>CBDFNH010000001.1:0-18360 GCA_965250075.1 Mariniblastus sp.
GATCAGTACATTTACCAAGGAATCAACATGACCAGGAAGCGTCGCAAGTTCACACCGTCTTTCAAAGCCAAGATAGCGTTAGAGTCAATCAAAGGCGTCAAGACGATCTCCGAGATCGCTCAGAAGCACAAGATTCATCCAACACAAATTACCCTTTGGAAAAAACAACTTCAGGAAGGAGCCGAAGATATCTTCCTTGATGGCAAGCCGAAACAACAGAATAAGCCTTCCGATGAACCTCAGTCGCCAGAACTGTATGAACAAATTGGCCGTTTGAAGGTTCAGCTTGAATGGCTTAAAAAAAGCCTCCCTAGAAGAATCTGTGGGTGAATTCCGGTTCAGGCAGATTCCCCAGGTTGTGATATAGCGCGGTTTCGTAAGCTTCTTGGGTGCGAAATCCGTAGGATTTTCTGGTGATCAGTTTTAATTTGTTGTTGAATCCCTCGACGACTCCCGACGAAAGACTCCCGCCAGCGCGAAACCAGTTGAGCAATTGCTTCTTTGCGATTCCTGGTCTTGATTGAACGGTTGAATTCTTGACCGTTGAGGCGAAAGCGAACTCGGAATCGTCCGGAATGTTTGTCTAGATTGATGCTGGCCATTTGATTGACTCGAAGGATTGATTTTGTCCGTTCGAATCGTACGCATCGGGGTCTCGGCTAGCCAGAGATGCAAGCCACACACAAGCGCCATCTTGTGTCAGATTTGTGTCAGATTGGATTTGGCATGAAAAAAGGACTCACGACGAATCGTCGTAAGTCCTTTAGCAGTAAGGTGCGGACGAGAGGACTTGAACCTCCACGGGGTTGCCCCCACTAGAACCTGAAGCCACTCGTTCGACATTGCTAATAGGTTGCCGACACGTCGCAAGCGTCTATTTTTTAGGGGTTTCAATCAACTTTTGCATCAAGCCACATTGTATCCATATTGCCGTTGTGTTGCCAATATGTCACTTGTTTTGTCACTTGTCGTTTGCCACTTAGTTACTCAAAGTTGTACATGTCGCGTTCGGGAACTCGCTTGCCTTCGCCAAATTCTCTGTTGCGTCTCTCTCCGCATTCGCTTGACTATGCAAATTTGTAAATAACGTAGATGCAAATGGATGGCAAAATCGCGGCAACAACAGCGGTTACTGTTCCGGCAACGAACGCGTCAAGCCGGCTACTCCACGGGCGCGCCGATACGACAATCGTCGCAACGATCGCCGGAACCAACGTTACGACAGTGGCAACTAGAAAGATCGCCATTGCAACAAGCAATGTTGCGCCGCTCCCAGCGCCAGGTCCCTGACGGCTCGTGCCGGAAGAATAATCAAGCACGTCTAGGTGACCAGCGAAATACGCGTAAGTTAGCGCAGCCGCAACGAGTGTCAGAAGTGGATAGACCGAGCAAAACAGAAACCGCCGAGAGTATGTCAACGTTCCAAACTCGTCGTGCCGGCTTCTTTTATGGAACCTGGATTTGCGCATGAAGTTGGTCAAAATTGGTTGGAATGTTGAAAAGGAAGTTCTGTTTATTCGTCTCCGCGTTCGTTTGCCTCGGTCGGATCTGCGGCCTGATCTGTGTCACCTGCGTATTCCCGTTGAGCTGCTTCAAACCGTTCAAGCATTGCCTTGCTCGCTGTACTTGCTCGTTCCAGCCGTTCGCGCTTTGAAAAGGCCAGCAACATCGTCGGGATTTCGGTCAGGCAGGCCGGACATCCTTCAACAGCGGCAATTTGGCCAACTCCATCCAGCCTTCTTCCGTAAGCCTGGTCCCGGAGAACGAAAACTGTTTCAGCTTCGGAAAATTCTGAACGATGTCGGGTTATTGCGGCGTCTTCTAACGGAACGCCGTCCAAAATCAAGTGTTCCAGTTTGTCACACTCTTTGAGAAACCTCAATCCGGAACCGTCAAATCGCATATCGGCGATCTTTAAATGCACTAGATTCGTCAACGATGCAAAATGTTCGAGTACGTCATCCGTCATTTCATTAGGCGCATTGCTGTCTGTATTCGGTTCAATGTGCAAGCTTGGTAATATCGGGCAGCGATTGTATTTGTGATAGTTCGGCATCGCTGAAATGACTTGAAAGGACGAGATATTGAAGGTGTTCCAGTTTTGAAAGATCCTCCAGGATACGTAGCACTTCGTCCCGATGCTCCGGCAAATGGATGCCGATTGCGACACGAACCACACGCCCTTTATCGCCTTCTACTATATTGCCCCACTCGTCGTACGAGTCATAACGGCCGAGGTGATACTTTGCGTATGGTTCGAGACGCTCTATTTCCTCCATGAATTCTTGTTCATCGGTTCTTTCAATAGGCGGGTTGCCGGCCGCGTCAAACCTCGCGTCAAATCGGTCGCGCATTGCATTCTTTGCACGCCATTTATTTTTCCGTCGTTCGCTCCGCGAAAGGCCTGCAGCATCGTCGAGACTTAGGGCAGGTAAGCTAACATTCTCCAAAAGCGGCAATTCAGCCAGCAATAGCCAGCCTTCTTCCGTGAGATTGGTCTCGGAAAACGTAAGCACCTTAAGGCGTGGAAAGTTCTCAACGATATGGGGTACTGCGATATCTTCTATCGGATTGCCCTCTAATGTCAAACTTTCAAGCTTGTCGAATCCCTTGAGAAACCTCAAGCCGGAACCGTTTAGATGAGTACTCCTGATCGTCAAGCTGGCCAGATTCGTCATTGATGAAAAATGTTCGAGCCCTTCATCCGTCATTTCATGGGTCGAATTGTCAAGTTTACCCGGAGTACCGTGGCGGCTAGTCGGGGCAATGAACAATTCGACAATATTAGGCAGCGACGGCAGTCGCGATAGTTCGGGATCACTGAAGTTACTTGAGATTTCGAGGGTTCGAAGGTGTTCCAACTTTGAAAGTTCGGGCAATAGATTTAGCACGTCGTCCCGGTGTTCGGATGCTCGCGACCTAAGTTCAATGGAAACCAGATGCTCTTTCCCGTCTTCGAATCTATTTCCATCCGGGCCATAAAGGCTCCAGTGATAGCCAGCGGCCGGCTTAAGGTCTTTTACTTTCTTGATGATTTTTTGTTCATCGCTCGTGTCAATTTCAATTGGCGGGTTGCCGCCGGAAGCTTCAAACCGTTCGCGCATTGGCTTCTTTGCTGCTCTTTCGTATTCTCGAATCTCTTTCCATGGTCGGCCTTCGACTTCGTCAAGGTTTACGTCAGGAAAACTAACTTTCTCCAAGAGCGGCAATTCGGCCAGCAAAATCCAACCTTCTTCCGTGAGATTTGCCTCATCAAAACCAAACGCTTCAAGTCGTGGAAAGTTCTCAACGATATGGGGTACTGCGATATCTTCTATCGGATTGTTCTCCAATGACAGACTTTCAAGCTTGTCGAACCCCTTGAGAAACCTCAAGCCGGAACCGTTTAGGCTCGTGTTCCGAATCGTTAAATGGACCAGATTCGTCATTGATGAAAAATGTTCGAGCCCTTCATCCGTCATCGATGAATGATATTCGTGCCCTACATTGGGCGCAAGGTCATTTGCACCCGGATCAATTACCAAATCGGCAACATTGGGCAGCGACGGCAGTCGCGATAGTTCGGAATCGCTGAAATTGCTTGAAATTTCGAGGATTCGAAGGTGTTTCAACTTGGAAAGTTCGGGCATTAGATTGAGTACGTCGTCTCGGTGTTCGGGTGCCCGCGAGTCAAGTTCTATGGAGACCACATGCTCTTTCCCGTCTGCGAATCTACTTCGATCCGAGCAGTAGTGGCTCAAACGATAGCCGATGTCCGGTTTGAGGTCATCCATTTTGTCGATGATTTCTTGTTCATCGCTCGGTTCTGCGGCTTGGTCAGCGCCACCGGCATTTTGCAACTGAGCAGCGTCAAACCGTTCGTACATTGCCTTCTTTGCAGCTCTTTCGTATTCCCGAATCTCTTTCCGCGATTGGCCTTCGACTTCGTCAAGGTTAACATCAGGTAAACTAACATTCTCCAAAAGCGGCAATTCGGCCAGCAATATCCAACCTTCTTCCGTGAGCTTTGTCTCATCAAAATCAAACACCTCAAGTCGTGGGAAGTTCTGAACGATATGGGGTACTGCAATATCTTCTATCGGGTTCCCCGCCAACGTAAATCGTTCAAGTTTGTCGAACTCCTTGAGAAACCTCAATCCGGAACCGTCAAGACCCGTATTACTGATGTTCAATTCGGCAAGATTCGTCATTGATGAAAAGTGTTTGAGCCCTTCATCTGTCATTTCAAACGTCGAATTGTCGAATCTAGTCGGATCATCTATATGACTCGTCGGGGCAATGAACAATTCGACAATATTAGGCAGCGACGGCAGTCGCGACAATTCGGCATCGCTGAAATTGCTTGAGATACTGAGTGTCCGAAGGTGCGTCAACTTTGAAAGTTCGGGTATTAGATTGAGTACGTCGTCCCGATACCCGGATGCTCGAGAGTCAAGACCTATGGAGACCACATGCTCTTGCCCGTCCTCGAATCTATTGCCATCCGGGCCATAAGGGCTCAGACGATAGGCAGCGTCCGGTTTAAGGTCATCTATTTTCTCGAGGATCTTTTGTTCATCGCTTGCGCCAGTATCAATGGGTGCATTCCCAGTTTGGGCAGTACATCCTAAGCAAAAAATCAACGCCATAAGTAAGATGCACGCGATTGATTGCTCTTTCCAAAACCTGGTCATTCGTCAGCCTATCGAGTGGAACTAAAATCGGTTGTTTGTTTTACATATTCCCAAAACGCCCATGTCAATGTTGCATCATGATTGAATTGAAACGAGTGGTTTGCCCAGGCAGCGGCGTTCAGTTGAGGGTTTGCGACGACTGCCCCAGCGTTCGGATCAATAAATCAGAAACGTGATTATGGCAGCCCAAATGCAAAAAACACCTCCGATCGGAATGCTGCAAAGGAAGAGAAGAATGCCTCCACGGAATGCATCATATGCCTGAACCCATGGTCGAAATGCCGCCAAAAAGGTCAAAACTGCCGAAGTAATTCCAATAAAGACGAGCAGAACAGATGTTGAAAAGGCCAATGCGATGGCACCAAAGTTTGGGCCACCACTTGGAGCGATGTCATGATTTACGATTTGCACCATGTAGAGAAACGCGAAGTACAACGTGCCCAATGCCACCAGATTTGGCAGAATCGTGGCGAACAAAAACCGTTGCCAAAACGGCAGAGGCTGGGCGAAAGAGCTTTCGTTTTGAGACCATTTGGAGTTTTGCATTATTCAAGCGGCATAAAGAATCCGTGTAAGTTCATGGTTCGAGGCAGGGCGCAAGTCCGTTGACCTCGCCGAAATGCGTCGTATTGTGGCGGCAAACGATGTTTGTTTCTTGTGCTGGTCCAATGCTCCAAACAAGGGGACATCCCGATTCAATCGTTCAGCCGGCTATGAACCAATGCTTCATCCATTTTTCCGCTCAAATAATGTCGAAAAGCTTTCTCGGGCAGTGTTCCCCACTGTTCAGGCGGCGTAATTTCGCCCTTGTACAGATCAACAGGCAGAGGGTCGAATCTGGCCTCGAAATCCTCTGTTAAGATCTGAGCTAACGTTCTTTCATCGTTAACATAATCGAAAATTGAATCCCGGTTGTTGATGTGCTCATCCACTTGGGCATATACCGACATCGCGTTGTCACGACCGATGAGCCTGATCAAGCGGCTCTCCAAAAGTCCTAATTGCCTGGCGTCGGGCCAAGGCATGTTTCGGTCCGCTTGCCTTTTCACGTTTCTTTCATGAATCAACTCCTGATTGGCTGCATGTTCGTAGGCGCTAAACGGTGATATCGAATCGCTCGGTACGTCTGCACCGGCTCTGCGAGCATTCCGCTTTTGTTCAAGGTGTAGTTCTCCGGCAGCGATTCCATCGGCATTCGAAATTCCATCCGGAGTCCAAACTTCCTCTAATGAGTGCATAGTAGCCAAAGTTAATAATCCCGGCCCTGTTACCTCGGTTTGACCAACGCCTAGCCATTTCAGATTCAACTTCGCGATGTGCACTAAATCATCATCCGTCACCGGACAACCAGTTAGATTCAGTCTTTCAAGGCCAGGAAACTCCACGCTCTCAAATCCGCTCCCGGTTACTTCCGCTCCGGTAAGGTCCAGTTCCTGCAACTCATCCAAGACAGAAAGACTGGCGACGAATTTTTCAGAAACATCACGCACAGTAATTTTTTTGATTTTTGATTTAGCGGAAAGCGCCGGCAAAGTGTCTGCATCAATTGAACAAGTTGTCAAAACTAGATACTCAGTTGAGGACTCGCAGATCATTTGAAGGCTTGCCGAGTTTATGGAGACTTTTCTAATCCGCAACACGGACAGTCGGCCAATATTTTTGAGACGTGGCAAGACATCATCCAGGCACTTCTGCTGGTCATGAATCAACAATGTTGCCAGATTCTCGTGCTCCGCACGATGAAAACTTACACATTCATTTTCCTGCGCGTAACGCTCAATAAATTCCTCGTCTGATTCGTCGCATCCGGTCAGTAGTGCCAGACAAATCGAGGCAAACAAAACAGTCAAATGAGTCATATCGTGGCTCCTGATCAATTGTGCGTGCTGCGGAACGTAGTTTGGGTTTTTAGCCGGTCCCAAAAACTCCAGGTAAGAGACGCGTCATGGTTGAACTGGAATGAATGGGCAGAACCGTCTGTTGGGGGTTGTGCGAGAGTAAAACCAAAAAGAGAATTCAGATCGGTGTTCGAATTGAAAACGCTGGGCAAAGCGACGTTGCCGACAGTCTCTGCATTGGCAACAGACATGAATGCCATGATCTCGTAGGTGTTCGGCCCAATCGCATTCGGATTTCCTATTGCATGGATTCCGTTGGTGATGTCAACCCATTCATTCTGTGGAACGTGAAGATCACCTGAATCGACCGTACTTTCCAAACGAAAATACTGATGCCTGAAAACTCCGTCTACTAATTCGTCGTGGTCAATGACGTAGCGGTACGGCCAAATGGCTTCGGGCGGGAAAGTCCAGGGGGCTAACGAATCCAAAAGAATCGGATCCTCGACGTTACTGAAAGGCTTTTTCAGGTTGTTGAGGCGCCATGCAAGGGCTGTTGCAAAATCGTCCGGGTTGTACAGATTGATCCATGTGCTTGCTGCGGATTCCGCACCCTCCATATAGGGTGCGCCTGCCTGGAACGCCTGCCACCAAAGTCGATTTAGATCATGTGTTGAGTGACTATTAGGAATCGGATAGGTATTTCCTTTATATCGTAGATCAAACGCATCAACCGCGTTGTCGCTGTAAACTCCAGCGGAAATTGCTGCTTCCATCGCAACATAATTCGCTACGAGCGGGGTGTCATTTTCCTGCGCCCACAGTCTTAGAGCTTCTGCTGCAACAACATTTCCCATGCTATGCGCAAGCAAGTGCGTGTCTCCGTCAAGTCCAGAAATCACTTCTTGCAGGGCGAGTCCGCTCCGGTATGCCTGGAATTCACTTGGATTATACGTTTGATTCAGTTTAGTCACAGAATCTGGCAATCCCAAAAATGGCTGAAACGGACCTTCACTATCATAAAATGTCGGCCAGTCAAATTCAACAAGATGCCCGCGAAAACCCTGCCAGTACAGACGTTTGAATGCGGTTTCAGCGAATGCTTCTTTCCAATCCGTCGACATATTCCAGCCGTGCACAAGCACAATATTTTCTAGTTCGGCGTCATCAGGATGCTGCCCGTGAAACGGCACGTCGAGAATGGACGAACTGTGCAACTCCGAAAGGGTGTCGAAGTGTTCAAAGCTAACGTCTTGTCTCGTGTCGCCACCAGTGTGCTGGCCGTAGTCGATTTCATACCGCGTGTAAAACTCGTCGAAGTCTCGCAAATCCAGATCAATTTCGTGTCGTTTTTCAGTTATCGATCCATCGGCATATTCAACTTCGGTAATGAAAATCAATTTTGCGGAAAAAGAATCTTCGCCAAATGCCTCAAAAAGATGCCTCCCTAGAAGAATCTGTGGGTGAATTCCGGTTCAGGCAGATTCCCCAGGTTGTGATATAGCGCGGTTTCGTAAGCTTCTTGGGTGCGAAATCCGTAGGATTTTCTGGTGATCAGTTTTAATTTGTTGTTGAATCCCTCGACGACTCCCGACGAAAGACTCCCGCCAGCGCGAAACCAGTTGAGCAATAGCTCCCGTTTGCTGCGGAGCGTCTTGGCCATCGCTTTCATCGGTTCGATCTTGCTTCGCATCGCGCGGGTACACCAAGCATCCAAAAACTTTCCCGCCCAGGCAGGATACGTGTACTTCCAAAATTGTTGAAAGTCTTCTTTCATCAAATGGCTGCGGACGCTTTGCAAATTGTATTGCAGCAACTCCTTCAGCCTCACCGTTTGTTTCTCGCTCATATTGGCGGGTCGTTTCAGTAGCAACCACCGGCAGCCTTTGAGCGCCGGTTCGTAGCCGTCGGCCTTGAGCCGCTTGACTTCGCCGGCCCGCACCTTGTCGATCGCCCGGCTCATTTTCTGCATCACATGAAAGCGATCCAGGACATGAATCGCCTGAGGAACCTTCTTGGCAATCACTTTCAAGTACGCTTGCCACATGTCGCTGCACACAAACTGCACCAACAAACAACGCTCCTTGCCCGGGAAACGAAAAAATCGCAACAGCGTTTTGGCCGTGCGGTCGGGTCCAATCCACAACAAGCGTTTGCGGCCTTCATCAATTTGATAAACCAGCGTTTGATACTTGTGGCCCTTCTTCCATTGCACTTCATCGACACCAATGGATTCAATGCTGCTTAAGTCCCGCCGCTGCAGGCCCCGCGAAACCGCGTGTTTTACCGAATTGTAAACGTGATCCCAGCTCACCGCAAAACAGCCCGCGACTTCTTTCCAGCTCATCCGACGCGCCCAGCCGGCCAGAAACCATTTCAGGTCCGTCGTCAAACGACCTTTGCCGTCCGACCACGGAACCGACTCAACTCGCACGCCACACCGTTGACAGTTTACTCGACGCATGGTGTAGATCAGCACCACTGGGATCATCCATAACGGAATAAACTCGAACCGGCGCGGTGTGGGTTGCGTGTCATATTGGCTACCGCGCTGACCACAACCCGAACAAGCTGGCTGGCCATTTTCGCGGGCTCGCATCGTCACTTCAAGGATCATTCCCAACTCTTTCTCCACCCATTCGGTATGCTCGACAACAAAGGGCTTGAAGTTCGTTACCCGATTGAAGATAGTCTTGAAGTGCATCTTGAATGGCTCCGGTCAGGGGATAGTTGTGGTAAACCATTCCTAACCGATTGACGTTCAAGATGCATTAGCCCTCATCGGTTGAAAAACCGTTTATACTAATCTCGCTTGTTGAAACGGAGCTTGTTGAAACGGAGCTTGTTGAAACGGAGTTGGGCTCTGCTGAGGAGCAACCCAACAAGGGATCAGCAAGTGAGGGTGGAAGTATTCCACGACGGTCGAAGTCATGCGATTGCATGGCTTCGACTTCTTCAAAATACTTTTATCCTCCCGTGCCTTAAAAAACCTCCGGCCGGAATTGTTCACCCACAGATTCTTCTATAGAGCCAAATTTCAAAGGTGCACTCAGGAAAAGCTCTAATGTTGATGCTCGGCAAGGATTGACTACAAACAAAAGCACCGGCAACCATGACAATATTTCCCCATCTAACGGGAATACGCCACCAATTCGGGAGCAATATTGCGACAATTCCAACTCTACTTGTCGAGTCGAGACAGATGAAATCGTTTCGGGTGTTGGACAGATGAAGTCAATAAATATTCTACATCGTTCCGTCACTCAATTTTTTTGATTAAAATTTACCAGTCCTATCATCCTGAGTGACACCATGACGATCCCAATCACAACCATTGAACTCTGCAAGAAACTTTCTCGGCAAGTATCCCTAGGCTACGGAATTATCCCGTTCGTCGGTAGCGGCTTGTCAGCCAGCTCAGGAATTCTAACTGGTCAAGAGTTTACTGATTACCTTGCTTACTCAATTTATGCGACATTGAATAATTTTTGGGATATCCGAAGGCAGGGCTGGCCCGACGCTGTCGACTATCGGGAAATGGAAAAAGTTCGAAGATGGTACTACGGAGAATATGAAAAGTCTTGTGCTCGAGTCGGATTTGATCTTGGCCCCGTGGGCAACGGGCAAAAAGTGACTGGTTTTGGAGGCAGTAGCAACGAGTCAAATTCAAGCAATGCAAATATTCTTCTACGGCCGCTAATTCCAGAGATGCTAAGACCCGACGTGTTGAAGGAGTCCGAGTTCCAACTACTCAAAACCTTGCTGAACGGAGGTAAGCATCCGGGGCGATTTGCCGGTCTAAACGGGATATCGCCCGGAACAACCGAGTATGCAATTGATTATGCAATGCGTTGCAGTTTCGACTGGCGGGCAAGCTTAACGACTCTAGCGAAGTTGAACGTTGAGGCAGGCAAAGACAACAACCGGGAAATGGTTACCGTCGATGACGAATCGAATTCGGCCGTATTCGATTCGTTTAACGTTCACATCACTCGGGGGCGACAACCCAATCTGGGACACAAGATGCTGGCACATCTAGTTCGTGCTTTCCGATCCAGAGTCTTGTTCACAACCAACTTCGACCCACTTTTGGAGAGTGCGTTTGAGAGAATTAACCGACATCTAAATGTTATTTCGGTTCAAAAAAGCGGGCAACTTCCGAGCTTGCAAATCGTTCGCTCCGCGGATTGCATAATCAAGTTACATGGTTCTCTTTTAGAAACTCGGTCAGATCTTTCCCTAGATGACATTCCTTCTCGCGAGGATCTAAAAGTCTTTTCTGATATCGTCACCGGCGCCAGCCCGGACTCGGCAACCGGCAATTTTTCTCCTAGCCATTTACTTGTGGTTGGATACTCTGCATCGGATATGAGATGCGTTGAGATGATCAAACGTTGTATCTCTCAAAATGACGTCAAAGTCTTTTGGATTTGTTTTCGTGAATCTGATCGAAAAAGAGTGGAGCAAGCCTTTAGCGAACGGGTATTTGAACAGAAAATCTATACCTGTTTGACTTCTCGCCCTGACCTTCTTCTCTACGAAATGTATCAAAGGCTTCACTTGACGATCCCTTCGGGGGGATTTTCGTATCAGTACTCGGCGAGGATTCCTGCGACTCTTCCTCCATTTGGCAATGACTACCAAAAACGCGTTAGCGTAAAACGCCGGCAGTTCGAGGGTGGAATGGAGTCGCTTGAAAGCCTTTGCGAAGGTGACACCGAATTCGCCTCGTCTTCAAATTTGCAAGATACACAGTGCCAGCAGCAGCAACGCCAGGCGGGCAGAAGACTGGTCAAATCGGTCGTTGCCGATGCTCTTACCGAAAAAATTATTCTTGAATTGTTTCGGACCCCAGAAGACAACGAAAAGAAGCAACGCAAGGCACAACAGCTATCCGAAGACTATTCCTGCCGCTTTCAGGTGGATCGTCTCAAAATCGCAGATTCGGGAACCGAGATCAAAACTAAGATGGCAGGCACTCAGAATGGAATTGTTGTCGTCAAACATGACTCAGAAAGTCTTGAAGCAATCGACAAACTAATCGAAAAGTGCCAGTCGGAGAAATGGAAGAAAACGATTTTCTTAGAGGCTCAAGACTACTCTAGCCCAAGCTGCTTGATCCGAGATCTCCTTTTGAATCTTTCATTGGAAAAGGGGACGTTTCAAACAGAACTTGTAAACTTGACGCCGGAATTCCAAGATGCCAAACAAGCTGATGAAGATGAAGAGACTTGGCGCGCCAACAAAGAAACCTGGAAAAATCACGTCGAATCGTTGCTCCAGCAACTCCATATCAAGGCAGACAATTGGGTCGTCGTACTTTACGCTCGTAGCGGTTACGGCACCAACTCATCATGGTTTGGAAAACTGGGAAACTGGACAAACCAAGGCGGTGAAGAGACATACAAGAAATTCCTCCTTTTCTGGAGGCTGCTTGATCTGTTGAACGAGATTGGATTCAAAATTGTTTACTTTCCCTTACACCAATCCTCAATTGACTCTGAAAAATACAAGGCCGAGAAGTTGAGCGCGATTCTGGAGGACGAAAGATTCGAAGCGAAGTGGTCTCAGAACGAAAAATATGAGGCTCCATTCCCATTCGAGACTTGGCAACGCGATCCGAACGATTTATCCAGTCATTTTGCTGCAGATCCGTTCATCACTGTTGACCCTGAAAAGGAATTCGCATCGGAACAACATAGAAAATCGTCTTCTTTTGAAAACATGTTCGAAGAGGTCATCAGTAAGTTTGTTAATCCATATAAAACAGACCCGTTCAACAAATTGGCTCGTGACAAGATGTCCTTTCTTTATGCGTTGACTCTATTCAGGCAGTCACGTCACATCAGTTGCTTTTTTTCCGACGCGACAATCGGCGCACAACTGTATTTCAACATGGTTGGGGCGGATAATGACGTCAAACGTGCGAAGCTTAGTGAAAAATGGCTTTCTGAATTAAAGACCATTGGAATTATTCACGACAAACCTGGAGGGTTTTACTGGATTCATCGCGACATGCGTAACGGCATTCGCAGATTCCTAGAGTCGCTCAATTTTAACTACTTCAGAAGTGCTATTCAGGATGATGATAAGCAGAACAACGACGAGCTGTTTCGTCACTACGTCAGAATTGTCTCGAAGCGAGCTTCTTTGCATCGAACGATTGCGGAATGGTATCAAAAAGCGTTTCTGACCAACGGCCACTTCACGCCACTCATTGAGAGTCTTTATCACTTCGCGATGGCAGCACTGTGCAGTGAGTTCGCCCTACCTGGATTTTACATCGAGAGTTCCAGCAGCCCTAAACTTACAGAGCAAGGCGAACCAAAATATCGCTATCTGATGATGCATTCAGCACTTGTGGAAATGTTGAAGATGATTCAGATTGGGAATCCGCTAATCGTCTTTTGGCTCGCCAACCCGAATGGGCTTCACATGTTTAGCGATGAACAGTTCGGCGAATTGACGAGAGTACTTGAAAAAGTTGCTAAAAAAATCGGGCGCAGTAAAAACGAGCTCAAAAACCTTCAATGCGTTTTAACCCGTCTTATTGACTCTGTAAAAAGCATCAATGCCGACATTCAAGATGAAAGGCGAGTTGACGTTGGCCACTCAATTCCAGTTAGCAAATATGCCGTCTTGGTAGAGCCTGATTCGGCAAAGACTGGTTCCCACAATATCCTTCCTTCAAAAGAGTTTTTTCGCACTCCAAATACGAGGCTCGAGCAACCTGACTGGTGGAATGAGTGGACATCACGGTTGACTGAATTGGGATGTGAAGATTTTTTGGAACCAATTACGACCCATCAAAACGCAAACCTCAATGGCACCGTCTCTCCGAGCGATTCCCAATCTTCAGTCAGTAAGATTCGTGAAGAAGCATCCAAGTACCTCGCGTCGGCAAAATATAAACCCTACTATCTATTCGTGGTTATCGAGACTCTGGGGCAGCTAGCATATCAATGCACCAAACGCGCGAAGTTAGAAAATGACGCGAGGAAAAAGAATATGGCTGAACCGGAAAAGAAACGCAGTATCCAGGTTAGCAAAACCTATTTCCAAACGGTCTCAATTCTGGCCTATATCGGAATCTCTTTTTGCCGCAATCTCGACCCATTATTCCTTGAGCGTGAGCTGCAACTTAAGTCAAAGCTCTCCACTTTGTATGGACTCGCCTTGGGACATCTCAATCGGTTTTATGAAGCGCACCGACGACTGACTGAGTCACAACGATTTTTGTCAAAAACAACGTCCGGAAAACTCCAACGTATCGAACATGGAATCATTCGGCTGCGCCGGGCCGAAATATTTCTAGTTCAGGCCGAGCAACTATTCACGATGATTGATAATTTCAGCATGCCCAAGTTTGACGCCAAAATTGAAATCGACTCGTTTGATTTGATCCGCCAGGCAGTGCAAACGCTTAAACCACGTTCGGTCATGAATCCACTTGGAGTAGAGCGAGATGAAGGGCCGAAAGCAAAATTGATCCTTCTCAGGAAGAAATTTCTTGTGCAGGCCTGCATTGGATATCTGGATGATGCCGCATCGTTGCTTGAGCACAGTGAGCGACAATTGTCAGGTACAAGCCAACATTCACTATGGTGGGGGTGTCTCTACACGCTCAAACTTCAGACATTCGCCTTCGAAACAAAACTAACTGATTCCGAACATAAGCTCTTCAATTTCAAAAGTTTGATTCGCCGCCGTTCAATTGATTACTCTTACGAAATTGAAAGGTTGTTCGACCGTGGCATCATGGCAACGCTACACAGCGACGTACGACAGTTGAGGCTTATTGACTTTTTTGTAAATGCGTGGAAACGTGAAAAAAAGCGCTGTGATGAAAATTATGTTCGTATCTCTCAAGTTCTTTCGAGAATCGCGCCTCGTTTCAATACTCCTCCAGATCGCAATTCTGAAAAAGCAGAACATGGCGAACTCGCTCATCAGTTTTTCGGATATGTCAAAGATCTGGTAGATAGTTCTTTGGCAAAGTAACGCCGCGTGGTGCGTGAGTCGATCAAGCGCCGCTCCGGTGAGCCGCTGGTTGCCAAGCACCTCAGGCCAATTCTCAAACGGTAAATTGGATGACGGAGGAGGATGGCACTGAATTTCTCCCAAGTCATCGAGTGAATGCGATTAAGCCACTTACGCCAACGTGGTCCGACTTCGTGGAGAAAGCGTGTCAACGATCCAGAGTTACCTGTCATGTCATAGTACGCATTGTGTCCGCGCAATTTCTCATTCAGATTCTTGTGTTGCTCGTCGATCGGTAGATGCCGGTTGTCATGACACCATCAATATTCCCGATATCTCGGCTAAAACGGATATGCTGAGGACTAACCGACTTTTTTCGACGCATTAGTCCAACCACCAAAATCGCTGCGACGGACAAGCAGGCGTTGGGCTCTGGTACAGAAGATACTTGGCTGTCAAAAATCCTTACATAGCTTTCGCCCATCGTGGGTCCGCCAGCCGACGCTCCTACGGCGAAGTCGTCGATCCCATCACCGTTATTGTCTCCGATACTGACTACGGAGCGGCCGGCGAGGAACACAGTTTCGGTTTCAACTCGACTGTCATCGGGCGCTTTAAAACCAGCCACTAATGGGCGCTTCAAAACCAGCCACTTTTCGTGATTGTGTATGAAATGAGTTGGTTTACAGGTTTTCTTCGGTCATCGACCCGGTGGGCGCTTTAGCCTGAAGTGGCTGGTTTTGATTTCTTTTTCCGATTGCCCGACCCGGTGGGCGCTTTGGAGGAAGTGGCTGGTTTTGAATTATTGTCGTCTGGCGCAGTTTGGCTTGAATCGGCGACCTTGGAGTCTGCCTTTTCAAGATCGGTTCTTCGATTCTGGAGACGGTAGGACTTCCCGCCAAAGCTGTAGATATCTGCGTGATGCAGGAAGCGATCGAGAATCGCAGTCGCCGTTGGTACGTCGCCAAGCAATTTGCCCCAATCCTCCAATGGACGATTGGACGTCATGATTGTGCTGCGGGTTTCGTACCGTCGCATCACGATCTCAAACAGGAACTCGCCACTGCGTTTGGGCAACTGCTTCATTCCAAAGTCATCGATGATCAGCAAGTCAGGTTTCAAGTACCGATTCATCACGCGCTCATGACCATCCATCGCTTCATCATGGAGAAAGTCACGAACCACATCGAAGATGCTCCGGTAGTGGACGTGATATCCTTGCTTGATCAGTTGATACCCGATTCCTTGAACCAGATGACTCTTCCCCGTTCCCGGTGGCGAGCAGAACAAGACATCGCGACGTTGCTCTACGAACCGCCCTGTCGCCAAGTCGTAAATTTCGCTTTTCTTGATTGCCGGATTGAAGCTCCAGTTAAACTCCTCAAGGCTCTTGAGCTCCCGAAACGCCGCCGACTTCACTCGCCTGGCAATTTGGCGTTGCTTGCGAATGAGCATCTCGTCCTGCAGGATCAGTTCCAGGAATTCGATGTGCGTCAGGTGATTTCCACTGGCTTCTTGCAGGCGGACGTCGAGTGTTTCCGCCAGGCCCGAGAGCCGTAACTTCTTCAGGGTAAACGATAACGATTCATTCATGGGTTAGTGCTTCCTTTCTAAAATCAACTTTGACGAGACTTCCGTACTCCGAAAGGTTTCGGATGAGTGGATGCTTGTCGAGAAACTCAAACGACTGTTGTTGATCAGCTCCGTGCTTGATCAACTGCCGAATGGCTTTGAGGCGATAACAGCCGTTGGCGTGAGCCGTTTCGCAAGCTTGTTCGATTTTTTTGCTGGAGTGTTTATGGCTCAAGTTCAACAAGCCGTGCAGAACGCGAACGGACTGGACGCCACGGTTGGCGACCAGTCCCAACGTCCAGGCTTCTGTTTTTGGCCCAATTGCCGAGGTTTTTCGTAGTAACCAGTCGGTTCCGCGTTCGACAGGGCTGATTTTAGCTGAGGCAATGTGTTCGCGATGGGTACTGAATCTGCCTTCGGTTTGTTTGGCGTGCGTGCAGATCAACTGCATCCGGTTATCGTAAACCCGGACGAGCCTTGAATCCCAGCGAATCCACAGTGTTCGGCCAAGGTGCTCTGGCGGCACGCTGTAGTAAGACTTGTCGACCGCGAAGTGACCATCCCGACTGACCTTGCGTTGGGCTTCTTTGAAGTTGGGGAAACGGTCGACCGGCAGCGGGATCAGGTTGGACTTTTCATTTTCTTCAAAGAGCTTTTTGACTTGCTTTTGAGTCGTTCCGTGGATCCGAGTATCGGCTACCGTTTTTTCCCACTTGAGCAAGTATTCATTCTGGTCGGCAAGGCTTTCAAAGGATCGTCCTTTGAGTGCGTTCTCCTGGACATAATCGACACCCCGTTCGACTTTTCCTTTGTGGCGAGGTGTCCGTGGTTTGGTTGGCATAAGCACCGTTCCATAATGCTCACAGAAGCTCTGGAGCTTGGGGTTGAGATCGGGGTCGTACCAGTCCGCATTGATCACCGCTGCTTTGAGGTTGTCGGGGACGAGTATTTTCGGGACGCCGCCAAAGTGCTCAAAGGCATTTTCCAAAATGGTGATCAAGTTGTCGGTCGTTTGCCGAAAGACAGCTTCGGCGTAGGCTTTCCGGGAATGGCTTAGCACCACCCGCAAAACGTGAGTGCGACGTCGTTTTCCGTTTTCACCGATGATCGGAATTCCCGTTCCAAAGTCAATTTGGGCTTCCTCTCCCGGGCCGACTTCGATGCGGCGAAATGGAAGCGGTGTTTTGTTATTGAGTTTGGCGACATACCGACGGACGCTTGGGTAGCTGCCGACAAATTCATGGTCTGTCACCAGATCTTGATACATTCGTTGGGCAGAAAGTCCTTGTTCCAGCCAACTGAGAATCGTCTCCCGAAAGGGTTCGCAAAGGCTGCGAGAGGGCTGGGCCGCCGCGCCGGCAGGCTCTTGAACTGCCTGCGCCGGCGTTTGTTTAGACGTCGGAGGAGATGTCTCCGACCCGGTGGGCGCTTTGCCAAAAATGGCTGGTTTTGAATCGTCGTTTTCCGAGCCAGACCCGGTGGGCGCTTTTGACGGTGTGGCTGGTTTTGAATCGGCCGACCCGGTGGGCGCTTTGGCTGGTTTTGAGTCCTGGCTCAGATACCGGGACACCGTTTCTCGGTTAATGCCAAGTTCACTTGCGATCCGCCGCTGAGACCAGCCTTGTTCATGTAAAGTCTTAATCGACAGCACTTTAGCCTCTTTGAGTTCGTTGGCCATTCCGTTCGATTTCCTTTCTTACAAAAGAAAGAAAATCTAACGAAACGGCTCTCAAAGTGGCTGGTTTTCAAGCGCCCATCACTGGCTGGTTTTGGGCGCCCCGTGACACGAGTTGAATTATCGAGATACTTATACAGGAATCAACTGCGAACTCCGTGTTCGCAAACTGCTTCCGGTCAGCCTGATTCAAACGTTAGCCGTTTCGTTTGCCGAGATAGGGGCGAAGGGAGAAGTGCAGCCTTTGGAGACGGGATAGTCGCGGTAGATCCCCAGCTTCTCCCTGAGGCCGCGGCGCGTTTGCAAAAGTCCAGTGTGATTGATTCCAGCCTTGGAGGATGAATCTGGACAAAAGACTTTAGCTGAATCCGATAACCTACTTCGGTCCGACACACCGAATTCGGTGCAACTATCCGCTGGGGACCGGTTCGCGGATGATTCGATTGCGGCCTTTCTATCGCCTTTTCTTCCTTCCCGGATTTGCGGGGCGGTTTCGCGTGGGGATGTTCGCTACCCGATGGTTTTGATGAGTTGCGAGAGGTCGCCTTTCTAGCCGCAAGTTGCTCTTGAAATCCAGTCAATCAACGAAGGTTATTTCAAACCGCTTGGATCGAATGGTTTG
>CBDFNH010000002.1:0-7130 GCA_965250075.1 Mariniblastus sp.
GATAGCCAACGACCAGTCGCGCTGGAATACCCTGTGAACGCAGCATCAACACCAGTGCCGACGCATAGAGTTCGCAATGCCCGCATTTATGATTCTTGTAGAAGTCTTCGACCGGATCGAGCGATTCATTCCAGTCCACGTTGCTGAAATCGAGACTGTAGCTGAACTGACTGGAGCTAAAGTGCTGCTCCATGTTGCGGAGAATCTCAACTCGCTGGTTGTCATCATATTTGGTCGCCAGTTGCTCCGCATCCCTAACCAGAGTCGGATAGCGCGACGGATCAAGATAGGTGAGCCATTCCCGTTCGCCGGGACTGTCCAGCAACGATTCACCACGACCGGGCCCCTGTGACATATAGGGCCACGATTCCAACGGCTGGTTCCACTCATCCACCAGCGTCATCATGTCGTATCGATACTGCGATTTTTCAATTTGGTCGTTGTCCTGCCGTCTCGACAGCGAGGAAATCTCAAGACAGAAATCGACTTCGTTCGGAGTTTCTCCGGACGAATAAGCGGGCATCATTGAATACAGCATCGGATCGCTGGTCGCGGCCAGGCGGAATGTCTGGATCACCCGCCGCGCATCGGGCGATAGCTCTCTCAATTTCCTGTAGGCCGAAGGAAAAACGCGATTGTAGGGAGCCGTCCATTTGGTTTTCCCGTCGATAATTTTCAAATCACCGAGCGCGATACCGCGAAAGTAAACCGGTCCGTTCAAGACCGTGTTTTCTCCAGTTAGCGAATTGGTAACTGAAACCCGGAATTCCTGCCCGCCTTCAAATTCTATTTTCCCCCGCTGGTTCAGATCGACTTCGCGGGTCATACCGGTCGCCGTGGTCGAAGTCATCAACGGTCCGAGCCAGGCGTCGGAATTTCTCGGAATGAAAAAGAACAGCAACAGCGCAAACGCCATCGATGCGCCCAGCCAGAATACGAGATGTCGCAACAGCACGGGAAGCGTTCGGTCCTGATGAACCGGAGCGTCAAAAAAGACTACCGGTTCGGAACTGCCCGCCCTTAACGGGTTGCCCCAGCCGAACGCCTCGCGACAGGCGGACGACCAGCGTGAAAACCGCACGCGTTTCCCGCAGTTCGATTCCGTACAAGTGCCATCCATCCGCGCTGCGGAAGTTCGGTTTTGGTCCACAATCCTTGAGTTCGAGTCATTGATCGACTGCAAGATCATGGTCAGTCCGGAGATGCCAAAATAGGCGAGAAACAGAAGCCCGCCCTCGAATTCGAGATGGAAGATTGCTGCGACGACGGCCTGAAGCAAACTGAGCACCATGATCTGCCAGTTGCGGCGCGTATTTTTCTCCTGAAACATCAACACAATTTGCAGATAGATGAGCAGGTTGGAAACGCAAATCAGTTTCGTCTCGCCATCACCGTCGATAAATCCACTCATCGCGGGAAACAATACCAGAATTGATACGATGTTCGCCAGCAAGCCGCTCAATTGAAACTTGCGCGACCAGTCACAGACAACGAACCCGGCAAGCGAACCGATGATTGCGATCGCAGACAAGCCGAGATTTTCCTGACTAAGTCCGAGCAAAAGTCCGCTGATGATCACCATAACCAGCAACGAAACCTGGAGCGGGAATTTAACGGGCAACATGCGACGCCCACTTTCCGCATACCGATTCGATCTGCTGTTTTTCTTCAGGGACGGATTTGGAAAACATCTCTTCAAGTTCGGACGATCCGGTTTGCAGCCAGTGAATTGACGTCTGAACAGCGGCAATCCGTGAATTGTTCGCCGGCCAGCCAGCCATCGCTTCTTTTCCGCTTCTCGGGCTGACGACAAACAGCGGCGTTCCCGCTGACACGCACCTGGCCGTTGTCATAACCGCATCCAGCAATTCATCCTGGACTTCGGTTTGTCCCCGGGATGTTGCAGGCGAAGCATTTGAAAGTGTGCCGATCCCTGCGGTTCCGAGCAGTCTCATGATTTGAACAACCGTCTCGGGATGGTGTCTTTCGGTCAGCACCTGAGTCTTCGTGCCGCAGACCGCTAGCGCCACCTGGCCCTGAACTGCATTTCCGAGTCGGGCAAAGACGGTAGCCGCAAAACTCAACGCCGTTTCACATTGTTCCAACTCTGCATCCCGCTCCGTTTGTGAATCACTGCTTTCGCCGCTGACGCGCAGATCGACAACGATCGCGAGGTCGCGATTGGTTTTCTGTTCGTGTTGCCGGATCATCGGTGTGCCGTACTTTGCCGTGCTGCGCCAGTGAATCTGCCGGCGTGAATCACCCGATCTCCACTTCCTGAGAGCGTAGAATTCGTCCTCTTCCTGTCCTCGACGCCGACGACTTGCTTCCGACCCGAGCGCGACCGATTCCAGCCGGCGGTTCCACGAATGACTCAGTCGTCCCAGTTCCGGCGCAACAATCACGGATTGAACTTCGGACAGCAGCCGTCTTGAACGCATCAGGCCGAACGGGAACGTGGTCAGGACTTTCGCCGGACCGAACTCATACGTTCCGCGTTGCTGGAATAACGTGCGGTAGGAAACGAAACTTGAGCGCTTGACATCGATTTCAGGGAACACAATTTCTGCATGAATACCGCGCCGGTTACGTTTGCTTCCGCTTAGATCCTCCCGTTCGGTTGCATTTCTTGCGGAGTCCTGAATCACGATATTCCAGGCGTTCAATCGCGATCCCGAGTTTTCACATTCCCATTGGATCGAAGTCAGTTCGCCTGCGTGAATGTACTGCGGTACATGCCGGCGGCAGAAAAGACGCTTCATCAGATGAATCTGCGAGCGCCAGTTCAGCAGCAGGGGCGCGCACATCATTCCGCCCAGCAAAATCAACAGATTCACGCTTCGCAGTACAGCGCCGACCGCGACGAACACCAGGATTATCAGAAACGCCATACCTTCGGGGGTTAAACGAAGTCGCAGTCGGCCCGGATTCTGTTTGCGAAATTCACCGTTCATCGTTGCTGCTGTTTGGTACTGATTGTCCGGTCAAACTGACTTCCGCTTGCTATCCTTAGGTCGGCAGCGGCACATGGCTGACGATTTCTTTGATGATCGACTCAACATGCGTCCGCTGAGTGCCCTGCATGATTCCTGTCGCCTGAACCCGATGGGCAAGGACAGCAACGGCCAGGTCGCGCGCATCATCGGGAACCGCGTAGTCGCGACCCTGAATAAACGCCATCGCGCGAGTCGCCGAGTACCAGGCCAGAGCTCCACGGGTGCTGACGCCGACCGACAATTCGGAAGATTCGCGGGTCTCAGTCACGACGTCCAGCATGTATTCGGCAATCGAATCCTCGACGCTGACCTGTCGAACCGCATTCTGGATGTCGAAAACATTTTCCCAGCTACAGACGGATTGAAGGTCATCGACGGGCTGACCGGCACGATGGCTGGTTAGGATTTCGCTTTCCACGCTGCGTTCCGGATATCCCATCAAAAACCTGACGAGAAAACGATCGAGCTGGCTTTCGGGCAGCACATACGTCCCTTCAAACTCGAACGGGTTCTGCGTCGCGATCACCATGAACGGTCGCGGCAGATCGTAGGTGGTTCCGTCAATGCTGACCTGTCGATCACTCATCGCCTCCAACAGCGCACTCTGGGTTCGTGGCGGAGCGCGGTTGATTTCGTCGGCGAGCACAAAGTTGTTGAAGATCGCACCGCGGTGAAACACAAAGGAGCTGTTAGCCGCATCGTAAACCGAACTCCCGAGAATATCGCCCGGTAGCAGATCGGGCGTGAATTGAATGCGCGAAAAATCTCCTGAGACACTTCTCGCCAGGGCTTTTCCGAGCAATGTCTTTCCGACGCCCGGCACGTCCTCCATCAATACATGCTCGGCGGCAAACAGCGCGACCAGACAGAGTCTCGCCTGCGCAAGTTTACCGAGAACAACGCTGCCGATATTTTCAGACAACGATCTTGCAGCAGTGTGAAGTTCGGCTAAGCGTGAAGGCGTCATCGCTGCGGCCGAACCGGGGTCCGGGTTAGCCGTACTCGAGCCAGCTGATGAATCTGCGGGAGCGTAAGAACCTTCCATAAGCGTATCTGCCGACTTGACTGGTTCGGGAAATGAATCGACGCTGAGCGTTCGACCAATATACCCTAAACGCAACGCCGTTTGAACGTACAACAAATGGGCAACCTTCATCCCGGAAAGCAGTACCCAATCTCACGGTTTTCGAACGCACAGGAATTTATCGCCGGGTCTTGTTTCGATGGGCCGAATCGTGTCTTCGCCGGCCGGACGCAATTATGAATCAAGCATGATGTCGTGGAAGAGGCAGTCCGTCGATCACGTTCCTGGTGGTGAACATCCATTCAGAAACCCAGACCTCACGTGGCGGATGATTGCGCATGACATCCGTTGCAACGGCATCAATGATACGCACTCCGGACAAACCAGACGCAATCCGCTACTTCACGCGAACTTCCGCCGTCTTCCAGGGAAAACCTTCAGAGAGGGCACCGAATGTCGTCAATTCCCGAAACAGTTCGATCGTGGCTACCGTCACACAGACCAGCGCAATCAGCATCATTGCATCATAGACGTTGAAAACGAATCGACTCTTCTTCGTATCCACGTCCGCTTCACCATCAGAATCTGCCGACGTTTCACCGATCTGATTGTCACCTGACGACTGGCTATCATTAAGCTGTTCATCACCCGGTTGATCGTCGTTGAGCAAGTCTTCTGTATTTTCGAATGTCTCGGACATGCTGTGGTGCTTGGAGGATTAAGGTGTTAGACGGTCGGAAGAAGACCGTGACTGCTAGTTATACTTGCCGGCTTCGATCATCAAAATGATCGTTGCAGCAAGCAGGTTAACAAACGACAGGATCAACATCACACTGTAGATGTTGAACGGTTGCTTGCGATAAACCGGGGCAGCAGATGCGATTTGCGGTTCCATTCCGGGCTGAGCCCCGGCCTGAAACATACCACCATCGTCGTAGCTCTCGCCAAATCCAGCGTCGAAATCGCTTTGCATATCGCCTGGAAAATCAGAAACGGGTTGTGACATTGTCGCCCTCCTGAACCATTGCGTTTTCATATTCAGGCTGAATGATCGCTGCTGACATGTTGTAGTCAGCCTTGGACACGGTCGCTTTGCCAACGAACCTGGTCCCGCGATAAATGTCCACCGTATGCCCGACTCGCAATCCGTCATCGGTTCCAATGGAGATGACCACAATTGCGCCTTCCGCTTTCAGCACGGCTCCGTCAACTTCCGGGGCAATGTGATTGGTCAATTCAAATTCATCGACGCCGATCCTTTTCATAACCTTCACTCGATTCGCCAGCTCGCCCTGGACATCCTGCAACAACAACTCGGTTTGTTGGCGTCGAGCGTCAGTATCGTTGAGCTTGTTGGTTAGATTCACAACAGCAACACGCTGGGATGTGATATCGTTGACCAGCCCGTTATTCTCGTCAAGCAATCTCGCGACTTCGGAGTCCCGTTGAGACAACCGTTTTTCTGCTTCTTCCATTCGCTCGCGATACGACGTACTTTCGATCTGAGCTGTGGCAAGCAATCTCTGGCTATCGGTAAGCCGCTTGCGGAAGACAGCCAGTTGCGATTCAAGTTGAGCAATCTGTCCGGCGCGGGAAACTTTCTCAGCAACCAACAGTTTATCTTTCTCACCCGAACTCTTCTTCGCCTCGTCATAGAGCCGCTCTGCCCGGTCAGCGGCCACTTTGTTTTCGCTGGCGACAGATTTCCATTCGCGATGCGAGGCACCGACCATGATTGCAACCGCAAGAAATGCAATGCTCATGAAGAAAATAATGAAAGTGAAAATTTTTCCCATCAAGTTCATCAGGTATACCTCTATCGATGCCCGTTAGGCGGACTGCCAAAATTGAAACTCTGTTCCGTCACTCTGGCTGCGTTGTTCGAGTGAACGAACTGTAGCGGTCGAGTGACGACCTCGGATGTTGATTTACCGCAAACACCCTGATTTAGTATACTTGCCTGACATTCCAGTGCCAACGAAAACGGGAACCTTGCCAGGTACGGCCCGTTTCATCCATCATCGACACCCGATCTGCCATGACACAATTTTCCCGTAAAGATCGGAAAGGAACACGCAATTTAACGGTAAATGAAACGAATCACTCCGGTATTCAGAAAAACCGGTAGAATCCGAGGTTCAAATAGTCGTTGTTTTGCGGACATTACGTCTGCCGCACGTCTGCCGCACGTCTGCCGCACCAATGAATCTCCAAATCAGTGCACCAGGCGAGTGATCTTAACGTCGTGATTCCAACAGTCGCGATTCGAACATTGGAGTACAACATTCCGTCCACACCAGAGGAACAGCTTCCGCTTTTCGGATCGATCGGACTTCGTTCGGACACGCTTCCCAACTAGCAATAGCAGGTACACCGTTGCTCGCTCCAAAATTCTCCCTCCGGCAAATGCTGCATGCGACCGTCGTATTCGCATTCTTGTTTTCGATTTTTGCAGCGGCATCGCGCGGAAACGCAATCGGGTTTGGGCTGGTCATCGCCATTCTCTCGCTCTTCATTCCGTTTCTTGTTTTCGCAATTATTTATCTTGTCGCCAGAATGTTCTCCGCCGCATCATCCGCGCCCGGATACGAAGCGGTTGAAGATCGTTCAGAAAATCAAAGTCAGCTTGTCAATCAACCGTTCCAACCCGGTGCACCTTCCGTTGAGTACAGTCATCAGCCCGCTGCAAACAAAGAAGCTCCATCCGAGTCAACCTGATAGTAAGTCAACTTGAGATAGTTATTCGTGTCGACCAAACTGAAACGCCCGTCAGCTGCGAACATCATGATCGAATATATACCGAAGACTCCAAGAGCAATTCGTAGCACGTTTGTTGCTGCCGTCATGGTGTTTCTGACAGGGGTCAGTTCCTTCGGCCAGACACAGCAAAACAATCCAATCGCTCCGCCGACTGTTGGCGGCGCCGCTGGAATTGTCACCACGGTCTACGATGCGTGGCCATCAAATTACGGCGGCTACAGATATGCCCGGGTTCAGGTTCATAAAACAGGTGGCAGAGCGTTTGCGAAAGACCGCCATTACCAGGTCGTGGTTTCCTCATACGACTACCAGGGTGGGGCACAAGTATTGTCTACGGTTGTTCCGCTAAG
>CBDFNH010000003.1:0-19838 GCA_965250075.1 Mariniblastus sp.
CGTTTGGTCACGCTTATGAAATTCGCAGCTGATTTCGCAGATCGCGTAGCTTTTCGCGAATTGTGGATTCAATCTTTCCGATGGATTCACGAACGTTGTCCACGTTTTTCTTTGCTTCAGTGCAATTGCTTTTCATGGAATTAACCAATCCCAATGCACTTTGGATCTCAGCAATCGTGCCTTCGGCTCCGCTAATGTCGGGGCCGTCGCTGGCCTCGACTGTTTGCTGTGCGAGCAGTTCTTCACGAAGAACGGCATAGGCGACTTCCAGCGGTAAGAATCCATTTGCTTCATCGGCCCGATCGACAACAACGACGATCCGATTGCTCCCGATTCGGTCGAACGTTCGCTGTCTCGCTCCGGCGTGTTCCGCAGTTACCACCACGATGCCGCCTGCCGCGTCGCGAAACTTCATCGCCGCCGCCAGTTGATTGTGAACACCATTCTTGCCGGTTAGCGTATAGGAACCGGATTTCGCCTCGACAATGATCCGTTTCTGCTCGAACCCGTCCTGATTGACGTCAATCAAAACATCACCGCGTTTTACTCGCGTTCCGACAACGGTTTCCCGACCAACGCGGGTTGTTTCATCCTTGTTTAGGGCAACGCTCGAAATGATCTCGGTACATTGATCCTCGAAGTCGCCTCCCTTGCGTGAGCCCTTGCTTTCCGACTCATCCAACTCGGACTTGTATCCGATGTGGTCAAAAATCCGCTGGAAGTTCGCCTCGATCGTCTTTTCAAGACCGCTGTGTTTCTTGACCTGATCTTCCTGGAATTCCTTTAGCCGCTGTTGTTGGTCGACCACGAATCGTTTCAGCGGTGAGCTGTCGTCCGAGATATCCAACGCTTTTCGGAACGGCGAGTCAGCATCGAAGAACGTTTCATTTAGCAACGTCTTTACCGAACCCGGAATACTGTCTTCTCGGCTCGGATCTACAAGTTGTTCTTCCAATCGCCTTACCGACCGTCCCAACTTTCCGTCGTCTCCGAGGTACTGAGCCAACTGCCGAGCCAGCTTGGAGTCTTCCTCAGTCAATTCCTGAGCGAATAAATCCTGCAATCCTTTGCAGAGGCTGCCAACGTGATTGGCGAAATCTGCAAACTCGTCTTTGACCAAATCGCGGTCAAGCTGGATACCTGCCATAGCCATGGCTTTCAGACCAATTTCAATGGCACGATTCAGGTAGTGTTGCAGCGAAGAGTGATCGCTGCGAATTTCTTCCGGCACTGCCTGAAGTACATCAGCTCCAACTGTAAGTTCAAATCCGTGATCAAGAAAGTTTGCTGCTGATGTTGTTCCGTTGCTCATTTGGTCGCTCCAAGTGGTTCGTTTGATAACGAAAAGCACTTAACGCAACAGCTGTGCCAATGATCGAAAAAAAACAAGCAGGCGATTTTTCCGAGTTTCAACGAGTGACTTGATGAAGGGCAGTAACTGATTTTCAACCTTGGTTGAATCGTTCTCAACGTAGGTTGAATTAGAAACCTACGTTCCACCAAGTTCACGCGCCAGGCATCCAAGCAACTCGATGCAAAGCAACAATGCTGAGACTGCGACGCCTTCAAAAATTGGTTGGCCGTCTGCGTGTTCGCTGCGATTGCGAAACTGATGAATGGCGTTTAGCAGGACGTAAGTATCTTTTGAAACATGCTTCGACTTGGCATCAAACGCTGCTTTACTTCCAGTGAGTCTTTGGAGAATCGCCAGCTGCAAAAATCGATCCTTGGGAATACTCCAGTCGTCTGCTTCCATCATCTTGCCAATGATATTGTCTGTGCTGCGGCTCCCCTCGCTCCAGTATGCAATCACTGGTTGTGAAATTTTGTTTTGCCCGAACTCGAACTTCCAAATAATATCCAACGCAGCATCTTCAATGCTGGTCAGATGATTGAGACAGTCATCGGGATATTCAGGGATGTTCTCCAAAGATTGCTTCACCAAGCGGTGAAGACGCCCGTCAACAACTGGAATATCACTGACTCGCAATTCCAAAATCGACCTGATCTCGTTTCGGTAAGAGTCCCAACTTCCAAAAAGTCTCGCTACTTCACTTGCGCCTTGACGTGAACCTTCGACATGTTCGGCCAACAGGCGACACGTTGAAACATGCTTTTGACCGTCTTTCGATGCGAAACCACCTGCGGTCAGAAATCGCGTTTGATCTTTGCCAATGTGTTCATTTGCCAACTCGCTTGAGCTCAGAGCGAGAAAGACATTCTTTGATTCTGTGTCAAAACTTTCCCAGACCCGACCCAGAAATTCCTGCAATTTGTCAGCAGATATTTTCGCAGCAGCTGCAACCTGCTTGTTGTCGAATTCCTTGCTACCATTCAATCCAAGTTCGTTCAACAACGACAGTAGCAATACAGGATGACGACCAGACCAGTTCGTTAACTCCTTCAATCCGCCTTGACCTTCCGAAAGCCCGGCAACTTCGATCGCCGCTGCGATATCGTCTTGATCAAATGGGCCGACGCTGACCGGTGTCGGATCAAACATGTTCCAAAACGGGCTGTCTTCGACTTGCTTGTTGCGTGCCAAGGCCGTTTGCGTGGCACGAGTGGCAGTGATAACCTTATGCCGTTTACCGTTGAACAGGTCTCTGAGGTTTCCAAAAAGACTACCGGTCAGTTTCCCTTGACTCAGCGGTTTGTCGAATCCATCCCAAATCATCAAAACTGGTGACTCATCAGTCTGAAGCAAGTCCATAACTTCCTTCAGCGTTCCGTAAGTGGGGTCTTCCTGTAAGAACTTCCGATGATCGTTGAATTTTCCATCGCCCATCATTACCCCGCGTAACTCTTCGCAGAGACGGCTGACAAACTCTGCGTCTGACTGTGGTGGAGAATGTCCAAGCTCCCAGAACAAAACCAACGAAAACGGTGACGAGTCGTTTGTTGCTGCATGTTCAGCAACTTCCCTCAGCAGGACAGACTTGCCAATGTAACGCGGGCCGACGATAGAGAGATTGGCTGGAGTAGCTTTTGTAAGGTCGCTCCATGTTCGGCGACAATTAGAATTCCCCTTTAGCGACAATTAGAATTCCCGATGAAGAAGTTGATTATTTCTTTCGTCATTGGCGGGAAGAGTTCTTTTGTTTGGCCTTCTTTGCGGTTTCGATACGGTAACTTGGGACATTCATCTCGATGATCACGCTGTGGTGTACCAGCCGATCGATCGCGGCCGCGGTGGTCATGGTGTCCTTGAAGATCTGACCCCACTTGCTGAACGCCAAGTTGCTGGTCAACATCACACTGCCTCGCTCGTATCGTTCGGCCAACAACATGAACAGGACCTCCATCTCCTCGCGGCTTTGCTGGACATAGCCCAAGTCGTCGATGATTAGGCCCTCGAAGCTCGATAGTTTCTTGAACAGTTTGGGCAACCGCAAGTCCCGTTTGGCAATCAGCAACTGCTGAACCAGCATCCCGCAAGTCGTGAACAACAAGCTGTGGCCCCGCAAGATCAGCTGCTGGGCCAACGCACACAAGGCATGACTCTTCCCCGAACCGGGCTTGCCGAACAACAACACGTTCTCTCGCCGTGCCAAGAACGAACCGTCCTTGAGTGTTTCCATCTGCCGAGTCATGGCCAGCGGTAAGCGGCTGAAGTCGAATGACTCCCACGTCTTGCCAAGCGGCAACTTCGATCGAGTCAGCAACCGTTTGATCCGACCCTCCCGCCGCGTTTCGCATTCCAACGTCGTCAGCTCCGATAAATAATCCAAGTGGCTCAAGCCTTCGGTCGCCGCCCGCGTTGCTGTTTCGGCGAAGTGATCCCGAAAGCTCGGCATCCGTAATTCGCGAAACTGCAGAGTCAGCTCCTGGTCGCGACCGGGTTCCACTCGGCTCGCTGCCCTGCCGGGTGCTCGAGTCGATCGCCGTTTGCCGGGCGTCGCTTTCGAGGCTGCCGTGGTTGGGGCTGCCCGTTTCGGGGATCGGTTTTTCAACTTGCTCATCAGATAGACTTTCCTTGTCAAATGTAGAATACAAACAATCGAACTCATTCAGGTCAGGCGCCTCGATATTGACTTGCGTCGCCAGCGGCAAACTGGCTGCGTCGTGAACCATCAACTCGATCACCTCGAAATCGACAGCGACTCCCGCGCCGATCAGCACTCGCAACGCATGATCGACGGCGTCCTGGCTTTCCTTGGCGGCCAGTTCCAGAATTTTCACGTACTGTTTGTCGGCGACTTTGGAGGCGTGGGCGCGACTGAGAATGTCATAAGCCATCCGAAACTGGCTCGTGGGAAACATCTCGTGCTGGTATTTGTACTGGGCAAACGCACCGGGCTTGCGAACCAAACTGTCAATCACATGACGATAGTTGATCGAAACGCCTTGCTTGCCCAACAAGCGGGGCATCGTCTGAATCGAGTGCCCCTGGTAAGTCACTTTGATGTGCTCGGCTTCGATTCGAACATCGACTTGCTTGTTGATCAAGCGACTGGGAACGGAATAAATGTTGGTCCGAACCCGAATCGTACTTCCCTTACCGACACGAATTCCCAGCAACAAGTCAGCCGTATCAAGCCGCTGATCGGGAAGCCGTTGGAGCTCCGCCAACTCTTCAGACAGGCGTTGTTGACGATTCGAATTGGCGGTGGCGACGAGCCGCTCGACCAAGGCAACGTACTCTTCTCGGCTGGCGAAGTCACGACTGCCGCGAAGCAATAACGCTTGATCGATACGCGCTTTGAAGTGTCGATTGGACGACTCGACATCGCCGTTCTCATTGGCACAGCGGGCGTTGGTGCGTTGGGGCTGGCACTGGTAGTGAGCCATCAACGCCGTGTAACGATCTGTGTGCGACTTGCGACTGGAGTGGTTTTTGACCGCCGCACTGAGCGAGTCGGTACGATGCCGCAAAGGTACGCCGCCGAATTCCCAGAAGGCTTTCTGGATGCCTTCGCTCAAGGCTTCGAACGATTCTGAGAAACACAAGCTGACCGATTCAACGTTGCTATAAGTCAGTACGCAATGATAAAACGAGTGTTCGAATTTTCGGCCGGCGATCGTGACACTCAGCTCGTTGCAGACCGTGAAGTCGCTGGCCGCGAGCGCGCCGGGATGATGCTCCTGGCTGAAGAAGACGGGTTTGCCGGGGCCGTGAAGCGCTTGCCACTGGGAGACTCGGCGCTCGAAAGTGCGCCGAGTCGAGTCCGCAAACTCGCCCGGGCGAGTGGCCTGTAACCAGCCAAAAAGTGTGTATGCTTTGAGGCGTGGTTCCTGCTCGAGTCGTTGCTGAATTTCCGGCCAGACGTCGGCGAACGGATCGGTGCGAGTGCGATAAGTTCGGGGCTGTTTTCGATTCGAAGGGAGACGATCGTCATCCCGATAATCGCGCGCTGTTTTCTCACTCATTTCTGCCATCCTTGATGATGCGGCCAACGACTTGCCCTGGGCAATCATTCGACGCAGTTCTTTGACTTGTCCGTCGCTGACCATCGAAACTCCCTAGAAAACAGGAGTTACGTGGCAAAAAGAGGATTCGCCAACACGGGAATTCTAATTGTCGCTGACTCGGAAAATCGCCTACCAAAAACGCTAGCAATCAACACGGACAAGGGAATTCTAATTGTCGCAACAAGGGAGTTCTAATTGTCGCTATACACTCCAAATCCTGTTTAGAACCGTTTGACGACCCACAAGCGGCACAAGTGTCGAACCCAGAATCGGAAAAGGAAACGCTGGTTTAATTTTCGCCATCTACCCTATCGCTTTCTAGTTTATGAATTTCTTTCTGCAGGTTCCGCAGTTCGTTGACCTTGCCGCTGATGTCTTCCGCCTCTGCCCGGGCGCGCTGCAAAACCATATTGAAATCGTGCTGACCATCCAGCCAATCACCCATCATTGGAATCGTGAGTGTGTAATACGCCCCAGATTCTTCACCGTGAAGATCGACCAACTCCAGTTCAATCAAATACTCTAGATCCGACATCAAGACCTCAGGATGAAGCTCGATCCCAAGCTGCCTTAGCTTCTCTTCGATTACAGGCAGTCGCATTTGATCAGGCCCGGATTCCTCCCGATGCAGCAAGTACAAAAGGAACCGTCGTCGCTCAAATTCGGTGTAGTCCCACAGGCTGGCGAAATGTTCATTGTCTCTAACCAGTTTTGCCGCTGCCTCCTGGACATGAACGACTGTGATCGAACGAACATCCGTCGTGGCAGCAATATCGAAGATTCGATTGCACAGGCACTGCAAGAGATAGGGCTGCCGTGCTGAAATTTGGCAAGCCAGTTTTGTCGCTGACGTCGAGAAAGAAATTTTGTCTTTTACTGGCTCAAGGATCAGTCGTTCTGCCGCTGCTTCAGGCAATACTGAGACATCAAACTTGGTGCCCAATCCGAACAGCGCCGACCAATACTCTTCACGCATCTTTTTGAGTCGGCGAGACCCGGTCAAGATTGCTGAGAATCTCGGAAATGACTGAACCAGAAAACGGATGTTCTCAGGCGTTTGTGGAGATGTAACGCCGTTGTTGATCCCTTCCTGCAACTTGTCGAACTCGTCCATCATTAACAGCAATCCGAGATTCTGCTCCGCTAGCGACTCCATCACCAATTCAAGGTATTCACGAAAATCTTGAAAGGGCGCGTCATCGCTGATCCCAGCGCGAACCGATTTTGATACTCCCAGTTTTCTTTCGGAATCCAAGATGGTTCCATCCGGCAGCAACGCTTTTCCGTTCAACTTTCGGATTCCCTGGACAATATCGTAAGCGATACTGCGGAAGACCTCGGCAGTTGGAATCCCTCCTTCTTGAGCGCCGTCGGTTCCCTGCAAGCTGCAATAAATACCCAACCATCCGGGAATCGCGTCTTTGCCTTCCAAATGCCATAGGATTGAAGACTTACCAGCGCGGCGATTGCCTTCCAGCAGCACCACATTGCCGCTCTGGATGATTTGCCGCTTGATCTGTTCAATCAATTCCTCTCGACCGAAGAAGACATCGTTTCGATCGACGGTGACAGGATCTCCGCAAACGTAGGGGCTACCTCCCAGATCGACGCTTGCGGTCTTGGAACTGGCAGCAACCACGTTAAAACCAATTTGGCTTGGTGTTGTCGATTCGACCGAAGTACCGTCGATCGTCATCGCCTCCCAGTGGATGTTGAGATTGAAAGGGCCGAGCTCTAAGGAGTTGGAATCGACCGAAAAAACAACCTCGCACGATTTTCCGCTGGCAAGAAAGTCAACTCGTTGTTCGCCAAAATCCGGTTCGGTTGTGAACCTCAAATATCGAAGTGGAAGAGGCCCTTTGCTGGTCGCCGTCACGAGCAGATCAAAAGGCTCACCCGCCACCAATTCAGATTTATCGCAACTGAAAACCAACTCGCTGTCGGTCGCCATTACCTCAATTTTTTCTTCAAGCCATGCAGCTAAAAGATCAGTGAATTGTCGCGCACGCCGTTGGTCAGGAGACTCTCCACTGGCTCGCTGTGACGCATTCTTCGCTCGTTGCATCGCCTCATTGAAAACGCTCCACATCGCCGACTGATCAGGGATTTTCTCGGCTTCTCGCAATGGCTTCATTGCTTCATTGGTTGCAAGCAGCCATGGAAGTAGTACTCCTGCATCGTCACGACTGTGTGCGGCCTCATTGCGTAAGCCACGCAATTCGTTGGCAATCCGCTCCCAGGCGGATGACCTAATGTTATTGAGTCCAGCTTCTGATGCAGACGAAAGCCATTGCCAATTCTCTGTTAGCCACTCAGCAACCTTGTTCGTCTCGGCTCCCGTAAGCAGACGATTGAGAATTTCAAGCGCATCGGTTCCCTGCTCGCGATGTTGCGCAACAACATGCTTTTGAATCTGCAAGGGTGGAACAGGAACAGGAAGTTCCTTGATCGACTTCATCGACAAATGTCGAGCCGCAGTCCCACGAGAGCGATTGTCCAGCCATTGCCTACATTCATTGCTGTTCAGATAGGCCAGCAGGAAATGAGGATCAACGAATTCCTTCGCACGAAGCACAAAAAATCCACTTGCAGCAACGCCACCGACGGCTCCATTTCGGACGATCCCGGTTTTTCCAATCGTTCCTGACTTGGAAATCAGGAGGTCACCAAGCCTAAGTTTCCGTTTAGGATCAAGTTTAAGAATTGCTTGTTCGGAAAGCCAGCTACTTCCGGGTAGCGTTTGTCCTTGATTGATATCGCGAATGCGGATGTAAGGCACAGGGGACGGGGCTGATTCTTCCGAAGCATCTAATTCGTCAGCAAGGCTGTCGAGTTGAAAATGAACATCACCTACATGTTGGAAATCCGTTTCCGTGGATCTTTCCAGTTCACGCAATTCTTGTTTCAACGAATTCATTTCGCTGACGATCTCTTTGGGAGACCGGGCCTGCAATTTTGGAACCGAGTCAAGTAGTTGATCTGATCGAACAGACCGCCCCGAGCGTATCGTGGCGACTTCATCCAAAGTACGAAGCTCGCATTCCTCAGGAAACGAATTGAGTAGTTTCTCCAGCCCGCCCTGATCGCGTCGTCTTGGCGTCAGATCAAAATCGACTTCCTCCAAAGATTCGATATCGACATCCCAGGCGTATTCATGCTGATCATCTGAATCCAGCATTTTTGCAATCAGTCCAGTCATTCCTTCCAAGTTTTTGGGCTTTCGATGACCGATCCCTGACAGATCAATCATCCTCACGGACTTCGTCGGCTTACCCTTGCGGACGCTCACGATACTGGAATTGACCGACGTAAACGGCATGAACGATCCCGCTGGCAATGCGACGATGCTCTCGACCGTGTGTTGTCGCAGTAACATTTCGCGAAGCTCACGTTCTGGCCCGCCACTAAACAGTATTCCCTGCGGAACGATGAACACTGCGCGACCGTCGGGCTTCAACTGCGAAAGAGCATGTTGGATAAAAAGCGACGTCGTATTATTGGTTGGAATCGCATAGTGATCCAAACCTCGGGAACCAATTTTTCCCCAAGGCGGATTCATCATTACCAAATCGAATCCTTCGGTCGATGGACTGCTGGGAAAATCGCGCTCGAGGCTGTCGCCAAGTTCAAGTCGCGGCGACTCGGTTCCCGATAACACCATTCTTACTAGGCCGATCACATAGGCATCTTTTGACCATTCGACTCCTGACAATCGCACCGGGGGTTTCCCACTGCGTACGTTTGTCTCATCATGTTCCCGTACGTAGTCGACGGCGGCAGTCAGGAACCCACCGGAGCCAAAACAAGGGTCGTAAATCGACTCCTCAAATTGAGGCCGAGCAATATCAACGACAAAGTCAACAATGTGTTGGGGCGTAAAAAACTGTGCGGCTTGCTTGTCAGTCAGGCGGAACATTGCGTCGCTAAAAATATCTCGCAATGCCCTTCGATCATCCGGTGTTTCAAACGGTTGGTCAGCCAGCCATCTCACAAGCGACGTTAAAGTATCGCTTGGAAATTCCGCGAGGATTTTGATCGCGTCAACGATCCGATATAGCTGGGCAGCAAGTGTTCCTTCTCGCCAACTGGAAGCCTCTCGCACTACATTAGGCAGCTCGCGAACCACTCGAATCAAGTCAACATCTGAAAGCTGATGCCAATGCCGCCAATGAAATTTGTTCGACAACACTGGCTGATAAACTTCATCTTCAAATGCAGCGACGGCCTCCTGCTCAGCGTCTTGAAAATCCGCCCAACGCAAAAATAGAAGCGCAGCAAACCCCTGACCAAACTCTCGGCTTGTAAGCGGCGAGTTAGCTCGCAGATCGTCGAGCGCCTGCCAAATCACTTTAGGGGTGATCTCTTTCACTTCGATTACAACTCCCCCGCGAAGGCTTTGCGAAGGATGGCATCGCGTAGGTGATAAGACTCCGCGTGCGCGAACTCAATTTCCGCCTGTAATGCAACTACCGACGACTGATAACTGGTGAGCGTTTCCAATACCCTATCTTGTATCGAAAGAGGTGGCACAGGCACTTCGATACTTCGCAAGTTCGTTGAGTTAATGTTGAATTGACCCGCAGAAGTCCTTCGCCGTTGGTCTAATTCGATCCGTCCATGGGTGCTGTTGAGAAAAAACGCAAGGAAATGGGGTCGCATCTTGCATTCAAGCAATCGAACTCGGATTAGATATGAGGCAAAGGCTGCCTCAATATCGCTGTTTCCCTCAAAAATCGCACACCTACCAACTAGCTCTCGACTGCCGTTTGTCCGTACAAACAGCAGATCGCCCGCTTTGAGACGCAGGTTATCTAATTCTCGTTCCGTAAGCTCGCAGTACTTTAAGTTGTCGAATTTAACAAATCCTCCGGCGACATTTGGAATTCTTAGAATTGCTGTATCAGTCGCGGACGTTGAGCATTTTTTTGAAGTGCCGTAACGGGTTTCTTCCGCTAGGCCACCAAGCGTTGACACAGGACATGATTTACCCAAATCCACGAATGCGTCGTTCAGCATTGATGGAAGCACTGCCCTTGCCTCGATCATCGACTGGTTGCGTAGTGTTTCAATCTCTTCGACTCGTTCCATACACGAATTGATGCGGGCGACGATTCGTCGCTGTACATCAAGTGGAGGCACTGGGATTCTTGCAGCTCGCACGTCTTTATCAGTAACCGCTGGGTAATTTGCGCCACGCATTAAGGGCGTAATCTGGCGAATAAATTCGTCCGAAGTTGCAAAATAGTACATCCATTCGGGCAGAATCCGATTGCCTGCCCGAAGCACACAGAAGCCGGTGGAACAAATTTGATTGTCCAACGATTGTGGAACCGCCGCAATCGACTTTAGATAGGGCCGGGTAGTTGCGAAAATCACGTCGTTTTCGCGTATTACCTTTCTCGCCCGACTCGGGGCTTTGCTTCCTTCAATATCTTTGGCCGCGTTGATTTGAAAACGCTGATTGCAAACAGAACCAATATCTACGTATTGAAACGAATGTGCAGGAGCGCGTCGCGGGTCTCTTGTTTCTGTTTCCTCGACAAGTTCGGCAAGCGGTTCAAAGGCGTACGGAGAGTCAAATAACATGGCCACCCTCCAAGATCCCTTCGAGTTCTCCTAACAAGTCAACGATCCGTTCTTCCTTTGCCTTGATAGACTGCACCAATTCCATTGCTGGCCGATGTTCGTATTCGTCAACTCGTTTCGGATTTTTTGCCGAGAGGTCATAGCCTCGTTCGATGATGTCGTCGACGGTGTCCGACCACGAGTCGTCACCCGTTTTTTGCTTCGGCTGCTTCTTCAAGAAATCTGGAATTTGATTCCCTTCAATCGGCTTGCGTGTTCCTTTTAGCTCGAACCCATCATTTGTCAGGTCGTAAAACCAAACTTTTTTCGTGGCTAAATTGCCGCTTTTTGGCTCCGTCTTTGGTCGCTCAAAAACCAGAACGTTTGTCTTGACGCCTGTGTAAGGCAGGAAGCATCCTGCGGGCAGCGACAGTACCGTGTGAACATTGAATTGTTCCAACAATTCTTTCCGAACTTTTTGATCTGGCCCACCGCGAAACAAAACCCCTTCTGGAATAATGACGGCAGCGCGGCCTCCACGAACAAGGTTCCGCATGATGTGTTGCAGAAACAAACACTCCGTTGCGCTCGATCGTACTCGAAAGTTTGTTTGCAACTCCGACGCCATTTTGCCGCCGTATGGAGGATTGGAAAAGATGACATCGTACTTGTCTTTCTCAGAAACGTTCTGATCGTGCAATTCCAACGTGTTAGCCAATTCCAAATTTGGCGACTCGATTCCGTGCAAGATCATGTTCATCATACCCAGCAAATAGGTCAGCGGTTTGATCTCCAAACCGTAGAACGTTCCTGATTGGAGCTTTTCCAAATTGCGAGCGCTTAAATTTTTGGCGTTCGGATTACGCTTTGGGTCGACCATGTAATCGGCGGCTTCACCCAAGAATCCACACGTACCAAAACAGGGGTCGTAAACCTTGTCACCGACCTGCGGTGACACGACTTCGATCATGGCGCGGATAATGTGCCGCTGAGTATAAAATTCTCCCGCATAACCAGCGCTGTCTGCCGCTACACGTTTCAACAAATCCTCATAAATCTCTGACAGCACGTGAACATCGGTGTCGCTGGAGAATTGCAGCTTGTCGACTTGTTTGACGACTCGTGCGAATGAAGCCCCGCGACGGCTGTAATTGCGAACATTGTCGAAGATTCGACGGAACCGCTGTGCCAAAGGATCGTCGCCTAAACCCTTTTTGGGATCGGCACTCGTCAACTTCTCCCAAAGTTCTCGGTCGACAAATTTCAACATCGCTTCCGAGTCATCGGTATCGGACGCCCACGACGACCAAGCGAACTTTCCCGAAAGTCGTCGCTCGTAGGGCGAGTCGTCAAATGCGGCTTCCTCTTCCCGTCGCGTTTCGGCTTCGTCGAACGCTTTGAGGAAAAACAGCCAAGCCAATTGCTCAACATAGTTCCTGGCATCTACGCCTTCGGAGTTCAATTGGTCGCAGGCGTTCTTGACGATCTGCTGAACTTCTTGACGGCGCGGATCAACCTTGCCATTGGACGCACCGTTGGCGCTGGCCTTCGTCGACTGCTTCTTGACTGAAGCCTTCTTTGCGGCAGGCATTTTCTTGGCGGCTTTTTTGGTTTTTGCCACGGGTCCCTTTTTCTGCGATGCAGATTTTTTTCCAGTTGTCTTCTTTTTACTTTTCTTCTTCGCCATCTTCATTCCGTGATTAGTTGGCCATTGGCACATACAAATGTTGCTTAACTTCTTCTAGGTCGGACTTCAAAAGCTGCGCACCGCCATACTTCTTGCTAAGCGTTTGAAAGCTGCCAAACTGGTCAACGAATTGAGGGGCTGCGTAGGTGCGAGCTTGTTCCAAATCATCAATGCCGAACAGCGAGTAGTGATCGAGTGCAGTTCGCCAAAAATCCAGTTTCCAAGGTTCTTTCACTTCGTAGTCGCTGGTGTCACTGCCCGCCAAAGCAAACTCTTCCGAGTCGTAGGGCTGGTTAATGTTTGGGCGACGTAAAGTGATTCCAAACTGAGACTCGTACCAATCCGATTCCTTGTCCCAGAATCGGTTGACACGATCGGTTCGCGTAGGGACTCGTGTGATGTCGAAACCAATCTTGGCGAGAATATCGACGTCATCGGTATCCGGCAGTTCCATGTAGTGCCGAAACGCAGATGTGTAAATGTCCTGGTCTCCCAGTTCTTCTCGCAATTCCTTGCGACTGTTTTTGTCGATCCAAATTGTCAACAACTGACTGATATCGTTCGTCGAGATGTTCAAAATGAATTCACGTGACTTTTCCGCGTACTCGTCAAACGGCATCCACTTCCCATCTCCGAATGAGATACTTCGGTTCGTGGTCGACATCACCACGTGAACATTGTCGGCGACCGGTTTCGTGACTTCTGGTTCGTCGTCAGATTTATCCTTTTTGATTGGCTTGGATTTCGACAACGTTCCTTTTTGTTTGTTAGCAGGATGGCCATCGAATTCAGCATCTTCCAATGCGCTGGCACCGGAGTAGTCGAAGATCGTGAAGTATCGCTTGTTGACATCTTCACAGAGCCGAGTTCCTCGCCCTTTCATCTGCTTATAGAGGATTGAGCTTTTGAGTGGTCGGACGAAGACAATGTTCTTTACATCGGGTGCGTCGAAGCCCGTTGTCAATAAATCAACAGTGACCGCAACGCGAGGTTTGCTTGAACCCACGATCGCAAAGTTGCGTTCCAATTGATGGCTGTTGCGTTCCGAGCGTGTGATTCGAGCGGCGTAGCCAGGGTCACCTGAAAGTTTACGCAGCTCGGCCGCCATCTTTGCGGCGTGAGTATCATTGACACAAAAGATGATCGTCTTCTCATCACGCAAATCGTATTTGCCAAATATCTTCCAGAGATCGGCTGCGATCGCTTCGGTTCGATTCGGGATGATGATGTCCCTCTCGAAATTCTTAGTCTCGTAGTACTTGCCGTCTTCGGCTGTGTACCCGTCTTTGTCAATGTTAGTGACACGCTCTTCCAGCAGGTACGGCACAAGATAGCCATCGTCGATCGCTCGTTTGAGACTGTAGGTAAAGATCGGCTCGCCGAAATAGTGATACGTGTCCCGGCGTTGCTCTTCCTCCGTCAGTTCACGACGAGACTCTTCAAGATCACGCGGTGTGGCCGTTAGACCCAGTTGCAAGGCGCTCTCGAAATGCTCAAACACTCCGAACCAATCACCGAACCCACTTCGGTGACATTCGTCAATGACAACCAAGTCAAAGAAGTCAGCGTCGAAGTGTTCGTATACCTTTTTTCCGTCAAGCTCTTCATCGAGATTTTGGTAGTTGGCAAAAAACACTTTGCCGACTTGATGCTTACCGTCGCGAACCGTCGCCTTGTCGATCGTGACGCGCTCGTCAGCTGAGAACGCACTGAATGCTCGATATGCCTGGCCTTTAAGGCTGTTGCGATCCGTTAAGAACAGGACGTGCTGGCGATTAAGCGTACCGCCGTTCATCAGCTTCCAAATCAACTGAAAAACTGTAAACGTCTTTCCAGTACCGGTTGCCATCAACAGCAACGCCCGGACTTTGCCTTGAGCAAACTCCCAAAGCGTATTGGCAATTGCCATTTCTTGATAAGGTCGAGTCCGTTTTCGCGTGACTTGATCGACATGAAAGTTGGCGGTGAACGCGTCTTCCCAACGATCCCAGTCGATATCGACGTCCATCTTCGCGAGAATGTCTTCTGGCGAAGGCGGTGTGTCCGTGGTTTCGTATTCACCAGTCTTGTTGTCGGTGAGAATCCAGTCGTGACCGTTGGACGCGATTGAGAATCGAATCATCAAGCGGTCGGCGTAGCGGGACGCCTGCTGCATTCCGTCTTCGGCGGGAGAGGATTCTGCTTTCGCTTCGAGAATGGCTAACGGAACGCCACGGTACCGAAGAAGGTAGTCTGCAATGATCGCCTGAGTCGGATCATACATCGTCTCCGCGCTGTCACCACTGAAGTTCACACGGCCTGGGCCAATGTGCAACTGTGGTTCGGCATCCCACCCAAGCGGTTCCAGCTTGGGTTCAATCAGTTGCCGGCATGTTTCCTTTTCGTTCAAAGCCATATTCTTTCTTGTAAGGCAAGTGCTGTGCCAATGGCGTAAGTATCAATAGCTCGTGTTTTTGTTGAGTTTCGTTTGTCGGTAAACTCTGCGATTCAACCTAGGTTGAATTCCCCTGAACCCAGGTTGAATTACTCTTCTCCCTTCTTGCACTTTACGTATTTGGAGACTGCATTATCAGATACACCCAGCATTTCTGCCGTTCGTGCTTGACTGTTTCCTGATAGTTCAATGGCGCGATCGTATAGCTCAGCTCGAACCAAATCCAAATAGTCTTTGATTGAGAATCCTTTTTGCGGTGTTGGTAAATGCTGCAATGACGAAGTTTCCGTCTCAAGATTGATGCGGATGTGTTCGGGCTTGATTTCACCATCTTTGGAAAACATTACAGCTCGTTGAATCGTGTTTTCAAGTTCCCGAATGTTACCGGGCCAGCTGTAGGCTTCGAGCTTTTGAATAGCCTCGGGAGAAATGGATTTCGATTTGCGAAGTGATTGGCATTCGCGATCAAGAAAATGAAGGGCGAGTTTGACGATGTCAGAGCGACGCTCAGATAGAGATGGCAATCGGATCTCACCAACGTTAAGTCTGAAATATAAATCTTGTCGGAAGCCGCCTTCCTGATTTTCGGCGCTCAGTTTTCGATTGGTTGCAGCAATGACGCGAACATCTACAGTTTCGGTCTTGCCGCCAACAGGCTCAATTTCACCTTGCTCAATCGTGCGGAGCAATTTCGCCTGAATCGCCAATGGAAGCTCACCGAGCTCATCCAAAAAGATTGTTCCCGTTTGGGCGTCGCGGAATTTACCTTTTCGGTCAGACGATGCGTCGGTGAATGATCCTTTGACATGGCCGAACAGAGTGCTCTCCGCCAGGTCTTCAGGAATTGCCGAACAGTTGACTGGAACGAACGGCTTTTTGGCGCGATCACTGACCAACTGAACAAGTTTTGCAATCAGCTCTTTGCCCGTTCCTGACTCACCAAGAATTAACACGGGGACGTCAGTTCGACCGACCAGGCACGCTTGCTCCATCGCTTGAATCCAAGCCGGATGGTCTCCAACAATGCCTAGCTTCTGAATCAGTTCGGTGTCTTGAAGTGACTCGTCGGAGTCAATTTGAGGATCGCCCCACACGTTTTGGCGAATGATTGGGAATTGGGAATTGGTCGGATCAATTTCAGAAAATGGTGGTTTGTTTTCCGTGACGAATCGCGGCGGTCGAGTCTGGAGCAGGCGGGCGGGAAACTCGCCGCTGGCCGCAAGCATCACCCAACAAGTGTGCATCTGCGGAGTTCCCGACGCGGTACCAATAAAGAACAGGCAGTCGTCATAGTTTTCTCGCACGTCACGCAACACCGATCGCAAACCCGGGAGAACTTCAAAGTAGTCGGTGGGGTCAGTCAATTCGATATGGTGATGAACAGCTTCGATTTCAGCAAACCGATCCGCGATGGCCTCCATCGTTTCGCTAGTCAGTTTGTTCGTGTTCGGCGTACTGATGACGACTACAACATCGAATGGCTTGCCCCTGAGCAGGCTGAGCAAAGGCCCTTCGCGCAGCTCGCCACCAACAGCTCCAACGAAAAACGGATCGTGGAAGCCTGTGAAAGAGAGTAGGACTTTCTTGGTGTGCTGCGCGGACAATGGGGATTCCTGAAATCGTTTGGTGAAAGAGAAGATCGCTTATCTGGGTTTACGTTTCAGCGTCGGTTGATTGGCTTTCTTCAACAACCGATCGAGATCGATTGGCTTGAACAGCCTGTAATTGTTGATTGGATGGCGATGTTCCTTGAGTCTGCCGTCTGAGCCCCAGTTGCGTATCGTATTCGGCGATACTCCCAAGTATTCCGCTGCTTCTTTAACGGTCAGAAACGAATCGAGTTTGGCCATTGGTTACTCCAAAATTACAAATCGCTGGATTTACGAACCTTACCAAAGGTTTCGCGAGCATTAAAGCAGTGTCAATCGTAGACAAGCCTTTGGGACTTCATAGTGAAGGAAAATCCGTAGCGTGCATCCGTCGAGTGCCTTGACACTTTTCAAGATGCTTACGAAACGCAAAAAACAAGCCCTTGCTGTCTTTGACGAATGATGCGGAAACTGAATTCGACCATGTCTTGGCTAAATTCAGGCAACAAACGAGGCATATACGTTGATGCTCTCGGCATATCAATCCGCGAGCGTCGCTTTGCTACGTATCGCCCATTTAGATTACAAGTATTAGGGAGGTCAGACTGTGAGTCACATCGTTTCTATTTCAACCGAAGTACGCGACGAAGCCGCCGTTCAAGCAGCTTGTTCGCGGCTTCATTTGCCTCGCGCGACGCGCGGTACGTTTGAGCTTTATTGCTCTACTGAGACTGGACTCGGAATCGAACTGCCGCACTGGAAATACCCTGTGGTGGCGAACACCGATTCGGGGCAGCTCCGATTTGACAACTACAACGGTCGTTGGGGGTCGCAGGAATTTCTCGATCAGTTCTTGCAGCGGTACGCCGTTGAAAGAACTGCGATCGAAGCACGAAAGCGAGGTCATTCCATTGTTGAGCAACGGCTCGACAACGGTTCGATCAAGCTGACCGTAAGCGTTGGAGGTGTAAATTGAAAATAATCGAAATCACAGTCGACCCGAAAGGCAACAGCCAGATCGAAACCAAAGGATTTAGTGGTAGCGAATGCCTGGAAGCAAGTAAATTTGTCGAGCAAGCGCTCGGCAAACAAACCGACGCGCGAACAACATCTGAGTTTTTCGCAACGTCGGTCAATCAAAATACGATTCAGAACTCGAACGGATCGTAATCGGTTCGCGTATCGCCATTCAATTGCGCCTAGTCAGTCGATCGCAATGATTTGACGGCACTTCGGATATCTAGCACACGCCCAGAATCGCTTGCCCTTGTGAGTTCCTTTTGCTGCCTTCCGCATGACCATTGGCTCTGAACATTTGGGGCATAAGGGTGCGTCCGGCTCCTGCGGTTCATTGCTCCGTATGGGAGGTGGCACAACGGCACTTGTCGCAGGCCTGGCTGCAACGATCTCGCCAACAACGACTGGCTTGCTCACTGGAGGTGCCGTACTTCTTTCAACGACGCCTGCCGAACTGTGGGTCGACAGACCTATGGACTCTCTTATTTGCTGTTTGAGCTGTTCGCAGTCATAGCTGCGACTCCACGGCACATGAAGAATCGGAAGTTCGGCAGCCTCGAAAACTGAATCGACAAGTTCGTCACGTTCGCGCCGGTCTTTTCTTTGATGGCTGGAGTCATCTAACTCGACAACCAGTTTTGGAGTCATTGTTTCTGGATCACACAGGACGAAGTCCACATGTTTTCGGTCGATTCGATTCGCGTGCCCCATGTTGTTTCGGCGGTTAACGACGGAAACAAGATCAGCAATCCGCACTTTGGTGCAAACGTAATAATGGCTTGAGGCGGCATCGCAAAGCACCTTGAAAAACGCCAACTCGGCAGCCGATAGAAAGTTGTCGCATTGCCGATATGGAAGAACTTCCTTCGTCGGTTCTTGATCGCCAACTCCGATTCCCAAGAGTTTGAATATCGCAGCCAGGCAGCCTTTGGGTTCAGTGGACATCGACATGATTCCCCGTCGATACCGCGAGGCTCCGTATGAGAAGAAGTTACGAGACCTCAAGTCTATCAATTAATCAACGCCGGAAAAACCAATGGTGCTTCGGCTTCACAGGAGAAAATATGTCACTCTCGCGAACACTGGCCGAGTACATTTCGGCGTGCTTCACTGGTATCTGGGTCGAGAGTCTCGAACACCAGGAAGCGATCATAGAAATCGCTCAACTCTGCCGGGATCAAAACTGGAATTTTGCCAGTTGGGATATCGACCAGGGCTTAATCGTTGGCGGCTCGGAGTCGTCCACAGATGGTGCTGATCCTTTGGCAGCGATCCGATCTTTGAACGCAATGTCGTCACGGGATGGTACAGCCGTGCTGGTGATGAAAAACCTGCATCGGTTCATCACGTCCACTGAGATCATTCAGGCGCTGCAGCATCAGTTAATTACCGGCAAACAGAATCGCACAATCGTAATTGCGCTTTCACCGACGATCACCATTCCACCGGAACTGGAAAAACTGTTCGTCGTTCTCGAACATGATCTCCCTTCGCGAGTTCAACTCGATGAGATCGTTCGGGGCATCGCGACCGAAGACAGCGAACTGCCGGATGACGCGGGGATGCAGACGGTGCTCGATGCGGCCGTCGGACTGACTCGGCTGGAAGCGGAAAACGCATTTAGTCTGAGTCTTGTTCGCCACGGTCGAATCACGCCGGACGCGATTTGGGAGCTCAAAACAGGAATGCTAAAGAAATCCGGTTTGCTTCAACTCTATCGCGGTGAAGAAGATTTCGATTCGATCGGAGGACTTGAAAACCTCAAGGCGTTTTGCAAACGATCGCTGTTGCAACCTGGTCGAGACAATCCACTGAAGCGACCGCGCGGTGTACTTCTGCTCGGTGTGAGCGGAACAGGTAAATCAGCGTTTGCAAAGGCGCTCGGTCGCGAAACGGATCGTCCGACACTCGTGTTGGACATCGGTGCATTGATGGGAAGTCTCGTTGGCCAGACGGAAAGCAACATTCGCCGAGCGCTGCAGATCGCTGACGCGATGGCTCCCTGCATCCTGTTCGTCGACGAACTGGAAAAAGCACTGAGTGGTGCCGCCGGTTCCGGGCAATCCGATTCCGGCGTCTCATCAAGACTATTTGGAACACTGCTCAGCTGGATGAACGACCATACATCCAACGT
>CBDFNH010000004.1:0-32606 GCA_965250075.1 Mariniblastus sp.
CCACAGGTCGAAAAAGCTAACGCCAGAATTAGGAAGGTGGAGCACTTGTACATTGTCTCGATCCAAAGGATTTAAAGCGGGCTTCAATTCTTCGTTCGGGATTTTTGCAACGTAATGAATAGTCCGATTAAGATGTATATACGGAAAAAACCGGAGTAGACGAAGTACGATCGGGACAACCGTCAAAGTTTAACAAGGCTAATACTTTATGAGATTTGAAAACGGGCGTTTCGCTGGCAGCAGCGATTCTACATTCCTCTTTATAGTAGTTCGATTTGACGAACGAAGTTCGATCATCAGCGGAGAAATCTACGATGGAGTCAATGCGCCATCTGATTTGAGGAGAGATCCGATTGCCAAGGCGTTGTTTGAATTTGTTGCAAACTTTACTTCTGTGAATCCAGTTGTGAGTCGGACAAAAAACACTGCCGAAGTATCTTCAGATGGAGCAGGAATCACCATTACTAGCTCCAAGTATGTTCTTAGCTTTAGCAAGGGGCAAAACTCAGATGCACTGTCTTTTAAATACATCGACGCTAATCAAGTTGAATTTGCTGGTGAGGTTGAGCGAACCGACGAATTTCGAAGAATCGAGATCGACCTGAATCAGGAGCCCGGCGCAACAGTTATTGCTTCCGCCCGGCACAAGAAAAAACAGTGTCTGTCGAGAGCTGTCTACTCAAAGCGGGGATTCGGCTTACGACCTCAACGAGGCAACTCTCGGCAGTTGATTCGGCTTGGACAAAACCTGAGTTGAATGCGTTCTTGCGAAGAAAAACCAATGGTGCAACCGATCAGTGGAAATTCCACCTATTGGTTGCAGGTAGGTACTTCGATTCAAATGTAAATGGATACATGTTTGACGACGATCGGTTTGGAGCGGCAGTATTCACAGATTCGATCGCCGACGATGTTGGTGGCTCGACTGGCGTTGAGCGAAACAACAAAATTCAAAAAAACCTGATTCGAGTCTTTGCTCACGAATTAGGGCATTGTTTGAATCTCAAGCACTCGTTTGACCAAGCAAGGGGTAGCGAATTGCTAACTTTTATGAATTACCCGTACAAATATCCTGGTGGAAAATCAAGATTTTGGAAAGATTTTGACTTCACGTTTTCCAATTCCGAGTTGATCCATCTTGTGCATGAATCCAACCGAAACCTGATCGCTGGAGGAAAAAAGTACCGACTTAGTCCGGATAATTCAGCTGAGTTCGCCGAATCAAGAATCGTACGCAACCGGAAGCTGGAGTTAGCTATTCGGGTTCGGCCAAAACGCGAGGCAATTCCGATGTTCGAATTCGGCGAACCAGTCTTTGTCGAATTCAGACTGCGCCAACGCAGCAAGAAAGGGCGAATAACGCTCAAAGATCGACTGTCCTCCGAAGACCACGGATTGCGAATTTCGATAACCAATCCGAAAGGGGAAAGCAAGTGGTATCGGTCTATTGGAAAAGCGTTGTCCGACAACTATTCATATCGCCTTACGTCAAGCAAACCAACTCTACATGAAATCGCATACCTGGGTTATGACGAAGACGGGTTCAATTTTATTGAACCTGGACGCTATCGAATTGATGCATCGTATGAACATCTGCATGAGGAAATTCGTGCAGAGCCACTTTTCATTTGGGTACGGTTTCCCAGTCGGGAATTGGAAAGTTTGGTGGTGCCAACATTTGATGACGAGTGCGGAAGATTCTTGGCGATCGGTGGTGGGCCGCACTTAAGGAAGGCCCACAAGCTATTTCGCGAACTTGGTCGACGAGATCCAAGATTGACGCTTTGTCACCTCTATCAGTCTGTCGATGCCATTCAGAAATCGCAAGGGTTCAAGAAACTTTCGCGCGGAAACAAGTTGAAGATTGATTCCCCAGAATTTCTTGAAAAACGAGTCAGGCAATTGATCGGAGTGGATGAGGACGGCCGGTCGTGTCACCAGCGCGCCAATATTCCCAACTTTTTATATTCTGATCTTTGCTCGATTCTGTGGAGTTTTCACATGGATCAGTCTGAAGAATCGAAAGCGCGAACTTTGAAACGAACATTCGTAAACGAAATGAAGAATAATCAGCGGGCGCGACCCAATGTGCTTTCAAGAACGAACCGCAAGTTCAAGGCGAGTAGATAACGTTACTGCTGCCCTCACGCTTGCGTAAGATAGTTCGGGGCATCGGCGGGACGACTGCTGTCCTCGCCTCGCAGACGTTTGATTTGCGTTTGTGTAATCGAGTCGTCTGTCTCCTCTGATTTTTCATGAAAGAAGTTCTTGGAGCTTCCCTGAAAATGATTGGCCTCTTGCATGAGAACATGCCCCAGTTCATGAAGTAATGAGTCGTTCGAAGCCAAGTAGCCTCGGGTTTCATAGGCCTCGTCAGAATTGTCGTTGAACAATTCAGTGATGAAGATTGCTCCTTCCCAGTTGTCGTCGTTGATCGGGTCATAAGTCCATGATCTGCAAATGAGCTTTACCGCCGTATGATTCATAGTCTGGTTTCGTTTCGTACTTTTCAAGAAATGAAAAGTCGAGTTTGAAAACAGTCTTCTTTCCACGTTTCTCCGGCTCAATAAATGACCCGGCGATTCCATATTCGACAAGATAGGCGAGTAATTGACCTTCTCTGTAGGCATCCACTGCAAGTTCCGGCGTGGGCTGAAACCCCGGGCCACGAACTCCGGACTGGATCTCGAAACGCCCGAGCCCCGGCAGCCAGATCTTTCGTTCGAGCCAACCCGGCCAGTAATGACTTCCGTCGCTCCAGGCTTCCATTCGCGGTTTGTTGTCGATAGGAGTTTTGGTGTTCGCAAATGGAAACCGGCGATTGGCGACGCTCGCAACCGCGAAGAAAAACGTAACGAGCCTTGTGATGAATCCGAACGCATGAACCTTCAAAGTCATAGCTTCGTCGAGACAAGGAACTTGAATCGGATAAGAGAGGTTTCTTGGATGGGCTACATGGTAGGGATAAACCTTGAGCGGCTCGAGTTTGTCGTCTTTACCTTGATACAAAACGCTCAGGCGTTCCGGCTTTGGAATGTAAAGTCCCCCGGCGACTAACAGATAGAAGAACGGCCAAATGAAGTTGGCCAAAACCGTTCGGCATTGCCCCCACTGTTCGGCGACAATTAAGAATTCCTTTAGCGACAATTAGGAAAGCGCCGGGATAAACCGGTTTGAAGTCGGGAATGAAAGAGTCCTACGGGGAAGATTTAGCCAATCACTCCGGCCTTGATCCGTACGCTGATACTGGTAACAGCATGGGTGTAGCATCGGTAAGAGGTACAGTCAGGCGAGCTATTGAGCTCCGAAATCAGCTAAATCCGAGTGCCGACCTTGTCTAATTGTGGGGAAGGCAACACGTCCAACAACGTCATGGCGAGTCGTTGGTCGACACGGCGGAGTCTGAGAACCTCAGCATGATTGAAAACTTCAAACGCGAGAACCGGGAGACCCCAGTGACATCCCAGGGATCATTCTTTGATCTTTGGGATCGGCCGGAAAACGCCTCAGGCGGTACTTCCGACATGTACGTCACTGGGGAGTCAGATGAGTCCATAGTACCTTCGACATCGACGAACAAGGGTGCAACTGAAGCATCTGCGGAGCCGATCGAGGAAAGGGACTCAGCCAATAGAAACGCGATGCAGCCTGCCTCACTCCGGACACCGAGCCGGGATAAACGTGAGTCACGCGGATTGCATGGCGTGCGTGAAGCTGCTCAAAACAGCAGCACACTTCGTTTTACTGCTTTGCTTCATCACATCAATGAACAGATGTTGTTTGAGAGCTTCATGAACTTGAAGAAATCAGCAGCGGCTGGAATCGACGGGATGACATGGCATGATTACGAAAACGACGTGGAGTCCAATGTGAAGGATCTCCACGGTCGCATTCACCGAGGAGCCTATCGAGCCAAGCCTTCTCGTAGAGTCTGGATTCCCAAAGCTGATGGTCGAAAGCGGCCACTGGCGGTAGCGTCCTTGGAGGACAAGATTGTCCAACAGGCGGTGCTATGGGTGATTCAGTCGATCTACGAACAAGACTTTCTCGGTTTCAGCTATGGGTTCCGCCCCGGTCGCAGCCAACACATGGCGCTTGATGCGCTAAGCGTGGCATTGACCGACAAGAAGGTGAGTTGGGTACTCGACGCCGATTTGGAAGGCTTTTTCGATTCGATTGATCACTCGTGGTTAATCAAATTTCTGGAGCACCGAATCGGTGACAACCGCATTCTTCGGCTAATACGTAAATGGCTTCATGCCGGTGTTATCGAAGAAGGCGAGCGGATTCCGGGCGAAGAAGGATCGCCGCAAGGGTCAGTGATTTCACCGATCCTTTCGAACGTGTTTCTTCATTACGTCCTGGATCTATGGATCGTATGGTGGCGTCAGCAAAACGGACGCGGCAACATTGTCGTCGTGCGCTTTGCGGATGATTTCGTGGTTGGTTTTGAGCATCAAGCGGACGCAATCGCCTGCCTGGATGAACTCCAGGAGCGCTTTGCTAAGTTTGGCCTCAAGCTGAACGACCAGAAGACTCGATTGATCGAGTTCGGGCGTCATGTGTCTCAGCGCCGACGGCGTCGAGGCGACGGGCGTACCGAAACGTTTGACTTTCTGGGATTCGCCCATCAATGCAGCACGACTCGTACACATGGTCGGTTTACCATTCGCCGGGTGAGCATTGCCAAACGGCTGAGCGCCAAGCTTGCTGAAATTAAACAGCAGCTGCGACAGCGTTGGAATGACTCCGTTGGCGAAATGGGTCGCTGGCTATCGCGGGTCGTGCAAGGTTGGTTGAACTATCATGCCATTCCTGGCAATATGGTTCGCCTTCAGCAATTCGTCCGATGTGTCACCAAGATCTGGCTTCGTCAGCTTCGGCGACGTAGTCAGCGACATCGGTGGACTTGGAAACGAATGGCTGCATTGCGGGACATCTATATGCCACGTTTACGCATCCAACATCCGTACCCACATCAGCGATTTCACGCCCGACTAAAGGCAGGAGCCGTATGAGTGTAACTCCTCACGTACGGATCTGTGCGGGGGGGCCGCCGGTAACGGCGGTTCCTACCGCGATAATTACCGTTTAATTGTCGTCAGATAATTGGGTTTCGGGCGGTGTTTTTTTCGCGCAGCCGTAGGCAAGCGAAAAAAACACCGCCCGAAAAATCTTGCACCCCTCTCATTGTCCACCCTGTGCATGTCACTGGGATTTGGGCTTGGCTTTCGCTTTGGATCGCGTTACCGGTTTCGTGCTTTCGGTTTTTGAGCGTTTGGCAGTTTCCAGGCGGTAACTTCCAAGTTCAATTCCAGAATCACGCTGTGATGGACCAGGCGGTCAATGGCCGCGGCCGTCGTCATCGGGTCTTTGAAGATCGATCCCACTTGCTGAATGGGAGATTGCTCGTCAGCATCACGCTACCGAGTTCGTACCGGTCGGCCAACAACGTAAACAAGACTTCCATTTCTTCGCGGCTTTGTTGGACGTAGCCAATATCGTCGATTATCAGCACTTCGAAACGACTCAGCTTTTTCAACAAGCGGCTCAATTTCAAATCGCGTTTGGCGATTAATAGCTCTTGCACCAGCAGGCTACAGGGTTGAAAGTAAACTTTTCGACCGTGTTGGATCAACTCGTGTGCGATCGCAGAAAGTAAATGCGTTTTACCGGAACCCGGATTACCAAACGCCAATATATTTTCACGTCGGTCCACGAAGCCACCGTCAAGTAAACCCTGGACTTGCCGGGTCAGTTTTAACGACAACCGCTTGAGATCGAAATTCGCCAGAATTTTTTCACTTGGCAGGCGCGACTGACGTTGAAGAGTTGCGATCCGATTCTGGCGGCGCGTCTGACATTCTTGACTGACCAGTTCCCACAGGAACTGCTCGTAACTGAGCGACTCCTGTGTCGCGCGTTGCGCCGCGTCCTGGTAATGTTCGCGGAATGACGGCAAGCGAAGTTCCTTTAACTGCGTGGCCAGATTCTGGCTCACGCTTGGGTTCGAATTCGTGTTCGTTTTCCGTTTCGCCTTCGGCATGGTCGCTGGCGATGTTGATTTCAATGACTTCCGTGTCATCGTGATCCTCCTGGTTAGAATTAAAAAAAGTGGTACTGAGCAACTCATCGAACGATGAAAGGTTAACCGCGTCGATTTGAATTTCGCGTGGCGGAACAGGTGCGGATGATTCGAGCAGGTCCTGATGCACTTGCTCAGGCGTCAGCGGCTGATCGCTGTCGAGCCACCTGATGAGCGCGTCATCGACGCCGGTTTCGCTTTCACGAGCCGCCAACTGCAGAATTTCAAGATACTGGGTGCTGGCAACTCGCGGGGTGTGAGCCGCATTTAACGCGTCAAAAGCCATCCGAAAACGACTGGTCGGAAACAGATCGTCGCGGTAGCGATAGTCGGCAAATGCACCCGGTTTGCGCACCAACCAGTCGATCACATGCCGATAATTGATCTGATGCTTCCCGCGACCACGCAGGCGTGGCAGCGTTTCGATTTTCGACTGGGCGTACCAGATTTCAAGCGTATCAGCAAAGATCCGTACCTGAACTTGCTCGCCAATCAAACGACTGTGAACCGAATAAGCGTTGCCTTGTACACGAATCAGGCTGCCTCGATTGACGCCAACGTTGAGCCGGGTGAACGAATCGAGACGATTGACTCGCAGCGCTGGCATGACATGGTGCTCCTCTGCCAAACGCTGACTGCGACCGGCATTGCGAAAGTCAATTTCCTGCTGGACGAAATTCATGTAGTCGCCGACGTTGGCAAAGTCACTCGATCCCCGCAGCAGCAACGCCTGCTCGATGGAGTTCTTGAGATGACGGTGCGATGATTCGACGTCGCCGTTTTCGTTGGCGCGTCGTGGCTGGATCTTTTCCATCACAATGCCATAGTGATCCATCAGCCCCTGATAGCGCGCGGTGAAGTCACGTGTTTCACTCAAGTTGTTGACCGCTGCGCTGAGCCGATCAGTACGATGCCGTTTCGGGACGAAGCCAAGTCGTGTGATCGCATCCTGAAAACCTTGACTCAGGCTCTCGAAGCTTTCGCTATAGCAAAGCGAGACGGATTCCCAGTTAGAAAAGGTCAAGACAAAATGGTAAAGCAGATGATCGAAACTCTGACCACCGATCGTAATACCGAGCGATCCCATGTGCGTGAAATCCGATGCGCACAGGTCACCGGGGTAGTGGACTTGATCGAAGTAAACTTCTTTAGCTGGCCCGTCGGTGGCACGCCATTGTTTAATGCGACGTTGCAAGGTTCGCAGCTGTCCTTGTTGGAATTGGCCCGGATACTGGCGCTGGAGCCATTGAAAAATCGTTTTGGCTTGCAATCCCGACGTCTGCTCCAGTTGCAGCTGCACTTCGGCCCAGACGTGTTCGAACGGGTCGATACGGGTCCGCCAGTTGTGTTCCGTTTTAGCTTCGCTGGGCAGCTTGGTCATGTTTCGATACTTCCGTGCGGTCTTCTCTGACATCCCGGCTCGGACTGCGGCTGTGGCCAGCGCCATTCCTGATGCGAGGTCGATTCTGAGCTTCCTGACTTGCCGATCCGTAATCATTTCAATTCTCCTTTGCAGGAGAATTGCGGCCTTTTTCAACCCAATTTCAACCGGTAATTCTAATTGTGGCCGAATCGTGATAGGGCCCAATTCGCGGGCTTCGCCCGCAAATCAGCCCCCCAAAACCGGTAATTCTAATTGTCGCCAGCCGGGAAAAATAATTGTCGCTATACACCCCACGTTTTGGGAAGCAAGTTAAAAGTCACTACCAACCCAAAAATAAAGCCGGCCAATAACCACAACAGAGTTACCCACGACAGGCCTGCTATTTCCATCGTGACCATTGCTTTGAACCCGAGGCAATACAAGACAACCGAAACGATTCCTGCCAGATGGAACAGAGTGCTTTGGGTAGGCGTTTCAGCGCCAATCAGAATTGTCGAGAAAAGTAAGGCCGCAGCACCGATCAAATACCAGTGACCGGGTTGCAATTCAACGTTTGATTCGAGGACTGCCCAGACTTGCAGGACAAGTCCTGTCACGAATAACAAAATCAGGATCGGTCTTGGCGCTTGAAACAAGAGTGAAACGAACAATGCTCCAACGAGCAGGCCTATCCCAATTGACAGCCACCACGGATTGGCAATCGGCTGCGCGGAAAAACTAGTGTAGGCAAAATAGGACGATCCAAAGACACCTACCATGACAAGCGCTCGCATCGACTGAATGAATCGCCCTCCTTTAGAAGCGAATAGTTGATACGGGCGACCGCTTGCGATCAGCCAAAGTTCAAACACAAAACCAATTCCGCTGCCCAGAGCGGTGCAAAATAAAGGAAGCCTCAGCCAAAACGACGATTCGGTAAGCGTGACAATTCCGAAGATTGAGGCGATCAGGAATCCCAGCAAGCTCAGAACTGAAAACCAGGGCCCATTGCCCGTGAAAACAGGAAAGTCAGGAAGCGTAAACTTTTCAATTCCCGGAGGAACGATACTTGTGTTGGACGTCATGTTGTGAATCTCGTAAATGCCAGTTGCTGCTAAATGGACGCTCCAGAGTTTTGACGTTCCAATCGAAGTTCATGATGCCAACATGAGTCAAGAAGAGTTTGGTTTCGAGTCCGGCTTGTCTTTGCCTTGCGGAATGGATGGTTGTGATTTTCGGATTTTATCCGGGCTTGGAGATGCTGTGTTCGTTGAAACTTTGTCCTCATTAAGAGTAGGCGTTACGTCTGCCTTTTTTGGTAAAACGGCATCATCAGCTTCTGCTGGAGGTAGACAAACCCTCCAAATGAGAAACGAAACCATTACGAGGTAGCAGAGTGGGTACCAAGGAGGATAGATCCAAGCGACATCGACTTCTTCAAACCGCGGCCAGTATGGGTTAAACCCTGACAAAGGAGGGCTGCCAACGATTGTGTCCCATACCGTACTGTTTGAGTCGTTGTGCTTTCTGAACTTAAAATACTCAATCAGCAAGAAAACTATTGAGGCGATCGCCCAGAAGTAGATGAACCTCGGAAGAACAGTCTGAAATTTCTTGAGAATTGTGGTTTGTGTTTGAAGAACAAACGGCGGGGACAGCAAGTGATTTTCAATTTCGCTGAAAAGCTCATCAGATTCGTACGATTTAATAATGGCCTTTCGAGTCTTTAAGCAGTCGTAAAATTTACGATCGAACCATATGGCCAGAATGAAGATTGCGAGCGGCCCAAATACGACCAAGTCGCCCGTGCTAATTTTGAAGCCTTTCAAAAAAGGCAGTATTAACTCAAAACCCGAATCACCTGTTCGAACTCGGGAAAGAGAAGCGATAGCCAAAAAGACCACGAATAGTACAAAGGACATCCTGACAAGTGATTCGCGAGACTTTTTGTAACTGAGAATTAAGTCAGATCGTTTGCCCTTCACGACATTCTCCCAACAATTTTTCCTTGACTTGTGACTTCGGCAAAAACCCAGGTCAGATCGGAATGAACCATGAACTTCAAGACTAAAATTATAGCAGTTCTTTCAGTAGGTTTGGCCCTTATCGCAGCTTGGGCATTCTGGCCGCGAACAATACGAATTCCAGAAATTGCATTTCCAGAGGCTAAGAACTCCTCGGACATTGAAGTCCCGGCAGGCAATTCAATTGTAAGTATTCCAGTTTCAGTCGACGTTCCATGGTTGGTAGCGCAAATGAACGAACGGCTCCCGAAGTCATGGACGGGGGAAGACACTCCATCTATTTCAGTGATTAAGAATGAACGGTTGACTTGGGATGTAAGGCGTTCCGATCTCACTTTGGTTTCCTGTGACGAAAATGGGCTCACATGTTCATGTAAGTTGTCCGGTCTCGCTCGAATCAGTGGGAAAATTGACATTAAGATTGCGACCAAGAGCGTCTCAGGACATGCCGATGTTAATGCAACTGTAGTTGTCCGAATTCGCCCAACCGTGGCTAACGATTGGAGTATGGCGCCCAATCTGTCCGTAGTTTCGTACAACGTAACGAAAGCCGAAATCCCGGTAAGACATGTCGGAAGCATTAGCGTTCGCGGAGAGGCGAAAAAGCTACTGGAAAAAGAAAAAGCCAAGCTAATTGGGAAAGCAAACGAAAATATTGCCTTTGAACTCAAAGTGAAAGAGAACGCCGACAAGGCTTGGAGAGACTTACATCGCGCGGATCGCATTCAATCAGATGGAGATGGTCAAGACTCGATAAGCGTCTGGCTATCCAATTCACCAAAGACTGTGACGATGCAACCGCTCGTCTATGGCAAGAATCGAATCCAAACCGGATTGGCAATCGAGTCAAGATTGTTGGCGACCGTTTCGACTTCTGACATCAACGCACCAGTGCCTTCGAACCTTCCCAATCTTGCCCTTGCGCCAAAGCTGGCTGATCAATTTGAGATACAAATCCCAATCGTTGCAGAATTCAAGGCATTGAATAAAGCAATCGCCAATGAGATTCACAATGATCAGATCATTTTTAATGACAAAGATGGATTCGATCTCAGCGTGCAAAGTTGTGAAGTCGTTGGCTGGGGCGACAGCCTTCTCGTTTCAGCGGATTTGCTCGGAAGCTACGAAGGCATTGATATTGAAGGAAGAGTTCTTCTAACTGGAACACCCAGGTTTGATGCAACGACACAGATTTTGTCAATTGACAATTTTCAATACACCCTCGAAACCCAAAATACTCTTGCCACAGTAGCTGACTGGCTACTCAATCCAATTGTCACCGAAAAGATTTCCGAAAAACTGGCCTACAACGCGTCCGGCGAATTCGAGGAATTGAGCGAAAAGCTACAGAGACGAGTCAATGAACTTGCTTCAACTTTGCCGCCTGAGTTCAAACCAAGTGTTTTTATTGAGCCTGTGAATATTCGTGATGTCTTGATTGGAAATGATCGAATTATGTTTGTCGTCGGCGCAAAAGGGAGCATTTCCCTTGAAGTTAATGGCTTGTAGTATTCCAAGCATCCAAACGCAATCTGTTGGCACAGTTGGGCGAATTTAATGTCATCGGGCGCTTTAAAACCAGCCACTAATGGGCGCTTCAAAACCAGCCACTTTTCGTGATTGTGTATGAAATGAGTTGGTTTACAGGTTTTCTTCGGTCATCGACCCGGTGGGCGCTTTAGCCTGAAGTGGCTGGTTTTGATTTCTTTTTCCGATTGCCCGACCCGGTGGGCGCTTTGGAGGAAGTGGCTGGTTTTGAATTATTGTCGTCTGGCGCAGTTTGGCTTGAATCGGCGACCTTGGAGTCTGCCTTTTCAAGATCGGTTCTTCGATTCTGGAGACGGTAGGACTTCCCGCCAAAGCTGTAGATATCTGCGTGATGCAGGAAGCGATCGAGAATCGCAGTCGCCGTTGGTACGTCGCCAAGCAATTTGCCCCAATCCTCCAATGGACGATTGGACGTCATGATTGTGCTGCGGGTTTCGTACCGTCGCATCACGATCTCAAACAGGAACTCGCCACTGCGTTTGGGCAACTGCTTCATTCCAAAGTCATCGATGATCAGCAAGTCAGGTTTCAAGTACCGATTCATCACGCGCTCATGACCATCCATCGCTTCATCATGGAGAAAGTCACGAACCACATCGAAGATGCTCCGGTAGTGGACGTGATATCCTTGCTTGATCAGTTGATACCCGATTCCTTGAACCAGATGACTCTTCCCCGTTCCCGGTGGCGAGCAGAACAAGACATCGCGACGTTGCTCTACGAACCGCCCTGTCGCCAAGTCGTAAATTTCGCTTTTCTTGATTGCCGGATTGAAGCTCCAGTTAAACTCCTCAAGGCTCTTGAGCTCCCGAAACGCCGCCGACTTCACTCGCCTGGCAATTTGGCGTTGCTTGCGAATGAGCATCTCGTCCTGCAGGATCAGTTCCAGGAATTCGATGTGCGTCAGGTGATTTCCACTGGCTTCTTGCAGGCGGACGTCGAGTGTTTCCGCCAGGCCCGAGAGCCGTAACTTCTTCAGGGTAAACGATAACGATTCATTCATGGGTTAGTGCTTCCTTTCTAAAATCAACTTTGACGAGACTTCCGTACTCCGAAAGGTTTCGGATGAGTGGATGCTTGTCGAGAAACTCAAACGACTGTTGTTGATCAGCTCCGTGCTTGATCAACTGCCGAATGGCTTTGAGGCGATAACAGCCGTTGGCGTGAGCCGTTTCGCAAGCTTGTTCGATTTTTTTGCTGGAGTGTTTATGGCTCAAGTTCAACAAGCCGTGCAGAACGCGAACGGACTGGACGCCACGGTTGGCGACCAGTCCCAACGTCCAGGCTTCTGTTTTTGGCCCAATTGCCGAGGTTTTTCGTAGTAACCAGTCGGTTCCGCGTTCGACAGGGCTGATTTTAGCTGAGGCAATGTGTTCGCGATGGGTACTGAATCTGCCTTCGGTTTGTTTGGCGTGCGTGCAGATCAACTGCATCCGGTTATCGTAAACCCGGACGAGCCTTGAATCCCAGCGAATCCACAGTGTTCGGCCAAGGTGCTCTGGCGGCACGCTGTAGTAAGACTTGTCGACCGCGAAGTGACCATCCCGACTGACCTTGCGTTGGGCTTCTTTGAAGTTGGGGAAACGGTCGACCGGCAGCGGGATCAGGTTGGACTTTTCATTTTCTTCAAAGAGCTTTTTGACTTGCTTTTGAGTCGTTCCGTGGATCCGAGTATCGGCTACCGTTTTTTCCCACTTGAGCAAGTATTCATTCTGGTCGGCAAGGCTTTCAAAGGATCGTCCTTTGAGTGCGTTCTCCTGGACATAATCGACACCCCGTTCGACTTTTCCTTTGTGGCGAGGTGTCCGTGGTTTGGTTGGCATAAGCACCGTTCCATAATGCTCACAGAAGCTCTGGAGCTTGGGGTTGAGATCGGGGTCGTACCAGTCCGCATTGATCACCGCTGCTTTGAGGTTGTCGGGGACGAGTATTTTCGGGACGCCGCCAAAGTGCTCAAAGGCATTTTCCAAAATGGTGATCAAGTTGTCGGTCGTTTGCCGAAAGACAGCTTCGGCGTAGGCTTTCCGGGAATGGCTTAGCACCACCCGCAAAACGTGAGTGCGACGTCGTTTTCCGTTTTCACCGATGATCGGAATTCCCGTTCCAAAGTCAATTTGGGCTTCCTCTCCCGGGCCGACTTCGATGCGGCGAAATGGAAGCGGTGTTTTGTTATTGAGTTTGGCGACATACCGACGGACGCTTGGGTAGCTGCCGACAAATTCATGGTCTGTCACCAGATCTTGATACATTCGTTGGGCAGAAAGTCCTTGTTCCAGCCAACTGAGAATCGTCTCCCGAAAGGGTTCGCAAAGGCTGCGAGAGGGCTGGGCCGCCGCGCCGGCAGGCTCTTGAACTGCCTGCGCCGGCGTTTGTTTAGACGTCGGAGGAGATGTCTCCGACCCGGTGGGCGCTTTGCCAAAAATGGCTGGTTTTGAATCGTCGTTTTCCGAGCCAGACCCGGTGGGCGCTTTTGACGGTGTGGCTGGTTTTGAATCGGCCGACCCGGTGGGCGCTTTGGCTGGTTTTGAGTCCTGGCTCAGATACCGGGACACCGTTTCTCGGTTAATGCCAAGTTCACTTGCGATCCGCCGCTGAGACCAGCCTTGTTCATGTAAAGTCTTAATCGACAGCACTTTAGCCTCTTTGAGTTCGTTGGCCATTCCGTTCGATTTCCTTTCTTACAAAAGAAAGAAAATCTAACGAAACGGCTCTCAAAGTGGCTGGTTTTCAAGCGCCCATCACTGGCTGGTTTTGGGCGCCCCGTGACAATTTAAGGGCCTCAACGCGACGAGCACAGGTCATTCAATCGAACCGAAGTAGTCCAAGAATTGCTCGATTTGAGCTGACTGCGAAATCGAGCCGCTAACGACGAAATTCGCGGCTTCTCTTAGTCTCAACTTCGATTCTGACTCGACGTGATGATGTTCGGTTTCCGGATCGTAGTTTTCTGTACTTGTAAGGCGTTGTTGTCGAATGGACTCGTCGATTTCAACGTAGATCAAGATCACTGGAAGCGGTTTTGCTAATTTAGTGATACTAGAAATTGCTTCGAGATGTCGAATTCCGTCGATGATCAATGGATCGCCCCGATTCCAATCCGCAGATTCCAAGACCGCTGAGACAAAATTCGGCCAACCAGACTCGATGAGTTTGGTTCCAATCTGTTGCAATGTAGAACGATCTTCAAAATCACATCCGCCTGCCCTAGCCTTCTGCAAAATGAATTCACCGAACGAAACTCGCTTCCAGCCAAGTTTGGATGCTATCGCTCTTGATATTGTCGACTTGCCTGAACGCATTCGACCGGAAAAACAAATGATGGCTGGTGCTACTCGTTCCATAGCACCATCTGCCGCGAACGCTTCTCAAGTACAACCCATCCTCGTTTGTCGCGTTTCGCAAAAGGAATTGGCTCCAATTCCAGAACATTCGATAGCCGCATCAATGTTGCAAACGATGCTTCTGATTTTGAATCCCAGAATGCAGGATCTGGTGCGCACAGTGCGTCTGCAAATTCATCACGAATCTCGTCAAGCGTATTTGTATCCAGATGGTAGTCCCATGCCATAGAAATCTGACAAAGTCCAACTATCGGGCCGCCACTTCGTTTTAACAGAAGGATATCGCCGTCGGATATTTTCTTGTAGGGAGCACACTGATTCTGAGAAAAACGCGACTCAACTGATTTATTGCCATCAAGCACATACTGCAAAAATGGTTCAACAAAAATCCCAAGATGTATAGAAACGTCGCGCGGAAGGGACGAAAGGCTTTCGTCAATGTACGCGCGCCAAAAAGCGTCGCTGGCAGAGCGGTTTCGAATTGTCTCAATGAGATCGGTTTGCATCAAATCACTTTGAAATCGTCAATAGGTTTCGTCAAGTAGGCCGTCGTTTTTTCGAGCGAAGTAGGATGTCGACTCACTTCCTTTGTTCTGGTTTTTTCCGTGAAGGATCTGTAAGTCTGGCAAATCGCTGGGGTAGCCAAAGACGTACAAATGCTCGTCTCGAACATCCGGGTTGTCGGGAAGTTGCTTATAAAGATTGTAGATTCGCAATGCCGATTGGCGAGTCTCAAAGGCTTCCAATTTGTCAAGTTCGAGTATTGAGATTAAGTCCATGCCCTCTACGGTAAGGGCGACTGCTGTACCGTCTTTTTTGAATAGGATGTGTTCTGCCAGTGACTCTTGGCAGGGATCAACAAAAATGCGCTGAAGTTTTCGTGAATTACACCGGTTGCAGGCGTAGACCAGATTTTCGTACTCACATTCGAGATCAGCATAATCAGGATCACCTTTGGGTTTAACATGATCGGCTCCAAAACTGGCCGCACCGCTCGGATACCATCGCTCACGTTCCATACAATAAACGCAACGAAATTGAAACTCGTCACGGAGCCACGGCTTGTAGCTTTCGTAGGTTGTGTATTTTGGCGCATGACGGCGAGCGTAGGGTTCATCGGGAAAAGCAAGTGGCATCCAATTCTCGCATCTTCTTGATTGCTATTCTAATTCACCAGACGCTCGAAGTTTTGATTCCAATGATTCGAGTCGATCAGTAAGAGAAGGGGCTGGATGCTTCTTACGAAGGTGATTAAAGAAGTCTTCTTGTAGCCGCGCAAGCTCGTCAGTCTCATCGCGATTAAGACCACCTCGATTCTGTGCCTTGATAAGTAGAATCCGCCTTTCGTTTCGAGCGAACCAAGTTTCATCTCGTTCCGGGTTCCATGACTCGAAGAACTTGACAATATCATCAGTTAATTCTTCGACGGAACGATTTCCATCAATTACAAAATCTGCTTTTTGAATGAGGCTATTGATGACATCAATTTCTGCATCGTGAAACTGCAATGCGATCAAATTGCTAAAGAAGGGCAGATCTTCTTTCTCTGTCACTTCCATATCTTTCCAGCGTTTTTCTTGGTCGCTCCATTCCATATTGAGACAGATCAAGCCAAAAGGGATCGGTGAAACGCGGCTTTCCAATACCGGCAAAACATCGTCGTGCCGAATACTGTCGATAACGAGTGGCTGGCCACGTTTCCAGTTCGCTCGGCTCAGCACTTTGTCGCAAAGCCTCTCCGCATCCTTCTTTACAAGATCATCTCCGACCTCTTGCAGCACTTCACGCGACAATGGCAAGCCACGCTTGGCAACATACTCGCGGAGATATTCGCCAAAACTTACGCGCGGGTAATCAAGTCGTTTGGCGACTTCCTTCGACGTAGCGGATCTCGGAGAGGTCAACTTGCCAGTAAAACCGAGTGCAACGGCTTCCATTGGGTTGTCTCGCAAATAAAAAATTCCTGTTTCTTACTTACTGGAAATTGTAGACATGAACCCGACGAATTTCATCCGTCTCGACCCGAGAAATCTGGGAGATTTTGTCGAACGCGCGTGAAGCCACGCTAATTTGGGAGGAGCTTAACTGTTGTGAGGCATTGTTTTGCAGATACTCCACAAGTTCGACGTCTCGTTCGACTGCTTGAATCACCAAAGCGAGCAACTCCGTATTATCGCATTTATAGACACGGTTTCCCGAAGTCCAGACATCGGCTTGGCTGCGTCGTTCGTCACGGCGACTGACAGAATTTAGAACATCTCCTTCGACCAGTTCTTTGAGCGTGGGATCATCAGTGATAGTTGATTTGTGACGCAACTTGAATCGAACTTCACCAATTGACTCTTCAAACCAGACGTTTCGATTGGAGTTGATTTTGGGAAAGGGGGTTTGAATGGAATCGGAAACTTCGAAAATTGCCAAATCACCATGACGCCAGTGGCCTTCTATCTCAGGCGTTTGACTAGCCAGTAACGCGTTTCGCTCAAACAATGGACTGACGTATTCGAGACTTCCCTTTTTGAGTCGCACAAATTCCAGTCCGACCTCATTTGCCCATGCAAAAATCTTTTCTCGTTCAGAATCTACTCCGGGACGAGTTCCGATTGGAGGTAGACTGCAGTAAACGAAGCTGCCAACTTCTGAGACGAACGCGGTCGACCACAGAAAACACTTGATATGTTCGTAATACCAAGGCGGGTCGCAAACAACCGCCCTGGCAAAGCTTGACCTTTCGACATGGCTTTCGAGCAGGTCTGTCACAGTCACACGCACTGACTCATATCGCCGAGTCAAACGTTGCTGCAATTGCTGATTCGCATCAAAGAGAAAGATTCCTGAATTGCACACATCTGCCAATGGCGCGACTAGCGACGGAGCCCCCAATAGAACGATGGTCTCCTGGTTGCGCACGGACTCTACCAGTTGCTTGGAGGCCTGTTTGCTAAATCGCCAATCAAAATCCAAAGGATGAGCGACTGGAAGCAAGTTGGCGGTATCCTTGGTAACCTCGCATGTGTTGAAACTAGAATTTAGTCCCTGCTGATCTGCACTTTGGAAATCAAGTTCCCGTCCAATTCGATTCAGCGCGGCGACGATTTCCGTCGGGAATACTCCGGGCAAGTTTGCGGCGAGCCTATCAAATTGAACAACTCCCTGGTCAAGAAGTTCACCAAGCCAAGCGTCTACCTGTTCTCGATACTGATTGATTTTTTCAATGGACATCCACATTGGCTCCAATATCGACATCGCAAATTGCCTGGCTAATCTCCCGTGGGGAAAAGCGGTTTTCAATTTCTCTGTTCCAAATTTCGTTGGCAAGTTGTTGGTGTTTCATGGCGAGCTCGTGAACGTCCTTGGTGCGGCCAGCCATAGTGAAATACTCTTTTATCTCCAATGGAATGATGCGCAAAGGAAGCGAAGCATGAATTAATTGGAGTTGGTCTACAAATTTGGGGATCGCGGAATGGACAGTGGACTTGTTTGGAGTCGTGAAAGTCACGTAACCATACACATCCAGTCCAAAGTCGACATACGACTTCATCAACGAGAATTGTTGTGCAAACAGTTCTTGTTCGGCGCTAGTGTTAAAGGAAAAGGATTCGTCATCAAACCCTTTGAAGCAACATACTTTTCCGTAGTTCCGATAATCTCTAACCAGCTCGCGCTGTTTGGTGGACAGGTATTTCCAGAAGAAGTTGTTGCTCAGATTGTCGTCTGACCAGAGGTAAATTTCTTGCTCAATCTCCCGCTCTTTCAGTTCGGTCATCATCCACGGGATCCACTCAGGAACCAAGTCTGGCTGGCCTCCGGAAAGGTCGATCACGCAGGGGCGATCGTTTTCTTTAAGATACAAATCAACCATGTCAGCAGCTGCCAGCCAACCAGCACGTCGTTCGTCGGCAGCCAACAATGCAAATGGAACGTAGCAATACCAGCACCGCCAATTGCAAGCCGCATTCTGAAATACCTGGGCACGAAGTACGTCCTGGGAAGGCAAATTTAAAGTCTTGCATGCTGGTTCAATCGGCAGTGTATTTGGCTGCCAGCCGTCGCTTGTTTCGAGTCGAAAGTGACGCACGCGTCCGAAGCCTTCGCAGTTGACGGGCTGTGTTATGTCCCTTTCCTGTTCGCTGTCGCTTAGTCTGCTGATGAGGATTTGGCGATCGTCCGTGCGAATAGATTTTTCGCGCAGCTTGTTGGACAACTCAATTGTGTTGATGGACGCAGTCACTTGGGTACTTTTTTAGCTTTGACTTTCATTTTACTTCTGATCGGAGGCACGTGTTCGCCGTTCTCTGTTAGCTGGGGGAGTCGCTCCAGCAAGTACATCATTGCAAGACTTGATAGATAATCAATTTCTGTTGTTGTCAATGAACGCCCTTTGGGAATGTCATGCCAGTACTCGATACATTTCCTACAACATGTCGCAGTGGCATGTTGTGAAAAGTGGATCGGGTTGCCAGAGTTTTCCATAGGAGTCTGCCGTCCGTCAAAATCATTTGCGGGCTTTCCTACCGAACTCTTGAGTCGCTTTTTAACCGCAAGACCAAGCCCAACCACTCCTTTTCGTTTCGCATAGTTAATTGCGCGAACTGTAAAGTCCACATGCCAAAACTTATGACGGATCATCTCGAACTTCATCACCTTGAACGTATATTCCGCGTCTCCGGGGTTGTTCTGGTGCACCCTCTTCAGTCAATAAGTTTCGCACCGCACTCCCGACATTGCCCTTCCGCTTCCGTCTTTCTCATTTTCGATGTTGGGAGAAAACAATGAAGGTTCTCGTTGCAGTCTGTACTTGTGCACGTGACCTTTAGCTTTTCGAGTTTCTTCTTCTTAGCCACCTAGTTATTCTCCGTCTTGGTCAAAGCTTTCATCAAAACGCCACGATCGACTTCATTAACCCGATTCAGATCCAACCGGTCCAGCAAGAAATCTCTTGCGATCGTCCATGGATTTTCATCATCTGCTTGAAGGTTGACCGCTGTTCCCCACCAATTAATATCCTGCATAGAAAGACGAAATGCCATGTAGTTTGCGAGCGCTCCTGTGCCCACTCCTTCGCGTTTAGCAATTTGGGACACAACCTTTTTGAAACGCGGTACGTTCCCACCGGCAACGTCGACACACATCGCAACCAACTCTTCTGCGCGACCGTCCAACATCACATCCCCGGAGTACATCGTCGCTTCTTGCTCCTCGTCAGATTCAAGTCTTGCCTCTGACGTTTCAGGCTCTTCGATAATTGACCTCTCGCCTTGATCCGGCTCTTGCCCTGCGTGGTAAGTTTCATGAAGACAATCATTTGACCACCGCGACAAGGAGTTGGTTCGCTGCTTGAGAACAATTACGTTGCGGCCACCGGTTCTCCAGCATGCTCCATGAAACGAACCCGAGTCAGAAAGCGGAAGAACTGGAATTCCCAAATCCCAAACAAACGACAAAATGTTTGCGAATGTCAGTTCACCGTATTGTTTTAGAATCTGTTGGCGGCACTGATCTGCATCTGTTGGAATCGGCTTGGCTTTTTTCTTTGGTGTGGCTTCAAGTACGAGCATCGCCAGATAGTGAGCATAGATGGTATAGGCGCTCAACTTTTTGGCATCCGCTCTAGTTGGAAGTTTGAAGCGAGCCGCTCCAGCAGCCACCTTACTTAGCTCCAATGGATCCGCACCAAGAATTTGCTCCTCGCTCCAACGGTAGACTCGTGCGACGATACTGGCTGCTTGGCGAACAGCTGCCTCAATTGTGTCGCCAGCTTCGTGGGCAGTAAGTCTCGACACAAGCGAAGCTGGCAGAATTTGGTTTTCCACGAACTTGATGTCAACGCCAGCAGCCTTAAGCCTCTCAAAGAATGACGCCGCAGTCGGACGCGATGTTGGAAGGAACACTTCTTTCGAACTTTGACATCTAGCGCGGAGACAATTTCCTTTATGCGAGTCAAGCTGGCTGATCCATAGTTGCTGGACTCATATCTTTGAATCTGCTGCTCCTTCAACCCCAGTTTCTCAGCAAGTTCTTTTTGGCTGAAACCCGATGCGATTCGTGCTTGGACAAGTGCTTTGGGAAGCTGGTCAAACGCGTCCACGAAAATGACACTTCGTTGGCCCGCTCGCAGCTGCTCGTATTCCACGACCTCTGCGCGCAGGTCATCAAGTTGGCTCTTTAGTGCGCGAGACTCAGCTTGGATAACGTGGACTCCTTTTTCTTATCTTTGCTATTGGCAATAGCTGTTTCAAACTTGTCGAGCTGCGCCTTGGAAATTCGATATTGTCTTTCGTTCTTTATCATCTAGTTGCCCTCGCATTGGGGTAACTCAATCGCCACGATTCCTTTGGACGAACCGCTTTCTTTGTCGATTTGGAAAAAATCCAAAAAGGTAGAACCACTTGATTGTTCAGGAGCATCGGCCGGGAACCACTCTCCAAGGTATTTTGCCTTTTGTGTCGCCCGCTGATTTTCAAATTGCCCAAAGACCGGGTCGATTTGAAGCAACAAATCAACGTCAACGCCGCTGGGCGACCATGCCGCGTCGTAGTCTGTCGGGAGTTCTTTTTTGGTCACGAAACTTCCGTCGACATAAACGACCCGACATCCAGCGAATCGCAAACAATCAACCGCTCGGAAAAGCCCGCCCGCCAGCCGTTTTCGATGGGAGTTGAACGCGAATCTCGCTTCAAACTGGTCAAGCGTTGACGGGTGAATTCCAGCTGGGAGCATGCCACTGCTTGTTAGTTCGGGAATCATCAACACAACTATATTGTTGTGTTGATGTTTCGTCAATCCATTCCGGAAATATAGCAAAAAACGGAAGAAACGCCCGATTTTTAATAGAATTGGTGGGTGTTTGGATTGTCGAGCCCTCGGCGATCGGAGCTGATGCTGGACTTGATACAGGCAACGGACTCGCCTGTGAGGGCTTACGAATCGCGATGCATTTGTCGCCTGAATTCACCATCGGCATCATTTACCCAACCTTGAGCAAGCAGTTTCGAGAACACGTACGAACGCTCGGCAAGAAGCCTGATATTCCCTCGCAGGATGCCGTGGCCACTGGAAAGCGAGTACGTCAATCTAAATGAAGCGGACTTTACCTTTGTCGTCTTGGAACACAATGACAATATGGCGTTGATTCGACCTCTTAACTTTCCTGATCGCGAGCCAACTACTGTGCTGGGGGAGCACCTCGCTGTCTTTGACGAAATTGACGTCTAACTTCTTCGCATAAACAGTGCTTCTCGGCATTCAGCTAAATTAAGGGCAAAAATGCGCCATATATAAGTGAGGGGTGTTTAGCTGTTGATAACCTCGATTGAAAGGAGGAATTTTGATTACAGCAATCGTTACCAGCAATTCAATTTTTATTTTGGGGCTGACGGTTTTGTTCATTCGCGAATGGAACCGGCGAAAGGCTTTGGAAGAGTTGCTGAGGCAATCAATCAACTATTGGAGAAGTGCTTATGAAGCAAACTCGAGCGATCGGAATACTGATTCTGATCGCGATGTTGACGATAGGGTGCGGTAGTGAATCAGATCGAATGGCCAACATGGCTGATCAAATGGTTCGCTCGCAAAACGAAGTCAATTCAAATGTGACAAGGACTAACGAAAAATTCGTTGAACTCAACAAGGAACTACAAAAAGAAAGGACTGGGCTGCAGAATGAGCGATTGACGCTCAACAATCAATTTGAACGGCTAGAACAAGATCGACGCGACCTTCACAGTCAGCGAAGATCCGAAGCGGCCTGGTCAGAATCATTTCAATTTCTGGCCATCGTAATCGCGGCAATCATGCCGCTTTTTTTATGCGCTTATCTGATTTGGATGGCGACTCAAAGCTCAGTTCAGCAAGAGGAAGTCAATGCAATCTTGCTTAGCGAACTCGTGTCTGCGGAACCGCGTTTGATTGCCGCTCCGAATTTGACGGCGATAGAACACAGCGAATCGGATGATCAATCGCAAAACCCAAACGCAACTTTAACTGACCCTAAAATCAAAAGGAGAAAGACAAATCTCTCACATCGTAAAAGTCGAAACACAAGTCCGGGACGTTAACGCGTTGCGGCAAGCCTGCAATTACTTGCGGCTTGAACCACCAGTTCGCGATACGTATGAGCTTTACAACTCAGCGGAAACGGGATGGGGTGTTCAACTTCGAGATTGGAAATATCCAGTCGTATTCAAGGTCGAAACTGCGGAAGCAGCCTTCGATAACTATCAAGGACGCTGGGGAGATCCACAGCGACTGGACGAATTGGTTCAACGGTATGCGGCAGAGAAAACCAAAATCGAGGCGAGGCGACAGGGGCATTCTGTCACTGAGCAAAAACTCGACGATGGTTCTGTAAAACTCACCGTGAGTGTTGGAGGTGAAATTTGAAAGCGATCGTAATCACCGTTTCACCCAAGGGCGAGACTCAAGTCGAAACGCAGGGCTTTACTGGCAGCCAATGTCGTCACGCGAGCAAGTTCATTGAATCTGCCTTAGGCAAAGTAACGGGAGAGACACTCAAACCCGAATATCACATTCAGGATCATGGCCAAAACTCAGTTGAGAATTCCAACTAAGTAGCGGCGAAGAAAACTTAAACAGCGAACGGCTGCAGCTTCCTTTTTGGGACTGCAGCCGTTTTCATTTCAAAGGACAAATATGCTAAAAGAAAAACTTCAGGAGTTGATATCCGCGTGCTTCACCGGCATTTGGATTGAATCCCATGAACATCATGAGGCGATTGCTGAAATTCAGCAGCTTTGCCTTGAACAAGAATGGCAGTTGGCGACTTGGGACATTGATCGAGGGTTGAACGTTGGTGCTGGCGATAACATGCTGGAAGCCACCGATCCGCTTACTGCCATCAAGGCCGTCAACGCGATGGCAACACCCGAGGGCGCGGCGGTGCTTGTGATGAACAATCTTCACAAGTTCATTTCCTCAACGGAAATCTTGCAAGCCCTTCAACATCAATTGCTGGCGGGCAAGCAGAATCGCACGATTGTGATTGGGTTATCACCAGCGGCAAAGATCCCAACGGAGTTGGAGAAGCTCTTCATTGTCGTCGAACATGCTTTGCCAACTCGGCAACAGCTTGAGGAAATACTTCGGTCGATTGCGACTGAAGAAGGCGAGCTTCCAAATGACACGCAACTACAAACAGTGCTCGATGCGGCGGCAGGACTGACTCGACTGGAGGCGGAGAACGCTTTCAGTTTGAGTCTGGTTCGCCGCGGTCGCATTGAGCCAGATGCGATCTGGGAGCTGAAGGCGGGAATGCTAAAGAAGTCTGGCTTGATGCAGCTTTATCACGGCGAGGAAGAATTCAGTTCGTTGGGAGGGCTCGAAAACTTGAAATCATTCACGAAACGGTGTTTGCTTCAACCAAATCGCGACAATCCACTGAAGCGACCCCGTGGTGTTTTGCTGCTGGGCGTTCCAGGCACAGGTAAGTCTGCGTTTGCGAAATGTCTTGGCCGAGAAACCGGAAGACCTACTCTCGTCCTCGACATCGGAGCGCTGATGGGAAGTTTGGTCGGGCAGACGGAAGCCAACATCCGTCGTGCTCTTCAGATCGCAGATGCCATGTCGCCTTGTATCTTGTTCATTGACGAACTGGAGAAAGCACTGAGCGGCGCGGCAGGGTCCGGTCAGTCGGACTCGGGAGTGTCTTCGCGTCTTTTGGAACTTTGCTTTCCTGGATGAACGATCACACGTCCAACGTTTATTTGATCGCAACGTGCAACGACATCAGCAAGATGCCTCCTGAACTCACGAGGGCGGAACGCTTTGACGGAATCGTCTTTCTTGACCTGCCAAGCCGAGAACAGAAAGACGCTATTTGGCAGCAGTACATCTCGACGTTTGAGTTGCACTCAGAGCAAACTTTGCCAAACGACAAGAGTTGGACTGGAGCGGAAATTCGTGCTTGTTGCCGCTTGTCGGCACTCCTCGATATCCCGCTCAGACAAGCCGCAACCAATGTAGTTCCAGTGTCGACGACAGCAGGCGAGTCAGTGGAACGATTACGTTCATGGGCCAATGGTCGTTGTCTCGATGCCGAGAAAGGAGGGATCTATCAGCACCAAAAGAGACCTGGCTCGCGACGCAAAGTCAGCCGCGATCCGTCGCTTAACTAAACAACAGGAGAACGCTATTTTGAAATCCAAACAGCTGGCGATTGTTCGTGCTGCCCTAACTTATTGGGACGAAGAAATGGGCTCGGCCTCTCCGGCGATCTATCGGCACTACCTGCATTCCACAGATCAGGAGATTGCCATCGTTCCGCATGATGTTGCCGTGACGCGAGCTTACTTCAACCAAGTTATTCCAAGGTTCGGTTTGCTTGATCTTCAAACGGGAATGCTGGTTTCAAAGCCACTCGTTGAAGACAGCCATGAATTGACGTGCGGACCGAGTCAACAAGTTGTCAGCGTTCTAGTTCGCTAACCAATCTCACAACCAATTTCAATTCCATGGGCTCCCGGCTCACGTTGTCGGGAGCCTTTTTTCATTAATCAAGGAGAACACATGAGTACAGCTATTGAAGCTGAACAAACTCAAGATTCGACAAGCGAATCAACCGCCGTTAGTCGGGTAAGAAACAACTTCATCGCATGTCGCGTTAAGTTCAAATGGTTTGGAACAAGCAAGTCGCTTACCTCTGACCAGAAAACCAGAGCAGCCGAATCGTTTGGGGCCGAAGGAACGGCAATCAGCGCTGCAAAGCGATTGATCGACACGAAGCACGAAAGTTATCGTTCTTTGACGTCGATCAAAAGCCAGATCAACCGGTACTGGCGCGATTCAAGCTTGCCCTATCCCGAATCAGGTATCCGCTTGATCCGCAATGATGCGGTCGATGAATTCAATTCGTCGCTGGTTGGATTAAAGAGGCAATTGGATGCAAGTGTTGTTGACCTCAACATGCACTTTTCAGATTTGAAAGAGGCTGCTCGCATTCGTTTGGGCTCACTTTTTAATACTGATGATTACCCGTCATCGTTGTCGGACGAATTCGACGTTTCCTGGGATTTCCCGTCGGTGGACGCCCCGGACTACTTACGGCGGCTAAGCCCGGACATTTACCGCCGTGAATGCGAACGCGTTCGATCGCAATTTTCAAACGCAGTCGAGCTTGCGGAGCAAATGTTCCAGGAGCAACTGTCCGAGCTGGTTGAGCATTTGGTCGAACGTCTGTCCGCCGATGAGAGTGGCAAACAAAAGACATTTCGGGATTCGACGATCTCGAATCTAGATCAGTTCTTTTCAAGGTTTGGACAGCTCAACATCGGTAGCAGCGAAGAGCTAAGCCGACTTGTTGAGCAAGCTCAGTCAGTCATTCGTGGCGTTGAGCCGCAACGTTTGCGAGACAGCGACACGCTTCGTCAACGAATCGCAACCAAGATGTCAGCCGTTCAGGCAAGCCTTGATGGCATGATGATCGACCGTCCTCGCCGCAACATCTTACGGAAAGCGAGGTGAGCCTTGGAGTTGATCATCGACAGCACGGGCAACGCCCGTTGCATCTACGACGAAGCGATTCCGCTCCAGCAACTGGGCAACATCAAAATCCGTCGTGGGTCGCATGTTGAACCTGTTACAGGAGGCAAATGGATCGCGGACATGAAACCCGTTGATGGGCCAATACTCGGCCCATTCAGCATGCGTTCCCAAGCTTTGGCGGCCGAGCGCCGTTGGCTTGAGAAGTACTGGTTACCGAAAGGATAGCCGCAATCACTGCTAACTCAATTTGGTTGAGCAAACACAACTTTACTAACTCACGCCCGGCCGCGCATTTTGCGCGGTCGGGCTTTTTCTTTGGAGTAACCAAAATGACACAACGAGAACTTAATCAAGAGATTGCCAATCAAACCGGCGAATCAGTTCACACCATCAATTCAATGGGCTTTAGCCCTTTGAGAGAAATTATCCCTATCGAGGAGCGACAAGAACCACTTGTCATCGACTGGGATGAAGTTGATCGAACCCGAAACCTAATTGGACAGCGCCAGTTTCCCGATTGTATACGGTAAATCACGTGCTTTCCTCCTTTGGATCACACGACTTGATTTTGTCGACGTCAATTCCGAGCTCCTCGTAGAGTTTGCGTCTGGTGTTCGTGTGCGACTTGGTTGCCTGGGCATTTCGTTTCCGATGATACGCTTGCCGATTGAGCTCTTGTTCAAATCGTTCGTCTCGTTGGGGCTGTGGCAAGTCTCGATTTTGAAGATAGACGTTGATAACGCTTCGAATTTGTTCGACAGTTAGCTTTTCAAACGGATCATCGATCTCCAGATCGTCCCACTGTTGTCGCAGTCGACTGCTGAAGAGAAAACTTAACTGCGTCACGAACCAATGGCGATGAACGCAACGCCAGCCACGCACTTCAAAATGATCCAGACCGATTTCCTGCTTTGCAGTTCGGAAACATGCTTCAATCGCCCAGCGGCCAAAGGCAACCTGCAACAATCCTCGCAATTTGACTCCGTCACGTCCAATCACCTGATTGGATAGAAAATATTTCACCTCTCCGGTACGAACGTTGCGGGCGACGATCAAGGTGTGCTGTTTGGCTGGAAGTTTGTCTTTGGTTTTTCGCCAGAACGGAGTCCACTTCACTTCCCAGACTTCCGGCCCGCGATCGGTGTCTTTGATGCGGTAGCGCTGCCATGCTTTCTCTCGAAAGACGGGCGAGTAAGTTGCCAAATTGTCAACGCGCCGACTGACATCGGCTTTGCGAGTTCGAGGAACTTTGGGGTGGCGACCTTTCTTCTTCGTGGATTTCGGATTCTTGCGTATGACTTTCGGACGTTGTAGCCAACCGTGGAAATTTCCGGGGATTTCGCCAACAAACGCTTCACCAAGGTCGTCCAGCCCATCCAGGAATGCGGTGTCTCGACCGTAAAGTTCATCGAATGTCCAGGCTTTGACTTTGATCCCGTTGGTCAGAGCGTGCTTGACTTGGGCGAGAGCAATTTGCGGCTTGGTTTGAAACTCGATTTCATCAGGCACATAGTTTTTTTTCGACGCACCAGATCGCGCGTGTCGCTCTCCTGCAGGTACATTCGACTGTCGAGCAAACACTGAAATCCAGGAGCCGAATAACCCAAGTGGACTCCTACGACGCAGTTCTCGATCTTGCCACGGTTGCCCTTATATTGCCGGCCAACGCCAACGGTATCCCGACCGCTTTTGTGCGTGCCTGATTCGTCAATCAAGCCGATGGCATTGGGGGCGGCGTGGTCGCGAGCGATGATCTGCTGGCAGCGATCACGAAGCTTTTCTTCATCCCACTTGATGGACTCCAGAAACCGTTGTAATGTTCGAGGAGGAGTTTTGAACGTGAGTGCAATTGCTTCGCAATTCTTCCGCTGAATGTCAGAGAGTTGCCCCTGGACATAAATCTTCAACAACCGCCGACCCGCTCCACGTTCGAAACAATCCCAAAACATTCGCAAAAACTGATACAGCAACGCGCCGATGCTTGCAATCTTCCTTGGCGATAACATGACGATCCTCCGTGAGTCCATGTGACTGATATTTCACACGGAGGGTCGTCGCTTTCGCAAAACAACGGAAGGTCGATTTTTACAAAGGGAAATGACAAAACTGGCGCTGTCCAACTAAGAGGAACATTTTGACCGCACGCAACCAACTGAATACCATCTACGTTTACGCAATTTTGATCTTCGCAGCTTTCTTGGCGATCACGTTTGGATCATGGGGCTTATTTATATTCATTGTTCCAATCATGGTCGGAATTGCCATGTTTGACGGCTCTATTCGCCTGAACCCGGATCGCCCAATTCCAAGGAAACATGGCCGCCGAAAACGCCGACGCTAAGACCTGGAAAGCTCGTATTTCCCGCGCTTAAGCCGCTGTAGCACGTATTTTTCCGTGTGGAAAAAAGTTGCGTTGGGCGTCGGTCGGGGGAGCTTTGTTTACCGCGTTTTGAAAGCTTCCTTGCCTCCGCGGCTTCTGCCCATTTGCTAACGGCACCCGGATCGGCACCCGGAGACGTTTTTTCAGACTGAAAGTGCGACCATTGTTAGCCCTGTAGTGGTGAGCGGCTACACGGATGCGTTAATGCCAACAATTTCCTGAATCGCCGCAAGCAATCGATCAATCTCTGCCGGCGTGTTGTAGTGAACCGCGCCGATGCGAACCATTCCTTCCGGCTCCAGTCCGAGATCAGTCGTGAACTGTAGCGCGTAATAATTACCTGACCAGACGTAAATGCCACGCTCGGCAAGTTCCGCCGCCAGCTTCGACGCCGGAAAGTCTCTGTGTGTAATTGAAAAAGTCGGAAATCGCTCGTCGATCCGTTCGACTGAATCGATCCCGTAAATTGTGATTCCGTCGATTAACTGGAGTCCTTCAATCAACATTCGGGAAAGCGTTTTCTCGTAGTCACAAATCCCTAAAAACGCTCCGGCCAGTGCGGCGCGCCGCTCCAGCGTTTCCTCACCCGTCAACGCACGGCCGATGTCCGCGATGTAATTGACGCATTCCAGCGCGCCTGCAATCGACTCGTGCGACTGCGTGCCGGTCATCCAGCGATCAGGAATCTCGTTCGACGAAGGACGGACCTTGTAAGGAGTCAGCTCGCGCAGCAATTCCGACCTGCCCCACATCACGCCCAGATGCGGACCGAAAAACTTATAGGTTGAGCAGGCCAGAAAATCACAACCCCAATCCTCGACATCGATGAGATCGTGCGGACCGTAGTGAACCGCATCCAGAAAAACATGCGCCCCGTCTGCACGGGCAAGCGAACAGATTTCTTTGACGGGATTGATTCCGCCGCTCGCATTGGACGCGCAACTGACGGCGACCAGTTTCGTTTTTGCGTTCAGTTTGTTTTTGAAGTCATTCATATCCAGCGTGAAATCATCGCGGCGAAACCCGACCCGTTTGACGGTGACTCCGGATTCTTCCGCAGCGAGCATCCACGGCGCAATGTTCGCGTCATGATCCAGCGCGGTGACAATGATCTCGTCACCCGCCGCCCACGTCTTCGCCAGCGCCCGGGAAAACGCGAAGGTCAGCGATGTCATGTTCTGACCGAAAACGATCTCGTGCTGGTTTTCACAGCCGACAAAATCCGCCATCGCTGCGGCCGCTTCCTCCAGCATTGCATCGACATCGTTGCTGCTACCAAACCCGCCGTGCGTGTTTGCGTTGGCGTGCAGCAGACAATAGCTCATTGCCTCCGCAACCCGTAACGGCACCTGCGTTCCAGCCGGCCCGTCGAAAAACACAACTTCGCGGTCGTCACGCTTTCGCAACAGCCCGGGAAACTGCTTCCGGTATTCGAGTGCGTGCTGTTCGGTGAAAATGTTCATACTTGCCATCTCAAAGGAACCTGACTTCAACCTGACTTCAACCTGACTTCAACCTGACTTCAACCCAACTTCAACCCAACTTCAACCCAACTTCAACTCAGACTCAATCCGGGCCCGGTCGCTTGCGCATCAAAAATGGCACCGTCGTCAAACTCACTCCATCCGATTATCAATAAACCGCTTCCCCTTTGCCTCAAACCTCGGCAGTGAACCGATCTCAACCGTTTTAACATCGACGCGCAAGCCGAGCCGCAACTGCAACTCAGCCGCAACGCGCTCGGGCTGATTTAAGCGATCCTCGATTTCGATCCGCAACTGATCCATGGCCGCTTCTTTGTACGCCGTCATCCGGTATTCGATAATCTCCGGGAATGATCGGAGAATCTGCTCGACCGAAGTTGGAAAAATATTGACGCCGCGAATGATCATCATATCGTCGGTTCGTCCCGGCACGCCGCCATCAAGCAATACGAAACGACAGGGCTGATCATCGTTCCAGGTCGGGCGGACCAGATCGCCCGTCCGATATCGAATCACGGGGCTGCCCGTGCGGCCAAGGCAGGTTAACACCAGCTCCGACAACTCGCCTTCGCCAGCTGCAGTACCATCGGCAATCGAAATGAACTCGGCAATGAACTCGCTTTCGTTAACATAGATGCCGCGACCCAGAGAGTCAGCATATCCCCACGGACCGACCTCGCTTGCTCCGCTGTGGTCTACGACTCGCGCGCCCCAGAACGATTCGATCTGATCGCGAATCGCCGGGATCGAACCGCCGGGTTCTCCGGCGACAACAATCGCCCGGACATGCAGCGATGCGACATCGATTTGATTTTCCCGCGCAACTTCTGCCATATGCAGCGCGTAGCTGGGCGTGCAGAACACGACAGTCGCACCGATGGTTCGCATCAGTTCGAGGCGGGCAAGCGTTTGCATTCCGCCACCGGGCACCACCAGCGCGCCGCGACGAACAACTGCATCAAACGCGCTCCAGAATCCGATGAACGGTCCGAAGCCGAACGCCATCAGAACGCGATCCGCTTTTGTGATCCCGGCAGAATCCAGCACATACTGCCAGGCGTCCATCCACCAGTCCCAATCGTCGGGTGTGTCGAGCACGACCATCGGGCGGCCGCGGGTCCCGCTTGTTCGGTGCATCCGTGTATATTGATCGATCGGCCAGGTCAGGTTGGCCGCGAAACCTTTCGACTGCTCATTACCGATCAGTTCGTCCTTGAATGTGAACGGGAATTCGCCGAGCTGATCGAGTAAGGAATCAGCTGGAGCAGAATCGTTCAGCGGCGTTTTGATCTGCGAGAGCTTGGTCTCGTAGAACTTGTTGTGCGGAAGAATTGCGGCAAGCAGTTCGTTGAGTCGCTTGAGCTGCCACGACGCGATTTGAGCCGGATCCATCGCTTCAAGCTCGCGACGCCGGTCATGCGTGGAAAGTGGTCGGGTTGAGCGTTCGTTGTTCATGCCGTCATGATAGAATCCGGACGGAAGCTCGTAAACGCGCCATGTTGCCGCACAATGTTGACTGCATCTGCGCGGGAACGGGCAATCCGGGATATGGTTGCCATGATTCGTGGACCGAAACCTGCAATAACGATGATCTCTACGAATGGATGCTGACGAATTCGCGCAAGTGAATTTCCCCTTCTGGAATTCCGTTGGGAACAAACCGATATGCCCATCTCAGCTCAACACATCAAAGCGGCCCGTCTACATTTGCAGAAAAACGATCCCGTGATGAAACGCGTGATCAAAGCGGTCGGGCCGTGCACGATCAAGACTCGCCGCGACCGGTTTCACACGCTGGTCAACTCGATTGTCTCGCAACAGATATCCGGCGCGGCAGCGAGAACGATTCTTGGTCGCGTTGTGGATGCATGTGGCGATGATGGTATTACGCCGCCTGCGCTGGCGGCACACAGCGTCGAGTCGCTTCGGGAAGCCGGGGTGTCACGGCAGAAGGCAACCTACATTCTCGACCTTGCAACCGGGGTTGACGCAGGCGACATCGAATTGAGAAACCTGGGCCGAAAGAACAACGAGGACGTCATCACCGAATTAACCAAAGTTAAGGGCATCGGTCGCTGGACTGCCCAGATGTTTCTGATGTTCAGCCTCGGTCGGCTGGACGTTTTCCCAGTCGACGATCTGGGAATTCAGAACGGCATCCGTAAAGCGTACGGGTTCGAAGGTGACCTGAAAAAGCCTGCGATGGAATTGCTCGCCGAGAAGTGGAACCCGTATGAAACGGTTGCTTCCTGGTATCTGTGGCGATGCCTGGATCAGTGACTCAGATTGCTAAAAGGGAATGAAGCAGGGTGGCGCAGTTTGACGCCTGAGGAATTCGCGAAACCGAGGGAGCCCGGGTTATTCTCTGGACTCGATCCAGGCCTGATCTTCAGCGCAGAGCATCTTAATTTCGACATCCGTTTCTGAACCAGTGGATGCTCTCAACCTGACATGCGTCGCGGTCTTGCTGGCATACCCGGCTGTCATCGCGTGAACTCCGTCCGCGCTGGTGAAGGTGCGAGTCTTCGGGGCCTCCTCAATGACTTTTGTTTTGGTATGCGAGATTGCGTACAAACCAATCGTAACCACTTCCGAACCGGTTGCACCAGCGTAAAACCCGATGATCAGTTTGCCCCGGCCATCGATCAGGTCTTCGTCCATTTGTGAAGCGTTTGCCCGTGAAGGACCAACCCGCTCGCTGACCTCGATTTGCCGACAATTAATCCTGCCATGATGCCGTTTTCCGGCGGCACATCAAACTCCGGTTCGACTCCATGCTTTCGCCCAATGGGATTACTCTCGATCGCCGCCTTCGTGTTGAAGCTGAGAAGCGGCAGTGTGATGCCCGGCGTTCCCGGATCGATTACTTCAGGCTCTTCGGC
>CBDFNH010000005.1:0-69593 GCA_965250075.1 Mariniblastus sp.
CTTCTGTTGTTGTTTCGCAATCGAACCCGGTATTGCCGGTATTCGTTGCCGCGACCGCCGAATTCCCCGCATCGACCGCTTCAACCGCATTCCGCACCAGCGCTGCAAGTGCAGCGGCGACCTGGGTTCCGTCGATATGGGCATCCGCAACGCCCGGATAAATGTTGACACGTATTTTCGCACCGGCATCGCGCGCGTTTGCCTGCCACTCACGGGCAACGGCTCGCGCAATCCGGTGCAGGTCGCAGTTTTCCGGTCGAGCGGCGGGCGGATGAGCAAACAGCATCAGGTCGGAAATCATCTCGTGCGCACGCATCGCCTGGTGATAGATCACCGCCAGCTTGCGACGCTGTTCCGGAACGGTTTCCGATTTGAGCATCGTTTGCGCTCGGGACGCAATGTTCGCCAACGGGTTGTTGATCTCATGGCTGGCACCGTAGGCCAAGCCCTTCATAGCGAGCAGCTTCTCTTCAAGCAGCCGCTCCCCGAATTCGGCATCGTTCTTTTTTGCCTTCGCGGCCAACTGAAACAACGTTCCGAAATCGCCCGGTTGGTAGCCAGCCGGTTCTCTTGTCGCGCCACGTCTGCCGTTCGAACCAATTCTGCGACAGTTGAATGCTTCTGCCTTCAACTCAGATCCGACCACCAGTTCTATCCAGCGTGAAGCTTTTTTTTTGTGGACTCCCATCGTGGTTTTAAGAATCCGAGCTAGACATTTCCTAAGCGATTTGTTTCCCCGTCCGGTTTGAAAGTCCGCGTACGCGCGCATGTATTTCCTGGATTTAACCGCCAACTCAATTCGTTGTGACGCCTGATTGCTGGTCAAACCGCGGTTCAAGCGGCGGATACCCGATTCAAGAAACCATGTCGCCAGCTGACTTGCATCCGTAGCCGCACTGATTCCAAACGAAACAAACTCACTCAGCGCAAAAATCAGCAGCAGCGGACTGCGTTCGAAGATCTTTTGTAACTCAACAACATCCGTATTCGCATTGGAAGAATGCGGGCCGCATTCGAATCCAGCCGAATTACATTTCCCCGCTCTATTGCCCACAAGTACAGCCAGCTCGACAAGATCGCATTCCGCGCATGCGAGGCTGACGAGCTTCCGGTCAATCACGATTTCGGGGAGACTGCGAAACACGATCTTGCTTTTTGAAGGATGGACGAGTGGATTGTCAGTTTTGAATATCCGGGTAGTGGGCGAGGCTACGAGTCCCCGGGAGTCGGACTCGTAGCCTCGTCCACTACGGCCACCCCTAAAATAAAAAATTGACAAATCACCAGTACGTACGATTTGAACCGAGCCGGTCGACTTACTTCGGCGCATATATGACTAGTACAAGAAAAAGCGTACCACGCCATTTCAGCAGGTGCGCTTTAGTTGATTTCTCAGATTGCCGCGAGTCTGATTTCGGCAACACGCGAGCGTTTAGCTGGCAGCCGCCTTTTCCATTTCCAGCATTTCGAATGCGCGATCCAGCAGATGATCGACCGAAAACGGCTTGTTGATAAAGCCGTCTGCTCCCGCAGCACGGAGATCCGCGATTTTGTCCTGCTCAACCATTCCCGAGATGCAGATGATCTTTACCGAGCTCATCGTCGGATCGTTGCGAACCCGCTGGCAGACCTCTTTTCCGTTGATATCCGGCAGCATCACGTCCAGCACGACGAGGTCAGGGCGGAATTCCTTGACAAGCATGCCTGCATCGAAACCATTGTTGGCCTTTTTGACTTCGAAGCGGTGGTCCATCGAAAACGCATCGCTCATCAACTCAACCAAATCCTCGTCGTCATCGACAATCAGGATTTTGCGTTTGCCGCTTTCCAGCGCGTCGGTTGGAATCCCATTCTCTTTCATGAACGCATATAGATGTTCACGGGGGATTCGGCGGAACTTGCTTCCGGGTACTCGAAAGCCCTTGAGCGATCCGTTGTCGAAACAACGAATGATCGTCTGCTGAGAGACCTTGCAAATTTTGGCGGCTTCACCGGTTGTAAAGACTGTCTTTTTGGTCATTTTACCATCCTCTCCCTAGGCGTAGCATACGGGACGTTCCATCTCGACGAATGGGTGTTCGTTCGTCCCGCGCTCGATACCGTAATGGTGGTGTTGTTGTTGTTTATCCGGAATATTGCTCAGAGACCCGCCCGCTCGCAGAGTCTCTCTGTTTTCCCGAACTGTGTAATTGGCCCCGAAAGACCTGATCGGCAATGTATACGCAAATGCTTTAACTTACTGCGTCAACATTAACGGGCTATTTCAGCGCAGCCTCCGTAATTGCCAAAACTGCCATAGCGACCGGATTATATAGCCCCTGAATTTCCGGTCAAGATTAATCAAACCGCGTAAGCTTTTGATCCGACGCAACTTAGTCGGATAGTCCACGCTTATCGTTTGAGTGCGAAAACTGTCCACACGGATCAGAAAAAACGACATCAATCTCAGCGTTTCTGCGTAATCGCGATTCCAGCTACCCAGATTTCGACCGGAGTTGCTCCAACTTCCAACGAGCAAAGTGCTGGCACTTTTCGCAACGCTTGTGGTTAAGTCAAAGCAAAAAAAATGTGGGTTGGCGATCTTAACGGTTTTGGCGATAGCCACGGTTTTCGCCGGCAACCATGGCAATTGCCAAAACGGCTAACCCCTATCTTAAGCTTTGACAAACCTCTCGTCGATGAGTTGAACGAAACGGGAATTGAATCAGAGATTGCATTCAAAAAGACAATGCTGCTATAAGTCCGTCGCCTTTTTTTGAAGGCCGCCGCATTAATATGGACAATCCCGCTTCCGCCCGTTGATATTGCATTCCCAGGATACAGGCACTTCTTTGAACTCGTTATGCCACAGTCGATCAAGTCTTAGTCGTTCAAGGTTTGGCCGTTCGAATCACATTCCCCCAAGCGCCAAATCTATAACTCTGATCGGGTCGCTCGGAGTTCTGCTCATCTCGACCTGCATGATGACGTTCTCTGGATGTGGAACAACGACCCAGCGGCTTGGCACGGAACAACTGTTGATGTCAGACGCCGTTGATCAGGCAATCGGGCAGATTGATTTCAATCACATGGACGGCCACAGCGTCTACCTTGATACGAAATATCTCAAGCCTGTTAAGGGGCTAGCCCAGTCAATTCGGAGTACATCATCAGTTCCCTTCGACAACAATTGACGGCTTCCGGATGCCTGATTCAGGACTCAAGGGCAGACGCCGACATCGTTGTCGAGCCGCGCGTTGGCGCCCTGGGAACTGATGGTCATGAAGTGACATACGGAATTCCGCAAAACAATTCGATTGGATCAGCTGCGTCGGTGTTGTCGGGCGTGCCCGCGATTCCTGTCATCCCTGAAATCTCGTTCGGAAAAAATGACGAACTTTCGGGGATCGCCAAGATCATCGTGTTTGCCTACGACCGGGAAACCAGGGAGCCGCTCTGGCAATCGGGGATTGCAAAAGCGGAAAGCAACAGCAGCAGCACCTGGATCCTCGGCGCTGGCCCTTTTCAAAAAGGCACAATTTACGAGGGCATGCGTTTTGCGGGCAAGCCGATCGAGGAACACGAATTTTCCCGTGCGTTGCCCGCTCCGCGCTCGTTTCCCGGCCGACGCCTTCGCGATTTCGCATTGAATCGGGCCACATCGGAAAAAGCTACTCTCGCGCATCAGGCTGATGAACAAACGCCCGAAGGACCTGCGGACTTCATGGCGACGCCAGTTGACTTTAGCCACCCGTTTGTGTTCCGCCAGATTCCGGCCCGTAATATGAACGACATTGACGATGCGATTGTAGATTCGATCGAAGGGGACGAAGCGGCGAAAGACAAAGAGGAAGATGCCGTAGTGATCGACGGTGATACTCAAGGCGAAAGCAAATCTGCGGGGAGCGACGCCGAACCGGAAACAGACGAAAACGTAGTGCAAACAGGATTTGAGGAAACCTCCGACAAGTAGTTTTCGGTTCCGGTTTGTGTATGATGGACCCTTCACAGATCGCTTCATTGAGCGGTCTAGAGTCGTCGGGACCGGGCGTGGAACATCCAGTCCCATCTGAATCTTGAACAGGCAACACGGAACCGTTCAAATGAAAACTACTATCCCAATTTGCGGTGCCTTTTTTTTGCGGACTGCCTGGAGACATGCTGGAACAACCGGATGCTCACGGTTCGATTTCCTCTGCACTTGAAACGCTTTATTGACCTGCCGGATCAGTTTGAAACAGACCGGAAATCGATTCACGAAGTGATCACTCATCTGGAACCGGAATGTGGCTCAAGAAGCGTTCTCCGGATCGCATGCAGCAATCGTCTTTCTGGACCGGCGAAGCGGAAACCTGTTCGCCTGTCTCAGTGACGGTCACTTCGTAAGCGTCTCTGAGCACGGTTTTCGGTTGCGTCTTGACGAAGCCGCCAGCAGCGGCTTTAGCGCTGCTGGAGTCTGGCCTGCCGCTGCTTCTCGGCGCGGCGTTTGGCTCGTTTTTCACGCTTGCGGATCTCGCGGTCGCTGCGCTCCTTCTGACGGTACTTTCGGACTGACTCCGGATGAGCCGCTGCCCAGTTCCAAGGCAGTAGCGGCTCATAATTCGTCTCGCCAGCAAGCAACCGCTGGAGTACATCATTCACGTAAGCCCACACATCCAGATCGTTCCGATGAGCACTGCTCACCAATGTCATGAAACCCGCGTTTCGCTCGCCGCCAGCCAAACTGCCTGCGAACAGTGGTGTAGGCCCGGGAATCTCACCCGGGTCCCAACCCCAAACCGGACGTGCAAGGTTTCCAGGCATCCGGCTTTCCAGAATGCCTCGATGGCTACATCGCGTGTTTCTCCTTGTGGCACCTCAGACACAGAGTCTGAAGGTTAAGCAAATGAGTCGCCTGCGTGTAGCTGGCGAAACTGCTAACAGGTTTGACATGATCCGTCTCGGATGTGTCGGAAGTGACCTTTGAGCCGCAGTTGCGGCAGCGATCGCCATCCCGGAATAGCACCCAAGCCTTGAAGTCCATGCGTCCCGGACGTTGCCGGTTTTCATATTGTCGGACCTCTTCCTCCCAGTCAACGTCGTCAAGATAGCACCCGGTGCCCGGTTCGTAAGGAGAAGGCGATTGTTGGTACCAAGTCGATTTGACGTCTTGGGCCTTCCTCAACGTATAGCTTCCGCTGATGTTGAGATTCTCGCCTTGACCATACTTGCGGATACACTGTGCGATGCTGATGTCGTAGCGTCGACACAGCGCTTTGACACCCACCCAATAAGCATGGTAGTCCAACGTGTTGGCCGCACGCGAGAAGTCGTGTGCGATCCGATAGTAGTTGGCCCACCCAGTTACGACTGCCGATCCTCGAACCAGCCTTGCCGCACCGCTTTGTTGGGTTGGTTGCCAGCGCATTGCCTCGTTGAGGCGTTGCACACCTTGGGTGATTGCATTTCGTGGAACCCGAATTTTGGGGACTGGCAGTCCCCGACTTCCAATTCCATAACGAAGATGAAACCCGAGAAAGTCAAAACCGTCACGAACGTGAGTGACACGAGTTTTCTCACCCGAGAGCTCGACGCCGCATTGCGAAGCCAGAAACTCTCGAAGTTGATCTCGTAATCTTAATGCCCGTTGCTTTGATGAGCGCGTGAGAAACACACACCAATCGTCAGCGTAGCGTACAAACCGAACGTTCGGGCGGCCCGCTTTGTGAGCGTAGCCCGATGCCAAGCCATGTCGTCCTCGGGCATGCAGGAACCAGTCCAGCTTGTTGAGGACCACGTTGGATAGGAGCGGGGATGCTACGCCACCTTGCGGAACACCTTTCTCAGTTGGATGAACCTTGCCATCGATTGAGACACCAGACTTTAGCAGTTTGGTAATCAACGACAGAAAGGGCTTATCCTGAATCTTCTTTCGCAGGCATCGAAGAATAGCTTTGTGAGAAATCTCGTCAAAGCAGGATTTGACATCACCTTCGATGACCCAGGTGAAACGCTTTTGCAACATTTGTTGACAACGAAGCACCGCATGATGGGTACTTCGATTGGGACGGAACCCAGAGGAACTGTCGTGGAACTCAATCTCAAAGATTGGCTCGAGTGCCATGCGAATGGCTTCTTGAACAATCTTGTCACGAATACAAGGAATTCCCGGCTTACGGAGTTTTCCGTTGGGCTTTGGAATCATTGTGCGACGCAACGGTTTGGGAAAGTAGTTTCCGCGTTTCAGTTCGAGGCGTAATTTCTCAAGTTCCGCTCGGCAGTTTTGTCGAAATTCCGACGCGGTAACCCGATCAATGCCTCCAGCTTTTCCTCGGGAACGGCTCAGCACACGGTCGCACGCCGCCGCAATCCATTGCGGTTGGTGCATCAAGTCCATCAAGTTGCGTACCCGACCGTCGCAAGGATCGGCGGGGAATAACGGCAAGCTCGACTCGCGATTTTCCCGATGTTGTCTGGACTGTTCCCACAATCTTCGTTGGACCACTTTCACGTTCATCGAGAACCCTCTCGAAATACGAACCCTTCCACGATCCGACACAGCACTTCCTGTCGCCCTTTGCCATGTAATTGGCTTTCCCAATCGCAGACTACTACGGCGACTCCGCCACTCATTCGCCTCATCAGTGAGACCTGCGTCAACCGAAGTTGAGTAGGTTGCGAGATCACCCTCATCGAATGAGCTTCCCTGGTTCCCTTGTTGACACTCAAACATCTGCACTTAGTTGGACAGCGCCAGTTTCCCGATTGTATACGGTAAATCACGTGCTTTCCTCCTTTGGATCACACGACTTGATTTTGTCGACGTCAATTCCGAGCTCCTCGTAGAGTTTGCGTCTGGTGTTCGTGTGCGACTTGGTTGCCTGGGCATTTCGTTTCCGATGATACGCTTGCCGATTGAGCTCTTGTTCAAATCGTTCGTCTCGTTGGGGCTGTGGCAAGTCTCGATTTTGAAGATAGACGTTGATAACGCTTCGAATTTGTTCGACAGTTAGCTTTTCAAACGGATCATCGATCTCCAGATCGTCCCACTGTTGTCGCAGTCGACTGCTGAAGAGAAAACTTAACTGCGTCACGAACCAATGGCGATGAACGCAACGCCAGCCACGCACTTCAAAATGATCCAGACCGATTTCCTGCTTTGCAGTTCGGAAACATGCTTCAATCGCCCAGCGGCCAAAGGCAACCTGCAACAATCCTCGCAATTTGACTCCGTCACGTCCAATCACCTGATTGGATAGAAAATATTTCACCTCTCCGGTACGAACGTTGCGGGCGACGATCAAGGTGTGCTGTTTGGCTGGAAGTTTGTCTTTGGTTTTTCGCCAGAACGGAGTCCACTTCACTTCCCAGACTTCCGGCCCGCGATCGGTGTCTTTGATGCGGTAGCGCTGCCATGCTTTCTCTCGAAAGACGGGCGAGTAAGTTGCCAAATTGTCAACGCGCCGACTGACATCGGCTTTGCGAGTTCGAGGAACTTTGGGGTGGCGACCTTTCTTCTTCGTGGATTTCGGATTCTTGCGTATGACTTTCGGACGTTGTAGCCAACCGTGGAAATTTCCGGGGATTTCGCCAACAAACGCTTCACCAAGGTCGTCCAGCCCATCCAGGAATGCGGTGTCTCGACCGTAAAGTTCATCGAATGTCCAGGCTTTGACTTTGATCCCGTTGGTCAGAGCGTGCTTGACTTGGGCGAGAGCAATTTGCGGCTTGGTTTGAAACTCGATTTCATCAGGCACATAGTTTTTTTTCGACGCACCAGATCGCGCGTGTCGCTCTCCTGCAGGTACATTCGACTGTCGAGCAAACACTGAAATCCAGGAGCCGAATAACCCAAGTGGACTCCTACGACGCAGTTCTCGATCTTGCCACGGTTGCCGTTATATTGCCGGCCAACGCCAACGGTATCCCGACCGCTTTTGTGCGTGCCTGATTCGTCAATCAAGCCGATGGCATTGGGGGCGGCGTGGTCGCGAGCGATGATCTGCTGGCAGCGATCACGAAGCTTTTCTTCATCCCACTTGATGGACTCCAGAAACCGTTGTAATGTTCGAGGAGGAGTTTTGAACGTGAGTGCAATTGCTTCGCAATTCTTCCGCTGAATGTCAGAGAGTTGCCCCTGGACATAAATCTTCAACAACCGCCGACCCGCTCCACGTTCGAAACAATCCCAAAACATTCGCAAAAACTGATACAGCAACGCGCCGATGCTTGCAATCTTCCTTGGCGATAACATGACGATCCTCCGTGAGTCCATGTGACTGATATTTCACACGGAGGGTCGTCGCTTTCGCAAAACAACGGAAGGTCGATTTTTACAAAGGGAAATGACAAAACTGGCGCTGTCCAACTAAGACCATCCTTTTCCAGCGTTCAGAAGTTCTACGTCTGATAGACTCATATATTGCTGGATGTTAATTTACTGAGTCACTGACCGCCTCATCCGTTTTTGTTATCCCAACGATGCATGTACCAAAACAATTTTTACGAGCTGTGGAACACGACCCTAGGAAATGTATCTTATGGGTAGGGGCCGGGCTATCTGCATCAGGAGTCAGAAGTGACGGCACTGGCCTGCCGGACTGGCATACCTTGATGCAAAAAATGATTGATGAACTTCACGATGCAGCCAACTGTGATGAAACGACTTTAAGGGCGTTGGAACAAGACTTAACACAGGGTGAGTATCTGAATATTGCACAGACATACAAAGAAAGAACCCGTCCTGACCAATTCGCAGGATTTCTGAAATCTGAATTGGACCCTTCGGACATCGACATCTCGCCCGTACATCGCAAAATCTTAGATATTGGTTTTAGAGGCATAATTACAACAAACTTCGACATGGTTTTCGAACGACAAAGCGATGTCTTGACACCACTGGTGTTCCCGCAATGTTTGGACGATGTTGCCGGTTTCCGCAGTCACGGCTTTTTCGCAAAAATTCATGGGTGCGTCCGAATGACCCCAAACCCGGCTGAGAACCTTGTGTTAACAGATGACAGTTTCGAGCTGTTACGAGAAAACCCAAAATACCAAACAATTCTCAAAAGCTGCATCGTGATGCATCCGCTCTTGACAGTAGGATTCTCTCTTGTGGACCCGGATTTTTCTGGACTCATAGATGACTTGCGTGAGTGTTTAGGCGACAACATGCCGACCATTTATTCGCTAATGCGAGACCCCGGTGCAAAGACGCGTGAGCAGTGGCTTCACCGCGGGATTCAGATTATTCCGTACGATGACCATTCGGAAACAATTGGGTTTTTTGATGAATTAGAAAAGTTTACAAACAACAAAAAGCCGCCCGTTCCGAAATCCAAGATTTCAGATATTGATATCCTTGAATTCGCCGAACAATTCCATGCCCAACACCAACTCGTTGACGCGATTGATTTAGTCGACCAACAACTTGCACAATTTTCCGAATTCTATGAGAAGGAAGACTTCCTATTCCGCATCCTCGCCGCCCTGCCTGATTCCGACACGATTCGTTTGGCTCCCTGCATCGTCGAACTGGATTCTCAGCCATTGAGCTTCGCCCTCAAACGTGTTTTTCGACGGGCAGAACAAATGAACCACTTACACCAATTGCGGCCCAGTCCACAACTTCTTGGAGATGTGAATGCTTGGGTTGTTAACAACTGGCATGACATCACCGAGGCTGGCGAAACTAACACATTGCGTTGGTTGCTTAAGGACGAATGGCAACGTGCTCCGGGAGAAACTTTGCGTAAGCTATTGAGTTCTGTTTGCTCCAACTCATGCTGGAAAAGGCTTGCTGACATTTACAGCTGCTCCGATCGACATGAGCACATTCAGGAAGAAATTGAACGAGTTGTTACCAAGCCCGGGTTTGTTCCCGGCCAGAAAAGCCTTGAGGACCCGTGGATTCCGTGCAGCGAACAGGTCGTACAAAAGGAAATATTGAAGGCACGTTATTCGAGGATATTGCGAACGAATGCACTTGGTACGCCCTTACAGATAATCCAAGATGCTCAACAAAAAGGTTTTCTAGAACTTGCAATTTCACATTTGCTTGATGACTTCCGCAGTTGTTCACATATGACAATTCATTCAAGTAGTGGTCGATACAATCCAAATCGTGCAAAGGAGATTCTCGATGCTTTCGCGAGCATCGAACGCGATTCTCAGCATCTCGTTTTTCGCTATTTCAATTCGCGAACAACTTCACGAGAAGGATACCTAGGTCACCAAGACGATATGAAAATCTTTGAACAGGAGTTCTTGCAGCCGCTCTGGTGGAGGTTCTCTTCTAAAACTCGTATTAAATACTTGGAGGACCATAAGAGGACGTTTGCATGCGAATCGTCGTTTGAAACCGGACCAGCGTTGCTCTTGACGGATATGATGGGACTCACCTTTGACCCCGACCGTGAATTTCGGCGTACGTTTGTTTCGAACCTAACGGATTACGAAAAGAACGGAGAATATGAGCCACGACATCTACAAGAGCTTTGGCGAGATAGTAAGCTTTCATACGAATTCTGCGATGACGTCCCACCAGAGCTGGTTCGCCGGATTGCCGTTTCACGTAACGATTGGAGTAGTTCGCAAAATGCCGAGGTTCGTTGGGAACAAGCTCGAGACCGGGCAAAAACGGTATTTGAGCAAGGTGACTTGACTAAGTGGTTTTCTCCTGACAAGCGTAACTATTCAATTGACAATCTTCTTGGTGCGTATTTCGCTTCGAAATTTGAAGTTGTTCTCTATAAGAGGATGATTTCACTAGCAGCTAGGCACCTTGCAATTGATGAAGAATCGCTCTGTACTGTCGTTTTTGTTCACGAATCCGTTCACGCCTATTGCCACATTGGTCGCGACCTCGACCGAAATTACTGGAGTACATTTGCTATTCCAACGGCTGATTCCATCGACGGTCAACCTGTTGTTTCTCATGAAGCAATCGCCCAATTCTACACCTTCAAACTCATTGAAAGCCTAAAAGACGAAAAACTCATGTCTGCATTCTTAAGTCTTGAGAAGGCAAGTTCTGATGTTTATCGGGCCTGGAGAAAAACGGACAGCCTTAGCTTGGAGCAAATGCGAGCCTGTTGGATGAAATATCGAGCAATTGATAGCTCCTGGCCACCCTTCTCATCATGAGACCACCAATGGACCGAGAAAGAGGCCGAGGTTTTGATGTGATTGAAGGGACGCATTATTGTAAGACATAAAGGACGTTACGTTTTACAAATGACGCGGCATTTGCTAGTCATGAGTATGGGCAAAACGAACCTGCAAAACCTGAGCAAGACGACTTGTTGCTCTGTAAATTCCTACGTCGTGCCTGCGGTTGTTACATGTGCAGGCCACAAGGCACAGAAACGATTCTTCACTTTTTTTACGGACAACATCCGAAACCCGAACACGCGGGATGCATACTTCCGGAATGCTGCTCGGTTTTTTGAATGGTGTGAGAAGCAAAGACTGCCGCTAACTTCAATTGAGTCGTTTCATGTTTCAGCCTACGTCGAAGAATTGTTGCTCGACCTTGCCAAGCCATCAGTAAAACAACACTTGGCGTCACTTAGAATGTTGTTTGATTGGCTTGTCGTCGGCCAAGTCCTTCCAATGAATCCCGCTGCCGCTGTTCGAGGGCCGAAACACGTCGTAAAGAAAGGCAAGACGCCCGTCTTGGATGAGGAAACGGCAAAGTTGCTGCTCAACTCAATTGATACTACCCACGTGGTCGGACTTCGCGATCGGGCAATCATCGGAACAATGATTTACACTTTCGCTCGGATTGACGCGGTGCTGCAAATGAATGTCAACGACTATTACCCCAATGGCAAACGGTGGTGGGTCAGGCTCCATGAAAAAGGCGGCAAGGCTCACGAGATGCCTGCTCATCACAAACTTGAAGAATTTATGGACGAGTATCTCGAAGAGGCAGCATTTAACTTGGACAAACGGACTCCTCTTTTCCCGTCAACAAGAGGACGAAGCAGAATCCTCACAAGCAAACGACTTCTTCGTACGAACGCCTGGAGCATGGTAAGGCGGCGTGCCCGCGATGCAGAAATTCGCACAGAAATCGGTAACCACACTTTCCGGGCAACTGGAATAACCAACTACATGCAAAACGGTGGCGAGCTTCAAGAAGCCAAAAAAATGGCGGCTCATGAGTCCGCCAGGACAACAGGTCTCTACGACCGTAGCGACGATTCGATTACACTTGACGAAATTGAACGTATTTCAATTTAGTTGACTTGCAAATGCAGTAATATTGCTCCGCTTGGCTGGCCGCATTTACTCTTGTGCCAATGTGACAGTCTCTTTAATGATTTTGGCTGACTTCCTGTCAAAATTGGTTCACCGATGCACGTCACCTCAAATGAGACCGGCGAAAATCACTGTTTTTCAATTGGCACGATGCTTGCAGTAATCGTAGGTGCGATCAGGAGGCTAGTTGGCGAGGGATCCGCCAAGTTTTCGTTTTCTTCGTGACCTAACGTGTCACACCTCCAGGGAATAATTGCCGGTTTGAGCCAACGTTTGTGCTGCGCTCATCTGTCGAACGATTCAACAGTGCCTTTTCAGGGAGATCCCATGGCCAAAGTTACATTTTTTCCAATCGGAAACGCAGACTCCACGCTTATTGACCTAAATGGTGGCGACAAAGTCCTTTTCGATTTCGCAGATATGCGGAATCCGGACGACGACGATGACAAACGCTGCGATTTATCTAAATCGCTTCGTGATGACATGGACGATTCTGACGTCAATTCTTATCGAGTAGTTGCATTCACCCACCTTGACGAAGACCACTATAAGGGTTGTTCCGAATTCTTCTGGTTCAAGCACGCCAAAAAGTATCAGGGCGATGATCGAATTGAGATTGATACGATGTGGGTTCCCGCTGCGGTCATCACAGCAACCGACATTAAGAACCCGGAAGGCAAGATTCTTCAAGCTGAAGCAAGATATCGGTTCAAACAAGGCAAGGATGACATTCGGGTATTTTCCCGGCCTGAACGGCTCAAAAAATGGTGCAAAAACAACGACGTTGACTTCGAAAAACGCAAACACCTAATAACAGATGCGGGCAAACTTGCTCCGGAGTTTGAGCTTTCAATAGATGGGATTGAATTTTTTGTTCATTCGCCCTTTGCCAAGTTGGTTGACGGCAAAAAGAAGGAAGATCGCAATGAAAACTCGTTGGTAATGCATGCGACTTTCGACGTAGATGGTACGACAACGAAGTTGTTTCTCACTGCCGACATTCGCTGTGAGGGTATCGACGATATCGTCGAGATCACAGAAGCCAAAAATAACGGCGAGCGTCTTGAATGGGATGTTATGAATATCGCCCATCATTGCAGCTACCTTTCCGTTGGTTCGGAAAAAGGCCGTGATAAGACCAAACCGTCTAAAGGAGTCAAGAAACTACTAGAAACGTATCGACTCGAACACGGGATATTAGTTTCAACTAGCTGGCCAATTCCCGAGAAAGGGTCTTCCGAAGACAAGAAGAATGATCCGCCATACCGACAGGCTGCTAATTACTATAAAGAAGAATCCGTAGACGATCCGAAGTCAGAGTTTCTGGTAACTATGGAGCACCCCAGTCAAGACGACCCCAAACCAATTGAAATTCTCATTGACGAAGACAAGGCAACTCATCAGAAACGGTCCGTTTCAGCCTTTGCCGTAGCAACTGGTAGTCCCGCTCCCAGAGCAGGCGGTATCATTTAATGGGTACCGAATTCGTGGAACCCATCGGCGAGGTCGTTGACCATACAAGAATCTCCATCGCGAAAGCGAAGGAGCTACTAGCGGCCTTGCAGGATGGCAATATTGAGTTTTGCAAACTAGTTGAATGCCGTTCGACGGATTCGTTCGACGTTGTCGTATTTGATGTGGAAGTAGAGATTGGGCAAAAACGAGTTCACGACATTCGCTCCGTTGAACGCGTGGCTGTTCAATTTGAGTCATCAGATACCAAAATGCCTCAGGTTTTTGCATTGCGATCTGATTTTCCATTCGTCCCACACATCAATATCTCAATTACTGAATTTCCAAGGGAGCTTTGTCTATATGCGACACCCTACGCTGAACTGAAACGACAATGGACATCTGCCAGGTTTATCGAGCGGATCAGGGACTGGCTGGCACTTTCAGCGAAAGGCAAATTGCACCAGGAAGACCAACCTCTTGAACCATTGTTGTGGGGATCGGAAGGCAATATCGTGCTCCCGTCAGATGTAATGACTCGGGACACGGGCGACGACATTTTGGTGGTCGGGGCGGTTCACAAAGAGAAATGGGACAACTTCCTATTAGCTGTCACGGGGCGCCCAAAACCAGCCAGTGATGGGCGCTTGAAAACCAGCCACTTTGAGAGCCGTTTCGTTAGATTTTCTTTCTTTTGTAAGAAAGGAAATCGAACGGAATGGCCAACGAACTCAAAGAGGCTAAAGTGCTGTCGATTAAGACTTTACATGAACAAGGCTGGTCTCAGCGGCGGATCGCAAGTGAACTTGGCATTAACCGAGAAACGGTGTCCCGGTATCTGAGCCAGGACTCAAAACCAGCCAAAGCGCCCACCGGGTCGGCCGATTCAAAACCAGCCACACCGTCAAAAGCGCCCACCGGGTCTGGCTCGGAAAACGACGATTCAAAACCAGCCATTTTTGGCAAAGCGCCCACCGGGTCGGAGACATCTCCTCCGACGTCTAAACAAACGCCGGCGCAGGCAGTTCAAGAGCCTGCCGGCGCGGCGGCCCAGCCCTCTCGCAGCCTTTGCGAACCCTTTCGGGAGACGATTCTCAGTTGGCTGGAACAAGGACTTTCTGCCCAACGAATGTATCAAGATCTGGTGACAGACCATGAATTTGTCGGCAGCTACCCAAGCGTCCGTCGGTATGTCGCCAAACTCAATAACAAAACACCGCTTCCATTTCGCCGCATCGAAGTCGGCCCGGGAGAGGAAGCCCAAATTGACTTTGGAACGGGAATTCCGATCATCGGTGAAAACGGAAAACGACGTCGCACTCACGTTTTGCGGGTGGTGCTAAGCCATTCCCGGAAAGCCTACGCCGAAGCTGTCTTTCGGCAAACGACCGACAACTTGATCACCATTTTGGAAAATGCCTTTGAGCACTTTGGCGGCGTCCCGAAAATACTCGTCCCCGACAACCTCAAAGCAGCGGTGATCAATGCGGACTGGTACGACCCCGATCTCAACCCCAAGCTCCAGAGCTTCTGTGAGCATTATGGAACGGTGCTTATGCCAACCAAACCACGGACACCTCGCCACAAAGGAAAAGTCGAACGGGGTGTCGATTATGTCCAGGAGAACGCACTCAAAGGACGATCCTTTGAAAGCCTTGCCGACCAGAATGAATACTTGCTCAAGTGGGAAAAAACGGTAGCCGATACTCGGATCCACGGAACGACTCAAAAGCAAGTCAAAAAGCTCTTTGAAGAAAATGAAAAGTCCAACCTGATCCCGCTGCCGGTCGACCGTTTCCCCAACTTCAAAGAAGCCCAACGCAAGGTCAGTCGGGATGGTCACTTCGCGGTCGACAAGTCTTACTACAGCGTGCCGCCAGAGCACCTTGGCCGAACACTGTGGATTCGCTGGGATTCAAGGCTCGTCCGGGTTTACGATAACCGGATGCAGTTGATCTGCACGCACGCCAAACAAACCGAAGGCAGATTCAGTACCCATCGCGAACACATTGCCTCAGCTAAAATCAGCCCTGTCGAACGCGGAACCGACTGGTTACTACGAAAAACCTCGGCAATTGGGCCAAAAACAGAAGCCTGGACGTTGGGACTGGTCGCCAACCGTGGCGTCCAGTCCGTTCGCGTTCTGCACGGCTTGTTGAACTTGAGCCATAAACACTCCAGCAAAAAAATCGAACAAGCTTGCGAAACGGCTCACGCCAACGGCTGTTATCGCCTCAAAGCCATTCGGCAGTTGATCAAGCACGGAGCTGATCAACAACAGTCGTTTGAGTTTCTCGACAAGCATCCACTCATCCGAAACCTTTCGGAGTACGGAAGTCTCGTCAAAGTTGATTTTAGAAAGGAAGCACTAACCCATGAATGAATCGTTATCGTTTACCCTGAAGAAGTTACGGCTCTCGGGCCTGGCGGAAACACTCGACGTCCGCCTGCAAGAAGCCAGTGGAAATCACCTGACGCACATCGAATTCCTGGAACTGATCCTGCAGGACGAGATGCTCATTCGCAAGCAACGCCAAATTGCCAGGCGAGTGAAGTCGGCGGCGTTTCGGGAGCTCAAGAGCCTTGAGGAGTTTAACTGGAGCTTCAATCCGGCAATCAAGAAAAGCGAAATTTACGACTTGGCGACAGGGCGGTTCGTAGAGCAACGTCGCGATGTCTTGTTCTGCTCGCCACCGGGAACGGGGAAGAGTCATCTGGTTCAAGGAATCGGGTATCAACTGATCAAGCAAGGATATCACGTCCACTACCGGAGCATCTTCGATGTGGTTCGTGACTTTCTCCATGATGAAGCGATGGATGGTCATGAGCGCGTGATGAATCGGTACTTGAAACCTGACTTGCTGATCATCGATGACTTTGGAATGAAGCAGTTGCCCAAACGCAGTGGCGAGTTCCTGTTTGAGATCGTGATGCGACGGTACGAAACCCGCAGCACAATCATGACGTCCAATCGTCCATTGGAGGATTGGGGCAAATTGCTTGGCGACGTACCAACGGCGACTGCGATTCTCGATCGCTTCCTGCATCACGCAGATATCTACAGCTTTGGCGGGAAGTCCTACCGTCTCCAGAATCGAAGAACCGATCTTGAAAAGGCAGACTCCAAGGTCGCCGATTCAAGCCAAACTGCGCCAGACGACAATAATTCAAAACCAGCCACTTCCTCCAAAGCGCCCACCGGGTCGGGCAATCGGAAAAAGAAATCAAAACCAGCCACTTCAGGCTAAAGCGCCCACCGGGTCGATGACCGAAGAAAACCTGTAAACCAACTCATTTCATACACAATCACGAAAAGTGGCTGGTTTTGAAGCGCCCATTAGTGGCTGGTTTTAAAGCGCCCGATGACATCCCCAAATGGTTTGCGGATTTGTCGCCTGTTCTTGATACATCGGCTCCAATCAAGCAGCTCACAACCGGACTGCTTACGCTTCCGATTGACGTTACGTAGTATCGCAAACAGCTGCTCTCTAACCGGACGGTAGGGCTGAAACGAAATCTTCTCAAACTCCTGCTCGATTCCCTTCACTGAACGGCTTGTGGCCAACCCCACCAAGTGAGCCTTGAGGTCCTTATACGTTTCGGCGTCAATTCGAACCAACGTATGCCACTTGCTTGTATGCTCTGAGAACCGATGACTAATCGAATAGCCAAAGCATTGAATTGCAGCTCTCCGGCAATCTCGAAACTGGTTCTTTCCCTCGCCTTCATTTGCTGCGTGTTCGTCGAAGAACACACCATGGCCATAGGTGGCCATCAGAATCCAGAAACGGCCGTATCTGAGGTAATGGACGCTGGCGATACCGGCAGCCTTCCGCCTGGCCCGTTTCCATCGTGGCCAGGCACATTCGAACTTCTCGAGCATATTCGCGTCGACGTCGGACGCTCTTTTCTTTTCGGGCAAAACACCAGTCACGTAAAAGTAATGGCCCCCGTTGATATACCTGACCAACTGCTCAACGAATCCGTCTCGCGATACCGCTTCCCACCGATACTTTGGGTTCATACTGCCTCCCAATACAATCATGCATAAAAATTGTGGGATTAGGTTTTGGCCAATCCCACCAATGCCAGAAAACTCCTTTCGCAAAACGTGATTTCCGAACTCCCGTGCAAATGCGTATTGCTTGCTCGTCCGCCTGCGTCACTCACAGTGCCGCGGCTCCTCGATACAGCAACTTCGCATCGCTCGTTTGCTCAAACCTCCAGAACAGCTTCACAGCACATCAAGCAGCCTCTGGCTGCTTGATTCAAAGTTGCACCCAACTAATACCTCTGCGTAGCAGTTCAATACTGTTCAACGAACATTACGCGCACGCGTACTGTTCGCCGTCATCACGTTGCCACAAACAACACGCACTCCCGTGTCTGTTGCGTGTAACTACGTTCAAGACCTACCACAGCAATACTCCCGCCCATTCGGCGGGAGCATCTACAACAGCGTGGGTTCTTACTAACCCGCGTCATCCCTTTCGTCGTTGCTCAATCGTCGGGGCATCACCCCCAACAGCAAACGGCTCCCGACTGCCTAGCCGGAAAGAAAAGCAAACTGCTTTCTCGTTGGTCCTTCAACCAACAGCACGCCCAGGCTCCCGCCTGGCTATCTACTCAGGACACACTCCCCGAACCACGTAGCACGTCAAAGACGTTGCGAGAGCTTACCCCGCATACGCAGCCCGTTCCCCAGTTAGTGGAAGACATCACTCAACAAGTCACGTCGCTAGAGGCTGTTACACCCCGGACCGCTTGGGCAGGTTCCTGGCTCCCGCCAGGTCCTACTTTCCGTCAGCACTTCGCTGAAAGTTCTGCAGACTGCAAAACTTCAAGTGAGCTTTTTCGGCTCACTTGCGATTTCGGGGGACCGAATCAAGAAGCGTCCCCTTACCCTCTGCAGCAACTAGCGTTATCTCGACGCTGGTCCTACATCCCAAGCAGCTTTTCGCAGTTTGGCACCGTCTCTTGTTAAACTCACTGACAAGCCCTATTTATTCAGGCCTTTCATAGTTGAGCTTTTCGCGTTCCCGCTTAACGGAATACCCAATCGCCGCTAGACGACTGGCACGGCCGGTGTTACCGGCTCGTGACTCCCTACGTCAGCGAAGTTGAACGAAGGCGGTCATGCTTCACACATGCCCAGCGGAATAGGATTTCTGACACCCTAAGCCTGACCTCCGGACCCCTTCGACGGGATTTGCAAACTTTCGTTTGCTCACCCGCTTTGCTCGACCACAGCCCATTGATTGAAATACAAACAATGAACGGTTCCTGGTCGCCCTTAATCAGCAATGTTTCGCTATCGGGTCGAATCTTGGGATTGTGTCTCAGCAACTGTGCTAAAAATTTACTCCAAGAAGCCCCCGTCGAACTGGACAAGCCCGTCTCCGGGCATCCAGCTCTACGCGGCAGTAACGTAATGGGAAAGCTACCCCCATCCTCTTTGCACTCTGGCTGATAAAACCAAAGCTTACCGAGGTGTTACCGGTCCCACGCTGTCGCACAGAAACGTTTTCCGCACTCTGACGACCACGCGGTCAAAATAAAACTGACCGTGCTGGTATCAATATCATGCGGCACAGCAGAAACCAAAACGCCTTCGGCTTTTTTTCTCTAACTCAAGCCAGAAGTTTGACGCTTCACCTATTTCCGTGCTACCTACTCAGAATTGTTTGACCGAATGCATGGAGGTAACATGCCGAACAAGAAACCAAAAAATGAAAAGCAGACCAGTTACGTAATCACGCTTCGTAGCGACCAGTGCCCTGCAATCGCTGCAAATGTGTTTCGCCGCTCAACACCTGACGGCCATACGTATCTCGATTTTGAAATCTCTCGGGCCTGGAAATCCGGAGCTCGTCAAGGTTACTCCTCTCGCTTTTATTCCAGAAGCCGCGACGGCATCAAAGAAGTTGCGGATATGGCTGCAGACTGGATAGAGAACAACCCGCAAGCTGCTGACGGCCCGCTCTCTCCATCTGATGATGGACAGCCGCGATTCTCTGCCGCAGCACCGGGTCAATCTCAGTAGTTCCCGTGTCAGTTAATCACGATGAACGTCTGGTGTTTTTTGACCTCGAAACAGGAGGCCTGTTTGATGTCGTGGCCGGCCGCGTAAAACTCACAAAACCAATTACGCAGATAGCGGCAATTGCTGTCGACCGCTATTACAACGAATGTGAAACATTCGAAATCAAAATCCGCTTTGATGAACAACAGGCAGAGCCTGTTGCCCTGGCTGCCAATCACTACGACCGGAAAACCTGGCAACGTGATGCCTTCGAGCCAGAGGAGGCAGCAAAACGCTTTGCTAACTTTCTTCGTCGACACGCCACTATTGACTGCATTTCCAAAGCCGGTCGGCCGTATCGCATCGCTCAACTTGTCGCACACAACGCTGAACGTTTCGATGGCCCATTAATACATGCCTGGTTCAAGTTGCTCGACCAATACTGCCCAGCCGCATACAGCGTGTTTTGCACCAAGCAGAAAGCGTTTTGGCTATTTCATGAGTGCCAAACGATGACACCAATTGCCAATTACAAACTTATTACGCTTTGCGAATATTTTGGCGTTCAACTTAGAAAGGAAGACGCCCATGATGCCCTCAATGACGTCCGAGCAATGGCCCAACTTTATCGAGCAATGTTGGCTCATCAGGCTAGCTACTCTCCGGCGTCGAAAGTTGATTTTTCTCAATTCAGAAAAGTAGATGCGACTACGCATGGTTCTCTCAAGCCAGCTGCTTGATAGGGCCGTGGTGTGCACAAATGTGTTTCCGTGGCGGTTACGAGTTCATCTTCTCTGTGTTCCGTTCTTCGGAGACTGGGTGCAGGTAAATTCTACTTGCACCCAGCAGGAGGTTTTAATGCCGAGTATCAATTACCGCCTGTTGCGAGAGCAGGTATCAATCGAGAACGTGTTGGCTCTCATTGATTATCAGCCGGTGAAGAGAATCGGCGACCAAATTCGCGGTCCCTGTCCGATTCACGGTTCGACATCTCGAAACAGCAGAATCTTTTCAGTCAGTGTTCGGAAGAACGTCTATCAATGCTTCAAATGTAGAGCAAAAGGAAACCAACTGGATTTGTGGATTGCGTTAACTAAACAGCCGATTCACGAAGCAGCGTTGGAACTCTGTGACAAACTTGGCATCGTGCCACCTTTGTTAACAGAGAAGAGGAGCCCGTAAAGAAGGGCATGACGGTTAAGAATCGTTTTTTTACCGAGTGGTTTGGTAAGGGGTCACCGTCAAAAATAAAAAACGCCTGGCAAAGCGTATTCGGTCGGATGGATTTCGCGAGTCCATAGCTGAGGTCCGTTAATCCCAGCTGAAGGCCAAAGGTTGTTAAGTGCACACCTCTGGCTTTTTCACAATCTGTATTAGCCTTGCTCCCTTGGAAGCAAATGCTTTTCCCAAAGTAGTTGGTGGTAAAGTCCAACCTCATTACGTTCGCGTTCTCGCTCGATTGCATGGCGAACCAACGGAGATTCCAAAGCAAGTGCTTCATCTTCTCGCAGCATTCGTTCCTTTCTAGGAAATGAGTTACGGAAATCGAGAAACTGACGAGTTTTCTGTTCTTTGATGTTCGTTCGTGCTTCTTCTTCAAGACGCCGCGTCTCCTTCGCCAGCAATCTATCTTGATTTCGCTTTGTGCTGCTCTTCGCCTCAAGCAAAGACTGCGAAGGCGATTTGAAATTTTTCGGAGGCTTCCAGCCCTCTTTGCATGCCTTGTAAATCCAGCCGCCTGGATTCGGAATTTCAGTTTTGTGTTCAACTTCCCAGTCAAACCACTCCGCAACTAATTCCATTTCAGGCTTCTGAACACCTAGCTTGCTCAGTTTCTTAACGTTAGTCGCAGTGCAACCACGGTCAATCAATGCCTGTTCGTGCGACAAACAGTTCAACTGCGTTGGCACCGATATTTGCGAGTGGTTTTTGCGACCAGGTCCCCGCATGAAGTTTATGTATAGGTTGCCGTTATTTCGATATGCAAATCTTTTTTCAGGCGATAGGTCTGCCAGGAATCTCTTGGCAACAAGTTCGTCATAGGCAGGTGTTAGTAGCTTTCTATACTTCGACGGTTTTTGACCGCGAACGAGGCCCATTTTTTCTGATGCAAAATCGGTGATTATTTTTGAATAATACTTTTGTTGATAGAGTCGTTTATCTCCAAAGTTGTAGAGCCTTCTCGAGCTCGGCAGCTTCAAATCAAAATAGAATTCAGCGTCAAACGGCTTTGTTTTTTTTGGGTCGCGAACGCTGTCAAAAAAAATCCGGCTCCATGCGAATTCCTGGGGGAAATCTGGTTGATACCTTCCCCTTTGTTTGAGCCGTGTCAAATCGTAGTCTTGAATAATTCCGAACGCTTTTGGATGGTGCCAGACGTCGCCTATCCGCCAATGCGAATAATGTAATCGAAGGCCCTGCCAGTTGTTTAACGATGTCGCCAGCCGACGGCAGTTCTTCCCATCCGGGTTTAGCCGCATCAACTTTAGAATGCCGTAGAGCGTAAAAGGAACCACTTCGCTGGTCCAGCGATGAACACGGTTGGTATAGCATTTCAGTGCCACCAGAGCATCCTGGTCCCAATAGTTAGGGAGATTGGAAGTCGCGTTCGCTGATATGACCAATGTCCGCAGGACACGTTCTCCTGTCGACGAATCTTCAATTGAGTCTTTGAATTCGAGAGTTTTCGTACGCTGCAATTTCTGAGGAATTTGACGAGCCAATAAGGCCATAGGAAATTCAACTGTGTTCATTTCCTCTAAGTCGACGGAGTCTCTTCCGTAGAACCAGTGGTTTCTTTTTTGACGCGTCTTCTGGCCTTCCATTCCCCCTCTTTTAAAATCAAGAAAAAAACAACAACACGAGAATCCTACTGTTGTTGATTTTATTAGTTTAGAAACAACTATTTACAGTCTGTTATTTCCAAGTGTTTTCAACGACTTAATTACCACACGGAAGCTCGAAATCACGTTATTCAAGTTTGTTCGGGCACTCGAAATCACGTTATCAGGCATTCGAATTCACGATACACGGCACTCGAATTCACGTTATCGCCTTTGCCCAGGCATCTGTATGTCCAAGTCATTCTCAGAGCGAACATTGCCGTTCCAAATTTAAGCGACTTGCAGTCTTTGGCTATCTAAACCGTACAGCTTGTATTCGGCAACAAGATTTCTCCAAAGCTGCATGTAAGGCGAAGAATTCTTCGCGACCCAATTTTGTCACGGCTTGGCTCAGCCCAACGAGGTTGTCACTTGTGACCGAACTTGTGAGCTTGTGACATTACAAGATAGCGTGTGAGCATGTAGCCAATCTTGCGACCTTACAAAGTCGCAAGTGACTTTTTCCTTGCCAGAATCAAAGTCAGTGGTCTACGGTCAATTCATGGTCATCGGAACCGTTCATTCAAAATCAGTTGGCAAAACCACGCTGGCTGTTCATCTTGCGGCTTGGCTATCAGTCTACGGTTACGAAGTCGCTGTGATTGATGCTGATTGGCAGCAACAATCATCCAACTGGCTGAACGGGGACGCACCAAACATCACAACTCACGTCATCCAAGACCCGTCGAAAATCACAAAAGTAGTTCCGCGGCTACACGAAGAATTTCAGGTCGTTATCGTTGATGGCCCGGCAGGCCTCGACAATACCGCTGGGGCAGTCTTGTCAGTATCTGATGCGGTCATTGTGCCTTGCGGCCCAACTGCCACAGAAATCAAGGCATTGAAGATGGTTGCGAACACAATCAACCAGGTTCAGGAATTTCGAAAGGGAAGGGACGGGGAGCCGAAACCGGGAGCAATCATTGTTCCGGTTCGAACCCACTCAAAACGGAATAATACAAAGGCCCTGCTGAGCGAAGCCTCTAAACTTGGGTTTGTAGTCACCCATAAACAGGTTCCCTCACGAGAGAGTTACGCTCGATTGGCTGGAATGCCTGGAGAGGAGCCGCAGCTATTGTGGCAGCTTGGCAGGTCAAAAGATGTAAAACGGGCAGTGATGGAACTCGATGCACTTTTTCAAGAGATGTTTCCAGAAGCCTCGGAACACGACCCCAACGTAATGGCTCGGTTGATGGACAAACCCAATCGGAAAGGGAAGCTAAACAACAAATCAGAGAGAGACCATGAGCAAGAACGCCTCGTCGCAAATGCCTAGCAATCCACCGGCACTCAAATTTGTTACCGGGGGAGGAGGAAAAAAGAACACGGCTCAAGAAACTGTTCCTTCAGACGCCGATTTCGTTGGGCCAGAGTCTCAGAATCCTGCGGAGATTGAAACCAAAGCAAAAAAGCAAACTTCAACGACGCCAAAGTCCAGGACCGAATTACCAAAATTGGAAATCCATCATCGTGTCCACGCCGATATTCGCGAGCGGTTATTGGACGAACAATACCGGCAGAAGAAACACGGCAACTCTGCCTACATTGCTGACATTTTTGATGAGGCATTGCATCTAGGACTTTTGCAAATCGAGAAGCGAAAGCTCTAAGGGAGAAGGGTAGGCTGATTGCACCTTCAAATTCCCGTATTCCGCAGCAGCGGGAAATTCAATTGAAATTCATACGGTTTGATGTCAGACGGGCAATTGTCCGTCATAACCAATTTACGACCCGGTATCGAGTTGTTTTCAATACTGGCCGTTTGATTGAGACAAGGCCGCTTCAGCCACCGGATTTGTTGGTTCATCAGCAAGTTGCCATCTTCCAGACGATTCTACGAAATCCATCGAATTCAAAACCTCTTTCATTCGAAGCGATAGCCCCATTTTCGACTTGCCTTCATCTGCTAATTCCCGTTCAACTCGCTCGCGAATTACTGGTTCCTCCAGTGGCCCATCAGCAACCAAGGCCTTGTTTACTGCTTTCTTGACGTCGTCAGCCGTAGGAGCTGGTTTCCGTTTCGAGTTTGCTGATTTTCGCCCCGCACCCAGTGCGGACCGAGCGTCTCGAATACGTTTCAAATCCAGCTCAACCAATTTCGCTTTCTTTTTCAGTTCGTTTAGCTCAGCTGAAAGCCGTTCTTCCTCTTGTTTCAAGGAGGAAGTAATGTCGCCCAATAGGTTGTTGGTCATCTCAAATATCCTCGTTTGAATTTGGTTCCTGCGAACAGACACTATCAATCAAAACGCTGATTGTTTCTTTGATGTGCGGCGGGAGCTTCGGCCACTTTTTTACAAGATTGGTAAACGATGCAAGATGCTGCTCACCGTCGTTCGATGCCAAAAGATGACAAACGGGGCATTCAGAATACTGCCCATTTACTGCCGCTGGAAAAGAAGAAACCGCAACCTCTTGACTGTCAAGAAGTTGCGGAGTGGAGGCGGCGGGAATGTAGAAAATAGTTTGGCACACTGAGCACATAAATGCCAAACACCAACCATTTTGAACAAATCCATTGTCAATCTCAAGAATCGTGCGGATCGCAATAAGAACTCCAAAACGACAATCGGAACCTTCAGTCCAAGCAAGATGCCATTCAGTTTTCTTTTCTTGTTGTGCTATCACGAGTTGCATCTAAATCACTACTAAATCACTACCAGTGTTTCAAAGCGTCATCAGCAATTGGATGAATTGCAATACGCCGCGGGTGCTAAACCCGTTTCCCGTTCAAAACATCGGCCGTGTCCTATTTCGCCTCAATTTTTCAAAAGAATCGAAATGTTTCGGACATCAAGAGCTGCGGGTTGGTTCTGCTTTGCCCACATCCGGCGTGCCGTTCGTCGCCGCTACTTAATCAACTGAGGTTTCGCAAGAAGATATCCTTGGACTTGGTCAACACGAAGCTGTCGACAATAATTTAAATTTCGTTGGTTTTCGACACCTTCAGCAATGACGGTAGTCCGCACCTGCGAATCAATTCAACGAGTCGTTTAAGCCAGTCAACATTTCTTAGATTGCGAATGATTCGCCACAAATTTTGACGCAGCTGATTTTCGAATCGCAGATAACTTGCGTGCGGTCTTGCCCTGATCCGACGTCATCGAGTGCCAGAACTATCTCGGACTCAACGAGTTGCCTTTCCAATTCCGCTACCAATTCTGAAGTCAACCAAGTGTTTTCGTGTAACTCCAGCACCCAGCCGTTTCGTTCGTGTTTGCTTCGCAGGTCCTTGAGTTGTGGAACGACGTCGGCTAACAGGTCTTAAAAGGGTGACTATTCAAGTAAAGCGGAACTCCCAAATTCAATTGATCACAAAATGCTACGCCCGTTTCCCGGCAGAGTTTTGACAACTTAACCACTGTTGATCAACCACAACGTTCAGCCATCGCGAACATTTCACTCGGAGTTCAGACTCCATCTATGTTGCTTCTGGCGAGAAACTCATATCCACAAATTGTTGAACTCGAAATTCGATGAATTCACTGAAAAACGGAGAGTAATGATCTGTTCTCCGACAATTGTATTAGTTGCTGAGGAATCAAGGTATCGCGATATTGACCTTTGCGCATTTGGTTCCCTTTCCTTGAGTAGTGACGTAGCAGAAACGATTACTGTTCCTACTCACAAAGAGCCGTTTGATGCCTTTTGCGCAACCGACAGCTCAATACAATACGAAAATTATAAAACCTTTGGCTGGCGGTTGCGCATAACGTTCCAGGTGACTCCTAGTTATTGGCATCCGGAGATGCTTGTTTTCGCCGGATGATTTACCTCGCATTGTCATAGAAAAAGGCGAAAATCATGATCATCGGAATCCCAAAAGAAATCAAAGCTGACGAAAACCGAGTCGGAATGACACCAGCTGCTGCTGGCGAACTAGTGCTTGAAGGACACGAATTAGTTGTTGAAACGAACGCTGGTGCTGGCAGCGGATTCACGGATGCAGCGTACGCTGCAGAAGGTGCAGAAATTGCGAAATCGGCAGCAGCAGTTTGGGCTCACGCCGATTTGATCGTGAAAATCAAAGAACCGCTCGAAGGCGAACTTGATTGCTCAGGGCCAAATCAAGCGGTGTTTACCTACTTTCATCTTGCTGGAAGCGAAGAAGTCACACAACGAGTGCTCGATGCGGGCATCACTGCGATTGCTTATGAAACTGTCACCGACGATCAAGGTGGGCTTCCACTATTGCAACCCATGAGCCGTATCGCGGGCGAACTTGCGGTCCAATATGGCGCAAACTTTTTGACGTCGCCGTTTCACGGATGCGGAAAACTCCTCAGCAAAAACCCCGGTGCGCAATCCGTCAAAGTAGTAGTTATCGGAGGCGGTGTTGTTGGAATGGCGGCGGCCAAACGGGCGGCAGCGGTCGGAGCTGACGTGGTTGTATTGGAAAAATCGAATCCAACGATCCAGCGGCTAGCTAGCATGAATGAATTCGGCAACATTCGGTTCAAGCTTAGTAGTGCGAATTCAATCCACGAGGCGCTTCAGGATGCCGACCTCGTTGTCACAGCTGTTTTGAGCTGCGGCGCAAAGGCTCCAATTTTGATTCGCCAGGCCGACTTGGCACTGATGACAGCTGGTGGCGTAGTTGTTGACGTAGCAATTGATCAGGGCGGTTGTGTCGAAGGCGCAACAGTGACGACGCACTCGAGTCCAACCATTCAAATGGGACCAGTCCAATATTACGGGGTGGCTAACATTCCAGGATCCGTGCCACATACAAGTACAGAAGCTCTGACAGCTGCAACACTGGAATACATCAAAGCGATGGCCAACGACGGAATCGAAGAAGCCGTCAAAGCTGACCCTCATCTTGCCAATGGAGTGAATGCGTGGCAAGGGAAACTTACCAACAAAGCCGTAGCGGAAGCACACGGATTGAGCGCGATCTCGCTTTCAAACGCGATGGCACCGGCTGCTGAATACGCCTGCAGTTATGTCGGTTGTTAGGTAAGTTTTCTTTTCCACTTTGGCCAGCCGACTGCCAGAATTCGGTCGGCTGGCTTTTTGGAGCCACGCTATGAATTCGTCAGAAATTCGAACCAAAAAGAGACTGTTAGGACATATTCAGTACCTGTTTGATCATGCCGTTAACTCCCAGATTTACTGTAAGATGGCAGGGGAATGCGTAATTCATGTTGGCCAATTGCTAAGAGGGCAGTTGCAAGTCAGAGACTCCGTTTCTATATCCGTCGACGTTCACCGGGAGCAAATTTCGAATGCGCATACAGCAACGCACTTGCTCCACTCGGCGTTGCATCAAGTGCTTGGCGACAACGTTCGCCGGGAGGGATCAACAGTCGATCTGGAGACCGTTCGTTTCGATTTCGCATGCCCACGTCCATTGCTTCAAACCGAGCTCGACAGGATTGAGTCTTTATTCAATACCGCGATTTGTTGTAACGCATCTGTTCAAACGATCACCATGTCGCTGGACGAAGCAAGATCACTGGACGGATTGCGTGCATATTTTGACAATCGGTATGGTGACAATGTTCGCGTAGTAGAAATCGCAGGCAGCGAGATTGCGAGCCGCGAGCTTGGTAGTGGACCTCATGCTGACACCACTTGCCGCCTGGGCATCTTTAAAATCACTAGTTGCACCGCTGCCTCACAATTTGTACGTCGCATAAATGCATGCATTGGGAAGCGTGCTGAAAAAGTTGTTAAGGAGCAAAAGTCCATTCTCCAGTCCGCTCTCGACTTAATCGGAGATGATTGTCCTCAACTTGAAGCGCAGATTTGCCGGTGCAAGAGTCAACTCAGACAAAAAAAGAAGTTTGATTTACAGCCTCGCTCGGTAGAAGATGAATTCTCGAAATGTGATCCAGGAGAATCTCGGCCGAAGAATAAACCAGGACAACAGCCTGTTTCAAAAAATTCGGAGGGACGTGGAAATTCGCAGCCAGTAGTTGTCCACAATTCATGTTCGTCATCCCAGTCACATGAACCGTCCTGCGCTCATTCTGAGGATGACATGGATGGTATTATTGGGCTCGTCGCAATTGCTTCCGACCGCGACGAGTCCAATTCGATTTCGAACATAGTCGGAAGCACTTCTTCTAATTCAAAACGCTCTTTGAATAATTCAACTGCAATCGCCGACGCGATCATTCATGCCTCTCTAGGTTCAATCGCAGCCGCAGTCGCGATTTGGTCTGATATGCCAAGCTGGCGTATTAGGCCAAATTAATCGAGTCCGCCGAATTCCTTGACCCAATTTTGTGTCAGCGCAGCACATATTTACTGATTTCTCGATAATATTGCTGTTTCTGATTTGGGGCGCCATTCGGACAATGTGTCCAAGGCTTACAATCGGCGAATTCTTCACCAATATTTTCCCTTCAGATTTGCCACATTTCGAATAGGATGAAGAATTGAGATATGAATAACAACAAAGACAATCCGGAAATTAAGTCAGATGAGTTCCGAACTCTATTGGCTGAGGTCTACGAGTTGTTTCCAAAGGAGTTTGCGAACGTCAACGTCAGCGACGCGGGCTTGGCGAGTTTTCCGGAACTGGATGTAATCAAGGCAAAGAGGGATGGTGTTGATTCGCCGGCGCCCCTTCAAGACAAAAATGCTGATCAATAGAAAAGGAGGCTCAACTGAGCCTCCTTGGTTGACATTGATTTGGTCGAAGTCCTAAAGCAAATTGTTGAAGCTATGACGCTCCTTAAGATACTGACAATAGTCCTCGACAGAGTCGTGAACAAACTTGTTTGGCACCTTCAATTCAATGGCGATTTCGGCGCTCGTTTTGCCGTCCTTGAACAGCCGATATGCTGCTCGGAGGGTTTGACGAATACGAACCTTGTCGACATACTTCGACGTCAAATAACTTTTGAACCCAAGCCAAACCGGCGAGCCAACACTCTCCGGCCAACTGGGTCTAAACTGTCTAGTCATAGATTCTCCTTTGGATAGGGAAACACGATTCTGTGCTGACGGTTTACGCCGGGATGCGACTGCTATTCGCTCCCGGCTTCTTTTTTTGACTATTGCCAAGACCAGGACCGCCACACAGAAAACAAAAACGAATCTTCACTCATAAACCTCCACAAAAAACGACTGACGTTTGAACGGTTTAGAAACTTTTATTTTTGCACGGTCGATTATTTTTGCTGACGACAACGGATGGTTTCTAAGACCAAGCAACGAATAGTCACAGTAACAATTCAAGCTTCGAAACCAGTTCCGGACGAGACTTCACGAATCTGACAAAGCTCGCCCAACAGGAACGCACCTTGCCTGTTGGTAGCGAATGTAGTTTTTCAATTTCCTGTGCCGTCAAACCGCGTTGAATTTCGGTCAGGCATAAAAGTGTCGTTTCCGACGTGTTTTGTTGGCCCGTGAATTCGGCAACCAATTCGCCGAACGTTAGGGATAATTCCGCTGATTCCAACTGACGCGACGGATTAGTTGCCTGTTTATTATTTTCGGAGAGGCGTTCTTTCTCGACTTGAACTCTCTTCTTATTCCGTCGTTGTTCCCGCAGGTAATCGCGAACCGCTACCTTTTTTACTAGTGCTTTGGGGTGCAAAACACGGCCTTTGCCCGATGCGTACTTTTTTAGGAATGTCGCAACTGATCTCGCAGCGAATTCCTCGACATCCGCTGATTGTGCCCCCAGTCGAATCAATGCGTGGCATGCGGCAGCATTCAACTCAATGTATTGGCGGTCGTTGTTCGCCATATTCTTCTCCAATCGAAATACGACTGACCGTTCTTGAGCATGCGAACTGCTATTTCGAATGAGCCAACGGCCAGCCAAGGAAACACGAAACGTTTCTGTATTGTATTGCTCAAGGTCGGGCAATCGAATGGACAATACAAAAACGAATAATGGACGAGCTGATGCTGTAGTTGATCGAGTTGTTGGCGAGACACGCCTGTTGGGTCAACAATTCAACTGCCACGTTGGAACTAACGGACAACAACTTGAAATGAAGTGAAGCTCTGTTGAACCGAGAAACTATTTCGGTCAACTAGCTCAATACATCAAAACACGGTGAAAACTAGATCTCGTGATGCATTGCTGGCGCGTCGTTGGTCGGTCACAATTTCGAAAATGAATCTCGCACGTTTGAAGAAAAACCCAGAGGCTATTGATCAAGGTAATGGGACACCTTGTTTGACTCTGTGAAAGAACCTTAGACAATTTAGAATCCGAGGAATTGGAATTCGAAAATTGCAAGCCAAGTATTTTTTAGCCAAGGCATAGGAAGATGAGCGAGATTGCTTTAGTTTTCGGCGGACCTTCAAAAGAAAGAGGGATATCCGTTAATTCGGCTCGATGTGTATTTGACAACATCAACAAATCGAAATGGGACGTGCGGTTGATCTATGTCGATTCTCAAAGACGTCCGTGTCTATTGCCGACGAAGTTTATTTACAGCAATACACCCGAAGACTTCGATTTCTTTTTGGAAGAACACGTCGGATTCAAAACATTTGAGTCACTTCGAGCCGAACTCTCAAATCTTGAAATGACGTTTCCCTTGATTCACGGTGAGTTTGGGGAGGATGGCGACCTTCAGGAACTCCTGGAAAAACAAGAAATGCCATTTATTGGTTCTGGTTCTCATGTTTGCGAACTCATGTTTGACAAACATAAGGCCCAGTCCGAAATCGAACGCATCGGAGAATGCTCGATACCTGGCCTTATGTTGGAGTGCGTAGGTGACTTTGGGCAAGTCGCTGAATTTATCGGTAGATTTCATGATAACAACGGCGAATTTATCGTCAAACCAACGAGAAGCGGTTCAAGTATCTGCGTTTTCGAAGCAACGTCACAGACGCAGATCATTGAGCGTACTGCCGAGATATTCAGGCTACTTCAAGTCCCAGCCCTTGTTCAGCCCAAACAATACGGCGTTGAGTTTTCGACGACTGTAATAGAAACTGCCAGTGGTCCCGTTGCATTGATGCCAATTGAAATCCGAACCGATGGAGTTTTCGATTATCGGAAAAAATACTTGGCCACAGAAGACGTTGAATACCTTTGTCCTCCGGCATTTGACTCAAGTACAATAATCGAAATTCGATCCAAATCCGAAAACATATTCAACAGTTTTGGTATGAAAGATTTTGCTCGAATCGACGGTTGGGTTAGAAGCGACGGAAAAATCGTATTCTCTGATCTAAATCCAATTAGCGGTCTTGGACAAAACAGCCTGCTTTTCATTCAGGCAGCGCAGTCTGGCTTTAGTCATCAAGACGTAATTGAACTTATCATTGAGAACGCATGCGATCGTTACGGGGTTTTTGTTTCGAATAGAGGACCAGGCAAATCAACCAAGTGTTTCCAAGTACCAATACTGTTTGGAGGTGATACTTCAGAGCGCCAAGTTTCAGTTTTGAGTGGTACCAACGCTTGGTTGAAACTCAATAAATCCAAAACGATCGAGCCAATTCCAATGTTGCTGTGTAAACAAGGCGACCAAGACGAATTCAGTATTCGCAAGTTGGATTTTTCGGTTGGGCTATTTCCAACGGTTGAAAATATCGACGCTGCTTGCAAACGCAAGGCGGTTTTAGACAAATCAATTATCGAACTTTCCGAGAACATTCGATCTTTGTTGGGTTCGGAAAACAAACTTACGCGTCGATCGTATGATTGCGTTAATTTGGATGTGCTCAAGAGATACACGTTTGTTTTCTTAGCGCTCCATGGCGGGTTTGGTGAAGGCGGAGGGATCCAAGAGTTCTTGGATCAACATGAGGTTTTTTATAACGGTACAAATCCGGAGCATTCTCGACTTTGCGCCGACAAAGGGCGAACTGGTGAATTCATTGATGAACTAGGCCTAGAGGGAATTAGGACTGCGAAGAGAATCGTGGCAGATAATAGTGAATTCAAAAGTTGGGCAAACACAGACTTTTCTAGTGTGTGGGATGATTTCCAAGGCAAGCTTTTAACCGGAACAATAATCGTAAAGCCGGTTGCAGATGGATGTTCAATTGGAATCGCTCGTTTGCACGATTGTCATGATCTAGAATCGTACGTCGAAGCACTAATCGGCGACACTGAAAAACTCGAAATTGGTGATGGCTTGGAAACGCAACGAATTTCCCTGCCTTCGGAAACTCCTGCTCGAATCATTTTCGAAGAGTTTATTGCGACTGATCAAATCAATGTGGATGGCTCGGAACTCATGATCAAAGACGTGTCCGGCTGGGTCGAAGTCACTATCGGCGTTCTTTGCGCAGAAGGGAAACCACCACACTCGCTGAATCCGAGTTTAACAGTGAGCCAAGGTGATGTTTTGTCTTTGGAAGAAAAATTCCAATATGGAACAGGTGTAAACCTTACACCGCCACCTCCCAAAATAATGTCGCAGGACGTTGTCCAGCAGGTAAAAAAACGAATACAACGCCTGGCGGAAGCTCTTCATATTCGATCTTTTGCCAGGATCGACGCATTTGTTCACAGAAAAACGGGTCGATTGATTGTGATAGAAGTCAATACAATTCCCGGATTGACCTCAGCAACTGTACTCTTTCATCAACTCATGGCTGAAGATCCGCCGATCACTGCGACAGACTTTTTTGAGATGGTAATTAACAGCGATACGGAACGAAACGCCCATTGAATTACCAAGAAAAATCAGCTCCCTCTCCTGCAGGCAACACAATATCGCCATCGAAAGCAAACCCTTTTGTTTGAGTTACTCCATTGCCAATCGGCGTCCAGATAACATCCTTTCGGGGTAGCGTCCGAATCTGCACGTTTCGTCTGACTTTTCCGTAATCAATGTTTGAGTTCTTGAAATTAAACTCTACCATGACCTTTTTGGTGTCTTCTGCTAACGAAAACGTACTAAAGGTGTGGGTGATTCTTTGCAATCCTAGAGTATCAAACTCAAACGCTACATTGCCTAGCGCGCCTCGTATATCAACAGGTATACCAAACTCAACGATAATAGTTTTTTCCCCAACAAGTTCTGTATTCACAATTTGCAGGGGTTGTCTGTTCAACGTTGCGAATATTGAAAAAGGACATCCAATATCCTTCTCGCTTTTCAACTCTTGAATTATCTTGGCGAAATGCGATGGTTCGTACGGCTGCAGTTCGCGGTATACAACAGTGTTGTTCGAGGCATTTAAGGCGGCGAGGGTCTCGTCATCAGCGCCGTCGCTACCGACAATTGCGAACTTGAAGTTGTCTTTTAGGTCACTGACGGTTCGAAGAAAACTCAACTTCGTTCTTACGAGGCGGTAGTCATTCCTTTCTGAGTGATTCTCGTCTGTTTGATTCTCATTCGAAATTTCATCCAAAAATTGAACCACCCTGGAATGGCTTTGATGCGCAGGTTCTGGAACTTCATGGTCGACAAATTGTACATCCGAAAATTTATCGGGGGCAATAAAGTAAACTCTATATTCGAGATTACGTCGCAAGGGACAGAAAACGCGAGGCAATGATTCTTCGATCTTCGAGTCTAGATTCACATGGTGTTCAGCGCGATCAGCAAATACGTCTGACAGACGTTTCTTCAGCTCATCTTCTTCTGCGGCTTCAGCGAGTTGTTTAACATCGTCAAGACCGTATCGTTTCGAATGATCAAACGCATTCTCCGAATCAAAGTAGATCATTACATCTTGACTTCTTACAAACTCCGCTAAACCCATTGGTAAACGTCCCCTCGTCGACGGGTCATCTGCCTCCAAAAGCAAATCCTTAAGAGTTTTTTGACAATTCAAACATCCAAAATGAGTAGTCACCCAACTGGACTTATTGTTGATTGATTTTATTTTGTGTGTAAGGCAGTGTCTTCTGCTCCATTGATCCCAATCATCTCCCCCCAATACGAAGTTATTTTCTTCGGTATCTACTTTTCTTATTCCGAACAACGCGAATATGCAATCGCCGTACATTTCACCAGACTTGACGGGAACAGGCTTTTTAGCGTCGTTACCCTTTCCGCATTCGGCACACATACAAAAGGCGATAACCAACTGAAAATTACGGAAAGAGTCCAGTTCATTTTCGATTTCTCTTAGGACAATATGAAATTTCGCGTTTTCCAATTCAACTCTCATTAATATCATTCCGGCCACCAAACGACTTCGTTGAACGGAGGATACTCGCCGTTCAATAACCCGCGCACTCGGTTCACGGACCGGACAGAGGTTTTGAACCGAGATTGTAAGCCCGCCGAAAACTCCGAACAATGACCATAACCAGCGTGATTGACCCCATTTCAGAATTTTTGTCCTGCATCAATGAAATTCTGCCCAAAGAAGTCATTGAACCTCAATAATCTGGGCAACAATTGACGGCCAGTGGAGTTTTAGGCGGTTGCTTGATCTGCTCGGCTATTTCCCATCTCATATTGGGCAGTTTTGTTGACTTTAGTTTCAACCCAATGTTGCAAAGAGGGATATGAAAACACTTCTCCGCAAACCCGGTTGTTTCTCTATGGAAAGCCAAAAAATCGAAGAGTTAAAAGCCGTAATTGCACACAACCTCGAACATGGTTATGAGCATTTAACCAATTTCGACTCGCTCCTTTGCTGCCTTGATTCTAAGGACAGTCAAGTTCGACGACTTTTTCTTGAGATACGACTGAAACGAAAGAAAATTGACGATTTGAATTGGCTGTGCATCGGAATAGGCGCCATCAATTATTTCGCAAATCGCGATTCGCCTGACTGTCCAGCGGATCACCTCGACTCTTGCGAAGCGATGGAAAATCTTGTAACTCGGAACTGGGAGCAGATTAGAGAGCTGCTGGAAGATAAGAGCAATAACCCGACGGTTCCTCAAAGGGCGATGCCCTTCGCATGTTTTTGTCCAATCAAAAAAACATTTGAGACGGAGAAGATTGCCGTTGTTGAATTTGGTTGCTCGCGTGGCGATATTGGCTTGGTGTGGTTGAATGCCCACGAATTCTTGAAACAAAGCAAACACTTTTTTTTCCCCAACTGGATAGACGAAGTCCCCGCTGAAAGCTTGCAGAATTGTCAAGAAATTGACATGTATCTGGGTGTTGATATAGAACTTAGTGCAGGGCAGGATGACCAGTGGCTATTGGCATTGTGGGGATTTAACGACCCAAGGCGAGAGTCACTAAGGCTGTTTTATAGAGGATTCAATCAAGAGCAGCGTATGAAGTTGATAAACGCTGATGCGATCAACCTTGAATCCTATCGCACACAACTTGAAAACTTTACCGATGAAACGTGCACGGATCATTTGGTTTTCATCACGTCGTACATGCTCTATCAATTGACACCAAAACGTCGAAGATCGCTCGCTCGCCACATTCTCAAACTATCAAACGCATTCAAGTTAAAAAAAGGCAAGTCAAGCCAAACTTGTTGGCTTAATCAAGGCATCGCACCAAAGTCGCTTCTTTGCGGCGACATAGCCTTCGACGAAATCTATTTGACTAAACTTCGGATTGAAAATTGCATCCTATTTGCCACGCCACTTGCAAAATTAAAAGATGATACGGCTCAAGGCTGGACCAATTGCCAAGAACCCGAGGTCAAATTGGGCAGCATCGGGTAATTCGACTTTATGCTGGACTCTGCCTTTATTCTAAACGCGACACACCTTTTCGTATTCTTGCAGAATCCATAGGCAGACCAAATTCCATTTTTCGGGACGCTCCTTGAATCCCGTGTCTCGTTTTGTCGGTAGATAATCTCGATAGTTCAAGATTTTTTCTGGCTGCTGATGCGCGTTCGTCTTTTTTTCGAGACCCTTCGTTATTGGGCCTCTTCTGCAGAATCTGTGGGTGAATTCTGGCTCAGGTAGCTCTCCGGGATTGTGATAGATCGCGTTTTCCTAGGCTTTGAGTTCGAATCGATTTGATTTACTGTTAGTAGTTTTAGCTTGTTGTTGAATCCCTCGACAACTCCCAATGAAAGCTATTCATCAGCGCGAAACCAGTTCGGCAACAAGTCGGTTTTGACCGTAGGTCTTGGCGATATTGCACCGCCAGTCGATGAAGACGATTCTACGCTTGAGGGAGCCAATCAGATGCGGATTCAATTGCCCGGATTCGGCGATTTAACTAATGACGACAAACCTATCATTCAGTCAAAACACTACCGTTTGAAAACTTGAAGAGTCTCAAATCGTGCAATACGGACTCGAATCAATTCTTGATACGTGTTTCGGTGTGATGGAAAAACACGCGAATTGATCGGCGAACATTGAACTTCGTTTAGTAGCCGATCATTTCGTAATTTGTGCAATCGTTTGCAAAGATCTTGCCCGGGAAGATCCAGTGGCTGGGAAGCACACTGAGATCTACAAGAAAGAGATGCAAGGCTCTGCGAGGGCGGACAATCGAAAATACAAACGACAAGAAATAAAATTCGAATCCAAAACAATACCTTGGCCCATTGAAATGGACTAACTCGTCAAACGCAAAACTCCAATTCACGCTGAACCAGAACATTTTCATATTGCTGACGAACGAGAATCCAGGCTCAAACCGAACACGCCTGTCGTTGCCAGCCATCATCAGATCTCTAAGTCGAGCTGAAGACTCTCGAGCAGTATTTCAAAATTCTTTTTGGATACGGTTGCGCCCTCCGCTTCGTGTGACTCCTAGTTGTTAGAAAACGCGAAGAATGGGCTGCTGGTCCAACGGAAAGACTTCTGGTTTGCAACCAGGGAATCGGGGTTCAATTCCCCGGCAGTCCACTCCCCATTCCATATCGTAACCGCGTGTATGGATCGGCAAGAAGTTTCAGCATGCCGGTTGCGCCAATTGAATTTCCAGACTCCTGTTTTTCAGGCAGCAAATGGGTTCGATGAGATTGGATTCTCGAATGGTCGTAAGACACTCCTTGGTAAAAATCGGAAGCAGCAAACGATGGCAAACAGATTTGCAACTCTATTCGAAGATGATCTTGTTGAACAAAACGGCATTGATGATCACGCCGACAACGATTTATTCACGCACACCCGCTTGGTTGCAGCAGTCGCATGCGTGTTCTGTTTGCTCGTGATCGGATATTGGACAATTCGCAGTTGGTCCTCGCAAGGCGATTCAAACCAGATTCATTTTCGTGGTGCAAGAGCTGGCCAACTTCAACCAGGTGCCTTGGTTGTCATGGATGATGTCGAAGTTGGCCAGGTTAAGTCAGTGGCGATTGAGGGCGGCAAGGCTGTTGCAAATCTGCAGCTCAACGACGATGTGGTTAACGAGATTCCGGCAGATTCCCGATTTGTCGTTCGGTCTTTGAACTCGATCATGCCAGGCAACGTGGGCATTGAAATTGTCAGTGGCGTTTCAGCACTGGAATTCCAAGATCAACGCGGGACGTCGGATTCAATCCTTCACGATATCCAGACTTCAGTAGACGTTTTTCCAACTTCAATTCCAAGCGGGTTTTTCTTGTTGCTCGCAGCGGTGGGGATAATCGGCGCGATTGTGTTCGGGATTAGTTGGAAAATCGCTCGCATCAACTGGCTGAGGTACGCGCTATTGATCGGTTTTATTGTTGTGCTCGTCTATCTGGTTCAGCGCGGAATTATCGCGTCAGACTCGCTTTACGAATTGTTTGACTGGGCATCACACGCAATTCGAGGCGCCATTTGCTAATAATTCTTCCATACAAAGAAAGGCAATAACATGAAATTGAAACGGAAAATCGCGATGGCTTATCTGCTGGTCGCGATGTCGGTCGCTGTTCCTGCGCCGAACTTAATGAGTCAGGACATGCGGCCACCTATGACGTTTATCGTCGTAACAGACGTTTCCGGCTCTATGAATGACCGATTTCCGGCTCCTATTCAAGCCAGGCTTTCTGATTCAACCAAACTGCTCGACGTTCGGCGGCGTCTGTTGCTTCTTGCAGACCATTTGCCCGACAGTACACGTGTCATTGTTACCAAGTTCGATCACGAGTCGTTCAAAGTTTGTGACATCACGTTGACTTCGGCTGAGAAACGAAACGAGCTCCATGATGCGTTGGCCTCAATTACAAGTCGAGAGGGTTCCACGTTTTTGTGGCGAACAGCGGATGAGCAATTGGCTTTAGCAAAAACGATCGCCGATTCAAATCCAGAAGGTCGCGTTCGCGTGCTTCTGTATACGGACGGCAACGACATGGAAGGCAATCCAAAATTCAGTCACAAGACGATTATTGAAAAGTACGGAAAGACGCTGCAGTCAGTTGTTGCCTTGGATTGGGTAACCATTGGCTACGATCTGAAAGCTGATGTAAAGGCCGCTTTGAAAGAGCAAGGAGTCAACTTTACGCGCGCGGATCAACCTTCTGATATTGTTCCACTCCGCGCTGGTTTTCAGCTCTCCAAAACCAAAGCAAAGGTTGGTCAAGAGATTGGCTTGCAGGACCAAAGTATCGGAGTTGAAATCGTTCAGCGCGCTGTCGACTGGGGTGACAAAACACCATATGAAAACGGGGAAGTGCTGACTCACACCTACAAGGAACCTGGAACCTACATGGTTCGTTATGCAGTCAAATCGGAAGACGGAAAAAAAGACGTTGCCAGCCTTCGAATCACGGTTACTGTGCCCGAAGCTCTCAAAGCCAAACTCAATGTATCGAAGCTTACTGTGCAGGTAGGCGAATCGTTAACCGTCAACGACGAAACTAAAGGCGATGTCGCGAGTCGCCGATTCATTTACGGTGCGAACAAGTCTTCTGACTCAAAGTCATTCGACGTGAGGTTTGAAACTCCGGGACAAAAACGGATTCGTTTGATCATTACCGACAAGTACGGTCAAGAAACTGAAACGGTTGCATACGTCTCTGTTGAGCTGCCACCGCCACCGATTGCAAGAATCGAACCTTCATCGTTGAGCGTCCTCGTCGGGGAGGCAGTTGTGCTTTCAGACGCCTCCACAGGGGGCGTATCGCGACGAACGTGGAAACATAGTGATCAAACGTCGGACGATAAGTCACTTCGTCTGAGCTTTGATCGGGCTGATACGTATACGGTTTTTCTTGAAGTCGCGGATCAATTTGGCCAAACTTCCAGCACCGAAGTCAAGGTTACTGCCAAATTGCCCGATGGCCCAGTAGCTAACTTCCGTTTTTCCCGTGAGGACGTTAGTCCAGGGGACAACATAGCGTTGATCAATCAATCATCTAACGCGGTTAAGTTTCGCTGGACGATCGACGATGACAAAGTGCTGACGGCGGAACACCCGACACTCAAGGTACATCGCTATGGTGATATCAAGATTGAGATTGAAGTCTGGGATCGTTTTGGCCAATCGCATCGAGTTTCCAAAAGTTTGAGTGTAGCACTTCCTGCAAAACCAACTGTTGCTTTTACCCTTCCCCAATCGGCAAAACCCGGACAGGAGTTCCTGATTGAGGATGAATCACTGGGCGTAATCGACGGTGACGGAGAGTGGTACTACGACAGCGAACTCGTTTGCAATGATCGTGTGGTTCGAATTACACCAAAATCACCTGGTGTGCACTATATCCGCCGCGTTGTCGCAGGGCCGGGTGGAATTGCCGAATTAGAACGAAAACTAAACATTCTGTCCTATGAGTTGCCAATTGCTGGATTTACGGTCGGCAATCAGACTCCGTTTCTGGGGGACACAATCCGGATCACGAATACTGTTGGTCCTGCAAACCTGATCGACCGGGTCGTTTATGAAATTGACGGAAAAGAAGCAGCATTTCTTGACGCTGATGATCTGGCCCGTCAACCGTGGTTCGATTTCGACTGCAAGTCAATCGGTGAGAAAACGATCATTCAAAAGGTTTTCGGTCCAGGTGGCGAAACGTCCGCGAGCGATTCGTTTTATGTTTCGTCCAGAGCGTTTCCACCCCATATCGATTTCAGCGTTAGTCAAACAGGAGGCAGAGGAAGCGTCCAAGTGGTCTTTGAAAACCGTTGTGAAAACGTAGACCACCTTGAATTCGACCCTGGTAACGGCGAACCGATTCAAACTTATGCAGGTACGGCGAGCCCTTCGTTCACGTATGAGCCTGGCACGGCGTTTCCAGTCGCAACTGGATACGCTGCCGAAGAAGAATCCTTTGAAGCAGTAACTTGGAATGGACCGCCAATTAATATCAGTGAGCCAATCGCGGCATGGGTTTGGAACCTGATTTGGCAAATTCCGTTTGGGCTCCTTGGTTTTGGCGGAGCGTTTTTCATGGCGCTCCGAATTCGTGACAACGTAGCGTTGAGAGCGCAATCGCGAATTGGCGGAGAGCTGTTCGTTCGTCCAGCAGACAATCCTCGGCAGGCCCGCTCATTCCGATTCGATGGATTGGGTAATGAGGAATCTGTTGAAGTCAATTCTGACACCGTATTGAAATTGAGTTCTTCTCTTGAAGATCAAATCGTTCGATACGAGTTAAAGCTCCAAAAAGCTGGCAAAGAACCACGAACTATCGAGCTTGAGCCCGATCAGGAAGTCAGGCTTGGCGACTACACGGTTTGTTACACAGCTTAGAGCTTATTCGGCTTGAAGCTACAGCCTAAAGACCGGGCTGGTTCTACATCGAGACTGCCAAAAATAATTTCCGATTACAAATTACTTTACAAAGAAAGACTGATATGAATAAGTTAAGAACTGATAACAAAGCGACTATCGAAAAAAACAACAGATCGGCAAGCGACAATGCACTCGCACTGGATCGAAGTGTTGACAATCCGTTGAGATCAGCAGATCCTAAGACCCGCAAAAAGGCTCGCCGGAAACGGAACAAAAAACTTGCTGCTACGCAAATTCGAACTGTTCAACCGGCACTTGTGATCGCGTTGGGCGGTTCGGCTGGCAATGTTGCCAGCCGTTTGAAAGGGCATCTTGCTAATCAGGAAACCGACAATTTTGCTGCGATACGTGTCTTTGATACGGACGAGACGGCTCGGGCCGGTGCCGATGGCTGCCCAGGTTTCACGGACGGTGAATTCGTACATTTGAGAACCGGTCGGGTTAAGAATATCATCCAGCATCCGAAATCACATGAGTTTATTTCTCAACGAACCGGAATGACTGAGTCCGGGCGCGCTGCGTTTCACGAACAACTGCTCAACGAAGGTGTTGAACAGGCTGGTCAGGTTCGATCCTACGGTCATGCTTCTTTCGAAGCGGATTTTCAGAACGCAAAATCTGCGATCCAGAGCGGCCTCTCTTTTCTAAAGGGCGCACATTCGGAATTGGTCAAACAGTTGGAATGTAAGAACCGTTTGATCATTAGACAGAAAATGACCGTGTATGTCATCTTCAGCAATGCAGGTGGAACGGGTTCCAGCATGGCGCTTGAAACCATGGCTTTGCTTCGATCGCTTACAAGCCAGCTTTCTGTAAATCTGGTCGGCGTCATGATTATGCCGAGTGCTTTCGATACGGTTGTCGTTGGACGACGCGATCAGGAAGTTCGGATTCGTGCAAACGCATATGCCACAATGCAGGAGTTGGAATGGTTTCGCGCAGGCGCGGGAACACAACACAATATCAAGTTGGGTCCCGACCAGCGAAATGCACTTGAGGTTCCGGCCGGTTTGTTTAACCAAATGTTCGTTGCTGGCCGCTATACCGCGGACGGGCGCGATCTGGCAACACCAGATGCAGTTGTCGATACCGTTGCTCTGCACTTGGCTGCTGAAATTGGTACTGAGATTTCAGACCGTATCGAAGCTGACGATGCAAATGAAGCGACTCTCCGTGGACTGACGCCTGATCCCCTTACCGGAAAATCTCGCTTTGTAAGCACGCTTGGTGCAACGGCTTTGTCTTTTCCCGTCGGACGAATTGCAAAGTCGTGTGCGGCTCGTGCAGCACATGCTTTTGTTCAAAATCGAGTTTTGGGAGTGAAACTCGATCCCAAAGTTGTCAAAAAGGAAGCGGAAGCCTGGGCAGCACAGCCATTGGCCGGTGAAGCCATCTCTCTAAACGCTGACGATTTGCCACGGGCTTTGCGCCGGTACGTACTTCCCAACGCGAACACGGTTATTCGACCGTTGTTCAAGGTCGTTAACGGAAATCAGCGCATCCATTTCCGAAACTCGGCTTTTCCTGCGATAGCACAAAAGGTCACGCAGGACTTTCAGGAAATCCGTTTGCCAGAATATGAGGCTCGGCTTGCCGAATTCGGAAATTCATTACTGGAAGATGCAAAGAAATCGCTGAACTCGCGGATCAACCAGATTGCGCAGCAAAAAGGCTGGCGTGCAGCCGAGGCCTTTTGCAAGACCCTGGCCGACGGTTTCGATTCGGTCGGAGAACGATTAGCGGAAGAGGCTGACGAAGATTACGCTCGTGCGAAGAATGCATTCGCAAGGGCAAAAGAATCGGTTACTCCGCTAATCCGTTGGTACAAAGCATGGTTCAGAAGTCGAAAACGTCAGAACCAGGTTGCCCAGCAGTTACAGCAGGCTATGACCGCTGCTGTCGACGGAATGACCAAGTTGACAGCGCAGCGAATTCTCACCAAGCTGCAAACCTCGGTTGCGAAACAAAAGAGAATCGCAGCTGATGCAGTAGCTGGGGCAAGCCGCTGCATGTCAAAGGCGAAATCGTTGTTTGATGACGCGCGAGCTGGAAGGTCAGTCACAGTTGATTCACTGGCGGAGATTGACGTCTCAACGCCGGCAATGGATGCCGAGCTGTTCCATCAGTTCCGTCTCGACAATGACGTGATTCTCAAGCAATTGCGCGAGTCGTTTGGCAAATCTCTTGCGAGTGTTCTGCGGATGGTTGCCATCGAAACTGAAGTCTTCGACGCGTTGTTAACTAGTATGGACGATTACTTCGCAGGGCAGCTGGCCGATGTTTCGGTCGTTGATGTTTTGGCCGCACAGTTAGCAAATGAGTCCACTTCAACGGATGCTGAAGCAAGAATCCGGCAAGCAGTCATAGGTTGTCAGTCGCTCTGGCAAGCTGAGTCATCACAACTTGGTGTCTCGTTTTCGGATTCAATGATTGCTGGAATCCCGGAGTCTGGTGTATCCAAGAATCGAGAGGCGGTCGTCAACTCTATCATGGCAGCGGCTGCGGGTCGAATCCATCCAAACGGTCAGTACCAGGGAACCGCGAGCCACGTCGTCAGCGGCGACATCCATCGAATCTACGTGATTCGACGAACACATGGTGGCTGCCTTCACTATCTTCCCGAGGTCGCTGATTGCGAAGCTGCGTACAAGCAGTGGATCAATTCTGGTGGGCATCCTGTCCATATCTTCAACTCCGAGATCGTAGCCAAGATGCCTCCAATCATGCCAAGCTCCGACGAGGATGGAGAGCGCGCCTTTGCAATCGGTTTGGCTTACGGCTGGATTGCAAATCGCGGTCCACATTGGTACTGGAACCTTACCAAAGAAGCAGCAAACAAACTCGTTTGCCGTCTCAACAGCCATTGGAATGGCATAGCATTCCAAAACAACGCCTATGCTGCCGCTGCTGACGGCGCACTTGATGCTTTTGTGCAAACAGGAAAGCTTTCATATTCCGAACGCGAGGACATGATCGTCACCGAGAAACTGGGACAAGGTATGGACAATGCCCAGCGAGAAGTCTGTGACAACGGCGAAATGATTGAATTAGTGTTTGATGCATTTAACGATCTTCGAGCCGTAGCTGGTGACGCTCGTGTTGCCGCTGAGTTAAACGCTTATGCCGAAGACCTTAAGCAACGTACCAAAAGTACCGATCAGAATTTTGAACGGATCACGCGAATGGCCGAGTTGCTGGCTCGTCAAGTCGCCGAGCTCGACAACGCGTAGCCTATTCGATCTCAAAAACGGTGGTCAATTGGTTGGCAACCGTTCGCTTGCATCTTGTTCGAGGCAACCAATGAAGCACACAATTAGTTTGTTTTGCTTGGCATTAGCAACCTCCATCGGTTGCCAACAAAACTCCGTGAATCCAGCTGCCCACACCAACTTGAATGGACCCAAGTCCAGAACAACAATAATTCTTGTTCACGGTACATATGGCGGGAATTCTGAATGGGTATTGGAAGTTGACGGTATGGTCACATTTGCCAGCGAAATTCGCAATTCAGCAGGTGCCCAAAATACAAGAATTGAACCGTTTCTTTGGCGCACTTCCATTCACCATGAGGCGCGCAACACAGCGGCGCGAGATCTGGCCCGCCTGATCGACTCGGACAAGTTGAAAAACGATCGCATAATCGTAGTTGGGCACAGTCATGGTGGAAACGTTGCGCTCGCCTCTGCAGGTCATACCAAGAGATCAATAGACACCGTTATTTGTCTGGCCACTCCCCACATACATTTGGGCGTCTCGAATTCCAAGAAAAAACAATGGGTTCCAGTTTACTGTAGTCCGTCCAGTCGAAGAAACATCAGGAAGATAATCAACATTCAAATGCGATTCGATTCGGTTGTTCAAGTTTGGTCAAAACTCAGAAATGGCATCGACGAACGCCAAGCAATTCAATCGACAACGGAATGGAGAAGTATCATTGGAAACCCAAGGATATTGGACGACGGCGGTGCAGTGAAAGAATTTATTGAGGACGTTTTGGACGTAAACCTTGTCAACAACTTGGCAATTACCGAACAACTTTCGTTAAGTGACTCAGAGATTTGCTTGCCCTGTGAAATTCGAGATGAATCCGCCCACAACGCCATTCACTCCTGTCGAATGGGACATATTCTAGGCATAAGTATCGCCAGTGACTTTGACCAACATTCGCTTGAGTATTTGGCGACAACCGTAATCCCAATCCAGAGTGGCGATGGTGAGCCAATATCCACTAATCAACAAGCAAACGTGGAAAAACGTTTTTCCAACTACAAGATACAGAGCGGCTGGACGTTAATGCAACTAACTGCACAGCTTGTCAAAACCGAAAGGCAAGACACGAATTCGTGGGATCTGGACGGCTCAAGTCCTGATTTGTACGCGACGGGAACATTTCAGGGAATTGGGTTTTCGACTCGAACTGTTATGGACTCAAGGACCGCAACATGGGGACCGATCGTGCACTTCCGGCAAGGAGCGAAAGTACACATCGCGGTTTTTGATGAAGACATTCTGTCTTCCGAGAAAATGGGGTTGTTTGTTGTAGAGGCGGGGCAAGATCATGAATTTGAAGGCAAGGCAATTTCATTGGTTCTCGTCTGGAAGAAATCGCATTATTGATTTCTGACCCGAATCTTTGTTACTCAATTTTGGAGACGTTTCGATGAGCCGAAAGTCGAAGCTTGCAACTGCATTTCTTTTCGTTTGTGTTTTGGCTGCCATTCCAGGATGCCAAAACTCCACGCCCCCTGTCACATTGACTTGTCGCAATTCACTGGTTAACCGCGGGTTGGTGTTGATAGTGACCAACTCATCCGAAAATCACCTTAGCCTTTGGGTTCATTCAAAAAGTAACAATAGCATTTTGGGTAAGAAACGCACATTCTCCCTATCGCCAGGAGCCAACCATGAAATCGGTTGGTTAGAAGATTTCCACCTCGGCAACAACTCCGCTGTAGCGATCGGAGGGGAAGGATTCGGATCCAAGGTCGTCTCTCTTTCCGACCTGCCCATACATTCAAAATAGGGCATGTTTGCAAATTTGCGGATGTGAAGCTCTACTCTCGACTTATTCGTCCGATGTGTCGGGTCTCAGCACCATTTTTTTGTGTCCCAATACCAACCACTCAAACTCATGCTACTATTCCCATTCAGGCATCACGAATGAGAGTTGAAATCGCCTCGCGAGTTGAGTCTTCAAGGGATCCAACATCCAATGAGTTGCGTTAAGACGGTGTCATCATGCGACAGAATTTGGACAGCACCTGTCCTCCACACACTCCCAGAATGCTAACGGGTAATTTTCGATTTTCTCCAAATCCTTACCAGACAGTTGGTTGCAAATTTCGCAACACGGGTTCGATCCCCGTGGCTTCATCCTTCTCCGGTCACACCGCCCGAGGGTACGTACCGATATTGCCAAACTGCGTCGGTGAGAAACACATGAGCAACACCGTTGCACATTGCAGTTGCATTGAACTAGGGTCTGTGTATTAAATCAGTTTTAGCAACTTCCTCGTGACTGCGATATTCACGAATGCGAGGAATTTTTCGATGTTTTTTTCGTATCTTGTCGCGATGCGGCAATGGTCTTTGTGCAATCCGATTGTTCTTTCGACAATGTTCCGTTTTCGGTAAACGCGTTTGTTGAATGGATGCTTTGCTTCATTGGATTTGGTTAGAATGATTAGTTTGATTTTCTTTTCCAACAACCAGTGCCGAATCTTGTTTGAGCTATATCCTTTGTCGCCAGCAAATTGCTTTGGGCGCTGATTGAGACGATGAATACTCAGTTCAACATGCTTCACCATATTAGGGAATTCTTTGCTTCATGGTTTTGCCCTGGCGTAGCAGTGATCGCCAACAGGACTCCTCGTGTCCGGCTACTGAAGTTGTCTCGCATGGCTTTCCTGTATAACTAGTGTTTCACCCGATTGCGTCGAAGATAAGCCTTCTGCGCTGACGAGCAAATAAACATTGTATGGGTATGTTATTGCGGCAAATAAGTAACACCCATTTCGGCGTTTATTGAGTCATCAACTGGGCAAGAATACAAACACACTCGGTGTGAAACGCTGATTCCACGACGCGATTCAACCGCTACTTGGCGTTAGGTAAAAACACGCAATTCAAATCGGTCGATGAAGCCGAATTGACTCTATGCACGTGACACGCCCACACTGTTTTATTCGGCGACTGGTGTTCGTGATATCTATCGTGTTTATCCTGCGTACCTATTCTTGCTCGGCCCGTTTTAAGGCACTACCGTGATGGTGTTCATAGCCGATAATTGAGTCTAGCGAAAGACACCAACAAACTCATTGAGGGCCGCCAACATGTGGACAGTCATCGGATGGTTACTGGAGTGGGCTGTAGGCAAGGGCGCGGACGCCCTGGTTGGCAGTTTGTCGGACTCATCAAGCTTCGCAAGTTTGGCGAAAGAGCTCGATCGAGAAATGGCAGCATGGGAAAAGGAAGTTCAGAAACAGCATGATGATTTCAGGGCTGCTCCTCTATTTGAGCGAGTCGACCGTTCTGGAGATCCAGCTGTGCACGAGAGCATACGTTACTTGTGGGATGAGTTTCGCTCGGGCGGTGTTCCCAGCTTTGACGTGTGGAACGCAGCACTATTGGCTGCTTGGCGACGAGTCCCTCAACTGGTCACCGTGCCACAGTCGTTCTATATTCTTCCAATAGATGAAGTTGCGCCATTACTGGATAATCTGGCTGTGCGATTGCAGCAAACCTGCGCGCGAAATGAATCCTTCTTTCGGAGTTCGACTGATCTGTTTCAGCGGCGCGCGGAGGATCAGTTAAAGATAATACGCGAAAACCTTCAGCAGGTCCGAGGTCTACTCGGTCGGGACTCACGACATGAGATTGCACAAGCACTTCGTCAACTTCGTCGCGTGGATCAAACTTTGCGACGGCGAGAACGTCTGGCAGGATCTTTACGTGCATTGATTCAAAGAGCCGAAGCACGTTGTCGTGAGGTTGACAGGCCATTGTACACCTCGGATGTACTCTGCGAGATTCTACGCGGGCACGATGGGTACGCGCTCCGCTGCTTCGAACAGTTAAAGCAAGGTCTTGGGCAAAAGGTGTTGCGCCAACTCGATGAATTCAATTCGACGGTTGGGAGTGAAGCCCCCTTCCTTGATTTAGAGTGGGATGAACGGCCGGATGCCGCGTCCGCAGCGGAACTGGCTACGGCAGATGAAAGCCCAAGGATTCAGCACAAACATTTGATTTTGGCAATATTGCACGGGTCGTCAGCGACAGCGACCAGCCTACGCGACCGATTAGGCGAAGAACGGTTTGCCCGCCTAATTCAGGAAGTGCAAGCGACTCCGCTTGTCTGGGTGGAGCACTTGGCAACGCCCAATGAAGGTCCATTCGCCAGTCGCGAAAATCCAATCATTTAGATACAGGTGGTGCAAGATTAATTTGGAAAACTCCGACGACCCATTTAACTTCGATTTTTCAGGGGAACCTCAACCACCAACAGAAAAACGACCGTACGTCAAGGGAGACGTATTCGACACGCGTTATCTGGTCAACGGCGTGTTGGGTTGGGGAGCTTTTGGTCGGGTCTATCGTGTCACCCGGCTCGAAGATCAATGTGAGTTTGCATTGAAGTATTTTGAATCGTTCAACGCTACCCAGGCGGAGGCCAGCGTCGCAGCGGAATATGAACGCCTACGATTGTTGTCCCATCCAAACATTCCGGCTGTCTTTGAGACTTTTGTAGAGCCGTCGACTCAGCGTTGGTGCTTAGTTATGCAATTGATCGACGGTATCGGATTTCATGAGTTGATTCGGGGTCCCATGCGCGTGTCGCCGCGACGCTCGGCTCGATTGATGACCGACATCGCTGACGCGTTGGACTATCTGCATGGCCAGGGCTTTTATCATCGAGACTTGAAACCTTCAAACATGATCGTTGACCGAGAGGAACGCGCATGGTTAGTGGACTTTGGAACGAGTAGGTCGGATGACGAGATTTACAATGTGTTGGGGGATTCGACGCCACGTTACGCCTCTGCGGCAACCGGTAGCTCCTTCAATTGGACCAGCGAAGTCTACCCATTGGGTCTTGTACTGAAAGAACTGGTCATTGGTCCGTTGGATCAGGACAATTCAAAGGAAGCGAGCTTTGTCCACGAGATACTTGCCGGTTTAGCCGAACCGGCTTTCCCCGAAAGTGTACCGAAAAGACTTCGTGAGATTAGTGCGAAGAGCATGCAACAAAGACGAGTCGACGCATACATCAGCGCGGGCGAATTCGCTGATGAATTGAGGGTATTCGTGACGGGAGAGGAGGCGGCAGGAGACCTCATCACCCGATTGAAGGAGGGAGAGAATCGCGTTGCTGCTTGGAGAGCTGGTCGGTTTGTGGGCGAGGCCACAGGATTTCGTGACCAGACGACAAACGCGGTGGGCTCAATCAAAGAACAAGGTTTGAAAAACGCAACCGAATTACTTGGTGAATAATCTTGCGATATCAGGCATTGGTTTCCGGGAAGGAGTCGTGTTAGCAAGTCGCTATCTGGGTCGTTTTGGCGTTTTGCTCGCAACTGACAACGTCGGCTCGGCGTTTCAGACAATTGTTTATCGCCATGGGCGTCTTTCGGAAGAGCTTTTCAAAGAGGTGGAAGCGAGTCTTGACGAGTTGAAATCGATTTTGAATAAAGCAAATGATTGCGTTCGCGAACGTCTCGCCAACTCCAGTGAGTGGTGTTTGCCTGCTTACGAGGCGAGGTTGGCGGTGGAGCAAGCAGTGGCGATTGGTGAGGAACAGGAAAATCTCGTGCCGCTGCTTAATGAGCTATTTCGCGGTGCGTTGGACGCAGAGGAGTTCTTGAATGCATTGAGGGAGCGCGAGCGAGGTCATTCCCTGAAGCTTGATTTAGATCGGCTTGATCGAAGGGCTGAGCGACTTCTCAAGAAAAACGCTTAGCAACAACAAGCCCTGTTGGGCACGCCACGCGACTTTGGAACGAACCCTCCAAACTGAGTCGGCGTGAAACATTGCAGTTGCGTTGGATTAGTACTTGGGAAGCAGAAGAGGGCTAATCTTTGTTCTCCTATGTAAGAATTCATTCCGCAAAACGCGTCAAATTCGGCTTTCTGCACGTTGAATTTTGGAAAATTTAGTTCGTTCCGAATTCCAATCGTTTGAGAAATCTCAGGCATCGCGAAACAGCTCAACTATTGGTCAGAGTCTTTCTCTTCTTCCTCAGCCTCAGCATTCTCTTCTTCCACAGCCTCTGCAATGGCCTGTTGTGGCGAAACCAAAATCATGGTTTCAACATCATCCATGTTGGAGACCCCGTTTCTTACGTTGATCTCTTTTGCCAGTGGGACATAGGTTGACCCGGAAGCCACGAAAGGGAATTCGGTTTTGAGTTCTTCTTCAGTAAACGACTCACCTGGGTTCTTGCAAAGTAACCACAGCAAAGTTTCGCGTGCATATTCCGCATTGCTTCCACTCAATTCGGAATAGGTGAAGTCAATATTCGGAAATCTGACTTGCAGAGTTGCAATGTCTGCATACAACGTTTGGCATTTTGCGCACCCATCTTTACCGTAAATTTTCACACTAAACTGATCGTGAAACAGTTCTTGGTTCGGATGCTGCCAGAGGGAACCGAGGCAGAATAATGCCGGTCTTTCTAGTTTGCAGCAAAACTCATTGAGCACGGGATTTAGATCAACCTCCTCTTGATTCTCGAACACCTCAATTTTGATTTCGCAATTCGCATCTTCAAAAAAGGACTTTAAATCGGCTTCAAGGGATCTCGCCTCTGACAGGTCCTCTTCCAAACAATAGATCCAAACAGGAACTTTCTTAATTTCATCGCCGTCCTGCTCATGCACCTGCGCATGTACATGAAACTGCCCGTTCAATAAGCTAATCATGAAAAATACTAAAACAAATCTAGTTCTTCGACCCGCTACCTTTGCACCTGCAAACAACATTTTCGTTCCCCTCAAAGTGATCCTGAGAATTTCGGATTGCGATAAAAGTGTTGGTGTACTCAGCATCAAACCAATCCCCAACAACCGATAAACTTTACCAAATTCAACCAGCCAAGCTCAAGAAATATTTCTTGGCCGAGCCGTTTTTGTTGTTTCGTTAGCTACAGTTACCTAGACTAGGTCCTCTGCAGCACTTGTCTAATCATAACGCAAGCCAAAATTCTACAGAGCACTCGGTGAATCAATGAATACTGAAAACACAACCATCGAGAAAGTTGTCGAAGCTGAGCAAGAATGCATCAAAGAGCGAAGAAAATGTTGGCGCAAAGCGATTGATGGAGGTTTCGTAGACAGTGAAGACAAGTCGGAGGAAGACAAGTCAGAGATTGAAAAATTCTCGCAACATGTAGATAAAGATATTTCAACTGGTTCGGTTGGAATTGCATTCTCTGGTGGGGGAATTCGCTCAGCGTGTTTTTCTTTGGGCATTGTCCAAGGAATGGCCAAGGCAAGACTTTGGAGGTATTTCGATTACTTGTCCACCGTTTCCGGTGGAGGATACCTGGGCACGCTTCTATCAACAAAAACTTGCCAAGATCGCAACCAACCCGAGCCGAAGGATAGGGATTTGCCATTTCTCTTGGCGCCAGAGGCGTCAACTGGAAATGGCGAGAATAAGAAAAACAACATTGTAAACTTCTTGACATATAGTGGAAGGTATTTGCGTTCTCCCATTCAACTAGTTAGCAAGTACTTTTTCGGTTTGATTCTGCTCAATGGATTTGTGCTTAGCGCATTGATGTTTCTCGCTACAGCAATTGCCTTGGCGTGGCGAAGTATGGACACGCCGCCGGTTCGCGAACGACTCGAAGCGTATTTTGCGAGCACGGGTCTGCAGATGTTTGATTGGGTAAGCGTGAGTCTGATTACACCTTTCATTCCTTCGATGTTTCTTATTTCCCTGTGGAGTCTTGTTTGGATTCTTGCCTATTTCAAACGTGGCAGCGAAGCGGCCACATCATTCGGGAGTTGGCTTTTCGTTTCTTCATCTATCTCATTACTAATTGGCGGAGCAGTAATTCTTGGTAATGGTGACATTGGAAACCCGATGGCGTTCAGTGATCCGGAGACCGGAGCTGGGTTCAAGATTCCCAATGCTGCTGGAACAGTTATTTTGAGCTTGTTGTTAAGCAGTCTTTTGCCACTCTTAAACATAAGACGATTTTTCAAGAGTGGTTTGAGCAATAAGTCGAAATGGTGGGAGAGACTTGTTTTTTCTATTACAAGCACAGGGTTGCTGGTGGGTCTCCCATTAGTCTTGATCGGCTTTATCTCAAAAGAAAACCTATCTGGAGAATTTTCTCGCCACGACCGTAGTTTCTGCGCTTACGATATTGAAGACAGTGCATGGCCCATCGCCTTGGCTTTGTCTGAGGAAGGTGGATGTGGACTACCTCAGAACATCGGGCAAGATCCTCAACACATCGGGCAAGATCCTCAAAATGGGGCGCTGGCTCTTGCAGGAAGTGTTAATAAATACTTCCTGAAATGGGTCGAAGAAAATGGAAACGCAGCTTGGAATAGCTGCTTGCGAAGTGACGAGTGGATCGCGATAACAGACAACGAAGGCAAGCTAAAAGTAAAAGACAAGCCAAAAGAAATCGACGGGAACACGGTCCAAATCCCTGAAAACATACGCAGATTAAACGTCTTGAAGTCCGGACTACTGATTCCTGATTATGTTCGCGGTGAACGGGCTGAAGCGGTTACTGCACTCGAAAGTTATATCAGTCAAATTGACTGGAACAGAGTTTCTGACAACGAGTTTGTCACCTGCGATTACTTGAACAAATCGATTAGTTATGCCGTTGGAATCGATCCCAGAAACGAGTCGTCGTCTAGCTACAAAACACTGATTCGCGAAATCTACATTAAGAACGGAACTCCGATACGTGAACTAGTTTGCTATATTCGAATCGCGACGCAACTCTACACTGAAAGCCGCGATAGTGAAGGAAGCTATCACGAGATCTTTGTTGCCAAACAACGCATGATCGCCCTTATGAGCATCTATGGTCAAATCATGAATGAATGGCTTGAACAATTTGACACGAACTGCGGAATTCCCCAAATTGGGACTGACACGAACAACGACTTTATTCAACTCGCGGGTGAAAAACCCTCCAGTAACGACCATCTTTCTTCGTTCTTGCTTGGTGTTTCCAACAGCCACCTGAATGGAAAAGAAAAAAGATCATTGGGACGGCATGTCGTTGGAGCAATCATACCTGGGATTTATGTAGATTCACCGCAACGTCGAATTGTTATACATGCTGACCAGAATTATCGCTGGTGGATTTTGGGGATATCGGCGATGCTTTCATTCGTTTTCTTATTTGGACTAGACCTGAATGCAACGTCCTTGCACAAATATTATCGCGACAGACTGACTGCAACATTTTGTTTTCCCAAGAAAGAAAACAGCGAAAGAAACGATGGCAAAAACAATAAGAAAGGAAATTTCTGGCTTTCAGAGTTGATCCCTCACAAATTTGGCGAGCCTTATCACATAATAAATGCAAGGTCTTTGTATCCAGATTTTCCTTGGTCTAGTTTTTCCAAAGACCACTCGCTTAACAGCTTAGAATCTGACAACCCATTGAGCGAGCTATTTGTATTTACGCAAAAGTTCTGCGGCTCCCCATTAACTGGATTTGCCAATACCGAAGAATACGAGGAATCCCCCCCTGGAAGCGATGGGGAACTAGATGTAGCAGAGGCAATGTCACTTTCTGGAGCTGCAGTAACACCTGGTTTTCACCGCCACTTTTTCCTAGCAGCAATTACGTTTGTCTTGAATCTCAGGCTTGGCCAGTGGCTTCCCCGACCCAGCCGTAGTGCGTCGGGATGGATTACACCCTTTAAGGTATTAAGGGACGTTTGTCGTTCTGATTCTGATCGCCAACTTTGCTTCGTAAGCGACGGTGGACATTGTGAGAACCTTGGATTGATTTCTCTTCTTCAACGAAAATGCAGGATTATTGTCGTCATTGATGGCACCGCCGATCCAGACCAGAAGCGCCAAGAATTTGTCCGGTCTGATCGGCTTGCTCGCCTCCATCTTGGCATAAACATTTCTGAACTTGTTCCCGGCTCAGAATTTGAGACTCTATTTGACAAGGTTCCGGAGTCTCCTCGGGCGAAGGTTTCGCAACTCGAACAAGCCGCAACTGGAACGGACAACAACAGCGACCAACGATCAAAAATGACTTCGGCGGCCAAGGATTTGGACAAGGCCGAAGAAAGAGCCGCTGCCAACAATATCTCCAGCCATCAACATTTTTGGGTAGCAAGAGTTGATTACAATTCCGGACAGGATGGTCGGATCAAAAAAGAAGTAGTAGCTGCACAAACAACGGAAGAGGAGCAAACAGTTCCTCTTCCCGACACAGCGACGACGCCAACTGATACTGGAATATTGATTTATTTTTCGTTAGGAGTGAACGGTGATGAACCAAGCCCAATAGCAGAATATAATTCTAGGAATGAACAATTCCCGCACGAGTCTACGGGAGACCAGTTTTTTGAACCGGATCAAGTGGATGCATATCGACTTTTGGGATCGCATTCGTTTGAAGCGTTCTTTGACGTTTTTGGAGATTCTGCATTTGACATGATGCTAAAACGATTGGAAACGTTTGAGCTGGGCAGCAAGAACACAATCGAAGGTTGTCGTTCGCCCGATTCAGATTGCGAATGGCAAAGACTAATGAATGAATTAAGAGCTGATGTCGAGTCGGCACTTGGTTCGTACTCATGGATTCTGACGCAGGACGGCTGGAAGGAATCAAAACAAACTGCTCCGGAAGACGCCAGATTTTTATTCAACGTTGTCGAGGAATTCGCATGCAATAACGGGAATCTTGACCAAGCCGACATGGACACGGTTAGTGACTTTTGCAGCGCGTTCGTTAGCATGTACGATCCAAAGTTCTTTTTTGAGGATGCGGTTGAGATAGCAAAGCGAATTATAGATCATCTTGTAAATACTACAGCGGAACTAAATGCATCAGTGTCTTTCAGCAATTAATTTGCCGATCGATCAAAGAGCTACCACTACTAGACGGCACCAATGTGAATTTCCGTAATAGTATCCACAGTGTGAATTCAATCTGAATCGTAGTCTTGGGTGGTTTGTTAAGGGCGTGTGTCGGTGTTTCGAATTCAAACGGGGATCACGGTTAGGGTTTTGACTCAACGAATACGGGCTGTTTTAGTCGAGTCGAGAAAATCCCAAAACATGGCCGCTAAAGGGATCCGCAATTCCGCAACTTGCAATAAAAGAATTAGTTGAGTTGCAGATTTGTTACTTACACAGTGACTGACTAGTCGTTTTTGAAATCTGCGTTCTAAACTTCGTAGGCGTGAATCGTCGATAAGGCTAGGTCCACTTTCGCACGTCCGAGTTGACCCACGTTTGACATGGGCTCTTCCGAGTTTTGTTGGGTTGATCATAGTCGTCGGCGTGTCTGTTGTTTGACACACAGACACTGCATTTGCATTGGGGAACAACAGAGGACTTGTTTTTCCCAAGTACGATATGGTCAAGCACATCGATACCGATCGTCTTTCCAACATCTGTTAGTCGCCGGGTTACCTTATTGTCTTCGCGGCTGGGGTTCGGATTTCCGGATGGATGGTTGTGGACAGCGATGATCGAGCTGACCGCGTCCTTGATCGCACGGCGGAACACTTCGCGCGGATGAACTAGTCATGCATCCAGCGTTCCGACTGTGATTTGACATGTCGATGACTTTGTTCTTTGTGTCCATTGTGACGATGTGAGCCTCTTCTGCAGGCAATCAGAACAAGTCGAGAAAAGTGGCGACAACAGTATTGGATCGCATCTTCGCTGCTGTTGATTTTTTGCGATCGCCCGAAATCCGGTTTTTGATTCTTGAATCCGGCGACCAAGTTCAATGCTGGCCTGAACCAGCGACAAAGAACAAGGAACTCTCGCGTTAAGCAATAATCACCGGCACTGTCAAAAGAATATCCACGTTGGCAGTCCCTGCGGTTGCGGTTCGTTCCTGTCAATAGGAGAGGGCAATTTTTGGCTGATCTTGAAGATTACAAATTCCGCGAGTGCATTGCTGGGATTTCGTTGAGGCAAACGGCCGATCTAAGAAGCAAGTGACTGGGTATCCTGCAACTGTAAGTTTTCGGTTGAGTCCTTCAACGTAACTGACAACCTGCGCCCAATCGCGAATGCGCAGCATACGTCGTTCACAATCGTGCCCAGACCATCGATCGTTGTTGCGACAGATGATTTGGCCAGTTGTCATCGGGCGCTTTAAAACCAGCCACTAATGGGCGCTTCAAAACCAGCCACTTTTCGTGATTGTGTATGAAATGAGTTGGTTTACAGGTTTTCTTCGGTCATCGACCCGGTGGGCGCTTTAGCCTGAAGTGGCTGGTTTTGATTTCTTTTTCCGATTGCCCGACCCGGTGGGCGCTTTGGAGGAAGTGGCTGGTTTTGAATTATTGTCGTCTGGCGCAGTTTGGCTTGAATCGGCGACCTTGGAGTCTGCCTTTTCAAGATCGGTTCTTCGATTCTGGAGACGGTAGGACTTCCCGCCAAAGCTGTAGATATCTGCGTGATGCAGGAAGCGATCGAGAATCGCAGTCGCCGTTGGTACGTCGCCAAGCAATTTGCCCCAATCCTCCAATGGACGATTGGACGTCATGATTGTGCTGCGGGTTTCGTACCGTCGCATCACGATCTCAAACAGGAACTCGCCACTGCGTTTGGGCAACTGCTTCATTCCAAAGTCATCGATGATCAGCAAGTCAGGTTTCAAGTACCGATTCATCACGCGCTCATGACCATCCATCGCTTCATCATGGAGAAAGTCACGAACCACATCGAAGATGCTCCGGTAGTGGACGTGATATCCTTGCTTGATCAGTTGATACCCGATTCCTTGAACCAGATGACTCTTCCCCGTTCCCGGTGGCGAGCAGAACAAGACATCGCGACGTTGCTCTACGAACCGCCCTGTCGCCAAGTCGTAAATTTCGCTTTTCTTGATTGCCGGATTGAAGCTCCAGTTAAACTCCTCAAGGCTCTTGAGCTCCCGAAACGCCGCCGACTTCACTCGCCTGGCAATTTGGCGTTGCTTGCGAATGAGCATCTCGTCCTGCAGGATCAGTTCCAGGAATTCGATGTGCGTCAGGTGATTTCCACTGGCTTCTTGCAGGCGGACGTCGAGTGTTTCCGCCAGGCCCGAGAGCCGTAACTTCTTCAGGGTAAACGATAACGATTCATTCATGGGTTAGTGCTTCCTTTCTAAAATCAACTTTGACGAGACTTCCGTACTCCGAAAGGTTTCGGATGAGTGGATGCTTGTCGAGAAACTCAAACGACTGTTGTTGATCAGCTCCGTGCTTGATCAACTGCCGAATGGCTTTGAGGCGATAACAGCCGTTGGCGTGAGCCGTTTCGCAAGCTTGTTCGATTTTTTTGCTGGAGTGTTTATGGCTCAAGTTCAACAAGCCGTGCAGAACGCGAACGGACTGGACGCCACGGTTGGCGACCAGTCCCAACGTCCAGGCTTCTGTTTTTGGCCCAATTGCCGAGGTTTTTCGTAGTAACCAGTCGGTTCCGCGTTCGACAGGGCTGATTTTAGCTGAGGCAATGTGTTCGCGATGGGTACTGAATCTGCCTTCGGTTTGTTTGGCGTGCGTGCAGATCAACTGCATCCGGTTATCGTAAACCCGGACGAGCCTTGAATCCCAGCGAATCCACAGTGTTCGGCCAAGGTGCTCTGGCGGCACGCTGTAGTAAGACTTGTCGACCGCGAAGTGACCATCCCGACTGACCTTGCGTTGGGCTTCTTTGAAGTTGGGGAAACGGTCGACCGGCAGCGGGATCAGGTTGGACTTTTCATTTTCTTCAAAGAGCTTTTTGACTTGCTTTTGAGTCGTTCCGTGGATCCGAGTATCGGCTACCGTTTTTTCCCACTTGAGCAAGTATTCATTCTGGTCGGCAAGGCTTTCAAAGGATCGTCCTTTGAGTGCGTTCTCCTGGACATAATCGACACCCCGTTCGACTTTTCCTTTGTGGCGAGGTGTCCGTGGTTTGGTTGGCATAAGCACCGTTCCATAATGCTCACAGAAGCTCTGGAGCTTGGGGTTGAGATCGGGGTCGTACCAGTCCGCATTGATCACCGCTGCTTTGAGGTTGTCGGGGACGAGTATTTTCGGGACGCCGCCAAAGTGCTCAAAGGCATTTTCCAAAATGGTGATCAAGTTGTCGGTCGTTTGCCGAAAGACAGCTTCGGCGTAGGCTTTCCGGGAATGGCTTAGCACCACCCGCAAAACGTGAGTGCGACGTCGTTTTCCGTTTTCACCGATGATCGGAATTCCCGTTCCAAAGTCAATTTGGGCTTCCTCTCCCGGGCCGACTTCGATGCGGCGAAATGGAAGCGGTGTTTTGTTATTGAGTTTGGCGACATACCGACGGACGCTTGGGTAGCTGCCGACAAATTCATGGTCTGTCACCAGATCTTGATACATTCGTTGGGCAGAAAGTCCTTGTTCCAGCCAACTGAGAATCGTCTCCCGAAAGGGTTCGCAAAGGCTGCGAGAGGGCTGGGCCGCCGCGCCGGCAGGCTCTTGAACTGCCTGCGCCGGCGTTTGTTTAGACGTCGGAGGAGATGTCTCCGACCCGGTGGGCGCTTTGCCAAAAATGGCTGGTTTTGAATCGTCGTTTTCCGAGCCAGACCCGGTGGGCGCTTTTGACGGTGTGGCTGGTTTTGAATCGGCCGACCCGGTGGGCGCTTTGGCTGGTTTTGAGTCCTGGCTCAGATACCGGGACACCGTTTCTCGGTTAATGCCAAGTTCACTTGCGATCCGCCGCTGAGACCAGCCTTGTTCATGTAAAGTCTTAATCGACAGCACTTTAGCCTCTTTGAGTTCGTTGGCCATTCCGTTCGATTTCCTTTCTTACAAAAGAAAGAAAATCTAACGAAACGGCTCTCAAAGTGGCTGGTTTTCAAGCGCCCATCACTGGCTGGTTTTGGGCGCCCCGTGACACTTTGCTGCATGGATCGCCATTGGCTTTGCGCGACATGGCGAAACTTGATTGTTTTGCGTGGACTAGCAAGGGGTATCGAGAAGACGAAACCAGACTAATGAACGGTGATCCATTCGTGCTAACATTAAATCTGGGCCAATGGGAGCCTCGTTGGGATCGAGTAAACAGAATCGCCGAAACGACACATTTTCGAGCGAATTGCCGATATCGTAGATGCGTCCACATGGATGTTCGCTGAAAACCAGCCACGACTAGTCGTTAATATTCGATCGGGTGGAATGCCAATTCCGGTATACGCTGCGCTGGCTCCCCACGATGGATAGATCGCCTGATGTGCAAGAAGCGTTCACATGCTGGCGGTCTGGCAAGTAAGAGCTGGTCTGTTTTCTTACAGACAAGAGGCTCCCGAAATCTGTTGCGCCCAGACTTTTGCCTGCGTTCATCATGGCTACAATGGCCGTGAAATCTTCAAGACATGCTGATCTTTAGCCATTATTGATTGACAGTTGTGAACCAAATGGCAGGAGCAAACACGTGCCAGACGATATATCAACAGACAATTGCCACCGAATACTCAGTGTAACTGTGAAGGGAGGCTTCCTTGACAGATTGCATCTCAAGTTTTCGGATGGCCTTAATTGCCTGATTGGCGGTCGTGGAGCTGGAAAGACCTCCGTTCTCGAACTCATTGGTTGGGCGCTGGGGCATGTACCAGCCAATGACAAGACGCAACGTTCCAAAGCAACTGCCAAGCTAATTCAATCCAACCTAGGTGGCGGACAAATCGAGTTGGAAATTGGAACTCAAAACGGCATTTCGTATCGCGTACAAAGAAGTTGGGACAGCGACACAATCGTCTTGAATGAAGACGGGGAAGTCCTCGATATCAACATTGCACAGGGCAACATTTTTTCGTTCGAGGTCTACAGCCAAAACCAAATAGAAGATATCGCCAACGATCCTTTCTTTCAATTGGTACTGTTGGATAAATTTATAACGGAAAGAGTCAAAGACGTCGAAAGTCAGATTCAACTACTAGTGCTTGATCTAGATTCAAACGCGATCGAGAACTTGAAACTTAGGCAAGAGATCACCGAACTCAAAGAGCGAAATACACAACTGCCGGCCGTTTTGGACAAGCTAAAGGCGTTCAAAGTAGATGGTGCAGATGAGGAGGCGAAGGCTATTCAAAAGAAGAGCCAATCCAAAGCGATTCGTGATCAAGAAGCTCGATGCTTTGAACAAATCAACAAATTGCTAACTGAAACTGCTAGTGGACTCAAGGCTGTGATTTCGGATTTGCCAAATCGAAACGAAGAGCTCTTTGATTTAGCAATCTTAAATGGTCCAAACAAAACAGCTGTCCGAAAAGTCAAAGATGTCGCCGACGCAGGTGTTCGAGACATTGCAAGTTCCGTGGAAGATGCAATTCGCCGAGCGGTGGAAACCGAAACCGGGATTTCCGTCTTGAGTAAAAAGCTTTCGGTGCTGCACGTTGAACAAGAAAAAGAATACCAGGATGTTTTAAACGAAAGCAAAAAGGAACAAGGAAAAGCTAGAGAGAGGGACGCCCTGCTTCGTAAGCAAGCTCAGCTACTTGAATGCCAAAAGAAGCTTGAAAAGCGAAAAGAAGAGTTGGCCAAAAAACAATCAGTCCGAACTGAAGCCCTCCGCCGATTGTCCGAATTGAAGGACGAAAGACACCGCATCAGAGCGGATGTAGCGAGAGATCTTTCCGTGCGTTTGATTCCTTCGATTCGCGTGCAAGTAGAACAATATGGGAATGTCGATTCCTACCGAGAGCTCTTGATGGAGGCAATGAAAGGGTCTGGGTTCAAATATGCACAAGTGATGGACCGACTCGCAAAACGGATTCCACCCCAAGAACTTGCAAGGATAGTTCAACTGTCGAATGTAGAAGCGCTAAGAGAGCCGCTAGAAATTGATGCCGATCGGGCCAACCGAATTATTCTTCAACTCAAGGACACGCCAGCGTTATTCAAGATCGAAGTTGTCGATCTTCATGACCGTCCCACAATTGAATTAAAGGATGGCGCAGATTACAAAGATTCCACATCGCTTTCAACGGGACAAAAATGCACCACGATTCTACCGATTCTTCTGCTTGAGAGCGCCAGCCCTTTGCTTGTTGACCAGCCAGAAGACAACTTAGACAACGCGTTCATTTTTGAAACAATTGTTAAGAGTATTCGGGAAGTCAGCGGGAAGCGTCAGCTGATTCTGGTTACACACAATCCAAACATTCCAGTCCTTGGTGAAGCTGACAGAGTGTTCGTACTAGGCTCGACTGGACGGCACGCCAAATTGAAAGCGAGCGGTACGGTTGATGAAGTGAAAGAAGAGATAGAAACGATTTTGGAAGGTGGGAAGGAAGCCTTCCAGAAAAGAAAAGAGCGATATGGCTATTGAACGCTCGGAAATCGGGAGAAAGAAGGACTACGCAATCATTGAAATCGAGGGCCTCGCTGATTCAGAGTCATGGGAGAAAAAGCTTTCATCAATTGAATTGACGCAAGAATTACTGAAGAACCTTCCGTCAGAAGAGACGGTTGAGCGTGTCATCGATGTCTTTTCAAGGCTTGCCGCCGACTCCAAGTGGGAAGTGCGTAAGGCAACCATCCCGATTCTTGTCTTGATCCGTCGACCTGGAGCGAATGAGTTGATCGAGAAACTGGTTGCTGATGACAACCAATGGGTGCGGAATTCTGCGAAACGGGCAAAACGCAATATTGCAAGAATCACTTCCAGTGGAGCAAAACAGGACAAACGAACTAACTTTACCTTTGAGACAATCAAAGACCTTGATGCCAAGTCTGGGAGAAAAGTTTACGACGCGGCGCAACTTATTGGAGAAAAAGCCTATGAAGAACTCGCCGGCGACACAGCACATGAACTGAACACGTACCGTGCCTCAATGGAAGGGCTATTAGAGGAACTGGAACGTCGAATAGAAAAGTCAACAAGTCTAAGTCCAGATGTCCGAGAGATTTTGGACAGGATTGATGAGCGGTCAAGATATTTGAAATTATTGACGAACGGATTAATTGAATACGCTCGAGACACTGAATTGCAGTTCGAAGAAAAACCACTACTGCCTGTCGTCGAGGCTGCTTTGATCTTAGCTCGAGAAAAGAACAAAAAGTTACTGGTGCAGCGAGAGATAGTTGAAGACATTTCGATTCCAGCAGATTTTCGTTTTGATGCATCTTGGGATCGGCTATTTCTTGCAATCGCCAATCTTTTTTCCAATGCCATCGAAGCCGTTGCAGGAAAAGCTGAAGACAGGATAGTTGGGTTTCGAGCTGAAGCTGATGAAGATGATTGGGTGATTTTAACGATCAGCGATACTGGTTGTGGCATGGAAGCATCGCAAACAGAAAATGCCAAGAAGCCTTTTCGATCGCTCAAGAGACAACAGGGAGGAATTGGGCTGGGGCTCCCATTGGCAGTCAAAATAATAGAGAGAGAACACAGAGGGCGACTAGAGATTGAAAGCGAATTGAATGAGGGAACCAAGATAACTATTGAATTGCCAAAGAAGCACGAGGAAAAGTAAGCAATGGGAAGTCGCATTTTGATGGTTGAGGACGATCACACATTGGCGGAAGTATTGGGCATGAAACTTTCGCAATTGGGCCATGAGTTTTCTTTGGCTTCCAATCAAAGAGACGCTTACCATCTCTTAGACGATCAAGAATTTGATTTTGCCCTTTTGGATTTGAGGTTGCCAACTCATGATCGAGACATGGATCCAAACTCGGAAGTGGGGTTTGATATTCTCGACCATATTCGTGAGCGGTATTCCCAGTCAGAACTGCCGGTAATCGTCATGACAGCCTATGAAGAAAGCTCACAGACTGCAGTTCGGGCATTAAAAGCGGGTGCGACCGACTATATCACGAAGCCGTTTGCAGACAGCGCCGTTTCGATTGACGACAAACTAGCGGCCATCGGGCGCTTGATTCATGAATCGACTGGTGTTCCTGTTGAACCGAGCAAACACAAAATCGTCTTGGGTGGTAAGCGTATCACCATAAACGAGATTGAAGTGAACAAGGATTGCTTTTTCGAGTTGTTGTTGCTCCTTGGCCGTCGAACGCTCCTGTCGGATGGCGAGCCGATGACTGGACGTGAAATCGCCAAGGCCATGGGAATAGAAGCACAAACGGTTCGCACGCACGTGAGTCGTTTTAGAAAATGGATCACCGAAGTGCACGAGAAACAAGAACTGGCTCCAATCGGCGAGCAAGACATAATTGAAAATCGACGTAAATGGAAAGGCTACCGTCTAAATTTGGACACCTGTTTTATTAGTAGTCAGTAGCAACAGTGTCCTCAAGAACGCCCTCTCTTAAGGCAAGTTTCGTCTGATTTTAGCGGCTGTCACATCTTCTTTTTTCTTTGTCACATCTCTGCGAATCAAGGCTCGCAATTTTCGGGCTCTCACGTCGCCGTCTGTCACATTCTTCTCTGCACCTGTCCATATATTTCCACTCCCGCAAAGTAATAATTGGGTCAACCTGGAAACGGTGTGCCTAGTTTCATTTGCTCGTGACCAAACGTGTCACTCCTCCGGGGACAATTGCTGATTGGTCTGTTCGGATCCATAAAGCAAATGTGACGTCCATCACGGAACTCTAAATACCTCAAATTCTTAGGAGATTTTGAAATGTTACTGAAGCTCTTTAAGTGTCAGATGTGCGGTTTTCGGTTTGAAAACGAGGTGTTGGACCGCAATGACCCGCAGGAAAAGAATACTCCCGGCAGTCCAATTTGCTGCGACCAATGCGGCAGCCCACGTGTTGAACCTGTAAGAACGATCCGAAGAGCAGGTTGAATTTCCCCGTTTTTTTGTTCCGTGACAGTGACACAAGAATTTTCAAAGAGAGTTTTCGATGCTTGAAGTCTTCTTTTCCTACTCCCATAAAGATGAATGCATCCGTGACGAGCTTGAAACCCATCTGGTGATGCTAAAGCGACAGGGCGTCATCAGCACGTGGCACGACCGCCGAATCATCGCTGGCGACGAATTTGAAGGGCAGATCAGCGAGAACCTGGAATCCGCTGGGATCATCTTATTGTTGGTCAGCCCGTATTTCTTGGCGTCGAACTACTGCTACGACGTCGAGATGAAACGAGCGATGGAACGTCACGAATCTGGCGAAGCAAGGGTAATCCCTGTGATTGTCGATCCATGTGATTGGCACTCAACACCATTCGGAAAACTGTTGGCCATGCCGCAAGATGGAAAACCGATTTCCAAGTTCCCGAACATGCATGACGCATTCTTGCAGATCACAAATGCAATCCGACAGGCTGCTGCGACAACCGGTCAAAGTGAGCCAGAAGATACGAATCGAAATGGTGGCGGTGAAGCAACAAGTTCAAGTGCGTTGCTTATTGCGGAAAGGCCGCGATCGAGCAATCTACGGGTTAAGAAAGACTTTTCGGAGCGTGAACGAGATAAGTTTCGCGAGGATACGTTTCAGTATATTGCGACTTACTTTGAAGAATCGCTCGGGGAGCTCGAGGCCAGAAATGAGAGGATCGAAACGGAGTTCAAACGTATAGACGGCAACACGTTCACCGCCACCATTTACGAAAACGGTAAAGTTCGTTCGGAATGCTCCATCAGTCTCGCCAATAGTTTTGGAGGCAACGGAATCACTTACAGTTCAGATAGGTCGAGTCGCGGGAATTCATTTAACAACATGCTGACCGTTGTTGACGATGGCACGTCGTTGGGCTGGTCGACTACAATGTCGTTCGGCTTTGGACAAGGGAATATTTCACAGCTTACCGAAGCAGGTGCTGCAGAATCGTTTTGGGGCGTTTTGATATCGCCACTGCAACGCTGACGTGTGAGATTAGAGAAATTTAGTTGAGCTTAGTTGTTGACGGTTAGGCACGAAGGATTGATTCAGCCAAGTTGGAAGGAGATAAGATGTCAATTTCAGCACGCACAAAGTTCATCCTCTGGACTCGCTCGGGCTCTCGATGCGCGATGCCCGATTGCCGCTGCAAACTCTACGAGGAGGCATCGGAAAGTGATCCCGATGTGTTACTGGGCGAGATGGCACACATCGTTGGCCAAGGTGACGCCGGTCCTCGACACGATAGGCCGGTACCTGGTGTCGAAATCGACGGATATGCCAACTTGATCCTGCTCTGCACGAAGCATCACACAATCGTTGATCGACAGTTGCGGAAGTATTCGGTAGACAAGCTAGTTCAGATCAAGGCTGACCATGAACGGTGGGTCGATGCAAGTTTGTCCTATGAAGACCGATTCAAAAAATTGCATGAACCATGCGAGTCAACCACTGAGATTGTAGCCAGTACCCTGCTGGCGGTCGAACGCATGCCTCGCGCTGTCTATTCTGCGCCGTGTACGTCGAAGGAAAGAACGGTCGCTAAGAATATGGGGCGTGCGCCAAATTCGAAAATAATGCTACCCTTCATCATTCGAGCAAAACGACTGTTCACCTTCTTCGATTTGTCCCGTGATGACAGCCCTTTCGATGAGTTCGTTGATTTGAGCGGCTTGGATGTAGCAGACACGTTTGAATCATGGTGGCCTGATCCAGACAAGTTTCGCTGGTACTCCGACCTTTTGAATAGGTCGTTAAACAAATTAACGGGCAGGCACGGGTTGATGCTCGACAAAAGGCACAAGCGATACTACTTCCCGCCGGAGGATGTCGACCAGGAACGCAAAGTCGTTTACTTCACGATGTCTGGGCGTAAATCCAGTCTGAGCGTTGCCCGCGAGCCGATCACTCGGAAAACCGGAATGGGAAAAGGGTTTTGGGAGCACCTTGCAGTTGGGTTGAGATTCGAGCGAGTTGATACAACAAGTTGGTGCTTGTCCATCCGACCTGAGAGGCGTTTCACGAAAGATGGCACCGAACCGTTATCACCGAAACGTACAACAAAAAAGGCGACCAGTCGCAAGTCTCGGATGTACAACGTTGACGTACATAAAGAAGTGCATTTCTGGCGTGACTTTCTGAGCGACGGTAGTCCAAGAATCATTTTTGATTTCGGAAATCAATCTATTGTAGTTCCCACCGGTCTGATTCAGCCAACCATAGAATGGCCAGGCGTGTTCGATGATATTCCGAAAGTCGAAGCAATCGAATATGAAGACGATTTGTTTTCGTCGAGTACGTATTCGCAGGTTTTGGATTACGGAAGAGTGGAGCTGAAAGATGACGAGTAGTATTCAATCGGTGAGCGGAGAGCTAGTGGCACCAAGAGTAACGTGTCGATATCACGAAGAGCCATTGTTGGTTTTCGGATGTGGTCGCGAACATGTTTCACCACAAGCCGGAATTTCGCTTTATGGCCCCCGCTTTGTTGAGTCTGAAACACGACATCCAGCATCAGTGCGGATCGGGTTCATTGGAAGTGGTCGTTCCATGGCTTCGGCAAAGAGATGGATGGATGAATGTTCCATTGGCGTTTCTGGCGATGGCGTAAATCTGGATTTCCCAGGTTACTGTGGCGACCGCGGCTTTTATAGTCGCCCGGTGATGGACGCGGGCTGGCGTGAGACAGTGACCCAAAATGAGGTTGCAGCAATTGAAGGAATTAAGTCCCGTCGCCACAGGTTTGAAGCATCCGTTGAGTTAGTATCTGACAAGATGAGGCTTCTTTCTGAGAAAGAGTCCGAACCGCAAGTGATTGTGTTAGCACTGCCCGATGAATTGCTGAAACATTGTCGGACAGTTGACTACCGTGACAAGGATCTTGGTCGAGTGCATCGTGATTTTCGCCGAGCTTTGAAGGCGGAGGCGATGCGCTATCGGATTCCGACCCAGATTTTGTTGCAGCACACAAGTGAGGCAACCCCAACGTCGAGAAACGTGGATCACAAGTCTCGATGCGCGTGGAATTTTTTTACGGGATTGCACTACAAAGCGGGAGGCACTCCGTGGGGGCCAAAGCTTAAATCTAATGGCACACTCTACATCGGGGTAAGCTTTTTCCCGCCGTTAGGAAGCCAGTCAGGCACGATGCAAACAAGCGTTGCCCAAGCATTCGACGACAGCGGTGAAGGAATCGTGCTTCGAGGAAAAGACTTTCAATGGGATCAATCTCAAATGGGAAATAGCCCTCATCTCGACCAAGACCAAGCCCGACTGTTGATAACCGAAGCATTGAAACGCTATCACGATGAAACGAAGCGGACGCCTAGACGCGTAGTTATTCATAAAAGCTCCCGCTATTGGCCCGGTGAATTGCTTGGGTTTCAAAGAGCTGTGAGTGAAGTACCTGAGTTTGACCTTGTGTCTATCTGGACAAACGATCGAGTGCGACTACTCAGACAGGCTTCGTATCCGGTGCTTCGCGGAACTCAGTTTTCAGTCGGAGAGATTACCTACCTTTATTCGACGGGATACATTCCAACAATGCGTGCATTTCCACACGGTCACGTCCCGTCTCCTTTGCAGATAGCCGATCACTACGGCGACGGTTCGATGGAGCAGATTTGCGCCGAAATTCTGGCGTTATCAAAGTTGAATTGGAATTCCGCTTTCTTTGCCGCAGCAGAGCCAATCACACTCAAGTTCTCCCGTGCTGTGAGCAACGTGATGCGCGAAATCCCCTTCGGCGTGACGCCGCTACCCCAGTTCAAGTTTTACATCTGAATTGCCCAGATAATCCAACATGCCAAGCTGTTTGGGTCAAATGCAAGTGTAGCCAAATCTTGCCCTCAGTGAGTATTTTATGGCGATGCCTTCATCGCCGATATCAATTCTGTTTCGCTCAAACATCAGATGACGTGCTCCGAATTCTTAACAGAAGTTCAAGGCTTCGCACCGAAACAGATGCATGTCGTCAGGCCTTGCAACGATGCATCGGTTGAATTCCAAATTGATTCGCTGCCATTGGCCGACTACCGGATGGCTATAGCATGTTTTGTTTGTGAGTCTTATGTAGAGGCAAGCACTAATTATCATGATTCTCCAACGGTCGCTTAAAGCAGTCAGTTCAAGGACAGCGAGTCAACTGGCCATTTCTGCCGCATTGCGGCTGATTGAATCGTTGACCTGCCCGGATGCAAAGTCAGTCTACTAAAGTCAATCCAGTATTGCGGGTCCCTGAAGTTTGCATATGTCTCCGGATGTGTTGGCTAACTGCTGAGCCAGACATCCCAACTTCAGATGCGACCTGCTCAGCGAGATGACCAGCCTCGTGCAATTTGATAATTCGGTCGATGGTTGAGCGTTTCGTATAGGCTTCGGCCTGGCGCGCGAACGGACTCGAGCCTGCTTCCGCAAAGACAGGCCGAAGATACTGTTCGGCTTCTCGAATTGCGGTGAACACTTTTCCAAACGGTCGGTTGCTGTACGCGTCGTTAAGTGAATCCGTTTTGACCGGTTGTCCGTGACAATCGAATACGCCCATGATCTCGCCATCGGAAAATGTTTTGATCAGTTGCCCAGCAGTTTTACGAAGTTTGCCAAACGAAAGAGAACGGATTTCGTTTCCGTCGTCCTGAACTCGCTTGATCAAACGACCCAGTCGATTCGGTATTGTCTGATTCGCATTTCCACTTTTTGTCGGATGGTCAAATGGCTTGCCATTCTTGTTGAGCAGCAGTCGAGCTTCATCCGAATAACGTGGTTGCTTTTTCCGCTCGGCGATTGCCCATTGAATTCCCTGAACCGTCATCGGAAAAAGAACGTGTTCACCGTAAACGCCGCTCTTTCGACGAACGCGTTTCACAAAAGAATCATCATTGCTGGATTGATAGTCAAGCAATTCGCAATGCCAAGCTGTGTGTGCCTCAAAGAGTTTGATTTCCCGAATCAGTAGTGATGAAATTTCAGCTCGGCCAAATCCGCAATTGAGAGCAAGCAGCAACAGCAATCGGTCAAGTGGTTGCGCATATCGCATCAACAGCTGCAACTCGTGCAACGAAAAAGTCTCTACTTGTTCAAGCTGACGGTTCGCGTGGTCAGAGGGCAAGGTTTGAATACGAGTATTGGCATCGCTGAACGCAAACGGCTTGGTCCACTCGAACGCACTTGAGCTATGTAGCCATTTGAAAAACCGAATCAGCGCAGAAAGATAATTGCTTGCCGATTTGGATTTCATCGGCGCGTTTGTGCCTTTCTTCGCTGGTCTACGACGCCAATAGCCAATCATCTCATTTACGGTGTCAGCATCGACGAAAACCAGAAGCCGATTTTCATGATGTTCCTTTAGTGACTCCACCTGCTTCTTCTGAGTTTGCCCCCAATCGGTTAGCCGATCCAGTTCCGGGCGAAAATACTCACGTTTGATGAACTCTTGATACGCGGAAAATGCGTCGTGAATTGTCTTACGATTGAAAGATCCGATCGCTTGACTATTTGGAAGCGGCTGAACGTTGGGTTGAGTCGTCTGCGGCGTTGGATTGATGATGCCGTAACGCGGTGCTTCCAGAACAATGCGATTATTTC
>CBDFNH010000006.1:0-169425 GCA_965250075.1 Mariniblastus sp.
TGGCTTCTTTGTTCTTGGTGTTTTGAAGCTAATTCGCTTCTTTCTATCTGCGGAAACTTCATGATTATTGTAAATTCATCGCCCCCATCACGAAAAACGACATCATCAAATTGCCGTTTTCGCCTAACCGCAGATTGTAGGTCGGCATTTATTTCATCAAAAATATTCTCGGAGCAAATCAGGTGTGCGGCGATCTTCAGGACACCATTTGCCCGGTTGTGGCCAAGATTTGAATTGACTTTCGAAAAAGCCACCAGATCAATACGAACGACGACAATTTGAACACCCTGTTCGTAAAGTTGCTCAGCTCGTTCAAGTTCTTCTTGGCAGCTTAGACGATTGGGAATCCCGGTTAAGTCGTCATGGCGCAACAACTGCCCACTTGCAAGTACGCAAGCTTGAAGATGTTGATTCTCGGCCATTGTTGACAACAGCTTTGATGAAATAACAGAAATCACGCTGTATTTCGCCCAGTCTGGATTTGTGTTGGCTGGCGCTCGTAAATCTGATTTCACGACAAGTTGCCGGAGGCGATCAAACCAAATCTCATTGTCATCAGACGCAGAGAGTTCAACGAGCAATCGGTAAAAGAATTCATCCATTGGTCACTCCCTTTTTCATTGCCAAGACGAACAGTTCCAAGTAACGGTCAATATGGTGAAAACAACAACCATCAGAGCCAGCAGCATCGTCGCACGACGATCTCCATTGGTTGCCCGGTCGAATTTAAAAACAAGAAACAGCGTTGCAGTGAAGATCAACAAAGCACAAGACAAGGCGCCTATTTGAAGAACAATCCGTCGATTGATTAGTACTTTGTGGGTCTTAAGAGTAGTCCATGGCCTTTGTAACGAGTGAGTTTGTCTGCCGAAATTTTCCACGCCTTTGAATCACCATGCCCCGAATTGCATTTTTCAGCATTGATTCGGTACAAACGGCACCATTCGCGAACGGTGTATTCGCTCTTGTCAACAAGTTCAGCAAACTCAGTAACGCTGTAGAATGTCCTCACCTGCTTTGGCTGTACCTCTTCAGATGCAGTCATTGCTAGTCGTTCTTCGATTTTCGAGAGGTTATGTTCCCAGGGCGGCTAATCCCCAATAGCGTTCAAACCCCTCCTCCGTCTGATCGCGGCAACGCTTCATGCCGTTACCGCTTTGAAATGCACCGATGGCCGACTCGATTCCGGAATGGCGGTTTCTTGATTCGAGAAGTCTCTCCGGTGAATCCGTCAGCCACTTCGCGTATTGGTTTCGATGCCGCGGCGGCAAGCATGGGTGCGGGACGATCGCCTCGAGTTGCGTTTGATTTTCGGTTGAAAAATATCCGCGATCAAACATTGATATCACTTGCGATCAAAGTCGTGGCGTGATCACGCAATTCTTGTTGCGAATAAAGATGTTGCAGACCCGCCAAAACAGGTACAATCTCATCTCGACATTCAAGATTAAGCGTAACTTGTTCGATCGGCAGACAGTCAAGTCGAAGCTGATTGGAGTAAGATTTTCGCATGATCCATTCCTTGAAGATTGCGGCTGATTGTTGTGTGATTACTACATTCAACGCGCGAACCAACAAGTTGGTTCGTTTCTTCAAGGAATCTTTTGCGATTTTGACTCGCTTTCTTAAACTCCAATCAAATTCAACGACAGACACTAAGCTAGCAAACATGGCCTTGCCACAAATCTTCTGAATCCGCACACTACGCCGCAATTTTCTGCAGCGGATATCTGCTTTCTCACAACGGGTATTCGTAGTTGTTCTTCTCCGGCGGTGGCAATGCATCCTAACCAGCGACTACACCGATTGTTGAGTTTGCGTGCTGCGACGTATTGCGTTGCAGTTTTGCTGGCCGTCGGGCTGACGACCGGATGCCGTTCGGTCCCGGATATTCCCGTCGCGAATCCGAACGGCGAAATTCCAATGAACAATCCGTTGGTCGTGCCGATGATGGATCGCTGGATTGTGATGGATCAGATTTCAAATGAGATCGATGACTACTTCCGGATCTATCGCGAGGAACGAATCCGGCTGGTCGACGGCATCATGACCGAAGGCTGGATCGAGACGCATCCGAAAATCGGGGCAACAGTTCTGGAGCCATGGCTCAAGGATTCGACGCAGGGGTTTGAGAAACTCCATTCGACGCTGCAAACGGTTCGGCGGTTCGCAAAAGTCCGCGTCATTCCCGGCGGAAACAGTTATCAGATTGACGTGAAGGTCTACAAGGAACTTGAGGATTTGATCGAGCCTCAACATTCGACAATCAGCGCCCGAACGATCCGTCATGACAGCTCCCTGGATATAGATCGTGAGGACGGTCTTCTTGAGCCGGTGATCGAGACACGAAATCGCGGCTGGATTCCGATGGGCCGGGACTTTTCTCTTGAGCAGCAGATTCTTCGTAACATCCAGGCACGGCTTCAGTCCGCATCGACGACCGGACCTCCGCAGCTGGAAAACTGTGCGGTCGATCCGAACGCCCCTCCGTCGGAAGACATTCCGGGCATCTTCCGTCATCGCCGCCGGTAGCGGGCTTCGATCCGCTTGTTTTTTTCTACCGCAATCCGGTCAAATGGGGTTCGTTTTGCGATGCAACCGATTAAGGTAAGGCGGCTAAGGATCACGGTTTCTCAAAGTTCAAAATCGAATTAGCCGTTTGGCGACGGCCACGGTTACCGGCGAAATGCCGTGGCTATCGCCAAGCGGGCAATGTCGCCGACCCGCACTTTTTGCTTCACAAATTACTCCAACACGAACGTGACACAGCCGTAGCTGAATCGATGGCCAGGAAAAAACAATCTCGAAAAAAAACTGCGTCCCCCCGCAAGCCGGTTGGCCGGGCCGATGCACGCCGGTTGAACAAACGTTCTGCTTCAAAAAAGTCAACCGGGAAACGTACCACGGGTAGCTCAGCCAAAACCGGAACCAAATCCGGCGGATCAAGACCCGGCAGTGCCGGACGTCCGCGACGATCGCGCCGCGCACCTGTATCGTCTCCGATGACCGGCCCGCAACGATTGCAACGCGTCCTGGCGGCAGCTGGAATCGGCAGTCGCCGTGCATGCGAAGAACTCATTGAAACCGGACGGGTTCAGGTTGATGACGCAATCGTGACAAAGCTCGGCACGAAAGTGGATCCGGACGAGCACGAGATTTTTGTTGACGGCCAGCGGGTATCGATAGCGCGGCGCGAATACTACATGCTGAATAAGCCGCCGGGAATTATCTCGACCAGCAACGATCCGTCCGGAAGGATGCGTGTGATCGACCTGATCAAAACGCGGCAACGGGTTTACAACGTCGGGCGGCTGGATCAGTCGAGCGAAGGCCTGATTCTCGTGACCAACGACGGCGACCTGGCCAACCGGCTAACGCATCCTCGCTATGGTGTTGCGAAAACGTATCACGTTCAGGTGCAGGGTGTACCCGAGCGCGAAAAACTCCAGTCGCTGGTGCAAGGCATCTACCTGGCTGATGGAAAAGCACGGGTTGCGAATGTTAAATTCAAGCGCCGCAGCAAAAACACATCGTGGCTGGAGATTGTGCTTGAAGAAGGCCGCAATCGCGAGATTCGCCGGTTGCTTGCGCGAATTGGACACAAGGTACTGACGCTCCGGCGAATGTCGATCGGGCCGCTACTGCTAGGCGAATTGCCGGTTGGTGCGCATCGCCGGTTAACGCTTGCCGAACTGAAGGACCTGCGCGCAACAGTCGAAGGACGGTCGATAAGAAAACGGACCGCGACTAAGAAGGCTGTGACTAGGAAATCAACACCCAGGAAAGACGCAACTAGGAAAGACGCAACTCGGAAAAAGGCGACGCAAAAACGTTCGATGAAGACGACGGTCAAATCGGCACGGACATCTCCGGCTGGAAAAACAAAGCCGGCGCGAAAACGTGTTGCCCGAAACGATTCAAAACCACGAGCGTCGAAAAAATCCCGTTCATCAGAAGGAATTCCAAAGAGAACACGGCGAACAAAAAAGAGCCGTTGAAAATGTCTCACGCAAAGGCGCGAGGGCGCAAAGAAAACACCTGCCAGGATCTTTGGACCTTCGCGTGAGATTCTATCTGGCCGAAATCACAGGTTGGGAGCCTGTACATCACTCGACAGTTGAAATTTTTTCGAAAATTTACGGCAGCCAGTCAACCCTGGCCGGAGCCTAAGGGCGGTCGCCAAAGTCAACGGATTGTTACTACCTTGCGTAGTTGGCTGATGCGCTCCGTTAATCTCGTACAAGAGTCGCCCATGCGGCGCAACGCGTGATTCAAACAATTTGACCTGCCGTCGATGCGCGTGAACTGAGTCGATATTGCGCTATCAATAAGTTTGACGTTGACCCCGGAAATTTGATACTTGTAGACGGTCCGTTTTTTCGTGCGAATGTCTCTGCAGGAAAATGGACGAGAAAGCGGCAATCAAATTTCGGAATTACGACATGGAATGTTCAGCGAGGACGAACGATCTGATCAACCTTGAGCCAACCGATTCCTGTGGTGTGGGCATGGTGGTTTCGGTCGGCGGAGTAGCTTCAAAACGTATCCTTGAAATCGGGCTCGCTGGCGAACATTGCGCATCGCGGTGCGATCGGAGCCGACGGAATCACGGGCGATGGAGCCGGATTTTTTTCCGGATCTGCAGGATCCTGATTTTGAGTGTTCGATTTGCGTTTTCCATCAGCGCTTCAGCACCAACACTCAGCCGACCTGGTCGCTATGCCAGCCATTTCGAATGCTGGCTCACAACGGTGAGATCAATACGGTTCGCGGCAACCGGAACTGGATGACTGCGCGCGAACAGGTGTTCGATCATCCCTCCTGGAACCGCCATCGTCATCTGGTTCGACGGTTGTTCAACTTCAACGATTCGGATTCGGCGAGCCTGGATAATGTACTTGAACTGCTAACGCTTTCCGGTCGCTCAATTCTGCACGCGATGGCAATGCTGATTCCTCCGGCCTGGCAGAACGATCCCAGGATTCCGGACGCTCAAAAAGCAGCATCAGGTCTCAGCCGGTCTGACTCGCGAAGAGATCGATCTCGGTCTGAAAAACATGGCGCATTCCGGAATCGAGCCGACGTTCAGCATGGGCGTTGACACGCCGCTGGCCGTTCTCAGCCGACAGCCGCGCCTGTTGTCGGACTATTTCAAACAACGTTTTGCACAGGTTACAAATCCACCGATCGATCCGATTCGCGAAGACTCGGTGATGTGTATCGGGGCCGGGTTGGGGCCGGAGCGAAACATTCTTGCTGAATCGCCCGAGCAGTGTCGTGTTTTCAACATCGATAATCCAGTTCTGTTGCCCGGCGAACTGCCGCAGATTGCTGATCAGACTCCGTTCAAAACAGAACATCTGGATTGCACGTGGCCGCAGGCCGAACGTGATTCGGGTGTTAACTCGAATGGTGCATCAGGAATGAAGGCCGGACTGCGAGCGCTTGTTCAGGAGGCGCAACTTGCGATTGAATGCCAAACCTCGGTGCTGATCCTGTCAGATAGAAACGTCAGCCCCGAGCGCGTCGCGATTCCAATGTTGCTGGCGGTTGGCGCGATTCACCACTCCTTGTGCAAGTCGGGTCACCGCATGATGGCGAGTTTGATTGCAGAAACGTCCGACGTCGCGACCCGCATCAGCTGGCCTTGTTGTTCGGATACGGTTGCACGGCGGTCTATCCGTATTTGGGGTACGCGACGATCACTCAGTTGTTGAATGATGGAGAATTCGAGAGTGGAAAATTCAAAAAGGATGAAAAACAGAAGGACGATCTGACAGCGTATTGGCGTCGCTACCACAGTGCGCTTGAGAAGGTTTGCTGAAGATCATGTCCAAGATGGGCATCTGGGTGCTGAACAGTTATCAGGGAACTCAAATTTTTGAAGCGATCGGGGTCGGGCCGGACGTGATCAATACCGGTTTCAAATACAGCTACTCCAGCATCGGCGGAATCGGGTTCGAGGATATCGCGAGAGGCAGTCGGATCCGGCACGACGCCGCGTTTACGACGAATGAGGAGGAGCTAGCGATCTATGACATGGGGATCATGAAGCGATCGCGATGAATGAGATCGGCGGCAAATCGAACTCAGGAGAAGGTGGCGAAGATCCGCAGCGATTCCGCCCGACGGCCGCAGCGCCAGCAGCAAGATAAAACAGGTTGCTCCGGGTCGGTTTGGTGCGGACGCAGAATACCTGACCAACGCCGAGGAAATTGAGATCAAGATGGCCCAGGGCGCGAAGCCCGGAGAAGGCGGACAGCTGCCGGGGTTCAAGGTGAACGGGCTGATTGCCCGTCTACGCAATACCGGGCCCGGGGTAACACTGATCAGCCCGCCGCCGCATCATGACATTTACTCGATTGAAGACCGGTCGCGATGTGATTCATGCTGCGATTTCGTTGGTCGAATTCCAAAGTCCAATGACTCAGCCCTCGTATTTCCCAAACACCATCCGGCCGGCGCTGGTTTGGAGCATGCTGGTGACGGTGATGTCGATGTCGTTGCCGATCTGGCTGCGGCCGTCCTCGATCACAATCATCGTCCCGTCGTCGAGATAGCCGACACCCTGGCCCGCTCCCTCGCCTGCCTTAACAACCTTGATTGGAACCGTTTCACCCGGAAGAAAGACCGGTTTGAGCGAGTTGGCAATCTCGTTCAGATTGATGACCGGAACGTTTTGCAGTTTCGCAACCTTGTTCAGGTTGAAATCGCCGGTGACGACTTTTCCTTCCAGATGCCTCGCGAGCATCAACAGTTTCATATCGACCGGCTGCCCGTCCATGTCCGGGAACTCGCGGTCGTAGACTTTGAAGTCGACGGATTCACTGTTGCGCAAACGGTTAAGCACATCCAGTCCACGCCGCCCGCGCGAGCGCCTCATTTTGTCGCTGCTGTCTGCGATTCCTTGAAGCTCGGCAAGCACGAATCGCGGCATGACCAGCTGATTGTCAATGATCCCTGTATCCACGATGTCCGCGATCCGACCGTCAATCACAACGCTTGTGTCCAGGACGTACGGTTTGAGTCCTTTGACGTCTTTGCTGAATTCGACAAATGGAATCACGAACCGGAAGTCGTCCCGCGTCTGCCAGAGTATGCTGACGCACAAATAACACATCGCCAGTCCGACCAGCGACATGATCATGGTCTTCATTTTTGCACCGTTAATATCGGTGTTGAACACGGACGAGCTTTGTGCATAGTTCTGCAACAGCGGGTCCAGTACCAAGCCGACTACATAGGTCAGAAACAGACCGACGACCAGTCCGAAATAAACGCTGGAGATCATATCGATTCGTTTGCGTTTGATCAGTACATCGCCGAGCACAACGAGAATTGCACTAAGAAGAAAGACGACGAAGGTGACGATCTGGGTTGTCGAGGAAACGTCTTCCGGGAAGTTTCTGGTGATGGTGAGTCCGAGCCCGACTGCCGCGAGCAAAAAGAACCCGCGAAGAATCCAAAGTGCCATGACGTTCCGCCTTTTTTGTGTTGAATAAAAATAATTCACATGCAATTGCATGGGGCTGCAGCAACACTAATACGACCAAACGTATTCTCAAAGGGAATCGTTTGAATCGCGGAAAGTGATTGCGAACTTAGATGCCCGCAGTTGAACCGTGGGGAACACCTGCCGCGCGTCCGGGTCGCGTCCTCGAATCGTTATCCAGCAAGGTCGGCTGCGGAAACACCGCAGGGCCGCAATGAATGGCTCACTGCATATCGGTCGGGCGCTGTCGGCGGATGGGGACGTTACAGAGTTTGATGTACGCCGGGTGATCATCGGGGATTCCGGTGATCGATCTCATCCGCCGAATTGCCGTAACTCATTCTAGAAAGGGACTTGTAGCGAAGGTACCCGGAAACTGCGGGCAGGCATGAAACGCACGAAAACGCCAAATGTTTCGGAGAATAATCGGGATCAAGAAGGATGAGTTTCGGAAACTGGGGAGGCCGAATTGTTACATGCGAGCCATTGTAAGGACTGAGCGGGCTATGACGCGCCCCTGGCGGAATCTTCGTTCGCAACGTCCTCAGTGACTGCCATTCAATTGGCGGTACGTGTTTTCAAAAAAATTGTCAGTCATTCCGGCGATGTACTCGACAGCCATCCGGCAACTGCCGACTTCACGGGCGCGCGGCTGGTACTTGTCCGGAAACAAACTGATATCTCCGGAGAGGATTTCAAACATGTCGCGCAGGCGGCTCTGCGCCTGTTCGCGAATGACGATTAAGTCGGGATGACGGTAGACGTTTTTGTAAAGAAACGCTTCCAGCTCTTTCTTCTGCCCGTCAAGTTCGGATCCCGGTCCGATGAGAAAATCGCTATTTATCGCGTCGGCCGGATTTTGAAATTGCCGGTCCTGTAGACAAGCGGCGTTGTGTGTGAGCATGTCCGTCACCTGCAGATTGATCAGCCGGTGGACCATCGCGCGGCGCAACATGTCATCGTCGATCGCTGTGTATTTCCTTCGGACGTAGCTGAGGCAACGGTCGAGCAGTTCCAGTCTGGACATTTCCTCAATCGAGACGAGTCCGAGTTTCAATGCGTCGTCGGTGTCGTGCGCATCGTACGTTGTGCTGTCGGCTGCATCGACAAGTTGAACTTCCAGTAACGGTCGCGGTCCGACGGCGTTCTTGTCGATGCGAGCCGTCTGCCCGGTCAGGACTTCGCGGGTCAGATTCAACCCGGGGAAATCCGGATAGCCCTGTTCCAGTTCCTGCACGATCGTGAGTGCAAACTGGTTGTGCGAAAATCCGCCTTCGTCCTTCACGCACTCGTCCAGAATGTCTTCGCCCGCATGTCCGTAGGGCGGATGTCCGATGTCGTGCACAAGCGCGAGGGCTTCGATGAAATCCTCGTTAAGCATCAGGATTCGTCCGATGGTCCGCGCGATGGTTGCGACTTCCTGGGTATGAGTTAGTCGCGTCCGGTGATAGTCACCCATTTCACCGGTGAACACCTGCATCTTTCCGCGCAGGCGGCGAAAGGCGGACGAATGCAGAATCCGGTCGCGGTCGCGCTGGAATGGGCCGCGGTACGGATGTTCTTCCTCCGGATACGCCCGGCCCCGCGTGTCGGCGCTGTGCATGGCGTAAGGCGCGAGTACCCGCAGTTCGCGCTCGTTGATCCAGTCAATCTGTTGCGATGCGGACGCCGGGTTGTGCGCAGCATTTTTTTCGGCTGCGTCGTTTTCATCTGCGTCGGACATTCAGACTTTCATCGTCTCGCGCAGTTTCGCGCCGTGACCGGCTTGACCGAACGATGTCATCCGCGCGATGCAGACTTTTTTCATTGCGGCTCGTGCGGGCTTCAGGTAATCGCGGGGGTCGAATTTGCCCGGTGATTCCGAGAACACTTTTCGAATCGCGCCGGTGATTGCCAGGCGGTTGTCGGTATCAACGTTGATCTTGCGAACGCCATGTTTGATTCCACGCTGAATTTCTTCAACCGGTACACCCCAGGTTTGTCGGATATCGCCGCCGTACTTGTTGATGATGTCCTGTAGTTCCTGTGGCACGCTGCTGCTGCCGTGCATTACCAGGTGGCAGTTAGGCAGCCGTTTGTGGATTTCCTCGATGCGGCCCATGTCGAGAACCTCGCCGTCCGGCTTGCGGGTGAATTTGTACGCACCGTGGCTCGTACCGATCGCAACTGCCAGAGCATCAACGCCGGTTTCTGCGACGAATCGTTCGGCTTCATCCGGATCGGTCAGCAGTTGATCGCGAGTCAGCGCTCCGACTGCGCCGTGACCGTCTTCCTGTTCGCCTTCTCCCGATTCGAGCGAACCGAGGCAACCGAGTTCACCTTCGACCGAAACACCTTTGGCGTGCGCCTGTTTGACAACTTCTGCCGTGACACCAACGTTGTAATCGAAATCGGCCGGACTCCTGCCGTCTTCCTGCAACGAGCCGTCCATCATCACTGACGTGAAACCGTTTTCGATCGCGCTCATGCAGGTTGCGACACTGTTGCCGTGATCCTGATGCATGACGACTGGAATGTGAGGATAAAGTTCCGATGCAGCGAGCATCAGGTGTTTGAGGTAGGTGTCCTGCGAATAGGCACGGGCACCGCGCGACGCTTGAACGATAACAGGCGAATCGGTCTCCTCGGCGGCCTCCATGATCGCCTGGATCTGTTCCATATTGTTAACGTTGAAAGCGGCAACGCCGTAGTCGTTTTCGGCTGCGTGATCGAGCACGATTCGCATAGGTACCAGTGGCATGGTTTTCTCCTTGGTCGGGCGCGACAGATGTCAGGTTTGCTCGCGCTGATATGTTCAAATAGATTTTGTGATTTGTTTAGCGTTGCAGGTTGTGCAATCGAAACCGGATCGTCAGGTGACGATTGGCAAAGTGCAACTTCGGATTGCTCCGGACCAGCTGTGATTATTGCCGTTTCGTGCGTCGGTTAAAAGGCGCGGGCCGGTTGGGCTGTGTCGGTTCCCGAAACAGTGAGTTGCGGGGGCTAATCGGGAATTGTGGAAATCAGCCGCTCTTTTCGCTCGCGCCGATCAAAGAGGTCATTCTTTTGGGTCTGGGCGAGCCGGATCAACAGGATTCGCTGGGAGGGCGGTCCCGTGGGCTCCGGGATCAGCGAAGGGAGTTCCATCTGGCCGTTCGGGTCCAGCTCGACCGGCGTCGTTCGCAGATCGACGGATTGGCCTGCGATGGGCGATCCGGTTGCGGATTCCTGATTGGAATCCGGTGGCGCTGCGAAAAAGAGGCCGCCGAGATCGCTGACGCCGCGCGTTGCGCCAACAATCAATGACTCGCCCAGGGTTAGCGTCGTTTCGATTTTCAGCTGATCCAGGGAGGCAATCGACTGGGCGGTTTCGAACAGGAATGTGCTTTGCCGGACCCCGAATTTCTGTCGCGGGATGCCGTGGTGAATTTGCGGCAGAACCACGATTCGTACAGAGCCGTCGCCTTGGGGGTAGGTCGTGATCCGGCAGACACCGCGCACATTCCGGCCGGTTCCGGCAGTCCGGTTTTCATCGCTGTGGACGATCCAGCCGGTTTGCGGATAGACGGCGGAGGTCTGCAGCGAGTGATGACCTCCCTCGCGAATCTGAATTTGCTTGTGCATGGTCATGCGCGGCACAGGTTGGACCAGGCCCTCGTCGTAAAGTTCCTGCTGCCAGGGTTCGAGCGAATCGCGGTCAATCTCGACAGGTTCGACAAGCCGGAACAGCGGTGCGGGTGTTCGCACAGGAACGACCGCACAGCGCAGTCCGTTCCGGTCGAGGTTGCGCCGCGTCTGCAGCGGAAGCTTCCCCTCATCAACTTCCGCCCAAAGCGCATCGAGATCGGGGATCTGGTCCGGTTCGAGTTCAGCAATCGCAATTTCCAGGGCGATTGCGTCTGGCGACATCCGGCCTCCGGGAAGTTGCAATCCGCTCGACGGCGACGGAGCGGCAGGCTGGATGAGATCATGCGTGCAACCAGCCGTCAGGATGACGACCGTGAGCAGAATGACCGGCAGTGAAACGCGTATTTGCATGCGTTTCAATAGGGATGATGGCCCAATCTGTCAATATTGGTTCCGGGCGAATCGGTCACAGACTTGCTCAGTCGGTTTCAACCACGAAAGAAACGAAAAACACGAAAAGAAACGGATGGACAGGACAGACTGGACAGACTGGCGTCATTCTTCTACCAGTGGTCTGTTAAAACTGTAAACCCGGGTTGGACGTTTGGCATATAGGCCGGCAATCGCCAAGCGGCCAATATCGATTGTGAATTGTGCGAGCCATCGAAGAAAGACAACGTTCATGCTGCAAATAGGTGATCTCCATCAACTCAAACTGGCTGATCAGGATCGGTCAGACTCGTTTCGCGGCCAAATACGTGTTGGGCGTCGAGTTGTCTATCGTTGCGTGCTGGACCGAATCGAAATTCATAAGAAACGAATCTTCTGTCAGAACAGTGGCGCTTGTGGATCGTCCTACGTTGTACAGCTGTTGAAAGAAAACGGAATTGAGCGTGCTTTCCACGAAAAGACCCCGGATCTGAACAAGCTCGGGCTGGAGCACTATGAACAACCGGCCGCTGCGTCGCGACTGAAAATGATTCTGCGTTACACACGTCATGACGCGTTCTTTGAAGCAAATAACCGCTTGTTCAGTATGTCCCGCGAACTTGCGGCTGCGTTTCCATCGGCTTCGTTCATTCACTTGCACCGTGATGGCATCGAGGCCGTACGCAGTGCTATGTCGAAGCCGAATGTTGAGGCCTACCTCGCGACCAACGTACGGTTTTCCGGTTCGCTTGCCGGTTCGCATGCAGAATTTCCATTTGCCCGGTGTTGTCATTACTGGGCCAACATGAACCGGCGCATCGCAACTGACATGCAGAGACTCGGATTGGATGACGACCGGATATGCGTTTCGCTTCGTTTTGAAAACCTGATCACCGGAGATGTCGCGCCGCTCGAACGGGTGCTTGGCGTTCGACTATCAAAACAGACTTGCGCTGCGGTCAATATCGGAAGGGTTGGAGGTCGCGGCAAGTTCCCGCACTATCGCGATTGGAATTCGGGACAGAAGCAGACATTCGATCGGATTTGCGGTCCGGTGATGGAATTGCTGGACCGCTGACCGGGTGCATTCTGCACTTTCAGCTGGCAGTATGGACAACAAAAACGTCCAGCGTAGGCCCTTTCGACAATCGGCGAAGAACGGCTGACAACTTGCCCGGGTGCGAGTCTGTATTCGCTCGAATCAGTCTTCGCGTTGGCGGCGGAGTTGTTCGCTGTACTGATTGAGTAGCTTGCGTTCCTTGCGGGTCAGACTCTGTTCGCCCTCGCTGTTGATTTTTTCGAGGACTACATCGGCTCGTGCTTTGAGTTCGTCAAATGCGTCGTCATCGTCGGGCGCGTGGACTTTGAGCTGAGGCTTTCGTTTGAAGAGCCCGCCCAGTCCGCCACCTGATTTCCTGGCGTAGGGATCGTTGTAGTTGCTGCCGGAGTCGAAACTGCCACTGTTATTTTGATCGCTCTCCTGATAACGGCTTCCGGTGTCATATTCCGAGCCGGTATTTCGGTCCGCCGCCTGAGATTTTCGCGCCGGCCCGCCTTTGGCAAAAGCAGCGGGCAACCAGTTTCCAAGGAATGAAAAGTTCCAACCCGTCACACAATAAAGCGCGCCGAACGCTGCGCCGCCGAGGTGGGCCTGCCACGCGATCTGATTCTCGGGGTCAAGGGCTCGAAGAAAGTCCATCGAGACAATGAGTACGCCCAGAATCCAGGCTCGCATTGGAACAACGCCCATCAACAACAATGTTTCTTTCGGGTACATGAATATGAACAGCATGACCACTGCGGTTACTGCGCCGGATGCACCAACCACAGTCGTTGTCTGGCCGGTTGCCAGGTTGTACGAAACGAAAACGGCGCCGGAAATCAGTACGCTGAGAATATAGAACCGAAAGAACTCGTTGCGACCGAGCCGCTGTTCAACCGGGCGGCCGAGGAAAAACAGGGTCAACATGTTGCCGCCGATGTGCCATATCCCGTGCTGAGCATCGATGCTGGAGTGAGCGAATCCATGGGTCAGGAATGACCAGACTCGCCACAACGAGGTGGTATCCAGGGCCAGAAAACGGTTGATGAGGTGCAGGCTGTTGGGAACATCCGGTACCTTTGGCGTGAATGCGTCCGCAAGAAAAATAGCAACATTGATAGCGATCAGCAGGCCGACGATGGACCACGATGTGATCCCGGCCGCCATTCCGCCGCCACTTCCGAAATTGCCTGTGTACGAATACGAGTCATCATCCCGGTTGTACTGACGATCTTCAAAACCCATTTGATATTCCGGTGCGCAAACGAAAGACTGATTGTCTTTCATCATAACGGTATCGACAGATTACGTCATTGGCGAAGATCGCGAAGCACGGAATGCACGCATTGAACCGGGGTTTTTTGGTTGGACAGTGCAAAGAAGTTGGTTTCCAGCCGAGGTCGATCGCGGAACAACCTGTCACGTTGGCAAGATACCAACGCTAGTTACCGCTGGTGAGTCTGTCTGCGAATGCCAGGCGTGAACGAATTGAATTTCGATCTACTGTGCGTCTCGGGAGATAATCTTCTGATAGCCGGCCTCAAGCTCTTTTTCGAGAGCCGCAATTTCCGCTTCCAATTCGCTGAGCTCGCGGGTACGAAGTTCGTTCAACTCCGAGATCGCCGCGAGGTCGTTCCTGAGATTCTGCTGGTCCGACTCGAGTCCGTCTTTCACGGCGTCGCGGACAGCCTGCTGGTTTGCAGTGTCGTTCCACGCGGCGTCGGTTACAGCGTTGTTCGCGATGGTTCGTTCAGTCTCTTCCTGGATTTCACGGGCACGGTCACGAAGACTGGCCAGCAGATAGGGGTAGTTGTTCAGCTGGCGGTAGTAATACTCGTCAACCTTATCAACATCATACTGGGCGTCGAATCGAGGCTGCATGTTACCGTCGGGTCGCTGATAACCTTCTGCGGTTGTTTGATCAATCAAAACGGTATCGTCTTTTTTAAACGTGGCTTTCCCGCCCAGATGAAGCGCCGCGTTATTGGATGCACCTAGTGGCGAAAATGGTCCGTCAGCAATCAGGCTGCCGGATCCGTCGACCGTGAAGCCCTTGTCCTGCTTGACGGCTTTGTTGAACTTGTAACGAAAGAACACTTCTTCTTTGAGCGGTTCGAATCGCGTGCTGATGCGACCGGGAGCTGTATTAATATAGGTTCGGATATCACCCAGGGGCCGGCCATCAAACGCGAACCGGTCAATCAATGCTTCGTACTCAGCGGAACCGGCGTCGAGCCCGAATCTTTCGGGCGGCATGTACTCGGTCTGGAGGATTTCGCGATAGGCCGCGATTTCGATATCGTCATCAAGTCCTTTCGCTTTCCTGAAAGCGTCGCGTCGATCGAGCGGCATTTTTTCATAGAGCGACCATGTCCCTTGCGGGCTGGCGTAAGCGTCTTCGTCGGCAACGAAATCCGGCTCGAGAGTCAGTTTGTCGTTGGCTTCTGTGACGACACGAAACGATCCGATAAAGCCCAGCGGATAAATCTGGTCGACAACCGTTCCGTCGGAGAGCGTTACGCTGATCAGTCCATCTGCAAACGCAAACAGAACCATCGTTTCCATATTTGACTTCGCGTCGCGGGCAACTTCAAAAGCGAACTCGCGGTTGTTGCCATCAGCTGTCGGCGTACCTCTGTTCCAAACCCGGCCGCGACCGTACGTTGCCAGTTGCAGCAGCTGATCGAGACCGCGGAGTGAATCAGCGTCGTACTCGATAGAAGTGACGGAACCAAAAACCGCCATCCTGGCCTTTTCCTTCCACTCCATCGCGTCCTCCATCGCGTTTTCGGCTGCTGATTGCTCGTCCAATCGGCGTTGATAACACTGGGCCATCGCCGCAGTTGCTGCGACGCCGACGAGAAAGGTCAGGATCAGAAAGACGATGTTCAACCAGTGCCATTGTTTTGCAGACAAAACTGCAAACACAATCAACAGGACAAAAGCTAATCCGATTACTGCAAAAGGCATGAGTCGCTCGAGTAGATTTCTTTGCGGAACGGAACCAGCATCAATTCTGATTCCCCGGCCATTATTCCGGGGTGGAAGGTTTGAGCAACCAAATTGTGAACGAACCGACCGGGTTTCCCGGACCTCCGCCAGGGATCATCTCGATTCGGCCCACGCAAAATGCCCAGCCCCAATGATAAATTGGGCAATTTCTCCCGTCAAATAGCTATCGTCTCAATTACCAGCAGAGTTGCAGTTTAACTGCAATGACAAAGGGAATTTGCACAATTTGTATAATCCCTAAAGTCCCTGAGCAAGTGGCCCGAAAAACAGGATAGTCCGGAATTCCCGCAAAACCGGCAGAGTTCCCCGGTAATTGGCGAAGAACAGTTCCGGCCCGTCGCGATGGCGGCTGACCGTAAAGTCGAACACGTTCAGTTTTACGTTCGCGCCACGATAAGCCCACATCCTGGCGCGGATGCTCGGTTTGTTTTCGTTCAGCGCCTTGGTGAAGACTTCGTGGATCCGGCGTTGTTTCGGGTCTTCCAGATCGAACTCAGGAAGTGTTTTCGGATAAACGGTCACGCGGACTTTGAGTTTCGGTCGTTCGAATTCCAGCGTTTCAGTCCGGTCCCACATCGAATCGGGGAGCAGTGTTTTTTCGCCGTGAGTCTCACACTCTTTGTCGTTCTCAGGAACTTCGGCAACAATGTAGCGTTCGCTGCGAGCCTCAAACCGTTCCCGCCAGAGTTTCGCATAAGCCAGTTCAAGCTCTTTGTGTTTCTGCTCAAGCTGACCGATCACGTCGTCTTTCTGAAGAAGCTGAGTTTCTTTCCGCAGCAACCGGTCAATCAGTTGTGCTCGCGAAAGTGTTGTCGGGTCAGCCATGCACTCAACATACGGATTCACGCCCGGCTAGCAGGACCATTTCGATAAACTCTGGGAAAAAAGCAAACATTCTTTTTCGCATGTCGGCGACGGGCGTGTAGACATAGATCACGGTTCGACCGGTAAGGTTCAACATTTCCGGGTCTCCGCTGGCACCGGGTTCGATTCGAGCAGTTGCCTGATCACCCCCTTGATCGTCGCAGGGTCATCGCCGACTTCGATCTCGATTCCCTGTGGAAGTCGAACCGTCAAAGCCGGACACCTGCCCGGACAGGCAGATGTGATCTGTAGCGACTGAAACCGGCCGGACAAAGCATTCGATGAAGAGTTGGACGAGGAGTTGGACGAGGAGTTGGACGAGGAGTTGGACGAGGAGTTGCCGGCGGAATCACGGATCGGAAAGGGCGACGGGGCAACCGGGCCGGTCTTTGCGGCTTTGATTTTTTTCTCCACTGGTAGAACGACGGTTGCGAAACACGTTCGCAGCGGCAGAAATCGGCCACGGTTTGGCCGGAGTTTTCAAAACGCGACAAACGCTCGCTCCACTCACGGAATTTGACGGGATTCGGTAGACGCGACATCACGGGATCCTGTAAGAGAATTCAACAAAATCCTCAACATAAACCACCCGTCAACAATCGTTCTGGTGCGCGCTTACAACGCTCAATAGTTTGCCGCACCACTGCAATCTGTTTACGGAAAATCCGACCTGTTCGACAAGGTGACCGAATGCGCGAGTGGCTTGATTCATCACCGCTGCATTTGTGGTTTTGGGGTCTGAGACCAATCGGAACGTAGCAAAAATACCGGCCGCGCCCGCTTCCAAACCTTCGTAATCCCGAAATCCTCCCACAATTGCCGTTCGCAGGCAGAGGAATGGAGAAGGTTTGATTACAATCGTTTTATTCGGCCCAATGGTGTTTGCTGACCCGAACACCGCGACCGTTCAGCTCCCCGTGACCGGTCCACGCTCGCCGTCTGATGCCAGTCGATTGATCCCTGCGGGTCTGTTGTCCGGTACATCGGAAAGACGATGAAAAGGATGCCCGCGCATCAGACAATCGCCCATGCCAATGCCCACTGCCAAATTCAATAATCTATCGCGAGTTGCCGCGCTGGTTGCTCCGGACGGTATTGCACTGGCCGGGTTTGCGCTGGCGATCCTGATCACCGCAGGAGTCACTACGTTTTCGCCAGAGTCCGCTGTTGCGCAGGACAATCCGTTTGGCGCTGCCAACCCGTTCGGCGCGACTTCAGCGCCGGACGCTCCAACCGCACCGGGTGCTGCAGCCCCGTCCGGTCCGGACGAACCGCTTTCGATTGATCCGAAGTTGCCCAATGCGGTCCGGCTGTTGATCAAAACGACTCAGCAATCCGAACCTTCCACGACGATCGAGTTTGCGCGGGCCGCAAAAACAATGACGGACATCGATCAGTTCGACCACGCGCGGTTCTACCTGCGCCGGCTGATCGCCCTTGCGCCGACTGATGAACAGATGTTTGAGCTGGAACAGGTCATCGGTGCAGATTTTTTCCTTGAGATCCACGCCATCGATTTTCTGCAGCCCGAGGGGAAACAGTTTGCCAGAGCTTTGTTTTCGTCGGCACGTCGAGCGGCAACCAGTCCAGACCGGGTTAACGGTTTGATACGCGGACTCAGCAACGAAAACATCACGCTTCGTTCGGATGCGTTCCATTCACTGAAACGAATCGGAGCTTCGGCGGCGGCTGATATGCTGGCCGTGTTCGCTGATCCACAGAGGGAAGCCGAGTATCCGTATCTTCGCGGGGCGTTACGAAACATGAGCGACGCGGCTGTCGCGCCGCTGGTCGGAGCGGCACATAGTGACAATCTTCAGGTTCAGGTCGAAGCCGTTCGTGCGCTCGATTCGTTTCCGTCGGGTGAAGCTGCTGATGCCATGCTGAGGGTTTACCTGTCGCCGCGACTGCCCGAATCCGTTCGCCGGTTGGCCCTCGATTCGATGCTGAATAATTACGGGTTTGTCCGCAATCCCGAGCTGGCGGTCGAGCGTCTATACACGAGGGCCCGCGAATATTTGACCGGAGTTCGCAAGCTTCCGGGCGATTACACAACCACCGTTGAGATGTGGCGCTGGAATTCGGCTACCAAAAAACTGGACCGGCTGGTCGTTCCCAAATCGACCGCTGAACAGATGATGGCGGCAGACCGGGCACGGGATCTGATGGAGATCGATCCGGCATCACCGCGCATCCGGCACCTGTTTCTGTTGACGGCACTGGAAGCAATCAAACGACAGACCGGTCCGGCAATGAAAGTGACGCCGGAGATGTTCGCGCCTGAGATGGGTCAGATTAGTGCCCACGAAGTCGCATTCGTACTCCGCGAAGCGATTGATCTGGAGCGGATTGCCGCAGCGACCGGAGCTTGTGAGCTGTTACAAGAACTTGGCACGATCGAACAGGTGATGTCTTCGGGTGGCAAGCCTGGAATACTGGTCGAGGCGATGCTGATCGGCGACCGACACCTGCAGTTCGCTGCGTTTGAAGCGGTCGCAAAGATCGATCCGGCGTCGTCCTATTCCGGCAGCAGTTATATGACGCAACTGGCCGTCTACCTGGCCAGCACTAGCGGAGGAGGCGCAGTGCTGGTCGGTCACAGCCGCGCCGGCGTCGCGCAGTCGTATGCAACGGCGCTCGGGCCCAGCGGTGTGTATCCGGTGACCGCGATCTCCGGTCGCGAGTTGTTGAGTGTTGCGTTGCAGAACCCGGACTTCGAAGCGATCTTTATCACCGATTCAATTTCCCGACCGGACTACATTGAACTTGCTCAGCAGTTGCGGAGTGACTGGCGAACGCGGCGCACGCCGATCTGTTTGCTGATTCACTCGGATGAATCGAGTCGACGTGTCGATCAGGTCCTGAAGCGGGATCCGTTCTTGATGGCGCTGCCTGCTTCATTTGAGTCCCGGGCAATGGGATCGCACATGACCCGGCTTCGCCGACTCGCGCAGCCCTGGGGAGTGACGCCCGAGACCCGGCGGATTCATGCCGATGCCGCGATGCGCTGGCTAGCCCGGGTTGCAAATGATCGTCAACGTTACGGCTTTTACGAACTTGGCCCACATGAATCGACTTTGATCCGGACACTTTACACACCGTCGTACACGGATCTTTCCAGCAGTATTCTGGCCGGACTCGGAACGGCTTCTGCGCAGCGGGAACTGGTTACCTATGCCAGCCAGCGCGGAATTCCCCAGCAAGACCGGCTCGCCGCAGCCGCCGCATTTGACCAGTCGGTTCGGACATCGGGCGTCCTGCTGACGACAACCGAAATCCAGCTGCAATACGATCGCTACAATGCCAGCAAACGGGAGCCGGTCGAATCCCAGAAAGTCCTCGGCGCATTGCTCGATTCCATTGAGTCTCACCGGTTGAAGGCGCACGCTGAAGCGAGTCCGCTGCTAATGGATAAATAGTATCCGTGGATCTTGCACGCGTCGGTATCTACGGCGGTTCCGCTGGCGGCCAAAGTGCCTTGCGAGCGCTGTTGGCTCATGGAGGTTTTTATTAAGCGGCGGTTGCAGATTGTGGATGTCACGACAACCGGATGGACAAAATCTGGTGGAACGAGTTGTGGATGAGCTGGCCGGTGGGTCCGCATTACGAGGAGCAGTCGAACGTTACCAACACCCATAAACTGGAGGGCGATTTGCTGCTGATCGTCGGAGAGCTTGACCGGAAAGAAACCGTGGCTATCGCCACACGGCTGATCAGGTCATGCAACTCCCAGTCTCTCACGCCATTTCTCAATCTGATTCCCAACCTGATCCGGAGCGGTTGAGCCCTCGCTCGCGAATGCCTCCACCGCTCGGCGGGCCCCCAGCACTTCAAACACGGATTCGTCCAGCGACGGCTCGAACGTTTTGAATTCGTCGAGCGTCAGTTCGGCCAGAGGAAGTTTCTTTTCGACAGCGTACCTGACGATCGTTCCGACCAGATGGTGAGCGGTTCGTTGCGGCAGTCCGCATTTGATGAAATGTTCCATCAACGAGGTCGCATCAAGATAGCCAAGTTCAATTCTTGCGGCGATCGAGTCACGTTTCAGCCGGGATTCCGCGACCAGAGGCGCGGCGAGTTCGAGACAGCCGGCAACGGTTTCAACGGCGTCAAAAAGAGGAGGCTTGTCTTCCTGCAAATCACGGTTGTACGCCAGAGGCAGACCTTTGGTTAGCACCAGCAGCGTTTGCAATGAACCGATCACCCGAGCTGACTTTCCGCGAGTTAGCTCAAGCACGTCGGGATTGATCTTCTGCGGCATGATCGATGAACCGGTGCAGAATTGCTGGGGGAGATCAATGAAGTCGAATTCGATCGTCGACCAGAGGATCCACTCTTCCGCCCATCCGCTGAGATGAATTCCGATCAGGGAAAGGCAAAATGCGAACTCAAGCACAAAGTCGCGGTCGCTGGACGAGTCGAGACTGTTTTCAACCAGTCCCTCAAAGCCAAGACGCTGCGCTGCATTCGCCCGGTCGATTGGCATCGTCGTCCCCGCCAGCGCAGCGGTTCCAAGCGAACATACGTTCGCGCGAAGCCGGCAATCGGCCAGCCGTCCCCGGTCACGCTCAAGCTTTTCGCAGTAGGCAAGCCAGTAGTGCGCGGCGAGCACCGGTTGCGCGCGTTGCAGATGTGTGTAGGCCGGGAGAACCACATCCGCATCCAGTTCCGTTCGCGAAAAGAAAGCATGTTGCAGGTCCAGCAGCAGTCCGTCGATCCGATCGATCGCATCGCGAACCCACAAGCGCAGGTCCGTCGAAACCTGATCGTTGCGGCTGCGTCCAGTGTGCAGTTTGCGACCGACGTCTCCGAGTTCATCGATCAGCGCCTGTTCGATATTCATGTGAATATCTTCCAGATCGGTTCGCAGCGGAAACATTCCCGCATCCAGCTGAGCGCCGATCTTTTTTAAGGACGCCACAATCGCATCTCGTTCAGCCGCCGTGAGGATTTGCTGGTCAGCCAGCATTTGCGCGTGAGCAATGCTGCCGGCAATGTCCTGCCGGTACAGCTGGTGGTCGAAGCTGATACTTTCGGAAAACCTCTCGACCCGGGCATCGACGGCGGCGTCAAAGGCACCGCTGCGACTTGGGCTCGCGGACACGGTGTCCGATGCGTTGACGGATTTATTGTTCTGGTCTTGCTCAGCCAAGGTTGTCCTCGTATTCTTCGCCACGTACGTACGTTCTGCCGGAAGGTACGTCAGTGCAGGTTGACGAAATGCCGGACAATGAACGTCCGCAAAAGAAAGCGTCCACATCGACAACGTCCCGCTCGGCAAGCGGGACGTACGTGGCATACGCTTTCAGCTTGTTATTCCAGCGAGTCGGCAAGCTGGAAGTACCCGCCGTGAAAGCTGATTCGCAAGCGTGGGCCATCGTATGGCTGCCGCGCGAGAGTGTCAAACGCGGGTCGCCGGCCGGTATCGTAACCGGGCACGGCCTGATCGCCGCTGTTAGCCAGCCAGGCGGGGATTTTGCTGCGCGATTGCGAGGTCGTGATGATGCTTGGAAATCCGGTTACCCCGTTTTAGCTCAAACGGTTATGATAAGAGGGTACGATTGGCAGGACGTTGCGTAAAAGTGAGCGAATGACTGGTCATTCACGTTTTCTTGCCATTCACGTTTCTTGTCACTACGACTGATGGTTATTGCGGATTTATCATGAGCGATTCGAACCCTTTTCCAGCCAGCTTTTTTCGGACGCGTATTTGCCTTGTTGGAGTCGCATCGTTGGCGATCCTGATCGGGCTTTGTCCACCTGAACCCGCTCCGGTTTTCGGACAGGAAACGATCGCTGAGCAAAAGGACGCGGCAGCAGAAAATCAACAGAGTAACAGCCCGGGAACACGGCGCCCCGATGTAGATCCGGACGAGTCGTTTGTTACCGAACGCCCGGACGATCCGAACCTGACAACGGATTCGCCGGAGACCTGGTACGAAATCACGCCGCCGGTCGCGGCTGACATTCCGGGCACATCGGTTCGAATGCCGGCCGTTCCGCGCAAGGCCGAAAATACGTTTACAGTTGTCGGCGACAACCCGATGACGGTCCATCTTTACATAACATCGGCCCACGAGAACACGACCTCGCTGGTATTTTCCTATCATGATGTCGAGCTGCAACTGACTACAAAAAGGTCGATTGATAGAACGCTTGACGGCGCGGTGCGAGGGTCCATTGCCAACGTGCTTGGGGTTCTTGAGGACGTGAAGGATCATAGACGGATCCGGCTGGGTCAACGATTCGGCAGGGAATTCGAATACTCGGCATTCCTGAATGAAAAACCGATCAAGATTGCAAGCCGGATTTACATGGTGAATCAGCGACTCTATTCAATGGCCGTAATCATGGACGAGGAAAAATACGATCTCGAATATTGTCGGGGATTTTTTGACTCCTTTTCTGTAACCGAACCTGAACCGGCCGTTGATGCTGTTCTGATTCCCGACTCCGATACCGGGGGCTCGAGTGCAGACGGAACCGGCACCGGACTGCCTCGAATGGACTTGCCGGGTGAGGGGACACCAGCGGGGCTGCCGCAGATGGAGCTTCCCTCAATGGAACTGCCAGAAATGGCTGCGCCTGATGAAGCGACAGATATTCCCGCCATTGAGCTGCCGGATGAAAACAGTGCTGAAGGAAGCGGCGGCTAGCGCTTGTAGTTTGCCACGAATCACACGAATCGGCACGTATGCATGATGGTTGTTATTCGTGCGGATTGGCGGCGATGCTAAAAACCGTGGCTGAAAAAAGCGAAACTATGCTCTCTGCTTTTTCGCGCAACATTATTCCTTGATGGAATACTTTTTGGGAATTCTCATACCGCTTGTCGTCATCTTCTTTTGCTGCCTTGTGATCTGGCGCGCATGTGACGGGTTTGAGATCGGCTCGGAGTATATCGGCCGGCACATGTCTGAAGGAGTCCGCGGGGGCACGATCAATGCGATCAGCAGTTCATTGCCGGAGCTCCTGACAACGATGGTGGCGCTGTTCTATCTCCAAAACGAGGACGGATTCGCGGTCGGCATCGGAACGACCGCTGGAAGTGCTCTGTTCAATGGAATGATCATTCCTGCGGCCTGTATTTTCAGCGTCGTTGGTGCAATGGTGCTTGGCCAGCGGGTGACCTCGGTCAATGTTTCGATTCGCGTTCTGTTGCGGGACGGCCTCACGCTGATCTTCTGTGAGCTGATTCTGATCCTGATGATCAATGGAACGACGTTGTACTGGTGGCAGGGTTTTATCCTGATGGCGTTATATATCGCGTACTTCATCTATATGCTGTTCGGCACCAGTCGCAAAGAATCTGACGCCGGTTCTGTAGAAGTTAACACGAGCACAGATGAAGAAGGCGACGAAACGTGTGGCCCGCCGGGTACGTTTTTCTACTGGCTGTCACTTGGTCCGCTGTTGGATCTCAAGCGAATGTTTGTTGGCGAGGAACAACGGCGGCAGATTCGAGAAGAGAGATGGAACGGCTGGCCGATCATGATCACGTCGGCACTTGTCATCGGCGCGGCGTGTTGGCTGTTGGTTGTGGCCTGTGAGTGGCTGGGCACCGGCCCGGGGAACGAGCAACATCCGAGCTACCCTTTGCTCGGGCAGACGTTTACCGGCCTTGGAATGCCGACGCTGTTCGTTGCGGTAATTTTCGCATCGATGGCAACGAGTGTTCCTGACACCGTAATGTCGATCCGTGATGCGAAAGACGGGGACTACGATGACGCGGTGGCCAACGCGCTTGGGAGCAACATTTTCGATATTTGTTTCGCGCTCGGGTTTCCGCTGTTGCTGTATACTGTTTTTGTCGGCCCGATCGAGATGCCGGCTGAGATTGCGAGACAGAGTTCCGAGTTGCGGTTGCTGTTGCTTGTGTTCACGGTGCTTGGATTTCTTGTCTACTACGTCGGTCCGCGCGTGACGGTGGCGGACGGAACGATCTGTGTTGTGATGCGCCGCCGCAAAGCGTTGTTGTTAATTCTGCTGTACGCGGTTTTCGTCGGCTATGTGATTGCCCGCAGCTACGACTACCAATGGGCCAACCGGATTTCAGATTTCCTGACGGGGATACTTGAGAACCTGCCTTTTTCGATGATGGGCTGATTTCATTGGACTAGAATCAATTTCGAACGGCGGCCATCTGCTCTTGTCCGACCAGTTGCAGAGCTGATTGCTTTTCTGCGACGGATGAGGATTCGAATCGTGTCCAAAGTATGATGTCCTGGAAAGCCAACCCGCCGCCGCTCCCGTCTCCGGGATAATTTCTCAGCATTTCGACTTCTGGAGTACTTCATGCAGCCGACCCGGACTGACCATGGCGAAGGAGAGTATGGCAAAGAAAACCGTGTCGTTGAAGAACTCGATAAACTAGATGCCGTTCTCGCCAATTACATTATCGAGATCGAGGAAACCGGCAAAAAATTTGCCTCCCTAGAAGAATCTGTGGGTGAATTCCGGTTCAGGCAGATTCCCCAGGTTGTGATATAGCGCGGTTTCGTAAGCTTCTTGGGTGCGAAATCCGTAGGATTTTCTGGTGATCAGTTTTAATTTGTTGTTGAATCCCTCGACGACTCCCGACGAAAGACTCCCGCCAGCGCGAAACCAGTTGAGCAATAGCTCCCGTTTGCTGCGGAGCGTCTTGGCCATCGCTTTCATCGGTTCGATCTTGCTTCGCATCGCGCGGGTACACCAAGCATCCAAAAACTTTCCCGCCCGGGCAGGATACGTGTACTTCCAAAATTGTTGAAAGTCTTCTTTCATCAAATGGCTGCGGACGCTTTGCAAATTGTATTGCAGCAACTCCTTCAGCCTCACCGTTTGTTTCTCGCTCATATTGGCGGGTCGTTTCAGTAGCAACCACCGGCAGCCTTTGAGCGCCGGTTCGTAGCCGTCGGCCTTGAGCCGCTTGACTTCGCCGGCCCGCACCTTGTCGATCGCCCGGCTCATTTTCTGCATCACATGAAAGCGATCCAGGACATGAATCGCCTGAGGAACCTTCTTGGCAATCACTTTCAAGTACGCTTGCCACATGTCGCTGCACACAAACTGCACCAACAAACAACGCTCCTTGCCCGGGAAACGAAAAAATCGCAACAGCGTTTTGGCCGTGCGGTCGGGTCCAATCCACAACAAGCGTTTGCGGCCTTCATCAATTTGATAAACCAGCGTTTGATACTTGTGGCCCTTCTTCCATTGCACTTCATCGACACCAATGGATTCAATGCTGCTTAAGTCCCGCCGCTGCAGGCCCCACGAAACCGCGTGTTTTACCGAATTGTAAACGTGATCCCAGCTCACCGCAAAACAGCCCGCGACTTCACCCGATTGAAGATAGTCTTGAAGTGCATCTTGAATGGCTCCGGTCAGGGGATAGTTGTGGTAAACCATTCCTAACCGATTGACGTTCAAGATGCATTAGCCCTCATCGGTTGAAAAACCGTTTATACTAATCTCGCTTGTTGAAACGGAGCTTGTTGAAACGGAGTTGGGCTCTGCTGAGGAGCAACCCAACAAGGGATCAGCAAGTGAGGGTGGAAGTATTCCACGACGGTCGAAGTCATGCGATTGCATGGCTTCGACTTCTTCAAAATACTTTTATCCTCCCGTGCCTTAAAAAACCTCCGGCCTGAATTGTTCACCCACAGATTCTTCTATAGAACCCAATTTGAAGACCATGTATTTTGCAACATCGAGAATCGTAAAGTAAATCGAAAGCTCACTGTCGCATTCTCAGCAGAATATGGAAGACCGACGTCAAGCGATGACATGATTTTGGTTGCCCTAATGAAGAAAAGTCGGGATGCCGAATTCGATTCTCAACGAGTTTACTTTACGCGGTACGAATTACTCCAGATTCTCAACTGGTCAGAAAATGGGCAGAACTACCGACGAATTGACCAAGCCTTGAATCGACTCATTGGGACTCACTTGGTTTGGGATAACGCTTTCTGGGACAACGAAGCACGGAGTTGGGTCGATAGGAAATTCAGCATCATTGACGATGCTCATTTGTATGATCGAGAAAAATACGATCGCGCTCGAGATCGCACGGGCGAATCACGTCCTAAATCGTGGTTCAAGTGGAGTGATGTGATGTATGAGAGTTTTCAGGCGGGGTACATCAAGACTCTGGATCTTGAAATGCTGAATTCACTAAATGAAATGGTTGGTAAACGGTTGTATCGTTGGCTGGATAAGCACTTCAATAACCCAAAACGAAAAATGCCTATTGAGATTCCGATTTCCGACCTTGCGACTCGGAAACTTGGATTCAAGAGTGTGCCTCCAAGTCATTTGATACGAATGATGCAACCAGCCATCAAGGAATTGGAAAGCGTCGGTTTTGTCGCTCTAGACGAAAACAGGGTTTCAGGGAGAGGGAAATCATGTGTGATTCGATTTCGGCCCAACAATTTCAAGATGCGATCATCGAGAACACCCACAAGAATTTTCGAGAAAACTGAAAACTCCCTCGAAGGAATGTTGATCGCAAAAGGCATTCCAAAATCGAAGGCTAAACAACTGGCGTCCGAGAAACCCGAAATTGCGAAGCGGCAACTTGAACATCTGGAATTCAAGTGTAGTGGGGGATGGAGTCCCGGGAAGTCGGAAGCTGCTTGGTTAATGTCGTCGATCAAGCATGACTACCAATTGCCTAAAGAATTCAAAACATCTAGCCAATTGCGTTTGGCGAAAAATCGCAAGCAATCTGCATCGAAGCAATTCGCACAAAAACAAAAACTACGTCAACGCCGACAACTCAAATTGCAGCGGGAATCCTCGTCTCGCGTTGCCGGTTATTTGAAAACTCTATCACCTAGCGAACGGTCGAGTATTGAATCCAGAGCTTGTGAGGTTGGCAGCAATTTCCTTGTACAGCGAATGGAGGATGCGAGCAATCAGGGAGAAGAACAAATAGCAGCGATCTATCGTGAACAACTTTTAGCAGAACTGGTCGATTCCATTCTAAAGAACACCGACATGTAGACTGCCTGCCAAGTGTGATCATTTCGCACATCTGTGTGTACAACTTCCCAATTAACTGTTCACTAGATTAGTTCGTACGGTACGCGATCATGGTCAGGACGTGAAGTTAAAAGTCATCTGACGAGCGATGTCACCCGGTAAACTCAACTTCACCAGTCGAGCTAAGGGGAGGGAAGTAACGCTCCCTCGCGTCATCGGTCCGTAGCGCTGGATGCATCGAGAGGTGCTTGTCCAGTGCGAGGGCGGCTTGCCGGCTTAATCCTTTGGTGACTTGTCTGCATTTGTATCGCAGGCATCGTATCCAAAGAGTAATCCCGGCTCTCTAGCCCATGGTAGCCCCACAAGGGTACGGACGACTTGGGCGACGCGGAAAAACCATTTTCCTGACTTCGGGAAAATGGCCGTTTTTGTTGAAGTGGGTGAGGGATTTGCGAAAGCAAGTTCTGAATCCCACTCAGGGGATTCGAGAGTCATTGACTCCGTTTAACCTGAATGCACCCGGGAGTAATGGCTTGGCAACAAGTCATATCGGAGTTGCTACTCCGGCGTCCTTGGAAACAAGGCGATGAATAGCTCAACGGGGAAAGGCGGGCGACCGCTTTGCATGAAATCTTTTGGAAGCCGCTGCCGAGCAGCGAAAACCCGTAGTCGACGGGTAAGAGGGTGCTTCCATGTTCGGCCCTCTGAAATCAATGACAGCAATGTCATTGGAAACTGCGAAAGCTGGAAAGCTTTACGTACGACTACGGCGTCTTCTGGTTAAACCAGATAGCGACGGGAGCCAAGAGATGACAACAACAACTAACGCGGGAAGGTCTTTAGGTGCCGGCTGTTACCGGTGCCCGAGTTTGGCAACTTGGGTGTTCAAAATCCTGAAGACTGGGAGCGGGGTTCAAGTAGAAAGCTCATCAATTTGATGAGGCGGTGTTTGTTGCGAAGGCAACAACAGATTCGGCGAATAGAGCGAATGCTCGAAATGCTGATCATGCATGGCAAGGCAGTCGTGACCCGTTTGCGTTTTGGGGTGGTGCCCAAAACATTGCAACGACGAAAGAACTGACGGACAACAAGTTCAGGTTTTAGTCCTGAATCTTGTCAGAAATGACTGTGCTGCGGAAGCAGCTTTTCAAGTGGATGGTTAGCAGAGGTTCTTTGGAAGAAGAACCTCTACCAACCGAAATTATTTAAGGAGGAATTTGAAATCGGATTCGAATGCAAGGCTGTATGGATTGAGGGGTACTCAATAAGAATGTGGTTTTGTGTGATGAATCTGCACGCCTCTGGCGTAAGGTTATCAGGCTTTATTTGGAGCGTTGTGCCTATTAAACAACGCTCCTGCTTTTCGTGTGGATTGGCTCGGACATTGTACTGATGAGCCAAATCGTGCGTTTGATTGAAACTATCGAGTTTGACGAGCTGTAAAGCGAACTCGCAAATTGGATGGAGAACGAAAATGCACAGATGCGAAGCAACATCACTCAAGGGTTTTGTCCAGCAAATAGCCTGTGTCTATTTAAGACACGGCTATCACTGGTTTGTTCAAGGGCAAATTCGAGACGGTAAAGATGTCGAGGCCGTTGGCGCCAAATTGGTTTCTAAATATGGAATCGCAATTTCGGAGGCAACTCGCTGGCGCAGAAAAAAGCTCGGGAAAGCCAACATGCAGTACCTGCGTTACGGTCGTGACTTTGTTTTGATGGCGACCAAGGGAAGCCATTTGTTCTACGAAGCAGAATCGAATTCAATCCGGTGGGCTGGAAAAAACTCGATAAAACTTTGCGGTTATTCGATCAGTTATCGACCGGGCGGGCGTACTCGAAGTGGGGAACGAGACCCGCGTTGGCATTCGCATGTACAGATCGAATGGAATCATTACAAAGAACTCAAGGCGATGTTCGTTGGACTTTGTTGCCGCAGATCCGTCGCTCAAATGGCGCAACTTTTCTACGAGTTGCCGTTTGAGCCATATGCTCCGGTCCGTCGGCAAATTGGATCAATTTGGAAGGAGGTAAATCGAACTAGAAAATACCGGCGGCTTCATCCGATACCAGTCGAAGTCTTGCCATTCAAGACAAAGTCTGTTCGAGTATATGATCCAAATGTTGTCAGCAAAATCTGGTCACATGAAGGCAGGTGGTGGTACGAGATACCGCGACGGAAAATCATCAACTCTTGTTAGGATCGAAGCATCAACTTTGCAAGTTAACGACACAATCGTCATTGGATGCAAGTTGTGTTTTCGTCAGCGGTTCAACGGAGCAAGCGGTATGCAGGAAGACGTCTGAGATGGATTGAGTGTTCTAACAATTGCGCAACCGCTATCTTCGGATCGCAAGAACGTGCCACGCCTCGAAGTCTCGCTGCTCTTCAAATAATCCGTATTGGCATTTCCGCACTTCTCGGATTTCGAAATATGTTTCAACAATTGAAACGAAATCCGTAAGGTAGATTGCACCGTGTGAGAAATTTGGATTGCGATTATCGGCCGCGCCACAAACCGAAATCCAATGTCCATTTGGTTTGAGAATTGAGGCTACTTTTTCCGCGAACTCGTGTCGCCGTTCATGACCGCCCAATCCGTGATAGACTCCCTTGTCATAGGCAACGTTGAAGGGATGCGGCGGACTCCATTCAAAGAAATCGCAACTTAGAAAATCAAGAGCAGGATATTGTTCTCGCGCTAAAGAAATTGCAGATTCAGAAATGTCGATTCCGCAGTAGTCAAAACCAAGGGTTTTGACGTCTTGCGAGTCATCCCCAGTTCCACAACCAATTTCGAGCAACTGTCGCGACAGGTACGGATGCCTATCTAGCCAACAGCGTGTTGCTACGCCGATCCCGCTGCTGCGCCATTCCGTTTTTCCTGCGTCGTAGTATTGTTCCCAGACTTCGGGATCTGCTTCAGACTTTCTGTGGTTTGGCATTGGTGCATTCTTCAGAAGCTTTCTTGTTCGGCTTTTCGACGGAACAGGTTTCTTCCGGCTCGTACAGCTCTGCCGACGGGAATCTGCCGATGGTTCCTTCGCGTGAACCTTTACGCTCAGATTCACTGAGCGCGTTAGGTGGGGTAAAAATTGGTTTGTTCATATTGAATCTCCTTGATTAATTTCGATCAGTCCTCGTTTAGGTTCCAATCCTTGCTTCGTTCGAACAGCGTACCGTGCTGCATCCCTTTGGAGACCGATATCAAAATCTGTACAAGCCTCAAAAATATAATTCATCGCGCTATCAACCGTTGACTCGTCGATTGGGTCGCCGGAATTATCCAGCGAATAGAGGAACTCCAACTCGTTACCAGCCATCGCGATCTCGGCGGAGAAGTTATCGTCGATCCAACGATCAACACCTTCGTTTTCGCCTACACTACGCAGTTCCCCGCAGTATAGTTCTCGGACTGCCTTGAAACGATCGTACCAAGTGTCGTAGCCAGCGAAAAATCGCTCAAAAAGCGATGCCAAAAATTCATCTGGGCGGAAACTACTGTCATTTATCTGCAACAGCCATACCAATCGCTGCAAGTACCAGCTTCTTGGGAAAATTCCGAATGGCCTATATCTCTTATTCTTCTCAATGCGCACTGAAATTGCAAGGGACGGACTGTCGTAAGTCACTGCATGCCATGCACTTGAGGGAAATACTACCCCCTCGCCTTTCGAAAGGTGATGCTCAACTCCGCCAGTCATTTCGAGGAAACGTTTCCGGTCGCAATCTGAAAATCGCGGTAAGCAGAGCGCACTCGTATTGACCACAGGTGACATCAACCAGCCTGCGCTAGGGGGGATCAGCATGAACCGCTTTGAGCCAGACAGGCAAAGGTGAAAAACGATCCGATTATCCCAGTCGAAATGAACGGGGGCAATGCAACCCGCACGACCTGCGTGCAGTTGGCAAGTGGCAATACGATTTTCAAGCATGGCATTCGACGAGATGTCGATTTGATTGGCAATGTTTGATGGGATCGGGAATTCCGGACAGAGGCGACCATCGCTGTTGAAACGATCGTCGTTCAAGTAGGACGCAAGAGAAACCTTCTTGATCTCCGATTCGCCAGTTCGAAACGATGAGTAGTAGTCGAATCGAATAGGAATATCGAACGTTGTTTCCATCTCAACATCGAGATCAATTTCAATCCGGCGCTCGTATTCGCCGAACGAATGAAAATCACAGCTTTGTACACGGGGAAAAATCATTTCTGAAATCTCGCAGCTTGTTGAAGCAATAGATTCGGAAGATCGTTCCTATTTAAAGGGTTTTCTTCGTTGGCTTGTTTGCTAACGACATGTGTGACTACCTTGTTTTGCTTTCGCCATTCGCTCGATTGCGCAATCTGAATAAATGAAAGCACCAGCAATAGAGCAACATGTTTGGTATCTTTGCCGTCGAAGTCATGACATTTGAGGGATTCGATCGACGATGTCGGATCGTCGCCGACCTTATATTTGACATCCCAACAAATCGTATTTCCGGTTTTGTTTGGAAGTGATTTTGATGCATGTTCCCAAGTCACATCACTTGTTATATCGACAGTAAAATTTGGATTTCCGTTCAGTATCGTTTTGGCAAGTTTAATACAACGGGGCTTTTTGGGTTTTGAACTAACTTCTTTTAGATTTTCAGTAGTCTTCCACATAGCCCGAAAATCTTCCTCGTCATCGAACGCCTTTTTTGCTTCATAGAATTCTCGTTTATCGTACACGTACGAGTCTATTTTTAGCGATTTCGAAAATTCGAAGTATGCGACAGCGACCGCGTCGCTGCGAAGTTCATTTGGCAGAATCAACAACCTCGTTTGCTTCTGGACTGCCTTGCTACATTCGTGCATCCAAGGAAGGTATGTTGGCGACAACATCAAATCCTGAAGGTTATTGTGGTGGCTGGTTCGCAAAAGAGAATACATATAAACGCAGCGATTTGCTTCGACCGTAGGCGGCGCAGGCGGTTGTCCTGGGTAGGGTTCGCACGCGAGTATAAGTGTTTCAGAATTTCTGCTCTTTGAACTTTTGAGACAAATCAGTGCCCCGTTCGACTCAAGCGACTCCCGAATCTTCTTGAATCCTTCCAAGGCGTGTTTCAACTCCGATACTTGGGCGATGAAGCGATCAAACATGAATCCTATTAACGACGGTATTATTACTTCAATTAACGCGACGAATACCATTGCCACGATAACCGCGGCACCGCGTTCTTTGGGCCAGTCGAGGAACGTTGTCGTCACCGCAAATACTATGCCGACAACCAAACCGACCCACATGCCCGTTCTTTTTTTGTAGGATTCCCGCTCAGAATCATGAACCATTTTCCGTACCTCGCTGTAACACAAGTTCTCTATAGCCGATGATTCCAAAATCTCTATGACTTACAACAACCAAAGCCAAACTTCTCGACTCGACTTCTGTCCGAATCGCTTTCTCTGCCATTTCAACGGATTGACTATCCATCGCTGCGGTAAACTCATCTAAACAAAGTACCGTCGGAGCCGCCATTAATCCACAAACAAGTGCAACGATTTGTCGTTGACCGCCCGACAAATGGCCAACAAATTCGTCCATGCGCGAATCAAGACCAAGGTCAAAACCAGCTAAGAGCTTTACAGGTTTTGTTGCGGCGTTTGACTGTTTTGCCAATGCCTTGAAATGTTCGCGAATCGTAAGATTGGGTGCCATCGACTCGACCGAATCCTGATTCAACAAAAGTACTTTCCCAGCAGCAGAAATCGCGCCTGATGTTGGCTTCATGAATTTTGACAGGACTTTCAAAAGCGAAGTCTTTCCTGAACCATTTCGTCCCTCGATTCGAATCATTTCGCCTCGTTCAAGCTCAAACGACACATCCTCAAACGCGCAAACTGAGCTGCCTGGATAACCGTAAGACAAATTGGAAACTGAAATGGCAGGCATGCTGAATCTAAAAAAGGCGAGTTGATGATGAATAAAATTGGCCAGCAATTCCAAGTAACAATAACAAGAACAGGCTGGTCATTAACCGAAGATCCGCGAACGCAAGATCGAACCAAAGAATGAATTGAATGCCGCAACTATAAATCACAGTTCCGACAACTGCGGCTACAAGGTACTCAGCCAAATGCAGGAAATCGCGTCGTTTGAATGTTTTGACAATCGCTTCTCCTAAAATCAAGACTGACAATGCGACAAGAATAATCCCCAGCCCCATGTTAACGGTATAGCCTCCACGTCGCTGGGCTTCGATTGCGCCACCAAGTGCAACCAAGCCGTTTCCAATTGAAAGCCCAAGCAATGTCAGCCAGATTCGTTCTCGAACGGAAAGCAATGTTGGCGACTTTGCGTCGCCTGCATACCGTAGTCGAAGCCCGGTTTTTCGTCGCAAGAAATAAACTAACAGGAATGCAACGACAACAAACGCAACGATCATCGCGGTCGAAAAAATGATGTGAAGTTGGCCGGGCTGACTTGGTGCGATCGCTGCGGTCAAGCGTTCATCTTGAGTGTCCAGCCACGAAAACCACGATGACGTTTTCTGCAGGCTCATTGTGCTGGTCGCTACATAGGGCGCAGTTAGGATCAAGATCAGCATCGACAGAACACCGGAAACAACCTTCCCAACGCCGAGCCATGCGTTGATAGCCCACGTCATCGTCCCGCCGATTGCTCCCGCAAGAGTCGCCCCAATTAAACTCAATGGCGTTCCAAATCCGTTTACCAATAGGACGGCAAAAACGGCGGCCCCAATCGTGAACGATCCGTCCACAGTTAAATCAGGAAAGCCGGTCATCCGGATCAGGAGAAACACGCCTAATACTACGAACAGAAGCCCGACCGTGTTGTATCCAACGCCGTCAAAAAAGAATAGAACATCAAGAAGTCTTTCGCTCACTATTCGTCGTTCCCGATAAACCGAGCGCCTTTCGACTCCAACTTCTTAATATCCAAACCAAATTCTTCGGCAACTTTCTTGTTGACCATCAAGACGCCATCGGACAAAACGCGAACTGGCATTTTCGCTGGGTCTGCGCCTTTCAATACTTCAACAACCATTTCAGCTGTAACATCGCCAAACTCTGTCATGTCGATTGAAAGTGCAAGGACAGCACCTTTCTCTACGCTTCCAGGCTCGCCACCGAATAACGGTTTTCTTGCCTCTCGCGCCGCTTTCGCCAAGCCGTCCATATTTTCGAGGATCATGTGGTCGATTCCAGTGAAGATTGTATCGACACGTCGAAGCAGCGCGACCGCTGCCGGATAAATATCCTGCGACGAGGAAACGGGAACCAACTCAAGTTCAAACCCAAGCTCGTCTTTCAATTTCAACATTGCATCGACGCCGAGCTGCGAGACATCGTCGCCTTTTGTGTGCAGCAATCCTATTTTCTTCGTGTCAGGGAATTCGGCAATAAACGCCTTTACTTGCTCGTCAAACGGCCAACTGTCGCAAACACCCGATGTGTTCCCGCCTGGTGACTCAAAGTTCTCGACTACTCCACTGCCTTTGGGATCTGCCACACCGGAAAAGATAATTGGGATCGTTTTGGTCGCTTTTTGAATTGCCAATGTAGATGGCGTGGAAATTGGAACAATGACTGCCGGTGAGCGACGAACAAAGTCTTCGGCGATAGGGATTGTTAGCGACGCATCGCCGTTGGCATTTCGAAATACAATATCGACATTTTCACCATCCTTGTAGCCACGACTTTCCAAACCAGATATCAGGCCTTCACGAACTTCATCGAGCGCTGGATGCGTCGCTATTTGAGTGATTGCAACAAGTGGGCGTTCTCCGCCTCCTTTGTCACGTGGAATCAGGAAAACGACCAATGCTACCAAGGCAATGAATGCCAGAATCCACAAAAACGCTTTTTTGTTCATTGATTTCCACCGAAAATATTACTTAACGCATTGCCTATTGTATTCAACTTAAACTTAGAATTCCATTCCCCGCATTATCGGCTCCTACGAAGCTATTCGTTTGTCGTTGAGAATTATTGGATACGGATGACGCGATTGGAATTCAAGACCCGGTTATTACTTTGTTCAAACGAAATTGTGGCGTCTTTGCAGATCTCATTTCACGTTGATTTGGGTGCCTAAACTAAAAACGAAATGGTTCATCAAACAACATCCATTCATACGAGACAGAATAATTCGGTGTTAGAATGAACCCAAGCTACGATGCTGAAGGAGACGCTCCAAGTAACGTCAGCATTCGCTTGGCAAAAATTCACAGGTCGACACCCGTTTCTAACGTTGCCACCACATGAAAAACACTACCATTTTGTTCTGGAACATGAAGGGAAAGTCTTTGGAGCCAATGGTCGCTGATTTGGCGATGGAACAAACCGCAGACGTAATCTGTTTAGCGGAAAATGGGGCAAAACAAAGCTCTTTGGAAGTTGCACTGAACGCCTCGACAGGCAAACGATACACAACAGTGTTGACTCGTACGCCAAAGCTGACTGTGCTTACCTGTGATCCATCTTTGAATCTTCGGGAACTGTATGGAGATGTCAGTGGAAGATTGTCCATTCGACAACTGATGATTGCAGGAAAAGAATTTCTGCTTGCGATTGGGCATTTTCACAGCAAGCTGAGCCGAAAGCCGTCGGAACAAAATTCTGCAATGCAATCGTTTGCAGATGAGATTCGGTCATTGGAACAAAAAAGAAAAAACAGTCGGACAATCTAGGAAAGATGGAAAAGGAGTTGCAGAATCGTCGCAAAAAGGAATTCTTCGACGGGGCGTTTCAGGGAATGAACGAAGTCGGGTATCGTTTAGCGATAAGCGAAAAGACGAATCAAAAGGTAGTGAAAATCGGAGTAGAAAGTTGCTTCGGACATGCGCCACCAATTGTAGAAAAATGATCTGGCAATTGCCCCATCGCAAAACATAGGAGCGAGAATAACATGAAGGGCCCTGCGGATCGTGACGACATTTCGAAATTTGTTGTGCACCTGACACGCAAGCTCGGCAATTCGTCCGCGATTCAAAATCTGATTTCGATCTTGGATGATCGAAAAATTGAAGCGAGAAAGGCACATTGCTTGTTCTCGCCTCTATTTTCGCAGATGAAATTTACGAATGTTTTGAAAGCAAAATTCAAAACAGTTTGTTTTACCGAGACGCCACTCAATCAGATTTCGCCATTGTGTCGCAAAATACCTGGTCGCCAAATTGAGTTGCAACCGTATGGTTTAGTCTTTCAACGGGAGCATCTTCTTGAGTCAGGAGGTAGCCCGGCCTTTTACATCAACTCAGACGGCACAGAGCTTCGAGACTATTTGATTGAGCAATTTCGAGAACACTTTAGTGGCATCAAGTCGCTCAAGAAATTCAAACAAACGCAACTGAAACGCCACCAGCAGATCCTCCAATACTATTCCTTTATCAATAAAATGGGGCATCGGCATGACTTCAGCTGGGAACGCGAATGGCGATATGGAGGGGATTTTGCATTTAAGTATGTCGACTTGGTGGCGATCATCGCAAAGTCACCGCTCAGATTGAAATCTGAAATCAAGAAACGGATCAAAGGGCCACGAGCCAGATCAATCAAAAAGATTCCAATTATTTCACCTGAATGGGACTACGAACGAATCGTTGCCGAATTCTCTCAACGTTTGTGGAACTCATGAGGTTGATTGGCAAAGAGACTTTTCTGAATTGCCATCTTGGCAGTCAGCTATTTATCCTGACTGACTTCTTGTCCAATCCTGGCCGTCAATATTCCATTCACGGCTAAAATGCGTGCAAATATCGTGATTTCGTTTTGGCATGACGGTTGCATGCAGTGCTTGATGCGATCAGGAGGCTTGTTGGCGAGGGCGCGCCACACGTTTTTAATTTTCTTCGTGACCTAACGTGTCACACCTCCAGGGAATAATTGCCGGCTTGTGCCGTTGCTTTGTGCTGCGCACATCTGTCGAACGATTCAACAGTGCCTAATTTTGGGAGAACCTAATGGCCAAAGTTACCTTTTTTCCTATCGGAAACGCAGACTGCACGCTTATCGACCTGGAGGGCGGAGACAAAGTCCTTTTTGATTTCGCGGACATGCGAAATCCGGATGACGACGATGACAAAAGATGCGATTTATCGCAAACGCTTCGCGATGACATGGACGACTCGGAAGTTGATTCGTACCGAGTTGTTGCATTTACCCACTTAGACGAAGACCACTACAAACGTTGTTCCGAATTTTTTTGGTTTCAACATGCCAAGAAGTATCAAGGCGACGATCGAATCAAGATCGACACGATGTGGGTTCCAGCGGCTGTTATTACCGCGACCGACGTTGTGAACCCTGAAGGCAAAGTCCTGCAGGCGGAAGCTCGCTATCGGTTCAAGCAGGGAGCCGACATTCGCGTATTCTCCCGGCCAAAACGCTTGAAAAAATGGTGTAAGGACAACGGTGTCGATTTCGACGCTCGAAAGCACTTGATTACCGACGCTGGAAAGCTGGCTCCCGAGTTCGAGCTGACAACGGATGGCGTCGAATTCTTCGTTCACTCACCGTTTGCCAAACTTGTCGATGGCAAAAAGAAAGAAGACCGCAACGAAAACTCGTTGGTCATGCAGGCGACTTTCGAAGTCGAGGAAACCAAAACCAAGTTGTTCCTGACCGCTGACATTCGCTGCGAAGGCATTGACGATATCGTGGAAATCACGGAATCGAAAGGGAATGAAGAGCGGTTGGAATGGGACATCATGAACATTGCACACCATTGCAGCTACCTGTCTGTCGGCCCGGAAAAAGGTCGCGACAAGACCAAGCCGACGGACGGAGTTGAAAAACTGCATGAGACGTATCGGCTTGAGCATGGGATGCTGGTTTCGACAAGCTGGCCAATTCCAGAAAAAGGATCCGACGAAGACAAGAAACATGATCCGCCATATCGTCAAGCGGCGAACTATTACAAGGAAGAGTCCATCGACGATCCGGACACGGAATTTTTGGTAACCATGGAACATCCAGATGAAGACGATCCACAACCGATCGTTATTGAAATCGACGAAGACAAAGCGACGCATCAAAAGCGCGCCGTTTCGGCCTTTGCAATCGCAACGGCGAGTGCAGCACCGAGAGCGGGGAAGCGTCGACAATGAGTTCAGAGTTCATTGATGCACCCGGTGAGCTTGTTGAACCGGGCGATCTCAAAATCCCGAAAGCTTCAGACCTCGCCGCTGCCCTCGTCGATGCCAAGATCGAGTTCTGCAAACTCGTTGAGTGTCGATCCACAGATACAACCAATGTGATTGTTGTTGATTTTGAAGTCGAACTTGGACAAAAGAGAGTACACGACATTCAGGGCATTGAACGTATCGCCGTTCAATTCGAGGCTGACGATGTCCGTATTCCAAAAGCTCTCGCATTACGAGCAGATTTCCCGTTCGTGCCACACATCAACATTTCCATCAAGGAATTCCCGCGCGAGCTTTGTCTTTATGCGACGCGCTATGATGAGTTGAAAAGGCAATGGACTTCGGCACGATTCATTGAGCGGATCAGGACATGGCTCGCTTTGACCGCAAAGGGAAAGCTTCACCAAGACGACCAACCATTGGAGCCTTTGCTATGGGGATCTGAAGGTACCATAGTTTTGCCATCGGATGTAATGACGAGAGAACCGGGCGACGACGTGCTGTTTGTTCGGTCTGTTCGTGCAGATAAGCATGACAGCTTTCTGATTGGCGAGTACGTTGCGAAGCAGACTTATGAAAAATGCGATTTGGCTTTTGTCCCATTGAAAATCGAATGCCCTGCCCGAACCCACGGAACGATTCGATTTCGCCCGTCGAATCTGAACCAACTTGCCGAGTTTTGTGATGACAGAGATTTTAGCCTTCTCGACAGAATTCGGTTGGCGGTTTCTGAACAGGAACGACTATTTGACGAGTGGATTGAGAGTACTGATTTTAGTCAATCGAAACGGGTGGGACTAAAAGACGCGTTCCTGTCAGCGGCGGTCATGCTGTTGATGTCGTTTCCCAAAAAACGGAATGTCGAATCCGTTGCGGAAGCGACTGACCAATGGGCGTTTTGCACCGTTCACTCGGTACGTGACCTCGGCTTGGACGTAGGGCTCTGGGTTGAAACGGATGGCAAACTCGGCACTCCGCTTGCGCCTGACCTCGACAAAACTGGCGAAAACATTTCGTTAGAGTTGTACAACCCGACGTTCAATTTGACCCGTGGCTTAAGCGCGATCTACAACGGAATCAGCTCGACCAACCTGGACAAGAAGTTTGTCGCTGTTGGAGCTGGGGCACTTGGTTCAAACGTCGTATTGGGTCTGGCGCGACAGGGCTATGGTGACTGGACGGTTGTCGATGACGACTATCTGAATCCACATAATTTGGCTCGTCACGCATTGTACCAGGGGGCAATTGGCTGGAACAAAGCCAGATTTGTCGGGCTCATGGCGAATCAATTTTGCGAAGACGGTTTCAATAATGAAGGATTGGATCTAAACGTCCTAAAACCTGATGATGAATCTGAGAAGCTGAATGGTTTCTACAAGGAAGCCGATGCGATCATTGATCTGTCAGCATCCGTTGCGGTTGAACGTCATTTGGCAGCAGATGTTGAATCTGATGCTAGACGAATTTCTGTTTTCATGAATCCAAGCGGAAGCGACCTTGTCGTGCTGGCCGAAGACGCCAAGCGTGAAACTCGGTTGGATCATCTAGAGATGAACTACTACCGTGAGATAAGCCAAAATGCTGAATTGGAGAATCACTTTGTTCCATCAACAAAGCGAATTCGGTACGGCCAATCGTGCCGCGACGTTTCGTTTCGGATTTCGAACGAACTGGTCACGATACACTCCGCAATTGCTTGTCGTGCGATTCGCAAAGCAGTCGAATCCGACGACGCATCCATATCAATTTGGCGGACAAATGACGATTTGGAAGTGAACCGCATTTGTATTGAACCGACTAAATATCAAAGTACTCTGATATCTGATTGGAAAATTCTGATTGATGACAGTTTGGTAAAGCAGATGCAAGATCTCCGTCAATCAAAGTTGCCAAATGAAACCGGCGGCGTACTGCTCGGCGCCATCGACTTTGATCGCAAAAAGATTTACTTGATTGACACGATCCCGTCTCCGCCAGATAGCGAAGAATGGCCGACACTCTACATTCGCGGCGCAAAAGGGCTCAAATCTGACGTCGATGCAATACACAAATCGACTGACGGCGCGATTCACTACATGGGTGAATGGCATTCGCACCCGGACGGTTGTTCCACTGCACCAAGTGACGATGACGTTAAGGTTTTTCATTGGCTTACCGCGATCATGGACAAGGACGGCCATCCAGCACTAATGATGATCGTGGGTGAATCGGGGACAAGCTGTTTCGTCGGCGAAATTCTGCGTGTCGAAAACTTAATTGTGAAACTCAAAAAGAAAAGAAAGCCCCGAAGGAAAGCATCGTGCCAAAAAACCTGAAACTTCAAAACTTGGCGGCTATTCTCTTGTACATCGCGTGGTGTACCGCTTTGGTTGTCGTATTTATGGCTTCGCCGCCCGACTTTTGGGCTGAGTTGGCCGAGTACTTCAAGGAGTTCAATGCCAAGGATGGATTGATTCTCTTGTTGAGTCCCATAATCTCGCTGGTTGTAAACGGCATCCTGCCGCCGAACGCAAAAGCTGCTTTGGTTTTTTGGCGGACGAAGGACATTTTGCCCGGTCATCGAGCATTTGAAACTCACGCAAAGAAAGACCCTCGAATCTCAGTCCAAGAACTTAAGAAGTTGCTTCCAGAATGGCCGCGCAAATCGACGAAGCAAAACGAATTGTGGTACCGGATGTACCGGAAAGTTGATGATGTTGAAACGGTTCGCGACACACATCGCAGTTTCCTGCTCGCTCGCGACTTGAGTTGTGTGTCGGTTGTTTTCCTTGTCGTCGGTTCCATCGTCCTTCTAATTAGACAAACCTCGACGGCTTGGCTGCTTGGATACGTCGGGATTTTGATTGTTCAGTACCTGCTGTTTGCAATTGTCGCCCGCCACCATGGAAACCGGTTCGTGCGAAATGTTCTCGCGGAATTTCAAACCAAGTCTGAGTCACTAGTATCCAGCTAGTTCATCCGAATCAATAATTTAAAAGAAAGCAACTTATGTCGCTTGTGAAATCGTATTCCGTTGGAAATGGAGACATGTTTTTCATCAATCATGGCTCCGACAATTTCTCGATTATTGACTGCTGTCTTAGTGAGGATAATGCAGAGCAGATTCTCAGCGAACTCAAATGGCTCAGCTCCAGCAAAGGAATCACTCGGTTCCTGTCCACCCATCCTGATCAAGACCATATCCAAGGGTTGGTTGAACTTGACGATGAGTTGGGACTTCTAAATTTCTATTGCGTAAACAACTCCGCAACAAAAGAAGATGTTACTGTCATCGGGCGCTTTAAAACCAGCCACTAATGGGCGCTTCAAAACCAGCCACTTTTCGTGATTGTGTATGAAATGAGTTGGTTTACAGGTTTTCTTCGGTCATCGACCCGGTGGGCGCTTTAGCCTGAAGTGGCTGGTTTTGATTTCTTTTTCCGATTGCCCGACCCGGTGGGCGCTTTGGAGGAAGTGGCTGGTTTTGAATTATTGTCGTCTGGCGCAGTTTGGCTTGAATCGGCGACCTTGGAGTCTGCCTTTTCAAGATCGGTTCTTCGATTCTGGAGACGGTAGGACTTCCCGCCAAAGCTGTAGATATCTGCGTGATGCAGGAAGCGATCGAGAATCGCAGTCGCCGTTGGTACGTCGCCAAGCAATTTGCCCCAATCCTCCAATGGACGATTGGACGTCATGATTGTGCTGCGGGTTTCGTACCGTCGCATCACGATCTCAAACAGGAACTCGCCACTGCGTTTGGGCAACTGCTTCATTCCAAAGTCATCGATGATCAGCAAGTCAGGTTTCAAGTACCGATTCATCACGCGCTCATGACCATCCATCGCTTCATCATGGAGAAAGTCACGAACCACATCGAAGATGCTCCGGTAGTGGACGTGATATCCTTGCTTGATCAGTTGATACCCGATTCCTTGAACCAGATGACTCTTCCCCGTTCCCGGTGGCGAGCAGAACAAGACATCGCGACGTTGCTCTACGAACCGCCCTGTCGCCAAGTCGTAAATTTCGCTTTTCTTGATTGCCGGATTGAAGCTCCAGTTAAACTCCTCAAGGCTCTTGAGCTCCCGAAACGCCGCCGACTTCACTCGCCTGGCAATTTGGCGTTGCTTGCGAATGAGCATCTCGTCCTGCAGGATCAGTTCCAGGAATTCGATGTGCGTCAGGTGATTTCCACTGGCTTCTTGCAGGCGGACGTCGAGTGTTTCCGCCAGGCCCGAGAGCCGTAACTTCTTCAGGGTAAACGATAACGATTCATTCATGGGTTAGTGCTTCCTTTCTAAAATCAACTTTGACGAGACTTCCGTACTCCGAAAGGTTTCGGATGAGTGGATGCTTGTCGAGAAACTCAAACGACTGTTGTTGATCAGCTCCGTGCTTGATCAACTGCCGAATGGCTTTGAGGCGATAACAGCCGTTGGCGTGAGCCGTTTCGCAAGCTTGTTCGATTTTTTTGCTGGAGTGTTTATGGCTCAAGTTCAACAAGCCGTGCAGAACGCGAACGGACTGGACGCCACGGTTGGCGACCAGTCCCAACGTCCAGGCTTCTGTTTTTGGCCCAATTGCCGAGGTTTTTCGTAGTAACCAGTCGGTTCCGCGTTCGACAGGGCTGATTTTAGCTGAGGCAATGTGTTCGCGATGGGTACTGAATCTGCCTTCGGTTTGTTTGGCGTGCGTGCAGATCAACTGCATCCGGTTATCGTAAACCCGGACGAGCCTTGAATCCCAGCGAATCCACAGTGTTCGGCCAAGGTGCTCTGGCGGCACGCTGTAGTAAGACTTGTCGACCGCGAAGTGACCATCCCGACTGACCTTGCGTTGGGCTTCTTTGAAGTTGGGGAAACGGTCGACCGGCAGCGGGATCAGGTTGGACTTTTCATTTTCTTCAAAGAGCTTTTTGACTTGCTTTTGAGTCGTTCCGTGGATCCGAGTATCGGCTACCGTTTTTTCCCACTTGAGCAAGTATTCATTCTGGTCGGCAAGGCTTTCAAAGGATCGTCCTTTGAGTGCGTTCTCCTGGACATAATCGACACCCCGTTCGACTTTTCCTTTGTGGCGAGGTGTCCGTGGTTTGGTTGGCATAAGCACCGTTCCATAATGCTCACAGAAGCTCTGGAGCTTGGGGTTGAGATCGGGGTCGTACCAGTCCGCATTGATCACCGCTGCTTTGAGGTTGTCGGGGACGAGTATTTTCGGGACGCCGCCAAAGTGCTCAAAGGCATTTTCCAAAATGGTGATCAAGTTGTCGGTCGTTTGCCGAAAGACAGCTTCGGCGTAGGCTTTCCGGGAATGGCTTAGCACCACCCGCAAAACGTGAGTGCGACGTCGTTTTCCGTTTTCACCGATGATCGGAATTCCCGTTCCAAAGTCAATTTGGGCTTCCTCTCCCGGGCCGACTTCGATGCGGCGAAATGGAAGCGGTGTTTTGTTATTGAGTTTGGCGACATACCGACGGACGCTTGGGTAGCTGCCGACAAATTCATGGTCTGTCACCAGATCTTGATACATTCGTTGGGCAGAAAGTCCTTGTTCCAGCCAACTGAGAATCGTCTCCCGAAAGGGTTCGCAAAGGCTGCGAGAGGGCTGGGCCGCCGCGCCGGCAGGCTCTTGAACTGCCTGCGCCGGCGTTTGTTTAGACGTCGGAGGAGATGTCTCCGACCCGGTGGGCGCTTTGCCAAAAATGGCTGGTTTTGAATCGTCGTTTTCCGAGCCAGACCCGGTGGGCGCTTTTGACGGTGTGGCTGGTTTTGAGTCCTGGCTCAGATACCGGGACACCGTTTCTCGGTTAATGCCAAGTTCACTTGCGATCCGCCGCTGAGACCAGCCTTGTTCATGTAAAGTCTTAATCGACAGCACTTTAGCCTCTTTGAGTTCGTTGGCCATTCCGTTCGATTTCCTTTCTTACAAAAGAAAGAAAATCTAACGAAACGGCTCTCAAAGTGGCTGGGTTTCAAGCGCCCATCACTGGCTGGTTTTGGGCGCCCCGTGACACTTGCCATTCTTGTGACTTAAACCTTTTCAGCATGTCTTCCAGATCTGGATGAGATTCATGCGTTCTGATGAGCGGAGCCAAGTCATCATTGAAGGACATAGATACTCGATGGTTCAATTTGCGCGCTTCATGGCGAGTCAGAAAGTTATGCAACTTTCCCTTCCGAACTTGCTTACTTGAACTAAGGCGCCGGACATCATTTGTCAGTGCCCATTCCATCGCTTCAAAGAAGGTCGTCTTGCCTAGTCCATTCATTCCATACACAAGCGTTACGCTTGGTTCGGCTGGGAAATCCATTGAAAAATTGTGCCCGAACGCACGAAAATCGGAAATCTCTAGTTTCGACAAATAGATTGGCGTCATTGACCGTTTTCCTCCACCAACTTCTTGATCAACTGCTTGTAGTCGGGCTGCTCTTGTGCAAATTGAGGCAAGTCAAAGATGTCAGACCAATTCCCAAGCGTTTGGGTAAGGTCAGCCAATGAATCCAAAGGAACATCCTTTGATTCCCCGGAGGTTACCCACGGTGTTGCAAGGAATGTTCTTTCAAGGAATTCTGAAATTTCCGTATTCCACTTAGACTCATTTTTTGACGGCAACCAAACCAACTTTCTGCAAACTAAATCATTTCGTTCTATGACTTGTGAATAGTTGGTCCACTCTTTTTCACAATCGCTTCCTGGTGGTCCAATAAGAAACAAGTTCATGTCATCACTATAGCCGGCAACAAGCCAAGTCCTTGCAATTGCCGCCAACCGTTGGTGAGCTTGCCATCGCTTTTGTATTTGGTGGCGATAACTTTCATCCCATTTGCCCGGAGTCACCTGGTCTTCAAGTGCCCCAATTTGGACTGCATACTGCGAATGCGTATCGATAAACACTCCTTTCAACACGCTGATGCCAATTTCGCCGAATTCATCTTCTTTCAAAGTCGAACTGCCAATCGCGGCTTCGTCAAAACTGTCAAGCACGACCGAAGAACGAGTTTGAGACCGATTTAAATCATCAGGATTCAATTGCACTGAATAGTGTCGTGCTTTGCACACTGTTTCCAGCTGATCAATTAAGGCTTGAGCGGGATCAGACATCACCCGCTCCTTTGTCAACGTAATTTGCTTGTTGATTTTGTAACAACTGGCAACGTTCAGCCAAGACTTTTTTCAACTCAACTAACCCTTGCTTCATTGCAGTCAAAAGAGGCTTGTCTCGCGGAAGGACGACCGAACTTGGTGGTTCCCTCTTCAAAGATTGCCGTACCAATGCATCTTCATCAAGCCTTAGCTGAGATTCGTCATATGCCGCCCACTCTCCTTTTAGGTTGGGAAGCAAAACGATCGCCGTTCGCCATTGGTGGGTTTTGTCAACAATATGAAGATCAACTCCTCTTAGGGTTTCTATGCCACATGAGTGACCGTCCAATGCTATATCACCGATATTTCCTGGGCGTTGACTTTTCGGTGTTCTCAAGGATGTGGGTAAACCCGTACAGAGTGCAAGCGTATATGCAAATGGGAAATAGATGCACTTCCTTACCGTTTGAGGTCCACTGCCCGCGCTCGCAAGTGCCATGTCGCAGTTTCCGTCATCCGAAAGCATTAGCCCAAGAAAATGATGCAGAAGGTCTGGGTTCGTCTCAAGTTCGACACGCCAAGACGACCAAAGGGTTTGCATTTCTCCCAAGATGTCCTTAGAGATCGGATATGGCAAACAAATTGTATAGCGACAATTAGAACTCCCTTGTTGCGACAATTAGAATTCCCTTGTCCGTGTTGATTGCTAGCGTTTTTGGTAGGCGATTTTCCGAGTCAGCGACAATTAGAATTCCCGTGTTGGCGAATCCTCTTTTTGCCACGTAACTCCTGTTTTCTAGGGAGTTTCGATGGTCAGCGACGGACAAGTCAAAGAACTGCGTCGAATGATTGCCCAGGGCAAGTCGTTGGCCGCATCATCAAGGATGGCAGAAATGAGTGAGAAAACAGCGCGCGATTATCGGGATGACGATCGTCTCCCTTCGAATCGAAAACAGCCCCGAACTTATCGCACTCGCACCGATCCGTTCGCCGACGTCTGGCCGGAAATTCAGCAACGACTCGAGCAGGAACCACGCCTCAAAGCATACACACTTTTTGGCTGGTTACAGGCCACTCGCCCGGGCGAGTTTGCGGACTCGACTCGGCGCACTTTCGAGCGCCGAGTCTCCCAGTGGCAAGCGCTTCACGGCCCCGGCAAACCCGTCTTCTTCAGCCAGGAGCATCATCCCGGCGCGCTCGCGGCCAGCGACTTCACGGTCTGCAACGAGCTGAGTGTCACGATCGCCGGCCGAAAATTCGAACACTCGTTTTATCATTGCGTACTGACTTATAGCAACGTTGAATCGGTCAGCTTGTGTTTCTCAGAATCGTTCGAAGCCTTGAGCGAAGGCATCCAGAAAGCCTTCTGGGAATTCGGCGGCGTACCTTTGCGGCATCGTACCGACTCGCTCAGTGCGGCGGTCAAAAACCACTCCAGTCGCAAGTCGCACACAGATCGTTACACGGCGTTGATGGCTCACTACCAGTGCCAGCCCCAACGCACCAACGCCCGCTGTGCCAATGAGAACGGCGATGTCGAGTCGTCCAATCGACACTTCAAAGCGCGTATCGATCAAGCGTTATTGCTTCGCGGCAGTCGTGACTTCGCCAGCCGAGAAGAGTACGTTGCCTTGGTCGAGCGGCTCGTCGCCACCGCCAATTCGAATCGTCAACAACGCCTGTCTGAAGAGTTGGCGGAGCTCCAACGGCTTCCCGATCAGCGGCTTGATACGGCTGACTTGTTGCTGGGAATTCGTGTCGGTAAGGGAAGTACGATTCGGGTTCGGACCAACATTTATTCCGTTCCCAGTCGCTTGATCAACAAGCAAGTCGATGTTCGAATCGAAGCCGAGCACATCAAAGTGACTTACCAGGGGCACTCGATTCAGACGATGCCCCGCTTGTTGGGCAAGCAAGGCGTTTCGATCAACTATCGTCATGTGATTGACAGTTTGGTTCGCAAGCCCGGTGCGTTTGCCCAGTACAAATACCAGCACGAGATGTTTCCCACGAGCCAGTTTCGGATGGCTTATGACATTCTCAGTCGCGCCCACGCCTCCAAAGTCGCCGACAAACAGTACGTGAAAATTCTGGAACTGGCCGCCAAGGAAAGCCAGGACGCCGTCGATCATGCGTTGCGAGTGCTGATCGGCGCGGGAGTCGCTGTCGATTTCGAGGTGATCGAGTTGATGGTTCACGACGCAGCCAGTTTGCCGCTGGCGACGCAAGTCAATATCGAGGCGCCTGACCTGAATGAGTTCGATTGTTTGTATTCTACATTTGACAAGGAAAGTCTATCTGATGAGCAAGTTGAAAAACCGATCCCCGAAACGGGCAGCCCCAACCACGGCAGCCTCGAAAGCGACGCCCGGCAAACGGCGATCGACTCGAGCACCCGGCAGGGCAGCGAGCCGAGTGGAACCCGGTCGCGACCAGGAGCTGACTCTGCAGTTTCGCGAATTACGGATGCCGAGCTTTCGGGATCACTTCGCCGAAACAGCAACGCGGGCGGCGACCGAAGGCTTGAGCCACTTGGATTATTTATCGGAGCTGACGACGTTGGAATGCGAAACGCGGCGGGAGGGTCGGATCAAACGGTTGCTGACTCGATCGAAGTTGCCGCTTGGCAAGACGTGGGAGTCATTCGACTTCAGCCGCTTACCGCTGGCCATGACTCGGCAGATGGAAACACTCAAGGACGGTTCGTTCTTGGCACGGCGAGAGAACGTGTTGTTGTTCGGCAAGCCCGGTTCGGGGAAGAGTCATGCCTTGTGTGCGTTGGCCCAGCAGCTGATCTTGCGGGGCCACAGCTTGTTGTTCACGACTTGCGGGATGCTGGTTCAGCAGTTGCTGATTGCCAAACGGGACTTGCGGTTGCCCAAACTGTTCAAGAAACTATCGAGCTTCGAGGGCCTAATCATCGACGACTTGGGCTATGTCCAGCAAAGCCGCGAGGAGATGGAGGTCCTGTTCATGTTGTTGGCCGAACGATACGAGCGAGGCAGTGTGATGTTGACCAGCAACTTGGCGTTCAGCAAGTGGGGTCAGATCTTCAAGGACACCATGACCACCGCGGCCGCGATCGATCGGCTGGTACACCACAGCGTGATCATCGAGATGAATGTCCCAAGTTACCGTATCGAAACCGCAAAGAAGGCCAAACAAAAGAACTCTTCCCGCCAATGACGAAAGAAATAATCAACTTCTTCATCGGGAATTATCGCGGTAGGAACCGCCGTTACCGGCGGCCCCCCGCACAGATCCGTACGTGAGGAGTTACACTCATACGGCTCCTGCCTTTAGTCGGGCGTGAAATCGCTGATGTGGGTACGGATGTTGGATGCGTAAACGTGGCATATAGATGTCCCGCAATGCAGCCATTCGTTTCCAAGTCCACCGATGTCGCTGACTACGTCGCCGAAGCTGACGAAGCCAGATCTTGGTGACACATCGGACGAATTGCTGAAGGCGAACCATATTGCCAGGAATGGCATGATAGTTCAACCAACCTTGCACGACCCGCGATAGCCAGCGACCCATTTCGCCAACGGAGTCATTCCAACGCTGTCGCAGCTGCTGTTTAATTTCAGCAAGCTTGGCGCTCAGCCGTTTGGCAATGCTCACCCGGCGAATGGTAAACCGACCATGTGTACGAGTCGTGCTGCATTGATGGGCGAATCCCAGAAAGTCAAACGTTTCGGTACGCCCGTCGCCTCGACGCCGTCGGCGCTGAGACACATGACGCCCGAACTCGATCAATCGAGTCTTCTGGTCGTTCAGCTTGAGGCCAAACTTAGCAAAGCGCTCCTGGAGTTCATCCAGGCAGGCGATTGCGTCCGCTTGATGCTCAAAACCAACCACGAAATCATCCGCAAAGCGCACGACGACAATGTTGCCGCGTCCGTTTTGCTGACGCCACCATACGATCCATAGATCCAGGACGTAATGAAGAAACACGTTCGAAAGGATCGGTGAAATCACTGACCCTTGCGGCGATCCTTCTTCGCCCGGAATCCGCTCGCCTTCTTCGATAACACCGGCATGAAGCCATTTACGTATTAGCCGAAGAATGCGGTTGTCACCGATTCGGTGCTCCAGAAATTTGATTAACCACGAGTGATCAATCGAATCGAAAAAGCCTTCCAAATCGGCGTCGAGTACCCAACTCACCTTCTTGTCGGTCAATGCCACGCTTAGCGCATCAAGCGCCATGTGTTGGCTGCGACCGGGGCGGAACCCATAGCTGAAACCGAGAAAGTCTTGTTCGTAGATCGACTGAATCACCCATAGCACCGCCTGTTGGACAATCTTGTCCTCCAAGGACGCTACCGCCAGTGGCCGCTTTCGACCATCAGCTTTGGGAATCCAGACTCTACGAGAAGGCTTGGCTCGATAGGCTCCTCGGTGAATGCGACCGTGGAGATCCTTCACATTGGACTCCACGTCGTTTTCGTAATCATGCCATGTCATCCCGTCGATTCCAGCCGCTGCTGATTTCTTCAAGTTCATGAAGCTCTCAAACAACATCTGTTCATTGATGTGATGAAGCAAAGCAGTAAAACGAAGTGTGCTGCTGTTTTGAGCAGCTTCACGCACGCCATGCAATCCGCGTGACTCACGTTTATCCCGGCTCGGTGTCCGGAGTGAGGCAGGCTGCATCGCGTTTCTATTGGCTGAGTCCCTTTCCTCGATCGGCTCCGCGGATGCTTCAGTTGCACCCTTGTTCGTCGATGTCGAAGGTACTATGGACTCATCTGACTCCCCAGTGACGTACATGTCGGAAGTACCGCCTGAGGCGTTTTCCGGCCGATCCCAAAGATCAAAGAATGATCCCTGGGATGTCACTGGGGTCTCCCGGTTCTCGCGTTTGAAGTTTTCAATCATGCTGAGGTTCTCAGACTCCGCCGTGTCGACCAACGACTCGCCATGACGTTGTTGGACGTGTTGCCTTCCCCACAATTAGACAAGGTCGGCACTCGGATTTAGCTGATTTCGGAGCTCAATAGCTCGCCTGACTGTACCTCTTACCGATGCTACACCCATGCTGTTACCAGTATCAGCGTACGGATCAAGGCCGGAGTGATTGGCTAAATCTTCCCCGTAGGACTCTTTCATTCCCGACTTCAAACCGGTTTATCCCGGCGCTTTCCTAATTGTCGCCGAACACAAATATCGGGTTCCAAAAACAACTCAGAAAGCCAGTTTCTCAATCCGTTGAATACCCAGTCATTGCAAATGTTCTCAACATGTTCTGCAAAAGCAACAAGTGATTCAAATGAATAACCTGCCAATTGTTTCTTGCTTGTCGAGAGCTCAAGGAAACGATATTCGTTTATATGCTCTCGTGGCAGGCATCCTTCAATCGCAATCAATTCCTTCGTGTATTTTGTGCAACTAGCTTCCCAAGCGGTCGCTCCCGCAAGATCCAAATCGACAGTTTCACCGGTCAATACAAATGGCGAATGCACTAAGACCCTTTCGATTGCACTCGTAGCCTGTAAGTTTTCATCAGGACGAACGTTGCACCAAAACCCAATGATCCCTCTTGTCCAGATCCTGCCGACCAGTTCTTTGTCGATATTCGAAACCACCGTCCCATCTTCCTGCTTTGCAATTACAGGAATTCCGCGATTTGTGTCCCACGAGCTCAAAACAAGTTTGTCAGAATGCGCTTTGATTTTCGAAAACACTGAGTCGATTGGTGTCGAAAACAAAACAGCTTCGCCGAAGTCTGGTGGCGTTTCTCTAATAAACCCTACAACGAAATAGCGGTCGTTGAGATTTACGATAACCGGCCCACCGGAAATTCCACCAAGCACATTGCCATCCGTATCTCTTATGTTCGCAGCTTGGTCACAACTCAATTGCATTGAGTCTGCGCCAGCAATATTCGAAAACAAATGGGTAATGTTTCCGTTCAGTGCAAGCCCTGAATTGTCAGTGACATAGTTGGATAACCCCGATGCATGCCCTAGGCCAATCCAGTTTGTCATTGAAGGAATTCGTGCGGAAGGTCTCGCAATTGTCTCAAGATGACTTGGGGACTGCGAAGCTAAAAACTCAAAAAGAGCAAAATCATTGACTTCATCCTTTTCGATCAATCTGCAACTCACGGTGCCGCTCTTGAACTGAATTGAAACTTCATCTGAGGCCGTGGAATCTTCCACACAGTGCCAAACGCTGACGGCAAGTCCTTGTGAGACTACCCACGCGGTTCCTTCTCTCGAACCATTGATTCGAAGTTCGCCAATGCTGTCAAAAACATCCATTTTGACTTTCGTTTCCAGATTCAAATTCAACCAAAGTTGCTGTGACGTCACCTGACGAATCCACCATTGCACTAACGTAGTTCAACTGTGTGTGCAGGTAAGGGAAAATGTTGTTTGTCTTCATGTCTTTGAGGAATGTCGAAATTGCATCGTTAGACGTCTCCACATCTGCAGATCTAATTGCTACTGGAAGCCTAGCCATGTCTGCCCAAGTTCCTGGATTTAAGTACTTTCCATTGGCAACAACAATCTCTTTGGGGAAGTGAGTATGTCCCATGACAACCACATCGTGTTTCGTGTTATTGATTAGGTGTTTTGCTGCACTAAAACATGGACCATTGTCAACTCCACGCTCAAAGTATGTGTCGTCTTGTATTCGGCGAAGTGCAGTACGAAGCTGATCAATTCGTTTTTTGTCGGAGCGATTTGTGAAAATTGTAATCATGTCCGAAACCTGCTCCGATAATTTGCCTAGGCGGTATCCAGTTTCAGAAAATTCACGCATTGCCTGCCATTTGTCTTGCGAAGAAGACAGCTTGCCTTTCCGTCGGGATTCGCCAGCTAAGAACAGATGAGCATCCTCCCCTAGTGTTTCCGTCAAGAACGAATCCAGTGACGCAAAATGAGGACGATCAGAAGGATTTAGTCGACCTGCTTTGCGGGGTTGAGAAGCGTCATCTAGTCTCCCTGCAAATTTGCTTTTCCCAATCTCGTAGGCGTTGAAAGCCAAGTCAAGAAATCTGCGGGAGTCAGGACACAATGCAAGAAGCAAAGGAATCACAGCTTCGGTTTCTGGCTTGAGCAAGTTTATGAACGCGAATTGCTCGAGTCTTGGGTTAATCTCTCGGACTACAAATTCGCTGCCGAACGGCGGAACAAAAAAATCCTTTCCTCGCTTACTATCGTCAATTGCAATTCCACGGGAAACAAGAGTTCGTTCTTGACGGAGCAAGCTAAAATCGACTTGGTTAAGAGAGTCATATCGGTTGCCGTGTTCAACAAGTAGCTTTCCGCAAGAATATGCCTCTCCATCAAAAAGAAAACGAAAACGGCCGTTCTTTGCTCCAACCAAAGACTCAAGCTCTCGGCGCACCAATGGGAGGCTTAGTTCGATATCGTGGTTGCCGAGCAGAACTGTTAGCTCACAGCCAGATGCTAGGAAATCGCTAAGAGCATCGAATACGGACCGCCCATCCTCTCCTCGACATTCATCAGCAATCTGTCGTAGGCGCTCGCGTGTAATTTCTTGGTTGGCTTGCCAAGCAACTGGAGTAAAGCCGATTCGGCTATCAGGAGCTAAGAAATCAACCATATCTCCATTGATGATCAGTTCCGATACAAAATCGTTGTCACTGCTTTCCTTCGTAAGAAAATCAATAAACCTGACAATTTGATTGATTGATCTACAAATTGAAGTCCCTGGAGCCTTCATGTCGTTTGCGTCAACAATATCCGGTCGCCCGCCAAGATGCCAATCGGATACGACATAGATTTTACGTGGTTGCATGTACGATGCTCGCAATATTTATCAAGGTGACGGTGAAGCCTGAAATCAAGTCGTACTACTATTATTCGCTGCTTTCATGACACGTCTGGTCACCAGAAGAATCAAAAGGTGAATTTTACTCCATTCTTGAATAACGTTCACGTACATTTTTAGAAACGTAGGTTGCTAATCCTTTTCCGGCAACGGCCAACCGTTTCATGTTGTTTAGATGCCCCAATCCGGGCCTAAAGGTGTCGTAAACGTAAACGTTCAAATTCCGTCGAAATTGAATCTTCAAATAGTCTTCACCAATCTCAAAAGCAAAGACACCAGAATTCCCATTTAGATTTCCGTATTCAATCACATCAACTCCTCAACAAAAAGATCGGTATGCTTAACAAAATGGCACACTCCGGTGGTCACTCTTCTTCCTGCTTTTTCGTTGCTTCTCCTTCAATCCGCTTTAACTCATCAAGAGACTGAGAAAAGTCTTCATCGACTGGTTGCGGTAACGACACAAGGCGGGTTCGATAAGCTTCCAATTCTGTTTCAGCTTTTTCTTTGGCATCTTGATGCGATATTTTTCCGGCGTGATTCAAAACGTCGCGGTCACTTAGCCTTAAGAAATCGTCAAGCTTGGAAATCCAATCTGTCATCGCCATAGGCTTGCGTTGAAGAGCCTGAAGCTCCGCAAATTCGAGGTAAGCGGTTACGATCCGGTTGAGCGCTTCAATTTCATCTTTGCCCAAGTAGTTTTTGGCGATTGAAACTTCAGACTTTAAAGGGCGTTTACCTTTCTGCGAGGTCAATCCCATACTTGGTTGATTGGCATCGGCACGTCCATATATGATCTCAGCTGCAGTATGCCCGTGGGCGGCCCAGTGCATTTTGTTTTGAACAGTCTTAAAGAACATTTGAGATGAGTCGTTGGTCGGATCGTAGTCGATACTCGTGGAATAGATATCGAGAACTTTTCGCCAAAAAACCCGCTCGGAAGAACGGATGTCGCGGATGCGAGCCAGCAACTCTTCGAAGTACTTCCCCCCTCCTCCTGCTTTAAGGCGTTCATCATCCATGGCGAATCCTTTGACAACAAATTCTTGCAGTCGGCGGTTGGCCCATATGCGAAACTGCGTTCCTCGTTGGCTTCTGACGCGGAATCCAACAGCGAGAATGGCTTCAAGGCTATAGTGGTCGACTTGACGAGAAACCTCGCGTTTTCCTTCCGTTTGAACTATTAAGTATTTCTTAATAGTTGCCTCGGGTTGGAGTTCGCCGTCGTTAAAAATCGACTTCAAGTGCTGATTAATGTTGGGAACGGACGTTAGGAAAAGCTCGGCAATCTGTTTTTGATTAAGCCAAATTGTCTCAGCCTGAAATCTGCATTCAATTCGGGTCTGGCCATCCTCTGTTTGATAGAGCAGGAACTGGCCTTCTGGTGGTTGATTGGCTGGTAAATTGTCGTCAGTCATATGTATCGGCTGGCCTAATTTATCGAGTGGCTTTGTTGGTAGCCCCAGAGGAGCCATTCAAGACTGGTTGTTTCCTTTCGTACTGATTGAAGTTTAGACGATTGGAATGAATCGACGATTGTAACGAAGTTTGAAGGTGCCTGTTAGCAAGGTGGATGTCAACAAAAACTTCTCCCAAACGCATCGCGTTCAATCAATTTCAGTGACGTATTCGGAATGCGAAAGGCCAGACTGGCACAGCATCTGATTTACGTCGCCTGGTTGTTTCGATTCGAATTGTCGCCCTCCTCCCACATTGAGCGATACGCGTCGATGTAAAAAGCAGTGTTCGTTTGAGAAATGGTCCAGTAGTGACGGCATAGATCGCGATACAAACCGAGTGCCCGCTTGTCATCGCAAACATCGAGCAATTGATCGAGCAAACTTTCTATTTCGAAGGCGTCTTTGTTCTTGGCCTCAATCACTCGCAAGACTTGAGGTTCAAGTGAAGCGATAGTTCGTTCGTACAAAGCCGAAACCGAGTGCGCTATCGCGGCGACATCCGCTAAGAATTGCGGTGGAATTGAATTGCCGGATTCTTGGCTTGAATCAGCATCCGAGTTATTCATCAGTTGTTTGCCTCGCACCGCCAGATAGACATGAGGTAGCAATCGAAGACGTGAGTCCTTCGGTTTTCAATTTAGTTTCAGTGGTGAATGTCACTCGACTAGCGATTTCAATTCTATCGGCACGACGCCACGCTCTTGAGTTGTCGCGATCGGATCAAAAAAGGCAACCAGATTTATCGGGCGAAATTTTGTGTCCTCGAAAACGTGCATATGCGGACGATGACCCAAACCGAATTCCACAATGATTTCGTGTACATCGGAACGAAGTCCATCGGTTTCCGGGAACTTCGTATTCCAATTGCCATCATGCTCCGCGAAGATCCGATCCAAATTGGGTTCGCATGTCATGACGAACTGGGTTCCGGGAGGAAGCGATGTTGGATTATAGGTTCTTGAGTAGCTGTCAAAATCCCAAACTGGTGCGCCCATGCGTGCGAGCTTTTTGAATGCAGTGAACGCATTCTTGCTCATTGGACGGTCGTCGGGTCGTGGCTCTACCGTCCACGGCGGCGTTCGATGCTCTTCCTTGATGTCGTAGACTTCCAACGTTCCCCCGTCGTAGAAATCAAACTCTAAGCAGAACTGATCTAGAATCTCGACAATGCTATGACGTATTCCGCTTCGGTTGATGATTTCGCCATTTACAACTGACTCTCTGATCCATTGGCCGGACATATCGAAGTATTTGTGCCATCCGTTGTAGCTCTTGTCGGCAATTGCAAATTGTGTTGTCCCGTATTCTGTCTCCTCGTCACTCAAATCCTCGACAACCTCAATGCCAGCATGCTTTAGCGCTTCAATCGCCAGTTTCCCGTTTTTCGTTTTCGCCATGTCTAACTTTCAGATGAACGATGATTGTTGGGTTGTCTTGATTCTAGAATTCGCCTCCCTAGAAGAATCTGTGGGTGAATTCCGGTTCAGGCAGATTCCCCAGGTTGTGATATAGCGCGGTTTCGTAAGCTTCTTGGGTGCGAAATCCGTAGGATTTTCTGGTGATCAGTTTTAATTTGTTGTTGAATCCCTCGACGACTCCCGACGAAAGGCTCCCGCCAGCGCGAAACCAGTTGAGCAATAGCTCCCGTTTGCTGCGGAGCGTCTTGGCCATCGCTTTCATCGGTTCGATCTTGCTTCGCATCGCGCGGGTACACCAAGCATCCAAAAACTTTCCCGCCCGGGCAGGATACGTGTACTTCCAAAATTGTTGAAAGTCTTCTTTCATCAAATGGCTGCGGACGCTTTGCAAATTGTATTGCAGCAACTCCTTCAGCCTCACCGTTTGTTTCTCGCTCATATTGGCGGGTCGTTTCAGTAGCAACCACCGGCAGCCTTTGAGCGCCGGTTCGTAGCCGTCGGCCTTGAGCCGCTTGACTTCGCCGGCCCGCACCTTGTCGATCGCCCGGCTCATTTTCTGCATCACATGAAAGCGATCCAGGACATGAATCGCCTGAGGAACCTTCTTGGCAATCACTTTCAAGTACGCTTGCCACATGTCGCTGCACACAAACTGCACCAACAAACAACGCTCCTTGCCCGGGAAACGAAAAAATCGCAACAGCGTTTTGGCCGTGCGGTCGGGTCCAATCCACAACAAGCGTTTGCGGCCTTCATCAATTTGATAAACCAGCGTTTGATACTTGTGGCCCTTCTTCCATTGCACTTCATCGACACCAATGGATTCAATGCTGCTTAAGTCCCGCCGCTGCAGGCCCCGCGAAACCGCGTGTTTTACCGAATTGTAAACGTGATCCCAGCTCACCGCAAAACAGCCCGCGACTTCACCCGATTGAAGATAGTCTTGAAGTGCATCTTGAATGGCTCCGGTCAGGGGATAGTTGTGGTAAACCATTCCTAACCGATTGACGTTCAAGATGCATTAGCCCTCATCGGTTGAAAAACCGTTTATACTAATCTCGCTTGTTGAAACGGAGCTTGTTGAAACGGAGTTGGGCTCTGCTGAGGAGCAACCCAACAAGGGATCAGCAAGTGAGGGTGGAAGTATTCCACGACGGTCGAAGTCATGCGATTGCATGGCTTCGACTTCTTCAAAATACTTTTATCCTCCCGTGCCTTAAAAAACCTCCGGCCTGAATTGTTCACCCACAGATTCTTCTAGGGAGCCAGTTTTCAGATGCATTGATTCCGTCTGCATCTATTATGCATCTGTTTCATCTTCGTCAAGATACTGAAAGATCGTTTTCAGGATGTGCATTGTGCTCTCAATGAAGGTCAAGAGCAGGGTTGAGATGAGCAGGGTCGAGATGAAGGGCTAATCCGGAGCGTATGATGGATGGTATGCAGCGATTCCCGTTGCGAGCCGTTTACTGACTCATTTTCGACACTAAATCGCCGGCACCGGTGTGTGGTCCGCACAATCCGGACCAGCACCTTGAAGATCAGCCCTTGTAACTGGTACGCTTGGGAAATTTTGCACTGCGAGGTTTGACCCGATCCGGTGCCTGTTAAATGAAACGAGGCATCCGCCCGGATCAATTGTCCAGAACGGAGAGATACGCGTGCCACGTCGAGATGACATTCAGAAAATTCTGCTGATCGGTTCCGGGCCAATCATTATCGGTCAGGCTTGCGAGTTTGACTATTCGGGAACTCAGGCCTGCAAGGCGCTGAGGGAGGAAGGTTACGAGGTTGTGCTCGTGAACTCCAACCCGGCCACGATCATGACCGACCCGGGAACGGCCGAGCGAACCTACATCGAACCGCTCACCTGGGAGATCGTTGAAAAGATCATCGAGCGCGAACGGCCCGATGCGCTGTTGCCGACACTCGGCGGACAGACAGCGCTGAACCTGGCGATGGATCTGGAAAAACACGGTGTGCTGAAAAAATGGGACGTCGAAATGATCGGCGCCCGCGCGGATGTGATCGACAAAGCGGAAAACCGCGATCGTTTTTCAAAGGCAATGGCCAACATCGGGCTCTCCGTCTGTAGCGGTGAAACCGTCAACACGGTTGAACACGCACGGAATGTGCTCGAAGAGATCGGTCTGCCCTGTGTCGTGCGTCCGAGTTTTACGATGGGCGGCAGCGGATCGGCGATTGCGTACAACCGCGACGAGTTTGACAACCTGGTGCTCCAGGGACTCGACCAGTCACCGACCACCGAAGTGTTGATCGAAGAATCGATTATCGGTTGGAAAGAATATGAAATGGAGGTTATGCGCGACCTCGACGACAACGTTGTCATCATCTGTAGCATCGAAAACTTCGATCCGATGGGCGTGCATACCGGCGACTCGATCACGGTCGCGCCGGCGCAGACATTGTCGGACAAAGAGTATCAGCGGATGCGTGACGCATCGCTGGCGGTGATTCGCGAAATCGGAGTCGAAACCGGCGGATCAAATATCCAGTTCGCCTGTGAACCCGACACCGGGCGGATGATTGTCATCGAGATGAATCCGCGCGTCAGCCGCTCAAGCGCGCTGGCGTCCAAGGCGACCGGTTTTCCGATTGCCAAGATCGCGGCGAAACTGGCAGTCGGTTACCGGTTGTGGGAGCTGCCGAACGATATCACCCGGAAAACGCAGGCCTGTTTCGAACCGACGATCGATTATGTCGTGACCAAAGTGCCTCGATTCACGTTTGAAAAGTTTCCGGAAGCTGATTCCACGCTGACGACTCAGATGAAAAGCGTCGGAGAAACGATGGCGATCGGCCGGACGTTCAAGGAGTCATTTCAGAAGGCGCTGCGGGGTCTGGAGGTCGGTTGCTTCGGACTCGGTTCAGACGGTTCTGACCTTTGGGGAACGGATGAGCAACCCGATCGCGAATCGATTCGTTCGAAGCTGTCTGTCCCCAACGCCGATCGCGTCTGGTTTCTACGTTACGCGCTGAAGGACGGGATGTCGGTCGAGGAGATTTTTGAACTGACCCGGATCGATCGCTGGTTCCTTGATCACATCGCGGGGATTGTTGAACTCGAAGAGGTGTTGCGTGCACACGATTCGTCAGGGCCGGTTGATCCGTTGTTGTTTCGAACGGCCAAACAGTACGGTTTTTCCGACCGCCAGCTTTCGACGTTGCTGGAGATGTCACAGATCGATGTGCGCGAGTTGCGACTTGAGCTGGGGATTGTGGCAACGTTCAAATCCGTTGACACGTGTGCAGCGGAGTTCGAAGCGTTTACGCCTTATTACTATTCAACGTACGAGGATGAGGACGAGGTTCCGCCGAAACCGGATGGAACAAAACGTGTCATGATTCTTGGCGGCGGGCCGAACCGGATCGGGCAGGGAATCGAATTCGACTACTGCTGTTGCCATGCAAGTTATGCGCTGCGGGAACTGGGTATCGAATCGGTGATGGTCAATTCGAACCCGGAAACGGTCAGCACGGATTACGACACGAGCGACATGTTGTTCTTCGAACCGCTCACGGTTGAAGACGTGTTGAACATCTGCGATCGCGTTCAACCGGACGGCGTGATTGTGCAGTTCGGCGGGCAGACTCCGCTGAACCTGGCTCGTGCATTGTCGGCGCATGGCGTGCCGATCATCGGGACGAGCGTCGACACAATCGAGCAGGCAGAAGATCGCGAGAAATTTCAACAGCTGTTGCACAAGCTGGATCTTAAACAACCTGCCAACGGGATCGCCCGCAACATGCCGGAAGCCCGGAAGGTTCAGGTTGATGTCGGGTTTCCAGCGCTGGTTCGGCCGAGTTTCGTGCTGGGTGGCCGGGCGATGGAGATTTGCTATGACAAATCGCAATTCGAACGGTTTGTACTCGAAGCGTTTCTGGTCGCTCAAGGTCAGCCGGTTTTGATTGACCGGTTTCTTGAGGACGCAATCGAAGTCGACGTCGATTGCATCAGTGACGGGACAGACGTCGTGATCGCCGGGATCATGCAGCACATCGAGGAAGCCGGTGTTCACTCGGGCGATTCAGCATGCTCGCTTCCGCCGTATTCACTGAATGATTCGGTGCTCAATGAAATTCGTCGCGCGACCGTTGCCATGGCGACTCATTTGAAAGTGGTCGGGCTGATGAACGTCCAGTTTGCCGTAAAGACGGAAGACGGCGTTGCAAATGTTTATGTACTCGAAGTCAATCCGCGTGCGAGCCGAACGGTGCCGTTCGTGGCGAAGGCGACGGGGCGGTCGGTGGCCAATATCGCGGCCAAGGTAATGACAGGAATGAAGCTGGCCGATTTGAACGAACTGCACGAGATCACTCCGAAACATGTCTCCGTCAAAGAGAGCGTGTTTCCGTTCCGCAAGTTTGCCGGTGTCGATATTGTACTGGGGCCGGAGATGCGGAGTACGGGCGAAGTGATGGGAGTCAGCGAGGAGTTTCCGATCGCGTTTGCCAAAAGCCAGTTGGCAGCCGGGGTCGTGCTGCCCGAATCAGGTCGGATTTTCGTGAGTGTCAGCACGCCGCACAAAGATCGTGCGGTTGTCGTCGCCCGCCGACTGCACGAAATGGGCTACGAGATTATTGCGACTCAGGGTACAGCCAGAGTAATTGCAGCCGCCGGGATTCCAGTCGAGGAAGTCAAGAAAATCATCGAGGGACATCCGAATCTGATCGATCACATGAAGAACAAAGCGGTCCAACTGATTCTCAATACGCCCGGCGGCAAGGGCGCGCGGACGGACGAAGGTCGGATTCGCGCGACTGCGGTTCAGCATGGCATTCCGTGTATCACGACGATCGAGGCTGCCGAAGCGGTCGTCGATTCTCTGGCCGCACTCAGGGAACAGGAAATGGATGTACTGGCGATTCAGGATCGTTTTGCCGAAATGGCGAGCAGCACTTAGTTGCTGATGTTTGAATGACGGACGGCAACTGACGCGGGGCCTGCTATCGCTCGTTTTCCCCGGTAGCCTCATCCTTGTTCGGGGATGCTAAGCGACGGTCAACAAGGATAACGATGTCCGGACGGATAAACTGTTGCCAGGCGGGAAGTATCGGGCAGGGGTAGTTCATTTCAGTCTGTATCTGTGGACCTTGTCCCAGCGCCATGACAGTGACTTCTTCGCCATCCATGCTTTCGATCACCTGGTCAACAGACAATTCGGTTCCGTCCGGAGATTGCAGAATGTGACTCTTTTCTGAAATTCGTTGAAACGTCTTGACCAGCGGATGCGCGTGAATCATGCGATTTCTTTCTTCCACGCGGTATTTCTGCACTCCGTCGGCCATTTCATCGCGGCCGGCTTCCGGATTGTTCTTCAGGCGGTCTTCCGGTTCTTTGTCGAGGATCGCTTCGTCCAGCGCGCCCATCCCCGGCGAACGGAAGTCTTTGTAAAGACTTCGACCTCCCCAGGCTGGTTTGATGATCAAGACCTGCGAGTCGTTGCCGTTGTCCGGACAGAAGTGATCGCCCATCGTGAAACCGAATTGAAGTTCCGGCCCGATACAGTTTGGACTGCCGTAGCCCGCAATGAGGTTGCCTTTGCGATCGAGAAATTTGATCCAGACATCATCACGCACGATCCAGGTGCCATCGTTGTGCAGATGGGCGAACGGTTTCCCATTTTCTTTACGCGACGACTTCGGCAACCAGTTTCTCCATCGAGGTCTCAAGCCGCGGACCGATATTTTCAACAACGCGTGAAGCCATGAAATTTCCCCAACGGGCTGCTTGAACCGGATTCATTGCGTTGGTCAAGCCGAACAGGGCTCCGCCGGCGAACGCGTCACCTGCTCCGACCGTGTCGATCGCATTGACTTCGAATCCGCCGACGTGAGTTGCATTGCCGCTTTCGATGACGTGACATCCGTTTGGTCCGTCAGTGATAAAAACCAGTTCGCACATCGCGCCCATCTTCGCAGCACATTGAGCGACATCATCGACTCCGAGAAACTGCCGGGCTTCGTCAGCATTGCAGAATAGAATGTCACAGTAGTCATTGAGTACGGTTTTGAAATCGTCGGCGAAGCGACCGATCAGGAACGGATCGGAAAAAGTAAACGCGGTTCGGACGCCCTGTCGTTTCGAAGCTTCAAACGTTTCCACACATGCAGCTCGCGGTCCTTCGACATCCCACAGATAACCTTCGATGTAGCTGATCCGGGATTCTCCCAGCATGTCCGTATTGATGTCGGTTTTGCAAAGCATTGTTGAAACCCCCAGGTGCGTGCACATCGTGCGCTCGGCATCCGGAGTGGTCAGCACGACGCAGGTTCCAGTCGGCAGCGATTCCTCCGACGCCATTTCAACCGGAAATTCGACCTGCGCCTCGGCCATGTCGCGTTTATAAAATTCGCCGTGAGTATCATGTGCGACTTTGCCAAAGTAGACTCCCGTCCCGCCGCTCTGCGCGATGCCGACCATTGTGTTGGCTGCTGAACCGCCCGAGGCGAGTTTCAACGACTGGCCTTCGAGATGCTGAAGGATTCCCGATTGGGTTTCGGTGTCCATCAGAGTCATGCCGCCCTTGTCGAGCTTCAAACGGGTGATCGATTCATCGCCAACCTGAGCGAGAATGTCTACGATTGCGTTACCGACACCAAAGACGTCATACTTTTTACCTGCCACGATCGCGAACTTTCTGCAAACGGTTTTTTTGACTGGTTTGATTTGAGGCGTCGATTATCGAATCGGGACCGGCAATACACAAGGGTTGATGTTGAATTGGGGGATGGAGTTGGAATTGGAGGACGGCGTGACTAACAAACTAAGAACTGACAACGAACACTAATCAATGGCGACTATCAAAACATTTGTTGGAGTGCGACTGACCCGTTCCGTCAGCAGCCGGGCAATCAAACTGATGCGACGCATGGAGGCGACCGGCGCGGACTACAACTGGCTGGAGCCGGAAAACATGCACATCACGCTCAGCTTTTTCGGAGAGGTTCCGGACGTTGAAGTGCCTGGGCTCTGCAAAGAAATTGCTGATGCAGCCAGTAAAAACGAATTTGCCTCACAGGGACCATTCGAAATTCTCGTTGAGCGAGCAGGCTGCTTTCCAAACGCTTTGACGCCCCGTGTGATCTGGATGGGGATTGGCCGAGGCTATGAGAAACTGATGAGCCTGCACGAATCGATTGCCGACATCACTTACATGCGCGGCATCCCCAAAGACCGACACGACTACAACCCGCACCTGACGCTGGGACGATTGAGAAAAGGTGGCCGTTGGAATCCGGAACTGCTGACAATTATTGAACGGTCATCGGAGTACATCTGCGGCGACTGCCTGATTGAAGATGTCGTTGTTTTTTCCAGCCATTTCGAAAGCGGCCGGCCAACCTACACGGCGATGTCGACGATCGAGTTGTAAGCAGGTGGTCGAAGCTGTTCGGAATTCGGTTTGTCAACTCAGCCGCAATGGGACAAATGCTGTTGCGAAATCCCGGGATGCAAAGTTCAAGCTCTACTTCAATCGCTTTCTAAACTCCGACAACAACTGTGTCTCATCCATTTCGTGTCGTTTGTCTAGAACATGACAACCGAGTCTGATGTTCCGATGCTTGCGATACTCATTGTGGTTCTACAGCGTCTGTTTGAAGTTTGTACAGGTGAACTGCTGCCCGCCGATTCAAGTCTATTCCATCACACAAGGTCTGACGCACCAGGAAATTCTCAAATCTGTCGTGAACGTCTTTAGTCCTTTCCCATGCCTTCGACCATCGAGGTAAAAGCGTCCGATTTTTTGCGAAAAGTGCTGGCAAACCTTCAATTTCGGTCCGAATTCGAAAGTATCTTTTCCTAAACGACCTAACGTGTCGTGCTCCCGGCGAATCATACAGTGAAGCCACTTGAAAGCCCGTTTCGAATCCCTATCGTAAATAGTTCATAAGTGTTCAAATGTCTACTTCCGGGTGACATTTGAGTTCACGCGGATCATGCGAAACGGATTTCATTTCACCGACTGGTAGGGGCCTTCGATCATTTCCTTACCCAATTTGCAGGAGCACATCATGGTGACAGCAACTTCTAAAACTAAAACGCCCGCAGCAGCATCAACCGCCGATGCAGTCAAACCCGCAGACGTTTCGAAGACGGCTCTGGAAAAACCTTCAACGAAAACGGCCGCAGCAAAAACAACAAACTCCCAATCAACCAAATCCACCAACAACAAAAGGGCGGAAACGACGATGGCAACTAAAAAATCAAAAGCCAAAACCACGGCTGTTAAAGAATCAAAAAAAACCAAAAAGGAAGCCGCCGCCAATCCTGTCGACAAACTGCTCAATGACAACGAGCACCTCAAGACCGCCGTTCAGCAAATCGAAAAACAGTTCGGAAACGGCTCGATCATGGCCCTCGGGAACGACTATGTTTCCAACATCCGCGGCATCTCAACCGGCAGTCTGTCGCTTGATATCGCCCTCGGCGGACAAGGCCTGCCCTGCGGACGGATCATCGAAATCTACGGTCCGGAATCGAGCGGTAAAACCACGCTCGCTCTGCACGCGATTGCCGAAGCTCAGAAGAAAGGTGGAGTCGCCGCGTTCATCGACGCCGAGCACGCTTTCGACCCGACCTGGGCCCGAAAGCTCGGCGTTCAACTGGACATGCTGCTCGTCAGCCAGCCGAACAGCGGTGAAGAAGCCATGCAGATTGTCGAGATGCTGGTCAAGTCGAACTCGGTCGACGTGATCGTCATTGACTCGGTCGCTGCTCTGGTTCCTAAACGTGAACTCGAAGGCGAAATCGGCGACTCGCATGTCGGTCTCCAGGCTCGTCTGATGAGCCAGTCGATGCGAAAGCTGACTGGTGTGATTGCCAAAAGCAAAACCTGCACGATCTTCATCAACCAGATCCGCGAAAAAATCGGCGTCATGTTTGGCAGCCCGGAAACAACTCCCGGCGGTCGCGCGTTGAAGTTCTACAGTTCGGTCCGGATCGACGTCCGCCGCATTGGAGCCCTCAAGGACGGTGACGAGCAGGTCGGTCAGCGGGTCAAGGCAAAGGTCGTCAAGAACAAAGTCGCTCCGCCATTCCGCATCGCTGAATTCGACATGATGCACAGCTGCGGAATCAGCTACCAGGGCGATGTACTCGATCTCGGTGTCGCTCACAACATCGCTACTCGCAGCGGAGCATGGTTCAAATACGGCACGACTCACCTCGGTCAGGGCAAAGAAAAAGCTCGCAACTTCCTGCTCGAAAATCCGGATGTCTGCGAAGAGATCCGCGACAAAATCATGGAAGCCGGCGGGTATGTCGAGTATGACAACAAGCTGGACGAAGCAAATACAAATGCCGAACTGCCATCGAACACGTTCGGTGCGTAACTCCGGTTAAAGCAATACGCGGGCTAGTGCTTCCAGCCTGTCATGCAAACACAAGCCATCGCTTGTGCGGCGCGAATTTCCGTGCGGTAACCGTTCAAACTCAAACTGAATCAGCTCAGTCCGGATCCCAGCCCGACGCAACTCAACCCACAGCTCACTGGCCGTCATTCCGGGGCCCACTTGGAACTGGAGAAGCACCGGACGCAGATCCACCGGTCATCCGGAGCGAAACTGACAACCTGCTCTGGAAGGCACCGATTCACGGGTTCGGGCATTCGTCGCCGGTAATTGAAGGCGATCATATTTTTTGACTTTCACTCTTCCCGTCGGCGATCCATTTGAACCGATCGCAGATAATCGGCATTTGCCGGAAACCAGTTGATTCTGCGCGGTGAACGATTTCTCTACTGCCTTCAGAACCAGGAAGAGTAACTGGCACGCCTGACTCGGCTCCGACCGATTCAACGTCGCCGCTCTTCCTGTTCCTCAGCTTCAATCTTCCGGACCTCGACACTGTCAAAGGAAACCGAGCCGGTCGATCCGAACATTCCAATACGCACGATCGCCTCTCTCGCGCCAACGGGAACCTGAATCTCCCGATCGAGGTTTCGCCAAGTCATCGAATTGCGGAACGGACCGATATAGGCCATGCCAACCACGCTGCGATCCTCGCCATAAAACGTCAGTCCGACCACCGGAAGATCATGCTCGTGCGGACCTGCCAGCACGTTGTCACATTGAACCGACGCCAGCAGTTTTAACTTTGTGACCTGGCGACCGTCGATCGCAAATCCCTGCATCACGTGTGCGTGCTGGCCCGGAATGTCGTTGCTGAATTTCACATAGTACTGCCCGCCGGGTGCCAAAACCTCTTCGACCAGTTCCAGTTTGCGCTGGTAGTACCAGCCTTTGACGAATCCTTCGTCGTCGAGTCCTTCCTCGAAATCGCTGTTCAGCAATACAGGATTCGCCGGATCAGGAAGCACTTCACGCGCGTCCTCCGCAGCGCCGGTCATCGGGACAAACAAAGTTGGCCTTAACGGCTGAGCTTCCAGTGTGCCGTTGATTTTTCTCAGCCGATAGAGAGTCTGCTGATGTCGCTCGCCCATTGGGACAATAATCATCCCGCCCTCAGCCAGTTGATCGATCAGCGGTTGAGGAATATTTTCCGGCGAACAGGTCACGATGATCTTGTCGAACGGAGCGTGCTCCTCCCAACCAAGATAACCGTCGCCGATTTTCGTGAAGACGTTCTCGTAGTCCAGATCTTCAAGCACTTCCTTTGCACGCAGCCCGAGCGATTCAACAATTTCAATTGAGTAGACTTCCGCGACTAACGGCGAAAGCACGGCCGCCTGAAAGCCGCTGCCTGTTCCGATTTCCAGAATACGGTCCGTCGGCTGCGGATCGAGCGACTCCGTCATGTAGGCAACGATAAACGGCGATGAAATCGTTTGTGAATCACCAATCGGAATCCCCGCATCCAGGTAGGATTGCTCACGGCGAACATCGTGCGGAACAAACTTATGCCGGCGCGTTGCCAGCATCGCGCTGAGCACACGTTCGTCGGTCACACCGGCATTCTTAACTGCCGTTTCAACCATCTGTTCACGCAATCGCCGGTAGTAATCCTCACTGCTTTCCTGCTGGCTAAACGCCTGTTGCCCTTGTGCGTCACAAGGCAATGCGGAATACGTGCAAATAAGCAGGAAACAGGCAGGCAACGTTCTAAGAATCTGGTTCGACATTATCGTTCCTTTGTCCGCTGGCGGGATATTCAATGTTGGCCCCGGGAAGTTATTATATCCGCAAATCGCACTCATCAAACTTGGCCGGAACGCGTTGTCAGGGAAAAACACCGACCCGCGTTTCGATTTTTCAGTTAACGTGAGTCGTTTCCATTCGGACTGACTTTTCTCGCTCTACAAGATCCAGATCGACCGGCCTGCCATGCCAGATGTAATAAATCCGGACAACCCGTACTCAGCCCCAAATTCGAAATCGGGCGCTGATCCAGCGGAACCCAACATGTGGGCCTTCATTCTGCCGTTTGTTGTCCTGCTGGTTGTGATCTGTTTCTATCCAAAGTTTGAACCGGCGAGCGACCCCGCAGCGTTTCCTGACGTGGCCGCTCATTCAGCTGGCGAATCAGCAGCAACAATTGACTACGTTCCGGACCCCGAAAAAACCAGGCGGTTCCTGGGGCTGCTCGGACTACAGATCGTCGTCGCGACCGGGTTCCTGATTTACTTTCGCAAAACCTATCTCCAACAGTTTCCACTCAGACTATCGGTCGAGTCGCTGTTGTTCGGTGCTATCGGTGCCGTGATCTGGATCGGACTCTGCGAACTGCAAATCGAAAGCAGTGTGATGCAGTGGCTGGGGATTTCCAAAGAGACCGGCGCGCGACCGGCATTCAACCCGTTTGCTACGATCACCGGCGATCCGACGCGGGCGATCTTCTTTGTTTTGCGTTTCGGAGTGCTGGTCGTGATCGTGCCGGTTCTTGAAGAGCTGTTTCTGCGCGGTTGGCTCGTTCGCTGGTACGACAACGTCGAGTGGTACACCGTCAACTTGAAAAACGTCTCGCTTGCAGCCGTTGGAATCGCGTCGGCGTACGGTATCATCACTCATCCGACCGAAGCAATCGCCGCAATCGCATGGTTCAGTTTCATCTCGTGGCTGATGATTCGAACCGGCAACCTCTGGGACTGCGTCGTCGCGCATGCCGTTACGAATCTGCTACTCGGTTTATACGTACTGTACTTTGGCGTCTGGCGATTGTGGTAGGTAGCGTTGCATCCTGCCTATGACCGATATCCGGTGGATCCCGTCAGGTGGAAGCAATGTCTAATTTCCGAATCGGGATTCAGGCCGCGTCTGCCGTCTGTTGGCGGATGATCCGTTGCGCAAGAGTCGATACGTCCGCGACGCCGGGAGCGGTCGTGTACTTGACGTAACAACCCAGTGTCAGCCCGGAAAAAAAGAACAGCACCATGCTGACCATCGTCATGATCGTCACGTCCTGGAACACCCCGTTGCACAGATAGGAGAGCATAAACGCGATATAAAACAGACCCATCTGCCGAATTTCAAGAGGAATTCCTCTACTGCTCCAGAGACGTTTTGCGTACAGCAGCCAGCCGCAGATCGTGACCGTAAACAGCGACGCGCCTAGCAAACCGACTTCGCTTAGCAGCGACAGAAAGATGTTGTGCTGGTGATAGGCTCGCAAATCTTCGAGCGGCATTTCGACGCTACGATCGCCCAGATAGTACTTGTCAAAATTCTTGTACTGGGCGTATCCGTGCCCCGCGACCGGATGCTCTCTAAAAATCTGCCAGGCGACATAGGCCAACATCGGACGCAGTGACGCCGACGAAGCCATTTCGTCAGCGCTCACATGTTTGTCCCGTTTGAATCGACTGGCTTTTTGTATAAGGAACGGTCCCGCAATGACCGCACAGACCATCGTTGCAACGACCAGCAGCGAACTGATTCGGCGTGGAAACGACAGCAGGCCGATCGCGCCGAGTCCAAGCCCCGCTCCCAGCCAGACACAACGGGTCATCGTGCAGAATACGCCAGCCGCAAACACCAGCGAAACCGAGATGATTGTCACCTTTCCAACTCGCTGAACATGCGGCCAGACCATCAACAGTGCAAACCACCCCGCGCAAATCAGGATCCCGTTGGCGGACGGGTTGAGCAACGGGCCGCGACCTCGCCCCAGAAATTCCTCGTACTCAAGCGAACCGATAAACCCGGGAAAAACCAGCCCGTACTGTCCTGTCTTTTCCGCAATCGCGGTAAGCGAAAGATAAACGCCGAATGCGGCAACCGCGATGAACGTTCCGTAGACCGCTTTCGGACCGGCCTCGATGTTCCGCACGATCCAGTACATCACCGCCGGAAGCAGGTTGAAAAACAACAGACGTGAAACCGGGCGACCGTCACGGAAGGTGTAGTCGTGAGTGAATGTACTGAAAATCAGGAACGCGAGGAAACAGCCGAACACGACGTCGATTCGCGTCACGTGTTTGGGATCTGTTTGACCGTTCTTGCGAAGCAGCAAATACCCGCCAGCAAGTCCCATCAGCATCAGACGTCCGGCGTGAACCGGGCCGACGCTGAAAAACTCGCTGCCGAAGACAATTCCGGTCAACAACGTCAACAGGCATCCGCCCAGCATTCCACCGGCGCGAACAATAACGATCAGCCAGACCAATCCGACGACCGCACCCAGCAGAAGGACAATTTCCATAACGGCGCTCGAGACAAAGACCCCCGCCCGTCCTGACCCAAGCGCAGACGGACCCTTGTCTTCAACATCGTCAGCCCGCCTGGCCCGGTAGATGTCCTGAGCGCTTAAAGGGGATGCGCCGGTTTTGACAATTGTCTGTTCGCCAATACCGGGGTTCAGACCCAACATGGGTTACCGGTCGTCGTCAGCGCGATACGCGTGCGTACAACCGGCTAGCGGACATGAAAAGGAACGGCGGGCGGCGCTGCCGACTGACCCGATTCGACATCCGTAATACTAACCTGCAATTCGTACTCGCCCGCAGGCAACGACTCCAGCGTTAGCGGCAAGTAGATATAGAAATCTTCGCGACGCACAACCGATCGGTCTTCGACGACCGGAAACGCGGAATCCTGAACGACCGACCCGTCTGTCGCCACAATCCTCAGCCGGCTTTCCAGTCGAGTCAGCACGCCGGAACCGGATTGGTCACGGAATTCGGTTGAAAGATAATTTTCCAGCTCACAGTAAATCAAGGCCCGGCCGGCAGGCGCAAATTCGTAATTTGAAAATGCTTCGTACGATCCAAATCCGTCGATCGATCGACAGAGCGCGACATTCATCGCGCGGAATGTTTCCTCTTCAACCGGTTGCGAAAATCCGGTTTTTTGAACTGAAGTGTCACGCATCGGTGTTTGACTACCGGCTCGTGGCGGCAGCGGCGGAACTAACCTTCCGTCGTTATGAAACGGCTGAGGCATCGAATAGTCGCGCGCTGGTTCATTTGTAGTTGATGCTGAATTATCTCGTTTGTGAGTCCCTGCTACTAAGTTCTTCGCTTCAGTTTTCTTCGCTGGCGGCGTAACATTTCCGCCGAACGCGCCGAATGCCGGAAGCTCATGAGTGGTTGCATTTGGAACAATTGGAAAAGTTGACAGGGCTCCCGGTCCCGAGTTGCCTCCCCCGAAATTTCCTCCACCTTCCGTTTTCCCGTTTGTTGATTTTTGCTGCAATTCTTGTGGTGATTCAAACGGTTTCGGCTGCTTGTCGGCTTTCGGAAACGGCCGGAACGCGTTTGCAACAGGAGGTGTCATCGACTCGACAGCCGAAGCGGATGCTACTGAAGACGGAATCTCGCTTGAGTTGATCGCCGGCTCTTCTTTGAACGGTTCCAACGGTGGCTCGGACGCAAACGGCGGAACAGCTCTGGCCAACTCCTCGCTCCGCAGCGCTTTTGAAGAACGCTCATCTCTGCAAACAGTGCATATTCGTTGATGAGCGAGTTCAGCCGGGATCATTTTTCCGCAGGCGACACACGGGGCTGAGAAATTTGCATCGACTATCGGCAACTCAGATCCTTCGCTGGTTTGTCCGGGCATCGCATCGGATTGTGTAGTGGTAACAACAAGCGTCTCCGATAAGGCAGCACTTGTCCCGGTAAATTCGCCCGAACTCAACGCCTGAAGATCAAGTTCGTGTGCGGCTTGTTGCGCAGGCGTTGCGCGGGGTTCGGTCGCTCTTAGCAAGATAATGTCTGTAGCCGGGTCTCCACATTCGTTACAAGAGACAACGCGACAATCCGGGCTTTGTTTTGATTCGCAGGTAGTCGAGGCGTTTCGTGCGACGGATTGCCGCAAAGCGCGTGCGTTTGAAAACGCAACCGGCGTAACCGGTTGCCCCAATAACTCTGGACCTGGTTCTATGTTTTTGTTGGCCGGGTTACCTTGTGTTGCGTCCGGATCGACGGGAATCGCGACAAGCGTCACTGGCCTGGACCGTTCATTCCCTGCCGGAGGAACCAGCATCACCTCCGGTTGTTTCAGGTTTTCCGGAGTTTCCGAAATCAATTCAGCAGGTTCTACGAAAAGTGGTTGTAGCGCATGACGCGGGTCCCCTGCTTTCGTTTGAAAGAACTGTCCATTTGCGGAGTCATGGGATCGCGAATCCCGCTCGGGCAGAAAGACGTTTGGTTTTGCCGCCCGGTTGACTGCGATGTTGTGTGCCTGACCCTTTCGCTGTGGCGTCGGCACCAGCTGATGATCGCGCACTTCACGGAGAGTCAAGCCGTCGTGAGCCATTGCCCGGATATCAACAACCGCCTCAGATGCAGATTGTTCCGGGACAGCATCGCGACCGGGTTTTGCAACCTGCTTTGATTCGACAAAACCTGGCGGCGGAATCGCGAGTGTTCGTTCGGGCGCAAACATCCGGCCCGGAAAATTTCCAGACAGGTTCGAGCATCCCGTGAACGAACCCGCAACCAGGAACACAGTTGCCAGCATGTGCAGTGAATTGATCACACATCGGTGCGACGAAAACGATTGGAACCGCATTGCAAACCTGCAAGGTAAAACTGAAAAATGGCGGCGGATGATAGGTGAACCGGGTAGAGCCCTCAATAGGTCTGCATCCGGATGCTTGCACTCGATCTCCGGAATTGTGACCACAAAAAAAGAACCGATAGCAATGCTATCGGTTCTTTGGATTTTCGCGGGGTTCGATGATTCAGACTGGAGAAATTAACTTCCGCAAGCAGCCGGTCATTTGCCTGAGGAGTGAAGTTCACCCAGCTGGTATTGTTGTTGTATTGCCACTGGCTACCATTGAGCCGGAGACGACGGTTACGGCCAACGGAGCTACGGCATTCTGTTCAGTAACTGTGACGGTCAGCGTGTCACCGACGGAATAGCTGGTGTCATCAAGATCGACTGTTCCTGTTCCGGGGTTTGAGCCAACGAAAACTCCGCCCAGTGCTTCGATTTGCGATTGGAAAATCGACGTCCCGGTCCACCACGAAATGTCACCGTACACACTTGTGTTCGTTGTTCCTCCGGACAGCACTCCGGCGATCACCCATTCGCTCCCAACCTGAACCAGAATTGGACCGCCGTTATCCCCTGGAGCCGTCGTTGCTTCGAACTGAAGGGGATTGACGTCGCTTCCGGAAATCGCGTTGTTAATCACAATTCGCGGATAAACTCCGGTCAGTGTTTCCGGCGTCGCCAGAAGATCTTCAACAACCGTTCCCGGCGTATCCTGATCAAGGATTTCACCGGAATGAGCATCAACCATCGTGAAGTGGTCAGGCGATGGGTTGTGAAGTGGACCGCTCATTCGGTATCTCCTTAAGTCAATTCAAACTCCTTAAAACTTGATGACCGTGATACGCAAGAAATCAGTATAGGTTCACTAAATGAGAAGCCCTGCACCCGAGAATTCGCGAGTGGGGTTGGGCACATCTAGATCGCCCATAATTGGTTGCTATGAGCGGTATTCGCAAACAGAATTGGCTATTGCGACGCAGCGATTTGGCAGTTTGCCCCTGCTTATGCGCCTGCTGCCGCAGTCGCCAGCTCTTTTGACATCCGGACGAACAGCTTCTCGAGTACAAGTCGCGCACGATCGTCTTTGGAATGTGTCCCTTTGAGAGCCAGATCCGCTTCGAGCAGCCAGTCATACAGCTTGAATGCCCGATCGCGCCCCAGTTGGCGGATTCCTCTTGCGGCGTTTTCTAATCCGCCCCCCCAGGCATTGAACCCGGCTTCTTTCATCGCTCCGTTCAGATCAACACGGACGCCGTCCCGTTGCTGTCGCGCGACAATTTCGGCCGCCTCTGCATAGCGGCGCAACGACCACGACAGCTGACCGAACAACGCCAGCGGGTGTTCGGATGATCGAAGTAACTGATCCAGCAACTCCAGAGCGCGCCCGGACTCTCCATCGACCGCCGCGTCGATCGCACTCCACATCGTTTCGGTGCGCCAGCCCCCAACCACCTTGCGAACGGTCTCCAATGTCAGTTGGCCGCCATCCGCATACAGCGCGAGCTTCGCCAGCTCCTGATCCATCCGACCGAATTCGCAATCGGTCAGTTCGATCATCAGCCCTGCCCCTTCAGCCGGCAACGCGAACCCGTACTCTTTTGTCGCGCGGGCGACCAGCCACGAGATCGTCTTCTTGTCGTCGCGAGTTTTGCCGCGACCACGTTTGATAACAGGAGCCTCGCACTGAACCTGCAGCGCCGTTTTGTCCAGTTTCTTATAGAGTCGCGTATTGGCGGCCCAGGAATCGGCGACCAGAACCAGGAGACTTCCCGACGGACCCGGCCTGAGCAGATCCTCGATCTTGTCGCGATGGTTTTTGACAAACGGATCCGCATTGTCGATCACAACAACACGTGGCGAGTCGCCGCCGAATAGCGATCGCGTTGAAAGTTCGTCCACGACATCGACCCATGTAGTTGTGTCGCCGGAAAACTGAGTCGCGCCGAACTCGTCATCGTCAGCAACCGACTTTACCAGTGCTCTAACTGCGAGCAGTTTTAAGAAACGGTCGGCGCCAAACATCGCGCACACACCACCTTCAACCGCAACCGGCGGTTTCTTGAGAAGATCAAAAACGTGGTGGGTGCCTTGCATGGATCAGGAAAAACGGGAGCCGGGCTACTGCCAATAGGGGACAAATGCAGGAACAGAAATGACTGTCCAGCAAAACCAGTGTATCCGCAACGGTCCCAATTGTGACCCGATGCAGCCAGCATCCCGTCACGTGCTTCTTACCCGCCAACCGGTTCAATGCCGTTAATATGCCCGCGTGGGATCAGCCCTGAGACATCGAGAGGGGCGTTCAGCTGAAACACACCCACATTGCCGGCGTTATCCCGGGCTTCGATGCGAAGGATCAGGCGTTCGGGCACGTCGGCGGTCGGCTTCCATAGATAGCTGCCGGAGTTTCGCAGTCCCGTTGCGATTTCCGTCCACGGTCCCTCGGGGTGAATCGCGTATTTCAAATTCACAGGACGCAATGTCATGTTCGGATCATCGGCTTGCCAATTGATCACCAGACGGCCCGCGTCCTGACCGCGGCCGTAGGGAACCGAAGTGATCCTGACTCGCGGCGCATCAACATCGACGTCCACCCACATGTCCGGTTTGTCTCCTCGCACGGGGGCACGCCCGGTCAATCCGTCGCGCGAATGAACCGCAATTCGAAACGCATACAAACCCGATCCTTCCACCTCGACAGGAAATGGACTCTCGCCATCCGGGTCTTCACCCCATGCCTGCCACGTCTGACCGCCATCGCGCGTAACCCAAAGATCAACTCGCTTAACACCCGAAGGATCGATCGCATCAATGCTGTAATTCAACCGGAATCGTTTTGTGTTGACCGGGAGAATTTCCGATTCCGGAGGCCGTACTCCCAATGCAGCCGGCGCTGTCAGAGGCTGGCGCGGATTCGGATTGGTGTTCAAACCGGGCGGGCCCGGAACGGCCAGATTCGGATTCACGTAGTTGGGTGAAGGTCCGGCAACTGGAACCGCATTCGAATTCTGTTGTTGAGGCGATTCATGTTGACGAGGGAGCGGTCGAAAACCCTGCGGCTCACCAGCAAGTTGCCGGCTCGATTCTTGAAACGACTGCCCCGATGCCGACGCTGAATTGCCGGTTGAATCTCCCGTTGATCCGCCGGTCAATCCTCGCCGTGCAGTGGACTCTGCAACAAACATTCCGTTGCCGATGTCCCTCCCTGGAAGACGTTGCGATGCATTCAAATCATTCGCCGAACCGTTTGAATGATACGTTCCTCCATGAAGCCCGGAATCGCGGTCGCGATCGAACTGGCTGACTGGACGCGAACCGGGACCGGCGATTTCGGTATTCGATAGCGTCGATCCGACTGCCGAGTTTCTGGCAACCGGTGACGGCTGAACCGTTCCCTCCCATGCAATTGACGGAGCCAGCGCGGTGCCCGAGTTCGGCTGCCCGTTGTTTGCGTTCGGCAGCCCGTTGTTCGCGTTCAATGGAGGTCGCTGAACCTGTTGCAGCGCAGGAAACGACTGAACCGGCAACTGCTGACCTGGAGATTGCCGGGCAATGCGCAGACTTGCGGGAACCGGTGGCGCGACCGGTTCCACCGGACTTCCAATTCGCGGTCGTGTCGCAACACGTAGCGCCGGCGGCGAACTGTCCAGCGTCGGGCCGACGGGGTGGCAGACTCCGTTATCGCAAACCATATTGGGCGGTGTTTGAGGCACCGGTTGAGTTCCACCGGCTGCGGCGCCGTTGGCTTCCGCGTCGGCAATCGCCGGATACGTTGATGCCGGATATCCTCTTGGTGATTCCAGACCTGTTCGGCCGGGGTTCAAGGTGTCGCCGCGCTGGACGGTGGATGACGACCGATGCCGCCATGAAACCTGAGGCACAACGACCTGCCGCCGAGCCGTCACAATATTTCCTGCGCGGTCCGCACACTCGATCCGCACATTCAACGCCCGCTCGGTAGTGTCGGGCCACCATGCGATCGAATCAGCAAAAATCCCGTTCGCCACCGGGTGCGTAATTTGAAACGGAATCTCCTCCCACTCGTCAACCATGTCGTCATCCGGGCCGCCCTCGACCGCGCCCTGGTAGAAAATCTTCAATGAAGCGGGATCGATATTTTCGTCGCGCACATCCCATTCGCATACGACCCGGCCACCCGCATCGGTTTTGACATTTGCGCTCAGATCGGGGCGAACAGTATCGACAGTGATTTTCAGCTCCGGCTGCGCGGCCCCCGCAGGCAGGAGTTTACGATCCCGACTCAGCGTCTTCAGTGCGAACCAGTATTCGCCATCTCCACCGGCCTGAAACGGGAACTCTTTGTTGTCCGTATTTTGACGGCCGGTAAATTGCCACGACCTGCCCTGATCACGTGAGACATACAACTGAACCTCGATGAACCTCGAGTCGTCGGCGTTGATTTGAAACGGGACACTGAACCCGGTCAGATTGGTTGCGATCTCGCGCGCCGAATGCGCGTTGGATGCAGCTGTCGCCTGAACCGGCGCTGCCAGTGACCACCCGGACAAACAAGTCGAGAGCAATGCGACAACAATCGCGGTCAATACCCCGGGCGTCATTCTTGCGGCGGCCGGACAGGCCGCGCTCGTCGTTCGCTCAATGCGCGACCGGTCAGTCGATATGATTTTGATCATCAGTTTTCCGCAGATGAATTGGATTTCCGAAGCGTTTGCGCGCAAGGGAAACCAATCCTGCGCATCGCTAGTCTCTAGATCGGATCCCCACCCTGGCACGGTCTAGTTTGACGTCTCAGCCAGCGCGTATACGGTTTCTGACGGACGTGCGTCGCCAGCGGCAGTATGTTTCGAGTTTTCCGGTTAACCGGCGCGAACCAGCTGCCGTGTCCGACCGTATCACCTGCACGACCCCCGCAAATGAAGTTCAATTTCGGTCAAACAAGAAACCAAATCACAACGATGCGTAAATACCGGACAAAACTCCGGTTTTGGCGACCCGAAAAATTGATCTAATACTGGACAATCGGGAGGGATATAATCCATGAAGACAAATTCACGGGCGAACCGGGAATATCAATATGCCAAGCCTCCCAAAGGGAGGTGCAGCCTTCGAAACCGGGACGTTGAAATTTAAGCAGGAATGATGTTTGATTCGATCAGCAAATTTTGCCAGGAAACATGGGCGATGCGTGAAGCCCGCTTTGTGGTCTGGGCAACTCTGATTGTCATCGCGATCCTGATTGCGGTTTATGTCGCGGGGCTGTTTCGCGGACTTGCAACCGACGAACGGTCCGGACCGATCGCTGACCTGACTGATTTCGAAACAATGCGCGAACACGGTCAGCTCGATGACAATGAGTACAAGAACTTGAAAGCAGCAGCTCGTACCCGGGTTGACCAAACCGGGATGGATCGAACCGTGTCCGGTCGAACCGGAGCCGACAAAAACGGCTCTGATCAAAACGATAAAAAGAGTTGACCCGAACAAGCAGAGTAAACAGGAATATGCGGTCCCGCTCGTCAGCAGACCGGTTGGAGTGGGGGCGGTTTTCATCGTCTGACGATAATCGCAGATTAACCGGTTGCAGCACCATGCTGTCACCTGCTGGAGAATTGACAGCATAAATGCTGACAACACATAGAGCTTGAATGATCGCGGGCAAGGAAGCACCTTTTGTCCACTGGTTCGTAACCGGCGGGCATCAACTTCAAGCATCAACTGTAAGCGTTGAGAACAGTTGAAATTTGATTTACATGAAGGAGTGAAGATGCCCGCAGGCAACGATTCCTCTGGAAGCCGCCGCACCGGTGGTTCCAAGAAGAACGCACATTGTTCGTTTTGTCGGAAAAACTACCGCGACGTCGGTCCGCTCGTTGAGGGGCCCGGTGACGTGTACATCTGTGGAGAATGCATTGAACTGTGCCAGAGTATTCTGGAACAGGAACAGCGTCGACGTGGTCCGGCAAAACAGTTATTCACCAGGATTCCCAGCCCGCGTGAAATCGTGGCCAAACTTGAAGAGTACGTCATCGGTCAGCAATCAGCGAAGAAAGTGCTGGCCGTTGCGGTACACAATCATTACAAGCGGTTGTCGCTTGAATGGGAAAGCACCGACGTTGAAATCGATAAGTCCAACATCATGCTGGTTGGACCGACCGGTTCCGGAAAAACGCTCCTCGCCAGAACGCTTGCCCGGATGCTCAACGTACCCTTTGCCATCGGGGATGCGACAACTCTGACGGAAGCAGGCTATGTCGGCGAAGACGTCGAAAACCTGTTGCTGAAACTTCTCCATTCCGCCGATTTCGATATTGAAGCAGCTCAACGAGGTGTGATCTACATCGACGAGATCGACAAGATCGGAAAAACCAGCAACAACGTTTCAATTACGCGTGATGTATCCGGCGAAGGTGTTCAACAGGCTCTCCTGAAAATGTTGGAAGGCACCGTCGCCAATGTTCCTCCCCAGGGTGGACGCAAACACCCGGAACAGCAGTACATCCAGATCGATACGTCAAACATTCTGTTCATTTGTGGCGGAACGTTTGTCGGCATCGACGACATTGTCAGACGAAGACTAGGCAAGCGCACCATTGGTTTCGGGCAGGAAGCCGGCTATCGCGAAGAATGCGACCTGCGGGAAATCATGTTGCAGGTAACCAGCGACGACATTCTCGAATACGGGCTCATCCCCGAACTCGTTGGACGTCTGCCGGTGGTCACCTCGCTTGCACCACTCGATGCGGAAGGACTGGTTCGGGTACTCACCGAGCCGAAAAACGCACTGGTTCGCCAGTTCGAAAGCCTCTTCCGGATGGAGGACTGCGAATTGAAGTTTACTGACGGTGCCCTGAAAAAAATCGCCGAGCGTGCGATGGACAAAGGAACTGGAGCGAGAGGTCTTCGTTCGATTGTGGAACAGGTCATGCTTGACATCATGTTTGACTTACCCGACCAGCCGAAAGGCACTACGTTCAACATCGACGAGGAAATGGCAGACGGTGGGACTCCAACGTTTACCATGCCTGAATCCAAAAGCGCGTAAAGCGTGAAAACCGACGGAAGTCGTCAGACTACGGGGCTAATAAAAGGATGAACGTAAAGAAGTTCGTTCTTGCGTAAGTCGCGAAACATCAATAGCATCAAAGATCCAATCCCTGCCGGGATTACAACCGGCAGGGATTTTTTTGTAGCGAGGCGGGAGATCATCGTTTTCCAGGAATGGAATCCCCGGAATAAGATCCGAGGCGAAGCTAATCGGCGACTCTGCTGTTCGGCGACAATTAGAATTCCCCTTCGTGTTGCCTCATTGGAAAAGGTTACCCAAAAATTTTCTCTGGCTTCAGGTAGTGGAACGGGTGTTCGTTTCGCGTTGCCTTCGTCGGAGCCGGCTGTCGGTCGCTCAACCTGAGCGGCGACCGACAGCCGGCGCAGATAAGGCATAAGCGAATTGCCTTTGTTGGAAGGCCGAGGGAGCGATTTGGGTAACATTTCTGGTGAGGCAACGGTAGCGCTTCGGTATCCAAAATGATGAGGCAACACGAAGCTCCCTTTTAATTGACGCCGAACAGCTCGGCAGCGTCTTCCGCAAAGTTCACCGGCAAGCCCTCGCGGGCCTTTCGTAGTTGAGCTATTCACAGCCGTTGGATTTGCCAACGGTCTCCGCAGTAAGTCCACTGCGGTTCGTCCTGTCGCCAGGCTCGAAGCTCCCCACGCCGGCCATGTTGAACGAGGTCGGAGACCTCGAACCCCATGGACAGGATTACGCATTTCATTTGTCAGGAATTCTGTCATTTGAAAGTACCTCACCTGTTTCGATAAATAGCGGCCTTCGAGCATTCGACGAGAATGCAAGAAGGTTTTTCCGCATCGCCCCCGCCCAAGGCATGTCGTCGTGATCAAAGATCTTCAGACCGTCCTTGTGGGACATTTTGCATCGGATCGAATCGCCGGATTACTCGGTTTCAAATCAAAATTCGTCTGGAAAACAAAACCAGCCGATGAAACCGGATTACTCGACGAAGCCTCCGTCGAACTGGACAAGCACCTCGCGATGCATCCAGCTCTACGGGCCAATCGCGTAACAGGTGGTTAACTCCTGTTCCCTTAGCCTTGGTGGTAAGCCAAAGTTTACCGGGTGCGATTGCCTACTGATGTCTGCCATGCGTGTCACCACTTGCCGTCCGAATTCGCGGACGACTCGCAGCAACGCGTTTGACGTTATTCAACAGCGAGGTCGGAAATCCGATTTCCGACCTCTTCAATCTCAATACCGTACTGGTCGGGATTTTCAAAATTTTGGCTTGATGAAGGGGTGTTCATACGAAATGCCCAACAATACGTGCGTGTCGAATATTGACAAATAACGTCACGCAATGTATTCTTAGAGGAAAGATTGATTGCTTTCTATAGGAGGATGCATATGAGTAGCTCTATTAACCTATCGCTGACTGACGAACTACGGTTGTTTGTGAACAATAACTGTGGGGATGGTTCGCTCTATGCCACTCCAAGTGAATTTGTACGTGATTTAATTCGGCAGAAGAAGCATCGGCAGGAGGCTGCTGCGCTACGTGACTCGATCATTGGCGGGTACCAAGATGCGATTGAAGGAAACACTCACAAGTTCACTGGCGACTTGAAGGCCTTACTCAAAAAGGTCAAATAATGGCTGGGAAGAAGGTTGGCAAGAAGAAATCTAAGTTGTCACTTCATCTGACCGGCCGAGCATTGGAAGACATCAATGCGATTGCTGCTTGGTCAGTGGAAAATTTCGGCCAAAAAATTGCAGATGAATATATCGGCAAATTTGAGGCTGCCTTGACGCGGATTTTGGAAAATCCAAAGCTATTGCGGTCGCAGCCGAAGTTTCATCCGACGCTCCAATTTTATCGCATGGAAAGACATCTGCTGGTTTGTGAGACCGCGATCGAACAGCGCATTATCGTCCTGACGGTAGTTCACGAATCGATGGACATTCTGTCCCGTCTGGCGGAATGGGAGCCGACACTGCAAGCTGAGGTGGTGATCTTGTTGGAGAAATTGAAGCAAGCATAGGCACGAGTTTGGAATTCGTCCGCTTTTGATTTCCGAGGCGTTTCGTGATAAATGATTCGGATGAAAATTTATCGTAACCGTTCACGGGGTTCGAAACTGATGGTGCAGGGAATGGCTGAACTCTTTACTCTGGCTGGATGAAGAGCAAGGATGACACAATTGCTGAACTCCGCGAGCTGATCGACAAGCTATTGGCTGAAGTGGCGGACTTAAAGCTTCAACTTGCGAAATCGAAGAAGGACTCATCCAATTCATCGAAATCACCGTCGAGTGATATCACCGAGGCAGGCAAAGGCAAGAAGAATAAGAAAAAGCCTGGCCGACCTCGGAAACGGAAGGCCGGCGGACAGCCTGGTCACGAGCGAAAGCTGCGGGAAGCCTTGCCGCCAGAGCGTGTTGACGAAATTATCGAATATGAAATTGATGACTCGGAAGTAGCACGGCTGCAGCTGACTCCCACTGACCAGTTCGAAACGATTCAGCACATCGAACTGCCGGACTCGCCGGTGGTCGTGACCGAACATCGGTTTCGGCTCTACGAAACCATCGAAGGTGACATCTATTATCCCTACGCTCCTGAAGTCCATGGTCAGCCGATCTTCGGCCCGCGTTTGCTGGCGAGCACGCAAGGCACACGAAGTCAGGCTGGGCAGCGATACAACGAGCGAATGTGGACAGCGATCGCAACCTGCAAAAAGCAGAACCAGAACTTCTTTGATTTCCTCTTGGAATCAATCAAGGCAAAGATTGAAGGCAACCAAGCTCCCACATTCTTCGCCTAAATGCCGTGAACGGTTACTTTCTTTCTTCCTCAAGCAGCGTATCGTTTTCGCCTGCACGCCGAAGCGGCCAGCGAAACACCTGAGAGCAACATCGACAATTCCGTGGCATCGATTAGAAGCTTTGCTGCACAGTCGGTTGGTCTTCGCGTTTACATCCCGTGTCTCATCGCCGGATGAATTCTAGTAGGCGAAGGGCGTCAATTCGACAGGGAAGAAAACACTCGACCAGTTGTTTTTTGAGAGCCCGCCAAACGCTCTGCTAAAATGAAACACAATGGATTCAGAGACGGAGTTCCTGGTAGATTCCGCAAGTTTGGAAGTCGGCTACGCCGTCGGTGACTCAATTCGAATTCAGTGTTTCCATCCCTCCGTTCGCATGGGACTTTCGCCTCCGGCCACCGGGTGAGCCCATACGAGCCGAAGGGAAAGGAAACACGATTCAAATGCAAAGAGATGCACCGTTCAATGGGTCAGTGACCGGTCGTAAAACAAGATTGAATTACTCAAGAACCGCCCCGAAGCATTCCTTCCCCAGCAAGTTGCCCGATAACTCGACTTATCAGTCACTTTAAATAGCTTGAAGTAACGGGCAGTTATCGTTGTTGTCAACAACTATCTGTCTGTAAATACCGCCTGATCGTCACGGTTTCACACACTGTTCGATCGCTAACACCGTGCGTCATACTTCGTTACAATATCAGACTTTTAACACCTAACCTTATCCTGTCTCAGATTTGCGTTTGATGGCCCGCCGCTGGTATCACTGGCCGGTCTATTTGCAAACTGAGGCCATGAAATCTGACAAATACATTCGTATGGAAAATCCGTTTTTCGAACAGCCGATTCTCAACAGCCCGTACGAATACCCAGGGCGACACTGGGAGCTCGACGAAACAGGCCAACCGACGCAACAAGTTGTTGAAACCAGACGGCGGGCAGATTTTTTCACGCCTATCCCCAAACCCCGCAAAACAAAGAAGCCAAAAAAGTCAGATGCGACACAACAAGACATTGTTTTCGATGAAGGCAAAGGGCTTTCCACGAAACAGCAGCAATACGAAGTTGCTGCAACGATTAACGAAGTTAGAAAGCAAGTCGAGATTTGGAGAGCGTTGCCTCAAAGCAATTGGCAGGTAACGCCGGAAACGGCCCGTTTGCTCGACCACTGGCGAAATCACAATTTCACCAATCTCCGTCCATTCTTTTGTCAGGTCGAAGCGGTCGAAACTGCTATTTGGTTAACTGAAGTCGCCCCCAAATCGGGCAAAAGCGGCAAGAAATTTGTTGAATTGCTTGCGTCAGTTAACGAGGCAGCCAATCCGGAATTACTAAGACTCGCATTAAAACTCGCCACTGGTGCCGGCAAGACTACGGTCATGGCAATGTTGATTGCCTGGCAGACCATCAATTCCGTCAGGCGACCCAACAGCAAGAAGTTCACGAAAGGCTTCCTTGTAGTTGCACCGGGGCTGACCATCAAAGACAGGCTACGAGTCTTACAGCCGAACGATCCAGATAGCTATTACAAAAGTCGCGAACTGGTTCCCAGCGACATGCTCGTCGAGCTTGGAAAAGCCAAGATAGTTATTACGAACTATCACGCGTTCAAATTGCGAGAGAAATTGGAGCTCTCGAAAGGGAATCGAGCATTACTGCAGGGGCGAGGCGAAGCACTCAATACGCTGGAGTCGGAAGGGCAAATGCTTCAGCGTGTAATGCCCGACCTGATGGGACTTAAAAACGTCATGGTGCTCAATGACGAAGCACATCACTGCTATCGGGAAAAACCTGAAGAGCAAAGCGAAGAAGGCGATTTGAAAGGCGATGAGAAGAAAGAAGCAGCCGAAAACAAAGAAGCCGCGCGGCTATGGATCAATGGATTAGAATCGGTCAAAAGAAAAATTGGTCTTAACCACGTGATCGACCTTTCCGCTACGCCATTTTTTCTCAGCGGCTCCGGTTATGCAGAGGGAACTCTATTCCCCTGGACGATGTGTGACTTTTCGTTAATGGATGCAATTGAATGCGGGATCGTCAAGCTTCCTCGTGTACCGGTGGCCGACAACATCCCAGGCGATGAAATGCCAATGTTTCGAAATCTCTGGGAGCATATTCGAAACGACATGCCGAAAAAAGGACGTGGCAAGTCTGCGAAATTGGACCCATTGAGTTTACCTCCTCAACTTGTAACAGCTCTCGAATCGCTCTACGGCCACTATAAGAAGACGTTTGAGCTTTGGCAGAAAAGCGGCGTCAAAGTTCCACCGTGTTTCATTCTTGTCTGCAACAATACTTCCACTTCGAAACTCGTTTACGACTTTATCTCCGGATTCGAGAGAGAAAACGAAGACGGCACAACCCAGCCGGTTGAAGGAAGACTCGCCCTATTCCGAAATCATGATGAACACGGCAATCAGCTTGGCCGCCCCAATACGTTGTTGATTGATAGTAACCAACTTGAATCCGGTGATGCACTAGATAAAAAATTTCGCGACATGGCCGGACCTGAGATCGAGCGGTTCAGGCGTGAGATGAGGGATCGGGGCGATTTGGCAAATGCCGAAAACATCACCGATCAAGATTTATTACGCGAGGTCATGAACACGGTCGGTAAAGATGGCCGACTCGGTGAAAACATTCGCTGCGTCGTTTCTGTTTCAATGTTAACGGAAGGTTGGGATGCAAATACCGTCACTCACGTACTTGGTGTCCGAGCATTTGGTACGCAGTTGTTATGCGAACAGGTAATTGGTCGTGCCTTACGTCGTCAATCATATGACCTCAACGAAGACGGACTGTTTAACGTTGAGTACGCCGACGTCTTGGGCATTCCTTTCGACTTCAATGCAAAACCGGTTATTTCAAAGCCGCAACCGCCTCGGCAAACAATCCATGTCAAAGCTGTACGACCAGACCGTGACGAACTGGAAATCCGCTTCCCGCGAGTTGCTGGATATCGAGTCGAGCTGCCCGAGCAGAGGTTGAAAGCTGACTTCAATCAAGATCACTCAATGGAGTTGACGCCTGACTTAATTGGGGCAACTGAGACACAGAACTCTGGAATTATCGGCGAACACGTTGACCTGACGTTGGAACATACTGGCGATGTTCGGCCATCCCAGGTTCTTTATGAACTCACGTCGCATTTAGTTCTCACCAAGTGGCGCGAACAGAGTGAAGATCCCCCACTACATCTATTCGGCCAGCTCAAACGAATCGCGCGGCAATGGATGGATACTTGTTTGATTTGCAAGGGCGGCACGTATCCCGCTCAGCTGAAGTACAAAATGTTGGCCGACATGGCGTGCGAAAAAATCACGCGAGGTATCGTCGAGGAAATGGTTGGCGAAACGCCGATCAAAGCAATTCTTGATCCGTACAACCCAATTGGCTCAACTATTCACGTTGGCTTCAACACATCAAAAGAAGACCGCTGGGAAACTGACTCGCGGCGTTGTCATATCAATTGGGTGATTCTGGATAGCGACTGGGAGGGCGAATTCTGCCGGGTTGCAGAGAAACACCCACGAGTCAAAGCCTACGTCAAAAACCACAACCTCGGACTTGAAGTTCCATACCGCTATGGAAGCGAGATGAAAAACTATCGCCCAGACTTCATTGTTTTGGTTGATGACGGACGTGGCGATGAAGATTTGCTGAATCTTGTTGTGGAGATAAAAGGATATCGCCGCGAAGATGCCAAGGAGAAGAAAGGCACGATGGATGCCTATTGGGTTCCCGGCGTCAATAACCTTGGGCAATATGGTCGTTGGGCATTTGCCGAGTTTACAGACCTATTTGAAATACAAACTGACTTTGCGGAAAAAGTAGAGCAGAAATTCAATGAGATGATTGAATCAATTGCTGCAGAGGCGATGGCTTAGGAAACAGATGGCAAAGAAACGAACCACCAAAAAAAAGAAGTCAATTGAGACACTTACTCACGATGAGGATAAGCGTACTAATATTCCTACGGCTGAACTAGAATCAGTTGTCAGCAAGGAAGATAAATCGCCGATTCGTGTAGCAATTGAACGACGCGATCCCGATCTCGATCCACAACTTGTTTGGCGAGGAAAAGGCACTCAGCACGAATTGGTGGTTGGAGCTCCCCCACTTTACATCCAGGAAAAGATTCATCCAAAAGTTTTGGTCGACGATCTTAAGCGGCGTACGGATGTTGACGATAAGACTGCTGATCCCCAGATGACTCTTTTTGCTGACTTCAATGGCCTGCCAGACGAAGCACGCAGCACTGAGTTCTATCAGCACGAGGCTAATTGGACTAACCGAATGATCTTAGGCGATAGCCTTCAAGTGATGGCATCGCTAGCCGAGCGTGAAGGACTGCGAGGCAAAGTCCAATGTATTTATGTCGACCCACCATATGGCATAAGATTCAACTCGAATTTTCAGTGGTCTACTACGAACAAGGATGTAAAAGACGGTAAAGTCGATCACATTACTCGCGAACCCGAACAGGTCAAGGCTTTCCGCGACACTTGGCGGGACGGAATTCAGTCGTACTTGTCTTACTTGCGAGACAGGCTGATTATTGCTCGGGATTTGTTATCTGCAACGGGCAGTATTTTTGTGCAGATTGGTGGAGAGAATACGCATCGGATAAGACAAATTCTCGACGAAATTTTTGGCGATCAAAACTTTGTCGAAACCATTTCATATCGCACGAAAAACATGACCCTAACTGGACGCTTTCTGGAAGGTGTTTGCGATAATATTCACTGGTACGCCAAAGACATTGAACAAGTCAAGTTTCGGAGACTCTTTAAAGAAACGAACACGCAAGGTGACTCGCATTGGAACCAAGTTCTATTGCCAAACGGGGAAACGCAAAAACTCGATTCGAAACAGATTCGAAATCATGCATTGTTGCCGGAAGACGGGAGACTCTACCGCCAAACGTTTTTGTGCCCAGCGGGTTCTTTTGCTACCGGAATTTATGACTTTGAATTTGAAGGAAAAACCTATTCGCCTGCAAAAGGAAGGTCCTGGAAGACACCGGTCTCTGGGATGAAACGACTTTATTATGCGAATCGCCTTGACCCGTATCGAGGCGGTCAAACTATGAGCTACCGCTTGATGCTTGATGACTATCCAGTATCGCCAATTCACAATATTTGGCTCGACACCGCGCCTCCTGCCAATAAGCAATATGTTGTTCAGACTGGCAGGAAGGCGATCCAGCAATGTGTATTGATGGCTTCTGATCCTGGAGATTTAGTCCTAGATCCGACATGTGGTTCTGGCACGACAGCATTTGTGGCAGAGCAATGGGGCAGAAGATGGATCACGATTGATACTTCTCGCGTTGCATTAGCGTTGGCTCGCTCCCGAATCATGGGTGCCCGTTATCCATATTATCAGCTAAGTGACAGCGAAATAGGAAAGAAACAAGAGGCAAAACTTGGCCGAACTGAAGTGTCTGATCGTCCAACCTATAAGAACATCCGACACGGCTTCGTTTATGAGCGGGTGCCGCATATTACATTGAAGTCCATTGCAAACAACGCCGAGATAGATGTGATCTGGGAACAGTTTCAAGAAAAACTGGAACCGCTCAGCGAATCGCTAAACAAGGAATGCGGACGTAAGAAAGGCGTTGAAAACGCCGAGCCTTGGCAGGAATGGGAGATACCACGTGAGGCGGAAAGTGATTGGTCAACCAAGGCGAAAAAGTTGCACACAGACTGGTGGAGACTACTACTTGCTCGCCAGAAAGAAATTGATAGGTCAATTGCCGCCAAGGCTGACTTCGAATATTTGTCTGATCAACCCTACGAAGACAAATCCAAAGTGCGAGTCGCGGGTCCATTCACAGTTGAATCGCTATCCCCACACCGCACACTTGCTGTCGACCATGATGACGAACTGATTGACCCACAATCCAAAGTCGTTGAAAAGAAGCTTGGTTTTGGACACGGTATCGAAGACTTTGTTTTTGTTATTCTTGACAACCTAAAAACAGCGGGAGTTCAGCAAGCTCACAAAGAAGACAAGATCGAATTTGCTTCTCTGATTCCGTGGCCGGGTAAGTTCATTTGCGCGGAGGGAAAGTATAGTGAAGGCGAAGTAGAGAAGCGTGCCGGTGTCTTCATCGGGCCAGAGTTCGGAACAGTAAACAAAGCTGATCTAACAGCAGCAGCCCGCGAGGCGGGCGACGCCGGTTTCGACGTTCTTATTACTTGCGCATTCAGCTACGGCGCTCATTGCAGCGAGTTCACCAAGCTTGGTGCATTACCCGTCTTGCAAGCTCGCATGAACGCCGACTTGCACATGGCTGATGATTTGGCCAACACGGGCAAAGGCAACTTGTTTGTCATCTTCGGGGAACCCGACATCGACATCACCGAAACCGACGACAGCAAAATCATCGTCAAGATCAACGGCGTCGATGTCTTCCACCCCAACAGCGGCGAAGTCCGCAGCGACAACGCCGACGGTATCGCCTGTTGGTTCATCGACACCGACTACAACGAAGAGAGCTTCTTCGTCCGCCACGCCTACTTCCTCGGTGCGAACGACCCGTACAAGTCATTGAAAACCACACTGAAAGCCGAAATCAACGAAGACGCCTGGGCAACGCTCAACAGCGACACGTCCCGACCGTTCGGCAAACCAACAAGCGGCAGGATAGCCGTCAAAGTCATTAACCATCTCGGTGACGAAGTCATGAAGGTATTTAGGGTTGAATAGCATGAGTGATAGCTACAAAATCAAACTAAATTTCCTCGGGTTCGAAACCGCGGTGCCTTCGTTTCAGGTTTTTAGAAAAGTCAGACATGACTCTGATCCCAAGTCCAAAGAACTTGGTTTGTATGGTTTCTCTCTTCCTGTGACACGAGCAGATCGTGACGAGCGAAAGCGGTACTGGGTCTCTTTTGAGGAGCGAAAAAAGTTCGAGGAGTTTGAAGTCGATCCGCAGGACAACGTTCACCTGACCAAACGAGCTATTTTTAATGGCCTCAGATCGGCTGTCGAATCAAATTTGTCCCCCGATGAATTTGAGGTTCCGCGTGATGGTTTTTTTGAGGAAATTCAATTCAATTTCACGCGGCATGACGAAGGAGTTGAACAGCTTACTGTGCAGCCCTATTTCTTGAAAGCAATTGGCAAGCATGGATGGCTCTTGGACTTTCACTTTCGCGTCGCGGAAGGTGTTCCGTTTTCGCGAAGTATACAACAACTCAGTCTCAGTCTGGATCGTAATTTCAAACGCAATTTGAACTATTACATGGATCGAGTCGGGAAAATCAATAAATTTATCACTGCACGTCGCAACGTGCTAGATAAATTGGTTTTGCCAGGTACGGAAGTGACACTCAAGACTCGCAAGAAATTTGAAGCGATACCCGCCAAAACACTACGATCCAAGGTATACCAGTTTGCCAACAGTAGAGAAGGAAAAAGTCAATTCGTTGGATTGAAGCAGCATGGGCCTTTGGAACCGTTACCGACCGTGCCGAAATTGCTTTTTGCTTTTCGAGAACAGGATCGTCAAGCTGCAAGAATATTGGCAAAGGCACTTCAAGGTGGGAGCCGTGAGAGATACAGTTTTCCGGGTTTCGAATCCTTGTTCAAAACGAAACTTGAATTCGATGCCAATCCAATTGTACTCAAGGATTTTTCGGTAGCTTCGTTTGAAGCTGCGTTGAAACGGGTGCAAGATGACCGCGAATCATACCCTTCAACTCTACCTCTGTTTGTTCTGCCGGAAGGCGATGACAACGGTTACTTGCAACACAAGGCAGTGTTCACCCATGCTGGTATTCCTACACAGGTATGCACAACAAAGATCATCAACGATGCCTACGCACTAAAATGGTCGGTCGCAAACATTGCCCTGCAGATTTTCTGTAAGGCCGGAGGCAAGCCTTGGAAGGTTCGGCCTACAACCGGAAACACACTGATTATGGGAATAAGCCAAGCCCACAAAATCCGAAAAGACCAAAACAAAACGGTTGTTGAAAAGCATTTCGCGTTTTCTGTCTTGAGCGACAACAGTGGATTGTTTCAAAAGATCCAAGTGCTCGGCGACGCCAATGATGAGACAACCTATCTCGACGAATTTAAACGAAATCTTAAGGCCGTACTCGACGACAAGTCCAGCGATTTTACGCGTGTTGTAATTCACACATCGTTCAAATTGAAATTTTCCGAAATCCGGGCGATTGAGGAAACGGTAAAGCAGGTGGCTGGCGATTCACGGGATTGCAAATTTGCCGTCGTAAAAATCAATCATCGAAATCGCTTTTTTGGGATCAATCCAAACGTTAATAGCCTCGTACCTTTTGAAGCAACTGAAGCGAAGCTTGGGCGTGGTGAGTATCTGATCTGGTTTGAGGGAATTTTCCCTGACAAACAAACGGTTTCGAAAGCATTTCCTGGTCCAACTCATGTCAAAATCATGCGTATCACTGAGGACAGTGAAGTTGAAGCTGACTCTGTGTTGCAAGATCTAATTAATCTATCAGGTGCGAATTGGCGTGGCTTCAATGCCAAGAGCGCCCCAGTTTCAATTTTCTACTGTCACCTAATCGCGGATTTGGTGAGCAATTTTCAAAACAACGGATTGCCATTGCCTCAAGTTAGTGACTTGCGGCCTTGGTTTTTGTAGAGAGGGAGCATGAGTAGTCGATCAGAAGATATTGTCTTCTTGCTGGGAGCTGGGGCAAGTAAGGAAGCGGAAATCCCCATGTCTGCCGAGATGATAGACGAGATCGAGTCTCTTTTATCAAAAGACGAAGACTGGAAGCCTTTTTACGAACTTTACAATCATGTGAAGAGTTCGATTCACTACTCAGCAGGCCTGAAGGGCGTGTTTGGATGGAGTGTGCCATTTAACATCGAAACGCTGGTAAACACACTTTACGAACTCGAAAGAAACGAAGAACATCCACTGTACCCGTTTATTGCAGCTTGGAACTCTCGGTTTGTTGGGCTTGCAGACCCCGACTTTTCAAATGTTCGAAAGTTTCGCCGCAAGATTCTTCAAGAACTTAAAAAATGGATGTGTCCAGAAAACACGTCGGCTGGCGACTACTACCAAGGCTTTCGGACACTTCAAAATGACCTCAATTATCCGCTACACGTTTTTTCGCTAAACTACGATCTGTGCGTCGAGAGAATCGGCAAGAAGTCGTCATTTCGAATCGAAACAGGATTTCAAGATAGCGGGCCGGCCCATTTCTGGGATTGGGAAAGATTCGAACACCAGGAGAGTGGACCACCCAGCGTACCCGATCTTTACCTTTACAAATTGCATGGTTCTATGAATTGGAAGCGTGATTCTGAAGCCAACTTGTTCTCCGTTGAGCAAACTGAAAATGTTGTCTCGGACAAGATGGAGGTTATTTTCGGACGAGATTTCAAATTAGAGGCTGCAGATCCATATCTATTCTATGCTTATCAGTTTCGCAAGTTTACGCTTGACGCACGATTGATTGTTGTCATTGGTTACAGTTTTTCAGATGACCACATCAACAAGATGCTTATTCAGGCATTGCGGCGCCAAGAGCAAAAGAGGTTACTCGTTGTTTCACGGTGTAAGAATCGTGCCGACTGCAAGAAGAAAGTGAGCGAAGTCGCAAAGCGATTGGAAGTTGACGAGTCGTTGATTCTAGGCGACGTTGGAACGTCAAAGTCCTTTCTTGAGACGAAAGACTTGGCTGAAAAACTAAAGGGCCATATTCCTGCTAGTGATGATTCACCGTTTTGATTCAGCCATCGAACCAAAGAGACTCAAAGTTGCAATTTAGAATCGCAGACACATTCACCGACAGCCTTGCTAGGTTAACCGGCGACGAGCAAAAGGCTGTTAAGACAACTGCGTTTGATCTTCAATTGAATCCCGCCAATCCCGGCATGCAGTTTCACAAACTTGATCGAGCCAGAGACAAGAATTTCTGGTCCGTCCGAGTTAGCCGAGATATTCTGTATAGCGACAATTAGAACTCCCTTGTTGCGACAATTAGAATTCCCTTGTCCGTGTTGATTGCTAGCGTTTTTGGTAGGCGATTTTCCGAGTCAGCGACAATTAGAATTCCCGTGTTGGCGAATCCTCTTTTTGCCACGTAACTCCTGTTTTCTAGGGAGTTTCGATGGTCAGCGACGGACAAGTCAAAGAACTGCGTCGAATGATTGCCCAGGGCAAGTCGTTGGCCGCATCATCAAGGATGGCAGAAATGAGTGAGAAAACAGCGCGCGATTATCGGGATGACGATCGTCTCCCTTCGAATCGAAAACAGCCCCGAACTTATCGCACTCGCACCGATCCGTTCGCCGACGTCTGGCCGGAAATTCAGCAACGACTCGAGCAGGAACCACGCCTCAAAGCATACACACTTTTTGGCTGGTTACAGGCCACTCGCCCGGGCGAGTTTGCGGACTCGACTCGGCGCACTTTCGAGCGCCGAGTCTCCCAGTGGCAAGCGCTTCACGGCCCCGGCAAACCCGTCTTCTTCAGCCAGGAGCATCATCCCGGCGCGCTCGCGGCCAGCGACTTCACGGTCTGCAACGAGCTGAGTGTCACGATCGCCGGCCGAAAATTCGAACACTCGTTTTATCATTGCGTACTGACTTATAGCAACGTTGAATCGGTCAGCTTGTGTTTCTCAGAATCGTTCGAAGCCTTGAGCGAAGGCATCCAGAAAGCCTTCTGGGAATTCGGCGGCGTACCTTTGCGGCATCGTACCGACTCGCTCAGTGCGGCGGTCAAAAACCACTCCAGTCGCAAGTCGCACACAGATCGTTACACGGCGTTGATGGCTCACTACCAGTGCCAGCCCCAACGCACCAACGCCCGCTGTGCCAATGAGAACGGCGATGTCGAGTCGTCCAATCGACACTTCAAAGCGCGTATCGATCAAGCGTTATTGCTTCGCGGCAGTCGTGACTTCGCCAGCCGAGAAGAGTACGTTGCCTTGGTCGAGCGGCTCGTCGCCACCGCCAATTCGAATCGTCAACAACGCCTGTCTGAAGAGTTGGCGGAGCTCCAACGGCTTCCCGATCAGCGGCTTGATACGGCTGACTTGTTGCTGGGAATTCGTGTCGGTAAGGGAAGTACGATTCGGGTTCGGACCAACATTTATTCCGTTCCCAGTCGCTTGATCAACAAGCAAGTCGATGTTCGAATCGAAGCCGAGCACATCAAAGTGACTTACCAGGGGCACTCGATTCAGACGATGCCCCGCTTGTTGGGCAAGCAAGGCGTTTCGATCAACTATCGTCATGTGATTGACAGTTTGGTTCGCAAGCCCGGTGCGTTTGCCCAGTACAAATACCAGCACGAGATGTTTCCCACGAGCCAGTTTCGGATGGCTTATGACATTCTCAGTCGCGCCCACGCCTCCAAAGTCGCCGACAAACAGTACGTGAAAATTCTGGAACTGGCCGCCAAGGAAAGCCAGGACGCCGTCGATCATGCGTTGCGAGTGCTGATCGGCGCGGGAGTCGCTGTCGATTTCGAGGTGATCGAGTTGATGGTTCACGACGCAGCCAGTTTGCCGCTGGCGACGCAAGTCAATATCGAGGCGCCTGACCTGAATGAGTTCGATTGTTTGTATTCTACATTTGACAAGGAAAGTCTATCTGATGAGCAAGTTGAAAAACCGATCCCCGAAACGGGCAGCCCCAACCACGGCAGCCTCGAAAGCGACGCCCGGCAAACGGCGATCGACTCGAGCACCCGGCAGGGCAGCGAGCCGAGTGGAACCCGGTCGCGACCAGGAGCTGACTCTGCAGTTTCGCGAATTACGGATGCCGAGCTTTCGGGATCACTTCGCCGAAACAGCAACGCGGGCGGCGACCGAAGGCTTGAGCCACTTGGATTATTTATCGGAGCTGACGACGTTGGAATGCGAAACGCGGCGGGAGGGTCGGATCAAACGGTTGCTGACTCGATCGAAGTTGCCGCTTGGCAAGACGTGGGAGTCATTCGACTTCAGCCGCTTACCGCTGGCCATGACTCGGCAGATGGAAACACTCAAGGACGGTTCGTTCTTGGCACGGCGAGAGAACGTGTTGTTGTTCGGCAAGCCCGGTTCGGGGAAGAGTCATGCCTTGTGTGCGTTGGCCCAGCAGCTGATCTTGCGGGGCCACAGCTTGTTGTTCACGACTTGCGGGATGCTGGTTCAGCAGTTGCTGATTGCCAAACGGGACTTGCGGTTGCCCAAACTGTTCAAGAAACTATCGAGCTTCGAGGGCCTAATCATCGACGACTTGGGCTATGTCCAGCAAAGCCGCGAGGAGATGGAGGTCCTGTTCATGTTGTTGGCCGAACGATACGAGCGAGGCAGTGTGATGTTGACCAGCAACTTGGCGTTCAGCAAGTGGGGTCAGATCTTCAAGGACACCATGACCACCGCGGCCGCGATCGATCGGCTGGTACACCACAGCGTGATCATCGAGATGAATGTCCCAAGTTACCGTATCGAAACCGCAAAGAAGGCCAAACAAAAGAACTCTTCCCGCCAATGACGAAAGAAATAATCAACTTCTTCATCGGGAATTATCGCGGTAGGAACCGCCGTTACCGGCGGCCCCCCGCACAGATCCGTACGTGAGGAGTTACACTCATACGGCTCCTGCCTTTAGTCGGGCGTGAAATCGCTGATGTGGGTACGGATGTTGGATGCGTAAACGTGGCATATAGATGTCCCGCAATGCAGCCATTCGTTTCCAAGTCCACCGATGTCGCTGACTACGTCGCCGAAGCTGACGAAGCCAGATCTTGGTGACACATCGGACGAATTGCTGAAGGCGAACCATATTGCCAGGAATGGCATGATAGTTCAACCAACCTTGCACGACCCGCGATAGCCAGCGACCCATTTCGCCAACGGAGTCATTCCAACGCTGTCGCAGCTGCTGTTTAATTTCAGCAAGCTTGGCGCTCAGCCGTTTGGCAATGCTCACCCGGCGAATGGTAAACCGACCATGTGTACGAGTCGTGCTGCATTGATGGGCGAATCCCAGAAAGTCAAACGTTTCGGTACGCCCGTCGCCTCGACGCCGTCGGCGCTGAGACACATGACGCCCGAACTCGATCAATCGAGTCTTCTGGTCGTTCAGCTTGAGGCCAAACTTAGCAAAGCGCTCCTGGAGTTCATCCAGGCAGGCGATTGCGTCCGCTTGATGCTCAAAACCAACCACGAAATCATCCGCAAAGCGCACGACGACAATGTTGCCGCGTCCGTTTTGCTGACGCCACCATACGATCCATAGATCCAGGACGTAATGAAGAAACACGTTCGAAAGGATCGGTGAAATCACTGACCCTTGCGGCGATCCTTCTTCGCCCGGAATCCGCTCGCCTTCTTCGATAACACCGGCATGAAGCCATTTACGTATTAGCCGAAGAATGCGGTTGTCACCGATTCGGTGCTCCAGAAATTTGATTAACCACGAGTGATCAATCGAATCGAAAAAGCCTTCCAAATCGGCGTCGAGTACCCAACTCACCTTCTTGTCGGTCAATGCCACGCTTAGCGCATCAAGCGCCATGTGTTGGCTGCGACCGGGGCGGAACCCATAGCTGAAACCGAGAAAGTCTTGTTCGTAGATCGACTGAATCACCCATAGCACCGCCTGTTGGACAATCTTGTCCTCCAAGGACGCTACCGCCAGTGGCCGCTTTCGACCATCAGCTTTGGGAATCCAGACTCTACGAGAAGGCTTGGCTCGATAGGCTCCTCGGTGAATGCGACCGTGGAGATCCTTCACATTGGACTCCACGTCGTTTTCGTAATCATGCCATGTCATCCCGTCGATTCCAGCCGCTGCTGATTTCTTCAAGTTCATGAAGCTCTCAAACAACATCTGTTCATTGATGTGATGAAGCAAAGCAGTAAAACGAAGTGTGCTGCTGTTTTGAGCAGCTTCACGCACGCCATGCAATCCGCGTGACTCACGTTTATCCCGGCTCGGTGTCCGGAGTGAGGCAGGCTGCATCGCGTTTCTATTGGCTGAGTCCCTTTCCTCGATCGGCTCCGCGGATGCTTCAGTTGCACCCTTGTTCGTCGATGTCGAAGGTACTATGGACTCATCTGACTCCCCAGTGACGTACATGTCGGAAGTACCGCCTGAGGCGTTTTCCGGCCGATCCCAAAGATCAAAGAATGATCCCTGGGATGTCACTGGGGTCTCCCGGTTCTCGCGTTTGAAGTTTTCAATCATGCTGAGGTTCTCAGACTCCGCCGTGTCGACCAACGACTCGCCATGACGTTGTTGGACGTGTTGCCTTCCCCACAATTAGACAAGGTCGGCACTCGGATTTAGCTGATTTCGGAGCTCAATAGCTCGCCTGACTGTACCTCTTACCGATGCTACACCCATGCTGTTACCAGTATCAGCGTACGGATCAAGGCCGGAGTGATTGGCTAAATCTTCCCCGTAGGACTCTTTCATTCCCGACTTCAAACCGGTTTATCCCGGCGCTTTCATCGCGGTAGGAACCGCCGTTACCGGCGGCCCCCCGCACAGATCCGTACGTGAGGAGTTACACTCATACGGCTCCTGCCTTTAGTCGGGCGTGAAATCGCTGATGTGGGTACGGATGTTGGATGCGTAAACGTGGCATATAGATGTCCCGCAATGCAGCCATTCGTTTCCAAGTCCACCGATGTCGCTGACTACGTCGCCGAAGCTGACGAAGCCAGATCTTGGTGACACATCGGACGAATTGCTGAAGGCGAACCATATTGCCAGGAATGGCATGATAGTTCAACCAACCTTGCACGACCCGCGATAGCCAGCGACCCATTTCGCCAACGGAGTCATTCCAACGCTGTCGCAGCTGCTGTTTAATTTCAGCAAGCTTGGCGCTCAGCCGTTTGGCAATGCTCACCCGGCGAATGGTAAACCGACCATGTGTACGAGTCGTGCTGCATTGATGGGCGAATCCCAGAAAGTCAAACGTTTCGGTACGCCCGTCGCCTCGACGCCGTCGGCGCTGAGACACATGACGCCCGAACTCGATCAATCGAGTCTTCTGGTCGTTCAGCTTGAGGCCAAACTTAGCAAAGCGCTCCTGGAGTTCATCCAGGCAGGCGATTGCGTCCGCTTGATGCTCAAAACCAACCACGAAATCATCCGCAAAGCGCACGACGACAATGTTGCCGCGTCCGTTTTGCTGACGCCACCATACGATCCATGGATCCAGGACGTAATGAAGAAACACGTTCGAAAGGATCGGTGAAATCACTGACCCTTGCGGCGATCCTTCTTCGCCCGGAATCCGCTCGCCTTCTTCGATAACACCGGCATGAAGCCATTTACGTATTAGCCGAAGAATGCGGTTGTCACCGATTCGGTGCTCCAGAAATTTGATTAACCACGAGTGATCAATCGAATCGAAAAAGCCTTCCAAATCGGCGTCGAGTACCCAACTCACCTTCTTGTCGGTCAATGCCACGCTTAGCGCATCAAGCGCCATGTGTTGGCTGCGACCGGGGCGGAACCCATAGCTGAAACCGAGAAAGTCTTGTTCGTAGATCGACTGAATCACCCATAGCACCGCCTGTTGGACAATCTTGTCCTCCAAGGACGCTACCGCCAGTGGCCGCTTTCGACCATCAGCTTTGGGAATCCAGACTCTACGAGAAGGCTTGGCTCGATAGGCTCCTCGGTGAATGCGACCGTGGAGATCCTTCACATTGGACTCCACGTCGTTTTCGTAATCATGCCATGTCATCCCGTCGATTCCAGCCGCTGCTGATTTCTTCAAGTTCATGAAGCTCTCAAACAACATCTGTTCATTGATGTGATGAAGCAAAGCAGTAAAACGAAGTGTGCTGCTGTTTTGAGCAGCTTCACGCACGCCATGCAATCCGCGTGACTCACGTTTATCCCGGCTCGGTGTCCGGAGTGAGGCAGGCTGCATCGCGTTTCTATTGGCTGAGTCCCTTTCCTCGATCGGCTCCGCGGATGCTTCAGTTGCACCCTTGTTCGTCGATGTCGAAGGTACTATGGACTCATCTGACTCCCCAGTGACGTACATGTCGGAAGTACCGCCTGAGGCGTTTTCCGGCCGATCCCAAAGATCAAAGAATGATCCCTGGGATGTCACTGGGGTCTCCCGGTTCTCGCGTTTGAAGTTTTCAATCATGCTGAGGTTCTCAGACTCCGCCGTGTCGACCAACGACTCGCCATGACGTTGTTGGACGTGTTGCCTTCCCCACAATTAGACAAGGTCGGCACTCGGATTTAGCTGATTTCGGAGCTCAATAGCTCGCCTGACTGTACCTCTTACCGATGCTACACCCATGCTGTTACCAGTATCAGCGTACGGATCAAGGCCGGAGTGATTGGCTAAATCTTCCCCGTAGGACTCTTTCATTCCCGACTTCAAACCGGTTTATCCCGGCGCTTTCCTAATTGTCGCTAAAGGGGAATTATCGCGGTAGGAACCGCCGTTACCGGCGGCCCCCCGCACAGATCCGTACGTGAGGAGTTACACTCATACGGCTCCTGCCTTTAGTCGGGCGTGAAATCGCTGATGTGGGTACGGATGTTGGATGCGTAAACGTGGCATATAGATGTCCCGCAATGCAGCCATTCGTTTCCAAGTCCACCGATGTCGCTGACTACGTCGCCGAAGCTGACGAAGCCAGATCTTGGTGACACATCGGACGAATTGCTGAAGGCGAACCATATTGCCAGGAATGGCATGATAGTTCAACCAACCTTGCACGACCCGCGATAGCCAGCGACCCATTTCGCCAACGGAGTCATTCCAACGCTGTCGCAGCTGCTGTTTAATTTCAGCAAGCTTGGCGCTCAGCCGTTTGGCAATGCTCACCCGGCGAATGGTAAACCGACCATGTGTACGAGTCGTGCTGCATTGATGGGCGAATCCCAGAAAGTCAAACGTTTCGGTACGCCCGTCGCCTCGACGCCGTCGGCGCTGAGACACATGACGCCCGAACTCGATCAATCGAGTCTTCTGGTCGTTCAGCTTGAGGCCAAACTTAGCAAAGCGCTCCTGGAGTTCATCCAGGCAGGCGATTGCGTCCGCTTGATGCTCAAAACCAACCACGAAATCATCCGCAAAGCGCACGACGACAATGTTGCCGCGTCCGTTTTGCTGACGCCACCATACGATCCATAGATCCAGGACGTAATGAAGAAACACGTTCGAAAGGATCGGTGAAATCACTGACCCTTGCGGCGATCCTTCTTCGCCCGGAATCCGCTCGCCTTCTTCGATAACACCGGCATGAAGCCATTTACGTATTAGCCGAAGAATGCGGTTGTCACCGATTCGGTGCTCCAGAAATTTGATTAACCACGAGTGATCAATCGAATCGAAAAAGCCTTCCAAATCGGCGTCGAGTACCCAACTCACCTTCTTGTCGGTCAATGCCACGCTTAGCGCATCAAGCGCCATGTGTTGGCTGCGACCGGGGCGGAACCCATAGCTGAAACCGAGAAAGTCTTGTTCGTAGATCGACTGAATCACCCATAGCACCGCCTGTTGGACAATCTTGTCCTCCAAGGACGCTACCGCCAGTGGCCGCTTTCGACCATCAGCTTTGGGAATCCAGACTCTACGAGAAGGCTTGGCTCGATAGGCTCCTCGGTGAATGCGACCGTGGAGATCCTTCACATTGGACTCCACGTCGTTTTCGTAATCATGCCATGTCATCCCGTCGATTCCAGCCGCTGCTGATTTCTTCAAGTTCATGAAGCTCTCAAACAACATCTGTTCATTGATGTGATGAAGCAAAGCAGTAAAACGAAGTGTGCTGCTGTTTTGAGCAGCTTCACGCACGCCATGCAATCCGCGTGACTCACGTTTATCCCGGCTCGGTGTCCGGAGTGAGGCAGGCTGCATCGCGTTTCTATTGGCTGAGTCCCTTTCCTCGATCGGCTCCGCGGATGCTTCAGTTGCACCCTTGTTCGTCGATGTCGAAGGTACTATGGACTCATCTGACTCCCCAGTGACGTACATGTCGGAAGTACCGCCTGAGGCGTTTTCCGGCCGATCCCAAAGATCAAAGAATGATCCCTGGGATGTCACTGGGGTCTCCCGGTTCTCGCGTTTGAAGTTTTCAATCATGCTGAGGTTCTCAGACTCCGCCGTGTCGACCAACGACTCGCCATGACGTTGTTGGACGTGTTGCCTTCCCCACAATTAGACAAGGTCGGCACTCGGATTTAGCTGATTTCGGAGCTCAATAGCTCGCCTGACTGTACCTCTTACCGATGCTACACCCATGCTGTTACCAGTATCAGCGTACGGATCAAGGCCGGAGTGATTGGCTAAATCTTCCCCGTAGGACTCTTTCATTCCCGACTTCAAACCGGTTTATCCCGGCGCTTTCCTAATTGTCGCCGAACATATTCGGCTGATTGTCCACAAAACAGATTCATCCCTTCTGCTTTGCTATGTTGATCACCATGACAGTGCGTACGATTGGGCTGAACGACGGAAACTGGAGGCACATCCAAAGACGGGAGCTGCACAGTTAGTTGAAATTCGCGAATCTGTTCGCGAAATAGAGATTCCAAAGTATGTTGAAGTCGAACCGCCGCCAATTTCGAAGCAAAGACTATTTGAGTCTGTTTCCGATGATGAGTTCTTGGGGTATGGCATCCCTCAAGAATGGTTGAATGATGTTCGAGAAGCGACTGAAGATTCGATCTTCAAGTTGACAGATCATCTTCCTAGAGAAGCTGGCGAAGCACTTTTAGCACTTGCAGTCGGTGATACACCTAGAGTTGATGTTCAGAAATCAGTTACTTCACCATTCGAACACCCGGATGCCAAACGCAGATTCAAGCTTGTCACGGATAGCGATGAATTGAGACTTGCATTGGACTACCCTTGGGAAAAATGGGCGGTATTCCTTCATCCGCAACAGGAGGTTTTGGTACACGCTGAATTCAATGGGCCAGCTAGGGTCGCTGGATCAGCAGGAACGGGCAAGACGATCGTTGCATTGCATCGAGCTGTTAACCTCGCCAAGATACATCGTGGGTCCAACGTGTTGGTTACCACGTTTACCAAGACGCTTGCAGGCGTGTTGGCATCAAAAATTAAGCAACTGCTTGGAGACGACGAATCAACATATTCTCGAATCACGGTAGCAGACCTGAATTCTATCGGTAGAAACCTGTACACAGAAAAACTTGGACCAATCAAGTTTGCAGACGAGAAGACGATTCGAGAACTGCTTACCGATTTTAGAAAGGACATCCCCGATCTAAAACTCTCAGACCAGTTTATTTGGACGGAATGGCGCGAGGTTGTTGATGCTTGGCAACTTGTTGATTGGAATTCGTATCAAACTGTACCTCGCCTTGGCAGAAAAACTCGACTAGGCGAGAAACAGCGAGAATCGCTTTGGTCCATTTATGAGCGATTACGGGAGGAACTTTCGAATCGTGGTTTGACAACTGGCCCGGGAATGTTCGGTCAACTTGGACAATGGCTTGCAAAGCAAGATGCGAAGCCATTCGACTTTGCGATCGTGGATGAAGCTCAAGACCTATCAGTTTCTCAGTTGCGTTTTATTGCGGCGCTTGGAACAACAAATCCAAACTCCCTTTTCTTCGCAGGGGACCTGGGACAACGCATATTTGAACCTCCATTTTCGTGGAAAACTCTGGGCGTTGACATTCGCGGACGTTCTAAAACATTGCGAATCAACTACCGCACATCGCACCAGATTCGAATGCAAGCCGACCGGCTGCTGCCACCAGAGATTGCCGACGTGGATGGCAATTCTGAATCACGACATGGAACAGTTTCTGTGTTTAACGGCCCGCCACCAACAGTAAGGACATTTCCAACACCAGAGGAAGAATCGCAGTTTGTTTCGGATTGGCTCAAATCAAGTTTGCAGTCCGGAGTCGATCCTCGGGAAATTGGAATTTTCGTTCGTTCAAAAAACCAGTTTGATCGAGCCAACGCTGCAATTGAATCGGCAAAAATCAAGTGCCATGAGATCCAAGATGCAGTTAGCTTCCTTTCCGATCATGTAACGTTGATGACAATGCACAAAGCCAAGGGGCTGGAGTTCCGCGTTGTAGTTGTTATGGCATGCGATGATGAAGTAATTCCACTTCAACAACGGATGGAATCAGTTGCCGACGACGCGGATTTGAAAGACGTTTACGCCACCGAGAGACATTTGCTTTATGTCGCCTGCACGCGTGCAAGAGACAGCCTATTGGTAACCGGCGTCGACCCAGCCTCCGAGTTTTTAGATGACCTCAACCTAAATCCTTAAAGCCTGATCAAGCCATTCGAGCTTCGTACCACCACTTTCCCTCACTAGACCAAACCTTTTTGACCACGTTCGCTTCGTAGACGCGTACTGACTTTGTTTTGAATGGCAAGACCTCGACAGGAACCGGAGGTAGTCGTCGATATTTTCTGGTGCGATTTGTCTCCTTCCAGATTGAACCAATTTGCCGCCGAATAGGAGCGTAAGGCTCAAAAGGAAGTTCGTAAAACAAACGTGCCATTTGTTCAACTGGTTTCGCGCTGGCGGGAGTCTTTCGTCGGGAGTCGTCGAGGGATTCAACAACAAATTAAAACTGATCACCAGAAAATCCTACGGATTTCGCACCCAAGAAGCTTACGAAACCGCGCTATATCACAACCTGGGGAATCTGCCTGAACCGGAATTCACCCACAGATTCTTCTAGGGAGGCAAATTCAAGAACTGTTAGCAAGTTCAGTTGATGAACTCGGTGAGAATGGGCAGGACAATCGGTACGGATATGGACGACTTGATGTGCTTCGCGCGATTGACTTTGCGATTCGCGATGAATTCGGTATTGACTAGCAGGCGGGCGGGCATAGATTTACATTAGTCCCTTCATCAAAACTGCGCGAGCGAATCATGACAGATGGAAAAAAGAAAGATGAGCTATCTACTCAGTTGTTTGATGCCGAGCTGGCGAAAGTTTTGGATTCTGTCAAAGATTCTGAAAAGAAGATTGGTTTGATTTTTCAATGCAAGCTGCCTCCGCGCAAGTTTTCCGTTCGAAGCGGTGTAGGCAAATCAAAAACTCTAGTAAGCGATTCTTCGCGAACCGATCATGGGACCCGGAATGCAACATTTGTGCAGTTCGTGAAGGAGATTGAGAACATCATTGGCAAGGATGACATGAATGCTTTTGAGACGTCGGGGAGCGTTGTAGCAAAAGTTACGGTTTCCCAGCTAAAGGAAATCATGAAATTGGTGGGAAACATCAAAGACATTAGAGCTAATCGGCGTTTAAAGGTTGGCATTGAAGACAAACGTACAAAAGCAAAAAAACAAGAAGCAAACTAATATCTCTAGTACGTGTTTGCGCCTACTCGATTTAGATTAGTCAGGCGAATGAAGGGCCCGGCGTATCGTGAGGACATATCGAAATTCGTGGCGCGTCTGACGCGCAATCAAGGCAGTTCGACTACGCATCAAGACTCATTTTCGTCCTGGTCGATCTCAATATTGAAGCAAGAAATCGCAATGCTCGTTGTCCTTGCAATCCATTCGACGATTGCGGGAAGCATTCCCGTTTATGTGGAGCCTATTGATGCCATGCGAGCCTCTTTTTAATTGAACGCTGCAATGGATCAATTCAAAGAGAGAGTCTTGGTTGCGTCAAGCACGTCATAGTTTTGAGACATGCAGCAATCGGAGATCACGGGTAGTGATTTCAACGCGATTAGTAATGCGTTCCTAGTCGATGTGAAGGATTATGCTAAGAGCGCAGCCGAGGCAATCGGCACCTTGGTGAGTACTTCGGAACTCAAGACATTCGCGGGCGAGTAATTAATGGACTCGTCGTGTACATTCTCGTAATGCGATTGCCAGCTCGCAGGCCAATAGGGTATGTGCACCCAATCGGTATTGCCACGCAGGCATAATCACAATCGAGCAAGTAGAATAATGTGCAGCCATGGGTCACGAATTGGAATGAAGGATACGCTAGGCCTTTCGGGCGTTGGTCTAGCGTTGATTTAGCATTGCTGCGGATTTTAAATCCTGTGACTCCAGGCATTCCTCAACTGTTTTTGCTTTGGGAGTACCGGCAACCAGTCGCGGAGTTTTTCTGCTGCGACCGCGACTGCCTTTGCAATAAGGGCGTCCGGTCGTTTTCGGCAGATCACTCCAGACCCTGCAAATACGCGGGACTTCGCCTACATAAGCCTGTTTTCGTGAATCCAGAGTACTCAGAAACGCGGGCTTGGCACCGTACCATTCGTCGAACGTGAGCCAGTCGAATGTGATCCCGTTGTCCGTCGCACGCTGATGTTGCTCCAGGGCAATTTCTGTTTTCGGACGGTACACAACATCATCGGGAATCTTCGCCGCGCGACATCGCCCGCGATCATCGGACCAGCTCTCAGGCAGAAAAAGGTCTTCATCGATAAGGCAGTGAAAGTCCTCGTGCGCGTAACTCAAGTGAACTGTCACTGCACAGTTGTCGGTCTTGCCGCTTTGCCCGCACCACTGCCGCTGAACTCCGGGAGTCCGGGCTCCTTTTTTCGGAAAGCTGGTTTCGTCAATGATCCCGATCGAATTCCGGCCCGCGTGGTCGCGCGCCACAACTTTTTGAATCCGGTTGCGAACCTGTTCGTGGTTCCAGTTGTAACTGCTGAGAAATTCCTGCAGCGTCCGCGGGACTTTACCGCAATGCACTGCGATCTGTTCGACATTCTTGCGATCAATCTGAGCAACCTGACCCTTGACGTAGGTGTGAATATGGGCCCGGATCTCACCGCCGCCGCACTCCGAAAACTCATTCAAAAACTTTGCCAGCTCCGGTTCCAGCTGACGAATCGATTCCACATCCATGCGGAGCACCCAAATTGCTGTTGCGTCGGAAACAGCATAGAGTCTCCAATTGACCATAATTCGCCAATGTCAGTTGCGCTGTAGTATTAGTTTGGCGCAGCCAAGTCATAAGAAAAACGAATGCTTGACGATTCGACATTCGACAAACCATGGTGACAGTTTCTCATTGTGAGGCATGAGTAGACCATTGACGCTCGACCTACCGGCACTATGCTCATCGATCTCCACGGGTGAAATCTCGCTGAGGCGCAAATACTTGGAGGATCTATTGGTTTCACCGTAAGCGTCTCTGAGGACGAGTCCTGGCGAGCTTGCGGGCTGGGCGCCCGCCCGTCTCGCTTGGCCGCTCGACGACTCCCGAGCCTGCTGGGGCAGGCTGCGGTCGTTTCCGCCTCCGCTGGACGCTTCGGCGGTCGGCTCGCGGGGCTCGCCGTTAGGTAGCCGAGAAGCTGCGCTTCCCGGTGATGGGTTGCTGTACATCACAGGCAGGTCAATTCCGGGCACTGAACCCGAAGGGGCGGAAGCTGCCAGACTCGAAACGGTTGTTGCGTTCGACCGCGCCGACGTTCACTGGCTGCGCGGTTATTGCTCGTTGCTTCGCGGCCTGGTCGGCTTTGTTCTGGCCCACGATCAAGAGGAAATGTGGCATGTGTTTGCGCATCGAATCTTTGCTGAACCGGACGTGAAATTCGATTTTCTGATTGAAGAGGAACCTGGCGGGGGGATGTTCAGCCCAAACATGATCATTGATGCGATCGCCGGAATTCACAATTTCCACTGGCCTGTCATTGACCCGCAAAAAATGGCTCAGTCCCGGGGGTACGTGCTGGAGATGATCGTTCAAAGCCGTCTGATGTGGCAGGAAATCCGGGTCGAGACCGACAACGATCGCGAGTGGATCCCGGCACCGGATCAACAGTCAGCCGTCACGGCGTTCGAAATGACTGAAGAGATGGTCGCGACATGGCACGAATTTCCGGATGAAGGTGAGAAAGTTCTCAACGGCGAACTGCTGATCCCGTTCTGGCGTGGCACCAACGAAAAACTGGGCGTCAATCTGGCCCGGGTTTTCGAGGAACCCACCGAATTCGATTTAGTCCTTTGGATTCACGGCAGCGCGGTCGTCCCCTATCTTGAAGAGGGTGAACTCACGTCGCCGGAAACATGGGATCGATTCCAGCAAACGTTTCGAGGCAATTTCGTCGGGTTCGCAATCTGGGTGAACTAACCCGGCGTCGGAATCGTGGGATCCGCTTCCAGTTTGTCGATAGCCGGGAAACTGGTGCAAGACAAGCTGGAAGCGTATCCCACCTCCGAGTGCATGAAAACAGCCCCGCAAACTGTTTGCGGGGCTGAGCGTGATGCCCGGGTTTGAGGACTCCAACGACGACTATCTGTCATCATCATCTGAGTCATCTTCTTTACCGTCCTTCTCTTCTTCTTCGTCGTCGCTATCTTCTTCGCCTTCTTCTTCTTCGCCTTCTTCTTCTTCGCCTTCTTCTTCTTCGTCGCCTTCTTCTTCGTCGTCGCTGTCTTCATCTTCTTCGGCAGCTTCGAGATCTTCCTTTTCGCCCGGATCGTCGAACACGATTTCAACGTCATGTCCGATTTCGGCAAGGCACTCTTCAATCATGCCGTCCAGATCGCTGCGACCCTTGTATCGAATGACACCTTCGGCATCAATAATGTAGACCGTCGGCCATCCGCGGACATTCCATTGATCGGAAATCGTTCCTGTTGAACTATCGTTCTGGAAGCTTCGCCAGGTCAGGTTTTTCTCTTCAAGAATGCTGTGAATTCGATCGAGATCGTCGCCATCGCTGTTAACGCCAATCAAAGCAAATGGTTTGTCTGCCAGTTGTTTCACGAGCGACCGCTCATGAGGGTACATTGCCCGACAGGGGCCTCACCAGTCGCCCCAGAAATCGAGCATCACAACTTTGCCGCGATAGTCGGAGAGCTTGAATGACTCGCCATCCAGGTCTTCGCCCTCGATATCAGGCGCAACAGCACCGACCTTCAGCCTCGCTTCATTGAGAATCGACTGAGCCAACGACCCAATCGTGCTGCGACCGCTTTCAACCTCCGAGAAGTTCTCGACGCATTCCTCCAGCAAACGCGTGACTTCCGTCTCACCCTCTTCGCCCGACCACTTTTCACACAATTCAGCAAACGGCTCGCCAAGACTCTCAGTGTATCGTTTTGTTCGCGATTCGTTGAGTTGACCCAGCTTGGTAATCATGGCCACAACGCCCATCATGGCCGTTCCCTGGACTTCCTCGCTGGGTGAGTTTTCGATTAAGAACCGAAAAAATTTCTCAACGGCCGGATCGGGCATCGGCGCGCGAGCGGCCTTGCCGATAAATCCGGATAGTTCGTCAGAATCGATGTGGTTTTCGATAATCGTCTGAAGAACGAGTTCTCTGGCTTCACCTTTCGTCTTGGTGAACAGCCATTTAAGTTCTTCCATCGGAAGCGGATCGTCACCCGATGCGGCGATCATTTTTTCGGCGATCTCCATTTCCCTGGCCCGCCGTTTTTCAACAACAGCTTTTCGCGCGTCATCACCTTCCGCGTCACTCAGCTCTTCACGTAGTTCACCGATAGCATCGGTCAGTTCGCCGCGCAGTTCTTTCAACTGCTCGTCGACGTCGTCCTGTGCCCGTGATGCCGCTGGCAGCGTAAACGCAATCAGCAATGTCGCGAGCAGGATCCCAAATAATTTCCGTTTCATGAGTGTTTCCTCGATTAGTTTGAGTTCAGATATCCCCTGAGATTCGGATTCAACTCTCACGGAACGGTTTGATCCGTTCGCCGATTATATGATAACTTTCCGGGTCATATTGGTTCTATTCCCGGTCGATTTCCAAAGAACAAACTGTGTGAATCAGCACCTTTCGGACGGTTAACACTGTGTTTCAGGGATAACTACCTCCACGCTGGGATTTTCCGGCCGGGAGTCCATGGTGCGCCGGCATCGTCAAGTTGCCTGTGGAGTTTCGGCAGCTCTTTCTCGACCAGTTTTTTCAGGTCGCCAATCACCTCCTTGTACTCCTCTTCGGCGATCTCCAGCTGACGCCGGTGTGTTCCGGTCGGGCCCTCAGTGCTGCCCATCGCGCCGAACATCATTGTCCGGATCCGGCTCATGAAACCGGGATATGCCGACTCGTTGTGCTGCGATTTCGTCGGATCGCCCTGAAATTTCTCGTTGATGTCTTTCAACTGGTCCTGCAACTCGTGAACTCGGACCAGCAGGTCGCGATCCAGCGATGGCGTTCGTCGATCACCTGCTGGATCTCATCCAGCTGTTCTTCGGACTCCTCGACGACATTAGAAGCACCCTGGACCGCACGGAAAAACAACGTCGCTTCCCGGATGTAATCAACGATCGCTACCTGATCTTCTGCGGACGTATCGCCCTGATACAGCGTGTTTCGATCGATGTCGCGGGAAAGGTCTTCGCTGACCGGAACCCTGGTGTCGCCACGATCGTCGCTGCAAAACAGAATTTGCGAACCGTAGTATAATCGTTCGCTGGCATACGGCGAAATCATCAATGCAGAATCCCAGTTCCACCGCAACGGGTCGCCGCCCCTTTCCGTTTGAGGTTTGATGTCAACACGCTCGCCGGTTGCACGGTTGAATCGAACCAGCCCGCCATACTGCCACTGCGAGTAGATCGTGTCGGGATCGTGCGGATCAATCACCATTGCGTGATTGTCGACGTGTTTGTCGGCCTCACCGAGATTGGAAAACGTCGCGCCCCGTCCTCGGTCACCCGGTTGTAGGTATCGAGCGAATAAACACGATCGAATTTGCGCGGACAGGCAACAATCTCCTGATAGTACTGAGGACTGGAGGAAATCTCGCTGCTCATTTTCTTCCACGATTCACCTCGATTGGAACTCCTGTTCAGTATTGCGGGTTCGCTCGGGCCGGAAGTTGATCCGCGTTGCCGGATATAATCAGACCAACGCCTGAACAAGAGTTCCGTTGCCTGATTTCGTTGGAACCGTCGTTTTTCGGCTAGTCGCCCACAATTTCCAATATCACACCCTTTCCAGTGCCGTCGCCGCGGAACCGGATTTTTTCCTTCGTCGTTTTGTTTAGGCACTTGATCGTGTCATGGAGCCGCCGCCTCGGACAAACATCGCCCTCCGGAGGCAGAGGGTCGTCAATCTTGGATGGCCAGTTCTCCACCTGAAACGCTTCGAGCAGGCGTTCCTGATTTGTCGCAGGCCATTTGAATTTCTTAACGACGTTTTCACCAAGAGTTAGTTCACGCCGGTCCGGATCCCAGTGAGGTTTGCGCGGATTGGTGTGCTGCGATTCATTTCGCAGATTCCCCGGTTTTCTATTCATTATATCTGATTCCAATTCTGGCTGTATTTTGCGCCGAGCAGTCTCCCGACCGGATTCCGGCAGCGCAAGACAAGAACGTGAAGAAAATACGAGATCCCGGTTTTGATAGGTACGTCTGGCTTCACCCGGACCGGTTGTCTCGTTGCGATGTGCGACCTGGCCCTGCCAGGCGAGAAGCCGCAAAACGTTGCGGCTAATATTGAGTTCAGCGAACTCCGTTATCTCCACAGCAAACTGCCAAACGTCGCCTCCACAACGCGCGGCAAGCGAATATGCATCATTGAGAATTCTCATCGCCGCGGCGATCTTGCGGGTCAGTTCAGGTGAATCATTCACCGGGCCATCACCCACAGGAAAATTTAGATCTCCGACCGTCGTTCGATGGTTGCGAGTATGAGAACCAGCTGGGCGGAGGTGAGGTGAACCGGACGGATGAATGCCTGGTCCCAGCTGGGGAAGATTCGGCTGAGCTGCTACAGAATCGCATTCAGGCCCATGCCGAGCCAGGCCCATCTCGTAGTCCCTACGGTTGGAATTAGAAAACTCGATGTTTGTGCGAGTGCTGTCGTGCCCAACTGAAATGGCATCAGACTCGGGGGCATCGAATACGGGGGCATCAAACAAATCGCCAGACGGATGATTTCTGCGCGATTGCGTCGATGAACTCCAAAAGGGTTCCCCAGTAAAGGTGACTTTTGCGCTGGGGGATGGTGAAGGGACTGGTCCCCGACGATCAAGTGAGTCGAACGGACGATCAGATTCGTTTCCGCGGCCATGCGAAAATGCGTTGTTTTCCAACATTTGGTTCACCCTGTGTTCACTTGACCGCAAGCTCCGCAGCGAGCTTCGTGCATTTGCGCCCCTAAAATAGAAGACGAAATTGTCTTCCATATCCAGGGTGAGAAATTCACAGGGGATTCGCGTAAACCTCTGTCTGCAAATGACTTAAAAAATCTGAAAAGGGAGAGACTTTAAGCCCCGAGGGTGAAAAACTGCAAGCGACCAACCAGTGGCTCGGAATTCGCGTGATTCCGAATTTGCTCGCACGGAAAAAAATGACCGTCGCAGACGAGAAAATGCAATAAAGCGGCCGATACGGAATAACTCCCGGCCGAAACGGTTCACGGTCGAGAAGCGAATCGTGTAGATTGGGTTTCTAAACTGAATTCAGGGCCATCCGCCCGTAGTAGTTTCCGTTGAACCACCTCACCAAATACAAAGCAGGCCCATCCATCCCGGCCAGTAAGTCACTTTTGCGGGCGTAAAAAGTGCTTCATAAATAAATGCGCGCGGAAGCAAATCGCGATCACGAACCAGGCATCACCGCCTCCATCCAGGAAACCCGATTAGGAACAGACTCATGACCCCAGTACGACCGTTGTACCCCGAGCCGGAATTTGCGGCTTGTTCTCTGATTCCCCAATCAATCCCCGCCCTGTTGGTTGCCATCGTTGTCGCACTGGCGGCCAACCCTTCGTTCGCGATCACTTCGCCGGTGCAGGATACGGTTCAGGCGGCAGACTCAATTCAGGAATCCGGTGAAGGCGCAACTGAACAGGAACGAATGCAATATCCGAAAACGAAAACCGTCGAGCAGACCAACGATTTTTTCGGCGAGTCAGTTGCTGACCCGTATCGCTGGCTTGAGGACGACGTACATGAATCACCGGAAGTCAAAGACTGGGTTGGCCGGCAACAAACCGTCACGTCTGCCTACCTTGAAACGCTGCCGCAGTTGGACACGATCAAGTCCCGTTTGACCGAACTCTGGGACTTCGAAAAATTCGGAACACCGTTCATCGCCGGTGGACGCTACTACATGACGCGTAACAACGGTCTGCAAAACCAGAGCGTGCTTTTTACGATGGCTACTCCCGATGCGGAACCGTCAGTACTCATTGACCCGAACACCTGGTCGGACGACGGCACCAAGGCGCTGGACGGTATGGCGTTCAGTGACGACGGCAAATATCTAGCGTACGGTGTTCAGGAAGATGGCAGCGATTGGAGGACCTATCATGTGATGGAGATCGACACGCGCACGATTCTGAAAGACAAGATTGAGTGGATCAAGTTCGGCGGTGCTGCGTGGTCGGCCGACAGTATGGGTTTTTTCTACAATCGTTATGACGAACCGGGAGACGATGAAAAGTTCCAGGCGTTGAACAAGAACCAGAAGGTCTTCTATCACAAGCTTGGCACGCCGCAATCCGATGACGTTCTGATCCATGCCGACGCCGAGAACCCCGAATGGGGATTTAGCGTCAATGTGACCGAAGACGGAAACTACCTGGTCCTGCAGGTCTGGCAGGGAACAGACGACCGTTACCGGATTCTCTATAAAAAACTGGGCGAAGACGGAGCGGGAATCAGCGATCATGCAGTCGTCGAGTTGATCGGCAATTTTGAACATGAATACACATTCATCGGTAACGAAGGAGCGACTTTCTTTTTCAAATCCGATTTTGAATCGCCGAAAAAATGCATCCTCGCCATCGACGTCGAGAATCCGCAGCGCGAAAACTGGAACGTCATTGTTCCCGAGTCCGAACACGCAATGGTCGATGCCTCGATCGTTGGCGACACGATCTTTGCCGAATACCTGAGCGACGCAAAGTCTCAGGTGATGTCATTCGGACTGGACGGAACTCCCGCAGGCGAAGTCCCGTTTCCGGGGATCGGGACGGCAAGCGGATTCGAAGGCAAACGGAAGCACGGCGAGACTTTTTATTCATTCAGCAGTTTCAATGTTGCGCCGCAGATATATCACTACGATCTGAAAACCGGATTTTCAGAACTTTATCGAGAAACGAAAGTCGATTTTAATCCGGACGACTTCAAGGTCACTCAGGTTTTCTACGAGAGCAAAGACGGTACGCAAGTCCCGATGTTCATCGCCCACAAAAAGGGAATCGAACTTAACGGCCGCAATCCGACACTGTTATACGGCTACGGCGGTTTCAATATTCCGCTCACTCCCTCGTTTTCGATTTCGCGGCTTCAATGGATGGAAATGGGCGGCGTGTTCGCGATGCCCAATCTGCGCGGCGGAGGTGAATACGGAAAAGAGTGGCACAAGGCCGGCACAAAACTGCAAAAGCAAAATGTGTTTGACGATTTTATTGCGGCTGCCGAATGGCTGATCGAGAACAAGTTCACATCGCCCGAGCACATCGGCATTCAGGGGCGCAGCAACGGCGGATTGCTGGTTGGAGCCTGCATGACGCAGCGTCCCGATCTGTTTGGCGCATGCCTGCCCGGAGTCGGTGTGATGGACATGCTTCGTTTTCAACACTTTACCGCCGGCCGGTTCTGGGTTGATGACTATGGCGACGCCGACAAGGACGAAGCCGAATTCAAAGCGCTACGAGCCTATTCGCCCTATCACAATATTACCGCTGGGGTCGCCTATCCGCCGACTCTCGTCGTCACAGCCGATCACGATGATCGGGTGGTTCCAGGGCACAGTTTCAAATTCATGGCCCGACTGCAGGCTGCCCAATCAGGTAGCAACCCGACATTGATCAGAATTGAGTCGGACGCCGGCCACGGCGCTGGTGTGCCGACCGAAAAGAAGATTGCCGAAGCCGCCGACCAATGGGCGTTCCTGGCCGAACACCTTGATTTGGAACCGCAAATTCCGCAGTCGGACGAGTCGCCTTAGTAGCTACCGCAGTATGTCACAATTCCCTCGCTCATTTGTCCATGCGTTTTCGGGGCTGGGTACGGTTTTCCGTACCCAGCCCAATATGCGTGTACACCTGGTGGCCGCTGCTGCCGTAGTGGTTGCCGGATTCGCGCTGCGCATCAACCCGATCGAATGGGGATTGATCCTGATCTGCATTGGCATGGTAATCGGGCTGGAATGTGCGAACACCGCGATTGAGCAACTGGCCGATCGCGTGACAACTGAACAAGATCCGCTAATCCGTTGCGCTAAAGACTGTGCAGCAGCTGCTGTTCTTGCCGCATCCGTTGCAGCAGCGCTGGTTGGCGGAATCGTGTTTATACCAAAGCTGTTCATGTTTTTTCGTTAGACCGCGACTCACTTCCGGGTGACCGAAGACCGCGCAACAACATGCCGGTCCGACACGCCATCCGGAATTTCGCGTTATACTGCGTCGATGAACTCTCCAAAAAAAACGACATTTAAAGACTCATTTAACTCGCTCAATCACCTGGTCTTCTGGCCTCCGTTTTTGCTGATGATGACTGCGGTCGTATTGAGTCTAGTCGAGAAGGAAGAATTCATCCGACTTACAAAACTTGCAGAGAACTGGGTGCTGACCCATTTCGGCTGGATGTTCAGCCTCTGTGCATTTCTGGCAGTCATCCTTTGCATCTACATCTGCTTTTCAAAATTCGGCACCGTTCGAATCGGTGGAAAGAATGCCAAACCGAAACTGAAAATGTGGAACTGGTTTGCGATCACGGTCTGCACGACGATCGCCGTCGGAATTCTGCTCTGGGCTACTGCCGAGCCAATTAAGCACCTGACGACCCCGCCGGCATTCACCGGATTCGAATCGGGAAGTACCGAAGCAGCAATGTTTGCAATGTCAACGATGTACCTGCACTGGACGTTTACACCCTACGCGATTTACGCCGTGGCGTCGTTGATGTTTGCGTTCGCGTATTACAACATGAAGAAACCCTACAGCCTCGGGTCCCCGCTGACTCCCCTGTTTGGCGACTGCGTTACAGGTCGAACCGGGAACATTATCGACGCGGTTTGTCTGTATTCGCTGGTTGCCGGAATGGCAGCGTCGCTGGGCGGGGGCATTCTGATTCTGGCAGCCGGACTCGAACAGTTGTTTCCAGACCTGGTGAATGGCAAATCAATAACGCTCTGGGCAATCATCGCCGGCGTAATCATCATCACGTTTGTGATCTCCAGTGCGTCCGGTCTGATGAAGGGCATCCGTGTTCTTTCCAGCCTTAATACGTACGCGTTATTTGCGCTGGCGCTGTTTGTGTTGATTGCCGGTCCGACCTTTTTTATTCTGACTTTCGGTCTCGAATCGTTCGGTCAGTACATTACCAACTTTTTCGCAATGAACCTTGGCGGCGACTCGATGGCGTCCTTGCGCACCGGCGCGGACGGGCAGCCGGCTGATTCGTGGGCGCACAGCTGGACGATTTTTTACTGGGCTGTGTGGCTGGCATGGACTCCTGTGACCGCCTGTTTTCTGGGCCAAATTTCCTATGGTCGAACGGTTCGTGAATTCATGCTGGTCAACTTTATCTGCCCCGCGCTATTCGGAGCGATTTGGATGGCGATCTTCAGCGGAACAGCTTTGCATTTGGAGATGACGGGTGGCGCGAGTCTGGCACCGTTGCTGGAAGAAGACGCGTCGGGCCAGAATCACTACGAACAGGTCGCGTTTGCTGTGTTCGAGCATCTTCCGCTGACCGGAGTGCTGGTCGTGTTTTATGTCTGCAGCACATTTATCTGCTTCGTCACGTCAGCGGACTCAAACACAACGGCGATGGCAGCAATCAGTTCGACGGGGATCACGCCTGAAAATTCCGAAGGCGGAACTGCGATCAAGATCGCATGGGGAGTCACCGTCGGACTGGTTGCCTGGGTGATGATCAGCTTCGTAGAAGATATCAAGGGCATCAAAATCATTTCCACGCTGGGCGGTTTCCCTGCAGCGGTTCTGATCCTCGGCGTGATCGCGTCGTTGACGCGGGTTGTGTTTGACTATGAGAAATACAACATTGTTGATCGCGAATAGGATTGTTCGGGAGGGCTGACGCATTCTCCTGCTTCTCGGCGGCGCAGACTGCGTCCTTAAGTTCCTTCAATCGTGAAAACTCGTAGTAAAGTCTGTCCAGCGCGTCTTCACTCCATCCACATCTCTCCCTCTTGCCTTTGATGTTGTCTTTGATCGTGGTGTCCTGTTGAAGAATATTGAGTGCCATCCTTCTGATGCCGGCAGCGATCTCGGGACCGGTTCCTTTCCTGATTCTGCTGCTGTCTTCTGTAAAGGTTACATCGAGCACATGGTGCCGAGAATTCTCGATCGACCAGTGACCGCGAATATGCTTTGCGATGGCTTTCACTTTCGGTGGCAGTTCGTGATTCCCCGGAGCCGCCATCGTCACATGCTCGCGCAGCTCGTTGCGGCCATGCGCTTTCCCGGGCGTCGAATGCCGTCGCAGTTTCACCGTCGAGTCCTCCTCTTCGGCATCGATGAAGAGATCATGAAGCAGCGCGTAGAGTGAAGGCTGGTTGTCCTTGACCGTCAGGATATATTCGGCACCTGCAGCACCGATTGCACGAGCTGTTTCTTTCTGGCAGTGCATCGCATCGAGCGTAACGATCGCACCTTCAAGATCGAGCAGTTTGAGCAGTTCGGGAACAGCAGGAATCTCGTTGCTTTTGTCATCAACTTTCATCTGCCGCAGGCACAACCGGGTTTCAGTGGCAAACGCGGTGATCGTGTGAAACGCCGACTGGCCGGTCGCTTTGTCAAACGAGCCCCGCAACACCTTGCCGTCAATCGCAACTCCCTGTCCGCGAAGCGACTCCGCGAACCGGTCAACCCAGTCGTGCATGCAGAGAAGAAATTCGGCGCTGTCGATCCGGGAAAAGACACGACTGAACGTGTCATGACTGGGGATGCCGTTGGGAAACAGAATGTGCTTTCGGAACCAATCCTGATCAAATACTAGCCGTTACTGCTCCGGCTCCATCTGAAACCGGCCGTGTTCGGCGGCCAGATGCAGTGCGATGTAATACAACCGCGCGGCGGATGTGATCTTGTGAAAGTTGATTTGCTCAATCCGGTCGGTCGGCTGATGGTAGTCAGGATGAAACCCGCCGAATAGAAACGCGACCGGCACACCCTGGCGATAAAAGTTGATCTGGTCACTGCGACCGAAGACATCCTCTTCGTCGTATTCAAACTCAAAACCGATGCACTGATTCGCCTGCTGGATCAACTGGTTCAATTCGCTGTTACCTTTCAAGCTGCCAACCAGGTGGATGTGGCCTTCGTTTTCCTGCCCGGTTTCCGAATCAGAGGCCTCGTTGCGTCCGACCATATCAATGTTCAACATACAGGTCATGTTCTCCAGCGGCTTAAGCGGATGATCGACATAGTGCTTTGATCCGACCAGTCCGATCTCTTCGGCAGCGAACCACATGAATAAAACGCTGCGTCGCGGTTTGACCGGATTGACCATCATTGCGCGGGCAATACTCAGCACCGCCGTCGATCCGCTACCGTTGTCGTCCGCTCCGGGAAAGACGGCACCGCCGCTGGTTCCCAGGTGATCCAGATGAGCGCCGATCACAACGTATTCGTGACGCAGTTCGGGGTCGGAACCTTCAAGCCAGGCGACAACGTTGGGAACGCCGGCCTGATTCTCGCGCGCCTGAACTTGAATCGTAACCTGACCTGCTCCGGCCATTGTGGTCACTCCGGGCTGAGTCGGTTCGGCGGCCCAGGCAGCATTTCCGTTGACCGAGGACGCAATCTGTTCGGCTGAGGCGCGCCGGATAGTTCCGGAAACGCTGGTCGCCTGCGTCCGCGCTCCGTCGCGTAGAATCCGGGCATTGGTGCGTGGTTCAGCGTCGATAATTCTGAATGACGCCGCAGGTCCGCAACGGGCAATCATCCGTGCTGCATTGCGCGACGCATCGGCATCGACGCTGTAGAAAACAATCTTGTCCCGCAACATCGCCGGATCCGCAGTCACCGCATCGGGGCCTGAGAGCGAAAGAAAAACGGACTGCCCGGTCGTCTGATATTGATCGGTGAATCGCTCCAGCCCGAAATTCCCGGCCGCCGTGATCGAGGTGCCGTCGGGACAGAGAATCCGACACAGTTGAAGATCAGGAACGCGACGTCGCATCTGCATCATCTGGAAATACGTACCTCCCTCGCCCATCGGCTCAAGTCCCGTCGCGGCAATCTGCCCTGCCACCCAGTGCGCGGCTTTCATGTATCCGGGTTGGCCCGTGCCGCGACCTTCAAATACAGGGCCGGCCAGCACGCCAAGCATTTCGGCGCAGTCGCGGTCATTGATCGAATCGAAACCGGTTCGCAATTCCTCCGGTGGCGGAATGACGCCCTGTCCGTATTGAGCAAACGAATGCTGCCCGACTGAAAACCCGGCGAATGCGAACAGTATCGAGAACAAAAAGCCCGAGTGAAAACGCGCGGCAACAAACTTTTGACAGGGCATGGATACGACCGGAGAATGGGACGATTCGAAGGACACGCCCTTCGACTAGGGCGTAGTTTTGACAACACTGTATCACTTGCGCGGCTACGAAAAAGGCGGGGAACCAGTCCCCGCCTCTGCTTTGCTTGAAACTACCGTTTCATTTGTTATCGGAATGCCGGACTGATTTGCTGGACCCGACCCTGAACGACCAACCCGCAACGGTTGCTGGATCAGCATCACGCCGGCGAGACAACACGTCCGTTTCCTGACGACGAGTTACTTTCAGCGCCGACGTCGAATAGCGGTTAGCATCATCAAACCAAACAGGACGGCAGCACTGCCTGGCTCGGGAACGGACGCAGGATTCGCCTCCAGCAGGATGTTGTCCACATGGTGCTCGCGGGCATCATTGCTGGTGAAGTCGGCAAAGTAGATCCGGAATTCAACTTCGTCGCCCGCACGGAGATTCTGATGCTGCATGAACGGAGCCAGGTCAACTTCCACCCGCTGGATATGAGTCGATGCTTCATTGCCCTCGACACCAATGTGTTCATAGCCGCCCAGCAGATCGCCGGTGTTGTCGAAATTGGTACGGTCAGTATGAACGCGCGAATAAAACCGGCCGCCCGCGTAGGTATCGGTCACCCAGTAGTCAAAACTGATCTTGTCGAGATTCCATGTTCCTTCATCGACTGTGAATTTGAACTCATGATAGCCGTTGGAAATCTGCGGGTTCGCCGTAGCAGTCGTCGCGCCGGCACTCATGTAGATACCATCGGAGCGAAACATCGATCTTTGCTCCATGTGCCCTTCGTCGAATTTTGGTCCCAGCTGATCGCTTCGGGTATCGTACGGTGACACGGTCGTCGAGGTACTACTGTCGCTTGATTGAATTGTTGAGTTGCTGACCTCGTTGGCAGACGGGCTGAACTCAGCAACGATGTCTGCTCCGGCATTCGAAGCCAACAAACAAACAACTGAAAACAGCGCGTAAATTACGTTGCGGGTCATGGATCTTCTTAGTCCTTCAAAAAGAATGTTGCAGGCTCCGTTCAAGATCGCGTAATTATTATCCGTGCGATGCCAGACACCAATACGAGTTTGCAAATCGAGTTGGGAACCGAAACCAGGAAGTCCACACTGGCGCTGAGGGAGCCCAGTTGTAAATCAAGGCGGCCTTCGAGAACGAGCGAAATCACCTCGCCCGCCGGGACTTTAGCGAATCCGAAAGAACAAACAGACGTTTCGAAAATCTGCAAGCAGCTAGCAGACCCGACATACAGAATGATGCGTCACTGCTTCCTTCGCCTGCTAGCGCCGCTTCTTACGCTTGCGAGCCGAGCGGTTGGCAGAGTTAGGCTGGCCAGACTTCTGCTGGCTGGATTGAGAATTGCCAGGTGAACTTTCCCCGCCTGGATTCTGGTTCGCCGCTTTACGGTCTGGTCGGTAGCCGGCTCCGGGTGAATAGCGACCTTCCTTGCGACGGCCTTTCTTCTTTTGATTGCCGTCTGAATCCGCAGCTGTCCCGGGATCTGTAGCTGTCCCGTTCATCTTGTGAACGTACTCGCCGCGAAACTGCTTGCCGGCCATTTTTCGTCGCTTCTTGATCGCATCGGCAGGCGGCTTGGAAGGTATCAAGCAATCACATCCGCTGCCGATCAGATCCTGACGGCCCGCCTCCCGAAGAGCGGCGCGAACTTCGAAATAGTTTTCCGACTTGAAAAACTGCATCAGAGCGCGTTGCATTTTGCGGTCGCGCAGACTCTTTGCAATGAACACCGGCTTCATCGTAAACGGATCGAGTCCGGTGTAGTACATGCAAGTCGCGACATCGAGCGGCGCGGGAATAAAGTCCTGCACCTGATCCGGCTTGTAGCCGTTACGTTTGAGGAACACGGCAAGGTTGATCATCGAGTTCAGATCGCTGCCCGGATGGCTGCTGATAAAGTACGGCACAAGATACTGCTTTTTGCCGATCTTCTTCGAGCGGTCGCGGAATTTTTCGGAGAAGTCCTCGAAGTCATCGACTGATGGTTTCCGCATGTGATCGAGCACATCGTCGCTGACGTGTTCCGGAGCAACCTTTAATAAACCGCCAACGTGATGCTCGGTCAGTTCAGCAACGTACCCGGGCGAACGGCGGGCGAGGTCCATGCGGACACCGCTGGCGACAAGCACTTTTTTGACACCTTTGACTTTGCGCGATTCCTTCATCAGCTGGATCAGCGGTTTGTGATCGGTGCCGAGCAGCTTGCAGATCTTCGGATGCACACACGATTGGCGCCGACAGACCGCTTCGACCTCCGGCTTCGTACATTGCATCTCGTACATATTGGCGGTCGGCCCGCCGATGTCGCTGACCGTCCCTTTAAATTTCGGATCGGCCGCCATCTTGTTGATCTCGCCCAACACCGAGTCCTTGCTGCGTGACTGGATGATCCGTCCCTGATGCGCCGTGATCGAACAGAACGTGCAACCTCCGAAGCAGCCTCGCATGATTGTGACGGAATCTTTGATCGTCGCGAACGCTGGAATCGGATCTTTGTAATCGGGATGAGCCCGTCGCGTGTAGGGCAGTCCGTAGACTCCGTCCATCGCATCCTGAGTGATCGGCAGTTGCGGCGGATTGACGACAACGGTTTGCGTCGCGTGTTTTTGAATCAGTCGCCGTGCGTTGTACGGGTTCGTTTCATTGTGAATGATCTTCGTGGCTTCGGCAAATGCGATCTTGTCGGCCTTAACTTCTTCAAACGAAGGCAATTCCAGCGCGTCGTCGGGGACGGATTCGCTCGCGCCGGCGACATACGCCACACCGCGCATGTCGCGCAGGTCTTTGACTGATTCGCCGGCGTCCAGTCGCTGGGCAATTTCGACGATCGGGTTTTCGCCCATGCCGTAGACCATCAGGTCGGCTTTGCTGTCCAGCAGAATACTCTTCCGGACGTTGTCGCCCCAGAAATCGTAATGAGCCAGGCGTCGCAATGACGCTTCGACCCCGCCGGCAATGACGGGAACACCTTTGTAGGCTTCCCGCGCGCGGTGGCAATAGGCCAGCGTAGCACGGTCGGGGCGCCGACCGATTCTTCCGCCGGGCGAATACGCATCGCTGTTGCGCACTTTGCGGTTGGCGGTGTAGTGGTTGATCATCGAGTCCATATTGCCCGCACTGATTCCGAAGAACAGCCGGGGTTGTCCGAACCTGCGCCAGTCGGCAACGCTGCGCCAGTCGGGCTGCGAGACGATGCCGACGCGGAACCCTGCAGCCTGAAGTGTGCGCCCCAGGATCGCCATGGCGAAACTTGGATGATCGATGTAGGCGTCGCCGGTCACGAATACGATATCCAGTTCGTCCCAGCCCATCGCGTGTGCTTCGCGCATCGACATTGGCAGAAACTGGTTGCCCGGCAATGACGGAACAGCAGTTCCCTTAAGCACCTCAAGCCTTGCACATTGCTTTTTGGTGTCGGATCGGTCGAGAACAGGAAGTTTCATGCGGTGTGCAGGGCGGCGAATTCATTGATTTGCTATGCGAACCCTCGATTGTCTCCGCCCGCTCCGTTTGGTCGGCAAAAAAACTGGAATCTGCTTGCGAAAAGGGAGTGACGAAACCCTCCCAATCGTCGCCGGAACTATTATCATAGCCGACATTCCAATCGAGAACCCGGAATGTCCTGCTCACTCGGTTTGCCTCAACGAGCCCGCGAATCTGTTTTCAGATTTCCAGATTGCGATAGGGAAACGTCATCCGCACGATCCATTCCGAAAGGAATCAGCTTCGACATTCAATTTCCCCAACCTGCTGGGGAACGAAATCCGGATCATCCGATTGGCAATTGCGAAATGGTGGATTTGAGTTCTCAAAATTGACTCGTTATTGATATCTCGAATGATTGTTGAAAATTGCAACTCCATGCCATAACATTAACGAAACAACAAGCCCAAGTGTTTTGAACCGTTCAATGTGCCATGATGACCAGAACTGTTTTATTTCGGTTTCTCATTTTTTCACTTGCTGGCTGTTCCGTTGTTGCTTGCAATAAAAGTGATAAACCAGTAAACGAAACGAGACGAAAAGCCAGCATCACGCCAGTAATCGGCTGTGACAATCCAGAACGAAAAGCGGATGTCATTTTTATTCATGGCGTTGATGGGGATCACTTATCAACTTGGCATCCAACTGGAGACGATCAAGCATATTGGCCTCGATGGCTGGGTGAGGAAATGCACGAGATAGGCGTTTGGTCAATCGACTATCCCGCCGCCACCAAGATTGGCGGAGATGGCACCATGGCGCTAACCACCCGCGCTGATAACCTGCTGTCGTTGTTGGATTCAAAGGGATTTGATGATGATTCAAAACGACCAATTGTTTTTGTTATGCATAGTTTCGGTGGCGTTGTGACGAAGCAGATGATTCGATCAGCAGCTGAATCCCCTCGTGACGAATGGCAAGCGATAGGCAGACGGATAAATGGCGCTGTCTTTATCGCCGTTCCAAATTCGGGATCAGGAATCGCCTCGTTCTTAACTCATATTGCGCCGAAGTTCACAACGGTAACGTTGGAGGATTTACGAAAAGACGAGCCCAACCTCGAAGATCTAAATCGATGGTTTCGCGATAATGCAAAGAGACGCGGCATAGAAACTATGGCTTTCTTCGAAACGCAAAAAACTTCAGGTATCCAAGTGGTGACCCTCTCGAGCGCAGATCCCGGCATCGAAGGCACAGAGATTGTGGGTTTGGATGATGATCACATATCAATCTGCAAGCTGCCAGATTCCGATTCGCAGTTGTTCGATCTCACAAGAGAATTCGTGACGAAAAGAATACAGAGGGGACCACCTCCGCCTCCATTTCCAATGCCGACAGGCGATTTTGTAATTTCAAAACAGGATCACGATGACACGGTACCGACCGCAGATGCCGAGTCGGTAATGCTCACGCTGAAAAACAGATCGGGGTTAAAACTTTGGATAATTTTGTTTGACTGGTCTCGCTACTATGGCCATCCCGATTTCGTCGAAAGCAGACCACTGCGGTATGCTCATACTTCTTGTTGGCGCGAGTTTGAAGTCGATCAAAACGGCGAAATAGTATTTGAAGACTTTGAACCCGGGAACGGAAATTTCAGCATCGTCCTGAGGTTTCCCGATCAAAGCTACTCTTCCTACCTTGGTGCCGAGAATATTTTCTCATCCGCCGAACCAACAATCACGATTAAGAAAGTCGGTAATCGCTATGAAGCTGAAGTACGATAATCAACCAGCGATCTGTTTTCTATTGATTTCGATTTTTGTCGCACCCTATGGCACACAGGCTTGTGCCGATGACATTTTCAATCTTGTAAATTCGCACCCACGCGCGGTAAAGTTCGAATTCTATAGCACTGAAAACAGAGACTGGATCTCGTCGAGCGGATACGTGCGCGCTACTACCGGTTCCATGGAAACTGTACTTGTTAGCGAGAAGCCGCATTACTTTCAATTTTATGTGGACGGATACCGCCAGCCGGTAGGCACGTTTGATTTTCACGAAATTGTCCACAATTCTCAAGGCATGACAATTTCACTGGATCTTCTCTACGTAACAGAGGAACGATCGCGAATGGTGCCTCAGACCTCGTTTGCAACGCAGCAACAGACACGAATGGTTACAGTCATTAGGACTCGACAAGAGCAACGCACACGAACTGAAACTCGAATCGATCCCAACACGGGACAACAATATACCGTAGAAGTGCCGTACACCGTTGAGGTAAGTTACACTGAACAGATTCCGCAACAATACACTGTCCAGATACCACAAACGACAATGGTCGAAGAGCGATACACAGTTCAGGTTCCACGGATTGGAATCTCAGTTCCCGGGCAAGGAGAACTGAAGCCAATTGATACTGGCCAACAAGTTGACTTGGACAATCGCAAACGCTATTTCGGTGCAAGTTTTCAACAGGGCCAAAATGGCGTGTTGGTGACTTCAGCCGCATCTGGTTCGCCAGCAGCTAGTTTCAAACGCGTTGGTGGCAATGACAGCGAACTATTTTCTTTTAGACCCGGAATCGACGAACTTACACACATCAACGGTCGCGAAGTCAAGACAGTCGCAGACGCGGAACGAGCAATCCAAGAATCCCATTTTGTTATGGAGTTCACGGTTCGAGAACCTCAGGAAAGTCGAATCGGCAATTACCAAGTTCAATTGCACATGCTCCGTGAATAAAGACGGCGGATTGGCCAAGGATGCTCAGACATTTTCTGAAGAGGTTGATTGAGGTACTTTCCAAGTTGGATGGGCCAATATACGTGATCGCGGCGCGAACGTCTGTGGAGCGATAGGAATCAGTTAACACCCGTTAACCAAACCGCATTCATGCGCCCACTTTCTTCGATTTCAGGCGAGTTACAGATTATTTAATCGCTCCGAACGCCGCGAAGCATGAATTCTTGTGCAGGTTTTCAATTTTTGAATACCCGACTTGCTTAAGTAGTTCCAACTGATAGGTCACTGATCTTGGCGAGTCCTCTTTGGCGATGTAGTCGAATACGCGATCGCGGTAGTTTTCCCATTCGGCAGACGAAAGATAGTCCCCGTATCGAGCCCACATCATCTGCTGGACGGCATCTACTTCGTGCGAAACCAGATCCGAAATCCAGAATGACCCTCCCGGTTTGAGAATCGAATAGACCTTTGCAAAGGCATGCTCCCAATCTGCATCGTCGCGAAGATGATGAAAAACCGCAGCCGCAATCACGACGTCGTATCTTGCCGGCGTCAAATCTGCCTCGCGAAAATCCGCGTGAACAGTGACGATCTCTCCATTGTTGATTTCGGCAACCCGCTCATGCGCCCGCTCCAGCATTGGCCCGCTGATGTCCAGCAAATCGACGTCAAAGTCCTCGCCAGCCAGTTGCCTCAATCGAATCGTGTTGTTGCCCGCTCCACAGCCAACATCAAGAACGTTGTTTACCGGTGACGAACAAGAACAGGCTGCCGAAGCAACCAGGTCGATCATCAACCGTGCATCGATCGCGGATGCCTGCCCCGAATCCAGTTTGGAAAACCGCTCAACGTCGGAATCGAATCGTTCACGAATTTCATCGACCGTTGACTTGCTGGTTGGTTCACTCATTTGATTTCTTCGGAAATTCTGCCTGCGTAGACGGTTCTGTGGCTCGCAAGCTCCGCTTTGACCGTCGACTTCAGCCACGGCAGTCCCAATCGGGCTTATCCGGCTGACGGCACTGGCTCGGCTTCGACCGGTTGCACCTCTGCTTCTTCCGGCTTTTCAAGTTCACGAGGTTTGAGTGAAAACTCATCGGCTACGTTTCCGTTCAATTCAACACAACGTCCGGTCAATTTTTCCGCTTCGAACGTGAGAACAAAAACGTGCGAACCCGCGCTAGCGAATCCGGGGTCCTGCAGGTACCACCGGTCCGTCTTGGGCGTTCGCGGTTCGACGCCCAAACCGCCTTCACCAATGTACACAACGCCGGTCGGGTCTTGAACGTTGTTCCGGATCGGAACCGTTCGCTTGATTGTGTGGCCATCCATTTCACAAACCAGATCGACGTTGAACTTTTCGAACGTGGGCACCCAGCTTTGCAGCGCGGTGCCCGGCGTTTTGACTGCCGGATAAGCCGGACGATGGTACTGGACGACCAGCCAGCGATTCCCGGGGCGGGAGCGCTCCAGTTTTTCGCGCAGCCATTTTTGTTGCTTGCCTGCCGTACTGATTTCCGTGTTCAATGTCACCAGCCGGACGTTGGAGGCAAGATTGACTCCGTAGTAGTTGGTGTCGTTCTCCGACAGGTTAAACACATCGTTGAAAATTGTGCCGCCATCATGATTGCCGCGAGCCGGAATGATCGGAAGCATTCGCCCGTCGGCGCCGATCGTCAATTCGTTTGCTGACAGCCACTCAACCCATTGCTCCAGATTCCTGCCAGACGCAACATAGTCGCCGCCATGGGCCAGCGCAAAAACGTCATCTTCTAATTCATCGTTGGCATAAGAGTCCGCCACCCGTTGAGAGAGCATCGTATTGACGCGGCGTCGTTCCTGTTTGCCCGATCGCGAATCTCCACCGCAGAAAATACTCAGCGGGCGGTCGTCAGCCGGAGCAGTTACGAAAAACATTTTGCCCGACTCATGATCGTCGCTGAAAATTTGAAACTCATAGGCCGTCATCGGCTCCAACTCTGTGAGTTTCGCATGGTAGTAGTAGAGTTCGGTTTCTCCGCCGATGAACTGCCCGTTTTCCGCCGCCAGGGTCGCCTCTTTTTCGGACGTGCCCTTAATTCGATATTTGATATAGCATTTTTCCGCAGGTTTGGCAGTGCTCCACGAGACGGTCGAATTTTCAGACGGGTTGTCTGTCCAGACGACGCGAAAATGAACCGGGCTGGTTCCTTCGAGCTTTGCACTATCCAGTACACGGATTTCAGGAACCACGGAATCAGCAGGCAGCCCGGATCCGTTTGCTTCCGTTTTTGCCGATTCCGTTTGCGCTGAACAGCCAGCCAAAGTCAGGCCGGCAAGAACTGCCACAATGGCCAGACAGGAGGTGACAGCCGAATGCGTTTCCAAGTGAATTTTCATAAACGAATTGTAGCCGACGAGCGTACACGGGAATCGACCTTCAGCGTCAATCAACCTCCCCTGCCTCCCAGCGCCAAAACATCAGCAACACAAATGGCGCGCCCCAGTTTGCTGCCCGAACAATCGTTTCGGGCCATGCAGGCCATCCAAATGCGGTCATTCGGCTACCCGCCGTAATCAAACCCCAGATCAGCAGAGGTTTCCGGCAACTGGCCATGATTTTTCTGATATCGATAAACCGCTACCGCCATTTCCGTCCCGCCCTGGTTCGCTGATGCACGAAACATCATGCCGCGGACCTGCTGATGGGCAGGAAAAATGTCGGAGATCAGTCGATAGCCAATTCCAGGCTCAAAAAACAAGCCCCGCAGGTTCACGCTTCCGCTGTCGATTTACCCGCACGAACAAACCGTGTTTCCTTGCAGGCAAACGTCGCGCACTGTCCGTTATACTGCCAGCAATCCAGGCAGTGCGGCGTCTTGCAGCGAACACAGGTCACCAGCTGTGTTTCGATTTGCTCACTGCAAATCGGGCAGATACATTCTTCAACAATCGTTGCCGTTTCGTCGTTGATGAACTCGATTCCCTCGCACTGGCTGAGAAACATCCTGTCAAACAGCTCCAGCGAATAACGAATGTAGTCGTCCAGCAAAACCGGATGGCGGATAAAACCGGGCTTGGAAACCGTAAACAGGCCACCCGCAATTTCGATGACCAGATGCTCATTGCCCAGATGAACTCGCAGTTGCTCAATCTGCCATTGAACCTGCGGAGTCAAAAACGTCCTTGTCAATTCCGGCTTATCTGAGCGAACGGAAAAGCGTGAACTGAATCCGGAGTCGCCAACTTCAACCTGGATCGCCTTTCGCCGGAAAGCGATTCCGAAACGCGGCCTGATTCGCGTTGAGATCGCCGGCTCCGTTGAAATCACCAGCCGAAACGTCCTGTCCGGCCAGGTCAATTCGACATCCGTTTGTTTCTTCTCAGCAAACCGGTTGGAACGTCGTGTCCGCACGCGGCAGAACGACCGGCCATAGTTAAACGTCATCGTCGGACGCGCAAAAAGATAACCGCGGATCACCTGTGCGTTGTAGCGTTTTGAAACGACATCAAACGCACGGTTCCAGCCGCCCAGCCGGGGGATCACCCGGCGCGCGACGAAAATCACGATCAGTCCGACGACAATTAGTTCTGCGGGATGCAATTTAATACCGCCTGTTCCTGCGTGTCCTATTTCCAGTTGCTGCCAACGCTTCGTTACATCCGACGACCACGTGACGGACGCGATCGGGCATCATCGCCAGCCTGGTCAGGGCCAAGCTCCATCCGTTCTCCGCCAGCTCGCCCTTTGCCCGGCTCATCGCTCACCGGCTCACCAAACTCATTGTTCGAGTCGTCCGGTTCAAAGTCCACATTGGAATCCGTATCCTTGATACGCGGACGATCGTCTTTCGGGTCGTCGCCGAAATACTCGTCCGCTTCCAGCAATCCGCGTTTGCGGCCGAACAGGAACCCGGCAACCGCGCCGATCGTGGCAGCCAGCACCCACCACAAATACTGCCAGTAATTGATCCTGCCCGCCAGTTCCGGATCGATTCCCTTTTCTTTCGCCAGTTCGGTCAACGCATCGACCTGGTTCGACAACTCGGTATTCTTCTCTCCCAGTTCGTTGAATTTCGTGACCAGCTTGTTCGATTTCTCTACTTCCACTGCAAGCATCTTTGCCTTCACATCGCTTTCACCCGATATCAGATCCGCGCGGGCAATTTGTCCGTCCAGGTTAGCCGTCAGGCGATGGTTTTCCTCTTTCAAGTCGAGATATTTTTTGACCAGATCTTCATCACCTGTCTGCCGGGAAACAATTGAGGAAATAATCTCCTCCTGTTCATGCAAACGCGAACTGGCAACCGCCGATTCACCGAGCGACATCTCTGGCGTTCCCGGCTGGAGCACTTTCCAGAGCAATGCGCCGATCAACAGAAACTGAAAGGTCAACATTGCAATAATTGCGAGATCAATGATCGGTTTTCGTCCGCTTTCCATAATATTCACAACCGGTTGCGAGGAACCTGAAATCGAGCCTGAAGAGTAACGAGGATCAATGTTCATGGGCTTGCCCCTTGTGTAGAGACTCGAAAAATATTTAAGTTCGTCCTGCCGATGCCGGCTGGCGGTCAGATAAAACCCGGCCGTTCGCCGCGTCTGCTTGTTCCGTCCGCCAACCCACTGGAACCAGCCGCGATCATCGTTTACCGGATCGATCACTAAAGCGAGATCGAGCGGTTTGTCAAAAAAATTGTTGCAGATGAACATGTCCAGGCCGGACAGAAATACGGTGTGCCCGGGATGCGTGTGATACCAGCCCACCATTTCCAGATCAGGCCGGTACTGTTCGCGCTGTTCGGTAATCCGGCTCCACGTATCATGCGTGAATTTGAAATTGCCTTTGCTGGCATGATAATGCTCAGCCCGCAATGAGTCGGTGACAACCACAAACGGCTGACCGGTCTCATCCACGCGCTGGCATCCCAGCATGACTCCGCCCAGTTCCACGCTGATATCGCTGGATGCATGGGCCTCCATGTCGCGCATCACGTCCAGATCAACGAAGATCATCAGTTCGTTTTCACGAAACCCCGCCTGGCCCGGCATCGCTGCATTGTCGCACGGGATCACACAGAAATGCGCATCGCGATCCGGACGGATATCCTTTTCAGGTTCCGACTGCTGAAGTTCGCCAAACTGGATTTCTGAACTCATTCGAATCAAAAAAACCTGTCGTTGTCACATGGTTCGTTGTCACACCCTCCCCTTGGGAGGTTCGGAGCCCAGCGACGGGGAGGGCGCGTGCTTTACCAAGCGCCCTTGTCTCACGCGGCGGCTGGCCTAGTGGTTTGATTATCAAGTTTAGGGTTGGCCGTAGTGGACGAGGCTACGAGTCCGATGCCTGGGCCCGACTCCCGGGGACTCATAGTCTCGTCCACTATCTATTGCTGACAATCCGCTGGTCATTTTAACCCGCCGGAGTTGTGGTCGACCGTTCCGCAGCACCGTCGGACGCCAAAAGTACAAAAGTTGTTGTCTCGCTCGATTCGACTTTGACGATATCGTAGGCCGGAACGCCAAGCCCGGCCAACGTCCGGTCCATCAACGAGCTGTCACCGCTTTCACTCTCCCCATCCGCTTGCCCGGATTCCGGCTCAACTGTCGATATCATCACGCCGTGCATCGGCATGTTGCAGGAATCGCAAACACCCTCGGCAGCAGCCACGCGTTGCCGTGGCAGGTTGATCGCGACACTCCGTTCACAACTTCGGCAATCGAGTTGGACCAGAAAATCGCGATCGAGCGTCAGCGCTTCAGGCTTCAACCCGGTTGCGGATTCAACGGCGGCGAACAGATCGCGCACGGTCGTCGATCCGGCAGCCAGATCAAGCTCGATGATCTCGTCATAGGTTTCGTGCGATAGACAGTCTTCCTTGCGCGGATATTCAGTCTGGTAGAACTTGTTGGCGGCACCGTTGAAAACCAGCGCCGAACTTTCGGCCCCCGGAATATCGTGCAGCAGTTTCAGAGCTTCCTGAACTTGAATCCCGCCCACAATTGAAGCAATCGTCGGCGCAGTTGGAACCTTACCCTGTAGAATGTCCTCCTGACGCAACAGCGGACAGCTGTAACGCAACGAAATCAACCGGTAGTCGTTATCTGTCATCGCGCATTCGTAGCACGACCCGTCTGGCGGACGGAACACTTTGGCCACACCGTTGATCTCCTGAATGCCGCCATCTATCCAGGGCGTCCCGGTTTTCCAGCACATCCGGTTGACCCACAATCGTGCCTCGCGATTGTCCAGACAGCCGATGACCAGATCCATATCGCGGACCGTTCCCAGTCCGATATCTGTCAACACGTTGCCCCTAATGGGACGAACACGACAGTCAGGATTGATCTCGGCCATCATCGTTGCAGCCACTTCTGATTTCGGCTGGCCTTCGTCGGCCGCGCGAAACAGCACGCTGCGGGTCAGATTAGTTTTATCGACGTGGTCCATATCAATCACAACCACGTTGCCGATCCCCAGCAACGCGAGATTCTTGAGCACCTCATTTCCAAGCGCTCCGGCACCCACGACAAGAATTTTTGCCCCTCCAATCCGGACTTGATCCCACCAGCCAATCAGTCGCATCCGCGAATAACGGTCTTCGTCATCGATCACGAGGTCATGTTTGATCGTGACGACTTCTGATTTTCCAGATTCACCTCCGTCTGGATCGCTCATACAAACTCCCTTGTTGTTGATTAACCGTTTGGCGATAGCCGCAGTGTCGTCTTTTTTATTGGCCGTTAGGCGATCCGAATATTCCGCTGGAATGATGCGCTAGTCGCGAAACATGATTCCCGTGTCGTTGAACTGTTGCACTTCGGGGCGTTTGACGATTTCAACTCCCGTCTCGACAATCTCAATACTGGTGCCGACATCCGGCTGGGCTTCTCCCGACTCGATGGTCTTGTTTTCGACTCGATCACGAATGGAGCGGTTGTCCAGCGGCAGGTGCAATGACGTCTGCGTCTTCGCCCATAGCGCCGCTTCACGGTTGTAGGGACTTTCGGTGTCAAAGTTTCGGTAGCGGATCATGTCCCACAACATGGTGCACAATTCACTGAGCGTCAGGCTGGGAACCCAGTGTTTGCCGTAGCCACCCAGGCAAACGACACCGTTGTTGGAAATGTTCGGATGAAAAACCGGAGTCTGCCAGGCAAGATTCGGAACCATCCGCGGATACGCCGCGCCCAGATCGATCAGGACTTCATGCCGGTCGCGGATTTCGATCTGGTTCGGTTTGGGCCGGAACACGCCGCGCCCGCTAAAGAACAACCGGTATCGCTGCGGAGGATTGCCGCGCGCTTCGAAGCTGAAGATGGTACTTTCACGCATCAATTGCTGGACGCCGCTATAGTCCGACTGCAAACGACGATCGCGAGGTGATTTTCGCATTGGGTTCGGGATTCCGTTTCTTTGGACCTGGTTGGTTCTAGTTGACAGCTTCTGCCAGCGCGCACAACTCGCGCCGAATTCCGGTTGCTTCAACCGGTTTGATTTTATCAGCCCGTCAGCGCGGCAGGCAATCGACCAGCAGACAATCTGCTTGACCATCAATCCGCAGATCTATATCCGGTCACGGGTCTATCCGGCGACAATTTCCGGATAAACGATCAGGTGGTCGCCGCTGCGAACGTTTGCTTGTGGAAGTGTTTCGTCTTCGTGCAAACGCCGGCCGCCTTCCTTGTGATCAAGGCTGTAGCTCATCGGCTGACCGTCGGGTCCAACCACGGGAAGGTTCATCTTGGTGATGATATTAGGCAGAATCCGGCGGATTGACACCGTGTGTGCGACGAGCGCTTCAACACTTTTTGCGCCGGTCTGATCCAGAAATGTGACCTCAGTGCCGTCTTCTTGATTCGGAGTTTCGTTAGACATTGAAGGTTCCCTTGTCCCTGTTGACGCTGTTTGATTCGGTTATTGGAGATCTGCGAATTTCGAAGATTCACTGTGAATAGGAAGATTTCTACAACAATATAGAGTTAGATATTGAGGTCGTGTCTGAGTCTATTCGCTGCGGCCTTGTAAATATTTTGATGATTGCTGAAACATTTTCCGGCGAATCGGAGCGAACGCCAAACCACATTCTGGCTCTATGTACACGCGATTTTGTAGTCTTACTAGTCAAAATGTCCGGCTTTGAGCCATCCGCACGTTTTCAATTGCTCCGTCTTTCCCGGCCGGCAATTCCACGAACAGGGAAACTCCACGAATCCGGGGCTATCGCCCAACGGCTGACATGAATATCCAGCCCTCGATACACAACCGTCCCTCACTCCGCCACCCTCACTCCGCCACCCTCACCCGGTTGCCTGGCTGAGGGTTGAGCAACCCGCAGTAAATAACGTCTTCGAACACACCCAGTTTTCGGGAATGCTGTTTGAAGTAGCCTTCCTGCTCCATCCCGATTCTGGCTAGAATCTTTCCCGACGCCGGATTGCGAGCCAGGTAGCTCGCGAAAATCTTGTGCAATGCAAGCGATTCGAAACCAAATTCGACGATCGCATGAGCCGCTTCGGTTGTAATCCCGCGCCCGCGATATTCTTTCCCCAGCCAGTATCCGAGTTCCGCGTTTTGATCTGCAGATTCGATTTGCAACCCGATCGCACCCACCAGAATCGACGAATCCGCTTGCTCTGTTGGCGTCCCCGTCTCCGACCGGATTTCGGCACCGGGGTCAGCCTCGCGCAAACAGATTGCGAATACTGCATCCTTTCCTTCAAGCCACAGGGCCGGCCGTTTCTGAATCCACTCCAGCGCAAGTTCGCGCGGGTAGGGATACGGAATCGTGCGCGTATTGGCTGAAATTTCCGGGTCGTTGATCTGCTGATGCGTCCGCTCTTCATCCGATTCGGTAAACGGTCTAAGGATCAAGCGCGTCGTTTCAATAACCGGCTGGGGCGGTACCGCAGCAGCATCGGCTTCGCATTTGTTGTTCCGGCATTTCGTCGGATGTGCTTTTTCTTCGCTACTCATTTTCTTCCCTTGTTCATATCATTTTCTTCCCTTGTTCATATCATTTTCTTCCCTTGATCATATCAGTGGCCGATTTCGGTGAGCGCCACCCCGGTTTTTCTTGAACTCTGGATTCCCGAACATGTCGCAGGAAATCGCGTGCAAGAGGCGCGAAGACGTAAAGAACATCAACTATTTTTCCTTTGCGCGTTTGCGTGAGGTCTTTTTCAGAAGACTCCGTGAGTTGATGAGCTCGAATTTACGTAGTTGACCAACAAGTGCCATTTCCTTTCGCACTATCTCCCGCTGTTTCTTCCCGGTTTATCTGTCGGGCAAATTTCTTTTCAGTTCGGTCCCCTTTGCTGACACCCTGATGCCGGGCGGGTTCGTTTGTATCGATTGTATTAATTCCTGAGTCATTCGAATCTGGAAATTCCGGGGTTGCTGACGGTTCAACATGCAGCGCCGGTTTCCTGACCTAGGGTTGTTTGTCCGACATCAGATCGCTCGTAGCCTCGAAAACGACGTCGATACGGGCAGATTCAACTATTTTCAATCGCAAATTTTCGAGCGATCACTGCTCAAAGAGACCCAAATGAGTTTTTTGAACCGTTTTTTCGACGACACGTTTGAGAATCCTTCCTCGCCCCGCAACAGCCAACTTGAATCAGCAGACCTCGGCAACAGTTTTGAAACACTCTCGGCTGCCGAGCTGTCTGCTCATCTCGATATCGACCGCTATGGCGAATTTGAATTGACAGATGCCATTCGACCTGCGGCTGATTTGAAAATTAAACCTTCACAGGGGTATCGCCACGATGTGTATGTTGACGAGGAATCCGGCAATCGGGTTCCCGTGATCATGGCTGCCGCGACCCGTACCACTCTGTTCGGTACATTCCTCAACCTGATCCAGCGTCTTGGCCCGGTTGTTGACGTTGTTCTAGAGACGTCTCACGATAGAGACGCCGGAGAGCACGTTGATCTGTACCGCGAACACATTGATATGCCGGTCTTATTGAGCGTACTCTGGGAATACGAAGACCTGCTTACGAATGACGGATGCACCGGGATCGCAGTTCTTAATCCGAATACGCCTCAAGAAGTTCAGTTTGATGAACACAAGCTGCTGATCTTGTACGGCAGCCCGCTTGAGCCGTTTGAGCACACACTGGAAATCAACGGAATCGAGTGCCGTAAGGATCTGTGTTTTATTACCGAAGCCGAACACGTTCATGCATCGAACGACGATTTCACGAGGCGATTTCAGTTGCTCAGAACTGATTTGGGGCTGGACGGATCGCAATCTCAAGCTCAATCACATGACGAAGAGGGCTTTGTATAAAACTCGCTCGTCTCGATATTCGAATGGCACGCAGTTACAGGTAAGTCCAATCGGGCGTCATGCCCGCAGCGGATATACAATCCATTTGCGTTCCCCCCCGTGTGCACGATGGCCGGTCTCCGGCTGTCGTGTTTTTCGTGCGCTGTTGCGGGCGCACCGGGTTTCCATAGCAGGCGCGGCAATTGCCGGGCCACGTTGAGTCACCCGCAAGTCGGATTGCAAAATGTCGTAGTCTCGAATACCCGTCGAGATTGGCAACAGGTTCTGATTGCTGTCATCAAAATATTCTGTGCTTGCTCTGTCATGGTTTACGTCGATCTCCCATGACTTAACACGTTGGGTGCTTGAATCTTAGGCTTGCTGTCAATCGAGCTACGGGAATCGATCACTTTAGAAAATCCGGAAAGTGGTTTTGTGCCCTGCTCCGAACATCTCTATCATCGCGCTGAGTTGCGAAATCAGCCGGTCTCGTCAGGCAATTTGAGCCAGACCTCAGTCCGAATCGCCTTCCCTTCCACCGGCACTAAACAATTGACGCACTAAACAATTAACGCACTTCGGAGCTTAGATTTCTTCGGTCTGACCAATGGAGCTGCAGGTCGATACCGGTGCGACAACGATTACGTACTTGCCCGCGAAATCGTACTTTTCATTACCTGGATTCCTTCACAAAAGCGAAAACTTCTGATGATGAAATCGTTCTCAAACGTTTGCCGCCTTGCCGGTAAGGTCACCGCCGGAATATTTGACAAACCGGTCGCAACACGCCGTCGTCGACGTCAGAAAAGTTGTTCCCGATTTTATCAGCCGCTGGAACCCCGACAGGTTCTAGCCGCGCTGTTTCCGACCTGGGTCGATGGCGAATTCACGCTCGGCGGCGGTCCGCAACTCTTGTCGTATGCAGAATCCGTCACGTTCAAACTGGAAAGCCTGCCTTCGGCAACCAAGACAATCTATCTGGACTTCAACGGACATCATTCCAGAAACAACGACTGGAACCACAACCTCCATTCACCCCGCTACAACATCGACAACAATCCAAACAACTTCAGCGCGGTGGAAATCCATCACATCCAGCAGATTTTCCAGTTCGTCGCCGAGGATTTCCTGCCGTTCAACATCAACGTAACAACCCGCGAGCCTGCCTTGTCCGATCTGAGAAGAGACTCAGCGAGTGACAACCGGTTCGGAGTCCGCGTCGTAATAACTCAGCAAACAGGCAGCTTCGGTCGGGGAACGGGAGGCCAGGCATTGCTTGGAAGCTTCAATGATTCGCGTGATACACCGGTGTTTTCTTTTGGAACCGGTGGCGGCAATGGAGCCGCAGTCGCATCACACGAAATCGGACACGCCCTCGGGCTATCCCACGATGGCGGGTTTGGAACCGAATACTACCGTGGTGGCGGCAGCGGTGCCACAGGCTGGGCTCCTCTGATGGGCAGCGGATATGCCCGGAGCCTGACCCAGTGGAATCGCGGAGACTACAGCGGGGCGACCAATCATCAGGACGATCTGTCGGTAATTGCTCGTTCACAGAATGGCGTCAGCTTTCGCGCCGATGATCGCGGCAATACGCGCCAAACGGCGCACAGTCTCCGGCACACAAACAACGATCTATTCGGCTGGGGAATCATCAATCGCCGCAGCGACGTTGACTACTTTAAATTTACGCTTGATCAACGCTCGAATGTCTCGCTGAACGTCAACGTACTTCGCGGTTACGGCAACCTGGATCTGGTCGCCAGGCTTTACAACGGCTCAGGTACACACCTCGTTTCTCATAACCCGGCGAATCAGCTTGGCGCAGAGATCGACCGGCAGCTTGATGCCGGAACGTATTACCTGATGGTCGATGGAGTCGGCAAAGCAGGTGCCTATTCAGATTACGGCAGCCTCGGGTTCTATTCAATTGAAGGAACCGCCAATCCGATCGCTCCGCCGCCGGTTGTTGTCACGCCGCCAGTTGTCACACCGCCGGCTGTGCCGCCACCCACCGTGCCGCCACCCACCGTGCCGCCACCCACCGTGCCGCCACCCACCGTGACTCCGCCGTTTGTTACTCCGCCAGCAGTCGTGACCCCGCCCCCGCTTGTCACAGCTCCGCCGCTGGTCACAACTCCGCCGATCGTTACACCCCCGATCGTTACACCCCCGATCGTTACACCCCCGATCGTTACACCCCCGATCGTTACTCCCCCGATCGTTACACCCCCGATCGTTACTCCCCCTGTCATTCCGACGATCAATCAGCCGACGGTTGCTACGTCGCCGGTTGGTGAGTCGGGTGTGATCCACCGCGTGACCGACACCTGGACAACTGTCTCACTCCAGAGAAACTACTCCGATCCCGTGATCATTGTCAGCCCGCCAACTCAAAACAGCGCTCAACCTGCAACCGTTAGGATTCGCAACGTAAATTCGAGCAACTTTCAGATGCGTATCGAAGAATGGGATTATCTCGACGGAGAACATCGCGATGAAACCGTTAGCTACGTCGTGATGGAGGCAGGGACTCATCAACTTGCTGACGGCACGATGATCATCGCCAGAAATTCGTTCGTCAACCACGAGTTCCGTACGATCGGTTTTGGAAACCGGTTCAAAAAAATGCCGGTTGTGTTCACCAACACGGCATCTTTGATGGACGCTTCTCCCGTCACGACCCGAACGCGGAATATCTCAAACGAGAGCTTTGAAGTCCGTTTGCAGGAAGAGGAACAGAGCGAAGATGACCACGGATACGAACAACTCGCCTGGATCGCGATGGACCAGGGCACCTCAACCAATGACGGCAAGACCATTCTGGCCAGGCTCGCTCCTTCACGAATTGATGACAGCGGTTACCGGATCGAGTTTGGCAAAAATTTCGGTATCGAGCCGGTACTGATTGCAGGCCTTCAGTCCTACATCGGTCTGAATCCCGCAACATTGCGATTTGACGACATTTCCTCGCTCGCCGCCACTGTCTATGTCACTGAGGAATTGTCATCAGACAACGAAACAACGCATATCGGCGAAGAGGTTGCGTTCCTCGCTCTGCATTCAGGAATCATCTCGGCAGTTGAAGATACTTCGGAGCCAGTCGGTGCCGGCGCCGACCATCTTGTCAGCGAAGCTGCCATTGAAGAAACAGATCAGCCATTCCAAGTTCCTATCGACGAGTACTTTGCCGAAACACTGCACGATTTCGATCATTTCCAATGGCTGCCAACCTAATCGAAACCGGTACGATTACCGGCACCACATCTGCAACCGAGTCAGGCAGCTGTGCCATCGTTGTCGGGAACCAGCGACTCAGGCCTTCGCGCAGCCAGATGATCACCCACGGGCAAGCCAGACCTCCGGGTATTCCGGTCACTCCGCCCAGTGTTGACAGCACCACCGTCTCGACGAGAAACTGCCGGACAATATCCGAACGATTCGCCCCCAGCGCACACCGATCTCGCGAGTCCGTTCTGTGACGGTTGCCAGCATGATATTCATGATCCCAATCCCGCCGACGATCAGAGAAATCGCAGCGATCAGTCCCATGAACGCCATGAACATCAACCTTGTTGTCCGCGCCTGTTCCAGCAATTCCAGCGGCGTCACGACCGCAAAATCCTCCTGTTCATGCCGCTGATCCATGATGGAAACGATCGCGTTGGACGTTGCCAGAACATTCTCCATCCGGTCGACGCGAAACGTGATCTGGCTCAGTTGAACGACTTCGTTGATCCTGGTTCCCGCGCTGCGCTCCATGGTCCAGTCACCGATTCGCCTCCAGAACGCGGTGATCGGCGCGTAGACATCGTCGGTAAAATCTGGAAATGGCGTATTTGGATTGCATTGATCTAGCAGGACATTTGCGTTTTGGCCCGACAAAAAACGGCGTGAAGTGATGGTCTTGCATTTGGGTCGCGTTGGAAGCACGTCGGGCAGACGTGTCCAATTTCGTTGTAAATCTGTTGTAAGAACTGGACACAGGATCTTTTTTTCAGTTTGAGCCACAATCGTGATATGATTGGTATCAGGAGAAAACGATGTCAACAAATGAATCTGAACTTCATCAATTTAACCAGTTCGTAGCCGGGAAGCTTCAGCATGGAGCGGACCTTACACCAGAGCAGTGTCTTCATCTTTGGCGGGCTGAGAATCCGAACTCACCTGAGTACGAAGAGAACATCAGAGTGATCCAACAATCGATTGATGAAATGGAAACTGGTGAAGTTTCCATTGACGGTGATGCTCTAAATTCTCAACTTAGATCCAAGTACTCCAAAGCTGAATGAGCCGCAGACTCACGTATCAAAGTCGAGCGGCCAAAGACCTTGAGTCAATTCTTGAATATATTGACCAACGATCAGAGCAAGGAGCCGTCAATTGGCTTGACCGATACGAGGAAGTCCTGAATCGGATTCGTGAGAATCCGGAACAATTCTCTCAAGCACCAGAAAGTACTGAGCTGACGTTGCCCGTCCGCAACGCCATTGTGCGAACCAAAAAAGGACTTCCCTACAGAGTAATCTTCGCTGAGAAAACGAAAGAAATCGTAATACTCTCGATTCGCGGTCCCGGTCAATCGAAACTCAAACGGCAAACAAAGTACGTAACCGTTCACGGCATTTAGGCGAAGAATGTGGGAGCTTGGTTGCCTTCAATCTTTGCCTTGATTGATTCCAAGAGGAAATCAAAGAAGTTCTGGTTCTGCTTTTTGCAGGTTGCGATCGCTGTCCACATTCGCTCGTTGTATCGCTGCCCAGCCTGACTTCGTGTGCCTTGCGTGCTCGCCAGCAAACGCGGGCCGAAGATCGGCTGACCATGGACTTCAGGAGCGTAGGGATAATAGATGTCACCTTCGATGGTTTCGTAGAGCCGAAACCGATGTTCGGTCACGACCACCGGCGAGTCCGGCAGTTCGATGTGCTGAATCGTTTCGAACTGGTCAGTGGGAGTCAGCTGCAGCCGTGCTACTTCCGAGTCATCAATTTCATATTCGATAATTTCGTCAACACGCTCTGGCGGCAAGGCTTCCCGCAGCTTTCGCTCGTGACCAGGCTGTCCGCCGGCCTTCCGTTTCCGAGGTCGGCCAGGCTTTTTCTTATTCTTCGGCTCTATAGAAGAATCTGTGGGTGAACAATTCAGGCCGGAGGTTTTTTAAGGCACGGGAGGATAAAAGTATTTTGAAGAAGTCGAAGCCATGCAATCGCATGACTTCGACCGTCGTGGAATACTTCCACCCTCACTTGCTGATCCCTTGTTGGGTTGCTCCTCAGCAGAGCCCAACTCCGTTTCAACAAGCTCCGTTTCAACAAGCGAGATTAGTATAAACGGTTTTTCAACCGATGAGGGCTAATGCATCTTGAACGTCAATCGGTTAGGAATGGTTTACCACAACTATCCCCTGACCGGAGCCATTCAAGATGCACTTCAAGACTATCTTCAATCGGGGCGAAACCGGGTCGTCGGGTACATATGATTGACGTACTTGTAATTAACGAACGCACCGGGCTTTCGCACCAGCGAATCAATCACGTGGCGAAAGTCGATCGTTTCCTTACCATTACCGAACTGCCGCGGCATTTTTTCAACGCACTCGTTGCGGTACCAGAGTTCAAGATGGTCCTGCTGAATACGGACTTCCAGTCGCAGGCCGATGTACTTGCTGTTGACCGAGTAGGCATTTCGCTTGACGCGAATGATGCTGTCCGACTTCACCGTCACCATCACCGATGTGTTGGTCTGTAGACGCCGGGGTGGAAGTGGACTCAATGCCGCGATTTCTTCGCGGAACCGGTTTTGACGAGCTGTGTTGCGGCGGCTAATGAGTGTCTGGACAAACTTCATGTACTCTTCTCGACTGGCAAAGTCCCGACTTCCCCGAATCCGCAAGGCTTGATCGAGTGCATCTTTGAAGTGTCCGTGCGATGATTCCACGTCTCCGTTTTCATGTGGCTTGCGAACATTGATCCGATGCCCCTTGACGCCATAGTAACTGAGCAACGCACCATACGACGCGGCGAACTCTTTGTCGCTGGAAAGATTGTTGACAGCCGCCGAGAGACTGTCGCTGCGAATCCGCTGTGGCGATCCGCCGACTCGGTAAAGGGTGTCTTGCAGGCCCGTCGAAAGCGCCTCAAACGATTCGCTGTGACAGAGATGCACATGTTCCCAGTTGGAATAAGTGAACACGCTGTGGAACATCATGTGATCGAATGGACGGTTGTCGATCGTGATCTTCAGCTCGTTGAGAACCACAAAATCAAATGCCAACACGTCGCCCGGATGATGGGCTTGCGGAAACTTGACTTCCTGCTGGATGCCTCGCTGCAGCTGCCACCGCCCGATTCGACGTTCGAGTGTGCGGCGGATGGAGCCAGTGATGATCGGTTCGCCTTCAATCGGATTGTACTTCTGTTTGAGCCACTCAAGAATCGCATACGGCTTGAGTCGCCAGTCGCTTTCCAGAAGCATCTCGATTTCGTCCCAGTACTCGGCCAGCGGATCCTGACGCGTTCGATACGTCCGCCCGGGACGTTCGATTTGACTTGGCAATTGGTCGCCATCCCGGTACTTCCTGACCGTCTTTTCACTCATCCTCAGCCTCCTTGAAATCGCTGCCACCGAACTGCCTTCATGAAGCAGCAGAAACATTTTGCTTGCCCGAACATCCGTGATCATCGCTTGCCTCCTTTGCGGTTAATGTTGCAAAGAAAGCTGCCAATTCATCTCGCCAAAAGAAACTCCAATCACACTACCGAGCCTGCTAGCGTATCCCCGATCAGCTCAGCCCTTTTAATTGTCGCTCATGAAAACACCAGAAAAACCGTCCCAACTCAGCCTTTCTAGTTGTCGCTCGTTCGGTACTTTTAATTGACGCTAGACATTTGTAAAACCGTAGCAATCAGGCGGTATTTGCTGAAAGCAAATTGTTAGCAACTGTGATAACTGCCCGTTACTTCAAGCAATTTAAACTGACTGATAAGTCGAGTTATCGGGCAATTCGTTTTTGAGGAAGCAAATTGACGCAATTGCCGACCAACAAGATGCTGGAATTGAAATCGGACAATTCAGTCGCAATCAACTTTAAAACAACGATTGCTGTTGGACTTTCGGTGGCCAGAAAACGCCAAGCACCAGCCAAACGTTGTATGGGAATCTAGTTCCCATGAAAAAGCGAGTGTCTTTGTCATCACGACAAAGCTCGTTTAAGAATTTGTTACGTACGCTTTCCGCAGCCTTTTCTTCCGACCCCAAGCGTTCTACTTCATTCAGGAAAAGAACGCCTAACTCCCAGTCTTCGCACATCGCCACACTTGGTTTTTCACTGTCTTCACATTCAAAAATGTAATGAAACGAATACGGAAGCTTAGTGAGTGGCTTTTGCTGTGGCCCGAATAACCGCATTTGAGAAAAAAGCTGTTTCCATTCCGGCTTCCATTCTTCGTTGGCCTTACGAATCTCCATATCGATAATTTTCGTCGGCCTGACAATGCCCAGAGACGTCTTGTCTTTCTCGAATAGTTCTTTGAGTTCGTTAATGGTGTGGTGCGGCATCGCATCTATGATTTCGCGCCGTTCTCGCCATTCATTCTTTGTGGAAAGCGGTTCGCCAAGAATCTTTATGGATTCAAGATTTGGGCGATAGGTTTCGGGGCGGTTGTCTTTCTTCGGATCGGCCTTTTGCAAGTCTGCTTCAATCCATTGGTACTTTCGAAACTGCTGATTGCGATCTCGATACCGATAATCCACTGGATACAACCGAACCCGTTCGTTGTTTTCGTTAATGCCAGCAGTGCAAACGAGTTCCTGATATCCCTTGGACGGATGAGGATACGTCATCACTGTAATTAGAATTCGCTGCTTAGATTTAGATGGCATCGGGCAAAAGATGTTCGATGGGCAATTTCGTCTGTCGCGAAACGTAAGGAGCAAGTCGCCCCCGATGGCAACTGCAGGGTTCTCGTTCCATGCAAACAAGAACACTAGGTTTTTCGAGGCAATACCCGGCGACAGCATCTATTGCAGTTGTAGATGAAGAGAGAGTTGTTTTTTCGTAGCGGTCGAAAAGTCGGTTGTAATCGGATTGATCGTCAAGATTTTGACGTAGCTTCGATTGAATGCCTAGTTCGGGTACGTGTTTGTAATCAATCCCGATATTGCCAGCCAAACGATTTAAAGTTGACTTGTGGAATCCATAGCGACGCGCGATCGGATTATTGCGAACGTCGACAATGCGTTTGACTCCGTTGGACGACAACATGTCGAGAAACGCGTCAACGGAGAGCCCTTCGTATCCAGCTGTGAAGACTGCCTTCTTTGCTTTGGGATGGCGTTGAAGCTTTTTGATTTCGCTGTTGATCGAAAATCGCGGATGCGATCCATAGACTCGATCAATCAATTGGTTTTTTGAGAGCTTTCCGTATTTACTGAGAAGCTCATCAATGTCTGACTTCACTAGCTTGTCGAGCTTCGAAGTGTCGGCAGCTACTTCTTCGCTCAACGTCCATGATTTTGATGATGACTCTTCGATGTAGCCTTGATTGACGAGTTTGCCGACCTCCTGAAACAATGCAAACGAAAACGGGCCATATTTGTATGGAACGAAATCATAGAACGCATTGCCGCCTTTTGATTCGAACTCATGTCGCAGCAGGAAGCACAGCTTGGTTAGCTGAAGATGCGTGACAGGGCGTCCTGCCCTAGACAGTATTTCGATGATGGCTTTTTGGCGATTCAGCACGAGTAACTCCTTTGACTGACTTTACCTGAATCGGCCTTTAGTCGCCAGATTGAATCGACCGCGTTGTTTCGATTGCATTTGCATTGTGTTTCCTTTCCCTTCGGCTCGTATGGGCTCACCCAGTGGCCGGAGGCGAAAGTCCCATTCGAACGGAGGGATGGAAACACTACATAAAAATCGACTTTTCGAAAATGCTTCCGTCGCGTTCGACGTGAACGTGTCCCTCTGAATCCATTGTGTTTTATTTTAGCAGAGTGCTTGGCGGGTTCACCGCCGCAGGCGGCCTAACAAACAACTGGTCGAGTGGTTTCTTCCCTGTCGAATTGCCGTCGTTCGCAGATTTGCTTTTATCCGGCGACGAGAAACGGGATGTAACCGCGACGACCACCCTCGTTCCACGTGCAAGCCATCGCTCCTGAAGTGAGCTTGCGAGCAAAGGTACGATGGCGACCTTCGACTGATCCAAGCTCTTGACCAATTGCCTGCCTCAACTGGACTAGCGTCGACTTTTGTTGCATAGCTGAAATGCCGGTAGCAAAGGAAGGTATTTACTAGAATTGGTTTAACTTGAAACGAGGTCAATCATGGCTAAGTCAGAAACGAAGAAACCCGCACACGAAATTCGCTTAGGGAAGATTAAGGCCACCATTTGGGCTAACGCAGCGCAGTCCGTTACGAATCAGCGGACTCTCTTCCGTGATATCAACGAACACCTCGTATTCGATCGGAGCCTGGAACCATCGCCTCGTTAACACGCCCTCGGTATCGGTGGCGGTCGAACCGGATGTCCCGACCATCATCGATACCGCCACCAGCTCGCACAAATGACGAGAATTCCAATCACCGCGAGTTTGATTATTCCTTTACGCATCAATAACTGGTCTTGAAGTGAATGCTGTTCTTGATTTGATTCCGTCTCCATTGGTGAATTTGGCGTCGCGATTTTTGTCGGTTCAATCCGGCCGGCAGACGCCCGGACCATTGCTGAGAGATTCATCGACAAGCGAAAGCGTGAACCGGAAACAAACTCAAACAACCCCGGGCAAACGCTGTAATCGTTCGCAGGATTTCGATATATCGACGATTTGCGGCCTGTCCGGTATCATCTGGGCATGGACGACAACAACGAAAAACTGCCTCCGATTCCGATCCGGGTGCTGCTGGTTGATAACGACAAAGACCTCGCCCGGGCCATGCACGAAGCCCTCGATCGAATCGGGCTGGACTGCACCATGGCCACGTCCGGTCCCGAAGGCGCGGAATTACTGAGCAAGAATCTGTACGACATTATCGTCACCGACCTGATGATGAACGATGTCGACGGCATGGAAATCCTCCGCCTCGCCCGGGAAACTCAGGACGATGTTGAAGTCGTGCTGGTCACGGGTCATGCCACCGTCCCTCGCGCGGTTGAAGCAATGAAGGAAGGCGCGTTTAACTTTCTGGAAAAACCGATCACGCCCAAACGGCTTCAGGCGGTTGTCGATAAAGCGGCCGAAGCAATGCGTTTGAAGCGAACCAACCAGCAACTCCGCAGCCGGCTGGACGAACGTTTCGGATTTGAAAATCTGATCTATGCCAGCGACAGCATGCAATCGGTGGTCGACCGGCTGAAACGAATCGCTCCGACCGACGCCGGTGTTCTGATCACCGGCGAAACCGGAACCGGCAAAGATGTTGTCGCCAATGCGATTCACCAGAACAGTCCGCGTAAGAAAAAACCGTTCGTCGCAATCAACACGGGTGCCGTCGCCGAACATCTGGTCGAAAGCGAATTGTTCGGACACGTTAAAGGCGCATTCACCGACGCGATCTCCGATCGTCAGGGAAAATTTGAATACGCGGACGGCGGGACTCTTTTTCTGGACGAGATCGGCGACATGCCGATGGCAACGCAGATCAAACTATTGCGAGTTCTTGAAGAACGTGAAATTACGCGAGTCGGCGACAATAAATCGATTCCGGTCAATGTCCGCGTCGTTGCCGCCACGAATCACGATCTGGAGGACGCGATCGACGCGGGCAGATTCCGTAGCGATCTCTATTTCCGGCTGAAAATCGTCACCGTTCATCTCGATCCATTGTCACAGCGGCGCGAGGACATCCTGCCGCTCGCCGATCACTTTCGCAAACAGGCCAACAAGAAGAACAACAAGAAAGTCAAAAGCTTTTCGCAGGACATCCGTCGCTGGCTGCTCGATTACAACTGGAAGGGAAACGTACGGCAACTGAAAAATGTCGTCGAAAGTCTGGTCGTGCTGGACATCGACGGCGTGCTGGGAATGGACGATCTCTCACCGGATCTGCTGGACGTCAAACCACGAGCCACAGCTCCCTGGATCGCTCAACCGCCTGCCAGAGAAAGATCGTCCACCGAAAAATCAGCGACGAAACCAAAAGACGCGGCGCTGGAAGCGGAAACCGGTTCGAATGTGTCCGGCGGCGCATCAACCGCCGAGCTGATCGGTGAAGATGTTTCACTGGTCGGCCAGTCGTTAAAAGAAGTTGAACGATACATGATCGAGCAGACACTGAAACTTTCCGGTGGCAATCGTGAAGAAACCGCCCGGATTCTCGGAATTAGCGAACGCAATTTGTACCGAAAGCTGAAAGAGTACGAGCTCCGGTAAGGCGAACCTGCGAATGACCGTTCAATAAAAACTGAAGCGTCAGGAATACGTTAACAACCCGGTACTTTAGCTGCAGTCCAACTGGAATCGGAATCCGATGTCACAAACAACTCAACCGGTCGAAACCAGCTCCGGGCCACGACCGATTCGCCAGTTATCCGTTGGGGTCGTCAACAAGATTGCTGCTGGTGAAGTCATCGAACGCCCCGCCAGCGTGGTCAAAGAGCTGCTGGAAAACTCGGTCGATTCCGGAGCAACGCAAATCGAAGTCACGCTCGAACAGGGCGGCACCGAGTTGATCCGGATCACCGACAACGGCTGCGGAATTGCGTCCGACCAACTGGAACTCGCGGTGACGTCCCACGCGACCAGCAAGATCTACGACGCGGACGATCTGTTTCGCGTCCAGACATTCGGATTTCGCGGCGAAGCACTCGCGTCCATTGCCGAGGTCAGCCAGTTCATGATTCGCAGCCGGGTCGCGACTGAAAATTCGGCCCGCGAATTGACTGTCAACGGCGGACATCGTGAGCCGATCGTTCCCTGCGGCGCACCGGTTGGTACGACGATTGAAGTTCGGCAGCTGTTCTATAACACGCCCGTTCGCAGGAAATTTCTCCGCACCAGCCAAACGGAAAAAGGACACATCGCCGAAGCGTTCACGCGCGTCGCTTTGGCTCATCCCGAAATTCAACTGACACTGATCAACAACACGAAAACTTTATACAATCTGCCGCCGACCGACAGCTGGCGCGAACGGATCGATGCGTTTTTCGGAGCTGAGATTTCTGACGGGCTGATTCCGATTGCCAGTTCGGTCGATACACCCGAAGGTCCGGTCTCGATCAGCGGCTTTGTCGTGGACCCTTCGGTCAGCCGTTCACACAACCGGTTGCAATACCTGTTCCTCAACGGTCGCTACATCCGGGATCGCTCACTGCAGCACGCGCTGAGAGAGTCGTATCGCGGTCTCCTGATGACAGGCCGGTTTCCGGTTTGTTTTTTGCGGCTGAGCATGCCGTTTGGGCAGGTCGACGTGAACGTGCACCCTGCCAAACTGGAAGTCCGGTTTCAGAACGGCGGCGAACTTTATCGCCAACTGTTGGGCACACTTCGCAACAAGTTTCTCTCGACCGACCTTACGGCCAATGCGCGGCTCAATCGTGAACGCGCCGTCAGTCGCGACAATAGTGCTGGTGCAGGTGACCCGGCAAACATCGATTCGTCAGCCGTTGACGGAGTGGAGCAGCCGTTTTCGCAGCAGGAAAAGATTCCGTTTTCGCAGCCGGCTCCTTCGATCGACTGGACTTCGGCACCCCGCGATGCAATCACGCGGCATCTCGAGGCCCAGTCGCAATCACGCGCACCAAACGGGCCGCGTTCAGATGCCGACGAGAGTATTTTCCCGGGCAGCGAACTCTCCTCGCGACAACCCGTTCACGCCCGACGCGAAGCACCGCCGTTTTCTTCGTCCGACCGGTACTATGCCGACCACGCACACGGAACTGCAGGAGACGCGACTCAAGGCGCGGCGCAAGCGCACCATCAAGGGCACCGGACGCTCGCGCTGCAGGTACACAACACGTATTTGATTTCTGAAACGGAAGAGGGAATGCTGGTCATCGATCAGCACGCATTGCATGAGCGGATTATCTACGAACAACTACGCGAAAAAGTGCTCGATGAAAAACTTGAATCGCAGCGATTGCTGGTGCCCGAACCGGTGACACTTCCGCCAGCCGAATGTACTGTCGTGCTGGAAAATGCGGAAACGCTGCGAAAAATCGGAATTGTCGTGGAACCCTTCGGCGGCGATACGGTCATCGTTTCGTCGTATCCTGCGATGCTGGCCAACCACAATCCGGCCGAAATGCTCAGAGGCGTGATCGAAAAACTGCTCGACGACGGTGCGACGCTTGACAGTCGCGATCTAATTGATGAACTGTTGCATATGATCTCCTGCAAAGCTGCGATTAAGGCAGGCGACAAACTGACTTCCGAAGAGATCGAATCACTGCTCGAACACCGGCAACTCTGTCAGGATGCTCATCACTGCCCGCATGGCCGGCCGACCTCGCTGATGTTTTCCCGTGAGGAGCTTGACCGGCGATTCAAACGAATCTGAATAACCCGTACTCTGAAACAACCCATACATAAACAACCCATACATAGTGAAGATTATTCACGACTACGGGACAGAGAGTGTTTTCCCTCAATCGAATTCGAATATAATCAGTTCTGCCTGGACGTCGCATCGAAACCGGGCCGAACCCTGCCGCTACTCTGCTCCGAACATTGCTGGCAACCCGCGTTGTCCGGTCGCACCTTCAAGGAAAGTCACTCTTAGTCCATGATTTGCGTAAGTATTGGTCGCGGCCGACACCGGATGTTAATGGCTGAACACGCCCACTTTGCCGAACAAGGCGTTGAGCTTGTCGAACTTCGGCTCGATTTCATCCGTCGCCCGGTGAACCTCAAACGCCTGCTCAACGACCGTCCCTGCCAGGTGGTCGCGACCTGCCGTCGTCCAGCTGACGGCGGCAAGTGGATGCTGACCGAGGATGATCGCCGCACGCTGCTCCGGACCGCGATCGCCGACCAGGCCGACTATGTCGATCTCGAGTGGGACGTTGCCGGGGAGATTCCTCGTTACGGGAAAACCAAGCGAATTGTCAGTTATCACAACTTTGACGAAACCCCCGAACACATTGAAGACATTCACGAAAAACTTTGCGGACTCGATCCGGACATCGTCAAAATCGCAACGATGGCTAACAACCCGCTCGACAATATGCGAGTGCTTCGGCTGAGCCGGGATTCAGATGTTCCGACAGTCGCGTTTTGCATGGGTGAAATGGGACTTCCGTCACGGGTACTCTGCGGCCGTTTCGGTGCACCGATGACTTATGCAACATTTCACGAAGACCGCCAGATGGCTCCGGGGCAACTCAGCTATAAACAAATGGTCGAACTCTACGACTACGACCGGATCAATTCCGAGACCACTGTGCTGGGCGTGATTGCCGACCCGATTGGCCACAGCCTTTCTCCGGTCGTTCACAATGCGGGAATTCGCAAAGCCGGATTGAATATGATTTACCTGCCGTTTCGTGTTCCGGCAGAATATCTTGATGAGTTTATCGAAACCTGCCCCGAGCTGGGTGTTCGCGGATTAAGCGTGACGATTCCTCACAAACAGACTGTGCTGAAATGCCTGAACGTGCTTGACGACAATGTTGCGGGGGTCAAAGCGGCGAACACCGTTGTCTTCAAAGGCACCGATGCATTGGGCTATAACACCGATTGCAGCGCAGCACTCGAAAGCCTCCGAAGTGCGATGACTGCGCACAGCCCGGATGAGCAGCCGTTTGCCGGGAAACGCGTTCTAATCCTCGGCGCTGGTGGTGTCGCGCGCGCGATCGCTTCGACGCTTCAGCGAGCCGAAGCCAACGTCTTTGTCTGCTCGCGCGATTTTCGAAAAGCGGAAGATCTCGCAACCGAGATCGATTGCAAGGTCGTTGACTGGCCCGCGCGGCAAAATTTTGATTCGCATTATCTGATCAACTGCACGCCGGTTGGAATGCATCCCAACCTTGATGAAACACCATTCGTCGCCGACTGGTTCACCAAACAAACCGTGGTCTTCGACACGATTTACAACCCTGAACAAACGCTCTTCATCAAACAGGCCCGCGAAGCAGGATGTCTGACGATTACCGGCGTCGATATGTTTGTCCGCCAGGCCGCTGACCAGTTCAAACTGTTCACTGGCAAAGAGCCCGATCTGGAATTGATCCGTTACGAAGTCAAACGCGGCATCAGCGCAGCACGCTATTGAGAACTCCTGGTGCAACACTTCGCCTTCACGTTCAATCAGCTGTCAACCAGCCTGCCGAATCGGGTTGGCAGGAAAATACTGTCCGGCAATCTTCCTGCCAACATTGTCCTGCCATCAATCGTCATTGACTATTCCGTATTTTGTTGTTCCTTGTTAATGTTGCCCACCATGATTCTTTTTCTAACCGGCTATCGAGGCAGCGGTAAATCCACGATCGCAACATTGGTCGCCGCGCGGCTCGGTTGCCCCGTGTATGACACCGACCGGTTGATTGAACTGCAGCAAGACCGCTCGATCGAAGCGATTTTTGCGAACGGTGGAGAAACTGAATTCCGTGCTCTGGAAACCGCCGTCATTAACGATCTGGTTAATCAACATCCACCTGACTCTGATCCGGTCGTTGTCTCGCTAGGCGGTGGCGCGATTCTCAGCGCCGAAAACCGAGCCATGATCGGCACAGGCCGGAACGTCTGGCTGACTGCCGATGCGGACATTCTCTGGCAACGCATTTCGTCCGATCCTGCGACCGAATTGACCCGGCCCGATCTTTCGGATGAAGGCGGACTGGCTGAGGTCGAATCGATTCTGCGTTCGCGAACCGCGAGTTATGAGGAATGTGCGGATTACTCGATCGACACCGGAGAATTGTCCGCCAGGGAAGCGACAGTTGCCATCGTCCAATGGTTGCAGACCGGTCGATAAAGGTAGCGTTGGCATCCTGCCGGCGTGAATCCACCCTCGGCTACCGCAACGTCGGCAGGATGCCAGCGCTACGGCGCAATCTGAAGTTCGCGCGACTCAGCTACCCTGTGAACAACTTCATGATCCTCAACCTAATTCAGAACAAAACCATTTTGACAATCGCCCTGGCGGTTCTTGGACTGATCGCCGGCACGGCGGTGAACTACGCTATCTATCAGTGGAAGTGGTTCACTCAATCCCCGGTCAGTCCGTGGCAGTTTTCGCTGCGGAGAAGACATCAGGCATCTGCGACCAGGGACAAGAAACTCAGCCCGCGAAAGTTCGTCGATTTCATTCCCGTTATCGGCTGGCTAACGATGCGCCGCGATTCAGACCCGCTCGGAACCGGATTCTGGCTTCGTCCGCTGCTGATCGAAATTGCCTGCGCGGTCTGGCTGCCGTTGTTTTACTGGTGGCAAACCGGCGCAGGGCTGCTCGGACCGGGTTTTGGGCCTTCCTCCATGACGACCGAGTTATGGTTCTGGGGTCATTCGCTGTTGATCGTGCTGATGATCATCGCCACGTTCATCGACTTTGATGAAAAATCGATCCCCGATGCCGTAACCATTTCCGGAACACTAATCGCGCTGGCGATTGCCGCGATTGCACCGGGGTTCCGGCTGCCCGAAGCAGGCGCAGCACCGTTGTGTCAATCGATCTCCTTCTGCTCGCCCGGTCCGGTTCCTGCTGCCAACTGGTACATTGGCTGGCTCGGCCTGGTCGTTGCACTGGCGATCGTGACCGTCTGGTGCATTGCGCTGATGCCGTTTCTTTTCCTGGGTGGAAAAAACTTTTTCGATTCAATTCGACTTACAATCGTCAGCGTCATTCGTCCGCCTAGAAAAACCCGGTGCAGTATTCGCTTGCTGCGGCGCGGACCGAGACGGCTAACACGCGTGCTCATCGGGGTCTGGATCCTGCTTTGTATCGCTATCACCGGCGCCTGGTACATGTTCACGAAGGCTCCTCCCCCCGCCGTCGTGAGCATGATTCACCACTGGCACAGCCTCTTCGGAGCACTGGTCGGGCTCGGAGTCGGCGGCGGACTGGTCTGGTCGATCCGGATTGTCGCCGGGCATATGCTGGGCAAAGAAGCAATGGGTTTCGGCGACGTAACGCTGATGGCGATGATCGGAGCGTTTCTCGGCTGGCAGGCTTCGGTTCTGACGTTTGTATTTGCGCCGTTTGGCGGAATGTTGATCGCGCTTTTTCAGCTGATCATTATTCGGCGCAACGAACTTGCGTTTGGTCCGTACCTTTGCGGCGCCGCTTTGATCGTGCTGATCGGCTGGCAATGGGTCTGGCCCTGGGCTGCCGGTTCGTTCTTCTGGATCGGCGGACTCCATCTGGCGTTGCTGCTGCTCGGATCGCTGGTCGCGATGGCGGTCATGCTGTACGGGCTGCAACTGATCAAGCAGGCCTTCGGGCTCGATCGATATGAAGACGCGGAGGAAAATTAGCGACGAGAAATAGAACCCGCAGCGTGAGCAAGGGACGAAAATGGAAACCCGCAGCGTGAGCAAGGGAACGGCGAGCTTCAGCGAGCAATCCGGAAACCCGCAGCGTGAGCAAGGGACGACAACAATTTCACGAAGTCAATTGAGAACCAACATGGAAGGAGCCGCGTCATGGGACGGCTGTTCAAAACGATCCGCGATCTGAATGCCAGCGTTGAAACCATCCGTCAGCGTTCCTACGGCGCGATCGAAGTCGCCGACGGTAAGCTGGTCGGAATTCATCTGCGCGCCTGGCCGAAACTCATTTCGGGAATTGAAGCCTGGTGGGCCGACGGCTGGGGGCAACAGTGCACCTCCAAAAACCGTGCCATTGTTTATTACGCGCAGCCGATGGCACATCGCAACTATCTGAATGTTTCGTACGTGGTGACAACGCTGTCCACCGACTGGAAAACAGGCGCACGGGCAATGGCTGCGCTTGACTTTGTCGCCTACGCAAAACGGTCCGACGCGATCCTCGCTGAAGTCCATAACAAACGCATCTCCAACAGGTTGATGGGACGACTCGGGTGGGAGCAGCAAAATCTCACCAGCCGCAAACGCCATTGGATCAAACGGTTTTACGGGGACTTCCCGCCCAACCCTTTGTTCGAGCGAATGGGGCTGAAGCATCCGGTCCCTGATCCGGCAGCGATTGTTGCTACAGCCTTTGGTCCATCCGAAGGCGTCAATACACGGATCTCTAACAACCAGAGTGTTTGACGACGCTTCGCTAGCGTTATGAAACAGCCGACCCGGATCGAAACGGCAGATCTGGAAACCGGTCCTAGTGAGTGGATTGCAATATGGGTGTAAGTCGCGGATTGTATTATCCAGCCATTTTATAGTGCGTGAAAGTAGGCAGGTTTACTGAGCGGTGCTTCCAGAATCGGTTCAACTGAGTTGTTTCGGAGATCGTGTCGGCACGCAGTTGCAGCATCGGATCGGCGTTGATCGACCGGAATTTTTCGGTTCCCTTGACACGTCGGCTGACCTGTTTGATCGTTGATTCGATCGGAGCGCTGGTGGTCGGCAATCCTTCGCGGCGATATTTTGCGTACTTCATCCTTGTCTGCTGATTAGTGACATATCGAATCGCGTCCGCTAACAGTTGACGTGAACTGTGGTCCTTGTCGGTTTCTGTTGGCAGGCCGATTTCGTGCTGAAGAAGCTTGGGTCAAGTTGTCGCTGGCTTCGGCAAAGCTACTCGTTAAGCTGGCCGCATGAATGGCTTTGACCACTAAGCCGGGAGAGAGCGTGCAGTCGGGTTCAACCCCGGTCCATTTCGTCAGAGGGAAAAAAAGACCTGCGACATTTCTTACAATGATACTCAGGTTCTGTCAGCTCGGTCGTGCCGCGAGTCGTTTGGAGTTCCCGTCGCCGGAGACGTTTCAATTCTCCGGGGTGGTCACACTGCGGGCAACGACATTGATCATCTGGAGGCGGCGTTTCGTTTTTCATCCGCGATAGTTGAGCCGCCATCTCCTGACCGAGCCGATCACCGATCTCAGCCGTCCGAGCTTCGATGGCCGCAAACGGCGAGCCGTATTCTTCCCGGGAAATCTCGCCATCTCGGCTGCCAATTCGAGCGAAAAAGCTCGAACCTTAGCTTCTAATTCTTCCTTAGTTTTCATCCCTGATTACCCAGTCATATTCAGTTTCAACTGCTCACACTGATCCATCAGTGATTTCAACAAGAAAAATATCCCCTTTATGACATCACGCGCAAACCGCGACTTACACCCCGGATGTTCTGGCTGCTGCTGTTCGGATTGGCGCACGCGCATCTAACCTGGTATGGAGACATTCTCTACACCTATGCACTGTGTGGAATGATCGTTTACTGGGCCGCACACTGGAAGCCGCGGTCGCTGATTCTTGCCGGCTGCCTGGTGTTGCTAGTTCCCGCAGCGATCATGTCGTTGGGCCAGCTGGCTGTAGTGTTTTCGGACGAATCAACGGTTGCGAAAATGGGCGCCGAATGGATGCCGGCACAGCAAGCGGTCGACGAAGAACTGGCCACTTATCGGGGCAGCTGGCTGGAGCAGCTTGGGCATCGTTCGGAGATGGCGTTAATGATGCAGACATTCGTCTTCGGGGTTTTCTTTTTCTGGCGAGCGGGCGGCCTGATGCTGATCGGCATGGCATTGTTCAAGTTGAAAATTCTTGATGGCAGTCGCTCAACAAGTTCCTACTCACTCGCTGCAGCACTCCTTCTCCCGGTCGGTTTGGGAATCGTTGGCTACGGAATCTGGCGGAACACGTCCAACAATTTTGCGTTCGAGTCAACCAAGTTCGGCGGCACGTTGTACAACTATTTCGGCAGCTTGCTGGTTTCCGGCGGATATGTCTGCGTGATCATGCTGATGTTCAAACACAACTGGTTCTCGTGGCTGCAGCACTCGTTCAAGGCCATCGGGCAGCTTGCGCTCACAAACTACCTGCTGCAAACGATCGTTTGTACCTTTATCTTTTATGGTCATGGACCCGGGTACTTTGGCAGCGTTTCACGGACAGGCCAGTTCGCGGTCGTTGTTACGATCTGGGTTGTTCAGATGATCCTGTCACCAATCTGGGCAAAGCATTTCAGATTTGGCCCTTTCGAGTGGCTTTGGCGGAGCCTTGTCTACTGGAAAATTCAGCCGATGCGCCGGCTGGCGGCGTAGTTGGAACGTAAGGAACTGTCAAAAAAAGCCGGTCGAATAATGCTTGAGCCGTCATTTTCTGAGCAGAAAATTCCGGCATTTGTTCCGCCAGCAAAAATCTACAGGTAGAATGTCGGCACAGTTTTTGCTCTTTCGAATTCAGCTTGTCGCGCGACTCATCTGTTGAATGAATTGCGCGCTACCGGAGACTCTCGCCATGTCCAGCTCTCTATTCCGCGCTCGCCTGCTGCTTCAATCCGTCGCAATCGTTGTTTGCGTGCCGCTCCTGCTGTCCACGTCCAGCGCCTGGCAGGGTATCGGCGGAGGTGACCTGGATCTATATGGTCAGAAAGCACCGGTTCCGATGTGGGCGCTGTATGGCGGAATCAATCCGATGGAAGGCGTGAAAAACGTTTCGACAAGCCGTGCTGCTTCAAACGCGGATCAATTCCAGATTCAAGGCGGCTACTATCCGCCTGCGTATCCTGACCAGGGCTTTCAGGTGCAGCCGTATCAGGTTCCACAGTTCGGTGGAAATCCGCAATACGGAGTGCAGCCGTTTGAAATGCAGCCCTACGACGTTCAACCCTATTATAACGAGTTGCACCAGCCGGATGGCCCTCAACCCTACAATGTTGTACCGCAAGGTTTTGACCACCAGAACCCTCTACTGCCCGGTGGCCCGATCGAGGGGCAGATGCAACCGGATCCCGCAACCGGCGACAGTGCGACTCCGGGCATTTTTGAAACTCCCGGGGGTGGATCAGATCCGGCAGCTGTAGCGGAAGCAGCATCCAAACTGGCAGAAGCGAATGCTCTTGTTGAATCGTTGCGAAACGATCAGCAGCGAATGCAGGAAGAAATGAAGTCACTGGCTGAACAACTGAATGCAGCCAATGCCCGGTCGGCAGACAACACTGCAATGAACCAGCAGGCGACTGAGCTGCGCGACCAGAACCGTGCACTGGATGAACGAGCCCGCGCGGCGGAGAGGCAAGTCGAAGCGGCTGAGCAGCGAGCCAGGGAAGCGATGGCCGGAGACGGTGAAAAAATGCAGGTGCTCGAAAAGGAGCTGGCGGTTCAACGCGAAATAAATGATGCGATGGAATCACAGCTGGAACAAAATCGCGCTGAAATGACGACGGCTCGTCAAGCTGTCGAACAGATGACAAAACAGCTTGGTGATGCTGAAATTAAGCTCGTGCAGAGCGATGAGTCCGCGAAGGCTCTCGAAGCGAATCTCAAAGAAAAGATCGAAAAAAATCTGAAAACAAAACTCGAAAAGGAGGTGAAGAAAGACCTTGAGGAGGATTTGAAAAAAGAGATCGAGAAGGATCTACGGAACGATCTGGAAAAAGAAGTCAAAGAGGAAATGAAAGCCGAATTGAAAGAATCCGACACAGCAATGGCCGGGATGAAGAAGGCGCTGGCCGAGAAGGAAAAACTCAACACAGATCAGAAAAAGAAGATCGAAATACTGGCTGCTGAAACCGAAAAACTTCGCGCCGCCGCTGAGTCCAATGACAAAAAAGACGGCGATAAGAAGAAGGACGACAAAAAGAAGGACGATCAGAAAAAAGATAGCGATGATGATTTGAACGCTCAGATCAAAAAGCTTGAATCGGAACGCGACCGGCAGATGGCACAGTTAACCGAACGTATCACGGCCCGCTACCAGAAACAGCTGGATGCGCTGGATTCGTCGGACAATAAGTTCGAGGAGAAGACCAAAGAGATTGAAGAAAAACGGGACGAGCAAATTGAGAATTCGACGGCAAAAGTCACGGCTCGATTCCAGAAGAAGATTGACAATCTCAAAGCAAGACGCAAAGACAAAAGCGATGTCTGATCGAATACTGCCTTTGTTGGCTACGTGAAAACTTGTAGGCTACTTGCTGCATCCTCCCTTTTGGGAGGTCGCCCAAGCGACGGGGAGGGTTTGAAGTCGCAAGTCGCCAAACACGCGACCGCAATCTTGAAGCAGGTGCATTGCGCGGTTGCCCAAACGGTTAATCACAATCATGAACTGTTACAAGCCACTACCGGCATTTCCTCGTGACATTCCGACCCGCCAGCTTCCTCCCGGACATCCAGCCCTGGACGACCCACATTGATGCAGATTCAGTCTCCCGTTTTCGCTGGTGTTGATGTCGGCGGAACCAATATCAAAATCGGGCTCGTCGATAACGGCGGACAGATTGTCGCTTCCACGAAATTTCCGACCCGTCAGGAACTTGGCCCGGAAGTCGCCGTTGGGCAGTCTAGCGAAGTGCTTGAACAGCTGATCGAGGATTCGGACGGAGAGTTGTCAGGCGCGGATGTCGTTGCCGTCGGACTCGGCACGCCCGGACCGATGGATGTCAAAGCAGGTGTTCTGCTGACACCATCGAATCTGCCAGCCTGGCATCATTTTCCAATTCGCAACCGTTTACAGGAATCGACGGGCCGCCCTGTCACGCTCACCAACGATGCAGCAGCCGCAGCGTTCGGGGAATACTGGATCGGCTCGGGAGCTGCGCACGACAGCCTGGTTTTGATTACGCTTGGCACCGGTGTCGGAGGTGGAATCATCATCAACGGTTTGTCGATCGATGGCGAACATTCCCACGGCGCAGAGATCGGGCACATGGTGATCGATAGCTCGCCCGAGGCCAGGGTTTGCGGGTGCGGCCGTACAGGGCACCTTGAGGCCTACGCCAGTGCAACGGCGATCGTTCAGCGGACCAGCGAACGGCTGGCCGGAGATCGCGACAGCCTGTTGAATACGATGATCACCGAGGCGTCGCCATTGTCCGCGCTGATGATTTCCCGCGCGGCGGCTGACGGCGATGCACTCGCGCTGGAGATGGTTGACGAAACGGCAGTCTGGCTGGCGCGCGGGATTACTATGCTTGCACATATAATCGATCCGTCCGCGTTTTTTCTGGGCGGCGCGATGGACTTTGGCGGCAGCGACTCGACACTCGGTCGCAGGTTTCTTGACCGGATCAATGACGAAGTAAGGTCCGCATCGTTTCCTGTGCTCGCTGAAAAACTGGCTCTGGATTTCGCGAGAATGGGCGGCGAAGCAGGGTTTGTCGGTGCGGCCGGGCTCGCTCGCGAAGCATGGTTTGCTCAAACGAGACCGGCCTGACGGCATGAATTGGACGGACGAAAAAAATTCTCTTGCGATCACGTTAAGTTAGCTTTCCGGCACGTTGGGGAGTGAAATGCTGCCTTGCACTTCCCCACAGATCCGAACGCTGCGTCTCATATTCTTGTTTGTTATCCATTTCCATGACCAACTCAGACAAACCTGAACGAAAGTGGAGCTACGAAAAACTCCGGCGCATCGTGGAATCGCAGTTTCACGGGATCGCAAATTCGCTGCATGGGCCCCGTCATTGGAAGCGTGTCCCGGGTTTCGGATTGCGAATCGCGGAGGCCACGGACTCGAACGTTGAAGTTGTCAAATTGTTCGCGCTGTTTCATGACAGTTGTCGCGAGAACGACGGTCACGACCCGGGGCATGGGGCACGCGGTGCAGAACTTCAGCATCAGCGGGCTGACGAGGTTGCGAGGAGATGGAGCAGACACTGGGTATCGACCTGGACATGATTGTTCGCGTGAGTGCAAAGACCGGTTTGAATATCGACCAGTTGATTGACTCGATCATTGAGCACGTACCGGCACCCGGCGGTGATCCCGATGCGCCCCTGCAGGCAATGGTCTTTGTTTCACACCACGACGAATTTCGCGGCGCGATCACTTACGTCCGTGTGATGAACGGCACGCTGGAAAAGGGGCAGAAGGTTCGTTTTCTTCGAGCTGGAACAAACCATGAAGTTCAGGAGTTCGGCCGGTTCTGTCTAAAACAGATTCTCTGCGATGAGTTGGTCGCGGGTCAGGTTGGTTATGTAATCGCCAATAGTAAATCGCTGACTCAGGTAAACATCGGTGACACGCTCAGCACTGCCGGTCCGAACACGGGTGAGCCGCTCGACGGATACAAAGAGCCGAAGCGGATGGTCTATTGCGGTTTGTACCCGAGCGACGGTCAGGACTTTACCGAACTGCGGGTTTCTCGGACTGCTTCACATGGAGATCGTGCAGCAGCGGTTGGAGCAGGAATCCGATGTCGATCTAGTGCAGACTGCGCCGAATGTGACATACGAAGTTCTGACCAACGACGGCAGGGTGCTGGAGATTCACAAACCGCAGGATGTTCCGGACTCCGGCAGCATCGAAGAGCTCCGCCAGCCGATTGTGCGAGTTAACTTGATCCAGCCCGAACAGTACGTCGGCTCCGTGATGCAGTTGTGTCAGGAGCGGCGCGGGCTTTTAAGACAGCAGGAGTATCTGTCTTCCACGCGTGTGATGTTGACGTGTGATCTTCCGCTGGCCGAAGTGATCTATGACATGCACGACAAAGACATGCACGACAAACTCAAAAGCATCACGCGCCGTTACGGCACGATGGATTATGAACTGATCGGGTACTTTCCCGAAGACCTGGTGCGGATCGACATTCTGTTTAACGGTAACCGGGTCGATGCGTTGTCATTGATTTGCTATCGCGGAGATTCGGTAGCGTGGACATTCCGCAGAAGGCGTTCATGGCCGTGCTGCAGTCGGGTGATGAGTGATAGGGAATCGGATTGTAGCAAGAAATCAGATTATGAAATTCGGAATACATGTTGTCAGAAAAATCAAAACACAGAGGACACGGAGTTTCGTTTCTTTGCTTTCCTCAGTGAACTTTGTGTGCCTCTGTGTTTCAAAACAATATTTGTTCATCCTATCTGGTTCGTCTCTATGTCATCCACGCAAAGTCATCCACGCAAAGTCATCCACGCAAATTCATCCACGCAAACCACACTTCGTACTCCGGCTTCCCGTTAGTTGTCATTGAAGAACGTGTAGTCATTTTCATCTGCGGATTGGTGGCAGTTGATGCACGAATCGACGCGGCCGGTGATCCGATTCGAGCCTCCTTCACCTGAACCTTCCGCGACGGAGCCATCCGGATTGAACGTGACCCAGTACCAGTCGCCTGCCGGCGGATTGAATCCGTCACTGCGCATCATGGCAGAGATCGATTGGAGTGTTTTGTCCGGCCTGTAGCTCTCGATCACAATGACGGATCCGAACGGCAGGTTGCCCGGGTTGGCTGCCGCCTTACGGTTGAAGTAGCTCTTGATGTAGGTGCCGTGTGGTATCTCTGAACTATAAAAGTCTTCACCTTCGCCCGGTGCGGGAGTCCAGTTCTTGTAGTTGTTGGCGCTCAGGTATCGCCAGAACAGCCGGGCGAATTCTCCGTCGTTGCGGTTGCTGGAAGACCCCGTATTGGATGGCCTTGTCATGATGCCTGGCTGGGTGACTGCAGGCTGCGCGGTTACAGGCTCCTGCTGGTAGATCGATGCAGGCGGGTCAACGCTATTGGATTCAGTCGGCGGCGTGCCAAACGGTGAAGCAGAAACTGGTTCTGTCGAGGACTGGTCGAATGTCGTTGTCGGCTGGCTGGTCGAAGATGGCGATGCGTTGCCAAAAGGAGAAGGGTTCGACGCAGAAGGCTTCATCGACGGAAAGTCATCGAGTGGAGTTGCTGCGCTGGGGTCAATCGCGGGTGTTGCGGATTCGCTGTCCCGTCCGTATGGCGTTGTTCGCAGGGTATCTTGAGCGGGAGCAACAGGACTGTCGGTCGTACTTGAATCCGGGGTCAAGGTCTCGGAAACACCGGGATTTAATGCGCCAGATCCAGCGGAATCGTCAGCAGTATTGTCCGGCAAAGTCGCCTCGCTGACAGAGTTCGAGCCCGAGTTGCCGGGCTGTTCTGATTTCTCGACGTTTTTTGGTTTGGTCAGAAACGGGTCGGTTCTCGTTGTCTGTAGCGTTGTCGGGACAGTGCCGAACGGATCGGGTGGAGTTGTGTCCGTGCTTGTTGCATCCGGGTTTTGTGTTGAGCTTGCCGGGGGGCTTCCAAACGGATCGACTGCGGGCGCTGCCGGAGCTACCTGAGACGACTCAGTCGTTGGCGGATTGGGTGATTCGTCACTTGCACCAACCGCAAATGGATCTTGCCGGCTCAAGGCAGGTTGACAGCAAACGGTTACGATCAGGAAGCCGGCAATGACTGCTATGCCAGGGGCCGGAATTGGGAACTTGAATCCGGGAGCGCGTGACCGCAATCCGGAAATAAGTGACTGTTGAAAAACCGGCATCGTAATATTCCTAAATCAATGGGTACTTGCGGCAAGAGACAATGACGTAGAGTTCAGTAATGAGGTAGAGGTCAGCAAAGTAATTTTAGTCGCAGCAGGACCGGGGACGCAACGATCTAAATCGCGGCAAAACACCCGGCCTGAGTTAACGATCGTCGGAATCTATCAATTCGACCTGAATCGATGATGACTGCGATCGGAGAAACGTCCAAACATCGAATTGCAGATTCCTATAGAATTTACGGAAATCAAGCACGTATTTTCGACTATCCCGATGATGACAAAACCAATCCGCTTGTCCGGCGAGGATGTTGCCCGACAAATTCTGCAGCAAACATTCGGGCACACCGGATTTCGCGGGCCGCAACAGGAAATCATCGAACGCGTGCTGTCCGGAGGCCACTCGCTGGTGTTGATGCCGACCGGAATGGGTAAAAGTCTTTGCTATCAGATTCCTGCCATCATTCGTTCGCGGGAACAGATTCATTATGTTGTCGGCAGCAAACCGCTGACACTGGTTGTCTCGCCGTTGATTGCCCTGATGAAAGATCAGGTTGATGCGTTGCTTGGCAAGCAGATCGATGCCGCATTTGTAAACTCATCGCTTGTCCGCTCAGAGCGAGAAAATCGCTATCGTCAGATTCGCAGCGGCGAATTTGATTTGCTTTACGTCACCCCCGAGCGGTTTCGAAAACCGGATTTCTGCGAAGCACTCACGGCGAGAACTGTCACGTTGCTGGCCATCGACGAAGCGCATTGCATCAGCGAGTGGGGGCACGACTTTCGACCCGATTACACTCGCGTCGGAGAAATTCGCGAGCAACTTGGCTGCCCGACGACGATCGCGCTGACGGCAACCGCGACTCCCGATGTCCAGTGCGACATTGTCCGCCAGTTGCAATTGAAACGGGAATCTGTCCGGACGTTTAATTGTGGTATCGCGAGACCGAATCTTTCTTTGCGGGTAACTCAGGTTTTCAACGACGACGAAAAACTGGAGCTGATCGTCGAACAGCGAAATCGGATGCCCGGCAGCGGTATCGTCTATTTCACTTTGATCCGCAAGTTGATGGAATTCAGCGACCAGCTGTGGGACCGGGAGATTCCGCATCTGGTTTATCACGGAGACCTCGCGCGCGGGCGCCGCCGACAGCTACAGGAGAGCTTCATGCATGAGCCGGGCCACCTTGTGCTGGCGACCAACGCGTTTGGGATGGGTATCGATAAAGAGGATATTCGTTATGTGTTGCATGCGGACATGCCCGGTTCGCTGGAGTCGTACTATCAGGAGATTGGACGGGCAGGGCGGGACGGTTTGCCGTCCGGGTGCCGGTTGATGTACGACCAGCGAGATCTGGCAACGCAGATGGAGTTTATTCGCTGGAGTAATCCGGACGGCGAATTTTATCAGCGGGTTTACGATTTCCTGAAACACGAAACTGAAAACGTCAACGCATTCGGGCTGGAGTGGCTGCGGGAAAAACTTCATGACAAACAAAAGCACGACCGTCGCCTCGAAACCACGCTTGGCATGCTACAGCGCTGGGGAGTGACCGAAGGACGCGCGGGTTCTGATTTGCGTGTGGCAGGCCAACTGCCGGAATCGCTCTTTGATTCTGCTCAGGCTGCCGCCAAAATGCTGCGTGACCAGCAGAAATTGCTCAGCATGATGCAATACGCGAAACTGTCGGACGGCTACAAAGCGTTTATTGACGACTACTTCGGCGTTGCCTGACCGGCGGGCGGATTCGACAATGGGCGACTCGTTCAGCTTTGCCCGGAAATTCGGCCATGCTGTGTTGAATTTGGCCGTGCCCCGAAGAGGCTGCTCGAATATCATTACGATCGTATTTTTGAATCCCATCTCTGCAAATTGCTCTCATGACTTTGAAACAACGCACACTCCGGAAGCTGGCTCGAAATTCGTGCATGCTGCTGGCCGTTCTGATTTCCGGTATGAGTCTCGCCACGGCTCAGGCGAAAACGGCAACTCAGGAATCGGCATCACCGTCGAATGCCGGGCAATCCCTACAACAAAACAATGTGCTCGATGACCTGGGTGAGATTCCCGATGAGCAGAATGACTCGCAGTTGCCGAATGCACTGCCAAGTGATTCCAACGGTCGATCGGGTGAGCTGGAAAGCTTCAATCAAAGCGATCGGGAAACGGGTCGGGAAGCGGAGCGACCACTTCCAACGGATCAGGATACGTCTCAAGCCCGCGCCAATCCGTCAGTCGTCAAAGGTCCTCGCGGCTATTTGAAAATTCCCTCGCCTCGACCCGGCGGCCGGGTAGTTGATTTGACCGGTCGGGTCACTGACGACGAACTCAAGAAGATCAATGCGTTGTGTACTGAGATCTACGAAAAATCAGGATCGGAAACGACCTGTGTCTTGATCCCGTCGACCGGAGGTCAGGACTTGAGAGAGTACGCGACCAATCTTTTTAATTCATGGGGAGTCGGAAGTCAGTTTCGTAATAACGGCATGTTGATTTTTGTTTCTCTGGACGAAGCGGGTGCCGAGGTCATTCTCGGGTCTGCGATTGATAGTGATCAGCAGGTCAGCCAGGCGCAGAAACTGATGAATACGATCATGGTTCCGAGGTTTGTCAATGGAGAGGTCGGCTCGGCGGTGTACGCGGGAGCGCGAGCCTGTGCAACACAGGTGTACTCGATCGCACATCTGGAATCTCCCAAAGACATCGCGTCGTCGAAAATCCGAAAATCAACGGGCCGAATCAAAAACTGGCTGGTAGACTTCGGACCGATACCGTGGATTGTCGGCGGGACTTTGTTGAGCGGTGTGGCGCTGGTGGGGGGCCGGCATTGGTGGCGTTATCGGCCGCGCGTCTGTGAAACGTGCCGGGACTATCGCGTGATGCTGTCCGAGGCAGAGGACGATAAGTTCCTTGATCCACCGGAAATTATTGAAGAGCGAATTGGCACCGTGGACTACGACGTCTGGGCCTGCCTGGAATGTGAGACCGTGTTAAAGCTGCGCTACGGAAGGCTCTTCACTCGCTATTCCGATTGCCCGCAATGCAACTACAAAACCCGGCTGCGAATTGAACGAACCATTGTTAGCCCCACAACGATCAGTGGCGGCCGGGTCCGTGTGATTGAAGAGTGTGAAAACTGCACGTATCACAAGAACTGGATTTACCACACGCCGAAAATTCCGAAACCAAAAAGCGGTAGTTTCAGCGGCGGTGGTCGTAGTGGCAGAGGATTCAGCAGTGGCGGTGGCCGTTCATCCGGGTTCGGCGGCGGTCGATCCGCAGGTCGCGGAGCGAGCGGACGCTGGTAGTCCAAGGACTACCACGCCGACGAAACAAGAAACCCGCAGCGTGAGCAAGGACGAAAAAGAAACCCGCAGCGTGAGCAAGGACGAAAAAGGAACCCGAAAAAGGAACCCGCAGCGTGAGCAAGGACGAAAAAGGAACCCGCAGCGTGAGCAAGGACGAAAAAGGAACCCGCAGCGTGAGCAAGGACGAAAAAGGAACTTGTCCGAGTATCCATGGGCGAATACATCATGAATTTCCACCAGCGATCCACGGTTGAATCGGCAATGCAGCGCGACGGCTACTGCAACTGGCGGCCTCCGTTTGACGACCCCGACTTGAACCGGCCGACGAAGCGTCCTGACCATCTGGAAGGAGCGGGGCGCTCGGCTGCAGTACTCGTGCTGGTCTATCTCAAGGATTCAATTGACCTCAAGAATTCAATCGACGAGGAAAAACCGGACGGCGGCAAACTCTATACGGTCCTTACGCTACGACGGAACGACTTGTCACATCACCCGGGCCAGATATCACTGCCCGGCGGAGCACAAGAACCGGGCGAGTCACTTGCGAAGACAGCAGTCCGCGAAACTGCCGAGGAAATCGGGGTCAAAGCCGCTGACGTGCAGATTGTCGGGGAATTGAATCCCGTTTACGTTCCGCCTTCGGACTTTACCGTTGTGCCGTTTGTCGGCTGGCATGAAGGAGTTCCGAATTTTATTCCTTGCAACGACGAGGTGGCGGAGATTGTGGAAGTGGATGTCGAATATCTGATGAACCCCCGAACGCTCCGGACCGCCGAGGTGTTGCTCAACCCGGTCCCCGGCGGAACACGCCGTCGAAACGTACCGCACTACCAGGTCGGACCTCATCACGTTTGGGGCGCGACCGCAATCATGCTCAGTGAATTGGTTGACCGAATGTCGAGCGTTTAGGTTGCGTTTATTGAATGTAACTAATGGTGCGTTAGCCCGGTACTGGTGGACTCCGTGGAATATTGAAAACAACAACGGAAGCGTCAGTGTATCTCTTTTGGGAAACCCAAACCGAAGCCAAAGCCGATGAACAAAAAGAATCGCGGTCACCAGTCCGCGTTTCGCATCCTCGAAAAAGCAAAACAAAAAGCACTTTGCAACTCATAAATGAAAGCTACAAAAGGCTGACCCTTGTCCTTAAACCGGTTTGCCTCACGGTTTGTCGTTGAACTCCACCCGGATTTCCCAAGCTCGCGCCGGTATTCGGTTGAACCGCCGCGTTTTGCTCCGTGTACAGAAGTTATGCATGTCTCAAATACCTGAGGTAGACATTCATGAACTTGCCGACAGTAACCGAAAACGGTGTCACTGGAGCAAGGCGCGTTATCGGCAACTGCGTGAGCGCGGGATGAAACATCACGCGGCGTTAAGGAAAATTGCAAGAAGCTGGATCCGAATCCTGTTTAAGGTCTGGAAAACTAAAACGGCTTTTGATTCTGAGAGATACCTGCAAAAACTTATTCATCGAAACCCCGAAATCAGACCTTTTTTGGAACCCGGAAATTGATCGAAAACGCCAGCAATACCAATTGCAAAAAACTCGGATGTCTTCGGGTTCATTAACTGCGCTATAGTTCGGGTCCAATGACAGCGCGGTTTGTGGTCTGCCTGCCGATCGTCAGCGGCCCATTCCAGTCGGTTGTAACACTGATTCGAGTATCCGGGCTCATTCGATACCGTTCAAAAGATCGCGCTCAAAAGACGACAGCGCATGCGGTTTACAAACCGATTCATGAATCGTATCCACCAGCCGGTCATTCAAAAGTCCTTTCACGCGAAAGGATGCAGGATGAAGAAACGTTGTGTTTGGTCATCCAACTACTTTTGGCGAACAAATTGGATCCCAGAGGTATTAGAATGTCGACCTGAATTGCCGCAGTATCTTCGGTAATTGTCGATGGAGTGATCGTGATTTCCGCGTCCTTTATCGCAAAAATCCCCAATGTATCAGTGACGACTTGCATTACCTGTTCTGGAGTGGCTCCGGGCGTAATTCCCTTGCGAGCGCCTTCGTATGCAGCGTTGTCAGCAGTGTTGCGAATGGTGATTGCCCGGGAAATATCGATGGATGCGAACACAAACAAGAAGACGATTGGAGCAGTTAGCGCAAACTCCAAAGCTGTTACGCCCTTTCGATTTCGACCTGATGTACGTTTCATTCGTTTACTCCGTGAGAACGATGGGAACAATTCCTGCGAGTTCTTTGAATGTCTCCTTGAGCGATTGGGCGTCGGTTGCGTGGAAGTGTCTACCGCCGCCAATTTTCGCGACCTCCTGCATTAGAGTCTGATCACCTTCTAACAAAGTAACGGTATAAATAGTTACACCGTTTTGTCTCGCGAGCTGCGCCGCAACAGTCGGGTCATCGCCCTGAGTCCAGTTGCCATCGGTAAACACAATCAACGATTTGGCTGAAAACTTCCGGCCGCGCAGGCCAGTCAACTCATCCGCACCCATAGCAATGCCGGCACCGATGTTCGTTGCCCCAATCAACCTGCCCTGTGCGATCTCGTCAAGCTTGTTTTTGATGTCGCTTAACGGTGAGCCAAGGGGCACGTCAAGATTTGCGGCAACAAAACCGAGCCCATCACCGTATTCAGAACCAGAAAACGTAACCATTCCTGTTTCCGGCGTAACAGCTCTTTCGGACAACGCGCTCAAAAATGTCTGAACCGCATCGCCAAGGCCCGCCCACCGGCTATTCGCAGGATGAGGCGGAGTGTAATACCAGGTACCGAAATCGTACGGGCGTGGCGTGTAAGGGAATCGCGCTTCCTTGCCTGAGAAATCCCATAGCATTGACGCCGATCGATCCAGGACCAGGCAGATCTCATGATGGCCAAACGTTGAAGTTGACTGAACCGATGGTGTAAACATCTCCACACCTGTGATTCCACTGAAGTTCAGTCCAACTTGCTGTTTTGAGTTGATTCTGACAGATGAGAACGGCTGCTCCCCCTCGACGAATTCGAACCGTCCTACGGCGTTTAATTCAGATTTTCCGAAATGAATGTCTGATGCCTCTAGGATTAGCGGGTTGCCTGCGACGTTATTTTTCGCAGCAATAGCTTGAGCCGCTTCCGTTGCAGCAATGGTCGAATCGTATCGAGACAGTGCTTCCGCCCCCGCCAAAGCCGCAGCGTCAGTCGCAGCGCGTATTTCAGTTCTCGAAGATTGAATTCTTGCTACGTTAATCGAAAACGCAGTGAAAATGAGAATAACTACCATGCATGCGACGACCAATGCGAGTACGGAGCCCTTTTTCGTTCGTGCTATCTTATCGCAATACATGTTGCGCCCTATTGCTTGATGAATGTGACTGACGATTTTACTGATGAACCGGAAAACAATGTGCCAAACGGTAAATTGTTCTCAAAAGGGATCTCTACAACCACGGTGACTTCAGTACCCCTGATACAATCAAAAGAACCTGGTAAGAACGTAACTTCAGCGTTCGAAATATTCCTCGCGGACAGGACCGAGTTGGCCACCGCCTTACCATCGGAATCACCACCACCGATCGCAGTGACCCTCCGGGCAGCTTCGTAGGCGGTGCTCGTTGCCGTTTGTTTTAGGTGCATCCGACTACTGATTTCAACTGTTGAAAAGAAGAATAATACCAGGACTGGCAGAGTCACCGCTAATTCAACGGTCGCAGAGCCAATTCGTATTTTCATTGTTACTTCCTGTTTCATTGTCTGGAGAGAAGCTACTGAAACGTATGCTAGTTTTCCAAACGCCGCCGCGTTTTTCTTGGAATTTATCGTGAAAATAATCTACGCGGCGTAGAAAGCGACGAATATTGTGGACCTACGCCAATTCCGGTTCGTTGTCATCGTAGAAACGGCCACCCTCGGCAGTCAGCCAGTTTCGCATCGTCATGATGCCCGGCCGGGCCACGGTCTGCTGTTGCAGGGACCGCCGGGCGTCGGCAAGACGCACCTGGCGGCAGGGTCGAAGTTACCGATTGAAAGAACGGGATGCCAGACCCGGCGGGCAAACCGGTCAAACGGAACCGCTTTCCGGAGGAAGTTCTTCGACTGAATACAGGCGTGTCCGGACCGGAAATCAGTTCACCGCCGACCTGGATCGTCAAGCAGCCTGCAGCAATGTTCAATTTTTTGTATCCACAACGCGTCAATTCCAGCGAAATCAGCGGAACGAGCCTGCGTCATTTTCATTTGTTTCCCAGCATGCTAAAATGCGGCCCAACCCGTGGCTGTGTTAGCGATGGTTCGGGTCAAAATTGGGCAGATTGCAACGCGATCTACGAGCCGATGCCTTGATCATCATTGAGGATCGGTGCCTACAAAACGCTAGACGTGATCGAGCCTTTGGAATTCCTTATGTTTCGATCTCAGAACAAAGACACCCGCGCATTTCTCCCAGCCCCGTTTCTGACGGACGTCTGACTGTGCGAATTCTTCCGGGTCGTCGTTTACGAATGAGTACCGACTCTACAGAGATCGCGACACGTGAAACCGCTATGGCTCTAATTATTGTTGGCATAACGGGTGGCATCGCAGCGTTCAAAACTGCTGCTCTGGTGAGCCGACTGGTTCAGGACGGGCATTCCGTTCAGGTCGTCATGACCGCCAGTGCCGGCCAGTTTGTCGGCGCTCAGACGTTTGCCGCGCTCACGGGGCGGCCGGTCGTTACCGGGCTGTTTGATCCGGCGTTTCCTTTAGGCGCGCATATCGAGTTCGCCCGCACCGCGAAAATTCTGGTTATCGCGCCCGCGACAGCGAATTTTTTTTCAAAGGCAGCTAACGGTGCCGCAGACGATCTGCTCAGCACGCTTTATCTCTGTTTCACCGGACACGTTCTTGTCGCACCGGCGATGAATTGTGAAATGTGGGATCACCCGGCAACCGGCCGAAACGTTAACCAGCTGCGAGCAGACGGAGTCACGATTGTGGGGCCGGGCGAAGGCTGGCTCAGCTGCCGGACTAAAGGCGTTGGCCGAATGGCGGAGCCGGATCAAATTTTCGACGCAGTCAAAACCGCGCTGGAAAATATTACGAACGCCTAGCGACAAACACACAGGCGATCCAGACATGGCCCGAATCATCATCACCTCCGGACCGACGCGACAGTACATCGATCCGGTCCGTTATCTCAGCAATGCATCGAGCGGACAGATGGGGCGCTGTCTGTGTGAGGCCGCGCTGCGACTGGGGCACAAGGTAACCGTGATCAGCGGCCCTGTGCAATTGAGCTATCCCGATGACGCGATTGTCATCGATGTCGTTTCCACCGGCGACATGTTGCGCGAGACGCTGAAACTGCTTGAGTCCAGCGACGGGATCATCGGTGCAGCAGCTCCCTGCGATTATCAACCGGTCAACATTGCTGATCACAAGATCCGCAAGACTGGCGAGCCGCTCACGATCGAGCTAATGGAAACTCAGGATGTGATGGCTGCATGCGGCCGGCGGAAAGGGGCAGGGCGGTGGTCGGTCGGATTTGCGCTCGAAACAGACGATGCGCGGTTCCGGGCACTGACCAAACTGCAGAAAAAGAACTGTGACCTGGTCGTACTCAACGGCGTCAGCGCGATCGAAAGTTCCGAAAACAGCGTTGAGATTATTGAGCCCTGCGGCGATGTGATTGCCGCGCATAGCGGAACCAAAACGGAAGTCTCCGACAGAATTCTCAATGTAATTCAGCAACGGTTGATCGATCCGGTCAATTGACCGCCAGTGCGAGAGGTGTCTTAACCGGGCGATTCTTTAAGGAGCGATTCCAGTTCGCTGATCGATTGCAAAACGGTATCGCGTTTTTCCTCGGTCAAGTCACTTCCGCCGAAACGAACTTCGTAGAACAGCGACGTGACGTCGTCGACGATCCCGGCAATCTGGCCGGCTCCCGGATGCGCCTGGTAGCCGGCAGAAATTTCGTCGGCGAATTCCCGATGTGTTTGAGCGGGACGCCGTGTGTG
>CBDFNH010000007.1:0-861399 GCA_965250075.1 Mariniblastus sp.
TCAAAGCATACACACTTTTTGGCTGGTTACAGGCCACTCGCCCGGGCGAGTTTGCGGACTCGACTCGGCGCACTTTCGAGCGCCGAGTCTCCCAGTGGCAAGCGCTTCACGGCCCCGGCAAACCCGTCTTCTTCAGCCAGGAGCATCATCCCGGCGCGCTCGCGGCCAGCGACTTCACGGTCTGCAACGAGCTGAGTGTCACGATCGCCGGCCGAAAATTCGAACACTCGTTTTATCATTGCGTACTGACTTATAGCAACGTTGAATCGGTCAGCTTGTGTTTCTCAGAATCGTTCGAAGCCTTGAGCGAAGGCATCCAGAAAGCCTTCTGGGAATTCGGCGGCGTACCTTTGCGGCATCGTACCGACTCGCTCAGTGCGGCGGTCAAAAACCACTCCAGTCGCAAGTCGCACACAGATCGTTACACGGCGTTGATGGCTCACTACCAGTGCCAGCCCCAACGCACCAACGCCCGCTGTGCCAATGAGAACGGCGATGTCGAGTCGTCCAATCGACACTTCAAAGCGCGTATCGATCAAGCGTTATTGCTTCGCGGCAGTCGTGACTTCGCCAGCCGAGAAGAGTACGTTGCCTTGGTCGAGCGGCTCGTCGCCACCGCCAATTCGAATCGTCAACAACGCCTGTCTGAAGAGTTGGCGGAGCTCCAACGGCTTCCCGATCAGCGGCTTGATACGGCTGACTTGTTGCTGGGAATTCGTGTCGGTAAGGGAAGTACGATTCGGGTTCGGACCAACATTTATTCCGTTCCCAGTCGCTTGATCAACAAGCAAGTCGATGTTCGAATCGAAGCCGAGCACATCAAAGTGACTTACCAGGGGCACTCGATTCAGACGATGCCCCGCTTGTTGGGCAAGCAAGGCGTTTCGATCAACTATCGTCATGTGATTGACAGTTTGGTTCGCAAGCCCGGTGCGTTTGCCCAGTACAAATACCAGCACGAGATGTTTCCCACGAGCCAGTTTCGGATGGCTTATGACATTCTCAGTCGCGCCCACGCCTCCAAAGTCGCCGACAAACAGTACGTGAAAATTCTGGAACTGGCCGCCAAGGAAAGCCAGGACGCCGTCGATCATGCGTTGCGAGTGCTGATCGGCGCGGGAGTCGCTGTCGATTTCGAGGTGATCGAGTTGATGGTTCACGACGCAGCCAGTTTGCCGCTGGCGACGCAAGTCAATATCGAGGCGCCTGACCTGAATGAGTTCGATTGTTTGTATTCTACATTTGACAAGGAAAGTCTATCTGATGAGCAAGTTGAAAAACCGATCCCCGAAACGGGCAGCCCCAACCACGGCAGCCTCGAAAGCGACGCCCGGCAAACGGCGATCGACTCGAGCACCCGGCAGGGCAGCGAGCCGAGTGGAACCCGGTCGCGACCAGGAGCTGACTCTGCAGTTTCGCGAATTACGGATGCCGAGCTTTCGGGATCACTTCGCCGAAACAGCAACGCGGGCGGCGACCGAAGGCTTGAGCCACTTGGATTATTTATCGGAGCTGACGACGTTGGAATGCGAAACGCGGCGGGAGGGTCGGATCAAACGGTTGCTGACTCGATCGAAGTTGCCGCTTGGCAAGACGTGGGAGTCATTCGACTTCAGCCGCTTACCGCTGGCCATGACTCGGCAGATGGAAACACTCAAGGACGGTTCGTTCTTGGCACGGCGAGAGAACGTGTTGTTGTTCGGCAAGCCCGGTTCGGGGAAGAGTCATGCCTTGTGTGCGTTGGCCCAGCAGCTGATCTTGCGGGGCCACAGCTTGTTGTTCACGACTTGCGGGATGCTGGTTCAGCAGTTGCTGATTGCCAAACGGGACTTGCGGTTGCCCAAACTGTTCAAGAAACTATCGAGCTTCGAGGGCCTAATCATCGACGACTTGGGCTATGTCCAGCAAAGCCGCGAGGAGATGGAGGTCCTGTTCATGTTGTTGGCCGAACGATACGAGCGAGGCAGTGTGATGTTGACCAGCAACTTGGCGTTCAGCAAGTGGGGTCAGATCTTCAAGGACACCATGACCACCGCGGCCGCGATCGATCGGCTGGTACACCACAGCGTGATCATCGAGATGAATGTCCCAAGTTACCGTATCGAAACCGCAAAGAAGGCCAAACAAAAGAACTCTTCCCGCCAATGACGAAAGAAATAATCAACTTCTTCATCGGGAATTATCGCGGTAGGAACCGCCGTTACCGGCGGCCCCCCGCACAGATCCGTACGTGAGGAGTTACACTCATACGGCTCCTGCCTTTAGTCGGGCGTGAAATCGCTGATGTGGGTACGGATGTTGGATGCGTAAACGTGGCATATAGATGTCCCGCAATGCAGCCATTCGTTTCCAAGTCCACCGATGTCGCTGACTACGTCGCCGAAGCTGACGAAGCCAGATCTTGGTGACACATCGGACGAATTGCTGAAGGCGAACCATATTGCCAGGAATGGCATGATAGTTCAACCAACCTTGCACGACCCGCGATAGCCAGCGACCCATTTCGCCAACGGAGTCATTCCAACGCTGTCGCAGCTGCTGTTTAATTTCAGCAAGCTTGGCGCTCAGCCGTTTGGCAATGCTCACCCGGCGAATGGTAAACCGACCATGTGTACGAGTCGTGCTGCATTGATGGGCGAATCCCAGAAAGTCAAACGTTTCGGTACGCCCGTCGCCTCGACGCCGTCGGCGCTGAGACACATGACGCCCGAACTCGATCAATCGAGTCTTCTGGTCGTTCAGCTTGAGGCCAAACTTAGCAAAGCGCTCCTGGAGTTCATCCAGGCAGGCGATTGCGTCCGCTTGATGCTCAAAACCAACCACGAAATCATCCGCAAAGCGCACGACGACAATGTTGCCGCGTCCGTTTTGCTGACGCCACCATACGATCCATAGATCCAGGACGTAATGAAGAAACACGTTCGAAAGGATCGGTGAAATCACTGACCCTTGCGGCGATCCTTCTTCGCCCGGAATCCGCTCGCCTTCTTCGATAACACCGGCATGAAGCCATTTACGTATTAGCCGAAGAATGCGGTTGTCACCGATTCGGTGCTCCAGAAATTTGATTAACCACGAGTGATCAATCGAATCGAAAAAGCCTTCCAAATCGGCGTCGAGTACCCAACTCACCTTCTTGTCGGTCAATGCCACGCTTAGCGCATCAAGCGCCATGTGTTGGCTGCGACCGGGGCGGAACCCATAGCTGAAACCGAGAAAGTCTTGTTCGTAGATCGACTGAATCACCCATAGCACCGCCTGTTGGACAATCTTGTCCTCCAAGGACGCTACCGCCAGTGGCCGCTTTCGACCATCAGCTTTGGGAATCCAGACTCTACGAGAAGGCTTGGCTCGATAGGCTCCTCGGTGAATGCGACCGTGGAGATCCTTCACATTGGACTCCACGTCGTTTTCGTAATCATGCCATGTCATCCCGTCGATTCCAGCCGCTGCTGATTTCTTCAAGTTCATGAAGCTCTCAAACAACATCTGTTCATTGATGTGATGAAGCAAAGCAGTAAAACGAAGTGTGCTGCTGTTTTGAGCAGCTTCACGCACGCCATGCAATCCGCGTGACTCACGTTTATCCCGGCTCGGTGTCCGGAGTGAGGCAGGCTGCATCGCGTTTCTATTGGCTGAGTCCCTTTCCTCGATCGGCTCCGCGGATGCTTCAGTTGCACCCTTGTTCGTCGATGTCGAAGGTACTATGGACTCATCTGACTCCCCAGTGACGTACATGTCGGAAGTACCGCCTGAGGCGTTTTCCGGCCGATCCCAAAGATCAAAGAATGATCCCTGGGATGTCACTGGGGTCTCCCGGTTCTCGCGTTTGAAGTTTTCAATCATGCTGAGGTTCTCAGACTCCGCCGTGTCGACCAACGACTCGCCATGACGTTGTTGGACGTGTTGCCTTCCCCACAATTAGACAAGGTCGGCACTCGGATTTAGCTGATTTCGGAGCTCAATAGCTCGCCTGACTGTACCTCTTACCGATGCTACACCCATGCTGTTACCAGTATCAGCGTACGGATCAAGGCCGGAGTGATTGGCTAAATCTTCCCCGTAGGACTCTTTCATTCCCGACTTCAAACCGGTTTATCCCGGCGCTTTCATCGCGGTAGGAACCGCCGTTACCGGCGGCCCCCCGCACAGATCCGTACGTGAGGAGTTACACTCATACGGCTCCTGCCTTTAGTCGGGCGTGAAATCGCTGATGTGGGTACGGATGTTGGATGCGTAAACGTGGCATATAGATGTCCCGCAATGCAGCCATTCGTTTCCAAGTCCACCGATGTCGCTGACTACGTCGCCGAAGCTGACGAAGCCAGATCTTGGTGACACATCGGACGAATTGCTGAAGGCGAACCATATTGCCAGGAATGGCATGATAGTTCAACCAACCTTGCACGACCCGCGATAGCCAGCGACCCATTTCGCCAACGGAGTCATTCCAACGCTGTCGCAGCTGCTGTTTAATTTCAGCAAGCTTGGCGCTCAGCCGTTTGGCAATGCTCACCCGGCGAATGGTAAACCGACCATGTGTACGAGTCGTGCTGCATTGATGGGCGAATCCCAGAAAGTCAAACGTTTCGGTACGCCCGTCGCCTCGACGCCGTCGGCGCTGAGACACATGACGCCCGAACTCGATCAATCGAGTCTTCTGGTCGTTCAGCTTGAGGCCAAACTTAGCAAAGCGCTCCTGGAGTTCATCCAGGCAGGCGATTGCGTCCGCTTGATGCTCAAAACCAACCACGAAATCATCCGCAAAGCGCACGACGACAATGTTGCCGCGTCCGTTTTGCTGACGCCACCATACGATCCATAGATCCAGGACGTAATGAAGAAACACGTTCGAAAGGATCGGTGAAATCACTGACCCTTGCGGCGATCCTTCTTCGCCCGGAATCCGCTCGCCTTCTTCGATAACACCGGCATGAAGCCATTTACGTATTAGCCGAAGAATGCGGTTGTCACCGATTCGGTGCTCCAGAAATTTGATTAACCACGAGTGATCAATCGAATCGAAAAAGCCTTCCAAATCGGCGTCGAGTACCCAACTCACCTTCTTGTCGGTCAATGCCACGCTTAGCGCATCAAGCGCCATGTGTTGGCTGCGACCGGGGCGGAACCCATAGCTGAAACCGAGAAAGTCTTGTTCGTAGATCGACTGAATCACCCATAGCACCGCCTGTTGGACAATCTTGTCCTCCAAGGACGCTACCGCCAGTGGCCGCTTTCGACCATCAGCTTTGGGAATCCAGACTCTACGAGAAGGCTTGGCTCGATAGGCTCCTCGGTGAATGCGACCGTGGAGATCCTTCACATTGGACTCCACGTCGTTTTCGTAATCATGCCATGTCATCCCGTCGATTCCAGCCGCTGCTGATTTCTTCAAGTTCATGAAGCTCTCAAACAACATCTGTTCATTGATGTGATGAAGCAAAGCAGTAAAACGAAGTGTGCTGCTGTTTTGAGCAGCTTCACGCACGCCATGCAATCCGCGTGACTCACGTTTATCCCGGCTCGGTGTCCGGAGTGAGGCAGGCTGCATCGCGTTTCTATTGGCTGAGTCCCTTTCCTCGATCGGCTCCGCGGATGCTTCAGTTGCACCCTTGTTCGTCGATGTCGAAGGTACTATGGACTCATCTGACTCCCCAGTGACGTACATGTCGGAAGTACCGCCTGAGGCGTTTTCCGGCCGATCCCAAAGATCAAAGAATGATCCCTGGGATGTCACTGGGGTCTCCCGGTTCTCGCGTTTGAAGTTTTCAATCATGCTGAGGTTCTCAGACTCCGCCGTGTCGACCAACGACTCGCCATGACGTTGTTGGACGTGTTGCCTTCCCCACAATTAGACAAGGTCGGCACTCGGATTTAGCTGATTTCGGAGCTCAATAGCTCGCCTGACTGTACCTCTTACCGATGCTACACCCATGCTGTTACCAGTATCAGCGTACGGATCAAGGCCGGAGTGATTGGCTAAATCTTCCCCGTAGGACTCTTTCATTCCCGACTTCAAACCGGTTTATCCCGGCGCTTTCCTAATTGTCGCTAAAGGGGAATTATCGCGGTAGGAACCGCCGTTACCGGCGGCCCCCCGCACAGATCCGTACGTGAGGAGTTACACTCATACGGCTCCTGCCTTTAGTCGGGCGTGAAATCGCTGATGTGGGTACGGATGTTGGATGCGTAAACGTGGCATATAGATGTCCCGCAATGCAGCCATTCGTTTCCAAGTCCACCGATGTCGCTGACTACGTCGCCGAAGCTGACGAAGCCAGATCTTGGTGACACATCGGACGAATTGCTGAAGGCGAACCATATTGCCAGGAATGGCATGATAGTTCAACCAACCTTGCACGACCCGCGATAGCCAGCGACCCATTTCGCCAACGGAGTCATTCCAACGCTGTCGCAGCTGCTGTTTAATTTCAGCAAGCTTGGCGCTCAGCCGTTTGGCAATGCTCACCCGGCGAATGGTAAACCGACCATGTGTACGAGTCGTGCTGCATTGATGGGCGAATCCCAGAAAGTCAAACGTTTCGGTACGCCCGTCGCCTCGACGCCGTCGGCGCTGAGACACATGACGCCCGAACTCGATCAATCGAGTCTTCTGGTCGTTCAGCTTGAGGCCAAACTTAGCAAAGCGCTCCTGGAGTTCATCCAGGCAGGCGATTGCGTCCGCTTGATGCTCAAAACCAACCACGAAATCATCCGCAAAGCGCACGACGACAATGTTGCCGCGTCCGTTTTGCTGACGCCACCATACGATCCATAGATCCAGGACGTAATGAAGAAACACGTTCGAAAGGATCGGTGAAATCACTGACCCTTGCGGCGATCCTTCTTCGCCCGGAATCCGCTCGCCTTCTTCGATAACACCGGCATGAAGCCATTTACGTATTAGCCGAAGAATGCGGTTGTCACCGATTCGGTGCTCCAGAAATTTGATTAACCACGAGTGATCAATCGAATCGAAAAAGCCTTCCAAATCGGCGTCGAGTACCCAACTCACCTTCTTGTCGGTCAATGCCACGCTTAGCGCATCAAGCGCCATGTGTTGGCTGCGACCGGGGCGGAACCCATAGCTGAAACCGAGAAAGTCTTGTTCGTAGATCGACTGAATCACCCATAGCACCGCCTGTTGGACAATCTTGTCCTCCAAGGACGCTACCGCCAGTGGCCGCTTTCGACCATCAGCTTTGGGAATCCAGACTCTACGAGAAGGCTTGGCTCGATAGGCTCCTCGGTGAATGCGACCGTGGAGATCCTTCACATTGGACTCCACGTCGTTTTCGTAATCATGCCATGTCATCCCGTCGATTCCAGCCGCTGCTGATTTCTTCAAGTTCATGAAGCTCTCAAACAACATCTGTTCATTGATGTGATGAAGCAAAGCAGTAAAACGAAGTGTGCTGCTGTTTTGAGCAGCTTCACGCACGCCATGCAATCCGCGTGACTCACGTTTATCCCGGCTCGGTGTCCGGAGTGAGGCAGGCTGCATCGCGTTTCTATTGGCTGAGTCCCTTTCCTCGATCGGCTCCGCGGATGCTTCAGTTGCACCCTTGTTCGTCGATGTCGAAGGTACTATGGACTCATCTGACTCCCCAGTGACGTACATGTCGGAAGTACCGCCTGAGGCGTTTTCCGGCCGATCCCAAAGATCAAAGAATGATCCCTGGGATGTCACTGGGGTCTCCCGGTTCTCGCGTTTGAAGTTTTCAATCATGCTGAGGTTCTCAGACTCCGCCGTGTCGACCAACGACTCGCCATGACGTTGTTGGACGTGTTGCCTTCCCCACAATTAGACAAGGTCGGCACTCGGATTTAGCTGATTTCGGAGCTCAATAGCTCGCCTGACTGTACCTCTTACCGATGCTACACCCATGCTGTTACCAGTATCAGCGTACGGATCAAGGCCGGAGTGATTGGCTAAATCTTCCCCGTAGGACTCTTTCATTCCCGACTTCAAACCGGTTTATCCCGGCGCTTTCCTAATTGTCGCCGAACAGCTGGACCGTGCCTAGGAGCATGAGTTGTTCCGGCACACTTCCGACTATTGAATTATCGGTCTGGACAATGATTGTCGCGACCAGTGGAATCCGGTCGGTTGCTGCCGATTTGATTTCAATAATTCGACCAGCAAAAATCGTGTCCGCGTCGATGACACCGTTTCCAGAGCGTCGTCAGTAACGGTTGAAAAAAGCGGCTGGGCGATGCTTGCCGGGCAGTGAGCGAACACGCCGACAAATACGAGTAGGAGAAAACATGAACGGGTGATTCCAGGAATATGGTGACTGAACCGGGATTCTGATCAAGAACTTATTTCAGCGCATAAAAAAACCGCACTGTTGATCCTGGCTTAGACCAACAGGCGGTTTTCTATCAATAATAGTAGATTGCCGATTCACCGGCAGACCTCTCACCAGACTAACTCTTAATGGGAACCGGATTCACTCATCGAAAAGTTTCTTTGAATGTCTCGTCATCTTTTCATTGTTAGCGCACAAGATCACTTCCACGTTAAGTCTGTCATGTCACCATGACAGACCGAGCACACTGTCAGTAAACTGACAGGTGCATTCTTTCTAATATCCTTAGAAAGGAGGTGATCCAGCCGCAGGTTCCCCTACGGCTACCTTGTTACGACTTAGTCCCAATCATCGAGTTGACCTTCGGCGCTAGCCTCCTTACGGTTAGCATCGCGACTTCGGGCCCCCCCAACTTTCGTGGCTTGACGGGCGGTGTGTACAAGGCTCAGGAACACATTCACCGTAGTATGCTGACCTACGATTACTAGCGATTCCGGCTTCATGCAGGCGAATTTCAGCCTGCAATCCGAACTGGGCAACGCTTTATGCGGTTTGCTTACTCTCGCGAGTTTGCATCGCTTTGTACGTTGCATTGTAGGACGTGTGCAGCCCTGGACATAAAGGCCATGAGGACTTGACGTCATCCCCACCTTCCCCCGGTTTAACACCGGCAGTCTCCTTAGAGTCCCCGACATTACTCGCTGGCAACTAAGGATAGGGGTTTCGCTCGTTAAGGGACTTAACCCGACATCTCACGACACGAGCTGACGACAGCCATGCAGCACCTACGTAAGGGTTCCCCGAAAGGCACTTTCTGCTTTCACAGAAATTCCCAAACATGTTAAGTCCAGGTAAGGTTCTTCGCGTATCCTCGAATTAAGCCACATCCTCCACCGCTTGTGTGAGCCCCCGTCAATTCCTTTGAGTTTCAGCCTTGCGACCATACTCCCCAGGCGCTGTACTTAACACTTTCGCTACGTCCGAGAGGATGTGGAAGTCCCCACAGACTAGTACAGATCGTTTACAGCTAGGACTACCGGGGTATCTAATCCCGTTCGCTCCCCTAGCTTTCGTGCCTCAGCGTCAGAAGAGATCCAGAGAGCCGCTTTCGCCACCGGTGTTCCTGATAATATCAACGCATTTCACCGCTCCACCATCAGTTCCGCTCTCCTCTATCTCCCTCAAGACTGGAGGTTTCAAACGCAATTCCACGGTTGAGCCGTGGGCTTTCACATCTGACCTGCCAACCCGCCTACGCACCCTTTAAGCCCAGTGATTCCGAATAACGTTCGCACAGTTCGTATTACCGCGGCTGCTGGCACGAACTTAGCCTGTGCTTCCTCCTAGGATCGGTCAAAATTTCCTCCCCTACGACAGATGTTTACAACCCGAGGGCCTTCGTCCATCACGCGGCGTCGCTCCGTCGGGCTTTCGCCCATTGCGGAAGATTCTCGACTGCAGCCATCCGTAGATGTCTGGGCAGTGTCTCAGTCCCAGTGAGACGGGCCATGCTCTCACACCCGCTAACCATCTTTGGCTTGGTGCGCCTTTACCACACCAACTACCTAATAGTAAGCAGACCGCTCCGAGGGCAATAAATTTTTGGTTCGGAAACATTATCCGGCATTACCTGTAGTTTCCCGCAGCTATTCCGGACCCTCGGGTACGTAATCTACTCGTTACTCTCCCTTTCGCCGCTGTCCACTCCAAAAATCGACCGAAGTTTCAATTTAGAGCTTCTCGCTCGACTTGCATGCCTAATCCACGCCGCCAACGTTCATTCTGAGCCAGGATCAAACCCTTCAATTGTATGCTTGCAAGGAAGTGTTCAGAGTTAAGGGTTCAGTGTTCAGGCCATGTTTAAGGCAATAAATTGCCGGCCCGATCACGTCGCCGTCACTCGAAACGTCCTTGACAACTAGCAATTTATCAACCGACTCAATCAACTCGTTGATCCTTCGATGCAAGCACCTTCCGGAAAAACTCGTCAACCTCGTACAGCTGAAGCCATTGAAACTGTCACCACCCGAAGGCGGTTCCAGTGTTTGACCGGGCAACAACAGGTCGGAATGATCCTGCCGTTGCTTAGTACTCATGATCTTGTGCTGGTATAAAATTCTTAAAGAATTGTTGCTCTTCCGATCCCGTTCAACCCGAAGGCTGACCAGTCACAAAAGAGACTTATTAGAGGTCTCTACTAAATTGTCAAAGAACAAAACGAGCCAAGTTAAACTTGACTCGCGAGGGCCAATTCTATGCGAATGGCCATCGCTGTCAACAGCATCGGAATAGAATTCCGATAAGTTTTGACCAACTCGGGCGGGCATCTCAGCCCGCCTGAACTCGCCAGTGTTGACGGCCCGAAATCATACCGCGATGCGGATAACCGGCAAGCCCTGTTTCCCGCAATTCCGCTGTTTCCAGGTAGCCAAACCCATGACACCGGTTGGTCAATCGATGATGCACTTCGCCGTCGGGGTATCGGGACAGCGATCCGAACTTGAGTGAACCGTCGTGAACGGCTCGCGCGAGAACGCGAGCATATTCCGTTTTCTGGCGGCTAAAACCGATCTTCCTCAATCGCACGTCCGTCAGTCTCAGAAACGCAGCCGGTTTGACTTCGCCCATGTGAGATTCGAGTTTGCGATAGGCGGCTTTGGCAGAAGCAAGTGAAACCTGTTGTTCAAGAATGATCAATAGCATCGTTGCAAAGCCCGGCTTCCGCGCCCACATCGTTCGTTAGCCGTTTGATCATTCCAGCAGTCTAGCGAACGCCAATGGGCTTCTGAAGAGTCGGACAATAACTGAAGACAGGGAGAAGATTCACATGAAGTCCGGCTATTCGGGATCTAGATGGCGCTGAGCAGCCATACAAACGCGATCAAGACTGCCCAGCCGAGAAGCGAGACGGCTTCGGAAGATAGGTGCGGCAGCCCGTGTCGGCGAAAGACCATACTGTTTCCATCACGCAGTTTGCTCCCGGAAAAGTCGTCAGGAACCAGCAGGCCAAACGTCAAAACCGTTACCAGCGTAAACCCGAAAAAGTAGCCGATCGTCCAGAACGTCCATTGAACGACAACGTTTACCAGCTCCAGGGTTTTCAGAAATATCATGTGCGCTCCTTTCGAACTGCTATTCGTTCGTGAGCCGGTAATATTTCCGGATTTTTGAAACCGGAGCCGGATTCGCACAGGAGGCACCAGCACAGTCAGACGTACATCTGCGGACGCAGAAACGAATTTGTGAAATGAAGGAAACGGGAGGGATTGCCAGGCGGCGCATCACGGGGCTCCTTCCGCGACTACTGTTCAATGTTCGTTTGGCCGTCGCGTTCAGCAAACGGCAGATACGATTCGTGTGTCGCTACCATCGGATCCAGGGCGGCATCCGGACACCCTCTGTGCCAATCTAGGTGAGACCCGCAGCTGCATCAAAAAGAACGACTCCACCGGGGGGGCACGCAAGGGGCAGCTGTGATTGGTCCGGAGCAAAATCGGTGTCGTCGATTTCTGCGATGTCTTCAGTCGTTTCGGAATCCTGCGTCAACGGAATCGGTTCGGAATGGCATTAACATTCGCTAAGTGTTTGTGGTGCAACACGTAAGCAATGCTGCGACAGCAAGCTATCAGGGAGCGAATATAAAATCGTGAGTCTCTTGCGTAGTAGTGGTGAATTCAAAACCATCACTCCACGCAGCGGAGACTCACATGCGAAGCATTACGGAAATCGTCAAGCAGTTCAAGTTGAACTGGACTGAAGAGTTGAGCAACGAAAGCATCAATCTTACCTGCCGCCAAAGTGGTATGAGCTGGAATGATTCTTTGCTCACACCGGTCGTCACCGTGCAGTTGTTTTTTCTGCAAGTTCTCCATGGCAACACGGCTTGCCGACACCTGCCTCGATTGAGCAAACTTGCGTTCACGGCGGCGGCGTATTGCAAAGCCAGGATGCTCGCTTCACCGCTACGCTCAAGCGACTTCTCGAAGTAACGCCAACACGTTGTAACGCCAACACGTTGATTCGTGATTTGAGTTGCAACAGGTTGTGAGTCATCAGTTCTCCGCAGTTTGTGGTTGTCGTCCCGACTGATTGTCAAAGCCGGGAATGCGGGTCGGAGATATCAGCCGTTTGGCGATAGCAACGGTTGCCCGGCGAACAAGTTGCGCCGCCACAATTGGGACAATTGCAGCTACACCGCTCTAGTTTTCTGCGACCAATTTTACCATCACCGCATCCGCCTGTTTGTGATCCAACGTCAATTTGCTTTCATCTTCCCTGATAATTACCCGGGTTTCGCCACCGTCTTCCCGCTGGCCGGTTGAGATCAGATCGCCGAAAACCACTGCGTGCGGTGCTAGCCACGACAGGTCGTGATCAGCCCATAGCGCCCGTCACTGCGGATCATTATCGACCTGTGGTGAGAATGTGTCTAGTGTTTTGGAATCACGTTCAAAGTAGCTGCTTTTTTTCTTTAGCCGCTCATGCTGCGGCATCTTCAAATTGGCTGCTACATTGAAAGAAGCACCCACCAGAATAGCTTTCCAGTGGGCGCGCGGACTCGGTAGATCGTTGTGGGTAGACATCGAAATGTCGTGGGACATCAAGATCGCCCGTCCAGCTTTCGATTAGCCCGAACAGCCGGGTGAGCTGGCCAAGTCAAGCTCGAACTTACTATGAAGGGAAATTCGATGACAAACAATCCTTACTCTCGGGTAATTGGAGTAGATGTCCCCAAGTTCGTCTTTCGCAGTTATGCAGCGAGAGCGATGACGTGTCCCGGTTCAGCGGTAAATGGAATTATGAGCTGAGCCGGTGAAGTTAAGAATGCTTCCTGCTGACGATGATCCCCGCATCCTGCGGAGAAGGTTTTTCGCATCGGGGCTAAAATCGGAAGTGAAGTGAGCGACACCGAAGCATCGCTCAACTTCCGTTTTCAGCAATCGTTTGGCGCTCGGGTTGCTCCTCAGCAGAGCCCTATCCTCCAAACGACCTTCTTTAACCTACCGCTAACTTGCCAGCGATGCAACTTCTTCGTGACGTGCGGCCAACCGCTTGGCGCGACGCTGTTCTCGGGCTGCTTCCGGTTTGCGATCACGCGCTTCGACAATTTCTTTGGCTCGACCGGCAAGCTTGTCGGCCGGCGTCACGTAGTCGATGGCACGGACTGGTTCTGACATGGGCCGGACCAAAGATTCGCATGAAGATTTTGAAGTCTTTGGCGATGAACTGCGGACCATTGTCGCTGATGATTCGCGGCTTGGCTCCAGGCGTTTTTTCAAGCGCCTTTTGCAAAACCATTTCCACATCTTTCTCTTCCATCTTCTCGCGAATATCCCGGTGCAAGACCAGCTTTTGCCTGATCAACATTCGCCAGCCATTCCCCGATGCGACACCTAGCGCAGGTGTCGTTCATGGTCGCGGCGGCAACAGCTGCGGCCAGGTTCAGGGCATCAGCGCCGGTTATTCGGATGTTTATTCGGCTTCGCTCGACGATCAGTGGATTGATGTGACGACCGTTGCCGACGGCGATTACTGGCTGGAGATTACGGCCGATCCGGAAAACCACATTCAGGAAACGAACGAGTCGAATAACGTGACGCGCGTGAGAATTACGCTGGACAACGGTTCGGTTAGCAGCGGGTAGAACGTAGCGTTGGCTTCTAGCCGACGCTACATGGAACCACCCGGCATGGAACTACTCGGCGATCGGTGTGATGCTCGAGCCGCCGCTGGCGTGAAGGACGACGCGGTAACGTTTGCCTTTTCTCGCCTTGATGTAGTTCGCCTGGCCGTAGGCCGCATCGATACCCATCGCTTCCTGCTTCAACTCGTCGTTGGCAACGGCCCAGAAGTCAGTCCAGATTTTCTGTTCGAATGCGTTCTGTTCTCCGGTCTTATAAATCCCGGGAGGGCCGGCAGAGGTTTGTACGTCCAGCGTTTTTGCTCCGGTCGGTCCATCCAGTTCACCGTAGATTCCTTTAAATACGATCAGAGCGGTGCCACGCAGTTCATCTCCGCCCTCAACGTACTTGTCTTTGAACGACACGATCCAGCTGTCGATGAAAACCACTTCACCCGAAATCAGGAATTCGCGTTCAACCCCGATCACATTACCCTGATGATCGAGTTCTGAAAAGCGAACTTCCATATACGGCTTGCCGTCCTCGTCAACGCCCTTGTCCAGCACCAGCAACTCGGCGAGTCGGCGATCGAGTTTGATCAGCTTTAATGACGTGGCGAGTTTTTCTTTTTCGCGCTGGGCGCGGTCAAGTTCGCGTTGCTGGACATCATATTCAGCTTGAAGCGAAACAAGGTCCGCCTTCGCCTGTTCGGCTTCCATCGCTGGTTTGACGTATTTGTCATAACCAAGGTATCCGCCGAGGCTGACACCACCGAGTACCAACAGCGCGACTCCGGTCCGGACGGTACTGTTAACGACTTTGACATTTTCCATCAGGTTGAACATGGCGTATCCGCGGCGGGTGTTGGCTGCTTGCAAGGCTGGCTAAATAGAAGGCCGGCTTAATAGAGTAGTGCCTTCAATTGCGTACCCGAATTGAGCCGGGTTGTTTTCAGATTTATACGGCTGATCGTCCAATTAAGCAAAGCCGATCCAGAAAGATACTGAATTCGCCTGATTCGCAGCCTGGACAAGCCGTGAAATCCCGTACCGCGTTGTTCAAAGCGTCAAATCCCGCAGGGCTTAACGTCCGCCCCACCCGATGTCAGCACTCCGATGGCCACCGGTCAGCCGTCCAGCTATTCATGGAATTTTGCCCGCCACTCTTCGGGCTTCACATTGAAATCCGTGTCGTCGAAATCCGTGTCGTCGCGATAATGTTCCTGCAATCGAACAAATTCCTGCTTGAGCGGCTCAATCGTTGCTGCCTGAGCGGCTCAATCGTTGCTGCCTGAGCGCCCGGGTATTCGAAGTAGTGGTAGTACAAACTTGTCCGCCAGTCGTCGGGAGTCTCTCCATTCAGCAACGGAACCAGAGACCTACCCTGCATCGTTTCCGGGATTTCCGCGCCTGCAATCTCAAGAAACGTTTCCGTATAGTCCAGATTCTGAACGAGGTCGGCATTGATCGATCCGGGCTCCGTAACGCCCGGCCAGCTCACGATCAGCGGCATCTGCATCGACTCTTCATACATCCAGCGTTTGTCGTACCAGCCGTGATCGCCAAGGTAGAAGCCCTGGTCTGACGAGTAAATTACGATCGTGTTTTCGCTCAGCCCGTTCTCCTCAACTGGCAGTCTGGCAACAACCGGCGATTGTAGCGGAGCGACTGTAGAAGATATGCCGATGGGACTCGCTCCGGACGACAGGTAATGCGTGATTACGTCGCGGCCCGTAGAAAAATCGATCCAAGGCTTCGCATTTTCATTGGCAACAAAACTTATTTCAGATTCCCGACTTCTTTCAAGTACGCAACAACCTGATCCGCAAGTTCCTCAACCGGCAGTTCGCCGTTCAAATGCAGTTCGGGTTTTGGCGGCGTTTCGTAGGGGGCGTCGATGCCGGTGAAGCCCTTGATTTCTCCGGCGCGGGCTTTCTTGTAAAGTCCCTTCGGATCGCGTGATTCACAAATTTCCAGCGGTGTATCAACAAACACCTCGACGAAGTCAGCCGGCGAACCGCTCCGGCAAACCAGCGAACGAACCCGATCGCGATCTTCGCGATACGGGCTCACAAACGCCGACAACGCGATCGTTCCCGATTCGCAGAAAATCCCGGCGACACAGCCGATACGGCGAATATTCTCCTGACGGTCGGTCGGACCGAAGCCCAGCCCGAACCGCCGGGAAAAATCATCTCCAAATTCCGGCGCGAGAATCTCCGGGCTGGCGTTGAGTCCATGACGGATGTTGTCGCCATCAAGCACAAAACTCTGCGCGCCCGATTCGTGCAACTTCTGATCGACGCAATTCGCGACCGTGCTTTTTCCGCTGCCGCTTAAACCGGTGAACCAGACGACGCAGCCCCTTGCGCGCTCGACGGTGTAGTCATGCCACTGGACAATTGTTTTTTCGGTCATGAGTAGTTGTTAGTTCTCAGATCATGGTTGTCAGTAAATGAAAGCGCAACAACCGCATGCGCTTCCGTTAATTATTCAAAATTAGTTGTTCATTATTAACTATTCACTCGACGATCTGCTCAGCGAACAATAGAACCTCGCAGGCAGATCCCGCTACAGACCACCACTCAATTCCGTATCCGTCTATTCAATTCCGGCCAGTTCGCAAAGACCTGCCTGCGACACCGCAGTCGGGCAGCTCCAGACCAGAAAGAATAACGCTTCGCGGCACCAGCGGCCTGCAGGATGTCCTTTGACATAACCGGCACCTTTGGCAGCGATCAACGCCGCCTGCGTCGCCCGCAGTGCGATGCTGTTCGCTCCGAATCGCAATTCCTCATTCGAACAAACAGGCGCGCCGGCTGCAGACTTCATCAACCGGCCGACAAGCTCCTCATGCTGTTCGCGTAATGATCGTTCGCCCGCGCCCAGCCACTCGCGATCTTCCGCCTGCGTTTCAATAAAGTCAATCGCTGCACGGGACAGCCCCAGCGCCAGAGCCGAAGTCTGAAAGCCTCCCGCTCCGCCCCCGAAATTGCTGAGCACATTCACCGCAGGTCCGCCAATCAAGTCGCCTTCATCTACGAATAACCCGTTGACGTTAACGCGACCGGTGCAGCTTCCTGTTAGCCCAGCCAGCGTATGGCCGGGCAGCGGCTTGACAATTTCGCCATCGACTTCCGACGCGAAAAGAATCTCGCGTCCGTCCGCCATCGTTGCACCAAGCACCAGCACATCGGCTGCATTCCCGCCGGTCACCCACGGGCTGAAACCGTCAACACAATATCCGTCGCCCCCGTCACCTGCCGGTCGCGCTTCGAGGACGGGTCGGCCGACGTGCCGGTGGCTGGTCGTCAAATGTGAGATCCCGACGGTGGCAAAAATCCCGCCCGTTGCCAGCGGCGGCAGGTATTTTGATTTGAGCGCTTCGTTGCTACCGCCCGCGATTCGCCGACAGGCAGCCGTGCGCTGCGTGATTGCGAACGCCGTCGTCAAACACACCGCACTCAGCGCCAGATAGCCACGCACCAGATCTTCAGTCGACCATTCACTGCCGCCATACTCTCGGGGCACGAACCATCCGAACACGCCGGCATCAGCGCACAACTGCAACTGGTCTTCCGGCCAGAGATCCTGTCGATCGCCACGAGCTGATACAGCCTCAATCTTCCGGCAAAGCTCACCGAGCGAACGGTCGTTAGGAGATTCGATCATGTCTTTAGTTGCGTGCGCAAACGAATAGGTCAACGATTGAGTTTCCGTTGAACTGTATCGAAGCCCGAATAGTCAACGCAGAACGTCCTATCCTACCTTATCGGGCTCGATTCAGCCCGCAACCGGGTTTTATTGGTTGGTGAAATGACGGGTTTTCATTACAAACAGCGAACAACTATATTATTCAGCCCTGTCGAGATGGAACCTGCCCGCAGGCGTTGCTGATTCCACACGTGAATCGACGAGATCATTCCACAGGTATTCGGCACTCAATCGATACGCGAACAACGAACCCGATAAACCATGAATACACCGAACTCGATCGTGAACACTGACCCAATCGACGCGACGACCAAAGAAACCTCCAGTGAGTCGGAGATCTACGGTAAATGCATGGCCCTGGCCAGTAATTTGTGGTGGTCGTGGAATCCTGAACTTCAACATTTGTTTCGGGACCTCGATCCAGTTCGATGGCGGCAGACTGATCACAATCCAGTCGCATTGTTGCGCGGGTTCACACCGGAGCGTCTTTACGAACGGGCCAATGAAATGGTCCTGTTCACCCGGATCAACCAGTCGTATCGGCGGCTCAAAGAGTACATGAATTCGCGGCGAACCTGGGCATCGACCAATGTTGACGTGCTGGGCGCGAGTCCAATCGCATATTTCTCAGCTGAGTTTGGAATTCACGAGTCGTTGCCGATCTACTCAGGCGGACTCGGCGTTCTCTCGGGCGATCACATTAAAGCAGCGAGCGGACTTGGATTGCCTCTCGTGGCGATGGGCCTTTTTTATGCCCAGGGCTATTTCCGTCAACAGCTCGATGGCGAGGGATTTCAAACAGAAGAGTACGTGGATACCCAGGTCGAAAACCTGCCGATTCAGGCTGCGACTTCTCCGGACGGCGAACCGATCACCGTTTCAATGGACACACGCGACGGTACGCTGTTCGCTAAAGTCTGGAAGATGCAGGTGGGCCGCGTGCGATTGTATTTGCTGGACTGCAATGTTGAAGGCAACCCTCCGGAAGACCGCCAGTTAACAAGTCGTTTGTACGGTGGCGACGAGCGAACACGGATTCGTCAGGAACTCGTACTCGGCGTCGGCGGCGTCAAGGCGTTGCGTGCACTCGGAATTCGTCCGGGCGTTTACCATCTCAACGAAGGCCACAGCGCGTTTGGTCCGCTTGAAGTGATCCGCCAGCGAATGGCGGATGACGGATTGTCGTTCGATGACGCTCTTCGGGATGTGGCAACGTGCACCGTGTTTACAACACACACTCCGGTCCCTGCCGGGCATGACCGTTTTGAAACCGAACTGGTCGAAGAACACCTCGGCCCGTTGCGTGATCAGCTGGGACTCTCCGGGGAACAGTTCATGAGCCTCGGTCGCATTGACCCGCAAAGTCATGACGAACCGTTTTGCATGACGATCATCGGATTGAAACTTTCACGTACTGCGAACGCGGTCAGCCAGTTGCACGGAGTAGTTTCACGACGAATGTGGGCTCATCTCTGGCCGTGGCGTGCGGAGGAGGAAATTCCGATCGGCCACATCACCAACGGAGTTCACTCTCCAAGCTGGCTGGCTGATCAGATGAAGACGCTTTACAACAAACACTTTCCTCTCGACTGGATGGATCGGGTTGGCGAGCCGGAAGTCTGGCAGCAGATTCACGAAGTCGATCCGGGCGAACTGTGGGAGATTCACAATACGCTGAAGTCGTTAATGTTGTCGTTCGTTCGACGTCGGTTGACAGCTCAAAGCCGGCGGCGGGGTGAGAGCGAGGAAGTGATCAACCACGCGCGGTCGATTCTCGATCCATCCGTTCTGACGATCGGATTCGCGAGGCGGTTCGCAACGTACAAACGGGCGAACCTGATTTTTGACGACCTCGACCGGATTGAGAAAATCATCAACGACCCACAACGCCCGATCCAGCTGGTCTTTTCCGGTAAAGCGCATCCGAAAGACCAGCCGGGCAAACAGTTCATCAAGACGATCGCAAGTTTGCGGAACGAGCCCCGGTTCCGCGATCGAGTTGTGTTTGTCGAAGACTACGACGTGAACGTCTGTCGCCATCTGGTTCAGGGTGTCGACGTCTGGTTGAACAATCCGCGTCGCCCGCTGGAAGCGTCGGGAACGAGCGGCCAGAAAGTCGTACTCAACGGCGGCTTGAATCTATCGATTCTCGATGGTTGGTGGGCCGAAGCGTACAACGGCGCGAACGGCTTTGCAATCGGCCACGGAGCGAGTCATTCCTCGGATGAAATCACCGACGCTCGCGATGCCGAATCCCTGTTGCAGACACTCGAGATGGAAGTCGCACCGATGTTCTATCACCGCGACGTCGACGGCCTGCCGCGCGAATGGATCAAGCGCATGATGAACTGTATCAGCAGTTGTGCATGGCGGTTCAGCAGCGACCGCCAGGTCATGGACTATGCGAAACACTGTTATCTGCCGGCAGCCGGCGGGTTGAGTTGTAAGTTGTAGACGGACGGCACCACACCATGCTGTCCGTCACGATAAAGAGCGCGTCACATTTCGGAAACAGAAACGCTCTGGCAGCGATTACTCGTCCAACGACGGCGGCTCAGATTGCTCGAGATCAGTATCCATGAGCAGCTGAATGATTGACATTTAACTCTCATTAGAACTCCTTTTCAATCATTGGATGATGTATTGAACAAATTCTTGATCTAATATCTTGTACTCATTCCTGACTTGCTCAGCTGCAATAGAGGCGTTTATCGCATAATGCCCAGGCCCGAGGGGAAACTCAAAATTGATATCTGTCTCATAGCCTTGTTGCGTATTCGCAGGAACCACGACATTACAACAAAATGCCCAAGTTACAAAATAATGAAACGCTTTACAGGATTAATGCGCGATACGTGGTGGTTGTGGATTGTGATTTGCGGAGGCGGGATCATTGCGGGCTGGAGGATCAGCCCGGTTTTCTTTGCGGCAATTCCAATCTGCACATTCACATTTTTCTATTTCGGAATCCTCCGTTATGACGAAGATGGCAAGCCCAAAGAAATGTAAATGAGCAACCCTCACGAGAACATTGCCGTCAAAAACAACTTCGGACAGGATGTCGAATTTCTCAGCCGGCATGTCGGGACGATTGTGCTGTCCAATGATGAGGGCGCATCGATCGCCGTTGTGCCTGTCTGGCAGGGACGCACGATGACGTCATCGGCGCGTGGATAAGGAAGGGACGAGTTCAGGCTGGATTAACTACGAGTTTATTGAATCCGGAAAACGTGACCTTAATCGTGCCGTTCAAACGAGCTGAAGACGTAGCAACCGATTCTGGTGAGGAGATCGGGCCGCCATGCAACGCCGACTACTTTGGAAAACTGGATTCGTCACGGCTGATTGTGGACGAAGACGAGTCGTTGATTTATCTGCTCGGTGATGCAAACCTCCGCAGCAAACCGGGCGTAACCCACCGTCGGGCCTGTCCGGTCATAGGCAGCCGGGATTCGGGGCGGGGCGTACTAACGATTGTCGATTTCACGCTTCCCGAGTTTGCTCCCGATGGATACACCAACAATCCGTGGGAAATCCAGGACGATCCGTACGCGGGCGATGTGATCAACGCTTATAATGACGGCCCGAACGATTCCGGCGACAAGCTGGGTGGATTCTACGAACTTGAATCGCTCGGTCCCGCCCTTGCGCTGGAGCCACTGGATTCGTACACACACGTGCACCGAACAATTCGGCTGGAGGGAAACCGCGACGCGCTCTCAGCAGCGGCGGTCAAAGTCTTCGGTGTCAATCTCGACCGGATCGAAAGCCGGTTCAAAACGTAACTCATTTTCTCTCTGAAAAAGGTCTCACTGTGACTCGTTTTTTATCTGCCAGTTCGCATAGCCTGTTTCCTGCACTTTCGATTTGTTTCATCTTGTTGTTCTGCTCCGAACGCTCTGTTGCTCAGGAAACCGACGAAGGTTTTCGCGACATCTTTGACGGCAGTTCGCTCGATGGCTGGACAGGCGATTCAGAATTCTGGAGGATTGAAGACGGCACAATCGTTGGCGAAACCACGGCTGAAAAACCGCTTGACCACAACCAGTTTCTCCGCTGGGCAGCTGAACTCGGTGATTTCGAGTTGCGACTCAAATACCGGATCTCCGGAACATTTAGTGCCAACAGCGGTATTCAGTTCCGATCGCAGTTGGTCAATGACGAAGGCAAACTAGCCGGCTATCAAGCGTTCGTTTGTGGATATTTTAGCAGTTTTTAGCGGACGATTTCCGCGCAGCGTTGAGGCGACGGTTAGCCGTTTACGACGTTCGAATTGTTATTTCTTGCATTTTCAGTTTGCTTTCAAGATCGTGAAGCGGTGCCTTGAGACAATGACTGGCTTTCAACTGGCTGATCGTGTTTTCCTGATCGCACCGTTTGTTCGCGCCGCGAATCACTTCCCGCGCCGGCACATCATCCTGATTCGCATTGCTGATATAGAAGAAGTAGCGGAAGTGATCTTCTTCGAACAACCGTTGCCGGCCCCTTGAGCATTGGACCTCTTTGCGAACGACGACCATCCGAAAAGGTCGTGAGCATTTCGTTGGTTGATAATCGAACTCAGCGAAACTTTCAGCAACAAGCACCATGTTCTTGTAGCCATTCTCGACGACGATTTGCTCTTTTGTGTTTTCACGAACAAGACGTGGGTTGAGCGAATTCCGGGATTCGCGTTGCAGCGGTTTCCATTGGTTTTCGTCGAACGAACCGGCTTTGGCTTTCAGGTTCGGCGTCGCATCGTAGCCGAAGATGAACTCCACGCCCTCTTCGTTCCAGCGGTCGAGATGCTCCGTTTGAGAAAAGTCCGTGTCGCCACGGAGCATGATCTTTCGAAAGCCCGCCTTGCGACACTGAGCGACCGCCAGATCGAAAAAGAAAGCAGCATTCCCGTGACTGGGCCGGTTGCCAGACCGGTTCTGTAAATGTGGTCCGTTTCATCGTACGGTGCGTAGAATTTGAAAACAGGAGCGGCACGATTGATGTACTGTCGCAGTTTGAGTTCTTTGACCAACTGCAGGATCATACCAAGCCCGCCGCAGGAAACTGCCTGCTGTTTTTCAGACAGTTCGTCTTTGACTTTGCCGCCGCGAATACGTGACTCGCTAAAGCCTGTTGTCTTGTCGATTCTTTTCTCAACACGACGCTTGCGTTGTCGCAATTGTTGGCGTAGTTTGGGCTTCACTCGAAATCCGTTTTAGTGAGTTGCATTGGCTGATGAGTTACTACTTCAATCAACCGCAAAACGCTGGATGGTTTCGAGCTTTTTTATGAGTTTCTCAATTAAACCATGCTTGATTGAGGGCTAGAAGGAACCAACAATGATTCGACGACTATCCTTGACGTGCTGCTATCCTTGACGTGCTGCTATCCTTGACGTGCTGCTATCCTTGACGTGCTGCTGCGCTGCCGCGACGCTCGTTTTTTCAGTTGCCACCACAAATGCCGACACGGTATTTTTCTCTCTCGAAGGCGTGGGCGGGAGCGGCCTGCTTCCCGGCAACGAGATGCCTGCGGCAACGTCTACCGGCTCGGCGGAATTATTTCAGCCATTTTCTTTGACACCGATACAAACGACTTGTCCATCGACCTCGGCCGGGGCTCAGGCAACATGTTTACGGATTTGACCGGCGGCGCAACTGCGATGCACATTCACACCGGTGGCCAGATGATGAACGGAGGCGTGGAAATTGGACTCAACGCATTGCCCGGCTTTGACGGCCCGGCAACCGATGGCGGATTCCAGGGCACGATCAACCTGACTGGCACCCGGGCGGATACCCTTTTGGCCGGCAATTTCTACATCAATGTTCACACGGCCACGAATCCGGGTGGAGAGTTGAGAGCCAATCTTGTTGCCCAGGCTGTGCCCGAACCGACAAGCATTGGAATAATCGGTCTCGTAACCGGATTCGCTTTTCTCAGGCGGCGACGAAGCTAAGAATTTAACCAACATGAATTCGAATTGCAGCCGGAGCGATCTGGCTGCTTTTTTTTCGCGAATGCTGGAATACTGAATCCCCAGGAGTTTTGTCTACACGGAAAAACCTCCCCAATCCCCGCGTATTTGCCAATCGGAATACACATCGTCCGTGGATTCGGCACGTTGAAATCCAGACGAAAATGATCATAATCTGAGTGTCTTCTGTTCAAGAAGACGCAAGCCGGGACAACTGCTTTTCGGACAGAACAAGCTCCTAAATTCGTTCGCTCGAACGATAGAATTCCGGCGAATTCGCAATCCGGAACACTCTTTTTCTGACGGCCGGGGATCTGCCATGCGTGCGGTCCATTGACGCCCTGAATCATGAAGAGAATGACCACAAGAGATGGTCTTGAGAGAATGGGCCTGCCTGACCAAGAATGGGCCTGCCTGACCAAGGGTGGGCCTGCCTGACCAAGGGAGTGGCCGGACTAATTGACTGCCCGACAAGAATACAAAGTTCAATCTGAAACAAAACAACTGCACAGGGGAATTCCATGAGCGCAACTCTTACCGATCTTCAGAAAAAACAAATCGAGCAAGTGGAAGAGCTGTTGTTTTCCGGCCCGGAAAAAGAGGGCTTCGCAAAAGATCTGTACTTCGGAAAATTCCGCGATGAATCCATTGTCCCCTATCCGGAGTTGCCTGAAAAGAACCAGCAACTCGGATCCGAGATGGTCGAGCGAGTCAAAGAGTTCTGCCGCGACAACATCGATCCGGTCAAGATCGATCGCGAGTCACTGATACCCGATTCTGTCGTGAAGGGACTTGGCGACATCGGCGTGCTTGGCATGACGATCGATCCGGAACACGGCGGTCAGGGGATGAGCCAGTTCAACTATTGCCGCGTGATGGAGATCATCGGCGGCCACTGCGCCTCGACCGCGGTGTTTGTCAACGCACATCACTCGATCGGACTTCGCGCCTTACAACTGTTCGGAACCGAAGAGCAAAAAGAACAGTGGATGAAGCCTCTCGCCAGTGGCGACAAACTTGCCGCATTTGCACTGACTGAACCGATGGCCGGAAGTGATGCGAGCAACGTACGAACTCGCGCCGAACTCTCACCTGACGGCGAAGGCTACATCATCAACGGGGAAAAACGCTGGATCACCAATGGCGGCATCGCAGACGTGTTGACCCTGATGGCGCGAACTCCCGATCCTTCAGAACCGGACGGCAAAATCACGGCGTTCCTCGTCACACCCGACATGAAGGGTTTTGAAGTACTCGAAGAGCGGATGGACAAATGCGGAATTCGCGGTACCGCCACCGGTCGCATGAAATTCACCGACATGTACGTGCCAAAAGAAAACATCCTCGGCCCGGAAGGTAAAGGACTGCGAGTTGCGTTGACCGTACTTGACTTTGGCCGAACGACTTTCGGCGCATGCTGCACGGGCGCTGCGAAGTTCTGCCTGGAGAGGATGGCCGCCCGGGCAAAAACGCGTCGACAGTTTGGCAAGACGCTGGGCGAATTCCAGATGGTCAAAGACAAGATCGCCGAAGCCGCCGCTGACACGTTCGCCATGGAAAGCGCTACCTATCACACGGCGGCTCTGATCGACACAGGAGCCGAAGACTTTATGGTCGAAACCGCGATGATCAAAGTTTTTGCCAGCGACATGCTCTGGCGAATCACCAACGACTGCCTGCAAATCTGGGGCGGCAAAGGCTTCTTTACCGATCAGCCGTTCGAGCGGATGATGCGCGACGCGCGGCTGAACCTGATCGGCGAAGGTGCGAACGATGTATTGCGAAACTTTATCGCAGGAGTCGGTGTCCGACACGTTGGAAAAGACCTCGAAGGCATCCAAAGTGCGCCGTGGACCGCCTATAAGCTGATCAAGACCTCGCCGAAACTGCCGGTCAAGCATGAACACCTGCGTTACTTTGCAAACAGCATTGGCAAGCAGATCGGCAAGTTTGCCTGGTCGCTGGAGATGGCGCTGATCAAACATCGTGAGGGAATTATTGACCGGCAAATGGTCATGGCCCGGCTCGGTGATATTGCAACCGAATTGTTCATGGCCAGTTGTGTTTACTCGCGGCTGACTTCACTGCTTGTGAACGGCACGATTCCCGAACCGGAAAAGAAGAAGGACATTGAAACCGGAATGCTATATATGCGCCTTGCAGCCAAGCGCAACGGATGCCGGTTTGACGAACTCAAAGTCAACTTCGACGAGGAAATGATGAAAGTCGCTGACCTGTGGCTGGAATGTGACTACTCGAAGGACTGGGTACTCACTCCGGACGAAGACGAAATCGCCCAGTAGATTTGGACGAGAGGCGGCGTGTCGATTTATTCAGCCGTTTTGGCGATAGCCGCGGTTTCGAGCCGCTGAACCGTGGCTATCGCCCAACGGCTAGTAGGAAATTCCTGCGAGTTCCGTTTTCTCTGTGCCTTGGTTTTATTAAACGAATCTCAATTGAGAATCATTGTCATCTTCACCTGAGCGAACTAAACAACTATGTCGTGGCAACAACTCATCTCGGATCAGAAAACCGAAAGCGATCAAATCGGTCTCGGCGGCGGCGAATGTTCGATCGAGCGTCAGCATGAAAAAGGCCGCCTGACCGCGCGCGAGCGGATCGAAAGACTGCTCGATGACGGTTCGTTCTGGCAGGAGATCGGGCGCTGGGCCGGCTGGCAGATGTATACCGAATGGGGTGGCGCTCCGTCGGCAGGAGTCGTTTGCGGATTAGGCATGGTCGCGGGGCGGACGGTGATGATCATCGCCAACGATGCGACAATCAAAGCCGGCGCGTTTTTTCCGATGACGTGTAAAAAGGTCCTGCGGGCGCAGCGGATTGCAATGCACTGCCGCGTTCCGCTGCTTTACCTGGTCGATTCGGCCGGCGTTTTTCTTCCGCTTCAAGACGAAATCTTTCCGGACGAAGATGACTTCGGACGCATCTTTCGCAACAACGCGGTCATCTCGGCCATGGGTGTCGCGCAGCTGGCGGCGATCATGGGCAACTGCGTGGCAGGAGGCGGATACCTGCCCGTGCTTTGCGACAAACTGATCATGACCGAAGGAAGCGGGCTCTATCTCGCCGGCCCCGCGCTCGTCAAAAGCGCCATCGGCCAGGAAGTCTCCAGCGAGGATCTGGGTGGCGCGTCGATGCATGCGGAAATTAGCGGGACGATTGATTTCAAAGAACCTGACGACGATGCAGCAATCGCGCGGCTTCAGTCGCTGGTCGATCTGCTGCCCGCCGATGTTGTCGCTCCTGAATTCGGCGAGATGTCACCGGCTGAGCCGGCAAAACCGGTGGACACCATCTACGATGCAATCCCATTGGATCCGCAGGCTCGATATGACGTTCGCGACCTGGTCGAGTTCCTGGTCGATGCCGATTCGTTTCAGGAATACAAATCTGATTACGGTCAGACGATCGTCTGCGGCTACGCAAAAATCGGCGGCTTCAAAGCCGGCATTGTCGCCAACCAGCGGACCGTCGTGACCAGCAAAAAAGAGGGCATGCAATTCGGCGGCGTCATCTATCACGACAGCGCCGACAAAGAAGCGCGGTTCATTATGGACTGCAACCAGACCTGGACTCCGATCATTTTCCTGCAGGATGTGATGGGGTTCATGGTTGGAAAAGACAGCGAACACGCGGGGATCATTCGTGCCGGCGCAAAAGTCGTGAACGTGATTTCGAACAGTCGTGTTCCCAAAATCACGGTGATCACCGGTGGCAGCTACGGCGCAGGCAATTACGCGATGTGCGGAAAAGCATTCGATCCGCGTTTCATTTTCGCCTGGCCGAACGCGCGCTGCGCTGTGATGGGCGGTAAACAGGCAGCACAAACTATTCTCGATATTAATATCTCGGCGCTCAAAAGGGCAGGGCAGGAACCGGACGCGGAAGAGCTGGAAATTCTGCGTGAGAAAGTTCAGTCGACCTATGACACATCGACTGATATTCGCTACGCGGCCGGACGTTTGTGGGTTGACGGAATTATCAATCCGGACGAGACTCGCGACGTTTTGCTCAATTCGCTGCGGATTGTCACACGGCATGCGCCTGACGAACCGTTTCGAACCGGAGTGCTGCAGGTTTAGACCGAAAACGGAGCTTGCAGATGAAAACCAATTGACCGTAGTATCAACATAAAAAGCCTCACGCAAAGGCGCAAAGTAGTGGCACTATCCTTGGCGAGCTTTGCGACTTTAACTGAGGCTTTTTTTTGGTGAGCGGCGGAGAGGCTTGCGCGATGAGTGAGACGCTAATGAACCAGGAATCGGTCCGGTCAGACCGGCATGCACCTCACAGTCGAGTCAAAACGGCGATCCTCCGGCTCGTTTTGTCGCTGGCAGTGTTCCTGGTTTCAATTCACTTTCTACAGCCCGTCAGGTCAAAAAAGTCAGCCGAACATTTTTGCCGGTAAAATCCGAGTCAAAGTGTTCCGCTGGAAACCGGATTTCGGTCGAAGCTTGCCCTGACAATGGCGGTTTGGGCTGCCTGCGATCTTTTGCGAATCCTTCGAAAACAGGATGTTTTCGAAACTTGCGGCACGATGCCGCCCAAAGGTCCGCGCGGGTTTCGCAGCGAGCGGACACGAAGCGGAGCCGCCCTTGAATCGGTGTCAGTGTTTTTGGTTCACAGAACTCTGCATCTGTTTGGGCGCTTCAACGGCTTAAGTTCAAAGGCGGTGGAGCGGCGTCCGCGAGCAAGGATTCGCGTTAGCGAACCTGCGGCCCGAGAGGCCCCGTCAGCGAAGGCCAGGGAAGGGCGCTCGTCAAACGCGAAACTCAAAAACAGAGCTAGACTTGCCTGACGCAAACATTCTCCACCGTCGGCAGCCCGATGGCCGGAAGCGGAGGGCGGATGGATTCGGTTAGCGTTACCTGACCAGAGCGGCTAAAAGAAACAACAGCGGCTTGCCTGACATTCAGCCCGCCCTGCGGGGCCGAGCGGCGATCCTGGAGGATCGCAACCAAATAGTATGAGGCCACTGGAAGGCCGAATTCCTTTTTCTGAGCGGGAAAGCGACCGCGAACACGAGCCTCAGCGAGTGTAAGCCGGGAGCGGAACCCGCCCTTCAGCATGCAAGGCGGCGGCGCAGGGCAGTGAATGCGATCAGACGCCGCGCGGTGAGGGGTGCGTCGGGCATGATTGAGTGATAGAAGGTGAAAGTCCTTTGCGGGGCCTTTCGGAGGCAACCGCGAGTGAAAGCAACTGCATGAATGTGAAATCTGAGTTCTTAGAATTTGATCGATCATACGCCGTGAGGCCATGTGGGATGGAAGCTGTTAGCGAACTGCAGCACCGAACGCAAGTGAATCTCAGAGCAGGCTGGGGCCTGTAAGAAATCTTGTGTCAGTAGCAGAATTTTGATAGCTGATATTGGTTTTTTACCCACAGGAGAAGAAAAGCATGGACGCGAAATTACGAAAGCAAGCGGAAACTCTGGCCACAGAAACTGCTGGTCGGGCAACCACAGTTGAAGAGCTCAATGGACTGATGCGAACGATGATGAAATCGGCAAGCTGGCCCTGGACATACCGCGTGATCGCAATGGAACGTTTGAGCCACAACTGATCGAGAAGCATCAACGTCGTCTGGTCGGTTTTGACGAGAAGATTCCGGCGCTCGATGCCAAAGGGATGACCACGCGTGACATTCAGGACATCGTCAAGGAACTCTACGGAGTGGATGTTTCGGCCGCTTTGGTTTCGGAGATGACAGCCGACCTGAATGAAGAAGTCAAACTGTGGCAAACCAGGCGGCCAGCGTGATCGAAGCGGAACAGGAATTGGAAAATTTCTCTCAGAAACGGGACGAGAAATATCCGACGATAAGTAAACAGTGGCGACTGAAATGGGAGCACATCATATCGATGTTTGAGTTTCCAGCTTCGATTCGTAAAGCGATCTACACGACCAACGCGATCGAGTCGGTCAACAGCCAGATTCGCAAGTTCACACGCAATCGCAAGCAGTACCCGAATCGCGACTCTGCATTGAAGTTAATTTACATGGCAATCAATGAAGCATCAAAGAAGTGGACGATGCCGATCCCCCACTGGAAAGCCGCCTTGAATCACTTCGCCATCATGTTCGAAGAACGAATGCCTCAAGATTAGTCAATAGATACCATGACACTAAATTATTGACAGGCCCCTTAAACTGCGGAACGGACTCCGGTTGTTCATGCGGACTCTGCTCCGTTCGTCCCTTATAGGTTACGTCTTCGTCCGGCTTACACTCGCTGAGGCTCGTGTTCGCGGTCGCTCTCCCGCTCAGAAAAAGGAACTGCGCCATCCATGGCTCCGTACTTCTGGTTGCGAACCTCGTGTTCGCCGCTCGGCCCCGCAGGGCGGGCTCAACGTCAGGCAAGCCGCTCTTTTTTGTATATTCCCGGAGTCTTGATCCCCTACAGAATAGTTTTTAGTTTTATTGGTTCAGGAGGGTGATGTTTCCGGGACGGCCGTCCCGGAAACATCGTAACCGTTAGACCGCTTTTTTCTTCGGTGCGTTTGGATTCCAAACTGTCCGTAGCTAAACAAGGTCAACGGTTGCAGCTCCTCCTGATGCAGATACTCGAACCGTTGAATGGGCGTTGACAGATTCGTCTTCAGCCCGCATCTACAAAAAGGAGTGACGCGCCATGCTACCTCAAATCGTGTACTTTGGCATTGATGTTTCTAAAAACTCGCTGGATCTTTACGGAAAAGGAAAACACAGGAAATTTGAAAACCATTCCGATTCGATCGAAGATTTGATCCAATGGATTCAAACAAACTTGAACGATGGAGAAACGCCTCAGGTGATTCTTGAACCGACAGGAGGTTACGAAAAATGTTTGATTACCGCCCTGGCCCGGACCGCTGTTTCCTTTAGCTGCCCGAATCCACGACGAGTTCGTGAATTCGCTCGTGCTCAAGGGAAACTGGCCAAAACCGATAAAATCGACGCGGCCATTCTCGCACTCTTTGGTGAGACTTTTCAGCCAAAATGCGACTCCTTAAACCCTGAAACGATTGACGCCTTGCGTTCTCTTCATCGAAGACTCAGGCAATTAATCAACATGAACAAAATGGAAAAGACGCACCGGGAACACACGGATGACCCAAGGCTCAAAAAACGATTGTTGGCTCACATGAACCAACTGGAAAAAGAAATTCAGAAAGTCCAGCAGAAGATGGAGCAAATCATTGAACAGGATTCCACGTTGCGTGAAAAACGTCAAGCTTTAGAAAACGTCAAAGGGGTTGGGTCGCGTACAGCAATCGTCTTGCTGACCCACATGCCAGAACTGGGAGCGCTCAATCGAAAAGCAATCTGTTCTTTAGCCGGCCTGGCACCGGTGACTCGGGAGAGTGGACAGTGGCGAGGGCGTCGCACCCCGGGACCGGGACGGCACCTGGTCCGGAAAGCACTCTACATGGCGCGTTGAGTGCCGCACGTTACAACGACGATCTCAAAGGCTTTTACCAGAGGCTACGCCAGCAAGGAAAACCGCCCAAACTCGCGCTGTGTGCGGTCGCTCGAAAGCTCTTGATTGCCCTCAATGCAATTCTCAAAAAACAGACCAATACCACTTGATCTTAAACACCGTTGTTTAGCTGCTTTTGTCAGGCAACACGAACAGGGTCAATCCGCCCAACGCTTCCGGCCATCGGGCTGCCGACGTTGGAAAGTTTTCACGTCAGGCAATTGCGAATTCTGTTGTTGAGCTCTTCGTTTGCCAGCGCCCTTCCCTGGCCTCCACTGGCGGGACCTCTCGGGCCGTTGGGCTCGCTGCGCTCGTCCTGGCGACCGGGCCCGTTCCACCGCCTTGAACTTAAACCGTTTGAACCACCGAACCAGACGCGAAACACTACGACTCAAAACACGCACCCGGATTCAAGGGCGGCTCCACTTCGTGCCCGCTCGCTGCGGACGCCATCCGGGCGCCACGGCCTGTCTTTGACGGATCGTCCATGATCCGCCTTGCCTGCGGCACTCAAACCGGACCCGACTGACCGCAAGCGTTGGTCAATCCGAAAGGCAATGGACAATCAGCTTGAAGGGCCGACCGTAGCGTAACCCGGGCGTACCTTTGGGGCGGCATCGTGCCGCAAGTTTCGAAAACATCCTGTTTTCGAATGGCTCCCGCAAGCGCAGTCAGCTGTGCAGTGGAAAGGTCTGCGAAGCCCAAACCGCCACGTCCGCTGGAAAATCCGGGAAGTATTCCGCCGCGAGCAACATTTTTCCGCTTCGGCAGCGGTTAATGCGCGGCGATGGGTTGCACCCGGCACCCGAAAACATCCGGAAGCAGACTACAATCGGACCGGGCATACTGCGCAACACTTCGTCGGAGTCGAAATTGAATTATATCCTGCAGCCCTGGCAACTCCTTTTGCTGATCCTGGCCGGATGGCTCAACCAGCAGCAGTTCGAAGCAATCGAGAATCTCAAAACCGAGAACAAAATCCTCCGCGAGAAACTCGGAAAGAAACGAATTCTGCTTAACGACAACCAGCGACGCCGACTCGCCGTCAAAGGGAAAGTCCTTGGACACAAACGACTCAAAGAGATCGGCTCGATCTTCAGTCCCGATACGATTCTCCGCTGGCACCGGAAACTCGTCGCAAAGAAATGGGACTATTCCGACCGGCCACGGAAAAACGGGCGACCGGAAACCGAACCGGAAGTTGTCGCCCTGATCGTCAAACTCGCACAAGAGAATCCGGCATGGGGTTACGATCGAATTGCAGGGGCTCTGAAAAATCTCGGTCACAACGTTTCAGATCAAACAATCGGAAACATCCTCAAGAAGCACGGAATCGAACCGGCGCCCGAGCGCCGTGACGGAATGTCGTGGGCGACATTTCTAAAAGCGCATTGGGAAACGCTCGCCGCGATCGATTTCACAAACATTGAAGTCTGGACCTCGCGAGGACTCGTCACCGTCAGTCTCCTCTTTGCAATCGAACTCAAAACACGACGCGTGCATTTCGCCGGCTGCACGACCAGCAGCGACGGCGGGCAGGCGATGAGACAGAGGGCTAAAAATATGACCGACTGTGAGGACGGGTTTCTCAACGGAAAAACGCACCTGATCATGGACCGTGATACAAGATTCAGCAAAGCCTTCCGGAAGATTCCCGCCGATGAAGGAATCGAGTCCGTTCGGCTGCCGCCTCGATCACCCGACATGAACGCGTTTATGGAACGCTTCATGAGAAGTTTGAAGGAGGAAGCTCTCAACCGGATGATCTTTTTCGGCGAGCCGTCGCTGCGGAACGCAGTCAAGCAGTATCTGATTCACTATCACGAGGAACGCAACCATCAGGGACTCGGCAACCGCCTGATCATTCCGCTTAAAACCCCGCCCGACACTTCCGTGCCGGTCGAAACCACCGAACGACTCGGCGGAATCCTCCGCTCCTATCGACGCGTCGCCTGATCGGGCGAAGCATTCTGTAGTGAAATCATGATGCTTCCCGGTTCGATGCTGCGCATCGGACTGCACCGCGCAGACATCCGGTGAAAATCTCCAATCCCCCGGCTCGATGCGACCCGAATCCGGACGCCGGAAGAGCACTTCGACCCGGATTTTGACGCCGAAAAACCCCGGATGAGTTTTTTGACCATACTCGATACCGGGCGCTTGGCTAGAGCTTACCCGGACGGGATTCGCACCCGCTAGTCAAACAGACCTTGCCAGTCCGCACGTCCAACGCTTTGTTATCCATCGACGCGTGGTGGAGTATCTGGCAAAGGGTTGGCCCCGTGAATCAAGGCCAGAATATAGATTGCGGAACCCTCAATTGAATAAAGAATTCTGTACGAGTATTCAATTACCTCTCTAATTTCCTGATTCTGATACCATTTGCCCGGACATTGGAAAATCAGAAATCTGTTTAGTACGACGAGTAATTCTGTCAACAACTGCAATCGCATATCGAGGGGAATCGGCCTCAATCGTTTCGTAAATTGAAGCGAGATCACCAATGGCATTTTTCGTCCATTCAACAATCATTCGGGAAGTCCGAAACGTTTGCGAACTTCGTCATTGGATATGGTTTTCCCCTCCTCAACGTCCCTTAGCCCCGCTTCGATTTTTTGGCGCACGTATAGACAATACATGACATCGTCCCAAGTGGCGTCATCGGGCAATGATTCAAGAGTTTCAAGGACCCGTGTTTTAATGTTGGAGTCTGGCGTTGTACTCATGTCAAATTCCTGCGGTCGATGTTCATAATTATCCGCAGCAAGTGGATTGCAGGCAATGGCAGCGAGAATGCGGCGAAACTACAGACGGATAACGACCGAGGTAACCGGGTTGGCGGACCAACGGAGTTGACGTTGGCACACCAAGGATTGTAAACGAAGGAATCGACGTTGAAAAACCGAAAGGCGAGCCAACTTCGGGTGAGTAGAGCGTTCTCTCTCTTGTTTAGGATACGGTTTGTGTTCCCTGTTGGCCACCTGTTTCCTTTGGTGGTGTCCCAATATCGTATCCATGCAAAATTGAGGAACGCCCCCTCGCAGATCCGGACGTGCCGCTTTCCAGCATCCGGCTCCCAGATTTCACTTGGCCCTCTCATTCAATAACCTGCGGTTGAGCGCGATCAGGTCGGTCAAACCTTTCGGACCTGCCAGGGGATGAACGTCGGTAAACCTGTTGAAATCGTTCCAGTTCACATAGCTCTTTTGACTCCGGCGGCTCAGGTGACGCTTGGCCATCCCGCGAACCTTGCTGCGGAACGCCATCAGTAGCGGCCAATTATCATTGATGCCGTAATACTGATAGTGACCTCGAAGTTTCGCGTTGAGGACCTGCCACATTTCGCCCACCGGTGTCGATAGCTGATGATGAAACCAAAGACGCATCTCGCACAGTTTCACTCGAAGCTTCTTGCCTGACGTTTTCCTTTTCAACTTGAATTTCCCGCCGCGACTAAGGCCGCAATAGTGAGTGAATCCGAGGAAGTCAAACGTCTCGGGAGCGCCGCCGCCCTGTCGCTGGCAATCGCGACGAGCAAAGCGTCCGAAACGGATCAACTTGGTCTTATCCTCGGCGACTTCAAGAGAGTATCGGCCCAGACGTTTCGGCAGCACCGTTTGGTATCTCCTTGCATCGGACTCCAACTCGAAGCAGCAGATGAAATCATCCGCAAATCGAATCAAGTGCGATTCACCTCGCAGCCGCGGTTTGACATCACGTTCGAACCACTGGTCCAGCACGTAATGCAAATACACGTTGGCGAGTAAGGGTGAAAGACTTGCTCCTTGCGGAACGCCTTCCTCGGTGGCCTCCAGTTGGCCGTCGATCATCACGCCCGCGTTCAGAAAACGCTGAATCAGATGAAGCAATTCCGGATCGCTGATGCGTATTCGCAACAGCTCTTCCAAACGCTCATGGCAAACATTATCAAAGAAGCCTTTGATGTCTGCATCACTGACCCAGTTCACTTTTCGCGTGGCAATGACCCCTCCCAGAACCGTAAGTGCCTCGTGACACGATTTGCCTGGACGGTAGCCATACGAAGTGACACCGTCAATTCCTGGTGCTTTCCCTTTCTTGAGTCGTCAACGGTACGATTCGGGCATCCGACTCCCTGATCGTCATTTGTCTTTGTCGATTATTCCACTCCTCGGACATACTCGATTCGTCACGACTGGCTGTCGCGATGCGAGTCAAGAACACTCAGGGGCTCACTGGTTGCCTGTTTGACACAATGTGTTGAGCGAATGGGCCGCCGACTCCGGGTCTCTTCGAACCACTCGCCGTGACGCGGTGCGAAGTGTTGCCTTCAGGAATGCACAGACCTTGGGCAGATTCCAACAGATACAAAATTTCGGAGCTAATTCCATTCATTGCTGCGGGGCCACCCACAGTCAATTCATCCTCTCAAACTTTCTGTGTACGCTTCAAAATGTCATTTCAGGACAAGCCCTTATAAACATCCTGCAACACTCGATACCGGGCGCTTGGCTAAAGCTTACCCGGACGGGATTCGCACCCGCTAGTCAAACAGACCTTGCCAGTCCGCACGTGCATCGACTTGTTATGCGTCCGCCGAACGCAAGGCAAGTTTTGAGTTCAAGCGAAACCAATGCATGCCGTTTTCGTCAGCAACGAATCAACACCACCAGTTTCGGCAAGCCATTCATAACCAACGAAGAACCAAAAACAAGGCTGACCCCAGCGAAGCTCCCTTGCGACCAGTCCGTTTCGCCGAACCCGTCGTGTTGCTGAATTCGGTCGATGCCATTCAAGTCTGTCCGCGTAACTGTCCTACCTTACCGAATGACGAACTGCCAATTTTCCTCGTCAAATTCAAACCTTTCCAGCATCTCGGGGGCAAGCTCCATTGCGATGGCATGGTAAGTGACGTAGGCTACCGCCATCACGGATGTATCACAAACCTGTCCTTTAAACGATATAACTTTCAATGCAATGTTGTGTCGGTCAGGGTGTTGGCGCAATTGTTCGCCAAGAAGTGAAATCGCAAGTAACACACCATGATTCCATTCACCTCCGACAAGCTGAAGCCCGCCAATGGATCGAAATCCGGACTTGCCGTTCTCAATTTCTATTTCTATTTCCGCGTACTTGGCTGCCTTGTCTCGCATCGCAGCTATTTTTTTCTTAACAATCATTGTCCGTCGTCATCAAAGATGATTCCCATTGCTACGAGTTGTTCTTCGGTTTGCTTTTCACAATCGAGATAGAAGTCAGTCGAATCCAGCCAGTTTTGATTCCGGACAATTCGTTGTAACTCCCATTCAGTAAACCTGCCAACACGATCATTTGGATCCCCTGCAAGTGCGGCGGCAACGTCCAGACTGTCCAGATTGAACTTTACTCGGCCGTTGTTTTGAATTATCGCATCAAGTGTTTGTTGAAAAGCGAGGTCAAATCGGTCGTTTGGAGCGGTTTCCAATCCGAGTTGCTCCCAGCAATGACTTGTAGATGCACCGAACTTTGAAGCGAAGGGTTGCAATGAATTGACACCTTCAATTCTTTCAAGACCAAGAGCAACATTATTGGATATCAAGAACTTCAGTCCATCTTCGCCGTGAGTATTTCCGGCAGAATCAGTGAGGTTCTTGACTACGACTTCGATTCGAATGGACGCTAAATCAGCGATCAAAGAACTGTCGAATTCAATCGGATCCACTTCAACTGAAAATGCTCGACCAGGTCCTGTACTAGCCTCCACATCTGTTCCCTCTTGTTTCAGTTCCTCACCGGAGTAGAGATTAATCTTGTAAGTGAATTCCGCACCTTCGGTAAACTCTAGATTGTCATGAAAACACAATCTGGCCGTCAATACATGATCCTGATTTTGTCCTTGCCCTGTTGTTTCAATTGTCGTGTAGCCCGACGTAGTCGGCTTTACAATGTCAATAAAGACCTGGACATCTTTCGATTTATTCTCACCGACTTTAGCAAAGTAAGTGTATGCCGCTGTCTCAATTGTTGCGTCTGCAATTTGCCAGTTGCCGTCTGCACCAACTGTTACCGAGTCGATATCTATCGGTTCTTCTCCCGCCTCCTGCCTGAATAGCGTTAACTCTTCGTTGGCAGGCCCCTTGCCAACGATCGTGATGCTGCCGGATTCTCCTTTGGTTATGTAGTCGTCGTCCTTGCTTCCCGTATCAGGGTCGATAGACTTAATTACTATTTCAGTAACTTCCGTTCGAACATGAACCGTGTCACTCAACGTTCCCGACCAGTTTGTGCCGCCCGTCGAAACACTTACGATCGCGCTGACGTCGATACTGTCGTACAGCGAATATCGATTCGTTTCGTTGACGCCTTCCAGATACAACGTCGCGCCTTCGCCGCCTGTCAACGCACTGTAGAGCGACTGCCCGTTGGAAAGATGAAAGTTGTGCGGGTCGATCGGAACATTGGATGGAATCAAGTCGGTCCCATAGTACGGTGCCGTTTCCGGAGTCCGTGGCTGATCGGCATCTTTCGTCCAGAGCCGCATCAGTCCGTCGCTGCTTCCCGACGTGTCCGCTATGTTGTAGTTGAACACCAGCGACAATGATGAAATCAATCCGATTACGTTGGATGACAAAGCCAGACGAACCGGGACAAAACTTGTTGCGAGTGCATCGAAAACATCGGAATCCGGATTGAGATCCACCGTTTTGCCAAAGTGGTTGTCGTATTCTGTGTAGTCTTCGGCCGGATTGTCATTTGGTACGGCAAACCCGCTGTCGTCCAAGCTGTCGATGTCCAGATCAATCGCCGGGAAATGAATCAGGGCGTCTGGAGTTGACGTGGAAATCGGGTTTTCGTTGTCACCGAAGAAACGTTTTTGAAGAACGTTGGCCGTGTCGGTGATAAAGAACTCTGCGTCGCTACGAGGAGTGTCACCCGATGTCCAGGCTGGGCCTGGATCGCGATCAACCCAGGCTCGGTAATCGTAATCTTCGCTTCCCAAGTCGTAAGTAGATCCGGTATGTGTTAGTCTCGCGGCGTAAGTTTCGCCAGTTTTGAAATTTCTTTTGTCGCGTATGACTACTCCAGCCTGATCAGCCTCGTGGACATGCGATTTGCCACTGCCATGCACTCCGATCGAAAGATTCCACGTTTCAGAATTGCTCGAGCTGTGATCTCCAACAAATACATACCCTTTTGCAAGCATGTCAGGCGGCAGGCCAATCGCTTCTGGCCCACTTATCCCGCCTGAAGAGAATCCGGCCAGCATCTTTCGTGGCTCCAAGATCGCGAAGTCGAATCGGCCGCCGCTAGGACGTTTTCGATTCCGACGTTTTCGACCATCTCGTTGTTGATCATTTGGTTTATCAAGAATTCTACGGGTCAAAAAACGGGCAAAGTTAAGCGGCGAGATATCCACAGGAAACCTTTCGGAACAACCACCATAAAGTCGACGATTGAATAGTAAAATCATTTGCGAATTAGAGGTCAGGTCAAGCCGCAGAATCTAACAATTCTTTTGAGAGATGCAAATGGGCCTTGTCGAATAATTCGTCGAAGCGCAGGGAGGGCTTCGCTGGAGCATGGAATTGTCAGAACCGGGAGTCACCCGTGTCCGCGCAAACAGCATGGACAAGCGCATCAACAGTTGGAACAGATCAGGATCGGATAACGTCTACGTTAACCGAGCGAACGGTGGACGTTAAATCACCGAAAGTCGGAGCGATGTAAAATTCCAAACCCTGAACAAAGCGTTGTCGCGACCCGCCAAACACATCAGCGTTGACCGCTTCGGTTCAACGTTTTGTTATCATGCCAGCGTCGCCGGCACACATTGCCACAACATTACGGCTTGAACCACGCTTGCGTTCGTCCGCGCAGGTGTTCGCAGTTGATTCAGATTGTCCACTGGAATTCAGCGTGAATCAAGTCCGCCCTGAATCGAGCATGTTGTCCGCGCAATTTCATCAGGAAACGGCTTGAACCCGTAGATTCGCGTCGCGACACATTTTCGCGATCCATTCATTCGAGCATGTCTTCAACGCAATGTTTCAGCGATCGGTTTTGAACCACAAATGAACGCTAATGAACACGAATAAGTCCAGCCTACGCATCGCGGATCAGAACTTGAGAAAAGGCATCAATCGAAAAGAAGGCAAGCCGAACAATTCCACGCAACATCAAACGAGCATGTCATCCCCACCTCGTTCGACCGCGCAAATCCATCATGGGAAACTCAGGCATGATAACGTCAATGATCACCGAGTCCGGACGGTAGACCTTCCATTCCAAAAGCACGCGCAAGCCGGACTTCGGGTGAGTAGAGCGTTCTCTCTCTTGTTTAGGATACAGTTTGTGTTCCCTGTTGGCCACCTGTTTCCTTTGGTGGTGTCCCAATATCGTATCCATGCAAAATTGAGGAACGCCCCCTCGCAGATCCGGACGTGCCGCTTTCCAGCATCCGGCTCCCAGATTTCACTTGGCCCTCTCATTCAATAACCTGCGGTTGAGCGCGATCAGGTCGGTCAAACCTTTCGGACCTGCCAGGGGATGAACGTCGGTGAACCTGTTGAAATCGTTCCCGTTCACATAGCTCTTTTGACTCCGGCGGCTCAGGTGACGCTTGGCCATCCCGCGAACCTTGCTGCGGAACGCCATCAGTAGCGGCCAATTATCATTGATGCCGTAATACTGATAGTGACCTCGAAGTTTCGCGTTGAGGACCTGCCACATTTCGCCCACCGGTGTCGATAGCTGATGATGAAACCAAAGACGCATCTCGCACAGTTTCACTCGAAGCTTCTTGCCTGACGTTTTCCTTTTCAACTTGAATTTCCCGCCGCGACTAAGGCCGCAATAGTGAGTGAATCCGAGGAAGTCAAACGTCTCGGGAGCGCCGCCGCCCTGTCGCTGGCAATCGCGACGAGCAAAGCGTCCGAAACGGATCAACTTGGTCTTATCCTCGGCGACTTCAAGAGAGTATCGGCCCAGACGTTTCGGCAGCACCGTTTGGTATCTCCTTGCATCGGACTCCAACTCGAAGCAGCAGATGAAATCATCCGCAAATCGAATCAAGTGCGATTCACCTCGCAGCCGCAGTTTGACATCACGTTCGAACCACTGGTCCAGCACGTAATGCAAATACACGTTGGCGAGTAAGGGTGAAAGACTTGCTCCTTGCGGAACGCCTTCCTCGGTGGCCTCCAGTTGGCCGTCGATCATCACGCCCGCGTTCAGAAAACGCTGAATCAGATGAAGCAATTCCGGATCGCTGATGCGTATTCGCAACAGCTCTTCCAAACGCTCATGGCAAACATTATCAAAGAAGCCTTTGATGTCTGCATCACTGACCCAGTTCACTTTTCGCGTGGCAATGACCCCTCCCAGAACCGTAAGTGCCTCGTGACACGATTTGCCTGGACGGTAGCCATACGAAGTATCATAAAAGTCGACTTCGTAGATCCGTTCCAGAATTGTCACGATCGCGCGTTGGACCAGTTTGTCCTCCACGCTGGCAATTCCCAGCGGTCGCGTCTTTCCATTCCCTTTCGGGATGTTCTTACGCAGACTTGGCTTGGGACGGTAGCTGCCACGATGAAGTTGACTCAGCAACGACTGCAAGTTGTCTTGCAAGTTCGCTTCGTAGTCTTCCAAAGTGACACCGTCAATTCCTGGTGCTTTCCCTTTCTTGAGTCGTCAACGGTACGATTCGGGCATCCGACTCCCTGATCGTCATTTGTCTTTGTCGATTATTCCACTCCTCGGACATACTCGATTCGTCACGACTGGCTGTCGCGATGCGAGTCAAGAACACTCAGGGGCTCACTGGTTGCCTGTTTGACACAATGTGTTGAGCGAATGGGCCGCCGACTCCGGGTCTCTTCGAACCACTCGCCGTGACGCGGTGCGAAGTGTTGCCTTCAGGAATGCACAGACCTTGGGCAGATTCCAACAGATACAAAATTTCGGAGCTAATTCCATTCATTGCTGCGGGGCCACCCACAGTCAATTCATCCTCTCAAACTTTCTGTGTACGCTTCAAAATGTCATTTCAGGACAAGCCCTTATAAACATCCTGCAACACTCGATACCGGGCGCTTGGCTAAAGCTTACCCGGACGGGATTCGCACCCGCTAGTCAAACAGACCTTGCCAGTCCGCACGTGCATCGACTTGTTATGCCGCCGGCCCTGCACCTGTTGTTGGCTTAGGCTTCTTTGCAGCTTTGCGTTTCGCTGATTTCTTTTGGGCACGCTTGATTTTCGTTTTTGCGTCCTTTGCTTTGTCATTTTCAATGATGTCGCGCTTTAGAACCTCGTCTTGCAACAGTGTCGCAATATCTTCTTTATCGACTTTGATTTCGGGGAAAAGCTTTCGAAATTCGCGACGGACAACGGAAACAACAGCATCCGAGATGACAATTTGACCTAGCGTGTAACTGTTCAGCAACTGTGAGTGCTGGTGGTACGCGTCCATAGCCCCTTCGTTTATAGATTCCCGTGACAGCAGAAACATTTTGTTTCGGTCATCTTCTTTCCGGAGGTCGATCTCCAGAACAGAGAATCCAGCGACTTCTTCATGGGTGACGGGCTTGCCAAATTTTACACGATGCAAGTGCCAGCTTACGCCGTTAGTTAATACAACCCACTCAAGGCCCTCCTTAGCGGCGTAGTCAATTGCTTGGCGAAGGTGCCCGTCGTTCAGTTGAGTCCCAGCGGGCTTAACCTCGATCAAGTATTTGATTTTGTTGTCGATCTTGACAGCCAAGTCGCAGTAAGTGCCGCGAATCTGATACTCGCCAGTCAGTTCGAGGTACTTGTCGTAGCCAAACACGTCCTCAAGCATGTCCTTGACAACGGTAACGGTGTCAGCCTCGGAGACATCCCTTTCGCGCAAACTGCGAACAATCTTTTGATACTTTTTTAGACCGTCGCGTAGTCTATCTAATGTTCGCTTCGAGATTCTGATCATTGAGGCAGTGCTCTATTGAAAACGAGTGAGGCGGCATAACGCCTACGTTAACCGAGCGAACGGTGGACGTTGAATCACCGAAAGTCGGAGCGAAGTAAAACCCTAAACCCTGAGCAAAGCGTTGTCGCGACCAGCCAAACACATCAGCGTTGACCGCTTCGGTTCAACGTTTTGTTATCATGCCAGCATCGCCAACACGCATTGCCTCAAAGTTACGGCTCGAAGCACGCTTGCGTTCGTCCGCGCAACTCGTTGCCGATGGTTTGATTATCCATTACGCAACCGCGTGAATCAAGTCCGTCATGTTCCGAGCATGTCGTCCGCGCAATTTCTTCCGGGGACGGTTTGAACCCTCGATTTCACTTGGCGACAAGTTTTCGCGATCCAATCATTCGAGCATGGCGTCCGCGCATCATTCTTTGGTGGTCGGTTTTGTACCACGAATAAACGCGAATGAACACGAATAAGCACGAATAAGCAGCGTCAACGCATTGCGCATCGGAATCAGCGAAAAGGAATCAGCGAAAAGGAATCAATCGAAAAGAAAGATAGCCGCACAAATCAACGTCGCATCGAGCGATCATGACGACAGCGCATCAATCGTCCGCGCAATTTCATCCGGCGAAACTCAGACATGATAACGTCCGAGTTAACCGAGCGAACGGTGGACGTTGAATCACCGAAAGTCGGAGCGAAGTAAAACCCTAAACCCTGAGCAAAGCGTTGTCGCGACCAGCCAAACACATCAGCGTCGATCGCGTCGGTTCAATGTTTTGTTATCATGCCAGCATCGCCAACACGCATTGCCTCAAAGTTACGGCTCGAAGCACGCTTGCGTTCGTCCGCGCAACTCGTTGCCGATGGTTTGATTATCCATTACGCAACCGCGTGAATCAAGTCCGTCATGTTCCGAGCATGTCGTCCGCGCAATTTCTTCCGGGGACGGTTTGAACCCTCGATTTCACTTGGCGACAAGTTTTCGCGATCCAATCATTCGAGCATGGCGTCCGCGCATCATTCTTTGGTGGTCGGTTTTGTACCACGAATAAACGCGAATGAACACGAATAAGCAGCGTCAACGCATTGCGCATCGGAATCAGCGAAAAGGAATCAATCGAAAAGAAAGATAGCCGCACAAATCAACGTCGCATCGAGCGATAGGGGTTGGATTGCAGCCAGAGAGGGCCAGAGTCAACAGCAGAAAGGTTGGGATGTGCTTCATGTTTACCTGAGCGTGATAACGACCGTGATCACCGAGTCGCCGGAGTGATCTAAACTTCAAAACACGCGCCGTCGGCGACTTCGGTGCATCACATTGTTATGCCGCGATTACATGAAGGTTCGCCGTTTGAATGCAGAAACGTCGCTCTGTTCAAGGTCGAACCATTCACCGTTTTTTCGTTTGTCTTTGAAGCGGTTATGCCAGTACGCCTCAATCCCAGTTGGGTCGTCGGTCTTGATGGCATGAATAAGTTTCAAATCTTCGGGTAATTTGAGCCGAATTTCATATTCACGCCGCCCCAAAGAATTCGTGTATCCAATTTTGTAGTACCGTCCGGATTTCACAAGATATACAAAATGGAATTCAATGTCTAATTCAGGTGTTGCGTATTCATTAGGCGCGTCAGCCGCAATTGGGATACAGATTTCGACGACCTGCTCATAGCCATCGCAACATTGCAGATGGTCGATCAGTTTCCTAGCGCGAACAGGTTTCGTTCCCAGTCTTTGGAAGGTTCCCACACTGGGAAAGGTCTCATCATTCTGAGAACGCATCTTAATTTCTGCGTGCGTCGGATATTTACCGAGTTCCAAAATGAAGTCGCCTAGAAGTTCCAGCAAATGCGGCTCGTCATACGCTTCCTGAAGTTGATTGGGGGCAAATCCGGCGTCTTCGAGCGCGGCGCCCCACGCTGTCCAGTAACGACCGTGCCAATCGTTTAGCACCACGCCGGTCTCTTTGTGGAAGCGATTGCGACCGAGTGGCTTCCCTCCGTTGACATCAGCAGTGCGTCGTATTTCGTCAATAATGTGTTGCTTGGAAACCATTTCTTTTAGCAAGCGGCATAACGGTCACGATAACCGGGCGGACCAGCAAGCGCGGCCAACCAAAACGACCCGGTAAAAACATGATTAGAACCGCAGATGCCAATCTTGTCAAAAAGCATTCAAACCCGCAGCGTAATTGAATGCCGATCAAGCAACCGTAGACCGCTCCGGTTCATCGATTTGTTATCCATGTTTTCCAATTCAACACGCTTCGCCAACCATGCAAATTCGCCGAACGCCTGCGTTGACCGAGCAACCATTGTCCGAGCAAGCGAATATGTCGCGCCGACCGCGAGCACGCAATGCCGCCATCAGCGACACAGCGCGCCGCCTACCAACCGGTCCGAGCAAGAGCAGCATGTTGCGCAGACAAAATTCAAACCTCATACGCATCAGCGCCAACAGAATACGCCAAAGAGAAAGCGACCGAGCAACGAGCATGTCGCCTCGCCGACCAGCACGCGCCGCTGCCATCAGCAACGCCGAACATCGCCTGCCAAGCGCGGCCGAGCAAGGCAATCCGAAACACAAATGCCCGAGCGGGATAACGGTCACGATAACCAGGCGGACCAGCAAGCGCGGCCAACCGAAACGACCCGGTGAAAACATGATTAGAACCGCAGATGCCAATCTTGTCAAAAAGCATTCAAACCCGCAGCGCACATGAATGCCAGGCAATCAACCGTAGACCGCTCCGGTTCATCGATTTGTTATCCGTGTTGACAAACCTGAAAAGCGCGACCAACCAGCGAGGTTCGCCCGACGTCTTGCGTTTGTCCAAGCAAGATTATCCGGGCAAGTCCAGCAAGAGTTCGAGCAAGAGCAGCACGTCGCGCCGCCCGCCGGCAGGCATCGCCGCCATCAGCGACACCGAGCGCAGCCCACCAAACGGTCCGAGCAAGAGCAGCATCTGACATTGCCAACCAGCACGCATCGATGCCATCAGCAACGCCGGACATCAACAACCGGAAAGAAGCCGAGCAAGAGCGGTTCGACGCGTTGCCAACGAGCAAGCGCCGATGCCATCAGCAACGCAGAGTATCGTCAACCAAGCGCGACCGAGAAAGACAATTCAGAACTCAACATTCAGGACGGATAACGGCAGTGATCACCGAGCCGGAACGATAGACCTGCAAGCAGAAAAAAGCACGCGCAAGTCCGGCTTCGCGTGCATCACATTGTTATCCCGCGTTTGTCAGCCTTTTCCCCGGCTGCAAGTACAGAGTCGCAATCTCCTTCACGAAGGCGACAAGGTGACTTTTGACCAATCATTGAATAAAGCCAAAAGTGGGTTGTTTAAGGTACGATTATTTGAACAGTCATTACAGGCGGCGAAGAGGTCGTATCCAAACTAAATACGCGGCTACTAACAGTGTAGCTGTTGCCATCAACTTGGATAGTTTCCCCTACATCAGGAATGGCAAGGGATGTATTTGCATCGGACTCGAACAGATCGGCCACAAGTTGAGTGATTTTTATCTTGTAAAGCATGCTGGACCTCCAAGTAAGTGAATAGTTGAGCGGGATAACGGTTACGATCACCGAGTCGACGATTACACGTGAATCACCAAACATCGGAGCGAAGTAAAATGTAAAACCCTGAGTAAAATGTTCCCGCGACCAGCCAAACAAATAAGCGTTACCGACTTCGGTGCATCGTTTTGTTATCTGGCCATCGCCACTGGTTAACGCTTGACCATCTCGATTGGTATTCTAAATTTGAATTCTCCATCTTCCTTGCAGCCCTTTGCCGAAAGTTTTAGGTCTAGATACTCAGCACCGTCAATTGGCAATTCGAATACAACTGCATCTGCAATTGATTTCCCTGGATATATTGATTCATTCGTTTTTGCGTCCTTTACGACCGATGTCGCGCTAAATGAAATGCCTCGATATCGGTTGTCGTTATTGTCGGTCAACACGGCATTAATATCCGACAATGAAGCATAAGTTGACATCCACCCCTGATAGTCAATTTTTTTGTTCGTCGTAGTGTTGGTTATTTCTAACCAAATCATCAAAAGGTCATCTTTCGATTCCGTGTCATCGCCCATTATGGTGCGGTGTAACGGAACCTTGCCAATTTCAACGCGGGTGATCTGCAATTTCACGTTTCCAAGCTGAAGCGGACTCTTGGCATCGTGGAATTCGACCTTTGGTGGCTGGGGTGAATCGGTGGACTCATCAACGGTTGGATTATTATTGGCATCGCCGCCACCGGCGGCGACATTGTCGCCATCGTCAATCACAGGCGTAGCCTGTGATTGTTGTTTGTTCATTTCCTGTTCCATTTGGTTGGCAACCTCTTCAAGGCCAGTTGCCATACCTTGCAGCACGACAAGAAAAATGACGCCCATTAAGACGCCGAGCGCGCTGACTGCGGTTCCCGCGATTGCATATCCTATGCCCGTGCCGCGACGTGTGAGGGCCATGACAAGACCGCCGATTCCCAATAGCAATCCCAAGCCACTAAGTCCAAATCCAATGAAAGGAATCCAGCAAATCAAGAACGACAGTATTCCCAAAATTAGTGACGCAATGCCAAGGCTATTGGAAACGTTGCTATTCTGCACATTGACTTGGACAGCCGCAGGCTGGCCAACGGGTGTGTAGACGTTCGTTGTATGCGGCGCGACAGGGTTCGATTGGACAATGGCGGGCTGTTGTACCGGTGCGACGGGAGGCGGCGATTGAATTGGTGGCGACAATTCAGCGGGATTTTTCGTTGGCTTCGGGATTGGGATTTTGATCGCGGTTCCGCATCCAGGGCATTTGCCACTACGCCCTCGCATCGAAATGGGAACACGAATGGATTTCGAACATTGGGGGCATTTCAGCCGGATGGTGTTAGTGGAGTCAGAATTGCCCATTTGGATTTTCGAAGATGAGATTTGATTGAAGTGGCCGCAATCGCAAGATTATGAAGTGAAAACATCGAGGAATCAAGTTGGTTCAAGCATCGGCGAGACGATGGGGAAGGGAATTTGCGGAGTCGTCGAGGATCCTGAGCGCCGGAGTGAGGAACGAACGAAAAAGCGAAGGTATCTCGGCGATGGAGCTTTTCGCCATTGCGTGGAGGGAGCAACAGTACGATGCGACAACGACTCAGAACTCGCTGGAAGCACGTTAGATGTGACGTTCGTTTCTTATCGTTCTGTTGCGACCGGACTTTCTATCGTCGAGTAAATGCTCCATTCTGTTTTCATTTCCGCGATCCTACGCAGGAAAATGCCTAGGCCAGATAACGTCTACGTTAACCGAGCGAACGGTGGACGTTAAATCACCGAAAGTCGGAGCGAAGTAAAACCCTAAACCCTGAGCAAAGCGTTGTCGCGACCAGCCAAACACATCAGCGTCGATCGCTTCGGTTCAATGTTTTGTTATCATGCCAGCATCGCCAACACGCATTGCCTCAAAGTTACGGCTCGAAGCACGCTTGCGTTCGTCCGCGCAACTCGTTGCCGATGGTCTGATTATCCATTACGCAACCGCGTGAATCAAATCCGTCATGTTCCGAGCATGTCGTCCGCGCAATTTCTTCCGGGGACGGTTTGAACCCTCGATTTCACTTGGCGACAAGTTTTCGCGATCCAATCATTCGAGCATGGCGTCCGCGCATCATTCTTTGGTGGTCGGTTTTGTACCACGAATAAACGCGAATGAACACGAATAAGCAGCGTCAACGCATTGCGCATCGGAATCAGCGAAAAGGAATCAGCGAAAAGGAATCAATCGAAAAGAAAGATAGCCGCACAAATCAACGTCGCATCGAGCGATCATGACGACAGCGCATCAATCGTCCGCGCAATTTCATCCGGCGAAACTCAGACATGATAACTTTGTTTTTAACCAATGAAAAACCAGTGATAAACATTTTATCACCCGGTCCAGCCGGATATCCAACTGTTATCGTTGGTTTATTTCTCGTTTTATCAGCGGTCCAACCGGATGTTTGGTTGTTATCACTGGACTATTTTCGATTTTATCACCGATCCGGGTGCTAGCCAATACTGTTGGGAAATTGCCTGCTCTGCACAAATGAAGAGATGCACTGACCAAACACCCCACAGTTGCAGGAAAATCATGTCGCTTGAAAAGTTCTCATACCTCCTCCAAAAATCGAACGCGGCATCAAACGACAAAAAATGGTTTCCAAAATGGATACGCTCCTACAGTTCATTCCTCAATAATCGCCCCGATCTGATCGCCACCCGTTCCGCCCCCAATGACTCAACAAAATTGCCCTCCCGTGAAACACCAATCAACCCCCGCCTGACAATTACATCCCAATCTGCCATCGAGTTCTCTCGCTCGCTCCTAAAAACCAGGCAGCCTGCCTGGATTCGGCTTCAAGCGATGCGCGCTCTTGATTCCTATCGCACGCTTGTGCTCAAAGCTGACCAGCCGGACCTGTTGAATATCCGGAACACCCTGAGTCGAATCGCCGCGCAGGAGAGTGCTACGGGATGCGATCCGTCTGAACCGATCGACGAATCAGAAATCGTTGGACAGATTTCTGAAGACCAGCCGGAAATCATCCAGCGTCTCCAGCGCGAACTGCGACTCCACTTCAAAGCGCTCAATACCGAAAGGGCCTACATCAAGAACATCAACCAGTTTATCGATTACCTTGGCTCAAGTGATCTGGAGAAATTCGGTGAACCTGAGATTCGTGCCTTCCTGACCCATCGTGCCGTCGAACAAAACGTTGCGCCAAACACGCAGAATCAGGCAAAAAGCGCTCTGCTGTTTCTTTACCAGAATGTCATCGGTCGGCAACTTGAATTCATCGATTATGTTCCCTCAGACAAGGAACAGCGACTGCCGGTTGTCCTTAGTCGAAATGAAGTCAATTGTTCGGCGACAATTAGAAGTACGCTTCGTGTTGCCTCATTGGAAAAGGTTACCCAAAAATTTTCTCTGGCTTCAGGTAGTGGAACGGGTGTTCGTTTCGCGTTGCCTTCGTCGGAGCCGGCTGTCGGTCGCTCAACCTGAGCGGCGACCGACAGCCGGCGCAGATAAGGCATAAGCGAATTGCCTTTGTTGGAAGGCCGAGGGAGCGATTTGGGTGACATTTCTGGTGAGGCAACGGTAGCGCTTCGGTATCCAAAATGATGAGGAATGCGAACGGAAATTATCGCGGTAGGAACCGCCGTTACCGGCGGCCCCCCGCACAGATCCGTACGTGAGGAGTTACACTCATACGGCTCCTGCCTTTAGTCGGGCGTGAAATCGCTGATGTGGGTACGGATGTTGGATGCGTAAACGTGGCATATAGATGTCCCGCAATGCAGCCATTCGTTTCCAAGTCCACCGATGTCGCTGACTACGTCGCCGAAGCTGACGAAGCCAGATCTTGGTGACACATCGGACGAATTGCTGAAGGCGAACCATATTGCCAGGAATGGCATGATAGTTCAACCAACCTTGCACGACCCGCGATAGCCAGCGACCCATTTCGCCAACGGAGTCATTCCAACGCTGTCGCAGCTGCTGTTTAATTTCAGCAAGCTTGGCGCTCAGCCGTTTGGCAATGCTCACCCGGCGAATGGTAAACCGACCATGTGTACGAGTCGTGCTGCATTGATGGGCGAATCCCAGAAAGTCAAACGTTTCGGTACGCCCGTCGCCTCGACGCCGTCGGCGCTGAGACACATGACGCCCGAACTCGATCAATCGAGTCTTCTGGTCGTTCAGCTTGAGGCCAAACTTAGCAAAGCGCTCCTGGAGTTCATCCAGGCAGGCGATTGCGTCCTTCAATCGCACCTCCTGCGAAATCTGAATCGGGAACCGAATCAAGTCCCGGATACTGGAACGGCAAATTGGCGTGGGACCGAGCCGACGGTAAATCCGCCAGAAGCCCTGCACTTTCGTATTCCAACAGTTACAAGTCATGGAGAATCTGTCGCCTCGACGGTCATCTCGCCTACGACATCACTTGTGAAGACGAATTGCCGCCGACTGACCGGGAATGGCACGTCTACAAGAAGGGTGTCGCACCCGCACCCGGGGTTGTGCTTCACCACTGCGACCCGAGAGAGCCCTGTCCAAAGCCGAATGTCGTTTTCGTTCTCGGCGGACCCGGTGCCGGGAAAGGAACGATGTGCGGACTTGCCGAGTCTCAACTCGGTTGGACCCACCTGTCCATCGGCGACCTATGCCGGGCCGAACGTCAAGCTGGAGGTCCGACTGCCACGACGATTGAAAAATTCATTACTGCCGGAAAGTTGGTGCCCAACGAGATTATTGTAACGCTGCTCGAGAACGCGATGGAGCACGTTACCAGGACAACCGGAAAGACCAACTTCCTTCTCGATGGCTTCCCGCGTTCGCTGAATAACCTGGAAGTCTGGTACGCGATCTTCGGACGCGAAACGGAGCTTCCGAAAATGTTATACTTTGAGTGCCCGTATTCGGTTCTCGAAAAACGAATCATGGGTCGTGCCAAATATTCCGGCAGAAGTGACGACAATGTTGAAAGCATGAAGCTGAGATTCGACACATTCAAGGCTGAGACGCTGCCGACCGTTGAGTTCTTTGAGAGCAAGAACAGATGTGTTGAAATTGACACCAGTCAGGACCGTCAGGCTGTCTATGCGATGGTCGTCAGCAACCTCGCTGAATTTACTGACAAAGAGCTTGCCGGAAACCCACTCACCGAACGATCTGAAATACTTCTCGGATTAAGACCCTGCCGGATATTGTCGAACGCCTTCGCGGGACTCCACAGAGGTTGTCCAGCCTGCTTTCAGATGTTGAACCGGCGATGCTTTGCAATCGGATCGGTGACACCTGATCGATCCAGGAGAACGCCGGTCATTTGGTTTGCATGGAACCGCTCTGGATTGGACGGATCAACGATATTCTCGCAAACAAGCCTCAGCTGCGAGACGCTGATCTGACGAACAGTGCGACCTCCAATGCGCGGTACAACGATCTTGAAGTCAGCAAAATTCTTGTCGACCTTGTGGCAATTCGCAAACAACTTGTCGGCAGTCTTGAGTCGCTGAATGCGTCGGACTTCGAAAAGGCCTCAGACCACCCGCGATTGAAAATTCCTATGAGAGCTGTTGATCTCGCATTTTTCGTCGCCGAGCATGATGACTATCACCTTGCCCGGATTAGCTACCTGATTCGATATTTCCGCAGTACATAGTTGATTTCCAGCAGTGTCCCGAAGGTTCTATCGTCACTGATCGTTCTGGTTTCGCCATTCCCATGGCTCAACCGGATCCGTTCCGGCCCAGAGTCCCTTGTTCGCAGCGCGAGCCCCGGTCTCAGCGGCGGCAAGAGTTTCATCTTCAGAGTAATGTTTGAAGTGCCAGGCGTGTCCCTCGCTGATCATCCACTCGGCAATGTTGGTTTCGCCAATCTCCACGAAACCAAGCACGCGTTCGAATCGGTCTTTGCCGGTTTCAAGCACGGTCACCGTTTGTTCATCAATTAAGTCGTTCAACGCTTGTTTGGCTTCTTCGTGATGCGGCTGACCGGGTTCGGGACAATCGATTGCCTCCAGCCGGATTCGAATCGACTCGTTGTCAGAATCAACGACTCGAATCGAATCGCCGTTGACCGAAACGACTTTGCCAGTCCATGTTTTTACGATCGGTTTACCGCAGCACTCAGTTTCAACTCGCTCGCCGGTTTCTGCCTCGCCGGTTTCTGCCTCGCCAGTTTCTGCCTCGCCAGTTTCGGGTGTGCCGGTTTCGGGTGTGCCAGTTTCAGGAACCTCCGTCAACGGTTCCTCCGTCATCGGCTCCTCGGTCATCGGCTCCTCGGTCATTGGTTCCATTGAGAGAGGCGAATCGGGCGTTTCTCCTGAAGGTGTTGCTTCAAGATCCGTTGCTTCCAGTACATTCTCTGCCTGAGAAATTTCCTGCGGAACAGCGTCGTCGGTCGTTGTTAAGCCGGCCGTCGGCGTGTCCGATTCCGCCGGCGTTTTCGCGGCATCGTCGGTTAAGCCCGGATTCGTAGCGGATTCAACCGGGACCAGCCCATTTGGTTGTTCCACAACCGCCGGGCCTGAATCAGTTCCGACGGACGGGTCAGCCGTCGATGTGACCAACGGATCGACGGTCGCGAAATCGGGCTCGGATGTATACCTTCCGATCAACGCTCCGATCCCCAATGCAACAAAGCCCAGACCGAAAACGCAGAGGGCGATGACTAGCAACATTGTTTTGTTCATTTTGTCTTGCCTCTGATGGAAATGGAATTTGTGGAATCTGAGTTGGTATACCCGGATTCTACGAAAGAAATCCATGTCCCGAACACGCAGAATGTTTACACCATCCCAAAAAGCGGAAATTTCCGCCGCCATCTCAAAGACCAGGTTCCGGTCAGTGAGTTGGCCACCGAACACAACCTTCAACCCGGCCGGACCCATCAGTGGATTGAATCCGGCCCGACGCAGCTTGAGCGAGCCTTTGAAAAACCGGGCAGGAAACCCAAACGCTCAGCCGGGAAACTTGAGCAGTTCAAGGATCAGAAGATCCACAGACTCGAAGAGAAACCGGCTCTCAAAAACGAAGTCATTTCCGGGTTGCTGGAGGAAAACGTCAAGGCAGAAAAGCTCAATGGGGACCTCTGAAAGGACGCCGGGTTCCCCCTGACACACGCGACACAATCGTCGACTATCTCAAGTACCGGACTGATCGCAGCGTGATTCCGATGAAGCAACTGCCGGCCTGGCTGCAACTCGCTTCCAGTAAATTTCACACTTGGAAGAAACGCTACGGCAAGCTGGAACGATGGCACGGCACGCTGAAGGACAAATGCATTCGACCGTCGTGCCCGCGCACAATCGAAGAAGCGATGAAACGTGTTTCTGATTATGTCGAACATTACAACAACGTGAGGCTTCACAGTGCCATCGATTACGTGACGCCGGCCGACAAGCTTGCCGGTCGAGCCAGAGAAATTGTCGAAGCGCGAGATCGCAAGCTGGAAGCAGCCCGAGAACAGCGTCGCGCCAAGCGGTTGGCCGCGCGTCGTGAAGAAGTTGCATCGCTGGCAGGTTAGCGGCAGGTTAAAGAAGGTTGTTTGGAGGACAGGACTCTGCTGAGGAGCAACCCGAGCGCCCAACAATCGCTGAAAACGGAAGTTGAGCGATGCTTCGGTGTCGCTCACTTCACTTCCGATTTTAGCCCCGATGCGAAAAACCTTCTCCGCAGGATGCGGAGATCATCGTCAGCAGGAAGCATTTTTAACTTCACCAGCTCAGTTCACAATTCCATTTACCGCTGAACCAGGACACAAAGCCGGGCGAAGTACCAGCCGGGCTTGTTATATCGACTGCGACAAAGAGGTGATAACTCGATGATTCAATATCAATGTGCTGGCTGCAACATGCCGAATTCAGTTGCCGACATTCACGATGGTGCAAGGGTTCGATGTCCGGCGTGCAGCACCATCCAGACGATCGGTCATAAAGTTGCTGGGTTTGACCGTCCTGACCAGAGCAATCCAGGCCATGACCCATGGGCGGTTGGGCTCGCGCGGGACCATCGGTTTTCCGGCGAACATTCGGATTCCGATGGCTCGAGATCGCAGAGTCCAGTCAAAATTGGCTTTGGCGAAACGACTGGCATTGAGTCCGGTCGAATCGAATTCGAAGCGCCCGTAAACCACACGCATCAAACCGACTGGTCAGAGCCGCTGGACCGAGAACGGAGTCCCGGAAACCACATGATTTCAATTAGAAACGTGCCTGGCAGATATGTGCCCTACAGCGAAGTGCGACAATCGGAACGGAACGTCTCTCGTATTCCTGACACGACAAATTGGTTTTCGTAAACCACCAGCTCTGCTGGTGCGTACCCATCAGGCTCTGCCGTTCAAACGTGAACGGATTGGCGGTAGCCACCTGAGTGAGCGGAATGGCGGCGGAAGAAGTCAGTTTAGGCTTTTTGCGGCGACTAGCGCCAGACCGCTCAGCTCTTCGGCCCCTTCCTCTACCACCGGCTCTGTCGGTGGTTACTGATTCTCCTCCTGCTCAATCGCCAGCTTGCTCCACCTCAATCACCAGGTTGCCACCTTCAACCCGGTGGACTAGTCCGGACCCGGCAAGGACCATTGCAAGGATTTCTTCCAGTCGTTTATCCATCACCGTCAATGCAACTGGTTCGTCCAGTTGTGAACGGACGTTTGGATCGAATGTCAGCTGCAAACGCATCCGGTTCGCGATTGTCGCCAGCATTTCGCCACGGGGGCGCGGCAACGAAGCGGTGTCGATCGAAAACCGTTGTGAATCTTCGTCACCCTGAACTGCGACCTGCATGTTGGCGATTGCCCGCCGGATTTCGTAGCCAATTGCAATGTCGCCCTCAAGCTTGATCGTTCTGCCGCTCGCCCGAATCTTGTAATCGGGGAACTGGTTGCGCAATTCTTTGACGATGTCTTTTGCCGCCGATGTGAGAGTTACTTTTTGCGGGCCATTTGCCAAAATGGGGATTTCGATCAGCTGGATTTGCGTTCCGTCATCCGAACGTCGATAGATTTTGTTGAATCCGACCAGTAACAACGCAAGTCGCTGTTCGAATTTTAACGGAGGAAGGTCGACTGCCGGCCAGAGATCATGTTCCAGCAACTCGGTGTTGATGAGTGTGGCCGAGTTGTCTGTGCAAAGTTGTTTTATGATGGACGCCGGTTGCGCCAGTCGCTCCCAGGCGATCGAACCACGCTTTCTCCAGACGCCATCTTTGAGGCCTTCTTTGGACGCCGTTTCGTCGGCCAGCAACTCCAGTAGAACCGGTAACGTGGCTGCCGATTGTTTGGGGCCGAAATAGTAGACATCGTCGACCCGGCAGACACCGTAGTTTCGCGGATTGCTGCTCACGTCATTGCCGCTTGTTTCCGCAGCGTCGCACGTTTCAGCAAGACGCCACAAAAATTGTTCAAACGTAACGTTGCTTAATTCCAGCGTGACAGGAATCGACGGATCGACGCGACGGTCGATGAAAACCGCGATTCGTTTTCGCGCTGACATCAACCTCAGCCGTTCGCCCAGCGGCATTCCGGTCCATCTCAGTGAAAATGCAAGACCTCCCGCCTCGTCAACTTCTTTGCCAGTCAACCATTCGATCGGAGCCGGGTCGAGGTTGGATTGCCCGTTGTATTGCTGACTTTGGGCGGTGTCTTGTTGCGTCGGACCGGAGGCTTGTTGCGTCGGACCGGAGCCTTGTTGCGTCGGACCGGAGCCTTGATGAATCGGATGTGCATCAGCTGTTCCGTAGCAAGTCCAACTCAGCCCGATCAACACACTACCCATCAGCAGGAGTGATGGCCCTACAACCGGCGCGACCCTGCCTGTGTTGCGCCACACAGCATTATCGCGTTGAAACCGAGACCGTTTTCGATCGCTGACAGGAGCAGCACGCATCACCAAGACACCCAACCGTTATATTCGCTACCGTTTGAAACTGGTGCTTGCATTGTAATGCAAAACGGCCTTCGCGCGAGCCTGAATCAGGATAGCGAATATTGTGATCGTCCAGGCCGGTAACTAGACTGGGACTTTTGCAACCCATCGCGCGACGTACCGCGCTGAATCAACCATCGTTTCAGACCAATCCCGGAGCCACCTTCAATGTCGGAAGATCAGATGCGATCTCCGTTGCTGGACTTGATGTACAAGCGATATTTGAATGATGAAAACTCCGCGCGTTTTATTCATTCGGTCACCAGCACATACAACATCGGTTCGCTGATTCGCCTCTGTCGATTCGGCCAGTTCATGTCACGACGCGCTGCAACACTGGCGATCGGATTCGTCGGTGACTATTCTGTGAACGAAACGATTGGGGCAGCGATGCGGGACAGTGACCGGGCAGTCCGGTTGCTGGCCGATCACGGGATCCGTCAAGTCTGGACACGGCAGGGAACGCCTTCCGTTCAGGCAGGTGTTGCGAATCTTTACCGGCTACTCAACCAGGACCGGCTCAAAGAGGCCATTGACGAATCGACCCGCCTGATTGCATTCGATCCACGGCTCGGTGAGGCTTGGAATCAACGGGCGATCGCGTACTGTGCGCTCGGAGATTTCGAGGCCGCGATTGATGACTGTCGCGAAACGATGAATTGCAATCGCTTTCACTTTCCGGCAGCGATGGGGATGGCTCATTGCCTGCTTCAACTGGACGATGCCTGGTCTGCGCTGGAATGTTTCCGGCTGGCGCTTTCGATCAATCCGGACCTGGAAGGTGTACGGCATCATATCGTGCAGATCGAAAAAACGATGGAGTGACGATTCGTTGTCAGTTCCCGGTTCCTGTTTGTCGTTTCTGATTCCGTAAAATTCCGGGCCAGGGTCCTCTCCTCGACATTCTGTGGCCGGACCGATACCCTGAACTGAAATGTTGTTGATCGTTTCAATTCCGGAGTAATGCCGTGTCTGCTTCCGCAACTCGTTTTGTGATGACAGTCGTCGTCGCCTTTCACCTGCTCCATTGCAACGACGCGCTCGATGCCGTCAGCGGTCAGGAACCCGCGCAGGAGTTCGGTCGGGACCTTGTCACGCGAGTTGACGGAAATCAGGATGCGGATCAGGAAGAAGCCGTAGAGCAGGAGGTTGAATTGCCTCAGATTGGACAAGCCATGACGGCTGAACAAGTCACCGCGTTTATGAAACTCGCAATCGACAACATCCACAAAGAGTTTCCGAACAAGCCGAACAATGTGATGGCGGCACCCGATAGCGTTCGTTCACCGCGCGAAATGCATCCGGCGTTCTTTGGCAGTTTCGACTGGCACTCCTGCGTGCATCAACACTGGATGCTGGTCCGGTTGTTGAAACTGTACCCCGATACCGAACTTGAATCCGGGGTTCGCAGCAAGATTGCGGAAAACCTGACGACGGAAAACATTCTTGCTGAGGTCGTGTATTTTGAAGAACCGGAAAGTAAGAGCTACGAGCGGATGTATGGTTGGGCCTGGTACTTCCGTCTGGTTGCAGAACTGGAAACGTGGGACGACGAGCAGGGAAAATCGTGGCGGGAAAATTTGCGACCGCTCGAAGATTTACTCGTCCAGCGAACGCTCGACTTCCTGCCGAAACTCGACTATCCGATTCGCACCGGCATTCATCCCGATACAGGCTGGGGCCTTGGGCAAACGCTTGACTACGCACGGACGATTGGCAACGCCGAACTGGAACGGCTGATTGTTCAGAGATCGAAAGATTACTACGGCGGCGACGTAAACTATCCGACCTTGTACGAGCCCTCAGGTCAGGACTTCTTTTCAAGCTGCTTAAACGAAGCGGATTTGATGCGACGGGTATTATCGCCTGAAGAATTTTCTGCCTGGTTCGATAAGTATCTGCCGACTCTGGCGGAGGGTGACGGCGGCAACCTGCTGGTTCCGGTGACGGTCAGTGATGTGACGGACGGATACATCGTTCATCTGGCGGGTCTGGATCTTTCACGGGGCTGGTGCATGCAGGGCATCGCGAGTGCGTTGCCGGAGGGTGATCCACGTCGCGCGTTGCTGGAGAAATCGGTCGCCGAACATGCCGCGATGGGATACAGCTATGTATTCAGCGGCCATTACGAAGGCGAACACTGGCTTGCCACGTTTGCGGTCTACTTGCAAACAAAGGTCGGTGTCGAGGAGTGAGATTGAGTCGATTCGGCGGCTGATATTGAATTCGTATTCAAGGCGGCAGCCCCCTTAACAGTTACCCGACGTTCGCAAAGTGTGCCGTCAACGTCCAGCCACGCGATCGATACCGACTTTGTCGATCGCTTTCTTGAAGGCAAAGTGAGCGGGGAAGAGTCGTTACTGTTCGCTCAACAGCCTCCCGAGTTCATCGCGTTTACGATGCTGGCAATTCAAAAACGGCTTGGCCAGCTGCAGACTGCCTCGGGAGCCAACACTCCGCCTTCCACCATCCCGCCTTACGAAAAACCGCCTGCCGGAACTTCCAAACGGGGCAGGAACAAAAATAAACGCGGCGGCCAACTCAAAGATACCGGCGACACCCGCGAGCGAATCAGCGAAGACATTCCCGGAGACCTCAAACCGGTCATCACCAAAGACATCATCCACCGCGACTGGTGCCCGAAGTGCAGAAAACGCGTCGAGCCCAAACCGCCCGATCTGCTGCCGCACTGCCAACCCGGCAACCGCACGCTGGTCCTTTCGGCGCTGCTGCACTACTTGCAGGGGCAGACTCACTGGCTGTGGTGCTTCGCGTCGGATCGAACGGTCCACTATATGATCGACAAGTCGCGAGGTTCTCCGGCTTTACAGAAGTTCTTTACCCGATACTTCGACGGTACGTTGATCACAGATTTCCGGGCACCGTACGATGCGGTCGCCTGCGCTGACCGGCAGAAGTGCTGGCCGCATCTGCTGCGCGACATGTCGGCGGTGGATGAGAAGCATTCCGGTGACATGGAATGGGCCTCGTTCTCGCGACGGGTGGCCGGCGTGTTTCGCGATGCAAAGAAACTGTATGCGGCGCGGGAAGAAATGGCTGAGTCAGATTACGACGAGGCGGTGATCCGTCTCGAGGGACGCCTGCACAAAGTCGCCTGTGACTCCCGGGAGTACGCGGATGCGAAACGACTGGCGAAGCGGATGGCAAAGTACGGCAACGAGATGCTGACGTTTCTTTGGTACGATGACGTGGCTTCGGACAACAACGCTGCCGAGCGGGCGATTCGTCCGGCAGTCGTGATTCGCAAGAACAGCTACGCGAACCAGAGCGAGCCGGCAGCGAATCGAAAATTCGCGGCAAACCAAAGTCGCCAGTGCATCAGATCGAAACCGGAAAACTCTGCGATCTCGGAATGCAATCTGGTGGTGAAAGACTGCTACGCGAAACGATCGCCGAGATCGTCAAGTCGGTTCAAAAACGTTGACACAAAAAAAGCCGGATGTTTGCCCGGCTACGTGGCAGATGCTTCCAGCTTGTGCGTGTTTGGCTGGCGTCTTTTATTCTGCTACACGCCGAACGAGTTACCGCAACCGCAGCTTCGTTTGGCATTCGGGTTGTGGAACTGGAAACCGCGTTGTTCGATTCCCTCGTAGTAATCGACGGTTGTGCCGTCAAGAAACAGAGCACTTTTTTTGTCGACGACCACCGGTACGCCGTGTTGTTTCGTTTTCGTATCGTTGGCTTCGTCGTAATCGGTGGCAATATTGAGGCCGTAGTTCAGCCCGCTACATCCGCCTCCGGTGACGCCAATACGCAGAACCGCGTCGCCTTCGTATTCGCCTTCTTCAATGAATCGCTTAACTTCTTTGGCAGCGGTCTCAGTCAGAGTTACGCTCATCTGTTTTCTCTCCGGTTATGGTTGGTCACAGCATCGTTTTCGTCGATGCCCGACTTGCTGGCAATCGTGACGACCGGGCAATCAGGTCTCAGTCGTTATCGTCATTCTTTGCGGGATGCGTTTGCTTGTCTAGGGCCTTTTCGAGTGCTTCGACGACGATTCGACGATTGTGGCAAAAAAAGCGGACTGAATCGCACCAATGGATAATATCACGTGCAGTAGTCGATTGATCGACCGGCTTGGCAAGCGGGTATTCAGGACTCGTGAAACAACCGCCGATTAACTGAATTTGGATTCCTTTCCAGAAGATAACGGTCGTCTTCCGGATAATATTTCGCTTGAGACGGATCGACGCCAGCGAATTCTCTTACCGACTCCAGTGATTCCCAAATCGTGATTAACATGAAGTGGGCTATATCGCCCTCGTCATGACGGGTGAAATATAGTTTGATTAATCCGCCGATGGACTGATAGTCAGGAGCTGCCCGCTCGATCATGAAATTCTCATAGGCATCGCCGTCTTTCAGGTCCGTGCGACCACTTCATGTTCTGACAATCATTCGAGAATACCCGCTTCCTTTGTCCACAAGACTGCCAACACCTGTTACATTTTTGACAAACCGCTAGCCGTACAGTTCGCGCAGGCAGATCTGCGACCAGGTCTCGAATCGATCGATGTCTGCAAGCAACTCGCTAACGGGCACAAACCCGGTTTCGCAAATCTCGGCTTCGTTCGGCTCAACGTCCGGTTTTTCGCATTCGAAGATATGTACGACACCAAGATGAACCTTGCCGACGTCATTTGAGTCGTCGTTGAGGAGTCCGGCCATCCGCGACGAGTACGGCGTATTGATTTTGATTTCCTCTTCGAGCTCCCGTTGCATCCCCCGGTCGTAGACGGACAAAGCGTCCTGATCAACCGCAGAGATGTGCCCGCCGATCCCAACGCTTCGTTTGCTGTGCAGCCGTGCCTCGCCCTGCCCTCTGCCCCGTGTATAGGCAAATACGCTGATCTTGCCGTCGTCGCCGGTGTGTTGAAAGATGCAATACGGAATCAGTTGCTTGAACGAAGGGTCTGATTCCATGTCGCTGCGCGGCCGGTAGCTGGTGTTGGTCGGGTCGAGCAACCGGTCGAGGTAGGTCTTTGTGTCGGTGTTGATTCCTTCAAAGTACCCGCACTCCCGGAATAGTTCTGTCGGTATGACGAGGACGTGTTCTTCTTGAACGGTGGACATTGACTCTCCGCAATTTTTTCGTTGTGAATTATTCGATGTAAAGCAGGAACGATGCCGAAATTGTATCTCTTTGCAAAGAACTCCGGGAGGTGACGCCTGGCATTGGACCCCGAAAGAAATACTGACAAATTTCAACCACGAAGGAAACGAAAGACACGAAAACGGAAATGGATGAGGGCAGAAGAAAACGCAAGAAACAACGTAGCTGACTTACTTTGTTGGATCCAAAGGCGCAACGACCGGCCGACCCTTTTCAGGGTTCTTATATATCCGCCTCTTTTCGTTTCATTCTTCTTTTTCGTGGTTGTCAATTTGACAGGAACGCTGGCACGCATCAGGACGCGTTTGCGATGGCGCTCAAAGAGGTCGGGTGGCGCCCCGGGATCGCAACGATCAGCGTGAACATGGACGAGCCTAAATTCGCCGGCCTCACAAAGACATTGCTGTACGTTCCGGAAAAATTCAAGTCGATCGAGGGCGCATTCTCGGCGGCTCTGGCGAAGTTTTGTGAGCGGCAGGAAATCGGACGATTCGCAGAAAAACGATCGGAATAACGCGTCGGCAGGAAGCCAACGCTACGGTCCGGGATCGTTCAATTGGCCGCTTTGTTTCGCAACAACAACGCATCTGCGGCAGCGCGGCTGTTGTCGATGGTGACTTCGGCGGACGAGTTCGCGGTTTCCCAGACAACGACTTTCGTGACCTGTAGTTCATACCCGTCGATCTGACTGATCAGATCCGGAGCGATTTCGTCGAGCAGATAACGCGCCATGTTTTCAGCGGTCGGATTGTACGGCATCCGGTAGATCCGGTTCGGTTGTACCTGCTCCAGCGCATTGAGCGCGCCAGCGTCCTCATTCCAGAGCAGAAAACCGTGGTCCCAGTTTTTGTCGATCCAGCCTTTGAATAGCCGGTTGATGACCGAGAAGTCGACGACTCGCCCGAGTGAGTCAATTTTCTTTCCCGTGACATGAAACTCGACAATGTAGTTGTGGCCGTGAAGATTCGCGCACTTTCCTTCGTGTCCGAGCAGTCGATGCCCGGCACAGAATTCAACTTTGCGCATTACGGTGATGTTCATTGAAATAATTAATAAAGATCAACAAATAAGAAACAACTAATGAACCGGTGTTTTTCAGATGCTTTAGGCGAACAAAGAAAAGCACACGGAGCTACGCAAGTTTTTCGTTTTGACGATGTCGATCGGCGTCGCGGGTCGTTTTCTTGTCCAGGTTTTTTCGCAGTGCTTCGGTCAAATCCACGCCCGTTTGATTGGCTATACAGATTAACACAAACAACACGTCGGCGAGTTCGTCGCCGAGTTTTTCTTTCAGATCCGCAGGCTGCCCGTCCGGTTTGAAACTTTGTTCGCCGAACGTCCGCGACATGATTCGCGCCACTTCCCCGACTTCCTCAACTAACTGGGCGAGGTTGGTCAGCTCGGAAAAATACCGTACACCAATCTCTTCAATCCACCGATCAACGGTTTGTTGAGCGTTTTCAATTGTCATTGTCTGCGATTGGACCGGTTGGCCGGATAGCGGATTGGATTGGTTCATAGCGGTGCCCCGTTCTGCGAGTCAACGGTCGGACCTTCACCCGGCCCCTTTCGATGGTAGGATTCATTTGACCTGCGATAAGAGTCACGGGCAACGCCTGTTAAGTTCACCGTTTGAAATTCCTGTACGCTACCTTCCGTCTGCGCGATATCGTCATGCCCTCGAGAAAAATGGTTACCTGTTTCCCGATCGAGTCGGAGCACGTTTCTCAAATCGAAAAATCCTGCGGTGAGAAGTGTGAAGTGATTGTCGCGTCGCAGGAATCGATTGCAAACGACATTCACTCTGCTGACGTATTCTGCGGCCATGCCAAGGTAACCGTTGATTGGGAGCGCGTTGTTGATGCCGGACGACTCAAGTGGATTCAATCGTCGTCGGCCGGGTTGGACCATTGCCTGGTGCCGGAAGTGATCGATTCGGAGATTGTCGTCAGCGGTTGTTCGGGTTTGTTTGCCAATCAGGTTGCCGAACAGACGCTGGCGCTGGTGTTCGGGTTATTGCGAGGGTTGCCCGTTTTCTTTCACCAGCAAGAACGGCGTGAATTTGTGCGCCGACCGACCGATGACTTTCATGGAAAGGCAATCGGAATTCTCGGGCTGGGCGGGAACGGATTGCGGGTTGCTCAGACGCTTCGGTCAATGGCAACCGGGCGTAAGGGCTCGGGCCGAATTGAGGCAACGGACTGGTTTCACGACGAACTTTCGACCCGGCCGGATGTCATGTCAGCCGTGGATCGTGTGTTGCCGCCGGAGCGAACCGATGAATTGCTTGGTCGGTCAGACGTCGTGATCGTATCACTGCCGCTGACCGCCGAGACAAGCATGTTCTTTGATTCGGATCGGTTTCGCGCAATGAAGCGTGACTCGTATTTTTTTAACGTCGGTCGTGGCGGTTTGGTGGATCACAGGGCTTTGATTGAACAGTTGGAATCAGGGAGGATCGCCGGCGCGGGGCTGGATGTTTGCGATCCCGAGCCGTTGCCGGAGAACGATCCGCTCTGGTCGGCGGACAATGTCCTGATCACTCCGCACGTCGGAGCTCAGTCGAGGCGACGAGTGGATTCGACGGTGAAGCTGTTTTGCGAGAATTTCCAACGATGGGATAATGGTCTTCCGCAGTTGAATCTTATTGATAAACGGCTCGGGTTTCCGCAACCTGTCCACCGCCTGACAGCAAGCCAAATTGAGTCTTTTCTCGCAGAATAGGCATGGATGGGAAGTGAACTGGACGCATTTTCCTGTCGGCGAATAAGATAGTGATTCGGTCAAACCGGTGATTACTGAAGTTGTTTCTTTTGCCGGGCTGGCCAACGCAATAGAGATTCAAACAAGACACTTGCAGACAAATTCGACAACGACCAAAGACCCGCAGCAGAGGTGTTCCCTTGGACCCGGAAACAGAAAAGACAATACTCGCCCCGACCGGCGCAAAGATACCAATGACCGTGACTCACGATCGCGAGTTCCGGGTCAGCCAGTGCGCCGAGTTGATCAAAAAATACGAAGGGATCGACGAAACGAACCGGCTGAGCTGGACGACGCATCTACGTTTGCTGCGCCGGCTCGGGGCCGGTGGTCAGGGCGTTGTCTATTTGACGGAGCGTCGGGGCGCGGACACGTTTTCGCTGCCGGTTGCGCTGAAGGTGTTTTCGCCGGAGCACTATGAAACGCCGAACGACTATGACGCCGACATGGCGCGAATGGCGCGGGTGGCTGCCCGTGTCGCCCGGATTCAACATGAGAGTCTGCTGGTCGTTGAAAACTTCCTGGATCGCGACGGAATCAGAATGATGGTTATGGAGTGGGTTGAGGGATTTGACCTGCGACGTTTGCTGACTCCGAAAATGTTTGGAATCATGAAAGAGCGTGTCAGCAATAAACGCTGGGACTATATCAACAAAGTCCTGGTCACTGTCGGCCCGGTTCAGCCTCGTGTTAAGCCCGGAGTCGCGATTGCAATTGTCCGGAACTGCCTTGAAGCACTTGCGGCGTTGCATCGGAGCGGGATTGTCCACGGCGATGTGAAACCGGGAAACATCATGCTCAAACGGAGCGGACACGCAAAAATGATTGACATGGGTTCGGCGTTCGACGTTGAGGATCCACCCACCCGCAGCGCCTGCACGCCGGCGTACGCAGCGATTGAAGTTCTCGAAAAACGGGCCAATACTCCGCTCAGCGATCTTGCCAGCGTCGGTTATGTAACGATCGAGTTGTTGTCCGGCTCACCACCGTTTGAAGGGATCAATGATCTGCCGACACTGATTGAAGCGAAAAAGAAGCTGCCGCATCGCCTCGAATCGATGATGCCGGAAGAGGTCGCGTGCAATGATCTGCTGATGGCATTTTGCCGCGGGTTGATTGCGCCGAATCCGGAAGAGCGGTTCCCTTCTGCCGAAGCAGCTGAATTGCTGGAAGAAGGAGCGGCGGCGTTTCATCGACAGCTGATTTTCAATGATATGGCCAGCGAATACGAAAACGATATCCGGATCTGGATCGATGAACTGTTGGAACTTAATCTGGACACTGCCAGTAGTCCGGCAACTGGCCTGAGTTAAGAAACGGAAAATGGCAACACAGAGCTTGTCGATCAAACAGGCGGTCAACACCCTGGTCACTATCGGGCCGCAACTGCCAACAGAGGCCCGGTTTGCGTCGATGACGCCCGAAACTTTCGCCAACCGAGATCCGGGATTCGCTGAGTCGTGCGATCACTCATGAAGGCAAACAGTATGACTTCGAGTTTGATTTTCGCCGTTCCGATAAACTGGTTTGTACGGAACTGATTTATCATGCGTTTCATGAGGAGGGCCCGATGGATTTCGAACTGAAAACCAGATCAGGTCGCGTCTGTCTGTCAGCCGAAGATCTGCTGGACTGTGCCATTGACGACGGCCGGTTTTGAACTTCTGGTGGTTTACGGAGTGAGCGGAAACCGTTTCCAGACCGGTGAAAAGGCAATGGAGACGCTGATCAAAAGCTACCGGGCAAATGGCGTCAATTGACCGGGGCGGTTGCAAAGGCGCGCGCTCAAGCCCAGTCGAATCCGGTGGTTTTCTTAATCCGCTCTTCGAAATTCCCCAGCAGACCACCAACGACATCCCATTTGTTGGCGCGGCGGACTTCGATGTCGCCGTGTTGATTTACCCGGACGATCGAGTTGGATTTGACTCCGGCACCGCCAAGATCTTTGTTGTGCAGTTCGCCGTCGTTGATGATATTCTCGAGCGTTGCACCGGTCATCTCGATAAACTTCATTTTGTTTTCGGGCATCAGCGGTTTACTTTCTCGCAACTTGGTTGGCCTGGATTCAGCACGACCTGCTTTCGACGTTGCTGACTGTTACCCTGATTTTAACAGCGCGACCCCGGTTTGTCATGAATCAGCTGGAACAAGTTTGGCCCGGGAATATCCGCCCGCAGGATGGGAAGGAACCAATGCAGCGTCCCTTCTACTGACGAGCTTCCCATTAACCAGACAGCAGGCTTCAGTGATTGCTGCGGACCTGGCCTTCGATCGTTTCGCCGCCGTCTTCGAGGATGACTTGTGCATCGTAATTGAGCCTCGGCCGTGATGTGTTTCCGCGCTGGATCTGGTCGAGCGTCGACTGTAGCTGCTCGATTTTTTCCTGCTTCCTTGCCAGCATGTCGGCGATCCAGTCCACCAGATCCTGCTCTGAAAGATTCAGCTCGCGCCGGATATCAGCCATCGCGGTTCCAAGCAGAATTTTCTGGACGATCCCGTCGCGATACTTCGGAGAAAAACGTGAGGCCCGGTTTCGGCGAATGACCAGAGACTGGTCGGTGCGGATAAAGTTCCCTACCAGCTCGCCGCCGGGCGTCCGAGGCGTCGTTTCGTTGGTTTCGTTCGTTTCGGGTGAGCCGTCTTCCGGCCGATACTCGGGTGCGTTTTTTCTGCGTAAAGGCAAATAGAACCTGTGGTGCTCGCATTGCATGCAAAACCACGGTCCGAATCTCAACAGTTTGAGAACCCTGAACGAAAATAGATCGAGTAGCCAGAGAAATCGGGAACTGAACAGGCGCAGGTGCGGCGTATTTTTCATACACGCAGAGCAATATCCGGATGTCCGCCGCTTCGACATCGTATCTCTCTCAACCAGCAACGACTGCTATTAAACTCTATGCCACCTTCTCTTGACTATAGTCATTTACCGCCTTGTGTTCCAGCAATTCACGGTTGCACGAATCGCCAGCGGTCCGATTCCAGCGTAAAATGAGCCGTTGTTGCCGGTTAGCCTGGATACAGCGCGTCGGTCATGTTGGCCAAAGTACAACAAGCCGGTCGTGAATACCCGACTGACATCCGGCAATGAGCGCGCAAAGTGCAGATTCATCAGACTATTCGATTAGAAATGACAAGCGGATTATGACAACCGTAGACTCCCAACAGACAATTGATGTTGAAGAAGACGATGCGCACGTCCGGCTGGATTCGTTTCTCGTCAAACACAATCCGGGTTTTAGCCGCGCTCGGATTCAACGTGCTGTCGGAAAAGGCAGCGCGCGTGTCGATAACGTGGTTGCCAAATGTTCGCTGCGACTGAAGACGGGGCAGGTTGTCTGTTTTTCTCCACCCGCGCCGGCGACTGACGATCAGATTCCCGAGGACATTCCTCTGGACGTTTTGCACGAGGACGATCACGTCGTTGCTGTGAACAAACCGCCTGACATGGTCGTTCACCCGGCAAAAGGGCACTGGTCGGGGACGTTGACGGCAGCGCTGAGTTTCAGGTTTAAGAATCTCAGCAGTGTCGGAGGAGCCACCCGACCGGGAATTGTCCACCGACTGGACCGCGAAACCAGCGGAGTCATTCTGGTCGCCAAAACCGACGAAGCCCATCGGACGCTGGCATCTCAATTCGAGAACCGGACGGTCGAAAAAGAGTACATTGCCCTGGTGTCGCCGTCGCCGGACCGCGACCGGGATCTGATCGACAAACCGATTGGCAACCATCCGTATCAGCGCGAAAAGAAAGCGATTCGGACCGACCACAAATCGGCGAGGCAGTCGCAGACGTTTTACGAAGTGGTTGAACGGTTTCGCGGGTTTGCGATTATCAATTGCAAACCAAAGACCGGTCGCACACATCAGATTCGAGTCCATTTGGCGCATGTTGGCTGTGCCGTTTTGTGCGACCGTTTGTATAGCGGGCGATCAGCAGTGTCGCTCGCGGATTTTTCCGGGAAGCGAATCCCGGAACACGAGGACCTGGTCCTGTTGAAACGACAGGCACTGCATGCGCATCGAATCGCATTTGCGCATCCGGCAACCGGCGACCGGCTCGAAATCTCGGCACCTGTTCCGACTGACATTCAGCAGACGATCGATGCCATCCGGGAATGGAGAGCGTGAGCCCAAGCCGATTCCTTGATATTCATGCTTTTGACCAGGCTCATGAATGCTTCCTCGTTTTCCGTCACCGTTGCTGCCGGGCCTGTGAGTTTGACAAAGACCATGACCTCGGAGTCGGTTTCTGCAACAGAGCCGAGCATCCGGTAACCCTTGCGGTCGATTTGCGGCCCACGCATGCCACCTTCTTTGAACGTGCCGTAAAGATCGACGATATGAATCTTCCGCCCGTTGACTTCGATCGTTTCCCGCTTCGCATCGGACAATGTCTGCCGAAGACTCTGTGTCGGATCCATCCGCAAGGTCACTTGTTCCGGAGGCATCCGCGTCTGCTATTTCAGACACGGGCGTATCCGCAGGCTCCGAATTTTCAGCGTCTATGTCGTCTTCAGTTTTGTCGTCTTCAGTTATGACGGCCGCAGTTGAGTCGATATCAGCTGGATTCGATTTGTCGCACCCGGCAAGAATCAGAAAACAGCCGCAGCCGATTGCGATGAATTGAACGAATGTCGTTGGTTGTGTAATTTACATTGTATTGCTGTCAAAAAATGGAATGTACCGGTACGCGGCCAACCTAAAAAATCTGAATCAAAAGGACTGCCAACGCAACTATTGCGGCAATTCCGATCACGATCGCAACAACCATTTTGGTTTGTTGTTTGCGTCTTGCGGCGGATTTGCCGCCTCGTGTTTTGGATTTACCAGTTTTCGCGTTGTTTAGCCGGGCTTTGAGGGACTTCGTTTTTCCGGACGACGCCCGCGCGCTGTGTTCAGCTGCTGCATTCAACTGATCAACGAGATCAGGAAACGCGCGCTCCGCTGGCTCCCATGAGTCCCAGTCTTCCCGCCAGATCATGCAACCGGTGCTGATATTGTTTTCGTTCAGCATCGCGCGGATCTTGTCGCCTTTGACCGGGCCGGTTTCACCGTCGCGCGGGTGGCGCACGTACCAGATCTTTTTCAAGCCCGATCGAATGACGTCTTCCGCAGTAGCGCCAAGCGATCGGATTTCAGGTTTACCAAGCAGAAACGAATCGCCGTCGTCGAGTATTGCGGGAGGCACGCCTTTTTTCCGGTTGCCGCCCGGTGCGACGGGCCGTTGCGGCGGAACGTTGCCGCGTTCGCCCATCGTCATACTCTGCGATGTCGATTCGCCATTTGCCCGTTCAAGATCAATTGACTGTCCGACAACGGGACTCGAATCCTGCGGAACATTGATATCGCCACCGCATTTGGGGCATAGTCCTTCCTGTCCAGCCTGATGTGATTTCACATTCAGGCGGTCGTTGCAGCTCGGACAGAAAAAAACGATGCCCATGAAAGAAGAGTTCGGAGTCAGCCAGGTTTGCCTGCGATTTCATTAACCGCTAGTTCGTTTGCTATTCATTGTTAATGTTATCTCCACTAGCGCATCGCGCGTTTGACGATCTCATTGTCGAAGTAGTTGATTGCCATTCCCGCATCGATCACGATCGATTGCGCGTTGATTCCGGATGATCGTGGACTGAGCAGGAACGCGGCGGCATCGGCAACTTCCTGAGTCTGCACGGCGCGGCCACGAGGAATAACCTGTTCAGCATACAGATACGCATCGACATAGCCGGGAATTCCTGCGGACGCAGACGTCTTTAACAAACCCGGAGCAACTGCATTGAATCGCACATTCGAAAAACGGCTGAAGCTTTTTGCCAGAAACGCCAGTGAACTATCCAGAGCTGCTTTGACGGGAGCCATAAATCCGTAACTTTCGCTGGCCATCGTTGTGGTCGAGATCGATATTGTAATCACTGAAGCGTTTTCGTTGAGCATTTCTTTGAAGTGATTTGCCAGCGAGATAAATGAGTAACAGGAAATATCGACGGTCCGCAAAAACTGTTTGCGAGTCGTTTCGTGAAACGGTTTGATCCCGCTTTCGTCGTAGTCTGCAAAGGCGATCGAATGGACAAGGCCATCGATCTTCGCGTGTTTCGCGACGATTTGTTGTCTAACTGCTTCGATCTGCTCGTCGAATTCAACATCGCAAACGTAGACGCTCCTATCCCCCATCAACTTCGCAACGGATGTTTTTCGCTCAGACGAGCGGACGACATAGACGACGTTCGCACCGGCGTCTTCAAGCGTATTGCCGATGTGCCAGGCGACGCTTTTTTTATTCGCGACTCCGAATACTACGATCGTGCGGTCTTCAAGTTGAAGGAAACTCATTCGCGGAATCCTGTAAAGTTCTTGTGCAATGGCCCACGTTTGCGATCAGCTGTTTTTTGGTTCGGCAATGGTACACGTAAACGAGAGTCGGGCAGCGAGTTTTCCTGCGGTCTTGACCCGGGCAGTCAGGAAATACGCGGAACTTACGACTTCATCCAGTTTGACTAACATCTTAATCGTATCGCCGGGGTGGACCATCTTTTTGAATTTGACATCGTTCATTCGGGTCAAAACGGGAACGCCTTCCGTATTTTCAATCAGGCTGGATAACAGAATCGCGCCGCTTTGAGCTGCACACTCGCATAGGATAACGCCGGGAACGAGTGGATGGTCCGGATAGTGGCCTTGAAAAAAGTGTTCGTCAGCGCGAAATGTTTTCCGGCAGATGATCGATTGAGGGTCGGCATCGGTGTCCATGCTGACAATCTCATCGACCAGCAGCATCGGTCCGCGGTGCGGGATGGCTGCATGAATTTTTTCAAGATTGGATTCAGTAGTGGTCATGCGGTCTTAACAGAAAGGTCTAGTGAAGGTTTATTCAGTTCGCAACCGGCGACGTCGCGTTCATCCTCGATATTGAATTAATCACATCGTTCGCGACGATCACTCCGTAGTTGACCGTGCCCAGCCACCCCGACATGATGATTCCGCAGCTGCCGGCGTGATACAGACCGGCAACTTGTTCCGGCAATGCGCGACTGACCATCAATCCTTCGAATTTGGTGCCGAAGCTCGAACCATTGATGTGTTTGGTGTAATGTTCGAAAGTGACCGGCGTCGCGCATTCGACATGTGCAATACGCTCGCGACAGTTCGGAACATATTTCTCCAGCGAGTCGAGTGTCGTTTCGATCAGGTCCGCCTTGCTCGCGTCGTATTCGGCCTTATCCATATCGACCCAGTCAGCGTAGTTGGCGTTGGTGCTGGAGACGATCAGTGTTCTGCCTTTGCCGTCCGGACGCGTGTCGGGATAGTAGAACGAGAACGTCCGGCTGGTGATGTCGCGGCTGAGCAGCAGATCGGTTTGAAATCGATCGGCCGTGCTGCAGAACAGCAGGTCGCCGGTCTCGCGCGGCACGGTATCGTCCGGATTCATCGCCATGTAGACCTGGGTGCTGGAGTTATTCAGCCGGACCGCGCGGGCGTCTTCAACAAACTGTTGGTCAAAATGCTCTTCGCCGATCAGGTCGAAGATGGTTGCTCGCAGGTTCGAGTTGCTAACGACCGCTTTGGTTTTGACGGTGCGACCGTTGACCGTGATCGATTCGACTTTGGAGTTTCGGACGTTGATCTTTTCGACATTACAATTGATCCGGACATCGACGCCGTTGGACTTCATTTCCCTTTCCATCGACTTGACCAGTTTGTCGGTTCCGCCCTGAAACACGAAAACACCTTTGGACATAAAATTGGAAAATACAATTCCATAGGTGATCGCGGGGTCTTCCAGAGTCGACCCGTTCGCGTAGGTAATCGGCTCCATCAGCAGGCGAACGACATCCTCGCGTCCGGGGAAGAATTCGTCGAACAGATCGCGGGTGGTTTTCGACTGGTCATCGTAGAAGTTCATTCCACGTGCGGTGTTGAAGAAGCCGTCCACTGCTTCCTGTTCAATCCCGAAATCCGACGTCAGTAATTTTGTAAAGTCTTTCCGGTCGAAAGTTGTGGTCAGCGAGAACATCGGGTTGTCAAAACGAACGCCTTCAAGCTGAACGATCGAGTCGGCAATCTCCTGCGTCCAGTAGCGGCGACTGCTTTTGACCATTCCGTACGGGAATCCGTGCAGCGAAATGTCGAAGATGTGCCCGCCGGGGCGCTTGAACCAGGTCGCAAGTCCGCCGAGTTTGTAATGCTGTTCCAGGAGCAGAACTGACAGGCCTTCGCGGGCGAGAATGTTCGCTGCTGTCAGGCCGCCGAGTCCGCTGCCGATCACAACAACATCGTACAAATCGGCAGCGCCTTTAAGGAAGTCTCTGGGCATGTTTTGCTGGTCAGTTCAGGAATCCGGTAACTCCAATCAGCATATTGTATTGCCCCGGGATGCTCAACCAATGACCCATTGCAGAACGTAGCCACACCTTCCCCGGTGGTAGACGTCGCCGCCGGCGGCCGGGAAGCATTTGTATAAGTTGCAATAACCGTCCCGTTTGAGACGACCGCCGCAGGCCGACAGGCAGGATCGAGAAACAGGTTTCCGCTATGCTGACAATTTCATCTACGAAGATCTTAGCCACAACGGGTCCATGAAAAGTCGGCGGCATCAAATATCAATAAAAAACGCGAGCCGGCATCATTGCCTGCTCGCGTTGATCGAATTTATTTGGCTGACCGACCGAATCGCCCAACGGGCTTTCTGTCTCTGACTGGCTGGACTAAACGCCAACCGGTTGATCAGTGGTTTCTTCAGTCGGCTGGCCGAATTCTTCAACTTGCTCGTCCTGCATCAGAGCAGCTTGTTGCTGCATCACCATCACGTCGATCGCAGTCATTTCTGCTTCTTTGGGGCCGAACAGCTCCGTGCAGTTCCGGTTGAGCATGTAGGCGATGATGCCGCCGTGAAGGACAAGCTTGATTGTTAGAGCGATTCCGGCAATGAACATGATCATCATCGTCGCAGCGCTTGCCATGCTTGCGTCCATTCCGTAGGACTCGAACGATGGCAGAGTCAGGTAGGTCGCGAGCATGATGGTCAGGTTGTACAAAATCGCTCCGACACAGACCAGGCCGAGAAACACGTTGGCTTGTTCTTTGCCCGTGTTGATGGCGGCGACCGCACCAAGAAACAGAGCACCAATCACGATCCGCATACCGGCAACAAGATACAGCAATGGAAGATAGTTGAGCTGTGATTCGATCGATGCCTGCGCCGCCAGCGCTTCCTCTCCAGTGTAATAGTGATCGATTAATTCTGCTGACGCCGCGATCGAGTAAACCGAATAGACTTGATAAAGTCCACCGAGGACTCCGATCGTTCCCATGACACCGCAAAACCATACGATCACAGTCAACATGCCGGTCCAGGTCGGCATGTTCATTTGCGCCGCAGTCGACGGAGCCCCGTCTGGAGTTTCAAGAAACTCAGCAGGAAAGTACTTGACTGATTCGAGTTCGATAGACATCTTTTGGTTCCGTAAGCGATTGAATTTCGACGCGCAACCATAGGACGTTACTCGGTTCGTTGCTGGAAACTCGTTCCACAGTTCGAGATCTGGCGTCGTTTGAGGCGGACTTTATCAACCGTTCGGATAAAGCCGGTTCCGCACAATTTGACGATACTTCAGAGTCCTGCTGCGGTAGACCGGGAATGACAAACTGAAACAGGCCCGATCCGTGCAATCACTTCGCGATGAACTCAATCAGGACCATAGGATGAGAGCTTTTCCAATTCGAAACGCGATGTTAGCTGTCTGTTTCGGTTTTCTTGCTCCAGAAATTTCGCCGTCCATTACCTTCGCAAATGCGCAAGCCGTGCAGGAAGTCGAGCAGGAAGAAGATGTCGCCGAACTTCTCAACCCCGACATTACGGAATTCTTCCGGGATCACGTTTCGACTGAACTATCCAATTGCATGTCCATCGCGCAAGAGTCAATGGAGCTGACGGATGACCGGGTCAGTTCCATCACGGATGACCTGGACGATGACATCGATCGACTGGTTGAGACTCTTTCGGAATCTGGCGCGATGGATGCAGATCTTAGCGGGACCATTCTTGACCTCGTGATCGAGGAAATCCGGAAGGACGCATCATTTGCCGTAGGACTGGAAAAACTCACGGCAGTCCGCGATTCCGGCGAGGAGGAAATCGACCAGCAGCTTGAACCGCAGGAAAGGGAAGGCAATTTCGAAGACTTTGACGAACCTGATAGGGGCGGCTTTTACCGCACTCAAATCACAGAACAATTCGACCGGCATCTGGCCAGTGCAAAAGAAAAGCTCGGCCTGACCGACGCTCAGTTCGAGGCGGCGAAAAAGTCGCTTACTGAACAGGTTGACGAGCTGGTCGAAAATTCGAGTGATCAGCAGTTGATCCGGGACTATTCACACCTTGTAATCGCGGAACTCGCCAAAGACGAGACAATTGCTTCGGCAGCATTTGAAGAATTTGCTGCGGACTTCGATCGGCTCAATGATTTACTTGTCGAAGGGAATCAGCAGATGGCGCTGATCACGCTTGACTTCGGGCTGATGTTGTCCGACGAACAACGCCGCGAAATTCTTCAACTGGTTGTTGAAAACTGGGGCGACGAATTGCGGGAACAGAATACCGCGCCCCTTTACGCCGGTGCATTCGGAAGCGACGACGAGGTCAAAGCAGTGGTGGAATTGATTCGAGGCGAAGAGGGAAAAAGAATTCTAAACGAGCAACAGCTGGAATCACTGAAGGCGCTTGAGGGACGCTATGAAGAACTCGGGAAACTGGATGGGTTCATGGGTGGCGAACCGGATGACAGCTGGGAAGACGTCGTCGAAGTCTGGGCGATCGAATGTGCCGGTTTGTGCGTTGCTGATATCGAGCGACACTCTGAGATTCCAGAGCGAGTGAAGAGAAAGCTGGACATCGTGGCAAAGGCTGTTGCCAGCGAGATCGTCGATCGTAAACGGGAAGCGGTGGAATTGATGACTGGCGGAATGGGCATGGATGGTCCGGAGTTACGCAGTATGTACATACTGACTGAGCCGCCGTTTATTTCTCTTTTGAACAATGAGCGTTGGGCTCAGACCTTGAAAAAGAACTTGACTGACGCGCAGTTCGAACATTATCAGGCGACTGTGCTCGCTCGCAAACAACGTTATGTCGAAAACATTTCGATTCTTATCATCGCATCGTTTCCGACGATGTTTCAGACATCGGGCACAAGGAACTTGCTGAGATGGCAATTTTGGTTGCAGAGAATACGGATCCGGAAATTCCCGATGGTGTGATGTCAACGATGCGCGGATTCACGGCCACCACAGATGAACAGTGGTCTGAATATCTAGACGGGGACCAGATGCAGATGATCCAGATGATGAGACAGATGGGAGGTGAACCGATCGATGATGACGGAGACGATATGGCGGACGAGGAAATCGACGAACCCGGGTAGAATCGTACTCTCATCCTTCAACGCAGGTTGGCGGACAACGTGAGCGCCAAATGGACTGGGCCGGGAGTCTAGGCCGCAGAGAACAAGAATGCGAACAATATCGAAATCGCGATTTTGTAAATCACAAATGCACCGCCGATTATCGCGCTGTTCTTGATATCAATTCCCATCAGCGCAAAACAGCCAATCGCGACCAAGACGCCAACACCTGCGATTGCAGCAACCAGGATCCAAATCCCCCCAGCCCCGGCATTGACCGCAGCAAAACTCGCACCGAAAAGTGCAATACCGGCGAGTACCGCGATAATGGCGGGTTTCACCAATCCGTCCTCTTCATCACCGGTAATAACGCGAATCAGCACAACGAGGATAAATGTGTCAAGAATAATGCCAAGCATGTTGAGATCTCATACAGCAGGTTGTATTGCAGTTTATAGACACCATGGACTTCAGGATTGAGCCATTGTAATTCGTGCTCATAGAGTAGTCGAGCACGGAGAGTGAGCCCGAGCGTTTCGACGACCACCGGAGATTTTGTGCAGGGCATCGTTGGCCGCGCAGTCGAATCGGTCAGACACGATCCTTTAAGGACCGGAAGCCGGCACATCCCGCTGCGTGTACGCATCGCTATTCCGCGATTTCAGAGTCTGCATGGAGATTGATAAACGGATGCGGGTCATCATGGATTTTCATCCAGATTGGCAAATGCGGATGTTTGCCAAATCTAAACAGGGTTTCGTCTTCTTCGCTGGCAATCAGCAACTCCGTTTCCGGTATTTTGTCAACATCGAGTCCAATCAGCAACGAAGAAACCGCATTGCAACGATGGGTGAACGGGATGACTCGATTGTCTGTAATCGCGTCGGAAATCAACCGAATCGTGTTCTTGCCAAACGAGTCATTGGGCAGGTCAGGAATTGTATAAAGTGCATCTTCCCATCGCGGCAATGTTATTTGGGACAAGATCAATTCTAAATCTCTCCTGTCAATTTCAGGCAGTTGATTCACGTTGCCACCGAGGCACGACTCGTATTGATTCCTGTCAAACTCAAGAACGATGTCACGACTTAAGGTCGGTGTGTGATCGTCGTCCGAATCGAGAAACCAAATGACGTGATCATCTGAGGTCCGCCGGACCGAAATTTCCGGCACGCCGCAATGGTAGCAATAATCGCATTCGGATAATGTCAGTTGCGGATCTGAAGCAGTAAACGAACGCGCGCTGGTGGCGATTTCTTTGCCGTAAACCGTAACGCTCATGAATTCAGCAGTGCCCCAATTCTCACGTAGGATCTTGATGTCGCGTGTGATTTTGAGAAAGTTCATGAATTCTTCAGCCTCAACGTCAATAATGCACGGTTAATAGACCGTTGCAATTGACGCAATTCCGCGAATTCGGTTCACTCAACGTGATTGCCTCACGCCAACCGCGGACCAACGCGTCAGTCGCGCAGGCAATGCAGATTCGCCATTGAGATGCCGCTCATCATTGCTCCGATGATTCCAATATACCCTTGATCAGTTCCGCACAAAAACAGGTTGTCGATGTGCGTTGTTCCGTCCAGGTGTTTGTCGGGCGCGCCGTAGACGGCGCCGTTGTCATGCCAGGTGAAACGGCGGATCGTTTTGGGAGTGAACAGATCCGTGTCGATCACGTACGGTCTGAAGTCCGGTGTGAACCGGACGCTGGCCGCCACGCCCCGGTCGTACCAGCGAAGTTTCTGTCGCTGATATTCCTCATCGTCGAGTTCGTTCCACCGGTCGTAGTCCGCAATCGTAGTGATGCGGATCACTCCGTCGGGCAGCTGTCCATCGGTGTCCGCGTAGTCGTAGTTGTTTGGCGAGCAGATGACGCCTGTACGCGTGTCGCAAAAATCCTCAGTCGGACGTCGCCAGCCAAATTTCTCCGAGTCATTGTAAAAGACAATCGTGTCGTTGTTGCCGATCGTTTCCGGCTGACGGTCGAGTACCGAAATTGACTCGATAAATGTCAGCTGTCCAGCTTTGCGCGGGTCGGGTTCGCTGGTGTCGCTGCACATCCGCAGCGTTTCCAGTGAGCCGGCGGAGGAAAGAATGCGCTTGCCCTCGATCCGGTTGCCGTCGTCGAGCTCGATCCCGACCGCATGGGTGTCGTCGACTTCGATCCGGTTGACGCCGTGCCGGAGTTTCAGTTCTCCGCCGAGCGAGCGGAATCTCTTGACGAGGTTTTTCAGAATCAACCGCACGCCTTTGTAGGGCCGGGCAAATCCTTCAAGAAAAATACTGCGGAACATTATGCAGAACTGCCCCCAGGCCATATCGTCTTCAGCAGCGTTGCCGTACCACATCAACGGACAGAGCAGCATTTCAATCAACAGCGGCTCGGAAATCGTCTCATCCAGAACCGCGCGACCGGAAATTTCAAAGGCAGCCTGATCGAGATCGTCGTAGTCAGCGATCTTGCCAACCAGCGCTTCGAAGTTGTCGACCTGCGACGGGAATTCCCGAGCGACTTCGGCACGCAGCAAATCAAGATCGTTGTCGAAACGAAGTTGCGTGTCGGGGAACGCGATCCGCGATCCGCGCTGGGGGGCGAGCGAAAAATCCTCCCACTTGAATCGAAGCTGGCGGAGGATCCGCGCGAGAGGCCCCTTATTGATTCCCTTTTTTGTGAAGTTCGTGACCGCGTGCAGGCCGACATCGTAGTCCCGGCCGTTCATCCGGTAGAACGAATTGAGTCCGCCGATGGTGTAGTGGCGTTCGAGGATGCAGACCTTCTGATCGTAATGCGCCAACCGGATTCCAGCCGCCAGTCCGGACATCCCCGCGCCGATTATGATCGTGTCGTACATCAATTTTCAAGCCGCAGCAAATAGAATCGATCGTGGCATAGGCTTCCAGCCTGTGGTCAGTTCCGCAAACACAGGCTGGACGCCAATGCCACGTAATTCCTAGGTCGCTGCAACGTCCAGCATCTTCGGCGTCAGATAGGTCACCGTGCTGTCCATCGATGCGAGCTGCGGATATTCCTCTTCGGGAATCTGGATCCGGTATCGCTTGCGGAGTTCCATGACGATGTCGAGGAAATCCATGCTGTCGAGTTCTATCTGGTCGCGGAACGCGACGTCATCTTTCAAATCGGACAAGTCTTCATCCGGAGCAATGTCGGATAGAATAGCGATAATGACTGTACGTATGTCTTCGGGCGCCATCAGGCGGTCTCCATCATTTTTTGGTTGTGAGAAGTTGTAGCGTTGGCATCCTGCCGACGTTGGATTTTTCGTGCCGAAGCATCGACTGGAAGCCAACGTAATAAAACAGTCGCGTCGGCTGGAGCCAACGCTACGAACCGGACAATTCGGCTGGAAGCCAATGCTACGATCTAGACTCGTTTTACAATCAGCGCCGAGTTGATCCCGAGCATGCCGAACGAGTTATTCAAAATATACTCGATTTTCCCGACTTCTCTAGGCTCGTTTTTGACCAAACCGATCAAATCGCACTCGGGATCGAGGTTGTCGATGTTGATTGTCGGGTGAACGACGCCGTCATTGAATGACAGCAGATTGCCGGCCAGCTCCAACGCGCCGGCTGCGCCCATCGTGTGTCCGATAAAGCTCTTGGCGTTGTTGATGTAGGTCGAATCGCTGGCTCCAAATACCCGCCGCACGGCATCGCATTCGAGTGTATCACCCATTCCGGTTCCGGTTGCGTGTGTGCTGACAATGTCGATCGCGTCGGCGGGAATCTCAGCCCGTTTCAGCGCGGCGTTCATGCACTGGGCCTGTCTTTCCGGATTGGGCAGAACGAAATCGGTTGCGTCAGTGTTCATGGCATAGCCGACAATCTCTCCGTAGATTTTCGCGTTGCGGGCCTTTGCATCCGACAGTCGCTCCAGGGTGTAAAGCCCGCCGCCTTCGGAGACTACGATTCCATTCCGATCAACATCAAACGGACGCGACGCTTTGGTCGGATCATCATGGGTCGCCAACGCACCCTGGCTGGCGAACCCGGCGAAGATGCCGAACGTGTGAATGCTCTCTGAGACTCCGCCGGCAATTGCGAGATCAACTTCACCCAGCCGCAACATTTGCAGCCCCTGAATCATTCCGGCGTTGCCCGCCGCACAAGCCGCTCCGATCGTATAGTGCGGACCGATGATGTTCATGCTGAGTGCAATTTCACCCGCCGGATTGTTTGCGACAGTGCGCGGGTTGTGGTGATGAGACCAGAACGATGTGTCGTAGTCGTAGCCGCGAATCTGATGGATCTCGGTTTCCGTTTCGACGTTGCCATGCTCCGTCACGCCGACGTAGATGCCGACTCGCGAGCGATCAGTGTTTTCCCAGTCGATGCCGGAATCGGCGATCGCGTCACCCGCGCAGTAGATGCCGACGCTGCCAGCCCGAGTCCCGCGCCGCAGCTCTTTGCGGGTTTGGTGTCGTGAAGTGTCAAAGTCGCAGACACCCGCAAGAGTTTCGCCGAAATAGCGAATTTCGTAGTCGCTGACTCCGCTTTTTCCGTTGAGCAGCGATTCGCGGAATTCGGACAACGAGTTGCCATTGGGCGATGTCAGTCCGATTCCGGTAATTACGACGCGATACACATCGGGCATTTCCGAAGCGCCGATGGAATCAAATCTTTGGGGAATTGCGATCATAGTTTTGAAAATAGAGTTCAGAGTTCAGAGTTCAGAGTTCAGTGTTCAGTGGGTGCTGGAATGTGCCCGGCCCTCCTCGGCCGCTACGGCGTCCGACCCTCCCGCAGGAAGGGTGCAGATTGCGCGTTCATTAATTGTTCACAATTTGTTATTCGCTATTAATTATTATTCACTCTCTACTACTCAGCCACACCTCAAGTCGTTTCATTCCTTCGCTCATCGAGACGCGAGGATAGTAGTTAAAATCGCGTTTTGCCCGATCGATGTCAAAGTAGTGGCTTCTGGCAAGTTGTGCGGCCAGAAACCGGGTCATTCGCGGCTCGCGCTTAAGGTCAAATATTTCGTGAAAAGTCTCCAGCATGTATCCGAGCCGGTATGCCGACAGATACGAGATATGCTGTTTGATTCGCGGCAGTCCTGCCAACGCAAGGATATCGTTGATCCACGTCCAGCAGTTGACCGGATCGTCCTGCGACAGAAAGTACGCTCGACCGCAAACCGGTGAACCCGGCCGCATCGCTTCGGCCGCGAGTACATGTGCCATCGCCGCGTTCTCGACGTAGATCGTATCAACCTGATTCGTTCCGTCGCCGATTCGCCGCAGATTTTTTTGTTTGGCGCGTTTGATCAAACGCGGAATCAGGTGATTATCGCCCGGCCCCCAGATCAAATGCGGCCTCAACGCGCACGTCATCAGCACGTCGGAATCATTCGCTTCCAAAACCGTTTGCTCCGCCAGAGCTTTGGAATGCGGATAATGGGCGAGCCATTTTTTTGGATACGGCGCGTGTTCATCGATGTCCATCTGATGATCGCCGTTGAAGGTCACGCTGGGACTGCTGGTGTAAACCAGTTTGGGAACGTTGTTTTTCAAACAGGCTTGAACAACGTTGCGTGTACCGATTGTATTGGTGCCGTGAAAGTACTTCCACGAGCCCCAGATTCCGGAGACGGCAGCGGTATGAAAGACGACATCGATCTCGCGGTCCCGCAGCGCGTCATCGATTGCATCGGCATTTCGAATATCGCCGAGCACATAACTGAGCCCACCACCTTCGGGCGTCGTTTGGCCTTTGCGCACCATGCCAACCACTTCGTGGCCTCGATCGATCAGTTCATCGACGAGGTACGTGCCGAGAAATCCGTTGGCACCGGTAACCAAAGCCCTCACGATGTTTGCTCTTTCGCTGGAATAGTCGTTCCTGAACAATCGCAGAATGTTGTCGCTCGCAGGCCCGCATATTCTAGCCAAATTCAGGAAATGAACGAGCGGGGTAGCGTTGGTAGAAGGCGGTAATTCTCACACGAAGCCGGAGCGGAATGAAGAAATCGCCGGTTAGTCCCGGTTTTCAACGGCAACGCGAAAGCTGTGAGTTCGAGTTCGGCAACAACAGGCCGATGATCCGACGCGGCTCGTTCATCAACAACTTTGACTCATGCGCCATGTCCCGCATCTCTATTCGGTGTGGCTTGTTTTATTGTTGATTCTCTTCCCGTTCGAATCCTACCCACTCGCCGTCGATCAGCCGCTCATTGGGAGCGAACCGTGACTTGTACTGCATGTGCGGCGAGTTCTCGACGTAATATCCGAGATAAAGAAAACGCAGTTTGTTCTCAAGGCAGAATTCAATCTGTTTTAGGATTGAATAGGTGCCGAGGCTGTCGTGCTGAAATTCAGGATCGTAAAAAGAGTAAACGGCTGAGAGACTTTTGTGACCCTGATCGCAAACGGCAAGGCAGACCAGTTCGTCGTCCAGCCAGTAAGTGATCTCGAATGAATCGAAACAGCTGCGAACAAATCCCCAGCTGTATTCCTCGACATCGATTTCCGTATTCCGCTTGGACAGCCCCCTACCCCTGCGATGTTTGTTGAACAGTTCGACCCTGGGTTGATTTGCAAGGAGTGGACCGATCCGTTGCTCGAACCGGCGATCGCCCCGGCTGACCACGCGACGGTGGTTCCGGCTGAAGGAAAACTCATTACAGTCCAGGCGGATCGCTTCGCACGCGTTGCAGGACGGACAGTTTGTTTGATAAATGAATTCGCCCGTTCGTCGATGTCCCTCGGCCAGTCGTGAATCGGCATCCAGCGGAGTGACTTTTCCGACTGGCATGCGAAGCGGCATCCGGGCGATCCGGTTGTCCAGATAGGGACACGGTTCGGTTTCGTCGATGATCACGATGTCGCTCGATTCGATACTCGACATGCGTTGTTCCGCTGCGCCATTGAATTGAAGAGGTTGCCTTCCGCATTATACGCAATCCGGCAGCGAGGGTATATTTTTGTGAATGGATTGCCGATTCTTGCCTCAGTTGTGTTAGGGCGTCCCTTCAGGACTTTGGTCGCTGCGATCCGCGCGATTCCCGGGGCTGCGGCTTCGCGTTGCCCCGGGGCTGGCCATTCAGGAGCCTTCGTGACTAACGGATGCTCCGACTACGGGAAACTTGCGCCGGCGCTTTCGGGATAGCTGTCGAATTCATTGAAGCGCTCGGGGGCGCGGTCGGAAAACCGCGTGAATTCGCGCTCCCAGTGGAGTTCGACCTCGCCGGTCGGACCGTTACGCTGCTTTTCGACAATAATCAGCGCGTCGGTTTCGCTGATGTCGTCGCGGTCCTCTCCTTTGTGGAAATAGCTCTCGCGATGAACAAACATAACGACGTCGGCATCCTGTTCGATCGCACCCGATTCGCGCAGGTGGCTCAGCTTTGGACGGTGGCCGCGAGAATCCTCGGCCTGACGATTGAGCTGTGAAAGGCAGAGAACCGGAACCTTCAGTTCACGTGCCAGTCCCTTCAACCGCCGCGCGATTTTAGCCACCTGTTCCTGACGCGGATCGTTGCCATTGTCGGGCTGAATCAGTTGCAGGTAGTCGATCACGATCAGACCGAGCGAACCATGCCGTCGCGCAACGCGACGGGCTGCTCCGGCAATTTCCGAAACATTGCGAGTGGGCGAGTCGTCGAGGAACAGCGGCACGGTGCTGAGTTTGCCGGCAACGCCGACCAGATTTTTTCGCTCATCAGGTTTCAGAGTGCCGTTGCGTAAACGATGACCGCTGACCCTGGCGACTGAGCACAACATCCGTTCGATCAGTTCGATCGCTGCCATTTCGAGGCTGATGAAAAGCGTCGGCTGGTTCGATTTCATCACCACATTTTCGGCAATGTTCATCGCAAACGCGGTCTTGCCCATGCTTGGCCTCGCCGCAAGGATCACAAGCTCTGACGCATGCAGCCCGCCGGTCATTCGGTCGAGATCAGTGAACCCGGTTTCGACGGTACCTTCCTGCCCCTTGCCCGCCATCCGCGCTTCGAGGCGGTCCATGGCGGACTGCAGAACTTCGTCGATCTGAGTCAGGTTGTTCGACTGGCGGTCCTCGCGAATCAAGAACACTTTCCGCTCTGCATCGTTGAGCAGAATTTCGGGTTCCTGATCGGGCTGGTATGCATCAACGAGAACTTCCGAACAGGTTTCGATCAGTTTTCGCGTCGTCGATTTATTGCGGACAATGTTGGCGTAGTAAACCGCGTGAGCCGCATTGGGAACGGAAGTGAAAAGTTTCGCAAGACCCGCAGCGCCGCCGACCAGTTCGAAATGCCCGGCCTTGACCAGTCGTTCGCGCAACAGGGTCATGTCGATCTTCTGACCCGTCGAGTGCATTTCCATGATGTGATGGAATAACTTGCCGTGTGCTTCGTCGTAGAAGTCGTCGTCGCGCAGGATGTTGACCAGCTCGTCACATTTGTCCGGCATCAGCATCAGGCTACCGAGCACGCAAGCCTCGGCTTCGAGGTTAAACGGCGGTTGGCGACCACCGGGATCAAGTGTCGGCTTTGGCTTATTATCGAAGTTGCTGCTGCGCTGTTTACCCATCGAAAATCCAGTCCGAAGTTGTGTACGAATCCATGTAGCTGGCCGGGGTCGGTTGAAACGTCCGATGGGCCTCTGAGCGTGCCGGAGAAACTGATGCGACGAAACTGTGATGCTTAACCAACGGTGATTTTCGAAGCAGGTTGTGACACGTATGGTCAGACGAATTCGCGATTTGACCCGTCTGGCTCATGAAGGTGCTTTCCATTCAAGATAACGCTTTCAAGATAACGCTTTGCAGATATTTCTCAACCGACGGGTGTATTCTCATCCAACGCAGGTATTTTTCGCCTTCAAGTCGCTCAACCAGCGTCTGCAAATGCATGCAATATCAAAGGAACGGGTTGGCACGGGATAGTTTCTTTTCCAGTGATCTGCCAGTCCGTCCGTGCAACAACTTTGTGGAAGACCGGTAGAAAAAGTTTGCATCTATTTGCCGCGAAGCCTTAGAATCACGACTGAAGGGCAACAATTGTGAACTAATTGTTGGGGAACGATGGACAGGGACATTGGAAGAAGAAGGTTGAGTTTTCTGGCTGAACTTGAGTTGACTGCGGCGGGAGCACGAAAACGTACTGTCGCTTTTGTTTTGCGCGGACTGCTGGTCGCGGGAATTTGCTTTAACGGGGTCCTGGTTTGCGGACTCACGCCCACAGATGTGTTTGCTGACGGTTTCGGAGTTTCAGGTGCAGCCGGCGACGATGAACGTGGCGGACCGAACAGCGGGCCAAACGAAAACGAAACGGACCATGCGGCTGGCACGGATGACGAGTTTGCAGAATTTTCCGAATTCGAATTCGGGCATGATCCGGTTGAGCGTGTTGTCGAATCGGGTTCAGTCGTATTGCCGGGTCGCGAGCTGTTTGAAATCGACTTTCAATATTACGGCGGTTACGACGGGAACGCTGACGGGGTCGGGCCGATGTTCAATCAAGTCTCCTGTGTTGCGCGCCACAATCAGGGTCATGATCGCGATCCTCAATTTGTGTAAGTGGTGATGCATCCGTTGATTGAAAAAATGCCAACGCCTGTTGTTTTACGGTGTTTCAACCACATTGGTGTTTCAACCACATTCAAGTGGACCCTCTTGAGACAAGTCAATGCCGTAGTTGACGTTTCCATTGGTAACATGCAGCGTTGCCTCATCGTTGAGGCCCAACAAAGAGGCCCAACAAAGAGGCCCAACAAAGAGGCCCAACAAAGAGGCCCAACAAAGCGGAGTCGCCGGAGTGACTATGAAGAATTCGCCAATCACCATGATGAATAATAGTCATGCCTTCATCGTCAACTTCGGTCCACTCAAAGTCAGGGTCCCATTTTTCGATGTGCATCGCGATACTGAAACGTAGAATGCCATCATTCTTCGCAGTTGTATGTTTTACTTTTACTTTGCCATCAGCAAATCCGAGCATGGTGTCGGAGCGTTCCAGTTGATACCCGTCGAATGGCTGAAAGTTTAAGACCTCCATTTCCTGGCCGTGCGTTACCATGCATGCCCAAACAAGAACAATTGCAGAGGTCAGGAATCTGATGTTCATCTTGTAAATCAAACTCATACTGCCCCTCAAGGATATTGGCAGGTCGCGAATTGTGAGTCGTTAGCCTTCGTCGCCTTCAACAGTCGGTACGACCCAGACTTTCAGGTCGGCTTCGATTTCCTGATGCAGGTGAACTTTGGCGGTGTAAAGTCCGAGTTCTTTCAGGACACCTTCCAGGCGGATCTGGTCGGCGGTCAACGTAATGTCGTTTTGCTTGAGTGCAGCAATGATCTCTGCCGATCCAACGCTACCGTACAACTGGCCTTCTTCGTTCGCGTTGGCTTCGATCGTAATGCTCTGCTTGGCGATTAACGAAGCGAGGTCCTGAAGTTCAGTGAGCCGCGATTTTTCAATCTCGTCCAGTTTCGTCCGGTGTTTTTCCACCATCCGCTTGTGATGGTCGCTGGCGACGGTTGCAAGGCCCTGCGGCAACAGGAAGTTGTTCGCATAGCCCGACTTAACTTCGACGACGTCGCCTTGTTTGCCAAGGTGATCGACGGTCTGGATCAGCAGCAGTTCAACGCCGCCGTTTTTTCCGCGTGGCAGTTTGGTGAAACTTGTACTGCGCATGTTTTTTTTGTGTTTTGTGCCTGCCATCGAAAGCTCTTGGTAGTGGTTTGAGTTTTTGTTTGGAAAGATATTTACTGTCTTATGTAACTATTCAGCCAGTGAAGGGACCATCGAGTTCCTCGCTTTTGGAAAGAGGGCATGGTCTTTGACCACGCGCCCCTTGCTCACGCTGCGGGTTTCCTTTTGTTTAATCACTCCCGTCGCTCAGGCTCCGACCCTCTCAAAGGGAGGGTGTAGTTTAAAGGGAGGGTGTAGTTTAACGCATGCGCCCCACCGCGTTGGTGGCAACCTAAAATGGAATGTCATCAGCAGGTGGACCCTGTGACGGAGTTGCACCGGCGGCTGCGTTTTCACCGCCGGATTGATTTGTATTCTGTTGATTCGAATTCTGACTTGAACTGTGCGAGGCTCCGAGGCCGCCTTTAGTGCCGAGCATCTGCATTCGTTCGCCGACGATTACTATTTTCTTTCGTTTCTGTCCGTCCTGTTCCCAACGATCGAGCTTCAACCGGCCTTCGACCAGAATTGAGGATCCCCTGGAAAGATATTCGTTCGCAATCTCAGCGGTCCGGCCCCAGAGCGTAATGTCGAAAAAGTGAGCCTCTTCAACCCATTGTTCGTTGCGTTTGACGCGTTCGTTGACGGCGAGTCCGACATCGGTCACCGCGGTGCCCTGGGGCGTATAACGGAGTTCAACGTCTCGAGTCAGGTTTCCGACTAGGATTACACGGTTGTAGCTGGCCATTTTATTCTCGCTGGTTTGTTACCCGGAGACGATTGTTTAACCGATCCAGCGGTAACGAATTTGGGAGCAGCATTCCTTTGCGATGTTTTTTACGATGGGTGTTATTCGAGTCGGAAGGAGTGACACATCCGGTCCCGGTTCGCGCCACTAAATCCGGCCATGCCAAAACGGCTTAGACTTAGAGACTATCGCCGCAAACGGCTAAGGCTAGCCGACACGGTGGCATTGCTTTAGCTTTCTGCGGTTGCTGCTTCGGCTTCGACTTTTGGTTCAGCGGCTTCAGTTTCGGTCGCTTTGACCTCAGTCTTTTCTTCGGGTTCATCGGCTTTTACTTTGCCTTGAGCGACGGCGACCATTGTATCGACCAGACGCGGGTCGATCTTGACAACCATATGCCGGAGGATTAGATCATTCAGTTTACAGGCGCGGTTGAATTTCGGCAGTTTGGTTCCATCGATTCTGGCATAGGTCAGCCAGTAGACGCCTTTGCGATGTCCTTTGATCGGATAGGCCAGTTTTCGCTCGTCAAACATCCGGCTGGCAAGGACCTCGCCGTCGACCGATTTGAGCATATCCTCGACGCCCTTGGCGGCTCCGGCTGGATTTCTCGCGTAGGCGTTGGCATTGAAAATAAACATGCATTCGTAAGCGGTTTCAGGCACGATCAAATTTCCCTTTTTACTTCTTGTGATTCCGATGAATTCGAATTGTTGTATCTATATGGTAACCGATCTAGCGTTGTTTTTGCGCTGGATTCTCAGTTTCTACGGTCTCAGTTATCTGGAGTGGGGCTTTAGTTTCCGACTCTCCCAGAGGGAGGGTGTAGCATCCGACCACTAAAACCGGTCACTATTGTCATCTTCTGTTTCAATTTCAGCTGCCGCTCTTTGGGCTGCTTCTACGCTCTCCGATTCTTTCTCCAAACGCTCTTTTTTCTCTAACATTTCTTTGAGTCGTAAATCTGCCAGCCGCTTTTTTTCGGCTCGTTGTTTTACTTCTTCCGGATCGGGGTTGAACCGGCTCATCGCTTCACCCGTACCGCTGGCGATCCAGCATTCAACTGCATCCGCTGCACGTGTTATCGCAGTCTTGACGTCTGTTTTTTGCTGGTCGTCAAACCTGCCCAGCACCCAGTCGGACGAATCGCGCCCGCCCGGCGGTCGGTCGATTCCGATTCTAAGCCGGCAGAAATCTTGAGATCCCAGCCGGGCAATAATGTCTTTAAGTCCGTTTTGTCCACCCGCCGACCCGCCCGGCCGCATTCGCAACCTGGCAACCGGAAGGTTCAAGTCGTCGCAAATGACGATCAGGTCATCAAGCGGCAACTTAAAAAACTCAACGGCTTCTCCCACGCTGCGACCGCTGAGGTTCATAAACGTCAGCGGGCACATCAGGACCGTCTTTTCCGAATTCACAAAAGCCTCCGCGAGTTCCGCGTTGAATTTTGCCTTCGGTCGGCCCACATCATAGCGCCGGGCAAGTTCGGTAATGACCTCGAACCCGACGTTGTGCCGTGTGCCTTCGTATTGTTTGCCGGGATTCCCCAGCCCCACCACCAGTTTCACGATTGCCCCAGTCTTTGACTGCTTTCCAGTTAAACCAGCAGGCGGGTTGTCGCAAAACGGGTGTTCGATTCGAGCTCTTTCGATACGTGCTCAACTGAGCAGCTTTTCTATGAGTCCGAATCGTCGTCGTCTTTCTTCTCGCCGATGACTTCTGGTTCTGCAGGAGAACCTCCATCTTCGCCTTCGGCTGGTTCTGCGACTTCTTCGACTTCTTCGGCAATGACCTGGCACTGAGCTACCGGAGTTTCACCCTGGGTGACCAGCGATGCGCCGTCAGGCAATTCGATTTCCGAAGCGTGGATTGTCTGATCAAGTTCCAGTTCGTTGACGAGAACCTCCAGGTGATCAGGGATCTTGCTTACCGGGCAGAGAATTGTGAGTTCGCGTTCAGGATGTAGAACGGTACCGCCAACTTTTGTACCCGGTGCTTCGCCGCGGAATTCAAGCTGGACGGTGACTTCGACCAGTTCGTTCATATCGACGCGGGCAAAGTCCATATGCAGGACTTCGTCGGTTCCGATCGGATCCCATTGAATGTCTTTGATCATCGCATTTTCTGTCAAATCACCTGTCAACTCGACGATGATCGTGTTATTGCGGATTGCGTTGCCGACGTCTTTGGCGCTGACGGAAAGAACCACAGTGTCCTCGCCGTGACCGTAGAGGACAGCCGGAATTTTCCCGGCTGCACGCATACGTTTCATGCGGAGCGATCCCGTTTGCTCACGCCGTTCGGAGTTGATTGTGATAGTGTCAGACACGAGAGGCCCTTTGATTAAAGTTGTCGCGGCCGTTTTATCAGCCGGCAGTTGTTCGCTGTGATTTAGTTCGCATTGATTTGTTTTTTAGCTTAGTCCTGCGGCGCACCGATAACCCGATCGCGCAAGTTCTGTTGCCGTTGGACTCAGATCCCGCACGTCGTCAGGGATTCGGCGAGGGTCGTCCAACGCCATGGTTGCTCCGCCATCTTTGCAACGCGGAATTCCATGAATGTAGAATCCCCGATTCTGTCAGATTACCCGTCTTTTTCAAGCCCAAGTTGATAATTCGCCACGACGTTTATAAATCCCATCCGCTTTGCCGACGCAGAGAGTGAAAACTGGTAATATCGGGCGGATACATGTGGCATTGATGGAGGACAGGTTGCTCGTTAGTTTTTGCGGGTTGGTCCAGTGTAAACCAGTTATGGAGCAGTTTTTGGATGGCAAAAGAGTCTAACAAAAAACCGGTTCGAGCCCAGAAATTCGAGTTTGTCGAACCGATTGGTCTGCGCGTTCTCGTCCGTAAAGATGAGGCTAAGCGGGAGACGCGCGGCGGGATTGCTCTTCCGGATGCCGCCGAGATTCCAACGATCACGGGAAGGATCGTGACTATTTCAGCTGCAATCGAACATGACGAGGACATGCCGCTAAAACAATATGACAAAGTACTCTTTCATCCGGGCAATGCGATTCCGGTCGACTTTGAGTCGGACAATCAGCTGTTCGTCGTTCCTGCCGAGGATATCGTGGCGGTATTCCGGACGGAGAAACGGGTTGATTAAGGGCCTGTGCGATTCACTGCCCTCGCTGATTGAATTTCCCACTTTTTAACAACCGACTCGCGGCGAGGCGGGATTTACGCGCATACTGGTTGAAGGCTAACGAATTGTTCAGTTCAACGGCTGGCTGTCTTCTCCGAACATTCCGCTGATCGATTTGTGCTGGTGGATTCGGCGGATTGCTTCGCCAAGAATCGGAGCGACGGTCAGGATTTTCATGTTCGGCAACATCTTGTCTTCCGGAATCGGGATGCTGTCCGTACAGACAATACTGTCGATTGGTCCAGACCTCAGTCTTTCAATCGCCGGTCCGGCGAATACGCCGTGAGTCGCTGCGACGTGAATCTCTTTTGCGCCACATTGTTTGACCAGTTTTGCGGCACCGCAGATGGAACCGGCGGTGCTGATCATGTCATCGAACATCAGTGCGATTTTGCCGTCGATGGGTCCGCCAATAATGTTCTCCTGATACGTTTCGTCGGCACCAGTGCGTCGTTTGTCGATGATTGCAATTTCGCCGCCAAGCCGTTTTGCATGTCCGACGGCGCGTTTGATGCTGCCTTCATCCGGGCTGACGATCACGAGGTCACGGGACTCGACCCCCAGTGATTGAAAATGACGGTTCAAGACCGAAGCGGCATAGAGGTGATCAACCGGAACATCAAAAAATCCCTGAATCTGGGCGGCGTGCAAGTCCATCGTCAGGACCCGGCCACAACCTGCACGCGTGATCATGTTGGCGACAAGCTTCGCCGTAATTGGTACCCGACCTTCGTCTTTCCGGTCCTGCCGCGCGTAACCGAAGTACGGAATGACGGCCGTGATCCGTTCGGCACTTGCTCGCAGGCAGGTGTCGATCATGATCAGCAGTTCCATCAGCGTGTCATTGACGGGCGGACAGGTTGGCTGAATCAGAAAAACGTCCCGTCCGCGAACATCCTCGATTTTGCAGTGGAATTCTCCATCCGGAAAAGTCGAAAACCGGCATTCGCCCAGATCGAGATGAAGGAACTCGCAGATCTTTTTTGAGAGTTCCGGGTTGCCGCGGCCGCTGAAGATTTTGAGTTCAGGCATTCGTAGTTTTCGTGGTTGGGGCTGATGGTGCGGACTTGGACAGAGCGATGGTCAAGGCAAACTAATAATTGAAGGCAAACTGATTTTACAAAACCGGTGATGACATCATTGCATGAGCTTAATTTGGCGGCGCTAGGATATCTGGCAGGTCACGATGTTTTGATTTTTTGAAACATGCCGCGTTCGTAAGGCCGTCCAGCGCGTCCTTGCTAACGCGGCGGGTTACCTTTCGTTGCGGCTGCGCGGCCGAGCATTGCAGTGACGATCCGGTTTTTTGATCAATGCTGCACCGTGAGCGGCCTGGAATTAGCTTGCCTTCAACTGGTTGCCTCTCTTTTTCGAGCTGAACTATCCGGTTTATCGCTCATTCATTGCCGCTTCTACATCGGCGAGGTGCTGAGTCGTATTCACGCTCAACGCTTCGATTGGTTTGAGGACGGGCAACGCACGGACATCTTTTCCTTCACTCAGCAAGATCCCCGGGATGTCCGTAATGTAATACTCTTGCTGCCGGTTGTCATCGGTTAACTTGTCGAGCGAGGCCAGCATTTCCCTGCAATCAAAAATGTACGTACTCATGTTGACTTCGTTGATCTGTCGTTGATCGTCGGAGGCATCTTTCTCTTCCACAATGCCGGTAAAGTTCCCCTGATCGTCACGCACGATTCGCCCGAGTCCCGTCGGGTTGTCGTGAATCAGTGTGCCAAGGATGCAGGCCGGTGAACTCGATTCAAAATCGTCAAGAATCGCGCGAATCGACGAAGCCTGCAGCATCGGCGAATCACCTGCGACGACGACAACAGGCCCGTCGTGTGCGCTCAGCTGGTCCCGGCACATCATCACGGCATGGCCGGTTCCGAGCTGCTTCTCCTGCAGCACGAACTGAATGTCGGGATCGTCCGCAAGTTTTTGCTCGACAAGTTCCGCTTTGTAGCCGACGACTGTAACAATCCGCCCGACGCCCGCTTTCCGCAAGGCATCGATGACGTACGCGACGAGCGGTCGGCCGTTCGCTTCGCACAGTACTTTGGGTAAATCCGATTTCATTCGCGTACCTTTTCCGGCAGCGAGTACGACGGCAACGGGCTGGTCCATTTCGATCCTGATCTTGAGTCTGAGCGGAGGTCGGTGGTTTTGATATCACGAACGTGTTCTGATGCCAAGAAGTTGCGTGACGAAGAATTATGGTCGCATCCCTTGAGTTTGCAATATGGACGATAACATTTGAATGATGACTAATAAATAATGATGACTAATAAACCAGGAACGGAGGCTGGATAAACGATGAGGCCACAAGGATACCGTGGCTCGCGGCGTAAATAACACAGGGCTGTATAAAAACAGAGCCGAGGATAGACTGGAGGGAACCGGTAGGGGCTGGCGGCCAAATTAAAGCGATTTCACCTCTTTTTGAGTATAAAAAGACCTCGCTCCGGAACTGCGAATCGTATCGGTTCGCGTCCAAATTTCTGTGGCACCGTATCGTTGGAAACATGACTTCCGATCGCACCGAACAACAGTCGACTGACGACCAGAAAAAGTCGCGTGATCTCAGTCTGGAATCGGTGCGCCCTCCAGCCAGGGTTGACGGTTACGAGATCAAGAAGTTTCTCGGCCGCGGTGCGTATGGTGAAGTCTGGTCCGCCATCAGCCAGAAAACCGGTCGCAAGGTAGCGATCAAATTCTATACCGGTCGTTCATCGTCCGATGTTCAAATGCTGGCGCGCGAAGTTGAAAAACTGGCCGTCATTGGAGCCGATCGTTACGTTGTTCAGCTACTTGATATCGGCTGGGATTCCGAACCACCGTACTACGTGATGGACTACATCGAGCACGGTTCGCTGGAGGACCGGCTGAAAGAAAACTCGACCATCGATACAGCGGAAGCGGTCGAGTTGTTTCAGGAAATCGCAACAGGCATGATGCACCTGCATGACAAGGGGATTCTGCATTGCGATTTGAAACCCGGAAATGTGTTGCTCGATCAGGACGGAAAGCCACGCGTCGCGGATTTCGGTCAGTCACGGTTGAGTTCAGACAACACTCCGGCACTTGGGACACTATTTTATATGGCGCCGGAACAGGCTGATACTCAGGCCAACCCGGATGCCCGGTGGGATGTCTACGGGCTGGGGGCGCTGTTGTACAGCATGCTGGCCGGGCAGCCACCATATTACTGTCCCGAACTGGCGAAAGAGATCGAATCGACGGGCGAGCTGTCAGGGCGGCTGGATCGTTATCGCAACGCATTGATGGGAGCCGAATTGCCGTTTGATCACCGGAAGGCTCCAGGAGTCGATCGCTCGCTGGCCGACATCATCGATCGCTGCATCGCGGTCAACCGGAACAAACGTTACGCCAGTATCCAGAGCGTGCTGTTCGCGCTGCGACAGCGTGAAGAGGCTCGCGCCCGGCGACCCTTGATGCTGCTCGGTCTAATCGGCCCGTTGCTGCTGATGGGCGTCATCACTCTGTTCGGCTGGTGGGCGATCCGGCAGGCTGTTTCCGATGCGCGTGCAGGGATTACAGAACGATCGGTCATCGGAGCCGAGTTTGCCGCGCAGTTGGGCGCCCGAAGTGCAGCGGCCCGGTTTGATCGGTATTTTCAAGTCGTCGATCAGTTGGCGCGAGACGAGGATTTTCTGATCGACTTTCGCAAGGTGGATGAGTCGCCCGATCTACTGCCACTGCGGCTGGCGGTTTCCGATCCGCGAAAGAATGCTGATACAATCACCAATGAGTTTCGCCGCCGGTTGATTGACGATCCGGTGCGGGAAAAGTTGCAGGACTACGTTCGCGATCGATTGGATGATAAAGAAGGCCTTTACCCGCAAACGGCCAGCTGGTTTTTGTGTGATCGATTCGGCAACCAGATTGCCTCCGCGTTTCCGCGCGGGAAGGAGAATACCACGCTGTGCAAGAACTTTGCCTACCGGACCTATTTTACAGGTCTGGTGAAAGACCTGGGACTCGCCGAAGTCCCTGAGGATTCTGAAACGCGATCGATCGTTCCGGCTCAGCACATTTCAACAGTATTCACGAGTAAGCAAAACAACGCGTTGAAGATTGCTTTTTCACATCCAATTGTGATTGATGGCGAAATTTGCGGGATCGTTGCCTGTACGGTCGAGCTTGGGAATCTAACCGAGTTTGCAGAATTGCCTCAATATGCAATGCTCGTAGACAACCGCAACTCGGCTGACGGTGCTCGAGTGCTGGAACATCCGCTGTTCAAAGAGCTGCTGCGCTCCGGCCACGATCTGCCGGTGTTGCAGGTGTCGATCCCGGGCGGTCGGCTGATCGACCCTAATTTCCTGGATCCGGTCGGCGAATATCCCGGAGGCGAGCGGTTCAGCGTTGAACAGCTGGCAGCGGTCGCACCGGTTGTGATTCGTGAAGAGCGGGATCCGCTCCGGTCCGTGTCGCTGCCACCAAATAGTGAATCGCAAGATGAAGACGAGCAGCGTGAGCCGAGCGGGCTGTACGTGATCGCCGCCGAAAATAAAGAGAGTATCCTCAAGCCGGTTCATGATTTGAGCCGGTCACTAGGCTGGATCGCGCTTGCGGCGCTGTCACTATTGCTGGCCGTTGCCGTGACGATGTGGATCCTGGTGAACCGGATGATGCGGGAATCCCGCGAACGGTTGTCGCGCGCGTTTGCTCCATCCAACGAGTCGTCTGCTCTGGAGAATATGGAGACAATTGCTGCGCCGCAAATGAATCCGGGAACGATGACTCATCGGGACGACGACTAGCACGTCTGATCCGTCGTGAACGGGGTCAGGAAGGCAAACTAATGGAAGGCAGACCAATTCAATTTCGTGAGCATGGACGCTGTCGTTGGTAAATAACTGATAGTCTCCTGCCTGCGAACACTAACTGCTACCGCTTGGGTTTCATCACCCGGTTGATTGCCATCACATGGTCATGATTTGCTGCCAGTAACAATTAATTTGCCTTCAATTAGTTTGCCTTCTTCCTCCCGCTGCTCAACGGATGCCAATTTCGCATTCCGGGCCGGAGCCCGCTTGTGCTAAACTGGAGCGGTAAACCTTCATCAAACTCCGCGCAGCAATCTATGACCCCTGCTCCCCATCCGTTGCCAACCACTTTTCCAACCGTTGATCAGGTCGGTGTCGTGGAACGCGCCGCGCGTTTTCAAACCCGCAGCATCAAGAAACAGGCGAAGATGGAAGGGCTGGCAATGGTCCTCAACATGATCGACCTGACAACGCTGGAAGGGATGGATACGCCGGGCAAAGTCAAACAGCTTTGTTACAAGGCGCGTCATCTACACGACGCGGAAGAAGGGATTCCGAATGTTGCTGCGGTGTGCGTCTATCCAAACTATGTCGCACTGGCGAAGGGCGAACTGAACGGATCAGGGATCAATGTCGCGTCTGTGGCGACGGCTTTTCCAAGCGGCAATTCGTCGCTGGAAATCAAGCTAGCCGATGTCCGGATGGCGGTTGGCCAGGGGGCTGATGAGATCGACATGGTCATCTCGCGAGGCAAGTTTCATCGCGGTGACTACGAATATGTCTACGATGAAATCGCTGCGGTCAAAGAATCATGCGGCTCAGCAAGACTGAAAGTGATTCTGGAAACGGGCGAACTGAGCACCTTTGATAACGTCCGCCGTGCAAGTGACATTGCAATCGCGGCCGGAGCTGATTTTATCAAGACTTCGACCGGCAAGATCAAGCCTGCGGCAACGATGCCCGTGACCCTGGTGATGCTCGAAGCGATTCGCGATCACTATTTCAAAACCGGAGTCATGATCGGGATGAAACCGGCGGGCGGGATTTCGAAAGCAAAACTCGCGCTGCACTATTTGATCATGGTGAAGGAAACGCTCGGGACGGAATGGCTGACCAACCAGTGGTTCCGCTTCGGCGCAAGCTCGCTGGCCAATGACGTGCTGATGCAGATCGTCAAGCAGAAGACAGGCGCGTATCAATCAGCGGACTACTTTTCGCTCGATTGAGACAAACTTTGCACCTGAGTTTTCAATAACTGAAATAACAACCAACAACTAACAACCACCAATGAATCCTCCCGTCGAAACAGCCTGGGATCTTGCTCCTGCTCCGGAAAGCACTGACCACGTCGATATCAAGGAATCGTATGGTCTGTTTATCGGCGGCAAGTTTGTCGAGTCGTCGGGCGAGAAATTCGAATCGATCAATCCGGCAACCGAAAAACCGATCGCGGCGGTCACCGAATCGACTTCGGCGGACATCAACAAAGCAGTCAAGGCTGCCCGAACTGCCTACGACAAATACTGGTCGAAGATGGCTCCTGCTGAACGTGGCAAGTACGTATTCCGGATCGCGCGGCTGATTCAGGAAAAGGCGCGCGAACTTGCTGTGATCGAATCGATGGACGGAGGGAAACCGATTCGCGAGTCGCGAGACGTTGACATTCCTCTGGCTGCGGCCCACTTTTTCTATTATGCGGGCTGGGCAGACAAACTGAATTATGCATTCCCGAATCGCCAGCCCCAACCACTGGGAGTTGCCGGACAGGTAATCCCCTGGAATTTTCCGCTGCTGATGGCTGCCTGGAAAATCGCTCCGGCAATTGCGACCGGAAACACCGTCGTGCTGAAACCGGCCCAGACGACGTCGTTGACCGCGTTGAAACTGGCGGAGATCATTCAGCAGGCCGACCTTCCGCCGGGCGTTGTCAATATCGTCACCGGACATGGCGATGCCGGCGCGGCAGTTGTCAATCATCCGGACGTGAACAAGGTCGCGTTTACCGGTTCGACCCATGTTGGCAAACTGATTCAGACCGCGATCGCGGGTTCGAAAAAACGCTGCACGCTTGAACTGGGCGGAAAAGCGGCCAACATTATTTTTGCTGACGCGACGATCGATCAGGCAGTGGAAGGGATCATCAACGGAATCTATTTTAACCAGGGCCATGTTTGTTGTGCGGGCAGTCGGTTGTTCGTTCAGGAATCAGTTGCCGACGAAGTGATCCGCAAACTGAAACATCGAATGAAATCGCTGATCGTCGGTGACCCGCTGGACAAGAACACCGACATCGGTGCGATTAACTCGAAGAGCCAGCTGGAAACGATCAACAAGTATATTGAGATCGGCAAGGAGGAAGGTGCGGGGTTCTATCAACCCGAATGCAGCGTGCCGGATGCCGGTTACTGGTGCCGCCCGACTTTGTTTCTGAATGTGGCTCAGTCCAACCGGATTGCTCAGGAGGAGATCTTCGGCCCGGTTCTGGCCGTGCAGACTTTCCGCACCGTTTCCGAAGTGATTCAAAAGGCAAACAACACGCCGTACGGACTTTCGGCCGGCGTTTGGACGGACAAAGGCTCAAAGATTTTCAACATGACGTCGCAGATGCGTGCCGGCGTTGTCTGGGCCAACACATTTAACAAGTTCGATCCAACGTCGCCGTTCGGCGGTTACAAGGAAAGCGGGTTCGGGCGCGAAGGCGGCGTTGCGGGGCTTGCTTCGTACCTGGATGTGTGAGGGTTTGCAGTGGATGGTTTGGGAAAACGTCCGGCCGATCGTTGTAATGGCTCGATGTGGATAATTCATGACGAGCAACAAATAGAGAACATTTATTGGACGCGCAGGCGATGAGGTTCATTTCTTGTTCTTGTTGAACTAGTCACTTCGTAACTGACAACTAACAACTAACTACCAACCAAATGGCAATTGAAAAAAAGACAACCCGTAACGGTCAAGCTGACGACCGTGTCAAAGTGCCGAAGACATACAAGATGTACATCGGCGGAAAATTCCCCCGCACAGAATCAGGGCGATTCTACAGCCCTGAATGCGGTGGAAAATCGCTCGGCAATATCTGTTTGGGATCACGCAAAGACGTTCGCAATTCGGTGGTTGCTGCGCGAGCCGCATTCACAGCGTGGGCAGGGCGAGCGGCCTACAACCGCAGCCAGATCCTCTATCGGATCGGTGAAATGCTGGAGGGGCGCGCAGAACAGTTTGAAAGTGAGCTCAAGCAACAGGGACTGACCGCAGCCGGTGCGAAAAAAGAGGTCTCGGCGTCGATCGACCGGCTGATTTATTACGCCGGTTGGTGTGATAAATACCAGCAGATATTCAGCTCGGTCAATCCAGTCAGCTCATCCCACTTCAATTTTTCCGTACTCGAACCAACCGGTGTCGTTGCGATTCTGACGTCAGAGGAAAGCCCGTTGCTCGGGCTCGTGTCTCTGATTGCTCCTGTCATCGCATCGGGGAATGTCTGCATTGCACTCGCGTCGGAATCGAAACCTCTGTCGGCGATCACGTTCAGCGAAGTGCTGCAAACGTCTGATGTCCCCGGCGGAGTGGTCAATATTCTGACAGGGCGAACGGCTGAACTTGCTACCCATATCGCGAAACACTTTGATATAAACGCTGTTGCCGTCGATGGAGATGACGAACTGTTGAAGGCGGTTCACATCGACGCCGTCGGAAATCTCAAACGAGTTCGCCACTATACATCGGACTGGTTCGCGAAAGAGAGCGCGAGTCCGTACTTGATCCACGATTTCTGCGAGGTCAAGACGACCTGGCACCCGATCGAGCAGATTGGCGCCGCCGGTTCGTCGTATTGAGCTATCGTTGCTTCGCGTTCCAATTAGCGCATGAAAAACGGCACGCGTATGAGTGCCGTTAAGAGATGATTTTGGTCAGATTAGTCTGCGTCTGATCAGAGGCGCCAATAAGCGTTTTTGATGTTGTCAGCGATTCCGCTGATCGCTCCTCCGGCTCCATTGACAATGCCTGTTAGCGTTGTGTCGTCGAATGTACCTTGAGCCGCGATGTAGGCTGCTCCGCCAAATGCCGCGACCGCGATGCCAACGTTGAAGAACAAAGATGCCGCCTTGCGGTTTTCCTGCCGGCGAATCTGTTTCAATTCGACATCGGCTGCGGCATTCCAGTATTTCTGTGAATCCAACGGGATCGTTTCTTTCATGGTCTTGCCTTTGTATCGTGCCTCAGGAATCGTAACCGGCCGGGGAATCGGCCAAGTGTAAGGTGGCCGAAATTGAATCGGCCGGTCTCGTCGGAAGAGACTGTTGTTTTCAGTGAGAAATGAAAGCAACGACTGTGCCAACGGTGCTGAAACATTGGAAACACTGAGAAAACACAAGCCGCGAAAGACTTTGTGTTGAAAAAGTGCAACATCCAAAAATCGTGTTCCCGAAAATGCACATTTGTGTTGACTCGATGCAACGTGATTGGACACAGAGAGCCGACTGTCGTTGGTTCGCGGCGGTAAACAACCAGAATTAGCTTCGCCGTGCGAACCGACGAGTTACATTGCGTCTCGCAGCTTCATCGCCGGCGGCTGGAAATCGGCCATGTCCAGCAGCAGCTGTCGCCAGTTGGCCGCATTGCCCGGAGTCAGCCTGCCGAGGATTCGCTGGGAATCTGCGCCAGTGATCCATGGAACGTTTCCGGGCAGTTGATCGATATGCATCAGGCCCATGATAGCTGTCACCACAGCAGGAAGACGGTCTCCGCCAATTGTATGTTGCCTCATCGATTTCACGTTCGACACCGGCAACTCCCGATTGAGCGAGTTGATCAGGCAGGCTTCGACCACAGGGTCAGCAGTGACGAAGACGTCCGTCGGGCTTGAATTCGTTCCGGTTCGGATTTCGTTCAAACGCGAAGAGGCAGTTCGGGCCAGCCAGGTGAATGCGGAGGTCACCGTATCACTCAGCCGTCGCACGTCGTCGGATACATAGGCGATCGCGGTTTCATAAACACCGCAGGATGTTGACTCAGCGTTTTCTGATTTATTCGCATTGGCAAAAGCTGTGACAAGTTGTTCGTTGCATCGGCCGTCAGCATACCGTCTCGCCATTTCGCGTTCATCGATTGGTTTGCCTGTTGAGGCTTGAATGAAACGAGTGATGAAATTCACGTCCGGTAGCGGGCTGTAACCGATGGCCGGCAACTCATCGTCAAGACCGTCCGAAGCTGGAAGATGGAAAAGCAATGCGCTGGAGTTGAATGAAACCACGGCCTTGTGCGTCGTGGCAATTCTCCGGTCGCGATCGGCAAGTAGCAGCCATAACGCGATCGCATCGAGGGGGCCGCCGTTTCCCCCGGCACTCACATCACGCGACGGGAACGAGTCGATGATCGTGATGCCGGATTGCTCGGCCAGCAGAGCTGCGTCACAAAATCCGTTGTACGAGTTTCGCCCGTCAAAGCCGGTCGTCCAGATGCCCGGGTCGCGAACGGATACGGTTAACAGCCGGTCTACGTATTTACCAGCCTGTTGTTTAAGCTGATCGATCACTTGAATCTGAAGTCCCGCTAGATCGGTTTTGAGTTGCATGTAGTCGGCGATCGAAGCGGTTTCTGAATTGACGAACTCCTTGAATTCACGGCAAAGACTTTTTGGCAGTGCAATTTCCGTCCCGCAGACATGTTTGATCCTGAGAAACTTTCCACGTCCGCGCGAAATTATCATCGCGCCGGAAACCGCTACGAAGCCCCGATCGACATGGATTCCAGCTGCAAGCCGTTCAGCCCGGTCGGCAAGATATCGATCGATTCGCGCAGACGGGTCGTTTACCGGAGTCCTGGGCCAGATTGAATTGAAGGGAAGCAGCATGACAAGCACCGCTTAACGGTCATGGATTCGATTGCATGAATCGATCAAATTGGGGCTCGATCGGACCAGTGCACGATCGGAACGGGCTCACACGAAAAAAACGGAGCCCACCAGTTAATCGGCAGACTCCGCTGATTCGTTGTAGTAATTTCTTTCAGGCCGCTAGCAAACTGCCGGTTGACCAGTTTTTTGTACATGCCTTTACGAAACCACCAACACGTTGGTTGATTGTGAACGGGCTAAGATTGAAATTTCATCCTGAATTCCGGTCCGACTTCCGTGTGAAAAATAAAGAAGATACATCGAGTTTTGAGTGATGACTGGCTTCGCCGCCCTGCGAACATCCGTGCGACCCTCCTGGTCAAGCTGGAGTCTTCATTCAAAAACAGCCAAATCCGTTCAGCGAAACCATCCTTGTTGCCTGTCCTTGAGACGGTCCATTGTCTCGGTGCCGGCTCGCTGTTGAATTCCATGGCAGACCTTTGTTGCCCAAACTTCACAACCGCTTCGGGTCTTGAGATCACCCGTTCAACAACGTCCCGCACAATCCATCGGCAGGACGTTGTTCAAGTTGACGGCCGGCGAAAAAGTAAAATACCGGCCTGGAAAAGATAATACTGGAAAAGTTTCTAGGCGACTTTCAACATCGGAACGCTGCTTGCGCAGATGCCTTCGATAAACTCCTCAAAGACGCGGACATCGAGTGCTGACGCAGCTCCATTCTCAGGATGGAACTGAGTTCCGATGGCGAACCAGTCTGCCATGTCGCTTTCGATGGCTTCAACAACGCCGTCAGGACAGCGGGCAGTGACGTTGAAACCCGTGGCGACTTCGTCGATTGCCATGTGGTGGCGACTGCTGACCCGAATTTCGCCATCGCCATAGACGCGTTCCATAAGTGTGTTGGGCACGACTTCCAGGCTATGACGGTGAGCAGGATCCTGACCGTCGCGATGAGGAATCGCTGTCGGCAGATCTTCAGGGATATGCAGGAACAGATTGCCACCCATCGTCAAATTGAGCAACTGCATCCCTGCACCAATTCCGAAAAACGGAGTCCTGCTGTCCACGATCGCCCGGATCAGTTTGCGATCAAAGTTTTCGCGTCGCGTTTCCATCGGGCGAACCGTGTGGTGAAGCATGAATCCGTCGCGTCGCGGGTCAAGATCGGCTCCACCGATCATGACGAAACCGTCAAGTTTTTCTACAAGCCCACTGATGTCCTCGTCTTCGGACAGAGGCGGAACGACAACGGGAACACCTCCGGCTCGAAGAATGCTGTCGTAGTAGCCGGCCGCGATAACCGAGAACGAAGGTTGATTGCCCTTGGCTCGAACGTAGTCAGAATTGAGGCCGATCAGTGGTTTGTTTAGCATGGTCACTCCTTTTGGTGCTTGCAGGACTCGTCATGAGTCAATTGAAAGTGGTTGATAACGTGGTCAAAGTGTTTGCCGGTCATGATTGAGCTGCAAGTCGTCTACCGTTGACACCGTCCAGGTGTGTCGGGTCCAGGAATGTCGGGTCCAGGAATGTCGGGCATGCAGTGTCGGGCGAAAGATGGCAGCTCCGGATTCCCTGGAACTGCGGCCGGTCGAGATTGGTCATGCCAACAGGCTGCATCGCAAAATGGTCGGTTCGTTCCGACCCGTTGTTGTTTCAATGCAGCGCGGAAAGAATGTAAGTTCAGAAAGTTGTCTGCAAACTTGCCGCGATATTTCCGTGGTAGGTGCGTTTGATTCAGGCAGAATCAAAAGCGGTGATCGTCCACAGGAGGGAAGCGGGCGGGAATTCAAATCAACTTCCGACGTCCAAGCTCGTCCTAAGCTTTCGCCGGTTATCTCCTTGGCAAATGGAAATAATTTCAATCGCTTCTCGTAAGCGATCCAACGGGGCCGAATAGAACCGATTCATTTCAACAGTCAACAGTTTTCCAGTATTTAGTTGGGAATATAATACGGCACGCAATATATTGTGCAAGCACCCGGTGCTAGCACCTGCAATGCGGTGGATCTACAACTGTCTACGGACAATCAACAACCGGAAATACGACTTAATGCCTGATAATGTCTCAGAAAAATGACTGACAATGTCTCAAAATCGCATCGTTCCTGGAACATGGCGCAGATCGGCAGCCGAAATACAAAACCGGAGTTGATCGTGCGCTCGGTCATTCACCGACTGGGGTACCGGTTTACCGTCAATGGTCCTTGGAATCGGGATTTGCCGGGGCGTCCTGACATCGTACTGCCCCGAATGGAGACGATCGTTTTTGTTCACGGATGCTTCTGGCATCGGCACGGTTGCAAAGATACCAGTACGCCGAAAACGCGAACGGACTGGTGGATGAAAAAGTTCGACGGCAATGTTGCTCGTGATCGCCGGAACAACCGTGCGCTCAGGCGGGATGACTGGAGTGTGATCGTGGTTTGGGAATGCCAGACTAAGCCGAAACGGTTGCCGTCGCTTGTAGGTCGACTAGAGAGAATGTTGGGCGCAAGAGATGAATAGTGAGGAAAATGAATGATCGGCTCAACTTTCCTGCGCGACTTCTGATTGCGGGTCATCCGATTGCGGGTCATCCGATTGCGAGTCATCTGAATCACGTTCTGCTGAATCCAGGTTTTCCGGGTCGGCGGATCCCGGTTCTTCCCGCAGTGAACCGAATGTCAGAGCCCATGATCGCGAAAAAGCGGCTCCGTAAAACAACACCAGTCCGGTCATGTAGATCCAGATCAGCATGACCACCAGCGATCCTGCAGCGCCATAGACTTCGCTCGTTTTGGAAAACTTCAGGTAGGCCAGAATCAGATAGCGGTTCAATCCGAACAGCAGCGACGTTAGAAGTGCGGCTGGAACAACATCCAGCCAGCGGATCAGGCGCGACGGAATCAGCCAGAATATCAAGAACAGAATGAGCGGAAGGCCCAGCCAGGAGATCCCTGTATCAGCCAGTTTCAACCAGTTCAGCGACTCGGGGTATGCTCCGGCAATTGCTTCACTGACATAATGCAAAGCCGATCGGATGACGATCGAGCCGACGATCATGATCCCTGCGATCAAAACCATCATGACGCCGAGCCCGCGCTTTTTCAGAGAGAAGAGGAATCCGGAACGCTTTTCGATCGGTCGTTGCCAGATCTCCTCGAATGTATCGAACAGCTGCGAAAATACTCCGGACGCCGCATAGAGCAAAATCAAAATGCTGATCGAACCGGCAATGATCCCCGAGTTCGGACGAGTCACGTTTTGCATTAATCCCGAAACGATATCCGCTACGGTCTGGTTGGAGTGAAACAAAACCTGTTCGACGATCTGGTCGCGCGCCTGCTGGCTGTCGAGGATGTAGCCGGCGATCGCAATGGCGAACGTCAACAGCGGCGCAAGCGACAACATCGTGAAGTAGGTCATCGCGGCGGACATCCGCGACGCGCGACAGCGGCCCCAGGTCCGGTTAGTGGTTCGAAACAGCTGCCATAATTTTTTCAACATGGCGACCAATTTCGCCGGTCTGGGCAAATCAGGCAAGACGACGTGTAACGATTCAGCCAACTGGAAACCCGCAGCGTGAGCAAGGGACGAAACTGGAAACCCGCAGCGTGAGCAAGGGACGAAACTGGAAACCCGCAGCGTGAGCAAGGGACGAAACTGGAACCCGCAGCGTGAGCAAGGGACGAAACTGGAAACCCGCAGCGTGAGCAAGGGACGAAACTGGAACCCGCAGCGTGAGCAAGGGACGCGCGGTCAAGAAGACCACGTCATCGCTAACGCATCGGGTTTCCCCAAAGCGATGAATTCTCTGATTTCTTCACTTGGCTGATTGGCTACGACGACGTGTCGTTTCCATCCATTTCAAGTTGATCAAGAACCTATCCCGAACTCACCGTTGACCAATCCGCTCGGAGGTCGCCACCGGTTTCGGGAATAACAATCACGGTTTGGATTGTAGATTTCGGGTCTTTGCGCATTCGTGACATTGCCTCCCCGACACCATCCATTGGATAGTGAGACTTGGATCTTTGACCAGGTTCCAGGTCAGGCACCGGACCTCGGCCGATTGATGTCGGTAGTAGCTTTCGCCGTCTAAAGTGCAGGCATTGTAATTTTTCGGCTTTACTTGAAACCTCGTACTTGAGAACCGGTAAGTCCATAAAACCTCCCATCTAAATTCCAGAGGGTCCTATGGCGTTTGCGACAGCAAGAAAGCTACTCAAAAGAATATGTTGTTGTTTTATTCGCCGGGCGATTCGGTTTTTACTTCTCGGACTGATGCTTCTACTTCCGTCAGTCTCATGCGGGCAAGCAACCCAAACCGGTCAGCCAACCGAAAATGATCGGCCAACCGCGAACAGTCAGCAAACAGATAGCAATCAGCAGACGGAAAACCGTCAGGCAGCCGCGAACAGGGACGTTCAAGCCCGGCTTGAGCTGGAGTGGGAACTGCCGACACCGTTTAATTTACAGCAAGCGATTGTCGTCGATTCTCGAAATGCCGAGTGGATGTACGTTGCCTTGAAATCAGGCGTTGGAAGCAAGGCAGCATTAGCGGTTGTCGATATTTCAGATCCACGGTTGCCGGTCGTCCTGAAGGTAGCTGAAACAGATCGAGTGCTAAAAGGCTCCGCCGATGTCATCGTCAATGAGTCCCACGCATTTCTTGCGGCAATGAACGCCGGTGTGATCGCGTTTGACATTTCCGATCCGGAATCGACCCGAATTGTTTCAATCTATCAACCTGATGTGGACTATCCGGTGAAGGATCCCAATCGAATTCAACATCCCAACGCGTGCGGACTTGCTCTTGTCGGAGATCAATTGTTTGTTGCGTACGATGCAGGCGGATTGCGAATTCCGGATGTGAGCAACCCGGCTGAACCAAAACCGATCGGTCGATATGTCAATCCGGGAATGGGTGACAAGCAGCAGGCGTACAACAATATCGTCATAAGTCGAAACACCGTATTCGCTGCGATCGATTACGCAGGCGTCGAAGTCTCGGTGACTGCGATGCCGCCATCAAAGCCCCGGAATGATTACACAACGAATTCCTGTTTCACCGGGAACCCGGGAAGAGCCAGCTGAAATCGAAATTGAGATGATAAATGGTGGCACGGTGCGCGGAACCGTTGTCACGCCTGACGGTGATCCGGTTCCGAATGTTCGCGTCTACTACAACGAGGGCAATCGAGGCAGCGGTTACCCGGGCGGGCAGGTTAATTCGGACGATCAGGGTCGCTTTCTGATCTCGGGGCCTCCCAAGGAATCGACGTTGACCGTGTACGCGCCGTCGATGCAGAAACCGGCGAGGCGATTCCGGAGTTCAACATCCGGCTGGGCCGTTGTGAACAGCCGATGGACGGTGATGCGCGATCCGGAGGAATCAGATCCTCGCTGATGGATCAGGGCGTCAATGTTCACGGGACGACGGAGGAGTATCTGCTCGATCATCAGAACGCAGGAGTTGCGTACAAGATGATCGTTTCAGCCGTAGGCTACCAAACGCCCTAGAATCCGATCACGAACGCCATGCCGTAGTCCAGATCGTTGCTTTGGTTGGCAGGCTCAGGCGTGCTGTCGTAGATGTTCAGGAAGAATAGACGGAAATTCAAATTCAACGTCTCGTCAACGACAAACTCAATACCGCCACTGGTGTTCAAGCGATAGTCGCTGAAGTCTGAGACGTTCGGAAAGTAGTCGGCTGATGCATAAAGCCGTGTCCGGTCCGATAGGTTTCGCTCCCAGTCGCCGCCAAACTGAAGCTCGCCGATCCACGCATCGTTGACTCCGCCAACCTGACGCGATGCACCACCACCAAACCGGACCTTCAAGAAACGGTCGTCCCGTTCGTACACCTTGAAGCCCAGACCGGAGTGCAAGGCGACGCGGTAATCGAACGCTTTGAATTCGTCACGTTCGAACGTGCCCTGTCCGAACCAGCTCCATCGCGGATTGCCTGCGAATTCGCGCTCTTGTCGGCCAAGCGCAAAAAACCGGTCGGTTGTTTTCGCGATCTGATTCTCTGAGAAAAAGTAGTTCGACTGTAGCTTGGTCGTGCTCAATCCGATCCGGCGGTTCAGGTCGAGATTGAAATTGATGTCGAGGTTTTCGCTGTTGCCCGATTTGCCGTTCAAGCCGCCACCGAAAGACCCTTTCCAGATGCCGTCTTCGACATCCTCCAGGATTTCGCCTTCGCCAATCGCAAAGTCCAGCTGCGCGTTAGCGGAATGCGAAAACGAGAACACCAGCAAGAGAACGGGAATCACATAGAAGTAGATTTTGTTTTGAATTGTCATGGATGAGAACTAATGAAGGAGTGATGGAGGAAAGAATGGTGCGGGACATTAGAGGTTTGGCGGGGGCTTGGGTAGGCGGATTCCACGCGACTTCGGGTGCTTTCGTGGCGGCTGAAAGGTTTCGCTTTTGTCGTTCCGACGCAATAATAGGGTCACGAAATTTACAACCGATCGAGGAAACCGGATGAAGTCACAAAAATTCTTATTTGCCAAGTTCTCGTCTACCTCTCTTGCTGTTTTCGCCTGTATTGCGCTGGCTGCCGGACTTGCCGCAAGGGCGGAAGAAGGGATGCACCCGGTTAGCGAAATCGCCGGGCTCGATCTGAACGCCAAGGGTCTGGAAATGGATGTGGCCGATGTGTTCAACCCGGACCGAACCTGCCTGATTGACGGCATCTGCCGGGTCAACGGCTGTACCGGTTCATTCGTGTCTGCGGAAGGTTTAATTATCACGAATCACCACTGTGCCTACCGCGCGATCCAAAGCGCGAGCACCGAAGCAAGCGACCTGCTGGAAAACGGCTTCATTGCAAACGAACTCTCCGAGGAAATTCAGGCGACGGGCTACACCGTTCGAGTTACGGAATCGTTCAGCGATGTCTCGGAGGAAGTGCTCAGCATCGTCAAACCTGATATGAGCTTCGTCGAACGGACCAAAGCGATCGACCGGAAACGCAAGGAGTTGGAAAAAGCTGCAGAAGAGGAGAATGTCGGGATTCGCGCTGAAGTGGCTGAGATGTTCACCGGCAAGACATACGTACTGTTTCTGTACACGTATTTGAAAGACATCCGCCTCGTGTTTGCTCCGCCATCGAGCGTTGGAAATTATGGCGGCGATGTTGACAACTGGGAATGGCCTCGGCACACGGGAGATTTCTCGTTCGTTCGGGCCTATGTTTCTCCGGAAGGCGAATCGGCAGACTACTCGCCGGACAATGTTCCCTATCGTCCGAAGCGTTTTATCCAGGTTCAGCCCGGCGGCGTTGATGAGGGCGATTTCGTAATGCTGCTCGGATATCCCGGACGAACGGCTCGGCACAAGACAGCCAGTTTTTTGAAGTACGAAGAAGAGGTCCGGCTTCCGTGGGTTGTCGATATGTACAACTGGGAAATTGATGCGTTGACAGCTGCAGGGCAGCAAAGTCGTGAGATTGAACTCAGGCATTCGTCGCGGATCAAGGGTTTGGCGAATGTTGAAAAGCGGTCGCGTGGTCAGCTGAAAGGCCTCAAACGCGCCGACATTACAAACAAACGCGATCAGGTCGAAGCAGAACTCCAGGCATTTATCGATGCAGACCCCGTTCGGAAAGAGAAATACGGCTCACTGTTAACAGAGATCGACGCCGTCTACGCCGAAATGACAGGACTGGCAGGCTACGAATTCAACATTCAGAACCTTGACGCTGCCCAGCTCGTTCGACTGGCCATGACAATTTACGACGGTGCTGTTGAGCGGCAGAAAGATGACCTCGATCGCGAAACGCCCTATATGGATCGCAATTGGGATCAAACGGTCAAACGGCTGATGCTGGCCCATCAGGATCTGCATCTGCCAACCGACCAGTTGATGTTCGCCGAAATGCAAACGAGATTGGGCGCGGCGGAGAAGCAGACCGAAACGCCGTATGACGTCCAGTCTGTGGGGGCAATGCAGAGCGTGTGCGAAACAGACATTGATCAGTTCTATGCCGGTTCGAAACTTGGCGACAAAGCCTACGTCGAATCCCTGCTGACGAAATCACCCGCTGAACTTGAGGCACTCGATGACACGGCGATGATACTGATCGTCGCTCTCTACCCGGAATACAAACGAATGCGCGACGTTGGCAAACAACGTCAGGGCCGGCTCGGGCAGTTGTACGGTGACTTGATCACCGTCAAACAGGAATTCATGAAGACCAGTTTTGTTCCTGATGCCAACGCGACTCTCCGTTTGACCTACGGAACGATTCGCGGATTTTCTCCCGAAGATGCCGTGATCAAAACACCAATCACAACGCTTGGCGGTGCGGTAGCCAAAGCGACCGGTGTCGAGCCGTTTGTGATGCCGCAAAAAATTGTCGATATGTACAACGCGAAGGACTTTGGCGAGTTCGCTCATTCTGAACTCGGCGACGTACCGACCTGCATTCTGTACGATACCGATACAACGGGCGGTAATTCAGGCAGCCCGATTTTGAACGGTCGCGGCGAGCTGGTCGGAGTGAATTTTGACCGCGCATTTGAAGCGACGATCAATGACTTCGCCTGGAACACGGACTACAGCCGTTCGTTAGGTGTAGATATTCGTTACGTGCTCTGGATTACGGGCAAGGTTTATGGAGCTGAACATTTGCTCGAAGAGATGGGGCTGTAGAACGGAATTCATTCCGTTCGCGCCGGCGCTTCAGTCATCATTTACAACAGCGACCGGCGCCGTGCAGCTGAAAAGTCGGCCGTTGGGCTATCGCCCCGGTTTGCGTTGATCAGTCAGACCGTTGAGTACTTCCAGTTACGGTGCCTCGTTTCGGTTCTGCAATTGGCACCGGATCAGTTCGTTTTGCGTTTTGATCCGGTTGGCGTTTCAATCCGGTCCGCGTAGTGCCATCGCCAGTCCAGGCAGCCTTTGCTTCCGATGTCAAAATCGCGGCAGACATTCGGCCGATGTTCGTGATGTTTGCAAAGTCGTGTTTCCGGATCGAGCCAGAAACACGGTCCGTCCAGTTCGTCAGGATTGTCCGCCGCAGGTATCCGGTAGTCCGACACGAACTCGTTCAGCTCGTCCCGAAGATGCTCCGGCAGTTTGTGCCAGTAGTCCTCGCCGGGGATTCCTTCCAGAAGCCGCTTCCTGGTGCGCGGATCGAGCGCCAGCTTTTTCAATTTCGGATCGGCGTCGATCTCTGCTTCCGTACGTGGCGTTTGCGGCAGAATGAATGCCGGGTAGCCCATATGCAAACAGCACACTCCGCATCCGTTGCAATCGAGGCCGGGCAGAGATTGGCCGGGCGAATCTTTCTCGGTGCAATTTTTTCGAATGTCGACCAATAGAATTCCAGAGATCAGACTGACATCACGCGAATTGAGTCCGGCGTTGAATTTCTCTTTTGAAACCCGGCCCGTTAGCGAGGACGTGGTCTTTGACCACGCGCCCTTCTTGACGTTGCGGGTTTCCATCTTGCTGAATCGTTACCCTGGTAGAATGACAGAAACGAACGGAAGTCACAACGGAACATTGATGATCACGTATTCCTGCAAAAAGAGCTGTGTCCGATTTGCCGGCCCGACGTCCGTTGCTAAACTGGTCTGTGTTACATCGAACAACCGATTCAATCAAGGAGCTTGCAAATGCCGGTCTGGTCTCAACTTTTTGGTGGCGGAAAAAAGCACACGTCCGATTCGCCCGAACTGATTCGACAAAACATCGCCGAGGGAAAAGCTGTGATGCTGGATGTTCGCTCGCAGGAGGAACGGGATGCGGGCTTTCTGAAGGACTCGATCTTCATTCCGATTGCGGAAATCAAGTCGCTGCCTGATGGAACCGGAGTAATCGAAAAACTTCCGAAAGACAAAATTATCTATTGCCACTGAAAGGCCGGGGGACGTGCTGCGGTCGCAGCAGGAATTATGGCACCGATGGGCTACGAAGTACGCACGATCCGGGAAAGCTATGAAAAGCTGGTGGAACTCGGGTTCACTTCCGCCGAATAATCGTGCTTGTCAGGTCGGGAGTTTGCTTTTCGTATTCCAAAATTTAGTGTTCGACCATGTTCATTCCGGTCTATTGCGATTTCAATTCGGCTTGAGTCGTTTGATCAACCGGAATCCGGTGTTCGGATAAGTTGTGAACGAGTTCCAGAATTTGTTAAAAGTGTCGTTTTGAATAATGGGGATCGTTCGCATGTCGTTGTCAACGTCTTCCATGAGATGATCTTTGGAACCGACGATACATCGTGAATCAATATCTGCCTCAGTCAGAGGTTTGTACTCCAGGACGGTGATTTGGAACTGCTCAATTGGCGTTTCGGTCCATTCCCGTAGTCCCGAGTCCAGTCCGGTGACGCCGGAACCGGGTTTTAGATTTTCAACTGCGTAGAAATACTCGTAGATCGTAGGAATGCCGCAGCCCTTTCGTTCCGCGAATGCAACCGCCATTTCAAAGTTGATCGAAGTTCCCGGATAACCGGGAAACTCCTGATGGAATTCGGCAAGACTGATTTCCTTGCGACCAATCAGGAACGGCGCAATCTTGACTGTTTGGCCGCGAAACATCGGTGAGACCTCCATCCCGTTAGCGATAATCGTTCCGCCGGGCAGTTCAGCACCGTCAAACATTTCGGGGAAATTGAGGCTTACGGTCACGAGTTCGACAATCGAACCCTTCCGCATCCAGGAGCGGTGATTGAGCGGAACGCCTTGAATGGTTGCCGGCAGGTCTGAATCGCCGGGAACGGTTCGATTGACCCGATATATTGATCCTTGGTTTCAATACCCACACGGTAAAAGCCTGGCGGCAGGTCAACCCGCCGTCCCGCGACACTCTTGTAATCCGGTGATTCGTGGAGACGACCGGTCTCGGCCGTGACTGTCTGCCCTGATTTGAGATTCGAATTCGGGATATTTCTCAACCAGTTTTTTTGTGCTTTGCTTGCTGTCCAGCAGCGAAGCCTCGGCACGGATCAGTTCCGAGATGGTGGTCTTTCGAAACGAAACATCGTTGATTCCTTCCACAGATATCCGCAGGCCGTCAACAAGACCGGACATACACCGGTCAAAAAACGAAAGCGCACTGGCGCTCTCGTCCGGGTGGAGTAGATCCAGAAACTCCTTTTGCATCCGTCGGGCAATCGAATCCAGTTCGCAATTGTTCAATGTTGTTTGACCTTGAGGCTGATTTTTCTTGGTGTGTTGTCCAACGGATTGTAATGGGAACAATCCTTCCGGGGCAAATCCATCGGTGTTCAGCCCTCCGAATTCGTCGGTGCGGACACGACGGTCAGGGTGATTACGAAGGGACGGCCATGATATTCTGGCGATCGCGAAACCCATTCCTCACCACTGTGGTAGGGATAGAAAAAATACGCTTCATGAGTGGAGGCGTATTTGTGTTTAGTCGGCGGCGAGTGCCGCAATTCTCGCTGCAACACTGCGTTCGATTGCTTCTACAGCGACGAAGGCCGTGTAAGCTGTGTTGACTTTTTCGAGCACTTCGTCCGCATTGCCCGGAGCTCCGGCAGCGCAACATTTGCAGCAGACGAAAACGCGCTGACTGCCAACCAGCACCGTTTCGGAGTCGGTCGTAATCTCTTTGTCCATCATCGGACAAATTCCCTGTGCGGTCGCGCGACGAGTTTGAATGTCTGCCCAGTGGTCCACCTGACTATGTTGTTCTTCATCAGTCGCGTTTTCAACAGTCGATTTTTCGCCGGGCGTATTCTGATCCTCCGCTTCCTGGCGGGTCGGTTCCTGCACCGCCGAGCTTGTTGATTCGCCCCCGGTATCCTGTGCAAACGAGAAGCCGGCCATCAAACCTAGTAGGGCAAGCAGGGTTGCCAGGTTTTTTGTCGCTGGTCGTAAGTACTTCATTGCTGGTCCTTGTTAGTGAGACGTCGGAAACTGCTTGCTGTACCGAAATTCGTGGTCGCGCCATCGGTCTCTGGATCCGGAAATGATGGAATTGAGAAGCTGAATTATTCGTACGTGCAAAAAAAAGTAAACCTCGCGCGTGTACTTTCAGGTTATGCAGTAGCCCGCAGGTTATGCAGTAGCCCGGAAGCTGGACCGTCCGGCTACCCGGAATCAGATCAACCTTTCGAATCAGTTGATTGTGAATGATTTCCACGCTGAAGTGGCAGGTTATTCGCGTTTGACAGTTGAGAATGAGGCAAACTTTGCACGAGATTGGAATCCGGCAGCCAGCCAGTCCGTAGAAAACCCGGGGCCGAATGGCGTACTCAACATCGCGATTGAACCTCGGAAAGCTGATTTGAAAAAAACTCAAAAATCGAGTCGTTTGCCCCTTGAGCGGTTTCGGGATCCGCGTATACTTTGCGGCTCACTTGAAACGAGGGTTTAATCTCCTGACAAGTGACGCATGGAAGTCGCCATAAGAGTCTCGATTGCTTGCACAATTGACGCTCGGTAATATGGTCTTTCTCTCGCAGCCGATCGGCTGTGTTCATGAGGAATCGCGAGGGTCGTAGGCGTGCCGGATTGGTGCGAGGTCGATCCGGAAATTCCGATATCGGGTGTTGACGGAAAAGTTGAAGGCCGATACCATCATGAGTTCCCGCTGAAGTTTGCAATTGACCTGCGTCAATCGGAAAACGGGGTGAGTTGACAGTGATTTGGGACTGGGGTTGGCCGTTGGCCTGAACCTTTCGGTCGCAAATCACTCTTAACTTAAGGCTCTCAGGTTCATTTCCGGGGCTTGGTTTTGAGTGCTCCGGCGGCTGGTCCGTCGGAAAATGTTCTTTGACAATTTAGTGTGTAAAAGATGGCATCTGAATGTCTGATGCTGCATTTGCTGTGTTGGTTTCTTCGCGGGAACTTGCATCGGTGGTGTGGCACTAAGTTGCTGGTTTGAAGCGTTTTTCGCTTTGGCCGGTTCTTTAAATTAGTCATTCAAAAAACAACCACTCTTAAGTAGCGTCGCGGTGTTGTTGGCAACTGTTCGGCTTTGTCTTTATGGCCTGGCTCGTTCGGTTTGTTGGTAATGTCGTGTCGAAAGATTTAAAAAAATTGAAGCGAATATCGTTAACTTGGATCTGTAGCCAAAATGAATTGACGGTCCCTTCTACGAAACAGCCTTCGGGTTGATTCTAGAGAGGGTTGGATATTTGTGGTCAAGCTACTAAGGGCGTATGGGGGATGTCTTGGCATTAGAAGGCGATGAAGGGCGTGGAAGTCTGCGAAAAGCTTGGGGTAGCTGACAAACGAGCGTTGATCCCGAGGTTCCTGAACTGACTCACACTGAATACATAGGTGTGTAGTAGCCAACCGAGTGAACTGAAACATCTAAGTAACTCGAGGAAGAGAAAGAAAAATCGATTCTGTTAGTAGCGGCGAGCGAAAGCGGAACAGCCCAAACCGTGGGGGTTTCCCCTGCGGGGTTGTAGGACTTTGCACATGGGAGTTAGAAAATTCGATCTAGTAGAACGGCTTGGAACGGCCGGCCACAGAGGGTGACAGCCCCGTAAATGAAAGATTCGAATCTCCCGCAAAGCACCTGAGTAGGACCAGTCACGTGAAACCTGGTCTGAATCTACGGGGACCATCCCGTAAGGCTAAATACTCTCTAATGACCGATAGTGAACTCAGTAGCGCGAGTGAAAGATGAAAAGTACCCCGTTTAGGGGAGTTAAATAGTATCTGAAACCATACGCTTACAAGCGGTCGGAGCCCTATGATTCGTTCAGGGTGACGGCGTGCCTTTTGCATAATGATCCGGCGAGTTGTCGTATGTGGCTGGTTAAGGTCCTCCGGACTGGAGCCATAGGGAAACCGAGTGTTAATAGCGCGATACATAGTCATATGCGGCAGACGCGAACCCAGGTGATCTACCCATGAGCAGGTTGAAGCGCGGGTTATACTGCGTGGAGGACCGAACCCACTTAGGTTGAAAACTGAGGGGATGACTTGTGGGGAGGAGTGAAAGTCTAATCAAACCTGGAGATAGCTCGTTCTCTGCGAAATATCTTGTGGGATAGCCTTGTGCCACTATGTGTAGGGGGTAGAGATACTGAATTGGATGGGGGCCCTTCCCGGGGTACCTCACTGAACCAAACTCCGAATACCTACATAACTATCACAGGAGTCAGTCCGTGTGGGATAAGCTGCACGGTCGAAAGGGAAACAACCCAGACCATCGTCTAAGGTCCCGAATTAGTACTCAGTCACTAAGGAAGTTAGATTGCTGAGACAGCCAGGATGTTGGCTTAGAAGCAGCCACCATTTAAAAAGTGCGTAACAGCTTACTGGTCGAGCAGTCTTGCGCCGATAATGAACGGGAGTAAGTACTAAACCGAAGACATGGGTTCATGCTTTATTGCATGAGCGGTAGCAGAGCGCTGTACAGGAGATACAAGCCCGACGGTAACGACGGGTCGCGGCCTGTACAGGTGATTATGTCGGAATGAGTAACGATAAAACAGGTGAGAATCCTGTTCGCCGAAAGCCTAAGGTTTCCTGGGGAAGGTAAATCCGCCCAGGGTTAGGCGGTACCTTAGTTGAGGCCGAAAGGCGTAGACGATGGATTGCAGGTTAATATTCCTGCCCTGACTTGTGGAGCGATGGAGGGACGGCGTCCGGAACGTGCGCGGGCGGTTAGAAATGCCCGTGGAGTTCACTGAGATGGGGAAATGTAAATGCGTTCCCGTAATTCAAGGTGTTCGACCAACTGGCGTAGACCGGGATTGCATCGGAAGGACGTCCTAGAAAAGCTTCTAAGTGTTGAAGCAAGTCAACCGTACTAAAACTGACACAGGTAGGCGGGTCGAGTAGACTAAGGCGCTCGGGAGAACGGTGGTTAAGGAACTCTGCAAAATGGCCCCGTAAGTTCGCGATAAGGGGTGCCCCTGGCGGTTCACGCTGCTGGGGGCCACAGTAAATCGGCTCCTTCGACTGTTTATCAAAAACACAGGACTCTGCGAACACGCAAGTGGATGTATAGGGTCTGACGCCTGCCCGGTGTTGGTAGGTTAAGGAAGACGGTTATCCTTCGGGAGAAGCTGGCGACCGAAGCCCCAATAAACGGCGGCCGTAACTATGAGATAGTCGTAGTTCTAAAATTTGGCTATATGCTGGAAAACCTGAGTATCCGACGGTACTCGTTTACCAATGTTTGATTCTTCATTGCGATGAATCAGACCGGTAGGCAGTGACAATCCGTTCGGTGCAGGCAATCAGCAGGAAAGACCAATGCATTATGCTGAACATTAAAGAGATACCTGACCATCTGGGTTTTTATTTTGCTGGCTTTGTGGATGGCGAAGGAAGTTTTCATTTAACTTTCCGTCGCCGGAAAGACTACAAACTGCCTTGGAAAGTGTCGCTCTGCCTCAACGTTTCTCAAAAAGACAAAGTCATACTGGCTCTGTTTAAGAAAACGATTGGGTGTGGGACGATTCGAGAAAAAGGCGGCGGAGTCTGGATGTTTGAGGTGAATAATCTCAATGCAATCCACGAGCATGTCATTCCCTTTTTCAACAAGTTCGGTTTTCTATCGGCGAAGAAGAAACGTGATTTCGCGATCTTCAAGCAGATGGCTGAACTGATGAGCGAAAAAGCTCATTTAAGTAAAAAAGGAATAGCCGACCTTCTTTCGCTACGGCGTGTAATGAATGATGGCGGCAAAAGAAAATACTCTGAATCAGAGATCTTTTCAGCATTTGATGTAGTGGAATCCTCAGAGACTATACGCCAAACGACTGATGATTGACTTTTTGGTTGATCGCCGGTTGATGATATAGTCCGAGCTGCACAGCGATGTGTAGAGGTTGGCAGAAATGTCCAACCCATCCTTGTTGTTGATTATCTAATCATGATCAACACCGTTTTGGAAAGTAACAATTCTGGACGGTCCTAAGGTAGCGAAGTTCCTTGTCGGGTAAGTTCCGACCTGCATGAAAGGCGTAACGAGAGGAGCACTGTCTCAACCACCGACCCGGTGAAATTGTAGTTGTGGTGAAGATGCCACATACCCGCGGTTAGACGGAAAGACCCCGTGAACCTTTACTGTAGGCTGATATTGGGCTGAGATATGTTTTGTGTAGTGCTAGGTGGGAGGCTTTGAAACCGGCGCGCCAGCGTCGTGGAGCCGAAAGGTGAAATACCACCCTGGATATATTTTAGTTCTAACGATGACCCTTGAATCAGGGCATCGGACATTGTCAGTTGGGCAGTTTGACTGGGGCGGTCTCCTCCCAAAGAGTAACGGAGGAGTGCATAGGTACACTCAGGCTGGTTGGCAATCAGCCGTCGAGCGCAAAGGTAGAAGTGTGCTATACTGCGAGACTTATGAGTCGAGCAGTTACGAAAGTAGGTCTTAGTGATCCTGTGGTCCCGAATGGAAGGGCCATAGCTCATCAGATAAAAGGTACTCCGGGGATAACAGGCTTATCGCATCCGAGCGTCCATAGCGGCGATGCGGTTTGGCACCTCGATGTCGGCTCATCACATCCTGGGGGTGAAGAAGCTCCCAAGGGTTTGGCTGTTCGCCAATGAAAGTGGTACGTGAGCTGGGTTCAGACCGTCGTGAGACAGGTCGGTCCCTATCTGCCGTGGGCGCACAAAACTTGAAGGGGTTCTTCTTTAGTACGAGAGGATTTGGAAGGACGGATCTCTGGTGTTCCAGTTGTCACGCTAGTGGCACGGCTGGATAGCTAAATTCGGAAAAGATAAACGCTGAAAGCATCTAAGCGTGAAGCTCTCCCTAAGATAAGGTTTTGTAGCGTTAATTCGCGAAAGTCCCCTCGAAGACTACGAGGTTGATAGGCCAGATGTGTAAGCTCAGCAATGAGTTCAGCTAACTGGTACTAACGGACGAACGCTTGACCACATATATCCAGGTCTCTCGCTTCAATTCGAGATACTGATAAACGTTCGGTCGCATTCTGATTTTACGATCAAGGATGCTGATCGGCTGTGAGTCAAATCAAAGGTCTTTAAAACTACTCGGACACTCATTTTGTGAATGTCTGTGAGTGGTTGAATCGCCATCTGATACACACGAAATTGTCTTTGATCGGTTGTCCAACAAACGATTTCAGATGTCAAAGAATAAGTCTTCGGACTAAGCCACGCCGGGTGAATAAGCCGGCGTGTCTTCTTCCGGCGAACATATTAAAGTGGTCACACCTGTTCCCATCCCGAACACAGTAGTTAAGCACTTTGAGCCGATGATAGTACTGCAAGTGCGAAAGTAGGTATCGCCGGATTATTTATTAAAGCCCCGCACGGGAAACTGTGCGCGGCTTTTTTCTTGCTGGAGACCAACCGATGGATGAGCCGTAAGCGCGGTAAGCGTTCCTTAGCACGGTTATTGACGGGTGTCGTATTTTGGATGATTTCCTCTGGAGGTCACCATGGCACGTATTTCAAAATCGGATCGAGTTGAGCTTTGGCGCGACCGTTTGCATCGCCACGCTCAATCCGGGCAATCGATCGCCCAATTCTGTGCCGCCGAAAGTGTTTCGGCTCCGTCATTTTATCAGTGGAAGCGACGCCTTGCCGTAACGCTCGCTGAGAATCAGGAAACTCGAACCGATCTTGCGCGACCACAGCAGCCTTGTTTCTCGGAAGTTCAGATCCTTGGTCAGGCTTCGCCAGCATCGGTTTCGCTTCCCGGCGGAATTCATGTCCAACTGGGAACCGACCCCGGCATCGCGGCCACCATCGTCGATCGCGTACTGCAACACGCCTGCCCGACCGATGGGCTGGCAACCGCAACAGGGAAGTCAAAGCCATGCTGAATCTCCCTGTCGGCTCGAAGATCTTCGTGTGTACCAGTGCGACCGACATGCGAAAAGGATTCGCTGGCCTGTCCGCAATCGTTCGAGAACAATTCGCCTGCGACCCGACCGATGGCAACCTGTTTATCTTCATCAACCGACGTCGCGATCGGATGAAGCTACTGCACTTTGCCGACTGCGTTAGCCCAGTACTGGTGGACTCCGTCGGAATATTTAAAATCCGTATAGGAGGATGCTATGAAAACGAAAGTCAAACCGAAACGTCGAACATTCAAGGAAGATTTTAAGCGGGAAGCGGTGAATCTGATCGTGACCGAAGGCTACTCGTTCAAGGCGGCAGCGGAGGCCGTGAATGTAACTGGGAACAGCCTTCGGAACTGGCACCGCAAGTTTGCTCCGGCACCGGATCCCAGTGGCCCTGAAGCGACTGCTGAAGAGTACGAGGCTGAAATCAAACGACTTCGCAGGCAGCTCAAACGTGCGGAGCTGGAACGGGAAATATTAAAAAAAGCGACGGCGTACCGCTTCGATTCGTGCGTCGGTGAAAGCAGTTTTCGAGCAGTCCAGCGGCATCTACGGAAGCTGTAAGATCGCTCAAAAACTTCAAACGGAAGAACATTTGGAATCCGCCTGCCGGAATACGGTTGCCAGGGCCATGAATGAAATGGGCCTCAAAAGCCGTGTTGCAAGCAGGTTTACCCCAACCACCACCGTCAGCGATCCCAACAAAAAGCCGGCGCCCAATGTTCTCGCTCAAGATTTCAAGGCAACCGGGCCGAACCGGAAATGGGTGGCTGACATTACGTACCTGCCAACACTCACCGGTTGGGTGTATCTGGCCGTGGTGATTGACTTGTTCAGCCGGAAAGTGGTCGGCTGGAAGATCGATAATCGAATGACAGCCGCGCTTGTAACCGGCCCGTTCAAAGATGCCATTGAATCACGCCGGCCGGATACCAGTGAACTTGTTCATCACAGTGACCGGGGGTCCCAGTACACCAGTGATGCGTTTCAGAGGATCATGCGAATCATGAACATCACATGCTCAATGAGTCGCACAGGATGTTGTTACGACAATGCTGTGGCTGAACGATTCTTCTGGTCGTTGAAACATGAATGGACGAACTTTGAACAGTTTGAAGACCTTGCTGAAGCGAGATTAAGTGTCTTCAAATACATCGAATCGTTTTACAATTCCGAAAGAATCCATCAAACTCTGGAATACCAAACGCCGGATGAATTTGAAAGAAAACACCGGGCGGCTCTAGCCGCTTAACAGCAAAGACGGAGTCCACCAGTACTGGGCTAACGCAATTTGAAAAAAATTGATCATGTCAGATTTGTTATTCCTTGATTTGCCGTTTCGGCATGCGGGATGGAAGCAATGTTAGTCTTTGACCGGGCATTTTCAGCTTTGACCAACCACTAACTCCTCAAACCATTCTAACTCCCTGGCAACACTGCGAACGACCGTGTCTTCCTGCAGTTCCCCGGGTATCACGTTCCAGGCATACGTTTCAATCTCGTAGTCAGTTGTGTCCGGCTGGTGTTTCTTTATTGCTCGCATCAGACCAATGATCTCGGATTGGGTCGTGCCAATGTCATTGTACTGTTCAACAAATATCGGCACGTGAAAGTGTACTCTCCACGTGCCACTTTTAGTATGTTGAGCCGCGAGTGCGATCGGCAGGTCTTCATGAAACTGCAAACGCGAGTCCATCCAAATGGAAGTTTGATGCAGGTAGCGAGGTTCGGCAAATGCAGTGAGCTGCCGTTCCATCGCGTCAATCTTTTCCCGGGACGCGTTATCGAATTCGCTTTCAATCGCTGAAGAAATCTGGACTTTGTTGACGCGAATTCCTGCGTTGGTGTAGGCAGCAATCGCGTCTTCCTGAGATTCAAACATCACTGCTGAATGGCAGACGTCATGGCACACGCCTATGTAATTCAAGACGGTGTCATCATTCGCTCCGTCTAAGAGGTATTCCTTGAAAAAATCAGCAACGTGGATTGCACGGTCAAAGACACAACCCGGTTCCGGCTCAATCGCGATGCGAATCGTCTTGCCGGTTTCCCGTTCCAGCGATTCAAGTCGAACAGCGAGTGTACGAAGTTGCGCGGCACAGCTGGTCAGAAAACCGGCGTTGGTAGCGTCGCCATCCTTGATTCGCCAGCCCAGAGGCAACGTCGAAACTGATCCGCAAGTTTCATGCCCCGGGAGCATCGCGGCATGGATTTCTGCCAGACGAATGGTGTATTCGAGCCGGCGCGAATCGGCCCAGGTTGGCAGGTATACGCTGTGCTTAACGACATCCTGGTGAAAGTCATCGAACGGGAAACCATTAAGCGTAAACGGCAGGAATCCTCGATCCGACAACCACAGACCAAACTCCCGCGCTGCACGAAGCGGGTCGATCGCGTTCATGCAGTTCAGCTCGCGCGAAACCGTGTCGCTCAACCACAATCCAACTCCCAGCGGCGAATCCGGACAAACTTGAGCCTTCACGTCGTGGCTGTGGGTTTCCAGATTCGATTTGACGGAAGCAAGCGTCGTCCCCGGATGAATGTTCAAACAGTACCCGGTTCGAATTCGTGTCTGGCCGCGTGAATTGCCGCGTTCACTCATCAGTCGCCTCAATGTTCCGCGACGTTACGGCTCCAAACGCAAACGAAACCCATCCAATCATGAACGTCAGTCCGCCTATGGGAAGCACCATTCCGAGGGAACGCATTCCTGTGAGTACGTACGCGTACATGCCACCAGAAAACAAGAGCGTGCCAAGCAACAGAAAAATCGCGGAAATGGAAAACCATTTGGACTGCGTTCGAATCGCTACCGCTCCAATCAACATCATGCCGATCGCGTGCCACATCTGGTATCGGGCGGCAGAATTCCAATTGTCAAGTTTCCTGATCTGTTCATCCGGTTCAAAGTTCTTTTCGAGCCAGCCTTGGAGTCCATGCGCTCCGAAGGCACCCATGCCAACGGCCAATGCAGCCAGAACTGCGCCAATCCCGATCAAGTGTTTTGCTTTCATGATTCCGGTAACTTTTTCCCATGTAGTTCGAGTTAACACCGTCCGATGCAATCGATTCCTGATGAGCAGGCAATGGCGTGGCGATAAACCACAACACTTTCCCGGTGTACACTGCGGGTATCCATTCGATTCCGGCGCTGAGCGTATTACAATCGTAAGCCAGTCCAATTCGTTTCCCAATGACCTGTGACATATTTCCATGAAACCGATATCAGCCAGCGGCGTTTCTTCTGCTTTCCCACAATTGATCCTCATTCTCGCAACGTCTTTTGTCATGACCGTGTTTCCCGACAACTCAATCGCTCAGGAAAATGACGACATCATTTTGCAAACGGTTGCAGAATCGAGTGAGTTTCAATCTACGGCAACTTCAGCAGAAGTGGTCGAGTTTATCGACACCTGTGCTGCAAAGCCTCATGTTAACAGGCACGTGTTCGGCCAGACAGTTGAAGGGCGCGACATGGTAGCGGCAATTGTTTCCAGCAAACCCTACTCGCCAGGCGATCAAACAGAAAAACGAATCGCATTGATTCTGGGGAACATTCACAGTGGCGAATGCTGTGGCAAAGAAGCGATCCTGATGATGCTACGTGAACTGGCTAATGACCCGGATCATCCCTGGTTGGAAAAAATGGTGATCGTTCTGGTACCAAACTACAACGCCGATGCCAATGACCGGATGGGACCGAACAATCGTCGCGGACAAGCCGGGCCGGTAAACGGAATGGGCCGACGCGAGAACGCTCAACAGCTGGATCTGAATCGCGATTTCGGGAAACTCGATTCTCCTGAAGCCCGTTCGCTTGTTGGACTGATCAATACCTGCAATCCGGATCTGTTTGTTGATTGTCACACGACCAACGGATCAAAACATCAATATGCGCTGACGTACGCAATACCGGTCAATCCAGCAGCTTCGCGGCCGTTGCGCGATTTCATGCGCAACCGGATGATGCCTGAGATTACGAAGCAGATGGCAGCGAAGAACTGGTTCACATTTTACTACGGCAATTTTAACGAGGAACACGATCGCTGGGCGACCTACGGAATGGAACCCCGTTACAGCACCGACTACGTTGGAATGCGAGGGCGGTTGTCAGTTCTTTCCGAAGCGTATGCCTACATCAGTTTTGAAGACCGGATCAAAGTGACAAAGGACTTTGTTACCTCGCTGCTCGATTACGTCGCCGAAAACGACCAGGCTGTCAAAGAGCTGCTGGAAATCGTCGAACAGGATCTGGTTGACTCAGCGAGGACTCAACCCGGGCGTATTTCCATTCCGCTCGATTCAAAACTGGTTGAGTTCCAGGAGACATTTACGCTCAAGGGATACAAAGACGATCAGCCGCACGATTTCGAGTGCAAATTTCTGGGCGACTACAAGCCGACGACGACTGTTCAACTGCCCTATGCCTATTTGGTTCCGGAAGAGATGTCACGAATTGCGGAACGGCTCAGTCTTCACGGCGCCATGATCGAACAACTGGACGAAGAAACCGGACTAAACGTTCAGCGGGAGACGATTACGAAACTAGTGCGCGAAGAACGTGCGTTCCAGAAACACAATATGGTTCGTGCGGAAACGAATCGGATCGACAAAGAAATGAATGTTCCGGCTGGAACCTACGTGGTTCGCACGGCCCAACCGCTTGGGCGACTGATCGCGCTGATGCTTGAACCGATGTCGAACGACGGCTTTATCGTCTGGAATTTCTTTGACGAATATATCCACGAAGGAAGCGCCTTTCCGGTGTTGCGGATTGCCGAACCGGTTGAGATCAAGACATCTGCGACCACCGAGTTCGAACCGCGAGCGACGATTACGCTGGACATGATCGATGGACCGAACGCGATCCTGCCAAAAACCGACGCACCGTCGTGGCACGGCGAAACGAACATGTACGAAAGCGAAACCCGGGGCCGAAAACTGCTTGTCGATGCTGCATCAGACAGTTTCGTGGGCACCGCTGCACCGCCGACAGACAAAACGGAAATATCGGCACTGCTGGTGAATGTCGCTGGATTGGACGAATCAACCGCTGGGAAAGTCGCGGACGTCGAACCGAAACTATCCGCAGACAACGCCGCCGGAACATACACCGCTGACGGCGTGACGTATCTCATTCGGTTCAGCGACAACGCGGCAATCGAACTTGGCAGCAAGGAGAACCCGGCTGAGTTATTAACGTACAACTCGCAGAGTACAAGAATTTCCTTCTTTACCCGGTCCGGTCTTCACGTTGTCGATCTCAGTGCGGACAAGCTCGAATCCGGTGAGCCGTTACTGGTTGCAAAAGACGAAAATCATCTGGTCGGAAAACTTGACTGGGTTTACCAGGAGGAACTCTACGGGCGTGGCAATTTTCAGGGGCACTGGTGGTCGTCCGACGGAGATCACCTGGCCTATATGGAACTCGATGAAACGGAGTTGATTCCTTTCATCGTGATGGATCACATCCCGGTCCGCGGCGAGAGCGAGAAAACGAATTATCCGAAGGCAGGCGATCCATTGCCGAAGGTTCGGATCGGTGTCGCTGATGTTACAAGCGGAAAGATGACCTGGATCGAACTCGGCGAATACGATGACAGCGAGATACTGGTTTCCCGTGTCACGTGGTCGGGCGACGGGCAGCATTTGTACTTGCAGGTTCAAAATCGCGAACAAACCTGGCTGGATCTGATCCGAACGAACGTGGACGGCGGATCACCGGAAAAGCTGTTTCGTGATTCAACTCCGGCATGGATCGAATCGCCCGGCGACCCTCAGTTTCTGCTTGATAGTAGTTTCCTGTGGGTCTCGCCTCGCAACGGATTCAAACACATCTATCACTACGAAGCGGATGGAACGCTTCGGAAGCAAATAACAGCGGGTGACTGGGAAGTTCGCTCTTTGGACGGTGTGTCTGGCAACACTGCTTTCATTCACGCGACTCGCGACAGTGCGGTGAATGTCCAGGGTTACAAGCTGGATCTGGATTCGGGTGAGATGACACAGCTGACTGAAGGCGAAGGCATGCACTCGATGAATTTCAGCCATGACATGAGTTATTTTATCGATCGAGTCAGCACTGCAACGATGCCTCCCGGCTATTCCGTGTATCGCAGCGACGGTACGCGACTGCGATTACTCAATCAAGACTGCAATGATCGACTGAGCTATCTAAACGTTTCCGAACCTGAGTTCATCGAAGTCCCGACGGGCGACGGCGAACAGCCAATGGACGCGATGTTGATAACTCCACCGGATTTTGATCCGGCAAAAAAATACCCTGTGTTGGTGTTTATCTATGGTGGACCTCAAACGCCGCGTGTCCGCAACAGTTTTGGCGGAGAGTGGTATCTCTGGCACCAGATGTTGGCACAAAAGGGTTACGTGATCTGGATGTGCGACGGACGTTCCTCCAGCTACCGCAGCGCGAAAAATGTCTGGCCGATCTACAGGAATTTTGCGGAAAACGAACTGGCTGATATTGAAACCGGTATCGAATGGCTGAAGCAGAAACCGTGGGTTGATTCGAATCGGCTCGGAATCTGGGGCTGGAGCTATGGCGGCTACATGACGGCATATGCGCTTTGTCATTCCGAAACGTTCAAGATGGGAATCAGCGGTGCACCGGTTACTGACTGGAAGAACTACGATGCGATCTACACTGAACGCTATATGGACCTGCCGAAAAACAATCCGGAAGGGTATGAGCAGACATCGCTGTTGCCGGTCGCGCAGGATCTGCACGGCAAGATGCTGTTGATTCATGGCGAAATTGACGACAACGTTCACATCAACAATACGATGCAGCTGGTCTATGAATTGCAAAAGCACAACAAGCAATTCGACCTGATGATTTATCCCGGGGCCCGGCATTCGGTCAAGGACGACGGCCAGCAGGCTCATTTGCGGAAGCTGATGACGGAGTTTGTGCTGGAGAATCTCTGATTTCCGGCAGACGTTGTAGAAACCGAATAACCGGCCCCCGTAATTGCAGATCCGTTGCCTATTTCACTGGCGCGAGTCTGTGGCTGACCTAGGCTTTTTTATCTGAAGCCAAATTCGAATCCTGTTTCTCTTCGGCATCGCTTGAGCGTTTCCGATTCCGGAACGTCAGCCTATCCCGAACGTCGCAATAATGATCAAACTACTACAGGCGTTTCACCGCGAAGAAGAGGCCGCTACGGCCGTTGAATACGCTGTGATGTTGATGTTGATTGTCACCGTTTGTATCGTTGCCATTCAGTCCGTTGGCACCGAGGCGTCAGAATTTATGACCGATAACCAGACAAAAATCGGCAATGCGATGAGCAACGGGAACTAAAAACGGCAAATAGACCGCATCCCGAACGACATAGCCCTTTCAAGATGCTTCTACCAGACTCCATCCAGCGCAACCCAAAAGTACCGAGATGAACAAGCAACGCAAACAGTATTACATTGATCCCGCAGTCCAGTCGGGCCTTGTCAAACGCCTGCTTTCGTACTGGATGGTCAGTATGATCTTTATCACGCTCCCAATCGCTCTATTCAAGACGGTCACTGATACCGACACGATGTTTTATCAACACGTTGCCGACGTCTACGTGACTTACTGGCCGATTCTGTTGATGATGCTCGTATTTCTGCCGTTCGCGGCTAACGACGCAATCAAATTCAGCAATCTGTTTACGGGACCAATCTACCGGTTGCGTGTTGTGTTGAAGCAATTTGAAAACGGCGAGCGAATGAAACCGTTCAAATTTCGAAAGAACGACTTCTGGCATGACATTGCTGACCGGATGAATCTGGTAATCAACCGCCTGAACAAACTTGAAGATCAGGTCGATGTCAGCGCGGAATCAACTGGCGAAAATGATCTGGAAGAAGTTGCTACTTCAAACTGAGCACCGTTGTCAGTCAAATCCGGAACTGTTGGACTTGATTGAACTCCGGGCGAACGCCGGTACACTTCACAGAGACATGCAACGAAAAATATTGAGACCTTGAGCTTATTCCTCGAGTATCTGCTCTTTCAGATAGGGAATGCCCCACGATGTCGGATAGCCGGGGACACTGATCAGATCGTTCGCACCCCAGGGAATCCCATGCAATGGACCCCGGTAGTTGCCGGACGCAATTTCTTTATCAGCCTGCTTCGCCTGTTGTAAAGCGAGTTCTTCGGTCAGCGTGACGACGCATCGCGCCATCGGTCCGTACGTTTTCAGCCGGGACAGTAGAGCTTTGTGAGTTCGACACTGGATATTTGTTTTGACCGGATGAGTCCTGCAAGGCGATGAACCGGAAGGAACGCAATCTGTTCTTCTGCACCGGGCAATTTCCCCGAGTCAGTATTGCTGCCCGTAGCGGATCGCGCGAGTGTCTCGACTGGGCGTTGTGTCGACAGAGGTTTGAAATGGATTGCCGGTCCGACGTCCGCAGACATGTCAACGCTGCGAATCATTCGATTTGTCATTACATTTCGCTCAACCGAATCGAGTACGGCAGTACGCTCGTCGTCGGAGAGTTCGATATCGGAGATCCACTTGAGCATATTGCGATTCATTCAAAGGAAATAGTATAGTCGTTTGCAACCAACCACTCGAAGGCGCGACCAGAGGACCAATCATGAATAGTGTATTGACAACCCACCGTCGGCGGACAAACGTCGCAGCGTTAAAGGTCGTACGAGGCTCGCTGGTTTCGCTCAACGGTTGTATCGGCTCGGGTACCCGTTCGAAGACGACCGACACGAAATCGTCGCCATTCAAGACACTCAGCGAGAAAGTCCGTTTTCTCGAGCAATACGTTGCATTCCGGCACAAATATCGATACGACCAATGTCAACGAATGGTATGACAATGGTCTTGTCAATTCGAAATCAATTACGTTGTCGCCTGCTTTTACTTTTTGGATGCCAGTTTGGCGGCCTGCCCAACCCAATCCTCTTCAACGATACGCCCATGAGCTTCAAGTGCTTCCTCAAATTCCTTTTGCCTCTTCTTTGACCAGCGAGCAATTTCTGAAAACCGGGTGACGCCCGTTTTTTGGAGGCGTTTTTCAAATACTTCACCGATCCCTTTGATCAGCTTCAGGTTATCCGGTTTCTTCTTCGCTGGCGTTTTTCTTGCTGACGACTTCGTTGCCGGCTTTTTGGCTGTTGATTTTTTTGCCGGTTTGGCCGTTGCCTTCAACTTGTCGATTTCGGCGAGATGTTGTTCGATTCGCTTCTGTAAATCGGTTTCCTTTTTCTCATGTCGTGAAACTGACTTTTCCGCAGCCACGTACTCCTTTTTCAAATCGGCCGTCTCCTGCCGGGCGGCATTCAGCTCCAGCTTTAACGCGGATACGTCAACGCCCGAATCTTTCACGCCGACCAGTTCGTTTCGTTCCGACTGCAAATAGGTGACCGGCCCGAGGGTCGCCGTTTCAGCGTTGTACTCGAGTTTCGAGATCAGCCGCTGTTTTTCTTCGGCGTCTTTGACTGCGTCCGCCTTTTCAGTTTTCTCATTGCGAAGATCCGCGTTCAATTTCTCGATTTCAGCCAGAAGTGATTCCTTTTCGCCAACCGCTGTTTCTGCGCTGCGGGTCACAGATGCGATTTGAGATTCGAATGACTCCCTCAATCGGCCAACTTCAACTGGATCAACGAGTTTCGTTTGTCTGGCAGCCAATTGTTCGCGTTGCAGTTGTTCGGTAGCCAGGCGTTTGCGGGCTGTGTCAAGTTCCAGGCGTGAAGTAGCCAGATCTGTTTCGACGGTCCGCACTTTGTTCTGCAACTCTTGCTGTAATTGCGCGATTGTTTCTGCCGAATCAGTAATCGCCGTTTCCTGTTCAGTGAATTTCCGATTCGATTCGGCGGCCTGTGCCTGAGCGACGGTCACCGAACTCTTTAGTTGTTTGATTTCAGTTCGCAACTTGCCCGCGGCCTCCTTTTCCAGTTCGGCATTTTTCTTGTGTGCAGCGAACTCCTGTTGCTGCTGGTTGATGACAGACTCGAGCTCAGCAACCTTCGATTCGCCTTGAAGTTCTGATGATTGGAGAGAACTGGCGGCCTCAAGTGCCTCTGCTTTCGCAACCAGCTCAAGCTGAATAGAATTTAAGGACTCTTCAGATTTTTTTTTTGCGTCTTCCAGTTCCGATCTTGCCGATTTGAGTTCTGCGATCAGTTTTTCGGAAGTGGCTTTCTCAACGGCAAGGTCGTCATTCAAACGGTTTTGAAGGTCTTCGATTTCACGATCCCGCTTGTGCAACTCGTCCTCGTCTGCCTGGTTGGACCGTGCTGCCGCCAGTTCTTGTTCTGCTTTTTCAGTCGCAAGTTGGGCGGATTCGAGTTCGCTGCGGACAGACTCCAATTCCAGCTTTTCAGCGTCGATTGCTGCAACCAGTTCCTGCCTTGAGGTCACTGCACCTTCTTTTTCGGCAACCGCTTCGTCCTTGGTAGACACCAGCTGTTTCATCATGGCCACGGCCTGTTCTTCAGCTTCTTCCGCCAGCGCCTTGAGTTTTTCCACGCGAAGCTCAGCTTTCTTTCGACGTTTGCGTTCGTACACCGCACGCTTAAAGAACTGCGCGTCATCGCCAGTCGGAACAGCCGGTTCGGGCTGCGGCTTGTCCATTCCAGCGTTGGCCATATCCGAAAGCGAACCGAGTCCTGCAAGTGTGCCAAGATTGGCTGAGGCCCTGCCGTCAGAATCGGACTCGAGTTCTTCAAGCTGCGATTGAACAGCGGACAACCGGCTGTTTGCTTCGCCCAGCTGGTCTGTGGTTTCAGAAAGTTTCGTGCTGGTTTCCTGAAGCAGGTTGCCGGCTTCGTCCCGTTCGCGTTCAGCTGATTCAAGATGTCGTTCAGCTGATTCAAGATGTCGTTGAAGTGCAGCAAGCTGCTCATTCAAATCCTGAACTTCGCGGGAGGCGCCGGCAGTCGCTTCCTGTTCGCCGATCGCGGCTTCCTTTTCCTGAACTGCGGTATCCAGGTCCCTGATCGCTGTTTCCCTTGCCTGTAGTGCTTCTGCTTTTTCGGTGCCGATCAATTCCAGTTGAGAATCGAGTTCTGCGAGTTTGGATTTGAGTAATTCCGCTTCCTTTGCTGCTGTCGTTTCTGCTTCTTGCACGAGTGCGGTTTTTATATTGAGTGCTTCCTGGATGCTATTGGCTTCAACGGCTGACATCATCTCGGACCGGACGTCGGTGATTTCCGAATTGAGCCGGTTGTTTTCTTCCCGGAGCACGTTAATTTCTGCGCGGAGTTCCACTATTTCGCCGTCAAGCAGTACGCTTGAAGAGTCATTCGAATCGGAACCTCCAGTCAGCCCGAGCGCGCCAGCATTCGCAGCACCGGTAACTCCGCCTAGTGACAAGTCGGAATCTACGGACAAATCATCAAGATCGATTCCAGATTCGACATTCGCATCACCTGCGAAGGATCTGGTTAACGAATTCGCAGCACCGACGAGGGCATCATCGTTTTGTTCACTACTGTCTTGTTCACCATCAGAATCGACCGGTGCCGATCCGTTAGAATGTGCCTCGACAGCAACGTCATCAGACCGGGGTGACTCAGGCGAAAATTCAGGTTCCGACGGAACGAAACCAGCTGGCTCAAACTCTTCGTCCTCGCTGAAATCGAATTCCAAATCGTTGTCGTTGCCGATCGAATCCTGCGGTCGGTCGTCAACTATACCTTCGACCGGTTCGTCGTCGAATGCCAGCTCGTCTTCATCGAACGTGAAAGCATCTTCGTCGTCATCGAGGTTCAATGGCAAACCGGACTCGTCTGCGGCAATTGCCCCGAATGCGCCATTTGTCTCTTCAATGTCGGAGGACATTTCTGCGACAGTCGATTCCGTCTGATCGGAATCAATGTGCAGGTCAGAACTAGCACCTTCAGTAGAGCCAGGAGCCGCATCAATCTCGGCCTGGGCGAGTTCGGCCTCATGGATTGCATTCGCTTCTTCGACTGGATCGAAAGCAACTTGGTCCAGACCGTCATCGACAAGATCTTCCACCGATTCATCAGCGGTCAGCGAGAAGACTTCGCCCGGTGATTCGTCCAGCTCGAAGTTGACTGGGCCGATCGAGTCGTCATGCACAGCCATCCGATCGATTCCGCTGTCGTCGAGATCTCCAAATCCGAATTCGTCAGAATCAGCGACGTCCTGGCCTGGTTCGAATTTCTCGTCGATTTCGATTGACGGGGCATCGAACTCATCGTCGTCGTCAAAGTTAAACGTGTCGCTGTTTTCTACGGGTGAATCCGCAAGCTCGCTGGCAAAACTATCAAGGCTTTCGGTTGTATCGTCCGCATTGTCGGGCAGATCAAGAACCGGATTTCCTTCGCCCGGCCGAATCAATGATTCACTAGCATCTGCTGCTTCATCAATTTCCGAGAAATCAAACGCAGCACTGTCAATTGCGGCAGCAATGTTGTCGGTGGTTTTGTCAACAGGCGCGTCGTCATCCAGATCGCCGAACAGATCGACCGCAGGATCATTGGCGGGCTGCAAACTGGTAGCTCCTAACCCGTCAGATATCGCATCAGACGCCAGGGGATCCGCTTTGAAACCAGACGCGACCGCGCCGGTATCGTGGAAAGCGTCTCCGAATTCAGGTTGGCGTTCGACTTTCACGGCGTGTTCGTCGCTGGCGACTACTTTGGCTGCGCGACGCCCGGCCAGCCATCTCCACAAACCGAACAGCAGGATTGGAACAAGCAGAAACGGCAGGAGCACCGGCCAGTTGTCTACGTACCAGTTGCTGCCGTCGTCGGATCTTAAGGGTGGTGGTTGTAGAGTCCCTTCTGTTGTCCCATCGCCTGTTGCTGTCTCAACATCAGTTTGTGTTTTGTTAGGTAACACAATATTGTCAGCAGGAAAATTGTCCGCAGGTGCCTGTTCGTTGCCCGGATTCGTCTCCGGCCGGAATGGATCGACGGGCGTTTCAAACGGATTCTGACCAGGCGTTGTCTCCTGTGTTTCAGCTACCGGGTCGGCTGGCATAACAGGAATATCGTCGTCCGATTGTTCCGTAGCTGTCTCGAATGGACCGGGAGAAGTCCGGTCCGTTGTTGCAAAGGGGTTCTCCTGCTGGTTTGAAGCCGGCACTTCGGATTCATTGGGAGTTGTCGGGGCCGTTTGAACACTTTCAAACGGATTCGAGTTGGCTGGCACGTCCCGGGGTTCTGCATTGGCTGAACTGTTCGCGTCCGGCAATTCAATCGGGGTTTGATCGAGCTTTGTTTCAATCATCCGGTTGACGGATCCGGGATTCGAATCAAAAGCCGGGTCATCCGTCGTATCAGCCAGTTGGGCCACAGCTGGCGGTTCCGCGTACGGTGCATCACCCACCGGTGTTTCCAGAGGATCTGACGTTGCAGGGTTTTCGAACGGATTCGAGGTTTGAGTCGATGACTGTTGTAGATGATTCAACAACCAGGAAAAAGACGGGACCTTCATTGGGGCTCCACAGCAAAAAATGCTCGGGGTCGTCCGTGGTTTAGTGAGAATACGAGGCGTCCCGGCCAGGCATGGTATCGAATGCAATGACGGTGAATGTGTGGCCGGAAGAGGTAAGCCGTGGCCCGGCTTTCCATGTTCACATCCGGTTGTCTTTACCCGTTTGTTCAACGCGAATCGGCTGAGAAAATCGTCTCTCGATCACGCGTCAATTTATTGCACTCAGCCACTGAGTATCCGGAATTGATTCCGTTCAGCCGGGCAAAACACACCCGCCTCAGGGACCGAGCCGACATTCTATTCCATGATGACCCGTTTTTGAACAAACTGATAGGTTTTGCGACCAAAATTGGCTCAGCCAAACCGGATTCGCAGCCGGAAAATCGTTATATCTTTACATATTGGCCCGATCGCATCCGGATCGGCAGGAGCATTTGAAATCGGGCTACTTACGGACCGGTTGTTTTCTGGTAAACAATAGGTCCATCGTCAAACTGTGGACGATTTTTTGCTCGGAACGATTGAAGAACAAGCAGGAAAGAAATTGAAAGAAGCACTCGTTGATTTTTCTAAGTTTGACACCGCCCATGTCATTCATGACCTGGATGAAGTCCTTAAAGTCAATCCACATCGTTTTGAATTGCGGTTGCTGGACGGCATACTGTACATGGACGAAACTCATGCCGTTGGATTTAAAGATATTTCGGATGAAGAGTTCTGGATTCGTGGTCACTTTCCAGAGCGACCGATCATGCCCGGAGTTTTGATCTGTGAGTGCGCCGCTCAGCTTTCCAGCTTTTATGCTCTGAGGTCAAAGCTGGTTGACAACGGCTATGTCGGTCTCGGAGGCATGGATACCGTACGTTTTCGCGGGCCCGTATTGCCCGGGAACAAACTGGTTGTGATGCTGAGGCGCGGCAGAGTTCGACGCAACGCGATGTTCACTGCAGACTTCCAGGGCTATGTTGATGGAACGCTGATCGTTGACGGCGTGATCAAAGGCGTTGCCCTTGGTGATTGAGCGATCCCTCTTGAGTCGTCAGACTTGATCAATGATCCACTGTTTGAGTGATGTTACATGAAAGCCTTCACCACACATACGGGACTGGTCGCGACGATGGATCGGTCCAACATTGACACTGACCAGATTATTCCGAAGCAGTTTCTGAAACGCATCGAGCGGACAGGATTCGGCCAGTTTCTTTTTTACGACTGGCGATTCGACAATGAAGGTCAACCGAACAGCGAGTTCGAGTTGAATCTACCCCGGTTTGCAGATGCGAGTATCCTGGTCGCGCGGCAGAATTTCGGTAACGGATCCAGCCGCGAGCACGCGGTCTGGGCTCTGGATGACTACGGATTCCGCAGTGTCATTGCTGAATCGTTTGCTGATATTTTTTACAACAACTGTTCGAAGAACGGATTGTTGCCCGTTGTCCTGACCGGCGACGAGGTTCAACATATACACGAGCAGGTTTCCCGGACGGATGACTTCCAACTGACGGTTGATTTGCACGAACAAACCGTATCCGGGCCCGGCGGATTTTCTGCAACATTTACGATTGATAATTTCCGTCGACAGTGCTTTCTCGAAGGTCTCGACCAAATCGCATTGACGTTGCAGCACGCAGACAAGATCACTGAGTTCGAAAAAACACGGGGCTGATTTGCAGGTAGTCTGAGTTGATTCAACTGAACTGGGCTAACGCACAATGAGACCGACGACGAAGCTGGGAGTAAAAGCGCGTGAGAAATATTCGTAGTCTCAATGCTCTCTTTGAGCCAAACAGCTTGCTGTCGATGCTGCCATCGTGATAAAAGACGTCAACGCAAACCCGCGCTTCGGGATCCTTGCTGTCATTCCTCTAACAATTTCCACGCAGCACGAGTTGCAAGCACTCGATATCTCTTGACCGGGATCGCTGTCCCTGGTACTTAACGCGACGTATTTTTCAGGAGAACCTAAACGTATCGGCTTTTGATGAGCGCGTTGTTAACTCGAATTTCAAAACGCTTCGTAATTGTTCTGCCGGCAGTGGTCCTGCTAGCCGGATTGCTCAATGAGCCTGCATTTGCGCAGCGTGCGCGTTTTGAAGATCCGTTCCGCGCAAATACGCTCGGACTCGCACCACCGAATGCGTTGCAAGGAGGATTTCAACAGCCGAGCATCACGCCTCCGCGAATTTTCGGACAGGGAGCGATTCCCTCGTCCAATCCGTCGATCATTACAGCGCCGCAAATTCGCGGACAGCAGTTTGGCGCCCCAAACTTTGTGCAACCGCCTGCGTTGCAGTTGCCAACCCTCCAGGCTCCAGCGTTTGATCCGTTCAACCCGAACAGCAACCCGTTGCCACGGCGTCCGTTCAATTCTGCGCCACCGATCAATGTATTGCCGCCGGTTGTGAACCAACCGCCTCAGAACCTGCCGCAACTGGGAGTTCCCCAATTCCAACCACCCGGGCCGAATATTGGTTTTCAGCCACCTGCCGGTCCCGGCTTTCAGCCGATCGGGCAACCGGGTTTTAGTCAGCCATACGGAACCTATCAACTGAGGAACCAGTGGCCGTACAACTCGCCCGGCGAAAACTGGTGGCCTTCGTTGGAATGGCCGTCGCAGGTCTGGGCACGACTCCGGTCAGACGTTCTGCCACGAGTTCTGGAACGTCCCCGTTTCCGTCACACCTGGTTACAGGGGAACAACGGCAACGAGCTGGATATCAATGACATCGAACTGGCAACCACTGCAACGATTCCCAACTTCCTAAACGGGAATCAACCCTTGCGAATCAGTCCGAATTTCGCGTTTCATTACTGGAACGGACCGGATACAGCCATCACCGGATTCGATCTTCCGGCTCGCGCCTACAGCGCATATCTCTCAACCGATTACGTTTCGGATCCGCGTCAGCGGGGAGGCATTGAAACCAATCTATCTCTTGGAGTTTACTCGGATTTTCACAACGTCTCGAGCGATTCGCTGCGGCTGACCGGATCCGCTGTCGGGTGGCGGCGCGTCAATTCGTATTCGACTGCAAAACTTGGAGTCGAATATTTTGACCGGATCAAAGTGAAATTGCTTCCAGCGTTCGGCGTGTTCATGGCACCGAATCCGGATCTGAAAATCGATCTGTATTTTCCCCGTCCGAAGATTGCTCACCGGTTGCCGGGAGTTCAAGGGCTCGAAGCCTGGGGCTATGCCGGCGCGGAATATGGTGGCGGCAGCTGGACCATCGAGCGACTGGGCGGAATGGATGATCAAGTCGATATCAACGACGTTCGGGCGTTTGTCGGGGTTGAGTGGCTCGGACCGCAACGCGTTACCGGGTTCGTTGAAGCCGGTTATGTCTTCGAACGCGAATTGCTTTATCGTTCTGATCCGACGAGCGAACTCGATCTTCAGGATACGTTCATGATTCGTTCGGGTCTGGCGTTTTAGCTGCGATGTTCAAGTTCGCGAGTTTCGGTCAATTAGATGCGTCGGAACCATCCTGTGGCAGTTCGTCGGCGGTGTCGTATGACTGTTGCCAGCAATTTCGTCCCGGATCGTCAGTGCTATGAACATTGACAACTCCGTTAGTTTCGCATCCCGTTGCCAAAACGACCGCCAATCCAACTGTTGCCAACAGTACGATTTGGATGCTGGACCGTTGCCTAACAGGCGATTGCCCTGAATTCGCCTTCGAATTCAACCGGGATCTTGAAGTTGCGCAGACATACAGACGAATTCAGCTAGCGCGAAAAAAAAAACAGCGTCCAGAGGTTGCCCTCGGACGCTGTATGGTGATCTCGTCGCCCCTCAGTCGAGTCGACCTGATTCCTATCGAGTCGTGTACATTGTCCGAAAGGACAGTAATTCAACTGAACACTGAAGTTCTACGAACACGGCCGCGTCGCCCTTAGTTTTCGAAAATCAGGGTGTCGATCGCTGGAGATTCCAAAGCCGTGATGGTTTCGATATACGGATTCACAATGTGCGTCGACTTGTTAGCTGTGTCATCAACAACCGGTTCGGCTGCTTCAGAAACGGGCGTTACAATCTCACCGTCGAAATGCGGGTTCTTGATCGTGACCGGCGTTGGAGCCGTATGATTCATCTCAACCGGTGTGATTCCCGAAGGCGCTGCATAGGGGCTGATTCCGTACGGTCGCGAGACGATTCCGTTGTAGTACACTGGTGGAAATTGAGCGAAATAGGGAGGAGCTTCCTGACGCTGGGAGAATCCAATGCGACCGGGAAACGCGAATCCGCTTCGATTGCAATTGTTGACTCCGGGATATGGGAACGAACCAAAACCGTAGCTTAGTCCGACTCCGTGATTGTATCCGGAACCGACATCCTGAGCCAATGCGTTATCGGCTGACAACAATGAAGCGGCGAGGGCGGCGACCGCCAGAACAGCAAATTTTCTCATGATGGCCTTTCTTTGTTTGACATGAGGGGCGAGAACCAAGGATGCGGAACCTGCGCTTGCAGACCATGCATTGGCCCTGTCTATTCCACCCTAAACACGCCGCGCAACGATTCAATGCTTGCAAGCCAAAACGCCGGAGAATTGCCGTGCGAACTCCGATGGACCCCGTACATTTCACACAATTGCTAAAATCAGAATCCCGGCGTATCGGTTTTGACTTTTGCGGCGCATGTCCTGCTATGGAACCAACCGGGCTGAGCACGTTACGCGACTGGCTGGACGCGGGATTCGATGGTGAAATGCACTATATCAGTGGCCGGCTGGATGCGTACTCGAATCCGAGTCATGTGCTGGACGGAGTCAAAAGCGTTCTGATGCTAGGGATGAATTACCGCAGCGTCGAACCGGTGACGGGTCAACCGGGTACGGGCCGACTCGCACGTTATGCATGGGGCGATGACTACCACGACATCGTGCACCGGAAACTTAAACAGCTTTGCAAAACCGCAACCGGGTTACATCCGGATGTCGGAGTTCGCGGTGTCGTCGATACTGCGCCGTTGCTCGAACGCGAGTTTGCTCAACTCGCCGGAATGGGCTGGCGTGCAAAAAATACGATGTTGATCAATCGCGAACACGGCAGCTGGTTCCTGCTGGCAGCACTCCTTGTTGACGTTCCACTGGAATATGACACGCCAATGGAAACGAATCATTGCGGCACCTGTACCGCGTGCCTGACAGCCTGCCCGACCGGCGCGTTTCCTGAGCCGCATGTTCTGGACGCAACGAAGTGTATCAGCTATCTGACCATCGAACATCGCTCGCCGGTGAGTTCTGAATTGCGGCCGCAAATGGGAGAGTGGCTGTTGGGCTGCGACATCTGCCAGGATGTTTGTCCATGGAACAACAAATCATCCGAAACAGAAAAAACAGAATTCGTGCCGCGTGATGGCCAGAATCCGGTTCACCTGGCGGAGTTGTTTGATCTAAGTGACGACGACTTTCGGGCGAGGTTCCGCAAAACACCGCTCTGGCGTCCGAAGCGCCGAGGTATCCTCCGCAATGCGGCAATCGTGCTTGGGAACCATCCCTGCAAGAAGACGCTGCCGGCGCTCACCAAAGGGCTGGACGATTCGGAGCCGCTGGTTCGCGGTGCTTGCGCTTGGGCACTGGCAAGGCAAGCTGGAGACGTGTCGGGATTGTTGCAGGCGAGGCTCGCGACTGAGGAGAACGCGACAGTGATCGAAGAGTTGAACGAAGCGATTCGGTTCCTGAGCCAGCGGACGTAATTGGCCGATTGCGACATTTTGGACCAGCTTGGTGCATGCCACGAATCGCACGAATCGCACGAAAGTTGGATGGCTGTAATTCGTGCAGACTCGTGTGATTCGTGGCTGCCTATTCATCTTGTTCGCCGGGCAGATGGCATCCAACATTGGACAAGACGCTCAAGAGAAACTCGCAGGACGCTTCGCCGATACCCGGAGCGGAACTCGCACGCGGTCCGGCAATATTTAGCACGCTGATATTCTCAGAAAAAATCCACGCCCGAACGCCGGCCGCCATGGGGTTATCGGTTGCATCACTTTCTCCCGAGGCAACATCAGATTTGGATTTAGTGAGGTCGATACACAGGCAAGGCCGGTTGTGACGCCGCGCGAGAAACTGAGTCAGCTTCGAACCGCCTCGAAGTTTCACCCGATATAGGATCAGCGTACCATCGGAGTCGATCACGTTCTGCTCTGTTCGAATTGCATAGTTGGTCGACGTATTTTCTTTCAGTTGGTACGAATCCGGAATCCGACCGTCTTCAGCGCGACGACCTTTCGGGCACCAGCCATCATGGGGAATCTCACGGTATATGGCCACATCCAGTGCCGCGCGATCGACGCCCGTTTGCCCTCCCGAGATGATTCTGGTCAGTGGAAATTTGTCCATTGCCGAATTTTAGGCGCGTGCACAGTTTTGCCTAGCGGGTGGGCGGGCGATCAATGGAATCCCGCAACGAATACAAGGAACGCGCGGTCCAGGACCAAGTCCTCGCTAACGCATCGTGTTTCATTGTCACCTTCCGAATGAGGCCATTTCGGCTACTCCAGCGGCAACACGAGTCGCAAACCTTCGGGAAGCGGCGACAGGTGCCCTGCATCATCAGGCAGCCGAACGTCATTCAGACGCATAATGTCGAGGTACCGTGACGCTTGCCCGAGATGAGTTCGAGCGATGTCAAACAACGTTTCGCCCTCGCGGGTGACATGGAAACGATCGGCACTGATTGTTCGACTCGAGTTGAGCAAATCTACAGGGCATTGCTCGGGCCAAAGTCGTAACAACTCGGAAACGTCAGGAATTGAGATCGTAATTCCAGCTGTTGGCGTTTCGAAATCATCGACGTGATTGCGGTTGTGATAATAAAGCGATCGAAACAATCGACCGTCGTTATAAACGGCCTGGGCGATCGAAAAAAAACTGTCGTCTTTCTGAATCAGATACAAACCATCAGAAGGCCTTTCGTGTGTGACTGGAGGTTGAATCTCAGCCCGCTGTGTTTCAACGTGTTCGCCACCGTTTCGCAAAGGCTGACGTTCACTCAATGCACCGCTTTCGCGCAACGTCGGCTTTCGCGGTGATGAAGTCCGCACCATTTCAGGACGCAGTGTATCAGGGCGCAGTGTATCAGGACGCAGTGTATCAGGACGCAGTGGCTCGGATTCGGGAATTGGTTGCGATCGCGCCGGAGCGTGTCCGGAATCGAGGATGTCAGCCGGCGTTAGTGGGCGGGAAGTGAATGTTTCGACGATTGGTTCGCCAGCGGACGGAGCAAAGTATCGAGCGGGCACTCGGCCGTTAGCGGCAATGTCAGTTGTCGATACGTTTGTTGTCTGTCCCGATGACAAAGACGGGAGCGAAATCGGGTTGAAACTTCCTCCCGTCGACGGTTTGGTCGAAGAGGAAACTGCCGGCGCGGTTGATACAACACCTGGCGGCGATTCAGAATCTGCGGCAGGTTTATCAATTGTCTCTGCCGTTGTTACAACCGGATTGTCAGACCTGGTCCGAGCAACATGAGTTGACGCAACGCTCTCTGGAGCTTGTCGATCGACATTCGTTTCCAGGGCATGTGCAGGAATCAGGATCGGTTCAACGGCAGATCTATCGCTATTGTTTTCTGACACATAATTCGCAGCTGCGTACAAATTCTGATGGTTCGCGACCAATTGTTCGCGCGTGCGCTGCTGTTCCGCCGGAATTTGTTCATCCCGGTCACCTTTGCCTGATCGGTTGCTGAACGGGGAAAGCGATTCACGTGCAGAACTGAGAAGGTTGCCGAGGCTCTCATGCATCGTCGGAGGTTTGACCGGTTGTTGGCCGGCCTGCGAATGAGGCCAAACCTGCTCGGCGATCGGCGCTGCCAGGACATGGGCCGGCAATTCAGTTGGCTTGGCAATCTTGAACCAGGCAACGTAAGCGAACAGTCCGAGCATCGCAGTTAGAACGATCAGGCCAACTCGCATTTCCCGCGCCATTTGACGTCCGGTTTCCGGCTGAAAAGGGTCTTCGTACATAAGGTCCGTTTATGAGTCGAATGCGTTTTGAAGGACTATACAAGAACGCGACCGATGCAGAAACGCCGAACGCCCGCGCAACAAGAACGTATCAATACCGCATCGCCAAATCCGTGAATCAGGGATGATTAGGAAACGTGGGGAGAGTGCTTTAGAGAGCTAGCAGGCAATAGTATTTCGAAATTCGCGTACGCCGTTTGTAGTCCCGCATTCATCCGGAATTCGGCGAAACAGCAAATCCCGCTAAATCCGTACAACGAAAAAGCCTGCTGCAGAAAATTCCGGGTTTTCCACAGCAGGCATCGCAACAAAACAACTATCGCCAAAGTCGCGATGTCAATGTTCTACCGCCAGCGAAAAACGTTGAAGAGTCCGTCACCGTTGCGAACTTTCTCTGGAAGACCCAACAGCCAGTCACGGTAAACGCTCAGTAAGACCGCAACTCCGAAGAATACCGCTCCCCCGATCATCATCATGACCGATGTACTCTGTAAGACGGCTCCGACGACAAGGCTAACGATTTCAACTTGCTGCAAGACGGACAACGTCGATCTCTCATTTGCTGGTCTCATCGCTTTCTCCCGGAACGGAATTAATCATCCGGCCATTCGAAAATGTGAATGGCTCGACATTCCATCTAAATCAGAGACCGTGCCAATCGGCGCCGAGAATGCGGTTTGCAGGGTTATCCGCGAAAATGCGGGTTTTTTCGGATTGCTCGCGATCTTGCAATTGAAAATACACTCGCAAGAAATGACTGAGTGTACATTACCGTGCCATGCGGAAATTGTGGTAAGCGACTGAGCCCAAAGCTCGAAAACGAAAAAACCACGCCAACAATTGCCGGCGTGGTCAATACAAATTTGAACCGTGGGTGAGGAAGTCGCTGAAATTGCGACGACCTCGATGCAACGTTCAAGCAAGCTCTCTGATGAAGGGAATCACCCGGATGATTTTCCCGCCATTTAGTTGCCAATAAACTCGAGGCCCATCTCTTCCTGGAACCTGGTACTCCAACCCCGGAAGCTCTCAATGTTGTACCAGTCTGCAACCCGTTGAACGTCGGGAGGGATCTGATTGATCCGGAACAAACTGTTGTCCATAAAGTCTGTTGCAGATTCCTCCAACGTCCTCCCGGCGGTCGTTCTTTGAATCACGTAGACGGTATCCCGCGTCCGGTTGGCAGCAGTTCCTGCCTCACCTTCGGCCAATCCAAACGCGGTTTCCATGAATTCATTATCAGGATTTTCAACGCCGACTTGTATCGAGATTTGCGGTGAACCTCCGGACGTGTTGAACCAGGAAAACTCCCCGGTCGGACTTGTCCTTTCCGGATGAAGAACCGACAGTTTGTCACCAGGCCGAACTGAGTCCGCAATTTTATTTGCTGCCTCGACCGCTTTTTCAAACGACTTCTGACGCCGCCAGAATTCAGTAATCGCCGGTTCCGCTTCTGCAAATTCCGGAATACGGGTTTCCTCTTTGCCGATAATCCAGTACGCGTAGTGATTTTGTGTTCGGAAATCAGATTCCCGATTCGCTTCGTAGGGCCCGATCGAACGGAACTGGTCGAACAAAAGGCTACTCATACTGGAGATCTTGAACGGGTCGGTTCGATTCCCGGTCAACTGCATGAATTCAATCGTGCCAACGGTTGAGTTGTCCAGCTGTTCTTCGGTGAGCATTTCAGTCTCGCCGAAAATCAGTTCGTTGTCTTTCGCGATTTGCTTGATCTCACCGAGCAGTTTCGGTTCAGGTCCGCGTTTTGATTCGGCCTCGCGTTCCCATTCCAGGAGCGTCAGTCGAATCTGTCCGACTTCCGCTTCCGCGCGATCAAGTGCCTGTTCGATCGTCAGGTTCACATCGGGCATCGCCAGGGCGCGGTGTATGTCGTCACGACACTCTTCCAGCGTCTTCACCCGTTTTTCAACCTCGGGCTCGTCGGCAAAACCGGGCAGTTGCACGTCATCAGGAACCTGAACCATATCTTCAAGCTGGTTGGGTGCAAGAACTCCGTCACCCGATTGGTCTCCAGTCTCTGAATCTTCGATCGTGGAGTCTTCAGTCTCTGAATCTTCGGTCGCTGAATTTTCTGTCTCGGACTCCTGCAATTCCGAACCGGTTTCCAACTCAGATGATTCGGTCCCCTGCTCATCTTGTATGACACCGGAACCGGATTCAGTCGCTGTCGATTCTTGCTCCGAATCAGCAACATCGTGCTGGATTCGCAATGAAACATCGCTCATGTTCGAATTGAACTTCGACGAACTCTGGTCATCGTCGCCAATCGCCCCGTCTTGATCCGAAGCATTTTCATCCGGAACCAAATCGTCCTGCGAAGAAACAGGTGTTTCGTCGTCTTCACCGGAATTTTCCACCGGGTCACCTGGTGGAGCCGGCACTTCGTCGTTGTTTTCCGTATCGGGGACTTCCGTAGTCCCTGATTCGTCATCGATTCCGTTTTCGTCTTCCGCATCGGTCACGTCCGGAATTTCCGGCATCTCAACTGGAATAACTTCCATGACGCTCGGGTCTTTGGCTTCAACAAGACGGTTGTATTCCGCCTGGATCGCTTCGTCGTTGTACTTGTTTTTCGCGTTATCCAGAAAGGCTTCCCGGTTCGCTTCCATGTATTGAACCTGGATTTTTCTGTTGATCTTGAATCCCGGGTCTTTGCCAGTCGGATCCTTGAACTGATATTTCCCCTCATCAAACAGAGTACGGGCTTCGGACTTCGTGGGTGTTTCCGAGATGATGAAACCATCGACTTTCACCGGGATCACTTCGCACTCAATTCGATTCGATGTCTTATCAAACAACGTGACCGATTCGGTGAAATTCGGCGTACCGGGAAAACCGGCACTTCGAAACGCCGTCATTTGCTGAGCGGCAAGTTCCATCTTCAAATGCTCCCGGAACAACGCCATGCCACCATCGACGGAATTGACATTCTGGTGGATTCGTTCAAGATCCCGCCGTGAGAAATCCGCATTGCCGGCGACCATTCCAATGTAGTCATCGATAAAACCGTCGCCGATGACAATTCCTTCGTTCTCAGCTTTTTTTGCCAGCAACGATCGGACAATCATCTCACCATCGATGTAGTCTTGTGAAAACCGGGCACCCTGGGGGATCACCGATGCGAGTGGATTAGCGAGAGGACGAAACTCGATCCCCTTTTGCTCCATTGCAAATTCCCGTACGCCATTTAGAAATCGTACACCTTGAAAATGCATCCGGGTCATATGATCCAGATCGGAGCGTCTGAATTCGCCACCTTTCCATTTGGCAACGACTTGATTCACGGCCGGGCCCTGGACAGAACCCGAACCGCCGAATGACGTGAGTACGCCGCCGAGTCCAAATGCAGCCATCAATCCAATGCCGAAAACTACAAGCATTCCTTTTTGGTGACGCCGAAACCAGCGCAACGGGGAGGCCATTCTTTATTCCTTAAATCAGTATTTCTGCGGATCACTCAAACGACTCTCATTGAACCGGATTCCAGGAGATGGCGCAGGTTTTGTGTCTATTATATGCAGGTTTTGTGTCTATATATCAGGTTTTGTGTCTATATATATGGTGCAAGGCAGGGACGATTGATCGTTTCGATTTCCAAATCAATAGCCGGCAAAATTGAATGCATCCCGGCTCCGGCGAATTCGCCGAATTCACCCAGGGGGCTTGACAACATTCAAGCTGGCGGATTAATCATTGCGACTTGTTCGTTTGCGTTTTTCATCGATAGCCCAATCGGGGTCTCGGTCGAATCGTGATAAACCATGGTCAGAGAAACAACTGTCCTATGAGCAAATTTATCGCTGGTTCGCGGTAAATTCAATGCCAAAACGGGCTCGAACAGCTTGACGGGGCTCAGTTTTTGCAACTTTCGTCGCAAGGTTATTAACCGGGGCAAACCCGTTAGCCAGCCGATCACTAACAAACCTAATCCAATGATTTTTCCGCATCTCAAACATTTTTTTCGCCTGGACAACCTGATCGCCTGATCAGCCTTAGACAGAATGAGATTCTTGCTCAATCTGGAATAAGAAATCTGGACAAGCCAAACCAATAATCGTGCAAATACCTTATGGCAAAAAAGAAAAAAGACACCAGCGGCGACGACGACCCCAACGGCGGCGGCAAAGCTCTGGTCATCGTTGAATCTCCTGCGAAAGCCCGGACGATCAGCAAATATCTCGGCAAAGACTACACCGTCGAAGCAAGTATCGGCCACGTGCGCGATTTGCCACAAGGTAAGAAAGAGATGCCCGAAGACCTCAAGAAGGAGGAGTGGGCGCGTTTGGGAGTTAACGTAAAAGACAAGTTCCAGCCGGTTTACGTGGTCCCACAAAACAAAAAATCGCATATCACGAAGCTGAAGAAACTTCTCAAGGGTTCCGATGCACTCTACCTCGCGACCGATGAAGACCGCGAAGGGGAAGCAATCAGTTGGCACCTGCACGAATTGCTCAAGCCAATAGTTCCTGTTCACCGGCTGGTCTTTCATGAAATTACGAAAGAAGCGATCCAGCACGCGATCGACAACCCGCGTCAAATTGATCAGGGAATGGTTAATGCCCAGGAAACGAGGAGAATCCTGGACAGGCTGTACGGATTTGAAATGTCCGAGTTTCTCTGGAAGAAAAGCCTCGGTCGTTCCGCCGGTCGTGTGCAAAGCGTCGCCGTCCGGTTGATCGTCCAGCGTGAAAAAGACCGTCTCGCATTTGTCGATGCAACCTATTGGGATTTGCTCGGTCAGTTCGCAACGCAAAAAGCAGAAGAGTTTGAGGCAACACTCGTTTCGGTTGACGGTCGGCGGATTCCGACTGGAAAAGACTTTGATTCGGCAACCGGAAAACTCAAAAACGACAAATTGATGCTCATGAACGAGGGTCAGTCAAAGGAGTTGCTCGAAAAGATCAGGAATTCTGAATTCACTGTAACGAAGCTGGAGGTCAAACCGTACACACGCAAACCATCCGCTCCGTTTATCACCAGCACGATCCAGCAGGAGGCCAACCGGAAACTCGGATTCACTGCGCGGCGAACGATGAGTGCGGCGCAGAGTCTCTACGAAAACGGTCACATCACCTACATGCGTACCGATTCGACCAACCTGTCGAAGGAAGCCGTGAATGCAGCGCGGAATCTGGTCGACAGCGAATACGGAAAAGATTATCTGCCGGGCGAGCCGCGAACCTATACCAAGAAATCAAAAGGCGCCCAGGAAGCTCACGAAGCGATTCGACCTGCCGGCTCGCCGTTTGAATTGCCGGCTGTGATCGCGTCGAAACTGACCAAAGACGAATTCAGATTGTTCGAACTGATCTGGAAGCGAACGATTGCATCTCAAATGGCGGACGCGAAGGGTCGTAGCGTAATGCTGACGATTGAAGCCGAAGGTGCAGTGTTCCAGGTTTCCGGCAAGACAATCGACTTTCCGGGTTTTCTCCGTGCCTACGTTGAAGGCTCGGACGATCCGAATGCCGAACTTGCTGATCAGGAGCGCATTCTGCCTCAGGCCGTCGAGGGCGACAAGATCAGCTGCAAGAATCTCGAAGCCAAATCGCATACGACCAAACCTCCGGCGCGATTCAGTGAAGCGGCCTTGACGCGTGAACTGGAAAGCCGCGGGATTGGTCGACCGAGTACGTACGCTGCGATTATTGAAACCGTTCAGGCGCGAAAGTACGTTTTCAAAAAAGGAAGCGCGCTGGTGCCGACCTGGCCGGCGTTCGCGATGGTGCGAATGATGGAAGAGCACTTTCCGAATCTGGTTGATTACGAATTCACGGCCGGAATGGAAAACCTGCTCGATGAAATCAGTCGCGACGAATCGGAGCCGATCGATTACCTGAAACAGTTCTACTACGGAACGGACGGTTCGGGCCTGCGCCCGATGCTGGACGAAAAAATCGGCGTCGTCGATTCGCGACAGATCTGCACGTTCCCGCTCGGAGCGCCCGAAGAAGGTGAAAACACCGGGATGATCAACGTCCGCGTAGGAAAGTACGGACCGTATTTCGAACAGGGCGAACGCCGCGCGACGATGCCGGAAGGCTTCGCTCCGGATGAGATCACTGTCGAGATGGCCATGGAGGCGCTGAATGCGGCGGAGAAGGGCGAGGAACCGCTGGGCTACGATCCAGTCACCAACCGTCCGGTCTATTTGAAACAAGGTCGGTTTGGCGCGTACATTCAGCTGGGGCTGACAGAGAAAGCGGAAGGCGAAGAGAAAACGGAAGGCGAAGAGAAAGAAGAAGTCATTAACGCCGGTTTTCTCAAAGACATGACCGCTGAGTCGATGGATCTAGAGACGGCGCTGAAGCTGTTGTCATTGCCGCGAACGGTCGGAGAACATCCGGATTCGAAAGAACCGATCGTTGCCTACAACGGAAAATTCGGACCGTACATCAAGACGGGATCGGACACGCGGACTTTGCCCGAAGATATTTCGCCACTGGATGTCTCACTGGAACAATGTCTGTTGTTGCTTGCCCAGCCCAAACGGCGCGGACGCGGTGCTGCCAAACCTCCGCTCAAAGAGTTCGACGAATCACCGGTGACAGGTAAAAAGGTTGTATTGAAGGAAGGTCGTTGGGGTCCATACATGACGGACGGGACGACCAATGTTTCGCTCCCTTCAACCATGTCGGAAGAAGAGCTCACGTTCGAACGCGCGCTCGATTTACTGGCAACGAAAGCGGCGAAGGGCCCGAGAAAGAAAAAGACTAAAAAGAAAGCAGCGAAAAAGAAAACGACGGCGAAGAAGGCCAGGAAAAAAACAACCAGGAAGAAAACGGCGAAAAAAGCTGCGAAAAAAGCTGCGAAAAAGACGACCAGGAAAAAGGCCGCTGCAAAGAAAGCAGCAACAAACGCTGAACCACCGGAGGTCGTCGGCGAAGTTGACGCTTCGACTCAGGATTGACGGAGCGGAAGCGAGTATCAAGTAGGATCCATTGGACAATCGCCAACGGCAATCTAAGGTTTGATTCCGCTGAGTTAACTGTAGTCGGGTCGGACGACTGTGGGTCTTTGTGCGACAGTGTGAAACGAATTCAAAATCTGCCATCGCTTGGATTATCGAGTTGCAATCTTTGCGTTGGTTGCGGGCTTGTCTTTGTTCGCAACAAGCGCGAGTCGCTTGCTGATGACTGGCCCGAGTGGCGCGGCGCTGGGCGCGATGGTGACTGGAATGAAACCGGGCTGGTCGAGAATTTCGAAAACGGTTCGCTCGAGGTGCTGTGGTCGCAGCCCGTTTCGTCAGGTTATTCGGGCCCAACTGTTGCCGGCGGGCTGGTTTGCGTCATTCCGGCGTGCCTGGAAACGAGCAAATGAAACGTGAGCAAAAGCAGAATTGAAATTCGGATATTCACAACTACTCTTTCGTCAGCGGGCAAGAAAATGGTCGGGCCGAACGAATGATGCAGCACTTTGATTTTGTCAGCGGAATTACTCACCGTGTTCAGCTGCGCCGATATCGACGGCTAAACCGGTGACGCGTGGATTTCCGAAGAAGTCGGTTCCGGGGTCGAGTACCTGATCCGTGCCAGCGTCAACGGCGGGGCTGTCAGACAGGATCCGGAACGTGTCAGTCTCGAACTGCGGATCGTCAAACAATGATGCCGCTCCGTGATTGACGCCGGAAGAGGCGGGATCGTTGCCACCCGGGGCGATCAGATTGAAGTCCCAGAATGCCGTCGAGTCAAACTGCATGCCCGAGTTTTTTTCGCTTCGCGGCATCATGATGTTATTTGTGATTCGAATCCGCTGCGATTCTACCGCAGCGATCTCTCCGCCGATCTCAAGGTTGCTCATGTTTCCACGCGTCGAATTGTTCTGGACGTACACGTCATTGGCCAAATAACAGTGAATACCGCGCCCACCGTTGCCGTAGCAGATGTTGCCCGCGACGATTGTTCGCCGTGGATAAGCCTGCCCGTTCCAGCGCTCATCGTCAGTCTGTGTGTTCAAATAGTCGTCGAGAATGATTCCATTGCCGTCAGTCAGATCGCCGTTCGCATTGGGCACCTGATTTGCGTTGTGATAGGACACGTTATTGATGATGACGATTCCCCATTCGTCGCCCCGCGATTCGTCGGACGGTCTCGGCTGGTAAACCGAAATGCCGCTGTGCTGGTCCGGATTTTGTCCGGCGTTGCCAGATGTGATATTGCTCTTGATCAAGATCCAGTCGGACTGGTCGATGCAGATGCCTCCTCCACGGCAATCGTGAACGCGGTTGTCAACGATCTTGATGTGGTGGCAGCCGTAAAACGCGACGCCTTTTGTTTCGTCGTTGTTTTCCACCACATTCGTGATGTCGAAACCGGAAATCAAGATGTGGTCGACTCCCGAACCACCAATCGAACCGTCGATAATCGCAGCGTGCCGGTTACGTGCAATGATTCGGACGGACTCGCCCTCTCGACCGCCACTGGTGAATCGAACGTGTTCGGAATAGGTTCCGTCATCCACGATCAGCGTGTCGCCGGGAGCGATTGAATCGACTCCCTTCTGAATGGTTTGCCAGGGAGTTTCCGGTTGACGCGCTTCGGCGACGGAGCGGGTGTCGTCTCCGTTCGGGTTCACATGAAATTCGTCAGCGCTAGCCAGCGAGACGAAACAGCCGAAGGCAACTGCGACGCAAAATCCGATCAGGCTGTGATGCAAAGCAAGTGTGCGGGCAAGATCGGCGAGGGAATGAGACGTTGTTTCCATTTGAAATCCGCGTAATCGGGTCCGGTCCTTACCGACCTGCGACGAGCGATGTGAACATGTTGCAATTCAACGTCGGGGTCAACCGCCGCAATTGAATGGCGGAAGTGCATGGGAATCGAACCCACCGACCGCATGATTTCCATATGGCCCAACGGTTTTGAAGACCGTGCGCGGCACCAGCCGACGAAGCACTTCCTCGATCATTCAACTGATTACATTCTATCGGACACCGGCAGTTTGGAATACAGCGCGAGCTTCTAGAAAGACGTTTTTGCGGCAAGCGCGGATCGGCTATATTCAATTTGAGAAGCGGCGATAATCAGTTTGCCCGTTCCACCGTATATCAATCGTTGATCTCATGCACAACAAAACTCTCGTCGCATCGTTTTGTTTTCTGACATTCGTGTCCATGCTGTTGCGCCCCGCCAGCGAATCCTATGGCAACATCCGCTGGCCGATGGAAACGTAATGATCGTCGAATCAGGCCCGGCAGGAATCATCGAAGTCGACCGGACCGGAAAACTGCTCAAGCAAATCGACTGACAGTCAACAATCCCAACCCGCATGCTGATACGCGTCTTGTCCGGAAACTGGAGTCCGGCAACTACCTCGCCTATCATGAGTCAGACGGCTGTGTTCGTGAGTCCAGTCACGAGTCCGGTGAAGTCGTCTGGCAGCTGGATCAGTTTGAGCAATGGGGTAACTCCGTTCCCAACACGCAGATCCTTGCGTTGAAGGCAGGTAATCCGTTGATGAATAGCGACGGGCATCCGAAAAAGATCTCCCCAATGACCCGTTCTCTTCAAACTCCTACCGGTTTGTTTTGACCCGAGACTCGTCCGGTTGAACCTTACTCTACTACGACGTCCGCAACATTTTTTTCCGGTGGCGGAAAGGACGGTGCGAGATCCTGCAACGTCCGTTTGAGCAGATCGCTGACGACGAGATTGCGATACCACTTCCTGTCGCTGGGAATGACGTACCACGGTGCGTGATCCGTATTGCACTTTTCGAGCGCCACCTCATAGGCATCCTGGTAATCGTCCCATTTCTTGCGTTCATCGAGATCGGCGAAGCTGAATTTCCAGTTCTTCTCCGGCGTATCGACTCTAGCCTGCAATCGTTCGCGCTGAGTTTCTTTGCTGATGTGCAGAAAACATTTGACGATCGTCGTGTCGCAGCGGTTGAGCAGTTTTTCGAAATCGTTGATTGAATCGTACCGCTCCGACCAGACTGATTTCGGGACGATATTGTGGACGCGGACGATGAGCACGTCTTCGTAGTGCGACCGATTGAAGATTCCGATATTGCCTCGTGACGGCGTGTTCTGGTGGACTCGCCAGAGGAAGTCATGCTCGAGTTCTTTGACACTCGGTTGCTTGAACGAAACGACCTGACAGCTGGTCGGATTCATACCGCGCATGACCGAGCGAATGGTGCCGTCTTTGCCGGCCGTATCCATGCCTTGCAGAACGAGCAGAATGCTCCGTTTGTTTTCGGCGTAGAGTCGCTTGGCAAGGTCCGCCATTTCTTCGGCGTTTTTCCCGATCCGTTTTTCGGCTTTCTTCTTGCTCAGGTCCGGCTCATCGCAGCCGCTGGAAATGTCTTTGAGTTTGATCGATTCGCCTGGCGCGAATGTAAACGGTTTGGTCATGATGTCATGGATTAGATGTAAGTTGCTGGTGGTTTGTAACAGTGATTGTGCGAGGTGCGATATTAGCCCTTTTGAGTGGCCGGGGTCTACAGGTCGTTGAGCAGATCGTTAATCGGTTGAATGTACAGCTCGTTGTAAAGATAGATGATCGCGCCTCCGATGATCAATCCGACAAACAGCAGCATACAAATAAACCCGATCGTTCCAATCAGCTTCAAATTTGATTCGGCTTTGGAACCCATCTCCTGCGACGCGCGTTCCATCGACTCGGCCAGTTCGCCCGCCATCTCGCCGTTGTCCACATGAATCAGCAGGTCGGAAGGAAACGCCTCGGTGTCTTTGAACACTTCATAGAATGAATGACCATCCTGCAAACCGTCGCAGACTTCGTCTTCAAGCCGCGTGTAGAAATAGTTCTCGGTCGATCGCAGTCCCAGCCGCGCCATGTCCTTCGGGTTCATTCCCGCGTTTTCAGTAATCGACATCGCCCACGCAAACCTCGAAAGCGCAAGCGCTTCGATCGTACTTCCAATCAGCGGGAGACGCCGGGCGATTCGCATCGGCAGCAGACCGAACCAGCCTTTGGCGGTCCCGAAAATCAGAACGAACAACGATCCGAAAATGAACATGATGATCGCAAAGTAAATTGCGAACACACTGCTTGATGTCATTCCGGTTCCGAAAAAGTTATCTCCGTGATCGGTCAGCCAGCCAAGCAGGAGTATCATTAAGCCGATAATAAAAATGGCGAAGACAAGTTCAAAGGTTGGCCAGGCGATCGACTGAAGGAACTTATTGCGAAACCGGACGAGGTTGTCGTAGTGTTTCGAGAGTCGAGCGAACGCGTCTTCCAAACGGCCGCCTCGTTCACCCGCTTCGACAATCGCAAGAGGCAAAGGCGGAAAGTAACCGCCGGTCGTGTGCATCGACGCGGCCAGCGATTCACCCCGGTCGATCGACTCGAGTACACGGCCCATTTTCTGCCGGAATGCCGGGCTGCCCCGTTCTGTTTCTTTTTTCACAAGTTTGCGGATGTCAATTCCCGCTTTGTATCCGGTCGCAAACCGATGAAACAACTTCGACATTTGTAGTTTGGAAATTTCAGCCATTAAGACAGTCATATCCGCCGTATAGCGGAGTATTGCTTGATTCGTTGTAGGTGAGCGGTCGATAAGTTGCGTGCGGAGGAATTGTTGTGAATAGCTCAATTGGCCACAAGAACGGTCGCGGGGCCGAACCGATTGGTTGAACTCGCTGCACGCGATTAGAATTCTACAAAAAAAAGTCCGCAAAATAGTGTATAATCGGGCAGGAGAAACTTCATTCATGAACAGTGGCCGTTAGTCACGCCTTCATTGTCCGGTCAAGCGATAATCTCAAGTCGGCGTGGTGTCAAAAACATACCGGAAAAACGTGATCGTTTCGACCGGCGTATCGTTCCATCGTTGCTCACCAAACAGAGGTCCTACTGATGAAAACCTGCTTTTCGACGATGCTGATTTGTGCCGTTTGGGTTCTGACATCATCCCACTTGTTTTCGCAGGCCTGGAAGCCTGAGATCGGATACACCGATCTCGTTGCCGAACTTGGTGGCGAACTTGAAGACGGTGCCGGACTTAGTGTAATGCAAGTGGAAGCGCGTCGCACCGTCTTTGAACGAGGCGCAACCGGCGCATTTGTGGATGCTGATGGCATGCCTCTCCCGGCCGGTGCTCCGGTATCAGAAAGAGTCGTCATCGGAATCAGGTACATGCCGAATCCAAGGACTCCGCCCGAGCCGCAATTTGCCGGAAAGACATTTACCGATGGAACCGGATCCAATTTCCTGGATACCACCCCTGGACAGTTCAACGTTGGCGATGAATTTACGGCGCATGCTCGAACAGTCGGTCGGAATTTCTATGGTAATTCGTCGAGCATGACTGCGGGAATCACAGACATAACCGGCTTTGACGCCGATGGATACCTTGGCGACGTGCTTGGAATTAACACAGGCAACGACCCGGCGGCTGGTGGATTTGACATAGGAAACCACAGCTACGTTGGACGGGCGACCGGGGCATTCACGGCCGCAATCGCCGAAGACATCCTTGAGAGATTTGACTTTGTTATTAATCGGGACAATACAGTCATGGTCGTGGGGGCAGACAATAACTCCGCAAGACCGACACCTCGTGTTTTGGCACCAAGCTATAACGCGATTACGGTAGGCCGTTCAGACGGGTTCCACTCGCAGGGACTGACTCCAAATTATGGAGCACCCCGCTTCGCTACACACATTGTCGTTCCATCAGCCGGTGCGACCAGCTTTTCAACGCCTGTAGTTTCAAGTGCGGTTGCGTTGCTGCGAGATGCGGGCGACAGACCCGAATTTGGAACTGACTTTATTCAAAACGAAGTGATTCGGTCGGTGCTGTTCTCCGGCGCAACGAAAGACGAATTCGCTGACTGGGATCGCACATCGGATCGACCCATGGATGAGGTTTTTGGATTTGGCGAACTCAACATTTTGAACAGCTACCACATTATGGAAGATGGGCAGTTCGAGGGTTCAGTTGCTGAACCGGCATCCGACATCGGATTATTGGGCTGGGATTATGGGGATTTCGATGGAAGTAACGATTTGTTTTATGACTTTACGATCGACGCGTTTAGCGAGTTGTCATCAGTCCTTAGCTGGAATATGGAAATTATTGATGAGGCAGCCGGCAATCCCAACGCGTTCGTTGCCTCACGAAACCTTGCGGATCTGAATCTTGACCTATTCGATTCTTCTGACTCATTCCTTGGAACATTAGTCGATTCAAGTAATGGATCGGCTTATAATAATGAGCACATTTTCCTCAGGGGCCTATCGTCGGGCGACTACACCTTTCGAATTTCCGGAGATTCCGCTACTGATTTCGGTTTTTCATGGCGTATAAATGCGGTTCCAGAGCCTTCGGGCCTGTTCCTTTTGAGTGTCTTTGCCGCGACCTCGATGGCTCGGCGGCGACGTAAGGCCGTCCTCAGTTAACAACCGGCAACACGGCAACCGTTCATTGGTGCAGTTCCATTTGGTGCAGTTCCATTTGGTGCAGTTCCATACGGAAACAAATATGAACATTCAAGTGAATAAACAATCGACCGAACCCGCGACCTTTCGGATCGCCGGCGAGACGGTCATTATCTCCGGTTCTATGCGAACAGTCGCTAGTTTTCTGCTAATCGTTCCAGCACTGTTGACGATGACAGTGTTTTGCACGTTCCTTTTTCCGCGTGCCGTCATTGGTCAGGAAACGGCTGTTAATGCAACGGTAGATGAAACACAGGGTACTCAACAAGTACCGGATATCTCGCCGGAAGTTTCCGTTGCAAGCATTTCGGAAACCGAAAACAACCAGGCGGTTGCGGTCTCGAGAGAGGTAGCTCCGTTCCCCAATCAATTGGATATCGTGCAGTTTCGAACGGGCGGTGAGCTGGCCGGCGATGTTCGTGAACTCGAAAACGAGCCTCGCCAAACATGGCTGGTAGTTACCGAATCGGGCAGCACACTATTGCTCGACAGCCGAATGGTCAGGAAAGTTATTTACCGGGATCCGGCGTACACAATCGCAATTCAGAATATGGACCCGGATTCGCCTGACGATCACTGGAAAATCCACAGGTGGTGCCTGTCGCAGGATGGCGGCAAGTCCAGGTTCCGCGATCAATTGAGCTTTCACTTGCAGCGAATTATCGAACTCGACGTCAACGATGACCGTGCACGAAAAGCAGCCGGCCTGGAATACGACGACACAAGCGGACGATGGGTTCGCCCGGAACAACGATTTGCAATTCACGGCTATGTAAAAGTTCGCGGTGGCTATGCCCCGGCAATCCAAAACGAAATCGAGGCTCTCAAGGTACAGCGTGAGCAACAGATTGCCGATCGCAGAATCGCGTTTTCGTCGTGGGATCGCGATGCGAGAACTGATAGTTCGCAGGCTATGATCGATCGTCTTTTTAGAATCGTCGACGCTCCGGCAGTCCCCGTGGTTTTTGAAAAAGCGAAGGGTGAATCGAACTTTGCCAAACGAAAACTGCTGGTCGATGCGATCGGAAACATTGCCTCGGGTGCCGCTGGAAACGCTCTGGTTCATTTCGCGGTTCGAGATCCGGAACCGGCAATCCGCGAGCGGGCACTTGTCCTGCTCAAACAGGAAAAAATGTACAACAGCGACGCTACTGCGATGAAGGCAACACATTTTCTTCGCGACGGGAATAATGTTTACGTTAATCGCGCTGGATTTGTAATCGCAGAACTTGGATCAGCTGCGCCAACATTGAACCTGATCGAAGCACTGGTGACCGTGCATCAGCCGCCAAAGTCCGGTTCGTCAGGCGGAATGCCGATCAGCATTGGCACGGACTCATTGGGCGGACAATCATTTGGAGTTGGAACTCCGCCGCCGAAGGGCCCGACGAATGTGCCCAACGGCCAGGTTCTTGACGCGCTGCGTCGTATCACCGGGCAGAATCTAAGGTTTAACGAAGACGCGTGGCGATGCTGGTACACCGAAAATCACACGATCCCTCAAATCGACTTGCGTCGGGACGAGTGAGTTTGCCGGGCGACTCCAGGTTCCGATCACGTCTCGGTCCGAATCTGCTCTAGGTTCCGATCAGCCCCCGCAGCGTTTCGAGATTGACCTTGTCCCAGGCGCGGCCATCGTCGTGGTCTGCCTTTTCCGTTTCCAGATACATCGGGATGTTCCTGAACCGATCATCGTTAAGCAGATGACGGAACGGTTCGATTCCCATCTCGCCCTGCCCGATGTGCTCATGGCGGTCCCGTCGCGAACCGAATGGTTTCTTGCTGTCGTTCAGATGAAACGCTTTGATTTTATCGAGTCCGAATGACTTGTCCATTTTTGCAAACGTATCAGCGTATTGCTCACCGGTCCCAAGCCCGTATCCAGCGGCAAACGTGTGGCAGGTATCAATGCAGACGCCGATTCGTTTGCCGGATGCCTTTGATCGACCGGTGACACCCTTGATGATCCGGCCGAGATGATCGAAGTCCCAGCCAAGGTTGCTCCCCTGCCCTGCCGTATTTTCCAGCAACAACTCGGCGTCCTGATCAGCGGTCCTTTTGATCACGTCAACCAGAGACTCGACAATCAGGTCGAGTCCTGAGTCCTCGGTTCCGGTTGTAAACGAACCCGGATGAAAAACGACGTAGGGAATCCCGAGCGCCGACGCCCGTTCCAGCTCATCCACGAGCGCATCTTTGCTTTTTGCGCGCAGGTCGTTTTTGGGAGACGCGATATTGATCAGATACGATGCGTGTGAGAGCGTATGTTCTATCCCGTGTTCAGCGATCGCGTTCTTGAACTTCGCGACCCCTTCATCGTCGAGTGCCTTGCCGGCCCAGCGATTATTGTTTTTGGTAAACACTTGCACACAATCGCATTGTATTTCCGCACCGGCATCGATCGCTTTGTAGTGCCCGCCGGCAATCGACATGTGTGCGCCGAGAATTGACATGAGCTGCCTCTGTTAGCTGAAAGGTCTGGTCCAACTGTTGGCTTGGAAATGTTGAGGTTGAACTTGACGAGCAGCTTAGCTCACACCTCTCGTTTCGGCTACAATGCAGTCAATTGAGAAGGCGTCGTTCCAACCAGATGCGTTTGTGTTGCTGAAGTAGAAAATAGAGATGAATAGGCTACGATGATAAGACGCCTGTTGAAATTTGTGATACCCGGCCGGACCGACCTGGTCGTTTTGTCCAGTGCATTGATGATCGGAGCCGGGATCATTGCTGCCTGGGCGGGTCCTCGGTACGCGTTGCATTATGAAACGTGGACGATGTCTGCTCTGTATCTCGGATGGTGGTCCATCGTATCTGCCGCGCTGGTGGCGCTAGGCGCTGCGGTTGCGTGGCAGTGTTTTGAGCTCAAGCCGTTGATCGTCATGGCTGTGCTATGCGTTATCAGTGTCGTCGCGAATCTGGCCGTTTTTGAGTTTTCGGCTGATGAAGCGATTGCCGCTCGAATGAACGAGCAATTGCCCGTCTTTCTTGAACTGTTTCGGTCCGTTCAGAAACTGAAACTTGCACCGCTAACGATATTCCCGGTCGCGTTCCTGGTTGGCTTTGCTCCGATAGCGATATGGCGAGGCATCTCCTATCTGGGTCGCCAACGCAGCAAGAAGAATTCAAAGCATGCAGGCCGCACAGCTGTTCTGATAACGATCGCGGGCGTGCTTTTCACCGGCGTGGTCCTGCGAAACATTCTTAGCGGACTCAATTCGACATTCGATGATGAGACTTATCTTGGCTTTTCAATCATGGTTGTTTTTTGCTGCTTTGTTCATGCTCTCGTCATTGCGTTTCCGTCCTGGTCGGTGTTGTGCGGAAAGAAATTCAGAACGCGTCGAGTTATCCCGGCCTGTTTGATCGTTTTCATGTCCATTGCTACGATCGCCGGGTTCTACTTCAACTATCCCACTGTGCGAGGATGGGGAGTCGTCGTCTGCACGTTTGTCATTCTTGGCATTTGGACATTTGCAACAACGTTGCTGGTCGTCGATAAACAGCAATCCAAGATGTCTGATGGCTGCGGGACCGATAATTCTCGATTAACACAGGAATCCAGGTCGGACGAGGAACTCGCGCACGTTGATGAGCCAAATGCAGACAAATCCAGACGGCGAATGTTCGGCATGCCCGGCCTGCTGTCGCTTACTGTTCTGGCGTTTGCAGGAACGCTTTGCTGGGGAGCCAATTATTACGACGCCGATACAATCCTAATGAACCCGGCCCCGGCAAATCTCTCGTACGCACATCAGGTTGCAGTTGCGAACGGAAATCCGTACATCGAATTCGGACGGGATAGATGGACTGACGGGCTCAGTTGTGTGCTTATCACGCCCGACGGAGACGAGGCTCCTGCGGATGTCTTCGTCGGGCTGGACGAACTTTACACAAACCTTGAATTCGTTTCGATCACCGGAATGCGGCCCGACGTTGATCTTACGCCGCTGGACTCCCATTTGCGTGAAGTCTCGGTATTCGATTCGACAATCTCAATTGAACAGCTGGAACTGCTGGCGAATTCGAAAATGCTAAGGTTGCAAAATGTCAGCTTGTCGGTGTTGGATGTTGAGCCGGCCAGCATTCCGATGCCGGAAACTCTCGTACTCACACAAATGAAATCAGAATATGCAGCGGCAGTACTCAGTAGCATGACGCGCAGGGAACAGCCTCCAACATTTGGCTTTGGCCGAACTTTGAAACTGGTCAAGATCCCACTTACCGGCGAAGTTTGGAAAGAAATCCTGCGACATTCAAATTTCCCCGTCGTCATTGCCTGCGGTGCCGACATTTCTGGCGCATGGCGCGATGCGATCGATTCCGATCAGCCGGTAGATCAGATCCTGCTTAGTCCTGATTCGTTAAATTCAGTTGATGGAGAGTTGCGAGCATTGTTCCTAGGCACTGAGGTCAAGATTCAAATGAGCGTGTTTGAATCGCCGGCAGAATTCTGGCGACTTGCTTTCATGAGACCCGATTCAATTTTGGTGGGCAATTTTCCGCGGGACGCTTCGTTTACGGTCGCCGATTGCTTCGGGGTATTCGGGCGCGATGACGAAGGAAATGTGACTCATCTCTTTGCACCACCTGGTGTTTCGATCGATGTTGATACGACCTTGATTCAAACGCTAAGTTTGGATCCGCATTGGGTTGCTTGGAGATATTTTGCCTACTCGGGACCACCGCCAGTCGTAACTGAACCATTCGGCTACAACGGGATTCCGGCGCAGCTAAACTCTGTTGACTGTCCACAGCTTAAACGACTTTACCTGTCCGAGAGAATCTCCATAATGCCGATTCAGGAAATTGCGAAACGGTTTCCAAAGCTGGAACATTTGCAATTCGCTGGCAGAAACATCAACGCGGTTGGGCCCTTATGGACGGGAGGGGAGCTTCCGGAATTGAATTCCGTTACGATTTTCGCTGAACGGAATCACGGTATCGACTCTGATGTTCTGAACTGGCTCGCGTCCTGCTCAAATCTGCAAGATGTTCAAATCGTGTTGGATAACCACGATCCCAATGGGCTCGCTGACATACAAAGACAGGTTCAGGCGGAATTTCCGGGAGCAACGGTAACGGCTACACCTGCTTCAACCTGGAAACCTGACTATCCTCAGGAATTCCGGGATCATCTTGAAGAGGTTGGCCGGACGCTGCGGGAGCAGCAACCTTCGACCGCGAATCCATCTGAACAAGACAAGTGACAATCGCTCTGCGTTCCGGTTGCTGACGGTCCAGCAACGAAGCGGGGCACAGACTTGACTTTTTTCCTTCAAATGTTCCTGACCGGCAGCTTCGATTGGACCGGCCGGAATTTCTCGAAACCCGTATTCAGAAACCGGGTTTCATAATTGTCGCCAAGCGAAAGGTGATAAACTACAATTCAAGCAACTAACAACGCCTATTCCGATGCGCAATTCTGATACTTCGATCAGATACCCGGGTTTCGGCGCTCGACACAACCCTTCGTTGTCACAATACCTAACACTCTCTGATTCAACTCTCTGATTCAACTCTCTGATTCAACTCTCTGATTCAACTCTCTGATTCAACTCTCTGATTCAACTCTCTGATTCAACTCTATAGAGGCCGCACGATGATCTTAATGATGATCCACCTGATTTCCGCGAGAATTATTTCGTTGCTTCTCACTCTGCTTTTAGGATTCGCTCCTTCATTCTTCGGCTCTGCAACGCCAATGGAGCCGTACTCGGTTGCGCCGCAGGAAGACGACGACCAGGAGGAATCTGAAGACGAAGATCAGGATGATGATGATGACGAAGATCAGGATGATGACGAGGACGCGGATGACGAGGACGCGGATGACGAGGACGCGGATGACGAGGAAGAAGGAATCGAAACAGCAGTCGTCGAAAAACAAACGATTCGCGTTTACCAAAATCTAGAAGGTGTTTTCGAAGCAACGGAAACTCACGAAATTGAAACAGATTTCGAGCAGTGGTCGGAGCTGGAAATCAAGACAATCATTGAGCAAGGCAAAAAAGTCAAAAAAGGCGATGTGCTTGTGGAATTCGATACCGAGGAAATCGACAAGGCTATGGTCGAATCGGAATTCGAACTCAAAAACGCTCAGCTCGATATGGAAGATGCCGAACTCACCAAAAAGCAACTCGACATCACGCACGAACTTGATCTCAAGATCGCCAAACGTGAATGGGAACAGGCCGGGGAAGACAACACGTACTATTGGGAATTCGAAGTTCCTCAACGTGATAAAGACCTTGAATTCGATATCAAAACCGCCGGGTTCAGTCTCGAATACAACAAAGACGAACTGGATCAGCTTGAAAAGATGTACACCGAGGATGAGTTGACTGAGGAGTCAGAAGAGATCGTTCTCAAGCGGGCTCGTCGAGGTGTGGAATCGAGCGAGTGGCATCTTGAAATGTCGATGGAGCGGTTTCGCCGTCGCAAGGAAATCCTGATTCCGCGTCAGGACCAGCGACACAAAGATACCTACCGCCAGTCGGAACTCGAACACGAACGAGCCATGATCGAATTGGCCGCATCGAAAGAGCGTGCGGAAATCGCCTACAAACGAGCTCGAATTTCTTTGGAAGAAACAGAGAAAAACCACAAGGAGTTATCTGACGATCTCAAAAAGATGACCATCAAAGCACCGGCCGCCGGAACTCTATTCTACGGCCAATGCGATCGCGGAACGTGGAGCGGCAACGAAGTCCTCGAAGAAGGTGACTCGATGAGCTCGGATTCCGTTGTGATGACGATCGTGAACGACGAAATGATGATCCGGACTTCGGTTGAAGAAGACAACATCAGCCTGATCGAAGAAAAGATGAAAGGGAACGTCCGCATTCCGGCAATTCGCGAGACAGCCAGAGTCGCCATCAAATCGGTTGGCACGATTCCGATGGCTGACGGAGGTTATGACTGCGAAATTCTGATCTCCGGCGATGCTCCAGACGGAATTCTTCCGGGCATGAACTGCAAAACGGCGTTCATGGCTTACGAGAACAAGGATGCTCTGGTCGCTCCGGAGTCAGCTGTATTTTCTGATGACGACGGCGTAACGCATTACGTTTTCATCGTTGAAGACGGTGAAGCCGAGCGAAAAGAAGTCGTTGTTGGGCACACTGCCAACGAGCTGACCGAGATCCTCAAAGGCCTTGACGAAGGCGATGAAATTACGACAGAGAAACAGTCATTGCAGGATCTACCGCAACCAACCGGACGTACAGTCCGGTGCCGGTTGTGGAGCACCAGTTGTCGTTGCGAAACACAATCCCGGGCAAGTGCCTTCCTTTCTGTTTCTTCTTTGCGCTAAGTCGATCCCAAACCTCACTATCAACCTCCAAGGACCGCAATGAGTATTGTCCGTATCAGCCGGTTGTTGTTTGTCCTCCCTCTCGTCTTCTGGACATTCAGTCTGGTTGCGTCCGCACAAACAGATGAGCCGGATTCCGAAACCGTCGTCGGTGGTCAGGCAGAACAGGAAGATGCTGAACGGCAGGATCCTGATGAGCAGGGCAACGAATCGGCAAGACCGTCACTGCAGGAGGATATCAACGGCGAGAATATTCCGCGTCCCGATTTCATGGACGAGCTGAAAGACTTCAGCAAGCCGCCTGTGGTCGCTCCGATCCAGGGACCATCGGGCAGCGAAATTCAGGTGTCGATCGACCGTGGCGTCAAATTTCTCGTGCTTTCGCAGAATGCTGACGGTTCTTTTGGTTCCCACGTTTCCAAACGGATCGGCGAGATCTACGCGCCGATGCCGGGTTCCCATGACGCTTTCCGCGCCGCGACGACTTCTTTGTCTGTTTCGGCATTGATCGAAGCGAAACCGGATGACCCTGACGCTCAGGAATCCATTCGAGCTGCTCAAGCCTGGATGATCGAGAAGTTTCCGGACGTAAAACGCGCTCAGGGCGATACGATCTACAACGTCTGGGCGCATGCGTACGGAATCCAGGCGATGGTTCGGCTGTTCAAATACAACGAGTCCGATCCGGAGGCTCAAGCAGCGATGGTCGAACTGATCAACGGCCAGATTGTGATGCTGGAAAAATATGAGTCGATTGACGGCGGCTGGGGCTACTATGACTTTAATGCCCAGGCACGCAAACCGACCGGGGCGTCGATCAGTTTTGTCAACGCGACTGTCCTGATTGCACTCAAAGAGGCTGTAGATATCGGTGTTGAAGCTCCGCAGCGAATCGTTGATCGGGCGATTGCGGCAACCAAGCGTCAGCAAAAACCGGACTTCACCTACCTCTATGGCGAATACCTTAAGAATCAGCCGATGCGCGGAATCAACAACCCGGGCGGTTCGCTGGCCAGGTCGCAGGCCTGCAATCTCGCGCTTCGGATGTGGGGTGATGAGGAAATCACGGACAACGTATTGAAAATCTGGCTCTATCGTTTGTATTTGCGAAACGGCTGGCTCGACATGGGACGAAAGCGACCGGTTCCGCACGAATCCTGGATGCAGGTTGCCGGCTACTTCTACTACTACGGACACTACTACGCCGGGCTTTGTATCGATCAACTCCAACCTGAAGATCAGGACGAGTACCGGAGTCTTCTTGCGAAAATTCTAATTAAACATCAGGAGCCAAACGGTTGCTGGTGGGACTACACCCTGTACAGCTACCATCAACAGTACGGCACCGCGTATGCGATTATGTCGATGCAACGTTGTTTGCCGCAGGACGAAGCGGAACCGATGGCCGTCGACGATAACGACGGTGCCGGCGAAGAACCGGAAACGGAGCCAACTGATGACACGTCCGAATCAGCCGGCGATGTTGACGAAGAAATCCTGGAACGCGACGATAAGAATGATGGTCGCTAGTCACACAGGTCGTGGTCAAAACGACCGCGCCTGATCCAATCGCATCAGGTATGTCCGCTGCGATCACCTATCCGCACGCGACCGTCGCTTTGACGTGGTTCGCGGATGGCGACCGGAAGTGGCGACGGCATGGTTCGAATCTGGGACACCGTGTCTCCATTTCCAATCAGCCAATGGAAGGCTCACGGAAAATGGGCATTCGCAATCGAGTTCGCTCCCGATGGCAAAACGATAGCAACCGGAGGCGGCGACAGTGCCGTGAGAATCTGGAACACTGAAACACTGCAACTCATTTCAGAAATGATCGCCCACGAGGACGATGTAATGTCGGTGAGGTTGATGAATTCGGCAAGTCGAAAGCCTAGGTTGATTTCTTGATTTTCTTCTGAGCCCAACGGTAGTGGCTGACTGTGTTGGGTACGACGTAGCTGCTGATCGGATTTTTTCCGGTCCATTCGAATTGCTGCGGCTCTTGAAACTCGGATTCGCTCAAGGTTGCGATCCACTTCATCACTCGACTGTGCAATAACTTCAGCTTTCTTTTGACAGTTGCCAGCGGGACATCCCGGAATTCCACGAACAACTCCTGATTGAGAGGTCGGGTTTGGCCCCAGTTGTACCCTTTTGCCGGAAGGTCCGGCACTAATCCGCGCGATGCCGTTTTCTCCCAGGCTAACAATAATCGATGCCAGCAATGTAAATGGGCCAGACGGTCTTTGATGCTGCGTCCCGTTGAAGATGACGAATTTCCACCAGACTTTTCCCGGCGGACAATTGTCTGGTCGTCCAGTTCACCGATCAATTTCCAAAGCGACTGCCATTCGATTTCGCATACTTGTTCAAACTCGGATTTGGTCCGGAATTTCATTTCGTTTGATTCCTGTGTCTGCGTTATTGCCTGCTGCCGGTACCCTCATGGCATCTCTCGCTGTTGGTCTTCAACCAACTTCACGTGCGAAAACGACTGCCGGCACATGGGGTTGAACAATAAAATCTCGAAAGTTCACCCCGCCTATTGGATCGTATTCACCTGGAACAAACAAAACGATCCCCGCCTGTCTTTTTGTATCCCCTGTGGTCGCCTCCAGTTCGGCAAATAGCTCTTGCCTTTACAAACGACTGAACGCAAACGCCCCAACTTAACAAAACGCTAGCGGGCCGAATCCAAAAACGCTTTACCAAGTTGACCTGTTTAGGGGAAATAGATTACGTTGATCGCGTCGTTGCCTCATCTTACCTAGGCGCGATCACATCAAGGCAGTCGTGAACCTCTCAATCAGAAAGGATTTAACATGATTTTGAGAATGCTGCTAGTCGGAGCTATAGCTTTTATGGCGTCGACCTGCCAAGCCGATTTCAGTGCGTTTGGAGGAGGCGGGGCAATTTCCGATGGCGGGACTCCACTCGTGAGGACAACCCCGAACATTACTCAGGACGAGACAATTACCGGACTCGATGTCGTGATCCACGACATGAACCACACTTGGGTCGGCGACCTGGTAGTTTCGTTGACACACGTAACAACGGGTGAAGTCGTTCCGTTGTTTAACCGAGTTGACCGTTTCCCAACCTCGGGACCGGGCGACAGTTCAAATTTGCTGGGGACGTATCGTTTTTCTGATTCCGGAGCGGATTTCTGGACCGAGGCCGGTAACGGCACATCCAGTTACGAGTTGAATTCGGCTCAAGCCTATGAGGCTTCGGACGTTGGCGGCAACCCTGTTTCGCTGGATGCAGCGTTTGGCGGGGAAAGCACAGCAGGCACATGGCGTCTGTCAGTAACTGACGCGGATGAAAAAGAGACCGGCAGCTATGCTAGTTTCGAACTTCGTTTCCGCACCGCCAACGCGATCCCTGAGCCTTCCAGCATGGGATTGATCGCATTGTCGTTAATCGGTGGAGCAATCTACCGTCGCCGCAAGAACTAGTTTGACAAATGTAGCCCCCGCAAGGCTCGCCGCATCTGTGGCAGAAGAATTGCAACTGGATTACCAACAAGCCGCGAACAGAAACCGACCAAGGACCTGAACGCGATTCGTTTGACTCAGTAACAAGAAAAAGGCACGGTGTCTGACAAGGCACCGTGTTTTTTTTACAGGACCACGATGACCGGTCTCACTTCAGCAATCGACAATCGTCATTTCCGTTTTCATCGGCAATTGTACGGCAGCAACCACTTGAACAACCGGCGCCTGAAATTGCGGTCAATTCAGGTGATCAACATCGCATCGCCATAGCTGAAGAATCGATACCGTTCCTCGACCGCTTCTGCGTATGCTCGTTTTATTAGTTCGTCGCCGCCGAACGTCCGCACCAGCACCAGAAGCGTGCTGCGTGGCAGGTGGAAATTGGTCAACAGGCCGTCGATCGCTTTGAATTCGTACGGCGGCTTGATAAACAAATCGGTCTTTCCACTCCACGGCTCTAAAAGTCCATCTGCTGAACAGGCTGCTGCCGTTTCCAACACTCGAACACTGGTCGTTCCAACTCCGATGACTCTTCCGCCCGACAGACGCGTTTGCTGAATAACAGCGACGGCCTTTTCCGTTAGTTCTCCGGTTTCAAAGTGCATGACATGTTCGTCAAGATCATTTGCAGTCACAGGTCGGAACGTTCCGATGCCAACATGCAACGTGACCTGAGCAATCCTGACTCCCCGATCGACCAATAACCTGATCAGCCGTGTCGTGAAATGAAGACCCGCGGTTGGGGCTGCGACGGCACCGCTTTGACGGGCAAAGACCGTTTGATAGTCTTCGAGATCCGCATCAATCATGTTCCCGCCCCTGATATAGTGGGGCAACGGCACACGTCCAATCTGGCTGAGCAGATCTTCAGTCGAACCTTCTTCATTGACACGGGCCACCCAGGAAGCGTCATCCAGCTTGGTAAGCATCGTCATTTCGAACCGCTCAACACCGTTGCGGTCCTGTAGCAGAATCGTCTCGCCGGGTTTGAGCTTGCCGCGCGTCTTGCTGAGCATCCGCCAGTTGCCATCGACGTCTGACTCAAGAAACAGGCCGTTCCATCGTCCGCGGGTGTCCCCTCGAAAACCGGTCAACCTGGCCGGAATCACTTTCGTGTTGTTTAGAACCAGACAATCGCCCTCATGAATCAAATCAGGAAGATCTCGAATGTGGGCGTGATCAATCGAATTCGCCGCACGATTCATCGAAAGCAGACGGGCATCTTCACGATTAGCAGGCGGATGTTGAGCAATAAGTTCGGGCGGCAGCTCGAAATCGTAATGGTCAATATTGTTGCGCGCTGGTAGAGAATTCGGCATGGCTGTATTCGAAATCGGGATGTGATTGTGCATGATACCGGATGTGAAGTCTGTCGTCAGCGACTGATGATCGTTCGGCTCAAAGCCCTTGATTTCTGGCTTCTCTCTGGCCGCAGAATTGCCTAGTCATGACCGCCGAATCGGCAGCAGCATCCACCCGTCCATTTGCCATGGAATGCTGAACACGCAAAAACTGCTTGCACTCTAGCCGGCGACTCCAGACACAAAGTCGTCTACTGGCGGCATCCCTGCCGTTGTGCCATGAAGCCGTTTTCTATTTCAAGAAAGTGCGCCGCAATCGAATTTTTTTTGATACCGTTTCCTTCGGCGATTCCACGCCACCCATGCTCAAACCCCGCGATTTCCGCCGTTTCAGCGTGCATTGACGTAGCTCGATGGATAGATATGTTTGGAGGTCCAGCGGTTGAGCATACCGGAATGTGTTGGCAACTAACTGCCACGTCCCACCCAACCACGCTCGAAAGTTCAACCATGATATTGAAATTGCATGGACTGGATATCAAAGTCTCGACAATCGAAAATTGCTGTCGGGACCAACAATACGTCCTCCGATGTCCGTCCTTGCCAGTCGACAAATATCGTCACCGGTCACAGGTAGATATTTGTTTGCCGGGTCCTGTGTAAAGGATGCTCACAGGATGGCGGACGGGTCGTTTGCGAAAGCACGACGATCCAGACGAATGACTCGTAGGCAAATGAATTGCTTTTGCGAGTCATTCGTTTTTTTGTGCACAACGGAATTTATTCCGTTTCGCCCGTGAAGTGTGGATCGAACAGCGTAGAATACAGCATTCGATCTTTCTAAATACCGGCTTGAGCAAAACTGTGACCGTTCATATCCCCGTTCTCCCGCGCGAAGCAGGCGATTGGCTACTTTCCGAAGAAGGCCCTGCTCTGCCGACACCGGCGACCAACTCCACTCAACGCATTTTCATCGACGGAACACTTGGAGGAGGAGGTCACACGTGTCTGGTGCTGGAACGGCTCAGCGGCAATGACCGGCTGATTTCCATCGATCGCGATCCAGATGCGGTTGAAGAAACGCGCACCCGACTCGAATCCGGATTGTCGAACGAACAACTGGGACGCTGGACTGCGATCGATGCAAATTACGCCGACCTTCCGGAAATGATTGGCGGCATGGAAACAGTTGAAAAAGTCGACGGCATCCTTCTGGACCTGGGGCTTTCCAGCGATCAGCTGGAAGATCACGAGCGCGGATTCAGTTACAACGCGGAAGGCCCGCTCGACCTGCGTTTCAACCGCAGTGCCGGTGAACCGGCATCACGTTTGGTCAATCGGATGGGCGAAAAACATCTGGCGAACCTGATCTACGAATTCGGCGAAGAGCGTCACAGCCGCCGCGTCGCGCGAAACATCTGTAGAGTACGCCATGAACAAAAAATTGAAACGGCGGCACAACTCGCGGCAATCGTTCGCCGCAGTGTTCCCCGCTCACGGGGCCATAACATCGACCCCGCAACCCGCACGTTTCAAGCATTGAGGATCGCGGTCAACGAGGAACTCAAATGGCTCTCCAGCGCGATGCGACGACTGCCGGAAATTCTTGCGCCCGGAGGCCGCCTGGTCGTTATCAGTTTTCATTCGCTTGAGGACCGGATCGTCAAACAGTCTTTCAACGAGAGTTCAATGGTCGACGTACTGACCCGACGCCCCGTCAAAGCAAGTGAATCCGAGATCGAATCAAATCCTCGTAGCCGGAGTGCGAGAATGCGCGTCGCCAAACGAAGAGACCAAAATCCGGTATCCTAGTGGACTAGAGGTGCCCTTTGTATTCGATGCGGAACACCGCCTCCCGACACTCACGTTACAATCCATCTGCCCAGGTACTTGAATCATCGACAAGCCAGGAATAACGAGGACAATAATGCAATCAATACGAACCGGTGTGATCACCATTCTTTTTTCGCTGCTGTGTGTAGTCGGAGTAAACGCTCAGGACGCAGCAGTGGAATCAGCTCCAACCAACGAACAAGAAAACGAACAGGAATTGAGCCTGCGGACGACGTATATCAACGTGCCGCTAAAAACCGACCTTTCTCATCTCAACGATAACCAGCGCGAGATGATTCGGATTCTGATCTCCGCCGCCGATGACATCGACAAAGTGTTCTGGCAGCAGGCGTACGGCGACCGTGATTCGTTGCTTGATGGAATCGATAACGACGCGGACAGACGTTTTGCCGGGATCAACTACGGACCGTGGGACCGGTTGAATGACAACGAGCCCTTCATTGAGGGATTTCCGGCAAAACCGCTTGGCGCAAACTTCTATCCTCGCGACATGACGGCCGATGAGTTCGAACTACATCTCAAGACCAATCCGGATGAATCCGAATCGTTCAAGAGTCTCTACACAGTCGTCCGTCGCGACGATGGTGGCAAGCTCGTTTCCATTCCATACAGTGAACACTACAAAACAGAGTTTACAATCGTCGCCGAAAAATTGCGTGCGGCGGCTCAACTTGCCGATGACCCGATTTTTGAAGCGTACTTGCTGGCCCGTGCCGATGCGTTGCTAAGCAACGACTATCTCGATAGCGATATGGTGTGGATGGACATGAAGAATAACATGATCGATGTCGTGATCGGCCCGATTGAAAATTATGAAGACAAGATGTTCGAACACAAAGCGGCTTGCGAATGTTATGTCCTCGTCAAAGACCTCAGCTGGAGTGAACGGTTGAGCAAATACGCTGCGATGTTGCCTGATCTACAAAAAAAGTTGCCCGTCGATGATGCGTATAAACAGGACCCGGTCGGAACCGACTCCGACCTGAATGCCTATGATGTCATCTATTACGCAGGCGACTGCAACTCAGGCTCGAAGACAATCGCCATCAACCTGCCCAATGACGAGCGAGTCCAGGAAGCAAAGGGCTCGCGAAGGCTCCAGCTCAAAAACGCAATGCAGACAAAGTATGACAACATCATGATTCCAATTGCCGATCTGATGATTGTCGAGGACCAGCGAAAACATATCACGTTCAACGCGTTTTTTTCCAACACAATGTTTCACGAAGTCGCTCACGGTCTGGGCATCAAACAAACGATCAACGGGTCCGGCACTGTCCGCGCTGCAATGGGTAACGCAGCGAGTGCGCTGGAAGAGGGGAAAGCGGATATTCTCGGCCTCTACATGGTGACGGAACTACTCGAACAGGGAGAACTGGCCGAGGGGCAACTGGAAGACTACTACGTTACGTTCATGGCCGGTATTTTCCGCTCGGTCCGTTTCGGAGCGTCCAGTGCGCACGGAAAAGCAAACATGATTCGATTCAATTTCTTTGAAGAACGGAATGCGTTTACGCGTGAAGAATCGGGCCGCTACCGTGTGAACATGTCGGAAATGAAAGCCGCGATGGAAGAACTCGGGGGCAAGCTTCTGATGCTACAGGGAAACGGTGATTACGGAGTGGCACGGACCTTTACCGACGAATACGCTCAGGTCGGAGCCGAATTATCGGCCGATCTCGATCGAATCAGCCGAGCCGGTATTCCGACTGACGTCGTGTTCGACCAGGGGATCGAAGTTCTGGGCCTCGACAAGTAGAACCGTAGCGTTGGCATCCTGCCGGCGTGAGCTGAGCCGGAAACTCGTAGAGTGGCTTCCTGCCGAAGCGAAATCAAAAAAAGAGACGCAGCACCAAAACGCTGCGGCTCTATTGGTTGATAGTTCGTCACTAGTTCCAATTACTTACCCAGCTGGTCCACAATGTGCTCCGCATCGTAAACGTACTGCAACGCTTCGCGGATCGCGCTGGAGTGAACGCTGACGCTCCGGGCCTTGCGATCGTCGTACACATAATCGCCGGGAAGTGATTCCAGGTTGCCGTCAAAGATCAACCCGACCAGCTCAAGGTCCTTGTTCACAACAGGACTACCCGAGTTACCGCCAATGATGTCCGCAGTGCAGACAAAGTTGTACGGCGTTTCAGGCTTGATCTTGTCGCGCCGGTCCAGCCAGCGCTGCGGAAGTTGATAGTCTTCCAGGCCGGAATGGTTGTCCATGTGATTAAACACATCGCCCATGGTCGTCCACGCAGGAATCTGTTCCCCGTTCAATTCATAACCGGAAACCGGACCGAAGGCCAGTCGCAGGCTGAATGTCGCGTCCGGATAGGTCGACGTACCCTTGGTCGCAAAAAGCGCTTCAGCGATTTGTGCGTAGGCCTGTTTTTCGGACTCGCCAAGTTCCTCACTGGCTTTTTGCTCTGCGCGAACATGTGCGTCAACCGCCAACGCGAGTTTGATCATCGGATCTTCACACGCTTCGATCGCCTGCTGACCGCCTTCGGCCAGTTTATTCCGGTAGGCGATATCCTCCAGTTTCGTACCGTTAACGCAAATGCTCGCTCGCTCATTCGGGCTGACCCCGTCGAGTACCAGCTGACTCGTTTCCGAGTCGGCACCGAGCAACTCACAGGTACGACCGATCGAATCGGCCATCATCGCCTGATCCAGGTCCTTGTAGATTGGAGCTTCAGAAAACAGCTGTTGCTCAAGGGACTCACGCGATGCATCACGAAATTTCGGCAGACGTTCCGCAGAAGGTTTCATGTCTTCTTCGGCCATTTGGACCAGAGTCTGAGCGATCGTGAAAAGCTGCGAGCTGATGCGGATTCCAGTCCCCTGCCTCGCGGCCTTTTGTTTCGAGATTTCCGCAATCTTAGCAAAGGCCGCGTCATATTGAGCAAGCTCCGGATCGGCCAGGATCGCTTCGCGGAATTTTTTCTCTTCTTCAGTCTTGGCGTTTACCAACACGGGGTCCTGAAGTCCGCCCAGCTTTCCAACGTACAATTTTCGCCCGTTTTGTGTTCCGAACAGGCTGTCCTTAGCGCGGCGTGCTTCTTCAACGCCGCGCAATCCGAACTGCTGAAACAGGATTTCACGACGACGGAAGTAATTCAATGCATACGGCAGTGAGTTATCGCGTTCGTTTTTCAGCGCATCGACCGTGTAGATTCGACGAGTACGACCGGGATTTCCGGAAACGAAAACAAGTTCATCTTCAGCCGCGCCATTGTCCGACCACTTGAGAAAATGTTCTATGACGGCCGGCTTGTCGTCTTCGTAGACACGAAAGATACATGCGTCCAGACAGTATCGCGGATAGTTGAAGTTGTCGTAGTCACCGCCAAAAAACGCTGCCGCCGATTCCGGTGCCCAAACGAGCCGGACATCGGTGTACTTCTTGAATTGATACAAGTGGTAACGCCCGCCACCGAACAGCGTGATAACGTCACTTCGCAAACCGGATTCCTCCTTGGCTGCCTGAACGACTTCGCCAATCACCTTTCGACGTGCAGCTGCAGCATCCGCAACTTCCATGTCGTCCGCCACCGCTGCGTTCACTTTGTCCGTGACATCAACGATATTGACCAGCTGGTTCAGTTCCAGATCCGGTGCCTTCAATTCCTCTGCCATCGTTTTGGCAAGGAAACCATCTTTGAGATAGTTGTTGGTTTCATCCGACAGTTTGCCCAATGTGTCGCTACCGACATGGTGGTTGGTCAACACGAGGCCGTTGGATGAAATGAACGAAGCCGATCCGCCAACGTTGAAACGGACGCTGGACTTCATCAGATGCTCAGTCCATTCGTCGGTCGGTTCAAAGTCATATTTGTTTTTTAGCATGTCAACCGGCAGGGCATTGAAAAGCCACATGCCTTCGTCGGCGGTCGCTGTGCCGATGACGCAGCCCGAAAACAGAATGGCAGCTGCGGTACAGAATTTAACAATTGTATTTTTCATTTTGTTTCGTGCCTCAGGATCAAGTTCAGATTCAAGTAGAGATTGAGTCGGTTTGCAGGTCGCGCAAATTCAAACGACTGGACGTTTGCCGAAAATTCGGCGTCCGGCAACCTATGTACCGACCGACAGTCTGCCGCGATTCGCGCTGTACAGACCCGCCCGCCAATGTTACGGCCCGGCGTCGGGTGATACCATGGGCGATATAGTAAGGTGACCGAAAACCCGTGCATTCGCCACATGAAATATACAATTCGCGAGCTTCTGATCTGGATGACGCTGTGTGGAATCTGTTTCGCGCTGACGCGATTGCCGGCCGTAATCTCGGCTGCGCTGTTGATTCTGATCGCGATCAGCGCGTTTTTTCGAGTCAATCAGAAGGTTGGGGTCCTCTATGTGCTGTTCTCCCTGCTTGGAATCTGCTTTATTCTGGTAATGAGTGAAGTCGTTTCTTCAGTTTTCGAGATGCAGGTGGTTCCGGACAAAGACGAAGCGAGCTACGAATCGCGTTTTTTCTCTTTCGCGGTACCGATCGGCGTTTGTATCGGTTCGACGGCCGCGCTGATTTTAGCTGAGGCACTTCGAAAAAGAGTGCGTAACGACGAACAAAGAGAAACATGAGAAACTGACCCGCCCGCTAACGGAAAAATCGAAAGTCTACGCCGGATGTCGCATCCATCTCACTTTGTCAAACTCGAAGACTTCCGCAGATATGGTCCGGAAGAAATGTCTGACCGCGCACGCTGGTTTTATGACGATATTAAAAGAAGACGCACCGTTCGCGATTTCTCCGACCAGGCGATCGATCGCAACGTTATCGAGTCGTGCCTGTTAGCGGCTGGAACCGCGCCGAATGGAGCCAACCTGCAACCCTGGCATTTTTCGATTGTCAAAAGCCCTGACATCAAACGGCAGATTCGCGTTGCCGCTGAAATCGAGGAAAAGGAATTCTACAACGGCAAGGCTCCTCAGGAATGGCTCGACGCACTTGCACCTCTGGGCACGGATTCGAACAAACCTTTTCTGGAAACCGCACCGTACTTGATCGTGATCTTTTCAAAGGCGTACGACATTCGCGACGACGGCACGAAAGTAAAGCACTACTATGCGACAGAATCTGTCGGCATAGCGACCGGGTTTCTAATCGCCGCTCTTCATCATGCAGGCGTCGCTTCGTTGACGCATACTCCCAGCCCGATGAAGTTTCTGAACAAGATCCTTGATCGCCCCGCAAACGAACGGCCGTTTCTTGTACTGGTGACCGGGTTCCCATCCGACGACGCCCTTGTACCGCCAGTTACAAAAAAGCCACTGGAAACAATTGCGAGTTATCATTAGTTCGAGTGTTTCGATCCCGTTGAGTTCAGCTCTGCGACACCAAAATTTGCGCCGCTGATTCCTACTTCCGCTGGAACGTACTTTTCCCGCAGCACCTTCCTCGCAATCATCGTCAATTCTTCCGGATCCGTCGTCTCCGGCGAATTCAGTTTTTCATGAAACAACTCGCCGATCTCTTCCCGCTTGAGGTGCATCGCAGGAAAGACAAAATGACAGGGGGCTTCTTTCCGAAGCTGAACAATGAACTCGCCAGAATCTGATTCGACGACTTCAAAACCTTCTGCCTCCAGCAACCCGTTTAGATGAATCTCCTCGGTCGTCATACATTTGCTTTTGATGACCGTTTTCGCGTCGTGCTGTTTGATGATTCCTGGAATTGTTTCGCGAGCTTCGTCGCTGTCGTTGCACCAGTGAACCTGAGTGCCGCGGGCTTCCAGATTGTCGGAGAACTGTTCAAGCAACGTATCGAGGTTCTCGATCGCGTTCCACTTTATTTCAGCAGCTGCCTGAAATTGCCTGTTTGGAGTGATCACTGCGATTCCAGAACCTCCGCCAAATGCATACATCGCGGGCCCGGTTCGTCGTCAGTCGTCGCCCGCCGAGCGATCAGCCCCTTCAAATGCATCAGACAGCCCGGGTCATTTGAAACCAGAAATTGAGCCGACGTGTTGGCACAACTCTTAAGTTTTACTTCAGCCATCGAAGTCGAGATTTGAGGGAACTTGACGCTGAACGTTCCCCCGAATCCACAACACGATTCGGCCTCGTCCATTTCGACCAGCGAAAGCTCCTGAACATTGTCGAGCAATTGCCGGGGGCCGTTTTGATTCCAAGTTCCCGCAAACCGTGGCATCCGTCGTGAAACGTTGCCACACCGTCCAGCGTCGCTCCGACGTCGGTAACGTCAAGTCTGTCCACCAGCAATTCGCTGAATTCGAACGTACGGCTTGCAACTGCCCCGGCAACTGAAAGTTCCGGTTCGCCTTCAAATAGCTCCGGATAGAAAACACGAATCATGGTCGTACAGGACGCCGACGGGACTCCGATCAATTCCGCGTCACGAAACGTCTTGAGAAAATGCTGCGCGACGTTTTTCGCTTCGGGAAAACTGCCCGTATTAAATGCGGGTTGGCCGCAACAGGTTTGACCTGCCGGAAAGTCGACTCGATGCCCGAGCCGTTCAAGCACATTCAACATCGCGATGCCCACAGGCGGCATCAGCTGATCGACAAAGCACGGAACGAAAAGAGAAATATTCAATGTTTGGAAACAGGCCGTTGCGATTAGTTTCAGGAAAGAGAACGGTTCGTTGAATACAACCGGGTTGCCGGGGCTCTATACTAACAGGTTCCTGTTCACTCGTTGACCTGTTAGTTGACGCCGGCAAAAAAATGAACAAACTTGTGTTGAGCGAATTCGCATTGGATCCCCCCCGTTTCTTTTTCAATTGATTGGTCTGTATGCCAGGTGCTCATCTTGCAATCGATCTTGGCGCGAGTTCCGGTCGAGCCATTCTGGGGATTCTAGAAGGTTCACCTGAATTGGTTCGTCTTGAAGAAGTCCACCGTTTCGTTCATGCCGGAGTACCGACTCCAACCGGGCCGGTCTGGAACCTGACCGACATTTGGCAGAACATTGTTACCGGCTTAAAAAACGGTGCGGACTGGTGTGACAAAAACGAGATCAGACTCCGCTCGATCGGCGTTGATACCTGGGGTGTCGACTGGGCAATGGTCGCAGCCAGCGGTGAACTTGTTTCGCTGCCGCATTGCTATCGCGACCCGCAAAACGACCCTGCGTGTGAAGCGACGCTCGAAATCGTCGGTGGGTTTGAGCAGCTTTACAAACGAACCGGCATCCAGTTGATGTCGATCAACACGTTGTTTCAAGTCGCCGCTCGAATGTCGGCAGACCCGGGATTGTTCGACGTCGCGCGGCATTTGATTTTCCTTCCCGACCTGTTCCATTTCTGGCTCTGTGGTGAGCTTTCGGTTGAACGGACGATCGCTTCAACCAGTTCGATGCTGAACGTTGAAACGGGCGAATGGGATTCCGATCTGCTCCAGCAAATCGGACTGCCGGATCATCTGCTGGAACTGAAGATCGTTGAGCCGGGTACACAGATCGGAACGCTGCGAGCCGAGTTGGCGGAACAAACGGGCGCATCGGAAACGCTTCGCGTTGTTGCGCCGGCTGGTCATGACACCGGTTGCGCGGTCGCGGCAGTCCCCGTTAGCCCGGATCGTGGCGACTGGGTCTATCTTTCGAGCGGAACATGGTCGCTGCTGGGCGCTGAACTTGATTCGCCCAACACGTCTGCGGAAGCGGCAGCTGTTCCATTCACAAATGAGCGGGGGGTGGACGGGAAGATCCGGTTTTTGAAGAACATTACCGGGCTGTGGATGGTTCAGGAACTCCGGCGCGAATTCGGTGAGTCTGAAACAGATGATATTTCGTATGAGGAAATTGTCGCCCAGGCGGAACGTGCAGAACCGTTTCGAACGCTGGTCGATCCGTCTCATGCACCATTTCAGTCGCCGGGAAAAATGAGGCAGAAGATCCGTGACTACGCTGCGAATTCGGAACAACCCGAGCCCGAAACAATGGGCGATCTGGCTCGCTGTTGTTTCGAAAGCCTGGCTCTTTGTTACTGGCAGACGCTAACCGCCATGAAGGACGTACTGAACAACGAAGTCGCTGAAATCTACGTCGTTGGCGGAGGCAGTAACAACCGGCTGCTCAATCAAATGACTGCCGACATCACCGGATTGCCGGTCATCGCGGGACCGGCTGAAGCAACGGCGGTCGGCAATGTCCTGATTCAGGCGATGGGCTGCGGAGAGGTGACGGATCTTGCCGCAATCCGCGACCTGGTGAATCGTTCGTTTGAACCCGAACGGTTCGAGCCCGAACTTGATGAAGAAACACGCTGCGAACTACGAGCGTCCTATCTGAAGATCATCGACGACTTTCAAGCCCCGCCAACCTAGCGCTTCCGCTACAGTTGTTCCGCCGTGGAAACCAGCTGTCACGCTGCCTGCGAGGCTTCAATATTGTTGACATGAACTAGAGCAACGTGCGCGATCGAATCGGTCTCGGGATCAACAACTGCCAACCGGTTCTTGCCGATCGCCAGATTCTCCGGATGACGAACTTCGTAGGTGTCGCCGTTAGATAAGCGGATAATAAAAAGGTCGAATGGTCGCCTTAGGATCCATTCACGAATTGTGTCTGCAGTCATGGCCCGTATTTCTGCAAAAGTCTTGCACCTGTCCAACTATCATACACCACTACTGATCATATTTACACGTGTCTCTCAGATATTGCTACCTCGTGGTTTGTCAATTATCAAGTTGAGTGTTGACCGTAGTGGACGAGGCTACGAGTCCAATGCTTGCACCGGCGCTAAAGGACTCGTAGCCTCATCCACTACTTGAAATCCAATGTTGACATCCGAAAGGGAGATCAATTTCCGCTCCATTCCGGCTTCGGATGCCGATGAACCACCGGCTCGAGCACCTGCAGCGCGGTGATGCGCTCGTTCGCCAGATCGAGTTCAACATCGCTTGTCAGCAATTCGATTTCCAGCTCCATCACATGCGCGCCGCCGGGCGCAAGAAATACAACGCGGTCATGTTGTTCTTCGAACGATCGACCATTCGGAAAATTCGTCCCCGGTTCGAGTCCACACACATACCCGTCCTCCAGAGCGGACGTGTGCTTCCAAAACGTAAACCATGGCAGCGCATTGCCGTCATAGGAGACACAAACTCCTGTTGAATCATCTCGGTTGGCCAACATTGCTGACGATCGCCCGTTCACACCTGAATGCAATTTCATGAAAAACACCTGCTCTGCAAATCCGGGTGTCGGCCTATCAAAGACATCCCAGGAGTCGATTCCGCCGGCAGCTTCAGCGTCTCGCGGCGCAAGTTCGGCGACCGGTGCAATGAACTGCGAGCCGGACGAAAGCAAGGGAACGCCGAAATTATTGTGATACAGCATTTGAAACGACGAGTCCCGACTGCTGTTGTTGGTAACGCGGTCAAGAATCGTAATCCGGTTTCCCTGAATTTGAACCGTCGTTTCGAGGGTCAAACAATGAAACAGAAAACGTGATTCCTCGACGGTCGCTGAAATCGAAATTACCCCTGATTCGTCATCACTGGTGACCGCTACGTTCCGGGCCGGTGTGTTTGCGACACGCCCGTGGACCGGATAGGCAAGTTTTCCATCCGGACCGAATTCAGGCGCGCCATTGTTGAGCATTCCACAACGGACCATCATCTCGTCAAATCCTTCGAGCCAGCCGAGTCCTGAACTGTCGTCGATCGGCACCAGAGCCGGATGAACCGGGCCCGTAACCGGCGACTGCCACCCGAAGACCCGTCCATCGCGCCGCGCTTGGTGGATTCCCATTCCGCGCGTCGGCAGCAGATCAACTTCAAGTCCGCCAACTGACAACGTAACCATTTGCACACCCGCGCTCTTGCCGTCAGTGAGCGTGCGCGCACGGAAACCGGGCCCTTCGTGCGACCGGGAGAGTCCATAGTTGTCGTCGAGGCTCGAACTTTCAGGATTGGTAAACAGTTTCCAGGTTGCCACGTGATTCCTTCGCTTGTCGATTATCAAGACGGTTTCTTGATTGATTGAAAGCTGCTGCAAAACAGATTATAAAGTTGTTCCCCGCATTGTAACGCCCATCGGATTCACATTGCGTTGACGAGAAACTTCTCCGTTATAGTGTTGAAAGCAAACCGACATGACCCGCCCATCAACCGGCAGCCCAACGCCGTCTTTGGAAAAATCCGATAATGTTGCCGCGATGCCTGATTCAGCTATGGACGCGGGCGGCGGTGTACTGAGACTGACTCCCACGTGGGTACCTCGCAGTTTTCTACATCCGGGAAAACGAATCCGATTGCATCCCGACGACTACTATTCGTTCGGCGCAGAGCGTGGGGGCATTGACGAACGCTGGTTTTCAAGCACGACCGAAGCAGCCAACGAAGGGCGGACTGTACATGAAGGGCTGAGCTTCTGTCTATTCGGGGACAAAACGTTTCTGTTACGGGACGCCGTTTCCGAAGCCGGTCCTCGACTGATCGGCGAGTCGATCTGGAATAAGTACAAAAAATGGCCCGTTTTCTCGAAATTTTTCGACAACATGGGGCCTATTCCGCATCACATGCACCAGAGCCACGCCGACGCAGCCCTTGTCGGTCAGGAAGGAAAACCGGAGAGCTATTTCTTTTCGCCACAATACAACAATTGCGACAACAATTTCCCGCACACGTTTATGGGGCTGGAGCCGGGTACGACGAAGGATCAACTCCGCAAATGCCTCGCGGACTGGGACAATGGCGAAAATGGAATTCTTGATTTGTCGAAAGCCTATCGCCTTAAACGCGGAACTGGCTGGCTGATTCCACCGGGAGTCCTGCATGCGCCCGGATCGTTGTGCACTTACGAACCTCAATGGGGAAGCGATGTGTTCGGAATGTATCAAAATATTGTCGAAGGTCGCTACGTCCCCTGGTCGTTGCTGGTGAAGGACATGCCTGCAGAAAAACACGACGACCTGGACTTTATTGTCGACCAGCTTGACTGGGAGAAAAACATTGACCCGCCGGTTTGGCCCGGGACCGTGGGTGCCAGCTCGATGACCACTGCTGAGGATCGAAAGCTGTTTGTGTCTGCCGTGGAAAAGGCCTGCCGCATTGCCCGGATTTTCAATGAACACGGTGTGCGAAAATATGGCGTGATTAGAGTCGACTCGGCGGACCGGTCGATTGCATCCTGGGCGGAAGATCCCGCTGGCAATACAACAAAGATCGCCGCGACGTTCAAAGAAGCCGCGAAAGTTGCTGCTGATCATGGCGAACGCCTGGCAGCCGAAGGCGAAGTCTGCTGGTGCGGCATGCATTCGTGGCGTGACATGCTCGATCTGCTCGAAGCGGTTGGTATGCCTGACACACTCGGTTTTCAAGCCGATCTTGCTCATACCTATTTGTACCTGCTCGGAGTCAACGCCCCTGAACGCGCGTTGCTCAAAGAAGGTTACTCAAAGGAACAGTTTGATGCAGCCTACAAACAGATGACCGATGCGCTGCGCCCCTGGACCATCGACTTCCATGTTGCTCAGAACGACGGGACCGTTCACGGTAGCGGATCGCACGATAAAACCGGGCGACATTGCCCGGCGGATGATCCAAACGGCAAACTGGATGTCGTCGAGTGCTCAAAATACTGGCTCGAGGGGGCCGGCGATCGCGGAATGAAACATATCTGCTGGGACGGATGCATGTTCCCGAATGCGATGCTGGAAGAGCCTTCAACCTGGAACACAATCCTCGACACGATGATCAAGGTCCGCGAAGCCCGCGGTGCATCCCAATGAGCGCCTCAAAACCGGATGAAGAACTGAACCCGGAGCTCCAATACGGGGCGCACATCCTCCATCCGGAATTTATTGAGTTGTACAACCGTGGCATGGCCGCAGTTGGCATGAATGAAAACGTGGCGCGACGACCTCGTTTTTTTCATCTTCTGGAAATGTTCAAGCTTACTGCGGGAATACCGGGGGCGATTGCTGAAAACGGAGTCTTTCGCGGTTTCACTTCATACTTACTATGTCACAAACGAAAATTGGAAGTTGCAGGACAGTTTTCCGGTCATGGATTTTTCATGCTCGATTCGTTTGAAGGCTTAAGCGAACCGGTTACTCGTGACGGCGGCCATTCACATGCCCGCTGGAAAGAGCGTGCGTTTACCAGGACGTCCGTTGAAACGGTCAGAGACGTGATGGCCGAGTTTCCTGACGCGACGATCATTCAGGGCTGGCTGCCGGGCACATTTGATCAGCTGCCGGAACAGGCGTATCGGTTCGCTCATATCGATGTCGATATCTACGAACCGACACTCGCCTGCCTCGAATACTACTGGCCTCGACTTTCGCCGGGCGGAATGATCTTGATCGACGATTACGGGCCATGGCCGGGCGGTCTCTGGCCGGGTTGCGCCGTTGCTGTTCAGGAATTTTGCCAAACCAGCGGCATCCCCTACGCGAGTCTGGACACCGGTAACGCGGTGTTGATCAAGCGGTAGTTGAAGTCTTTCAGGTAGTCGCTGAAGTCGAACTCCGCAGCTTACGTGACGCTGCGCTTTCGTAACCAGATCACGCAACTCTTCACGATTCAACCTGCGGTTCCAGCGGTCGCGGTGTAGCTGGCCGTTGCAATGCCGTTTTCATCTGACTCAACGGTGTAGGTCGTCAGCCGGTTTGATAAAGAACTCAAGATGCTGCTCCGTTTTGAATAGAATCATTGAACAAACCTTGTACTCAACGATGGTTGTGAGAGAAGTTATCGAAGAAGAACCGGATCGAAATACTTACGATACGATGTCAAGTTTCGTTTTGAGACAAAGCCTAGCACCTCCTACCGGAATTACTCAATGAACCTGAATCTGAACCGCTGGACGCGAAAACTGCATCGCTGGGGGGCATTAGTTACATTCATCCCACTTATTCTCGTTATCGCGACCGGCCTTTTGCTACAGGTCAAAAAGCAAGTTGCCTGGGTACAGCCACCAACGATGAAAGGAACTCCGATCCACCACGATCCAGACAGTGCAACCGAAAGCGTTGGACCCGCTAGCTGGGACACGATTCTTGCCAGCGTTGAATCGGTCGAAGAAGCAGAAGCTGATTCCTGGGATGACATTGATCGACTTCATGTTCGACCCGGAGAAGGGATTGTCAAAATTCAGTGCAAGAACCGCTGGGAAGTTCAGCTCGATCTCAGCGACGGCTCGCTGCTTTCAGCCAACTATCGTCGCAGCGACTGGATCGAGTCGCTCCATGATGGTTCATTTTTCGCGGACTCTGCCAAGTTGTGGATCTTTCTTCCCAACGGTTTGGTCCTTTTAGGGCTCTGGTTCACAGGCGTTTATCTGTGGTGGCTGCCGATCGGAGCCCGCAGAAAGAAAAAACGCCGGTCACTTGATCTGTAATCTTCCCGGGCACCTATGAAAATACTCATCACTGGCGGATCGGGCTTTGTCGGCAGGCATCTGATCGATCTGCTGAACGCAAACGGCCATTCTTGTGTTGTCACATCAAGAAGTGCCTCCCGCGCGCGAACGCAACTCGGATCGAAAATCATCGATGCCATTCAGTGGAATTTGCTGGAAGAATCACTCGATCTCAGCGCTCACCCTGATATCGATGGCGTGATCAATCTGATGGGCGATCCGGTTGCCGGTCGCTGGAATGAAAACAAGAAAACAAGCATCCTGGAAAGCCGGGTTGAAGGAACACGGCGTCTGGTGGATGCCATGCTTGAACAGACCGTTATGCCGTCCCTCTTGATTTCGTCGTCGGCAGTCGGTTACTACGGCGACATGGGCGAAACATTCATTGATGAGCAGACTACGTGCGGCACCGGGTTTCTACCGGATGTCTGCCGCCAGTGGGAAACTGCGGCATCGCGCGCGAGGGACAACGGTATTCGCACAGCGTTGATTCGCATCGGCATCGTTCTAGGCAAAGACGGTGGAGCGCTCGAGAAGATGCTGCCGATGTTCAAATGGTGTTTGGGCGGACGACTTGGAAGCGGCATGCAGTTCATGCCGTGGATTCACATCGTTGATCTCTGCCGGTTGTTGCTAATGCTGCTGGAAAACGAAACTTGCAGCGGTCCCTATAACGGGGTTTCACCGTTCCCGATTCGCAATGCGGAGTTTACACGGTCACTCTCGAGTACGATCGGGAAACCGGCGCTTCTCGCCGCCCCTGCCCTCGCCCTGCGGTTAGTGCTCGGCGGTTTTGCGGAATCGCTACTCTGGTCACAGCGGGTCATTCCAGCCGCCGCGATTGAGCAGGGTTTCAGATATGACTTTCCGGAACTTGACGCGGCTTTGACCGACATCCTCTCTTAACGGATTGCCAAAACCAAAGATACGGGTTGGCAATATAAGCCGTTTGGGCGGTAGCCACGGTTTTTCTACATCAGCCGGTCAAAATAGGCACGAGCAGAGTCGTCTGACTTTTCTTTGCGCCAATTTGACCAAACAATGACCAACTCACCGCGCGAGATTGAAATATAGTCATCCCATTGGGCAAAATGTTTATTTGGATAGCCGATCAGGTTGTTCAACGAGTTATTGACTGCGATATCCTGATTTGCGTATGCCGCGACAACGACGGGCCATTGTTCAGGGACTTGTTTGCGCGAAAGCCCGAAGATTGAATCGAACTCGCCGTCGGGAAAGAACGGACCGTAGGCGGCGGCTCGGAGGCACTCGCCAATAATAAGAATGTTGCGCCATGAAAGTGGCATCGATAAACGACTGGAATCGTTTTGTTGCTGGATATTTTTCAGAAATTTCACTCAAGCCGGGATTTGAACCGAATCCTACGCGACCCAATCCAAAAGTCCAGCCCGCACGCGCACGCCACTTGATGTTGCGGAACGTCTGAATTGCCGGCTCAACCAAATAACATTTTGAGAATCTAAACAATGAACAAATCGACTGAACGATATCTCGCATTGTTACGGGGAATCAACGTTGGTGGAAATAACATAATCGCCAAAGACGATTTGCGCGCGTGCTTTGAAAGCACCGGCGCAACCAATGTTGTCACTTATATCCAGAGCGGCAATATCCTGTTTGACTCGGGCAAAATGAAACCGGACACACTGACGAAAAAAATCGAGCGGGCTTTGTCAAAGCGTTTTGACTACGACGCACAGGCCGTGTCTATTCGCACCCTCAGTATCTTGCGGCACTCAAATCAGCACCGAACGCCTGGGGGAACGACGACGACTGCAAGCACAACGCAATTTTTATGATGGGCGATACGAAGCCCGCCGACATTCTGGCCATTCTCCCGGAACCGAAGACAAGAATTGAATCGTACACAGCGGGAAAAAGGGTCCTGTTCTGGTCCGGATCGAAAAAAGAACAAGGAAAAACCACGCTGGTAAAACTCGCCCGTCACGCAATGTACAAACAGGTCACGGTGCGCAACCACAACACGGCGTTCAAACTGCGCGACCTGTTTTAGGCGTCCCAGCGATCAGTATTCAGTTTTCAAATGATCCGGTTTTCACTGCGATCCGGTTCTCACCGCGACTCAGCCATCATTTCGATTTCGTAACCGGCGCGGTACTCACGCCTGAGCATCGCGTTTGCCACATCGTCGCCGGTGATTTCTTCGGCATTCGGGTCCCAGTTGATTTCGCGACCGAGTCGGGCTGCGATTCCCGCAAGGTGACAGACGTTCAACATTTTCATGTGTGAGTGGACATCGGATATCGGCTCTTTCTGCTCTCGAACACAATGCAGAAAATTCAACCAGTGCGCACGGCGTTCATTATCTTCTATTGGAAGTTCTTTGTAGACTTTTGATATCGCGTCTTCCGGCAACGGATTTTCCTCCAGATCGTTTACCGGCTGACCGTCGAGCGTGCCACGGCTGACGAAGATCCTGCCTTCGTCGCCTTCAATCAACACGCCGTTGCGACCGTCACTGACAATCTGCAATTCCGTCCCGTTGGCGAATCTCGTCGTGAGATCAAACTTGTTCGACGTGTTATATCGATCCTGTTGTTGCGGAACTCCATCTTCGAACTCAACCGGATGTTCCGCCGTTCCACCGATCGACACCGGGCCCTCAGTCTGTCCATTGAGCGCCAGCGCCCACATCGCGATGTCAACATGATGCGCACCCCAATCAGTCAGCTTGCCACCGGAGTACTCGTACCACCAGCGGAATTCATAGTGGCAGTTAGTGTTCTTTCCGTTTTCATGCTCGCTGTAACGGTACTCGGTCTCCTGCGCCGGCCCCAGCCAGCGGTCCCAGTCCAGGGACTCCGGCGCGGACACCGCAGGAATCTCATCACAAGTCGGTGCTCCCCCAATCGCAGTGGTGATTTTCGTGATGTTGCCGAGCCTCCCTTCTGCCACAATCGCCATCGCTTTGGTGAACAAGTTGAATGTACTGCGCTGTTGAGTTCCAACCTGGACAATTCGACCGGTCTCCTGTTGAACCTGCCGGATTAATTTGCCTTCGTCGATCGTCAAGGTCAGTGGTTTTTCGCAGTAGACGTCCTTCCCCGCCAGCATCGCCTCGATGACCGGTTTGGTATGCCAGTGATCCGGAGTTGCAACATGCACGATTCCGATGTCGTCGCGTTCCAGAATAGAACGGTAGTCATCGTAGACATCTGCATTGCCTTCGCTTAATTGTGCGTTCGCAGATTCCTGCCGCGATTGATCAGCATCGGCAATGGCGACAACATTCACAAAAGGCGCAGCACTTCGCATGTTGCCGACCCCCATTCCTCCGGCACCGATCAAACCGATGGGCATTTTGTCATCCTGATACATCGACGCCATCGTTCGAGGCGACGAAAAGAAATACGGAACAGCAACTGCACCTGCTGCGAAAGCCGAGGTCTTCTTGATGAACTGGCGGCGATTTTGATTGCTGGGCATTCGAATCTCGTACGGGAATGACAAATGTTTAGTTGGCATCCGAAGGTATAAAACAATTGACCTGGCAAAGCAAAGAATCGAAATTCCTTAAATTAGTTTCAGCCATTCGGGTCAGTGTTCCTTTCCACCAGCGACACCGCTTACGTAACATCGGTTGTTTTGGCCCCATCAGCCGGGTGCGTTACAATCGAACGCACGCTTCCCCGAACGATCAATCGTATCATCCCACATGCCCATAAAACGACACGCCATTGAATCTCCCTCTATCCAGCTTTGAAAAAGCGTGGACCGAAACCCGCATGGTCACGCTATCCGGGTTAATTGGAGCGCAAAAAATCCGGGGCGCGGAAATTGTAGTCCCGACTTCAATCTACAACGACCGGTCGGTGAATCTGGAGACGCTCAAGAAAATCGGGGCAGCCTTTTGCGATCAGCTTGGAATGGTCTCGTCCCGGATTTCGCTGCAGGAATTCACGTGTCAGTCGGGCGAATCTCCAGTTGAGTGGAATGAATCAACTGGCGAAATCAACGTATCAGATTTCCTGCTTACCCATGAACAGGATTCAGTCGCTACACTGCTTGGGTTCATCTCTTTGCTCTGGCTGAATGATCTGCCGGACGGGACCATCTTCGCGCTTGACAAACCGTGGATGAGTGACCTCACTCCGGTTTTGTTTGGCCGGGGCATTTTGGGCGCGAACACAACGATCTACGAGTACAACCATTCGGACGGATTGTACGAATACTCTGCGATCCAGCGTCCACGGTGATGAACTCGAACAATCTGAAGGCGCGATCGCAAAACTGCTTGATGATTCATCGGACGACGTGCGATCGTCTGCAGTCGAGTTGATCAGCCGTCTTCTTCCGCGCGGTTCTATGGACAAATACCATATTGTCCGGATGATGACGCGGTCTGCACCCGGGTTGATGTCTGCCTGCCTTGCAGCGATCATCTGTTTCGCTCCGGACGACAATGAACAGACAACTACGTTGCGAACAGCCTGTTCAAGGCAATGAAACGAACGCTGGTCGATGGAAACGATGAGCTTGCGATGGCCATAGGCCGGTCGGCAAAAGTGATCGTCGATCATCCGGTATCAAGGATACAAAAATATTTCGACGACGATCCGGACCTTCGCGAACAAGCGCTTGAGATGCTTGACCCGGACGCTGGCATCTATTTCCCGGATGAAGATGATCCCGACCAGGAAGATTCAGTTCAATAAGATTTAAGTAACGACTCCATTGACCGGCCGGACGTTTAATTGGTCCGTGCGGTTTTTTCTGTCGGACTATTTCAACGCCGTCGTCGAACCCGCATCGGCTTGACGCTCGGCCGCAGCGGTTTCGTCGCCGATTAACGCCTGATTGATCCGGTTGACGTCATCGGCGTTTTCAAAGCTGAGCAAATCCTGGATATTGTCGTCGCCTGCCAACACGATGCCCGAAATCCGCCAGCCTTCCGTCTGCAAACGGACAAGCCACGTTACAGTTGTTGTCTCAGGCGTGCCGTCGGTCGTTTCCTTTACCAGGCAATCAACTTGTGCAATTTTGTTCAGCGTCGTTGCGTAACGGATCGAACCGACATCGTAGACGGCGTTTTCGCTGCCCGGAGGTTCCAGTTGCAGGTCAGCTTTTGAAGTGACCGACAGCGCTGTCCGTGTTAACAGTTGCTCAGCCGCCAGCCGGTCTCCAGCCTTGAGCAGTTTTAGAAACGTCTCGCAGACTTCGCCAGGTCCTGCATTGCGGTCCGGAAGCAAACTGACAGAGGCCGGTGAGGATTCGACTTCCGTTGACGCCGGAGTTACCGAATTCGTTTTAGGTGCATCGTCTGTTCGAGCAACTCGTACAGGATCGACGACATCGGTGCCGCTGGACTCAAGCGGACGGTCTGAACCGCATCCGCCTGCTGCCATGACGGCAACCAGCGCAAAAGAAAACCAGCGGCCGACGGAATAAACCCGCAGGTTCCGCTGAAAGACGTTGCAAGTCGGCTGTCCGGGGCGGCAAGGCTTGCGGCCACGTGAGCTGTTTAAGCGGAACATCGGGGTCAGGTCCTTCCTTGGGTGACTCGGGATCAGCGAACATTCAGTGCTCGCTGGCGACGTGCGGTTTGTCTTTTTTCCAGCTGACGATCCTTCGCCAGCAGACGCGCATGCCACCATTTGCGAATTTTGCCGACATTCGTCAAGTTCGTCAATATTAGTCGTGCTGGCATCGTTGCTCGCCCGGGAAGATGGCTTTGACATGAAAATAGAATCCAATTGGTTTGTTGAAGGCAAGAATGCGATTGGCATTAATTCGAAGTCACGTTGTCCGATGTCTTAAACATCGCTAAACCTCAGCTCTCATTAAGCCATTCCGAGTTCCTGAAGCAGAACGCTAGCGTATACAGTGCCTGTTATTCGTCATCTATCGAAATCAAACTCCTTCAGAATTCGTTGCGAAGTCCGAAGCCTGGCACTTGCCGGTCTCTTCGTTCTAGCCGGGCTTTTCGGCTGTCAATCTGCCCAAACAACCAGCCCGAATGAGTTGCCAATGCGGCAGACAATCGAACGTGAGCAACTGATCGTGCGTTCTGATTTCTATCTGCCGCGACAACACCGGCTGATTGACGAGTTGGTTTCGCGCCGGAATGACATGCAATCTGTATTGGGTATTCAGTTTTCAAACGAGCCTGTTCACGTCTACCTTTTCGCTGACGAAAACAAGTTCCGTTCGTATTTGAACGAACACTTTCCCGAACTCCCCGACCGGCGTGCATTTTTTGTCAAAACCGATGTGCAGCTAAACGTATTTGCGTTTTGGGGGAATCGGGTCGGCGAAGACCTGCGGCATGAAGTCGCGCACGGCTACTTGCACAGTTCAATTCCCAATATCCCTCTCTGGATGGACGAAGGGATTGCCGAGTACTTTGAAGTACCTCGCGGCCAGGGCGGACTTAACCGGGTTCATATCGAACATCTGGCAAGTGAACTTCAAGCGGGAACGTGGCAACCTGATTTGGAACGGCTCGAATCGCTCTCCCAACCGGCGAGTATGGGCAACCGTGAATACGCAGAGTCCTGGCTCTGGATGCATTTCCTGCTTAACGACAGTTATCAATCCCGGGAACTCCTTCGTTCGCGTCTGATCGAACTGCGGCAATCCGGAAGCGCGGAGTCGCTTTCGTCACTGTTGCCGGGCGTTATCGATAATGCCGACGAGTGCCTCGTCAATTATCTGGGCGGACTCGCCTCAACTCTGAAGTCCGGTAATTGATGGAACGCCTGCAATGGGCTACGCTCTCTTCGGCAATCGACTCGTTACATTCGCTCTGTCTCAGCGGATCCCAAACACATTTTAACTGGCCTGGTCAACAAAACCCGGATGAATCTGCTTACTGAATTGAATGACCGCGCCCGGTGTTTGTGGTCGATACTGGATACCGAAGAACTCGCAATCCTTGACGTTCATCCGTTGGAGGAATTGGTCGGGACCGTTCTGGACTTTGGCGTCGATCGGATCGGAACGCTGGAGGGCGGCATTCTGCTGGCGGAAATCTGCATGGCGGGTTTGGCCACGGTTCAAATCACAGGGCAGTTCAGCGACGAACTTCTCCTACCCATGGTTGAAGTTACGACCGATCATCCGCTGCTCGCATGTATGGCATCACAGTACGCTGGATGGGCGTTTTCGTACGACGAATATTTTTCGATGTGCAGTGGACCGGCACGAATCGCGCGCGGAAAAGAAGACGTTCTGACCGAATACGGGCTTGTTGCAAAGACAGATTCAGTCGTCGGTGTTCTCGAAACAGGATCACTACCGGACGAAACGCAGATTCGCGCGTTTGCCGAAGCATGTAAATGTGTACCCGAAAACACTTCGATTTGCGCAGCAAGAACATCCAGCCTGCCCGGTACGGTTCAGGTCGTCGCCCGCAGTGTTGAAACCGCGATGCACAAACTTCATGAGCTCGGATTCGATTTGCGGAATGTGTTGCGGGGATTCGGACGTGCTCCACTCGCCCCTGTTGCTGCCACCGACCTGGCGGCACTTGGATGGACCAATGATTCCATTTTGTACGGAGCGACGGCCTGGCTGTGGGTCAGCTGTGATGACGCGGCAATCGAAAAAACCGGACCGCAGATTCCCAGCTCCGCCTCTTCTGACTTCGGAACCCCGTTTCTGGAGACGTTCAACCGTTACGAGCGCGATTTTTACCGGATTGACAAACTGCTCTTCAGCCCGGCCCGCATCGTGATTCACAATGTAAAAACCGGACGAACATTTTCGTACGGGGACGTCCGCCCGGACATTCTCAAGAACTCGTTTTCGATTGCCTGAAATTACCGCATGAAAATCGCAGTCCTCGCCCGACCCGATGCGTGGCACTTCAATGACTTGCGTCGTGCCGCAGGCGACCGGCACCATTTGATTGCAATCGATTACGCGTCTCTATTTTCAACAATTGCGATTCGCGTTGGATCGAAACAGCCGGGCCACAAGTCGCCAACCGGAATCTACGCGCCGACGTTTGGTGACGACATTGTTGAACTGAACTCCTTTGATGCGCTGATCATCCGTTCGATGCCCGCGGGCTCGCTGGAGCAGGTCGTTTTCCGGATGGATTTGCTGGGGAAACTGGCCGATTCAAATGTCTCGGTGATCAATTCGCCGCGAACAATCGAGGCGTCCGTCGATAAGTTTCTTTCGCTGGCGCTGCTTCACGGAGCAGGCGTTCCAGTTCCGGAAACGATTGTTTGCCAACGCGCAAGAGACGCGATTGACGGGTTTGATCGTCTGGGCGGCGACGTTGTGTTGAAGCCGGTTTTCGGAAGCGGCGGGCGCGGCCTGGAACGGCTCCGTTCTGCTGCCGATGCTGCCCTGCGATTCAGGGAGCTGGAATCCGAGTCGCGCGTTTATTATCTGCAATCGTTTGTCGATCACAACGATCGGGATATTCGCGCACTTGTCATCGGTGACCGGGTCTTCGGCATGTTGCGGGAAAGCCCGGGTGACTGGATTACAAACGCCGGACGCGGCGCGCAATGCTCGGCATTCGACCTTGATGACCGTCACCGCGAACTCGCTGTCAGCGCAGCAAAGGCGGTTGGCGGATCGTTTATCGGCGTGGACATTCTCTGCGACGCCTCTGACAGTCCATTGGTTGTCGAGGTAAACGCCTGCCCGGGCTGGAGAGCGTTTTCGAGAGCGACCGGAATCGATGTAGGAGAAGGCCTGCTTGAGCTGGTGAGCAACTCGACGGGACAGAACTCGTGGGCCGACGGCGCGTAACTGCCACTTCGTACTACTGGCGTTCGGCCAGCACAGCTTCACTCAGCAACGACTCGTCGTTGTAGTCGGCGCGGATCTCTTCGATATCCCGGATGCGGTCGAAGAAGGCATCGAGAACGATCGGATCAAAACGAATGCCCCGTTCGGAGATCATGATTTCCAGGCATTTCTTAATCGGGAACTTGGGCTTGTACGGCCGCTCACTACAAAGAGCGTCATAGACATCGGCGACACAGGTGATGCGACCTTCGATTGGAATCTGATCGCCTTTCAATCCACGCGGGTATCCGGTCCCGTCCCATTTTTCATGATGCGTCCGCGCGATTACAGCTGCCATTTCCAGCATCGGTGAATCGTCGACGATGTCCATGATGAAACCGCCGACAGATGAATGCCGTTTGATCTGTTCCGCTTCGCCTTGTGCGAGTGGCTCCATGATGTCGCAGCCCAGACCGCAGTGCTTTTTCATGATGTCGAATTCCTGCGAACTCAGCTTGCCGGGATTCAGCAAAACCGAGTCGGGAATTCCAATCTTGCCAACGTCATGCAACTGGGCAGCAAGTTCAATCTGGCGACAATATTCGTCGCTGAAGCCAAGCTGATTTGCGATCACGTTGCAGTATTTCCCAACGCGGATAACATGCTCGCCCGTTTCGTTGTCGCGGAATTCCGCTGCCTTGGCCAGGCAGTGAATAATCTGTTCACGCGACCTTTCGATCTGTGCCGTTCTCAACCGAACCTGCCGTTCGAGCTCCTCCGCGTGATTTTCCATCTGGTCGAAATGGCGCTTTACAATCAACGCGTTCTGGACCCGCAGGACCAGATCAAACGGATCGACCGGCTTGTTCAGGAATTCGGTCGCACCCAGCTTCAACGCTTCGCGCTTGATTTCGTTTTCCGAATTGGCGCTAAGGATGATGAACGGAATATGCTGGAACTGACTGGTCCGCTGTCGGATCTTCAGCAGATCGAGGCCGGTGATGTGCGGCATGTTAATGTCCAGCAGGACAACGTCCGGCCGCTCGGTGGTGATCCGGTCAATGGCTTCCCGCGGATCGGTCAACACGACGAAGTTCTTGTAGCCGTCCGAGGCCAGGAACCGTCGCACCACTCGAATCACCAGCTGCTCATCATCGACGATCATGATCTTTGCGGTCCGAATTTCATTCCGTTCTGCGGTCAGTGCAACCGTATCCGACTGAGCGCGAACCTGCGCGTCCGCATTGACAACCGGTGCTGCGTCCTGCGCTGCGTTTTGCTTTACAAGAGGATTCTGCGAACCCACTCCCGCAGCGGTTGGAAATTGCGAATTTAGCATGGAGGGAATCCGGGGGAACTCTCAACGGTTCAAAATAGTGGAAGGCGATCTGGAGTGCGCGATGATCAAGAAAGGTTGAACTCCCGAACTAATCAACGCATTCCGGAAGCTCAGCTAAGCTCCAGTTCCGGGATAGTAATGTGATCGGCAATTGACTTCAGTTCGGTCCACGCGGCTTCAAACTCTTCAACATTATTCGATTTTGCGGCTTGTTCCAGTTGCATCGAGGGGTCATAAAACTCGACAAAGCCACATGTCCCGCCCGCTCCTTTTAACCAGTGAGCAAGATCGGCAACTTCTTTTGTGTCGCCTGTATCCATTGCCTGCTTCATTTCGTCCAGTTTTTCGTGAACGACGGGAATAAATTCCGAAACAATCTGATGAAACTCGGGCTCCTCAACCGGCAACGTTGAATAGACAGGTTCTCGAGGTGCCGATCGTGCCGCGTTAATTTTCACTGATTTCATTTCCGTGTCCCGCTTCTTTTCCGTATCCGGCTGCGCTTCGGTTGTTCTGACAGGTCTCGCGTCATCTGATTTGATGATCGATGGATTGAGAACGGTCTCCCTTGCCGCGTCCAGAAATCGCTCCAAAGCGTTGCCGGCCGCAACTGTGTCTCCGCCTTCGCTGGCTGCCGTCAGTTCATCGAGTTGGTCGGCAATGCCCGCATGCCCGTACCGGTGAGCTTCGGATGCGAACAGCGAGCTGACCTCCGCGATCGCCTGCTGTTCGCCGGTATCCCAGACTTCCTGCAACCGGGACAAACCGTGTTGGAAAATCACATTGAATTCCAGCGACTCGTTGCGTGCATCGTGGCTGGCTGTTTCCAGCGGAATTGCCGTTTCCGGAATCTCATTTTTGACGCCTGACGGATCCGGGTTCGAATTGACGGTGGTCGTCTGGTTTCCGCTTTCTTCCGATTCAGTAAGAGGCTGCGCTTTGCCGACATACTGCTCAAGCGTGGTAATCAGAAGATCGATATCAACCGGCTTGGCGAGGAAGCCGTCGCAGCCCGCAACGGTACATTTTTCCTGGTCTCCAGTCATCGCGTTCGCAGTCAAAGCCAAAATCGGTTTTTCATAGCCGAGTTCCCGCAGCCGTCCGGTTGCCTGATATCCGTCAAGCACCGGCATTTGCATGTCCATCAGAATGATGTCGTAGTGGGCAGCGGTTGCTTTGTCCACGGCAATCTGTCCGTTCTCCGCTTCATCAACTTTGACTCCGGCCCGTTCAAGAACCAGTTTGATGAGGCGACGGTTTGCCTGACCGTCATCAACCACAAGTACCGAACATTCCGGTAGACGGAGGTTGTTTCCGGTTTTTCCGGACCGACGTTGTTTGCGTGAGTCTTCGAGATAGTCGTTGTACTCAATTCGGCGCACGCCTTCGATATCGCCCATGCCGATCGAGAACGAGAACACGCTTCCTTCGCCGGGCTGGCTGGTCACGGTAACCTCCCCCCCCAGCGCCGTAACAATCCTCTTACTGATTGCCAGGCCAAGCCCCGTACCGCCGAACTTACGCGTAACGCTGGCGTCCGCCTGGACAAACGGATTGAAGATCTTCTTTAACTGTTCCGAAGTCATTCCGATTCCGGTGTCGGAGATTGCAACATTCATTAACGGACCAGTGGCAGAGTCGATCAGTCGGGTCGTGATCGTGACCGCGCCTTCGGTTGTAAACTTAATCGCGTTGCCAACCAGGTTGGTAACCACCTGTCGCAGTCGAACGTCATCGGTTTCGATCGTCTCCGGAAGTGCGTTTTCGAAGACAGTATTCAACTCGATGCCTTTATCTTCAGCACGAACACGAAGGATTCTGGTTACATCGTGAACGATCGCATGTGGCGAGCGGCGGATTTTTTCAATCTCCAGCCGACCCGCTTCAATTTTCGACAGGTCGAGAATGTCATTGATCAATTCCATCAGGTGTTTCCCGCTGGAGTGAATCGTCGAAAGATACTCGAGTTCTTCGTCCTTGTCCTCCGCCAGTCCACGTCGCAGCCAGTCGGTAAAGCCAAGGATCGCGTTCATCGGAGTCCGGATCTCGTGACTCATGTTCGCCAGAAATTCAGACTTCGCTTTGTTTGCAGACACGGCAGCTTTCTTGCTGTTTTCCAGCTCGGTAACGTTTTCGAAGCTGACGAGAACGCCATTTCCCTTTTTTGATTCAGCGGCAACGGGCGACGAGTTGACTTTGAAAATTACATGTCTCGCTGAGTCATCGTCCTGTTTGACATTTAGAATCAGCATCCTGTCGGTGAGATGTTCGCCGGAATTCGCTGCTTCAACCCACGGCAATGATTCCGGCTTTTCACCGGTTGTGTCCGTCCATTCAAATAATTCACCCGGCTTCTTACCCATCAACCGGTCATCAGGCAGGCTGACGATCTGGCTAAAGGCCTCGTTAGCGAGCACGATCCGACCACGCGTATCGAGGACAAGCAGACCCTCAGCTAGATTGTTCAACGCGTTGCGGACCCGGTTCGGGACTGTCTTCGAAGGATTCAGCTGCGTCAACATGTAGCCGAGATAGATCAGAAACAGGATGAACGTTGATGACCCCAGAAATACTACCAGTCGCGTCCATGGTGACATTGCGAGCATTCCCTGGCTCGAGCGTTCGGTATGAAACGTAAATTCGATTTCGCCCCAGGGCTTCGTACCATTGATCAAAGGAACGCCCAGTTTGGCATTGGGATCGAAGTTGTCGTCTTCAGCCGACCAAAGCGCCTGATGTCCGTCGGTTGCGAGAATCAACCCTTCGAATGCATTCCGAACTCCAATGGAACGCAGCTCTTCGTTCCTGCTGACGGTCTGGTCAATGACGGTATCGAATATCCTGAACTGATTGGTCTGAATCAGAAGAGAACCGGAGACCGCGAGCGATTCGCAATATTTACATCGCGATTCGAGTCGTTCGGTCATAGTTGACGGAACCAGGTTCATTGCGGTTGCCGCCATGAATACGACGAGTAGAATCCCGACCAGGCCGACCGCCAGACGAATTTTTGTGGTGATAAAACGCATTGGTTTGTCTTTTTAGATTTTGGTTGTTGGTCAGGTTTACTTCTTGAATCTCTGATTGCTTTGATCGAACCCGTCGTAGGGGCGGCGTTCACCGCGGGATGCCACGGAACATCATTCGACCATTTCTTCAATCGATTGGTCGTCTCCGTCATCGTCGTAGACTCCCTGCTCGATAACCGGTAACGGGTCAAACGACTGCCACGCCATTTTGGAGGACATGAATGTTGTCAACAGTACGCCCCCGCGAATAATCCACGCCAGATAACCAACCGTAAACAGGCTGGTGACAGACGCCACGATGGTCGGTGTGTTGGCGTTGATGTTCATCATAAATTCGTTAGTCGCAGAGTCCAGTTCGCCCCAGTAGGCGACCATCGTGGACGGGTCAAATGTCGACAGGCCTGCCGATGCTGTAATGGTTGCGTTCCGTGAATCGAACGCATCGTTCAATCCGGCAATGACGACCGAACTTTCCTTCGAATAGGAGTAGCTGCTATCGAGATTGCCAAGTTCGAATTTGAGTGCCTCATTAACGGACTCTCGATCACTGGCGGTCGGTTCGACAGTGTCCGCTGTGTTATCGCGGACCAGCGCACCATCGGGAATCGTATCAATTGAAGGCTCATTGTTCTCCATGCCCGAATTGCCGGCGGTACTGCCCGGATCTACATCCGGCTCTTCATTCGTCGGTTCCGGATCGGGGTCGGTCGTGGGCGGTTCCGGGTCAGGATTCGGATTCACGACAGCACCGGGAAGCACGTTCACACGCACAACCGCCTCGTTGCTTTCTGCGCCGTTTTCATCGACTGCAACGTAACGGATTTCGACTTCGCCGGAGAAATCCGGATCGCTCTGGAATACGATGTTTCCACTGGCATTGACGGTCGTCGAGCCACCTGGCGAACTGCCGGTGATTCGAACCGCCAACCGGTTGTTGTTATCAGGATGGTCGCGATCGCTGTCGTTCCCGGTTAGCTGTTGCCGGGAAATCACCATCGTTTCGCCGGAGTCCGTGTCGAACACTCCATCATCGACGGCGACAGGTGCGTCATTGACCGGGTTGATGAAAAGAACGGCCGTTGCCTGTGAAGTCTGACCGAGGACGTCAGTGACCTCGTAGACAAATTCGTATTTGTTTCCAGTTTCGTCGTTTCCATCGTGAACATAGTTGAACGATCCGTCCGCCAAGAGCGTCAGTTCGCCGACGTCCGGTCCTGTCACTAATGAGACGGTCAATCCGCCGCCGGCGCGGTCGATATCATTTATAAGTACGCTGATCCTTGTCCAGTAGTTTTCACCTTCGTTGACAACATACAGGTCCGCGCTCGCGGTCGGCAAATCATCGACGTCATCGACAGTCACTCTGACAAGTTGATCTGTTGACAATCCGAATTGGTCCGTCGCGACAACATTTACGCGATAGACGTTTTTTGCTCCGGCATCGAGCGGATTCTCGAAATCCGGTCCTGATTTGAATTGAAGCTGACCCGTGGAGGAGTCGATCGTGAAAAATTCTTCGTCCAGCCCGCCGCCAGTTGAATACGTAATATTCTGGAGTGGCAAATCCGCGTCGGTTGCAATCACTTGACCGACGTTCGAAGTGTTTTCATCAATGTTGAAACTCGCCGGGAAAGTGATTGCCGGAGCATTGTCATTTTCTGGCTGGACTTCAATCGTAACCGTCTGCAACGACGACAACCCGGTGTCGTCGGTCGCCCTGATCAGAACTTCGTAGGCGTTGTCACCATTCAAATCCAAAGGCGATTCGAAGTCCGGGCTGGCCTTGAACGTCAGCGTGCGCGTGGCCGGATCAAAATCGAACAAACCGGCGTCGACTCCCTCCATTGTGTACGTAATTGGATCCCCGTCGTTATCGGTCGCAATAGCAATTTGCATCAGAGGCGAACTGTTTTCGGGCACCGGAAATAATTCAGGTGCACCAAACACGGGTGCTTCTTCCAATGTATCGGTGATCGTGACCAGGATCAGCTTCGTTGCGGATTCGCCGTTGCCATCGTCAACGGTCACCGTAACTTCGTAGACTCCGTCACGGTTTGCATCACCAACCGGAAAGAAAACCGGCGGACTCCGGAACCGAAGTTCATCGGTCGCCGGATCGATCTCGAACAAGTCGTTATCTCCGCCTGAGTCTTTTAGGGAGAAAGTCAGCGAATCACTGTCGATATCGGAACCGGTCAGTGTCATCACCGAAGTCTGATTTTCAGGAATCGAGATATCGCCTGATGTGATTGCCGGCGGATCGTTTACCGGATCAATGTTAATTGTGATGGTTTCATCACTTGGGTCCGTATCCTGACCGCCGGTGTCATTTCCTCCGTCATCAACGACGCTGAACACGATCGTCGCCTGACCGTTCCGGTCCGGATCCGGTGTGAAGACCAGATTCGGAATTTGAGCAACTGGAATCGTGTCGTCGTCGGAAACGGGCAAACCGTTTAGCGTCAAAACGCCGCTGCCTGCAACGGACCTGATGATGACTTCTTTGAAGTCATCGTTTTCGTTTGCTGCTGGATCCGAGAATCCGAAGTCATTCGCGGTCAACTGAATCGAACTGTCTTCATCTACGCTCAACGTCGCTCCGTTTCCGTCCGGAGCATCGTTGACCGAACTGATGTCAATCGTAACGTCCGCTACGTTTTTGCTTTCGTGCTGCCCGTCAAATACACGGAAACGAAAACTATCCTGCCCATGGAAATCAGGATCTGGACGAAATTCGAGCAAGTTCAGGTCGACTTCATTGAGATCGATAATCTGTATAGCAATCACTTCGACATCGTCCAGGAACAGTTTCCCGTTTGACGGCAGCTGCTCGATAGTCACGTGCGTCATTGTCGCGCCAGCCTGATCGGTGAAACCGAAATGGCTGCGGGATAATGTCAGAGACGAATCTTCATTGATCGTGTCCGAGGATGAAACTGCGACGGGAATCTGATTGATAACGACGTTGTTACTGAATTCAGATGTGTTGTTACTGGTGTCGATCGAAATGGTTGTGATCGACTGAAGTCCTGTCACTCCAGCAGGCCAGACTCCTGATGGCGGAACCAGCAATCCGGTAAACGAGCCGCCCGGGCCAATGGTCAGTTCGGCCGTCATCAACGTTCCGAGATAGACGGAACCTTCGCCGTAATCTGTTCCCGAAACCGTGTCACCGGATCCGGCGTTGGAAAGGTAAATTTCGATCCGGTCAAGCCCCGCCGTCGTATCGAGCGTTCCGGAAATCTGCAGTCCCGATGAATCGAGTCCGACTCTTGCCAGCTCAACATGGTCGAGGCCTTCGTTTCCGGAATTGACATCAGTCAGACCGTCATTTTCAGAAATGCCATCGCCGAAGAGCAAAATCGCTTCACTGGCATCGATGAACTCGGTTTTGGACAGCTTGTTATCGGTGTTGGGATCAATCGATGCAAGGATCGCCTGCATGGCAACGGGAATTTCCGATCCGATGAGTTCGTTATCATTATCAGCATCGAGAGCATCAAAAGTCTGTCCGAAGGTGAGGCTTGCGGACAGATCGATCGCGTTGCCGCTGTTGTTTTCGAAAGCATTCTGACTGATAAGCGAATACCGGCTGGCATCGAAGTCTCCGGACGAGCCGGAGTTTGCTCCGATCACATGAATTCCTGCGCCCGTATTTCCGGCAATCACGTTGTGCGTGATGATGTGACTTTCACCGAACAAGCGGATGCCGCCTGTTTCCGCGTTGCCGAATCCGTTGCCGGAAATTGTGTTGTCACTAACGACATGCGAGTTTCCGCCCCGGAACGTGTCGATTCCTTGACCGTTGTGTCCACTTATCAGGTTCGACATCGCCAGCAGTCGTTCTGACTGGCGGCTGATGTCGATGCCGCCAAAATCTGTCTGTTGGATCGCGTTGCCGTGAATCACATTCCCAACGACCTCCCAGTCATTCGCACCATCCAACGCGGACCCGTCGCCTTTTAACTCAATTCCCTTGTCGTTTGCGAACGCAACGATATTGTCAAAAATGAATCCATTGTCTGCTTCAAGGATCGCAATGTTATCCGATCGCGTGGTAGCGGATAGAGAGCCCGGGTTGCTGAAATCTGCTGAACCGACTCCGACAAAGTTCCCGCTCAATCGAACGTTCGAAATCTGCTTTTCCGTAATGCCATCGGCGGCCAATCCACTTGCATCGACAAAAATGTTCGCACCACGATCGGAATCAACCCCGAAACCATGGATCGAGATGTTGCTGATTTCGATATCGCTGATGGAGGGCCGGTCATCGTCCGGCGCGATAACAAGCCCGTATCGAATCGATCCGCTGGACGTGATTTCCAGCTCCGGTGCATCTAATCCTGCTGCCGTTGTGCCGTGTGATCCGGCGTCGGTCAGCAATAACGACTCGTCGCCGGTACCGGCAACGCCGTCCGCGCCCGTGCCAACCGTTCCGTCTGCTGTCAGATCGTCTCCGAAGACGGTTGCGTTTTCATCCCGCAGGCTCATGTCGGAAAGATATGCCTGTCCGTCGATCGTCGTTCCCGAATCGGTGATCGCCGGAAGCGCCTCGTTGATTTGCAACTGCCACCAGCCGCCGCTCGTTCCGCTCGCGTTCGTTCCCACGCCAGGGACGAAACGCATTCGATTTTCGCCGGAAACTGAGTTGGCATTGTCGATAAACTGCCGAAGTGAACCCTGCTCTGCGACCGAGGACGATCCGTCAAGAACATTGGTAACAACGTTGAAACTGAATCCGAAGTCAACTTGTGTTATATCGCTTCCCGAAATTGCGACCTGGTTAATGTGCTCGGCGGAAGTAATATCGCTGGCGTCGTCTGAAGTCTCCGAATCGCTGCCACCGAACCATGCTCCGCTGGAAGCCAACAGAATGTCCGGGCCGCCGTTGCGCCGAACAGCTCCAGCCGATCCGTAGGTCTGTTCCGCCCACGAATTCGCCGGGGCGTGTCCCGTGTTGTAGCCCGACCCGGATGCAATCGAACTTGAGTCAACAACCACGTAGTACGTTTCGTCCTCGAGTTCGGTAAATGAATACGCGCCTGATCCATCGGTCGTCGTCGATGTGTAATACGTTGCGCCGTCGGCTCCATTTCCGTTGCCAACGTACAAATGAACCTGTACACCGCCCAACCCGTTGTCCGAAACAACAGATCCATCTGCATCGACATCGTCAAAGATCGATCCATGAATGGCGGGTTCGGCTCGGTCGGCGACGGTCACGGTAATGAATGCGTCGTTGCTCGCGCCGCCCGGATCCTCAACGCCTACCTGCAGGACATATTGCGGAACCGTCTCATGATCCAGCAGTTCAGGGGACGCGACGGTGATTTCTCCCGTCGTTGAATCGATACCGAAGATTCCATCCGGATCGCCGGCGATGATCTCGTAGATGAAGTCGCCGTTGCCTTCGTCGTTGTCAACATCACTCGCATCAAGATCGTGGACTGCGGTTCCGGCTCCGTCCGTTTCTCCAATCGTAATCGAACCGTCATCGAGAACCGGAGCGTCGTTGACGGGTGAAATCGTGACGACCGCGCTGTTTGTTGAAACGCCGCCTTGCCCGTCGATTACTTCGTAGTTGATCGTGTCGGAAACGGGCGCGTCACCGACCGCAAGATAATCAAATGCATTGTTGGTGTCATAGGTCAGACTTCCGTCTGCATTCAATGTCACCAGCGCACCGCTGGCAAGTGTTATTGCCGTGCCGACAACCGGTGTGCTGCCTTCGATCGTGTGAATGCCGACACTGTCCGCAACTTCCAACCGGTGACGTTCCACCTCATCAATTTCGCCGACCGCCTGATCGTACAGACTGATCGCGGCTATCGAACCGCGAAACGATTCGATAGTCGTTTCCGTTTGGTGTGCAAAGGATCCGTCGGCAGTCCCGATATTGATCGGGCTGCCATCACTCCATGTGAACCCCGGAGCAAGAGTCTGGATGTCGGCAAGAACGTCAGTTCGCACACCGTTGACGTACAGTGCGATTCCCGGCTCGGACGGATCACCGGCGGTTGTACCGCCCGAGTCGATCACCACCATTACATGATTAAATTCTGTAGCGCTGATTCGATTGCCGGTCAGCACGTAGGGCTCAGTTGGATTTCCATCGACTGTGATCGGTGCCTGCAAATGAAACTCGACCACGCCATTCATCAGGTACAAACCGATTCCGTTTGATGACGAACCGGTCTCGAATAGTACATGGTTGCCTGTCAGATTTTCCGGTTTGAACCACATTTCCATCGTGGCATCCCCGGCGCCGGAAGTCGGGCCGCTGATTGACCCGCCACCCAAACCGTCAAAATAGAGAGCCGCATCTATTGCCGGGTAGTTGCTTGCCGGTTCCGGATCGAAACTGACATGGTTGGCATCAAAGTCAGCGACTACCGCCGAGCCACTGCTGTCGATCGTCGACAACTGTAAAACACCTCCGCCGACGGTCGGCGGCGAATCAGGATCCAGATCAAAACTCACGTCCGGATCAAGCACGGGCGCGCCAACAGAGTCCGAATCCGGGTCCGATGAAGTATCCAGCAGTTGTGACTGTGTGAATTGAACCTGCAAGTCTTCGGTCGTAAATGCTGTCGGGCCATTGTAAGTCGCTGTGTCATTGGCGAATCCAACGATCACACGAATGTCCCGGCTGGTCTCCTGAACATCAGTCACAGAACCGTCAGTATCCTCGGTCGTGACTCGTACGCTTAAATCGAAGTCGGCGATTGATTCGGGCGGCGGAGTAATCTTAATCGAATCGTATACCCAGCCGGTAACGTCGATATCGTTTCCATCGCCGGTTGCCGTGTTGCCGATTCGATCGATTAGCACTGCGCCAAGTGGTACGCCACTAAGCTGGACTTGCGTGATTTGTTCACTTGAATCAATGTCGGTTAACTCAAAGCTCAGCCCGAGCGGAATCGCACTGTCCTCGGTTCCGACGATCCCCGGGGTCAATCGGTCAGCAAAGATTCCGGAGCCGAAACTGCCGTTTCCGTTGTCACCGTCATGACTCAGATAGGTCACGAGAAGATCGCCATCGGCAAGAACAGCAATTGCAGCACTGGACTGGTTGTCATAGGTCCGTGAATTCAAAACGATTTCATTTGTCAGAGGACTGAGCGAAGAATCGAATTCCATCGCGACAATTCCCCGACCACTTCCGTCTGAGCTTGCCGAGTCCCAGGCAACCATCAACCGGTCGCCCGGCAATGAAACAACTACCGGACGCACCTGGCCGCCGGCTTCTGTAATGTTCAACTGAATCTCAGGACCAAACGGTATCCCGTCAGGTCCGATCCGGCGTGCAACGATTGCCGGTAAATCTGAATCAACGCCGTCGGTCTGCCAGACTACAACCAGCTCACCATTGTCAAATTGATGAAATACAGGATTCCGCTGATCTCCTGCCGTATGTGTATTGATAATGGCATCAGATGCAATTGCATTCCCGAACTCATCAAAGACACGGACGCCAATATCGTTGCCGTCTCCCCCTTGATCGGTCCAAGTGACGGCAAATCCGCCTGATTCAAGTCCCATCACAAACTGAGGCCGCTGGACATTGGAATTGATCGTGTTGATCAGAAATTCACTTCCGGCAGTACCATTGGATTCATAAATTCGACCAACAACATCCGCCGAATCGTTTGATATTGCTGGATCGTATGAGGACCAAACGACGACAAAACCACCGTCCTCAAGACCGGTAACCACAGGGCGAATCTGCGCGTCAAAGGCATTGTGATTGACCTGAAACACACCGCCCGGCGCGTCTCCGGCATGATTCACCCGATTTCCGTCCGCATCAAATCGCTGGGCAAAAATCTCCCGGTCAGCAACATCTTCCGCTGACCAGACAATGACAAAACCTCCATCATTGAGAGCGGTAATTGACGGCGAGTCCTGCGCGCCGGGAGCCGCCGTGTGAGCCAGTTGCTCCGTACCGACCTTTGCGCCGGCTGCATTGAAGACCTGATAGAAGACTTGCTTACCATCATCGCCGTCCGAAAAGTCACCGTCTTCGCTTAACCAGACAACGACGTATCCGCCTCCGTCGAGGGCGGCAATATGCTGCTCCGACTGGTCGCCAATATTGGTTGTATTGACCTGAGCCCAACTATCGATTGCAACCAACTCTGTTCCTGTTTCAATTGCGATATCGCCGGCTTCAGGTGTGACCCGGATAATGATCGTATTCGTATTGGACGTTGAGTCTCCGTCACTAACTCGAAAAACAAACTCGGCGAAGTCTACGGAATCTGACAGATTGTCTCCGGGATAGAACACCAGATCGCCAAGCAGTTCCGTTCCGATTGCCTGCCCGGCCAACACTGGGCTCCCCTGGAAAATCAGTTGACCGATGGAAGGCAGCGTCTCGACAACCAGTTCGACGAACGGGTTGTTACTCGCCGATGGCACGTAGCCGAAATCCGTTCGATCGAAATGAAATGCGCCATCTTCGTTCAAACTTACGATGCCGTTGGTTCCGGCGGGTGGAACAGATGGATCCGGTGAACCAAGAATTGCCAGCGCATCGAGTTCCAATGATGCGCCAGTCAATCCAACATCGCTACCATCCAGAATCAAAGTCGCATCGGCATTGGATGTTCCCTCGCCGGTTGAAGTGACGTCCAAAGCGAAAACATCGTGCGGCTGAACATCTATCGGGTCGTCCCCAACATCTTCCTGCCTGTCGACTACTGCGACAATCGTCCCTGCGTTAAGCGTGATGCCGCCAATGGTTGTCGTTTGCTCGATCAGTTCCAGGCCATAAATTTTTTCGTCAATGTCAACGTGATTGTCACTACCATCGATGAGCATACTCGTTGACGTAACAGTGCTGTTCTCGCCCGTTTGAATAACATCGACGAGGTAGATATTGCTATGCTCAGCTCCTCCCGAACGGCCGATCAGCAGGCTGCCTGCATTCACAACAACGCCGCCGACAACGGTGTCCCGCTCCACCAGCGTCAAAGCGTTTAGATCACCAAAAACGGCGAGCGGATCCGCACCGGCTGCACTGCTCATGTCGAGCAGGACGGAAACAACTCCGGCCGAGAAGTCACTGGATGTCGGCCGAAAAACAAGAACGTCTTCGTCGTTAAAGTTCTTGTCATCGACTCCCCTGACTTGAAAATCGCCCGGCAGAGTTCCACTATTGTTGCTGATGGAAAACAAAATGTCGCCGCGATTCAATTGAAACCCGCCAACCATCGTATCCTGTTCGACATAATGCAATGCGTCCAGATCGAGACCAAATGAACTGAGACTGAAATGCGTTGACCAGTCACCGACACTGTCAGCTCCAAGCTCGAACAGTGGACCGCCCAGTTGCAGCGCGTCTGATCGCGAATAGTCAGGCAAACCGTTTGCCGCCGGACCGTTGCCTTCCGTCGAAATCCAGAACCTGTCTTCGGCGCCGACCTGAATCTGTAGCGTTGCGTTATTAACGGAGAAATTGCTTCCGTCATGTACGCGGTACTCGAAAGAATCGAAATTGATCCCGTACATTTCCGCCGCAGGCGCGTAGGTCAGCTTTCCGATATCGGTGATGTCGATGACAAAGCCGTCCGGAGACGCATCGATAGCGGCTTGATCAATCACAACCCCGTCAAAGCTGAGTACGCCCGATGATGGCAGCGTCCTGACCGCAATCTTCGCCAGCGAGTCCCCCTCCTGGTCAGAATAGTCGAAGTTGGACGAGTCAAAACCTGCTTCGGTGTTTTCAAGCACATGAAAGTTGCCCGCACTGCTTTCAGGCGTCTGGTTAATTGCGGAAGCGAGCGAGGCAACTGTGTACGATGTCTGATCCTCGACAAACCCAAACACAAACGCTTCATCTCTTGCCGTTGAGATTGCCACATGTGTCTGGTCTTTTGACCAGTCTGCCGAATTCGTTTGGAGATGCGCTTCGGTAGTGGTGACGTTCCACTGGTCGCCTCCAGAATCATATTTGTAGAAGCTGCTGAACACGCCTTGCGTATCGACATTTTCGCTACCGACACCTTCCCAGGCGAAAGCTACGTCTCCATTTTCAAGTATCCCTGTTGCCAGGTTAAATTGAACGCCAGGTCCGTCCGGATCGACTCTAACAGATTGAAATGAGCCATCGGCGCGGTAGATATTTGCTCCCACCCCTACACGGAATTCGTAGCCAACAACAAACTGTCCATTATTGTTAATGTCGACTGTTGCTGACTGAATCCTCCTTGAATGCACGATCTCGTGATTAGCGCCATCGGCTCCTGATGTGCTGTATTCCTGAAAATGAACATTGCCGGTATCCCGGTCTGACCACGCAATCACAAACTCACCCTGATCATTGACCGCTACATCCGCATCGTACTGATGGTCGTCCGTTTGTTCGTTGACTCCGAAAATTCCGCCAACCTTGTCTCCCGATGAATTGAACTTCTGTGCAAAAATATCATGTTTCAAAGTCCCCCCCGCATCGACCTCCCAGGCAACGACGAAATTGCCGAACCGGTCCATGGCAACCGATGCATCCTCACCAACAGATCCCGGGGCATCGATTTGAAATTCGGCCCTTTTCTCCGATCCATCTGCGTAGAACGTACGTCCGAAAACTCCGGACTCTGAACCGTTCTTACTCGTCCAGACAACGATAAAATCACCGTTTTCTGCGGCAGCTACGGAAGCCCATTTCTGATCTCCATCGGTCGTTGTGTTGGCTCGAAATTGAGGAAAGGTTTCGCTGGCAAAATCGTGGCTAAGACCGGTGACAATGATGTCTTCACCACTTACCACGAGCAGGGAAGACGTCGAGCTGACAGCAATAACAGTGTTTCCGTTGGCATCTGCAGCAATTGACTTTGTCGTGCCATTGTCCTCCGCTGAAGCATCGACCTGGGCCAAAGTGTGATTCCACTGATCCATTGAGCGTACGGAAAACACAGCTTCCGCATCAACAATGCCGGCTGTGTATTCAAGTTCCCAATCACCGCCAGCGTTCCGGTGACCGGTCAGATCGTCACTGGCCGCTATATCCGCCCCGGTCAGATCTGAGAGTACGTCAACAAAGTCTTCGCCCGATTCTGTCGCTGCAACCTCGCAACCGTAAATCAGGATATCAGCGTTCGCAGTCAGACCTGCGTTCCATGAGGATAAATCAGCCGCATGCTCTCCGACCGAATCAGCATTGAGAAAACGATTACCGAGCTGGAGCTGCCCGTCGCTGCCGTGCGTAACCAGGTGAACCGTTTCGTAGAGGCGACCGCCGTTGAGTACTTTCGAAATCTGCGCAACGCCGTCTCCGGCAACGTCAATGAACTCGATCCGGATATTCTCCGAATTCGTCCGGGCTGTGATGTCGTCCACCAGCGTCTGAAAGTCGTCGACGCTGCGGTCGATAAACACGATGTCGGTTACTTCATCGGAAGCCTGATCCGAACCGCTCAACAATTCCAGCTCAGGAAACGCCAAAACAGGTTTATCGATCGAATCGAATGCATCCTGTAACTGGCTCAGGTGCGAGTCAATGGACTCAAAAAGTTCCGCATCGAATTCGACATCAACTACGGATTCTCCGTGCAACGAATCAACTGGAAACGGTGACGCGCTGTAGAGCACGCGTTCTTCAAGAGCAACGAGTTCTACGCCTGGCACGTGGATGGAGCTGGCACCCGGTGATTTGAACCAGTTTGAAATCGATTTGGATATGTCAGCGAAGTTCATTAGATGTGCCGTCGTCGTTAATTTACCTTCGTCATCGCGTCTGCCGGATTCGAAAAATTTGAGCGGATTCGAACCGTTCCGATTCAAACGTACCTTTTTCCCTGCGTCCCGGTGCTTGCCCGTGACTGCCGTTCCGGTTTTTAGGGGCGTTACACATGACCGGATTGAGCCGGCAATAACTTCTGTCCCGACGGTTTTCCGCTGCCCGAAACGGTAGCTTCCGCAGAATCGACAAACGTGCTTCGTGATCTGCGACACAAGCCCAGCACTTCGTCGGCAAGCTGCATGACTGATTCGAGGTCCGACTCCTCATACGCAATCGCATCATTCAGCCGAACCGTTGCTTCGGTAATCGGCGTCAACTGTTTGCTTGCAGCATCGTCGCGCAGTGATTCCACCGCCGACTGCAGCCGCTCAACATCCCCGGACTCAATGGCCGAACAGAGGACTTCGATGTGCCGGCCGATTTCAACAGCCGTCGTTGTATCAATCTCGAAACCTGACCGTTTGCCCGGCACCCACGAACCCGCGAGTACATGCTGTTCGAGTAAATCAACGACCTGCGGATCGAATTGTGAAGGGGAACACCGGCGAAGCTCCGAAATCGCTGCCTCAACCGGAATCAGGTCGCGGTACACACTTTCACTGACCATCGAATCCAGCGCATCACACGCAATGATGATTCGCGAAGCAGCCGACAATTTCACAGTCGATAGATCCTGCCGGTCCGGCTTACCTCCAAGGCTCAACTGGTGGTCGGAAATGATGGACGCCACTTCCTCACTTGCAAACGCTGACCGGACAATTTCGATTCCAATTTCGCTGTGCTTGTTCAACACGTCCCATTCTTCAGGCGTCAATTCACCCGGCTTGTCAAGAATCCGGTCCGGAACCCCGATCTTGCCGATGTCATGCAACAGCGCCGCAATCTCCAGCACATACAGCTCGCTACGCTCAAGCAATCCGGGTCCGATCGCAACTGCCAGTTCGGCAACCCGTACCGAATGCTCCGCCGCGTGACGACTTCGAAATGACAGCGCAGACAACAGGCCGGTCACTGCCGAGTACTGAATCGGCGCCTCGCGACGCGACTCCTCTTTCGTTTCTTCTACTCCGGAGGTCTCGGGGCATTCATCGAACCTGACAACCCGGTTCCGTCCGTTTCGTTTCGCTGCGTAGAGGCATTCGTCAGCCTGATCGAGCATGTGTTGCGGGTCCATCGCGCCGAATTTGCGGCTTGATAGGCCGATACTTGCGGTCACGTCGAGATCCGCGATCGGCCTCGCGTTGAACCCTTCGCGAATACCGTTGGCCAGTTCCAATGCGGATTCGAATGATTGGTCAGCCATCAGTACTGCGAACTCTTCACCACCGTACCGGCAAACCATTCCGTTTTCACCGACCGCTTTTTTGATCAACTCACCGACACCGATCAGGACCTGATCACCAACGGAGTGTCCGTACGTATCGTTGACGGCCTTGAAATGATCGACATCGATCATTGCGATCGACAACTGGTCCTTTGGAGTTTCCTCCCACATTCGCTCGTAGTTCAGCCAGAATGCGCGGCGGTTCATGCACTTGGTCATCGGATCGCACGAAGCTAGGAAGTTAAGCTGTTCGTTCTGTCGCTCAACTTCGTCCCGGCTGCGTCGCAACGTGTGAATTAATCGCGACAATTCCACTTTCTTGTTTTCCAGCGCTGTCACGTCGTCCAGGCTTACCAGAACGCCTTTTGATTCTCCGTTCCCGCCAATGATCGAGTTGGCATTGACCATGAACTTGCGATTGATTTTGCGCAAATTGAGCTCAATGACTTCACCCGTTATTGACGAACCATCGGCCAGGCATCGCTTCCACGGCATCACGCCGTTGCCAACTGCACCGTTTTCGTTCCAGTCAATGTCATCGACGTTCATTCCCACCATGCATTCGTGATCGATCCCGATGATATGCGACATTGAACGGTTGGCGTGCGCAATTTCTCCCCTGGGATCAAGCAGTAACAACCCTTCCGCAATCGTGTCAAAAGCCGACTTGACCCGGGTTGGGACAACTTCCGATGGATTCAAATAGCGAAACGTCCGGTTCAGCACGTACCAGGTGAGCAGCGTCAACAGACTCACAGTGAATCCAATCATTGGAATCGGAAACTGCATCATCCGGCTCAATCCTGCCTTGCTCACCGGGCGAAAAACTAATTCAAGTCGTCCCCATTTTTCCTCGCCGGAAAAGATCGAAACTGAGATCCGGCTATCCGTCGATTTGTTTCCTGCAAGAGGTTCCCACATCCGCTCGTGCGGCCCTGCGGATACAATATAGCGCCGATCGGAATCCCGGTGGACGCCCATGGATATCAACTGGTCATCCGATTCACGGATTCGCTCCAATACGTTTCGCATTTCGGCGTAGCGGTGGGTCTCCGCAAATTGCGCAACGGATACGGCGATCGACCGGGTTAGCGCGATTCGCGAATCAACTTTTTCACGAACCGGATTGGGGATCAGCCCAAGTCCAACCGCCAGCCAGAGGAGTGAGACGCAGGCGATTCCGATGGTAATCGCCAGACGAGTCGCTGATTTTATCTTAAACATGGTTTGTACTTGTTTTGGTTGGTTGTTGATGACGGCATATCGGTCGAGGGAAAATTCTCTTTGCTTGATGTTCTGACGATCGCTACTCGAAGAACTGATTCATGTCCTCTTCAGTCTCTTCAGTCTCTTCACGCTTGTCGGCGTACGACTCGAGCACTGGAAGCGGGTCGATAAACCGCCAGTTGGGCATCTGCGACATTGCGGCGGCAATTAGAACTCCGCCGCGAAGTGACCAGAGGATGTAGCCCGTCGTCGCGAGCATCGCCACTGACCCGATGCTGATATCAAGATTTGCAACGAAACTTTCATGAGTCTTTTCCAACTCCTCGAGTTCCCGCCACAATATCGCAGCGTCGTAGGCAACGGCAACGCCGTCACGGGCAGTCAGTCGGTCGAGTTCCACCTCCAAAGCCATCCGTTCCCGGGCCGAGTAAGACAGCATCTGTCGAAGAACCGCACGAGCGCGGTCACGGTCCGCCATACTCAATAGCATCTCCTCAAACTGGGCCATTTCCTGCCCGTCGCCGCGTTCCTCAGTATCACGGACCGCCGAAAGCGAACGGAGATCGACAACCGCGACATCGCTCAATTCGATCAAGGCGTCACTTGGATTGTCCGGATCATTGCGGGGATCATTTGTTTCGTTTTCCGGATCAGGATCTTCGGGATCAATCGCAGGTTTCGGATCGACATGCGGTTCGGGATCAACTGGAGGGTCGACCGGATCAACTGCAACCGCGTTGATCTGGACGTCGATGGTGACGAATCCCGGCGAACTTAAAACAGATGACAACGATTCGCGGACGATGTAGCTGAACGAATCCGAACCGGTATATCCCGAATCGGGAACGTAAACGAACTGGCCGCTCGGTGACATGACGAGCGATCCATGCAGCGGTTGCTGAAAAATGATCGCCTCAAGTGGATCATTCTCAGCGTCGTAGTCGTTATCCAGCACGCCTGAAATGGCCGTCAGAATATCACCGGTCTCGACCTCATAATTGTCCGCAACGGCCAATGGCACATCGTTGACGGGAAGAATCGTGATCGTCACCATTCCCGTTGAAGTCTGAACTCCATCGCTGACCTCGTATGAAAACGAGTCGGCACCGAAATAGTTGGCTTCCGGAACATAGTTGAATGTTCCGTCCGGATTGAGCGTGAACGAGTCCGCATGTGTGGGCCCGGTATTGATCGACGAAGCAAGTGCAAGTCCTTCCGGGTCAATGTCGTTTGTCAGGACGTTGTTACCAAAACTCTGGTCTTCGCTAATCGTGTAGCTCTCGTTTGTCGCGATCGGCGCCTCGTTGAGGTCGGTGACATCAACGGTAATCGCCTCGTCGTACGTATAGCCACCGCTGTCTGTCACGCGAACATTGACGGTATACGCCGGCTTCGTTTCAAAATCCAGAACTCCGTCATTGAGTATCAGCTCGTCATTGACCGCACCTCCGATGCTGAACAATCCGGCATCGCCGCCAGGCAGAATTGAATACGTGAACGTCTCGTTCGGATCCACCGAGTCGGCGTCGGTAGTCGTCAAAGTTCCAAGCGGGAAGCCCGCTGAAGTATCCGCGTTCTCATCGACGTTGAAGTTGTCCGGATTGAGATCCGTCGGCGTGACATTGACTCCATGGTTGGCACTGAATTCGGAAGTGCTGCCGTTGACGCTCGTTGCCGTTGATGTAACTTCATCAGCATCCGTCAGTCCGCTGACCGTCAACGTGCCGCTAAAACTGCCGTTCGCATCGGCCAGCAGGAAACCAAGATAGGTCCGCCCTTCGCCATGGCCGCTCGCATCGACGCTGCTGCGGAAGAACTCAATTCTCGCTCCGCCGAACGCAGTCTGTCCCGGACTCGAGCCGACATATCCCGACAACGCCAGCGCACTCCCGGCGAGATTGGAAATCGTGATGACCGGGTAGTCCATCGATTCATTCGCCAGCGCGGGCGACAATCCGTCGTTGACATCAACGCCGTCTCCATACGCTGTCGTGAATGTGCCCGTGTGATCGATGTCGATCCCGAGTCCCGCATTACCGTACGTTTCATTCTGCGTGATCGTGTTGCCGGTCGGATTGCCACCTGTTCCGGCGCTGGTTATCAGAATGCCAGCGCCGCCGACGCCACCCGATCCCGTCGTTCCCGTGATCACGTTTTTCGAGATCACGTTGTCGTGAGCATTGTCACCGACACCGATGCCCGCCGTAATTGCGGCTTCAACCGTATTGTTCTCGACGAGATTGTTGTTCGCGTTGTACCACAGCTCAATCCCTTTTCCGTTGTATGGAAACACGCCAGCCGCCAGTCCAACGTCGTGAATGTAATTTCCACGAACCGTGTTGCCGGAGCTATCGATGGTCAATGCGTCGCCGGCGGTGTGAGTGTACGCGACGGAGTGGATCTCGTTGTTCTCGAACGTCGATCCGTCGCTGTTGCCGAACGCCAGCCCGTTCATGCCCAGTCCGTCAATATTCAGATAAGCGAAGTAGTTATTCGAAACGTAGCTTGCTCCGTTGATCAACATCCCGCTATCGCCCCGCAATGCGCCGGGGTCGCTGCCGTCAGCGCGCGTACCCAGCAGGTTGCCGGTCACCGTCGCACCACCGTCGGCCGCAAGGACATTTTCAGTCACATGGATCTGCGAACCGGTCGATCCGGAAATCCGTGCCGCGCCAAACAAAGCCGTATTGCGAACCGTAATTCCGCCGGTATCAAGCACCAGTCCTTCGTCGTTACCGTTGAAGTTGATCTCGAATTCCTGTCGGGCGACTGCGTCCAGCGTCAAACCATCCACACCGACCGTTCGTGCCGTGTTCACGTTTCCGCTGTTGGTATCGAGTGCCGTAACTCCGTCGTTTAAGTCGTAAGCCGTTCCATCGATTGTTGTCCCCGCATCGGCCAGTGCCGACAGGCTCGACGAGAGTGAAACGCTCCACCAGTTGCCGCCACTTCCGGCTGCATTGGTGCCGCCAGCCGGAACAAACCGCATCGAGTTCGCACCCGCAATCGCATTTGCGTTATCGACAAACTGTCGGACGCTTCCTTGAACGCTGCGACCTTCGCCTCCGACATCGTCCCCGTCACGGGCATGAGTAACGACGTTGAAACTGAATCCGCTGTTGATATTTGCAACGTCGCCGCTGCTGATTCCGACATACGTCACGTGTTCCGCAGTAGGCAGGCTCGACGCATCATCACTTGTCCCGGCTGATTTTCCGCCGAAGGCCGCTCCCGAAGCTCCAAGGATTCGTGTGCCTCCAGCTCCGTCATCCGCAACCGCACCGGCCACGCCATAGGTTTGTTCTGCCCAGACATCCGTTTGGGTGAAGCCGGAATTGAACCCGGCGTCAGGGCCGATGGTTCGCGAATCGACAACGACGAAGTAGTCATCGTTAAGAAGACCGACGAACGAATAGAAGCCTGCTCCATCGGTGATCGTTGATGAAATTTGCAAGTCGCCAGCCGACGCACCGGCAGTCCCGTCAGTGTCCTGATAGAGATAGACGCCCGCTCCGGCAACTCCAACCGCGTCACCCGTGTTCGCGTCACCGTTGACGTCCTCAACGATGTTACCTTCGATCCGGAACGCCTCGGTGACGTCGATCGTCATGCGGTTGTTGGCCGTGGAAGTATCGACTCCGCTGTTGGTCGTGCCTCCGTCATCCTGGACGTTGAAATCAAAGCTGGTATAGGCAACACCGAACGCACCCGTCGCGGCTTTGAATTTCAGCAGCCCGGCGTCAATATCGGCAACGTCAACAAATGCACCCGGTGAAATGGTTTCGCCAGTGTCCACGTTTCCGTCGCCGTCGATGTCAAGATACAAAGTTCCGGCGACCGGCTGGTTAACAACTTCGACGGCAAGGAAGTTGTCACCTTCGACCGGATCACTGAAACCGAAATCGCTGCTGGAGAAAACATAGTCGACATCTTCCAGCGTTGTCACGGTATTGTTCGCCGCAACCGGCGCATCGTTGACCGCGATCACATTGAACGTCGCGGTCGCCGGGGTCGCATCGGACAATCCCAAGTCGTCTTTGGCAGCGTATTGAAAACTGGTTGAACCATTCCAGTCCGTGTCGGGAACAAAGTAAAGCGTCAACGCCTCGCCCGTTGCGGCAAGGTCCGTTCCTGTTGCGACCGGCGTCGTCAATCCGGAATCGAGATAAAGGGTTCCGTTGGCGGGCAGGTTATTGAGCGAGAAAGACTGAACCGTTCCGTCGAGATCACTGCCGCCCAGGATAATCGCGATCGAATTCGCGTCTTCAAGCCCGCCGCCAATTGCTCCGTTAGTCATCGGTGCATCATTGACAGGCGAAATGTCGATCGTCGCGGTGCCGATGTTGATGTCGCCACCTCCACCGGTTCCGTAGTTACCCTGGTCATTGAGCACAATCGTTAGCGTGTCTGCGCCGTTACCGCTCGCATTCGCAGTCCCGTGCAGGTACTCGACGCTTCCACTGACATTGAAGAAAGCGTCGATATCGGCGGTCGCTCCAGACAATATCAACGTGTCAGTTCCGCTACCTGCAACTGTCACCCCAGCGCTGGCGGTCGCGAACAGATCGCCCGCGCCGGATGTTGACAGCGTCACTGTCATTCCCAGACCACGATCATCGTGGTCAAAGATATGCAGGTTGGACAGATTCAAGCCGGTTTGTACGTCTTCGGTAACCGTATAGCTGGAACCGCCAAACGTCCCGCCGGCATTGTAAGGATTATCGTTGAACGCAACGATGTTCATTATCCGGGTCGCTGTGTTACTTGTCCCGCCGTCGCCATCCGTAAGTTGCATTGTCAATGTTCGTTGCAAATCGTGCGGATCATCACTGACATTTTGAAATACAACTCGCTGAGAGACTGCCTGGACCGCTGCCGGAGTTGCATCGGGATCAAAAGTAATCTCAAGCGGAACCGCGCCGACTCCACTTCCGGCAGTCACTACCCCAACTTCGACTGGCCCGCTGCCGAAGTCATATCGAATCGAACCGCCAACTCGTGTGACGTTACTGCCATCGAGAATTGTCAACCGGTCATTGCCATTCGGATCACCATTGGAAGTGATCGAAACCGTCATTGTGCCGCTGTCAAAATCCGTACTGTCGACATCCGAAATCGAAATCGCATTGTTGAAGAACGTTCCGCCACTGTTCTCGTTGTAAGTCCCTCCGCCGCCGGCGCTGGTAATTACTGGAGCGTCATTGACTGCGACCACGGTACCCGTAACCGTCGCAGTCGAGATCGCTCCATAAGCGGTCACCGTCGCCAGGTCAGCTTCTGAGACACCGTCTCCATCTTGAACGACGAACGACGAAACGAAAGTGACTGATCCATCAACGGAGTTGAGTTCGTTAATATCCCCGCGACCGCTCGTGCCGTACAGATTGCCGTCAGCACCAACCGTTAAACCATTGGTGACATCGCGGAAATCGCCGAAACCTCCAATGCCGTAGCCACCACCCACGATGGAATAATCGTAGGCATAGGTCAGGTTCCCGATCATGTTGAACGTACCGTTGTTCAGATCGTACGAGTAGAAATAGCTCGTGCGCTGACTGTTCGCCTGATCGTCGAGGTCGCCGCGACCGTAGAGAATTCCGGTCGCGTGATCGATTGTCACGTCGTCGTTGTTGTTCCAGCCAAACACGTCGCTGCTCATATCGGCAACTTTGACCACGTCTCCGATCGTCGTCGGGTCAGTGAAATCAACCCGGTAAAGCGCATCGTCCAGCGTGCCTGTCGGTCCGGCCGTCGGAACGATGTAAAGTGAACCGTTGTAGAATGCGGAGGCCTGATGCGCATACGCCGCAGGGACCGTATCGCTCCAGCCTGCGGCAAGGTCTTCCACGTTGCCAATTAGAATTGAGCTGCTGGCCGGATCCCCAACATTTAATGCCCAGAGGTCCCCATCGTTTTCAACGAAATACGCAAAGCCATTAACTGTGTCGTGCCCCAGCGATGTCGAATTCGCGAACGGTGCATCGCCGATGAACGTTTTTTCTCCTGAATCAAGGTCGACCGAATAGATCACGCCGCCAAAGTCAGCAGTCGCTTCGATCATTAGTGAGAAACCCGCTGGCCCGGAGGCCGTCGGCCGGTCGCTAACTGAATACTCAAACGATACCGGACCGTTGTAGTTGGTATCCGGAGTAAATGTCAGCGTCATGTCAGCATTGAGCGTGACCTGGCCGTTCGCGACATTGACCGTTGCTCCAACCGTGATCGCCTGACCATCGACGTGCGTGATCGTCAGAGCGTCGTTTTCTGCGTCGGTATCGTTGCCCAGCACATTGATGTTGATCGCGTTGTCTTCGTTCGTTGTGAACGCGTTCGTGTCATTAACGGCCACAACGGCATCATTCGACGGCGCGACGGTGATTGAGAACGTACCGGAATCGTTCGCAACGCCGTTCTCGCCACCATCATCAACATCGAAGTCGAAGAAGTCAGCCGTCGTTTCACCACCGTCGTGGAAGTAGATCACGTTTCCGGCATCAAGATCGGCTTGAGCGAATGAGAGAACCGGTATAGCCGGCGCTCCGGCAATCGCAATGTATCCGTTGCTCAGTCCACCGGTGATTGTGTAAACCAATCCAGTCCCGGAATCATCGGGGTCGGTTGTATTCAACATCGAACTGTCGATATCGATCGCTCCGCCTTCTGAAACCGTCGCTCCGGAGTTGGTTGTCAGGACCGGCGCGTCGTTCGTTGCCGTGATGTTGACGGTGGTGCTGCCCGAATCTTGAAGCGCAATACCGCCTTGAGTTTGAACCGAGTCACCGCCATCGTCGAATGTCCAGTCGATTTGGACGCTGGCTGGTGGCGAGTCACTGCTGTTGCTGTACCCGATTTGTTCCATTGCTTCATTGACGAGATCGTTCGTGGCGTTTCCGTTGAAAGTCAACACCAACGTTCCGCCCGAATTCTGTGTTACCGAACCGATGATCGTGCTACCAACGACAAGGTTGTTCGTACCCTGCGCCAACGTGACGAGCGTGCCAGTGGGAGCAAACTGATCGTCCGCGTTGGTTCCGCCGTTTCGAGTCAATGTGATCGTCGCACCGTCAAAGTTATCTCCCGCAGACAACTCCGGATCCACGACATTCATATCGGGATCAAGAACCGTTACCGCGCCGCCTTCGACATAAGTCGCCTGACCCGATCCAGCGTCCACCTCGACACGGAAATTGTCGAATCGGTTCCCTGCACCTTCCATGTGCAGATAAATCGAGTCCCAATTCGCGGCGTTCGTTTTGTCGGTTGCGGTTGAGCTCAATCCGAGGTTGATCCGGTCAACAAAGCATCCGTTTGCCATGCGGTTTGACCTGCAGTCACGTCCCGGTAAAACAATGTGCCGGAGCCTTGTCCGGCATTGGCCGTTAGATCAATCTCCCAGCGGAAATCGGCCCAATTACTACTCCCAATGCCGTCGGTAAAGTCAATCGTCGAACCATTCGGCAGCGTTACCCGGATTCGATCGTTGACGTCGTTAAGCTCAACGCTCAACGCTTGCTCGCCGCTGCCCTGTAGAATCCGGCCGTCACCGTTAGCGTCATAGCCGAAAGCAAACACAACGCCCCAATAGGAACTTCTCATCGACCACTCAGCGACAAAACTGTCCGCGTCAGTCAGATTCGGAAGTGCAGAGTCACCGACCAGCGACGCACTTACTCCGACACCCGGCCCCGAAGATTCGAACATCAAGGCTGTGCCGCCATCGACTCCAAGACCGGGGCTCACTTGTATGTCGTCGATCGTATTGAACTTCTCCGTCCTCCAGCCGTTTTGTGCGTCGAGGTCGCCGGTTGTGTAGTCTTCAAAATCAATCTCATCGACGCGAATCAACTCCGGGGCGTCGTTGACAACCGCACTCAGCCTCTGGAAGAAAACTCCATCAGCATCAACCTGCCCGGCCTGCGTGCCATTTCCGCTCCAGACAACAACTGCGCGATCACCGGCATACGCCGTTGTCGGCAGAGTCTGAGCAAGAATCGTCGAGGTACTTACCTGGAACTCGTTGCCGATCTTCGTTCCACTACTATCGAATTGTTGAGCAAAAATCCCCCGGTCAGACCCGTCCTGGCCTCCGCTTTGCCATGAGACGATAAATTCACCGGCCTCGTTGACGGCAACATGGGGCGAACTTTGGTTCAGATTCGTGTACGTGTTGACTGGAATTTCTCCACCTAGCGCCGTTCCATCGGCGGCGAATCGTTGTGCAAAGACTCCGAAACCTGAACCGTCCTGAAACACACTCGTCCAGGCAACTACAAAGTTACCTGCGGCATCCGACTCAACCGTCGCTTCAAACTGGTCATTGACGGCGGTTGTGTTGACCTGAAATTCGGCCCCTTGTGCGACGCCAAGTGCATTAAACCGCTGGGCACGAACGGCATCCCCGGAACCGTCGCCATTCTCGCTTTCCCACGTCACAACAAAGCTGCCGTCATCCGCAACGGCAATATCAGGATGGTTCTGGACACCTGTAGTTACCGTGTTGATCAGCGTGTTCCCGCCCTGAGCAACTCCACTCGCATTGAAACGTTGAAAATAGACGTCTGTTGAGGTCGCGTCCTGAAATACGACGACAAACGAGCCGTCTGTAGCTGAGTCAACTGAGTGCGCATCCTGAACGCCGGCCAGAGTACTGACTTGAATCTCACCGGTGATTGCAACACCGTCGATATCGAACAGCCGCATATACGTTTCGTAGTCGCCCGAGCGATCATCGCTCCAAGTGACAACGACGTTGCCGCCGTCCGTCATTTCTACATTGGCCCAGTCCTGACGAGAGGCATTTGCGGCGTGAACAAGAAATTCCGGGACACGAATCGATCCGTCCGCGTTGTAGATTTGCACGTACGTATCAGCATCCCCTCCACGGGAGTCCTCCCAGGCTACAGCAAAGTTGCCGCTTGAATCCATCGATACATTCCCGCCTCCGTTAGGCGTTGTATCTTGAAACCCTGTGGTGTTGCCATTGACCAACGTCTCCCCGCCTGTCGGCGCGAGGCTCAGCGTTCCCATCCAATTCGCTTGAACTTCCTGCGAAAACGCCTGCTCCGTTTCCACACCGCCTACGACAAATTCAAACTCCCAGTCCCCGCCCAGTTCGGAATGCCCTGTCAGGTCATCACTTGCCGCAACGTCTGCCCCTGTGATCAAACTGAACCGCTCGACAAACAGCTCGCCGTCGTCGGTTGCAACATCACAGCCGTAGAGCAGAATGTCGGCACCCATTGCCAGCCCACTTGTCCAGCCCGAAAGTTGCTGCTCGTACCTGTCGATGTTTTCGGCGCTTAGTTCGGTTGCGCCCAGTTGCAGCCTGGCCTCGGTACCGTGCCCGATTACGTGAATCGCGTCGTATTTTCGGCCCTGGCCGAGATAGTCCGTGATCTGCTGAACCCCGTCTGTGCTTCCGTCCAGACGCAGAATCTCGTAGGCCGGCTCGTTTCGCGACAGATCGCCAATCATCTGGTCAAAATTCTCGAGCCGCGAATCGATCACGACCAGCTGCCGGGCTTCAGCCAATGTTTCCAGATCATCGATCAATCCGTCCTCGACAAACGGAGCCTGTCCGAGATCGCCGGACGGAGCGACAGGAAACTCTTCAGAACCCGCCTGAAACACAAGTTCGCTCAATTCATCGATCTGCTTCTCAAGCTGGTACTCAATATCTTCCGCACCATGGTCGCCTGCAAAAACCATCAACGGTGACGCGTCGTAGAGAATCCGTTCTTCAAGAGACTGGAGATCGACTGACGGCGCAGCATCCCCCCGGGAACTCGTTTCCAGTTTGCTCAGAAAGCACTTCCATACATCGACGAGCGATCGAGGTGCTTCTGCACTGGCAGAGTTGAGTTCAGGGCTTTCGTTCATAGCGCGCAGGCCGGTCCGGGCAAAATAGATAGAGCGTATCGATACTCTATGTTCTGTCGGTCTGCTAAACGCGGTATTTTGCGTGAAACTTGATGAGTGGGTTGACTTTGACCGGGTGCAGTTCTGATTCTCCGTTAGCGGTTAATTCGCAACGGTTGTAACGGTATTCCGGTTAGGCGAGGTCCCCGCGAACTGGACCAGGAACCCGGGCTTCCAGTTGTCACCCGGGGTACGCTTCCAGCTTGTTAATTGCTAACGGTTATTCGTCTTCAATCGCGTGCGCAAACGTTCCCGTTTTTGTCGTTCGTAAGATAGCATTTCCGATTTCCAAGCCATGTGAACCTGTTCTTGATCACTCATAACCGGCACAAGCGGCGAATAGAGAATATTGAGCCCCTACCTTATTGTCCGTGCTCTCGTCATGACTCTGCTGCCCATGAAAGTTCCAATCCTCGCTGTATTCGGACTCGCCGCCGTGATGGTTGTGGTGTGCGTCGTCCAGGCACGCCAACCTGCGGTGCCGGATCAACCTGCCGCGCAACAGGACTCCTTCCCGGTGATTCGAACAGGCATCCCTAAAGCGCCCGTCAGTCAAGGAAACCGCAATGGTGTCACGCGCAATACGCACGTAACCAACGAAAACCCGGCGGCCAACCGACCGACTGGAACTCATCTGACCGATGGCCAGTTGAAGATTGTCAACCCGACCGTCACTCCGGCGGCACCAACCGATCCTGTCACTGACTTGCACAGGAACATCGATACGATCATTCCCAACTCGGCAGACGATCACGTCTTTTTCGATCTGCCATCCGCCACACAGCAGGCGAATTTGAACATTCACGACCCCGGATACGTTCGCGGATTCCAGAGTCCGATCCAGCCGGAGCCTTCGGCCACCTCATCAACGGTCGAAAACGATGTCGTTCAGCCCTGGATTCGCCAGACAAGCGCAATCGAAGCCGATCTCGATTCGGCAACCGACGATTTTGAAAACATGTTCGCCGACGCCTACAGCACAATGGATCCGGTCGACGAATCCGAAGAACTGGCGAGTAACGATCCTGCCGGAGAAGCTCTCGCTCGCCCATCTGGCGAAGCATTCAACTCGTTGCGCTACGATCTGTTCGGAAATACTCAAGAAGACACCAGCGCCCCGGAAGTCCGGAGGGCATCGAGCAACATCGACCCGGGTCAGGATTTCGAATTCGAAATGTTACCCGACGACCGTTCGATTCCAGGAAGCCCGGAACCACTCCAGTTTGATCAATCAAACCAATTCACAGGCAGCGACTCAATCGAAGTCACGAATAGCGGTGAGTTCTTGTCAAGCGATCCGCTGGCGATGCCGGCAATGATCGACGGGGTTGGCCAGTCGTACGAATCAAACATTTACGGTTCCGGCACGATGCAGGCTACGGACACGCTTGCCTCTGATAGCGGCAACGAAGCCTATGACGAATTGCTCTGGTGGAAACCTCTGGTCGTCGAGGCGTTGAATGAAACCAACCGCGTCGAAAGAGCTGACACAAACACTCTGATTTATCGAACGCTGCAAAACTCACCGCGAATTCAATCGATCAGCAAGAGTCCGCTGATTCGCGAGCTGCAAATCTCCGAAGCGCGCGGCGAATTCGATCCGGTCGCGTTTTTGACAACCCAGTGGGAAGACCGCGTTGATCCGGTTGGCAACGAACTAACAACAGGAAATGGAGAGTTGTTTCTTCGCGACAACATCTGGTCGGCAAATGGTGGCGTGCGCCGCAAGACAACCACCGGTGCCGATGTCGAATTCAATCAACGAGTTGGTTTCCAGAACAGCAACTCGCGTTTCTTCCTTCCGCAGGATCAAGGAACGGCAACGCTTTCGCTGAACTTCTCACAGCCACTGCTTCGCGGTCGTGGCGAGTTTTACAACACCAGCCAGATTCTAGTTGCACAGACCACAACCGGAGCAGCCTGGGAAACGTTTCAGTCGGAACTACAGGATGAGTTACAGGACGTTGTGGAAGCGTACTGGCAGATGTACTACGAGCGAAGCGTCTTCATCCAGAAAAAACGAAATGTTGTTCGCGGTATCGAGGTCCTTGAAATGCTCGAAGGTCGCGCCGCGCTCGATTCGCTGCCCAGCCAGGTTGCGCGTGCACGCTCGGCGGTAATGGCCCGTAAGACATCGCTCGCCAATGCGTTCCGCGATGTTCGAAACTCCGAAACCGAACTTCGCCGACTGATGGCCGATCCGAACTGGCTGGAAAACCAGACGATCGAACTGCTGCCTGTCGAACCGGCGCTCAGGACGCCTTTCGAAACCGGATTGGAAACCGTGATCCACACTGCCATGGAAAACCGGCCTGAAATCAAAGAGTCGTTGCGTCGTGCAAAGATCGCTGCCATTCAGCACGATGTCAGCGCCAACGAACTGCTTCCCGACCTTTCATTGCTGCTCAACACCTACGTCAGTGCTCTCGAGGGTGACACGGGAATCGAGCGTGCATTTACCGGGCAGTTTGCCAACAGCCCGGGATATTCGGTAGGCTTCGAGTTTGAAATTCCGATCAACAACCGTGTTGCCAGATCGCGACTGGCACAGCGAAAAGTGCAGATGTCAAAAATCCGGCACGAGGTCAACGAGGTTCTTCAGAACGTCATTGCCGAAGGGCAGATCGCGCACCGGCGAGTCCTTTCCGCGCATCAAACACTTGATTCTGCACGCGTCGCGATCGATGCCGCTCGCGCAGACGTACAGCAAAACGAACGCCGCTGGGGCTCGTTCGGCCTGGTCGAAGGTGATCTTGCGGACGGACATACTCCAACGACGGTACTCGATCAGTTGCTCGACGCGCAGGATCGATTGGCAAATGCCGAACTCGTTTACGCGCAGAGCGAGCTGGAATTGAAGATTGCAGAAGTCGGACTCCAGCGCTCCATGGGTACGACGCTTCAATACGGAAACGTTGCCAAACACGGCGACACACCTGATCTTGGGATCAGCCAGGCGGCAGCGGTATCCGCACCGGTATCCGCACCGGTATCCGCACCGGTGCAACAACTTGGCCAGCCGGACGAAAATGGGTTTCATGTTCATGGGCGATACGGTTTGAACATGATCGATTCCACGATCACCCGGCCTGACGGCTACACCGCGCCGGTGGAAACGCCGCAATTCGACAGAGGTGCGCCCTTCGAAGAACCGCGATACAGCGAACCGCCGATGGGTTCGCAGTAGAACTTCTGGTTGGAAACTTCACCCTCGCATCGGGAGGGTCGGACGCCGTAGCGGCCGGGGAGGGCTCCGCACGCCTCTTGCTGGCTGCAGATCTGGCCAGCGTTCGTATTTCACGCATTTCTCCAGCCCGCTGTTCATCTTGAAGATTGCAAAAACCGACGTTGCGTTGGACTGGCCGTTTGTTGTTGTCAGCGAGGACGTTTTGCCGCATTTCAACGTTTCGTTTTTCTGAAGATCGCTTCTGAGAAGGGAACTCCTCTGTTCACTTGTTTCATACGAAAAAAGCCACCGGTTTGAACCGGTGGCTTTGGTTTCAGTATCGCAGGCAGGACCCGAGACTCGTCTCCTGAGGCTTAGTTGCCGCCAAGCGGACCAACCTGATTTCGCATTTCTTCTTCCTGAATGATAATGCGTGGTGACACCATCATCATCAAGTTTGAAGTTTCGCGACCAATACCAACATTCTTGAACAAACGGTTGATATAAGGGATGCTGCTGAGGAATGGAACGCCCCGCTCAAGCCGGGTTTCGTTCATCCGTTTCACACCACCCATCAGAACCGTCCCGCCGTCGGGTACACTGACCACCGTCGAGATACTGGTTTGAGCAATCACCGGCAACTGAATCGTAACACCCTGATTGGTCGTTTCGAGATCGTTGTCGTTGCCAGTCGTCGGATTGCCTGCGATCCGGTCAATAATATCGCCAAGCAGCGAGTCGGATGAACGACGCGTTGTCGTACTCCCGTCAAACGTAAACGTTTCAACGTCTGTCACCTGCGAGAAGTACGGAACAAGCGTCATTCGCACAAACCGCCGGTCCGGTGAAACAACTGCATTCACATTCAGACTGGTTCCATCAGGGATGATCGTGATGATCGGCTGGTGCGCAACCGCAAAGTCTCCAACCACCGGAGTCACCGAGGTCACAAACGGTCGCTGGAATCCATCCTGGACAAACGCTGACTGACCATTGAACATCGTAACGGTTGGAGCCTGCATGATGTTCGAACGCGTGTCACCTTTGGCAGCTTCCAGCAGAAAGTAGACTTCGATGTCAGACAGAATCGCGAAGCCAAAGTTGGTTGCAACGTTCTGACTGAATCCACCGATCTGTGGAATCGCCTCCGCAAACGTGTTGTTCAGCAATCCGATATCAAAATCGGTTGTCGGAGCAAACACGCCCGGCCCAGCTTGAGGACCCTGTCCGATAATGACGCTCGAACCAACTTCATCAGGTATCGGTTGGCCTGGAGTGAGACCGCTGAAGTCGTTGAGTCTGAAGTCAAAATCGACTCCGATTCGCTCGAAGAAGTCGTCACGCAGGTTGATGAAGCGAACTTCAACTACGATCTGAACGTCGTTCAACTCGCGAAGTTTTTCCAACAGGTCCTGAATCTGGTCCTGCACTTCCTGAGTTTGCGAAACGATCAGGGACAGGTTGGAAACGAACGGATTGATTTGACCTTCTCCGTTTGCATCCTGCCATGTGTCCGGCTGAATCGTCTGTTGAATCAACTCCATCAACGGCTGGAAGTCATTGAGTGTCACTCCGCCAAGACTTTGTGGACCGATTCTCGAGTAGGTCGGAACGCCTGTTTGCGGTCCGCCGCCGTAGCCCTGGTTTCCGCCGAAGTTCCCGAGATTTCCCGGCAGCTGCTGGCCCATCGCCGAAGACGACGCAAGCGCATTGGCTGCCATTTGCAATCCGTTGGTTGCTCCGCCGGATTGAGGTCCCATTTGCATCGGAGCTGTACCGTAGGCGTTGCCGCCCCAGCCGCTGTTGCCGAATCCCTGCGGCTGCATGAAATCCATGCGTGTTCCGCTGCTGAAGTTCGTGACAGGCATGACCAGGTCACCCACATAGTAAGTTACCGCATTCAACGAACGTCCCTGCGCGTCCCGAGTCGTGACCTTGATCACTTCATCTTCGACAACAAACGTCAAACCGGCACCGCCGAGAATGATGTTCAACGCACTTTGCAGTTTGATCGGGCTGCTCAGACTGGCGTCGATCGGAGTTTCCAGCGAAATGTCTTCGCTCGCAATGGCGACCTGGTCAATGTAGATATTGACGTCCGCCTGTCGTGCAAGTTGTCCGATTGCTTCGGCCAGTGTTCCCCGATACTCACCTTGAACCTGCTGGTTTTTCAGCACGTTCCAGATTTTTCGTTCGGCTTCCGAGTCGTAGCGACCCTCGTCCATTCGGGCCAACCGTTCTTCCGCACGAGTCCGGAATTCTTCTCCGATCGGGAACTGAAGCGGGTTTTCACCGTAGTGAGGAATCGCAGCGTCGTCTACGGCATGCATCGAATCCAGGAACCCGATTTCCTTGGCGCGTTTAGTCTCTTCATTTCGCGCAACCTGGTTTGCGATATTCGATTTCTCAATCATCAAAATCGTAACCTGAGAACCAGGATCCAATTCGTAAGCCTGCTGCGCAATCCTTTCCGCTTCGGCATAACGTTGTTCATCAAGCAATTGATTGAAATCTTCAGTCAACGCCTGGATCTGGCTTTCAACATCAATGTTTCGCTGACGTCGCATTTCGACGTCTTCCATATTGGAAGCGTTCTGCTCTTCATTGATGATCTCAGCCAGATTCTTGTCAATGTACGACTGCATTTCAGCAAGGTCGCGATCAATAATCGTCAACAGCGGCCTGCGTGTCTCAGGCGAGACATCGGCCTGTGCGATCTTTGAGCGAACTTCTGTCATTTTCGAAAGTGCTTCACGGGGACTCCGCTCAAGCAACCTTTCGGCATCGCCCCGCATGCGGAAAACATCACGTTGCAATTGTGCCATTACGGCTTGCTCGGTTTCATCAACGGGACCTGCCCCGAACGGAGCCGTTTCCTGATCGCGTTGAGCAGGTGCGGCGACTGGTGTGACGGCGCTGGTTTGACGGACTTCCGGAATCATGTTGGCCAGATGGTCCTGAATCGACTGTCGGGTTGCTGTGTCGAGCTGTTCCTGGAAAGTCCAGGCAAGCTCAAAATATTCACGGGCACGTTGTGTGTCCGAACTGTCGAGTGCCTGAACGCCCGAACGGTACAACTGCATTCCACGATTCGGGCCGGGTGTTGCCGGAACCGGTTGCGACTGAGCCAGACGGTCATCGGTTTCGTTGCCGGGAAAATTCAGTGGCTCGTAGGCCGCAACTTGAACATTGCGAGTCTGATCGTTTTGAGGATCATACGCAGCCTGAACAACTCCTCCCGGTCCGCCACTTGCGTCGTTGAAGTTTGTTTGAACGACAGCGGCAGCAGGATTAGATGCTACTTGAACCATGCTGGACGGACGGTTCTGAGCAATTCGCAATTCCATTTGCCACGGCAGTGTTTCGTCTGAAGCAAATGCCGAATCGACAACATTCAATGACTTGGCCTGGTCAACAAGTGACTGGGCTTCGTTCCATTGCTCACGATCGACAGCCAGTTGAGCCATCGACATCAAACGACGGGCGTCGGCGACGACCGGATTGGCGGGTGCCGCCGGAGTTTGTGTTGCGGCAGGCTGTGTTGCCAATTGAGTTTGTGCCGGAACAGGTGGTGCCGGAACAGCAGCACGCTGAACGGCGGCAGTCGAATTAGCAGTCGCGAATTCGATCGCAGTTAGCAACTGTTCAGGATTGCCGGTCGCTTCCGTAAATTCGACTGGAAAACCCTTGGCCTGATTGATCAGCGTAGTTGCCGTGTCAAAATCACGATAGCTAATCAACACGGTTGCCTGTTGAAGCAGAAACGATGCTGCCCGCTCGTTGTAGGTTCGATCTTTTGCAACTCCGAGATCCACCAGGTTGTTCTGATGAAAGATCATCAACTCGATCTTGCGAGGTGAGTCGCCAGGTGATTCGAAGTTTACATCATGCTGACGCGCTGCTTCAATCATGTTCGTTGCAGCTTCAGTGTCGCCGACTGCAAGGGCCTGACGTGCTTTGAGCAGCAGATCCATGACGGCAACCGTTTTCTCATCCGTTGCAGCCATCGCCGCGCCGGATTGTGTTTCTTCGGCAGCAATGTTGGAAAGGCTCTGATTGGCCAACAATCCGCTGACCGCACTTCCTTGCATCGTCATCGCAGCAGGATTGACGGGAGGATTGACGGGAGGATTGACGGGAGGATTGACGGGAGGATTGACGGGAGGGTTGACGGGAGGGTTGACGGACTGAGGCGATGAGGGAACCGGTTGTCCGGACCTTCTTGCCTGTAGCTCTGCTCTTGCCATCGCCGTTGTGTATTGCAGCATTGCTGCGCCGGGGTCAGTCACAGCCATCTCTTCGGCGATGCCGATATAGTGGCCGGCCATGTCATACCGGCCAGCCTGCATCTCAGTTCGCGCCTGATCGAGCCAGATGCTGACCGTTCCCGAACTGGCAGCGGTACTGCCGGCGCCCGGTGATTGGGACTGCGCGAAGGAGTTCTGTGCACCTGCCGTTACCGGCAGCATGAATATCGCGAGCGCAGAAAATGCAAACGCGATAACGGTTGAGACAGCGGGAACATTCCTTGTTCCATTAGCCTTTGTAAATTCGGAGACTCTCACGCAACGCTCCTTGTGTTGTGATGCCCTGAGCTTCGCATTTCGTCTGACCGGCATCCTGCCCGTGCAGATTTCGCCACATACGAAACTGCATGTGTTGAAGCCGCTGGTTTTCTAAAACTGACCGCCCGTCAATCCTGTAAGGACTGAACCGGAAACAAACCGGTCCGTCGCGATGCAGTTTTCCGGAACGTGACGAATCAACGACGTCCCGCAAAACTGTGCCGCAATCGAACTCGAATTCACCAGACGCACAGCGCCCGCAATCTGAATTCGAGGCGTGTAATTACGTGGATGAAACAGCAACGTCAAGACTGATCGGGCAGGAATCCGAAAAACTTTTTAAGTGCACCTGTTTATGCCAGCAGTTCATCGAAAGAGGCGGTTTTTTAGGGGAATCGAGGCCAAATAAGCTTGAGAAAATCCAGCTCAAAACAAATTTCGGCTCAAGTCGGCCATCAGAATTCTAATCGAACCGGTTGATTCTGAATCGGCATGGCCCGGCCGGTGAATTCGGACCATCGATCAATGTTACCGTTCGCGCATGAAAAAACGAGGCCGGAAGATGAGTTCTTCCGACCCCGTTCAATTTTCGTTTCTACCTGCCGTTTCACTGCCCAATCAGAGTTTTGACCTGGCTAACTGGAAGTGGAGCGGTTTCGTGTTAAGTGATCAGCGACCTCCTCCACCACCATTGCGACCGCCACCACCTCGACCGCCACCGGGTTGGGCCATTCCGCCACCCGGAAGGCCCATTGCGCCTCCCCGCAGGCCGCTTTTGGTCATCGGTTCACCGTCATCCGGCTGTAACAAAGCGTGCATGTATGCGCCCCTGTCATCCAGCTCATTGGTAACCGTCATCCCGCCATTGGGACCAAGCACAAGGATCTCACCGGGAACATGGTACTGTTTCGCATCGCGTCCGGCAGTCAGTTCCTTGATCTCGTCTCCGCCCATGATATCGACCACCAGCGAATTCGTTTTCGCTTCGTAATCTTCCATCAAATACACCGCCATGGAAATCGGATGAGCAACGTGTGCCGAGTCAGTGAAGTTCAGATATTCACCGCGACGCACAATTCTTGCGAACGGAATATCGACGCCGAATGTTTTGTCACCACTGGTGACAGCAACCTGAGCCGTCGGTTCGCCATCGACAACGCTACCCCGGTTTAGTCGTACGACTTTCGCCGGCTCGATCCGACCACTGTAAACAGCAGAATTCGTTCGGGCTTCAACCGTAACCGTCACCTCCGACCATTCGGTGGGGCGGCAATATTTCAGTAGATTTTTCAGTTTTTTTGCAGCCTCTTTTTTCGCCGTCGAAGCGTCTGCGTCACTAAGCGCCAGGTCAATCCAAAGTGGAAGTTCCGGCCGGTTCAATCGCAGCCGGTCACGAACGTCTTTTTTCAACATCGTTTCCTTGACGGTCACGCGCACAGAATTATCACTCTCGCCGTCTTCCCGATCCTGAGGTCCACTGGGGCCGCGAACTCCTCGTCCTCCTTCGCGACCGCCTGGCTGGGCCATTCCACCTCCGCGCGGGCCACCCATTGGGCCACCAGGGGAACGACCTCCACCTCCCCTGCCCGCATCATCCCCGCCTTCAAAAACGAATTCGGCATTGGGATCTGCATGATTCGGGTCGGCTAACCAGGCACGCACCCGATAGGTGTAGGTCATGCCGGTCGTTTTCCTGGTCAAGTCAACAAATCGAACGAGTTTGTACACATCTCCGGATGGGATTTTCGTCTTGCTGGCTTCATTCATGTACGCCGCCATATCGGATCCGAGCCGAATGACATTGCTGGCAGCGACTGCCGGCGCTTCATCCCGCGCACCTCCGAAATCGAAGGCGTCCGCATCGGACTGATCGACTTCTTCAACGACCTCTTCGGGTTCGTCATCATAACTGCGCATCGCAATTTCGTGCATGTTTTCCGGAACAGCTTCGCCTGGAAGTGGCCAGACCGCATACGGACTATAATCCACGTCCCTGTAAGGAGGCATTGTGATTGTCAAAATCGGGTCCCAATTTTCAGGTGCGACAACTTCCGGTGCAAGAGCTGAATAGTAACCTTTCTGTCCACTTGCAATGGTCGCAGAAATATCCCGCCACTCCGATTCATCATCCGGCCCACCTGCTTCCTTTCGCTGAATTTCCAGATAACGGAATATCGGGCGGTCCCGAAGCGGCCAGTACCCCTGAGCGGACTGGAATACAGCGTTGAAAATATCCCACTGGCTCTTGTACCGGATCACTCCAGTCACAACGACGCCTGGAAACGAACTGACCCGGTTTCCCGATGCCGCAATCGCGGCTACGCGCGGCCTGACACCTTTCATCTCTGATAGGAGATATCCCGGCACAAGGACGCCCGGTTTCACGACAAGATCATCTTCGTCACGTCGCTGCCTTCTCGGTTTATCTTCCTCTTCATCGTCGCGGCCTCCTCCCTGTGCAAAACCTCCCCGTCCGCCGCCGCGACTCGCTTCGCCACGACCACCATCAGCGCGGCCACCGCCGCCAATATCTCCCCCTCGCCCGACGATTCCTCCAGGGGGTGCATGAGCAGGTGCTGCCATTTTCGATGAAGAAGCCAGCTTGAGACCTCTCCAACTGTCAGCTTTATTGGTTTGCATGAACGCAGAGAACGGAATTGACTGAGCCATTAGACCTTCGATGCCCAGGATTTCGGGATCGCCACGTTTGCCTGCCATCTTGGCTGGCGTTCCTCTAAATGGTCCGAGCACATAACGGGATGGATTGAGATCTACGGGCGCCTTCACAATTGCTCCGATATCATCTCTGGCTTCACGCAAACCTTCGATTTTATTCCAGCTTGCCTCAACCATTTTGGCATGAGTCCTATCTGCACGTTCAGCAAGTTCGTCCGGCTCGTCACCCTGAAAACTTTTCGTTGAGAATCCGAGATAAAACAAGGTCCCGAATAACAGGATCGCCAAGCCAAGCACCAGTTTTTCAACATGGTGCAACATGAACCTGCTGATTCCCTGTTTGCTGATATTAGGCTTCTTCATTTTCCAGCTCCGATGCCTGCCCGAGCCGGACAGTGATCTGTTAAACCGATAATTGTCTGTATTGTGAAACTCTGTCGAAAAGGAAACGCAACTAGCCTCCCGCTGGAACCGCAGCTCCTTCAACCGGGGCAACAGGTTGCCCTTCCCGATCCGCTTCGCCAGCTCCTCCGTCAACTCCAATGACTGGCTCTACAGATTGCACTGCTTCAGGTTGCCCCTCATCCGGTTGTGCTCCAGCGGGTTGTGCTCCAGCGGGTTGTGCTCCAGCGGGTTGTACTCCAGCGGGTTGTACTCCAGCGGGTTGTGAATCGCCGGGCTGTGCAACTTCAGGTCCAGCATCACCCACGACGGGATCAGCGTCGCCGGTTGATGGAATCACTTCTTCTACCGGAGCAGGCTCTCCTCTGATCAACCATTCCTGGACTGGATTGTAAATCTTGATCACGCCGTAGAATTCAACTGCAACGTCAAAATTTGTTCGCAAATGTACGTCAACAGTTTTGCCTGGCAGGGTTGTTCCGCCCCTGTTTCCTTGATCGTTTCGACCACCGAGGCCCTGAGTGCCTCGACCGCCATCGTCCCGGCCGCCATTACGCTGGCTCAAACCATGGGTACTTCCACCAACGGGTCCGCGGGCACCGCCCCGTCCGCCGCCGGGAGTCGCCATGCCGCCCGCTCCCATTGTCCCTGGAGTTCGGCCTTCCGGATCACGTCCGCCGCCTGCAGGTGCGCCGCCTGCGGGTCCACCGCCTGCAGCTGGTTGCCCTTCCAGAGGATGTCGGTTAATTCGAACCTGTTGAATCTCAAATGCAAACTCCGATTCAGCACAGGCTGCAATGAAGTCGGCCATCTTGCGCTCGTCCATCACCAGCGCGATTCGAACAGGTATCCGCCTGGCCACAACCAGTTCAAGATTTTCCTCCGGCAACACGGTTGCACTTAAGACGGACCTGACCGTCTCCGCAGCATACGGTTCATATTTTGCATTGACGTATCGTCCATGAATCGGACTGTTGTGGACATCCGGCTCCAACGGGATCATGGGACTGGGCAATCCGAACGGCTCGGTTGACTCTGATACCTGCGACGCAGAGGGTCCGAATCCGCCAGCCGCCGCCGTTGCCGACGCATCAGCGGCATCAGCTTCAGACGCGGCATCAGCGGCATCAGCTTCAGACGCGGCCGGATTGACCGCAAGGGTGATTTCGCTCAAATGCCCCAGTTGTGTCATTGCATCGCGACCAAACAACAGATAATCAATTGTCTTGATTGGCGCAAAATCGTTTGATGTCGCACCGTCATTCACTTTTGCGATAATGTTGAACATTGCCTCCATCAGCCAGAGGTCCTGCTGCAACATATACATCTGCAACGGCGAAGGAACGTTCGTACCCTGATTCAATCGATTGTCGTCAAGTCCGGCAAACTGAGTCAATTTGTTGTTCCATCGCTGCTGGTTCAACTCGTTCCACTCAACAACAATATTGGCTGAACCTGAAGAACGATCGTCGGCTTGAGCAGCCTGATTGCCTCCGGGCCCGCGTACTCCATCGCGTCCACCGCCGATTCCTCTGCGTCCACCGCCGATTCCTCCACCACCGGACCCTCCTCCGGAGTCGTTCCGGTCAGCCGCCTGATTCGCGGCATCCTCTTTCTTCTGAATGTCACCGTACATCCATCGCGTCTTGATAATATTCGCAATTCCATCCATGCGGGATGGAATGTGTCTTTGGTAGTTCTGCAAAAAAATATAAAATCTCGCACCAGTTTCGTTGACCGGAAATTTTTCCGGTGGATCGTAGCGGTTGAAGATTTCGTTGAAGCCTCTGACCTGTTTAATATTCGCCGGCCATACCAACGCTGATTCTTGAGCACGAACACGTGCGCGCCACGCCTCGATCAGCGCATCGATCCCGCCTGCAGTTTCGCTTTCCATTCCCTTTTGAGTCGACTGGTTCGGGTGCGCGCCAACGACGCTTTCCTCAGCGCTTAAATTGGATATTCTTTTCGCATTCTCTACCTGCGTATTGATCGCAGCGGTACCCGAATCGGTCTGCTCTTTTAACTGGGCCGACGCATAGAACCACGCCCCGACCATTGCAGCAGCAATCAGCCCGGACAATAACCAGAACCGGTTTTTCTTTACAAAGTCGATGAAACGTTCCATTTGATTTTCCGTTTTCTAAAAATTCGGTGCCCGTTCACGCCATCCCGCTCAATTCGCCGCCGTAGCAAACACCCTACGATTTCGGCGTTGTTGCAGCCGCACCCTCAGGATTGTCTGCCTCAGGTTCTGCGGCTTCTGCCTCACGTTTCTCTTTTTCAGCAGTTCGTTCTTCCGGTGTGCGCGGAATCCACGCCATCTGAATCGTGAAATCGTATCGCCTGACATCCTTCTCGACGGTCCCTGAACCTGACCCGGAATTCACTTCTGCATCGGGCTGTCCATCACCGGCATCTGTAATATTCACCTGCTCCGCCAAATTGAATTCGATGTCGTCGGTCCGGTTCGAATCGGCCGTTAAGGTCGGGTAGTAGATTCCGAAATCGGTAAAATCGAATTCCTCAGACAACGCATCCGGACTCAGCCCGGGCAGTTCGACCTTGTCAGTAATCAGATTGCCAAGGAATGTTGCGACCAGGTACGTTCGATCCGTTCCCAGATCGTTCATGTTGTCCATTGTATTGTGATAGTGATGTCCCTGGATCTCGATGACCCACCCTGTTTTTTTGTCCAACGGTGTGCCGCCGGATTTCGCTTTTTCTCTGGCAATGATCTCGACACGCTGGTGGGAATCAATGTCCTGAAACATGCTGTCATATCTTGGACCCGCGTGTTTGTACCAGCCCGTATTCAAGTCGGAAATCAACACCGTTTCAATATGGTCGATATAGATCTCTTCGCGTCCCGCAAACCTGTACTCTTTCGGATCAATCGCAACCCAGTCCGAATCATCATCTTTGAGTTCTTCGATTTTCGAATCCTTCGGCAAAGCCTGATAGATCGCGGACATGATCTCGATCCACTGAGATTTGTCCTCGGATGCCGAGACCAGCTCTTCCGCAATCAGATTGACGCGTTCGAGTTTTTTCTTCTGGTCATCATCAGTCTTCTTGAACGCATTGCTAATCGTCAGTTCATCAGCGATCCGTTTTTTCCCCTGTTCATTGTTCACATTGTTGACCGAATAGGCATCATCAACACGCCACGCCGCGCTTTGTTTGAAGAAGTAGCCCAGCAGACAGCCCAGCATCAGTGTGCCGACTGACAACAGTACCCACGGCTTTTTCGCGCGGACGATTCGCTCGGTAACAATCTCTTCCGGTAACAGGTTCGTCTTTACTTTGCCCTGCCTGAGGCCCTGCATGCACAGACCGTAGCTCGGTGCAAACGAGAGCACGTTGTCGGTAAACGACTTCTGCTCAACAACATTGCTGCCGGTTAGATTTTCGAATTTCGTGACCTTGGCAATATCGATTTCCAGCCGATTGGCCAGAAACTGCCTCAGCCCGGGTAGCTTCGCTGCATTGCCCAGCAGAACCAGCTTTGAAATCTCTGCCGACTTGTCCATGCTGTTGAAGAACGTCAGTGATCGGGTGACTTCCTGAACCAGGTCGTTAAAGACCGGACGCATCGCTTTGAAGACAACCTTCTGATTCTCGGCATGGCGAATATTACGTTTGAGATGTTCCGCTTTGGCCTGAGTCAGTTTCAACTCACGCGACAATTGCTTCGTAAAGTGATTGCCGCCGATCGGAATGTTCCGCATCCACAGCCTGACACCGTTGGAAATAATCAGGTCGGTCGTGTCCGTTCCCATCGACATCACGACCAGCGAATCGGGTGGATTGTCCGGATCGAAGTCCTCGCCATCGGGAATGTCCTCAAGAATGTCGTTACACACAACATTGAAGATGGACAGCGGTGACAACTGAATCAGATCAACTTCAATCTCCGCATCATCAAACGGCTTGAGTGCGCGGTAAACCGAGTCGCGCTTCATCGCGAACAACCCGACCTCCGCATCGACCGTTCGACCGTCGATGAGTGATCCGCCCAGTTGCTGCCAGTCCCAGATCACGTCCTCAATCGGAAACGGAATCTGCTGCTTGACTTCATACTTGACAAGTTCCGGCAGCGTTTTGACGTCAACCGGTGGCGGCTTGAAGAAACGGGAAAGCCCCGCCTGCCCCGGAACGCTGATCGCAACCTTGTCACCTTTGACTTCGTTGCGGGAAAGAAACTCTGTCAACGCCTCACGGACCAGTTCCTCCGGATCGGCATCGGCGCTGCTGAGAATTTTCGGGTAGTCAATGAAGTCGTACCGGTCGGCAATGATCGTCTCACCGTCATCTCCCAGCGTACACCTCAACGCCTTGAGAGCGCACTGGCCGATATCAATTCCCCATACGGCATTTTTCTTCGCCATCGTTTCGCCTGTCGTTCAATCGGTTAGCGGAATTCTGTTCGTTCGGTGCAGTGCATGGCATCAACGACACCTGCTGTCGCCTCAGCAACAGAGGTTCAATGCACGAGAAACCGCGATCGCCCGTTACCGGATATTGCTCGCAGCACAACAAATGCGCTCGTTGAATTTTGCACTGGTGGAAGGCGGTATAAACCGCGAGACTCAACGAAGCCAATGAATCGAGTTTCAAATTTTCTGCCACTCCCTCTCTCTGTCTTCCTCTGCCCCTCGACTTCCTCACCGCTATACTAATTTAGTGAATGAAGCCCCCAAATGTCAACTTTTACCTGCCCTCAGTCGTGACGTTTGAGCCAATCAATGGCGTTAAATCCGGCTACCGGTCACAACTAACCCGGGCTATTTCCCAACCTTGACAATTTTGAACTTGAATTCCCGTCACCCGCAACTTGAAGTTCCGATACAACATTCAAGTCAAATTGAATTCGCTGCCTGAGTAATGATCAAAGGGAAGGTCAAATGGTCTGCTGCCACAACCTCCCATCCACTTTCTTCCGGCACTATCCTTTCACTCCCACAGTTGTCAAACCAGGACAGCAACCGGACTGGAACCCCCCTTCGAAATAACGGACGCTGCCCAACGAATCAGGGTTCCCGGTAAGCAGGATTTCACGCAAAAAAACTCCTTGAACCCGAAATAAGCCCGCAACCGAAAAACATGGCTCTGAACAAAACGTCCGTCCTTATCAACTGCCACTCGCTGGAAGATTTTCCCGTCCATCACACAGGCACCGGTGCGGACAGCCTGCTCGCCAACTGGACCGTCGCCTGGCACCCGGCCTTGATCGCTACAACCGGAAAACTTCCCGGCTGGAATCAAACAGACGCACTGCCCGACGCCGGCTCAGGATTGCTCCTGCTCATTCCGTCCGTCTCTACAGCCCATCTTCCATCCGGCTATCTTCGTTCTGCTGAACGAGACGGCGCGATTGTAATCCGCGACCTGGACAATCGGCCGGCATTGCTCGAACAGATTCTCGCATCAGGTTTGGTCGACGAAAAATATTGCGAAGATGATTCCAGCGGGCCAGCTCGCTCAGGCAATTCGTGCGTCGATTCATTCTACGCGCTCGGGTATCTCTACTTGCAAATCCAAATCATGACCCGACAACTGCGGGGATCTTCGAATCTGGATGAAAAAGAATTTGAATCCGCGTTGATCAAAGCAGCTCGCGTCGCAACTGATCTCAGGACTCACAGCGACCACTCCACAAAAAGCCAGCCGGAGCCGAAGGAACACGGCAGCACAAACATCGAGGTTAACGACGCGATTCGTTGCTGCTTTGATTTGTTGATGGCCGAGAAAAACAACTACTACCCGGTCGGTGCGAAATTTCTGGATGTCGTGCTCACAACCGGTTCCGTCTTGGGACCGCCTCTACTTGATCAGCTTCAGCAAACTCACCGCCACAGTCTGTTGATGACTGCCGATTTGCTGACCATTACAAAACTGGAGTACGCTGACTCGTTCAACGCTCTTAGACATGGTGTTGAAACCGGAATCGTAAACATCGTCGGCGGACTCAAAACCGAACTTGCGCTGCCGCTGCTTTCAATTGAGACGTCGGTACGTCAGATTGGAAACGCAACCAGGGTTATTCAGTCCGAACTTGGTGCGGAACTCGACGTGTTTGCGCGTCGGCGTTTCGGGATGACTCCGGAACTGCCCGCCTTGCTGGAACAGTTCAACTTCGCAGGCGCCATGCATGTTTCGTTTGACGGTGGACGTTTCCCCCGCGCGTCATCCGGCAACATGCGCTGGCAATCGACAGACGGCTCGTCGGTTCTGGCACTGACGTCGCCGCCACGCGAAGCGATGGATGGCGGAACGTGGCTGCGGTTGAGTCTGGACATCGGTAACTCGATCGATTCGGCGCACCTCGCAACCATGCTGCTCGTTCACTGGCCCGGTCAAATGCACTTCGCAATGCAGGATCTGATCGTCGCCCACCGCTACGGTCCGGTCTTCGGAAAGTTTGAGACACTATCAAGTTATTTCAATCAAGTGTACGACCCGGGATACGGTGACTCATTCAGCCATGCCGATTACCGCGGCAACTACCTGGCCGGCGACCTTGAAACGAAGAAGCCCGATCCGATTTCGCGGTTTGTCGATTACTGGCAGCGACACTACCAACTCCAGTCACTTCGAGCGCTGGATGTTCTGAACAAAGCCAGTGGCTGCGTGCCTTCCGAATCCGCGACGGATGCGGACATTCGCGAACTCGAACGACAGGCCGATGCCGCAACGGAATCAAACACCGGTTCGCTCGATCATCTGATTCAAACTCTCAAGACAGGTACCGCTGAATCTGTTTTTCAAAAGCTGTTTGGCAAAGGAAGTCGTCCGTCCGTTCAACTACTCAACACGACTGGTTTTCCCCGGCGCGTCTCGTTCTCTCAAGCAACGAATTCGCCTTCTACACAGCGAGCCTACAAACTGGAGAAGATCTACGCGGCTGACTCCATCCGTACTTCCAGCCCCGACGCGCGCCAGCTCACCGACTGGGTGGTCGACCTGCCCGCCATGTCCAGCGAGTTCGTCCAAACTGAAACGTCAAAAACAGATCCGCTCGCCCGACATCCCGCCGTCGTTCAGGGCGACGTTTTGCAGAACGAGTTTTGTCAACTGAAGATCGACCGCAGGACCGGGGGCATCCGCAGCCTTGACCGCTTTGACCAGCGCAACAATCTGCTCACCCAGCAGCTCGCATTGCGCATCGGCTCAAGAACAATCAGCCCTTCCAGTCCGGGACGGATCGCCGCCCGCTATTCAGAGATGGTTTGCGATTCGGTTCAGGCCGCTGAAGGAACCAGGATTTGCGGCTCGATCACAACGACGGGACGTCTGATCGATCGTGGATCGAGCGGAGAACAATCAGACGAAGTTGCGACGTTCCGGCAAACCGTTATCGTCACGCGCGGTCGCCCGATGGTTGAGATCGAAATTGAAATCGAGCCCGCGATTGAACTTCCTTCCAATGCACAGAACTATTTCTGCAACCGGATTGCCTGGAAAGACGAATCCGCAGACCTGATCCGCAGCGCTCCCGAACTGCGCGCCCATGTCATCGAAGACCGCTTCGAAGCTCCAAACTTTATCGAGATCAATAATCACAAGGATCGCATTCTCCTGCTCACCGGCGGTCTGCCTTACCACCGGCGGTCTTCGCGACGGATGATTGACTCGTTATTGATTACATCCGGGGAATCATGTCGGCGATTCCGAATCGGACTGGCACTGAACAGTCAGCTGACAGCGCTGCAAACGGCGGTCGATTTCATGACACCGGTGATCGTTCGGGAAAACGCGATGGAAAACCCGCCCAAACAACCTGTATCGACACGTGACTCCGGCTCTCATGTTACCGAAACCGGCAACTGGTTCTTCCATTTCAATCGACGAAACGTCGTGGTCACGTGGTGGCAACCGAGGTTCAATCCGGATGGTCAGCCGGACGGAGTGACAATCCGAATGCAGGAGACCGAGAATCGTAAGGGCGAGCTGCGCATCGAAGGTCCGCGCGAACTGGCATCGGCGTCACAAATCAATCTTCGCGGCGAGTTCATTCGCAGTATCGACATTGACGGATCCGCCGCGACCATCGAATTTCGAGGCAGCGAGTTTTTCCAGATTCAACTACACTGGAGGTAAACGGAAACTTCTAACCGGGCACAGATGATCGTAACTATTGACGGACCGGCGGGAGCGGGGAAAAGCACCGCATCACAAATGCTGGCCGCGCGGCTCGATTTCCAGTTCCTCGACACCGGCGCAATGTATCGCGCAGTCACCTACGCCGCACTTGAAAGAAAAATCCCTCTGGACGATGCGTCTTCGCTGGACGTCAACGCACTGGCGGCACTTGCCCGGGAAATCCAGATTGCTTTTGTCGACGGCGAAGTTCTCGTCAACGGTCAAGTCGTCACCTCGGCCATCCGGTCCGAACGAGTCACTGTCAACGTCCGCGTGATTGCTGACACGCCGGAAATCCGCGATCACCTTGTCCGAATCCAGCGTGAGATTGCCCGCCACGGCAACTATGTCTGCGAAGGCCGCGATCAGGGGACGGTTGTGTTTCCGGAATCGCGGTGCAAGTTCTTTCTCACCGCCAGCGCCGAAGCACGCGCAAAACGGCGTGTCGATCAACTCGCTGCAACAGGGGAACAAGCGGACTTTGACGCGATCGTGCAGCAGCAGAACACGCGCGACGCTCAGGACGAAAATCGAGCTGTCGGACGGTTGATCAAGGCTAATGACGCGATTGAGATCAACACCGACCACAAAACGCTCGGCGAAGTTGTCGATCACATGGAACAAATCGTATTGAGCCGGCGAGTTCGCGGCTAATTCACGTTTCCAGGCTACAGTGTACTGGTCCAGGGAAGCTGAGCGCCGTCGGTTTGAGAACAAACGGACGCGGAAATTGACAAAAGTCCGTGACACGTTTGGAGCTGTTCTTCAAACGGGATTGATCTTTGGCAATTGAAGACAAAAAAGTGCTGAGATGAGAATTTCAGCGCGCAGCTTCATCGCAGTTCATCGCATGTTGAATTTGCGCGGCGTTTACTCCGCGCGGTTCAACGTGACGATCGGTAGATGTTGACGGCCCCGGTAGAAACCGGTGTCGAGACTGAACTTGTCGCCGGGCTGTCCGGCCACCAGTGTTTGCGGCTACGCGAACCGCGCGGCCAGCCTTTGCGCGGTTCAGTTCTCGGGCGACGATTAGCGGGGAACTTCTCCTTGGAGTAAACCTCGTTCGGAGTCATTCCGTTAAGCGTTTGATGCGGTCGGTGTTCGTTGTACCAGTCAATGAAAAACGTGCATTCATCACGAAATGTTTTTTGCTGCATCGAGACGACGGCCAGTGAACGTGTGAACTCCTTAAATGTTCGGTTGAACCGTTCAATGACCGCGATACTTCCGTGCTGCCCGATCGCTCCAAAGCGTGGCTTGATCTTTTTCCGTTTGCACCACTTTTTGTATCCGCTGCACCGGAATTGACAACCTTTGTCACTGATGATGTATTTCGGCCGGGCTTTGGCGCGCCCCATTGCGGACAAAGTGTTTTTAATCGCCGAACACCAGGGAAGCTGAATACTCAGGCCGGACAGAACCAAACTCTTTGACTTTCGCTTTCGATTGAACAAACGGTTCTGCCGCAAGCTTCAGCGCCGGTAATCCACTTGACCACTATCGCTTTCTCATGCCATGCCCTGTTGAGAGTCGAAAGATTATGGTCAGCAAGATCCCTTCGAACGATGCATCAAAAGTTCGATTGCAGGATTTATCGAACACTACAATCGAACTTTTAGCGAAGCCATTCAACTCGACTTGCATTCGGCGTTCCATCCAACACCATGCAACCAATGCCATGCAAGTTGAAAAACCAAAAATACTGAGGATGCTTTGGTGGCCGGTGCCGGTCGAACATCAGGGCCTTTCGACTGCTCTACATAGAATGAGCAAGTACATGCTCCGGGACGTGATATTTAGTGTTGGCTGCCACGTTTGATCTCAAGGTTATTTTTCGTCTACAAAGTCTGAAAGAACAACGAATATTCGCGATGCCTGTTCATCTGATTCCGGCGGACTAAGGATAACCCTGCTGTCCGATAGTCGCTCGTTCCGTATTTCGATTGCGAATGCAGAAAGGTTGTCAGTGGGCCCAATGCCGGAAACACGTCCAGAAAACGGGCGTAACGAGCACTTTGCGATTTGCTCAGTTCCATCATTCAGGATCAGATCCGCGTTCCATCCTGGAGTATTTACGACAACATGAACGATCGAATAGCCGTCCTTGATGGAATGCATAGAAACGCTGGCAACTTCATCGTCGTTCGGTTCGAGACGATGATGCAAAGGCAACCAGCTGGCGACCTGGATCGATACTACCCGGTCGAGCTGGTTGAACTCAACGACTGGATGTAGCATGGAGTAAACACTTCCACACGTCAGCTCCACCCTTCGGTTGCCGGAGTCCAGAGAAGAAACAGGTGGCGAAAATTCTGTTACTGCTCGAATCGAACCGACCGCTGGCCCGCCAATTCGCAGGAGTTCGTCTTCAGAAATCTGGACAAACTCTTCATCGGTTAAAGATTGAGCAGCAATATCCGTGGTGGCAAATGCCAGTAGTGCAAATAGGACAACGATCTTCATGTTTGAAAACTCCTGTAACATCCTTGTTCAACTGATCAAATTGCTGAAAAGTCGATGTCGAATTCTTCAGCGAAATCAAATTCCTTTGTGGATTCAATTTCGTCTATTGACCATTGATGCTCGGTCACCCGGTCCAAATCGTAGTCTTGCGATCCGCTTAGTGTCAGCCCCAATCTTTCAAATGCGAGATCCCGTGAAGGTCCCAGTGTTTCAGTATGTGAAATCCTTGTATGCGAGCTAGCAAGTGATTGCGCCTCAAGCAAGTTGCTGGGCAAATGCATATCCATATCCAAGGGCGATGCACTTTCTGACGCAATGGGTTCAGCGATGAAACGTGTTCCGGGAACCATGAATTCCGACATGACGCCATCAGCAATAAGCTCTCTGTGTTCAAAGCCCAGGATGTGCCCGAATTCGTGCATCACGACCGATAATAAATCCACATTTCGCGCCGCCAGGGACTGTATCTTTGATGGTAAAACAAGCCAACTTTCATTCTCATGAAATTCACTGTTGTCGTCCGGAGTAGAATCAACGAACCAACCGGCACCCGATGCCGTGGAGTCGATCCATACATCTGTACTTGACGACAACGCGGGAATTCCAGGATCGAGTGCTTGAATAGAAACGTCTACTGAATCAAGCATCGACACATCAACACCTTGAGAACTCCACCGTCTTTTGGCCTCTTCTATGATCGGAACTAGCTGGTCGGACTCCAGCCCAACTTGTCGGTCCAACTCTGCACCAGGCGAAAGTAGTCTTAGCGGATCAACCTGCTGAAGCAGGTTATTGCCGATTCCCGTTAGGCCGTTCGATGGCTGCCTAATTAAGGATTCCATGTTGAAATCAGCAAAAGTCTCAGTGACAAATGCTCCGTTCTCAAATCCGATGAAATGCACGTGATCGGCAACCGGAACGCCTGAGAGCAACATGGACAATTCCGTGGCATCGATTAGAAGCTTGGCTGCATCGCCGGTTGCCTTGAGCGTTTCAAAGGTACCGGCTTCGAGTAACCGATAGTACAGCCGGAAACCTCCGTCGGCAAAGTGCAGCAATTTCATTCGATCGCGACGTCGGTTGATGAAGATAAACAGGTTGCCATCGGTCGGGTCGCAGGCGAATTGTTCTCGAACGATTGCGGACAGGCCAGCGAATTCTTTTCGCATGTCGGTCGCACTGGTACACACGAAGATCTTCGAGCCGACAGGGAGATTCAGCATGGCTTTGACTTCCCTGTTGCGGTTGGCTTTGACTTCCCTGTTGCGGTTGGCTTTGACTTCCCTGTTGCGGTTGCCAGCCCATCGGTCGGGCAGGCGTGTTGCAGTACGCGATCGACGATGGTCGCCGCGATGCCGGGGTCGGTTCCCAGTTGGACATGAATTCCGCCGGGAAGCGAAACCAACGCTGGCGAAGCCTGACCAAGGATCTGAACTTCCGGGAAACAAGGCTTCTGTGGTCGCGCAAGATCAGTTTGAGTTTCCTGATTCTCAGCGAGCGTTACGGCAAGGCGTCGCTTCCATTGATAAAACGAAGGAGCCGAAACACTTTCGGCGGCACAGAATTGGGCGATCGATTGCCCGGATTGAGCGTGGCGATGCAAACGGTCGCGCCAAAGCTCAACTCGCTCCGATTTTGAAATACGTGCCATGGTGACCTCCAAAGGAAATCATCCAAAATACGACACCCGTCAATAACCGTGCTAAGGAACGCTTACGAAGAGCCCATTGGCGAAACGGGTGACGCTCCGGATACCGAGACGGAAGAGCCGGTTGTCGATGATTCCGAAATGGAGAAAACGGACGAGGAAGAGACTGCCGACACGGACGACGACTCCGAAGCGGACGAAGAAGAATCCGACAGCGAAGAATCCGACAGCGAAGAATCCGACAGCGAAGAATCCGACAGCGAAGAATCGACCGATGAATCTGAAACCACCGAAAACGTTGAATCGTGCGACGACGGCTAATCCTTCTTGCTGATCGACAAACTTGCTGATCGATAAAGAGAACGATTGCGGTGGCTATTTGAGCCGCCGCTTTTTTTTTGCCTCCCTAGAAGAATCTGTGGGTGAATTCCGGTTCAGGCAGATTCCCCAGGTTGTGATATAGCGCGGTTTCGTAAGCTTCTTGGGTGCGAAATCCGTAAGATTTTCTGGTGATCAGTTTTAATTTGTTGTTGAATCCCTCGACGACTCCCGACGAAAGACTCCCGCCAGCGCGAAACCAGTTGAGCAATAGCTCCCGTTTGCTGCGGAGCGTCTTGGCCATCGCTTTCATCGGTTCGATCTTGCTTCGCATCGCGCGGGTACACCAAGCATCCAAAAACTTTCCCGCCCAGGCAGGATACGTGTACTTCCAAAATTGTTGAAAGTCTTCTTTCATCAAATGGCTGCGGACGCTTTGCAAATTGTATTGCAGCAACTCCTTCAGCCTCACCGTTTGTTTCTCGCTCATATTGGCGGGTCGTTTCAGTAGCAACCACCGGCAGCCTTTGAGCGCCGGTTCGTAGCCGTCGGCCTTGAGCCGCTTGACTTCGCCGGCCCGCACCTTGTCGATCGCCCGGCTCATTTTCTGCATCACATGAAAGCGATCCAGGACATGAATCGCCTGAGGAACCTTCTTGGCAATCACTTTCAAGTACGCTTGCCACATGTCGCTGCACACAAACTGCACCAACAAACAACGCTCCTTGCCCGGGAAACGAAAAAATCGCAACAGCGTTTTGGCCGTGCGGTCGGGTCCAATCCACAACAAGCGTTTGCGGCCTTCATCAATTTGATAAACCAGCGTTTGATACTTGTGGCCCTTCTTCCATTGCACTTCATCGACACCAATGGATTCAATGCTGCTTAAGTCCCGCCGCTGCAGGCCCCACGAAACCGCGTGTTTTACCGAATTGTAAACGTGATCCCAGCTCACCGCAAAACAGCCCGCGACTTCACCCGATTGAAGATAGTCTTGAAGTGCATCTTGAATGGCTCCGGTCAGGGGATAGTTGTGGTAAACCATTCCTAACCGATTGACGTTCAAGATGCATTAGCCCTCATCGGTTGAAAAACCGTTTATACTAATCTCGCTTGTTGAAACGGAGCTTGTTGAAACGGAGTTGGGCTCTGCTGAGGAGCAACCCAACAAGGGATCAGCAAGTGAGGGTGGAAGTATTCCACGACGGTCGAAGTCATGCGATTGCATGGCTTCGACTTCTTCAAAATACTTTTATCCTCCCGTGCCTTAAAAAACCTCCGGCCGGAATTGTTCACCCACAGATTCTTCTATAGAACCATAAAAACAAGGGTGAGTTTGCCAGTCAGAAACCCGGATTCGGAAAATGGATGGCTGTGGAAAAAAAAACGGAGCAACCGATCGGCTGGTTTGTGTTCACGCCACTCGATGCATCGGAGCACATTGAAATCGGATACCGACTACATCAGGATTTCTGGGGGCTCGGTTACGCAACCGAAATGTCCCGGGTACTGATTGAATACGGGTTCGACGCGCTGAAGCTGGATCAAATCGTGGGCATCACACTTGAAGAAAACGTCGCTTCGCAAAATGTCTTGAAGAAAATCGGTTTGCGCTATGTCCGCAACGACCGGTTTTACGAGAAGGACGTGATGTTTTTTCAGATTGATGCGGCATAGACAGGATACGCATCCAGCTTGTCGACAGCCAGGCAAATTGCGGCAAGCCGGGAGCGTATCCCGCGTCTTCGTTCCCTACTTGCCGTCCCTCTGCACTCGGGCAGCACGGCGTTTGTGGATCGGCGGGACGATATGAGTTGCCAGCCCCATCCAGGACCAGATCTTGATGATGTAATAGTTTATATCGATTTCCCACCAGCGATGCTGGACCGTGGCAGCAGACTGGTCGGCGTGATGATTGTTGTGCCAGCCTTCGCCCATCGAAATCAGCGCCACGAACCAGTTGTTCCGGCTGTGATCGTCCGTCTCATAATTGCGGTAACCGAACATGTGCGACAACGAGTTAACCGACCAGGTGTTGTGCCAGACACAAACAACCCGCGCGATCACACCCCAGACAAAAATACTGCTGGCCAACTGAAACGCAGCCATTCCAAATCCGAGGAAGATGGCTGCAATCAGATACGCGGCCAGATAAATCAGCAGTCCATGGCCGGCAAAAACCCCGATGCCCAGCAACGGACGTTTCTCCAGCTTCATATAAAACGGATCGGCAAGAATGTCTTTTGCATACTTCTGATAGATGCTGAACTTGCTGGTGTTTTTGTTTTCATAGATCAGCCACTGAAAATGGGACCAGAAAAAACAGACCAGAGGCGAATGCGGATCCTCCTGGTGATCGGATTCGTGATGATGCAGCCGGTGCCAGGCAACCCAGCGTGCCGGTGTTTCCTGCCCGCAACTAAGCGCAATCAGGACCAGGAACCGCTCAAACCATTTCGGTGTGCGAAAACTGCGATGGGTCAGCAACCTGTGATAACAAATTGGAATTCCAATCGCTCCGAAAACCCAAACGCCAAAGACAAACGAAGCAACTCCGGCCCAGCTAAAAAACCAGGGAACGAACACCAGCAGTGCTGCCGTATGAAAGAGGACGAAAGAAATCACATAGCTGATGTAAATCTTTTTTTTATCGACGCCGATCGGAAGTGGCAACTCGGTTGCCTGCCTGCCACCTTCGCTCACGGGCTTATCGTCGATCTGAGAACTTGTTTCAGTGCCGGTTTTTGTTATGGACAAGTGATTTCCGGGTTAAGATCCGGACGATGCCGGTTGTTTGTTGGCGTTGTCTGCAATCGTAGACCAACGCTCAACGACCAGGAAGGGAACAAGCCGTTTTCGCGCGTATTGGCGATAGTCGGTCCGCGATTATCGACAAAGCAAGAAAGTCAGACAAGAACTAAACCGCATGAATCAGACCAGATCGCATCAATTACTTCGGAGTTGACTATGAATTCGGAACTGACAAAGGCAATGCGATGATCAACAGCACCGGACCGCTTGGCAACACCGGTTCACCGTCAACATTTGAAGACAAACAGGTGTTCCGCGCGATGTTCGAAAAAACGGCAACGCAATTGACGGCTGATGAAATCGATTCGCTGATCCAGAGCATCGGCGAATGATCTGATTATTTGGCGACTGCCCGGGAAACGGAGTGCGAACTCGCGCCTATATTAGCGGACCCCATTTGAGCGTGACCAAAAAAGGAACTCATTCAACTTCTGACGCATGAACTGCCGCGACAAGCTGGAGGCGTTGCTGCGTCGCCTAAAACGGCACGTTGTGTGTCCCGGGTTCGGCAAAAGAAAAGTTCCTGCTCTGGGAAAAGAATGTTCGCGGATTGTGATAGACGATTTGCTCGATCATTTCTGTTGAATGACCGCGACGTCTCATTTCCAGAATGAAATCGGGAACCGCCGTTGGTTTGGATGGCCCCCAGTCGCCGGCCGAGTTAACGCACAGGCGCTCGGTGCCGTATTTTTCGACGATGTCAGCTGCTCGCGCCGGGGTACATTTGGAGACCGGGTAGAGCGTCATTCCACCCCAGAAACCACGGTCCAGCACTTCGGCCACCGTGTGTTCTTCAACGTGATCGACCAGCACGCGGGACGGATCAACGTCGCTGTTGGAAGTCAACATATCGAGAATCATCCGCGTCCCTTTGTATTTGTCTTCGAGGTGCGGAGTGTGAATCAGAATCTGCTGTTCATACTTGAGTGCCAGCTCAACATGTTCCTGGAATACGATCGCTTCGTTTCGCGTGTTTTTGTTGAGCCCGATTTCTCCGATGCCCAGCACATTCGGGCAGTCAATAAATTCCGGGATGATCGAAAGTACTTCGCGCGAGAGTTCGACGTTCTCTGCTTCTTTGGCGTTGATACACAACCATGTGAAGTGTTGAATTCCGTAGGCTGCCGCCCGTTTCGGTTCGACCTCTGTCAGCTGTCGGAAGTAGTCGCGGAAACCTTCCACACTGCCCCGGTCATAGCCGGCCCAGAATGCCGGTTCGCTGATCGCGACGCAGCCCATCTTTGCCAGGTTCTCGTAGTCATCGGTGGTGCGCGAGACCATGTGGAGATGAGGATCGATATAGTACATCTGGTTTTTTCTGCAATGAGTGACTGAAGATCGGAAAATTTTGAAGGTGCAAATTTGCCTCACGCCAAGGCGCGAAGCTCGCAAGAAAATCCCATTATGAACTTTGCGCCTTTTTGCGTGAGGCTTAAAGAATCCGCACTCTGTTGGAGTTGGTACCGGACAAACGACGTTCAACGACCAGCGGCGATTTCGTATTCCTGTTGCCAATGCTGATCGTAGTCAATTGAAAACAGCATCTGCACATCGGCCGCCCGTTGAGAAGATCCGGTTTGCAGAATCTCGATACCGTCGCGCAGTAACACCATTTTCGGATCGTCGTCAACCGAACCATCCGACCGGTTGACACGGTCAAGGCTGGCCGCAATTTGCAGAATCTTGGCACGGATTTCCAGAAACTCGCGATCGAGAATTTGTTTTGCATTCATACGAGAATTTGTTTTGCATTCATAATCGTGTCTGCCTCTTGAGCAAGACTGCTAAGCATTAATCCAATCGGACAATACCAGTGGTTGAAGGAATCGTGAAAACGAAGCTGTTCCGAACCGCGCTTAACCATCTATGATAAACGCATGGATAGTTTTTTGTTAGTGGCATAAACACGGCGAATTGACAGCGAATCGGCATGAGACTTTATTCAATACTTCAAACGACTTACTTTGCTGCACTTCTGGCGGTTGTGATGAGCAACGGCGCGGCAACAATCGTTGCCCATGAGTTTGAAGACGGTCACATCGAACGGTCTGCTACGCTGATCGTTGACGATGACAAAGTGACCGTCGAGTACGGAATCGGCTGCAGCGAAAACACGATGCGCGAACTAATCGAGTTCTGGAACGCCGAACATCCAGACGAACTTAATACCGACCAACCGGGACAAGACGTACCGCAAGAAGTGGAAGCATCCGACTTCGAAAAACCTGACGCTGTTTTGCCCGAGTCGGAATCAACGCCGCTTGAGTTCGAAGCAGCATTGCGGAATGAGTTTGCCGCTGCGGCATTGCGCGGTCTATCGGCCCGGATTTCCGCGACCGGTAACTCGATTCCCATTTCGATCACTTCTATCGAAGCGACCCCGTCGTCGCGGCACCATGTCGATATTGTTGTCCGGATGGAATTCGAGCTGGTTCCTGAAACTGCTGACTCGTCGCTCGATTCGGTCGATCAGGAGGAAACAGAGCAGGTAATCCTGGCTTTTGAAGACAACAATTTTTCTGACTACTTCGGAGCCGTTCGTTACGCCGTCAAAGCGCGTCGCGGAGTTTTTCTCAAGGAGTCGAACGTGGCGCCGGTACTGGCTCGCGCCGAACGGATTGAATTGATTGAACTAAATGCTGAGGAAATAAAATCTGCCACAACTGTCAACTCCGTTATCGGGTTCGTTTCCCGCTAAATCCCGCCGATTCGTCTGGCAACCGACCGCCGGTCCTGGTTATGTTTGTTCGTTCCATCTCGATGCGTAAAATGGCTCTGGTGCCAGGTCGGTGGTTCAAAGCCAGAATATTGGGATTAGCCGTTTTGGCGACAGCCACGGTTAACTGCGAAAAACCGTGGCTGGGACTGCGTGCGCTTTGGCAGCAAGAACAGCGATTCCTACCACGCACGAATCAATAGAATTCGATCAACCGAAGAAGTAAACGGAACTCATGTCCCGAACGATTGCGATTGGAGACGTACACGGATGTGCCCGTGCACTTGATACGTTGTTGCGGGAGATCCAGCCGGCGCCGGATGATTTGATCATCGGGATTGGCGACTACGTTGATCGCGGGATGGAGTCGTCGGCAGTCCTGGAAATTCTCAGCAGTCTGATTTCGGCCTGCCGGTTTGTTCCGCTGATCGGCAACCACGAAATCATGATGTTCAAGGGTTTGCAAAAAGGGCGTGACCAGAAGGACTTCGATTTCTGGTTCCAGCACGGAGGCAGTGCGACGGTGGCCAGTTACGGCGGTCGTCTTCAGAATATTCCGCAGCATCATCTGACTTTCCTGAGTCATTGTCTGCGGTATTACGAAACAGAGAACTTCTTTTTCATCCATGCCAACTACGACCCCGATCTTTCGCTGACTGAGCAACCGGACGAGTTGATTTTCTGGGAGCATATCAGTCGGTACACACCGGGTCCGCACTACAACGGCAAGACCGCGATCGTCGGTCATACTCCCCAGGCAGACGGGCACGTTCTCAACCTCGGACATATCCGGGTAATCGATACGTTCTGTTATGGCGATCGGTGGTTGACGGCTCACGATGTTGAGAGCGGCAAGATCTGGCAGGCCAACAATGTCGGGGATCTAAGAGAAGCCGAACTGGGGGAAGTTCGGGCGCCTCCAGGAAGTCCCGAGTACGATGATCGCGACCCGGGTGCGTAGACCGGGCTCGTTCAACTGCACAAAAGAAAAACGATGAATGATTCGTGCCGATTGTGATTTGTGGTGAACCTCTGTGATTCATGGCAAACTTTGACTAACAGCCCTTCATTCACCTTGGCGGCCTGGGGCAAGTCGTTTTAGAATCCGTCCATGGCTGAAACCGTAACTGAGTCCGCTCAGACGGTCAGTTCCGGCGATACCGCACGGCGGTTGCTGGAGTTGCCTGACAAACTGGTTTCCGACACAGGCTTTGACGAATGTGCGACCTCGCTCGCAGCGGGAAAGGTGGCGACGTTTGATTCAGTCTGGGGTTCGTCCTGCGCGCTGCTGGTAGCAGCGATCGCTCGACGCTTCGAAAATCTGCTGGTCGTCGTCCCCGACAACAAAGCACTCGACAATCTGCTGGACGATCTGGCGACGTTTCATCCGGCCTCGATGGATCAGTCAACGGCAGAACGTTTTCCGGCCAGTATGCAAACCGGCAGCAGCGCCAAAGTTGCTGTCGATCTCGAATACGGCGACCGCCTGCGAGTCATCAAGTCCTTGAATTCCGGCGACTCGATGCCGGTGATCGTCACCGATGTTACGGCTCTGATGCAGCCGGTTGCGTCGCGCGATTCCATTGCGGCTCATGTCAAACGGATTTCTGTGGGAGATCGCATCGGCACCGATTTCCAAGCCTGGCTGACCGATCGCGGCTTCCACCAAACCAGCGCCGTCGAACTGCCCGGAGAATTCACCAGCCGCGGCGGGATCATTGATGTGTTTGCCCGGGACTGGTCGGGGCCGGTTCGAATTGAATTGTTTGATGACGAAGTCGAATCGCTGCGTCAGTTTGATCCTGCCACTCAGAGAAGTGTTGCTGAGCTGGCACAGGTTGAAATTTCCGTGCCTGCTGACGAAGGAGACGTTTCGCGCGGGCAGCTCGCCGATTATCTGCCGGCCGACACGGTAGTCCTGCAGATCGAACCCGAACTGATTGCCGAAGCCGCAAAACGCTACATCGAGCGGAGCAGTTTGCCTGACGAGTTGTACGGGTTTCCCGATGTCGCACGGTCGTGGAGCAAGTTTGCGCAGGCGACAGCAAACCGGCTATCCGCAGGCGAGATGGATTCGCGATGGCAGATGCCGGCGGAAAGCGTTGAACGATTCAGCGGTGACATCGGCGAGATTCGAATTCAAGTCGAGCGACTGGCCCTGGATAGTGAATTGATCATCGTCGCGCGGGTCGAAGGGGAAATTTCGCGGGTCGAGGAAATCCTCTCAACCACCAACGCGTTTCAACAAGGCCGCATCCATCTAACCACAGGCTGCGTTCACGAGGGATTCCGGCTGCGCGGGACAAGGTTTGTCCCGGCTGAATACGAATTGCAGCCACCAAAGCGAAAACGGAGAGCGATCGACTTTGAATCTGCAACCGCTGAAATTGAACCTGATGATTCGGATTCGAATGACCCCAATCCGGACAAGATAGCTGGCAAGTCGAACGGTCAGTCAATGTCGAACGGTCAGTCAAAGTCGAACGGTCAGTCAAAGTCGAACAGAAAGTCAAAGTCGGAAACAAAACCAATTGGCAGGATGTCTGAACGACCGGAAAACCTGGTTGTGATCGGCTGCGACCAGTTGTTTCATCGCACAGAACTGCGCCGAAGCGGACGACGGCGTCTGAGCAAGGCGATCGACAGTTTTCTCGACCTCCGGTCCGGCGATCTGATCATTCACCTTTCACACGGGATCGGTCGTTTTCGCGGTCTGAAGATGCTCGACAAAGACGGGCAGATGACCGAGCATCTCGAACTGGAGTTTTACGGCGGGACGCGGATTTACGTTCCTGCCGCGAAGATCGATCTGGTTCAAAAGTACATCGGCGGCACAAAAACGCGACCCGTACTGGCGAAGATCGGGAACAAAAACTGGGTGAAACAAAAAGCGGCGGCAGAAGAAGCAGTCAACGATCTTGCATCCGATATGATCGAGCTTCAGGCCAAACGGAGCAGTCGACCGGGAATCGCATTCTCGCCGGATACCCAGTGGCAGCACGAATTCGAACATTCGTTTCCGTTCCGGGAGACGCCTGATCAGGTGACGGCAATCGATGCGATTAAAGGCGACATGCAGCAACCGCGCCCGATGGACCGGTTGCTGTGCGGCGACGTCGGTTTCGGAAAAACCGAAGTTGCGATGCGGGCCGCGTTCAAAGCGGTAGAAAACGGATACCAGGTTGCCATGCTCGCGCCGACGACCGTACTTGTCGAACAACATCATCGCTCGTTCTGTGAACGGATGGCCGAGTTCCCCCTGGACATCGAGAAACTATCGCGGTTTTGTACGAAGGCGGAACAGAAAAAAACGGTCGAGCGAATGAAGTCCGGCGGCTGCGACATCGTGATCGGAACTCATCGCCTCGCTTCCAAAGACATCAGCTTTTTCAACCTCGGTCTGGTGATCATCGACGAAGAGCAGCGGTTCGGAGTGGAGTTAAAAGAACGGCTCAAGAGTATCCGGAATGAAGTGGATGTGCTAACGATGTCCGCAACGCCCATTCCGCGGACGCTGCACATGTCGCTGGTCGGTGTCCGGGATATTTCGAATCTTGAATCCGCGCCGGAAGATCGGGTGCCGGTGCAAACTCGCGTCACCCGCAGCAACGATGAACTGATTCGAACCGCAATCCTCCGTGAGCTGAACCGGGGAGGCCAGGTTTTCTTTGTTCATAACCGGGTCAACGACATTCAGGAAGTCCGACAGCGACTGGAGTCGATCGTTCCTGATGCGAAGATCGATGTCGGTCACGGTCAGATGCCCGAAGGTGAATTGTCGAAAGTGATGACTCGTTTCATTGACGGAAAGTTTGATGTCCTGCTGGCAACCACGATCGTCGAAAGCGGATTGGATATTCCAAACGCGAATACGATCTTTATTGACGATGCGGATCGCTACGGGCTGTCGGAAATGCATCAGCTGCGAGGCAGGGTCGGGCGTTACAAACATCGGGCGTATTGTTATTTGTTGCTCGACCCTCGCAAACATCTGAACCCGACAGCAGCAAAACGGCTGCAGGCAATTGAAACGTTCAGCGAAATGGGCGCGGGGTTCGCGATCTCGATGCGCGATCTGGAAATCCGCGGCGCAGGCAACTTGTTGGGAACTCAGCAGAGCGGACATATCGCGGCGGTTGGATACGAGCTTTATTGCCAGCTGCTGGAAACGGCGGTCCGCCAGCAGAAACAGCTGCCGGTTAAACTCTCGATTCAGGTTGATGTTGATCTTCCTGTCGCCGCCTATCTGCCCGATGAATACATTGACGACCGGCGGCAGAAAATTGATTTGTATCGGCGAATGACGCGGCTGGAACAGTTCGATCAGGTCGAGGAATTGAAGGAAGAAATGCGCGACCGGTTTGGTCCGCTGCCGAAACCTGTTGAACGGTTGATGTCGCTTTGCGAAGTGAAGCTTGAGGCAGCGCTCTGGCAGATCACCGGCATTTTCTTTCAAGAGACGTATCTCGGATTTCAATTCAGTGATTTGTCGCGGATGGAGCAGCTGTCGAAAAAGCAGAAGGCGATCCGTATCATTGATGACAGCACCGCGTTCGTCACGCTCAAATCGCTCGCGATTCCACCGGGCAAACTGCTGGCACTGGTTAAATCTCTCTTGCGTTCCTAGTCGCGGTTTTTCTATTGTCCCGCGCTTATGCGTGCAGAAGATAGGAAACGTACGTATTGGAACCCGCCGCGCAACCAAAGACTTCGTGGTCTTCGACCACGCCCTCGCTAACGCATCGGGTTTCCATTTACAGTTTCGGGGTAACCGTAGCTATCGCCAAAACGGCCAGGCCTTAAAACCAGGCTGAAGAATGCACGAGTCGTGATCTGATGAACTAACTACCGGGAATGCGCTGATGAGAACCGATTCGGTTGTGCCACAACGAAATAGAATTTGTGTGACGGCGATTTGCATGCTTGCGCCGGCTGTGATTCAGCTCGCTTGTTGGTCGACGTCAGCGACAGCGCAACAGTATTCGACGCTGCAACCGTTGCAGCCTGAAGGGTCTCAGACCAGAGCGACACCCGATCCGTATTTTCAACAACGACGTGCGCCGCGAGGGTATCAGGGACAAGATTCCGGCAGCTTCAACTCTTCGGTCCAGCCGCACCCGACGGCGCCCATTTCCATTGCAACACCATTGCAGAGTGGCAACAGGCTAAAGCCAATGGTTGATCCGTCGGTTCGCCACGTCGGGTTTGATGAATCACTCAATTCAAATCAGCAGGCAACACCCGGACAGGATGTTGTGTGGCAATCCTTCAGTGAAGACACTGCTGATCGCGAGCATTCAGAGGCGGCACAAGTACCGTGGGGAAACCGGGCGACCGAACAACCAACTGCAGTGGATCGCTTCAACCGAATCAACTCACCCCACCAAGCACCGGGCAATTCGATTATCCGTGACGCTCGAACGATGCCTGGAGGACAGAATCGCACGGGAGCATTCGGAGCAAATCCAGCCGGAGCGGGTGGCACAAACTTGAGTGGAACAGCGGGAGTCGCTGGCGGGGGCGCGTTTGCTCCGAACCGGCAAGGAACGTTCCCGGTCGCAACGGCGTCGTACGATGCACCTCAGGAAAACGCAGCACCTCAGGAAAACGCAGCACCTCAGGAAAACGTAGCACCTCAGGATGACAATGCTCCGGGCGGAGCAATCGACCGATTGAAAAACGACCCGGTATTTTCAGGAAGCTACGGACGTTCGGCCGACACAGCATTTCCCAACCACGATTCTTCGGCGACGGGGGCGGACCGCTTGACTCCACCGGTCGCAACAACTGCGACACTCCCGGCTGCGACACTCCAAACCGGGCCAGCCATTGTACCGTTAGGCCATACAACTCCGATGACAAACGGGGCGTCAAGCCCCGAACCGCCATCGGGGCAAGGCGAAGCGTTCGAGCCGGGCCAGGTTCTGGCAGTCGTTGGCGGCGAACCGATTTTTGTGGGTGACTTGATTTTTGAAGTGAACCAGTTGATTGAAAAAGTCATGCCGACGGCGCCGGAATCGATCAAAGAGAAACAGCGAATGCCGTTGGTAAAGAAACTGCTCCCAAAATACATTGATTCGAAAGTGCTCTATGTGTCGATCGTGAATTCGCTGCCCGAACAGGCGGACTTGGAGAAAATCCTTGAACAGGCGGACGTGGAGTTCGACGACAATCAGATGCCCGAGCTAATGGAGCAGATGGGTGTCAACTCGCCAACTGAATTCGATGCGCAGCTGCGGCTGATGGGCAGTTCGCTGCGAAAACTTCGGCGGGCATGGAGCAAGGATCAGTTGACGCGTTATTTTCTCGGCCAGCAGCTGAACGTGGACACCGAGGTAACACATCAGGAAATGCTCGACTACTATCGCACCAATGCATCCTCTTATGACCGCAAGGCACGCTGCCGCTGGGAACAGATCATGGTCCGGTTTGACAAGTTCCCAACTCGCGCCGCTACAAGAGCAGAGATTGAACAACTGGGGGACCAGATTGTCTACGGCGCAAAACTGGACGCCGTTGCCCGGAAAGGTTCGCACGGATTTTATGCTTCAGACGGCGGACAACATGACTGGACGAATCGCGGTGCGCTGCGGGCCAGGGATCTGGACGATGCGATTTTTACGCTTCCGATCAACGAGCTGAGTGATATTATCGAATCGGAAATGGGGCTGCATATCGTTCGCGTACTGGAGCGCGAGGAATCAATGCGGACGCCGTTCCTTGACGCTCAGGTAGAGATCAGGAAGAAGATCGAAGCCGAAAAGCGGGAGGCTGCTTTTCAGGATCATGTCACGGAAATGAAGGACTCGATTCCGGTTGAAATCTTTGAAGAAAATCTGGCGGCGCTCGTAGAAGACCGGTAGTTTCGTATTCGGTTGTCACGAAACGAGCTTCGCGAATCGTTTTACGAAGTGCGCTGATCCACAGGTGGATGCGGGAATGAAGGAACCGGCGCTAGCCGCAATTTTGCGACTGGCTCTATCGGAAGCCCTCCCGGGATCTCAGCTACGTTCTGACTTCAGGACTCCCGGTCTTCAGCTACTTCGTCCCCGTTCTGACTTTCTGCTCCGCATTTCTTTCGTACCGGTCGGTTTCGCGAAGGGATCGAGATGGCTAGAATGAGACGCCACCAAAGATAGTACGCCAACGGGGTAATTCTATGGCTCGTCCGTCCGGAATAATTGTCTGTTTCGGCGCGGCGCTTCTTCGGAACGAGTGAACGGTAACTGTGAAATGTCAGGAACAAACACAATGGCGGAAGCTGCGAAAACCGAGCCGGCGAAGCTCAAATGCGGAGACAAAGAGATTGTATTCCCGATCGTCGTCGGCAGTGAAGACGAACGGGGGCTCGACGTCAGCAAACTCCGCAAGGAAACCGGGCTAATCACGCTCGACGAAGGCTACGTCAATACCGGCTCGACCCGCAGTGCGATCACCTTTCTTAACGGTGAGCAGGGCATATTGCGCTATCGTGGCTATGCGATCAAAGATCTTGCCGAACAGTGCGAGTTCATTGAAGTCTGTTATCTGCTGATTTACGGTGAACTACCGGCCAAAGCCGAACTCGAAGAATTCGAACAGTCGATTCGCATGCACACGATGATTCACGAGGACATGCGGATGTTCTATGACGGATTTCCGCGCGACGCGCATCCGATGGCGATTCTGTCCAGCGTTGTCAGCGCCATGTCTACGTTTTACCAGGACGCACTTGATCCGCACGATCCGGACGATGTTTCAGTTTCGATCCGACGATTGCTGGCTAAATTGCCGACGATCGCAGCGTACTCTCACAAGAAATCTTCCGGCCAGCCGTTCGTTTACCCGGACAACAGCTTGTCGTATTGCGAGAACTTTTTGCAGATGATGTTCTCGGTTCCGTGCGAGCCGTACAAGATTGATCCGACGTTCGTCAAAGCACTGAACATGCTGCTGATTGTTCACGCTGACCATGAACAAAATTGCAGCACATCGACGGTTCGGATGGTCGGTTCAGCGGACGCGAATTTATTTGCTTCGATTTCGGCAGGTATTTGCGCGTTGTGGGGTCCGCTTCATGGCGGTGCGAACGAAGCAGTTGTCAGTATGCTGGGCAAGATTCAAGAGGATGGCGGCAACGTTGACAAATACGTTGACATGGCCAAGGACAAGGAGAACGGATTCCGGTTGATGGGCTTTGGACACCGGGTCTACAAGAACTTCGACCCGCGAGCCAACATCATAAAGAAGGCCTGCGACGAACTGCTTGACAAACTTGACATCGACGATCCGCTGTTTGGGATTGCCAAGAAGCTGGAGAAGGTCGCGCTTGAGGATGAGTATTTTGTAAAGCGGAATCTGTATCCGAATGTCGACTTCTATTCCGGCGTGATCTACCGCGCTTTGGGGATTCCCGTCGAGATGTTCACGGTTCTGTTTGCGATGGGCCGATTGCCCGGCTGGATCGCACACTGGAAAGAGATGCACGCGTCGCCGTCCAAACGAATCTGTCGTCCGCGTCAGATCTATACCGGCGAGAACGGTCGCGATTTCGTTGATATCGCAAAGCGCTAGGCCTCAACCCGCTGGAACGACGACGCAGGATCGTGACTCTTTTAGTACGCGCCTCTTAATTGTCGCCAATTGAGATCCACTGAACTGCACTGTAGCCGATACAGTTTCCCCCGCTTCCGCCGTTTCTGTCCCGGATTGGCGGTATCTGAACACGCGGTGAGGCAAAGGTAAGATTTCTGTGTCTTAGGCTGGTTCGAACGCGCGTTTTTAGTACACTAGTCGCGTGATAGCATGACGATCGCCCCTCGCATGATTGGTGTGCGTGGGCTCTTTGGAACCTGTTTAAGGAAACATTGTGGAAATTACTCTTGCCTATAAGTTGTTAATCATTGCGTGGGTCGTTTGTTTGCTTTGGGTTCCCTTCGTCATTGCTACCAACCGCAAAACGCATCCGGGCGCATTGTTCCTGTTGTTTTTTGTTGAACTCTGGGAACGATTTTCGTACTACGGCATGCGCGGACTTCTTGTCCTCTACATGATCGACAAGACCGCTGAACTCGGCTACACGGAGGCGAAAGCATTCGCGGTCTATGCGGCCTACGGAGCGATGGTCTATGCGACACCGATTTTTGGCGGGTTGATTGCAAATAAGATTCTGGGCTATCGGCGTTCGATTTTGTGGGGCGGCGTCTTGATGGCGGCTGGCCACTTTCTGATGGCCGGTCCTGCTGTGGTTTCCGAGGCAATGGCTGCGCCGATTTTCTTTGTTGCGTTGGCGTTCCTAATTCTCGGAAACGGATTTTTTAAGCCGAATATTTCGTCCTGTGTCGGCGAGCTTTATCCGGAGGGAGATGAGCGGCGTGACCGCGGATTCAACCTCTTCTACATGGGTATCAACGTTGGTGCATTCCTAGCACCGATTACGTGCGGTGCGATTGGTCAGGATCCGAATCTTGGCTGGCACTATGGATTCTCTCTTGCGGGTTTTGGAATGGTGCTCGGCGTCGTCCTGTTCTACATCGGGTGCAAACGGGGCTGGCTTCATGACCATGGGTATCCGCCGAAAGAAGCAGAAGGAAAAAGCTGGCACTGGATTACCTATGCTGCGACGTTCCTGATGATTCCGGTTGTCTGGATTCTGCTCAACCGGGGAAGTGTGAAATTGCTTGATGTTCCGCGATTTGGTGGCGAAAATGTCGCCCTGAGCTTCCTGGACATCATCCTGCTCGCTCTGGGCATCGGTATGATGATCTACCTGGTGCTATCCGGGTCCAAAGAGACAAAGGTTCAACGTGAACGGCTCTACGTCATCGTGTTCCTGTTCATATTCTCGACGCTGTTCTGGACGTTCTTTGAACTCGCCGGAAGTGCGATCAGTGTGTTCACGGAAAAGAACGTGGATAAGACTGTAGGCTGGCTCGACAAGACGCCGCTTAGCGCGTCCCAGTTTCAGGGTGTCAACCCGCTGTTTATTATTCTCTTCGCCCCGCTGTTCAACATCATGTGGCGATTTTTACGGGCTAGAAATCTTGAGCCGAGTATTCCGGTCAAGTTTGCACTCGGGGTAATCCTGCTTGGACTTGGCTTCTTTGTGTTCCCGTGGGGAGCAACCTATGCGAAGGCAGGAATGGTTCCGATGTTCTTCCTGGTCTTTGGATATCTCCTTCACACGCTGGGTGAGCTTTGCATTTCGCCGGTTGGCCTTTCAATGGTCACCAAGATGGCTCCAGCCCGGATTGTTGCTTTTGTCATGGGATTCTGGTTCCTGTCATCATCACTGGCTCACCTGTTGGGCAAGTTTATCGCGCAGGAAACGGCATCCGACGATCTGACAGCTGAAGCGGCGCTGGAACAATACAGCGCTGTATTCTGGAGCGTCGGCTTGTACGCGGTAATTGCTGGAGTCTTCCTGCTCTGTGTATCTCCTATCGTCAAGAAATGGATGCATGGAGTTGATTGATCAAAGCGGTAATTGAATCGCAACTTGCGAAACCTAATTAACTCGAACCGGAGCAACCGTTTGGCTGCTCCGGTTTTTTTGCTATGTCAATATCGCGAATCCCGACCAGCTTAGGCCACGACTCCATCGAACAGAATCGAGCCGATTCGGACGATCGTCGCGCCTTCCTCGATCGCCGTTTCGAAATCGCCGCTCATGCCCATCGACAAATCGTCGAGCCGGATGTTGCCTCCGCACATGTCCTGATAAGCGTCCCGCAACGTTCTCAGCGACGCAAACTCTCGGCGGGCTACGTCTGCCGTGCCACTCAATCCAGCCATGCACATCAATCCCTGGACTTCGGCTCCGGGCAAATCGCGCGCGTGATCGAGGGCGGTCGGCAATTCGGCGGCAGTGAATCCGTGCTTGGCTGATTCGGCTGACACGTTGATCTCCAGCAAAACCGCCTGGACTTTTTCGATTGCCGTTGCTGCATGGCTAATCGCTGTTAGCAAGCGGAGGCTGTCGACACTGTGGATCAGGTGCGAACACTTTACGGTCCGGGCAGCTTTGTTCCGCTGAAGATGCCCGATCATGTGCCAGTGGACGGGCGTGCCGCCTAGTGCATCGAACTTCTCGAAAAGAACCTGTGGACGGCTTTCGCCCACGTTGGTGCAACCGGCTTGCACGACCATGGCCGTCGTTTCAGCATCAACATATTTCGTCACGGCAACCAGGCAGATGTCGTCGGCCGGGCGTCCGGATTTTTTCGCTGCGTTGGTAATCCGCTCGCGCACATCGTGGATGTTGGACTTGAGTTTTTCGATCATGCGAAGTTCGACAGAAGGGTAAAAAAATCAGCCGTTTTTGCGCTAGCCACGGCACCCGGATGCAAACGTGGCTATCGCCCAAACGGCCAGCGCTGGAAGCGTGTCCCGCCTATTCGGTCTCGATCATCGATTCGATGATGCCGTCTTCGAGGAATCGTCCGGCGAGGAATCCGTCCGCGAAATTATAGCCGATGAACGATCGATTGCTGTTGGGCTGAATCGATTTGTAAAACACCCATTGTTGTTTACCGACCCGTACTCGAAAGGCAACGGCAACGTCAGATGACACTTCTGACAATGACTCCGCCACGGTCAGCGGTCGCCACGTTCGCGGTTTGAGGCTGCGCTTCTGGCTGAGGTCGATGAATAATCCCGCAAACATGCCTGTGGTCGGAGCGGTTTGCGAAAGCGTCATGACTCCGTTATCGCACACGATTGCATGTTGGGACCGCGCTGCTTTCCACTCGGGCAGGGCCAGCGGCAGGACCAGCGAACGAATCTGCCTGTCTTTCAAATAGATCTCACGCGTCTCAGTTTCAGGCAGACACTCAACGCCCGGTGCGAGCGGGAAATCGCACTGGTACGAAAGGGTTTCGGTGTTGGAGCCCTCGTCAACGGTGCGTGTGTCCAGCTTGACGATCGTATCTCCGAGGAAAAGAAAGTTATCACGTGCCAGAAAAATCTGCCGGTCAAGACGCACGTTCGACTCGAGTTCAAAAGATAGTTCGAGGTAGTCGCCTGATTCGTTGTGCTCCCGGCAGACAACCTCCACATCCCTGATAACCGAAAGCTGACGATCGCCCAGCGAAACGCAGGGCGTGCAATCGCCGCCGATCAAACTGATCTGAGAACTGATCTCCATCCAGCAATTCCGCTCACCCCATGACAGCGCGCATTTCCCCGGCTTTGGTTTCCAGTGCGTTTGCATCGCCCCGGCCATCGCCCATTCGCTGATGCTGCTTTCTTCGGGGATCCCGTCGAGCTTTCGCTTGTCTCCAAGCAGACATCTTGCGACCACCCGCCGATCAAACTTGTCGGGTGACATACCAACGACGGCATCGATCATTTCCCGGCTCGCAGGCAAACTGTCATAGCCGCTTCCGGCGAATGTCCTGTCCGGTCTGAGCACCGCCACAGAGACACGAACCAGCCACTCGAGTTGAAGCCGCGCATCGTCACCAGGTTTGAGTTTCAGTTTGTCTATCATGGCAAGCGACCGCGCCCATGTAGCAATCAGCGGGCCGTAGACTGAAAGATAATTCCACATGATCCAGCCGTCGCCGTCGAGAATGCCATCGATGAGCTTCTCCATTTGTTGCACGGCATTTTTAGCCAGCGACTTCCCGACCAACTTGTGTTGCAACAATTCCGGCAATTCGAAGGCCAGCGTCAACGGCAGTTCAACTGAACAAAGCTGGATCAACCACGGTTGATCGGCTTCGCAAAGTCCACTCGAATCCGCGATTTGCAAAAGACAGCCGATGGTCGATCGGAACGATTCCTCATCACAATGCGCCGCAATGGTCCGCAGCGTCCTTGCCGATCCGACTGCCACCAGCGCGGATTCGGGGTCAAGTTCGCCGGGATCAATCGCCGCGATCGACTCGATCAGGTTAGCCGCCGATTTCTTTTTTTGCTTTTGCTTGCAGACCGCGCGGTGCCAGTCGTTGAGTTTGACATGCGTTTCGCCGCCCGCGAGTTCCTCCGGCAGTGCCCAGACGAGCGGAGACTCGCGTCCATTCCCATGAAGTTTGTTCAGTCGCTGCAGAGATTTTCCTGCTGCGATCTTTTTTTGAAACGACTTCCACGAATCGATAGGGGGTATCCAATCGTTGTCCGGAATTGAATCGCGACTTTCTTTTGCTTCCAGCAAGTTAGATTCCGCGTCGTCTGAGTCCGACTGACTTGCGGCGGCTTTTTTTCCGTTTGACGTTGAGTCGATTTTTCTGGCGCGGAAACCATGCCCGGGATTTGCAGTTTTGGTCAATGTTGGCTCGCTGTTCAAGGATGAATCGCAAATGAGAGGAAGTAGCGTAGTAAGGGTTCAATATGATATCACCGGGCACCCCGATATGCGCCGGATCAGTGTTTTGCACGGAGCAATTCACGGCTCAAATCCCCATCACGTAACGAATTGTGGAACCGGGCAGACGTTAGCCCGTCAGACATGCGCAACCATTGAAGGGCATCCTCTGCGGACGTATGCTAATGATATGGCTGTGCAGTCTTCAACCCTTCGACTCCGGAGCAGAACATGCGTTTGCCGAATATCGAATCCAGCCGCGATCGGTCTGCCGATCAAAAGGCCCGGCCTACAAGAAACAGGCTTCGGTCGAGTTTCGCATTGGCCCGGACCATTGCGATTGCAATGATCATGCTGCTAAATTCCGGTTGCCGTGATCTGACAAACAACGACTACGATTCAAGTGCTTCCGTCACGATCGATCATGACGAACGCCGGGAAAATCAGGTTCCAGAGGATCAAGAGGCAGCCGATTCCGTTGAACAGCGAGCAGGCGAAGGCAGTGCTCCTGAATCAACCAACGGCGAGACGAATGCAGTGGACGATACACCGGATCGATCAACGAACGAACTGGAAACTGATACGCCCGAGCGCGATCAAATAGACCTGGCGACAAACGATGATGCGATGGATGTGGGAAACGAACCGCTAATCGAAAGTCCGCTCGCCGGAGTCAAACCCAAACCTGAAGAGCAAATTCTGGCTGAAGAGCAAGCGTTGAGGGACGAGTTTCCCGAAGTTCACACGATCGACATCCCGGAAAACTGGACACGCGCGCTGGAATCCAGTGAGGTTTGGGTTGATGTTGGCAAGCACCATGTGATTGCGGGCGGCGTAACGTGCATGGATCAGGGGCCGCTGGAGATGTTTATCTGCCCGCTCTACACGAAAGAACACGAATCGGTCATCGCCGTCAACGCGAAGTCTCACGAGATTCATGCGTTGCTTTTGGGTATCGGGGTAAACCCGGGCGCACCGGTCGAATGGGAACCGGAATACAAAGTTGCGACCGGTCCGACGGTCGCGATCGATGTGATGTGGAAGGACGAAGAGAGTGGAGAGATCATCACGCGGAACGGGCGCGAGCTGGTTCAAAATGCGCGGACTGGTCGCGAGCTGGATACCGACTGGATTTTTGGCGGCAGCCAGACGTATACCGACCCCGAAGACGGCACAACGTTTTATTATGGCGATGCTGGCGAAATGGTCTGCCTTTCGAATTTCTCAACTGCGACGATGGATATTCCCTTTCCGAGTCCGCAGAGCAACTACGACCTCGTCTTTGCTGCCAACACGGAAAAAATCCCGGCACCCGGCACCAAGGTTTACGTGATTTTCAAACCGGACACAGACTGGGCGCCCGAGGTTGACGAGAAGGAAAGTGACGAGAAGGAACGCGAAACGGAGGGTGACGCCGTTTCCGATAACGGCATAGCGGCACGGGATTCGGCCTCGGGTCCTGCACCTGATGACATGGTTGCGAACGGGACTACAGAAGCTGAACCTGAAGTCGCGCCAGCTGATCGACCGGATCTGACGGTCGAGGCCGACGGCTTTCCGGGTGGAAATGAAACGCCCGAAGGCTCGGCAACGGATCTGGCCAGGGCGTTCATCAGCCGTGATATGCAGCTGTTTCAATCGATCCGCCTGGAACCGTTCGGCGGCGAAGGCAATCGCACTGCCTATAACGACTTCCTCGACAATGTAACAACTGCGATGCAGGAGGAGGCCGAAAAGCCGATACCGTCAGCCGGCGGTCCGAAACTGATCGACTCCGTTTTTGCCGCGCGACATCCTAGTATCGATGGCCCGGCGTCAACTGGATACGCGCTCTACAATTTTCACGACGTGATGTTCGTTGATGTTCAAGTCGAACTGCACAACGGAGAAAAGGTGCTCAACCGGACTCTGGTCGTTCAGCTCGACGACAAGACGTGGCGGGTTCATCCGGCTCCGCATACCGCTGAGCTGTTGTCAGAGGGACTCAATGACGAGACCGAGTCAACTCGCCCGTTTTCCGAGGCGTACCATATTGAAACTGACAGCATTGAGGGAGGCGATGCGAACGACGAAAGTGATCCTGAAGCGTCACCCGGTCCGGAACGAACCACTGACAACACCGCTGACGGCTCTGAATGATCCGGAAAAGTTGCCGAATCGCATATACAAAACGCGAACATTCAGTGAAAATAACGGTCTGGCAATGGGATGACGCTATAGGTCATTCCGAAACTGAAGTGTCACGCTTGTTCGATTGAGGAGAACGTTCCCAGCCCGTGCTTGAACGAAAAAAATCACAACAGGTGCAGCAGGAAGTTGCCATTCTTGTCCGGGTCATTCTTCCCGAAGACCGGTTCTCTCTTACATCCGATCCCCTTGATGAGTTACAGGGCCTGGCGGAAACTGCCGGCGCGATTGTTGTCGCAGGAATGACTCAGCGACGCGAGAAACCCGGCATCACAACTTTCCTGGGCAAGGGTAAGGTCGAGGAACTTAAGACGCTTGTCGAATTTCATGCAGCGGATTTTGTGATCTTCGATAACGACCTCTCGCCAGCTCAGGTTCGCAACCTGGAAAAAGCGTGCGAAATCAAGGTGCTGGACCGGACCGAATTGATCCTCGACATCTTTGCCACGCATGCGCAGACGTACGAATCGCGGCTTGCAGTTGAATTGGCGCAACTGGAATATGCGCTGCCAAGACTGAAACGGATGTGGACTCACCTTTCCCGCCTGAAGATGGGAGTCGGTATGCGTGGTCCTGGTGAGAAACAGCTGGAGACCGACCGCCGGCTGGTGGAAAAACGGATCCACGATCTCAAAGCCGAGTTGAAAAAGATCGAAGTCCGTAAAGAACGCCAGGTCAGCTCGCGCAAAGACTTTATGAAAGTCTCGCTGGTCGGTTACACGAACGCCGGCAAAAGTACGTTGATGAATGCGCTGACCGGGGCGGGCGTTCTTGAAGAAGACAAACTGTTTGCCACGCTCGATACACGGACACGACGCTGGGCGTTGCCGAGCTGGGGTCCGGTGCTGCTGAGCGACACTGTTGGATTCATTCGCGATCTGCCTCACCGTTTGATTGCAAGTTTCAAAGCGACACTCGAAGAGGCTCATCAGGCTGATCTGCTCCTGCATGTTGCCGATGCGAGCAACCCTTCAGTCGGCGATCAGATTCGAGCGGTTTACGAAGTGCTGCAGGAACTGGGCATCGAGGAAAAAGATACGCTGCTGGTTTTGAACAAGATTGATGCGGCTGACAATATTGCGCATCTGGATTCCGTGCTCAACCGGTATCCCAACGCGGTACCCGTCAGTGCGAAGACTCACGAAGGGTTCGAGCGTCTGCATTCTGTTGTCAGCGATGCTCTCAGCAAGTCGTTCCATGATCTGGATCTTGAATTCAGCGTCAGCAACGGGCGACTGCTGGCCTATCTGGCCGCGCACGGTGAAGTGCTTTCGACGTCATACAACGAAGAGAATGTCAAAGTTCACGTTCGGATTTCGCAGCAGTTTCTTGGCAAGCTGGACCTGACCGATGTCAGTGTAACGCCGCGTAAGAAACCTGTCGTTGTGGAACAGGAGACTGGCCAATCGGCAAACGGTCATCCACAAGACGGTTCTTTCACGTTCGACTCACTTCCGGACGCTCCGGAGTCAGCTCCGTTACCGGTCGAACGAAAGACGATTACGCCGACTGGCAATGTTCCACCACCGGTTTCATCGCGAACCGAGACGCCCCGCTCGCTCGACGACGCTCCGTAGAACGGAATTTACCCTGTTCACGCTGCAAAGAGGACTCGGAATAAATTCCGTTCTACGTACCCAATGGCCAGACGCGAACTCGAAAACAAACGCGCGATTGTAACCGGCGCGTCCAGCGGAATCGGCTGGCATATCGCGCTGCAACTGGCGGAAGCGGGCGTACATGTTCTGGCCTGTGCGCGACGTGGTGAACGGCTTGAACAACTTGAAAATGCAGCGCTGGAAGCAACAAAGGCCCTCGTCGAACCGCCCTGTTTTGTAACGCTGTCCGGCGACGTTACCGACTCACAATTTCGCGAGACGATGCTGGCCGATTGCGAGACTCATTTTGGCGGGCTCGATATTCTGGTCAACAACGCCGGCACAACCGCGATGGGGCCATTTGCCGAAGCGAACGAAGCGCGGCTGCGGCAGATTTTCGAAGTCAACTTTTTTGCCCTGGCTGAGATGACGCGCATTTCGATTCCGATTTTGACAACGGGTGAGATGCCGTTGATCGTGAACATCAGCAGCGTGCTCGGGCATCGCGCAGCTCCACTCAAGGCCGGGTATTGTGCGAGCAAGTTTGCGATTCACGGATTGAGCGACGCGATCCGGGCGGAAGTTGCAAAGGACGGAATCGAGTTGTTGCTCGTCAGTCCGGGAACAACCGACAGCGACTTTTTCGATTCTGCGATTGAGGATTCGACGGGGCGCAACTGGAAAAAGGGCGGGGCGATGCCGCCGGAAGTCGTCGCGCAGAAAACGATCCGGGCAATCCGTAGACGGCGGCATGAGATTATCTTAACTTTCGGTGGCCGGATCATCGTCTGGCTCGATCGAATCATTCCCGGGATTGCCAACCGGCTGGTAGCGACGTTCGGGCAGTAGTTGTTGGCGCGACGAGATTAGGTTCGTGTCGATACTACCACGAAAAAAACGAAAGACACGAAATAAGAAACCTGGTATCACGTCTGTTAAGTGTAGCTGACGCTCAAGCACGAAAAAAACGGGGCGGAATATTCCGCCCCGGTTTTAACTTGTTTTCGCCACTCCAGACCGCTATTCGTTGCTGCCGTCCAGACCGCGATCTTTCAACAACGCGTCGATGCTCGGCTCGGCGCCGCGGAACGCCTTATAAAGATTCATCCCTTCGTCGGTGCCGCCGGTTTCCAGAATGTTCTTTCGGTACTTCGCCGCGAGTTCCGGATCGAACAGATCGCCCGACTGCTTGAATGCGTCGAAGCCGTCACTGTCGAGGACAGCTGACCAGAGGTAGCTGTAGTAGCCTGACGAATATCCCCCTGAGAAAATATGCTGGAATTGCGTGCTGCGATACCGCGATTCAATCTCCGGAATCAGTCCGATTCGTTCAAGTGACTCTTTTTCGAACGCGTTTGTATCACGCTCCTGAGGATTGGTCTGCGTGTGCCAATCCATGTCCAAAAATGCAGCGGCAAGATATTCCGTATTTTTGAACCCCTGATTGAACTTCGCAGCCTTCAGAACCTTCTTGATCAGTTCTTCAGGAATCACTTCGCCCGTTTCGAAATGTTTGGCAAAGTTCTTCAACACTTCCGGTTCACCGGCCCAGTGTTCGAGAAGCTGGGCCGGGAATTCAACATAGTCTCGCGGCACGTTGGTTCCAGCAAGGCTCTTGTACTTCACCTGCGACAACAGACCGTGCAACGCATGGCCGAATTCGTGAAACAACGTCGTCACCTGGTCGAATGTCAGCAGCGACGGCTCGCCATCAACCGGCGGAGGGAAATTGCAGACGTTAACGACGATCGGACGTATGGACTCGCCGGTGTTTGACTGCTCGCGGAAATTGCTCATCCACGCGCCACCGCGCTTGCTTTCGCGCGTGTAGTAGTCGCAGATGAACACGCCCAGATGCGTCCCGTCGGCGTCCTTCACTTCGAAAGCTTGAGCATCCTCGTGATAGAGCGGCACGTCATTGATTTCATGAAACGTGACGCCGAACAGTTTGGTTGCAACGTCGAACACACCTTCACGACACGCATCGAGAGGAAAATACGGCTTGAGCGCTTCTTCCTCGAACGCATACTTTTCTTCGCGAACTTTCTCGGCGTAGTACCACCAGTCGTAGCCAGCGATCTTGAAGTCGCCCCCTTCATCGTCAACGATTTTCTGCATTTCTACGACTTCTGTTTTTGCACGGGCGACTGCCGGTTCCCAGACTTTATTCAACAGCTCGTATACTTTCTCAGGGGTCTTGGCCATCGTCTCTTCAAGCACATAGTGGGCGTGCGTCGGATACCCAAGCAACTGGGCACGTTCTGCGCGGAGAGCAGCCGTTCGCGCGACAATTAGTTTGTTGTCGTGCTCGTTATCGTTGTCAGCACGGGCGATGTAAGCGTTGTAGATCTGTTCACGAAACTCGCGATTTGGCGAGTAGGTTAGAAACGGATACATGCTGCTGCGGTCGGTCGTGAACACCCACTTGCCCTGCATTTCTGCCGACTCAGCAGCTTCTGCGGCAGCAGCAATCGAAGAATCAGGCAATCCTGCAAGGTCTTCAACGTTGTCGATGACGAGCTTGAAGTCCTTGGTTTCAGCGAGCAGATTCTGACCGAATTTGACATCCAGCGAGGCGAGTTCCGCGTTAATCTCAGTCACGCGTTTTTTGTCTTCGGCAGAGAGCAGGGCACCGCCACGTTTGAACTTCTTAAACGTCTCCTCCATCAGTTTCAGCGTTTCTCTTTCGACCCGGATTCGAGTTCGCATTTCCCAGACTGCGTTGACGCGTTCAAACAGTTTTTCGTTCAGGACAATTGCATCATTGTGCGCCGAAAGTCTGGGCGAATACTCCAGCTCCAGGTCTTCAATCGTCTCGTTTGTATCCGAGCTGGAAAGGTTGAAAAACACGCTCGAAACGCGATCGAGAAGTTTGCCGGATTGATCAAGTGCGACCAGCGTGTTTTCGATCGTTGCAGGTTCCGGGTTGTTCGCAATTGCCTCGATCTCTGCCAGATGTTCGGCCATCCCTTTTTCAAATGCCGGCCCGTAATGTTCGTCAGTGATTTGGTCGAAGGGCGGAATGCCGAACGGAGCGTCGTAGTCTTCGAAAAATGGATTCGTATCCTGGCAAACAGCTATGTTGGTTGAAGTCATGGAAATTAAGGCTGTGATCATGATGGTTGAAAATATCTGTATTAGCTTTTTGGTTGATCGCATCGATGTCCTCGGCTCGAAGGTACGTTGGTTACGACGTTAGTCATAGACGTTTTTATTCTAACACGATTCACAGATGCGGGTAGAACTCTGTCTCGGCTGTTTGATCAACCACGAAATACTCGAAAAACTCGAAAAACCCGATAGCTCGATTGGCTAATGAAGTCTCCCCGAGGCCCTGGTCTTTGATCACGCGTCCCTTGCTAACGCTGCGGGTTTCCTTCCGGCTGAACAGTCATGCGTTTTCAGAGTTCAGTAAACCGGTACAGAACGACGGTTGCGGCACGCATGCGAACCTCAACCTGTGCTGGTTGTCTTCCAGCAAGTTCCATTGGCTCCCAGCCGTCAACTTCGACCACTTAAATCAAACATCACCGTCTCATAGAATGGCGTTGATAAATCAGGAATCCAGGCCACAAATAGTTAGACGACCAATCACAATGACGGACGAAACAAATCACGCCGAAGCCGAGTTCCTGGCCGCACGACGCAGGAAACTCGAACAGCTTGAGGCCCTGGGTTACGATCCGTGGGGCCAGCGATTCGATGACCGTTCGCTGATCGCGGACATCCGCAGCCGCGCAGCAGAAATCAAATTCGTTAAAGAGGACGGTACCAAGGTCGCGCTGCCGGGCGACGCTGAACTTGAAAGCACCAACTTCAAAGAATGGCTCGGGGAACAGGGCAAGGGAGCGCGCACCGGGCCGACCGTCCGCGCCGCCGGGCGTATCATGCTCCAGCGCGATACGGGCAAGCTTCAATTCGTCAACATCGAGGACTGGACCGGAGGCATTCAGCTGTTCATCGGAAAGAAGCAGGTTGGCGAAGAGAACTGGAAACTGATCCAGTGCCTGGACCTCGGTGATCTGATCGGAGTCGATGGACAACTCGGCCGAACGCAAACAGGCGAGCTGTCGATTTTCGCGACCAAGATTCATGTTCTGACCAAAACGCTCGACCCACCGCCGGCCAAGCATGTCGGGCTGACCGATCCTGAAACCCGCCAGCGATGCCGCTACCTGGATCTGGCCTACAACGAAGGCGTACGCGATCGGTTTCTGGAACGCTCGAAAATCGTGGCGTCCGTTCGGCAGACGCTGACCAACCAGGGGTTTGTCGAAATCGAAGGGCCGACTCTGCATACGATCGCCGGGGGCGCGGCTGCGCGACCATTCGACACTCATCACAACGCCCTGGATATTCCGCTGAACCTGCGGATTGCGCTGGAGTTGCATCTGAAGCGACTGATGGTCGGTGGCATGGAACGCGTTTTTGAACTCGGCCGGGTTTATCGAAACGAGGGGATCAGCCCACGGCACAACCCCGAGTTCACGATGATGGAGGTCTATCAGGCATTCGGAAACTACGAATCGATGATGGACCTGACCGAAGCTGTGATCACAGACGCCATCCAGGCGATCGGAGCTAGCACAAAAATCAAGTTCGGTGAAACCGAGATCGATTTCTCCGCTCCGTTTGCCCGCGCCATTTACGATGACCTGGTTCGCGAACACACTGGAGTTGATCCGACCGACTCGGCAGCCATGGCAAAATACGCTGACAAGATCGGACTGGACACCAGCGGCAAACATGCGGACGTGATCAAGAACGAAGTCTTTGAAGCGAAGGTAGAGGATTCGCTGGTCGGTCCGGTTTTTGTGATCGACTATCCGGCTAGCATCTGCCCGTTGACCAAGCGAAAGCGGGACAATCCGGAGGTTGCCGAGCGGTTTGAGCTGTTCATCAATGGCATGGAGCTAGCAAACGCTTACACCGAATTGAATGATCCGGACCTTCAGGAGCAGCTCTTCAAGACACAGCTGGAAGGGCAGGCGGACGAAGATTCGATGGCGAAGATGGATCATGATTTCGTTCGGGCGTTGCGAAACGGGATGCCACCGGCGGGCGGACTGGGGATCGGGATCGATCGCATGGTCATGCTTTTGACCGGATCGCAGTCAATTCGTGATGTGATCTTGTTCCCACTGCTCAGACCTGAGACAACGTGATTCGCAATAAGTGGCATAGGCTTCCAGCCTGTGTTTTGACGTTCCAAACACGAAGCAGGAAGCAATGCCACGTTTTCAATTCAAACTTCGCACCTTGTTTATCGCGACGGTGATCGCCGGGTTCTCTGCGTATGATTGGTCGCAGGAATTGCCGGCGAGAATCAATGGAGATGAAAATGGGATCTTGCAACGAGTAAAGTAGCTGCCAAACGGCTCGGAAGCCGAACCAACAAGAATGCCAAAGGACTGGCGATGTACAAACTACTGCTTTCATGGCGATATCTGAAAACGCGGTTCATTGCGCTGGCGTCAATTGTCAGTGTGACCCTCGGTGTCGCAACGCTGATTGTCGTTAACAGCGTTATGGCCGGTTTCGTCACACAGATGAAAGACCGCCTGCACGGAATTCTCTCGGATGTTGAGGTTACCAAACCGGGTATCGCCGTCATCGAAAACCCCGAGTTCCGGCTGCACGAAATCGAGGAACTGGTTGGTGACGATCTCGAAGCTGTCACGTACGTCGTTCGTGTTCCTGCGTTCATGAATTTCGAATACATGGGCCGCCAGTTCAACCAGCACATCGTACTGATGGGCATCGACGAAAAATCATTCGCCAATGTGACTGACTTCATACCGTTCCTGCAAAACGAAAACAAAGCCAACGAGATTACGTTCACGCTCGAAGAAGACGGCTACGACGCCGAAATGGGGCCGGCAGGCTGGCCGTACCGCCGAACCAAGGTCGAAAACCAGCGGGCGATCGAGGAGATGGTCCAGCGGCATCGACAGCAATACGGCTCCTATGAATATCCGGGGCAAAGCAACGATCTGGAACGGTACGATGAACTGCAAAGATTCGATGTTGTCCAGACCTCGTACAACGGGACGGAAGAAACGCCCGGCGCTTGGGATAGCACTGCAGCAAGTAGCACTGCAGCAAACGATGCACCGATGAGCGGGCCTGTCAGACCAACTCAAGCTGCCAACCCGGCACAGGCCGCCACTCCGGCTCAATCCGGCGGGATGAACTTCGCGCCGCTTCCGGACAAGGCACCCGATGTCACCGCCGTTCTCGCGCGTCAGGCCGAGGAACGTGCTCAACGGTTGAAAGAAAATCGTGGCGAACCGCAACTTACACCGTTCGACCCGCACGCTCATTTGCGGCCGGAACTCGACCCGTCCGAGTTGTTTGATCCGGCGCGCGATCAGCACATTGGAATCATTCTCGGCAAAGCGATCGCGGTTCGAAAGGCACTCGACGAAAACGGCGACTCACACGACGTGTTCATGCTCCGTCCGGGCGACGATGTCAACATCACCGCGCCTACTGCCGGTTCTCCACCGAGTGCGGTAATGGAAAACTGCACGGTCGTCGATTTCTACAACTCGAACATGTACGAATATGATTCAAGTTTCGCGTTCATGCCGCTTAAAGAGATGCAGAAACTTCGCGGGATGATCGATCCGGTCTCCGGCGCATCGTCAGTCTCCTCGATTCAAATCAAAACACGGCCCGGAGCAGACCTTTCCGCAATCCGCGACAAACTGAATGCCCACTACGCCGCGAATAACGACTACGACTTCGTCGTGCAAACGTGGCAGGACACCCAACGTCCACTCCTGAGCGCCGTCAACATGGAGCTGACGATCCTGAACATCCTTCTGTTCATGATTATCGCAGTCGCCGGTTTCGGCATCCTGGCAACGTTCTTCATGATCGTGGTCGAAAAAACAAAAGACATCGGAATCCTCAAAGCGCTCGGCGCTCCAAGCCGCGGCGTGATGTCAATCTTTCTCGGATACGGATTGTCGCTTGGCATGGTCGGGACCGGTGTGGGCATCGTCATTGGTTTGCTGTTTGTAGCGAACATCAACCGCATTGCCGGCTGGATTCAAGTGATCACCGGCCAGGAAGTGTTTGACCCGAGCATTTATTACTTCAGCGAAATTCCTACGATCGTCAATCCGATGATGGTCGTTCTGGTTGCGATCGGAGCGATTGCGATTGCGGTTCTGGCCAGCGTTCTGCCGGCGCTGCGTGCGGCACGACTTCATCCTGTGGAGGCACTTCGTTATGAGTAATCTCGCCCGATCAAAATCAAAGTCTGCAGAACCGCCCGGCACCGATGTCATATTTGAAAAAACGAATGCGTCACGCCGCGAACGCCGTTTGCGAGTTGCGCATCCGGCGATGGTCAGTGTCAGCGGTTTGAAGAAAAGCTACTATAAGGGAAAGCTCGAGGTTCCAGTCCTCAAAGGAATCGATCTGGAAATTCGCGAAGGTGAGTTCACTGCAATCGTCGGCCAAAGCGGTTCCGGCAAAAGCACGCTCTTACATTTGCTCGGAACGCTTGACGCGCCGGACGAAGGCGAACTCTATTTTCGCGAAGAACGAATTGACAACCTTCCAGCCCGCAAACGCGAATACCTGCGCAATCGCGAATTCGGGATGATCTTCCAGTTCTATCATCTGCTCCCCGAGCTAACGACGCTGGAAAACGTAATGGTTCCGCGGATGGTTCAGGATGGGCTCTTTTCCTACCTTCGCAATCGCGGGACCTACCGGAAACGGGCAGTCGAACTGCTCGAAAGTGTCGGGCTCGGTCACCGGCTGACTCATAAACCAGGTGAACTTTCCGGTGGCGAGATGCAACGGACAGCGATTGCCCGGGCTCTGGTCTCACGACCGTCGTTGCTGCTCGCCGATGAACCGACTGGAAATCTTGACGCTGAAAATGGCGGGGAGGTTTTACAGACGTTGATGCAACTGAGCGAATCGGAGAAGCTGACCATCGTGATGGTCACGCATTCGGACACCGTGGCCGCGCTGGCGGATCGAGTCATCCATTTGAAAAACGGATTGGTTGATCGTACTTGATTCGTGCCAATCGACGAGAGGATTAATCGCAGGTGAATTTTCCTATGCGCGCAAATCGCGACGCACAGCTCACTCGAGTTCAAACCCTCCCCGTCGCATAGGCTCCGACCCTCCCGAAAACGGGAGGGTGTAGCGCGCGCCCGTCGGATAGCATCAAGCGATCACATTATTCTCGCCAATTCCAATGCCACACATTGGCCTCCGCATTGCCAGCACTTTCTGCTGGCATGATATCAATTAGAACCGTCGCGACCTGTTTTTTCTAAAAAACAGGCACAAAGTCGATCTTCCTTAAATTCGGCATAGCTTAAAGGGCGAATAAACAGGTGATACGTAGCGCGAATTGTTTCGCTCGCGTTTCATCCGTGACTCTGACCGTCGCCGGCATGACTGCCTTAAAGCGACGTCGAGTGTCGCGGTTCCGCCAGGAGGAAACAATGTCCGAGAATTTAACGACGCTGGAACCTGACATGCCCGCCGGTCCAAAAAATTCCCACACCTCGTCCGTCCAATCCACGGATTGTTCGCCATGTGATCGGGTCTCCAACCACGCAATTGACGGAAAATCGCTTCGCAATGATTCGGCTCGAATCGCAGATGCAAAGAAGTCTCCGACGAGAGCTTTGCGCGGTTTGCTGTTTGCACTGATCACCGGTCTATTGATCAGCCAGAGTGTTGGGTGCAGTTCGATGAACCGTTTTGACTCGGCTCTCGGGTTCGATGGACCGATGGCTGTTCACCGGAACAAGATCTGGGCAAAGCGGGCCTTCAATTTGCGTTATGGTAACTGTGACAAAGAATACGCCGATCACTTTCGCGACGGATTCGTCGAGGGCTATTGCGATGTTTGCTCGGGCAACAAGGGTTACGTTCCGGCAATGCCACCGAAGCACTACTGGGACACCCGCTACCAGTGTCCTGAGGGCGCGCAGTGTGTAAATTCCTGGTTCGAGGGCTTTCCGGCCGGTGCCGTTGCAGCGCGCAAGGACGGTTCGGGCGCTTACCATGACATGTACATTTCCAACATGATGCATTCCGCACTGGTTCAACGAAATGCACCAGCCGCACTTCCAGGCGACATTCCCGTCACCCAACCGCGTGAATCCGCCGCTGCCCCGCCGTCCATGGAACCTCTGGTTCCCGGATCTGAATTCCGGATGGACATGCCGGAAAACTTCCGGCCGCCGATCGTCGATCCGACCGCACAAATGCCGTTGCCAATGACTGCGACGCCGGTGAATTTCGATTACTCGGAATTTGAACAGTAGAGCCCGACAAGCTGAACGCTCTTCGAATCGGCCAACGCCGTTCGAACAAGACCTGCGGCAACAACAAAACACGATACGAAATTACAGCTTTACCGCTGAATTAAAGGGAGTCCGAAGTGATGGCTACTAAGAAAACACCTGCCAGCCGTGCAAAACAGCACAGAACGTATCTCGTTCTTTTCGCGCTGTTTTTCAGTACGATGCTGAGCGGATGTACCTCGATCCTGTCGCCGATCGATACGATTCCCGCAGATCGACTTCCGCCGCAGTTCCTTGCTGAACCGCGAGCGAACAAAGTTGCGATTGACTCGTCGCGTTTGCGTCAAGCGAAACCGGCTCACTACATTCTGGATGAAGACGACATTCTAGGCGTATTCATCGACGGAGTTCTGGGTGGACTCGACGAGCCACCACCGGTTCAATTCCCCCAGCCTGGAAGCGACCTGCCTCCAGCGATCGGATTTCCTGTTCCAATCCGGGCAGACGGCACGGTTTCACTGCCGTTGGTCGATCCAATTCCATTGCGAGGCCTGACGATTCAGCAGGCGGAACAGTTGATTACCCGTGCTTTCCGCGAGGGTCCTAAACCGATCCTTCAGCCATCAACACGCGTGATCGTGACACTGATGCAGGAGAGAACGTATCGCGTATTTGTTGTTCGACAGGACAATCAGGTTGCACCCCAGTTTCAGTCGCGACAATTCGCAGGCGGTGTCAACCAGCGTTCGGATGAAAGCAGCCGCGGTTTTGTTCTTCAGATGCCGGCCTACAAAAACGATGTACTCAACGCACTGTTGCCAACGGGTGGCATTCCCGGTATCAATGCGAAACCGGAAATCAGAATTCTTCGCGGCGACCGGATCTCCGCCATCAATCGCGACCGGCAGATTGAAGACTTTTACCGATCCAACCGCCCCGACAGTTTCCCTTACGGGATCGTGCCGACGGTTTCTGATGAATCCAATACCTTGAGAATCCCGCTTCGTTTGAATCCGGGCGAAGCCCCGAGATTCAGACCGGAAGACATCATTCTTCGTGACGGAGACGTCGTCTACATTGACTCCAGAGAAACCGATGTCTATTACACCGGCGGATTGTTGGGCGGAAGTGAAATTTCGCTACCACGGGACTACGATCTGGACGTGCTTGCTGCGGTTGCCCGTGCCGGTACCAGGATCGGAGTTGGCAATGCAAGCGGAAGCAACTCATTGATCGGAAGCGCAGGGTCGATTCCGCCGAGCCAGTTGATTGTTCTCCGGCAATTGCCGGGCGAAAACCAGATTGCGATCCGAGTTGACCTGAACGATGCGATTAACAATCCGCGGGCAAGAATCCTTGTTCAGCCGGGAGACACATTGATCCTGCGATTCAAACCTCAGGAAGAGATCGTCAACTTCGCTCTCAACACGTTCTTTACCTTCGGCGTGCGAGAATTGTTCCGATAGGGCGGCGACTTGCTCTTCAACAGCCAATATTTGAAAAGCCATTTCGCACTGCCACGGTGCAGCAAAACCGTGGCAATGGCCAAGGCCACAGTCCAAAATGCAATGCGGAAAAGTCATGACGGGTGAGCCGGGAAGCATCGGTTCACTCGAAAGCTAACTCACTCGTGAGACCGATGCGAGAACGCGGTTGACGGCATTGAGCACGGCTTTGATCGATGCCTCAATGCAGTCCATGGAAACACCCCGGCCGCGAACCGTTTGACCGTCATGTTCGGCTTCGAACGTAATCTCACCGGGCGCATCATGACCGAGCGATGTGCTACGGAGATTGAATTCCCGACAATTGAGCGTTACGCCCGTGATCTTTTCAACAGCAAGGAAAGCAACATCGACGGGACCTTCGCCTTCCTGCAACTCGATTGATTCCTCGGCATCGCCCCTGGCAAGGGTCAGATGAATCGTCGGCTGCGCGCCCAGTTTCAATTGCAATTCAAACGACTTGAGCGTCCATTCTTCGTCAGTCGTTCCCAGAATCTCGTGCTCGATCAATGCCGAGATGTCGCCGTCGAAAATTTCTTTCTTCTTGTCGGCCAGAATTTTGAACTCCTTAAACACGCTCCGCAACTGTTCACCGGTCAGCGTGTAACCAAGCTGTTTGGCTCGATCCGCCAACGCGGCCCGGCCACTGTGTTTTCCGAGGACAAGGTCGGTCGCCGCAAAGCCGACATCTTCGGGGCGCATGATCTCATACGTTGTTCGTTCCTTGAGCATACCGTCCTGATGAATTCCAGCTTCGTGGGCGAAGGCATTGCGTCCGACAATTGCCTTGTTGCGCTGGACGGCCATCCCGGTAATCGTTGAGACAAGCCGGCTGATCGGAACGAGTCGCGTTGTCTCAATATTGGTGTCGCAGCCGTAAAAATCTGCGCGGGTCCGCATCGCCATTACGACCTCCTCCAGCGCACAGTTACCCGCCCGCTCGCCAAGCCCGTTGATCGTACACTCGATCTGACCCGCGCCGGATTGAACTGCAGACAGCGAGTTGGCCACTGCCAGGCCCAGATCGTCGTGGCAATGCGTACTGATAACCGCCCGGTCGATGTTCGGAACACGGTTAACCAGGGACGCAATTACATTGCCGATATGAGCCGGTGTTGCGTAACCGACAGTGTCGGGAATGTTGACAGTCGTTGCTCCGGCATTGATAACGGCTTCGACCACCTGACACAGAAAATCGACTTCCGTTCGCGCCGCGTCCTCGGGAGAGAATTCGATGTTGTCGCAATAACTCTTCGCGCGCTCAACGCCTTTGACGGCGTTCTCAATGATCTGTTCGGGCGTCATCTTCAATTTGAATTCACGATGAATCGCACTGGTCGCCAGAAACACATGAATCCGCGGACTCGGCGACTGCTTAAGCGCTTCCCAGGCTCGATCAATGTCCTCGTCGTTGGACCGGGCCAGACCACAGATTTCGGGTCCGCGAAAATTGTTGGCTATTTCCCGAACCGCTTCAAAGTCCCCGGGCGAAGCGATCGGAAAGCCTGCTTCGATCACATCCACACCCAGATCCACAAGTGCCTGTGCCACCTCAAGTTTTTCCTTGAGGTTCATGCTACAGCCCGGTGACTGCTCACCGTCTCGCAGTGTCGTGTCAAAAACCTTGATGCGTCGTTTGTCTGCCATTCAATCCGCTCCGGGCATTTTAGCATTTTTGCTGCGACCATTTTGACAGGAATTCCGTACAGCGATGGTCGTCAATCCGCATTGTGTAATGGTATCCGCTGGACGCATGAACTGAAAGTTCTGGTCCGTCCGGTCACCAGGTTCCGGTTCGTTGCTCATCGTCGGAAGAATTTGTCTGGTTCGGGTACAGAGCTGGATCGCTCGCCGTATCGCAAGTACGCCTTGCCCAACCGTTTGAGCCGGATTTCCGCTTGCAGGTTAGGACAAATAGGGAGCCGGATAGAGCGTTTGGCACTTTCAACGATCCTTGTCCGGTGTATATTGGAAATATTTGATTTGAACGATTCATTAGTCATTTGGCGAGCAAGATTCCAGGCATTCGGCTGCGTTCTAGACCGGCTTGGAATCAGGGTGCAAAAGAAGAACGGGCAGTACGATGAAAACAGGCGGTACTACGAAGTTGTTTTCGAAACCACTTTCGATTCGACCCTATTCACTGAACGGCCGCCGCGCGTTTCGAATGTTCACTCGCGGAATGTACTGCGCGATCATGCTCGGCCTGGTGGCTTGTATCGCATCGGCGAACGCTCGACCGGTATTGGCGCAGGAGGTCGCCAGTCCGGAAACTGATCGTGTCTGGATTTCCGGAGAATACAAAGTCACGGCAACACTGGTCGATGTTACAGGCGATCAGATTACACTCAAGAAGAAGGAAGATGGGGCGGAGGTCAGCGTGCCGCTCGCACGTCTTTCCACAGAAGATCAGGATTACATTGCAGATTACCTGGCGAAGAAGAGCGAACTAACGGATCCCGATCCTGTAACGCCTGATGAGAACACGCTACCGGCAGTCACGCCCGAGGTCATGCCGGCGGCCCCGAACACTACGGATCGTGGATCCAGTCCGGATAACGGCAGCAGACTGAATCTCCCCACGCCCAGCTTTCCCGATGACTCCAGTGTATCGATTCAAACCCGGTTTCATGAAATTGAGACTCCCGAAATCACCATTTCCGAGTCCGAAATTGCCGCATTGCCGTCACCGTTGAACCGGATTGCGCGGGCAATCGTTCAACCCGGCACTCAAACAGAAACACTGGAAGCATTTCTAGAACTCGACCTAAACTGGTCAGATTCGCATTCACCGACGCTCGTACGCGTTGTTCAATTTGCCTCCGATTCAGATGACAAATTTTTCCGGCTCAATGCGATTCAACTGCTTGGAAAACGCGCACCTGTTCCTAATCTGGTTTACTTTCTTAAAGCGATCGACGACGAAAGCTATGAAGTGCGACACGCTTCTCTGGATCTGGTTGCCGTGGTCGGTGATCCTTCTTCGATTGGTCCGCTGGTCCATTGTTTCCCGGGTCGCGATCGAATCAAGATCGGCCAGATTCTGGAAAATTTCGGGAGTGTTGTTGAAGTTCCGATCCAGCAATACCTGACTCACGAATCCGATGAAGTCCGAATCAAGACAGGACTATTACTCAAACGGATTGGAACTGAGATCAGCCTGCCCGCGATTGAGGAACAGATGGGCCGCGACTCAAACAAGATCGTTGTTCTGCAATTGCAAGCTGCGGCTCGCGAAATCAATAAGCGGATGGCATCGCCGGTTGGCACGGGACAGCAGGACAACACACAACTACAGCCGGAGTTTAATCAGGGACAGCCGGAAACAGCCGTCGGTCAGCCTGGCGACGGTTCATAGCAGCGTCGGGTTACCTCAGATATGCTCCGGACAGTCAGCAACCTTCTCTGGACAGCCGGTCATCTCCAAACAGCCGGTCACCAACAGGTCGATCGCCTGAACTGAATTCAGTGAACGATCGTTCGTCACGCCCCATTCGTCTAGCGGCCTAGGACTCCGGACTTTCCGTTCGGCAACAGTGGTTCGAATCCATTATGGGGTAGTTGTTGATTGAGACTGACACGGTGTGCATTGCGTTTACCGTGTTTTGTTCATTTTCTTTCCGCGTAGTTCCGTGAAAATCACTGATGTTTTCACTGATCGAATTTTGACGGTTGACGGCGCGCATTGCAGTGACAGAATCCAATCTGTTGTTCCCCGATGCGGCAGCCAAAGTTGATACGAAATACACCACATTGGCTGCCGATTTCACCCCGACCGGTTTGCAAGACCTGATCGAGTTGATCTTGAACATCGACATCGAACAGCTTCAAGCGTTGATCGCACTCGCCAAAGAACTGCTCGATTTGTTCAACGGCGATGCCGACAAAGCAGTCAAAGCACTCGGCGGCTAACTCGTGCCAACTTTTGGTGGGCGTGAGACCTTTTCGCCTTCCTGCGGCCTCAAAACCGCAGGCAAATTCGCCGGGTGAGCTGCGGCATCAGGCGAGTCCGTTTATTCGGGCCTGTAAGCCGGCAAATAGAGAAACGGGTCATCCGCAGCAATTTTTTTCCGAGCAGGCAATGTTTGACCTTGATCAAAAAATCAAAGCGGGCGAATTCAGCCTGAAAGCGGCGGACAAGGAAATTGACCGCCGAATACGCTTTGGTGATTTCGGAATCAAACAGGCGGCCGACGAAAAAATTCGACGTATCAACATCAAGTACGGTCAATTGCAGGACCAGCTGAACGCGGCTTTGAAGCGGTTGGATAACGATTTTCAAACGTAAAGAGAATTCACAACATGCCTGATGGAAAACCCCGAATTCCCGCGCGATACAAGCGAATTTACGTGGCTAGCAGTTGGAGAAACAAGGCTCAGGCAGCCGTCGTAGAATCACTTCGGCTTGATAGCCACCTGGTCTACGACTTCAAAAATCCGAGGCCAGACGACAATGGATTTCATTGGTCGTCAATTGATCCTGACTGGGAGTCATGGTCAGAATCGCAATATCGTGATGCACTTGATCATCCCATAGCGAAAGCCGGATTTGCATCTGACATGAACGCAATGAAATGGGCGGATGCGTTTGTTTTGGTCTTGCCGTGCGGCCGATCGGCACATCTGGAACTTGGATGGGCCTGCGGAATGGGAAAGCAAACGCTGATCCTGCTTGACAAAATGGAACCAGAGCTGATGGCAAGAATGGTTGACCACATTTGCCTCGATCTCGGTGAAGTTCGCGATATTCTTGCAAGTTGAGACGCAGCGCCGCTGATGATGGCTACCCCGGGACTCGTCGTACAAACGCCGGCGACATCGCCAGAGAGCTAAACGACATCATAGCTGTGGTAGAAATGCTGGAAGAAAATGGGGCCGTACCGAGAACCGGATCCATCAACGAAATTGATAAGAAGAAAGCACAGGTGCGGAACTTTTTGGACTACGCGAAAGAACGTGGGACTGTATTGTCTTCCAACCCGGCAGATGTTGTAATCGGCTACCTGCGCGATTTGAAATATGATGTTTTTTGTGAAGTGCAAACAGACATCGGCAGGATAGACATCGTTGCCGTATCTTGTGGGATAATTACCTCTGTCGAGGTTAAGAATCAGTGCAACTTTGATGTGCTAACCCGCCCCAGTGTTTCTTCGACAGCTTGGAGCGGATGTTGCGATCCCGGTGAACCAGGCAGGTTTGCACAACCGCGTCCGGAAAAAACTCCTTCACCGCTGATCGCAACGCGCACTGCCGTCGAGTACCGAAAGCAAAGGCCGGTCGCAGTGGAAGCCGCGTTTGATCAAACGCCTCATTAAATCCCTGGCAACTTCAGCGCTTTCGCTGCTGCCAAGCTCTTCTCGTTCGCCCTCAAAGAGAACACGGCCGGAGCATGAGCCCGTTCGAAAATGATCGCTCTCGATCGGATGGTGTTTCGGCCCGCAAAGTTCACTGACTTCCGCTGCCATGACTTCGCTGATCATTTCGCGGACGCAGCCACGAATATGTTCCCGAAAGATTTGTCCCACTTCGTTAGAAGAAACTTGCCCGGGTGTTTGACAAAGATTACCGTCCATGATGGTCTCCCCGGCGGTTACTGCCGACGTCAAAGTTGATAATTTCGAAGGGCGACACTGTCGCCTTCGGGAGACCGATTTTCAACTTTTGACAATTTTCGGGACGCTTCCGCAGAGCCTCGTGCTCGCTCGAAATTGTGAATGCAATAAAAAGATGTGCTTCCGTTCGCAAACCGCCTCGGTCACTTCGACCGATCGCAACTGTGCCATTTGCAACCAGCAATCACCAGCGTAAAACGACCTTGACTATGTTTCGCCCGCGCTGCGTACCTGTCTTCCGAAGATTCGGGATTCGGCAATTTAAGCCAAGAAAAACAATCAGGGTAGTCAAAGCGCGAAAGGATTGAGCACCCTGACGACATTAGAATGGTAAGGTGCTGCATGACGAGTACGCGAGTTGGAAGATAGCACTTCGTTCGGGGGCGGGCTCCACAAGATCGACATCCATCCGTGGTTTCGACTAAGACGATCTACCGCTTCACCTTGTCTGACTTTCAGATCTTTCATGTCACCAATATCATGCGTGTCGCAATCCGTTCACGATGTTCGTTCGCGATGCCTGCCACGCTGGAAGGATGCCGGCCAGAATCCCGGTCACCGCCGCCACCGCCATGCCGGTGAGAGCCAGACTCAATGACGGCGCGAATGCAATCGTCACCGCTTCGGCACCGACGGACAGACTGCTGTACTTCAATACCATTAGAGCCACACCGACCCCGATCAAACCACCCAACAGCGAAAGCAGAAAACTCTCGGCCAACACAATTTGAAAAACTCGACCGCCGGAATAACCAATCGTTTGAAGCACTGCGTGCTCTGTAACTCGATCCTGAACCGACATGACGGTGGTCGTTGCGACCAGAGCCAACACCAGGCCGACGCAAGCCAAACCAAGATAATGGGCCATCCCGATTAATTGCGTGAGGTCACCGAGGCTTTTCGCTTGAAACACTCCCTTCGGCCGCGTGTCCGTTTCGACCGGCCCCTGTTTGTATCGGTCGTCGATTGTCCGGCAGATTTGATCGGCATCTGCCGTTTCGGTTAACAACACCTCCAGTTGGGTCACCGTTCCCACCAGGTTCGCCCCTTTGCTCCGCTGCAGGAAATCCAGATGCGAATAGATGTAGTTTTCCTCGGCCGGGTCGTCCGCGTCGAAAATCCCCGCCACGACGACGCTTAGATCACCGATCGAAAACTTGTCTCCAACTTTGACACCGCGCCGGTTGGCCACCGCCTGACCCATGACCGCAGAATCCTGGTTGGCCTCAAATTCCGTCCACGATCCATCAGTCATCTGGAAATCCGGCCGGGCCACTTGCAACTCTCGCGGAGGTACGCCGTAAAACACAACGACATCGAGACTGGCCCTGCAGTTGTTGGTGAACACCTGAATCGGAATCACCTCGCGGACGCCGTTGATCTTTTGAATTTCTGATTCGTAGTCCTGAGGAAGATGGCTGGTCGCCGGACAGAACTTGTTGGCTTGAAATGAAATCAGCGATCGTTTTCCGGACTGTCGATCCTGAAGGTCATTCATACCCTGTTGCACGCTTTCAACAAAGCAAAACACGAACAATGCGACTGCGGATCCGGAGACCGTCAAAATAGTTCGCGACCGATGCCGCCACAGTGTCTTCAAGACATAAGGAATGAGTTTGATCATACCGCCGCGACTCCCTGTTCAACAAGTTTTCCGGAAATCAGATTGAACTGGCGGTCCGCAATCATCGCTGCCTCAGCATCGTGTGTCACCATCAGCAACGTCGTGTTCAGCTCTTTATTGAGCCGCTTGAGCAGCAGTAGAATCTGCTCCGAGGTCTCCGGATCAAGGTCGCCCGTCGGTTCATCTGCGACCACAACTTTCGGGTTGGCAACAATTGCCCGGGCAATTCCTGCTCGCTGCTCCTGCCCACCCGACATTTGACGCGGGTAGTGATCGGCCCGGTCGAGCAGATCGACGGCACCTAAAGCGATTTCGATTCGCTTGCGTCGTTCGCGCCGGCTCATCGGGAGCAAAAGCAAAGGCATCTCGACGTTTTCAAACGCGGTTAAAACGGGAATCAAGTTGTGGGTTTGGAAGATGTAGCCGATGTTTGCGGCACGCCAGTTGGCAAGCTGCGTTCGGGACAACTTTGTAATGTCGGTACCATCGATCAATACGCTGCCGTCGTCAGGCCTGTCAATGCTGGCAATCACGTTAAGCAAAGTAGACTTACCTGTTCCGCTGGCTCCCATCAGCGAAATAAATTCGCCCTGGTCAATATCCAGTGTGACACCATCGAGAGGTTTGATCGTTTGACCTCCCTTGTGATAGTGTTTGGACAGGTTTTTGATTTCGACAAGTGCCATTGGTCTGGTCCTTTTGTTTTCGTTGCGAAACTCATCAAGAGTTTCGTTTTTTTGGTTTCCCGTGCTGACGCGGCGGTTTCTATTGGCTCGCTACGCTCACTGTCCTTGCTAACGCGGCGGGTTCCCTTTTTTTCGGCAAGCCGTGCAAGAGGGATTTCGTCGTCGTTGCAAACTCTTGACGCTACTCCGAACTCTCTTCACCGTTGATTTGAATTCGCTGACCGTCTTCTAGCTGACTCGTTTCTCCTACAATCACGCGGCTTCCGATGTCGAGGCCATTCAGCACCTCCACTAGTCCGCCGTTGGTCTCGTTCCCTGCTTCCACAGTAACCTTACGAGCCACGCCAGCCGACTGGTCCGCCAGCCAGACAAATGATCCTTCGGTCGATGGGTGAATCAGTTTCCCGGGAACATACAGTCTCATCTCCAAATCTGATTCGGGTTGATCCGATTCCTGTTTTGGCGCGAGGAACGTGACATCGACCAACATCTCCGGTTTGAAAAAATCGGGCGGCGAGTCGATGGCGACTTTGACTTGCAGCGTGTTTTTTTGAATATCGGCTTCGGAACTAATGAACAGAACGTAACCGAGAATGGGATCCTCTAATGCTGGATTGTCGATTCGGACCGACTGCCGCAGGCTGACCCTGGGTATGTCTTCAAACCGTACATCGACGCGAATTTGAAGACTCTCAGGCTGGTACATCGTAATGACGCTGCTGCCATCGTGCCCGGCCATTGCTGTCATGACACCTTCGCCGATACGTGCACCGGGAAGACCGACGAGTTGATAAACGCGCCCGTCCACCGGAGCACGAACTGTCATGCGTGACAACAACAGCTCCGCCTCTAACTCGGCAACCGCCATCTGCGTCACGCGAGCTTCGGCGGCTTTGACTTCCGCCAGCGTTTCGTCTCTGGCCCGGGTTTCGTCCGCCAGAAGTTGAAGCTGAATATCGAGTGCGTCGCGTCGTTTGGACATTGCGTCGGCTTCATAGTTTAATGACGCTTCCCTGTCTTGCAATTCGCGCAGCGTCGCCTGAGCTGTCTCCAGGTTCGTTTTCGCTTCATCGACTTCCCGTTTCGAAACGGAACCGGCCGCATTCACATTGCGTTGATAGTCTCGTTGAGCAAACGTCATTTCGGACTCAGCTCGCTGCGTTTCGAAAGGCAGGTTCTTGAGCATCGTGTTGATTTTCGCCAGATTGGCATCCGCCTGGGCGAGCATTGCTTCAAGATGAACCGGTTGTTCAAATCTTGTTTTCGCTGCTTCCATCGTCGCCTTGGCTCGTTCAAGTCCCGCATCCGCAAGCTGCCGGTCGGCGATCGCACGTTGGTGAGTTAACTTGGCATCGTCCTTGATTAACTCGGCAACAGGCTGCCCCTTCTTGATCAGCTGATCTTCAACGACCAATAGTTCTTCGACGACGCCCGATGCCAGAGCAGCGACGCGAATTGAAGTTGGTCGTGGCTCAATCCACCCGGCGGCATTGAACAGCGAAGTCCCCTCGGCGCGTGATTGAGCCTGCATGGCAAAAACCGGAACAACTCTGACCGGGCGAGGCGGAAACATCCTGTCCCAGGCCGACCACGTGACCAGCGAGATAAATCCTGCAATCAACAATCCCGGCAGGACATAGCGAGTCCAGATATGACGGCGCGGGCGTGCGCCGATCGAAACCGAATTCGTTCGATCAACGGCCAGTTGCGATAGGTCTACTTCTGCCATGCGGCTCTTGCTCGTTTCATTGGTAGCACGGAGTTGTATTCCGTGGTCATGCATTTTTCAGGCGATACACGGAGTACAACTCCGTGCTACGCTATCAATTCGACAGTCTATTTTTGTACATTTTCTTAGTTACGAACAAACATTCCACTGGCCAGGATTGTCAAGTTGCCGGCATCGTCCCGTTTGGCTTTGCCTTTGACGACGACCGTCTGAAGTTCTTTTAAGACAAATACTTCCCGCGCGTCCGCCATCACAATTGACCCGTCGGCTTCAACGAACTGAACCAGTGCCATTGCGCCGGGCAGCTTGTCGGTTTCGCAGCAATAATCCCATGGCGTTTTGCAGCTACAAGTTTCGCCGTCTTCTTTTTCGTCGCTGCAAGCCAGCAGTGAGGAATCGACGATCTGAAACGCGGCTCGGCCGTCTACCCACGGGCTCAACCCGCCGCCGATTCGACCAATCACGATAACGTCGTCCTGGTCCTTCGTAGTTTCACGAGCCGCAATGACGTCCTGGCCACCCTCGGGTTCAGTCGCCAGAACAAACTTGCTCGCGTCGTAATTTGACACGGCAACATCTGTACCTGAATCCTGTTGACTACATCCAACGAATGTCAGCGACATACCGATTCCGACACACAGCATCGCGAGGACGGTAACACGGGAATTGAGTTGATTCATGGTTCCTAAGTTCATCGTTAATTTCTCCTAAACAGATTTGAGCCCATCCACGATGGGCAATTTCATGGCTCGAATTGAAGGCGGAATTGCGCCGAAAACACCTAGTAACAAACCGACTGCACATCCGATCAAAACGCAAACGCTGTCAATTTGAAGTTGAAACGCGCCCATTGTGAATCGAACGGCAGAGCCGTTAACAAGTAACACTGCGATTAACGCAGCAAATAAGCTTGCCGCCAGCGACAAGATAAGGGCCTCCTGCATCAAGCCGACGACAACCGCCCGTCGGGCAAAGCCGAGCGTACGCAGCATGGAAAGTTCGGGGATGCGACCGACCACCGATCCATACATTGTGTTGAGCCCGGCAAATACGCCCGCTCCCGCGACAAGCAGAACCACCAGCCAGGCCAGCCATCGGATCGGCTCATAGTCTTTTTGCAGCGTCGCGTAATATTCAGTTTCGCGCATCGTCTGCAACTCAAGGTCGAGTCGTTGTTTGCAAAACATGTCGATGTCCGCGTAGTCAGCGTCCGGCTTCAATGTCATTGCGACGATGCTTAGATCCTGGCGTTTCATCGCTTGTTGAAGTTCGTCCAGACGGCACCAGATTTCTGATTCAAACGCCGCTCCCCCACAGGAGAACACGCCCACGATTTTCCAGTTTCGATTCTCAAGACGTATCGTTTTTCCAATCGAGACCTCAGCTTCCGAAGCGCCCAGCTTTGTCGCGGCAAGGCGTCCGATGATGACTTCGCCGGGTTCCGGCCAGCACCCTTCTTCTATTTGCAGTTGTTGTCGGACCAGCGAAGCAGTCTGCGTGACGCCGCGAACCAGTCCTAAAGTCTCGCGCGGCTCCGGTTGTCCTGGACGCATTACGCCAACCTGAGTCCCAAGGTAAAGCTCCGGTGAAACGTACTTGATTCCGTGTCTTGCTTGAATTCCATCGATACTTGCCGGCACGAGATCACTGGTCCGCATCGGGATTGATGAATACTCCAGGTTTTCACCCATTCCCAGCGAAAACACGATCGCGGTTTGCGGATCACCGCTGACGGCCAGCGAGTTTTCCAACCCGCGAATGAAACCGACAACAACCAGGACTAGAACAATCACCGTCGTCAGGCCAACGAACGTCAGGAACGTACGCAGAGGGCGACGAAAGAGGTTTCTAATTCCGTACTCCCACGGGAGTAATCGAAAGAACAATGCGTTCCAGAACATAGCGATCCAGCCAGCAATAACGGGTGCGATTGGGTTTGCATGAGCGCAAACCGGAACAGAAGCAACTTCAAGATTTGAAATCGCGCAGCGCCGTTAAAGAATCATCAATCCGTTTAGACAACAGATCGTCCGCCCGATGTTTTTCGAACCGGCAACCGGAGCAGGCCAGTCGGGCGGATAAAAATCATCGAACAATGAGAACGACAATTGATGGCAGATTGGCGGCATCGACATGAACAGCGGATGTGACTGTAAGTCGAGGTTCAAATCAATACAGTCAGGCAGAATTGCCCCGTTGCAAATGCAATTGCATTCACAGGTTGGTTGGGGAGCTACGGGAACGCTGTCAGGGGTGGATTCGGAAGCCGTCCGGCAACAACAAGCGGGTTTAGTCGTCTCCTTCTGGCAAGCGCAACACTCCCCAATTTGACACCTGATGGGACAGGCGAAAATTGTGACGATCAGGAGAATTTTGAATAAGGCGTTTGCCACGAATCTAGTCCACTAACTTGCGATCAACTGTATCTTAGCTCCAGTTGCCTAGTTCTTCAATTGCCAACTCTACATGATTCGTAAAACAGCTCTGGAAAGTTCTCGATTCTCATTAGAAATATCACGGCAAATCGGGAACAACTCATGGTGTTCTACAAACGATTTGTCAGGGCATTGTCGTGTCGGAAACCCGCCCCGGTCACATTGCGCGTCGCACGGACGATCGCCGATCTCGAGTCAGCTGAGAATATCGAACTCTATCATCTGACCGAAGCGATTAACTACCGGATGTTGGACAGGGACATGTGGCAGTAGGTTTTGAATTGGGCGCGACGACCACGAAGACTTGTGACTCAAATCAATTGCAATCGCCCAAAGCTAATCACAAAAGTCTGTATCTTCTGCAGCGGCAATCACGCGAAAGCCCTTCGATTCCTGCTTCGCAAGCCAAGACTTAAAGTTGCAAAACACAGCAGAACACAGGATGCCGGTTCGGGAACGCCCGTGATCTCCAGTCCACTTCCGCCGTTGTAGAGAGATGCAATCTCAACGTTGCTTAGGCCCCGGTTCCAGAACGCAATTTCATCAAGTTGACCGTTTACGGGGAAGTTCTGATTTCCGTCACGTTCACCGATAAGCAGCGGATTTGATGATGTTGAAATTGTTGCAGCAGAGCTGACCCCGTTTTGCACGCCGTTCAGGAATAAGTCAAAATCTGTTCCCTGCCTTCTAAGTAAAACATGATTCCAATTGCCGGGACCGGAGACGGGTTGTGACGAAATAAAGTTCGCGGCGCCAGCAGCAAAAACTTGAATTCGGTTTGGGTCGGTGTTCGAGTTCATTGTCACGGTATACCCCGGGCCGGCACCTCCAGTAAATTTTTCAACTAGCGTTTGTTCGGGCCCGATGGTGTCGAAGTTGACCCACACCTGGAGTGTGAAATTGTTTGCTACTAAATCAAAGGCTGAGTCTGCACGTTGCGCAAACTGGCCGGAGTTCTGATTGAGATCGAGTGCCTGCCCAAATAATCCATTTGCAGAGAAAGCTGGAGACCCAACCAGAGTTAAATCTCTTCCGTTCGGCGATGAGTCTGATCCGTTTCCCTCGAATTGCCAGTACGCTGTGAGGCCAGTCGCAAGATCTGCTCTTCCCTCCGCGACAGTCAGCAGCACGATTCCAAAGACTAATTAGCTTGATCATATTCATTCATGTACCCCAGGTGGCAATGTCACAATGGACAGCCCGTTTGTGTCAAAAATTAAAAATTCGAAGTCAGCAAAAAGCTCATGTCATTGTGTTTGAATCAAGGTGTCCATTAGAGTATCGTCGCCTCTTTCAGTTGTGGCATGTCACAATATTTGTGACACGCTGTTCATCATTTGTGACACGCTGTTCATCATTTGTGACACGCTGTTCATCTCGGCACCTTGATAAAGTGTTAATGCCCTTTTCGGGTATTTATAGGCGAAATCTAGCCCTCAAACAAGCGTTCGTTTGTGGATATTTTAGCAGTTTTTAGCGGACGATTTCCGCGCAGCGTTGGGGCGACGGTTAGCCGTTTACGACGTTCGAATTGTTATTTCTTGCATTTTCAGTTTGCTTTCATGGGTTAGGCGTTTGTTCGGTACCGAAGCATCCTGACTTCGACTTCTTGAGCTTCGGTAGCTAATGCCTCAACGGCAAACTAATCCTCAAACAAGCGTAGCTTGTTTGAGGACTAGTACCCGAGTCGCTTTTCGATTTCGCGGGCGCGGGCATCGACACCTGATCGGTCGCCGAAGTTCTGGTGAAAGAATCCGCGCAACGAGTCCCGTTCGCTTCGCTTTTTCTCCGGAATACGGAGACGAGGAAACTTGATCGGCGGCTCGTTGCGAATGTTTCCGCTGTCGAGCGCCGGACAGCCGGCAAAACAAATCACAACTGCCAACAGGCAGACAATTTTTAACGGTCGCATCATTTCCTCATTCATTAACAGGGTAGGAATAATCGCCCTCAATTGTTCGTCACCTTGATGGCGTCTGAAGCTGAAGCTCAATCGCATTTGGGGAGAGTTGCCGCTACAAATCGCGGAGACTTTGGCAGAATATTGCGGCCCTGTCTACGTTCGTTTCAGCTGGTTGTTCTGGTAGAATCGCCCGGATCATTGCCAGAATTCGACCTTGCCGTTCTTAACGCCGCTTGTGGAGCCGGAATGCCAGAAGAAGACGCAACGGACAATCCGAACGAACTTGACGTGATCGTTGTCGCTCCGCATCCGGATGACGCGGAACTTGGGATGGGCGGCGCGATTCTGAAGATGATTGCTTCAGGATTGCGAGTCGGCGTGCTTGATCTGACCGATGGTGAGCCAACACCGCATGGCAGTCAGGACATTCGTGCCGCAGAAACAGCGGCCGCGACGGAAGTGCTGGGGCTGGCGTGGCGCGAGAACCTGGGATTGACCAACCGTTCGCTCGAACCGACGCTCGACGCGCGCAAGCAGCTGGCGACGTTGTTTCGGCGCACTCGTCCCAAATGGATTTTCGCGCCGTTCTGGATCGACGCTCACCCCGATCACGTCGCGGCAACTCAGCTAGTCGATGCCGCACGTTTCTGGTCCAAGCTCTCCAAAACCGATATGCCTCATGATCGCTGGCATCCAGCCCGGATCTACAACTACTACTGTGTTCATTTGAAAACTCACGCCAAGCCGGCCTTTGTGCTGGACATCAGTGACCACTGGGACCAAAAACTGGAATCGATTCGTTGTTACGATAGCCAGTTCGTAAAAGGGCGCGAGCAGATGGATCCATCATTCCTGGATCAGCTGCATTGCGAAGCAGCGTATTGGGGAAAGTCGATCGGTGTAAAATATGGCGAACCGTTTACGTCTCGCGAGCCGATCGGACTGAGTGGATTCGAAAATTTGGTTTGAGCAGGTATTGCGTGTGGGGCTTGAACAACATGTTCCGGATGGAGTCAATGAAAAGAAGGCGACTTATTCTATCGATCGGGACCGCGTTGTTCGCCGTGTGCGCAGCTGGCAGATGCTCCCGAGCGCTTGACACAGCGTCAGGTACTGAAACTGAAAAACCGAATCAACCTGATACGCAGGACGTGCCGCCAGTCGGTCTTCTCCGTTATGAACAGGATACGCAGCCGATGTAGCAGCCAGCGTGTTGATGGAAAACGGCGTGCGATATTGTCTGATCGACGCAAGCGGCGACATTCGCGCGACTGAACCTCCACCGGGTCACGAACATTGGACGATAGAAATTGAAACCGGGATCGAGGACCAGCGGCGACAGTTTGCTCTATCCGATTCAGCTGTCGCAACATCGGGCGACCTGCGTCAGGGTTTCGACTCTGACGGCGTGCGTTACTCGCACGTCATCGATCCGCGATCGGGAATGGCAGTGACTGGATCGCGCGTCGTGACCGTCATCGCGGCGGACGCGACAACGGCTGACGCGCTTGCTTCGGTGGTTTCCGTCATGGGCGAAGTTGATGGGATTCAGCACGTGGAATCGTGGCCTGAAGCCGAAGCGCGTGTTGTTTGGCGCAATGAATCGGACGAGATTCAAACCTCGATGACCAGTGGATTTCCGGACGAACTTTAGTCGCAGCGTGTGCGGCATAGACCAACCCGACGTATCTAACCAGCTGTTCAATTAATTCCGGCATTTTCGGGTCAACATCCTGCAAAAAACAGCTCGACCGGCATTAGCAGCTAGATTTTCCAGGCATGCTCAACAACAATCGTTGTTTGATTGTTCGACCCTGAAAACACAACCTGAAATGCATATTGATGTCGAAAAATTTTTCTGTCGCTGAACCGGTTGCGGCTCCTGAAGTTCCAACACCGTTGAAGGCGGCATTTACGCAACCGTTAAAAACTGAAAAGCGGCCCGGGCGGGGTCTTGCCGCTAGAGCTATTCTTGTCGTTCTTACTTTGTCGATCGTTTGCCTGTGCCCACGGAACGTTCGAGCCGGCAACGACACTGCACGGCAGCTGTATAGTGCCGTCTGGCGTTTGAATGTGTGGCTTGGTGACGACAACAAAGCGGACGGTTGGCGCGAATCGCTCGGGCTGCCGGCTCTGGAAACTCAGGCTGCATTGGGGCATCGCGCAGATGCCGAAACCCTGTTTCGGATTTTTCGGCAGTTCGACAGCGGTGCCAACGGACTTGAGATGCCCCCGTTCAACGACGTTCGCAACGCAATCGCGCGGCATTTGCATCAGTTGCAGACCCGCCCGTACTACGATCTTCCCTCAGCGGTCGCCGGATCAAGATACGGCTATAAGAAAACCACGATCAGTGAACTTGAATATGCGCGCAACACAGCGGTCTACGACCTCAAGATATTGCGCAACTATTATCAGTCTTCGCTTGCTAGTCGCGAACGGGCAGGTATTTACTATGACCTCGATATTGATGACCAGATCGAATGGCTGCAAACTCTCGAATTTGAACTGCCGCCGGACCTGTCTACAGGACGGTTGAATACGCAGCTGAAAAAGATGCAGGGAAAACTCGACGAAGTCATTGAGCAACTGGACGCGCTGCCGGCGTTTGAAGACGAAAACGGTTTGCTGATTCCAGATGACAATATTTTCGATCCACCTCAACCGGACAACGGTGACGAGCCAAACGACGGAGGGAACGCAATCGATATCCAGGCTCCGCCTCGTCCGGATGGAACGCCGGACATTACAGCTCCACGCGTCCGTCAAGCAACACCTCAGGAACCTGAAACGGAAGAAGCCCGACAGCGTCAGGAAGTCAAACGGCTGAACGTCCTGCGCGATCAGATCAAGAATGAGATGGAGGAGTTGTCGGTCATTCGCGACGAGGTTGCCGAAAAGGACCGGCCTCGACAGGAAATAAGAATCGCTGCCATGGGAATACTGGACGGCTACAACCGGAGATTCACAAAGGTCGCGTTGCGCAGAAACGATCCGTATTTCCTTGCCAGCGAATCATCGTACAACCAGTTCTTCATGACCTATTTCTACGCGACAGACGACAATCTGGCGAATCAGCACGAAGAGAAAATCGAGACATTATCGGAGGTGATCGCAGGGCTGGACGATCCCAATGCGAGGCGCGATATCGCAAGAGTCGGCGGACTGCTGGGTTGGCTGGATGCTGCCGATCAGTCGCGGGGGCTGGCCTCTACTATCCGTGCCCGGCATTCGCTGCCAAATTTTGAGTTGTCGGTTTCGAAGAACCTGATCAATCAAATTGCGGCTCAAGATGTTTCCGACGGTCGAAGACTGAATGAGCTGATGCTCGGTCGTTTGATTCGTGGAGAAGCCTATACGAACGGGCGGCTTGAAGTTGACTTTGTTGATGATCCGAACCAGGCGAACATTTCGCTGCATCTGTTCGGCTCGGTCGATTCGCAAACGCATACGAACACCCGATCACTTACCTCATACGCCGGCGGCACGGGGCAATTCGAAGCACGCCGCACAATTCTCGCGAATGTCGGCGGATTGATCTCGGGCGAACCCTATGGGGCGGCGAACATCCGGACTCAGTTTTACGGAATCGATAGTCGATTCAAGCTCATACAACGTGCTGCTCAAAATGAATATCTGAAAACGAAAGAGCAAAGTGAAATCAACTCGTCGGCCAACCTGAAACGCCAGATGATGGAGAGGTTTGCCAGCGAGTCAGATGAAGCGATTGAAAACGGGCGGGAAACAATGTCGAAGCTTGCCGGTCGAATCGCTGACAGTTCGCGACTGCTCCCCGCGTTCCACCTGCGCACTTCGTCCGATCGTTTGTACGCAATCGGGCAAAAGGATTCCGCTTCGGAGCTCGGTGCGACTGTTCAGCACGACGTGTCATTCCACGAACCGGATGTCGCAATTCGAATGCACGAATCACTGTTGTGCAATTACATCAATTCCGGATTCGCCGGCAGGAAATTGACGAATGTTCAAATCGTCGAACAGATCATCGAAGTGGCGGCGCGATTCAACAACGGCGAGATTCCTGAAGAACTGCTCAAACTTCGAGGGGAGCAGTTGAAGGAAGAAAACGAACAATTTTCGATCACGTTTGCAGCTGACCGCCCGATCCAAATCGAGTTCCGTGAAAACAGTCTCTTTCTGACCATCTACGGCATTCGATTCGCTCAGGGCCGCAGCAGGATTACGGGCGGCTTGAGCATTCAGGTCAAGTTCCTGATCAAGCAGATTGGAAACGAGCTGCGACTCGTTCGCGAAGGCGGCGTCGAAATTGACTACCTTGATGACAAGAGGCCGGGAAAACTGGTCGCCTTCAAATCGTTTCTGGAAACACGCCTTAACAAGCTCCTCGCAGGTGAACTTACGGACGCCGAAAATGGTGCCGACGGCCAGGACGAAGACAATAACGATCAGGTTGACCAAGACACGGCACCAGGACTTGACGATGAGGGTGAAGGGAATTCCGGCAACACGCCGAGGCGTATCGTGTTGCCGGTCAATTTGCTGCCGCTCAAGCAATTCACGGATTTGCCTGAAGATTCGATCGCAAGAGATTTGCAACTGGTTCAATTCCGTCTCGAACTCGGATGGCTTTACCTTGGTTGGAACCACGTTCCAGGAGCACGGTTTGGATATGCCGGTGGCGTTGTCGATACACCTGCGATCTGGCACGAGTACCAGATCGAGGCAACACGGGACGAATACATGCCTGTTGTACCGATAATGGAACCGTCGTCAGCTGGCACGCTCATTCTCGAAACGACCGTTATCCCGGACAGCGGACAGTAGTCGATCGACAAATGCCGGTGGCAACAAGTTTTGGCCACGATCACTTTCAAATTGTCTGCGAAAATGGCGGGAACCTCATGTTCCCTGCGCGAGTTTCTTGAGCAAAGGGCGCGTCATGCGCCGACAAATTTGATTGGCGAAGCCCGGCCGTTACGCGCGGTGGCCAAAGAACCCGAACAGCCACGGCATGAAGTGAAATTGATGATGAGCCGAATGAGCTTCGGCTAGATCAGCGAAAAAATCATCGAGCGAATGAAACTCGTCACCGAGTCCGTCGTTTGTTTCCTCATCCTCAATAATCGAATCGCCTGGTTCAATCGCGGGATCGTCCTCGAATTCTTCGGAGTTTTCCACCACACCATCGGCTGAATCAGGATCGCGAGTATTCTCGTCGAGCGAATCAATCACTCCATCCGGAGACTCGATGATTGGCTCTTCCGTATCGACGATCCCTTCCGGCGATTCTTCAACAACAGGATCGGAATCGTCTGTTTCCGGCAACTCCGTTTTGGGAGTGTCTGTTTCGGGAGTTTCTGTCTCGATTTCGCAGTCGTCAATCATGACTTCTTCGCCCGGCTCATCAATGATCACTTCATCTACCATTGGCTCGTCACCGTCCGTTTCGTAAGAATGACTTCGTCGACAACGTCTGAGCCATTCGCACTTCGTCCATCGCCTGTGCGAAATCAGCGGCCAGCAATCGCCGGCCTTCAAGTTTCTCGAAACGAAAGCTCTTCTTCCCTTGCCTTTTCATCATTCTGCCAGCCACCCGGGCTGCTCCTAAGCGAAATTCAATGAACCGTTCGCGGCCGCCGTCGCGCGCACCTCACCACGTCGATTAAGAGCAGGATGAAGTACAATCAGAATCCGATTTGCAATCTGCTCAACGAGATGTTCTGGCAAATACGCAGGCCAATCCCGGATGTTCAAATGATTGGGCCCGTGCGACGGAAATGAATCAACGAGGCCATCGACTTCCAGCAAAACGAATAACAAATTGCGAACATTTTGTTCGCCAGCATGTCTTTGGCAGCTGAGGAAACTTTTTCTCGAAAACGAACAAAATCAACCGTTGTAAGTTGGAACCACGGATGGACACGAAATTTGCCCGGTCCCTTATACGTGTGCATCCGTGTCCATTCGTGGCTAACAAACAACATTCGCCGATACTGGCCGGAATAAGTCTCATCGGGTACCCAATGATTGCGGCCATCGATGTCCAATACACGAATTCCGGATCTGCTAAAAATGGCAGATGGAATTGCGCGAGGGTCTGTTGACTGTGCCTAGCGGTTTTGGCGTTTCGGGATAGACCAAAGGACAACCTGGCAATCTGAACCCTCCCCGTCGCTCTCCCGCAAGCGGGAGGGTGCAGTCCCTTCACACTCGCTCCAATTGGCCTTATGCAAACGGCGGCCACGTCACTTTTTCGGTCGAAACGCCACGACCTGTTGCGGGTCGGTTTCCAAATAAGCGCCGCCGATCAAATCGAGGCAATACGGAATTGCCGGCATCACCGCGTCCAGGCATTCCGCGATCGCCTTCGGGTTTCCCGGCAGGTTTACGATCAGCGACTTTCCGCGAATGGCGGCTGTTTGGCGGGAAAGAATTGCGGTTGGAACTTTCAACAGCGAAACAGCCCGCATCATTTCCCCGAAGCCGGGCATCAGTTTTTCGGCGACCGCTTCGGTCGCTTCGGGCGTCACGTCCCGAAGTGCCGGTCCGGTTCCACCTGTTGAAATTACGAGACTGCAGCTCCAATCGTCACACATCTCAATCAGGGTTTTTGTGATCGTATCTACATCGTCCGGAATCACGCGCGCGTCCGCTGCCCAGTCGGATACCAATGCTCGCTTGAAATAAGCGTCAACTGCCGGCCCGCCACGGTCTTCGTATTCACCGCGACTCGCCCGATCGGAAACGGTCAGGATGCCGATTCTCGCGATAGCTTCCTTGTCTTTTAATGCTGGCTGGTCTGTATTTTCAGGCAAAATTCCGCTTTCAAAAAAAACTCATTTCCGTTGAAAGATCGCGGTTTGGCGACCGTGTTAGATTGTAGAGGACGGACGCCGAACAATCTTCAGCGGTAAATGCGTTACATGAGCGACGACCAAAACACACGGGCCAGCCTGATCTTGCGGCTCCAGCGACCCGACGATGTTCAAGCGTGGGAGGACTTCGCAGAGATTTACCAACCGTTGATCTATTCACTCGCCCGTCGTCGCGGGTTGCAGGACGCGGATGCGTTCGACCTCAAACATAAACGGCAGCTGTTTACCTGGGCTGCAGCGAAGATTGAGAATCAGTCATCCAAACGTCGTGCAAATCTATAACGTGAATGCAACGGATGAGCTGCCCTACATCGTAATGGATCTGATCGACGGTCGGTCGCTGCAGGAACACGTGCAGAAGAACGGTCCGCTTGAAACGAAAGACGTTGTCCGCGTCGCGCATCAAATCGCAGCCGGATTGGCTGCTGCTCATGAACAAGGCCCGGTTCACCGCGATATCAAGCCGGCCAACATTCTGCTCGAAAAAGATGTCAGTCGCGTGATGATCACGGATTTCGGATTAGCCCGCGCAGCCGATGATGTGGCGATGACGCAAACCGGCTGGCTGGCTGGAACCCCTCACTACATGTCGCCGGAACAGGCGAGCGGAAAAGACATTGACCACCGCAGCGATTTGTTCAGCCTTGGCAGCGTACTTTATTTCATCGCTACCGGCCGCGAACCGTTTCGTGCCGACAAACCGCTGGCTGTTCTGCAAAAAATCGGTTCATCTGATCCGATTGCTCCGCGAAGAATCAACAGCGACATCCCGGACACGCTCGACCGGATCATCAACAGTCTGCTCGAAAAAGATGCATTCAACCGGCCTGCATCAGCATCCGGGTTGCATCGGACACTCACTCAATATCTAGCACATCTTCAACATCCGCAATCCAACCTGCGGCCTTCAGTTCGGGCCTCGGCGAAGCAACGTTCCCGTCGGCCGATACTGCTTGCGATCGCTTCGACCGTGATGTTTGTCTGTGCCATCGTTTTTGCAACGCAGGCTTATCAACAAAAGGGAAACGATTCCTCGATTGGCAATGGAACGGATTCGGAGAACGTCGAATACGGAACCGGCATCGATGGCCGGCGTGATACCGATGCCAACACACAACCGGAATCCACTGTTCACGCCGGCTCGGTTCCCGAGGGCATCGATCCGTATGAAGTCTGGGCGACCGAAGCAGTGAACCTCGACCGTGATCTGCGCGAGTTAGAGTTGCGGAGCCATCAAGCAATGCCAATGTTCCAGCCCAATGAAGTCATGGAAATTCCGCAGCCGGGGATTGAGTTGCCTGCTGATTCCCATCGTGAAGACCTTTCCGAAACAGAACGATCCGAATCCGGCTGATTGGAAGATGTCGCTCAAACCACGCCTTTCAACACGCCTTTCAACACGCCTTTCAACCTCGCGCATGCCGACGATACGACAAAATTTACCGAACCAAAAATTCTCCCGGATTCGAAGGGAATCGTGATGAAGATCTTTTTTACGACACTGCTACTTATTGCAGGCTTGTTTGTTTTGAAATTCGCTGTCAGCCAGGAACCGGACGCACCTCGCTCGCCGTCCCGAGTTGCTGTTCAGGAATTACGCACAACCAACTCGCGACCATTGCCGGAACCAACGGGTTTGACACTTCCAGGTCCGGCTGCACCTGCCAGTCCGCGAGCCGCCCAGCCGGCAATAGCACGTCCTGCGGCGGTGCCTCCCATCGCTCAATCCTTGATGATTCCCGGTCCCGAAAATTCAGACTTCGCACGAGCACACAGTTACTTGCAACATGCGGCATTGTCGAAGTTGCATTTTTATCAATCAGAGAATCCGCTCAACGAAGCGATTGGTGAATACGCGAAGGCTGAATCGGATGAGGAAAAAGCGGAAGCTGAAAAGAAACTCAAAACAAAACTCGAAGAAGATTACGACCGCTATCTTGAAAAGGATCTGAAGGCACTCGAAGAAATGCGAGCACGACTTGAACGACTCGAATCGCAGCTCAAAAAACGCCAGGAAGCCAAAGACGTGCTGGTCGATCTGAAACTCGACTCCATCATCTCAGAAGCAGGCGGAATCTGGCCAGGCGGTTCGCCATCGCCCGATTCATCCTCAATCTACTTCCCTCAAAACCTGACCGTCGCACAAGGACAGAACTCGTTTCCAGCACGGGTCCGAGGGGGAAGTCCGTTTGCTCAAGCTGAAGGCCGTAACGACCCGTTTTCACAAACACCGTCCCTGAATCCGTTCGATGAAAGCGGGACTCGTCCGGCCCTCCGACAGGCGCCGCCCATCGGGTTTCGCCAGACCGGGTCATCGTTGGATCCAAATGCAATCGGCCAATCGTCTACCGACACGTTTTTTACGAGCCCGAACCAACGTGGCCTGCCAGGCCGGCATGTCGTTGCCGACCCGCTCGCCAAAGATGCGTTTGATGAGTTGTTGACCTACTATTCATCGCTTCTGAACGAAGGTGAATTCGCTACATTCATACGAGTAGCCATGTTGCCGGACGTCGTCGACAATGAGCTTGCCAATCGCTTCGAAGGAAATATGGGACAATTGTGCAGCGAGGTCGCGAGAGAATCGGAAGAGATCTTGAAGTCGATCGGGTATGCGATCGAACATGAAGCTACATTGCAACACCGCAAGGCAATGTGGGGAAGCGGGAACCTCAGCATGGAGCAGACTGACGACGGACGATGGTGTATCGTCCCGCCCAATTCCGTCGACCAGCCAGTTGAAGCATTGGACAGCGGATTTGATTCACCGGTGCCTCTTGAGTCGACAGAAAAGGGAATCGGGGCTGGCGAAGCACGCTAATCACAAAGGAGTTCTTTCCTTGAAAGGATGAAGAAAACTCTCTTGATATTTAGTGTCCTCCTTTAGGGATGTACCGAATTTCTTAAAGGAGGGCCGGGGGCTTACGGTCGAACCAGGCCAGTCAACGCATCCGATCCAGACTCAGGCGATAGTACGAATCGACCGCGTCCTGCCCGGAGTAATTCGGGCCGGCTTTTTCGTCGGCTCCGATGTAACTCATCCCGAACAAGACAGGAATCTCATGGGCCTGACCGCGACACGTCAGCAGATTAGAGTCCTTTTCATAATGATATCCATGTTGGGCAAACAACGTGGAAAAATCGGACTGCGCGGCTTCTTTGTCGGTACACAAATTTGCCAGATCGAGGCTCGCCACAAAAACGCTCTCATCCACAGCGCGTAACCAGCCCGAGGCACGGGAAATCAAGCCGAGTTTGTCACCAGTGTAGTGCAGTCCGTGAACACAGGTGATCAGATCGAACTTCAGCGACGACTGCCAGGTGTGCAACGACGCTTCTTCCAGTTCGACGAAGTCAAGTTCGTCCGGGACAGGATCGAACATACCGACCGGATCGACACCCTGAAAAAACAGATTGTTCGTCCGGCACGAATTCAGAAAATCTTCCCCGGTTTCGATCAGTGCCTTTCCGCGCCCGCAGCACAAATCCAGCCATGCAACGACTCCGTTACGTTCATGCACATCTGCCAGAAACTCGATCGGATCAAATCCAATCTCCGATTCGTATCCGTTGCTCCCTAGCGCCAACCGTTCGCGGTTCATTCTGTTGTTAGCGACGATACAGGATTGTTCGAGCGGGTCATTTGAAAGCAGGTTTGTCATGAATCGATTTCGACGTGTTGGGAGCGTTCGTCGGCACAAACTTTTCTATCGAAACTCCGCATTGAGCGCAGAAATTCACCCGGTCGATCGCTCTTGAGTCGTTGGACAGAATCAACTTGTTTTTGCAAAACTTTATCGCTTGCATCTACCGGGTGTTCGAAAGGCGTTCAGAAAGATTGTTGCTTTTCCCGTTCGATCTCCGGCCAAACAGGAAAATCGGCAGGTTGCACGGGCGCACAGAAACCGGGATTAGCCCTCAGCCTCCAGCAACGCCATCGCTTCTTCCGAAATATCAAAATTCGCCGACACGTTCTGAACGTCATCGTGATCGTCGAGCACTTCGATCAGTGCCAGAACTTTGCGAGCGTTGTCGATATCCAGCTCAACCGTGTTCTGTGGAATCCGGGTTACTTCGCTCGACACGCATTTTACTTCCGCTCCCTCCAGCGCATCGCTGACCGCCGTATAGTTTTCCGGAGCGCAGTAAACGACGATCGTCTCGTCTTCATCCGCAATGTCATCCGCGCCTGCCTCAAGCGTGATTTCCATCAGCCGTTCTGCGTCGGCAACTTCTTTTGAGACAACAAACATTCCTTTGCGATCAAACATCCATCCGACACATCCGGTCGCGCCCAGCTTGCCGCCATGTTTCTCGAACGCCTTGCGAACTTCCGGTGCGGTCCTGTTCCGGTTGTCGGTCAGAATGTCGCACAGCACGGCGACGCCGTCTGGACCATAGCCCTCATAGAGAATCTCTTCATAGTTGACGGCATCGCCCAGTTGCCCGGAACCTTTCTTGATCGCCCGTTCGATATTGTCTTTAGGGACACTTGCGGCTTTGGCATCTGAAACCGCCGTCCTCAGTCTGGCATTGCTATCCAGGTCACTTCCGCCTTTAGCTGCGACGATGATTGCTTTACTCAGTTTGCTCCACAGTTTGCCCCGTTTAGCATCCGTAGCCGCCTTTTTGTGCTTTATATTTGCCCATTTACTATGGCCCGCCATAACGAACTCTCCGCGTCGTTTCGAACTAGTTGTCTGTACAAGGACTATTTTAGAGCATGAATGTGAAAGTGAGAAATGGGAATGGGAATGGGAGGAGGCCGGCGGTTTTCCTCCCATTCCAACTCCATCCTCCCACTCAATAAACTTAACTCTTGTCTCGGCCGGTATTTTCCGATAAACTGCCTACCTCGAAGGCCGCAATGTCGCGGCCTGTTTTTTCACTATCCAAACCTCGCAGGCCTCCCTGAGCCTTCCGGAATTCCGACGTCTTATATAGGCGCGGTTTCTTTATCCGGTTCAGCTTTTTAAGGGCGGTGGCAGTCAAGTCGTTGCGACAATCGTGCGTCGAAGCATGATTTACAGGTGACTGAACGCAGGTTCACATGGAGACATTATGGCGAATACTCTCGTACAAGATCTGATCGATTCCGGCGCACACTTCGGCCACCGCGTCAGCCGCTGGAACCCGAAAATGCGGCCGTACATCTACGGCAAAAAAAATCAGGTTCACATTATTGATATCCGCGAAACGGTTCGCGGACTTCTCCGAGCCAAAAAATATGTTTCACAGGTCGCATCCGGCGGCAGTCTCGTGCTGTTTGTCGGCACCAAGCGTCAGGCCGGTGCAACGGTCGAGCGCGAAGCCGAACGGGCAGGTATGCCGTTTGTCAGCCAGCGATGGTTGGGTGGAGCGTTGACCAACTTCCGCACGATCCGCAGCCGGATGAACCGGCTGGAGGAACTCGAAAAAATCCGCAGCGGGGACCAGCTGGAAACCTACTCCAAAAAGATGCAGTCATCACTGGCGCGTGAGTACCGGAAAATGTATCGCAACCTTAATGGTATCCGGACGATGAACCGTTTGCCGGAATGCCTGATCGTTGTCGATCCAAACAAAGAAAAGAACGCGATTCGCGAAGCCCGTTCGCTGGGCATTACGACGGTCGCTCTGATCGATTCCAACTGCGATCCGGATACGGTCGATCTGCCGATCCCGGGTAACGACGATGGAATCCGCTCGATCGAGTTGATCATGTCGCACATGGCGGACGCCGTCATTGCGGGCCGCAAGAATGTCGTTGTCAAGAACGAAGGCAAAGATTCTGCCCCGGCAAAGGCAAAAGCTGCTAAGGCGCCGGCTGCGGAAGCTAAGGAACCGGCAGCTGAAGCACCAGCCAAGGATGCGCCCGCGACAGAAACACCGGCAACCGATTCTCCTGCGGAACCACCTGCTGCTGGCGAACCACTTGCTGAAAAAGCCTAGGTCTGTCGAACGGTCAAATTCGGGCCGGATGAACCTGCAACAACGCTGCGGGTCTTTATGCAACCGGTTTGGTCCAGTCGTCAATCAACACAGACATCTGAAGATTTTTCCTTGAATTGCCCCCTGCTATTGGCCGCGTACGATTCTCAGGCGTTCACACGAACAATTACCAAAACACAAAACAGTCAAACACAAGACGATATCGAGGAGATAACATGTCGACCGTAACTGCCGCCGATGTACAAAAACTGCGTAAGCGAACTGGCCTTCCCCTGATGGACTGCAAAAAAGCTCTGAGTGCCGCTGGTGGCGATCAGGATCGCGCCGTCGAAGAACTCCGCAAGCACGGACAAACAAAATTCGAGGAACGAGCTGACCGTGAAACTGCGTTCGGACGTTTCGGTCTGTACATCGGAGCCGACAAATCGTCGGGTGCGATGGTCGAATTAAAATGCGAAAGCGCTCCGGTTGCCGGAAGTGACGAGTTCATTCAACTCGCCAACGATCTGGCTCAGCAACTGGCGACCGGACCGGGTGCTGAGACTGCCGACGAACTGCTTGCTCAGCCATCGCCATCGCAGGACGGCGCAACGCTGGCCGAACAGCGCGACGACATGTTCAACCGGATTCGCGAAGTCTTCAACGTTGGCCGGATGCAACGCTACGACAGCGCGACCGGCGGCTACAGTCACAACGCTGGAACGGTTGCCGGAGTTCTGCTCAGCATTGAAGGCGGGGACGACGCATCGGCCAAAGACGTCAGCATGCACGTCGCAGCGATGCGACCTGCTGTGTTGAACAAAGAATCGTTGCCAGCCGACGCGGTTGAAAAAGAGCGGGAAATCCTTCGTGCAGCTGCGATTGAAGAAGGCAAGCCCGAAAACATTGTTGACAGGATGGTCGAAGGCCGGATGGGCAACTTTTTTGCCGAGCGAGTCTTGCTTGAGCAACCGTTCGTCAAAGACGACAGTATGACCGTCGGCAGGTATGCCGAATCCAAAAGCATGAAAATCAATGACATGGTCCACTGGGAATTCGTTTCCTCGACAGACTGATTGACTGGAATAAGAGCCCCGTTTAACGACGGGGCTTTTTTTTCGGCTGAGCCGAGTGTCGGAAGGGCGAGGCTGCTGCCGGGTAACCGCGCGTCGGGTGGGCGCGGCTCCTGCCGAGCCGCGTAGGCTTTAGCCTCGAAGTCCTCTTGCGAATCGAGTCAGAATTTCGAGTCAATATCACCCATCGCAATCCGCTCACCCATTCAATAACAATGACCGCAGAAAACGCCAAATTCAAACGCATTATTCTCAAACTTTCCGGCGAAAGCTTCAGCCCGGCCGGAGAGCGGGGAATCAGCATGACCGATGTTGTGCATATTTCGAAACAGGTTCACGAAGCCCAGCGACTCGGCTGCGAAATTGCGATCGTAATCGGTGGCGGTAACATTCTTCGTGGCGGACAGTTCACCGAGCGCAACGACGTCGTCAAAGAGGCAACCGCGCACTACATGGGCATGATGGCGACGATTATCAACGGCCTCGCGCTTCAGGACGCACTCGAGTCGGTCGGTTGTGACACGCGGTTGATGAGTGCGATCAAAATGGACGGCGTCTGCGAACAGTACATCCGCCGCCGGGCTCAACGTCATCTGGAAAAGGGACGCGTCGTCATTCTCGGAGCTGGAACCGGTGGACCGTTCTTTACAACGGATACGGCTGCTGCAGTACGGGCTATGGAACTGGAAGCCGACATCCTGATGAAAGCGACTCGCGTCGACGGCGTGTACACGGAAGACCCGGAAAAGAACCCGCACGCCGAAATGTACAACGAGTTGACCTACACACAGGTAATGGAAAAAGGCCTGCGAGTCATGGATTCGACCGCGATTTCGCACTGCATGGAACATGACATGCCAATCATGGTTTTCAACTTTCGCGCTGATGGAAATATTCAGAAGGCAGTACTCGGCAAAAAGGTAGGTACGCTGATTGCACGCAAGGAAGTCGTCCGCAGTTGACAACATTCGCCGGATTACCCCTCCGCGACTTGCCGGGCTTGGCAATGGCAGGATGAACAATGCGGCAATAAGGGACGCGCAGAAATGAATCGACTCAAAGAGCCGTTGGGATGCCTGTTTGCGGGCCTGATCGTGCTTGTCGTGCACCCAGTTGGATTTCTATTGCATGTTTGCGTTTCAGGAGGAAAATAGAGCCAAGATTCCGGTTCGGGTCCGGAATTATGATTGAATCAACCGGGGGCGGCTCGGTCAGCTGAATTTTTCATACGGCAACGGAATCAAGTGCAAGATTTTCAAGAAAAGAGCGGAACAACGACTCGGATTGATCCAGCCGGAAAGTCCGACGTTGAAAACTGCGAAGAGGACAGGTCGAGGAATTCTGCTCAAGCTTCCGAACGAGGATCAATTTACGACGTTCGGGAAACAGCCAGGCGACTTGAGCGGCGCGTCAACCTGCTTGTGATGCTATCTGCCGGGCAATCGATCGTTCTGGTGATTCTGCTGTTCATGAGCTTATTGCCGAGTTGGACAACGATCGTACTGATAATGGCTGGTGTTGCGGTTTTCGTCGCGCTGTGCCACAAACGGATTCCCGGCTGGGCCGGTCGAACCACGCGGCTTATCTTCCGTAAACTTCGCTCGGACGAGCGCGGGAAATTCTAGGAATTGTCTGGATCACTTCTCGATTGACGGCTACGCCGATTCGATGCTCGCGAGATGCGAGTCCGCAAATGTGGTCCAACCATTGTTCAAAAGTCCAAGTGCCACTTGAGTGTGGCTTCCAATGGCGTACTTGTTGGTCCAATACAAATGCATGTATTCGCGACCAACTGCATGCTGCTAGCCGAAATTTACGACTTGCGAACGTTGCCGCGTTTGTCTATTAGTTGCCCGTTCCAAAATGGCGGTCGTACTTCTGCGTCTGGGGCAACTCAATCGACAAAGTCGCGATTTGAGGTTCCTATGTATTGATTTTGAAACAGAGGCCTTCAAAATGCATAATCACCACGCAAAGTCTGTGCTGCTGGCATGCGCATTTATCTTTTTCGTCGCCAGTGTCAGCGATGGGCAGGAGTTTTCGCGGCTGCGGACAAGCGTCAATCAGGCGGCCTCCAATTCACGCATTCAATTCGGTGAAGATCAATTCGAAGAATACGAACGCCAACTGAACGCGATTCTTCTGACGCGAATCGACGCCGAAAGTGAGTTTGTTGGTGAGATCGTTGACAGGGTGCGAACCGGTGCCCTGCCGCCTCGACTTGTGCAGACAACATTTCAGTGGATTCGAATTCGCCGTCCGGACACTCGCTATCCTTTCGTTTATTTCGAAAAAGTCCTCCGCCTGCAGGCAACCCGGCTTGCTTTAGGCGAAGAAATACCTGCCTTTGACTACACCGTTTACCTTCGCGAAATCAGCAACGGCAGCAACACGTCGCGACGGCAGTTCGAGCGCTAACGCATGGTTCTAGCAGAGTTTGAGATTTCTTTATCCGCAGGGATTCGCACACAAAGCCACGAAGACAGGAATATTGCGACCAACTTTTCTTAGTGTCTTTGTGACTTCGTACGGCATTGCTCGTGCGGTCCAAACCGAAAAATCGTGACAGGTTCCCAGCCGTCTTTGCAAGCAGCGGTTCGTCCTGAAAAAACCGGGGCTATCGCCCAACGTGATATCAAACTCGCGAACGCGGATTGCCGGCCGAAACATCGCTTGCAACTTTGTGCATGCTGCACCCGGCTCCATATAGCCCGATTGATCCGAGGCGTTTTCTTGTGTTTTCCGTCTTGCGGTTTAACTCTGGGTAAGTTTGCGAAGGGTTGCCGACCGTATCAGTGCTGCTCATTGTTCCGACAGTATCGACCGATTCAATTTTGCAGACAGTTACGCGCCTGATCAACGTCTGGAGGGACTCACCCGTGAGGCCGCTAGTACCAACTCAAAAAGTCATCGTTTCCATCGCAATCCTGTTTGCGGTCGGAGTTTCCACATTCCTTTCGGGAGCAGTTTTCGCCCAATGGCCGCAAAACCACGATTCCTGGCCGAACACAACCAGTGCCGATGGCCGCGATTTCAGGATGGAGATCGGCGGGAAATTCATGAATCGTCGAGGCGATACAACGGATCTTCCATTGTTACTGGACTCAGTAACGAATCAGGTTCTGTTTGGCTCAACCGATGCAACTGATCTGGATACAGGTCCGGGAGCGGAAGTCAGAATCGGTTTCAAAGGGCCACGCTATAAAACGAAATGGGAAATCCGATCGTTTCTGGCCAACTGGGACAATCAATACTCATTCGACCAGCCGAATTTGATGACGGCATTCAACAGCGGCCTTCAGCCGGAAACACTCGCCTTCGGCTACGACTCAAATCTCTACAGCCTCGAACTCAATATGAAGCGCAATACGATTCCAGGGCTGACACTTTTGTGTGGCCCCAGGGTCCTGTCGCTTGGTGAAGATTATGAATTCACGTTTACCGGCACAGGTCCACCCGTTCCTTTTCGTCAGACGAATACCTACGAAACACGCAACACACTGTACGGATTTCAAGTCGGTTACGAAACCAACACGCCTGTGTCCCGGCGAATTCACATCAACACGTTTGGAAAAATCGGAGGCTATTTGAATCCGACCCGTTTCCGCAGCACAACCGTTAACACGCTGGGAGCATCTTCTTCAACCGATCTCACAAAAACGAATGGTTCCGGCGTGGCTGAACTCGGTGTACGGGTCTATTGCGAAGTCCTTCCCGGCCATGCACACATGTATGCAGGATACGAACTGTTCGGAGCCGACGGTGTTGCACTCGCTCCGGCTCAATTCCTTACGACCCCATCCGTTGAAGTTGAAACAACATCCACGCTGTTCTCGGAAACAGTGACGTTCGGCATGAGTTTTTCGTACTAGTGGTTGATCGAAGCCGATTTTGTCACGAGTCAATCGCCTGTGAATTGACCGGCTGAATGTGGTCGGCACATTCGATGAGTTTCGCAACCGTGTCCTGAGTCGATAGAGAACGGGCGTCGAGGTTTTCTACAGCCGACGCCGAAGCATTTTCCAGGCCGTAACCGTAAGTCTTGTCATAGTAAGTCAACGCCACGCGCGCGGCCGTTGCGAAGTCGCCTTGCTCAATCGCTTGACAAGCCGTGTTCAGATGCTGGCCCCCAAGCTTGCGAGTGATTTTTCGAAATGACTCCTCCAGCTCCCGTGGACAATGAGCGTACATCCGTACCAGTCGATCGACACGTTGATCGTCGTCCACGATCACATTCGCCAGCGGACAATTCTGAAGCAGCTTGAAGAAACGTTTCGGCATGAAAACTCGACCGATTCCCCGGCTTTCATTTTCCAGCCAGATGCGACGGCGCCAATCGAGCTGAGCCAGTTTGGTCGCAAGATTGTTTTCAAACTGCTCTGTCGTTGGCTGGGCCTGCTCGCCAATCCACCCGAACGCAGAACCCTTGTGGTTCGCCATTCCTTCCAGATCGATCACTTGTTCTCCGGCCAGTCCCAATTCGGAAAGCAACTCGGTCTTCCCGCTACCGGTTCGGCCACCCAGCACCATTAGAGGAATTTGATCGCTTTCAAGAACGTTGTGGACCAGGGCATGGTAGGCCTTATAACCCCCTTCAATTCGGGTCACACTGAATCCGGCAAAATCGAGCAACCACGCCATCGCCCGACTGCGTTGCCCGCCGCGCCAACAGTGAACAACTGTCTTTCGCTCGGGTGAAAGTTCGGCAGCCAGTTCGACCAGGCTACGCATTTTTGCGCCTGCGAATTCAAGACCCCGGAGTGTTGCCGATTCGCTGCCCTCCCGCTTATAGAGGGTGCCGACCTGTGCACGTTGGTCGTTATCAAAAAGTGGCAATGAAACAGCGCCTGGAATGTGTCCGGCCGCGAATTCGCCTTCCGATCGAACGTCGATGATCGTCGCCGGCGAAACCGGGAAAACTAGAGTTGCAGGTGCGGAATTCATTAGCTCGCTTTCGGGATAGCCCGGGATTTTACAGGATTGCGGCCGAATTGGCACCTGGCGTCGATTCGTTCGTTGAATCGCAAACGGTCAACGAAACACCCGTTACGGGTAACCCGGCAACTAAGGGTTGCGGACAGTTTGCCCCCCGATCAGAAGGGTAGTTTGTGCGCAACCATTGTGAATGAGCCCAAATCAAATCCATCAAGATCGAATCCACTTTGAAGCAGATCAACGATCAAGTAAAACAACGATCAAGTAAAACAACGATCAAGTAGAACAACGATCAAGTGGAACAGTACGAAAGATAACAATGAAATGCACGTAACAGCGCAACCGGGTTGTATTTTATTCGTTGAGGACGATAATCGGCTCGAGCAATTCACCTTCCAATGAGACGGAATAATGGCGAAAAGAAAAAAGAAACGCAGTTCCAAGTCGATCAAAGGGATCTCCCGGATCGACATCAATGATCAGGGTACTCATGGATACATGGTTCGCCTGTGCCGTCAGGGAGTGAAGACCAACCGCTTTTTCTCCGACAGCGTGAGTGGCGGAAAGAAAAAAGCGCTGGACAAAGCACAGAAGGAGCTGAAAAAGCTAATCAAAAAGCTTCCACCACCTGATACGTCTAGGAACAAGATGAACGTCCGGAACGTTTCCGGCCAGGTCGGAGTCTACGAGACTAATTCGGGACCGTCTGATTCCGATCGCGACTATCTTGCCTATGTCGCTTCGTGGACCGACAAGAACGGTAAACGAAGCAAGATCAATTTTTCGATCGACAAATACGGGAAACGGACCGCCTGGTTGCTTGCCTGCTTCGCCCGTGAGAAAGAGATTTCAAAACGTGATGAAGTGATCACGAAGTTCGAACAATCGACCGGAAAGAAAGTAAAAACCGCCCAAAAGACTTCGAACAAAAAGAAGAAGGCGACCAAAACGAAGAAAAAGGTTACCAGGAAGAAAGCCACCAGGAAGAAAGCCACCAGGAAGAAGACGGCAAGGAAAAAAACGAAAAAGCGACGGCGTTGAGAGCCGGTGGCTGAATGAGAACGAAAAAAGCGATCTCGTATTTCGGGGCCGCTTTTTTTATTGTTCTGATAATGGAAGGCTCGTCATCGGACGCTTCAGCAAGTTGAAGCAGGGGCGGAGACTGAAACCGCAAGTGGTCGCGAATACCAGTTCGTGAAGGTGACTAACCGGGAAAAATCAAATGGCCAACTTCGAAGTAGACCAGCAGCAGACATTGAAACGTTCCGAGCGCCGTTGCACAGATCACACCCCACCGTCGGCGGAATCTATAGATGGCTGGAATCGCCAGGATCACGCACATTGTTCCGAGCATCTTCATAGTCATGAATAGAGCGATGTTGCCGCCGTCGATATCAATCAGAAACCGGCCGATCGGATTTTGCTCAGTCTGCTGGAGAACTTCCTGAGTGCGGAATGACCAGTAGACATCAATCATTGCAACGAATCGGCGCCGAACGTGTCTTCTCTCAGACCAGCGACACGGTCAGTAAGAGGCGGCTGTTGTGTATGGAATACGTTTCGGGAATGAACCTGCGCGAATTAATGCAGGAGCTATCGGAAAATCATGGTCCAGACTGGCGAGGCAGCGATCTACTGGGAGTCCTCGACAAGAACGGTGAAGCCCGTGACGTCGCATTCAGCCCGGCCTCAGTCGCGGATTGGGAAGCTCTGGAAGCAGCCGACAAACTTGCGGCGATCTGTTGGATTGGAGCGGAATCGGCGTTAGCACTGGAACACGCTCATCGCGCCGGCTACGTGCATCGTGATGTGAAACCGGAAAACACAATCGTGAACCGGTTCGGGCGGCCGATGCTGGTTGATTTCAATCTGGCGGTTGAGTCGACGACATCTCAGGGCAATTCGATCGTTGGCGGCACGCTCCCCTACATGTCCCCCGAAGCGCTGATGGAAATGTCGTCAGTCGTTCGAGGCGGCAACGAAAATAACAGCGACATCCGTGAAGACAATCCGGCGCACGACAGGGCATCAGGCGAGCGGCCCTTTGAATCGATGAAGCGTGATGATCTTCTGGATATTGAAAAGATGCAGACCGTGTTCGCCGATCGCGCCGGAACGCCTTGCGGGATTTCAAAGATCGAGCCGGAGCTGGTTCCCGTGTTGCGGCGGGCGATTGAATTCAATGCGACCGATCGATATGCGTCGGCAGGAGAATTCGCGCAGACCTTGCAGGGCGCGGCTGCCCGAAACGAAGTGTTAAGAATGTGTGGCCAGCTCGGCTGACTTGGAAAGCGGGTTGTTCGTCATCCGCTGATTGCGCTGTTCATCGCCGCGTTTCTGCCGCATGTTATCGCGAGTGTGTTGCAGGTCGGCTACAACCTTGCCGAGATCTTATCGCTGCTAAATCCGTCCGCCGAGCACTTGTTTCTCCGCCTGTTGTCGATTGCCAATCCGGTCATTTACGGCGTCTGTTTGCTGTTTGTGATCCGCTATGTGATTGCTGCATCTGGGCCATGGCTTCGCCTCCAGCGCGGAGAGCCCGTTGCTGATTCGGAAATGGAAACAGCGCGGAAAAATCTGCTGCTGATCCCACGGCGTCTGGCAGTCATTGGTGCGGCTGGCTGGCTGACCGGAGCGATCGTTTTTCCGGGGATTATCTACGGGCGGGCCGGAGCATTCGGGCTCGATGTCTGGATGCACTTTGTCTGCTCGTTTGTCATCAGCTGTACGATTGCTGTTACATTTAGCTACAGTTTGTTGCTGGCGGTTGTCGTCTACGGATTCTATCCGACCAGTTTTGCCAGTCCGTACCGGTTCGCGCGCAAGTCAACTCGGGAACTTGCGCCGATTCGAACACGTTGGCATCGACTTTCGATCATTGCCGGACTGATCCCGCTGGCCGCTGTAATCTTGCTTGTAACCAATTTCCGCCATGACGTTGCGTTACAAGCGTCATCGGGTCAGGTGTTAGCCTTCAAGTTTCTAGTCGTCGGCCTGATTCTCTCCAGCACCGCGGGATTCGGCTTTGTGCGGTATGTCGGCCAGGCCGTGACCCGGCTGATTGACGTTTGTGCGAAGTGATCAATCGATAGGAAAACGGTCGCGCGGCAGATGCCACACGACCGCTTAACTAGTATCGCAATCGAAAACTACTTGTTGCGTCTCTCGTTTTCTTCACCGAACAGAGCACTCAGGTCAATTGTTCCGCCACCGCCGCCCGAATCGTTGTTCATGACGTACAACGAATCGATCCATTTCTGAATCCGCTCCTGCGAATCCATTAAATGCGAACGGGTGTAAGCGTCGAGTCCGTCTTCGTTAACGGCGCCCTCGAGTTTCTTATTCAGATCCTTAAGCGTCATCTTCGCCAGATCCGAAATCGGCTTCATGGCAGCGATGCTGGATTTCTCCTCGTTCGCCAGATCAAACAGACGCTCAAGATATTCCGTCTGGAGATTTCGACGCAGGCTGGAAATGGCCGGCTCGCGCTCCGAGAAATCGCCGTTGGGAAGATCATCCAGTTCCGACCAGACCGATTCCGTTACTGTGTTGAGCAATTCAACCAGAGTGAACGCATCCTCGTCGGCTGGAACCCGGAACTCATTGTCGAAAACCCGACGCAGACGCGAAGGATTCATCAACTGAGTCAAGGCTGCAGCTTGAGTGCTCATGATCCGGTCGTGAACCGGCCACGCGGCTTCCGAACCGCTGCGGCGATCACGCCAGGCACTTGTGGTCATGTGAGCAAGCAGTTCCGGAGTCAAGCCGTAAGAGTCGTCGCTCATCGCAGTATCCAGGACAAACTTCAACGCGTTACGCTGGTCTTCCACGGAGACAACCGTGATCGGTGTTCGATCTTCCGAATCACCTTTCTTGTCGCGGTTGATGTAGCTTCCACCAATCCACTCGGACATCATCCGGGTCGCTTTGGTTTGAAGGCTGAGCGTAATCAGGTAACCAAGTCGTGCTTTGTCCCAGCTGTCACCGTCTTCAACGAACTGTTCGATGATGTGTTCACGGTGATGTTTCGCGAGACGAACCTGGTTCTCGGCAAAATCGAGCGGGTTGCTCGTGAAGTCATAACGCTGAATCAGCGGGTCAGACTGTCCAACATCCTCGTCAGTACCGTAAGCCAGCGCTGGCTCGCAGCAACGCTTGAGAATGTCTTCAAGATCATCGTCGTCATCGGTATAGCCGTATTCGATCGCCCACATGTCGTAGGGACCGACACCGATCATCGCGTAGTCACCCTGAACTTCGCCACCTTCAAAGTTGAAGTTGGTCGGGATGTAGTCCATGACGCTTGCGGCGAGCGGTTTCTGGCCTTTGATTTCCTCGCTGTTCATTTCAGCAAGGGTGTAAAGCGAGGATGCTTTGAAGTTGTGACGCAGGCCCAGAGTGTGGCCTACCTCGTGTGAAACAAGATCGGCGAGCAGTGGACCGATGAATGACTCAGGCATGCCATCGAGCATTTGCTCTTTGTTCTCATCGTCTTCATCTTCGTCGTCATCGCTATCCTCGTCGTCGTCCTCTCCCTCTTCTTCATCGTCGTCCTTTTCTTCATCGTCGTCATCCTTCTTTTTCTTGTGCTCCTTCTCATCATCCTGAGCACGGTTGAAGGACATCATCATCCGCATCATGGCAACGTCCATGCTACGACCTTCGGCAGCATGGCAGGCACCATTGGATTCGCTGGTCCGGCCAATCAGGCCGTCCCCGTCTTCATCACCCATCATCCGGGTTTTGAGAGTATCCTGAGAAGTTTGTCGTGCTGCTTCGATTGCGATCGAACGGCGGATAAATGCGCGGTCGGCAGGATGAGCCATCCGGACCCGAGGATCCCAGTTGGGATGATCGACCAGCCAGGCTTTGGTCTCGTCGGTCATGCCTTCCATGGCGGTCTTCGGCATCAGCTGATTGAACTGGCCTTCGAACACGCGGATCCAGCCGTCAGTCAGAACGATGTCGGCGTCCAGAATCTCGCCGGTCTTCGGATTCACTCGGCTAGGACCGATCGCTGTGCTGACATTGTTGTTCAACCAGCGAACAAAGTTGTATTGCACGTCTTCCGGATCAAGGTCCATGTACTTATTGGGTTCCTTGTCCTGCTGGCGAACCTCGATTGCATTGATAATGCCGACTTCTTCGAACGCTTTGTTCCAGCTGAGGATTCCTTCGCGAACCCAGCGGCGATAGCGGACCGGAGTGGTGTGTTCGATGTAGAACACGATCGGCTCTTTCGGAGGGCTCATCTTCAAGCTGTCATCACGCTTTTCCAGGTGCCAGCGATTGATATAGCGGACCCTGGCGTCGTCACGATCGTATTGGCCGTAGTCGGCGTAGCTGGTTGTGAAATAACCGACACGCTGGTCGGCTTCGCGCGGCTCAAAGCCGTCTGAACCTTCGATCTTGCTGATCGAGAAGTGCATTGTCTTCAGTTGGCCATCACTCATCGGTGCTTCGAAAGCGACTTCGATGTTGTTTTCAAAAACCCTGGCCGTTTTGATTTTTAGAAGATTCGTTTTCGGGTAGTAGGCCGAAAAGTTACCCATGTAGTCAGGCGAAAGGAATGTGTTCGCGTTGCCCACGAGCAGATCGTCGAGGTCGATCACGGGACCGCCGTTGGGGCCTTTGGCAAGAATCGGCAGGTCGAGCAGAAGTTGATCGGTAAAGATCCGGCCGACAGAGGATTTCGATTCAGCGTCTGATCCTCGAACGTCAAGGTTCTCCGCGATCAGTGCAACACGTTTTCCATAGTCGCGCCAGTAAACATAGAGACTGTCATTTTGCAGTCCGGCAAAGTCCTCTCCGCCGGCCACGGTCGTGGCAATGAACTGCCGATGGCTTGAGCCTGCGTAATCGCTCGGCAACTCGGCAAGCATCTGACCGTCTTTTTCATTTTTCCAGAGCGTCATGAACGCGTCATCACCGGAATCCACTTCTTCGTATCCGTCGATAACTTCACTCAGCGGCGGAAACTCCGGTTTTTCTTCTTGCTTCTCTTCCTCGTCGGCAAACGCTGCCATCGAGAACGAGCCGCCAATGAATGCCGCAAGGGCAAGCATCTTCAGCAGGTCACGAAAACGTTGCATAAACTCTCTCCAATATGAAAGGCGATCTAGTTGTAATTATGTCGAACCGTCCGGCCGGAATTGACCGACGGTCAGTGCAATAGGATTAGCGTCAACGGCGTCGCGAAGTCTGCAAAGCTACCTTTTTTTTACAGCAATGTTTCCAGATCGTGAGAGAATCCACGGAAAACAACTCCCGAACGCACCAGTAAAGCAGACAGGTCGGGTGCCATCGAACGTAAGAAGAAAACGATTCAGCCAAACAGCGGATGCCGGGCAATTCCGGTTCGTCCTCGGGCGTATCATCTTCTTTTAAGTTAACCCCATTTTAGGTAAAAGGAGCCGTTCAAAAAACCGGTTATCGGTCACAATTTTGAACTTATCCCAGTCCTTTCAAATCACTTAACATTGTCGACACTTGCCTTGATGATGCAAAAAAAACAGCATTTGCCACTCTGGCAGGACCGGCCAGCTCGATCTGCCGGCAGAACGCGAAACGGCGCAATCGTGCGCATAAGTTGATATGATTGAATTCGGTGGCGTCGAAACCGTGGCTATCGCCAAAACGGCTGAGGATCGGCAGACCCTCACTTGAAGGAGGCAGACGTTATCCGAGTTTGCCGAAGCAGGGAAAGCAACAAGCAAGGGAATCGAGGAATAGACATGTGGCCTGACATCGGATTTGACCGCCCCTGGTTCGTGTTGCTGTTGTTGTTCACGATGCTGTTCGCACTGTTGCCACTTTTGTTGTGGTTCAGTTTCAACAGCCTGGCCGGGCTCGGACGGTGGCGGCGCCTGTTCGCGATGATGCTGCGCGCAGCGGTTTTCAGTCTGCTCGTTCTCGCTCTCGCTCAAACCCAATGGCGTGAATCGACCGACCGATTAACGGTTATCTATTTGCTCGATCAGAGCGACAGTATTCCGTCTGCTCACCGCGAGAAAATGTTGGACTACGTTCATCAGGCGGTTCGCGAACAACGTCGGGACAAGAAGTCCGATCGTGCCGGAGTCATCATTTTCGGTGGCGATGCGAAAATCGAGGCCGCCCCCTACGACGGGGATCTGCCGCTGATCGACCGTTTGGAAGCTGGCTATGATCTGAAAACCGAAGCGACCAGCCTTGAAGCCGCGTTGAAGCTGGCCAAGGCATCGTTCCCTGAAGACTCTGCACGCCGCATTGTCGTCGTTTCAGACGGCAACGAAAACATCGGCGATTCCCTGTCGCTGGCTCAATCAATGGCGAAAGACGGGATCGGTATCGATGTCGTTCCTATCGAATTGATCACGCGGTCAGAGGTTTCGGTTGACAAGGTTGTTATGCCAGCCAACATCCGCAAGGGACAGGAATTTGAAATCCGCGTCGTCGTCACCAACGACACGCAACCGACGGAGGCCAATCCGACCGGCGAAGTCACCGGCGAACTGACGGTCAAACAGCGCGACAGCGAAGTGGATCTCGGTCAGGTCAGCGAAATCGTCACGCTCAAACCCGGCAAAAACGTTCGCGGATTCACGTACAAGATTGAAGATACGGCTGTGTTCACGTTTGACGCTACTTTCGTGCCGCAGAAAAAAGAGGAAGACACGATTCCACAAAACAACACGGCTTCCGCGTTCACCTATGTTCAAGGCAAGGGTAAGGTCCTGCTGATTGAGGATGGCAACCATCAGGGCGAGTTCCTACAGCTGACTTCAACTCTACAGGCCAACGCGATCGAAGTTGATGTGATGAATTCGACGCAATTATTCAACTCGATGGCTCAACTTCTTCAATACGACTCGGTGATCCTGGCCAATACGCCTCGCGCGACCGGCGACAATGAGACCGACACAGAAGCCTTCAGCGACACGCAGATCCGGATGCTGGTCCGCAACACCGAAGAAATGGGCGCAGGCCTGATCATGCTGGGCGGCGACCGTTCGTTTGGAGCCGGTGGCTGGACCGGAACTGAACTTGAAAAAGCGATGCCGGTCGATTTCCAGATCAAGAACAAGAAGATTGATGCGGTGGGCGCGCTGGTGTTGATCATGCACGCATCGGAAATGGCGGACGGAAATTTCTGGCAATCGAAAATCGCCCGCGAAGCGATCAAGATGCTCGGACCGATGGACTATTGCGGAGTCGTCGAATGGGGCGGCATGGGCGTGTCGCGCTGGTTGTGGAAACTGCCCGACGGTGTGGACCGGGTCTATGAAAAACGAAAAACGATGCAGGGAATGGTCGGCCGGATGACGCCGGGCGACATGCCGGATTTCCAGTCATCGATGCGGTTGGGTTTGAAGGGGCTGATTCGCAAAGACGGCACCGGCGGGCCGGGCAACGCTTCGGTCAAACACATGATCATCATCAGCGACGGCGATCCGACGCCGCCAACTCCTGCGCTGCTGCAGAAATTCGTTGATAACAGGATCAAGATTTCGACGGTCGCCTGCGGTGCTCACATGAATGTGAACAACCCTCTGAAGAATATCGCCAATGTGACCGGCGGCAATTACTATATGGTGAAGAATCCCAAGGCCCTTCCGAAAATCTATCAACGCGAAGCCCGCCGTGTTGCAAAGCCGGTTTTGAAAGAGGTGCCGGAAGGGATGAGCGTGGTTGCCACGTCTGATTCCGGCAACCATGAAATCATGACGGGGATCGAGATCAGCGAATTTCCGCAGTTTACCGGCTACGTCATGACCACGATCAAAGAAAATCCTCTGGTCCAGCAACTGGCGGTGGCGAGCCAGGATCCAAATCATCCTCAAAACGCGTCGCTGATCGCAACCTGGCGGTACGGAGCCGGGCGTGCGACTGCATTCACAACCGATGCTGGTAGAAAGTGGACGACTGACTGGGTTGAAAATCCTGTTTACGAAAAACTCTTTGTTCAAATGGTCCGCCACTCGATGCGCCCGATCACCCAGAGCGCAAACTTCACAGTCTCGTCATCGGTCAAAGATAACATCGCTGAAGTCGTGGTTACGGCTCTGAATGACGATGGCGGGTTTCTGAACTTTCTTGATTTCGCCGGCCGGGGCATGAACCCGGATCTTGACGGGTTTGAACTGGAATTCGATCAGGCCGGGCCGGGGCGTTATGTAGCGCGGGCTCCCGTGGATGGATCGGGTAACTACCTGTTTTCGCTTTCGCCGGGCGACGGTTACAAGCGTTTGACTACGGGTGTCAATATTCCGTATTCCAACGAGTATTCGGAACGCACGACGAATAAACGTCTGCTCGATCTGTTGACACAGTTCAAACCTGAAGGCGGCGAGGTCGGGACAGTGATTCCAGGCGATTTTACCGATGTTGGTATGACGACGTTGTTGAAAACCAATACGTTTCGCCCGACGTTGTCTCACGCGATTAGCTTCCAGAATGTATGGCCGTTGCTGCTGGTGTTGTGCGGAACAGCGTTTCTCGCCGATGTGTTTGTGCGTCGCGTCGCAATCGATTTCGGCTTTGTCGGGCGCGGTTGGACAGCATTGAAGGCTCGATTGCACGGCGAAGAGAATGAAGATCGCCCTTCGAACCTGGCCCGATTACAGAGCAGGAAAGCGGAAATTGAAAAACAGATTGAAACCCGGCGCGCGGCAACGAAGTTTGAACCGGAAGCAGTTGAAGAAAACGTGCGCGATCGTCGCAGCGGACAACAGCGGTTGGACGATGTGATCGGCAGTGAAATGGAACAAACTCCTCAGCGACCGAAAAAACTTGAACGCGACAGGCTCGATGTTGACGACGAATCGTCGTACACTTCCCGTTTACTCGATGCTAAACGCAAAGCGCGCGAAGAACAGGACCGGAGCTAGGAAAGTCTCGTCAACACACGATCACAAACTTAAACCTAAACTTCGGCCAACAGAACGATGGAACAACAGGCGGTTTACCATTTCTGAACGGAGGTGGTGAGTTCCCGCCTGAGTTCGAAAAGTGAAGTTGAAGTTGAAGCATCCCACGAAAGAGGCAATATGAACGACGAAATGAAATTCCAGGAGCAGGCTGACCGGTTCCGTGAGCGTTATGCTGCTGTCAAAGAACAAGTCGGCCGCGTCATCGTGGGCCACGACGAAATCGTACATGGTGTGCTGACCTGTATGATGATTGGCGGCCACTGCCTGCTCGAAGGTGCGCCTGGACTCGGTAAGACGCTGCTCGTCCGTACGCTCTCCGAAGCGTTGAACCTGGACTTTAACCGGATTCAATTCACGCCCGACCTGATGCCGGCGGATATCCTCGGAACCAACATGATCGTTGAAGATCCTGACGGTCGCCGGAGTTTCGAATTTCAAGAAGGCCCGATTTTCACGCAGATTTGTCTGGCGGACGAGATCAACCGGGCGACGCCGAAGACACAATCCGCGATGCTCGAAACGATGCAGGAAGGGACGGTTACGGTCGGGGGAAAGACGTACAAATTGAAGCAGCCGTTTTTTGTTCTCGCGACGCAGAATCCGATCGAGCAGGAAGGAACGTATCCGCTCCCTGAAGCTCAACTCGACCGTTTTCTCTTCAAACTCAATGTCGGCTATTCCAACCGCGAAGACCTCGCTGAGATTCTCAACCGGACGACCAAAGGAATCTCAGTCACGCCCGACCGCGTCATGGACGGCAACGACATTATCGAAATGCAGCAACTGATCCGGCAGGTTATTCTGGCGGACCACCTTCAGGATTACATTGTGCGATTGACGTTGGCGACACATCCCGAAGGTCCGTACGCCGTTGACATCACGAACCAGTATTTGCGCTGGGGGAGCAGTCCGCGTGGCGCTCAAACGATGGCTCTTGCGAGTAAAGTCCGTGCATTACTGGAAGGCCGGTTCAATGTCAGCTTTGAGGATGTCCGCCGCGTGTTCCTGCCCGCGATGCGACATCGTGTGATCGTCAACTTCGAAGCTCAGGCTGAAGGTGTTTCTTCCGATCAGGTGCTGCTGGAGATTCTTGATAAAGTGCCGGAAAAAGTTGACGAGTGATTGCATACGCTTCGAAAGCTTGCCCGGTCAATAATTAGTAGTGAATAACAAATTGTGAATAATTACTGGACGCGCAAACGGTCCGGGACCTTTTGACTGACCGAAAAAAACCTACACGACCGCGACAAACATCCATGCCCGAAACGACTGCGCCTCCAACTGATCCGAATTCCGGACCGCTGCTCAGCCCGGGACTTCTTGCGCAACTGGAACGCATGGAACTGATCAGCCGCAAGATTTTTCGCGGGCGGATGAAAGGCGAACGGCGAAGTAAACGCAAAGGCCAGAGCGTTGAGTTCGCTGACTTCCGCAACTACGTCGCCGGTGATGATCTCCGTTTCATTGACTGGAACTTGTACGCGCGGCTGGACAAGCTGTTCCTCAAACTTTTTCTTGAAGAGGAAGACCTGCACTTCTATGCTCTGGTCGATTCAAGCCTGTCGATGAACTATGGCTCGCCGACAAAGTTTCGTTATGCCAAACAACTGGCCGGCGCGCTCGGGTATATCGGGCTCTGCCGTGCTGACCGCGTCAAAATCGAATCACTGGATGGTTCAAAGGTGAATACGGCTCCGGTGTTGCGGGGGCGATCGAGTCTGTGGCGGATGATTGAACATCTCGAATCGATGGAAGCCGGATCGACCGCGACGCTCAATGAAGCCGTAAAATCGTTCTGTCTGCGAAACAGTGGCAAAGGAATCCTCGTTATCATTACCGACCTGATGGACAAAACCGGTTATGAATCTGCGCTGCGGTATCTGACCGCGCAGAACATGGACGTGTATTTGATTCATGTCCTGTCGCAGGAGGAGATCGACCCCGACATCACTGGCGACTTGAAATTGATCGATTGCGAGGATGCGGACATTGCAGAGATCAGCGTCAGCCAGCGGTTGATCGATCGGTACCGCCAGACACTCGCCTCGTTTATCGAACAGGCTCGCGAGTTTTCTTCCCGTCGCGGAATTTCGTACATGATGACCAGCACAGAACGACCGGTCGACCGACTGGTTTCGCGTTACCTCCGCCAGCGGGGGCTCGTCCGTTGAATTATTCGCTTGGTCCGCTTTTGTGGGGGTTGCTAGCTGTGCCGCCGCTGATTCTGCTGCTCTATTTCTTGAAGCTTCGACGAACACCGCTTGAAGTGCCCAGCACTTATCTGTGGACAAAAACGATTGAGGATCTGCACGTCAACAGTATCTGGCAACGGCTGCGAAACAGTTTGCTGCTGCTGTTGCAATTACTCATTGCGTTTCTACTGATCGGTGCCTGCCTGTTTCCAAGTTGCGAGGGTGTTGAGTTATCGGGTGAACGTCTGGTGTTTCTGATCGATAACTCGGCCAGTATGTCGGCTGAGGACATTGCGGATGGGCACACACGTCTGGAAGAAGCAAAAAAGCAGGTGGGCAACCTGATCGACCGGATGAAGCCCGGAGCTGTGGCCATGCTGATCAGTTTCTCCGACGAGCCGGACGTCGTTCAGTCGTACACCAACAACCGGTCAATGTTGCGGCGAAAGCTGGCGGACATACAGCAGACCGGGCACTCGACCGATATCGGCGACGCACTGGTGGCGGCGTCGGGGCTGGCCAACCCCGGACGGACCAGTGATCGGGAAAGCGAAGTGGACGTGCAGGTTGCCGATGCACTGGAGGCAACGATTTATATCTACAGTGACGGTGCGGTTAAGGAAGTTCCCGCGTTCACTTTCGGCGAAAAACTAACGGCTGAGTATCATCCGATCGGTGCGCCGGACATTCCGAAGAACCTGGGCATCACCGCGTTTTCGATCAGCGACGCAGTTGATTCGAATACCCGGGTTCAAGCGTACGCGCGGATTCAGAATTCGGACGACGAGGATCACGTCGTCAGTCTTTCTCTGTATCTGGGCGATGAACTCTATGATGCAAAGGCAAATATTACGATTCCGAAAGAGACGTCGGCCGGTGTTCAGTTTGATTTGACGGGCGTCGTTGCGAATATGGACGGGCCAGTGCCGGTTAGGCTGGAAATTGACGACAAGGATGTTTATCAACTGGACAACACGGCATTTTCCGTGCTCAATCCACCACGGCTTTCCAGCGTTCTGGTCGTGACCGATTACAACCAGTATCTGGAACTTGCATTTTCAACCGAGTGGATCCGGGAATTCGCAACGTTCGAATTTCGACCCGAATCCTATTTGACAGACGAACAATATGAAGAAGACTCCATGCTGGGCGTTTACGATTTGATCATTTACGATCGCTGTGCGCCGGAGAAGATGCCGGTATGCGATACGATGTTTATCGGCGCAATTCCCGGAACCGGGGACTGGAAGTCCGAGGAATCACAGATTCCAACAACGATTCTGGACGTCAACCGCGGACACCCGCTGATGTTTTCGGTCCAGATGAGCAACGTTGATATTCTTGAGTCGTTTCCGTTGACGGGACCGGATGGGTCGGCGTCACTGATCGATTCGATTGGCGGCAGCGTGATGATGATCGGTCCGCGCGGCGGGTTTCAGGATCTGGTGCTTGGGTATCCGCTGATCGAAATCGATGATGACGGCGATCCGGTTGCGAACACGAACTGGTCGCTCAGACTCAGTTTCCCGCTGTTCATTCAAAACGTGCTTTCGCAGCTGGGCGGCAGTTCGCTTTTTCGCGCGTCGCACGCCAGCTCCCCGGGGACGCTGGTAAAGCTGAAGACCCAGTTGCCCTACAAGACAGTCACCGTCGAAACGCCTGACGGCAGCACCACTCGGTTGATTCCGGGCGACGACAACTCATTTGTGTTTGCTTCCACCGAGCGTTCGGGAATTTACACGGTGAGAGAACCCGGGCAGTCGGTTGACCATCTGTTCCCGATTAATCTCTTCGATCGCCGCGAAAGCAACCTGAAAGTGCGTGACGATCTGGATATAGGCTATGAGGAAATCAGCGGTTCGGTCGCAAATTACAAACCGGCGCGCAAAGATATCTGGCCGTGGCTGGTCGCGGCGGCGCTGGTGGTGCTGATTGTTGAATGGTATATCTACAATCGTCGCGTGCTGATTTAGCGACAGTGCAATGTTAGCAACAGTGCAATTCACAAAACGACAAACACAACTAGACAAAGGTCTCTATCACACAGGAATTAACTATGACTCATCAACAAACTGCGATTCGACTGCTTCTATTGGCGACTGTTTTTCTTACAGGTTCGCTGGCGACACAACTTTGCTCCGCACAATACGAAGAGTCGTTGTTCTGGATGTTGGACGATCCGAAAATCGGCGTAATGTTGTTCGTGTTTGAAGAAGACGATATCACCATGGACGAGTATGCGGAATCGATGGCTGGGGGATACGTCGATCCCGACATTGAAGAGGTTACCGTTGAGATCGGCGATACTGAATTTGAAGCGATATCAGTGACTGCCGGCGACGAAAACGGCGCGTACGTCGAAACGATCATTCAGATCGATGCCATTGACGGAACCCGGTTGCTGATTCTTCAAGATGTTCTGGATACGTCCCGCGACCATAGCGAAGAATACGAGGCGCTGATGAAAATGATGGGGGATGAGTTTCAGGTACTTGAGGCGACAGCGACTGATTTCTAGATCTCGTATGCGACCAGAACGAAAAAAGCCCTGCAAAAATCGCAGGGCTTTTTCATTTTCAGGATTGTGGGATCAGAATCCAAAGTTGATTTGGAAGTTCTCGTTGCCGAGTGTGATTCCTGATCGACCCTGTCCGTAACAGCTCTGACGGATGTTGCCGTAGCCGCCTCCGCTGTGGTAACCGTGCGCTGGTTGCACCATTTGCGGGCGGTAAACCTGAGCGGGGCCGTAGGTCTGCCGAACCGGAGCGCGGAACGCCGTGTGTGGCTGCGGTCGAGTTCGTGCGCGGATCGCGGCCACGTCTTCCTGCATGTGATGAATCGTCTCCTGTAGTTCAACCAGGATTCGCCGCACCCGGTTAGTGTTTCCGTGCGAATGGCCATAACCGTAGGCCGCATCACGTTCGATTTTCAAAAACACATCGACGACGTGGTGGAACTGTGTGTCGAGTTCCTGCAAATCTTGCTCAAGGTGAAACACGCTCGCTTCATGATGAGCCAATTCATGAATATGCCTGCCAATTCGTTCCATTTCGGCGACGTCGGCTACGACGTGTTCGTATTCCGGAGTGTGTTCAAACATTCGCGAGGCGCGAAGCAGCTGTCTCGTTTTGTTTTGGATTCGATTGGCCATCGAGTCAACATGTTGATATTCGTCGGCACCAGCGGTCGTTGCAAACGCAAGCGCGACGAAGGCGGTGATAATTTGTGTGATGTTTTTCATTGGATTTCCCTTTCAGAGGATTCGGCGTCAGCGAAAGGCCGATGCCCTTGCTCGAAGGGGAATAGTGCATCAGACGTGCCAATGAACGCTTCGCGCGACCGAGAAAACGTGAAATACTGGATAGCTACTCCCTTTTTCAGGCAATTCCCGAAAGAATCCGGAAGAATTTCTGTGTGCACGAATGCAATAACAACTGTGGCGCAAGTGACACGACTGAGTTCAATTCGAAGACACCTGCGATTGGCCGCAATCGAAGGGAACTGAGGCTATCGCCCATCGGTGATGTCGGCAGAACGGCGCTGGCATTCAATCGATCGGTGTCGAGTCGCAATTCCGGATGCTACAAACGGCTCGCGGCCAGAATCGTTCGTGCCGAAACCAGCCGCGTTACCTGCTGCAGGAATTCATAGTCAAGCGTGTCAGGAGTGTCGTCCGGTCCGTGGTAATTCGCGTTGCGGAATTCAGAGGTATCGGTCCACATGGTTGACGGATATCCGGCACTCCAAAACGGCGAGTGGTCGCTACGGAGCAGGTCCTTGAACACTTTCTCCATTCCGAGAAAAACTTTGAGGCCAAGCACTGGAAGGTCCGGGGTGTACGACCTGGCGCATTCGATCAGGGACTCCGCTTGCGAATTGCTGGTCCGGTTACAGACGATTGCCAGAAAGTCTCCGGCGTCGCGCGGGAGTTTTATTGGAATGCCATTTGGCAATCGTTGAGACCCGGGAGTGTGATCGCAGTAGCCGACCATTTCGAGTACGTGCGATTCAATCAGTTTGGGAGCAGTCGGCATGAAGTTCGCGACAAAGTCGAGGCTGCCGGCGAGTTTTTCCTCTTCACGATTGAAGGCGACGAACATCACAGGCAGTCGCACTCCGTTGCGCGACTGGTAATTTGCAACGGCTCGCGAGCAGCCAATCATCGCGGCGACAGCACTGCCGTTGTCGTCAGCACCGGGTGTGCCGGGGACGCTGTCGTAGTGCGCTCCGATCAGGACAAACTGTTCGCATGATTCCGGCAGCATGGTGTAGATGTTGTCGCAGTGACCCTGCCGCACCGTTTGAAAACCGGCTTCTACGAATTGCGTCTCAGCCCACGTAGCTATTTTGACATTGGATTCGCGTTCGTGAGTCCGGTTGCGCGGCACCGAGATGTACTCGACGAGATCCCGTAATTCCGTTTGCGAGATGTCGCAGCATTCTGCGATTCGCGTGTCAGGAGCAATCGCTGGCGTGTTGACCTTGTCAGTCGAGACTATTTTCACGCGTCACTTTTACTATGATCAATTGTTGGATCGTCATCGTTGGCAAGCTCGACTTCGTATTCGTCACCGTGAACCGACACAATATCGCCAGGGGCGAGCTGTTTTCTGCGCCGCGTTTCGACCTCGCCGTTGAGCAGGATTTCGCCACCCTGGATTAGCAGCTTTGCCTGACCCCCGGTTTCGATTCCGCATATTTTCAGGAACTGGTCGAGGCGAATCGTCGGCACATCGGGTGTTGAAGAATTGTCAGACGGCGAGTCGCCTGGCCCGGAGTTATCGGTCATAGAAGAGTTCGTTTTGAGTGTTGAATTCTGTTCGCTGTTGATTGTGCGTTAGCCCAGTACTGGTGGACTCCGTCTTTGCTGTTAAGCGGCTAGAGCCGCCCGGTGTTTTCTTTCAAATTCATCCGGCGTTTGGTATTCCAGAGTTTGATGGATTCTTTCGGAATTGTAAAACGATTCGATGTATTTGAAGACACTTAATCTCGCTTCAGCAAGGTCTTCAAACTGTTCAAAGTTCGTCCATTCATGTTTCAACGACCAGAAGAATCGTTCAGCCACAGCATTGTCGTAACAACATCCTGTGCGACTCATTGAGCATGTGATGTTCATGATTCGCATGATCCTCTGAAACGCATCACTGGTGTACTGGGACCCCCGGTCACTGTGATGAACAAGTTCACTGGTATCCGGCCGGCGTGATTCAATGGCATCTTTGAACGGGCCGGTTACAAGCGCGGCTGTCATTCGATTATCGATCTTCCAGCCGACCACTTTCCGGCTGAACAAGTCAATCACCACGGCCAGATACACCCAACCGGTGAGTGTTGGCAGGTACGTAATGTCAGCCACCCATTTCCGGTTCGGCCCGGTTGCCTTGAAATCTTGAGCGAGAACATTGGGCGCCGGCTTTTTGTTGGGATCGCTGACGGTGGTGGTTGGGGTAAACCTGCTTGCAACACGGCTTTTGAGGCCCATTTCATTCATGGCCCTGGCAACCGTATTCCGGCAGGCGGATTCCAAATGTTCTTCCGTTTGAAGTTTTTGAGCGATCTTACAGCTTCCGTAGATGCCGCTGGACTGCTCGAAAACTGCTTTCACCGACGCACGAATCGAAGCGGTACGCCGTCGCTTTTTTTAATATTTCCCGTTCCAGCTCCGCACGTTTGAGCTGCCTGCGAAGTCGTTTGATTTCAGCCTCGTACTCTTCAGCAGTCGCTTCAGGGCCACTGGGATCCGGTGCCGGAGCAAACTTGCGGTGCCAGTTCCGAAGGCTGTTCCCAGTTACATTCACGGCCTCCGCTGCCGCCTTGAACGAGTAGCCTTCGGTCACGATCAGATTCACCGCTTCCCGCTTAAAATCTTCCTTGAATGTTCGACGTTTCGGTTTGACTTTCGTTTTCATAGCATCCTCCTATACGGATTTTAAATATTCCGACGGAGTCCACCAGTACTGGGCTAACGCAATGTGTAATTGTCATGCAAAGCAAACTGCAACTTTCGCGGGGCAACGCATTCAAGGAGTTTGATGATGAGACAGTTTGCCCCGGGCTCGCGCGCAATTTTTTGCGCCTTTCATTCGGCTGCTATTACCGTACTTGTTCTTCTTGCAGGCACCAGCTTGGCGGCTGCCCAGGACCGAACTGAAGATTCAGGTCAGTCCCATCCGGCAATCATTGACCAGGACGGTGCCGGTGAACAATCAGATAAATTTGCTACGGTTGATCCGCCGGCTGTGCAGCGAATTGTGATGCACAACTCGGGTCTGACGCAAATCGTTCATTCAGGAACGCTTGAGGGAAACTGTCGCGTCGAGATGAATTTCTCCAGCCATGACGTCGATGATGTGTTAAAGAGCCTGGTGTTTGAAGACCGCGATGGCGGCGTCATTCGTTCCGTCGAATACAAACCTGCTCCCGATGCCACCGATGTCGCAGCTAAACGACTGGGCCCGGCGATGACGATGGCCCAGACGCTGCAGAAATATCGCGGCGAAAAAGTCACAGTAACTGCCGACGGTAATGAGCTCGTGGGGCACATCGTCAGCGTCGAAAACAGACAGTCCGGTGCGGAATTCGTCGAAACATTGACTCTGATCAATGACGACGGCTTTGTCTCAATCGCATTGACAGACGCCAGTCGAATCAAGTTCGCGAATGAAGATCTGCGCCACGAGTTTCAAAAGGCGATGATCGGGCTGGCAAAATCCCGGACCGACGAACAGAAGACACTCGGGCTGTTGTTCGAGGGTGGCGGTAGTCGGGACATCCGGTTCAGCTACAACGTCGATGCTCCGATTTGGCGGATGACATACCGGCTGGATATAACCAATGAGATTGCAAACGTTCAGGGCTGGGCTCACATCGATAACGTGACCGGCGTTGACTGGAGCGAAATCGAACTCGATCTGCGCAGTGGACGGCCTCAGTCTTTTCACGTTGATCTGTTTGCGCCCGTGTTGGCCGAACGAGCTTCGCTGGGGCTGAGTGTGTTCGATCTGCCAAGTGACCGGACGCTCGTGTCGCCCTATGGCAGCTTTGACGGATATGGAAATTCAGGAGGTTACTTCGGCGGTACAGGACCGGGTAGGGGCGGCTTTGGAGGTGGCGGCTTTGGAGGTGGCAGTTTCGGAGGTGGTGGATTCGGAGGTGGTGGAAGACCTGCTGAACCACTTGATATCAATGCGGGATTTCAGGCTGCTGCGTCGGCGGGGCGACAGGATACGATGGTCCAGTTCAAGATTAAGGACCCGGTTTCGCTTCAGGCCGGCCGTAGCGCGATGGTTCCGGTTATCGGAAGCGAAATCAAATGTGAGTTGTTCAGCAGGCTTAGTTCGCAAACCGAAGATCAACCGGCGGAACTCTTAGCGAGACTAACCAACGGTACAGAACAACCGTTGATTCCGGGCCCCGTTGCGTTTTATTTGCAAGGCGAGTTCATGGGCGACGGTGTGCTGGAGCGGATCGAAGTTGGCGCTATGGAGGGGTTTGTCTACGGCACCGACACGCCTGTGACTTTGAAAGTCGATCGAAGCGAACCCGTCGTCGCGATTCGAAACGTCACACGCAACGAAAACGAAGTCCGAATTGAATTCGATACGATTCTGACTCACGATCACAGAATTACCAACCGCGACTCGCTCGCCCGCGATGTTCTGCTGGAAATTCCCGGAGTGCATGAACAAATCAATCCCAAGCCAGAGCGGATTGAGGACTCGACGCTGCATTACACTCTTAAATGTGGTGCCGATGCTGAAAAAGTGCTGAAAGTTGTCCAAACCGATTCGAATACCAGGACGCTGGCAATCTCGTTCATTGACGAGAGCGAGTACAAACGCTGGAAGGACGCCGGAGCCACGATCGAACCGGGTTTGGAAACCAGCCTCAAGAGGATTTTCGAAATCACGTCACAGCTGGTCGAGATACGATCGGCACGTATGGAAAACTCCAGGCGGGGGACGGCGGCCATGACGGAACAAAAACGAATTACAGGTCTTCTCGGAACGCTGGAATCAGGAACAGCCGTAGCGGACGACTTCGTGCAGAAACTCAAAGAGACCGAAAAACAACTTGATCAGTCGCGACAAAAGCACGCTGAGTTGACGCGGGAAATTACAGGTCTCGAAAAACGAATTCAGGACGCGGCCAGGCAATAGGTACGGGTTGCAAATAGTTGGTCGAACCTCATTTTCGTGTCTTTCGTTTTTTTCGTGGTTGTAAATATCCACTGGCGTCGAATCTTGTGCTTACCATGGATCAGACGCGCGTTTCGCGCTGCTCGTACCACACGAAGGAATAGACAACCACCAACTTGACGAAAGACTCGCAAAAGGCCACGCATCGCTGACGCGACAGGATGTCAACGCGACGAAACCGCCGATTGAATCACGAATATCCGGTTCCCGCGTTTTCGCGCAAGCGCTTCTTTGTTAAATTGCTGGATTGCCCGGTTGAACCGTTTCTGGAATATCCGCGGCACTCCCTCCCTGTCATTTTACAAGGCTGACGATGGACTGGATTCTGGTTGCTTCGGAAACCGCGACGGCTGCAGAACACTCCCCTCTCGACTGGGGTTTGATTGGAATGAACCTTGCTCTGGCAATTGTGCTGGTGATCCTCAACGGATTTTTTGTCGCCGCTGAATTTGCTCTGGTCAAAGTCCGGGTCAGCCAGGTCGACAAAATGGTCGAAGAGAAAAAACTCTTCGCCAACACAGCTCGGTGGCTGTGCCAGCGGCTGGATCATTCGCTGTCCGCCTGCCAGTTGGGAATCACGATGGCCTCGCTTGCTCTGGGCTGGGTCGGCGAACCGGCATTTGCCAAACTGGTTGAGCCCGTGTTTGGCGCATTCGGCCTCGATACCGAAGGCCAACTGCTGCACGTCGTTTCATTTATTGTTGCGTTTTCCGTGATCACATCGCTGCACCTGGTGATCGGCGAACAGGCGCCGAAGATTTTCGCGATCCGCAAGCCGGAAAAAATGGTCCGCTGGTGCGCGCCGATCATGAAATTTTTCTACTACCTGCTGTTCCCGTTCATGTATGCACTGAACTGGGTCACGGAAATAATTCTCAGCTGGCTGGGATTAAGCGGCGGCTCGGGACACGACACGCCACACAGTGAAGAGGAAATTCGCGCACTGTTACGGGAAGCGCATATACATGGAAACCTCACAGGGTCCGAACACAGCCTGATCAACAACGTGTTCGAGTTTGACGATCTGATCTGTCGCCTGGTGATGGTTCCCCGAGGTGATGTAAGTTATCTCGATGTGAACAACCCGTTCCCAAAACAACTGGAAAAAGCAAAAGAAAAACTTCACACCCGCTATCCGGTTTGCGATGGCTCGCTGGACGAAGTTCTCGGCGTCGTCCACATGAAAGACCTGCTGGGAATCGCCGCCGACGATGCGAGCTTTGACGTGCGGACGGTCATGCGACAGCCGACCAAGGTTCCCGAGAATATGCCGATCAGTAAGGTACTCAAACACATACAGACGACGCACCAGCTGCTGACGTTTGTAATTGACGAATACGGAACGACGATCGGAATCGTGACGCTGGAGAATGTACTTGAGAAGATTGTCGGTCCGGTCGATGACGAATTCGATGTCGTGGACGAGCCGGAAATTCAACGGCAGCCCAACGGTCAGTTCATTGTTCTTGGAGCGACTCCGATTATCGAAGTCGAACGGGCACTCGGGGTGAATCTGGACGACGAAGATGCCGATACGGTCGCCGGCGTGTTGATGGCGCGCTCAGGGAAAATGCCGGAGACAGGTGACCGGATTCAGTTCGACGGTGCCTCGGCTGAGATTCTGGAAGTCAAGAAAGATCACGCGGAACGGATACGGTTTTCGCTGAATGAGGAATTGAAAGATGACGACTAAGTTCTGGTTTCGCATTTATTGCTAACCGTTAAGCCGGGAATCGAGTTGAGCGCAGCGACCAAAAGTCCTGAAGGGACGGCTCTCATCCAGCCCGGGGGAAGGCGCAGCGAATATCGCCAACAAGCTTCGCGTCTTCCAGCCGAATCGCGTCAGCAGCATCCGAATTGCTTTGACTGATAAACTGCGGGTTAGATACAATCAGATTGACGCACCGAGAATCAAATACACTTCGAATTATTGGCACCTCTTATTGGCACCTCAAATGTCCAGTGCAGAAAAGTTATACGAACCGTATTATCTGGTCGAAGACTATCTCGGCTGGGACGGCGAGTGGGAGTTGTGGAACGGGTTGGCCGTTTCGATGTCACCTGCACCGAGCCCGCAACATCAGCTGATCGAGTCGCGGTTGGTCGCCAAGTTGCATAACGCGCTCGAGGAGTCGAACGCATGTAAGCCATGTGTGGTACTTGCCGAAACAGACTGGCGTATTTCGAAAGACACGGTCGTTCGCCCCGATGTTCTGCTGACCTGTGAACCGCTGCCCGAAAAACACATCATGACTCCGCCAGTATTTGTCGCAGAGATCGCTTCACCATCGACGGCGGTCAAAGATCGAACCGCAAAACGTTCGCTCTACGAATCGCAAGGCGTTCGCTATTTCCTTCTGATTGATCCGGCTTCCGGACAGATCGAATTTCTTGAAAACCAGAAGGGCAGTTTCAAATACAGCCCGTTACAGGACGGCGCGATAAGACTTGAATTGAATGAGAAGTGCCAAGTCACGGTTGATCTTGCTGCGATTGCGAGCTGACAAATATCGAATCGCACCCGCTACGATGAGTCGATTAATTCGGCCCCGAGGAATTTCAGCTCTTCGACATTCGGTTGTCGAGTCGCTCGAAACAGAACCGGATACGACTCAATCCGTTCCAGCAAATGAGGCGTGTGTTCGAGAACGTCGGCAAACGCGGCGGATGCAAAGATGCCGTGATCTGCTTCTCGCGAAAACAGAATTCGTTCCGTCAACGGGATCTGCAAATCGGACGAAGGTGACCAGAGACAAAAACTTTCGGCACGTTTGTCTCTTTCACCGACCATGCATTTCGCAACCTGCGTGTCATCTCCGAGTGCCTTATGGATTGTGTCAAGCAACTGTTTCTGATCGCCGTATTCGCTGGCCATCCACATGATCCTCAGCCGCCGGAATTCTTCGCTCAGCGGATGTTCAGCCGGTATTTCCCAGTCCTCCCACGTGCCGTCATAGTCGAGGATCAGCGGCATTGCTGTCATCGGTCGCGGTTGTTCGCTCAACTGTCTGGCCGCGAACTCCAGCATCATTCGCTGGCCGGTGATCGATTCACTGCCCGTGACGATCAGCGTGTCGCGGTTGGGAACCATGGCAACAGGATTGCCTTCGATTTCCAGCCCGCCAAACAGAGCCGTAAGCACCAGACGCGTGGCATCGTAGGAATCGCCGGTCGCGGAAACGTACAACTCTTTGCCAACACTGGTGTAGGCGAGTTCGGTTGTACGTAGATTTTGCAACGCAACCTCACGAGCTTCCCGGTAGGTGACGCCCCACTGTTCGAGATCGTCGTTGGAAATCGACCGAACCGATTCCGGCAGATCGTAGACCAAAGACAAGTATAGATGTTCGCCGACCGGTTCGAGCGGCCAGTCGAGTTTGTCTGCATCATTCTGACCGTCCCCGCCCTGCTGTCTGCGGAACTGTTGATTGAGCTTCAGTCGTTCAAATGTTCCGCGCGTCCACAAACGCGGGCGGATGTCATGGCTGGCGTCCGAGAAGTCAGCAGGGATCTCTTTTAGATGCGAGAGTGCCGCCCTGACCATTTCCCGGATTCGCGCTTCGCGGTCGGATTTGTCAGCGGCACAATACTCGTGATAGAGGTTGGAGAGATTCAGAACACCCGAGTCCTCGCCTTTGCTGAAAAAAACGAGACGGAAATGCGATTCCTCGTAACGAATCTCGCGCGCGTCGCCTGCTTTTTTGAGAGCAGTGATTAACAGCTGAGCGAAGTTTGTTTTGCCGGGCGGACCCAGCAAACGGTCGAGGATTCCCACGTCTTTTTTCAGATAAAGAGAACAGGTTGGTGTGTTTAGGCCGCAGGGGGAAAATGGAAAGGGGTCACATAGGAACAGTTTTCTGACCACGAATGGACACGAATTTCATACGGTTAACATATCCGTGCCTATTCGTGTCCATTCGTGGTTTCATAGATCACAACATGATCGATTGTTTTCATGGAATGCAAATCTCAGTGACCATAAAAAACCGTGAAGGACCAAAAAAAGTAAGTGGTCCCATTCCCCGTTCCTTTCCAACGCAGCTGTCTTCCAGTTTACTCTTTATTGTCGCCGGATTCCGCATCAGGATGATTCGCACGGAACATTTCGGTCATCTCCTGTGCGATCCGGTTGCGCAGCTGGCGCGACATGACGCTTCCATGGTCTTTTCCTTCAAACAGCTCCACAACCGCGTCACTCTTCAGCTCTTCCAATCGCTGCTTCAATAGCATCGTTGCACCTTCGAGATAAAATGTATCCAGCGTACCCATGTAGACGTGGATCTTGCCACGCAGTTTCGGTTCGAGTTCGGTCCAGTTGTCAGCCAGCTTCAAACCGATGTCGTATTGTTTCCAGTATTCGGCGACCTGCGGATCAACAGCGCCGGTTTCGCGGTCCCAGCATTTCGCGGGCAAACCGTTTTCATCGAGCGGACTGAACACAGCTTCAAAACTTCGCAGTTGTCCTCCCCGACCGAGCGTATCATCCATTCTTGAAAAGTCGTCGTACCAGACGATTGGCTGTTCTCCCATCCGGGCAAGCGGTCGATGTTGACCATCCGGATCGACGAACACGCTGGAGCCATCATACAGATTGGTGCGCTGGAAATCGCGGAAGTCAACCGGATCGGGGGCGGTGCTCCAGACGCCACCGAACGAATCGGGATAACTGACCTGCAGCCAGAGCGAAGACCATCCGCCACTACTGTGTCCGCTGACAAACCGAGCCGTCGGCTCCGCGATCGTCCGGAATGTCGAATCGATTAACGGAATCATTTCCTGCACCAGCGCGTCGCCGCGCGGTCCGTTAGTCGCGCTGTTGGCATAGACGTGATGGCCCCATTTGCATTGACCGGTTAGATAGACTTTGATGAACTCAGCATTGTCATCGCGCGGCGGACGCGGAGTTCCCGGGTGGCTTCCTGCCATCATTTCCATCGTGCCGCCGAATCCGGAAATGTCGTAGTAAACCGGATAGCGCCGGTCCGGGCTGGATTCGTAAGATGCCGGTAGAACCACACCAGCGCGTTCGATGACGGGGCGGTTGTGAAACTCCTCAAGCAGCTGACTTTCGAGTTCGACAACCTTGAACCAGTCGGTTTCCTCGATCGTCCGTTCGGGAATCGCCTGGCTCAATTCGAGCCCGATCTCGGATTCTCCGTCACGACCGAAACTAATCCGGACCGGCTCGCTGAAAAAGTTCCCGACGCCGTCAGCATGATTCGCCTGATAAAAATCGTGGTCGAGAATCGCCTGAACGTAGTAACGACCGGTTGGTGGCTCGGAGAGATCTTTAGGGAACCCGTTGGCCGACGGGTCGAGTATTACTGAATCGCCCGGTGCCAGATCTTCGACATTGATTCCGTAGAACGGCTCGGGTGAAAACCAGTTCGGCCCGTTCATCGGTTCGTCGTTTCTCCGGCTGAGGAATACGAGTACGCGCCCGGTGACCGGTTCGTCCGTGAGTTCTGCATTGAGCGTGACTTTGAACGACAACGCGGATTGTGCTGATGCGGATTCGGAAGTTGAGTGCGCCGCAATCGCAATGAGAATGAGCAAAAAGAACCTGGACATTGATTTCATTGAACTGACGGCTTTGCCCGACGAACAATGATTGGACTCAGGGATTTCGGGCATTGTCTTTTTTGCTTGGGGTTGGTTGGCGGAGATGATCGCCAGATTGCGAAATTGTCCGGTCATTGTAGCGTCTTCGTTTTCCGGTTGTAGAAGTCTGTGCAACAATGGTACGAATGTTGACAGCTGCAACCGACAGCAACCCCGTGTACAATCGGCGACTGGAAGATCATTCGCCGCCCGGCCAGTCGCATGAAAATTACCGGCTCGCCCCGCCAACAAACAAAACAAGCCAGCCATAGAAAGTTGAGACATGTTGAAAATTGCTTTTCTCCTCATTGCGTGTTGCTTCGCTCAAGTCACAGCAAATGCGCAAGACACGGCGGACATCGAGTCATCTGAAGCAAATAACAGTCAGCAAGCGCTGGTGCCACCTCCTGACCAGCATGAAGCGCCGGATGAAGAATCAAACGAGACCGGATCTGAACAGGACGCTACAGAACAGGACGCTACAGAACAGGAAGATACTGAGCCGGACGACGAATACGAAGTTCTATTTGACGGAACATCGCTGGAGAATTTTCGCAGCTATGCCGCCGAAGAAATCGCACCAAGCTGGTCGATCGAGGAGAGCGCATTGAAATATGACGGCAGCGGCGGCGGGGATATCATGACTCGCGGCGAGTACGATAATTTCGAATTGAAATTTGAGTGGAAGGTAACCGAAGGAGCTAACAGCGGCGTGATGTACCGCGTCTCAACTGGCGACAGCGCGCCCTACATGAGCGGTGCCGAGTTTCAGATTCTCGACGATTCCAAACATCACGACGGCCAGAACGAGTTGACGTCGGCAGGGTCTTTGTACGGACTCTATGTTCCGGAAAATAAGAGACTGAATCCGGTCGGAGAATGGAATACGGCAACGATCGTTCTCAACGGCATGCATGTCGAACACTGGGTAAACCGGGTCAAAGTCGTTGACGCGGAAATCGAAAGCGAAGACTGGAACGAGCGATTGGCGGCCAGCAAGTTCAAGGACTGGGAGAAGTTTGCGAAGAATCCGACCGGGCACATTTGTTTTCAAGATCACGGAGATACCGTTTACTACCGCAACATCATCATTCGCAGCTTGAATGAAACCGGTGAAGCGGAAGCTGAGAGGCCTGAACCGGACGAAGGTGAAGATCCGTCACAGGACAATGACAAGTCGAAGCCCGCAACCGAACCGGACGTCGAAACGACCGATGAGTCTGACGACGGCGAATCCGTGAACGGCGGCGCTCCGAAGGAATAGTGTCAGGCTCAAACGAAACAGGGATCCCTTTTCCGGCGCGGATTTCCAGCATCGAGAAATTTCACCTGCTGGATGATTCGGCGGAATTGCCCAACGAGCTGTTTTGCAGGATGACGTTTTCGGGAACCGCAGATCCAGCGAAAATCGTTGCTGCCTCACGTCTTGTCGAATCAAGACATCCAATGTATCGCGCTGCAGTCGATTGTAGTGCCGGGGGTTTGCCGGTTCGCTGGGTCGAAACCGCAAATGAAAATCTGGCCAGCGAAAACGTCTATTTCGTTGGCTCGGGCGAACCTGACATAGATCCTCCCGGTGCGGCGCCGATGGATGTGACGCCGCTGGATACGGAAAAGTGCTCGGCGCGAATGTACATTCGTCAGTCGCACGGAGAATTCGAAATTCTCTTTCAAGTTCATCACGGAATCGTGGACGGTGGCGGTGGAATCCAGGCGATCAACGACTGGCTGATCGCATATGACAATGTTTGTGCCGGCCGCGCTCCCGGCGAAGGCGTTCGATCACTGCGACCGGAATTGTTTCCGCGTCGCAGTGCTCTCGGTCTTGGACGGTGGAAATATCTGAAGCACTTGTTCAAACAGCCGGTGGGCCTGCTGGGTGTTTCAAAATTTCTGTTTCGCTCATTTGCAACGCTGCAGCCGGAACACGAAAGTGTGACGCAGGCTCATGAATCGGATTTCACGCGTTCGTTCCATGGTCGCTGGATCGATGAGGTTACTGCTACCCGTTTGCGCGAACAGGCAAATCGCGAAGGCGTGACTTTGAATTCTATCCTGATGGCGGCGTTGTTTTCCGCCGTCGATGAATTCGTGGCCGGAAATTCCACAGGTGCTGATCAGGCCGGACAGTGGATCAGGATGATTGTTCCGATGAGTGAACGATCCGCCGGCGACCGGCGCCTTTCTGCTGTCAACAAGTCATCCATTGTTCAGATCGATCGGCGGAAATCAGAAATGAAAAACCGGAACTTGTTCGTCAGTTATCTCGATCGCGAAATCCGGATCATACGTGACTGGCAACTCAGCAAGCTCTTCCTGATCGCTGTACGCAGCATGTCGGCGTTCCCGTTCTGGTTGAAACGTTCCGCATCGAATGCGAAACCGCGAGGCACATTGATTTTTACGAATCTCGGCAATCCGTTCAGTCGCAACCGCCGCCTGGGAAACCGGAACGACGGCCAGCAAAGAAACGCCGGTGAACCCGGGCGAATTCAAGTTGGCGATCTCCATCTGATTGATTTCGACTTTGCCGGGCCTGTTAAACCGGGAACACCGGTTAATTTTGCGATTCAACAACACTTCGGCCGCATCAGAGTTTCAATGCGAATTGAGCCGCGTCAAATTGCGGAACTGGAAGCGGCGAGGTTATTCGATCTGTTCGTCGATCGAATCAACGACATTGCCAAATCGTAGGCTTCAAATTGTAGGTTTTTGCAAACAACGCACGGAGTGAATCTAGAGCAGGAAATCGTCTGCTGAATCCAGCAGCAATCCAGACAGAACCTTGTCAATATCCGGCGTTGAGCGTGGTTTCGTTTTCAGAGAAATCCCCTGTTGGCCACCGTCCATCACATTGCCGTAGTCAGCCGGGTTTCAATGCCGCTCAATCCCGGAGAACCGGTCTGCGAATTTGCAAAAGAACAACTCGATTCAGGTCGTCGGCGAGTCTGCTCATCTTCGGCTGGACTGATCATGCGTTGCGCGCCAATGGACTCCGAAGCATTTTCAAAACGGAACGCAATCGAAGAATCCTGCGCCGATTCAGGCGAAACTGCGTTCTCGATCAGCAGCCCGGCCAAACGGAAAATCCGGTTCGTCGACAGCGCTTGCATGGACAACGTCAATTGGCCGTCACTCACCAGAACATTTTCGTGGGTCAGCGTAACAAAACGACGTCTCGGCGGAATCATTTCGAACCCTTCCCCCTCGATCGAATAGAGCGCGGGCAGACTGGCACTGACCGTCATCGTCAGGTTGTACAACCCCTCGCGTAAGTCCACGAGGAACATTGCCGAATCGACAACCGCCGAATCGGACCGAACGGCATTGCCGCTCCTTAAGTCCAATTCGATTATTGAACCCGATTGCCAGCCGATGCCGGCTTCGGCGGAATATTCCAGACCCGACACCGAAATCGTCTCCCATTTCGAGGGTCCCAATGCCGTGGACTTCGTTGCTGTCGAAATCGGATAAATTTCCTTCGGGTCTGAAAGAGCCTGAAAACGGAGCTGTGCCCTGCGTAATTCCGATCGTCGCATCATCGTCACGGATCGTCCCGGTAAAGTTATCTTCTTCACCACCGACGTCGGTGAACAGTTCAACCCGGGTGCCATCGGGGTTCCGCCGGGCCGCGTCGAAAGTATGCTGGTCCCCGGCGCTGTAATATCAATGCCGGTTCCGTAGTTGGACAAATTGTTGAGGGTTTCCGGGGAATCACTGTTAGCAACCAGAATCGTCTGTTCGAAAGCCTGCCGCAGTGGATTCAAGTCCCCACCGTTGCCGGCCGAATTGAAATGAAGAACGCCGTTGTCATGAATATACTGATAGGCGGCAGTCACGACAGGATCACCGACCCAGCCGTCCGCAGGGTTGTGTTCAATCGCGACAAACAATTCACCGGGGCAAGTTACCTGACTCAATCAACATTTACGTCGACCAGTTCGCCCGACTCGGATTCGGTTGACTGCAAGTTCCTGGCGACTCGTCGGCGTCGAAAAAGGTCGCCTATGATCGATACAAGCAAACCAACCGCTCCCAGGCAGACGCCGGCATGACCGTCAGCGTGACCATTTTTGCATTCCAGCCGGGATGCCTTTCAAGGGAAGCAACTGAAACGCTGCGCGAATCAACATCGTTGTCGACGTTCAAACCACGCGCAGCATCCGGGAGCTCAGTCACGTTGTAAGTTATTTTGGCAACCGAGAACCAGGCTTCCATTGCTAACAGATACGATCCGATCAGCAGAGTGACCACCATCACGACCAGATGCAGGCAGGCAGCGATCAGCATTCCCACTCGCGGAACCTTCAATCGTTCGTCGACGGAAATAATGTCCTCTTCCGTAACGACACCGTCAGCACGTGCCTTTACCGGTGGCCGAGGCGGCACCGTCCGCCCCGGATTTCGGGTGGCAATCTGACGGGAAACCTGATCCGCAAAATCCTGAGCCTTCGATTGGTCACTTTTTCTCGTCTTGAGAACAACGCGTCCCATCCTCGCGGCGGAAACGTCCTTAACCGCCATCAAACTTGCGGATTGAATCTCAACCCTGCCGCCGAATACCGAATCGCGAAATTCGACCGAGGCCAGGTCGTCAAGCAGAACTTCTGTTCGCTGATGGCGTGTGGCAACATTGCTTCGCGGATTTCGATATCCAGTTCGATGCGGTCTTCAAACGCGCGGACCAACCCCATGCACCTGGCCGTTCCAAAGGCCGAATGCCACTTGCCCGGCACATAACCGAGGCTGAACGGAATCGAATCCGTAACGGAGTCATTTCGCCGGTTTCGAGTTGACTGACCAGAACCAGCGTCGCGATAGCCGGCGACTGATTCAACGATCTCCGAAACCGGCATTGATTTGTTGTCACCGTTTTCACCAGCCTCCTCCTCCAGCGAGTGCATTGCCGAACTGATCCGGCTGGCCTGTTGAAAGCGGCGGTCCGGTTCTTTCTCCAGTGTTCGCAACACAACCTCATCAAGACCTTTTGTATTCAGTCCGATTGAGCCGTGTGTTTTTTCACTCGGCGGCGCGAATCGACCGATCGGAAGTTCACCGGTCAACAATTCGTATAGCACGACGCCCAGCGAATACAGGTCCGCGCGATGATCAACGGTGTCCGGTTTTTCAATCTGCTCGGGGGCCATGTAGTTCATCGTTCCCAGAACCTGTCGCGTTCCAGTCAACGTAAACTCGTCAGGATTCGGAACGAGCAGTTTGGCTAATCCAAAGTCCGCGATTTTCACATGTCCGCGACGATCGATCAGGATGTTTTCGGGTTTGATATCGCGGTGAATGATTCCTGCATCATGCGCGTACTGCAACGCGCCGCAGATTTGCTGAACGATTTCCAGTGCCCGATCGGGTCGGATCCTTCCCAGCTGGATCGCGTCGCGGAGATTTACCCCGTCGATGTATTCCATGACCAGATAAGACATCGAGTTGGACTGGCCGAAATCAAACACGGTGACGATATTCGGATGCGACAGTTTCGCCAGCGTTTTTGCCTCCCGTGTAAACCGCTCTGTAAAAGACGGATCGTTGGATCCGGATGACATTTAGCGACCTGTCAAAAAAATCTGGTAACTATTCCACCAAATGGAAACCCGCAGCGTGAATCCGGTACCCGTGGTCAATGAACCTCGTCCAGGAAACCGCAGCGTGAGCAAGGTGCGCATAATCAAAGACCACGCCCTCGCTAACAATGCCGGGTTTCAAAAACAGCTTCTACGATAACACGCCATACAAGATTCCTGCGATGCAGGCCGTCATGCAACAGGCCAGCATTCCGCCCAGCATTGCCCGCAAACCGAGTTGAGCCAGATCGCTCTTTCGTTTTGGCGCGAGCGGTCCGATTCCGCCCAGCTGAATCCCGATTGCACCGAAATTCGAAAAACCGCACAACGCGTAGGTCAAAATAATCCGCGATCGCTCGCTCAATTCAACAACCTCTTTTGCATCATCCGGTGGATTGACAATATTTCCAAGTTTGTCGTAGGCAATAAATTCGTTGATCACCATTTTTGTCCCGAGCAGATCACCCGAGACGCGACAATCGCCCGTTTCGATTCCCATGATCCAGGCAAGCGGCCAGAACAGCAAACCAAATAACCCAGACAACGACCAATCGATATCGACCGGAATCTCACGGTTGGAATTAATCGCCCCTTGAACGAATTCACCAACGCCGTGCAGGATCGTGTTCATCACAGCAATCAAAGCGAGGAATGCGATCAGCATCGCACAGATGTTAATCGCCAGCTTCATTCCTTCGCTCGCCCCGTTGGCTGCGGCTTCGATCACATTGCCGGCCGTCTTTTCGAACTTAGTGGTCACGACGCCCATCGTTTCTGACTCTTCGGTTTCCGGCAACATGATCTTGGCAATGATCAGTGCCGCCGGAGCAGAAATGATCGATGCCGCAACGATGTGACCGGCTGAGACACCCATACCCACAAAAACCGCCATTAGACTACCGGTGATCGTCGCAAACCCGCCGACCATCATCGCATTCAATTCGGACCGTGTCATGTTCGGAATATACGGTTTCACAACCAGTGGCGCCTCGGTGTGCCCGACGAAAATGTTAGCCGCAGCGGCGAGACTTTCGCTACCCGATGTCCCCAGCGTCTTACGCATGATCCAGGCAACGCCGCGTACGAGCGGTTCCATGATTCCGATGTGGTAAAGCACGCTCATCAACGCCGCAAAAAAGATGACCGTCGGCATGACTCCGAAGGCAAACGTTCCGATTAGATAGAACGGGTTCTCTTCGCCCCGGCTCGCAAACACAAAATTCGCACCTTCTTTTGTCCACTCCGTCAGGTAATTGAAAAACGAATCCATCCCGAAGAACAGAATCCCGTTTTCAAACTTGCCTTCAAATGTCCAGGTCTGCGAGTTAAACAAAACCAGTGCAACGAGAAATTGCAGGAGCATGCCTGTCCCGACCATGCGCCAGTTGACCTTGCCGCGATGGGAACTCATCAGCCAGGCAAGTCCAACCATCACAAACAATCCGACCAGGCTGATCAAATTTAAGTAGGAAACATCCTGAAACAGATTATCGAACATCACAATCTTCTGACTGGTTGGAGGTGGGGGCGGGTGTGGTTTCGTTAGCAGGTCGAAGACTTCATCCTCCCTCTTGGGGGGGGGGGGGGGGGGTCGAGCCTAAGCGAGGGGAGGGCACGAATTTTGCACCACCCGCTATTGGTTATGAGCAGCGGAAATGAATTATCTCTGTTGGTGCATTTGTGACAGCGATGTTTGCAGCGAAATTTTTGATGCGATGCTCATTGATGTTCATTACATTGACTTTTCACATTGACTTTTCATCGTTTTCCCTCCACGGCGGCTACTGCGTCCGACCCTCCCAAAAAAGGGAGGGTGCAGATTGACACGATTCCGTCCTCCGAGCAGTTAATTGCGGTCAGGTCATTCGCCGTCATTCCGTTCGTTATTCGTATCTGTCTCAGACCCGGTACGAGTTGGATCGTCAACAGGAACGGGAGTCTGCACCGTCGGAATTCCATGCTCGTCTGATTTGAGCGGAGGAAGATCGTAGGTCCGCCGTTCGTCCACCATATAGATTTCGTCCATTTCCGTTTCATCGACGTCTTTTCGCAACAGCAGGTAAATCGCCGAAGCCATGCACCAGAACAGTCCGTAGATAAACGCCGCGGCCAGAGTCCGGGCAATCCCGTTCCAGAAACCGATCATCTTCTGGCCGGCGTACAACGTGCTTGAGACTTTATCCGGATCTTCGTTGTCCAGATCGAAATTGACGTCTTCGGGTTCCTTAGGCCGAGGAAGTTGAATTTCGCCGCCGAGACCGCCACCTTCTTGCTGCGACGATGCTCCGATTGCGGGTCTGACGCCAGGAGTTTGAGGAGTTTGTTCTCTGTCCGCCTGAGGTTCGGCTAGCTGCGGATCGGTTTGCGGCACAACCCGGGGATCAGCTTGCCGTGGCTCATCCTGCGGTGTCGCTATCTGTGCGCCGCCCTCGTTCCCATCCTGGCGGGTTCGTGGTGTTTGGACGGCCGATGCGGGGCCGATGTTTGCGGCGACTGCAGCGGAGAGTCGGCTTCCGAAGATTCCGGCATCCGGCAATCCGTTTCCGGTCTCGCGTTGTCCGGTCTCGCTCGAACCGGTCGCCCTTTCAGCATCTTTTTCAAAGGTCACATCGGGTACTGAAATCTCTTCTTCTGCGGGCAGGAGCAACTGCTCGTCGCGAATCACGTCGATCCGGTCTCCGTCAAACGCATTCGCGCCCCAACTGGCGGCCCAGTAGCTCGTTTCGACCACTCGATCGGTCACATTGCTGACGACCAGCCAGCAGAGTCCGCCGAACAACATTGCGACAATGCAGTAACCGATGTAGTGAAGTGGTCGCTGAAACACGTAGGCATATGCCCGAGTCATGGCATCGAATGAATTCTGTCCTTCGGCGCTGACACTGGCGATCATCAACGGCCAGCCGAACATCAGTCCGATCAGCAGAAGGCAAATCAACAGCCCGATCGCCAGTAGAATAAACCAGGCCAGTCCCGCCAGCATGACGCCGAAATCGAATCCCATTAACAGACCGATCAGCCCCGCAGGAATGCACAAGCCAGCAACGGCAAGGAGCGGAAGACCAACCGCACCGATTCCGTCCTTGAATTTCTCAACTGCAAAATCGAATGAGTCATCCAGGCTGAGCACTTCATCGCGAGTCAGTCGCAACAATGCGGTCCGGCAGATCGCCAGTCCGGCAAACGACCAGACCGCCAGCGACCAGAGGCAACCGAGAATCAGATACAAGAACTCCCACAGCGAACCGCGCGACTTGAACAGTTCCTGGAATGGTTTGATCGTCTGCTCGAACACGACGCGCGGGCCGCTCAGTTTCGCGCCGAAAATATTAAGATAGCCGGTCCCTTCATGTGTTGCGTGAAAGACACTGCGGTACGGGCTCCGGTTCCGCTCGGCGAGTTCAGCGATCGCGGTATTTTCTGACCGGATCTGATCGTTCAAACAAACCGACTCCGCGACAATCCAGCCCATCGGAGTCAGGACCAGCCCAACCAGAGCCCAGGCAATTACAGGGACGCTGATCGCGACGGGCAGACATTTGAAGATAATGGTCCACGGGCAGAGATCTCGCCACGAAAGTTTATTGACGATGACAGGCTGTTCAGACATGGGTTGCCGATGCAAGGGTTGTGGTTGCAATGAGTGTGTGAGCAAAGAGTGTGTGAGCAAAGAGTGTGTGAGCAAATCCGAATTGATCGAATCCAGGTTCTCAAAGACGCAATTCAAGCGCAGTTGCCGATTTTGATTTCCGCGTATTATAAATATGGAATCTGAATAAGAAAGCCATGCGAACCGGAATTCGGTGTGGATGAACGCGACCCGCCTATCGAAGATCGAGGCGTTATGCAATTCTGGGACATTCCCCGGCTATCACCAACAGCTCTATTCAACTGACCGTTCCACTCAGGCGTCCACTGTGTTTCAAATCATCGAGTTCCTGGCCGTCGTGGTAGCGGCCGTTTACGGCATCTTTCATGCGCGGGCATCGCGAATGGATGTGCTGGGCGTGTTCACCGTCGCTTGTGCGGTTGCGTTCGGCGGAGGAACACTGCGTGATCTTTTCTCGACCGGCATCCGTTGTTCTGGATCGCCCCCCTCTACGCGACGTGCTCATTTGCCGGCTGCCGGGTGTTCCTGGCCTGTCACTATTTTGGCATCATCGATTCGGTCGCCGCAGCCAGCGGAGTCGTAACGGTTGTGGCAACACGCTGGGCGGCATTGAAGTGGCAGATCAGTCTGCCCGAAATGAATGATGAATAACTAGAGACCTGAATCTTCGAACACCACCAATGCCAGATCAAAAACGAATTGTCAAAAAAGGAAAACACGAGCGGACCGTGATCACCGATGACGGCAGGCAGCTTCGTGTTCCGCGCGAATGGTCACTGCTGCCGCCGGGCGATGCGACGTTGACGCGGCGAACCAAAACCGCAGGTCCGCACTGGCTGATGCAGTCCCGCCGGAGTCGGCGCACATTCTCCGACGGAATCTGGGCCCCTACCGAAACCGTCGATCGAATTCGCAACGAGCTCGAAGCGGAGCGTTCCACGGAAGCCTACGCAAAAAAGCGCGAAAAAGCCGCAGTTCGTCGTGATAAGCAACAGACCAAATACGTCGACTCGTTTGAGCATGCCGTTTTGCAGTTTCTGAATTTTCATGAAGCCCACGCGCAGCTCGGATCGAAACTCGCCCGCGCGGTCGCCGAACACGCGACTCCGATTGGCAGTGGAACAGTCGCGCGTACAAAGCGAATCCCGGTCGAACAGCGTGCATCGGCGGCTGTGATTGCCTGGATGCGCCACCAAACGACTGGTTACGACGACATGAAGATCGCCCGTGTCAAAGGCCGCCGTCGCGAAGTTCGGCGTGAACTGGCCGCCCGCAGCCGACAGCTGCTGGACGTCTACCGGAAGGGGCGCGACCTTGACCCCGCGCAATGTTCGCTACGCCAGGCACTGGAGGAAGGCACGTAGAACGGAATTCATTCCGTTTCGCCGCCAAATCCGTCTTCCAGATCTTCCTGACCGTCGGTCGGTAGCGAATATTCCTCGTTGTACCAGCGACCAAGATCGATCTGCTGACAACGAATCGAGCAGAATGGAAACACATTCGTACTGGCCCGCAGGAACTTATTGCTGCACAACGGGCAGGTAAATTCGTATTCCGGTTGCTCGTTCTGAACGCCGTTCCTGGTGTCTTTGATCAAACTTGCATTCCTCGCGAGTGATTCGATGGCTGATCGAAATGATGGAGATCGATCGCCGCCAGGTTGAACTGGGACGACAGCTGTCGCCCGGTTGTTTCGCACGGGCTATTGGTCAATCCGGCGCCGGTTCCTAAAATCACGGTTAGCAAAAAAAGCGACAACGATTTCGAATCTACATAGTATCCGGACGATCAAACATGGACAACGACCAGCGATTAGAAGAACTGGGTTTCGAATTGCCTTCGCCACCGTCTGCAGTTGCGGTTTACAAACCAGCAATGACCGTGGGCAACCTGGTCTACACATCCGGACACCTGCCGATGTTACCCGACGGCTCGTTCATCAAAGGCTGCGTCGGTCGTGATGCGGATCAGGATCGCGGCTATGATGCGGCAAAGCAATGCGGGCTGGCGATGATTGCAACGCTCATGCAACACCTTGGTTCGCTGAACAAGATCAAACGGGTCGTCAGGCTGACCGGAATGGTCAACGCAACGGCCGAGTTTGAAGGCCAGTCGTCGGTCATCAACGGCTGTAGCGAATTGATGGCTCAGGTTTTCGGCGAGGACAATGGAGTCGGAACCCGCAGTGCGATCGGGATGAGCGGCCTGCCTCTGGGCGCGCTGGTTGAGATCGAGGGGATCTTCGAATTGGCGGAGTGAACTGTCGCATTCTTCCCGCGGTCCCAATCAAGTCCTGGTGTGGTCAATCTCATGTCAATTTTCGAACACAAGTCCGCGTTGGTTACCGAGGTTTCTGCGCGATTGACGATTGCCGTCAAACAGATCGAGTTCGCGAGGCGCTATTCGAAAACGCTGCTCGATGACCTCAGCGATGATGACTGGTTCCGGACACCGCCTGAAAACCTCACCGGGAAAAACATTGACGACGCGTACGTCACGCATATCGCCTGGCAAGCCGGACATATTGCGATGGCTCAATATGGACTGACACTCTTTCGCCAACGTGGTCGGGACCGGGAAGTGGATAACGAGTTGATGAGCTCAAAGTTTCGCAAGCTGTTTATGCGTGGAACGAAGCCCGAGGCTGATCGAGAGAAATATCCCGCTCCCGGGGAAATCGTTGAAGTGATGGATCGCGTTCATGAACAGACACTCGTCGAGATCGCCGGTTTTGACGGTGAACAGCTCGACGAGCCCGCCGATGCGCCTCATGCCGCGTTTGCCACGCGTTATGGTGCGTTGTTGTTTGCGGGTCAGCATGAAATGATCCATGCAGGTCAGATCGGAATGTTGCGCAGGATGATGGGAAAACAGCCGCTCCGGTGAACTCACCAGGGCGAGTTTCCTACGAGCCTCGCCTTCGGAAAAAAACACGCAGCTTGCGGCAGTGCCCCGGCTTCCAGAATTAAACACATACAAAATTAAGCATCCTTTGATTATCAGAACCAGGTCGCTAACAAAAACTTTCGGCAACGTCCACGCCCTCGAGGACTGCTCGCTGTCGATCGCGCGCGGAACAACATTCGGATTACTCGGACCCAACGGAGCAGGGAAATCGACACTGATCCGGTTGCTGATGGGGTTCCTTCATCCAACCTCCGGAACTGCGAGCATCGATTCGCTGGACTGTCATCGCAGCCGCGTCGCAGTGCATCAACGAGTCAGCTACATTCCCGGCGACGCGCGGCTGTTCCGGATGATGCGCGGACGGAACGTATTGCGGCTGCTGTGCGACATGCGGGGTGATTCCGATTTCGAAAGAGCGGCCGGCGTCGCCAAACGTCTGGAACTGGACCTGTCGCGGCTGGTCGTTTTCATGTCAACCGGAATGCGACAAAAACTGGCTCTGTCGTTGTGCCTTTCATGCTCGTCACCGGTGCTGATCCTTGATGAGCCGACCGCCAATCTCGATCCGACCATTCGTGGCGAGGTGTTGAACTTAATTCGTGAAGCAAAAGAAGCTGGCCGTACTGTGATCCTCTCATCGCACGTGCTGTCAGAGATCGAGGAAATCTGCGATGAAGTCGGAATCCTTCGCGCCGGTCGTCTGGTCCACATGCAGGCGATGGCCGATGTTCTGAAACAACACCGGATCGTTGCGAGGCTGGAAGGCAGCATGCCGGACGTTCCGCCCGAGCTCGCAGACGAATTGACGATTCGCAGACAGAATGATCGCGTGCAGATTGTTGCCCGCAGCGAACTTTCCACCGTACTCAACTGGCTGGCCGGAGCACGACTTCAGGACGTCCACATTCAGCCGCTCGGTTTGCGCGCGGTCTATGATCGTTTTCATCGGACCGACCTCGTTTACCTGGACGACGAAACCGTGCAGAAAGAGGCCCGTGCATGAACACGCAACATTCACAACCTGTCTCTTCGGAAACCGGCGACCGACCGGACGCCGGCGGTGCAAACCCGGGTTCGGTGACTGAGCCGGCTGAAATCAACCATCGCGGAATACGTCGCGCATTGCGACGAAAGTACATTTCCGATTCGCTGCTGTTGTTTTTCGGCTGCGCGTTCGGAGTGTTCGGGTTCTGCTGGTTTCGGATCTGGATCGTCGGAAATCTGGACACACGAAAGTTCCGTCAAATTATCGACCTGTTGCCTGACGACTGGCGCAAATTCGCTTCGGTCGACTTTGACTGGCTGGTGTCGTATCTGGGCCGGACGTCGTTGGCCCTGGACGAACCGACGCTGGTTTCCTTCGTCTGTTTGTGGGTGCTGGTTCGCGGCTCGGACGTGGTCAGCGGCGAAGTGAACCGCGGGACGATGGAACTGCTCGCCGCGCAGCCGGTCAGCCGGCGGCGTTTGTATTTTTCCCACGCCTGGATGACGTGTGCCGGACTCGGGTTGTTGATGGCTTTGACGTGGCTGGGAATGGCAGTTGGAATCTGGACGACCAGCGTTGTCGAATCAACGTATCCGCAAATACACATTCCGATTGTGAACTATGATTTTCCGCTGACGTTTCTCGAACCGAAAACGGAAACGGTCACGATGGCGTCCGAGGTAAATCCGGTTGTATTTTTACCGGGGATCTTGAATCTGCTGTTCCTGGGTTTCTTCCTGGCGGGGTTCGCGGCGATGTGTTCGGCGATGGATCGATATCGCTGGCGGACGCTGGGAATTCTGGCGGTGTTCTACTTTTCGGGGGTGCTGATCAAGATGCTCGCGATGGCGCGCGACGAATACAGCTGGCTGATGCACGTGAGCTGTTTCGGATACTACGAACCGGCCAGTTCGATCGTGCATTTCCAGGAGCATTCACTTGAATCAACGGGATTGCTGGCGACGGATCCAGTGACAGGAGCGACGGAGCTATCTCCGTTGTCGAACTACGCTACTTATATTGTGGCCGGCATTGTCTGCTATTGGATCGGCTTCCGCGTTTTCCTCAAACGTGATTTGCCCGCGCCGCTGTAGATGGTTCGCAGCTTTGATCGGTTCACGCATGCCTCAGAGCTGACTCACAAACCGGGCAAGGCGACCGATATTATCGGTGGAAGATTGAACCCTGATCGCAGGCCATTGCAAATAGTCGCTCGTGCAACATGGCGCGTCGATCGTTTTCAGGCGTCCCATCGCGAGTGTCGTGCGGGTGCGAGAATCCGAGGTACATCAGGAACGGGCGATCGTCACGCTCCTCATTCTCTGACTGTTGCTCCTTCTCTTCCAGTTTCTCCACCTCTGCCTGTTGTTGCCTCGTCTTGAGAAACTCAATTGCGTGGTCGCCGTGCCATGCACTTCCTGACTCGGCACGGCCGCCCCGGCGAGTTGCGTCATGGCGGTGCGTGAAGATGGCGCTCGCGTCTTCGTAGCTGTTGCCTCGCTTGCAGGTGCGAAACGTGACGTAACCGGCGCGGTTAAACACAGCGGCCATTGAATTGTCCGCCAGGCTCGGAGGAACAAGCAACGGATCACGATGGTTCTCATTGCACCGGACAGGAAGGTGCCAGCCTGTCGAGATTGGGTGTCCGGCAAACCGTGTTTCCATAGCAATTCAATGTAAACGGCGACTGGTCGTCAGTCACGATGACCAGAATGTTGGGGCGTTCAGGCTGAGCAACCGCGTGAGTCGCACCAACTAGCAGATGGACCAAAAGCGCGATGCCAACCGGTCCAAGGCAAAACGGTCTCAGGATGTTGCACACGCGCAGACTCCGAAATCTGAAGTTATGAAGCGTGTTCGTTGTAGACGTGATAAGTTCTTCTTTCACTGACCGCGAGTTGAGCCAGTCACCTCGCGTCCGGCTCCCAGCCAAGCTTCATTGCACTTTTGAAGTCGGCAGTTGCCTGTTCATCGTGGCCGAGTTTCTTATGGCATTCACCACGCATGACGAAAATCCCGGCGTTGTCATCGACTGCTGAAATCGCCCTTTTGAATCAGGCAGTAACTCCGGCTCCAGGATGCAATCGCCATCGGCCACGCGTCCATTTTCTCACCATCGATACCACGCCCGTCAATCCACAACATCGCTTCGTACATTTCACCGAGATCGGCCTGAGCCATTTTCTTGGCGGCCTGGCCAACCAGATAAGCTGAATCGTCAGCATTCGATTCGTCGCAGACGTCGATCAATTGCTGAAACCTGCCCTGCCGCATCAGCGCGAGCGCGTCGTCGAGGAACTCCAGCGGCGCGTTGTCTTGAGCCGGCAAGAGTGTTGGAGCAAGAAAGGTGATCAGGCAGGCAGCAAAAAAAGGTTCGCATTATTGTTCTCGTGTTGACTGATTTCGTGCCGTCGTTGAGGTGGATTATTGTAACGGTCGGTCAACGAGGAAAGAGAAATGCGATTGCAATAAAAGCGTTCGAGCCGGATGCCCGAGCGCTTTGTGTTTGATTTGTTTCAGTTGCATGCGTTGGTCATGGCAAAACGCCTGTTGCCCTGTCCCGTCAGTTGGAACCAAACCCTCCCGTCGGTTAGGTTCCGACCCTCTCGGGGGGGAGGGTGCAGGATGGAGTTTTGCGGACGAATGCAGTGCGATCGTTGCAGGTGTTCGCAGACTACGCGTCGATCGCTGCCTGCGCGGCGGCGAGTCGGGCGATTGGAACGCGATACGGTGAACAGCTGACGTAGTCGAGTCCGGCGCGAACGCAGAACTTGACCGAGTTCGGTTCTCCACCATGCTCGCCGCAAATCCCGCATTTCAAATCAGGCCGCGTTTTGCGACCGTTTTTGACCGCGAGTTCCACCAGCTGACCGACTCCGCTTTCATCGATCTGAGCGAATGGATCGACCTCCAGCATTTTCTTTTCCAGATAGTCAGGCAGAAATGTACCGATGTCGTCGCGACTGTAACCGAAAGTCATCTGAGTCAGATCATTGGTTCCGAAGCTGAAGAACTCGGCCGATTCCGCAACGGCGGCCGCAGTCAATGCGGCTCGCGGAATTTCGATCATCGTTCCGACAAGGTATTTCACCTTCGACCTTTCACGCTTGATGATTTCGTTAGCGACACGCCGGACGATCTTTTCCAGGTAGTCGAGTTCCGCCTTGGTGCCGATCAACGGGATCATGATTTCAGGAATGACTTTGACGCCTTTCTTCGCGACTTTGACAGCCGCTTCGATGATCGCCTGAGTCTGCATCTCGCACAGGATCGGGAACGTGATGCTCAACCGACAACCGCGATGACCGAGCATCGGATTGAATTCGTGCAACGACGCGACCCGCTCCTGAACTTTGGCGAGCGGAACACCGAGTTCCTTCGCCATCTTTTTCATGTCGTCATCGGTGTGCGGCAGGAATTCGTGCAGAGGAGGATCAAGCAGGCGGACGGTAACCGGTTTGCCGTTCATCGCTTTGAAGATTTCTTCGAAGTCTTTGCGCTGATGCGGGAGCAGTTTCGAGATCGCTTTGTTCCGGTCCTTTTCGTTGTCAGCCAGAATGAAGCGGCGAACGTCCGTGATCCGGTCCCCCTCAAAAAACATGTGTTCGGTGCGACATAGACCGATCCCTTCTGCGCCGAATGCAATCGCTACTTTTGAATCGTTGGGAGAATCCGCGTTGGTGCGAACGTTGATCTTGCGGTACTTGTCGCTCCACGCGGAAACCGTTTGATAAAGTTTGAAGATCCAGTGCTTCCGGGCCTTCTTATTTCCTTCGACCAGTGCAGCAACGACAGGAGACGATTCGGACGGGATTTCGCCTTCGTAGACTTTCCCGGTTGAACCGTTCAGCGAAATGATGGTCCCTTCCTTGTAGACCTTCTTGCCGACGGTGACGGTTCCTTTTTTGTAGTCGATCTTCAAATCACCTGCACCGCAGATACAGCACTTGCCCCAGCCGCGTGCAACGACCGCCGCATGCGAAGTCATGCCGCCGGTGCTGGTCAGAATTCCGGCAGCCGCGCCCATGCCGCCAACATCTTCAGGAGATGTTTCGTGCCGGACGAGAATCAGGTTCAGGTCCGGATAGTTTTTCTTCAGCTCTTCAGCTTTCTTCGAACTCAAAACGATTTCGCCGAACGCCGCTCCCGGGCCGGCGGGCAGACCCGCACAGATGGGCGTTTTTTTGGCTTCTTCTTTAGCGTCGAAGATTGGAAAGAGCAGCTGTTCGAGATCGCTGCCCGTTACGGTTTGCAGCGCCGTTTTCGGATTGAGCAGTTTGGTTTGTTTCGCTCCCGAGATCACATCTTCGCCGGTCGCCATCTCCACGGCCCAGCGAACACCAGCGATTCCGACTCGTTTTGCGCTTCGCGTTTGCAGCATATAGAGTTTGCCCTTTTCGATGGTGAATTCCACATCCTGCGGATACTTGTAGTGTTTTTCAAGCATCGCCATCGTTTTGAGCAGTTCTTTGCCCGCTTTGACCAGTCCTTTATCGGATTCACTAACCAGGTCGTCCAGGTTTTGCGGCGTACGGATTCCGGCAACCACGTCTTCGCCCTGAGCATTGATCAGGTATTCGCCCATCGGTTTCGCTTCGCCGGTTGAACCGTCACGTGTAAACGCAACTCCGGTCGCACAATCATCGCCCATGTTACCGAAGACCATTGTCTGCACGTTAACAGCGGTTCCGATCAGTCCGGTGATCCTGTTCAGCACGCGATATTTAAGGGCTCGCTCGGATTGCCACGAATCGAACACAGCGTTGATCGCGAATTCAAGCTGTTTCATCGGATCCTGAGGAAACGGTTTGCCAACGTGTTTCTTGTAGATCTTCTTGTACTCGCCAACGAGTTCTTCGAGTTGCTTGGCCGTCAGGTCGGTATCCCGGGCGGCTTTGTATTTTTTCTTAATCCTGGTAAGAGCTTCTTCGAAGCGGTGGTGTTCGATCGACGTGGTCGGCCCCATGACAACGTCACCGAACATGTCGATGAACCGGCGGTAACAGTCCCAGCCTGCGCGGGCGTTTCCAGTCTGAGCGATAAAGCCTATGACCGACTTATCATTCATACCGAGGTTCAGAACCGTGTCCATCATGCCGGGCATTGACTGTGCGGCACCGGAGCGGACAGAAACGAGCAGCGGATTTTTCGCCGCGCCGAGCTTCCTGCCCTCCAGTTTCTCGAGCTTGGTCATTTCCTTCTTGACCTGCTGCATCATCGCTTTCGGATACGAGCCCTCTTCTTCGTACACGGCGCATGCTTCCGTCGAAATCGTGAACCCCGGAGGAACAGGAACATTCGCATTCGACATCTCAGCAAGGTTGGCTCCTTTGCCACCGAGCAGGTCCCGCTGGGAACGATCGCCGTCGGTCATTTTTTTGCCGCCGCCGAAGAAGTAAACGAATTTCTTAGCCATCGAGTTGTGCCTCTATACGTATGTTTGAATGGTTGCGCAATCGCAGTCAGTTTTCTTTTTCTTATCGAGCCATAAGCTACCAATAGGCCTTCAAAACGTAAAGATAACTGTAGGGAACGAGCCCAAAAGGCAACAAGTGAATCCACGATGGGGCAATGATCTGTGGAGGGACCAAACGGCCGTCGATCGACAAAATTTGACAAGCAATCACGAACAAGCTACGTTGTTGACTGCTGCCTCCACTCTCCAGATTTTGCACCCGTCTGCCCACTGGTCCTAACTCCTACGGATTAACGATCCACGGAACAACCTGGATCAAGGTGGATTATTCCCCGAAGCACCGTTGTTTCAGGAAATATTGTGCGCTGGGCAATCCAGCCGCTTCCTTTGCCAGACTGCTTTGGTAACCTTGATACCAGCGCGGAACGTCCATTTTTCAAATGGTGTCTTGGAAAAGACTACGGAATCTTTGTAATTGGGGGCTCTGATGCAACGTTTTGATTGCCATTCGCGTTTTCGCCGTTCTGGACGCCTGGGTTTCTCCGGATACATCGGTTTCAAGTGTTTCTTCGTTGTGTTCGTTGCTGCTTTCGGCCTGCTTTTTTGCCAAACCGTTCAGGCCCAGATCAAATACTCGCCAGATGACGAGGAGATCGAGAACTTAGCGATGTCGGCGGTGGCGTTTCTGGAAGCGAACGAGGGTGGCGGCTCGAATCGAGAGAAAATTCTCTCTGCCCTGGTCGTCAATGAGGTCTACAAGCGATATCACGGCCGGGTTCCCACAGAACATCCGCTGGTTACTGCCGGTGTTGCTGTAGCTGCGACTGACGGGGCGAGGTCGAGTTCAACCTATCTGCCCGCGTTGTGCATTATCGTGTTATGCGACGTCGATGACGATGCCTACGCTGAGGAAATCAAGTCTCTGCTGGCGCTGTTGGAGCAGAGGCAGATGGCTAACGGGTCATATAACTACTCAGGCAAGCATGGCTCCGGCGATATTTCGCAGGGGCAGTATGTCGGGCTGGCCTATTTCGTGGCCAAACATCATGGCTTTCAAATCAACGCCGATTCGGCGAGCGCACTGCTTGCCTGGACTGTCTCAGCCCAGAATTCGGGCAGTTGGTTCTACCACACCACCAATGGTCAGATGGCGAGTAATCTAGGTGGCGATGAAAAAGATCATACGTTGTCCCGACACTGTTCGGGTCTTGGCACAGTGTACATGCTTGCCGACATCCTCCAGCTAAGTGGACGGGTGAAGGCAGTCAGCGGCCAGAGCGGCCAGAAACAAGGGTTACCGCCATCGGTGTCGATTTACGTTCCTCCGAAAGAAGATGGAGCCGAAGTCAAAGAGGGCCCACTCGTTCAATTCAATAACGGTGCTCTTGTTCAATGCAAACGCAATGGCAACAGCTGGCTCAAACAGCAATTCACCCCTCATTCGGACTCGTGGAACAACTACTACCTCTACGCTCTTGAACGATATGCGTTTTTCCGTGAACTTGAAGACGGAAATCTACGGGAAGTTCCCGACTGGTATGACCAGGGCGTCGACTTGTTGAAGTCCCAGCGAAACGCTGATGGTAGTTTCCCCGGCGATGACCTTTCCCTAAATCCGGTCATCAGCACGTGTTTTGCCACGCTTTTTCTGGTCCGCAGCAGCGAGGTCTTGATTCTGCCGCCAAACGCGGGCACGCTCGGCGGTGCAATTGGTTTTCCAGACAACGAGAGACTGTCGGTCGCGGACGACGGGTCAGTTCAGATGGTCGAAACAGTCAAGGGGATCGATGACGCGCTGAGATTGTTGAATGAGGATACGCCCGACGAGGTCAGAGCGATAATTGTTGATTCGATGAAAGAATCGATCGGTCAGTTTAAGAATGAACTTTCATCAGACGGGCAGAAAAACGCGTTTCTGACTGGGCTGATTAAAGAACGCGATCGCTTCCGTCGCTTACTGGCCGTCCAGATACTGGCAAGTGAACAGGATATGGACAATGTCGTTCCACTGATTTATGCACTAGGGGATCCGTGGTCTCCTATCCGTCACGAAGCACACAATGGGCTTCGGCTGATCAGCCGCAAGATTGACTCGATTCCGATTCCGGCGATAGCGACCGAGGAAGATTTTCGACAGGTCAAGAAAGTCTGGACCGAATGGTTTTTGCAAATTCGCCCGGATGCAAAATTGATCACGGACCTCCGTGAAAACGCGGACCTCCGTGAATAGACGCACGGCTGGGAATATTGCGAGCGATAAGACGATTAGAACAGATCACGAATAGCGGATACGGCAAATGGAAAAATCGAATCATCAAGTTGAAACCTCCGTCTCATCTTATGACAAACTTAGCGGGGCGTTGACGGCGGCGATCTTGATTTTTGGTTTCCTTGTCAGCGTCATGTTTCTGATCTGGCTGACTTCTGTTTTTGATTTCTCGGGCGTCGCACCTCCCGAGATCGTTACCAAGATGGAAGCCGGCAACGAAAAGCCTGAAGGTTTCGAGGACGATGTACTCGAACCGGGAGTCGAGGAGTTTCCGGAAGTCGAAACGCCTCAGCTGAAGGATGCACTGGAGGCAGTGACCGATGCAGTTTCCAGTGTCAAAGCCGCTTTGGAAAAGCGTGACGGTGACGCGGCTCAGATAGGCGCGGGTGCCGGATACGGTTCTCGCGAAGGTGGCCCCGGGACCGGCGATGCCAACATTGTTCCCGAATCGAAACGCTGGAAGATCGAATATGAATCGGACGACATTGAAAAATATGCAGACCAGTTGGACAAGCTTAATCTTACATTGGGCGTGGTCAGTCTTTCCTCCAACGAGATCATTCTTGTCACGAACCTGTCAACCAATCCGCAGGCAAAAACCTCCAGTCGTAAGGACCAGTCCAGAACGCTGCGGTTCGAACACAAAAGACAGCGGTTGCGGCGATGGGACGTTACGCTCGCCAAACGTTCAGGCGTTTCGATGGATGATCGCGTCGTGGTTCAGTTTTATCCTGAAAACACGAGGCAAATGATCCGGGTGGTTGAAGCAACGTATTTGGCGACTGCCGGTCGCGACCTGGAAGAGGTTCGGCAGACGTTATTGAAAGTTGTCAGGAACGGTAACCGCTACGAATTCGTGGTGACTGATGTGCTTTACCGTTAAATGTGCTTTATCGTTATAAGGGTGAAAACGTACTGCACCCTCCCTCTGGGAGGGTCGGAGCCGAAGCGACGGGGAGGGTTTGAGTTCGCTAGGCGCCATGCGAAAAATTCATGCAAGAAATTGTTGTGGCCACCAAACGGCTAATATCGCCAACCCCGCATTTTTAGTTTTGACAAACCAATAACGGCAGTTGAGAAGGGCAATGTTATGAAAAATCTGAACCGCGACCCGCATGTCATGCGAACCGGTCCCGCAACGGGCGAGACAGCAGTATCGAATTACGATCGCTACAACGCGGCGATGGTTGCCACGATTCTGGTTTTTGGCTTTGTCGTTGCATTGATGCTGGCCTGGTGTTTTTCAAAAGGCGAAACATCAGTCGTGATTGATGATCCGGATTTTCCGGAGATTGTAATCTGCCCGCAAACGAAAGATCCGATCGAAGACGACGTACTCGATCCGGGCATCGAGGATTTTCCCGAACTTGAAAAGCTCCAGTTGATGATGGCATTGGAAAGCTTACGAGACATCGCGTCGCGCGTTCCGGCAGCGATCAGGAAACGAGACAGTTCCGCAGACTATTCTTCAGATGGCTCGGACGGTCGTGGCACTCCTCCAGGCATCGTCCCTGTATCTCCTCCAATTACCGAAACGCCCGAACACAAGCGATGGCAGATTCAATACGAATGCGAGGACATCGATGCGTACTCGCGGCAGTTGGACTTTTTCGACATCACGCTCGGGCTGGTCAATCTGAACACAAACGAAATCCTCCTGGTGTCGAACGTATCAACCAACCCTCAATATCTTGAGTCGAATCGACGCGAGCAATCGGGTGTTCTGCGATTTGAACACCGGCAGGAACAAATGCGACGCTGGGACCGGACGCTCGCTCGACGCTCAGGCGTTGAGTTGACGGACGGCGAGTTGACGGACGGCGAGTTGACGGACGGCGAGTTGACGGACGGCGAGTTGACGGACGGCTACGTGATCGTGCAGTTCTATCCCGAATCGACTCGCGAGGTCATTCGTGCGGTTGAGGCAGGATTTCTGGCTGAGACAGGACGGGAGCCGGGCGACATCAGGAAGACTTTTTTTTGAGGTGCTGCCCGTTGATTCCGGTGGCAATGGGTCGTTCAAAATCCGCGTCAGCGACATGCTTTTCCGGAATTGAAATCCTGCGTCTGTCATTGACTCATCCTGCAACTAAAATCGAAACATACATTTACCGGACAACCGAAACGAGAAACACCGAACATGGCAGTTGTATTAGAGGCACTCGGATACGTCATTTATTTCATCATGGGCTGCATCGCATTGTGGGGAGCCTATTGTGTGGTGATGGTTCTGACCCGGATTCGCCAGAAGCAGTTTACCGATGAGGAATCCCAGTCCGAATTCCTTGAAGCCCTGGAAGAACCCTTGATTCAAGGCGACTATAAAACCGCAACCGAAATTTGCGACGGTGACCGCCGGGCCACCTGTCAGCTTTCCCAGATGGCGATTGATAACCGCAGGATCGGCTACTCAAAAGTCAAACAGCTGGTGGCTGACCGGTTCCAGCGTGATGTTCTGCAGGATATTGAATACCGGCTTAGCTGGGTCAACACGGTTGTCAAAGCGGCTCCCATGATCGGGCTGCTGGGAACCGTAATGGGAATGATGGGCGCGTTCTCCAACCTCGCCGGCAGCGCCACCGTCGAACCGTCCGTGCTGGCGGGAGACATCATGTTCGCGCTGATTACGACCGCGCTCGGGCTGTCGATTGCGATTCCGCTGGTGCTGTGCGTTGCGTTTATCAACGTCCGCATGAGGAAAATGGAAGACCTTGTCCTCTACGGACTCAATCAGTTTCTTGAGATTTTCAAAGAGTCGATGATTCGAAATCCAAAGGGTTAGTCGCCGAACGGATCTTTTCGAGTCAACGAAACAACAATGCAGGAACAAACTGAATCATGAGTAATGACTCCGGCGGACTACAAACCCGCAAAGCACGCAACGAGGACGCGGAACTCGATATCACGCCGATGATCGATATCACGTTCCTGCTACTCGCATTTTTTGTCGTCGCGTCCAAGATGGACCCGACCGTTGCCGTGGCTTTGCCGCCGGCAGAGCAGGGTGAATCGACTCCGGAAAAGAACTGCATCGTTCTGGTTGTGACCAGGAGTGAAACCGACAAGAACGAAGTCAGCGTGTTCAAGGGACGCAGCAAGGCACCGAACACAATGGTACCCATTGGCGATCCGATTGATATGGAAGCAGACATTGCCACGTACGTTGAATCTGAAATCTCCAGTCGGCCGGAGGTCCGGGTCATTCTGATCAAAGCCGAAGGGGACGTAAAAACCGGACAGGTGGAACTCGTCAAACGCGGTATCGCGGGTTCCGAGCTGGCGGAAGACCGCGAGATTCATATCGGAGTGGAAGACAGTAACTAGTTGAGGGCGGCAACCGACCTTGAAACGCAGAAAACGATAACGGCGAAACGAAAATGGCTGACGAACACAACAACGATGACAAAGCGAACTCTGAAGACCAGCCCAGAGAGGGCTTCAGACTTGCCGCGCCCGGCGGACGACTGGACGATCTGGCAATTCCGGAACGGTCCGAGGTACAGCAAGCGGAGCAGATGATTCCGGAAAAGGAATCCAAGTTGCGCGACCCCGGCGGAACGACGTGGCGTGGATTCGAAGAGGAAGAAGAGGACGAGGATCCGGATGTCACATTCGGCAAGAAGGAAATTCCCGAGGACGAACTTGATATGACGCCGATGGTGGATGTCACGTTTCTATTGCTGATCTTCTTTATGGTTACCGCTTCGTTCACGCTCGTAAAGTCGATCCAGAATCCGCCTGCCGCAATCAGCGAACCAAGCACAACGGTTATCGAAGACCCGGAGGATGAGGACGACTATGTTCAGGTCACCATCGATCAGAACAACTCGTACTATGTCACGTCGCGGGATGCCGACGAAGAGGAAGCTCCAAGCGATCGCGAAATGCGCGCGCAAATGAAGGATGCGAAAGACATAACCGGATGCTCGAGGTTGATCATCAAGGCGCACGTCGATTCAACGCACAACAAAGTCGTCAACGTTTGGGACGCGGGAATCGCGTTCGGAATGCAGCAGATTGAAATGGAAACGATCGACTTCGATTATTGAACCAGTCGCTTGAAACCAGTCACTGGCAACGGAAGAAAACTATGAACCACAACGACGGACACAACGAAAACTGGCACGGGCTTGCACCCGAACCCGTCGATCCCAATCCGGATCTAACAACTCAGCGGAATCATTCACGGTCGGAAGATTCGCTGGATATGACGCCGATGGTCGATATTACATTTTTATTATTGATCTTTTTCATGGTTACGGCTTCGTTCACTCTGGTTCGGACGATCGAGACGCCGCCGGCAGTTTCGGATCCGGGATCGCCAATGCCAACGCCCGATGTTGAACAGCCCGACTTCGTGCAAGTAACAATCGATCAAAACGGATCCTACTTCGTCGCATCAGGCGATTCAGAAATTGAAGCACCAAGCGACCGCGAGATGCGTGCCCGGCTGAAGGACGCGGTTGCTGAAACCGGATGTCAGCAACTCGAAATCCGGGCTCACGTCGATTCCACGCACAACAAAGTCGTCAAAGTCTGGGACCACGGCATTGCACTTGGGATGCGGCAGGTTGAATTAGAGACGGTGGATTTTGAATACTAACGCCCGTGAAAACCAGGACGTAAGTTAAGAAACAAAAACTCAGCCGTCACGACGGCATACGAAGAAAGAAATAGATGACACCGCGGGAATTGCTTGAGCGACTGGAAGCCCTGGGGGGAATCAATGCCAAACTGTTGGCTAAGATTCGTCGCGAGGTCGAGAATCCGGAAAAAACCGTCAAACCGAAATCCGTGGTCAAATTTCTGCTTAAGAAACAGGAGATCACGAAATCCCGGGCTGCTGCGCTGGTGGATGAAATTGAATCGCCAAAGCCGGTTGTTCACGAGGAAATCGCGGTTGTCGAGCAAAAAAATGACTACGACACTGATGATCTGACCAACACGCTTCGCGAGGAAATCGAAGAACCGCCTCCGAAAAAACTCAAAAAGAAGCCTGAACCGAAAGTTGATGCGCCCGATTTTGATCCGGCAGCAACGGTAATGGATGACGGTTTTTCCCAGCCCGTCGATCTGGTCGAAGTAGCTCAGCCGCTCGACCCGTCGTTTGAGGTGATACCCCGGGCAGCCGCAGGTTTCGACGCCGACGGTAATGACGCCGCCCTCGATCCGTTCGGCGGTGATCCGCTCGGTGGCCAACAACAGGTCGACTACGGTGGGGGCGGTGCAGTCGAAAAAGAGACGCACGGCTTTAAAGGCAAACGAGCCAGTCGCGATCAATGGTCGACGAAGTGGTTGTTTATCGGACCGGCGATTCTCGGCGTTCTGTTGATGGCGGGCGCGATACTTTACTACTCGCTGGGCTACACGAGCACCGAAGATCAGTACAAAGCGGTGATGGGCGCGTTCGAGCGCAATGCGTGGTCCGACTTTCTGGACAAGTGCAAGACGTTCATGGAGGACCATCCGAAGAACGAACATTTCTACGACTTGAAGGCGTTGCAGGCTCAAGCATTGCTCGCCCAGACCTACGAAAAAAAACAGTGGGACGAGACGATCAAACGCGCGAAAGAGTTTCTGCCACCGCTGGTTGAAGATGAAAACGTGAAGATGGCCGATATTCGTGACGACCTTTCCGTGACAATCCCCAACAGTGCGCTTGAAATTACGCGTCGCGCCATTACCCAGCGCAATCTTGAGGACATCAAGGATCAACTCGAAAAAGCGGTTGACGCCAAAGCGGTTGCAGACAACGTGGCCTACGTAACCACGACTCAGCGGAAAGAGCCGCGTTTGGCGAAGATTTACGCTGAAATGAACGACAACATTCTCGCCGCCCAAGGTCTGATTAGGAAAGAGGACGATTACCTTCGTTCGATTGGCGAAATAACACGGTTGTCCAACCAGAGTAAGACGGATGAGGCGTTCGCTGATTTCCAGCAGCTGACTCAGAAATACGGTGACCTTGGCGCGCGTGCGGAACTCCAGGCATTGATGAAAACCGTTAGCGAAAAAGAACGCGAACTTGTCTCACCGATCGAAGCAGCGATTGAAGTTTCAATGGCAGAACCTCAGTCACCGATAAGCAAAACTGTTGTCCTCGCATCAAAGTCGGGATCACCGGTCGAAGCCCATCGCGGAATTATTTCGCCGGTGCAAACCGACGGTACGCTGGTAGGAATCGATACTGGTGACGGCTCTTTAGCCTGGAGGCGGTTTCTTGGTTACCAGACAACCATTCCCTGGCAGGCATACGATGACGATTCGATCATCGTCTGCAATCAGCAGGACAACGATGTCTACCGCCTGAAAAAAAGGGACGGCAGCATTATCTGGCGGGCGCGTATCGGAGAACCGGTTGTTGCTCCGGCAATCAACGAAGCGATGGTCCTGGTAACCACAACGTCCGGCAAAATGATCAAACTCGATCCGCATACCGGGAATCCAACGGTCGCAATCCAGCTGCCCCAGGGCGCCGGCGTTTCCGCAATGATTGCCGATCGTGAACCGTACATTTATCAAGCGGGTGACTACTCCAACCTGTACGTGCTGTCGTCGGATGATTTGAGCTGCAAGGACGTGTTCTACCTGGGCCACGACCCCGGGCAGATTCAGGTTCCGCCGGTAAGCTGGACCGGATTGATTCTGGTCGCGATCAATGGCAGCAACTATTGCGATTTGCATGTGCTGAGAACGGGCGAGGAAGGAATCGAGTCGGCTCAGATTCTAACGCAGCAAACGACAGGCCCGGTTACCGCGCCGATTACCAAGTTCGGACGCTGGATGCTGCTGGCGGCTGACACCGGCCACATGAGCATCCTCCAAATCGATACGACGGATGAAAATTCGCCGATCACGGAGTTTGCATCCAGGATTTTTGACAACCCGACCGGCCAGAGAGTTTACTACCACACGAAAGGGAGCCTGCTCTGGACCGGCGGCAAAGGGCTGACGAAATACAAGCTCCAGTCAAACAACGCGACGCTTGCTCAGGTGACGACCGTTGAGTCGAACGATATTTTTGTCGCGCCGCTGGAACGTCAGGACGATTCGCTGCTACATGTTAGAAAACGAAGCGGATCCAGCATGGTTTCCGTTTCCGCTGTGAGCGCGGATACGCTTGAGGAAATCTGGCGATCGGATATCGGCGGGCCTCTGGCGGGCACACCGCGCATGACAGACGATTCAATGGTCGTTGTTTCAGGCCAGGGGGATGTCCATCAAATTGACGCCGACGCGATGCAGGCCGGAGTCTCGGACCGTCCGATCCGGGCAAGCGAGATTTTACAGAACCTGTCATTCGATCACGTCGTGAATCTTGATGACGGTCGCGGCGCGGCTTTTGGTACAGGCCGCGCTGACATGCTGTATTACGTGCTGCCCGATGAACGGGAACTGGTTCAACTACGTGATCCGGCCAGCAATATCGTCTGTAAACCGGTCGCTGCCGGTGACGATGTTCTGATTGCAACGGCCAGCGGACAAGTCATGCGGCTGGATCCGAACACGGGCCAGCGTGTCGGTTCGCCATTTCAGCCTGAGGTGTCACCGTCGGAACAGGTGCAGTGGTTCGAACCGGCCTACCTCGACGAATCGAATATCGCGATTGCAAAAAATTCCGATTCCAACGGCAACTGGTTTTATGTGCTCGACATCAGTGAACGTGAATCGGGAATCAACGAAGTCGCTTCGCTCGCTTCCGAAGCAAAAATTAAATCGCGGATGCAAACGGCTGGCGGTTTCATTTTTGCCGTCGTGGGTGGCGATGAGGGTGACAAACTGGTTTCGGTGAACACCGGCTCGGGAATGAAGATTGCAGGCGAAGTTGCGATTCCCGATGACTACGTTGCCGGACCGTGGGTGGTCGGCAATCAGATCCTGTTGCGAAACCGTGCCGACCAGATCCTTGCCTTTGACGGGCAACTCAATCTGGCATGGAAAGTCGATTTGCCAGCCGGACGCCTGGCCGGTGCACCCCTGATCCATGATTCGATAATTCTGTTGACTCTGCAAAGCGGAAAAGTCCTGACTGTGAATCCTGACGACGGTTCGGCCGAAGAAGCCGTTGATCTCGGTCAGCCTGTCGTCGACGGTCCGGTCATCGCTGGACCCAACTTGTATTTCCCCGGCATGGACGGAACGGTGCACGTGGTTCCTGCCGGCGGAACGCCTTAACCGGCCCGGATGAACAGACGTTCGAATCGCCCGCTACTCCGGGATCCTGATCCAGACAATAACTCCTGACTGACATGAAACGACAGAAAAACGGTCCCGCTAGATTCGCCCCGAATCGCCCGATTCAAGTGCGCGTAAGTCCGTCGAACCTGGTTCGGGCGCTGGTGTTGCTATGTCTGTTCTCAGCTCTTGCCGGCTCAATGCAATCCATTGCCATGGCACAGGACCCCGAAAAGGATCTGATTCTGCCGGAGGAACTGGCAACGAAACTGCCCGGGCCGCTGGTCGAAGAGGACCCGTTCGATCTTGTTTTTCTGGACGATGAAAACGACCACATCATTATGAAGGTCGTGGCCAGCAGTAATCCGCCCCCCAAACCGTTTCCCGATCGGGGCGTGCTGGCTTTTGAATTTAAGACGCAATCCGACTTCAACTACCAGGTTCCATGGGACCGCGTCGTCGATTACAAGTCGTACAACCAACTCCTGATCGACGAGGCGAATACGTGGCTGGAGGAAAAGGAATACGCCAAAGCATTCCGCAACCTGTTGTACGTCTACGACAATGGCGGCAAAAACAACGAGCAGATCAAGAAGTCGTTGCAGAAATGTCTCTTTTTGGATGGCAAGGCAAATTTTGCCAATGAAAAATATGAACTGGCATTGTCGATTTTTGAAGACATGGAACCCGGTACGAAGGTGCCTGGCATTCGTTCGGTGATTGAAATAATCATGCTTTGCTACGAGGGAATTCTACAGCGGAATTTCGAGTCGGGCAATATCCTCCGTGTCCGGGGCTTACTGGAAAAGATCCGCGAAAAGTACCCGGATGATTCGGCACAGTTGATGAGTCGCTGGAAGAACCGTTTCGCGCAACGCAGCGACGAGTTGATCGTCGAAGCCCACGCACTGGCCGCTCGCGGCGAAGGCGTGGCGGCTCATGATGCGGTCCGGCTTGCCAACAACATTTTTCCCGGCCGTACGGAAAATTCGGAAGCGTACAACGAAATCGTCGGCCAGTTTCCACTGATCTTCGTCGGTGTTGCTCAAGGGCCCGGCGATCTTGATCCGGCCAGCCTTGATCATTGGGGTTCGCGCCGCGTCGGCCGCCTGACTCAACGTACGGTTGTTGAGTTTGTGGAAACGACGGACGAAGGGGGAAAGTACCGGCTGCTCAACGGCATCATCACCCAAACCGATGACGCAGGGATGGAATACCGTATCGACGTCGACATGCAGAAAAATGTGTTCGGCATACCGGCGTTGTCGGCTGCGGACCTGGCCCTGCGGATGCAATCGTATGCCAACCCGGACTCACCGAACTATTACGTCCCCTGGGCGAAACTGGTCCGCAACATTTCGATCAAGAATGGCAATGAAGTTCATCTCCAATTGCTGATGCCGTTCATCCGGCCTGAAGCTTTCCTACAGGTTCTCTATGCGGATCGTGATGAAAACGGTCAACCGGTTCAGAACGGACCCTATGTTCTTTCATCGACGAACGAAAACTTGACGCTCTTCGAATTGAATCCGATTTACTCGCCTTCTTCGGATCGACAACATCCTGCAATTTACGAACGAAAATTCGACTCGTCCTATCAGGCTGTCGAAGCTCTGCTCAAAGGCGATATCGATGTGGTCGACCGCGTTCCGATCCGGCAGGTAGAGGAGTTGAAAGCAAATCCGGACATTACGGTCCTGCCGTACTCCGTACCGACGATGCACATGCTGGTTCCGAACCAGAGAAACGATTTTGTCAGTGACAAGTCGTTTCGCAACGGCCTGCTTCAAGCAATCAACCGTGATTTAATTGTCGATGAAATGATCTGCGGCAGCCGCGATGTTGCGGGCTGCGAGCCCGTCAGCGGGCCATTTCCGATCGGGTCAGAGGATGACGATCGGCTGGCGTATGGCTACAACCTGCGACTTGCTCCGGTCAGGTACAACTACAAGCTCGGAATGGTCCTCGTTCAAATTATTGCCAAGGTGCTTGAAGCGAAAGAACGCGAGGCAGGCAATGACAAACCCGACATTCAGACTCCGCCGATCGTGCTCGCGCATCCGACCGATGACACCGCGCTGATTGCTGTTCGGGCCATCGCCAGAATGTGGGGCGAGATCGGCATCAAAACACTGCTCAAGCCGATTGAAAACGGAGGCACGGTTCCGGATGACGACGACTGGGATTTTCTCTACGTCGCGGTTACCCAGCAGGAACCGATGACCGAGGCGTCGCGGATTATTGGCAATGCCGGATTCGCAACCACCGTCAGTGCACCAGTCGAACAGTCGCTGCGAAAACTTAGCACTGCCCGAACCTGGCAGCGGGGATGTTTGACGCTTCGACAGATCCACCGGCAGGTCAAGAACGATGTCTCAATCATTCCGCTCTGGCAAATCACCGAGTATTACGCCTATCGTAGTACCGTGCGTGAAGTCGGCAGCGACCTCGTTCATCTCTACGAAGATGTCGAACGCTGGAGAATTCAACCGATCGTCTCACAGCCGCAGGATCCGTGATGACCGGTATCGTGACGAGTCCGTTAAGCCCTCTGCGTGAGCAAAGGACGCGTGATCGAAAACCACGCCTCGTTAACATGTCGGGTTGAAAAGCAGGGATTTTTTGAGTCCCTTACCTGGTTGATTAGTTACCCAAAATCGAATTTGAGAACCGATGCTGCAACAGAAGAACAACCAACCGCTTCCCCTCGTGTCCCGATTGTATTGCGCGATCCTGTGCACGACGTTTTGCATCGTCCTCGCGGCGTTCCCGGTCAGTGCCAGCGCTCAGTCGGCTGAGCCCGAAGAAACGGCGTGGGAGTATCGTCCGTATCAGATCGCTGTCTGGCTTTGCAGTGATGGCTCGCCGGACATCGAAGCCAACCTTGACCGTATCGCTGATGAGTTGGTCCTTGGAGCAAGGCGAATCGATGCCAGTGGCTGGTATCTGAATGTTCAACAACCACCTCGCCAGTTGCAATGGAAAATTCTCAGCACGATCAGTGCCCCCGAAGCTTACACCGAATCGCTGGCCGATGATCCGCTCGTTGGTCAGCAGGATAAGCTGATGTGCGTTTGCCTGAGTTCCGAAAATGGACAGATTCTAGCTCGCGTTCGCGAACTCGATTTGGAAACGCGGCAGTGGGGGCCGCTGGGCGAACGGAATTTCTCACAGACAACGGGGCTGCTCGATGGTCTTGTGCAGCTCGTAAAAAATGCGTTCATGCCGATTGCCGAAGTCGAACGTGTTACCGAGCACACCCTTGAAAACGGAAAAAAAGCGGACATGGTTTACCTGCGTGCCCGAGCGATCCGAACCTGTAAACGTTCGAGGCAAGTCGTCAACGACCGGGAAATTCCGGGCGACGGACTCGACAACGATGATAATGGGTCGATCGACGACATGTTTGCCTGGGCCAGCGAACCCATCAACGATTCTCCAGTCTGGGTTCGCGACTCGGACCGGTTCTTGCCCGTCATTCGTCGAACAGACCGTCAGGGAAATCTCGTACGGCTGGATCCTGTTGAATTCACCTACCTGACGATTGAAGGAAAAGAGGATACAAAATTTGTCTGCGCCATCCAGTCGTATCACCGCGCGCCGCTGGCCGGGCGCAAGAGCAAACGTGCCCGGAAACTCGCACTTGTGATACGTCCTCCCGAAAGTTCGACCACACTTAAACTCGTCTCGCGAGGCGATGATCCCCAGCCTTTGGAAGGCTATGAAATCCGGTCGGGACATCCGGGCGCTACCGTGGACGAGATTGAAGTACTTGGGTATACCGACTGGCGGGGCATGATCGAAATACCTCCCAGCGAGCGGGGGATGAGACTCCTGCTGGTCAAACATGGAGATCGCCGGTTAATGAAACTGCCGATGATCCCCGGCTTGTACGCAACGCAAGTGACGGCGGTTCCCGATGACGAAACTCGTTTGTACGCGGAAGGTGTTATCTCCGGAATCGAAACCGAGATTCTTAACCTCGTCGCGCAACGAAGTGTAATGGAAGCAGAAATTGAAGCGTTGCTGGACGAAGGCAGGCAGGATGAAGCCCGTGCCCTGATCCTTGAATATCAGGAACTGCCATCTCCGCAGCAAATCAAGAACCGGTTGGCAGATGAGCGGACTGCATTGAAGATCAAGACGTCCGACCCGCGCGAGTTGGACTATATCAATTTGATGTTTGATGCGTTGTCCGGCGTCCTTAGTTCCAGGGTGATGGACTCGAAGGAATCCGAATTGCGTGAGCGAATGCTAAATCCGGGCATGCCATCGCCTGAGCCGGTCGAGCCAGACGATTCTGGCGACGACATCGTTGACGCCCAGCCTAAGGAGGTGCCGCCCGAAGAAACGGACCCTGCGGAAGAGCCAGCCGAAGCAGTCGCACCGCCGGCAGCGCCTTCACGCAATCGCGGTCGTGATTTTGGCCGCGACCGATAAGTTCACTAACGGTACAGGTTGCCGTTCATCACGAGTCTTCAATATGCCCGGAGCTATGACTCGTCCTGCTCGAGAGCGAGTTCGGACGTGCGCTTCGCTACATGTCGCTTCAGTTTCTTTGCGAACTTGCTGTAGGCGAAAGTGTAGGACGAGTTGTTGAATTCCTCCCGATGCTCCCGGAAGATCGTGATCGGACGCAGGTATCGCGTAAGGTTGATATTGACGAACGAGTCGTCTGAATGAAACCGGCCGCATTCGCCTACGTTGACTTTGGATCGCCACTCGACGACTTCCACCGGCGCTGTCGATCCCGACGCACTGAAGGCAATAACCGGCCCGTCTTCTTTGGCTTCCATTCGCCCGGGGATTTCAATCGGAGGCTGATCGCGAACGAGTTTCTTGGTTCCGGTATCGACCACCAGATCCAGCTCAAAGCAGGATGCGTCGCGGCGAAATGCAAAAAAATACTTGACCTTTACCAGCGCTTCGTCGGCGAACCGGTTTAGTTCTTCCTGTGAACCAAGCGTGATGAAGCTTCGGCTGCTGTCCACTTCATGAACCGCGCGACGGAACCGGAGATAGCGGTCATGGTATTCCAGATAGACCCGGTCTGCGGTTCGCAATAAATCAAGAATGTCGTCGCTCCAGTCAACGGATCTCCCGCTTTCACGATCGACGGAGGACAGCAATTCGAACTCTGCAGTTTTCGGATTGACGCGGATGCGGTTCTCCTGCCCCTGCTTCATCCCCGCCTTGATCCGGTCAAATGCCCAATCGTTATCGGCGCGGCTGAACTGAATCTGACCCGAAGGCCACGCGACTCCTTTTAGTAACAACGCCATTTTGAACCCGAAATATCTTCCCGTTTGATTCGCGGCTAACCTGCCCGAAACCGTATTGCCATCCAGCTCAATTTTTAACAGATCGGGTCACGAATGAAAGACAATTCCACCAATTTTCCGGCTGCCAACGGAATCATTCCGTTTTGCAACCGATCAAGGTGCTGCCCGGAATTGATCCGGGTTACATTGAAGCTCTCAAATTCAATTGTATTTTTTGCTCGTGTGTTAACTGATGAACGTCGCTCAGATTATTTCCGCCAAACGGGACGGAGTAGAACTTGTTGAAAAAGAAATCAACGAGTTGATTGCCGGTTACGCCACCGGCGATGTTCCCGATTATCAGATGTCGGCCTTTGCGATGGCCGTTTTCTTTCAAGGCATGACGCCGCAGGAAACATCGACGTTGACCCGGGCGATGATTGCTTCAGGCGAAAGGATGGAGTGGCCGGCCGGAAAGCCGGTGGCAGACAAACATTCCACAGGCGGAATTGGAGATAAGATTTCAATCCCGCTCGCGCCGCTGCTGGCTTGCTGCGATATTGCGGTCCCGATGATCTCAGGCCGCGGTCTCGGTGCAACGGGTGGCACACTCGACAAGCTCGAATCGATTCCCGGCTATCGTTGCAATCTCTCGCTGGACGAATTCCGCGGTGTCGTCAACTTCTGCGGCTGTTCGATTAATGGCGCAACACGGCAGCTCGCACCGGCAGACCGGAAACTTTATGCGCTTCGTGATGTGACCGGAACAGTTCCCTCAGTCCCGCTGATCACCGCCAGTATCCTCAGCAAGAAAGTCGCCGAAGGAATCGATTCCCTGGTGCTCGATGTGAAATGGGGAAGCGGCGCATTCATGAAAACACTGGACAACGCACGCACGCTGGCCCGTTCGCTGGTTGACGTTAGCAGCCAGCTGGGAGTCAAAACAACGGCGGTCATCACGGATATGAACCAGCCACTTGGCAGAATGATCGGGAACGGAATTGAGATCGACGAGTCGGTCGATGTGCTGCGTGGCGAAGGCCCCGACGACGTCACACAACTCACGCTGGACTTTGCGTCGAGGCTGGCCGTCTCAACCGGCGTTCAAACTGATCACAACGCCGCTTTGAAAACGCTTCAACGACATATCGACTCCGGCAGCGCGCTGAAGAAACTCGAAGAGATGGTCGCCAATCACGGAGGCGATCTGAATACGCCGCGACCAAGAGCGGAATCTCACACTGTAAAATCCGGGGAGTCCGGTTTCGTCACGCGTATCAACACCGAACGACTCGGCCTGGCCGTGATCGAAACCGGCGGTGGCCGGAAGCAGCTTGGTGACCAACTCGACCATTCGACGGGAATCGAATTTCTCGTCAGGCTCGGCGATCAGGTCGAAAAAGGCCAGCCGCTTGCCAACCTGTTTTGCGATGTCAGCATTGCCGACTACGCTGGTTCATTGATTGATGCGTCGATCGGAATCAACGCGGCCACTTCGGATCCGTTGCCGTTGATCGTTGAAACGATTGAGTAGACAGTCACCGCATCGCCCATCGGACTCACTGCAATTCTGGTAACACCGTATGTATCAAGAACTCATCGACACAGCGATTCACGCCCGCAAGCAATCGTATTCACCATACTCGAATTTTGCCGTGGGCGCTGCATTGCTTGCGACCGACGGACAAGTGTTCACAGGATGCAATGTCGAAAACGCATCGTACGGATTGTGCATCTGCGCCGAGCGGACTGCGATTTGTAAAGCAGTTTCAGAAGGCGTTCACGAATTCAAGGCGATCGCTGTCGCTGCGGTTCCGTTTGCGTCACCCTGCGGGGCCTGTCGACAGTTCATTGTCGAGTTTGGAACCGCGATTGATGTTATTTCGGTCGACGCTGACGATCCGACCAACACCAGGATCTGGACCAGCGGTGATTTGATTCCAGAGAGTTTCAAGTTTGAATAGATGAGCAGGCTAGCCGTTGAGCAGTCGAGGCTGGGGAGGGCAACAGTCGAAGGCGGCATTGATTCAGTTGTTCGTTCAGCGCGTTTGTCCAACCTGCCTACCATTTCAGCTCCAGATGTTCCGGCAGTGAATCCACCCAGCCAGTGTCCGCAACGTAGCCGCAGCGTCGCAACTGCGCACCCGCAAGCTCATCAAACAGCTGCCCGTCGCGCCGAGTGAAGTAGTTCCGCCAGTCACCCGCAATACCTTTGCGCGCCTTATCAGTAGGCTTGTCGCCCGAGCCCGCTTTTCGACCGGTCGTTTTCTCAAACGTCACCGCATCAGCGCAGGCGTGAGCAGTTTCCGGGCTCGCATCCACGCCAACCGCCGCGAAAATCTTCGACAACTCTGCTGCCTGATTCCGTGCCATTGATTCGTATCTTACGTGAACCGAATTCACGGATTGTCCGCAAAAGTCGTCGGGTTGAATGTCGACTGTTTCGCGCCAGTTTGCGGCCCATTTCTCAATCACGTCGTCGTCAAAAAAACGGCCTAATGCAAAGCCCGGTTCGCGGTCAATGAAATAGCGGAACCGGTCGGTTCCCTGAGCGTCTTTCAACAGCCAGTCAAACGTACCGCTGGTCAGGACGTCACGACCGTCCCGCGTTAGATGAATAATTTTCGACGTCGGGAAAAATTTGCGGATCTGCTGCTGTACGAAATCTGCGGTTCCGGGGTAGGGCGTTATTTTGTCGATCACGATGCTTGCGCTCGAACGCCGCAGACCGAACCCGACGATGAATTTGACGAATGCCTTTTGAAACACGTCGATAAAGCGATCATGATCCAGATCGAGTTCGTCATGGAAATAGTGCATTGCCATCGCCTGCGCGTAGCTGTCCAGAGTCAATCGGGGCGAACTGCTGCCGTCATTGTTCCGCCAGATTTCGGCGAATTTTCCGAACAGACGGTGCTCGGTTGCGAAAACGTCCGGGTGACCGTTGAGCGCACGAGCCAGCCAGGTCGAACCACTGCGCGGGGCACTGATGATGAAATGGATCGGGATTTCCGTTGAAGCGTCAGGCATTGAGTTTACGGGATTTGTTGTGCCGATGCGTGAGTATTGAAGAGTCTGAGTTGAAGTTGAAATGTCCGTGGTTCGCTAAATTATTCTCTATTTGCTGTTCTTTATTAAATATTTACTTCGCGTCGTCGAAACAAACTGCCTGACTTTGCGGCTCTTTCCACGCTTGGCTTAATTTGTTTCCCAGCGATGTTCCATCTCAACAACGCCGTGAATTCCCTGCCCGAGCGCGTCCACGGGCGGCGAAGTGATCCGAAAACTTCCCTGGGACGAACGCCTGTCGAGGAATTCATAGTCGCCTGACCCGAACAGCGAGACATTGAAAAAATAGGCACCGATCAGCAACGGAATTCGTTCGAAAGTCAGCGTGATTTCGTTGCCGCCGGGAACGAGATCAACTCGCACATCCTGATGAGGTGTGGCAGTCGAAAACAGCGGTCCGTGCACCGGGGAAATCAGAGCGGCAATCATACGAGCGCCGTTAAAATCGCGTTTGCAGTCAGTCGTGATTTTCAGCCGCAATGTGTCGCCCGTCGCAAATTCGACTTGTGGCTGACCGGCAGCGTTGAGTACTTCGACCGATTCGACCCACGCATCGGCGTCGCCTTCTCCCTGCTCCAGTTTGGCAGTCTTCGGCGTATGAGTCATCATCCCTTCGTAGACTCCGATCCCGGTTTCAAGATCGCCGTCATAAACGATCTTGCCTTTGCCAAACACAACGGTTCGGGTCGCAACTCGCGACAGCATCCCGACTGCGTGGGTCACGAGAATGATCGAAACGCCTTGTTCAACCAGTTTCCGTAAATGAGCAAAACACTTCATTCGGAATCCGACGTCGCCGACTGCGAGGACTTCATCCATGATCAGCAATTGCGGGCGCAGATTCGCAGCGACGGAAAACCCCAGTCGGACCCGCATGCCGCTGCTGTAGGTCTTGATCGGAGCGTCAATGACTTCGTCCAGTTCCGCAAAATCCACGATCGCGTCAAATTGCTGATCGACTTCCGCTTTTTTGATTCCCAGAACGGCAGCGTTGATATAGACGTTTTCGCGACCGGACAGAAGCGGGTTGAAGCCGGCTCCCAGTTCAATCAGCGCGCCGGTTTTTCCACGAATCGTAATCTCACCTGCGTCAGGACGGATCAAGCCGTTGACCATTTTCAACATCGTGCTTTTGCCGGCACCGTTAGGACCGAGCATCGCCACACACTCGCCTTTTCGGACTTCAAACGAAGCACTGCGAACGGCGAAGAATTCGCCCGGACGCAGATCATCGTGTGTTCGTTCTCTGCCCGCTCCGATCATCTGCCGACCGAGGTCCTTGAGCCCGTACCACATCGAACGTTTCAGCTGGCGACAGTAAACCTTCCAGACTTTGTTGACGTCCAGAATCACGTCGGGGTGCAGTTTTCGGGTTTGCGTTTGTGCACCACCGGTCGATTCGTTTTTCATCAGGCCGCCATCCTTTCGGTCAGGACCGGCAGCGCAACACGATAGAGAATCATCCCGAACAGAAACAGAGGAACGGAAACCAGTGCAAAAATCAATCCAATCGGGAGATGAGGCGAATCAACTCCAACCAGCATCCAGTCCCGGGCAAGAATTAGCAGCGGCGCGGCCGGATTCACCCAGTTCAAAAGGGTCGCCCAGCCTTCGGTAAACGGTACATAAATAATCGGCGTGACGATCATCCAGAACGGCAGGATCATTTTGACAAATCGTCCGACGTCTTTGTAGAGTGAATCGATCGGCATCAGCAACATGCCGAGCGATGCTCCGAAAAACACCAGGGCGAGGATCGCCAGCGGAGCCAGTAACATTCCGCTTTGCAGTGGAACCTGAAACCAGATGAAAGTTGGGATGAGCAGCAGCAGACGGATGCCGAGATTGAACAGCACTTCACCGAATCCCACCAGTATCAATGACTCCCGCGGGAAACTCAACTTGCGAATCATGTTCGAGTTCCGCTGCAGACTGGTCATCGGCATGTTGAACGCATCAATGAATGCCTGCCAGAGAATCATCCCGGTCAGGATATAGACGGTCGCATCGACCCCGGTTCCTTCCAGCGAAAATATGTTGGCGCTGCGAAGGAAAATCCACATCGCGGTGTTCGCAACCGGCGGCAGCACCGCCCAGAAAAAGCCGAACAGCGTTTGTCTGTAGAGCCCTTTGATATTTCGCTGAAATAATCTCCAAGCGAGTTCCCTGCCCCGATAAAGTTCGCGCCCGATGTCGCCAACCAGCTTCACCGGCGAGCGAAGCTCGGACTTCGTGTTGTAAACGACTTCAACCGGGGGTGACTCAATGTTCCCAATGTCGGCAGCATTCCCGGTCACGTTGTCGGGGTTCGTGTTGTGTTCGGAGTTATTCAAATCAGTCACGAGTGTTTTCGACTCGAATTTCTTGTCTTGAAAAGGCGCCAAGCCGGATTATACGAGTCCAGCGCGGATCAGATCGTGCAAGTGGAGAATCCCGGTCGGCTTTGATGTGCGCTGTTCATCAGACGGCGGGACGATATCAACCACTGGCAACACCGTGATTGAACGCTCCTGCATCACCCTGAGCGCTTTGGCGGCAAGTGCTCCGGATTCAATGCAGACGGGATTGCGAGTCATCGCCGCTTCGACTGTCTGCTCGAGCGGATCAGCATGTTCGTGGAATGCGCGGCGCAGATCGCCGTCGGTCAGGATTCCGGTCAGCATGTTTGCCCCGTCCGTTACGATTGCCGCGCCAAGCCGTTTTTCAGAGATGGTCAGAATTGCTTCGCGAAGCGTGTCGTTTGCCTGAACGACGGGCAAGCAATCACCAACGTGCATCAGGTCTTTGACTGTTAGTAACAACCTCCGGCCGAGGTTTCCGCCGGGATGAAAAACGGCAAACTGTTCCGGAGTGAATCCTCTTGCCCGCATCAGACAAACCGCCAGCGCATCGCACATCGCCAGGGTCACCGTGGTGCTGCTGGTTGGAGCCAGCGAATCCGGATCGGCTTCAGATTCGACCGCTACGTCAATCGTGACATTGCTGCGAGCAGACAGCGAGCTGTTTTCATTTCCTGTAATAGCAATCACAGGAACATCGAACCGCTGCATGTAAGGCAGCAATTCAAGAACTTCTCCGGTCTCGCCGCTGCCGGACAACGCGATCAGCACGTCGTCGGGAGTCACGCCGCCCAGGTCGCCGTGAATCGCTTCGCCGGGATGCAGAAATATCGAAGGCGTTCCGGTGCTTGAGAAAGTCGCGGCTGCCTTCCGCGCGATGCACCCCATCTTGCCCATTCCTGTGACGACGACTCGACCGCGGCACTCGGATAGCAAGCGTGCCGAGTTAACAACCGACTCGCCCAGCGTTCCGGCTACGGATGTAATCGCAGCAGCTTCGTGTTCAAGCACATCGCGTATCATCGCAACGACATCGTCAGGATTCGCCATGGGGTGCCCTGAAAGCGCCTTGGCTGCCGGGTAATCGGATTTTGTTTTTTTGTCCGTGGAAGACATAGCGAAAGTGGATCTGGATTGCGAAAGTGAATCTGGACGGCCCAATTGCAACAAGTAGGAGCAGAGATTAGCAGGAGGAGCGAATGGGCAGCCTGGAAATGACAGATTCAATTATAGCCTGCGCCTGTCAGAACAGCAGTATCGATCAGCGAATTGAGGACGCAATGTGCGATAGAAATTCAGGAAAGAGTTCGACCCCTGGAATCGCCCGGGTTGAATGCGGAATCGAGGCAATGGCTCGCGGTTCGAAATCTTGAACAATCGAAGCGTGATCCTGCAGACAATTCCGCGCGGTTGGACGGGAATCATTTCATCCTGGTTGTCACAAGCCGTCCAATTCGCCAAACTTAACCGCTAAACAAAATGCGTACTCTGCCTTGAGCGAATCGAACCGAATGACCGGCGTATCCTACAAAGACTCGGGCGTTGATCTCGATGTCTACAACGAAGCGATGAAACGGCTGCCACGATTGATGCACCGGACGTTTTCACCGCGAGTCAAACAGCTCGACGGCGGATTCGCGGGTCTGTTTGCGTTGGATTTTGACAACCGGCTGTTTCGACGAAACTATCAAGACCCGATGATGGTCGCGTGTACTGACGGGGTTGGGACTAAGCTGAAGCTTGCTCAAATGATTGACCGGCACGATACGGTCGGCATCGATCTGGTCGCGATGTGTGTCAACGACGCGATCTGCTGCGGAGCCGAACCGCTTTTCTTTCTCGACTACATCGCGATGAGCCACGATGATCCGGTCCGGCTGGAGCAAATTGTGCGCGGGATCAGTGACGGATGCATTGCAGCCGACTGTGCGCTGCTGGGCGGCGAAACGGCGATCATGCCCGACCTGTACGACCGTGGTGACTACGATCTGGCCGGGTTCTGCGTCGGAGTCGTCGAGCGGGATCATTTGATCGATGGTCATTCGATTGCGCCGGACGATGTTGTGATCGGGGTTTCTTCCAGCGGCATTCACAGCAACGGTTTTTCGCTGGTTCGTAAGATTGCTTTTGAGGTTGCCGGCAGAAAACCGGACGATCCGTTCAGCGATGATTCAACGCAAGCGGTGCAAACTCTTGGCGACGTGTTGATCGAACCAACACTCATTTACACTGCCGCAATCAAAAGCATACTCAGTCATTACAAAGTCAAGAATGTGGTTCACGGGATTGCGCACATCACCGGCGGCGGGCTGGCGGAAAACATCGAGCGGATTTCTCCCGAAGGCGTTTCGATTGAAGTGGACGCCTCAACCTGGCAGCGCCCCGCGATCTTTGACTGGCTGCAGAAAAAAGGGCAGGTCGAAACGGACGAGATGTACCGCGTGTTCAACATGGGCATCGGCCTCGCGATAATCGTCAGCCCGTACTACGCGGACAAGATTCGCCGCATCGTCGAACAAGCCGGTTTCGTCACGCAGGTGATCGGCAGAGTCAGCGAAGGAGAAAAGAACGTGAGCGTCATTAATCGCTAACCGATGGTCTGGAAAAACGGGTGTTTAGCGGACAACGGTTGCGATCACCGAGTCGGAACCAGAAATCCAGGCACTGTCCGTTTTGACGGGTCCTGAAAAATTGGCTCCCTAGAAGAATCTGTGGGTGAACAATTCAGGCCGGAGGTTTTTTAAGGCACGGGAGGATAAAAGTATTTTGAAGAAGTCGAAGCCATGCAATCGCATGACTTCGACCGTCGTGGAATACTTCCACCCTCACTTGCTGATCCCTTGTTGGGTTGCTCCTCAGCAGAGCCCAACTCCGTTTCAACAAGCTCCGTTTCAACAAGCTCCGTTTCAACAAGCGAGATTAGTATAAACGGTTTTTCAACCGATGAGGGCTAATGCATCTTGAACGTCAATCGGTTAGGAATGGTTTACCACAACTATCCCCTGACCGGAGCCATTCAAGATGCACTTCAAGACTATCTTCAATCGGGTGAAGTCGCGGGCTGTTTTGCGGTGAGCTGGGATCACGTTTACAATTCGGTAAAACACGCGGTTTCGTGGGGCCTGCAGCGGCGGGACTTAAGCAGCATTGAATCCATTGGTGTCGATGAAGTGCAATGGAAGAAGGGCCACAAGTATCAAACGCTGGTTTATCAAATTGATGAAGGCCGCAAACGCTTGTTGTGGATTGGACCCGACCGCACGGCCAAAACGCTGTTGCGATTTTTTCGTTTCCCGGGCAAGGAGCGTTGTTTGTTGGTGCAGTTTGTGTGCAGCGACATGTGGCAAGCGTACTTGAAAGTGATTGCCAAGAAGGTTCCTCAGGCGATTCATGTCCTGGATCGCTTTCATGTGATGCAGAAAATGAGCCGGGCGATCGACAAGGTGCGGGCCGGCGAAGTCAAGCGGCTCAAGGCCGACGGCTACGAACCGGCGCTCAAAGGCTGCCGGTGGTTGCTACTGAAACGACCCGCCAATATGAGCGAGAAACAAACGGTGAGGCTGAAGGAGTTGCTGCAATACAATTTGCAAAGCGTCCGCAGCCATTTGATGAAAGAAGACTTTCAACAATTTTGGAAGTACACGTATCCTGCCCGGGCGGGAAAGTTTTTGGATGCTTGGTGTACCCGCGCGATGCGAAGCAAGATCGAACCGATGAAAGCGATGGCCAAGACGCTCCGCAGCAAACGGGAGCTATTGCTCAACTGGTTTCGCGCTGGCGGGAGTCTTTCGTCGGGAGTCGTCGAGGGATTCAACAACAAATTAAAACTGATCACCAGAAAATCCTACGGATTTCGCACCCAAGAAGCTTACGAAACCGCGCTCTATATCACAACCTGGGGAATCTGCCTGAACCGGAATTCACCCACAGATTCTTCTAGGGAGGCTTAGTTTTAGAAGCTGATTTTCGTCCACGTTTTATCCTCCAATTGCTGGGCACTACCCAGGCAGTTCTACCAGTGGCCGGACGAGTCATCTGTGGTCGCTGCGGGCATCGCATGAGCTGTATGTCGATCTCAACCCGATCCGGGCCGCATTGGCTGAGACGCCTGAAACATCGGAGTTTACCGGAGCGAAAGACCGGATCGACGATTGGAAAGCGTCGCGGCAGGCATTGCCGAACCCGGCGCGGAGCAGACCGGAAAAAAAGAAACACAAGCGGAAAAGCAGGGCGACGCGCAAGCCCGACGCACCGCTCAGAACGCACCTTATGCCGAAGACCTCAATATGGAAGAACTCGGTAATATGGAAGAACTCGGTCCGGATAAAGTTGTAGAGATCAAGCTGAACTTCGTCTTTAATCATCAAACGCAAGGTGATTTGGAGCCAACGCCCGAGCAGGTAGACTCCATTCGCAACATAGAGAACTCGCGAAAAAAGGAACTAATTGATTTGATGATGCGGTCAGAATCGATGACCGTCGAAGAGTTGCGACGGGAAACTGCCAATATAAATGCAGGTCTGTTTGATTCCGTTGAAACAGTTTTGCTTCCACATCAAGTTGAACGTCTAGAGCAGATTTGTTCCCGACTCGCACTATTGAGGAATGGCGGTAGCTACGCGCTGTTCTTGATAAACGAATCGGATGAACGGCTCGCGATAACTGATTCTCAAGAAAGTCGTTTGACTTCTATTCGACAAGAAATCGACGACGTTTTCTTGTCCGAAGCGACTCAATTCAACGACGATGTTGCCGACATAGTGGAGGGCGAAAAAAACGATGTGATTGAAATGTTGGATAACGACCAAGTCGATAAGTTCAACCGTTTATTTGGATCCGACTTTGACTTTCGCGAAGGAGCATTGGCAGCAGGCCTTGCTGCAATTCATGATGCGGAATCGAAGAGCGTGGAAGAAAGGTAGTCGTTCAAACTTGAAAGTACAGTCTTTGGGCTCTTCCGAACGGAAAAAAAACTACATTATCGAGAAGTAGTTGTCGCAGGCGAAATCCAGCGCCTCTTCTGACAACTCATGCGGCCGCTTGAGATACTTCGCCCAGTTCGTGACTTGCAGCAGCAAGTCGCGGGGGTGGCAATTCCGGAACGACCGGTTGGTTGGGAGGTAGTGCTTTTCGATCAACTGCTTGATCAGGTCCGGGCGCCATTGGAATTTGTAGACCCCGCACATAATTTCAAATAGTTTGACGAAGTTCTCGACCGACGGGTTGGGCACTTCGATCTTGTATGGGATACGTCGCAGGAACGCATCATCGACGAGATCCTTTGGCTCGAGGTTGGTTGAGAAAACAACCAGCTGATCAAACGGCACCTGAATCTTCTTTCCATTACTCGTATTCAAATAGTCGTATCGTTTTTCCAGCGGCACGATCCAGCGATTGAGCAGCTCGTCGATGCTCATGCGCTGACGACCAAAGTCATCGATCAGCAACAGCCCGCAGTTGCTCTTCATCTGGACCGGAGCCTCGCTGATTCCCGTGTCCTGGTTGTATTGGATTTCAAGATGGTCCATCGTCAATTCACCACCAACCACAATTGTCGGGCGCTTGATCCGAACCCATCGTCGATCGACTTTATCGTTGGCGAGAATCCCATCCTGTTCTTCCTCAGGTGCTTCGACATGGCTCATTGAGTCGTAGACGCGAATGATGTCACGATCAACAGAAATTGCCCTGGGAACCCAGATGTAGGGGCCGAACGCTGAGGTAATTCTCTCCGCGATACTTGTCTTTCCATTTCCGGGAAAGCCATATAGGAACATACCCTTGCCGCTGTTCAGTGCAGGACCGAGTTTGACCATCATTTCGGGATCGATCAACAGATCGGAAAACGCGCGGGCAAGATCTTCCTGACTCGGATTCTGATCGTTGATAGTCTGCCGTTCCACGCTTTCGATATACGCATTAAACGAAACTGGAGCAGAACCGAAATAGGTACAGGACGCGCTGTAGATTCGACCATGAGCCCGACCTGTTTCGGTCAGCTTACAGATGTAGTCGTTCATCGCTGCCTGGCCAATGTAACCCAGCACTTGCTCGTTCTTCAGGTAGACAACTGTTTCTTCAACCAGATACACTGGCATCGATATCTGTTCAGAAATTTTGCGAACCGAGGCCTCACCGATCGCAAGCAGAAACTTGACGATCAGCTCTTCCATCATTGCGCCTGAAACACCCGCCTCGCGCAACGTCTCCGGTGCGCGAGGAAAGTACTCTGTAGATACCGGTGCGGTATCGGTTGGCTGGCTTTCGGACTGCATCGTGGACTGCAGAACAGGAGGCATCGAATCTTCGCTGGTCAGGCCGTTGATCCGGCGGAGTAGTTGATCGAGTTTTGCATCTGCGCCAGTTGCTGGTTGAGTATCAATTCCGTTTTCCATTGTTTGTTGGTCTTTGATGGGTCGGGCTGTGTCAACGGTCGGAGAAACGCCGGCTGAGGTCGCTTTCGGGTGCGAATCGCCAGCCGGTGACGTTTTCATTTGTCGAATACTTCTTGTATCGAATACTGGACCCGCCAACGGTGGTCGAATTGTTCCTGCCCTGACAACAGAAATGCCCGACGTTTCAGGCAAAGTTTCTCCAACCGTTTTGACGAGGATGGAGTTGCGGGATAAATTCCAATTCATTACCCGGTAACAGTTATGCTGGAATTACCGCATTAATATTTGCTGGTTGCACCGAATTTTCTGCCGGATCCGATTCGGAACTTGCGGAACAATTCCCCTTCAACGAAGTTAGACGGTTGGGAACAAGGTTGAGGGAACTCGTGCCGCAGTGGCGCTTACTGGTACAGTGCCGAACAACGGGGCACAAAAAAGGCGAGACAGCTCTATTCCTGCAGCTCAAAAAGTGAGCTTGAAAAGTGAGCTTGAAAAGTGAGCTTGAAAAGTGAGCTTGAATCAGCGACACCACGGACAGAAAGCACTACGGACAGAACATGAGCTCAGCAACCGGAAACTCGACGCAGCAACAGGTAGCCAATCCGGAGGTTGTCGAATTCATCCGCGCCGTGCGCGAGCGGGTGGCAACGGTAGTCGTTGGACAGGATGTGGTGGTCGAACGATTGTTGATCGCCTTATTTACCGGCGGTCACCTGTTGTTACAGGGTGTGCCCGGCCTGGCCAAAACGCTGCTGGTCTCTGTCCTCTCAAAGACAATTGATCTGGAATTTGACGGGTTCAGTTTACGATCGACCTGCTGCCCTCCGACATTCTCGGTTCGGAAATCCTTGATCAGAAGACGAACGAGTTCCGCGTACACAAAGGCCCGGTCTTCACCAACCTGCTTCTCGCTGACGAGATTAACCGCGCTGCCCCGAAAGTTCAGGGTGCGTTGCTCGAAGCGATGCAGGAACGCAAAGTCACGATCGGCGGTGAAGCATTTAAACTCCCGGCTCCGTTCCTGGTAATCGCGACACAAAACCCGGTCGAGCAAGCCGGAACGTTCGAACTTCCCGAAGCTCAGCTTGACCGGTTCATGCTGCTCCACCGGCTTGTCTATCCGGAGCCGGAAGATGAGCGAAACATTCTGCGGCGTACTTGACACAACTTCTATTGAGATTCGACAAGAAGTCACACCACATAAATGCGCGAAGGCCACCTCGAATACGTTGATCCAATGGACTGGCGGCAATTTATGATTGCTGTCAGGCGACTGGCGGACAATTTCAACTATGGAACGGATCATTCCCCGTTCCTTGGTTCGGGAGTCGAGTACATTCAATCGCGGCGATATCAATACGGTGATCCCGTCCGGTCAATCGACTGGCGGGTCACAGCGCGGACCGGAAAGGTCTTCGTCAAAGAATTCGAAACGCCCAAGCAGATGCCGTGTTATTTCATCTTTGATACATCAGCGTCGATGATCGTTAGCTCCCTCAAACGCAGCAAATACGCGATCGCACTGCACATTGCCGGCGGACTTGCCCTGGCATGTCTGGACCGGGTATCGCCGGTCGGGCTGATCACCACCGGCGTTGATGAATACCGCGTCGAGCCGTCGCTGGCGAAGGATCATGTCATGCAATGGCTGCATCAGTTGCGCCGGTTTCAACTTGATGACCAGACGTTGCTTGCCCGACGTTTGACACAGTTGGGCGCAAGACTGAATCACCGTGCCTTGATCATGGTGATCAGCGACTTACACGAACCCGGCGCATTGCAGGCATGTAAATTGACAGCTCAACGACACGACCTTGTTGTATTGCAAATGCAGGACCCAGCGGAGGGTTCGCTTCATGGAGCAGGGTTTTTCCGTGCACGTGAACCGGAAACGGGCCGCGAGTATGTTACGTCAGGTGACTCCGAAAGATTTGATCAGGAGTTTATCGACACAGAACTCAAACGCGGCGGGATCGATCATCTGGTGATCGGTGTCGGCGATCCTCTGACCGGTACGTTTATTGACGGCGGAAATTCGCGTCAGGATGTTTCCACGCTCCGCCAGGTCGCAGCGCGGCTTGGTGGCGAATTCCACAACGCAACTCGAAAATGGTTTCGACTCAAATCATCAATAAGCTGACTTCGAAAACGAACAAGACCCGCTGGGAAGACCCCGGCGCGCGCGAATATGCACTGATTGCGATTACCATCGGAACGACGTTGCTTGCATTACTGCCATTGTTGCTGCACTATTTTGGAACGTCGTGGCATCCAGGTGTCAGGACCGTAAACACGGACAGGTTCGAGCCGGTTTCGGGAGAACCCTATGCGACGCGAAATTGAACACGAATGAATTGACTCTGAAACATGAAACGGTATACCGAATCGTTCACGCAGATCGGTCACATTAGCCGTGTGTTGATAGCCACGTTTTTTTCGATGAGATGCCGTGGTTATCGCCAAGACGGATAAACATGGTTGCGAATCGTCGATAAATCTGCGATTACTCGACAAACCGTTTGGGGAAAGTTGTTTCCATTCCTCAAAATCACGATAAACTGTTTGGAGAGCGTCGGACTATTGGCGCACTGTACTCAGCCTGACAAAAGGAGAAACGGGTGCGAATATTCGTAACCGTTCACGGGGTTCGAAACTGATGGTGCAGGGAATGGCTGAACTCTTTACTCTGGCTGGATGAAGAGCAAGGATGACACAATTGCTGAACTCCGCGAGCTGATCGACAAGCTATTGGCTGAAGTGGCGGACTTAAAGCTTCAACTTGCGAAATCGAAGAAGGACTCATCCAATTCATCGAAATCACCGTCGAGTGATATCACCGAGGCAGGCAAAGGCAAGAAGAATAAGAAAAAGCCTGGCCGACCTCGGAAACGGAAGGCCGGCGGACAGCCTGGTCACGAGCGAAAGCTGCGGGAAGCCTTGCCGCCGGAGCGTGTTGACGAAATTATCGAATATGAAATTGATGACTCGGAAGTAGCACGGCTGCAGCTGACTCCCACTGACCAGTTCGAAACGATTCAGCACATCGAACTGCCGGACTCGCCGGTGGTCGTGACCGAACATCGGTTTCGGCTCTACGAAACCATCGAAGGTGACATCTATTATCCCTACGCTCCTGAAGTCCATGGTCAGCCGATCTTCGGCCCGCGTTTGCTGGCGAGCACGCAAGGCACACGAAGTGAGGCTGGGCAGCGATACAACGAGCGAATGTGGACAGCGATCGCAACCTGCAAAAAGCAGAACCAGAACTTCTTTGATTTCCTCTTGGAATCAATCAAGGCAAAGATTGAAGGCAACCAAGCTCCCACATTCTTCGCCTAAATGCCGTGAACGGTTACACGTTATTAATGACCCCGATGTCAGTTCGCCATTTCATGCAGGTGGAATGCCGGAAAAATGGCTGTTGGTTCACTGTGCGAACGAGCAACAAATAAGGCAGCGACTTCCGAATTCGGTGCGGTCCGATGGAACGCCTCTGATCATATCGGCCAAAGACGCAAAACCTCAAACAACAGAAGCGGATGTTGCAATCGAACTTATCCTAAACCAGGCAAAAGTCGAAGCCTATGTTGAGCAGGCTAAAGAGGAAATCGAAAAAGAAGCCAATGCGGCCGGCGAAGTAACATCAGTAAAGGGTTGATCTCGTATCGACGGACTGGGAAGCCTGTGATGCATTGGGCATATTCAAACTTTTATTGTTCCTGCAACGGGCCTAAACCCTCGCCTCAGGATTTTTGAAAGCCGTTTGATTCCATTCGGTTTCTTACCACTTATGAACACTGTTAAACGCTTATTCAATTCCGGAAAAAACGTATACTTCATTTGCGTTCATTTCTCAGCGACGAAAGAAGGGGGTTGGGTGGCGACTTCAGTCGGAAGCTCGATTCAATGAACCTGCCGTCTTTAGCGGTAGTCCACGATCAGTCATTCAAAGTTGCAGGCCGGTCGGGGCTGCAACTTTTTTTGATGCGCTATGTATTATGCACTACTTGTCTGATGTTCCACGAAGCTGTGGGAAGACTCCGGCCATGTCATTCCACAGATCGCCATTTGGCTCAAGCGATTTGATTCCTGCAATATGAGCGATTACCTCGTCGGGTTCCTGCGATACTGATCGATGTCCACGCTATTCTCGTGACAGCACGATGTGTGGTCCTGATAAATCAAACACTGAAAGAAAAGCATGTCGGAAACTCTGATGGCAAACCGCGCGTACTCGCTTTTGCCGGAAGTGCACGTAAGGAATCGTTCAACAGGAAACTGGTTCAGGCGGTCGCAGAAACGCTTCGGTCGCACGGCGCGGAAGTGACGCCTGTTGATCTGGCCGATTATCCGATGCCGATTTACGACGGCGATGTTGAGTCGGACGGGATGCCGGAAAATGCGGTCAAGTTTTTTGAGCTGATGAATTCGCATGCCGGATTTCTGATCGCCTGCCCGGAGCGATGGGCGGGTTGCGCGGGCTGGTCCATATGACCGCGATCCTGCAGAACATCGGCACAATGGTTGTCCCCGGGCAGGTTGCCGTCGGCAAAGCAATGGAAGCATTCAACGAGGACGGTTCGCTCAAAGATGAAGGATCGCGGGCATGGTCGATATGCTGTGCGAGCGGTTTGTCACGACGTTGAAGGGTACTTCGTAGATTGGCTCAACTCGCAGCACTCGTTGTTGCGACGGATTCGAGAGCGGCGTTGAATGTCGCGCTTGGGCGCATGGCAGCAGTTGCCTTTTCAAGCGAAGGGAAATAGTAGCCGCTAAGATCGACCGCCCTGCCCTGAACTTTGTTCATTTCGTTGACGATCGTCGTTTCTTTGGCTTTCAAATCATCGGCCAGACCGGCAAACATCGACTTTAATTCCGTATCGTCGTCCTGGGCCGCCAGTGCTTCGGCCCAGTACATCGCGATGTAGAAATGGCTGCCGCGATTGTCCAGCTCGCCCGCTTTGCGCGACGGATTCTTGTCGTTCTCCAGCAGTTGACCGGTCGCGGCGTCCAAAGTCGAAGCCAGAACCTGCGCCTTGGTGTTGCCGGTCGATTCGGCCAGATGCTCCAGCGAAACCGCCAGCGCCAGAAACTCGCCGAGCGAATTCCAACGCAGGTGGTTTTCCTTAACAAATTGCTGCACGTGTTTCGGCGCTGAACCGCCGGCTCCTGTTTCAAACAATCCGCCGCCGTTCATCAGCGGAACGATTGACAGCATCTTGGCGCTGGTGCCGAGTTCAAGGATCGGAAACAGGTCAGTCAGGTAGTCGCGCAACACGTTGCCGGTGACTGAGATCGTGTCTTTGCCGTCTTTGATCCGGTCCAGTGTAAACTTTGTGGCTTCGACCGGCGACATGATTTTAATGTCGAGTCCGTCCGTGTTGTGCTCCGGAAGATACTGTTCGACTTTCGCAATCAACTGTGCATCGTGAGCACGCGTTTTGTCCAGCCAGAACACCGCCGGCATTCCGCTCGCCCGTGCCCGCGTCACGGCAAGTTTGACCCAGTCGCGAATTGGGGCGTCCTTGACCTGACACATCCGCCAGATGTTACCCGACTCGACAACGTGCTCCAGCAAACACATTCCGGATTCGTCGACGACTCGCAATGTCCCGTCGTTTGGAATTTCAAACGTCTTGTCATGCGATCCGTATTCCTCGGCCTTTTGCGCCATGAGCCCGACGTTGGGGACGGTTCCCATTGTGGTCGGGTTGAATGCGCCATGTTGTTTGCAAAAATCGATTGCGACCTGATAGATGCCGGCGTAGCAACTGTCGGGGATGACCGCTTTAACGTCTTGAAGTTTACCATCCTTGTTCCACATCTGACCCGAGCTGCGGATCATGGCGGGCATCGATGCGTCGATGATCACGTCGCTGGGAACGTGCAGGTTCGTGATCCCTTTATCGGAATCAACCATCGCGAGGTCCGGTCCGTTTTCGTAGGCGGCCTGAATATCGGTTTCGATCTCAGCTCGTTTTTCGGCAGGGATCTCATCCAGTTTGGCGATCAGGTTTCCAAATCCGTTGTTCACGTCGACTCCGGCTTCTTCAAGAACGTCCGCGTGACTTTTAAAGACATTGCCGAAGAAGACTTTGACGGCGTGGCCGAAGATGATCGGATCGGAGACCTTCATCATCGTTGCCTTCATGTGCAGCGAGAACAACACGCCCTGCTTTTTCGCGTCAGCGATCTGCTGCCGGAGAAATACAACCAGCGCGCGTTTGCTCATGTAGGAACCGTCGATTACTTCGCCTTCAAGCACGGCTATGTTGTCTTTCAGGACGGTTGCGTTGCTGTCGTTGTCAACCAACTCGATTCGAACGTTGCCCGCGTTTTCGATCGTGACCGATTTTTCAGTCGTGCGGAAATCACCGCTGTTCATGTGCGCGACATGCGACTCCGACCCGGAGCTCCATGCACCCATCGAGTGCGGATTTTTTCCGGCGTGCTGTTTCACCGCAGCCGGCGCGCGACGGTCGGAGTTGCCTTCACGCAGGACCGGATTGACAGCGCTTCCTTTGATCTTGTCGTAGCGGGACTGGATTGAGCGGTCGGTTTCCGATGCAGATTCGTCCGGGTAGTCGGGCAGCCTGTATCCGGCGGCCTGCAGTTCCCCGATCGCGGCTTTGAGCTGAGGGAGCGATGCGCTGATGTTCGGGAGTTTGATGATGTTGGCTTCGGGGCGCGTGGCAAGTTCGCCGAGCTCAGCCAGAGCATCGTTCGTTTTTTGATCGTCAGTAAGAAAGTCGGGAAACGCGGCGATGATCCGGCCGGCCAGCGAGATGTCGCGGGTTTCAACGGTCACGCCTGCCGCCCGGGTGAACGCCTGGATCACAGGCAGCAGCGAACAGGTCGCCAACGCGGGGGCTTCATCAGTTTGGGTGTAGATGATCTTGGCGGTTTTGGCCTGGCTCATGTTTTCGTCCGGACTTGATTGTGCGTGGCAGAATGACTGGTTGAACGTGGATCTATTTTGACTTTTAGGGCAGATTTTTCTAGGGGAGCAGTTGTGGTGGTTTTCGGATTTTCGGCTCGGTAGCTCGCGTCCTTGCTAACGCGGCGGGTTTCCTACTACTCGCTGACGCTTCGGTGTTCATGCAGGTGCGACGAGATTCCATGATGCGTTCGAGAGGCGAGGTGCTTCGTCCTTGCTAACGCGGCGGGTTTCCTACTACTCGCTGACGCTTCGGTGTTCATGCAGGTGCGACGAGATTCCATGATGCGTTCGAGAGGCGAGGTGCTTCGTCCTTGCTAACGCGGCGGGTTTCCTACTACTCGCTGACGCTTCGGTGTTCATGCAGGTGCGACGAGATTCCATGATGCGTTCGAGAGGCGAGGTGCTTCGTCCTTGCTAACGCGGCGGGTTTCCTACTACTCGCTGATGTGCCGGGTATTCGAGGCAGTTGGAAACCGACTCAAGAATTCCGACGGGCGAATGGAACGGATTTTTCATTCAAGCCTACATGAAACAGCGCGGCTGGATGCACCTTTACTTGAGCTTCGAACATGGTGTGATCAAGGGTGAAGGGACAGACACTGTCGGTCCGTGGGTTGCCAGTGGCCGGTACGATACCGAAAACGGAGTTGTCGATTGGATCAAACGGTTGAAGCCACCAATCAAGTTGCAGTTCTTTTCACGAATTACACGAATATAGAAACTCGGTTATACGTGAAAATTCGTGTGATTCGTGGCGAACAAAAACCCGGGAATGAATTTGCATACGATTGGCTTGATTGGAGTGAATTCCGATCGACATCACCACAACCGACAAGCAGGAAGAATTATCCCGTTTTTTCTGCAACTAATCCGGCAGATTGGTGTGAAATCCCCTTCAAACGCGGGTTGGATAACTCTAAAATCCCTGGTTCGATTTCGGCTGAAAATCAGCATGTTGGGTCGGTCCAACGTCGATAATATTGAGACCGAAATCGTTGAAATAGAAATCAAATGCGCCTGGTGGCTTAAAGTGCCGGGCAATCCACAAATGGAAGCGGCGAAAAAATGACCAGGAATAAAATGAAAACCCATAAGGGTACAAAAAAGCGAATTCGGCTTTCCGCGACCGGGAAATGCCTGCATCGCGCGGCTGGGAAAAGTCACCGCAACGTCCGCATGAGTTCTAAGCGAACGCGGAACCTTCGCGGCGTTCAGGTGCTCGACGGAACGATGGAGAAAACCGTTCACCGTTCGCTTGGAAAATACAGCAGCTGAATCAGCGGCGTCACTTGAGATAGAATTTTACGGTTCCTGGCAATGCAACTTCGGATAATTGATCCGGGGCCAAACCGAAAACGAAAGAGATAACGATGCGTACAAGAAAAGGTGCAGCTCGCACCCGGGCAAAAAAGCGGCTCTTCAAACGAGCCAGGGGTTTTGTATCCGGGCGTCGCAAGTTGTTGCGAACGGTTAAGGAAACTCTGATTCGCGCAGGCGTGTATGCATTCCGTGATCGTAAAGTCAAGAAACGCCAGTTCCGCCGACTGTGGATTATTCGAATCAATGCGGCCTGCCGGATGCGCGGGATCAGCTATAGCCGGTTTATTGCGGGCCTCAAAAAAGCCAACGTCGAACTCGACCGTAAGAGCCTTGCCGAGATTGCAGTTTGCGATCCAACCGGTTTTGATTCGATCGTTGAAACAGCGAAATCATCGCTCGCTTAGCCATCGGCAAACCACGACCAGTCGTCGGGAAAGACACGCCGCAGCGGCTGATGTCTTTCCCTTTTTTTATGCCTCCTATTTCATGCAACGACCATGTCCGCAGCCACAACATCTATCGAAGATTTCCTCGCCGAAATCAACCGGCTCGCGACTTCCGCGACCGCTGCGTTTTCAGGTGCAGCTGATGCCGAACAATTTGAAGCGGCGCGAATCAAATTTATCGGTGCGAAATCGGGACAGCTGAAAACGACCCAGAAAAAACTCGGCTCGATCGAAAAAAAAGATAAGCCGACGGCGGGAAAACGACTGAAGGAGGTCAAAGCGGAAATTGATGCTGCGATCGATGCGGCCAAGGCCCGGTTGTCCGGTGGCCCGGCTGGCGGACGGACACTCGATCCTAAATTCGATGCGACTCTGCCCGGAACCGTGACGCGAACCGGACGGTTGCATCCGATCACGCAAACGATCGAGGAACTGAAAGACATCATGGGCCGGCTTGGATTCACTCAGGCAGATGGCCCGGAAATCGAAGACGACTGGCACAACTTCAAAGCGTTGAATATTCCGGACGTGCATCCCGCTCGTGATCCGCTCGATAACTTCTACATTTCCGTGGCCGGTTCGCAACAGGGTTTCGTGCCTGGCGAAAACAATCTGCTCCTCCGCACCCAGACGTCAACGGTGCAGATCCGGGTCATGGAAAAGCGAAAACCGCCGGTGCGGATCATCTCGCTCGGCCGTGTCTACCGTCCTGATACCGCAGACGCAACCCACTATCCGATGTTCCACCAGATGGAAGGTCTGTTGGTGGACGAGAATGTGACGCTCGCCGATTTGAAAACGGTACTACAGCTGTTTGCATCCAGCTATCTCGGCGATTCGGTGCCGGTTCGGATTCGGCCATCGTTCTTTCCGTTCACTGAACCGAGTGTCGAAGCGGACTATTACTGGAACGGAAAATGGGTTGAATTCGGTGGAGCCGGGATTGTTGATCCGAGCGTGCTCGAATCGGTCGGTTACGATCCGGAACAGGTCAGCGGATTCGCGTTTGGTCTGGGCGTTGAACGGCTGTGCATGATTCGGCATCAGATTACTGACATCCGGTATTTGTATACGAATGACGTTCGGTTTCTGCGCCAGTTTTGACACGCGCTGTTTCCAATCAACTCGTATTCCTCTAACTCGCTTCCGACCTGGTTCACCGCACAAAAATACTTTTCATACTTTGAAACGAAATCATGATTGTTTCACACGAATGGCTTTCTCAATATGTCGATTTGAAGATGAGCCACGACGAGCTTGTCGACCGGCTTACGATGTCCGGTTTGAATCATGAAGGGTCCGAGCATGTTGGCAACGACTCGGCGATCGATCTGGAAGTGACCAGCAACCGACCGGATTGCCTCGGACATATCGGAGTTGCGCGCGAAATTGCTGTGCTTTACGATACTTCGCTAACGGTACCGGATCCGCAGCCAGTCGCATCGTCAAAAAAAGTCAGCGACGTCTGTTCGGTCGAAATCACCTGTCCCGAGCTCTGTTATCGCTATACGGCACGGTTAATTCGCGGCGTAAAGATCGGCCCGAGTCCGGACTGGATGGTCAAGCGTCTCGCAGCGATCGGCATCAACACGGTCAACAACGTCGTCGATGCAACGAACTATGTGATGATGGAATGCGGCCAGCCGCTGCATGCGTTTGATTTCGCAAAAGTCGACGGCGGCAGGATCGTTGTTCGCGAGCCGGTTGGGAAAGAGAAATTTGAAGCGATCGATCACAAGACCTACGATCTCCAGCCTGGTATGTGCGTCATTGCCGATGCGAATTCGCCCGTTGCGATCGGCGGCGTGATGGGTGGAGCTGATTCAGAGGTCGGCGATTCAACATCGGATGTTCTGATCGAGGCTGCGTACTTCAGTCAGATGTCGGTGCGCAACACGGCGCGGCGATTGAACCTGCACAGCCCGTCGTCGTTCCGTTTCGAACGTGATATCAATTCGCACAATATTGACTGGGCGAGCCGCCGCTGCTGTGAGCTGATTCTCGAAATGGCGGGCGGAACAATGTGTGAAGGCGTGGTCGATGTCGGGCAGCCACCGGTTGCACCACAACCGGTGACTCTGCGACTTGCTCAATTGAAACGTGTGCTGGGCATCGACATTCCCGCGAAGTTCGTTCCGCAAACCCTCAAAGCGCTGGGCATGGACATTCAGTCATCTGACAAGGACTCGGTTACGGCGGTTGCCCCGGGCTGGCGGAAAGACCTCACGCGCGAAGTCGATTTGGTCGAAGAGGTCGGGCGGATTTACGGCTATGACAAAGTTCCTGACACGGCGCGGGTTCCGATGGCGGCGTCCTATCGGCTGCAAGGTGATCGAGTCGTCGACGTTGTTCGGAATGTCATGACGGCATCGGGATTTGACGAAGCGATGACACCCAGCGTCGTACCCGAAGCATGGGCAATTCCGTTCAGTCCCTGGTCCGATGTCGCGCCTCTAACGATCAGCCAGCCGATGTTGGGCGTGCTCGAAAGCAAGTCGCAGAATATTGGTTCGGTTGAATTGCTGCGGCGAAGTCTGGTGCCGAGTCTGTTGGAGGTTCGGCGAATCAACGAATATCGCTCGAACACCGAAGTTGAACTATTTGAAACGGCAATGGTTTACCTGCTTTCGGGTTCGAAAGAACTGCCGACCCAGCCTCTGAAACTGGCTGTGATTAGCGGGCGCGATTATTACGCGGTCAAAGGTGTGATCGAGCACCTGGTCCAGCGGCTGGCGCCGACCGCTCGCGTCTCAGCGCATTCGTGCGACCATGAGATTCTCGACGCCAGCAAGGCAGCTGAATTGAAAATCGGTGACAAGACGCTTGCCTGGATCGGCGAAGTTTCGGCAAAAGGCAAGAAGACATTCGGGCTTCGCAACGGTGCGACGGTTGCCGAAGTCGATGTCATGTTGCTGGAAGAGATTGCGGTTCTAGTTCCGACTCATGCCGATCAGAGTCCCTATCCACCAGTTTCGCGTGATTTCAATTTCATTGTTGATAACGGAGTGCACTGGTCGGACCTCGAGTCAACGGTTTCCAGTGCAGGAGGCGAGTTGCTGGAAACGATTGAATACCGCGAGACGTTCCGCGACGAGAAGAAGGACGGTTCGAACAGGAAACGACTGCTCATGTCGGTGACGCTGCGATCCGCGGAAGCGACGCTAACCGGCGATGAGGCCGACTCGATTTGCCGGAAGATCATTGACGCCTGCAACCGCAAGCATAGTGCAACGCTCCTGGCGTAGTGCACGTGGAATCTTATGTCTGCCAAAATCATCTACCTGACAGCCGGTGCCGGGGGGATGTTCTGCGGTAGTTGTATGCACGACAACGCGCTTGCGGCGGCGTTGTCGAAAGCAGGTTGGGATATTCAACTTGTTCCGACCTACACGCCGATTCGCACGGACGAAACGGATGTCAGCGTCGATCAGGTTTTCTTTGGCGGCATCAACGTTTTTCTTCAGCAGAAGATTCCGTTGCTGCGATTCGTACCGTCGTTTCTTGATCGGTTTCTCGACAACCCGAAACTGATCCGTCGCGTTACCTCCAAAGCGATCGAGACCAACCCGACGATGCTGGGAAAACTGGCGCTTTCGATGCTCAAAGGCGTCAACGGAAATCAGCGCAAGGAAGTCCGTCGATTGATGAAGTGGCTTGAGGCCCGGAAGCCTGACCTGCTGGTCTTCAGCAACATCCTGATTGGCGGCGCGATTCCTGAAATCAAGCGGCAGCAAACCGACGTCAAGATCCTGGTGACGTTGCAGGGCGACGACGTGTTTCTTGACAGCCTTGAAGATCCATACAAATCGGAGTGCATTTCAAGAATCAAATCGATTGCCGAACAGGTCGACGGATTCATCGTGCACAGTCAATTCTTTCGCGACTACATGAGCGACTATTTCGAGATTGACCCCGCGCGAATTCACGTCACACCGCTGGGGCTGAATGTTGATGACTTTCACGATCAGGGGAATACGACCGCAGAACGGGATGAGAGCAACCGGTTTGTGATCGGCTACCTTGCCCGTCTCGCGCCGCAAAAAGGTCTGCACTGTCTGGTTGATGCGTTTATCGAACTGCATCGAAATCCGGAATTCAATCGAATCGACGCACAATTGAGAATTGCCGGCTGGCTTGGCCCGGAGAACCGGGAGTATGCTGACCAGTTGTTCAAGCGTCTGGACGAGGCCGGGCTTTCGAATTGCTACGAGCATTGCGGTTCGATTGAGCGTCACGAGAAACTGGAATTTCTTCAGTCGCTGGACGTACTTTCGGTTCCGACCGAGTTTCTTGAGCCGAAGGGATTGTATGTACTCGAAGCGATGGCGGCCGGAGTTCCGGTCGTGCAGCCGGATCACGCCTGCTTTCCCGAACTGATCGAAGCTTGCGTAGGCGGGCTGTTGTTTCCTGCCGGCGATTCGAATTTGTTGGCCCAGGCGATTGCCGATTTAGCAAATGATGACGCGATGAGACTACATCTGGCCAGGTCGGGCCGCGCACATGTTCATGCTAATCGCAACGCGGAAGTCATGGCAGAGAACACGGGCGAAGTGTTCAGAGAGCTGCTTTCCAGGCCGCGATAACTTTTTGCAATGTCTCGATAGAAAAGAAGATCGCGAGTAGAAACGAAATAACGACAAACAAAATGAATAGCAGCCCCGGCCAGCGACGCGGCTTGGAGCCTGATCCACTGAAATTCATCGCCTGTGGATTCAACCCCATTGCCCAGAAGACGATCGTCGAGCCAAGCACGATTGCGACAATATTGGTGAAGAATAAGAGAAGAGCACCGAATGACAGTTCGAATTCACCAATCGCCAGTGCAATTCCAGATGTCGCAATCGGCGGCACCAGCGCGGCGGCGATCGCGACACCCGGCAGCGCACCTGGCAAACCCGGTCGCCCCGTCGCATACGCTCCGGCAATGCCGCTCACCAGCGCGACCATCAGGTGAAGAAGATTCGGATTGCAGCGGCTGGAAAGTTCGGTGTTCATGTGCCCGTCGTGAACAATGCCGGGATTCAACAGCCCGAGAAGCACGCTGATGACAAACGCGACCGCAAACCCCAGAAGAACGCTTTTTGTCGCATTCATGATAAGTACGCCATTGCCCTGGATCAGCGAGAATCCGATTCCAACCAGCGGGTTCATCAACGGCGCGACCAGCATCGCGCCAATGACAACCGCCGTTGAATTATCGATCAGGCCCAGACCGGCAATGATGGTCGAAAGTGAAATCAAGGCGACAAAATCAAAATTGAACTGCGATCCGGTCGTAATTCCTTTGACCAGCTCGATTCGTTGTTCCCGTTCGAGTTGTGGAACGGTGCCGCGCACCAGAGCCAGAACGTGACTCCACATCCGGCTGGCCATCGGAACGCCCGAGCGAAAAGCAGCTACGGCGGTCGTGAATTCGGATTCCGGTGTGTCTTCGAGTTCGCGGAACATCTGCCGGCGTGTTTTCGCTTTGTTTGAACCAACGATCACGAGATCGAATTCGTCAAGGTTCTGTCGTCTTGCTCCTTCGAGCAAGCTGTCTGCGAGTTCGATTTTTCGTTCGAACAGATCATCGTAGTCAGTATCAAATTTTAACAGCCTTTTCAGATTACGTGCTGCGACGTCGGCAGCGACCATGTCGTCGTCGGGCCGCACATAAAGAATCGTTACGATTCCGTTGAATGTGGACGCCAGTTGCCGTGCGCGGTCGAGTCCCGGATGCAGGTCGCTTTCGCCGTCGGTCGCCAGCATGATTCGAATCGGCTTGTCGGAGGAAGGACAGGCTCCCCGGATCAAGACGGTTTCGCAGGGAACCTGTTCGAACAGCTGCTGGACGCGGGACGAATCGCCGCCCGTTGATTTGCCTGGTTCATCCGCTTGAACGAGGACGAGTTTGATCCCCTGTTCCGAGACTGATTCCGCAAATGAATGCTCCGGGGTTGGCGACTGGAGTTCGATAACACTAATGGCCGCTCGATCAAGGTTAGACGATTCACGACCTTGTGCAATGTCCTGCTTCAGAACGAAATGTTCCCTGTCCAGCCCCCGGATTAATTCACAGATTTTCTTCTGGTTTTCGTTTTCCGTATCGCTGATTGACTCCAGCTCGTTCCACGCAACCTTCCCTTTGCTCCGTTTCGGCATAACGACGATCAGATCGGAGTGACGGGAGTGAGCGAATCCGGCCCCCCAGGGAATGAGCGAATCGGCTTCTTTGATGTCGTTCAAGTAGATGGCAACGGACATGTGTAGATCGGTGAAATGTTCGGGAGAGGCTGGAGGAGCCGGATCGCGGCAGAGTTCATGCGGGTCAAATCAGAACACAATCCGACTCGATTTGCAATTTGCGTCTCGAGTGCATCGGCAGGTCGAATTTGAAACGCGGAGGCGCGGAGTACACGGAGATTCGGATCGCAGGATGCCCTTGGGTTGACTGGTTCCAACCTGCCCCATTCCGTTACCGGTTGATCCCGATACTGAACGTGTAACCTCGAAATCCGAAATCGTCCTGGGGCAGCACGGCCGTTCCTCCGCCGATCCAGACCTGCGCGTTGTAGCCGATTTTGGCCGAGACAAAACGTTTCTCACCCGTCTTGAATCGATACTGCAATGCAGAGCCGAAATCGAACATCGTCACAAACTCGTCTGCTCCGACCCGGCTGAGATCGCCTGTCGCACTGTTTTCAACGAACTGGTCGCGGTTCCCGAACATCAACGCCCCGCCAAAGTTGCTGATTAGATTCATCGGTGTGTGGCCGACAGGTCGGAAGTATTCGAAGTTGACGCGCGGTCCGAAGGCTCGCATGTCGGATGACGAGGTCAACTGCTCGATGACAGTGCCGCTCGAATCGAGCACGCTCGCTTCAAGCCGCTGGGCAATACCAGCGTACTGCATGCCGAACATGCCGTTCAATCGCGAGATCGGAAATTTCAACTCTTTGAAAAATGCTGCACCGAACGTCTGGACTTCAAGGCTGTGTTGTGCGTCGAGCGTTTCGCCAGCGGCATCGGCTGACAGCCGGCTCCACTGGTTCGGTCCCGGCATCCATGTACTGGTTGTTGCAGTCGTCGCGCCGTCGCTGGTGAAACGGGTTGGCGCGGAATTCTGATCGAACTGGAAGTAGTTCAGGTCGAGTCCCGGGCCGTACTCCGATTCGAAACCGGCACGGAATTTGAATCCGGTGTCGTTGTCAAAATCAAATGCTTCGTTGATTCCGGTGTTGGTCGCGATTGCTGTGTTGCCTTGAAAATGCGGCTGGACATAGTACGTTTCAAACATTCCATAGTAGATGCCCGTTGCCAGAATCTCGCTCATCGGCGGGTATTCTTTTTTCTTGTCTTCGAAACCGAATTTGGTTCCGTCATCAAACGGCATGGCGCCGCGAGTGACTGGCCGGGTTGAACGAAACCCTAAATCCTGCCGCGGATGATTTTGCCCGAGGCCGCTGCCGAATCCGGCGCTTCCGTATCCAAAGTGATTCGGAGTGGCAAGCCCGCCAGCGGCTGAGTTTACGTATCCTCCGCCGTTGTTTCCGCCAGTGAATTCCTGAGCGAGTCGGCTCTGGAATCCACCACCCATTCCTGGAATGTATCCGCCCTGGCCGTAGATGACCGGTCCGGAAACAACCTGCCCGTTTGCATCGAGCGCGATTGTGCTGCCGTCGATAATGGTTTGCTCAGCGCCCGGACCATTAATTGCCGGGCCGGTGACTTTTGACCCTGATTGCGGTGGCCCCGACATCACAGGTCCAGCGTTTTTGGGTGCCAGATCCGATGCGCGTTGTTCGATATGCGGCGCAATGTTGGTTGGTGGAGCGGTGTTGGTTGGTGGAGCGGTGTTGGTTGGTGGAGCGGTGTTGGTTGGTGGAGCGGTGTTGGTTGGTGGAGCGGTGTTGGTTGGTGGAGCGGTGTTGGCTGGGGACAGGGCGAACGAGCTGCCGTCGGACTGCGAGTCAAATATGCCGCTGCCGTCAGGCAAAACTCCATCCAGCATCTGCTCCGAAACGATTTCTTTCGCGGGAACATCGTGGCCCCTGCCTTCGTCGGATGCCGGTACGTCGACTACTGGCAACGTTGATGAGGAGCTGGAAGGATTCGATGCGTTTGCTCCGAAGTTTCCTTCTGATTCAAAGTTGCCATCCGAAGCACTTGGCGGGAGCGGAATTTCGACATCAGGTCCGGAGGATGAAACCGGTGATGTGGCTGATCCGTTTTCAAAAATCGATTCAGCTGAAGCATCAACAGGAGTTCGCGACGGTTCTGTTGTTTGAGGACCGCCACTGATTTGTGGTCCGCCCCATGGGGTCGACTGTGGCGAAAAATCGGTTGGCGCAGCTCCTTGCACCGTTTGTGTCGGATCCGTATCGAATCCGCCGGGAAACGCTGTCGACTGATAGCTGCCAACTGCGGAGCCGTCGCTTGAGTGACCTTGTCCGGCCGGTTTGCCCCAATGATCCGGTGACATAGAAGTACTTTGCGACCCCTGGTCGGACATACCCGGCCGCGACACGGACCAGGTATCACCCGATGAATTGAATTGGCTACCTCTTTGATAGCCTTCTTGAAACGAGCCCCCGGCAGGTTGAGCACACGAAATGGAAACCATGGACGAAGCAAGACAACAAAACACAGCCAGTGTTGTGATTGCTGTTTTCAGTTTTACATTCATCATCAGGTTCCTGCGTCGATCTTCTGCGAAACTGTGGGTTGGCAATTCAAAGCTCGCAATTCGCCAACCTGGAAATTGCAGCGCGAACCGGAGTTACCTGAATATCTCTTGAAATCGGAATAACCCGCAAATTTAGCAAGTCAAATCGGCATAGGCGTTTTGCCCAACGCAATACGCAGGCTCGCCGAAACCGGAAGGGAGAACGCAGCCCGCAGAGTCGGGCAGAAGTGATAGCGGAAATGCAGGCTGTGACCGGATGGAATCGAACGAAGGGATGCTGAATTCCATCCTTCAAATTCCTGCCATTGTCTATTCGGTTTCAACACCCAACCGTTCACGCGCTTCATTGGCCCAGGGACTGGCTGGAGCCAGACGCAGAAATTCGTGCCAGTGCTGTTCAGCTCGTTGCGAATCTTGTGCTTCGTCCAGCACGCGGGCCATGTGAAAATGAACATCAGGATATTCGGGGTGATGGTCCAGCGCGCCGGAAAAGGCCGAAATAGCCAGCTGGTGCTGACCGAGTTCGACCAGTACGCAACCGAGACTGGCCCGCGCTTCGACGAAGGAGGCGTCAAGTTCGATGGCGACGTAATATCGTTCGCGTGCGGCCTCGAGTTCGCCCCGGAGATAGAGCAATTCGGCCAGCCTGAAACTAACCGCTGCGACCGGACCGAATGCGAGCCCCATCGTGCGGTAGACTTCTGCCGCCGATTCAAGCGAGTCTTCGTCTTCGAGTTCAGTTGCCAACGCTAGAAATTCGTCCGGCGTACTCAATCCGGCCATCGTATCGTGTGGATCAACATGCGCCTCAATTTCCGTCGCAGGCATGGAAAACGACTTGATCGAAAGCACGGCTGGTGCCGGAATCGAGTTCTTTTCACCCGCAACATTGTCGAAGTCGAAGTGCATTTGCCCGCCATCGGGAGCAACCAGGCCTTGTCCCTGCCGGAGCAATACGTTGCGGCCCGATACAATCACCGACAATTGCGATAACGGGCGGTCGAGATGCGGATAGAGTTTTGCGAGTTTCGAAAGTTTCGATTCGATTGCGGCCGGCGAGTTCCCTTCGGCAATCAGCCCTGCGATTCGTCTCGCCGAAGCGACTTCCCGGAAATCAAAATAGGCGAGGTTCTTAAACTGGCGAACCGGCTTTATCAGTTCGCGCCGGATCCAGCGACGGATCGTGCTGATCGGCAAATCCAGCAGGTGGGCGAGCATGGCCGGAGTGTAAAAGGTAGACGTGTCCTTTTCAGAATCGACGTGACCCAGTTCTTCCCACAACTCGGTTTCGCTAATGATTCTCAGATCGCCCCGTTCAGCTGCCTCAATGATCGGATCGTCGAACAACCCGTTCTCTCCGACGGGCAGTTGATCGGCTCCGATGACAATCACATCGACCGACGGATCGATCCGTTCGACAACCGTGCCGCCAAGCGCACGGACTTCTTCGCGTGCCTGTTTGCGATTCATGCTGCCAAGTTTTCCCACAAACGCAACCCGGCGGCCGGCAACATTTGATTCTGCCGGGTTCTTATTGAGTTGCGCTGATTCGGTCATTGTGACATTCATTGGGGTGCAGTCCTTGCGGCGAGGTCCGGTGGCGATACTTTTGATGGAAATTCGCTGGCGGTCAGTTTGCCGCGTTCGAGCGCGGAAGTCAACGAATACAGTCTGTTTGAGGTGAATCCGGCCGGAATTGAACTCGTTCCTAGCGAATGAACGGGACGGTCGGCACAGATTGACATTCAGTCTAAGGAGCGCTTGTGGAAAACGTGTCGAAGGCTGGCGATCGCTGTGACCAATGAAATCGCGATGGCAGAAGACAAACATTGCAATCTTAGCCGGAACAATGAGCAAAGAAAAAGCCGACTGCAAAAGGCAGTCGGCTGATTTACTTTTCCGCTGAATTTGATTTAGGCAAGACGTCGACGGCGTGCCGCAGCCATTGCGCTGATGCTAGGCAGAATCACTAATGAGGACGGTTCCGGAACGGACGAACCAGTCGTCAGGAATGAAATGGGTGCCGTTGGTCGGCTCCACTTGGGCGGGAATCCGCCACCGCCGCCGATAACTACATCGCCACGGTTGGGACGAAAACGTGTTGCGTAACCGACATCCACCATCTTGTTCAAGGGAAACGAACTGAAGTGTCCTGTCCTCGTTGAGTCGCTGGTATTCGGCAAGTCCGTATTCGCCCGGGTAGTTCGCAAAGCTGTCATCGTTGAACGGATTGTTGTCGGTCATTGGATCCGGAGTCAGCAGATCATTGCCGGCCCAGATGTTCGGATTGAAGCCCATGGCGTGAGCCATTTCGTGAACAACCGTACTGAATAGCTCGGCATCGGTCAAAAACGGCACGTCTTCGGAGTCAATTTGAATCGCGCCTTCCTGAGCAATTTCCCACCGGCGACCGCCAACACTTCCGAAGCTGTTTCCAAATCGCGTAGGAATGTTTGGCGGTGGTTGAGTGCCATACGTGATCGAATCAGTGGTTGCAGCTTGAGCAACCGTCATTCCGGGTCCGTCAATCATCGCCATCGAAGCGGTCAATTGAAGATTGTGCATGTTCCGCAACATTGCCTGGGGCAAGTCGTCTGTTTTTTCGAGGTTCTGTGAGTTGGCCATCGTTTGTTAACCGCTAGCCTTCTGGGAGCATAGGCATGAATTAACGCGAATACCGATATGTTCGTCAAATTCCTGCTTTCTTATTCAACCCGCACAATCTCAACATCCGATACAGACCCTGAACTGAAATCCCGGGGATCGTGCCCGAGGCACGACTGATTTGCAACTGCAAGTGCAGGAAATAAAAGATGCTCTATAAAAACATTTTGGCGGTTCTTTGCGTGGTAGTCACATTGGCGGCTACCTGCCAGGTCCAGGGACAGATTGACTTACCGGGACCAAGATTCCGCAATCGTGATGTTGAATCGTCCGAGAATACCCGGCCGTTCGCCGACCCGGGTGTGTTCAACTATGACGCACAGGCATTTGCGCCTGTTGATTTCGCCAGCAACGACGAACTTGATGCAAATACCGGGTTCTTCTTTACCTATGACCGGTTCACGTCGAGTATCTCCCGACCGAGCGGTGAAAATGTTCAAGTCACCGCAAATCGGCCATCCGGAACAAACAACCTCTGGGGCAACCGTTACCAGGGTGGCTGGATGTCTGAGGACGACACGGGCTGGTTGATTGGCTATCAGCAGGGTAGAGGTGTCGATCTTGTCCACGGTCAGGACATTCTGGCGAGCAGTCCGATGCTGATCACTACGAATATGGCAACGGTTGAACTAAACCGTGTCTTCCGTCAGGAAACAGAAAGCGGAGGCTACCTGGAGCCTTATGTGGGAGTACGCTACGCCGGTTTTTCCGACGAAACTCTTCAGGACTTGGTTCAAGGTGCCAACGTGGCGAGGTTCAAGCAGAGGGTCAGTAACAGCGGATTTGGTTTGCAGGCCGGCGGGCGTTACACTCAGCGACGCGGAAGATTCCGCTATTCAGGCAACGCGACTATCGCAACGATGTACAACCAGCAGCGATTGGTTGCGACAGACATTCAGCCCACACCAGCCGTAATTATTTTCTCCGAGAGCTACTTCAGTGGTAATTCGTTCGTTCCGGTGATCGACTTGAAATTCGATCTGGCTTACAACATCAGCCGTGACATCGCGATTCGCGGCGGCGTACAGGTGCAGTCTCTCTGGGACGGAGTTGCCCGAGCCAATTCGGTAATAGCAAACTTTAATCCGAATTCGATCTTCGGTGCTTCAACGGACCCTGTCGGATTCGTTGAGGATGGAATACTGGCGGCTGGATTCTCGGTCGGCGTCGAGTGGCGACGCTAGAATCGTGCCATTCTTCCGGCAGAATACTACAGCGCCAGCAACAGTCGGCTCGGTGCTTCGAGGTAGCCGATGACGTCGTTCAGGAATCGGGCTGCCGCGCCGCCGTCGATCAGGCGGTGATCGTACGACAGGCTCAAAGGCATCATCAGCCGAATTTTGATTTCGTCTTCGACAACGACCGGCATCTTACGGCTGCGTCCGATCAACAGAATCGATGTCTCGGGAATGTTGATAATAGGAGTCGAGTAAGTGCCGCCGATCGCACCGAGGTTGCTGATCGTGAACGTCCCGCCTCGCAGGTCTTCAATCGTAAAGTTGTTGTCGCGAACGTTCCCCGCCATCTCGCCCAGCTGCCGGGCAATTTCAGGAATTCCCTGCGTATCTGCAGAACGCAACGATGGAACGACCAGTCCACGATCAGTATCAACCGCGATGCCGACATTGACATAGTCCTTGTAAACAATCTTGCCGTTGTCCAGGTCAAGCGAAGCATTAATCAGCGGGTGTGCTTTGAGGGCCATCGCGACGGCTTTAATCACAAACGGCATCGTGGTCAGTTTGATATCCCGGGCGGCATATTGCTGTTTGCTGCTTTGGCGGATTTCTTCCAAATCCGTTATGTCGGCGTCATCAAAGTTCGTGACACGGGGGACAGTACTCCACGATTCATGCATCTTCCTTGCGATCGTCCGGCGGATCTTCGGCATCTTTTCGATGCGGACCGGTCCGTAGCCATCGCTCTTGCCTGTTCCGGAAGCCGCGCCGCTGGCGTTTGTTTTGTTTCCGCTGCGAACAACGGCCAGTACGTCATCGCGCGTAATTCGTTCGTGAGGTCCGGTGCCGGTGAGGTTGCGCAAATCGACTCCGACTTCGCGGGCAAACCGTCGAACTGCAGGGCCCGCCGCGACGTTGCTCAAATCCCCGGCGACGGCTTTAGCGGGAGACGGTGACGTAACGGGTTGCGGTGTTGGTGCCGGCGAAGGTGTCGGCGTGGATGGTGCCGGCGTGGATGGTGCCGGCGTGGATGGTGTCGGCGTGGATGGTGTCGGCGTGGATGGTGTCGGCGTGGATGGTGTCGGCGCAGATTCCCGAGTCGTTTCAGCTGCCGGCGTTGGCGTTGGCGGAGCTGATTCTGCCGGTTGCGGCGCGGACGGAACAGAACCGGTTGAAGCGGCTGCCGGTTCCAAAGTTAGAATTGCATCGCCGACGTTGATCGTATCGCCTTCAGCAAAGTTGATTTTCACCACAACGCCGGCTGCGTCCGACGGAACAACCAAAGTGGCCTTGTCGGTCTCCAGTTCGACGATTCCCTGCTCTTTTTCGATCGTGTCCCCTTCACTGACAAGAAATTCGAGAACGTCGCCCGATTCAACTTCGCCCAGTGACGGTAGTTTTACTTCAACAGCCATAGTATTAATTTCGAGAATGAGAGTTGAGATTTTGGCAGCGACAGATTGAAATCCTGCCCGTTGCTATGCATACAGCGGGCTGATCTTGTCCGGATTCACATCCAGCTCCTTGATCGCTGCAGCAACGTCTTTCGCGTCCAGCTTGCCTTGTTGCGACAGCTGATACAGTGCCGCAACGGTGATACATTCCGCATCGACCTCGAAATGCCGTCGCAGAGTCGGGCGGGTTTCGCTGCGGCCCATTCCGTCAGTGCCGAGCACGAACATGTCGTCCGGCAGCCACGGCGCAACCTGCTCGGAAACGGCCCGAACGTAATCGCTGGCAGCGATGAACGGCCCTTTGCTGCCCTTGAGTGTGTTCTCGATGTAGCTGACCTTCGGCTTTTTCGTCGGATGCAGCATGTTCCAGCGACGGCACTCCTGTGCGTCTCGGCGCAGTTGTGTGTAACTGGTCACGCTCCAGAGATCGCTGGCGATCTTGAACTTCTCCGCCAGAAGCTGCTGGGCTTTGCGCGCGCAGTTCATAATCGCACCGCTGCCGAAGAGCTGAACCCGGTGTTTGCCGCCTTTGGCTTCAAGCGTGTTGAACTTGTACATCCCGTTGATGATGCCCTCTTCAACGCCTTCAGGCATCGGCGGCATTTCGTAGTTTTCATTGCCGACCATGATGTAATAAATCGCGGTCTCGCCTTCCTGATACATTTTCCTGAGACCGTCCATGATGATGCAGGCGGTCTCGTAGTGAAACGCAGGATCGTAGGCACGCACGGTCGGGAATGCGATCGCATTCAAAAGCGAATGACCGTCCTGATGCTGCAGCCCTTCACCGTTAAGCGTTGTCCGCCCGGCGGTTCCGCCCAGCATGAAGCCTTTGGCACGCTGGTCGGCTGCCGCCCAGACCAGGTCGCCGATTCGCTGGAAGCCGAACATCGAGTAATAGACAAAGAACGGAATCATGTTGACGCCATGCGCCGAATAGGCAGTTCCTGCAGCACAGAACGAACTCATCGAACCCGCTTCCGAAATTCCTTCTTCCAGCAACTGGCCGTTGCGGGCTTCCTTGTAGTAGGCGACCTGATCGGAATCGACCGGCTCGTATAACTGGCCTGCATGCGCGTAGATTCCAACGTCTTTGAACATTCCTTCCATCCCGAACGTTCGCGATTCGTCGGGAACGATCGGCACAATGTACTTTCCGATATTTTTGTCGCGGCAAAGACTGCTTAACAGGCGGACAAAACCCATCGTCGTTGAAATTTCCTTGCCGTCGCTTTGTTCAACACGTTTGCGAACGTCTTCATAGGTCGGAACGTCCATCGTCGGAATTACAGTCGGACGCGACGGAACCGGACCACCGAGCGCTTGCCTGCGGGCTTTCGTGTATTTCACCTCGGCGCTGTCATCGGACGGGCGATAGAAAGGTGCTTTGATGACTTCCTCATCGGAGATCGGAATCCCGAACCGGCCGCGAAAGTTGATCAGTTCCTCTTCGTTCGCCTTCTTTTTGTTGTGAGCAATGTTGCGGCCTTCGCCCTGTTCGCCAAGCCCGTAGCCTTTGATCGTTTTTGCGAGGATGACAGTTGGCTTGCCCCGGTTTTCTTCCGCCTGTTTGAACGCAGCGTAGACTTTTTCGGGATCGTGTCCGCCGCGGCGCATGCGGTGAAGTTTTTCGTCGGAGTATGTCTTTACCATCTCCAGCAACTCCGGATATTTTCCGAAGAAGTTTTCGCGAATGTACGCGCCGTCGGTTCCGACATATTTCTGGAATTCGCCGTCAACGACCTCTCCCATCCGTTTGACAAGCAGACCTTTTTCATCCTGTTCGAGGAGTGGATCCCAGTCATCGCCCCAAACAACTTTGATCACGTTCCAGCCGGCACCACGGAAAAGCGCTTCGAGTTCCTGGATGATTTTTCCGTTACCGCGAACCGGACCATCAAGTCGTTGCAGATTGCAGTTGACCACGAATTTCAGGTTGCCCAGATTTTCGCGTGCGGCCAGCGTGATTGCTCCGAGCGATTCCGGTTCGTCACATTCGCCATCGCCAAGGAATGCCCAGACGCGCTGTTTGGATGTGTCTTTGATTCCGCGATCCATCAGATACTCGTTGAACCGCGCCTGATAGATTGCCATGATCGGACCAAGGCCCATCGACACCGTCGGGTACTCCCAGAAATCCGGCATCAGCCACGGATGCGGATACGACGAAAGCCCCGGGCCGTCGTCCTGCAATTCCCGCCGGAAACGGTCAAGTCGATCCTCGTCAAAGCGGCCTTCCATGAACGCGCGGGCATACATACCGGGCGAGCCGTGGCCCTGGAAGAAAATCTGGTCGCCGTCGTAGCCGCTCGGCCCGCGACCTCGAAAGAAATGATTGAATGCGACTTCGTAAAGCGTTGCCGACGATGCGAACGTTGAGATGTGACCGCCGAGTCCTTCATATTTTTTGTTGGCTCGAACCACCATCGCAAACGCATTCCAGCGAATGATGCTTTTGATCCGCCGTTCGAGCTCGCGATCGCCCGGATACTGCGGCTGATCGGCCGTTGCAATCGTGTTGATATAAGGCGTGTTGGATTTGATCGGCAGATCGACGCCTTCGGTTCGCGCATGCGCTTCGAGCACCGACAGCAAATACTTCGCCCGGTCCTGACCCTTGCTGCTGATGATGTACTCCAGCGAATCAAGCCACTCCTGCGTTTCGGCCGGATCAACATCGGTTGTTTGCTGAATGTACGGTTCGGCCGGTTCGTTGGCTTTGGTCGGATCAATGACGTCTGACATAAATAGTGTGCCTGAGGTTTCTATTGCCTGGGTTGCGCGCTCAACTGCATACATTCTCGTAAAAGAACGCTATCACGTAAAGAACGACTTGAACCTGCTGCCAGTAACGGAAGCGGATTGCACATAAAGTCGCCTTAACGGTTTGGGATCAGCTCATGCGGATGATTCAACGAATGGAATCGAACGTTTGGATTATTCATGAACACAAAGTCCGGTCAAATGACGTTTTCTCTCGTGCGTCAGCATGCCGGGCTGGCGTCTCGATGCGATAAGTCAGGCTACGAGAGCGCGCAAAAAAAAGGCACCCGGAACTTCGGATGCCTTGTTGGTTCAGGCTAACGATTCGATGTCGCGAATCGTCGGGCGTTATTTCTCGACCGTTTCCCAGCCGGCATTCTTTTGACGCCGTGTCTGTGATGCGGTGATCGCAGGACTCGCTTCAACTCGTTCAACACGACCGCGGATCTCAACCGGTCCATTCGATTCGACTGGCGTTGTGTAGCTGGCCTGACGAACTGGAGAGTAGCTCCAGCGTTTGAGGGCCGGCGACTGTGCCGTGCGAGTTTCGAAGCTGATGCAGGCAGGCGTCTTGTACTGCTCATCTGCAACGGGGTTGATGTTGCTGTTGGTTCGTTGCGAATTGTCAGCAGTCTGCGGCCACGCTGTGTTTGTAACGGCGGCCGAGTTTCGTGGTGCCGGAAACTGATCAATCACCGGACGTTGGAAATTCTGCTGTTGAGCAGGCAGTGTCGGTACCGATTCTGCAGCCGGAGCAAAAGTTTGACCCGTCGAAAGCGTCGAGTTTGGAGCGGTGTAGTACGTGCCCGGCGGATTGGTCGCACCTTGCGTTACAACCGGCTGACCTACAGCTGGCTGGCCCGCATAGTTTGGCGTTTGGGCGAAACCCTGATTTGCACGGCCCGGGTTTACGAAACCGGTTCCGCAATTGCCCGTTGGACAGCTGTTGCAGGTTCCCGTCGCACACGTTCCACAATTTCCAGTGGCACAATCGTTCGTGATCGTTGTGACCGGAACGGAGTAGTTTTCCTGCCGGTAGACAGGGCGATAGGTTGTATACGGTTCCTGCTTCATTTGCCAGGAATAAGACGTGCAAGGTTTCATGCAGGTCACGGTGCAGCCGGTGCAAGGATCCGAATGGGTGACCGGTTTGTACTGGGTCACAGGAACACGACACCAGGATGAACGGTAGGCCGTGTATGGAACGTAGTTTACGACGGTCCGCGAACATGTTTGATTACAGGTTCGCGCACACTGACCCGGCTGCAGGTTGTACGCATTTCTGGCGACAGATGTTGCCGTTGGCACCGCAGCGTATGACGGCGTTGCACAGGTGTTACAGCCCGTATTGCAGCAACGGTTGTGCAGCGGGCGGCGACAGCGTCCGCGCAACCAGTCCAGCAACGGGCCGGCCTGCGCGTCGGTTGGAACCGCAGCCATCAAGGTTGCAAATACCAGCGACATGATCATTGTTTTTGTACGTGACATCAAATAAGACTCCACAAGGACGTCAGTCAATTTTGCAGTACCAGCAGGAAGCGACCTTCCGCGTGGCTGATATGTAACGGTGAAGGGTAAGACAAATTTCGTGAGACAAAAGTTTTAATCGTGCGAATTTTGTATGATTTACAAATCCGTCTTCGGGTTATGACGACCATGAAAACTGGCGAAGTATCCACCGCTTCGTTCTACCGGAAGCTGGTCATCACAACCGGTTCTCGTAGTCGATCCGTTATTTCGGGTCAGCGAAACCTCAACGAATGTCAGGTTCGCAGGGTTGAGTACAGTACTCGATTCCAGGCAAATGGATGCGAATCATCTCAGCCACGAATCTCCACGAATACTGGATGGTTGTTATTTGTGCAGATTTCGTGTGATCCCTGGCTTGAAGATCTGCGATTGGAGCCGGGATTCCTATTCGAATCCCGGTCCCACCATCGCAAACCGATGGAAACTGCTTTATCTTACGCGGTTCGGGATCGCTGAGTTCTGAAAAATTCCGGACGGTTGTTTTTGCCGGTTTAGATTCGTATTAAGTCGGGGCGGACTTTGCGGCTAGCACCGGTCACTTTGAATTGACACTGACACACCTATGTTTTTTGTATTCGACGGAATCGACGGAGCCGGCAAATCAACTCAGATCGAGTTGTTCGTCCAGTGGCTGCGTGACCGGTCGCCCGAATCCGGCGAGACACCGGAAATAATCACATGTCGTGATCCCGGAAGCACGGAGCTCGGCAATCAGCTGCGCGAAATCTTGCTTGGCCGACACGAAACGCCGATACACATTTGCAGCGAGATGTTGATGTTCACGACCGCCCGAACTCAGCTGGTCGAGCAGATCATCCGTCCTGCCCTTGTTGCCGGGAAAAACGTTGTGCTCGATCGCTACATCCTTTCCACGGTCGTTTATCAGGGGCACGCAGGACTGCTTGATCCCGAAGATGTCTGGGCGGTGAACAAAATTGCAACCGGCGGATTGATGCCCGATATGACGTTTGTCATGGACCTTGACGTTGAGACCGCAATGAAACGGCTCGGAAATTCGCTCGACCGAATGGAATCGCGCGGCAGCGAATACATGCAGGCCGTTCGCGACGGATTTTTTCACGAAGCACAACTCGCCCGCACCGGGACCACGCATGTGATCGATGCCGGTCTACCTGTCGATGAGATTCAACATGAAATCAGGCAGCTTGCCTCCAACACCAATGGTGTTGGATCTGATCGGGCCGTTGAGACTGACAAGTAAGAACTAAACCACCAACAGCGAAAATGTCCTGGTCAGAAATTCTAAATCACAAACCGGCGCTGGAGCGGTTTCGGCGGACGATGCAACGCGGGCGGCTGGCCAGCACGTATCTGTTTGTCGGTCCTCCGGGAATCGGCAAGCGAACATTCGCACTGAAACTTGCGGAGGCATTGCTTTGTGAGTCCGAATCATCGGCACCGCTCGAACCGTGCGGTGCCTGTCCCGCGTGTCAGCAGGTTCGAGCGCAATCGCATCCGGACCTGATACTAATTTCGCGCCCGAAAGACAAGGCGTACATTCCGGTCGAGACGTTCATCGGCGACCGCGAACATCGACGGCAGATCGGGCTCTGCCATGACATCGGGCTCAAATCGTTTCGCGGCGGGCGGAAGATCGCGATCATCGACGACGCAGACTTTCTCAACGCCGAATCGGCCAACTCGTTGCTGAAGACGCTCGAAGAGCCGCCGCCCGGGTCGTTGTTGATCCTGATCGGTACCAGCCAGCAACGGCAGCTGGCGACGATCGTCTCGCGCTCGCAGGTTGTGCGTTTCAATCCACTACAGCCGGAACATGTTGAACAACTGCTCGCAAGATACGAGTTGCCCGAAGATTCTCCGACGGTTGCCGATCTCGCATCCGCTAGCGAAGGCAGCATCGAACTGGCGATGGAGTTGTCAGACATCAATGCCTACGGATTCCGAATGGATTTGTTTTCGCAGCTGGCTACCGGTGACCCCGGCTCTGCAAACTTTGCCAAATCCGTCACGACGTTTGTCGAATCTACAGGCAAGGATGCAGCGCAAAAACGGAGACGGTTGATCCGGGTTGCCGATCTGGCGATTTCATTTTTTCGCACGGTGATCACTCGCGCCGCAGGTTCCGGCGAATCGGTTCCCGACCGTGCGTTAATCGAGCAGGCTGACCGCAGGATTGCCAGTTCCGGATTGTCTGACGACGCTGAATCAATCAATCAAATTTGTTCGGTTGCGTCCTTGTCGATCGAGCGGACGATGAATCTGCAACGTCATGTCGCGTCAAATGTAAATGCCGCCAACGCGGTAGCGGCATGGCTGACTGATCTCGGGCGAATCTCCCGCGGCGTTTCCGTTCCGGCGCTGGGGATGCTCTAGTCAGGAAAACTCAAACTTCAACATTAACTTCAACATTAACTTCAACCTGAACGACGACCTGAACTTCAACTCTGCTCCGTCAGCGAAGAACCCCCGGCTAGCTAGCTGCGGTTTCGCCACAACTGGCAACGACGGCCCCCGTTTAAGTTTAAGTTCACGCTGGTTGCTGACGCAACAGCGACAATAACTGCGGTACAAATCTCCGGTTCGCCCGCGCGCGATGAGACAGCACAGATTTCACGGCGTCACCGAGCTGACCAAATGTCTGGCCGTACTCGCGAACAAGAAACATCGGGTCGTAGCCGAATCCGGCTGATCCGTATTCGCGATCAAGAATCCTGCCGTAACATCGATCGGTGCAGTTGATTCGCACATCCCCGTCCGGATCCGACAGCGCCATGTGGCACGTGTACCAGGCAGTTCGCTTTTCCGCTGGCACGCCCTCAAGCCGTTCGAGCAACAGGCGGTTATTCGACTTGTCCGTCGCATTCGGCCCGGAAAACCGCGCCGAATAAACTCCGGGCTCGCCACCCAGCGCTTCGACGCTGATTCCGCTGTCCTCTCCCAGCACCCACTGCCGCAGATGTTTCGCCTGCCCGGTCGCCTTCAGGATTGCGTTGGCTTCAAATGTTGTTCCGATCTCTTCAACTTCGATCGCGTCGGGGAAATCATCGAGGCTGCTCAATCCGATTTGCGGATAGGGCTCAAGCAGATATTCCAGCTCGCGACGTTTCTTTTTGTTTCGCGTTCCGAGGACGAGAGTAAACGTACTCATGAGATCTGCTTCCACGTTCCGAGTGCTGAGTCGATTGAAAAGCCTAGTAGTCGTTGAACTTTGCGTGACGGAAAGCATAACGTCGGGGGCGTCCGACGCAAGCGTTGCCTTTTTTTTGGCTTTGAATTGGCGGCTCCTCACATGTTGCAAAAAGTCACCATTTGAAAAAGACTCAACAATCCCGACGCACATCCGGCCAAAGCGACGTAGGTTTTGTTGTCGGTTCGGTAAGAGGATCGGCAAGCATCCAGTTGCCTTTACCGGCACTCGGGCGTCTGGCGGGGAGACAACTCCACCAGTCGCCTTTTTTAATGCGCGAGCAGGTTGTCAGCGAGAAGGCCTGGATTGAGGGAGTGCGAAGCTCCTTCTGAGCGGCGTAAGGCTTGCCCGCGTATTCCCGAGGGAAGTGAGGGGAAAGCCGGAATGGCGAGTCGATCCGCCTGGAAGATTCGCTGTGAATAATTAATAGTGAATAACAATTAATGAAAGGGCGAGCCGACTCGTCCTCCCGGGTTCGTCTGCGTAGAATCATCTCCTCCAAGTGCACACACTCGTTTCAGCGAAACCGTTTTGAATTCCATCCTTAAAAAAATTGTCAATCACAAGCGGACAGAAATCGCCGCTGCAAAAACGGCAGCGCCGCGTCACGAACTTGAAGCAATGATCACCGATGCGCCGCCCGTCCGCAATTTTCATCAGGCATTGGCGGGAGATGGAATTTCGTTAATCGCCGAAGTCAAAAGAATGAGCCCGTCGAAAGGGCTGATTCGCGCTGACTTTGATCCGGTCGAAATCGCGAAGAGCTATCAGGCTGGCGGCGCGCATTGTGTCAGTGTTTTGACGGACGAGAACTTTTTCGGCGGCAGCCTTGATTTTCTGGTCCGGATCCGCAGAGACGTTCAACTGCCGCTTCTACGCAAGGACTTTGTTCTTGACGAATACCAGGTCCTCGAAGCGCGCGCCAGCGGTGCCGATGCAGTCTTGTTGATCGCGGAATGTCTGGAATCGTCACTGATGAAGCAGTTGTACGATGCGGTCACCGGTCTGGGCATGACGGCGCTGGTCGAGTTGTACGATGCTGCAAACGTCGATGCAGTTCTTGATTGCAATCCGGTGCTGATCGGGATCAACAACCGCGACTTGAACACGTTCGAAGTGGACCTTCAGCGCACGGTTCGGATGCGTTCGCGGATTCCGGGTGATATTTTGCTGGTCGGTGAGAGTGGAATATTTACTCATGACGATGCTCAGATGCTCCAGCAAGCCGGTGTTGACGCGATGCTGGTCGGCGAGTCTCTGATGCGGATCGATGACGTGGAAGATGCTGTTCGGGATTTGCTGGGCCGGTAGCTTGATTGCAATCGGTCGGATCGTCGAACGCGGGTTCATCATCGAATGGTGAAGTTGATTTTTCGATTGTTTGCTCTTTCATCTTTTCCGGTTCACTCGTTTACGGCTGGTATCGATCATTCTCCACCCGAAAATCAAGCGGGAAACAACGAAAGGAACCGTGGAAATCAGCCGGAAGACATGAAAAGCAAGCCGATTCCAAAGGCGGACGGCGCTGAAAAAAGAGCGATTGCGATTGCGGACGCCTGAACTGCGACAATACAGGTCAAACAAAGCCATCGCGGCAGGTTTTCGTTCGAGTCCGGCGGAAGGCGCTGGCTGGCCTTCGTTTGAAGACTGGAGCTGGACCTTTCGGACGCCACTGTTTCAATCTCAGTCACCGTCGGATTGTCGGACAGCTTCTTCGAGACCGGGCCGGATTCGTTTTCTTGTTGTGTCACCGGATTCCCGGCTGATCGACAGATCATTGGTTGTAGCAACAATTGTTCCCGTTGCGTCCGGCAATACCACCCTGATGGTCAGCGGTCGTACAGGCGTTTTGAGCAACAACTACTCCGGCTCCCGCCTCACGCCGCGCGGTCCGAGTTCAATCACTCGCATGTTCCTGAACTCCCCGTCTTCGACTTCCGCCTTCATCAGTGTCCGGATCAAGTGGTCGCCGTGATTGCCCGCTGCCCCCGGATTGACGACTTTGCAGCCGCTGTTTTTCGAATCAGTATCGACGCGCAGAATGTGCGAGTGGCCGTAGATCAAAACCTGAGGCGGATCCTTTTCCAACATCTTGCGGATCCTGGGATTATACCGGCCGGGGTAACCGGCGATGTGAGTCATCAGAATGTCGACGCCTTCAATCTCAAACCGGAGGTCTTCCGGATACGCCTGCCGGATTTCTGATGCGTCAATGTTTCCATAGACACCCCGGAACGGTTTGAATTCGGTGAGCTGATTGGCAACTTCGATCGAGCCGAAATCTCCGGCGTGCCAGATTTCGTCACAGTCGGCAAACGCTTTGAAGACGACCGGATCCAGATATCCGTGCGTGTCAGAGATGAGCCCGATTTCCATGAATGATCGCCAAATTTGTTGATTCGAAGCAGCTGTCCTTGTGTGCCGTATCGTAACAAATGTCGTAACGGCTCACGATCGGTAGCGCGCTGCATCGACCCGTGCAGTGTTTACCGGTGCCGTCCAGCGCTTCCTTGCTAACGCGGCGGGTTACCATTTTTCGCTTCGCGACACTGGCTCCGGCTTTCCGGTCCAAACAAACCACTAATCTCAGCTGCGATTTGTCAGGAGCTGGACGCGGATTGGATTCCGGCGGCAGTTGAAGCTGAATGAGCGGTCGCGTGTTGCCTCACCGAATGTCAGGCAGGCAGCCAGTGAAAGAAACCGGATCGCGAACACGCGAGCGGGTTGATCGTGTGAATACTTTGAGAAGACTGCCATTGAAGATTTGTTGACTGGATTGACCGAGGCGAGTTGTGTGCCGATTCCCTCCTTCGCCAGCGCATGAGTAGTGAACTGAAGCAGCTGCGGAAAGATTCGCCGTCCGCGATACGCTTTATCAACCGCCGCAGCAAACAACCAGGTCTGACGCCCGGCTAACATCACGCGTACGCCGAGTTCGTTTTCGTCGAACATTTTCTCGGCGCACCAGAACGCTCCAACCAGAGCGCCGTCGATCGTCGCGCGAGTCGCGCGCACTTTGCCCGTCGATAACTCCCGGCGGTAACAAGTCAGCTCTTCCGCCGCGACGTTTTCGTGTTCACGGTCGCACCAGCCGCAATTGACACCCAAGGCGGGCATCTTCTCGACGTCGGTTCGCAGCCGGAACACCGTGTAATACCGCATTCGGAACAGCCATTCCGGCACGACGCGGTTGAAGATCGTGGCCCCAATAAAAAGCAGCCCTCGCGTCCGGATTGTCTTGAATAAGGTGGACATTAGTTAGGCGGCAGAGTGGATAGCATTGGCGGGATGGATGAAGCTTCATGGCACGGAATGCGTATTAGACGTTGCCCGTTTCGTGTTTATTCGGACAATTGAACCCCCGCTGCTGATCGCTGTGCATTGGATGCGGGTTGCAGCGATCGACCGTCACCTTTCCGGTTTGCAAACCGCGCAATCCCTTCAGGCCGAATCGCGTTGAGTCAACTATCACACATTAATGTTGCACAAGCAACCGACAAAAGTTCATGCCGCCACTCGTAACCATTCGCGACCTGACCATCGGGTTTCGCGGACCCTCACTGCTCGACAACGTCTCCTGTCAGATCCAGCCCGGCCAGCGCATCGGTTTGCTCGGGCGCAACGGAGCCGGAAAGACGACGCTGATGCGATTGATCAGCGGACAGGTCGAACCGGATGCGGGCGAAATTCAGATTGCCGCCGGCGTCAAAGTTGCTTTTCTTCAGCAGGATGTGCCGCAGAATTTGAAAGGCCCGATCAGTGATATTGTTGCGACCGGTCTTGAGCATGCGGATGAAGAAGAATGGAAAACGCAAAACCGTGTTGAGACCATTTTCAGCCGGATGAATCTGGACGATACGTTGGCGATCGAAACGCTTTCGTCAGGGATGAAGCGGCGTGTGTTGCTGGCCCGCGCGCTGGTGTGCGAGCCGGATCTGCTGCTGCTCGACGAGCCGACCAACCATCTGGACATCGAAGCGATCGACTGGCTGGAGACGTTTTTGCTGAAGATGCCGACAGCGCTGATGTTCGTGACGCACGACCGCGTATTTCTGCGCAAAGTTTCGACGCGGATTCTGGAAATCGATCGCGGCCGGATTTTCGACTGGTCCTGCGACTACCCGACGTTCCTCAAACGCAAAGCGCAGGCGCTGGAGACAGAGGAAAAAGAAAACGCGCTGTTTGATAAACGGCTTGCTGAAGAAGAGGTCTGGATTCGCAAAGGGATCAAAGCCCGCCGCACACGCAACGAGGGCCGCGTGCGTGCGCTCAAGGTGATGCGGGAAGAGCGGAGCGGCCGGCGCGATAAAACGGGCGTTGCCAATCTGCAGATTCAGGACGCGCAGAAAAGCGGGCGGCTGGTTGTCGAAGCGAAAGGTATTTCCTTCAGCTATGAGGAGTTGTCGATCGTCAAAGACTTTTCGACGCTGATCATGCGCGGCGACAAGGTCGGGTTCATCGGCCCCAACGGCGCGGGTAAGACGACGCTGTTAAGAATTCTGCTCGGGAAACTACAGGTTGATGAAGGGACGGTCCGCATCGGCACAAATATCGAGATCGCATACTTCGACCAGTTGCGGGAACAGCTGGATGAAAACGAAACCGTGATGCATAACGTGGGCGACGGTTACGATACGATTCAGATCGGAGACACGAAAAAACATGTGCTGGGCTACCTGCAGGATTTTCTATTCACGCCCGAGCGAGCGAGAACGCAGGTTCGTTTTCTGTCGGGCGGCGAACGGAACCGGATTCTGCTTGCCAGACTTTTCGCCAAACCGGCCAACCTGTTGGTGATGGACGAACCGACCAATGATCTTGATTCGGAAACGCTGGAGTTGCTGGAGGACCGGCTGGCTGCGTTTCCCGGGACGCTGCTGCTGGTCAGCCATGACCGTGCGTTTTTGAACAACGTTGTCACCAGCTCGATCGTGTTTGAAGAAACCTCTGAAGCCGGCTTAATCAACGTGAAAGAGTATGTTGGCGGCTACGACGACTGGCAGCGGCAGCGGCCCGCGAAACCGGGTATGACGCACGCCGATAAAAGACCGGTTGAATCGAACACCAGGCTGGAAGCACCAAAACCGGCGAACGTAGTGCCGGTGACGAATGTTCCGGCGGCACGAAAGTTGAAGTACAAGGAGCAACGCGAACTGGAGTCGCTACCTGGCCGGATTGAAGAACTTGAATCGAAAGTCGCCGCCATCACGGCGCAGATGTCGGAGCCCGATTTCTACAAGAAACACGGCGGGAAAATCGCGGCGACACAGTCCGAATTGCAGTCCGCACAGTCGGAACTGAATGAAGCATTTACTCGCTGGGATGAACTGGAACAGTTCGCAGGTTAGCGATCCGGCATCCCGTATGCAGGCGCGAGCCTATATGAGCGCTGCGTGTCCGTTTCCTGCGTGTCCATGTTTCGGTGCGCCCCGACTTTGGTGCGCTCGATCGTTTTGCTATTCTGTTGGGGAGCGTTGAAACAAAGAACCCTTGCTGTCGGCGCTTCGCGGCTTTCGTGCGTTTCACTTATTGGTCTGCGGGTTCCGCTTCGCTTCACTCGCAGCTACGTGCGACGCCACCCCCTGGCTGCGGACGTGGTCCGCACGTGAAGATTCAAAGTAAATGCGAGCGCCACTCCGCAGCTAGTTTCGCGCCGTCAACCTTCTCAAACCTGATTGAACCACCCATGACCAGCGAAACAGCTTCCACCAGCGATATCTTCGGCGACCTGCAATGGCGCGGGCTGATCCATCAAACGACCGCTGATGACAAACTGCCCGAATGGCTGGCGAGCGGAAGCCGAACGGTCTACGCAGGTTTTGATCCGACGGCCGACAGCCTGCACGTTGGCTCGCTGTTGCCGTTGATGATGCTCCGGCGTTTTCAAAAGGCCGGACACAAACCGATTGCGATTGTCGGCGGCGCAACCGGAATGATCGGCGACCCGAGCGGAAAAAGCGCCGAACGGAACCTGCTTTCTCCTGAACAGCTGGCTGCCAATCTCGCCGGCATTGAATCCCAAATGCGTCATGTGCTGGATTTCGATTGCGGTGAAAACTCTGCGATTCTCGTCGATAACAATGACTGGATGAAGATGTTCAGCTACACCGAGTTTCTTCGCGACGTGGGTAAGAACTTTCCGGTCAATGTCATGCTGGCAAAAGACAGTGTTAAATCGCGACTCTCCAGTGAAGCCGGATTGAGCTACACCGAATTCAGCTACATGCTTCTGCAAGCCTACGACTTTGTGCACCTCAACCGGGAACACGGTTGCGAGCTACAGATCGGAGGCAGCGATCAATGGGGGAACGTCACTGCCGGTATCGATCTCGGAAGGCGAATGCTGAGTGTACAGCTATTTGGACTGACGTGCCCGCTGCTGACCAAATCAGATGGGACGAAAATGGGTAAGACAGAGACCGGTGTGGTTTGGCTGGCCGATGATCGAACGAGTCCATTTGCGTTTTATCAATACTGGGTGAACGTCGCGGACGAGGATTCGAGCAAATGTCTGCGTTTCCTGACGGAACTTTCGCACACGGACATTGAGGCTCTGGACAAATCGCGCGAAGAAGCGGCGCACCAGCGGGAAAGCCAGAAGCGGTTAGCTGGAGAACTGACGTTGCTGATTCACGGGCAAGCGGGGTTGGACAAAGCGAAACTGGCAACGGCGACGCTTTTCGGTGCCGAGATCAATGATCATTCCGATTCGGACCTGAACGAGATCTTTCCAGCAATGCCCAGCGTTGATCTGAGCTTTTCATTACTCGATGGCGAAGGTCTGTCGGTCATCGATGCGCTCGTCAAATCAGGCCTCTTCAAAAGCAACGGCGAAGCGCGGCGGAAGATCAAGGAAGGTGGTGCGTATGTAAACAATCGCAGGGTCGAGTCGGCTGATATGCGATTGACGCGTGAACATCTTGCTAGCCCCACGATCATTGTCCTTCGTGCGGGCAAGAAGAGATATGCGTTGCTGCGGTTCTCGTAGGCATTGTGGGGCGAATTCAATCGAACGATGTTCCGTCGCACAATGTTCGGTCGTGGTGATTTAGTGCTATCGCAATTCGGGCACACGGATTTGAAACGCGAAGGCGCTGAGTACGCCGGGAAACCGAAGGATGTGATTCTGTATCCCCTTGTTTCTCCGTACCCCGCATCTTCGCGTCTTAATACTCATTTATCGGTTGCCGTAGCTCTTTGCTGGCAACAAGTCTGTGCTGGCATTCTCGATGGATCAACAAGCAAAATTCGCATTTTTGGCCAATGTCACAGTATGTCAGTTATCCGAATCATGCCGGATTTTCTAATGGTTCCGATCAAATGGTGACGATTGCTTGTAATGAATGTAACAGGCAGTGCGCGTGGTCAGTGCGCCTTTTGGGTGTCCTGACCCCAGAGTCCGAACTAAAAGCCCGTGTGTGTAGCGTCGAGATTCGTCTCGGGAGACCATCGATGAAGACAAGTTTCAAACTTCTTTGTTTTCTAGCCGTAGCCGTGCTTTCGGTTGCCCAATATGCCGAAGCTCAACGGCCGATATTGCCTCGGGGCAATACGTTGCGAGGCGGGCTTCATGAGCCACCGGCATTTCGCCCGGTGGCTGGCGATTTGAACATTGGGGTACCCGGCCGGATCTGGCTGCAGACTAACTTTGTCGAACAGGGCCTGGGTTATGAAGGGAGTTATGCAACTCTTGGTTGCAAGCGACGGTTGTTTGAGGACTTTCTGGATGGTCGCTGGCTGTTTGAAGGCCGTGCTCACTACGGATTTGAAAACGAAGGGTTCTTTACAAACATTGGTCTCGAACGGGTCTATTCGATCAAAGCCGCGCAGGCTGAAGTGAGTACTTCCATCTGGTATGACTACGATGGTGATCGCGTGTCCGATGACGGACTCCGATACCACCAGATCGGTTTGTCCGGTTCGATTAAGACCCGTAAGTGGGACCTGATCGGAAACGGATACTTCCCTGTTGGCACGACCGGGTTCGTTCCATCGGGTTCCTGTTTTGTGGGTCACAATATTCATCTCCAACCGTTTGTCGATTCGGCACTGGAGGGATTTGACGCAACATTGCGTTTGAAGCCCCGTGCTCTTTCGTTTGTCAACGGAACCTTTGATATTGGTGGATACGGCTACGGATCCAGTCAGATCGATTACTTCGGCGGTGGTCGGGTTCGCATGGGGGTTCAGGCCCTTCGCGGCGCGATTGTCTCTGCGGAAATCAGCTACGACGATCGCTTTGACTTAACAGGCGTCTTCGGTGTGGGCTGGGTCTTCGGTGCAAATCCGGGGACGGGCAGCGAGTACGCCGGAATTGGTCGCGACCTTGAACAGACTGTCCGAAACGATCACATTGTGCGTACAGGAGGTGCTGCCGTACTGGCGATTGATCCGCGCACCGGTCGTCCTTACAACGTCGTACATGTAGACAATACCGCGGACGCAGCGTTCGAGGACGGCACCGTAGACCGTAAATACACAACGCTTGCCGCCGCAGAAGCCAACTCGACTGCCGGCGACATTATCTTTGTTGACGAAGGAGACGGTACATCACGCGGAATGCGTGACGGAATCAACCTTCAGGACGACCAGTTGTTCCTTGGCGACGGAGTTCAACACCTTCTACAGATTCAGAATAATGAACTGTTTGTTCTCTGTAACAACATTGACGGCAACCGTCCGGTCATCAGCGCCGGTAACAACGGTGTTGGTGTGAACCTTGCGAGCAGGAATACGGTACGCGGTTTCGAGATCGACGGTGCCCGGGGCAATGGTGGAATGGTCCACGGAATTTCAGGTGATAGTCGCTTTATTCCCGGCACTATTACGGACGGAATCATTGAGGACAATCTGATCACCGATGCGGTTCTGCACGGTATCAATCTGCAGGAAACCGCCGGAGACTGGACATTCGCCCGCAACAACATTAACAGTAACGGGTTTGACGGAATCCGGATTCTGGATCACTGCGATCCGACCGCCGAGTTCCTGTTTCTTGAAAACAACGTCAACAACAACGGACGCGACGGAATCTCTATGGAGAACTACGACGCCGAAGCACTGGACTTCATTCGCAACGTCACCGATGGCAACACGCGGGATGGAGTGCGACTGGTCAACTTCAAGGGAGCGGCCCCTCTGCTATTGAACTTCCAGAACCACACAGCACGTAACAACAACGGTCGTGGAATCCATATCGACGGAGGTAACGGTAACCTGACCTTCACCGATCCGGTCATTACGGGGAATGCTCAAGGTGGTATCCGCGTTGTTAACTGGACGTCCGCAGTGGGCGAACGCACATTTATCGGCGGAACCGATGGCAATACGAACATCTCGAATAGCAACGGAATCGGAATCGACATCGTCCAGGATACGGGAGTTCAGTCGCTGTTCGTTACCGGCGCAACGGTGAATGGCAATGGCAGCTCGGGACTGCAGATTCGGACGTCCAACGCCGCGACACAGGTCACAGCGAATATTCTCGACAACCGTTCGTTCTCGGGTAACGGTGTGGACGGAATGCGGTTTATCTCTACAAGTGGTTCGACGCAGAGAATTTTAGTTGATCAGCCAACGAGCGTAATTGCTCCGCGACTGCCAATTGCAGGCAACGGGCAGAACGGGATTTCATTCCTGGCCGGAGACAACTTCCCCGGCACGGATTCCCAGCTGTTTGGAACAGTTAACAATGTCAGTATCACCGGCAACGTTGCCAACGGTGTCAATATTGGATCGACGATGGACGGTTTTGTCGAAGTCGGAGTCACCAACAGCAATATCGATATGAACGGCGGTGCCGGCGTCAACATCGACACCGACAACCTTGCCAATCGTGTGATCAACAAAGTTGAGTTGGACAACATTACGATGCTGGACAACGCTGGGCAGGCAGTCAATGTCACGACCGGGGACAACACGTTCACCGACGTGATCGTTCGAAATCTGATTGCCGACAATACGGTGAACATCGACTTCGGCGCTGCCACGAATACTGTTCGAAATGGTGGATTCCTGGACGGAATTGTTGTGAATGCCAGTGGAGATGACACGGACGGGGGAATCGTGGACAACCGGACTCGATTGGTCCTTCTTGGATCGCAGGTTCTGGACTATCAGGGTAACGGAATCGAAATCGACTCGACTGGCGATGCTCATGTCCTCGCAGTTCTGAGGGCGAATCTGGTTCAGCAAAGCGGATTCGGTCCTGGAACAGCAGGAAACGGCACGGGAGACGCAGTCCCGATGACGTTCCTGCATGGACTCGATGTACAGTCCGCAGACAACAGCGAAATTGATCTGCGGCTGACTGCCAATGATTTTGATGCCAACTCTGAACGGGGAATATTGATGACAACCAATGGAACATCAAGAATCAACTCTGTGTGGGACACAAACGATGTCCGTTCCAATGACCGTCTACTTAATCCGGTGTTTGACCTGGCCGTTACGAACTCGGCGGGAAGTGAAATCTGTCTGGCGATGTCCAATACTAACTTTAACCTCAACGCCGCAATCGCAAACCTGGCAAACCCATTGGACTTCACGCTCGAACTTGACGGGTTGACCAACGGTTTCACTGAAGCAGACCTGCCAGCGAACTTTAACTTCCAGCCATTCGGTGCCGTTTGTGATGGCTTGATCGGTGCAGAAGAGACAGCCTTCGCTGCGGCAGGATTTGCGCCGACAGAGTAGTTGTCTATCAAGGATAACAATCAAAGCGGACTTCGCGACAATCGTGAAGTCCGCTTTTTCTATTGGCTGGCGCGCGCATCGCCTTAGCGGAGGTGCAGATCCGACTGTGCGGGCTGTTCGGCAACGCGTTGGAACCTGTTTGCCAGTTCGCGTGCCGCGCCCATCCTTCCGGTTTGCGAAAGCAGCATTGCATAAGCGTTCATTGTTTGCAGAGTGGTTCGATTCGATTCGCCCAGCTGCTGAGTACGTATTTCCAGAGCATGAATTAGAAGAGGTTCCGCTTGTTCAAAATCGCCGGTTTGTGTCAGAGCGGCGGCGCAGCGGTATTCAGATTCAGCAACATCGATGTGATCCGGGCCGAGAATGTTTCGCCGAGATTCGGTTTGCCGGGCAAGAACTGTAACTGCACGGCCGGGATCTCCGCTCAACATCAAGGCTGTTGCCAGTTTGGTTCGCGACTGATCCACAAGTGCGTGAGGTGACGCCGGATCGTTTTCGAAGATTTCGTTCGCTCGTTCAAGGCAACGCATTGCGGCACCATATTGTTTGTCTTCCGCGAGTACGATGCCGAGGTTCAACAGCGAGTGTCCGACTTGCGGATCGTCTTCACCCAGCGTGTTCCGCCTCAACGCTTCGACGCCTTTGAGTGTTCCAATCGCCGTTTCCGTCTGACCCGACTTGTGATATACGACGCCCATTTGGCTGGCGACGCGCGCGTACTCCATCGAATCGGCACCCCATAGTTTTGCCGCCATTCGTGCAGACGCTTTCAGATTTGCCAGTGCCGGACCGAATTCGTTCTGAGTCGAATAGCAGTCGCCGAGTTCGGCGTGCGCGGCTTGCAGTTCCGGGTGCAGCTTGCGAAATGTCTCACGCAGGTTGTCAATTCCGTGATGAAAGTCCGAAATCGCACCCGTAAAATCGTGCTGAGTCTTTTTCAGAGCAGCCATTTGCAAATGCAGCTTGCCCAGAAGGGGCGAGTCACTCCCGAATAACCTGTCCGCGATTTCGATCATTTCCTTTGTCGCCGAAATCGCACTGTTGATCCCGGCTTCGCTACCCGAACCAACGCCCGCAGCGATCACAGGGTTTAGCCTGCCGATTCGTTTTAGCTGTTCGATTTGATCCGCGTCGAAACCGGCCTGCGTCCGCGCGATGTGGGCTGCGAAACGAGGATTGGCGGTCTGCCAGGATCCTTCGCCAAACATTGTCGTTACTTTCTGACCGATTTCTGTCCAGAGCGTCGCTGCTTCATCGAACTGGAACCCGGACTCGAGTTCCTGTGCCCGCCGCGTCAGTTCTGCCAGCTCGGCTTCGGACGTTGGTTTCCCCAACCGGGTATCGACAGCCTGGCGATTCTGTAGCGGTAGATTTGTCTGAGCGGGTTCCAATGATTCGCCGCAACCTGAAACTACAGTCAGCGCCATTGTCAGCGGAACTGCAACGGAAAACAGATGGACACGTTTCATCCTTGAAACCTTGTATCAATAGAGTTGAGATGAAGAAAATTGCAACGAAGAAGAGTGGCAATCGCCAAACGGCTGGTTGATTTGAACACAACGAATCGAAAGGCCAAACGGCAATATTCGTTTCCACCGGATGATCACGAGGTGACAGCAGCGATTGATATTGCAAGCGAAAGCTGATTTTGTCAAAAAAGCCCGCCGGTCGGTGTCACCATCCGGCTGAGAATCCGCGTCGAAAAGGAACCGCTGAACGTGAAGCCGCTAAGAATATTGCAAATCGTGTCCGGACGAGGTGTCAACGGTGCGGTCCTGTATTGCAAGCTACTGTCTGAACGGCTCTCTTCGCGCGGCCACCACGTTTCAGTCTTACACCGCCCGAGTTCCTGGATCGACAAGCGGCTGGTCGACGGTCCTGTCGGGTTGATCAGTTCCAGCCTCAAACGTTTTCCGACCGGCGAACTCCAGCGAATTGCTGCATTCGTTCGAAAGAACAACATAGATGTGATACATACTCACATGAGCAGCGGGCACACGTTCGGCGTTTTGCTCAAGATGATGTCCGGGGTGCCTGCTGTCGCGACCGCCCACAGCCGGAATTTTCAGCTGCACTGGCGCTTGAACGATTATGTGATTGCGAATTCCGACGCAACCCGTGACTATCATCGACGGGTGAACTTTGTGCCCGGGTCGCGAATGCACACCGTTCATTGCTTTCCGGATCTCGACCGATTCAAGAAAGTCCGCCATCGTCAGATCGTTATGGCAAACCGCCGGCTAAGGCTCACGGGGGATGAGTTCCTTGTCGGAGTTGTTGGAGAGGTTGTTCCGCGCAAGGGCCACATCCACCTGTTTCGCGCATTGTCGAAAATTGTCAAGGCGGTGCCGAATTTCAAACTGGTGGTCGTCGGCCGATTCAATCGAAAAGAGCCTTGCGCGCGGGCGTTGAGAAATCTGCTGCTCGATGAAAACCTGATCGGTCGGGTGAAGTGGCTCGGCGTACGCCAGAATGTCGAGGACTATATGAAGATCTTTGATTTGACTGTCGTTCCGTCAATCGAAGAGCCGCTGGGACTGGTCGCGATCGAATCGCTCGCCTCGGAGACACCGGTTGTGGCAACGAATGTCGGAGGACTTCCGGAAATTGTGCGCGACGAAGAAACAGGGATACTTGTCCCGCCAAGAAATCCGGATGCGATTGCGAATGCCGTGATACGTATGGCAAAAGATGATCGCCTTCGAAAACAGTGGGGAAAAAACGGCCGCACCCGGATGTTCAGACAATTCGACGCCGAACGTTTAACGCGAGATGTGGAATCTGTCTATTATCAGATCCTCAGCAAGCGACGTGCGGCCTAAAAAAAATGAGGCCGAGCGAATTTGAGCCTGAGACAACGGAGCGGGTGGAGCAACATGCCTGGCACAAGAGATATGCCTGATTGTTTAGCAAAGATGAAAACAGAAAATCTTCGTTGTCTCGGTTGCCTCCTGTTCAAGAAACCGGATAGGCGACTGTAAGATGGGCTTTCCTGTCCGTCGTTTATTTTCTCGGACGCCCGAGTCAGTTGCCCTGCCCGTGACGTCGCCCCAATTGCAAGATCAGCGCGCACAATACCTCCCGCCATCGCTCAGCCTGGCCTACGACCGTCCGTTACACATCGTGCGCGGTCGTGGCCGGTACTTGTATGACCCGGAAGCGCGCACTTATCTGGACTGTGTGAACAACGTCTGCCATGTCGGTCATTGCCATCCGGATGTGGTTTCAGCTGCTGCCGGTCAGAACAGCCCGTACAAATTCAACTCTCACGGCGGTCGTTGTCACAACCAGAGCGATCGCTAACGCGTTCAATAACGGGATGGAGTATTTCAATACGTTCGGCGGCAACCCGGTGTCGTGCGCAATCGGGCTGGCAGTGATGCGCGTAATTGAGAAAGAGGGATTGCAGGAACATGCTCGCAGGACGGGAGCCTGGTTGATCGACCGGTTCCGCGAACTTCAGCAGCAACACGCTGTTGTCAGCGACGTGCGCGGCAGCGGCTTTTTCCTGGGGATCGAGTTGCATGACCCGGCGTCGGGGAAACCTGCAACGGCACTGGCAGCTGTTGTCATCAACCGGTTATGTGACAGGTGCATTCTGCTCAGCACCGACGGCCCGCATGCCAACGTATTGAAATTCAAGCCGCCGATGTTTTTTTCTCAAGCCGATACGGAGCGAGTTGTTACGGCGCTGGACAAAGTGCTTTGTTAGCAACGAAAATGCCACCGCGAATACCAACTGTCATTGGCGTTTATTCGTGTTCATTCGCGGTCAAGACAGTTCCTTGATACCTGCCGCGAAAATCGACAACGGCTTGCAGGTCGAGAGCTTCAGTTTCTCAACTTCAACCGTTCCAGCGATTCCTGCGCGTCACGGGCGACATCGATATCCGGATGGCCGATTGCGATATTCTGAAGCGTCTCAGCTGAGGATTCCGTGCCCAGCATCTCGAGCGCAAAAATCGAGCGGTGGAGACGACGCAGTAGCTCCGGTTCGATCTGTGGGCGTTCGACGGCCTGGCTGAGGATGGATTTTACTCTGATGCGAACTTCGGTTGACGGAGGATCCTCCAGTGCCATGCGTAGTTGCGATTCTGCAGCGGCCCGCATCGCCCTCAGTTTCTGTGTCGCCTGGTCGCGCGTTGCAAATTTTCTGTTATCCAGTTGTTCGATCAGCCGCGCGATTTCGTCGTGACTCGCTTCCACCAGATACTCGTTCAGGCGCGCATCCAGCTGAGCGGTCCAGTCTTCGTCCTGTCGCAGGATCGCTGCAACTGAGTCCAGCGCAGGTTGCGGGAATTCGCTGCCTAGTTCTTTCCAGACGTTGTCAAACGAATCGAGTTCGGGGGGCAGATCCTTGTCAGGAAACAGAATGGAATTGAGATCCCGAACAATCACCGAATTGTCGCTGTTGCCGGATGCTCCGGTGGCAACCAGCATGCCGGGCGAAGAAAACGCGCTTGCGTTGACATGCCCGGTGTGACCGGGCAGTTCGCCGATTTCCCGGCCGGTGCTGACATCGCGGAGCACGGCTTTGTTATCCCATCCCGTTGTGATTAGAAACCGGCTGTCGTCCGAAAAACTAATTGACTGAACCGTGGCTTCGTGCCCTCCAAGTTTTTGATGAGTCCCATGCGGGTCGCGCAAATCCCACAATGAAACTGATTGGTCGCGATGATACGCAACTGCCAGCCACAGGCCGTTCGGAGAAAATGCAGCGTTCTTAAGCGCAAGTTGCGACTGCCCGAGGTTCACCGTTGATTTGTCGTCCAGGTTTTGCAACGTGATTTCGACGGGCTGACCTTGCTGGGCGGCGGAGCTGCGAACGACAAGGCTACCGTCCGCCGACATCCCGATTCCGGATTCCCGATCAGTTTTCCAAACACGCGCGTCGATCTGTTTGACGCCGGGCCACGTGTACGTTTTGACTTCGGATTCCCCGAATGCAATTATTTTTTTGCCATCAGCAGAAAACGTCGTCCGGAAAATGTTGTTTCCGAATTCGACTTCCAGCTTGCCGGTTTGAGTGTCAAACGCGCGCACCGTCGAATCTTCGTCGCGCGCTGAACACAAACAGAAGCGGCTGTCGGGAGAAAACCGGATGTCTGTCACCCAGGCAACATGGGGTTCAAATTCGCAGAGTTTTTTTCTGGCCGCGATATCGAAAATCGCAACCATGTTTCGCTGGTCACGGGCAGCGATCAGTGTTCCGTCAGGAGAAAACGCCAGCCGGTAAATTCCTTTGGCCGCCCGGTCGTCGGTCGAATCAAAACGCCAGATCGTATGCGGCGGCAGATCCGTATCCTGGCCGCATACAGTCGCGGTACCCGGAAGCGGGACGAGCATCGCAGCTGTGATCAATAGCGCGAAAGCAAGTTTGATTTTCATCCGGATGTTCATATCGCCCGTGTTCATGTCATTGACAGCGCCACTTGAGTTCGAGGCAATTCAAGCTAGACGCCTAAGCGGGGAAAAAATTCCGCTAATTCAAATTGTAAACGAATCAGCAATTTTCTGTTATAAAGAACGGTTCGAAAGGCGTTGCGGCGAAGCAGTTATTCTTCAGTGGATCTGCGCCGTTACGTGCAGTTTTGCTGTAGCATTGTGTGATTTTCCGGGTTTTCAACCAAAACGATGCGCCTGCCGGGAACTACCTCGCAGGAAATCTCATCGGACAAGCGGCAATACGGTGGCCGGTTGATCCGGTGACTCCAAAATTCACGACAAAAAGCTGCCGCCGGACGAACTATTTGTGGACCGGCGGCTCGAACGAAGGTTTCTATGAAGGCCAGATTTTTCAGATCGCAGATGATTCTGATTGTGCTTGGTGTTGGACTCGGGTATCTCGCCCGCGTTCTGCTCGGTCCGCCCGAAGAGCCGGGAATTGACAACCGGTTTCTGACGCCGTCGCCAGTGATTGATACGCTTGATTCCAATAACTTCGACTCGTATGACGGTTCTGAGATTCCTTTTGATCGCCGCGACAGCAACAACGAAAACGCAAACCACACGAGTTGTCCCAATGAGGCCGAATTGAACGCGGGGGGGCTCGTTCCTCCGATTCAGTTGTTCGACGCGAAGGGTTTTCGCGATACCAGCTCAGGCGGCCGGGAATTTGAGCACGATTCCACAGCGCTGTTTGAGCCGCACGGCAAAAAAATCTGTGCCTCCGGTTGTGCCGCCAGCCGGCATCCGACCGCTGAACTTAAGACCGGATATTTTCGCAAGCTGATGCAAACGTATGTCGCCGGTCAATCAGGCGAATCCGAAGCGCTGGAGGAGTTGTTGTACTACGGTCCGCAAACGGTGCGGCTGATTCGCGAATCCGGATTTTGCGGGCTCGACTCCGAGCGCAGAAATTTTCTCTGGAACGAGCTTCAAACCACGCATGCGACCATCTCGATTCGGGTCGTTGATGAATCGGGCATGGTTCGCACCCGGGCTGAATCGACGCGGGTTCCGTTGGATCGCCGGCATGTGTTTGAAATGGAAACGAATAACCTTCAGCCGCTGGTCACGAGTGGAACGGTTAAACGCGTCGGGTTGGATCATATCTGGGTCCGGTTGTGACTGGAGGGCGTTCACTTTGTGGCGGGACCGTGGTTCGCGGTTCATGAAAGCGGCAGCGACTGGCAGCGACTGGATCACATCTGGATCAGCAACGGTGACGACGACTGTGAAGGCGAAGTTGAAATCAAGATCGAGCTGGACAGAATTCAGGGTTTCGATTTTTAGATTTGTAGTTCGATTTTTAGTTCAAGAACAAATTTTCAGGGCAGGCAGGAACATGCAGGTGCTAAACAACTTTCGCAGTTCAATCGCCATCTGCGCGTTAACTCTTTTATTGATCGCAGTGGCTTCGCTGGCTCCGGCTGATCCCTGCGGAATGGTTCCGCCGATTTACACGGACGGCCAGTCGCCGATTGTCCGGACGGGATTGCAGCAGACCTTCGTCTCGTACCGTAACGGTGTCGAGTCATTTGTGATTCGCCCCGGTTATGAAGGAAACATCGATAACTTCGGAATGCTGATCCCGTTTCCGACGCCGCCGTCGATTCGAAAAGTTCACGACGACATCTTCGCGCAGATTCAAAACGCAGTGGATCCGCCGGAAGTCGTTGTCGATCTCAGGCCGCAGGTCTTGTACAAGAGTGCACGTGGCGGCGGTGCTCAGCAGATACACAGTGGTCTGGCAATCGAAAAGAAAAAAGAAGTTGAAGTCATCCGTGAAGAAGCGGTCGGAATGTACGAAGTTGCTGTCCTGGCTGCCGGCAGTGCGGAATCGCTGAAAACATGGATGGATCAGAATGGCTATCAGTTTCCTGAAGGAATGGACGAAGTTACCGAAGAGTACATTGCTGAAGACTGGTGCTTTGTGGCTGTGAAGACAAAGGTCGCCGCAAAAGAAGGTGTCGATCCGAAGCCTGGCCAGCGCAACACTGCCGCCGAACTTCCTGCCGGTTCCGTGTTTGAAGGCCACGTGCAAGGTCTTGCGTTTCGTTTCCGTTGCGATGAGCTGGTCGTGCCGATGCGGTTGAGCGCGTTTAACGGGGACGATCTTCGTAACGTGGTTTATCTGCTCGCTGACAGCCCGAAGCGAATTCGCAATATTCCCGAAGAGTACGTTCGGCGTCAGATTTCGGGGCAACAGCTTGTGAAAAACATTACCGAGCCGCTTCCGTTGCGGGTGCTTGGCGGAACCATCGACGATATCCCGGACGAACGAATGGAACGGCTGAAACAACAGCGCGATCCGGTTGCAAAAAACGGGGTCGCTGCCCGGCTGTTTGTCAGCGATGTCATGGCGTCCGATCTTGAAGGAGTCGACGAGTTGATTTTGCAGGAAGAGAACTCGGAGAAATCACTGGTCACGATCAATGAACGTCTCGGGCTGCGGGGAATCGAAATTGACAACCTGGTGGTTGAAGCGATGAACAAGGAAATGCAGCCGGACGAAAATTCGCTGGCCGCACTCAGTGAGATGACACTGACGGTCGTTGATGGCGATTTCCCAAGGCAGGTGCTCGCCGGACAGAACCTGAAATTTGACAACTTTGAAATGGCCGTCGGAATTAATAGCGGCGACGTCTACGATTCGAAACTCAATAAAGCACCGGAAAAACGCGAGGGCAATCTTTATCTCGGTTCGCTGGACACAATCCGCCGTAACGAATTCAACGCTCGCGCAGAGCAATCGAAAACGAATCCGTCGTCAGACTAGCCTCGAATCCGAATCAATAAAAATAGAATAACTATTCAGTTCAAAGGGGAACCTGTAGCGTAAGCAAGGGACGCGTGGTCAAAGTCCACGGCCTTGCTAACGCGTCGGGTTCCAAAAACGAGGCAATAATCATGCGGGTACTCAACAATTTTCGAAGTTCGATAGTCGTGTGCGCGTTCACTTTTTCATTGATCGCAGTGACGTCACTCGCTCCGGCAGATCCATGCGGAATGGTGCCGCCCATCTACACTGACGGCCAGTCTCCGATCGTTCGCTCCGGATTGCAGGAAACGTTTGTTTCCTACCGAAACGGCGTCGAGTCGTTTGTGATCCGTCCGGGCTACGAAGGAAAGATTGACAACTTTGGAATGCTGATTCCGTTTCCAACGCCTCCGTCGATTCGCAAAGTCCACGACGATATCTTTTCTCAAATCAAGAACGCGATTGATCCGCCGGAAGTGGTTGTTGACCTTAGACCAGCGCCGCCGACGGCAATGGCGTTTGGCGGCCAGGGGGGCGGGGCTGTAGTGAGAAACCTTGCGATTATGGATGAAGACAGAGTCGAAGTCATCCGCGAAGAAGCGGTCGGTATGTACGAGGTTGCGGTTCTCGCTGCGGGCAGTGCCGAGTCGTTGAAAAAATGGATGGACCAGAACGGATACCAGTTCCCGGAAGGCATGGACAAGGTCACCGAAGAGTACATTGCCGACGACTGGTGCTTTGTCGCTGTAAAAACCAGGGTCGCCGCTAAGTCAGGCGTTGATCCACAGCCGGGCCAACGCAACACGGCTGCCGAACTGCCGGACGGAACGATGTTCGAAGGACACGTTCAGGGGCTCGCGTTTCGTTTCCGCTCTGACGAACTGGTTGTGCCGATGCGATTAAGTGCGTTCAACGGCGACGATCTGCGGAATGTGGTTTATCTACTGGCCGACAACCCGAAACGAATTCGCAACATCCCCGAAGAGTATGTACGGCGGCAGATATCAGGCGAGCAGCTTGTGAAAAACATCACCGAGCCGCTTCCTCTGCGGGTGCTTGGCGGAACCATCGACGACATTCCTGAAGGTCAAATTGAGCAACTGAAAGAGCAGCGAAATCCGGTTCCAAAAAACGGAATCGCTGCGCGGCTGTTTGTCAGCGATGTCATGGCGTCCGATCTTGAAGGTGCTGACGAGTTGATCTTGCAGGAAGAGAATTCTGAGAAATCGCTGGTCACGATCAATGAACGACTCGGATTGCGAGGTATCGAAATTGACAATCTGGTGGTTCAAGCAATGAACAATGAAATGCAGCCGGACGAAAATTCCCTGGCCGCTCTCAGTGAAATGACGCTGACGGTTGTTGATGGCGATTTTCCGCGACAGGTGCTCGCCGGAGAGAACTTGAAATTCGACAATTTTGAGATGGCTGCCGCTGTCAACAACGGCGATGCATACGACTCGAAGCTTAACAAGGCCCCCGGAAAACGCGAGGGAAATTTGTACCTTGGTTCGCTGGATGCGATCCGTCGCAATGAATCAAACGTGAATGCGGATGCGATTGAAAACGAATCCGTTTCGGACTGACTGGAGCAGAGAAACCAAAAAACAAACATACGATGGCTCTCCGAAGCCGTCGTCAACGCACCCACAACGGGCTCGGAGGCCCGTTGTACGTGACACCCGTGCCGGGTTTTATTTCGGACTATTCCTGACAACAACAAACTAATCAAACAGGTTCAACTATGAACATCAAAAACTTTCGCGGGTCGCTGCTCTGTGTTGCTGCGACGATGACCGCTATCGTCATCACATCGCTTGCGATTGCCGATCCGTGTGGCATGGTTCCACCGATCTATGACGGCAACAGCTCGCCGATTACGCGTATCGGTTTGCAGAAAACCTATGTCTTTTACAATGACGGTGTTGAAACATTTGTGATCCGTCCGGGCTTTGAAGGGAACGTCGATAATTTCGGCATGCTGATTCCGTTTCCCAATCCGCCCGAACTGCGAAAAGTCGCGGACAACGTTTTCGAACACATCGCCAACGCAGTCGATCCTCCTGAGGTCGTCGTCGATCTTCGAATGGAATTGATGCGGTGCAGGGATGCAATGCCGATGGCCGCGACAGCCATGGAAGCGGATGGTGCCATGGCATTTCGGGATGAGGTTCAAGTGCTCAAGCAGGAAGCAGTCGGCATGTACGAAGTCGCCGTGCTTGCGGCCGGGAGTTCCGAATCACTGAAAAAGTGGATGGACGAAAACGGGTATCAGTATCCGGAGGGAATGGACGAAGTCACCAATGACTATATCGAAGCGGACTGGTGCTTCGTCGCGGTCAAAACAAAAGTCGGCCAAAAAGGCGAAATCGAGCCACAGCCCGGACAGCGTGAACTGAACGCCCAGCTTCCCGACGGCAGCGTCTTTGACGGACACGTTCAGGGGATGGGCTTTCGCTTCAAATCGGAAGAACTGGTTGTTCCGATGCGGTTGAGTGCGTTTAACGAAGGCGACCTTCGAAACGTGGTTTACATTCTCGCTGATGGACCAAGAAAGATCCGTGCAATTCCTGAAGAGTACGTGATGCGTCAGGTATCCGGAGCTCAGTTGATCAAGAACGTGACCGACCCGTTGCCGCTGCGAATCATCGGTGGAACCGAGCAGGACATTCCCGAGTACCGCCGGGAAGGGTTAGTTGAAGAGCGTAATCCCGGGCCGAAAAACGGGCTCGCAAAGGAACTGTTTGCATCCGATCTGTTGGCCGTTTCGTCGGGCAACCTGTCTCTCGAACATGAAGAAACAGAAAAGGAACTGTTAAAGATTGGTGAGCGGCTCGGCTTGCGAGGTGAGGACGTCGATCGCGAAAACGCGATGGCATTGCAGACTCAACGTGACGACACGGTGAACTCGGGACTGGCGATGCTTGAAGAGATGACGCTGACAGTGGTCGATGGCGACTTTCCGCGTCAGGTGATTGCCCGCGACAATCTTGAGTTCGCTCAATACGACATGCCGGCTGAACGCAACACTCAGCTGAATTACGATCCGAAAATGTTTGCACCGGGCCAGGCGAAAGAAGGCATCTTGCAGTTGGGCGCGATTGACTGGGACGAAATTGACCGGCAAATTGCGGCGTCGCATACACGCTGGCGATTCGGTTTCGGTTCGCTGATATGTCTGGGTCTGCTCGGTATGATCGGTACGTTTGTGGTCGGTCGCGGCAATACAACGCGCCGTGCGGCGTGCGTGATTGTCGCAGTGACTTGTCTTGCTGCGACGTCCGCAATGGCCGCAGGACAGGACGTTACAGCGGCCGACGCCGAAATGATCCAGAACAACTTGAACGCGCTCCGTGGCGAAGCACCTGTACGTGCCGTCGAATCGCTTGCCGAGATTTGCGAGAGTACCGACTCCTGGCGAGATCATGCTGTCGGGCAACTGGTGTTCATGGCCGGAAACGACGCGACCATCAAAGATCGCGGCTGGGCGATCATTGCGCTGACGGAGATCGGAGGACAGGATGTCGACGAGCACCTGCTCGGAATCCACGCGGATGAAAAACAGGAGATGATTGTCCGCACCTGGTGTGCCGCAGCGAGAGTTGCGATGACACGAACGACGCCGGGGCTGATTGAGAAAGCGAATTTGATCACGCAGTTTCCTGCGCTGGGTCGTCCGATCGGGATGCGGCTGGTTGAAAAACTAGGCGCAGACGGTGACTCGGCGAAACCGGAAGAGATCATTGCCGTCACGACCCGTGTTCCGCAACTGCAACAGGCGCTGATTCCGACGATCATGGCGCTGGGGCCGGAGAAGCTGAGCGGTGTCATGTTCCATGCTCCTGACAACGAGTCGCGCCGAATGGCAGCCGGCTACCTGGGCACACTGGCTCAACGGGATCAGAATGATCTGGTTACAGAAATCGTAACCAGCCAGTTGCAGTTTGACAAAGACGCCAACGATGTTCCCTGGGCCGGAACCGACGAATCAAACAGTGCATTGTTTTTGCCGGGAATCAACTGGGGCCAACCGGACTCGCAGGCGCTGGTTGGGAACCTGATTCGCTGGTACGTCTGGTGCGACGTGAACGACAAACAGCCGCAGCTACAACAGATTCACAACAACATTCGAAGTGTCAATCTTGCCCGCGCCGCCGGCTATAACTCGCCCGGCTGGAATGACATTTCAGCCGAGCAATGGTTGATGGCCTGGGGCGAAGCGATGGGAAAAGACGAAGTTAAAGAGATTCTCGAAGAGCAGAATCTGATGGACGAGCAGAAGTATGCGGATGTGCTCAAAAATCTCTAGATTGAGTTGCATGATATTGGGGCGCGTCATGGAAAGCGAAGCGACCCTGGCCGCGAAGCGCCCACAGCACGAGCCGCAGGTAGTGCGAAGCGAAAACCTGCGGTTCAATAACGGTCGAGCTGACATCAACACGGCACCTGGCATCGTTCAGGCGCCGTTTTCGCGTCCATGTCGAAGAATTCGGTTGGAGCGATAGCGGGCAACGCGGTATAATCGCGTATAATCAGTCAAAGAGCGCGCGTCGGATGCGCAATCAAACCGTTTCGTCTTTTCGCAGGTCCATCGTGCAACGCGACAGAATTCCAGATGAACCGGGTGACGGCGGTAGCGATCACGAACCGAATCTTCGTGACGATGCACGGCGCCGAATTCAGCAGTTGCATCAAAACCTGCTTCCAGGCGAAGACCAGGCACGATCGACGGCTGATCAACGAGCTTCGCACGATCAAATTCAACAACAAACGCCCCTGGTCACGCCACGGCTTTCGAACGTCCATCCGGATTCGGATCGGTCTGCGATTGAAGCTCAAAACAAGCTCCATTCGAATTCTACTGACACTGACGAACGCAGAACCGGTAGCGACAAACCTGATTCGTCTGACTCGGCTTCCGATTCATCAAACTCGCGACCGGTGCGGCGCAGGCAACAGGAAACCCGGAGCAGCGTCTTCGGCAGGATTTACTGGTTGATGGCGACAGCGGGAATTCTGTTTCTGGTCTGGAAAGCTGGTCCGGCCATCGTCGAAGAGTACTACTTTGCCGCAGAACGCGGAAAGATACGCGCCGAGTATTCCAATGCGGTCGAGCAACTCGAAGGTGATCCGCTGGGCAGCCTTTCCCAGGCCTATCAACTTGTCGCCGATAAAGTTCGACCCAGTGTCGTGAGCATCAACACGGTTCGCCCGGATGAAGGAACCCGTGGTCAGGGTTCGGGCGTTGTGATGACCAACGACGGCTACATTCTGACCAACTCACATGTCGTCGCGAATTCAACGCAGATCAATGTTGCGCTTAGTAACCGGCACAGCTACCGCGCAGAGTTGATCGGCACGGATCCGGAAAGTGATCTGGCTGTGATTCGGATCGATGCGCCCGGGCTGATTCCTGCGGAGTGGGGAGACAGCGATCATCTGAAAGTCGGCTCGATTGTGTGGGCGATCGGTAGTCCGTACGGTCTGGATCAAACCGTGACTTCGGGAATCATCAGCGGCAAGAACCGCCGTGACGAGGAACATGTTAATCGCGAACTGTTGCAAACCGATGCGGCGGTCAATCCGGGAAACAGCGGCGGTCCGCTTGTTGATTCGATGGGCAACGTCGTCGGAATTAACACCTCGATTTTCGGTGACACGTTTCAGGGGATCAGCTTTGCAGTTCCCAGCACGGTTGCTCGATTTGTGTTTTCCGAAATCCGGAAGAACGGCAAGGTAACGCGTGGCTATCTTGGCGTTCGCCCGCGTGCCGTGTTTCAGACAGTGGCTGCCGAGCTGAAGCTGCCTGATCTGGACGGCGCTCTGGTTCGTTATGTCGAACCTGACTCACCGGCCTACCGGAGCGGACTTCGCAGCCGGGACGTGATTCGCGAATGGAACGGCCAGCCATTGAACGAATTCACGAATTTGTTCCGCTTTGTCGAGATGACCCCTCCGAATGAAACAGTTCCGGTGCTGGTCGTCCGCGACGGCCAGCCACAGATGCTGGACGTCACCGTCGGCGAGCGCGCGAATATCGCGGCCGTCGTGGATGAATGACAATCCGTTCGCGGGGATATGGCCCGGCTACGTCGAACGCCGCAATCCCCATGGGGAGCGCCCGGGGCCAGGTCAACGGAGCAGATTGCCGTCTGTCGGGTGATCTACCCTTCTTGTTCATCCGTACCGCCCGGCAAGCGGGACGTACTTCACGTCTTCTTTAACAACCGCGTTAACGTCCTGTCCAGAGCATTGGCAAACGTCTGAATATCCTTTTGGCTGAGCGGTTTCGGTCCGCCCGTTTGGACTCCCGACGACCGTAGCTGATCGAGCAGATTTCGCGAAGCCAGTCGCCCGTGAACCGAATTTTCATCGAACAGTTCGCCTCGCGACCCGATCGCAATGCCACCTTTCTTAACCACGGCGGCAGCCAGAGGAATGTCAGCCGTAAGAACCAGATCGCCGGGCGACATCAGCTCGACAATTTTCTGGTCGGCCACATCGGCACCGTGGGGGACAACAATCAGATCGATCAACTTCGAGGGCGGGATCCGCATCTCGCTGTTGGCGACCAGCGTAATTGGCAGCCCCAGACGTTTGCCGGTCTTATAGAGGATCTGCCGGATTGAAACCGGACAGGCATCAGCGTCGATCCAGATATGAATTGCCGGTTCGTTGCCGGCACTGTTGGTACATGGGTTTACAAGCTCGTCGTCGATCGGTTCATTCATAGTCGCGTTCGTTCTTGTCCAGAGTCCGCCTGCCATATCCGCAGCACATGTTTGCCCTTCAATTGTCACAACCGGAACAGTTTACCTCGTAGCAATTTCTGATACGAGCCGTCAGGTTTTCGTGCGCGTTTCCAGCGACACAAATGTTGCAAGCATGCGGAGCGCAGGCCGCATTGAGGGGAACATGAAACTCAGGACGGTACGATAATAATGATAACCCGAGCTATGCCCCGCACCCCCTTTCCCCGCGCCACTAGACAAGATCGGAGACGGCAAGGATGCCAGATCACGAGCCAACACCGGCAAAAGACTCCCGCCGAAAAAAAAGCGGTGAGACGCATGGACGCTCCACAAAAGACGGCCAGCACGGTTCGGCAGACACAGTTTCGCGCCGGACATTGCTGAAGACGGCGGTTGCAGCGACGACGCTTGCCAGCGCGGGTGCGACCACTATCTCCAGCGCGGATGGGATCCGCGAAAACCTCGCGATCAACCGGAGTCGCACCGGCTCGACGGACACGCCGCTGAAACTGCGCGCGCAGGCCGACTATCGGAATTCGCTGGCTGCGTTCGGCGGAAAACTGGCTGACCCGGTACGCAACCTTTTCCTCACCGCTAGACAGGATCAGCAGATTCACTTCGGCGTTGTTGTCATCGGGTCAGGATACGGAGCAGCGATCACGGCTGCACGGCTTTCGCAACATCTTCGTGAAGATCAACGAATCTGTATCGTCGAACGGGGCAAAGAGTGGGTTCCCGGGACATTTCCCGATGTGGCCAAAGATGTGTTCGGAAACACTCGCAACATGCTGACCGGGCCGTCGAAGGGGCAGCTGAATAATCCTCTCGGTCTATTTGATGTGCAGATGAATGACGAGGTCAACATTCTGGCGGGCAACGGGCTCGGCGGCGGGAGCTTGATCAACGCCAGTCTCGCGCTCAGGCCTCATCCGGAAGTTTTTCAGCAACCCGAATGGCCCGCTGCGCTGAATCATATTGAACGACTCGCACCGTATTTCGATCGCGTGGCTCAGGCGATGAGTGTGAACCGGACTCCATTTGACCAGACGCCCAAGGTTCGTTCGCGACGTCTGGCGGCTGAGCGGATGAACGCAAATCCGAATTTCGTTGATCGCTCGCACGTATCGGTGATGTACGACCATCGTCACCTCGACCAGCAAATGCGCAACAAGCAGGGGATGATCCAGCGTCCGTGTACGCTGTGCGGCGACTGTATCAACGGCTGCAATGTCGGAGCAAAAAATACGCTGCAATACAACTACCTGCCCGTCGCGAAATGGAACGGCACGGAAATGTATACACAGGTCGAAGTCAACTCGGTCGAAAAGATGCAGGGGTTTTACCGGATCAACATGACGTACGTTGACGACACCGGTAACGAAATCACGCGGCACAAGATGAGCGTCAACTCGCGGATTGTTGTTGTTGGAGCCGGCAGTCCCGGCTCGGCGGCGATCCTGATGGAGTCGCAGAAAAAAGGAAACATGCAATTCACTTCTTTGCTCGGACAGCGGTGGAGCGGGAACGGTGACACGGTCGGATTTGTCATCAAGATGCCCGGGCCGACGAATATTGGCGGACATGGAACGTACCCGCCATTGATTCCCGACGGAGTCGGACCGACCGTACAAACGAGTTTGAATTTCTATCGAAACGGTGATCTCGGCAAGCGGCTGTTGATTCAGGACGCGGCGATTCCTCGTGGTGTGACTAAACTATTTCGTGTCCTGCTGAACGATCCCGACATGAACAACTCGATGGTGATGCTCGGGATGGGGCATGACGGCGCCGGTGGCAAAGTTCAGTGGCAGGACGGGCGTTACCAGGTCAAGTGGGAAGGCCACAAAGAAAGCGCCTACCGGAAGATGGTCTTCGGCGAGTTCGAAAAACTAGCCGCCGCGCATGGCGGACGTTACAAGCGTCTCAAAGCATTCGGCAATAACCTGGTCACCGTTCATCCGCTCGGTGCGTGTCCGATGGGCGACGATCCCGGGCGGAGTGCAACAAATCATCTGGGTCAGGTTTATGACGGGCGTCGCAGCGGGTTTGCCGATCCCTACACGGGCATGCCGGCCGTCCATCACGGTTTGTACGTTGCCGACGCGTCGCTGATGCCAACCGCGCTGGGAGTGAACCCCTACATGACGATCGGGGCTTTGGCCGAACGGATTTCGAGGCATGTGGTGAACGATCCGAACCATAGAGAGCTGTTTGTGTAGCACCAGTTAGCTTCAACAAATGAACTGGTCCCATACTATCTTTCTTGAACAGGTGTCAACGGAGACAACAGAGAATCGGAAACCAGGATCCGTTTCTCAACGCGCGTGCGCCGAATTCGTTTTTCTCCGTTTTCTTTGTTGCCTCCTGTTCAGTTTCGTCTGATCCGCGTCAGTGGTAGTTATTTGCCAGCCACCTTTCAACGATCAATGGGCAGCCTATGATAGACACGAATAGCCCACAGACTTGAATACCGACCGCCGATGCCGACATGGACAAGTTTACGATCAGCAGACCTGCGAGCAGGGCTGTTGTTCTGCGCACCGTGGATCGTCGGCTTCCTGCTGCTGTTTGCGTGGCCGTTTTTTGCGTCGCTCTACTGGAGCTTCTGTCGTTATGACCTGATCAATTCGCCCGAGTGGATTGGCACGGAACACGATCAACGGCTCGGTTCAGAAACGGTTGCGGGCGAAGGTTTCGGCCTGGCTCTCACCAACACGCTTTATTATTCGCTGCTGTCGGTTCCGTTAAGTGTGATTGCCGGTGCTGGCGGACTGGGCGTCGCGCGGCGTGATTCAGCCGATCGAGCGTTTGCGCCGGAACAGGAAGTGGCTGATGTTCGTGCGTGGATGTTCGATTCGGCTGAACGGTTGTCCGTTTACGACGATCGGTTGTTCGGCGTCTGCAATGGGCATTTGTTTACGAAGTTAGTCGATTTGGCGGGGAGCGAAAATCAATTTCCAGTCCCGGTCATTCCCGGAGCGGCGATGTTCAAGCGGACAGTTGAATCGGCAGCCTACGAAGCGATGAACGAATATCGTAAACTGCGAGAGCGTTGTCCTGAACTTCCAGAGATACAGTTTTCAGAAATTCGATAGCTTTGTGATTGGCAGTTGACAAAATCTTGTTCCGCAATCTGCCCTGCCCTCCTGTTTTCAAGCATGCTGCTTGCAGATCTACACGACCCCGTGATTTGCGTAGGCATGGCGATTTTGTGACGTGCGAATTCGTGTCTTTTGCGGCCAATTGGCTGCGATCTTCTGCTCGGTCTGACCGAATAAGTTAACACGGCATGCCCGCGCGCTCGTTGCGCGGACTGTCTAGAGAAAATGCGTGGACGAGTGAGGCATCATTCGCTTACACGAAAATTTGCAAACACATTCAATAGACGGCCAGCTGCTCTGATTTCCCCCTCAAGCAACGCGACCCGGTTGATACGGAATTATTTTATGACGATCCGATCCAATACGAATGAGAGCCACGGGGAAACAGGTGCGGCATCTGATGCAGCCCGCATATCAAAAACGCGAAGGCGATCAACAATCCTGCGGAGGATTCTGGTTGGCACGTTTCTGTTTGCAATGCTTGCCGCCCCGACTGCCGGTTCAGTTAGGGCGGATGAGTTAACGTCGGGAACCGGCTCCCGAAATGCGAAAGAGCAGGCGATCGCGTCGATCCCTTTTGCACAACTGAATCGGCAGACACGGGACAAAATCAATCCGGTCATCGACAAACCGAGCATCTACCGGCGGCTGCCTGTGACGGCAGTGAATGTCGACGCTGAATATTTTGTATTCCTTGCCCGTTATCCTGAAGTCGTCGTCAATATCTGGAAACTGATGGGCATCACGCAGATGGCGACAACTCGCACGAGCGAATACACGATGAACACGGACGACGGCTCAGGTACGATCAGCGACATGGAACTGGTCTACGGAACCCGCAATCTGCATATTTTCTATGGCACCGGATCCTACACTGGCCCGGTTTTGAAACGTGAACTAACCGGCAAAGCAGTACTTGTTTTGCGCACCGAATACACGACCGGCCCTCAGGGTGAGCCGGTTGCAACATCGCAACTGGATGTATTTCTGAAGGTTGATAACGCAACGGCGGGACTGGTGGCGAGGACGTTGAATCCTCTGGTCGGGACGACTGCCGATCACAACTTCACCGAGTCGCTGAATTTCATCCAGCGGTTGAATGAAACGACGGTGGACAACGGCCCGGGCGTTCAACAGATGGCAGGACGTTTGACTGATATCAATACGGATGTCCGTCAGCAGTTTATTCAGGTCGCGGGTGAAGTCTATCAACGGGCCGGCGGTGCCGCCAGTTCCGCAACGATGCAGCAATCCGGTCAGCCGCAACGACCTCAAGGTTATCCGAATGCGAACTACCCTTCACGAAACTACTCACAAAATCAGCCGGTGATGAATCGGCAGCGAACGAATCAGCAGGGAATGCGTACGCCCGCACAGGCGTATCCATCTCAATACTATCCGGCGACGGGAGCGAGCTATTCGGGATCAGGTGCGGAAGGCTATTCGAATCAGTACCGTGCTCAACCCGCCGGTGGTGCAAACCCTGGCTTTGGGCAGTTGGATCGAGGCCAATTGAATCGTGGTCAGATGAGTTATCGAACGGCAAGCGGTGTTGCACCTGCGTCATATCAATCGAGAAACGCGCCGTTACCTCAGAACGGTTATGCAGCTCCACATACTGCCTCGACCGCCGGCTACAACACCGGTCAGCCGTATGCTCAGCCGAACTATGGCAATCAAACCTGCGGCAATCAACAGGTTTACGGCAACCAGGCGCCGGACATGCCAGCGCGATCCTACAGGGCTCCTCAGTATCCGGGGCAGAATGTGTATCGACGCTGAACGCCCCTGATTTCTTGAACCTATTCCTCGTCGGATTCGGCGCCGGTCTCGGTATCGCCGAGTTTCTTTTCGGCAGCCATTTCCGGTGAACCGGGGCCGGCATCCCGGCACCCGCTCGCGATCAATAAAGCTGCCATACAAAAAACGGTTGCTCGACCAATTGACATGCCGCCTGACGGACCAAACATTCCGGGCGCTTGATGGAGCCGAGCGTTTCTATTGGAGGAATTTGCGTTCCCGTCTAACCAGGCAGAAAGTGTCGGAAAGTAGTTATTGACAACCGTTGAAGCCGGGACCGGCCGTTCGATTTGCAGACGGATCAAAGTTTGCCGCCAACAGCGACCCGCTGGTCGTTTACGGTGCGATCAAGTTGACCGGCGCGCTATGGATGGCATCGTTGGCACGCCAACATCCCCGGATCCGCTTTGTCACCCTGAGCCCGGGCGGGACCAGAGGAACAAACGGCATGGATGATCTTCCGTTCGCAAAGAAGGGCTGCAGCTTTTGGACCTGCTGATGGCAGCAACGATCCGGTCGGAACCCGCAATTTATTCTTCGAGGACAGACGTGAGCAAAGGCGGCAATCGATTTTGACTGTGCCTGCAGGTAAATCTTGCTGCCGGAATTCGGGCGTCGCGAAACCGGTGGAAATCGGGTATAAACCCGGCTGGTTTTTTTTGCCTAAGATTGAATTTTTCCATGGTCAAATTCCTCTACCGAACTCTCTTTCGACTGCTAGGCGTCAGCGACCTTTACAACGAGGTGGTTGTGGAGGATCGACTGGTCGATATCAAACCCAAAATACGGCAAGACCTTCAATCACTGCTCATGAAGGTCAACAACGACAACCCGTATTTTCAAGGCAGGTTCACGGCGTTCCTGGATGCCAACATTAAGGCTGACGACGAAACGTTTTTCGCCGAATACGCCAGGCTGCCCGCTTTGACCAAACTGGACTACGCTAAGGCCGGCTCATCCGTGATGTGCCGGGAACTGGCAGATGTTGACCCTGAATCGCGAGAGCTTGAAGTTCGTGGCAGGCCCATCGAAGCCATTCAACGTCTTCGACGTGGTGACTATCTGATGCGAATGGCTACTGGAGGTTCAACCTCGTTGCCGCTGGTCGTTTGGATGACCAAGCACCATGTGTTTTCAATGTTGTTTACGTTCTTCAAATGCTGGTACCGAATGGGTTGGCGACCGGGCGAACGAATGCTGGTGTTCTACCCTCGCAACACCTACAACATTGACGACATGGTCAAGTTCAACCGGTTTTCAAAACTTCTTGGATTCAGGTACCACTTGTTTGATCGCATCAATCTTGAAACGGTCAAAGGCCTCGTGGATGAAATCAATCGTTACCGGCCTAGGTTGTTGCTGGTCTTTCCATCCCCGATGAATATGATCGCGCATACGATTCGCAAACATAATTTGAAATTGAATCACAACCCGGCCCTAATCAACGTCAGCGGTGAGACTTTTTTTGATTGCCAACGAAGAAACATCGAATCCGTTTTTGCGCGAAGCAAGATAGAAGATTCCTATGGCTCGGTTGAGCTGGGTGAAATCGCGCATGAAGCCGGGGGCGGATTGGAGATCTTTGCCAACGCTGCCTATGTCGAGACCGAACCGAATGATGCGGGACAACCCGAAATGGTAATCACGCGACTCCACATGACCGACTTTCCATTCATCCGTTACAAAATGAAAGACATTGCCGATGTGGAGTTTGTCACTGACAAAAACGGCCACGAAAGATTCCTGATCACCAGGATTGAAGGCAAGGATTCCAACTTTATCATGTCGGATCGCGGACAGAGGTTTTATCCTTCGTTTTGGAATCAATTCGTCAACCAGCTGAATGAACAGTTTGAGGACAAGATTCTGGAAATCAAGGTCTACGAGCGGGACAGTCGTGAACTGGAAATCCAGTTCATTGTGTGTGATACAAATCGGCAGGAAGCCATCGAGTGCGAAACTCGCCGAATGCTGGCTGAACAGATGAGTTCGAACATGGTCTACACGATCAGGTTCGTTGACTTTATCGATCACGATTATCGTCGAAAGTACCGCGTGATCGAGCGAATCGGAGATTGCGAATTCGCTGGCGGCATGGTTGGTGACTCGGAAAAAGACTCGGTTGTGGAACAAATCGAGGCCAACGCCACGACGCAACAAAGCATATGATCAAAGCGAACATGATCACGGCGGAAAAACTATCGAAACGATTTGGCAGCAATGTTGCGGTCGATCTGTTGAGTTTTTCGATTGGGCGTGGTGAAACGTTCGGGCTGCTCGGCCCCAACGGAGCAGGAAAGACCACGACGATCAGTATGCCGGTCGGGTTGCTGCAGCCGGATCAGGGCACGATTCAGATTCAGTCGGATTCTGTTTACGGTCCTCCGGTCGATCACAAGGTGCGCCGTTTGATCGGTATCGCACCCCAATCGGTGTCGTTGTATGAGGACACTCTGCTTGTTGTCGTGGTGATGCTGATTCCGGCAATTGATTCCGCACTGGAGAACTTCTGATGTCCGCTGGAATAAAAAAACTGCCGGCACCATCCTGTCGAAGGAAGACACCGGCAGTTTTGTTTTACATTTATTAGCCGAAAATCCGGTCGTCATCGACGTTCGCTTACACAAGCTCCATCTCTTCGACTTCTTTCATGAGTCGCTTTCGCGCCACGTGCAGACGTCGCTTGATCGTTCCCAACGGCGCGTCGAAACGCTCCGCCATCTCGATCAGGCTCTGACCGTCGAAGTAAAACGCTTTCAGGGTCTCGCGATCCATTTCGCCAAGGCGATCCAGACCCTCGCGAACCTGCTCACGTCGTTCCGCCTCGAGCGCAGATTCCAGAGGAGAATCAACTCCGGTCAAAGTTGCTTCCAGCATTTCTGGCTCGACGGAGATCACAGGACCGCGACGAACGCAGCGGTTGATCGCCATCCGAACGGTGATCTGACGCAGCCAGCCGATGAAGGCTTCGGGCGTACGCAGCTGATCCAGCTTGTTCATCGCCTGAACGAAAACGTCCTGAACCAGTTCCTGCGCTTCGGCGTGGTTGCCCAACCGGCGCATAGCTACGGCCATGATCGAAGGCTGGAATTGCTCGAACAGTTCGCCAAATGCTTCGCGATCACCTGCCTGAGCAGCGCGAACCAGCTGACCTGTTTCAAGCATGGTGTACATTTTGTCTCGGATTGCGTTCATTGTTTCTCTCTCCAGCTAATGCCCGAAACGCGCGACTATTTATGTGCGCGTGCAGAGCGGATGATCCTGTTTGGCTGGTTAGAGCAAGCGGCTTACAACTGTTCGACACAAAAGTGCGTCGTGCACTGCGCGTTGTTTTTGAGTTCGCTGGTTTGCGGTTAGGCAAACGTACGAAGCAGAAACAATGCACGGAAAAAATGCGCGGCAAGAAATGCCTGCGAAGCTGCTAACTCGGCGATCCAGCCGGATTTCAGAGACGGTTCAGGAATGCAAGTTTCGGATTGTGTTGACGTCGCTCAATTTTGAGGAGTCAACGGTTCAATCCGCTCACTAGCTCTTTCCCGCTTGTGACCAGAATCGTTGATAACGGGTTATGCATGAACTCATCAAAGTTCGTGCATACGGTGACTGACCAGCCACGTCGGAAACCGCCGGATTGACATTGGCGGGTTTGCCGAAAGCAAACGGTTCACCAATTTCCGACTGATGTCCTTGAGGTCTGGAGAGTGTCCCGGGGAGTCCGAAGGTTGCTGTACGAATTGATGTACTAAGCAAACTTGATCTTCCCGCGGAGCCACCGGTCGCTAATGCGACGGCCGCAAATGGATGGAGCGTCAGCCGTAGTCGATCCCGCAATTGGAATACGACCTGAAGTACCGAGCGCAACATCTGAGTGCCAGCGACGCGATAACGACGTATGCCGCCAGTAATCGTGCTGATATTTGTTGAACGCATTTCAATACTCCTCGTGCTTTGACGCACCACAAGAGAAACAACAAAGAGAGTGCCCGTTGACGCTGATTTCCGTGGACAATTCCAGTTCAGGAAAATATCGCGGTGGGAAATCGGCGGGACAGGGCAGTGGGCCTAATCATATTCAGTGATCGGCTGTCGGGCAATTCGAAGTTGAACCGCCTTCCCCGGGCATATCATAGAAAATGGCTAAAACCCGTGGGAACCCTACCCACGCGAGTCAAGACGCTCGACTCAGACAAAGGTTCGCGCGTCAGCAGGAAATATTTGGAATTAATTTCGCACGGTCCGTAAAAGCGAGCAGGACAATGCGAACGCAAATCAGTTCGTTTTCGAGAAGCTTGATTCGCGGGAGTTCTTGCCGGATTTTTCGACATGAACTGCTTTTTCGGGTCTATTCAAAGATGACGTCGTTCGCTTCGCTCCGGCCCTTGCTAACGCGGCGGGTTTCTTTTTTTTGCTCGCTGAAGCTCGCGTCCTTGCTTACCCTGCGGGTTTCCATTGCTGTCGCATTCTATTTTCGTTACAGCTTTTTCAAACTGACCACGGTCGAATGAAACGCCTGCTGCCCGGTGATCGGATCCGGAGCAATCGGCATGATCCGATTCTGGTTCCAGCCGGCACCGGTGTTCTGCTGCCACTTCGACGGATCGCCGCCGGATTGGTCCTCCCACCACATGTTGCGCTCCCAGTCGGGATCGCGATGGGTGCTGCCGTCCATGCCGTCGGTTTGCGAAGTTGTGGCGGGTGTTTTCTTCGCCTGTGCCACGTTCGAATACTGCCAGTGCCCGCAACTGTTGCTCATCGCGATCGCCTGCGGATGAATACCCGGCATTGTCACGATCGGAACCCGCATTCGTCCCGCAATGAACCGACCATCTTCGGCTTGCTCGCCGTGCGGCAAATGCGGCGAGACTTCTTCGAGCATCTTGCTGAAGTAACCTGTCAGTTCGATCCAGTCTCCATTTTTCAAACCGTGTTTCGCTGCCGTTGCCGGATTCAGCCAGGCTGGATTCGTGTGAACAATCTCAGCCAGCCATTTCAAGTTCATCGTCCGTCCATGATTGTGAACGTTCCATTTGAAACTGGTCATGATCAGGTCGTCTTCGTTCATGTCCGTGTGTTCGACCGGCTGCAACCAGACCGGCATTTCGGCAATATTCAGATCGTGGCCGGCGTGCTGTTCCGGGCGCGCCCTGGTTTTCGTCATGCTGCTCCGCGCGATCAGGTCCTGTACATCTTTGTTCAATCCCGCGCGGCTGATGAACACGCTGCGAATTTCAAACTTGCGGCTTGGCGTTTTGAAACCGCGAACAGGTTTGTCGCCCAGCATGATCCCGATTCCGACACCGTCCCTGGTAATGATCCCGGTTTCGACATTGGTATCCGAGCCGTTCAACTGCTCACGAGAAAGCGACTGCAAATACGGTTCGTAAAACGGTTCGCGACTCGTGTCCTCCCACGCGCCTTCATCAAGCAATCGTTCGAGGCCGCCCTTTCCTGTTTCCGGATTCTCGGGCACGTTCGATGCCCAGGCTTCCATATATTCCTCCTGCGACTCGGTATACCACTCTTCCATTCCGCCGCCGATCCGCTTGGCGAGCTCCGGAAAAATCCAGCGAACATCGCGGGCTTCGCCGAGCGGTTCGACCATGGGAGTTCGCAGTCCGACATAGGGACGCAGATTATAGCTGGCTCGAGCGTCCAGATCCCAGCGTTCCAGATAGGTCGTCCACGGCAATACAATGTCGGCGTAATGAGCGGTCTCGTTGTAGAACGGATTGATACAGACGTGAAACTTGATCAGTTCCTCGTTGCTCATCACTTCCTTCGTCAGGCTTTCCTCGGGCCACGTCAACGGCGCGTCGAGGTTGTAGGTCATGTACGCATCGAGTTTTGCGCGACCCTGCATAAGATACAGATAAATGATTTCGCCAACCTTCATTCGCCGCCAGACATTGGCGAGTGGGTATTCGGGCGGATCTTCCAGCACGTTCCAGGTTCTTGCCGACGGCGGCATTTCCGGCGTTTTCACAACCGGATCGAGCCCGCCCCACGGCGACCAGCACCAGCCACCTTTTTTGCCAACGCTTCCAACGAGTGCGTTGAGCAAATGAATCGCGCGATCGTTGTAGAAACCGTTCAGGTGGGCTGACGATCCCCGGTTACACATCGTCGTTGCCGCCGGAGCTGCCGCAGCGAACTCCAGAGCGATTCGGCGAATGTCGGCGGCTGTGATGCCACTGATCTTCTCGGCCCATTCAGGCGTCGAGTCTTTCAAGTGCTCCTTCAGTTCGTCAACACTGCTGGTCGTCCAGTCGTTGATGAACCGCTTATCGTAAACGTCCTCGGTCAAGATCGCATTGCACATGGCGAGGGCAACTGCACCGTCGGTTCCGGGTGAAGGTGCGAACCATTCATCGCTCGCGCCGGCGGTGTTCGAAAGCCGGACATCGAAGGTGACCATCTTCGCGCCGTTCTTGAAGCGGCCGTTTTGAATCCGGTTGGCAAACGAAACGTGTCCCTGATGCGCTTCGAAGGCGTTGGAGCCGAAATTGAGAATGTATTTTGAGTGCTCGACGTCGTTCAGATCCCAGTCACTCTCCCAGAGATAGGTCAGGTTGGCGGCGCGACGGTTGCCGCTGCAAAGCGAACGGTGCGAGAGCTGGGTCTTTGTTCCGTACGCATCGAGAAACCGCTTGAGCGCGTCTTTGCTACGCTGGCGACCCTGGTGGAAGGCAAAGTTTTCGGGCCGGCCTGATTCACGAATCGTTTTGAGTTTCTCCGAAATCTCATCGAGCGCTTCGTCCCAGCTGATTCGTTTCCATTTCCCTTCGCCCCGGGCGCCGATTCGTTTTAGCGGATAGAGCAGTCGCCCGGGGTGGTATTGATGATTGAGTCCGGCTTGGCCCCGTGCGCAGAGCCGCCCGCGGCTGTTCGGGTCATTCGGATTGCCTTCGATCTTGATCAGCCGTCCGTCTTTGACATGACCAACGATGCCGCAGATGGTGCTGCAGAGCTGACACATCCCGGGAACTTGTTTCGTGTCTTTGTATTTGTCGCGATCAGGCCAGTTGCGTTTGGCGTTGGGCCCCGGGAGTTTGCAAACGCCGGGCGCCGTTTCGGTTCCCTCCGGATAGGCTTCGCCTTTCATGCGTTGCCATTTTTCCATGTCGATACCCTGAGCCGGCGCGTTGGAGCCGGCTTGGTCATCACTCTGAGCAGGGGGACCCTCGTTCTGCGCTCCATCCTGGTTCGCGCAACCGGAGACGGCCGCCGTTGAAAGAAGTGCAGCGCCCAGCTGGAAGAATTTTCGGCGCGAGCTGGATTGGTTGTTCTGCATAGCAAAGAGAATAAATGTCACTTTTCAAGGGGAGGGAGACAAGCTGGAAGCGTATCCCGCGGATCACTCTTTCCAGTTGTAGATGTTATATGAGTCCGGGTTGTACGACTCACCTTCAACTGGAACACGTTCTTCGATTTCTGCAGGCGCGGGACCTGTGAACCACATCCTCGGTTTGGTTTTCTTTTCGCCGCGAAGTTGAACCAGCGGCAATTCGTTTGATTCCGCTTCCTTCATGGCCCGGGAGACTTTGGATTCAGGATCGTTCAGGTCACCGAAGGAAATCGCGTCCGAGGGACAGGTCGTCGCACACGCCGGCTCCATCCCTTCGTCAACGCGGTGATAACAGTTGTGGCATTTAACGGCCTGGCTAGCGACCGGATCGATATAGATCGCGCCGTACGGACAGACTTCAACGCAGGTCGCATGGCCACAGCATTTTTCGTAATCGATGACAACGCTGCCGCCGCCACCTTTGTGCAGCGCTCCGCAAGGGCAGGCTTTGATGCACGGCGCGTCTTCGCAATGCTGGCAGGCCATCGGCAGAAACATCCGCGCGACTTTCGGGTACTCACCGACGTCTTTGTAAAATGTCTGGCGGATGAAATTACCTAGCGGCACATCGTTTTCGGCTTTGCAGGCAACTTCGCAACCATGACATCCGAAGCAGCGGCGCGTGTCGACAAACCAGCCGTAGGCTTTTCCGTCGTCGGGTGCCTGCATCCGATCGGCCCAGTACGATTCGGGTTGAAAGTAGGATGCCGGATCGCTGTCACTGGATGGAGTGTCGTCAGCGACGGCAGGCGATGCAGCACCGGTCGCGCTTGCAGCCGTGACTGCGGCAACGGTTGTCCTGCCAAGAAACTCGCGGCGGCTGGGCGCGTTGTTTTCGAGCCCGTTGTTTTCAGGTGCGCTGTTTTGTACATCAGACGTGCTGATTTTGTCTTCAGGTGCCCTGTCTTGATTTTGAGCGGACGGATTTGAATGTTGTCGGCTCTGCTTTTTCTGCGTCATCGTTTCCTCAACTCACGTCATCGAATCGCGAATTTTATCCAGGGCAGACTTCTGCAACAACACGCATTGGAAAAAGGAGCGACCGTGTGAGGGGTTTCACCAATACGGAAAATTCGATATTTCCCGGTTCTATCATCGACGATTTGGTCCTGCCCGGTGTTGAAAACCCTCCCCTCGCCTAGGCTCGACCCTCCCGCAACCGGGAGGGTGTGGATTCGAGGCCTCTACGGTTTTATCAAAAAAGGGGCCCGATTGATCCGGGCCCCTTTTGTTTGCTTTTCAAGTCGCGCCGCCGATTGAACACTACCAGTCGAAATCGATAACGTTGCCATCGCTCATCTTGAACAGGTTCATCAGCGTTTCGTCGTCGACCGTCAGCGGAACGAACTGAGCGTGGCAGTCGATGAAGATTGCCCAGAAACCTGTTTCTCTAAGCTCGCCGAGTCCGGCTCGCGGATTCTCGGCGTCGATGGCCAGATCGACCGGCTTGGTCCACGGCACGGCCGATTCGATATCGGCTTCAACGAGAACGATCGTGTTGGACGTGCCGTCCATAAAGTCGTGGATTTGGGTATTTTCTGCTCCATTGAAGATCATTCCTTCTCCGGCAATGCCCAGATAGGTTGTATCGGATCCAAGATCAACATCCGGGTTGACGTAGATGTCGGGAATTTGATCGAGCAGCGCAAGGTTGTGCTCGCTGTCCCAGGGTTCGTCCATGTGGAACTGGTCGTAGAGGTTGACCTGTTCCAGAAACGGCAGGATCGAGACTCGCCAGCTAAGCAGAGGCTTTCCTTCTTCATCACAAATTGCTTGAGCGGGCAGCTCGGCAAATGCTGATTCGTAATTGAGCATCGCGAGACCAATTTGCCGCATGTTGTTTTCCGTGCCCGCAACTTTGACGGCCATCGCATCTTCAACTGCAAACCCCGGCCCTCCGCCCATCGCCATCCGCTGAGTTGTACCGAAAAGAAAACCGGGACCGAGTGTCAAGCCAAACATCGGGTTGAATGCAGGCAACTGGTTCAGGTCGATCACCAGATCGGCACCGTCACGTGACGAACGAAGCTGTTCTTTCGCCATTCCGGAAACCCCGCGTATCGAAGCATCGCATCGTTGTAGTCATCGTCGCCGAAACCTCCCCACTCATCGTCTCCATGGAACCCGCCTTCGGACATCATCCGGTCGCGCGCAATGTCAATGCTGCAGGCCGGAAGGAACTCCAGTTTTTCCGCGTCGGATTCGTCGTTGGAGGTAACTCGAATTTCCGAGACTCCGCCTTCAGCGAAACTGTGACGCATTGAAATACTTTTGATCAGATCCGGCAACTTGCGAAAACGCCGGGCCTCGTCAGGCATCCGGTTCGCTGGAGGCATGGCGGCTTTGATCTGAGTACGGATCATTTCCATATCAACGAAAAGATTCATGTGGTCGGTGGCCGGCATCGCATTGATCATGGAGGCCAGCGGTGACGAGGCACCACTGTTATTGCCTGTCATCTTGATCAGCATCGGCGTTGAGCCGATCAGCATCGTCCTGCTGTCAATCGTGTACAGGACAAGGTCTTCCGGGCCATCGATCCGTTGGACATCCCCGGAGAGCCCTTCGACTTCTGCAGGTTCAAGGGTTTCTCCCATGCGACCGCCAAGAGTCTGGTCCGATTCGAACTGGAAAAAAACCGCGAAATCAGGCGGGTTGTCAAGATCTTCAAACGTGTCAATCAGGAGTGTAGCCTGATTGAGATCCATCAGGTCGAGCCCGAGTTCAGTCCTGCCGAATGCGTCAATGATTTCCCGGGGCATCAGATCCATCGAGGGCTCCACCATTACCGCATTCGGTTTGAAAACAAGTGCACCGAACGCGGAGTCAGGAATGTACCGGTTTGCTTCCTGCGCCTGAATCGGGGCAGAGGCCAGCAACGCCACAAACATCACTGCGATAAGGGCATGCGATGGCGGTAGAGTGTTTCTAGATAGTTTCATCGTTTATTCTCAATTTGTTTCTTGTTGGGTAATTCAAACGGATGCGATCGTCTACCAGTTGTCCACGATGTTCCCGTCGTTGTACTGAAACATGTTTCCAAGCGTTTCCTCATCGATCCATTGATCAATCAAACGAGCACTGCCGTCCATGAAGCTGACGACGAAACCGGCTGGTCTCACACCGCCTAGATTCATCATCGGGTTAACAAGATCGACATCCAGATCCCGGGGCCTGGTCCATTCGACCGCAGCTTCAGCATCAGCTTCGACGAACATGATCGTGTTGGAAGTTCCGTCTGTTACGTCACCAATATTCAGTTCCTGATCTTTGTTGAATGCCATGTTTTCTCCAGCAACGCCTGGATACGAAGTGAAGCCGGCCATGTCAAAATTCGGATTAACGAGTACCTGCGGCATTTTGTCGAGCAGTTCGATGTTGTGCTCGCTATCCCACGGCTCATCCAGATGAAACTCTTCGTACAGCGCGTCTTCACCCATAAAAGGCAGAATCGCAACCCGCCAGCTGAGCAGCGGATTGCCATCCTCATCGCAAATCGCCTGAGCCGGAAAGTGACCGTAGGATGATTCGTAGTTCAAACAGGCGAGAGTTAGCTGTCGAATATTGTTGCTCGATGCGGTTCGACGTGCGGCTTCGCGAACCTGCTGAACAGCTGGAAGCAGCATTCCGACTGCAATGCCGGCGACAGCAACGCCGGAAGCTTTCTGCGTGTCGCGCATGTCGATCACGAGTTTGTCACCGTCGCGCGAGTTGGCGATCGCCACTTTCAACGCGTCAGCGAGGCGGTGCGAGTAATCCATCGTGGCCTGCTGATACGCCGGGTCCGATTCGCCCATCTGCATTGCGATCGCGCTCAGGCTGCCCTGCCGTGCGAGGTCCACGCCGTTGGTGAGCATTTTCTCAAGACGTTCTGCATCGGCTTCGTTGTTGGATCGGATCGTAATTTCCGAGATACCATCTTCTGTAAAATCCTGGCGAATTTGTATCGAGGAGATCAACAAAGATGTCGAAGTGATCCGAAGGCGGCACGGCACTCATCATTTGCAGCAGCTTGCTGTCGTTTCCTTCCGCATCAATGACACGATCAAGCATATCCTGCATGCAGAAGACGCAGGTCGTCTCGTCCAATGCAACCAGGATGGGAACCATTTCAGGCGGGCCGGGAATTGTCCAGGCTTGCCGGCCGTCAACCTCGTCCAGCATCATTTCGTCGAGAATTCGACCGGTCGGGTCCTGCGGTTCTGAAAACTCGAGAATGAAGCCGAAGTTCGGCGGATCGACCAGGTCTTCAAACGGCTCCATCATAAAGCTGAGTCGTTCGAGTTCCATCAGATCAACGCCGAATTCCTTGTCACCGAAGACTTCGATCAATTCGTGCGGAACCAGCGCCATCGATGGCTGGCCGATGGCATCCTTGAATCGAATGGTCACTGCGGCAAACGCGGAACCGGGTATATTCCTGACTCCGGATTCCTGGGCCTGCAGCGTGTTGGCGGGAATGATTCCAGCCGATAGGAAAACGAGCAGGCAGATACCCGCCATCAGTTTTTGTCTCATCTTTGCCCCTTCTAGAAAAATAGAATTCCAGTCTCAGACACTGTTTTACGCGATCTGGTTTCCAATACCAACAAATCGCACTCCAGTTTCGCGATTATTGCGGTTTCGAAAGCCTGTTCGTCCACGGCCATGGAAAATCGCGAGAAAAAGTGGCTGAGTTCAAAACGATCAGTAGTTGAATACAACTTCCGGGCAGGTTTGGTTTGCTTCGCCAGTCGTTGCGGTTCTGCGGTTGGGCAAACGCCATCCGGGGCGTAAAATACAGGATTCGGAATTTCGATCCTATTGGACGGGAACACTCGCCACATGCCGGCCTCGGACATTGTTATCAAAGGCGCTCGCGAACATAACTTGCGGGACATCGACCTCGTTTTACCCCGGAACAAACTGATCTGCCTGACCGGTGTCAGCGGCAGCGGCAAAAGCTCGCTCGCCTTTGACACGCTGTTTGCGGAAGGCCAGCGCCGTTACGTGGAAAGTCTGTCCAGTTTCGCGCGCCAGTTTCTCGGTCAGATGCCGAAGCCGGACGTCGACCTGATCGCGGGGTTGAGTCCCTCAATTTCGATCTCGCAGAAATCTTCGGGAAACAACCCGCGAAGTACCGTCGGTACGATCACCGAGATCTATGATTTTCTGCGCGTGCTGTACGCGCGCGTCGGTCAGGGCTACTGCCCGAAATGCGACACGCCGATCGCCGCGCAATCTCGCGAACAGATTATCGGCAGCATCATGCAAATTCCGCACGGTGTTCACTACGCCGTGATGGCTCCGATGGTCCGCTCTCAAAAAGGTGCTCATCGCGATCTGTTCGAAGACCTCCTCAAGCGTGGTTTCGTCCGCGTGCGCGTCAACGGCGAGATCTGTTCGCTGACCGATAACATCAACCTCGACCGAACGCGCCGACACAATGTCGAAGCCGTCATCGATCGGCTCGAATCAAAAGACGGAATAAGGGGACGGCTCGGCGAAGCCGTCGAAACCGCACTCAAGCTGGGCGGCGGTACGCTTCTGGTCGCTGAAGAATCGAATTCGACTGAAGCGGTTCCGGTTCAATCGGTGGATGACGGTCCGCAGTTCGTGCCCGACAACCCCGACGAAGTGAACACTTCCGCAAACGGTAAAAGGAAAAAGCGAATTGCTCGCAAGACCTCAAAGAAAGCCTCGTCCCGCAAGAAGAACATGCTGCAGGAAACGGCAACCACCGACCGGGTCTACTCTTCTGACTACGCCTGTGCATCATGCGGGCTCGGATTCCCGCCGCCAACACCGCAGATGTTTTCCTTCAACAGCCCGCAGGGAATGTGCAGCGGTTGCGACGGACTGGGTGAAGTCTTCACGTTCGACAAAGACCTGCTGATTCCGAACCCTGAGAAATCGATCCAGCAGGGTTGCATCGAACTGCTCGGAAGCTGGAAGAGTCTTGGTCGCTGGCGTCGGCATATCTACCAGGGACTCGCTGATATGATCGAACGGACGCAGGAGCTCGAAGCCGGCACGATGCTCGAAACGTCGTGGGAGGAGCTACCGGAAAACCTGCAGGAAATCTGGCTCTACGGCGCCGGTGATACGCACGTTACCTACACATGGCGAGGTGGAAGTTCGCCGATGAAATACGGCGGCACGTTCGACGGCATCATCGCCGAACTTGACGAACGCTACCGCAACCTCAACAGTGCGCCGAAGATCCGCGCGCTTGAAGAGTATATGGACGAAGTGTTTTGCACGGATTGCGAAGGTCAGCGACTCAACCAAACCGCGCGCTACTTCCGTTTGAAAACCAGCAACCCGAAATTCGCCGACCAGCCGGAAAAATCGCTGCCGCAGGTCGCCACGCTTTCAATTGCCGACGCGTTTGAGTTTTTTGAAGGCCTTGAACTCGATGACACGCGGCAGTTCGTCGCCGTCGAACCGCTGAAGGAAATTCGCAACCGCCTGGGATTTCTGCTGAATGTCGGGCTCGATTATCTGACGCTTGATCGAACCGCGCCGACATTGAGCGGCGGTGAGACACAACGCATCCGTCTGGCGGGGCAGATCGGTGCTGGACTGGTTGGTGTACTCTATATTCTTGACGAGCCATCGATTGGTCTGCACCCGCGCGACAACAACCGGCTGATCGATACGCTGCAAAATCTTCGCGACCTCGGCAACACGGTTGTTGTGGTTGAGCATGACGAAGATACGATGCGCGCTTCAGACCACCTGATCGACTTCGGGCCGGGGCCGGGCGTGCATGGAGGCGAAGTTGTGGTACAGGGTCACCCGTCTGAGATCGCAAAAAGTACCCGCAGCCAGACCGCGCAATATCTCAGCGGCAAAAAGAAGATCGCGATTCCCGAAACGCGGCGCTCGGTTGATCCGGAGAAAATGGTTCGCGTCCTTGGCGCGAAGCATAACAATCTCAAAGGGATCGACATCGAGATTCCGGTCGGTAAGTTTGTTTGTATCACCGGCGTTTCGGGCAGCGGCAAGAGCAGCTTCGTCAACGACATTCTGGTCGAAGCGCTGCGCGAGGAACTCAACGGCGGGATTGGCGATCCCGGTCACTACGATGAACTGATTGGACTCGAACATCTGGACAAAATGATCGCAATCGATCAATCGCCGATCGGTCGCACGCCACGCAGTAATCCCGGGACGTACATCAAACTGTTCGATGAAATCCGCAAGTTCTACGCACAACTGCCTGAGTCAAAAAAACGCGGCTACGCAGCAGGGCGTTTCAGCTTCAATGTGAAGACCGGCCGCTGTCAGGCGTGCGAAGGGAACGGATCGAACAAACTCGAGATGGATTTTCTTGCCGACGTCTGGGTTACGTGTCAGGTCTGTCAGGGGAAGCGATTCAACCGCGAGACCCTGCTCGTTCGCTACAAAGACAAATCGATCGCGGATGTTCTGGAGATGGGCATTGCCGGGGCGATGGATTTCTTTGACAACTTTCCGAAAATCTATGACAAGCTGAAAACATTACAAAGCGTTGGTCTCGACTATCTGCACATCGGCCAGCCGTCGCCGACGCTCTCCGGCGGTGAAGCCCAGCGAATTAAGCTCGCTCGCGAACTGGTCAAACGGAGTACCGGCAAGACGCTTTATCTGCTCGACGAACCGACGACCGGATTGCACTTTGCCGACATATCGATGCTGTTGAAGGTGCTGCACGATTTTGCGGATGCGGGGAACACCGTGCTGGTCGTCGAACACAACCTCGACGTGATCAAGACCGCCGACTGGGTGATCGACCTCGGTCCCGAAGGAGGCATCGGCGGCGGGCGACTGGTTTGCGCCGGAACTCCGGAAGAAGTTGCGGCCTGTACCGAATCCCACACCGGCGCGGCACTCGCGCGGGCGATGGGTGTCAAACCTGCGTTGAAAAAAGACAAATCCAGTTCGGCCCGGAATAGCATCGACAAGAAGCCGACCCTTGCGACGGAGATCAAGGTTCGAGGCGCACGGCAGCACAACCTGCGCAGCATCGACATCGATATCGAGCGGGACAAGATGACGGTTTTCTGCGGCCCAAGCGGCAGCGGCAAAAGCTCGATGGCGATGGACACAATTTACGCCGAAGGCCAGCGGCGGTATGTCGAAAGCCTCGGCTCGTACGCGCGGCAGTTCGTCAATCAGCTGGAAAAACCCCGTGTTGATCAGATCGAGGGGCTCTCTCCCGCGATTGCGATCGAGCAAAAAAATCTCAGCAACTCGCCCCGTTCGACCGTCGGTACGATTACCGAAATTTACGACTACTTCCGGATCATGTTCTCGCGGCTGGGCACACCTTATTGTCCCGACTGTGACAAACCGATCGGAACTCAAACGAGTGATCAGATCGTCGACAAGATTCTCAATTACGAAGAGGGCCAGCGGCTGGTACTGACCGCGCCGATCACGCTCGACTCGCAGCAAAACTATGCCGAACTGTGGGAAGAGATTCTCGGCATGGGTTACGTTCGCGTTCGCATCGACAACAACACCTACAACATCGAAGAGATTCCGACCGTCAACCGGCAATCGACCCACTCGGTTGAAATTGTGATCGACCGGATCGTGGTCAACGAAAAATCGCGTTCGCGGATTGCCGACAGCGTTGAAGCAACGTTGTCGAGCGGCGCGGGCGAAATGAACGTGCTGATTCCGCGCGACGGGATCGATGAAGAACACTGGAAAGTGATTCGACACAGTCAGCATCTTGCTTGCGACGGTTGCGGGCGGAGTTTCGAACCGCTGACTCCGCATAATTTTTCTTTCAACAGTAAACTTGGCTGGTGCGAGGACTGCGAAGGGATCGGCGTCCAAACCGGAGCGTCGCCCGCCGTCGTGATGCGGGATCCGGAACTGTCGCTCGAAGATGGTGCACTCAGTTTGTGGCCCGAGTTGCCGCTCGGCACGGTGATGATGAAAGCGCTGTGCAATGCGACCTGGATTCCGGGCGATCGTCCGTTCAGCCAACTGGACGCGCGGCAGCGGCGCACGATTTTTTACGGAACCGGCAATCGCTGGATCGACGTAAAAACGGATGAAGGGATGGAGTTTGCGTTTCAGTTCAAAGGGATCTATCCAACGCTGGAAGAAGCTTCGCGTCTGTCGCCGGGACTTCGCCAACGGATGGCAACGCTGATTGGTGATGTTGAATGCGGCGCGTGCGGGGGAAGCCGGTTGCGTGACGATGCAGCAGCGGTTCGTTTCCGCGATCGAACGATGGACGGACTGTGTCGAATGCCGCTGGATGTTCTGGCGGACGAAGTGAATTCGTGGAAGCTGGGCAATCGCGAACAGAAAATTGCCGGGGAACTGCTTCGTGAAATCAACAATCGCGTGCAGTTCCTGAACGATGTTGGGCTGGACTATATCACTGTGTCGCGGCCGGCCGCTTCGTTGTCGAACGGTGAAGCCCAGAGAATTCGGCTGGCCAGCCAGCTCGGCAGCGGTTTGTGCGGCGTGTTGTATGTGCTGGACGAGCCGACGATCGGACTCCACCCCCGCGACAACAAGCGGCTGTTGGCGGCGATGCACCGGCTGCGGGATCTGGGCAACACGCTGCTCGTTGTCGAACATGACCGGGAAGTGATTGAAAGCAGCGACGCAGTTTGCGATTTCGGTCCGAAGGCAGGCAGCGACGGCGGCGAGATTGTCGCTCATGGAACGCCGACAGAAGTATCGAAGGCGCGCGGCTCGGTGACCGGACCCTACATCAGCGGCAAGAAGGCGATTCCGATTCCGTCCAACCGTCGTCCGACCTTGCGACCGCGCCATGGCGTGATCACGCCGCTATCACAGAAAAGGGCAGAAAAGAAAGCTGTTAAGAAAGTAGCCGAAAAAGTAGCGAGGACGACCAAAAAGAAAGCAACGAAAAAGGCAACTAAGAAGACCACCGCCAAAACAACCAAAGCCGCACTCAAAAAAGCGCCGGAGGTTCCGGAGGCCAACTCGATTGACGTTGTCGGCGCGCGGCACAACAACCTCAAGAACATCACCGTTCGATTTCCGCTGGGCGCGTTGTCGGTCGTGACCGGGCCGAGCGGCTGCGGAAAAAGTTCGCTTGTCAACGAGATTCTCTATTACGCATTGGCGCGGAGGCTGCATCGAGCATCGCTCACTCCGGGCGCGCATAAGGGACTGCGCGGACTCGAACACGTCAACAAAGTCATTCGCGTCGATCAAACTCCGCTCGGCAATTCTCCAACGTCCTGTCCTGCGACGTACACCGGCGCGTTCGATCTGATCCGGCAACTTTTTTCGCAGCTGCCCGATTCAAAAATTCGCGGCTACACAGCGCGGCGGTTCAGCTTCAATGTTCCCGACGGCCGCTGTGAGGAATGTTCGGGCAACGGCCAGCGGTGTATCGAGATGCATTTTCTGCCTGACGTCTGGGTCGAGTGCGAGGAGTGCAAGGGTCAGCGGTTCAACGAGGAGACGCTGGCCGTCCGCTACAACGGACGCACGATCAACGACGTGCTGGAAATGCCGTGCGGCGAAGCAGTCGAACTGTTCGGCAACATTCCGAAGATCCGCCGGATTTTGCAAACGCTCTGCGACGTCGGACTCGATTATGTGAAACTCGGGCAGCCCGCACCGACGTTGTCGGGAGGAGAAGCCCAGCGCGTGAAACTGGCTGCGGAACTCTCGCGACCCGACACCGGGCGAACGCTCTATCTGCTGGACGAACCGACGACCGGACTGCACTTTGACGATCTGGTAAAACTGCTGGAGGTGTTGCAGCGACTGGTCGACATCGGCAACACGGTCGTTCTGATCGAGCATAATCTGGACATCATCAAAGCAGCCGACTGGATGGTCGATCTCGGACCTGAGGCTGGTTTCCGTGGCGGTGAGATTGTGGTCGAAGGAACTCCGGAACAGGTTGTCGAATATGCGCTCGCTGCTGCGTCAGCCGGCAACAAGCGGCGTAAGAATCCTCTGATGCGAAGCTGGACCGGCGAAGCACTTGCCCCGGTTCTGGATGCAGGGCCGTACAAGGTTCGCAAAGAGTTCAAGGAAGAGAATCCGAACCGCGTCCGCAAGGGCGACATGGACATCGACGAGATCGGTGCGAACACAAAAATGCCGTGGGAGGCGGACGGTCGTCACTGGCACACGGTCGGCCGCGTCGGTCGCAAGGGCGAGACGGTGAACTGGGAAGGCAAAATTCTCGATGAAGTCGTCAACCGGATTCAGCAGCATGACGGCTTCGGCGAAACGAACTGGTCGGAGCGGACGATCGTCGAGATCAACGGCCAGAAAACGAGCATGGGCTGGTTCTTCCACGCGAGTACAGGCGAATCATGGTTTTTGAAAATGAAATTCCGCTGTCGCCCGCGAACGTTCAAGCGTGAGGAACTGGTCGCGCAGATTCCGCTGCCGACGGCCAACGAGATGGACGAGATTCAGGCGTATAGCAACTCACCGCGCGTGAAGGTGACGAACCTGAAATCGAAATGGCAGGAGATTGAAATCCGAGCCAATAACTACCGCGAGATCGACATCCCGGGATTCTGGGAGTTCGTCGAAAAGGCAGCGGCAAGTTTCCAAAACAAACTCGAGCGAGTTGAAACCAATATCGAGGATCACTCGCCCTGGAAGAAGCTCGGACAGAAGTGGCATTTCCTGAGGAAGGGTTTTCCGCCGGGCAAAAAGGTTTCGTGGTCAGCCGAAGTTTTGGAAGAGCTGCACAATGTGATTCAGGAAACCGCGCCCGAGTGCCAGTTCCTCTGGAGCAACAAGCAGGTCGTGCATGTCTACGTCCCCGACCAGAAGGAACCCTGGGCGAGTATTCAAACGAAGAAGACCGACGCGTTATGGTTGAAGCTTCAAGGGCCGAAGGACGCAGTGCAGTTAGGTCAAGTCGTTGATTTTGCGGACACGCCCACGCTTACGCAGAACGATTCCCGCGACGTGTTGCAAATGCGCTTTCAGGATGTCGAGCAAGTGCATCAGAATGAGCTGAAAGAGTTTTTGAAAGAGCACCTGGCGGCGCTGGGCGTTTGATGGCGAGGCTGTTTGCCAAGTACGCATTAGTTTCAAATAGAGCAAATCAACAGTCGTTCAAAGACCAGCAGTCGCCATTGCGTTCGCAAATTCCCTTCCCCAGACTTAAGTGCAGTATTGATCAGCGGTTGCAGCCTGCAAGTCGACAGAAACGATGGCGCGGCAGCCGAAGCGTTCACACATTCCCGGCTTAAGATTGCAACCGATCTGGCAGTTGCCAACGGAGAACCAGTTGGTGCCGCACACTCGCAGGACAACGCAAACATAGTTTTCGTTGGGCAATTGTTCGGAAACTCAGTTGTTGCACATGAGTTAACGCACGTTCTGTTGAACACAAATGATACGGAAGAAGTCGATGGCAAGCTGCTTGCGTTGAATAAGATTCCAACACAAACAATTGACATCAACGGTGGCTACCGTCTGTCAGAGGATCTAGCGGGTGGGGGTGTTCCGGTTACCGACCACGTGCATTTCACGGGATTTGAAAACGGTGAATTCGACACTGAGACTTTTGCCGATTTCAACATGGAATCTCTGTTGCGACAGCCAAGGAGCGGTGTTACTGGAATCGGAAACAACCTCCTTCAACAGCTGGACCCGCTGCGTGTTCTTTCGTCTGGCGCCGACGCAGATCGGCCCGTTGGCTTAGAACCCGAACAGCTTGTTTCAATCGTCGAAGAGGCCAGGAACCGTTGGAGTTCCTTCGGGCTGGATGTTTCGATGCTTGATTCAGTAGACTTCTCCGTACAGACGCTGGATCAAGGTATTCTTGCACTGTCTTCAAGCACAGACATTTGGATCGATTCCACGGCGTCAGGAATCGGATGGTTTGTCGATCCCACGCCGTCCGAGAATAGCGAATTCCATGAAGAAGCCGGTTGGCTTGTTTTGCAAGCGAAAGAACATTCCCCGGCGGCCGGTAACGTTGACCTGCTGTCGGTAGTGATGCATGAATTCGGGCACGTTCTGGGTTTGCAACATCGAAACCTGATTGCTGATGGCGTCATGTCAGAATTTATGGTTCCAGGAACACGATTCATCGCTGAGCCAGTGTTATTGGAAAGTGAGTCGCCGTCGCCTACACGCTTGGCCGGAAACTTGATTCAGGCTCAGGCAATAGCTAGCTCGCAAGCACGGACATTGGATCTTGAAGCAACGGAATATTTCAGAGACCTCACATTTGGAAAATTGGGGCTGACACTAAGCGGGTCGCATGACTACGATCCGGATGAGGTGACCGAACGTCAATCGTCAAGGGAATTCGTGATAGACGAAATTGAATCCGCAATGGAATTCGGTTTCGCGACGGAATTCGGCAGCGACCGTTCATCCGATTGATCAGTTGAAAAGTGGTTTAAGGGAATTTCGAAAATGAAGATCTGTTTACTGTTTGTATTGCTAGCGTTTGTTGCTGACTCGAAGCTTGCCGCTCAGACGCTTTCGCACGACGAGCTCGTTCAGGTTTCTGAAGATGAACTTTTACGAATTGGCGGACCCGGCGTGGGGCCTTCGATTCGCGCATCAACAGGCTTTACACCTTCGGTTACGTCGTTAGACTCCGGCAACCGAGAGGTGAAGTTGTATTGTGGATGCGTTTACGCCGTTGTAAATCCGGTTGTTGAGTTCAACCAACACGATCAGGTTGTTTCGATTCAGGTCGCAAGCCGGCTACCCTTGTATCAACGTCTTGAAGCTGAAAGTGAAATTGCCAGTGTTTCTGTTTCTGACATTCGAGACGGCTATTCGAACGTATATGTTGTCGTAAATACTCCAGGATGGAACGCGGAACTGTTCTTGAATGACGGAACTGAGCAACTCGCAAGCTGCTGGTTGCGCCCGTTTACTGAACGTATTCCCGGAATTGGCCCCACGGACAACCTTTCTGTATTTGCAATCCAATTACAGAATGACCGTCTATCCGACAGCAGGGTCGTTCTGAGCCCACCTATTAAGGAAGATCAGGAAGAATCGACTACACGGATCTTTGTCGTGCCCTCAGACTTTGTAGACGACAAATAGGCAAAGTTCTGCGAAAAAGTTACGCGGACCGGGAGCAAACGGGGAGCGCAAAAGAGAACATTCCACTGGCCGAAAACAAGATCGTCCACGACCGCTTCCACGTCATGAAGTTGATGACCGAAGCAGTCGACAAAACGCGCAGGAAGGAAAACAAGTCGCTCCAGGCTGAAGGGGACAAACGGCTCACTGGAACGCGCTACCTGTGGCTTCGCAATCTGGAGAATCTCAGTGAGAAACAACGAGTGGCATTCGATGAAGTCTGCGATGCGAAACTACAGACAGGGGTAGTGTAACTTGCTTTCTGTAAATTATGTTTGACAAATTGGCTGGCTTTTTGTTTGATGAGCTTGCGAATCAAATAAAAAGCCAGCCAATTTGATCGACCGCTTGAAAGAGCGGGCCAGATCGGTTTCTTTTGAAGTGTCTAAAACTTTGAAAGGAATCCTCACATGACCCACCAGAATCACTCTAACGAACTTAACGCCGCTGTCCAGTTGTTAGCCGAACATGGCTTTGAAGGAATGGCCAACGCCATGCAGATCCTCTTCAACGAAGCGATGAAAATCGAACGCAGTGAGTACCTCAATGCCGCTCCGTATCAACGCACCGACGATCGCAGGTCGTACGCCAATGGTTTCAAAGATAAAACCGTCAACAGCCGCCTTGGCAAACTCGAACTTCAGGTTCCGCAAACGCGGGACAGTGCGTTTTACCCATCGTCTTTGGAACGCGGGGAACGAAGCGAAAGGGCTTTGAAACTCGCCGTTGCCGAGATGTACGTCCAGGGCGTTTCGACTCGCAAAGTCGCCAAAATTACCGCTGAGCTCTGTGGGCTGGAGGTCACCAGCACGCAAGTCAGCCGGGCCGCAGCACTCTTGGATGAAGAACTCGAAGTCTGGCGAAACCGGCCACTTTCACAAGTCGAATACCTGATCCTGGACGCCCGTTACGAGAAAGTTCGGTCGATGGAAGTGTCAGAGATTGTGCCGTTCTGATTGCGATCGGCGTGCTTCCCAGTGGAAACCGAAGCGTGCTGGGCGTTGGCGTTTCGTTATCAGAAGCAGAAGTTCATTGGCGTGAGTTCCTCAGCTCTTTGAAAAAACGCGGCATGCACGGCATGAAACTAGTCGTCAGCGACGCTCACGAAGGACTCAAGGCCGCACGCAAAGCCATGATGCCGAGCGTCCCCTGGCAGCGATGCCAGTTTCACCTGATGCAAAACGCGATGCAATACATTCCAAAAATTGAAATGCGAAAGCAAGTCGCTCAAGACCTCAGAAACGTCTTCAATGCCAAGGATTTAGCGGACGCTACGGAGGAACTGAAACGCTTTGTCGAGTGCTACAAAGACACCGCGCCAAAAATCGCGATCTGGGCCGAAAACAACATACCCGAAGGACTGGCCGTTTTTCAGCTGCCTGAAGAACATCGCAAACGCATGCGAACCACTAACATGCTCGAACGACAAAACAAAGAGATCAAACGTCGAACTCGTGTCGCGACTTTGTTCCCAAACGAAGCTTCATTGCTTCGACTCGTAACTGCCGTTCTCGTCGAACTCAGTGACGATTGGGAGACCGGAAAAATGAGATACCTCGTTTTCCAAAACTAATCCAAAAGAAACCGATCCCCAGGAAATTTACAGAACAGTTGTTGCTTTATCGACAGGCAAGGCGTGGACCTACAAGGAAATCCTCCGGGACATGTGGCATCACGACTGTTCCGCCGAAGCGAAACAGTTCTTCAAGTTCTGGTACAAGAAAGTCATCCACACCAATCTGAACGAAGTCAAAAAGGTCGCTCGCACGATCAAAAAGCGGCTGGACAACATCGTCAACTATTGCGACTTCGACGGACTCAACAATGCGGTTAGGTCAAATTTCTGCCATTCGCCATTGCGATGTTCGATACGTTGTCTTCTACGGTTCGACAGATGGGGAATCAGTTAATCTCGATTCTTTTGTCCTAACAAACGGTGAAAACTTCTTCAGATCATTCAAACGTTTTGAGGGAAATGTAGTAAACAAGAAAATACAGATCAAAATTCCGTCAAACTTTTTCCATTAAGCCGAAACTTTTCCATACCAGGTCATTCAATTTCGTGACCATTTTTTTGTCCACGCCAGATTTCATCATTTTTTTTACGCCGGCAACAATTTTTTTCGCGGGAGGTTGGCTTGGGTCGGGAAGCGGAAACTGTTTCACATATTGGGTCATGAAACGCCTTCTGCCTGCATAGAGCTTGTTGTGAAATTTCACGTCGTAGAATTTGGCAATAAATGTAGAGTTTGCGACACCCAACATCAGGTACAGCCAGTCTGGCTCAATCTGATCCTGTAGCGTAATCCAGTAGCAGTCGCCGTTTACAACGACTCCGGTAGTATCAAGCCAAAAGCGAGGCGTCTCGGAAATGTCCGGAAAGACAATTTTGGGTTTTTCCCAATCATCGGGCTGGTGAGAAACCCAAAGTTCGTACCAGTTGCGGCCTGCGTCGATCAAATACTTCCTATTTGCAAGCTGTACTTTATGCAACTCGAGATAGGACTTTGCTTTGGGGTAGTCATCCAGGTCAACTGCCTGCTTTTCGCCCTGTACCGATACATGCGGATAAAGAATCGTCTTCAAATACTCACTTGAGTCATCACAAAACCATTCCGACTTGCAATGATGGGTAATCAAAGGATGAAGCAATGATGCCTCTGGACGTGTCGATTGCTCAAACGAAGTTGGATCAACGATAAAGACCTTATCAGCTGTCGTCTTAACTCCGACTCGAACAACCGCTTTCTCATCAAACGTGCTGACCTGATGTCTGCGAACAGTATCAAGCCATTGTCTAGACTCAGCGTTTGACAGTGCCCATAGGCCACCCTTCGAATCAACCGTAAGTTCTCCTCTTTCGAGAAGAAACTTTCCTTCGGTTGTTTCGATTCGGCACTAACTCTTCGGTCACCCAATACGCCCCATAAAGAAGTTGCAATTTTGCGATGCTTGCTGGACGTGTTTCGGCTCTCATAGATCCTGTCAAAAGCCTGTTTGTTGCCCGGATTCTCTGATTTCGTGGCGACAATTATTGCCGGCAACACAGCAGCGTTGAACAACTTTGTATCGCCAAGATCAAAAACTGAATCAATGGAGAACTGAGATGTCAAAAGTTCGCGAAGCTTTTCGCCAGACTTGACAGTCAAAAAGCGATTGGAGGTCAACAACCCTAGCACGCCGTTAGGCTTAAGACACATGCCCATGGCAAACGCAAACGCGTGATACAGATCGACGCGTCCAGTGAGTCCAAACTGTTTGGCTAATCCTTGAGACTTCTTCGCCCCGATCACTTGAGTACGAACATATGGAGGATTCGAAATGACAATGTCTACTTTCGGAAGCGACTTTCTCGGAGAACCGAAGAGGGGCATCTCAGTATCTTGCATACCGTCAATTTCCAGAAAATCCTGGACGTGGATCTTAACGTGCCTTGCGCCCGCCTCAAAAAGCCGCTGCTCGGCAACGACCTTGGCTTCTTCGTCGCGCTCGTAACCCAAAAACTTTGCTGACTCACGATGCCGTTTGCTCAACATGCGATATATAGCTATTAGCAGACCACCGTCGCCGCATGCCGGATCAAGAACTGTAATTGGATTCTTTAGCTTTCTGTTGCTAAGAATCGACTTTGCCAAAAACTCGGCGAGTCGCTCTGGCGTATAATGAATTCCGTGTTGTTTTGCTAAAGAAACACTCATTTTTCCCTCATTTCCATACACACACAAGTTAATGCTTGCGCCAATGATCCTACACCCTTGCCAAATCGAATTACGGAAATGCATGCATGCGGATACGTGCGAGCGCCGTACACGGTAGAACTGGGAAGCGAATTTCTTGATCGGGTCAATCCGCTGTTCAACGGGTGTCGAAAGCAGGTTCGATCAGTGAGCAAGAACTGACGCCGAAAAATACCAAGCCCGTCCGCCAAAGTCAGTTGTTGCAATTGCATTATCTTGAGGTCAATCGAGGGTTTTGATGCTTCCGGATGTACGTACCTTCTGCCGGAAGGTACGTGGCCACTTGTTCAGGAAATGCCCGTAAGCGCCCAGCAGGACCGTTTGTTTTGTGGTTAGCTCCGAGCGAAGGCCAGTCGCATTTTAGCGGGATTTCTTCTTTCGTCGCTGGTCGCGTTTGAATTTTTTTCGCTCATTGCGGTCGCGACGTTCACGCACGCGGTACTGGCGGATGGCATCGGGATGCGACGCAGCCCGGTTCCAGGGCAACAACGGCTCGTAGTCGGTGACGCCACTGAGGAGTTGATCGAAGATGTCCTTCAGGTATTGCCACACATCAAGATCGTTGCGCAGGGCGCTGCTGACCAACGTCATGAATCCGGCGCTCCGCTGACCGCCGGCGATACTTCCGGCGAACAGTGGTGTGGGCCCGGGAGTTTCACCCAGGCCCCAACCCCAAACCGGACTTGCAAGTTTTCCAAGCATCCGGCTTTCCAGAATGCCTTGATGGCTAACGCGAATGCTTCTCCTTGTGACATTTCAAACAGTGCGTTTGAAGGTTGAACAAGTGAGTTGCCTCCGCGTAGCTGGCGAAGCTGCTAACGGGTTTGATGGAACCCGTAGGAACTGTGATGGAATTCAACCTCGAAGACTGGTTCAAGAGCCATACGGATGGCTTCCTGTACGATCTTGTCACGGATGCAGGGAACCCCAGGCTTGCGGAGTTTTCCGTTAGCCTTGGGAATTGTCGTGCGTCGTAACGGTTGAGGACGATAGGTTCCACGTTTCAGTTCAAGGCGTAACGATTCAAGGTTCGCTCGGCGGTTTTGTCGAAATTCCGACGCGGTGACCCTGTCGACGCCTTCAGCTTTTCCGCGGGAACGGCTCAACACGCGGTCTCATGCCGTCGCAATCCATTGCGGCTGATGCATCAAGTCCATCAAGTCCATCAAGTTCCGTACCCGACGTTCGTAGCGATCGACGGGGTATAGCGGAAGGCTTGAGTTTCGATGTTCCCGGTGTTTGTTGGACTGTTCCCACAATCTTCGTTGGACCACTTTCACATTCATCGGGAACCCTCCCGAAACACGAATCCTTCCGCGGTCCAACACGGCACTTCCTGCCGCCCTTCGCCTTGTAATTGGCTTTCCCAATTGCGGACTACTACGGCGACTCCGCCACTCGTTTGTCTCGTCAGTGAAACCTGCATCAACCGAAGTTGAGTAGGTTGCGAAACCACCCTAATCAAACGAGTTTCCCTGGTTCCCTTGTTGGCACTCAAACATCCGCACTTAGGCTCCGGCGTGCTTACTCCCGGCAGCGGTCCGCTGTTCCTTCGAAACATCATTCGATAACTGATCGCTCGAATAACTACCACAGCTGAAAGCTGTTTCGATCCCGCACCACTGGATAATGTGCTTGATCGTTTCGAATCGTCCCCTATTCCGGGCTTCCACCTCCGGACGGTCTCAGTGTTAGCGGGGACGAGGGCGCAATTTCCCGAAGGAGTTCGTCGGTTTCTAAAAGTAACCATATGCAGACTCTATCTAGCAGGACTACCACGGCTTTAAGACTTCACCTGTGTCCCACATTCTCAGAGGAGCTGTTTCGCCGACATACTTTCGCGCATGGCAACTTACCTCCCGGATACAAATGGCCGATCAGACGGCCACGGTTTCAAACATTGCCAACAAGGCATCCTGAGCTTTCCTTCTTCCTGAATTCCAGCTCAGTACATCAGGCGCACTCCAGTTTTTTCGACCAATCGCGACCTGCTTGACGAGTTGTCCACATTGCCCTCATTGTTTTGGTTGTTCATCAGGTGTTTGCCATTTGTTTGGCATGACATCCGACGGCGTAGTGAATTCAGTCGGCGTTGGCGCGAAGTTTTCTTTGGGATGCGTGGCGAGTTTGCCAAGACGCTCTAGCTCCGCTGAGTTCGCCCAATAGATCCATCGACGGCCAGCCAACTTCGCCTGCACCCACGATCGATGTCGCCAGCCTGTGAGGGTTGCCGGATCAATTCCAATCTTCTTTGAGAGCTCTCCAGATCGCCAGAACCCCTGGGGCAGTTTCGGGGATGAACCGATCATTCCTTTGCGCCGCAACGTCAAAAATAGCGCGTTGATATTCGTGAAAGTGAAGCCGGATTGACGGGCTGGCTCAAATCCTTCTTTGTTCAGGATGCAGATGAGCTCACGTCGAGGATAGCCGAGATTGTAGAGCTGCTGGGCCCGTTCAAGCAACAAGTCGCCATCTCTCATATCGTCAAACGTTGCAACCGTTCTCCGTGATTCGTGGTGGCTTTCAAAGCCACCGGACCAATGGATAGTTACCGACAGCACCTCCGTTCCTTCAACGACTTCGACTACGATCTTTTCAATGAGAATGCGCACCAAGTCTTGACGGTCCTTGCCGGAAGTTTGGTCGCTGTTCCAGAGCGAGCGAAAATCGCTGGCAAGCGATTCGATTTGATCTCTCTCCTGGCTCGACAGGGTAGTTGGTACCTCGTCACGAAATCGGTTCAATACTGCTTCGCATTCGCGTTGCGCGACGAGTTTTTCTTCCCACTGCCTCTCCAGTTCGGCCGCGACAAGGCGATTGCCCGGATCGACACTCTCATAGCGCCGTCGTTCCAATTCTGCATCATAAGTTGCCCGATCAACTGAACGTTGGTGATGGGTCTCGAGACGTTTGCGATCTGCCTCAATGTTCTCAGAGGCTTCGAGACTTAGTTCAATCGAGGCGGGTGCGAAGGCCTGAAGTACAAGGTCTTCGATCATTGGCTCAAGCCACCGTCCGTTGAACGACTGGCATAGTCTGCCACCGTACTGCATACGCGCAACACTGCAATCAAACGAGGGGATTTGATCACGGTAGTGGACTGGCATTCGAGAACCACATTTCCCGCAAACGATTCCACCTGTCAGGACCGAGGAACCACGGGAGGCGCCGAAGCTGAATTTCGTGCTGTTTTCTCGAAGTTTTTGCTGGTTTTGTTCCCATTGCTGCCACGTTATGTAGGCGGGTACTTTATCTCGGATCAGCACTTCCCAGTCGCTTTGATTTACACGACGCTGGACCGTTCTGCAATTCCCTTCTGGCCCATTTGTGGGCACCGATTTGGTCCGACCGTATGCATACGCACCCGCATAGATCGGATGTCGCAGGATGTGTAACACGGTGCTCCGATTGGCCGCTTGCCATGTAACTGCTTCCGGTTGCAAACCATTTAACTTTCGTTTGCCGATCTTGATGTCGTTTCCAACAAGATACTTTAGAACCGCATTCGCGCTTCCCAACTCTTCGAACTTGGCGAAGATCAAATGTACAACCTCTTGGGCCTGAACATCTGGCTCGATAGCAACGCCATCGCGGGTCCGTACATAGCCGATCGGCGCCGAAGTGAAATGTTCACCTCGCCGCGCCTTGTTTTTCTTTCCTGCATTGAGCCGAGATTGAAGTACGTGCAACTCCGCCTCACTCATGGTTCCTTTTAGGCCAAGGAGCAGACGGTCGTTGTGATCACGTGGATTGTAGACACCATCAGCATCTCCAAGTAAAGTCCCAAAGACGGCACAGAGTTCCAGGAGTTGATGCCAATCGCGACAATTCCTCGCCAACCGACTCATCTCAATCCCCATCACCATCCCGACATGGGAAAGCGAAATTTCAGCCAACAGTCGCTGGAAGCCACTTCGCCCCTCCAGGCTCTTGCCGCTAACGCCAAGGTCTTCATCAATAATTTCGATCCGTTGACTGGGCCAACCATAAGCTTCGGCAAGATGAGCCAAGTCGTATTGTAACTGAGTTGATTCAACGTTCTCACGCACCTGCCGTGCGCTCGATTGTCGAACATATACAATGGCCGTTTTTGCTAGATGCTGCGTGTCTATCTTGAGGCTTCTCAACAGCCGTGATTTTGACTGCAGCGATGGGGGGCTTACGCCCACAGGGGCATCAATCGCTTTCATGCGTCACCTCGCTCATTTGAGGATTCACATGCGACTTGAGCATCCGAATTGCAACGATCATCAGCTCTTGCTGAGTCGATTTGGGAACCCGTTTCCAGAGTTCCGTCAGTTTTACTACCTGAGCGGGCGTTTCGTTTTAGAAGTTTTGGCGTTTGACATTCAGTTCCTCCTTGAACCAACCTACGCTGCCATGCGACAGCCTGTAAAAGTGCAGAAATACCCACTTTTATCTGAGTTCCGGCTGTCAAACAACCGATCTTTGCCGCCCCGGTGTGGTGCGCTGGTCTTCATCAACTGCTCGGTTTCGTTATTGTCGATTGGCAGTGAGGCATCGGTCAGGTACAGCTTCAACTCCGCGAAGTGATTGCGGACGTACTGAATCGCTTTGCCGAAATCGCTCCCGGGCAGGATCACGTTAACCGTGCGGTCTTTGACTTGCCCAAGCCACTCTTGAATCGTATCCCAAACCGGTTGAGCTTCGGATTGGCGCAGCAACAAACGCTCGTCCCCCGACATTGTCCTGTCGCGATCTTCGATATCGTAAAGCTGTTGGTGCCACGCCAGCCAGAGTCTTCGTTCGGCCGGATACGCGGTTTGTTTTCGTTCAGCGCCTTGGTGAAGACTTCGTGGACGCGGCGCTGTTTTGGATCGGCAAGATCGAACTCAGGAAGTGTTTTCGGGTAAAGCAATGTCACGCCGGTGTCGTCGCAACCGACAATCGAATCGGACTGCACGACTGTTTTGAAGTAAGCCAACAACGGTTCGATCACAAAATGAGTTTGCGATTGAATGTTCAGCATCGTGCTGCGACCCGGCGTCCAGCCGCTGCCGGCGAAGTAGTCTTCCAGGCGGTAGATCGGCAGGTGATAACCCCGTTTGCCGGTGATAATTTCGGCCGCGATGCCGGTGTCGTACTTGTTGCCTTCAACGATTCCGGTCGGACGCCCGGGAGAAGCGATGCCGCACTGAGGGTTGTTCCGGCAAGCGTACTTCGGGTAGACGGTCACGCGGACTTTGAGTTTCGGTCGTTCGAACTCCAGCGTTTCGGTGCACTCCCACATCGAATCGGGGAGCAGTGTTTTCCCGCCGTGATCCGGGCAGGTCTTTTCCGCTTCAGGCAGTTCGGCGGTGACTTCGTAACGAGGCAGGTGTGCGGGAAGGCTCTCGTCACGTTTCTTTTTCGGCTTGCGACGCCGGTGAGCGGCGACATGATCGGCTTCTTCAAGGGCATCGCCCAGTCCCGCTGCCGCGTCGGCCGCGTCGTCGGTATCGCCAAAGTCCAGACGAAGTTGATCGGGGTCGGCAATGTTGCGTTCGCTGCGAGCCAGAAATCTCTCTCGCCACAGTTTGTGGTAGGCCGCTTCCCACCCGGCTGACTTCTGCTCAAGCTGCCCGATGATGTCGTCTTTTTTCAGCAGCTCGGTCGTTTGTGTTTGCAGCTGTACTCTTTCGTTTGCAGCTGTGACTCTTTCGTTTGCAACCGGGCAATCAACTGCGCTCTCGAAAGTGTTTTCGGATCAACCATGCACACAGCATAAGAATCCACTCGCGGCTAGCAAGACCACTTCGGTGACTTTACAAAAAAAGCAAACATTCTTTTCGCATCGCTGCGCGAGAACGTTTGCTTTTGAGTGACCCGCCAATACAAACAAGTCCAGCCTCTCAGGCCGCCGTGTCCGGATATCGTTTGCGGCGGCGCTGATAAGCCTTCAGCGAAACGCCCGAGAGCAACAACGAAAACTGCGTGGCATTCATGCTCAGTTTGCACGAACCGGTTTTCGCGGCCAGCGTTTCAAAAGTCCCCGCTTCGAGCACCCGGTTACATCCAGAATCCACCCGCCTCGAAATGCAGCAACTTCATCCGGTCACGGCGACGATTGATAAAGACAAACAATCCCCCATCAGTCGGATCCGACTGAAACCCGTCCCGCACAATGCCCGACAGACCGTTGATGCCTTTTCGCATATCCGCGACCGGCGTGTAGACATAAATTTTGATTCCGCTGGCCAGGTTCAACATGTCTGCGGCTCGCTCTCTCGCAACGCCGATTCGATGAGTTGCCTGACACGGCTTCGATCACATTCGGGTCGTCCCCGAATTCCAGTTCGATGCCACCGGGAAGTCGCACCTTCAAGCCCGGCTGATGGGCGCGGGGCGGCGCGAACGAAACCGGTTCAAAGCTCATTGGGCCAACCGGTTTGAAAGACTCCGCCGATTCATCCGGGTTGGTAAACGTGGCGAGATCCAGAGCCTTGAGCTTTTTCCGCCACACATAATACGAAGGCTGCGAAACGCCTTCGGAGCGACAAAACTCCACCACGGTTTGGCTGGATTGGGAAAATCGCAACAGCCGCTGGCTCCACTCCTGGACTTTTCTCGATCTCGATTGCTCTGGCATCTTCGGTCTCCTGTTTGAAAATTCTTCAAAATCCTCAACATAAGACACCCGTCAACAACCGTTCTGATGCGCGCTTACATATCAATGACAATCAGGCGCGGCACTTGTTATCGCTGAATACCTGCGTCGGCTGCCACACCGGCGAAACCGGAACCGAGTTTGGCATTCAACGCCGAGAGTCGAAGAAGTCGAAACGACGCTTTCGACGTTCCTGACCGGAAAAGTATTTAACGATCCGGTTAGCGGTCAGAAGCGGACGTTTGCCGACTTGAAACGGCGGGGCGACGATCTAAAAAAACTATTGCAGTCCACCTGCGCTGAAATCGCCGAAGCTCCTCAGTTCCAGCGAGTTCATTGAACTATTGCATGGATAGTGCTGAACGAATTGGCTAAATTCGAAAAGCCGTCGGACCAATGCGTCGCGACGCTGTTTTTTCAGCGGCGAATCCAGTGGTTCGGACCCCGAGACGCGGTTTATTGGCAACTTCTGGAGATACAATGCGACTCCATTGCTCGGCACTCCACCACGAATGTACAACCAGGTTGTGGTTCAAGTCGCAATCAGGAGCTCTTGGCTGCCGCGAATGAGCGAGAGTGGCCAAACAAGTGCTCTGCTATTTGCAAACGCGGCTATTGATCTGCCGCCGCGACGATTCTACGCGACGGCAATCTTGAAGGATGGACTTCAAGGATTGATTGGAGAAGGAGGGAGATCTCCAGGATTATTGTCATCGCCAACTTCGGCGATTGCCCAGGCAAGTAGGCCCAGTCCGGCGAGCCGCTGAACACCACCGCTTCCGCCAAAGCCGCGGGCGCTGGTGCCACGCGAGTTGCATCCGTTGAACGAGCTGAAATTGCTGGCTTCTCCGCAGGCGCCACCGGCTGCGGTGCCGCACCCGACTGTTTGACCGGCGTATTCCATCGGTGACGCGATGTAGTCTTCTGAGTGCGTTTGTCCGCAAGCATCACATGCAAAGCCAACCGAGCCTCCGAGAATCGCTCCATCTGCCGGAGCGGTCATCGCAACATCCAGGGACATCGTCGGCTCGTAACGGGCGACTCCACCATTTACGAATTCACCTGAGACCATGTCGTCCCGAACCGCTTCGAATCCGACAGCCGCAAAGCCTGAGGGGCCAGCCGCCACAAAATCGTATACACCCGGTTCCAGGTCCCGAACGCGAAAACTACCGTTGGTGCCAACTTTGACCGAATTGACTTGAGCGTCATTTTGAATGATGTGCACAACCGTTCCGGCTGCCGAAGTCGGGCTGCCAGTGATGGAACCGACATTGCCGAGCAGATCCCCGTCAACAAGTTGCACGCGACTGGATCCTGCAAATGAACGCGAGTCGTTCAGTTCAGCGAGCTGCGTTTTCGCTTTGACGTCATCCAGAACGTGAGCGTCAAAGACTTCTCGTACAGCAGTAAAACCGGGTGAAACTGCAGCAGCTTCCATCACGTTCTGATACCCGCCGGCGTTTGCTTCCACGATGTTCACACCGTAGGCCGCGAATCCGGTTTCTCCCGCAGCGACCAACGAATAGGCTCCCGGCGTCAGTGCGATCGATTCAAAATTCCCGTCAGGTCCCGTGATGACATCGCAGGCGATGCGACCGTTTTGAGCAAAACTCACCTTAAGATTTTCAAGGCCCGCAACGTGTCCGGACGTTGCCTCAATATTTACGATTCGTCCGCGAACGATACCGTCTTCGTCGACAGCAAGTGTATGGTTTCGCAATGTGCCGATGTTTGTTGTGCCGCTGTTTAGCGTTCCGCTTTGTGAAGCGTCGATAATGTCTAAAGTCACAAGCACATCTACCGGCTTGTCATCTGAAATCATCTGGTGAGCCGATACTGCGGTGATCGCCACAAGAGGCAATACAAAGATGTAAAATCCCAACCGGATTGTTTTCCACATGGCTTTCATAGTCATCACTTTTCTCGCTTGGCTTTGCTAACTTTGCTTTGTTGATACTACTTTGACTTGCAAATACTGATTCGTTTGATCGCTTCGTAACGGAATCAGAGTTTCGGCAAGTCTGGATTTGCACATCCGAATCTCATTCGGCACAGGATTGCTTTGAAAAATAACCCGCAGGTTACGAAAAGCTTGCGAAAACGGGATATTTTCACAGCCGACAAATATGTGGCGATGCGTCATGACCTTCATGCGCATTGTTCCGGTAGTCCGTCGGGATTCCAGGCGTGCGATCGTGAGTCTCCAGTCATCCGCGTCACGTGCGTTTTTCAAGATGGATGACGGTCGTTGTAGGAATAATTCGTTGATTCTCGGTACTGCCGATGCAGCTCGATCCCATGGTGCTCGCGCATCTTCGGATGGAAGTCGAAGAGGTCCGTCTGCGAGGGCGCGCCGTTCATGATGAGATTGATGACACGCGGGAGTGTTCAGGCGGACAAGCTCTTCCTGCACAGGCGATTATTGCGTCCTTCGCGATCTTCGTAGTCAATAGTGAAGATTCTACCGGGTGTGCATCATCCGTGACCTTGAACGGAGGGCGCAATAAGAAACCAACGAAATTTGGTTTTCTGACCTGATTTTGACCGGTATTCTGCAAAAATTAGGTGCTGAGACGTCCGGTCGCTGATCGAAGCGTTGACTGCGAATGATCAATGTGCGCATTTCCAGCTGGAGAAGGTCTTTGGTGCAACGGAACTACAGGGGTTGAAGAGATGTCGGAAAGGGATCTGGATAAAGAGGGACGCCGGCGACTGACCGGAATCAAACGTGAACTTAGAGTCGCCAAAGAAATACATCGCCAATACAGTCGCACGAAACTGGTCAAAGATAATCGCAATGAACACCTGGGCGACGAGGATTCGTTTGTGACGGCCCGCATTGACGTGCCTGCCGGATCATCAGCCGGCACAAATCGCCCGATACCGCACTGGTCGCACTCGAGCAGGTCCGGGCGGACTACGATGCCGGGGTCAACGGCAGCGGCAGATCGTTGCCTATATTCAGGAGCGGAACGCGCAGCTGAACGCGCAGCTGAACGCACTCCGCAGTTCGCGCCGTTGCTGACGCCAGCCGGACAGGTTGTAGTTACAACCTACACGTTGAACAGGAAGTGGCAGATGTCGCCATCCTGCATCACATAGCCCTTGCCTTCGACTCGCAGTTTTCCATTCTGACGGATTTGTGTTTCGCCGCCGAAGGCTTCCAGATCGTCCAGCGTGTAAACTTCACAGCGGATAAAGCCGCGCTCGAAATCAGTATGAATCACACCGGCAGCCTGCGGTGCCGTTGCGCCGTGCGGGATCGTCCAGGCACGGACTTCTTTCTCGCCGGCGGTGAAATAGCTGTCCAGTCCCAGCGTTCGGTACGCTTCCCGGACAAGGACCGCGAGCGCGGGTTCGGTCAGTCCGACTGCTTCCAGCATTTCCGCACGTTCGCTTTCGGCCAGTTCGGCAATTTCAGATTCGATCTTCGCACAGACTGCTACGACGCCGGCCCCGGTCTTTTCTGCATACTCGCGAACTTGCAGTACCAGCGGCGATTTGCCGTCGAGATCGTCTTCGCTGACGTTCGCCACGTACAAAACCGGTTTGGCCGTCAGCAATCCGTAACTCTTGATCAACGCTTCTTCAGCATCGTTCAGGGACAGCTTCCGTAGCGGCAGTTCCTTCGCCAGATGTTCGAGACAATTTCCGATCACCTCAGTCAGCTGTTTCGCTTCCTTGTCACCGCTCCGCGCGGTTCGTTCCGCCTTAGTTGAAGCGCCTTCAAGCGTTTCGATATCAGCAAGCATTAGTTCAATATCAACGGTTTCGATATCGGCAACCGGGTCGACGTTGCCGCTGACATGAATCACGTTCTCGTCTTCAAAACAACGGACGACCTGTAGAATCGCGTCGACCTGCCGGATGTGGCTGAGAAACTTATTGCCCAACCCTTCTCCGCTACTCGCGCCTTTGACGATTCCCGCGATGTCCACCAGTTTGACCGTGGCCGGAATTACTTTCTGCGGAACAATGTACTTTGTGATTCGGTGCAGTCGATCGTCAGGAACGCTGACAATTCCCTCATTCGGTTCGATTGTGCAGAACGGATAGTTTTCACTTGCCGCCGCCTGGCTGGACGTCAGCGCGTTAAACAAAGTGCTTTTGCCAACATTGGGCAGACCTACAATTCCGGCTTCCATGGCGATTCAGTGCGCAGCTGCGCGATCAAGATTGTGTTGGAGGGGCAAAGAAGGGCCTGTTTAGTAACCCGTTTCGTACAAACCGTATCGTACAAACCACAGGCGTTTCCGGCTATCCGAAATCAGCGATCAAGACCGCCTACTGCTTATTGCAATGTTTGCCTTCGAAAAAGGAATGCCCGGGCATCGGACCATCCAGCGTTAGAGTTAGAATTTCGGGGCCGTCTTCAGTCATCAGAATTGTGTGCTCGAACTGAGCTGACTGCCGGCCGTCGACGGTTCTTACAGTCCAGCCATCGCTGCGTTCACAGACACTTTTTGCGGTTCCACCGTTGATCATCGGCTCAATCGTAAAGCACATGCCCGGATGCAGCCGTTCCTGCCGCGACTGTCGAGTCGGAACATGCGGGATGTTGGGGCGTTGATGAAAACGTGCACCGATTCCATGGCCCACATATTTGTCCACGATTCCAAACCCGTATTCTTTGTTCACATAGGAAACGATGGCCTGGCCGATCACTGAGATCGGACATCCCGGTGTGATCGCATTGATCGCCAGATAGAGGCAATCGAACGCACACTGAACGACGTCCAGTGATTCCGGACTGGAATGCTCAGGACCGCCGATGATGAACGTCTCGGATTGGTCACCGTGCCAGCCGTCAACGATCGTGGTTATGTCAACGTTGACAATGTCGCCGTTTTGCAATTCGTACTCGTCCGGAATCCCGTGACAGATCACATCGTTGATGCTGATGCAACTGCTCTTTGGAAACGGAAACACGTCGCCCGGGTAACCGAGACAGGCCGGCGAGTTTCCGTGGTCGAGCGTGTAGTCGTAGATTAGCTTATCGATCTGTTCGGTTTTGACGCCCTCGCAAACGTACGGGCGGATATAGTCCATCAGCCGCGCGTTGAACTGCCCGGCAGCTCGCATCATTTCCCGTTCCTCTTCAACCAGGCGAATTTTCGGACGACGGCGGATCACTTCATGCGGCCTTCAGTGTTGGAGTGGTGAGAAGAACGTTGGGCGAATCACGGTGAGGATTCAAGTTTAACAAAGCCCGTGAATGTGGCTATTGGAAAAATCGGTAGCTGCCCGGGAAATGCTGATTCAGCCGGTGATTGGCCATCAAATCCCGGCGATCATGTTAATTCTATCGGACAAGCGGCGTGAAAATTCAGTCTCACAATCACGTTGCGGGACAGGGACTAGAACGGCTGCCGGCCCGAGATCGCATCGGCCAGAATTTCTTTGTTGGTGTACTCCAAAATACTGCCCGTCGTGATTCCGCGAGCGAGTTTGGTCATTCGAACGCCGAACTCGTTCAGCACATTCGAAATATGGAGTGCCGTTCCGTCCCCTTCCACAGTCGGATTCGTCGCCAGAATGACTTCGTCAAATCCGCCCGCACCAATTCGCGAAACGAGTTGATCGATCGTCAGCTGATCCGGCCCCGAGTTTTCCAGCGGTGCGATCCGTCCAAGCAGGACATGGTACTGACCCTGATACGTCCCGGATTGCTCCAGTGCCATCAGGTCGCGCGGCTGTTCGACAACGCAGATGACGTTCTGCAGGCGGCTCGCATCACGGCAGATCGTACAGCGTTTCGATTCAGCGAGATTGAAACAAACTTCACAGTAGCGCACATTCTCGCGGACCATACGAATCGAATCTGCAAGTGCAAATGCCTCGGTCTCCGGAACCCTCAGGATATGATACGCCAGCCGTTCGGCCGACTTACGCCCGATTCCGGGCAGCCGCGAAAGCTGTTCGATCATATTCGTGACGGATTCGGAAAGCTGAGTCATTTTTTGAGTTGTTAGTTGTTAGTTGTAGTTCGGGAGGGCGAGGCTCCTGCCGTGCTTTAGCCGCGTTGTCCCTAAGAATGGAATGTCTAGTTTGCTGAGGCGACAAGATTCGTCTCGCGTGAACGCTCGCGGCTCGGCAGGAGCCTCGCTCTCCCGAACCTCGCATCTAGCATCTAGCATCTAGCATCTAGCATCTAGCATCTAGCATCTAGCATCTCTTGATTATTTCTACTCATCGATTTCCGGCGCGCCGGTAAACTTCTTCAGAGCTTCGTCGAGTCCGCCGGGCAACTCCATTCCACCCGTAACGCTCTTCATCGATTCGACGTGCAGCATTTTTGATTCGGCGATTGCCTGGTTGATTGCGGCGGGCAACAGGTCTTTGACCATTTCAACATCGCCTTTTTCGATCAGAACCGGATCGACTTCGATACTCAGGATATGTCCCAACCCGTTCGCGTGGACAGTGACCATGTCCCCGCCGGCGGTCCCGGAAACACGTTTCGATTTTAGTTCCTCGTTGATCTGCTCCATCTTCGGGCCGATCGTTTGCGCTTGTTTTAGCAACGACGCAATATTGCCAAGTCCTTTTAACATTCGTATTCTCCAAATTGGTGATTGGCTTCAAGCTGTTCAGCAGTCGTCGTTTTCGGTGACCGTCATTTTCAACAACCGCCGTTTGATAGCGCAACGTTATGATTGTCCGGGAGTTCTGAAATTGACGATTTCGGCATCAAACGTCTCCATCGCTCTTTTGACAAACGGCTGATCGTTCAGCTGCAAAATCTGCTGGCGACGAGTCAGGCCGGGTGCCGGTGCGGCTGTCGGGATGGTTCCTGGTTCGGCGGCCCGAAAATCGATTCGAATTGCCCGGCCAGTGACTGCCTGTACTGCTGATTCCAGTTTCTGTTTTCGATCAGCCCGCGCACACAAATCACGATTGTAGGAATCGTTCAGCGTCACGACCAGCTTGCCTTCCCCGCCGACTTCCAGTTTGGCATAGTGGCTGGCAATGTCTGCGGTCATATCCTCGATGCCCGCGAGTGCTCTTTCCCAGACTTCGGTCGCGGTATCAGCGGTCAGAGTAATCATGGTGTTGCCGTTTTCCGCCGGGACACTTTTGTTATCTGCGGTGTCCGGTTCGTTGTCTTCAGCGTGTTCCATTCCTGCGGAAGCGATTGTTGCCGGTCCTCCTGCCGGTTTGACAACACCCGCAGCAGTTTCCCGAATCAGAACCGCTGATTCGCCAATGACTGTCCCCCTGGCATTGATGGAAACGCCGTTAGGCGAAGAGGTTTTGCTCGATCCTGTTTCCGCTACGCCGTTGTTGTCCGCTTCTGTTTCCGGAGCGCTGGCGGGTATCGCGTCAGGCGTTACGTTTTTTTTTACTACTTCCTCCGCCGACCCTTTACCCGCCTGCTTGACTGCGCCGGTATTACGCGTCCGGTTTCGTGTGACAGGAACCGCGCCGCCCGCGAGCGCTTCGACGAGTGAGGAGATCGACTCGAGTTTTTCGAGATTACAAATTCGCACGACCGCAACCTCCAGCAAGGTGCGGGTGTGAACGCTCGACTGCATTCGCACAACCGCTCCGTCCAGAATCTGAAGCGTTGCCAGAATCGTTTCCAGTCCGAGTTCGTCACCGGTCCCCCGAAGCGCAGCCATGTCGGGGCCGCTGCAACTGAGCAGCGTCTCTTCGCCGCAACCGGCGCGGACCGTCATCATGTCCCGATAGAAGCCGAGCATCTGGGCTGCGAGCTGCCCTGCGTCCACGCCTTCAACAATCGCCGTGTTGATCAGTCCGAGACTTGTGGCAGCATCGCGGCCAGCCATCGCGGCCGCGATTTCCGCGATCCGGCTCATGTCCGCTGTGCCGAGTAACTGATTCACGTCGTCGACCGTAATGTCGTCGCCGCAGAATGAGAACAATTGCTCCAGCAACGACTGACTGTCGCGCATCGAACCGCCTGCACGCCGTGCCAGCAGCGCCAGCGCTTCGCGGTCGGCGACGATGTTTTCGTTTTTCGCGATCTCGGCAAGTCGGTCGGTAATGTCACCGGACCGAACCGGAGAAAAATCAAAGCGCTGACAGCGCGACAGAACGGTAATCGGAATTTTCTGCGGATCGGTCGTACAGAAAATGAACTTCACATGTCCCGGCGGTTCTTCCAGCGTTTTCAACAGCGCGTTGAACGCCTGCGAAGTCAGCATGTGAACTTCGTCGATGATGTAGATCTTGAATTTCGCGCGGCTGGGGCGAACTCCGGCGTTTGAACGGAGTTGCCGGATCTCGTCGATTCCGCGATTGCTCGCTCCGTCAATTTCCAGAACGTCAACGTCTTCGCCTGCTGAAACCGCCTGGCAGATATCGCACTCATTGCATGGCTCGGGCGTCGGACCTTTGACGCAGTTTAGACATTTTGCAAAGATCCGCGCCGACGATGTCTTACCGACCCCACGGGCACCGGTGAACAGGTAGGCGTGACCGACACGGTTCTGCGTAATCGCATTCGACAAAGCGCGGGCGATGTGATCCTGACCGACAAGATCTGCGAAAAGAGTCGGACGGTATCTTCGCGCAATGACCGTGTATTGCTGTTCGGGATTTGACATCAGAGTGCTACCGGGGCGAGTTGGAACGACCGGAATTATATCCGATGCCGAGCCGGGGTTTAAGCCAGCCGGGTTTGGGGTTGCGTCGTTGCCGGGCGAATACCGTGACTAGCGCCGTACGGTAAATGAACCAGGGACTACACAGTCACCACGATAAAGAAACTGCCCGCGAGAGGACTCCGCACAAGAGTACCCCGCTTAGGGCTGCTCCATATTTCAGGCCTGACCCGGTTCACGGCTCCCCCTCGCGGAGTCCACTCGCGAGCAGAATTACTCGCGTCATTCGATCATCAACCATTCGAATTCCGTTGAAGATCTTTGTAAGTAGTTGTATTCCGACGGTCCCGATTCGTCAATCGCCCGGCTCGTCGGTCGATTGAACGAGCAAAAAAACACGGCTGACCCGGGAGGGCCAGCCGTGTTAGGGTGCAATTTACAGCAAGTAGCCGCAATTCTGCACGAAACTATTTTGAGAGCTCTTCCGGGCTCGAGAGTTGCCCGACAGGATCTTCGCCGTCTACTTTGAGGAGTTGCTGAGGATCTTCAACGACTGCTCAACTGTAAGTTCGGCATTAACGCTGCGGACCTTTAGTCGCAGGTGGACTAATCAGCGGTGTGTCGTTCAACGCATCAATTTGAGGTGCGGTAATTTCCGGTGCCAAGGTAGAAGGAGTCAAATAGCTTGACGGCGGTTGAACGATTGGAACCTCGCTGCCGGATTGGCCCGGAGCGTAACCCGAACTGCGGTATTGCCTGGCATCCAGTTCACGTTGCAGTTGCTCGATCCGCTGCTGCTGTAATTCCAGCCGTCTTTGCATCTCGCCAACGCTGGCTCCGTTTGTTCCTTCGGCCCGGTTTCCGTACGAGTTCTGCATCGCACCGGCCCCTGGCGAACGAGGTGCAAATGCATTCGCGTCGGCATCATTCAAAACCGATCGCATCGACCCCGCACTCCGTTGATAGTTGTAGCCGTGACCGGTGTCCCTGTTGACGTTGTTTTGGTTGGCGGGAAAGTCGCGTTCAATTTCGTAACTCAGAGTTGAGTCGCGAGCATCATCCCTGGCAGCCTCGCTCGGCTCAGGTGTGGTTCCGTATTGGACCAGCATTTTGCCGTCCTTGCCGCGTGAAGAAACTCCGAATTCGATCTGATCGCCCTGCCCCATGTCGGCTGTGATCTCTTCAAATTCTTTCAGGCTTGAAATATCGACGCCTCCAACCGAGGTAACGATGTCACCGGTTTTCAATCCGGCTTCAGCAGCATTTCCTCGTGGCGCGATTCGGGCCACGACCAGTTCTTCGCCACGATCGGCCAGCACCGCATCGAAGTCTTCGGTTCCAGCGCCGGCACGACGAACACTTGAGTTGGGTTGCGTTGGCGTCGGTCGTGCGTTGGCAGGCGATTGCCCGGGAGGTGTCTGCAACTGAATGGTGCGCGGGCGTTGTTGTTGTGGCGGAACGAATCTGCGGCCAGCCTGCGGGTTGTACCTGCCGCCGGGTGCCGCAGGGGCTCGCATGTTCTGCTGATTCCGATTGCCTAAGCCGGAGTTCGCCGACGGAGTCGGTCCAGCGGGAGTCGGTGTTCGCATTCCGGGTTGAGTGCGGGATTGCATTTGTTGCTGAATTTGTTGTCCAGCAGGGATCGGAGCACGCATTCCCGGTCGTTCAGGTCGCGTTTGGCCTGGGCGTGTCCGGTTCTGGTTCTGTTTCCGGTTCTGGTTCTGGTTCTGGTTCTGGTTCTGGTTCTGGTTCTGTTTCTGGTTCTGGTTCTGTTTCTGGTTCTGGTTCTGTTTCTGGTTCGGTTGTGGTGTCTGCTGCGGCGCTCCGAACAGATCATCACGTATTTTTCGTAACAACCTGCCGCGTCCAAACTCCTGGGCTTGAACCTGACCACCAAAGATCACGATGCAGACTGCGATTGTCAGGACTTTTAACGAGTTCATTGGTTTCTTTCCAGGCGAGTACAGAACATCAGCGGAGATAGTACCTAGTTTCGTCCGGATTATTCCCGCGATTCATCGTTGCCGGCGCTGCACGGATCTCTTCCTCATGCCACACGACGATTGCATCCGGTATTATCTGTGCATCCGGTGTGTGGCGCCGATTCTACAAAGGACTTAGAACGATGCCCCGTAAAGTGTTCCGGTTATTCGGCATGGCCAGGCGCCTCGATCGAAAACGTGTCTCTACTCAAGTGATAGCCACGGTTTTTTCAGAGGGTTCTTCTTGAAAGTTAGTGGCTGAGCGAACTTGAAAGCGGAATGGCGCTGGCGACCGGTCGGGTAGCGATGGACGTATTGCCGCAAATCCGGCGGCTTGCGCCGAACCGCTCACAGAACAGCCGCTCAATTCCCGGAAAAACCTCTCAGCACTGTGGTTAGCGCCAAAAAAGGGCTGAACCTAAAACTCATCTGGAACAATGCACTCGACGGACATTTCTGTATTGGATTGTGTGCCTCCTCGATTCATGGAGCCAGCCTGATTTTCTGCTGAAAGTGATGAACATCATGCAGGCCGCCCGGTATCTGGATCTGATGCGAAACGACTCGACTCTGGAACGATTTACCCGTGGCTGGCTGAATCGTGTGAATCTCAGATAAGACTCCGGGCCCCCGAGCGTGAACGACCTTTTTCGTGTTAGAAATTCGGATCATGAATTGCCTCAAACCGCCCGGGCGAGATAATAGAGCGTTCGAACAACCCACCGCACAGGAAATACGATGAACCCTGAAGTACTGAAACTCGAAAACGAATCTGAGCAGCTTAAGGTCGACGGCAAGAATGATGAGGCGATTGCAAAGCTAACCGAGGCGATAGCAATCGACGGGAATTTTGCCAGGCTGCACCTTGCAATCGCCGTACTCTACACGAAAACCGGTAAGCACGAAAAAGCATGCGAACATGCCGAGCGTGCGGTTGAGCTCGAACCCGGCGATACGCTGAACATGACCGCGCTGAGCTTGACGTATCAACAGGCGTTCGAGGGAACTCGCGATCCGGCCTATATCGAAAAGGCCGAAACGGCGCTGGCGAAAAGTCACGGCATGTAGTTTCGGATTGCAACCGGCATTTGTCGACTCGCGGTTTTGCCGCTCATAAGTGTACGGGCCTTGTTATTCCTGAACGGTCAGACAGTCCATGATCTTATCGACCGTGGTCGCAATCTTCCGCGTGGACGCCGGGACTCGGTCGTCTTTTCGATTGTCTGCTGTAGTCCGTTGACATTGCACGGTTTGTGCATGACGACGTGGGCAATCTCCCGCAACTTGACTTCCTGAGCATGACTCTGCGAGACTTTGCCGCTGAGCAGAATCCGGATAATTCCCGGATAGCTGGTTTTCATTGTGTTCAGGAAATTCAACCCGGTCACACCGCCCATCATGTAGTCGGAGACCACAACGTCGAAATCCTGCTGGCTGAGCGCGACCCAGGCTTCGGCGACTGAGATTGTTGTTGTGACTTCATTACCGAATTCCCCAAGTGTTCGGGAAAGACTTCTGAGAATTCGTCCGTCATCATCGACGAGAAGGATTTTTGTTGGTTTCATTGTTTCTACCTGAAAAAGTTGATACTGGAAAAGAGATCGGAATTCATGGCTCCGGTTTGCAGGACCCCTGAATTTCAGCGAGTAGTAGGCGATGGCTCAGTCAGGATTCGGGTCAGGTGACATGGCGGTCAACAGTTTTCCGACATGATTTATTAGTGCTGCCGTCGTAGATTTGGCGGCTGTTTGCTAGTCCCCTGTTTGATGCATCGCAGTTTTTCCAGCGAGTCGGGCAACACGGTTTGCGTAGACCGAAAAATGGTAAACCGAAAACGTGTTGTCGGCGACGCAATTCCGAACTCCGAAAATCCCGGATTGAAGCACCAGGTTGCGCAGCGATTCAATTCCCAGCATCGATACTGCTGCGCGGGGGCAATAAACTGACTGACGAACTCCGAACGCTGCCGAGTTCGCGATTTGCAGGATCTTGGCTGTCATCCCGACGTCGCAACCAATGAGCGTTCCAATGCGCGCGATCGAACCCTGCCCTGAACTCAGCTCACATACAAGCTGACGGAAGACATTTTCCTGTCTCGGCAGATTCCGTACCGAACTGATACACCGATCAAGCTCGATGTGTTGTCCCGTGACTCGAAATGTTCCGCCAGTGATCACCGCAACCCGCGGAGAACCTGAACTTCATCATCAACGAACATGATCTTCATTGTCCGACCCTGCCTGACTGCCGGATCGACCGGTCCATTTCCATTGACGTCCTGTGTCCGGCTCCGTTTCCGGACTGAAGAGTTCAGGATGTGATTCTGAATCGTAGGGCAGCCGGACAACAAACGTCGTGCCAACTCCGGGTTCTGATTCGAAAAAGATGCTGCCATTGTGTTTCTGAACAATGACCTGGTGCGTGATTGCCAGCCCCTGCCCGGTTCCCTTGCCGACATCTTTGGTTGTGAACAGCGGGTCGAAAATCCGGTTTTGGATCTGTTCAGGAATTCCGGCACCCGTGTCCGTAATGCGGATCTCAGCGAAATCGTTATGTGCTCTAGTGGATACGGAAATCAATCCACGCTCTTCGGATTCCTCCCCGAGTTTTTCCAGAATCGCATGCGTCGCATTGACGATCAGATTCAAGAAGACCTGATTCAGTTCGCCGGGATAACCCATCAACTGCGGCAAAGCGAAGTCGAAGTCCGTGACGGCTCTGGCGATGTACTTCCATTCGTTTCTGGCAACGGTCAGCGTATTATCGAGCGATTCATTGATATCAACCAGTGTCCGCGCCTGCTGGCCCGGATGTGAGAACTGCTTGATCGCACGAACGATTCGTGAAATGTTGGCAACGCCTTTTTCGGAATCCTCCAGTGCTTCAGGGATGTTCTGGATCAACGACTCAAGCTGCTTCGGTTGCACATTGACTCCGTGAAGAGATCCGTCCTCGTTTGGAGGGAAATTGTTTTCCGGGTTGTTGACAATTTCCTGATAGGTCCGGACCACGTTCAGAATTGTTTCGAAAGACTTCCGGACGTATTTGACGTTGTCGCCGAGATACTGCATCGGCGTGTTGATTTCGTGTGCCACGCCGGCGGCAAGTTGACCGACGGCCTCAAGTTTTTGTGCGGTGCGCAGCTGCTGCTCAATTTGTTTTTTCTCAGTCAGTTCCTTTCCGAGGACAAGAAAGCGTTTCGGGTTTCCGAATGACTCGACCGGATAGATCGTGAGTCCCACGACCCGTGTTTGCTCACCATCGAAGAATTCAATTTCGGCAGGGACCGGACTGTTGCCGACTGAATCCGCAAACAACAGGGACGGTTCAAACTGATTCCAGCTGATTTCCAGTTCATCGATTCTGCGCCCGATGACTTCGGAATTCAGCAAGTTGAACACGGATTCTGCAGTCGGATTCCATCGCGTGACTACGCCCAGTGAATCAAGCTCGATGACGACCGAAGAGATTGAATTCAGAAGTTGTTCCGATTGGATATGTGCTGCTTCAAGTTCAGCAGTTCGTCGTTCGATCATTGTCTGAACGTCCCGAAGGTGAGCGTTCGCGATGCGCTGGAGATGCCGTTTCTTGGTGAGGGCCGATGCAAGTTGAAATACTTCAGCATTGTCGAAGGGTTTCTTGAGCAACAACAGCTGATCGGTGTGCCCCATGCGGTCAAGGATTTCGGACCATGAATAATCCGAGTAGGCCGTGCAGATCACGATCTGAAGCCCCGGGTCGACCGCCCAGAGTTGCTGAGTCGTTTCCACTCCATCCCAGCCCGGTGGCATCCGCATATCGACAAATGCCATGTCGAACGAGTTGCCCGAAGCTGCTGCCTGCCGGACCAGTTCCAGCGCGTCTCTTCCCTGATAGGCACTTTCAAGCGTCATATCGGGGCAGGAGCGGGCTGGGTCTACAGCTTGTTCTGTTCCAGAGATGCTGCAGTCGACTGAGTCTCCGCTTTCGTTGTCACCGGCAAAAAACGCCCGTTCGATCCTGTCAAATTCAACGTCCTCTTCACTACCCCGGGCAAGTATCTTGCGAAAGTCCTCGTGAATCTTCCGGTTGTCATCGACGATCAGGATCCGGTACTCACGTTGCATATTGACTTCCGCAGACAGGGCGCAGGCAGCCGCAGGCTGGATTGTGCAGGATTCGGTAGCGGACATGTTTGTCTCCACATTCATTGCAGGTAGGAACGGATTTGTCGCCGCCGGACATTGCAAGTCACAATGCTGAGGGCATTGCCGGATTGCGTTGCAGAGGATCTTCTCTCCTGGCCAGGCTCTTGATCCGGGGACATAAATCCGGTTAATCGAAAGCGTCTGGTTCCGGTCGCTATTGAAAATCAATCCGAAAATCAGTGATGTCGAATCGAAAGTGTCATTGTCTCCAAAGTTGGTTCAAACCCTTCGGCACGAACTCGGTGCCTGGGAAAACGTAAGCGACATCTACCGCCAGCGATGGGGAATGGAGCGGAATTGGACAAATCTTTCTGATTGTCGGACTGCATAAACGGAACAGCTTTTACATCCGGCGAAGTGCTTTCCCCATAGGAACGAAAACTCTGACGGCAAAATCTTTTGTTGACCGATTCGCATTGCAGCGCTGAATATTTATCCAACAGTAAATGAATGGGAAACAAAAATGAAAAGCAATGGGGAACGAAGTTTGAATCAGGTTGACCTGGTTTCTTCTTTGATCGGGATGCTGAAACAACCGTGGACCGCCTGGCAATCCTTGCAGCCTCACTGATGCTTACGCTTTTTGCCTGGCATCTCTCAAGACAATATCTGGCTCAGCGCGTGCAAGACCGGTTTGAGTTCCGGACCGGACAAATCACAGCCGAAATCGAAAAGAAACTGCTTGAGTTCGAACAGGTGCTGCGCAGTGCGGCCGGTTTTTTCGAAACCAGTCACGAAGTCTCAAGAGACGAGTGGCATCGATACGTGCGAACTTCGGCGTTACTTTCCCGGCATTCAGGCGATGGGGGTCGTGATTCCGGTTGCGCCCGCTGAACTCGCGGGCCATGAAGCAGCGATCCAGGCCGAGGGGCTTCCGGACTATCAAGTTAAGCCAGCTGGTGAACGCGATTCATATTCCTCGGTCATCTTTATCGAACCCTTTGATTGGCGCAATCAGCGGGCGCTAGGATATGACATGTCAACCGAGCCGGTTTGGCGCGCCGCTATGGACCGCGCGATTGACACAGGCCTGCCGGTGGTATCGGGCAGAATTACGCTCGTTCAGGAAACAGAAAAAGACCCGCAGCACGGCTTCCTCTACCTCTTGCCGATGTACGATTCGAATTTGGTTCAGAACAATGCCTCAGACCGACGAAACGCATTTCGTGGATTCGTCTATTCCGCGTTTCGCGCAAATGACCTGATGGAGGAGATAATCGCTCAGCAGCCGGACGGTCTTGAGTTTGAAATTTACGATTCAGCATCGCCCTCGCCCGACAAGCTGTTATACGACAGCGACGCAGAGTCGCATTTCGATCAACCGGACGCGGAACCGGAATTCTCACGAGTGATCGATGTGCAGACTGCCGGTCGAAGCTGGTCGATTTATTTCGAGTCCCGATCAGGTTTTGTTCGCGCCGGTGACGGCGCCCAGAGTCTGACGGTTGCTTTCGGTGGACTGCTGATCGACCTGCTGCTATTTGTTGTCATTGCATCGATCGGACGCCAGAGAAAGAACGCGTTACTGTTAGCCCGGCAGATGACCCGGGAATTTCGCGAAAAAGAACAGTTTACTCGATCTGTTCTAGCAAACGCCACCGAAGCCGTAATCGCGGTTGATCAGGACGGGACGATTGATCTATTCAACGAGGCAGCCGAAGAGATGTTTCTACTGCCGGTGGAACGAGCATTGGGCAGTCCGTTTTCAGATCTTCTTGCGAATGATGACTGGCCTGCACTGTTGAGGAAGTCTCGTCTGACATTCTGATCCTGACAACCCGGTTGGCTGGACATCATGAGGTGCAAATGATCGTCGAGGACAACGGTGTCGGTATCGAAAAAGACTCAATCGAACGTGTGCTTCAATTCGGATATACGACGAAGGAGGACGGCCACGGAATTGGTCTGCACAGTTCTCTAATTGCAGCACAGCAAATTGGAGGGAGGTTGGCAGTCGAAAGCAACGGGAACGACTGTGGTTCGCGTTTTACCTTGACCGTGCCGGTTCGCATCAGTTCGTCCGGTGACGCGAGCGGGCAAACAATTCCGGTCATGAGTCAATCGACTGGAATCGCTGGCCCGAAAGTGACAAGCCTGTCCTGATCCATGCGCAGTCCTTTGCGAAATCCATCCACTGCGCATGGCAAACGGGCCATCATTGAAGACGCGACTCCCCGAATATAGTCTTGCAGCTCGCCAAAGTCGTTGAATTGACGATTCGGGTTGCGGGTTGAAGCAGGCCCACGTTACTCTTTCCAGACCCATTCGTTTGCGAGTCAACGTGATTTCCGACTTCAAAGCTTGAGCCGACCCGACATCATGCCCCGCACTACACTGTCAAAAACCGGCGAAGTTGCCCGCCGTTGGTCCTGTCTGGCTTTGCTTTGTTTTGTTCGGATGTGCGTCTTGATCTTCTTCGTCTGGTCCGCCGGCGCGATTTACTATTTGCACTATTTACCGCTTCCGGTTCGAACGGCACTCAGTGTTTTTTATGTAGTCGCCGGGCTCTGGCTGATCATCAATGCGATTCGGAATCGAAAACGAGCCCGTCGCTGGACTTTGGACCGGTCCGTTGCCCTGATTGCTGTGTCGATTCCCGTTGTCTACCTGCTCACGCTTTTTATTCGCCCATCGAATGATCGCGACTGGGCCGTTGATCAAAACAGATTGCCGACGATCACGATTGATTCAGGTGAGGTGACGATTGATAATTTTCGCAACAACACGTACCGAAGTGAATCTGACTTTGATGTGAACTACGAAACGCGAAAGATCCAGTTGGAGGAAATTCGCGAAGTCTGGTTCATCGTCCAGCGATTTTCCGCCACCGAGGGAATCGCACACACGTTTTTGAGTTTTGGAAATCCGGGATCAGTTTCAGCATCACCGGAATACTTCAGTGTGTCGGTTGAGACCCGCCGTGAGGCCGGCGAGAGTTACTCGCCGTGGCGTGGCGCGTTTCGCAATTTCGAAATCAACTACGTTGTCGGAGACGAACGCGATCTGATCGGGGTCCGAACGATCCATCGTCCTGACGATCAAGTACTTCTTTACAAGACCCACGCATCCCCGCAACAGGCACGCGAAATATTTGCCGACATTGCCGGACGCATCAACAAACTGCAAGAGACCCCGGAGTTCTATAACACCTTCCTGAATAACTGTGCGAACGGAATCGTGGTTCACACCCGGGACATCACCCCCGAGCCCGTCAACTGGCTCGATCCGCGAATCGTGCTTCCCGGTTATTCCGATGCACTGGTTTTTGAGAAGGGTCTGATCGGAGCAAGTGGTTCGGAAACGCTCCAACAGCTACGTGATCGTTCGCGGATCGACGTACTTGCACGCGAAGCCGGGATCACCGGATCATTTTCGTCGGACATCCGGTCAACTCGTTAGGCTCAGCATTCGATGACGTTTACTGCCAGACCGCCTCGAGCTGTTTCTTTGTACTTGGTTTTCATGTCGCGGCCGGTGTCGCGCATGGTGCGGATGACCTTGTCGTGAACGGGTACGGCTGCTCAGTCGCGTCTTCGACAATTCTGTCCTCGCCGCTCGCGTCCTCGTTGATGACAAACCCGCCGCCGACCGGGTAGTCAGGATCAGCTGTTTCGGCTGAATGACCTGCAAGTCCGGCAATGACGGCCTTGTCACTGCCATGCCCTTTTCCGGTAGCTCCGGGTGAGCCGAACAGTTCTGCTTTGACAGATTCGACGTTCGCGATTGCGCCCGTCGCTTCGCAAAATCAACCTTCCAGAATGACTCGAGCCGGTGCCCCATCGACGTTTGCTATTTTGAACGGCAAACACGTCAATTGATATTCTCCTGCGGGATTTCGTTCGTCGTTTTTCGCCCGTCCACAAAATGAAACGGCGCATCGATGTGCGTTCCAGTATGCACACACATCGTGACGTCAGAGCAGTTGCAGACTTCGCCGTCTGACATTTTCGAGGTTCGTTCGACCGTGAACTTCGGACCACCCGGCCATACAGGCAGATCCGGATGCGTTGGCAAGGTGATGTCGTAGATTCGAGACAAGGTCGCGCTTTCGTTTTTTGACTGGAATCGGTTTGGATGGCGGATGTTCCGGTTCAGTTAGCGATCCGATTGAGTCTCATTCTCAACATGTTTTTTTCGCCATTCGCGAAATTCCTCGACATGTTTCCAGCCGCCCTTTGGACAACGTTTCCCTACCTGCCTGACTTCAAGCATCTCTTCGATCAGTAATCGAGCTTGTTCCGGTCCCGCCATTCAGGCTGGTTGGCAGCCTCAGCAAGTGGAAGAAGGTCTCGCCCCGGATATTCCCGTGCAGGCAGCGGAACTCCAGCACTTCCAGGAACGTCGGGAAAATGTCATCCAGCCGCATCATTCAGTTGTAGTAATTGGCAGGATTGGAGCGCAATTCAGGACTGTCGCAACCGATCCACGGCAAAACGGAAGTAATATCATCCGCATCGAGTGGCTCAGCAGGGCTGCCGTTGTCCTGCCGGTGTAAGGGAAAGTGCGCGTCCGGATAATTGATCGAGAGAAAAAACGGTTTATCGCCTGCTTGCTCGAACATATCCGCTGCAGCTTCAGCGTATTTTTGAATCGAGCGTTGACCTGCACCGAAGTCGGCACCTTTGATTGCACGGAAATCAATATGCTTCGAGAAGTTACGTTCCGGGTTAACGTGAAGTTTTCCAATCAGGCCCGTGTAGTATCCCGTGCTTTGGAGTTCGCCAAATAGACCTGGAGTTTGTTCATGAAGCGCAAACTTGTGCGTTGCCAACCCGTAGTGGCCGTTTTGCGGGATGTGCAGCCCTGTCAGGAAACAGGCTCTGGACGGACTGCAAACGCTGAAGGGAACGTAGGCTCCTGAGCACAGAGTGGATGTATGAACGGGGTGCCAAAGAGGAATGCAACGCCAAAGTGCAACAGCGGAAAGTGCGGTTTCAAGCTCAGGCCTTTACAGATTCAAGAAGGTTGTCATGCCGAGTTGTACCAGTTGTTGGCACTGGTCGGGTCGGCGCAGAAAAATCGATCGCGGCCTTTGCAGCCTCCTCCAGATTTCCGCGAAACAATTCGTAGTAACCGCGAATCTCGGCTTGCCCCGCTCGTACGAGCGCATTGTCCGGATTCCGTTTCAGGACATTGTCACCAAACTTGATCGCCCGCTCGTACGTTGCCAGAACATTTTTCTCGTCGTCCTGAAACTGATACAAGTCAGCCAGGTGCCAGAAGCTGTCCAGTGCATAGCCATGAATACGCGCATCATCCGGATCGATGTCGTGAAGCCGGTCGCAGATATCCAGGCATTTCGAATACGCATCGATCGCTTCGGGAATCCTCCCGAGCGCATCGCAGGTCATTGCAATATTGACCCGGGTGATTCCAACGTCGCGAATCTTGCTGCTGTCCTGCCGGTCCTGATCAGCCAGTTCGTCTGCGCGCTTGATCAGCGAATAACCTTCCTCAAGCGCAGTCCCGAGTTCAGGATCATTGCCGATCGACATCAGGATACCGCCCAGTTCAATCAATGCCTGCGACTGGTTTCGTGTGAGAATTGTTCGCTCTGTCTGTCGCGTGGCCGGGGAATCGGTTCTCCACTGGATGGCGTCGATGCCAGTTTCCGATCACGCAACCTAATGCTCTGAATTCCGACACTTAACTTCACAACGCTATTTGATTCGCAACCTTATGCTGACTCTTGATGATCTGGCCATTTGTATTCACGCAGTTAATTCAGGCTTCGTACCGCTCGAACAATTGTCCGAAGAGCTAAACCGAGGCGGGAATTCGAGGCAGACGTTTGAGCAGTTTGTTTGGGAGCGAGGTTTGCTGTCGGTGGCGCAGATTAAAGGCCTGCGAGAAGAAATAGCAGCGGATTGCGATTCAGGCGAACCCGGCCATGCTGTAGACGGCTCTCGTTCGCTCACCGGACTCGCGCCGATGGACACGATGCCAACCTCAGCGTTTGAATCGGCCGCACGCGATCCGGAGCCTTCAGTGGAATCCAACAGATTCCAGATGCAACGAACGAGCGTTCCTCAGGAGCATCGTCGTCAAGCAATGAACAAACGCCGGTTTCGAGCATCTCCAGATCCGACCTGTAGTCGCCTGTCCGGTTGCGGTACTCGTTGACGATATTGCGTGCATTGTGTTACATGTTCTGTTCCAGCTGGCGTTGTTCCTGTCCAAGCTGGTTGAGGATGTTGTCCATTTCTGCCATCGGGTCGCCAAAGGTCGATCATGCCCTGCATCGGGTTGTTCATATCGTAGTATTGAGCCGACACGTTGGCGGTTGAAAATAGTGCTGAAACGGTTGCGATGGCGGAAAAGGCGATCGTCTTGAGTGTGTGAGTTTTCATGGCTTTTCTTCCCGTGTGTTAGGTCGATTTTGGGAGGCGATTCCTCCCGACGCCAGCAATACAGGCGGGAAACGGTTTGTGACAAAAGAATTTTCAGATTGGCAGATTTTTTCTTAGAAAAGGAAACCCGCTGCGTTAGCGAGGGTTGGTAAGCGAAACGTCCAACCAGGAAACCCGCAGCGTTGGCGAGGGTTGGTAAGCGAAGCGTCCAACCAGGAAACCCGCTGCGTTAGCGAGGGCGTGGTCTTCGACCACGAATTCTGTGACAAAAACGGCGGGTTCCCAAAACTGCGAAACTTCAAAACGCATTAGCGCGGGCGTGGTCTTTGATCACGGATCCCTTGCCAACACTGCGGGTTCCCATTCGGCTGAGTTCTTACGCAAAAAATCTCCCAAGTGTCACAAACCCGGGTAGGCCTGTATTGGAGGTGTTCACCGACCAATACCTCTCGAGGAATATTCAATGGCAAACTCACCATTTCCGAAAAACCGCGTTTGTCGCTCTGCGCTACGGTGAGACCGGATCGACGCTTGAACAGGCGCTGAAACTACTCGCTGGCCGCATCGGATTTGTCGCTCAGGTGATGGGCGTGATGCACTTCAGCAACCTGTTGCCAGTTGCTGGTCCGCCGACTCGCTCGTACGAACAATGCTAGCGGTCACCCTGGCATGAGTACCAAGCCGCGAAACGAAAGCGCAAACTGATCTAGGTGAAAGGCGGTCCTCTGGATTAAATTTTTTGTGGATACTTTTGTTGCTGGAGCTGTTTGAACTGCCGCACACCGATGCAGGCAGGCCGCATGGTTGCTCTCAGAGGCTGCTATTGCGAACGACAATCGAGTGATCAAGTATCGAACGAAACATACGCCGCCTGCATCAACAAACGATTGCAGGCAACGGTTGTCAGGAAGATAGTCGTTGGCCGCGTTCCGGTAATCGGTTCCCCGGAATCCCGCAGCGGTCTGAACAATGCGGCCCCCGAATTAAATGGAGTTAAATATGCGGCTGACAGATCTCGCCATTGAAGGCTACTCGAATACCCCTCAACAGCTCACTCAAAATTTGCTGATGAGCCGTTTCAACAACGGTCTGAATCTTGTTTACGGGGAAACCGGCTCCGGCAAATCGACCATCCGGAATTTCGTACGCGGAGTTCTTTTCGGATTCGAAACAGCACAGGCAGGTGGGCTTAGCGATAGCCCGTGGCTCACCCCGGGCGACCGTGCACTTGCAGCACGAGGTGCAAGTTCAGTCGACAGTCTGGCGAGGATGTATCCGGCCAACGTCGAGTTCAACGGCGCTTCAACTAACAGCACCGTGGTCAACGGTGCTGACGGAGTAAACGGCCGATACCTTGACCTGTTTGTTCCGGATGGAGTCGGGTTGAATGGCGGTGCGATTCGCGGACATTATCGAGCATATCGAAATCCGATTACGAATGCGAAGCAGATCATTCCGCTTGAAGGTCACCTGAGTGCATCCCACTTTCAACAGGAGGCATCAAACGGGACCGCGAACAGACGGCCGAATACAGCCGGCCTGAGCCGTGAAGTTGTTGACCACGTACTCGATCCGAAAATCCCGGTCGAAGTGTACGACACGTTCTACAATATTCCGTTTCACCAGACCGATCACAAGATTGCCGGGATGGCAGGATTGTTGACTTCGTTTCTGGGAATCCCTGTCGGCACCGTCCAAAACAACGATGCCGAACGTGCTCGCTGGCGACAGGAAACCGATTCGTTGAAATTGCGGATTGCAGAGATTGACCGTCAGATTGAGGCGCTGCGAGCGGTCGTGAATGATGGTCGCCGTCAGCTGGAGCAGTCAAAATCGCTGCGTTCGGGTCAGCTTGAATCGCTCAATCGACAGATCGATGAAGTAGAGGCAGCAAGCGAACGACTTAACTCGATCTCATTGCAGGACGAAATCAACACGGTGTCGGCCGAGATCAGCCACGTTCGCCAGTTGATCGCCGAAGCTAGACAGGTTGAGTTCGTTCCCGCTCCGGCACCGCAACCGGTCGTCACTGAAACGACTCCCGATCACACGCAGGCGGCGTTGTATCAACGACTGGACGAAATCGAAAATCAGATTCGTCGCTGGCGACGGGTTCAAACAGATATTCAGCAGCAGCGAATCAGGCTGCGGGACGAAATGCTGGCCTGGAATGAGCTGACGCTGGAATCGGATCAGCACCCGTACCATACCGCTCGTGAGATTCTGGTTTCAATGGAGTCACGTGTCGATCTGGCAAAACAACAGGCGCTCGATCCGGGCGCGTCGAAAGTAGTCGATTCAGCGCAGACTCTGACGACGTTGTGCGACCGGATGCGGGACGACATTTACAATCTGTGTCATGAATTGAGTCATCAGTACAAGCACATCCGGCACAAGGCGGCTGCTGCAGAGTTGAAGCAGTTGCGTCGCTGTTACAACGAAATGGGCGAGAACATTAAGCGGCTGGTGCAACGCCGCGAAAGTGTGATCGCGGAAATTCGCAAGTACGATCCGGCGGGTGCCGATCTGATTGTTCGTGGCGACGACAGTTTCTGCCACTGCGCGATGCACGAAGGCTATCTCGAAGCGCGTCGCCGGTTTGCCGGTCATGTGCCGGTCGTGCGGACGACGACCAACATTGTCGTTCCCCCGACGCCCGAATATCGCATGGTAGCCGCTGACACGACCGTCCATCGCAATCGTTTGCAGGAACTCGAAACGCGGACCGGTGAACTGCGTGCGGAACTGGCGACGATCGAATCGCAGCGCCGCGAATTACAACTGCGTCATGACGAGTTGATTGTCGGGCGTGACGCGCTGGTGGCAAAAATAGATGACCGGCAGTTAATTGAGCGGATTGAAAACGCGGAAGCAGGAATCCAAAGTGCAACCGGAGAACGTGAACAAGTCCGTGCGACACTCGCGGCGGTGGTCGAACCGTTTGCTCCTGTGACGCCGCAACTGCTGATTAACGCCGGACTGATCTTAAATCAGGTTTCGCTGGGTGAACTGAATGGCGTTTGGCTGGACACTAATTCGGGAGGAGTCGTCAATGGCACGATCACCGGCGGAGTCAATGTCCGCGACCGCTATGCAAATTCGGTTTCCTATCATTCACTGAGCAGGGGACAGCAGGATCTGGTTTACCTGAGCCTTGCGCTTGCGTCGGTTCGTCAGCTCCGATCGCACGGAGTATCGTTGCCGCTGTTGTTGGACGATGTGTTCGCGAACGTCGATCAGGCACGCGCGATTGCAGTTTGCAATGTACTTCGGGATTTCGGGAACGAAGGAACGCAGGTGTTTGCATTCGCTCGCGGGAATGAACTCGAACGGCCATTGACCGACGAAAGCGCTACAGTATTTGAGTTGCCGCAAACGACGGTTTCTCCTTCCCCCTTCGTTCAACCCGGCCGCCACCATGAACCCGGCCGCCACCATGAACCCGGCCGCCACCATGAACCCGGCCGCCACCATGAACCCGGCCGCCAACATGATCCGGGACAGCCGGACGATCCCGGTAGCCGGACGACTCATTCAATGTTGTCGGTTCATTCGCGTGGCGGGACCTCATTGCCGTTGCCGCATGTCTTGAAGCCGGATGTCAGTCCCGCAATGACCGGAGAAGACCTGCGTCGTGAAGAAGGATATAGCGATGAGGCAATGCGAGCAGACGTCTTGAGCGGATCGACGCTTCAACCGGGATCCTTGCGAACGGATCGGGTCCATTCCGGTAGTGTGGAGTCACGGCCCTATCCGCTGTCGAAGTATCCTCGCCACGATGAATACGTCACAGCCCGACCGTCGAAGTTTGAAACGACGACCTTCAACGGGCCGGTCTATCGTCCAGCCGCCGCTGAATCCGGAGTCGCGACAATGCCCGCCATTCAGCCGGTTCGCACCGGCGTCGCACCGTCGCTGATTTCAGACACATCATCCCTTTCGTCGATTGGCGTTATCGAATCGCACGTGATCGTCGTACTGGGGCAAATGGGTATTCGTTCAGCCGACGATCTGCTGTTGGCAGATGCCGAATCGCTGATGCCGTCACTGAACGAGCACGGCATTTCCGCAGACCAGTTTGATCGCTGGCAGTCGCAGGTCTGGTTGATGATTTGCGTTCCGGGAATGCTGGTCGAAGAAGCAATGTTGCTGGTCGCATGCGGAGTCACCGAGCCGGAACATATCGACACGACCCACAGCAATCAGCTTTACGAGCGAATCCAGCGGTTCCTTGCCACGCCCGACTCGCGCCGGTTCGCGGACAGCCAGTCGCTTACCGGCCAGCGTATCAGTCAGTGGTATCAGGCTTTGGATTCGACTCGGGCCAGATGGCGCACAGGTAGCGGTTACAGCAGACAATCGCGGAGTCGCAACCGCTCCTCACGATCGCACGAACGTGATCATGACTCGAATTTCAATCGCAACAGCAGTCCTCGCAACTACGACCGAAAAAATAATGATCGCGGGTCAAATCGTGGAAACCCGTCAACTGTCGATCGAGTTCCGCGCCAGCAGGAATACCCGTCGACCAATCGGACTCTGCGGGAAGCCCGTACACCACGTGAAAGCGCCCGGCAAAATCAACGCTCACCGCAAAGCGACCGAACCCGGCACAGCGAACGGACTCCGCACAGCGAACGAACTCCGCGCGAGCGACGTCGTCACGCGGATCCGCTGGTCACGCCGATGGTTCAGAGCTTTAAAGAGCGGACCTCGCAAGGAGACAATCAATCAACCAGCGGTTCGGGCAAGTCTTCAGGAAAAAAGTTGAAGTTCTACCTGGACATGACGGATCACGTTGAAGCGGCACCGTCGATTGGACCTAAGACCGCCGAACGTTTCGAGAAAATCGGAATCGTGACGATTGCAGAGTTTTTGAAGCAGAACGCTGAATCAATGGCTTCAAAACTGAATTACAAACGGATGAGCGCCGTAGTGATTCGATCGTGGCAGCATCAGGCGCGACTTGTTTGCCGGATTCCGAATCTGCGCGGACACGATGCTCAATTGCTGGTCGCCTGCGATATTCTCGAGCCGGAGGATATCTCAACTATGTCACCCGCAAGCTTGTTCAAGATCATCGAACCGTTTTCGGATACTAAAGAAGGCTTGAAGATCATTCGCAACGGCAAGCGTCCTGATCTGGACGAGGTCACCGACTGGATTGACTGGGCACGGCACACCCGGCCTTTGCGTGCTGCCTGAAGAGATTGAAGGCACAATGATTCCTGCCGTTTGTTGAACGGGGGTTCAAGCGGAATTGCGTTCCCAATTTCGAAAATCTTTTCCTGCAAATCACCCACTCGATCGAATGAGCTTTCAGCAATTTCGCGCATCGCCGGCTCGTGGCATCCTCCGCAAGCACTCAAGAACAACAGCGCGGTAAATAGTGGAACTAACGTGGAATTTGAATCAGCCATTTGGTTTCTCCCGGCAAACAGTCAGGCCTTCTTTGAAGTCAGCTCCAGAATCGCGCTGCTCCATTCGGTGCCCGGCGTCGGGTATTCGGCAACCTTTTTGAGACTGATTTTCTTGAGCAATCCAGTCTCGCGCGCGGCCGACTCTTCTTCGACCCAGCGCGGTCCTTTGACGGCCAGCACCCGGCCGGCGTGCAGCCAGCTCTCCTCCAGCCACCGGCAGATTTTCGTCAGCGGTCCGACTGCGCGGGCCGTCGTCACATCCACGCGAACATCCTCCAGTAACTCTTCAGCGCGGCAGTTGAAAATCTCAACCTCAAGCCCCAGCCCTTCCGCAATCTGATCGAGCGCGAGAGTCTTCTTGCCGACGGAATCGGTCAGAGTCACACGTAAATCCGGACGAAGAATCGCGAGCACCATCCCGGGAACGCCGCCGCCGGTCCCGATGTCCAGTACTTCAGAATTCTCCGGAATCAACTTCGAAAGTTCCAGCGTATCAACAAGATCACGCGTCACGAATTTTTCGTAGTCCGTGTGTCGCGTCAGGTTCAGTGTGTTGTTGATGTTCCACAACAGCCGGCAGTATCCGTCCAGCCGAACAAGTGCGTTGTCGGGAACAGACTTGATTCCCCAGCGTTCAATCGTCTCTTTTAACTCAATCAAGCGTCTCGTCTTTCGTATTTCCTACTTTGTATTGGTAGTGGAAGCCACCGGTAAGGCAGGGAGTTCGTGGTCTTCGACCACGCCCTTCCTTGCTAACGCTACGGGTTTCCTTTCAACGGAAAACCGTGCAAAACCCACCCGTCGTGTTTCCCATCAAACTCCCAGCGACAAACGCGTCAGGTGAAAGAAAATCGGTGCAGCAAAGCAGGCCGAATCGATCCTGTCCAGCACGCCGGCATGACCCTGCACCAGTGTACCGTAATCCTTGACTCCCCGGTCTCGCTTGATTGCCGACATTGTCATGCTTCCCGAAGAAGCCATCGCGCTGGTGACCAGAGCCATCAACCCGGCACCGTACCATGTAAACGGCGTCACACCCGGCAGGAAGAACTGAATCAGGATGCCGACCACCGCTGTACAACAAGCCGCCCCGATCAGGCCTTCCCACGTTTTGGTCGCATTCACAGTCGCAGCAATCACGTGTTTTCCCACCAGCCGGTCCCAGGCGAAATGGAACATGTCGCTGACCTGAACAATCACGATAAAGAAAAACAGCAGGCCGGCCGGTTTTCCATCCCACGGCACATAGGTGCTGGTCGCTGAAGCCCAGGTCTTCAAGTCGAGATTCAAAAGCGCCGGTGCATGGCTGAGCGCGTAAACACAGATCAGCAGCCCGAACTGGATCTTAGCCGTCCGCTCAAGAAAGCGTTTATGGTCGCTGGTAAAAGCAATTCGGCCGGGGATGAACAGCGAAGCGTAAACAGGAATCACGATCGTATACAGGTTGTAGTTTTCGATCGCGACCAGGTAGTACTGAAGCGGCGTGAACAGGAAGAAAACCCAGAACAGCGTCCGGTGATCGCCCCGTCGCGTCGGCGTCATCGTAATGAACTCCCGCAACGCCCAGAACGAAACGCAGCCGAACATGACGACCGTGACCGTCTTGTGCAGCAGCAATGCGACGATCAACAACAGACAGATCGTCAACCACGCGGAAACCCGCTTGTTGAATGTTCTGACAATTGCCGGATCGAAGTGTGATTCCGGCTGGCGTTTGAGAATCTGCCCGACAATCAACAGGATCGTCAGTGTAATCAGCACGCCGAGTACGAGAATGACGGTGCGCACATCGAGCGCGTTGCGGTTAAACAGCGAAAAAATTCTCTCGGCCTGTTGGGATATCACGGTTGTCAGTTGTAGCTAGTTGTTAGTTGTTCGGGTTAGTAACGAATGATAGCGGGTTGTCTGTGGCGTCGCCCTCCCCCGCCCGGGCCCGACCCTTCCCCGGGAGGGTGCAGGCGATCGGGTTTGTGCCAACTAGTTTTCACGGAACTTCCGTTTCAAACACTCCAGTGCCCGCGGGCCTTCGGCACCGTCAACCACGACGTTCACGCGGACTTCACTGGTGTTAATCATTTCAAGGTTGATCGTCGATTCGGCAAGAGCCTCGAACATGCCGAGCGCGACTGCTGTGTGCGACCGCAGCCCGATTCCGGATACGGTCAGCTTGGCAATTAACTCCTTGTGGTCGATTCCGCTGCAGCCAAACCGGTTACTGATCAAACGTGCCAGTTCGACACATTTTGCGAACTGGTCGCGGGGAACGGTGAACGTAATGTCAGCAGAATCGTCCGGAGTGTGGCTCAGCACAATCATGTCGATAAAAATATTCTCGTCAGCCAGCTCACGAAACAGATCCGCAGAAATTCCCGGCTGGTTCGGCACGCCTCGCAGTGTGACCCGGGACTGCTTATCGTCCAACAACACGTCGTCAATCATCAGTGCTTCCATGCCGACTTCCTGCAAACGTGCGACAACGTCAAGGATGTCAATCTTGCTCTGGTTCAGTTCCTGGTTCAGTTCCTGGTTCTTGGCCGAGTCTTCAATCTGCTCGTTAATCGTTTCCAACTGGAATTCGTCGTGAACGGTCCTCAGGGCTCGCTGCGAATGCTCGCGGGCGACGAGCACGGAGATCTTGATTTCGCTGGTTGTGATCACCTGCATGCTGATTCCGGCATCCGCCAGCGCGCGGAACATCCGGCTGGCGACTCCCGTTTGCACCGCCATGCCCAGTCCGACGACGGAAACTTTGGACACGCTCTCCTCGTGGGAAACACTCTGCGCACCCAGCGATTGAGCAACCGTGCGAACCGCGTTCAACGTATCATACAATTCGTCGCCGGGGACCGTGAACGAAACGTCGGTAATTCCATCATCGGAAATGTTCTGCACGATCATGTCGACAGTGACTTTGAGTGTCGCAACCGGTTCAAAAATTTTGTGAATCGTACCGGGAATATCAGGCACGCCGTGGATCGTGATTTTAGCTTCGTCCCGAGTCAACGCGCATCCGGCAACCGGAACCTTCGCGGTACCAGCGTCCTCGATAATCAGCGATCCGGGAATATCGCTCAGCGAACTCCGGACATGAATCGGCACGCCGAATTTTTTGCCGAATTCGATCGAACGGCTGTGCATCACACCTGCACCAAGGCTGGCGAGTTCCAGCATTTCGTCATAGCTGACGTAGCGTGCCAGCGTTGCCTCGGGCAACACGCGTGGATCGGTCGTGTAAACGCCGTCAACGTCCGTATAGATTTCGCATTGCGATGCGCCCAAAACTGCAGCCAGCGCGACAGCGGTTGTATCGCTGCCGCCGCGACCGAGCGTGGTGATGTTCAGTTCGTCATCGATCCCCTGAAACCCGGCCGCGATCACGATGTTCCCTTCGTCGAGCAGCCCGACCATCCGCTCGGTCGAAATTGATTGTATGCGGGCTTTTGTGTGCGAGCTGTCTGTTTTGATTCCGATCTGTGCGCCCGTCAGAGACACCGCTTTGTAACCAAGCGAACTGATAGCCATCGCCATCAAGGCAACACTGACCTGTTCTCCGGTTGAAAGCAGCATGTCCATTTCGCGGGCTGGCGGATTTTCGCTGACCTGACTCGCGAGATCGACCAGCATGTCGGTGTTTTTTCCCATCGCACTGACGACCATCACCACCCGGTTGCCGTCCTTTTGTGCGCGGATTGCCTTACGCGCGGCCGAGAGTATTTTTTCGCTGTCGGCAACACTGGTGCCACCGAATTTTTGAACGACGAGAGACATGGGCGGGTTCCGACTTCAGGCCTGAAATGATCGTGCGGTTAAGTGAGAGGCCGACTTGGCCGTGCAAATTGAAGCTGCGATTGTGACACAAACAATTGTAAAGAATAAGTGTGAATCAGGATAAGAGTGAATCAACAATAGTCAGACGATCGCTGCGGTTCACTACCCTTTGATTCCGGTCGTCGAAATTCCCTGAATAAAAGTTTTCTGAGCCAGGAAAAACAGCACGATCATGGGCAGTGTAAAGATCACCGCGGCGGCCAGCAGCAAGTGAGTCTGATCCGCATAGCTGCTGACAAACCGCGCCAGCCCGTAGGCCAGCGGGAATTTTTCCGGATCGTTCAAATAGAGCAGCGGTCCCCCGAAGTCATTCCGGGTTGCAACAAACTGGAACAGCGCACCGTTGCCAGCGCGGGCAGGGACAGTGGAACCGCAAGATGCCGGAACAGACCCCAGTGGGAGAGCCCGTCGATTCTTCCAGCTTCGAACAACGAACGCGGAATCGTCAGAAAAAACTGACGGAGCAGAAAGATGTAGAACGCTTCGCCCAGAAACGTTGGCAGAATGATTGCCCACAGCGAATTGTACAATCCGATTTTCGTGATCAGCACCAGACGGGGAATCATTGTGATGTGCCATGGCAAGAGCATCGTTGCCACCACCAGCGCAAACGCAACGCCCCGCCCCCGCCCCCGCCAGCGAATTTGCGACAGTCCGTATGCTGCCAGCGCACACGAAAGCGTCGTGCCAACGACACAGCCAGCGCACAACAGCAGCGTGTTGCTCAAATAAAGCGCCATCGGCATGCTCTGAAGCGAGGCGGGGTAGTTTTCCCAGACCGGAGAATCAGGGACAAGGCCGTACGGATTGCCGGCCAGTTCAGAGGGCGATTTCAAACTGCCGCTGATCATCACCAGCAGCGGCAAAGAAAACACGAGCCCCGTTAGAATCAACAGCGCGTATATTGACAGCGCGTATATTGATAGACGACGGGCATACATGGTTCCAAGCGTAGCAAAACCGATCACTCTCTCGAACCCGCCGAGGATAGTCCTAACGCAGTTTTGCAAGTTCGATTACGCGTTCGGCCGTGACATGGTCGAGCTGCAGCCGGCGGTTGTATCCGCGCTGACCGATGATTCCGATTTCCTTGTTGAGATAAACATGCAGGTTTAATCCCGGCGTGCCCCTGATGTGATGCGTGATTTTACCGGCAGCGTCCTTGAGTACGTACGACGGTGCGCTGCGAGGAGAATCGCTGCTGAGCAATTCGGCCAGGCGGCCATGTGCATCGTAGGTCGTGCCGAGCATGACGTCGCGCGGTGACGCGTTGCGGTTTCCCGGTGACGTAACGGCGCCTGTACCAATCGGACCGTTTGCATTGTTACTGCCGGATCCGAAATGCCGACGATGTTCTTCGCGAAGATAGAAACAGTTGCGAAGTTTGTCCTGCAAGCGTTCTGCATACGCGCGATCTCCCATCGCAACCGCTTCGTCCCGCAAGCGGTCGGCTTCGTCACGGATCGATTCCAGCCGCCATTCACCGGGGGATTCAAGCATTTCCTGGCTCAACCGGATATCAAGTTCCTGCAACGCATCGCCGATCGGCCCCGCGCTGATGACCGAGAGGTCAACGGGTTCCCGCTGTTGATCGGAAAACGGTCGATTTGAGTTGTTTGAAGAATTGTTCGCAAAGATATCAGCCGTGCGGTCACCCACACTATCGTTCGCATAGGTCGGCAGTGAATCGTCCCGCCGCGCAGTTTGAACCGGCCGGGATTGAAAATCCGACGGGCGGCTGGAACCAGATCCGGTGTAGACTCCGGAGTCAGAACTGTCGCCACCCGGAATTGCTGGAGCTGAAAAGTTTTCGGGAACGCTCATTGCCGGAGTTCCACCTGGGCGAACCGTTGAAGTCGATCGACGCCATCCGCTGTTCACTACTGCCGGTGCTGTGATTTCCGGTACGTTCAACAACGGCGACGGGTTCAGTTCGCGGCGTGCCACTGCGTTTTGCACGGCTGCATCGGCAGAGGCCTGCCGCACGTCCGGGTCTATCTGGCTCCGGTCAAACAAATTAGCGCCAAACGACTCGTTGGTTTGCGACAAATTGTTGGTTTGTGTTCCGGGCATGTTTTGCAGATGCGATGGAATCTCACGCGGTCCCGGTTGACCGCCAGCTTGTACGACATTGGAATCGCTGCGTTGGTTGACACCGTTTGGGCTGTCACCAACGGGTTGACTGGAACTAACAACCTGATTTTCAAAACGGCGGTTGTCGGCAAACCGTTGTTGCTGGTTCGCAGCAGAAACTCGATTCGGATCCGGCAGTTGGAGCGATCGGTCAGGCAATTGGAGATCGGAAATTCTGACCCAGCGAAATTCGCCAGCCGGTGGAGCGATCTGATACCAGAGGGTGGAATGTCCGGCAGGATCAGGCCAGCTGACTTCGCCAAGCACTTCGATTAACTCGTCGCGTTTGAGTTTGACTTGCCAAAGCGGTTGATCGACGGCGCCCAACCGGGTGCCCACCCACGTTCGCAGATCTTCTTCCCGCACCCGGCCAACACCGTCGTCAACAATCTCCAGCGCAGACTCAGGGACCAGGGAAAAACTACCTTGAGGTGGGCGGATTGCACACCAACCGGCAGGGTCGTGCCGATAGACCTCGACCGTTCGTCCTTGCTCAAGTTCGTCCGTTGCGTAATGAACGCTTCCCGGTCCGCTGTGAACCGTCGCGCGTTCTGCGAGAACAATCGCCTGGTAGGGAAAATCGGGCTCATCCGCCGCGCAGAATTCCGCCGACCGGGTTAGAGCCAGGCAGAAAACTACAGCGAGGCAGAAAGTTAAGGCAAAGCTGAAAGTCCCACCGACCAATTGTGGCACTGGGAAAAGAGCGGCGATTAACAAACGCATGATTGAATCATCCTCGATTCGATGCTAATGACGGGTCAACAGTTTCGTGCACGACCCGGGATCGGTAAGTCCGGCGGAAATTTATCGTCAGGCTTTTAGAGGAACGGACCAACTCGCTCAAGACGAACCGGTTTTTACAGTGAAAGAGACGCGTGCTAGCTGTAAAATCCAGGGACTGCACCAAAACTGTCAATGGACCAAACTATCAACGGACCAATGACACCGTTGAATCTGACTGGAGCGAAAAAATGAGCAAGCGAATGTTGCCACACCCTTTCCCACCCCATCCTGCTTCCCCCAAACCAACAGGAATTATGTTGTGTTGCCGGCAACTGCTTGCACTCCTGATCGCGATGGCGGTGATTGCCTTCAGCCCGGTGCAGCAGGCGTTTTCGCAGCCGGTTCAAGCTGTTCGGGAAACGGCTGGTGCAGATGTCCAGGAATCCGAATCGACCGATATACAGGAATCCGGCGAATCGAATGGTCAGAAATTGGTCGCGGAAAAAGTTCATGACCGGACGACTGAGAACACGCTGGCTACAACCGAAGGAATCGAATCGGCGGCAGCCACACTGGAAGATGTCAGCTGGTTGACTGGAAACCGGTCGGGCGAAGGGCTGGGCGGCACGGCTCACGAATCGTGGGATACTGCGATTGGAGGAACGATGACGGCGACATTCCGTCTATTCCAGAACGAGCAATTCGTTTTTTCTGAATTCATTATGCTGACCGAAGTTGACGGTACGCTGAAAATGCAACTCAAACATTACGGTGCCGACATGGCTGCGTGGGAAGAAAAAGACGACTGGACCGAATTTCCGCTGTTGAAAATCGAATCGGGCGGAGCCTGGTTTGACGGGCTGACGTATCAACTGGATGACGAAGGCAGACTGCATGTTTACGTCGCGATGGATCACAGCGACGAGGTTAGTGAAGGCCATTTCGTTTTTGAACGCGAGGCTGTTGAAAAATGAGTGAACCGGTAAATAACGACACGGAAGCAAACGAATCGCAAACAGCAATTCCGAAATATCGCGAGGCGAATGATGCCACAGAAATCGAATTGCTCCCCCGAGGGCGACGAAGCTGTTGGAAGCCGTTGCTGATCATCGGAATTCTGATCGGTGGGCTTGGATTCGGATTCTACAAATTATGTATCGAAATGCCGGGCGGGAATCGCACGGGCAACGTCGTGGCAGATGATAACGACGGGCGCGACGAGTGTCCACCCGAAACCGTCGCTGCCGAACGTGAACGGTACGTCACGAAACTGTCACCTGAAATCGGCGAACGAAATTTGATTCGACTCGACGCGTTGAAAGAGGCGGCGGACTGGATCCTGTCATTCGCGACCTGATTGACGAGTAAAGCTACGAATGCTGAACAAGTCTCTACTGGCTAATCGCTTGCCGTGCGCGTTCGACAAGATCGTCTGCCCATTCCTTGTTCTTAAACAGTTCCATGATCGAGTTATAGATCTCACGCGATTCATGCAACCCTGCCTGTTCCGCCCGCGCAAGTGCGGACTCAATCGTCTCCCGACTGAAATCCTCCCGGCGGTCAGCATCTTTCTCGATCACAATAAGATAACTGCGCGCCGCATCCAGACACGCACGGTCCTCGTCGGAACATTCGCTTTCATCCAGATTTTCATGGAGCGTCAGGAATGCAGACATGCGAGAAAATGCAGTTAGCGGATCGGTTTTTGAGAGTTCGGCAATCTCATAGAACTGATCCTCCAACTCAGTCGTTTGACGTTCGCCAGCCGTGTTGATTCTGACCCCGATGTTTTTGTGAAGGACCATCGCCTTTGCGATTGAATCGAGTTCCCGAACCTCTTGAATGCGATCATCTCCCGGATAGGCGTTGATAAACTGCCCGAGCTGTTCGCGAACACGATTCGGACTCTCCTCACCGTCAATGATCGTTAGATACAAATTGTCTGCTGAGGGCGTTCGGTACGCTTGATACAAACCGTAGGCACCCAACAATGTGATTCCAAGGAGAGCGAAAATCAGCGGCCACATCCCGCGCGACGCTTGCTTCTCTTTCTCATCTTCAACAACAGAGTCACGGTGTTTTTCTGAAACTGTGTTGAAAAAATCCTGTTGCTGCTCCGGATCGACGGTCCCGGAGTCCAGGTCACTGCTAACCTCGCTGTGAACCGTTGTCTCGTACGCGTTGAGCTTCTTGCTTTCGCCGGTATGCCGTTTCGTTTGCGAACTCGACGAATCAGGATTACGAACTTCGAAGGTGTCTCCGGCCGGCTTTTGTTCACTGGTTTTTGCCTGGCTGTAGTCGCGCAGTTTCTGCTCAATTTCATTGATCCAGCTGGTCAGCGCGAGCGCTGTCGGAACTCGTTTCTCCGGATCCTTGTCCATCAATTTGCGAATCAACTTATCGATTTCCGGCGGAACGTCCGGGGCAACAGTGCTTACGTGAGGCGGTGGAACGCGAGTTAGGTTCCGCATCGATTGTTCGATGGAGTTGCCTTTGAAGGGCGGGCGACCGGACAACAGCGTGAACAACATCGTGCCGAGGCTATAGAGATCGCTTTTGGCCGTGACCGGTTTGCCCTTGGCCTGCTCGGGACTCATGAAGTCCATCGTACCCAGCACGTTGTCACCGGTAATTTGAGAGCCGCCGAAACTCTTGGCAATTCCGAAATCCGTCAGTTTGTTTGTGCCGTCTACCGCGCGAAGAATGTTTCCGGGTTTCAGGTCACGATGAATAATTCCGCGATCATGAGCATGCCGCAATCCAGCGGCAATATCTTGGGCGATCGTCAGACATTCGCGCCAGTCAAACCGGTGTCCGGTCCGCTGCATTTGAAATAGAGAGTTGCCTTTGACCAGTTCCATTACAAAAAACAGATTGCCCTCATCCTGCCCGAAACCAAGCAGGCGGACGATGTTGGGGTGATCGAGCTTGATCAGTGCTTGAATTTCGGATTCGAAACGCGTTCGGAAATGCGTGTCGCAGGCAAAGACGGGCGCAAGCGCTTTGACGGCACAGATTGCGCCCGTTTCCTCGTGTTCGGCGCGGTAGACCGTGCCCATCCCGCCTCGCCCGAGTACGTCAGATAGAAAATACGGTCCGAGTTTGCGTTGGGACATAAAAGATTCAGCCGGAATTCGAAAACAGCATTTCGCCGGCACGTTGAACAAAACCAGGTCGAACCAACGTCAGCGGCGAAATCAAATACAATACGCTCAACGAATTTTAGCCTATTAAGCCTCAACTTTCATCCAAGCGCCCTTTTCAGCAGACCATACGATGCACCCGGCGCAACTGACTGTCGAAAAGCTGCTTGAGGATTGCGACATCCAGCGGACGCGTCGGGGTGGCCCCGGCGGGCAGCATCGCAACAAGGTATCGTCCGCCGTCGTGATCACGCATCGGCCGACAGCAATTTCCGGGCAGGCTTCGGAACGTCGCAGTCAGCACGCCAACAGAGACGTTGCCATCCATCGTTTGCGGGTTAACCTGGCAATCGGTTTCCGGGCAGAATCACAGGCTGCAACTGAAAACGACGAGCAGGACGTTGCCCGTCAATCGTCAGAACTTTGGCGGTCGAGAATCAGAGGCGGAAAAGTCAAAGTCAATCCGAACCACGCCGATTTCCCCGCGCTGCTGGCCGAGGCAATGGACGAATTGCCGGGGTGTGGCTTTGATGTGGCGGCTGCGGCGAAATGGCTGGGGGTTTCGACTTCGCAACTGGTTAAGTTTTTGAAGCTGGAACCTGCGGCGCTGGAGCACGTCAACCGCGAGCGTGCGTCGCGCGAGTTGGGTCGGATGAGGTAGCTGCTTATCACTGCCTGGCGATTGCTCAGGAAAACTGCGGCTATCACCCAGGCAGATCATGCCGCGACCGCCTGCAGCGCCGCGCAGCGAAAACACAAACGCAGCAGCCGGGACACAACAGTGCGGTACCGGGGTGCCGCTGTTTCAATTGAAACTCACGTCCGCACTGACAGGTAAATTGAAATGCTGGCTCGTTAAGATGATTCGCGGGCATGCGGTAGACGGGATCCACAACGAAAAATCCGTGCGACTAATGCTGCACTACCTTGAACATTACGACACGTTGAAGGTGCCGGTGACGTTGAACCTCGCCCGTCTTTGCTATCGCGTTTCGCCTGTCGCTTCTACAGCGTTCCCAATTTTTCAAATGAAGCGAACACGTCATCGATCTGCGTGACTTCCGGTTTGTCTGCCAAGCGTGACCGGGTTTCGGTTTCCCGTGAATCCTGATTGATCGCCCCGGCAAGATCCAGCGAGTTTCCAGTCGTTTCTATTTCGGATCGGGCCTCCGTATCCTGTCGAACTCCTGAGCGACGCACGTCATCAATTTTAACGACGTTGCTCAGATCACGCGCGTTATTTTCGAGCGAGCGAGTCTCGTCACCCCGCGAAGCGACCGCCCGCAACGCTGACGAGTAATCGGGATATTGACCCTGATACTGCGATAAGTTGCCGATCAGGGAATCGCGATATGAAAATGCAGATCGAGCGAGCATTGCTGAAGAGCCTGATTCCGCGTTGGCTGCGGTCGAGCCGAAAACCCCCGGTTCGATCGCAAAATAGCCCGCGATCTCGGTCGTATGAACTATCTCAATGTCCGCTGACCGCTCTTCCTGAACGAACACGGTCGCGCCGTTGGCGTTTAGGGTGCGATGCCGCATGCCTGCCGCGTCTCCTCCATCGGTCGTCTGAAACGCAGCCAGGAAAACAGGCGTGGAACTGAAATCGCTCGTGAAGCTGATATTGCGATTATTGTGGGTGACCACATTTCCGGTGCGAGCGACTTCAAACAGACTTCCGTTGTGAGTACCCGTCGAGCGTTCAATTGCAATCCAGCTAAGTGTTTCGTTTCCATGTACGCGATTGGCAGCCTGTTCCTCCTGAAGCTTCACGCTGAATCCCGAAGTCGAGACGTTTCGAACTCTGGGCACGATGGCAACCGGATCATTGACGGTGACTGCCTGAGTCAGAACAACTGGTGCTGCTCCTCCGGAAAACGCATTGGCGAAATTGACGGTTGCCCATTGATGATTGCGGGTCGCGTTGCCGGCCATGATCACGGTTCCATCGCTGAGCGTGTGTTGCCCGGCCTCGATCACCATGTAATCAACTCGTTCTGACGAGTGCCGTCCGTCGAGATATTCCCACTCGTCGATCTGAATTTCGAATGAACTGGACGTGACATTGCGAACCCTGGTCAACGTCGGCGAACCCCCGTTGATCGATGCCGGTCCTGCAATCACGACCGGATTCTGATAGTTGCGATCAAGGTTTACGGTTTGCCAGCGGTGGCTAACCGAAAGCGTGCCGGTTTCCGCAGGTACGGTAGTTGTTGTCGTGTTTTCGATAACACCGTCGATCGTGAACATTCCGAGACTGCCATAGTCCGAGTACGAACCGCTTCTGCCAACTCCATCAACGCTGATAAAGTACTCGCCCGGCGCAACGTTCATATTGAAAGAAGCTCCCAGAGCATTTCCCGGACTACTGGTTGCGATTAATGTCCCGCTGCTATTGTACAAGCGGGCCCGGATGTCCAGATTAGGCCGGCCTTCAAACGGATTGATACCAATTGAAAGGCTGCCGCTGGTTTGAAAGCGGAAAAAATCGACATCGTTTCGGCGTTCGATAATTCCCCATTCGAACACGTCCGAACCGTTCTGATTCAACGTCGACGCAGTCTGCCGCGTGTTGCCGTTATCATCGGCGCGGAATCCAAATCCATTGGAAGACCCGGTGATGACTGCAAGATCGTTCTGCGAGGTTGTCGATCCGGAATAATCTCCGTTGCTCCATTGCGTTACGTTTGTTCCGAACGGTGCCCCGAGCAACGGCCCCCACGAAGTTTCGCCGCTCCCGCTACCGGGATGATACTGGTTATTGCCAAGCCCGTCATGAAACAACCCGAGTGCATGACCGACTTCATGCGAGTTCGTCATCGCCCCTGTGTTTGCACCTTTGTTGATGACGAAGACAGGGTTATCGATGTTGTCGCTGAAACTGTTCAGGTAGGCGACACCACCGAAGTTGCCGAATCCATCTTTGGGCTGCGTGTTGACGGCACGAACTCCCCATTGCTGATCGTTCGCTCCGGTTCTACGGAGACGTTCTACGCCCGGATTGCGCGTGGTTACGTTGACATCAAACGGCAGAAAGTCTTCGGCGACGTTTTGAAACTGCTGTTGGATTTCGGCCAGTTCGGCGTTGCTGAAGTTGTTCGGGTTTCCGTCCCGGTCAAACGCGTTGAATTGAATGTCGTGATCCCAGTCGTTATTGACTGAATGGTGACCGTTGAAATCTAGATAGATCGTTTTGTTTGCGCCGGGACGACTCGACAGATCGAACGTCTGGTTGAGATCATAGGGAAGGCTCGCATTCGGTCCATTTCCGAGAGTGAATTGTCCGTTGATGTAGGTTGGAAACAATGCAGCGAGAACCTGTCTTGGTTCCAGGGCCGTGTACGGTTTGCTTCTGAACGAATTCGAGTCGTTTCGTTTTCGGTTCCGTCGGCTGAGTTTTTTTCCTGATGCCGGCTTCGAGTAAAGTCTTCCGGTGTTGCGTCCCATTTCGTGCCCCACTTTCTTTAGTCAGATGTAGAATTCGAATCGAGGCCGGGCGAACGCCGGGCGCGACTCAGGCTGGAAATCAAGAAGCAGACAGCGGCAAAATGATCCGTGCCGTCGCATGTGTGTTACCAGTCAAAGCATCGAAAAACACTGCTTGAGAGTCGTTTTTTGCTAAACGCAACAAGAAGAGACGCCAACAATCCTGCGCTGTTCATTCCATCTACAGACTGGAAAGCGAGATGGAAATTTTGTTCAGGAAACGTCGTCATGCTATTCCTTGCCGCGTTTGATACATCACGCTAAACGGTACGAAGCTTTTTCACGTTGAGTCTGCTTCGATTAACACTGAAAATGACGACAACCCTGGAAGAACGGATTGACCGGCTGTTCCGACTACCAATATACGGGGTTGGCGGAGGGGATTTCAATACCTGCGTCGTGAAAACAGTTGTCAAAACTGTGAACTGTTAGCTTTTTCGCAAACGATTCGTTGAAGCACGAGTCGTGCGCATACCTCGCTGTTGTTGGTTCCCTGTTCAACTTTCACGATTAGAACACGGGAGTCGTCTTCGCCGGCACGGTTGTTGAATTTCCAGACTTGTCCCGCCACAAATGGTCCATCCACTTCTGTTGCCCCTTGAGAAGACTCGACTGATGAGGGCGACCCTGAATCCGAGTTTAACATTGTATCCGGGGTCGAGTCCGAATCAGGTCTGGAACAACCTGTGGCAAGACCAACAACTACTGCCAGAAACAGTATTGCCGTTTGAGTTGTGAATTTCGCTGCCGTTTGAGTTGTGAATTTCGCTGCCGTTTGAGTTGTGAATTTCGCTGCCGAATCTTGAAGTTGTGGCTTGTTTTACCTTCCGCTTGATTTCGAAAAGTTTAACGGCAATCGTCTGTGAGAATCAACCAGCTGAAAATCCCGCACAACACGGATGCATTGCGCATGAAAAAACGTTCTGACGCCGGAGGCTGGTTCAGAACGTTTTGATTCGAGCGGCCAACCGATGCTGATCAAGCTGTTTCATTGATGGTTATCGAGTTAATGGTCGTCGGTGTCGCCGGATTTGCGTCAAGCGGATTCCGCAATGCAATTCGCTCCAGAGCGTTTTCTCCATCGATGATCGCGCCAAAGTCGATCACCTCACCGAAAATCGTAAAGTTCTCATCGTTCTGAAATTCTGTGGCGTCATAGGTGATAAAGAACTGGCTGCCGTTTGTGTTCGGAGACGCCTGTTTTGCCCAGGCCAAAACCCCTGGTCCATCAAACAACAGTTCAGAGCGGATTTCATCGGCGATCGTGTAGCCCGGTCCTCCACTGCTGGTCAATGTCGGGTCACCTGCTTGAGCGACGAATCGGTCGAAGATGATGTCGCCGTTTTCGTCGAGGACCGGATCCTGGTTTGCATCCAGTCGCGCTGATTCGACGACACGATGGAACGCCAGACCGTTGTAGTAACCGTCCCGGGCGAGGTTGACAAAGTTGTTGACCGAAATCGGTGTCAGTCCGGCGAACAGGTTGACGACAATGTTACCGACATCGGTATTGATTGTAGCCGTGAACTCATTGCCCCCGGTAATGTTCATCGGCGGTTCGGCGGTGTAGATTTCATTGCGATCCGCAGGGCCAATATTTGCCAGGTCACCGTTCCCTTGAAACTCCTGAAATGCGCCAACGGTGACCGTAAACTCTCCTTCGCTGGATTCACCCCGGTTATCTGTAACCGTGACCGTAATCAATGCTGCACCTGCCTGAGAAGGAGTCCAGGTGATCTGGCCTGAATCGGATATCACGGGCTGATTTGTGGCACCCGAAATTGCTGTTCCTGAAGAACGAATTGCATAGCTCAGTGTCGAACCGGAGTCGATGTCGTTAGCTTCGACATCGACGATCAACGTTGCCGCTACATTGGCGGACTGGTCAGCGATCGCCGTGATTGAAGGAAGATTGTTGTCGATGTCAGTTACCAGATTGATGGTCGCAGCATCGCTGGTCTGGCTGCCGGTTGCGATCGCGCCGTCAGTCACGGTCAACGAAAGCGTGCGCAGGCCGGTCGTTACGACAGAAGCCTGGTTTTCGTACTGAACGCGGGCTAGTAATTCTTCGAAATCGTTGACAGTAAAATCACGAACTCCCTCAGGAGCAGTAATTGTCAGGATGCCCGTCGCCGAATCAAAGTCAGCAAGCAGTCCAGTGTCGCCGATGTCAACCGACAGCACCTCGTCAGTTCCGTCAATTCGATTATTGATCGTGAGCGTTGCCGCTGTTAGTCCCGCTCCACCTGGATGAGCAATCGAAACACCGTCGGCCAGAATATTTGCCGGACCTGCGCCCTCGACAAACAGGGACGTGACATCATTGCCCGTTTCTGCCGGATCAAGATCGACGGCCAGATCATTTGTCACGCCGTTCACCTGAAAGAGTCGCACGTTGTCAATCGACGGCCCGTCGCCGTTACTGGCGGATGCGACTTCGCGAAACACAATCCGTGTCAAATCTGAATCTGCATCAAGGAGCAGCCCGAAAGTCTGAGTATTGTTTTCAGCTTGAAATGTTCCTGCCCACGCATCGTTGAATCGCAGACGCAGTTTATTTGCGGCGGCATCATTGCCAATCGCAGTCAGATCGAATTGCAGAAAATACTGTGCGCCGGCGGTTGTCGTGACATCCTGGAAAATCCTGTCGATGTGCACAACAGTCGTATCCAGATTCAACGACATGTTTCCGCCGTTCGTATCAATCTTTAACAGACGATCCGCGACATCGGTTCCCATCGCGCCCCAGCCAATCACGTCCGGTGGCGAGTACGTATCGCCATCGACAGTGGCTTCGGGGTTGAATTCGTCAAAGCCGCCGTTTTGGATTCCGCCTTCAGTCGCGAGCACAACCTGGACGTTGTCAATCAGAGCGCCACGCCCGTCGCCTCCGGCACTTCCGTCTTCTGCAATCTCACGAAACTCCAGTCGTGTCAGATCTTCGGCGGAGCCCTGCACGGAAATCACAGCTGTTTGCCATGAGTTTGTGCCGTTGTAAGTTCCAACACGTTCTCCGCCCCAGAGAATCTCAAACGTATTGGTCGAAGCATCAGCGCCGTCGGCTACCGTGCGACCGCGAAAGTCGACGGACAGGATATAGGTCGTGTCGTCAATCGTATCGATGTCCTGAAACACGCGGTCAAAATTTTCAGCCGTTGAATCCAGATCCAGCACATGCCCGCGACCGCCCTGGAGTTCGATGATGTCGAGTTGAGCTCCGGAATCGGAACCTTCAACGGACCAGCCGTTGACGTTGTCATAAAACGTGCGAGTCGTCGGCGCGGGTAGATCTTCAAACTGGCCGTTGACGGCGTGGTTCGCTCCGGCAGTTAACGGCGTCGTGAGAACGGCCAGCAGCTGACGTGGCTCAAGCGGTGCAAACCCGATTGCCGAGCCGGAGATGTTGCGTCGTCGGCGTTTGTGATTCGGTAGCCGGAGTTTATTGATTCGGCGACAAAGCTGGCGAAGAAACTGGCGGCTCATGGTGCTTCCTGAGTTACGAATTCTGTTCCGGGAAAAGACCTGAATCAACTTTTGGCTTGGTCAGGCGGGAGGGTTGGATCGATTGATCGAGCGGCAAGGAAGTGGGTGGCTCGCCGATTGCGGTATACAACTTCTATTATGCGTTAACACAGGTCGGCCAGACTAACCAAAATTCTGCTGATCCGAAAAATTCGTTATCAAAGCTTCGCGCAAGTGTATTCGCGCAAGTGTAGTGGGGACAGTGTGTCATGGGGGACACTGCGACCGGATTCTAAGCGAAATCGGAGTCGAGCCAGTTCCAATTGTAGGAAAAAGAACGGCTGGGCGGATACAGGCCGCGCTGCTGTGGTCAAGCCTCGGCGTGATAAACCAATTGCTGGACAAGAGTTATGTGTACTCGGAATTGCGTCAAAAAATTGCGTTAGCAATATCGTGAAAAGGAACCCGACGCGTAGCAAGGCGTGAAAAGGAAACCCGACGCGTTAGCAAGGGCGTGAAAAGGAAACCCGCCGCGTTAGCAAGGGCGTGAAAAGGAAACCCGCCGCGTTAGCAAGGGCGTGAAAAGGAACCCGCCGCGTTAGCAAGGGCGTGAAAAGGAAACCCGCCGCGTTAGCAAGGGCGTGAAAAGGAAACCCGCCGCGTTAGCAAGGGCGTGAAAAGGAACCCGCCGCGTTAGCAAGGGCGTGAAAAGGAACCCGCCGCGTTAGCAAGGGCGTGAAAAGGAAACCCGCCGCGTTAGCAAGGGCGTGAAAAGGAACCCGCCGCGTTAGCAAGGGCGTGAAAAGGAACCCGCCGCGTTAGCAAGGGCGTGAAAAGGAAACCCGCCGCGTTAGCAAGGGCGTGAAAAGGAACCCGCCGCGTTAGCAAGGGCGTGAAAAGGAAACCGCCGCGTTAGCAAGGGCGTGAAAAGGAAACCCGCCGCGTTAGCAAGGGCGTGAAAAGGAACCCGCCGCGTTAGCAAGGGCGCGGTCAAAGACCACGAGCGCATTCACGGCGGGTTTTCGGGCCTGTAAGAAATCTTGTGTCAGTAGCAGAATTTTGATAGCTGATATTGGTTTTTTACCCACAGGAGAAGAAAAGCATGGACGCGAAATTACGAAAGCAAGCGGAAACTCTGGCCACAGAAACTGCTGGTCGGGCAACCACAGTTGAAGAGCCCAATGGACTGATGCGAACGATGATGAAATCGGCAAGCTGGCCCTGGACATACCGCGTGATCGCAATGGAACGTTTGAGCCACAACTGATCGAGAAGCATCAACGTCGTCTGGTCGGTTTTGACGAGAAGATTCCGGCGCTCGATGCCAAAGGGATGACCACGCGTGACATTCAGGACATCGTCAAGGAACTCTACGGAGTGGATGTTTCGGCCGCTTTGGTTTCGGAGATGCCAGCCGACCTGAATGAAGAAGTCAAACTGTGGCAAACCAGGCGGCCAGCGTGATCGAAGCGGAACAGGAATTGGAAAATTTCTCTCAGAAACGGGACGAGAAATATCCGGCGATAAGTAAACAGTGGCGACTGAAATGGGAGCACATCATATCGATGTTTGAGTTTCCAGCTTCGATTCGTAAAGCGATCTACACGACCAACGCGATCGAGTCGGTCAACAGCCAGATTCGCAAGTTCACACGCAATCGCAAGCAGTACCCGAATCGCGACTCTGCATTGAAGTTAATTTACATGGCAATCAATGAAGCATCAAAGAAGTGGACGATGCCGATCCCCCACTGGAAAGCCGCCTTGAATCACTTCGCCATCATGTTCGAAGAACGAATGCCTCAAGATCAGTCAATAGATACCATGACACTAAATTATTGACAGGCCCGGTTTTGAAAAAAGTAGCATTCATCACTTGCTTCGCCTGCGAACCGGTTCGGGTTTGCTGCGTGAAGTCTTGTTGTACTTTTTTTTGCGTCTTGCGGGCGCATCGTTCGACCGGCCTTTGGACCGGCCGCCGCCACCGAACCTGGTTTCCCCTTCTCCGGTGTCCGGCCGCAGTCGCAGTTGTTTGCCAATGACGCGCGCGCCATGCAACGTTTCAAAAACTTCGTTCGGCAGGCTCTTTGGAAGATCGACTGTGCTGAACGAACCGTGAATCTTGATCGGCCCTATCGCGCTGCCTTCGATTCCGCCTTCGTTCGCAACCGCGCCGACAATGTTGCCGACCTTAACCCCGTCGCGGCGACCGACTTCGATCCGGTAACGGCTCATCCCTGATTCAGGCGGACCGAGAACCCGGTCTTTGCCGCCTTTTCCAAGACTATCATTGTTTCCACGTCCGCGCGATCCTTCCCGTCCCGGGTTGTCGCGCCGGTTGTCATCACGCCGGGCATGTTTCGGACGGTCCTTCAGCAGAAACGGCATCCCGCGCTGGCCAATGTGCGCGAGCGCGGCTGCGATCAACTCGATCGGAGCGCCGGACTCTTCAGCGTGTTCGGCGATCAGTTTCCTGAACAGCGTCAGGTCTTCACCGGAGGTCACCTCGGCGATCCCTTTCTTGAACCGTTTCATCCGCATCTGGTTCATTTGGTCGGCCGTTGGCGGCAGGACAATTTCAATCGGCTGTTTGGTCGCTCGTTCGATCAGACGCAATTTGCTGCGCTGGGTATGAGTCAGGAAAATGATCGCTTCGCCTTTTCGCCCCGCCCGTCCGGTCCGGCCGACACGGTGAATGTACGACTCGCTTCCTTCAGGCAGATCAAAGTTGAAGACGTGGCTGATCCGTTGAACGTCAAGGCCGCGGGCTGCTACGTCCGTTGCAACGAGTATGTCGAGCCGTCCGGATTTCAGCTGCTCGATCGTGCGCTCGCGGTTTTTCTGAGGCATGTCGCCGTTGATCGCGGCCGCTGACAATCCGTCGCGGGTTAACTGGTTGGCCACCAGTACCGTCGCGTCTTTTGTTCGTGTGAACACAATCACGCCGTCCGTTTCCTCGGATTCAAGAAAACGTTTGAGCGTATCAACCTTTTCGCGATGCGGAACGAAAACCGCCCGCTGCCGGATCGAATCGGCCGTCATCGTTTTCCGTACAATCGTAACCCGCGCCGGATCATTCAAATAACGTTTGGAGATGTTGCGGATGGGAGCGGGCAGCGTAGCCGAAAACAGAGCAACCTGCCTCTTGGCCGGAGTGTGTTCGAGCACAAACTCGACGTCTTCCAGGAAGCCCATGTTCAACATTTCGTCCGCTTCGTCGAGTACGAGACATTTAATGTCGCTGAGGTCCAGCGTGCCGCGTTTGATGTGATCGATCACGCGGCCGGGAGTTCCGACGACGACTTCAACGCCGCGCCGGAGCTGTTTCAACTGTGGTTCGTAATCCTGTCCGCCGTAGATCGCAGCGACCGAAAACCTATCGACGCCAATCGCGTAGGTCGAAAATGCCCGGGCAACCTGAATCGCCAGTTCACGGGTCGGTGCGAGGACCAGGACCTGCGGTTTTCGCTGGCCGGTTTTTACGCGCGACACGATCGGCAATGCAAACGCGGCTGTCTTTCCCGTTCCGGTTTGCGATTGAGCCAGCACGTCGCGTCCGCTGATCATGTGCGGAATAATTTCAGCCTGGATATCGGTTGGCGTTTCATAGCCGGCCTTGCGAACAGCCACGCACGCTTCGGGGCTAAGCCCGAGTTTCGCAAAGGCGCCAACATTGTCTGCGGTCTCAACATGATCGACCACTTCAGCGTTGTCTGTAGTTTCAATCTTCCCGACAGGTCCGGCTACTGGCTCGACGGTTCCAGTTTCAGCGACTTCGACAACGATTGCTTCGGTTTCAGTAGCTTCAGTTTCAGGCTTTGTGATTTCCGTGACAGTTTCTACTTTGTTTGGTGCAATTTCACTCACCGCAGGAACTTCATCTATTTCAGTCTCTTCAACTGCCGTCACTTGCGCCGATTCGTCGACTACGCTGTCGATTGCAGGCACAGGTCCGACGTCAACTGGTTCGACTTCAGCTATGGCGACTTCAGCAACGCCGATCAGTTCTTCACCCGGTGCATTGATATCCGTGTCGGCCGGGCTTGTAACAACCGGCACGATGGGCAGCAATGCCTGAACTTTCTTTGCGGCAAACTTCGCTTTGGATTTCTTTTTCGCGGCCTTCGGATTCTCAACAGGTTCAATAAACTCGTCGAGCAGGTTTTCTGTAATCATCTTTGTTTTCTGTATTCGATTTAGGTTTGGTTTCGAGTTCTCTGTTGAAACTGCGTTGCCAGTCGACAACGCGAGCGCGAACCTTGAGCGCCGAGAACAGCCAATCCGGCAAGGGAGAGGGGAATCCGACAGAATGTACGCGTCAACAATAAAGGGTTGCGACGCTGCTTCATTCACCTTGTCGTTCCCGATCAGCGCTAGGAAAAGTGCACTGATAGAACATAGAAGACCTGTCGCGAACGAGCCTGTGGGGTGTATCGTGAATTCGATTCAAACGCGTCAACGCGTTACAGATCGAAGCACCGTCGGCTCGTCGAGTGATAAGAGTATCGCAAACAGGACCATGAGGAAAGGAGAAAAGTTCACGGATTGCCCAAAGACAATTTGAGACGAAATTTCGGTTCAGGCAGAAGATGACAATCAGCTGCAAGTTCACGACAGCTGCTTCAACAACGGGGTTATCCAGGCCCAAAAACCGGAATGCGGGATCGCATTAAACCAAGACCCGCATTCGGCGGCTCAGCGTTGCGGATGGCCTCAATCCGCAAGTGGCGGGAGCGTAGCCGGAAAAAGCCCGGAAAGGGCGGCCCAAATCAGGTCTCGTTCTTTGGCCGTCCCTTTCAGGGCTGAATGTCGCGTCGCTGTTTCTATTTTTACTCGATCCGCTCCAGCACAAAGTACGCGAGTGGAATCTCCAGCGGCCCGAACTTCGCGGTCGCCCGACCAAGCAGGTGGTTTGCGTCGAGCCTGACGACTTTGTCGACGATCAAGTTGACCGGATCTGATTTTCCATTCCCACCGTCGCGATAGCTGATGACGGCTCCATGGCGAAACACGCTAATCCCGCGAGGTGATTGAACCTGAAACTTGTCGCCCCGATCAAGCTGGCCGGCATCAGTGGTTTTCGGCTGCCATCCCATGCTTCTCAGCATGTCACCGGACACCTGATGAACCTGGACATTGTCGCCAATCACAAGGTGACCGTTTGACTGAAACTCTTTGATGAACTGGTTGTAGCCGGCAAGTTGTACGACCCCTTTGTTGACGCCGCGCCAGGTTCCGATCAGTTCATGCAGAGACGGAGTCGCTGCGTTTCGGAACATCCGTCGGTATTCAAACAAAGTATGATTGCGAATGTCCATGATGTCGTTGCCCGCGAAAGCAATCGGTGAGTAGCCGTTGTTTTCGTAATGGCTGCGGGCAGTTTGTGTTACATCACTGCCGCCGGAATTTGCCCCGCCAAAAGCGGAAGGGTTGAACGAACCCGATCCAAACACATCGCGATAGCTTGGTGCAGCCAGCGACGTTGCTCCGTAAGACGGTGCAACCAACGGACTCTGCGAGCAGGCGGAATCAGGATGGATGAGCAAAAAGAGGCAACTAATTCCTGCGGTCAAGGCAAGGCGCGTGATCGTTTTTCCGGTCATGGGTTCAAGCTCTCTTAGTTGATGGGTTCAAGCTCACTTGGCTGATTCGAGCAGGGGCGTTCCATTCCAAGTCGCAAATGTCAGGCCGAACGCCGCTGATCGTCAAGGGAGCCGATATACGACGAAAACGAGTGACCAGTACTTTCGAGCACCACATCGGTGATTCAAAAAAACAACATGTTGCCAGAAAGCACCATCAGGCAGCCCGGCAGACGCGTGGAGCGGATCGAAAATGATCTGTAGCGGTCCCCACAACCTTGACCGTATCTTCGAATCGCTGGTAAAATGGCTGCAAATCTGATTAGGAGCGTTTGTGCGCTATGAGATGCCCTGCCTGCCTTCGCTTCAAGTTTGTGGGATCCAGAAGAACTTTCTTCTTGTTATGGAAGTGAATGTTGAAAGATTCCAACCAGCCGGGCGATGATTCGCAGAACGCTCCCTGCACTGACGTTCACAGGCAAAAGCCTGGACGACTTTGGGTCGTGACGGAGCTCTATTACCCCGATGACGGTGCAACCGGCCATTTGCTGACTCAAATAGCCGAAGGTCTCGCCGACGATGTGACGGTCCATGTGCTGACAGCTCAGCCGGGCTATGCGCAAAAGCGTGAGCTTGCGCCGCGAGCCGAAACGCTCAACGGTGTCCATATCCGCCGCTGTCGTTCCACCCGGTTTTCTAAAGACCACATGCCGTTGCGGTTGATCAACGTGCTGACAATCATGATTTCGTTTCTTTGGAACATGATTTGGCGGTTTCGCAAAAGCGATGAAGTGCTGGTCGTTACGAACCCGCCTACGCTTCCGATCGCGGCGCTGATGGCCTGTCGAATTCGGCGTTCCGGTTGCACGCTTCTCGTTCACGACATCTACCCGGATGTGCTTGTGCCGACTGGTTTTACAAAGAAAAACTCTATTCCGTACCGCCTGATTGATTTTTTCTCAAGACGTTTGTTTTGCGGCGTCCACCGGATCATCACAATCGGTCGTGACATGCGGGAACGAGTCATCGCCAAATCTGAATCGCTGAAGTCAAAGACTAGTGTGATTGCGAACTGGTGTGATCATGAACGGGTTTATCCGGTTCCCCGGAACGACAATCCCGTCATGCAACAATTGGGGCTTGCCGACAAGTTCGTGGTGCTTTATTCCGGCAACGTCGGCCGGACTCATGGGCTCGAAACGATCGCGGGCGCGGCGAAAATCCTGGAGGAATCCGGTCAGGTTGATATTCACTGGCTCGTTTGTGGCGCTGGCGGAGGCCGCGCGGCGTTCGAACAGAAATGTCAGCAGCTGGAACTATCGTCGGTAACCGTTCATGATTTTTTTCCCCGCGACCAGCTTCACTACAGTCTTTCCTGTGGCGACGTTGCAATCATCCCGTTCATCCCGGGGATGGCCGGAATATCAGTTCCGTCCCGAATGTATAACTTTTTCGCGGCTGGGCAGCCCGTGATCGGTGTAACTGAGCCGGACTCGGAACTCGCTTTGACTCTCACCGAAAATAGAATCGGCTGGGTGGTGCGTCCCGATAATGCTCAGCAACTGGCCGACCTGGTGCAACAGATCTATACCGGGCACAATCAACTTCCGGAAATGAGCAAGCGTTGCCGTGAGGTTGCCGTTGAGACGTACTCAAGAGAACGCGCTCTGGCGCAATATCGCGAGGTGTTGCTCGGCGAAAAAGATTGCTCTGATTCAAATGCTTCTTGATCTCGCGAAAGATCCGCAAGACCTGAAGAGTTTTGAAGGCGCAGCACTGTTGTCAACAATCGAATGAAGGGAAGACTCGGCGAGCGGAGCCCTTCAACCGGTTGACTCGGTTTGATTTCTCGCGGTTCCGGTCTGCTACTCGGCAACGTAAACCGCCAACGATTTGTAAGGCAGAGTGTGGCTGCCACTCGACGCAAGCCGCGGACCGTCGAGATTCGGGAAAATGTCGTTCGGATGCGGCCTGGACGTGTCAATAAACAATCTCCATGACTTGCTCCTGGAGATCGACGGAATCATAAACCGCTGGCCTTCGCCGCTGGAATTCAATGATATCAAGACGTCGCTCCCAAGGCCCTGAGGATCGTCCTGTTCCGTCGGTGCCGCCAGCAGGCAAATGATCGGCAGGTCATTCGAATGCCAGTCCACTGCAGTGCCCAACGGACTGAACCAGCTTACATCCGCCCAGCCGTCCTTGCTGTCAGGAATCCCCGTGAGAAAATGCTCGCGACGGACACTTGGCTGGTTGCGCCGGAATTCGATCAGACATCGCACGAAACGAACTAGTTCCGCGTTTTCTTCAACCAATGACCAGTCGACCCACGAGATGTCGTTGTCCTGGCAGTACGCGTTGTTGTTGCCGCGCTGAGTGCGACGGAATTCATCGCCCGCCACGATCATCGGCACGCCCTGCGACAACAACAGCGTCGCCATCATGTTCTTCAGTTGCCGAAGTCGCAACTGGTCAATAATCGGCTGATCGGTCGGACCTTCGACGCCGAAGTTTTCGCTGTAATTGTGATTGTCCCCGTCGCGGTTGTCTTCGCCGTTGGCCAGATTATGTTTTTCCCGATAGCTGACCAGATCGTTCAACGTAAAACCGTCGTGCGATGTGATGAAATTAATACTGCTGCAAGGCGGTCGACCTCCCGGCTGATAGAGATCCGCCGATCCCGCCAGTCGAGTCGCCAGCAAACCGCGTGTTTCTGAATCGCCGCGCCAGTAACTTCGCACATCATCGCGATACCGACCGTTCCACTCTGCCCAGCGATCGTCACCGAACGAACCAACCTGGTAGGCACCGGCCGCATCCCAGGCTTCCGCAATAATTTTTGTGTCCGCCAGCAACGGATCTTCACCGATCGCTTCGACCAGCGGCGGATTTGGAACGAGATGTCCGTTCCGGTCGCGAGACAAGATCGACGCGAGGTCAAAACGAAATCCGTCAACGTGATAGTTGTGAACCCAGTGACGTAGACAGTGGAAAATCATCTCGCGCACAATCGGATGGTTGCCGTTGACTGTGTTGCCGCAGCCGGAATAGTTCTTGTAATGGCGCGGATCGGATTCGAGCATGTAATAAACCGGGTTCTCGAGTCCCTTAAAACTAAGAGCCGGACCGCGATCGTTTCCTTCACACGTATGGTTGAAGACAACGTCGAGGATGACTTCGATCCCGGCCTCATGCAGTGCCTTGACCATCGTCTTGAATTCATCGACCTGCGCGCCGGGTTCTTTGCTGGCTGCGTATCCGCGATGCGGCGAGAAAAACGCAAGCGGATCATAGCCCCAGTAATTCGGACGGACCGGCGTGCTGCCGTCGGTCGCGAAGATCGGGAACTCGTGAACCGGCATGAGTTCGACTGCCGTCACTCCCAGAGACTTTAGATACGGAATTTTTTCAATCACGCCGAGGTACGTGCCCGGATGTTCCACTCCGCTGGAGTCATGTTGCGTAAATCCGCGCACATGCATTTCGTAGATCACGGTTTCCGAGAGATCGCGGATCAAGTGACGGTCGCCGGCCCAGTCAAAAAAGTCGTCGACGACGATGCACCTTGGCGGGCGGATGATTCCGTCGGTTGACGGCTGAAATGTTCCCGCCAGTGCTTTGGCATACGGATCGATCAGACGTGCATTGGGGTGGTAAAGCAGACCACGTGACGGATCGTGTGGACCCGAAGCCTGAAAGTGGTAGAGTTGCCCGGCTGAAACGCCCGGCACAAACACACTCCAGATGTCGCCCCAGCGATTGGTTGCCGGATCAAAGTTGATGATCTCAGCCGGCTCACGATCTTCAACGTCATCGTATAACAACAGACGCATCTCGGTTGCATTGCGGCTGACAACAACGAACTGCACGCCCTGATCATGCACGACGGCGCCGTACGGCAGCATATGAGTGAACTGGGACTGAGCTTGTGAGTGTCGCATGTGCATTAACATTGCTTGATATCCGTGTTGTTTGCAATCCCTGTCAGCAGCGATTCCGCTTCAGCCTCTTTGAACAACTATGTGCCGCTATTAACAACAACGGGTTTTGACCGGTTTTGCTTGAGACAAAAGAGTGCTGACAACGTGGCAGTCACGGGCGGACCAGTTTCTCCTCATGGTACGCGCGTTAGAGTCGGAACAGTTTGCCACGTTCGGTCGATGAGCGATCCGTTAGAGCGGCTTTACGGGTAAGGGTGTTGACTTGGATGGTTCGAACTCGAATGGGAGGTTGGAGCTGCAGCGCAGACAAGAAAGTCGGATTCGATTGGCTTGCCAATCGAGAATGCGCGTTCAATTATTGTGTTCTTCGCGAAAGTGCGTTCCAACTTCGATAGATGAATTCAGACTGATCGGTATTACCAGGTCGTTTCCATCTGCCCGACGATCTCGCGAGCAATCCGGTTGATCAGTTCCTGCTGAGCGGTTGCCATTGACTGCCCGCCTTCGGGAATGAAATCGACATCGCGATCGATTCGCAAGAGCTGACGCTGCATCAGCGGAACGCCGGCGCGATCGACCCAGGTCACTTCCAGCCGCCAGTCCAGTTGCAACGCGCGCGGTTCGTCTCCCCGGTTTTCGTTGAGTACGCGTTTCTGCTCGCGCACCAGACGCCCCTGAATGAAACTGTCCGCCAGGGAAGGTTCGGTCAGCGTCATCGGCGTGTTCAGCTCAATCTGCTTTGTCACCGCTTCAGTCAGCCGCTGACCGAGAAAACGCCGATACGTTTCCGTGTCAAAATAGCCGACATGTACAGTACGAATATCAGCGCGATGCAGAAACTGGTTCCCGACATTGTATCCCGCGCATCCGTTGACGCTCGCAATCATCAGGATTGCAAACAGAGCGACAAAGATTTTCTGCGTCAGGGACATGGTTTGGTTGTTGGTTGCGATCAAGGCTCCCTCCCCGGCCGCTTCGTTCGTTAATTATTCACAATTTGTTATTCATTATTAATTATTCACAGCGCATCTTCGACAAGGCCTGCCTTCAGCACCGGCAACCACAAAACTCACACACAAGTATCTCAGCGGATGATTCTCTCATCCCCCGCCGTAATAACCGGCTTCTCGATTTTGTTTTCGGGGAAAAAGTCAACCAGCCATTGCGCCCGTTGTGGCGGTTCCGGCGGTTTCTCATTCAATGCGGCAATCTGTTCCTCGATCCCGTTTGCCAGAGTCGTATCCTGGTACTGATCGTTGACTTCCTGATAGTAGATTTGAGCAGCCCGGTTTTCGCCGCGGCCTTCGAAGTAATTCGCGATCGTCAAATCGCGCTGAGCCAGCTGGTTTCGAATGTTTGTCGCCTCGGTCGCGAGGAACTGCTTCTGTTCGTTCGCTTCGGCCGGAAACTGCGCCACAATCAGACGCATTAACTCGTCAGCCTGCCGTAAAGGCGAATCGTCGTACTCGGGCCCCTCGTACGTATTCAAACGCGACTTCAATTCAAACAAGTGCGCAAAATACTGGTGTTCACTTCCGGGATAGTTCCTCCGCAAGTCCTCGAATGTATCGCCGGCTTCTTGAAATCTGCCCGCTTCAAAATAGGCATTGGCTAGTGCGATCGTCGCGTCATCAGCCAACACTCCGGTCGGATCGTCCAGCCGGATTCGATGCAGAATCCGCTCTGCCTCACCCGTCAGATTGACGCGCGGCCGTTTCGGATCATTCAACGAAGGGCCTTTGTATTGTTTTGCAAGCTCCAGCCAGTATTGTGCGACAGCAAACCGCCGGGCTTCGGCTTTGTCCAGGTAGCGAGTTCCGGAATAAAGCGAGATCAGTTTTTCGAACGCGCGGTTTGATTGCACGTACCGGTTGGCAAAGAAATACGACTCGCCTTCGTAAAACAAAGCATCTTCTTCAACGCTCGAATCCGGCCAACGACTCGCAGCCAGACGAAAATCATTCGCTGCGGCTTCGAACATCGAGTGGAATTCGCTGCTATCGGGGTTCGCATTCTTTTCGTTCGTCGCATCTAGAAACGCACTCTGAGCGCGCTGGTAGATCTGTTGGGCTTCATCCGGCGATGCCTTTCGCCGGGTGACCGTCTGCCACGTCGTGCCGATCTGGCCGGGCGAGAGATCGTCCAGCAGAATCCTGTCGGGATTTCTTTCACCGAGCGGATCAAGCGTTTCGTCCGGATCGATTGAGCGGTTGCCCGACTGCCCCGGTCTTAATCCTCGAAAGATCCCTTTTCCGCTGCCCGGACGCGTCAGCGACTGGCAACCGCATAACAACGGCGCAATCAACAGCGCTGTCAGGGTAATGAGTGTTTGTTGAGTAAACCGGTTTCGCATCTTCGACTTCCTTGTCGATTTCTTTTTTCGATATCGCTGCTCTAGCATGTGCCATTTATCTGGAGAACGAATCCCGCTCCGTCGAACGGTTACTTGATCGACCCGATATAAGGCTGCAATCTCGGCGGGTAATTCAACAAATGGTTGATGTACCTGTTCATCAGCTGGCGTATTTCTCCAACCGGAATCACCGCATCCTGTTCAGTCTCTGTGTCCTGCCTGGTCTCTGCACGGCAATCCGTTTTCTTGTCCCGATCCTTGGACCCATTCGAACTATGTAGATAACCGTGTTTCGTTTCGTTCACATCTTCCGCTTGCCGGTTCTTTCCCAAACTTTTTTCTTCTGCCGGTTCTCGCTCCGTGATATTTTTCAGGAACGACCACGCGTGGCCGCTGAGGCTGATTACATTTCTCTTACCCGGTCGACACCGGCCACAAACGACACCCCCTTCATCAATTGAAAAACTGACCCGCGTTTGTTGTTCCCGCTCGCGACCACACGACGCACACCGCGAAAACACCGGCTGATGTCCAAGCTGTGAAAGCAGCCCGATCTCAAATTCAACGATTCGCTTCTGGTCAAAATCTCCGTCATCAATCCGGCAGATCATGTCGTGCGCGAGATCAAATGCTTCAGGGTGAGGATCATGTTCGATCGTCAAACACCGCAGCAATTCAACCACATAGTAGCCGGCATAGGCGCGGTTGACATCGCTTTCAGCGCCGCGAAAGCGGCGTTCAAGTTTCGCTTCGGTCAACAGCTCCATTGCTCCGGACGATTTGCTGAGGAACACTATTCGACAGATCGCAAGCACGTCAATAGCAGCCTCAAACGGGCTCTTCGGCCGCCGCGCGCCCTTGGCCATCGCAGTGATTTTTCCGAAGTCGCGAGTCATCATTGTTACTACACAGCTCGTTTCGCTGAACTCGGTGACTCGTAATACAATCGCCCGTGTTTTTTCGGCTGCCATGGTTGCTGGTTGACCTTACGAGCAAGGGCGATGTACGGGGAGTAAAGCAAAAGGTTCGGATCTTTTGTCTATGTTGGCTCGCAAATCAGTGCTGGCAAGTTAGTGCGATAGCATTAACGAGACCGGTCAAAAACGACTCGTCTCCACTCCAACTCAGCACGCCGATAGTTCACGATCAGTCCAAGTTTGAGATCGGTAATTTTTAAATAGTTTATCATTTGACCGATTTCGTGGTCAGTGATCTGCTCAATGTTCTTAGCATCAACAACGATCGAATCAAAACAAATGAGGTCGGGAATATACAAGCCAACCTCTACGTCCTTATACATCACTTGAAATCGAGCTTGTTGTCGAAAGCTGATTCCATTTTGTCTTAGATCCACGACCATTGCGTTTTCATAGATTTTCTCATGCTGTCCGTGTCCAATAGCGTTGAGTGCCTCCATCGCAAATCCGACGAGTTGGTGAACTTCGGTTTTATAGATCAACGTTTCAGCCATTCTTGATCCTTCGAAACAAGGGAGTCTGACACTGAGTCAACCAGCAATTCTAGTGGATAATCGATTGCATGGACGCCCATTCGCGGTTTCCCTATTCCGGTCGCCGAGAATGAACGAAAGTGATTGTGGATTGAACCGCGAATGGACGCCAATAAACGCGAATAACAACCTGAAAATTTCTGACTTGTTCCCAATCGGAAAAGAAATATCTAACGCAGTCCCCCGGGAACCCGTCGACTGAATGGATTCGCGTTTATTGGCGTCCATTCGCGGTTTTCCTACCCACTGCCGGTTCAGCAGCAAAAAAAAAACGCGGGCCAACGACTGACCCGCGCTTATACTTTTTGGCTACCGCGAATAACAGGAACGCGCACACTCGTTGCTCATTCCGCAAGCAGTTTATTAACAATCGCACTCAACTGGTCGTAGTCGTGATAACCGCGGGCGACCATCCGAACGGTTCCGTCGGCGTCGATAAACAGAGTCGTTGGCCATTGCGTTTCGCCCGGAATCTGACCAACCATTTGCTGATCGGCCATTCCACACGGGTAGTCAACAGTTTTTTCGGCCAATGTCTCACGGACGACTTCCAGTGCGGACGCTGGATCTTCCACGTTATCCACCGAGAGTCCTATCACTTGAACACCGTTGGCGCTGAATTCGTTGTTCAGCTGAATAAAATGCGGTAGACCCTCAAGGCAAGGCGGGCACCACGTCGCCCAAAGATCGACGACAGTAATCTTACCTTGCCGTTTTGACTTTTCGAGCTTGCCGCCTTCAACATTGTCGGCTGAAAACTCAAAAGCAAACGGCTGGAATGATGCGAGTGAGTCCGACGCCCATGCGTCGACTTCCGCCAGATATTTGGCACGACCTTCAACGGCAATCTGCTGGATCTGTTCACGTTCGGCCAGACCATTAAAGGCCGTTTCGTCATTGATCTTTTCAAAACCGGTAAATCCGACTTCGATCGCCTGGTTCAACGAGTCGACTGCAAGTTCACCGTTGCCATCAAGCGCGTAACCAACCGCTGTATCGTAAAACGGTTTACCAAGATACCTGGTCGCTTCCGGATTGAGGTAGGGATTGGAAAGCAGGTTGTTGGCGACTTCACCCTCGACCATGAACAGTTGTGACGCGGTCGATTCCTGCTTTGATCGAACGGCATTGGCCAGTGTTGAAAGTGAATTCATATAGCCAAACCCAAGCGCAGGATCCTGACTGCCATCGCAAATCGGCTGCTCCTTCAATTCTGCAGCAACTCCGATCGCTTCGTTTAACAGCTTGTTGACACTCTTTGTTCCGGCACTGGAAGTGATCTCGGAAATCGTATCGATAAACTTAAAAGAGATTTTAACATCGCCCGGTGCGGTATCTTTGGCTTGCAACGCCAGTTCGAGGGCACGGTCCAGATCACCTTGCTCGGCGGATTCAAGTGATCGAGCAAACAATCGGTTGGAAGAAGTTGACATGCCCGGAGTACCATGGTCATCCGCACCATCAAGCGCAATCACGGGACTGGTTAGAAGAAAACTGCCGCAGATGATCAGAACCAATGCGGCGGTGTGTATCCGAAGTATCATCGTTGTCCTTTCAAATAATTGATCAGGTCAAGCTCTGACATTGCAACTGGATCGGCATGCAAGTCTGAAACTCATGAGAATGCCAGCAACTCAAATCGCTGCCGGCTGACGATGACTGAAACGGATTCGTTCTTCCCTATTCCGCGATGTCAAAGTCACTCACATCCTTGTAGTCCACATCAAGAACGCTCGGAAGCGTTTCGTAATCAATGCTGTTGTGCATCGAAAATATCTGTGGGGGCAATTTCCGGATGTCGTCTCAATGAAGTAGCGGGATATTGGAACGCAAACGTATTTGCCTGAAAACCCCTCAAACCCGGACACCTTCAGTATGCGGTAATACCACACACCATTGGTAGGGAGACCGCGATGAATTAAGGGTTCTAGCGACAAAACGTGGCCATCTATCGTCGTTTTGAGAACTATCTCTTATAGCAAAACAGCGCCAGCACCTCTCACATTTCGAACAATATTCGAACAATATTCGAATTGCTAATGAAGTGTTTATGTTGCCGGTACTGACAACCGCCTTCAATTCACCCATCAGCTAGCTGGCCAAATCCTCTTCCGCCAGGAATCGCCGCTCGTATTCCAACACAACCGGGCGGGATGCAAGGTGTTGGTTCACATGCGGTCGTGCAGCGGTGAGGATTTTCTGACCTTCTACTGCCGGAATCTGTCGTGATTTGATCAGCCAGCAAATCGCCACGGTCGCGCTTCGGGCGCGACCGGCTTTGCAATGAACATAGACCGTTTGCCCCTTTGCAATCTGCTGCTCCATGAATTCTACCGCTGCAATCACGTCGTCAATCGATGGATGAGTAAAATCGATCGTGGGCATTCGAAATTGCTTGATTCCATGATCCGAATAGGCTTCCTCTGGCCCGGCATATTCCTCGCAGGTATTGACGACTGCGCCGACGCCTTCGGCTACCATCGACTCGACGTCACTTGCAAACGGGAATGCTCCGACGATTACCTTGTCATCCACGCGGTCCCACCAGTTCCGCACGCGCAACCAGCGACCGAGCAACATGTTCCAGAGCAAGGTCGGGTAGAAAATCGTTTGAGCTTTGATTCGGTTCCAGTTCATCGTGATTCAAATGCCATCTCCGGCGTCAGCTACCTTTTCTAACACGGCCAAATGCATATCATAGACTTGCAAACAGAAACAGCGAATGCCAGGCGCGCTTTCCCGGCTAAACATCTATTCGCAGTCAAACACTTAAGGAATATCCCAATGGCCAGTCCACTCGAATCGCTCGTCCAATGCGGAACAAAACTCTGGCTCGACAGTATCGATCCGGTGCTGGTCGAGGAAAACCGGGCTCTCGGAGCAACCGGAGCGACTTCGAATCCGATCATTATTTCCAACCTTCTCAAGACCGGCCGCTTCGACTCAGAAATCGGCGCTTTGATCAACGAGGGAAAAACGGATGACCAGATCGCCTGGTCGATGACGGATTCACTGGTGGGTGACGCTCAAAAAATGTTCCAGCAGGTCTACGATTCCACTCGCGGCAACGACGGCTACGTCAGCTTTGAACTCGATCCGCTTATCGAAGATCCGGATGCCGACATGCCTCACGACCAGCGGGTGCAACAGTATCTCGAACTCGGAACAAAATGGTCGGCTGGCAATAACAACCGGATGATCAAAGTTCCCGCAACGCCCGCCGGGCTGGATGCCGTAGAAGAGCTGGCCGCAGCCGGCGTTCCATTGAATGTGACACTTATTTTCACGCAGCGACAATATGAACTCGCCCGGGATGCAGCCTGGCGCGGTGCACAGCGGCTGGACAATCTGAACCAGTTCAAAAGCGTCTACAGCATTTTCGTTTCCCGCGTCGATGTCTACACCGAAAAGCAACTTCCCGGGTTGAGCACGTCTGCGCAGGGCCTCGTCGGAATCGTCAACGCGCAGAACATCTGGAAACTGAATCAGGAATTCTGGGCCGATAAGAACTGCCCGCTCCAGCAGGAAATGATCTTTGCGAGTACCGGCACGAAAAAGCCTGAAGATCCGCCGGAGAAATATGTTCGTGCTCTCGCCGGAAGTGACATTCAAACCAACCCGCCTGCAACCAATGCAAAAGTTGAGGCAACCGAAATCGTATTCGAACGGCAAATCGACATCTGGCCAGCGGACGATGTGCTCAACGAGATTGCTGCGTCGATAGACTACTCACATCTTGAAGAGACGCTGATGAGCGAGGGGGTTGCCAAGTTCGCGAATCCTCATAAAGAGCTGCTCGGATTGATCGGCGAAAAACGCGCGGTGCTGGCGAGTTGAGCGAAGGTAGCGCTGGCATCCGGCCAACGCGGCTTGGTCCGACTATTCGCCTTTCATCATATTTACAATCCAATGATCTGTCAGGAGAAAAATTCCAACTGGAAGAGGGCTTTGAATTTGAAGGCGAGGGCAAGCTCCTTGGTCATCAAATAGCCGTACAAAAAGACCAATTCCTGATAGAACTATCTTGGAGACTGGAACCGACTCAGTCCTGCAAGCGGGTAGTCCGGGTTGTCAACAGAAATGATGACACGCGCGAAAAGATCTGGCACCTACCACCCAACCATGAACTCAGTCGCGACGCCGATGACAATGGGCTGGTTCACGAAAAGATTGCTATTCCCTTTTCAATGATTCCTGCAGAACTTGATCCGGACGAAGTCTACTTTGAACTCTATTTCTCCGGGGACAATCACGATCGCCCCGGGCTTCTGAATCATGAGAATCGTTCCAACATGCTTTTGTTTTCACTCAAGGAAACACGCAGCCAATATCAGACGGGCTGACCCGGCGACGCGAAGCAGATCGCAAATCCGCTTGATGTCGAGGGCCCGATGGTAGGCTTGAACGCTCGCGGCTCGGCAGGAGCCTCTCCCGCCCGATGTATCACTGCTCCGGGTTTATTCGCGCTTCTGAGCAAACGACAGTTGTGAATCCCATGTGGGATAGTCACCCCGCATACATCTGCAGCCGCGTTCCGATCGCGTCCCCAATATCACAGATCGAACCAAAATCGGGGTGCCGCAAGATAATCATCCCGTCAGAACGGAGTGTCTGTTTCCAGTCACGCCTCTGAGCTCCGACGGGAAGTAGATCGACTACGCAAATGTGATCGCCGAATTCGTGAAGCAGACCCTCTAGGCCCTCGATCCGCTGAACCCGGCCCTCGCCCTGCGCCCGTTTGAAGATGTGTGCAGCGTTATACTTGCGATCGATTGGCAGTGAAAAGCTACCCTTCGAAACTGCTTCCGCCCAGCCGCCGTAGACATCGAAGTCGTTGGCGAAATTCATCAGGTCAACCGTGTTCGCTCCGGGAGGCCTTGCGGCAATTTCGCCGAACACGGCTTCACCATCCGCTTTGCGAAACCACTCCATATGCGTAAACCCGGTTTGAAACCCGAGTGCTTTGATGACTGCGGTGCCCATCGCTCGGCCTGATGCCAGATAGTCATCGTGTACGTCACGCATCGCAACCGTCTGCTGGCTGATCCACTGGTGCGATCGACCCATCAGAGGACGCGGGCGATACATGCAGATGTTAATGAACTTGATTTTGCCATCGATACAAACCGTATCAAAAGTGAACTCTTCGGCTTCAATAAATTCTTCGACGCTGACTTGAGCGACATGGCCGAGCTTCGGAATGATCTGTTCGAGTTGTGCGTCATCATCGACGCGGTAGGTATCGGCCGACCCGGCTCCGTCGATCGGTTTCACACAAATCGGGTAGCCAATCTGCGCGGCGGCATCGCGAATGCCCTGAGCCGTTGTCGTGCTGTAGTGGGTCGGCGTGCGGATACCGGCTGCATCGAGCACGTTTTTCATCTTCTCTTTGTCACGGAACGGCACCGTCTGCTCGACCGTCATCCCGGGCAGGTTCAGCATCTCACGCATTTTGGCGGCGAGCACCATATAGGGTTCCCATGTGCATTCGATCCTGTCGATACGAACCTTGCTCGCAGCCTCCGCGACTTTCGCCAGTGCCGCGCGCTCATCGGAGAATGAGGCGACCTGCAAATAGGCTGACAGAGCACCCCGGGCGATCGGCGGCAGATCATGTTCGGGCTGGTCGCCAAGCCCGATGACATGGTTCCCCTGCCGCGCGAGTCCTCGTGTAAAAAAGGGTTGTTCAACCGGGAACCCCGGGGAGATCATGACGATGTTCATAGAATAAAATAGTGTTCAGGAATGAATAGGGTTCAGAAAGGAAAAGTTTAGAGTTCAGTCAAATCTCGCTTGCGCGTCCGTTAATTATTCTCAATTTGTTGTTCATTGTTTATTATTCACAAGGCATCGTCGCAGCGATCAGCCATTCAGTTCGAGCCATTTGCACGAGTCGGTCTCAAGTTGCTTCTGAACTCTATCTTATCCTGAACTCTTCTTCCTTCCTTTTAATTCGCGAGCTGAACCTGCACCGTGCTGACGATCTTCTTCAGCGCATTCTCAACGACATGAGTATCCGGATGACGCACAATAATATAGCCCTCACCCTCGTAGGTGCCGCTCGGTTGCGCACCCGGTTCCGGAATTTTCGCTTCCACCACAATCTCGCCCAGCGATTTTGCGATTTCTTTTAGCCCGTGAACTGCGGTCACTTTCCCTTCTCCCGCGCCGCGCAGGTAGGCCGCGCCCGCTGCATATTTTCGATCAGGCGAATCGAATCGATCGTGAATCATCAACTCAGCCCAGGCGTCATACAAATTGAAATCGTGGGCATAGGAAATCAAAGTCGTGAACTGGGCACCCGGCGGACGTGCACCGACTTCGGAAATCGCGACGCTTCCGTCCGGTCGCAGAAACCACTCCATATGACTCAGCCCCGTCTCCAGACCCAGCGCCCGCAATGCAGAAGCGGCGATTTTCCGGATCGGCGCGTATTGAGCCGATTCAGTTTCGCGCGGAATCATCACACACCACTGAATCCACGGTTCGCGAACAACTTCCAGTGGACCTGGCGTGTAGTGTGAAATCGAGGACCAGACCAGTTTTCCGTTAAGACAAATACTGTCAAATGAATGCTCCTTGCCGACAATGAACTCTTCCATGACAACCGGATTTTCGGACGAGGGCCGCAGGTGGCTAAAGCATTCCTGCAGGTCGTCGAAATTTTCGCATCGAAATGTCCCTTTTGCTCCAGCACCGTCGGGTGGTTTGACAATCAACGGGAACCCGACGTCATTCGCAAACCCGGTTGCACGATCGAGATCGCTGACTAGCGCATGCCGCGCGCACGGAAGACCAGCGTTCCGCAACGCCGTTTTCATCACTGCTTTATCGCGAAAGTTATTGGCCGCTTCTGCTCCGACGCCCTGAATTCCCAAATGGTCGCGAATTTCTCCCAGTGAAACCTGGATCTGCTCCAGCATTCCCAGAACCGTGTCGATGCCCCCAAACTGACGACCGGTCTTTTCGACGCCATGCAGCAGCTGAGCGGTGCTGATGTCCCTAACGGCATAATGTGCCCCCAGACGTTGGCGAAGATGTTGCGGAAGTCTCGTTACCGGATCGCAACTGACCAGGCCGATTCGTGCATCGGGCACCTGAGTTGCCGAGTCGATGAACTGCAAAGTCGCGTCCATCAAATGAAGGAGCAACAAAGATTACGTTTTTCATTTATCGTGTGTAATAATAATGAGTTGAATCGGTGCCGGGTTTAACTATCAACGTGCCAGCTCCACCATAACAAGAACGAGCGAAGAATGAACATTTGTTTTGTAACTCCCGAATTAACACCACTTGCGAAGGTCGGCGGGCTGGCAGATGTTTCGACGGCCCTCCCTGTCTCTTTGCATGAATCGGGTCACAACATTCGCGTGATTCTACCGTTTTATCGCGATCTGAAAATCGACCATTCGAAGATCACGCCGATTCCCGGGCTGGAAGAAATTTCGATAGAGTTGGGATCAGAGACGATTTCGTTTCAGGCTTGCCGCTGTCCTTTTCCCGGATCCAGCGCAACAATGGATGCGGGATCAACCGAAGACGAATCGACGGGGGCCGTTCATGACAATGCGCCTGAGTTGATTCTTGTCAACTGCGACCATCTCTACGACCGTGAAGGAATCTACGGCAGTGGATCCGACGAGTCTCTACGGTTCCTGTTTCTATCGAGGGCTGCGCTGGAGATTTGTCAACATTTGAAGTGGGCTCCCGATGTCGTCCATTGCAACGACTGGCAAACGGCGATGATTCCGGTATTGTTACGATCAGTTTACGGCTGGGATTCGCTATTTGAAAATACACGAACCGTTTTGACGATTCACAACATCGGCCATCAGGGAGTCTTTCCGGCATCAATTCTGCCGTCTTTGAATCTCAGAGGTAACGAACACTTGCTGCACCAGGACGACCTGAGTGATGGCGTGATCAACTTTTTGAAAACAGGCTGTCTGCACGCCGACACCCTGACGGCCGTTAGCCCAACCTACGCACAGCAAATTCAAGGGAGCGAATACGGCGAAGGACTGGAGGAAATTCTGTCAGGTCGCAGTTCCGACTTGCACGGCATCCTCAATGGAATCGACAATCGTGAATGGAATCCGCAAACCGACTCGTTGATCGCAGCCAATTTTTCAGTGGAGGACTTAGAGCCAAAACTTGAGTGCAAACGACAGCTGTTGAGTGAGATGAACGTCGACGTCGATCTCTCGCGACCAACCATTGGAGTTGTCAGCCGGCTTGCAGGCCAAAAGGGATTTGACCTGATGATCGAAGCAATGCCGCAGATCTTGCGAGAGCGTGACATTCGGTTTGTCATTCTTGGAAGCGGTGAACAAGGGTATGTCAATTTCTTTTCCGCGCTCAGGCGACAGTTTCCAGATCGCGTCGGATTCTATCACGGTTTCAGCAACGAACTTGCGCATCAGGTCGAAGCCGGGAGCGACATGTTCCTGATGCCTTCGAAATATGAACCTTGCGGATTGAATCAAATGTACTCGCAGGTTTACGGAACGATTCCGATTGTTCGGCGCACCGGCGGCCTGGCTGATACAGTCGAGCAGTTCGACATGCGGACCGGTGACGGAACCGGATTCGTGTTCGACCACTATACGTCAGTCGGTTTGCGCTGGGCGGTGAACATGGCGCTGGACGTGTTTGGCGAGCCTCAGATGTGGCATCGACTGGTCGTGAACGCGATGAGCCGCGACTTCTCGTGGCAAAAACAAGCGCAGCAGTATGTAAAGTTGTACGAGGAAACGCCGGTTCGCCGTTAGCAAGAACGCGGGATACGCTTCCAGCTTGTCACCTGTCCGTTTGACGAAATGTCCAACAAGCTGGAAGCTTATCCCGCGCAAGGAACTAATATGAATGTCATCTTTGTCGAGCCGGGTTTTCCCGGCAATCAGCGTGAATTTATTCGTGGACTGAAGGAAGTCGGCGCAACTGTGATTGCGATCGGCGAGTCCGGAAAAGATTCGCTCGATTCAGAACTGGACAGCTGGTTGTTTGACTACATTCAGGTTCCCTCGGTTTGCGATGAAGACGCGATGACCCGCGCCGTAAAACTTGTGCAGGGCGAAATGTGGGTTGATCGCCTCGAAGCCTCTGTCGAAGCACACATGATGCCAGTCGCTCGCGTTCGCGAAGCCTGCACGATCCCAGGGATTTCGACTGAGACCGCTTTTCTCTGCCGCGACAAACCCGCGATGAAAGACGTCTTGCGCGATGCCGGTGTGCCCTGTGCTCAGTCATTGGGAAGCGGCGATGCTGAAAAAATTCGCGAATTCGCCAACCGCGTCGGGTTTCCGCTGATCATCAAACCGCGAGACGGAGCCGGTGCTTCGGGGACGCATAAAGTCACTGACCATGACGAACTGAATGCGGCGCTGGAAAGTTCCCACGTTGGTCACGGCGGAAACATTGCAGCTGAAGAGTTTATCGAAGGACACGAAGGTTTTTACGATACGGTCGCGATCGATGGCAATGTCGCGCACGAATTTGTCACGCACTATTACCCGAACGTGCTCGAAGCGATGCGACACCGCTGGATCTCACCCCAGTTCATTACGACCAACCGGATCGACATGGAGCAATACGACGAAGTCAAAGAGATGGGACGCCGTGTGATTGAGGCGCTTGGGATCGGGACGGCGGCGACTCACATGGAGTGGTTCTTCGGACCGAAGGGTCTAAAGTTTTCAGAAATCGGCTGTCGTCCCCAGGCGTGAAGGCATGGGATTTGTACAATGAGGCCAACGGTCTGGATCTGTATCACGAGTGGGCTTCGGCGGTCGTCCATGAAAAGACGACGCGTGCCGCTTCGCGCGATTTCAGTGCCGGCATTATTGCATTGAGGCCGGACAAGGATGGGCAGATTGCCGGTTACAGCGGTGCAAGCGAGATTCAACATCGGTACGGCGAGTGGATCATCGATTGCCATTTGCCGGGTGAGGGTACTCCGACGCAAGGTGTCGAAGCAGGCTACATGGCCAACGCGTGGGTGCGGATGAAGCATCCGGACTATGACGAACTTCGTAGCATGATGGATGATGTCGGGCGCACGGTTAAGGTCCACGCCCGGTAATTCGGAGTTCATTCTGCTTACCTGCGAGTTTTTTTCATTCAACCGATCCCGCCAAAGTCGAACTGCAGAAAAATAGAAAAAACGGAATGTCAGATTCGCAGCGAAGATTGATTCTGTTGGGCCCTCAACCGCACCACGAGTCATTGGGTTCGGCGCTGGATTTGCTCGAACTCGACGGGCCGGTCGCTGTGACAACGGCCGGCTGGGAGACCGAGGAAAGCCGCGACCGGGAACTCGGCGACGCGATCCGGGCTGACGCGATCAATCTCAATCTCTTCGCCCGTTCGGAACAGTTGTTTGCTGATGATCCGGAATTGATCCGGCAACTACAGTCGCGGCAGGATGAGTTGCGCCACCTCCGCGACATCTACAATGACCGGTTGGGACACTTGCTCAAAGCCGCGCGGCAGATCATTCGCCGCAGCGACTCGTTCGACATTGCTCCCGAACGGGGATCGGCAATTGAAATGGTCCGGCAACTGGACCGCCAATATTTCGTCCGCACCAGCCAGATTTGCGATCGCTATGAGGAGCATCTACAAACCGCCAACCGCACGCTGGTCGCGATGCACCGACGCGAAATTGCCGGAATTCTCGACCGCGTCAGTGCGATCATCATCGGGGGCGGGCATGTCGCAATCATTCTGAACCGACTGAAAATATTCGGCATTCTGGAAACACACCCCGAGTTGCCGATCATTGCCTGGTCAGGGGGAGCGATGGCGCTGGCAGAGAAGGTTGTGTTTTTTCATGACTCTCCGCCGCAGGGACAGGGAAATCCGGAAATCCTTCGAGCCGGAATGGGGCTGTTCAATCACGTGCTGCCGCTGCCGGATGCGCGAACGCGACTGGAACTGGGAGACAGGGCGCGCGTTGAGCTTTTCGCACGGCGATTCGATTTGTACAAGTGCACAATTATGGATGATCGAACGATGCTCGATCGCCGCGACGGCAAGTGGACTCACCATGGTCCAGCCGAACGACTCGGTGAAAACGGCAAAGTCATAGGGTTCAGCGCATGATCAAATCCCAACTGCTCGGGCGACTGACTGCCGATTCGACTCGCGACGAAATCAACGACTTCCTTTCGGACAATTCATTTCCGCTGGTCGAAGGATCGGTGGTGACCTTTGTCTTTGTCGGACAAGCAGAACAGGTCGCGCTGCGGCACTGGATTTACGGGCTGCCGTCGAGCATGCCGCTCACGCGTCTCGGTGATACCGATGTCTGGTACAGGGCGATGGAATTTCCGACAACATCGCGGATTGAATACAAGTTCGGTGTTGTTCGTAACGGGCATGAGGACCGGGTTTTCGATCCATTGAATTCGAACGTCGCCTACGACCCGTTTGGCGGTAACAGCGTCGTTCACAGCTCGGACTACGTTGATCCGGAATGGTCGTACGAAATCCCGGATGTGCCGCAGGGCCGTTTTGAGGAATTGACGATCGACAGTTCCGCTTTCGGCGACAAACGAACACTGCGAGTCTACATTCCTCCGAAGTTTCGTGACTATCGCCGCTATCGCCTGATGGTGGTTCACGATGGCGATGACTACGTGAAATATTCGCGTCTGCATCATGTGATGGACAACTTGATCAATCGACTGGAAATTCCGCCGATGATCCTGGCACTGTCCAATCCGAAAGACAGAATCCGGGAATACGCAAACGATCCGCGACATGCAAGACATGTCGTCGAGGAAATCATCCCGGCGATGGAAGCGAAGTATCCGCTGATCTCCGACGCAGGCGGTCGCTGCATTACGGGTGCGAGTTTCGGAGGCGTCGCGTCGCTATCAACAGCGTAGCGCTATCCGGGTGTCTTCGATTCAATGCTGGTTCAGTCCGGCTCTTTTGCGTTTACCGATATCGGGGACCATTCGCGGAGCCCGGTTTTTGATCCGGTCGTGGAGTTCATGAATCAGTTCAGAGCCAATCCGGGCAGGCCTGCCAGGCAGATTTATGTCAGCTGCGGCGTTTATGAATCCTTGATCTATGAGAATCGTTCGCTCGTACCGTTTTTGCGATCTCACGGAATGAAAGTCAAATTTGCTGAAGCATTCGACGGTCACAACTGGGAGAACTGGAGGGACAGAATGCGGGAAGGACTCACATGGCTTTATCCGGGACCGTTGTGGGTGACGTATATGTAATTGAATTACGGAAAAGTTTAGCAACGGGTTTTGCCGTTGCCGAAAGGCTGATCGTTGCGGAGATTGGCTGTGAATAATTAAATGAACAACAAATTGTGAATAATCAACGAAATCGCATGCGGTCGATATTCTGTCTACTAAGAACCAAAAACTAGGAACCAGGAACCGAACATGGAATCAACAAGACGCATTGGGCTTTCGCTGGGCGCAGATCTCTGTTGGCCGAAATGTTACGAAGAGATCATTCGAAAACTGGATCTCAAGGTCGATCTGGGTGACGAACAGATTCGTTTTGAAATTGACCGCGTCACGATCGAACCCTACTCGCTGAACCAGCCCTGCAAATACGATCTGGTCATTGATCGGCTGACGCACTGGTATCACACCAGCCGCGAATGGATCAAAAAGTCCGTGTTGATGGACGACCTCTACGTCTACAACAACCCGTGGTCGATTCAGTCGATGGAAAAACAAACGTCGTACTGCGCAATGATCAAACTGGGCTTGCCCGTGCCCGACACCTGGATGGTGCCGCCAAAAAAATATGAACCTCACGCCGACCTCGACACTACCCTTCAACGTTACGTGCAAATGTTTGACCTGGGTGATGTCGGGGAACGAATCGGCTACCCGATGTTCATGAAGCCGTACGATGGCGGCGCGTGGAAAGGCGTTAACCGTGTCGATGATGCGGATTCGCTCAGGACAACCTATGAAGAGAGCGGAACCTACCTGATGCACCTGCAACAATCGGTCGAAGGATTTGACCGTTTCGTTCGCTGCATCGGACTGGGGCCGCAATTTCTGCTGGTCAGCTACGACCCCGGCGCGCCGCTGCATGAACGGTACGAGATGAAGCTCGATTTCGTCGACGATGACGAGGCGTCGCTGCTCAAAGACACGGGCATGACAATCAACTCGTTCTTTGGCTGGGACTTCAACTCGTGCGAGTCACTCCATCGCGACGGAGTCTGGTATCCGATCGATTTTGCAAACGCCTGCCCGGATTCGCAGGTCACGTCGCTGCACTACTTCTTTCCATGGATCGTGATGGCTAATGTTCGCTGGTCGACTTTCTGCGCGGCGACAAACAAAAAGATGCGAATGAGCCTCGACTGGGAACCTTACTGGGAGATCATGCAGCAGGAACTTCCCTATCGCGAACGACTGGCCGCATACGCGGCGATCGGGCATCAGCGGATGGAAACCGATCGCTTCAATGAATTCTGCGACAAGCACCTTTCCAATCTGGAGGAGTCAACGCACGAATTTTTTGGAACCGATCTGGCCGAAGAGACCGTACGACATCGAAAAGTGGATGGAGGGTCAGTGGTTCGACGAGTTTCACTACCAGTCACCGCTCCATTTCGTCCCGGGCATGCAGGACGGCGAACATCTAAGCAGGTTGCGCGACCGGTTTGTTCTGTTCGCCACCGGCCAGGGTGAAAATGAAGAGCCGGATGAATCGTGGAAAGTCGCTCACGCGCTCGGGAAACAACAGATTCCCAACCGGGTCGATCTCTGGGATGGGAGCTGGAAACACGACTGGATGACCTGGCGTGAAATGCTTCCAAAATACGTCCACGAAATGCTGGAAGAACTGGCCTAGTGGATTGTCAGGGATAGATATTAGGGTTGCCTCAATGGTTTAAATCGGTGCTACTTTGTGGAACCAATTCTCGAACCAGGGAGGGTTCCACCATGAGCACCAGGAAGTATATCGTTCGATTGACGAATTCGGAACGTGAGATTTGCAAAGAAGTTGTAGGCAAGCTTAAGGGCACAGGCCAGAAAGTTCGTCGAGCCCAAATGTTGCTTAGAGCAGACGCCGATGGCCCGGCATGGACCGATGCTCGGATCGCCGATGCGTTTTCGTGTCGGACGAAAACGGTTGAGAACGTCCGGCAACGATTTGTTGAACTCGGCTTTGAACAAACTTTGGATCGAAAAAAATCAGCCACCGCTGGCGCAAAGAAACTTCTCGATGGCAAAGGAGAAGCTAAAGTCATTGCCATGCGACTTGGAGAACCACCGAAAGGATATGGTAAATGGACGTTGCGTTTACTGGCTCGCAAAGTTGTTAAGCTGGAGATCAGCGACAGGATCAGTCACGAAACAGTGCGGCAAACTCTTAAAAAAACCGCCTGAACACGAAACGAAGTATCGAATACCGGGTCATTCCGCCGGAGTGCAATGCCGAATTCGTGGCTCATATGGAAAACGTGTTCGCAACCTATGAAAAGCCGTACGATCCTTCGCAGCCGGTTGTTTGCATGGATGAACAACCGGTGCAACTGGTGAACGAAACACGGCAGCCAATCCCTGCTACCAAAGACCATCCCAGGCGAGTCGATTACGAACCGGAACAGGCTCGCCAATACATTCAACGGATTGACTTTTGTTTTACGCCCAGGCACGGAAGTTGGTTGAACATTGCTGAGAACGAACTAAGCAGCATGACTCGTCAATGCCTTCACGGGCGAAGGATTGGCGAACTGGAAACGCTACAATCTGAAATCGGAGCATGGTCGATTGATGTCACAGAAACACAACGAGGCGTCGACTGGCAAATGAAAGTCGAAGACGCTCGCTGCAAACTAAAAACCGTATACCCTGAAATTCAATGCTGACAATCCACTAGGTCAATCTTAACGCCTTGTCGCCAGTTCGGCGGCCGGGCTTTTTCTTTTTATGCCTCTTTGAAAGGAGTGCAGAAATGACGTTTTTGTTTCCTCTATCGTTGGTCGTGGTGGTGTGAGGTGCTCACTATTTGGTGCCCGACGCCAAAGGACATGAACAGGGCCAAGCCCTTTGAGCCAAAACGAAGAAAGCTCGCAGACCCAACAAAAAACGGGGTCTGCGAGCTTTGCTGTTCGTCAAGGCGGAGGACACGGGGGTCGAACCCGCAACCCTTGCGGGCAACTGATTTCGAATCAGCCTGCTAGCCATTCGCTTATCCTCCGAGTGCTATCTACTTTAATGCTGGGCCACACCGTTGCTCAAGCCTCGTTTGTGGAAACCGTGTGTTTCAGACACAATTGACCGATGTTGGTTCGCCGGCCCTAAACGACTGGCGTGTACCCGGAGCATTCTCTGTCGCATTCTTTTTGACGACCGGCCTCCTCCGCAAGTTCGCGCCGCGAAAACTACCTGCAGGATTTCCTCATCGCTAGCGGAGAGGTCAGAAACCAATCCGCTGAAAAACCACCTGCCGGAGTCAGACGAGTCTCCGCGATTTACCGTACGAAACCTCTCTAGGTCGTTGGAACGAATTGGTTTAGCCTACGTCAGGTTGGCCGGATTGATGCGGCCATGAGTTCAGCCGGCTGGATTTGAAAAAAGACTACAGCGAACCGAACTGGCGACAACTTCATTGCGTAGACCGGAACACGTTGCAGCCTGTTGAAAGGCGATTCGCTTTTTGAGCGAAACAATCCGGGCATTGAACCGCAGTAGTAGCTCGATGTTGACAACAAATACGCCGCTCAATGATTGAGCGTGACATTGACACGAATAGAGTACAAGGACCTGGGCATGGAAGCTCGCTTTGTTCCCGAAATAGACTCCGTTGTTCCCGAAATTGAATCGGTTCTCAAGGACCGTTTTATTTCCCCCACGGATTTCGTCCTTGGGATTCGTTTCCACAGACTTCTGCTCGCTCTGCTTGCGATCGCTCTGCTTGTCGGCAGCGTCAGTGAATCCGCGTTGGCACAGCGACCGCTCCGCCGACAACGCGGACACAGCGTCACGACGCCGAACTTTGTCATCCACGCCGCCGATCCCGCACTCGCCAGCGCGATTGCTGACAAGGCCGAAGTCTTCCGAAAAGAACTCGCGATCGAGTGGCTGGGGCGCGAACTTCCAAACTGGCCGCAGCGTTGTCCGATCAATGTTCAGGTCGCGATGCAGGCCGGCGGCGAAACCAGCTTTGCCTTCATCATGGATCACACAGGCCGAGGTGTGCCGACAGACTGGGACATGAAAATCTTCGGACCGCCGGACCGTTTACTGGACGCGGTTCTGCCCCATGAAATCACTCACACGATTTTTGCAACACATTTCGGTCGCCCGCTGCCTCGCTGGGCGGACGAAGGCGCGTGCACGACGGTGGAACACGAATCGGAACGGCGGAAGAACCACCAGATGTTGATCGACTTTCTCACGTCGAGACCGTCGCGCGGAATCCCGTTCAACAGGATGTTCATCATGCGGGACTATCCCCGTGACATACTGCCGCTCTACGCTCAGGGGTATTCGCTGGCCCGATATCTGATCATGCTCAAGGGACGCAGGCATTTCATCGACTACATCGGTGCAGGAATCAGCCGCGAAGAATCCGGCCCGCGCATCGAAGCCTGGGATCAGACGACCAGCGAATACTACAGGTTTGCAGACCTCTCCGATCTTCAACTGAAATGGATCGGATGGGTCAAAGACGGGAGCCGCGAAAACGAAACCGCGCCGCCGGCAACCACCGTCACACTCGCCAGCAACATTTCAGGCGGCACCCAATCGAGTAACAACGGCCGCGCAAACAACATCAAGGAATCGGGAATCGACGCAAAAGATATCAAAACGAATGATATCGACCGCAGGAACGCTGCGTTTGCCATTGGCCCGCCACAGACCTTTGCCGCGATCAAAGGGATGGCCGGGCAAAATGTCTGCCCTCCTGGAGGCTGCCCGGCAACCGGCGCCGCATTCCGAACACCGGATCCGATCGCGAGCTACAATGCTGAACCAAATCGCTCGACGACGGAAGCAGGAACATCAGGAATCAGTAACGGCGGCTGGTACGCGGCGCAACGGACGAACGCCGGTCAAGACAATTCCCGGATCGCAGCGAGGCACGGCGGGTTCAGTTCCGCTCCACAAGATCGGTCCGCTCAGATCGAAACGACCGGACTCCCATCGGGCCGCGGGTTCAATCTTCCCGATCACTACGACGACCGGCAGCTCGGCGTGCCGAATGAAAATGACACGATCTGGCGGTAAGCGGAATCATGTTGGTTTGCTGAACTCGATCCGTCGCGCATTCGGGCTGACATTGGAATAGAATAGCCGCAGTGCTGTTCGCACTTTGCTGCTAGTCCCGTTTCCAGATTCGATTCTTCGACCGCGCATGATCATAAGTTTACTGGGCTGGCTTTTTCGGCAACCGAATTTCATCCAGTTCGATGATTCGTTTGCGTTGACGAGGAACGAGTTGTGGCGCTCAATCGGTGACGCAATTGGCAGCGAGATCGAGGAAGGGCGTTTTGTCCTGTTGATCGTACATTTCACCGAGACGTTTTCCGCGCTGGAGGTTGAACTGGAAAATCTCGCGATTGACTACGGAGTTGTCCCGCAGAAAATCGATCAACGCTGGCTGGCTGGTCTCAAAGACGAACGGTACGGTCGCGTGTTTCTAACTTTGTCGCGAAGTTTACCGCTGGTGAACTCAGCTGATATCGCAGCAAGAAAGAAAATTCGGCGCGCGTCTGTTCAGCCGGAAGCTGTTCCGGTTGAGCTTTCCTGCATCGTTTGCGAACGGCATCCACTGCCCGAATACGACACGGCAATCGAACGGTTTGCGCGTTGGGCAGTTCAACCGGTTCGCATGGGGCATTTCCTCGCGCTGGATGATCCGGTGATTCGGCGTTCGATCGGAGAAACAACGGTTGAAGTGATGGAACAACTGGGACTCGGAAAGCACGAATCGCTGGTTACGAGCCACGTGATTTCGCGGCGAGTTCGAAAGGTGCTCGCGCGGAAGGCGATCGGGATTGTCGATGAGGCACCTGCCGACAGCGCGGTCGAATGGTATGAGTTGAACGGATGAAAGAAGAAGAAGAAGAAAGAGAGATACAGGGTTCAGGGTCAGCCTTTTGTAGCTTTCATTCTTGTGAGTTTTGTAGAGTGCTTTTTGTTTTGCTTTTTCGAGGATGCGAAACGTGGACTGGTGACCGCGATTCTTTTTGTCATCGGCTTCGGTTTGGGTTTTCACTTCCCTTTTTGATACCTTTTGAGATCGATCTGCTGACTCAGCCGACGCAGATGATTGCCGTCGACGATTTTCGTGCGATGGCCGGCAGCACCGGTTCCCGCTGACCACCGGACTGCTTGATGATGGCTTGCATGCGGTCGGCCGTTTGCCGCACCAGTTCTCGCGAAACGTCCGGTTCGATCCCTTTAAGTTTGTCGTATACAGATTTGACTGTGACCGCAATCTCTTCCTGTCGATCAACAAAGGCGGCGTTGATGTCGGGATGAATTCGCAGCACCACCTGCCCCATCAGGTCGGCAACCGTCGAAAACACCAGTTCGCTCGAATACTGCACAGAAAACAACAGCTACAAAAGGCTGCCGTTAGTGACTAATTACCCGTTACTAATTATTGTTCACTTTTTCCCAAGTGATCTTTTCTGGCGGAAGAACTCCGTTAGCAACTGGCCGCATTCCGTTGCCATCACGCCGGGCACGACCTGAGCGCGGTGATTGAGTCGCGGGTCATCGAGCAGATTAAACATCGACCCGACTGCGCCGCCTTTGGGATCGTTGGCGCCGAAAACTACTACGGGCACGCGCGACTGAAGCATTGCACCAGCGCACATCGGGCAGGGTTCGAGTGTCACATACAACGTGCAGTCTTCCAGCCGCCAGTCGCCGACGGCTTCGGCAGCCTGGGTGATGGCGATCATTTCCGCATGCGCCGTTGCGTCACGCAGTTGTTCGCACTGGTTATGTGCCGCTGCAATAATCCGGTCACCGCGCGTGATGATCGCGCCCACGGGAACCTCGTCTGCTTCAAACGCAGCGATCGCCTGCTGGATCGCGTACTTCATGAAAAATTCGTGCGGATTGTCCAATGCTCATTCCTGTTCCGATTCTGGTTCCAGTCCGCCGGCAGGCGACTGCGTGGTGTCCAACAGTCGAACGGTCACGACGCGAATAGCGGTCCGGGTTTCGAATGACGCGATTCCCAGTGGCTTGCAGGATTTCGTTTCGTTGCGGAGTGAAATTTCGCGACCCTCACGATCGAAGTCGACCGCCTGGTCTTCATCAATCCAGACCTCGATTTTTTCCGGAGTAACTCGAATTCGAAATTGGTACCACTGATCTTTTTCAAAACTCCTGAATGATTTCGTTTCGTTGCTCGAAGCATCCATGCCATCAATGCATGAAAGCCCCGTGGTTGCTCCTCCCCAGCCACCGGGCACGAACGTGCAATGGGAGTCTCCCACGGGAAACGTAATCGCACAGAAAAAATCACTTCCGATCAGTTTCCGGGACTCGACCGTCAATTCGTATTTATCCTTGGGAAGGTCGTCGTGCGTCGTCGCAATGCCGGCCATCGGATAACCCGCTTCCAGGATGAGCGAATCGTCCTCCAGGCAAACCTCGTCTGAGTTACCATAGACACCCGCCTCCCAACCGTCGAGCGTTCCGTCAAACAGCATGATCGCGGGCGGGGCAGGGGACTGACCGTCCGGGTTAACGGCTGTTTCCGGAGACAGGGCAGGGGAGCCGGCTGGATCACTGGACAAGCCGGGATCCTGCACCGGGTCGCAGCCGACTGCGAACACCACAACGCTAACCACTAAAACTGCAGTCAGAACTACAGCTCCGGCAATGCAATTCAGTAGGCGTTGATAAAAGGTAGTGATGACAGACACAGAACGAACTCGGCCAAACGGAATGAACCTCCGGATTTGTTCGTTTATTGTAAACCGATCCGCCTCGGCGAGTCATGTGGTTGCGTTTGCATTGAATAAGAGTTTGCATTGAATAAGAGATCGCACGCAGGATATAGCACCTGAACAAAGAGTGTCCTGTCCCACGAAGGCTCACAACGACGGGAAAGATCGACACTGTTTTGCAGGCAGGTACGGCGCTGACCAACCTTCAATATCCCGCCGGAAGAACTATTTCCCGAGGAAATTCAGCCAGCTCTTCCTGGCTTTCTTGTCGCCCTCTTCTCCTCCATCCTCCACCGGCTGGCCACCGGCAAGCTTTTCAGCCAGCTCGTTGATCGACGCGGTGATCGCGGCGTTGGGCGCACTTTTTATCAAGGGGCGTCCGTTGTTGCGACATTCCGAAACGACTTTGTAGTTGTTCGGAATCCGCCAGTAGATTTCGCGGTCGATCGTCTCTTCCGCTTTCGTGCTGCTGATCTGCGATTTATCCAGGCCCGTCCGGTTGACTACGATCCGCACCTTTTCGTTGAGTCCCGGATAAACTTCCAGCGACGACAAGAGGCGAACCACGTTTCTCAGGCAGGGAAGATCGAGCTGGGTGAGCAGGACAACATGGTCGGACCCCTGCAATGCGGCAAGGTCGAGCTGATTGTAGGACTTGGACGTATCAATCACCAGGTGCGAAAAGGACGCCTTCAACAGCCCGAGTACCTTCTTGAAGTTTTCCGGGCTGATCGTCGTCGCATCTTCGATCTGAATCGGACGCGGCAGCACGTAGACACCTGATTCATGTTTGGTTAGCGATTTGCGGAGCAGAGCCAGGTCAAGCCGTGAAATATTCTGTGCAACGTCGAGCAATGTATAATTCGGAATCATCTCCAGAAAAACGTCCGCGTCACCGAGCGAAAGATCAAGGTCAACCAGGACAACACTGCGGTCCGGGGCCTGCGCAATCGCGACGGCCAGGTTAATCGCAATTGATGTACAGCCGACTCCGCCGGATGCACCGGCTACAGAAATCACCGACCCGGATTTCGAGCGTGATCCGCCTTCGCTGTTAACGGCTACGCGATCCAGCGCTCCGACCAGCTCTTCGATCTGAACCGGCGAACTTAGAAATTCACGGGCTCCACTTCGCATTGCACGGAGAATCAACTGGCCGTCAGTCCGGCTGCTGACCACAATCACACCTACGTTCGGAAACGTGCGAACCAGTTTTTGAATCAGTTCAAGGGCAGTGGCCTCGTCATCATCAATGTTGACGATGGCAACTTCGGGCGTCGTCTGCTCGACGATGTCGATAAAGAAGTCGTATCGCGAACAGTCTGCCTCCAACCAGACATTATCCATGCCGATTAGATACTTTTTCAGACTGTCACGAGTTGTCTCGTCCGGATCGCAAATTGAAATACGAAGCGTATCACTCATGGTGAAACCGTTCAGATTGTCTATCTTGCTGCAACAGATACCGTGTAATTCGTACCGATCGAATTCGCTGTCGCAATTACCACCACAAGGCGTCATCTCTCTGGGGGGAGAATACGTTTGTAGTATCGGCCAAATCCTTGTGCCGGTTTAATCAGGAAACCAACGACAGGTCAGTCCTTCGACATCCGCGGCAGCTTTGCGGAGTAAAGCGTCTATGCAGACAGGGCCGGACAAACAGACAGGGCCGGACAAACAGACAGTGCCGGACAACTGCCCGGCACTGTCATAACTAGTTCTATTAGCCGCTATCAATCCGAGCTGCCTGCTCGCACGGCTGACTGATTACTGTCCGGAACCAGCGGGCCAGGCAAACCCTGATCCCGACTGTTCCTGTTGGGGATATCCGAATCCGCCACCATTATTGGCTCCGGTGCTTGCAGGCTGGTAGGGAGCTTGTCGCTGCTGACCTTCTTGTCCTTGACCTTGCTGGGTGTACTGGCCGCCTGGCATCGCCCGGTTGATTGTCTGTCCCAACGCACCGCCCATTTGAGCAGGACGAGCAGTCGGATCGTCAAAGCGATCGTTGATCGGGCAATCGTCGGTGCAGCGAGGAACTTCGCTGTATCCGTTGACGTACAATTCGTGATCCGATGGTGAACTCGTCAACTGGCCGGGACCTGAGTTGGGAACGCGTCCCGGATCGACATCCGTAATGAAACGCGGTGTGATCATGAAGATCAGTTCGCTTTCGTTTTGCTGCTCCTGTGACTTGCGGAAAAACGGACCGGCGAAAGGCGAGTCCATCAGGTGCGGAAGGCCCTTGATCTCAGACTCTGTTTCCTGACGGAAGTCACCAGCCAGAGCCAGCGTATGTCCGGCACGCATTTGAACTCCGGTGTTGACGCGGCGAACACGGAAGCCGGGTACGCCCGTGTTGTTCGAAAGGTCATTTGCAACCTCGGAAACCTCCGCACGCACTTCCAGTCGCATTTCACCACCACCGAGAATCAACGGGACGATGTCCAGTTTGGTTCCAAAGGCACGAAACTCGATTGACGTGGTTCCTAGACCCGCTGCAATCGCAATTGGAATTTCACCGCCCGAAAGAAATTCAGCCGGGCGACCATGTGTGGTGACGATCGTTGGTTCGTCCAGCAACTTGGCAACATTGTTCCGTTCCAGAGCGTTGATGAAGACATCGAAAGAATCGCCGGAATTCAGAACTCCCAGAGTCATCGTTTGGCCGGATGCACTGACGCTTCCGGTTCCAACGGCTGAGATCACGTCAGCGACACTCGAAACGATGCGTTCTCCCCCGCTCCCGAAGTACGCCCAGTCAACGCCAAGCTGGCGAAGTTTGGTTCGCGAGACTTCGTAGATTTTGACTTTGATCGCGACCTGTTGAGGCTGGTTGACCTGCAACCGGTTGACGACCTGAGTTGGAAAGTAGTCTCTTGCAACAGCCATCACAGCTTCGACATGCGACTGACGGGAGACATAGCCCTTGAGCAGTACGCCGGTTTCGAGTGCGTGAACCGAGATGCTCGATTCGGAGAAGTGTTCAGAAAGAGCTCGCTCAAGCTTGCGGACATCAACCACAACTTGAACACTGATTTGCTGCCGGTTACCTGACGGATCGCTGACGGTCAAAGCAGAGATTCCCGGCTCAAGTCCGGTTACGCTGATTTCGTTCGGCGCAACCGGGCTGGCTTTGACAACTTCCGGATTTTCCACCCAGAGCTCGGGGATCTTGTAGTCAAATGTTAACACGCGACTCGTCCCGGCAATGACTTCAATCGTATCGACTGTATCGTTTACGACAAACTGGTTGCCGAAGTCCTGTGCGCTCGCATTGGAGGCGATACCCGATACGGCAAACACCAATAGCAGACAGAACAATCGCCCGTTAAACAACTTATTCATCCGTGAATCCTCGATCGGCGGTTCGAATTGGCAGTCAAATGACTAAATGAGTCAAGCGACCAACGAGCAGATCATCCTTGATCATGCCTTCATATGGCTATACCCTCTCACCATCCGGTCTGGAATAACCATGGCGAGAGAAACAGGCAGAACAACTGTCCGTTCCCGTAAAGATAGTTCGAACCTATTCGCCCGGATATTGATCTTGTTCCAGTGAATCAACACCTCCGGCATTACCATCAAAGCTTCCGCGGTCTTCCCCCTTTGACATTCCAGAGTCCCTGGATGGGACCCTGGTACTGACGGGAGAAACATCCAGACGTCCATCATCACGGAACTTGTGGTCTTCAAACGAACTTCCGCTGTAAATTCGCATGCTGCCAGCCATGCCTCGATAAGGACTATCGGATTCGATGTCTTCGGGCGCATTTTCCGAATTGCCCGGATTGAGCATATCCGACAGATCAACGAGTTCACCGGTGTACGCTTCGTCGTCGGATTCTTCTTCGCCACACATGATCAGACGAATCTCAGCTTCTTGTTCAACGAAAATGAACTGCTCGGCCTGAGCTTCGTTGAGCAGAACACTGACGATCGCGGTTCCATTGTCCCCTGTGCGCTCGTTGCTACGACGCAGTTCACTGTTCACAGCAAAAACTGTGATTCTCTTTAGGAAAGTCTTGGATGTCGTAATCTGTTGGTCTTTTTTGCGGACTTTGAACATCCCGATCACGTCAACTTTATCGCCTGGACTCAGCAGGCCATTGTTGGTGTCTGCTGACGTTGCCTTAATGCCGACAACCTTGAACCCTGGCGGAACGGCAATACTGTTTCGCTGTTCCTTTGGAATGACGTCCGTCACCAGGATCGGCATGCCGGGACTCAGTCGAAGTTGAGTCGCCATATCCTTGATTTCATCAATGCTCCGCGCGGCATTTTCCGGAATGATCGCCATCGGCCAGTTGTCGATTTTCACATTCTCTTCATTGAGCAACGCATTGTGTTCTAGCGCTTCAACCGCAACGATTACGGGTCCCATCTTGATTTCCGGTCCCGAAGAACCGCTTTTGCCCATAACCGAACTCATACCGACAGCGGCAGCGATTCCGAAACAGCTTGAAATAACAAGCAAAATTAGTGATCTGGATTTCATTGGAGGACTTCCCGGCAGTAGCTCAAAAAAACTCTTAAGTCAGCGAACTACGTGTCGCTGGCAATTACATATGACGAAATCAGGCTTGCCTGCCTGGCTACTACCCGTCCTGGGATCACTTCGTCGCTCCGATCAAGTGACAGCAAATGCGTGACAGCATTGGTGTCTCTCATAGCTTCGACCAAAGCCCGTTACTGATTCAGCTTTGAAGCTGCTATCAGTACCGGGCGAATAAGCGTTAAAACTGGAAGTTCGATTCTCCCATAACTTCAATATCTCCAGCTCAGATCATCATTCCTGTGCATGCAAAGTAAAGAACGGTTCCGATTGCAATTGGAATTCCGTAGGGCAACAGTCGCATCGAACTTTTTCGCTCAGCCGCAATGGTTGCGAGTACTTCCGGGTTGCGAACGGTCATGATTTCGTTGGTGATAAAGAAGAACTGGTTCCAGTGCTTCTTTCCCTGTCCCGACATCACAATCATGATCACAGCCAGAATCGCACCGATGATTGCCGACCAGCAAAATGCATAAAAGGTTGTCGCACAATAAACCCAGGCTCCGATCGCTGCCATCATTTTGACATCGCCTGCTCCCATTCCGCCAATCGCGTACATAGGCAGCAGAGTAGCAAGACCGACTGCGGTGCCCGCCATGCTCCAGCCCAATCCGGTCAACGCGCCTTGTCCGTCCATTCCGAACGCGACCATGCTGTAGATCCAGCCTGCAATGATCATCGGGTAAGTGATCGCGTTAGGCACACGAAGCTCTTTGCCGTCGATGTATGCGGCATAAATAACAAAAACGGTCACGACCCAGATGTGCCAGTGATCCTGCATTGCTGCCAAAAAGTATTCCATTTCCAAATCCCCGTGTTAGCTATTAGCCCGTGTTTTGTTTCTCGCTGTTGTGTGAAGTCAGTTTGAAACCGTTTGCCCGTTGAATGCTGTGTGAGACATTCGCCGGTCGATTGGCTGTCGTATTGATTTTCTTCCGTGTTAAGTTATCCGGGTCCGCCAGACCTGGATGTTCGTGCGGTTTAACGCATTGCGAGAATGTAGCTCACGAATACGGCGATGACCGTAAGAAAGCAGCAAACTAACTCAAATGCGTTGCTGTAGAGTTCCGGAGTTACCAGCCATGTCATGTTTGATACTGCCTCCGTAGTCGACAAGTTGATATTGTTTTTGTGCAGTTCTGTGTTAGCGTTCCGCTTGTGCACCGTTCGGCATGTCAAAAGACATTCGAAACTAAAGGTGCATAGGCTTCCAGCCTGTGATTTTCCTCAAAAACACACAGGCCAGAGGCCTATGCCACTATGTTCTCTTACTCCGAGAGGCGAAAACCAACTTGCGATATACTCGCGACGCTTTTGCTGTTATCTCAGTGCAGACACGGAAAAATCCCACCCGGCCGCAAACGACCGGGGGGATTGAGTTGTGCTGACGAATCTCGCCAAATCAAATTGACAATCAACGTCAAGGCAAACTAGCTGACACTACCTGTACGGGCGTTGTTCAAGTCACTCGCAATATCCTCGAACGCCGAGTTGGCGTTTGTACCGATAGCTTGAATCGCAGTCAGGCAAACGACGACGATCAATGCAAGCATAATGGCGTACTCAACAGCTGTTGGGCCATCTTCAGACTTAAGGAAACGTTGTACTTTGGTGATAATAGATTTCATGTCTTCCTCCGACGGAAATTGACTTCGCCCTTCTCAGGACGTGACCGGTTAAGGTCGATTTCAGGTTTACGGCTAAGGCTGCGAAACAGCCTTCCTGCAACGCCGATGACCCATTAATTACAATTGATAGCAGGATGACGCTCCGCAGAAACAACTCCGAAGTGTCCCGTCCAAGTTCTTCCCCAGAGGAGTTTGCTTGAACATCCAAAACCTATGACACGGCAGACCGATGTCAAACTGTGCCGGTCAAATAAGCAGGATGGCTCCGGTATTGTTTCGCTTTGAACGGCATGCATGGAATATGCCGGAAATGCAGCGAATCAATGATGCAACGTTGGGCAGGGCCAGCGCATTTAAGAACGATTCAATAGCCGAATAAAACGGCCTCGAGGTTGTCGGAATTCATTGCGGCACGCTGCGTTTCCCAGACGCTGGATGTCGCGGCGTCAACATGGAATGACTATCAAAATGGAGTGTGATATGAAACGAATTCGAAATGCGAACTCTTCTTTAAACAGGTCCATCGCGGTTTAGTGTGGGTATTGTAGAATTCTCCTGTAAAGGAGAACCTCGATGCAAGACACCGATCTTTACCAGCAAATCCTCGGCTTGGTTTCGCCGTGGAAAGTTGTCGATGTGGACTTGAACATGGAAGAGCAGGAGATTGTTGTTCAAGTGAAACACCCGGCAGGGACGAAATTCTGCTGCCCGGAATGCGACCGTGAACTTGGTTGCTACGATCACGCCGGATCGCGCCGCTGGCGTCATCTCGATAGCTGCCAGTTCAAAACGATGCTTGAATGTTCGGTTCCTCGAGTTGAATGCCCCGAGCACGGCGTCAAGCAGGCCTCCGTTCCGTGGTCCTCGTCCGGCAGCCGGTTTACTTTGATATTCGAAGCGTTTGCGATTGAACTTCTCAAAGCGACTCAAAACGTCAAAGGAGCCAGCCGGATTCTGCGGATCGGCTGGGAAGCAACCTGGCGGATCATGCAGCGGGCCGTGGCCAGAGGCAAAGCGCGAAAGCAGGCTCAGCCGCTGCCGCACATCGGTATCGACGAGAAGTCGTTTGCCAAAGGCCAAAGCTACATGACGCTGATTTATGACGTGGCGGGCAGCACCGTTGAAGCGATTGCCGAGGGGCATGACACCGAGGCGGCGAATGCCTGTTTCGCCGGTCTTTTACCGGGTCAAACTGAAACCGTGGAAGCGATCGCGATGGACATGAGTTCCGCCTTTATCAAAAGCGCAAAAGAGAACATTCCACGGGCCGAAAACAAGATCGTCCACGACCGCTTCCACGTCATGAAGTTGATGACCGAAGCAGTCGACAAAACGCGCAGGAAGGAAAACAAGTCGCTCCAGGCTGAAGGGGACAAACGGCTCACTGGAACGCGCTACCTGTGGCTTCGCAATCTGGAGAATCTCAGTGAGAAACAACGAGCGGCATTCGATGAAGTGTGCGATGCGAAACTACAGACAGGCAAGGCGTGGACCTACAAGGAAATCCTCCGGGACATGTGGCATCACGACTGTTCCGCCGAAGCGAAACAGTTCTTCAAGTTCTGGTACAAGAAAGTCATCCACACCAATCTGAACGAAGTCAAAAAGGTCGCTCGCACGATCAAAAAGCGGCTGGAAAACATCGTCAACTATTGCGACTTCGACGGACTCACCAACGCTGTCGCCGAAGGAATCAACAGCAAGATCCAGTCCATCAAACGAAGAGTCGGAGGATTCAGAAACAAAGAAAACTACAAAACCGCGATCTTCTTCTACTGCGGTGGACTCAACCTGGACCCACACTAAACCGCGATGGACCAAAAAGTGCAATACGTCTAATCGTCACCGCTTGCCAAGAAAAAAACACTCGATAAACTGCGTTCTCCTATTTCGAGAAAGTCAACATATTCACAGGAACGCAGACATGAAAAGACGGACAAGAATTGTTAACGGTAACGGAAATTCATACTCAAAACTCGAAGATCGAAAACTCCTTGCATCTCTAAGCAACGGCATTCTGTTTGTGCCCGGGACAAATTCGGATGATACGATTCAAATTGACCCGTCAGGAGACATGATTGACGTTACGGTTAATGGAAGCGTAGAGTCGTTCTTGGCGTCGGCAGTTACCGATAAGATTGACATTAGGGGTTATGATGGTAACGACACGATTTCGAACAACACGTCGTTGCCATCAACCATTCGGGGTGCAGGCGGGGACGATATAATCAATGGTGGATCGGGCCAAGATTTCATGTACGGAGGGCTCGGAGTCGACGAATTTCATGGGGGCGATGGAAACGACTGGATTTACTCTGGTGGGATGTTTGTTGGCAACAACGGTCCCGTAGGTGGAGAGCTTGTTTATGGAGATGCTGGAAATGATACAATCCGCATCCAGCCAGACACAAAGGGCTCGGATGATGAACATGGCGCGACCGTTTATGGCGGAGACGGAAATGACCGTATCTATGGCATCCCTAGCAAAGAGGGTGATCTGAGTCCACAAATTGGCGGAGACGACACGTTTTTCGGTGGTGATGGCGATGATTTTATAAGGGGACAGACAGGCCGCGATCGAATTTTTGGAGGCAATGGTAACGACAGGATTTTTGGTGGAGATGGAATTGACACGCTCGAAGGCGGACTGGGCGATGACGAAATTTACACGGAACTCGGACAGGGAAACGGTTATACCGATCAAGAGACCGCCTTTGGTGACACCAGTATTGATACGGCGAGCAACACGGCAACAATCGAAATCGAGGCCCTTTATCACGACCTCTCAACAGGCGACATTGTTGAGATCTGGGGCGTCAAAGGAAACGATGCGGCCAATGGGCGACACACTATTACGGTTACTGACCAGCACCATTTTGAACTTCAGGGAGCAACCGGAAGCGGTACCTACACCGTTGGCGGCGAATACGCGCTGGTTGACCCCATCACCAATGAACCGGGTGGTGGAAATGATCAGGTATACGGCGGAGACGGCCTTCAGTTCCTTTATGGAGGGGCTGGAGACGATACCATTCGAGATGATGGTACTGGTGCGGACCAACTCTTTGGTGGATTTGGTGATGACAACGTGGTATCAGCTTCGCAGGGAGATAAACTATTTGGCGGTGAAGGGAACGACACAATGAGATTGCTTGACAGCAGTTTCTACACAGGTGTCACTGCTCTCATTGAAGGGGGCAACGGTAACGACCACTACTTAGTTCGTTACACCTTCGACCCGAATGCAACGACCGACATAATCAGGTTGACAGAATTGGATCTTCAAGGCAATTTCGACAGGGTATCAATAGTTGGCGATACGCCGACAACTATCGAGTGGGCAGGCACAAACGATGAAGAAATTTGGGTTGATGGAGAGGCGATCAAGATCGTACTAAATACATTTGACGATTTCGAACTCTTTCCTGCGGGAATAGTTTAGGCCCACAGAAAAAAAGTCAACAACCGGTCGAGGCCGGTTGTTCTTTTGTCTCTTTAGGCAATCAATTACCGTTTTTTCTTCGCCGGTAATACTTCAAACCGGAAAAAAAGAAACACGCTCCGGCAACGACGCCGAAAATCGACATCGCGTACGTCGGATAGACTGCCATCACCCATGACGTTGCAAACAGTGCAACCGCCTGAATGTAAAAACTGCCGGACAGAATCCCGGCTTTGATTAGAAACGTCATTCCCGCAACGATCGCGAGAACCGGCGCGAGCGACAAGACCTCCAGATCCAACTGCCTCTCAATTGGAAACAACAAAGCGACACAGCACATGCTGGCCGCCCAGACATGGGCAACCTGTCGCTCGACAAAGGTCACCGGCCCCATCCGCCGCCGTACATTCATAAACACGATCGCCCACATTCCGAATCCGGCGGTCCACAAGAGCCAGTAGCCCAGAGTCGACTCGACATTGCACAAAAACATGACATTCGTTGCCACGCTTGCCACCAGCAGAACAAGCGAATGCCACATCCAGAGCAACCCCCAGTTCTCCAGCACCGCGGCGTGATGCGTTTCGCGAAAGAGATTCGACACGACCTGGCCGATCCGCCCCTCGCTCGCAGACACCGGTTCATTATTGAGGAACGCTTCGAGATCATTGGCCAGTTGCCCCGCACTCGAATACCGAAGATCTCGTGGTTTTTGCAAACATCGCATGGCAATGTTTTCAAGCGACCGGTCGACGCGCCGGTTCAGAACGCGCGGCGCAATCGGATCCTGTTCGAGAACCATCAAAACAGTATCAACCGGAGTCGAAGCCAGGAACGGCGGGCGTCCGGCCAGCATATGATAGAGGATTGCACCCAGCGAATAGACATCGCTCGCGCTTGAAATCTCGCCGCGAGTTCCCGCCGCCTGTTCCGGAGCCATGTATGACGGCGTGCCCAGAACGGCACCGGAACGAGTCAACGAATGCTGGTTCATGTCATGTTTGGCCAGGCCGAAGTCAGCGACATACGCTATGCCCTCTTCATCGATCAGAATGTTGGACGGTTTGAGATCGCGATGCAGGACCCCGTTTTCATGCGCGTAGTCGATCGCGCGGGCGATATCGGCCAGCATTTGCGCGCCGCGACGAGACGGAACCGGGCCGCGTAGCAATCGTTGAGAGAGTGTCTCACCTTCGATCAGTTTCATACAAAAAAACGGCCGCCCCTGATGTTCTCCGATTTCATAAATCGGAATGATATTCGGATGGTCCAGTCGCAGTGCTGCATCGGCTTCCGCCTGAAACCGTTTGCGCTCGATGTCTGAAGCGAATTCGCCCTTGAGCATCATCTTGATCGCGCAGTACGAACCGTCCGAATCTCGCCGGGCTCGGTAGACGATCCCCATCCCGCCGCGACCGATCTCTTCGAGCAGCGTGTAATGGCCCAGCGAAAACGGCAACTCCAGTGCCGATGCCGCCCCGCTTGAACCTGAATTTGAACCTGCACTGTGAAACGAAGTAGTCGGCTGATCGCGTCCCGCCGCACCGGTCAGCACCAGCGTGCCCCATAATTCACGCAGGTCGTTAGCAAACTGCGGATGGTCGCGGCAGACATCTTCCAGCAACACCTGCTGACCTTCCGTCATTCGATCACCAATCCCTGCAATCAGGTTTGCAAAACGTTGCTCGTAGTCAGCATCAGGCATAAAGAGAAAGAGGGTTCAGGAACGGAATGCGGGACGCTTGCGCTTTTCATTAATTGTCAATTATTTCTTGTTCACTATTAATTATTGACAGCGCAATTTTTGACCGCGCAAGCTCTCAACCGGCCTCCATCGTCACTGCTACCTGGCATCCTGAATCGAATCATCATCCGGCAGTTCATCCTGCAGCGCCGCCTTCAGTCTGCGAACCGCGCGCAGGTATCGCATGCTCGCCGCCGGTTCGCTCAGGTCCAGCAAATGCGCGATTTCCTGATTGGAAAGATGTTCGTAATGGCGCATGACAACGATTTCGCTGTCGCGGTCGTCCAGTTGCGTAATCGCCTGTTCAACTTTTCGTGCCATCTCCGCCTGAACCGCCTGAGCGGCTGGAGTCAGTCGCTGATCACCCAGCATTGCCATCAACTGCACCGAGGACTGGTCGTAGCCTCGCAGCGCAACCATCGCCTGTTCGCGATCGACACTTCTGCGTGCGGAAACACGGTGGCGGCGGTGAGCATCAATGATCCGGTCGCGGGCGATCTGGCGCAGCCATAAATGAAACGGCATGACCGGATTTGCGAGGTAGGTCTGCAGCCGGCGATTGGCTTCGACAAACACATCCTGAACCACATCGCTGACATCCACGCGCCGCTGAATCTTGTGATCCAGCCGCATTCGCACCAGCTGTTTGACGGAATCGCGATGGCGGTCGAGCAACTGATTCACGGCGGAATCGTCGCCCTTCCGGGCATCGGCGAGCAACTCTTGCGTTTTGTCCTGTTCGGGCCACATACAGCTATTATCACCACCGCAGCAGAAAACACCACGTGTATTTGGACCATCGTGGACGTGAAAAAGTGTCGCAACACCCACCCTTCATCCTTCCTCCGGGAGGGCCGGAGCCTAAGCGACTGGCAGTGACGAATGTAAGTGAGATCGGACGGTCAACGCCAACTAGTTGTCGTGTCGGACAAGAATCCGCAACGCGTCGCTGAGATAGTCGATCTGTGCTGCCGAGTTGTAGAGATGACATGAAACGCGGACAAACCAGCGACCGGCGAAATCAATGATAGGAATCTCGATCCCGAACACCTCCCACAAACGGAGCTGCAATGTGGAATAGTGGCCGGCGGCGGAGTCGGGCATGTCACCTTCGGCCATGTCCGATGCCAGAACCACGCCGGCGGCGGGTAGCGGAACATGCGCCATCGATCCGTACCAGCCGTTTTCGCGTTTGCCGATCGGAGTCGTGCCAAACTGAGCTGCGAGTTTCTTCTCGGCGTAATTCGCCAGCGAACGGGATCGCCCGCGGAACTCCGAAACTCCGACGCCCTGCATGAACTCGATCGCATCAGGCAACGTGAGAAAAACACTCGGGTCCTTCGTTCCCATCCACGTAAATTCCTCGTCCCAGCGCTCGGGTAGCGCAGGCAACAGCCGACCCCAGCTCTTGATCGCCGGTCGAATAAACTTGTGGGAATGCGGAACCGCGTAGAGAAACCCGCTTCCCAACGGTCCGCACAACCACTTGTGACAACTAGACGTGTAGAAATCACAGCCGATTTCCTCGACATTCAAGTCCACATGCATCGGCGCGTGAGGTCCGTCAATACAAACCGGAACCCCCCGCTCCGCCATCGCAGCACAAATTTCCTTGACTGGAAGAATCAGCGCGGTAGCCGATGTGATGTGGCTGATCACCAGCAACCGTGTCCGGTCAGTCACACGCGAGACGATGGCATCAACGACTTCCTGTTTGGAATCGATTTGCGCCGGGAGGTTAACGATCTTCTTTTGAGCGCCGCTCCGAATGCAGGCCCGGTCCCAGATCCGGTTGACTGCGCCGTATTCGTGGTCGCTCAGCAAGACCTCGTCGTCCGTTTGCAGCGGAAAACTGTCAGCGACAACATTCATCCCGTACGTTGCGTTGTCGACGAAGACCAGGTTTTCCATCTTCGTACCGACGGACCGGGCAAGAGAATCACGTGCATGTTCAAGGTGACCTTCCAGCTGCCGCACGTAGAAATCCATCGGCTGTTCGTCCAGCCGCATGATCCAGCGCCGCCTGGCCATGCGAACACGGTCCGGTGACGGTCCGAACGATCCATGGTTCAGATACGTCGTGTCGGCACGAATCGACCATTCGGCCGCCAGTTGTACCCACTGCGAATCATCGAGAAACCGGCCGCCGCAGGATGCACTTGCAGTTCCGGCAGCCAAACGGGACAGCCTGGTCGTCGCACCGTTTTTCGTTCCGGTTTGCTGCATCGTTCACATTTCCATGTCTGAATCACAATGACGCGGGATCCGCTTCCAGCCGTGTCTTTTCCGTTCGTCACGTCAACAAGCTGAAAGCGTATCCCACGTACCTGCCGGCATCAGGGGCATATTTACGCGTTTACGTTCATGTTGCCGCAAGCACCCTTCACTGTCTTGATAATCTCGGCGGCAACCTTATACGGATCAGCGTTGGAAGCAGGTCGACGGTCTTCCAGCCAGCCCTTCCAGCCATTGGTAACGGTCGCAACCGGAATTCGGATCGACGCGCCCCGATCTGAAACGCCATAACTGAATTCGTCGATCTTCTGTGTTTCATGCAGGCCGGTCAGCCGCTGGTTGTTGTCCGCACCGTAGACTTCAATGTGCTGTTTGACGCGCGGTGCAAAAGCCTCGCAGACCTTGCTGTAGATTTCCTTGCTGCCACACTCACGCAGGATCGTGTTCGAGAAATTCGCGTGCATCCCGCTCCCGTTCCAGTCAGTCGGGCCGAGCGGTTTCGGGTGCCAGTTAATCGCCATGCCGTAGTTCTCTGCCGTTCGTTCGAGCAGGTATCGGGCGATCCAGACTTGATCGCCCGCCGCGCGCGCGCCTTTCGCAAAAACCTGGAACTCCCACTGTCCGGCTGCAACCTCCGCATTGATTCCTTCAACATTCAGACCTGCGTCAAGACAAAGGTCGAGGTGCTCTTCGACCAGCGGACGGCCGTGCGCGTTTTTCGCGCCGACCGAACAGTAATAAGGACCCTGTGGCGCGGGATAGCCACCGATCGGAAATCCAGGAGGCAGATTCGTATCGACATCCCAGAGAAAATACTCCTGCTCGAAACCGAACCAGAAATCGTTGTCATCGTCTTCGATCGTCGCACGGGCGTTGGATTCATGAGGCTGGCTCTCCGCAGACAACACTTCGGTCATCACCAGATATCCGCCGCGGCGGGCAGGGTCATCAAAAACAGCAACCGGTTTGAGCAGACAGTCGGACGAACCGCCCTCAGCCTGTCCGGTCGAACTTCCGTCAAAGCACCAGACCGGGCAGTCTTCAAATTTTCCACTGAAATCTGTTTCAACCCGGGTCTTGCTGCGGAGACCCTGAGTCGGACTGCTGCCGTCCAGCCAGATATACTCGAGTTTGGATTTAGCCATGACCTGCAAAACTCCATAGTTTTCTTGTTAGTCTTGATCGTCCGTATTCACCCTGCCTGTTTAGGGCAGGCCGGACGCAGTAGCAGCCGGGGAGAGAGACCGGGCTCGGCTCGTACTCCCGTTTACACTTCAATGCATGCTACTGATCTTAGCTGACTCAGTCTGAATTCAAAGAGCTCGGTCGGCTTTGCAATGTTCACTCGGCCCGGTCAAAACCTGCGATCCGGCCAACGCAAATCGCAACTGCTCCGGTCACGCGAACAAACCGTCCTTTAGCCATGCGTTCCGGCGCGCGCTTTTCCGTTCACTGACCGGTGACGTGTTGCAGTTTTTCTCCCGCCCCCCTATTTTCAATTCTCTAATTTCAATTCTCTAATTGTCAAAATTTTTCCTGAAGAGATTTTCATGCCCGCGATCGGACCGGAAAAACACGTCCTAATTCTTTGCACCGGCAATTCCTGCAGGTCCCAGATGGCTCAAGCTATCTGGCAGCATCTGGGCAACCGGCCGGGGCAGCATTGCGCCTGTTCATGGACAGCGAGTTCCGCCGGCAGCAAACCGTCAGGCTACGTCCATCCGCTGGCCATTCGGGCAATTGAAGAAATCGGCCTGCCCGTCGAAGGCCTCAACAGCAAACACGTTGATCAGTTTACCGCCGACTCCAGCCGGGTTCCAATCGATCTCGCTGTCACCGTTTGTGATAACGCAAAAAAAAGCTGCCCCGTGCTGCCCGGTGCCGGAGAGACACTGCACTGGCCGTTTAACGACCCCGCCGATGCGACCGGCGACGACGAACAAAAAATGATTACTTTCCGTCGCGTTCGCGACGAAATCAAATCTCAAATCGAACATTACCTTTCTGGAAAAATGATGGACGAACCAACAAGCAACGATTGCCTTGAATTGATCCGCCTTGCTCTGATTGAAGACATTGGCACGTCCGACGTCGCTCAGGGTATCGATTGCACCAGCGATGCCGTGGTCCCGGGCGGCGCGACTGCATCAGCCGCATTTGTTGCGCGCGAGGACGGGATCGTCTGTGGGGTCGAGGTCGCTCGACTTGCGATCGAGCATTTCGCCCCGAAACTTTCACTCGAGATCCGGATTGAAGACGGGGCCGAAGTAAAAAAAGGCGAGACCATCGCCGTACTCGCCGGTCCGGCCCATAAGATTCTAGTCATGGAGCGAACCTGTCTGAACTTCATGTGCCGCCTGTCCGGGATTGCAACACTGACCCGCCAGCATGTCGATCGCGTTGCAGGCACGAACGCGGAAGTACTCGACACCCGCAAGACATTGCCCGGCTGGCGACGGCTGGAAAAGTACGCGGTCAAATGCGGTGGCGGAACGAATCACCGGATGGGGCTCTACGATGCCGTGATGATTAAGGACAACCATCTTGCGTTCCACCGTACGATGGTCGATGACAGTGACGACACCATTCCAGCAGCCGTCAAACTTGCGCGGAGTTGGATCGCAGATCACGAGGAGAGGCTGCCAGGCGGAGCCAACACGATCCTTCAACTTGAAGTCGATACGCTCGAGCAGTTTGCAATCGCGCTCACCTGCGCGCCCGACATCGTGTTGCTGGACAACATGAGCACCAAACAACTGACGCGAGCCGTTGAGATGCGAGATGCGGCAGGTCCTGGCGATCCGATCAACGACAAGACGATCCTGCTCGAAGCATCGGGAGGAGTAAACCTCGATACGATCGGCGCGATTGCTCAGACGGGCGTCGAGAGAATCAGTGTCGGCGCGGTAACGCATTCGTCGAAGAACTTCGACATTGGGCTCGACTGGACTCGCTCCTGAATCTTGCCCGGCTGTTGTCTCAACCGAACGGCGATAGCCGCAGTTTTCATTGAGACGCCGGAAATTGATATTACGTGGCTGCCTAGGCGATCCGTCAGCGCATAAAAAAAAGCGGCAGTCCCCGGTGGCTCCTGCCACCTCCTGCCGCACAAGCCCGATTGTTGCTCCCCAGCTCAACCGGGCTCAAACAACAATAGGTCGCACTTGAAACGTGTCAAATCTGCCTAGTCCAGAAATCAAGAACAGCAGGATTCAGCTGGGTATTCGGGCGTATCTGCAATTGATGCAGCGAACAAAAAGCCGAAAACACGCGTGAAACGTGGATTTCCGGCACCTTGGCGACTTCAGCCAAAAATATTCTGAATTTTCCAAAGATCGCAATCTGAGGGGCGAAGAACCCATAACAACACGGCAGACCGCCGCAAATTACCCGTCACTTTTAAACCAAGCGACACAATTCCATATCAGGAGGAACATTATGTTCAAAAAATTGACCCTCGCTGCAGCTGCCGTTTTGGTTATCGGCGGCGTTCTATTCGGCACCAACATGGTTACGTACATGCAAGCAGCTTTCGATAACGCCCGTCAAGCCGGCCAGGATCTGGTCTCGGTCGAGTTTCAGCTTGAAGCAGCTGAAAAACAACTCGCAAAAATCGAACCTCAAATCTACGACATGATCCACCAGGCAGCCAAAGAAAAAGCTGAAATCAAACGGCTGGCTGCCGAAGTGAATCGTCAGAACGAAGCTCTGGATAAGAGCAAGGACGAAATGCTGACTCTTCGTTCACACATGGATTCCGGTGATCAGGTTTATGTTGCAACCAATGGCAAAGCCTACACGAACGATCGGGTTGAAGAGGATCTTCGTCACCGCTTTTCGCTGCACAAGACTACGACTCAGACACGTGACAAGTCGGCTCAAATCCTTGAGCTCCGAGCGCAAGCTCTCGCATCGGCTCTGGTCAAGATTGACGACGCCCGCGCACTTCAGCGTGAGCTGGAAGTTCAAATCGAAAGCCTGAACGCTCGTAACCGAATGGTCGAAGTTGCTCAGACAGCAAGCAACCTGAACATCGACGACAGCCAGCTTGCTCGGACTCAGGAGATGCTTGACGACATCTCGGCACGAATCGACACGGACGAAGAGATGCTCGCTATGGCTCCTGAGTACCTGGGTCAGATTCCTGTCAGCCAAGACAGCGTACTGAGCACTGACGGCAACATTGTTGACGAGATCGACGCCTTCTTCGACGCATCGGACGATGCGGATGACGAAACCGATTACGTCTCAAACTAACGGGCCCACGTTGACGGTGGCTCAGATGGAAGATTCCTGAAAGTGGTTGACTCTATTACTGACCTCGCCACTTCCGGAAATCCAGTCCGGGTTCCTCACGGGGCCCGGGCTTTTTTTTGTGCCACACGTCGTTAATTGTTAGTTGTTAACTATTCCCTGTTAATTATTGTCCGCCTTCGCACCCGCAGTCACGTAAAATAGCTGATAACGCGGGATACGCCACAAACCTCAACTCCGAATCCGTCATGCCGAACTCGTGGCTTAACCGACTACAGAATCCTGTCACCAGGAATCAACGCTGCGCTCAGCGGGCGATGAAGCAGGGCGACCTGATTACTGCCGCGCGATTCGCCCGGCGCGAACGGTTTGACACGAATTCACGCGGTCGAAAACTGCTCACGCAACTCACAGACGCTTTGATCGGGCAGGCATCGGACAACATCAGCACGGGAAAAATCCGCCGCGCCTGGACTGCAATCACCGCCGCATCCGATGTCGCCATGCTGACGGACCGCGATCGGATTTCACGCGAAAAGAACTCGCTGGTCGAACTCACCGTCGAGGCGGCCAACGAACTGCTTGCCCATGCGAGAACAACATCGGTCCTGCAACTGGTTAAGGAACTGAAGGGTCGCGCGATCCGCGACTGGCGTGCCGAACGGATCGAACAAGTCGCAGTTCTGATCCAGCGCAGCGAAGAAGCGTCGGCGCGCGGTGAGTTTGAACTGGCTGTTGAACTGATGAGCAGGGCGCTGGAACTTCGACCCGATCTGGCGTTCCTTGAATCGAGAATGGCGACCTGCCAGATCCATGCCGCTCAAATGAAACAACTGACCACAGCGCTGAAAGCGGCACTGCTGGAAACGCGCCGCAAAGATGTCGAGCAGATCTGCCGCGAAATGCTGGTCCTTGCTCCGAACTTTCAGCTGGCCGTTGACGCTCACCGACAAATGGCTCAGATTCCGAAACGGGCGTGGCAGCAGAGCCCGTCCAGTTCACTGCTGCTGTCCGCCAACCCGTCATCATCAAGGGCCAGAACGACCTATGCCGGCATTTGCGCTGCCGATCAAAACGATAGCAATCCGAAAGACGGCGATCCGGCGGTTGGGACTGACTCCGTTACTTTCATGAACATCGACGCCAATACGAAAAACAAACAAATGGACGCAAACGGAAAACCGTTCATGATCTGGATCGACGCGGTGGGCGGCTTTCTGGTCTGCCCGGGAACGAGCAACGTGATCGGTCAGGCCGTACCGAACCACAATGTTCAGATCCCGATGTTGGGCGATCTCCAGCGGTGTCACCTTCGCATCGATTCTCTCGACGGAGCGCACATCCTTCATCCGCTCGGGCGGACCTCAGTCGACGGGCGGCCGATCGAACAGCAACACGGGCTCAGCCACGGACAGATCATCGAACTCGATGGCGGCGTCCAACTGGAATATCAAAAGACACATCCGCTCAGTGCAACCGCATTTCTCAGTTTTGTCAGCCGCCACCGAACCCTGCCATGGTCCGACGGTGTCCTGCTCGCAAGCGGACCGGTCATGCTCGGTCCCGATCCTCGTTCACACGTACATTGTCCTCGCTGGAAAAACCAGCTGATGTTGTTCAATCGCGACGGAATATGGTCGTTGCGGACGTCCGGAGCGATTGAAATTGACTCGGCTGTTCATCAGGGGCAGGGTCCAATCCAGCTGAATTCCCAAATCCGGTCAGAGGACTTTTCTCTGGCGTTTGAAATAATTAACCAGCAGTAGATCTTCGTGGCCGGACGGTCGAGTTCGGAATCGAAACGAAACACGAACCGTCAATACGCACAACCCTAACTCATTGCCCGAAAACACTTAGCTTCTCATCATTCGAACTCCGGTAGGCACGTGAAATCTAGACAAGCAGACAACCGGGCGGCTACGCTGGATAGCGGAGAATCCCGCGCGCCTGCCACCGGGTCCGGTGATAATAGCCATGAAGGTGCTCAGGCCGGGGCGGGAACCGATCCGCATGATCGCGACGCGGTTGTGGACTTGCACAAGGAAACAGGAACGGCCCCTTCGGCTGGCAGACGGGTGATGAAGTTTGCGTATACCAGCGGCTCAAAACCGCTGGCCGGGTACACCATCAAACGCGGAATCGGCATTGGCGGATTCGGCGAAGTGTACTTTGCGCTTTCGGATGCAGGCAAAGAAGTCGCGCTCAAACGAATACAGCGGAATCTCGATGTCGAACTGCGCGGCGTTCGTCAGTGCTTGAACCTCAAACACATCAATCTGATTTCGCTCTGGGACATTGCCACCAACGATCTCGGCGAAAGCTGGGTGGTGATGGAGTACGTTCCCGGCCAGAGTTTGATGGATGTGGTCGATGCCAATCCGCAGGGAGTTCCCGAGGCGGACGTCAAGACCTGGTTCACCTCGACCGCTGCCGGTGTCGCCTATCTGCATGAGCAGGGCATCGTGCATCGCGATCTCAAACCGGCCAACATCTTTTTCGACGCCGATCAGCAGGTGATCAAGATCGGCGACTACGGTCTATCGAAATTTATCTCGTGCAGTCGAAAAAGCGGCCAGACAGAAAGCGTCGGCACATTCCACTACATGGCTCCCGAGATCGGCAAGGGCGTGTATGGAAAAGAGATCGATATTTATGCGATGGGAATCATCCTGTTTGAGCTGTTGACCGGCCGTGTCCCGTTTGATGGTGAAAGCTCGCAGGAAATCATCATGAAGCATCTGACCGCCGACCCGATTCTGGAAGGTGTGCCTCGCGAGTTTCATCAGGTCATTCGCGGCGCACTAGGAAAAGACCCGGAGCAACGCTACTCGAACGTTCCCGAGATGCTCTGCGATATCCCGTGGCCCGAGATTGCAAAGAACAGCCGCAAGATCATCACGCTCAACTCTGTCGGCCCGCTCGTACTCAACGGACATATGGACCGTCCGCGCATCAACACCGGCAATACGCCCGGGCCGGCGAACAAGAAAACTGCGCCCCACTCGCCGACTGAAAATCCGCAAGACGCCGGAACACAAGACACAAACCCGCCTGATTCGACAGCCTCCGGAAATCAGGGGCCGGTCGGCTCGATGTTGATCAACAAACGGCCCGACATCATCTTTGGCGAATTGCGCGACACCAACGCCGGCAACAAACCCTCCTCCGACGATCCGGTCGTTGAGGGAATACGTATCAGTAGTCCCGGTCGAAACGAAAATATTTCGGCTGAAGGAACCTATCGCGAGTCCCTCGAAGTTTCAGCAACTGTAGAGATCGTCAGCCCGACCTCGATCTCTCATCACAGTCCCGGAGACCGCATGGCCGGAAACGCAACCGGCGGAATCTCACGGATCCCTGATGAGCCGATCGCCCGCGCGATGCACTCGGGGCTCTGGCGGTTTACCGACTGGTGGAACAACGCCAACGTCTCGACTCCGCTGAAGATTGCGATCCTGATTGCCGGAACCGTGGTTGCCGTCTCGAATTCCGACTGGCTGCTCCCCGCCGCATTGGCAATCGGGCTGGCCTACCTGGTCTATTTCTTCTTCAGGACATGGATGATACCGGGTGACAAGGTCGCCCAAAGCGGAACTGGAATCGGTCATCCCGATATTTCGTCAAAGAAAAAATCAGTGCGGTCCGCTCATCGCGAAGCAGCATCGTTGCGCAATTCGCAAGTCCGGTCCTGGCTCGGAGCACGACAGTGGAATGACCGCGTCATGGAGTTGCTTGGATCGATGTTGATCGCTGCGGCGGCCTGCGTCGTGTTCAATCTGCTTGGCCTCGCAATCGGCGGATCGATTCTGGTTTCAACGATCGAAAGCTGGGCGATGTTTGCCTGGATGACGATCACAACGGTGTTTGGTGCCTGGGCGCTTCTGATGGCTGGCAAATACTGGGAGAACTATGAAGGAGACAACTGGCTGCGTCGAGTTGCGCTTGGGGCGATCGGCATCGCCACGGGAACAGTTGCTTTCTCTGTGGCCGGAATGTTGAACATCGAACTCGCCTCGTTATCGGTGGAATACAATCCGATGCAGGCGACGGGGGTTTCGCTGGAAAATGTTCCCGCGTTGCCAGCCTACCTGGTGCTGTTCACGGTCCTGTTCGCAGCGCTCGGGTGGTGGAAGCAAACAGATCCGGTTCGCTACACGAGATTGAGCATCTGGAACGTCGGGCTTTGTCTGGTCTGTGCGGCGGTGCTGAGCCATCTATTGAATTTCGCGCCGCTTTGGAATTGCATCATGGCGGTTGTAATTTCGATTGCCGTGCAACTGGCATCGCCCTGGCTTCATCCGGATGATCGCACACGCGTTTCGCAAGACAGGATCAATACACTGGCTGGCTAGAGCGACACGGGTCCTAGTCCGCGTCGATATTTTCCATCAGCGTTTTCGCCAGATCGTAAATCTCCTGATCGAGCGCATTGAGTTCGCGGATTCCAGCCAGCGTCGATTCAGGCAACTCAGGCGCGACCTTGGATTTTGACTGATTGACGACCGGCAGTTTGTAGCTCAAACCCAATTTCGCGCACAACGTGGCCGTATCCTGCTCAAGCGTTTCAACGAATCCGATAAACGACATCTTGCTGATCAGGTCTCGCGCCAGCGATAACTGTTCGCGCGGGTCGTCAATCTGCCAGCGTTTGGTCGACCAGTCGGGATGGTTCGCCGCAGCAAGGTAGTTCGTCACCAGGTTGTGCCAGTACTGGCGGTCAACGCTCTCCTGGATCGTCAGCAACCGGTCACCGTCGGTCATCTTGTTGCAAGCAAACTCATGAATCGGCGACTGGCTGTCCTGTGCACAATCGACCAGATACCGATACTGCGAAACGTAGCGGACGACCGGATCGCGCAGGATCGTGATGTATTCTGCAGGGCGTTTCGAGATCGTATGCAATCCGTAGAAAACGTCGTGCCCGATGATCAAGTCAACGTCCTCAATCTTCTGCCGTCGTGCACGCACCTCCGTCTTGCAATCCTCGAGCGCAGCATTTTTGGATTCGGGCGATTCGGACAGAATCAACATTTGCCGTTCGCCGATTCTTGAGAGGCTGTTTAAGACAGACGTTCCCGCGCATTTTGGGAGATGTAGAAAATAGAATTGTGGAGCGGGCATAGAGGCTGGCAAGACAACAATGTGAAGGCGAGAGTAAACTCAACGGAATCGTAGTTTAACCATTGCGAGTTCGTAACGATTCAGCAAGTACGAGGAACAGCGAATTCATGGCTTTGAATCCCGAAGCGGAACGGGAATATACGCTAACGCGGTTTCTTGTGGTATGGAACCCCGCCGCGTTAGCAAGGACCCGAGCGCAAGCGAGAAAAAGGGAACCCGCCGCGTTAGCAAGGACCCGAGCGCAAGCGAGAAAAAGGGAACCCGCCGCGTTAGCAAGGACCCGAGCGCAAGCGAGAAAAGGGAACCCGCCGCGTTAGCAAGGACCCGAGCGCAAGCGAGAAAAAGGAACCCGCCGCGTTAGCAAGGACCCGAGCGCAAGCGAGAAAAGGGAACCCGCCGCGTTAGCAAGGACCCGAGCGCAAGCGAGAAAAAGGGAACCCGCCGCGTTAGCAAGGACCCGAGCGCAAGCGAGAAAAAGGAACCCGCCGCGTTAGCAAGGTCCCGAGCGCAAGCGAGAAAAAGGAACCCGCCGCGTTAGCAAGGACCCGAGCGCAAGCGAGAAAAAGGGAACCCGCCGCGTTAGCAAGGACCCGAGCGCAAGCGAGAAAAGGGAACCCGCCGCGTTAGCAAGGACCCGAGCGCAAGCGAGAAAAGGGAACCCGCCGCGTTAGCAAGGACCCGAGCGCAAGCGAGAAAAGGGAACCCGCCGCGTTAGCAAGGACCCGAGCGCAAGCGAGAAAAGGGAACCCGCCGCGTTAGCAAGGACCCGAGCGCAAGCGAGAAAAAGGAACCCGCCGCGTTAGCAAGGACCCGAGCGCAAGCGAGAAAAGGGAACCCGCCGCGTTAGCAAGGACCCGAGCGCAAGCGAGAAAAGGGAACCCGCCGCGTTAGCAAGGACCCGAGCGCAAGCGAGAAAAAGGAACCCGCCGCGTTAGCAAGGTCCCGAGCGCAAGCGAGAAAAAGGAACCCGCCGCGTTAGCAAGGTCCCGAGCGCAAGCGAGAAAAAGGAACCCGCCGCGTTAGCAAGGACCCGAGCGCAAGCGAGAAAAAGGGAACCCGCCGCGTTAGCAAGGACCCGAGCGCAAGCGAGAAGCAATCCTGACCCGTGCTACCGCATTGCGTTTCTATTCCACGGAAAGCAATGACTACGAACGGGCAGAACTTGTTGCCGGACTTCAATCGATTAGACTCAGAGTTGACATGCAAACTTGTTCACAAAATGACTCGCGCCAAACACCTATCAGGGATCGCAACCGGGATCTTCCTGTTGCGTTTTTTGCGGCGATCATGCTGTTTCCTTTCGCGCATGAGACAGTCCACGCAAATAGACCTTTAACACAAGCCGCCGACACAGAGCAAACCGAAACTCAAGATGCCGATATTCAGGGAACACACCAACTCGACCACAATCATCCCGTCTGGTTCGATCACGGCTCGTATCTAAAAGATGGCGTCGAGCACGTCGCGGTGCAAACGCTGCCCCAAACCACAACGCTGGAGGCGAAGAATTCGATTGGACGAACGGCTCTCGGCGCCGTGCGAACCCGGGCCGAGCTATGGACCGGCGACCACGATCCGTCGATCATGGAAAACATCGGCATTGACACGGGATATGTGCTGGCAAACGTTGTTGATTCGGATCGAACGGAGGTCCGCGCTTATTCCAGCGTCATTGAAACGGGTGTGCCCGGCACAGACGAGACGAAACTTTTTTGCGGATATGCGCAGCTCCGCCTGACTCCGGATTTCAAGCAGGACGTCATGCAGCGGTGGAAAGAGTACCAAACGCGCAGCCGACTGTTTACAACCGGCGCGATCGCACTCGGCGTGTTCGGATTGCTGGCGGTTGTGTTTTCCTATCTGAGGCTTAATCATGCCACTCGCGGATTTTACAGCCGCAGAATCATGATGGGGGCGGCGGTTGTAGCGATCGTTGTCGTGCTGTTTTGCATTAGCCTGATCAATCACATTTGAACCTCGCATCTTGTTTACTGATATTTCGCCTGCTGACTTTTTCCGACTCCTGGTTTTTTTGAACTCTCCGGAATGCCTGAACTTATCGCTCGAGGAACCGCATCTGACAATCGCTGGCGACGGCGCATTCCTGAAGGGCACGAGATCGTGGTCGGACGGACTGTGGCAGGCTGGGCGGTTCCCTGGGACACAAAAATCTCGCGCCGCCATTTTGCGATGCGGCTGACCGGACGTTCGCTGCATGTCAGCACGATCAAGGACTCCGCGAACCCGGTTTTCTACAACGGGAGAAAAACCTCGACGTTTGATCTTGCGCCCGGCGAGCACTTTGTGATCGGCGACACAACGTTTCGACTCAGTGACGACCGCGCGTTTGTGACTCTGGACGTCCCTGATCCCGTCCGTCAGCGAACATTCACACATGAGTTTCTTGCCAATGTCCAATATCGCGATGCCGATCGGCGGATCGCGGTCCTGAACCGTCTGCCCCGTGTCATCTCCGGCGCGGGCACCGAACAGGATCTGATGATTCACCTTGTCAACATTCTGATCGACGGAATTCGCAGCGCATCGACAATCGGAGTTGTCCGAATGAATGAAAACGTCAGTTCGTCCGGTGCAGCAATTGAGGTTCTTCACTGGGACCGGAGACAGAACGCTGCGGGAGATTTCCAGCCGAGCGAATCGCTGATCCGGCAGGCAATCAGTGAATTCAAGTCCGTTCTGCACGTCTGGAATCAAAACGTCGACAAAACGGAACCGGCCGCTGAGATTGAGCAAAGTGTTGATGACTCGACGATTGTTCCCCGCCGAAGCGGGCAAAACTACACGATCGATTATGAAAACGACTGGGCCTACGTCTGCCCGCTGCCGGGCGAAGTCTGTCGTAGCTGGGGCGTGTACGTTGCCGGCCGAAATCGGAGCGGCAGTGGATCCGATCCACTCTCTCACCCCCGCGATCTGCAGGGCGATATCAAATTTACGGAGCTGATCAGCGTTACTCTTGCTAACGTGCTGGATCTGAAAAACATGGAGCAGAGGCAATCGAGCCTGCGTCCGTTTTTTGCTCCCGTTGTTATGCAGGCGATGGCCGATCGGGATCCGGGCGAAGTGCTGACTCCGCGCGAGTGCGACGTATCTGTTTTATTCTGTGACCTCCGCGGTTTCACTGCGACGTCAGAAGAGATGGCTGACGATTTACTCGGACTGTTGGCACGCGTCAGCGAAACACTCGGGATCATGACCCGGAGTGTGATGAATCATGGTGGCGTAATCGGCGATTTTCACGGTGACGCTGCGATGGGTTTCTGGGGCTGGCCGATCGACGACCCGGCTGCAATTCTCCGCGCCTGCAATGCTGCGCTTGATATACAGAGTGAATTGAAACGCATTGCGGCAGACGCAAATTCCCCGCTGCGAGATTTTCAGATGGGAACCGGAATCGCAACCGGACCTGCTGTCGCGGGAAAAATCGGGACCAGCGATCAGGTCAAGGTCACAGCATTCGGACCCGTTGTGAACCTTGCCTCACGCCTCGAAAGCATGTCGCGCTGGTTCGCTTCGATGATTTTGACCGATGGCACAACAGCGCGGGGCCTCGACGGCTCTTCACTTGTTAGCGCACGGCGACTGGGACGAGTCCTGCCATTTGGTCTCGCACGGGAGACAGAAGTTTTTCAGATTTATTTCGAATCAGACAGCCCCGGCAAGGAACATCTGGACAAGTTTGAATCAGCGCTGCGGAATTTCGAATCGGGGGAATGGCAGACTGCGGCAGCCCGGTTTACTCCGCTGGCAGAGAATGATTCCGGGGCCGCATTTCTGCTCAACCGCATGATCGAAGCAGGAGGTCAGGCTCCGGATGGTTTTGATGGCATGATCCGGATGGCGGCCAAGTAGAGAGACACCGTCAATGGACGGCGCGAATTCCGGATGAAACTTCCAGTGAACATCTGTTACAATCGTGCCGACAACGTCATTCTCCATCGTCATTGCTCGAAAACGCATGTCACGAATCACTCGAAAACAAAACCAGAAACTCGCCGGTAAAAAAGCGAGTCAGATTTCGTTCAAGTCCACGCCCGGACCGCTCTCTGAAATGACTGAACTCCAGCGTTCGTTGTTTCTTGCTGAGTGCTCAATGATGTCCTATCTTTCGGTCGAAGAAACCAACAAGGCCGCTGGAAAACTCGGATTCCTCGACGGAAATTTCTACAACAGCGACGGCGCTCAGGCGTACTGGTTTCACAACGAGACGGACAGCGTGGTTGCCTGTCGCGGAACCGAACCCAATGAATGGAGCGACATTCGCGCTGACGCCAACGCGCTGACTGCGTTGGCGGAAACAGTTGGCAAAGTCCATCGCGGTTTCAAAAGCGAAGTCGATCAACTCTGGCCGTACCTCGAAGAGAGTCTGGCCGGCAATCAGCGATCGTTGTGGTTCTGCGGCCATTCACTTGGCGGAGCAATGGCAACGATCTGTGCTGCACGTTGTCTGTTGTCGCACATCAAATCGGAGCCCGATGGTTTGTACACGTTCGGCAGCCCGCGTGTCGGCTGCCGGAAATACACCAGCTTTGTCAAATTCCCTCACTACCGCTGGGTCAACAACAACGACATCGTCACACGCGTTCCACCGGTCTGGCTAGGGTATCGGCACTCAGGAACCGAAATGTATATCAATCGAAGCGGAGTTCTGAAGGATATCAAAGGCTGGCGGCGTTTCAGTGACCGGCTTCAGGGATTCATAAAGGAACTGACGCGGTTCCGCATCGATCAGCTTTCCGATCATTCGATCGTGGACTACATCAGCATCATTCATCAGATGGTCCGCGATGAACAAAAGTCGGGCATCAATCAGTCGATGTCTTCAGAACAAGCAGCATAAGAAACGGCAGTTTGTGCAAGTTTGCGCCGCATCCGCGTACGCATTTCGGCAATCAGATTCGGAATGAGCCGTTTTTTTTCTTGAGCTGCTTGCGGCACTCGATCGTAGCAACGACTAAAATAGAACGAACGAATCAGGAACCCGGATTGACAGCCAGTCGATCGTTCCGGATGTTTCGAGTCCTAACTTGCGTCTGTCGAATGCCGTTACGAGTCCACTGCCCGTCGGGCTGCCATATCCGAATGCCGTCCAATCGCGCAGGAAAGATTGTGCGCTGTCCGGAATGCAAGGCGACGATCCGGCTTGGCGTTCCGTCATCGACTGAATCCAGCAGCGGCAAACCGATTCCGATGTTTGCCGAACTGGTCGGACTGTCCGTCGACAAGTCCGGATTTCCAGACGAACCGGATGTGTTCCCCTCAATCGATCTGACCGCCGGCGATCATCCGCCCGACGAAGCGGTTGCCGGAATGAGCAACGAACCGGAAACTGCAAAACAACCGCGGCAAAATCCGCTTCCGACTCTGCCGCCTCCGTCCTCAAAACAGAAACGTAACATTCTGCCGTTCGAGAATAAGCGTTCCGACCCGCGTGACGCTGCATTTGAAAATCTTGCGCATGAGCAGACAACGCGGGGAACTTCCGAATCCGCCAAAGACGCCGCAACGAGCAGGAAAAAGAAACGGAAGAAAAATCGCACACGGAAATCATCGGTCTCTTCCGAGGCAACTGAACCGCCCGTCAGCAGAACTTCGGCTGGCGACCCGGCCAGGCCTAAAGAGCCGGCACCGGTCGGACATGACAAGGCCGCGGCTGAAAAACTACCCGGTGGCGGTTTCTCGTTGCCCGTTCCCGCTCCTCCGGTCGGCAAGGCCCGCCACAAGAAGCAAATTACAACACAACGCTTGTCATCGACTCCGTCGACTGACCGGGTCAACGAGCACGTGCCCGATCCGTCCGTCGCCAGTCCAATCGGCTTGTCGGACGCTATCCAGATCGATACCGAATTCAAAGTCGCGGAGGTCGAACAGCCTTCACCCGCAACGATTCGGGCAAGGGCGAGGGAATCGAGGTCAGACCGGATGATTCTGACCCGGTTTATCGCTGTTTGTATTCTGATTCTCGGAGTGATAAACCTTGCTCCGGCGATCTCACAGTGGCTGGCATGGAGCAGCGGCACCGAGTCCGGTGCGACGCCGCGCTGGATTTATATCCTGATGTTTCTCGCAGCCTTGCATCTGGTTTATGCGATCTACCTGATACAAATCCCTGACTGGTCGGCGCTGATTTCGGTCAGCATCGCAATGCTCGCGTTTGCATTTGTGTTCGGCGTTGTTTCAACCGGCCTGGTGCTCGGCGGGTCGCAGGGAACCATTGCCCGGACGCTCCAGTTGGCGACCGTTCTAACCGGACCGGCAAGTATCTGGTGCGTGGCAATGTTGTGCCTGGCAACGCTGGTCAGCTATATGGGCGGCCGCGAAGCAATCAACTGGCATCGAGCCGATCGTTTGCTCGCCGAGATCATTTCTTCGAAGGCGCGTCCATGATACTGTTGCTCGTGCCGACGCAGAGGGAAGCCGATTTGCTTGAGAAGCATCTTCAGTTTCAATGGCAATCCGGTATCTGCGAATTACGCCTCTGCGGATTCGGCCCTGTGATTTCCGCTGCGACGTCGGCACGGCTGATCGAACAGAAGCAACCGTCGACGATAATTCTTGCCGGCATCGCCGGAAGTTACTCTCCTGATCGACCGCCCGGCAGCGCGTCGGTTTTCAGCCACGTCACCTGTTACGGAATCGGTGTCGGCACCGGTTCGGCATTCAAAACCGCAGCCGGTTCGGGTTGGCCGCAACTGCAATCTGCAAATTCAAGCGCAAACAAAGACGACTCGATCGAACTACACATTCCCGAAGGCCTATCGGAAGTTGTCTCAGATGAACTGCTTACTGTCACATCAGCGGCGGCCGGTCCGAATGACGTACAGCTGCGAATGGAGAAGTTTCCAAGTGCAGAAGCAGAAGAGATGGAGGGATTTTCCGTTGCCGCTGCATGTCACTTGACCGGCGTCCCCGTTACGATCATTCGCGGCATTTCGAACGTCGCCGGCGATCGCGATCAATCAAACTGGAAAATCGAATCCGCAATGAAGGCAGTGGCCCGACTGGTTGACCGAGCCGTATTAATAGCAGCCGAAAAAACAACCACGGATAAACGCTGATGAACACGGATAAAGTTGGACTGGAAAATCCGTGTTGATCCGTGTTGATCCGTGTCCATCCGTGGTTCAAAACTGGCAGCCGGACCAAGAACACCTTAATTCTCTTCGACAATGACTCAAAAGAAAATCAAGCTCGCGATTTCGACTTGCCCGAACGACACGTTCGCATTTCACGGAATCCTCACCGGTGCTGTCGATACACGCGGATTGAACTTCGATATCGAATTGCTGGACATCGCAGCCTTGAACAAAGGACTGTTCGCTGGAAGGTTTGATGTGGCCAAAGCGAGTTTCCATGCTGCTGCTCTGTTAACTGACCGGGCGCAGGTCCTGCCGTCCGGTTCCGCGATTGGATTCGGAGTCGGACCGTTGTTGCTGGCTGCAAGAGAAAATTCTTCGCCGGAGACCGAACCGCTTGCGAAGACACTTTGCCCGGGACAGCACACGACGGCCACTCTGTTGCATCGAATTTTCTACCCCGATGCCGCGCAGCCTGAACACGTTGTGTTTTCCGACATCATGCCCTCGCTGGAGCAGGGGAGGGCGGACTTCGGTGTGTGCATTCATGAAGGAAGGTTTACCTGGAAAGAGTCCGGATTGTTTCTGATAGAAGACCTCGGGACTCGCTGGGAGAAAGAATCAGGAATGCCGCTGCCACTGGGCGGGATTCTGGCCCGTCGGAATCTGGGCAGCAAAACGATCGCGACCGTCGCCCGTGTGATTCACGACTCCATTCAGTTTGGCCTGGCAAACCGCGATCAGACGCTTCCGACGATGCGACGATATGCGCAGGAATCAAGCGACAATGTTCTGATGAGCCACGTCGATTTGTATGTCAACGAATGGACACTCGACCTTGGGCGCGCCGGCAGCGACGCACTCGCTCATCTTTTCCAACGCGCGGTTGAGTGCGGACTCGTACCAGGCGGGACTGAACCGCTTGAGATTGCAACACTCGAGAACGATCGCGAGTGACAGCCTGCATCTGCGATGCGGTCTACAACAACGGCGACAACCGGTGAATGAGCTCGTTGGTCTCGTTACGTTTCTTGAGCCGGGCTGCTTTGCGAATCTCGCGTTCACCGAACAGCAGCTGTTCCTCTTCGGACCCCGGTTCAACGAGCGGAACCTGTATCGGGCGACCGTCTTCGCCTAAAGCGACAAATGTTAGAAACGATGTCGCAGCGATCTCTTTGGACCCGTCATTTTTTTCCGTAAGAATCTTGACGAATATTTCCATCGACGTCCGGCCAGCGCTGCAGACGTACGACAACAACGTGACAATGTTGTCTCGCTGGATCGGCTGGTGAAAGTGGACACCGTCATTGGACGCTGTGACGACCGGAGCGCGGCAGTGGCGGCGGGCGCTGATGGCAGCCGTTTCGTCGATGTGTTTCATCAACTGGCCGCCAAACAGCGTATCATGCGCATTGGTATCGCCGGGCAAGACGATATTCTCGGAACGGGCAGCGGAATCTCGCATCGGTTTGGTTTCGCGGTCTGACACTGACAATCCAAAAAAAATAAATGAAATCTGGTAACGGTTAGGAGTACTCGGATCAGGATTGCTTAAGCTTCAGCTTTTCGTGACCCTCCACTGTGATTCTTAAGTCGCAGTCTAGTTCTTGAGGTGTTCCTGGTAGCACCTACTGTTCGCTGTCCGACTTCCGTCTTCGCAATTGAATTTCCGGAATCATGTTGCCCTGAGCCACTCGCCGGGCAATCGATGGAAGTACTTTTTCGGCATCCCTCCATTTCGACCAATCGGCGCGCAGCAGCTTCATACCGGCATCGATCCGTCCTTCGGCTGCCCACTCTTCCAGCGTCCGTTTGGTGAGCGGGCCATACTCTTTCACGCCGTTGCCTGCATCGATCGTCGAACGAATTCTAAGAATCCAGCTGTCAAACGGCGGCGGCACCGACCACGACTCGTCAATCTCCAACAGCTCTGTGGCAGGGGCAACCACGGCCGGCTTGGAGGGCTTGATCAGGACGTCAGGTGCCATGAACAACTCCGGTGTTGGCTGGCTCAAATCCGACAACCAGCTCATGCCTGCCAGTGCGGAAGAATGATCCGGATCGAACTTCAACACGGACTTGAAATCGTCGCTGGCGCGTTTCCAATGTTCCAACTGAGCCCACGCGATCGCCCGTGCGACTCGCGCTGGTATTTGAGCCCGCGCGTCAGCCCGGAACAATACGACAACCTGGCTGAAATTGTTGATCGCCGGGCGGACACGTCGCATCTGGTAAAACGATTTACCCCGTGCGAACAGGATCTCGGCCAGATCCCGGGTTTTGTCAAAACGATGCAGGGCCTTGGTCAGCCAGATTAACGCGTATTCGTGACGACCGGTTGCCGTCAAAGCCGCAGCGCGACCCGCGTAAGCCCGTGCCAGGCGGTTGTCTCGCCCCAGCGCAATTTCGAAATCACTGAGTGCATTGTCGTGCTGCCCGCGTTTCAGGTTTGCGAATCCGCGCTCGACGAGGATGTCGGTGCGCGTTGGATCAAGCTCCAGAGCGCGGGTAAAGTCATCAACGGAATGAAGCAGGCGGTCGGAAAGCATGTTCGCGTTTCCCCGTTTCCGCAACGTTTCCGGATCCGAGGAATCGATTCTCAAAGCACGATCGTAGGCCCGAATGACTTTTTCGTATCTTATATGCGTTCCGGTCGCATCTGGAATCTGCAGCAGGTCGCCGTGCAATACATGGTAAACAGGATTGCCCGGAAACTGTTTGATCGCCTTAACCACATCCATCAGCGCAACCTGATACCGGCCGCGCCGGGTTCGCGCTGAAGCCCGGTGATATCTTGCCAGGTGGTCGGACAAATCGCGGCGGATGATCTTCGTGAAGTCCTCACCAGCCGGTTCATGTTCACCCGCTTTGCCATAAGCCTGACCGCGTCGCATCAGCGTTTCGTGATCGTCAGGTTCGATTGAAAGTGCGCCGGTGTAGTAGACGACTGCCTGTTTGTAGTCGCCCAGAAAATGCCAGGCCAGCCCGAGGCTGCGATAGACGTCCGCGTTTTCTTTTCCGCGCTGGAGCTCGTGGCGGAAGAAATCGACGGCGCGTCTTGCAACCGGTCGCCCGAGTTTCAAATAACGGCCGGCCATCGAAGGGCGCATTGTAATCGCGTTCTCTAAGGAGAGAATCGCACCGGGCCAGTCCTCCAGCTTTGAACAGACGGCCGAATTCCAGATCCAGGTTCCCGCATGATGTTTGCGTAGTTCCAGCGACGCTTTGAAATCGTCAGCCGCCTTGTAGTACTCGCTCAGTTCGTATTGCGACGTCCCCCGACGGTACAGATTTTCCGCCTTCTGTTCGTCATACGGAGCCAGCCGGATCGCCCGGGTGAATTCCTCAATCGCGCGAGGATAATCGCAAAGACCAACGTACACTTCCGCCAGCGCCGCAAACGCTTCGTGGTTACGGTTGTCCAGCCGGACTGCTTTTTCAGCTTCTGTCAGGGCGAGATCCAGCTGGTTCCGCTTTGTAAAAATCCGGGCCCGCCCGAGAATGGCATCGATGTTTGACGATTCGATTTTCAGCGCTCGATCGAAATCAGCCAGCGAAAGATCGGGACGGCTCAATTTCAGATAGGACTGCCCCCGCCGGATCCGCACCGCGAGATCTTCAGTGTGGGTGCAGAGATATTTCGTGTAATCATCGATTGCCAGCTGATAGTTGCGAATCGCCTGGTAGCTGTCGCCACGCCGTTGAAGGGCGAAGTAGTTGTGCGGGTCAGTTTCGATCGCATCCGAGAAGTCGCTGATCGCCTCGACATGCTGTTGCAGCTGTTGTCGCAGCGTTCCGCATTGGATCAGTCGCCCCGCATCGCCGGCGCATTTTTCCCTCAGAATTGTCATGTCTTTGGCAGCCCGTGCGTAATGACCGAACGCGTATTTTGCCTTGGCGCGAATTTTCAAGGCGTCGAACTGCCATTCCGGATCAGTGCTTCGAAATGCAAGATCGCACAAACGGATAATCTCCTGCATCTCGTCTCGATCGAGTTCCTCGCGAGCAGCTGCTTTTTCGCCCAGCCGCGTTTTTGCCATTCCGAGCGCCGCCGGTGGATGTTTCGGATCCTGATCGAGTGCCAGCTTGAAATCCCGGGCCGCACGATCGTAACGATCCAGCCGGTAATAGATCCAACCACGTTCGAAAAACATTTGCGGGCTGTCGCGACCGGCTTTTATCATCTCACGAAAATGATCGCTGGCCGCCTCCGAGTACGAATCCATGAGTTGTAGATAGGGATCGGGCTGATCGCCCGCCTCTTCGCAGGCGCGGGCAAGGTCGTCAAACGCCAGCCTCCATTTTGACTGCTCGCCACGCGCCGCCGCACGCCACGCAAAGCTCTGCGGCTGAGTCCAGAATCGCTCAATCGCGAGTGTGCAATCGTCTTCCGCTTTTTCAAACTGACCGCTCTTCAGTTTCGAATATCCCCTCAGCGCATACAGTTCGCCAAGCCGCTCCGGAGGTGCATCAACGATCGCGCGATTGAGAAACTTGATCGCGGCAGAAAAGTTCTCCTGCTCCACGTAGTCAGCGGCGCGATCCATCAATAACTCGGCCTCGGTTTGCATACTGGCGATCGGAATGCCGTCGCTTGATTCCGCTGCAACCGGAACCGGTTCAGCCTTGCCTGCTGATTCAATCTGGGCGTCGAGGTTCCAACCACAACGGCCACAATCAAACGCAAAGTCGTTCAATCGAGCGCTGCAGTTTGGACACGTGCCGTGCATTTCCTATCCCTGTTGTTCGTCAGAATTTCAAACGCCTGGATTGATTCGATACCGCAAGTACTTGCCAACCCAATTTGGTATCGCAATGCGGGACCGCCAACACCGCCCATTTCCACCGGACGCGACCGAATTGCAGCTAAGGCTGTCCGATTATTCGTGAAAAAGCGTGTAAGTTGTTTCAGAGCAAGGGATTTCGCGAGGTCGAATCGGGCTGATGTTGATGAGATTGCGGAGCGGATGCCAGCGTTTGGCCTTGTTTCATTATCGACACGAGCATGAATACAGTCAAACCATCGGGCCTCAGAACCGGAAAAATCAATGGTTTCCTCGTTGAATCGGTGTTGGCTTCCCGGTATTACCTACGGTCCGGGATCTGCGGAAGTTGGCGGCCAATTTGTCGGGATAGAACAGGGTGTTGAAAAGATGGATGGAGGCAGGAACCAGGATTAGATGCAGGAAACGGTATAATTAGGGAGTAAGAAAGGACCTGGCGGAACCTCAGCCGAAACCGAAACCGTTCCCTGTGGTTTAATGTCCGGGTGCTTCAGACGGCGCAGGCCCAAACGATTCAGGCATGGGCGATTCAGGCATGGGCGATTCAGGCATGGGCGATTCAGGCATGGGCGATTCAATAGTCCGCATGCCACGATCTTTCCTCAACAAGAGTGAATACAGGTGCAATGATTTCTCTGCGAACCATTTTGATCGCGACTGTTGCAGTTTGTGCCACTCGATTCGTATCCGATTCAAACGCTCAAGGGCAGGTCATCAAGCAGATTCTGAGACAGATGGATCAGGATCAAAATGGCTATATCAATCCTCAAGACGAAATGACGCCGCGATTGGCAACCCTGGTCAGGCGATACGGTTACAACCCGGAGGAATATGTTGAAATCGACTCACTGATTAGCACGATCGATGAACGCAATGCAGGCCGCAGCACTCCTGTAGGCCTGAGAAAAGTTCCCGGTTTTGGAAACGGGAATGATGGAGATACGATCGATACTCCCGGATTCGGACCGCCTGTCGAAAATACTGAACTGTCAAACGAAGAGCTCTACGCGACCTACAGTGAAAGTGTCATGGAACAGGTTGAAGACGTGATGGGTAGATACGATGGAGACGGCAACCAGATCATTGACACCAATGAGAAGGAGGGTGGCCGCTGGCGCAATCCCCGGTTTGATCAAAGTGATCTCGATGGCGACGGTGGATTGTCAAGAACCGAATTAGCCAAACGTTACCATTCAAGAGAATCTACAGCGGAACGGAACAACACAGGCGAAAACAGTGAGGAACCGCGAGAGGAAGAGAATGATGACAATCGGCGCGGGCGGCGGCAGCGTGACCGGAATTCGCCCGGTTCGGGACAGGACATTGAAGAAAGATCACAACGTTATGTTGACGGGATCTTTGAACGATACGACGCTGACGGAGACGGAACAATTGATGCGGAAGAAAAACGAAAAATGCGGCGCGCGCCTGACGGTGCGGATGCGGACGGTGACGGAAATTTGACTCGCGATGAACTGCTGGAATTTTCCAGAACCGGCCGGTCGCAATCGGGAAGCCGTGGTCGGGGCAGCGCAGAACGATTGGCATCAGGAGAACAAAACCGGACTCGCGAACGGGGCTCGCCTCCGTTCGCCGAATACGACACGAACGATGATGGACAAATTCAGATGAATGAATTTTCCGATACGTGGGACAGCACGATTTTTCAACAGTTTCAATCGCGGGACCTCAATGGCGACGGCTTGATCACAGCAGAAGAATGGACTGGCTCACGCTGAGTACCGATAGATGTTTGCGAGACCGGTTGCGACTCGTCAAACTCAACACCGGCCAAACTCAAGATAGCGCCTACCGAATCTCCTCAGACAACGATATGCCACGGACACTCATGAAATTACCCTGCCTCATCCCGTTACTGAGCATCGTGATGTTGGCACTCAACGTTTCGATCAGTGAACCGGTCGCTGCCCAGGGACAGTCACAACTGGAAGCAATGTTGCACCGGCTCGACACCGGTCGGGATGGCGATCTCGACCCGAACGAAATGGTCGGCGGCACGCGCGAATGGGTACAGTCGCTCGGGTTTGATCCGGAACAGTACTACGACATCGACGTTTTGCTGGAAGCCCATCGAACCCGCGGACATGCCGTGTTGCGAGGTCCATTGGTCAGGAAAGTCCCCGGCTTTGGAAACGGAAATGACGGTGACGCGATTAACACGCCCGGATTCGGAGCCAACAGCAGTTTTGTCGAACTCAGCTATGACCAGCTTGCGGAAAAGTATGGTGAGTCGGTGATGGAGCAAGTCAACCGCGTGCTTTCCAACTATGACGGTGACGGCAACGAAATTCTCGACCCTCAGGAAATTGAGAATACGACATGGGGCAAACCACTGCCCTCGGTGAGCGATGTTAATCGAGACAGTTCTCTGTCTCGAACCGAATTGGCACTAAGATACTTCGCACGCGACAAAGCCACTAAAAGCGGCCGGCGTAACCAGGCTGCCGACGTTGCAGCAGGAGAAAACGGGGAGGAACCAGAGCCGCAAGTGCGAGCGAGAGACATGAACCGGCCAAACAACACACGCGTTTCCGGCGGCGCGTCAAGTGAGGGCGGCAGATCGAGCGGGAACTCCGGATTCAGCCCGGAACAAAACAAAGCCCGTTACGACAAATTCGTAGAAAGCGTCATGGGCAAATACGACAAGAATGAAGACTTTTACATTGATCAGGAAGAGCGCGAGTCGATGCGCAATCCTCCCGAAGGCGCCGATGCCGATGAAGACGGGCGTTATTCTAGAGAAGAGCTGTTCAATCACTATGCCCAACAGGACAGCAGTGTAAATCAATCCGGCGACGAGGCGGACAATGGTGGTCGCCGACGGGATCGGGACCGGCGCGGCTCGCGACGGTCAGGAAGCCTTGCTGATCTGGACACCAACAACGACGGACAGATTCAAATGAACGAGTTTTCTGAAACGTGGGACAGCGTTATTTACACGCAGTTCCTCGAAAAGGACACCAATCAGGACGGCGTCATCACCGCTGCGGAATGGTCAGGCGGCTAGCGGTTTGTAGAGCTGCGCCCATCAACCAAACGCGGCGAGCGCCGTTCGGTTGATATCAGCCGATGGCGGCGATAGCCCCGGTTTTTTCCTCGCGCTTTATCCGTACGAGTCCTCCCGTGTCATCCAGGCACCGAATCCCCGATGTCCACAGGGGAGTCGTTTACTCACGTTTGTGATAAGATGCGGGTTTCGTCTTTCGTTTTCGATGCCCAATCCGACCCGCGTGATGTCTCATCGTCCGACCGATACTGCTGACTCTGATCGTACTGCGCCCGCGCGGGCTTTGGGGCCGGACGATTCAGAGTCAGAAGATTCTGTCCGGGACTCTTTTGACTTCTCGGCAGAAAATCTTGAGCAAGACAAAAACAGCGATCCGCCTGGTCTGAAAGATAGCCTCGCAACAGTATCAGAAGACGAATCGGGCTGGGTCTACCGCTACCAGTTGTTGATCCGCAAGAGCGATCAACTGGTTGTTTTTCTGCTCACCGCAGTTTCCCTGGCCGGAATGATTTTCTATTTCTTGTACCGAAACCATGTCGAAAACGGACTGATCGAAATCGACCGGAGCGGACGGATTTCTGCCGCCGTCTATCAGGTCGATATCAACAGCGCCGACTGGCCGGAATTCGACAATCTTCCCGGCATCGGAACTGCGATGGCTAAAACCATCGTCCAGTTTCGCGAAACGCATGGACCGTTCCGTTCACACGACCAACTGGGTTTGATCGACGGGATTGGGGCAACGACGATCGAAAAACTGGAACCGCATCTGGCACCGGTCAAACAATCGAATAACGCGCCGGCAGATAATTGATAGAACGGCAAATCGGTAGCCGGCAACAATACTCCTCAACACCCGATCCGACCGTCAATGTTCAAACTTCGCGCACCTTTCGAACCGGCCGGTGACCAGCCGCAGGCAATCGAAAAAATTGTCGATGGACTAAAATCCGGCACAAAACACCAGACGCTTCTGGGCGTGACAGGCTCCGGAAAGACGTTCACCGTTGCCAGCGTGATCGAGCAGATTCAGATGCCAACGCTGGTGATTTCTCATAACAAAACGCTGGCCGCACAGCTTTACGCAGAGTTCAAGGAGTTCTTTCCGCACAACGCCGTCCACTACTTCGTCAGCTACTATGACTACTATCAGCCCGAAGCCTACATCCCGGCTCGCGATATCTACATCGAAAAAGACGCCTCAATCAATGAGGAGATCGACCGGTTGCGGCTCGCATCCACCAGTTCACTCGTCAGCCGTAACGATGTAATCATCATTGCCAGTGTCTCCGCGATTTACGGACTCGGATCGCCCGACGACTATAAAAAAATGGTCGTTGCGATGAAGAAAGGCCAGACCATCGACCGTGACGAAATGCTGGGCAAACTGGTCGATATTCAATACCAGCGAAACGATGTCGCGTTCGAGCGGACGAAATTCAGGGTGCGCGGCGACACCGTCGAGATCTGGCCATCCTATGAAGAATACGCATACCGGATCGAGTTCTGGGGCGACGAGATCGAGCAACTGGCGATCATCAATCCGCTGACCGGCGAAACGATTTCGCCGCAGGACCAGCTGTACATCTATCCGGCAAAGCACTTTGTCACTTCCGAAGCCCGGATTAAGAATGCAATCGGCGAGATCAAAGTAGAGCTGGCTGACCGGCTGGAGCATTTTCGTGAAAACGGAAAACTGCTCGAAGCACAGCGGCTCAACGCGCGCACCCGATTTGATATTGAAATGCTACAGCACGTCGGCCATTGTCCCGGAATCGAGAATTACAGCCGGATCCTGGCAGGGCGAAAAGAAGGTGAAACGCCTGAGTCCCTCTATAACTTTTATCCGGACGAATTCCTGCTGATCATTGACGAATCGCATGTGACGATTCCCCAGGTCGGCGCGATGTACGCAGGTGATCGCAGCCGCAAGACCACGCTGGTCGAACACGGGTTCCGCCTGCCAAGTGCGCTTGATAACCGGCCGATGAAGTTTGAGGAATGGGAAAACCGGATTCATCAGGTCGTCTACGTCTCCGCGACGCCGAACGACTACGAGCTGGAAAAAACCGGCGGCGAAGTGGTCGAACAGCTGATTCGCCCGACCGGTTTGCTCGATCCGGAAATCCAAGTCGTCCCTGCCCGGGGACAGGTCGCGCATTTGCTGGAGCAGATCATCGAGCGCCGTGATATGGGTGACCGCGTACTCGTCACGGCGTTGACGAAAAAACTGGCGGAAGACCTTGCCGCTTATCTTTCCAGGAACGGCGTTGCCACCAAATGGATGCACAGCGAACTCAACGCGTTCGAACGGGTTGAACATCTGCGTGATTTGCGAGCTGGAAAATTTGACTGTTTGGTTGGCGTGAACCTGTTGCGAGAAGGTCTGGACTTGCCTGAGGTATCCCTGGTTGCGATTCTGGACGCCGACAAGCAGGGCTTCCTGCGCAGCGAGACATCGCTCATTCAAACGATTGGTCGTTCAGCCCGGAATGTGAACGCAAAAGTCATTTTGTACGGCGACAAAATGACGGCTGCGATGAAGAACGCGATTCAGGAAACGGGCCGACGCCGCGCGTTGCAGGCTGAGTTCAACCGCCAGAACAACATCACGCCTCACACCGTGGTTCGCGAAGTCAGCGCCAGTATCGAATCGGATTTGAAATCACACCGCGACGCCAACAAGGCGCTCGAGGCGGCATCGGCGACGGAGTATGTGACCGAGGAGTTTATCGCGAGTCTGCAAAAAGAAATGCTGGAGGCTGCCGAGGAACTGGACTTTGAACGCGCCGCGCGGCTTCGCGACCGCGTATCGCAGATGTCGGGCATGATCGGCGAACCGATGCCGAAAGCAGACGCTGCGAAAAAAGGCGGGCGCAAGGGCCGGCGCGGACGCCGTAAAGGTGCGAAGGTGCCGCGACCAAAACGCCAGGACTAGTGGCCTAAACATCGCTAGCTGTACTGCGTTAGCCCAGTACTGGTGGACTCCGTCGGAATATTTAAGATCCGTACAGGAGGATGCTATGAATACGAAAGTCAAACCGAAACGTCGAACGTTCAAGGAGGATTTTAAGCGGGAAGCGGTGAATCTGATCGTGACCGAAGGCTACTCGTTCAAGGCGGCAGCGGAGGCCGTGAATGTAACTGAGAACAGCCTTCGGAACTGGCACCGCAAGTTTGCCCCAGTCTTCAATCTGCATGTCAAACTGATGTTCGGTTGGACTAGCCGTTTGCGCGACGATTTGGCCGCAAAAGTTCGATACGGCGATGACCAGGATCGCGACCGTTAGAGCTGTCGCAAGTTCTCGAGTGAAAACAGCCTTTATTGATCATTTTGAGTTGCACTGGAATCTCCTTCGTCTTGGAAAGGCCATCGGGCAAGCCGTATCAGCCGAGAACTCATCAATCGTGCCAACGAAACGCTCATTCGCACTCCCATGTGGAATGAGATGCCTCCCTGAGTCTTGCCGGTTCAGGTGATACATCTCATTTGACCACCGTATGGACTCTGGGGCAAGGTAAACGTTCAGCGACCTGAACTGGCATTCCTTTAATTGCTGAGACTTCGTAATTGTCACGGATCATGGCAACGACCGTTACGCAACCGAATATCGACACCGACTTCCTCAGCAAATTCCTTGCTGGCCAGACTTAGGAATTCGGTTCTAAAGTCCGCGTGATCTTTTCACGTTTCCGAACAACAATAGATTCTCATCATCTTACCCTGCTACAATTGGCGCGGGTCATACAGAACAGGAGATAGAGAATGAGCACCGTAACTCTTCAACTTGAATTGCCTGACGACCGGGCCGATTTCAGTCTACCACCCGCGTTGGAATCTCGACTCTCCAAACTACTTGACCAGCAGGACAAGGCTGGAGCATTGGACGAGTCAGACCGACTCGAAGCTGAAGCACTTTGTGAGTTGATCGACATGTTAGCGTTGTTGAAATTGCGAGCAGAACGCTCTTCTGGTCAGAAATACAAATGAGTTCCCGCATTCCGTCTAGCCTGGCCGGCGCAGTGCGGCACGAACCTGCGAGATCCGTGAATATTGCATGCTGCCGCAAAACAGTCAAGAAGCGACGTTTCATATCGATCACATCAAGCCTCGATTCGAGGGCGGTGCGACTGAAGCCAGCAATCTGGCATTGGCATGTGTTACATGTTCTCTCCGAAAAGCCGCGTGACTTGGAGCGAACGATCCGGTCAACGGAGAATTCGTTCCGCTTTTTCATCCTCGAAGAGATATTTGGTCAGAGCATTTCTTGTTGACTGATGAATTCCTGATCGAAGGTCTGACAGCAACGGGTCGGGCGACATCGGAAGCGTTGCGAATGAACCGGACGATAATCGTATCCATTCAAAAAGAACTGAACATCCTCGGACGATTCCCGCCAACCTAACCCCTGGCATTCAAGGATAATTTGGCAGTAGCACCATCGGGTCGCAGCAATAACCAGGGCACGTCGAGGAACGAAAATATCGAGTTGATGAAGTCGCGGCTGGTCGATGTGTTTCCGCTGGCCGCTTCAAATGCCGAACGTGAAAAATACATGCGGTTCACAACTATCTGAAAACGACGCAACCTGAAATCAAACTGGATCTTGTCAGTTCTTCGGGAGAAGGCCTGCTGGCGGTTTCAATGGGCAGTGTCGATGCCTTCATCGGCGAAATTGCCACAGCCTCCTACCTGATCGAACGGGAAGGTATCTCGAATCTACACGTCGCCGGAGAGTCCGGTTTTACCTACCGCATGGGATTTGCCGTGCGAAGTGACTGGCCCGAGCTGGCTTCGATCCTTGACAAAGCGCTGACCACAATCGGCGACACGCAACGGACGACGATCACCGGCAAGTGGGTCAAGCCACTTGCTCCGCCGGTGCCCTTCTATCTTCAACGATCATGCTGGATTGTCGTAGCTTCCGTTTTGACAGGAATCGCGATCGCGTTCGCCGGGGTCATCGCCTGGAACCGCGCACTCAAAACGATGGTTGAACAACGAACTGCGGAAATCGCAAGGATCAGCGGATTCGAAGCGCTGGTGCGAACGATACCCGGCGTGACCTACCGGTGTCTGATGGATTCGGATTGGACGATGCAATTCATCTCCGACCATGTCAAAACCCTGACTGGATATTCGGCCGGCAGCTACCGATTTTGAATTGCGCGATACAATCGGCGACGCGTTGCAGACCATTACAAAGGAAACCATCCGGCTTCACTTTCGCGTGCGCGATACGGGAATCGGGATTCCGAAAGACAAACAGGCGAAAGTGTTTGAGTCATTTTCTCAAGCCGACGCGACGACAACGCGGAAATACGGCGGAACGGGACTGGGTCTGACGATCTCGATGAATCTGATTTGATGATCTTTCAGGAAATCCTCTTCGGTTGGCGCATGAAACCGACGATGGCGGAAAGCGGGCGACAGGCCCTGAAGGCACTTGAACGCTCGGTTGCGGCCGGACAGCTCTTCCCTCTGGTGCTGACTGATGTGATGATGCCCGGGATGGACGGATTGGTCAACCCAAAAGTTGCAACGCGATTTCTAGAAGAGATGACTGCGCACGCGATGAAGGGCGATCGAGAACGTTGTCTCGCAAGTGGGATGGATGGCTACGTTTCCAAGCCGATTCGTGTGCAAAAACTGGAAGAAGCATTAAGCGCCGTGTCGCCGGCAATCCGGGAGCCAAAGCTCCCGCCAAAGCAGCACGCCGCCAGCGAGGACCCAACTCGAATGGAGCCGGAGCCTGGCGAAACCGGCCAGGACAAATCAGTCAGCATGGCCGAAACAAACGGTCTGTTTGATCCCGAAGCTGCACTCGCCGGACTTGGGAACAACTCGAACAATTCCTCTCAATATTACGCAGCTATCTCGACGACCGGTGAATTTTCCTATGCGTGCAAAATCCGTGGCCTACGACCGGTCACCAAGGATCTGACGTGCCGCCAGTTTCCCTGGGCCGCCGATCACGCAGCCGTTCCATGTCCAGCGGTGTGACGACTTCGCGATGCAAAATCAAATTGGCAAAACCGGGAAAAAACTTTTCCAGTGTGGCCTGAACAACATCACCAAGATTTTCCCGTTCATCGTCCCAGTTGCTTTTGGCAAGATGATACGGCGCGTACATCACAAAGCAGGACATGATGTGTTTGCCCGGTGGAGTCATGTCCGGATCGATCGTTGACTGCACACAGCAGTCAGGAAACGGACGCCGACTGTATCGACCCGCCAGGCAATCCGCAAACGCTTCTTCCAGATAATCGATCGAAGGTCCGACATTGGCAATCGCGATCGGCCGTTTCAAAAGTGACGAGTATACGAAACTGCTCACGTATCCGGCGTAATCCCACTCCTTCCCGCCGCGACGATAGATACTCATCGTCGATTCGCGATAGACTCCGTTGAGACGCGGCATGATCCCTGCTTCAAGATGAACACGTTCATAGCATGCCAATCGACGGCGAGACCGACCGTTTTCCATCGACTCGTTTTCCCGGCGATCTCAGTTACGATGGCACTGCGGCCGATAAAGTCACGACCATCCTTCTTAAGCCCGCGAAACATCCAGCTCCAGCCGAGTTCGATCGGCGTTTCGCGCCGGGCATCGGCCCATGCGTAACGTGACGAACAGAAGTCGACATCCATTAGCAGCAGGCCGGCTTCGACCCTTGCCATCTTCAACGCTGTCGTTCCGAGCGGCGTAATATTGTGACCTTCGCCTGCCGACCAGATCGCGTCCCAGACAATTTCCGCATCACCTGACCGGACCCGGATTTCGTAACCAAGATCGCCCGTGAATCCGGTTCGGGAAATCGTGACGTCACAGCCGTCGACTCTGCATCCGGGCCGGCGAAGCGATACTTAAACAGGGGTGTAGTATCGAGCAATCCGACCGAGTTGCGAACCGAATAGTACTCGACCACTCCAGCGTCGAGATACTTTGGCGCGACAAGATATCCTGACCAGTGTTTCCAGATCTTCGTCTGGTTAAGCGGCTCGGTTCGGGAATGGAAAGGAGCTTGTTCTGGCATTTTGTTGAACGATGAGATTGGTTGCGCGGACGTTGATCGCGATTCGCTGCGGTCGATGGAGTGAATAACTAATTGTGAATAACAAATTGTGAATAATTAGTGTACGCGCAAGCGAGGTTCTTAGGGAGTCTCTTCACCCTCCCCCTGGGAGGGTCGAGCCTAAGCGAGGGGAGGGTTTGACATCGCAATCGCACCAATCGCCAAAACGGCCATTCCAACCTTGAGCTTTGATAACCTCTAACAACACGCCGACATCTCTTTCAACAAATCCAGCAGGTGATCCGGAATCGGGCGATGAGTTGCAAACGTCTTTTCGAACGGAGTGCTGATGCAACGATCGTTGTCCGTCCCGATCATCACGCCCGTTTCCCCACGCAGCACCGCAGCCACCGCGCCGCTGCCCATCTGTGTTGCACGTCTCCTGTCTTCGGGAGTTGGCGCGCCGCCACGCTGGAGATGACCGAGCACAATCGTGCGCGTTGCGAAAGGGCAATTCTGTTCGATCAACCGCTTCTCGATATCACAAACGCCGCCTTCCTCGTCTCCTTCCGCCACGATCATCAGGATCGATTCTTTTCCACGCTCTTTCAGTTCGCAAAGGTGAGATACGATTGCTGGAAAATCTGTTTTGGTTTCCGGAATCGCAACCGAATCCGCACCCGCCGCCAACGCTGTGTAGGCTGCGATGTATCCGCTATGCCGGCCCATCACTTCGACCAGAAACATCCGGTCGTGGCTGGACGCCGTGTCGCGCAGTTTATCAACCGCCTCGACTGCGGTTTGAACCGCTGTGGAAAACCCGATCGTGTAGTCGGTCCCGTTCAGATCGTTATCAATCGTGCCCGGACAGCCGACAATCCGGCCGTCCCAGCACTTCGCCAGCGCGACTGCTCCGTTGAATGTGCCGTCGCCGCCGATCGGAATCAATGCGTCGATGTTGTGCCGATTGAGAATTTCTGCTGCCCGTTGCTGCCCCTCCTCCGACCGGAAATCTTCGCTCCGGCTGCTCCGCAAAAAAGCGCCGCCAAAGTTTGACCAGTCTTCAACCCGTTGAAGCGTCATCAAAGGCTGACCATGATGATTAAGGAAAAAGTCCTCATTCAGCAGGCCCTGATAGCCGCGCCGGATTCCGACAACCTCGTGCCCCGCTTCGATTCCAGCGCGAACCACCGCGCGAACACAGGCGTTCATGCCCGGGGCATCTCCGCCACTGCAAAAGACTCCAATTCGCATACCGGGTTCTCTCTCTAAGATCTCGCAATTGTTCCAAGCCACTAATGATGTTCGTTCACGGTCCACCAAAATAATTGCAGCAATATACCGTTGTAGACCACTCAATCGCAGGTGGTCGCTGATCGATATGGCCGGATATTCATAGGGTATTAGCGTCTAATTAGACCTTGAATCGCCCGGCTTCGACACGTACAATCGCTGGATTACTTTTCGACTTCAAAAGCACTAACGACATAAAGCCGACGATACGATGACCATCGACAAAAGCCTGAAAATCAAAGCCGGGGCGAGCAAAACCCGCAACGTGATGACCCGTGCCGAACGCATCACCAAACTCATCGAACAGGAACGCTGGGCAGATGGCAATTCGGTTATGGGACTACCCAAAGTCCGTGTCCAGAAGATCTCGCTAAAGAAGAAAAAGAAGGTCAAGAAGACGGAAGAAGAAGGTGGTGAAGGGGAAGCCACGCCCTAGTCGGTTCTTGCGAACGGAAAATGAATTACAAAAAGCCACTGCGGTTGCAGTGGCTTTTTTTTGTGCCGTCACAATCGACAAATCACAGATTCGCCGTAGGCGATCGCGAAACCCGCCGGATTCATGCAGCCCGACGAATAACGGGGCGGCCTAGGCTTGGAACCGGAACACAATCGACCAACCCGTTATCGCGAAAGACTCGAATTTCAATCGAGTCCGTCATCCACTCGGCATGAAACAACCCAAGGCGGTATCTCATTCCGCAAAAATGGTCGTCGCGAAAAACGAATGACTCGCGGGGTCGGTCCTCCAACCGCGAAACCCGGCCGATCGCTTGATGCGAAAGGTCGCGAATCTCACGAGCGAGCTCAGGCGTCATCTCAGCGACAACCGATTCGCTTTGTTTAACTTCCGCGCCCTGTTTGCGGATGTCAATAATATCTGATGTTGGATCGTTATCCATTGCCGACAAAGCGTCCTTACAAAACTCTTTACAAAACGACGGTAGTTCGAACTTGATCAGCCGCCCTATTGATTGGACGTCGATGCAGTCCATTTATCGACAATTCCGAGTGTCCAGGGTTAACTTTCGCAGCAAATTCGGGCCGCTTTTAGCTCTGTTTCTCCATCACCGCGAACTGATATCATCGCTATTTTTTGAATAAAACGATGTCAATCACGGGTATCCGGCTGTGATACCGTCGATTTGGCACCAGTTTATTCCGCTCACGTACGAATTAGTATTTGTGCTGCGTACCGAACTCGCTTTTCAGCAAGACGGCAAATTGCCGGCGTTGGGCCGGAGTTCTACGATTAACAAGGTTAATGATTAACAAAGTCAGCCAGCAGTACGCCAGCTGCGAGAAACGCCGTTTGACGAGCCGGCCAAGCTACGTTTGCTCATTGGATTCCGGCATCAATTTAATAAGACAAGATAAGAATGAATCACGAAACGCCTTCAGAACAAACAAACCGCAACGAACCAACGAACGACGCAGGGCCATCCGTGATCGGTTCCCCGCAACGTGGCGACCACCTCCGTGTGCGATACCGGTTCTACCATCATCACGGAATTGAAATGGGCGACGGCACGGTGATTCACTTTGGACGCGGTCTCAGCGACATCGCCAACGCCAGAGTCGAAATTGTCACACGAGACGAATTCGCAGCGGGACGTGAAATCCAGGTAGTGAACAGCCCGTCAGATTTCTCTGCTGACCAGATCATTGACCGCGCGATCAGTCGGGTAGACGAAACGAATTACAATTTGTTCAACAACAACTGCGAGCACTTTGTGAACTGGTGCCGGCACGACCGCGCCGAAAGCCGCCAGATTTCACAAACCGAGTCACTGGCGCGGTTCGCTGCGGCGGCAATTAGCAAACCGGTCGTCACGCGGGTCTTCTCACGCCAGCTCGGCAAGCAGATGGCTCGCCAGGCGGCAACGCGTTGCGGAGCAGCAGCTCTGGCAGGAGATGCCTCGCAAGCGGCCGTCGAAATGTACGCTACAAAGCGCGGCGTCAATCGCGAATCAGCTCGAAAAATCGGATTGCAGGCGGGAGCAGCAACCGCGGCAACGACAGGCCTTGCCGTCGGAGGCCCCGTCGGCAGCGCTGCCGGATTGGTGATGTGGGCGGCCGGCCAGGTGATTGCCGGTCGGACCGTTGATCGGACGAAGCAATTCGCCAATGACTCAATTCACCGTTTGTAGAGCATGCGTCTGACCATCAGGCATTCGGCGATCATCAGGCGCGCGCCTAGCCGGAATTCCGGGCTAAACCAGTGATCCACGTTCGGCGATCGCGTCGTCGATACGTACCATCCCCACGTCGCTGATCGTTAACGCCAGCGAAGCTGCGGTTTCCCGAATTTGCCAATCACGCTTTGCACCACTCAACACAGAGGTGATTCCGGATTGTGCGATCGTCCAGCAAATCACGAGTTGAGCGATGGTCATCGATTCGTCGGCGGCAATCGTTTCAAGACGGTCCAGAAAATCCTGCGTCCGGTTCCAGTTGTCACCCTGATAGACGCCGTAGGTAAGACGTTTGTCTTCCGGATCAAACTTGAAGTCGCGCCGCATCTTACCGGCCAGCACTCCCTTCATTAGCGGCCAGTACGTAACCACGGAAACATTCCGTTTATTGCACCACGGAATGATATCTTCCTCGATGTCGCGCTGGAGCATGTTGTACGGCGGCTGAACCGCAGAGACAGGACAGACCGACTGAAATTCGTCCATCTGCTCGATCGTCAAATTAGAGACTCCGGCACTGCGGATTTTCCCTTGCTCCAGCAGCTTCGCAAATGCGGTTGCCGAATCGCCGACAGGTACTGCAGGATCTGGCGCATGAAGATAATACAGATCAATTTCAGTGATCCCCATTCTGTGCATGCTCTCTTCACACTCGAGTATGATCATACCGGGCGATCCGTCATATTTTCGCTCGGTGGGTGAATCCCAGTGAATCCCGCCTTTGCTGGCGATCACCAGCGACTCTCGCGACAGATCCCGGATCGCACGCCCAATCAGTTTTTCACTTTCGCCGTTTGCTCCATAGCAATAGGCCGCATCAATAAAATTGATGCCGGAATCAACCGCAGCGCGGACAGTTGCTATTGAATTGGTGTCGTCCACATTCAGCGACGTCATTCCAGCAATCGGCCAGCTTCCAAACGCGACCGGTGTGACCCGAATATCTGAAGTGCCGATTTGCCTGAGTTCACATTTGTTTCCGGACTGGCTCATTTTCTTGTTCCGTTCGTAATTCTTCAGCCTGGTGAATTGCGCTATCGCGAAACGATGTTCAGCTGTACCGGTCGATAGCCATCATTCACGTTCGCGCAATCGCGGCTGTCGGGCAACACACACCGGTGCTACTTACTTATTCCGCCCGGCTGAATTGTAACGCCTGCAACGTAACGTGACCTACTTTGCCGCCACGATGTAGCAGACCCAACACGCAGCGCTTTCGGCGGTTTCCATTTGTTCGTATTCGCCGGTGTCCTCGCCGTCCTCGTCCTCGGTTTCCCAATAGACATAACTTGCGCTGAACCCGGCTTCGGCCAGCATTTCGCGCACTTCGGGAATCGTCCAGAAACGCCAGTGGTATTCAAAGGCGCGTTTCAGCTTGCTGCCGTCGCGAAATCGGAATGAGATATAGAAACTGGCATCATGATTCACCGGATTGAAGCTCGCCTGTTCCCAGTGATATTTGAATCTTTTTTTCCCTTTGAGAATCTTGCGTTTGTCGGTTTGACCTTCAACGTAGCATTCGCCGCCGCCCATCATGTCCATGACCATCAGGCCTTCTGATTTCAGGTTGGCCCGTGCCGTCTTGAAATACTCGACCACAGCTTCGCGTGTTTTGAAAATCCAGAACGAAAAATTTTGTGCAGCAAGGATATCAACGGCCGGTCGGTTTTTCTTTCGCACGTCCTGGTTGATCAGCTTGACTCGTTTCTGCTGGGCGGATTTCAGCTTGGCCAGATTGTTGTCGCGGCCCCACTGCAGGGTTTCCTCATCGAGATCAATTCCAAGTGCGGTCCGTTTCGAGTTCGATTTCGCCCACTCGCAACAGACCGCAAACGTGCCGCAAAAATCTTCCCGCAATGCATACGGCTTGCGGTCGTAGATTTCTTTGAAGACGTGCTCAAAGAATTCAACTTCATGTTCAGGTGACTGGACTGATTTCTGGTAGCAGGCGAACTTGTCTGCTTTGTCGGCAAGAGTCTTGCGTTGTTTTTTTCGATTGCCGCTGCCCATTGTCGTGCCTGATAATTGTCATGATGCGAGTCAATAATGAACATCTGAATGTACTTGCAAGCAGCCCCGGAAACGAGCCTCGCAAAGGACATGCAAGAGTAATACCGGAATAATGCAGCCGGGTTTGACCCCCTGAGCCTCAGGAGCCGACTGTCGGGAAAGTTCATGTCAAACAGTTCGTGGACGATAGCCTTTCGATTTCGGCGTTTTAAGTTTTGCCCAAATTCAAAGCCACTTGAATGAGATTGTTAAGTAAGCGCGTGAGCCAAGGCAGCACAAAGAACTGCCAAGTACGCTATGAGAACCATCAGTTGTTTCAGCTCAAATTTCATCCCGATAATTCTACCAGGTTCTAAGGCCGATCCGTCCCGTTGATCTGACGACGCTGGCCACTGAGATGCTGTTTCGTCCCGGTGAACGGCATGCAGACGTTGGCAGTGGCACCATAGGTGCGCAGTTTGATAACTCTCAATTAGGGTGAACCGACGTTGCCGGACGATCGGCCATTGGCCAAACCGACGTTTTCAAACGGCGTCGAGAAACTGATGACCAAGGTCGTCAGTTGGCAGCGGGAACACTACGCATTGTCCAACTGGTCACGCGCTAACGACCGGATCCGCGAAGTCGGCATCTGGGCTGTCGATCGCGGTATCTGCAAATTAATCCGTTTTTCATTGCTGCCCAAGCCGGAGCAGGTGCAAAATCAGGTGAGAGTCCGAATTTGCGTGAGACGTTTTAGGTAGAAATTTAGGTTGCCGGATTTGTTTTATTTGTCGTATTTGTTTTCAAAAACGACCGGAGTGACCCCTACGGGACTCGAACCCGTGTTGCCGGCGTGAAAGGCCGGAGTCCTGGACCACTAGACGAAGGGGCCGGTCGGATGTTCATCGACAAACTATGCTGCAAGGATTAGACAATCCCTGCCCTGAGCGAACAACTCCTAAAGTCATCCCGCCGTGAATGTTCGCGAAACGAAATATCGCCCCGCGAAAGACGGTGTAAATTAATATCTCCCCCCGAAGCGCGTCAATAGCGGTGGGAAGAAAGCAGTGGAAATGGCTTTCATGCTGGAACGTGGTCGGCCGATTCATCAATCAATCTGGTCAATAAGAGACTACAGATTTGGCCATCCAATCTCTACCGTTGCGATCGTCAGGCCGCCAAGAGAAATTCAATGGCAACCGGCAACGGTGAGTCGCTAATCGAATAGAGAGAGCGTAGGGGGCCGGGTTCGCGCGAAAAAAACGCCTCGTCAACCGATGACGAAGCAACAAATTTTTCTGTTTAAACTAGAGCGCGCAAGGGCACGGAAACCGCGTTTTTCGCGATTACTCGGCGGTTGCGGCCGCGTCACCTTCAATAGAAGGACTCGCCTGGCCTGTAACACCGTTATTCTGTTGCTCGGATCGCTTGATCGCATCGTAGACTTCACGCCTGTGTACGGGGACCTCCTTGGGAGCCTCCACGCCAAGACGGACTTTGTCGCCACGAATCTCCACGACGACAATTTTGATGTCGTCGTTGATCACGATACTCTCGTTTTTCTTACGGGACAGAACTAGCATCTGACATTCCTTTGGTCTCGAACAGTCCCTGCTGGACTGAGTGTGTGCGTCTTTCGGCCTCAACTTTCTGGGGGCTTGACAGCCGCAAAAAGACGGTTTTCATTACTCAACTTTACGTGCTGAGACCTGATAGTCAACAAAATCAGACCCCCAAACAGGCAATTTCGAGTCAAAGACTCACTTTTGCTGCCAATAAAGGAAATCACGGCCTAAATTGCCATCATTTTGCTGGACGACAGCTCCATAGATCAGGCCCAAACCGTACCATTTACCATGCACCCAACTGTCACCCGGGTATGGATTTCGCCAATGGATTGGTTGAATATCAAACTCACACGTATTACACGACTGCCGCCAACCCAATTCCGGCGGCCCGAATTTCCGTGCCCTGAAGAATCTGGCTTGTTTCGCCTGCTCGAATTCGTACCCATCGCTATCACCGGGTATTCCAGTCACCCATTTGACGAAAAAGACTGACGCATGCCAGACTCTTTTGAACTGTTCGATACTCACGCACATCTCGACGATCCTCAAATCCGAGCCAATCTTGATCAGCACCTGGATAATGCCCTCGAGGCTGGAGTGGCTTGGATCACTGCGATCGGCACGACGCTCGAATCGAGTCGCACGTGTGTCGATATCGCTTGCCGCTATGAACCTGTTTTTGCAGCTGTCGGAATTCACCCTAACCATTGTAAGAAGGCTTGCGACCAAGATTGGCAGTTGATCGGGCAACTCGCCGCTCGACCGGAAGTCGTGGCAATCGGAGAAACCGGCCTCGACCGACATTGGGACTACACGCCATTCGAAACCCAGCTGCACTGGTTCGATCGGCATCATGACCTGTCGCGTAAAACCGGCAAACCGATGGTTGTTCACATGCGTGATTGCGAGTCCGACATTCTCAGCGCCGTCGAACGATTTTCCGCGATCGGACCCGTCAATGGAATCATGCACTCCTTCGCAGGTTCACGGGAGACTGCCGGGCGATGCCTGAAAGCCGGTATGCACGTCAGCTTTGCCGGAATGGTCACATTCAAGAAAAGTGCGGAGCTGCGCGAGATTGCCGCAATGATTCCGGCGAATCGGCTGCTGGTCGAAACCGATGCGCCTTACCTTTCTCCGAATCCACACCGAAGCCGGAGACCAAACGAACCCGCCCTGGTGGTTCACACCGCCCGTTGCATCGCGGACGCTCGCGGAATTTCGTTCGAGGAACTTGCTGCTACCACCACGGCCAACGCGCGACGACTGTTCGGGCTTTCTTGAGACTATGACGGCGCAACAATCTCGGCGACAACGATCGCGACAACCACTGCAAACGTCGTATACGCCAACTGAGGGTCGACGCGTTCGGGCTCCGCGAGAAACTCCTTGACCGATCCGGGTTTGTGCCAACAGAAAAGGCCGCCGAACATTGCAACCATGCCAAAGGCCAGGAGGCTCCAGAATGGCGATCCGGTACGAAGCATCTCGCCGCAGTCACCCCACACGATCAAACGCACCGAACGCAATGTAAGCCCCGTTGGCGTCCTTTGTCAGAAGACATCTTTCGCCCTCAATTACTCAAGCAGGCCCTTGTAGTTCCGCATTACAAGGTGTGAGTCAATCTTCTGAACCAGATCGAACGCCACGCTGACTGCAATCAGCAAACCGGTACCGCCGTAGAAACTGGCAACACCAAAGTTCACTCCAAGCAGTTTCGAAATGATCGTCGGAATCACGGCGACCAGAGCCAGGAAGCCCGCACCGACGTATGTGATCCGCTCAATCACCTTTTCCAGATAGTCCTCGGTATTCCGCCCGGGACGATAGCCGGGAATGAACGTCCCGTTGTCCTTGAGGTTGTCCGAGATCTCTTTCGGATTGAACGTGATCGCGGTCCAGAAGTAACAGAAGAAGTAAATCATCCCGACGTAGATCAGGTTGTAAACCATCGAAAGCGGGTTTTGCAGAATCATTCCTGCACCGTCCAGATACGGACCGAGCCCGAACCACGCTTCGGTGCCCATCTTTTTTCCGATCCAGGAAAGCACGTAGGGAGGCAGCATCAGCAGCGAACTGGCGAAAATGATCGGCATCACGCCCGCCTGGTTGATTCGCAGCGGCATGTATTGTCGCGTTCCGCCGTAGACACGACGACCGCGCACGTGTTTCGCACTCTGCGTTGGAATCCGTCGCTGAGCAAGCGTGATAAACACCACTCCGACAACGACTCCGACAAAGACCATGACCAGCACAATCATCTTCTCAATACCGACCGTTCCCGACGTGAGGCTGGTCAGCTTGAACTCGGCATTCGCTTTCAGATCCATCAAGGCACCAGGCATCATTGCCACGATACCGGCCATGATCAACAAACTGATACCGTTGCCGATACCGTAGGCATCGATCTGTTCACCCAGCCACATCAGGAAAACACTGCCACAGGTCATGATCAGAATCGCGGCTATCTGCCAGCCGATTCCGAGCCCGTTGACTCCCTCGAATTTGTCTTCAATGAGATTTCCGCCGATCGTTCCGTCACTGGAGGCCATAATCACAAACCACAGGAATGCAGCACTTTGGATCAGACACAACACAACGGTCAAATATCGAGTGTACTCGTTGATTTTTTTCCGTCCGGCTTCGCCCTCTTTCTTGAGAGCTTCAAGAGGCGCGTAGACCGACCCGAGCAGCTGGAGAATAATCGCAGCCGAAATGTAGGGCATGATTCCGAGACCGAAAATCGTCGCCTGGTTCAGCTGGCTGGCCGAGAAGACCGAGACTTTTTCCAGAAAGGCGCCCAGCGGGTTGCCTTCCGATGAAGTCGCAAATGCGTCCATCGATGCCTGATCAATGATCGGCAGCGGAATTTGCCAACCGATACGGTAGATCGCCAACAGGAACAACGTCAGCAGGATCTTCTGACGGAGTTCAGGAATCGTGAAGATCGTTCTGATTTTATCGAGCATCGTTTACTTCCTGATTGCCCGCCGTCCGTGCCGCAATCGGATCGCTGCGGAATCGTGCCGCAGGATCAAGTTGCTCGCAAAGGCCGGCGAATTCGTGCCTACTTTTGAGCTGACTTCTTTGGTTTCTGGATTATCGCGTTTTTTGCTTCATCTTGTTCTTGACCACAGGCTTCTTGCCCGGCAGAACAATGCACTCGCCACCAGCCGCTTCGATTTTTTCGCGGGCCGATTTACTGAAGCGATGGGCTGTGACCTTCAGCGCCTTGGTGACATCACCGTCACCGAGAACCTTGAGTACGTCATAGCGGTAGTTGGCAAAACCGTTCTCACGAATGGTCTGCATGTTAATGTCGTCACCGGCTTCAAAATATTCGTTCAGTTCGGCGACGTTAACTTCGCCAACCTTCAGCGCGAACTTGTTATTGAATCCGCGTTTTGGAAGTAGGCGGAACATCGGCATCGATCCGCCGCGGAAATTGACGCCCTGCGAATGACCCGCGCGCGAACGCTGCCCCTTGTGTCCCTTGCCCGCTGTCTTACCCAGACCCGAACCGGTACCACGACCGATTCGCTTGCGGCGCTTGAATTTCCGGATGCCTTCGTTAATGTCGTTTAGATTCACAGCTCGACTCCTCGCAGTCGTTCAATATCTTCTTTGGTTCGCAGCGACTGAAGGGCACCGATCGTCGCTTTGACGAGCGTCACCGGATTATTGCTGCCGAAACTTTTAGTCAGAATGTTTTTGATGCCTGCCGCTTCGCAAACTGCACGAACCGCAGAGCCGGCGATGATACCGGTACCGGGACCGGCGGGAAGCAGAACCACTCGAGCCGCACCGAAACGTCCATCGACGCGATGCGGAATCGTGCCATCGACGATCGGCACCTGCACCTGCGAGCGGTTAGCCTGCTTGTTTGCCTTCTCGACGCTGGGCGGAACCTCATTCGCTTTTCCGTAACCCCAGCCAACTTTGCCGTTGCCGTCACCGACCACGGTCATGGCCGCAAAGCTAAAACGGCGGCCACCTTTGACCACGGCTGCACAGCGTTTGATTTTTACGGTCTGCTCGAGATTGTTTGATTGATTGTCGTGTGCCACGGCACTACCTTTTTGTTACTCGTTCTTGTCTTTTCGCTCGTCGGCAGGATGCCAACGCTACCTAGAACTCCAGCCCGCCCTCACGTGCGGCATTCGCCAGTTCAGCAACGCGACCGTGGAATTTGTAACTGCCGCGATCGAATTTCGCTGCCGTCACTCCAGCCGCTTTTGCCCGTTCTGCGATCGCAGCACCGATGATCTTGGCCGCTTCACAGTTGCCGCCGTACTTGATCTTCGAAGCAATATCCTTGTCACGCGTCGAAGCCGAGGCGACGGTTTTCCGCGCCGCATCATCAATCAACTGACAATACAGATGCTTGTTGCTGCGATGGATACTCAAACGAGGACGCTCGGCATCACCGCGAACTTTTTTGCGGACGCGATTCTTTCGACGCCAGCGCTGTTTGTTTGCAAGTTGTTGAGCTCTCACGGTACCGTCTCACTTCTACTATTCGTTTTGTCGTTATCGTTTTTTCAGCGGTTGCCTGCTATCCACAACCACCGACTGCCGTCACTACTGCTTGGCAGCTTTACCCGGTTTGATCTTCACGTACTCGCCCACGTATCGAATCCCTTTACCCTTGTAAGGTTCAGGTTTTCGCAGGGCCCGGACCGAAGCAGCAAACTGGCCGACGGCCTGTTTGTCACAGCCGTCAACATTGATGTGCGTTTGATCAGGGCAGGTGACGTTGACTCCCGGCGGAACTTTGACAACCAGTTCGTTGGCAAGCCCGACCCGCAGTTTCAGTGTATCGCCCTGCAAATTGCAGACGTAACCGACGCCCTGCAATTCAAGCTTCTGCTCGTACCCGTCTTTGACTCCAACCACCATATTGGCGATCAAAGCCCGGGTCAGTCCGTGCAGTGCTCGCGACATCCGGTCGTCCTTCTTGCGGGCGACCACAATATCTTTTGTTTCGTCGTCAATCTTGACCGTAATTTCATTGCGGTAATCAAAATTGAGCTTCCCTTTCGGGCCTTCGACTGCAACCGAACCGTCGGTCAAATCAACTTTGACGCCGTCGAGAACGGGAATCGGTTTATTGCCAATACGAGACATGACTCGTCAACTTTCCAGTGATGGTTTCTTCGTTTTACTAATGGTCGATTAAGCGAACTGGATGGATTCCGGCAAAGCAAACGGCACCAGTCGTCCGCTGTAGCAGTCGGAAGATCGCTACCAGATCTCGCAAAGGACTTCGCCGCCGAGCTTCTGCTGCCGCGCTTCGCGATCGGACATCATTCCCTGCGAAGTGCTGAGAATCGAAATACCGAGCCCGTTGAGTACCGGTCGCAGATCTTTGGCGCGGGAATAAACACGACAGCCGGGCTTGCTGACACGTTTAATCTTGCGAATAATCTGTTCGCCGCTTGGTCCGTATTTCAGGTCGATACGCAGCTGGCCTACCGGATCCGCTTCTTCTGCGGACCAGTCCCAGATAAAGCCCTCGCGTTTGAGAACTTCTGCGACGCCCGTTTTCACTTTGGAAATGGGCATTTCAACCATCGGCCGTTCAACACTTACCGCGTTACGAATGCGGGTAAGCATGTCGGCAATAGGGTCTGTCATCATAGTTGCGTGTTTCCCTCAAAACTCGCTTCGCCAAAAACTCCGGTCAGCGGTTACGTTACCAACTGGCCTTTCGAACTCCAGGAATCAAACCTCGATCGGCCAGATTGCGAAAGCAGATCCGGCAGACACCAAATTTGCGATAGACCGCTCGCGGCCGACCACACAATTGACAACGCCGTTCACGACGCACGGGGTACTTGGGTTCCCGATTCGCTTTGGCTATTTTCGATTTTCTTGCCACAGCAAAAACCTGTTAAAGAGTTAGTTGTAGAACGGAACTCATGCCGTTCACGAGTATGTTGTTATTTCGCTCTGCCACGACGGAATGAATCCGTTCTACGCAACAGCTTCTTCCTCTTTTTTGTTGTCTTTGAACGGCATGCCGAACATCCGAAGCATCTCGCGACCTTCTTCATCGCTCTCAGCCGACGTTACCAGGACAATATTCATTCCCTGCGTCCGAGTGTACTTATCCGGGTTCAATTCCGGGAAAACCACATACTCGTTTAATCCGAGCGAGTAGTTTCCACGACCGTCAAATGCCTTCTCATTGATTCCGCGAAAGTCACGAACACGAGGAAGAGCAAGGTTGACCAGGCGATCCAGGAACTCGAACATCCGGTCACCGCGAAGCGTCACCTTACAGCCGATCGACTGGCCTTCACGCAAACGAAAGTTCGCGATCGACTTACGGGCCTTGGTGATGACAGGCTTCTGGCCGGCGATCAATTCCATGGCTGACGACGCGTCTTCAAGATCTTTTTTATCCTGAGTCGCTGAGCCGACACCCATGTTGATGATGATCTTTTCCAGCTTCGGAAGCGACAGGATGTTCTTGCGATTGAATTTCTTCGCAAGTTCCGGTCGAACCGTTGTATCGTAAAATTCTCTTAATCGAGCAGCCATGCCGCTGTCTCCCCCCGAAATCGGGTTTTGGTCTCTGGTCGTTTTTGTTTCCTGCCGGCGACAAGCTCAAAGCCTGTGCACCCAAATCGCCTGGTCACTTCGCATTTACTTCGCGTCTAAATCACTTCGTTCGCGAGGCTGACAATCTTCATGTAGTTCTTGTCCCGCAACTCACGGGCAACCGCACCGAAGATCCGTGTGCCCTGCGGGTTTTTGTCTTTGTCAATAATGACTGCCGCATTCGTGTCAAATCGAATGTAGCTGCCGTCCGAGCGGCGGGTTGGTGCTTTGGTCCGCACGATCACAGCCTGGACAATGGACTTCTTTTTGATGTCGCTACCGGGAATGACACTTTTCACGCTGCACACGATCGTGTCACCGAGTCCGGCCGTCCGGCGCCGCGAACCGCCGAGCACCTTGATGCACATCAGCTCACGGGCACCCGTGTTGTCCGCGACTTCTAGTCTGGTTTCCTGTTGAATCATTTCCGGCTTCGCTTGTTCTAATGTCTGTTCGATTTGCCCGTGACGTTCTCGTTCGGACTCGTCATTTCAGACTTACCCGATGGTATCCGTTTGAGCGACTACTCGCCTGTCTCAGATTCAGCGGCTGCTTTGGCAGCCCGCATCGCCTGGAGATCCACCTCGCGGCTTTTCTCAATCACCTCAACCAGGTTCCAGCGTTTCTTCTTGGAGGTCGGTGGAGCTTCGATGATTTTCACCGTGTCGCCCTGACCGGACTCGTTGTTTTCGTCGTGGACATAACAGATAGTCCGCTTGCGAACGATCTTGCCGTATTTCGCGTGACGAACCATCCGCGGAATCTCAACGACCCGGGTCTTATTCATCTTGTCACTTTTGACTTTTCCGACTGCTTCGCGCTTAGGCATTTTGTTTCTCTGCTAAATCTCTTTTTTTAATCTCAATCTCCGCCTTCCAGTCAGCCGCGGCTATCACCAACCGGCTGATTCATGTCCCGGCGGACTCTACGCCGAGGCAGTTGCTCTCGCAGCAATTTCTCGTTCGGTCTGAATCGTTTTAACGCGGGCGATCAAGCGGCGATTCCGCATCAATTCCGAAGGTACGTCGAGCCGTTCGGTTTGCGACTGTACACGCAGCTTGAATAAGGCCTTGCTGGCTTCTTTGAGCGTCGCGTTCAGATGATCATCGCTCATCTCGCGCAATTCTGAGTTGGATGTAATTGTCGCCATCGGTTGTCTGCTTATTCTGCTGGTTACATTCTGCTGGTTACGTAGTGTTGGCATCCTGCCGACGGGTTAATTCTTCCTTAACGCCGGCTGGAAGCCCGCTACAGGTTTGCGCTACATCGTGCGGCGTTTTACCATTCGCACCTTGAACGGCATCTTATGAGCCAGGCGAGCGAAACAAATTTTCGCTTGAGCCTCACTCACACCGCTCAATTCGTAAAGGACCGTGCCCGGACGGATGGTAGCCACCCAGTATTCCGGTTCACCCTTACCTTTGCCCATCCTTGTTTCAAGCGGCGTCGATGTAATCGAACGATGCGGGAAAACGCGAATGTACAACTTACCTTCGCCCCGGATGTATTGCTGAGCAGCAATCCGTCCGGCTTCAATGGTCTGCGCTTTGAGCCAACCGGGCTCAAGCGACTGCAGTCCGAAATCTCCAAAGACAACGGTATTACCCCTGGAGGCTTTACCTTTTATATGTCCTCTTTGGACCTTTCGATGTTTTACCCTTTTTGGCATCAACGCCATCGGTCTCTTCTCCGTATAATCCCTGGTTAATCCAAACCTGAACGCCAATGTGCCCCTGTGCCGTCAGAGCTTCAGTGAAGCCCCAGTCAATATGTGCACGCAGGGTACTCAATGGAATCGATCCGGAAATTTGTTTTTCTCGACGAGCCATTTCAGCTCCACCCAACCGGCCCGCCAGCTGAATCTTGATCCCTTTCGCTCCGGCTTCCATCGTCTCTTCCATCGCACGTTTCATTGTGCGGCGGAAACTCGAACGCTTTTGCAGCTGTTCGGCGATCTTCTCAGCCACCAGCTGAGCGCGAAGCTCGGGGCGTCCGATCTCTTCAATCTTCAAATTGATTTTTCTTCCGACGAGGTTTTGAATCTCGTCCTGCAGTCGCTCGATCTCCGAGCCCTTTTTACCGATGATCAAACCGGGCCGGGCAACGTGCAACGTCACGCGGACTTCGTCGCGGGTTCGGTCGATCTCAATCCGATCAATCCCGGCCGCTTTGTAATTTTGAGTCGGGTGTTTCTTGATGAAGTCACGGATCCGCTTGTCTTCCACAAGCAGAGCTGCGAACTCCTTCTTCGGAGCGTACCAGCGGCTTTTCCAGCCTTCCATCACGCCCAGACGGAAACCGATTGGATTTACTTTTTGACCCATGAGTTCTCTTTATTGCGTTAGCTGATTGAGCTTTTGTCTACGTCGTGTTGCATTTATTCGCGTTGTCAATTAACCGCAGCTATCGCCGTGCGGCTGAGTTTTTCGTCGTTATATTTCGTCGATCTCAACACTGATGTGAGACATTCGTTTTTTGATCAGGTGCGACATCCCGCGTCCGCCCGGACGCATCCGCTTGAACATCGGTCCGCCATCGATCCGTGCATCGGTGATCAGCAGATTATGCTCGTCAACAATCCGGCCCGGATTCTGTTCCGGGTCCTGAGCGTTGGCCAGCGCGGTTTGTATCACACGCTCAAGCATCCGCGCTCCGCGATGAGGCTGAAAGCGGAGGATGTCCAGCGCTTCGTCGACAAACTTCCCGCGAACAAGGTCGGCCAGCGGGCGTACCTTACGCGGGCTGATCCGGGCATAGCGATGTGTTGAATTGAATGGCATGAGATTGCTTGATCTGTTGATCGTCGTTTGGTTTGTATTTTGCTTCTATTACTTACGCTTCGATCCGGCGTGTCCGCGGAATGTTCGCGTTGGCGCGAACTCACCCAGCTTATGACCGACCATGTCCTCGGTGATCTGGACCTTCATGTGCTGACGACCGTTGTGAACCATAAACGTATATCCGATGAATTCAGGAACGACCGTGCAGGCCCGAGCCCACGTCTTGATCGGCTCGCGCAAACCAGTGGCTTCCGCCTTCTGAACCTTGCGGTACAGACTCTCGTCAACGAACGGGCCTTTTTTCTGGGATCTACTCATGTTTTCCTGCTCGGCTGATTAGCTCGATTGTTTCCAATATTCTGAGACGGAATGAACTCCGCTCTACTTCAATTTCAATAAACCGCTATTTCAATCTTAAAAGACCATAACGTCGCGATCGACGGCGACGAACGATCGCTGCATTCGATGCTTTCTTACGCTTACGAGTACCACCACCTTTGGCCGGAACTCCCGAAGGGCTCACCGGATGACGACCACCCTTGGTTCGACCCTCACCACCACCGTGAGGGTGATCGACAGGGTTCATCGCAGTACCGCGAACATGTGGGCGGCGACCGAGCCAGCGACTACGCCCGGCTTTGCCGAGCCGAATCGAACTGTGCTCCGAGTTTCCAACGCGACCGATCGTTGCGCGGCAAGTCGAAGGCACACGACGAATCTCACCGCTCGGCAGCGAGATCTGAGCCCAACCACCTTCGCGAGCCATCAGGACCGCGTTGACTCCGGCACTGCGACACAAAATGCCGCCCTGACCGGGCCGCAACTCGACATTGTGAATCACGGTCGACAGGGGAATGTTTTTCAGCGGCAGGCAGTTTCCGACCGACGGGGGAGCGTCCGCTCCGCTTTCGACGGTCATGCCAGCCTTCAACTTATCAGGGGCAATGATGTATCGTTTTTCGCCGTCCAGATAATACAGCAACGCAATCCGGGCACTGCGATTCGGATCGTACTGAATCGAGTTAACCGTTGCAGCTACACCATCTTTAGATCGCTTGAAGTCGATCACACGGTACATCCGCTTGTGACCGCCACCGCGATGACGACAGGTAATCTTTCCCTGATTATTCCGACCGCCTTTTTTACGAATCGGGCGCAGCAGGTTCTTCTCCGGCTTTGCGCCTTTGGTCAGATCCTTGAAATCGCTGACGCTTGCGTCGCGGCGACCTGCTGATGTCGGTTTGTATTTTCTTATGCCCATGGCTTTTATTTATTGTTCAGCTGGATTTATTCTTGCCTGGTCTCGTCTTCACAGGCCTATTTCACAGGCCACAGGCCTATGCCACGCTTATTAAAAGAAGTCGATCTTGTCGTCACCGGCGAGTGTGATAATCGCTTTCTTCCAGTCCTTGGTTCGACCCCAGGTAAACTTGTACCGGCGAGGCTTGCCCTTTCGGTTCTGAGTCGAAATTCCACCGCGAGCAACCTTGACCTCAAACAGCGACTCAACGGCATTGCGAATGTCAGTTTTGGTCGCTGCAGGATTCACCTGAAACGTATACTGATTCAGGGCCTGCGATTGGAACACGCCTTTCTCAGTCACAACAGGCTTGATGATCACCTGATGCGGCTCCAGCGCCAGACCACCGCGCCGACTTTCGCCTTTAGCGCGCTTCTTGTCAGACGTTTTCGGTTTTAAGGCTTTTCGCTTCGGGGCTTTCGCCATTTCACCAACTCCAACTCTTTGTATTTACAAATCAGGCATGCGAACGCGGGCAGGATGCCAACGCTACAGCCATCTTTCGACGACTATCGCTCAACCTTGACTTTCGCTTTTTCTTTCAACTCGTCCATTGCTTCACGAGTCACCAGCAACCGATGCTGACGCAAAATCGTCCACGCATTCAATTCGCTTGCAGGCGAAACGGAAACGCCCTGAATATTCCGGGCACTTTTGTACACATTCACGTCATAGCCGTTGGTGGCAATCAATGTTCGCTTGCCACCAAGATCCATCGCACCGATCATTCCCGCCATATCTTTTGTACGCGGCTGATCAAATGACAAACCGTCGATCACAGCAACCTGACCGGCCTCAATCTTTCCAGCCATCGCCATCCGCGTCGCCAGGCGAACCGCCTTGCGGGGCAGGCGATACGAAAAATCGCGATTGTTCAATGCAAACGCATGACCGCCGCCGCGCCGAATATTCGACCTGCGGCTACCGGCACGAGCATTACCCGTTCCCTTCTGGCGGTACATTTTCTTCTTGTTACCGGCAACTTCGGCACGCGTCTTTGTCTTCTTCGTTCCCTGCCGCGCACTGGCCTGGTACATCACGACCACGTCGTGCAACAACTGCTTGTTGATCGACTCAGCAAACACAGCGGGATCGATATCGTACTTACCGACTTCTTTTCCGGATTTATCGTAAACAGGCAAATCTGCCATGACTCAACTCGCTATTTGGATTCAACTTCAAGCAACACGCGAACAGTCGCGACCACGTTACTTCAGCATGTTTGTTTCTTTGACAATCAGGTAGCCGCCATTGGGGCCGGGCACCGCACCTTCAACCAGCAACAGATTGTTTTCGGCATCAACTTTGACCAGATTCAGATTGCGAACCGTGGCCTGCTTTCCGCCATAACGACCCGCCATCCGACGGCCCTTCATGACACGACCCGGAGACGCACTCATACCGGTGCCACCCGCGTGGCGATGACATTTCTTGACTCCGTGCGTTGCACGCTGACCGGAGAAATTATGCCGCTTCATCACACCGGCGTAACCGCGACCCTTTGAAGTGCCGCTAACATCGACCGAATCGATACCTTCAAGAACATCGACCTTGATCTCCTGGCCGACTTCAAGCTCATCAAACCCGCCACGAAATTCGCGAACGAACTTTTTGGGCTCACAACCGGCCTTCGCAACAGCATCAACTCCGGCGAGAGCGCGATTCTTTGACCGCTTGCTCTTGATGTCGGCAACGTGACCGCGTTCTGAGCGGGAAGCCTGTGACTGACGGGTCCGCTTGTCTTTTTGCGGACGCTTTTTATCAAGATAACCCAACTGAACAGCGCTATAGCCGTCGCGGTCCTCGGTGCGGACCTGCAAAACGTGGCAGGGGCCGGCCTGAATTACAGTAACCGGAGTTGCAACACCTGTCTCAGGGTGCAGAACCTGCGTCATCCCGACCTTGCGGCCGAGTATTCCTTTTGCCATGACTATTTCGCCTTGTAATGTTGGGCTGTCCGGAGGAAGCGCGACCTATGTCGCCTTATCCCCGGGACGTCCGTTCATATATTCTTGCTTCATTATTTACGCAAAAAGCAGCCGATGATGACTGCTCGTTAATATCTACTTGGTTGATGCTTTGATCTTGATCTCGACACCGGCTGGAAGACTCAGCTTATTAAGGGCTTCGATTGTCTTTGCGGTCGCCTGCACAATATCGATCAGCCGTTTGTGAGTCCGGATTTCGAACTGTTGACGGGCTTTCTTATTGACAAACGGGCTGGACAAAACCGTATAACGCTCAATTCGAGTCGGCAGCGGAATCGGGCCATGCACTTCCGAGTGAGTCCGTTTTGCGGCTTCCACAATTTCCTGAGCGCTCTGGTCCAGGATCGAATGGTCGTAAGCTTCCATTCGAATTCGGATTACTTCATGAATTGCAGCCACTAAGATTCACCCCAACGAGTTCTGCCACTCACCAAACTTCGTACGAATACCACAAAACCGGTATCAAAGGTGCGAAAGATCGTGAGCTGTTTGCATCCGGCAATCACAGCGCTGTCAGGGAATGAGCCGGAAAAAGCCTGCAATTTGCAGACTAAGCGACTCGCAGATCAACCCACGAACCAGCGCAAGAACGCCTCCTCCGGCTCTCGCCGAAGGTGAAACCGCTAAATTTATGACCCACGATGAGAACCGTCAACCGCAAAAACCGGGAAAACGGTCCTTGGATCAAGCCGTTGGTTATTCGGAGTCCGAAGGAACACTGCCACCATTTCCCTTGGTTATTTCCACCACCTGGCAACAACGGCGAACGAGTGACGTCAGAACATCATCGATACATCTACTATCGTCACCTTCCCAAAATCCGTGCAGGCTATCGAGCTCCTGCTTCAAGTCGTCAACCAGGACCTGAACTGACTCGACGTCGATCTCACCTCTTCCAGAAGGAATCTTCAGTACGTCCATTACCACTTCCTTGAGCGAATTCAAGTTCTGCAATTCTTCAAATATTTCGTCATCAGTCCCCTCTGCCGCCAAGACATCGATACATTGGTTAAGGTGCGATTACTCACCCGTAGATTCGATCTCGCTTTTCACCTGTGCTATTTTTGCCTCCGGCATGTACGTATGGCTGGTGGGAGCAGCTTGGTAATGCCTACGTTTTCGGGCAGCCGATTTAGCTTTTGAGGCTACTTTCGGAATTGTTAGCCGATTTGCATCTATCCGACGTTGAGCTACGAAAGCAGGCGAGACAATTTCGACCTGATTTTCATGCAACTCATCCAGTAGTTTTTCAATGTCGGCGAGTGTTCCAGTCACACGATAACTAATCGAGTAGTCTCCCAGTTCATCAACATGCACGACCGCTTCATTGAGCCCGGCCCTTTCGGTTGCCGCGCGCAGCAAACACTGACTAACCGTGGCATGATGCACGTCATAGCCCAGAGACACCTTGCTGGTAATAACGGTCCCCCTTTTTTTGAGAAATTTCGCAGGCGTTCCAGACATGTAGGTGTATGGAACGATAATAGAGTCGTTGTGAACGTTTTGAAGCTTTAGATGAAACAAGCCTTTTTCGACAACCTTCCCGAAATGATCTCCGACCTCAACTCAATCTCCGTCACCAAAATTCTCGGCTCGGTTAACAAGGAAACCGGCCATTGCGTTTGCCACAAATGATGATGACGAGATGGCCAGCAACGATGAAATGATGAGCCCGAAAATGGTAGCAAACAGAGCCCGATTGGACACATCAACCTCGGCAAACAGGATTGCAACAATACCAACAAACGAATAGCAAACGCAAAGCGAAGGGAAGATCAACTTCTGGTCACCTTCCGGCTTGGGTATCTTCCGATTCAAACGGACTCTCGTCAGCCAGATCGCAAGCCCAACCAGGACTAAAACCGCAAATACAAACAGAATTGAATACAAAAAAGACATCCGGCATCCTTTCGCGCATTGAACCAGTTTGGATTGCAATGAATTGGAACCGAGAGGCGAACGCCTGTCAAAAAGAGACCCTGTTGGCTGGGGATCAAAATGCCACGGTCCAACGTTGACAACGACTTCATCGCCAAACCCCTTTACCCGATAAAGCGATCAACCGACGATGGCAACTCTCAAAAATCAACTCTGGAGAGTTGAACAGAACGAACAAGTGGCGCACCCAATCAGTCAGCCGTCCGGCAAACGCCCCTTCGATGACTATTGCCAAAGACGATTGCCAAAGTACTTCCTCTCGAAGTAAATATGACGACCAGTTGGGTTGTTACGCTACAGGCGCAGACTCGCCTCGGAATCGACGCCCTCGTAAAATCTGAACCACGAAAAAGCTTCGGCAAGCGGATGATTGAGCAACATATACACGCTCTCCGGCTTCGAGCGAGCCGAATGTTTGGATCCGTAAGATGTTGTACGCTGTGGACTTAACTGAATTGCCGGTAGTTGGCAAATTTTCCCGGGCGAGTACGCTGGTCAGACGTTACGATTTATCAGTTGGAACGGCGGATAAATTTCGTAGAATATGCAGCATCGGAAAGGAAACCCGACGCGTGAGCGAGGGACGTGGTCGAAGACTACCGGAAAGGAAACCCGACGCGTGAGCGAGGGACGTGGTCGAAGACTACCGGAAAGGAAACCCGACGCGTGAGCGAGGGACGTGGTCGAAGACCACCGGAAAGGAAACCCGACGCGTGAGCGAGGGACGTGGTCGAAGACTACCGGAAAGGAAACCCGACGCGTGAGCGAGGGACGTGGTCGAAGACCAAACCGTCCTTGCTCACGCGGCGGGTTTCCTGGTAGCGCTTCGCTTATTCCGGATTTCATTCGTCTTGCTGAAGCTCGCGGCGTTGCTAACGCGGCACCAAAGCAATTTTCCAATCGAGCCGCCTGTCACTTGGATCAAAAATGAAAACGCTAGATCGAATTTGCAAGTCGTTCGCCGTGACACTCATTGCTTTGACATCATTTGCTCATGCGCAAAATCCGCAGCAAACGGGCGTGACCGTACAACTGCCGACTCAGTCCATTTTCCGAATCGATACGGTGGTCGGAGTTCCTGACGGCGGATCGATGGTTCTGGGCGGAGTCAACAGCTTTGGTTCATCCAGCATCAGTCGAGGTACACCGGGACTGTCCGGGATTCCCGGTGCCAACCGCTTGTTCCGCAATCAGGGGATCGGGAACGAGATCAATTCCAGCGGTGCCCGGGCGCATGTCCAGATTCTGATCCGCGAAGAGCTGGAAGCCGATGTGCTGGCCCAAGCACGACAGATGCAATCTGTGCAATCACTGATCAACCTGAACGGATCCCCGGAAGTCCGTGCTCAGGCCGATTTCCTGACGCGACATATGGGCGGCTCGGCTAATCGCGGCCCAAACGGATTTGGTTACAGTTCGAATTCGCCTGTGCCAGGTTCGGATGGATATCATGCCGAAACGACCGGTCAGAATTATGCACCGGGATATCCGAGCCAGTCCAATTCGATTTCCGGCCGGATTTTTGACATGCCGCAAGCCAGCAGATCGCCAGTTCCGACAAACAATAACGATCAGTTTTTTCCAGCTCGGCCGCGCCCGCAAACCGACGGGTATCGACCTCCGAACTTCAACGGAACGCGATTTAACAACCGTCGGTAGGCCGGGGTTCATCGTTCATTACGTAGCGTTGGCATCCTGCCGACGCTACTTCTCAACCTACATCGGCAGGATGCCGACGCTACTTCTCAACTCACGTCGGCATCCTGCCGACGTTACTTCTCAACCTGCGTCGGCAGGATGCCAACGCTACAAGCTTATTCTGAATTGGTTTTGCGTCTATGATGGAAGGCGGCGCAAGGACCAGGCAAGGTCGCTCTGAAGGTCAATTCTTACCGGCAACTTACCAACGGCAGCGCGACACGATGATCGAAGTTGAGCAACTCGAATTCACGTATCCGCGCAGCGAATTCCGGCTGGTGATCGATCGGCTCACGATTGCGTCCGGCGAAAAAGTTGCCATCGTCGGCCCAAGTGGCAGCGGAAAAACGACGCTACTCAACTTGATCTCCGGAATTTCGACGCCCGAGTCGGGGATGATTTCGGTCGATGGGAATCGTGTCTCTGCGATGAATGACGGCGCACGCAGAAACTTCCGCATCTCAAACATCGGGATGGTGTTTCAACAGTTTGATCTCGTGGAATACCTGAACTCGCTCCAGAATATTCTCCTGCCGTATCAGATTAATGGCTCGTTGAACATAAATGCCGACATCCGCGAAGGAGCCGCTGAACTGGCTGCCTCGGTTGGCCTGGGTGACAAACTCAGGCGATTCCCGAACCAACTGAGCCAGGGCGAACAACAGCGGGTCGCAATCTGCCGGGCGCTGGTGAACGAACCGAGTTTACTGCTGGCCGATGAGCCAACAGGAAACCTCGATCCGGCCAGCAAGAAAACCGTACTCGAAATTCTATTCGACCAGGCCGATCGGGCGGGCAGGACGCTGGTCGTCGTGACGCACGACATGAGCATCCTCGACGGGTTTGATCGCAGCATCGACTTCGAGGTGTTTCGCCAACCGGTTGCGGCGGCATCATCGGGAGCATCACAGTGAAAGGACCGATGCTGCTGGCCTGGCGATACATCTGCTACCACAAAATGAAAACGCTGATTCTGATCGCGTGCATTTTCCTGACGATCATTCTGCCGGTCGCGATTAACATTATCATTCGCCAGTTCGACAGACAGATACTCGCCCGGGCGGACAGCACTCCGGCCGTGATCGGTGCCAGGGGAAGCGATCTGGATCTGACGCTCGGGACGATCTACTTCAAACACAACAACGCCGGCACGATCCCGTTTTCAGAAACGGAAACAGTTGAACAGTTCGGGATCGCAATTCCTGTTTACTCGCGGTTCACAGCAAGCGGGTATCCGGTCGTCGCGACGACGCTGGACTATTACGACTTTCGCCGGATGCAAATTGAACGCGGCAACATGCTGACGATGCTGGGCGATTGCGTGCTCGGTCAAAAAACGGCTGAGACGCTCGGGTTGAATCCTGGCGACCGTTTGCTTTCGGACGCTGAAGCAACACTGGATATCGGCGGAATCACACCTATCAAAATGCGCGTCACAGGAATCTTCGCGGCGACCGGAACGGCTGACGACAACGCCGTGTTTGTTGATTTGAAAACCGCCTGGGTGATCGAAGGGCTCGGTCACGGTCATCAATCACTTGAGGATGAAACCGACGAAGGGATGGTCCTGTCGCGCACCGAAGATGGCATCGTCGCCAGCGCTGCGGTCAGGCCCTATCTCGAAATCAATGAAACCAACATCGATTCGTTTCACTTTCATGGCGACCCCGGCGGTTTTCCAGTGGGCGGAATCATCGCGCTAACGACTGATCCGAAAAATGAACGACTGCTCGAAGGCAGATTCCATGGTGAAGGAGCGACGGCCCAGTTCGCCAGACCGGGCAAAGTGGTGCGCGAGTTGATGTCGCTGGTCTTTAAGGTTAAGTCTGTGTTCGACGCGAACTCGATTCTGATTGCGTTGTCGACCGGGATGTTGTTGCTGCTGGTGATTCTACTGTCATTGAAATTGCGACAACGAGAAATGCAAACGATGTTCCAGCTCGGAGCCAGCCGCAGCACAACAGCGCTGTTGCAGATCTGGGAGATGGGTTTTATTTTCCTGATCAGCGGTTTGCTGGTTGCCGGTGCAACCTGGTTGCTGCTCCAATATTCAGGAGACTTTGTGCAACGGTTGCTGCTGGGCTAGTCGTTCAAGACAGAAAATACCAGCAGGTGATACTAGCCGTTTGGCGATGTCAAGAAATAGAAGTAACGTAAAATCAAAACACAGAGGCACAAAGGACACGAAGTCTCGCTTCGTCGCTTTCCGCTGTGCCTCTGTGTTTCAAAACTGACGACGGTGGATAGTGAATGTCGTGTTTTTCATTCCTTGCTCACGCGGCGGGCTACTGTTTTCGTTCCTTGCTCACACGGCGGGTTACTGTTTTCGTTCCTTGCTCACGCGGCGGGCTACTGTTTTCGTTCCTTGCTCACGCGGCGGGTTACTGTTTCGTTCCTTGCTCACGCGGCGGGTTACTGTTTCGTTCCTTGCTCACGCGGCGGGTTACTGTTTCGTTCCTTGCTCACGCGGCGGGTTACTGTTTCGTTCCTTGCTCACGCGGCGGGTTACTGTTTCTTTCCTTGCTCACGCGGCGGGCTACTGTTTTCGTTCCTTGCTCACGCGGCGGGTTACTGTTTCGTTCCTTGCTCACGCGGCGGGTTACTGTTTCGTTCCTTGCTCACGCGGCGGGTTACTGTTTCGTTCCTTGCTCACGCGGCGGGTTACTGTTTCGTTCCTTGCTCACGCGGCGGGTTACTGTTTCGTTCCTTGCTCACGCGGCGGGTTACTGTTTCGTTCCTTGCTCACGCGGCGGGTTACTGTTTCGTTCCTTGCTCACGCGGCGGGTTACTGTTTCGTTCCTTGCTCACGCGGCGGGTTACTGTTTCTTTCCTTGCTTGCGCGGCGGGTTACCATCTATCGCTTCGCGACACAGACATTTGGCTAACAATAAAAGCGTGAACGGCTACGAACCATGAAACATCTTGCGCCAATCTTGTTTGCAGCCTGTGTGGCACTTGCTGCCCTCCTGATCACAGGTTGTTTTCCCGACGCGCCACCGAATATCCCGGGTATCCCGCAGCGAGCCAAATCGAATCGCGTCGCGGCAGTCAGCTATCCGCTCTACTACTTCACATCGCGACTTCTCGCAGACACGGATATCGAAGTCGAGTTTCCGGCTGAGGGTGCAGCCGACCCTGCAAAATGGCAGCCGCCGGAATCTGCGATCTCGGGCATGCAGTCTGCGGACCTGGTAATCGCCGGCGGTCCGGGCGTTCCTTATGCTGAGTGGCTGAACCGGGTCACGCTTGCCAAGTCTAGAATTTGCAACTCCGCCGACACGTTGCCAACGGCGGACTTTATCATGGTCGCCGATCACGCGATCGTGCACCGGCATGGCCCTGAAGGCGAACACTCACATCCTTACATGGTCCCGTATTCGTGGATGGACCCGGCGATCGCAGCCAAACAATCGGAGCGAATTGCGAACCGGTTGAAAACGGCCTATCCCGATCACGCAGATTCGATTGACTCCAACCTGAAACTTCTAGGCACGGAGCTGGACCAGCTGAGCAAACAACTCGTATCCGCCGGTGCATCGTTCGGCAATGAAGAGGAAGACAAAAGGGCCGCAGTACTCACCGCGAATCCGAAATTGAAATTTTTTACCCGGGCGGCCGGTGTTGACGATGTGCATTTGCTCTGGCTGGACGAACTTCCCGATGACATGGTCGAGCAGATGGATACCAAAGTTGCCGACTGGAATTCTGCGAACTCAGAGGAGGAGGGCGATGGAGAGCCTTCGGAGATGAGACAGATCATTCTCTGGCCGGCGAAGTTGATAAAACCGTGGTCACCGGGTTCGCCGGCAGTCGGCGGGTTCGATGCAGTCGTAATTGACCTGATGGACGGATCACTCGTGGAAGGCGATTACCTGTCAGTGATGGAAGATAACATTCGTGATCTTGCCGAAGCGATTAAGAACTGATCATTGGCAAGCGGTTGTCGACACTCAAATATTATCGCCTCATCCGGCTACGCGTCGGCAAGGAAGTAAGCTGCAAGACGAAACAGTTCAACCCGTCGCGCGTCCGCGCAATTTCAAACGGTTCTACCTGCGATGGCTGTTGCTGATGGTTGCCGTTGCCGCATACGCAACGTGGGCGTTCACCCAGGCCGGAATGCAGACGGCGGAAATCCGGATCGTTAACTCATCGCTCTACGAGGGTGCAGACGGCCCGGTGCGAGGGCGACTTGCTTGGCGCGTGTCCGAACCGTCGGCCGATCCGAAAGATAACGGCACAACGGTTTATTCCGATTTCGTCTGCTCAATCGCTAATCTGGATCAACCGGCCCTGCTCAAAATCAAGCCGGACAATCGATTCCGTGTGCGCTATCGCGCGCGTGACATTGGCCCGTTCGGGAAACAGAACCAGTTCGATATGTTCATCACCGACTCACTGGGAATCGATCGCGAATTCATTATCGGTTACACGTTGCTCAGCGACATAACGCAAATCGTCATCACCGGCAACGGTCCGGCCAAATGAGCTCCGATGCGGATTCGACGAATTCCATTGAGCGATTACGGATCTGACCACATCACTGCATCGGCATGTCCATGCTCAGAGCGCGACTGCTCACGAGCACGATTACTCGCCGTTTCGAACTGTTCAACTGGCACGCCTCGGTTGACAGTAAAACTGTCCTTTTGCAAATCGTAAAGCCAAACCGGACGGGACTTAATGACCACGTCAGCCAGAGTTTTCAATCCAACGGGGTCAAACGGTTGAGTTTTTCCAAGTTGTGTCCCAAATTCGACCGGCAAATTTGCTTGTGACCAGGAGTCGATAATTTCGGCCAGGTTCCGGTCGCACAACCAGCCGATCAGCCCGTCAAGGCTAACAAATCCTGCCCCGACCTCTGTCTCACTGTACCCTTTCATTTTCCGGGCGCTATTCACAATCGTTGACTTGAGTGGCTCATGTTTTATCTCGAACCGCAACGAGACTTCGGCATCAATCAACGCAGAAAAATTTTCGCGGACTTCCATTTCTTTAACTCCGACGAAGGGAAGGCCAGGCAAGTCAAGGCGAGGTCGCGAGTTGTGCAGATTCTGGTCTACCATGCCAACGCCAACCAGCGGCACACCTGCGTTCGGGCGGCCCGAACAAACTGCCCAAATTCTTTGCAGTTGAGCGATCGCCGCCTGGCAAATGGCAGCAAGAGTTGCCACGCGTGGTGCAGCGAAACTTGTTCCCGGTTCACCTTCAAATGGCGAAGCTCCGTATGCGACAACATCTGGTCCGGACCGTACGTCGTCGTTCCGTCCGATCGGAGAATACGTTGCGAGTCGTTTTCCAGCCTTGTCTTCCGTCGCACCAACAGAAATAACAGTTGCGGCGCGCGCCCATGGTTGGGCTGGACGACCATTCGTATTTCCCGCTGCAACGACCAGCAGATGTGTTCCACTGACTGCCAATTGAGCAATGGTCAGTGGATCTCCGGCTCCGAAATACTCATCACCATTGGGACCCAAGCTGAGATTGACGACGGGCATGATGGCAGGCGGCACTTCAACTGAAATTTCCTCATCGAATCTGATTTGGCTCGTATTGTTTCTATCTATGCACGGATACCCCGCCTGGACAGGCCATTTTCCTCCCTCCCATGCTTCATCAGGAAGTGTTCCGCCTGCCTGGATATGATTCGCCCACTGGAACATCTGATGGGCCGTCTGAGACCGCAGCGCATTGAAGGCTTTTAAGACGGGCGCGGCAGAGTCGATTGAATAGACCGGTTTGACTACCCATCGGACATACGGATCCTCCTTAAATGCTGCAAGTTCTTTTGTGTTCAACTCAATCGAAATGATCGGAAGAAACGGGTAAATTCTTGCACTCGGATGATGAGACTTTACACGTTCTCTAAAATCATCCATCTGCATGATGAACTCCGGGTTATCACGCATCGATGGTTCGTGAAACCACTCTTGAGTTATCAAGAACCACTCATTGGCATTGGCCAGCGGCGGCTGATCGTCAGTACTCTCATGCGTCGTTTGCGACAAAACGCTGTTACCGCTTTCCGTTCGACTTTTTTCAAGCTTGCGGATCACGCCGACAATTTCAAACCGAATCGGGACACCATCAACATCGTCCGGCAGGATCAACCCGGCATCCGGCTCAGAATCGAGATTGATCTTGAGCCCAAACCCGTCGTCATCCAGACGGGTGATCCCGATTGAGACATCCCTCCCTATCATCGGCGCGAGCATTTCCAATGCCTGCTCTTTGGCAGCGCGTGCGTCCTTCAAACTGGCACGTAGAGTCATATTTCCAGATCTACTTTCAGTTCGTCCAGAACCGTCTCTATCGGGTTTGCGTAGGTCAGTCCCTTGCCGTTTGTACCGCCAACATCGCCGCCCGCAAACAACAGGCCAATTGCTCGCAATTGTTCGTCAACTATTAGTGACCCGCTATCGCCGCTGTCGCTGAACGCCTCGGCACTGGCACCTTCAATTTCAATTTGATTGTCAAACTTCAAAACTCCCATGTCATATTCTACGCCTACGTTATCAAGATCGAATGCTGTAATGCGTCCTTTCGTTTGCCCAGTGGTTCTACCGACTTTGTGGACAGTTGCGTTGGCCGGCAGGTCAAAAACGCTTGCTTGGCCGCTCAACTGGCCACGCGTTCCAACTGTCCTCGTGTCAAAGTCTATTCCTTCGAATAAATCGCCGACCGCAGCATCAACGAGGTTGCGACTGCTCTTTCGAAGCTTGACCTTTTTTCCGAGAGCGCCAACTTCATCGTCGGGAAAGGATCCGCCATCGAGCGTTCCTTGCTGTGAAACAGGACTACCGATCGGGTTTGAGTTTTCGTTGGCTATGACATGGTTGTTCGTTAGCATTCCAATAAAAAACGGTGCGGAACGCCGGACAACAAAGCAGCCCAAAGTGCCTGCATTTATGAATCCGACTGGTGGTGTATCGCCGATCGACGATCCAATCAAAAGCGGTCGGCGACGTTTCTGATAAAACGCAGGTCGAGTTCTGTTTGCAAACTTGACAATGGATCCAATCTCCTTGACATCAACTTCACCTTTTGCATTTCGCCTGATCTCTTCAACCATTGCGCTAACCAACGGACCGGATCGCTGGAGCCGAACGGCAAGACGATAGTCATTCTTCTTGGAAGTTGTTTTTACGCCAAGCGCAATGTCATCCATCGTTCGCTCCGCAACTGCGTGACGCGTCGAAAAAGCGCGAAAAGATCTTGATGCTGACACAGCACCTGTTGCGACAACCGGCGAATGCAGCAACTCCGCTTTCAGTGAACGTACGCTCGCAAGTCTCATCGAAGCCACCTTCTTCCTTCAGGGAGGAAACAGAATGTTAAGAACCAGTGATATATATGGCAGCAAAGCTTCAGTGTCAACGAAATACTCAAATCATCATGGGGAACGATTCACGTGGCAACCACTTGTTCTCACGGCATTCACCAAGCAGACCTGGTTGATTTCGCAGTCACATGTTAACGAAGTGACTGAATAGAGGAAAATGCGTCACTTGAACTACCACGGGCAACACCTTCGGTCGCTTTTCCTGTTCTCTATCAAATCCGACCGTCAAAGCGATTCCGGCGACTGCAATCAGTGTCCCGATCACCGACAGCGCGGAAATCCTGTGGCCGTAGTACCAGCGAACGATCGGAATCGCGAACAGCGGACTGGTCGCCAGCAACGTCTGCGCCAGCGCCACACTGGATGCCTCTTTGAATGCAAGCTGCGACAGCCAGATGCCCAGCCAGGTTCCGATCGCGGTTGCCAGCAGCAAGATCCGGAGCGATCCTGGAGCAGTTACCCGCTCGTAGATCTGCTTCGTTTTCCGCGCGACGATCACGATCGCCAGAGTCACTGCGGCTGCGACTGCCAAACGGATCAGCGTAGCTTCGATCGCGCCACAATCTCGCATCCCGGTTTTGGCGAGAACGGCGCCTGCTGCCTGCGTGATCGATGCGGCGATTCCACACAGGACGCCGGTTGAAAGCTTGCCAGGCAGAATATTCGGTTGCTCAACCCTTGCGCGGCGATCAGCGACGACGCTGACGACTCCGATCACCGTCATCACAATTCCGGCAACTGCAAAAAAGGCCAGTCCCTCGCCCAGCCACAACCAGCCCAGCAAGGATGCCGCTATCGGACAAACTGACGCCACCATCAGAGAAAGCCTCGGCCCGAGAATCTGCAACGAGCGAAAATAAAGCGTGTCGCCCAGCACGATCCCGATCAAGCTACTCAGCGCCAGCCAGCCGTGCGACTCCCACGACGCCTCAAACATCCCCGTTCGAGTAATTACGGCAACCAGGAATAGATGCACCAGCAAATAGACCGAGCCGAAAACACTCTTGAACAGATTGATCCCGAGTGCCGAAAGATTGACCTGCCCCCAGAACATGCTGCTGACAGCCCATAGCAACGCCGCTCCCAGCGCTGCAAGTTCACCGATGCCCATGGGTTGCTTTCAATTTTGATGTTCCGACCACGAAGAGACTGTCCAGACAGGTACAACCACGAAATAAACGAAATAAACGAAAGACATGAAAGAAAAAACAGCCGACGAAATTCTAGAGTTGATTCACACGAATCCGTCTTTTCGTTTCTTTTGCGTCTTTCGTGGTTGATAAATCCGTCCCGTCTTTGTGGATAAGAAGCAGCCTAATCTACCGACCAACCGCCTCCGAAAGCCCGGGAACGTCCTCAACTCCCGCCGGAACTTCCACATTCGCTCCCTCAAACGCATGGGTCAGTGGTTCATAACGTCCGCCCAGATGCTGAGCAAGAAACGCCTCGGAAACCGCAAAGAACGAAATGTTGTTCTCCGGCCGGTCAAACCCGTGGCCCTCTTCCGGATAGAGCATGTAGGTCACCGGAATTTTTTTCTCCTGCATCGCAGCGACAATCTGATCCGATTCCGCCTGTTTGACGCGCGGATCGTTCGCTCCCTGCCCGATCAGCAACGGACGCGTAATCTTGTCCACGTGATAGAGCGGCGAGCGGGTCTTCAAAAACTCCCTGCCGTCTTCTGAAGTGTAATCACCGACGCGAGTTTGCATCATCGGCATGATCGGCATCCAGTACGGCGGCGGATTTTCCATCAGCGAAATCAAACTGCTCGGTCCGACGATATCAACTCCGCAGGCGAATGTGTCCGGCGTAAACGTCAGCCCGACCAGCGTGGCGTAGCCGCCGTAGCTGCCTCCCATGATCGCAACCTTGTCCTCGATCGCAATGTTCTCACCGACCGCCCAATTCACGGCGTCGATCAGATCGTCATGCATCTTGCCGGCCCATTCCATGTTGGCAGCGTTGATAAAGTTCTTGCCAAACCCCGTGCTGCCGCGATAGTTCACGCTCAATACAGCGTACCCCCGATTTGCCAGCAACTGGTCAAGCGGGCTGTAGCCCCATTCGTCGCGAGCCCATGGACCGCCATGAACCAGCAGCACCATCGGTAGGGCTTTGTCGGGGCGACCGTTGTTGTCCGGATCGCTTTCGACGGGGAGGGAAAGATAGCTGACCAGATCCAGCCCGTCGCGCGACTTGATGATCACGGGATGCATTTTGGCAAGCGTGACATCCTCCAGCGCCGGCCGGCTGCTGAACAGATACGTCGGAGTCTGCGTCTTGCGATCGTACATATAGTACTTCACCGGTCCGTTATCCAGCGTAAATGCGACGGTCCAGATTGAGTCATCGGTTGTTCGCGACGTGACATCGATCTCGCCCCGCTCAACTTTCCCGAGCACGTCTAGATCGGCACCGACGGATTCGTCCATGACTTCCCAGTGCACGCGGTCGTAATTGTACGAAACCGCTTCGATCGTGTACTCGGTTGGGTGCATCATCACGCCACTAATGTCTGCCTTCGGCGTTTCGAATATCAGCCCGGGCTCTCCACCGGCAAGGCTGACCTTTTTCAGCGCTGCCGTGTCGCGGTCGCGGGAATCGATCATCAACATGCTCTCGCCGGTCTTGTCCAGCCCGGCGGGTGCAGTCGTCATCACGTCGACCGCGCCGATATCGAAGAACTTCGCCCAGCCACCATCGGCAGTTACGTCCGCTTTGTAGATTTCAATTTCGGCTGTCGGCGTGAACGTCATCGCAATTTTCAGGTTGTAGTCATCATCCGCAAGGAAGCCGACGTACTCGTTGTTTTCGTAAACCAGCTCACTCGCGCCGGTGACGACATTGACGCGATGAACGTCGTGGAACCAGTGCTGGTCGCGGTTGTTAACGCCGACGAGAATCTCCTCAGGGTGCTTGTGGCTGACATGGACGACCTGCGCAGCGATTTCTTTGAATGGAGTCAGGTCTTTGACTTCGTTCGAATCCAGGTTGACCGAATAGAGATGAAAGTCCTCGTCGCCGTTGTCGTCCTGCAGGTAGAGAATGTGGCTGCCGGTCTGCGCCCAGAAGTACTGGCTGATTCCGGTCGTGCGGTCATCGGTCACGGCGCGTGCTGCTCCCATGTCGCCAACGTGCGCAACGTAAACATTCATCACACCGTCTTTCGGAGCTCGCCACGACAACATCTTTCCGTCAGGACTGATTTTAGCGCCGGATTTTTCGGGGTTGCCGAACAGAATTTGTCGCGGAATTAGATCGGGAGCTTGAATCGTTCTTCCTCCATCAAAGGGAATCGGCGGAGCAACCGCGAACGCGGGTGCAGGTAAAAGGACAGGTGCGATTAAGACGAACATCATTGCCGAAGCAATGAAATGAGTCAAAACGCATTTGAATTTTGCTGGTCTGATTTTCGCAGGCCGAGGTTCAGAATTTCGGGTTCCCATCGTGATCTCCTGAGTTGAAGAAAAGAAATTCGGCGACGGATTATTCGTCCGTCTTTATACCTGATTTGAACGGGGCGGCTGGGGTCTCCTACCTTCGGAGAGAGAGACCGGTTTCAACCGATCGGGGCAACTGTAGCATTGTCATCCTGCCGACGTTGGAAGGACCTCGATTCCCGCGTCTGCAGGATGCCAGCGCTACGGGCGAAATCATTCGGCTGCCGGTTGTGAAGAAAAACACGGCTTCCTATAATCGCCGCCTTGGATACCCCGCACCGGTGGTGCCGATTCGCAAACGCGTAAATTCGCAACGAAGTTGAATATGAAAATACACGAATACCAGGGCAAACAGCTTTTCAAAAAGTTCGGCGTAACGGTGCTTGAAAACCGGGTCGCGCGAACGGCTGACGAAGCGGAAAAAGCGTTCGCTGAACTCGGCGGACCGGTCGCCGTCGTGAAAGCCCAGATTCATGCGGGCGGTCGCGGCAAAGGAACATTCGCTGAATTACCCGACCAGCACGGGGTCGAGCTCGTGAAGTCTTCTGCCGACGCGGGCAACGCAGCAGCAAACATGCTGGGCAATCACTTGATCACGATTCAGACCGGAGCCGAAGGAAAGAAGGTCAATCAGGTGATCGTTGAAGCAGGGTGTGACATTGCCCGCGAGTTGTACCTGGGAATCGTTCTGGACCGCGAGCGCAAGCTCCCTGTGTTGATGTGTTCGCGGGAAGGCGGCATGGACATCGAAAAGGTTGCTCATGAAACACCCGGGAAAATCTTCAAGGAACATTTTGACCCGGCTCAGGGAATCGAAAGCTACCAGGTCCGCAAACTCTGCAAACTGCTTGGCATCGAAGGCAAGTCCGTTCGCGCGGCGGACAAATTCATGAAGGCTCTTTGCCGGTTGTATATCGATATGGACTGCAGCCTGATGGAGATCAATCCGCTGGTGATCGCAGGCGACGGCGATATTGTAGCGCTCGATTCGAAAATCAACTTTGATTCCAACGCACTCTACCGGCACAAAGACCTGGAAGAGCTTCGCGACTTGAGCGAAGAAGAGGAATCGGAAGTTCGCGCGTCGGATGCCGGGCTGAGTTACGTCAAGCTCGAAGGTAACATCGGTTGTCTGGTCAACGGAGCGGGCCTTGCGATGAGTACGATGGACATTATCAAACTGCACGGCGGCCAGCCGGCAAACTTTCTCGATGTCGGTGGCGGTGCGGATGCCGAAGCCGTGACCGAAGCGTTCCGATTTATCCTTTCGGACCCGAATGTCAAAGCCGTACTGGTAAATGTCTTTGGCGGGATCATGAAATGCACGACGGTTGCCGAAGCGATTGTGGTCGCGGCAAAGTCGGTTGGATTTACGGTTCCGCTGGTCGTGCGACTGGAAGGAACGGAAGTCGAAGCGGGTCGCAAGCTGCTCGAAGATTCAGATGTTGAATTGATCACAGCGACTGATTTGACTGATGCGGCGGAGAAAGTTGTTGCGACGCTGGGCCAGTGAATAATGAATAGTGAATAACAAATAATTAACGGTTAATGAAAAACAGAACGGCGCGCATTTAGGAGGGCAATGCTCCTGCCGAGCCACGAGCGTTCAGGCGAGACGAATCGGAAACTGCCCTCCCCGGCCGCTACTACGTCCGACCCTTCCGCTGGGAGGGTGAAGGGCTGAACACTAAGAACTAGGTACTTCAAACCAAAAACTAAACATGAGCATCCTGATCAACAAGGACACAAAGGTCATCTGTCAGGGAATCACCGGCAGTGCCGGCAAATTCCATACCAGAGACTGTCTGGATTACGGAACGAAAATGGTTGGAGGTGTGACTCCGGGCAAAGGCGGACAATCAGTCGCCGGTTTGCCTGTGTTTGACACCGTCGTCGAAGCGGTCGAACAAACCGGTGCTGACGCGACGATGATATTCGTCCCGCCACCGTTTGCGGCGGACGCGATCCTGGAAGCGATCGACGCGAAGATCAAACTGGTCATCGCCGTCACTGAGGGAATTCCAGTCATCGATATGGTTCGCGTCTATCGCGCCGCCAAGGCATCCGGCAGTGTGCTGGTCGGCCCGAACTGCCCCGGAGTGATCACAGCGGACGAGTGCAAGATCGGAATCATGCCCGGCTACATTCATCAAAAAGGAAGTGTCGGGATCATGAGCCGTTCGGGCACATTGACCTACGAGGCGGTCTGGCAGACCTCCAACCTTGGACTCGGCCAGACAACGTGCGTCGGACTCGGTGGCGATCCGATCGTGGGCACTTCGTTTATCGATTGCCTGCAGTGGTTTGAAGACGATCCGGAAACCGAGTCGATATTGATGATGGGCGAAATCGGCGGTACGGCGGAAGAAGAAGCTGCTGCCTACGTCAAAGAACACATCACCAAACCGGTCGCCGCATTTATCGCCGGTCGTACCGCGCCTCCGGGCAAACGAATGGGCCACGCCGGCGCAATCATCAGCGGTGGCAAAGGAACCGCTGCCGAGAAGATCACCGCTCTGGAGGCAGCCGGAATCGAAGTCGCTCAAAGCCCGGCCGACATGGGCACCGCGATGAAACGGGCGATTGAGAACCGGAAATAACTTATCACCCGGGATTTGTTGCAACAGCGAATCTCATGCATTGACCAATCGGAACCTCACTCTTGCCCGCGTCCGGCCCGGACAGCAATTTTGACCCGATTGAAGACATGCACTAGACTGAGCGCCGATGCAGCTGACTGCGAATTTCATGTTTGCAATAAAGGTAGATTTTGCGACCAATCCTGTACACAGTTCTCGGAGTTCTAATACTGCTTGCCGGCATCTACGGCTGGTCCCGGTTAGGCGGCCCGAATATTGACTCGCTGGTTCAGCAGGCGCTAACCGCACCTTTGAAAGCCAAGCAAGTCGAAGCAGCACAAGAGCTTTCCGAAATCGGACAACCTGCGCGGGATGGAATGGCAAAGCTGCTGAACGAAAGCGATAACGAAGACGTTGTCTCGGTCGTGATTGGCGGACTCGCCCGTATTCGTGATTACGAAAGCATGGACAATCTTATCGCCAGCCTGGACCATTCATCACGAAGCATTCGATCGGCGGCCGCCAAAGCTGTGGCGAAACTGCTTGGTCGCGATCACCATTTTCCGGTAATCGGTACCGCTGCAGAAAAAGCGGAAATCAAGGCTCAGATCGAGAAAGACTGGGAAGAATACAACGGTTCGGAGTTGTTTGAGCACAATCGGCAGCGATTTTGAATCTAGAGTTGTGATCGTAACTACAATTGCCGAAGGAACTTGTTGCGATCAAGGTTGATCGTTAGTATACCTTTGGTTGAATCATATCTCTGGCTGAAGTATTCGTCTGAAATTTTCTTACATGAATCACACTCCAAATGGTGACCGCATGTCCAAACAGCCTGCCCGCTCTTCGCGCACTGCATTCACACTGGTCGAACTTCTGGTCGTGATCGCGATTATTGGAATTCTGGTTTCAATGTTGTTGCCGGCTGTCCAGCAGGTTCGCGAATCAGCAAGACGGACTCAATGTTTGCACCGGTTGCACAACCTTGGACTCGCCTATCACGATCTTGGAGCGACCTATCCAGACCAGAGCCACGTCATCGCCGAACCCGGTTCGTGGATCCGCAAACTGAAAGAATATGCGGAAGGAAACCAGACCGTGTTCGTCTGCCCCAACGACCCCGGCAGTAACGACGCATCGTACTATCCGGAAATCGAACTCTACGTCGTCAACACGGGCGTCGGAATCCCGTTTGCTCCCGGTCCGAGATGCACCGTCACTGGTGCTCAAGAACTTCAAACGTACCGCTTTGAAGACTCGACTGATGCTGACTTTAACGACGACGTCTGCACGGCAACTGTGTTAAACGAGTATGAAGTTGAAATTGCCTCAGCCGCAAAATCAGCTGCATACCAGCACGATCTTCGCGGCCCCGAAGGAACGTTGATCAGCAATATGTTTCCGGGTGATTTTACAATTATCAGTCGGTTCAGCGGCCGTTCAAGTTACGGGATCAATGCTCACGTCGAGAACTTGAGTTTCTCCGGCGACAACGGTGTCAAGATTCTGTTAATCGAATACAAGAAGATTATCGCAGATGTAGTCATGCCTGACGGTAGCGATGACTTCTACGAATACAATCCGAACTTCCATCCCGGCGGAATCGTCAATGTTCTGCACCACGGTGGTCACGTCGATACGATGCGGGTCAGCGAGATTGATCCGACGATTCTCAGACAGCACGATGAGTGGTGGAAGCCGTATACGGAATAGGTCCTTGCTCGCCGGTCTAGGCCGAACGACTGCTACGGTTCGAGTTTGTTTACGCCACGGCAATTTGAATTTGAGCGCCGTCGGAAACTGAGTCCAGTTCCTGTTCGATCACAATCTGCTGTGCCTTGCCGGAACCATCTACCGCTTCCCGCTTGCCGAACCGGGCGAGTTCTCCGCGGAAAACTTTGATTTCCGCAGGCGCTGTGATTCCGAGACGGATCGTGTTTCCCTTGATCTTCAGGACTTCGATCTTGATTTGACCGTCAATCACAATCGCTTCGCTTTTCTTGCGTGATAGAACCAGCATGATAATTCCTTTTCGTTGTCTAGCGTCAGTTGTTTGTTGAACATCAGGCATTGGCAGCCTGTCTGAAATGAGTATCAGCCGCGCGTCTGACACGTTCGGTCAACCTGGAATTCAATTCCTGAAAAAACCCAAAACAGGGCTCCGGGATCAAACAAGTGCCTCCCTCAATTTTTTCGTTGCCTCTATCTCTATTAGCGAAGATGTGCGGGCTTTACGGACAGTAATTCCGGCAGATTCACCTGCGTACAGCGGAGTATCTCGCCATCGGCCTTGGTAACGCAGCTGGTTTCATCTACATGCATCAATACAACGCGAGCTGCTAGCAAGCTCTGGTAAAGTTTGGCGGTTGTATTGATTTCGACGACACCATTGCTCAACACTGATCGTGTTTTGCTAATTGTACGGCGCTCGAACGCTGACTTTACCGATTGTCACAGTTATCAGACCAGTTCGACCCAAAGGACGATCGAGATGGACCTTCAAAATTCCACAGCAACCATTGAACAGTGCGCCCGATCGATTCGTGACAAGCAACTCCGCGGATGTGACAAGCAACTCTCAATCCGGATCGCAAGAATCGTTCGATCGACGTTTCTGATTCTCGGTTTCATTGCTGCCGTACCGTTTTGCTGGACAGCGAATTGTGCGGCGCAGGAAAAACACAGCATTCTCGAATCGGCCAGCCAAACAACTGAGCAGGAAACCGTCGATCGTTTGAACGACACAACTCAAGCAGCACACACATTCGGCGAAACGGGTGTACCCGGAACCGGAATTAGTCGCGCGGCAGGCTCACCTGATGATGTCGAACGGGCTCGTCCGGTGGGTCATCCCGTAGACCGGCCGCGCCGCGCTGCGTCCGGTACTCCTGTCGTTGCATCCGAGGAACTTTCTGTTGCGTTCGCCCCGGGCGGTGAATCCGATTCGGCCACATCGACGCCAGGCACGGACCCCATCGCCTTCGATCGGTTTACTCCCGTACCACAGACAGACGCCTCAAGACCTGCCACAGAAATCATTGACTTATCTGAATCTCAAAATCAATCAGCCGATCATGCTCATCCAGCCGTTCAACCTGAATCCGAAATCGCGGCAGAACTGCAACAACCGCTACCAACAACTGCGATTTCAGCGGTTCCGGAAGCGCACACCGGCCGTCTCGAATATCATCGCCAAAGCGATCAGGCGATCATGAACGAGATCTTCGGCAAGCGGCAACCTGATCGTGCAGTCACCGCTCGTGTCATCCGTCCGGAAACCGTTTATCCGTTCGCCGAAACGGCTGCTGCAATTCCCAACAAGCCAACCAGCGAACCGCAGTTTCCGGGCGCGGCGAATTCGCGCTCTCAGGCTGCTGCCAATCAACAGGCTGTTACCAATCCATCAGAGCAATCCGTTCCTCCTCCCGCGCCTGCAAGCGCGACCGGAGTGAATCCGCTTGTTCCAATTATTGACGCTACTGAATTCACGGACACAACTCTGTCCAATCAGCGCCTCAGGTTTGTTCCTTTAGCGGATCCAGTTATCCGCCACTCGCACAATGCTGTAACGAACAACGCTCCATTCGTCTCAATTAGCCAGCGATGGATCGAGGAAGACCAGAGTGATCAGGAAACTCAAATCGCATTATTCATCGTCACGAATAACGGAACAAACGACGCCCACGACGTTATTGTCGAACTGACTGTTGATAATCCGGCCGTGATCCAGTCCGCACTTCCCGAGGGCAGCCTGATTGGAAAACGCCGCGCGAGAATCCGGATCGAGAGACTGGCGGCAGGCGAGCAGCGTGAAATCACGCTGGGAACCTCGTCGACCTCCCCGGCGAACATTCTTGTCAAGGCACGCTTGTCAACAGAATCGATTCAGTCGTTTCCCGTTCAAAACCAGTACGCTGCGGTCAATCCGAAACAGCAGCCAATCGAAGTCGACGGCCCGGATGCTATCGCAGTCGGAGATCCGGTTCAGTATCGGGCAAAGTTTTTTAACTCAACGTCGCAGGTTCTGATCAACCCCCGCATTGAAGTCGCAATCGGCAACGGAATGAAGTTGCTGATTGAAAACGAAGCCGTCCAAGGCTCGTCATCGTTGATGCCGGGTCAGACGCTCGAAGCGTTCTTCACCGCCGTTGCGCACCAGCCTGGCGACATTGAAATGCTGTTGACGGCGTCCGCTGAGAATTCGCCGGAAATCACCCGGTCGAAATCCGTCTTCGCGTCAGAACATGTTTTTGAAACGGCTGTTGTCGGCCCGCAGGTGATTCCAATCGGAGCTGACGCGGAGTTCGGTCTGGAGGTCGGAAACATTTCACCGAATCCAGTCGCTGATGTGAACGTCACGCTTCGCCTTCCCGTCGGTCTGGATGTCAACGTGCTTGATCGAAACGCCGTCGTCAACCATTCGGACAAGACCATCACCTGGTACGTCGAAGAAATTGCCGCCGGTCAGGTCGAAATGATCCGGTTCAAAGTAAAGGCAACCGGTCGGGGAGCACAGTTGCAAGCCTTCGAAATATCAGCCCTTGACGTTCCGGAACTGAAAAGAGAACTCACCACGACGGTTGCCGGAGAGTCATCGATAGCTTTGCACATTCGAAAAAACGCCGGCAGCATTCTGGTCGGTCAGCAAACAGAAATCCAGCTGCTTGCCGACAACCTCAGCACCGAGACCAACCGCAATGTTCAACTGGTGGTATACCTGCCTGAAGGCGTCAAGCCTTTGCCAAGCAAGCTGTTTGATGTTATCAACGGCCGGATGCTGTTGTTTGCCCCGTTTGATCTGCCCGGCGGAGGCGGTCAACAGATCGGAATTCAAGTGACCGGCCATTCACCGGGACAAAAAGAAATCCGCGCGACGATCTCGTCAAGCAGTAATGGCGCGATCAGTTCCGACTCCGGTGTTGTTGAAATCGACCCACCGCAACGCGAAGGTGAAACCCGGCAGTTCCGCCAGGCAATTCGCGGAGCTGAATTACCTCAGTTCGACCGTCGCTAGTTGAGCAGCCTTCCGTTCGACTCCACTGGTTGTATCTTGACCTGCGCGGCCCTGGTACTCCAGAGCGTTGGCAAGGACCGAATAGTCCTGAACTCGTTCCTTGATCGGTTTTTCGCCGCGAACCAGCGGCTGACAATCGTGTCGGATTGAATGTACCATGCACGTTTATCAGCCGTCCTAACTCTGCCGCACCATTGAACGCCGACCTCGACCAGTTCCGTTCGCAGATTAAACTCTGCATGCAACGCGACCAGTTCCGCCTGCAAAACGATCTCAAGCGACTCCGGAATTCCCAAACCGGTTCAGGCGATACCACCAAGGCAATCGATTCGCTCAGGGCTCGAATCGAAAATTCATTTGCCTTGCGAATTTCAAGGTCGGAGTCGCTTCCCGCTCCGGCCTACGACACATCTCTGCCGATCTACGAACGCCGTGAGGAAATCAGTACAGCGATCCGCAAGAACCAGGTCGTCGTGATCAGCGGAGAGACCGGCAGCGGAAAATCAACACAGTTGCCGCTGATCGCGCTGGAACTGGGATTCGGATCTGGCGGATTGATCGGACACACTCAACCCAGGCGAATTGCCGCACGTGGAGTCGCTGCACGAATCCGGTCGCAACTTGCTCAAAACAGCGGGACCGCAAACAACGCGGTCGGGTACAAGATCCGTTTCGCCGATCAAACGGACGGGCGGACGTATATCAAACTGATGACCGACGGAATCCTGCTCGCCGAAACCGGCAGCGACCGCTTCCTCGATGCCTACGAATTCCTGATCATTGACGAAGCCCACGAGCGCTCGCTGAATATCGATTTTTTGCTGGGCTATTTGCATCGTATTTTGCACAAGCGGCCCGAACTGCGAGTCGTCATCACTTCGGCAACGATTGATACGGAAAAGTTTGCCTCGCATTTCTCATCAGCAACCGGTAAACCGGTTCCGATCATCGACGTTCAGGGCCGGACTTATCCGGTCGACGTTCGCTATCGTCCGCTGGACGAGGATGCAAATGCAATTCCCGGCGGCAACGCGAAAAGCGGAGGCAAGGAAAAAGAAAAGAACCGGATTGACGCCAAGGATCCGTCGTCGCGCGAGATTGAACAGGCCGTTGTCGATGCCTGTCACGAAATCGCGAAAGAAGAATCGGGAGACATCCTGGTTTTCCTCCCGACCGAAAACGATATTCGCGGCGTCAGCAAAAAACTAAGGGGCATTTCACTGCCGGGCGGAGCAACCCAGGTGCTTCCTCTGTACGCCCGACTGAGCACCGAACAGCAGAACAAGATCTTCGAACCGCACACACGACGACACATTATCCTGGCAACGAATGTCGCTGAATCCTCGATCACCGTTCCCGGCACACGCGCGGTCGTCGATACCGGCACTGCGCGAATCAGCCGCTATGCACCGCGCTCGAAAGTCCAGCGGTTGCCAATCGAACCGGTTTCCAGGGCATCAGCCAACCAGCGATCGGGGCGTTGCGGCCGTGTCGGGCCGGGTATCTGCATCCGGTTGTACAGCGAGGACGACTACCTTTCGCGGCCAGAATTTACGACACCTGAAATACGCCGCACCAATCTTGCGTCGGTCATTCTGCAAACGCTGGCATTGAGACTCGGAGACATCGCAACGTTTCCCTTCATCGATCCGCCACACGCTGAGTCCGTTCGCGATGGCTACAAGACGTTGTTCGAAATCGGAGCGGTTGATGACCGGCGGAAACTCACGCGATCCGGCCGAGCGCTGGCGCGGCTGCCGGTCGATCCGCGTATCGGCCGGATTGTTTTTCAAGCCGACGAGGAAAACTGCCTTGCTGAAATCCTGATCATCGCTACAGCGATGGAGTTGCAGGATCCGCGCCAGCGACCGGTGGAAAAACAGGCCGCCGCAGATGCTCAACACGAAAAGTTCGCCAACGAAAAATCGGACTTCATGGCGATTTTAAACATCTGGGATTTCTTTCACAAACTGAAGGAGGATCTCTCACGCGGCAAACTAAAACTCGCCTGTCAGCAGAATTTCCTCTCCTATTCGATGATGCGTCAGTGGCAGGACATTCATCGCCAGCTGAAATCGATGGCCGCGGACGCCGGCTTGAAAGCGCGCGCTCGCAACAACGACTACAACGCGATTCACCGTAGCCTGTTGTCCGGCTTTCTTTCCGGAGTTGCTTTGCGCGGTGACCGGCACGAATACACCGGAAGCGGAGGGATCAAATTTCACGTTTGGCCCGGCAGCGGTGTTTTCGACTCCAAACCGCAGTGGATTATTGCCGGTGAGATTGTCGAAACGACGCGACGATACGGCAGAACAGTCGGATCTATTTCACCCCAATGGATCGAAGGACTCGCACCCCATCTGATCAAATACAGTTACGCCGATGCGCATTGGAGCAAGAAGCGGCAGACGACAATGGTCACAGAAAAACTGTCTCTGTTCGGTCTACCCGTAGTGCCGGGGCGTTTGATCGGATGTGCAAGGATCGATCCTGAAACGTCGCGTTCGCTGTTTATCGAATCCGCATTGGCGGGCGAAGAGGGTGAGTTCACCGGCAACTTTGAGTTCTTCAAACATAATCTTTCGGTGCTGGAGCAGATCAAATCGGACGCAGCAAAAACGCGTGACCGGCGTTTGATTGTTGATGAATACCGAATCGCAAGATTTTATGAAGAACATTTGCCTGAGTCGGCAACAGACCCCGCGACGCTGAGAAAAATGATCAAGGCCGATCGCTGTGTGAGCGACCGTTTGAAAATGACGCGAGCCGAATTGCTGGATGAGGAACAGTCGGGCGCGTCGGGGGAGATGTTTCCGGATCATGTTCAGATTGGATCGATGCAGGTTCCGGTTAAATACGCGTTTGAACCGGGCACCGAACGTGACGGAGCGACGGTTGAACTGCCGCTCGAAGGAGTCGGTCAGATCGATGACGCGCAGGCTGGCTGGCTGATTCCCGGGCTGATGGAAACGCGGATCGTCGCAATGATCCGCTCGCTGCCCAAAGCGGTTCGCCGGAATTTTGTTCCTGCTCCCAAAACGGCGAAACGGGTTGTCGAGCAACTCGAATTCGGCGTTGGTTCCTTCAACGAAGCCGTTGCAAACCAGTTGAGCAGAATCGGCGAAGAGCGAATCGACGCCAGGGTCTTCAACGAGACAGAAATCGATGCGTTCCTCAACGTAAACATGCGAGTAGTTGACGCTGAGGGAGCCTTGGCCGCTGAAGGCCGTACAGTGTCCGAGCTTCGTTCACAACTGGGAGCCGAGCACGCCAGTAATGTGGTCGAGGTCGAAAGTGAGGAGTGGAACAGTGACGGGCTGACCGACTGGACGTGGGGCGAGTTACCTGCCGAAATCATGATCAATCGCGGCGTAACACAACTGGCCGCTCACCCGGCAATCATCGACCAGGCGAACGGAATCGGATTGCGGCTGGCAGATTCGCGAGCCGCAGCGGACAAGCTCACCCGCGCAGGGCTGGTGCGGTTATTTGCAATGTCAAACCGGAAGTCGATCCGGGCTCAGGTCAGCCATCTGCCCGACCTCGATGCCAACTCGATTCATATTGCACGTTTCGTTCCCGCGAAAGAACTGCGCACTCAACTGGGAGAGTTGATCGTTCGGATCGCTCTGGTTGACCGGCGGAAGATTCCGCGTTCGCGCGAACAATTCGAACAGCGTCAGTCGAATTCGATTGAGCGAATTTCGATTGCCGCTCAGGAGGTGGCCCGCTGGCTTCCCAAATGGACTACAGCGGTGCATCGTGCGGCGTTAGGCATGGAATCAATGCCGGCAAAATTCAGCTCGGCCAAAGGTGATATTCGCGAGCAGATCAAACACCTGACGGGTGACTCGTTTTTGTCCGCAACCCCCTGGCGGTGGCTGGAACAGTACCCGCGATACTTTGAGGCGATCGCAATGCGGATCGAGAAAGTCGCGTCGCTTGCTCCGGACAAAGAACGTGAACTGCGGGAAAACGTCGTGCATTTCTGGAATCTGTATGCCGGTCAGCAGCTGCGACACGCGGACCATGCGATTGTTGATCCGGAGCTGGAACAATTCCGCCGGATGATCGAAGAGTATCGTGTGTCGTTGTTTGCCCAGACGTTAGGCACGAGCATCAGTATTTCCGACCGGCGTCTGGAAAAACAGTGGAAGAAAGTCCGACAGGTTTGAGCGGGTGAATCGACCGCACCAAACTGACGCCGCAAAGAGAAACCTAAAGGGGACTCGAATCCCCGTTGCAGCATTGATCACGATGCTCAGGACTGAGCAGGCTACCGAGATAATAAAAAACAGCTTTATCCCATTCATAACACTGTAGTTTATCCGCCAAAGCCGCCACCGCCAGACGCAGGCGCCGGATTCCCGCCGGCAGGCGTGTTCGAACCGCTGGAGCGGCCTGCGCCGAATCCTGATCGAACAGGCGGAGCAGGACTGAGCGTCGATGATCCGTTCGCTCCGCCGGTCGCCGCCCGGTTCCCGCCGTTTTGATTGCCGGGCGAAAATCCTCTCAGAGTTCCCTGCGGTGCGCGGGCGGATCGGGCAGGCGGATTCCCTGTTGGATTGCTGTCTCCTGGCAGACCGCCACGACGTGCTGTTTGGTCGCCGGACACAGCCGGCGTGGCAAACGGATCCGTTCGTGCCGGAGGAGTTTGCGCCGGTGTAGTCTGAGGTTGGCCCGCCGGTGACATTTGCGGCACGCCATGCTGGTTCTGATTCAATGCGTTTCCGGTCCGACGTAATTCACCCTGTGCAGGCGATTGACTCGCCGCGTTGTTGACTCGCTGATATTCCGGACTGTTGTACGAAGCGTTACTTGACGGGTTGTTCGTATGCTGAGCCGCGTTGTACCGGTTATCGACAACACCTTGATTTCCCGCTCCGTTTCCGTTGAAGCGAATTCCGTTTGGTTGGCCATTCGATGGTTGTTGGTCATGCATTTGTTGGCTGGACGCTGGCTGGCCGTTAAATGTTTGATTGCTCACGGGCTGCAGGTTAGTTTGCCCCTGCATCGTCGCCGGGAGTGACGGTACACGGTTTCCAACCTGGTGGTTGACTTGACTGCCATTGAACGGGCCAGTCGAGTTCTGGAACCCGTTGGCTGTGCCCGGAAAACCTGAAGGATCCAGATTCGCGACAGCCGGGCTATTCGTCGGAACGTTGACTAGCATTGAAACAACCTGGTCGGGCGATGAATGCGGCGGAGCGATGGCAAGACTGTAGTCTGCAATCGCGCGGTTGTAGTTGACAACGGACGCAATCATCGACTCTTCGGACCGTTTACACAGATCGGCAGCGCTCAACATTGCACTGACTCCGCCGCGCGAAGATCGGGCCTGGTTCATTGCCGATTTCGCTGTGCGAACCGTGTTGCCCCGATCAGCAATCAGCTGAAGTGCCTTGGGAAGCACCTGATCGAATCCGCGAAGGCGCTGTGGTAACATTCCCCGCGAAGCGTACCAGTCATAATGTGTTTCGTATTCCTGTACGAGCGGCGTATCGGACGGCAATGGCAGCATCGCATTCCCGGCAGGCATTCCCTGCAACCAAAAGTCCTGTAGCTTCGATTGCGACTTTACCAGCTGAATTTCGTCGGCAAGGATATCATTTTCAGCGTGCGAGCGGGCCGCATTCAACAACCCGAGCCCGGACGGTTCCTGCGGCGCGGGAATCTGAGCGAGCGTTTGCAGGTGTTGCCTGGCTGCAGTGAGATTAGCCCAATCGTAATACGTTTCCCAGTATTGATTGATCATCGCGCGCCGTTGATGAAGAGGAGTTCTCATCATCAAATCGATCAGCCGGATCGGCTGGCCGGGAAGCGGATCGGCTGTTCCGTTTAGTTCGTACTGCTTCAATATTGACCGGGCAACAGAGGGATCGATTGCAGGTGCCGGCGCATTCTGTGCTCCAACTTCCTGTTGACGCTGCGTTCCGGGATTTTGATTTCCTGAATTATTCCGGCCGCGGAGATTGTTGGCTCCAGGGTTATTCAACGCACGGTTGTTTTGGGGCTGGCTGTTCTGAGGCTGATTGGTCCAAGCTCTGTTATCTTGCTGAGCCGAACCGAATCCACCTGGAGTTGTCCGTTGGCCGCCACCGGGTTGCACTCCCGGGTTCGAATGTCGAACCGGTTGTGCCTGATTGGCACGGTTGGTCTGCGGCTGGAACGTCGAGTCCTGCTGATACGACGCCGGTTGCACTTCATACGGATCCTGCACCAAACTGCGGTCTTCAGAACGCGGCAAAGCCCTCGGTGAAGCAAACTGATCTCGCGCGCCCTGACCGGGCGACGTAAACTGGTCAGGCGAAACCGGACGAACCTGCATCGATTGTGGCTGACGTTGAAATTGAGGCTGGGTTGAAGACCCCGGTCCTGGTTGTGCAAATCGCGACGGCTCGGGACCAGCCGGCATCACGTCGGATGAAGCAGTGGAGCCGGCCCGGGACGCTGGACTCCGGGGTGCTAATCTCTGAGGTGACAACCCCTGTGGAGCCAAAGCTTGTGACGCGAAGGTTCCTCGCGCGTCCGTGCCGGCCTCAGGCGATCCGGTTTGTCCGGACATCGGTTGCAAAGAACCTTGCATTCCATTCGCTTGAGCGGTTTGAGTTCGCGGGAATTCCGGTTGAACCAAAATCGAATGACGCTCACCGTTTTGCGCCCTGTTGTCTTGAGCTTCGTAACCGGTTTGAGCTTCAATACTTTGCAGATTTCCACGCAGCAAGTTTAATTCGTTGTTGCGCGGAACCGGTGCCAACGGTGATGACATTGCTGCGGAATCAACCGGATCGTTGAACGCCCCCGGATCAACCTGCTGCGACGCAGCTGCTGATGAAAGGGCTGGGAAACCAAAGAGAAATATAGACAGACAAACCGTTGCTGTATGACTGACGGCTGATTTTTTCTTACGTTGCATCCTTGCACCTTCTGAATGAGTCGCGGGCCGGCTTCGATCACCGCTACGACGACCGGATCGGATCGCGGTCAAATTTTGAGTCTGGAAACTTCCTGTTGCCATAATATCGAAGCTGTTCGCCGTCGGCTCTCTCGGCAATTAACGACTTCTGTTAATGTCCTTTGAACCCGGAATCGGGTCAATGCTGATCGGGGATGCTATCGACGAAAAAACTACGCTGATCGTCCAGACCTCCTGAAACCGCATAACTGTGAATTCACACATTCGTTTGCTTTGCGACGTCAATTCGCCATAATAAAGGTGAGACATGGGCAATTTCTCTCACTGAATTTGGTGAATCATGGGTTTCTTCGAGCGGCTGAGTTTCTTCAGGCGAAAAGCTACGTTTGCTGGCATCACGCTTATGGCTATCTTAATGGCTTTTTCGCTTGAACCCGGCGGTCAACGCAACGCAACGCGATTGCGGCGAGGCTGATGCATGAATCGCAACCATCGAACATCGACGCAGGCATGTTGCGAATCTGGCTGGAAGCGGTCAGCGACGAATATGAAAGAACACTGGTTGCGATTCAATCACTGCGCGGCCAGTTGGACGACCCATCTGTCACGCCCGCCATTCGCCGGAGTATTATTTCACGGAGCAACGCTTTGATCAACGAGAACAACCTGCTCGAAAACCGGAACAGCCAGATTCAACCGCAGATCCGGCAATTGCTGGATCAGGGTGCCCAATTGGTCGAACAGGAACGAGCGCGGGCCCTGCCGATCGAAAGCGAACTCGGAGCATTGAACGGGCAGCTTAACGCAATCGACCGCGATCTGTCTTTTCTGGCGAGTGATCTTCTGCATATTCAACAACATTCTCCGGGGCACGCTAACGAACACCTGATCGTCAACCGGATTCAGAACCTCCGCTTCAACCGTCGCAATATCGTCGCCAGCGGGAACGCCATTTCAAACCAGCTGGCTGCGATCAACAATCGGGCTCTGCAAATAAAAAATGATTTTGGCCAGCAAGTCAAAGCCCTCGAAAACGAATTGTCGGGCATTCAACGCGACCTTCGGAAGAACAACAGAGAACTTGGGCGAATTGCCGAGGGTCCAACCGTTGCGTCTGGAAAGAAGACTTCGCGGACGATCGAGCTGCGCGGCCTAAAAACCTATTATCCGTTTCCGACCGAACTCTATCGCGCCGAGTTGATCGAGCGTTTTCTTAACTAGTCAGTGTGCCCCTTCTGCCGGAAGGGACGTGAAGCATCAACCTGCTCAATTTCATATTCGGCTCCAAATCGAAACAGATTCAACCCGACTCGACGTCCCGCTCGGCAAGCGGGAGGTACCATTTGCTACTATGTGCAACTCAAACATCTCACTGTTCGTTACTCCAAAAAATCACAACGAGATCCAAACACAATGGCCAAACCCGAACCAAAAAAACGCGACCTTACTTTCGATCAGCTTGATGACATTGTCGTTGATACGAGGCGCCTGCTGTCCGGGTATCGCCGCAACGGAAACTGGACTCTCGGTCAGACGTGCAGTCATATTGCAGACTGGATGCAATTCCCGCTGGACGGATTCCCGAAGCCGCCACTGTTCATGCGCGTGATGTTCGGGATCATGAAGTACACCGTTGCACCGGGGATGAAAAAGAAAATCCTTCGGGACGGATTCAAAGGCGGAATGCCAACGGCACCCGAAACCGTTCCGGATGCGGATGCGATGCCGGATTCGCAAGGCGTCGAGAAACTCGAAAAGATCATCGCACGGCTCAAGACTTTTCAGGGCGAATTGCATCCTTCACCACTGTTCGGTCCGGTGGATAGCGAAACGCATCTCAAAGTCAGCATGTTGCATGCAGCGCATCATCTGGGCTATCTCGAACCGGAATAGCTGACGCTTCTCCGCAGCGTCCTTCCGGGCAACGCCCGGCACCCGGATTCAAACAACGCAAACAAATCCACGGGCAGACAAACGGCCTCGCGCAGAGGCGTTAACCAAATATTCTTGATGCGTTTTTCAGCCCAATCCTGCCTGCGGTAAACTGTCGCGGTATGGTTAAGGGGAAGTCATTCGAGCGGGAACGGGTTCAGGACTTTCTTTGTATCGATTCGCCTTCCAGTTTTGCAATCCATTCCGGCAATTTTTCAACCGACAGGCCGACAACATTGTTCGCACTGCCGGATTTGATCCGCACCCAATCGATACCGTCCTGATAGCCGAACGCGCCCGCTTTGCCGATCCAGGCATCGGTTTCGAGATAATCTTCCAGCATTTTCGGATCGAGGGCCTGCATTTCGAGCAGCGTGCATTCGACATGTGTTTCGTAGCGGTCGTCCGGACGAACCCATAACGTCACGCCGGTCAACACTTCATGCTCACGTCCGCTCATGAACTCCAGCATTTCTTTCGCGTGCTCGCGACTGGACGGCTTGCCCAGAATCCGCCCCTGGCAACATGCAACCGTATCTGCCGCGACCACCAAACCGTTTTCAGTTTTGCCGGCGACGTAGCGGGCTTTCAAAAATGATGACTCGGCGACCCATCCGCGTGGACCACGATCAGAACAGATTCCACATTCGACACTTTCCGGAGGAGCATTTATCGTAAACTGGTAGCCAGCCCGCTCAAGCAACTGCCGCCGTCTTGGTGATTGACTGGCAAGTATGAGCGGCAATTGCGTCGTTCTGTTTTGATATTCGATCATTCGTACCTGCAAACCACCTGTGAAAAATGCCGGAAGCTAACTCTCTTAACGAAAGTAGAATCCTGCTGGAGGACAACCATTTGCTCGTAATTGACAAACCTGCGCCACTGGCAACGATGGGTGTCAGGCCGGATACGCCCAGCCTGCTGGCCCGGGCCAGGGAATACATCGGACGCAAGTATAACAAACCGGGAAATGTCTATCTGGGCGTCGTCAGCCGTCTGGACTCGTTCGTGACCGGCGCTGTTATTTTTGCACGAACCAGCAAAGCGGCATCACGGATTTCGAAACAGTTTCGCGACGGAACGATCGACAAGACCTACTGGGCAATCATTCCTGCCGACGATGATTCGCTGCCGGCAAATGAGCCCGGTGAATCCGGGTTTCAAACGCTTGAGCATATGATCTACAAAGACGACGCGCGTCGACGGATGTTCGCAGTTGACGCGGATGCTGTGCCCTCCCGGTTTCAAGGCGATGCCAGGACCGCAGAGCTCAAGTACAAGGTCATCGGCTCAAGCGAATCATCGTGCCTGATTCAGATCCAGTTGATCACCGGACGGAAACACCAGATCCGCGCTCAGCTTGCTGCGATCGGGCGACCCGTCGTCGGCGACCGGAAGTACGGGAGTGAGGAGCCGTTCGAGCCGGGAATCGCGCTGCATTGCCGATCGTTGCAGTTTGAACATCCAACCCTTAGGACCCGTATTGAAATTGACTGCCCTCCGCCAAAAACTTGGAAAACTCCCGCGTTTCGGATATCATGAGGTGACTATGACGATGCTCTTCATTCTTTTCTGATTGTATCTCCCATCTCGTCGGAAACACTTGAATCAAAATGTCTCCTGGAACTGCCAAACAGAATTTCCGAAAGAACGCTGAAACAAGCGGTCTGGTCAGCACGGAACAGATGCACGCCGCGATCGCAGCGCTGGTTCAATCAACCGGCAAGCCTGAATCGGGGATCAGCGACAAGAAGATTGCCGGACAGCTGATTCGCGCGGAGGTCTTGACCAAGTATCAGGCGGAACAGTTAATCACCGGCCGGACGAGGCTCAATCTCGGACCGTACATTATCACCAGCTGGATCGGGCAGGGCGGGATGGGCCAGGTTTTCAAAGCTGTTCATGGCCTGCTCGGTCGCGAGTCGGCGATCAAGGTGCTGCCTCTCCATAAAACGACTCCCGAGGCGGTCGGAAACTTCCGCCGCGAAATTCGCGCACAGGCGAAACTCGATCACCCGAATCTGGTTCGCGCCTACGACGCAGGCGAAGACGGCAACGTTCACTATCTGGTTGTCGAGTATGTTCCCGGAACTGATTTAAGGCGGCTGGTTCGGCTGAAGGGCAAGCTTTCGGTACAGCAGGGTGCCAACATTATCAAACAGGCTGCCCGGGGGCTGGTACATGCTCACCAGAGGAACTTGATTCACCGCGACATAAAACCCGGGAACATTCTGGTCACACCGGACGGAGTTGCCAAAGTTTCGGATCTCGGTCTGGCGTTTCATTTGAACGACCCCAACGATCCGCGGATTGGAAAAATCGTCGGCACGGCGGACTATCTTTCGCCGGAGCAAATCAAGACACCGCTGGAAGTTACTGAGATCAGTGACATCTATTCGCTCGGTTGCACTCTGTATTATGCAGTTACGGGTAAGGTTCCATTTCCCGGCGGAACTCCAAAAAGCAAAGCGAGGCGACACTGCCTGGAGACGCCGTGGCACCCGCGCCGTTTCAATGAAGAAGTCAGCGACGACTTTGTCGATCTGATCGGCGACATGATGGAAAAGGAACCATCGGAACGAATTCAATCGGCCGCCGAGGTGGCGGAACGCCTTGCTCCGTGGGCCAGTGACAACTCGCCGCTAATGAGTGACGACATCAGCAAACAACGGTGGATGCCGGCCCCGATCAATTCGATCGACAATCAGGATACCGACCCGAATCTCGACATTGCTGAAATGGCATTGAGTGAAATGAGCGAGTCGCATTCCCGGAGCGGCGGGCTACAGGGAACGATCGGCGCGGGCGACTCAATCACGGATACCGAGTCGTTTTCTTCAAACAGCGCCACACTGATTCCGGAAAATTCAGCGGACGCTCTGACTGGATCGCCTCAAGCCGACAGCCCGAAAACAGTCGTCGGAAAATACAGCGCCGCCGGACATCTGCCGGATGACTCACCCGTGGTAACGACCAAAACAATGTTCATTGCAGCGATCACGGCAATGCTGGTCGGTGCCGCCGCCGGCTTCCTCGGCGGCTATGTCGTTGGCGGAATGTAGTTGCTCGCGGACGATGACGAGCGCTGATTCGAAACGTCCGATCTACTCTTCTCCCGCCTGATCGAACTCCGTCAACACAATCCCCACTCGTGCGATTTCAGTTGGCTCCGGACTCACCTCGATTGCAAACCCAACTGGTCTGAACCTGCCGTAGTCGCTCCCACCATTTGAATTTCGGATCGTCCGGCAGCGTCGCTAACTTCATCCAGTCCGCTTTCTCCGGCATCACAATCAGACTTTGCCAACGAAACCCGACGTCGGTTGCGGTCAAGATACAACATTTTAGGCGGGAAGGCCGGATCTATGGATAACCTTCCCGGATATCTGTCATGTTATTCAGTTGTATGTGATCAGGAACATCACCTGGAACGTATCCAGGTGCGTCTCGCTGCCCCGTCGTTCCTGCGACCGCGAAATCATCCGGCTTTGGAAATCCAAACCACGGCCGACCACCTGCGATCCAGACGGACAGATCAACCGCCAGCGGTTGATCGACTTCAAAATGAATGATCGGTTTCGTGATCGTAATGAATGCGTTTGTGCGCCCTTTCTTGATCGAGGCCAAACTGTCGCCGACCTGATGTACGAACGGTGGAATCTCTTCAATAATCGAACTGCCAAAACAAGGCTCTCGCCTTCATTGATCCAGACGCCCCGTTCGGCAACACGAAGTCGATATTCATCCGGAGTGTCAACGAGCATCATCCGCGCCGCAGCTGATCGTGCGACTCGGCAGGAAACTGTTCGATAAGAATCCGTAACACGCAGACACGTTCTTTCGAAGTCGGCATCCATTTCGTGGCATTCATCAAAAAGCGGATCTTTTGTTTGTCGGTATCTCGACCGGACAAGGCACAAAAGATCGCTCAGCGAAGTTAGAGGAATCAGGATCTGGCATCTCGGAAGCCAGAACCAGCTCAACCCATTTTCTTATCGACCCGCGCTCGTAAGCGTACATCCGCCACGCGAACAAGACTGCGAACAGAGTTAATCGCCTCACCTCTCACCAGCGGGCTCTTCGTGAAATTTAGTGGACGAGCTGACTCGTGAGCGGAATTCCGCGAGCCAGCAGTTGAGGTGCAAGTGGACTTGTTGCGACAATCCCGGCAGCTAGCGCGGAACGGCCCCTAAATTGCCTGAAGGACCCACCAGTGAATGGTTTTTTTGCGGTACGACGGCCGAACTACCTGGAGTCGCTTCAAACGTCAAATGTTAAGCAGCGTTCGCACTTCCGTTTGCACTCCGCCTGTAACATGAACTTCTCCATCGGCGTCGATAAAGACGTTGATCTCACAGCGAACTCCGAATTCGTTCAGGTAGATTCCCGGCTCGATCGAGAAGCAGGTCATCGGCATCACCAGCCGTTCCTCCTTCGTTTCCAGATTGTCCATGTGAGCGCCGTTGCCGTGCGTTTCCTGGCCGATGTTGTGACCGGTCCGGTGGATAAAGTACTCGCCATAGCCGGCCTCATCAATCACGTCACGGCAAGCCTGATCGACTTCCCAGCCCTGCAACCCGCGGCCTTCGGCAAAGGCTGTTTTGACAATCTCGATTCCGGCGTCACGAGCGGCGGCCACAATATCGAATACCGAAACGTACTTTTCCGGAACCTCGCTGCCGACAAACCCCAGCTTGGTCAGGTCGCTGTAAACACCGCCGGGCACATCCAGTTTTGCCCACATGTCGAGCAAAACAAAGTCGCCTTCTTTGATTTCCGAATCCGTTCCTCGCGCAGGCGTATAGTGCGGATCGCCGCTATTGGGACCGACGCCGACGATGGGAGCGTGGTAGGTCGTCATATTGTGATCGGCGTAGTACTGCATCACGTGATCCTGAACATCCATTTCACGGATCGAGTCGCCGGAACGGATGTTGTCAGCGATGAATTTCCACGCTTCTTCAAATGCCGCCTGATTCAAACGGTCCGCTTCAAGATGAAGCTGCCACTGCTCCGGAGTCCAGCGCGCCTCAAAGTACTGGATCAGATTTCCGCTACTTTCAACGCCCGCACCATACGATCGAACCAGTTCGACCGTGCCCGCATCGACGCGGGAGATGTACGGGTTGGCATTTTTGGCCGAGTACTCCATCGCAATATTCTGAGATCCGTTCGCATTGCCGATCAGCGTTTTCAGGCCTTCGTGCATCTCCTGCCAGCGCAGATAAACGTGTTTCTCGCCCGGCAAATGGTCCAGCGCAGCCGCTTCAATGCGGTGAACCAGTTTCTTCGGTTCACCTTCGGCTGGAACATAGTAGAAAAACCTCCGGGAGTAACCAGCTTCCGGACAGATCCCGAGAACACGTTGAGCCAGAACATTCAAGCTGCGAAAGTCGTACAGCAACCAGCCATCAAACCCGAATTCTTTGATCGCACTCTGAACTGCTTCAAGGTCAAAACTGTTTTCAACGGCGCTAGCTGTCATTGGGAACCCGGAATCGTTGCGTATGGAAGTTGAGCAAGGCTAAAGATGTCGGAATCGGAAGACTCCCATGTTAGCTAAACCGGATGGGTAAATCACCGGCTTCGAAGCGAATGTGCAAGAATGGAGACGCAATTCACCTTATCCACGCGACGGTAACGACTCAACGGGCCGCTACTTTAGCGGGTGGCGAATCCAGGAAGAGCTTTCGGGCCGAACTCAAAAAACGAACAGGAGCGTCTACCGAATTGTCGGCGGTTCAAGCGGAGACGTCTCGACCGGCCTTGGTGCGATTCCGAGTGTGATGCTCGCCGTTTTCTCGCGGGTCTCTCCGTCCGGGATATAGGTCAGATCTATTTCCTGACCCGACTCAAAACGGTTGAGCAGGGTTTTCAGTTTCATGATGTCTCCGATCTTTTCGCCGTTGAGACCTGTGATTCGATCGCCTCGTTCCAATCCTGCTTCCTCTGCCGCACTTGTCTCAATGACCTCTTCAATCAACAATCCGTCACCCGAATTATTCGGGACGGCGCGGATACCGAGAAATGCCGGTGCAACATTCTCTCCTTCGACCAGTTTGGCAAGCCGGTCTTCCAGTCCTTCCAGCGGCACGGCAAATCCGATCCCGGAGTCGTACCACTCGACGCCCGCTCCGACAGCCTGGGACTGAGGATTCATCGGCACGCAGATTCCGAGCAACCGACCCTCAATATCCAGCAACGGGCCGCCGTAGTTTGCGGGGCTGATATTTGCATCGGTTTGAATCGCGCGCCCGCCAATACGGTTGGTTGCGCTGATGATGCCAATCGAGACCGCTGGTTCTGTGTCACCATATCCAACGCCTGCGCTGACTGCCCATTGTCCGACTTTCAAATCCGCAACGGAACCAAACTCGGGAACCGGCATGTTGTTCACGTCCCGAATTTTCAGCAGACAGATTTTCCGCGTGTCGTCGCGCCCCAGCAGATCAGCAAAGTGCCGCTCGCCGTCGTGAGTGACCACGGTGATGATCGGTGGGCGCTGGATGAAGTTAAATGTACTGGTGACGATCAAACCGTCCTCACTGATCACGACACCGGTCGTGTTTCCCTCGCCCTGAGTTCGAATTCCACCGATTCGCCCCTGGACAGCACTGACCCCGCCGAAGGATTCGATCGTAACCAAAGAAGGCTCGATCTGCGTTACCGCATTCCTTAACGCGCGGGTAGTCAGTGCCATCGCTTCCAGAGATTTTGCCGGATCGATTTGCGGGACAACGCCATTCGCAGCATTGTCCGGAACGATGTCCGGTTTGCCGGTTGCTTGTTGCTCAGTATTTTTCTGCTCATCGATTTCTTCCGGAACACCTAGAAGTATCAGATCGTTCCTCTCGTCTTCGGCAACGGTATCAACATCAACGGTATCAACATCAATGAAACGGTCATCGGCAAGTTCGATTCCTGGTCTCTCACCAATCAGCGATTTCCTGCAGACGATAAAATTACGATCGCCAAAACGCAGAAACGTACCCGTGGCTCGATTCCTTTTGTCTCCGTCCTGGCTGATAACCGTTGTGCAGTGATCATCGAGCCGATCTTCGAGTTCATCAAACTGATCAGCCAGCGACTCAAGCTCCGGCATCGGCTGGACTAGATTTCCGGCATCTGAATGATCGTCGGTAAACCCGGTCGGGTTCTTTTCCTCCAGCGAAGTGAAATCAAGGTTTAGCAGTTTCTTTTCACCGTCCCGGGTTATTTCAACTTCAACATTTTCCGCATCAAGAGAATCCTCGATCTGAGTGTGAATACCGATTACCCGCCCGCGAACATCAAACAGCGGGCCGCCGGAGTCACCCGGTTCCATCAAACAGGTTGACTGGATATAGCCGTTTACCTTCGAAACCGGTTTAACGATTCTTCCGAAACGAACCACCGGTCCGCGCTGACGGTTGAACCCGTGACAATGCCCGAGACTGATGCACGGTTGATTCGGTTGGAGGTCCGACGACCAGCCCATCTCGGCAAACGGAAGATCTTCGGGATCCGTGATCTTGACCAATCCGCAATCGAGTGTCGAGAACATCAATAGGAATATTATTGTGTTGAAAGTTCTGTTCATATCAGTGCAAGTCGTTAATGGATCGACAAAAAAGAACCGAAACGATCGGCTCGACTTCTGTTGAGCATCATTTCTGGAAATAGACCCAGACATGCCCGGTTCTGACTTCGCGAACTACTTCGCTTCGCAGTTTCCTGACCGCTTCGATTTTTTCGCAGACCGCGTCAAATTCCGCCTCAAGAGCTTCACGCGCGGCTTTGATTTCCTCATCGTCAGATTCGTCCGGCTTGCCGAGGGCGTTCATCTTTTCGCCCAAGGCCTCTATATCAGACTGAGCCTCTTCACTGGCGGCATCGATGAGCTTGTCGATTTCCTCGATTTCCGATTCCTCGACTCCTTCAGCTACAAAGGCCAAATTCACAGAATCTCCGATCAGTAGATCAAGCTTTCCGTCTTCATTCACATCTTCGACCCAGACTCTCGTTGCGGTTTGCGGACCCTTAATATGTTCATCACCGTATACGATCTTGTTGTAGTCGATCGGCTCTGCGTCTTCGACGAGTTCTGAAAACGGAGTCATGCGCGGCGAACCGGGCGAACCATTATTGATTGACAAATACGCGCCGCCTTTGCCTGATCCGCTGACGATATCGAGATCACCGTCGTTGTCCCAGTCGACCACACAAGGACCGCTCTTGGACGGCACTGCGATTTTATTGTCTCCGGCCATGATTGGCTCAGCCTTTGGATCAAAGACCCCGTTCCCTTTTCCCGTGAAGAGATAGAACGTGCCCTCACTATTTCCAACAACCAGATCGAGATGCGAATCACCATTCCAGTCGACTGCAAACGGATGCGTCAGACAGTTCTGCCCAAAGGACGCCATGCTCACTTCGACGGCCGCTTCCAACTTTTCGAGGGCCGCTTCCACCTCTTCGACGGCCGCTTCCCTCTCTTCGACGACCGCTTCCATCTCTTCGACGACCGCTTCCCTCTCTTCGACGACCGCTTCCCTCTCTTCGACGACCGCTTCCCTCTCTTCGTCAGTCACGTCTTCAGCAGACTCGACCTCTGCCGCTTGTACGATCAAAGGTTCTACGATCAAAGGTTCACCGTTTGAACCGTTGAGCGTTTCTGCAGTTTGAAACGTGCCATCTTCATTTCCGCGTAGCACCTGAAACGTACCCGCCATGTAGCCGTCATGCAGTGAATAGGTACCTGAGAGAATGTCCATGTTCCCGTCTGCGTCGATGTCCACAACCTGTGGAGTAGAGCTTGTGCATCAATAGACGCCCGGTACTTCAGCAGGCTCGCCGTCAACTTCAATCCATCCGACAGACTCGAACTCAGTGTTTCCAGCGTTCTTGAATACCGAGATCTTGCCACCATTGAACTGCCCGACGAGCAGTTCTTTTTTTCCGTCACCGTCCATGTCCGCCATGCAGGGAGACGCATAGCCCGGCGATTCGGTTTGAATCGCATCGAGTTTGACGGGAGCTTCGAACTCAACACTAGTGGCTGATGATGATTCGCCGTCCTCAGCGTCCTCTCCATCTCGACCGTCCTCTCCATCTCGATTTTCCATTTCTTCGAATTCCATGTCCTCCATGTCCTCTTTATAGAATTCCTCCATGAGTTCTTCCGACTTATCCATGTCAGTTCCTTCGAAAACCCAGACTCCATCAACACGGTCCAGGGAAACAATCAGGCTTGGCCCCATCATCATTTCGCCGTAGTCCGGCTTGAGTTCGAGAAAAACCTTGTTGTCAGCAAACTCTTCATCAACGATCTCACTATCGAAAATATTCACCAATCCATCGGTTGAGACATCACGAAAGGCCTTGAATGCTTTCCAGCGATTTCCGTTTTCATCAAGCGTTGCGAGAATTTCCGCCGAGAATTCATTGACTTGATCGTTTTGCCAAATCTCTTCCGTGAACTCATGATCCTGGAGTCCGTACTCTTCGATTAGCAATTCGTATTCTGCAAACTGTTCTTCCATCTCTTCCATCCGTGCCTCAAATTCCTCGATGTACTCATCCGGAACTGTTGCCTCCATCGCCATTTCATCTTGCATGCTCTGCATCGCCAGACCGTTGATGATCGGCTCAGCAGCAAACTCGACAATGGCATCCGCAGTCATCCCCTGCGTTGCTTCTTCGAACTTGTCCTCGGAGATCAGTGCGGCCATTTTCTCAAAGGCTGTCTTGGCCTCGACAATAGCGGATTTCCCGGCATTTCCTTCGTCCTGGCGGTCGTCCGCCTGGCGAGCTTGCGGTGCAGTCTCCTGCGCAGATACCGGACTGCCGTATCCGGTGAATACGTGTCCTCCAACGAGTGTCAACAAAACAGCGAGACTTGCTGCAATCTTTATTTTTGGCATTTCATCCAACCCTGATAAATGAACGATTTAGTCGCAAAGCAAGCACCCCGCAGGCGGGCGCAATTCCACAGTAAGGGCGCAATTCCACAGTAAGGGCGCAATTCCACAGTAAGGGCGCAATTCCACAGTAAGGGCGCAATTCCACAGTAAGAAGGAACGCGATAGGTGTACCACGAATCCATCAAAATTCGTAACGATTCAGCCAGGTGACGGCGTCTGAAAGCCAATTTACCGCATTTCGAATCTGGCCGATACCAGACGAGTACAAGGTCTTTGACCATCCGACTCTTGCCTTTTTCTGCGGGTTCCGATTTGACTCATTGTGTTGAAAGTTCTGTTCATATCAGTGCAAGTCGTTAATGGATCGACAAAAAAGAACCGAAACGATCGGCTCGACTTCTGTTGAGCATCATTTCTGGAAATAGACCCAGACATGCCCGGTTCTGACTTCGCGAACTACTTCGCTTCGCAGTTTCCTGACCGCTTCGATTTTTTCGCAGACCGCGTCAAATTCCGCCTCAAGAGCTTCACGCGCGGCTTTGATTTCCTCATCGTCAGATTCGTCCGGCTCGCCGAGGGCGTCCATCTTTTCGCCCAAGGCCTCTATATCAGACTGAGCCTCTTCACTGACGGCATCGATGAGCTTGTCGATTTCCTCGATTTCCGATTCCTCGACTCCTTCAGCTACAAAGGCCAAATTCACAGAATCTCCGATCAGTAGATCAAGCTTTCCGTCTTCATTCACATCTTCGACCCAGACTCTCGTTGCGGTTTGCGGACCCTTAATATGTTCATCACCGTATACGATCTTGTTGTAGTCGATCGGCTCTGCGTCTTCGACGAGTTCTGAAAACGGAGTCATGCGCGGCGAACCGGGCGAACCATTATTGATTGACAAATACGCGCCGCCTTTGCCTGATCCGCTGACGATATCGAGATCACCGTCGTTGTCCCAGTCGACCACACAAGGACCGCTCTTGGACGGCACTGCGATTTTATTGTCTCCGGCCATGATTGGCTCAGCCTTTGGATCAAAGACCCCGTTCCCTTTTCCCGTGAAGAGATAGAACCTGCCCTCACTATTTCCAACAACCAGATCGAGATGCGAATCACCATTCCAGTCGACTGCAAACGGATGCGTCAGACAGTTCTGCTCAAAGAACTCCATGGACACTTCGAGGGCCGCTTCCATCTCTTCGAGGGCCGCTTCCATCTCTTCGACGGCCGCTTCCCTCTCTTCGACGACCGCTTCCCTCTCTTCGACGACCGCTTCCCTCTCTTCGACGACCGCTTCCCTCTCTTCGTCAGTCACGTCTTCAGCAGACTCGACCTTTGCCGCTTGTATGATCAAAGGTTCACCGTTTGAACCGTTGAGCGTTTCTGCAGTTTGAAACGTGCCATCTTCATTTCCGCGTAGCACCTGAAACGTACCCGCCATGTAGCCGTCATGCCGTGAATAGGTACCTGAGAGAATGTCCATGTTCCCGTCTGCGTCGATGTCCACAACCTGTGGAGTAGAGCTTGTGCATCACCAGACGCCCGGTACTTCAGCAGGCTCGCCGTCAACTTCAATCCATCCGACAGACTCGAACTCAGTGTTTCCAGCGTTCTTGAATACCGAGATCTTGCCACCATTGAACTGCCCGACGAGCAGTTCTTTTTTTCCGTCACCGTCCATGTCCGCCATGCAGGGAGACGCATAGCCCGGCGATTCGGTTTGAATCGCATCGAGTTTGACGGGAGCTTCGAACTCAACACTAGTGGCTGATGATGATTCGCCGTCCTCAGCGTCCTCTCCATCTCGACCGTCCTTTCCATCTCGATTTTCCATTTCTTCGAATTCCATGTCTTCCATGTCCTCTTTATAGAATTCCTCCATGAGTTCTTCCGACTTATCCATGTCAGTTCCTTCGAAAACCCAGACTCCATCAACACGGTCCAGGGAAACAATCAGGCTTGGCCCCATCATCATTTCGCCGTAGTCCGGCTTGAGTTCGAGAAAAACCTTGTTGTCAGCAAACTCTTCATCAACGATCTCACTATCGAAAATATTCACCAATCCATCGGTTGAGACATCACGAAAGGCCTTGAATGCTTTCCAGCGATTTCCGTTTTCATCAAGCGTTGCGAGAATTTCCGCCGAGAATTCATTGACTTGATCGTTTTGCCAAATCTCTTCCGTGAACTCATGATCCTGGAGTCCGTACTCTTCGATTAGCAATTCGTATTCTGCAAACTGTTCTTCCATCTCTTCCATCCGTGCCTCAAATTCCTCGATGTACTCATCCGGAACTGTTGCCTCCATCGCCATTTCATCTTGCATGCTCTGCATCGCCAGACCGTTGATGATCGGCTCAGCAGCAAACTCGACAATGGCATCCGCAGTCATCCCCTGCGTTGCTTCTTCGAACTTGTCCTCGGAGATCAGTGCGGCCATTTTCTCAAAGGCTGTCTTGGCCTCGACAATAGCGGATTTCCCGGCATTTCCTTCGTCCTGGCGGTCGTCCGCCTGGCGAGCTTGCGGTGCAGTCTCCTGCGCAGATACCGGACTGCCGTATCCGGTGAATACGTGTCCTCCAACGAGTGTCAACAAAACAGCGAGACTTGCTGCAATCTTTATTTTTGGCATTTCATCCAACCCTGATAAATGAACGATTTAGTCGCAAAGCAAGCACCCCGCAGGCGGGCGCAATTCCACAGTAAGGGCGCAATTCCACAGTAAGGGCGCAATTCCACAGTAAGGGCGCAATTCCACAGTAAGAAGGAACGCGATAGGTGTACCACGAATCCATCAAAATTCGTAACGATTCAGCCAGGTGACGGCGTCTGAAAGCCAATTTACCGCATTTCGAATCTGGCCGATACCAGACGAGTACAAGGTCTTTGACCATCCGACTCTTGCCTTTTTCTGCGGGTTCCGATTTGACTCATAGCAAATTAATTCACTCTTTTTCCACGGGCCTGACCACGATCCGCTCAATTTCGACACCGCGCTTTACGATGAACAGAACTTCTTCGCCCGGCCGAAGCGTGCCGATCACATCTTCGTATTCCCGCACCGAGCCAACTTTTTCTCCACCGATCGTCACGATCAAATCGTCAGGTTTCAAACCAGCGTTGTCAGCCGGACCCTCCCGTTTGACACGATCGATGTACGCCGGACCGCCTCGACCGCCGTGTTGAAAAATGGAGATGCCGACATCGGCAGGAGTTGTTTCGTCCGCAGCAACGGCCTCTTCATCGGCCGGATCAGACTCCAGAAAATCCGCGAGAACTGCGCTTGGGACGGCGTAGTTGAGCCGTGTGTTGGTTTCCGAACTGTTGATGATCTTTCCGACCATTCCAACCAGCCGTCCGTCGGTCAGCAGCACCGCTCCGCCGCCCGCGCCCGGATTACTCGTAATCGCATCGATCAAAACGAGATCGCCCTTGTAGGCGACATCGCGCCGGTTCAAACGCGCCTCAATACTGGTCCGAAGCGCAATCACGCCCAGCATCACGGACAACGGTTCTGATTTGTCCGCGACCTTGAACGCATTACTCAGCGCAACTGCCCAGTCGCCTTTCTCGCCAACATGATCTTTGCCTAGCTCAAAAAACTCGGGCGTCTCAACAGGAATCTTCAACAGCGCCAACTGTGTTTCGCGGTCGCGTTTCAAGATCGCCGCGTCATGAGTTTCACCGTCAGCCATGACAACGCGTATGTTGGCACCATCAAGGTAAACGCCTTGAATCGTCAGAATGTGACCCTCGCCGGAAACCAGAATCCCGGTCGAGTAGCCTTCAACCTGCCCCGCACTCGCGCCAAAAATCTTGACCATTCTCGCCTGCCCGATTTCAATTGCGGCATCGAACACGCCATCCCGGGCGTGAGCCGCATTTACTGCCAGGGCCGAAACGAAGAACAAAGCAATGCACCGTAACAAAAGCGATGGGAGCAAAATCGATGGGAGCGCCGGCCGCATTCGAGAGGCTCGCGCTTTCAGTTTAATGTTCAAAGTCTATTCCTACTCAGAATCATCTGCGGTCAGCTCAAACAATGACGCGTCAATCTCCTCCGTCACATCAAGATCCTGCGTCTCAAATCGAGTTGTTTCCGTTTCGCCGAGTCCCACGACATACATACGTCTTTTCGGGATATCCCAGAGAGTCACGCCTTCAACGACCGCCCAGTCATCGAATCGGATTCCACCCTTGCGGCGATCACAGTCACGGTCCGCACAAATTTTTGACAACTGCGGAACAGGGCGGCCAGCGTCGTTGTACATTCGCAACCAGAAAAAAAGCGGATCTTTGTCGTCATTGGTTCTCGTCATTCGCCACGCGTTGCCTCCCGCCGCTTTGTCGCCTCCATCAATCTGGAGGATGCCGAACGACTCGAATGAAGACTGCTGTGAGCTGGCAAGGATTCCCTCGGCGGCAAGGATCGGCAACGTCATTTTGGCCTGAGTTCGGGTCAACTGCTCCGTGTCATCGCCCGAAAGGCGAAAGTAGTTTTCTCCATCAAAAACGAAGGTTGTCAGGTCATCGTCAACCGTCAATTCAACGCGGAACCTCCCGTCCGAGAGCCACATTTTTTGAGAGCCAACTTGCTGCTCTCCCTGAAAAACGTGGTCAGTAATTTCGATTAGATCGACGGCGTCAACGTGATCCCGCAGTTCACCGTGCCAAAGTCCAATGACGTGTTTTGCATAGGATTCGTTTATTGCTTCGTCGCGAACGGTGCCCGGCTGAGCGGACAACAACTCGATCATTTCGTTCTGTAGCCGTTGTTGCTGTTTTTCTTCCTCCGACGGTTCTTCGCCCTCATCTCCCGGCGGACGTTCCGGGCCACCCCCGCCGCGTTGCGGTTTCGCATACGGCAACCCGAACATTCGGACATGAATCGTGTACTCCCTGCCATTCTTTTTTCTAATCTTGAGATGGGCGGGCCAGTCCTCGGGAAGCGTGCAAATGAGATTCGTAAACTGGTTCGCGTTTTCAATCTTAATCCCCTCGAACTCCAGCAGTTCGTCTTCCAGTTCGAGCCCCATCATCGCAACAGGCGAATCTTTATGAATCGTCGAGCAAACGACTTTGCCGCCTCGATCGGAAAAACTAGCGTCCAGCGTCGCATGTTCAACGAGCTTGGTCGCCAACAGATCCGGAATAAAATTCTTGATCTGGTTGGAGGAAATGGCATAGCCGAGTCCGACATTTACTCGCCCGCGTTCTTTGAAACTTCCGCGACCATTGATTCCGATCACTTCACCGCTCAGATTAAAAAGCGGCCCGCCGGAGTTGCCCGGGTTGATCGAACTGTCAACTTGAATACAGTTTCCGTAGACGAGTTGATTCTGTCCGGCACCTGGCTGGTACCGTTTGACTCCGCTGACAATTCCCAGCGTCACGGTCGGCTTCTGGTCTTCGGTCAGAATAAACGGGTTTCCCATCGCCAGCGCCCAGTCACCGACGTGCACATCGTCAGAATCTCCGAGCGGAGTAAACGGGAAATCATCCCGGCCGTGCATTTGAATGATCGAAACATCGCCTCCCGGATCGGTCCCGATGAGATCCCATTTGTACAGCTCACCATCAGCCAGGCCGCCCCATCCACGGACGCCTGCACCTATAATCACGTGATGGTTCGTCAACGCGATGCCCGTCGGATCGATGATCACACCCGATCCGCCTCCCGACCGGTCAAGTCCGTAAATCGCAATCACGCTGCCAATCACTTTGTCGATCGCCTGAACCCGCTGCGATTCGTACTCCCGCACCAGCGTCATGTTTTCTTCGGCCAGAGCATCGGGCAGAACCTCTTCAGCTTCTTGAACTGCAAATACGGTTGAGGCGCAAGCCTGGAGAAGTACGCCGGATATGACAATCGCCAGCGAGGTCTTGAGAAACAATGTTATGGGTTTAGTCACAGAATTCATGTTCTTTCCGGTCCAGCTGAAAACCGGGTACAGGTTTCCAGCCGGGTTGAGATTGCCGGTCACAAGCTGGAACCGTATCCACGTTAGTTTGATCGAGTGAACCGGGCTTCGGCCCAGTCGACATGGTCAGCAAGGTCGAACTGTTCGCCGGGTTCAACGATTAACGAGATTTCCTTTAACCCGCTGATATCCACGGAGACCGTTTCGGGATCCGTCGAGCCGCGAATTCTTTTGCTCCACAAGACGATTCCGTCTCCGCGTATCGATACGTTACAGTCTCCGCGGCCTTCGGCTTCGATGTCGATACCGACGGTTGCGCTGAACCGGTCAAAGTCATTGCTGTTTTCGAAATCAAGTCGCGAATATGAACTCGTGCCGATCCCCTTGATGTACGTTTCGGTCCGGGCGCCGCCGGACCAGGCCAATGTCAGCGGTTTCCCGGTAACACTCAGATCGCGCTGCCATTGCCGCTCGATCGTGAAGGATGTCTTCTGTTCGACGTTAACAGGATCGAGTTCGGAAAGGTAAACGAGATTGTCCGAGTCGATACTAATTTCAGCGATACTTGCTCCGTCGAGTTCCAACACAGTGTTGCCGGGAATTCGCATCGATAGTGTCGACGACCCGGTCGCGGAATTCGTCGACGGATCCAGCTCATATTTCAGCGTACCGATCACTCCTTTGATCACCGAGCCGTCGATCATCCGCACAACCGCTTGTACTCCCTCCGGAAAATCCAAGCCAATATCCGCAACTACAATCGCCTGGACTTTTTCGATCGCAATCGTTTCCGGGTTGCCTTTGAAACTGATCGCAACGCTATCTGCTGTGACCGACTCGAGCAGGCATTCCAGTGAACGCACGCCGCTTGAGGATCTGGCAATGACAATATCAGAGTCCGCCGGTGGTGAGTCGAGTTTGTCCCGGACCAGTTCGGATTCGCTCCAGACCACGCCGCGTATCGATTCAAGTTTCACACCGGAAAGTCCACACCCCGAATGAAACTGCGCCGCTTCGTTTTCGATCAACAGCGAGTTCACTGGAATCCGGCTGCCGCCAGTCAGCTCAATCGCAACTATGCCTGCCGGTTCGACGACAACGGTTCCCGTTTGAATGCTCAACACCGAATCGATCGTCAAGCCTTCGGGCAGGCCTTCGCCGAAGACCGCGCCCGATTCCTCAATGGACAGAATCGAACCGCGTATTGAGGAACCGTCGAGCAGGTTGATCTGAACATTTTCAAGAATTCCCGGTGCGCCTTGCTCGGGCGTTGCTTCCGATTCGTGCTGAAGTCTCGGATCTTCCGGATCCGATCCCTGAGCCATCGCTACCGACGACCAACTGTGCTGCAACAGCAACCCGAGCAACATAGCGCAACAACAGTTAAGAAATGTTCTCATATCGACGCTTAGTGAATTGTGAAATGCAAACCACGCATAATTTTACTCATCTTTCTCAGCGGTTCCGTTCACTTCTTCGATATAGCGCTCGACAAGGTCGCGATATCGTGCCGGGAGTTTGTCTTTGATCGCGTTGTTGGCAGGATCACGGCTGCGATCACGCAAACGGCTCCAGGGGCTCTGATCGGAATTGTCAAACTGCCGGATTTCCGCCTGACCGTTGGCATTGCTGCTCGATCCGCCTTTCTGGCTTTCGCCCGGTTTCTGTTCCTGTTTTTCGCCATCCTGCTGCTGCTGTTGCTGCTGCTGTTGTTTTTCCTGCTGCTTCTTCGTGTTCTTTGATTTACTACTGCTACTCGCTTCCTTTTTCTCCTGCTCCTTGATCATCCGGTTGAGCATCGAAACGATTTTGTCCTGCTCCTCCTGAGTCGACTCGCCGGTGTCTTCCAGCTGCAATCGACGTCGCGAAAAGTCCATCCGCTGGCGGACATCGGCCAGTTGCCCTTCCTGCATCTCGATTGCTGTCAGTTCCTGAACCTGCCGCCAGGCACTGACTCGCAGGCGTTCCGGCGCGTCCTCGTTCATTTGAATAAATTCCAGAAACGACTCGATGGCCTCGGCGTTTTGAAGCATCCCTGCCCGGGCAACCGCGATGAAATACTGAGCCTCACCGGCGCGAACAGAAAACTGACTTTGTCGCCGGACTTCTTCCAGCAACGGCAGTGCTTGTTCGTAGCGTTCCTGATTCATCAGCGAACGTGCGTAGTAGAACGACGCATCCGCTGCCAGAAACGGATCATCGGAAGTAGCGATCCGGCCCAGACCGTTCGTGTCGTCCGAGTCGTCGGCGGATTCGATCGCCTCCAGATACTCGGGATAGAGGACCAGCAGAGATTCCGACACCGCATCGGCCGGAGATTCGTCTTTGAGCGAGTTAAATTTGGCGACCGCCGAATCACGCTGCGCGTCGTCCACCTCAACCGAAGCCAGATGTTGCTCGAATTCGTCTGCAACGGCGTCGTTATCACGAACCCCGTTGTCGCCGGCGGCAGACGCGCAAACGGTCGTACTGACAAACATCAGGCAGACGATCAGTCCGGCCATCAGGATATTGTTCAATTGTTGTTTCATATCCGAAGCTTTTCATTAACCGTTAATTATTTCTATACACCATTAATTATTGGCGACGGCCTCTTACTGCCCGCCACCTCGCTGCGCCTGCTGTTGCTTCTTCATCAACTCCTCCGTCATCTCAAGCAGCCTTTCCTGCTCGGCCGCAGTATCGTCGAATTCCTGATCGAGTTGCTCGTCGCCGGGGTTCTGTGCGGCGTCCTGTTCGTTGCGGATTCGTTCCAGCTGAATTGTACGCCGGTTAATTCGTATCTGGCGGAATTTCAATATTTTATATTCGGCCGAAAGCTTCAACAACGGCGGCTCCTCCTGTTCACCGCCACCTCCGCCTCCGCTGCCGCCGCCTTCCTTTGCCTCCTGCTTCGCTTCTTTCAATGCCTCGAGAAGCTGCTCAATCGTGGCTTCGATGTCTTTCTGGAGCAACTGTGTCAGTTGATCGGTTCTTTCGGATTCGAGAAATCTCGACACCTTGTTCAAATCTTCGCGAATACCCTGAACGATTTCCGGGAACACTTCACTTGTGCCGTCTTCGAGCAACAGATCATACGCTTGTTGACCAAGTTCACTGATCTCCGCTTCCTCAGTCGCCAGTCGCAATAGAACCAGCTGATCACGTCGACGGAGTTTTCCGAGGCTTGTAAATTTGTCATCGATCTCCATGGTCATCACGCCAGCCACAATCTGACGTTCCAGCATTTCGCGAAACCGTCCTTCGAGTCTCGCAAGTTTTTCCTCACGCGTTTCCTCACGCAACTGGTTCAGCCGCTCTTCGATGTCTTCAAGCGCCTGTTGCATCTGATCTTCCGCCTGTTGCTGATCCTTCTGCGCTTCGTCGGGGTCCTGCTCATCCAGATCGTTTGATGCCTGTTGCATTTCATCCGATGCCTGCTGCATCTGCTGTTGCCCGGGCGGTTGCTGCTGACCCGACTGCTGTGAAACATCCTGCGGGTCCTGGGCAGGTAGCTCTTTCAGTTCCTGGACAATGTCCATCGCCTTGTCTCGCATGCGTCGTTGCTTTTCAGCCATCTCCTCGAACGCCTCCGGCGGAAGCGATTCGATTCGACGCATTTCTTTCTCAAGTTCGTCCTTCGTCTTCTCCATATTGTCGAGCGCAATTTGCTCCTGTCGTTCGGCGTCATCCGTTTTTCCGCTGCCAAGTTTCTCTTCAGCACGTCTCTGGTGCTCCGTTGCTTTTTCGAGAGCCTTCTGACCCGGTTGCGGTGGCTGGTCCTGTTGCTGCTGACCTTGTCCCTGTTGGTCTTTACCTTCACCGTCCTTGCCTTCTCCGTCCTTGCCTTCTCCGTCCTTGCCTTCTCCGTCCTTGCCTTCTCCGTCCTTGCCTTCTCCGTCCTTGCCTTCTCCGTCCTTGCTAGTTCCAGACGTTGGGTCCGCTGCGATATCTTTGATCAAGTTTTCTGTTTCGCTGCGAATGCCAAACTGTTCGTCGGCAATTTTGTCCATCTCGCGCAGATTTTTATCGTCGCCCTTACCCGTCCGATCAATCACGTTTTTCTGGCGATCGATCAGTCCGTTTAACTTTTCGATCTGGGCCTTGAGCTTGCTGACCGTTTCATCTTTATTTCCGACCTTGTTGGTTTCGCGTTTCTGTTCATTCTGTTCGCGTTTAAGGTCTTCGATATCCTGCTTGACCTGCTCGAACGCCTCGATCTGTTCCTTTTTGGTCAGCTTTGGTTCGTCGTCCTGTTTCAAAAGGCAAATGAGATCCTCGACATCACGCACCACCTGAACCAGCACATCGCCAGCTTCGTTGAGTTTATTTTCATCAAGCAGCCTTGTGATTTTCGCCATCTGCGTTGTGATCAAACGCTCCTTCGCCTGTTGGTAGGCTTCGATCAAACGGTCGGCACGATCCTTTTCGGTCTCGCGCAACCGTTCGGCAATCACACGCAGTTTTGCCTCAAGCTCAACCATCTTGCGTTCAACAAGCTGCTGCTGCGCGCCGAGTTCGCTCTTTTGCAACTGCCGTCGTCGGGCATCCTGATCCTGATCGTCGACTTGATCGGCATCCTGCTCAGTTACGCCGGCCGTTTCAGCTTCCGAATCGCGGGACCAGGCGAGTGAGCTGATTCCCGGCAGCAACAACAATCCAACCAGCAGTGCCATCATCGGCGCAACAATTTGCAACGACGCACGAGCGGGCGCAGTTTCGGCCAATTCACGAACATTTGTCTTTACGGTCATCGGTTTATCTCCGTCGCCCAAAAACTAAAACTAAAACTTTACGCCGTGCCCGGCATTCGATCACTTATCAAACAGATCATCTTCATCATCCGGATCGAGTACATCATCCGGATCATTCAAACGGTTGATTGCATCGATCATCCGCTGTTCCATCGCCTTCACTTCCAACGCACGATTGATCGCTTCCTGATAATTTTCCGAGTCCATCATCGAATCAAGGATCGCTTTCATTCTAACCAGGATTTCCTCCTGCACGGCTCGCGCTGCGGCGGCGGCCGTTTCGAGTTCATCCGGATTTGCGGAGTTTCTCCGACAGTTTTCCAGATGACGGCCGGCTCGCGAAACAAACTGTTTGTCGATTTCGGAAATCGGACCGATGATCTCGCCGGTGTATCGTTTCTCAATTTCGTTTTCGCCAGCGCCCTCGTTTTCATCATTCGCTTCCTGATCGAGTCCGTTATTGCGAACCTCCTCGAGAAACTCCTCGAATCGCCCGGCGATGTTTGCGATCCGGGTTCCAATCTGTTTTTGCTCCCTCGCAATACTGATCAACCGCGTTTCACGTCGCGCCTCAAGTGTCCGGGCATCGATAGAATCATCGTCACGCTCTTCTTCAACACCAGCGCCTTCAATTCCGGCCGCACTCATCGCGACGGCTCCCGCCAACTCCGACGTCAGCGCCAACTGGGCGTTATAGGCCTGTTCGAACGCCTGCCGCTGCTTGATTTCCCGACGCAACAAGTCTGCTCTAAGTTCCTCCGGTGTCACAATCTGTAGAATAAATTCGTCCGCACGAGCCGAACCGGGTTGATTTGGGCAGTTGTCTTCCGCAGCAACGGCAAACCGCAACACCATCCCGGGTTCCAGTTCCAGCTGGCTCAGTTCGAACCGTTGCCGTTTATCGACCGCACGAATGTTGTCTCCCGGCTTGTATTTGAAATCCGGAACGGCGATTTGCCGGGTGATCGTATTTCCCCCTTGTTGCGGGTTGGCACCCCCGGGATTCGCACCATCTTCCCGGTCATCATTTTCTCCAACGGCATCCGCATTCACGGGATCGTATTCCGTGTTCGTCCAGCTACAGTCGTAATAAATCCGGGTCAAACCATATTCGTCCATCGCAGCAAACTTAACCGGGACGACGGCATCGGCGACGACCTTGTTGCTGACCCCGCTTTTTTCTGCCCGAACCTTCGGCGGCAAGTCGTCTTTGATCGAAATTGCGAAACGAGTTGGCCGCATGTTCGCGAGTCCGGAGGCATCGACCAGCCGAAATTCGTACTCACCGCCGGCCAGTTGCAATCCGTCGGGTTCATTGACCTTGCCGTCATCAGCCGTCTGCGGCAAAACAACTCTATATTTCAATCCACTCTCTTGACCGCCTCCAGCATCACCGTCGTTATCACCTTCAACCGCCTGTAGTGCGAACCGTTGTTCGCCTAGATTCAACTCGCAACTTTCCAGCGGCTTGTTGGCCGTAACCTCGACCGACAAACGGCTGCCGGTCAAAACACTGTGCCGGCCAGTGCCAACCAGCGGCTCCGGATCGAGCCCGGTGTACTCAGGCATCAACGCCGTGATTTGCAGTTCGTCAATCATCGGCGGGGTCACCAGATCAATTTCGACCCAACCTGTCCTATCATCACCGCCGATCGCGCGCATTCTCGCCGCTGACGGATAAAAGGAAAACTCATGCTCGCGTCCGTCAAGTTTTCCATTTGGCGTCATCCGGTGTGACGCAGTCGAGTTCGACGATTCGATTTCCAGATTGACCTGAACATTCTGAAACGAACTTTCTGTTGTTACTCGAATCAACTGACGATGGCTGACACCGACCGGCAGAGCAATTCTCCCGCCCCGTGCACCAACGATTTCCAGATACGTCGATTGCGGCCAAAGATCATCGCCGAGCAGAATATTGCGGTTAAACCAGGTTTGCATGAACGGAGTTGCCACGACGCCCCAGGCCAGAAGTCCGGTCAATACCAGCCCGGCTATGAACAAGGCCCAGGATCCAGCGTGTTTCGATTTATCAAGAGCGGACGAAAAATCGACATCTTCGGCAACCCTTGCACCCCGGAGAATTGTCTCATCGGTAAGCTGCTCTGATACTCCTGCCGACGCCTGTTCGCCACGTTGACGTTCCCGCGCCAACTGATAGCTGCTGATCATGCTCTCTTTGGCGTCCGGATTCTGTCCTTCAACGGCCAGCAGCAACGCATCATCTGCCGGTCGTTTCGCCAGCGGCTTGATCAGTCGCAAAAACAAAAACACGATCGCAATCACGACCATCAAGGCCAACATGACACATCGCTGGGCAAAGTCCATCCGGAACGCACGGTCGATCAAAAAATCGATCGCCAGCACGGCAAGGATGATCACCAGCCAGCGACCGAGTCCGTTGACAACGATCCAGGTGGTTAGTTGCCTGCGCAGCCCGCTCAGTCGGCTGGAAATCGTGTTCGGGATTTTCTGAATAGTCGAAGCCATAAGTTCTTTGGGGCAGGTTGCTTGTATGTCCGCATATCCGGCGGGCGTAGCGTTGCCAACAGCTTTCTCATCTGAATTAATTCTGCCAACTCATCTCTCCCGGCAGAAGGGACATACTGCTCCACCGCCTACATCAATTTGTAATACTTTCTCAACGCCCACTCCACGGTCAACAGCACGACCGGCAGCAGGAACGCAAGATAACGAAGGTTGAATTCGATCTCGAAGCCCAACAACTTTCGCTTGAATTTCATATCCCAAAGCGGCTTTGGCGGACTGTTAAACTCAGCCCGCTTGATGATCCTCGGCAATGCTTCGGGGAGCTGCTCAAGTTCGTCCAGCTTGAACGCTTTGCCTCCCGACTGATCCGCAATCTCGTTCATTAATCGTTCATTCAACCAGAACGCATTCGATTCCGCTCTCGGCGGCACGACACGAAACTGGACCGGCTCAATCAACGATTCCTGTTGATCGGCATCGCCTGCCAGTTCAACCGTTGCGCTGTAGTTGCCGATGCGTGTCGCGGCGAATGTTCCTTCGTACTGTCCGGACTGACCCGGAATCCGTTTCATATTAATCGTTTCGGTGCGCCCCTGATCAGTCGTGATTTTTGCCTTGTATGATTCCTCATTCGACAACGCAAACTCCTGATTCAGAACACGACCGACCAGCACGATCCGGTCGCCGATCTCGTATTCCGTCCGATCAACATCGATAAATCCTCGACGCGAACCCTGTAGCGAGCGAGTCTCAACGAGATACCTCACGACCTGAATCCAGTAACGGTCAAAATACTGAGCCTGTAAACCGAGCGCCCGCCAGCGCCAGGTTCCCTGAAACCCCACGTACATCACCGAGCCCGAACCGAACCGCCCGGTGACCATCAGAGGCTGGTTTTTTGTGTCCTCACGATTCGGATCCGGAACTTCGATCAGCGTCCGCGCAGTCGGTCGGGGATCGACAGTCGGAAAGCTCCAGAAGACGCCGGGCATCATCGCCCAGACCTTCATCGTTTCTCCCGGGTCACTGCGAAAACTCATCACCGGATGGTCCATGTTGTGTGCCACCGGCATCATCTTGACCGCGCCCGGAGTGTTCGCGTCTGCAAGTGCACGGGTCGAAATAATAAAATCCGAATCACCGAAGCGGACCGGAAGAAGTTTTCGCATCAGCTTCAACCGGTTCATCGTCAGGAACTCAGCCGAATGCTGCGGGCCGGCGACGTACAACAGACCGCCCGCCTTTCGCGTATATTCCTCCAGATGATCCAGCCACTCGTGGTCGAACTCTGTCGGGTTCGGATCAAACATCATGATCACGTTGTACTCGCGCATCTCTTCGTATGAACGCGGGAGGCGACTGATCGGCGCATTGCCTTCCTGCGGGCGTGTCTGATCCATCGACTGGAGCCAGCAGCTTAGTGAAATTGTCTGGTCACGCTGGAGCAAACGCTGAACCTGCTGGTAATCCCAGCTTGGTTCGCCCGAGATTAACAGCACCTTGACCTGCTCATCAACAACCTGCAACTCGGACGACATTTTCAGGTTGTCGTTGATCTCTGTTTCGCCCTCGAGTGCCGGGGTCCGGATCGTGTAGACAAAGCGACCGGGGTTCGGATGCGTGTGTCCGAAGTCTACCCGAATGCGTCCTCCGTTTTCCGGAACGGCAACCTGATCGTTGGTTTGAATCACCTGTCCCTCGCCAACCGATCCGTCGCGCGGATCGACATCGTGCTCAACCAGCTCAACCGTAATCTCCGAAGGCAACCCCGATTCGCCGCGGCGAGTTGACTGCAAAATCGCCTCGACCTCAAACGGTTCGTCCGGATAGGTTTTTTCACGAACGTAGATTTCGCTGACCTTCAAATTCTTCGGTGGATTCGGATCACCGACGCCGATGGTGAAGATCGGTATCCCGCGTGATTCTGCCATTCGTGCGATTTCGACGGGGTTCTCAGATCCGTTGTGTTGAAAGTCGCTGGCAATCACAATTGCGGAGACGCGCCCCGGATTGTCCAGCGTTTTCTTAAGCGCCTGCCAGATGTCGGTGCCGCTGCCGTCAGCATTCAGCGGCGGCATCGTGTCCATGAGATCAGAAGCAGGTCGTTGGTCGCCAGCGTTTTCGTCAGGCCCGTTTGCGTCGTCGGCGCCCGGAACAACGGAGTCCGAATTCCCTTCTTCGATGGATTCGTGTTCATCAGACCGCGAATTTTCTTCCAGCCGGGAATCATCGCGCCCGGTCGCAGGAATCCAGCCAACGTATTCCGACGCATTGGAAAAATCGAAAATCCGAATCGAGCCCTTATCACGGACTTTGGCCAGCCAGTCTTCTTCGCGGTTCATCGCATTGACGAGCAACGACGAACGATCGACCTCGCCACGCTGGATCTGGTCGGCCGGCAATCCGGTCTTCGTTGCCAACCGCGCAGCCATCTGTTCATCGCGGTACGTATCGCCGCGCGCAAACGAAAGCGATGAATCGCGCAAAACGGTGATGACCGGTTTGATTTCGCTGATCTGCTGATAGTAAACGGACGGCCGGAGAAACATCATGACCAGCAGCATCAGGACGGTGAATCGCAACACACCCATGAGAATCTTCACGGGTATCGGGCAGCTTTTCATTTCATTGCGGTACATCCAGAACACGGCCACTCCGATGGCCAGGACAATCCCGAAAAAAGCGAACCAGCCCAGGGATTCGGGCAGACACGACCACTGCAGGTGTGGCGTCCCGACTATATCTCCTTCGTTCCCGGTCAATTCGCCGGTCAACTGGTCAGTTTGAGCAAGTAGATAATTCAGCATTCGATGTCAGGGTTCAGGCCGCCGCCTGCGTTTTCATTAACCGTTAATTATTAGTTATTCATTATTAGTTATTTTTTCCATTCTTCCCGTCTTCACCGAGAGCATAAAGCCGGTTCCCGCCATGAACCCAGAACCGGTTCCCGTCGCTGAACAAATTGCCCAGCGGAGCAGTCGTCCCGAGATCGACTTCAACTTTGCCCAGCTGTTTCACTCTTTGTCCTGAATGATGCGGGTCGAATTTGTAAATCGTATCGTCGACCGGCATGTAGATCCCGTTCGGAGTCAACATTCCGCGTCCAGTTGCAATTTTTCCATCGAAGAGTTTTTCTCCGCCCCAGACCATCCGTCCTTCGCCCAGCAGATCGAATGCGACCACGGTTTCCGGACCCGCCGCGTAAAGCATGTTGTCATAGACGCCCAGCAGGTAATCAACTTTGCTTGTCAGTTCAGCAAGTTCCGCGTACCAGATCAGTTCACCGCTGTTCCGGTCGAACGCATCGACTTGATTCGTGTCCGAGCTGAAGCAGATCATCTGGCGACCGTATGGAATGATCACATCGTTCGACCAGCCATGAAACGTCATCCGCGGATTGTTCCAGCCGAGCTTTCGAAACGCTTCATCACGTTTTCCCGCAGTCCGCGCATACCGCCTTGCAAACCGCACCATTCCAGTTGACGGATCAAGCGCAAACACAACTCCCATTCCGCAACTTACGAACAGATCACTACCGTCGATTGAAAGATCAATCGACGACCACGGTGCTGCCCCGGTTTCCGGCTCATCGCACAGGAACGACTTCCAGATCGTGCGTCCTTCGTCGTTCGGGTCGAACGCGTAAACGGAAATTGCACCACCTTGATTCACCGCACCGATAATCATCCGCCCGAAACCAACAGGTGCCGACATGAATCCACCCGATTCGAGAAACGGTTGATTGTCCGGTTCAGCCAGCGGCATCGGTTCGGCTCCGGGCGCGGTTTCCTGTTTCGGCAGTCGCCAGAGCAGGACACCCGATTCGGCATCATAGGCAGTCAGAAAATTAGAACGTGTGCGCCGGATCGAAATATCCCACTGCGCATTCATTTTCTTTGGCTTAGTTCTTATTTCGTCGTCAAACTCATGGCCCTCGATCGTGAACAGTTTGCCATCATGGATCGACATCTGCTGAAAGATCCGGTCACCGAAAAACTGGACTTCAACGGGAGCAGCTGGTTCGGCGTCACTGAATTTGGTCCGGTTGCGATCTGAAAATCCGCGAAAACTGGTTTTCACCGACTGGAGAACCTTGCTCGCATCATCCATTTCGAAACTGTTCCGCCAGACAGAACGCCAGCTCTTTTTGAGTTTGCCCTCTCCGTCCGAAATCTGTTTCTCGATGTCTGCAAGGTTCCATGCGATCACATCGGCGGCTGACTTAAAATAAATTCTGCCGTCATCGACCAGCAATCCGCCGGCAGGGTTCCAGTGCTTTTCTCTCCACGATTTGATGAGCTCTTTTTCAGTCCTAACCTGTGTCGATTCAGCAACATCACGATGTGCATCTTTACCTACCAGAATATCGCCGACCGTATCCGAGCTTTGCTCATAAATTTGTCGGGGTTCGACATAATACTGCCAGCGAGCGACCCGTTTGGAATCCATTACCGAATCGGGCAGGTCACGCATGACACCCTGCCGCGCAGCGTTGCCCATCGGCATCCGCCAGGCTCCATCGCCGGCACGGTGGTCTGCGACCGCCAGTCCGGGTCGCCAACCGCGAACTTGATCGATCTGTGATGACGCGTTACTCCCGCCAAGACGCGCGGCCTCCTCCAGCGATAGGGCCGCCAGATCCGGCTCGCCAAGAAATGACTGGCAGACCGCTATCCGAACATGAATTTGTTCCAGGGGCATCGACGGATCGGGATAGCTGTTGAGAATCTTCTCGAACATCCGCCGCGCACCGGTGAAGTCGTGTCGATCCAGGTACAGGCATCCCAACCGGAACGCAGTGTCATCGCCGACCGATGAAACGAAGTACTCACGTACGACCCGGTTCAGTGCCTCGACATCGTTTTCGTCTCCGGCAGCAGCCAGGATTTCCCGGGCGTTGGCGTCCGCAGTTACGCGGTAGGACTCCAGGCCGTCCGGCGGAAGTCCGGCAAGCACCGTTTCGACCTGACGGGAAAGCGAAAAATAGGTTTGGTCATCAGCCGAGTACAGAGTATCTCCGCTACGTTCGAGAACGGCCTGCCACAACTGCGTCGCAAATCGATAATTGCCGTCGTCTTTGAATCGCTCAGCCTGTTCGAGTAATTGTTCGAGTTCCGGATCTGTTTTCAGTGTCGCTACCATCAGCTCCACATCATCGTCGTCAACGGGAGCCGGACGACGCCCGAACTGCGGCGATATCGCGCAGACTTCAGCAGCAGGAATCATAAACGTCAAAAACAACACAGACAAACACAATTGCGCAAGCCTGGTTTGTGTTCGGGTACCCGTTCGAAGTTGATTTTCAGTCATGTTTATTAACGTTTCTTTCCAAAATACCAGCCCAGATACTGCTCCAGCATCAGCACACCAAACAGCACCACCAGAATCCACAACCAGATTTCTGCCAATCCGTCGTCTACTTCGGCGTCCTGCAAACTGTCAGTCGTCAGAAACGAAACGTCCTCGCTGAAAAAGTTGTTCGCAAGTGTTTCGTCAGGTATCCGTTCGAGATCGCTCTCTGCCGGATCGTAGTTGGACGCGAAAAGCACGCTCTCAGTTTCACCCGAATGGCGGTTTAGTTCGATTTCGTAGAAGCCCCGGTCCGCAATCCTGTTAAACGTCGCACGATAAAGCTCACTCGATTTTGCTTCCGGAGTATTATCGAGTGGTTCGGCAACCGTTTCCACTTTCTCATCGTCCGGATCCCGCAGCGCCACCCGGGTTTTATAGGCAGACAAATCGACCGGATAGGCGATCCTTCCGCCCGGCTCGACCATCGAATCGTTCGAACCGCCGCCGACCAGATAGTCGATCAACTGCAACATCACCAGCATGTACGTTCCATCACCAGCCCACAGCGACCAGTCTCCGTCTGCCGGAATCGTAAACACAATCACACGACCGTCACCGAACGCGCGGTCAACCATGACCGGCGAATGATCGGGATCGTTCAGCCAGAGTGGAATGTCAAACTGTTTACCAAGCTGTTCCCGGTCGTACGATGACTTGAACCAGCTGAATACCGGGATCTTGCTCAGGCTCGACGCATCATGTTCCACGATCAGGTCGAGCGACGGATGTGGTTTCGGATCGATTTCGAAATGAAACCACGAATCAAACGCCAGCGAGTTGCCGGCGACTTCGGTCAGCTCGATCGGCGAGAGTCCCTGACCGTCATCGTAAAACGTGCTATTGAAATCGAACGAGCGAACCTGATCACCGGGCATCAGCACCAGCGCACCGCCGTCCTCAACCCACGCCGAAATCGTCTTCATTCGTTCACGCGAAACACTGTCGACATTGCACACGAAAATAACTTTGTAGTTCGAGAGTGACTCGGTTTCGAGATCGGAGATTGAACCGACCCGCATATCGAGTCCCGTTCCATCAAGCGCCAGTCCTTTTAGATAATGCGTTTCACTCCGTTCCGAAATTCCCGATGGTGCGCCGTCCACCAGCAGAACCGGAATTCCGTTCAACACGCGCGACGCGTATACGGCCGAACTGTCTTCGATCAGCTGATCTTTTGGCAACGTGTCCGCATCGAGCGATTGCCGGTTGATCTCCGCCCGTACCCGATAGTTCTTAAACCCCGGCAGCGCACTTTCTTCGTCTCCGAATGAAAGGAACCTCTGTTCGCCCGGTCGGTTGAACAGATAGCGGAAGATTACCTCCTCAGTTTCTCCGGGCGCGATGGAGGCAATCGTTTCGAAGGCTGGCGGAGATTCATCAACCTGAAGCAGAACACGAATGTCACTCACCGTCGTTGATCCGAAATTAGTGACGTCGACCGAGAATCCGATCACTTTGTTTGCCACCTGCAGATCGTCCGGCTCCAGACGCGTGACGGCCAGGTTCTGATCATCAGGGCCGCCGACATCAATCACGAAACTGCCCGCTGTTTCAGCTGCAATCGAGTCCATCAGCGCGACCGGGCCCGAGCTACCTTCGGCAACTTCATCATCGATCCAGTCACGTTTGCGCATGTCGGAATACAGATAGGTGACGCGGTTAACGGCGTCGCCGGCAGGCGCTGATTCGTTGCCCGATTTTTGTCCAACCGGCGATGAGACGTAACTTCGCAACCAGTTCAATACGTCGGGATAGTCCGCCGTCCGGTCTGCGCATTCAAGTTCATCAATCATCTCAATCAAACTGGCGGTTGTCGTCACAGAAACCGGCATGTTTTCAAACACCGGATCATCCGGACGGCTGGTCACCAACAGCGTCATCCAGTCTTCCGATTCAGTCGAATCAGCCAGCGATGTGATCAGCGATTTGATGCTGGTGATGCTGGTGTCAAACGAAGTGCCGTTGCCGACCGGAACACGCTGGCTGAGCGAATCGTCAAGCACGATGATCCGTTCAAATTTCCGGTTTTCCTGCAACAGCCTCGCAACGGACGACGGCAGAAACGGTCGCGCGAGCAACAATCCGATCAGCAACATCGCGAGGCAGCGGAGCAGGAGCAGAATTATGTTCTCCAGCCGCACGCGCCGGCGGTTTTTCTTTTCCGCTTCGAGCAGAAAGTCGATCGCCGCCCAGTTCACGATTTTGAAGCGGCGTTTGTTGAGCAGGTGAATCAGAATCGGCGAAGCGATAGCCAGAAGCCCCAGCCCGAGCATCGCCGGATTCATCAATAAACCTAACCAACCCATTTCGTCAAATTCCTGTGCTTCTCTTAGTTACTAGTTCTTAGTGTTACTAGTTCTTAGTGTTACTAGTTCTTAGTGGACAGTGTCGGGAGGGCGAATAAGCCGTGCGCTTCATTAACCGTTAATTATTTATTATTCACTACTAATTATTCAAAGCTTCCGTCTCGACTTCGCCCGGAAATTCAAATACGTCGCCAGCACACTATTGAGCGGCTTGCCGGTATCCAGCAGCACATGATCGATTCCAGCCGTCGCACAAACCCGTTTGACCCGCGTCATGTAACGGTCGACCGCTTCGAGATAGGATTTCCTAAGCGCCTTCGGCTCTGTCAAAATCTGCGTTTGAACTTCCAGGCCGCGAAACATTGTGTTTTCATCGAAAGGAAAATACAGCTCGTCCGGATGCATCACATGAAACACGATCACTTCATGGTTGCGCAGGCGAAACTGCGCCAACGACTGGCCGAGTATTTCCGGATCAACAAACAAATCTGAAAATAGAATCACCATCCCGCGTCTGCGGATCCGTCCCGCCAGTTGCAGAAACGGTGTACTGACATCGGTCGTGTTATCCGGCTCCGTCGTTTCCAGTTCATGAAACAGTTTTTTCATGTGAGACGGATTCGTACTCGCCTTGAGCGCACTGTTGATCCGGTCGCTGAACGTAACCAGCCCCACGGCATCCTGTTGCTGCTGCATCATGTAGCCGAGGCTCGCAGCCGCCGTCGCCGCATAGTCGAACTTGCTCCAGCCTGCCTGGTCACCCTCCGATTCCTCGCCATATCGCATCGACTTGCTGCAATCGACGATCAGATGGCAGGACAGGTTGGTTTCCTCTTCGTATTCTTTGATGTACAGCCGGTCCGTCTTTGACCAGACCTTCCAGTCGATATGCCGCAGATCGTCGCCGGGAGCGTATTCGCGGTGCGAGGCGAATTCGACCGCGAAACCGTTGTATGGACTTCGGTGCTGGCCGGTGATAAAGCCCTCAACAACCAGCCGGGCGCGCACATCGATCTTCTTGATCTGATCAAGTGTTTTCGGATCAAGATAGTTTTTCTTAACGGCGTCGGTATTCGACATGAATTCAGGGCGGGAGAGTTTGGTGAAAAGAAATGCGGGTTGGCAATCTTAGCCGTCTTGGTGAAGCCTCGGTTTTTCCCGGGTAACCGCAGCTATCGCCGAAACGGCTAATCCAGTACTTAAATCTACCAGCCTAGGCAAACGCCGGAGCGAGTTCGGGAGCCACCTGATCGCCCTCACGACGTTCGGGAAGTTCTTCAAGCAATCGGTTGATCACGTCATCTGAAGTGATGCCTGACGATTCTGCGCTGAAGTTGGTCAGGACGCGATGCCGCAGAACCGGACGCGCGACCGCGCGAACATCTTCAGTCGTCGCGTAGGAGCGACCGTTCAACACCGCCAGCGCTTTGGCGCCGAGCAACAGATACTGAACGCCGCGTGGACCCGCGCCCCACGAAACGTGCTCCTTGACCCATTCCGGGCAACCGGATTCGAGCACCCGTGTCGATCGGACAAGCCGCAATGCGTAGTGGATGACATACGGCGCAACAGGAACCCGTCGGACCAGATGTTGAAGTTGAAGAATATCTTCGCCGGAGAGAACCTTTGAGACCTCGATTTCAATGTCCGCCGTCGTCGTTGCCGCAATCTGAAATTCCTCGTCGTAGTTTGGATAGTCGACAAAGACCTTGAACATGAAACGATCCTGCTGAGCTTCGGGCAGCGTGTAGGTCCCTTCCTGCTCGATCGGGTTCTGGGTCGCGAGCACGAAAAACGGCGAGGGCAACGCGTGTCGTTCGCCGCCGATTGTGACCTGCTTTTCCTGCATCGACTCCAGCAAAGCGGCCTGAGTTTTGGGCGGTGTCCGGTTGATCTCATCCGCCAGAATGATGTTCGAAAAAATCGGCCCCTGAAGAAACTTGAACTCGCGCGCTCCCGAGGATTTATTTTCCTGAATCACCTCGGTTCCGACAATGTCGCTAGGCATCAGGTCAGGCGTAAACTGGATCCGGTTGAAGTCCAGATTCAACGTCCGGGCCAGCGTGCTGACCATCAGTGTCTTTGCCAGGCCGGGGACGCCCTCAAGCAGACAGTGGCCGCGGGCAAAGATCGCAATCATCAACTGTTCGATCACATCATTCTGTCCGACGATGACTTTGCCCAGCTCGGTGCGAACCGACTTGTACGCCGAACTGAGTCTCTCCAGCGCCTTGACGTCGTCGCCGCTGAATTCCTGCTGACCTCCGGGGCGTTCGTTCATATCTGCTTTTTCTCTCTCAGTATTGATTCGTTTGTCGATTTCGAAAACTCACACAAGCCTGCCAGTGCGTTGTTACAGCATAATGTACGGCAGGGGAATTTAGCCGTTTTGGCGATTCACAAGTCATCTATTTGACCTGTATTCCTTAAACACCGCAGCGCATAATCAGTGCCGGTCGGTGTTTGAACGGCGACCTAAAAGTTTAGCCGGGTGGCTGCGAATTGTCAGTTTGGCAGCCTTTTCGGTGGTTTTGATTCCGACCTGTGAAACATGATCCAATCTGTGAGACAATAAACGGATGAACGGAGAAAGTAATAGTGGCTGGCCAGACACGAATCGCAGAAAGACGTGGCGTTCGTTCGGTTTATCGCTGCTCACGCATCCAACCATTCTCCTTTGCTTGTTATTTCTCGTACGAGGACCGCAAGCCGGTTCAGACGGCGAACCCGAAGGCCGTCGAGTCAACGTCGTGTTGACCGAAATTGCCGACGCAGCTCAAATGACTTCCGTTCCCGGGAATTCGAAGGGCGAACACGAATACGAGCTATCAGAAGACGATTTGAAAATGATTGCCGAAGATCAGCGGCAGATCCGTGCGGAGATGCCCGTTGGCGAAGAAGCTTCGATCAGTCTGTTCGGCAGCGGCAATCTCGACGGGCGGAAGTTCGTTTTTGTGATCGACCGATCGCAAAGCATGGGCGGCGGCGGGCTTGGCGTTCTCCAGCGGGCGGCAACCGAACTCAAGTCAGCGGTCGATCAGCTCGAATCGAACCACTCGTTCCAGGTCGTCGGCTATCATGCTCAGACCGTTACGATCTCCAACCGCAGCCTGCTCCCCGCCACGCCGGCGAACAAGGAACTGGTTCCAAAATTTGTTCAGTCGCTGGCCGCGTACGGATCGACCAGCCACGAAGCCGGCCTGACTGCCGCGCTGACATTCAGGCCGGACGTGGTTGTGCTGATGACCGACGGCGGGTTGCCGGAACTTCACGCCGGCCACCTCGATTCGATCCGGCGGATGGCGCGCGGCGCAGAGATTCACTGTCTACAGTTCGGTGCCGGTCCGCTTCAAAATTCTGACAACTTCATGTCGCAGCTGGCTGCCGAAAACGACGGCACGTCCCGGTATATCGATGTTCGGAAGTGGGATGAGTAGGCCGTTCGTTCGAGACGTTTTCCGGTACTGGGCTAACGCACCCTTCAACCGGCAATTCCCGTAGAGTCAGAAATGACGACTCACAATTCCTGTGCGTATGTAGGTGGGCTACGCGTTTCTCCCGGAACATTCTTTTTGCGCGGTATGTTTGTGCGGCTTTTTCGCCAATAGTCTCCCCATCGACCGTTGTCAAATGATTCTCGAACTCCTCATTCTCGCGCTGGTTCTGGCGACGCTCTATTTTCACCCGGGGTTTCGCGACTGGGTCAATGGAATCGATCGTACGGACAAAAGAATCGGTACTACGATCATCCTGCTGATCCTGGTCTTCCATTTTGTGGATTTCAGCCGCCACACTTATCCGTTCGTTCGCTGGAGCATGTACAGCGAAGTCTTTGAGCCCGAAGAAATGCGTTGGGGCCATCTTCAAGCAACACTGGTCGACGGGACGCAAGTCAGCATCAACCCGACGCTCCAGTTCCCTTCGCTCAACCGGAACATCGCTGGACGGCTCGAAGGAATCGTCAACGCCGCGCGTAAAGATCAGCTTTCGGAAAACGGCAAACAGGTCTACGCCGACCTGCTTCACGCGATCGGCGAACAATACAACCGGTTGAACCCGGAAAACCCGGCGGTGAAACTGACTGCCGGACTAAATTCGTATGCGATCGAGAACCACGAAGTTAACATTACTCTCGAACCGGTCTCGACGATCTCCATCGGTGGTCAGGACGGTTCGATCATCAGCCATCATTCCCCAGTCGGCAATCAAAACGATTCCGGTGAAGGAGCGCTTCTGCCATGAAAAAAAACGAATCGAAGAATAGAAACAACTCGGGGAACAAAGACGAGCAGAAAACCGGCAACAATAGCGGGCCGAAAAACCGCTTGCTCCATCACAACGCCAGCCCGGCGACATTGATTTTCGTTTTGAAGTTCATGTTTGCACTCTGGTTTGTCCGGTTCGCAATCGATCCGCTGCAACAGATCAGCTACCTGCCGGTCGAGTATTCCAATCCGACCGGTTTGCTTGGGCTACTGCCCGTGCCGGTTTACACGGCGATCCACTCGTTTGCCGGTTTGTGTTTGCTGCGCGGCATGATTGTGATTGCGTGCGCCGGAGTCTGGGTTCCGCGTCTTCGACTGCCAAGTGCAGTAACTGGCTGCGTCCTGTTGATGATCGCTGGCGCTGTAACCCGTGGTTTCGGGCATATCAACCATGCGGAAATCGGACCGCTTCTGGTGACCTGTATCCTGACACTGTTTGCCTGCAGATTGCCGTCAGAATCAGTCACCCGCCCGGGACATGAGGCGAACAAAACCGCATCGACCGGGATGATCCTTGCGACGTTCGTTTTTTCGATGGTCTACGCGCTGGTCGGAATTGCGCGGCTGGGCAACGGCGGGATCGACGTTCTGGCCGGCGATTCGATCACCAACCACCTCGTTTACATGGGTCATCATGACTGGCTGTTGAACTACAATTTTTCCGAACTGCTGCTTCAATATCCACCATTGTTGTTGGCAATGAAGCTCGGTTTTGCGGCGGTAACGATCATAGAAATCGCGGCACCGTTTTGCCTGATCAACGAACGAGTCCGGAAAATCGTCCTGATCATGATACCGATATTCCACCTGGGTGTCGTGCTCATGTTCAAGGTTCTGTTTATCGAACAGCCGCTGACCCTGATTCTGCTAATCAACCTGACACCCTGGCTGGCCGCCCGGCAGGCACGCTTGCAGCAGACTCGCTTGTTGTCTCAGGCTCATTCGTCAACGCCGGCGACTTCCCAACCAATTGCATAGGCATCGTCTTGAGCTTTGACGGACCTGATAAGACTCGTTGCTCGTGATAAGATAATGAACACCGGTATCTTCCGGCTGGTTTCATGTCCCGGGTCAATCATATGTGCAAACGAATCAGAACTCCGTTCCTTTCCAGTGCCGTATTTGCAACGGTGCTCCTGTTTGCCGGATCCATTAATGCTCAGTCGGAATTCCTGGTCACGCTCACTGGCGGAACCCGTTTCAATGTTCAAGTCGCCGGCAACACGATCGAGTGGACCAACATCGGCGGCGACGGAACGACAAGTTCCCAAACGTTGAAACTCAGCGACATTCAGTTACTGGAACTAACGGGTGAACCGGCGAGTGAACAGGTTGCACACGTCCGTCGCCTGATCACTCAACTTGGCGGACCGGATTTTTCCCTTCGGGAATCCGCCGAAGCTGAACTTTCAAAAGAGGCGGTTGGCGGTCCGTTCAGGACACTGTTGGAACTCAATCAAGACGACGAGCTGTTCGAAGTCCGTTACAGGATCGAGCGGATTTTGAAACAATTGAAAAATGCGAAACCGGCATCGATTCCAAAATTCGACCGTGTCGTTCTCGTCAACGGAACCGAACTCGAAGGTGACGCCGGCCAGCTTCAATTTCAGTGCCGGCTCGGCAACCGCGAATTCCTGCTTCAGCGCAGACAATTGATATCGATCGGCAGGGCATTACCGGTTGCCCCCGCTCCGGCGATCGAGTCGGCCCCACCCGAAGTCCGGATTTTCCATCAGACCAATGATGTGAACCTGGCCGGCGCCGATGATGATTCAGAAGCCGGCGCTGATTCAGAAAATGACGACCTGTTAATTTTCGGCCCCGACCGGATCGACATCGACTTTGAAACCAATCCGGCGACCGGTGTCGATCCTGAAAAACTGATGGACCTCACAAACGCCTTCGTGTCCTGCGGGTTGCGTTTGGCCGGAGGGGGCCAGGGTTACGTTGGCGTGTCGGGTTATAAGTTTACATTCGCGGGTTTGCCGACCGGAGCCAACTCGGCCTGCGTCATCAAGACCAGCGGTGCCTATCCGAAACGATTCAAGGGAATCGCCGTTTTTTCGTTTTGCGTTCCCGGACAGGTTGATTCTCCCGCCGGCGTTCACGAGTTCGGCGTGTATGTGGCCAGGTGCAACCACAAGCGTGACTTTATCCTCGAAGCCTACGGGGCTGACGGCGCCCTGTTGGCGACCGTCGAATCATCGGATCAGCCATGTCCGTATCTAGGCGTTCGATCAAGCGAACCGATTGCCCTCCTGAAAATTCTCTCCAACCCGTACCTGTTCCGGATCGACCGCAGCATCGATCAGGACTACGCATTTGACAACGTCAGCTTTTCCCGGCCGGTCCCTATCGAACTCGCTGCGATGCCCGGTCCGCCCTCCGTTCGCTTGAACAACGGAAACGTCTTTTCAGCTGACCGGTTTGAAATTCTGGACGATGGAGTTCAATTGCAAATCGAAGGGATTGAAGATCCGTTTCAACTCACTCTGGACGAAATCAGCCAACTCGATCTCGGAACGGCCGACGTTTCTTTCAAACCCGAACGAAATACCTGGCTGGCGATGCTTGATGACCGCAGCCTGGTCAGGTTTAGGCCGGGCACTTCGATCACACTGGATGATTGGCCCGCATGGAGTCCGGAATTGGACACGCTCGTTGCAGTCGGTTCGGCACGGAATCCATTCCGGTTTCCGGTTGCCGGCGACTTTGAGAATGGACAGCATGTCGTGGTGTTTCCAACCTGCCGGATGGCGGCAGACGGTTTCGATTTAGACGCAGGAGAACTGGTTTGGAGTTCGGACAGTCGAAAACTCGTTCAGTCGCTGGACATTGATGGCAGCCCCGGTTCGGATGAAGAAGATCCGGCCCCGGACTTTTCTTCGATCGCCTACGATTCTGAAGTGTCCAGTGATATCCCGACGCTCTGGATGGTTCCTCCGCCACCGCGTCAGCCCGGCACCGGGATGCTGGTCCTGCGTGATGGCCAGCAACTGACGATCAATGGATCATCAAGATTCGAAATCACGAAAATTGATCGTGACAAGATCGAAGTCACCCGCGAAGGCCGGACGCTCGATGTTCCCTGGGAGCGAGTTCGCAGTCTTAAGCTTTCTCACTGAACTGACTTCCTCGCTGAACTGACTTCCTCGCTGAACTGACTTCCTCGCTGAACTGGACTTCCTCGCTGAACTGGACTTCACTACTGCACGTCAGTTCATTTCAAAATACGCAGGCCCGCAACGTTGGCAACCAACGTGCGGGATTCGACCGTTTTTCGCAATTCCGCTGACTGAGTTTTCCACATGACCGAATCATCCTCGTTCGACATCATCGCCGTCGGCGCTCATCCTGACGATGTTGAGATCGGTTGCGGCGGAACTCTGGCCGCGCTGGCGGATCAGGGGCTACGGGTTGGCATCGTCGATCTGACCGACGGCGAACCGACGCCCAACTGCCCGTCAGTCAAAATTCGGCTAGCCGAAGCGAATGCGGCCGCCGGCGAACTCGGTGTCGAACGAATCGTCCTGGCATTGCCGAACCGCAAGCTCTTTGACACATTCGAAACACGGGTCGAGCTTGCAAAACAATTCCGCCGTCATCGACCGAAAGTTGTGCTTTCAATCGGAGGCGAGACGCCGCTCGCTTCACCCGATCACTGGCAGGCAAAACTGATTTCCGATGCAGCGGTCTTCTACTGCAAACTGACGAAATGGGACGATCAGTTTGACGGGCTGTCGCCCCATACGATTTCCCGCCAGGTCTATTACTCATTTTTTTTCGAATCAGACTGGACCGGACGGGGACCGGGTCAGTTTGTGTATGACATTTCAAAAACGATCGATCGAAAACTCGGTGCAATCAGGTGTTACAAAACCCAGTTCGAACATAAACCTGAACTGACGTCACGTGTCCGGTCCCTGTCGGCTGCGTGTGGAACCGCTGCCGGATTCGAATTCGGTGAAGTTCTGACCGCGCCCCGCACGTTGGGAAGCCGTGATTTGATGGCAACGCTTTTTCCGTGATAAACAACGCCTTATTCAAACCTCCGCCCGCAAGGAAGCCATGCCCAGCAAAAGAATCTCGTTCAAAAACGCTGCCGGAACCCGCCTTGTCGGGATCATCGACTTTCCTGTCGACCAGCCGGTTGCGTATGGAATATTCTCACACTGCTTTACGTGCAACAAGGATCTGAAGGCAATCGTGCGAATCTCGCGAGGACTTGCACGCCGGGGAATCGCCATTTTGCGGTTCGATTTCACGGGGCTCGGCGACAGCGGAGGGAGTTTTTCTGATTCGAACTTTGATTCGAACATCGACGATCTGCGTGCTGCGGCCGAATACCTAACCCGTGAATACTCAGCGCCGCAATTGTTCATCGGGCATTCGCTGGGTGGCGGAGCGATGATGCGCTCGGTTGGGGAATTTGAATCCGTCAACGCGCTGGTGACGATCGCGAGTCCGTCATCGACACATCATCTTGCCGACTTCCTTGATGCAACAAACCCTGACATCGCTGAATCAGGGGAGGGGACCGTTGAAATCGGCGGGCGGACATGGACGTTGAAGAAACAGCTGCTGGACAATCTGCGCTCGCATGATCTTGAATCGGCTATTCGAGAAATTCGCGTTGCACACATGATCATTCATCCGCCAGATGATCGGACACTACCCTACTGGCACGCCGAAAAACTGTTCGAGCTGACCGGCGGCTCGAAAACTGTCGTCACGCTGGAAGGCTCCGACCACCTGCTTGTCAGGCAGGCCGGCGATGTCGAGTACGTGGCTGCGCTGATTCAACTCTGGTTTGCCCGGGTGTTTGACAACGCATCTTGATCAACATATCTGACAACGGGTCATCAACGCGAACCCCGGTGACGATTGCCCCGTTCGGGTTTGTTTCCCATACTGGAACGCATTGAGTTTTCGATCGTCACCAAACGTTCGAACTCGGGCATTCCTACCAAAGGGAGGAAATCCGCGTTTTGCTTGAGACCACGTGGCCTGATAAAACGAGCGTCAAGCCGTGCCTTGATCAACCGGCAGGCTTCGTCTTTGCGACCAACATTAGCGAGTACACCCGCCAGTCGGATCCGGGCCGCGTTTCGTTTCGACGCAAAATCTACTGCTCGCTCCAGAGGATCAATGGCAAGGTACAGATGATCGTTCGCCAGCTGTTTGAAGTCTTCAATTCGCTCCGCGTCTTCGCCACGGTCTTTAAGAGCTTTCCAGCTATAACTGTAGATCCGCCAGAGGTTGTAGTGGCAGTTGCCCAGTCGATACCAGGCGGTCCCGTCAAACGGATCTGCTTCAAGCATTTCCCCTAGCGGCCCGACGGCATCGGCCCAGCGTTCCTCGCTGAGTGCTTCGTCAACACTCAGGCGTGCCGGAGAATATTCTGTCGCCTCCGTCTGTCCGGACGATTCATTGCCGAACAGATCAACCGCGCGGATCAATCCGTAAAAACTCGCACAAAAAACGAGCAACAGCATCGCGTCACGCAGTATTTTTTTACGCTCAATTCCTAACCACCCTCACGGATTGCTTCAAAATATTGAGTCGCATGTTCACGCTGGTGATTCGGCAGCACCTGGTTTTCGACCGGGTCGCTTTGCATGTCGAATTCTCGTTGAACCGCTTCCCTAACTTCCGACTCGCTGCGTCCGGTCAAATTCGCACCGTCGGCAGTTCCCGTAACGACCGTCTGGCCTTTCTGCAAATCGGTTTTCACCTTTGCCTTATAGCCACCGGTTTCGTCTTCTTCGATCGCTCGCTGTCCGCCGCCGGGCCCATGACCTTTTGCATTGTCCCGGTTCCCCGGTTCGCCATCCGGATTCCGGCCCTGGCACGGATTCGGGCAACCATTGATGCCGTTTTTGATCTGATCCAGTTCGTCTGAAAAGTCCTCCATGTCCTGAAGTTCCTGCAGCTGGCTTTCCATGTCCTCCAGTTCCTGCGCCATGTCTTCAAGTGCCCGGGCCGCGTTTTGCATCTGCTGCCGGGCATCTCCCTGCTCGCCGGGTTTTCCCTGCTGGCCTTGTTGCCCGCCCTGTTTCATGCATTCGGCACAGTCCTTCATCTGCTGGGCCATCTGCTTCATCTTGTCCATCTGCTGTTGTTGCGGTTGTTTTTCCAGCTGCTTCTGAATCTCGGAAGCCTTTTGCAGATCGCCTTCCTGCATTGCTTGTTTGAGCTGCTCTTCGAGCTGCTGTTTGTTCTCTTGCTGCTGTTGAGCCATTTTCTCAATCTGATCAGCCATCTTTTTAAGGCCTTCACCAAGCTGTTTCTTTTCGGTCTCGCTAAGGTTGCCGTTCTTGATCTTGTCGGCAAGATTTTTCAACGCGTCTTCGGCAGCTTCGGTGTCACCGTTCTTAAGAGCATCAGCAACCTGCCTGGCAGGGCCCTGAGCGATCTTGTCCATTTTCTTCAGACTTGCTTTAAGATCGGCAGCGCCGCCAAGTTCTTTCTGGCGGTCCTCAAGTTCTTTGCGAACATCGTTAAGTTTCACCAGCGCCTGTTTTTTTTCTTCGTCGGTGCTTTTCTCACTCAACTTGTCGACTTTCTTTTCCAGCGATTCCAGGTTCGCCAGAGCATCCTTGAGCCCCTTCGACGTTGGATCTTCGATCTTCTTTTCAAGTTTTTTCTTCAATGTCTCGACGCTGACTTTGACACGTTCCCTGTTGATCGGTGCAACTTCGGTCGCGTCAGCGATTTTGTCCATGACTGCGTTGGGCACAAATAACAGACCAAGCATCAATAGCACAGGAATCAGCGGAAGCAATGCGCGCCATGAAGGCTTGAAACCGAACTGGTCACGAACATCGATCGTGGACGCCTGATCGGCGGCATCTTCAACCAGAGCCAGTCCGACCTTCGTGGCAGCTTCGTCCGCAGTCAGCGTGATCGCGCTGGAGAGTCGCTCTTTGAGTCCGAACCGTTTGTCGATCAGAACGGCCGCATCGATATCCGATTTGCGACCGGCCCAGGCAAGCAGCGTTGCAACTGACAGTCCGCCGATGGTACCGCCAATGACCCAACCCCAGTTCCACCGGGAGAAATCTGCAACTGACGTGAGCGAATCGATGAACCAGATCTTCGGGATCGCGATTCCGATCGCTGCAATCAGCAGACCTGCGAAAACGGACCAGCAGAGCACGCTGAAAAAACGGCCCATGGTCATCCGGCGTTTGGCAATCTTAACTTGCTTTGAGATCTCGTTCATGACAGTTCCGCTCGTTTTGGTCGCAGAGGTTATTGGCTTTGTATCGATTCGCGATCGCTACGAATTTATCGAACGCACATTTCCGAACGCCGGGCATTTCGAAGCGATTCGAGCTGGTATTCGGGTTCAATCAGGCGTTATCTGGTATATCGTCTATTATAGGGGCAGGATTTTGGTGATTGCCATCGAGAATTCGCAATCTCCGCCGAAAACTGCCAGCGATTCGTTTGACTGTTATCCCGTCCGGAAAGTTCCGGTTCTATAATAACGCGGAAATCACCGGTGATTCAGCCGATATAGAAAACACAGATACAGGTCAACGCATCGATCGACAAGTCCCGGAATTACTATCACTGCTTCATCGACTGAGTCCGAAAAAAACCTCGCAGCAGAGGTCAATGCGCGCGAGGGGGTCAATACGGACCCGAGCGGCAGCGCAAATTCGGCCCAATCAAACGTTGCCGGTAATCACACGGCAAGCTCCGCCTCCGGGCTGCCGACACCGGCAGAACTCCCCGATGCGGACTGGGTGATCTATGACGGCGATTGCGTGTTCTGTACGCGCGGAGTGAAAACGATTAACCGGCTGGACGGAGGAAAACGGTTCGCGTTCATCTCGCTGCACGACCCCGCTGTCGCCGGGCATTGTCCGGAATTGGCCTACGACCGATTGATGGAGCAGATGTTTATCGCCACGGCCGACGGTCGAACGTTCGGCGGAGCTGCCGCGCTGCGGTATCTGACGCGCCGCCTGCCGCTGTTGTGGATTTTCGCGCCGCTGCTGCACATCCCGTTTTCGCTACCGCTCTGGCAGCGAAGCTATCTGTTTGTCGCAAGGCAGCGATACCGGTTGCTCGGAAAAACCGATTCCTGCGACGGCGGCACGTGCGATCTGCATGGAGAGTAGATGGCGACGATAAATTCGCGGCGAACATTAATGCACGCCCTGGACGAGCGTCTCTCGAACTTCGTCATTCAGGTGAACAGAATAATTCCCTTTCTACGGAGGGTCATATCCGCCGCTGTTGAACGGATTACAGCGCAGGATTCTCCAGATCGTTTTCACCGATCCGACGATCGCACCGTGCTTCTTGATCGCTTCGATGAAGTAGCAGCTGCAGGTTGGAGTAAACTTGCAATTCGATCCAAGCCAAGGCGATAGACAGGCCTGATACATTCTCGCGGCAAAGATCAGTACGTTACCGGGCAATCGAATAACACTCTTAAGCAGGTTCATCAATCCGTCGCTCGCGGCAGTTTTCGGTCGAGCCGAATCACGATCTTTCCCAGCGCTCGAAAAATGCGGTCGTACCCGCAAACTGCACCCTTGCGAGGCCGAATAACGATGTCGATCCCTTGCGGCAGTTCATGCTGCTGTTTGCGGAACGCTTCCCGGATCAGACGTTTCCACCGGTTACGAACCACCGCGTTGCCGACTTTTCGTCCAATCGAAAGCCCCAGACGACATCGGCCCAGCCCGTTTCGGCGCGCGCGGACGACCAACACATCGTCAGCCGCGAAATGGTCTTCTGAAAAAACCAGGTCGAAGTCGGTCTGATTTTTCAGGCGACTGGATTTCGAAAATCGCTCGCTTGATCTTGAGTCACTACTGATTTTCAGTCACTACTTTCGCGTCCAGGTAAAGCTTCCGAGCGAGTCAGCCGGCAAAGCATCCGCTGGCGTAAACCGGCCAACGATTTTTTCCCGTCAAACTCGCCAGCGAACCCGACCTGAATTTCTCCGGCAGGCAAGTGAAACACGAGTTGAGTTCCATTGAAGCGAATGTCGGTTGCCGCAGTCAATTCCTGCGGCAAACTCTCCCAGCTTTTGAGTTCTTCCGATGTTGTCCATGCGATCGCCGGTGTACCGTTGTCGAGATAGACTTCGACATCAGCGATTACCGCACTTTCCGAGAATTCATAGGTCACTGTCCAGCTTCCAGAGATCGCCTCGAATTTTTCAGCCACCGCCGCTTTCTCTTTGACGATTCTCGCCTCCGTTGCCATATCGCCTGTAGCAATCTGTTCTACAGTAAGTTCCGGTTCTTCGTCCGAGTCCTTAAACTCCGACATCGAAAGACTCTTGTCGTCGATTAGTTTTTGTGCCGTCGTACAGCGGTCATCGATGCTGGTGTGCTCCATGATGCCCATCTCTGTCGCATAGCCAACGGGACGGCACCCATCCGCTGCATGGGCTTCGCGGATATAAATCATGCGGAATTCGGCTACGTCTTTGTATGTTTGAAACATCTCTTCCATTGAACCAACCTGGCTCAAAAAGGGAGGTCATGTATAGCTACCAAAGATCAGAATGACCGGTCGGGTACCTGCGCGCTGGATTGGGCAGCAAGGCAGCCAAGGCCCAGCATCAATATGACTGCGGCGAATTTGCAATATCTCATTTCGCAATATCTCATTTCGCAATATCTCATTTCGCAATATCTCATTTCGCAATATCTCATTTCGCAATATCTCATTTCGTAGTCCTGATCAGGAAAAAAGTATGCTCAGCTTGGCACGAAACGATCCCCATAGCGATGCTGAATATCGTTCGCTACTTTCACGCAGCACAATCGTCCGGAGCCCCTTGTTTTCCGCGTCTTATTTCGGATCCCGCAGTTCTGTGTGTCAGGGCACTACCAGATCAGCGAGTCGCGTGGATCTTCGCCGTTCCATGCCGATTCCAGTTGTTCAACCCGTTTGCGATCGTCCGCTGCAAGTTGTTCCGGCATTGCGATCTGTAGCGTCGCGATCAGATCGCCGTTGCGTTTTTCGGTCTTGATCCCCATCCCCTTGAGCCGCAGTGATTTTCCTCCTGATGACCCGGGAGGCACGGTAACCGAGATTGTTCCATGCGGTGTTGGCAGGTCGATCTTGGCACCTTCCACAGCCTCTTTCAACGTAATCGGAACCTTCACGCTCAGATTCAGCCCGCTGCGAGAGTAAACGGGATGCGGAGCGATCCGCACCGTGATCTTCAGGTTACCGCGACGACCTCCGTCAAACCCGGACTGTCCTTGATTGCGGAGCCTGATTTTCTGGCCGTGTTCGATACCTTTCGGGATCTTGACCTCAATCGTCTCAACTTTGTCACGACGCTGAACGCTGACCTGATGTTCACCTCCGAGCACGGCCGTCGCAAACGGAACCGTAATTCTCTCGTTGATGTCTTCTCCGTCGCGCGGACCACCGTGAGGGCCTCCAGGACCTCCGTGGGGCCCGCCCTGCATGCCGAACTGCCGGAACAGATCTTCCATACCGCCGCCTGCACCTCCGGGACCACCACGGCCGAACAGCTGACTGAAGTCAATTTGCGGCCCGCCGGGACCAGCACCTGCAAACGGGTTCCGGGCTCCGCCCATCTGCTCGAAATTCGGACCGAGCAGATCGTATTGTTGCCGTTTTTCCTCGTCGCTCAGGACATCGTAGGCTTGCTGGACACGCTGGAAACTCTTGGTCGCCTTCTTTTTTTCCTGTTCGTCCTTGTCGACGTAGAGGTCGGGATGATATTTCCGTGCAAGCCTTCGATACGCCTTTTGAATCTCATCTGCCGAGGCTGATTTGGGGACGTCGAGTGTCTTGTAGTAGTCTTCTGCCATGCGCGTTTTCGTTTGGTTCGGTGAATTTGCCATTCTATTGTGACCAGGCCCCGGGTGGAAGGATTCGACTGTCGTTTATTGCGATGCAAAGCACCAGGCGGTGCCGAAATCGTCCTCGAAAAAAGGTCAACATCGATTCCGGCAATTCCCCTGGTTCATCATTCTGGAGAAAACGAGGTTCAAGGCCAGACAGGTTTGGATAGGAGGCAAACAATGAAAATCGCGTCACGAGAAGGCACGATGTTGCGAAAAAACATCACGTGTTGATTCGGCTTCTTCGCGTTGTTTTTTCTAAACAAACTCCGCAATACGACCAGATCCAAACTTACGATTCGTCCTTCGATTTGGTGCCAATTGCCTGGGAAAACCGGGTTTCCTGACGTTCCAACCGTGGACTCAGACCCGCTGGCACTGCGAATGCATTTGTCAATTCCAGATCAACAACGCATCGCAAAGGAACTCAACATGGCACGGTCGCGAACAAAACAAACCGGAACTCCGGAAACCACGCCGGGGAAAATCGTCAAGAATCTGGACAACGTCGAGTCCGAGCTGACCAAAAAACCGGTCAAGACACGTCGCGAAGTTGTCGATGCGACAGATGACCCTGTTCGAATGTACCTGATGCAGATGGGACAGATTCCATTGTTGACCCGTGACGAAGAAGTCGCGGCGGCGGTTGCGATTGACAACGCACGCTTCAAATTCCGCAACAAAATGCTGGCCACCGACTTCATGCTTCGAGGAGCAATCGACGCGTTGCGGAAGGTTCTCAACGGCGAACTGCGGCTTGACCGGACGATCGAGGTTTCGGTGACGAACAAGCCGGAAAAGAAACGGATCTTGAAACGGCTGGTCCCGAACCTGAAGACACTCGATCATCTGATGAAACTCAATCGTGGCGACTATCTGTTCGTTGTGAACTCGAACCAGCCGCTTAACGAGCGTCGTAGTGTGTGGCGGAAGCTAATCGTACGACGCAACAAATGCGTGCGTCTGGTTGAAGAGCTGAATCTCCGCTACAGCAAGCTCCAGCCGATGTTTCAACAGCTGGAGGAAATCAACTCGCGAATGCAGGCACTGGTCGACCTGCTGGAAGAAGCACGGGACACCGGATTCGCCGGCGTCCGCAGCATCGAGGAAATTAGAGCCGAGTTGCACTATCTGATGCTTCAGACCTACGAAACTCCGGCAACCCTCCGTCGCAGGGTTTCACAGACCAACCGCCTGCATCAGACCCAGGATGCTGCCAAACGAACACTTTCGGCAGGGAACCTGCGACTGGTCGTTTCGATCGCTAAGAAATATCGCAACCGGGGACTCAGTTTTCTGGACCTGATTCAAGAAGGTAACACCGGGCTGATGCGGGCCGTCGACAAATTCGAACACCAACGCGGGTACAAATTTTCGACGTACGCCACCTGGTGGATTCGTCAGGCGATCACGCGGGCTATTGCCGACCAGAGCCGTACGATCCGCGTTCCCGTTCACATGATTGACACAATGACCAAAGTCCGCAACGTGATGCGTGAACTCGTGCAGGAATTCGGCCGCGATCCGACCGCAGAAGAGATCTCGGATCGGTCGGGACTTTCGATCGACGACACGCGAATCATCATGAAGATGGCTCGCCAGCCGTTGTCGCTGGACCAGCCAGTCGGCGATCATGAGGACAGCTACTTCGGCGAGTTCCTTGAAGATCACCGCGATGACGATCCGCTCTACGAAACTCATCAGGCGGCATTGAAATCACGGATCGACGAAGCAATGGAACACCTGAACTACCGCGAGCGTGAAATTCTCAAACTCCGCTACGGCCTGGCTGACGGCTATTCATACACGCTGGAAGAAGTCGGCAAGATCTTCTCAGTGACTCGCGAACGAGTCCGCCAGATCGAATCCAAGGCCGTCCGCAAACTCCAGCAGCCCTATCGCAGCCGGGCACTGTCAAGTTTCCTTGAAGGAGTCGACCCCGCTCAGTTTGACAGCACCGTCGAGAACTAGGCGTCAATAACCCGGCGTCAATAACCCGGCGTCAATAACCCGGCGTTAAAACGGTGGCGTTAATAACACGCGTTGCATGGGCGGTACACAACCACATCTTTGCACGAAGGGCGACCAGGTAGCGTTGGCATCCTGCCGACGAACGCAATTTCGTATCAACGTCGGCTGGAAGCCAACGCTACATTTGCCCCCGGGTTCGGATTTGTCAAGCGAAACACTCGCCCACTGGCCGGGACCTCAATTGAATCGGGCTAAGCCGTTTCGCAACGTGCGTTTAGACTCTGTACAAGCTTGCAAATCAAACGCCTCCAGTGCGATTCGGCTCAAGACAGCACATTGATTCTGTCGATTTACTCAATGCGATGCTTCCGATAAATATGTTTCGCGGCTCGCGTTCTGACAGCGTGATGCCTGCGCGAAAACCCGGATCGCACTCGAGTCGCCGCGAATCGTACCCAAAAAACAATTTTGTTTTTTCCACTTTTTCGATTGCAGACTGTTTATTTTTTTTTAGAATCACGACACTCAATTTTGCTTGACACATTGCTTAACCTGTTCGACGTTTAACCTGTTCGACGAAGTTCCGGTCGAAATAATTCGGAACTGCCTGCCAACTGCTGACGCCCGTCTCACCGCCAACTAATCTTTCAAATTCCGTCGATGGCACTTCGAAAACCGAAATTCCTTCAGTCGAACGGGCGCAAAGACGCCTCGGGCAAAGCAGTAGTTACTGCAGACGCCGGATCGCAGGGCATTCAATACGCTGATCCTGCGTGGAAGAGCTGTAGCGACGAGAAGCTGCTAAATACACGAATCTGTGACCTCGGACTTGCGCAGCTCAAGAACACACGAATGGCCAAACCGGTCGACCGGTTGTACGCTGAACTGGCTGAGAAAAACCTGCGGCTCAAACCAAACTGCTGGTTCAGTGACGACTGGTTCTCGCCTGACGGCATTCCGGGGATTGCGATTCCGTTCTATCTGGCTCACCCGCGCCTCATGCGGATGGAGCGAAAAGAGATGCTTGAGGTGGAAGGCGGAACCAACACCTGGTGTATGCGAATCCTTCGCCACGAAACCGGACACGCAATCGACACTGCTTTCCGGCTCCATCGACGAAAACGCTATCGCGAAGTCTTCGGCCGTTATTCGGATCCGTATCCCGATTCATACAAACCGAAACCGCGTAGCAAGAACTTTGTGCATCACCTCGAACCGTGGTACGCGCAAGCTCATCCGTCGGAAGACTTTGCGGAGACATTTGCGGTCTGGCTCAAGCCGCGTAGCCAGTGGCGCACCGAATATGCCGGCTGGAAAGCGTTGACAAAACTGAAGTTTATCGATGACTTGATGATTAAAATTGCGGGTACCGCGCCCAAGGTAAAATCATCCGCAAAGGTCGACCCCGTTTCGAAATTGAAACAAACGTTGCGCGAGCATTACGACCAACGTCGGGAACGTTACGCAGTCGATTGCACTCGCTCGTTCGATCTGGACATGAAAAAGCTCTTTCCCCAAACCCCCGCAACCCACACAGATTCCACAGCCGCAGCGTTTCTCGCACGAAATCGCGCGGAATTGACGCGTCTGGTCGCCCACTGGACCGGCGAATATCAATACAATGTGAATCAAGTGTTGCGTGAAATGATTGATCGTTCGCGCTCGCTGGGCCTGAAAGTGTCCAAAACTCAGAAGCGGGACGAGCAGCAACTGAAGCAGAGTATTCTGGTCATGTTGACTGCCCATACGGTCAAGCATCTGCATGGAGGCAACTATCGGGTCGTGATGTAGGAATTCATTCCGACAATCTTTGGCTTCAAGGCTGGGGAATCCTGACACCCGATTGCACTCCGTTTCAGACTCATCCTATGAAAAAACTCCGTGCACTGGTTCTGATGCACGAGTCGCTGGTTCCTCCCGATAGCCTGGACGGCTACACGGAAGAGGAAATTCTCGAGTGGAAAACCGAATTCGACGTCGTCAACACGCTTCGCGAAATCGGCCACGAAACCCTGCCTCTAGGCGTTTCCGATGACCTGGGCGTGATCCGCCGTGCGATCCGCGAGCTTAAACCAAACATCACGTTCAACCTGCTGGAAGAATTTCACGGCGTTGGAGTCTACGACCATCACGTCGTCAGTTATCTGGAACTGATGCGACAGCATTACACAGGCTGCAATCCTCGCGGGCTGCTGCTGTCCCATGACAAACCGCTCGCAAAAAAGATTCTCTCGTTTCACGACATCCGCACACCCGGATTTTTTGTCGCTACCCGTGGAAAGAAACCGAAAAAGCCCTCGGGCTTCGAATTTCCGCTGCTCGTTAAATCGGTTTCTGAGGACGCCTCACTCGGCATCTCACAGTCGTCGATCGTTAACGACGACGAGGCATTGTACAAGCGTATCAGCTACGTTCATGATGAAACCGCAACCGATGCACTAGTGGAGTCATTTATCCCCGGACGTGAACTCTACGTCGGCCTGATCGGCAACCGCCGGATCAAGACGCTCCCGATCTGGGAAATGGTTTTCGAAAAAGCGCCCGAAGGCATGCCCCAAATCGCAACCGCCCGGGTCAAATGGGATACCGAATATCAGAAGAAGCTGGGCATCAAAACACATGAGGCGCAAGGACTCACCGCTGCGACCGAGCAGAAAATTCTGACAACCTGCAAACGTGTTTACAATTCGCTCAGCCTCAGCGGCTACGCACGGCTCGACCTGCGACTTTCTCCCGAAGGCGAAGTTCATGTACTCGAGGCCAACCCGAACCCGAATCTCTCGTTCGGTGAAGACTTCGCCGAGTCGGCAGAAAAAGACGGTATCTCCTACGACGAACTGCTACAGAAAATCATTACGCTCGGTTTGAATTACCAGGCCGAGTGGCGACTGGTTTAGAATGGCAGCGGATTCTGCGTCATGATTTCGGCACCTGAATCCGTGCGGAACCTTTCCCGGTATCAACACGTCAGCCCGACCATGCACAATCGATACACTGCACCCGGCTGGACCGTCCTTGGATTGCTGACGATTGTCATGCTGGCGATCAACATGTTGTTCTTGTATCTTGCCAACGATCTTAGGCCTGAAAATCCACTCGTCCAGGTCATGACTGGAATTTTTGCGTCCGAATTCGGCGTTGTCGCCTTGTGGATAGTGCTCAGCGGCGATCGCCTGGTCCGCCGGATCATTTTCTTACTCTGTGCATGGACGACGTTGTTTTCGGCGTTCATGGTTGGAGTACTTTTTTCACTTCCTCCGAATCGAAGTTTCGGTGCGGAAATGGAACAGGCGTTTCTTGGCTGTGCCGGATGCTCTCCGCTCCTTATTCTGGCCGCCGTCGTACCACCACTGATCATTCGTCTAACCGGACGCACGCTCGAGCGAGATCCCACCGCCGATCACCGCGGGAGTTTTTCGATCGCGGGGATCATGGCCTTGACTGGACTGGTTGCGATTTCGTTTTTCGGCGTGGACGTTCTGCTGGCAAACGCGCTGGGTGACTTTGCAACTCAACGGTGGTCCATGGCCGGAATTACAGGTGGCGTGTTGTTAGGTTTCACGCTGTTATTGACAACGCCCGTGTTCGCGTTACTGATGCGGGAACGGTTTGTAACAGGCATGTTCCTGGCAGTTGCCTATGCTATGATCGCCGGGTTCATCACGATGATCATGACAACAGCAATCAGCTCCAACGGACGTGATTTTTTTCCGAGCGGGAACATCGAACAAGAACCAGGCCTTGCGTTCTACGTCGTCATCATTTCATTTACGTTCGCGATCGCGCTGTTCGCTCTTGGGTTGCGCTGGTGTGGTTTTCGATTGAGAAAGTACAACGTTGGATAGCACGCAGTTGGCCCGGTCTCATGCAAAGCGATTTAGATATCGAAAACCTCGACCTCCGGTTTTTTCTCTTCTTCCTCAACCGGCTCAATTGGAGCGAACCATTCATTCACCCGATCTTCCTGATCGCTGCTGCGGCTGGAGGAAAATCCGAATCGCCAGTTCGTCCGCGGGCTTGCTGCCACTTTCATTCGCAACGTCATCAACTCGCCCTGCCGCGCGATCAGCAGATCGACTTCGTCACCGACTTCCATTCGTGAAATTCGTGAACTGACTGAACCGTTGATTCGCAATCCATCGATCGCAATCACTTCATCATCCGTGTTCAATCCTGCTTCAGTCGCCGGTGAATCGGGTTGAATCCGCGTGACGACTCCCTCACTGACTGACTGACGCGCCGATCCACGGCGAGTCCATGTCAAATTCCGGTGCACGCACGGGCGCATCATCCTGTTCGTCGGCTTCAGTCGTCTTTTCTTCCGATTCGTCGCAATCAGCATCCGCTTCGCTATCGGGCGCCTCGCTTTCGAAATCATCGGTGTCGGTTTCATCTTCGGCCTCTTCCTCTTCCGCCTTTTCTTTTTCAGCACGTTCGCGCTGCCGCTGAGCGCGGCGTTCTTCCCGAGCGGCAATCCTGGCTTCGCGCTGAGCGCGTTCGTCGGCTTCAAACGCCAGACCGAACCACTCCTCGGCCGTCGAATAGTCCAGCTCCTCCGTCGAATCAACCGCGCGACGGAACCATTCGGTCAGATCCGCACCCGCAATCTCACCGGCCAGATCGCGAAACTCTTTCTCGGTATAGCCGGTTGCCGAATGTCGCGAGTACAACCCGCGCATCAAATCATCCAGCGACTTTTCGCCATCGGTCCGCGAACGAATCTCGGAATCCAGCAAAAACGCGACCACCGTTCCCTTGTTGTAGTAACTGACGCGTGTGTTCGATGAATTCTCGTCCGGGCGATAGAACTTGATCCATGTGTCGTAGGAAGACTCGGTCAAACTTTGCTTCTTCCGACCGGGCGTTGTCTGCAAACTCTGGATGCTTCCCGTCAGCCGGTTAAAAAACTCGTACCCGCTCATGATTCCGCCACGAGCCAGCATCAGGTCCTCGTAGTAGCTGGTCACTCCTTCGGCCACCCACAAACTGCGCGTGTAAACCTCGTTCTCGTAGTCATATTCGACCAGCGATTTCGGGCGCAGCCGGCGCACATTCCACGTGTGAAAAAATTCGTGGCTGCACAAACTCAGCCAGCCGACGTACCTGCCGCGTTCACGAAATGACCAGCGGGATGAGACAAGCAGGCAGCTGTTGTCGTGCTCCAGCCCGCCGCCGCCTTCGCCGATCACATTCAAAAACAGATAGCGATCATACGGAATTTCGCCCCACATTCGCTGATGCTGCTGAACGATCTGCTTTAAGTCCGATGCCGCCTGCGTTCCGTCCCACATTCTGGAATCACCGGCATTCACCAGTTTATGCTCGACACCACCTGACTCAAACGAAAACACTTCGATCATTCCGGCAACGACCGGACTGTCAACAATCTCATCAAACGAATCAGCTACGAATTCGTATGCGTTGTCTCCTCCCCGCAAACTGGTGGCAATCCGGGTCCACCCGTCCGGCATTTGAAATTTGACAACATGCTGGCGCTTGAAGTTTCCCGGGACCGTCATCAGAGTCGGCGCGCCGTTGAGCACAGCGAACTGGCTGTTGACGAAATTCGTGCGAACGGTCAATTCGTTGCAATAGACGCGATACTGAAACGTGAACTGGCTGAGCCCGTCGGTATCGACCGTCCAGCGGTTCTTGCGCGTCTTGCGAAAGTCCAGTTTGTTCCCTTCATAGTCCTGAACCACAATCGAATCAACATGCCGCGCGTACTCGCGGACCAGATATGAACCCGGCGTCCAGACCGCCATCATCAGTTCCGTTTGCAGCCCGTCAGCCGGAACCGTCATTCGGACCGTAACGTAATGATTGCGGACGTCGGACAGATCGACTTCGTAGTTGATCGGACGGGAATCAACCGCTTCGGTTTGAGCCGACGCAATGTCCGTATCGAACGCGAACAGGAGAGTCAATACAAACAGCAGCACAGCGCAGTTTTTTTGGCGAGTCATCGGTGACCGTAGTTTCAAGTGAGTACAATCCAGTTGCGGACTCCCCATTCTAGCATGGAGAAATACCTGAATTCTGCTCAGCACTTGGACATGATTTTTGGCCGAAGACCGGGCTGTGGCAGCACGCTACACCCCAAGAACATCCCGCCCGACGTACTTCCGCAGCACCTCGGGAACGACCACGCTCCCGTCCGCCTGTTGATGATTCTCCAGAATCGAAATCAATGCACGACTGAGCGCGAACGCAGTTCCGTTGAGCGTATGAACAAAATGCGTTCCTTTCTTGCCCGTCTGCTTGTAACGAATGTTCAAACGCCGCGCCTGATAGTCGGTACAGTTCGAAGTACTGGTCACCTCTCCCCATTGGCCACCGTCACCGCGTCCGGGCATCCAGGCTTCGAGATCGTATTTGCGATAGGCGGGCCCGCCGAGATCGCCCGTCGCTGTATCGACGACACGGTATGGAATTTCGATCGAGTCAAACAGATCGCATTCAATCTGTCGCAGATCTTCATGCATCGCATCGCTTTGTTCGGGCAAAGTAAACGCGAACATTTCGATCTTCGTAAACTGGTGAACACGATACAGCCCGCGCGACGCGCGCCCGGCCGCACCGGCTTCGGTCCGGTAACAGTGCGAGATTCCACACAGCTTGATCGGCAGGTCCTGTTCGCCGAGCGTCTTGCCGCTATACAAACCGCCGAGCGTAATCTCCGATGTTCCAATCAGCGACAGGTTCATGTTTTCGACGCTATAGATCTGAGTCTCCGGACCACGCGGTATGAATCCGATCCCTTCGAGTACAGAATCCTGTGCTAGATCGGGCGTGATCGTTGGAATGAAACCACGCTCGACCAGCTGATTGACGGCGTACTGCTGAATCGCAAGATCGAGCAACACGATCTCGCCCTTGAGAAAATAGAACCCGTTGCCTGTCGTTCTCGCTCCGCCTTCGAAGTCGATCCAGTCGTGTTTCTCACCAAGCTCCAGATGGTCGAGCGGTTTGAAATCAAATTCCCGAGGCGCGTGTTTGCCCCGGGCAATTTCCAGATTCGACTTGTCGTCTTCTCCAACCGGGGCATCGGCGTGAGCCATATTCGGAATCTGCAACTCGATCGCATGAACCTGCACCTGAAACGCATCATGCTCCGTCTGCGCCTCATGCTTTTGTTCGCGCAGTTTCCGGGCGTTTTCTTTCAGCGATTCACGCTCGGCATCGTCGACCGCCTTGCCGATCTTTTTCGATTCCGCATTCGCAGCCGCATTTAGCTCTTCAACTTTGTGGAGCAGGTAGCGCCGTTTTGTTTCGAGTTCGACCAGCCGGTCAATATCAACCGTGATATTCCGGTTGGCGCAGTTCGTTTTGACGGCCTCGACGTTGGCGAGAATAAATTTTCGATCAAGCATGGGGACCTAGTGATTGAGTGGATGGATTTGAGCGAGTACTTTCGCGGTTCAAACAAAAAAGGTCAAGCGAAGAGGCTGACACAGGCTCTGGAAAAGATACAGTCAATCGGTCATCTTCAATTCTGCCCTCGACAAAAGTAATGAGCAAACGAATCAAGCCTCTGTTTGCTCCGTGATCTCCTGTTCAAATCAATTCCTGACTATTCCGCATTCACGGTTTGACCTTTGCGAGCTCTTCCCACAAATAACTGCTCGCCTTAATCCCTCGATGAAAATCAGCCAGCGAAAACTTCTCGTTCGGCGAGTGCAAGTTGTCGTCATCCTGCCCCCAACCGAGCAGCAGCGTATCGATACCGAGCATCGATGTGAAATTGCTGACTACCGGAATCGTTCCTCCCGATCGGATGAAAACGGGCGCGGTTCCGAATCCCTTCTCGATCGCCCGGCTCGCTGCCTCCATAAACGGACTGTCGGGAGAAAGCACAAACCCGGGCGCACCGCTCATTTCGATCAGCTCCATTTCAATTCCCGCCGGGCAGTTTTCTTCCAGCACTTTTCGCAGTGACGCACGGACTTTTTCAGGATCCTGCTTCGGAACCAATCGACAACTGAACTTCGCCCCCGCCTCGGCCGGCAAAACCGTCTTTGCGCCTTCTCCCTGATAACCGCTCCACAAACCGTTGATGTCAAACGTCGGTCGGGTCCAGCGTCGTTCCAGCGTCGAAAAACCCTTTTCACCCGCCAGCGCATCGACATCGAGATCCTGCATGTATTCCTGCTCGTCAAAACCAAGCGTCTCGAACTGTTCGCGTTCACGGCCGGTCAGCGGCTGAACATCGTCGTAAAAACCGGGAATCTGAATTCGTCCGTCGTCATCCATCAACGCGGCCAGCATTTTCGTTAACGCGTTGGCCGGGTTGGTGACCGTGCCGCCGAACCCGCCCGAGTGCAAGTCACGGTTGGGGCCTTTGAGGTTCAGCTGAAAATAGGTGTTACCGCGCAAGCCGTAGGTGATTGCCGGCTGTCCCGGAGCGTACTGGGAACAGTCGCTGATGACGGCAATGTCAGCCGCAATTTTTTCTTTGACCGGAATATCTTTGTCGTATTTGCCTTCGAGAAACTCGCCCAGCCCTGTGCCGCCGCTCTCTTCTTCACCTTCGATTAGAAATTTTACCTGAACGCCCAGATCGCCCCGTGTTTTCAAGAAAGTTTCAACGCCGAACAGATGCGTAATCATCTGTCCCTTGTCATCGGTCGCGCCGCGAGCGTAGACATTCCCGTTGCGAACATCAGGTTCAAACGGCGGCGTTTCCCACAGTTCAAGCGGATCAGGGGGCTGCACATCGTAATGACCGTAAACGAGTACTGCCGGCGCTCCCTCGACCGGCGGCGTTTGCGCGAACACGAGCGGTTGACCGACTGTCTCAATGACTTCGGTTTCAAGCCCGAGGCCGCGGAACTTGTCCGCTAGCCAGTTCCCCGCTGCACGAGTTTGGTCGTCGTATGCCGGATCAGTTCCGATACTGGCCATTCGCAGCCATTCAAACAGATCCTGTTCAAACCGCGTTTTGTTTTCGCTCAGATAGGTCTCAAACTCAGCCATCAGAATTCCTGCGTTATTACAAATAGAAAATTGGAAGCGAACGGTCCCGGACGAAACGAGGCAAACAAATTTGCGGCAAACCGGTTCCGGACTGTTGAAACTAGTTGCCTTAAATTAGTTTGCCTGCTTGATATTATTATCCAGTTGCTCTGCATTGGGCCGGGGTGGGGAATCGGACTCTCGCCGCGCAACACGTCAGCACGTGTCCTGCTTTCAAATCCGAAACCCCGTCTTGAAACCTCAGCGAATTACGAACTTTATCTCGCAAAACTTCACATCTAGAATTACCAGTGTAAAATAAAACGCGTACAATGTATGCCGTCAGCGACGCAGATTCCAATCACGTACTGAACCAGTAGATCAATGGAAGACCACGGAACCGTCACCGTTGCAAAACCCAAAACGACCAAAGAAGTCCGCAAGGACAATCGCCCCGAACGCCAGCCGAAGTACAACATCGTGCTCTGGGATGACGACGATCATTCCTACGAATATGTTGTCCTGATGATGCGACAACTGTTCAGCCACTCGTATTCGCAGGGATTCGAAATCGCGCGAATGGTGGACGATAACGGCAAAGCGATCTGTATGACGACAACGCGTGAACATGCGGAACTTAAACGCGACCAGATTCACTCGTTCGGCAAAGACCTTCTCATCGGCCGGTGTTCCGGATCCATGTCCGCAACCATTGAACCGGCTCCCGGCGAGTGATCGCGAAATTACAGTGAACGCAAAGCTAAAAACAACAACCCTTGGTTGCAAAGTCAATCAGTACGAAACCCAGTTTGTACGCGAAGGCTTGTTGAAATCCGGATTTGACGACGCCGCGAAAGATGAACCGGCTGATCTCTGCATCGTCAATACCTGCACCGTCACTGGCGAGGGCGATTCAAAAAGCCGTCAGATCATTCGCCGGATGAATCGCGAAAACCCTGACGCCCGGATCGTTGTGATGGGCTGTTATGCCACGCGTGCCCCGGACGAAGTGGCAGCGCTGCCCGGCGTTTCAGAAGTCGTGACCGACAAACGCGAACTCGGCGACCTGCTCGGACGGTTCGGCGTCGTCGATATTCCCTGCGGTATCTCCGGACTGGCCGGGCGACATCGCGCCTACGTCAAAGTTCAGGACGGCTGTTTGCTCAAGTGCAGCTATTGCATCATCCCCGAAGTTCGTCCGTCGATGTACAGCCGGCCGGTCGCAGAAATTCTCGACGAAGTCCGGCGACTGGTCCACAACGGATTCCGCGAAATCATTTTGACCGGGATTCATCTCGGACACTATGGAGTCGATTTCAATCGGGGCAAAGCAAAGTCTGACTGGACCCGGCTTTCGCACCTTGTGAAACAGATCATTGCGATCGATGGCAATTTTCGCGTCCGGCTTTCGAGCATCGAAGCAACGGAACTCACACGCGAACTAATCAAAGTCATGGCAGAAAACCCGGAACGGGTTTGCCCGCACCTGCATGTTTGCCTGCAAAGCGGCAGCGACCGGATTCTCCGCCGAATGAAACGTCGCTGGACCCGACATCACATTATCGATCGCTGCCACCACGTAAGCGAACAACTCGACCGACCCGCGTTTTCAACCGACGTGATCGTCGGATTCCCGGGAGAGACGGTTGCGGACTTTGAAGATTCGCTCGACGCCTGCCGTCAGATCGGGTTTTCGAAGATTCACATGTTCCCGTTTTCGGCACGCCGGGGAACTCCGGCGGCGGAAATGGACAACCAGATCGACAAAGCTGTCAAACGCGAGCGGGGCAGGGCAGTTGCCGAACTGGAATCCGAACTGAGAGCCGACTATTATAAATCACTGGTCGGAATGCAGTTGCAAATGACGGTCGAGAAGATCGAGCCAGTAGCTGACGGCCGGATCCTGGCTCGCGGGACGAGTTGTCGATATGCACCGGTTCAGATTGAGGGCGTCGACATCATCGAAAGTTCACTGGTTGATGTCCGGATCGAAGACTTGGACGGCGACACACTGACCGGACGTGCCGCTTCCTGACGCGACATCTGAACCGGCTGCACACTATCTTATCTTTTTTCAAGGTCACAGGTATGATCGACACCTTCCTTTCCCTGCTTGCAAACCAGTATGAAGCCGCGCTCGTGACATTGAAGAATTGCATCAAAAGTTGCCCCGATGATGCGTGGAACGACCCGGTTTGCAACCACGCGTTTAGTCAGTCAGCATTCCATGCACTCTTCTGGACAGACCTTCCGCCGCAGAAGTTCACATCTACAACATCCGGCACATCCAGCACCACGCAGCTCTTTTGAGCCTGCGGTTACGGCTGGACGGAAATGCGGAGATTGGCTGGGAGCGCGGTGCCTGGCCCGAAGAAGAATGAGAAAATAGCTGCTTCGTCGATTACCAGTCCGCTGAAATCGCGCGCGGATTCTCAAGGCCCAGCTTTTTCATTTTCTTGTACAGCGTCGTCCGGTTGATTCCCAGTTGGTCTGCCGTTTCGTTCCGGCTCCAGTTATTCTCGCGCAGACACTGCATGATGATCTGGCGCTCCGGCCCCTCAAGCGCTTCTTTGAGCGTTTGACGTCGGCCGGTTTCAATCGAGGTGGATGCCATTGCCGGAATGGATGCGTTGCTCGTCACGTGATCCGGAAGATCTCCGAGTGCAATCAGCTCGCTCTTACCTAGCAAAACCGCCCGCTCAACCACATTCTGCAACTCGCGCACATTGCCCGGCCACGAGTACTGTTGCAACGCGCTCATCGCGGTCGAGTCAAACCCTGTCATTGACTTGCCCGTGTCTTCACTGATCTTCAAAAGAAAATGCTGAGCCAGAACAGGAATGTCTGATGTTCGCTGCGACAGCGACGGAAGCTCGATGTTGATCACGTTGATTCGATAGAAAAGATCCTGTCGGAATCTCCCTTCCGCTACGGCGACTTCAAGGTCCTCGTTGGTCGCGAGGACAACGCGCGTATTGACCCGGAAAGTTTTTGTTCCGCCAACTTGTTCAAATTCCAGTTCCTGAAGAACACGAAGCAGCTTCACCTGCATCGCGGGCGAAGCGGTTGCAATCTCGTCAAGAAAAATTGTGCCGCCGTCGGCCTGTTTGAATTTGCCTTCTTTGTTGCCTGCCGCTCCTGTGAATGAACCCGCTACGTGGCCGAACAGCTCGCTCTCAAGCAGATTCTCCGGCAGCGCACCGCAAGCGACTTCGACAAACGGAGCGTCGCGCCGGTCGCTGCGACGATGGATTGCGCGGGCGATCAGCGATTTGCCTGTTCCGCTTTCACCCGTGATCAAAACCGTTGCCCGTGTATCGGCAACGCTGTCGATGACATCAAACGTCTTCTGCATCCGCTGATCGCTGCCGACAATATTCTCTTTGGCAAACCGGTTGTCCAGTTGAGCCTTAAGCTGCTTGTTCTCCTCCATCACCTGCTGTTGCGACAGTGCCCGGTCAATCGAAAGAAGAAGTTCCTCGTCGATGAGCGGCTTGGTCAACAAATCGAACGCTCCGGCCCGAATCGCCTCGATTCCCGTATCCACCGTCGCATATCCTGTCATCAGCAACGCCACTACTTTAGGGTGGTGTCGGCGACACTGCTCCAGAACCGTCATCCCGTCTTCGCTGCCAAGGCGGAGGTCGATCAAGGCAACGTCGAAATGACGGCTTTCCAACTGGCTTTTTGCAATTTCTCCCGTGTCTGCCAGGTGAATATCGAATCCCTGATCACTCAGCCAGCCACCCATCGATTGGAGGAGTTGCCGGTCATCATCGACCAGAAGGATGGAAGTTTCAGCGGATTCGTTTTTGTTCATTTCGGCATCACGTGGTTAAAAATCAACAGAGTTACCTATATATGTAGGTTGCATCCGTGAATGATGCCGGAAATTTTCTGCCAGAGTTTATGTACTGGGGACAACAATCTCTGGTATCCCAATCCAAACCGCGATAACCTGTTAGGGGCGTTCGGAACAATCGGCCCAACCGTTTTGTCCGGACCATTCCTTTCTTGATCCTTTGACCAGTGAGACGGTCAATCGATCCGGCGTTGAAATGTGAGACGTTCACGCCCCATCCATTAATGGATACGTTTATGTCAATGAGAATTCTTGTCGCGGATGACCATCCGACGACTGCAAGTGGAATCGGGCAAACCCTTGCGCGATACGGTATTAGTGTTGTCGAAGTCGTACGGACGGCTGGTGACATTGTTAATGCCTATCGCAGACATGCCCCCGACGTACTTGTGACTGAAGTGCGCCTTGGCGGTCGTGACGCATTGAAAACGCTTGAGGTACTTGCAAGTGAGTTTCCTTCTTCGAAGGTTGTCGTTTTTTCTGCCTATACAAATCCGACGCATGTTGCGCGCGCATCGGCGCTCAGTTGTTGTGAGTACATTCTGAAAACAGAAGAGCCCGAGCATCTGTTCAAAGCGATTGAAAACGCGGCGGCAGACGGTGCAGTTCCTGAAGACAGCCTGCTCGCCAGGACCAGACGCCGGATCCGCAACGCATCGCGCGGACCCGACGATGACATCCCTCTGACCAACCGCGAACTTCAGGTTCTGCAACACGTGTCGATGGGAATGAGCAACCGTGAGATCGGAAAGTCGCTCGGCATCAGCGTCGAAACCGTTAAAGAACACGTCCAGAATATCTTGCGTAAGTTGGACGTGAACGATCGAACTCAGGCTGCAGTCTGGGCTGTCAAACGTGATTTGGTTTAGTACTTCCAAAATGTCGTGAACGGGAAACACAGAGGCACAGAGGAAAGCGAAGAACAACTCCGTGTCCTCTGTGCCTCTGTGTTTAATTTTTCTGACCAGGACCGTTTTCATAGCCAGGAACACGCCGTTACCTGCGCGGCACGCGCAAATCAGCGTAAAACCGTCTCATCCGCGCGGCCAGCACATCGAAGTCCTCTTCGAAAAATTTCGCAAACGATTCAACGCGTTGAGCAGAATCGTATCGCTCGTAATCGTCCCGGCCAGCCTCTTCACGCAGGTACCGGTGATAGTCCTGCGGATAGTTCTCCGCCAGATAGAAAGTCAGGCCCCACGAAACGGCATACGCCAGCGTCGGATCGCTGCGGAACAGCTGGTCATTCGAAACCAGAGTCGCCAGTTGCTCGTCAACTTTGTCATCGCGGTAGAAGTCCTTGAGATTCATCAACCGCCCCCGGTTGATTCGATCCTCCTGCCGTGAGTGATGCAGGCTGTTGTTTACACCCGGGGCTTCAAACATGGTGGCAAGGCCTTCGCTGATCCAGTTTGGAACTTCGCCGACCCGGGTGTGAATCCCCGTGTTGAACGCCGTTTGATGTGTTGCTTCGTGAATGATCGTGTCGGTGTTGAAGAACCAGTCCTGCGAGGACGAATCACCACCCGACTGATCGTAGGTCACCACCCGGTTACTGCGTGGCGAATAGTATCCAAGGATATCCGGATCGTAATGGTGATACAGCTGAAGAAACCTGTCGAACTCGCCGCGCGTTCTCAAGACGATTGCAACCATCGGAAACTCCGGCTCCCCCAATGCGGTTCCGCGTGTAATGAAATATGCACGGAACCGGGTGTACAGCGTCTCGAACGGCTGAGCCCATTTTGTATGCGGACCTTTGGGATGCACAACGACGAAATTTGCTGTCATCGAAACCTGATACTTGCCACCAAATTCACGCTGCAGTCGTGTACGGATCACCTCTTTGCTGAGCGGCTCAAAATCACCATCAACCCGTTTGAAATCCGACTCTTCATCTGCCGGAACAACACTCATCCGTCCGTCACGGCGCATCAACAGCGCGTCGTCTCCGTCCCACGCCAGCGCTTTGCCGATGTAGGTCCGGCCGTTGTGCTCAAGTTCGACGACATCCTGAGCGCGGCAATCAGGAGCTTGAACCAGCCCGATCGCACACGAAACCAACATCGCAGGCGCGATTAATTTTAAGTAGCAGTTCATCCGTTCGCAACCGTTCTCGCGAGAGTCTTTATATGCATCACACGTTCTTGCATCACCACGTGCCTGCAAGCCCGCACTTTTACCGGCCGTCGCCGATATCGAAAACATACGTCGCGAACGGATCCTCGCTGAGTATTCTGTTTGGTCAGAACGTCAACATTCTTTAGACGGGGCGCGACCTGTGCGTTAGACTGAATATCCTGATTCTCCGGATCAGATGGATTCCCACGCAACAAACCGCTGATCAGGCGATCGAATATGAACTTGTCAATAAAACAAAACGCTAATCTGCCATCAACGTTACTCGTTTCGATTTTCGTGCTACTGATTTCTGCCGGAATGCAGCCGAATGTCCAGGCAGCAATTTCACCAATGACGTTGAGTTTTCAAGATGACGGTGAAGTTCGGCAAGAGGCTGATCCGGAAGACGGCAAAGTCCAGGATGAGGACCAGGAACCGGAGAGCGATGAAGACCTCGGCCCAACCGGCAGCGAGGTTTCAGAAATGGAACTGATGGTGCTCGTCGAGGAGCTGACCCGTGATCTGAATGCTCGTGGTATCTCTGATCGCGACCTGGCGGAACGAAAACTGGCCCACCTCGGCCCGACGGCGCTGGAATTCCTGGAAGTTCCCGACGAAGCGACAACCGATGTCCGCGATCGCCTGCTTCGTGTAAGAACCATTCTGGAAAAAGCTGCGGTTACTGCCGTCACGCAATCGAGTACCGTCACCCTCGACGGAACCTACGCGCTGGGCGATCTTTTCGAAGAACTACGCAAGCAGACTCACAACGACGTCGATCTAATCGGAGAGGCACCGATTGAAGTGATCGACCGCGAACTGAAAGTGAATTTCGAAGAGACTCCATTCTGGACGGCGATGGAGGATATCATGACGCGCGCGCATCTGGACGTTGCGACGTTTCAGGGCGAAGCCGGCCAACTCCGGCTCGGTCCCCTACAGCATCAACCGGGTGCGGCGGCGCTGGAAGTCCCCAATGGTCAGGCTGGAGTTTTTGACCTGAGGATGACTCGCGTTGATTCGTCGCGCAATCTTGTCCGTCCCGCCGTCAACCACTCGACGTTTGGAATGGTCGTCCGCTGGGAGCCTCGCGTGCGCCCGATTTCCGTCAGCCTGCCGTTGTCCAGCATCAAAGCGATCGATGAGTTCGATCAGGAGATCAGAGTTTCCAACCCCGACATTGTGGTCGGCGGTCCGGTCCAGCCGGAAATTCCCGAACTGGAGTTTTCAATCCCAATGGAGCTGGTTGACCGGCAGGTGGAGATGATCAAGTCGATGACCGGCACGATTGACGCGGTTCTCCCCGGCCGGATCGAAACGTTCCGCTTTAAGAATATCGGCGAACTCGAAGCAGGAACTTCCGAAACCAGGGCAAGTGCAACCGTTGAATTTGGTGGCGTTAGAAAAAACGATGACGTCTATGCCGTCACATTACAAGTCGCATTCGACACAACGCGGGACGGAATGGAATCGTATCAGGGCTGGGTCCTCGACAACGAAATGTACATGCTGGATGACGCAGGCGAGAAACAGAGCTATATCGGGCTGGAAAATTTTTCCAGGGGCGAAGGCAAAATCGGCATCAACTTTTTCTTTCTCGATGATCCTTCGAACTGGACGCTGGTCTACCGCACGCCGGCTGCTGTTGTCAAAGTTCCGATCAAGATCGAGTTGAAAGAAATCCCCTTGCCATAACGTGGGATACGCTTTCAGCTTGTCTCAGTCTTCTCTTGAGGCCGATTTTTTTTTTCGGCTGCGTACGACTTTTTCGGGAGGGCAAGGCTCCTGCCGGGCCGCGTGGGAAAGTTGAAGTTGAACAGCATCAGAGCTAACACCCGTGCCGAACCGTTGCGAAGATACGCAGTGCATCATTAATAATGAATAGCAAATTGTGAATAATTAACGAATGGTAGGATACTATGGGGCACCAACACAAACGGAACGGCCATGAACATCGTCCGGGTTCTCATTCTGATGACCACAGTTATCGTCGCGTTGTTCGGCCAAGCCGAACTAAATGAAGCGTCGCAGCAAACACACTCACCGGGACATCGGGCCGGTACTCAACAGTCTGAAGCGACTGTCCCTGCGATTTCCCCTGACACTGTCGTTGCAACGGTCGACGAACAAACGATCACCGCCGGCGAAGTCCGGCATTTTCTCGCCGAACGTTTCAAGCACCTGCCGGAAGCAACCCGTACCGCCGCCTTTGAGCAGCCCGAAATCCGGGCTCAGGCGCTTGCTCAGCTGATCGATCGTCGAATCGTGTTTGCCAAAATTTCCGCTGACGGATTCGCAGCCAGCGACGATGCCGTCAGTCTGGACGTCGATGCCACGATCAGGGAACTGGAGAAAACGGAGACCACTCTCGAATCATGGCTGGCCGAACAGGGACTCAGCCGCGAACAATTCGAGTTCGAAATTTGCTGGCGACTCAGCTGGCAGTTGTTCCTCGATCGCGGCCTGACCGACGACTTTCTAGAAGCTCACTTCGAACGCAACCGCCGCGAACTGGACGGAACTGAAATTCAGGTCTCCCATATTCTGCTCAAAGATTTGTCTCTGGAAACCGTCGATACGGCGCGGGAAAAACTCGCAGCGATCAAGTCCGAAATCGAGTCGGGCAATCGCACCTGGAAAGACGCCGTCGCGGAACATTCTGAAGCCCCTTCGGCTACGGAGTCCGGCGCGATCGGCTGGATCAGAATTGACGGACCGATGGAGCCGGTTTTCACATCCGCCGCCTTCAAGCTCCAGCGCAACGAAATCAGCCCCGTTGTTCAGTCTCCATTCGGTTTGCATCTGATCAAATGCACTGACATTCGCCCCGGCAGGAATGGCTGGCGTGACATCATCGAGGAAGTTCGCGATCACGCAACGACGTATGGATTCCGACAAATCGTCTCGACAACCCGCGACCAGCGGACCATTACGTATGCGGGCAACTGGCCGAGATTTGGCGAAACCGGTACGCTGTTACTGCCTGAACGTTGAGATCGAGATGAAGTCCGACGCGAAATCTAGTATGGGAGATGGTGTGCATGACCGATTCGCAAAAAAGAGAATACCGGATAGTTGACTCTCAGGGCATTTATCAACCGACGGAGCCCGAGGCAGTGAGTGGCGCCGAACGGTTTCGCCCGAAAGCTGAAGCGATCGAGGTGGTGGAGGCGCTCAAGAATATTGAGGGCGTTTCGGCTGTATTTTCTGAGCTCCCGCTGCTTGAGAGATTTGAGTTCTGGGGAAGAACTGCTTTCTTCAGTCTTTCAGAACTCGCCGGTACCGCACGGAGATTGAAGGTAGCAGGAGAACCAGGAGTATACGTCAACTTCAATGGAGGAATTATTTTCGGGGTATTTGCCCCACCAGAGTCGAGTCGTGTGGAGTGCATTTTCGATGCGCCTGCGCAAGGCGCGTATTCGCTCAACGCGCGTCTGGTCAACTTTGCGGGGCCAATTCCAGGACGAGTCGAATGCTCAATCGATGGCGAGTCATTCGGGCAGTTCGATATATCCCTGGGTTTAACGGACCTGCCACTGGTCGCGCGCCTAAGGAAAGGCCCCCATGTATTTCAAGTAAAAGAAAGCGAAGGCGGCCCGATCATCTTCCTCAGTCTTACCGTCTGGTCAATCCCGGTTTTTGCTCCGTAGCATCCAGGCCCTGCGCCCGGGATTCACTCGCGAAAAGGTACCTTCATCGCGGACCTTGCATCATCTCCTGATTGCGACTGCAGCATTTCCTTAACGCGGGTCGCCCGCTCACACAGCGTCCCCGAGCCGCGCTCGGCAATCAGTTCGTCGAGCGACGCAATCGCTTTTTCGAGCGAATCAGCATCAGCCTGTTCCGCCCGCTCGATGACTTTCCAGCCCTTACTGAGAGCCTTCAATTCCGAATCGTCATTGATATGTCGTGAGATCATGCTTATCGGCTGACGAAGAATTCCAAGTTCGCCGTACTGATCCTTGAACGCAACGTATCGACGTACCGCACGCAACAATTCCTCTTCGGTCTGCGCTGGCTCGCGGTCGGCGATACTGTCGTCGTCGATGGAAAATTCTTTTTCGTCGTCATCAGAACCTGTTTCCGGTTCTTCAGCTTCCTCCATTCCCAATGATCAACCGACCGGCTCCAGTCGTTCGATCGCCGCCGTTGCAATCTCTTTGGCGTGGCGGTCAATCTCAATCGCTGCCGAGCAAAAGCTGCCCAGATCGCCCGGAAGGTTGGTTGCTTCGGCAAACATCGTTTCGCCATCGGCGCGCACTACGATAATCTGCGGAATCGAGTTTCCATCAACGGGATGCCTCCTCGACAGTTGCATGTATTCGTCGGAAGCAGTATTTAGTTTGAGCGGCACAACCTGTGCTGCGTAGGGTGCGAGTTGTGACTCGGTGTTCAACCGCGTCTGAATCCGTGCTGTCACCGGTTTGAGCCAGGGCGGCCGAAGCCGGAACAAGCAACGTCAACACAACGACAATGCAGAAAGCAGTCTCGCAGAAATAAGCAAAGCCCGACAACCAGCTCGATGATTGCTTGAATGCCTATGCAGAAAAAATCGCAGCTCCACCGGCTGGCAGAACTGCGAATTGTACACATCGATATGAACACACGTTGAACTTTGCGCGTCGGGATGGCAAGGAGAACTCTACCCCGGGTCGCAGTCGCAAGAAATCGTCAGTCAAGGTTTCCGCGACGATCCTGTTCAAGTTCAAGCGATTCAAACAGGGCTTTGAAGTTGCCTTTTCCGAACGACTCGCTGCCCCGGCGGCAGATAATCTCGAAAAACAATGTCGGGCGGTCTTGCAGCGGCTTCGTGAAAATCTGCAGGAGGTAGCCCTTGTCATCGCGATCAACCAGCACGTTCAGGTCTTTCACTTTTTCAATGTTCTCCTTGATCTCGCCGACACGATCCCAAACGACATCGTAATACGATTCGGGAATCTCAAGAAAGTCGACTCCACGACGACGCAAATTTCCAACGGTGTTGATTTCGTCATGCGTCAACAAAGCAAGATGCTGGATACCCGGCGTTTGATTGTGCCAGTCGAGATACTCTTCGATCTGGCTTTTCTTTTTGCCATCTGCCGGTTCATTGATCGGAATCTTGATCAGTTCGCGGCCTGAATCCATCACCTTCGACATCAGCGCCGAGTACTCCGTCGAAATATCTTTGTCGTCAAAGTGCTTGAAGAGTTTGAACCCGAGCACATCTTCATACCACTTGACCCACGTATCCATTTTCCCCTTCTGGACGTTGCCGACACAGTGATCGACATAAAAGAGTCCGGTCGGGTGCTCACGGTTGTACTCATTGATGGCGAGGTCCGGTGTCAGCGCGAACCCGGGCAGGAACACATTGCCGCGATCCTTCACCTTATCAAGCGCATAGCCCCCGCTGCGGGAAATGAATGTGTGGATAAGGCGGCCGAACGATTTGATTCCTGCCATTACAACTGTGCCGTGCTCGTCGGTCATTTCGACCGGCGCGTACGCCGATTCAGCGCCGCGTTTGAGCGCCTCCTCGTAGGCGATCGCGGCATCATCAACTGTGAAAGCAATATCCTTAATCCCATCGCCGTACAGTGCGACGTCTTTGACTGACGGATGATCGCCGGTCAGCCCGGTCGTCAGCAGGAATCGAATGTTCCCCTGTGTCAAAAGATAGGTTGCGCTGTCGCGAACGCCTGTGGTCAAATCCGAAATCTGCTCGATTTCAAACCCGAAAGCCTGAGCGTAAAAGTAGGCAGCCTGCCTGGCATTGCCTACGTAAAATCGAATGTAGTCGACGTCGATCAAACGGATCGGATCGTCAACCCCTGCCGGTGATGCACCTGGCGATGGTGAACTGGTAGTACTCATGGTTCAAACTCCTGATATATGACGTTCACGCACAGGAGGATGAACAGAGTTGAACCGGCATGTTCGTCGCGGTTCAACTTTCGCTGCCGCATCGACCGTGCGATTGATAAAAGTTGATTGCCGGAGTATTGAATTGAAAGCTGTTTCGGCGGCCGGAAATTGTCGGCTTAGAAAATCCCCAATTCGTCTCTGGCGTCATCTGTCATCATATCCTGGGTCCACGGCGGGTCCATGACCACTTTTACCTCAACGTTCTCAACATTCTCGATTTCACCCGCAAATTTTTTGGTTTCGGCCACCAACTGGGGGCCTGCGGGGCACATCGGACTGGTCATGGTCATCTCGATGTTGATGTCATATCTGTCCGGCTCGCCTTCCGTCTCTGCTGGTTTGGTGACCACATCGACGACATAGATCAGCCCCAGATCGACGATGTTGACGAAAAGTTCCGGGTCGATGACTTTTTTGATCGCTTCGCGGACGTGGTCTTCATGGAGTTGCATTTGATCGATTCCAATAACTAAACTTCAACTTCAACTCGCACTCAACTATCTGCCAGATTTGAACCTGCTCAAGAAAGCCTCTCGTGTACCTCACACGACAGCAGGCCGATGTTGAGTCATTGTTCGAGTTTAGGTTTAAGTTTGGATTGCGTTTCTAAAAAGAACTACTCGCCGGCTTCATTCAATCTTACCAGAAGATTCTCGCCGTCAACTTTAACTTCATGAGCCAGCGTATCCTGCGTTGCGGGCATGCACATCGCTTTTCCGCTGCGGATATCGAATCTTGCTCCGTGACGGGGACACTCGATCTCGCAACGGACAAGTTCGCCGTCGCTGAGCGTTCCTCCATCATGCGTGCAGACGTCGTCGATGCAGTGGTAGCCGTCTCCGACCTGGAACAGGATCACCAGCCGGTCATCAACTTCGACCAGCAGTTTTTCGCCGTCGGAGAGTTCGCTGGCTTTCGCAGCGTTATGAAATTCGCTCATTCAGTTTTCGCTTCGGTGTGATTTCTTGTTATTGAAATACGGTGTTTCAGATCCAGGAGGATTAGGGCCGTCCCTTCAGGACTTTCATTTCACTCCGCTGTTCCGTATTCCAATTCCTCCGTCTTTGTCCGGCATTTTCATCCGCACTCCGCGTTCATTTATTCGTAATCCCGCACTCGTCGGGCAATCGCCAGTGCCAGCGCTTCGCGGACGGATTCGATGGTGATCCGGTCGAAAACCTGCTGGAAGAAACCGGTCACGATCGTGCGGATCGCCTCTTTGCGTGTATAGCCGCGACACTGAGCGTAAAAAATCAGCTCTTCATCAACGCGGCCACTGGTCGAGCCGTGAGTACATCGCACATCGTCGGCTTCAATCTCCAATCCGGGAATTGAATCCGCGCGGGCTTTGGTCGAAAGCAGCAGGTTGTCGTTTCGCTGATAGCCATCGGTCTTCTGAGCATCGACATCGACCTTGATCATTCCTCGCCAGACCGTTCGAGACACATCCTGAAGCGCCGCTTTGTAGAGGAAGTCGCTCGTGCAGTTCGGTTGTTCGTGGTGCTGGAGCGTGTGATAAGAAAGGTGCTGTTTGTTCCCGGTGAACATCACGCCGTTGACCTGAACGTTCGCCCGCTCACCCGCCAGCGCGACATGCTGGTTGACCTTCGCCAGTTTCGACCCGAGCGCGCCGACGGTCCATTGCAGGTTTGCGTCGCGGCCAACGATCGCTTTTTGATGAGCAAAATGCCAGACCTTCTGGCCCCAGTCCTGCAGGTTGACGTAACGCAGGTTGGCCCGGTCGCCGACAAACAATTCGATCGCTCCGACATGCAATCCGCTGCAATCCGCGTCGCTAGCTGCTTCAGCCAGCACGGTTGCTTCTGCACCCTCTTCCAGCACGATTAGCGTGTGCCGCAGATCGGTCCCGCCGTCAGTAATCCAAGCGCTGATGTGGATCGGTTTTTCGATGACGACGTTGCGGGGCACGAACAGAAAGACTCCGTTGGTCCACATCGCCTGCTGAAACGCACTGAAGCGATCGGTGTTTGCATCGACAGCGGAATAAAGATATTTTTGAATCAGCTCGCCGTGTTCTTCGAGCAACCCGGAGATCGTACCGAAGATCACGCCTTTTTGTTTGTACTCGGACAACAGCTCCGATTCGATCACCGGTCGCGAATCAAGCGCGGCAATGTTGGCCGCCAGTTCGACTCCGGCATTCAGCACGGGTTCCGGCAAACCATCGGCGGATGACCCGGCGTGCAGCTGGAATTTCTCAAGCTTGAACATACGGATATCGGTTCGCATCCACTCTTCGTCGCGGTTGGACGGCCAGGGAGTCTCGTTAAAGCGTTGCCACGCGGCCTGGCGTAGTTCGGTCAACCATGCCGGCTCGTTGCGAGATTCGAGAAAGGTTTTGAACCCTGCATCGTTGAACTGAATTTGATTTTCGGTTGCTGTTGTCATTTGAGAAAAGTTTCGACGTGTCGTTGTGTCCTGGATAATGATAGGAGGGAAGCGTGGAGCGTGTTTAGCCGACACTGCCTTCCATCTGCAGCTGGATCAGCCGGTTCATCTCGACCGCGTATTCCATCGGCAGTTCCTTTACCAGCGGTTCGATGAATCCGTTGACGATCATCGTGCTCGCTTCAGCTTCGGAAAGACCGCGGCTCATCAGATAGAACAGCTGCTCCTCGCCGATGCGTGAAACACTCGCTTCGTGACCGACCGACACATCCTGCTCGTTGATTTCTATATACGGATACGTGTCACTGCGGCTTTCCGGATCCAGAATCAACGCATCACAGACCACGCTGCATTTCGAATTGACCGCGCCTTTTTCAACACGGGCCAGACCACGGTAGCTACTACGGCCGCCGTTCTTCGAAATCGACTTGGAGATAATTGTGCCGGTCGTATTCGGAGCACAGTGAACCAGTTTTGCGCCGGCGTCCTGATGCTGTCCCGCACTTGAAAACGCGATCGAGAGAATCTCGCCGCGAGCACCGGGTTCCATCATATAGACGGCAGGGTACTTCATCGTCAATTTACTGCCCAGGTTTCCGTCGACCCATTCCATGACCGCGTCCTCATAAGCGAATGCCCGCTTGGTGACGAGGTTGTAGATATTGTTGGCCCAGTTCTGAATCGTGGTGTAGCGACAGCGGGCGTTTTTCTTAACGACGACTTCAACGACCGCCGAATGCAGTGATTCGCTTGTGTACATCGGCGCGGTACAGCCTTCGACGTAATGCACCTGAGCCCCTTCATCGACGATGATCAGGGTCCGTTCGAACTGACCCATGCTCTCTTCGTTGATCCGGAAATAGGCCTGTAGCGGAGCATTGATGGTGACTCCCGGCGGCACGTAGATAAACGAACCGCCCGACCAGACCGCACTGTTAAGTGCGGCAAATTTGTTATCGGCTGAAGGAATGATCGTGCCGAAGTATTCGCGAAGCAGATCCGGGTGTTCGCGAACCGCTGTGTCGGTGTCGGTAAAGATGACGCCCAGATCAGCCAGTTCCTTCTGGATCGAACCGTAGATCACTTCCGATTCGAACTGAGCCTTGACGCCGGCGAGGTACTTTCGTTCAGCCTCGGGAATACCGAGCTTTTCGAACGTTTCTTTGATCTCTTCGGGAACGTCATCCCACGATTTACCCTGTTCCGTTGTCGGTTTCAGGTAGTAGAAGATATCCTGAAAATCGAGATCGATATCTCCACCCCATTCCGGCATCGGCTTGGAGTCAAAAATTTTCAGTGCTTCAAGGCGGAATTCGAGCATCCATTCAGGCTCGTTCTTGATATTGGATATCTGCCGCACGATTTCCTCGTCGATTCCTTTGCGCGCTTTGAAGACGGCAGTGGTTTCGGTTCTGAAGTTGTACTTATTGATATCCGTGCCGCGTAGTTCGTCGGACTCAGAAGCAGCGTTCTCTGTGATCTCTGTCTCCATAGGGTTAAACGGAAAAAGCTGGTTCCTGTCGTTGAGGTCCACCCTTTCCGTCCTTTCTTGTTGTTGTCGTTTGTGCTTCTTTTGGATAGAAGTGCTTTGAATGAATAATCGTTATACGGCTACTTCTTCATCATTAACCTTCGCAGCTTCGGGGTATTGACTGCGAATTCGCTCGTAGCCTTTTTCGTGAAGTTCCGCAGCCAGTTCCTGGCCGCCGGTTTCGACGATCTTGCCGCCGAGAATCACGTGCGTGAACTTCGGAGGATTGTGTTCAAGCAGTTTGTCGTGATGCGTGATGATCAACAGTCCCATTTTATTGTGACCGATCTCGTTGATCGACTGGCTGGCCAGGCGAACTGCATCCGCATCAAGTCCCGAATCGGTTTCGTCCAGCACCGCAAACCTCGGCTGCAGCATCGCGAGCTGAAGAATCTCGGCACGTTTCATTTCGCCGCCTGAAAATCCGTCGTTGACGTAACGCCGGGCGAACTCGCTGTCCATTTCAAGTTGCTCCATGTTGGACTTGATCTCTTTGCGAAACTCACGCATCGGGATCAGGTCTTCGCCTTCTTTACGGTCCGGGTTTCGAACGTTCGTCGTCGCGTGGCGAAGGAAGTCTGCCATCTTCACGCCCGGAATTGCAACCGGACGCTGGAACGCCATGAAGAGTCCCATCCGGGCGCGTTCGTTCGGCTCGGTCTCCGAAATGTCTTCGCCGTTCAGGAGAATCTGTCCGGACGTGATCTCATAGTTCGGGTGCCCCATGATGGCCAGGCCAAGCGTACTCTTGCCGCTACCGTTGGGTCCCATCAGCGCGTGTGTTTCGCCTTCTTTGATTTCGAGATTCACGCCACGAAGAATCGGCTTGTCGCCAATCGAAACGTGGAGGTCAACTATTTTCAGTACGTCGGACATGGTTAGTTCTTAGCTGTTGGTTGTTAGTTCCAAGTCAACGATCGCTTTCGCATTCGTTAATTGAATCTTATTTGTTGTTTATTATTAATTGTTCACTTCGAGTCATCTAAGCGATCTGCCTTGACCGGCAACTGAATTCGGCGTTTTCACTTCACGCGTTTTTCATTGCAACTTCAAACGAGCAGCAGCGGTCGCCGTCCTTCTGGCATTTACAAAGCTCAATCGGTGAACCAACGATCCGTCCGATCAGCTCCTGTTCCATGTCACAAATTTCCCGGTGTTCATCCGTTAGCCCGGGAAACGGGCAGCCGGAAACTTTGATCACCGGCAATCCGTCATTCTTTTCGTAGGTTACCGGAATCTGCCGTTCGGCAAAAATTCTGACGATCGCCTCCATTCTCTCGGCAGGTGTCGCTCCGTTACCGGCACCCGCGCCGCGAATATCGGCTTCGTACTTTTCAGCCAACCGCTGAACCGCACCCGAAACAACGCGGTGACGCAGTTGTTCGTCTTCGATCTGCTGAACTTCCTGCCACAACACCAGTGCCAGGTCACCCAGGTTGTTTGCAGCCGTGTCCCGTAGGCCGGACTCAGTCAGCCGGTATCGGTGGCTGGGGCGCCCGCGACCTTCACGTTCTTCCGAGCGATCAATCAGTCCGAGTCCCATCAGACGTACCAGCCGTTGCCGTATCGCAGTCGCCGTGACCCCCGTTGATTCAACTAAATCGCCAACGGTCATCGCCTCACTTCCGCGCAACAGGACGATCAGTTCACGGTCACCGGTCGATAAGGTTTGGAGTTGGGCCAATGTTGCTCAAAGTGGTCATTTTGGAACTAAAGCAGCTGGAGTCGCAGAATTCAGAACAGAATTCGGTCAAGCCAGCCATCGCCAAATAATACGCATTAAAAACACTTTTCACAACCGGATATGTCTAAATTGGACCGAATTTTGACCGTTACAACAACAGGCGATAACTTACGCGAATTATTGACATTCGGACGAGCGTCTTTTAGAAAAGGCAGGATCGAAACTGCATTTTGAACAGACAATTCGAAATTGGAACGTGTCACCGCATGATCCAATTCGCCGGTAGCTATAGATTGAGCAATTCGGGGCCGTTAGAACGGCTTGGCTTTGCGGGTTTCTTTTGCGTGATCTTCAAAAGTTGGAGAGTCCTCGTGCAGGCGGAGCATTCGATAAACGTCCGCGCTTTTTGAGCGCCACACATTTTTTTGATGGATTTCAATGTGCCTAATTTTGATGGATTTCAATATGCCTACACGTCGTTCCCGCTCTGATCAATTCGGACGATTTCTTCTGTTCTCAATCCTGGGACTATTGACCATTGGAATCGCCGCACATTTGGCGACGAACCTTTCAGCTGCACCGGCAATTACGGCCATCGTTCAAGACGAGGTTGAGGCCGCCGATGAAGGGACAACGGCCGAAGAGTCAGCCGCCCGGGAAACCGTCGGGGACATCGCTGATGCTGTGGATGAAACCGTGGAAGACGCGACTGAAGCCGTGGATGATGCGGTCGACGTTGCCGGCGCAACTGCAGATAGCGCCGTTGATGCAGCAAAAGAGACTGCTGAATCCGCGGAAGATGCTGCCGTTGGCTTTGCCGATAAAGTCAACGAAAAGATGAAGCCCGTCGATAAATGGTTTAAGAAAAAACTCGTCACTCCGATGTTTAATTTTTTCTTCTTTGACTTTTTCACGGGGCCGCGATTTTCGAAGGGAATTGAGTTCACGGACACCAACGGCAACAAGGTTCAGGATGAAGGCGAACCGGTCATTGCCGGCAAAGAAGTCACTGTCGAAGACATTTACGGCGATGAACAAAAAGTGACAACTGACGCCGAAGGCAAATGGGAGATCAAACATTCTGACGGCTGGCTCGGCGTTTCACTTCCATTCGTTGTTATCTGGCTCCTCATTGGAGCGATTTATCTGACATTGCGGATGATGTTTATTAACATTCGAGGTTTCTTTCACGCGATTCGCCTGACGATGGGAGCCTACGACAATCCGAATGACGTCGGCGAGGTCTCGCACTTTCAGGCCCTGGCGTCAGCACTATCGGCCACCGTTGGACTGGGTAACATCGCCGGTGTCGCGATAGCGATCGGGACTGGCGGGCCTGGAGCGACGTTCTGGATGATTCTGATCGGAGTGCTGGGAATGAGCAGCAAGTTCACCGAATGTACGCTGGGGCAAATGTACCGCGATATCGACCCGAAGACCGGCAAGGTATCGGGCGGACCGATGCGATACCTGAACAAAGGCCTGGCTGAAATGGGTCTCAAGCCGCTGGGCATGATACTCGCGTTTATTTTTGCCATCCTTTGCATCGGTGCTTCGCTCGGTGGCGGCAACGCATTTCAGGTTGGCCAATCGCTGGACGCCGTTCGCGAAGACATCGGTTTTCTTGACAAGTACCCGTGGATTTACGGGCTGACAATGGCAGTCGCAGTTGGATTTGTCATCGTTGGCGGCATCAAGTCGATTGGAAAAGTCGCTTCCCGCATCGTGCCGTTCATGTGCGCTGCCTATGTGTTGATGGCGATGTACATCATTCTTACGAATCTGGACAAAGTAACTCCTGCGCTTCAATGCATCTGGGACAATGCATTCAATATGCAAGCCGGCCTCGGTGCAATTCTTGGTGTCATGGTCGTCGGGATTCAGCGTGCGGTTTTCTCCAACGAAGCAGGTGTTGGCTCGGCTGCGATCGCTCACTCGGCTGCCAAGACCGACGAACCGGTCAGCGAAGGAATCGTTGCGCTGCTCGAACCGTTCATTGACACGGTGGTGATTTGCACAATGACCGCTCTAGTGATCATCATTGCAGGGGGCGAGTGGACTGCTCAGGAAGATCCGAATTCACTGCTACATGCGGATTACGGCAGCTGGGAAAATGAGGAATATGGAAAGTACGTTTCCGGAGAAAACAAATCCGGAGCTGCGATGACAAGGGTCGCTCTCAGCGGTGAAGCGATGATCGACGGTGAAAAAGTTCAGTTCGGATTGCCATGGTTCAAGTATGTCCTTTACGCAGCCGTCATGCTGTTCGCCTACTCGACTCTGATTTCGTGGTACTACTACGGTGAACGCTGCTGGACCTCCCTGTTCGGCGAGTGGTCTTCGATTGCATTCAAAATATTGTTCCTCACGTTTACCGTGCTTGGATCAATTGTGACCACGGGCGCGATTCTGGACTTCAGCGATCTTTTGATTCTGTCGATGGCGCTGCCGAACATGCTGGGGCTGTTCCTGCTGAGCGGCAAAGTCAAAAGGGCGCTCGATGACTATCTTGAACGTAAGCGATCGGGCGAGATCAAGCCGTACAGCAAAAAGCTGGACAACAAAATGAAATAGTGTTGCTGTAGCTGGCGAGGCTCTCGTCAACTTCATTACACAATCCAATCGCCCGACGCTGCAAAGCGTCGGGCTTTTTTTTTGTGAACTCTTCACGACCGGAATCTACAGCTATGCCCTAACGTGGAAAATCCTGAGATTTGAATGCCGGGAGATCTTCGCGAACTCCGCGTCAAAGAGGTGGTCGACGCCACGAAATCCTTCCCAACGCGGCGGTTCCCGTCGTCGGTCGCTTCGCTCCCCGGCCTTGCTAACGCGGCGGGTTTCCCGGTTGGACGCTACGCTTACCGGCCATGTCTTGCCGGTTGGATTCCTTTCGGCTCAAAAGTTGGGATTTTCTTGAAATTCTTCCCAATCTGAACGAGTGACCGGCGAATTAAGCAAAAAGCAGCAAATTCCGCGTTTCATTCGCGGTTTCAGCAGCCGATTCTTTTTTTAGAGCCATTACAACACAACCAAAACCGGCCCACGAACAAGCAAATGAATCCGGTCGCTCCGGCTTCATAACCGATCCGCCCAAAACAGGCCGCTACCGCACGCGAGTTCGAGGAGGAAAACAAGCCATGGCATATCACGTCCCGTTCAACCAGCGACACCGTCAACAGGGCCCGCAACATCAAGGAACAAGGGCCCATCCGATCTACATCGGATTCGACCGCCTGCGACCGCCGCGCAGGAAATTCAACTGGTTTGCCTTCATGGGCTTCATGACGACATTTCTCAGCCTTGGCATTCTGTCGCCGTTCGGGTTGTTGCTCAGCCTTGTCGGTCTCCGTCGTTCGCCTCGTTCACTCGCCAAAGTTGGCACGCTGTTGTCTTTGATCGGTACGCTGGCCACAGGCACCGTCGCAGGAACCGCCTACTTCGCTCACCAAAGCGAAATTCAGAACCACATCGCCCGTCGCAGTCGTGTCCAGATTGCGAAACAGGTTGAAAAGACCGAAGTTCTTCTGGCAACTGCCCGGGACGAGCTGGATGAATACAAAGAGAGCCACGACGGTTTGCTGCCATCGGAGATCGATTGCAACATGCTGATGCTCAAGCACTTCGATCCGTGGAAAAAAGAACTTCGATTCGAAGCGGTCGATTCCGACTTCGGATACATCCGCAGCGCCGGACCGGACGGAGAGTTCAATTCCAAAGATGATGTCCTTCGTAAAATCAACGGTCAAACCGAACGCGAAGTCCTGCTGCCGGTAAATTAAGACTGGACGCTGCCTGAAACTCAAAAAAGCGAGTGAGCCAAACTGGTTCACTCGCTGTTTTTATAAGACATGGTTCAATTCCGCCAAGTAGCTGCTGGCTTGCCAAAGCTAAAAAGACGGGTTGGCAATATGAGCCGTTTTGGCAAACCACTACGATCTTTCTCCGTTCAGCTTGCGACTTCCAACACCTTCAACAAACTGATTGCCGCCGCCCGGCTTGTGAACCACCCGGAAAAATTCCGGTTGTTGTAGCGAATCATCCCGTCGTTGTCTTTGACGGAAACGATGTCGTAGCCAAGCTCTGCCAGCTTTCCGGCTAGCCCATCTTCACCAACAAGGTTTGAGACTCCAACTAGCCCGTGGTCTTCGAACTGAACCAGCGCCGTCCGTTTTCGCGCCGAAGTCACGTAGCTGGATGAGCTTTCACGAACTGATTCAATGCCCGGCAATCCGACCGGAGCCGGTGCATATTCCACAGCACCGGCGGACTCGCTGTCTCTCATTCTCTCAATTGAGCCGACCCCGTCTTTGGCTACATTGCCGCTTTCATCACTAACAACGGCCCCGTCTGTTTGAAGTTTTCCCAGAACGGCCGATTCGAGCGAACGCAAGCACCGGATCGCGTCTTCCAGAGCGTAGGCGACGTTCCGGTTGCGCCCTTGTTGCAATTGGTTCTGCGCCAAATGAATAGCCAGGTTTGCGGCATTCAACCGTCGCCGAATTTCCGCTTTCGAATCATCAGTAACATTTGCGTTGGAAACTGCCGGTTGCTGCTTCCCAGCCGGCTTCCCTGCGACCGGCTTCCCTGCGACCGGCTTCCCTGCGACCGGCTTCCCTGCGACCGGCTTCCCTGCGACCGGCTTCCCTGCGACCGGCTTCCCTGCGACCGATTCCCGCTCGGCCAACTCCCCGCGTACGACCCGGACATCTCGCGGCGCGTCGATTCCGATCCGCACCGTGTTCCCTTTTACGCGTACCACTTCCAGAGAAATCCCCAGACCGGGGAATAACAGCTTTTCTTCAACGCGACGTGACAGAACTAACATCACGACTTCCTTTCCAGACCGGTTCTCCGATCCGTTTCCTTATTGGTAGCACCCCGATTTGAGACTCCCGGCAGACCAGATCACTCCGTCGTACCGGGAATCCAGCGGCGTGCGCGTCAGACAATCCCGCCTGACATCAACAGTGCTCGATGCAATCCTTGTCAGCACTTACTTTGATTTCATTCCGTTATGACGATTCAGAAATCCGCGTCAATACCGAGAACTATACTTTCATACACTAACTGAAAATTTATTCACTTCTGCTAGCGGATTCAACCGGAATGCGACCATTTGCTGGGAAATCCGGTTTTGATCGCTTTTTGCGCACAGCCGATACCATCGTGTGTCCGGATAGCATTCCAGCATCGTGGCGGCGTTTTTGCTTGAAGTGGCTGAAGCTGCCCGGGCGATAGTACGAAAGCTCGGCTTTCGACCTCTCCCTCTGTTTCAAGAGACGAGCGAAAAAACCTACTGCGAAAAAAGTTTGGGCAAGAATGTCCAAACTACAACGATCAGGGATTTACTATGACAGCTCGAAGTATCCTGTGTTTTTCAATTGTCGCGGGTCTTGCTGCTCTCGTTAGCTCCGACGCGTTTGCGCAAGGCTATTACGGCAATCGCGGTCCCGTTCGCTGGTCCGGAAAATTTCTCGGAGCCGGTTGGGGCTCGGGGAATCATTGGGAAAACTCGGGCGTCGACCCGAGCTACTACAACCCCTACTCTGCGCACAACTCCAATCTCGTTTCCCGCTCGCCCGAATATCTGGCTCGATTCGGCAACCAGGGCGACCGCCTCGATTATCTCTGGGGTGCGAACTATGGATATCACAACGAAATTGGAATCAACGGTTACCAGAACGAGTTCGGCGCAAACGGTTCCATGCTCCACCAACCCGAAATCAGAAACGATTCGATTCCGTTTGACCGATATTCGCCAACCAACTCGGAGAGCGTTCCATTGGACCAGCTCCCCGGCGAAGAGATTGATTCCAGGGCGGAAACGAAAGAGATGAATGAATACGATCCTAAACCGAATCAGGGCAACGGCGAATTCAAACCGACTGGAGAAAGTTCATCGGATAGCGGCTCTGATCGCTGGTGGGAAGAGAATAAATAGTCGGTGAATCGCGCTCGTCAGGATTTGTCAAAGCACGGGACCACGACCAACCGGTCTGGCAAAGCCACCTTTCCCTCTATGAAAAAAGCCGTCGCTATTGCCAAGCGGCCAAAATCACCCGGGCAACCCGCTAGCGAATAGATCACGCAGCGCACATTTCAGTTCCAGGTTGCAACTCGATTTGTCTTGACCGCTCAGGATCGAGACTTCTATAATCCCCGGCAATCAAGGACCCCCCACTGGACGCCGGCAGACCCGCTGCGCCGACCGGCGGGATTGCAATCGCGCGACTCCGGCAATAACGCCGGTCTATGTGCATCAGGTTTATGGAGAAACCGAAATGACCCGCTCATGTAGTTTGACGAATTATCTATTCCGGTCCAGGCAAGTTGCTGCCATGACGGCCGCTGCGATCGCAGGGTTCTGCAGTGTGCTGTCGGCTCAACAACCGGCCAACTCAGCTACGCCACCGCAAACTGCTCAACAGCAACCCCGGCAGCAAATGGAGACGCTGGCCGTTGTTAATGGACAGCCCGTAACGCGACAACAGGTTGCCACCGAGTGTCTTCGTCGATTCGGCGAAGAAGTGCTTGAGAGCATCGTCAACAAACAACTGGTCCTCAACGAATGCCACAAGCGCGGCGTGATGATCACTGAAGGCGACGTGAACAACGAAATCGTCGATCGCGCGAAAAAATTCGGCATGTCAGGCGACCGGTACATTGATCTGATATGCAGCCGCCGTCACATCACGGTGGACCGGCTGAAGAACGACATCATCTGGAACGAGCTGGCACTGCGTCGACTGGCCGAGGCAGATCTTCAGGTGACGCCGGAAGAAATCGCCGAGCAGCTGGAATTTGAATTCGGGACGAAGGTTCAGGTTCGCGAAATCGCCGTCAACACTCAGGGCGAAGCGCAGCAAATCGTTGATCAGGCCCGTGCCAATCCGGAGAACTTCGAACGCCTGGCCAAAACTCACTCGCTCGATACGAATACGGCGTCGATGGGCGGACTGCTTCCACCGATTCGCAAGAACTCCGGCTTTCCGGCATTTGAAACCGTCGCGTTCTCGCTGCAACCGGATCAAGTCTCCGATGTGTTTCAGGTCGAGGACAAATTTATCATTCTGAAATGTGAGCGGATTTTCCCGGCGATGCAGTTGACACCGGAACAGGAAAACGACGTTCGCGAGCGCCTGGTCGAAGAAATTTCGCGAAACAAACTCGCTGAGGTCGCGACGAATCTGTTCCAGACGATGCAGGAGGAAGTCATCATTATCAACGTGATGAACGACGAAAAACTCAGCCTCGAAATGCCCGGCGTTGCCGCAATGGTCGATCAAACCCGAATCTCAAAACAGCAGGTTGCCGAAGAGTGCATCAACCAGTTCGGCAAAGACATGCTGGAAACCGAGATCAGCCGGACGTTGCTGCTACAGGCGCTTCGTGAGGATTCGATTGAGGTTTCGCAGGACGACATTAACGCAGAGATAGGACGGGCTGCATCCGACTTCGGTTTTCTCAACCAGGACGGAACACCGGACACCGGGAAATGGCTCACCTTCATCACCCGCGGCGACGCCAGCAAAGTCAGTTTGTACATGGAAGACGAACTCTGGCCGACCGTCGCAATGCGAAAGCTGGTTGAGCCCGGCGTGCAGGTTACCGAACAGGACCTGCAAAAAGGCTTTGAAGCCAACTTCGGACCGCGTGTCGAAGTTCTGGTGGTTGTTTGCAACGACCAGCGTCAGGCGTTGAAAGTCTGGCGGATGGCTTCATCCAATCCGGAAAAAAAGTACTTTGGCGAACTGGCATCTGAGTATTCAGTCGAACCAATGAGCCAGGGGAATTTCGGCGTTGTGCCTCCGATTCAGCAACACAGCGGCAGCCCGGAGCTTGAGGCCGAGGCGTTCAGCTTGCAGGTCGGCGAAATCTCGAAGGTCATTCAGGTAGACGAGCTCTGGTACATCCTGTTCTGCACAGGACACACGACTCCCCGCGTGACTGACTTCGAAGCTGTCAAAGGTGAGATTCACAAAAAAATCTTTGACAAGAAACTGCGAATCGCGATGGCCGGGCGCTTCAACACCATTCGTGCGTCGGCACAAATCGACAACTTTATGGCCGGGACATCGCAAACCGGTGCGGAGATGATTCGCTCGGCCCGTGAATCGGGCGAACCGAACGGCCAACAACGTTAAGTTGATTGACAACAGTACGCAAATCAAAACGGGAATGCAGATCAAAATGAATCCACCGGCCTGAACTCAAACAACAACGACTACAGCGTCACATTCAACGGCGACGGCAACGACGGAAGCAACGATAACGGCAGCCAAACTGTCATCACCGGCGAAAACACGGACGGACGCGTTCAGAAATTCGATCTGGAAAAAGTACAGGCCGCCAATTTTGCGATCCGCCAGAAGGGTAACAACACGTACCGGACGCCGGCGGGACTCGTCTACACGATGGGTCCGCGTCAGGAGCACCGCATCGATCACGTGCTCCGTCACAGTGCCGACCAGCCAAACCGGCAGGGTTCACACGGAGTCTTCGACGGCGATACGGTCGCGATTCTGAAACTGCTTGATGACGCCTACACGATGATCAAGAATGATTCGCCCGATGTCCGGATCGACTCCACGGAGGGAAATCGCGTTGCGTATACGATCAACTTCAAACGCCGGATCGGTTACAAGGGCGGGCAGTCAGGCGGACGACAGAACCACCCGCAGCCGAAGATTCTAAGGCTGATTCTGCAGTCGGACGACCGCGTCATGTCGGCGTTTCCGTTCCGGTGATGTAGCCACGGTCTTTGTAGCCACAACTGTCCCGGTTGTGAGCAGTTGGGACAACTACTGCTACGAACGAACGACATTCATCACGCTGCCGATCGCGTTTGAAACGTAGTCCAGGTTCGCGCTGTTCAAACCGCAGATATTGATCCGTCCCGTCCCCAGCGCGTAGATTCCGAACTCGTCTTTCAACTGCGCGACCTGTTCTTTTCCCAGCCCGGAATAGCTGAACATTCCAACCTGCGAATTGATATAGCTCAGATCGCGGTCGGGCGTCACGCGGTTAACGGCTTCGACGAAAGCAGCCCGCATTGAGCGGATTCGTTCGCGCATCTCCTCCAGTTCAACTCGCCACAATTCGCGCAGTTCCGGATCACCCAGCACGGTGCGGACGATTGCCGCGCCATGGGTCGGAGGGTTCGACCAGGTGCGTCGGATAATCGACTTGATCTGACTGAGTACCGCTTCGGACTGATCCTGCGTTTTGCAAACGGCGGTGATCCCGCCAACACGTTCGCCGTAGAGCCCGAAGTTTTTCGAAAACGAATTGCAGATGATCGCTTCGTGCCCTGCAGAGGCATGGTTGCGGATTGGAGCCGCGTCCGCGTCGGCTCCGGAACCGAAACCCTGGTAGGCGAAATCGAAAACCGGAAAGACCTCACGCTCGGAAGCGAATTTCGAAACCGCCGTCCACTCCGAAGCGCCCAGATCGACTCCGGTCGGGTTGTGGCAGACCGTGTGCAGCAGCATCGCTTCGCCTCGTTCGGCCTGAGCAAGCGAATTCATCATCCGGTCAAAATCCAGGCCGGTCCCTGATTCGCCCAGATAATCGTACGACGCGACTTCAAGTTCGGCAGCCGCGAAAATGTTTTTGTGATTCGCCCAGGTCGGGTCGCTGATCCGGATGGTCGAAACGCCCATCGTTCTTAACAGCTCACCAGCCACTCTCAAAGCAGCGGTTCCGCCCGGAGTCTGAGCTGTGCAACAACGAACCGGTTTCCCGGACGTTTTTTCGACCGGGCCCAGGTCCTTCACCGGGAACAGGTCGTCGCCGAGAATCAGGTTCCCGATCAGCGCATTGTAACCGGGCATACCATCGATCGGGAGATACGATTTCGGTTCGGCTGATTCAACCAGCCGTCGCTCCGCCCGGCCGACGCATCGCATCAACGGCGTATGTCCTGCATCGTTTTTATAGACACCAACCGTCAAATTGACTTTTTCAAGCCGGCTGTCTTTCTTGAAGTCCTCGTTGAGTCCGAAAACTGCGTCGGGTGGATTTTTGGAAACGGATTCAAACATATTCTGGCCAGGCTATGCGCGGGTTGATTGCGGTGAATGACTGTGACCGGAGGGTCATGTCGAACGAAGATTTTTCCGGGCGGACTATTTTGCCCGGTGGTTCGGTTGCCGCAAACTGCAACAGGCGGCTGTCAGCAGGCATTGCGACCTGCCCGGTGGCGTGTGACAATTGCATGCGAATCAAAGTCCTGGAAACACGATATCCTAACACTGCCGGATAAAAAAGCCGGGCGGTAACTTTCGCTTAACCGACAACTTAGCTAACTCGATTCCTAACCCGCCGTTTCCAAACCCGCTTTTCCCAACCCGCTCTCATCCTGTAACAGAAAAATCTATGTCGCGACGTGTTGGACTCTGGTTGATCGGTGCCCATGGAGGAGTTTCAACAACGGTTGCGGTTGGCCTCTTCGCGCTGCAATCGACCCGTATCCGTGAATGCGGGCTCGTTAGCCGCCTGCCACAGTTTCAGTCGCTCGATTTTGTTGACTGGCCTGACATTGTGATGGGCGGCCATGACATTCGTGACACCGACTGTGTCAAAGAAGCAACGTCGCTCGCAGCCGTCAGCCGCGCGTTTGACATCAGCCTGGTTCAAGCCTGCGAATCGGAATTGAACGAGATGAACTCCCGGATCCGGCCCGGGATGCTGATGAACATCGGGCCGAAAATCGGGTCGCTGGCTGCGTCCGGGAATTCGATCGAACCGGCAACGGCTGCCGGGGCGATGTCGGCGATTCAAGCGGACCTCGAGGAATTCAAAACTGCGAATCAGCTGGACAGCATTATCGTGATGAATGTCGCATCGACTGAGCCGCCGTTCGACGCGGCCGACCTCCCTGAGACATGGCGCGAACTTGAGCCACTGTTCGCCGCCCCCGGTTGCGCGATTCCGGCAAGCACCATTTACGCAGCGGCAGCGCTTGATCTGGGAATGCCGTATGTGAACTTTACGCCGTCAGCGGCGAACTGTCTTCCGGCAATTGACGATCTGGCGCGGACGCGCGGGACGTGTCACATGGGACATGACGGCAAGACCGGCGAGACGTTTATGAAGTCGGTTCTGGCGCCTGCGTTTGCCAAACGCAATCTGGAAATCATGAGCTGGGTCGGGCATAACATCTTCGGCAATCTGGACGGTCAGATTCTCGATGATCCGGCCAACAAGCAGACGAAGGTCGAAAGCAAAGACAAATTGCTCGGCCGGATTCTAGGCTACGATCCACAAACGCTGGTCAGCATTGAATACATCCGCAGCCTCGGCGACTGGAAAACAGCCTGGGACCATATTCACTTCCAGGGTTTTCTCGGCACGCCAATGACGCTGCAGTTTACCTGGCAGGGCTGCGATTCGATTCTGGCGGCGCCGCTGGTTCTGGATCTGATGCGATTTACGGAACTGGCCGCGCGAAACGGTGAAACAGGGTTGCTGGTCTGGCTGAGCAGTTTCTTCAAGTCACCGCTGGGCACAAGTGAAAACGACTTCGCGGCGCAGTTTCTTGAACTCGAACGCTGGGCGGATGGAAAAGCAAGTACTTAATAAGGAACAACACATAAGGAATAATTAATGAACGCGCAAGCGAGTGTGACCCTATGAATTAGTTTGCCTTCAATTCGTTTGCCTTTTTTCGAAAACAAACATGAGCATGAACGTCCACGAATCGATCAACTACCTCGAATTTCCCGCAAAAGACTTCGACACAACCAGGGCGTTTTTCTCTACCGTGTTCGGCTGGGAATTTGTCGACTATGGACCGGACTATTCCTCCGTGACCGGGGCCGGAATCGATGCGGGGTTTTACAAGTCCGACCTAACTGTTTCGACTGACAACGGCAGTGTCCTGATTGTTTTCCTCAGTGAGAAACTGGAAGAGACTCAAGCAAAAATCGAAGCGGCGGGCGGAACAATCATCAAGCCGATATTCGAGTTCCCCGGCGGTCGACGATTTCACTTTGCCGATCCGAATGGCAATGAGTTTGCCGTCTGGGCCAGGAAATAGACTGGAACGGGGCAACGGCAACGCGCGGGCCCAATCGGAGTTTTAGATATCGTCACGCCACGAATCACACGAATCTTCACGAAAAACCCATCCCCGTTCGTGTCGATTCGTGGCTGGTAGTTTGTCTACTTCAACAATTCGATCAGCTCACCGTTGTCGGCTTCAACCGCGTGATCCATCGCGGTCATCCCGATCGCATCCGCTGCGTCTTTGACGGCTCCTGATTCGAGCAAGACGCGCGCGGTTTCGACATGCCCGCGAAAGACTGCTTTGTGCAACGAAGTCCAACCGTCCGTATCGGCGGCGCTGGCCAGAGAAGCTTTGTCGTCGGCGTCTTCCAATAGTCGTTTCACAACCTCCGTGTGCCCGTTCCATGAAGCGGAATGCAACGGCGTCCTACCCGAGGCGGTCGGCGTCTGATGAGCGCCCCGTTTCAACAGTTCATCGACCACCGGTTCGCAGCCGAACCACGACGCGCGATGGAGCGGCGTGCGTCCACTGGAATCGGAAACGAATATTTCTGCACCGCCTTCCAGCAGAACCATCGCAACTGAATCATGCGACCCTGCAATGGCAGCATTCAGTGGTTTCGATCCGCCCGCCCCCGGCTGATCAACCTCCGCTCCGTTTTCCAGTAACACTTTCGCGGCTTCGGCATGTCCGTTGGCTGCGGCCAGCCACAGCGGAGTCTCGCCCGCCGAGTTGGCAGTGCTGGCGACGGACGGATCCATCTTGATAATGATGCCCAGCGTCGTTGCCATACCGGTTCGAGCCGCACGGTGCACAACCCTCTTCGGATCAACTGACAGGCTTTCGGCTTGGGCAGCGATCATATCGGCCGCCAGCGAAGCGCCGCTTTTGATTGCCGCCTCGAACGGCGTCACGCCATCATTGTCTTTTGCGTCAGGATCAGCACCGGCTTCGAGCAACTTTTTGACGACGCCGATGAAGTCAACTACATCCGGGTTCGCATCCGTAGCGACCGGAGTGCCCCCGCCTCCCAGGGGGCCGCGACCCGTGTTGTGAAGCCCCGCAGCTGCAACCGCAATGTGCAGGGCTGCCATTCCGGATTCTCCGCTGGTTTGATTCACATCCGCGCCGGCGTCGATCAGGTATCCGGTCATCGTTGCATTCCCGTTTGTTACTGCCTGAATCAGATAGGCGGGATAGCCTTCGGGAACAAGTTCCAGATCGGCATCCCTGTCAAGGATCGCCTTGACCGCGGCGCTGCGATTGGTTGCAACGCTGCATGACAGAGGCGTCCCATTGTGTTCACTAAGAAGGTTGACGTCAGAAACCTTTTCGGCAAGAAGTTTCACGATTTCAACGCCTTCGTCCGACCAGGCTGACGAAGCCGCCGTATGAAGCGCCGTCATGCCGAAGTTGTTGACTTGGTCGGGATCGCAACCGGCGTCCAGCAGTTTCTCGACTGCTGACTTCATCGATCCATTCTGGCAGGCCATCATCAGCGGGGTGAATCCGTTGTCATCAACCACATCGGTTTTCGCACCGTGTTCCAGCATCAAGTCGACTGCCTTCGGTTGCCCGCTGGAGCAGGCGCGCATGAAGGGCGTACCGCCGCCGTTGAGTTCCAGATTCGGATCCGCACCTTCATCGAGCAGCATCTCAACTACGTCGGTCGTGCCGGAATAAACGGCCATGATCAGCGGCAAACGATCGTATTGATCGACCTGATTGAGATCCGGTTTCTTTTCGAGCATCAGCTTGACGATTTCCACATTGCCGGTCTGACATGCCTGAGAAAAAGACGACAATCCGTTGCTGGCTACTTTGTTGAGGTCCGCGCCGGATTCGAGCAGCAGTTTCACAATCGGAGCAGAGCCCATTTGCGCAGCGAACTGGAGCGGAAGCTGGTTGTTCGTTTCGCGGTTGACGACCGATTCATTTTTTTCGATCGCCGCGCGCACCTGATCGACATCGTTGTTCTGGATCGCCTGCTGCAGACTGACGTTCTGCCATGCATCGGCGCATTGGGTACACGGGGCCGAAAATGAAGCGGCAATAATCAGGATCAGAAAACAGATAACAAAAACGCGATGGCCGGACATAGTGGCTTGCTCCTGCGCAGAGTTCGGAAGTTAAACGGGAAGTCGCACCGAAAAAGCGATTCTATCAGATTGAGCCGGGGAATGACTCTGGATCGCCTGCTGACGCAAGGCAAAGCGGATTAGTTCCGCCGGGAAGAAAGCGGAACCTCAAGAAGTGTCTCACAAAAGAGATTTGCGAGGCAACGCAAACGTCGGCCGCAGCAGCACAACGGAAACATACGCCCGGCAGAATTCGCCGCAAATAGTAAGCATTGACGGTTGTATTGATCAGCCGGTGACACCCGTTTGAGTACGGCCGGTTTATTCCGTTTTCTATCATGAGCAAAACTGAATTGCCCCGATTAACTGGCATATCAGGACGCACTGGAATAATTAGGTTCGACATGCAGGCCAGAACATTAGTATTACTGTCACTAACAATTGCTTTCGTTGCTTTGGCAAGCGGATGCTTATCGACGTCAAGCGTTATCGCAACGAGAACCGCAGATGATCAACTTGTTGGAAATTCAAATGGGAAAACAGGGATTGGGCAGCAATCCCGGCCGTACAAGGGCATTCCTGTCACGATGCGGGTTCCTTCGCATTTGGATCTTTCCGTTGTCGAAACAGTCTATTACTCGGAATTAGACGGCAACTACTCACCGGTTCCCATGCCCGAGCGTCACCTGGAACTGAAACACAAAATTGTCTACTCGGACAAGATCATTACGGTTGATCCAAAACGTCCGGCGGCAGGGACCCTTGCCTACAGCGCAGTCTTCCAGTCGGAAAACGATGAAGCGAGAGACCGCCAGTTTTTTTCGTCGATCAACTACAACGTGCAGGACAACACGATCAACACCATTACCGCGTTGATTCCATCTCTGTTCCCGGCCAAACCGGAATTGATGAGCAATCAGAGTACGCCTCAGGAAGTGAGGGGGGCAAATCTTGTTCCAAAAACGCGAACAGTTGCCTGGAAGCGTTTCGACATTAACGCTCCGGACTTTGAAAATGAGCTTTCCGCTTTCGTGGCAAACCATGTGAACTGTGAGTTCGGCTGCGGTGCGATTCAGACCGCTGTCCCCTGCTCGTGTTTGCCACGGTAGCCGCCTGCTGACAGTCATTTTTTTTTCAGCGTGGTGATGACTGGAGAATTCAACCGTTGCCCCTTCATTGCCGCCGCATTCCACATCATCAGGCCAGGATTATGAAAGTCAAATTCACTACGTCTCTGCTCGCGACCCTGCTTGTTTGTTGTGTACTTACGGGCTGCCGTTCATTTTCAAGCACACCTGTTTCCCGAACAGAAAGTGATTCATTCCATGGTGATTCCAACGGAGTGGCGCGTTACTTTCGGGGCGGAGCGAGGCCGTTCAAGGGAACACCTGTAAAATTGAAAGTTCAGACACACACTGACGTTTTCGTTGAAGAAACCTATGAACTGAGAAGATCCGGTGGAACCTGGCTACGTAACGATCTCGGAAAAAAGTTTTATCAGGTGAGAACAGAGCCTGTGTTTGGTGAGCAAATTGTGTTCGTCGATTTCAAGCGACCTGCATCCGGGAGCCTCGATATGGACATTACGTATTCGGCAGACCAGTACCTTAAAGCGATCAACAGCTCGGTCACCGATACCACGATTGCAGATACCGCGGGACTTGTAACCGAAGCGATCAAATTCATGAAACCTGCCGAAACCGGAAAAGATCCGGATTCCTCAGCACCGGAAATTGAACGGGACGCAACCAGAGTTGTTGCCTACAAACGATTCGACATCAATGCCGTTGACTATGAAATCCAGCTCGAGCAGTTCGTAAATCAATATTTGAACAACTGTGATTCCTGCGGTGTTGCTCCGTCCTATGACACAGGAGTGATCAATCATGTTGCGGATCCGGTGTACAGCGGTTTGCCACTCGAGTCGGATACTGCGCCGGACGCGTTTGATCTGCAACCAGGCGGAAGCCTTGAAAACGGGAGTTCGGTGATCGTACGCGACCCCAACGGTATGCAACTTAATTATGAACAGTCGAGATAGGTTCCATCCTCTGCGGCATTTTATTGAACCGGAAACTGGTAAAAGGAATGACCATGGCAGTCATCCACAAGAGACTTACGATTTGGATGTCGGTGGCAATGGTGATGCTTGTCAGCGGTTGTGCCAATCTTCGTGGCAGCCGCCCGCATCATCAGGTCGAAAGAGTTCCAACCAATGCCGGAGTGATTCACATCGGCGGTACTGCGGTCCCGACAACATCGATGGTTATTCCCCTGGACGGTTTGCAATTATTTGAGGTCATCGAACAAACTCCGGCACTTGCATCAACGTCACTTCCACGAGTTCGTCAAAGGCTTGGCAGTACGAACCAACTGAAGTCTCAGGGCCTGTTCTCACCTTCCGAAACGTTACAGTTCGAGTTGTCCGACTTGAAAGACAACGTCCGGGACAAGTCAACCCGAAAGCTGAATGAGGTCGTCCGAGCCTTCAAAAACGCCAAAGAAGCCGGAAGTGATTTTGAATTTCCGATTGAATGGGTCGGCGGCTACGTTACCCATCTGGAAAAAGGAAAAAGACTGCTAGACATTCCTTCAAACGGCGACACACAAGAATCTGCCGGTGTATTGAGAACGGATTTAGTAACCAAAATAGAGGCATTGAATGCGACATCGTCAACCGCCGGTTCGGCGCACGAACCCGAACCAATTCAGGCAAACCGCAACTTCATGCTGGCCAGCGACGATTCCGGGCTGGCGCTCCTCTTGCAGCGGGCAAACGGAGGCGCGTATCTCTTTCCACTGGAGTTTCTGCAACACGGACCGATGGGAGGATTGCAGCTTCAGGACAGGGACAAAGTCTCGATATATCCGATGGCCCGGTTGTTTCCGATGAGAGAAAATTCGCAGCAACTCATATCTGCCGTCGATGACCTGCTTTCGAAGGCCGACCGTACTTCAGACATGGTCGTGGCCCGCGTTGACATTGGAGGAATGATTGTCCATCTCTTCGCTGCACTCGACAGTAAGGCAATGCAGGATGTCGTTCTTGGCAAAGACGATCTGGTTGGATTCAGTAATTCGCAACTAAATCCACTTTTGATTGAGAGCAGGATTTTTCGGGAACGGTTGTTCAAACAGTTGTCAAATTCAAACGAACAACCATTATCGAAACCCAAATCCAAACTTCGCCGAGTCGCTGAATTGATCAAACGCTGATTTGATCAAACACGGACGAGACCATTCCCGAAGTCCCTGACGTTACCCAGTCGTCGGACTCGTGTTCTCAATTCACGAAACAAGTTGATTCCCTTGAGCCCGGTTTCTTCACAAATCAACGCCGCTATTCCAGCGACATGGGGAGTCGCCATGCTGGTGCCGTCAAGCAGGCCGCGTCGTCGCGGCATCGGCAAACTCGATAGAACGTTTACGCCGGGCCCCGTCAGGTTGACTTCACCTCCATTACTGAATCTCTGTCCGTTGGAAAACCTTGCGACGCGAATACCCGGGTCCACCGCCGATACACCAAGGATCGACGGGCAATTCGCGGGCTGGTTGACCGGATCGATATGACCGGTTGTTCGTCGATGACTGTCGTTGCCGGTTGCGGCGACGATCAAGGTACCGGCCTGAAGTCCGCGCCTTGCTGCCATTTCATATTTCATCGGAAAACCTGAGCTGTTGACCCTTTGTCCAAATGACATCGAGATGATCTCGCATCCATGGCCCAACGCCCAATCAATTCCTTCAAGGATCCATCCGTCGGCCCCGGCCGCCCGACCGTTTGTGCCTTGTCGAAGAACTTTGCCGCTGAATATCTCTGCGCCATGCGCAATTCCATATCGCGGCCCAACGCCCGGATTTCGGGGGCCACAGGCGGTTCCAATACAATGCGTGCCGTGACCACTCCGGTCATTGGCATCATTGTCCGGTTCCGACGACGGAATAAAGGTCGCGCGACGAACGGTTCGCCCCGCAAAATCAGGGTGTCCAATGTCAAATCCTGAATCCAACACGGCGACCTTCACGCCCCGTCCGCTGGAAGAACTGTTGGCAACTCCGGTCGCCTGCAGTCCCCAGGTCGCGTTTGCAGTATCCCGAAAACACTGAGCCTGTGCAGCATTGATTGCGGATGTCTCCGATGCTTCCCGTTGAAGCATCAAGTCCAGCATCTGTCGTGCACCAAGCAGAAAGTCTCTGGAGGCCGTGACGGGACCGGCATCGGATTCGGGCATACCCGGTTCGAACGCTTCAAACCCCGGCCCACCCACCGAATCGTTGCTGGACGATTCGAAACCCTGCGCATAGTTCCAGTATTCCGGCTCAACAATGACATTATGGTCCTGTACGTTGGCTGCCATCGCGACCGAACATTCGTCTGGATCGCCGTTCATAATCACGATCCCGAGGTTCTCCAGAACAACGTAGTTCGCGTTTGATGTATCACTCGATTCGAACGATGCGCCGGCGACATCACTTGAACGCATGACGTTGGCCGAAGACGCGGACAGGCCTGTCATTCCCGACATTGCTTTGAGGGCATTATCGACATCGGCCTTATCAGTCTCCATGACCGTCATGATCACGCGACCTGTTATCAGCCCGGCAGGAGCATTCCGGTCTCCTTCAAGTCCTCCGGAAAAATCCTCTGCGAGCCTCTTGTTTTCAACTTCGTTTAGCTTCGTCCGAACCTTCTTCTTTGGATTCCGTTTTGCTTTTCGACGTTTTTTCTTTGCCATAATTGTTGCCTTTGTAGTCGAGATCCCGAATACTTGATGCCAATACTATTAAACCATCGGAGCAGGTCCTTATGGCTGAACAAAAAGAAATTATTGTCGTCTGTGACTTTGTAGAAGGCAGTGTGGCCCGTGTTGAACAGCGTTTGCGCGAGATTGGATTCAAAGTCGAAAAAGTTCTCAATTCAACTGGAAGCATCATCGGATTCTGGGACAAGTCACTGCTGACCCTCCGCGAATTGCCGGAAGTTGTTGACGTCTCTGAATCCGAAACCAAGTTTTCTCAATAGCCAATTCACTTTTTTCTTGTAAAACCACATTCCGCATGAGCAAACGACGATACTTCCGGACGATGTAATTGAATGGACTACGGGACTGATTGCTGCACGCACATGAAATCATAACCTTGCTCCCGAATTCGGATCGAATGTTGTTAGCAGGGCTATGCCTGTAGTTTCTACTCGCAGCACCAGGAACCAGTCCGCCAAGTATTCCTTGAATAAGAGTTGCGATTGTCCCGGTCTTTCGCACGGGCTGTCGAGTCAGCCAGGAAAAGAGAACTTGCCTTGCAACGAGAGTTGCAAGCAAACTGAACCCCTCACTTGGCGAGGCGGGTGCTCAGCAGCCTTCCATTCGACAGTCGATAGAATCGCCCCGGATTTACTGCCATTCAGTCATCGAAAACCGATAAGGCGCATTCACCAGAAAGGCAAACAGCCGGCGTCAGAGCAACTACGTATGCTTCTCCGTCAGCATGGCAGACAATGACAAGAGCTCATGTTTTGCTGATCCAACTTCGCTGGCGTCCAGGTACCGGCGAATCGTTGCGACCTTTGCCTGAATCGTCTCGTTTTCCGTTGGCTCAAACGGGTAGGCTTCCAGCCGGGTCAAAATCGACTCGATTCGCTTTTGTGACTCGAAGAACCGTGAACTGGCAACGAAAATTCGAATCGATATTGCGATACGCAATCGGAAGTTATCGTCTTCAGAGTCCATTTCGCGGGACATTTCATTTTCGATCGGTCTCGAAAAATCGACACCGAATACAATCTTGAAATAAAAACTGGACTGACGACAACCGGGATGACAAGATAAGTTGTCGGCCTGTTAGGCAACTACTCGTATTTTCGGGCGTGGCGCCGCCATTGAGAAAATTTGCGCCTTCAGAAACACGTCCCCCCCGATCGGAAGCCCCATGTCGACAGGAAGCCGAAGTCAAGGTTCAGTCACGCAGTGGATCGAAGACTTGCGCAACAAAGACCCGGATGCGACCCGGGAAATCTGGAATCGATTTGTCCAACAACTGGTCCGTGTGGCAAACCGAATTCTGACAAACTCGAAGTGTTGTGTTTCCGATGGTGAAGACGTTGTTGCCTGCGCGTTCCATGATTTTTTTCGCCGCAATCCCGATGACTTTGGCAAACTCGTCAATCGCAATGACCTCTGGCAAATACTCGTCGTGATCACTGAACGCAGAGCCATTGACGCGATCCGGAATGAGACAGCCGCACGTCGCGGCGGACCGTTCGCCAGTGTTGATTCATTGAACTATCTTCCGGGCCGTGAAAACGCGCCGGACATCGAATTGATGTTGATTGAAGAGTTTGAGAAAAGACTTGAACTGCTGAACAGCGACTTGTTAAGGGAAATTGCGATCAACAGGATGAACGGCATGAAAAACCATGAGATTGCCGAGCTGGTTGATGTGCCGTTGCGAAGTGTCGAACGCAAGGTCAAGGACATCAAGGAAACCTGGCGAGACAGATGATCTGCGAATTCTATCCCGATAACCACGAGTCACATGCTAACGCTCCAACAAATCGATAGTCTGTGCGATGAGTTTGCACACAAATGGCTGACCGACAATAGCTTGTCGATCGAAGGATTCATCGGGTCCATTACGGTCTCCCATGGCAAACCGCTTGTAAATGAACTGATCATTCAAGATGTCGAACTCCGTTTTTCGACGGGCCTGTGTCCGGACAGGTCTGAGTACGAACAGCGATTCCCAAACCATTCGAACGCAATCGAGCTTGCTTTCCGGCGGCTGGAATCCGACTCGCTTTCCGTGTTGGAACAGGTCTTGACTGTAGTCGATCTGGCTGGCGATCAAGCCGTTCTAGGCGCTATCGAGGAGAACAGAATACCGCAACGACTGGGGGATTTCGAAATCACCGCTCGTATCGGTAGCGGTGCATTCGGCATCGTGTTTCGCGGGCGGAATCTGATCACTGGCGAGAATGTAGCTCTCAAGTTTCCGAGGAGCAGGACGCTCGAGTCACTCACGGAATTCCAACAGTTCTGTAACGAAGCGAAATTGGCCCGGTCGCTTTCTCATCCGGCGATCGTCAAGTCGTTTGGATTACGGGGCGAGGAGGGGTTCGTTTTTATTGTGCAACAATTCGTTGAAGGAGGCACGCTGAAACAATCAAGAGTTCAATTCGAGTCGACGGAATCGATCGTGAAGCTAATAGCCACGATTGCCGATGCCATCGCTTATGCTCATCGTTGCGGCTTAATTCATCGAGACCTGAAGCCATCCAATGTGTTGATCGATCCATCCGGCAATCCTCTGATCGCTGATTTCGGACTGTCGGTTCATGAGAGTTTTCAAAAAAGGCTCCGCGGCCAGCGTTGTGGGACTCCTGCCTACATGTCACCCGAACAAGTCATGGGACTCACTCATCAGCTGGACGGACGCAGTGACATCTGGAGCCTTGGCGTGATACTCTACGAGCTCCTGGCAAACGAAAGGCCATTTCGTGGAGCGTGTGTGGATGAGATTTACGAAGAAGTAAAACTAAGAAACGAAAAGCCGTTGCGGATGATTCGACCCGACCTTGACCGAGAACTACAACGAATCTGTTTGAAATGTCTGTCAAAATCAATCCGTGACCGGTTCCCTTCAGCAGATGAACTTGCTCAGGACCTGAAAAACTGGTTGGCATATCGTGACCAGTGGCAGTCGAAATCGTATGTTCCGCTCGTGCCAAGAGGACTGAGACCTTTTGGGGCGGAGGATGCAGAAGCGTTTGTCGAACTCCTTCCGGGACCAAGAAACTCGCTCGGCGTGCCCGAGTGCATCCAATTCTGGAAAACGAAACTTGAGTCGTTCATTACGGAAGGCGAGCTGCCGATCGGCCTTATTTTTGGCCCTAGCGGCAGCGGCAAGTCCTCCTACGTGAGAGCTGGCCTGATTCCGCGCCTCGATTCAGGCCTGATCGCCGCGACATACGTTGAAGCCACTGCCGAAGACACTGAGGTTCGACTGATTAAGTCGTTGAGGCATCGGTTTGCCGACATTCCCGGCGACGTTTCGTTGCCCGAGATGGTCAACGGTATTCGCAACGGTATCTGGTCAGGCAACAGTCGACGAACCTTAATCGTGCTCGATCAATTCGAGCAGTGGATCCATGGTCGCAGCCGGTTCGAAGATTCACAATTGGCGCAGGCGCTTCGGCACTGCGATGGAGTCAATATCAGTTGCCTCCTTTTGATACGTGACGAATACTGGCTAAGCACCAGTCGATTCATGGCCCATCTCGGGTTTGACATGCACGAGGGTAAAAACGCTCAGCGCATCGACCGTTTTGAAAAAGCACACGCAATTGATGTCCTGTTTTTGATCGGTCGTGCTCTGAAAAAACTTCCCGAGCAGCAAGCTGAACTGTCGAAACAACAGATTCGTTTGCTCAAGAAGGTGATTGATGACCTTGCAGAAGACGACCGGGTTGCCTGCGTCCATCTAACCCTGTTTGCCGAAATGTTCAAGAATCGCGACTGGTCGCTCAAGGAACTACAGAGTATCGGTGGCGTATCAGCCGTCGGCACCAGATTCCTGGAAGAAACTTTTGAAAGTAAATTTACGCCGGCCTATCTGCGACGTATCAAGCCGGACGCACAGATTATTCTGGAGCAGCTGTTGCCGGATTCGGGCGTCAATCTAAAAGGACACATGCAGCGGCTGGAGATTCTCACGGATGCCGCTGGCGAGGAATCGGAATCTACCAGAATCGAAAGGGCTGTCGGTATCCTCAACGACGAACTTCGATTGATTGTGCAAACAGAACCCGACCGTTCGAAAGTTGACGGCAGCGAGAACATGCCAGCTACAGGTCCCAAACACTATCAGCTAACTCACGATTATCTCGTCCCCTCGATTCGAAACTGGTTGGAACGCGATCGGAAGAAAACCTGGCGAGGCAGGGCCGAACTGAAGTTGGCGGAATTGTCCGGGCAATGGAAAACTGAGCATGCGGCACGTTTTCTGCCCTCACTGGCGGACTACGCAAAAATCAAACTGGGGGTGCCGCCGAAAAAGCAGACGGAACGACAAAAGGCCTTTATGAAATCCGCAGGCCAAATGCACTTGCTCCGCTCCGCCGCGATTTTCGCGATTGCCGTAGTGGTGTCTCTCGTGATCGCCGGCTACCGGACCAAGGCCGGGCAACACAAGGCGGCTGAACTCGTACTGACGTATCTAACCGGCCCGTCCAAGGTGGCGTCAGATCGGCTTGACTCTTTGGAGTCGCATCGCGAATTGGCTGTCAAGATTTTGCGACAACATGTTTCATCCGGCAATCAGGAGACGCTGTTGCGGGCAGCGCTTGGGCTTGGCCGTCTTGATTTCGAAAGCGAAGATTCGTTAGGCATCGCGATTGAGGCGATGAAAAACATGGCTGACGATCAGGAGTTTGCTTTTGTCGCACAGGAGTTGAGGCAACACAAGCGTTCGTACGGTTTGATCAAATCGCAATTCGACTGCACGGATTTGCTCGAATGCAGATCGCGTCTGGCTGTGATGGCAATGTGTCTGGATGAATACGCGATTGCCGAGACTATTTTCGACAAGGAACAAGACCAAACTGAGGCTTCGACGGTTGAACGGTTTTACGAAGACTGGCTGGAAAGTCTGACCAACATCAACGATCAAGCTGAAGCCGCCAATCGAATTCTTGACAAATGCGAGGTCGCGAGACCCAACCTGCTCTTCCATCTTCTGGTTTCAGTCCGTGATCTCAATATCGAGAAATGGGATTCGGGCACGAAAATTCGCTGGCAGGAATTCATCAAGGATTCGTACGTTACTCACCCTGACGGAGGAATTCACGGCGTTTGCTTCATGCTCGCAAAGCGATGGAACATCACGCTCAAGACAATCCCATCGGATACATCTCTGCCAAAAAAACGGGACTGGCTGCATCTCGATATCGGCGATGGATTGCAGATGACATTCGTACGAATCTGTCCGGGTCCGTATGTTCGCGGGCACGGCTCATTGCCCCCCAACACAATAGAAGAGAGGTACTTTCCACATGAAACCGTGATAATCGCTGATGAATTCTGGATGGCGACAACTGAAGTCCCGATTGCATTGCAAAGACTATGGCGGGCTTCGCAAATTGACAACGATAGTTCTCAACTGCAAAAAACAACTCCTATCGCTGACAACCTTCTCGATGCCAAACGTTCGGAATTTGGTTTGTCGTACAATGAGGCTGAGCAAATGATCAAGTGGGCGGATTCTGTTGCGGAATTCAGTAAAGACTATCAGCTGATCGTACCAAGCAATGATCAATGGGAGTTTGCCTGCCGTGCGAACTCGGAAACGATGTTTCCCTGGGGAGATGTCCGGGTTGAAAACCAGCTATCGAAGTTCGCCGTTGTAGCAGCGTCGCAGTTTGAACTCGGAACCAAAGTTATTTCTTCAAGTGGCGGCAAAGTTCCGAACCGGTTCGGACTGTTTGACATGATTGGAAATGTGTCTGAGTATGCACGTCAAACTGAGCGGGAAAAGTCAATCCAAAATGAATGGGAAGCGTCACGGCAAGTCGAACAAGAAGGGTTGTCGAAGGTCGTACCGATCGCCTTTATCAAAGGCGGCGGCACGACCCACAACTCCACTTTGTATTCTGGCTACGTCATTGCCATGCCGGCATCGCGCAACGACTGGAGATGCGGCATACGAATGATCCTTGAAAAAAGTGATCCTCCGGCGAATACCATGACGGAATGAACTAAAACCAGTAATACCCATCGCAACATATCCTCGCACATTGCGCTTGCGAAAGCCCCATACGCAAGCAATCGGAATAACACGGTTCAAAACATCTTCCCATCCAGAAACTTGGTCCCGCTGACAAGTCATTGCCGAATTGGACTGGAAATGGGACCAACGGGTATTGAGTTCCCTGGTATTGAGTTCCCTGGTATTGAGTTCCCTGGTATTGAGTTCCCTGGTATTGAGTTCCCTGGTAAACCGGTGTCCGGCGTGCAGCGAATGCACTCGCGTCCATTGCATTTGCGGCCGAACTATCGCTCATCGTTGGAAATGAAGCGACCATCGGAGAAAAGGCTGTCTGTATCATTGGAGCGTTTTGAACGACATTCGCCGAATACGCCTGAGCCTGGTTTACGTACGCGGGGTACGACTGGGCTTGATAAACATTCGTCGGGTAGGACTGCGTCTGATACACAATGGGAGCGGGTTGTTGCCATTGCTGTATGGCCGGGCCACAGCATTGAGCGAAGGTATGCGATGGCAAGCATAAGATTGCGCAGGCGGCCAGACAAACGAGTAGAGTTTGAAATTTCATTTGTTTTTCCTTTGAAAAAATTGCTATTGAAGATCCGTTGCCTTCGATGTGTGTTTCAGGAAATTGTTGATGTTTCACGGGCCGGATGAAATTGCCTCCCTGGACTTATTCGATCCGATTCGCGGGCAGTGGTCATAGGGTGGTGCCTTGAACAAGGTAACCAGCAAGTCAAACCCCGCTCTAAGGCCAGCGAGAAACTGTTTTGTTTTCTTGTAATTCGGGTCTGCATCAAAGAGTGTTCGATCTCGTGTCATCAGGTAAACATCGGGACCGGTCAAGCTAACATGCATGCAGGAGCTATCGAATCGTTGTTTTAGCTCGTCAAACGTCATCGCGTGGTCGGCAAGTGACGGGTCGAGAATTCTGATCCCGCCGTTGACTCTCACTGCAGGAGCGACGTGGAACCCCCAGAACACCTTGCACTTCGGATGAAATTCTGAAACGAGCGCAAGCCGTTCCCGTCCGTGAAACAACCAGACTTTCATTGGGTAAATTTTCCTGTTAATGACGTATTGATTCAAGATGTGGCGGCAAACTTCATGAGCTCTTGCCTCACATCCATGTTCAATGAAGTTGAATGGAATTGTCTCATCAAAATCGGAAGCATTGAGATCGGGAGTGTTCAGATTCTTTATGTATGTAAACAACTTTGAGCATTCCCGATCCGAAATCGAATCGAGCTGGGAATCATCGAATTCCACAGGGGCAACGGATTTTGGTGGGGGCGCTGGATCAGAACTAACTGGCTCTTTTCGAGCGTCAATAATCTCAACAAACCTCTCGTCGGCGGCCGGGTTACTTTCGGTTTCGAGAACCTTGCTTGCGATCCAAATCCGTGTCATTGACTTGCTCGAATCAATCAACAACGCCAGGATGTCATCGTACCGTTGATTGCTACGTCTCAGGATTCCGGTACCGAAAAAAAAGTCTACGAGATTGCTGTCGGCGGGGCTGGCAGGTTCGACTGACTCAACGAAATCAGGATAGGGAACTAACAACTCCTGTATCTCATTCGACTCGGCGTCAACGTCCAGCAAGACAGGCGAATTTCCGCGGTGGCAGGCGGCAACGACTCTTCCATAGGCTTCCGCGTTTTCGAAATCCGCTCGTAAAAAAACGGTATCCTCGCCAATCCGTATCGTTTTTCGTAACGGTTCCAAGCCTTCTTGATGATCGGATTCCGTCGGTTCAGATTCCGTTAATGGGTCGGCATGATGATGCTCGGTCGCTTCATTCAATGCCGGTTCAAAAGGTTCAACAAGGCCAAAAACAGCTCTTAAATTCACGGCAGCTCCTCAGGAGTTGAAAGTGCGATTGGACGGACCATTTTCAGTCCGGGCATAGTCTATGCCTGATCCGATCGCCAGCAATGACGAAAGCGTCAAGCCGATCTACAAATATCAACGGCGGTTCGCATGGTACCACCTATCTCGCGAGAACCACCAATCAACCGCCAAAGTCAGGGTCAAAAAGCCAGGGTCAGGGTCAAAAAGCCAGGGTCAAGTCGAAGGACGCAGAGACCTAATCGCGATTGCCCAGTCTTGTTTTTCCTGGCGAAGTCAAATGGCAAGAAAATTCCCTGGCGGTCAAGTTGCCGTAACTGCGAGTTGAGAGCGGCTCCAACTTTTGTTCATTGATATTCTCCAACTGCGAGGAATCCAGCATGCTAATCGCGAATCAAAAAGAAGGTTTTCAGGTTGCCAGATTCAAGCCATTCAAAGGCAAGGATTATGTTGTCGTTGAACTCAAGTACAACAGCGGTGTGTCAGTCTCGACCGCCGGATTTCAATCAGCGGCTGTCACGGCGAGCAGGTCCAACACCTTGAACGCGCTGTTGGAGGGATTCAACATCAAATCGGTTCGATCCCACTTTGGCTTGAGCAAGAAGAAACTCCGCGAAAGGAGCGTTGCCGCACCAACCGCGATGCCCGGAAAAGTTATCGACTGAGTTTGCTCAAAGCGGCGTCATGCAGGTCATTCCCGGGAAGGCCTCCGACTGTGAAGCTCTTGTCAAGGCAATTCAGGCGACGCGAGGCGGCAGTGATAACATGCGTGACATTGTCACGAACGAATACGACGACGGTAACGGCGGAGGCAACAGCCTTTTGACCAAAACATCCCGCCGTGTGGACGAAGTGAAGCCGAACAACCGGATCACAAGATTCGAACATGACTGGCGGAACTGTTGGTGTTGACGGCAGTGGGCGCCCCACGAACATCATCAATTGGAAAAAATCCGGGGATCCGGGGCACTCCTGGCCCGAATAAAACATTTCCTATTTCGGTTTGCAGTTGTCTTCGTCTCCACTCCGGGTATTGGAATTTGCAGCAGATCCCCCGCGACCACTTGAACCAGAATTCAAATTGGACATTGAAGTGTATGATGAAAACTTGCGATGTCAAAATTGAGTGGGGTTCTGACACCATGCGTCAACCAACCGGCTACGATTCTGATTTTTGGGAGTGGATTCCAAATGAGAATGGTTTGGGCGGGCGTCATAGGTAGAAACGATGACCAGGGAGAGTCGATGTTTTCTTCTCCCAGAATCAGCCGCTTCAACGCATCGTCATTCCAAGTGATTAAAGATGCGATGCTTCAGTCGGAAGACCTGCCACTTTCGGAGTTCATTGACGACGATCAGTGGCAGGCGGTGTTCAATCAGCATGACATCGACTTCGGCCGCGATGAAGACTCGGTCTACACACCGGCCGTAACGTTGTGGGGTTTGATCTCGCAAGTCTTTTTCAAAGGGGAGAATCGGAGTTGCAAGGCAGCTGTACTTCGCATCGCTTCGTTGTGGGCGATGCTGGGCAAAACGATCTGCAACACCAACACCGGAGCCTACTGCCGGGCGAGATTGAAGATTTCATTCGAAGCCGTACGCGATATCGCCAGACAACTGGCTCTTTCAACGGAAGCAGCCTTCGACCGGCGATACACTCGTTGCCGATTGCTACCTTTGTACGTACCGGATTGTCACTGCCTGCAAATCCAGAAGCGTTAACATTGTGATGAAGAACCATCACAAACGGGACGACGAACCGCTGGGCGCCCGCCGGATCGACAAGCACGAGCGAACCACCGTCCGGCTTCCCGACTGGATGAGCGAACAAGAGTATACTGCTTGCCCCGAACAGATCGTAATCCTGACCAAGCCAAGGCACATCGCAAGGCTCCAATTAGTCACCGCCGCGTGACCCAACTCCTTTCATCTCAGCCGGCAGTGCCATTCGTGTCAGGAGCCTTTTCTTGTTCCCGGTGTCTGGAACTGTTAGCATCGGGGAACGGGTAGGCCGAAACGTGCCGCCACCGGCGGTCTGATTTATACAGTCTGCAGGTATGTGGAGCGGAACGCTTTGAAAGCCAATCAGGTTCGCCGCGCCGAAAACTGGCAGTGGAGCAACCTCTACCGCCGGCATCGTCGAGAACTACGCATACAACATCCGTTTCAGCGACGAACATAGCACCGGGGTTTTTACGTCCCGTTATTGAGGTCGTTTGACAGTCACTGATCGATAGCCGACGCCGAATTGACTTGCTCACTATCAGCTGGCAGTTTTGTCGTTGATGATGTCTCAGCTGACTGACATAGAGCTTGCTGAAGCAGGAACTCCGCGGCGGGATCGTTCGGGCCGTTCTCAAAAACTCCGGTCAATTGCTCGATCGTGGAAGCAACATCCCCCGCTTCGAATGATGCAAGCGCTTCGGTGTAGCGGTTCCAGTGTTCCCGGGCCGGCTGATCGATTCGGCCCTGAAGCTGGTACAAACTCGTGAACGCTCGAATGCCCTTGAGCTGCGTATTACAGACGCGGCGACAGTTGAACTGGTGTTGCACGACCGCTGCGGTTTCTCCCGAGATCAAAACCGGAACACCGACGTCGCGGGTCGCATTTTCCAGCCGACTGGCAATGTTGACTGTGTTTCCTTGAGGTCCGTATTTTAGTCGCGTGGAACTTCCGCTGTTTCCGACGCGGGCCATACCGGTATTGACGCCAACACTGACCTGCAAAGCCTGTTTCAATTTCTGTGACCAGTTTTCGTTCACTTCATCCAGTGACGCGGCAATCTCCAGCGCTGCCTGACAGGCGAGATGCGCGTGTTCCGGCTGATCGACCGGCGCGTTCCAGAACGCAGACAAACCGTCGCCGTAGAAGTCGATGATCACGCCGTCATGGTCGGAAATGATGTTGCTGAAACGATCCATCACGTCTGTAAGGAGGCGGTAGGTGTCTCGCGAACCGATCCGCTCGGCAATCGAAGTGAACCCGCGCAGGTCGGCAAACAGCACAGAAACTTCCCGGTCACAGCCGGTCAAAACTTCCGGACTGGTTTCCAGCATCGCGGCAACCTTAGGAGAAAACGCCTGTTCGAGCAGAATTTTGGTTCGCGCTGAATCGAATTCGCTTTGCATTCTTGCCATTGCGGATGACAGTGCTCCTGCCGTCAGCTGAACAAACTGTGCTTCGAGCTGGCGAATTCCACAGCGGCTGTTGGTGCGATGCAGGCTGCGAAATCCGTATGCGATAGCGACGACGGAATCATGCTTGTCAAAAACAGGACAGGCAATGCACGAATGCAGATCGCTGGTTGACGGCAGAGTCTCCTGACGATCGATAAGACCGGCATCGTGAAACACGACTTTGCCGTCACTGGCAACCCGGTCTACGATGTCGTTACGAAATTGAAATCCGAATTCGGGGTAAGGCACAAAGCTGGCAGCGACTTCCCAACGGTCCGGATCAAGGTTGCCGCGTTTGAGAATCATGCCTCCATCGAGTCCGCCGGGGTTGAACACCGCTCGCGCGGCAAGCTGAAAAAATTCGGGGCTGCCGGTAATCGATCGCTGTAGAGCGTCGAGTGAATCAAACCAGGACGCAAGTGTTTGCGGCGCAGGGGACGCATCCGCAACCTCTTTAAACAACGCTACACTTCCGAATCCGGTTTTCAGTTCCGTCAGTGCAAAGTCAAGGGAATGAGATCCGTCTGGATTGTGTATCTGTATCTCGGTTCCGCCGGCTGTGAAGAACACCGGCAAAGTCAGCTCGACCGTTTTTCCGCGGTGAACCCGTTGCCCGGAATGCAGCGCAATACTGAACCCGAAATTGGTCAGGCTGATGTTGCCGGGCGATGTTGTGTCAAACTCGATCACACATTGCTGAGGTGAGATAAACGAATCGTCAATTTCGACAACGCGACCTTCGGATCGCCGTTGTTCGTTTGACGATTCCGAATCGTGGCAGCCGATGGTGACCGGCCCGGATTCGAAGTTAACTTGCTCATGTCCCTGTGAATTCAGATAGGCAATTTGCAACATGAGTTTATCTATGGATGAGTAGTCTGATTTCGACGATGCGTCGGTTGGACGAACGGTTTTTCCGGGAGCTGAAACCCGCTGCGCTAACGAGGATTCGGGCGCGAGCGGTTGGCTTTCGGGCGGGCTCAAAAACGTGAGCAGATGAACTTTCGAAATCTACGTCGAGACAGGCATGCAAGCTTGGAATTACCTGTCATTTCGCGACGTTTTTTGCATGACGGCGCCGGAATTCGTGACGGCGGAATATGCCAACGCCTGTCAAAAACTTCAAGAAAGTTTTTCAGGACGACGATTGCTTCCGAAGGGTCGTTGTGCGCCCGTTGACATTGACGATTGTGCCGGTCAGCCAGGTGATTCCGATTCGATGGCTGGTGCGGGTTCAGTTCGTCCACTACCTCAAAATTCAATGCTGACAAACCACTTGTCACAAAACCGGTTTTTAGTTCTGACAGGAATGTTCGAAACACTTTTTACACTGCTGGGAATAGCGCTGTGTGCGGTCGCCGTATTACAGATGGGGTTGTGGTCCGCGCAGTCATTGATGCAGATTCGATTTAATCGCAAACAGTATGAACTCGCGCGCGGCGCGATGCGTGAACAGATCAACTCGATCGTCAACGGCAAACCTGCCGGCCGTCTTCCAGAGGGTGAGACAGCTGGTGACGGAACATGGCAGGGCTTTCGGCCGTTTGTGGTTGATCGTATGGTTCGCGAAACAGAGACAGTCAACTCGGTTTACTTGAAGCCCGAGGATGGCAAGGCGTTTCCTGAATTTCTTCCGGGGCAGCATCTCACGTTCCAGTTTGACATTCCGGGCCAGGCGAAACCCGTTATCCGGTGCTACTCGCTGTCCGACAGTCCTTCAACGGACTACTACCGGATCTCGGTCAAGAAGTCGCTGCCGCCGCGCGACAAACCGGAACTTCCATCCGGTCGGGCAAGCACTTATGTCAACGAATCACTGATGACCGGCGAACGGCTGCGCATCAAATCGCCGTCCGGTTCTTTTTTTCTCGACGAACAATCCGCCGCTCCGGTTGTTCTGCTGGCTGGAGGCATCGGCATTACGCCGATGATCAGTATGTTGAACCAGTTGATCGATTCAGGATCGAAGCGGATGGTTGTGCTGATTTACGGTTCTCGTCATTCGCAGGACCATGCCTTCAAAGAACATCTGTCACAGACAGTTCAAGCGCATAAGAACATTCATGTGGTCAATGTCTACTCAAGCCCGCTGGAAACCGATGCGACCGGTCGGGACTACGATGTGTCAGGATTTATTTCTATCGACCTGATCAGGAACCTGCTTCCCAACAACCAGTTTCAATTCTACATGTGCGGGCCGCCGCCGTTCATGGACTCGGTCTACAACGGATTGATCGAATGGGGTGTTCCCGATTCGCGAATCAGCTTTGAAGCATTCGGGCCGGCATCAATCGGACGGAAAAAGCGGCAGACAGGCACGGCGGGCGTTAACGATGCGACGCCGATCGACGTTAAATTTGCTCAATCCGGTGCGACCGCGTCATGGGATGGCACTCAAGACAACCTGTTGGAATTGGCTGAGGCGAACGGGATTGCGATCGATTCCGGCTGTCGTGCTGGAAGTTGTGGCACGTGCGAAACAGGAATCGTCAGCGGCAAGGTCGAGTACCCCGATGGTGAAATCGTTAATTGCTTGCCGGGAACATGCCTGGTTTGCCTTGCTCGTCCTTCCAGCGATTCGTCCGACGGCGAACTGGAGTTGGAGGCATGACGTTGTTCAATATTCCGAATTCATGGAAACCGATTGTCGGTCGCGCGGCGATTATCTTGTCAGTTTGCGCATTGCTCAACAATGCACTGCAGCAGACTGCCGACGCCCAGTCACACTGTGATCCGTTGAAAGTAATGACGGCCGAGACGTGTACAAAATGTCACGTCAACGAAGTTCAGGTCTGGAGGCAGACACCGCACTTCCGGACGTTCGAACAATTGAGTCGGAATCCGAATGCCAAAGAGATCTGCAAAAACCTGGGACTTCGCAGTCCGAAACGGAGCGATGTTTGCATCAAGTGTCACTACACACTTGAAAATGACGGAGGCAGGACAAGGCCGGTCAGCGGTATCTCCTGCGAATCGTGCCATGGTGCGTCACGGGACTGGATCAACACCCACCACGACTACGGTGGACCGACAGCTTCCAAAGAATCGGAATCCGAAGCGCATCGCAACCAGCGGCTGCATGATGCATCGATCGCGGGAATGCGGAACACGCAAAATCTGTACGCAATCGCCAGCAGTTGTTACAGCTGTCACACGGTTCCGGATGAAGAACTGGTGAACGTTGGCGGCCACAACACCGGCAGCGTGGATTTTGAGCTGGTGGCCTGGTCGCAGGGGACGATTCGCCACAACTTCTTGCGAACAGGAAACACAAGCAACGCGATTTCCGGGCAAAACCGGCTGCGTATGATGTACGTGACTGGATTGATTGTGGATTTGGAATACAGCACGCGCGCGACAGCGGTCGCGACCGAGAAGTCGAACTACGGAGTAGCGGTCGCTGATCGAGCGGCGCGAACAGCGGTCAAGTTGTTCGACTTGCAACAGCAGTTAAACGACCCGAACGTGCAGAGCGTGCTCGAATCGTTCGCGACAGCGGACTTGAAAATCAACAATGCAGATCAGTTGAACGCGATCGCTGATGCAATCGCAGCGGCCGGTCAACAGTTCGCAGAAGTGACAGACGGTGAACGGCTGGCGGCGGTCGATCCGTTGCTGCCTTCAGCAGTAGAATACAAGTAAAAATATGAGTTAACGGTTTTGGAAACCCGACGCGTTAGCGAGGGTGTACGCGTCCCCTGCGCTTTCTGCGGGTTACCATCCGGGAATGTACCTGGAACGGGATAATTCCGTTTTGCGATTCGCAAGGATGCGAAAAACGACACAGCGGCAGGGAGGCTGCAAGTGAACACAATGCGATCAACCATCAAGCGCCCGGCTCGCTGGGATGAGCCGTTTGATCCGGACGTTACCGACCGTGACGTTGCGGAGCTGATGACGATCGCGCCGTTCGCTTTGATGGATCCGGCTTCGTTCACCGGTTCGGTTCCGCTGGACGGCATCTTGAAAAACGACTGCCGGTTGCTCAACCTTGAGCAGGGCGACATCATCGTTCGCGAAGGGGACTATGGCAGCAGTGCGTTCTTAATACTCAGCGGTAACGCACTTGTATCGCTGGTCAGTCTGCCCGGAGAACTGCTGGGTCGGGAATCGACGCAACAGAAGAACTGGCTGCAGTCGCTCGCGCAGCTATGGCGCAATTCGTCTCACCCCGAAGCGCGCGAGTATGCAGAAAACCTGGACGGCATGTCGGGCATTGGTTCCGGCGGCGTCGGATCTCGCAGCGACGAATCGGGAACACGGGTTTTTCTGCACGATATTCCCCGCGTCATTCCAGCCGGCCAATCGGTCGAGTTGCACGCCGGTGAAATCTTCGGTGAGATCTCAGCGCTGACACGAACTCCCCGCAGCGCGACCGTGGTTGCGGGTTCGAATATGCGATTGCTTGAGATTCGCTGGCAGGGTTTTCGCGAGTTGCTCAAACGGCATCCGGCAATGAAGGAACATGTCGAGCAACTGTACCGCAAGAACAGTTTGCAGGTTCATCTACGCGAGATTTCATTGTTAAGCGGAATGTCGCAGGAAGCGATCGTTTCGGCCGCTGAGGAGACGCTGTTCGAATCATACGGCGATTTCCAGTGGAATCAGAACTTCAAAACGATCAGCAAAAAGGACATTGCCGAACGGATTCTGGCGGAGCCTGTCATTGCTGCCCAGGGCGGCTACGTCAACGGATTGATTCTGATTCGAAACGGATTTGCGCGGCTCAGCCGGAAGCATGGTGACGGGCACCAGACAATCGCGTATCTCGGCAAGGGGGAAGTGTTCGGGTTGCGCGAGCTTGCCCACAACTTCAACTCAGGCGGCCAACATGCCTATCAACTGTCGCTTCGCGCCGTCGGCTACGTCGATATTCTGCGAATTCCAACGGGCGCGGTCGAGCGTTATGTGCTTCCGGCCCTTTCGGCTGCTCAGGTTCCTGCGCCGATTTCCGATCCGCAACGAAAGAGCCGCGCAGAGCGAAGCAGTCGTCGAAGCGAAACTCGAAGTGAGTCGATGGACGCCGGGTTGATGGAGTTTCTGGTCGAGAATCGCTACATCAACGGGACGATGGCGATGATGATCGACCTCAACCGCTGCACGCGGTGTGACGATTGCGTGCGGGCGTGTGCTGCGACGCACAACAGCAACCCTCGCTTTGTCCGGCATGGCAGGAAGCACGGGAACTGGATGATCGCCAACGCATGTATGCACTGTCAGGATCCTGTTTGCATGATCGGTTGTCCGACCGGAGCGATCGGACGTGACGAGCGAACAGGAACAGTAGTGGTCAACGACAACACGTGTATTGGCTGCGGTACTTGTGCTGGAAGCTGTCCTTATACCAATATTCAAATGGTTGAAGTCAACGACCGGCGTGGCAAGCCGCTGCACGGAAACGACGGCCAGCCGATTGTCAAAGCGACCAAATGCGATTTGTGTGTTGAGCAGAATGGCGGACCGGCGTGTCAACGCGCGTGCCCGCATGATGCGCTGATGCGGGTTGATTTGTCGAACGCGGAGACGGTGACTCAGGTGGTCAATAATCAGTAATGAACAACAGACAATTAGCAATTAGTGAAAAGGACGGCTCGACCCTCCCGGAGGGAGGGTGTGGGACTGACCACCAAAAAAATGCCAACTAGCAACAAAAAATGATCTCCAGGTTGAAATCGCGATTTTCGTTCCGGGGCAGACGGATCAAGTTTGCTCTGCTGACGGCGGTTGCGGTTGCGCTGATTGCCGGGCTGGTTGTTTTGCAAAACCGGAATCTGCGGCATAGCAGTTTTACGAGCGGTTATCTGCTGATGGGTTGCATTGTTTTTCTAGCCGCGCTCAATCTTCGGAAAAAACTTCCGGTGCTTCCTTCACTCGGCAGCGCGGCGATGTGGATGCAGATTCACATTTATGTCGGGTTCAGCACGTTCGCGATTTTTGGTCTTCACATTGCGTGGCGGATTCCGAACGGATACTTCGAAGGCTTGCTGGCGTTGTTGTACCTGGCTGTTGCGCTGAGTGGAGTCTACGGGCTGTACGCCACGCGCGTGATGCCCGCGCGGTTGACGGCCTTGAAAGAAGAAGTGATCTACGAGCGAATTCCAGCGTTTCAAAAGCAGTTGGCAGGTGCCGCAAAGCAACTGGTGCTCGATGCGTGCGAGTCGACGGACGTGCTCGCGCGGTTCTATGTCAACAAACTGGCGGCATTCTTCGAGCAACCTCGTTCGCTGGCCTACCAGATTCGGCCTAACGGGCGGCGGCGGAAACACCTGGTTGCCGAGATCTCGAACCTCAACCGCTACCTTGCCGAAAATCAGCGCGGCGTGGGCGAGCAGCTTTCGGTCATGGTCGACAAAAAAGACGATCTGGATTATCACCGCGCGATTCAAGGGCGGTTGAAGTTGTGGTTGTTCGCGCATGTCGGATTGACGTATTCGCTGCTGATCATTGCGATCATTCACGGAATCATGGCCCACGCATTCGGCGGAGGGTTGCGATGAGTGAAACATCGAAGTCTCAGAACGCGAAACCGTTGCAGAGTACGGCCAGCAGCCAGTACGAACGGCCGAACCTGACATGGACGAATACGGATGTGAGTACGCCCAACGATAGCGAGGAGTTCGCCCGACGCGAACGGTCTCTTCGCAGCAAGCGCGGGATCTTTACGCTAGCCGTGACCGCGTTCATCGTCGGCGCGACGATGATTCTTCTTAATTCGCCGTATCGCAATGAGTTCCTTGCGCCCGGGCCGCTGTCGTCTACGCACGCACAAATTCTGGCCGGACATGGAGCGGATCGGTGTGCGGCCTGTCACGGCGCAGGCCATCAATCTCTGGCAACCTGGTTTGCTGATACGTTGTCCGGTGGCCGGCAGGTTGGAGCCTGCCAAAGCGATCTGTGCATGACGTGCCATCAGAATTCGATCAATGGCGACTATGCGATGGTGGCTCACAATGTTGATCCGGCAAGACTGGCTGAAACAACAGCACGGTTGTCGGAGAAACAGGGCAACCCGTTTCAACTCGTTTCGACAGCACTGAAGTCGGTGCCCGGAGTTTCGGCTCCTGTCAGCGGCAACGAAATCGCCTGCAGCGCCTGTCATCGGGAACACCACGGCGGCGAGAGTTTATCAGCATTGACCGATGCACAATGTCAGACGTGTCACGGCAGCAAGATTCACAGCTTCGAAACGGACCATCCGGAGTTCGAACTGTGGCCGGTCAGTCGCCGTTCGCAAATCGCGTTCGATCATACCAGCCACGGGCTGAAACATTTTCCCGGAGCGAACACGACGTTCGCCTGCGCTCAGTGTCATATCGACGATGATGTGCGTGATACGAAACTGCTCGCTCCGTTCGAGCAATCGTGCGCGGCCTGCCATGAAAAACAAATACTCGAAAGCAGCGACCGTTCGTTGGCCTTGTTTGCGTTGCCGATGCTGGACCTCGATGCTGTGAATGCCGCCGGCGCATGTGTCGGGCAGTGGCCGGAATTGGCGACGGGCGATTTCGACGGAGAGATTCCAGGCGTGATGCGAATGCTGCTGGCTGCCGACGATCAGGCGGTTCCGATGCTCGCGAAGTTCGGAAACGATTTCAGCTTCGGCGATGTTGATCCGGATGATTCGCAAATGGTCTCCGATGCGTGCGAGCTGGTTTGGTCAATCAAGCGGTTGCTGAATGATCTGGCGAAAAATGGGAATCTGGCGATTCGACGCCGGTTGGAAACGGTTCTTGGCCGGAGTTTGACTCAGGATGAGCTCGCGGAGTTGATGGCCGGTTTGAATGCAAATGTTTTTGAGGATGCGGCTGCTCGTTGGATTCCGGAACTCGGTAGCGAGATGCTGGCGGTCGATGCGGGGCTGCTCAAACCGCGAACACGCGCGCTGGCGGATCTGGCTGATCGCGATGTGTCGTTCAAGTTTGCGCCTGCGCAGGATGTTGCCGATGACCGTGTGCTGGCGGTCAATCCGCTCAAGGGTCGCGTGACGCCCGGTTCTGTGCAGCCCTCGTCGTCAAACCGACCGGTCACTCCCGCCGGCCAGCCGGTTCAACCGGGTTTCGAAACGAGCGGATCATCGCAAAATACTGCTCTTAATGGAGACGGCCGGCTCAATCCAGCGGATGAAGCTGCTGTGCAGGGCAACAGGATCGTGAACCGGTTCAGCGACGAGGGCGAAGCGAACTTTCTCACGAAGAATCCGCTGAAGACGTTGATGGGTGGCGGTATCAACGGGCCCGATCAGATGCCGCAAATCAACTCAGGTCCATCCACAGTCGTTACTCAGCCGGATTCGAATCACCCTGAATCGACGCCCGCTCACGTGCCTGCCACGGTACCGAAGTTCAACCCGGACGAGTTTTCGATTGTGGCGAGCAGCGGCTGGGTGCGAAATGATTTGACATTGCAGGTCGGCTACCGTCCGTCAGGTCATGCGGACCGGATGATCAGCCGCTGGACAACGCTGGTCACAGGGCTGGAGCACGCCGATTCGCGATTCGAAACCGCATCTTTGTTTGAACAGCTGACCAATCCGCTGGGCATCGGCAACTGTCGCAGTTGCCATACGGTTGATCAGTCGGGCGACGCGTTTGAAGTGAACTGGACCGGGAAGAAACCCGACCGTGCGTTTCGCGAGTTCACGAAATTTTCGCACGGGCCGCATCTCGTTCAACCTCATCTGAGGGACTGCTCGCATTGCCACACATTGAACGCGAAAGCGACGTCGGCTGATACGTTCGTCGGTTTTGATTCGACAATCGCGGTGACGAACTTTCATCCAGTGGTCAAAGCAAACTGCGCAACTTGTCATCAGGAAGGGCAGACGGACAACAGCTGCACCCATTGTCACAACTATCACGTCGGCGGCGTACCCGTGTTTCCGGGCTTATCCGGAGCGAGCGCGTTGTATGATGTCAGCGATTTGCCGCAATAATCGCCGACCTATGGCGAATAGGTTTCGCAGGATGCATGATGAAAAAACCCGCGGCTATCGCCCATCGGCTGATATCAGCCGCACGGCGCTAGCCGCGGTTTTTCGCCGGGCGACCTTCCTGCCGCCGAGAATGCCAAAGTAACGAATCCAGGCCTGTTCACACGAAGTAGCCGATGAATGACAAACCTAAAGCTCAAGACGCGCCGAATGATGTTGGGCCGAATGATATTGCGGCGAGCGAAGCCACACTGAATGAAGCCGCGCCCGCCGATCCAAAAGCTGATTCAGTCGTCAACTATCTGATGTACGGCTTGTCGATCCCCGAGCGCGCGTTGCGTTCAACGTCTGCAGCGGTCAGCGGTGCAGTCCGCGAATCTGCAACTTACCTTGTTCCGTCCGTGTTCCGATCGAGCAAGTCGTACACGGTTTTCGTACAGCAGATGCTTGATTTCATGACGCACGATATCGGTGGCGTTGAAAAAAACGAAGAAGAACAAGGTGACGAAGGCGTCAAGAATTTTGTCGCACGAAAGGCCGTCGGAGGATTTATCGAATTGAGTACGATGCCGCTGTTGCACGTGTCGCCGATGACCGTGCTGGCGATTGTCAGCGATGTCGCCTACGGTTCACAGACGTTCCTCAGACAGTTGAGCGTCGAACTGAAAGAGCAGGGCGTCATCGACGAGAATTCAACGATCGATCACGCGTCGGACCTGCTCGATGCGATTCGGGAAACGACCACCAAAGCGGCCGACGCGCTGGATACTCCGCCGCTGTCGGTGGACGGGCTGGCTGAAACGATCAAGCAGATTACCGAACAGGCACAGACGGCGGACTTGACGAAGTCGATCCCGCAAGCCGAACTCGAACGGATGTGGAACGGAATCTACGAAACAGCTGCGGCCGAAGATCAGAATGTGCTGGAAATCTCCAGCGCGATGACGATGTTTGCGATGAACCGGATCGGCTCGCTGGGCGCCGGAGCATTGTCAACGATTTCGGTTGCGGGCGATATGTTCGAAAAAAACATTCTCGACCACTACTGGAACGGGCTCGGCGAAATCAACGAGCGCGGTTTTTACAGTGTGCTTTCAGACTGCAGCAAACCGTATATCGACGCGATGTGGTTGAACTTTTCCAGCGACAAGGAAACGATTACTGAAGACGTCTTGTCAGGGAAGCTGCTTTCGCGAACGTGGAATTCGGTGAGTACGTGGCTGATGGAGCCGCCCGGCGGGAAGAAAAAGGAGCCGGTCGGGAAAGAGGATGTTGGGGATGATGAAAACGGAACCGGAGGTAAAGTGAATAATTGAGGAAGCCGCGAAGTGAATAATTAATATGGAATAATTAAGTGTTGCCTGGTCCTGATCGTCGTTTATCGCTCCGCGATCAAAGCGCGATCACGACAAAACACCCAATTGAAACGGACGGTTACGTCATCGCGCGCGCTTACTGGAAGGCACCATCGCAAGTTTTGTTGGAGTCAATTGGCTTTGGGGCGCGGGTCAGCAAAAGCGAACGGCACGTTTTGATCGCGGAGCGATAAACGACTATTGTTTGAGACAAAACTCTGACGCCGCACCACACCACAAGATCGAACCTCCATGCGAATACTTTTTTTGCTGAGCAATTTGAACCGGACATTGGCGGGCTGCGGCCAGCGGAACGCGGATTGCGAAAACGCTTGCTGCGGCTGGTCATGAAGTTGATGTATCTTTGTTGACGCGGGAACTTGATTCCGGATTGGCGGAATCGTCGGACCGCTCAGGCAACCTCCGCGTACACCGGTTCGGCAGTTCGAAACAGCAGGATTTTTCGCTGTAGCACGCGATGATTTTTCTGGAGTGGCTGCACAGCGAACAGAGCTTTGATCTTGTCTGGTCGCACTACGCCATGAACAGTGGCTTTGCGGGGATCTGGTTTGCAAACCGATCCGTTGTTTCAGTGCGCGGCAACGATCTGGACCGGCAGTTGTTTGCTCCCGGCGATTTTTCGCGACTGAACTGGATGCTTCAACATGCAACGACCGTTGTTTCGGTTTCGCATGAACTGGCGACGTGCGTTCCAAAGATCGCGGCCGTTTCGAGCAGGAGACCGGGGGGATTACCAAAACGGTCTTTGGTGAAGTTGAAGCGGGACTTTTCCCGATGCCGCAGTCCACGAACCAGGACGAAACTCAATCGGAGGAGCCGGCGTTCGTCTCCGGTCAACCCGGAGCCGGTGAGAATGTCGGAGCGATAGTGGTGACGGGGCATCAAGCAGAACAATCGGATGTCGTCCGGCATCTTCGGCCGGGAGATGTTTTTCTGCTGCCGTCATTGTGGGATGGTTTGCCGAACGGTCTGCTGGAAGCGATGGCGACCGGCATTCCGGTTGTCGCATCGGACGCCGGAGCGATCGGAGAAGTTCTTTCCGACGGCGAAACGGGAGTCATCATCCCGCGTTCACATCTACATCAGATGGCAGATCGAGTTGACGAACTTTTTTCACGATCGGAAATTGATCGTCAGCGAATGACCGATGCAGCACGCGAGTTTGTCGTTGCGAATCACTCACCGGAAGCAGAGCGGCGCCGGCTGAAAGAACTTGTGCGTAGTCTTTGCTGACGGTTGCACGCGTCATAATGTTGCTAATGTCAGAATGGCTTGTCCGGTAGAAACTGGAAAAGCCGTTGATTTGCCGATACAAGTACGATTCGGATCCCCCAAATCGGTTTTCATTTCAAGGGATTTGAGCCTACAATCAATTACAGTCAATTGTTCATTTTCGATCTGACTGACCTTCTCTCCTGATTCATCATTTGTTCACTGGTGGTGTCATGAAGCGGAACTTTTCTTTTGTCCTGAATACAAACTTGCGCGGAGCAACCCGAATCGGGTTTACGCTGGTCGAGCTGCTGGTTGTGATTGCGATTATCGGAATTCTGGTTGGTATGTTATTACCAGCCGTCCAGCAGGTTCGCGAAGCGGCACAGCGTACTTCCTGTTCGAACAATCTTCGGCAGATGTCAGTTGGCTGTCAGGCATATCATTCATCGTTTCAGAAATTTCCACCGGGATGTCAATTGGATACAGGCGCGTCCTGGCAAGCCTACATCCTGCCCCAACTGGAACAAGGAAACGTATATGACAATATCAACCTGGTTGATGATGCATTCCGATGGACTGACACAACGGGCAAAGATGCGGTTTCCACTTTGTTCAGCGTTTTTCGCTGTGCATCGGATCCGGCTCCGGAGCACTTTCCCAGCCACAGTGGTCCATTATTTCCAGAGCGAGTGCCGTCTTCCTACATTGCGGTTGCGAGTGGGACCGTTTTTAGTGACCCCAACGACCTCGTGCCAGCGAATCTTGAATGCCATTCAAGTAACACCGTAAAGTGCCTTGCAATGAGGTCTGGAATTCTAACGGCGACACAGCAGAATGAAAAAACTGAAGTTTCGGCAGATGAAATTTCTGATGGATTGAGTTCAACATTGCTGGTTGGCGAGACAATTTTTGATACAGATCTACCGATATCAGGTGGACAAGAGCTGGATTCGGATCACTGGTGTGTTGGTTCCTACCAGATCGACTGGCGAGGAGGAACGAGGGGTACCAATGCAAACGGAACCTCTCAGGACGAGTCAGAAGTTATGGGGTCGACCGGAATCAAATTGAATTTCTATCACTCGTCACAAAATTTGGCGTCTATTAGTTCACTGCAAGCCAATCAGATTTCGTTTGCATTCGGGAGTTGGCATGCAGGCGATCTGGTAAATTTTGCTTTTGCAGATGGGTCGGTTAAGGGAATTCGCGGGAACGTTAGTCCAGCAGTTTACTCGCGACTAGGAATGCATAGTGATGGCCAACTGTTGGGGGAATTCTAATGAAGATGATGCGATTGTGTTTTGCGACTTGCGTAGCAGTTACGGCTTTGTCATTTTCAGGTTGCCCGGACTATTCACATCAACGGCCGGTTCCTGATTACGAAAGCATGTCCGATGACGGTGGGTTGGAAGAAGACGCTGAAGCAGAGCGTTGAGCTAGCGTATGGTGGTTCTTGATGGACCTTCAACGAATAGTTCGTGATAGACCTTCCCGACCGCTTCGGTTGCGTGTCGCCATGTTAAATTCTGCTCAACGTGTTTTCTCGCTGCGATTGCCATCTGATGATTGGTAGTATGGCCTGCCGCAGATTCGAGAATCAGATTTTTCAAGTTTCCGGCGTCGCCAGGGCGAGCGGGAATGTAATGTTCGCCGGGAATGCCGAGTTCCTGAACGACGGGAAGGTTCGAGGCGATCAACGGAGTTCCTGCCGCCATTCCCTCGATGACTTTGATCGGACAACAGCCCTGGACGTTGTTGCGCAGGCAGGTCATGAACGGAGCGATGTTGAAATGTGCGGCGTGAATGGCAGTCGCAACTTCGCTGCGCGATCGCAGCGTGTTGAATCGAACCCTGTGTCAACAAAATCTTCAAGGAATAGATCATGCGAAAAGCTTACTCGAATCAGCTTCGGATTGACTGTCAGCCAGTTGAGCAAATCACGCTTAATCTTGAATGTCGAGACGGGATTATACCCGTTCTGGTGGCGTTGCAACATCTTTATTCGCAACAAGAATTGCGTGATCAAGCCTGCGACTCTGGAAAAAATCAATGAGTTGATTGTTAGCCACGGGCAACAGTTGCATGACGATGCGCGAAAGCAGGTTCGGGCAGATTCGTTTGTTTGTGAAACAAATATTCACTATCCGACGGAGAGCAGTTTGATCGGGTCCGGACGTTGCAGAAAGCGGCCTCCCGGAGAGAGCTGGCTGAGCAGCAACAAAAGTTTTTAGACAATCGTCGCGGCAAAGCGGGCGAGCCGAACCAATTCGGTCGCTTGGTGATGGTGTTTGAAGACGCGTCGTTTGATCGCGGATATTTTTCAACCGAAAATCAAACGCAACTCGAGGCGATCGTCCCGCACCCATGCTTGCCGCCGCGGCATCGAAACCAATACGCGAAGTGGCTGACGGATTCACCGGAGAGACTTCTCGAATCAAGAAACCGCCGGGTGCGAGGCCGCCCGATCCAAACGCAAATCGGCATAGCAACCAGGAAATTTCCAATCGAACGAAAACGCCAGGCTATCGGTCTGCGCCGGGTTATTGTTCAACCACAGTTTTCTCAATAAAATCACAAATCAAACCATGAACCGACCCAACTCAACAATCTTCGCGCGTTTCAATCTCAAATTCCGACAAAAATAACACGATGAAATCAATTTACCGACAGGCACTAACTAAGAATGAACCTAATACTCGTATCGAATCGGTGGCGGATCGGCTCGCGGTCAACTGGTCGGCAATGACCTGATAGGTCGACGGAATCTGCAGGATTGCAACCAAAGCACATTGCGTTTCCCGAATGCCGACAGTCGTGTGTTGGTGGAAGGACAGTCACAACAATTGCTGGCAGAATCAACCGCCGAGTGATGCTGCCCGGGCAACCGTCATTCTACGGTACTTTTTTTGCCGTTCGCTCACCGCGACAGGATACGATCGGACAGGCAATTTTTACTTCGTTTCGACGAGTGCGACGATCTGCTGGACGGCGATACGCAATGATTTAGCAGCCATCTGGAAATTCGTGTGCGAAGAAATCTCAGGCTGAATCTCTTGAAACAGCTTGTTTGACTTCTTGAGTCGGTTGAGTTTTTTCTTGGCCATCTTCAGATATTTTTCGTGATTGCGGTCGCGCAACGGCCCACCCAGCGCAAGCATGTAGTCATAGAGTGTGCGATGAACTTCATTCAGTTCGTCGTCCTCTTCGGCTTCTTCCGAGTGTTTCAGAAACGTGCGTACCATCCAGACATGACTGAGCAGGTCGTCAAGCTTTTGCACTTTTTCAGCGCTTGCAAGTTGAGATTTTTCCACAGCTGTTTCTCATCTAGATCTGGTAATTCGAACCACGAATGAACACTGACACACACGAATCCCGGACTGCGAAATATTCGTGTCCATCCGTGGTTCTTCATGAACAGACAGTCAATACGGACAAACTACTTCGTAGGTTCCGGTTTCTTTCCGCGCGGGGCACAAACCAACACCATCACCGCGCCCAGAATCACCAGCAACAAACTCAGATAAAACTGCCACCCGATCTGGCCGAGCAGGTTTTTCGTCAGCGCTTCGGCGAGCGTATTGACGACCGGCGCGAACCCGAAGACCAGCGGCATCACGTAGATCGGTTTGCCGCCGAAGTTGAACGCATAAATAATCCCCAGCGCCCCGATCGCTCCCGCTGCTCCGGCCAGAATCGACCAGATGAAACCGGATGTCGGCTGTTGACCCGGTCCTTCAGGGAATGTGCCCAGCAGGAACCAGGGCAGCACCACTGCGATCGCAAAATAGGCCAGCCCGACGCAAAGAAACGGACGCAGGCGACTCCCTTCCATACGCGCCTGTCCTTTGTGTAGCACCGGCCCGTAGGCGCCCCAACACAACGCCGTTGCCGCAATACTCAGTGCGATCAGCAACGGCCGCTGCGGGTCTGAATCCGGTTCCGGAGAGGTACGTGTGCCAGAAACTGTTGATTCTGTTTCGCTGGAAGTTTCGCCAGTACCGGATGTTTCATCGCCAGAGTCCGCTGTTTCAGTTTGCGTTGCAACCGGCGCTGCAGGCTTGTTTTCCTTCGGCTTGAAAATCAAAACGCCAGCCGCACCGGTCGCAACGATCAGCACACCGACAAAAAACAGGGCCGATGCGTTCTTGAAGGTACGTGCCATGAACATCGTGACAAATGTATTGACGACCGGAGCACAACCGAACACCAGCGGCATGACATAAAACGGCTTTCCCTTGAATTTGAATGCCATGATAATTCCCATCGCCCCGATCGCGCCGACTGCACCGGCAAAGAACGACCAGAAACTTCCGGATGCGGTCCAACAACCCTTTTCTTTTTTCGTCAACAGGACGATCAGCGGGAAGATTACGGCAATCAAAAAGTAGGCAACGCCGACTCCGATAAACGGGCGCAGCGTTGCCTTCTGTCCCGGCTGGCCCATCTGTTCCTGACCGATGTGCAGCACCGGGCCATACAGCCCCCAGCAGCAGATGGTCAGGATGGCAAAAATCAAAAATGTAAATCCACGCATCGGTTGCCTTGTATGTTGAGATCTTGTTCGAATCAGCCATTGTGGCTGTCGGGTGAGCATCGTGCTAGGCGGAGACGCCTGACCGGGCCGCCGGCGCTGCGAATATCCTACGTTCCCCGTTTGTTGCCATACCACTCGATGTGACGTCGCGGGCAGAACACAAAACCGAGCTGTTTGCAGAGAGGTTCGAGCCACGTTGCCCGTTGCTCCAGCACCGCTTGCTCAATCCCCTCGGGCATCAGCAACACTCGGTCCGCGCTGAACATTTTCAGCTGGTCAAGATGTGCAGTGATCTCATCCAGATCAGCCTCGCAGCCGACCACATATTTGAGCTGATAGTCATAGCGATTGATCAGTTGATCAATCACTTGGATCCGCTCGCGTGTGGCCTCGTGGCGCTGCAACCACGAACCGGCGAGGGCTGCGTCGGGAGTGGAATTGCCGAGCTTCGGGCTAATCGACATCAGGTCGCATTGAAGTTCAACGAACACCGTTCCGGCGGTTTCGATCGTGATGTGCCGCTTTGCCGTTTCCGTTTTTAACTTTTGACAAAGTTCGGCGACATCCTGTTGGATCATCGGCTCGCCGCCGGTCAGGACTATGTGTCGAGACTCGAAACGATCCACCGCAGTGAGCATTTCGTCCGGAGTCATCGTATCGCCTTCGGGAGTCCACGATGCAAACGGCGTGTCACAGAATGTACAGCGCAGGTTGCATCCGCTGGTCCGGACGAAGACACTTTCCCGGCCCGTGAGCAAACCTTCACCCTGACAGGACTCGTAGATTTCCGAAATCAACATTTGACGATTATAGCCGGATCAAGGGTTGCCGCATCCTGTTGGCGCAGGTGCTCGAACTTGTTCTGTTAGACGGTTCGTTTGGAAATAGCCTTGATGATGGCGGCGCAACCGTGGCTATCGCCAAAACGGCTGATTTTCGAATTCGAATCTGCGCTTTGACAATCCACCTTCTGCAATCCTACTCAAATCAATGAGTGAAAAAAAATTCCGTGCCGCACTGGAATCGTTTGAGAACCAGTTTCCCGATCGCGACTACACAATCGAGATCGAATGCCCTGAATTCACTTCCGTCTGCCCCAAAACCGGGCAACCGGATTTCGGCTGCATGACGTTCAGCTACGTTCCCGACAAACTGTGTGTGGAACTCAAGAGCTTGAAACTCTATCTTCAGCAATACCGTAGTGAAGGGATTTTTTACGAGCACATCACGAACACGATTCTTGACGATCTTGTGGCTGTCGTCCAACCCCGTCGGGCAACGCTCACCGCCGAGTTCACTCCGCGGGGAGGCATCTCGTCTGTGATCACTGTGTCATATGGTGACGACTACGGGAGTCTCGGCGACGCTCTTTAATCGAATCATCAGGCAACTATGAAAAATGACCCGAATCCGTCCGGACCCGGGATTCTGCTTTCCGGATTCGCCGATGAGGCAGCCGGCGACAAGACGATCGAGCAGCAGTTTTCTGCGTTTGCCGCGATGGGACTGCGCTATTTTTCGATCCGGTTTGTTGATGCGGGCAACGGCGTAAAAAATGTGATGCAGTTGACAACTGCCGAACTGGAAACCGTACTCAACGGAATGCAGGAATACGGTCTAGAGGTTTCGTCACTCGGCTCGCCTTTGGGAAAAGTCAAGCTGAACGATGTCGAAGACGGCACCTCCAATTCGTGGCGGCCGTTCGATGAGTATTTACAGGTCGAAGTTCAGCGTGCCTGTGAGCTGACCAACGCCCTCGGCGCGAAACTGATTCGGGGGTTTTCGTTCTACCAACCGCGAGGTGACGCGCCGGATGCCTATATCGAGCAGGCGGTTAACCGGCTGGGACAGATCGCGGACGTGTGCGACCGGGCCGGACTGACATTCGGCCTGGAGGTAGAAGCGAATCTGATCGGGCAGAACGGCGATATCCTGGCAGAGATTCACCGCCGCGTTGCCAACCCCGCGCTGGTGCTAATTTTTGACGGCGGCAACCTTGTCACTCAGGGTTTTACCGCAGAAGAAATTTTCAACCAGTACATTGTCATGAAACCGGGGCTGGGCTGGATTCACATCAAGGACTTCAAGAACCCCGACGGCTGCCAGCGGACAACCCGCGTCGATGAAGAAGCCCTGAAACATTTTGTTCCTGCAGAACTGGGCGATTCCGGACATGCGCGCATACTCGACGACCTGGCCGGGTTTATCCCGGAACTAGTTGTGCGATTGAAAAAACGCGGAGTCGACGGCGTGTTTGCGGACCTTGAGCCACATGTCAAAGGTGGCGGGCAGTTCGGCGGGTTCAGCGGGCCCGATGGATTTGGTGTCGCGCTCCGGTCGTTCTGCCGGCTCTGTTCAGCGGCGGGCATCCGTTACCAGCTTCGCGATTTTGAGGATCTCCGGGCCGACCGCAGGTTTTGAGGTTCAGCTCAACAGCCCGGAAATGTGATTGGGTGGCGGGCCACCCGATCCGGTCCTTGCTCACGCGGCGGGTTTCCTTTGCTCGGGCGGCAGATCCACACGTCCTTGCTCACGCGGCGGGTTTCCTTTGCTCGGGCGGCAGATCCACACGTCCTTGCTCACGCGGCGGGTTTCCTTTGACGTCCTTGCTCACGCGGCGGGTTTCCTTTGCTCGGGCGGCAGATCCACACGTCCTTGCTCACGCGGCGGGTTTCCTTTGACGTCCTTGCTCACGCGGCGGGTTTCCTTTGCTCGGGCTGATCTCTGCGCAAAAAAAAGCGGCCGGCATTTCTACCGTACGCTTTTTCTCGCATTGAAAGATTGCCGTCGCTTAACCAGTTTGTGGCGGTTGAGCTGCGACCGTCTGTTTCACGGCCGGTCTCTGTGTAAGCGCGGTCACTCCACGGAAGGCGAAGATTGCGGCAGTAGCAAACGCACCAATGGACATCATGAACAGAACGCTTGTGAAGCCTTCCGACATCGTCAGCAGATACGCACCGAGCGCGAGTCCCAGACCCATGATGCAAAAGTTTGTCAAGGCCAGAGCCTTTTTACGTTGAGCATCACTTCGCGTGACGGCCGCACGTGAGTTCTGGTTGGCCAGTTCCCGCATCGCGTCCAGGTCGATATTACGTTCCGGTGCCTGACAACTTGGCTTGAAATCTTCTTCTTTGAGCAATTGAACCGGCTCCGGCTTCGCTGCAACAGCAGGTGTTTGCGGAGCAGCGTTCGTTTCTCCGGGCATTGCCTCGGCAGCTGATTCACCGCCAAGACGTCCGAGCAGGCGGTTCATGTAATCCTGAACCGAGGAATCGCTGTCCGGTTCTCCGGCAGGTTGTTCCGTTTCGGCGGCAGGTTGTTCGGTTTCAGCTTCGACTGCAGGTTGTTCCGTTTCGGCGGCAGGTTGTTCGGTTTCAGCTTCGACTGCGAGTTGTTCCGTTTCGGCGGCAGGTTGCGGTTCCGGTGTTCCCGGAACGTGGATCATGCCTTTTTCATGCATGCCTGGTTCGGGCTGGACCAGCTCATGAGCTGGAACGCTCGTGATCGACTCCTCAATTTCGTTCAGTTCGTACAGGGAAGAAAGTGATCCTTGAGCCTGCATTCTGGCAAGCACTTCGGCAACACTTTCGGCTTCTTCGACAGTCGGAGCCGGCTCGCAATCCAGTTCTTCGGTTTCCATATTGTCAAGCATGTTGCTCAAACGGCTACGGATGTCGTCTTCGATCGACGCTTCGTCAGTCGGTATGCCCGTTGTTGCCTCGGCCCGAATTTCGGAACTGAGTGCTGATTCGACGGCGACAACTTCTTCCTGAACCGTTGCAGAAGGTCCCGACTCAATTTCCGTTTCCGTTACTGGCTCCATCGCCATAACGGGCTCGACTGCGCTGGCCTCGGTATCCGGAGTTTTTCCAAACAGCCGGTTGAAGTCAGATTCAAACGATGCTGAGTCGGTTTCCGCTGGCGTTCGAGGGGTAACGGGCATCTCGTTTTGAGCAGCATCGCAAGGCGTTTCGCGGGGCGACTCGCAAACTGATTCACAACCTGAATCACAGTGCTCTTCTGCAAATTCGGTTGGCAACGATTCCGGTTGAACCGTTTCAGGCTGAGCGGTTTCAAACCGAGCATCGACCGGAATAACATTTTGAAGCGAAGTATTCTGCAGCGTGTTGATCAGTGTGGACATTGAACCGGTCAATGAACCGATCTGCCCTTCGAGCGTGTCGAATCGCTGTTTGACCGAGTTATGCTGTTCCTGCATCTCATCGAATCGCATTTCCAGCGTATTGATTTTCGATTCCCACTCAGGCGATGATTCCGGCTGACCGTGTGATTGCAACTCTGCAGTCATTTGTGGCTGCGCAGACAATTCCGGCTGTGTTTCCTGATCTGGCTGTGTTTCCTGGTCCGACGATTCCGGAGTGATTTGTGCTTGCTGCTGCGCTGGAGCTGGATCGGCTTCCGACTCTTCGGCTTCCGGCGCAACGCTACCCAACTGTACGACTTCAACGCCTGTCTCGCCGAATACGATTTTGTCCCCTACGTTCAACTGAGCCGATTCAAACGACTCTCCGTTAAGCGAAACGTGGTCGCCGGAAGCTCGAATTGAAACACCGCCGGTGCCGCGGCAAACGGCGATTGAATTCTCCCCCTGCGTACGATCCTGCAGCAGGCATTTGCGAGTTCCGACAGGTACCATCGCTCCCTGCCTCGGCCCGGAGAGAATGCAGAAAATCAGGTCGGATTGACCTGCGGAAGTTTGAGTTTGAATGTTCATTGTCCGATCCTGTTTCTGCGTTACGTTCGCTATCTTGTTATGACCGCGTGTTCACCGTTGTTTCGACGCGATATTTCTTGATATTCCCGATGCGATGCGTAACACGTTCTGTGTAGAAGCATTTAGCTTCGCGGTTCGGGTACGTCAAATAAATTGAAAAGCAACCATGGGGAAATCGCTCATTCCGTCGTCACAGTCCGATCATTCCGGACTTCCGGCACCGGCCAGGGCGCGTACCGGTTCCCCTGACAGGTTCTCAGAATTCGTCAACAATGGCTCCGGTGCACTTTTGTTGTTCAGGAACGGGTTTGGGGGTTGCTGGTTGTTGTTGGGTTGCTGGCTGATGAGCAGCTTTCTGCTGGAGCGTCGTGATCAGTGATTCCATCGAATCGGCAAGCGGGTCGACCTGGTTTTCAAGCGAATCGTTCTGATCCGTTCGCTCCGGAAACCGACTGAGTACTCAGCGCAACCGTTATCGCCCGCGATGCACGATGAGGCTCGCCGGATGCTGGATCAACGAACTTCGGAAGCTCATGAATTCGGTGCAAGCGTGCGTAATGGCACGTCCGAGGCGGATCGGCGTTTCTTTAGCTTTTTCGCATTTGCCGGTTAACTGCGAACTATAGTTTTCCAGGCCCGAAAAGCGATTTTTCCGTAAATCGAGCAAATCAACATTAAACAAGAGAACAAAAATGAGCCGCAAGAACGTACTCAAGGGGATGCGAACCATTCTCATCGAACGTCGCGATGCATTGCGTCAGGCACTCGCCGGGGACGACAGCAAACTGCGGGAATTAAACCAGCAGTCAGGTGGAGACGTCGTCGATTTTGCTACAGACTCCGCGCATGGCGAACTCAGCAGTCAGCTTGCAGAAGTAGAGAGCCGACAATTGCGTTCGATCGAGAATGCGCTGCAAAGAATGAAGGGCGGCAGCTACGGAAAATGTGAAGCCTGTGAGAAAAGCATTCCGCTTGCTCGACTGGAAGTACTTCCTTTTGCCACCTACTGCATCAAGTGCAAACGACTTGCCGAGGAAGCTGGCGTCGAGCCCGGTGCCGACGTGGACTGGTCAAAGATCATCGAAGCGTCGGAGGATGCTTCTCCGATGACCGACTTCAGACTTTCCTAATCCGCACAATCCGATCACCGTTTTGAATCCACGTTCCAATTGTCTGACAAGTTTCTCGAAATTCGCAGGGCAACCTGGTATTCTCAAGTGACCCGCCCGACCGACTGATCCGTAATGAAAAACCCCTTGCAAAACAACTCGTCCCGGATCTCTTCGCCGCCGGGTGATTCGTCGCAGTGTAATTCGCCGATCACGAATCCGGCCAACCCAATAGAGGCCTGTACATTGACCAAACCAAGTCGATGCTCAAAAACCGTCAGCCGGTGCATGGTCGTGCTGCTGTTAGCAGCTCCGCTATGGCTTTGCGGAAACGTCAATGCTCAGGTTGCATCGACTTCGGTAACGGTCAATCGAACCGGTGACACAGGAGCGGTCGGCCGCGCAGAACTCTACCGGCTGCTGGCCGATCGAGCGGAATCCGTCGAAGCCCAGTATTCTCTGATCAGCCAGATCGTCGAGACGATCTCGCCGACGGTAGTGCATATCGAAGCCAAAAAAAAATCCTCGTCCGGTGCCTCAGATCGCGATGACCGTGCTTCAGTCGTCGAAGAGGCGGGTTCAGGCGTGGTCGTCCGTTACCGCGATCGCTTTTTTGTGATCACCAATCATCACGTGGTTGACGGAGCTGCAATCAATGACATTCGCGTTGAAGCGGACGGGCGGTTTTTCTATCCGACTCGAATCGCTCATGATCCTGCCAGCGACCTGTCGGTTTTGTTTACCGACCGGACCGATCTTAATCCGGCACGAATTGGTGACAGTGATCAGGTTGCTATCGGCAACTTTGTTGTCGCCGTCGGCAGTCCGTTCGGATTGAGCCACTCGGTCAGCTACGGAATCATCAGCGCCAAAGGGCGTCGTGATCTGGAACTTGGCCCGCAAGGAGTCCGGTTTCAGGATTTCTTCCAGACCGACGCTGCGATCAATCCCGGCAACAGCGGTGGTCCGTTGATCAACCTGCGCGGCGAAGTCGTTGGCATCAACACTGCGATCGCAAGCAACAGCGGTGGCAATGATGGTATCGGGTTTTCGATTCCGGTCCGGATGGTGATGCGAATTGCGACCGACCTGATCGACTACGGCGAAGTTCACCGCGGGTTTCTGGGTGTTTCACTCGACGCCGGCTACACACCGGATCGCGGTCGCGAACTCGGAGTAGATTTCAGCTACGGCACAAGAGTTTCCGCGATCACTCCGGGATCTCCAGCCGCTGACGCCGGAATCCACGTCGGTGACGTCATCCTCGAATTTAACGGCGTGCGAATCGAAAGTGACTCGCATCTGGTAACGGTGGTCAGCCTGAACGAAATCGGCACCGATGTTCCCGCCACGATCTATCGCGACGGGCGGATGCAAGTCGTCTCCGTTCAGGTCCGCAACCGCAGCGAGTTCGGCGACAAACGCAATCCGTAGTGCCCCTGGCGTCGGCTTCGTGCTGACGTTGAGCCCGGACGGAATTTTCGTGGCGGAATGCCAACGGCTACGGGCTTCTATTCGCGATTTTGATTCGAAAGTCGCGCTCGGGACTGCATCTGTGAGCTACGTTTTCTAAACGCTCCATTCTTTTCAGCCGCATTCCCGTTTCTTCCGGTTGAAGATCATCTGTAAATCAAAAGGTTACTCGATCGAAACGGATCCCGTCGAAGTCAAACGTCGGACGGCCTACGTCCCTGACGACCCGCAGCTGTTCAACGATCTGAGTGTCGCACAGCACTTTGCTTTCACGGCCGGAGTCTATGGAATTGAAGACTGGCAGGACCGCATGCAGAACGTCACAGCGCGGTTTGAATTGACGGGCAAGCTGGACTCGCTGGCGTCATCGTTGTCGCGCGGCATGCGCCAAAAACTGGCGATCAGCATGGCCTATTTATACGAGCCTACCGCGCTGTTGCTTGACGAGCCGATGACTGGACTCGACCCGCGCGGAATTCGGACATTAAAGACAATCATCGTCGAACAGGCTGAACGCGGTGCGGCTGTCGTCATCAGCTCACACTTGCTGGCGATGGTTGCAGCAAGCTGAGCCCTGCTCAACAACCTGATCAGCGCTGGCAGGATCGGACGTGGTGGGATGACGTGGATGTTGATACGCACAACAACCGCCCGACCTGGTATCGCGAAAAGCGGGGCGGCGTGCGGCGGTTCCACAACTTTACCGATCACGACGAAGGCGTCTTCGCGCGTGATGAGGGCGGGGCAGGCAATGATGCCCGGGAAAACGACATGGGCGCGAGTTGACGGGCTGCGACGTCGAATTCAGCCGTGCGTTCTGTATAATGCGCCCGGCGGCGGGCTCGGGTATCTGAATCGTACTCTTGCGTTGGCTCGGCAATTGAGCCGTACGGTCGGTGGCGAACATCGGGTGCTGACCAACAGCCCGTTCGCCGGCTCGTTCGGTGAATCGGTGGACGGTATCCGGATCGAATCGCTGGCCAGCAATATCAAACCGGCAGATGCGGGCTACAACCTCGTCGCGGAAACCGACGCGCTCGGTTTGCCTCGCGTTCTCCTGCCGCAACCGAGGAAGTACGACAACCAGTTTCAACGAGCCGGAAACTCGCAGCAATGTCCGGGGTCACTGGATGACTTGGTCGGCTTGATCGTACAGCAGGGAACAAAGTTGATGCCAGCGCAGCAACGGGACAAAAATTCGGCTGAAATGATTCGGTTTGCAAACGGTGCCGTTGCAGCAACAGAGTTGATTTCAAATGCAATGTCGCAAGGTTAGCTGGGAAATAGCTCTAAACGGCAACTTCATTTGTGCTATCGGGGATTGCTGATTTTGCTTCAAGGCGATTCGCATGCTAAATTGTGCTCGCACATGATACCGAATTATCTTGAGGAGCCAGCTCATGAGAACTTTGACTCAGTTCAATGTAGTTATCCTTTCGATCGCGATGTTGTTCGCATCTGTAGCCGGCACATCCGCCCAGGACGAGCCCCTCACTTCTGATATTTCAATTCTGATGATGACGCCCGACGCCGACCAGTTGAAGACGACCGTGATGGTGAGCGTTCCAGTCACCGAAAACGTGACGCAGAATTACATCGTTTCGGTACCGTATCAGGAGCAACTCGAAGATGAATCAGGAAACATACGGACTGTGACGAAGACTCGAACCGAGACAAGAATGCCGGCCAGGAAAACGGGCCGGCAGCGAATGTGGTGCAGGGAACCACCACCGATGCCGCCTGGTCGCGAAGCGGATTTCGCCTTTGTGATTCAGGATGGCGTCAATCTAACGGACGCCCATCGTGCGTTGTTTGGACGCAATATTCGCAAACCTCCCCGTCGCTTAGGCTCCGACCCGCTCGCGAGCGGGAGGGTGAAGTGTACTTCCTTCCGCATTCGCTCGGGCAGACTTTGCGTTAGTCAGAGTGGTTTGCTTGCGCTTTTGTTATTACGACAAGGCAGGATTTCCGGCGTTCCAACATGGATCCGCAACGCATTGTTTCCAATATTCAATTAGGCAGACTCGATCCAACAATGGCTCACACGGCAATTCACACTCTGGTAAAATCGTTGTTGAATCGTAAGCGCGCACCAGAACGATTGTTGACGGGTGGTTTATGTTGAGGATTTTGTGAATTCTCGAACAGGAGCCCGTGATGTCGCGTCTACCGAATCCCGTTAAATTCCGTGAATGGAGCGAACATTTGTCGCGTTTTGAAAACTCAAACAAAACAGTGGCTGATTTCTGCCGCAGCGAAGGCGTTTCGCAACCGTCATTTTACCAGTGGAGGAAAAAACTCAAAGCCGTCGAGGCCGGCTCGTCGCCTTCGGTTGCCCGGTCGCAGTTTCCGACCAACGCTTCCTCCGGCAACGCTTCGGGTCGCAGGTTTCAGCCGCTACAGATCACGCCTGCCCCGGACAGGCATCGGGTGTTGACCATTCGGCTTCCAGACGGGATCGAGATCGAAGTCGGGCATGACCCGGCGGTAATCGAATCGGTGATCAGGCAACTGCTCGAATCAAACCCGTCAACCGAGGCCCGGCAATGTTAAATCGTAACAGTCAAACCGGAATTCATGTCTACACGCCCGTCGCCGACATGCGAAAAGGAATCAACGGGCTCAGCGGAATCGTGCGGGAGGAGTTTCAATCCGACCCGACCGATGGAAGTCTGTTTGTCTTCATCAACCGCCGGCGCGACCGGATGAAGCTGCTGTACTTCGAGGGTGGCGGATTCTGGTTGTATTACCGGGTACTCGAAGCGGGAACATTTGAAGAACTCAAATCCGAAGCCGGTTCCGCCGGGTTGCAAATCGACGCCACACAGCTTTCGATGTTGCTGGCCGGCGTTTCGTTGAACGCTTCCGGGCGTCGCCGCAAACGGTATCCCGGCAAAGCCGCCTGAATTACTTTTGCACTGGCAACGCAAGGCAGACATTCTCACGCAGCACTGCGAAAAGAATGTCTGCTTTTTTTGTAAAGTTAATCGAAGTGCTCTTGCTAGCCGGGCGTGTAGACATAGATCACGGTTCGACCGGTAAGGTTCAACATTTCCGGGTCTCCGCTGGCACCGGGTTCGATTCGAGCAGTTGCCTGATCACCCCCTTGATCGTCGCAGGGTCATCGCCGACTTCGATCTCGATTCCCTGTGGAAGTCGAACCGTCAAAGCCGGACACCTGCCCGGACAGGCAGATGTGATCTGTAGCGACTGAAACCGGCCGGACAAAGCATTCGATGAAGAGTTGGACGAGGAGTTGGACGAGGAGTTGGACGAGGAGTTGGACGAGGAGTTGCCGGCGGAATCACGGATCGGAAAGGGCGACGGGGCAACCGGGCCGGTCTTTGCGGCTTTGATTTTTTTTCTCCACTGGTAGAACGACGGTTGCGAAACACGTTCGCAGCGGCAGAAATCGGCCACGGTTTGGCCGGAGTTTTCAAAACGCGACAAACGCTCGCTCCACTCACGGAATTTGACGGGATTCGGTAGACGCGACATCACGGGATCCTGTAAGAGAATTCAACAAAATCCTCAACATAAACCACCCGTCAACAATCGTTCTGGTGCGCGCTTACCAACAATTCAACGCGCGAACCAACACTTTGGTTCGTTCTTCAAGGAATCTTTTTTGATTTCAACACGGTTTTCAAAACACTAAACCGGTTTAACGACAGACACTAGTTGGACAAACTGAGCGGAAACGAAATCGAGATTGATATTTACGATAAAAGCGAGGCCCTCTATGAGCGGAATATCCACACACCGTTCAGTCAAGCAAGGACCTCACCATGGATGGTGGCTCTTTTCCAGCCGTATTGCAAGCCATGATATCGCCGATTTGCCAGCAACTCAGCTTGCCTCAACGCAGGCACTTCCGATGGTTTGTATTTGGGATCATCATGACTGTTAAATCGGCGACACTACTTCACGTCTCTCGGGTTGCACCGCGTGGCGGTCATCGAACCAGTTGGGGTAGTTTCCTTCGTAGCAACCGGGACAGCGTCTCCATGATGCAGTCTCGGGCGATTGAAACGCTTCGTTGGATGAAACCTCGTAAAGGCGAACCGATTTATTTTTTGATCGACGACACTCGAATCGAGAAACGCGCTCGCAAGATGGCTGCGGTTTCCAAAATCTACGATCACAAAACGCGCCGATTTATGCGCGGCCACATGGTCGTGACCGGGGCGCTTATGTTCCGTGGTGTCGTGTTGCCGTGGAAATTTGACCTGTGGGTTCCTAAAGATCAAGCAGGCACTGGTTACCGTAAGCCAACTCAGATCGCAGCGCAGATGATCAACGAATTGAGCCTTCCTTTTGACTTGAAGGTGCGGGTGTTGTTCGACGCGTTTTACCTTGCGCCTTGCGTCGTGAAAGCGTGTCAAGGCCGAGAATTTACGTGGTTTTCGGTGGCATCGAAAAACCGTAACATGAAACGTAAGTACTGCCAGAAACGATCCATCAAACAATTCGCAGCGGGAGCGCTTCGCCACAACAGTAGACGTATTCGCATTCGTCGCGCGAGGTTTTGGAGGTGGATGCAGATTGCAGCCGTTGACGGCGAACTTGGACGACTCGGTCAGGTTCGCATGGTTCTTTCCAAACGCCCGGGCGACTCATGGAAGAAAACATTAGCTGTCGTTACCAACGAAACCAAACTTGCTGCTCGCGAGATCATCGTGATCTATGAGAAGCGTTGGAAGATCGAAGTGTTGTTCAAAGAACTGAAAAACTCACCGGGGTTTTGCGATTATCAGGTACTGAGCAGAAACGCGATTGAGCGTCACCTGCACCTGTGCGGCATGTCCCACCAAATGCTGACCCACCACAGCCTTGCGGCTCAAGGTGCAAAAGCAAAACAAGAGAAAACTAAAGTCAGCTTGCCACCGATGAGTGAACGCCTCGATCAAATCCGCGACAAGATTCGAACTCAACAAGCCAAGCTGATGTTAGCCAAAATCCAAAACAGGAACGATCGATCAAAATTTCGAGAGCTCCTGAAAAATGAATTACAAATCGCGGCTTAAAAACCGCTCAGTTTGAGTAGTTAGGGGGATCGGATTGTTGATAGTAAGTGGAATCGTAATTCTGCGAGTAGACATGCTGGCCGTACGAAACGGATGCAGGCGGATAACCGGTCGAATAACTGACTCCGCACGAATCACATTGCATTGCAAACCCGCTCGATACAAACCCGACAAGCAGCGACAAAGCACCAGGCAACACAATTCTTCTCATTTTCTAAACCTCAAATTGAACTCGAAACGGGGGAATCCCAACTCCGGCGGTAACGAATGTTCCGGAGCATTTTGTCAGAAGTGGTTTCGGATCAAGCGGGTTCAGACCGGTATTGAACGGCAATCAGTTCTGCCTCTTCATAGTTCGGGCTGTCTCGTTTGAGCCAGGACGCAATCGGACGGATAAGCAAATTCGTAGCAAAGAGTATCAATCGCGCTCAACGCAGGCCACGCAATCAGCCTGGAGTCGCTCGGAGATGCAGGATGTCGTCGATTGGCTGCCACCATGCAGAGGGGGAGGGGATGACCCATTCGCGCAGACGTTCTTGGTTCGAACAGAAAAACATGTGTAGAAGACGACGAAAATGAGCGAGCCGGGAAATGACCAGCCATATGAACCGTCACGCACTACGGCGAAGACTCCGCCTTGATTCACTATGTTCCATAGCGTAGCGGTCAGATTCGGAGTTCTGATCAGGATTATTCCGGTCATCGTCATTCGGCGCGTAGATTTTCAAATGACCAATCCGCGAAGTCGTTGAATGATCAGCAACTGTCACCGCGCCGCAATCAGTTCCACTCGAACGATGCCGCGGTGTGTGCGGCGGTTGTTGTTGCTGCAACTCGCGCAACAACGCGCTCAGTGAGTTGATTTCGGCTCCACTCAGACGCGAGGACCGGACCAGCCAGGCGAGCATCGGGACGGGGCGTCCGGCGAACACGCTGTGCAGCAACTGGTTGCCGGCCCAGTCAACGCATTGTGCTTCGTTGAATTTGGCACGGTAGAGATAGCGGTTTCCTTTCCGCTGGAATTCAAGCACGTCCTTCCGAACGAGTCTGTGAAGGAGCGTTTTCACCGTGCCCGGAGACCAGTCCATCGTTTCGCTCAACCTGGCGATAACTTCGCCCGATGTAACCTGCCGCGAAGGCTGGCTGTTGGAGTCTGTAGAAGCGGATTCGAAACGCCAGACCTCGTGCATGACGTGCCATTCCGCATCAGAAATTCCGGGAAAATCATTGACCATGATCGTATCCTTGGTTATCACCGATAGCGTGTTACAGAAGTAGCATGTTTGCGTCAATGTCATCGACGATTCAGCCGTAAACATGTCAGCCGAAAATGATAGCGGCCGCTGATTTTTGTTCAAATAACCGATACTGTCACCCGCGAAGGAAAACCATGAAGCGTTACAAAACGGCAGCGGTTAAGTTCAAGGCGTTTACCTCCAGCCGCCAGCGCGAGTTGGCCGAACATATCAGCTTCGCCAAACGCGAGGCAACGAAACAGTCAAGAATCGAGAAGATCGTGCCCATGATTCTTGATGGAGTCGGACTCCATGACAAATACCGCAACTGCTGATATCCGGGTGGACAACTTTGACGATGCACGAAAAAAGGCCGTGTCCAGAACAGACAAGGCCTCGGGTTTTCATTCACAAAAACCGACACATTTTCTCAGCCTAACGCTGCTTCATTTGCGGCTTGAGCGATTCGCTGACCTTCGACTGATCCGGCTCGAAGACAAACACACTGTCTTCGGTCATCAGACGTCGGGCTGAATCTGCCATTTTGACGATGCCGCGAACAACGTGCTCACCTTGAGTAACGCCGGCGACTGTGAATTTCAGTTCTTTCGTCTCGCCCGCAGGAATCTCCAGCGGTTTGAAACGAATCGTGTTGTCCAGTTCGTTGATCTCGTAAACAGGACTTGTTACCGGCATCAGCGAAGGAGCGAGTTCGATCGCAACATCGACTCCGTTCGCAATCCGGCTGCCGCGATTTTCGACCTTCACAATGAACTCGGTTTGAGCACCGACTTCGATCGGTCCGTTCTGATTGATCAGGTTGATACCGACGTCAGCATGCGTCTGAACCTGTGTTGCCAGTTCAAAACGCTCGGCAACGGTTTCGTTGCTGCTGACTCGCAATTCGCAAATCTGATTACCCGGTGTGGTTGCCCGTGCTTTCAGCTGAATCGTTTCCGATCCGCCTGCAGGAATTTTTGCAAACTTCCAGGACAGGTGTCCGGTTTTCTGATCAACTGTGGCTTCACGGCTGACGGTGGTTACCTTGATTCCCGGAGATGTCGCGAGAGCCACAACGACATTGTTGACATCGACCTGGCCTTTATTTTCGATGATGAAGGAATAGATTCCATCGCGGTTAACAAAGGTCAATTCCGGGCTGGACACGGAAACCTGTAGTTCAGGCTGGAAAACCCGCATCTGATGACTTGCCTGACAGGCATCGCAACCCTTTGCTGCAACGCTGAATTTCAAATCGAATTCGCCCGCTGCGGTAGCCATTGACTTCAAGATGATTTTTTTGGACTGTCCGGGATTGATCTGCTCGATTCGCTGTGCGGCTGACACGGTCGAGTCGATTTGCAGTTGCTCCGGCAGTTGGCGATCGAGTTGAACATTCCGGGCGACTCCGTCACCAATATTGGTCACGGTTACGGTATGAGTTGTCCAGTTGCCCATGTTGCCCTGAGCAGGCCCGGCAACTTCGATTTTCAACTGCGGCTGACGAACAGCGATGCCGATGCCCTGGTTCTGCTGAATGCGAACCGAAGTTGCGATTTGCATCGGCTGCTTTTCAACAGAAATGACATTCAACTGAATTTCCTGTGTCTGGCCCGAACCGATTCGCTGAATTGAAAAACTGAGTGTCTGTCCGTCGACTTTGGTCGGTCGCGGACTGGACGAACTCAGTTTGACGTGCGCAGGAAGCACGGCAGTCAAAGCAACGTTGCCCGCATCAGCGCGGCTGTTGTTCTTGAGCTGCACTTTGATGTGAGCCGGTTCGTTCAGGTTGATTGATTTCGGCGAAATGATCCGCGTGCTGATTTGAGGCGTGATCGATGTGTTAATCGCCGGCACGTCATCCACTTCAGCTGCGAACTGCGGAATTCCTTCATCTTGAACAATGGCAGGTTGCCGGTTCCAGGTTTGATCCACGACCGGACCCCGGCTCTGATATTGGTACTGCGCCGGTTGTTGATTCGCCGGCGGTTGAGGTGCAGGTGGCTGAGCGAATCCGGTCCCGGGAGCTGGAACTTGAGGTGTTTGGAATCCGCCAACTTCATGCCCTTGAACCTGCGCCGATGTTTGCGGTGCAGTGGATGATTGTGCCACAAATCCGGATCGGACATCGGCCTGGCGGGCAACGGATGCGGTGTTTGAATTTTCGACAGCTGAAGGTTGAGGAGTAAACTCTCCGCTCCCGATTTCGTCGAATCCAATCTTTGCAGGATCAGGCAGGCTGGCAGCAGAAGACTCCGGGTGCTTGGCACGGGACGAAGTTGTCTCGGCAGGTTTGAGCGGTCTTGGAGAAGCTTCGGTGGTTCGCAGTTCGATCACACGCGAAATATCTCCATCGGTAAGTAGACTGTCCTGGGCCACGACCGGCCCGGTCAATGCGACTGCAAGAGCCGCAATCAAGGCGTGACATATATAGCGACGCATGTTTGTGTAACTCCGTTTTGTGAATTGAAAAGCGCAAGCGCTCACAACGAGATATCGGCATCAAACCTGACTCAATCCACAAAACCCGCAGAGATTAGCGACGTAGCTGGACGATATTGAACCGCAGTTGCTATCACTTGCCCGATTCCGTGCGAGCAAGAGCAAGGGCCGCAGAAGATTGCGCCCTTTGGGAAGGCTCGTTGATTCTGCTCTGCGTTGTAGGCGCGTTGCGTTATTTACAGCGCATTACAAACCCCCGAATTGGCGATTGGGTAGTGGACGAGGTCACGAGTCCATCCCAAAGTTTTCGCGCAAAAAAGACTTGCGTTGGCCCGGTACCGGTGGACACCGGTTTTTGTTTAAGCGTAAGCGTCTCTGAGTACGGTTATTGACGCGTGTCGTATTTTGGATGATTCCCCTGGAGGTCACCATGCCACGCATTTCAAAATCGGAGCGAGTTGAGCGTAAGCGTCTCTGAGCACGGTTTTCGGACGCGTCTTGACGAAGCCGCCAGCAGCGGTTCTATCGCTGGCGTAGTTTGGCCTGCCGCTGCTTTTCGGCGCGGCGTTTGGCTCGTTTTTCACGCTTGCGGATCTCGCGGTCGCTGCGCTCCTTCTGACGGTACTTTCGGATCGACGCCGGATGAGACACCGCCCAGTTCCAGGGCAACAACGGCTCATAATTCGTCTCGCCAGCAAGCAACCGCTGGAGTACATCATTCACGTAAGCCCACACATCCAGATCGTTCCGATGAGCACTGCTCACCAATGTCATGAAACCCGCGTTTCGCTCGCCGCCAGCCAAACTGCCGGCGCACTCCAGTTCTTACGGCCAATCGCCACTTGCTTCATCAGCTGCTCGCACTCGTTATTGTCGATCGGTAACTCCGCGTCGTCAACGTAACGAGTTAGCTCTGCCCGGTGATTGCGAAGATAATTCAAAGCCTTTCGCAAGTCGCTCCTGGGCAACACCACTTGCTCCGTCCGATCGTCAACCGATTCAAGCTCAGCCCGCATCAACGCCCACACCACCTGCGCCTTGGAACGCCGAAACGAAAGCAACGCCTCACCGACAAGCGAACTCTCCTTCGCTTCGGATTCGAGATCGTACAACTCCTGGAACCAGTCCATCCACTTCGTGCGATCTGCCGGATAATCGCCAGCGTTTTCAAACTTGCGACGAGCGTGAGCATTACAAGCGGCGCGCACAATCGCTCCGTCGGACTCCGCTGAGATCGCGCCGAACCCGTGCCAACAGTCTCCCGGAATCGTGCCGCAATAGTTCTCGTAAAACAAATCCGGCCCGTCGCGATGGCGGCTGACCGTAAAGTCGAACACGTTCAACTTCACGTTCAACTTCACGTTCAACTTCACGTTCAACTTCACGTTCAACTTCACGTTGACTCCGCGGTAAGCCCGCATTTTGGCGTTGATGCCCGGTTTGTTTTTTTCGAGTGCTTTGGCGTAAACTTCTGCAGCTCGTTTCTGTTTCGCGTCCCTCAAGCCAAAGTCCGGCAGCACTTTCGGATACAGCAACGTCAAACCGGTGTCGTCGCAGGCGATGATTCGATCACTCAGCAACGTTTGCTTCAAGTAAGCCAACAGCGGCTCGATTATGAATGCGAACCTGAACTTCGAACTTCGCTGGAACCATGACCAGCTTTTCGCGGACGTCCCACATCGATTCAGGAAGCAACTGTTTCTCGCCGTGATCGGGGCAAGTCTTTTCGGCTTCGTCAACGTCGATAACCTCGATGGTGCGAGGGAAATGAGCCGGAAACGAGTGATCTTTTTTCTTTGGCTTGCGGCGTTTGCGGGACGCGATCAAGTCGGCGTCTTCGGCCGCGTCTGCAAGTCCGTCGGCGGCGTCGGACGATTCGGGGGTGTCGCCAGTCGATTCGCAGCTGGTCCGGATCGGCGATGTAACGCTCGCTCCTGGCCGCGAAACGTTCTTTCCAGAGCTTCAGGTAGTCTTTCTGTTGCTGACCGAATTCGCTTCGAGTTGCCGAACGATGTCTTTGCTTTGAGCCAACGCTTTGGACTGATCGGCGAATCCTTTTCTCATGTCGGTGGCACTGGTACACACGAAGATCTTCGAGTTTCCTGATTCTCAGCGAGCGCTACGGCAAGGCGTCGCTTCCATTGATAAAATGACGGAGCCGAAACACTTTCGGCGGCACAGAATCGGGCGATCGATTGCCCGGATTGCGAATGGCGCTGAAAACGGTCGAGCCAAAGCTCAACTCGCTCCGATTTTGAAATGCGTGGCATGGTGACCTCCAGGGAAATCATCCAAAATACGACACGCGTCAATAACCGTGCTCAGAGACGCTTACGTCCGCAGGACGCCGCCACTGGATCCAATGAAACCGGTTGAAAGCTCAACGGGCTAACCGGTTTGACTGGATTTCGAAAATCGCAATAACCGCTGGCTCCACTCTTCGACTTTTCCCGATCTCGATTCCTCTAACATCTTCGGCTCCTGTTTGAGAATTCAGCAAAATCCTCAACATAAGACAGCCGTCAACAACCGTTCTGATGCGCGCTTACCGATAAGCCGACGACATTGCGATCTGCTTGCGCAACCGTTTGACGTTCCAGCCGTTGTCGCGAAAGTCGATCGCCAGCCAGTCGAGCAAAGCCTGATGTGTCGGCATCGAACCCTGAGTCCCGAAGTTCTCTTCGGTTTCGACGATCCCGCGCCCGAACATTTGGGCCCAGAACCTGTTTACCGTGACCCTCGCGGTGAGCGGGTTGTCGTCAGCGGTCAGCCACTGCGCAACTCCCAGCCGGTTCTTCGGTGCATTGTCTAGCAAATGATTGAATGCGTCAGGCACGGCAGCTTTGACCTGGTTACCGTTCGACAGGTGTTTGCCGCGAACATGGACAAAAGTGTCGCGACGTTTTTCATCCGGAAGATCCTCCATCACCGGAACCCTGACCGGCGCGTTTCGCTGAGCTGTCAGATCATCGGGTTGTTTCTGAAGTGCGGAAAAATGGTCCTGATTCGGTGTCGGCACAGGTTCGTCAGCGGTTTGTTCGTCGGCAATCTGCTCAATCGTAAACTGGTCGTACGGCATGTTTTCATTGAACGCCCGGATCACCCAGTCACGCCACGGCCAGATGTTTCGATGAGGATCCTCTGCGTAGCCCTTCGTGTCGGAGTAGCGCGCGATGTCCATCCACATCGCCGCCCAGCATTCTCCATAGCCAGGCGAAGCAAACAATTCATCGACAATCGATTCGTAGACGTCGTCGGTCGGCTTGGCGTTCCTCATCGTCCGGACCGTGACAGGCGATGCAGTGCTGCGAAAGGATCGGGCGGATCTGCGCGTTGAAGCGGATCGCATCATCGGAGTCATGGTCTTGCGAGTCATGGTCCTGCGAGTCTTCGTGCTCCGATGAAATCTTGATCGTTGAGGCGGTTGCTCCTGTCATCGAGTCCGGATTCGGGAGCAGCGAAACCGAATAGAGCCCGGCCACAAACGCGGCGAGAACGAGAACGATCGGCAAGGGTAAACGTGGCAAGGACATTCTCCAGCGGCGGACAGGTGCGAAGATCAATTTTACACGATCAGAAGGCCAATCAACGGGTCAAATCAGCGCGGCAGGCTTCGATTGCCGCATAGAAAATGTTAGGCTCATTGCGAAAATCAGGGGTCAGTCATTGCGGATTTCGTCAAACATGCCAGTCAGATTCTTGGCTGAATTTCCTCATTGAATGTCTTGCTGAATACGTTTCGAATCACAATTGCGAACCATTGACGAGTACGTCCATGTCGATACAGACTGCTGAACAACCCGCCGACACGCTCAATGACCAGCCGCATTTTCGCTGCTTTGCCGGATGCGACGGGCGTTACTCGATTTACGACGTGATTTATCGTTGTCCGAAATGCGATTCGCTGTTGGAGGTTTTTCATCCTCGCGATCCATTGAAGGCCAACAATCCGTACAAATGGCAGCAGCTGTTTGATGCTCGCGCCGGCAAAACAGTCTGGCCATACGGCAGCGGTGTCTGGGCGATGCGCGAGTGGGTGATCCCGTCGTTGCGCGACGAGAACATTGTCAGCATGTACGAAGGGAACACGAACCTGTTCTGGGCCGAGCGGCTTGGTCAGCAGCTTGGCGTTCCCGATCTGTGGATTAAACTTTGCGGCAATTCTCACTCGGGCAGTTTCAAAGATCTCGGCATGACGGTCCTTGTCAGCGTGGTTAAACAGATGATTGCCGACGGCAGCCCGGTACAGGCCGTTGCCTGCGCCAGCACCGGCGACACCAGCGCAGCACTGGCATCGTATGCGGCATACGCAGGAATTCCGGCGATCATTTTTCTGCCGGCCGGAAAGATCAGCACTGCTCAACTGATCCAGCCCGTGGCCAACGGTGCGCATGTGCTGGCGCTGGACTCTGATTTTGACGGCTGCATGAAGATCGTGCAGGAAGTTACTGCGGACAAGTCGATTTATCTGGCGAACTCGATGAACAGTTTGCGGATCGAAGGCCAGAAAACGGTCGGCGTAGAAATTGTGAGGCAGTTCGATTGGGAAGTTCCCGATTGGATCATCATTCCCGTCGGCAACCTCGGCAACATCAGCGCGTTGCACAAAGGGTTCAGGCTGATGATGGATCTCGGCTTGATCAACCGGATGCCGCGACTCATCGGCGCACAAGCTGAGCCGGCCAATCCGTTTTTCAAATCGTTCGAAAATCAGTTCAGCGAAAAAATCTCGACGACCGCCGGTGAGACGATGGCCAATGCGATCCGGATCGGTAACCCGGTCAGCTACGAGAAAGCGGTCGCGGCGGTGAAAGAAACGAACGGTCTGGTGGAGCAGGCGACCGAACAGGAACTCGCCGACGCCGCAGCGCAGGCCGACCTGACCGGAATGTACACCTGCCCTCATACAGCGGTTGCCCTCGCGGTAATGAAGAAACTTGTTGCCTGCGGCATGATCAAGTCATCGGACCGGACCGTCGTCATTAGCACGGCTCACGGTCTAAAGTTCACCGGTTTCAAGACAGATTACCATGAATCGAAAATTCAGGGCGTGACCAGTCACAACGCGAACCCGCCCGTATATCTGCCTGCCAATGCCAAGGCAGTGAAAGAAGCGATTAAGAAAGTAGTGGGTTGATCACTGACGAATAACATGCAGGCAGACGTGCCTTCCAGCAGTGGATATGCGCAAACGTGAAGATACGGTCAGCTCTCAACACCTTGTGCGAAAACGGCGGGTTGTCCGTCCGGTTGCTGGTATCGCAAGTCGATGTATGAACTTTCTTCAAACGAAAAACTCGTTTCCAGTTGAATCATTTCTTCAACATGCGTTCTGAGTTCAGCCGGGATCACAGCTTGTATTTCTTTCAGCGACCGCGACTCCAGTTCCGCCATTTGCGATTCGAACTGGTCAGTCGCCGATTCGGTTAGCTGATGCAATTCGTCTTCAGTTTCCGGGCTGAGGTTGAACTCATCCGCCAGCAAGTCAGGACACAGATCTCGACGACAGACGGAATCAGGTTCTCGAGCGCTGATGTTCGCTGATCCAGCACCGCCGAGTATTCTACAGACGGCTCAGGAGTCTCTCGTGTGAAGCAAACGCTCAGTTCCAGCATTCGTTTTTCGATATCGATTACTTTCGCCCGGAACCGGTTGTAGCACTCGTCCAGCCGGATTTGCGGCAAAGTCCCTCGCTCAAGCGTCCGGTTATGGAAAAGGGGCAAGTCCAAAATACGGAGTTGATTTTCCCATGCTCCTTAGCTTTTCAGCCAAGTGGAACCGTTGCCGAAACTGCGTGGTCAAAGACCACGTCCTTGCTTACGCTGCGGGTTTCCTGGTCGGATGCTTCGCTTACCGCCCTTGCTTACGGGCGGGCATTCCGCAAATAAACACCATGACAGACTGATATTCGCGTTTATTGGCGTCTATTCGCGGTTTCATTTTTCGCCTGGTACATTCCTCTCGTTTTGACCGTTCAATTAAGGCTCGCTTGTGTTTGCACTACACCAACTACCTTTCTTTCAGCAACTTGAGTCCTCCCGGAACATTCTGTTGGCTGGAGCAGGCGGTGGATTCGATATCTACAGCGGCATTCCCTTGCTTGCTAGTCTCGCTGCGCAGGGCAAGAAAGTTGTTTTGGCCGGTTATTCCTTTACATGGCTTGAAGAAACAACGACCACGCAGATCTTTCCGTCCGTCTATGAAATTCAGTCTGGCGACGGCGATGTCTCCGGCCGGAACTATTTTCCTGAGAAATATTTGAAGATGTGGCTGGAGCAAAACGACTTTGACAATCCGGTCTATGGATTCTCGCGTTGTGGCGTTCAAACTCTCAAGGAAGCGTACAACCATCTGATCGATAAACACGATATCGATACCGTGGTGCTCGTTGATGGCGGGACCGACAGTTTGATGTTCGGTGATGAAGGCGAACTGGGAACGCCGCAGGAGGACAGTTGTTCAATGGCTGCAGTTCACCAATGTGATGTTGATCGATGTTTGCTGTTTGCCGTCGGATTCGGTATCGATCATTTTCATGGCGTCTCTCATTTCCGGTTCCTCGAAAACATTGCACAGATCGCAAGGCAAATCGGCTTGCTGGGGTACGTTTCAAGCGCTGAAGGAAATGCCGGAAGGCCAACAGTTCAGCTCGGCAGTCGAATATGCTGAAGGCCCTTCGCGAGCATGTTCAGATTCCGACTTGAGGAATCTGGATAGTTTCTCGTGGCAAACGAACCATCAGTCGACTGCACCTGGACGGAAACTCGCCTAAGTTCGTCGTTCCACAAGAAAAGCACCGGCCAATGTTGACCGGTGCTTTTAGTTCTCGTTACGGAATCAGTCTACGCGTCGTCCGTTTTTTCTTCCTCGTCGTCCGCCGGAGTTTCGTCCGTCGCTTCTTCAGCAACGGCTTCAAGTGCCTCAGCCATGGGTTCCTCAGCCGCAGGTTCTTCTACAGCAGAAGCGTTTTCAGTAACCGGTTCAGCTGCCGGAATTTCTTTCTCAACGGCTGTACCGAACAGCGGCCCGGAAGCGCCGAGACCACCTTTCAAGCCGTCGCGGGTTGAGGACGATCGGACCGAAGTCGAGCGCGAATCGCCGCTGCCGCCACCCAGGCCGTCTCCGCCCTGAGCTGCTGCAGCTTCCTGCTCTGCGCTCCATTCGACGCGCCGTCGTGAAAGTCCAATCTTCCGGTCGTCTGTATCGACTCGCAGAATTTTGACTTCCAGTTCGTCGCCGACGTTGACGATGTCTTCCGGGTTTTCGACCTTGTGGTCCGCCAGCTCCGAGATGTGCAGCAAACCTTCGAGTCCGTCTTCAAGTCCAACAAAGACGCCAAAGTTGGTGATCTTTGTGACCTTGCCCGAAACCAGTTGTCCCGGCGTGTAGCGCGACGGAATGTCGTTGCTCCACGGATCTTCGTCCATCTGCTTCAGACCCAGTGCGATCCGGCGGCGGTTGGTATCGACCGAGAGGATTTTGCAATCCAGCTCCTGGCCTTTTTCCAGTGCCTCGTTCGGATGGCTGATCTTGCGCGTCCATGACATGTCAGAAACGTGCAGCAGACCGTCGATCCCCTCTTCCAGCTCGATGAACGCACCGTAGTTGGTCAGGTTGCGAACCTTGCCCGTGATGACTTTGCCGATCGGGTATTTCTCTTCGACCTTGTCCCACGGGTTGTCCTGAGTCTGCTTCATGCCGAGCGACATCTGCTCGCCGGCTTTGTCGATTCCCAGAACGGCAACTTTGATTTCGTCGCCGATATTAACCAGTTCGCTCGGGTGATTGATCCGTTTGACCCACGACATTTCGCTGATGTGAACCAGACCTTCGATTCCGGGCTCGAGTTTCACGAACGCACCGTAGTTCATCACGTTGACAACTTCGCCCGGATTGATCGAGCCGATAGGGTACTTGGTTTCGACATCGTCCCACGGATTCGGCAGCATCTGCTTCAGTCCAAGAGCGATTTTGATCTTCTCGCGGTCGATCGTCAGCACCTGAACGTCCATTTCCTGATCCATCGAAACCAGTTGCGACGGGTGCGAGATCCGCGTGTGCGACATGTCGGTGATATGCAGCAGACCGTCGATTCCGCCAAGGTCAACAAACGCACCGAAGTCCGCGATGTTCTTGACGACACCTTTGCGAATCTGCCCGACTTCGAGTTCGGCGAGTAGTTTCTGTTGAGCGTAGGTCCGCTCTTTTTCGATCAGCGAACGGCGGCTGACGACAATGTTGCGCCGCTGCACGTCGATCTTCAGCACTTCGCACTGAACGACGCGACCGATGTAGTCGCCGATGTCGCCCGGACGGCGGATGTCCACCTGGCTGGCTGGCAGGAACACCGGTACGCCGATATCAACCAGCAGTCCGCCTTTGATTTTTCGAGTGCAGTTACCCGTCACAATATCGCCTTCGCTAACCAGCGAGATGACACCGTTCCAGTGATCGATGATGTCAGCTTTGGTCTTGCTGATTTTGATCAAACCGGCGGGGTCGTCTGCGGATCCGGATTCGTCTTCAAGGTCTTCGATCAGAACACGAACTGACTGACCGACTTCCGGAGGCGTTTCTTCGGACCATTCGTTGCGCGGAACGGTTCCTTCACTCTTGAAACCGACATCGATGACGACGGCTTCGCTATCGACGCGGACAATCTTGCCTTCAACAATTTCCTGGATGGCAAATTTGGTTTCCTGGCCGTCGATGACGTTTGTCTGATACCATTCGGCAATGTCCTCGTCTTCCGAGAAGTAGCCGTCCATCAAGCCCGAGATGTCATCGTCTTCTAGTGTTCTGATTAAGTTGCGATCAACCATTAATAATTTTTCTCTGGGAAACGTTCAGTGTTAAAAGGGCCCGCGACGTACGTTCAATTGAATGAGTTCAATTACGAATACGGCGTGACGCCGGGATAAACGTGGAGCGTTCCGGGGTCGCGTGCGTTTAGAGAGCACGACAAAGGTACGAAACTGTAAATGCAGGAAAGCCCGGTGGTTTGAAGGCGGACCAGCCGCGATTCAATGCCACTCAAGTGAAAGCCATTTGGAACGGTATTCCGAGAGAAGGTGGCTCTCCTGCGAACGAGCGTATAAAGGTACCAGATCGGTAAAGTCGGGACAATGCGTTAGGTGAAGAAGGGTTCAGAGTTCAGACGGGAGCGGGCGCGGGCGGGTTGCGGGAGGAATGAAATTCCCGTCAGCATTTGAGTCGGAAGATTAGAAAATAAGGTAAATACTTCTGAAACTGGGCCAGTTGCCTTCCTTCTTTGACATCCTCCCACTCGAACTTCCACCCTGAACCCCGAACCCTACTTCCCCCCCCCCCCCCCCCCCGAACCTCGCCAACGCCAAACCGGTCCCATTTCCTAACAACCTGCTCGCCTTGCATTATTGGCGGGGCGTAATGAAAATAGATGAGTCGTTCGTGTTACGCAGCACGAGGGTAGATACCTGCCCGGCGTCCAATCTTTCGGCTTCGGACGTTGTCGCGGGATGGTCTTTTGGAAAGGAGGTGTTTAGTGAAATATTTCTGTACTAGCCGGCGAGGTGGCATCGCCTAACGGCAGCCGGCGGGTTGCCGCTTGTCAGCACGCTTGCTGGCACGACCCCGGGCAGCCACCACTCGTCGGGAACACCTTTGACCTGATTTTCAATTGACTTGATTTTCAAAGTCAAAAGTGATCCCACGCTTAAGGGTCCGTTTTCGGATTCAGATTCGGAAACGGGCTTTTTAATGTTGGTATTGGACGAGCAACGAGTCCATTTGATACGGGCAAAACGGCAAGGAATCGTGACCTCACCAATTACCCAATCACCTCTAACAACTTCTTCCCCTCCCAGGTACCACTCCGGATGCTTGCATACGCGAGGCCTACATCACTTCTGCCAGCACATTTGAGCAAATGTCAAACTTTGTCGAATATTCCAGCTTTGCGGATTAACTTTTCAGGTTGAGTTTGACGATCACACAGTTGGTCAGCAACAGAACTGCATGGGAGCAATACTCCTGCGGTTTGGAACAAGCGACCAGCAGACGCCATCATCAGGCTCTGCAAAACGGTGACTCAACATTCGAACCTCCATCAAAGTAGACAGTGCGATGTGGCGAATCATTAAGAACCCCGGAAAAACAGTTCGTCGTCTTTTCGTAGCGATGATGCTGGCCGCTGCTCTGAGCAGCACGACCGGATGCTTCATTCCGATTTACGACTCGGACCCTGCCGTCCGTGCCCGACAGCTGATCTATACAGCTGAAGACTTCCGCGCATTGCGTGAAGAATGGCACCGGTTCTGGTTCCTTGATCAACCCGATCATATGACGCCCTACCGCACGCACGGCGGCATCATCTAGCCGGCGAATCCAGCGCCGCACCGGCTGCCACGGTACCTGGTGCACGAAATGCGACACCAAAACAGTTCGCCGGTCGAAGTTTTCGCCCGGCGTTCTTACTGCGCGCTGTTGTACCATGTGGCAGACGCTCGCCGAAGCACGAGTTACTGTCTAAGATCATTCTGTTTGCAAGAACTTTACAGAAAGCAACCCGTGAGAGTCCTTTCAGGAATTCAACCGACCGGCCGGCCGCACTGGGGTAACTACTTCGGCGCGATCCGCCAGTATATCGATCTACAGACCGAAGATACCGCGTTCTACTTCATCGCCAACCTGCATGCGTTGTCGACGGTGCGTGAAAAGGAAACGCTCCGGCAATACACGCTCGACGCGGCGATCGACCTTCTTGCGCTCGGGCTTGATCCGGAACAGGCATCGTTGTTTGTGCAGTCCGACGTGCCTGAGGTCTCCGAGTTGTTCTGGATCCTGCTGGCCGGCACGCCGATGGGTTTGCTCGAACGCTGTGTTGCCTACAAAGACAAAACGTCCAAAGGCCTGCCGGTCGTGACGGGGCTGTTTGCCTATCCCGTCCTTCAGGCAGCCGACATCCTGGCCTACGACTCGAACATCGTTCCAGTGGGCGCGGATCAGGTTCAGCACATCGAAGTCACCCGTGATATTGCCCGTGCGTTCAACCATCATTACGGCGACGTGTTCGTCATCCCCGAAGCAAGTGTGCTCGACTCCAGCGCCCGAGTGCCGGGTACAGACGGCGACAAGATGTCAAAAAGCTACAACAACTTTATCGACGTATTCGAATCGCCAAAGTCGGCTCGCAAGAAAGTGATGCGGATCAAGACCGATGAACGGGCGATGGAGGATCCCGCTGATCCGGATACGAGCACGTTGTACGAACTCTATTCGTTGTTTGTCGACGAAGCGGCGCGCGACGAGATGGCGTCGACCTATCGTGCTGGTGGATTCGGTTACGGCGATGTCAAGAAAGCTTTGGCCGATGCAGCCGAAACATTTTTTGAAGGCCCCCGTGAACGCAGGGCGAAGCTGGAATCCAAACCGGACGAAGTCCGCCAGATTCTTGCTGCCGGTGCTGAAAAGGCTCGCGCAACTGCTGGCGAGGTGCTCCGCCGCGCTCATGATGCCTGCGGCGTGTAAACGTCGGGCAAGTTACCTGTTGAAGAAGCCCCTACGAGAAAACTTTCGCGAGCAAGAAAGAGCGGAGACCTTGTGGAAGAACTTTTGGGGATAGTGAACAACCACGAATAATACGAATGGTATGGGTCCCTGCGATGATTGCTTGCATGTGATATTCGTGTGATTTGTGGTTGAAAAAATCCTCTGCCCAATTCGTTTCAGTCTGCAAGTCGCGGTTAACTATCAATTCGGAACGCAGTTGCCATTGAGGTGCAATGAAAATCATCGGAATCGGAACAGATATCGTCGAGTGCGAACGCGTGGCGGGAATGATCGCCAAGCATGAATCGACATTCATCGAACGAGTCTACACGCCCGACGAAATTGAATATTGTTCTCCCCGCAAGGCTTCGGTGCAACATTTTGCCGGTCGCTGGGCAGCGAAGGAAGCAATTCTGAAATCGATGGGGACCGGCTGGGCCAAGGGGATCAAGTGGACCGATATCGAGATTCTAACGCAGCCGGGCGGCAAACCTCTCGTCGGAATTTCCGGCATTGCTCGCGAAGTCTGCGGCCAGCTCGGAATTGATGAGATTCTAGTCAGCATTTCGCACACGAAAAATTATGCAACCGCTTTTGCAACCGCGATTGGTCTGTGAGCGCAAACGGCAACTTCGGACCAACAACGGAACAAACAAACGGGCAGGCAAACGCTAGGGGCTGAATTAGATGAGCAATGCACCGGTCACGGTAAAAGAACGAATTGTCTCGCTCGATAGGGTGTAAGTCGCGGATTGTATTATCCAGCCATTTTATAGTGCGTGAAAGTAGGCAGGTTTACTGAGCGGTGCTTCCAGAATCGGTTCAACTGAGTTGTTTCGGAGATCGTGTCGGCACGCAGTTGCAGCATCGGATCGGCGTTGATCGACCGGAATTTTTCGGTTCCCTTGACACGTCGGCTGACCTGTTTGATCGTTGATTCGATCGGAGCGCTGGTGGTCGGCAATCCTTCGCGGCGATATTTTGCGTACTTCATCCTTGTCTGCTGATTAGTGACATATCGAATCGCGTCCGCTAACAGTTGACGTGAACTGTGGTCCTTGTCGGTTTCTGTTGGCAGGCCGATTTCGTGCTGAAGAAGCTTGGGTCAAGTTGTCGCTGGCTTCGGCAAAGCTACTCGTTAAGCTGGCCGCATGAATGGCTTTGACCACTAAGCCGGGAGAGAGCGTGCAGTCGGGTTCAACCCCGATCCATTTCGTCAGAGGGAAAAAAAGACCTGCGACATTTCTTACAATGATACTCAGGTTCTGTCAGCTCGGTCGTGCCGCGAGTCGTTTGGAGTTCCCGTCGCCGGAGACGTTTCAATTCTCCGGGGTGGTCACACTGCGGGCAACGACATTGATCATCTGGAGGCGGCGTTTCGTTTTTCATCCGCGATAGTTGAGCCGCCATCTCCTGACCGAGCCGATCACCGATCTCAGCCGTCCGAGCTTCGATGGCCGCAAACGGCGAGCCGTATTCTTCCCGGGAAATCTCGCCCATCTCGGCTGCCAATTCGAGCGAAAAAGCTCGAACCTTAGCTTCTAATTCTTCCTTAGTTTTCATCCCTGATTACCCAGTCATATTCAGTTTCAACTGCTCGCACTGATCCATCAGTGATTTCAACAAGAAAAGTATCCCATTTATGACATCACGCGCAAACCGCGACTTACACCCCTGCAATATCGCCCGGCTGAACTGCTGTTTACCGCCTCGCATACGGTTGCTACTGTCCGCGCGAATAGCGGCTTGCCCGACCATTTTTTTCGGGCAACTCGTTCGGCCTGTGCGCGGAGTTCCGGCTTCGCATTTTGATTCCAGAACGCGGTTAACTGACCATGAATCGCTACGCGGTAATACTGTTTTGTCTTGCAATTCTTCTGCCTGTTTGCGGTTGTCGACAACCGGTGGGCAGGCAGAATCCGCAGTCCTCTCTATTCGATTTCTCAAGGCCCGGCGTGTTTGGCGGCGGGTTCGCTGGAGGTGGCGGAGGCGACAGTTTGTACTCGCCCCGATCAGCCTCTCGCGGCAATGACGGCCTGGACGGGCTTGGCGATTTGAATATTCAGACGGGTTCGCCACAGGAGTATCGCGCCTATTCGCAAATGGCCGATCAGGTCAGCCAAATGAACCGCCGCGTCGGAGCGTTTGACCAGGACAACCAGCAACTCCACACCGAAGTTGCCTCGCTGAAACAGAAACTCCAGCTTGCCAACGATTACAACTTTCAACTCAAACAACAGCTTTCGGATACGTCCGGCCAGATCAACCAGTTCCAGCAGGAACGATCGGCCAGTCAGCGGCGTTTAGCTGATCGCGAACTCGAACTCCAGAGAATGGCACAGGATATTCAGTCTCGCGGTGCGCAAAACCAGTTCGCATCGAACTCGTCGAGCAACGGTGGTTCGGGCAACTCGGGTTTCAATGACTACCGCGGACAAGCTGTTCCCGCCCGACAGGCAAGCGCAACGATCCGTGCAAACAACAGCTTAATGAGCCGCCTGAACGATATTCGTATTCCCGGCGGTCAGGCACGGATGGATGGCGACCTGATTCGAATCGAGTTCCCTTCGGACCAGTTGTTCGTACCCGGCACCTACGACATCCAACCCGCGCAGATGCCGTTGTTACAAAACCTGACGGCGACGATCCGGCAGAATTTTCCACGCCAGATTGTCGGCGTCGAAGCACACTGGGATAACACTCCGCTCCAGCCTGCCACGACCACTCACCACCAGCTAACCGCCACTCAGGCACTCTCGGTCTTCAACAACATGATCCGCCTGGGCCTTTCGCCGAAACAGTTGTTCACGATGGGCATGGGCAGCAATCGGCCTCGACACGCTGCCGGAGCAACCGGCAATCCAAACCGTCGGGTTGAGATCGTGATCTATCCTGAGACCTACGACGGCGATTAGAGCAGGCCGGAAATTTTGCCTTTCCACAATCATTGAGTTGCGATGTTTCTCGCAGCAGTCTTTTGAACAGGATTTTCAGGAATCCTGTCTCTTTGAATATTGTTGGCCCCGAATTTCACGAATTGACACGAATCGGGTGCGTGTTGAATTCGTGGAGATTCGTGTCTGACAAACAACAGGTTTTCAACAGGCGTGGTTTTCCGGGTGCGGTTCGCAAGCAACTCGAAATCACGTGTTTCTGTGCCAATTGACGTTCTTTACCCGCCGTTTCGTTTTCTGCTTGCAATCCGGACGCAAGCATCGTAATTGTATATTTGTACATTACTGGCAATTATTACACATTTCCAGTCGATGGTGACCAAGTGTGTCACCGGCTGACGGCCCAATGCGGACATCCGCCGGGAGTCTGAGCTGCATCTTGAAGATTTAGTCTGACAACGGAATTGCACCACGCAAATTGCAGCGCCGGCGGAACTTCATCAAAAGGGCTTGAGATGAAACAGGAAAACACGAATTCGAAATGCGTAGAACCAGCGAAATACGAAGTCCCGGTTAAATGCACAGTCCCGAATTCGGAATTAAAAAAGAATCATCGCCAAAACATTCGTTCGCAGCTGGTCGAGCAATTACAGCACAAGATCCAGCGGCTGGAGTCGGTCGCCCGGGTTGATGACGGCACGGTCATTTCTGAGTGCTGCATCGAAGTGAACCGCCTGCTGCCCGGCGGCGGCTATCGACCGGGCACTCTGATCGAGTGGATCGCTATGGGCGACCAGCCGTGTGATACGCTTCCAGCTTGTCACCCGCCCTCAGCTTGTCACTACCCTTCTTCTCTGTCTGATTCACCTTCCTCTCTGTCTGATTCACCTTCCTCTCTGTCTGATTCACCTTCCTCTCTGTCTGATTCACCTTCCTCTGGCGGCTACGGCGCAGACTTTCTTTCTTTAACCGCCGCCGCGCGGGCCTGCCGGAGCGGTGGCGCACTGGTCGTGATCGATTCCGAGCGTAACTTCTACCCGCCCGCCGCTGCGGCAGCCGGAATCGATTTGAGCAACCTGATCGTGCTTCGCCCGCCCCGCAATCTATCCCGCGAACTATCCCGCGAACTATCCCGCAATCTATCCCATAGACCGCGACCAAACGCGCGACCGCGCTTCGACAAACAAAACAGCAAACATCAAACCGCAATCAGCGAAGACGACCATTCCGGTTTTTACTGGGCGATCGATCAGGCGTTGAAATGCCCGGCCGTCGGAGCCGTTTGGGGCCCGATCGCTGAAATCGACGAGCGTTGGTTTCGCCGCTTTCAATTGTCGGCCGAATCAAGCGGCGTAACCGGCATGTTCATCCGCCCGCCCTCAGCTGCCGGTCGTCCGGGCTGGTCGGAAATTCAATGGCATGTCAAAGCGGATGGGAGGAAGGAATGGGAGGACAGAGGACGGAAGCCAGCGGAAGAATTTTCCTTTCCTCCCACTCCAACTCCTTCCTCCCACTTCAACTCCTTCCTCCTCTCCCTTCACCTCGCTCGCTGTCGTACGGGCGCGGCGGGACAAACCATCAAACTTGCAATCGACACCATCACAGGGAGAGCGCAACCGGCAACGGCGCACCGTGACCATGCACAACACCGAACCAAAGACCAGGCCGCACCCGCACAAAATAAACCCGCACAGCAGCAACCTCGAAAAACAAACCTCCGACAAACAAATCCTCTGCGTGTGGCTGCCGAACTGGCCGATCCAGCGGCTGATCGTCGCCAACGAACAACAGAAAACGGGAGGCCGGAGAGCGGAGGATGGAGGAAATCATATGAAAGAGCATAGGCCGGAAACAAACTTAAACTCCAACTTAAACTCCAACTTAAACTCCGATACACCCGGCTTGGGGCTCGCCACACGTTCTCTCCGCAAACGCCGCGTCGTGCTTTACCGCCGGGACTCGCGACGCGGACGTCTGGTGCACGCGGCTTCTCCCCTGGCGATGCGCGGCGGAGTCGCGATCGACATGCCGTTGTCCGAAGCTAAATCGCTGCTGCGTCGTGACCTGAACAACCCGGTTTTCATTTTCGAGCACGCCCCGGCTGCCGACCTTGCCGCTCTTGAACAACTCGCCGGCAGCCTGGACGAATTCAGTCCGGTGATCGGGCTGGAGCAAAACGATCCGGCGAAAACAAAAAGCGGCTCGCAAAACCACGCCAATGGCAGCTCGCAGAACGATGCGCCTGAGTGTCTGCTGCTGGACATCACCGGCGTCGCCGCACTCTTTGGCGACGAACAGCAACTAGCGCGCGGCGTAACGGAGCATCTCGAACGCGCCGGCTACCTGGCCCGGGTCGGGATCGCGCCGACGGTTGCGCTTGCGCGGGGAATTGCGATGTATTCAAATGCAAAACGCGGAGTTTGCCAAAGCGAAAGCCAGGATCAGGAAAATCAAAACAGGGAGTGCGAAAACCAGGGTCAGGAAGGAGAAGACCAAAATCGGGAGGGCGAAAGCAAAAATCGGGAGGGCGAAAGCAAAAATCGGGAGGGCGAAAGCAAAAATCGGGAGGGCGAAAGCAAAAATCGGGAGGGCGAGGCTCCTGCCGAGCTGCCCCGAGGCTTGCCGAGGCACAGCGATTTCCCCTCCTCCGGTCTCCGACCTCCGACCTCTCATTCCTTTCTTCATTCCCTTCCCGTCCGCGCTCTGCGTTTGCCCGAACCGATGATCACCACGCTGCATCAGCTGGGGCTCCGCGACATCGGTGCGCTGCAGCGGTTGCCGCGTCGCGATTTGCGTTCGCGGTTCGGTGACGAAATTCTCACGCGGCTCGACCAGATGACCGGCGCGCTTGATGAGCCGGTGGTCGCGCGGCAGCGGCCGGCCGAATATCAGGCTGAGCAATTTCTTGAATTTCCCACGAACCATCGCGAGACGATCGAAGTGGTCGTCGGGCGGCTGGTCGCGGACATTTGCAAACAGATGCGAACCCGGCAGCAGGGCGCGCTGGAGTGGTCGATCCGGCTGTGGTGTACCGAGTACGCGCCGCTCGATTGCCGGGTGAGTCTGTTTCAGCCGACGGCCACGGTCGAGCACGTGATGCAGCTGGCCGCGATGCAGCTGGAACAGGTGCTCAATCCGTTGACCCGGCGGCGGAGGACGCGGCCGTTGCGCGCGGCGTTCGAGAAACGAAAGCGGAATGGAAAACAAATGCGGAATGCGGAGTGCGAAACGCGGAATAAAAAACACACACCGACGGCAAATTCTTCTGATTCCGCATCCCGCAATCCGCAATCCGCATTTGAAAACACATTCCTCTCGCTCGCCGTTCAGGAGATCACCGTCTCGGTCACATCCTGCGTGTTGCTGGCCGGGCGGCAACGGCAGCTCTTCGATGAAAACCCGCAGCTGAACAAACAGGCGCTTGCGCATCTGATCAACCGGCTGACCTGCCGGCTCGGGCCGGAGCAAGTCGTCTATCCGACGCTCCGCTCCGAAGCGCTGCCGGAGTACGCGGTCCGTTACCGTCCGCTGGTCGATGCGCATCGGCGCCGAAGACGCTCGACCGGCGCCGCCCGCAGCAGTTCGCACGTCATGGCCCGGCCCCTGCGGCTGATTCATCCGCCTGTTCCAGCCGGCAGCGGGCAGGTGGCCGCCGGCAAGAGCATCCCCCCTGCTCTGCTGAATTACAACGACCGCCTTGACTCAATCATCGATCAAACCGGACCCGAGCGAATCGAATCCGGCTGGTGGCGCGGCCCGTCGCGCCGCCGCGATTACTGGCGGGTCAAAACGCAAACCGGCCGGCAGTTCTGGATCTTCCGCGACTTGAAAAACAACCAGTGGTATTTGCACGGAGAGTTTTGAATGAAGACGTAGCTCGCTGGCACAACATTCGATAGCGAACAAACATGAACAACTCCTACGCCGAATTGCATTGCAAAACGAATTACTCGTTCCTTGTCGGCGCGTCTCATGCCGACGAGCTGATCGATCGGGCAATCGGGCTCGGCTATCAAGCACTGGCCGTCACTGATGAAAACACACTGGCCGGAGTCGTCCGCGCTTATGCGGCCGCACTCGCTGCAAAGAAACAAATGCGGAATGCAGAATGCGGAGTACGGAATAATGCAGCCAATAACGCGGGCGATCTGAAACTGATTATCGGTGCCGAGATCGTGCCGCGTGACGCGCCGCCGGTTGTACTCTGGGCCACCGACCGCGCCAGCTATGCCAACCTCTCGCGGCTGATCACCACCGGACGCCGCCGCGCGCCCAAAGGTGACTGCTGGCTGGAGTTCGATGACATCGCCCGGTTCAACGACGGATTGCTGGCCGGAGTCATCCCGCAAATCCGCGGCGACCGCAGTCGAACAGCACATATTGATGAAAACCATTCGGCGTACGAGTGGCATACGAAAAAAAGAATGGGAGACCGGAAATCGGAGGTCGGAGGAAAAAGGGTACTCGAATCCTCTGTCCTCCGTTTTCCGGCCTCCCATTTGTCTTCCTACCGCGAGCTCTTCGGCGACCGCGCCTACATGCTCGCCTCGCTGTTCAAAGGCGTCGATGATGCGTGGCGGATCGGCGAGCTGCAAAAACTGTCGCGGGAAACCGGGCTGCCACTCGTGGCCACCGGCGATGTGCTTTATCACTCGCCCTCCCGACAGCCGCTGCACGATGTCCTGACTGCGACGCGCCATCACACGACGGTTGATCAGGCCGGCGAACTGCTGTTGCCCAACGCGGGGCGGCACCTCCACTCGCCCTCTGAACGAATTGCTGCGCTGGGCAGGATCCCGGGCGCGATCGAATGCACGCTCGAAATTGCCGATCGCTGCAATTTCTGCCTCAGTCATTTGCGTTACGAATACCCGCGCGAACTCGCTCCCGACGGACAGACACCGGTCGCGTACCTCCGCGCGTTGACTGAAAACGGACTCCGCCAGCGATATCCGGAAGGCGAGCCTGCAAAAGTTCGCGCGCAGGTCGAACACGAAATGCTGCTGATCGAGGAACTCGACTACGAAGCCTACTTTCTAACAGTCTGGGACATCGTCCGGTTCGCCCGCAGTCGCGGCATCCTCTGTCAGGGCCGCGGTTCGGCCGCCAACAGCGCGGTTTGTTACGCGCTCGGTGTGACCAGCGTCGATCCTTCCACAACCGACCTGTTGTTCGAGCGGTTCATCAGCCGCGAGCGCGACGAAGCGCCCGACATCGATGTCGATTTTGAACACGAACGACGCGAGGAAGTGCTACAGTATCTGTACAACAAATACGGTCGCGAACGGGCCGGACTGGCTGCGACCGTGATCACCTACCGCAGCCGCAGTGCCATTCGCGACGTCGGCAAAGCGCTCGGGCTGTCGCTCGATCGCGTTGATGCGCTGGCGAAACAGGTCGATGGTTACGGCAACGTGGAAGATCTGGCAACGCGGATGGAAGCCGTCGGAATCGATCCGGAGTCGGACATCGGCGCACGGCTGTGTCATCTGGCGACCGAGATTCTCGGTTTTCCCCGGCATCTGTCACAGCATGTCGGCGGGATGGTGATCGCCCGCGACCGGCTGGATGAACTTGTCCCGGTCGAAAATGCAGCGATGGACGACCGGACCGTGATTCAGTGGGACAAGCGCGATCTTGAGGAACTCGGTTTACTGAAAGTTGACTGCCTCTGTCTGGGCATGCTGTCGGCGATCCGTAAATGTTTTCATCTGGTCAGTCACCATTACGGACAGCACATGACGCTGGCGACGGTTCCGAAAGAAGACCCTGCGGTTTACGACATGATCTGTGCCGCCGATACCGTGGGTGTGTTTCAGATTGAAAGCCGCGGTCAGATGTCGATGTTGCCGCGATTGAGACCTCGCTGCTTTTACGATCTTGTGATTGAAGTTGCAATTGTGCGACCGGGTCCGATTCAGGGAAACATGGTCCATCCGTTTTTGCGACGGCGAAACGGCGACGAGGAAGTTACCTATCCGAACGAGGAGATCAAAGCGGTGCTGCACCGGACTTTAGGTGTACCTATTTTTCAGGAACAGGCAATGAAGCTGGCGGTGGTCGCTGCCGGGTTCACACCGGGCGAAGCGGACCAGTTACGGCGGGCGATGGGTGCATGGCGAAAGACAGGCGTGATCGAGGTATTCCGGCAGAAACTGATGGACGGAATGCGGGCCAAAGGATTGAACGAGGAGTTCGCATTACAGGTGTTCAATCAAATCCGCGGGTTTGGCGAATACGGCTTTCCTGAATCGCATGCCGCCAGTTTTGCGCTGCTGGTTTATGTTTCGTCGTGGTTAAAGCACTATTTTCCGGCAGCGTTCTGCGCATCGATCATCAACAGCCAGCCGATGGGATTCTACGCACCGGCTCAACTGGTGGCTGATGCGCGGAAGCACGACGTCAGGGTGCTGCCGGTCGATGTGAACCTCAGTCGCCGGGACTGTACGCTTGAGCCGGCTGAAGCGGTGCCCACAACTGAGGTCGCGCAGATTTCAGACTCCCGCGACAAAACTCACCAGTCCGAAATCTGTTTGCGTCTGGGGTTGAGAATGATCGGCGGTCTACGCGCGGCGGCGGGCGAAGCGATTATGGCCGCCGCGCGAACCGGCCCTTTCACCAGTGTTGCCGACTTCACGCGGCGCACGGAACTCGGCCAGGCGACGGTCGCGCTGTTGAGCAAAGCGGACGCGTTCGGTTCGGTGAATCAGGATCGCCGCGCGGCGTTATGGCAGGCGCTGGCGCAGGAGAAACGACCTCAGAACCAGCCGCTGTTCGACTCACTCAGCGCCGACGATGACGACACCGGATTGCTTCCGCTGATGGACGTGCGTCAGGAGGTGGCGGAAGACTATCGCTCGTTCGGTTTGTCGTTGCGGGCGCATCCGGTTTCGTTTTTTCGCGAGCAACTCGATTCCTATCGCGTCGTGTGTTCGGCTGATCTGGCAGCGCACGAGGACAACCGGCACGTTCGCGTCGCGGGGCTGGTGATTTTGCGGCAGCGTCCGTCAACGGCGAAAGGAATCACGTTTGTGACACTCGAAGATGAAACCGGCACGGCGAATCTGGTCGTCAAACCGCACATCTGGGAGCGGTATTACAAAATCTGTCGCAGCAGCGGCGCGTGGATCGTGCATGGCAAACTGGAAAACCGCAGCGGCGTGATTCATGTCGTGGCAACGCGGCTGGAGGACATGTCAAACCGGTTGGCGATTCCCGCGATCAAGTCACGCGATTTCCGGTGAGCGGAAACAACAAGCGAGAAATCGCAAAAGCGCGGCACAAAAAAAATGTGTCTGTGGCTTTCCAGCTGAAGCGTTCGTTCAAACTGCAACGTCGTTGCGGACGGTGCGGAAAACACTTTCTGTGGCGTCACCCAGACCGTCAAGTAAATCCGGATCGCCATTTGCGTAGCTGTCCGAGAAATCCGAATTTGAAATCGTCAACGTACCGAAGTTGGCGATCGCCCCGCCGATCGTGGCGTAGTGGACTCTGAAATCAACGTTGTTGAGATCAGTTTGTGTATCCGGACCCGCGTAAATCCCTCCTCCTACTTTGGCTCGATTGGACCAAAACTCAGCGTTCGAAATGGCCAGTGTTGTGCCATTAGTTGCGTAAACTGCGCCACCGGTTAGCTGTCCCCCTTCGACGCTGCTCCCTAAACGCGAGTTGTCAATTTCAATTTCGCTGCTGTCCAAAAACATGCCGGCACCGCGCCCGTTGTCCGCGTGAATACTGCCATGGACATGCGTTCCTCGAATTTTGATTGTTGTGTCCTTCGCGTTGTGTCCTTCGCGTTGTGTCCTTCGCGTTGTGTCCTTCGCGTAGAGAACTCCACCAATTTTCACTCCCTTTTCACTGTTGTTATTTCCACGAAGAACCGTGCCTGACAGACCAGAGTTGTACCTTAAATGAAATTGCCGCGTGTCATCAACGGATCCATCGATTTCGAAAGTGCCGCCGAATATCGCTGCACCTCCAACGTGACCGTTGGCGGTGATGACATCCGCTTCAGTCGAATCGCCTGCCGGGGCATCTCCGTAAGGCGCGTTGGTGTTGGCGGCGACGATCGCTTCACGCAATGAAATCAAGCCGTCGAGAACTGGCTCAGCCGTATCCATTCCGGTTATTGAATCGACTGGGAACAGGTGCAATCGTTAGAACTGATCCAACCTCCACCCCATTCGCATCGCGAGATAGGGGACTGGTCGGATTAACCGCTACAAATTACGGTGCCGAAGAAGACGCTAGCTGATCAAACCAGGGCAGATCAGTCGTTCCCGACCAGACCATCCAGATTACCGCTGCGATGTGCAGCACAATGGTCAGGTAGAAGACAACACGGAACGACTGCTTCTGCGTCTTATGGCGAAAGAGTTGCTGACCTGCGATCGCTCCTGGCCAGCCACCGGCAACGGACAGAGTGTGAAGTGTCTTTTCCGGAACGCGCCAGCCATTGACTGCTGCTTGTCGTTTGTCCCAGCCGTACATCACAAACGTGATCAAGCTCGCTACGGCGACCCAGATGAGATACCAGAGGATGGTCATGGGAATAATTAACAACAAATAAAGAATAATTAAGTCGGTGCAGTCATTTGTCGCTCGCGAAAGGAAACCCGCTGCGTGAGCAAGGGACGCGCAAATGGAAACTGCGGAGCAAGGGACGCGCAAATGGAAACCGCGTGAGCAAGGGACACGCGTGGTCTTCGACCACGCCCTCGCATCGGGTTTCCTTTCCACGGCAAAACCGTGCCAAGGCTCAACAATCGAACATACGATGTCCTACTTCTCAATATCGATCCATACCATCCGGTGATCCGAGCCTTCAACCGCTTCGGCACCCGGTTGTCCGGGGACCGGCCAGAAGACACCGTTGGCAGTCATCGTCAGTGTCTTTGAGGGCAAACAGTAATCGATTCGCATGTTTCCAATGCTGCCAAACACGCCGGTATCCGCTGCCGGGTCGCCTGAATGTTCTTCGTTGGCCGCGCCAGTCGCGTGATATTTGCCGCCGGCCGAAACCGGAACCGGCTGTGCTTGAATCTCGGGATGCCCGGTGAGCAACCCCGCTGCGTTATCGCGGCTGTCTCCGTCCAGAGGATCCGCATTCAGATCGCCGGCAATGATGAAATGGGAACCAGCCGCTAATCCGCCTTCGGTAAACGAATCGTCGTACAGATAATCGGCGTTGCCGGAAACGTAGTCTGCAAACATCCGGATCTCGTCATGGTTGCGACAGCCGTTGCGATCCTCTTCCTGATCAAAAACCGGGGGCGTTGGATGGGATGTGAGAAAGTGAATTGTCTCGTCACCGACTTTGACCGGAACATCCCAGTGGCTTTTCGAACTGAGCCGGAAAATTTCTTTCGATGCCTCAGGATAATACGGCTTCCCGGTTTCAGGCACAACCGGCCAAATCGCGCCCGGCATATCCTTCCACAAGAACTGCCTGAACGTTCGGACGCTGTCCAGATCAATCTCGTAGCGGGACAGCACAACCATCCCGTACTGCCCGGGAAAGAATCCGAAACCATACGCATCGTTCGGTGTGTCTTCTTTGCCGTTTCCGTCTAAGTCGATTCCCGTTGCCACGCCTGTGTTGACCGGACCGTTGTAAAAGTATGGGTATTCGATCGGCTCGTTGCCGTTTTGTGAAATTGCAAGGTAGTTCGTCAAGAACCCTTCGAGCGCTGCGTTGTCCGGATCGTAGTCGAACTCGTTTAACAGGATCACATCCGGTCGCGTGATCTGAATGACTTCGGCAATCTGCCTGGCCTGAGCCGAATCGCCGTTCGCCATTTCGTCGATCAACCCGCCCTCCTGCTTGCGGTACATGTGAACGTTAAAGGTGGCGAACCGGACGTTGTTTTCAGCGACCGGGTTGATCGGCGGTTCGGAAGGCGTTGCGTGTTCATCGCGCGCGTCCTGAGCAGCCGTTCCTGATTCGGTCTGATCAGCCGGTGGCGTCGCGGGAGTTTCCGTTTCCTGATTCGGCGTCGATTCGGTTTGAGCAGGCTCCTGAGTTGCCGCGTTGCAGCCTGAAGCGATCAGAGCAGCGGCAAACAAGGGAATCGCAACGAATCGATTGAGGACCCGAAATTTCTTTAGAAGCTGAAACATGCTCACGCTTTCAAGTTGTTTTTTCGACACGACTCTCAACAAAACACACCTAATCAAGATGCAATTTCCTTGAGGATCTCAAGACAGCCACCCAGGTAGCTGTTACCGAACAGGTTCAAATGGTTGAGTAGCTGATACAGCCGATAGATCGCTATGCGAACGCCCGCGCCGTCGGCGACCGGCAGATATTCCCCATGCATACGAACAGAACCGATTTGAGTTCAGAGGACATAGTTGCCTTGATGAAGCTGAATCGAGGAGCAGATGTGAACAATCAACGCCCTTTATTTTACGATGCGTGTTCTCGTTGGGAAATGGGCACATGTGCTCGGGCAATAACGGAAACTAGCCGGCGCAGAAAAAAGCGGGCAACACGGGCCTGCTATTGCGATTGATACCGGATTGCGACGCGTAAATCGCGACATACCAGTCGGCACGAAGGGCAACGTTTGCTATTTTCCGTCGGAGGCGTGGCGGTTGTAGTCGAGTTTGCGGCGGATCTCGTCCTTCAGATGACTCATCACCGAAGTCTTGTCCGTCCGTTTAAGGATATCTGTAACAACCGATTTTGCTGAGTCGGCACCCCACGAACCGCCGTGCTCGAAGTAGTGCTTTGCTGCGTTGCCGATGATGAACGAACTGAAACCTGCTGCCGCTCCCTGAGGAACAATCGTCAATGCAGTGCCGAGAGTACCCGTTGCCAGTTTGAACACACTCGCGCCCCAGGAAGTCAATTCACCCAGTGCAAATACACCGGCTGCCGCGCCAATCGATTTGGCCAGCCCGCGTGCCTGAGCCATCGAAAAATTCAGCCCGTAAACTTTCGAGAGCGTCACGATCATCAGCGCATCAATCGCAAATCCGCCGATTACGTCGGCGACCGGCAGCGGGTTGAGTGCCACGATCATCGCCTTGGTCCCCGCCATCGTCCAGATCACACGCTCGGCCTCGCGATTCCGCATCGCAACCCGGAGTGTGGCAATCCGGTCACTTTTGTCGGCAGCATAAAGGGCGGCATTGAGTGCAATCAGACCGAGCCCTTCTTTCTCCAGCGTTTCCAGAATCATCGACTTAAGCTGATCGACATCAGGTTCCGGCTTGCGCCATTCTGTTTTTTCCGATCCGTCAGTCTGTTCAATCACGTACTCAATCGCGCGCGGATCGGCTGCTGTAAGCACAACGTGCGATGACGGTATCAAATCGCCCAGCCGTTCATTCAGTTTTGAAATCAGTGCCTGACGAACCTCATCGGTGTAGAGATCGATTTTGTTGAAGACAAGAATGATCGGCTTTTGAACTGCCGCCAGTTCAACAAGCGCAGCGTATTCAGTTTCGTTCAGATCGGAGTCGGTCACGAACAGAATCAAGTCTGCACGGCGTGCCGCGACTTCGGCAATTTCAGCTCGGTCCGCGCCACCGACTTCATTGATGCCCGGCGTATCGACCAGCACGATCTCGGACGACTCCAGCCCGGGAATGCGGTGACCTGAGCCTTCCCATGTGGTTCCCCAAACCTGTTTTGTCCAACCACCTTGCACATCAACTTCCGCTACTGCCTTTCCGATCAGCGCGTTGATCATTGCGGATTTTCCGGTGCTGATTTCACCGAAGATCACGATCTCCACACGGCCGCTGGTGATCTTGGAGTACATCTCGTTCAGCTGCGTGATGTCGGTCTGCAACTGTTCACGCTCGGCGTCAGGACAGTTTCGCAGTTGCGAAAGCGTAGACTCAACTGCCTTGACGGCTTCGAGATAACTCGGATCGTCAACGGGGTTTTCGGAAGGAGGGTTGGTTGTGGACACGGCGTTTCGTCGTAGTGAGTTCAGTTAGTTTGTTGATGGAATCCAAAGATTCCGCGCTATCAATCTTCGTCGCCGCTCAATTTCTTCCGCGCAGTCTGTACCAGTTTACGGATCTCATCTGCGGTCGTCACCAGCTCCCATTTGCGTCGCGCCAGTCCGGCCAGTCCGCCTTCGGGAGTCTGCATTTCGTTCCGGAAATATTCGACAAACACGGCTCCGATCCATTTTGTGATCAAAGCCTGAACCGCTCCCTGCAATGCGCCACCGGCAATCGTACCAGCGAACGGGATCGTCTTGATCAATGAGGCCACGATAGAGGTCACGGCAATGGCTGCTCCATGCGCACCGAGAAATCCGATCAGGTTTTTGCCCATTTCACTGAGCCACTTCGAAGCCGTCTGCAAATCGACTTTCTGGTCGTAGACTTCGGCAAGGTCCAGAATCATCTTGGTCGAAATTGCAGATCCAGCGGCCAGATCGACCACTGGAAACGGACTGATCGCAGCGACGCCGCCAGCCGTCCACATGTACTTGTCAACGAGTTCCCAGGCTCGCTGGTCGATCGAATCTTTGACGCGGGTGCGCGCTTTTTCGACCATGCCGCGCGATTGGAGAAGCAGATTTGCCATCAGCAGATCTTTGCCGTCCTGTTTGACGATCGCCATCATCCGGTCGGCCAGCGAATCGATATCCGGTTCGACTTCGACGGTTTCCTCAGTCGTCGAACCGTCGGCCAGCACTTTGCGGCGCAGTCGGTGCCCCGTCTGTGCCTGGATGGAAACGATGTCCTGCTCTTCGACAAAACCTCCCGTCTGCCGCGCGATTTGCCCCGTTAGTTTTTTCTTGTCTTCGTCGGAATACCAGTCGGACTTGTTCAGGCAGATGACAACCCGTTTCTCCATCTTGCCAAGCTGTTCGAGCAGTTCGTGTTCACTTTCGCGGAGCGGGCCGTCGACAACGACCATGATCAGGTCCGCGTCTTTGGCCGATTCAGCGGCAATGTTGACGTGCTGTTCGCCGTCGATTTCACCCAGGCCCGGCGTATCGACGAGCGTGACTTTATCAATTCCGGGCCAGGGAATTTCATTGCGGGTGACGGTCGTTCCACCGCGCACGTCGGTCACAAACACATCGCGACCCGCGAGCAGATTCAAGACGGATGACTTGCCGCTGGAGATTGTTCCGAAGGCGACGATTTCCAGCGTCTGCGCTTCGCGTTTTTGTTCGAGTTCGCGAAGCATCGGATCGAGCTGCCCGGCCAGTTCGGGGTTCTCGATTGCTCCCGCCTTAAACGCTTCGATTTGATCGACGTTCTCCTCGATCTCTTTTTCACGCTGGCCGACGCTCATTTCGCTGGGGTTGCGGTTGCGCTGCTCGCGCCGGCGGCTTTTCATTATCGAAGCGCCCCACAGCTTCCACACAATCCAGATCGCACTGCCAGTCAGCAGGGCAAAACCGAGGCCCATCGCGATCAGATAGAGCGTCCCCCAGATCTGACCGAACGCGGCGAACGTCTGGTAGCTGGAGCTGAGCCAGTTCGGCAGCAACACCAGCGCCAGCCCGAGGGCAACGGCGATGACGAGCAGCATCAATCCGGAAAAAGTCTTCTTGAGTTTCACAACGTCTTCTTGAGTTTCATTGACTGGGATCGACGTGAGCGAATATTTGCACGGTCGCCCGGGCGGTTACTTCGAGGAATCGGCTGCGAGACAGGATAATCCGGGCAAAAATGGAATCGCGCCGAACCGAACCAATTTTAACTGCCTGATCTATTGATATTCGAGCCCATGCAGCGATTATTGGATGATTCTACGACAGCTGCACGAGATACCAAACCTCGCAACCGCAGTTTGCCTTCAAGTCCGGGTTTGGGTGGAGTTCAGTTACGGCACGTAGATTTCCAGCATTTCGGTCGCCTGGATTGCCGTAATCTCAACCGTGCCGATTGACGCGGGAAGCAGCATCGTTTGTCCCGTCTCCAATGGGAGGTCGGCGGGGTCGCCGGAAACGGTGACGTTGCCGCCAATGATTGCGAGAATCCGGAACCGGTCGTCACCGCCAAGCGAAACCAGCGGCTCGTCCGGATCGACGAACCAGCGGCGCATCACGAATTTTTCACACTCGATCAGCGTCACGGCATTCAAGTGATCGGCAGGACCCGGCGATTCGGGGTTGACCGGCCCGATTGAATAGTTGGTTGCGTCAAGGCTTTGTTCGATGTGCAGGGGGCGCGAGTTCCCGTCAGCGTCGATTCGGTCCCAGTCAAAAACGCGGAACGTCGTGTTGCTGCATTGCTGGATCTCAGCAATCAACAACCCGGCGCCGATTGCGTGAATCGTGCCGGCGCGAATGAACACGCAATCGCCCGCAACAGGTTCGAAGCTATGCAGAGCTTCTTCGGTAAACCCGTTTTCAATAGCCGACTTGAATTTCGTCCGGTCGATTCCCGGTTTCAAACCAGCGTAAATTTTCGCACCCTCTTTGGCGTGCATCACGTACCAGGCTTCCGTCTTTCCCAGATCCGGCGCGTCGAGCGTGGCGGCAATCTGATCGTCGGGATGTACCTGAACTGACAACACGCGGTTGGCATCGAGAAATTTCAGCAGCAACGGAAAACGGTTTTGCAGCTGCGACGGAATGTCCGGGTTGCTGATACTGGCAGCCGTTTTTTCGCCGAGAAGCTCGACTGCATGTTCGCCAACCAGATCGCCAAGCGACCGTCCCGCAAGGGCACCGAATTCAACGATACTCTGGTCTTCGTTATGGTCAACGATCTCCCAGCTCTCAGCGCACGCGTCGTCCCCGACTGGTTTGTTCAGCACTTCGGCCAGTTGGCGACCGCCCCAGAGGTAGCGGCGGAATATCGGCTTGAATCGGAGAGGATGCATGTTCACCGGGAATCGGTTGTTGGTTAAACAACGGGGGCGTGATAGTATCGAATGGTGCGATTGACGAACGTCGTCGCAGATGATTTTCACACTTGACCCGGTTTTTGACCAGCGGACTGCCCCACCTGATGGCGCTTCGGGAGCCTAACGAGAATCTGTTTGAAAACTCCCGGATGTCGTTCGGCGAACATCTTGAGGAACTGCGCAAGGTATTTGTCCGGGCATTGTACGGACTTGTCGTTGGATGCGTGTTCGGGTTTATCTTCGCCAATCAGGTTGTTGAATATCTGACGACGCCGCTTCAGGATGCGATGGCGGAATATCAGACGTCGCTGGACCTGAAAAAACTGGCCGAAGGCGAGGGATTTGTCGATCCAGAGCTGTTGCCATGGATGAAAGAAAACCGGCTCTCGCCTAAAACCGTTTTCGTTGATCCCGGCCAATACGTACAGATGTTCCGGGAACTGAGCCCCGATTTTCTTGAGGGCGTCGATCTCAGGCCGTACGGATTCCACGCCGGCAGTTTCCCGGCGGACAAGGTTGATGATCTCTGCCGGAGATGGGTGAAAGAAAAGGATGCCGATTTGCCCGCTGGAAAACAGCTCACCTGGTTGTGGAAACAGCTGGACGAGGAAACACATGACAAACTCAAAACAATCGCTAAAAACAAGATCGATCCGGTTTCAGCAAACGATCTTGATCTCGTCGCGAGCGTGTTCAATTCGCTGGTCGAGCGGAAGGATCTTTACAAGGCGGCCGAGTTTTCAGAACTGGTTTCGCCTCCCGAAAGTTCGCTATGGTCGTGGCTGAGTCCCGCTAAATCAAATCCGCTGACACCGATCGTCGAACGTCTGGATGAAAAATTTGATACCGATTTGAACATGCGTTTGAATCGGGTTTTGATTACATCGCAGTTCGCAGCGGAAATGCCGGCGGCAAAAACGAATCTTGTGCCGGTTCAGGTCTGGTCGGAAATTGATGTGAGGCCTCAGTCGTTGACCGCGACCGAGCCGTTCATGATCTGGATTAAAGCGGGAATTGTAACGGGAATGATATTCACGAGTCCGTGGATTTTTTACCAGCTTTGGAGTTTCGTCGCGGCCGGTTTATATCCGCACGAGCAGAAGTACATCTACATTTTTCTGCCAATCAGCCTGGCGTTGTTTTTCAGCGGTGCGATGTTGGCGTTTTTCTTTGCGTTTAAGCCCGTGTTGGCGTTTCTGTTTACGTTTAATGCTGCGATGGGAATTACGCCTCAGCTGCGAATCAATGAGTGGATGAATTTCGTATTGTTTCTTCCCGTCGGATTCGGAATCGCGTTTCAACTGCCACTGGTGATGTTGTTTCTCAACCGGATCAACGTGTTCAGCGTCAGCAACTATCTGAACAAATGGCGAATTGCGATCATGGTTATTTTTGTACTCTCGATGATCCTGACACCTTCGGATCCGATCAGCATGATTCTGCTCGCTGTACCGTTAACGGGGCTCTATTTTCTGGGGATCGCGTTGTGTCACTGGCTACCGCGAAAGCAGAACCCGTTTGATGACGCGGAAACAGTTCCCGAGGGCGCGACGTAGAGAGAATCGATTACCGGCGTGTTAACTCGCAGCAAGCTCTTTAACCGCAGAGGATATCTGATCAGGATCGTCGGTTGCGATGACGATCTGCTTCCGACGTGATGTCTGCCCTGACGTGATGTCTGCCCTGACGTGATGTCTGCCCTGACGTGATGTCTGCCCTGACGTGATCTCGATTGAACTGCGGCTGACTTTGAGCGTCCTGGCCAGCAGTTTGATCACACGTACCCTTTGAGTCATGACAACGCGTTACCGGTCGTTATTCCTCATCCGGTCGATGTCCATCGGCTGGCGTTCCTGGAACCTGTTACCCATCAGGCTGTCGAGTCGATCAATGCGTGCTTGACCATGCTGACCCATCCAGTTGAGTAGCGTCCGGGTGTTGATCGCCTGGATCAGGTTTTTCTCGCCCTGGTCCGTGAGTTGTTTCATCGCTCGCAGAACTTCAATCGATGTGTTTGTCGGGGGCTCGTCACTGAAGACCATATACCGGGTGTTCGCGTCGATCTCGCCGATAATGTTTCCTTCTTCATCATTGCGGGCAACAACCTGTCCGCCGTTCTTTTCGATCATCTGGACAAGGCGATCGAGGTCCGAGTTACCGTCGTAGTCGAGATCGAAAAACCCGATCAGTGCAATCGGAACCCGGTATCCCGGATCCCATGTAGCCGAAAGGATCAGATCGCCACGCAGAACCGGGTTGGTTGGATTTTCCATCGTGATCCGGGCTTCGGCCTGATGAGCACCGGTGACACTGGTGACTTCAATGGTGGCTTTGTGCTGATCGCGTTCGAAATCGGTGACGTCCTGGTCGTACACCGCAAATGTTCGGTTGGCTCGCAATCCGTCATCCGATCCGAGATTGAGGTGAACCATGCTGATATTCTGCGAAACATGTACGATTCTGCCGTCGGGAAGATCGAACACTTCTTTTTCGTAACGTTTGACTTTCTTATTCAGTTTCTCGAATTCTTCCTGGATTCTTGAGATCTCGGCCAGCTTTTTGCCGATTTCGATTTGTACTTCCTTTTTTTCGTCTTCGAGTTGAGCGACCTTTTTCTGGCTGGCCACAGTAATCTGTTGCATGCCGTCATCAAGCGTTCTGGATTTTTCGTTTGCTGCAGCGAGAGCATTTGAGTGAGCTTCGCGTTCGGTCGTTAGCGTGTTGTTAAGCTCCACGACCTTCTGGCTGAACTCATCGATTTTCTTCTGCGCGTCCCGAGAACTTTTGACCATGTCATTTTGCTTGATATTCAGCTGACGGTGCATTTCACCCAGAGCGTCGGACGATGCGGCCATCTGTCCCCGCCACGTAAAATCAATCGCATCACCCTCTTTGGCAGCGATCTGTTGTTTTCGGTCTTCAGTCCACAGTTCCGTAATTCTCTCGATGTCGCTGGTAACATCCTGAACCACTGTTTGCTGGGTCGGGTCGAGCCCGTTTCCAAGATTCCGGAGCTGCTCTCTTTCCACTTCAGCTTCTGCAATCGTCTTGTTAAAACCACCGACCAACGCCATCAGCGTGTTACCTTTGATTTGATAAGCGGTACTAAGACTTTGCTCAGCCTTCAACTTCTGTTCCAACTCTTCATTCCGGGTCGAGTATTCGTTCGCCTTGGAAATTCCAAAGAACGAAGCGAGTGCAAGAAGCAGGACGAGCAAGGCGAGAATGATGACAGCGATCAAGTAACCTTGACTTTCACGGGCAGCCATGAGAACTCCTGTTGGTGTCCGCAATTCCGGTTGTGCTGTGCGGCGGCATCTGTAACCGGCGCTGCGTCGGACGGACTATTTCGAATGGGATATGTGTTGACAGAACGGTGAGGAAAGGCAGAGAAGACCTTGTCGAATGAAACGGACCGCCAAATGACTGGGCTGGCCGCTATCCGGGTGGAAGAATTGCCTCTACGCGTCCAGTTCGATTTTAGTAAGGAAAAAAACAGAGTCAAACAAACCGCAGAGATGGATTCCCACGTTTCGCAAAATGGATGATATCCGGGAAATCGACCGAAAAACCCGGCGATCGCACAAATCTTTGGCCAGGCATCGCAAATGGAACGCAGGTCACTTTTCAGCCGCACGTCGAAACTGCCGAGTGAGCCCGAACTTGCGACGATGCTAACGATCATACGGGCTATCCGGGCAATATCTTGCGACAAGTCAACAACCAATTTTGTTCAAGACACAGCCGTCTGGAATCGGATCGCCTAGTTCGAATTGGGTGTTTTGGCCGGAATCGAAACAATAACCTCGATATTGCCCGCACATGTTCGAAGTTCACGTGTACCAAAGACGGTTCTTCCTGGAATTTAGTGGCTGTTCTGTGAGCGGTTCGGCTAGCCGCAGGTTTTGCAGCAATACGTCCATCGCAACCCGACCAGTGGCTAGCCATTCCGCTCATTGGTTCGCTCAACCACTAACTTCCACGAAGACCCCAGGAGAATGAGGACAGGATCCGGATGATCGCATTTTTTTCCCGAAACGATGCGAATAATCCCGTCGAAGTCGCTGGTTGTTCAAATCAATTGTGGATCATGCTGGGCCAAACGGGTATTCTGTATCTATGAGACTGCGGTGCTCGTTTTGCGAGCAGGCGGCTGAAATCAAGCTGCCAAAGATGATCAATCGACCCATTGCCGTGACTGCCAGGTTGCCGCAGACTGATCGATGGTGATCGAAAAAAGTTCTGAGAATGCGACAAACGCAACTACGGCAAAACGTAGCTTGCTTTGTTGCGCCTTGGCGTTTTCTCCATAATCCTTTTTGGGCAAAGCGTGTACCTCGGGACACTTTCCTGAACTCCTGCCCTCAACGTAATGCAAAATGAAATCATGCTTGTCATCGGGATAACGGGTGGCATCGCCAGCGGAAAAAGCCTGGTTGCCGGTTACTTTCGACAGTTAGGTGCCGTCGTACTGGATGCCGACAAACTGGGGCACGAGGTTTTGGAACTGGATCCCGTCATGGTTGAGATTCGCTCCGCGTTTGGTGATTCCGTTTTTTTGGATCAAGGTGGCGTGTCGCGCAAACGACTGGCTGACATCGTATTCAACTTGGACAACCCCGGGCGACTGGAAACTCTTGAAAAAATCACTCACCCGCGAATTCGAAAACGTCTCGAACAACAACTTAATGAACTGAAAAAAGATGGCAAAACGGTTGCAGCGGTCCTGGATGTTCCCCTGCTCTTCAAATCGGGCTGGCACGAACTGTGCGATCAAATTGTTTACGTTGATGTTCCGGATCTGATCCGGCTGAAGCGAGCAACCGAAATTCGAAACTGGGATCCAGGGGAACTCAGTCGCAGGGAGCAGAAGCAGACAAACATAGAAGAGAAAAAACAACGATCGGACGAAGCGCTCGATAACTCGTTATCCATGGAAGCGACTTTCGAACAAGTCGCGGCCCTTTGGAACAAATGGAAGCTCCCGGCCATCAAACACGATCCGTCCGTGAATTGCTGACATACGAATCACGTGCGACGCCCGTGAAACTGCTCAAACGCCTCAACTCAAAACACTACTACTACTATCCCAAACTCCATACCTTTGAACACACAACCTCAACATTCTGCTGCCTGACGTTTCCAGTCGTTCTGCAGCGGGAGAAAAAATCTACATCGGGCAGTTAGGCAATCGGCTGCACGAACTCATTCAACGGAACCGCGCAGGGGCTTATCAAACCGCACGGTTCCAAACGGGAGAATCAGATGGCTGAACCAGGACAGTCGAGGAACAGGAATTCCGGTCACGGACGAACCTCGTCCAGCGACTCGAACCGGAACAACGCGCGGGGACGACGCCCGCATTTCGAGCTTGATCCGGAAATCAAAGAGCGCATCCGTGAAATCGAATCCGACGGCGAACCAATGTCGATCGCAGAAAGTATCGGCACGGATGAAATCCGACCTGTCTCTGATGCCGAACGCAAAGAGATGGATGAAAAGGACATCATCAACGTCACCGAACTGCAGCGGATGTCCGCCGAAGAACTGGCCGGAGTCGCTGAACAGGAAGGAGTCGAAGATGTTGCGGGCATGAACCGTAAGGATCTGATCTTCAACATACTCAAACAGCGAGTGAAATCCCGCAGCATCATGTTCGGCGAAGGCACGTTGCAAATTCTCCCTGACGGCTTCGGGTTTTTGCGCAGCAGCGAATACCACTACCTGAACTGTCCCGATGACATCTACGCTTCGCCCAGCCAGATCCGCAAATTCAATTTAAGCAACGGATCGCTGGTGTCTGGTCAGGTTCGCCCGCCCAAGGAAAACGAGCGTTACTTTGCGCTGTTGCGGGTCGAAACGGTGAATGGACGCGACCCGACGGAAAATGCCCGTCGCGTTCACTTTGACGATCTTACTCCTCTTCATCCGGACACGCGAATTGTTATGGAATCCGACCCTGCCGACATGTCAACTCGCGTTGTTGACATGGTCGCGGCGATCGGATTCGGTCAACGGGGTCTGATCGTAAGCCCGCCGCGTGCCGGCAAGACGATTCTGATGCAGCGAATGGCCCGTTCTACGCTGAAGAATTATCCCGAAGCCTACGTGATCATGCTGCTGATCGACGAGCGGCCTGAAGAAGTCACTGACATGGAGCGCGAAGTCAAAGGCCTGCGTTGTGAAGTCATCAGCTCGACGTTTGACGAACCGGCGTCGCGCCATATTCAGGTGGCGGACATGGTATTGGAAAAAGCCAAACGTCTGGTCGAAAGCGGCGTGGACGTGATCATTTTCCTCGACTCCATCACACGGCTCGGCCGCGCGTGGAACTCCGAATGCCCGCAATCGGGCAAGACCTTGTCGGGCGGCCTGGATGCCAACGCACTGCAGAAGCCGAAAGCATTTTTCGGATCGGCACGGAAGATTGAAGAAGGCGGCTCGTTGACCATTCTGGCAACGGCCCTGGTCGATACCGGCAGCAAGATGGACGATGTGATTTTCGAGGAATTCAAAGGGACCGGAAATCTTGAAATCGTGCTCGACCGCTCACTGGTCGATCGTCGTGTCTGGCCTGCGATCGATATCAACCGGAGCGGAACGCGGCGCGAGGAAAAACTCTTTGATCCGGAAGAGTTCGACCGGATCTGCATGATGCGTCGCGTGCTCTGCGAGATGAACCCGCCCGACGCAATGGACAAACTTACCACCCGTTTGAAGAAGACCAAGACGAATGCCGAGTTTCTGATGGGCGTCAAAGACAGTACGATTTAGCGACTCAATTACAGTAACTGGACGGAAAAAAGGTAGCGGGACTGTGGTAACCAACAAGGACGGCGGAGACGAAATTCCGGAACTGGAATTTTCCGGGAGTGTACTGTCCGGAGACACCGGCGCATTGGCGAACTGCCGGTTCGCCGTGATCGTATCAACCTACCATCCGAATATCACAGGCGCGCTCCTGTCGGGTGCGATCAGCGAGCTGCGGGAAAATGATGTTCCCGATTCGGGTATCGATGTGGTCCATGTCCCGGGCGCATGGGAGCTGTCGCTGGCTGCTGCCCGGATCGTAGGCACCGATGTGGACGCCGTAATCTGCCTGGGCTGTGTAATCAAAGGCGAAACCAGCCACGACCAGCACATCAACTTCAGCGTCAGTGCTTCGCTCGGCCAGCTGGCTGTTGACTCTGGCATCCCGATCGCCTTCGGACTGCTAACCTGTAATTCCAAACAACAGGCGCTTGATCGGGCGGGCGGAGCCATCGGCAACAAAGGTATTGAAGCCGCCAGCGCGGCGATTCACATGGTCCGCCTGTTTCAGCAGCTCGACGGATAGCAGTTCGACGAGTAGATCGCCGCTGTTTTCCGACATTCAATTCAGCTCCGGTTCGATAATTTCGAGCAACTGTTCCCGAATCGCTGAATCAATTGGAACCGATCGGCCTGTCTCACGATCAATCAGAATGAAGTGAAACAGGGACTTCAGTGCTACCTGGTTGCCGCCGTTTTTGCGAACAATCTGCCTGACTTCCCCGCTGGCCGTACCGAGCGTGATCAGGCTGGTGAAAACGCGGATTGTTTCACCCTCGAAAACCGGAACTCGAAACCTTACGCTCATATCGACGATGATGAACCCAAGCTGCTCGCGGGTCAGCATTTCGACCAGCCCGATCGACTCGGCAAACTGCCAGCGCGCTTCTTCGAGCAGTTCCAGATACCGGCTGTTGTTGACATGCCGGAACGCGTCGGTATGAAACGTGCGGATTCTGAAGTTCGTTTCGTGAATCATGAATAGTTGCTGGTTCTCAGTTATTGGTTCTCCGTGTTCGATCATCATCATACGCAATTCAATTATTTCCGCGATCTGGCCTCCGACTTACCCGCTCTCAGTTCCGCGACTGTTCCAATCTCAATTTCCTGATATCATCCGATCATCGCTTTCTTGCTCTTTTTCATTCAGGCTGATATGTCACGTCGTAGTCGCGCGCGGGAAATAGTCCTGCAAGTTCTGTTTCAGCACGATCTGAATCCGGGCGTGTCCGAGGCAACCATCCAGCTGTTTATCACCAGCCGGCTCAACGGCGACCGCGTGCTGATCGATCTTGCGAACGACCTACTCACCGGTGTCTCGAACCGTCGTGAAGAAATAGACGAACGCCTTAAGGCGACCGCCGAAAACTGGCGGCTCTCGCGAATGGCCGTCACCGACCGGAATGTCATGCGATTGGGTGCGTACGAAATTCTATTTACTGACACGCCCGACCGTGTCGCGATTAACGAAGCGATCAATCTCGCCAAACGATACGGATCCAACAACTCGTTCCAGTTCGTCAACGGCGTCCTCGACCGGCTGATGAAACGGAAGGCACCGGCAGAGGACGACACAGAATAGTGCTTACATCCGCGTGAAATCGTGCTTTCAGTCTGGCATGTTGGGGTGACTGTTTGCATGCGGATTCCGGGGTTGCCTTTCCGCTTTCAACGGTCGAGCGTAGAATGCGTCTCTTTCTCCAAATCAGTTATTTGGACCCGTCAAAACAGTTATTTCGACGCAGTAAACAATTATTTCGACCCAGGCAAAGTGACCGCAACCGCGGAATTTGAAAGAGAATATTTGATGGCGATCTGGAATCCGTTCGGCAAGAAAAAAAAACAGGAATCGGAAACCGTGACTCCGGCCGATACCAACTCCTCCAGCGACACAGCTTCGAAAAGTACAAGTTTGCCAGGCGTAGCCGGGGACACTCACGAACCGCCGCCGCCTGAATCACCGGCGGCGAAATCGCAGCCTGCGCCCGATCCTGATGAGACACCCGAAACGAAAAAAGGGTTTTTCGGACGTTTCAAAAAAGCTCTGAAGAAGACGGTCGCCGTTCTCAACACCGACATCCGCGATCTGGTTGGCACAGAGGGGCGGCTGGTTGATGACGAATTTCTTGACGAACTCTACGGCCGCCTGATCAAGACGGATATGGGCAACGGACCGGCTGCCAAAATTCGCGACGGCATCAAGACGTCGTTTCGCGGGCGCAAAGTGTTCATGGGTGACCTGATCGAATCCGCGCGGGGAACGATCACTGAAATCATGCAGCAGGACGGAGCTGACATTCAATTCGCTCCTTCAGCGCCGACAGTGATTATGGTTGTAGGAGTCAACGGCTCGGGCAAGACTACGTCGATCGCCAAACTGGCCTGGCGATTCACTCAGGAGGGCAGGAAAGTGGTGCTCGGCGCCGGCGACACATTCCGTGCTGCTGCGGTTGAGCAGCTTTCGATCTGGGCAGAACGACTCGGCGCAGAAATCGTTAAAGGCCGTGACAAGAGTGACCCGGCAAGCATCGCCTACAAAGCAACCGAGGCTGCCGTCAATTCAGGCGCCGATGTTTGTATTATCGATACCGCCGGGCGTCTTCAAACTCAGAGCAATCTGATGGAGGAACTTGGGCGGATCCGACGCGTGATCGGCAAAGTCCTGCCTGACGCACCGCACGAAGTTCTACTGGTCCTCGACGCAACTGCGGGGCAGAACGCGATTTCCCAGGCGAGAGGATTCTCAGATGCAGCCGGCTGTACCGGAATCGTGCTGGCAAAACTTGACGGAACCGCCAAGGGTGGCGTCGCAATTCCGATCCGCGAGGAGTTCGGGCTGCCGGTCAAGTTTATCGGGCTGGGCGAAACGCCTGACGCGATGGCAAAGTTCGATGTCAACGCCTATGTCGATGCTCTTTTTGACATGGAGATAGATGAAGAGATGAAGTAAGCGCCTTTGGCGCGAAGTATTCGTACTATTGGGAAACCCGCCGAGGCTGTGACTTTTTGAGCAACTCCTTAAACTTGCACTTAAACTCGAACTTAAACTCCGTATTACAGGGCGGTAGTTTAAGTTCAAGTTTAGGTTTAAGTTTGGAAAAAGTCACAGCCTCGCCGCGTGAGCAAGGACGGCGCGGTCCTCGACCACGTCCCTCGCTGAGCGACTAAGTCAAGGAGCCCCGGCATTTACTGTTTCTCTATCCGGTGATTGACCGCCCAGCAAACCGACGGCAACATCCTTCTAAGCCGATAGAGCAACTTCGTTTTTGTCGAAGGCAGACACCAGAACCGGTTGGCAGAAATGGTCTGATCAAGCCGATCCAGAACCTGATCCGGCTTCATCGGTTTTGACTTGACAACGATATTCGGACGCGACTCCGCCTGGTCCAGTAACGGCGTTTCAACCGAGGGTGGACAAAGGCAAATAATCGAAACTCCCTGATGGCGATTCTCGTGATATAGAATCTCGGTAAATGCAACTGCTGCGTGTTTGGCGGCGCTATAGGCGGCCAGGTGCATATAAGGAATCAATCCTGCGATCGAGCAGTAATTGACCAGAATTCCGTTTTTTCGTCGCAGCAGGTAGGGCAAGGCCGTCAGGCTTACATTGACTAGTCCACCGTAGTTGATCCTGGAAACCCGGTGAAAGGTTTCGATTGGCATGTCGAGAGCAAGTGATGTCGGAAAAATGGCGGCCGCATTATCTACTCTCACGATCGGTCCCAGCTTCTGTTCAGTAGATTCAACCAAACGGGCAACTTGCTCTTGATCGACAACATCGACGATCGACGTCTCGATGTTTGGACAGGACCGGGCAAGGCTCTCCAGACCAACCTCATCACGATCAGCAGCCATGACGACTCCTCCTTGCTCGGCCCAACGAATTGCAGAGCGACGCGCAAGGCCACTCGCTGCGCCAACTATCAATGCCACAGCCCCGGTTTTGCTCATCGCGTCATCTTTCTATTGAAACAAATGGCTTTGTTCCTGCAGCATACGGCAAACACTCCGGTTCACTCGGTCAAAGGTCTTCAACTGGCGGCGGAAGCTGACGTAGGCTTTGGCTTGGCGATGCAAACGGATCATTTTCTTCCATGACCACTGCGGCAAGTGCGAATCGACTGGATCAAGAACGATTCGAATATGAATAAATTCTATCCCACTTTCCTTCGCCCAACCGGCGATCTCCCCAGCCTCCATTTCCACACACAGAGCCGGAATCAGTCGTTTTTTTTCATCCGGACCGTCCAGAACTCGATCGACGAACCGAATTGCACCGGTACGACAGATCCCGGACTGGTCGGAAGCAACGATTTTCAAATCGTTTTCCAGCCGATTCGGCGGCACATGATCGACGCGCCTGCCATCACTAGTCCATGTGCTGGACCCAACAACGATGTCCCCCGTTTGCAACTCGGAATCCACGCCGCCACAACAACCGATCAACCAGATCTGAGAAAAATCTGATGAAATTTCCGGTAGAATTTTCCTGATCGAATCGCGACCCATCCCGGTTTGAAAAATCAGTGTATTTCCGGTTCGCCAGGTCGGCACCCGGTATCCCAACTGCGGCACGGGCTTATCCAGCGCGCCAACCAGGGATTTCGCCTCCCACCGGGTTGGAACGAATACTGCAACTAGCGACACCGTTAACCGGCCTTGTCATGAAGTACTACAGGACAGTCCGGCTCTGCCAAATCGCAATTCAAGAACGCCGGTTGTCAAGAGTTTTTACTTCCATCGGCCTCCGACATCACCCGGCTCTTTTCCCACCTGAAGTTCGGTTTTGCCCAAAGCACGGCGAGGTCGATGTCATCCGGCACCTCAACTTCCGGGTGTGGAACGGAATGAATTTCGACATCCCACGGCTTGTGCCAGGAACCGGCCAGCAGCCATCGGTACAATTCCGCTTTTTTTCTTTGACCAACAGAAACGAATCCGTTGTCAGCATGCTCATCAAGCCAGCGATAACTTTTTGCTATCAAGCGGGAACTCACAATTAACCCGCCGAGATTCACTGCTTTAGAAACCTCAACAACGTCTGCCGGTGAAACATCACCCAGAATGTCTTTAAGTTTCCGATCTCCGACGCAACGAGCGGAAAACGAATCGGCCAGAGGCGCAAGCTTGACACCTGCGATCATTTCACCGTTGGAATTGTATTCTGCAAAAATCTGAGAGGGCCGCGCCGGTTCAAGAATTTGCTCATACGACAACCGGTCACCAAATTCTATTTGGTATCGATCTGCAACCAAGGTGGCGAATTCTCTTCGACGTGAATCGCTCAAAGTCGGATGTTGAATAAATTTCATGCTAAGTGCCCCGGAAACTTGAATCGTCCAACACAGTCCGGAGCTATTATAATTCGGCCCAAACGACATTCAACCTTTAGCCTTTTCCTGCCTCGGATGGCGCAATCCACCGACAGAATGGGGCACGAAGGCAGGTTCCTTTTGCTATTCCCTGCTCGTCAGGTTGCCAATTAGTAACTCCAATAAATGGCAAGCCGATTGATTTGTCATGAACTTCGGATCGTAGCGCACTGAAATATTGAGCGATCCTTCAAGATAGAATACGGCGAACGCACAAGCAGTTCCCGGCCGAATGGGCACCATTGGCATAAATCCGCAAACTGACACACCGGGGTTCCCGCTTACGCCAGCCTTCTTTGCTCCGCGAGTTCTTTGAGAATGATTGCCCAGGTTTGTCAACACACATGTCGAACGGCACTCTCCTTTCGTCAATCGACTTTCGATGCCGCCGGGCAATGCTCGCAACAATCTCAAGAATCGCCACATATTCAGACTAAGATTCCATTTCAAAATACAGTCCATCTGATCTTGAATTCCATTCAACAGAGCTGATTGGTCTGTCAGTTCTTCACGAGTACGATCGATGTTGATCATCGTACAATGATTGCATCCCGGGAGGCGCCGGTGCCGGATCGTGCGCTCGTTGATCGGTATCGTCAGCCGTAAATGAGTTCCCGCTGGATTCTCGCCGTGCATCCGTTGCCACTGACTGATCGCCAGGAATAAATCGCATGCAAGCAACGAGTTGACAGTGGCTTTGTTTCGCACGGCATGCTCGCGAATCCGGTCGGTTGCTTTGCTGCTCAAGTTTCGGGAACATCCGCCCAGGCTCGGTCTTTCAACTTCTGACGCCGGTTCAACGACCGCATTCTGCTCAACAAGCGGGATGGGCTTCCGCGATTGAAATCGAAATACGCCCCGGAAGCTAAGCCATTGTCCGGGTAATCGCCTCAAGAATTGTCCTAGAGAGACATCCGGCCTGCATCTCTCGATCAGCTTTTGCGGATCGAGACGGGGCAGTTTGACTTGATGAGTTCCACGAGATATCTCTGAACGATAGAAGGCTAGCCAGTCGTTAAAAAACTGCGTTCCACCCATGCCGTCAAAGACAGCATGATGAAACTGGAATACCAATTCCGACTGTTCATCTGTCGTGAAAAGCCACAACCGAATTGGGCCTTCACGTGTCGGGTCGAGAAACAGCGACTGGAACCGTTCCGTTTCCCAGGGTTTACCTATGACCCGAATCGCCGGTTCAGTATCGTCTTGATGAAACCATGGCCTGCCTTCCGAATCCAGCTTGATTCGGGTGGTAGCCAACGGATGCCTGCGCGCTGCCTGATTTGCCGCCAATTGCGCTGCTTCTAGATTCAGGCTGCCCTTTAATGTAACTTTGCACAAGAACGTGGCAGGGTAACCGGGCCGGTCGTCATAGAAGAAGAACTCTTCAAACGGAGCGAGACGCAGCGGAAACAGCTTGGATTTAGGCACGGTTCTCAGGCTTGAATTAGATGACGCCAAACGGAGAACGCAAGATCACCGCCACGGCTGTTTTGAGGTCCTGCCATGTTAGCTGGACATGCCTTCGACACAACCGCTTGCAACATTGCCTGCGCGTTACATCTTGCCTGAGCCAACTAACGCGATTGTCCGGAAAATTCTCCGCATGCAAATCGACCTGCATTCATTTCGCTGGTTTGATCGTTGATTCCCGTGCTACCGATACTTGCCTAACAGGTCTTACGATCCGCGCTGCTGGACCTGCGCGAATTATCGTTGTCGCCCTGCCGACCCGATCGACCGTTCACATGTCTCCCGATGGAGTGGGAAAATGCGCCGAGCAATGTTTACGACGTTTTTTGTACTGTCTTCCTGCGTTTGCTTCAAAAGCGCAGACGCACAAAACGCATTTCCATGGGAAAGTTCAACCGCGCCGGTTCAAAACAACGCGCCGCAACGGGTACAGGAACTCAGCTCTTCCGGCACGTCAGATTTCGGAGTTCGGCGACAGACGATCGAAGAATATCGGGCCGAACAGGCTCGTGATGCTCAGAACCGCGCGTCAATTAACCGCGCATCATTGAACGGGCGAACAACCAGCCTCGCTTCCGGAAACCGGACTGCTGCCAACAACCGTCCTGCACCCGCACCACCATCACTACAGCGAAGGACATTATTCGCGTCCGCGCGACAGGCCGCCGATACCTCATCGCCGCAAGTTACCGCACCGCAAGTTACAGCGCCGCAAACTTCAGCACCACAGACTGCCGCGCCGCAAGCCACAACTCAAAGCGTTATCCAACGCGACATTTCCGGCCTGGATCAAGGCGCTCAGTTTCAAGATGCGCCGGTTCAAGGCACAGTAGAAGGTCGGGTTCAGGGCGACTATGTTCAGCAAACTCAGCCGTCACTTTCCGACCCGGCTGAATACGAATTCGATAACGTGCCCTCACCGCCCGAAGGTTACCAACCGGCCAACATCCAGTCGCCGGCACCGCAGTTGAGCGTCTATGACCGTGCAAGTGAAGATGATGGCGGACCGAATTATTGCTATCGCGATTGTCGAAAGCCGTGCCAGCTGGGTTGTGTCAAACGACTTTTCGGAACAACGCCGCGAGGCGTTGAGGTCGGTGGCTGGGCACAATTTGGCTACCACAATCGCGACACCATTCTTTACAACAACCGGCGTACAGAATTCAGTCCGCATCAAATCTGGCTTTATGCCGAAAAGGCAGCCTGCCGGAACAGCTGCGACTGGGACATCGGTTACCGGCTGGACGGGCTGTACGGGCTCGACGCTCAGGACCTGCAGGCGTTCGGCAACAGCCCGACCGGAGCACCTGACGGCTGGGACAACGGCTGGGACCACGGCTCATTCGGAAGCGCACTGCCGCAGGCCTATGTGCAACTTGCGAACGCCGACTGGGATGTAAAACTCGGAAAGTTCTTCGGACCGTTCGGCTACGAGACTCCTGCCGCTCCGGGCAACTTTTTCTACAGCCACTCGTATACCAACTATTACAACGAACCGCGCACCATGTCCGGAATTCTGGGCGAACGGCGTGTCAGCGAAAGCAAGAGCTATTTGTTCGGTGTAACGGCAGGCTGGGACTCGGCTTTCGAAAGCAACGAAAGCGGATTCAACCTGATCACTGGAACACGGATGTCTTTGAGCCCGAATGTGAATCTCTCGATGACAACATCTCTGGGCGATACGGGCAGTCTCGGATCGGGCATTTTTTCAAGTGCCGTTGCAGAAATGCAGCTGACTCAGGATCTTCAGTATGTATTCCAGTTCAACAATTACAATCTGAACAGCAGCCATTCTTACGCGGTGGTTCAGTACCTGTTCCGCGAGATCAACCCCTGTCTCGGACTCGGAGCCCGTCTGGAATGGTGGAAGTCGGATTTGTTGTTTGCTGATACGAAATCAACGTATGAGTTCACAATGGGCGCAAACTATCGTCCGCACGCAAACGTCATCTTTCGTCCGGAAGTCAGATTCGACTGGGGTGCAGCAGCCGTCACGCCGGGTGAGCCGATCGTTGGCTTTGATGCGATCTTGTTATTCTAGCTTGGTGCGCACTGCGCTTTCATTACCGCAGTAATGGGCATGGCCAAATGAACCGTTCATCAAACCCCGTGGCGCAAGAAAGGGATTCGTGGTTTTCGACCAGGCCCTTGCTAACGCTGCGGGGTTTCTTTCTGCGGAAAAACCGTGGCTATTCCCATTCGGCTAATATCTTTAGAAATTCGCACCGGTTCCTTTGGTCAGCGCCATGAACGCGGATTCAAGGTCGATCTGCTCTTCGCTGAACTGATTCAACCGCAAGCCGTTGCTGACCAGAAGTGTTGCAAGGTTCGAGTAATCGGTTTCCAGTTTGTTCAACGTGACGACCAGGCAGCCGTCTCCGTCGCGGACTGATTCAACCATTTCGTCAGATTCCAGCAGTTCTTTCGCCTTTGCGCCATCCTCGATGACGGCGATGTTCAGAATCGTCTGCTGTCGAACCAGCTTCATTACCTCCGTTACTTCTGCTGCATGACTCATCACGCCCCGATCGATAATCCCGATCTTGTTACAAACGTCTGCCAGTTCGGGAAGAATGTGGCTCGACACAATAATTGTCTTCCCGGTTTGTCCCAGCCGCCTGAGCAGATTTCGCATTTCGATCCGCGCGCGGGGATCAAGTCCGCTGAGCGGTTCGTCCAGCAGTAGTACCTGCGGATCATGGAGCAGCACTCGCGCCAGCCCCAGCCGCTGAGTTTGTCCGCGCGAAAGCGTGTTCGCAAACGCATCACGTTTGAAATCCAGGTCGACGATCTGAAGCATCTCGTCACATTTTGTTCGTCGAGCCGGACCGTTGATTCGATACGCTGCCGCAAAAAATTCAAGGTACTCGATCACTTTCATGTCGTCGTACACGCCGAAGAAATCGGGCATGTAGCCAACCAGTCGCCGGATCTCTTTCGGCTCGTTGTAGATCGAGTGACCGCAAACGTACGCTTCCCCCCAGCTCGGCTCCAGCAGCGTCGCGATGATCCGCATCGTTGTCGTCTTGCCCGCACCGTTAGGTCCGATAAATCCGAACAGATCGCCGGTGTCGAGTTCAAGATTGATCGACTTGATGGCAAACATCCCGCCGTACTTCTTCGTCAGGTTTTCCGTCTTGATCACGACTTCGCCTTCATTAATTCAATTAGTTTTTCGACGTATCGACTGGCAGCACGATTCGGACGATCGTTAGCTGTTTGTCATAGGAATCGGCAGAGGACTGCCCTCCGATTTCCAGCGGTGTTGCCGGAACCGCGATCTCTCCGACCAACACCGCCCGGTTCAGGATCGGCAAGTGGCTTAGATCGACGTGGGTCTGGTATCCGCTTGTCAAACCGGTAAACCCGTAGCCTCCGGCTAAATCGTAAAACATCATCACATCGGTCACACGGCTGAGGTCGGTATCGTTCGGGTCCCAGGCAGTGACGACACCCTTGTCATCCTGTTGGACCCGCCGGGTAAAGTAGTTGTCCAGGCTCTTCTCCTGCGTATCGCCCAATCCAATCGCAATGGGTTCGCCGGGCACCAGCGGACCATCGATTACGTAGACCCATTCGCGAAACATAATCCGACAGTTGACCAGAGGTACGTCCAACGAATTTTTGAGCGTTCCTTTGAGCTGAGCTGTTCGCGATTTTTCCAGGTCAAACGTCAGCTGACTCTTGAAATCATAGACACTCGTTCCCGACCAGCGTCCGTAAATCGATCGGGACGACGCAACTTGCAACGGAATGGACTCCAACAACGAGTTTGATTCTCCGGACAAATCCGCAATGTTATCGGAGATTCGATTTGTATATTGCTGTCCGATCAGAGACGCTGTGGACTTCGTCTGCATTCCGCCGAGCCCATCGCCCGGCAGTCCGTGCCAGGTCATCAGATCGGAATCGATTGCGATTCCGATGGACGATTTGCCGGTGAATCTGATATCCACAGCGCCGGTTTCAGGGCAGTACAAGTTGGCCCAGACCGTCCCTCGAGCGCGATGTGACTGGACGTCGATGTCGATGATCTCGACCTGATTGATACGAATCTTATCCGGCTTCATGGATCGTTGAGTGAACCAGGCCAAAGCACAAAATGCCGCGGTCATCAGTCCGAGTGTGATCCAGGTAAACTCCATCCGTCCAATCTTCTTCAGTAGAAAAAAATCACCCGGCCCTGCACACAAGATGAACAGCCCGATCAACAGGGCAACCACAGTAAACGAAACGAATTTCACATCCCGAAACTGATCGAGCGGTGCGCGGAGCTGGCCGGACAGATCCTTGTACCCGGAGTGCAACAGGCTACTCGACTCAACACGGTTGGAAACGCGACTGGACAAAGTGCGTTCGCCGCCGTGATTCATCACCATTCGGATCAATGCTCCAGTTCCGATCCAGCCAGACACTTGATCGTCCATCAAATCAATCGTGACCAGCGAAACCTGCCCCAGGCCGGATGCCTGGCGGATGATCAGCGGCGATTGTTCTTCTTCTAAAACCGCGATGCCGGTCATCGGTTCCAGCCGTGCGATTTGCAGCCGGTCGGTTTCACCTTTCACCATCTGTTGATCCGTTTTCGCCAGGCGTTCCAGCCCCGACGAACCGATATCCACCGTTCCGTTCATCGTTCCCGGCAGCAGTTCGTTGATCCCGTTTGAAAAATCGAAACCGTTCTGTGCAACCAGAACCAGATCTCCGCCGTCTCTCACCCATGCGCTTAATGCTGCGAATTGAGCCGGAGGTAATTCCGTCGATGACGGAAGAACGACTGTGTTGACGCCGTCGTATCCGAACGACGTCAAAGGAAGCTCTGCCGAATCTGCAACATTGACGACTTCAGGCGCATCGCTGGCACTCGCCGAATCCCGAATCAGCTCTGCGAGTTTTCCGTTTTCGTGGATCACCACAACTAACGGCTGTGTTGCGGGAATGTTTTTGACTGTTCCGGACTCAACCGGCACCTCAAATTCGGATACAACCTCGCCACCACGCAACAAACGAACACCGATCGGACCACCGTTTCGTCCGGGTCGAATCCAGCCCTGTACTGCGTTTGATTTCCCACCGTCCGGTAGAACCGCGAGTTTGAGATTGCCGCTGTAGGCAACCCGGATGTCGTCGCCATCGCGGCAGATCAGTTCGAACGAATCAGGAGGCGTCGCTTCAAGCTCTTGTCCAAGATAGATCGTAACAGGACTGAAATGGCCGAGTTTTAATCGGCCATCAAAACCGACGCGAACCAACTCAACTCCCGACTCCCGCTTTGAAGTTTCGTCCGGAACAAACTCCAGACGGGAGCCGGAATCAACTGTTGCGGAACCCGTCTGCAACGCGTGAACGTTCGCTGGAACAACGAATGCAGCCAACAACGCCGATAGCACCAGCCCAATCCAGCGGCAGTTTCCGAAGATCGCGCCTCCATCGTCGTCCAATTGAAAATTCGATCGCGAACAGGGCATGAGACCTTGTGAATTAGATAGAGTTTGTGACGAGGAATACCGGCGAGCGACAAAAACGAAGAGTTTGGAAAGAAAAAACGAAGCGTCGGGAAAAGAAAGCATAATCCAAGACGCATCGCTGAACCATTACCAGGCGAGCCGAACAATTGAGCGAGGCTCACATTGAGCGAGGTCCACGTTGCGGTGCGGTTCGACGCACAGTTTACGACTACGGCTTTTCTTCGTCCGGACAGGTGCAGACAAATTCGCTGCATCCCGGGCATCCTGCTCCGTATTTTTCGCTGACAGCGCCCGTCAAATCGACTCCGGCAACGTTTGCGATTGTCGTCAGCCAGGCGAGCACATCAGCAAACTCGGCGGCCAATTCCGATTTATTGGCCGGCGTTGGCTGGTCCTCAAAATCCCTTAAGGCGGTCGCCAGTTCACCGACTTCTTCCATCAACCACATGAACGTCGCAGGGATTCCACGGGCAACGTCCTTTTCAAAATACATGTCGCGAATCAACGATTGAAATGCACTTATCGATACGGGGCTGGATCCAGTTGAGTTCGAATCGCCGGAATTTGCCGGGGTGTTTTCGTTGGCTGTCATTCGTCGACCTCCGGACTGGAAGGCTGATCATCCGGGTCGGGATCCGGTTGTGCGGAGAGATCTTCTGATTGCACCACAGGGTCGTTCTGCCCGGCGCGTTTTTCGATATCGTTGGCGATGGTGCGTGGAGTTTCGGAAACCTGAATCTCACCGTCATCGGAAAGCTGGACATCGTATACCGGAATTTTCAATCGACGATTGTCGCACCACGCTCCGCTGCCGGTGTCAAAACGCCAGGCGTGCCAGGGGCAGGTTACCGTTTTCCCATCATAGAAACCGGTCGCCAAAGAAGCGCCCATGTGGGGACACATGTCGTCAATTGCCTGCAGCTGGCCGCCGTTGTTGAAAATAGCGATGACCGATTCGCCAACTTCAAACGCCCTCCCCTCGCCGTCAGGAACATCGTCGATGTGCCCGACCGTCACAAAGTCCACGCACACTTTGTTGTCCAGTTCGTTGCCTTCGGGCTCTTTGCTATCGGGCTCTTTGCTATCGGACTCTTTGCTATCGGACCTCTGGTCGAACAGTTCATCATCCCGACCTGAATTTCCGGGCTGCGGTTCCACGTCGTCGGTCATAGGTTTATCTGGCAACTTTCTCGATCTGCATTTCGATTCGCGAATTCACACTGGTCACGATCGTTTGATCGAAATAGTCCTTTTCCGATTTCAGTTGATTGCTGGTCTGGCTGGAAACAAAATAGCCGTCATCGATGTTCATCACCATTGTGCCGGTTCCCGAAAACTCGACAAGCCGCGTTGGTCGTTCCGCCCCTTCGCCGGCCGATTCTGCGTCGGGAATTTTTTCGTCCGAACCGCTGTCCGGCGTACCGTCCCCGGAAGCGACAGTCGTCTCAACAGCGAATCTCGCGATTGCGCGGCCGTCGTCCGAACTGGTCGATTCAAGCGTGTACTGATTGGATCGCGTGAAATCGCCCATCGTCGTTTGCAACGGAGATTCAACTGACCACGACTCGCCTTCGGCCAGTTCACCCTCGGGCAGCACGACGCCGGCCTGGCCATACAGATCCTTCAGACCTTCAGCGCTCATCAGGTTGCGAACCTGCATCGAACCGGGAATCTGCCTGAGCGCCTCAAGGGTCTCTTCAGGAATCACGACATCGATCACTTCACCTCGTGGTGACATGGTGACCTCAAAGCTCAGTCCGACCAGAGCGAGCATTTGTTTTTGCAAGCTCGCTTCGATCCCATTTCGTTTTTCCTCAACTGCCGTATCGATTTCGATGAGTGTCTGACCGGTTCGTGCCCCGGTGTCCGCAGTCAACTGGATCTGTGCGATCATTTGTTGAACAACTGCGTCTCCATCGTCATTCAGCGAATCGACATTCCAGTCCATTTTCAGCGTCAGGCTGCTGGTTGCCGTCCGGCCGGTTTTGTTCCGGTCTTCGATCGAATTCAGCGTCAGAAAACTTCTGACTTCGGAATCCTGTTTCAAGGTGACATCAAAACGGTCTCCCGCCGCAAATTTCCAGCGCAGCGCATCGTTTTCCTGCGCGATTGCGGGTGATTCCAGACTGGCCAGCACCAGGGCAAGCAGCACGATGACCGGCCAAAGCCCGCGAACGAAAAACCCGGATTTCGATCCAATTTTCCTTATCACTATTCCCTGCATCACAGTTGTTTGCATCGCACGTTTTTTCCGTGCAATCCTCTTTAGCTCACGTGGTCCCGTTGCATGTTGATTCATACCAGCCGGGTTCAGGTCAGAATGGCTCATAGTATTTTTCTCGAAATCGCAGCCCCTGATTCCGGTGCTCATTCCTCCCGACAAGACGTCCGATTATTTCATCGAGCGGGCAAACAGGACTTATTTGAATTGATTGATAGTCCAATGTCCCGATTGATAGTCTAATGTCCCGGTTCGATTCACACAAAGCTGACAAAAACAGAGGCGGATTAGCTATACGCTTCGTCCACTGATTCCGTTCGTCGGGTTTTACCACCTGGGATCTCAGGACTGGGTTGAGTCCATGTCCGGGATTGGCGTAAAAAATAACGCGTGACCGATTGCTGAACGAATCGATCACGCGTTTTTTGAATTGGTGCCCGGTATTAGGCACGGGATTTATTATTTCCCGGCCGTAAGCTCAGGTGTCGCCACAGCGACTGTCCCGGAATTACCGTCAATTTCGACAATGACGTAGTGGAGGTTGCCCTCGGATTCGGACCAGTCGATGACGTTGATGGTTTCAACATCTTCCCCGACATTGGCAGTCCGACATGAATCCGCCGCAAAGAAGTTCAACTCCACGTCCTCTTCGATATCGTGATGTTCGAATGAAAATTCCGATTCCACTTTTCGCAAAGTGTAAACACGATCGTCAAACCGTCTTTTGAAATCAGAGTCGCTCTCCGGATGTTTGAACTTTATCGCATGATTCAAAACGGTTTGTCTGGCTACGTTTGAAAGCGTCGAATTGTCCTCATCGTATTCCCCGTCCCCGGTAAAATGTGTCTCCAGCGTCGCTTCCAGATCGTCAGCGCGGTAGGATGCAGAACTTTCGAAATCGACCGAACTCGCGATTTCGTCTGGCTGATCGGCAAGACTGCTGTCATCTGATATTTCGAAATCCAGATGTCGCCCGACTCTCGGGCCACGGCCACGGCCACGGCCACGGCCATGGCCATGGCCGCAGCCAAGTTCTGATTTCTTCAGTTTGACTGGAGAGTAGAACAACCCGTCATGCGGGTCCAAGTCGTTGCAGCAGTATGAATAATAAACGAAGCTTCCGTTTGAAACGTAGAGAAATACGATCGGAATGTCGGCAGGATCGGGAAGAAGCGTTTTCACATACTGCAGATTAGGATTCAAGCGCCTTATCAGCCGCAGTCCGACGTTCGCCGGGAATTGAGTGGCGGTGGAGAACGAGCTGAACGATTGCTCTTGAATCGTTGTAAAACCCTCTAGCTGCTCTGCGGATTGATAGTCAAGTGAATTCAAAACCGCGCGTTGGCTCAGGTCGCCAGACGTTGTCACGGGCTCACGCCCCGACAGCGTCAATTCGAGTGATTCCAACGGAGAGTCGGTCCATTCTTTCTGCCCTGTGGCCAGGCCAGGCACCGTTTCTCCGGGAAAGCTTTGTTCCACGAAAAAATACTCATAGATCGTCGGCAGATTTCCACCGACCTTCTCGGCAAATGCGATCGCCATTTCGCCGCTGATCGTTGTACCTTTGAATTCGGGAAACTGTCGAACAAAATGATCAAGCGTAATCTCTTCCAGGCCGAACTGAACTGGTCCGACGTCAACACTCCGTCCCCGTAAAGCTGGTCCGACACTGTCGTCATTGCTAACTGTTAAGCGGCCTCCCGGCACACACACAGATTTCACGTTTTGTTCGAAATCGCGAAGAGGAGTGATGTTGATTTTTTCCAGCAACGCAGTTGAGCCGTTGTGGACCCAGAATCGGTGCTTGAGTTTGACACCCGAAACAAACGTCACCTTTTCGGTTTTTGCAGGAACCGTTCGATTCACTTCGAAATATTCGGTATCGGTTGAAGCTGCAACTCGATAATAGCCCGGGGGCAGGTAGGTTTTCTGGCCCGCAATGCTTGTTTTCTCAGGCGTATCCCGCAGCCGGCCTGTTGCCGGGTCAAACATCGTCCAGGTGAGTTTCGCGTTCGGTGGATTCGAGTTGATCAGAACAACCGTTAGCGGGTTAGCGGCCTGATGCAACTGCCACGAGCGGAAACCGATCGCTGCACACGCCGTGGTCACACCCGCCAGCGCGATGAAGACGAACTTGCGGCGAACCAACGTTTTCACAACTCGCGACTCGAGCCTCCGGTATGCTCCTACCGCGCGACCTTCATTGAACGCAACGAGATCACTTGTGAGTTCCATCATCGATGCGTAGCGGTCTGCCGGCACAGTCTGCATCGCCTTGAGCAGAATCGCATCGATGGCAACCGGGACCGTTGAGTTCCGGATCCGTGCCGATGGCGGATTTGAATTCAGAATGTCATCGTAAATTTCTGCGATTGGACCGGAATACGGGAGTTCGCCCGAAAGCGTGTCACACGGCCAAGCTTGTTGCGTGTATTGCGAAATGAGTTTTCAATCGCGTTGGTGCCCAACGCTTTGCCAGTGTCGAGAGACGTTCGATCTGCCAACGCGGGGGACTTCGGTTTGATCTTCTCTACATCCCGGGTGCTCACGCCGTGCATCAACGCCGTCACGATCGAGTCTTGCAAGTGGAAGGATCCTTCGCTCAATCTACCAGATGACTTTCGCCCGGATTCAGAACAACCGGAGTCGCACCGGTCTTTGCCTTGACTTCACTCGCCCAGGCGTCGCCGTCCTGTTCGATCGGTGGCCAGGTGTTGTAGTGTGCCGGCAGTACCGTTCTCGGGTGTAACAATTTGATCGCCTCAATCGAATCCTCCGGACCCATTGTGTAGAGATCGCCGATCGGAAGTACGGCCAGATCCAGCCCTCCCGAACCGATCAGGGTCATGTCCGTAAACAGCCCGGTATCACAGGCAAAGTAAATTCGCTTTTCGTCAATCGTCAGCAGCAGGCCCGCCGGACTTCCCGCATACGTACCGTCGGGCAGCGATGAACTGTGCAGCGCCGGAGTCATCTTCAACGTTCCAAACGGTTGGTTCGTCGTCCCGCCGACGTTCATCCCCAGTCTGTTTTCGATGCCCTTCCGGCCGTACCACTCGGCAATTTCAAACATCGCAATCACCATCGCACCCGACGCCCGGGCGATCTTCTCAACATCCGCGACATGATCGGAATGACCGTGTGACACCAGAATGAAGTCCGGTGAAACGTCTGCGGCTTTGACCGGTGATGTCGGCGAATCATCAAGAAACGGATCGATCAGGATTTTGTGCTGTGCGGTTGTGACCATCCAGCTCGCATGACCGTACCACGTTACTTCAATTGTCGGTCCTTTGGGCATTCGTTTTCTCCTTCAGGTTTTGCTTTTCCGGGCCATCCGTTTTGGTCTGCCTGTTATAAACGAAATACAATGCAGGATCACGAACGCGATTGCGCCACCGGCAAAATACGCCGGAAAGTCACTCCATTGAAACGTATTGCCCAGCAATGCCGCTCCGAATTTCGTGCGCCGGAACTGAGCCAACGGCTCGGGATTCCAAAGCTGAAGCACCTCCAGCAAACATGTGAACGCGACCACGCCAACGCAAATTCTCATGATCCGGGTACGATAGGGAAACGCAATAAACCAGAGCAGGATCCAGAACAAGACGTAGGGAATTCCTCCGCCAACCAGCCGCCACCAGTCAGGCAAATCCTGACGAAACTTTCCATAGGCCAGGCACGCAACCACCGGGATCAAACAGGCGACCAGCGGAATGATACGAGACCTGATGAACGAACGGCGTTTTTCATCGTTCATGATCTTGCCGGCGTTGTTTAATAGTTGAAAGAACAACGAGTTAATTCGATCAGCCGATCAGCTATGACTGCGGGCCGAGTTCCAATAATAACAACTGACGCTAAGCCGGTCCACGTAACAACCGGTTCATATTCGTCTTGTACTTTTCTACGCCCGGCTGTCCATAGGGATTGATGCCCATCAGCCGTCCCTCGACGACCGTTGCCAGCATGAACATCTGCAACAACTGACCGATCGACGCTTCATCGACCTCCGGCAGATGCAGATCCGTCGTCGGGCGATGGTCCTCCTGATACGCCTGGTTGGTTCCCTGGATGGCAGCCGTCATGATTTCTGGAAGCGTCCGGTCGCTGATCTCGTTCAACTGATCCTGGTTCCATTCACTTGTTCCAATTGCGATCGGATCCGTGCGCCACTTATCCACGATCAAGTTGTTGACCAACTTGTCGCGTCGTCCTTCCTGATGTTGCTGAGCCCGCGAATGCAGGTCTCGCGTATTGACCACGGTCAGAGGCAGCGCGCCTTGTTCATTCTTTCCGAGGGATTCGGCCAACAACTGGTCATACCACAATCCGGCCGATTCCAGCGACTTGCTCCACGCCGACAGTATCCGAGTGTTACACCCCTGCTTTCTTTCCAGCAGATGATTGATCGCCACGTAATCGAGTACTACATTTTCGCCGGGAGCAGCAGTTCGAAAGTGATCGTTCATCGCCGCAGCGTTTTCGAGAAGCTTGACCACATCGATTCCCAGAATGGCAGCCGGCAGCAAACCGACCGGAGAGAAGATTGAAAACCGCCCGCCCACGCCGTCGGGTACAACGAACCGGTCCCTGCAGCCAATCGCATCGGCAAGTTCCGCCAGTTTTCCGGATTCCCCCGTGACTGGAACGACCAGATCGGCCAACTTCTGCTCACCGACGACGCTATTCAGCTCTCCAAGAAAATGCCTGAACGTAGCAGCCGTTTCCAGCGTGCCGCCGCTCTTGCTGATCACCACGATCGACCACGGTTGATCCGATTCCGTTGAAAGCAAATGCAGCAGACCTTGAGTCCAATCGTTATCGACATTATTTCCTTCGAAGTACATTCGCGGTCGACCACCCCGTTCGGCTCGGGAAAGTTCGTTGTGATACGGCGCACAGCAGGACTCCATCAGAGCCCGCGCGCCCATGTATGAACCGCCGATTCCGAGCACAATGACCCGGTCCGATTGTTCACGAAGTCGCGCCGCCGTTTCGAGAATTCTCCCCAGTTCGCTCGACGCTCGATCAGTCCGATAGGCGTCAAGAATCCGCTCCGGCATTTCGATGAACCCCGCATCAAGCGGTTTTTTCTCGTCCGGAAACTCGCCCGAAGCGTATTGTTCAAGATCAGCTCTCAGGACCTCGTCTCGCATCGCCTGCATCTGCGGAAACAGCGACTCGTACTGATCGCGAGTGACGCCATGTTGTTCAACAAACGCACCGGCAGGGTCAAAGGAAATTAGTTTCGGATTCGCCATAACAGTTTCTGTTTCAGTTCGGTTCTCTGGTAAGGGTGTGGCTCGGTATTGTCCCAAATCTGAAACGGGGCACAACGCCAGGCGAACGCAGACTCGCCACTCGTATCTCGCCGTCCGTATCTCGCCGCCCGCCATCAACTTTGCTACGCTCTAGCTCTCAAGAACGCCAGGAAAATCCCATGAAACCACTCCAGCAAAACAAGATCTTTCGCGGACCGGATGGGCCCGTCGTCCTGATCATCATGGACGGAGTTGGAATCGGCCACGGTGACGCCGGCGACATGGTTGCGGCGGCCTCCAAACCGAATCTCGAATGGCTCCGCGACAATGCTCTATACACGTCGCTGAAGGCGCATGGCCTCGCCGTTGGCATGCCGTCCGATGGCGACATGGGCAACAGCGAAGTCGGTCACAATGCAATCGGCTGCGGTCGGGTTTTCGATCAAGGCGCGCTACTGGTTCAGAATTCGGTGCGTTCCGGCGCGATGTTCAAAGATGAAACGTGGAATCAACTGACGTCGATCGGACCGGACAACTCGCTGCACTTTATCGGTCTGCTATCCGACGGCAATGTTCACTCACACATCGATATCCTGTTAGCCATGATCGCGCAGGCACGGACGCACCGAGTCAAAAAAGTCCGCATTCATACGCTCCTCGATGGTCGCGATGTCCCGCCTCAATCGGCTCTCGAGTACATCGCTCAACTCCAACAGCAGCTCGATACGATCAATGCAGATGGAGATTTTGATTATCGCATCGCCTCCGGTGGCGGCAGAATGTACCTGACGATGGATCGCTACGAGACCGACTGGCTGATGATCGAGCGCGGCTGGAACACTCATGTTCGCGGGATCGGTCGCGAGTTCACTTCGGCCCGTGAAGCGATTGAAACGTTGCGACAGGAAAACCCCGGCGTAATCGACCAGGACCTGACCGAATTCGTCATCGTCGATTACGGTCAACCTGTCGGTCCGGTCGTGGACGGGGACAGTGTGATACTTTTCAACTTTCGCGGCGACCGCGCGATGGAATTGTCCCGGGCGTTTGACGATCCGGAACTCAACACTTTCAAACGAGGTCCGGTTCCCGATGTCCGGTTTGCGGGAATTATGCAATATGACGCGGATCTTCAGATTCCGAAATCGTATCTCGTTTCTCCGCCACAGATTGACGAAGTGCTGGGCGAGTACCTTGCCGCGACGGGCGTCAGCCAGTTGGCCGTCAGCGAAACGCAGAAGTTCGGGCACGTCACGTATTTTTTTAACGGCAACCGTAGCGGAAAATTCGATGAGTCGCTTGAAGAGTATGTCGGAATTACGTCGGACCTGCTTCCGTTCGAGCAACGTCCCTGGATGAAAGCTGCACAAATCACCGATGTCATTCTCGATTCGCTGGCAGAGCGGAAGCACGATTTCATCCGCGTCAACTTTCCTAACGGCGACATGGTCGGTCACACAGGAGATTTGCCGGCAGTTGAGATATCGGTCGAAACGGTTGATCTGTGTCTGGCGAGAATCATACCCGAGATCATTGCTGCCAACGGGATTCTGATCGTAACGGCCGACCACGGCAACGCCGACGAGATGTACGAAGTCGGCAAAGACGGGCTGTTGAAACTGGACGCAGACGGCAACCCGCAGTTGAAGACGAGCCATACGCTCAACCCTGTTCCATGCTATGTTTTTGACCCCGGCGGCGCCGACAGGTTCCAGTTGTCAGCGGCAGCAGGTCGTAGTACCGACGACAGCCCTGCCCTCGGAATCAGCTCGCTCGCTGCCACGGTCATTCGCTGCCTCGGTTTCGAACCGCCTGCCGATTACGATCCGTCGATCGTCGACGTGGGATAGTGCTTCCAACATGTCAACGTCACAGTCCACGATCTCCAAGGCGAGCGTGAAACCTTGTTCGTGAGTTGTTTGTTCGGTTGGGAGCCACCGAAAATTACCCCTGGTAGAATCTGTGAAGATTGACTAGACTCGGTTCCCACTACCGACTTCAGATTGAGTCAACCAACGCATCAGGGGATGTGGCGGAACTGGCAGACGCGCTAGATTTAGGATCTAGTTCCTTAACGGAGTGCAGGTTCGATTCCTGTCATCCCCACTCGGTAAAACAAGGGTTTCTATCAATTTGATAGAAACCCTTTTTCTTTTGCCACGACCAATCTGACACAAATCTGACACAAGATGGCGCTTGCGTAGGGCTTGCATCGCTGGCTAGCCGAGACCCCGATGCGTACGATTCAAACGGACAAAACAATCCTTCGAATCAATCAAATGGCCAGCATCAATCAAGACCAGCATTCCGGACGATTCCGAGTTCGCTTTCGCCTTAACGGTCAAGAGTTCAACCGTTTAATCAAGACTAAGAATCGCAAGGAAGCGATTGCAATCCTTGGCCGAATTGAGGAAACCGTCATGCTCGTCGAACGGGGACGATTGACACTCCCCGAGGACGCAGAACCGGGCCGGTTTATTCTTTCGGATGGAAAGTTCACTCAGAAGCAATGTGCCCAGAAAATTCGAGATTTCAATAAGCTGTTTGAACAATACGAGGAATCACAATTCCATAACTCAAAAGAACAAACAACACAGACCACTGAGCAAATCCATTTGCGGCACCTTCGTCGTTTGTTGAAACTGTCAACGGCACTTGTTGCAGTCAAAGTCTCAACTCTCCAGGCTTATGTCGATAATCGTCTTAAAGAAAAATATCAGGGCAAGAACATTCTGCCCGATACGGTAAGAAACGAAATCGCGACGTTTCGGCTTATCTGGAACTGGGCCGTACAGCAGGAGTTGATCACAATGCGATGCCCGACTAGGGGACTTGTGTTTCCAAATCGGGACGAGAAGCCGCCATTTATGACTAGAAAAGAAATCGAGCTCAAAATCGCACGTGGCGGTCTACACGAGGAAAAGATCGCTGAACTCTGGGAATCACTCTACCTTTCGAACCTGGAAATCGAGGTAATCCTGGAGCTTGCCAGGACAAACAAACGGTGCCCGTTTTTTTATCCAATGCTCGTTACAGCCGCACATACGGGGGCACGAAGAAGTGAGCTTCTAAGGTCGGAAATTGACGACTTTGATTTCGTCTCAAACGTAGTTCACTTGCGAGAAAAGAAAAAATCTCGGTCCAAAGCAACTACGTTTCGAAGTGTGCCTATGTCATCGACGCTTAGAAAAACGATGAAGGAATGGGTTGAAACTCACCCAGGCGGGCAACTCATGTTTGTGCATCAGGATAGTCGAGAGATTTCTGCAAAGTCATCTGCCTATCATTTCGAAAAGTCCTTTGAAAAGTCGGATTGGAATGTCTTGCACGGATACCATGTTTTTCGCCATTCCTTTTGCAGCAATTGCGCATCAGTTGGTGTAGACCAACGCCTGATTAACGAGTGGGTCGGCCATCAAACTGAGGAAATGGTCAAACGATATCTTCATTTGTTTCCTGACAAACAGCACAAAGCGATAGAACGTGTGTTTGGCTGAATCGCTGCTTCAATACGGTGCTGAAAAAAAGGAAATGTCTGGAAGTCAATTCGAGCCGTCTTTTTTTGGACGAGAATATGGTATTCGGTGTTAGTGCCAACCGCCGCAAAAACCAGCTTAGCAACATTCGTAGCAAGACTGGACAACCGGCTCGACAAATTCAAACCTCGCGTCAGAAAAGTCTGTCCGAAGAACGACAAACTATTCAGAACCAAGACACTTCAAAGCTCGGACAGCACGGAGACTTGCGACAATAAAGTTCCATTCGTTTTGGATCTCTTTTCGTAGAAACTGAAAATAACAACTCAGGTTCCAGAAATCCAATTCCGTCAGAGATGAGACAGTTGCGAATTGCAGTTGTAACTCGATTTCCTCACGACACGCGAAATCAAAAAAAACAACCTCGACCGCAGTGTGGCCGAGGCTGCCCAGATTAACATATAGGTCAAGATAAAATTTGAATCAAGTAGTGGTAACATTCGCGAATGTTACCACTACCTAGCCATCATAAGGTCTTCAGAGTTATCCACCTCCTGCTCGTCTTTGGATTCGTCAAATTTCATTTCGATGACCTCAAATGCCCTCGCGATGACAACTTCTTGCTCACCAGTTAGTTCGGGATGAATATCCCGCCCCTCGCTAAGGCGAATCACTTGGGCCGCAAACGCGAGCGGGTCAAGACTGAAGTGGACCCCAATTATCGGACCACCGGCTTAGATAGAAAAGGCCGCTTGAATCGGTGAAACTGGTAGCATTATTAGTTTCATTATCGAGGAAAGAATTATGTCACGGAAGCGCCGCCGTTTCTGTTCGTCTTTTAAGGCGAAGATAGCAATCGAGGCAGTCAAAGAGAATCGAACGATCAGCGAATTAGCAAAAAAGCACAAACTTCATGTGACTCAAATCAATCTTTGGAAAAAGCAGTTGATAGATGGCGCAGAGTTCGTTTTTGAGGGCGAGACGAAAGCCGCCCAAGCGCCCAGCGATGAGCCTCAACCAGCTGAGTTGTACGAGCAGATTGGTCGATTGAAAGTTCAATTGGAGTGGCTAAAAAAAAGGCTCTATAGAAGAATCTGTGGGTGAACAATTCAGGCCGGAGGTTTTTTAAGGCACGGGAGGATAAAAGTATTTTGAAGAAGTCGAAGCCATGCAATCGCATGACTTCGACCGTCGTGGAATACTTCCACCCTCACTTGCTGATCCCTTGTTGGGTTGCTCCTCAGCAGAGCCCAACTCCGTTTCAACAAGCTCCGTTTCAACAAGCGAGATTAGTATAAACGGTTTTTCAACCGATGAGGGCTAATGCATCTTGAACGTCAATCGGTTAGGAATGGTTTACCACAACTATCCCCTGACCGGAGCCATTCAAGATGCACTTCAAGACTATCTTCAATCGGGTGAAGTCGCGGGCTGTTTTGCGGTGAGCTGGGATCACGTTTACAATTCGGTAAAACACGCGGTTTCGTGGGGCCTGCAGCGGCGGGACTTAAGCAGCATTGAATCCATTGGTGTCGATGAAGTGCAATGGAAGAAGGGCCACAAGTATCAAACGCTGGTTTATCAAATTGATGAAGGCCGCAAACGCTTGTTGTGGATTGGACCCGACCGCACGGCCAAAACGCTGTTGCGATTTTTTCGTTTCCCGGGCAAGGAGCGTTGTTTGTTGGTGCAGTTTGTGTGCAGCGACATGTGGCAAGCGTACTTGAAAGTGATTGCCAAGAAGGTTCCTCAGGCGATTCATGTCCTGGATCGCTTTCATGTGATGCAGAAAATGAGCCGGGCGATCGACAAGGTGCGGGCCGGCGAAGTCAAGCGGCTCAAGGCCGACGGCTACGAACCGGCGCTCAAAGGCTGCCGGCGGTTGCTACTGAAACGACCCGCCAATATGAGCGAGAAACAAACGGTGAGGCTGAAGGAGTTGCTGCAATACAATTTGCAAAGCGTCCGCAGCCATTTGATGAAAGAAGACTTTCAACAATTTTGGAAGTACACGTATCCTGCCTGGGCGGGAAAGTTTTTGGATGCTTGGTGTACCCGCGCGATGCGAAGCAAGATCGAACCGATGAAAGCGATGGCCAAGACGCTCCGCAGCAAACGGGAGCTATTGCTCAACTGGTTTCGCGCTGGCGGGAGTCTTTCGTCGGGAGTCGTCGAGGGATTCAACAACAAATTAAAACTGATCACCAGAAAATCCTACGGATTTCGCACCCAAGAAGCTTACGAAACCGCGCTATATCACAACCTGGGGAATCTGCCTGAACCGGAATTCACCCACAGATTCTTCTAGGGAGGCAAAAAAAAGTGGCCCAGGACGGTGAGTGAGGCTCGGACGTGGATCGACTTTGACAACCCTGATCTGAGCATCCGGGAGCAGTGTCGGTTGCTTGGCTTGCACCGCAGCAACGTTTACTACCAACCGGCTCCCGAGACGACGGAGAACCTTCAGCTGATGCGACTGATGGACGAGGAACATTTGCGTCGACCCGCCCGTGGTTCGCGTCAGATGGTCGACTTTTTGAAAGACTTGGGCCATGGAGTTAATCGTAAGCGAATCCAGCGTTTAATGAGGAAAATGGGGATTGAAAGCCTGGCTCCCAAGCCTGGCTCCCAAGCCTGGCACAACGGTTCGAAACGAAGGGCATCGAGTTTATCCCTACTTGTTGAGGGCGCTCGATATCGTGCGGCCCGACCAAGTTTGGTGCTGCGACATTACTTACATCCCGATGCAGTATGGCTTCTTTTACCTGGTGGCTGTGATGGATTGGTACAGTCGATATGTGATTTCGTGGCGATTGTCCAATAGTATGGATGTTGACTTTTGCGTGGAAGCATTGGAGGAAGCGTTGTCAAAATCAAAGCCGGAAATCTTCAACACCGATCAAGGGTCGCAATTCACTAGCCGCGAATTTACTGGAACACTCAAGGCCAACGATGTCGCCATCAGCATGGATGGAAAAGGCCGCGCGATCGACAACGTGATGATCGAAAGACTCTGGAGAACTGTCAAATACGAGGAGGTCTATCTCAAGGAATACGTCACCGGAACCGATTGTTACAAAGGGCTTGGCGAGTACCTGAATTACTACGGACATCAACGCCGTCATCAGTCGCTCGACCGTCAAACACCATGGGAAGTCTACCGTCCCCGCCGATCAAAGAAGAAGTGTTCTTCTATCTAAACTTTGCCCGCCGGTGGTCCAATAATTGGGGTCCACTTCAGACTGACGGTTTTCTTTTTCTCGTACATAGTTATTCAATTGACCTTTTTCTAAGAAGATTCTTTCGTTTCATCAGGAACCAAACGCAACTTTTGGCGGATCTTGTAAATCAGGCGACTTACAGTGTCCGCCTCAATTTGGTCCATCGCGGTTTAGTGTGGGTATTGTAGAATTCTCCTGTAAAGGAGAACCTCGATGCAAGACACCGATCTTTACCAGCAAATCCTCGGCTTGGTTTCGCCGTGGAAAGTTGTCGATGTGGACTTGAACATGGAAGAGCAGGAGATTGTTGTTCAAGTGAAACACCCGGCAGGGACGAAATTCTGCTGCCCGGAATGCGACCGTGAACTTGGTTGCTACGATCACACCGGATCGCGCCGCTGGCGTCATCTCGATAGCTGCCAGTTCAAAACGATGCTTGAATGTTCGGTTCCTCGAGTTGAATGCCCCGAGCACGGCGTCAAGCAGGCCTCCGTTCCGTGGTCCTCGTCCGGCAGCCGGTTCACTTTGATATTCGAAGCGTTTGCGATTGAACTTCTCAAAGCGACTCAAAACGTCAAAGGAGCCAGCCGGATTCTGCGGATCGGCTGGGAAGCAACCTGGCGGATCATGCAGCGGGCCGTGGCCAGAGGCAAAGCGCGAAAGCAGGCTCAGCCGCTGCCGCACATCGGTATCGACGAGAAGTCGTTTGCCAAAGGCCAAAGCTACATGACGCTGATTTATGACGTGGCGGGCAGCACCGTTGAAGCGATTGCCGAGGGGCATGACACCGAGGCGGCGAATGCCTGTTTCGCCGGTCTTTTACCGGGTCAAACTGAAACCGTGGAAGCGATCGCGATGGACATGAGTTCCGCCTTTATCAAAAGCGCAAAAGAGAACATTCCACGGGCCGAAAACAAGATCGTCCACGACCGCTTCCACGTCATGAAGTTGATGACCGAAGCAGTCGACAAAACGCGCAGGAAGGAAAACAAGTCGCTCCAGGCTGAAGGGGACAAACGGCTCACTGGAACGCGCTACCTGTGGCTTCGCAATCTGGAGAATCTCAGTGAGAAACAACGAGCGGCATTCGATGAAGTCTGCGATGCGAAACTACAGACAGGCAAGGCGTGGACCTACAAGGAAATCCTCCGGGACATGTGGCATCACGACTGTTCCGCCGAAGCGAAACAGTTCTTCAAGTTCTGGTACAAGAAAGTCATCCACACCAATCTGAACGAAGTCAAAAAGGTCGCTCGCACGATCAAAAAGCGGCTGGACAACATCGTCAACTATTGCGACTTCGACGGACTCACCAACGCTGTCGCCGAAGGAATCAACAGCAAGATCCAGTCCATCAAACGAAGAGTCGGAGGATTCAGAAACAAAGAAAACTACAAAACCGCGATCTTCTTCTACTGCGGTGGACTCAACCTGGACCCACACTAAACCGCGATGGACCCTTTTTTTTTTTCTGCTTGCAGTACCAAAGTGAATCTAGTCTCGTCCTGATTGCGATAAGTCATCGTCAGTATTGGACGAATCGACTTCTACAATCGAGTGCTCGATTTGCAGAACGCCAAATCGTCGCTCAACGATTTTGCTGTCTGGTTCAATTGCATTTGCCCCGCGAGCGAGCATCAAGTTGGCTGTTGGAAAGAACCCGCCAATTGTCTCGCCCCAAACTTGATCGTTTCCAATCTCCATTGATGCAGGAACGTCGGCGGTAAGGGTGACGTGCATTCTAATTGTCTTTTTGCGGTCGATTGACATCAGCACCCGGTGGTAACAATCGGTTAGCTCCCAATCATCATCAAGGTCAGGTGGAATGGCAGAATGATAACCATCGTCGATGCCCATCACCTTGCGAACATGAGCTGCCGCCTCCGAAGGGGAATCAAGAGTTGACGTGGATTCGTAGTCCAGATCCCAAAGAAACTGTTCTTCATAGACTTCAAAAACAAAATTCCATTCCTCATGCGAGTCCCAGTCTTCAGTTGCCGCCTTAATAGAGGCTTCCGTTTTTGCCTTCAAGAAATTTCTAAACTCGGAATCTCCACCTGTATCAATTTCGACAGCCAATCGACACTTGATTTCGGCAAGAATCGAAGCAAGCGTAGCTTCGCTCTAGGCAGTTAACGGAAAACACTCATCGGTTTTATGGAACAGTGCCGTCGTGACCGCTTCGATAGACGCGGCCTGCTGCGTACGGTTCATCGCGTTGAATACACTTGCTCCTCCATAAATCTGGGAATCAGCATCATCCAGCGATGCAATTATGCTGTCGAGAATTTCCAGGATGGCTTCTCGAAAGACCTCTCTTTCCCCGCCGGAGAGAACCACTTCACCTCGTTGCGCCCACCACGTCATTTTGTTCACCCAGAATCAAATATCAATGAAAGCGTGAGTCAATTCGATCCACAAATCCAAGTTCGTACACGCTTACTGATACCTGTATAATGGAGTAATCAATTTTACAGGAGGATTCTGATGTCAGCAATCATGACGCGCAAGCAGATGGGATCACGGCGGATGCAAGCTATTGAGTTGCTCCGTAAAGGCTTCGCAAGCAGACGTTGCGCGGAAGTTCGATATCACAACGTCTGCCAGTGGAACAAGACGTGGAAGGAACAAGGCAAGCGGGCTTTGCGAGGCACACCCTCACCTCAGTCGTCCTTCTGAACTTAGCGATTTCGATCAGGAGAAGCTGATGGAACTGCTCGACAACGGAGCGATCGCCATGGGTTGCCGACCGATGACTGGACTTGTCCACGGCTACAACATCCGATCGCCCGCGAGTTTGACGTCCATTACCACGTGGACCATCTTTCGCGGTTGCTGCGTGCGCTCGATTACACAGGTGCTGCGAATGCCGCGAGGTACAGCATGTCGATTCCAATCTTTTTTTCCTGAAACGGATCAGGGGATCGCAGCCTTTGACGGAGGGCTGCAAAATAACTTTCCAATTCAACAGCTGACTGAAGATCACGGTGACGTTCCATTTATTCGCTTACAATCAACGAACGCCGAACATCATCAGTTCACGGAGGCGACTTTTTCCAATCGGGTCTTTCGACGAGGCCAAGGTCAAACATTTAGGACACAAGGGTCAGAATGCATTATTCAATTTGCATTCCATTCCAGCAAATACCTGGCCAAGAGGATCATCTTAAAGAAGTTGAAGGCCTCAATCGCTGGGTGGATTCAGAGAGACGGCTTAGCGAAGCAAGTGGTTGGAGATTTCCAACGATTGGCGTTGCCTGGTCGCAATCAAGCAGTTATCCATTTTCTGTTTGCAGCCTCTCAATGTTTGATTCATTGATTCGAAATTCACGTTCACGTCAATACTGGTTTTCAGAACTCGCTAGATTGGCTGGATGTCAGGGCTTGGACTTTGGCTATTCATGTATAGTTCTACAAGACTTCGTAAATCGACTGATGGCTGCGCCAGATCATTTTCGCAACAACTCGATCGTGGTTGTAAGCGCATGTGCCTGTATTCCGTACAGGCCAGTCGTCATGAATGGGCTTGCCCTATCACACGTTACCTTGGACAAGACTATTCGCAATTTTGGGACCTTAGGGATCGCTACGCCTTCAAACCAGCGTCAAAATCGTATTCCGATCGATGTTCCTGATCGCAGGTTATTTTCGCATGGCTCTCATTCGGATGTCTATCTGCTAGAGCAACGAAGCATATTCAAAACATCAATTGACGATGGCCGTTTCAGCCAAGGTGTATACACTGCATATTTGTTCAGCGAATCGGACAAACTGGAACCATACACGGAAGGAAAAGGCTCTGCCTGGTCACTTCCTCATCGTGATTCAAACTCGCTTCGAGAAATTGCCACGCTATCCGGTGACAGGCAATTGCAAATATCGATCGCACCGTCCGTCCACGTCACTGTACTGTATCCTCCGAAACGATGGGTTGGAGAATGCCCATCTGTTGGAGGACGAAGTTTTACGGTTCCAGTTCATTTGGCGACTGAAAAGCCTCTTTCGATGGTTTCCGAGAAGTTCACAGACTTATTGGTCGCCTCGTCATATCGACCATGGCTACGGGCTGCGTGTGCATATTCAAAATTGGCCTTTTGCGATAACAAATCGAGTACTGTCGCCAAGCCCTCTTCGCCACAAGTTCTCTTTCTGCCACCACCGGATCCGTTTATCCCAACGCTTATCCAGAGCGGTCATCCAATTGAATCGAATGTTGGCGCAACGCCATCTATTATTGAGCAGCCAGAGTACATATTGCCAAGATATTTATTTCGACAAGCTGGGGACTTTTGGGAATACCGTTTTGATAGTGTCGACCGAAAAAAAACAAAAAAGCTCAACTTGATTGACGGGGCTGCATATGCACACTTATTGATTTCGAATCCGAACAAGGAAATGACCGTCGAAGAACTTGTCCATGAAGCCAAAAACACCATTCAAAAGTACCGAATTACGAGTAATACACCTGACGACGATGTCGCAGATTGTGATGCCTTAAAGGCATACCATGAGGAATTGAGGGAATTGAACGAACAAATAGCAAGAGCTGAACGGCACCAACATGAAGGTGAACTTGCTCTGTTGAAGGGAGAAATGTCGACATTGGAGCGAAACGTTACTCAAATGATCTATAGGGACAAACCGGCAAAGCTCGGAAATTCTCGCGAGGGATTTCGGAAAAAAGTGTATAACGCCATTCGAATAACGCTTTACAAACATCTTCAAAAAAACTGCAAAGACGAAGCATTTGTCGTCCATCTAACCAAATTTCTCAAAACTGGCAATATCCTCGTTTACAGCCCACCCGAAGGCGTTGAATGGGTGACCAACTGAGGCGCCACATATTGAGTGGCAGGCGCCTTGCGGATTGTGGCGCAGCTATCTACGGAGAGGCTGCTCGGCGCACCTCCTACTTCTTCATTATTATTCCAGAAGAGCCGCGTCGGGCTAACTTCTGGCGTTTGCGTTGTTTGCCTCGCGCAACTTCGCACCACAAAAAGAAACGGAGATGAGCATGTCGATCAAAGACGAAAACCATCGCTGCGAGCTGCCTGGCGGCTGTACCAGGCAAGTAGCAACCTATGACAACATCCTCAACCTGCAGATTACTGTGGGCACGATCAGCAGCGCGAGTATTCACACTAGGTCGAAGAAATCACTTTATGTGTTGGATGTGTTTTTTGGACCGGTAGGGTATCGAACGATTTGTGCGTCTCTCGAAGCCAAGTATCCAGTGCCTGACGACTTAGTTGGACGCCAGGTTATAGCCGCATTGGGCTTGCCGCCCAAGCGTATGGCGGGAGTCAAGTCGACAGGGCTTCTTCTCGCAGCTGCTGGTGAATCCGGTTCGATATTGATTGTTCCTGAAAGCTGCTCTAACAACGGTACTAGTATTCGATAATGGAGTAAATCATGATTGCAAGAATTACAGACTACAGTTTCGTTACTGGACGTTCGCTGCTTCCACAAGACTTTGATATTCCGGAATTTCACGAGTCAATTCCGCAAATGGCCAACGAAGTTCTTCGTGGCAAGGCACTCGGATTGTGCGTTCGAAACTACTTGTCACCTGAGGAGTGCGATCGAATTACGATGAACTTCGATAAAAATCTCGGACTTAGAGACCGAGATGACGAGGTGCGGGCTCGAACAGTTGGCATTGATCTTTTTGGAAAGAGCCGTTCGGAATACCTCGCTGCGCTCCCACAGGCTCGTTCAAACGTCGAAGATTTGTTTCGTGGGGCTATCAATGTTTCCGAGAAAACGGCAGTTGATTTGCAACGACTTCTTCCGAAAGGATGCGCTGTTCGACCGGCGGAATACCTTGGCAACCCTTTTTCTACGATTCGAGCGATTGAGTGGACTGGAACTGGTGATTTGGCTCTGAAGTATCACGACGACAAATCTCAGAATCTGGATCCCAGACTTCGCGGGTTTGAAGTCGGAGACGTCGTCAATCCTGTAGCGATCAACATTTATCCACAGGTTCCGACCAAGGGCGGCGAGTTGGTGATCATGAATATTGATCCTGACATGGTCACAAAACGTCGACTTGGTGTCGAACGATCAGGATACCCGTACGAATCAGCATTTCTTGACGGAATCGACCGAATCGAATTGGAAGTTCGTCAGGGCGATCTCGTGATGTTGTGCGGGAGTTTCCTTCATGGAGTTAATGGAATTACAGGCACGGGACGCCGGCTGCTACTCAATCAGTTCGTTGGTTTTGTGGACCAAGGCACCATTGTGCGATGGAGTTGAGGATTTGAACGGCAAGGATGGACAATGGCTCAGCCTTTGGCTGAGCCATTGTCGTTTCAATTGACACGTAGCGGTTCAATAATTAGTTAGATTCACTTTCAACATTGCAAGAAAAATTTCTCAAAAGTCTATTTGAACAACTGATTCTTGCAATACTTCGATACGCAGTTTCTTGCAAAACAACTTCATTTTCTGGTTTCCAGGCAAGACCGTTCCAAGCATTCGCCTGGGATATGTCGGTTCGTATTCGTGTCGATTTCGTACATATTCAAAAACTCGCATGACTAAAGCCTGACCGATTCCCTGCCTTCGAAAACCTTCAGAAATCGCTAGGTGATGTAGATAAAGGCGAAGTCCGTCATTTCCGCAAAATATACAGCCAATCAACTCACCGTCCTCAAACGCACCGAAGGCAACTGTATTGCCTTTGGACAATACTGTTGAAAAAACCTCGACGTTTTCCCATTCGGGTATCTCTACTTCGTCGATCTTGCTTAGTAACTGAACGATGCTTGGCGAATCGTCAATCTCTAATTTGCGCATCGGACTAGATTGCAGATCCTTGCTTCTTTTCATGTTAGCCGCTTCGTTATGACATACGGTCGTCAGATGTGTAGATCAATTATAGCGGCTCGAAGATCAAGTCCCAACAAATCGTTGTTTTGGGGTCTCAATTCTTAGCGAAGTGCGAACCTCATTCCATTGATCTGCCTCAATCGGAACCTTTGAGCCAAAGTCTCCCTCGCCCCATTTCTGTGCAGGCCATGCAACATGCCGGAGTTTTTTAGACATGCAGGTCCGACCGAGTTGCTTTCGTCTTCGTGTGATTTCTGAAACGCGCCTTCGCAACAAGAAAAATCTGACACAAATCTGACACAGAATGGGCCATTCAAGCCCAAGATTGATGCCACGCTAACAAAGCCCCGAAAGGCAACTTTTCGGCTTTTTCCTAGGCCGCCAACGCAAAACAAACGGATGTCCTATGCAAACCAAATTCTGTTGAAGTAAATTTAGGATCTAGTTCCTTAACGGAGTGCAGGTTCGATTCCTGTCATCCCCACTCGGTAAAACAAGGGTTTCTATCAATTTGATAGAAACCCTTGTTTCGTATAAATGTAGACAAGTGACACAACAAGTGACATTGTTGGGTTTCCATTGGACTTGCATCGCTGGTCACGACCAGGCGTTGGGTCATAGGTTTGACCGCACAAATCCTAATTGCGGAAACTTGGAAATGGCATCGCTTCAACAAGAACCAACTGGAGTCTTTCACGTTGTCTTTCGGATTAACGGGAAGCGATACAAACGATCAATCGGAACAAAGAGCGAAACGAAGGCCAACGCCAGGCGTGACGAAATCACCGAAACAATCCAGCTAATCAAGCGAAGCAAAATCAATGTCCCTGACCATATGTCCCTGGTTGAATTCGTATTGAACCATGGTGTCCCTACTCCACCACCGTCTTCCTTAACGAAGTGCTTTTCGCTTGCAGCTCTGTTTGAGCAGTTTTTTGATTCCATTCCCGATGGGAATATCGAAAAAGAAACTCTCAAGATGACTCACATTCACGAACGCCACCTTCTGCGTATCCTAAAGCCCGATTGCGAAGTGCCGAAGTTGACCGGAAAACATCTGCAAGGCTACGTCACCGCACGATCAAAAGAACGAACCCAGTATTTTGATAACGACGCCTGTTACTACTTTTTCATAACTCTGAATCCCATCAAATCACCTTTTTGACGTCATCAATCCTGAATTTTCGCATGCTCCACGCAACACAATCCAAATCAATTTCAGGAGCCGTCCGATACTTCGAGGCGCTCATGCAAGGCGATTACTACCTCGGAAATGATGTTTCCGCAAAGTGGCATGGCAAACTTGCTTCAAAGCTCGATTTGGATCAATCAAAGAACGTCACAAAGAAAGAATTTGAAGCGTTGCTTTCAGGAAGACACCCGCTGACGGGAAAAAAGCTCGTACAGCGAATGAGGCAGGATCGCCGCCCGGGTATAGATTTCACCTTCTCCGTTCCTAAATCGGTTTCTTTAGTTTATGCCATCAACGGAGACGAAAGAATCGTTGAGGCGATTCAAGAAGCAGTCCGCGAAACATTCGAAAAGGACATTGAACCGTTGATGCACCGCCGCGTTCGCGACGGTGCGAACGCCAATACAACCAACCGAAAGCAAACTGGCAACCTGATCTATTGCGACTTCTTGCATAAAACGTCTCGCCCGACAAATGGAACGGTAGACCCTCACCTTCATGTCCATAGCTTCGCTATCAACATTACTTCGGATGAAGACCGCTATTTCGCCGCCGAGTTCGCGGAAGCAATGCGTCAACTACCAAGCATAAACGCGAAATTCGACGCCCGATTGGCTCGAAAGCTGGAAAGCGAGCTTTCGTACCAAGTCGAAAAGGTAACCTTCAATCAAAGCAACCGCGTCAAAGCCGGATGGGAAATCAAAGGCATCGAAAGAGCGACGATTGAAAAGTTCTCTCAACGAACAATCAAAATAGAAGAACAAGCTGCTCTCGATGGAATTTTTGATCCCAGTACGAAAAGCAAGCTCGGTAAGAAAACACGCGAGAAGAAAGGCGATGAACTCCCCATTGAAACGCTTCGCGAGGAATGGAAATCAAGACTGACACCAAAAGAACGCGAAGCGTTTGACGCCATTCGGGCGGGGGCGATAGGAAAAACGTCGCAAGGATCTGAAAGTCAGAGTATTGACGCGGCGGTTTCTTTTGCATTGCAACACCATCTTTATCGACAATCGACGGTGGAGATGCACCAGATTGTTGGCACTGCTTTGAAGCACGGCCTGACGCTGTCGCCGGAGCAAATTGAGAACGCCCTCAAGCAAACAGATGTGATTTCTCGTTCTCGAACCGTTGACGGTGCGGAAAGACGGTTCATTACGACGCTGGAAGTGTTGGAAGCGGAAAGCTCGATGATCGCCTTTGCGCGCGATGGTCGCGGCACTCGTTACATCATGGCAACCCAAGATCATGAGTTCAAACGAGACTGGCTCAACGAACAACAAAAAGCCGCCGTCAATCATGTCTTACGATCACGTGACACAGTAACGGGTGTCACAGGTGGAGCTGGAACGGGCAAGACTTCTTTGATGCTGGAAACGGTTGAAGCCATTCAAAGCCACAACAAAAAGGTCTTCACATTCGCTCCAAGCACTGGAGCGAAGGAAGTTCTCGTTGAAGAAGGGTTTGAGGATGCCCAAACCGTCGAACATTTAATCCGCAACTCCAAACTACAGGAAACGATTACGGGCGGTGATGTGCTTGGGATCGACGAGGCGGGTTTGTTGGATGTTCGTTCGATGAATGAAGTTTTTCGAATCGCGAAGGAACAAAAAGCGAGAGTTGTTCTTTCCGGTGACACACGACAACATAGCTCTCCCCGTCGCGGTGAAGCATTACGATTGCTCGAAAACGAAGCAGGGTTGAATGTTGTCCGCATTCACGAAATTCAACGACAGAAGGGTCGCTACAAAAAAGCCGTTGAGTTAATACTACGGCGCAACTGACATTGGCGAATTACGGTCAATTGGAGACTCTATGCTGTTTCCGACGCAACAGCAATTTGGGTGCTCCGCATGGATGTGGAATCGATTCGTCAGCTGGAACCGGAGCTGGCAAAGTTTTTGAATGAGTTTTCGGAGTGCGGCGGCGGTGAGATCCGGGCCCATATTCACACCTACGTCAAGGGTCAGGTTGCTCAGATTGATCGCAAGAATGTCGAACAGATTGCAGTGCATTGCGGTAAAGTCCCGCGGACGCTGCAGGAATTTCTCAGCAGTTACAACTGGAACCACGAACAGGTTCGCAACCGGATTCAAAAAGTTGTGGCGCGCGACCACGCGGGCCGGAATTCGATCGGGATCATTGACGAAACCAGCTTTCCGAAAAAAGGAGCCCGGACTCCCGGAGTTCAGCGGCAGTGGTGCGGGCAAAGCGGCAAGACCGACAACTGTGCAGTGACAGTTCACTTGAGTTACGCGCACGAGGACTTTCACTGCCTTATCGATGAAGACCTTTTTCTGCCTGAGAGCTGGTCCGATGATCGCGGGCGATGTCGCGCGGCGAAGATTCCCGATGATGTTGTGTACCGTCCGAAAACAGAAATTGCCCTGGAGCAACATCAGCGTGCGACGGACAACGGGATCACATTCGACTGGCTCACGTTCGACGAATGGTACGGTGCCAAGCCCGCGTTTCTGAGTACTCTGGATTCACGAAAACAGGCTTATGTAGGCGAAGTCCCGCGTATTTGCAGGGTCTGGAGTGATCTGCCGAAAACGACCGGACGCCCTTATTGCAAAGGCAGTCGCGGTCGCAGCAGAAAAACTCCGCGACTGGTTGCCGGTACTCCCAAAGCAAAAACAGTTGAGGAATGCCTGGAGTCACAGGCTTTTAAAGCCCGAATTAACACATGTCCAACACGTTGATGTTGCAGGACATTTAGACGGGCAACCCTGTTTTTTCAGTGTTTTGAGTAAGATGACGTTCGTTTTGAATTTCGGTTAGAGGGCAACAATATGGCCAATTCTGTTGTATATTTGTTGTACAAATTCCTTCGTTGAATCGCCTTGCGAAACTCTATTCCGAATCGAAACGTTTCAATTTTAACCTGCATCGGCGTTTCACGCCGATGCTAGTTACCGAACAATCTTTTGCGAGTGAGGAGAAGCTTAACAGACGGCAAAAACAGTCGCCAATATAACGCGGCCAAACCAAACAATCCGTTTGACACAGTGATATCTGAGCGGCTGCCTAACGTGGAAGGGCTATCTTGAACGTCTATTGCGATCAGCAAGGCCGAGCACAGACACGCACATTCACGTTTATCTTGGTGCTTTCCTAGAAATAATTAGAACTTCGTTTCAAAAAACGGTTGGCTGCTTAGTCAGGATCATCTTTCTTGACGAGGAACGCCTGAACGCCACCTGGCCCGAATCGCAGTTTGCCTTGATCATCAATGTAAGGACCTGCCGGCGCATTCTGTAAAAAGTGCAGCTTCTCTTTCGCCATTGCCCTGACGTCATCTGGGGCATTCTCATCATGGACTAAGTCAGCAAAAATCTCCTTGGCCTTATTATCTTCGTGGGCGCAAAACCAAGCTTCTCCTTCCCTAAACCTCGCTGGATATCCAATGCTTCTAGCGTATCCGTCGGTAGCCATCCCGATCGTCGACTGAGCCTTTGCAAAATGCTTGGCGGACTCAACATGTTCACCTAACAAACTGTGGCATTTACCAATCCAAAAATCCAATTCACTACAGAAAAGATCTGCGCTCCCTTTGAACTGAGACTCGTTATTCCTCGTAATTGATTGTGCGTTGGCAAAGGCCTCTTTCGCATCAATGATCAATTTCTCCTTGCTAGGCATTTCGCTCGCACATCGGCACAGACGGCAAAGCGTACGACCACGATTTGCCAAACCCCACGACCGAATATGAGGCCATGGATACTCCGCATCTTCCTTCAGATTGTCTTTCAAGTTGTTTAGCCAACGTTCACCATACGCTAAGTAGGCAAGGGTCTTGCCAACATCACCCAATACCGCAAATCGCTCACCTATTTGAAAAGCGTGCTCAGCAAGCGCCTTCGGAGCGACATCTGTTTTGAGCATGAACTCATAGCCCGATTCTAAGACCTGAACCGCCCATCGCATGTAGCTCGCAACGTCATCATCATCGAATTCGTCGCCTGGCTTTTGAGGTGTTAGAAAAGTCCCTTCCTTCAGATTCTCCGCACGTACGACAGATTTCTGTTTCTGCAACTCATTGCTCTTTCGGACGAAACGTTCATGTACGTCGTTTACCCGTTCGTTTGTTACAAAAACATCCTCGGTATTGGCCAGAACGAGAGCGATAAATGAGTCGATGTCTTCCTGTGTGGCCACGGTGTGGTCAGCCAAGACGAAAAGACGAGCAACTTGTAGGTGTAGTTGGTACCTATGATCGTCAGCCATCAACTCATTCCGTACGATCTGGTCGATTTCACTCAGGGCTTTGTCCAGGTCACCTTGCGAACTGATTGCCTGAGCCTTAACAATATGAGCTTCAAAAAGAAACTCATCGTTTTTTGAAACTTCAATGAGGTTTGTTGCGGCCAAGACAAGTTCGTCAAGTGTTCCATCGACCTTCGCTAGATTCAGTTCCAGTAAACGCGCCCGCTCAATGTCCAGATCCGCTTCAATTGATTTTTCCAGGAGTTTTTTAAACTTGGCCAAAGCAAATTCGGGAGATGCCCCCGATTCAAACGCGCGCGTCTCATAGACCCAGCACCATTTACGGGCTGCAAGGTACAATGCACGGGCTCTTTCGGAACTTACACACTGTGCGACCGCGCACTCGGAAAGCTCGGCAGACTTCTGATAGTTTCCCAATTCATGCTGCTTCCTAGATTCGTCAAGCAGATCATCAAGAGGAACGGGGCGTTTTTGTTGGGGAGCCACCTCGTGAAAAATTTTTGCCAATTCCTCGTGTGTATGATTGTCAGCGGCGGTAGTTGCCGCCGACAAACTCTCGATTCCTGAGTGCGTCTTGTCGTGCTCTTTTCGTAACTCTTTTCGCGTGCGGCGATGTTCCGTTGAGACATGATCCCTCAGTTGAACCATGCAGGTCTCATATTTACCGCTGAGGCTGTCGATAGCTTGTTCAAACTTTTGCTGATCGATGCTCTCCTCGGTCTTATCGCGGACTAACTTTCGTACTTCCTCAAGTATGCTGCGCAACCCTTGGAGGTGCCTATCCATGCGGCCGAAACGCTCAGAAACTTTCTCGAACCCTGCTTCAACCTGTCCCTCCGTCTTGTCGATAGCCGAGGCGATCCGGCCAAACGAATCAAGCAGGTAGGCCATACCCGCGCGCCCATTAGTCTTAAGTTCTTCCCGGAAAGCGAGGCGAAAGAGTTCGAACCAAGACTCCCTCAAACGTTTCTTGTATGGGGCGGGAAGGCTCCCAAACCTACCCCCCAAGGATTGAATGAAACTCTTGGTACAAGACTTTTTCCAGTACTCGTAATTCGTTTCGGCGCCTTCAACCATGCTTGATGCTTCGTCCAGAGAAACAGCTAGAGCTCCATCAATCTCCTTCAGTTCTGTTTCTTCCACCGAATTGATGGCGTCGCGGAGGGCGTCGCGTATTCTCCAAAGCTGCTTTATCTCCGGACTTTTGCCAGGCTTCATCAACTTGAGAATGTTTTCCTTGAGGATATGCGCTTTCTTCGATTTCTTCGAATCGTAGTCCTCCATGAGACAGACTGCAGCTATCTCATCGGCGGCCCGACTTTGAGCCGCCACTAGCGCTCGCTGGATGTCGTGGTTGCGAATACGCCCACTGGGACCAAGTGAGATAAGATCGGAAAGCTTCTTCCCCGAACCGACAATCGCCGATTCTAAGACTGAGGAGAAAAGATTGCCCACAACTCCGCCGATGAACGCCTTGTCCAGCACCTCCACTGCGGTCAATACTTCTATCAAGCCTGTCATTTCGAAATTCCGTATTTATGAAATATGCTTGCAATGGTTTCGATCGACTAATTGTACTGGATAAAGTGGGACATTCTATAAAAACAGATTGGAACCCGAAGGACGCTCCGGGCGTTGTACGCCCAGCACGAACGTGACGTAGCGAGCTACACGTGACCGTACTTTAGTTCCAGCACTTCTTGGAAACTAAAATTCAGTATATCAAATAACTGTCGCTTTCGAAAACCCTCAGGTGGCGAAGACCACCGACAGTTTCAACAACCCATCGGACATCCTTGATTTACCAAAGTTATCGAGCCCTCTCTCTTGTTGGTCATCTGGCAGAACGACGTATCTGTCCTTCAGGAGTTCAACAGGAATTTTGTTGCGCACGTTAGGAGTCCTGCAGAGCGACAAATTTAGTCCCATTTCGGAATCACATTGTTTCTTCGGTCCGACGCGCCGACCGCAAGAACGCAAACCTCGAAACAGCGTCGGCTTCATCGTTCGATGTGCCTTGGGACGTGATTGCGCCAAATGTCGAAGAAACGGCTTCCGGGCGCTCCATGGTCGATGGTCCAACCTTAGTGGAAGATCAGGATAAGACCGCCGAAAACAAGGCGATTGTACAGGCCTTTGTCGCTGATGCATTACCAATGAATCGAACCGTTGAAGTGGAATTCAATTCGGCGAATTTGACATGCTGTGGTATAATTCATAGACGTGAATTGCTCGCACTTGGGTGGGCAAACTTTAAGAGGTAATTGCATGTCGACTGACGAATCAGAACTCTTTCAATTCAACGAATTTGTGACTGGCAAGTTGCAGAATGGCGGGGCCGATCTCACCCCTGAACAGTGCCTTGAGCTCTGGCGGCTCCAGCATCCGGGCCAATACGACCAAAGTGTCAAGAGTCTCCAAACGGCAATCGACGAAATGGAAAGTGGCACAGGAGGCGTTTCAGCAGATGAACTTCATTCCAGATTACGTTCCAAGTATTCTGGCTCCAGTTCCGAATGAGTCGACGTGTTATCTATCAAAGCTCCGCAGCTTCTGAGCTCGAAGCAATTCTCGATTACATCGACCAACGTTCTACGACGGGCGTGATTAGCTGGCTCGATGAGTACGATAAAACCATCGCTCGAATATCAGAGAACCCAGAACAATTTCCCCTTGCCGAGGAAAGCAGAGATCTCTCACTTGAGGCAAGGCATGCAATTGTTCGAACCAAGTTTGGTCTTTCCTATCGAGTCGTTTTTGTTGAACGAGAAAATGAGATTGTGATTCTCTCCGTTCGAGGTCCAGGCCAGTCCAATCTATCCTGATTGAACCGGAACACGGTGACAAGTAAAACAACGAAACAGCGGTTGTTGAGACAAAGGTTCTCGTGATTCTCCAGTTTGTTCTTTAGAATCCACGTTGTTAGTTGTTCGTTAGGTTTGATGCTGAAGTGCTTGCGGTTTCTTTGACTTGTCTTTTTCATCGAGCATTCCAAAGTCTGCGACTTTCAGCGTATCTTTCGTGGATTCGTGGTCACACCTGAAGGCAGCTGAAAAATATGCTGCAAGGGCGTACCCAACTCCGTCATGTTCGACTTGGATCTTGCTCAATCGAGAATTTATTCGCGTTTGTTCGGCGACAATTAGGAAAGCGCCGGGATAAACCGGTTTGAAGTCGGGAATGAAAGAGTCCTACGGGGAAGATTTAGCCAATCACTCCGGCCTTGATCCGTACGCTGATACTGGTAACAGCATGGGTGTAGCATCGGTAAGAGGTACAGTCAGGCGAGCTATTGAGCTCCGAAATCAGCTAAATCCGAGTGCCGACCTTGTCTAATTGTGGGGAAGGCAACACGTCCAACAACGTCATGGCGAGTCGTTGGTCGACACGGCGGAGTCTGAGAACCTCAGCATGATTGAAAACTTCAAACGCGAGAACCGGGAGACCCCAGTGACATCCCAGGGATCATTCTTTGATCTTTGGGATCGGCCGGAAAACGCCTCAGGCGGTACTTCCGACATGTACGTCACTGGGGAGTCAGATGAGTCCATAGTACCTTCGACATCGACGAACAAGGGTGCAACTGAAGCATCCGCGGAGCCGATCGAGGAAAGGGACTCAGCCAATAGAAACGCGATGCAGCCTGCCTCACTCCGGACACCGAGCCGGGATAAACGTGAGTCACGCGGATTGCATGGCGTGCGTGAAGCTGCTCAAAACAGCAGCACACTTCGTTTTACTGCTTTGCTTCATCACATCAATGAACAGATGTTGTTTGAGAGCTTCATGAACTTGAAGAAATCAGCAGCGGCTGGAATCGACGGGATGACATGGCATGATTACGAAAACGACGTGGAGTCCAATGTGAAGGATCTCCACGGTCGCATTCACCGAGGAGCCTATCGAGCCAAGCCTTCTCGTAGAGTCTGGATTCCCAAAGCTGATGGTCGAAAGCGGCCACTGGCGGTAGCGTCCTTGGAGGACAAGATTGTCCAACAGGCGGTGCTATGGGTGATTCAGTCGATCTACGAACAAGACTTTCTCGGTTTCAGCTATGGGTTCCGCCCCGGTCGCAGCCAACACATGGCGCTTGATGCGCTAAGCGTGGCATTGACCGACAAGAAGGTGAGTTGGGTACTCGACGCCGATTTGGAAGGCTTTTTCGATTCGATTGATCACTCGTGGTTAATCAAATTTCTGGAGCACCGAATCGGTGACAACCGCATTCTTCGGCTAATACGTAAATGGCTTCATGCCGGTGTTATCGAAGAAGGCGAGCGGATTCCGGGCGAAGAAGGATCGCCGCAAGGGTCAGTGATTTCACCGATCCTTTCGAACGTGTTTCTTCATTACGTCCTGGATCTATGGATCGTATGGTGGCGTCAGCAAAACGGACGCGGCAACATTGTCGTCGTGCGCTTTGCGGATGATTTCGTGGTTGGTTTTGAGCATCAAGCGGACGCAATCGCCTGCCTGGATGAACTCCAGGAGCGCTTTGCTAAGTTTGGCCTCAAGCTGAACGACCAGAAGACTCGATTGATCGAGTTCGGGCGTCATGTGTCTCAGCGCCGACGGCGTCGAGGCGACGGGCGTACCGAAACGTTTGACTTTCTGGGATTCGCCCATCAATGCAGCACGACTCGTACACATGGTCGGTTTACCATTCGCCGGGTGAGCATTGCCAAACGGCTGAGCGCCAAGCTTGCTGAAATTAAACAGCAGCTGCGACAGCGTTGGAATGACTCCGTTGGCGAAATGGGTCGCTGGCTATCGCGGGTCGTGCAAGGTTGGTTGAACTATCATGCCATTCCTGGCAATATGGTTCGCCTTCAGCAATTCGTCCGATGTGTCACCAAGATCTGGCTTCGTCAGCTTCGGCGACGTAGTCAGCGACATCGGTGGACTTGGAAACGAATGGCTGCATTGCGGGACATCTATATGCCACGTTTACGCATCCAACATCCGTACCCACATCAGCGATTTCACGCCCGACTAAAGGCAGGAGCCGTATGAGTGTAACTCCTCACGTACGGATCTGTGCGGGGGGCCGCCGGTAACGGCGGTTCCTACCGCGATAATTCCCCTTTAGCGACAATTAGAATTCCCGATGAAGAAGTTGATTATTTCTTTCGTCATTGGCGGGAAGAGTTCTTTTGTTTGGCCTTCTTTGCGGTTTCGATACGGTAACTTGGGACATTCATCTCGATGATCACGCTGTGGTGTACCAGCCGATCGATCGCGGCCGCGGTGGTCATGGTGTCCTTGAAGATCTGACCCCACTTGCTGAACGCCAAGTTGCTGGTCAACATCACACTGCCTCGCTCGTATCGTTCGGCCAACAACATGAACAGGACCTCCATCTCCTCGCGGCTTTGCTGGACATAGCCCAAGTCGTCGATGATTAGGCCCTCGAAGCTCGATAGTTTCTTGAACAGTTTGGGCAACCGCAAGTCCCGTTTGGCAATCAGCAACTGCTGAACCAGCATCCCGCAAGTCGTGAACAACAAGCTGTGGCCCCGCAAGATCAGCTGCTGGGCCAACGCACACAAGGCATGACTCTTCCCCGAACCGGGCTTGCCGAACAACAACACGTTCTCTCGCCGTGCCAAGAACGAACCGTCCTTGAGTGTTTCCATCTGCCGAGTCATGGCCAGCGGTAAGCGGCTGAAGTCGAATGACTCCCACGTCTTGCCAAGCGGCAACTTCGATCGAGTCAGCAACCGTTTGATCCGACCCTCCCGCCGCGTTTCGCATTCCAACGTCGTCAGCTCCGATAAATAATCCAAGTGGCTCAAGCCTTCGGTCGCCGCCCGCGTTGCTGTTTCGGCGAAGTGATCCCGAAAGCTCGGCATCCGTAATTCGCGAAACTGCAGAGTCAGCTCCTGGTCGCGACCGGGTTCCACTCGGCTCGCTGCCCTGCCGGGTGCTCGAGTCGATCGCCGTTTGCCGGGCGTCGCTTTCGAGGCTGCCGTGGTTGGGGCTGCCCGTTTCGGGGATCGGTTTTTCAACTTGCTCATCAGATAGACTTTCCTTGTCAAATGTAGAATACAAACAATCGAACTCATTCAGGTCAGGCGCCTCGATATTGACTTGCGTCGCCAGCGGCAAACTGGCTGCGTCGTGAACCATCAACTCGATCACCTCGAAATCGACAGCGACTCCCGCGCCGATCAGCACTCGCAACGCATGATCGACGGCGTCCTGGCTTTCCTTGGCGGCCAGTTCCAGAATTTTCACGTACTGTTTGTCGGCGACTTTGGAGGCGTGGGCGCGACTGAGAATGTCATAAGCCATCCGAAACTGGCTCGTGGGAAACATCTCGTGCTGGTATTTGTACTGGGCAAACGCACCGGGCTTGCGAACCAAACTGTCAATCACATGACGATAGTTGATCGAAACGCCTTGCTTGCCCAACAAGCGGGGCATCGTCTGAATCGAGTGCCCCTGGTAAGTCACTTTGATGTGCTCGGCTTCGATTCGAACATCGACTTGCTTGTTGATCAAGCGACTGGGAACGGAATAAATGTTGGTCCGAACCCGAATCGTACTTCCCTTACCGACACGAATTCCCAGCAACAAGTCAGCCGTATCAAGCCGCTGATCGGGAAGCCGTTGGAGCTCCGCCAACTCTTCAGACAGGCGTTGTTGACGATTCGAATTGGCGGTGGCGACGAGCCGCTCGACCAAGGCAACGTACTCTTCTCGGCTGGCGAAGTCACGACTGCCGCGAAGCAATAACGCTTGATCGATACGCGCTTTGAAGTGTCGATTGGACGACTCGACATCGCCGTTCTCATTGGCACAGCGGGCGTTGGTGCGTTGGGGCTGGCACTGGTAGTGAGCCATCAACGCCGTGTAACGATCTGTGTGCGACTTGCGACTGGAGTGGTTTTTGACCGCCGCACTGAGCGAGTCGGTACGATGCCGCAAAGGTACGCCGCCGAATTCCCAGAAGGCTTTCTGGATGCCTTCGCTCAAGGCTTCGAACGATTCTGAGAAACACAAGCTGACCGATTCAACGTTGCTATAAGTCAGTACGCAATGATAAAACGAGTGTTCGAATTTTCGGCCGGCGATCGTGACACTCAGCTCGTTGCAGACCGTGAAGTCGCTGGCCGCGAGCGCGCCGGGATGATGCTCCTGGCTGAAGAAGACGGGTTTGCCGGGGCCGTGAAGCGCTTGCCACTGGGAGACTCGGCGCTCGAAAGTGCGCCGAGTCGAGTCCGCAAACTCGCCCGGGCGAGTGGCCTGTAACCAGCCAAAAAGTGTGTATGCTTT
>CBDFNH010000008.1:0-4046701 GCA_965250075.1 Mariniblastus sp.
TGACTCTTCCCCGAACCGGGCTTGCCGAACAACAACACGTTCTCTCGCCGTGCCAAGAACGAACCGTCCTTGAGTGTTTCCATCTGCCGAGTCATGGCCAGCGGTAAGCGGCTGAAGTCGAATGACTCCCACGTCTTGCCAAGCGGCAACTTCGATCGAGTCAGCAACCGTTTGATCCGACCCTCCCGCCGCGTTTCGCATTCCAACGTCGTCAGCTCCGATAAATAATCCAAGTGGCTCAAGCCTTCGGTCGCCGCCCGCGTTGCTGTTTCGGCGAAGTGATCCCGAAAGCTCGGCATCCGTAATTCGCGAAACTGCAGAGTCAGCTCCTGGTCGCGACCGGGTTCCACTCGGCTCGCTGCCCTGCCGGGTGCTCGAGTCGATCGCCGTTTGCCGGGCGTCGCTTTCGAGGCTGCCGTGGTTGGGGCTGCCCGTTTCGGGGATCGGTTTTTCAACTTGCTCATCAGATAGACTTTCCTTGTCAAATGTAGAATACAAACAATCGAACTCATTCAGGTCAGGCGCCTCGATATTGACTTGCGTCGCCAGCGGCAAACTGGCTGCGTCGTGAACCATCAACTCGATCACCTCGAAATCGACAGCGACTCCCGCGCCGATCAGCACTCGCAACGCATGATCGACGGCGTCCTGGCTTTCCTTGGCGGCCAGTTCCAGAATTTTCACGTACTGTTTGTCGGCGACTTTGGAGGCGTGGGCGCGACTGAGAATGTCATAAGCCATCCGAAACTGGCTCGTGGGAAACATCTCGTGCTGGTATTTGTACTGGGCAAACGCACCGGGCTTGCGAACCAAACTGTCAATCACATGACGATAGTTGATCGAAACGCCTTGCTTGCCCAACAAGCGGGGCATCGTCTGAATCGAGTGCCCCTGGTAAGTCACTTTGATGTGCTCGGCTTCGATTCGAACATCGACTTGCTTGTTGATCAAGCGACTGGGAACGGAATAAATGTTGGTCCGAACCCGAATCGTACTTCCCTTACCGACACGAATTCCCAGCAACAAGTCAGCCGTATCAAGCCGCTGATCGGGAAGCCGTTGGAGCTCCGCCAACTCTTCAGACAGGCGTTGTTGACGATTCGAATTGGCGGTGGCGACGAGCCGCTCGACCAAGGCAACGTACTCTTCTCGGCTGGCGAAGTCACGACTGCCGCGAAGCAATAACGCTTGATCGATACGCGCTTTGAAGTGTCGATTGGACGACTCGACATCGCCGTTCTCATTGGCACAGCGGGCGTTGGTGCGTTGGGGCTGGCACTGGTAGTGAGCCATCAACGCCGTGTAACGATCTGTGTGCGACTTGCGACTGGAGTGGTTTTTGACCGCCGCACTGAGCGAGTCGGTACGATGCCGCAAAGGTACGCCGCCGAATTCCCAGAAGGCTTTCTGGATGCCTTCGCTCAAGGCTTCGAACGATTCTGAGAAACACAAGCTGACCGATTCAACGTTGCTATAAGTCAGTACGCAATGATAAAACGAGTGTTCGAATTTTCGGCCGGCGATCGTGACACTCAGCTCGTTGCAGACCGTGAAGTCGCTGGCCGCGAGCGCGCCGGGATGATGCTCCTGGCTGAAGAAGACGGGTTTGCCGGGGCCGTGAAGCGCTTGCCACTGGGAGACTCGGCGCTCGAAAGTGCGCCGAGTCGAGTCCGCAAACTCGCCCGGGCGAGTGGCCTGTAACCAGCCAAAAAGTGTGTATGCTTTGAGGCGTGGTTCCTGCTCGAGTCGTTGCTGAATTTCCGGCCAGACGTCGGCGAACGGATCGGTGCGAGTGCGATAAGTTCGGGGCTGTTTTCGATTCGAAGGGAGACGATCGTCATCCCGATAATCGCGCGCTGTTTTCTCACTCATTTCTGCCATCCTTGATGATGCGGCCAACGACTTGCCCTGGGCAATCATTCGACGCAGTTCTTTGACTTGTCCGTCGCTGACCATCGAAACTCCCTAGAAAACAGGAGTTACGTGGCAAAAAGAGGATTCGCCAACACGGGAATTCTAATTGTCGCTGACTCGGAAAATCGCCTACCAAAAACGCTAGCAATCAACACGGACAAGGGAATTCTAATTGTCGCAACAAGGGAGTTATCGCGGTAGGAACCGCCGTTACCGGCGGCCCCCCGCACAGATCCGTACGTGAGGAGTTACACTCATACGGCTCCTGCCTTTAGTCGGGCGTGAAATCGCTGATGTGGGTACGGATGTTGGATGCGTAAACGTGGCATATAGATGTCCCGCAATGCAGCCATTCGTTTCCAAGTCCACCGATGTCGCTGACTACGTCGCCGAAGCTGACGAAGCCAGATCTTGGTGACACATCGGACGAATTGCTGAAGGCGAACCATATTGCCAGGAATGGCATGATAGTTCAACCAACCTTGCACGACCCGCGATAGCCAGCGACCCATTTCGCCAACGGAGTCATTCCAACGCTGTCGCAGCTGCTGTTTAATTTCAGCAAGCTTGGCGCTCAGCCGTTTGGCAATGCTCACCCGGCGAATGGTAAACCGACCATGTGTACGAGTCGTGCTGCATTGATGGGCGAATCCCAGAAAGTCAAACGTTTCGGTACGCCCGTCGCCTCGACGCCGTCGGCGCTGAGACACATGACGCCCGAACTCGATCAATCGAGTCTTCTGGTCGTTCAGCTTGAGGCCAAACTTAGCAAAGCGCTCCTGGAGTTCATCCAGGCAGGCGATTGCGTCCGCTTGATGCTCAAAACCAACCACGAAATCATCCGCAAAGCGCACGACGACAATGTTGCCGCGTCCGTTTTGCTGACGCCACCATACGATCCATAGATCCAGGACGTAATGAAGAAACACGTTCGAAAGGATCGGTGAAATCACTGACCCTTGCGGCGATCCTTCTTCGCCCGGAATCCGCTCGCCTTCTTCGATAACACCGGCATGAAGCCATTTACGTATTAGCCGAAGAATGCGGTTGTCACCGATTCGGTGCTCCAGAAATTTGATTAACCACGAGTGATCAATCGAATCGAAAAAGCCTTCCAAATCGGCGTCGAGTACCCAACTCACCTTCTTGTCGGTCAATGCCACGCTTAGCGCATCAAGCGCCATGTGTTGGCTGCGACCGGGGCGGAACCCATAGCTGAAACCGAGAAAGTCTTGTTCGTAGATCGACTGAATCACCCATAGCACCGCCTGTTGGACAATCTTGTCCTCCAAGGACGCTACCGCCAGTGGCCGCTTTCGACCATCAGCTTTGGGAATCCAGACTCTACGAGAAGGCTTGGCTCGATAGGCTCCTCGGTGAATGCGACCGTGGAGATCCTTCACATTGGACTCCACGTCGTTTTCGTAATCATGCCATGTCATCCCGTCGATTCCAGCCGCTGCTGATTTCTTCAAGTTCATGAAGCTCTCAAACAACATCTGTTCATTGATGTGATGAAGCAAAGCAGTAAAACGAAGTGTGCTGCTGTTTTGAGCAGCTTCACGCACGCCATGCAATCCGCGTGACTCACGTTTATCCCGGCTCGGTGTCCGGAGTGAGGCAGGCTGCATCGCGTTTCTATTGGCTGAGTCCCTTTCCTCGATCGGCTCCGCGGATGCTTCAGTTGCACCCTTGTTCGTCGATGTCGAAGGTACTATGGACTCATCTGACTCCCCAGTGACGTACATGTCGGAAGTACCGCCTGAGGCGTTTTCCGGCCGATCCCAAAGATCAAAGAATGATCCCTGGGATGTCACTGGGGTCTCCCGGTTCTCGCGTTTGAAGTTTTCAATCATGCTGAGGTTCTCAGACTCCGCCGTGTCGACCAACGACTCGCCATGACGTTGTTGGACGTGTTGCCTTCCCCACAATTAGACAAGGTCGGCACTCGGATTTAGCTGATTTCGGAGCTCAATAGCTCGCCTGACTGTACCTCTTACCGATGCTACACCCATGCTGTTACCAGTATCAGCGTACGGATCAAGGCCGGAGTGATTGGCTAAATCTTCCCCGTAGGACTCTTTCATTCCCGACTTCAAACCGGTTTATCCCGGCGCTTTCCTAATTGTCGCTATACACCAGCCACGCAAACCGGCTTCGTGGCTGGCACGTTTCCGTACGATGCTGGCCAAACCACTGCCAGCTCCACGGAATCAGAAAAAACTGTTGGAGCGGCGAACCGGTTTCTGCGTCCCGCGTGCTGTCCAGCGTCGGGTGCAAGGCCACGGACTCAAGAATGTTGTATTGATCGCGGCATTGAGTCTCAATCCCGACGACCACACCCAGTAACCCCAGCCTTTTGTAGCTTTCATTTATGAGTTGCAGAGTGCTTTTTGTTTTGCTTTTTCGAGGATGCGAAACGTGGACTTGTGACCGCGATTCTTTTTATTCATCGGCTTTGGCTTCGTTTTGGGTTTCCACTTCCCTTTTTGATACTTTTTGAGATTGATCTGCTGACTCAGCCGACGCAGTTCGGCGGCAAGTTGGGTGGGAGTCAACGAACCGTACCTGGTTTCCCAATAGTCAGCTTCCAGAATTACAGACATCCCTTCGGCAGTCGACGCGACTTCGTGACAAAGATAATACGTCGAAAGCTGATCGGCTGCTTCGCGACCGTGAACTCCCGCCACCACGCCGCGAACCACTGACAACACGTTGTAAGAAACCAGCGCCATGCAAAAGCCGAACAACGCAGCTTTTGGATAACCCGGACTTTTGATTTCGCCTTCCAGAATTTCCGCCATCTTTTGGAAAGCGGTTTCGATCGTCCAGCGTCCCGCATAAATCGCCGCAATGTGAATGGCTCCCACTCGTACGGGCAAATTGGTAACCACATGGATTTCCGCATCGCCATCGCGAGTCGGTTCATTGAGTACCACTGTGATACGTCGATAGTTTCTCGTTTGTCCGGTCCGGTCAGTCACCTGCATTGCCTGCTCATAGACCTTGCCGGTGTCGCTGTTTCCCACGAGCTTGCGACGGCCTTTGAGTTCGAAAGGCAGCCCGCCATGCTGGCGAATCACGAAGAAACCGCCACGGCCACCAATGCCCGCAAGAAAATCAATGGTGCAGAAGTTCCTGTCGGCGATCAGCAAGTCACGTCGCTCAATGGTCTGCAGAAGTTCCGGCAGCAGCGATCGTTCCTGGGCATGGCCGTCCTCGCACGGCAGCACGTCAATCGCCAGATCGTACTGCGGATCATAAATCACCAGGGACTTGCCCGGCAGCGGTGCGATGTTCATGTCACGCAGTTCGCCAATCCGCCGGTCGGTTCGTCGCAAATGATTGCCATCGACGATTTTCGTGCGATAGCCCGCCAGCACCGGTTCCCGCTGGCCACCGGACTGCCTGATGATGGCTTGCATGCGGTCGGCCGTTTGCCGCACCAGTTCTCGCGAAACGTTCGGTTCGATCCCTTTAAGTTTGTCGTATACAGATTTGACTGTGACCGCAATCTCTTCCCGCCGATCAACAAAGGCGGCGTTGATGCCGGGGTGAATTCGCAGCACCACCTGCCCCATCAGGTCGGCAACCGTCGAAAACATCAGTTCGCTCGAATACTGCACAGAGGCATGCTTTTCAAATATCTCATCGAGTCGTCGCGACGAGAGTACGTTCTCGATCGCCGCACGAGCCATAACGCTGACCGGTTTCTTTTTGGCAAACCGTTCAAAAGCCTGATCCAGAAACTTCATCGAATCCATCCATTAATATCGAGACCTACACAAATTACAATAAGTGTCGCATTCTACATCCAACGTATCTAGAATCTAAATGCTTGCACAGAAAACAACAGCTACAAAAGGCTGCCAGTAACCCTAACGAACAACGGGCGGCCATGAGCTCCGGCCCTCTGTGCCAACATGCGTGAGACAACTTTGAGTTTTTTCAAAGTTGAGGGCACGGAGAGTTTCTATGACAGAACCAACCGGAAAAAAAGTTTCAGAAAATCCTGAAGTCGTTGAGAAAGCGGCTCGTCGTCGCTTCACCACTGAATATAAACAGCGAATTGTGATGGAGGCAGATCAGTGCAGCCAACGTGAGAATGATCAGTGCAGCCAACGTGAGAATGATCGTTTGTCCGAGAAACTACGGCAAGCCGAATTGATCATCGATGTTCAAAAAAAAGTCTCGGAGTTGATGCAGACAAAATCACCCGAGAAGGACGATTAGCAGCTGCCGTCAGTCTCAGCAAACGCGTCGGCGTTGCGGCTGCCTGTCGCAGCCTCAACGTCTCGCGGGCCACTTTTTACCGTCGCCGTCAATCTTGGCAAACAGCTAACCCGCGGCCAACACCGCACCGGGCGCTGGCCAAGGCTGAGCGACAAGCGGTACTAAACCAGCTCAACAGCGAACGTTTTGCTGACCAGTCACCTCGGCAAGTTTACGCCAAACTACTCGACGAAAACCAATATCTTTGCAGTGTCAGAACGATGTATCGCATTCTCGATGAAAACGAAAACGTGCGTGAGCGTCGCAATCAGCTCAGGCATCCTCAGTACCGAAAGCCGGAACTCCTGGCCAGTGGCCCCAACGAGGTCTGGTCGTGGGACATCACCAAACTCAAAGGCCCCGAGAAATGGACTTACTACTACCTTTACACGATCATCGACATCTACAGTCGCTGCACCGTCGGCTGGATGCTTGCCCATCGCGAGAGTGCTGATTTGGCCAAGCAACTCATTGGGGAAACCATCGAAAAACAGCCAGTTAAAAAGGATCAGCTAATCATCCACAGTGATCGTGGCCCATCGATGACATCGCATTCGGTAGCTCAACTGTTGGCGTCGTTAGGAGTAACGAAGTCGCACAGCCGACCGCACGTCTCCAACGACAATCCATTTTCTGAAAGCCAATACAAAACGCTGAAGTATCGTCCCGACTTTCCAAAGCGATTCGGCTGCTACGAGGATGCCTTGGCTTTCTGCCGAACGTTTTTCCGTTGGTACAACGAGGAGCATTACCACAGCGGGATTGGCTTGTTGACGCCCAGTTCGTTGCACTACGGCCTGGCCCCTGAGATTATCGAAGCACGCTCGCAAACGTTGGAGAAGGCGTGGCTGTTGCATCCTGAGCGTTTCGTTAAAGGCATGCCAGTTCCAGCAAAAGTCCCCAATGCAGTTTGGATCAACCGGCCCCCGCGAGCTGCCGAACAAAAGAATGAAGCTCCCGAAGCAAATTGCTCGGGAGCTCCAATCGACGCGTCTTTGACGCACCCTCGATCCGGCTATCCCTCAACTGGTTGCGTCCCCGCAGAGCCAGCTTCTGTTTCACCGGACAAAAGTATGCTACCGACAACAATACCTTTGAACACCCGAGTCATGCCAAAAAAAATCCCGAGTGCAACTGAACAAAATTTCAACGATGCAATGAGTGAGAACTAAATGTAAAAAAAGTTGTCTCAATGTCGTTGACACATTCTGCGGGCCCGAATCGATCCGAGTTATCATCGGGTCGCCTGTCTCAGAATGGTAGTGAGCAACTCGGACGGCGGTCACGTAATGCGAGAGACTATGCCTGCCGGATCCATGAGTGCCCGTGGCCGTCGCGCCGGCAACGGTTTGTTCGTCGATCAATCCGACCGATGGCAAGGTCAGCCCGCGTTGCGCCAATCGGATCAGCAAATCTTTGACCCGACAGCGGCACCGACTCGGGCGATTGACCGGGATTCATCAATTTCGATCGAATTCAGGCGTTCAAGCGACAACAACGCTCCGCCGGTTTTGATTCCTTCGCTCCACGCGTGACGACTGCCTACAACACGGATCGACGTTTCCGAGTGTTGCGCCAGAAGCTCAAGAACGCCCAGCTCGGAATCGGGCTGGTAAAATTCGGCAGGGCTGGCAACTATGTTCCGGCCAAAATTTTCGACCCGAATCTGGTTTTTCCTTCGCGTCATTGGAATCACTCGTCCGGAATCGATAAGAGTCTGCGATGGCCTGAATAAGAGGCACCGACCGTGGATTATAGCCTGTAGGAAATCGACCGGCCAAATACTGCGACTGGCAAAAACTGAAATCAGGCTAAGAAACAGAAACCCGGTGCGCGCGACATCTATCGTCGGCGACGTATTGCATACGCTGTTGCCGGCATCCCGAACAGCAACATGGAAACCGGTTCGGGCACCGAAGTCAGAGTCAAAACGGTACCGCCAAAAACGGAGGGTGTATTGACGCTCCAGATGACCGCGTCGGCGGGCGACGTCTGATATCCGATGGTCGCACTGGCGCCGTTGTTAAACTGCGGCCTGTCGTCAAATGTTGTATCCGTGTAAAGATACTGTGCCAGAATCGAACCGTCCGCGATTGTTGATTCCCGACCGAATATTTGAGCCTGAAACGTGACGCCGTCTGTCGCTCCGGAACCATTGTAGTGCGGGCGGTTATCCCACTGAATCACGAGTCGATCGGCGAAGTCCTGGACATAGACATTTCCAAGCTCGCTATCCAGATCATCCCAGAAAACGGAAAAATATTCGTTGCCGCCCATTGTCCTGTTGGCCGTGGCGGGCAACGAAGTATTCGCCCAGGCCTGATTTCCCGACCCGTTAATGGACACACCGCCGTTGTTCCCGATACGCACACGTGTTCCGAGAAATCCGCTGTTGAAATTTCGCTCACCATCGTCCCTCAGATTGAGCGCAGTACCGGTCCCGGAAATATCGATGAACGTCCCTGCCGTAATATTGTCAATTACGATTTCCGATCTAGCTCGGCCGACCGTGGCCAGCACCGACAGCATTGCGAAAAACAGGATGGCAGTTTTCTGCATGTATTTATCTATGGTGGCTTTGCGTGCCCAAGTGAGGGGATCGGAAGCAGCACCTGTCCTATTGAAAAGCGTGCACTTCCCACCAGGTACATCGGACATGGGGACGACAACTAATTGGGAAACTGAACGGGTTCCGCACTATTGATAATCCCGTCAAAACCGAAATAGGCGTTGTTCCCGACATCACTGTTGATACCAAACGCTGAGTTAGCACCACCCCCTGACTCGGAGGATACGCCCGCAGCGCATTCCACACATTCCGTTGTGCCTTTGCCCAAAACCAGAGTTGGCAAATTGCATTGACAAACTTCGCCGATGGTCACGCTCTCGGTTTGCAATAACATTCCGGAAGCACGTTTCAGATTCATAAGCGACAGGTTATAGGTCAGTTGCGACTGGAGGAAATCAAACTCCGCTTCAGCAAGTCGTTCCTGAGCCGAAAGAAGATTCTCCAGAGCGAGACTCGCAGTCACGTCTTCACCTGGAAGCTGCTGCCAGCGCCGGGTCAATGCGTCGAGTTGTGCAGTCCGCGCCTGCATCGCCTCCGACTTCGCAGACATTTCCTGACTTGACGTATCGACTTCGCGGACCGCGACTTCCACCTCCAGCTGCACAGTGGAAAGTGTTGTCGCATACTGTCCCTGCAATTGGCGATACTCCAGTCGACGGCGTGTATGACGTGCATTTGCTGCTCGATTACCGAACGGAACTTCATAGTTCAATCCAACCGAGTAGCCGGGACTGCCTTCGTCAAACTGGGATACAAACGCATCCCCGACATCGCCGTTCCCCTTGAGCCCGGCGACATAAGCCTGCGTTACCAGATTCAACATCGGCAGGAGTTCGTGCCGCGACATGTTCATCCGAATCGCGCCCGACTTGATCTGCTTCAACGCCTGCAACACTTCCGGACGATTCTGAATCGCCAGCGCCATCGCCTCCTGCATGTTCGCCTGGTAGGCAAACGAAGAAGGACGATCGACCGGGATCAGCTCAACCGAATCGAACTGTTCGAATTGCGGATCGTTGACCAGCGACCGGAGTCGTGATTCCGCGTTCATCACGGCTGCACGTGCTCGAATTAGCTCTGCTCGACGCGTCGAGGTGGATGCTCGTGCACTGACGATCTGAGACTGCCGGGCATCAATAGACCCCCGACGCTTAAGAATCGAATAAATTTCGTTCGCTCGCTGATAGGAGTTCATTTTCTGATAAAGAGTTCCACGTTCCAGGTACAACGACCAATAGGCACGGGTCACTTCCAGCAAATGCGTCTGGAGTTGACGGCGGAATTCGTCGTCCGCAATATTTTGGTCAAGGGCGGCCAGACAAATCAGACTTTCGTTGTAAACTCTTCCCCGCCCGCGCAACAACGGTTGCGTGTAGCCAAGCACCAGCCTTGCCGTTCCCTGGGGGTTGGGCACGAAGAAGTTTGAGTTGGTTTTCTGCCATCCGAATTGCTGACTGATATCAACCTCACCACCGTGGCGATTTCGGCGCCGGGCTCCCGCGCGGCTGGTCCATTGGTCATTCTCATAACGATTGCCTGTACCGCCGACAGTCAGGGAACTGCCTACGGGATCGTTCAAGTCATCCCAGCGGGCTTCGAAATAACGGCTCCAGTCAAACGCCGCATCCGCTTCGATGATTGCAGTTCTTCGAATCTGCGGAAGTTCGCTGAAAACCTTGATTTGATTCGAGTGCTGGAGGGTTCGGAAAAGAACCTCATCAAGCGACAATTGCAACGGGTTGGAATTGTCGCGCATCGAATCAGTGACCAGTCCCGACCACCAGCCCATATCGATGTCACCCCGTTGTTCAATATCGGTCGCCGGTATCACGATCGAACGGATTCCCGCAGCGAGTGATCCCGAGTCACTCAGGGACATCGGCTCAGTCAATGATTGCGCTGAGTTGGCTGCTACAGGTTCGGTGGAAAGTAGTTGTTCCGTCTGTTGTGCGACGGAATTCGCTACGAACGTGGATGCGCACAACAGAACTGCTACTGAAAGTGTTTTCGTGAGCTTGAAGATTCTCATCAAAATGCCCGGAAGGATAGATTGGCAAGTTTGCAGCGCAGTATGTTTGCAGCTGCTACAACGGTCGAGTCCTACGATCCTGTATCGACGGTTGTGCCAACCGTAGTTATCGGTTTAATTATGAACGTCAATTCCAATAGGAGTTTGCTGAGCATCGTAGTTGTTATCCGAATTTTGACGACTGCGTAAACCCTAACGCCTCTTTAATGCTGTCTTTCCGACGTTTCCGGTAGCTGGAGTTTGCGTTGACTTTGAATTTGCGGATGCCGAGGCGACACAAGGTGGACGAGTATCGAGGGCCATCGGGATAGCCGTTACAACCGGAACCATCAGGCAGGAAGGAGGGCGGAATCGGGAAGCGTTTCTCTACTGGGAGTTGATCTGTCGTCGCAACGTCCGAAACCAGTTCAGGCACCTCTCGCCGACCACCTCGCCAACGGTTCCTCTTGACGTTCTGAAGCTAACAAATCCGGGTTGCCCGGCGCACAATCCGGTGCTTTGGTTACCCGTCAGCGAAACGACTGCCGCGAATCTGGGATCGACCAGTTCAAACGGTTGCTGACGGGACTTGTCCCCTGCCCTTTCTCCGTTGCCATGACTTGAGCCGGAGCTTGAGCTGGACCGGTACTTCACCGGAAGCGGCCCACCGTTGGTTGAACTGAATGCCGGATGCGGCAAGCGGACACGGGCCCTCGGATTGACCTGATCGAGCGTCGCAACGAAATCTGCGGGGCCGTGGCCCCAGATATGAACGTCAATCTCAGCACCTGTGCGCTCGGAGAATCGTTCAAAGTCATGCTGCGAAACCAGAGCATGAACTTCCATCGGGCCCTCCATTCCAATCGAGCAAAGCAAATGCCCTGCAGGAAGATAGACACCTTCAAGATTCCGCATCTCATCGGCAATCACCTGCCCCGCAATCCCGGCGCGAATTTCCAAACCGCGTTTCTGCTGCCTTCGTTCATCGAGCTGCTTCTTCAACGCTTCAGTTGTCTCAAGTTCGACATTCCAGCCGGAAATGTTGTCCTGGTTGCGATAGACTCTGGATTTCAAACGTGAACGCTCAAGATCAATCTCAAGACGTTTGATCTCGAATTCAAGCTCTGGGTTTTCAAGCGTCGCGATCAGATCTCCGGCAGCAACAGCCTGGTCCGGGCGCACGTGAATCGTCCGCACAAATCCGCCGACAGGTGAGCGGACATCGGCAATCGTCCTGAAGTTCACGATCGCCGGTGCTTCGATCCTGGCGTGCCAGGGTACGAATGCACCGACCGCCCACACGACTGCGACCAACCCTGTAGTTAGGCCACAAAACCTGATCCGCCCCGGTCGCTGCTCCGTTTCACTGCCGACAAAAACGAACTTCAACAGTTTCCCGACCGGCCAAAACACCCACATCGCAGTTGCGATCGCCGCCAGCGCGACTCCTGCTCCAAACATCAACGACTCGGCTGCCAGGGCGAGACTGACACAAATCAAAATTCGCCATGCAAAGGCGGCCAGCGAATAGGCAACGACGAGCCAGCCACGTCCTTCCGGCCAGGCAGGTCGTTTGACATCGAGCCCGAGGTAGAATTTCCTGCCGGTCCATTTCAGAAACTGCTGACCGTGCGTTGCCAGATTCGGCATCTCCAGCCAGTCAGTCAACATGTAGTATCCGTCAAATCGCATCAACGGGTTCGCGTTAAACAACAGTGTCGTAACGCTTCCCGCCAACATTACATTGAACGCATGAAAACGAATCAGCCCTGTGTCCGAATTACACCAGACCAGCGCAGCAACGCCAGCCACGAAAATCTCGACATACATTCCGGCCGCCGCGACGAAAATCCGGTGCCATTTCGACGGGAAACGCCATGAACTGGTTACGTCAACGAACGGCAACGGAATCAGCACGATCAAAACCAGCCCGGCCGACCGAACGTCCCCCGAAAATTTCTTGCAGGCAATGCCGTGAGCCGTTTCGTGAATTAGTTTCAGGATGATCCACGTGACGGCCAACCAGATCCAGTTAACTCCCGAAAATATTTGCCCTGCAACGCTGGTTGCTGCCGACCAGTTGGCCCAGACATGGTAAATAGCGACCAGGACAACACACAGCCAAACCACAAACGCAGGGAAACTGAATAACCAGCCAAGCAGTCCATTCAGCGACCCAAGTACTGCATCCGGGTTGAACAACTTGAATTTCGGGGTGATCGGATTCGCGGTCGCCATCGTTTTCCGCGAGTTGGCTTCTTCGAACAACTCATACAGACGGTCCGCTGTTCGCGAAACTCCCGTCGTCGCCAGACTACTGTCGAGCAACCATTTGCAAATGGTGATTGCCTCATGCTCCGCCAGCGCCAGCGAACCCATCGACGCAGAGGATTGCGCTACGGCAGCCGAAACCGTTGTTGAACCGTCGAACAACGAGATCAAGTTGTATTCAGGAATACCGATCCGGAAAAATCGCGAGTTGAGTTCGTCTTCGATCAGGTAACACGGCTCGCCCTGATACTCCTGCATGTGGAACGCCAGGTCAGCGCGCAGCATCAATCGGCTACCAGCAAGTTCTACGGTCGAGTGATGTGCTTTTTTCAAAATTGTTAATTGAGGTTCTTCGTGAAAGTTAAACATCATCCATTTCCGCAACGACCAGCCAGGCACTCGTTGAGGCAGTACTGCACCTTGCCGAGGCCGCGACTCCGGCTCTCAAACAAAACCAGGTTTCTTAAAACCCGACGGCGGTCACGATTCGCTCCCACGGCCGATGAAACAGAGTCCATCCCAGCAGACGCCGCGTACCGTAAATGTGTGCGTTTCCATTCATTCCGGGCCGAACATCCCCGTTTGAGTTATCCAGTTCGGCCTCCGCGATGAACACGTTCTTGTCACCGCGAATCGTGGTGCTCGGGCGAATTCGTTTGATCGTTCCTTCGACGGTCGCGGTTCCAAATCCTTCGAACCGGAATTTAACCTGCTGCCCGGTTCGCACATGCATGATCTGATCAGCCGGAACCGCAAGCTCGACCCGTAACGGATTGATGGGAGCAATTTCAAACAGCGATTCCCCCAAAGTGACCGGGTAGTTTTCGCGCCGGTCGGTGCTTCCTGTGAGGACGATGCCATCGATCGGGCTGACAATCGAAAAATTTCCTGCACGATGTTCGAGCAATTTCGATCGCTCCTGCAATTGACGGTACTCCAGTTCAGCCATCATCGCCTCCGGTATGCGCCCGGACGCCGAATGCGTATCCAGATCTTTAACCGCCTGGGATTTGTTCGCTTCCACTTCAGCCAGTTCGAATCGAATTTCCCGCCCGTCCATTCGAGCCAGGAGTTGACCACTGGTGACCAGATCACCGGGTTCAACAAAAGTGTTTTCGAGCAAACCGTCATAAGGCGCAACACTCACGCGGCGTACATGCGGTTCAGCTGTACACAAACAGGGCACCCGGTTCGTGACTGGTATAAACATCGTGACCAGGGCGATCAAACTCATCGCAACCACGGCACGGACCAGCATTTTATTATCTCCCAACGAAATAAACCGCCGGATTTTCTTCAACCAGCCGCCCTCCGCGTTCCTGACCACGCTGACAGTTCCACCCAGTGGATGTTCCAGGGCATGAATCAAGTTCCGCGTTGACGGGTTGCGGTCTAGCTGCCGGTTTCCGGCGATCGTCAGCGCGCCGATTATTTCCTCGTTCTGGTCGCGGACCGGAATCGAGATCGCCGCCTCACAATGCAGGTGACGGGCAAGTTTCTGATGCGATAGCGTCGCGCTGCGCTGGCCTTCGGACCGGGCCGGGTAGACGGTGTAGCTTTCCCGCATCACCGCTTCGTCAAACGCACTGGTGAACAGCTGAGTCGTTTTTGACTCGTTGTCGAATTCAGCTGCGGACGAAAGCGCCATCAATCGCAGCCCCAGCTTGTTAGGCCGCCTCAGACCGACCCCCACATAGTCACAACGAAACAACTCCTTAAGCTCATTCGCAATCGTAAAACAGGCACCGCGAACGGTGTCACTGCTCTGGGCTTTGCCAACAAGTTCGAGAACCGTGGCGGTGCTTCGAACTTCAAAGGCCATCGATGTAAATTCATCGCGGGCGCGCCAGAGATCGTAGTGCGTGGTAATCATCTGACAAATCAGAACGGCTTCGCTGCAGTTGTTGCGATTGTCATGGACCATTGCACAGAACGCGCCAGCCGTCGTTTCGTCGACAAAAAACGGAACGCTGACAAGCGAGCCGCCGCGAACTTTTTCCATCGGAACCACGCAGGACTTACGATCTTCAATTGCACGGGCAGCAACGGTCATCAACGAGGTCCGCACCGAACGGTTGTCCAGCGATGGATTAGCAAAACGCGTTTCAACAAGTGCTGGCTGCCCTTCGTCAGGAAGTTCAACCCATGCGCTGACTAGCATATTCGATCGCGTAACGGCCAACTGTAGAAAGTTGCTGATCAACTCGTGGCGGAATTCCACAGTCGAGGTGATTGCTCGAAGGTCATTGCCCAGTTCGGTAATTGCAACGTCTGCATTGTTGACGGCAGCCGGTAGCGTAATCCGGGGCGCGGACGAAACGCGCGCCCCTGAATCAGGCTGGGAGTTGTCTTGACCGGGAGGTTGTGTGGTCATCGGCAAAAAACTTCCATGTTTACTTGCGTCGTCAATTGATAGTAGCCGGACTCACCGGAGTTCGGTTTTCAAAAACCCTGTCGAGCGCCAACATATCCGGCAACCCTGAATTTCAGCGTCTGAGTTGTTCAAGCGTTTGTTCAATCGACCGATCCAGCGAATCACCCGGCGAAGTTTCTTCCCTTCGAGGCGCAGCGTTCGCGGCTGGCATCAGCGAATCACGAATTCCCGAACGACGAAACGAAGACCGGTCGAGCGACGACTGCCGCACTGAGTCATCCAGCAGCCGGCAACTAATACCGCTGCGATGATCTCCGCGCCCGTTTTCGATTAACACGTTCAGTTCAACACGCCCGCTGTCCGCTCGCGTGACCGGTGAAACGTATTCGACAATGGCGGTTGTGCGCATTCCATTACGAAACAAGACATCAACGGAGTCACCCTGTTTGATCTGAACAGCCCGTTCGGTCGGTATGTGGAACCGTGCCCGGAGTGTATCCAGGCGAACGACGGTCGCGACATGCGGTTCGTTGGTAGAAATAAATTCGCCAGGCTTTTTGGTCAGCTCGGTAACAACCCCGTTGATCGGGCTGCGAACACGCCGGCGTTCCATCTGAGTTTCGTATTGCCTGACCTCCAGCGCGTATCGCGCTGTTTCCTCGCGGATCGCATCGACATTGTGCTGCGCAACTTCAGAGTCAGCTCGCGCTCGTTCAACCTCTTCAGGGCTTCCGGCTCCTTCGCGTACCAGCTCAATCAGCTTTTCGTAACGTGTGTTTTTGGAGGTGAGTTCAACTTCCGCAGCTTTCAACCGCGCAACATTGTTCGCTTTCGATTCAGCAACCTGACGAGTGGCTTCGATGACTTCCATGTCCATTTCCATCAGCAAGTCACCTTCAGCAACCAGATCGCCCTGGCTCACATGAACGACCTTGACAATGCCCATTTCAGCGGCAGCAACTTTAATATCCTCGACTGGTTCAGTAAATGCTTCGTTGCCGACGCTCAACGAATCGTTGTATTGATGCGGCAGGAACAAGTCGTCGTTGTGCCGAGCTTCCTGGCCAAACAGCAACATCGGCATCAGCACGATCCCCAAGCCGACAATGGCGAACATGATTCTTGATACGTTGTTCACAATTAGATTCCCGTGAATCGGTTCCCAAAGGCAGGCTAAACTACAACTTCAACTCGTTACAAGTAACCGGTGCTATCGCCCGTCGGCTGATCTCGGCGTCGGAATCACGTCAGTCGCAAATTACGCTACTGACTTCTGAACCGTTTCGACCCAGTTGTCATGCACAACCATTTTTTGTCTCTGAGCAAAGTTCATTTTTTCGATCCGGTCCTGAAGACGACTGATTTCCTTGTCAAAGCCACGTTTACATTCACCGCCGGCTCCCGCACATTGCCGCATCTTTGCCCCCAGCGATTCATCGTAGCGCGCGATCAATTCGTCATCGGCAGCCACAAAGAACCGGCAACTTCCGGGATCCGCCTGGCGTGCGCTGCGGCCGATCAGCTGACGATCGACGCGTTTCGAATCATGGTGCTCAACAACAACGACATGCAAACCGCCGGCCGTCCTGGCTGCATTGTCCAACCGGATATCGGTTCCGCGACCGGCCATGTTGGTGGCAATCGTGACCGAACCAGTCAAACCCGCCCTCGCGATAATTGCTGACTCCGCATCGTCCTGCGTTCCATTTAGAATCGCGTGCGGAACTGACTTCTCCTCCAGCAGCGCTGCCAGTTGTTTGCTTTGAGTGATCGTTCGAGTCCCGACAAGAACAGGTTGGCCCGCATCGCGCCGACTAACGATTTCCCTGGCGATCGCGTGGAACTTTGGTGCTTGATCGCTGAAGTACCGCGCGGATTGGAGGACTCGACCAGAGGGTTTATTCCTGGGGATTTGCACTACGGGAAGCGAATAGAACTCGAGCAGTTCAGTTTCGTTGCCTTCGGCTGTTCCCGTCATGCCGCAGACGGAATCATAAAACCGGAAATATCGCTGGCGTGTGATCCTGGCTTCAATTTCGCGTTCATCAGTGAGTAGAACGCCTTCGCGCATTTCGGCACTTTGGTGCAAACCGCTGCGCCATTTTCGCTCGTCATGGATTCTGCCTGTATTTTGATCGACGATCATCACTTCATCATTTTGAACGACATAGTCGCGATCACGAATCAGGTGAATCCCCGCGTGGAGCGATTGTTCGACGTAGGTGGACCAGGGGCGAGCCAACAGGTTCTGGATATTCCCGATAAGTTTACTGTGAACAATCCTCCAGCCTTCGTCCGAGAGTTTTACCGATTTTTTGACCGGGTCAATTTGGTAATGTCGCTCTTCCAGCGAATCCGCCGTCAGCATCGCGTGTTGGTAGACTTCCCGGCTAGGCCGTTTCCCGCTACCGCCGGACAGGATCAACGGAGTTGCAGCTTCGTCGATTAAGACGCTGTCCGCTTCGTCAATAATTGCGAAGTGAAGATCGCGCTGAGTAAGCCCTAGTTCGACCGTATCCATGCCTCGAAGCCGGCTGAGAAACCTCGTGCCGAGCGGTAGTTTCGGGTGCTTTCGAATTGCAAGTTGATCTCTCAAGAAATCGAACCCGAATTCATAACCTGTTCCGTACGTCACGTCGCACAGGTACGCGTTGCGTTTTTTATCAGGGTCCTGATCACAGCTGATCAATCCGCTGCTGACGCCAAGTTGGTCAAAAACCGCCGCAAGTTCTTCGTAATCCCGCCCGGCAAGATACGCATTGGTAGTTGCAACATGGACTCCGCGGCCGGTCAATCCGTAAAGCACAGCGGGCAAACCGCACGTGATTGTCTTGCCTTCTCCGGTTTGCATTTCGGCGATGCTGCCGGTTGCCAGAACGAGTCCGCCTAGAAGTTGAACATCGTAGTAGACTTTTCCGGTTGTCCGGCGGAGGGCTTCCGCAGTCAGAGCGAACGACTCGACAATGGTCCGGCGTTCAAGAACATCCTGTCCGTCGGTAATGCTTTTCCGCAACGAGGCGGCCTGATCTTTCAGTGAAGCAACTGTCCGGTCTTTCAGGTTTGCTGAGCGATTACGAATCTCACATACGAGCCGGAAATCGGATCGGCGGATTTTCTGCGCAGTTGGCCGCAGTTTTCCGACGAGTGTTTGATAGGACTTGATCCGGCCCATTCTGTCTTCCAAAGTTGATTGCTACGCCCGGGCTCGCTGCGAACTGGACATCGTTGATGCGCAGAGCATGGCTTAGTCCTCTAGTTCGGAATTTAGTAACTGAATGCGTGAGGAGCGTCGTGCCGGCTGAGGGTTAGGCAATGTCACTCGATAGACCGCAAATTGAGCATGCACTTCGCTCCGACCTTAACGGTCGTGCGGGTGGAGGGATTGAGATTCGGACCTTTACTTTCCGATGTACCGGAAATTTTGCTTGCCGGCGGATAAGCGTTGCAGACCTGCCAGGCTGTACTGTTCAGGCAGCAAACGCGGGTTTTGAGCAAACTGCATTTTATCTGGCCGAACAGCTTGCCGATTTTGACATAGGGTTTCGACAGCGCGTTTCTGCGCGCCCGATCCAGCCGTTTTGCGCCACGGTTCGGATGACGCCCGGCTCAATTTTTCCACCACAGAAATGCTCTCAACATGTCGACAACGCCACCGAATCTGCCGCCCGCTGACTCGAACAACGCTGAACGGGGACCAGCACCTGAAAAACGAAGCCTGCTGATTGAGCAGCTTGAAGAACGGATATTGTTTGATGCTGTGCCAGTTGGCCCGGTTGATCTTCAGCCTGAATCCGGATTCGACGCCAGCGCGTTTGTTCAGATTGCGAACCAGGTTGAACAACCGGTCGCCGATGGCGCGTCCGACGGCGAGCAGCAATCAGCGCGTGAAGTTCTGTTCGTTGATAAGGGCGTTGAGGGGTATCAGGACATCGTTGCAGGATTCGTTCAGGGCCGCGACATCGACGTGTTCCTGATCAATCCCGGTTCGAGCGGGCTGGAGCAGATCGCAAATCACCTGGACGGGCGAACTGATCTGACTGCAATTCACATCGTCTCGCACGGTGACGACGCGCGGCTGCGTCTGGGGAATTCGAACATCGGCACGGCAGAGTTGTCAGCAAATTACAGCGCTGCTCTCGCCCGAATCGGAAACGCGTTGTCCGACAGCGGAGATCTGTTGATCTATGGATGTCAGCTGGCAGAATCAGCCGAAGGTGAAGCGTTTGTGCGCAGCTTGAGCGAACTGACAGGTGCGGACGTTGCAGCTTCGGATGACCTGACAGGGCACGAATCGTTGGGCGGTGACTGGAATCTGGAATATTCAACCGGAAAAATTGAGGCCTCGGTCCAGATGTCGAAACAGGCGCAACTAGCCTGGCGGCATGTACTCGTTGAGTTTGTTCCGGGCGCTCTGGTGGGTGTCGACATCAGTCCCGCGAGCGATGGAAACCAGCCGGTCAACTTCAACCATGCAACGGGCGCTGGAACATTTAGCAACCTGATCGATGAAAACGGAGCTACCACAGGAATCTCTTTGCAAATTTCATCGCCATCCGCACTGTTTGGATTTACCGGCACATTTGGAGATGCAGACCCAAGCACAATCCCGACGTTCACCAACGATCTCTCCGGATTGGACGAGGGCTTCTACGACACTAACACGGACCAGATCAACCTGGTCTTCCGCGGACTCAATGCGGGTGAAGAATATGCTCTTTATACGTTCGGAAACATTTTTGTTAACAACCTTCAAAACATTGAGTACGTAGGTGGTAACGGAACGACTAACGCTGGCGGTAGCATAATTGCCGCATACGATCTTGCGATCAACGGAATTGTCGGGAGCACAACTGCCGCACTCGAAGAGTACGCAGTTATCATGACGGCGGATGCCAGTGGTGAAATCCGAATCAACATTACAAGTAACTACACCGCATTCATTACAGGTGCAGCCATTTCCACGGCTGCCGGCGTCGCACCGGAAGCAACTCCCGACGTCGCCTTTGTGATCGAGGACACAGCTCCCAACCCGGTCACGGGTAATGTACTGGCCAATGACACAACGACCAACGGCCCGCTAACGGTCAACTCGGTTAACGGGGCTGCCGGAAATGTCGGCGCGGTTCTTACCGCAAACTACGGCACCATGCAGATCAATGCGGACGGATCGTACACGTACACGCTTGACGATTCTGATCCGGCGGTTCAGGCATTGAATGATCAGGACAACATTGTCTACATCGGAACGGACAGCAACACAATCGAAGCTCTGAATCTGAATACCGGGGCTCAGTCGGTAGTGACTACCAGCGCCCTGGCCGCCATAGTCAATGGTCTCTCAGGCAATGCCGACAACAACGTTGCGTACTATGGCGACGATACCAACATTTACGTTTTCGATCCCGTGGCCGGTACCCACGCGGTACTGACCAGCCTTGCAGCCGTCGGGATACCCGTGACGGAAGGCCTGGCCAGTGGTGGAGCGGCTTACATCAACGGTTCGATCTATATCGGAACCGAGGCACCGGGTGGCGGCGATGCAATAAATTTCTACCGGATCGATCTCGCTGCGAATGGTTTGTCAGCGCTCCCCGGAAATGCGACCGTTATTGATATCATCGGTGCCGCTGCAGCCGCGGGAGCACCGGCGATTGGCGGATTTGGCGACATGATTGTTTCTGACGGAGTCCTTTTTGGATCAACGTCGGGTGCAGGGTTTTGGAGCTATGACCTGACCACCCTGGAATTTGTTCACATCAATTCGGAATATCGCGGACAGCTTGCTTCTACCGAAGACGGTCGCGTTTTTTCCGTCAATGGCAGCGACGTTCAGCAGATTGATTTGGCGACTGGAAAACTAACCGGAAGCATCATCAATGCGACGTTCACGGCTGCGGACGCATCATCGCCAATCAGTGCTCCGCAAAACCCAAGTTCGGTTTTGACGGAAACGTTTACATACACAATTGTCGATGCGGATGGTGACGAAACGACCACAACCATCACAGTCACGATTGGCGGTTCGAACGATGCACCGATCGCGACTGATCACTCCATCACCGTACTTCAGGATTCAACAGACAATTCGGCCGGGGCCACGACACTTCCAACGGACACGGACAACGTCGACAGTGAACTCACGGTCACCATTAACTCCGTTCCGGCGGCCGGCCAGGGCGAATTTACGATCGGTGCCGGCGGTGCTGCGGTTGGAGCGGGAACGGTTCTGACACCCGCGCAGCTGGCGGCACTCGTATTCACCCCAGCTTCATCGTACAGCGGTCCTGTTGCCGATCTGGCCTACACCGTCACCGATCCACGCGGGCTGAGTGATACCGCAGTCATCTCGGTTACGATCAACGGTGCGCCAACCGCGACAAACAATAGCGGTACCGTTGTCGAAGACACCCAGCTGACGGAAACAGGCAATGTTGTCACCGATGACGACGGTGACGGACAGGACAGCGATCCGGAATCTGAAAGTCTTACGGTTGTCGAAGTAAACGGCAGCACATCCAGTGTCGGCATCGATCTGAACGGAATCTATGGCACTGTCCGGGTCAATTCGGATGGTAGCTACACGTACACCCTGGACAACAACAATTCGACCGTCAACGGCCTTGATACAGGCGAGTCGTTGACCGAGACATTCACCTATGCGATTCAAGATCCCAATGATCAGCAGTCCTCGGCGACGCTCACCATCACAATTGAAGGTTCCAACGACGCCCCCGTTTACAGCGGCACACCGATTTCCGATCAAGTACACGAAGACGACGAGACCATTTCTTCAGTCGATGTCACCGGTGCATTCAGCGATCCCGAGGGCGACACGCTGACGTACACCGTATCCAACCTGCCTGCCGGTTTGTCGATCTCATCGTCCGGAATGATCACAGGGACAATCGACAACAGCGCTTCGCAGGGTGGAACGAGCGGCGTTTACTCGATCACTGTTACTGCAACTGATGACCAGCTTGAAACAACCAGCACGACTTTCACATGGACGGTGACGAATCCCGGACCGACTGCTTTTGCCGACGCCAACACGACGTTGCAGTCGACGACGGCCAGCGGAAACGTGATTGGAAACGACAATGATCCTGATGGCGATACGATTACAGTGCTTGCCGTCAACGGACAGAATGGCGATGTCGGCGCGACGGTTAACGGCGACCAGGGTGGCGATTTCACGATCAACAGCGATGGCTCCTATTCGTTTGATCCGGCTGGAGATTTCGACTACCTGGCCTTTGGTGAAACGGAATCAACGGTTGTCAGCTATACAATTACTGATAGCGAAGGCGGGACATCAACTGCGACTTTGACCGTCGTGATCACAGGAGAAAACGACGCGCCGCAAAACAACGGCAGTATTCCTCCGCAGGACGACGTTGATTCAGAAGACATAACGCTGGATGTGAGCGGATACTTCACCGATGCGGATACGAGCAACTCGCTATCGTTTTCCGCAACCGGATTGCCGAACGGACTTTCGATCGACGCTGACGGCTTGATCACTGGAACGCTAACCTCAAGCGCATCGCAATCGGGACCGTTCAGTGTGACGGTCACGGTCTCGGACGGGACCGTGATTTCGCAACAGACGTTTGCGTGGACGGTCACGAATCCCGCACCGGATGCCTTTAACGACTTCGGCGCGACCGATCAGGATTCACCGACTTCCGGAGACGTCGTGGACAACGACTCTGATCCGGATGGAGACACGATCACTGTCACGGAAGTCGGCAACCATCTCGGCAGCGGGCCAGGAGCGGTCGGCAACGCAATTGCCGGAGCGGGCGGTGGCCTGTTCACTCTGTTCACAGACGGAGGTTACGACTTTGATCCAAACGGGGAATTCGACAGTCTCTCTGCCGGCGAATCGGCAACAACATGGGTCACCTACGAAATTACTGATGCAGACGGTGCAACACATAGCGCGACCCTGGAGGTTACGGTAACCGGTACTAACGAAGATCCAACCGTGGTTGCAATTCCGGATCAGGTAAACGAAGACATCGACCCGATTTCCGGGTTGGATGTCAGCGGCTATTTCCTTGACGGCGATGCGAATGACACGCTTTTGTTTTCCGCCAGCGGACTGCCTGCCGGGCTGGTCATGGACACTGCCGGCGTGATCTCGGGAACGATCGCTGGCGATGCATCCGTGGGTGGACCTTACACAGTTACGGTTACCGCAGACGATCAGAACAGCGGCACTGTTCAACAGACGTTTGAATGGACCGTGACAAATCCGTTGCCTGTCGCTGAAATCGACTACGACACCTCGGCTCAAACAGGGACCGCCGCAGGCAACGTGCTGACCAATGACGCCGACCCCGACTTTGACACAATCAATGTGCTGTCGGTGAACGGAAATCAGGCCTACGTCGGCGTTGAAATTGATGGCTCGGCTGGCGGGCGGTTCACGATCAACGCGGACGGATCGTACGACTTTTCTACCGACGGCGACTTTAACTACCTGGCAGACGGAGAAACCGTTGTCACGTATGTCACCTACAACATGACTGACAACCAGGGAGGCCAGTCAGGCGCTGAACTGCGAATCACGATCACGGGCAGCAATGATGATCCGGTTGTTGACAGCGCTATTCCTGACCAGGACAACCTCGATTCGGAAACTGTTTCACTTCCGGTCAGCTCCTTCTTCAGCGATCCGGACACCAGCGATTCGCTGGAGTTTTCAGCCACCGGACTGCCACCGGGTTTGGTGATGGACCCGGACGGCAACATCACGGGCACCATCGATTCGAGTGCTTCGCAGGCAGGCAACTACAGCGTGACCGTCACCGCAGATGACGGCAACGGCGGAACAACGACAGCCCTGTTCAACTGGACGGTAACGAACGTCCGGCCAAATGCGGCAGATGATTTCAACGCGACGGACGAGGAAACCGCAGTTGGTGGTGACGTGATCGCCAACGACTCGGACCCTGACGGGGATACGATTACTGTCACGGGAGTCGGAGGCGTCACCAGTACTTCGCCTGCAAATGTTGGAGTTCCGTACACGGGTTCCAACGGCGGCGTTTTTGTTGTCAATCCAAACGGCTCATACAGCTTTGACCCGGACGGCGACTTCGAAGGGCTGGCCGATGGAGAGATCGACCAGACGTTTATCACTTACACCATCACCGATGCCGATGGTGGAACACGTTCTGCAAGTTTAGTAATCACGATCACGGGAACCAACGACGGGCCGACTGCCACGAACAATACTGGCAGCGTCACCGACGGGACTCAGCCGAGCGACTCGGGCAATCTGATTTCGGACAACGACGGCGCAGGCGTTGATTCTGATCCGGATGGAGACACGTTGACCGTCAAAGAGTTTGCTGGATCAGCTGCGAACGTTGACGCTCCATTCACCACAACGTACGGAACGATTCAGGTCAACACGGACGGCAGCTACACGTACACCGTGGATGCAAACAACACCGATGTCGAGGAACTGGACAGCGGCGAATTCCTGACCGAGACGTTCTCGTACACGGTGACTGACAGCGAAGGAGGAGACTCAAGCGCCGTTCTCACGGTCACGATCAATGGCACGAACGATGCCCCGATCGTCAGCGGCGCAATTCCACCGCAGGCTAATGAAGACTCTCAAACGATTGCCACCGTCGATGTAACATCCGCATTCAGCGACATCGACGGCGACAACCTCCAATTCAGCGCAACCGGACTGCCTGCCGGGCTTTCGATCGACGCCAACGGACTGATCACCGGAACCATTGACCACAGCGAGTCCGTGACCGGCACGTTTGCGGTAACGGTTACGGCAAGTGATGGAGACGAATCTGTTTCGACTGTGTTTACGTGGACGGTTACCAACCCGGGACCGGATGCTGTTGATGATACCGGCGCGACCACAGAAAACGCATTGACCGCAGGAACAGTTTTTACGAATGACTCAGACCCCGATGGCGACACGATCGTCGTCAACGCGGTCAACACAGCAGGCAGCGATGTCGGCCAGACAGTTGCCGGCAGTGACGGCGGAACATTTATAGTCAATTCCGACGGTTCGTACGACTTCGACCCGAGCGGCGATTTTGACGATCTGGCTGAAAACGAAACAACGACAACTTCGGTCACGTACACCATCACCGATAACGAAGGCGGAACTGATACGGCAACGCTGACACTTACGATCACCGGAACCAATGACGATCCGGTAGCCAACGGGCAGATCCCGGATCAGACGAGCGTCGATGATGAAACAATTGCAACACTCAATGTCAGCTCATTCTTCGATGATGCCGATACAAGCGACACGTTAACGTTTACCGCAACAGGTTTGCCGGACGGACTGAGCATCGATGCCGCTGGCAACATCACCGGCACGATCGACAATAGCGAGTCGGTGACCGGCACGTTTTCAGTCACCGTCATCGCAGATGACGGCAACGGCGGAACGGTCGAGCAAATATTTGAATGGGCGGTCGCCAACCCCGGACCGGTCGCCGGCAATGACACGGATTCGACAACTGAAAACGCGTCAGTCAGCGGGTCATTGTTTGGGAATGACTCAGATCCGGACGGCGATACGATCAACGTGGTTTCGGTTGAAGGCGACACGAACTTTGACGGAAATGCAATCGACGGAAGTGACGGCGGCAAATTCACGATCAATGCGAATGGTTCGTACAGCTTTGATCCGGACGCTGATTTCGAATATCTCGGAGAAAACGAGACGGCCACGACAAGCGTCTCGTACCGGATCAGCGATGGCGAAGGCGGGTTTGCAACTGCGACTTTGGAAATCACCGTCACCGGAACCAATGACGATCCGACCAGCAACGGGCAGATCCCGGATCAGACGAGCGTCGATGCGGAAACAATTGCAACACTCAATGTCAGCTCATTCTTCGATGATGCCGATACAAGCGACACGTTAACGTTTACCGCAACCGGACTGCCTGCCGGGCTGGTCATGGACACTGCCGGCAACATCACCGGAACCATCGACAACAGTGCTTCGGTGACTGGATCGTTCAGCGTCACGGTGACAGCGGACGACGGTCACGGTGGGACAGTTGCCCGGACATTTATCTGGAGCGTTGCGAATCCGGGTCCCACTGCGACCGGCAATACCGCCGAAGTAACGGAAGGTTCCAGCCTCACCGACAGTGGAAACCTGGTTACTGACGATGACGGGTTCGGATCCGACTCGGATCCCGACGCGGACACATTAACGGTTCTCGAAACGGGTTCCACAACTTTGATTTACGGAACGGTCGTCAATGCAGACGGCGGCTACACCTATACCCTCGATAACAACAACGCAACCGTCGACGGACTGGACGAAGGCGAGACTCTTACAGACACGTTTGCTTATACCGTCACCGACAGCGAGGGCGGCCAGAGCATTGCCAATCTGACGATCACCATCAACGGTGAAAACGATGCACCGGTTGCTGGCGGAACGATTCCGCCGCAAGCCGGTTTCGATTCCGATACTGTTGCAACGGTCGATGCGTCACTGGCATTCAGCGATCCGGACGGTGACACGCTGACCTACTCCGCAGGCAACCTGCCTGACGGCTTGTCGATCGACGAAAACACCGGATTGATCACCGGCACTCCCGGCTCCAGCGCTTCGACCGGCGCGGCTGGAGGCGTTTATACCGTCACCGTAACTGCGACCGATGACAATAACGCGGCGGTCAGCACAACATTTGACTGGACGGTCACGAACCCGGCTCCAACTGCCGGTGACGACACTTTCACGACGGATGAAGACACAGCGATCAGTGGAATCGTCACAGCCAACGATGCCGACCCGGACGGCGACGACCTGACGTTTGCACTCGATACCAGTGCAGCGAATGGTAATGTATCGCTGGGATCGGATGGTTCGTTCACCTACACGCCTGACCCTGATTTTCACGGGACCGATTCGTTCACCTACACATTGACCGATGCGGATGGAGCTGAAGTTACAGCTACCGTCGACATCACGGTCGATCCGGTTAACGATTCGCCCGCAGTGGACAACCCGCTTGATGATCAGGCGAGCGTTGACTCGGAAACGATTTCGCTGGACATCTCAGGCAGCTTCAGCGATGTTGACGGTGACGACCCGGCCTTCTCGGCAACCGGATTGCCTCCCGGTTTGACAATCGACACGAACGGCAACATCACAGGCACGATCACCTCCAGCGCTTCGGTGGGCGGAACGTATTCCGTTGAAGTCACCGTTGATGACGGAAACGGCGGAGTCACAATCGAGACGTTTGACTGGACGGTCACGAACCCGGCTCCGGTTGCAGGCGATGACAGCTACACGACCAGCGAAGACACGATGGTCTCAGGAACGGTCGTCACAAATGATAGCGATGTCGATGGTGACGCGATGACCTACATGGTGACCGGCGGACCGTCAAACGGCCAGGTAACACTGAACAGCGACGGGACATTCGACTACACACCGGACCCGGACTTCACCGGCACTGATTCGTTTGACTACGAACTCACCGATGCCGATGGCGCGACCACGACAGCCACAGTCACGATCACAGTCGATCCTGTCAACGATGCACCGGTCGCCGATTCGCCGTTTCCGGATCAATCGAATCTGGACAGCGACGACATCAGTATCAGCATTGCCGGTAACTTCAACGATGTCGAAGGCGATTCGCTGGAGTTTTCAGCCACCGGACTGCCACCGGGTTTGGTGATGGACCCGGACGGCAACATCACGGGCACCATCGATTCGAGTGCTTCGCAGGCAGGCAACTACAGCGTGACCGTCACCGCAGATGACGGCAACGGCGGAACAACGACAGCCCTGTTCAACTGGACGGTAACGAACGTCCGGCCAAATGCGGCAGATGATTTCAACGCGACGGACGAGGAAACCGCAGTTGGTGGTGACGTGATCGCCAACGACTCGGACCCTGACGGGGATACGATTACTGTCACGGGAGTCGGAGGCGTCACCAGTACTTCGCCTGCAAATGTTGGAGTTCCGTACACGGGTTCCAACGGCGGCGTTTTTGTTGTCAATCCAAACGGCTCATACAGCTTTGACCCGGACGGCGACTTCGAAGGGCTGGCCGATGGAGAGATCGACCAGACGTTTATCACTTACACCATCACCGATGCCGATGGTGGAACACGTTCTGCAAGTTTAGTAATCACGATCACGGGAACCAACGACGGGCCGACTGCCACGAACAATACTGGCAGCGTCACCGACGGGACTCAGCCGAGCGACTCGGGCAATCTGATTTCGGACAACGACGGCGCAGGCGTTGATTCTGATCCGGATGGAGACACGTTGACCGTCAAAGAGTTTGCTGGATCAGCTGCGAACGTTGACGCTCCATTCACCACAACGTACGGAACGATTCAGGTCAACACGGACGGCAGCTACACGTACACCGTGGATGCAAACAACACCGATGTCGAGGAACTGGACAGCGGCGAATTCCTGACCGAGACGTTCTCGTACACGGTGACTGACAGCGAAGGAGGAGACTCAAGCGCCGTTCTCACGGTCACGATCAATGGCACGAACGATGCCCCGATCGTCAGCGGCGCAATTCCACCGCAGGCTAATGAAGACTCTCAAACGATTGCCACCGTCGATGTAACATCCGCATTCAGCGACATCGACGGCGACAACCTCCAATTCAGCGCAACCGGACTGCCTGCCGGGCTTTCGATCGACGCCAACGGACTGATCACCGGAACCATTGACCACAGCGAGTCCGTGACCGGCACGTTTGCGGTAACGGTTACGGCAAGTGATGGAGACGAATCTGTTTCGACTGTGTTTACGTGGACGGTTACCAACCCGGGACCGGATGCTGTTGATGATACCGGCGCGACCACAGAAAACGCATTGACCGCAGGAACAGTTTTTACGAATGACTCAGACCCCGATGGCGACACGATCGTCGTCAACGCGGTCAACACAGCAGGCAGCGATGTCGGCCAGACAGTTGCCGGCAGTGACGGCGGAACATTTATAGTCAATTCCGACGGTTCGTACGACTTCGACCCGAGCGGCGATTTTGACGATCTGGCTGAAAACGAAACAACGACAACTTCGGTCACGTACACCATCACCGATAACGAAGGCGGAACTGATACGGCAACGCTGACACTTACGATCACCGGAACCAATGACGATCCGGTAGCCAACGGGCAGATCCCGGATCAGACGAGCGTCGATGATGAAACAATTGCAACACTCAATGTCAGCTCATTCTTCGATGATGCCGATACAAGCGACACGTTAACGTTTACCGCAACAGGTTTGCCGGACGGACTGAGCATCGATGCCGCTGGCAACATCACCGGCACGATCGACAATAGCGAGTCGGTGACCGGCACGTTTTCAGTCACCGTCATCGCAGATGACGGCAACGGCGGAACGGTCGAGCAAATATTTGAATGGGCGGTCGCCAACCCCGGACCGGTCGCCGGCAATGACACGGATTCGACAACTGAAAACGCGTCAGTCAGCGGGTCATTGTTTGGGAATGACTCAGATCCGGACGGCGATACGATCAACGTGGTTTCGGTTGAAGGCGACACGAACTTTGACGGAAATGCAATCGACGGAAGTGACGGCGGCAAATTCACGATCAATGCGAATGGTTCGTACAGCTTTGATCCGGACGCTGATTTCGAATATCTCGGAGAAAACGAGACGGCCACGACAAGCGTCTCGTACCGGATCAGCGATGGCGAAGGCGGGTTTGCAACTGCGACTTTGGAAATCACCGTCACCGGAACCAATGACGATCCGACCAGCAACGGGCAGATCCCGGATCAGACGAGCGTCGATGCGGAAACAATTGCAACACTCAATGTCAGCTCATTCTTCGATGATGCCGATACAAGCGACACGTTAACGTTTACCGCAACCGGACTGCCTGCCGGGCTGGTCATGGACACTGCCGGCAACATCACCGGAACCATTGACCACAGCGAGTCCGTGACCGGCACGTTTGCGGTAACGGTTACGGCAAGTGATGGAGACGAATCTGTTTCGACTGTGTTTACGTGGACGGTTACCAACCCGGGACCGGATGCTGTTGATGATACCGGCGCGACCACAGAAAACGCATTGACCGCAGGAACAGTTTTTACGAATGACTCAGACCCCGATGGCGACACGATCGTCGTCAACGCGGTCAACACAGCAGGCAGCGATGTCGGCCAGACAGTTGCCGGCAGTGACGGCGGAACATTTATAGTCAATTCCGACGGTTCGTACGACTTCGACCCGAGCGGCGATTTTGACGATCTGGCTGAAAACGAAACAACGACAACTTCGGTCACGTACACCATCACCGATAACGAAGGCGGAACTGATACGGCAACGCTGACACTTACGATCACCGGAACCAATGACGATCCGGTAGCCAACGGGCAGATCCCGGATCAGACGAGCGTCGATGATGAAACAATTGCAACACTCAATGTCAGCTCATTCTTCGATGATGCCGATACAAGCGACACGTTAACGTTTACCGCAACAGGTTTGCCGGACGGACTGAGCATCGATGCCGCTGGCAACATCACCGGCACGATCGACAATAGCGAGTCGGTGACCGGCACGTTTTCAGTCACCGTCATCGCAGATGACGGCAACGGCGGAACGGTCGAGCAAATATTTGAATGGGCGGTCGCCAACCCCGGACCGGTCGCCGGCAATGACACGGATTCGACAACTGAAAACGCGTCAGTCAGCGGGTCATTGTTTGGGAATGACTCAGATCCGGACGGCGATACGATCAACGTGGTTTCGGTTGAAGGCGACACGAACTTTGACGGAAATGCAATCGACGGAAGTGACGGCGGCAAATTCACGATCAATGCGAATGGTTCGTACAGCTTTGATCCGGACGCTGATTTCGAATATCTCGGAGAAAACGAGACGGCCACGACAAGCGTCTCGTACCGGATCAGCGATGGCGAAGGCGGGTTTGCAACTGCGACTTTGGAAATCACCGTCACCGGAACCAATGACGATCCGACCAGCAACGGGCAGATCCCGGATCAGACGAGCGTCGATGCGGAAACAATTGCAACACTCAATGTCAGCTCATTCTTCGATGATGCCGATACAAGCGACACGTTAACGTTTACCGCAACCGGACTGCCTGCCGGGCTGGTCATGGACACTGCCGGCAACATCACCGGAACCATTGACCACAGCGAGTCCGTGACCGGCACGTTTGCGGTAACGGTTACGGCAAGTGATGGAGACGAATCTGTTTCGACTGTGTTTACGTGGACGGTTACCAACCCGGGACCGGATGCTGTTGATGATACCGGCGCGACCACAGAAAACGCATTGACCGCAGGAACAGTTTTTACGAATGACTCAGACCCCGATGGCGACACGATCGTCGTCAACGCGGTCAACACAGCAGGCAGCGATGTCGGCCAGACAGTTGCCGGCAGTGACGGCGGAACATTTATAGTCAATTCCGACGGTTCGTACGACTTCGACCCGAGCGGCGATTTTGACGATCTGGCTGAAAACGAAACAACGACAACTTCGGTCACGTACACCATCACCGATAACGAAGGCGGAACTGATACGGCAACGCTGACACTTACGATCACCGGAACCAATGACGATCCGGTAGCCAACGGGCAGATCCCGGATCAGACGAGCGTCGATGATGAAACAATTGCAACACTCAATGTCAGCTCATTCTTCGATGATGCCGATACAAGCGACACGTTAACGTTTACCGCAACAGGTTTGCCGGACGGACTGAGCATCGATGCCGCTGGCAACATCACCGGCACGATCGACAATAGCGAGTCGGTGACCGGCACGTTTTCAGTCACCGTCATCGCAGATGACGGCAACGGCGGAACGGTCGAGCAAATATTTGAATGGGCGGTCGCCAACCCCGGACCGGTCGCCGGCAATGACACGGATTCGACAACTGAAAACGCGTCAGTCAGCGGGTCATTGTTTGGGAATGACTCAGATCCGGACGGCGATACGATCAACGTGGTTTCGGTTGAAGGCGACACGAACTTTGACGGAAATGCAATCGACGGAAGTGACGGCGGCAAATTCACGATCAATGCGAATGGTTCGTACAGCTTTGATCCGGACGCTGATTTCGAATATCTCGGAGAAAACGAGACGGCCACGACAAGCGTCTCGTACCGGATCAGCGATGGCGAAGGCGGGTTTGCAACTGCGACTTTGGAAATCACCGTCACCGGAACCAATGACGATCCGACCAGCAACGGGCAGATCCCGGATCAGACGAGCGTCGATGCGGAAACAATTGCAACACTCAATGTCAGCTCATTCTTCGATGATGCCGATACAAGCGACACGTTAACGTTTACCGCAACCGGACTGCCTGCCGGGCTGGTCATGGACACTGCCGGCAACATCACCGGAACCATTGACCACAGCGAGTCCGTGACCGGCACGTTTGCGGTAACGGTTACGGCAAGTGATGGAGACGAATCTGTTTCGACTGTGTTTACGTGGACGGTTACCAACCCGGGACCGGATGCTGTTGATGATACCGGCGCGACCACAGAAAACGCATTGACCGCAGGAACAGTTTTTACGAATGACTCAGACCCCGATGGCGACACGATCGTCGTCAACGCGGTCAACACAGCAGGCAGCGATGTCGGCCAGACAGTTGCCGGCAGTGACGGCGGAACATTTATAGTCAATTCCGACGGTTCGTACGACTTCGACCCGAGCGGCGATTTTGACGATCTGGCTGAAAACGAAACAACGACAACTTCGGTCACGTACACCATCACCGATAACGAAGGCGGAACTGATACGGCAACGCTGACACTTACGATCACCGGAACCAATGACGATCCGGTAGCCAACGGGCAGATCCCGGATCAGACGAGCGTCGATGATGAAACAATTGCAACACTCAATGTCAGCTCATTCTTCGATGATGCCGATACAAGCGACACGTTAACGTTTACCGCAACAGGTTTGCCGGACGGACTGAGCATCGATGCCGCTGGCAACATCACCGGCACGATCGACAATAGCGAGTCGGTGACCGGCACGTTTTCAGTCACCGTCATCGCAGATGACGGCAACGGCGGAACGGTCGAGCAAATATTTGAATGGGCGGTCGCCAACCCCGGACCGGTCGCCGGCAATGACACGGATTCGACAACTGAAAACGCGTCAGTCAGCGGGTCATTGTTTGGGAATGACTCAGATCCGGACGGCGATACGATCAACGTGGTTTCGGTTGAAGGCGACACGAACTTTGACGGAAATGCAATCGACGGAAGTGACGGCGGCAAATTCACGATCAATGCGAATGGTTCGTACAGCTTTGATCCGGACGCTGATTTCGAATATCTCGGAGAAAACGAGACGGCCACGACAAGCGTCTCGTACCGGATCAGCGATGGCGAAGGCGGGTTTGCAACTGCGACTTTGGAAATCACCGTCACCGGAACCAATGACGATCCGACCAGCAACGGGCAGATCCCGGATCAGACGAGCGTCGATGCGGAAACAATTGCAACACTCAATGTCAGCTCATTCTTCGATGATGCCGATACAAGCGACACGTTAACGTTTACCGCAACCGGACTGCCTGCCGGGCTGGTCATGGACACTGCCGGCAACATCACCGGAACCATTGACCACAGCGAGTCCGTGACCGGCACGTTTGCGGTAACGGTTACGGCAAGTGATGGAGACGAATCTGTTTCGACTGTGTTTACGTGGACGGTTACCAACCCGGGACCGGATGCTGTTGATGATACCGGCGCGACCACAGAAAACGCATTGACCGCAGGAACAGTTTTTACGAATGACTCAGACCCCGATGGCGACACGATCGTCGTCAACGCGGTCAACACAGCAGGCAGCGATGTCGGCCAGACAGTTGCCGGCAGTGACGGCGGAACATTTATAGTCAATTCCGACGGTTCGTACGACTTCGACCCGAGCGGCGATTTTGACGATCTGGCTGAAAACGAAACAACGACAACTTCGGTCACGTACACCATCACCGATAACGAAGGCGGAACTGATACGGCAACGCTGACACTTACGATCACCGGAACCAATGACGATCCGGTAGCCAACGGGCAGATCCCGGATCAGACGAGCGTCGATGATGAAACAATTGCAACACTCAATGTCAGCTCATTCTTCGATGATGCCGATACAAGCGACACGTTAACGTTTACCGCAACAGGTTTGCCGGACGGACTGAGCATCGATGCCGCTGGCAACATCACCGGCACGATCGACAATAGCGAGTCGGTGACCGGCACGTTTTCAGTCACCGTCATCGCAGATGACGGCAACGGCGGAACGGTCGAGCAAATATTTGAATGGGCGGTCGCCAACCCCGGACCGGTCGCCGGCAATGACACGGATTCGACAACTGAAAACGCGTCAGTCAGCGGGTCATTGTTTGGGAATGACTCAGATCCGGACGGCGATACGATCAACGTGGTTTCGGTTGAAGGCGACACGAACTTTGACGGAAATGCAATCGACGGAAGTGACGGCGGCAAATTCACGATCAATGCGAATGGTTCGTACAGCTTTGATCCGGACGCTGATTTCGAATATCTCGGAGAAAACGAGACGGCCACGACAAGCGTCTCGTACCGGATCAGCGATGGCGAAGGCGGGTTTGCAACTGCGACTTTGGAAATCACCGTCACCGGAACCAATGACGATCCGACCAGCAACGGGCAGATCCCGGATCAGACGAGCGTCGATGCGGAAACAATTGCAACACTCAATGTCAGCTCATTCTTCGATGATGCCGATACAAGCGACACGTTAACGTTTACCGCAACCGGACTGCCTGCCGGGCTGGTCATGGACACTGCCGGCAACATCACCGGAACCATCGACAACAGTGCTTCGGTGACTGGATCGTTCAGCGTCACGGTGACAGCGGACGACGGTCACGGTGGGACAGTTGCCCGGACATTTATCTGGAGCGTTGCGAATCCGGGTCCCACTGCGACCGGCAATACCGCCGAAGTAACGGAAGGTTCCAGCCTCACCGACAGTGGAAACCTGGTTACTGACGATGACGGGTTCGGATCCGACTCGGATCCCGACGCGGACACATTAACGGTTCTCGAAACGGGTTCCACAACTTTGATTTACGGAACGATCGTCGTCAATGCAGACGGCGGCTACACCTATACCCTCGATAACAACAACGCAACCGTCGACGGACTGGACGAAGGCGAGACTCTTACAGACACGTTTGCTTATACCGTCACCGACAGCGAGGGCGGCCAGAGCATTGCCAATCTGACGATCACCATCAACGGTGAAAACGATGCACCGGTTGCTGGCGGAACGATTCCGCCGCAAGCCGGTTTCGATTCCGATACTGTTGCAACGGTCGATGCGTCACTGGCATTCAGCGATCCGGACGGTGACACGCTGACCTACTCCGCAGGCAACCTGCCTGACGGCTTGTCGATCGACGAAAACACCGGATTGATCACCGGCACTCCCGGCTCCAGCGCTTCGACCGGCGCGGCTGGAGGCGTTTATACCGTCACCGTAACTGCGACCGATGACAATAACGCGGCGGTCAGCACAACATTTGACTGGACGGTCACGAACCCGGCTCCAACTGCCGGTGACGACACTTTCACGACGGATGAAGACACAGCGATCAGTGGAATCGTCACAGCCAACGATGCCGACCCGGACGGCGACGACCTGACGTTTGCACTCGATACCAGTGCAGCGAATGGTAATGTATCGCTGGGATCGGATGGTTCGTTCACCTACACGCCTGACCCTGATTTTCACGGGACCGATTCGTTCACCTACACATTGACCGATGCGGATGGAGCTGAAGTTACAGCTACCGTCGACATCACGGTCGATCCGGTTAACGATTCGCCCGCAGTGGACAACCCGCTTGATGATCAGGCGAGCGTTGACTCGGAAACGATTTCGCTGGACATCTCAGGCAGCTTCAGCGATGTTGACGGTGACGACCCGGCCTTCTCGGCAACCGGATTGCCTCCCGGTTTGACAATCGACACGAACGGCAACATCACAGGCACGATCACCTCCAGCGCTTCGGTGGGCGGAACGTATTCCGTTGAAGTCACCGTTGATGACGGAAACGGCGGAGTCACAATCGAGACGTTTGACTGGACGGTCACGAACCCGGCTCCGGTTGCAGGCGATGACAGCTACACGACCAGCGAAGACACGATGGTCTCAGGAACGGTCGTCACAAATGATAGCGATGTCGATGGTGACGCGATGACCTACATGGTGACCGGCGGACCGTCAAACGGCCAGGTAACACTGAACAGCGACGGGACATTCGACTACACACCGGACCCGGACTTCACCGGCACTGATTCGTTTGACTACGAACTCACCGATGCCGATGGCGCGACCACGACAGCCACAGTCACGATCACAGTCGATCCTGTCAACGATGCACCGGTCGCCGATTCGCCGTTTCCGGATCAATCGAATCTGGACAGCGACGACATCAGTATCAGCATTGCCGGTAACTTCAACGATGTCGAAGGCGATTCGCTGGAGTTTTCAGCCACCGGACTGCCACCGGGTTTGGTGATGGACCCGGACGGCAACATCACGGGCACCATCGATTCGAGTGCTTCGCAGGCAGGCAACTACAGCGTGACCGTCACCGCAGATGACGGCAACGGCGGAACAACGACAGCCCTGTTCAACTGGACGGTAACGAACCCGGCCCCCGTCGCTGGCGACGACAACTTCAACACGGACGAAGACACAGCGATCAGTGGAATCGTCACGGCCAACGACTCGGACCCGGATGGCGATTCCGTAACATTCGAACAACTGACGTTTCCACTGTTTGGTGACGTCGTTTTCAATGGCGACGGAAGTTTCACCTACACGCCTGACGATGATTTCAACGGCACCGATTCGTTCGATTACGACATTGTTGACGCGGACGGAACGCGCACGACAGCCACCGTTACGATCAACGTCGCGCCGGTCAACGATACCCCGAATGTTGACAGTAACATTCCCAATCAATCCAGTCAGGATAGCGACGGTATCATACTAGACATTGCTCCAAACTTTAGCGACGTCGAAGGGGATACACTGACCTTCTCCGCAACCGGGCTACCGCCCGGTCTTTCGATGGACACGACGGGCAGCATCACAGGTACGATCGATTCAAGCGCATCGGCCGGCGGAACGTACACTGTGACGGTGACAGCCGATGACGGCAATGACCAGGTCAACACGACCTTTGAATGGACGGTCACAAATCCTGCGCCGGACGCCGTCAACGACAGCTTTAACACGGACGAGGACACTGCGGTCAGCGGTGATGCAAGTGCAAACGACAGCGATCCGGATGGCGATACGATCACGTTCACCAAGCTAACCGACCCGGCAAATGGAAGCGTCAACTTCCTGAGCGACGGCACGTTCACGTACACACCGGATACGAACTTCAGCGGCATCGATTCGTTCGGATACGAAGTTATTGATGCCGACGGTTCATCTACTACTGCGACGATCACCATCATCGTCGGTGACGTCAACGACCCGCCAGCGGTAACAACCCCGATTCCCGATCAGTCAAGCCTGGATTCGGAACTTGTCAGCGTTGATGTCTCGGGCAATTTTGGCGACGTGGAAAACGACACGTTGACGTTTTCAGCAACCGGACTGCCTCCGGGGCTGGGCATCGATCCGGACACAGGGGTCATCTTCGGAACGATCGATTCGAGTGCGTCGGCGGGCGGACCGTACAGCGTCACTGTGTTTGCCAATGACGGAAACGCAACGGGAAGCGACACGTTCGAATGGACGGTCGATAATGTGGCTCCAGTCGCCGGCGATGACAATTTCACAACGGACGAAGATACGGCAGTTAGCGGAACAGTGACGGGCAATGACTCGGATCCGGACAACGACATCCTGACGTTTTCCGATCTGACCACCCCCGCCAACGGATCGGTCACTTTGGACCCGGACGGCACGTTCACCTATACACCTGACTTGGATTTTGAAGGAACAGATTCTTTTGACTACACCGTCGCCGACGCGGATGGCGCGACTCGAACGGCGACGGTGACGATCGTTGTGACTCCAGTCAACGACGCGCCTGTGACCGGAACTGCTCTTCCGGAGCAGTTCAGCCTGGATAGTGAAACCGGTATTTCAGTTGACATCGGCGGTGGTTTCCAGGATGTCGACGGCGATGACCTGACCTACACGGCCGACGGTTTGCCGGCGGGACTCACACTCGATCCTGTCACGGGCTTGATCACCGGCACGATCAATTCAAGTGAGTCATCGGGCGGACCGTACACTGTCGAAATCGTTGCAACCGATCCGGACGGAGAATCGGCAACTCAGCAGTTTACATGGAACGTTGACAATCCGACTCCAACCGCCGGCGACGACTCGTTCACAACGAACGAAGACACTGTCGTCTCAGGCGACGTGACCGGAAACGATACTGATCCGGATGGAGACCCGGTCGATTACGCGGTCACCGCAGAACCGATGAACGGATCGGTTTCAATGAATCCGAACGGCACGTTCAGTTACACTCCTGACCCGAACTTCAACGGGACGGAATCGTTTGAGTACACACTAACAGATGCGGACGGTGCGACCACGACTGCGGTCGTTACGATCAATGTGACTCCGGTCAACGATCCTCCAGTTGTCACAGATTCAGTTGCAGATCAAAGCAGCATCGACTCAACGGACATTGTGCTGGATGTATCCGATGCATTCGACGACATCGACTCGCCCGCTTTGACGTATACAGCAACCGGTTTGCCGGCGGGGCTATCGATCGATCCTGTCACCGGAATTATCACTGGCACGATTGATCCCGGGGCATCTTCGGGCGGTCCTTACCCGGTGGTCCTAACGGCTCAAGATCCTGACGGCCAGACCGTCACCGATACCTTTACGTGGAACGTCGACAACCTGCCACCTGTCGCCGAAGACGACACGTTTACAACCGATGAAGACACGCCTTTGTCCGGCAGCGTCGCCGGCAACGACAGCGACCCGGACGGCGACGCCGTATCGTTCAGCCTGTTGCCGGGCGGACCGTCGCACGGAATTCTCTCATTCAATCCGGACGGCAGTTTTGACTACATTCCAGATGCCGACTACACCGGGCCGGACCAGTTCGATTACACGATATGCGACGCGGATGGATTCTGTACGACGGCGGTTGCAACCATCAACGTCACCCCGGTCAATGACCCGCCTGTTGTCAACAACCCGGTCAACGACCGTTCCGAATTCGATTCAGATGACATTACGCTTGACGTGTCGACCGCATTCGACGACGCCGAAGGCGACAACCTGACGTTCACCGCGACCGGACTCCCTCCTGGCCTTTCGATCGACAATAACACCGGAATCATCTCGGGCACGATTGATCCGGGTGCTTCATCCGGCGGTCCCTACACGGTCGAAGTCGTCGCAACAGATCCTTCGGGCGAATCGGCAACCGATACTTTTTCGTGGACAGTGGAAAATATACCACCAGTTGCAGAAGACGACTCGTTTGCTACTTCGGAAGACACAAGCGTGTCCGGCAGCGTGACTGGCAACGACTCCGATCCCGACGGAGACACCGCAACGTTTACGACTTTGTCCGGACCGGCAAACGGAACGCTCGACTGGAACACCGACGGCACATTCACCTACACGCCGGACCCGGACTTTAACGGGACGGACTCATTTGTCTATGAAGTTGCCGACGCCGACGGTGCAACTGCGACCGCAGTCGTTACGATAGATGTCGCTCCGGTCAACGACGGTCCTTCAGCAACCGATGGCGCTGATACGACCGATCAGGATACGCCAATCGACATCGACCTGACCGTCAACGATTTTGACCCGGAGGGCGACACCCTAACGATCGTCGAGATCAACGGCCAGAGCGTCACTCACGGCGAGGCGATCACGCTTCCGTCCGGTGCCGTTTTGACAATCAATGGTGACGGCACGATCGACTATGACCCAGCCAACGCGTTTGATTCTCTGGCTGTCGGTGAATCAGCAATCGACCGTTTTGAATACACCGTCGATGATGGCAACGGGGGAACGGCAACGGCAGAAACGGTAGTCACGATTAACGGTGAAAACGACCCGCCGGTCGCAAGCGACGACTACGTCAAGATCACCGTCGATACCCCGGTCACGATCAACGTCCTGACTAACGATGTCGATCCGGAAGGCGAACCACTGGATGTCATCCTGCTTAACAATCCGAACGGCGGGACAGCGACCGTCAATCCAAACGGAACAATTGCGTTTGTTCCCGACGACGGGTTCGAAGGAACTGTAGACATTCACTATCTGATCGAGGATCCGCATGGAGCAACGAGCGAAGCAACACTAACGATCGAAGTCGAGCCGGAATTTCGATTTGACTCGTTCACCAATTTCGCAGATTCGTTCGACACGTCGCACCTGAACTCCGGCGTCAACCATCAGGCTGCACCGGGTCGTGAAATACTCAGTCAGAAGATATTCACACTCGCTCCCGAACCGATTTTCTCGGGTCATGCTCGTCCGGGAACGCAGATCGTCGGTCGGATATATGACGAATCAGGTACACTGATTGGCGAAGCTTCAGCTAACACAGACCCTGGCGGAAACTGGATGATGCAGTTTCAGGGAACCGAAGGCAACAACTTCTACCGCATCGAGTTCGAACAGGTATCGGCCGGCGCAGCAGACGTCTACGGCTACTTCGGACTCAATCCGGCGGATAATACGTATCAAGCGATGGAGTCGATTACAACCTACGAAGATCCGCTTTCAGTAGAGAAAGCGATGCAGTCTTCCCTCGATTCAATTCAGCAGATTCATCGTGTAAACGAAAACCCGCTCGGCTTCGGTTTAGACAAAGAGAACTAGAGAATTTGTTTCACACAGGAAGTCGCACTTACCTGACCGGTCCGGCCTGAATCGGGGCGAGGCTCCATTGATCTGATTCAACTTGCTTCATTTCCGGGTTGGACGAAACCGGGAAGATCTGAACAACCGTGAACCCGTCGAGCCGCGCGAAAAAGTAAGAACTCGCCGATCGAAAACGCTGGTTGCCGCAACCGATCCGGATCCGGTTGAACGATGTGTCGCCCCTGAACTACACGGCTAAAGCTCACGCGGCTCGGCGGGAGCCTCTCGCTCCTGAACAACGGGAGTTCAAAACGGGCCTCGATTGCTGCACGATCCGCTCTACAATGCACGGATGAAATACGCGATCTGCAACGAGTTCTACGGCAACATTCCGTTCGATCAAGCCTGCGCGCATGCAGCAAAACTCGACTATACAGGAATCGAAATCGCACCGTTCACACTTGGCGAAACAGCGACTGCGATCGGTTCTCAAAAACGCACCGCTGACTACTTTTACGAGCTGACCGGACTTTGTTGCGACCTCGGAGGCAAAGTCATGGTGCTCGGTTCACCTGAACAACGCAACTTGATCAATGGCATATCGCATCAACAAGGTGTTGCGCACGCCGTGGAAGTCCTAACAGGACTTGCTCCAACACTCGAAGAACACGGCGTCACCATCGTCCTCGAACCGCTGGGTCCGGAAGAAACGAACTTCATGTGTACAGCGGAATCAGCGATCGAGATTGCGAGGGCTGTCGACTCCCCGTTCGTCAAGCTACATCTCGATGTGAAAGCGATGAGTACCGAGGACAAACCGATCGCCGACATCAGTCGCGACTGGACGGTTCACTTTCACGCCAATGATCCCAATCGGTGCGGACCGGGAATGGGCGATGTTGAGTTCGAATCGATTTTCGCCGCGCTGGATGTAACCGGGTACGATGGCTGGGTGAGCGTCGAGGTATTCGACTACTCGCCCGGTATCGAAGCGTTGGCAGGCGAGAGTATCCGCTACATGCAAGGTATCGAATCGGCAATGTAGTCCGGATCGTGGCTGTGGCATCCGCGCCGCAGCCGCCGAGGCAACCCGCCCGAAGATTTGAAAGTCCAGTTTTAGCGAGTTTGATATCTCCTAAGCCCTGCAAGGTACTGCGAACTGCGGCAGGGATCCGCAGCCACATCGACGCAACGCAAACTGCGTTGCAAGATTGCTAGTGTCAGCCGGTGCTACAGGACCGCGAAGCAAACGATGATGTTGACCGGCGACGTGGTACCGCGCGGCTCGCATACCGGTCCGATTCCCTCACATTTTCAGGCGAGTACTGATCGAACGACGCCTGTGAAATTTCTGTCGAGCCATCCAGGTCAGAATTCGCCAGCGGACGCATGCCGGCACATCCGCTCGACAGGCACAAAAATGCAACGCACGTGATCAACAGACAGATGTTGGAAAATCTCATCGGTTCGATATTCAAGCTGGGGGAGTTAAAGTTGCAACGACTCAATGCCGCTCGTTATTCGTTATCGGCAACGAATTCGTTCAGTCATTGTGCAATCACGTACAATGAACCATCGATTTAGCAGACCCGGGAAATACGGGCCAGCCAGACTCGCTATGTTCACCAGAACTCAGCGACTGCTGTCATGGTTGGACAACTAAGCCTCGCCGCAACGACATGAACGACTCGGAACAGTACGAGATTCCACATTCGCCATCTCCCGATCGGGAAAGCGAACTGCCGCGATCGGTCTACGTTCACATTCCGTTTTGCTCACACCGTTGCGGCTACTGCAACTTTACATTGGTCGCGGGCAGAGATTATTTGAACTGGCTGACTTTGCCGAAGTTACCGCCGAGTGCAATCCGCTCGATCTCGACCACGATACAGCTCGAGCGTTCGCGTCGATCGGCGTAAGCCGAATCAGCCTCGGATCGCAGTCGCTCAATTCAACGAAGTTGAAACGACTCGAACGGGACCACACACCTGTAGATGTCGCCAACGCAGTCAATGTCGCGAGAACATTCGCGGACAGCGTCTCTCTTGATCAGAAACGCGAGCAGACCGACCAGCAAGAAGTGCAGCAACTTGTCGCTCGCAACTTGCTTGACACGCTCGAATTCGGGATCGAACCAGTCATTCGTCGCGCAAACGATCACACCGGCGATAAACACGACATAAATGCAGGTCAACACACGAATTATCAGAAGTAATCGATGCATCGCGACACTATAACCTCTTGTTGCCGATTGGCGCAACGAAACCGGTACGGAAAAATGCAAAACCGATACAAACAACTCGAAATGGAATCCGCACAGATAAGTCGCTCGAAAATATTCTGGTTTGCAGCTCTGTTAGCTGCCACTTTTTTCCTGACCCCGGACAATCGCGGCGTCGCGCAATCAACAGCCGACAATCCGGACTCACTCAGGGCGGAGAAATTCCCGAAGGTGCGAAGCACGACTGGAACCTCGGACCGACCGGGGCACGCGGCTGGATCAACAGTAGCAAAATGGAAACCAGTGAGGCCCGGCAAATCTTTGTCACCGAGGTTGCTCCTGGTTCGCCGGCTGACGGAATCATACAGCCTGGCGATGTGCTGCTTGGCGTTGACGAACAGCCATTCGCTTTCGACCCTCGCACCGAACTGGGAAAAGCAATCGGCTCGGCGGAAGATTCAGATGGAAAACTCTCTCTGATCCGCTGGCGAGATGGCGAAACAAGCAACGTGGCTATGCAACTTGCGGCCATTGGCAGCTACTCGGCGACTGCTCCATTTGATTGCTCGAAATCGAAACGCATTTTCGAACAAGGGTGCGAGGCGCTGGCCAATCGGATGAAGGCGAATCCAACTGCCGGCAACCCTATTATTCGCTCTTACAACGCATTAGCTTTGCTTTCGAGCGGTCAGGAAAAGTACTTGCCGCTCGTTCGCGAACAGGTCGAATCGTTTGCGGATTATTCAGATCTCGCACGGAACCGGTTGCATTTCCGGTTCTACGGACCGGTCAACTTTTTGATGGCCGAGTATATTCTGGCGACAGGCGATCAGAGCTTCATGCCTGATCTCGAACGCATCACAATGGAAATCGTCAACGGACAAAGCGAAGTTGGTTCCTGGGGACACCGCTTCACTCAAGCTAACGGCAAGCTCGGCGGATACGGGATGATGAACGCTCCCGGATTGCCGTTAACTGTTTCGCTGATTCTCGCTCGCGAAGCCGGCGTCAACAATCCGGCGTTGGACACAGCAATCGAAAAAAGCGCACGGCTGATTCGTTTCTATGTTGGCAAAGGGAGCGTTCCCTATGGCACCATCATCCGTGGCTCGAAACGCATGAAGACAACGGCAAGAACGGCATTGCAGCAATCATGTTCAATTCACTGGATGATGCAGAATCCGCCGACTTCTTCTCACGAATGAGTGTCGCTTCCCGCGGCGCGGAACGTGAACTCGGACATACCGGAAATTTCTTCAACGTACTCTGGGCCATGCCCGGCGTTGCTTTGTCAGGTCCTCAGGCAGCTGATCACAATGCTCGACGATTCCGAAATGCATGCGAGACTTGGCGCTTGCGAGGCGCTCATCCGTCTCGGCAATCGCGCAGCGCCGGCTGTCGATGCGTTGCAATCCGTCCTCAGCGGAATCATGTTCGCCGATGGAATTCGCCTCAACGGCCTGGAAATTCTCGCGAAACATCGAATCGAAGAAGGTAAGTCACTCTGTGTGGAATTAATCGAGATCGACCGATTCAAGCTCGGACCCAACTTTCAGCTTTGCCCAATCACTAATGCGAGACGCAGTTCTTGCCGAGCTCTTTTGCACGGTAAAGAGCCTTGTCGGCAATCGCGACAAGCTCCAGCAACTTATCACCGGAGTTCGGGTAGCACGCAACACCAATGCTGATCGTCGGCTTCAGCTCGATGCTGTCCTTTTCCAAACCTGCGTACTCAACCGCGTATCGAATTTGCTCCGCCAGCGCACTTGCTGAAACCAGGTCGTGGTTCGGTAGAAACGCGCTGAATTCATCGCCGCCGAACCGGCAGGCTTCCCCGCGGCTACCGAGCACGTCTGAAATCAATCGACCCGTTTCGCCAATCGCATGCGCACCAAAAAGATGACCATGTGTATCGTTAATTTTCTTGAGCCCGTCCATATCCATCATCAACAGCGCCAGCGAATTGCCGCTCTGCTTCGCATCTTCCAGCGCAAACTCCATCGCCTGATCGAAACGACGCTTCGACGGAAGACCTGTCAACGGATCGGTACTGACCAGTGTGGCAACTTCGCTGTGGAAATCGACATCCATCTCATCGGCCAGCGCGAATCGCAACACGGTATCGCCGACAAAAATCTTTTCACCGTCTTTCAGAACTCCCGAGTCGGGCACCGGCATCCCGTTGACTCGCGTGCCATTGGTCGAGCGCAAATCTTTTAGGACAAACCGCCCGTCGCCTTCAGGCATGATCATCGCATGCTGCCGCGAGACCCCGAAATCGTGTAGAGGAATCGTGCAGCCCGGATCGCGGCCAAGTATTGTCGGGCCGTCGATAAAAACGTGAACACCAAGATCAGCGCGACTGCGAATCACAGTCAGAAACGCTTTGGTCTCCGGGCGGCTGCTGGAAATTGTTTCGGAATCATCGATGCGCATAGTGCGACCGAAGATGGCTGTAGCAGGTTCTTCTGGAACTCTGTTCGCTGAACTTCCGAGATCGGAAATCCCGTGATTGTTGGCAAAATTCATTTTGTCAAACAACTCCAAATTGATTGGGCAACGTAACAGACAGAATATCGGCGGGAGTATATCAGGGCTTGAGCGCCATCACAGCGTCAGCGAACCGCCCGGCATTTCGGTCGCTAGCACGAAAATGCCGACTCACAAGTTACGCAAGGTGCAGACGATACGCGACCAGGGAGAACATGGTTCGATACAAAGCGCAAAAATCACAAAGCGCAAAAATCACAAAGCGCAAAAATCACAAAGCGCAAAAATCACAAAGCGCAAAAATCACAAAGCGCAAAAATCACAAACCGGAATCTCGTAGATCTTTACCGGTCAACGGATTGAATCAGCTAGCCGGTGTCTGAGTCTCACCGGTCACATTCTGAGCTGAATGTCGAATTCCTAGAACCACGCCCACAAGAATTGCGAGCACACACGCAACCTTGAACCAGATCGGATAGGGCAGAAATGAGACATTGAACACGACGCTGGCGACCAGAAACAGTCCCACGATTATCGCGGCGATACGCCCGCCAATTCGATTGGCGATCCACGTGCTAGCCAGCGCTGTGATTCCCCAGACAGGAACAGCGAGAGCCGGAAACCACTGCGGACAGCGCGCAACGTGCTCCTTAATCTCTTCCGTTGTTTCCTTGAAATCCGCCGGAACCGGATGAACAACTGCGCTGAATAATTCCAGGGCGACGACCAGAACAAACGCGACGATCATCGCAACAACGACACCGGCGACTGCGCGGAGAATGGCGGTCGTAGTCAATATCTCAAAACAGATTCACGATTGGAAAATGCTGGCGGCCTCGGAATGAGTAATAGCACTTGCCGCCAGCATTTTTTCCCTTAGCCACCACAACGCGGGGCAAATCCCATACCACCGGAGGCGGGGCATTGAGCATCTGAAGTCTACACGATTTTAGCTACTGCTGCGCAATTTCAGCTACGTGAATGCCGTATCCGTGTAGTCAGTTCTTCATCTCAAAGCCGGCTTGCGACATCTGGTCTCGAATCATCTCCTGAATTCCAGTGCCGAAACTTTCTGCATTTGTTCCGGCTTCATTTTGGGCCAGGAACGTTGCTCGATCATTTGTCAGCTGCCGCAGTTGATCCTGAATCTCTGCTCGCCTGTCAGTCATTTCGGCAAGATGCGCCTTCTTCTCTTCAAGGTTCATCGATTGCATATTGTCCGGAAGACTATCATTGTCCAGTTGCTCGATTATTCCCGGAGTAGCGTTGGTTGCGTCCACCAGATCGTATCGCGCGTTGTTGTAGTTGTAATTTGCTTTGGCACCACCACGACCCGATGATTGCCCGTCACGCTCCGCCGCTTCATCCTGTCGCTGTTGACGCAAAGCATTCGACGCCCGAGCCTGTCGCTCGCCGTACCACAAATAGGTCGTGTTAATTTCCACGCTCAATCGTTTGATGTCGGCATCCTGCGGAGTCTCTAACCGAAATCAACTTCTCTAACTCGTTTTTGGTCTCGGCGTTGCTCCGTTAGTTGGCGAATCGTTTCTCGCAACTGCGTCGCTTGCGATAGCGGTATTGAGTGGAGGTAGACGACAGGGGATGTCGCGTCGGATGTGATGACGCGAATGGTCGCGAGCCCGAACAGCCGTTGAAAGAAGGTTTGCGACATCGCGGTATCCTTGACGCGATAAAGTTCCAGTTCGCCTAGATGCCGAGAGACGACTCCGTGGGAGAATCTTAATCGTTCGGATGTTAACTCATATTTCACCGTTCGTATTTCGAGGAACTTCCAAACCGCGTAAAAGATCGGGATGACCAGCCAACAGAACAACCCGCAAAGCAGAAACGTTTTTAGATTGTTGATTTGCGAGGGTCGCCCAGACCATACGATTTGATCGGAGTTACTCGGCGGAGAATTGAGTGGCGTTCCGATGTGCGGACCGGTCGGCTGCTGCTGCTGCTGGCGTTTAGTCTCAGCTATCTCGTCCCGCGCCCGTTTGGACTCTTCCGCCTGCGCCTGTTTCGTCGCCTCACGTTTCGCGGTTCCGGTTTTGATCGTGTTCGCTAGTGACTTTATTGAGCCCGCCTTGATCCACTTTCCACGAGTCCGTGAAGGGCTGAAAACCGCCGTCGTTTCTTTGATGGTTCCTGATTTCAGTAGCTGAATGAATTCCTTTTCTGCGAACGGTCCCTCTTCGGACTCACCCATCATTCCGGATTTCAGATAGTGCCAAACGTGGCTGGTTGCTTTTTGCGCGTCGCTCATGTTTTGCTACCGGTAAATCTCGATCGAAATCACGTGCCGTGATAGATCACTTTATCCCCGGGGATTACGTCTCGCAATCGCTTTGGCTCGACGGGCCGCAACTTCTTCGGACCATCGCGCCGGATGATCACTTCTCGGCTGATTTCGTTCCCCACTCGTGTCGGTCTCGAAGCACGACTCCCCCTCTTTCTCGTGCGGCCTTTCCGAAACGGGGCTAATTTCCGGCGTTTCGGGCTTGACAATACACCTCCCGGGTTCATTGTTGGACAGACAGACAATTGTCGCGCGAAGACACGAGGACACGAGGACACGAGGACACGAGGACACGAGGACAACGGTTGGGTCGCCAGACTTCCGGTCTTTGTGCCTTCGTGACTTTGTGCGCGTTTTTCTGCTGACTGAGATTCTGTCTTTGACGCGGTTACATGATAGGCACCAGGGCGTCAGACAATTGAAAGTAACCGGCCGCTGCTGAATCAGAGCTGTCGCAATCGCGACCAGCGTCATCAACAAAAGCAAGTGGATGATATTAAGTTGTCTCGGCACACCGATTGGCTCACGATCGGAATAGCCACAGCGATTGCAGTTCAATTTCGGCCAATAGATAGGGACAACCAAACCCAGGACCAACCAAATCAGGAAGTTAATTCGCTTGGGCCATCGCTGCAACGAAGTTTCAATTGAATTGCATTTCGGGCAGGTTCGGCATGAGTCGAGATTGTCGCCGGTTTCAGCCGGCTCAGAAAACCAATCCAGCTGTCTGGTCGCGTCATGCTCAACAAAGATCTTGAATTTCTCAATTTCATGATTGGGAATTTGAACCTTGACCCCGCCAATCGCGCCGGAGTACATCCAATCGGCATTGGCTACATGCTCGTCGGTTACAAACGCATCAATCTCATTGGTCGCGAGTTTGTTGCGATAGATCCAGGCTTCAAGAGCCGTTTCGAATGTAGCGACTGTGATCAGATCAATTGATGTTCCCATGCAGTGTCTTCGCTGCAGGGCACAACATATTGGAAAGTCCACCCGAAAAAACGAACTCGGGCACCCGGTATTTTCAACCGGGCCGCCCCCGAGCAAGTCTCGAATTTACATTGTCGCAATCCTTCAATCGAAGAACCAGGAAGTCTTGCCATCGCCCTTTGAATCCAGCCGTCCGACAATAATGACGGCCGGATCCCCGGAGTTTCTTTTCACTAACGGCAAATGTTTGTGATAGCCTTCACCAGTCGGCAAATCGCTTTCCTGAAGAGACTCCTGCGATAAATCGGCAATTACGTTCAAGCAACTTGCCAAACTCCTCAGTCCTTCCGGCGTGCCGTAGACGACAATGGAATTCTCTTCTTCACTGTCGTACTGACGACAACAGATCTCGTCAGGAAGGATCTTGAGACTTCGTAGTTCATCTAATCCTGGAGTTGACTGGTTCATAGCTGTGTCTCGGTTGTCGGCAAAGGAGTTCCACCATCGCAATCGTCGTGAACTTCCTTCGGAATGGCTGGATCCGGATACTTATTTTCATGGTCATCACCATTTGGTTTCGCCTTGTCCCAGTGTGGTGCGTTGCCGGGTTCCAGGGTTTCCAAATTTTCCCGTCCTTGTCCTTCCAGCCACCCCCTGATTTTACCGGGCCACCTGTCGGCGGAACATATCCGTCACTTTCTCTTGGCGGATGTTGATTCATGCAACTGCGAATGTCATTTTTCCATTGTTGGCGGCGAGCATTGTAAACCTTGTCCGTTTCACCATCCTTTTGAACCGGTTCCGGGTGATTGTTGAAGCACGTGGTCAACGGGTCTTCATCATCGTCTTCCTCTTGTAACTGAGCAAATGAAAGACCTGCAAGACCCAGGTTCCATCGAATATTTGAACTGATGAACGGGAGAGGAAATTCAGCGGTAACGGTGCTGTCGAATATGTTTGCTTCAACAGTAACGCCGATATCGAGAACCCCCGTTTCCAAAACGGAAAGTTGAGTGGTTTGAGCTGTCGCCTCAAGTGCCAAACAAGAAAGAGAAATCACAAACAATGTAATTGCAATTAGCGTTCTCACGTCAGGCATCCTTTCGAGCAAACCAAAATTCATCGACCAACTTCAGGAGAAAAGCCCGGGCGACTGGCGGCAATATCGGCGCAGGGTTTTAATGCACTGGCAACGCACTACGTCTTACGAATGAGATGCATTCCTTCGCGGCCGTGGTAGCTTAGGAGCAAGGAATTGTCCGCCGCGCCGGCTCGAAGTACGGCTTCGAAAAACTGGTGGTCGCCAGGCCACGGGAAAGCGAAGAGTAAGTCAAAATCGTCCAGGCCCAATCCAATCTCTTCGTACACCTCGCCCTCATGGGTTGCGACGCGCTCCACCTCACTGCCTAGCTCGAGTATCCCGGAGATCCCGCGAGGAACGAAACTGCCGCAATAGAACTTTGCCGGCAAGTCCAGGGCGTCAGCCAGGTTGCTGGCCTGCTCGACTAGGACGGGATCAATCTCGATTCCGACGGACTTCATTCCACGCAACGATGCCAACAGGGCAGCCACTCCAAAACCACTGCCAAGTTCGCAAAATCGGCGACCTGTCAGCAAATGATTTTGCTCAATCCAGGTAAGCGATTGATCCAACAGGTGAAAATCGCAGGGAACAAAATTATCGGTTACAGAATCGTTGGCCAACATGAACGCTTCGATTCTCTCGTTGGACAAATCAATCACGCGGGTGGCGGCTGGTGAGTGCGGAAGCCGTTTGATTGCATCAGGGATGTTGATCGACTGCAGTGTCATGGTTCGAGACCAGGAATCCGAGAAAGCGGGCGGTTGCTCCAACAGTGTTTAATAGCCTGCAACACCTGGCCTTCAGACGGCACGAATGCGAAGACGATCGTCGCTAAAAACAAACATCTTCTTCTCGTCCAACTCTACGACTTCCTGGACTTGCGCCAGAGTGATCGATTTGCCGTTGGAATTCGCGTTCTTGACAAGCTCATCGACACTCGCCCATCGCTCTGGGTCGAGTTTCAGCCCAATCGTTTCGGGATGATGCTTCAATATGAAGCTCAAATATTTGCTGATCTTGGTGAGGCGTCTGTTCATGTGAAGTAGTCTAACCCAATCAAAAACTTTCGTCGTGGCCCGGATCTTGTGTAGAAGGATTGCCTTGTCGTGGGCGTTCATGAGAAAGCAAGCCGATATTCTGGTGCTTGATGAGTCCACCTCTGCCATGGATGCCGAAGCAGAGGCCCATATCTTTGATCACTTTCGCGAAGTGACCCAAAAGCAGACGGCCATTTCGCGGAAAAGTCCCCACCGGACCACAACGAGATTTCTTGCTGCCACTCAATCCCGAGCAAACGCCTGGAAAACCGTTACGAGCGCTGCAAACCAACCAAATTTCCGCAAAACATGTCTATCTGAGACGTAGGTTTACTAAGTCACTCCTGTGTTACACTTCGACCCTCAATCGTTCAAATCCATGTCCAACACGACTCTGGCCATGTCACCGATCGCCAACCCAACCATCGCTCCCGGAATGGGAGCCAACTTATTGGACGGAAGCAAATGCCGTTTCCGCGTGTGGGCCCCACATGCGGGGCGCGTTTCCGTGGTGGGTAGCTTCAACGAATGGAATCCCCACAGCCATTTTCTCTCCGACGAAGGTTCTGGTTATTGAGCAGCCGTCATTGAAGGTGCGCAATACCGCGATGAATACAAATTTGCGATTCACGCCGGTGAAGAGATTTTGTATCGCAATGATCCGTACGCTCGCGAAATGACGAACTCTGACGGCAACAGCGTCATCATCGATCCATCATTCGACTGGGGTGACGCGGCAAACTACAGCACCCCGCCCTGGCACGAATGGGTGATTTACGAAATGCACATCGGCACATTTAACGATGCGCCGGGCGATCATCCGGGAACCTTTGATCGTGCCATTGAAAAACTGGACGACCTGGCCAGCGATCTGGGCATTAATGCCATTGAGGTCATGCCGAGTGCCGAGTTCCCCGGCTCGCGGAGTTGGGGCTACAACCCTGCACATCAGTTTGCCATCGAGCGTGACTACGGCGGACCCAAAGCTTTTCGTCGATTCATCAAGGCTGCCCACGAACGTGGCATCGCCGTGATCCTGGACGTCGTCTACAACCATTTTGGCCCGACCGACATTGACCTTTGGCAATTCGATGGATGGAGCGACATTGGTCACTCGGGTGGCATCTATACGTATGATGACAACCGGGCTCACACGCCGTGGGGCCACACGCGTCCAGATTATGGCCGCGGCGAGGTACGTCAATTTCTTCGCGACAACGCGTTGTTCTGGCTGGAAGAATTCCAGCTCGACGGACTTCGTTTCGACGCCACCGCGTACATCCAATCGGTCAACGGCTTCGGCGATGACTTGCCGGATGGATGGAGTCTCATGCAATGGATCAATCGCGAAGTCAACGAGAAGCAACCATGGAAGTTGTTGATCGCCGAGGATCTGCGCGAAAATGAATGGATCACCAGGCGGGACGAAAACGGTGGTGCTGGATTCGACACGCAATGGTCGTCAAAATTTACGCATACGATTCGCGACGCGATTGTGACGCAGCAGGATAAAGACCGTGACATGGTCGAAGTAGCCGAGGCGATCAGTCATCGCTTGAACGGCGACCCGTTACAGCGTGTGATCTACACGGAATCGCATGACGAGGTGGCCAATGGCAAGGCAAGAATTGCGGAAGAGATCTGGCCCAACAACGCAGACAGTTGGTATTCCAGGAAACGATCGACCCTGGGCGCGGCCGTGACGCTGACTTCGCCGGGAATCCCGATGCTATTTCAAGGCCAGGAATTCCTGGAAGATCAATGGTTTGCCGATACGGATCCATTGGACTGGTCTCGATGCGAACGCGACTCCGGTATTGTCCAGCTTTATCGCGACCTTGTTCATTTGCGTAGAAACTGGTTCGACAATACACGGGACTTCAGGGCAAGCACGTGAATTGTCATCACATCAACAATGCCGACAAGATCCTTGCCATGCATCGTTGGGACAAGGGCGGAGCAGGTGATGACGTCGTTGTTGCCTTTAACTTTTCGCCTCCCTAGAAGAATCTGTGGGTGAATTCCGGTTCAGGCAGATTCCCCAGGTTGTGATATAGCGCGGTTTCGTAAGCTTCTTGGGTGCGAAATCCGTAGGATTTTCTGGTGATCAGTTTTAATTTGTTGTTGAATCCCTCGACGACTCCCGACGAAAGACTCCCGCCAGCGCGAAACCAGTTGAGCAATAGCTCCCGTTTGCTGCGGAGCGTCTTGGCCATCGCTTTCATCGGTTCGATCTTGCTTCGCATCGCGCGGGTACACCAAGCATCCAAAAACTTTCCCGCCCGGGCAGGATACGTGTACTTCCAAAATTGTTGAAAGTCTTCTTTCATCAAATGGCTGCGGACGCTTTGCAAATTGTATTGCAGCAACTCCTTCAGCCTCACCGTTTGTTTCTCGCTCATATTGGCGGGTCGTTTCAGTAGCAACCACCGGCAGCCTTTGAGCGCCGGTTCGTAGCCGTCGGCCTTGAGCCGCTTGACTTCGCCGGCCCGCACCTTGTCGATCGCCCGGCTCATTTTCTGCATCACATGAAAGCGATCCAGGACATGAATCGCCTGAGGAACCTTCTTGGCAATCACTTTCAAGTACGCTTGCCACATGTCGCTGCACACAAACTGCACCAACAAACAACGCTCCTTGCCCGGGAAACGAAAAAATCGCAACAGCGTTTTGGCCGTGCGGTCGGGTCCAATCCACAACAAGCGTTTGCGGCCTTCATCAATTTGATAAACCAGCGTTTGATACTTGTGGCCCTTCTTCCATTGCACTTCATCGACACCAATGGATTCAATGCTGCTTAAGTCCCGCCGCTGCAGGCCCCGCGAAACCGCGTGTTTTACCGAATTGTAAACGTGATCCCAGCTCACCGCAAAACAGCCCGCGACTTCACCCGATTGAAGATAGTCTTGAAGTGCATCTTGAATGGCTCCGGTCAGGGGATAGTTGTGGTAAACCATTCCTAACCGATTGACGTTCAAGATGCATTAGCCCTCATCGGTTGAAAAACCGTTTATACTAATCTCGCTTGTTGAAACGGAGCTTGTTGAAACGGAGTTGGGCTCTGCTGAGGAGCAACCCAACAAGGGATCAGCAAGTGAGGGTGGAAGTATTCCACGACGGTCGAAGTCATGCGATTGCATGGCTTCGACTTCTTCAAAATACTTTTATCCTCCCGTGCCTTAAAAAACCTCCGGCCGGAATTGTTCACCCACAGATTCTTCTATAGAGCCGCACTTCACATTTTCGAAAAAACATGCGCTAGGGATAAAAAAACATGAGGGTTTGACAGTCCGTTTTGTTGATCTTAAGCGGGCTTCTTTTTGGCTGTATGGGACTTGCCTGATCGTCGTTTCGCGTCCTTGAGCCGGTAGCTTTCGCCTTTGGTTTCGATGATGTGACAACGGTGTGTCAGTCGATCAAGCGCCGCTCCGGTGAGTCTCTGGTTGCCAAGGACTTCCGGCCAGTTCTCAAACGGCAGGTTGGTGGTCACGATGATGCTGTTGCGCTCGTACGCCGTTGCGATCACGTCGAACAGCAACTCGGCTCCGGCTTTGCTTGCCGGGACGTAGCCCAGTTCGTCGAGCACCAGCAAGTCCAGTTTGGCAAGCTGATTTCGAATTCGCAAGAGCTGCCGTTCTTCTTTGGCTTCGAGCAGGCAGGTGATCAGTTCGGTCACGCGCCAGAATCGAACGCTGAGTTCAGGCGATCAGATCAGAAAACGCATTGCCCACCGTGGCGTTATGGTTCGATTGCGTTCGGGATTGGTTGTGTTGGCTTGGGGCGGGCCAGCCAGCCAAATCACCGAGTTACTTGTCTTCCCGGCTTCCTAGTTCGAAGGTTGTGCAGGTAGAGGCAGAAAAAGGAGGCAGCCTTTATTGGACTTGTCAACCGCGCAAACGGCACCGAGCGTTGGCGTTATCTAGTCAAAAAGACGCAGGGGTGTGGAGATCTCCGGTGGCGATTGAATGCTCTCTCTACTTGGAAGCCATGAGGTGATGTCGTTGAGTTGAAGGAAAAACCAACGGGCGAGAGACGCCGAGTCAGACATTTCCTGAAGGCGTGATTGTTCAAAGATGCCAAAGCGAAAAATCAGTTGCGTTAATTCAGGTGGACAGATGGCGACAGAACTATTCAATCGCGCTTTGGTTGCGAATTCCGATTAAGACAGGATCGTGGTCGGAACTGCGAAACGGATTGGCTTCGTAAAGCGGCTCGGGGTTGTATTCCTGGTTGTAGTCCAGGAACCGCGGTTCGTCGGCATTTTGATATGCCAGGTCGCAATCCCGGTTACAACGGCCGCCAACGAGTCGGTCGCCATCGCGTGATCCATGCTGCCGTTTTGACCCATGTAGATGTACGATTAGGCGCCCCTTCATTACCTGATGAGCTTCGTTCTTCATAGTGTTCCCGTAGATCAACCAGCCCCTTGGCTCACATCGCATCGATCGGGTCTTCCTGCCCGCCGTAGGCGTTCAAATCGCCGATAACGAGGATTCTTGGTGCCCCGTCGCCCTGCTTTAGTTCAATGTCGATTCTCGCGTTTTTCAGGGTATTTCATCCGTTATTGCCGAAATCGTATCGAAAACAGTCCTGCTTTTGACTATTTTCGACGACTGAATAGTATATCTATGGAGATGCTGGGGCAATTTTTGAACCCAATTAGAATGGTTGAGAATGGACTTTACTGAAAAACTCGAAGCGCGCCGACAAGAGTTAGGAATGACTTTTGAGGCTCTTTCTGCGCACAGCGGTGTCCCGGTTTCAACACTCAAAGCCATCTTTCGCAAAGGAGTGGAACAAGCAACGTTTTCGAATGTAGCTGCGATCGCAAAGTCACTTGGCGTTGAATTGGAATTTTCAAAAGAGTTGGACAGTTACGAATTGATGTATCGACAAGCGGTCAAGAAGGCTCGTGAATTGGTCGGGTTGGTTCAAGGCTCGTCGGCATTGGAGTCTCAAGGTGTTGAACAAAGCCAGATTGAAAAAATGGTTCAGCGACTGGTACATCAACTGATGGCTGGTTCAACACGAAAACTTTGGGGATAGTATGCCTACTTGGGATCCGATTGACGGCGAAACGCCGATTGACCCGTCGTACTTGAAAGACAAGTCGATTAAAACCCGCGCTCAGCTAAACATTGCCGAAGCGGAAAATATCCTCACGGCCGTAGTTAGATATCTGGCGGCCAGACCTTCCGGGAAACTTGCCCCGTTTGATTTGAATTGGTTCAAACAACTTCACAAAGAAATGTTCTGCGATGTGTGGGAATACGCAGGTGAATTTCGACAAGAAGATTTGAATATTGGAATCAAATGGCAAAACATCCAAACCGAGCTTTTCAAGCTTGAAAGCGATATTGCGTATTGGATTGAGAATGAGACCTATGAAACGCTCGAGTTGTCTGTACGGATTCACTTCCAAGCCGTCCACATCCACCCGTTCCCCAATGGAAACGGAAGATGGTCTCGGCTCCTGGGGAATATATTCCTGAAACAATGCGGTCATCCGTTGGTCAAATGGCCCGAAGAAACCATTGGCATTGAGAAAAGTGTGGCCCGTGATGTCTACCTTGCCGCCGTCAAGAAAGCGGACACGGGTGATCTGTCCGACTTGATCGAGTTGCACCGAAAATATCTCGATAGCCCGTCTAATGCACAAACCTGACATTTTTTTTCCGTTCGGGCGCCTTTACCTAAACAGCGATAGAAATAATTCAATCGCGCTTTAGTTTCGAATTCCGATTAATACCGGATCGTGGTCGGAACTGCGAAACGGATTGGCTTCGTAAAGCGGCTCGGGGTTATATTCCTGGTTGTAGTCCAGGAACCGCGGTTCGTCGGCATTGATATGCCAGGTCGCAATCCCGGTTACATCGGCAGCCAGCGAGTCGGTCGCCATCGCGTGATCCATGCTGCCGCTTTGACCCATGTAGATGTACGAATAATGTTCCGCTTCATCACTTGATGAGCTTCCTTCTCCAAAATGTTCCCGTAGATCAACCAGCCCGTTGGCTCGCATCGCATCGATCGGGTCTTCCTGCCCGTAGGCGTTCAAATCGCCGATCACAAGGATTCGTGGTTCCTTGCCGCCCTGCGATTGTTCGTCGATGTAATTGCAAATCGCCAACGATTGAGAACGTCGTGTCGCATTGAAAGCACCTTGTCCGTCACCTTTGTTTTCGTTGGCAACATCGGCTCTGTCCGCGCCGCCCTTTGATTTGAAGTGGTTGACGATCACGGTAAATGGACTGTCTGCCGTTTTTGACTTGAACCTTTGAACGATCGGCGTTCGCGCGGCGTGGAACGCATCGTCGCGGATCATCGAAACCTCTCCCACCGGTGCGACCCGGTCGGCCCGGTAAATGATGCCGACACGAATGGCATCGCTGCCGCCGGTCGCCGAGCGAAACCGATCGGGAAGGCCGCAACCATTAAAAGCTTCGCTGCCAATTTCTCTATTCAATGCAGCGACGAGTCGATTCTCGGCATCGAGATTATTTTCAATCTCCATCAAACCAATCACATCGGCCTGCAACGCAATGATGGCAGAAACCAGTTTTGCTTCTTGCCGTTGCAGTTCCGATTCGGAGTCGGCGCCGCGAGCATTATTGCCTCCGTCATCAATCGTCGTGAAATAGTTCAGCACATTAAAGCTGGAAACAGTAACGTTTGCCTCGCCAACATCAGGCCGCTGCGGCCGTTGGGCGGGCGTCCATTGAAGCGGTTCGTTTGACACGAGCAAGAGATTGTTTCCGGCCTTTACCAATTTTCCCGAAACTCCGTTGAGCACGGATCCGACGCGGACCGTAGGATGAGTCTTGCCAAGATTGGGAAACAACATTGGCGGAAAAATATTTTCGTCTGCCGATCCATCGTCAATGATGATTGTGGCGTCGTCGTTCTGTTTTTGTGCCTTTGCCACCTTCGCTACGTTGCTGCCGCCCTCGAACGATGTCGCGTTCCGGTCGGCATCGTTGGGATCGATTCGGTTGGTCGGGATATAAAGTCGATCCCGGGCCACTTTGACTTGACCACGGCGAGCCAAATCGTAGGTGTCCACAACCACCAAGTCCCCCGTGACGGTGATCTCTTGACCGACCATCGAACGCCAGTCGACTGAGCCCAGATCGCCGCTGATGATGAGAACTGAATCGCCATCAGCCTCTCGACCCTTGTTTTCTGAAGTGGAAGCAACTGGGTCTGTTGTTGGCTCCGAGTTTGTGTTGTTGGCGCTGGTTGTGTTGTCGGAGTTGGTGGTTTCATTTTCGGCTGCCGGATTACATCCGGAATAGACCAACAGCGTGATCGTCATGAGGGCGAAAAACGTGGCGCGAATTGTCTTGTTTGTGCGGATCATCGTTTGAGGGTTCTCAATGTTCATTCGTTCGACGGAAACAAGTTTGTCATGTCGCCTGAGCGCAACTACGTGAAGCTAAATTCTATGCGGAAGGGACTTGAACGAGTGGGAGTTAAATGCCATTCGCGGGCGTATCGGAGTGATTTTTCAAGATTTTACCGGGTGCGTTAACCGGATGAGGTTTTCTAGACAGGATGAACATGATTGATGAATGACTACTCGCAGCAAAATTCCTATGATGGCGCGGTGCCCTGTTCATCACGTAAATCCTGTCTAGAACTCTTACATCGGAGGACTCCCATTGGTCGTGGAGTAAACCGCCGGCTTCCACTGCGTTTCCAATATTAATCGCAATCCACTCCCGCCCGTTCGACTGGACTTGTTCGGCGTGGCCGAACTGGGAAAATGCGAGGCTCTTACGACACCCTTATGGATATCCAGCATCATGCGACCTCGATTGATCTTCGCACTCATACTTTACTTCACCGCTCTTTTCTTCACTCCTACCGCGTTCGGGCAAGACGGTATGGAGCTCGGCCAGAGCACGCCGACCATTAACCCAACTGTTGAGCCGGCGCCAACCAAGCCTGCGACGGTAGACCCGGCCTTCGAGTCGCCCAAGGCTACGATGACAACGTTCATCGACGCGATGGATCGATACAGCAACGAGCTGGCTACGGAGAACACCATCGCCCAGCAGCAGGCGCTCGATAAAGCCATCGGCACGCTCAACCTTACCGACGCCTCCCGGGAGCGCGGGCCCGCGCTCGCCAAACGCCTGCTGCTCACGTTCAATCGACTTGGGAAATTCCGACCGTATTACCTCTGGGACAAGGACCAGGCCGAGGGACGTGAAGAAGAGACCTACTTCCCGCACGGGCGCTTCGATCAGGTCATCGAGGCGGTGCCGGATGTCGCACCGGAAGGCTCGATCGTGCTCGCCAAACAGCCCGACGGGCGCTGGCTTTTTTCCGAAAACACCATCGCAGGACTTGATGTGCTGTTCCGATCGCTCGAGCCGCTGTCGATCATCGTCGGTGCTGACGCAGACGCCATCGCCGCTGAGAGTTGGCTGCGTCGGCAGATGCCGGACTCTTTGAAACGGCACACGTTCCTCAACATCGAGTATTGGCAGTGGGTGGCGCTGTTGGCGCTCATCTTCATCGGCGTAGCGATCGACCACCTCAGCCGCCTGCTTATCGGCATCGTTGCCAAGCGTATGATCCAGCGGCGCGGTGCGGAACCCAACCCCGAACAGATGCGCCTGTTCGTCCTGCCCGCCGGCAGGCTGCTCATGGCGGTGTTCTGGCTGTCGACGCTCTGGCTGCTCGACCTACCCGGTGCCGCCTACCCGATCATCCACGGCACCGCCCGCGTTTTCGCCATCTTTGCCACTGCATGGGCGATCTGGCGATTGACCGACCTGGTCATCGGAGTTCTCCTTCGCAAGGCCGAGAGGACCGACACCAAGTTCGACGACGTCGTCTACCCGATGATCCGCACAACGCTCCGTATCTTCCTCGTCGTCTTCACCATCATCTACGTCGGCCTTGCGCTGAACATCAATGTCTGGCCGGCCATCACGGCGCTGGGCATCGGCGGTATCGGGTTCGCCTTCGCCGCCAAAGACACCCTCGAAAACTTCTTCGGCTCCGCCACGGTCCTCATCGATCGCCCGTTCGGCGTCGGCGACTGGGTCGTCATCGGCGATGTCGAGGGGACCGTCGAGCAGATCGGGTTCCGCTCCACGCGCCTGCGCACGTTCTACAACTCGCTGATCACGGTACCCAACGCCAATCTCGTCCGCGCTGCCGTGGATAACTACGGCGCCCGCCGCTACCGCCGCTGGAAGTGTAACGTCGGCGTGCAGTACGACACGCCGCCCGAAAAGCTCGTCGCCTTCTGCGAGGGCGTCCGCGAACTCGTCCGCACGCACCCCTATACGCGCAAGGATTATTTCCAGGTCTGGCTGAACCAGTTCGGACCGTCCTCGCTCGATGTCCTCATCTACGTCTTCTACGAGACGCCCGACTGGTCGACCGAACTCCGCGAGCGCGAGCGGCTGATGCTGGACATGATGCGACTCGCCAACAAGCTCGGCGTAGAGTTCGCATTCCCCACGCAGACCGTTCACCTTTACAAAGAAGAGCACGGTGTCCCGCACACGCCTGCCGACACGCCCGGCTCCATGACCGACCGCCGCGCTATGGTCGAAGGCATCCGCACCGTCCACGACCTCGTTGCCAACCAGCCCTGGCAAACCAACAAGCCCGGCCCCGTCAAATACAAGCATGGCCCGACCAAATTGGAGGGTGAAGACGACTCCCAGATAGAACAACGCAGTGCCGGGGGATGAGCCAATCACCAAGGGGCAACGCGACCGCCACGACCAGGCGAATCGGTGTGTACCTGGCACGCTTGCCAGACAGACACAACGATTAGATCGACGTCGATGATCTCAGTGGGTAGTTTGTGCAAGCGCGGATCGGTACGATTTACGGCTGCTCAACGATTTGACTCTGTCCATCTCTCTACGGCATCAACGATTCTCGTCGCAGGCCTCCGGGTTCCAGGAATCATGAAGAAACACGAATGGCGTGAGAAAACCGAAGAGGGCGAGACTCGTTTGGTTAGCGCCACGCGACATGCCGGCAAATGGCAGCTTAGGTCCCGACTCAAATCGGAACCGGAATGGACAAATTTTCCATCCATTGAGCTTGACGATCTAGAGACCCTCCACGAGATCATCTCGAAGAAATACCAACGGAACCGCGTGCCTCACGGCCACGTCTTAGAAATCGAAGCCCTGATTGCTGCCGCAAAGCGTCGGAAATAGCAAGGAACATTCAGCAACTAGGCGTTTAGAAAAAAAAGTAGGCCAGGCAGGACTCGAACCCGCGACAAAGGGATTATGAGTCCCCTGCTCTAACCAACTGAGCTACTGGCCCGCAACTGGTTTCGCGTGCCCAAAAAGACACCTCAATCCAGTCCGTGTTCAGTAATTTAGTCGAATTCGTTTTTTCTGTCGAACGGTCGGTGAGAAATATGAAGATTACAATGCAGGGATGACAAAAACTGAAAAACATTGGTATCGGTTTGGTTTGCGAGACCTGATGTTCCTGCTCACGATCGTCGGCTTGATCCTTGGCTGGTATCTCGACCATCGTGAACAATGGAAGGCAGTCGAACGAGTCCGTCTCGAATTGCAGCTTACCAGACGCAACTACGACGAAAGAATGGACGCACTGGAAAAACTGGAAGACGTAGCGAACATGGAATGTGTTGGATCGCTGGTAAACGCAATCTGTGATCCAGACCGCACGATTAGGCCAGTACGATCGACGTAAATCGAGCGTAGCCATTGCGAATTCAGCTGTTGCGGTTAGACGAGCTCGTTTCGAGCAAGAACAACTCTCAAACTAGCCGCACAGAAAGGAAGCGTTTTGCAATGGAAGACACAATCGCTAAAACGGATTCAGCGTATACCCGTCCTGCTGCAATAACGCGTGCATTGTCATCGCCGAATGAGCCAACTGAATGCCGGGCAAGAGGTTCTCTTTCCCTATCTGATGATAAGCCGCGCTTTGGCCGCAGATGAAGAAGCGGACGTTGTTGTTCTGCAACGTCTCGATCGCGCCGGCTGATGCGTTTTCGCGAACCTCGTTGCGAGCCTTATGAAATTCGCTGTCAGTTACATCCAGCGATGCGCCGCCGTGGACCACGATCGCAAGCTCAATATTCTCTGCCGGAACTCCGGCCTCGGTGTGCAGATTGATAAACCGCGCCGCACTGTCGAAGGTCCGGTCGATCGCGTTCAGACCTGCCTGATCCGCTGAATCAAAAGTGACTTTGAATTTTGTCGATGCAGGTAGCTCAACATCCGCATCAACGGTCGCGATCCTGCCGAACTCAGGGATCGTTGTCCCGGGATGAAACGGATCCTGTTCGGTGCTCGCTCCGATCGTCAGGAAAACAGTAAAAAGTAACAGGCAACGAATCGCAATCTCAGGCATGCTCGGATCCTCAGGCGTTTTGTTGATGGAGTGGTTGCTTCGGTTCAATCTAGCAAGAATTCTGAGCATGCGAATCGGCGGCGTTTCGTCACGTGAAGGAACCAACAGTTGTTGTCAGTGCGACGAGATTTCATCGCTCCTTGGTGAGGCGGAGTGCTGCGTCCTTGCGAACGCGGCGGGTTTCCTATCGTCGCTACCACTTCGGTGTTCGTGCCTATATTGGTGCGACGGGATTTCATCGCTCCTTGGTGAGGCAATGTTCTGCGTCCTTGCGAACGCGGCGGGTTTCCTATCGTCGCCGCCGCTTCGGTGTTCGTGCCTATGTTGGTGCGACGGGATTTCATCGCTCCTTGGTGAGGCAATGTTCTGCGTCCTTGCTGACGCGGCGGGTTTCCTGTCGTCGCTGCCGCTTCGGAGTTCAGTAGGGTGCTGCGGGTTTCCAATTCGAATGCGTAGTTTCGCTGCTTGCTAAATTCCGATCAACGGCCAGACGCAGCCTTCCAAAAACGGACGATGAAAAAGAATCGGCAGCGGCAACAGAACCCACAATGCGGTCCAGATTCGTCCCGCAACGGGCGAAGCTTGGACGTATCTTTGCGCCAATTCAACACCTGCGGGATTGCCAGCGAACCAACAACCGGGATCAACTGGCCGATCCCTGCAGCAAAAATCAGAGTTTCCAGCATGCCATCACATGGTTCTTTTGAGAATTCTTGACTGAACTATTTAACTCTGAATGTTCATGCCGAACTTCCATCGTTTGAAAATTAACCGCAATTCGCAAATTAAGCTGACATCCCTGCTCATTTCAGCTGCGGTGTCGAAAATTAAATGGATGCTCAGGGGTAGTCGGGGCGTTGTCGCATTGAATAATGAGAACCGCGAGTTCGCTCACCAATCAAGTCGCTCCACCAATCAAAAAGAAAAATAGATCATGGATACACAAACACTCCTCGAAAAACTCCTTGCTTCCGGAAAAAAACTGGCAGAGCAGGGGAAGGACGCCGCAAAACAGGGCGTCGACTTCGCTGCTGAAAAACTGGGCGTCCCGACAGCGCAGGGCGAAAAACGGGACGCCGTTGTTTCCGGTTTGACCAAAGGCGCGATTGCAGGCGGACTGGTTGCGTTGTTGCTTGGCACAAAATCCGGCCGGCGGATAGCGGGGCCGGCATTGAAACTGGGTACGCTTGCGGCGGTCGGAGGTCTGGCCTACAAAGTCTACGCTGACTGGAAAACGAATCAGGGTGAATCAATCGAAGGCAATCCGGTCGGGAGCCTGACCGGACCTGACGCAAACGACCGTAGCATCGCACTGGTTCGTTCGATGATCGGAGCCGCAAAATCAGACGGACACATCGACGCCGTTGAACAGGCGCGGATTCTGGAACAGATCAAAGGACTCGACCTGGGCGACACCGCAACAGAGTTGCTGATGACAGAAGTTCAAAAACCGTTGAACGTGACCGAGATCGCGGCCGGAGCCAGGTCACCGGAAGCAGCGGTCGAAGTCTATCTCGCCTCACTGTTGCTAACCGATCAAGAGAATCAGGACGAACGCAACTATCTCAATCAACTAGCCACCGAGTTGGACCTCGATCCTGTGCTGGTTCGAAGCCTCGAAACCGAGGCGTTTGCGCCGGCGTAGTTAGTGATTCAGTTGCGCTTATCCGATGGCGCTGAGAAAACCCTCCCCGGCCGCTATTGCGGCCGGGGAGGGTCTGAAACCGCAGGCGCCAAGGCCACCGCAGCAACTAACAAAGCGCGTGTCATCGCGCTAGCGGCGCCGTTTCTCCCACACGTTACCGATAACGCGCCGGCGGCTGATTCTGATCAGCCGCAGGTTGCCCCGTTTCGGCCGTGAACTCCGGATACGAAGCGTCTTCAGGAAATCCGGTCGAATAGGTTGTGTTCATCCGCGATTCATACGCAGACTGTGCGACTTCGGAATTCCGGCGGGCGAGCAAAACCAGATGCTTGCTCTGAAGAAAATAGGTCGTCTGTTCAACCACTTCGTAGTCCGACGGCAGCCTCGACATCAACTCAGGCAAATGCTCGTCCGTCGTAATGTATGCTGCGCGCGGATATTGAGTCGAGAACTCTTCGGGCGTTAATCGACGGCCGCTCGTCCACCACTTGTCGGGCAACACGTTTGTACTACCTGCAAGTCCCGTATTCGCTCCGCTGGAGACCGGTTCAATTCGCGGTCGATATCGTTCGGCAAATCGGTCGAGATAACCGCCGACTCCGCCATTCGCATCTTCTGATTGAGTGGCCTGGTTTGTGTAGCTGGTGTTGGCCGACCCGACATTCACATTCAACTCTTCAAGTAACGGCTGAGTCTCCAGTGCCAGTTCGTAAACCGGCTTCTGTGAGTATACGACCCAGCTGCTCTCCATCGTGCGAAACGCCGCCACGCGAACATCCGCGTCTGTACCGAAGACATGTCCGAGAACAACATCATGCTGCTGGTATTTGCTAAGCGTCATGGCACCGAATCCGAACAGCCCGACACAAACCAGTACACTGCAGCCGACCATCGCAAACACCGAATCGCGTTGACGGTCGTTCCAGGCCAGAGCGAGTGCAACCATGCCGCCGACAATCGGAATCGCTCCAAGTGCAATCAGCCACTGGTCTCCACCAAGTATTTTCGAAGTTGCAAACCACAACCCGGCAGTCATCATCACGCCGGCCAGGATCAAACCGCCGTAGGCGACCAGAAACCAGACTTTCGCCACCGCTGACATTCCGTTCACCCAGTTGTAGAGCAGCGTTCCGACCAGCATCGCCAACGCGGGATAACACGGCGTCACGTAGCTGGGGAGTTTCGTAGAAGCGAGCGTAAACAACCCGACCTGGACGCCTGCCCAGCAAAGCAAAAACAACGTCGCCGGCGCGGCGCGACTTCCTGATGTCAAATTGCGATCGATACCCAACAGCGTCGGAAACCAGAACACCGACCACGGAAAAAACCCGACTAGAATCGCAACCGGATAAAACCACCACGGTCCGCTATGACCTTCCAAAGCAGTAGTCGCTCTTCCGAAATGCTCGCCGACGAAAAACTTGCTGAGGAATTCACCATCGGTTTGGAATCCGACCAGTGCATACCAGGGCGCTGCAAAAATGAGCAGAGTGAGCATCGCGATCAACGGTCGCATCGACCAGCACGTTCGCAAAAAGTGCATCGGGTTGAACGGTCTCAAGATTCCCAGCAAGATTCGTGAAAGCCATCCCTGGTTCTGCCAGAATACGTTGTTGGGTTGCGTAAGCCCATTGAGCAGCAAAAACATGCCGATGATCGCGCAAGGCAGGATCATTCCGACCGGCCCCTTCGCCAGCACGCCAAACGCCATCGCCGCGTACATCGCAAAGTTCACCCCAAACGATCCGGGAAACCATTGCCCATCATTTTTCAGATTGATCCCGTTGGATAGTCTTGCCCGGGCCTGGCTATTGCCCGGGTTGTTGGCGCGAGCGTTGCTGTTTCCTCCGTTATTTCCGTTGCCTTCTCCGCCTTCATTCGAATTCGATCCTGCTCCGACCATCGTCTGCGGCGCAAAAGTGCCCAGCACATAAATCAGCAGCGACAAAGTGCTGCAGAAAATCAGCACGGAATCCGGCGTCGCAGCGCGCGCAGCAACGTCGAACATCAACGTCGTCGATAAAATGATTGCTGACAATAGCGCAGCGGTTGGATGAAATAGCCGGCGTCCGATTCCGTAGGTCGCCAGCACGGTCCCCAGCGCCAACAGCGCAGACCAGAATCGAGCTGAGAATTCGTTGATGCCGAAAACTTTGTAAGCCGAAATCATCAGCCAGTAGAGCAGCACCGGTTTCTGATGGCGCAGTTCGCCGTTGAAGGTTGGCACGACATAGTTGCCGCGACTAAGCATTTCGACAGCGCATCCGGCATTCCGCGGTTCATCGCGGTCCCAGAGCTTCGCACGCCCGAGATTGGTAAAGAAAATGCCACAGGCAATTACCAGAATCAGTAAGACGTGAATTAAAATTTGTTTCATGGCGCAACTCCCTTTGCGCGGTATACCGATAGGAGTTCCGGCACACCCGGTCTTTTCCCGCAGACGTGACCGGTTCAGCTGTTGCCGGACAGTGCGCGCGGGCGCGAGATTCCTTCTCGCCTCGCGACACTCTATTGACCTCCCGGGATTGCATCAACGCCAATAGCTGCTCAATACGTTCACAATTCGGACTTTGCCGTTATAATCCCGAATCGGCTCCAACCCGCTTTTCCAACCGATGCAATCACTTTCAATCGACGCACAACCTGCTCGAAATCCAACCATGGCTGATATTCACGACTCTCAAATTGAATGGACCACGCATCATTACGACGGGGACGGCAATCACGGTTCCGCAACCAGTCACTCTGCCAGTGATCTCGATTCGTCAGCAGTCAGTACGTTCGCCGCCCGAATGGCATTTCTGTCGGGCACTTTGCAACTACCGCTGAAAACGGATCTCGACGACGAACGATCGCACTTGAGCTACGAGATTTTCAATGAATCGACGGCGGCCTACATTCTGTACTACGTTTTCGATGACGTCGTTGCGACGACACTGATTCTGCCTGGAATCAGCTCGGAGGACGAACGTCAAGTGATGTCAGTATTCCGCTATCAGTTGCTGGAAGAGAGCGACGAACCGGAACCGACCGAAGAGTACATCGAGCAATTGCTATCATCGCCCGACTACGATTTCGAGTCGCAATGGGAGTCGGGCGAAACCGAACCCGGCCCGACCAGTTTCTCGATTACTTTCGCTCCGCCACCGGGCCACGAGGACGACATGCCGAAGGTTGCAAAAATCAACCGCGAGTTGACGGCAGCGTTTGTAGCGTTGGCATCCTGCCGACGTTGAACCACTCCGACGTTGAATCAACGGGGAGTTTCTTCATTCGTCGGCTGGAAGCCAACGCTACGACTTACGCCCACCAACCGCCATTAACATGGATCGTCTGGCCGGTGACGTAGGAAGACAGATCGCTGGCGAGAAAAACAACGACGTTCGCGATTTCTGACGGCTCGGCAAAACGCCCCAGCGGCACATTCGTCAGCATCGCTTTACGGTTCTCTTCGGGAATCGACTTGCCCATTTCAGTATCGACGACGCCCGGAGCGATCGCGTTGACGCGGATCTTCCCTCGTGCGAGTTCTTTGCTGAGCACTTTCGTCAGGGTCACGACACCCGCTTTGGCCGACGCGTAATTCGCCTGACCGAAGAAACCGGTAACCGCCGACAGGGATGCAACGTTGATGATCGTTCCGCCTTCGGAGAGTTTTTCGATGGCCGCTTTGCAGCTGTTGAAAACGCCGGTCAAGTTAGTGTCAATCACCGAAGTCCATTCGTCGAGGCTCATTTTCTTGAAGCTGCGATCGCGAAGGATTCCGGCGTTGTTGACCAGAATATCGAGCGAACCGAATTTTTCGACAGCTGCATCAACCATGGCAGTCAACTGCTCCGGGCTGCGCACGTCAGCGTCAACGGCAATCGACCGGTCACCCAGTCGTGTGATCACATCGTCCGCCAGCCGTTTGTTGTTGCCGTCCGGATCATCGAAAAAGTTGATGACCACATTTGCGCCGGCAGCATGAAGCGCTTCGGCGGTGGCCAGCCCGATCCCCTGGCTCGATCCTGTCACAATTGCCGTCTTGCCTGAGAAGTCGATGTTTCGCATGAGCAGTTTTCAGTTGTTGTTTGTTAGTTGTCAGAAATCCGCAGGATGATTGAGCCCGGATATGAGAGCGTACGTCTCTGGAACTAAATGACGATCACTCCTGCCATGCCGGTTTCCGTTTTTCCAGAAAAGCGGCCAGACCTTCGCGGGCGTCGTCGGTTTCGCGAGCTTCGGCGGAGACGGTCATTGATTGTTTGAGGCGGTCAAGAATATCCGGCGTCGAACTCCGAAGCAAATGCTGTTTCGTAATCGCCAGTGCTGACATTGATCCGCTCAGAATCGCCTCGGTCAGGGTGTTAACACGCGATTCAAGTTCATCCGCAGCGACCACATCGTGAAAAATGCCCATCCGCAGCGCCGCGTCTGCCGGCACGCGTTCGCCGGAAAGCAGCATGAATCCAGCCGGCCCCGCGCCGACTCGATGAACCAGCAGCGGTGTGACCATCGCAGCTGTGATTCCGCGCATCGGTTCGGGCAACATCAGAAACGAGTTGTCGGCTGCGATTACCACGTCGCAGGCAAGCACCATCCCGACGCCTCCCGCCAATGCCGGACCGGCAAGGACTGCAATCGTCGGAACCGGCAGGGAAACCAATTCGGACAGCAACGTGCAGTAGACTTCCGAATCTCGCAGCCATTCCTGTTTCCCATCGGTTGACTCCGCGCGTTGTTGCATCTCTCCCAGGTCCATTCCGGCGCAGAAGACTTTGCCGTCGGCATTGAGTATCAGCGCTCGAAATTCACGCTGCGACTTCATCCGGGCGACAGCGACATTCAGCTCGTCGATAAAATCCCGCTTCAGAGCGTTCCGTTTGTCGGGACGGTTGAGCGTAATTCGTCCGATTCCGTTGACGATTTCAGTGGTGATGTACTCTGGCATCTTGATTCCGATGACTGGTTGGGAGCGATCATTTTATGCCAATTTCAATTTGCCGCAACGACCGTGCCTTCGCGTCAAGCGAGTTCGTTAACTATTCACAATTTGTTATTCACTATTAATTATTCACCGCGAATCTTCTCAGCGATCCATCTTGTCTCTCCGCTCTCCTTCAATCTCACTCCTTCCGCTGGAGAACAAGCGTCCGGGCGGCTAGAATGCCTGTCTTTCAAGAATACAACCGCAAACGGTTTTTAGCATGACAACACCGGACAAAATTCTAATCGCAAACGGCCAGGGTTTCTGGGGCGACAGTATCCTCGGGCCGATCCGGCTGGTGAACGAAGGCCCGCTCGACTACCTGACGCTCGACTATCTGGCTGAAGTCACGATGAGCATCATGCAGAAGCTCAAGAGCCGCGATCCGAGCAAAGGCTATGCGACCGACTTTGTCGAAATGTGCAGACGCGTGCTGCCGGTCTGTCACGAAAAAGGGATCAAGATTGTGGCCAATGCGGGCGGTGTGAATCCGGTCTCCTGCCGCGAAGCAGTTGCTGACGTGATTCGCGAACTTGGAATCAAAGGAATGAAGGTTGGCATCGTTGAAGGTGACGATATTCTGGCCGATCTGGAATCGCTGATCGCGAGCGGCGAGAAGTTCAAGAACATGGACAACGGTCAGCCGCTTGAGCCGTATCTGGATGCCGTGAAAACCGCCAACGTCTATATCGGCGCCGAGTCAATCGTCGAAGCACTGAAACAGGGTGCGGATATTGTCATTACCGGTCGCGCGACCGATCCGTCTGTCGTACTTGCGCCGATGATGTACGAATTCGGCTGGACGATGGATGACATGGACATGCTGGCAGCCGGAACGATCGCCGGACACATTGTTGAATGCGGCGCACAATGCACAGGCGGCAACTTTGCTCACTGGCGCGAAATCCCCGACATGGCAAAGATCGGCTATCCAGTGATCGAAGCCCGGCCGGATGGAACATTCAGCATCACCAAGCACGAAGGGACCGGCGGTCGCGTAACCATCGAAACCGTTTCGTCACAACTGGTCTACGAAATGAGCGACCCGTCAAATTACATCACGCCCGATTGCGTTGCCGATTTCACCACCATTCAACTGGAACAGGAAGACACTGACCGGGTTGGCATTTCGGGAATCAAAGGCAAACCGGCAACTCCAACCTACAAAGTCTCGATCGCATTCCATGAAGGCTACAAAATCGTCAGTCAATTAACCGTCGCAGGACCGGATGCAGTCGACAAAGCGAAACTATGCGCCGACATCGTGTTTGATCGAGTCGCGATGGACGGAGTCACGTTCACCGACGAGGAAAAATTTATTGAGATTGTCGGCACGAATGTGTGTCACGCCGGTATCACGCCCGCGCCTGAAGAACCTGCCGAAGTCGTACTCCGTCTCGGAGCTCGCAGTACCGATCGTTCGAAGCTGGACCGGCTCGGTATGGAGATTGTTCCGCTGGTAACCAGCGGCCCTCCCGGCGTGACTGGCTTTGCCGGCGGACGGCCGAAGGCGACCGAGATTATCAGCTATTGGCCGGCGCTGATCAGCAAGGATAAAGTGACGACGACGGTTTCGGTTGAGGAAGTTTCGTGAAACGAAGGTACGTTGTGGGCTGGAAGTTAATGGGCACGCGAGTCGAATCACTGAGAAGGGTCGCTGTGAATAATTAATAATGAATAACAAAAATTAACAAATAATGAAAGCGCAAGCGGCAGGGAGAGGCTGCCGCCGCACTCGATGGAGCGATCAAATATCAAACGGACGCGTTTGCAACAACGATCCTACTCAACGAACCGGAATGGCGGACGCTTTACCATGTGGTCAACGCCGTGATCTTCGGACTCGGACCGTTCGAGCTGGAAACCTGCACGGGCTTCAACCTCGATCAGGCAGCCGACTTCAATCTGAAAATCTGCTCAGCTGTTTTGGGAGCCTACGGCGGCGCAAGTTGGTGTGATTCGGATCAATAAAATGAGAGCGAAGAGATAAACACCTTGCCAGAATCTCAATTGAACGGTTCGGCGCTAGCCGCCGGCATTGCCGCAAAAAGCTCAACCGACCTCAGCCGGCGGCTAGCGTCATTCCGCTCACTTTTGAACGGCAGAGCGAATGAGGACTCACACCAGCAGAGCCGGTGGTTTACGAATACCAATTATCTGGAACGAAGCACGAGAAGAGTAACCCAATGAAACTCATACGCGGCAACGAAATCGATTTAATACCTGCCTCGCACGAGGATCCGAAAAACCCCGGCGTACTCAAACGTGTTCTGGCTGTAAAAACGGATTTGCTGCGCGGGCATGTGCAGATGGTTAACTGGTCGCGGCTTCCAGCTGGCAGTTCGTTCCAGTCGCACGATCACGAGGACATGCAGGATCCCACGCCCGATCACGCAAAGTCCGGCTATATTCACCAACCAGCGATACATCATTCACCTTGCCGTGCGGTCCCTGTTTCGCTGCCGGATACCCCACAAAACAAATCCGCCAAAAGACCAGCGATAACCTGAGGCACGGATGCACTCATCGGCCATTCAACCCGGTACTCGAAACGCCTGCGCGCCAGTAGCGTCTGTGCCCCTCGACCCGACCATCCGTTTCTTCTGGATTCTGATCGCCGTTCATGTCGCGGTCTGGATGGCAGTCTGTTTGTTGACTCAGCCTAACATGCCGCTCGACATGGTCGAGATGCTCTACCGGGGTCAGCAGTGGCAGTTCGGATATCACAAACACCCGCCACTGCCGGCATGGACTGCAGCAACCGCCTGGTCGCTCGGTGGCAACCATCCGTGGATGATCTACCTCGTTGCACAGCTGACCATCGTAACCACGTTCCGGGCCGTCTGACAAACCGCGCGTGAAGCGTTAATGCCATGGATTGCGCTGAGCGGTGTTGTTGTTCGCGTCGGTTCGTGTCGCGGACGACCACCCCGGCATCAGAAAAATGCTGCGAAGTGCCATCATAGTTGGCATCGTTACCAGACGCCGTTAGCGGTTGCAGGCGGAGAGATGTTTGTTGCCGGATGCGTCGGAGTCTACTCGCAGCACACAACCCGACTCAAAAAAATTCCCCGTCAACATCGGCATCGCGATTGTTCATCCGCTCGGCGAGTCCGATTCCAACGATCATGATTCCGTTTCGACCACCTTGAAACATGCTGCGTCCGAATCATCGATCTCGGGCCCGACACGAGCAAACATTCCGAACAAAGCTGAAACGACAGAAACCACGGCCAGAAGAATCGGCAGCAGATCGCCCATCCGGCGATAGGGACTGCCCCTTTCGATTTGCTCAACTTGGACGCGTATCGTTCCCGTTTTTCGCCGGGGACCGGTTTGCAACAGCTGACCATTCGAATCGATCTCAGCCGACAGACCCGTGTTAGCGCAAACCAGCATCGGCGTTCGCATCTCGACCGCTCGGAACACATTGCATGCCAGGTGGAAATCGAGGCAACTGGTTCCATAAAACCAGCCGTCATTCGTCACATTCAATAGCACGTCCGGTTTGCGGCCGTCTCCGGCAAGATCGTTGTAGTGCGACCGGATCAGATGCGGCACGGTACTCTCGAAACAAACGCTGGGACAGATATAGAGTCCCTTGACCTCAAGCATTTTCGCTCCGTCGCCAACCGTCACTCCGTTTCCGATCGGCGTTATCTCCTGAAGTTTTGGAAAAAGCCTACGGCCGGGGACGTACTCGCCAAACATCACCAGGTGGTTTTTGTGATAGATCTGATCTTCAAATCCGTTCGGCCCCACCAGCGCGGCCGAATTGAACAGCAAGTCGTTGCCGTTTTCGTCGTTGCCATACGTCGATGTTCCGACCAGCATCGGGACCGGAGAACTGGTTAGCGATCCAAAGCCGGTCGAATCGGCCCAATAACGCGACGGATTCGTTTGCAGGTTCAGCACAACATTCGGCTCATACCCGGTCATGTCAAACGAATCGAGGAAGTTCGGAGCTGGAAAACTGGATTCGGGCCAGACGATCAGTTCGAGATCCGGCCATTCTTTCAGCGCGCTTCGGGTGAGGTCGCGGTATTGTTCGAGGCGCTTCCGTTCGATCGCCATCATCTCCTGCTCAATATCCGGAAACGTCGTGTCGATCGATCCCTGAATGATTCCGATAGTCAGCTTCGGGCCGTCCTCGTTATTCACAATCGGTTCGGTCATCCGGAAGTAGCCATATCCAAGTACCGCGGCAACCATCGCACCAGCAAACGCAGCGTAATTCCAGCGAGTCCGGTTTCGCGTCAGGACAACCAGGGCAACACACGCTCCAACAAACGCCAGCGCAAACGTCAACGTATAGGCCCCGGACAGATCAGCGACTTGAATTGCGAGCGGCTGTTTGAATTGAGTATGCGACTGGCAGACCATTCCCATTCCGGTAAACGCGACTGAGCGAGTCCATTCCCAGCCAACCCAGCAAACCGGAACCGCAATCGCAGTCGGGACTTTGTAACGGTGAACCATCGTCCGCGCCGAACAAACAAGCATTGGCGTGTAGCAGGCGAGGTAGGCCGAGACAACGATCCACCCGCCCCATAACGCCCAATGCGGAATCGGAATGAAGTAAAAAGTAGCCAGCCAGTAAAAAAAGCCCGCAGTCCAGATCCAACGGTACGGGTTGCGGCCTTCCATTCGCGCATTCCAGATCAGCGGGACGAGCGGAGCTACCGCGATCCAGCCAAGCGGCCAGATGGCGACGGGCGGGAAGGCGAACCATGTGATCGCTGCCCAGGCGCTTGCCCAAAGATACGTCCGCCACGATCCATCGTCGTTTTCTTGTTTATTCAAATTCGTATCCATGCGTCGCGTTGGCATCCAGTTGACGCGGAAGTTAAGTAGCGTTGACATCCGGTCGACGCGGAAATTACGTAGTGTCGGCAGGATGCCAACGCGACGTAGCTACAGTGGAATCACACCCAGCAACTCGCCGGGCTCGTATTTTTTCGTTCCGGCTGGAAACCGGATCAGTACCTGTGCCTGGGCCAGAGGCGACAGGTCGGATGACCCCCGCCAGGCCAATGGAGTTACCCGGTGATGTGAATCAGTTGGCACTGACCACGCGCCGGGCCAGAACGTCGGCCGGTTGCCGCGTGCTTCGTGGGGCGCATCCAGGATCGCTTTCATGGTGCGCGGCAAAACGTCGCTGCGTCCGGACAACAGTCGGAACGCGCCGCGGACGAGCAAATGAAAGCCGACCAGGCTGCTGACCGGGTTGCCCGGCAAACCAAACACGTAGCTCCGTCGCCCGCCCGTTTCGCGAACTCCAAACCAGACCGGTTTGCCCGGCTTCATTTTGACTTTGTGAAAAACCTCCTGCACACCGGCTTCCTTCAGGACGCCCGGAACCAGATCGAAGTCGCCCATCGAAACGCCGCCGCTCAAAATCAGGACGTCATGTTCGAGTCCCTTTTCGACCAGCTCGCGGAGCGAGTCGCGATCGTCTGCGGCAATTCCAAGATCGGTCGCAGTCAATCCGTCCTCGCGCGTCATTGCAACCAGCATCGGCCCGTTACTGTTTCGAATCTGGCTGCGACCGGGTCTCTGACTGCAGTCAACAATCTCGTTGCCGGTTGGAAGCACCGCGACTTGAGGACGGCGAAAGACGTTGACGTTTGCGGCACCGACTTCGGCGAGCAATCCGGCATCCAGCCCGCGCAGGCTTTCACCTGATTTGAGAACGATTTTCCCATCAGCGATATTTTCTGCACGGCGAATGACATGGCGTCCCGCAGGAACACTGACGTCGGCGGGTACCTCACAGACCATCAGTTCCCGGCCCGAATCGTCTTTCCTGCTGCTTGTCCACTCAACAACGATCACGCAGTCGGCGCCCTCCGGCACCGGAGCACCCGTCATGATTCGCGAGACCGTTCCGCTTGTGACTCTATGGTCCGGAGTGCCCCCCGCCGCGATCGTCTCCAGCACCTTGAACTCGCGCGTACCACCGGCGATGTCTTTACTCCGGACTGCGAATCCGTCCATCATCGACTTGTCATACGGGGGCGAGTCGATATCAGAGCAAACATCACTGGCAAGCGTTCGCCCGATTGCTTCAGACAGCGCAACGTTCTCCGTTTCGAGTGGCCGCACCGTTTCGCGAATAAGCTCCAACGCGTTTTCGAGTTCGATCATGCCACGCATTCCACATTGAGGAAATTCCGCAGCAATTCAATTCCGTGTTCAGTCAAGAAGCTCTCCGGATGAAACTGCACGCCGTAGGTTGGACGTTGTTTGTGACGAACACCCATGATCTCGCACGACCCGTCCGGCGCAAACGTCCATGCACAGACCTCAAACTCTCTTGACAACGTTCCCGGCCGAATGACCAGCGAATGATATCTTGTCGCTGTCATTGGATTCGGCAGGCCGGCGAAAATATGCGCCCCGTCGTGGTGAATTTGATCTGTCTTACCGTGCATCAAACGCCCGGCCGGCACAATCTCGCCACCCGTCGCAGCGCCGATCGACTGATGTCCGAGGCAAACTCCGAATAGCGGAACCTTGCCATGAAACTGCTTCACGCAATCGACCGAAACGCCAGCTTTATTCGGCGTACACGGTCCGGGCGAAATAATGATGCGGGAAGGATCAAGTTGCTCAATTTCCCCGGTCGAAATCTTGTCGTTGCGATAAACCCGGACATCAATTTGCGGATCAATCTCACCCAGTCGCTGGACGAGGTTGTAGGTAAACGAATCGTAGTTATCGATAAGGAGAATCATGCGCACAACGAGTCGGGAACAACAAACAAAAAACAATGAGCTCTTTCTTGCCACGAACCGCACGATTCTTCACGAATTACATCATCCCGGTTATTCGATTTCGATCGGCCCTCGCTAGCAGCATTGTACGACAACCGACTGGATTTCCGCAGGGCCGATATTGACGGCGGAAAACGATCCTTCTACTTTTCTTCGACGCTTCAGGATGCCGCGAAAGGACTCGCGGCTGACAGCCTGATTCAATTACCAATTGCAAGGAAGCAAGGTGGACTGTGCCAAATTCAAATCAATCGATTTCATTCGACTCCGCAAGAGCAGCTGTTCCGGTATCCTCAGTCCCGCTGCTCGACGTCGGCCGCGGGAACCAGCCGATCAAATCCGAAATCATGCAACTCTTCTCGGAGATCTATGATTCGGGCCGATTCATCGGCGGTCCGCATTGCCAGCATCTCGAACAGGCGGTTGCCACGACGTGCGAAAGTCAATTCGCGGTCGGTTGTGCTTCGGGTAGCGACGCCCTTTTGCTTGCCCTGATGGCCATCGGTCTCCAACCCGGCGACGAAGTGATTCTTCCGAGTTTTACTTTCTTTGCCACCGCCAGTGCCGTTACACGACTCGACGGAGTGCCGGTGTTTATCGACATCGATCCGCAGACGTTTAATCTCGATCCGGAATTGATCGAAGGTTTGATCAATGAGCGAACGAAGGCAATCATCCCGGTTCACTTGTTCGGTCAGTGTTGCAACATGCAGCCGATCCTTGAAGTCGCCAGGCAACACAATCTGGAAGTCATCGAAGACTGCGCTCAATCGATTGGAGCAAGCTACAAAGATCGACAGGCGGGTAGCATGGGGCGCATTGGCTGCCTGAGCTTTTATCCGACTAAGAATCTTGGCGGCATGGGTGATGGCGGGATGCTAACAACGAACTCCTCCGACATGGCGGACCGAATACGGTTGCTGGCGAACCACGGCATGCGGCCTCGCTACTATCATCAGGAAGTTGGAATCAACAGCCGGCTCGACTCGATGCAGGCGGCAGTGCTGGGTGTCAAAATGCAATACGTGAATGACTATGGGCAAATGCGTCAGCGGAATGCCGACCATTATCAAAAACTGATGATCGATGCCGGACTGGCCGATCACGTCGTGTTGCCCGCTGGAACGACTCTTTCGACACGGCCCACCGAAAGCCGCCACGTCTGGAACCAGTACACGATTCGCGTTCCCGGCGGATTGCGTGACAGCGTCCGTCAGCAGTTGTCCGATCGCAACATCGGCTCGGAGATCTACTATCCGATTCCGCTGCACCGGCAAGCCTGCTTCAAGTCGTTGAATGTCGCCCCGGGTTCGCTTGTCGAAACGGATCGAGCCGCAGGGGAAGTCCTTGCTCTGCCGATCTTCCCGGAGCTGACAGAACGGGAGCAGGAATACGTGGTTAGCAGCCTGAGCGAAATCATGAAGTCCCAGCGTTACCGCATGGCCTCCTAGATCTGCCGGTTCGGAAACGACATCCGCCGGCCCCGTTTCTGCGGGGCGCTTTTTCTGCTCGATCGCAACATGATCGTGAGCGAGGGTCGGCCTACGATGCGCGCGAACTATCCTGCGTTCACCGAGTCATAGTCTCCTACAGCTTGATTTCTTGCGACGGGCTTTTTTTTGAACATCAATGTCACTCAGCAGAATCGTTGCTGGTTCAAATTTCTCTCCCGCCGGTTTGCGACACACGACCCGGTCGTTAAACTCGCGTCATCATCAATCTCGAGGCACCTCTGCATGCTCAAGAACGCTCCGGTAAAACAACTCAAGCACGGCGACCTGACGATCGAAGGATATTCGCGCGCTGCGGTACAGTCATACTGGCGAATCCCCGAATTGAAACTCGGGTTCGATCTCGGTGCACACCCCTGGGATTTTATGGGCACACCGACGTGGCTGATTTCGCACACCCATCTCGATCACATCGCCGCGCTGCCGCTGTATGTTGCCCGTCGGCGGCTGATGAAGATGGTTCCTCCGAAAATCTACCTGCCGGCCGGCGCGGTAAAACCGGTGCGCGCAATGCTTGACTCGTTTGAACGACTTGATCGCGGCCGACTCCCTTGCGAGTTGATTGCTGTCGAAGCAGGCAACGAGTACGAACTGTCGCGCGAACTGGTAATCAAGGTGCTCAAGACCAGGCACACGCTCCCCAGTGCCGGTTACGTCATCTACGAGCGGCGGAAAAAACTAAAGCCCGAATATTCGGAATTGAGTGGCGAGGAAATTCGCGACCTGCGTCAAAGCGGTGTCGAAATCGTCAGCGAGCTACGTTTTCCGCTGGTTGGCTACACCGGTGACACATCGCCGGAAGGTCTGGACAACAATCCGGAATTCTACGACTGCAAAATCCTGATTACCGAGCTAACGTTTGTTGCGCCCGACCATCGCCGGCATTTGATCCACAAGAACGGCCATATGCATCTGGACGACTATGTGCAACGCGTGGACAAATTCAACAACGAATTGATTGTCGCAGGGCATCTGAGCACTCGCTATAACCGCGCGTCGGTCATCAAGATGGTTCAGAATAAACTGCCGGGTTTGCTCGGTGGGCGATTACATCTGTGGGTTTAAGGATGCCAGGCTGGCCATGGATTTACCATTGGCTGTTGTTGATGAACGTTGCTACGACTCATCACTTCATTTTTCATCGACGTCATCAATCACCGTCACCCTCACGCGCTCAATCTTGCGCCGCGTTGCCTGCTCGATTCTAAATTCGACATTGTCAATCGTGACAACGCCTGCCATCCCGCCGTATTCGTCCTGCACGATCGCCATGTGCACCCGTTCAGCAAGAAACCGGCTGAGCATCTCGTCAAGCCGCGTGCTGTCGGGGACAACGATCGGCTTGCGAAGCAGTTTGCCAAGCGAGCGCCGTTTGCTGTCGCTGCGAGTGATCTTGCGGAGGATATCTTCGGCGTAGAGCTAGGATCACTGCACCGAAGTGCATCCGGTCGCGGACTTCAAGAATCCGGCCGAAGACTTCGGGCTTTCGTTTCTGAACGCAGTATTCTTCAAGTTCATGCCACGAACACCCGGTGAGAATATGAGCCGCTGTTGCCGCAATCGCTGTAACAACGAAACCACCGATCGAAATCCAGATCAAGCTGCCGACCCTATCAGCCCATCGCCTCCGCATCGTTGTCGGAGGCGCGATCGTCGCCGTTCGAATCGGGCCAGACGTGTTCGATGTCCATCCGGTTCAGATAGTCAGCTTCAGCGTCGCGCATTTCAGCTGCGGCGGCAGGGTCTTTATCTTCGAATCCGACCAGGTGCAGAGTGCCGTGCACGACATAAAAAAGGAGCTCGTCAAACCAGTCGATTTCCAGCTGCCCCGCTTCGCGAACGGCTGTGTAGGCGCTGACGATCAACTGGCCGTCAAGTTTGTTCGCCGCTTTATCGTATTCCAGAACAAAGCTGAGCACGTCGGTTTCGTAGTCGTGGCCGAGATACAGATTGTTCAAGCGCTGCATTTCGACGCCATCAACGACTGCAATGCTGATTTCGCCGGCAGCAATTTCCTGATCGTCAGCAATCAGACGCACGGCGCTGATAAGGCGTTGTTCGTCGAGTTCCAGCTTCTGGCGGTTCGAGACTTCGATCGTTAGCAAAACAGTTCCCGGTTGCAGTCAATAAAAACAGGCGTTTAACTGGTTGAGCCCGTGACCGGCTGTTTGTCTTTTTCCGGATACTTCACACGGGCATGGTACATTGCGTTGAGCGATTTGATCAGACTTTCCTGGACCGTATTCAACTGCTTGAGCGTGATCCCGCATTCGTCAAATTGACCGTCGTCCAGTTTCTTTTTTCCGATCTCGCGAACGAGCGTGTTTAATCGCGACGGGGTCGGCTCGCGCAACGCGCGACTGGCGCTTTCGACGGCGTCGGCGAGCATCATGACGCCCGACTCAAGTGTTTGCGGCTTCGGCCCGGCGTAGCGGAATTCAGATTCGTCAACTTCCGGCGCATCCGGGTCGGCTTCGGATTTCTTCTGCGCTTTGTGGAAAAAATACTCGACCATCGTCGTGCCATGATGCTGTTCGATCAGGTCGATGATCCGCCGCGGCAGTTTATGTTTGCGCCCGATCTCGGCACCGTCTTTCACGTGCGCCGTGATCACCAGCGCACTCATCGACGGCTCGAGATCGTCGTGCCTGTTTTCGCCTGACTGGTTTTCGATAAAGTAATCCGGTTTTCGAATCTTGCCAATGTCATGAAAATACGCGCCCACGCGGCATAACAAACCGTTGGCTCCGATTGCGTCAGCGGCGGCTTCACTGACCGAGGCGACATTAATGCTGTGGTTGTAGGTCCCGGGTGCGCGCTGGACGAGCTCGCGAAGCAGCGGATGGTTGGCGTCGCTGAGTTCAAGTAAACGCGTGTCGGTCTGAATATCAAACCAGCTTTCCAAAAACGGCAGCAAGCCGGTCATGAACAGCCCCGTCATCGCGGCAGCACCTGCGAACCAGACCGCTTCGGTCAGCAGCGCGGTTCCGAGCGGCTGTCCGAGAAGATACTGGACGCCGATCACCGTTGCAAAAACAACTGCGGCGACGGCCATTCCGACATACGAAAGTTTGGTCCGGCTGCGAATCCGGCGACACAACATCGCTGTCGTCGATGAGGCGGCGGTCAGAATGACAAACTCAGCCAGTCCGAATCCGTGAGTTGCAGTAAACGAAATCGCCACCAGCGCGCTGCAGATGAATGAGAGTTCGATGTTGTAGGCAATCGCAATCGCCATCGCGAAGATCATGACCGGAACGACTTCAGCACGCCAGGCGACGTCCCGGGTCAACAGCCACATCAGGATTAACGTGACGGCCATCAACCCGACCAGAGTCGTGAACCGCCAGATGTTGTTTAGAATATGCGGGTCGCGGTAGTACAGTACACTGCTGACCAGCGCAAACATGACTCCATAAAAACCAAAATAGAACAACGAACGAAACACACGGTCCCACGAGTTCATTGCGCCGATTTCAGCCTCGTATTCGGCGAGCAGTAGATTGATGTCGTCTTTGTCCAGCGGAATTCCTGCAGCGATCGATGTACCCTCCACTGCGACCGCACTTAGTTTGGGAAGCGTATCACCGGGCAGATACTGCTTCATGATTGGTTGAACGCTTTTTTTCGCCTCATCCGATATCCGTCTGGAAAGTTCGTTGTTCCATTTCAGTGTGACCGGCAAACGCGGCCGCAACCATTGGAAAATATTCTCCGCGACATGGGACGGTTCGTTGATCAATTCCGACTGTAGCTTGAACCCTTGTTGCAAATTCTGTTTCAACACAGGAGCTGCCTGGGAAATTCGGGCATCGGTCACACTGACACGATGCGCGTTTTCCGGATTGCCTTTCGGGTACGATTCAATCTCGACGATACTGCCGCGATCCTTTTCGTGCTGAAGATCTTCGAGCAAACCGTTCTTGTCGATCTCCACAAATGCGGCGCTGATCGTTTTTTGAGTCAGCTCAAGTCGCTCGTCATTGATCAGCGCGTCACGGAATTTCAAGAACGCCGTTTCGCGTTGACGTCGTTCTGAAAGACGGGCGCGTTCGGCTTCGGACAGTTCCGCATCTTCGAGGCGCGGCCCCGGATCGTCCGCGTCCGGGCTGTTCGCCGGTAGCGTACCACCGGGCTCAATCGCAGCCGCAGGCAGAATGACAGGCGCGGGAGACTGTAGCGAATATTGCCGGGAGGGCGGCTGGAACCGCGACCAGACACCCGATTCCTCGATTTCATCAAAATCTTTGCTAACGATTTCAAACAGGTCGTTGAACAACGTCTGACGAAGATCCTCCAGCGGCAACGAGTCATTCTCGTACTGACAGAGAATGTTGCTGTACGCTCGATTCCTGGCTTCTGCTGTGGCCTGCGCATCTTCAAATCTGAACGTGGTCCGCGCATGCAGATCGCGAATCGGAGCCGTTCGCACCCGCCATGGAAACGGAGGCGCCCAGCCGAAGGTCACCAGCCACAGAATCATTGTCGTCAGCAGACAGACACCTACGCGCGACCAGACTTCGGGGCGGCGAAGAAAGGTGACGATTTCAGTCCACGGCCCTTTGCGGGCCGGCAGCATCCAGCGGTTACGATTGGGATTGTTAGTCGACATTAAGTCACGACGGCATTCCAGAGTGCACGAAACCGGCTGGCTTCGGCAATTCCATTTAGGCTGTCGTTTCCATGAGGATGATTCAGTCCGCTCGATCACTCGATCGATAACGCTACCGCAATTACCTGATTACTTGTCCGCTGTACCGTTCGACAAACCGTCTTCATTCGACAATCTGTTTTCTGGCAAGCGAACCGGACTACCGGAAGAATCGCCGGCGGAAGAGGCCGATGATCGACCGCCTTCATACGCATTAACAATATCCTGGACCAGTCGGTGACGCACAATATCAGCGCCGGTCAACTGAACTGTCCTAATCCCCTCAATTTCGCGTAAACGCCGCAATGCATCGACTAGTCCGCTGCGGGTTCGCGGTGGCAGATCTACCTGAGTCGGGTCACCCGAGACAACGATTTTCGACGTATGGCCCATCCGCGTGAGGAACATTTTCATTTGTGCGATCGTAGTATTTTGTGCTTCGTCGAGAATGATGAAAGCCTCGTTCAACGTACGACCGCGCATGTAGGCCAGCGGCGCAACCTCGATCACATCGCGCGCGAGTAGTTCCTGCATCTGATCGTAGCCGACCATTTCATGAATGGCGTCGAGCAGCGGCCGCAGGTACGGATTGATCTTGGCGTGCAAATCTCCGGGCAGAAAACCAAGACTCTCGCCCGCTTCTACGGCAGGTCGGACGAGTACAATCCTGCGGATCTGCCGGTGCTTCAATGCTTCGACTGCCATCGCGACGGCGAGGTACGTTTTTCCTGTTCCAGCCGGACCGGTTGCGAACACCAGATCGTTTTCGCGGATCGCGTCGACGTAGCTGGCCTGACCGGGCGTGCGCGGACGAACCTCGCGTCCGATGTCAAGAATGTCAATCGAGCGGGCAGGTGTCGAGGGCGCAGCTTCGCCGGTGACTTCAGCCAGTGTGCGATAGAAAGCGTCAGGTGTGAGCCCGCCTTTGCGACGGACGATTTCGGTTAGTTGTTCGAGAGCGGTACGAGCCTGTTCGACGGATTCGTCGTTGTCGCCTGAGACACGGATTTGTCCGTTGCGATGAGTAATGTTGACCTGGAATTTTTCTCTCAGCCTTCGCAGGTGCTGGTCTTTGGCTCCGAACAACGGCAGAACAATTGATTGGTCTACCGATGAGATGGTGGCTTCTGTCATACGATTGCGGTGGCGTTGTACACCGCGCCTTTTGCTGTAATTGAGATAGTTTAGTTATTCTACCTGATTGTTAGGGACGCGACTGAGGTGACCTGGTTCGCGTAATCGAAAATATCATTAGCCTCCGGAGAGCAACGGTCATGCCGCAAACTCGGAAGTCACAACCGTCACAGGCGAAAAAAAGGTTAACAGACAGTGATCACGTGACAACCTGACACGTTTGCCGGAGCAAAGGAAACAGAGTGTTTTGTGTTGTGAATCGACGAGGTTCCCACCGAAAAAATTGCCGCTAATGGATTGCAGAACAAGGCGTTGAACAACGACACTTATGTTCGTGGTCGCCTCCGAGACGGAGCGAAGCGAACCAAAAGCCCTGAAGGGCGACCCTAATCCAGCCGCGTAATTCAGGGCTCGCGCTTCAGCATCTCACGCCACCATTACTGACTGTGCCAACACGCTATCGCAAATACCGTCTGTACGAACACTTTATCAGTCACCAATCGTCACTCGTCCTTGGTACGGATTGATGACTGGCGAATGATGAGTGCCGATTGTTGAAGTTTCAATAAGCTATGCCTTCGGCTCAGTCATGCTCATCGGATCAAGTGCCTTGTTCAATTCGGCTTCGGGCAGGATGTTTTGTTCGACACAAAGTTCGCGGATTGTCTTGCCGGTCTTGAACGCTTCTTTCGCCAACGCGGCCGCTTTCTCGTAACCGATGTAAGGATTGAGGCTGGTACACATCGCCAGAGACTGTTCGACAAATGACTTGCAGACCTCAATGTTCGCCTGCATGTCTGCGGCGCATTTGTCGACGAACACATCCGTGCCGCGCGCGAGTAACCGGATACTTTCAAGCATCGTATGGCCCATCACCGGCATCATGATGTTCAGCTGGAATTGTCCACCAGCCGCACCGGAAGTTGTGATGGTGCCATCGTTGCCAATCACGCGTGCGGTCAGTTGCATCATGCTCTCGCACATCACTGGATTGACTTTTCCCGGCATGATCGAACTTCCCGGCTGAAGATCGGGTATCTCAATCTCAAAAAATCCGCAGCGTGGCCCGGATCCGAGCCAGCGGATGTTGTTTGTAACATTGAACAGCGTGGTAGCAATCGTTTTCAGCAATCCATGGCACTCGACCAGACCATCACGCTGAGCGTTTGCTTCGAAGTGATTGGTCGTTTCAACAAACGGTACGCCGGTTGTCCGGGCAAGTTCCTGCGAAACCCGCCGTCCGAATTCCGGGTGTGTGTTGATGCCCGAGCCGACGGCGGTTCCGCCAACCGGGAGTTCGCAAACGGCGATGATTGCCGCGTTGGCACGTGCAACAGATAACTCCAACTGCCTTGCCATCCCGCCGATCTCCTGTCCAAGTCGCAGGGGCGTGGCGTCGGCCAGATGCGTGCGGCCGATCTTGATCACCTGATCCCATTCGGCAGCCTTTTCAGACAGCGTCTTTGCAAATTTTTGAAGTGCGGGAATGAGCTGCGTTTTGATTTCGACTCCGACGGCAACATGAATCGCAGTCGGAAACGTATCGTTCGTGCTCTGCCCCATGTTGACGTGGTCGTTGGGGTGGATCGGTTTTTCGCCGCCGAAACGGTCGCCGCCTGCAATTTCAATCGCGCGGTTGGAGATCACTTCGTTGATGTTCATGTTGCTGGACGTGCCGCTACCAGTCTGAAAGACGTCAATCGGAAACTCGTTGTCCATCCGGCCTTCGATCACCTCCGTCGCGGCCTTGAGCATTGCTTTGACCTGCGATTCGTCTAACGGGTTCTTGCCCGATTCCGTCAGCTTTTTCAAATCGCGATTGGCTACTCCGCACGCGTGTTTGACCCGGCCCATCGCACGGATCAATTCCGCAGGCAGTGACCAGCCGGAGATCGGAAAGTTGTCAACTGCCCGCTGTGTCTGAGCACCGTAGTAGGCATCGGCCGGGACATGAACTTCGCCCATCGTGTCGTTTTCGACACGCGTTTTCTGAGCAGGATGTTGATTCGCGGATTGTTCAGGTGCGGCTGAGGACATGTTTCTGATCTTGAGTTCGGGGTATGATTTGAACACGTTTCGTCAGCCTCCATGATAACGGGTGTCCAGCGCGGTTGGAACTGACTGAATACAGGACGCCAACGAGCAGTGAAATAACCGCGTGTAAACGCCGAACAAAAGGACGGACTGACAGTGGCAAAAGAAAAGTCGAACGCGGAGTTTGCTTACTCAAAGGAATCTGTGAGGATGGTTTCAAGTTCTATACGAACTACGATTCCGCCCAAGGAAAACAGCTGGATGAAAATCCTCACGTTGCCGCAGCATTTCACTGGCCTTGTCTCGGGCGACAGTTGCGGATTGATGGAGTTGCAGAAAAAACATCACGTGACGATTCACGTGTTGGTCGATCGATTGATTGTCACCTTGAAAAACAACGTCCTTTGATCCCCCGGGAGTTCAGTTGCAGTTGCCCGGCTCAACTTGCTGACGCTTTTCATTGGAGTGCACCTGCCGCGTACGCGTCTCCACGGCCTCCCGATACGACGAACCTTCGATCGAGCCTGAGGTAACATTCGTTTGTAATGGCTGGGAGAACCGGCTAGTCTTTGCAGCTGGAACAAAGCCGCAATCACCGAATTCCGTGCAAGCAGAGTTGTTTTTTTCTCCCGAAACGAGCGGCCTGATTACACTGAACGCTGAAAATTACTGAGGGTTTCGATTAGCCCCACCCTTCCTCTTTCGGAGAATTTTTGATGAAGACATTTTTGAGAAGTCTCGCAGTGGCAGCCCTCGTTGCCCCGATGTTCTGCGGTCTTGTTGTAGCCCAGGACGACGCACCCGCCACCGAAACGCAAGCAGCGGCTCCTACAGTAACCGCGCCGGCGACGGGCAGTGTTGTCTATGTAAAAATCGAGCAGGCTCCGGATCTCGAAGGTGCGGTTGTTGATCTGCCGACCGTGACTTTGACCACCAGCTTCGGGGATGTCCCGGTTCCAGTAGAAAAAATCGACGGAATCAAAATGAATGCAGATTCCGACGGAACCAGCGTTGTCGCATTCAAGAATGGCGACTTGCTGACCGGCACAATTTCAATGGACACATTGAAGTTAAGAACGAACTGGGGCACAGCGCATATCGACGCTTCAGCGATCGAAAGCGTAACGATGACTCCGGACGGCCGTTTCTTCATGGACAACTCGGGCGGAGTTCGCTCGTGGCGTTTCAGCAAAGTTATGGCTGAAGCAGCACCACGCAACAGCTCGCAAATCGGGACTCCGGGAGACGCACCTCGCGGCGTTCCTTCGGGCGTCGCACCACGTCAATTCGGCGGCTAAGTCCGCAGGTAGTACGCACCTTCTAACGGAAGGTACGTTTGCGAATGTCACGAAATGCCTTGCGAGCCGAATCGAAATAGAAAGCGGTCCGCTCGGCAAACGGGACGTGTAATCTCAATACGCGGCCACAAACAAAAATCATCAGGAGCCAATTGCAGAATGGAATTGCAATTGGCTGCTTTTGTACCCGGGACGTTATCATGAAACGCGACGAACATTGGCTGGCTCGCGCCGAATCGACGATCGTTTGAAATTACGTGGAAAGAACATGTCAAATGAACATGAAAACACACAATCGAAAACCGCGACCGCTGGCTGCGATCACTCTGTGTCTGTTGGCAGGTGCGGGACTCATTCCTGTCGTGAATGCGACAGCTCAGGAAACTGATTCGTCAACGAGCCAGGGCAAATCGCCGGCAACCCGACTGTCGACTGAAGCAGACGATCCGGTGAGCGCACTTCAAGGCGATGATGATCCGGCAACCGGTGAAAAGCCATTCATTGACGCTCAAACAACGACCGCCCAACAAGCTGGAGATGATACCGGCGATGACGACCAGCAGAAGTATCGCGTCGTGCTCCAGTTGAATGAACGGTCGCTTGGGTCGCTGAATTCGACCGGATTCGCCAAGGCTCGTGTTCCTGAAAATCAAATTGGCAATGTGGTTGCGCTCAAGTTGATTTCTCCCGGAAGTTTTTTCAATGAGCCGGCGGTAGTGACTCCGGAAACAGAAAACGTAGCAGGCGTGATGACGGTCAAACTGACCGACGAAATGGTTCAACACCTGCAGGTCCAACCGCTTGAAGTCCGCATTTACGAATCGAACTTTGCCAACATATTGCTGGTTGCCGAACCAGGCGTGTTGCTAAGACAACCGCCGCTGCCCGAAGTCGACCTACCGGATACGCCCGGCATGTATTTCCGGCTTCCGGATGACCGCGGCATCATGGCGCACATCGCTGACCGGACGAATCTGGAAATCAATTCCGTGATCGGTAACATCGAAGTGCCTTTGGACAAGATCCAGGCCGCTAATTTTAATTTTGGCGGCGAGTTGAGCGTCTTTCTTGTTCTGAAAGACGGGTCAAGGCTGTCGGGTGTCACGACGACCGAATCGGTCAGAGTAACATCCAAGTGGGGTGATCACACGCTCGGCATTCGTGACCTTGAGATGATGACACCGGATCGAGAGACCCGGCTGGAAGTTGTTCTAAACGAAGGCAACATTCTCTACCGGACCGTGCAGGGGACCAGTGACATTGATACTCTTTTTCGGCAGTAAAACCTGTTACAATTTTTCCTAGACCCGCCGGGAGTTGAACTCGTCTCCGTTCGATATTAGAAGAATTGATACGAACGCACTCGACGCAGAAATCAATCGAATCGAACTTGCGATATTCAGGAGAAATAATGCATCCCTCTCAATTCAGCGTCACGACGTGTCTTGCATTTCTAGTCACCTGCGCCATTGCCGCATCGCCGCCGGTAAATGTTCAGGCACAGGGCGATCAATCAACAAGCAGTTTTGTAATCACACTGAGCGACGCCAACATGAACGAACTGACTTCAGACGGTGACCTCGAATCCAACTTTGACGCCGCCTTCCGCGGTCGCCTGAGCGCGATCGTTGTCAGTTCGGACGGTGCAGCCGATGCCGATGCAGTCGATTCCGGTACCAGTGTGGAAATCGTCGACGATGTTGCTGTGATCTCAGTTGACGATGACATGCTAGGAAAATTCCGGAACAATCCAGTCCGGATCGACGTCAGAGGACTGGAATTTTCAAAAATCAAACTTAATTACACAGGCCTGACACGGACCGCAGCACCGCCTCAGGATGTTGCCCCGGCGATCAATCCGGCCAACCGCGTTTTCTTTATTACATTGAACGACAACAAAGTAATGGAAGGAAATGTTGATGGTTTGAACAACTTTGATTTGGATTGCAAATTCGGTCCCGTCACGATCCCGATGGAGCATATCGCCGGAATCCGTTTTCATGCCGATGGCGAAGATCAGGCAGTCGTCGTGCTTACCAATGGAGACGCTGTGACAGGCAAGCCGACCGTGAAAGCGGTCAGTCTGAAAACAAGCTGGGGCCAGGCCGATATCGAGCCTGAGTATATGGATTCGTTGACCACCTCCCGAAGTGCCGCCTTCAGCCGTGAAGACAATCCTGATTTCGGACAGCGTTGGGTGTTGCGAACGGCGATTCCGATCAACAATGCCAACCAGAACCGTGGTCTTCAATATCAAAACCAAAATCCGAACTTCGGCACTCCAAACCGGGGCTTTAGCAACGGATTTGGCGGCTAGAGTTTCGCCGTGCAATCAATCAAAGCCGGGCCGGTTGGTCCGGCTTTTTTTCGTCGCGGTCGAGTTTCGTTGCAAAGCCGCGATTCAGTCCGAATAACCGTGGCTATCGCCAACACGGCTAACTTGACAAATCATGCAAGCACTTTCAATTGCCGGGAGTAAACAAATCGAGCTTTACTCAATCCGGAAAATGGCGAAAAATGGGCAACTCATGGCAGCGGTCGATCAACCGCACAAACAGCAGGATGCTGTGGGCCACCAAAAACTCGCGGCACCGCAACGCCGGCGATGACAAACCCGAGGAGGGACCATGTTTGTAACTGAACACAAATACAAAATTATCGGCCTGCTGGCCCTGTTCGTTCTTTTCCTCAGCACCACTCAAGCCGCGACGCCGACGCAGGAAATCGAACCGTCTGCCAAAGAGCTGATTGCCGACATCTTCAAGCAGACCAAGAAAGCCTCGACCGTCGAAGATTACTCCACGATCATCGCCAAATGTGAACAGATCAGCACACTAAAGCTTAGCGCCGCCGAACAGGACTACCTTCACACTCTGACTACCTGGGGCCATCGCCGCCGCGGTGAGGCACGCGTGGACACGGCCGAACAGATGCAGGCTGCCGGCCGTCAAAAAAGCACGGGCAACGGACAAAGCACTGACAACGGACAAAGCACTGACAACGAACAAAGCGTTGAAAATCAAGCGGATGCGATTCGAATGCTCGACCTGGCAATCGAGGACTTTGACATTGCGGTCACCGATCAGTTGAAGCTGGAACGATCATTCCGATTCCGCGCGATTGCCAGAACAGCCCGTGCAAAATTTGCTTCGGACAACGAAAAACCAAAACTCTTTGAATCGGCGGTCAAGGACTTTTCCCGTTCATTGGAAATCGATGACGATCACCAGGCCACGATCTTCAACCGCGCCGAGTTATATCTTGCAACCGCTGATTTTGAAAATGCGATCGAGGGGTACGGACAGGTTCTCGAATCTGACTCAGCTGATCTTCAGGCGCTGACGGGGCGCGGTCACGCGTTGTACGGCGCGGGCCGGTTTGAAGATGCTCTGAAGGACTACTCAGCGGTTGCTGTGCTTCAGGCAGACGACGCAGTAGCCATTTTGAATCGCGGCGAAGCACGCTACATGCTCGGGCAGTTGGAATCGGCCAACGCGGATTTCCGTTTGTCGGTTGAATTGCGCCCGACCTTCGCGGGCTGTCTTCGTGCGGCCTGGGTGGCGGCTACGAGTTCCAACGCGAAACTGTACGATCCGGAATATGCGCTTCGGATCGCGGGGCAAGCCGCCGGGCTTGGTGACGAAACGCCCGAGTCGCTGGATATTCTAGCCGCAGCCCAAGCGTGCAACGGAAACTTCCTCGAAGCGCACCGGCTGCAAACACGGGCAATTGAACTCGCAGCGCAGCAAACGGGGCAGGGCGCAAACAGTCCATACGTCGCGCGCAAATCGTTGTACGAAAGCGGACGCGCATATAAGTCGTCTGAGGCAGACCATTCCTCAGAAACTCTTTTCCGGTAACTCTCGCGGTACCGGCTGACTTAGATCTCGTGGGCCAGTCGAAGCCAATAACGGTTGGCGACCTTAGCCGTTCGGGCGATATCCAGCGCAACGGTGCGCCGAAAGCGGAATCGAACGACAATTCCGCGCGCGTTGATCCTCTGATTTGCCTCCGTTCCCGAACCTTTGCCCAACGACCGATTAGGTCCGTCTGTACCGATTTTTCCGGAGACCTAAATCGGGTGGAAATAAACTCCCTTTCCCACCTAACCGTTCCCCGCTTACCGCCGGAAAACGACATACGGTTTAGTTATGCCTGCATTCGGGAACAGGCGTAACAACTCCTATGGTGTAACGATGACTTTTCGCCGGAAAAGAACGAACGACTCAAAGCGGGGCCGCAAATCTCGTGGACTGCGTCGCGGTATCGAAGCTGTTGAAACAGCGATCACGCTTCCGCTGATGACGCTTGTGATGTTCTCGACAATCCAAATCACTCATCGCTGGCACGTCGAAAAGCTATTGAAGATCTGCTCCTACGAAGCGATCAAAGCGGGCGCGGCCAGGGACGGCGACAGCCAGGATGCGATTCGCGTGTTCGAGGAACATTCAGCCGCTCTGGGAATCAACGGTGCGGTATTGCGAATAAATGAAGAGCGATTCGACAACGCCCGTACCGGCATGTATCTGAACGTCCGCGGTACAGCGCCGGCACGGTTCAATCGAATGCCCGCCCCGATCAACCTCAATTTCAACGACTGGATGTCCGGCGGTTTCGTTTACCATCGAAAAGAGGGTCTGTAATGTTACAACGCAGGAACAGTCGGTCGCGTCAGGAACGTCGCGGAGTTTCGGCGATTATCGTTGTGCAACTGTTTGCCGTGATGCTGGTCTTCGCATTTTTTGCGATCAATGTGGCTAACATACAACGCCAGCATACGGCCTCGCAGGTTGCGTCTGACCTCGCGTCACGCTGGGGTGTCGATCTGCTATCGAGAACAAACAACAAGAATGTTATCGAGCGTCAGGTTCGCGAACTTGCTCAGCGCAACTGGACCGTGACGCAGAACACCAACAAAGACTGGTTGCAGAACAACCGGAAGAATATCATAGTCGAAGTTGAAATCGGTTCCGCGACGTTTGACGGGACCGACTTTGAATTCGCGGAGGGCCAGCGCCCGTACAACGCGGTTCGAGTTGACAGTTCGTCTCACACTGACATCGTCGGCTTCCTCGCTCCTCGCGGTCCGGAACAATCCGTTTTGCGAGTTCAGCGGTCAGCAACCTCCGTAGCTCTGGAACGTGACATCTGCCTGGTCATCGACCGGTCGGGTTCAATGACTTTCGATCTGACGACGGGCACGTGGATGAATGACAATTCGATTCATCCCTATAACGCAATGGCTTCCCGTGGTTGGGGCGACATCTACAAGAGCCGCGCATCCTGGTGGCACTACTGGGCTCATCCAACCAACAGCCGCTGGTCAACGATGATTCCGGCGATGTATGGTCTGGCAGACGAACTGGATACCACAAACCAGAAAGAGCTGTTTTCGATTGTGAGTTATTCGACTGAATATTCGCGGACGATTTACGGCCACGATTTGGCGATCACAACCTACAACGTTGACGCTGCGGAAATCGAGTATCAGCCGAGCAACAAATATCGTCAGGCCGTAAGTGCGTTTGACAACAAGTTCAAATGGAACTCGCCAGTGATGGGTGGCACCAATATTTCGGCAGGGATCGACGAGGCTGCGGATGTTCTGACCGGACCTGGCGCACGCCCGAACGCCTACAAGACCATGATCGTGATGACCGACGGGCAATACAATGAAGGCCGTGATCCAGCGATTGCGGCGTCCGACGCTGTAGCACTCGGAATCGAAGTCTATACCGTCACATTCAGTAAGCAGGCCGACCAGAAGTCGATGAAGTTCACGGCCGATGCGGGCAACGGTCGCCACTTTCACGCACCCGATGGAGACGCTTTGGATGAGGTATTCCGTCGGATCGCCAATTTGCCTCCGTCCGCATTCATCGAATAGGACATCCCACTGGAGTGTTGAAGTGCTAAACGAATGAGTGAAAACGATGAACACAAAATTCCTGACCAACAGCCGCGGACGAGTCTCGTCGCGTAGACCGGAAAACATCCACTCGCGAGCGGCGCTGTCCATTGGCTTTCCGACACAACGCGGAGGTGCGACAAGCGTCGAATTCGCGTTCGTGTTCCCGTTGATTCTGGTGTTCTTTATTGCCATGACGGTGATGACGCAGGCGTTTGTGATGCGGGACACAGCTCAACACGCCGCCTACGAAGGCGCGCGTGCAGGGCTTGTTGTAAACTCATCGGTTGAGGATGTGGAAGCCGCCGTTGAGAAATTCACTCAGATGCTCAAACTCAGAGACGTTGAAGTCGCAGTCGATCCGCCGGTTTTCACTCAGGGAACCAACCGCGTCACGGTCACCGTTTCGATTCCGTATAGATCCAATGCCTGGTGCGCGGCCGGATTCATGCCCGAAGAATGGTCCTCCAGCGCAACGATCTCCCTCCGACGTATCCAAAACTCGGGCGACTCCAGCAACTAGAATCGTCAGATTCTGAACATTTGACCGTTCAGGTTTTTTACGGCCGGAGGAACCGGCGAAGAGTCGTTCGAACTGAAAGTTGACGACAGCACGGTTGCGACTTTTGAAAACGTCGGCGGCGATTCCGAAGCTCGCGAATTTCAAACGCTGACCGGATTGAGTTTGTGAATGACGAATTCAATGCGGAAACCGGACTCGACCGCAATCTGATGATTGAAAAATCGTGGTTGACGGAGTGATCTGCGGACGTCATATTCCCGGCAACCAACTCGCGTCGGCAGGATGCCATCGCTACGAACTTGCCAGAATTTCGCTGACATTGTGATAGAACTGGCCGCGCGTCATCACGGCGTCGAACCCGGAATTGCCGGCGGCGTCGAGCAGACCGACATGTACATGCTGTGCGTAGGCAACACTTCTCGGTCGGCGCTCGTCATCCAGTTCCGACAGGCTTCTACCCAGCTCTATCGTTTCGAGCCCGGGAGCCTGCAGGTCGATGAGCAAATGCGTAACTTCATTCTCGGCAATCAACTCCAATGCACGGGTTGCCGTCTTTACAAACCGGAATGTCGCTCCACGCTCGCGCGCAGCGCTGCTGGCAGTGGACGACATCATGAGATCCTGAGTGATATGGACGACCATCATTTTGAATAACTTCGGAGACTTGAGGTGCCAACGTGGGATACGCTTCCAGCTTGTCTGCGAGTTATCGACAGTACCCAAAAGACAAACCACTAGCTGCAAGCATATCCCGCGCATGATAGCACTTCTTGCTCTTCAAGGAATAGCTGCGAAGACGAGTTCGAATTGAGGCAATTCTCACAGACGGCGGGCGGCGGTCTTCTTTGGCGTTGGCTCCGCGCTTTGATCCTTGTAATGTCCCGCCAGCTTCACGACCGGATGTTGCAGTCAATTACCGGTCTTTTAATCAGCTCGATCAAGGACGATTCAAGTGGCGAAATCCAAAACAGTATTGTTCCTGGCGGTTCTTTTTTCGCTGGGCAGTTTGAATACCGGGTTGCTCGAGGGACAGCAAGTCAATCCGGATCCGCAACCGGTAGTTCCGCAGCAAATGGCTCCGCTGAATCAACCACTGGCGACTGGTTTGCAGCAGGACGTACAGCGATCGAACGTTTCATTGGTGCCGATTGAAAGTACTCAACATTCGGTCACCGAAAACGACTCAACACAGCCTGATCCAACGACCGAAGTTCCGCCGGTTGATACGTTTCAGCTTTCAGGACGATTTCACCTGGTCGAAGGAACGCGACAGGGCTATTTGATTCTCCGCGCTGAAATCCCTGATGGCAGCTACATTTATTCATTGACCAACAATGAAGGTCCGCCGCCCTGCCAGATCACAGTTGCACCCGGCCATTCGTTCCAGGTTGGCGAACCGTTCCAGAGCGACCGCTATCCTACGGTCATTGAGATGGACGAGGTCTTTCAATGCCGGTTGGAGAAGCACTACCAGTTAGTTCAGTTTTACGTTCCCATCGAAGTCGCCGATGGGGTCGATCCGGCAACGATTCGTCCCGAACTGACATTCAACGGCCAGATCTGTTCGGACGAGGGGTTTTGTATGCCGCTGGATGACAAGATCGTCGCGGCAGAGTTTGGTGGCTACTTCCAGCAGCAGGCTCAGGCTGAATCGACTGGCGACGAACTCGACCGTTGATTGCCCAATCCTCGAAGGTGAAGCGAGCCGCAACCGCAGCCTGAATCTTTTGGTGATTTTGCGATTTAGCCGATGCTTCCTCAAATCGGTTGTCGCTATTCGAATCGCATCCTTGAGCGGAGATCGGATATTGTCCCATGGTCTCCAACCAGCAATTTCTCATGTAATGGTGAGCAAATGCACATGCCGGGCGAACCCTCGGAACGTCAGGCATGTATATAAGTAGATCCGCCATTGTGGAGCGAATTTACAGGGCGTGATATATTTGCAGGGAAGCATCCGGTTCGTTTTACCAACATTCAATGCGCCGATGATTGATTCTGAAACAACGGAATTCAAAACCGAAATTCAATGACTGAAACCATGAAGAACAACTCTATCTCACTGCTGCTTCTAGCTACTCTTGCCTGCCTGATTTCGCTGGCGCCGTCCAGCACGAACATGGCATGGGGGCAGCTCGATTCCGGATTTGACGGGCTGAATCCGGGCAACGAACCATCGGATGACGAACCGTTAACGGTGACCAGCTGGTTCAAGCTAAAGGAAGGTTCAAGCGAAGGAACTCTGTCCGTTCGCGCAGCGATCGGTGAAGGCCGGCATCTGTATTCGCAACACCACGGCGGACGTGAGATCAAGACCAGCTTCATGGTTGCCGAGTCGGATCAGTACACGGTGACTGGCGGTTTCCAGCCGGATGTCGATCCTCACAAACATCAGAAGGACGGCGACGACTACGAAGAATTCGAACACGAAGTGACGTGGACTGCTCCAGTTGCGATTTCCGAAGGAGTTGATCCAGAGTCAATCAAAATCGAAATCACATTTCGCGGCCAGACCTGCGACGCAACGAGCTGTTTGCCTCCGGTGAAGGAAGATCTTGTTGCTGCGTTTGAAGGCGATGAAGCGAATCTCGTCATACCCGAAAGCACAGGGTTACCGGAAAACACTGGTACGGACGAGCCTAAGAGACACGACTGGCAAGCTCCGAAGCTCGTTGACACGCCTGAGCAAATTGCTGCTATGGCAAAGCTCTACGACCCCGAAACCAAAATCAAATACGAAAAACTAGATGGTTCAAGCGGCACCGGGACATTCTTGGCAGCGTTATTTGGCGCGTTCGTTGGTGGCATTCTGCTGAACCTGATGCCATGTGTGTTTCCTGTGCTGGGCCTAAAAGTACTTGGCTTTGTCGAACAGGCGGGCAATGATCCGAAGAAAATCAAGATGCACGGAATTGCATTTGCTGCCGGATTGATTTTTTGCATGTGGGTTCTTGCAGGTGCGATTCTCGCCATCAAATATTTCTGGGGCCAGGAAGTCAACTGGGGCCAGCAGATGGGCAACCCGTACTTTGTTGGTGGGATTGTGATCCTTCTTTTTGTGCTCGGGTTAAATCTTGCAGGCGTATTTGAAATGGGCATGTTCATGACCCGTGCTGGAGGCGGCGAGCACAAAGAAGGCTACTTTGGGTCATTCCTTAGCGGAATCATAACAACGCTGGTTGCCACTCCATGCTCTGGACCGTTTCTTGGTGCAGCGATGGGTTATACGCTCGCCCAACCCCCTGCGATTGCAATGTTTCTGTTTACGGTATTCGGCTTGGGAATTGCCCTGCCGTATCTGATTCTTTCGTTTGTGCCGTCCTTAATCAACCTACTTCCTCGGCCAGGTGCGTGGATGGAAACATTCAAAATGCTGATGGCATTTACGCTATTCGCTGCTTCGGCTTTTTTCATAAGGTCGTTTGGTACACAGACCGGCGTTGAAGGTCTCAGCTGGTTCTTGATGGCCCTTTGCGTCATCGCATTGGCAGCCTTCTTTTACGGAAAATGGAGTCCGGCGTATGTTTCCAAAGGGAAACGTTTCCTGTGGGGCTGGACTGTTCCGCTGCTGATCGCAGGACTCGGAACGTGGATGTATCTGGAATCTGCAAATCTGAAGGCTCCGCAGGTCGCGTCACTGGATCACGGCTGGGAACTCTGGATGCCTGGCAAAGTCGAACAAAAGCTTGCTGAAAATAAACCGATCTGGGTCGACTACACGGCAGAGTGGTGACTGACGTGCCAGGTTAATGAGAAGCGTGTCTTCTCAACGCAAGCGGTATTGGACAGGATTGAGGAATTGGGCGTTGAGCTTGTCAAAGTTGATATGACGAGCAATGAACAACTTTACAAAACGGAACTATCGCGGTCAGAAAGAAAGATAATTCCAGTGAACCTTATATACCCGGCAGACTATCCGGAGCGACCGGCTATTCTGTTGGAAGAATTCATCTGGCCATCACAAGCGCTAGAGGCCTTAGACAGAATCGCACCGCCGGAGTAACCCCTAACTCGTGCAACATTGGAAAATCACCTCGAAAACCGACGTCGTGTTCTTGTTAGTGTGACGGCCAACTGGAACAACGTTTTGAAGGCGACAGAAAAGTCTGCTTTGAACACGCCAGTTGTTAGAACAGCTTTTGCGAACAATGATGTGCATTTTCAGAAAGCGGATTTGACTCGTGACAACTCCGAGGCGCATATGGTTATCAATGATCTTGGTATCGAACGTGTCGAGTTGCCTTTTTTTGTTTTTCTTGAACACAACAAGGAACCGGTTGTGTTTGATGGCGTCTACGATTCGCCCGAGAGTTTTCTTGAAGCACTCACAAAAGCCAGTGTCATTTTCGAGGAACCTGATGCATCGGCTTCAAACTCACGAACGAGCCGATCTGAAAACGCGCTGGCGACTGTGCCGGACGGGCGATAGATCGGCCGCCTCTTTTCACATTGGTTTCGCCGACGCAAAAACCGCGCCAAAACAGTGCGCGGATTTTTTTTTCGGCAAGTATATTTGCGCTCAAAAATTTACTCTGATTTGCACCCGGGTTTTTGCACGGTTTGCCCTCGACCCTGACAATCGCTTCATTTATAAAATGCGACCCTGTGAACGGAGGAAGAAGTCAATCACTTGATTTTTGACAACTTCTTGCGAACATGGGATCAGGTTTTGCCGAATAATACAGTGTCGAAAATTCGTTTTCGTCGATGTCAGTGTTCGACAAATTCAACCTGACATTAATTGAAGATAAACCTGTACATACTCACGGCTGAGGGACCATTTTTTTGGGTAGGCCCGGGTCAACATGGGCTTGTGCTTAGCACGCTCGCACTCGCGTCTGTCTCCCAGCGACTCCCATCGCTTTGACCGTACCGGATTATCGATATTATGCCGCACGACAGTTTCGACTGCGTGCGGTTTTTTTGTAGCCTCATCTGCACCCCGTGTACCACGGATTCTTGCAACCGCGACTGTCCAGCTGGCGTCGATCTGGACAAGGCAGATCGACGCTTCAACTCCGACACAAGTTTCTGAGCGCAAGCGGGACAAACGGACCACATTGCCGAACTTCGTGCTGCGTCTTCCCGTCATGCTTTCATCGTACGAATTTGATACGATGTTCCTTTCAAATTCCTTGTTTGTTGTTCCAGCTACGTTTTAGACTTAGCCGTTTGGCGATAGCCACGGTTGCCCGGAAAAAAAACCTTGGCAATCGCCAAAACGGCTAGTTTTCCGATCTGAACATTTACCTGGAACAAACTGCTAGAGTTCCGACGAAGGACCCGAAGTGCCCAAATACAATCCTGCTGAAATCGAGCCGGGATGGCAACGATACTGGGAACAGCACGACACATTCAAGACGCCTGAAAAAGTCAGTGGCGAAAAACTGTATGTACTCGACATGTTCCCCTACCCCAGCGGCGAGGGACTGCACGTCGGACACCTTGAAGGCTACTCGGCCACCGATATCGTGGTTCGCCATTCGAGGATGAAAGGTAAGTCCGTGCTCCATCCGATGGGGTTTGACGCGTTTGGTCTGCCAGCCGAAGAGCACGCAATCAAACACAACGTCCCGCCGCGAATCAGCACCGAACGAAACATCAAGAACTTTGTCCGCCAGTTGAAGATGCTCGGTTTCAGCTACGACTGGGATCGCGAAATCGCAACGACTGATGTCGGCTATTTCAAATGGACGCAGTGGATTTTTCTTGTCCTCTATGACACATGGTTTGATCCCGACCGGCAAAAAGGCCGTCCGATCAGCGAACTGCCAATTCCGGAAAATCTACGCACCGATGGTGAAACGGCTGTGCGCGAATATCAGGATGAACACCGTCTCGCTTTCGAATCACTCGCTCCAGTCAACTGGTGCCCGGGGCTTGGGACGGTGGTTGCCAACGAAGAAGTCATCAACGGGCGGAGCGAACGCGGCGATCATCCAGTCGTGCGAATGCCATTAAAACAATGGATGCTTCGGATTACGTCGTACGCCGACCGGCTGGAAAACGATCTCGTGGAAGTCAACTGGCCCGAAGGCATCAAGAAACTCCAGCGCGACTGGATCGGACGCAGCACCGGCGCTGAAGTTGATTTCTTTGTCGGTAGCCCTGAGCAATTCGAAAACTGGAAACAGACGCGGAAATCCGGCGGCGATTTCCCGCGCAAGCCGGGCCCGAACGTGCTCCGGGTCTATACGACGCGGCCCGACACGCTCTTCGGTGCAACGTACATGGTGATCGCGCCCGAGCACCAGATGCTGGACAAGCTGACCACAGCCGACCGGAAGATCGAAGTCGAAAAATACTGCGAAGCAGCGGCAAAGAAAAGCGACCGCGACCGGCAGGATGACAAACTCGCCAAGACCGGAGTCTTCACCGGTAGTTACGCGATGAATCCGGTCAATGGCAAACCGGTTCCGATCTGGATCGCCGACTATGTTCTGGTGAGCTATGGAACCGGCGCGATCATGGCGGTTCCCGCGCATGATATTCGCGATCATCAGTTTGCATCAAAATACGATCTGGACATCGTCGAAGTCGTTGCAACTCCGGAAAAACAGAAAAATGCGCAATCAAAAAAAGAGCCCTGCTTTACCGGTGAAGGGACCGCAATCAACTCCGGCGACTACAACGGACTTTCAACCGGCAAGTTCAAGAACCAGATCATTGCGGCACTGAGTGAAAGCGGAACCGGCACCGCAGCCGTCAACTACAAACTGCGTGACTGGCTGTTCAGCCGTCAGCGTTTCTGGGGCGAGCCGTTTCCGGTACTTCACGAAATCGGAGAAGATGGCAAACCGACCGGAATGAAACGAGCGGTTCCACAGGATCGTCTGCCGGTCAATCTGCCTGAACTTGAAGATTTCAAACCGCACGGCCGTCCCGAACCGCCACTGGAAAAAGCGGACGACGACTGGCTGTACCCCGTCATCGATGGTGTGAAGTACAAGCGCGAAACCAACACGATGCCTCAGTGGGCAGGTTCGTGCTGGTACTACCTGCGCTTTGTTGATCCGAAAAATGAAGATGCCTTCGTTGATCCGGAACTCGAAAAACAATGGATGCCGGTCGATCTGTATATCGGTGGAGCGGAACATGCCGTGCTGCATTTGCTCTACGCGAGGTTCTGGCACAAAGTACTGTTTGATCGCGGCTACCTTTCGACACCCGAGCCGTTCAAACGACTGGTCAATCAGGGCATGATCCTGGGCGACGTTGAATTCACGGCCTATCGGAACGCGGACGAGCAATTCGTGTCGGCCACGGTTGTGATTGACAACGAGGAAGGCAGGAAAGTCCTCGCAGCGACGGGCGAACTGGTTCAGGTCATCAAGCTCGACCCGGATCAGACGCAGAAAAACGGCGAACATTTTGTACTCAAGTCCGAACCTGAAGTTCGTATCGACGCGCGGGCGTACAAGATGTCAAAGAGCCGTGGCAATGTCGTTAACCCTGATGAGATCGTTGCGGATTACGGTGCAGATGCCCTGAGGTTATATGAGATGTTCATGGGGCCGCTCGAACAATCGAAACCCTGGAGCATGTCCGGCGTCAGCGGCGTGCGGAGTTTTCTCGACCGCGCCTGGCGGATGATTGTTGATGACTTCAGTGAGGAAATGCAGTTGAACGCAGCGGTCAAAGACTGCGAGCCTACGGAAGAGCAAATTCGTGTCTTGCACCGGACGATCAAAGCGGTCGGGCATGACATTGAATCGCTCAGTTTCAACACGGCAATCGCTCGACTGATGGAGTTCGTCAATTTCTTTACCAAACAACCGGAACGTCCAAAGGAGATGATGGAGCCGTTTGTGTTGCTTCTCTCTCCGCTTGCACCGCATATCGCCGAGGAACTATGGCAATTGCTCGGTCACGAGCAGACACTCGCCTACGAACCGTGGCCCGAATACGACGAAGCTTTGACGATCGATTCAATGGTTGAGATTCCTGTGCAGATTAACGGCAAGAATCGATCGAAGATCATAGTTGCGCGCGGTACACCTAAGGACGAGCTCGAAAGGCTCGCGCTGGCGGATGAGAAGATTGCCGGGTTGCTTGCAGGCAGTCCGGTGCAGAAAGTAATCGCGGTTCCCGACCGTCTGGTAAACATCGTGGCGAAATAGTCGTCAAGGATGGAGCCTTGGACCGAGTATCGCGAACGATCATGAAAATGCAAAAACCTCTGCTCAAATGGTTCGACTCTTATCAGCGCGATCTTCCGTGGCGAAAAAAAAAGACCCGGTACCGGATCTGGGTCAGCGAAATCATGCTGCAGCAGACTCAGGTTGCCACGGTTGTCGATTACTACCGCCGGTTCATGAAGCGGTTTCCCACTGTTAAGAAACTGGCCGCAGCGGATCAGGCTGACGTGTTGAAAATGTGGGAAGGGCTCGGCTACTACCGGCGTGCAAGGCAACTGCATGCCGCTGCTCAAGTGATCGTTGAAAACCACGGCGGGAGATTTCCGCGTGAATTCGAATCGGTTCTTGCGCTGCCGGGGATCGGGCGTTACACGGCCGGAGCAATCCTCTCGATCGCCGATGATCAACGGCTGCCGATACTGGAAGGGAACACGATCCGGTTGTTCGCGCGGCTTCTGGAAATGCGCGATGATCCACGCAGCACGGCCAACCAGAAACGGCTCTGGGAGTTCGCCGAGTCGATTCTGCCCGAAAATCGGACGGGCGACTTCAATCAGGCGCTGATGGAACTGGGGAGCCTGGTTTGCCAGCCGAAGAATCCGCGTTGTGAATCATGCCCGCTCAGCAATGACTGCCCGACGTTTGTCAAAGGACTGCAAACGAAGATTCCCGCCACTCGAAAAAAAATAGAGTACGAGGAGATTTCGGAAGCGGTCGTACTCGTTCAGCGGCGAAGCCGGTTTCTCGTGCGTCAATGTGCAGCCGGTGAACGCTGGGCCGGGCTGTGGGACTTTCCCAGGTATGCGATCGACGACAAAGCGGGCGACAAGACACATTCGCTTGCGCAGGTTGCGCAACAACTCCAGCAACAACTGAAATTGGCAACCGGATTGAATGCAGACATCAGCGCTGCAAGCGGACCGGTTGGAACCCGGATCAAGCACACGGTTACGCGCTATCGAATCACGCTGGACTGTTTCAAGGCGACGACCGTTTCGGGTCGGCTAAAACAGAACGGCAGCGCGATGAGCTGGGTCACGCCCGGGCAACTCAGTGAGTTGCCGATGAGCGTTACCGGCCGGAAGATCGCGCAACGGATCAAAAGCGCACGGATCAAAATCGAGGAATGAACTCCCGCAGTTCTGGTCCTGTCCACTCGTTTGCTATGCGATTGAGCGACCGTGAATTTGCCGTTATCCAGTTACTACACGATCGAGTCGAGCGTTTTGATTGTCTTGAGCATGGCAATTGCGTTCTCGACCGAGCCAGCTTTGGCGACCAGCTTTTTGGCATCCACCAGAGCACCCAGCAATTCCATTGATGCGTGCCCGTTACTGGATGATCTTGCGTTCGATCGGACGACCGATTTTCTGCGGACCTTGCCATGCTTCTTCGTCAGCCCGGCTTTTGACTTGACGTTGCCAACCATGTTCGCGTTGACAGTAATCTTTTTTTTCGCCATCGCCGAAACAATTTGTTTCGCCGAAGCGCCGGGGTGGGCAATCACGTAGTCGCGAATCGCCGCCGATTTGTTTACTTTTCGTTTGGCCATCAATATTCTCCTGTTGTTTGTTCGATATCGACTGACATACCGTTTATATCATTCGAAAATGTTGCCTATGAATTTCCTTCCCCAGCTAGGGAAATGATGTTATAACCATATGACGAGTTTCGTCGAGGGTCATAAGAAAATAACGTAAAATACAGCAGAACTTCGGTCCCGATGTTGGCGTTCATCGAGGAGTTAGCCGGGAGAATTAGGGGATCGTTGAAAATACAGCGATGTTGCCGAAAGAACTGTAGTCCAAGTGGTTCATTCGGAGTCATTCGTGCAACCTATCCTGCACGCAGATAACGGGTTACGAATCTAGTCGTCCTTGGCTGGGTCGACGATTACCTTGCCGCTCTTTCCGCCGGGATAGAAAGTGTCGATGCTGTCCCGATCGGTTTTGACCGAGTCGCGGTAACCAATCATTGTTCCATCCGGCAAACGCACGAGAATACCCGGATAATCTTTGGGGATGAATTCTCCGCCCACGGTCAATGTCTCAAACAGGATTCCAAGTGTTTCGGAGTCTGGAACGCGTTTTATTCCGGATGGCTTTGCGGAATCGAGTTCATCAATTTTCTGGCGAATTCCATCGGCTGACTGAACCGGAGGGCGGGACTGCGGGCTTGGCGAACTACTGCCCCAGCCAACACTGCTTGAATCCTGAATGCGGACATGAATACCGGCGACTCGACGATATTGCTGCGACAAACCGGAACCATCAAGCGGGGAATGCTGGCTAACCTGATGATCACTGATGGTGACCTGTTCGATGAAAAAACGAAAATCAAAGAGTCGTGGGTAGCTGGAGAGCGGTTCGAATTCGATCCGGAACCGATTCGCGACGCCGAAGGGACATGGACCTTGAGAGCCCGGCGTTTGCCCGTGCTGGAATTGATCGTGAAGGGAAGCGGATCTGGAAATTGATGCCACGGGGAAACACGTCACTGCGGGCATCATCGATTGTCATTCGCACATGGCAACCGACAGCGGCGTCAACGAAAGCGGTCAGGCTGTCACTGCCGAAGTCCGGATCGGCGACATGATCCGATTGCTTGACGAGTTCGATGTGACGATCGGTTCCTTTCAACACATTCTCGAAGGCTACAAGGTCGCCGATCAGATGGCGGCCTCCGGCGCAACTGCCAGCGCGTTTGCCGACTGGTGGGCATACAAGTACGAGGTGATCGACGCGATTCCCCATGCGGGCGCATTGATGCATCGCGCGGGGGGTTGTTGTTTCCTACAATTCGGACGATGCCGAGTTGGCGAGGCATCTCAATCATGAAGCAGCAAAAGCGGTTCGCTACGGTGGCGTCCCGGAATCTGAAGCGTTGAAATTTGTAACGCTCAACCCGGCCAAACAATTGCGGATCGATGACTATGTCGGCTCACTGGACATCGGCAAGCACGCAGACCTTGTGATCTGGAGCGGCCATCCGGTGATGACATGGAACAGTCGGGAGATGCGAAACTCGACCCGGCAAGACTGTGGCCAAGGTACGACGAGTTCTGCATCGGGCATTTGCATGGAACTGACGAAGCGTGTTATCACGACGATGAGTGAATGTCGAACTGCACCCAATCGCTCCGGATACCATCGTATTTAGAAGTCATGCAACAGTCCTGCAAACCAGCAAGACTGACAACCTATTGAACGAAACAAATCATGAATAACAAACAACGGGCTCTGACCACGGCCACTCTGACATTTTTGGTTGCCGTATCGATCATGTTACCAGTCAACGCCGACGAAACCATTCCCCGCGCGCCGCAGCAGAATCCGATCGCGTTGGTGGGCGGGACGATCCACACGATGACTGGCGACGTCATTGAAAACGGCACGATCGTGTTTGTCGATGGCAAGATCACGCGGGTCGGCAGCGGCGGACGGCTTCCCAAAGACTCCGTCAAAGTGGACGCGACCGGAAAGCATATCTATCCTGGAATGTTTGAGCCTCATTCGCAAATGGGAATCACGGAAATCGGATCGGGTTATCATTCTTGGTGGCTATGATGCGGAACAATGCGCTGACCTGCTCAAGAAGCATGACGTTCCCGTGATCGTCAGTGCGGTCTACCGGTTGCCGACGCGGCGCGACGCGAACTTCCGGGAAGCCTATACGCTTCCTGAACGATTACGCGCGGCGGGCGTGAAGTATTGCATCTCAGGAACAGACAGAAGCGAAACCCGGAATGCGCGAATTCTACCGTATCATGCTGCGACGGCGGTTGCGTACGGGCTTTCGGAAGAAGAAGCGATGAAGGCCATCACAATCTATCCGGCGGAGATTCTAGGAGTTGCAGACTGGATTTGTCGAACCGACAGACGCGATTGTATGACAAATACTCGGAGAAGTATCGCCGACTTGAAGAGCAGGCCAAGTGACATGCGTAATCGGTTCTCGCATGCAGCAGCGAAATCTCTAGCCTTGCTCCCTCTCAAGTTGCGATTGGCGCATATGTTCCTGCCGCCTTTCCTCGATGCGATCAGGATCCGTTCCTCGATGCGATCAGGATCCGTGTCGGGCGTTCGGCTGGAGCAACCAGACGAAACACACACAGCTAAAACGGCAATCCAGTTTACAGATCCCATCAAATGGCCCCAAAAGGTACGTCTTGCGCGTAAAAAGATTACCCGGTCAATTGACTTTCCAGAGGGCATCAGCTGAATTCGTCACGCGCTTCAATCGGCACGCAAACTGAGAACGCAAAAATTGCTGAACAGATAAAGCCGATCGAGATGACGATGTGAGTGGCAAACATTCCGCTCTCCTTGATTCAATGCATGGTCCGGAAAACCCGGGCTAGTGGTTGAATCGCGGGAAAAGCGACACGTTTGGTCATCGGCGCGAGGGAAAATCCCTCACAAAATCACTTGTTAAGACTTTCCGGTTATCCGGTCGCGTTTGCGGAGTTGCGAATCAAAGAAGTAACCTAACGCTGGAATCAGCGAGCAAATCAGAATCGTGCACCAGAACTGAAAACCGGCTGGTTCACTCAAGCTGATCGATTGTTTGGTCTCCGAGCCCTCGCAACGAATACGGAACTCCTCAACGGCATCCTGAAGTTGATGCGGGATGGAAATAAGCCTGGATACATCGCCGTCAATTTCGAGTTCGCCAGCGGCACCCTTAAGGATGACTCCTTCTGTCGGGATTTTCTTGTATTCCCGGTAGTCACGGAGGGACTCACTGCGCGATACCGTTCGTTTCGTGCCATCATTTTTCTTGATCGACGGCTTGACGGGCCATTGGAATCCAGGCGTCTTGCCGGGTTTATCCGCCATCTTGTTCCGGCTGGTAGTTGAACCTGTCAACCATGTATTCGAGTCCGTGTTCCTGGGCAATTCCTGTAACGGCTTTTACCATATTGCGATCAACTTCGTCGCTGGCGTCGCGAATCGCACGAACCGAAACGAGTGCCTCTTCCAGAAGAATCAGCGTTGAACAAAACAAAATCGCGAATTGGCTGTGCATTTTGCCCGGCGGACTCGGCTGCCCGGGCGAATCTTTCAGCTTTGTCAGCATAGGAAGCACTGAGATGCTGGTGGACAGCGTAGAAGGCGGCCTTTTGCACATCCCATTTTGCAAGGTCATCTTTGGCTCCCCGTTCGGCGATCGCAATGGCCGATCCACGCGGAAGTTGATCGGCTGTTGTTCCTTCAAAAACGCTCAATGCTCTGTCAATGCCGGCGTCGGCTCCAACCTTGTCGCGCCGATAGAGCGACTGGCGGACCTGCTGTAATGCGCAGCGGAGCTGAACCTGTTGATCGAAAGTCAATTCCGCGACTGAATTGGTATCAGTTGGGTCGTCCGGGTTGTCATTCGACTCATCGTCGGGATCGTCCATGCTTCCGGGGTCTTCGACCGGATCGTTGGCCCATGGATTGTCCGGATCTTCCGGATGTGTTTCGGGATCATCAACGGGGTTTGTCGTTGACGCTATCCGAGTCATTGTCGGCGGACGAGTCATTGTCCGGACCATTCGAATCAGTATCGTTCGAGCCGGAGTCATCGGAGTCGGAGTCGTTTTCGGGAACAACCAGGTTTCCGCCTGTTACAACGTCGGATTGTCCGTTCGGCTGCGGGTCTTCATCATCTGCAAACGCGCCGGCAAGCTCATCGTAGTAGTTGGTCAGCACATAGACGATTCCTCCGGCACCGACGGCAAAAACCAGCGTTCCGAGAATGGGGACAAGCCAGGACTTTTTTCGTTTTCTCGATTTGGTGTGTTTCAGGCTGCCCGGATCGTCCGAATCGGTCGAAGGCGGCGCGTTGTCCATCTGGAACCCCGATTGAGATGAAGCGGGCGCAATTTGTTGTGGTGTGTTTTGTCCGGGAACAGGTTGATGCGGATCAAACCGGCCGTGCCCCGGGGGCTGACTATGGTTGACCGGAGTCGCCATCGGAACCGCCGGTTGCTGCACCGGAATCCCCTGTGCCGACATCGGTTGTGGTGGTAACGACTGCGGTGGCATCCCCGGATTCGCAGGTACGTCGGTCGTATTTTCGTTGTTTGGATATTGAACGTTTGGGTCCGGAACGCCAGGTGGCTGGTACGGCATCTGCGCCGGATTCTGAGGTGGCACTTGTTGAGGTGGCACTTGTTGAGGTGGCACTTGTTGAGGTGCGACTTGTTGAGGTGCGACTTGCTGAGTCGGAATCGGCTGCTGAATTTGCGTATTGGAAACATTCGGTGGCGCTGGTGGCAACTGGCCTGGAGGCTGGGTAAACGGCGGAGCGGGAATTGGTTGTGGCTGCCCGGGCGTGAGCTCATACGCATGAAGCTCATGAGCACCTGGTTCCTGAGGGGTAAATGCAACCGAAAAGAGATCCGGGTGATCGATGCCCGACATCGAGGGGGCAGGTGCGACGGATCCTCCGGATTGATTTGCGCCGGCTGCGCTTTGCTGCATCTGTTGAACTCGCTGTTGCTTTAGTTTTTGCAACTGTTGTCGGAGCTGCGTGTTGTATTGCTGGCGAGTCGGCGGATTTGAGAGTACCTGAAACGCTCGGCGGATTCTGGCACTATTTTTTCGTGAGCTTCTTTGAACGCACCGGGATCCACAGCAGCCAATTGAGCCAGCCTATGCCGTGCTGCTTTTTCCAACGCGGCATTGTCCTGTTCAGCCGATTTCACGCCGAGCAACTGATAGTAGTTCGGGAAACTTTGATTATCCTCTATATTACTAAAACTAACGCGGACCTTGAACCGCTTTTCCAAGCAAAAACCCGTTGCAATAGCGCGTACGAGGTTGAGACAGTACAAACGTCCTGATGGTTCCAAATGGCGGCGAATTACCGGGTGATCGAGCAATCCTGTTTCCCAGCAGATTGCGAGTCCGTCCGTTCGTTGACAATTCAATGTCGCGCAGGCAATGTGACTCATGCTGTTGTTCGAATTGCGTTACAACCTATTGGCAGGAATGCCCGTTTCATTTCGCGTTTTCAATTTTCGCTGATTGAAAGCAATCTCACTGATCGGTCTTTTTTCACTTATTGATACTCGTTTCCCCATGTTTCATCCTTTCGTAAATATTGCCGCCTACAAGTTTGTTGAACTCGGAAATCTCACCGGGCGAAAAAAACGACTGCTCGAATTAACCCGCCACCTGGGGCTCAAAGGAACAATCCTGCTCAGCGATGAAGGGATCAACATGTTCCTTGCCGGAACGCGGGACTCGATCGAGTCACTTCTGGGATCGCTTCGCGCGGAGAAGGAATTTGAGGACCTTCCAGTCAAAGAGAGTTTCAGCGATCATCAGCCCTTTAGTCGAATGCTGGTCCGACTGAAAAAAGAAATCATCTCGATGGGCGTGCCGCAAATTCAACCCTCGCGGAAGACGAGTCCGAAAATTGCTGCGACGGAATTGAAGTCATGGCTGGACGAAGATCGTGAGATCACGTTGCTGGATGTACGAAATGACTACGAAGTCGAAGTCGGTACATTTGTCGGCGCGATTCCGGCGCGGGTCGACAGCTTCCGCGAGTTCCCCGATGCGATTGAACAATTGCCGGAGGAGATCAAATCGAAACCGGTCGTGATGTTCTGCACCGGGGGCATCCGCTGTGAAAAGGCTGGTCCGCTGATGGAAGAGAACGGGTTCCGCGAGATCTATCAACTCGATGGCGGAATCCTGAAATATTTCGAGGACTGTGGCGGTGATCACTACGAGGGCGATTGTTTCGTATTCGACAAACGTGTGGCAGTTGATGCAGCGCTCAAAGAAACTGGGCTGGCGCAGTGTTATGCATGTCAAGCGGTGTTGTCGATTGAGGATCAACAATTGGAAACGTACGTGCCGACGGTCAGCTGTCGATATTGTTTCAAAAACGATGCGGAGAAAATGGAAGCTGCAATTGCCGATCGAAACACGGCGATCAAACAAGTGATTGACCCGTTGCCCGGAAGCCAGCCGTACGACAACATCCGCCCGATGAATATTGCCGCGAAATTTGAGGGCCATACGACGATTCATTTCCTGACCGGAATGCATCCCCATCTCGGCGACGCGTACTGGCTTGACGAGTGCAGGGGAGGGCGGATCGTTTACAAAGAGACACCGCTGGCAGAAACCGATCGGGTTCGTGCGGGGTGGCGCGTCGAACATCTGATTCCGCATACGGTCGAGCCCGATGTGAATGCCGGGATCGAGATCATTTATGAAGATGAATCTTTGATCGGTGTGAATAAACCGGCTCCGCTTGCCATGCATCCGAGCGGGCGATTCAACCGCAACACATTGATCGAGATTCTCAAGACGGTTTTTCCCGGCGAGCGTTTACGAATGGCCCATCGTCTGGACGCGAACACAACCGGCGTCGTCCTGATCTGCAGAAAGCGAACCGCTGCCGACGGATTGCGGGTTCAGTTTGAAAATAGCAGCGTCAGAAAAACCTATCTTGCGCGTGTTCAGGGTCATCCTGAGCAGGATGCGTTCACTTGTCACGCCTCTATTGCGGATGCGCCGTCGGTTGCTGGTGTGAGATTGATTGACGACACAGGACAAAGAGCAGAAACACGTTTCGATGTCCTACAACGACTCGACGACGGAACGGCACTGGTTGAATGTCGTCCGGTAACGGGTCGCACGAATCAGATTCGAGTTCACCTGTGGCATTCCGGTACGCCGATCCTTGGCGATCCGTCCTATTGCCTGGACGGCAAATTGAACGCGAGCCAAACGAAGCAACTGTCGGACGAGCCGATGTGCCTACACGCGTGGCGGCTTGAGTTGAATCATCCCCTGAGCGGAGAGCGGCTGGTTTTTGAAACCGGTGCGCCAAAATGGTACGATGTCGGCTCACCGGTTTAGGTTCGGCTGGTTTGCTACGCTTCAAACCGCATTTTCAGGTGACATCGGGTAACGATTTACATGTTTACGCGTGCGCCATTATTCGTCCAAAGCATTCTTTTTTTGCTCTCGTTTTGTTGCCTGAATTCGTCAGTGCGCAGGAAGCCCGCGAGTGGACTGACGCTTCCGGTTCATTCAAGAGAGTCGCATCCATCGTTGATGTAAGCTACGAAATCTCTTTGGGTCGCCAGATTCCGGCAAGAGTCGCCTGTGAAAACGACTCGACGTCCGACCAGGATTCGACGTCAAATTCAATGCGCATGATTGCCGCCGTTGACATCGATTCGTGGTCTCCGCCGACAGTTGAGGCGATCGCTTCCATCCCCGGATTGTGGCCTACGAACATCGCAGTTTGAGTCGAGTCGTCGAGTAACGCAGCACGCTCCAGATAGACATCGGGCGGGGCGTGATAGAAATTTGCGTCTTCAATGACGTCCGAGTCAAAACGGTCACAATGCTCTGCGATCAGATGCGCCGTAGTCAACGCCCGGTTGGCCGTCGATGAAACAATTGCGTCCGGAACAAGCTTTTGCGACGTAAGATAACGGCCCATTCGCGGCGCGTCGCGAAGTCCGCGCGGGTTGAGCGGCCGGTCGTGGTCGCTGATTCGTGAATTGTCCCATGACGATTTCGCGTGTCGCATCAGCAGAAGGGTCCGTGGCATTGTTGTCTTTCCGGCTGGTCAGATGTATGGTTCGGTTCTTCCGGGAATTTAGTGGCTGTTCTGTGAGCGGTTCGGCACGCCGGTTTTGCGGCAATACGTCCATCGCCAACCCGACCGGCGGCTAGGGCTTAGTTCTAGTTTTGCAATTATTTTGAGAATTGCTATGGCATAAAAAGAGCGACATCCGTAGATGAAATTGAGTATCTAACATTCGATTTCATGGCAAGGAAGCCGCTCAGACGGATCTTACTCAATCGTTTCAGGTTTTGCTACTGACGTTTTCTCCTGCTTTCACCGAACCGGGTTTTTCGACGTTTCGGCTGTTGATGGCGGGATGGATTGTTTCGCCTCGTCATCGCTACATCACCGACTTGATCATCTCCGGTGATTCGGTTGATGCCGGCCACTTCTCCAACTACCACCGGTTTTTTAGCCAGGCTGTGTGGGACATCGACCAGCTTTGGAAACTACTGTCGCAGTTAATTGTCCGAATGCTTATCGGGAACGATGCCGTCATCTATTTGGCCGGTGACGACACGCTTTGCCACAAAAGAGGCTTGGGGATTTTTGGAACAGGGATGCACCACGATGCATGTAACTCGTCAAAATCAAAGAAGCTTTTTCACCGGGGGTACGACCGGGTCAATCTTTGTTTGATTATCGACAGGCCATGGTGGGCTCCGACGAAGGTCTTCGCGCTACCGATTTGCATGCGGCTTTATCGCAACAAGCAAGGACTTGTCAAAGGCAAAAACCAAGTCAAAAAGAAACGCAACCCGGCTCGCACCCAAGCCGCTTCGAAGAAATCCAAAGCGGCAGCCCAAGCAAAAAAGAAAGCGGCCAAGAAGGCACAAACGGTACACAAAAACGATGGTTCACCTCGTAAAACGCGGCCTGAATTGATGGCCCAGATGATCGCTCTGGTCGCGGCCTGGTTTCCGGAGCGACAGTTCGTCATCGTTGTCGACAGTCTTTACAGTGGCAAAAGCATATTGAGCAACTTGCCTGAAAATTTTGATCTCATCGGCCCGGTTCACGCCCGCGCTGCGTTGTACGAGCCTGCCCCCAAGGAACCGAAACGTCGTGGCCCACGTCGCAGGAAAGGTGAACGAATGAGTTCGGCTGCCGACTGGGAGAACGATCGCAAGCCATGGAAGACGTATCACTTCAACCAATACGGCTTGCACGGTTCGCTGCGTGCCAAGACGAAAACCGGGCTTTACTACACTGCTGGTAAAGATCGCTTGCTGCGTTTTGTGCTTTCACAAGATACCGTCGGCGGACGTCCGACCAGAATTTTTTACAGCACCAATGTGAATCTCTCGGCAAAGAAAATCCTCTCGATTTTTTCGCTGCGGTGGTCGATCGAGGTGACGCACTACGATTGCAAACAGCAACTGGGCATGGAAGATCCAGCCAACCGCGTTCCCAAAGCGACCTTGGCAACGCTCGCTGGATAGGATCGAGAATGTGCAAAACTAGAACTAGGGACTAGCGCCATTCCGCTCAGTTTTGGAAAGCAGAGCCTGATGGTACTCACCAGCGAGCTGGTGGTTTGCGAGAACCAATTAAGGGCATTACTTTTGGCGCTGTCGCAATCAGCATCGATTGCCTGAAAACGTTCCGATTGCTATGATTCGTTGTCAAATTCACGCAATTTATCGGAGCCAGCATGGCATCGGCCGCGAAGACCGGAAAACACGAGTCAATTCTTGATTCACTTTCAGCAGATAACTGGATCAGCCCTCAAGCGGGCCCGGAAACATCTGCCCTGGATGGCGAAGCAGAAATCGCTGACGCTCTGCGGGCCGCGCTGGAAAATCCAGTCGATGAGTATCCGCCGCTTAGCCAGTCCATTTTTCCGGGCGATACCATTGCCATCGTGCTGCAGGCAAATCTCCCAAAGTCTGCTTCGATTCTGCAAACGTTGATCGAAACGCTGTTGGAAACGAACGTCGAACCGGCGGATATCACGGTAGTCCTTTCCAGAACTCTTGCCGCAGAGTTTGATTTGCAAACGCTTGAAACTCCGTCGGAAGATGGATCGAAAACCGGGGAAGACGCGCGCACCGCCGTCGTAAAATCGCATCCTCTCGATTCGCGATATCTAAACGTTGGCTTTGTGATCCACGATTCGGATGATCCGGGGCCGGCCTACGGGAATAACACCGTCGACGCGGAAGACATCGAAACCTTGATCGATAGCAACATTTCCGGCAGTGAAAACGAGAACGCTAGCTCCGACGACAACGTGTTTGCCTATATTGCTGCGAATCAAGATGCGTTGCCAATGAAAGTCAATCGCGCGATCGTCGATGCGGATGTGATCATCCCCGTCGGCTGGCCGGTACCGGGCGACAACGAACGTCTTGCCGACTGCATCTATCCCGCATTTTCCAATCAGGAAACACTGACCCGGTTTGCCAAAGCCGACGGTCCGGCCAAAAAACGTCGCGGTGAAATCGAATTTGCGAACGCACAACTTGGTGCATTTTTCTCCTTACAGGCCGTGACGGTTCCCGGTGGCGGAATCAGCAGATTTCATTGTGGTTCCCGTAGTCCGGTTCTCGAGCGCGCCCGCGACGAATCAAATTCTGCCTGGTCGGTTCGATATTGTGGTAGCGATCAGCTCGTTTTGGCGACAATCGAGTCTCCAGCGGATCAGGACTGGTCCGATTTCGTGGAAGCCGTGTTTGTTGCCAGCGAAATTTCGGCAAGCGATTTACCGATTGTCATTTGGTCTTCGATCAGCAAGCCGCCTCCTGTCGAAATCCGACGTGCGATCGAGCGGCAATTCGAATCGGGCGACAGCGGAAAAATGTCGGACCGGATGCGGAGGCTGATCGGGATACTTGAGGGCCGGTCTGTGATTCTGCATTCGCCACTTTCCCGGAACGTGACCGAAGAGTTCGGCCTCGGCTATTTGGCGGGAGTCGAAGAGCTGAACCGGCTGGTCGCGCCGCATGACGATAGGGTTTGCATCCGCGACGCTCATCGCGTTACCATTCGAGTGGATGACGAATGAACAACCAGCCTAATTTTTCTCTGTATTCTTTACAACTTCGCCTTCACCACGCTTTACCGATATATGCTCAGCAAACCGATCGAGTCTGACTATCGTCAGCTCACATCTGAATCCGCTTACGTTCGAATCGATTCTCCAACTTTGATTCGTTTGACGGGTGCTGATCGCGCCGCGCTGATGCACAATTTCTGCACGGCGGATGTAAACGCGATGTCTCCCGGCGACGTGTGCGAGGCATTCGTTCTCAACACCAAGGGCAAATTGTTGAGTCACGTTCACGTCATGGCAGACGACGACAGCCTGTTGTTGCTAACGGTTCCGGAGCAGTTCGAAGCTGTTCGCGATCATCTCGACCTCTACATCATTCGGGAGGACGTGGCGATCTCGGACGTATCAAGTGAATATGAATGCGTGTTTGTTACCGGCAACCATAGCAGTGGTAAATTGAGCATTATTGCTGGTGCGTTGCCGGTTCGGAATCATATTAAGCACCCGGACAGATCATTCCCTGCGGCTGCTGCAATCGAACGGATCGCTAACCTTGAGCTTGCCGGGTTCGGCTTTCTAGTTTTCTGCATGGCGGGCCAAATCGACGCACTGTTGCAGCACTTTGATACGGCTGCGATCCCTGCCGCATCGATGAATGCTCTGGATGTTATTCGCATCGAAAGCGCGACACCCCGATTCGGGATTGATTCAAGCGAGGCCAATCTGCCCCAGGAACTGCAGCGCGACGAGCATGCGATCTCGTTTGACAAAGGCTGTTATCTCGGTCAGGAAACGGTCGCCCGAATCGATGCGATGGGGCATGTGAACCAGTTGTTTGTGCAGATGCAACTGGACCATCAACCCGAATCGTTGCCGGTTGATCTCGTGCTTGGAGAGAAGAAGGCCGGAACGATCACCAGTGTGTGCTGGTCGCCCGTTTACCAGTCATGGCTGGGGCTTGGTTTTGTTCGCAGCGTTCATGCGAAAGAAGGAACGGTGTTGACCGCGCCCGGTGGTTCGTGTTCCGTCCTGGATGCTTAACGGTTGTGGTTGCGACGATAACTTCTGGAGGGTATTGCGAAACTGCTGTTGTCCGTAGTGGAAAATATCAGCGCCGTGGTCGCCACGGAGCCGGTCAGCCCCTTCGTTTCCGTACAGCCAGTCGTCGTTTGCGTTGCCATCAATCGAATCGCCGCATCCACGTGGTCGTCTCCATCGCCACCGGCAAGCAAATCGTTGTCCGCGTTTCCATGAATCATGTCGTCGCCCGAGTTGCCGATTAGAGTGTCGAACAGGTTGTTTATTGAGTTGAAAGGTGCGCCTTCGATCGTGTCGCGCCCGTCGTTGCCATAGATAGAGTCGCTCCCGTCGCCTCCGTAGAGAAAGTCGTTGCCGGCGTTTCCAATGATGATCGAGTTGAATATCGACTCGTTGGAAAACAGATCGTTGAAATTCGTGCCGGTGAAGCGAATCGAAGTGACGGACTCAAGTTCGAACGGAGTCTGCGTATCGGGCGTGACCAGTCCGGCGCGGATTCCGGCGAAGTCGTTGGGCGCGTACTCGTTAACCGAGAGGGTGGCATCACCCGAATCGACCACGACGCGAATGGCAGCCCGCTGGCTGGCATCGGCCTGGATTTGAAGGACGCCGGTTTCGCTGTTCAGTGAAATCGCTGCAGGAGTCAAGCCGGCGAGCAGGCAGCGTGGTTCGAGGCTCCGATAGACGGTGCGTTGTGTCGAGCGGATCGCGAGTTACGGTTCGTTTTTTTTCGTGCGGATCGATCGGTCGCAGAATGTTGTTGCGATTCGCTTTGTTGCGTTGACTTGTTCTGAGTTGATATTTTTCGCATGAGAAAGTTTTTCTTCGACAATGTTCCGGTATTGAGAATGCGAAGCGGCAATCGGTCATCGCGATTGCGACCCGATTTAGTTCAAGTTGTGAATCGTGGAGGGCCGTTGTTTTTTGAGACAGGCAAGTGGGCGAATCGAAAAGGAGCTGGTCGTTTAACACTGAGAGGGCTGGGCAAGGAATCCGGATCGTGCCGGCTATGCCGTTTCAAGGAAGATCGACACGGGGTTGGCGATAACTTAAGCGAGAGCGCGCGAAGCATTCAGCTAGCTGCATCGGATCGCGGTAAGGAGCACGTAAGGGCAGTTCGCGCAGCTACAGGGACGGCGAATCCTGACGCGACGGTGGCTAACCTGGTTTTACACTAGGCCGCTTCGCGGACACCTTCGCTCTTTGGCAACGGGCGCTGGCATTGGTACAGTCATTTGTGGTTCGAAATCACCTGTTCCGTTGTGGGGTGGTGTGGAAAAAACCTTCCGTTCTGCGGACTGGGGCCGCAGTCGAGGCGCTGGCTACAGTCGACAGCCCCCGCGTACGTAATTGTTCCGGTGCGATGATATCACCTCTATCGAATCGCAAAACCGTATGCGGATTAAAGGAAAGATTGACCGACTCGCCGATACGGATCACGGCTTGAGTTTCAATCTGCGCTGGATCTTTCTTGCGGTTGCTGCTTTTTCGATTGTTTTTGCGACGATCGCCACCAATGGGAGCGCCGCTGTCATCGTTTACATTGTGATTGTTTGCACGCCGTTTATCGCATTGGGATATTTTGCTTTGGTGTCACTTTGTGACGGTTTGTTTGGTCCGAAAAAAGTACCTCTCGCTTCGACAAGACGAAATCCACTTGGTATTGATGATCGTGAACGCGGCGGGAATGTTTGTTCCGATAGTCCGAGTGGTCACGATAGCTGGAAGAGCAGTCATTGATAGCTGCCGGGAATCACTGATCGCCATTGATGTGACAGGCGGAAATATCGAGGAACCTTCTGTTTTACGCCATTCGGTATTCTGCCGGACGCCTTACTATTGCCCCCTTCCTGTCCAGTGTGTCACCATTGTCTGTGGAAAGTTGATATATTAGTCTCTCCATTTTACGGATATCGCCGCCATTCACGGAGTTTGTCTACCGCAGCCCGGACTTGAGTTCCGATCCTCGCGCGGAACGTGCGCTGACCCTCGTTGTTTCGTTCCGCCAACTCGGATTGTGCTTTGATTTTGCATCTTGCCTGTGCGTTGAACTTGCGGGATGCATTTCAATCTTGCGCTTTGGAATCAAGCTGGGAAATGAAGCTGTGAAACGCGACTCTCATTGAGTGACGGCCTACCCGCCCAACACGTTTGTTTGCATCCGTATTGCAGTTGCATCAATGCTGTTTGCATCCCTTGCGTTCACAACATGCGGAGCATAACGAAATGCGTCTCACGTCTATCATCTCGCGGCTGGCAAATTTTATTCGTTCGAGTTTTCTGACAGCGCGAAAATCGCAGTTCAGAATTTCGCGTCTGCGGCTGGCTCGAGCCCGAGCAGGTCGAATGTTCCAGCGGCTTGAACCGCGCCAGATGCTGGCCGGCGATGTTGGTGTCGAAGTTTTCTCTGCGACTTTTGATGATACCGGCGTGGCGGACGGAACGTTCCAGCTGGTGCCGAACGCGTCGGGATTCGCGGCGACGGCTCAGTCGTTCGAGATTCAACACAACCATTCGCAGGTCAATTCGCCAGGCAATACGACTCCGTACGTTGAGCTCGACGGTACATCGGGCATGACGACGCAAGTGACAACGGTTGCGGGCCGGTCCTACGTTTTGCAACTCGACTATTCTCCTCGCCCGGGTGTTGATGCGGAGCAGAACGAAATCGAAGTCTGGTGGAACGGAAACGTGGTTCAGAGATTGTCACGCAACGGCAACGGCCGGGCCCAGACCAGTTTTTCTCAACTGCAATTCAATTTGCCGGCAGCAAGCTCAGACAGTACGACGCTGGAGTTCCGCAGTGTCTCGCAGCGCGACCGGGTAGGTCTGGGCGGATTGCTGGACAACATTTCCGTCTTCGACCGGGCTGTGAGTCCGGTGATCAATTCGATTGCGGATCAACCCGTTGCGACTGACGCGACGCTGCAACAGACGGTTTCGCTTGTGGAAGAAATTGCCGGAACGCAATACACGATCGACAACGGACCATCCGGCTTGCAGCTTGATCCGGATACGGGTGAGCTTGCCTGGATTGCAAACTCTCAGAATATTTCGGCGTCCGATGCTGCAAACAGTGTTGAGATTCGCGGTCCTTTGGAGACGGTGTTCACAGCTGGATTCGAGGACGTTGCTGTTCCTGAAGGCCAGTTCCTGCTGGTCAATTCGACATCCGGGTTTACTTCGATAACATCTGCACCTGTTGAACTTCAAAATAATCACCGGCTGGTCGGGCCGGCTCCGCAGGGGAACAACCTGCTGGAACTTGATGGCGTGAACGGGGTGGCAACGACGATCGGAACGACAACGGGCAATGAATACGTCATCTCGTTTCAGTATTCCCCGCGCCCGCAAACCGGGACGACGGGAAACTCGCTGGAAATCTTTTGGGACGGGAATCTAATCGAGACGATCGCCGATGAAGGAAATGCGTTATCTCGAGTTTCATTCCGGACGATTACCGTCGATCTGGGAGTTTTCACGGGTGACACAACACGGCTGGAGTTCCGTTCCAATGATCCTGCAGACCGGATCGGAATGGGCGGATTGATTGATAACGTGCGGGTCAGTAGCCGTACTGTTACTACCAATACGGGAACTGACGGCGAGTATCAAGTGATCGTGAAGGCGACAACGCCGGGCGGGCAGTCATCAACGGGGTCATTTTTCATCACCATTGACGACAGCGGTTCAAGTACAGCTCCGGTGGTCAACAATCGGGTTTCCGATGCTTCGGCAACACTCAACACGGCATTTAGTTTCACTGTGCCTTCGAATACGTTTTCCGATCCGGGCGGGGATACGTTGACGCTGTCGGCAAGCGGGCTGCCGGACTGGTTGTCATTCGATCCATCGACCGGAGAATTTTCCGGCACGCCGGGCCCGAATGACGCTGGAACATCGACGGTCACGGTTACCGCCACCGATCCGGGCGGCGAGTCGGCATCGGATTCCTTTGACATTGTTGTCGGCGCGGACACGAATAATGCGCCGACGATTGGCGATGGAATTCCTGCTCGTAACGCAAGTGTTGCGAATCCGTTTTCGCAAACCGTCCCTGACAGTGCGTTTCAGGATGCAGACGGTGACACGCTGACTTTGTCAGCAGCCAACTTGCCGTCATGGTTGAGTTTTGATCCGGCGACACGGACATTCAATGGAACGCCGGAAAGTGGTGACATCGATCGGCTGTCGATCACGGTCACTGCGACCGATCCATCGGGTGCAACGGTCGACAGCGATTTTGTGCTTGGTGTCAATCAGTTCAATAATGCACCGACCGAAGGCCAGGGGATCGGCAATCAGTCAGCGACAGCAGGAACGGCATTTAGTGTCGTTGTTCCTGATGACGCTTTTGCCGATGCAGATGGTGACCCGTTGACGTTCAGCACGGGAACATTGCCGGACTGGCTAAGCTTCGACTCTACGACTCGAATGTTCGCTGGAACTCCTGCGGCTGGAGATGCGGGTACTGATACGATTCTGGTCGTAGTTACCGATCCGGCAGGCGGCACGGGCGACACGATTTTCGATATCGCCGTCGATGGCGGAGTTGAAAATCGTGCTCCGGTTGAAGACGCTGGAATTCCCGGACAGTTTGTGTCGCCCGGAAACGTTTTCAATTTCGTTGTTTCCGGCAATGCGTTTTCGGATCCCGATAACGATTCGCTAACGCTCAGCACCAATACACTGCCGGCGTGGTTGTCTTTTGACAATTCGACCAATACGTTTTCGGGGACTCCCGGCGTCGATGATATTGCGTTGGTGACCGTTGTAGTTACAGCGACCGATCCGGGCGGACTGCAAGCGACCAGCAACTTTGTGATTGATGTCGATAATCCATCCAACACGGCTCCGGTTGCGAATGCCACGATTGACAATCAGCCAGCGACCGTTGGAAGTTTGTTTAGTTTCGCTGTGCCTTCGGATACGTTTGTCGACGGCGATGGTGATATTCTGACAATTACCAGTTTCGGAACTCCGGATTGGCTTAGCTTTGACGATACCAGCAACACATTCACTGGAACTCCATCTCAAGGGGATGAGGGTGCGGTGACAATCATACTGCGAGCGACAGATCCGTCGGGAGCTTCCGCGACGACCAACCTTGTCGTCGATGTAGCTGGATCAAACGCGGGTCCGGCGATCGATCAGGGAATCTCGAATCAGTCCGCCACGGTTGCAGCAGATTTCCGGTTCATCGTTCCGGCAGGTGCATTTTCAGACGCCGACGGAGACCGGCTGGCCTTGACAACGAGCACGTTGCCTGCGTGGCTGTCATTCGATAGTACGAACGACACGTTCAGCGGGACTCCCGGATTGGTCGATATCGGTACCGAGACGATTGTGGTTACGGCGACTGATCCAGCGGGCGCGTCGATTCTAGACAGCTTTGAGATCGTGATCAGCAACATTGTCAATTCCGCTCCGTCGGTAGACCGGGGAATTGGTCAACAGATTGCACAAATTCCGGAAGCATTCAGTTTCACAGTTCCACCGGATGCGTTTGCGGATGCGGACGGTGATGCGTTGACATTGAGTACATCAACGTTGCCTGGCTGGCTATCGTTTGATCCGACGACGAACACGTTCAGCGGCACGCCGATGCTGGGCGACGGCGGAACCGAACCGGTGACGGTAACAGCAACCGACCCTGACGGCGCCAATGTTCAAACGACGTTCAACATTCAGGTGCTGGCTGAGAATGTAGACCCGCGAGTTGACGCTCCGATTGCGGATCAAGCTGCAACGGTTAACGGCGGGTTTGCGTTTGCGATTCCGGCAGGGACGTTTGTTGATCCAAACCCTCAGGATGTGTTGACGCTTTCGACCAATACCCTGCCTGCCTGGCTGACGTTCGATCCGTCGACGGCAAGCTTCAGCGGAACGCCGGGTTCCGGGGATGTTGGTACGGTGACGGTCAACGTAACAGCGACTGATGGAGACGGTGCGTCTGTGACCGATGCGTTTGATATCATGGTCAGCGGTTCGACAACGAACACGGCTCCGAATATTGATCAGGGGATCGGTCAACAGATTGCACAAATTCCGGAAGCATTCAGTTTCACAGTTCCACCGGATGCGTTTGCGGATGCGGACGGTGATACTTTGACATTGAGTACGTCGATACTGCCTGGCTGGCTGTCATTTGATCCTTCAACAAACACGTTCAGCGGAACGCCGATGGCTGGCGACGGCGGGACTGAACCGGTGACGGTGACAGCAACCGACCCTGACGGCGCAAATGTCCAGACAACATTCAACGTACAGGTCCTGGCTGAGAATGTTGCTCCGCGAGTTGATGCTCCGATTGCGGATCAAGCTGCGACAGTTGACACCGGGTTTGCATATGCGATTCCGGCTGGGACGTTTGTCGATCCGAATCCGGAGGATGTGTTGACGTTTTCGACCAACGACTTGCCGGCCTGGCTGACGTTCGATCCGTCGACGGCAAGCTTCAGCGGAACGCCGGGTTCCGGCGATGTAGGCACAGTGACGGTCAACGTAACAGCGACTGATGGAGACGGTGCGTTTGTGACCGATGCGTTTGATATCGAGGTCAGCGGTTCGACAACGAACACGGCTCCGAATATTGATCAGGGGATCGGTCAACAGATTGCACAAATTCCGGAAGCATTCAGTTTCACAGTTCCACCGGATGCGTTTGCGGATGCGGACGGTGATGCGTTGACATTGAGTACATCAACGTTGCCTGGCTGGCTATCGTTTGATCCGACGACGAACACGTTCAGCGGCACGCCGATGCTGGGCGACGGCGGAACCGAACCGGTGACGGTAACAGCAACCGACCCTGACGGCGCAAATGTCCAGACAACATTCAACGTACAGGTCCTGGCTGAGAATGTTGCTCCGCGAGTTGATGCTCCGATTGCGGATCAAGCTGCAACGGTTAACGGCGGGTTTGCGTTTGCGATTCCGGCAGGGACGTTTGTTGATCCAAACCCTCAGGATGTGTTGACGCTTTCGACCAATACCCTGCCTGCCTGGCTGACGTTCGATCCGTCGACGGCAAGCTTCAGCGGAACGCCGGGTTCCGGCGATGTAGGCACAGTGACGGTCAACGTAACAGCGACTGATGGAGACGGTGCGTTTGTGACCGATGCGTTTGATATCGAGGTCAGCGGTTCGACAACGAACACGGCTCCGAATATTGATCAGGGGATCGGTCAACAGATTGCACAAATTCCGGAAGCATTCAGTTTCACAGTTCCACCGGATGCGTTTGCGGATGCGGACGGTGATGCGTTGACATTGAGTACATCAACGTTGCCTGGCTGGCTATCGTTTGATCCGACGACGAACACGTTCAGCGGCACGCCGATGCTGGGCGACGGCGGAACCGAACCGGTGACGGTAACAGCAACCGACCCTGACGGCGCCAATGTTCAAACGACGTTCAACATTCAGGTGCTGGCTGAGAATGTAGACCCGCGAGTTGACGCTCCGATTGCGGATCAAGCTGCAACGGTTAACGGCGGGTTTGCGTTTGCGATTCCGGCAGGGACGTTTGTTGATCCAAACCCTCAGGATGTGTTGACGCTTTCGACCAATACCCTGCCTGCCTGGCTGACGTTCGATCCGTCGACGGCAAGCTTCAGCGGAACGCCGGGTTCCGGCGATGTAGGCACAGTGACGGTCAACGTAACAGCGACTGATGGAGACGGTGCGTTTGTGACCGATGCGTTTGATATCGAGGTCAGCGGTTCGACAACGAACACGGCTCCGAATATTGATCAGGGGATCGGTCAACAGATTGCACAAATTCCGGAAGCATTCAGTTTCACAGTTCCACCGGATGCGTTTGCGGATGCGGACGGTGATGCGTTGACATTGAGTACATCAACGTTGCCTGGCTGGCTGTCATTTGATCCTTCAACAAACACGTTCAGCGGAACGCCGATGGCTGGCGACGGCGGGACTGAACCGGTGACGGTGACAGCAACCGACCCTGACGGCGCAAATGTCCAGACAACATTCAACGTACAGGTCCTGGCTGAGAATGTTGCTCCGCGAGTTGATGCTCCGATTGCGGATCAAGCTGCGACAGTTGACACCGGGTTTGCATATGCGATTCCGGCTGGGACGTTTGTCGATCCGAATCCGGAGGATGTGTTGACGTTTTCGACCAACGACTTGTCGGCCTGGCTGACGTTCGATCCGTCGACGGCAAGCTTCAGCGGAACGCCGGGTTCCGGGGATGTTGGTACGGTGACGGTCAACGTAACAGCGACTGATGGAGACGGTGCGTCTGTGACCGATGCGTTTGATATCATGGTCAGCGGTTCGACAACGAACACGGCTCCTAATATTGATCAGGGGATCGGTCAACAGATTGCACAAATTCCGGAAGCATTCAGTTTCACGGTCCCATCGGATGCGTTTGCGGATGCGGACGGTGATGCGTTGACATTGAGTACATCAACGTTGCCTGGCTGGCTGTCATTTGATCCTTCAACAAACACGTTCAGCGGAACGCCGATGGCTGGCGACGGCGGGACTGAACCGGTGACGGTGACAGCAACCGACCCTGACGGCGCAAATGTCCAGACAACATTCAACGTACAGGTCCTGGCTGAGAATGTTGCTCCGCGAGTTGATGCTCCGATTGCGGATCAAGCTGCGACAGTTGACACCGGGTTTGCATATGCGATTCCGGCTGGGACGTTTGTTGATCCGAATCCGGAGGATGTGTTGACGTTTTCGACCAACGACTTGCCAGCCTGGCTGACGTTCGATCCGTCGACGGCAAGTTTCAGCGGAACGCCGGGTTCCGGGGATGTTGGCACAGTGACGGTCAACGTGACGGCCACGGACGGAGACAGCGCGTCGATCAGCGATGTGTTTGACATTGTGGTCAGCGATTCGACGCCTAACACGGCTCCGAATATTGATCAGGGGATCGGTCAACAGATTGCACAAATTCCGGAAGCATTCAGTTTCACAGTTCCACCGGATGCGTTTGCGGATGCGGACAACGATACTTTGTCGTTAAGTACGTCAACGCTGCCGGGCTGGCTATCGTTTGATCCATCAACGAACACGTTCAGCGGCACGCCGATGCTGGGCGACGGCGGAACCGAACCGGTGACGGTAACAGCAACCGACCCTGGCGGCGCTAATGTTCAAACGACGTTCAATGTTCAGGTGCTGGCTGAGAATGTGGCACCAACGGTTGACGAAGGGATCGTTGATCAGACAGCAACGTCTGGCGAAGTCTTTTCGTTTGTCGTGCCCTTCAACGCGTTTTCGGACGCTAACACGGGAGACTCGTTGACGTTGTCGGCTGTTGGTGGTCCGGCATGGGTGAGCTTTGACGATTCCACGAATACATTCACCGGTACACCTGACGCGAGCGACATCGGAAACATCACGACCATCGTCGTCACGGCGACCGATCCGTCCGGAGCTTCAGCAAGCGACAGTTTCGCTGTTACAGTCGTGTCCGGCAGCGGACCGGCATTGACCGTCGGACTCCGCAAGGACACTGGTGATTCGGGATCGGATCTGATTACATCCGATCCGACGTTGGCGGGCCAGATTGGAATGGCGGTGCAAATTAACAGCTTTACGGCAAGCGTGCCGGGAGAAGACCCTGTCAATCTGACCGGTTTTCTGAATGTGAATCGTGAGTTTACGATCCCGCCTGAAACTCTGGCTTTGATCAATGGCAGCACGGCATTGAGTGAAGGATTGAATCAGTTTTTCATCGAGCTAAACGGGACTTCAACGCCGGTCGAATTCACATACGACACTGTTGCTCCCAACATTATCGCTGGCCCGGATGTAACTGCCGAAGCCGGTTCGGATGAATTCACGATTGAGTTTTCGGAGGACGCCGGTGACGACTCGCTGGACGATTTACTTTACTCGTTGACGTCGGGAGGCGAACCGGTCGGCATTTTCGATGTCGTCCGAATCGATGGAGATACGATCCTGGTCGTCCTCGATGACCCGCTGACAGCCGGGAAAAGCTATACTCTTGCGATCGACCCCGGGCTTTCCGATGTTGCAGGTAACCTTACAGATAGTGCGACGACGTTCGACTTTACGCCAGCGTAGGCCATTAGATATGCTCTCTGTGTGATGTCTTACTTCACAAATTTCCCTTGTTCTGGCTGCGGACGGATAGAGTTCCTATGGACGTGAGTGAGTCGCTAAACGGATTGTTGCGGGAACCTGCATTCTGGCTGTTCTATCAAACCGGCGGTGATGAAGACGGACTGGACGAGTCGTTATTGCAACAATACGTTGACTGTACGATTGACGACGAGGGATACGTCGAGTGTGAGCCATTGTCGGTCCGGTTGAATGGACCGGACGGTTTTGGATTTGTGGTGAAGATTCACTTCGACTATTGCCTGACCAGCGTTGACTTTCAGAGCCCCGAAGCGTCCGCGCCGTTTCAAATCGGCTGGTGGGACAACGCGCGCTGGCATCCGTTCGGTTTGCAATGGAGTGAACTATTGCTGCTGCGAAAATACTGGGAGTCAAATCCGGAAAAAATTTCCGTTTCGCCGTCCGCCGCATTTTTGTTGCTGGCAAAATTTGTCGGGACCGGTGTCAGGGAGTTTGAGCAAATTCCATTACGGAAAGATACGCTTCGCGAATCCTACCGCGAACTCAAACTCGAACTGACCAGGGCTCAGTTAAGAGAGCTGGTCAGCTGCACGTTTCTGATTTCGCCTGAAGACGACTACGACTGGTCAGACGATCCGGAACTGGGTGCGGTCTTTGGTGGCGAGTACGCATGTTACTCTCTGCGCAACGCCGCGCATGTCGACGGCAAAGAAGGTCGGTTCCCGTTCGCGGAATTGCAAAATCTGATGAAGGCGCTGAAGCACAAGGGTTGATCGGGTAAAAGTCGACCGGACTTACGAAAATGCTACAAAGCATGGAATCGCTTCGGGGATCCTCAGGATTGCGAGCCATTGGATGGTCGTGCAATGATCAAAGGTTCGAAACGAAAAGCCAAAGGACATGTGCCGGCGAAGGTCTGTTTCTTGATATTCAAGGTTGTGTAATTCCGTCGGAGCTTATCGGCTGGACTCCTGGATCGGCGAGGTTCCGGCGGAGAAGGTCAGGTCGGCGGCGAGCCCCGAGTTGAACTGAGCGATTGCACGTCTGGCGTTTCAATGTTGATCAGGATTGCAGAAATCTTGAAAAACACGTTGAGTTTCGACTCTCGGAACCTGCGCGTAAAACGTGGCTGGCCGGGGAAGGAAATTGAAATCCGTACAAATGCGGGGCGGTTCGGAATACAATGCTGGCTGGCCAGCCGACGAATCGGAGTCAAGAATATGCGTAAAGACATCAACGAGATATGCAGCGTCCAGCTTTCCCAGGCGATCAAGAATAACGTACCGGAACGACGACCGGAATTCGAAAGACAAATCGATCAGATCGTTGGCAACGACCGTGTTGACCGCGTGGATATGCGTCGCCAGTTGATTGAACCTGCCGAGAAAGACCCCAATGCTCTCGAACGGGTTTTGGGAATCAGCGACCTATGTTCCATCAATTTTCTCACGAGAGGTTTTGAAGCAGCCACATCGGTCGCGAGAGTCCGCGTTCGGGAACCATCAGGCGCTGCAGAGTGGTTCGGGACAGGGTTTATGGTCGCTCCGGGACTGTTAATGACGAATCACCATGTCATTCCAAATGCGGAATCGGCTGCGCTTGCGATCGCTGAGTTTGACTACCAGCACGACGTTCATGGTGTCGAAATGTCCCGCCATGCGTACAACCTGATGCCTTCTTCCCTGTTCTTTACTGATAGCTCGCTCGATTTTACGATCGTTGAAATTGCCCCGAGATCATTCAACGGTATGCCGCTCAGCGAGTACGGCTACCTTCCATTGATTCCGAATTCAGGGAAAGCACTTGACCCGGAAAAGGTATCGATCATTCAGCATCCGGGCGGTCAGCCAAAACAGATTGCGATTCGGGACAGCAGAATTATCGTCTTGAGCGACGAGGATTTGAAATTTGTTGATTCTGTGAGATTTATACACTACTCCACCGACACCGAGCCCGGTTCGTCCGGAGCCCCCGTGTTGAACGACCAGTGGCAGGTGGTTGCCCTGCATCACCGGGCTGTTCCGAATTACAACGAAAGTGGTGAACGACTGGCACTTGATGGCATTACAGTCTGGAACGAGGAAATGGGCCTTGCACAACGCGGCTGGGTTGCAAACCAGGGCGTGCGAATCAGTGCCATCTACGCATTTCTGGAAGAACGTCGATTCAACTCACCCGAGGCAGGTGCCGGTTTGAACCGGCTAAAATTCGGATTGAGCATGGGCCGGCATCGGGTCTTTTCAATCATTGAATCACCCGAGATTGATGAAGAATTTGAGGCACAGGGGGCGGACTCGAAGCCGACGAAATTCAAGAATGCGAAAGGCTATGACAAAGGCTTTTTGAGTGAGACGGTCAAGCTCCCGAAAGACGATACGAGGAAAACTCATCAGGCAAAACTGACCGGCAAAACGACGACAGAACTCAGGTACACTCACTTTTCGGTTGTGTTCGACCTGGACCGGCGATTTGCCAGATTTACGGCAGTCAATATCGACGGAAATAAATTGAAACGAAATTCCAAAGTTAAGACGAGCTGGCACAGGGATGCTCGCATTGATGTGGAAATCCAGCCGGACGACGATTTTTACAAGAAGTCGGTCGCGGATGAAAACGTGTTCTTCCAGCGAGGGCACCTTGTACGACGTGTTGACCCTTCCTGGGGCAGCGCAGCCGAATCGAAACGCGCCGTGCTTGACACGTTTCACTTCACCAATGCCGCACCTCATCAGGCCACCTTCAACAACAGCCTCTGGGGCGATCTTGAAGACTATCTTCTTGTGAAGTGCGATACGACCGAAAAACGCATGACCGTTTTTTCAGGTCCGGTGTTTCGGGAAACCGACCCTAAGAACTATGGGATTAACCGTCCCAAAGGTCCGTATACGATTCCAGTTGAATACTGGAAGGTAGCAGTCCTTCAAAAAACCAGCACGAAAATTGCCGCCGCCGGGTTTATGGTCGGACATGGAAAGCTGCTTGATCCGCTCACGGGTTCCGAAAAGGTCTTTAGCGGGCTAAGCCCGTACACGCCCGCCGAGCTTGTTGACAACGGTATTCAAACGACAATTCAGTCCATCGAGAATGTGACTGGATTGAATTTCGGAACGTTGAAAAACTTCGATACCGTTGCGGGGCTGGAGTCAACGCATCATTCACGAAGGTTGAGATCGGCGGCCGACATTGTCATTTGAGTCAAAGTCGGTCTCAAATGCTCAATCAGTCAAAGAAGTGCCCGTCTTAAGCGATCCGACCTGAAGCTCCGCGCATGAAAAAATACACGTGACAGGAGTCGAATCTGTAACCTTCGGTTCCGTAGACCACGAGAGCATTAATTTGGCTTTCACAACGCTTAGAAAAAAGCACGTTTTTGCGGGGCTTTCTCATCAACCATTCTTCGACAATGCACTGACCGGAAACAGATATTGGGAGTTAGTGGATCGATTAGTGGGTCGGCTTTTCGAAAATCCAGTCTTCACTCGCTGCCGCGAATTGCACGAACAACAATAGAAACAACAGGCAGTAGAAGTGCTTGAACATCGGCTCTCTCAAACGCATAGAAACGGGAGACGGGAGACGGCACAAAGTGGATGATCAAGGATGTCCCATTCAAGTTAATGAAGGATGTTCAGCGCTTTAATCATTTGGTAAATCGTTTTTTGAAAAACAGCGCAACACTTTTGTTACCCAGGTCGGTCAGTCGTTACAGGCTTTCGGGGTCTTTCCCCAGCGAAACAATGTTGACTGTCGATCTAATTTGATCGCATTCGATTTGTAATTGGGTAGGCAATCATGTTGGCTTGCCTTTGCGAAGGCATTCGCCTCACCCTCGGTTCGCCAAGTCGCCCAGACCCGGGGATCGGCGAAACCGTTGTGAACTTAGTTATCTGTCAGGTGTCGTGTAGTTCCACCCTCTCTGCGGCGGGTTTTAGATTCTGCAACGCGGAAAATCATCTCGGGAAGGAAATGCTTCCACGAGATTTTTCAGGCCAGAATATTTACAAATCAAACGGATCGTCTAGATTGTTCGATGCTCTGGGACAGAAAATGTTGCCTGCGTCACGCGAGTCGCAGTCCTCCTTTTGCCGGAACACAATTAGATAAAGAAGTTCTATGAAGTTGCCTGTCACAGGTTGGAAAAATACGCTTCGTGCGCTCGGATACAAAGTCGTACGCAAGCCGAACGGCAATCAACGGCGCAGGCACACGACGAATAATCCTCAATAATACGGCAAGCTTGAGGATCGCAAGATGCTTGCGTTCTCTGCGGCGATCAACGCAAACGGCTTGTTGCTGGTCAATGGAACTTCAGCCGGTGAATCGCTTGTTGTCAGCAACGATGCGGGTTTTGTTTCGGTAACCGGTCAGCAAACAACAATCGCTGCCGATGATGTGGAGGCGTTGCTGGTCCAGGCGCGCGGTGGAGATGACACGGTTGATCTCCAGCAGGTTACCCTGACTGAGTTTGTGAATCTCGATTCGAATTCGATCACCATTGACGGTGGTTTGGGAAATGACCTTATCTACGGGACGAATCTCAATGACGTGATCGCTGGAGGAGCGGACAACGACATAGTTTTCGGATTCGCCGGAGATGACGTGTTGTCGGGTGGCGATGGCGACGACACTCTTCGCGGCGGCGCAGGAGAAGATTTGCTCTTCGGCAATTCCGGTAATGACACGTTCGACTTCAGCGGGAGCGATCAGGCGATCGCAATTGACCTGAGTGATCTGGCAGGCGGGACAAGCGTTTTTTCCGGGTTGCTCGAACTGAATGTCGCCAACGGTGATTCGATCGAAAACGTGATCGGAACGTCTTTCGACGACACGATTACCGGCAACTCTCTGGACAATGTGTTTGAAGGGCTTGCCGGAAATGACACGCTCTACGGAAGATCAGGTGACGACGTTCTGTTCGGTGGAGCGGGTGCCACTACAATCGTGACCGATGAAAACATACCGGTTCAAATAGGAGTGCTTACCGACTCCGGTGATTCGATCACATCGGTAACACCGGGCGTAAGCGGCGCTGTAATCGACAACGGTACGGAACGGTGACCTACACACCGGACACAGATTTCTCCGGAAGCGACAGCTTCTCCTACACGGTCAGCGACGGAAGCAGCGGTGTTGTCAATGTTATCGTGAATCTCGAGGAAGATATTCTGGTCGCACAGAGCCAGTTGAGTGTTGATGTCGGCGAGAACTTTAGTCCACAGGTTTCGATTGCTTCCGGTTCAATCGCCGCGACCGGTTCCGTGTGGGTGGCCTGGGGTGATGGAACCACGGAAACACTGAGTTTCGATTCGGGAACCGGCCAGGTCAATCTGCCGAACCATGCTTACTGGGAACCGGGAACTTTCGAAGCTTCAATCCTTGCAGCCATCGACGGGCAGTTGCAGCAGGCAACGGTTGAGATTGTCGTTTCAAACAACGCGGGCATTGCCGCAAACGATACTTACACCACCCCGTTTAACACGCCGGTCAACTCGCGTTTGACTTCCAGCGGTCTGCTAGGCAACGATTCACTTGATGGACAGTCCACCTGGACGATCAGGCTGCGCAATGAAGGTGACAGAGGATTCACGACGGTCATCACATCCGGCGGCGCAAGTGGCATTCTGTCCACGCAACACGGTTCGCTCACTGTCAATCCGGACGGCACGATCGAGTACGATCCCGACGTTGATTTTTCAGGTGTCGATTCGTTCGTTTATGAGCTGGAAAACAGTTCGGGCGAATCGAGTCTGACACGTGTACAGATTTATGTGCGGGATAGCGGGGACGATCAGAACACGGCAGCCACTGATCTGACATTTCATGCAGCACGCGGTGAAACACTGACCATTGCAGACCGGGAACAGGGACTGCTGGCCCGGTCTACCGATCCGGATGGCGACAGACTTGCCTACTTCCGGATCTTGTCGAACAACAATTCCGGCCTGGATCTCAACAACCTGACGGTCAACGCCGACGGTACGTTTTCCTATACGCATTCCGATGATGACTTCACCGGCGAGTTGAGTTTCGAGTACAGCGTTTCACCATTCGAGACAACCGGCCCGGTGGACATTTCTGAAAGAGGAGTTGTAACGCTCAACTATGGCAACAACGCGCCCGAGGTCTCTAATGACTTCCGGGTGGTCCCGCAGGGAGATGAGTTTGTCGTCGAGGCGGACTTCGGATTGTTTTCAATCTCCCACGACATCGACGGAGACGAACTTGAAGTTGCGCGGATCAACGACCAGGTTGTAAATTTCAGCCCGACCAATACCAGCCATACCACGTCCGCGACGGGGGGCGGCTATGTGACGGTCAACGAGGATGGCTCGTATAGCTACGATCCGGCGGTCGGATTTGAAGGGCGGGATTCGTTTACGTTCATGATGGTCGAGGATCGTCCTGCGAGCGACCGGTTGTTCAGTCGCACCGCGACCGTGACATTGGATGTGTTTCAACCTCGGCTATTTGTCAATGACGATGCCTATGGCGCACGATCCGGCGTGGTTCTGAACGTCGCTGCAGAGTCGGGGTTCTGGCCAATGACTCGTTTGAATCCGCACTACCTCTGGAAGTACATAATTCAACGCAAGTGCAGGCGGAATTCGGCAGTGTCATCATGAAGCCGAACGGAGCATTTCACGATACACCTGCCGCAGGATTTACCGGTGAAGACCGGTTTACCTACCAGGTGGAAGATACTGCCGGCAACATCGTCGAGGCGGAAGTCACGATTTACGCCGGTTCCGAAGCACCGTTTGGAAGCAACGATTTTTACGTTGTCGAGTTGGGCGAGACGATTGTTCTCGACGTGCTGCAAAACGATCTGGCCATTGCCGGGGGAACGACTCTTTCCATCGCGACGATGGGAGTTCCCGATCAGGGTACTCTTGAGTTGATTGACGGAGAGTATGAGTACACAGCACCTGCAGACTGGTCGGGTGAGATCGAGTTCGAATACACCGTCACCGACGGCACTGAAACCAGTGAGCCAATCCGTGTTGAGATCCTCATCCTCTCGGAAGGTCTGATTGCCTTCGGTGACTATTTTGAAATGTCCCACGGAGGGTCGCTGGTGCTGGACGCGGAAAGCGGCTTGCTCGGCAATGATTTCGGTTCAGACAACATGGTCGTGTTTGATCCCGGTTCGATTACGGCGACAAACGGAACAATCGTTGTCGCCTCTGATGGAAGTCTGACCTATACACCGGCACCCGGATTTGTCGGCACCGATTCTTTCGAATATTCCGCGACGGATGAATCAGGGGCGACTGATATCAGCACGGTTTCCATCTCGGTGACCAATCCCGCTCCAGAAACAATGTTACTGGAAGTCGAAGTTGATGAAGACGGATCGCTTGTTCTGGCGTTGTCCCTGGACAGTGATAAGCGGCGCAGCAACAGTCGATGACAATCGTGTTCTCCACTTCAGCCCGACCACAAGCGCGGGAACCGTGACTCTCGGAATTGAAGTCAGTGATGGAACGACCAGCGTTCCGTATGACATATCGGTAAACATTGTCAATACCGCGCCCGCAGGTCAGAACGACGGGTACTCAACGTTTGCAGGAGAAAGTCTGATTGTCGGGGCTTCGGCAGGGGTCCTCGCCAATGACCTTGATGACTACAAGCCGAATGTGGTTGCGGTTTCCAGTGAGGTCACCGTGACGACATCGCAGGGTGGAAGTGCAACACTCCGACCCGACGGCGGTTTTGAATACATCCCGCCGGTCGGCTTGACTCAAGGGACTGACTCATTTACCTACGCTCCTTCTGACGGCTATCTGTCCGGCGGAACGACAACTCGATTGTTGTCGGCAATGCGGAACCTGTGGCCATCGACGATGTGTATCAGGTGACAGCCAACCAGCCGGGCGGTGAAACGCACCGACTTGACCGGTTGCATGTCGGGCCAATAGGCCACCAGGGGTTGTTGATCAATGACTATGACGTTGATAACAATCCGATCGGCGTAACGCAGATCAACGGCACTTCCTACAATCTTGGAATTGCGGTCGCTGACGTTGCACCGGCACGGGCTACCTCATGTTCACGGAGGAGAGTGTCGGCTCGAGGTTCCCCGACGCGCATGCAAATAATGCGGCTCATCTGGTCGCCGTGCGGCAGAACGGTGCCCAGTGGCAGTACAACAACAATACCCACTGGGTCAACTTTACGCCGGAGGCAACCGACCGCCTGCTGGCTTCGCCGCCTAACGCCGCCCTTCCGGAATCGATCTCTCATGTTGCAAGAGCTTGGCTTGAAGATAGCCGGGGAACCTACGGTAACGCGATTCTGCATCATTCACCGGGATCAGGCACGGCGTATATTAAATACGCGTCGATCGGTGCCGTTCCGCTAAACGCCACAGATACTTTCACCTATGTGATCGAAGACGCATTGGGTAGGAGGGCAGAAGGACTGATTACGTTGATGGTTCAGGAGAACGCGGACACGGAAACAGCTCCAACTCCGAACCACACTCCAACCGGGCGGACATACTACCCAGTCGCAAACGCCGTAACATGGTATCAAAACGATCATTCCATCAACGTAAGCGTCTCTGGAGGTACAGCCGATCTCAACTTTAGTCCGAATTCGGTTACGATTAGCGACACTTCTCCAGGCGCCAGAGTCACTGTCGCTCGCGACGGAGCCCCTGAGGAATTGATCGTTGCGTGGGCGGGTGCCGATGCAACGAGCCGGTTGACTATCACCAACCGATGGGGATCCGTCAAAGGCATGAATTTTGCCGGACATCTATCGGTGGACGCAGGACACACCGATCTTAATGAAGACTTTGAAGCGGGTGGAAACGCATCGGTTCGTGTTGACAATTTGTACGACTTCAACGGTAGCGTAACGGCAATCGGCAGTCTGAGTCTGCGCGGCTCGACAACGGGTTCATACGAGTTCGGCAAACACATTGTCGAATCGACTAGATTCCGGCGTTCAGGCCCGGGCCTCCTTGTTGTGGGCGACAACATCGACGGTACATTCGTTTCGGATGATGCCAATGTAGTGTCGGATATCGCGGCCGGACAGATAGAAGAGGATTTCGCACTCATACTTTCTGATCCGACGAGTGCTGCCCTTTTTACGGTCGATGGCTCAATCGGTGGCACCATCAATGTGGGTTCGATTGAACATTTTGAAGCGAAAAAAGGACCGATCGAGGCGAACGCTACCGCAGACGCGGTTGACTTTATCGATACGGGGTTTGATCTGGTCGGAACGATCAACGTTGCAGGCCCGATTGATCGAATTGGCATTGGCCGGGACCTTGCGGGTACAATCATTGCGGATGAAATTACGAATTTCGTTCGGGTCAGCCCGATGCAGGGAATTAACATCCAGCGCGATCTTTCAGGAACATTGGATATCGGGCCCGGAGGAATTGCCCGGAGGAATTGCCCGCACTATCGCCATTGGTCGAAGCTTTACAGATGACGGAACGATCGAATCCAAAGGTGACATTTTCAGTGTCTGGACGGAACTCGATTTGTTGGGAGAAATTACCGCCGACGAAGCGACAACTACAATCCGGCTGACAGCGAATAGGGAATTCGGCGCGACAGTCAGTCTTCCCAAAGCAAGGATTTTTCAAATTGTCGTTGGCTCAGAAAACGATGAAGCTGCGCGGGGGCGGATCGTCGGAGGTGATGTCACCGCACAATCGATCGGAACGATCGTTACCCATGCCGGATTCGGCGTGACCGGCGACATCCTTGGTCTGATTGTTGGTCAGGATCTGTCTGGCGAGATAAAGGTACTGGATGGTCACCTCGGTGACGTTGAAAGAACCAATCAAAACGAAAGAGATTTTGCCGTCAAAGTCGGCGGAGAAATTCATGCTGATACTATAGTTTCCACTGGAAGTGTGACCTCAATCGCAACCGGTCTTGTTTCGTCCGGCGCAATTTCCGGTGATATTAGGGTCACTGCTGGAAACGTCGAATCAATTGAAGTCTATGCAGGGATGGAGGCTCCAGTTGACGAAGCAAAACGGCTGGGACCCGGTCGGGTTCCTGATATTGATGTTGAAGACAACTGGGTTATTTCGGTAGCAACCGCCCAGCCAATTCCATTGCCCGTAGCTCCGTTCCGTCCGTCTTTCGAATCCGCCGGAAACATTTCGGGAAAAATCGAAGTCAAATCAACTGGCGAGGTGTACACGCTCGGCGGAGTCACCGGATCAATCACCTCCGCTACGACGATCGGTAGTACATGGGTCTTCGGTGAGATAGGTCCCAGTGCAATAATCACAGTGGGAACCGGAGGGCTCACAGGAATCGCCTGGGAAAACGTCGGAGGCAATCTGACTGCGAGCGGTGCGATAACGCTCGACATATACGGAGACTTCTACGGTGAACTGACCAGTTCAAATTCGACCATCGATCTTGGAACATGGGGTGGCGTGACCGGCAATGCGCGGCTGGAAGCCGCTGACGATGCGGTGATTGTCGCGTCGGGCGACGTTCTTGCCAGCGAAATTGCCACTGCGAACATCGCCATCGAAACTTTCGGCATTCTAAACGTACCGTTGTTCGCAGCCAGTGATTTACTCAGACTCACCGCAGGTGAAGGCCTGTTCGTCACAGACGTTGGAGAGTCTGAGAGCCTCATATCGACCAGTTTCGGCGATTCTGTTTTCCTGAGCCTGGCCGGACGCAACGTATTGACGTCGGACGGTGACGTTACAGTCAGCGGAGGCAACTACGGAACTAATATCCATATCGTTGCCAGCGGCGACGTCATCGTTGATGGAGACCTGAATCTCGATTACGGCGAGGCGGTCGTTCTTGCCCGGGGCAGCTTCGAGGGAAATATCAGCGTCGGTGTTGATACGGACACCTCGGATGACTGGTGGTACGGCGAATTCGGCAGCGAGATCCGGATTGATGCAAGTGAAATACAATCCGGTACCGAGCTTGAAGCCCATAACATCGTCATCGCCAGCAACGGCGACGTGAATGCTGAAATGCGTGCGGTCGACAACCTGGTGATCGACGCGCAGGGCACAATTAACGGCTTCTATCGAGCATCGGAAGGCCTGGTCCAGATGTTAGCGGGTGAAGGAATTGGCTCATCGGGCGGAACCATCATCGAAGGAGAACGTTACGTTGCACTTCAATCACGCGGGTCAATCGACGGGGACATTCGATCCGATGCGGGCTTCCTGACCGCGACATCTATGAATGGTCTGATTTCCGGTTCCTGCTACGGTCATGCGTCAGCGGAATTCGTTGGCCGGGAAGGTGTCGATATTGTCGGCGTTGGAACAAACGGACTGGTCTCAAGCGGCTTTCTTGACGTGTTCACCAGCCAGGATATCTCTGCCGGTTCAACGTTGTATGCCGGGGGTGAAATAGGGATTGAGAGCTGGGGTGATATTAACGGCGAAATTCATGCCGGACATTCCCAGTCGGAATCCCGCGACGCCGTTGTGATCTCGCATGGTTCCATCCCGGCTTCGATTTCAGCCACCGGAGACTTGAGCGTATCTGCAGTTGGCAACCTGTCCGGCAGCATTGAATCGTTCGATGGAGCGGTCGGCGCGCAGGTAGGAGGAACTTTCAGCAGCGATATAACGGCTAATTCAGATATCAACGTGATTGCCGGAACAACAAACGGAGCGACGCTCAATTCGGCGGGTGGCAATATCGAGTCGATTACGCTGTTGGCGGCGGAACAGACGAAAACGGCGAACCAATCGATCCGCACCCGATCATGTCCTCTTCGGCGGGAAGCATCACAGCCATCGCGAAAGGGAAGATAGCGGGGACGTACTCCGGTGTTGGCTCCGGCACGGTGACCGTGCCGGAAGAAGTCGTCGATGGTGAAACGATTCCCGAACACGAAGTTCCGTTTTCGGTAGACGGCACGTTCACCGGTGAAAACGACGTTGTAGTATTTTCCGAAGGGGATTTCGAGGGCTTCGTCGATGCGGGCAGCGACGCAACGCTGCGAATCATCGGCGAGCAATCCGGAACGGTTTTCGCTGACGACAACGCGGATGTCTATGCGAACCTGGTTAGTGGTACAGTCACGTCGAACGGCGGGGCGTCCGTTGCTTCCGGCACCGACATCACGTCAAATATTACTGCGTGGCAGAACCTGAGCGCGGTTGCCATAGGAAATATCTCCGGTGCGCTGACCGTCACGAATCAGGGCGAACTGGAAGCCGTCGCTCTCGGGGATTTCTCCGGAACGGCCCTGAACCTCAACGGCAACGCGAACCTGGTCGTCGGGCAGTCGTTTACGGGCAGTGTTACGACCCGCAGCGCGGCAACCGCGAATGGATCGGCAACAGTCCTCGCAATGCACGGTTTTGACGGAACCGTGGATGCCGACAACTACGTGGATCTAACGGTCCTCGGTCACGTCAACGGCTCCGTGACCGGGGGCAAAAGTTCCGGAAGTACCGGACACGTCAATGTCGTGGCCACCCTGGATGGCTCCGGTACCGGTGGCGATATCAATGGAAACATCGAATCTCACTATGGCGACGTTACAGCGGTTTCCGGAGGCGATGTCAACGGAACAATCCACGCCGGTTCCGCTTCCGATGCCACCGGTGGTGACGCCGAAGTTTCTGCAGGCGGATCAGTCAGTGAGTCGGTAACGGCCTACCACAATGCAACGGTTACCGCGTTTGAAGGAATCACCGGAGACGTAACCGCCATAACAGGCGGGGCCTCGCTGACCACAGGCCGGGCGATAACCGGTGTTACGGTCACCGCCGGAACGGATGCTGAAATCATCGCTCTGCAAACATCGTCGGTCGACGTGACCGCCGGTGGAAATATCAACCTGTTGCTCGCAACGCCGGGAACCGGGGTTCACACAACCGGTACTCTCAATGCTGCGGGCGGCAACATCAACGCGAACGTGATCGGCGGCTGGAATGTTGATTCGGCAACCGCCGCAAACAGCATTAACGGATTTGTGCTTGGCGGAGTTACAGTACAGAACAACCTGACCGCCGGTGAAAATGTCGAGTTGCTGGCCAGCGGCGCAATGGATCTGGGAACGGTCAACGCCGGCGGCGATATCGGACTCTCAACCGCCGGTCTGATTCATGTGCAGGCCATCGACTCAACCCGTGGATCGGTTTCCGTCTTCACCGGTTCGACGCTAACCGTTCTAACGGACATCGACGCTTTCATTGATGTGGACCTGGGAATCATCGGACCGTTTATGGCCCAGTCGGTGACGGCGCAGACCGGCGATATCAATCTGCTCACGCAGTCCACAACGCTCAGCAACCTCGATGCAGCCGGGGATATCCGGGTGGCTGCGGGCGAAATCGGACCCGCCAACTATATTGCGGGCGAAGATATGACGCTGGTCGGAATCGATGCAATCTCCACCGCGACAGGAACGATCTCCGCAGGCGGAAATCTGTCGATGGTCACCGGCGGTTCCATTGCCCTCAGCAACACGGCTCAGGCGGAAACGATTCGCACAATCTATGCCGGCGGAACGATCGAATCGGTTCAGGCGCGCGGTGATATCACGGGTGAATACGACAGTGCGGAGATCGGTCAGATCGCTGCCGGTGGCCTGGTGACTGTTACGTTTGTCGATGCAAGCGTGACCCCGATTGAGAATTCCCCGTATGTGCTCGGTTACGAACTGCCCGATGAACAGGGTGATGCTCAGGGCTTCCCCGGAGACCGCTCGGGTGTGAGCGATGCACTGGTACTGATCGAGAGCCTGCTTCGCTCGCTCGATGAATCGCTGGCGTGGTCTTCCCCTTCCCAAATGGACAATCGGTTAAGCAGGTAAACTCAATACAGCGTTCAACTCACTGCGCTCTCTGACCTCACCGACAAAGGTGACTTCGATATCGACCATGTCGTTGCCATCGTTGGTCGCCAGGTTCGCTGCGCGAATGCTTCGCGAGCGACCAACGGCTGGCTCCGACGAAGGTGACATCTCCAAGGTAACTTCTGATTTTTCTTTTAAATTTCATACGGCCAGCTCAAAACTGCAGGGACTGACATAGCCCAAAGTTGAATGCAACCGAACTCGATTATAATACTGTTCAATGTAATGATTCAAACTACGCTGAACATCCAATGCACAAATGTAGTTTTCCCGGTACACACATTCAGCTTTTAACGATCGGTAAAAGCTTTCCATCACCGCATTGTCCCAGCAATTGCCCTTGCGACTCATACCGGGCTTGCAGTCGTGTTCGCTAATCAGATTTTGAAATGCCTCGCTGCAAAACTGACTGCCGCGATCGGTGTGAACAATCAAACCGGACGTTGCTGACTTCAACGGGTGTAAGTCGCGGATTGTATTATCCAGCCATTTTATAGTGCGTGAAAGTAGGCAGGTTTACTGAGCGGTGCTTCCAGAATCGGTTCAACTGAGTTGTTTCGGAGATCGTGTCGGCACGCAGTTGCAGCATCGGATCGGCGTTGATCGACCGGAATTTTTCGGTTCCCTTGACACGTCGGCTGACCTGTTTGATCGTTGATTCGATCGGAGCGCTGGTGGTCGGCAATCCTTCGCGGCGATATTTTGCGTACTTCATCCTTGTCTGCTGATTAGTGACATATCGAATCGCGTCCGCTAACAGTTGACGTGAACTGTGGTCCTTGTCGGTTTCTGTTGGCAGGCCGATTTCGTGCTGAAGAAGCTTGGGTCAAGTTGTCGCTGGCTTCGGCAAAGCTACTCGTTAAGCTGGCCGCATGAATGGCTTTGACCACTAAGCCGGGAGAGAGCGTGCAGTCGGGTTCAACCCCGGTCCATTTCGTCAGAGGGAAAAAAAGACCTGCGACATTTCTTACAATGATACTCAGGTTCTGTCAGCTCGGTCGTGCCGCGAGTCGTTTGGAGTTCCCGTCGCCGGAGACGTTTCAATTCTCCGGGGTGGTCACACTGCGGGCAACGACATTGATCATCTGGAGGCGGCGTTTCGTTTTTCATCCGCGATAGTTGAGCCGCCATCTCCTGACCGAGCCGATCACCGATCTCAGCCGTCCGAGCTTCGATGGCCGCAAACGGCGAGCCGTATTCTTCCCGGGAAATCTCGCCCATCTCGGCTGCCAATTCGAGCGAAAAAGCTCGAACCTTAGCTTCTAATTCTTCCTTAGTTTTCATCCCTGATTACCCAGTCATATTCAGTTTCAACTGCTCGCACTGATCCATCAGTGATTTCAACAAGAAAAGTATCCCATTTATGACATCACGCGCAAACCGCGACTTACACCCTTACCGTGGCGGTCCCACAGTTTCACGTTCTTAAATCGGACACATTTCAGACACATTTGGGGACACGCAAAGGAAACTTGGTCCAAACGTAAGAGAAGTATGAGATTGTTGATGCACGTCCATTTCAATTGTTAAAAACCGAAACTGTCCTGCAAGTGAACTACGAAATCAATACAAATTTTACGTCGTCCCCGACGTAAAATTTACCCTTGGCCAGGTAGTTGTCCATTTCATATATGGATGCGTTCACGATATGTTGCGTCGTTCCGGGATTCCATTTGCACCTTCGAAGCCGGTGATTTGCCGGAGTTTCATTCCTTCAACGAAAATCATAGCCAGAACGAACCGGGGCTGCCACAGGTTGCAGGAATTTGGCCCGAAACCGCCGTGGCCGGTTGCCGAATCCTTCTCGCTGAAAACCTCGAACGGGACGGGCTGCGAGGCGCAGCGAACTCCCGAAGCGCGCGCAACGAAAGCGCACGGAACGCATTTGAGTTCTCCAGCTCAGCCACTAAAATACCGGCAGCTCCAGATTTGATTATCTGTCGTTCAACCGTTTTATTTCCAAGCCTGCCACTCGCCCGGCCAACCACCCATGAAGAAACTGACCGTCCCATTTCTGGCGGGGCTGGCTAAGATCGTGAGTGGCGCGACGGTTCGCTGGATCGATTGTGAACCGGACAATTGCCAGCGCGTATATTTCGCCAACCACACCAGCCACCTCGACGCGCTGGTGCTCTGGAGTTCGCTGCCACGCAACATCCGGCAGCTCACAAGGCCCGTCGCGGCCGTCGATTACTGGCACGGCGGTCCCGTCCGCCGTTTCATGGCCGACTCCTTCAACCTGCTGCTGATCGATAGAAACAAAGTTAAAGTTCACAGCAGTCCGATCGACCTGATGATTGCCGAAATGGGGTCGGAGTATTCGCTGATCGTTTTTCCGGAAGGCGGCCGCAACGCGACAGGCGAGGTCGGTGATTTCAAAAGCGGACTCTATTACCTGGGCAAGAAACGTCCTGACCTCGAACTCGTTCCCGTCTTCATTGACAACCTCAACCGGGTGATGCCAAAAGGCGAGTTTCTCCCCGTTCCATTGCTTAGCTGCATCTCGATCGGCGCCCCGATGTGGCTGGAGTCCGGCGAGAAGAAAAACGCATTTCTAACGCGAGCGAGGGATGCCGTGCTCTCGCTTAAAGAACAATGATCCGTGCGGCGAAGTGACCGAACGATCAACGAAAATATGCGGACAAGATCGTTCTAATCGGGCGCAACAAAACAGCTCCAGAAACTGAAGCTGTCGTTGATTCTTTTCTATCGACTGAACTCTGCGGCGGTCTTGCCTGCCGAAGCCAGATTGAATTAAGCTCGGCGTCGGCGAGCAATGATTCCCAGAGCGGCGAAAAATCCGACGAAGGCTGCTCCTGGTTCAGGAATTGCGACGTTCGAAAAGCCGGCGGTATCGAGGCTCGTATCGGCAAACTCTCCGATCTGCCAGGCACCGGCGGTTCCGTCTACGGCACGAAAAACATGGCCGGGCACAAACGTCCCGTCCGGTCCAATGTCAGTTAGACCTAGCCCGGCTGCGTATGCACCGTCACCGCTACCGACAGTCTCAATCAGAGAGAACCCGTCGACAACCGTTGTCCATGGTGTCAAGTCGAGTGCGCCGTCATTATCTGTATCGAGATCATCGCCTACCGCACCGGTAAACCCGGTAACGAGCAGGTGAGTGACGTTGTCACTGTTCTCAAAACTCAATGTTTCGACGATATCCGGCGTTCCGATCGTCATAGTCGCTTCGCCAACAAGCAACCAGTCACCTGCAGTCAGGGAACCGGACAGTTGGGTTGCGTTTTCAACACGACCGAATTGATCGTCTGGCGTGCTGGTATCGCCGATGACGAGGTACCAGTGATTCGAAAGATCGGCAAAGCTCATGCCGTCGGCATAAAGCTCGAAGTACTCATCATTGTCAGTACCACTTTGGTCGATTCGCGCTTCGTTAATGACCAGGTCAGCCTGCGCGTCTGCGGCAAGGCCGGCGAATGCTGCCAGGCCAAGAGCAGGCAGGATAACGAGTCGTTTCAGGATTGATTTCATCAAGGCTTCCCCGTGCAATCTCAGGTAAATTTCGGCAGGCAATGTTCGTATCAGAACCTACCACTTCGTTAGCAATCAGCCCTTCGATTCCAACTTTCATTTTGTCAAAACGCGCATTTCGAACCAGTTGCAAGGGAGAATCGGCCTGGTCAGATTGTGCGGACGACCATCAAGCGATCTTACCTACCAATATTCGGGGCGCTGGATTCCAATGATGGCATGAGCTATGTTTGCCCGGTTCGGCTGGACATACCGGTCTTCGATTCGACTCGCGAAAAAACTCCGGTTAAGCAGGTATATATGGGGCAGGTAATCGCAACCGAAGACCCGGTCGCTGTGCCGGAGCATTATTCCAGGTGTAGATTCCATCGGCATTGGTCACGCTCCGGGCACTGATCGTTTGCATTCCGCGCCATTCAGAAGCAGCAACGGAAACACCGGCAAGCGGCTGTCCGGTATCATCGACCACGCGGATTTTGACTTCGTGTCCCCGTTCTAAAACGAAGTCAACGGGCGGGGTATTTTCGTTCAGCGTGATTTTCTTGATCTGCGGCGCAAAACCCGATGCTTGAATCGTGACAGCGGACTGTCCGGGCTCGCCGCCATTGATTTGATAATTTCCGTCTTCGTCGGTCCGACCGTGGGGAAGGTTCGAATAGCCCTCGAATCCGAGTCTTGCGATTGCGCCGGTTACCGGGTTGTCGTTTGAATCGACGACATTTCCTTTCGCAACCGGGCCTTGTAACGGCCCTCCCGGAACCGGCCCGAGCATCCGTCTTCCCGGTTGGCCTGCGTCGCGATTTTCTGAGCCGTCATCCGCATCCACCAGCTGATATCGGACAGGCGAACTCGCAGCCCGGCGATGCGCCGCGCGTCGCCGGTAATCATCGCGATGTCAGAGTCGTAGTGTCTTGGAATCACGTTCAAAGTCGCGTAATCGCAATTCACACTATAATATACGTTGCTACTGCGCCAACGAGTGATTGCCAAGTCATTCTAGACTGGCGGATCCAACGGCTTTCAACCTTCATGATATCCGATGATTCCCAAATTCGCAGTTCGAGTTCAGCCTTCAGCAATTGACTGTTGACACCAAACCCGGCCTCGGAGGCGCTTCGTGCGAGGGCAGGATGACTAGCGTTGTATCAGTATTGTCGTCGGACAACCGCTAGGAACGGTAATTGATCACCCGCCTGGTTCGGCTGAATCGTTATCTGGTTAACATCCCCGGAGAGTGTGAAGCCGAACTGCGCCAATGCGCTGGAACACGTTCGCCTTTCGTTGAAGCTCGACAGCAGCGGTGTTAGTATGGGTTCGATTGAGGCGGGCGGTAAGGAGGCATAGCCGGGGACGGGGAGGCTGTGTTTTTTCGTCTGTGTTTTCATCGAAGCGAGTCGGAAATTTGTCAAAGTGCTTCTGCGCTTTGTTCTAGATATCTCCCCGTTGTTCTTGATAGCCCCGCGAGTCACTCTCTGTTGCTTGTTCGCAATTGTTGATCGCATAGCTTGCCTCAGCGACCTGTCACCAGGTATTTGCTGCCCGTTCATTCTGCTGGAGTTTGAGGATGCCGCGAAAGTTCCGTAGTTCAACTGTTTCCGGTTTTTGCATTTCCCCGTTTTGTTCGCTTTCATGGTTGTTGGTGATGATACTCGTGTGTTCAGGTTCGCCGCTCATTACAAATGTATGCGCCCAGTGACCGGTAGTCCCGCCCGCGCTCGATGCGAGTGAAGATATAGAAGCAATGGTCAATTGGCGTTCGATTGGTCCGGCGAATATGACGGGACGGATCACGGCAATCGCAGTCAATGAAAATGACCCGTGTATCTGGTGGGCTGCTTCCGCGTCAGGCGGGCTGATCAAGACGACCAATAACGGTGTCACGTTTGAACATCAGTTTGACGACCAGCGAACTGTCTCGATTGGTGACGTTCGGGTCTCGAAGTCGAATCCGGATATCGTCTGGGTGGGAACCGGCGAGTGTAACCCGCGCAACAGCGTTTCGTGGGGAGACGGCGTCTACAAATCGATTGACGGCGGAACAACGTGGACCAACATGGGACTGAATGAGTCATTTCAAACCGGTGCACTGGCGATCCATCCTGAAAATCCGGACATCGTCTATGTTGGTTCGCTCGGTCGTTTGTGGGGCCCGAATAAACAACGGGGACTCTTCAAGACAACGGACGGTGGTGAGACATGGGTTAAAGTTCTTTATGTCAACGACGCGACGGGCGTCATCGATGTCCAGCTGAATCCGGATAATCCTGACGAGATGATCGTTGCGACCTATGAACGATAACGGAACGGGTTCGATGACAACGATCCGGAGGTGAGATTCGGCAATGGATCGGGGCTGTACAAATCAGTCGACGGCGGCCTGTCGTTTACGCGGCTGAATCGAGGTTTGCCAACGGTCAACATCGGCCGGGTCGGGCTGGACTACTATCGTGCGGATCCGCGATTTGTTGTCGCGATTCTGGAAACCGAAAAGATTGCGAATGTGCCTGAAGATCAACCGTACGCAGGGCTTCGCGCGGAAGACGCGGACGTTGGCGCAAAGATTACGCAAGTCGTCGAAAACGGACCTTGCGAAAAAGCAGGACTGCAGGAAGGAGACATCGTGGTTTCGGTTGGCAACGAGCTTGTGCTCTCCTATCGCGACATGATTCGCGAGCTGAGACAACTCCGCGCCGGCGATACGATGAAAGTGACCGTCTCACGCGATCGTGAGGAGCTTGAGTTTGAAATCGAATTAGCTAAACGGCCGGAAACCAATGGTCGAAATCGCGGCTCTGATTTTTCTGGAACGCTGGGAGGACAGGCGGCCAACCGGCAGGACGAACAGGGCCCCGATGGCTATCAGTACGGCGGCGTTTATTTGTCAGAAGACGGTGGTGATTCCTGGAAGCGAATCAATTCACTGAACCCGCGACCGATGTACTACAGTCATATCCGTTTCGATCCGACTGACCGCAGGAATATCTACGTTTGCGGCACGAGCCTATACAAATCCATGGACGGAGGCGAAACCTTTTCCGGGGATGGCGGCACCGACGGTATTCACGTTGATCATCACGCCTTATGGATTGATCCGGCTGATTCACGGCACATGATCCTTGGAAATGACGGCGGGATTTATGTGACGTACGACCGGATGACTCACTGGAGTCACCACAATAATTTCTCCGTCGGGCAGTTCTATCATGTTGGAGTCGATTCGACGTTGAACTACAAAGTCTATGGAGGATTGCAGGACAACGGATCCTGGGGTGGACCGTCGCGGTCAGCTTCGGGGCAGGGAATTGTTAACTCCGACTGGTTTCGAGTCGGGGGTGGAGACGGTTTTGTAACGCTCGTTGATGAAAATGATCCGGATCTGATTTACTTCGAGAGCCAGAACGGCGGAATGGGCCGGAACAATCTGCGCACTGGCGAACAGGGATTTTTTCGACCGCGTGCGCCTCGAAGGAGCGAGATCAAATACCGCTTCAACTGGAAAACGCCGTTCATTCTTTCACCTCACAACTCGCGAATCCACTACAGCGCGGGAAATCATGTTTTCCGCTCGTTCAACCGGGGCGAGGGGAACAAGAGAATTTCGCCCGAAATCACGAACTTGTCCTCGGGTTCCGCGAGTGCGCTGAGTGAATCGCCGGTCCAGGCTGGCGTGATCTATGTCGGCACGACTGACGGTGCGGGCTGGATGACCGAAGATGGCGGCAACGAATGGAAGCCTTTGTTTTATCAGAAGGTTGAAGAGGAACCCGATGAGGAAGATGAGCCGAAAAAGGAAATAGCGCAGGAAGCGGGGCCGGGCGAAGAACCAAACGAAAAAGGTCAAGGCGACGAACGAGAGGGCGAGCCCGCCGAAGAGATGGAAGAGTCTGGCGAAAGCGACCCGGCCGACTCGGGGGGTGCTGTTGAAGAGGATCCGGTCACCGTTTGTGGACGGGATTTCCATTGTCTGACCGGATCCCGGAAGACCGCGCGAGTTTCGCGTTCAGCTTGAAACTCGAAAACGACGGATCGGTATCCGGTGAAACGGAATCGCGTCAGGGCGACCGACTGAAATTCACCGGCGGCACGTTTGACAAACAGTCCGGCGACATCAGTTGGACTGTAGAAACGGCTCGTGGGGAACGTGAATATTCCGGAAACGTTTTCGGAAACAGAATGAGCGGTGAAACGATGAAGGGAACGATTGAAGTCGGCGGAGGCGAGTTGGAAATTGAATTCGAAGCAAAACGAACGTCGAAGCCGACAGTCGAATCCGATGAAGCAAAACCAAATGCTGAAGCTGACCAACAGGCCGGAGAACAAACCGATGCTGGAATGGAGGAGGAAAATGTGCAGGATCAGGAATCCGGGTCGGAGGACGACGTTCTGTCCGGGAACTGGAAGGGCGTTCTCAATCGGCCGGACGGGAGCGAGTCGGAAATGCTGCTGACGATCAAGAAGTCCACGGACGGAAAGATTAGCGGTAGTTGGGAAACAGATCGTGGAGAAGGAGATATTGACGAAGGCAGCTTCAACATTGAATCAGGTCGGCTGATGCTGACTTCGGTGAGCGATGATCTTGAACTCGACTTTATCGGCAAAGTCGTCGAGGGAAAATACTCGGGCGAAATCGAATACGGCGAGGGTCAGTTCAGCATGGACTTTCAGGTCTCACGTTCGACAGACGATCAATCATCTGACGCTCAATCGTCTGGCGCGCAGTCAGGTGTTCGTGTCATTCGCGAGGACATTGAAAACGAAAATTTGCTATATCTTGGCTGCGAATTCTCTGCCTGGTTCTCGCTCGATCGTGGGCAGACATGGAATCGCTTCAGCGGTTTGCCGACCGTTGCGGTTCACGAGTTTGCGATTCATCCGCAGGCTGGTGAAATTGTTGCGGCAACGCACGGGAGAAGTTTATGGATTGCCGATGTCCGTTTGTTGCGGCAACTGACAAATGAAACATTGAGCGAGGACGTTTATCTCTTCGAACCGGGCAAGGTTGTTCGCTGGCAGCGTTCGGCTCGTCGAGGCGAAAATGGAACTCACGAATTTCGCGGTGATGATCCGCCGCAGAATACGTCTATCACATATTCACTGGCAAATGATGTTCGCGCTGTTGATCTGACAATTTCCGACTGGAACGGGGAAATCCTCAAACGATTTGAGGACGCACCGCGTACAAGTGGTCTGCATCGGCTGGAATGGGACTTGCGAAGAAATTCCAATCGCGGGCGCGGTGCATCGGTCGGCGCAGGTTCATACCGGGTGACATTAAAGACAACGGGGGGAAGGGGAACGACGTTGAACCAAAAATTGGAGGTTGTTCGTGACCCAAATTTGCCCAGCGACGCAGTTGAATCGGAGTTGAATGAGGGGTTCCAGGTAGAAGCGGTTGAGGATGCAGGTTCTAGTGATAACCAATACGACAACGACTCGGTATTATGGGGCCAAGAAGGACTATGGTAGTGTTTGTGGCATCTGTCCTTCGAAGGTTGGGAATTACGGATTTTCTTCGGAAAAACCGCGAAAGGTTGTGGCAAATTAGCACCGACGAGTTAAATTAAACGGGCCTGATTAAGTTTGTGGTTTAGAGCAGGGCTAGGCCTTGTGGAAAATGTTATGCGTTTGCGCCTAATTGACACCTTATAAGGTCCAGCTAGAATCGGGCGGAATTGCCCTTGGCGGCATTTTGCTACCTGCCAGCTGATCACCGGGAATTTATTTCGGTCAATCGGCCCAACCTTTGCGGGTGTTTTTGCGAATTTTTCACGTTTAGTATGCGTGTTTTTGCTTTTGAAATTTGTTTCAAGTTTGTGTCTCGTTTTTTGAGGAGGACCCTTTTATGTCGCAACGAATGTTAGGCATGTTGGTAGCTGTGTGTTTCGCTTTGGCGACACCGTTTGCTAACGCCGACACATCATGTGGCTGTGGCCAGGTGGTTAGTCCATGTGGTGATTGTTACGGCAGCTCGGTAATTGACCCATACAGCATGGGCGGCGGAGTTGTTTATGGAAATGCCGGAATGTCCGGCGGCGCTGTCTACGGTGATAGCGGAATGTATCAAGGCGGCATCGTTGACGGCGGCATGGGAATGGTCGGCGGCGGAGTTGTCAGTGGTGGTATGATCGACGGCGGAATGGGCGCAAGCTCATACGGTGGCGGCGGATGCTGCGGTTCTTCAATTCAGTATGTTACCCGTACCGTTTACGAGAACCAGTCGGTAACTCGAATGCGAACTGTTACTCGTACACGTATGCGTACAGAGCAGCGTACTCGCAATTACACAGTGACCGTTCAGGTTCCTGTGCAGCAGCAGCAGAGCTACACAGTGATGGTGCCTCAGCAAAACACACGTACCGAGAACTACTCGGTAACAGTTCCTTACTCGGAACAAGTTGCTCAGCCTTACACTGTTCAAGTTCCAGTTGTTTCGCAACGTCAGGAAAGCTACCAGGTTGCAGTTCCTTACCAGGAAGCAATCCAGCAGGCTTACACAGTAACTGTTCCTTACCAGGAAATGGTTGCTCAACAGTACCAGGTTCCTTTCACCGAGCAGGTTGCTCAGGCGTACACAGTTCAGGTTCCTTGCACTGACCAGATCCAGCAGCAGTATCAGGTTTGTGTTCCTTACACCGACACTGTTCAGCAGCAGTACTCTGTTCAGGTTCCTTACCAGGAGCAGGTATCTCAGAACTACGTTGTAAATGTTCCTTACACTGACACAGTTCAGCAGAACTACACAGTTCAGGTTCCTTACACGGAACAAATCCAGCAGCAGTACTCGGTTTGTGTTCCTTACACTGAGCAGATTCCACAGACTTACACAGTCCAGGTTCCTGTTCAAACTCAGGTTCCACAGACTTACACTGTCATGGTTCCTACTCAGCGCACACAAACTGCAACTCGCATGGTTTGCCAGCCTTACACAGTGACACGTCATCGCACAGTTTGCCGTGACGCTGGTTACTGGACGACTCGTTGCCAGACAGTTCCTGTTTCGGGTGGTTGTGGAAGCTACGGTGGTGGAAGTGCTGGTGGTGGAAGTGCTGGTGGTGGAAGTGCTGGTTGTGGAAGCTACGGCGGCGGAAGCTACGGTGGTGGAAGTGCTGGTGGAAGTGCTGGCGGATGCGGCCTTCTTGGCGGTCTGTTCGGTTGCGGCGGACGTGGCAATGGCTGTGGTTCATGTGGCGGCGGATGCAGCTCATGTGGTGGTGGTTGCGGCGGCGGAGTCGTTTACGGTGGTGGAAGCTACGGTGGTGGAAGCTACGGTGGTGGCAACGCTTGCGGATGTGGTCCTTCTTACACGACTGTTTCACGTCGCGTATGGGTTCCAAACCGCGTTTCACAGCAGGTACCTTACCAGGTAACAATGAACCGTCAGGTTCCACAGCAGTACACCTACAACGTGACTGTGAATGTTCCACAGACACAGACACGTATGGTTACTCAAACTTCTTACACGACTCAGCAGCGCACACGCACAGTGAGCGTTCAGCGTCAGCGTCAGGAAACACGCACACGTATGGTTCCTGTTCAGCGTTGCCGCACTGAGACTCGTACTCGTAATGTTTCGGTACAGCGATGCCGTCAGGAAACGCGCACACGCACGATTCCTGTAACACGCACTCGTACAGAAACACGCACACGTGCGGTACAAGTTCAGCGTCAACGCACAGAGACGCGTACACGCACTGTTCCTGTACAGCGTATGCGTACTGAGCAACGCACCCGTATGGTTCCTGTACAGCGTATGCGTACAGAAACACGTCAGGTTCCTGTTCAGCGTACACGTACTGAAACTCGTCAGCGTACTGTTAACGTAACTCGTACTCGCATGGAACAGCGCAACCGCACTGTTCCTGTGACGACTTGCCGCACGGAAACACGCAATCGTATGGTTACTGTCAACCGCACACGTATGGAGCAGCGCACACGCAACGTTCCTTACACAACAATGGTTGCACAGCAGCAGCAGCGTACCGTTACTGTCATGACTTCGCGTCAAGAGCAGCGTACGCAGCCTTACACTGTTCAAGTCCCTGAGACTTACACTGAACAGGTTCCATACCAGACTTGTGTTCGCGTTCCTAAGACGACTCAGGTTCCAGTAATGGTTCCTAGCAACTGCTGCGGAAACGCTGGCGGTGCTGTAATCGGCGGCGGCTGCGGAATGGGCGGAGCCATGATGGGCGACGGCGGTTACGGCGGTGGCTATGGTGGCGGATGCGGCGGTTGTGGTGGCGGAATCATCGACGGTGGCAGCTACGGCGGACACGTTGATGGTGGTTTCGTTTCGGTTGGCGGATGCGGCGGTGCCTACACTGGCATGGGCTGTGGAAGTCGTCTGGGAAGCCGCGTTGGAAACGGTGGCGGATGCCGCTTGTTCTCCGGTTGCCGTCTTGGAAATCGCCATTCTTGCTGTGGTTGCAACTAGACTTCGTTTCAAACGAGTACTTCTAACTTAAGTTAGAACTGGTAATTACAAGGGCGTGACGCTTCGGTGTCACGCCCTTTTTTTGATTCCCGGTGGGCCGGACGCAGAGAATCATCATCAGGCGAACACGACTGGAAGATCAACATTGCGGAGATTCACACATGAATCCGGATATTTGCTGTGAAATCAGCGGGAATCAAAAAGAACCCGCTGGATGCTGTTCGATTTACCGTGACCCGCTATTAACATGTCGTTATTAACTTCATGCTTTGGACCTGTACCTGATGATTAAAACCGCGCTGAAAAATCCCTACCTGGTTATTGTGATTGCTCTCGGCGTCGCAGTGTTGGGTGGATTCTCCTACACCAAACTTCCGGCAGATCTACTACCGCAGTTTGAGACCCCCGCTGTTCAAATCGTTTGCTTCTATCCGGGAATGCCGCCGGAAGTAATGGAGAAAGACATCATGTCCCGCCTCCAACGCTGGACTGGACAGAGTGTAGGCATCGAACATCAGGAAGCCAAAGCGATGCAAAGTGTCTGCGTTGTAAAGGACTTTTTCCGCGAAGGTATCTCGATGGATACCGCGATGGCTCAGGTGACCAGTTACGCGATGAGCGATATGTATTACCTTCCGCCGGGTACGGTCCCGCCGATGGTCATGCCGTTCGACCCGACGGCCGCAGTGCCGCTTTGTCTCGTTGTTGTTTCGAACGATCAGATGGACGAGCAGGAACTCTATGACATTGCGTACTACGAATTGCGGAACAAGCTCCAATCGATTCAGGGCGTGATCGCGCCAGCTGTGTACGGTGGAAAACTTCGCCGCATTCTCGCCTACGTCGACCCCGGTCGCCTTGAGGCCCATGGCGTTTCGTTGATGGACGTTCAACGGGCATTGCTTCAACAGAATGTGCTGATCCCGGCAGGTAGCGTCAAAGACGGTGACTACGAGATGCAGATTTTCACCAACGCAAACGTCGAAACCGTTGACATGCTCAACGACATTCCAATCAAAAAAATCAACGGTAGCTTCGTTTACATGCGTGATGTGGCAGATGTAAAGAACACCAGCCAGATTCAATCCAACATCGTCCGGGTTAACGGCTCGCGGAAAGCCTACATTCCGATCTATCGCCAGCCCGGTGCAAACACGATTTCGATCGTCAACCAGATTCGCGACCAGCTCTCAACGATCGAAAACAAGCTGAAAGATGAGCGATCTGAAAACCCGAAAATGCCCTCGCTCGTGCTTAGCGTTGCGATGGATCAATCAGTAGGCGTCAAAGAGGGGAACATTGCGCTGCAAATCGCGGCCGGTCTCGGTGCGCTGTTGGCGGGACTGATCGTGTTGTTATTTCTACGTTCCATCCGTTTTACAATCATCATTGTGATGGCGATTCCGATTGCAATTCTGTTTGCAATTTTCGGGATGTATCTATGGGGGCAATGGGTCGGTTCAATGTCGCTCAATGCGATGACGCTGGGCGGACTCGCGCTGGCGATCGGAATTCTGATCGATCAGTCGATTGTTGTGCTTGAAAATGTGATTCGTCATGCGCAGATGGGCAAGAATCCAGTGCAGGCGTCCTTCGACGGCACGCGCGAGGTTGCAGTGCCGATGTTTGTCGCGACGCTGACATTTGCAATTGTTTTCCTTCCCGTTGTGTTTCTGTCCGGGATGGCGAAGTTCCTCTTCCAGCCGCTCGCACTTTCCGCCATCCTCGCGATTACGGCTTCCTATTTCCTGGCGATCACGATGGTCCCGGCCTACTGCTCGCGATTCATGCCGAAGAATCTTGCGCAGGAAAGTGAAACGCCCGGCCCGCTCGGAAAATCGTATCTCGGGTTGCTCAAAGGTGCACTGGCGGTCCGCCATCTGGTGATTCCAATTGCACTGGCGGCGTTCGGTCTTTCGGCATGGTACATGTATTCGCAAATGGGCCGGGAGTTGTTTCCTCAGGTCGACTCGTCGCAGGTCACGATTTACGCACGGCAAAAAACAGGCACGCGGATTGGTCTGACTGAAGAACAGATCATGAAAATCGAATCTGAAATCATCGATATCGTCGGCAAGCCGGACGCCGGATATGCGGTCAATGACGAACAATACCCGGACAGCGACTGCTCGCTGCTGGTTTCCAACATCGGCGTCCTGCTCGACTGGCCCGCAGCCTACACACCGAACGCCGGCTCAGCGGACTCGTTCCTGCTTCTCCAAACCAAAGGACGCAAGGATGACATCTTCGGTTACGTCGCCAAACTGCGAAAGACGCTGAAAGATAAGTTTCCCGAGACCGAGTTCGCCTTCGATACCGGCGGCATGTTGACCGCCGCGCTGAACATGGGCGAACCGTCCCCGATCCACTTTCAGATCAACACGACGAAGCTTGAAATCGCAAAAGAGCTGGGCGACAAAATCATCGAATTGACAAACGAAGTTGATGGAACAGAAGACGCGAGAATCGCTCAACGCTACGACAATCCTGTCCTCGACGTCACGATTAACCGCGAAAAGGCACTCGACATGGGTGTGACGGTTGATGAGGTGATGAAAAACCTGATCTCGGCCACTAACTCGAGTATTAACTTTGACCCCGCGTTCTGGATCGACAAGAACAAAGGCAACCACTATTTCCTCGGTGTGCAGTACCCCGAAGAACTATTGCAAAGTGTCGACCATCTATACGACATTCCGATTCGCGGCGTCAGTAGCGGCAGCGTCCGGATGGGAGACGTCGTCGAATTCAGCGAAAGCAAAGGTCCCGCACTCATTAATCACCGCAATATTTCACGGGTCACCGATGTCTATGTCAACGTCCTGCCGGGCTACGATGTCGGTAGTGTCTGCGCAAACATCGAAGCGAAACTCGAAGCCCTCGGAGCCGAACTTGACAGTGACGAACGCGGATCGCTGTACAGACTGGGAACCGTGACTGAAAAGCACGTGGCCGAGAATCCCGATCTTGCCAGAAAATGGAAAGACACACCGCTCACTGACGCGCGCGAATACAAAGCGGTCACCGTTCGGATGATGGGCGAAGTCAAGACAATGCGCGATTCATTCACGCAGTTCGTCGGAGGGCTGATTATTGCGACGGTATTAGTCTATCTGGTGATGGTCGCGCTGTTTGCGAGCTTCACCGACCCGTTGATCGTGATGCTCACGATTCCGCTCGGGTTTATCGGCGTCGTTCTTGCACTCACATTGACCAGTACCCACCTCTCGATCATGTCGTTTATGGGAATCATCATGATGGTTGGCATCGTGGTCGAGTATTCAATTGTGTTGGTCGATTTTGCCAACAAGCGGGTGGATGCAGGCGAATCACCGATGAACGCGATCATTGAGGCGTCGCGCGTCCGGCTGCGTCCGATTCTGATGACATCGATGACGACCTGGCTGGCTCTGTTGCCGATGGCGATCGGTTTCGGCGGAGGAGAAGCAAACGTGCCTCTCGCCCGGGCAATCATTGGCGGCGTGATTGGCGCGACATTCCTGTCGTTGATGGTTGTACCCTGCCTCTATGTCGTCTTGAAAAAGCCGAACGAAAACCAGAATGAGGAGCTGGACTCATACTTGCATGCGTTGTCGGGCGAAGCGGCTGTGTAACTCGCAGTATCGCTTCGGTCTTCCTCAATTATCAACTCAGCAAACAAACTGACAAACGAATAAAGTTTGGATCAATCATGCTTAAACCAACATTTTACAAACTGCTGTTGCTGATGGCCGCAGCTGCTGATTTCCCGGCAACCGCGATGCCAGCCCCTCAGGAGGCAACGCCGGTCGAAGTTGCCACTGCAGATCGGGTTGATTCGGCCCGGACGGTCGAAGTCCCTGCTACGATTCGCGGCAACGAGGTCGTCGATATCTATGCAAAAGTCGGCGGTTTCCTGAAATCGATCAGCGTTGATATTGGTGATGAAGTTGAAGCAGGTCAGGAACTTGCTGTCCTCGACATTCCCGAAATGGCGACCGAACTCGCTCGCAAAGAAGCTCTGGTTCATCAGGCTGTCGCCGAGGTCGCGCAGGCACGTGCCGGAATCGAACAGGCTCGTGCTCAACTGGCCGGTTTCGAAGCTCGCGTTACCGAGGCAGGAACGGACCGTGCGCAGAAACAGGCGTTGATGGAATACGAGCAGCGTGAATGCGACCGGCTCTCACGACTCGCTTCGAGCGGCGCAATTCGCAGCGAACTGATCGATTCAGCACAGTATAAATGCCGCGCCGCCCAAAGCGCACTCGCTGCAGTTGACGCCCGCGTAGCAACTGCTCAGGCAAATCTAATCGGCGCACAGGCGAATGTCACCAAAGCAGAGGCCGACACCGTCGCCGCCGAAGCGCACGTTGCAGTCGCGGAATCCGACGCCGCCTACACGCGGCAGTTAATGAACTACTCGACGCTTCGCGCACCGGCAGCCCCCGAAACCGATGGGCTGATGCCAGCCGGGCCTCGCAAGTATCAAATCACTAAACGGATGTACGACGCAGGCGCGTTCGTCCAGTCCGCTGACGGGAACAGTGCTGCACGACCGGTCGTACAATGTTCGCAGATCGATAAAGTCCGTGTGATTTTTTCACTGTCGATGGCGGACGTCAGAGTCCTGAATGTTGGTGACCGGATCAAGCTGCATCGAATCGCAGCGTTGCCGGATGAAAAAATTCAGGCAACGGTATCGCGTTTCTCATCTGCCCTGGATGCGGAGACGCGGATGCTGACTGCGGAAGCGGACATCGATAATGCCGGAGGATTATTGAAACCCGGCTATTTCGGTTACGTCGTTGTGGCACTGATGGAATACAAAGATACGCCGCTCATCCCGTCCAAGGCGCTGAAAGATGCGGATACCGATCCTCACGTGTTCGTTTTGAAAAACGGTAGGGCAGTGAAAACTCCGGTAACCGTCGGCCACGACGACAAACGCAATGTGTCGATCGTTGAGGGACTCGCGGGCGGCGAGCAGGTTATTCTCGACAAGGTCAGTGACGGTCAGGCCGTTATCGCGAAGTAACAAAATCGTTGATTGTTTCGCAATCAGACATTGCGGCAGCTGGCTTTTGTTCATTTGGTTTGTGTTGGAGACTGGCACTCAGCTCGTTCAACATGATCTTCACGGCCGCTGGAAAACTACAACGTTGGCCCTTTCAGGTTCCCGATCTTATGAACCAAATGGGTTTCAAACAACGCGTACTTCCGTTCGCGCTTCCGCTGCTCTTTTTAGTCGGCGGTCCGGGAACACGTTCCATGAGTGCCTCGCGGTCCAGAGGCTTTGCCTCTCCTCGGTCAGCCTGGTCAATCGACTCCTGTAGGCCATCAAGAAATCGTTCGTCGTCATCTCAAAGACCATGTTCCCGTCAGCGATCCGGCTGCCGAACATGATCTTCAGCCCAGCCGGATCCATCAGTGGATCGATTTGGTTCTCACACAGGCGATTGCGTCGTTGACTATCTGAAGTACAGGACCCTGAAGTACCGGACCGATCGTTCCGGCACTTCGATGAAGCAACTGCTCGCCTGGCTGGAGCTGGCCGGCAGCAAGGATCACACCTGGAAAAAACGCGACGGCAAAGCCAACGAGCACAACGGAAAAATCCCGCGTGATTACCGGATCGAAGACCGGGAAAGGTACAGGTTTCAAGCAGCCGGAAAAACCGCACCAACACTGGCACATCGACCTTTCCTACTTGAATCCCGGCGGGACGTTTTACTTCACTGGCTCAGATTGAAATTCCATTTACCGCTGAACCAGGACAAAACTAGAAACTAAATCTTGGTGGCTGTTGGACTCATTTTTGAATTTTGCGACTTTCTCCCAAACCGATGCTTTGATTAGTCTGTTCAACGCAAGCGGTGTTCTTGCTCGGTCGTTAATATCTCTCCAAGTGTTGCTTGGCATCGCGCATTTAGGTGTATTGATTTCACATATTTACATAAGGATTTCGCGGCACTAGTTGCCCGGCATCCATACGGGAACTTTCCTGTTGCCCGTTCTAGGGATTGTCTTTGTCGGAGCTGGAGGCTTGATTTTCGAGTGGTGTCAAATCAGTTGTCCAGGAACTCGCCGGATTAGATCAAGTTCTGGTACTTGATCGTCAGATACTGATTGATCAGTCTCTCGGTCAGTAACTCCGGCGGCGTGTCGATCATCAGGATTCCCGACTCGCGCAATTCAGCAACTTTTTGCGTCTGGCCGGTCAAAAGCTGCGCGGCTGCCGCGTTGTGATGAGCCTGTACATCGGTTTCAGGAAACCGGTCCGCCATCTTTCTTAGCCCGACATCCTCCAGCAAGACAACCATCGGCAGATACGGCAACGATTTCAGTCGCAGGTTCTCCCCGATCACTTCCAATTGCATTTCATCGGTGACAAAGGTAATCATGATCACCAGCGCGCGTTTTCGCTGAACCCGCATCAGATACTCCAGCGCAAGCGAGTAGTCTGCGATCTTGTCAGATGCCTGGATGTCGTCGGTCGACCGAAGCAGACTCTGAATGCCCGGTTTGCCGCGGACCGGCCGGATAAAGCGTTCGATCCTGTTGGAGAATGCCAGAATCGAAACGTTGTCTCCCTGCCCGGGTGCAATGTAGGAAAGCATGATTGCCGAATTCAACGCGCGATCCAGGTACGAAATCCCATCGGTCTCGGCGCGCATGAATCGTCCGCAATCAACCATAACAACCAGGTTCTGATTCCGTTCGACATTGAATTCACGGCTGATCAGCTGCCGATGTCGCGACGTTGCCTTCCAATCGATCTGCCGGAGTTCATCGCCGTACCGGTATTCGCGCAAGCGTTCAAACTCCCGCCCCTGGCCCGGCATGTTTTGAATTCTCACACCGATCTCGGCCAGGCGGTTCTGTCGCGCGAGTAGTTCGTACTGATACACGGCGCGGATGTCAGGATAGATCTTTACTTCAGAAACAAGTGGACGAACCTCATGGCGTGTCCATAGGCCGAGCCGGGTTGGGAATCGCAGATAGACCGCCGGCAACAGGGACGCGCCGCGGCGAACCGGTTTGACCAGATATTTGATCGTCTTTTCCTTCCACGGCCTGAGCAACAGGGTCCGGGGTAATCGTCTGACTTCGCAGATTTCTCCCGGGTCATCGGCAACGGAAATTCGGACGTTGTGCCCGGCGGTGTTTCGCAACACAAGCCGTGCTGGATTGACGGTTCCGACGCTCAGGACGTCCGGAATTTCCCGGGAAACTTCAATCCGGCGCGGTGACGCGCTTAGGCGGAAGTCACACAGGGCCACCGCTGCCAGAACAAGATTCAAAATCAGCGCAACGTCAGCGACCGTCCGATTGAAAGGCCCGAATAGCAACGGAATCAGCAATAGACCGGCAAGTAACAACAGTCTGATCGTCGGAATCATGAGCGCGGTGCCTCGACGGAATCCATGATCTGCCGCACGGTCTGATCGACGGTCGATCCCTCGATCCCTCGAACTCTGCCTCGGGCCGCAGGCGGATTCGATGCCGAAGAACCCAAGGGGCAAGTTCCTTGACGTCGTCGGGCGTCACAAAATCGCGTCCCCGGCAGGCAGCCATCGTTCGTGCGGCCAGCAGCATGTTCACTCCTGCACGCGGACTCGGACCAAGCGAAACGCTGCCGAACGTCCGTGACGCTGACAGAATATCGACGATGTATTTCAGCAGGCGTTCTTTGACGATTACATTTTGGACCAGTTGCTGAATTTCCAGAACATGCTCGCCCCGCATAACCGGTTTGATATCAAAACCGCTCAACTGGCGCGGGTCGCGGCCTTCGGCAAAGTGTTTCAAGATCCCGATTTCGTCAGCGGGCGGCGGATAGTCGACCAGCAGTTTGAACATGAATCGATCCACCTGCGCTTCGGGAAGCGGATAGGTTTCTTCACTTTCGATCGGATTCTGTGTCGCCAGAACCAGAAACGGGCGAGTCAGGGAGTGCGTGGTTCCGTCAACGGTTACCTGACGTTCCTGCATCACTTCAAGCAACGCCGCCTGGGTTTTTGGCGGTGAGCGGTTGATCTCGTCGGCTAGCAGAATGTTCGTGAAGACAGGCCCCTGCAGAATTCGAATTTCTGTTGGCCCCTGTGATAGATGCTGTGACCGGTCAGGTCCGACGGCATCAGATCGGGAGTGAACTGCACGCGGTTAAAGTTGCAGGAAACTGTCTTCGAAAGCACATTTACGAGCAACGTCTTGCCGAGTCCCGGTGGTCCCTCGATCAGGACGCTCCCTTCGGCGAGGAATGCGACCAGTACGCCTTCGACCAGTTCCAGCTGTCCGACAAAGACCTTGCCGATCTGCTCGATCGCGGCGTTGTGGAGTTTCGGGATATCTGAAAGTTCCATGTTGTTCCTGTTAGCTATGAAGCGTTGAGTTTGCTTGAAGCTTAGTGGTTCGTTAATTATTAAGTTTAGCGTTGGTCGTAGTGGACGAGGCTACGAGTCCGATGCTTGTACCGGCTCCAAAAAGACTCGTGGTCTCGTCCACTACCGTAAAATCAATCCGCTAGTAGTTTAGGTATTTGCAACGTGAACGGAATCCGATCACACATTGTTGTTCTTGTTCGTTCGGATAGCGCTCGGGTGCAATCATGACCAGAACAGACGTCTCATCGGGAATCAGTTTGTCTCGCTGGCGATCGACATGCGGAAATACCTGTTCAACGACGCGGAAAAACGCAAGTTTGCCATCGATTGAGTTGCTGTACGAGTCGTCCGGTGGCTGGACGGTTCCAGGGAGCCACCAGAACTGAAGCAGGATTCCGGTCGCAACCAGCATCAGCCAGAACAAATCAGAGCGTCGAATTCGCGACGACGGAATCGTCATGGAAGGCTCCTCTAAAATGGTTCAGGCAGGACTGGAAAACGGATTGAGTAGCGGTACGCCGGCCGAAGTAGATTTTGTCAAACTCCAGCGCGTTGTTGTCAAATGCGGTTCTCTGTGATTGAAGCCGCCAGACTGCACGGAGATAGTCGCGGTTGGTCAAGCCGGCGCGAAACCGGATCAATCCCTTGCGTTCAATCCAGCTCATCGATCCCAGCAACAGTTCGCGAATGGCTCCACCGTAATCGCCTTCCGCCGCCATCGACAAAGCGCGACGTTCGTATTCATTGACGGCCAATTCGCCGGGCGGTGCGGATAGCGCCAGAGGATTTCCGCTTGTGGTAGCGAGTGGACGGGAGGTGCTTTTTCCAGATGAAAAATCAACCGTTCGGGCGATGATGAAAACGATCAGCGCGAGCACAGCAAAAATTCCCGGAATAATCAGGATGAGAAACATCCGCGAAAACGCGCCGGCCACTTCCGAGCCTGAGCTTGAATTGTTTCGGCTGCCTGTTGAACCCGCCCCGGATTCGTTGGAATCTCTCTCAATATTTTCAAGCCAACGATCAAGAAATGTCTGCTCAGAGTCTTCCGTTTTTACCCGATTGCGAACCGCCCGAAAGTCGCGGTCTTCCATCACCTGATTGATCTCAGCACGAATCCGGTCCGGATCAATTTGTTCCTGCAGGCAACCGGCACAACAACTGACTGTAGCGGCATTCGCGCAGAAGCAGAAAACGAGTGTTCCAGTCAATCCTGCGAGCAGCAACGATCGTAGAACGAAGTTTGAATCTATCATCGATACTCCTTTCCCGAGGCAATTGGACCGCCTGATTGATGGATGGATTGGCTGCCCGGACTCACTTAGCTTGATCGCTTCCGCCCGGAACTTGACCTCCAGATCCCAGCATTCGCTTCGAATTCTGTGATCGAGATAGCAGAGGAACCAGGCGATTCGAATGACGGGAAACGGAATCCAGACCGCGGCGTGGAAGGCCGTCGCGGAACGCGGGTCCGACATGATCAAGTTCGACATTGCATAGCCCACATCGGGACTCGAAACGACTCGTTGAAAAAGAATGGGAGTGCTGAAAAGCAGCGTTAAGATCAAGTCGATCGCGAGCAGCACGCCGATGGAGCAGAGCATCCAGAACAGTGCGAGAATAATGGCATTGATCAGGAACCATCCAAACCCGCCGTTACCGCAAAGCGACATTGCCCGGGAAAGTATTTTCTTACCGGGTGACTGTTCGAGAAACATGACTTCAGCGAGGTACCCGCCCGGCGGAACAAACAGAATTCCCAGAACGATACAGAAGCTGCCCGCGAAAATAGCTGCGCGGTAGGCCAGCATCAGCATAAAGAATCATTCGATTGATCTGACGAATAGAAATCTTCTGCGTACATATCGCCGGAACTTTCCAGCATCTCACTCGGAATCACTGACTCGGCCAGCACCGGATCCACAAGTGCGACAACCATGCCGACGATGAATGGAATCCCGAACAGCGCCAGACTGCGTAAAAGAACTTCCTGCGTTTTCGAAGCAGTCGGGGAAATCCCGACACGAGAAAGTCAGTCAACGTTCGCCATGATCGCGGCGGTTTCCGATAGAGGCAGTTGTGACCGCGAGCGACAAGATCGTTCAGGTAGTTTTCAAGCTGCGCGCCCCACTCTCGCGACTTCACGAGCGACAGGTCGTAACAGACATTGCGGTAAATTCGCGACAGTTCAGTGATCTGTGCGCCGTTGAGCGAAGATGCCATTTTCGTTTTCGCAGCATCGACAAGCTCCTCGAATCGTTTCCATTCGCCTGTTCGCTGGTTGATGAACCGGTCACGTTTCAAGATTCATTCTCCGGATCGGCGTCAGTGATAGTGATCCGACCTGCAGATTTCGGCTGCCAGTAATCTTGCCAGATCTTCCCGACGTCCGCCTGAAATATAACGATGCGATTCGAACAAGGATTCGACAAGCGACAACGTCCGTTCCGCGACATGAAAACGACCGGTGCAAGTCGCCCAGTCGCTGCATCTGGCGAGTGCATAACATTGATACGATGGCAGTCAGGCAGGTTCCGGGAATCACATCGGCCGCCATCAGCAGGCTGCGTCCCGCTGCGGTCAACGCGTCGATAGGCGTGCCATTGCTGCGAACGACGCGCAGATTCAGCATCCACTTGCCCGGTGTCTGTCCGCGCACCAGTGTCTCAAAGACCGCGTTGTAGAACCAGAAAATTACGAACACGACCACCATTGCCATGCCGGACGCAGCATTGGCGATGGAACCCGGCAGGATCTGGAAAAAGGCAAGTCCGATTCCAAGCGTGATCAGGACGCCAACCTTGATCAGCGTGTCGATTGCAAAAGCGAATCCTCGCCGACCCGGCCCGGCAATCCGGAACTGGAAATCGACACCTTCCGGGGTCTCAACCGTATAGAGCGCGTCAACTCTGGAGACTGTTGCCATCAGCGGATCAGCAGGAGGTATGAATTCGAACAGTCGATTGTGACAAAATGTGTCGCGACTGGCGGAAGCTCTGTCCGGTGCGACGATTTGTTTGCTGGCCTCTATTCTATTTTCAACCACGCGCCGCCGCCACCCTTGCCCCTGGACAAACGAAATGCTGTTCCCGGGCTTTCTTAAGCCGACGCCCGTTTCTGTCGAGGATCGAAAAACGGGTCTCACGTCACCATCGACAAACGACGGCGGGGTGCATTCTGCACTTTGTTCAACCGCCAGTATGGTACAACAAACGTTCCGGAATGCACCCCAAACGCACGTATTGGAAGTCTTGAAATTGAAACCGACCCTTGAAAAAAGGCAGAAGTTCATGCGTGGCTCTTTGTGCGGATTCTATTGCCGGACTTTTGTCCGGTTCTTTGGCGCGGCCTGTTTTGCATGGGCATTCTTTCCGCTGCCCGGTTCGGTTTCCCTTGACGCACTGCAAGCTCAGGTGAGGTCCGGCGGTGAAGATGATCCGGATATTGGTGCCGCACGGGAAGAGTTTGAACGGCTTGACGGGGAATACAAACGGACGCGAAAGCTGCGTGAAAGCGGATCGGTCAGCCGACAGGAACTCCGTCAGGCGGCTTACAATCGTGAGGTCGCGCGACTGGATCTTGCGACTCTGTTGCACCCTGAACGCGAGGACGAATTGGCAATCGAAGCGGCAAGATTGACGCTTGAATTCCGAATTGACGAGATGGAGGTCATCCGGAACCTCCGTCGACGGGATGCGGTATCGGAACTGGAATTTCAGCGTTCGAGGACGAGGCTGAAAATTGCCGACGCTCACTACGGACGGGCGGTCAATCCGACGAGAGCAAGCTGGTACGTTTTTGAAATATCGCTGGCCCGATTTCGCCAGGCCGGGTACGAAAACGAAATCGCTGGTCGACTGTTGCGTAGCGGTTCTCTGGCCCGATCCGTTGCCGAGCGCGCTGAACAAAATTTCGAATCGTCGAAACGGGAGCTTGATCTCGCTCGTTCAGCACTGGGTCTGCGCGCGACCCTGATTGAGAACTAGCGACTAGAATCGTATTCCGACGCGGTTCGATGTTGCAACGACTTTTTTCCGTTTACCTTCTTGAGAAACTGCGATGCCCAATTTATCCGATTTGATTCAATCCGGCAGCGATTCAGCAAAATTGCTGTCGACCGCTGTTTTCGCCGCTGATCAGCATCGGAATCAAAAACGTAAAGACGTTTGTGCTTCGCCATATATCAACCACCCGCTGCAAGTTGCGTCATTGCTCGCCAGTGCCGGCGTGACGGATGTCGAATTATTGATGGCCGCCATCTTGCATGACACCGTCGAAGACACAGAAACCAGTCTGGATGACCTGCGATCACGATTTGGCGAACGGGTCGCAAGCATCGTTGCTGATGTGACCGATGACAAATCGCTTGAAAAGGCTGATCGGAAACGGCTGCAAGTAGAATCGGCCGCGAAAAAATCAACTGAAGCGAAACAGTTGAAGATTGCTGACAAGACATGCAATGTCACAGATATCGATTCCGAATCGCCCGTTGGATGGGATCGCGATCGAAGGCTTGCATATCTGGATTGGGCGGAGAATGTCGTGCGAGGTTGTCGCGGCGTAAACGAACAACTGGAATTGCGTTTTGACGAAGCGGTTGATGCCACGCGCCGACAGATGTCGAACTGACCAGCGTCCAGCAGAACGTTGGTTTGGGCATGTTGTTGTACTCGAATGGTCACGCAGTCCCGGTAATGTAGCTTGCCTGGTCCAGCCACCAAAACGGCCACCAGCAATTTCAGGCAACAAAAAACGCCGGACGCAATGGAACGCCGGCGTTGTCATGATTAGGTCTAATTCTCGTGACGATCTGAAAACGTCACTAGTCCGACGCCTATCTTCGGCGTCGAACAAACAGTCCAATTCCAGCAGCCAGCAAGATGCCGAGTCCGGTTGGTTCAGGAACTGCCGTGATCGTGATGGTCGCAATTCCATTGGCGTAAATCGAATCGTCATTGAAATTCAACTGGCTCAGGTCGCCTGCAGGCGTGTTCAGGAATCCGGCGAACGGATCGCCAATAACGTTTGTGACAACCCCGTTTTCGTCCGCGCCCATATTGGGGCCCGATTGACCGCCCATCAAACCGAACAAACCGTTGGCGGCTGAGAAATCGAAGTCGTTGATTTCAGTTCCGGCATCATTGACCGAACCAGTGGTCCCGATGTCGAACGAAATTGATCCACTTCCGGAAAACAGCGCAGACAAACCGAAAGCTGCTGGATTTCCGTTGGCCACAAAAAAGTCGTTTGATGGAATGATCATTGACGCATACGAGAAGAACTGGTTTTCGGAGGAGTCGAGTTCAAAGATCTGGCTAACAAGCTCACCGGATTGAATCGGAGCCGGAGATGGTGCTAGTGGTGGTACTGGAGATCCGATAACGCCGTCGACACGACCGCTGGTTTGAGCCGTTGTTACGCGATTGCTGTTGCCCATGCCGTCAACGTAGGTGAACCCGCTCAGAAAATCGGAACTCAGGACACCGGCGTTGCCATCTTCGGCAATTCGTTCGAGGCCTTCTTGCGATGAAATTCCGCCGTTGTAGCTGTCGAAGCTGCCATCGTGGAAGCCAACCCAAACCGGGGTCAGCGCAACGCCGCCGGCAGGCGCGTTACTGGAAATGTCAACGCGAACGCGCTGGGTTTGTGCGTGCGCATGATTCATGAAAATTATGGCAGCGCATATAGCGCCGACAGAAAACAAAATTCTCTTCATGTGTGTGTTCCTTAGGTGTGGGTGAAGAGGCCGAAACGAACCGATACTGGCCTCAAAACGACGAATCAAGTGATTGACCACAAGTCCGGGTGAGACTCATGGAGTGAAATAGGCGGGAAAACCGCTTCACCCAGAGATGTTAGCAGCAATTTCGATCCTGTCACCGTTGGATGAACGGCTGGGTGCGACAGATTACAACTCGAAATAAAACCGGTGCAACAATGTGAAACACGTTACACACCCGGCCCGCCTGAACGGAAAGTTCAGGCCAATTCCCTGGCTTCAATCGCGGCCCTCAAGATCGCTGCCATGAGCCGTGCGCTGAACCGGGGAACTCCGCCAGGAATTTTGTGCTCTGACGGCTTTGCCCGAGACGTCCAAGAAGAAGACAAATGTCTTCGAGTAACGCCTTGTAGCGGTCATGAGCATTTTTCGCTTGACGGCGCGCCTGTTAACTAAATTCGTTCAGAAAAGGTATACCGGTCAAGGAAAGTCTGCCGATAGCGTTTTGTACGAGCAGTTGAATTCGAGACTGACCAACCAGGCGGCTGTTTGTCAAAGGATGACAGGCGAGTTAGACGACACGGAATGTCGGCGCTGTGTATGCATTTATTCCGTTCACTCTACCCATCTCCGGTGTCGCCATGAGCAAATCCGCTCCCCATTTCCTGTTACTTACCCGGGCTGACTCCAGCGACGAACATGTCGGTGGAGGGCAGTGGAGCTTCGTACTCGAACGAATCGGCGATCAGAACCGCATCGAGATCGTGGACGTCGAGCCAAACGTCAGAGGGGAGCGGCTGGATCTACTGGCCGTCGTCCGTGGACTCGAAGCGCTGGAAATGCCGGCGCGCGTGACGCTGATCACACCGTCGAACTATGTCGGGCGAGGGTTTCGCAATGGTCTGAAAATCTGGAGCGTGAACGGATTCCAGTGGGAACGATTTGGCGAACTGGCGCCGATCAAGAACCAGGACCTCTGGAAACGTGTCGCCAGGGCGATGAGTTATCACACGATCGACTGCCGCGTCTGGCAATTCGGTCAATTCAACAACTTGTCGCGTGGATTCGCCAATAGCTCTGCGAGCGGACAATCGAGATTAGCTTCGCCCAGGCCATTCACTCGCCCAAGCGGCGAGCTACAGTCGCCATTCCCGGATTCGCCGGGACACCCACCGGACAGCGCGTACGAATCGGCGGCGATTGTCGTGGCCCGGGAAGAGCTGGGAACGATCGCGACGTACGATCACTCGAGTTCAACGATTTTAGCACTTGCCGAGCCAGCATGAAGGGCAGGGCAGGCGACCTGCACCCTCCACTGACCTCATTCCTGAAAACAGACACTTAATAACGATGAACTCACGGTCGCACGGAATGATTCCCTTGGAATCGGAAGCATTCGAAAGAATAATTGGCGGACGGCATGAAAACCCGAAAGAGGTGTTGGGGCGGCACTCAATCGGTAACAATGGATCGGGCGTTCAGGGAAGAGCACGGACGGCAATTCGTGCGTTCTTTCCTAACTCTGAACGAGCCTGGGTCGTCAATGCGACGGGCAATGTCACCCACGAGATGCAACGTGTTCACAGCAGCGGTTTGTTTCAGGCCGTTTGCGCTACAGAAATTTTCGGCTCCCAATTCGGCAGATACCGCCTGCGCGTGGAAAAAAACGACCAGCTCATGACCGTTCACGATCCCTATTCTTTCGACTCGCTTCTCTCTGAAACCGATCTCCATTTAATCGGCGAAGGCAACCACGGTAGAATCTACGAGCGAATGGGCGCCCAGCTGAATGAAATCGATGGTGTTCAGGGAGTCAACTTTGCCGTCTGGGCTCCGAACGCCCGGGGGGTCAGTGTCGTCGGCAGCTTTAACGACTGGGACGGTCGCCAACACGCGATGAGGAAAATTTCCTCATCCGGTATTTGGGAGATTTTTATTCCCGGTGTTTCAGAGGGCTGCACCTATAAATTCCGTGTTACTGATTGTCATGACAAACAAATTGACAAGGCAGATCCATTCGGATTTTACAGCGAACGCCCACCGCAAACAGCCTCCGTTGTCACCAATATCGACAGCTACACCTGGAACGATGCGGACTGGATGAAGCAGCGGGACGAAACGGTTTACGATGAGCAACCGATGTCGGTTTACGAAGTCCATCTGGGCAGTTGGCGTCAGGACAGCGCTAAAGAGCATGGCTGGAAAGATTATCGGTCGCTCGCGCATGAGCTGGTCGAGTACTGCAGGAAAATGAACTTCACCCATGTCGAGCTGATGCCGGTCAGCGAACATCCGTATACAGGCAGCTGGGGCTATCAAACGGTCGGTTACTATGCCGCCACCAGCCGCTACGGAAATCCGGACGATCTGAAGTATTTTATCGACCACTGCCATCAAAGCGGGCTGGGCGTGATCATCGACTGGGTGCCGGCCCACTTTCCAAAAGATTCGCACGGACTTGCCCGCTTCGACGGTACTTCGCTGTATGAGCATTCGGATCCGCGGCAGGGTTACCATCCGGACTGGGACACACTTATCTTTAACTACGACCGGAATGAGGTGCGCAACTTTCTGATTTCCAACGCGCTTTTCTGGCTGGACAAGTATCACATCGATGGTCTTCGAGTCGATGCCGTGGCGTCGATGTTGTATCTGGACTATAGCCGCGAAGAAGGCCAGTGGGTGCCGAATAAGTACGGCGGGCGTGAAAACCTGGGTGCGATCGAGTTTCTCAAAGAGATGAACACAAAAGTTCACGCCGAACATCCCGGCGTCTTGACGATTGCCGAGGAATCGACGGCATGGGGCGGCGTGTCAGCACCGGTTTCCAGCGGGGGGCTCGGTTTCAACTTGAAGTGGAATATGGGCTGGATGAACGACACGCTGCGTTACATGCGCCACGATCCAATCCACAAAAAGTACCATCACGATGAGCTGACTTTCAGCTTGATTTATGCGTTCTCTGAAAAGTTCATGCTGCCGTTTTCGCATGACGAAGTTGTGCACGGAAAAGGGAGCTTGCTGGATCAAATGCCCGGTGACCTCTGGCAGAAATTCGCAAACCTCCGATTGCTGTACACCTATATGTGGACTCACCCGGGGAAGAAGTTGAACTTCATGGGTAATGAATGGGGGCAGTGGAACGAATGGAACTGTAACACTCAGCTGCAATGGGAACTGCTTGAGGTCGAAACCCACAAGGGGATGCAGAAAATGGTCTCGGACCTGAACCGGTTGTACCGCGACGAACCAGCGCTGCACGAAGTTGATTTTGATTCGGCCGGATTCGAATGGCTCGATTGCTACAGCCGCGACAAGAGCGTGCTCGGCTTTGTCCGCCGCGCAAAAAAAAGCGGTGATTTTCTCGTAGTGGCCGCGAACTTCACTCCGATCGTCCATCGGGAGTTTCGTTTGGGCGTTCCGGAACCGGGCACCTATCGCGAAGTGTTTAACAGCGATTCAACCTACTACGCCGGAACCAACACGGGTAGCTGCGGTGAAGTCGTAGCAGAGAAAATCAGCGCTCACGGACGCGACTACTCGGTCTGTATTAACCTGCCGCCACTGGCGGGCGTGGTTTTCAAAAAATTTGAAGATGCGACGAAATGAGCCAGCGATTCACAATTCACCGCTTCTTGCACGATTCACAAACTCCTCAATGAATGCATCGTGCCTGCCTGACTTTTGATCGCGATCTCGTTCAATTTCCCGGCGAATCGATTCCTGCCCAACTTTATATGCGACGTGTCTTGCCTCTGATGGAAATGGAATTTGTGGAATCTGAGTTGGTATACCCGGATTCCACGAAAGAAATCCATGTCCCGAACACGCGGAATGTTTACACCATCCCAAAAAGCGGAAATTGTCCGCCGCCATCTCAAAGACCAGGTTCCGGTCAGTGAGTTGGCCACCGAACACAACCTTCAACCCGGCCGGACCCATCAGTGGATTGCAGCCGGCCTGACGCAGCTTGAGCGAGCCTTTGAAAAACCGGGCAAGAAACCCAAACGCTCAGCCGGGAAACTTGAGCAGTTCATCGCCAAAGACTTCAAGATCTTCATGCGAATCTTTGGTTTGACACATGTCAGAACCAGTCCGTATTATCCGCAAAGCAACGGCAAGCTGGAAGCAGCCCGAGAACAGCGTCGCGCCAGGCGGTTGGCCGCGCGTCGTGAAGAAGTTGCATCGCTGGCAGGTTAGCGGTAGGTTAAAGAAAGTCGTTTGGAGGACAGGGCTCTGCTGAGGAGCAACCCCAGCGCCAAACGATTGCTGAAAACCCAGGTTGAGCGATGCTTCGGTGTCGCTCACTTCACTTCCGATTTTAGCCCCGATGCGAAAAACCTTCTCCGCAGGATGCGGAGATCATCGTCAGCAGGAAGCATTTTTAACTTCACCAGCTCAGTTCACAATTCCATTTACCGCTGAACCAGGACACGGCGATCAACCAGCGACTGGTTGTATTCCTTCCAGTTCGTTACCTGAGTAACCGTTCGTTGTTTTGTGCTCGCAGTCATGATACGCTCCATCGTTTGAGTTCCATTCCTTCAGGAACTGCCATACGGGCCCAGATTCAATTTTGTTCGACAAGGCCCGAAATAGAAGTTGACCGGATAGAAGTTGACCGGGGGTGTAAGCCGCCGTTTGCGCGCCCTCGTTCATCGAGGATTTAGATCGTGAAGGTGTATCGGTGGAAAATTTGTAGAGTACATATGAAGATATGCAGATGTGGATTCAGAAAGCTGAAGATAAGCCCCCGGACGAACCCATTGCCGGGTTTCCTTGTACTACATTGGTCACGATGGTTGAATCACCTGCCTTCGACTGACTTGATCCAGGCTTTGGGTCCGCCGCGAACGTAACCGCTCTTGCCGATCACCGTTCCCCGTGCGTCAAGAAACAAGACCGTCGGATAGCTGTCAATCTTGTACTGTTCTTTCAACGATTCGTTTTGTCGCTTGACTTCGGCAGACTGTGGATGGTGCCGCGGGTAGTCCAGTTCGAGCAACACAAAGCGATCAGCTGCCCACATTTGAAATTCAGCCTGATCGAAAACTTCTTCGCGCAACTTGACACAATACGCGCACCAGTCACTCCCGGTAAAATCAGCGAGAATCGGTTTGCCCGTTTTGATTGATAACGCCCTGGCCTCTTTCATTGAATCAAGCCACGTGACTCCCGATTCATAGCTGGCGAGTTGCACGTTCGAATCTGTTCCGCCAGTGGTCGTGTCAGCGATCCGCGATGCAGTGCCAATGGGCGCGTCACTGGTGCCTGTGCCGATTCCTTCTTTCATCGGGGCGCGTGCGAATGGGGAATCTTTTCTTGCGAATGGAGAGAGTGGTGTCTTGAATGGCTTGACGAAAGAGGGCATTTTGGAATCGGTTGTCGAGCAGCCTGAGTATGTAGTCAACCCGAAAACAACGATGGCTAGGCCGACCAATGCGGCCAACTCAATTTGGCTCGTTGTGCGAACTGGCTGACTTTTTTCCGAATGCCGCCGACTGTCTTCTGATTGAGACTGCCCGTGAATGTTCATGCCCGAATCCTTGGACGAACTGTAGAAAATCGGCGGGATCGTAGCTGAATCGTTGAATCAACCCAATAACAATTAACGCGGATTCGAAGTTGCACCGGTGATTTGTCAAAGCACTTGAATCGTGTTTTGGCGATAGCCCAGCGATTTCAACCCTCCCCTCGCTTAGGCTCGGCCCTCCCAACGGGAGGGTGTAGCGGTTTTCACGCTCCTTTGGGAGGGTCGGACGTTGTAACGGGCCGGGGAGCGTTCGAGCCGGAGTAGATAATAATGAACTACAAATTGTGAATAATTAATGAACGGACAAGTGTCGATTTTGCCCAGTGTTTGAATGTTGTCTGTTCACTTCTCCACAAGCATTACTGGGAAACGCTGCGCCGGTTTCATAGCTGGCATCGATGGCAGCGCAAGGAGCCGCAAAATCGCGTCGGAACTGCACCTCAGTTCTGCCCGTCATTCGTGATCGATCAGCCATGGTTAAAACCGGTTGTGTGTCGCGTCGCATGCACTGTTTTGCAATGAACCGGATTTCTTTTCAGGAAACCAATCTGGATGAATCACAAACCCATGAACCACAAGTCGATTGATGACTGTGCTGACACGCCATCCCGCCCGGGATGTATCGACATCGGAGCGAATCTAACCAACACGCGCTTCTGCGGCGATCTTCCGGACGTCCTCCGGCAATCCAGGGCGGCGGGCGTCACGCAGATTGTTCTGACCGGCAGCAGTGAACGAACCAGTCTGGAATCGGCAGCGATGTGTGATGAGCATCCAGGCTTTCTCTACTCGACCGCCGGAATTCACCCGCATGACGCCAGTCAGTACGATCAGGTATCGACCAGGAAAACGCCCGAATCACTGTTTGAGAAACCGCAAGTGGTTGCCGTTGGCGAATGCGGTCCGGACTATTACCGCGAGTTCTCGCCTCGCGACAAACAGCGAGCCTGTTTTCAGGCCCATTTGGAAATGGCTCGGATCACGGGTTGCCAGTGTTTCTTCACGAACGCGACTTTCGTCCGAAGATCAATCGCAACGAACCGAAGTACCTGCCGCACATTCTTCGCGTCGTCGCCGAATGCCGAGGCGAGAATCCTTCAGACCTGAGTACTCAGCTATTCGAAACGACGAAAATGTTTTTCGCGATCAAATGAAGTGTTCTATTCGCGTAAGGACTTTTCGAACTCGTTGGGGATGGTTCCCATGAACCGCTCCTGCCGCAACAATGCATGCTCGACAGCAATTGCCTGTGACTCTAAATCCGCAATTGGGACAACATGAAAGAAACAAACGATTCGAGCGCCGATGAACGCGCGCCGGAACGAGATTCGGCGCAGAACAGCAATCCGGCACAAAACTGCTGGTATCTGACCGGCGCGACGGCAAGTGGAAAAACGGCCGTCAGTATCGAGATGGCCCGGCTTCTGGGTGCTGAAATTATTTCGCTTGATTCCATGGTGATTTATCGGGGGATGGACATAGGCACTGCTAAACCGACGCCCGAACAGCTGGAACCAGTTCCTCACCATCTGATCGATATCTGTGATCCGGTCGAGACCTTCAGCGTTTCCATGTATCGCGACGCCGCACTGGGAAAGATTTCGGAGATTCGCGAACGCGGCAAAGAAGTGTTGTTCGTTGGTGGAACGGCTCTTTACCTGAAGGCGTTGTTGCGAGGTCTGTTCGACGGTCCGTCCGCCGATTGGGAGTTCCGAAAACAGATTAAGACCGAACTTTCCGACGTCGATAGTGCTCTCCTCCATGAGCGGCTGAAAGATGTTGACCCTGTCTCGGCACACAAGCTTCACCCGAATGACCGGCGGCGGATTATCCGGGCTCTGGAAGTGTATAAGCTGACGGGCGAACCGATCTCGCATTTTCAAATGCAGTTCGACGACGGGCTCGACGCAGACAAATGCCGCGTGTTTACATTGCGGCATCCGCGACCGGTTTTGCATTCGCGAATTGAGAACCGCGTCGCGTGGATGTTTGAAAACGGCCTGGTGGAGGAGGTTCGGATGTTGATCGACCGCTGGAACGACCTTGGCCATACCGCTGCCCGGGCCGTCGGGTATCGTGAGGTCATGGATCATCTGGCCGGCAACATGGATCTGGATGAAACGGTTGAAAAGGTTCGTGTGCGGACGCGGCGGTTTGCGCGGCATCAGGAGACCTGGTTTCGAGGACTGAGTGAATGCCGAATGATCGATCTGGACGAGTCGTTTAGTGACAATCCTGATCCGGTTGCAACAGCGGAGATGTTGATCGAGCTGGGGAATCAGATCGACTAATACGATTCGAGTGAATGCCCGGCAAATTTGAACAGGGGGCAACAGAGAAAACGGAGGCTTTCAAAAACTGCGAATTCCTGCGATATTGTCCGGCTCAAATCCGCCAAATAACGGCACAAAAACAACCTACGGAACACGACGTGTTAAGAACTCATACCTGCGGCGAATTGAACAAAGAACACAACGGGCGGACCGTGACCATTTGCGGTTGGGTGGATCGTATTCGCGATCTTGGTCAGGGGAAATTTCTGCTTGTTCGCGATCGCTACGGCCGAACTCAAACAGTCATCAATCCTGATTCGTCCGCTGAGGTTCTGAAAGTTGTCGAAGAACTGCACCACGAATACGTGATCAGCATCGAAGGCACGGTTCGTTTGCGTCCTACCGGCCAGGAAAATCCGGACATGAAAACCGGTGAGATCGAGCTGGTTGTAACGTCGTTGTCGATCCTGAACGAGTGCAAGACGCCTCCGTTCTTGCCGGGTCAGCCGGAACTGCCGAACGAAGATCTGAGGCTTAAGCATCGTTATCTTGATCTTCGTCGCCCGCGGATGTTGCAGACAATGTGGTTGCGGAGCAAGATCACGAAAACGATCCGGGACTATTTTGAACGCAACGACTTCATCGACATCGAGACACCGATTCTTGGCCGCAGCACTCCCGAAGGTGCGCGTGATTATCTCGTTCCGTCCCGGGTTCACAACGGGACGTTTTATGCGTTGCCGCAGTCGCCGCAGATCTACAAACAGATCATGATGATCGCTGGCTATGATCGCTACGTTCAGGTGGCACGCTGTTTTCGCGATGAAGATCTTCGCGCCGACCGGCAGCCGGAGTTTACTCAGCTGGATATGGAAATGTCGTTTGTCGATTCGGAAGACATTATCGGCATGATCGACGGCCTAATGAAACACATGGCCAAAGAGATTCTCGACCTCGACATCACACCTCCGCTTCCACGGATGACGTACGATGAAGCGATGACGCGATTCGGACACGACGCACCCGATCTCCGTTTCGGAATGGAGATTGTTGACTGCACCGACCTTGCTTCGAAGGCTGAATTTCGCGTGTTCAAGTCGGTCGCGGACGCAGGGAATTTTGTTCGCGGACTGGCTGTTAAAGGCGGTGCAGCACAATATTCGCGCAAGGGAATCGACGGGCTGACGAAATTCGTTCAGGAGGATTTCGGGGCAAAGGGCCTGGCGTGGATACGTGTAGAAGAAGACGGTACGCTGTTTTCTCCGATTGCAAAGAACTTTGCACCCGAACTGCTTGACGAATTCAAGGCTCGGATGGAGGGCGAACCCGGCGACCTGTTGTTGTTCGTTGCCGACACGTGGGCGGTTAGCTGCAAATCGCTTTATGGATTGCGGAAACGAATCGGCGCGGAGATGGAGTTGTTTGATCCGAACGAAATGAACTTCTCATGGGTCGTACAATTCCCGATGTTTGACTATGACGAAGACGAAAAACGCTGGAACGCGATGCACCATCCGTTTACAGCGCCGCTTGATGAAGACGTTGAAAAACTCAAAACCGATCCCGGTGCGACGCGTGCGAAGGCATACGACCTGATCATCAACGGCTACGAAGCGGGTGGCGGAACAATCCGGATCCACGACAGCAAGATACAGTCGATGGTTTTCGGCCTGTTGGGCATGGACAAAAAGACCGCCGATGAGCGGTTCGGGTTCCTGCTCGAGGCATTACAGTACGGTGCTCCACCGCACGGAGGAATCGCGCTGGGGATCGACCGAGTCGTAATGCTGTTCGACCACCTCGACAATATTCGTGATTGCATCACATTTCCGAAGACTCAGAGGGCGACCGATCAAATGACCGATGCCCCGAACGTCGTTGATGAAGTTCAACTCGATGAACTAGGAATTGCAATTAAGAAAAAGAACGACGAATGAGTCGAAGTTTTGTGGTCTCTCAAACCCTGGTTTCAGGGTAGTGGTCGAGGCTACGAATCCTTGAGGTGCCACAGGTCGCTGGGACTCATGGCCTCGTCCACTACAGCCAACCCCAAAGTTTAACGCTGACAAAAAACCAGCTTGTTGCATGCTCTCTGGAACACTGTCTCTGATTCAATTGCCGAAACCGAACCGATTGACTCTCTTGAGCCATGGAAATATTTCAAAACCTGACTTTTGACGACCCCCTGTTCAACATGGCGCTCGTTTTGATTGCGGGAATTATCGGTGGTGAGTTGTTCGCGCTGATCAAGTTGCCGAAAGTGACAGGCTGGATCACGACCGGGATATTGCTGAGGCAATTGTATCTGCCGGGGATGGACACGCGCGCAGACGCTGAGTCGCTGGACAAGTTTCTGCCCTACATGAATTTTGTGCTGGGTTTTATCGCGTTCACCGTTGGCGCGTCGTTGTACATGGGGAGCCTGCGAAACACTGAGAAACGTGTTGGACTGTTACTGCTGACCGAAGCCCTGATCACACCGGTCATTGTCGGTGCCGTACTCATTTTTGTCGGGCCGATGATCAATCCGGAGATGTCCCATCAACCGGCGCTGCTGCTTGCAACGATTGCAATTTGCGGCGCTCCCGGGACGACGGTTTTAGTGATTCAGGAAGCGCGTGCGCGTGGAATCCTGACGCGGACTTTGCTGGCTGCAATCGGATTGATCGACATGGTTGCAGTCGCCGCGTTCGTGTTCGTTTCGACAATTTTATGCGACGATGCGGGTTTTGTTCACGCAATTCAGGATGTCGGATTGCAATTCGGTGTCACATTTTTTATCGGCAGCTTTTTCGCCGGGCTGGCTATTTTTCTGACGCGGACGATTGTCAAACCTGCGTTTCTCGGCCCGATGATGGTTGCGGTCGTGCTTGGAGCGTGGGGCGCAGCATCGGGATTTGGAGCGTCAGGCGGTATCCTGGCCTGTACGTTTGCCGGGATCGTGCTGACCAATTTGCAGCACGATCTTGTTCGATCCGGTGAAGCGTATCTCAGTTCGATAGGCGGCGTGTTGTTCGCGTTGTTCTTTACCTTCGCCGGAATGCGTTTGGACTTTACGAAAGTTCCGGACGTGATCGGACTGGTCCTGCTTTTTTTCCTTGCCCGATTCATCGCGAAAAACATCAGTGCGTTTTCGGCGATGTCGCTGGCCGGTGTCACGAAAAACGTCCGCAACTACCTTGGCATCGCACTTCTGCCGCATGGTGGTGTCGCGGTTGGTTTGATTCTGCTCGTTCAGAGCCAGTCGGGATTTTCCGATGAGATCAAAGACACGGTTACCACCGTCGGGCTCGCCGCGCTCGCGATCAACCAGTTGCTCGGCCCGAGCGCGACGCGATTTTCCCTGCTGCGTTCAGGTGAGAATCATCAGGATCGACCGCGGCTGCTGGACTTTCTTCAGGAGAACCGGATCATGGTCGGGTTGGAGGGCAACAAGCAGGAGGTCTTCGCAAAACTGACCAGCCTGCTTTACGCAACCAATCAGATGACAATTTCCGAAGAGGAGTTTGTTCAGCAGGTCATTGATCGTGACGGGTCCGAGACCACGTGTCTGGGCCAGGGGCTGGCAATTCCGCACGTGATCCTGGACGAGGTCGAAGAGAACCAGGTGAAGGGCGTGCTCGGAATCAGCTCAAAGGGACTCGATCTTGGTGCACCGGACGGGCGTGTGGTCCATGCGGTGTTGCTTCTGGCGACGCCCGCAGCCGAAAGCGTGCGCCACCTGGAAATCATTTCAGCGTTTGCAACGGCGATGACCAAAGACATCAGCATCCGCGAACAACTCTACCACGCCCGCAGCGCCGCGCATGCGTACGAGGTGATTCATGCGGAGGATCTTGAAGATGTCAACTATTTCCTCGAAGACGCTCAGGAACGTGCCGGTATGTTTGACGGCAAAAAGAGCTAGGTTTGTGATCCCTCTCGTTGTACTTTTTCCTGCTTGAAGAGAAGATTGCTGACGAGGCCGGTTTTGATTCGTCTCGCTGAAGCTCGCGGCCTTGCTAACGCGGCGGGTTTCCTGGTTGCGCTTCGCTTTGGCTGGTCCTTCATCCAATCTTGCCTTGCATTGACAGCGGTGCATTTTTCGCAGCCGAGTAAGTTTGACGCCGTTTTCGTACTGAGTTGCTTTGCTCTTTAGATTCGAAATGCCGATAGAAAAGACAATGATTCCGGTGAGCAACAGTATCGGAAAAAACACAAGCGGATTTTCATTAAACCACTCGCCGATAATCGACTCCCCACGATGCGACTTTGGAACAAACCGTCCCAGTCTCCCGAATCGTTGAGCCAGCAATATTTCGTAGCAGGACATAGATAGGTATCTTTTCTTAGCAGTCGTTATCCGCTCGGGAACAAACACAAAAAAAGCCCGCGATTGCTCGCAGGCTAATGATTCTAACAAACTGGATGTTCGTATGCGATCAATTTGCGTTCCACCACCAGCGGTCGCCGGCAGTTCGGTTGGCAGCGACCTGGAAGATCTCAGCCGTCTCGGTGACCGCTTCCAAATTCTCTGCAACGCTCCATGAATCGACCTGAACGCCGCCCGATGCAGTGACCATCCAGGCGTTTCGCAGCTGAATGAAACTGCACTGGCTGGCAACGGTTTTCGGTACATTCCAGCTTGGCGTTTCGATCGTACCGGCAAGCATTGGAATCTCAAGGCCGGCTCGTTCCAGCAAACCCTCGCGGGCGATAATCGCGCCGATCACCGACATGTCCATTAGATTGCGCAACTCACGCAACGACGGATCGGCTGCCGAAAGCTCTTCGAAACGCTCAGTCATCGAGTCGGCCCATTGTTGAGCAAACTTGTTGGTTGTGCCCCGGGTTTCGACTTCGCCGTCACGGTTGAAGAAACCGTCTTCGGTCAGAGTTTTGACGCCCTGTCCGCGAATCTGCCAGATCGTGTTATCTTCGTTCACGGCAACCGGCTCGTAGTTGCATTCCATCCAGAATCGAGGCGACGCATTCCGCAATGTGGCGTTGTTGTTTTTTACAATCTCCAGCAACGACGGCATGTTTTCAATCGGAGCTGCATCCAGCCCCATCGAATAACGCTTCATGCGATAGTCTGCTGCCGTCAGGATCTGAGCGAACCGGCTGTCCTCAGGAACTCCGGTCAGCGAAATCTGCTGTGGTCCCATCGCTTCTTCAACCTGCTCCTTCATCGCAGGAGTAAATCCCTGCTGACGATACAACTGGCTCAGACGCTGTGCACCCTCTTCGGACGGATCGATCGAAATCGAAATCCCCTGCCCTTGCCGGGCGTTTTCAACGCAGCGAAGAGCAACCAGAAAGTCCTGTAGATGAATGACAGGCTGGCGGGTCGTACTGCCGACAACGCGACCATTCCGGTCGACTTCCCAGCCTTCTGCGGGTCCAGCAATTAAGATGTCGTTGTTTGCGTCATCCAGCATCACGCACTCAACGCGCTGGAGGCCGGCCATGTAGATCATCTCCGGCGGGAGCGGCTGATCTTCGTTCATCATTGCGGCAATGGCAGTTTCAAGTCCGCGTAACGAAATCACGCGCCACTGCGCTGCCTGTCCGATATCCGGATCCGCGCTGCCCAGCTGCTGTTGCAACTTCTCACGAAGCTCCGGACCGAGTACCTGAGTCTCTCCGGTCAGAACATTCGAGGTGTCGATCTTCACACCGCCGATGACCGAACCGAAGTTGTTATTATTGTTGCCGGGTTGCGCCTGCGCTTCATTGCTGATCATCACCATGGTGCAAACTGCAAGGAATGACAGAACGAGTTTCGACAAACTGATTTGAGACTTTGCTGTACGCGCCGTCATGATTCGACTCCTAAGGAAAAAAGCGTGCCCCGCCAATGTTTCGTGCCAGCGCCAAGTTTTGTCAATGATCTTTTGTGCCCTGAGTGCTGACCGTCGCCCGACTCCATTCTAGTACCTGGCGGAAACGTAGCCAATTGCAACGCATTTGACTGGAATCAAGCAGGGCATTGCCGCTAAGATGGATATCCGGCGGCCACTAAGTTCTGAACCTTGTTCCGACTCTCGAATTCGCTGACTGAATCGACCAACACGGGTCGCCATCAGCTCGCTAAATCAGCATGCTCGGGAAGTTTTAGACTAACTGGCCACCTGCTCGAAAGCAAGAAAAACCACGCAACCCGTCGCTGAATGACCTGTTTTTCGGTCGGGGTTGCCGGAAGGATTTTCCAGCGCTGGCAGAGTATCCAGCGCTGGCCGTCCGGGTTCGTCAAGCACGAGCCAACAGGGGCACGAATCGGGCGGCAAACCGCTCATCTACTGTGGAAAAAAATGGGAACTCAGAACAAAAGGTCGGCAATTGCCTACCTCGTAATTCGTGATGGAAAGAAATGGTCTGACGTTTTTCGTCTGATGCCCGGTAGAACCGTCACAATCGGACGTTCACCCATGAACCAGATTGTGGTCAAGGAGGAACAGGCCAGCCGCAAGCATGCCGAGATCTTCCAGGTCCAGGGAAAATGGACGCTCCGCGACCTCCGTTCACGCAATGGAACCGCCGTTGGCGAAGAGCGGGTAATGGGCGACCGGACGCTTAACGCCGGCGACGTCATCTGGATCGCCAACACGCAGCTCGCATTCGTGCATGATCTGTCCAACGCCTACAACAAGAAGATTTTCTCGCGTGTCGAAATTGGCACCGAGACGATCACCGGCCTGGAAGTCGACGACGAACAGCCGACGATGACCGACATTCCGCTCGAGCCGACGACGATTACCCACCGTCGCCACAAGACAAAGTTTCTCCAGAAAGACGAGGATCCGGTCGAAGCGATTCCCAAAGTCGGAATTGCTGCGACCAAGCTCTGTCGTCTGGCTTTTGAGCTGGCCAACGAGACAACCGTGCGCGGAATTTCGCGAATGGCACTGGACAGCATGGTCGACGGTACAAGAGTGGACGCGGGCGCAGTGTTGTTGATCCCGTTGCGAAAGAAAGTGACCACCGCGAAGATCAACCCGGAAAAACTCGAAATCATCGCATGGCGCAGCGAAAACAAACCCAACTACCAGCGTGTTTCGAAGTTCCTCGCAGAGACTGTATTGCGTGACGGCGAAGCAGTACTGGCCCGCGATATCCAGGACGACAGTACACTCGGTTTGCGCGACTCGAAGGGAGAGATCTGGGCCAAGAGTGTGATTTGCGCTCCGATCCGGATGAACACACGCACGCTCGGGCTGATCCACCTCTACTCAACTCGTACCGAAGATCTGCTCGATCCGGACGATCTAGAGTTCACACTTGCGGTTGCCGAGACAGTTGGACTGGCGCTGAGGACCCGGTTCCGCGAACAAAAACTGGTCGAGGACCTGACCAAGACGCGCGACGAAATCAACCAGCTCCGTGAGCAGCTCGGCGTCGCCAGCGAAATTGTCGGCAGTTCGCCGGCGATGCTCGTCGTTCACCAGCAGATCGCCAAGGCCGGGCCGAGCAAAGCCACGGTCCTGGTTCATGGTGAGAGCGGCGTTGGAAAAGAGCTGGTGGCCCGCGCGGTTCATTTCAGCAGTAATCGCAAGACGGGGCCGTTTGTTTGTTTGAATTGCGCGGCACTGTCGGAATCACTGCTCGAAAGCGAGTTGTTTGGTCATGAAAAAGGTGCTTTTACGAACGCGACCGATCGCAAGATCGGCAAATTCGAAGCCGCGCATAAAGGCACAATGATGTTGGACGAAATCGGCGAAATGAGTCCGGCGATCCAGGCGAAATTTCTGCGCGTTCTCGAAGGCCACGCATTTGAACGTGTTGGCGGCAACGCGCCGATCAAGACCGATGTCCGCGTAATTGCTGCGACCAACCGTGATCTCGAAAGCGATGTTCGCAACGGAACTTTCCGGAAGGATCTTTTCTTCCGGTTGAACGTGGTCAACATCGAAGTCCCGCCTCTCCGCCACCGTCCCGAAGACGTGCTGGAACTGGCGGATCACTTCATGGCGAAATTTAACATCGAAATGAAACGCAAGATCACCGGTTTCTCGCCTGCAGCAAGGCAGCAGCTCATTCGATACCGCTGGCCCGGCAATGTTCGTGAACTGCGAAACGTGATTGAGCGGGCCGTCGTTCTCGCAGGCGGGACGGAGATCGAACTCGACGAATTGACACTGACGAATCTTGCCACTGCCAGCGAATCCAACATGCAGTACGATCCGATGGCTGTCGAGTACCGGCCGCAGTCGCTGGAGGAAGTTGAAATGCAACACATCGAGGCAACTCTGGTTTCAACTCAGTGGAACAAAAGCAAAACTTCGCAGATCCTTGGCATCGAACGTTCAACGCTTGATCGCAAGATCAGGAAATATCGCCTGACCCGGAGTTGAACGCGTTCAGGAATTGTACGCCCGGCGCAGAGTTTGCTCAACTGACATTGGTTGTGAATCCGAACAATCAGATTGATCGTTATCTATGGGTTTGGTTTTTTGTCGCGATCGGCCGCGGTGCCATCGCGCTGATCGAAATGGCAGTGCGCGGAAAGATCAGCGGAAACCGGAAAGTCTGGCAGATGCACCTTGCTCTCGTCGGGCGAGTTGCACCAAGCCTGTTTGTCGGGTTTGTTTACACATTGCTGATCGCCGCGCACTCACACCGGCAGCCAGCGGGGGCGGACACACTCATGTGGACGTTGCCAGGCGTCTGGTCAATGACTTATTCGCTCGGGTTGTTCGCATGCCACAAACATCTACCGGCACGAACGTCACCCGTTGCGGTCTATTTGTTGATCGTGGCGCAGCGATGGGTTCGTATGCCTGGGTCGTCGGACAGCGAACGTTCGCCGAGCAAATTCCGCAGTTGATTTATTCGAGCGTCAAAGTCCCGCTGCTCGTTGCGATGACAGTTGCGATTTCTTTGCCCAGCTTTTTTGTGATCAATACGTTGTTAGGGTTAAGGGACGACTTCCGGGAAGCCTTGCGGGCAATCGTGTCAGCTCAGGCTGGACTAGCGATCATCCTGGTTTCGCTCTTTCCATTGACACTGTTCAGCTACGTATCATTACAGCCGCTGGACGTGAGTTACCAGTCAGCTGTGTTATTCAATGCCGCCATGCTCGGACTTGCGAGCATCTCTGCGCAGTTTCTGCTGACGGCTATTACCGCAATCCCGTCAAGCGAAACCCGCGACACCGGTGGATGATCCGCCTTTGGATTTTTGTCTACGCCTTTGTCGGAATTCAGGCTGCATACATTTTGCGTCCGTTTGCCGGAATGCCCGATATGCCGCCGTCGTTCCTGCGCAGAGAGTCATTTCAAAACGCCTACGTCTGGGAAATGCGTTTGTCGCCAATCTTGCCCGGTATGTGTAACGGGAATGAGCAGCAGATCAATCCGGTCACGCCAGGCGGTTCTTCGGCTTCGGCCAGGGTCGTCATCCGGCCGCCGAATGAATGCCCGCCGGCAAACAGTTTCGAGCCAGGAAGTTTCTTTTCAGCAAGTTTGACTGCATTGCGAATGGTCGAGTACGAAACTTCGGCTCGATCTCGTCCGCCGCCGCGCTGCATGAATGGAAACTGGTAACGCAATGTTGCGATCGCCCTGTTTGCAAAAGCGCCTGCGATCGATTCCATGTTTGCGTGATCCAATCCGGCACCGGCTCCGTGTCCGGGAACAACACAAGCGACGGCATCGACCGGCGCGATCAAGATCGCATCGACGTTTCCCGCATCCGGATGAGCTTCGAATTCGAGTTTGATTCGCTTCATTTTGACTAACCACCTTTGGATTGGTCGTCTGAGGCTGCCCCGGACTCAGCTTCGGCCTGCGCTTCTAACGCCTGCTGTTCGGCTATGATCGTAGACACAACCCGTTTGAAGCGGGCGTAATCTGATGGTTCTTTTGTCAGCTCATGCGTTGTCACCGTGCCGTCGCGCCAGTGTTCAATTGCAAACAAGCGTTCTTCAGCCGTCAGTTCACCTGCCTCTCTCGCCATCGAGGTTGTTGTTGCGGGCGAATTGTATTCGAAGCAACAGGTGGGCGAACCGGTCTCATCAATCGCATAGATCGTGTATCGATGCTCGGTCGAAACGGGAAAACCGAAATGTTGGTGCGAGATTAATCGTTGAGGACCAACTTGAAACTGATCGCGGCAGAATGACTCCTTGGCACCGTACCCTTCGCCCAAAGCTGAAGCATGCAACGATTCAAGTTCGGTGATCGCAGATGCAACCCGTTCGGTCTCGCCTCGTTTCTCCAGCGTCTGGATCAGTTTTTCTTTGACTCGAAAATCGGTCGTTTCCGAAAGCCGGTCGACGGTCGTCCAATGTTGCTCTGCGATGGCAAACTCGTTCAATAAATAGGCGCACTGGCCTGCGTTGTAAAGTGCGGTGAGATTATCTGGCTCCAACACAAGGATTTGTTCATAGCTTGCTAGCGCCCTGCGGAAATCTCCGCTCGCAAATTGTTCGGCTGCGCTAGTGGACGTACCGGAGTCCTGCCGGGTTCGATCATTCGCGACGGTAGCCGAAAGGTGCATCGCGAAAGCGATCAACAATATGCCGGCAACGATGGTGAAGAGTTGCAAGTGGCGCATGGTGGCGGCTCCTTTGAAAACGTCGAAAAGGTACGTCAATCTGGTTCAATACCCGGTATTGACGACTATCATGTCTAACTATGTTAATCTATTTATCGCGGTAAATTGGCCAGGCGTCGCATTCGTTAGGAAAGCGGTTACGCGACGTTTCATTCGCCTCGACAGTAGTTATCAGTACGGTTTGATCGCAGCAGCGGTCAATGTTTGGACGGGGATCGCAGTGGCAAAAGTCAAGTGCCCGAACTGCTCGAAAATTCATCGTGTGACGCCGAAGGTCCAGGGCCGCAAGGTCGGCTGCAAATGCGGCAAAATTTTCCGGATGCCCGGCGAGAAGATCAATCCGTCAGCGGTAAAGGCTAAGCCCGATTCAGACTCGTTGTTTGAGGTGTTTTGCAGTACGTGTGGCCAGGGGTATCGGCTCGCGGGGTCGCTGGCAGGAAAAAAGGGAACGTGTAGCTGCGGCGCGACGTTCCAGATCCCCCGAGCTGCTGCGGCGGGTTCAGATTCACCGATGAACCGGCAGAATGCTCCAGGTCCTTACGCGCCGCAAGTCATCAAGACAACACCGGCAAACCGGAAAGCCCCTTCGATTCCGGAGTCGCCTTCGAATCGCAACGCGCCCCATTATTCAGATCCGCGAATGCCTGGTGCTCCTCTTAGCGAAGACCCTTTGGCGATGGAGTACGAATTCGAAGTCCTTTCTCACGACGCGGCCCCGGAAACTCAACAGCCGGCTCCTGATCAATATGCGCCGTCCAATCAACATCCACCGCCGTTTGCTCCGCTTGCGAATCCCGATCCGTTCGGCGGACCACCTCATAATCCGTACCAGCATGCTGCGCCCCAATCGCCACCGTCGGGCGGTTACTGGAATCGCCCTGCGAGCAACTCCAACGCAGGCAGCAATGGAAGTCCCTCTCGCCGTGACGCCTACAAGTCGCGAAAGAAAAACCGGGGGCCACGAGGCGGTTCAGGTGTCAGCTCTGGTAGCCTGATCCTTGGAATCGTAATGGTGTTACTCGGGCCGGTCGTGTTTGGGTTTTTGTTCCTGGCGGGAGTAATCTGGCCCTATCCGTTGATTCTGTCCGTCGTCGGCTTCTGCACGATCATCAAGGCATTGCTTCCTGCCGATTAGAACTTTAAGCGGCTACAATTATTCCGCCGCTTCCGCTGCCGCATCACACAACGCCTTCGCCTCTTCCATCGTTGACGCTTCGGCGATTGCCCTTACGATCGGCTCGGTGTTGCTCGGTCGAACGAGCATCCAGCGGTCGTCCCAGTCGAGCCGAAGTCCGTCCATTCGCGAAACCGTCGCATCAGGAAACCGTTTTTCCAGTGCTGAAAAGAGCCCCGCAATCTTGTCGCGTTCGATTTGCACTTTGGTTTTGCAGATTTCATAGCGAGGAATGTCAGCAGCCAGTTCGCTGATCTTTTTCCCTTTGGCTGCCATCGCGTCGAGAACCTGAGCCATTCCGACGAAACTGTCCCGGACCAGGCCAACGCGAGGATCGATCGGTCCGCCGTTTCCTTCGCCGCCATACACAGCCTTCAAGCGAATCATCTCGTTGGTAACATTTGCTTCACCGACTGCACTCAGATGGATGTCGCAGCCGTGCCGAGCGCAGAGGTCGTTACTCATTCGGCTTGATGAGCAGTTTATCACGACCGGACCCTTGTTGGCCGCCAGTGCATGGTTCAGCGTCATTGCCAGCGTGTACTCTTCGCCAATGTAGGCGCCGGTCTCGTCAATCACGGCCAATCGGTCAGCATCCGGATCCTGACAGAAGACAGCGTCTGCACCAAACGCTACGGCGAATTTCACGGTCGGTTGCAGGTTGGCTTCAGTCGGCTCGGGAGGATGCTCGAATTTTCCGTCCGGCGTGTCTCCGATTAACTCGTACCGGCAGTTCAACGAAGCCAACAGTTCGCGTCCGAGTACCGACCCGGCTCCATGTTGCGAGTTCAAGACGACCTTGAAGTTCTGTTCCCGGATCCGATCGACATCGACTGTCGCAAGAACCTTTGTTAGATGAGCCGACGTTGTGTCGTCCAGCGTCGTAATGCTGCCGATTTGATCATGCGTTACCCAGTACTCGCCACCGAATCGGTAACGTTCGAAGACTTGCTCTCCCTGATCGGCGGGAATGACCCTCCCATCGGCGCCGAAAAGTTTGATGCCGTTGTACGGAGCCGGATTGTGGCTGGCCGAAATCTGAAGACCGCTGGCTGCTTCATGTTCGCGAACGAGCACGCCGGTCGTTGGCGTCGCGGCAACGTCCGCGTAAATCACATCACGGCCGATCGCTGAAAGCCCGCTGCAAATCGCCCACGCCAGCATCTGCCCGGTTGTCCGTCCGTCGCGCGTGACGATCACAGGGCCGTCACCGGTCAATCCGGAAACGTAGGCGGTGCTGTATTTGATCGCCAGTTCAGGGCTCAAACTCTCGCCGATGATGCCTCGCAATCCTGAGACACTGATGATGGGTTCCTGCATGTTCAAATTCCGGGATGTTGTTGAAGACGAGATTCAATATTATGCGCTCGATGAAGGCCGGGACGCCAGTTACCGGCTTGAAAAGGAAACCCGACGTGTTAGCGAGGGCGTGGTCAAAGACCACGAGTCCCTTGCTCACGCAGCGGGTTTCCACGTGGCCTTCCTTGCTCACGCAGCGGGTTTCCACGTGGCCTTCCTTGCGCACGCAGCGGGTTTCCACGTGGCCTTCCTTGCGCACGCAGCGGGTTTCCACGTGGCCTTCCTTGCTCACGCAGCGGGTTTCCACGTGGCCTTCCTTGCTCACGCAGCGGGTTTCCATGGGGCCGTCCCTTGCGCACGCGGCCGTGTTGCCAATCAACTGGTACGATACCGTACGTGGTGCCGAGTCTGCCAAACAAATCAAATTTGTGTATGCTGATGACCTGTTCGATTGCACGCTTTGAAACTGACCTGAATAACATTAACGGTTATTGCTCATGTCCGAAACCGCTCCCGCCAATCACGATGTTGATGCTTGTCTGCGTCAGATTGAAACAGCCTGTGAACTGGGCAAGCTCTCCGAGTCTTCTGTTGATAACATCCGTAACTGGCTGACCCAGCCACGCTATGCAGAATATCGCAGTGGCATTGTCGAACATGTGAACGACGGCAAATGGCAGCAACTGGACGATGTGTTCTGGACGATTATTCCGTTCGGTACCGGAGGCCGTCGCGGCATGATGTACCCGTTCGGCAGCAACGCGATCAATGACCGGACAATCGGCGAAAGTGCTCAGGGGCTGGCCGACTACGTGAAAGAGACAAAGCCGGACGGGCCATGGTCCTTCGCGATCGCCTACGACACGCGGCACAAATCACGTCATTTTGCTGAGCTGTGTGCCGGCATCATGGTTGCCAACGGCTTCACGGTTTACTTCATCGATGACTATCGCAGCACGCCCGAACTGTCATACCTGATTCGGTACAAGAACTGCGACTGCGGCATTATGGTGACTGCCAGCCACAATCCACCCAGCGACAACGCTGTCAAAGTTTACTGGTCCAGTGGCGCTCAGTTGATTCCTCCGCACGACAAAGCAGTAATCGACAAGGTGAACAAAGTTCAGTCGATTGAAGTTGCCGGGTTTGACCAGGCCGTTGCTGACGGCAAAGTCGTAATGTGCCGCGAAGAAACAGATGCAGCGCTCATGGCGGAACATTTGAAGCACAGCTTTGACGGGCCGCGAGACTTGAAAGTTATTTTCTCGCCTCTGCATGGCGTAGGCGAGTTCAATGTAAAGTCGTTGCTAAATGAAGTCGGGTTCAACGATCTCGAGATCTACGGTCCGCACCGGGAACCAAGTGGCGATTTTCCGAATGTGCCGGGGCATGTTTCCAATCCCGAGAACACGGAGGTGTTCACCGGGATCATCGAACACGCTCAGAAAACCGGTGCCGAACTCATTCTCGCTTCGGACCCCGACTGTGACCGGATGGGAGCAGCCGCGCCGCTGACGACCGATCCGACAGGCGAATGGAAAACGTTCAACGGAAATCAGTTGTGTGCCTTGCTGGCCGATTTCATCTGCACGATGCGGAAAGAAGCAGGCAATCTTAACGGCGACCACTACATGGTCACAACGCTGGTCACCACATTGATGCTGAACAGGATCGCCGATTCATTTGGCGTAAAGTGCTTTAACGAAAACCTCGTCGGATTCAAGTGGATTTGCAGCGTTGTTGATGAGAAGGGCCCGGATAACTTTATCTACGGCACCGAGGAGTCGCACGGCTTTCTGGTCGGCGAGTATTGTCGTGACAAGGATGGAGCGATCGCATGCATGTTGATGTCTCAATTGGCGGCCAGGGCAAAAGCAAGTGGCAAATCACTGCACCAGCACCTGAATGACCTGTATTTGAAATACGGCTATCACGCCGAACGGCTGATCACGATCCGGATGGAAGGTTCGGACGGCATGAAGCGGATGCAGCGACTGATGGATAAATTCCGCAGCGATCCGCCAACGTCAATCGGCGGACTGAACATTGAGTCCCTGAAAGATTACCTGACGAGCGAACGGATTCGCCCGGACGGTTCACGCGAGCCGATCGATGGTCCAACCGGAAACCTGATCATGATCGAGTCGGACATCGAGGGTAACTACGTGGCTGCGCGACCGTCGGGCACCGAACCGAAAGTCAAATTCTATATGTTCACTTACAAGCCGGAAGATCAAATCGCCAATCTCGAATCGGCACAAATCGAACTGGGCAAACGGCTCGACGCCTTCACCACTGACATGCAAACATTTGCCGACAGTGTTGAATAGGAGTGGCAAATGCGGGAGGGCGAGGCTCCTGCCGAGCCACGCGGGCTTGCCGCTTAGGCACGGAACCGGCATTTTGAACTCATCATCCGGTTTAGTAGTATACCAGCGTCAAATTATTACAAATCCACTCATGGAGTAACAAAGTGAATTCACTCGAAGCCATCAAAAACAACATCATGACATCCGACATGGTTTGCGGTGCCTATCTTGGCGATCTGACCAACGAGGAGTTCATGAATCGCCCGCATCCTGGCTGTAACCATATCAACTGGCAGGTCGGACATTTGATTTCGGCCGACAATAACATGTGCAACGGCGTTTTTCCGGGGACCCTGCCGGACCTGCCCGAAGGATTTGCTGAGCAGTACAGCAAGGAATCGACAGGCAACGATGATCCGGCAGCGTTTGTTCCCGGCGATCAATTGAAAGAGCTGGCTCACAAACAGCGGGATGCGATCGTCGCGAAACTTGAATCGCTCTGCGAGTCGGACCTTGATGCGCCTGCTCCCGAATCAATGCAAGCGTATGCACCCAACGTCGGAGCCGTGATGAATATGCTCGGTTCCCACTGGATGATGCATGCCGGACAGTGGGTGATCGTCCGCCGTCAACTGGGTCGCGAAGTCGTAATTTAGCGGCGAGCCCCGAGGTGGAGATGTCAGCCGGATGGAAACCCGCAGCGTGAGCAAGGGCCACGTGATCAACGACCACGCCGTTGCTAACGCATCGGGTTCCTTTCCACGGCAAACTTTGGCCTGTGTCGCACACCATTCACGGTTGAAAGACACCGCCGCCGACACCACCGAATCCAAATCCGCCGTTACCCCATTCGTTGGTCAACTGAGGCTCGAAATCGTTCTTCCAGATTTCGTATTGTCTCTCGTCGAGAATTTCTTTCGCGGAGGCACTGAACGCATCGGTATCTGCTTCGTCTTCGTCCGGCTCCATTTCTTCTTCCATAAAGAACGTGTTGTTCATCGAATTGAGTTCCACGAGATATTCGCCATAAGACGTGTCGACGAGTGTGATCATCTTTTCACGTTGATCCATTGAAAAACAGAGCTGCTGGTCTGCTTGTGCAATGAACTGAGAAACGTATGCGGTTCGCTGGAATTGATCTCTTGACTCAAGAACCTCCTTGTATTTTTTGGCCTGCTCTTCGTCGAGAGTCTTGTCAATTGCATTGATCCAGACGTCCTGGCTCTCAACGGTCGTACCCGAAACCGGTTCACCGCCGAATATCATTTGCTGTGCAATTAAATCGTCCTGGAGCTGATCCTCATCTATTTCGTCGTCGTTTATTTCGTCGTCGTCCATCGCTTCTTCAACTGCATCGTCCAGGTCGTTAGCGATTTCAATGAAGGCACCATTTCCGCCAATACAGTCCCATTAAAGTTTCCCGGCCTTCTTTTTCCATTTCCATCGCAGATGCGATCGCGCCATTGCCCGCGATTTCAAATTTCTTGATCTGCGATTCGTTCAGCTCGCAAGTTCGGTTGATGTCTTCGATTCGCAACTCGACTCGTTCTTGAAAATAGGCTTCCACCATTTCCATTTCGTTTTCCTGAGGTGCAGCAAAAGCGCTGTTGGCGGCTACTACACCGGTCAGGCATATCGCACTCAGCGACGAAAAAAGAAATTGCGTCATTTTCGAGTATTGCTGCATCAGTTCGCTCCAGTTCCGGTTGTTTTTTGTGCTCAAGGTTTTTGTAGTCGAGGATCAATACGGGCACGAATTCAAGTTTCAGTTTGAAAGAACTCGAACTCCAATCGCTCCACTCATCTCCAATAGGCCTTAGCGCCAAACATTGTCAATCTGCATCAATTTTCAATGCTGTTCGGACATTCGCGAGTCAATTGGCAATTTCAGTCTGCAAATACAGTATCGTATTGTCAACAGTTTCGGGCGACCGCCCCATATGAAACTGCGGCTGATACAAGCCGATGGGCGAAAGCCCCGGTTTCTTCTATCACGCGACCGGGTCGCAAGACTTCGACAAAGAAGCAATTGTGTCCACCGTCCGTTGACGGATCGAACGAGGCTTTGACGTTCTGACCTGCCAAAATCACTCTCGAATTCGCTGAAAAACTCCAGCAGCGTTTGCTATTCGGTGGCTGCTAAAAACGCTCTGATTCGAGCGCGTGCATTTCAACCTGGCTTCCAACAACCAGCGGCGTACGGTCGTGAACACCTGTCGGCTGGATATCGAGGATTCGCGATTCGGAGTTGGTCGCAACGCCACCAGCCTGCTCAGCGATCATCGCGATCGGGTTCGCTTCGTAAAGCAAACGGAGCTTTCCCTGTTTGTGAGTCGCTGTTGGCGGATACATGAATATCCCGCCGCGAAGAAGTGTTCGATGAAAATCCGCAACCAGGGAACCAATATATCGCGAGCTGTAGGCGTGACCGAGCTTGCCTTCACACATCGCGGATATCAGCCGGTCGTACTTTTCAGGAAACGCACCACGATACGCTTCGTTGACCGAGTAGTATTTTCCCCGGGGCGGCATCTTGATGTCAGGATGGCTCAACACGAACGCGCCGATGTTCGGATCGAGTGTAAATCCGTGGACACCGTTGCCTGATGTGTAAACCATGACTGTTGACGATCCGTAGACAACATAGCCTGCAGCGATCTGCTTGTTCCCGGGCTGCAATACCCACGAAGCCGCATCGTCAAATCCGGCATTCTCGGGGCGGCCGAAAATCGAAAACGTTGTTCCGACGCTAACATTCACATCGATGTTGGATGAACCGTCGAGAGGATCAAATACGACAGCGTATTTCGCGTCCCCGGAAAGATGAGGCATCACCATCGGTTCTTCATTTTCCTCCGACGCGAGAACTCCGACGCTGCGCCGGCAGGCAAGACTTTGAATCAATGCTTCGTTAGCGAACACGTCCAGCTTCTGTTGTAGTTCGCCCTGCACGTTTTCCCCGGCCGAGTGTTGGCCGAGTATATCGGTTAGTCCAGCACGACGAACTTCGGCCTGGATCTTCTTTGTCGCCAGCGTAATGCCCGAAAGCAGAAAGGAAAACTCACCCGATGCACCGGGGAACTTTTGCTGCTCTGACAGAATGTGTTGTTGAATCGTATACGCAGGTTGCGAGTTGGTCACGTTTTGATTCATTTCGGTCGTCGTTGCGGAAGTATTCGGTCGTCGTTGCGGAAGTAATAGACCAGTTAGAAGATCGAGGCTGCAATCATCCTGACTCGATCACTAACGGCTGTCAAGTGACTGCCTGCGATCGGCCCGCTGCCGGAAAGAAAGTGAACTGACCGGATCGGCGCGCAAGTTGACGACCGAGATCCGGCACAGTCGCGACTGAGTAATCGCTGATTCAAAATACGCGTCGACGAAACCGTCTGAAACGAGCCCCGCAGTTGTTTTGCCTGCGACCGGAAGGCTTGACTTCAACAGCACAAGTTCGGCTGCGTACTGAGGAGTGTTCAATTCGCCCGCTAGAAAAGCTGCAATCGAATCGGAGGTGACTTTCCACGAGCACGAAACGTTGCGTCTTCGCAGCCAGGGGCCGCACAGGAATGCCACTAGCGAATGTCCAGCCAGTGATTTCAATTCGAAGATCGATTCGCAAACAGGGATTCCCAGTTGAGAGGCGAGCAGTCGCGTATGGCGGTCCATGATATCGATTGCCTGCCAATGAGCCTGCATATCCGACAGTTTCAGTTGATGTTGATTAGACCGCAACCGGTTTGCTTCTGAGCCACCTCCTGCAATCAGCACGTGTCGCTTTTCCGGACGAGTTGTCAGCCACCTTTGTAGTTGATCTGTCGCTGGCTCGAAGTTCAACAAGCTCCCACCGAATTTCAAGACGCACCAATCAGGTGTTGTCGTATTGACGTTTTCTGAGCAACAGTTCTGTATCATTTCACGTGTTCCTGATGCTCAATCGCCAGCACCGCAACTGCGACTGCGGGTGCGGCCGTGGACGCACAGTCTCCCGAAACATCTTTCAACTCAATGATCCGCGCATCGGGCAAACATTGAGCGACTATTTTTCGAGCCATCCAGCTACCTTCTCCCGAAACGACCAGGTCCACAGCACTAGCGTCATGTTCGCCAAACGTATCGTTGAACACCCGTTCAACGGCTGTCCTGATCAACGCCTCTTGTGCAGCAACCGCAGTCGCCGCGATCTGCTCAATAATCCGGTTATCAATTTCGCCGCGGTCGGCGCACAACATCCGCGCCATTCGTTGCATCGCTGACGGCAGCTTCGCCGGTCGACCGTCCGCCGTTCGGGTTTCAGCCAGGTTTCCCGAAATATTTCCAGTAATCAAATGCGCGTCGATCATTGTCGCGAACAACTCCTGTGCGACCGGAACGTCACTCCCGCCAATCGATGCGGTTTGAATCAAACTGCAAACCGGGCTCCGGACAACGCCTGTGTAGGCCAGCTCGCCGTGGATGATTCGCTGAGTGTCAGTCAATCCTCTGGCGGTGACACGACCGTCAACGATCGGAATTACGTCGGTCGTCGTCGAGCCGACATCGACCAGCAGCCCGTTACCGCCGCTGAGGAAACGGGCACAGTAGTTCGCCAGCGCGTGCCAGTTTGCGGCGGCGGTCTTCAACGGTCCCGCGCAAGCTCTTTCATGAGATACGAACTGGCCGCTGGTCTGATAAAACAGGATCTTACGGTTGGAAAATGCGCGAAGCACACAATCGGCGATATAGCGAACGCCGTCGGGCTTGCTCGAAAAACAGTCTGCGAGCTCGCCCGTCATCGTCACTGCGACCGGCGAATGCGCAGGCGTTTTTGCTGCGATTGAACCCAGTTCAATCGCAAGTTCGCTCTTCCTCCGCCAAAGCGCAAACTCGCGCGAGAACGCCTTGACGGCCTGACCTTCAGCGCAACTATCAACGACAGCCCACTTGATGTTCGCTCCACCGATATCGAGTCCGACAATGTTTTTCATAGCGATCATCATACAATTTCTGTGGCGTTTTCAAACAAGTTGATCGACAACCCGCCCGAAAAACCAAGCTCAATAGAAAAAATCGTTAAAGTGAATGAAGCAGAACTGATCTGATTGCTGAACTTCATTCCGGCCGTAGATAAATGATCAAACAAACCCCGGGAAAAAATACGAACTCAAAGCGAATGCTCCCCGCTCTGCTTGTCAGTGTGATTAGCATCGTGGCGGCAACGAGCGTTTTGGTATTCAGTTCGTTTACACTTCTGGCCATGTTTTCGGACGCCGACAAAGGAGCCTATTTGCATGAGTGTTCGCAATGACGTTTTACAGGCTCGCCCTTTACTTCGAGGAATCGCCGACTGAACGATGGCTGAGAGTCCAGCGTGAACGAAGATCAGGCCCAAGCCGCATTTCCGCTGAACCCGGTTTCGACGAGCACGATTTGAAGATGATCCCGCCACGCGAATACGATTCGCGGCTGGAGAGTTACCTCTCTTCCGTTGCGGCACAAGAGGTTGTTCCTGCCGGGCAAGCGCTTTATGAAGAACCCGGGCTTGACCTGGTTTGCGACTCGCCGCGTTCGGCAACTTTTATCCGGCGATTTTTACTCCGAATCCGCCGACTCGTTCGAGGCTGATTCCCGCAATATCATGCGGTCTGGTTTGTGCACTTTCAGTCCAGTAATCCCACGTGTCGCGTTCCGGCTCGTATTCAAGTCGTTTCAATTCAAGCCATTGAAGCCGGTCTTACTCAGCGCGAGTTGACGCGACATGACTTTCGCGATAATAGCAGTAACTCTTGTAGCCAAACGTACAGACCAATAGCGTTCGGGTTCCTGCTCGCTATTTTTCACTCGCATTCTTTTCGCATTGGAGAATATTCTCACGCGGCCTTGCCATGCCCTGTCTCTGCACTTCCCCCAGCCAACTCTACAGTCGCTAACAGGGAGCATGAGATGCAAAACGCAACGAGAAACGATGACAGAACGAGAAACAAAAAGAAAAGGAATCTGATTTCGTTTCTTTACAACAACAACCCGTTCTACCTGATCAGTGCGGGCGTGGTGTTGTTCGGATGTCAGAGAACATTTGATTCGAGCGGGTCGACCGGTTTGCCAACGGAAGGGCCGTGGACACTGGCCGGTGTCATTGCCGGCTACACCGTACTACTGGCTGCAACTGCCTGGTTAATCGTCCGGTTCGGCAAGGTCTGGGACGACGCCCGCTCGATCATGATGGTCCTGCTGCTGTTGTTTTTCGCGTTGTCGGTCAGCTTTGACTCGCTTTGCGTTTCTTCTCCCACAACCGCGGTGACGGCACTGACTTTGGGATTCTGTTTTGTCGTTGTCGTGACCGAGTTGTTGTTGGCGAGTTTGCGGATCCGGCTGCCATCGCTATTCAAGGGGCCGTTCTACATGATGCTCGGTTTGAGCTTTTTCTATCCGCTGTTGATGCCGTTTCGGGAACACTATTTGCCCGATTTCGATTCGCGATGGCTGCTTCCAGCTTTTCCGTTGATTTGCGGTCTTGCGATCCTGAGTTTGCTGCCCGCAATTCGACGGGGTCGAAAGTACGTCACTTTCAACGGCACCCCGTGGTCCTGGCCAATGTTTCCGTTCGCTGCGTTCGTTCTGTTGGTTGTCGGGCTTTGTGGAAGAACCGTACTGTTTTCCATGGCGTTCGATCCGTCACCGGGTGAAGAAACCGTATTCAGTTTGTATTTCCTAGCACCGATCATTCTTGCCGCACTGATAGTGGTTCTCGAACTTGGAATCATTGAACGCAAACCAACGGTTCAGGCTCTAGCGATGTTTGGGTTTCCGCTTTCGGTGTTGCCGGCAATCAACTGGGAAGGCGTTCCATTCACTGATGTGTTGACCAGTTCGTCTGCAGCACCGGTCTGGTTGATGCTGATCGCAGTGATCACGGTCTATGCGCATGCCGCACGACGGGGTGTTGGCCTTGCGCGCTGGTTCCTGGTCCGCGCATTGATTGTTGCGTTGTTTGTCAAACCGGACGGGGCAATCGCCACCAGCGTTGCCGCGATGTCGGTCTGGCCGTTACTGGTTCTCGCCGCGATGCAGCTTAGTTCAGCCCGACAACGAAAACTCAGCTGGAACTGGTTGGCCGCGACCGGCTGGTTGTGTCTGCCCGTCGCGAGATTTGGAGCGGTCGCGGCCGAGTTGGGCGGATATTCCGGAACGTCAATTCCGATCGGGGCTCAGTGGCTGTTGCTGACGACGATTGTGGTCGGATTTGTATTCACTGACCGGATTGCCCTGGTTTTGCGTATCGTCGGAGCGTTCGGTTTGCCCCTGCTTGCGATGGTTAGCGGCATCGGTGCCGGTTTCCTTGATACGCCATTGTTGCTGGTAGTGCTTTACCCGGCAGGACTCTGCGCACTGGCAACGACGATCTATTTCGTGTTTCGAGACAAGCTGTATCTGTGCGCGTCAGCGTTGATCTTCGGACTCGTCGTGGTCGCATCTGCGGGAATGATTCCGATGGGAATTGCAGAGGGCAATCGGGAGCTGGTCCTATTTCTAAGTGCTGGATTAGTCTGTTTCGTGGCGGGCGTTTTCGTCAGCTGTTTGAAGGGAGGGCTGGCCGGAATGTTGCGAAAAAGCTTCAATCGGATGATTGTCGAATTGAAGTACCCCTTTGCGATGCTGGACGAGTCACCGCCCGGTATTGAATGAGTGTCAGAATATTTTTCAAAAAATATTCGATCAGAGGGAACCAATTCGAATCCGGCGACTCTATCTTGCTCCACGTTTGATGAATCAGAATTTATACTCGGAAGACAATCTAGAAGAAAAGAGAATGATCAATAGTCCGTGATGTCGCCCGGACTCTAAACCAGTATGTCGCCGGCGCGGGTGGCTGGCTTCGAATGAAGATAGACGAAAGGCGGTTCGGAACTGCGGTGTTAGTCCACTGCGTGATGACGACTGAGCCCGTGGGTAAACGTGTAGGAGCGGTAGACCACGAAGTAACTGAGGGTGTGAGCCGTTTCCTACAAACGGAAAGCTGCCCGGAAGAATACGGATTCGTACAGTTATCGTGTAACGCACCGGACCCAAACCAGATTTGAAACCTGGTAAACATGTGTCCGGGAAGTTTGTTGTGCCCGCAGGTTCGCTTGCCGGCAGGACTGCAAACTGTACGTGTGGCAGAATCGAAGTGCCTACAACCTGCGCGTCATTGCGCGGGTGCTGCCCGAAAGGGGACTGGAGGAAGGCTTCCCGGAGTCGAAATCTGGTCGAGCGAGGAAGAGGTTGCCGACGGGACACCTCAACCAGACCCAGAAGATTCGTCACACGACGGCCTGCTGTTGGGCGATGGAGACATCAACGACAGGGGTGAAGGCGTTGAAGAGTTTAACACGCTCGTGTGCAGACCTATCGTTGAAAGACCATAGGGGGCAACGCCCACTGCGCTTCACGGTTGCCCGGGGCTGCGCCTTACCTCGGGCTGGATTAGGGCCGCCTCTTCAGGACTTTGGGTCGCGCTTGGGGTCGCGCTTGGGGTACTGAGGCTCAATGCCCGCCGAGTCGTTCACGCAAAGTATCAGCGAGTTCCTGCGTCAGCGTCCCATCATCAACCAGTTCTTTCAGTTTCGTGCCGAGAGTTCCTTTGACTGCATACAAGGTCGAGCGATCGGACAAATACATGACTCCATCCGCGAACGTTGGCGTGCTGTAGATCGACGAAAAATTCTCCGTTGGAAATTTGCCCAATACTATGGCTTCGTCTCCGGTTTCCTTGAACACAACCAGTTTGCCGTCTTCGTTGCCGATAAAGACTTTGCCGTCGCAGATCATCGGCGAACCCCAGATTCCAGCCAGCATGTCGTGTTGCCACTTTCGTTCGCCCGTTGCGAAGTCGATGCAATGAACAAAGCCGCTCAAGTCTGCCGCAAAGACGAGCCCGTCCTTGACGGCAACCGTCGACATCGTTCGGCGGTAAACTTCTTTTTCGTTTTCATCGACTCCACCGTAGTGCCAGATCACGCCCGAGTCCGGATTGGGGGTTCCATCTTCACCGATCTCACCCAACTCCGCACTGATGTCGCCCGTTCTTGTTGCGTCGATGCGCCAGAGATGGCCGACGCCTTCGCCATGTTCCGGATCCTGGCCAACAGACAACAGCACTGAATTATCAACAAACACCGGGGTCGAAATAATCGCGTTGCGAGTTCCGGCTACCCCTAGCTTCCAGAGTGTATCTTTCGGATTCAAATCGAAACGCCAGACTTCTTCGAATGTCTCTGCGTCGAGCGCGTACAGCCAGCCATCACCACCGGGAAAATAAACCTGCGCCCTGCCGTTGACGATTCCGACCGCAGGCGAGCCCCATTGACCGTGCAGAATTCCGTCACGCGGTTCGTTGTTTTCCTGAACGACCTCGCCCGTGTGCTTATTCACCATCAGGAAACAGGGTGCGCGCGGTGAGGGGACTTCCAGATGAGCTTCATCGACTCCGTTGGACGTAAGCAGGTAAACATGATCGCCGTAGACGACGGGCGAACTGGTTGCCAGGTTGTGAGGGAACACGCCCAGTTCCTGGATCATGTCCAGATTCCAGACGATGTCCGCGTCTTTCTTTTCCGCGAGTTCCTCGTCCTGAACATCGCCGTCGTTTTCGTCATCGTAAAAGCCTTCGGTGTCCAGACACATCAGTTCGCAACGATTGGTCACAACCCACATCCGGTCTCCCTCGATGCAAGGCGACGAACAGATTCCCTGTAGCGGCCAATCCTGAACCCGTCCAGCCGCCAGTTTATCGCGAGTCAACTGCCAGAGAAATTTGCCTTTCTCCTGATCGAAGGCAAGCAGAATTCCCTTGTCCCCTTTTTGTTTTCGACGATATTCGCTGCCGTTATTCGTGCCGACAAAGACTTTGCCACCTGACACGATCGGGTTGCCGTAGGTTTGCGAACCGAGTTTGGCTGACCAGATAACGTTGTGTCCATGCTCCATGTCGAAGTCGAGCGTGATGTTTTCCTGATCGGCGACCATGTTGCGATCAATTGTGCCGCCCCACATCGTCCACTCTTTGTTAATGCCGGAACCGGCCTCCGCGTCAGGCGCAGTTGCGGCTGGAACCGGTTCTGATGGTTCAACTGCCTGCTGCGCGAAGGACCGCGCAGAGAAAGCTGTTGAGAAAATCAATGCTGCGAGCGTCAGAGCTTTGCTGAATCGAAAAGCCGTCATTGTGTGTTCCTGGATATCTTGAGTTCGTTGTTGATTGTCTTGATTCTTGTTGGCAGTTTGTATTCCTGCTGACGTTTTTGACCAGGAGGAAACCAGGAAACCAGAGTAAGAACTTGTGCTCAATTTTTCACTGTGTTGCTGCTTCCAGGCACCTACCTGTCCGCGCCTGCTGGTTCCGCAAACTCCACTTTGACATTGTCAAACCGGCAATCGGCTTGAGCATAAACATACAAACCAGGCGAACCCGAGGGATTGGGATGAGGGTCGGTTGCCTGAATCGACCACTCCGCCGGTTCCTGTTCGTCGCGAGGCCAGACTTTGCCAAAGATGACTGCTTCGGTCTCTGTCACATCGACCCGCATCTTCATCGTGTACCAGATGTCAGGGTCGCTCACGAATTTTTCTTTGCTGCCCAGCCGCAAATGAGCGGGCCAGGTCACGATCTGCAGTTTCGAAGCGTTGCCGTTCATCACGAACGTGTACCGTCCGTTGATCAGACCGATCCGAGGCAGTTGTCGATTCTGTTCTTTCATCAACACATCAGCCTGAATTTCGTAGTCCTTCATGTCGGCGGTTCCCAGCAAGACAATATGGCTCGGGCGGCCTTTTCCTTTGCCCATCCCGACCAGCTGCATCGCTGTATTCCCTTCGCCCGATTCCACAGGCTTCATCTTAATATGAGCCCGCACCCAGGTTGGCGGAACCTGAATACCGGCCATGCCTTCAAAGTCCCATGCCCATGGCTGTGAGGTGTTGAACGTGCGAATCCGCGCGGTCGCTTCCAGTTCGCCGAGTTTCGCGACGACATTACCAGCGACTGCACCGGTATCGGCAGGAGCGGCTACCGTTGCCCCGTCCACCATCGCAGCCAGGTCTCCTTCGGCGGTTAACGCTGCAGCTTCCTTGCCGAGGAAACGCCCGTTGGCATCGAACTTGTGCAGCTCAAACCCGGCTGACTCACCGGCCTTCAATGTTACCTCGTACGGACGCAACTGAATCAATGCCGGCTCGGTACCCGGATCCGTTTCTGCAGCCATCGCCGGGATTTCACCCGGCTGCCATTCCCCTGTCTTGTCGGTGACGCAAATGGTTCGGTTGCAAGTCACAAACACAACGTGGCCTTGCGAGATTGCCGGTGACGCATAGATTTCGTCGAGTCCTTCGACCGTTGTACCGTTTAGCTGTACGCGGCTGAGTTCCGTGCAGCCCGTGCGGTCCGCTTCGAGGATCAGTACGTTACCGTTAACTTCGGTCAGGTACATCTTGCCGTCCGCCCAAACCGGTGAGCCCTTTCCGACCGTTCCAAGATTGTGCTCCCAATGTTCTTCGCCGGTCGCCGATTCAAACGCATGCAGGTTTCCCGGATCCGACACGACATAAAGCACGCCGTCTTTGATCAACAGAGCCGTATAGCCGGCCTTCAGACCGTCGTGCCGCCAGACGCTTCCTTTGTCGGTGATATCCCCGGTGAGCGATCCATCGATGCATTGCACGCGACCGAAGGTCACATTGTCGATATTGTCTTCGCCATGGGCGATGTAGACGTTGTTGCCGTCAACGACCGGGCTGGAGTTCAACCCTCGCTTCGACATCCGGAACTGCCAGACGGGCTGACCGGTTCGAGCATTCATGGCACATATCGATCCGTCGCTGTTGCCACCAATCAATAACCGCTGGCCATTGATGACCGCGACGATTGGCACCGAGTAGTTCGTGTCCTGCGGAGCGCCGCCGGGTGCCGACACCCATTGCAGCTCTCCTGTTTTTTTGTCAAATGCATAGTAATAGTGCAGCGGGGCAGGGCCCTTCATGTCGCCCCAGTTGACGGCGAGAAAGCTGACGATCACGCGGTCTTCGTCGATGATTGGAGTCTGCGTCCGACCTCCGTAGCCGGAGATTTTTCCGTACTCTTCGAACAGTGAATGCTCCCAGACGACTTCGCCGTCAGGAGTGTAGCAACGAAACATGCCGCTGACCGAGTGCATAAAGACATTGCCCGTTTCCTCGTCTCCGCACATCGACGCCCAGCCAACCCGGGGCGAAGGAATGTCGGTGAGAAAAACATTGAATGCGTCCTGCCAGAGAACATCGCCGGATTTCAAGTCCCAACAGACTACCTGTTCCCGTGAATGAATCATCTCATCCCGATCGGTGAAATCATCGGGCGTGCGGCAATTAAGAAAGACACGACCGTTGAGAATGATCGGAGTTGCGCGGCCGCCGATGTCTGATTCCCAGGCCTTGTTGGATTCCAGCGACCAATCGTCCGGCAATCCGGTCTCCCGCGAGATTCCGTTCTGTTCCGGTCCGCGCCAGTTTGCCCAGTTGTTTTCCTGCTGAGCCATGACGGGAGCGGGTGGAATGAACAGCGCAGCGGCGATGACAGCCGCCGCAGACAAGACCTGCTTCAGAAGCGCAGGACGTGAACAATGAGAATCAAAAAGGCTCATACTGGCTGATCCGGTTACAAGTTGTTTCGAGTTTGTTCTTGAGGCACTTTCGATTCCAGCGGGTGTTATCTGAGCGGCCGCGGAACAGAAAAAGAGCGCGGAATTCCCGGCTGATGTCGATCGAGGTTCCGAGGTAACGAAAGCTATTGCCACTGGATTTTAACCAGCCGCCAACCGAATTGCTATGACCGTTAAGGTCGCTCCCTGATGAACGATTCGCAATATGTCGAACCGCGACATTTTGTGGCCCGGGGTTTGTGGCATGGCTCGCAAAACAACGATAGACTTGAGGTTGAAACGGCGAACTATTTGACCGGAGTCAATCGTGTCATTGTTTGAAGACAGCGGCTACATCTATCGCGACACCTTTTTTGTCTACTTCAAAAAAAAAAACCGTCCGTCTGCGCAGATTGTTCAGGAGGCGCTCGCAGGACTCGGGCCGAAATATGAAACGGTCAACGTCAAGGACAACGATGGAGAACTCGGTTCGCTGACCGTCCGCTCGCCATACGATTTTTCCGCAATGGACATTACCTACGTGGAAGGCGACGAAGTGGCGGTTGCGATTTCCGGGTTGATGGAAGAGTTCATGACAATCACGCTCGCGGCGGATGATAAAGAGAAACTACAGCGGTTTGCCGAAACGAATGCGCGCTTTGATGTGTTTCATTTCGAGCGTGTTTCTGACGGTGGCGAAGAGGGGTTTCTTGATCCAGGCGGATTGTTGATTGTGCTGGAGAAAATTGCAGGACTCTGCGGAGGAATTTCGCTCGACCCTCAATCGCAAACGCTGCTGTAGTTGCCCTGCCGGGAACGGTCATTGCTCCCGAATTCCTCCGGTTGGTGGCGCGACAGGGAATAGCTGTAACTTGTTGCCGTGCCACCTCTCACGACACATGCAAAAACCCGAAGCACAAATCGTGCCTCGGGTTTGTGGCGACGAAGGTTGTATCAGCATTTCTGCTGCCTACCGGTGACATCCGCCGCCATGACGGTTTTTTCCGTAACCGCTGTAACGATACTGCGGAGCGTGACTGTCATAGACCGGAGTACGACTGTCATAGGCATAGCCGCCATACCCGCTGCCGCCGTAGAAACCACCGTTGGCGTAATTGAGAAACACGGTCACATAAACGTATTGCCCGTTGCGCACGTTCAAGACTTTGAAATCGATCCGGTTTGACGCCTGACGCAACGCTTGAGGGATCGCATTGCGACTGGTGATTTCAGAAAACGCGAAACCGTTGATGCGACAGGCTGCGATTACATCACCGACCTCGAGTCCTGCCCGGGCTGCCGGACCGCGCACGACGTTCGTGATTCGCTCGCCTAGCGTCGGAGCAAAACCACGTGTGCTGCCATGGGGCTCAACGATCGTGCTGACACCCATCTTCGCCATCTGAATCGACTGCCGAAGTTGTGTTTGCTGATACTGCGGACCGGGAGCCTGAGCGTTGGCGGTCGAGCCCGCCGCAAACATCGCACCTAACAAAAACAGCCCGGACCAGATCGTCTTGAACGTACTCATTTTTCTGCCTTTCGAATTTTGAAGTTATTCACGTCTGAATTACGCTTTGACTTCAAATACGGACAGGCAGGCAGACGTTACAGGGAACGTGGAAAAACCATCGGCAGGAGAGGCAGGAATGCGGACCCTCCTTCTTGAGTTAGGCAGCCCGTTGCACATAGGGCGGAGTAAGCGAATGCGCGAGTTCGGCAGCAAGTTCGCCGCCGTCAATCGCTTCGTCGATCCCGAGCAGCAACAGACGCTCGCGCAGATCAGAGTTGGCAACCGTCACATAGGCTGTTTCGAAAACCGAACCCGGCTCGATCTCCTGACCGTAGATCTCGGTCCAGTATTCATCGCCGTAAGGAACCTGATCACAGGCTGGTGCAGCCGCTGCAATTCGGTCGTCGTCACAATAAAGTAGAGCCATCAACATATTGCTTCCTTCGCTTCTGGCGGAATCTTCCCTGCGGACACGTCCAACGACGCACCGTTCGTTTCTTCAAAAATCACTTCACTCAATGATTCTTCATGCATTGATCATAGCGAACAATAAACTTTGCCCGATATACGATCTCTAACGGCCGCGATTCGGGAATGTTGTTCAATTCAGGACCGATCGCTGGAACTCGCTGCAAATGCCGACTAAAACAGAAGTTTCAGGCAATGCTAGCTGACGACGGCAAAACGATTAAACGACGGTGCAATCTTCAAATTCGACTACAGCTACCGGGGAGGCCTGGAAGCTGACGCCGGATTCCTGCTCAAGAACGACGCACACGAAATCTTCTTCCTTGTCGGTGATTCGACTGGTTGTGAGTTCATTGGCCTCCAACAACCGGCTGCCGTGGCTGATGCTGATGGAAGCAATGACGATGCAGTGCTAATGGACTTTGACATGATTTGATCCGGACAAAAACGCAGAAGGTGGAGGCGGAAAGACCGGGAGTTGCGAGGTAGGTTGAGCACGAACGATTTTGCAACCGCTGAGCCGTTGCTTCGGCTAATAATTGATAACGAATAACAAATTGTGAATAATTAACGGAACTGTAAGCGAATGCGCCGCGCTCACTAGCTGAACCCTGAAACCCGACTCATGCCTGAAATCAACATAGCCAACAGCGCCGGTCGCGATGCCATCGTCAACATGGAATCCGTTTCGACACCTCTCCGCGTCCGCTGGATCGATTCCCGGGGGCGTCAGGCGCGAAACGTGCGGATTCTCAAGTCGACGATCGATCACGATTACGAGTCGCGAGTCTATATCGATGACGCTCGTGAAATGGTTCACCGGATCCGGCAGTTTGAAATTGTCCGCAACGCTGACGGATCACTCCGCGAGCGGCGTCCGCGCGATGTGGCTCCGCAAAATGTTTCCAGCGATGCGCCGCTCAGCTGGTCAGGTGTCTTTATCAAAAAGTCCGAGGTCGTTCGCAAGTTTGTCTTTGCCAACAAACTTCAACTGATGCACATCAACGGTTTGACCTACGATTTTCTTTATGGAATGGCCAAAGAGCTGGAGGAAAAAAACAGCATGATGCTGCGCGGGGCCGGTCTGAAAAATAATCAGCAAAATAATCAGGCATTGATTCTCCGGCGCGGAAGTGTTCCGTATCGGGGATTTCTCGAAGGCCGGACACAAAGCGACAGGTATGTACTGCTGCTCCATCTTTCGAACCTCGAGATGAAAGCACCGGAAGCCAAAGATGATGAGTCAAAAGAAGATGGAGACAAAAGCTAATGGCGGTTCTTGAAAAATCACTCGCAGAGATGAAAGTCGCGGCCTACGGAGTCGCTGCGTCATCGGCGCTGAAGGATCCGAAACTGCTACTGCAGGTTCAGAACTACAAGCGCCAGATCGCGTCGCGAATGTTGCCTTTGGACAAACGCGAAATCGTCCGTCGCGTGCCGGATGCTGAATATCCTGTCAGCCGTAAAATCGATGGCGAATTTACCGCGTTGATCTATTTGGACGGTGAACTGTTTTCACTAAACCCGGGAGGTCGAGTCCGTTTCGGTATGCCGTGGCAGGACGAAGCGAAAAAAAGGCTCGACGATGCAGGAATCAAACAGACGATGATTGCGGGCGAGCTCTACGTCACCAACGACGAGGGGCGGCGTCCGCGTGTGCATGACGTGACCAGCATTGTCCGCCAGCCAAAAACGGCTGACGATCTCCGGCGAGTTCGGTTCGCGGTCTTCGACTGGATTACGCTTGAGGACGAACCGGTTGAGCGACAGTACGAGGAAATCTGGGCGCAAATTGAAAAAGTCTTTGCCGGTGGTGAGCTTGTCCATCCCGTCGAAACGACCACGATCAAGGGCCACCGGGATATCGCGGCTCAGTTTCAGAAGTGGGTGATCGATGAAGGCGCGGAAGGAATTGTCATCCGCAGCCAGACTGCCGGTAACTTCAAGATCAAACCGAGGCACACGATCGACGCGCTCGTGATCGGGTTTACGGAATCGACGGACGGCCGCCAGGGCATGCTGCATGATCTGCTGCTCGGCCTGGCCCGTGAGGACGGTTCGATTCATGTTTTGTGCCGCGTCGGCGGGGGATTTTCCGAGGATTTGCGGCGTACGATGCTCAGCGATTTGAACGACATGATCGTGGAAAGCGAGTATGCAGAAGTCAATTCAGACCACGTTGCCTATCAAATGGTGGAACCGAAACTGGTCGCAGAAATAAGCTGCCTGGACATGATTGCCCGGAACACCCGCGGCGGACCGGTCAACCGGATGGTGCTGACATGGAACAAGGCTGAAAACCGGTACGAAGTGGTTCGACGGATGCCGATGGTCAGCGTCATTTCTCCACAGTTCATTCTTATTCGCGAAGACAAGTCGTTTAACACAACCGACGTCCGGCTGAGCCAGATTACTGACATCGTGCCTGTAGAAAAAGCCAACGTCGTCGCCGCGGAAATGACGTTGCCAAAAAGCGAAGTCCTCCAGCGCGAAGTTTACACCAAAGTCCTGCGCGGTGAGACGATGGTTCGGAAGTTCCTGATGTGGAAGACGAACAAGCAGAATGAAAGCGACGAATATTCCGCGTTTGTGATTCACTACACCGACTATAGCCCGACCCGAAAGACGCCGCTCAGTCGTGAAGTCAGAGTCTCTAACTCGCAAACGCAGATCATTGCGTTGTGGCACGGATTCAAAGAGGACTACATTAAGAAGGGCTGGGAAATCCACTCGCGCAGCTAAAAAGAAGGCCGCTACCGGGAAGGCAGTTGAGACGACTGTAGCTGGAAAGACGACGAAGAAGAAAACCAAAATGAAGTCTGCTAAAAAGAAAGCTGCCGAAAAGAAATCGTAAGCTCTTTCCGGATCTTCTGTACAACGAATCGTTAATGTCCTGCGGATGATCGTATTTTTCGCGTAGTGTTGGCTTCCAGCCAACGACTCCTGCTTGGGGAATCACGGTGGCTGCGAGCCAGTGCTACTTAACCGGTCCCTCATAAATCCGGTAGACTTTTTCCTGCCTGAGCGGAACAGCGCGACCGATCGCGCGGATCGATTTCAGGTTGTCCTCAACGACCCAGGAAAATTCCCAGTCCTTGTAAGCGTAGTAAACATCTGTCAGCCGTTTGATCAGCAGCATCGCAACGCCTTTGTTGCGGAACTCTTCGTCGACACCGAGAGCAATGACCCGCGTACGGGGCGTTCGGCGGATCCAGTACAACAACTGAGGCATGCGAATCCAGTCTGCGCTGCCGACTGTTTTCCTGAGTGCCCAGTTAAGATCGGGAACGTTGACGATAAAACCAACCAGGCGATCACCCCGGTAGGCCGCATGAATCATGTCGTGCCGGATAATCCGTTTCAACTGTGAAATCATGAACTCAAGTTCGGCATCCGTCAGCGGCACGAACCCGTAATTTGCGGCACGAACCTGATTGCCCAGGTGGTTGATGTCGCGCATCGTTTGAGCGAAATTGTCGCCGGTCATGTCGCGGAATTTTAACATTGGATGCCGCGTTTTGATTCGCTGTTCAAACACATCCAATTTGTCCCATTGCTGCGCTGCATTTCCGGCGTCAGTCTCCGCGTCGAAACTGAAGGTAAAGAACTGTTTGGCGACCTCCAGTCCGCACCCCTTCAACAATCGGTCATAGTAGAGCGGCGTATGGCCCATCATCAGAAACGGCGGCACAGAGTGTCCCTCGACCAGTACACCAAAGTCGCTTTTCATCGACGGATTGACCGGCCCGCGAATCGTGTCACAGCCTTCTTCGCGCAGCCATTGTCCCGCCGCATCGATCAGTTCGCGGGCGACATCGGTGTCGTCAACGCACTCGAAGAAGCCGAAGAATCCTGTACGGTCGATCTGGTCGGGGCCAGTGTAGTATTCGTTGTGCAGGTCGTCCTTGATAGCCGCGATCCGTCCAACAACTTCGCCGGATCGAATCGCAAGAAAAGCTGTACGACGCGCGTGCTGGTAGAACGGATGCGCGCCCGTGTCCAGCTGAAGCTGTTCCATCGATCGTAGCGGGATGACCGCCGCCGGGTCGTCACGGTAGAGTATCCGTTTAATCGCAAAAAAATCGTTCCATTGTTTTCGATCCGTGACGGAAACGATGTCAATGGAAGTCATTTTCGGATCAGTGTTTTCTGACACTACTTCTTAACCGCAGCCAGATTGCCTTCGTGAAGCGGAACCAGGGTGGCGACATCGTTAATCGCATCGACAAGCTGTGTCATCTGGGCCGGCGTGTGCAATGCACTGGCGGTGATCCGGACGATTGACGTGCCGTACGGAACCGCTGGATACATGACGGGATTGACAATGATCTTGTGTTTTTCATGCAAAAGTCGCACAGCCAGCAACGCCGTGACGCCGCGGGTGAAGATCGACGTAACTGCTCCCTGTGGATTGCCGATTTCGAATCCGCCCGCCCGCAGACCATCACGAAGTGTGTTGAGGTTTTCCCACAATTGCGTTCGTCGTTCCGGCATTTTCTGCATCAACTCCAGCGACTTTCGAGTGGCCGCGACGATGCTGCCCGGTAGTGCTTTGGTCAGCATGAAACCGGGCGAAACGTGTTTGACATAATCGAGCACCTTTTTCGGACCGCATACGTAGCCGCCGAACGTACCAAACGATTTCGCAAACGTGCCACCGTGAAAATCGACCTCATCTTCAACACCGAAAACTTCCGGCGTCCCACGTCCGTTTTCCCCGAGCACGCCGGTTCCGTGTGCGTCATCGACAAACAGTTGAGCGTTGTATTTCTTTTTCAGTTCAACAAGTTCGACCAGCGGAGCGAGATCGCCGGTCATTCCGTAAACGCCGTCAACACAGATCAGTTTCGGCTGTTCGAGCGGACAGTCTTTTAGCTGCTGCTCAAGATCTTCCAGGTCATTGTGCCCGAACCAGCTGGCGTCGCCCTTTGACAAACGTGCTCCATCGTGCAGGCATCCGTGGGCGTACGCATCGACAAACACGCGCTCGCGGCGCCCGACCATGCAGGCAACCGTTCCGGACATTGCACCGAGACCGAGGTTGAAGACCAGACTCGCTTCGGAGCCGAGAAAGTCCGCCAGCTCCTTTTCCAGGGCGACGTGATCGGCAGTGTTCCCGGTCAATGGTCGCGCACCCAGAGGCGTTCCGATTCCATGTTCAGCAGCGACATCGGCTGCCGCCGCGCGGACTTCCGGTTCGGTCGCCAGACCAAGATAATCGTTCGTTGCAATCTGGAGATATTCCTCTCCATTAACGGTGATCCCGGGCAGGCAGTTCGTGGTTGGCATCTCGCGAAAAAAAGCGCCGATCACGTCCTCAAACGAGTCGCCTCCGACCTTTTTCATGCGCTTCCAGAATTCGTCAACCTTGTCAAAAATATCCGGCATTAATTTGTCGCTTCAAAGAAATACGAATTTGATCTCTAAATCATGCTCATTCTAGTTTCCACTGGATCGATGTCGGATTCCAATTTCTGGATCCAGCATTATGGGCAGAAACTCCTTCTAGCGCGTCTGAACACCCGTTAGTTATCGACAAGATCAACACCATTGGGCCACCGATCGAGCGAACAAAACGAAATTCCGCTCGTTTTCACAGCGACCCAGTTTATCGGTATCCGCCGTCAATGCAACGTGAGGACCGACAACGGGGGAGTTGGGACCGTTAACCGGTTTTAGTAGCGTTGGCATCCTGCCAACGAGCGCATATGAGCGTTGCGTTGGCGTCGTTTGACCAAGCGCGAGTGGCCGCCCACTACCGCTGCCGACGGGAGCAACAAGAAAGATCACGTCGGCAGGATGCCAACGCTACATCATCAGCTTCGAGTCGATTTTTGTCCGGACGTTTTATGACTGGAGGCGTGGGGCTTTCCCGTTGTCGCACCTCCGGACGATTGGCTGGATGAAGATCCTGCCACCAGTCGGGACTTCTTTTTCCGGCTGGAGGGCCGGAACCTGGTACGGAACAACAATCCGGCCGGACCGGCAAGAATGGCCGGCAGGACGATCAGATCTCCGGCCAGCGCGGTCATCAACAGGATCAGCAGCAATCGCGAGAACCGAACGGTCGGCATGAAAACACTGAACATGAACGGTGCGACACCGAGCCCGCAGATCAGTGTCGTGTCGATCATCGCTTTGGCGCAGTGATCAAACGCATATTGAATCGCCTTGTATCGCGACTTGCCTGCCAGCGTTGCGCGCTTGTACCAGGTAAGAAAGTGAATCGTATCGTCCACCGAAATTCCAAGAGCAACACTGGCCGTCATCACCGAACCGATTTCGATCGGCACTCCCAGCCAGCCCATCGACCCGAACACCATCAGCGGAGGAAAAATGTTCGGAATCATCGCGACGAGGCCGGCGCGGATGTTTCGCAGAATGAAGATCAGGATCAGCGAAATAAAGACGAACGCGGTCAGGAAACTCCTAGCCAGATCGTGAAGAATCTGATGTTGAGCTTTGTAGACCAGCGGAATTCCACCGGTCAACTCCGACGAGATCCCCGGTTTATCAAGGTGAGCAATCTGGTTGACCACGTTTGTCTGGACGTTATTCAGAAAATCGCCGTAGTCAATATCGTTGAGCGCGGCGACGCGCAAGCTGATTCGCCAGAGGTTTTCCTGAGGACTGCGGCGCAGCAGGTTCGCGGACTCTAGAGAATCGACTCCCTGTTCCCAGGTTTTGATTGTCAGTCGCCGCTTGACCAGGCTGTTTGCACTTCTTCCGGACGGGATTGGCGGTCGGAATGTGGCAGCGCTGTAGCTGGCGTTGACGGCGGTCGTGCGCGTAATTGCGTCTTCAATATCGGTCACGACCTCGAGCTGCTCCCACAGGCTCAGCCGCTGGTCTTCGGGAATTTCCGGATCGTTCTTAAACCGCAGGACGACTTCCATCGGGACCAGTGGTCCCAGATTCTTTTCCAGCCACTCGTAGTCCTGAATGATCTTGGTCGAACTCGCGAACCGGTTTTGGATTTTGACCGACGCTTTGATCTTGAACACGCCCATTCCGAGCGTAATCATCGCGATGGCCGCAGGCAGCGTTAGCCACCAGTGATTGCGGCAAACCCGGTTCATCATCCACGATGTGCGCCGGCTGACGCCTGATTTGATTTCGCGCTTGTTCATGTTGGGGGCCGAGTAACGCCTACTCAACCGGCCTTTAAACATATGCAACAGCGCGGGCATGACCAGCAGGATCAGCGGCAGCGAACAGAGAATCGCGATCGCGGAATAGAGCCCGAACAACCGGATTGGGGAAACCTGACTCATCGCCAGCGACGCCATTCCGACCGCCGTCGTCACCGACGAAAGTGCGATCGGCCAGCCTCCATCCTTAAGCGCATTGGTTGCGGCGTCGGCTGGGTTTCCAGTCGAGGCCGATTTGCGATAGTAATTGACCATGTGCACACTGGCCGAAACGCCCATGATAAACGTCAATGTCGGCAGCATGACCATCGTCAGGTTCATCTGGCCGCCGGTCCAGAACAGAACCGCAAGGCTGACGCCGGCGCAGACGACCGAAAACGTCAATACGATCAATGACAGACGCAAATCGCGCAGGCGGAACCAGGTCAGGAAAAAAACGACGGCGACCGTGAATCCCATGAACTGTTGCAACGACCGTTTCGATTCCATGTCGATTGTGGCGCCGTCAATTGTCGGTCCACCCAGATGCAGATCGCTGCGCTCGACTCCGATTGTTTCTTCGGCGGAAACATAAACTGTTTCCATCACAGTGAACCGTTGGTCTTTGAATTCCGGCTTTGGAAACGCCAGCACACAGGTGGTCTGTTGATCAGGCCCGATCAGCAGACCCCGGATCCGGTGCATCGCGGCTTTGTTGGAATGAACGCCGACGTCGGTTTTGATTTGTTCCAGGACTTGTGGTCCGGTAACAACCCGCTCAAAAACCGGAACGTCATCGACTTCAGCCTCGGCAAGGGCGCGGGCAAAGTCGTTTACCTGAGCATTGCCGAGCCGACAGTCAGGCCAGCTGGCGACGACCATTTCATCAACGCCGAAGTTTTCGCCGAACCAGGCGTAGGTTTCGGCTTCTTCAAACCCGTTTGGCAGCCACTGGTTGATATCGTTCTTGAAGTCGCCGGTCAGACTGCGGACAGCTCCGTAGACGATCAGGGGTAGCAGAAACAAACAGGTGGCGAGAATGAGCGTCGAAAACCGCTCGAGAAACGGTTTGCCTGATCCGGACTTGTGTCGATTCGAGTTTGAGTTTTCGATGTCTGCCACTTGAATGAACCGTGTCGTCCTTTGAAGCAACCTATGCCGAACGGCTAAGGCATTGTCTGAAAAAAACCGGAGATAGGCCAATGGTCCGTAGTTTACATTCGGCTCCCTCGCCGTCGCAGCCAACAATGTACACAAAAAAATGCCGCCCGAATCAGGACGGCATTTGAATTTGGCTAACTTGGCGTACGGTTCCCGCTCGAATCGCTATAGACCGGACAGTTTCAAGAGACCGGACAGTTTCAAGCCGGGTCCACAAGTCCTGGTTTAGTAGTGCGTATTGTTTTCGCCGAGGTCAACATTGCCAACCATGTGGAAGTGGTTGTGGTCAATGTAGAGCACTTCGACCGCGTCTTCGTCGACGAGCGTGTGAGGAATCGGCCAGCCAACGATTTTCCGCTCTGTGTAGTAAACCGTACACTTATAGTGAGCGTGATGCAGTTGCGCCGGTCCGATCAGCGGATAAACGCGTGGCGGATCAATGTAGTCGGCAATTTTTTCTTTGATGATCGAGACGTTATTGCGTTGTGTCTCATGCAGAAACGGCATGCCGCCCTGAACACTGTTTGCTCGTTCCAGCGCCCACCAAACTTCGTCGTGACTCGGCGGATCGAGTGCCGTTGCCGGACCTCCCGATGTCAGCGGACCCATGATCGGCACACGTGCGTAACGCTCGTGGATGTGAAACTGGTCTTCGCGAAGTTTTTGCTGGTATGGCGAAACAGGGATGGGGATGCTGAAGATACCCAGAGTCGGGCCTGTAGCACTGAAGCATCCGGTATTTAAGACCGCCATGACTACGACAACCAGTGCGGCTGAAATAGCAGTCAATCGTTTGGTAGACATCACTAGTCCCTTAATGTTGTATGCATTCCTAAGGGTCAGTATCGTGATAAGCTGTACCGAACTTGCGGATTTTTCAGATGATTCCGCGAACTCGGGTTTTGAGGGTTCCAAAATGCTGTCAATCGGGCAGTTGAGTCGAACGAATTGGGCCTCAAGTTTCGTAGTTCGCTCGAATATTGCTTTACTCAACCGTGTCTTTTCTAGCTCCTCTTTTCCGACTCTCTCAACCGGATTCGCTGAAATTGGTCAGATCACGCAGTTTCGACCAGTTTTTGGCGACATGTTTCTTCGGTGGTATTGCTCTATGTCTATGACATCCCGGTCTATGACATCCCGGTCTATGACATCCCGTGTTCGAAGCGATTTGTTTGAGGCAAACCGAGTTCGTTTGGCGCAAATCTTCCCGCTGGAAGAAAATCAACGCGGAAACGGTTCACATGCGGTCGTTGTCGTTTAGAATAATCCGCTGGCTACAGCGTAGGGGAATACGTTGACGGCTGACAAGGGGCTTTCCGCCACCACCAGTCATCGCGATTCCAATTCAGTGAGTGCTTAAATTAAACAACTCAAATAGGGGAATAACAATGAAAATGAGATCGATTTTGGTTGGAGCATTAGTTCTTGCCGCGCAATGCGGCACGGGATTATTTGCTCAGGAAACAAAAGCAACGAAGACAAGCGACACGATTGCAAACGACGACAAGGTGGCCGATACAGGCGTATTGCTTGGGGAACCCGAATTGCTGATGGTTGGGGACGAGCCCCTGAACGAAGACGGCCAGATGATGCATCCGTCGCCCGCAATTTTTGACGTTGATAATGACGGCGCGAACGAACTGGTCATCGGGACTATTTTCGGTGGAGTTTACGCGAGCGAAAATACAAACGACGAAACCGGTGACCCGGTTTGGACCGAGCCGGTTGTCGTTAATACGGCTGATGGCGAGCCGCTCAAACTACACAACTGGTGATGTGTCGGCATGACTCCACAGTTAGTGGACCTCAACGCCGACGGGCACCCCGACATGATCGCAGCTACTTTTGAAGGTACCGCGTTCTTCATGGAAGGAACCGAAGACGGGTTTAAGGGGCCTGAGTATATTATGGACGAGAAAAACGAGATGGTCCGGATTTCCTTTTACTACAATATGGACGACGACGAGTTCCAGAATGTTGATCGCTCGTCCGAGGATGAAGAAAACAACGAAATCCACCACATGACGTCAATCGCTGCGGTCGACTGGGATGCGGATGGCGATCAGGATTTGATTCTTGGTGCCTACGAAGGGGCACTGTATTTGTGCATGAATAACGGAACGGCCAGGAGGCCGAATTTTTCCGCAACCAACTCGCAAATCAAGGCTGACGGCGAGTACATCACGATGGACGGGCTTGCCACCCCACGTGTTTGTGACTGGGACGGCGATGGACTGTTCGACATCCTTTGTGGTGGCTCAAAAGGTGGAGTTTATTTCTACCGCAACACCGGCGCTGAAGGCGCTCCGGAATTCGCAACGGGAGAGACTCTGATCGAACAGCCGGAAGGACACGAAGTTCCTACGATTGACGGTCGCCCAACAATGCCCGGAAAGTCCTATCACATTGAAGTCATTGACTACGATGGCGACAACGATCTGGATTTGCTGGTCGGCGGACAGTCATATTACGAGCAGGAAGAGAAAGAGTTGACCGACGAGGAGAAAACGGAACTCGAAGAGCTGGAGGAAAAGTCCGAGGCGGTTCGGGAAAAAATGTCTGCCATGTTTGAGGACATCGAAGAGCAGGAGGAGATGGAGGAAATCCATGAATCGGAAGAATACGAGAAGATCACGGAAGAGGTCATGCTGTTGATGGCACGGAGGTATGAATTGCAGCCGCATTCGGAAGCAGCCAACTATGTCTGGTTGTATCGCAACAACAGTGATCCCGTTGGTGCTGAATTGGAAGACGCATCCGGCAAATAAGCCGGCCCCGCGTATGTAGTAACGCAATTAGTTTGTATGATATCGCAGCTGAACGAACATTTCGTTCAGCTGCGTTTTTTTGTTGAAAAGGAAAACAGTGGATCTCCCCAAAATTTTTGAAGACAACCAGGTCTGGATCTCGAGCAAGCTGGATCTCGACTCTGACTATTTCAAGAATCTTGCCAAAGGCCAGAACCCCGACATGCTGTACATCGGATGTTCGGATTCGCGCGTCACGGCCGAGGACATGATGGGCGCCGAGCCGGGCGATCTGTTTGTTCACCGGAATATTGCCAACCTGGTTCCGATCACCGACCTGAGCGCGATGTCCGTCATCAACTACGCGGTAGAACATCTGAAGGTCCAGCACATCGTTGTTTGCGGGCATTACGGATGCGGCGGAGTCCGGGCCGCGATGCAACCGAGTGATCTGGGTATCCTTAACCCGTGGCTGCGCAACATCCGCGACGTGTATCGATTGCACAAACGCGAGCTGCTGGGCATCGAAGCCGAGGAAAAACGTTACGACCGGCTCGTTGAGTTGAATGTGCAGGAGCAATGTGTCAACGTGCTCAAGGCTCCGGAGGTTCAAGTCGCCTACAAAGCAGGGCAGCTAACGGTCCACGGCTGGGTCCTGGATATCCGATCCGGACGAATTATCGATCTGAAAATCGATTTCGAGCGCGTGATCGACGGGATTCGTGAAATCTATCGATTGACCGATTGAGCGACCTCAAGCTTGTCGGTTGTTAACCAGCGCAGAAAAAAGCCGGCGACAGTTTGTCACCGGATTCCCTCGCAAAATCTGCTCGCTCATATCGTCATTGTCAGTGCCGCCGCGATAGGGAACGAACAGCGTTGTGGTTGTCGAGTTCCTGGCAATCTGTTCCTGTATATCCTCTATTCCGTCATTATCCCCGCTCATGTATCCACTGATCTGACTTACATTCGAGACTATTCCGCAATTCAAAAACTGATCCGCAATTATTTCATGTCAGAAGCACTCCATCTTTTTCTTTGTGCCGTCGGTCGTAGTGGAACCACCGTGTTTCGGACAAGTCTCGGTCGGCATCCGGACATCTACTACAACGATCGTGAAAACAACATCGTAATGGACCTGCAGGCGGTTGCGCAAACCAACTGCACCGTGGGTTCCCGTAAGTACGCGATGGTCGTCGATCAAGCGAGATACAACTCGATTTTCCGCACCGCAATCACCGACTTGATCTGGCCGGACGCCGGGTTGAGAAACCGCCCGGTGCAAATAGCTGCGATCAATCCGATCGGCGACCAGCTGGACTATCTTTGCGAGGTGTTTCCACTTGCTCGGATCGTGTGCCTTGTCCGAAACGGGATCGAAGTCGTCTCATCGCGGATGCGTTACGAGTCGTTCGCAGGAAATGAATTCGAATCTCACTGTGATGTCTGGAACCGCAGTCGCAGCGTGATCGACTGGGGAGCAACAAATGAGGAACGATTCCGCTTGTTCCGCCACGAGTGGTTGTATTCCGAGCCGCAGATTCGCGCGCAGCTGGACGAGCTGTATTCGTGGCTTGGGATCATGCAATCTGACTTGCCGGCAGACAACATTCTCAGTCGGCTGCATCATCCGACAGGCGGATTGTCGGACAGTTCAAGCAGCGGGAACAACACTGCTGATCCAGAGCCCGCGTCGGCGAAAATTGACCTGCCCTGTCTAGGTGATACGGAGCGAACCGCCTACTTCAAATCCAAATCGCTACGCTGGATGGATTGGACGCCCGCTCAGCGTGCGACTTTTGAATCCAGTTGCGGAAGTTTCATGTGTGAACTCGGTTATTCGATTCCATGGCGGGACCACAACCAGCGAGCGTCACCCTAGCGCGTCGGCCATGAACGCTGCTTTAGCTTTCTTGATTCTGTAGGAGATACCATTGACTTCGACTGGGTAACCCCACCCAACCGTCAATACGTTGTCTGAATCCGATCGTGTAACTTCCGATTCGGTCTTGAATGCCGGTTGTTTCGACGCGAAATCTATTAGACAATAAGTTAACTGTGAAAACAGCAATCCATGTGGCCGGTCAATTCAACCGGTCGTAATTTTTTTGTCTGATCCGTCGCGAAACTTCTTCATCGTACGGTCGAATCAGTTAATCGCTTGATGTGTACAGGAGAATTGCCGTGGAACGTGTGCCGATGACTCAGGAGGCGTATAACCGCCGTCGCGAACAAGTCGATCAACTTGAAAACGTTGAAATGCCGAAAATCGCCGAGTGCATTGCGGAAGCCCGTGCCGAAGGTGACTTGAAGGAAAACGCCGAGTACCACGCGCAGCGTGAGAAACAGGGGCTGCTTCAGGCAAAAATCAACGAACTCAAGGGCCGCATGGCTCGGGCACACATTATCGATCCGTCTCAGGTTCCCAAAGACATGGTCGCGTTTGGATGTACCGTCAAAGTACTCGATATCGATTTCGATGACGAAGAGGAAATCACGCTTGTCGGCGACGGCGACGAAGACCTCGACAACGGACGCTATTTGATTACCAGTCCGATCGGTCAGGGATTACTGGGAAAAAAGATCGGTGACTCGGTTGAAATTCCAGTTCCCAAAGGGACTTTGAAATTCAAAGTGCTTGATATCAGCTACCAGTAGTTGCGCTTGATTCCGGAAACCGTTGAGCGCGACCGATTGAGCTCGTATCTCAATCGGGAGGCGAGGCTCCATTTGATCTGATTCGATTTGCCGTTTTTCACGGTCGACGAAATCGAAAACCTGAACAGCCATTCAGCCGCTCGGGAAAGCACTAACCTACCCACCGAAGTGCGACTTGCAGCAACTGATTCGGGTTCGCTGCATTGACGTTGCGATCCGAGACTACGCGGCTAAAGCCGCGCGGCTCTGCGGGAGCATCGCCCTCCCGAAGAGGACACTCGCAAGTTGAATGGGCGGCGAAACACCGCGACGCGAGGGGGGGTTTGGGTGGTCTGCGAATTGCGGGCGATATGAATTGCTCGCGAGTTTCTTTGAATTGTTCCCCACTGGTTGCGAGTCGATATTGACGCGGATAACTTCATAGAAACTGAAGAACTATCCAGCTACCTTATCCAGCACCCGATTGACCGGTAGTTTTCCGCTTTAGCTCGATTCCTTTCTTCAGTGTTGTGAACGTAACGTCGGCGGTAGGAAAGCTAGTCGGCAAACCATCAAGGAATTTGATAATGTTAGTGTTGAGTCGCAAGGTCGGCGAACGGATTTGGATCGGAGAAAACATCTCGGTCACAGTTGTCAGGATTTCCGGCGGCGGAGTTCGCCTCGGGATCGACGCACCCAATGAGCTTCCGGTAGTCCGCGAAGAACTTCGCGCGAAAATGGCTGGCGAGACTGGAATCGCTGGCGAGATCGAAATTGCTGGAGAAATAGGAATCGATGTCGCTGAAACGACGGACGATAGTCCATCCACAATCAAGTTCCGTTCAACGAAATAGCAGCTGCGTCTTGTCCATTGCCTATTTCAATTGCTTCAAAATGTACTTCTGATCGGCGGTGCGAACGCGCGATGCCAGGACCGCACTGCCTGAGCGAACATCAACGACCAGGCCTTTGGCTCGGGCTTGCTCAAGAGAACCGTTGCGAAGTACATAGTCGTTGATGGCGGCAATTTTCTGCTCGGGAGTTGCTTCCCCTTGAGCCTCATCGCCAGGCGCGCTGCCCCAGACGATGATCGTGCCTTCCTCCCCGTTTTTCGGTCGGAGTTCATAGTCACGTACGGGCGTGCCGGTTCGCGGGACTTGTAATGTGACAACCTGTTTGATTCCCTGAATTTGCCAATACGGTTTGAGCAATTTACAAATCGATGCCGCGCCCTGAATCCGCCGATCGGGCCATTGTTGCCACGTTGAGAGGTTGGTCACATCCGGTTTGAATACATAGATCAACAAATGGTCGTCCACGAAGCCAACCGATGGATCTTTTGGCACGACGATCTCACCGTCCAGAATAACTCCGCTGCGATCGATCGGCAGCCACGGTTTTGACCCGGCGATCCGGACCAGAGCGACTGGATCGCGATAGACAAGATCAAGTTTCAGGGTGTCCTTCGTCTTTTCAATTCGCCGGACGCTTTCCACCCAGCCGACGGTCTGAAACAGCCTTGCGGTCGCGGGTACCAGGTTCGCCTCGAGTGTCGTTGCGCTGGAATCTGCGAACTGATCCAGCACCATCTGCCTCACATCGGATTTCGCCCACTCCGGCTGGGGCCCGGTCAACAAGATGTTCTCACGAGTAAGTTCGTACTCGTCCACGTCAACGATGTCGAATTGATAGCGGTTCCATGTCGAGACCGCGCCGGTCATCACCAGCATCGTTGCCACTAGAAACAGAAACACGGGGTGCAGCAGAATTCTACGGATCGAAATTTCCGACAGCCGGTCTAGTATGTCACCATCTTTGCTCACGTGCTTCTCCTTCATCCTTGAAACAGCAGTTTCTGCCGACAGTCCGCCCGGCGTGCCTTGTTCCGGCATGATTTCGCCGGTTTGCAGCGCCGCATTCTTTGCGTTGGCACAAAAAGACGCGTTGGCACTTCGATAAAATCGAGCCAATCATCACTCGGCCTTAACTGAATCGTCCATCCGTCTTCAGGGGACCGGTCGATATGAGAACGATGTTCCGGTTGTAGGCGTTTTGCAGGATCGCTTCGTCACCTGCCCGCAATGGATGCCCGGCTGAGTCCTTTGTTCCGTGAGGGCGGCGGCCGATTTTCAATGGCCGAACAATTCATCAAACTGTGCCGAAGACTGTCCGGGCTGGCGATCGCCTGCAGGTTCTTCCGGTGTCGCAAAGAAAGAAGTCAGGCAACGGCAGACGGTTAATGCGGCGATATTTTCCGGAACTAACAGGAAACTACCGCGTCAGATTTTTCGTAGAATCAACGAAGTCTGCCGGTCTGCGGTTTTGGCACCGGTTTTCGCAATAAACAAGGAGACTCAAATGAGTCAATCAAACGCAAATACTCTGGTTCCTCAGATCGGTTCCCGCTCACTCGTTCGGTGTGCATCGGGGATGCTTCTGATTCTCGTTGCGGCTCTGGTTTTTCAGGCAGCGACGATCCAATCCGCGTCGGCTCAAGGCTTGCTGCTTCCGGATGACCGGATGATCGGGCCGGGAATTGAGATCATGCCTCGACTGATGCCGCCGCGCAGAAGCTACAAACTGGATGAGTTTGCGATTGATGTTCAAATCTCAGATCAAGTCGCACAAACTCAGGTCACGCAGGCCTTTCGCAACACGGGCGACACACAGATGGAAGTCAGCTTTGTGTTTCCGCTTCCTTATGACGGAGCAATCGATCGGCTGACGTTTATGGTCGACGGAAAAGAACTCGAAGCAAGACTGTTGCCTGCCGACGAGGCCCGGCAGATTTATGAAGGCTACGTGCGGCGCTATGAGGATCCGGCACTACTGGAGTGGATGGGGACGGGCATCTTCAAAACCAGCGTGTTCCCGGTGCCGGCTGGGGCGTCGCGGACCGTTTCACTCAATTACTCTCAACTGCTCCGAAAGAACGACAAGGCAACCGACTATCTGTTCCCGCTGTCAACTGCGCGGTTTCCTGCGGTTCCTGTCGACAAGATCAGCTTTCGCGCCGCCATCACAAGCAAGGCGGCTATCAAGAACATCTACAGCCCGTCGCATCCGGTCAAGATTACCCGTGACGATGATTACAACGCGGTTGTCGAATTTGAAGCGACCGATAAGATCCCGGCTGGCGATATGCGTCTGATCTTTGATACGGACGACAAGTCGATCGGTGCGAGCGTGCTCAGTTACTGGCCGAAAGGCGCAGACCAGGGCTACTTTATTCTGATGGCGAGCCCTGAAGTCAAAAAAGAATCAGCCGAAGAAGTCAAGAAGTCAGTTCTGTTCGTCGTTGATCGCAGCGGCAGTATGAACGGCAAGAAGATTGCCCAGGCGCGCGAAGCCGCCAAGTTTGTGCTCGACAATCTCAATGAAGGCGATCTGTTCAACATTATTGGCTATGACACGCGAGTCGAGCCATTCGCGCCCGAGATGGAACGCTACAACGAGGAGTCCCGTTCGAAGGCACTGGCCTATATCAATGCGGCCTCAGCCGGCGGCGGAACCAATATCGAAGGCGCTTTGCAAACGGCGCTGGGGAATGTTCAGGATGCTGAAACGCCGACGTACGTTGTGTTTCTGACCGATGGTCGACCCACCGTTGGCGAGCAGAACGAAATGAAGATCGTCGAAGGCGTTAGCAAGCTCAACCCGTACGGTGCGCGGATTATTTCGTTCGGAGTCGGTTTCGATGTCAACAGCCGACTGCTTGATCGGCTGACTGTCGAGAACAAGGGGCAGAGCCATTACGTTGCTCCAACGGATGATGTCGAAGTAGCGGTCAGCCGTTTGTACGACAGCATCTCGTCTCCGATCTTGACCAATGTTCAAATCGTGTACGAATTTGACGTGATGGACGTCGAGCATAAGGAGCTGGTCAATCGAGTTTACCCGACCAACGCAGTCGATTTGTTCAGCGGCAACCAGTTGGTGATCGTCGGGCGTTACAAGGAGTCGGGTACGGCTGAAATTCAGATAGAAGGCCGCGTTGGCAAGGAAGAAAAGTCATTCACGTTCGAAGCACAATTCGCGGGCGAAGGCGACAACATTGCCAACGGGTTTGTAGAAAAGCTCTGGGCGGTTCGCCGTGTCGGAGAGATCATTGACCAGATCGACCTTCGAGGCCGCGACGATGGACTGGTCGAGGAACTGGTAGCCCTTGCGACACAGCATGGAATCGTGACGCGATACACTTCTTTCCTGGCCGACGAATACGATGAAGGCCTTGACGATGTTGCACGAAACAATGCGTGGGCGGGTCGTGAACTTCTGGCACTTGAGGCCGAGGTGGGTGAAGATGCGTTTGGCGCACGTGCATCGAAGCAGGACTTCAAGGGTGCCGGCGGAGGTGGCCGGATAACGGATCATGCCGACATGGACTTTGCCGCACCCGGGTTGTCGCAAGTCGGTCCCGTTGTCGGTTCCGATTTTGAAGGAACGATTTCGGGCATTCGCGGAACGTCCAACGGAATTCTCTACAAGCGAGGTGACGAGATCATTGCCTGGAACGCGACCGATGAAAAAGAGAAAGCCGAAGCGGTTGAGATTAAACGCTTTAGCGACGAGTATTTTGCATTGATTGCGGAAAACACCCGCGCTGAAAACGAGTTGATCGCGGATCAGCAGGCAGACGAGTCGCTGTTTATCAAACTTCGCGGACAGATGTACCGGATCAAGTAGCCGTGAATAACTAATAATGAACAACTAATGAAAGCGCAGGCGGGAGGGCGGGGCTCCCGCCGAGCCGCGTGGGCTTTAGCCGCGTCGTCAATAGCGAAACACTCAAATCAGGAATCCAGAATGAAACATCTATTCACAATCGCAGCACTGACTGCACTGATCGCCGCGCCTGTATTTGCGGTTCAGGAAACTGAAACGCCCGGCTCGGATTCATCGGCGGTTCCTGTCGCTGAACAGCAGGAACCGGCTGCGGATGAAGTCGGCGGAGAAAAAGCTGAAGGCGAACAGAAAGGTGAAATTGCTGCAGATCCGCCTGCCGCCGTTGACCCGCCTCAAATCGAAGTCTGTTTTGTCCTCGACACAACCGGATCGATGGGCGGATTGATTCAGGGCGCGAAAGACAAAATCTGGTCAATCGCGAACCAGATGATTGCCGCCGAAAATTCTCCCGAGATCAAGTTTGGTTTGGTCGGTTATCGCGACCGGACAGACGAAGCGGAATCCTACATCACGGTGGCTCATGATCTGACCAGCGATGTTGACGAAGTGTTCACAAATCTGATGGCGTTTGATGCCAATGGCGGCGGCGATACGCCGGAATCAGTCAACCAGGCATTGCACGAATCGGTCACGCAAATGGCCTGGTCCGATGATCGCAAAGTCCTGAAGATCATTTTTCTCGTTGGCGATGCTCCGCCTCATGTCGACTACGACGAAATGCAGTATCCCGACATTTGTCGACTGGCAATGGAGAAGGATCTAATCATCAACACGATTCAATGCGGTTCTGACTCAAACACGACCACTGTCTGGAATGACATTGCGCGGAAGGCTGAAGGGGCCTACGCTGCGATTGCTCAAACCGGAGGCGTGGTCGCAATAGCAACACCGTTTGATGCGGAAATCGGAGAATTGAACGGGCTGTTGAATGCGACCGTGCTCGGCTATGGATCGGTCGCCGAACAGACGATCGTGCAAGGTAAACTGGCTGTACAAAGTGCGGCGGGTGATGAAGCGGTTGCTGATCGTGCATCGTTCTATTCCGGAAAACGTGCTGCAGAAGCACTTCCGGGCGGAAGTGGAATTGGCGGTGGTGGTCGTGGCTGGACCAACACTGTGATCAGCGGCGGCGGCGATCTGGTTCAGGAAATCATGGACGGCAACCTGACTCTGGACAACTACGATGCGGAACAGCTGCCTGACGATCTCAAGAGTCTGTCTCCGGAAGAACAGAAACTGGAAATTGCCCGCCGCGTCGAGCAGCGCAAAGAAGTGCGCGAAAAAATGGATCAGCTCGTTCAACAGCGAAACGAATTCATCATGGCTGAAAAAGAAAAACTCGCAGCCGCCGGTGAGGGAGATGCATTCGATGCTCAGGTCGAAGAGATGATTGTTGATCAGGCTGAGCGAAAAGGGATTGAATACGGCGACCGGTGATCAATATTATGGAGACAAGTAACATTAAGTTGCACTGTTTTCAGATTTAGTTGCATCGTCATCCGACGTCTGGTAGGTTGCAAACTCAATTGACCTGCAATATTCCCGCCATCGGAGTTGAAATGTTACGATGTCCATTCATCTTGTGCCTTCTCATTTTCCCTGCGGTTCAGAATTTTAGTGATCTTAAGGCACAAGATACCCAGGTCGCTGCAATGACGGTTGTCGTATAAACGTCAGGCGTTCACTTGGCCCTTGACTCTCAAACAATCGTCGTGGTCGAAGAGCCACAATTCGGAGAACTACGATTAGAAGACAGGAATCTGTTTTATTTGCCGGCAAATTCAAGTGCGGTTGATTCGTTTTCCTTCGCGGCACAATTGATAACCGGTGAGCTCATAGAGTTTTCGGGGGTCGGATCTCAACCTGGTTTGTCTCTTACTTTTGCCTACGAGGAGAAACGGAAGGACGGAGAGAAAGGGAGCACGCCTGATGTCCCGGATCCGGATTTTACAAGCTTGCTTCATAATGCACCTTTGTTCTATTTGCGTTAAAAGCCGAAGTTTTGTTGATTTGGATCTGGTACTGCGGGGTTGCCAGTTCGTTTTTTGACACGGGCGACGACGACTCTGGCTTGATTGGTTCGAAGATCTTTCCTGTTGAGTACCCATGGTCCATCAGGGAGAGGATGGTCTCCGCTGATTTCGCCCTTCTCAATGGCCATTCTTAGTGGTCTTCCCCATCCCAAATGGACAATCGGTTAAGCAGGTCTCAATACAGCGTTCAACTCACTGCGCTCTCTGACCTCACCCACAAAGGTGACTTCGATGCCGACCATGTCGTTGCCATCGTTGGTCGCCAGGTTCGCTGCGCGAATGTTTCGCGAGCGACCAACGGCTGGCTCCGACGAAGGTGACATCTCCAAGGTAACTTCTGATTTTTCTTTTAAATTTCATACGGCCAGCTCAAAATTGCAGGGACTGACATAGCCCAAAGTTGAATGCAACCGAACTCGATTATAATACTGTTCAATGTAATGATTCAAACTACGCTGAACATCCAATGCACAAATGTAGTTTTCCGGTACACACATTCAGCTTTTAACGATCGGTAAAAGCCGCTGCAAGAAACTTTGAGCAGCCGACACATGGTTTGAATCGGCCATCTTTTACTGTGGTTTTCAATGAACTTGAATCTCATTGGTTTCCCCTGGCAAAGATGGCCGTGGCCTTTTTTAGGATATCCCTCTCAATCTTCAACTGCCGAACTCGCTCTTGCAGCCGACCAATTTCTTTCATTTCGGCCGATACCGCAGAGGTATTATCCAATGGGTGATCGCCATACTTTTTCTTCCACCGCCGGACGTTGCTGACTTCAACGCCAAGGTCATTCGCCACTTGACGCGGGGAAAGGCCTTTCTCTACCATCAGCTTGACCGCTTCAAGTTTGTATTCCAACGTATAATTTCGACGTTCTGACATCTCCAAAATCTCCAATTCATTACAGGGGTTAAAAGCTCAACCCCTGTCCACTCTCTTGGGGGAGACCCAAATCGTCGCGCGAAGCGACTGGCCGCGCGTCGTGAAGAAGTTCCATCGCTGGCAAGTTAGCGGTAGGTTAAAGAAAGTCGTTTGGAGGACAGGGCTCTGTTGAGGAGCAACCCGAGCGCCAAACGATTGCTGAAAACCCAGGTTGAGCGATGCTTCGGTATCGCTCACTTCACTTCCGATTTTAGCCCCAATGCGAAAAACCTTCTCCGCAGGATGCGGAGATCATCGTCAGCAGGAAGCATTTTTAACTTCACCAGCTCAGTTCACAATTCCATTTACCGCTGAACCAGGACACTGACATCGCACAGGATACAAGCTTGAGTTCAGACAGAAATTCGTTTCTCGTTTACGACGGGTCAGGGGCTGTGACATTGTTCGAGAAACAATGCGAACCACAACCTGACGAACCGCATCTTGACCAGCCAGACAAGTAGCTTCACAGGCAACATATGGATTGCAGTTCGCTACGATGCCGTCGCTAATAACCCATGCACGACCCGTCGCAGCAATCTCCGCACGAGCCATTGCAACCGTTCGCATTGAGCGGCTGACCGATCGCACGGATCAGCTGCAGCTGAGAACGGTTGTAGTTCATGACGCTGCGAAGGTATTCGGTCCGGGATGTCGCAAGTTGCTCGACGGAACTAACACTCTCCAACGGCATTCCCTCGAGTCCGCGAATCGACTCGATATTTTTCTCCAGTGCATCGGTCGCGGCACTGACGCTTGCTCCGGTCAACTGCATTGCCCGGCTGAATTGTTGAACGCGGTGATAGGCTGTTGAAACCTCCGTCGCGATGGAATCTTTCAACTGCTTGCCCTGATAGACTGCCTGTCGAAGTTGGCTTTGACGCTGCTGCAATGCAGCGCGGTTGCCCATTCCCATGTTCCGCAGTTGCCACGTGACCTGAACATCGACGTCGCTTCGACCGTCGAGCTTGTCGACATTACCGCCCTGGCCTCCTCCGAATACGCCGCCCGAATATCCAAGGTGAACATTCGGCATGAAGGGCCGGACACGTTCAAGTTCTGCTTCGGTCTGAGCCGCACGGGCAACCTGTTCGGCTTCGCAAATATCTTCGCGCGAAACCAACGCAGTGTGCACAAGCGAACTGACGTCCAGCGACGAGTCAACCAGATCGACAGGCCCGACGATGTTCTCAGCCGCGAACAAACCCATCGTTGGATCGAGTTTCGTATTGTCCAGTTGCAGAACCTGAGCGAGTCGAGCGGATGCAATTTCGACATCGGTTGCCCGATCGATGATTTCCTGTTGACGCTGGTTGATGATGACTTCGACCCGCCGGGAATCTGCGATGGTCCCTTTGCCCGCTTCAACAAAAGCGTCCGTAATCTGAGCGAGTCGTTGTCCGTCTTGAAGATTGCGATGCGCGATGACCAGACCGGCCTGTGCTTCAACAAGATCGAAATAAGTCACCGACGCAGCGAGCATGGTGTCGTTGAACACCCGATTGCTGCCCAGTCGCGCTGCATCAACGCGGCGTCGAGCAACCAGCGGACGGTAAATCGCGTCGGCCAGCGAAAGATCGGCGGTGAATCGGAGTGGACCGCCTGAACCGCCGGCGACCGGGTTGTTGCCAACTGCGGCACCGCCGCCGAAGAACCACGAACCACGACTTGCCGAAATGATGTCGCCGTTGGTCCCCTGAATCTCGCCTTCATGATGATTGTAACCGGCCCCATAAACCAGCGATGGCAACCATGCTGCACAAGCCTCTACGTAGCCTGCCTGCGCTTCGCAGACGCGCTCGCGGGCGATCTTCACGCTCCAGTTGTCGGCGCCCGCAAGTTGCATAACCGTTGGCAGATCAATTGGAAAACGTCCGATCGAAATATCCGGTTCGCCATAGGAAGCATTGCTGAGTTCCATATCATACGAGTCCTGAAACGCAAAATCTGTTTCTCTGGACCGGCTCGTTTCACGAGGTTGTGTACGTCGTGGTTCAGTCTGTTGAGCAGCTGGCTCGTAGTCATAGTCGCGCTCGAGATCGAATTGATCGGGGTCCAGCGCAGGTTCGATCAGCGACTGGCCGTCCGCGTTTTCAATTCGTGACGATTCGTTTTCCTGTGCTGCGTACGAAACATTGCGCACATCCGAATCAGATTCCTGGTCGAGTTCGTTATCGACTTCATTCTTGTTGTTTCGTTCGCGTGTTGTCGGCCTGCGTTTGGGCGTTGACTGAGCCAATAGAGAAGATTTGCGATCAGAGCGGTCGTCGATTGAACGATTACGGGGTGTTTCAACCGGGTTGGCGAGCGGACCGTCAGATGCGAATTGCATCGGTTGTTGGCGTTTGGATCGCTGTGAATCAACGCCCGAAATTCTCGACAGCAACGTTGAACGCGGAATCATTGAACTCGATCCGACTGCTCGCTGTGCAATCGAACGCGGACTTTGAAGTCTGTCCGGACGAACGCCTGGCGTGGTTCCGGACCGCAGACTTAACAGGCCTGATTTCGCCGTGGTTACCGGCGCTTGGGATTTGGTCCGGGATAGGAGGCCTTCGGATTGAATTCCACGACAACCGGCAAACGGAACCAGTGCAATGACCAGTATCAGATAGTAAGTTCTCATGCGTTTGCCGTAGATTCGGGAAAGTTGCCCGGGCGTCGCTTGAAAAACGGGCCCGACGATGGCAGGAACAGCTCCTGCTTTCCCTCGTTTCGACACAACGGGCGTACGCGGAACAATCCGCAAGACCCGACTCGAACAATCGCGAAAACCGGTACAGATTGATGCACATATGAGAACTCGGCCCGCAAACTTCAGCCGAGCGCCCATCTCCTGCTGGCAAATCAATGCTGGCTCAGCATCATTGGTTTAACACCGCTGGCGCGTTATCTTACAACTAAGTTACTCACCCCATCATCAGGACTACCGTCGTGTCAGTGTATGCCGGATTTGAACACATCGTTCGCGAAAACGAGCCGCTTGCCTCATTTACACGTTTGAACCTCGGCGGCGTCGCCGAGTTTTTTGCCGAGCCGACCACCGTGGATGAACTCGTCGGACTGGTCAAGGCGTTCTCGGTGGCGGGCCTGCCGGTTCGACTGATCGGGGGTGGATCGAATGTTCTGATTCGCAATGAGGGCGTGTCGGGTTTGGTGCTGCATCTGGGCGCGCCGGTCTTTACAGCGATTGATGTGGACGGAAACCGGATCGCTGCGGGTGGCGGCGCAAAATTGTCTCACTTCGTTTCAACGGCTGTTCGTGAAGGGCTAAGCGGGCCGGAACAACTGGTTGGGATTCCCGGAACCGTCGGCGGAGCATTGCACAGCAATACCGGCGCACACGGTGTCGATATCGGCACCTGGGTTCAATCGGCGCAAGTCTTGACTCGAAGCGGTGAATTGAACGTCCGGGACAATGATTCGTTGACGTTTTCGTACAAGCAAAGCAGTCTGGATGAGCTGGTCATCGTTAGCGCCGTTTTTGAATTTGAGAACGAGCCAACCGAAGAGCTTACGAAACAGATGCAAAAACTCTGGATTGTCCGTCGCGCGGCCCAACCGATTACCGAACGCCACGCAGCGCATATTTTCAAGGACCACGGAGGCGAAAAGGCCAACGAGCTGATCGACTCGGCCGGGTTGAAGGGTACCCGTGTTGGCGAAGTCGAAGTGTCTGATACCGACCCGAATGTTTTTGTGGCAGGGACGGGGGCAACAACGGATGACGTTCTTCGACTGATGGAGCTTGTCCGGAGTCAGGTTTCCGAGCGTCTTTCGGTCGAACTCGAGCCGGCAATTCAGATCTGGTAATCGCCTTTGCCCTGCATTTACTCAATCAGCGGCTGGCGTGGTGGCGGAGCCGCCGACAATTCGTCCAGTTCTTTTCGGACCTTTAGCGCAAACGATCTTACTTCAACATCCTCATCTGACTTGAGGATGCAGACTTCGTCCGTGATTCTCTCAATGTCGTTGAGAACAAATCGTTCCAGGCCCGATCGAAAGCGAGATGTCCTGAAGCGCGGCTATTTTGCCAAACGAACGGCCAAACGATTCTGCAAGAATCAATGGCTGGCAATCTTCCAATGAATCGTCGTTGTCGGCTGGCGAACAAAAGTCATCGTTAGTGGGCTGAGCGATTTCACTCATTTCGGCGCCCCCATCTCTTCGGCAACTTCTTCGAGGACTGAGAGAACTTCGTCCGCGTCCGCGCCAAGCCGTTTGGCTTCCGACAGCATACGTTCCGCCATATCAATGAGCACGCCGCGTCGACGTTTGGCAGGCAACACTCCTTGCGGAGCCGTTACGAAGACGCCCTTGCCTTGCTGGCGAAGGGCGAGCCCACCGGCAACGAGTTCATCATACGCCCTAACCACATGGCACCTCACTGTTGGAGTACTTGTGGTACAGTGAGTTTTCAGCATGTCAAGCGAATGAGCTACCGACCTGCGTTACCGTGCCGAGCCGTATCGACTAAACGATCAATGCGAATTCGAATGCCATGGACCCGGTCACGGATATCCAACATCTCTTCGTCGAAACGAATGCGAAGCAATTCGATGTCAGGAACACTAACAGCCGGGGCAATCTGCGCAGGCTAGTGGAATCTGTCCGGTCCGGCAAACTTCTATCCGGTAATTTGCGAAATCCTGCTATGGTTCCACACGTTTTTCTGCCCTGCGGCGGTCGATATGTACTGAAGAGCTATCGAGTTGCTTCACACGTTTGCGAACAAAAACCTCTTGATTGCATTCCGCTCTTTTGTATTGCTTTGCGAATTCCAATGTCACAATCAACCAACAATTTAACGGCTGATCCCGCGCAACAGGTTTGCGAGAACTGTGCAAAACGAGGCCTCGAATCGTATATCGATCGACCGGAAAAGAGTCACATCCTGATGCGCTGTCCGGAATGCGACTTGTTCCAGAAGGGTGCCTTGAAAACGGCAGTGATCTATGAGGATGCCTATCACGATGAATACGAACGCCGCCGTGACGCAAAAACGGTCACCGCAAAACTCCGGTTGGGCGCAGCAAAGCGTTACTTGAGAAGTGCGGATGTCAAGATGCTGGATATCGGTTGTTCGGTTGGAGCGACTGTCAATGCAGCCCGCGAATTCGGCTGGCAGGCATCCGGCGTTGATATCAGTTCGTCCGCTATCGAGTTCTGCCGGAATGATGGACTCGATTGCTACGAGATCAGCGGGGTTGAGCTGCCTTTCGATGACAACACATTTGACCTGGTCACGCACTGGCACGTAATCGAACACGTTGAAGACGTAGCGGTTGCTCTGGCAGAATGGCGACGCGTACTCAAGCCCGGCGGAATCATGATGCTTGAAACGCCTGATTCGAGTTACCGCAAAGCGCAGTTGATGGGTCCGAAGTATGCAAAATTCTGGCCTTCAGCGCATCTCTATACGTTCAATCGAAACAACCTGTCGTCGATCCTGACCCGGAGCGGATTCGAGGTTCTGCCGACGCGGTTGACCGGCGGGTTCAAGGCGCTACCGGCGCATTTGAACATCTACGCAACGGTTTATCGCGGCTATCGCGAGCTTTGTCGCAGCTTGAAGATGTGCAAATCGCTGGAGATTGTCTCGCGAAAACCGGTCGAGTACAACGCGGCCGCACCCGTCAAACGCGCAGCGTAGGCGGGGTAGCGCTGGCTTCCAGTGTTCGTCGCAGACCCGTCCAGCGCATCGACGCCACACGTCTGAAGCTGCGACAAAGCTCGCGATAGCCACGGTTTTTCGCCGTGCAACCGCAGCCATCGCCCAATGGCAATAGACGGTTACTCAACAACTTCTATTTTGAAATCATCAAGGTACATTGTTTCGTATTTTGATGTTCTCCAGCTGTAGCCGCCGCCGAAAAAGGTGCTGAAGTCAAGATTGTCGATGCCCAGGTCGTCGGTCTTGCTCCAGCGAATGTCATTGCGATCGACAACCAGTTGACCGTTCAGCCATAGCCGTTGACGATCTTGACCCGGCCTTCCGAAACGCCGTCCTCCCACTCCGGGCTGTTCCACTCGTCGTTCAAATCGTTGAGTTTGTATTTTCGGGACGACGAATGCTGGTCGAAATCGTTGTCGTAAATAGTCGTTTGAGCATGACAAGCGTTGCAACGAATGCAGCGACGACGACCATCGCGATGACAACTGATATTCGGATAGTATTGAAGGCAGCCACGTTGCAAATCCATGTGGGTTCAAGGTGTTTCGAGTTCTATTTGCAGGCAGCGCCGATTTCAGTTCAGTGGGGACAGTTTTCCGGAATCCATGAGCTATCGTTTAATGCCGACAATCAGACGGTTGCGACGTCTGGAACCTGGTGTGTCCAAACGTGGGACTGCCGGAAAAGCACCGACAATTTTTTTGCCACACTCGACTATCAGAAGATGCTCGATATTGAAGTCAGTCCGGACTCCAGGCGAATGCTGGTTTGTGCCAGCCTGTGTGGGCGTTGGATAGCCATTTCAGATGAAATGAATATGATCTTGCTTGATGCTCAGTCAGGGAAAGAAATGGTTTCATGGAAACGTGGCCGCGACGAATGGACGGAAAACTATGACTTCGCGTTTCATCCCGACGGAAATCAGTTGGCGGCGTCGATCGATAACTGCCATGCAAGTGTATGGGCAATTCCTTCTGGGAAGCTATTGGGCAATTTGACCGAACATTCTCAAGTGATTCAAGCAATTACGTATTCCAATGATGGTAAGAGAATCGCTACTTCGTCGCGTGGAGGGACGATAAAGCTCTGGGATACCGGGCGGCTTCAGGTTGTGTTCGTATTGCAAGGTTTCAGCGGATATGGTGAAGCGATTGCATTTTCGCCCGGCAATCAAATGCTCATCGGTGGGCTTTACGATGGATCATTGAAAGCCTGGACTACGCTTGCCATCGACAAGCGACCGAAGGATCAGAAGCGGCCCTAGATTTTCAATCATCCGGTTCTCAAATAGGAATCCAAATCTCGACCTGGAAAGCACTCAATGGATTCAACCAGACCAAGCTGCTCTTGCGCATCAAAGATCGGGCCGACATCGAAGCCTGGCAAGAGTTCTTCGACCTTTATTCGCCGCTACTTTATGGTTACGCATTGGATCGCGGATTGGCCCATGAAGATGCTGAAGATATAGCGGCGCCTGCTAAAGTCGGTCGTGCTTCTGGAAGAGTGGAACTACTCCAGCCTGCTACAAGACATCGCTGAGAATCGATCCTACGGAAAGATCCCCATGTCGCCGTAGCAAAGAGCGATCTTGTTGATCGAACTGACCAGAGCCGCAGTCCGCAAATCGGTTTTTGTGTTGAGCGATTTCAACGTGTCACGAACTTCCTGATACGCGGTTGCCATCGTTTCTTCCAGCCCGGATCGAACCAGATCGTGTTCGTCGGCGCCTTTGGAAAGAACACTGAGCGTGTCTTCGCCGAACTTCTTTTCAGTCGCATTTTCTACTGCGGAAAGCAGGCGCCTGTATGCATGTTCCTCGAATCGTTTTTCCAGTCGTCCGAATCGAACGTGCGAGAGGTTTTTCAACCATTCAAAATAGGAAACGGTCACACCGCCGGCGTTGAGATACGCATCCGGCAGGATCATCACGCCCCGGTCGTTCAGGATCGCATCAGCTTCGGCAGTGGTCGGTCCGTTAGCGGCTTCTCCAATGATCTTCGCTTTGACGCGAGGCGCGTTTTCTCTGGTCAGCACGTTTTCCAGTGCCGCAGGAATCAGAATGTCGCACTCCAACTCCAACGCGGATTCACCGTCAGGCAGCGGCGTTGAGCCGGGAGCACCTGTAATTGAACCGGTCTCTTTACGATGCCCGTCGACCGCGATGATGTCCAGGCCGTTCGGGTTTACGATCGTACCGTCCCACTCTGCAATTGCGATGACTTTCGCTCCAGCCTCGAAAAAGAATTTCGCTGCGTGAAATCCGACGTTACCGAATCCCTGAACAATAACCGTTTTGCCTTCGATGCCGACAGTCAATCCGAGCGGTTTCATGTCTTCAGGGATCGAACATGCCTCGCGTACTCCATAGAACGCGCCGAGACCGGTTGCTTCAATTCGCCCGCGGATGCCACCCAGTTCAACCGGCTTTCCAGTCACGCATGCCATCGCATTCAGCTCGCCATTGTTCAGCGATTGATACGTGTCTGCGATCCACGACATTTCTTTGCCGCTGGTTCCGAAATCGGGAGCAGGAACATCGGTGCCTGGCCCGATGAAATTTTTGCGATTAAGTTCAAATGTAAAACGGCGGGTGATTCGTTCCAGTTCTTCGTTTGAATAATTTTTCCGATCGATCTTTATTCCGCCTTTGGCTCCCCCGAACGGCACGTTGACGATCGCACATTTGAATGTCATCAAAGCTGCCAGCGCGAGTACTTCATCCTCGTTCACGTCTGCGCTGAAACGGATTCCACCCTTGGTCGGCAGTTTGTGATTACTATGTTCTGCGCGCCATGCGTTGATGACTTCGATCGAGCCGTTGTCGCGTTCAACTGGAAACGCGAACCGGCAGATAAAGTTGCATGCTCGAATCTGGTTCAGCAGACTCGTGTCGTGATCGGTCAGGGCAGCGGCTTTGTTGTAGAAGCGGTTGACTTGTTCTGCAAAACTGATTGTTGACATCGTTCGACTCACGTTTCGCGCTAGCCGGTTGGAACGCCGGCTGGCAGGTTCTAGAGAAACAGGCAAAGAAGCCCGACCTGGACAGAAGCATCATCGGGTCGTCTGCGTCGCTTCGATTGTATTCAAAGCCCGGAAGCGATTCGAGAATCATCCGTGAATTTTTTTGGATTCCGGAAGTGAATCGCGACAGCTTACCGCTGGTGAGAAACCGGTCGGGTCAGACCGCCGGGCAGTTGCGACGGGTCGATCAGATGGCCGCTGATTCCGGATTCCGTTGACACGATCAGAATCAGTTTCTCCTGCGATTTGACGATTGATATTCCGTTTAGCGGTTCCTCGGAGACGAAACGTCCGACGGAATGGCCCGAGTCAGTAATCAGGTCGATGGTGTTTTCGCGACCGGCGACCGCCCAGATAACCTGCTCGAAAGCTGACGACGCGACCGGTTGGATGTTGCTGGAGAAAAGCTGGCTGCCAACGGGAGAAGTCCATTTTTGCTCCAACGTCTTCCGGTCCAGCCCGAACGCGTACCATTGTCCGTCTGATCCGGCTGACGTACCCAGATAACCGGTCGTCACAGATGATGACGAAAACAGCCTCGAGAAACTTTGCTCCGGCGGGCGAACATCTGTGTTCGGATTTAGTATCGTGGGCATTAGCCGGCCATCGCTGACTCCAAACATTCCATCACCGGAAACTGAAACAAATCTCTCTCCATCGGACGATCGTTTTTCCAGACCCGATTGCGAAACTTCCTGCAGTCCGGTCTCCCCGTCAAACGCAATCAGTAACTGTTCGCGGCCGTTCCGTGTGTTGAGTTGGCAGTCGAGGACACGAGCGGCGGAATCGACTTCGGGAAAATGGTTGACCAGCTGAAACGACTCGTCCGCTGCCTGAACAAACTTGTAAACGACTCCGGACGAAGGCATGAACGCGACAATGACGGGTTTGCCATTTGCGTCGATCGCCGCTTGTAACGAACTGACCGCTTCATTTTCAGGAAGTTCGAGTTCATGTCTTGCGACAGTGTTGCCGGCGAAGTCCAGTTCAACCAAAGTCCGCCATCCATCCAATGCGAACAAACGGTCATCGGCAGTCGCGACGACGTTGCCGGGCATTTTGAAATCCGGGTTGCTCCAGACCAGTTCAGTGACCAGCGATGCCCCCAACGCTTCCATGCCGGTGGATTCGGCGGTTAGATCCGATCCGAGCTGTGTCGCGGTTACCGCAGTTAACTGTGTGTGATATTGCTCCAGAAAACTCCGGTAGTCGGCGAGCATTTCAGTCGCGACGTCCTCGCCCTGTTCAACGCGGATTGCTGCTGCCTGGACGTCCTCGAACCAAGCTTGATCCGTTAACTTCCTCGCAAACTGGACTTTCGAATCCCCGTCCAGCACCACAATGCATGGCACGGCTTCCAGTTTCATCAGCGCACTGGTGGAGAGTTGGCGATCAAAATAAAACGGCAGACGTGTTGATTGCTGTAGCGGGCCGAGTTGTTCATTCAATGAGTTTGTTTTGACTTCAGGCATGGCAAGTTCAGAATCGGTATAGACGACGGCAAGATGGAATTTGCCATCCGGATTCTGTGACGCCAGTTGCATTTCCAGCTGTTTCAGTTTTTCAATTGCCGGATAAGAGCGTTCGCCCGCAATCCACATCAGGACCGTTGTGTGGCCGTCAAAGTTAAGGGCCGAGACCGTCTTGCCAGAAAGCGTTTCCAGTTCAAATGGTGGAGCAGCAATGCCAATCGTTCCAGCCGGAATGGACTCGGGCAGTTGGACAAACCTGGAAACCGGAGTCGAACCTGCGATTGGCTGCAACTGGAAGACGTCCGGGTCGACCGGTGAATTGAGTTCGGCATCAAAAAACCTGGCAACGAATTGAAGGTCCGTGATCTCGGTGGATGTACGAACTTTGTCGTCCAGCCAGATCGTAGGCAGGGCAACCTGCCGGATGACGCCGCTGTTTGAATCGATCCAGATATCAATGTTCTGTTGTCCTGACCCGTCGCCGGTTCGAGTGACCGGAGTTGAGTTTTCAAACCGGACAACATAGCAATCATCGTTGTCGATCTTCGCGTCCGCCATGCGCACGAGAGATTCGGGTTGGGCCAGCCACAAGGGAATCATCTGGCCGGTCAGCAATCCGATCGCCGGCGGAATCAGCAGCGGACGGGTTGTCGAAATGTTCTCAAGCGGAAGTTCGCTTTCGCCGCTAAGGAAATGGGCTGCGATGGAATCAGCGAATAGTTTCGCGATCGGTGGCCGGCCATCAGCGGGAAGCAACAATCGTTGACCATCGAGATTGCCCGAGTCGATATCGTAAACGTAGCAACCGAGCCTTGAACCGTCACACTGAATTTTCGAATTGAACAGTGCGGCCGCGAACTGGCCTCCCCTGGTCCACGACGTTGCCCAGTTCTGAGGTTCCTGAACGGGCCGGCCATTCATCCAATAGCTCAAATACAAAACACCTTTGTCTGAATAGCTCTCCGCCTCTTTGTACTGATCCATCGACTGCGAGAGTATCTGCGTTGCTGTCAGGCCGTCATCAAAAGATTTCGGGTCCGGTGGCAGCGTTGCCGATTGAACGGATTCATCCGACGTCACTGAGCTCGCGGTCGAATCGGTTGGCGCGTCCTTGCCACACCCGAAACAAACAATCATCACAAGGACAAGCAGGATTGAGGCGCAACGATCAAATTTTTGCAAATCGAGCCATGCAACGGTTGGCAAAGGAGGTTGTTCAGAGCGTGTTGTCGCAGCGAGTTTTGTCAGGAGATTTCGGCTCATGAATCCATTCATTTGCAATCCGATCAAGAGTTTATTTAATGCAACCAAATTAGACTGAATCCACGATGTTGGGTAAATATCGTTTGGACTCGCAGGAAAATCGGAGCTGGACCAAGACTTCGTCCCCAGACGCGGGTTTATCCGGGCGAGAGGCAGATCGTGACCTGGCTTTCAGCTGGCTGGTCAATCCGCGCCAATCCTGTGATTTGATCAAACTCTGCGAAGAACCTGGAATTGGATATCGAGTCTGGATCGGAAAAGACATTGAGGACTACGGGCCGATCAATGACATTCCTCGCATCACACACTGTCCTGTGTTCTTGATTCACGGCACGGGCGACCAGATGATTCCATTCACCAAGTCCGAAAAACTCCGTGATGCTTCCAACGGTGCAGCGCTCTGGTTGCTTGAAGACCTCCCCATGGCGGGCCATGCAGGACGGCAATTATCCGTGGCGACTGAGGGAGTTCTACGATCTCGAACCGGGTGAGTGATCGGATTAACACGACACGTCAGCTGAGCAACGGATTAACGAATCAGTACCACCGAAGGAGCCGGTAGTATGAGGAAGGCCCATCAAGGGGGCCGAAGAACTGAGCGGTTCGGCGCTAGCCGCCGGCATTGCCGCAAAAAGCTCAAGCCGACCTCAGCCGGTCCTAGTTCTAGTTTTGCACATTCTCGGTCCTATCCAGCGAGCGTTGCCAAGGTCGCTTTAGGAACGCGGTTGGCTGGATCTTCCATGCCCAGTTGCTGTTTGCAATCGTAGTGCGTCACCTCGATCGACCACCGCAGCGAAAAAATCGAGAGGATTTTCTTTGCCGAGAGATTCACATTGGTGCTGTAAAAAATTCTGGTCGGACGTCCGCCGACGGTATCTTGTGAAAGCACAAAACGCAGCAAGCGATCTTTACCAGCAGTGTAGTAAAGCCCGGTTTTCGTCTTGGCACGCAGCGAACCGTGCAAGCCGTATTGGTTGAAGTGATACGTCTTCCATGGCTTGCGATCGTTCTCCCAGTCGGCAGCCGAACTCATTCGTTCACCTTTCCTGCGACGTGGGCCACGACGTTTCGGTTCCTTGGGGGCAGGCTCGTACAACGCAGCGCGGGCGTGAACCGGGCCGATGAGATCAAAATTTTCAGGCAAGTTGCTCAATATGCTTTTGCCACTGTAAAGACTGTCGACAACGATGACGAACTGTCGCTCCGGAAACCAGGCCGCGACCAGAGCGATCATCTGGGCCATCAATTCAGGCCGCGTTTTACGAGGTGAACCATCGTTTTTGTGTACCGTTTGTGCCTTCTTGGCCGCTTTCTTTTTTGCTTGGGCTGCCGCTTTGGATTTCTTCGAAGCGGCTTGGGTGCGAGCCGGGTTGCGTTTCTTTTTGACTTGGTTTTTGCCTTTGACAAGTCCTTGCTTGTTGCGATAAAGCCGCATGCAAATCGGTAGCGCGAAGACCTTCGTCGGAGCCCACCATGGCCTGTCGATAATCAAACAAAGATTGACCCGGTCGTACCCCCGGTGAAAAAGCTTCTTTGATTTTGACGAGTTACATGCATCGTGGTGCATCCCTGTTCCAAAAATCCCCAAGCCTCTTTTGTGGCAAAGCGTGTCGTCACCGGCCAAATAGATGACGGCATCGTTCCCGATAAGCATTCGGACAATTAACTGCGACAGTAGTTTCCAAAGCTGGTCGATGTCCCACACAGCCTGGCTAAAAAACCGGTGGTAGTTGGAGAAGTGGCCGGCATCAACCGAATCACCGGAGATGATCAAGTCGGTGATGTAGCGATGACGAGGCGAAACAATCCATCTTGCCATGAAATCGAATGTTAGATACTCAATTTCATCTACGGATGTCGCTCTTTTTATGCCATAGCAATTCTCAAAATAATTGCAAAACTAGAAGCGCTAGCGCCATTCCGCCCACAAGTTCGCTCAGCCACTAACTTTCACGGACAACCTATGGTCCATTTAAGTTTACCGGTCCCGCCATTCTCCAACACAGTTTTGCCTGTCGGTTCTTCTAGTTCTTTCAAACAAATCCGCTCAAGAGCCGTCCCCGATGATGCTCGATTGGTCTAAAATTGTTCTTTCCAACCAAAGACGTTTTTTCGCGGCCTCTGTATCGCGATGACAATATTTTATGGATCCGGAACGCGCACGAATTCAAGCGGACTTGAGCGGTCAGATCGAAGGCCAGGTCCGCTGCGACGATGTCTTTCTGCAGATGTACGCCACGGACGCGAGCATCTATGAAATGAGACCGTTGGCGGTGGTACGTCCCGACTCAACGGAAGACGTTGTCGCGTGTATGAGTTACGCGCGCGACAATAATATTCCGATCATTCCGCGCGGGGCGGGTTCAAACGTCGCAGGGTCGAGCATCGGGCCCGGGATCATCCTTGATTTCTCTTTCTCAATGCGGCGCATGGTCCGGGTCGATCGCGAGACCGTCACGGTTGAGCCGGGGATCGTGCTATCGGAACTCAACCGTGAACTGCTGGACCACGACCGGTATTTCGGACCCGATCCGGCCACCCGTAGTATCACGACGATCGGCGGCGTTCTGTCAATGAACAGCACCGGCAGCCACTGGGCCAGCAGTGGCGAGCCGCGCGACAAAGTTGTCAATTTGGAAATTGTCACAGCAGACGGTCAACAAATTACGCTCAACTCTCCACGGAATTCGACCGGCTTGGATCTGCCTCCAACCTCGGGCAGCGATTCCGAATCGGGCGTGGCAGCGAAAAGCCTGAATTTTCGTGTCAATCGGATTGTAGAAACCAACGCAAATCTGATTGCAGAGAAAAGGCCGTCGACCGCCATCAATCAGGCCGGCTATCATCTTCATGATTTGAAACAGGATGGCAAAGCCGATTTGACGCGATTAATCGTCGGCAGCGAAGGGACGCTGGGCATCATCACGCAGGCGACTCTTTTGACGGATCCGATCCCACGAAACAGGGGCGTCGCGTTGTTGTTTTTCCACCGCCTGGATTCGGCTGCAAACGCGGCTGTCGAAATTGGCAGAATGGGCGCAGCAGCGTGCGACCTGCTCGATCGTCGATTGTTGACCCTGTCGCGCGAATCCCGGAAAGAATTCAGCCGCTTGATACCAGTAGACGCGGAAGCGATGTTGCTGGTCGAGTTCCAGGCTCCCGAACCGGGAAAAGTCCGCAGCAAACTGGACCACGTGCGAACCCGGATCCAGCGACGAAAGAAACTTGCCTTTGACGTCCGAACGACAACCGAACTGAACGAGCGGAATCTTTATTGGCGAATGACACGTCGCGTCATCCCGAGTCTGTTCCGGCTGCAGGGCTCGCAGCGAGCTTTGCCGTTTGTTGATGACATTGCAATCGATCCGCCGAAGCTTCCGGCGCTGCTAAAGAAATTGCATGCGATCCTGAACGAGCATAATGTGACCGCGTCGATTTTCTCACACACGCCGCAGGGTCTGGTGATGCTGCGGCCGTTCCTGAATTTGTCCGACGCCAAAGATCAGCAACGAATGTCAGCGCTGGCGAATCAGCTTTTTGATGTTGTCAACGATATGGGTGGCACGATTTCCGGTGCCCATGGCGACGGGATGGCGCGCACCTGGTTCCTGAGGCAACAATTCGGCCGGCTCAACAATGTGTTTTCGGAAATCAAGAACGCTTTCGACCCGCAAAACATTCTCAACCCGGGAAAAATCTCAGGTCATCCGTACAATGGACTGACTGACCAGGTTCGAAATGTCAGTTTGTCTCCGCGATTTCTGGAGACAAACACGGACGATGAAAAACAGTCCGGCGAAAAAGCGGCAACGAGTTCAAACGTCACAATCATTGGCCCGGCAGCGGACGCCAAGAGTGTTGAAAAAAGCGAAGCGAAAAACGGGAGCGATCGGGCTGAAAAATTCCGGACCGGAAACGCATCTCGCGAGGATGCCAGCGACGACTCCGATTCCTCAGAACCAGTAACGCCGCTGCCGGTACTCGAACCGCAATTGAACTGGGTTCTACCCGAAATTGGACTCGTCGCCCGGAACTGTAACGGCTGCGGACGATGCCGGACGACAAGTCATGTTGAACGGATGTGCCCCGTGTTCCGCATTGCACCGCGCGAGGAGGCTTCGCCGCGTGCGAAGGCCAACCTCATGCGGGGGATCATTTCCGGCACACTCGACGCTGAACTTATCAGCAGCGACGAACTCAAAGAGGTCGCGGATTTGTGTGTGCATTGTCATCAGTGCAGGCTGGAATGCCCGGCGGGTGTTAACATTCCGAAAATGATGACCGAAGTGAAGGCTCAGTATGTCGCCACCAACGGGACACGGTTTTCAGACTTACTGCTTACACGACTGGATCGTTTGTATTCGCTTGCCGGTTTGATGCCGCGTGTCACCAACCGGCTGATCCGAAACAAAACTGCGCGGTGGTTGATGGATCGACTGCTGGGAATCGCGCAGGGCAGAAAGCTGCCGACTTTCGCGGTTCGGACGTTTTTGCGCCGGGCAGCGCGTCAACGGCTAACGACTCCTTCGAAACAGACGACGCGGAAAGTCGCCTACTTCGTTGACGCTTATGCAAACTGGAACGATGTCGAACTTGCCGATGCATTCGTGCGAGTGCTTCAACACAACGGGATCGACGTGCTTGTTCCCCCCGGGCAACAGGTTTCCGGGATGTCAATGATCTCCGACGGTGCAATCGCACGAGCGACCCGGATCGCCACTGGCAACGTCGAGATGCTCGCCGAATTGGTGCGACAAGGTTACACGGTGGTGACAACCGAGCCTTCGGCGGCGTTGGCGTTGAAACATGAGTATCTTCAATTAATGGACGATCCCGATACGCGCCTGGTTGCTGAAAATACGGCGGACGCGACCACGTATCTGCTCGGTCTTCATGAATCGGGCGACCTGCAACTGGACTTCAATCCTGTCAACACGCAGGTCGGATACCACCTTCCCTGCCATCAACGTGCGTTGATGGACCGGAGTGTCGAGGAATTCGCGCCCGCAGTCCGGCTGCTGCAGCTGATTCCAGGCTTGCAGGTCGAGCTGATACGTAAAGGCTGCAGCGGGATGGCGGGCACCTATGGAATAAAACGGCGGAACTACAATCAGAGTCTGCGAATGGGCCTCCAGTTGATCAATGCCATGCGGAGCCCCGGGATTGTAGCCGGGACGACTGAGTGCAGTACGTGTAAGATACAGATGGAACACGGGACCACGAAACCGACGGTCCACCCTGTAAAGATACTGGCGCTGGCGTATGGATTGATGCCGGAGCTGAATGACCTGTTTAATCGCCGAGGCGAGGAGTTAGTTGTTGCATGATCGTAAAACTGATGCTGTTTGCCGCAGCCAAAGAGATAGCCGGCACCGACAAAATGGAAATCGCGCTGGATGATGCGGCAACGATCGGCGATTTGAAACAACTGCTCGCCGAACAGCACCCGTCGCTCCTTGACTTGATCGAGAAATCAACGTTTTCTGTGGATCAAGAATATGTCCGCGATGAAAAGCCGCTTTATCACGACGCTGAGATTGGCTTTATTCCCCCGGTTAGCGGTGGGTGAAGGCGGTGCGAACAGTTAATTGCGAACAGTTAATAATGAATAACAAATAAATTATCGGTCAATGAAAGAACGACGCGCCAACGGGAGGGCGCGGCTCCTGCCGAGCCACGAGCGTTCACGCGAGACAATTCGCCGGCTGAATGCTGAATATCTGGCAATAAGGAACTGACCACCTACAAGGAACTGACCACCTAGTACGCAGCTAGAGCCCACGCGGCTCGGCGGGAGCCTCGCCCTCCCAACACGAACACTGAGCACCAGGAAGTTTACGTTTGAGTTGAGACTTCAAGGGTTCTTTTTCTTTCAAACAAATTGATGATCCGAATTACCAATTCAACAATTGACACGGAATCTGTCCTCGCAAGCGTTCAAAGCAAACGGTGCGGAGCGGCGCTGCTATTTGTCGGTTCGACCCGGCAGTTTACCGGCGAAGCGGAAACAGAGAAGCTTGATTACGAATGCTACGAAGAGATGGCGTCGAAAAAGTTGAATGAGCTTGCAACCCGGGCAATGCACGAATTCGACATTGAATCCGTCTCAATCGTTCATCGAATCGGAACCGTCAACATCAATGAAGCAAGTGTCGCCATTGCGGTCGGCAGCCCGCACCGTCGTGCTTCATTCGCAGCCGGTGAATGGCTGATCGACACACTCAAGAAGGAAATCCCGATTTGGAAACGCGAGTCGTGGACAACTGGATCGAAGGAATGGATTCATTGACTCATGTTCTCGCTCAAGAATAACAAACTGTATGCCGCGCTGTTGATTGCAGGCCGGTTGAACTGACTGATGACTAAACCTGACTCACACGAACCGATCACTGACTCGTTCGGGCGCATTCACAACAACCTGCGCATCGGCGTTACAGATCGTTGCAACATCCGCTGCACGTATTGCATGCCGGAACACGTTCAGTTTCTACCACGCAACCAGATCCTCACGTTCGAGGAAATCCATCGTTTCGTCAACATCGTCGCCCGACAGGGTGTTAACCGGTTGCGACTAACCGGAGGCGAACCGTTGGTGCGACGCGGTCTCCCCGATTTGATTCGCCTGTTGCGCTCGGTTGAGAGTGTCGATGATATCGCGCTGACGACTAACGGAGTCCTGCTCGCCGATCAGGCTGCGGCGCTCCGGGAAGCGGGACTGGATCGAATCAACATCAGCCTCGATACACTGGATGCGGACCGGTTCGAACAGATCACCCGTCGTCGGGATCTCGACCGGGTTCTCAGCGGAATCGAAGCCGCGCTCGAAACCGGATTCAAACAAATCAGACTGAACACCGTCTCGATGGCGGGTGTCACTGAAAACGAAATCGTCCCATTGGCAAAGTTTGCGCGCGACAAAGGACTTGAACTACGGTTCATTGAATTCATGCCGCTGGACGGCGATCAGAACTGGCAACCCAAAAGCGTGCTCAACGGACGCATTGTGCGGACAATCATTGAATCTGAAATCGGGAAATTGATTACAGCTCCGAGGACCAGCAAGAGTCAGCCGGCGTTCGATTTTCGATATGCGGATGGCGGTGGAACGATCGGTTTTATTGATCCCGTATCCAGCCCGTTTTGCGGCGACTGCAACCGGCTGCGGATTACGGCGGAGGGAAAGCTGCGAAACTGTTTGTTCTCGACGGTCGAATGGGACGTTCGCGAATTGCTGCGAACCGAGGGTATTGCCCACCAACAAATCATGCATCGATTACGCGAATGTGTCGATGCAAAAAAAGCCTCGCACGGGATCGACTCGGCCGATTTCCAACGCCCGGAAAAAGCGATGTATCAGATTGGCGGTTGACCAGGATTGCCGGTTCAACGAACTGTCGCGCGGAACCGAACAAAACATGCCGGTGCCCGGCACAGATCATGATGCACGCCGGCCAACCAACTAAACAACTGATTTGATCTACAGGCGATAAGGCACACGAATGAGTCAGAAGAGAGATTCCGGATCGAATACAGAAAATGAGCCATGGTATAAGAACGGTTTGCGGTTCAAGTGTTCAGGCTGTGGCGATTGCTGCACTGGCGCGCCCGGTTACGTCTGGGTGAACAAGGATGAAATCGAAAACATGGCGGCCACCCTGGGGATGATAGTCGAAGATTTTGAGCAACTGTACGTCCGCAAAGTGGGGGTACGAAAAAGCCTCAAAGAACTTCCGAATTACGATTGCATTTTTCTTGACGACGAACGTCGCTGCAACGTGTACCATGCGCGGCCTCGACAGTGCAAAACGTGGCCATTCTGGGACAGTAATTTGAAGTCACCGGAAACGTGGGCCAATTCATGTGATATCTGTCCCGGGAGCGGTACTGGTCCGCTGGTTAAACTTGACGACATCGAACGCCGGCGTAAAGTAATGAAGCTCTAGTTGAAAACGAACACGTGCGACTCCGCTTTCGTAGATCCCTCCTGCCCCCACGATTCGCTTCATCGATCTCGAATGTTGAATTTCAAACATCGACTGACCAAATTGATGCCGCAACCGGCTCTGGAAGTCCAGCAAAAGTTGACATTAACTATTGTCAGCCATAGACTTACTTCAATGCCTCTTCCTGCCGCGATTCCAAGCACACGTTCTTATCCCCGGCAATAAATTTTGTCAATCTAATCCCGATAGTCTGTCTAAACCCGGCTGAAAAATGACAAAAAAGGAAATCGTTCGAACGATCTCCGAGGAAATTGGCCTTACCCAGCTGAAGACCAAAGAGATCGTCCAAAAGACGTTTGATGCAATCATCGAGGCACTCGTTAGCGACGGGCGGATCGAGTTGCGCAACTTCGGTGTCTTTGAAGTAAAAAAACGTGTCGCGCGAAAGGCGCGCAATCCTAAAACCGGCGCTAAAGTTCACGTTCCTGAAAAGTACGTGGTCACTTTTAAGCCGGGCAAAGAAATGGAAGAGCGTGTTGGTCATCTTGAAGAATCAAGCGACCGCCAATCAATGCTGCGTCCGAATCAAACTCCCGGATCCGATTCACAGACCAGCAGCGCAAGTTCAGCGGCGGATATGAACGAAACTGATTCGGCCGAGTGAATCTAAAAGAAAAGCCCGGACTCGAATGAGACCGGGCTCTAGTTTTTGGAGCATGAATTCGCGAATTAGCGGCAACGTCGCCCGCGATGCAGCCGGCTCAGAAAGTTGCGAATGGGACGCCGGGATCCACAACCGGATCGCTTGCTGCCGCGACAGGGAAGTGTTGCGCCGCAACGAGTACGGGCAGGGCGGCAGGTTGTTTCGCACGGACTTGGACAGGCCGGTTTGCAACACGAATCGACAGGAGCAGCACAACCGCAGCCACTGTTTCCGTAGACAGGTCCCGAATCCATTGGCAGCGACACAATCGGAGCGGGTAACGCATCTGAATATGCACCAGGGGCGATCTGATTCTGGTAACCCGGTTCGTAATTCGGTGCAAGAACCGACTGGCTTCCGTACGAATCGAAAGGAACTTCGTAGGCCCCGGTCGAATTTTCGAAAACGTCCTGTCCTTCAAGAACAATCGTGTCTTCCATTGTGTTTTCTACACCCATGAGAGCGTCGTCAACAATTTCCTGACCAAGATCAGAAAGGCTTTCCTGTGTCGCGCCTTGTTCCTGAAAAACGACGGTGTAGGACTCTGATTCAGGATCGACGGTCGAACCTGCTTCATCAATCGATTCACGAGCAGCATCGATTGCCTCTGCGACGGCGGAAGTTTCAGGGTTCAGTTCGACGATCGCGCCTTGATCAGGAGCAATTGCGGTGGCAGGCGAATCTTCCTGACCGACGACGACCAGCGAGCAGGTCAAGACGACGGTTAGTGCCATGACCATGTGTTTCATTGACAGTTGCATAAACATGTTTTTCATTTCGGTTCTCCCAGTGCGATTGGCACTTGTTTCGTGCCGTTTATTCTTCAGCGGTTGTTCGTTTCCCGCCTGCCAGATGACTCGCCAGAGTCTGTTACGTTTCCAAATTGGCAAATCGGGCCTGATTTCTACGTTGTCCACGATATACCTGTAAAAACCACCGTCAACAGGGCTGTTTGGGCTAGCTGGGAAATTCCGGAAATTATTACGCTTGAATCGTACTTACGTCTGAAAACCGCAGTATTTTCGGTATATCCCGGTGAAGCCGACCGCCAGGATTCCAATAACTCAATTCACAGATTCGCCTGAGAAAGACCTCACGCAAATGCGAGTAAAGATCGACGCGCAAAGACGCAGAGGAAAAAAGTTGCCGTTCTTGTGTCTCCGCGACACAGCGCGCGAATTTTCTGTGACAGGTGGAGAATCAAGAAATTCAAGAAAACCGATGTCGCACCCACACATTGCGGCTCCAGGTTGAAACACCACGCCGGAAATTGAAGTTGCGCGGTACAATAGATTCCTCTCCGCAATAGATGGACTCGTTCTAACAGATAGACTCGTTCTAACAGATAGACTCGTTCTGATCACTCGAATACTCACAGGGCCACGATGCAAAATCCTTTTCGAAACCTGCCGTCAGTCAATCAGCTGCTTGAGAGTGCGCCGCTGAAGAAAATGGTCGAGTCGGTCAATCACCGCGTAGTTGCTGATGGCGTACGCGATTTTCTGGACGAACTCCGCCAGCAGGTCACCGAAAAGACGAAGGATGTTGAAGTTCCAACGGCAGGCGAACTGGCTGAAAAAATTGCCACTTGGCTGAAGTCTGAAGAGCAGCCCTATCTGCGCCCGGTAATCAACGCGACCGGCATCCTTCTCCATACCGGCCTTGGACGAGCTCCACTGGCAGCGTCGGCGATTAAAGCGATGAACGAAATCGCCAAGGGCTATGCGAGCGTCGAAGTCGATCTGAAAACCGGCCAGCGCGGCCAGCGGATCAAATCGGTTGAGCGGTTGCTGTGCGAATTAACCGGTGCCGAGGCGGCTGCCGTCGTTAACAACAATGCGGCGGCTACGATGATTGCGCTGGCGACGGTGGCGACCGGAAAAGAGGTGATTGTTTCGCGCGGACAGCTGATCGAAATTGGTGGAAGCTACCGGTTGCCGAATGTGATGGAATGCAGCGGCGCAAGACTGCGCGAGGTCGGAACGACAAACATGACTCACGAGTCCGACTACGAAGATGCAATCCGCGAGGAAACCGGCGCGATACTCAAAGTTCACCCGAGCAATTTTGAAGTCGTCGGGTTCACAAAATCAGTATCGACATCAGAGATGGTTAAGATCGCGGCCAGGCATGGCTTGCCGGTCATTGATGATATCGGATCCGGTGCGCTCGTTGATTTTTCCAGGTACGGTTTATCCGACGAGCCGGTCGCGGCGCAGAGCATTGCCGACGGGGCAGACATCGTGTTGTTCAGTGGTGATAAACTGGTGGGCGGTCCGCAGTGTGGAATTGTCGTCGGCAGGAAAAAGTACGTTGACGCTGTGTTGAAGAACCCGTTGATGCGAGCGTTCCGCGTCGACAAACTGACACTGGCAGCACTGGCGGAAACTCTGCTGCTATACCGCAATCTGGAAACAGCCGAGCAGGAAATTCCTCTGTTGCGCATGTTGTCGATGCCGATCGAAAATTTGAAACTGCGCGCAGGCAGGATTTCAGGGCAGATCAAACATCTCGGCTCGCTTGCTACGTGTGAAGTGATCGAGGAACATTCGATGCTGGGCGGCGGTTCACTGCCGACTCAGAAATTTCCAACCTGGTGCATCGCGGTAACCGGAGCAAATCAGTCGGTCGACAAGCTTGCCGGGGCATTGCGTCGAGCTACTCCGTCGGTAATTGGTCGCGTTCAAAAGGACCGATTGCTGCTGGACATGCGGACGATTTTTCCAGAGCAGGACATGCTGCTAGTGACTTTGTTTGAACAGGCAAACAGTTAAGCGGTTTCAGCGAGTGCGTTGTTGCATCGAATCCTTGAATTGGCCGTACGAAGGCAGCTTCAAGGGGTCGTTCATCGAGTTCTGCAATTCGATCAATTGTTCAAACATCCGGCTAAGCGTTTGCTCGAACTCAGGCAAACCGGCCGGGTCATTCATCTCGTGCGGATCGTTTTCCAGGTGGAACAATCGCAAGACGGGCACGTCGGGATATGCAATCAGCTTCATGTCGTCCCGAATGATCATTCGCTGCAATCCCAGTTCATACGCGCCGTAAATCGAGTCGTAGTACCTGTCGTGTTCTCCCTTGCAAAGCGAAACAAGACTTTGGAATTCGACATACTCCGGTTTTTCAATGTTACCAGGTTCCAGTGTGGTCGGCATTACATCCTGCAGATAAACCGGCGTTGCGACTTGCATTCCCGTTTCAAAACCTTCGCCGGCAATCATCAGAGGAACACTTGCCGCCCTGCCAGAAACCTCCGTGAGTCGGATCCGACGGGCTCCAAAGGTCTACTTTTCCGTCAACAGGCCGATTGTATCCAGCTACGGTCTGACGAAGCATACCCCCGCGCGGATGTCTGACGTGATCAAAAATTGTTTCCGGCGCAACGCTCACATGCCATTTGCCTGTGAAGAACGTTTCATAGCCCGCCTCGCTCATCAGTTCCGACCAATATAGTTCCCGATCAGGTTCTGTAGTTTCGTCCGTACTACCCGCCGGATCCTGTCCTTCCTGTTTCGGCAATTTTTTTTGTTCGATCCTGCTTCTCAACCCCTGATCAAACTGATGCGCGTTCCACAAAAACATTCCTGAGTTCAGCATCTTCGCTCGTTTGGCTACCATCTTGATCCGGTTGCTTTGCTTCAGAATACCAACACTGAATCGGCTGACCAACACTGAATCGGCTGACCAACACATGTCCTCGGCGAGCGAGCTTCTTGATTTGCTGGACGCTGAAGATCCGGTCTCGCCTGATCCGGTCGATCTACGACACCGTCTGAACGGCCTGCGCGAAGGTGGATCCGGTTCGGACTGATGGAGTTCCAGCTCGATTGACAATAGAATGGCCGGTTCTGATCATCTTGGTGGTTTCAACAACTTGCTCGTCGAAATTTCATTCATGCCAGCCGACCCAACGACGTTTACTGCATCTGAAGACAAACAGACAATCCTCTCGGTGTTGCGAGAGCGTCTGCCGGTCAAACCGTCATGGTCTGCCGCACGAAAAATTCTGGCAAGCCGCCGTATTTCGATCGGAGGCGTGTTGTGCGTGGATGAAGGAAGGCGGCTCGCGGAAAGCGAAACGGTCGAAATTCACGATCAACCGCTTCCACATCCTCCAACCGACAAGGACGTGAAGATCAGGTACGTTGACGACGATCTGGTGATTGTCGAAAAACCGTCAGGGATGGTCACCCTTCGGCGGTCATCAGATTTGAACTGGCCGTGGGTTAGAAAGAACCTCCAGCCTACGCTTGACGAGTGTGTTCCGCGTTTGATTGGCGGACATGCCGCGCAAAAGAAACGAGCACCGTCGAAAGGCCGCCACCTGCCAAGGATGCATTCCGTTCACCGGATCGATCGGGATTCAAGCGGCCTGCTCGTATTCGCTCGAAACAAGCAATCACAGACACGGATGATTCATCAGTTCGCTCAACATGATGCGGTGCGAAAATATCTTGCTCTGATTCCGGGTACGATCGAAGACCAGACCGTTGTTTCACAGTTCATTCGAGACCGGGGTGACGGACTACGTGGCAGTACGGCCGACACAACGATTGGTCAGTCAGCGACGACTCATTTTCGAACACAAAACTCGATCGGCGAGTTCAGTGAACTGGAGTGTCGTTTGGAAACGGGTCGCACAAATCAGATTCGCATCCACCTTGCCGAACTCGGTCATCCAATTTGCGGCGACATCAAATATCGCGGACCGTTTGGAATTCCTCCCGTCGAAGATAGCAGCAACATACACCGCCTCGCTCTTCATGCCGCTGAGCTAAAGTTCTCTCATCCCACCAGCAATCAACCGGTCCACTTCACAACGACGTGGCCGAAAGACATGCAGCAGTTTATCTTACGGCTGCGAACATCCGGTCTTCAAGGTTGATGCGGCTTCCAGTGAAACCCGAAGTTGGCATGAATCGGTTGTTTAGGGCGGGCGATCCTCGAGCTATTACTCAATGATGCCCAAAGCATGAGTCCAAGTGATCGAATCCCGACATCGCATCACGTACAATCAGGGGTCAATCAGCAAATAATGCACCGGCTCAAACTAGAAAGCCCTCATTGAATTCAACAAGAAACAACTGTCTGGTGGTCATCGCATGTCTCATGGCCATGAGTTGTTGCACAACTCAGGCGCAGGATACGGCCAAGCCACAGGAGAAACCACTCAATGTCTTTGTTCTTGCCGGGCAATCCAACATGCAGGGTCACGCTCATGTCAGGACCTTGCCGCACATCGGCATGGATCCCGCGACGAAACCGATTCTTGACCGGATGCTAAACGAAGATGGCGAACCACATGTCTTCGAAAACGGCTGGATCTCCTATCGGTCATCCAATGGAATAAGGTCCGGGCAGTTGTCGACCGGATTTGGCGCTGACGAGAACAAGATCGGACCGGAGCTCACATTCGGCATCTACATGCAGCAGAAACTGGACGAGCCGATTCTGATTATCAAAGCGGCGTGGGGTGGGAAGAGTCTCAATACGGATTTTCGACCTCCGGGCGCCGGTCCCTACGTCTTTGAAGACGCGGTCATTGAACGGGTTAAAGCACAAGAGAAGGACGTGGACGCGGTCAGAGCTGAGAAAGAAAACGCAACCGGCATCTATTATCTTGACACGATCGCGCACGTTCAAAGCGTGCTTGCGGACATTGAAAGCGTTTACCCGGACTACAACCCGGACTACAACCCGGAACTCGGTTACGAGCTGTCGGGCATGGTTTGGTTTCAAGGCTGGAACGACATGGTTGACTCGGGGACTTATCCGGCACGAGGCGAAGCGGGCGGCTACGACCAATACTGCGAACTACTCGTTCAGCTTATTCGAGACTTTCGTAGTGACCTTTCGGCTCCCGAATTGCCTTTTGTGATTGGCGTCATGGGTGTTGACGGACCAACCGAACAATATTCAGAAGACCAGCAACGCTACGTAACGATTCATCAGGGTTTCCGGGATGCGATGACTGCGCCTGCCGGACTCGACGAATTCAAAGGAAACGTCGTCGCGGTGTTGACGGAGAATTACTGGGACATGGAACTCAATGCTTTGTTGCGACGAAATGACCAAGTCAAGCGCGATTTGAAAAAACTCAAAGATGATGGTGAGTTGAATCAGTCCGACTGGGATGCAACACTGGAGTTACATCAGTCCGTGGAATTCTCAGAAACCGAATTGGAGATTTTGCAGACCGGCGCCTCGAATGCCGCGTACCACTATCTGGGCTGCGGAAAGTATCTGGGCTGCGGAAAGTATCTGGGCTGCGGAAAGTATCTGGGCTGCGGAAAGATCATGAACGGCTCGGCTTGTCGCGCGGGCGCATCGTTCATGGCATCCGCGAACAACTCGGCCCTCGCCCAGCGGTTCGCTACAGGCGAGGCATTTACCTTCGGCCTGTAAATTCTCAATCCGTTTCTGCGCTGCAGATGGCATCTTGATCACTGCAAATCTCCTGATTTGGACTCTCACGGCGGGCCTCCACTGGTTTCTTTGTTGCGGCTGGTCCATCCGTGATTGATTTTCCTCGGCCGATGATACGAATGGCGTTCATTGTGTCAACGATTGACGCGATGATTCCCGCAATTATTTCCGCTGTGTTTGCGTAACCGTTTGCCATTTATGCAGTTGCGTCGGACAGAAAAAACGACAGAATTAACGACATGAATTCGGGCGAGGCAGTCAATCAGGTGCGTGCGGCGATCAAATCGCTACAGAATGTCGAGAGGTTTCTCGTAGGCGAGGCGCCGGACGGACCGCCGGCGGCTGCGCTGGCAAAGATCGCCTGGGGCAAAGGCGGACAAAAGAACAGGAAGGTCCAGCGGTCACCGATCCCCGTTGATTTCGCCCGCTACCTCAGCCGGTTCGATTCCGGTCCGATCGTTGATTGCCCGCTCGCGCGGAAAACGATCAGCACGAGACTGCACGACGCAGGGCAGGGAATCACCGCCAAAGACCTGCGCAAGACGTGCGGCACGCGTTGGGCGTTGCGGGTTCATCCGTTCGCATTGAAGGCGATGATGCGGCACAAAAGCCTGGAGACAACGATGACGTATTACGTCGACCTGGCCACGGATGAAGTAGCCGACCAGTTCTGGCAGGATGTACACGCCGATGTACACGCGGCGAGGGTTGGCCACAATCGAGCGTAGGCGATCGGCCCGAAAAGCCGCCGAAAAAGAGGAAACGTCACCGGTAGGACGTAGCTAATTTCATTGGAAATGAAGTGCCGGGCAACCGGTTGCGGGTTCGAATCCCGTGCTCTCCGCTCCTATCTTGAATTTCAAATACGCAATGTACACGCAGCAGTATCCGGCCCTGATTGCGAGTTCACGTTGTTGATCGTTCAGGTTTGTCGATCGGTTTTCTTTGTGAACTTCATTCTTTCTGCTTCTTCTTCTGTTTCAGCTATTGCCAAGGCTATTGAAGATTCCCATAAAAGCTGGACTACTTTGGTTTTTACTTCGTTTTTTTTCTCTGCTTTTCTCATCGCTTCTTTCTCTGAAATATCGTTGTCAGAAGAGTCTGCTTTTTTCTCTGGTTCCGATGCGGAAAAGACATAGAACTTGTCAGGCAGCGGCCCGTTGAGGCTTCCGCTTTTGATTTTTACTCCATCCCGGAAAACAAATATCCGGTCTCCCGCAATCTGAAATTTCAGCGCTTTCTCCACGAACCAAAACACCGGGCAAAGGTTGTAACGATCGAGCCATGTACCGAGAATCGGCCGGACTTTCGCCTCGACTTCTTCGCGCTGATCAAGTGTTGAATCGCCCCAGTCCCCTACGTACTCGTCGCCGCAACTGACCTGTTGGAGCCAGTCTTCCGCGTGCCAGTACGTTTCCGGCTGCTGAGGCGACCGGTTCTCGCCAACAAAGAACTCCTCCCTGCCTGTCGCAATCATCTTTTCGACGGCCGATTCGATCGAATCAAATTCACCGCTGTACAATTCGCCACAAAGTGAGGTTGAATACTTTCGTGGCGTTTCCGCTTCGTCCCGTCCCCGCGCGGTCAAGGCGCGGTCAATGACGTCTTGCGGATGCTGGTTCCAAACGGCGGAGAGCAGCAGAAAAAACGCTTCCTGATCTTCGCAGTCGATGCCGGCAGTGTAGTCGATCAGTTCGAGCAGTCCCGTGAGCGATCGAAGACCGCTGTCGCTGCGGGCAAGTCGCCCAATCGCGCTTTGAATGTCCTGGTTCATCAGTCCGCTGATCGATTTTTCAGTCGCTGGTTTCGCGACCGTAGTTCGGGTGTGCACTGGCTGTTCCTTCTGCTTGTTCCGTTTGAATTTGTTTATTTCGGTTCGCTCATCAAGAATCCCGTTGTGATGATTACGGGCGCACTCATCGTGCGTTTTTGCTCGCAACGGTCCCACTCCGGTTGGGGGTTCCTGCCGAAAACCATGCTGCTTCCATGTGGCTTGATTGCGGATGGCAACAACAGAATGATTCTCAATCAATACTCATTAAAACTTAAATCAAATCATATTGAATATATTAATCAACGTCAATAAAAACCATTTCAATTCATAAATCATTGCCAGATAACGACTTGCTAACAAGTTGAAAACCACTAAAAAATCTGGATGCCAAGTGATTACGAAGACGAATCCTGCTTGATTTGCAGAAACGTCACCAAAAAAATGACGCGGGGCCTTTGCAGCGCGCACTATCAGGTGTTCATCAGACATTTGCGGAAAATCACACCTGAATTCAAGGAGGCATTTAAGGACGAGCTGATAGAAAAATCCATGCTCTTGCCGGTTGCAAAGACAGGCCGGAAACGGAAAACGGAGGATCCGTTTGCGGACGTTGCGGCGAAGTACAAAATTCGATCTCAGCGGAAAGTTCCGCGTTTGCGGGTTGCCGAGGACGGGCAAGACTACGATGCCGAGATCCAGGCGAAAGAGGATGAAATCGCCGGCGGCAAGAAGCGGAAACTCAAGAAAGGGGCCACCAAAAAGAAAACCGGGAAGTAGTTTTGCGGCGACGAACATGCCGCGAACAATCTACCTGAAAAAATCCGGACAAGCGTTGGTTTCGTCCTGCCTGAATATCGCCTGCCTCGTAGCTCTGTTTTGTCCTTCTACGTTCCCGAATCTGGTCCATTCGACCGGCTTGGGGGCGTCATTGACGTACGAGAATGCCGCTTCCAGTCAGGGGACGCTTTGGATCATGACAATCATCGGATCATGACAATCATCGCTATGATCGGAATTCCCTTTATCGCGAGTTACACGACTGTGGTTTACCGGACGTTTCGCCATCCGATTGAGATGGAGAAATAGCCGATGTCTACAAGTCGAATTTGATCCCCTGCGCTAGCGGGAGCTGGTCCGAGTAGTTGATCGTGTTTGTTGCTCGTCGCATATAGGTTTTCCACGCGTCCGACCCCGATTCGCGACCGCCACCGGTGTCTTTCTCACCACCGAACGCGCCGCCGATTTCTGCGCCACTGGTTCCAATGTTAACATTGGCGATTCCACAGTCCGAACCGGCCGGCGAGCAAAATTGCTCGGCTTCAAGGACATCACGAGTAAACACGCTGCTGGCCAATCCCTGCGAAACCGAATTCTGAATTTCAATCGCCTGGTCAAAATTCTTGTAGGTCATTAGATAAGTGATCGGTGCAAACGTTTCGTGTCTGGCAATTTTCGCATCGGGACTTATCTCAATCAGCGCCGGCTGGACGTAGTATCCGCCGTCCGCAACTCCGGACTCTACCCGATCGCCACCGTGAACCGTTCCTCCCTGTTCCCGCGCCGCATCGAGCGAACGCTGCATATTGTTGAATGAATCCTCATCGATCAGGGGACCAACGAGCGTCGACGGGTCGAGCGGATCGCCAATCGAAATTTGCCGGTAGGCCGATAGCAATCGCGTCCGAACCTCATCGGCCAACGATTCATGAACGATCAAACGGCGGAGCGACGTACATCGCTGGCCACAGGTGCCGACAGCTGAGAAAACGATGCCGCGAATTGCGAGATCAAGGTCAGCAGTTTCGGCAACGATTGCCGCGTTGTTTCCGCCTAGCTCCAATAACAGCTTGCCTAGCCGGGAAGAGACGACACCCGCAACGTCGCGGCCCATGGCGGTCGAGCCGGTCGCCGACACGAGCGGGAAAAGCTTGTTCGCTGCAATCGCCTGACCAACATCCCGTCCTCCAACGACCAGATGAACCAGGTCCGCCGGCGCGTCCTCAAATTCTGCGATTACTCCACTGGCAATCGCATGGCAGGCAATCGCAGTCAGCGGTGTTTTTTCGGACGGCTTCCAGACAACCGGATCACCACACACCAATGCAATCATCGCGTTCCAGGCCCAGACTGCGACCGGGAAGTTGAACGCGCTGATAACACCAATCGGACCCAGCGGGTGCCATTGTTCCGACAAACGGTGCATCGGGCGTTCGCTGGCGATGGTCAATCCGTAGAGTTGTCTGCTAAGGCCGACTGCGAAATCGCAAATGTCGATCATCTCCTGCACTTCGCCAAGGCCTTCCTGATAAATCTTGCCACACTCCGCCGTCACCAGCCATGCAAGGTCTTCCTTGTGTTCACGCAGTCTGTCACCGATCAGCCGGACAAGTTGACCACGCTGCGGAGCGGGAACGGTGCGCCATTTCTTGAATGCAGCAACGGAAGCTTGTGCAGCCTTCGCAACGTCATCGGTTGTGCCTCCTGCGACCGTCGCGAGCAACGACCCGTCGATCGGGCTGTGTACATTCATCGATTCGCCGACGCCTGCCAGCCATTGGTCACCCCAACATACGCCTGGCATCGCAGCGGAATCAGATTCGGCCGCACCGAGTTGTTTCAGAATTTCGATCGCCCGCGCCTGGATTGGATGGTTATCAACTTGAGTGTTCATCTGAGTTCCGAATGATTGTGTTTCTATATTGCGTCGACCGTGTCGGGTACTTTAGTTTGGGAGACGACGCTATTCTATAATGATGATTCCGTAGCGTCAGTCCTCTCTCAGTGCCGGCGCCGATCAAAGAACAAACCCGGCTCTCAGCAGAACAAACTCACGGATCACCATGGCGTTTCACATCGGAACCGACGAAGCTGGATACGGCCCCAACCTCGGCCCGCTCACGGTCAGCGGTACGCTCTGGGAAGTTGATGATCCGGATTGCGATTTGTATGAGCGCCTCAGTTCCATTGTCTCTCCCCGAAAATCGAAAAATTCCGAACCAAGGCTAACGATCGCCGATTCAAAGTCCGTCTATCAGGCCACCGGATCGATCGCAGCACTCGAAACGACGGTACTCGCAATTTGTCACCATCTGCATGGCGAAATTCCTGCGGACTGGCAATCACTCACGCTGCTGATGTGTAATGGCAGCGAGCAGAATAAAAGCGGTGAGCAGAAAAAGAACGGCGAACCCGACGTTGCCTCCGCGACTCGGAAACTGAATCTTCCCGTATCCGCCGACCCGGCCCGAATCGAAGAATTATGCCAGCGGTTTGGCGAAGAGTGTGAAATTGCTGGAGTCTTTCTGAGAAACGCCCGATGCAGAACGGTGTTCCCCAAGGCGTTCAATCAGGGCATTGCAGTGTACGGCAACAAAGCGTCATTGTTGTCAGCAACAACGCTGTCCATCGTCAGCGATCTTGTTTACGCAGCGAGCAGGAACGACGGCCCAAACAAGTTCTCGATTACTTGCGACAAACACGGCGGACGCAGCCGATATGCTGCTTTGTTGCAGGAATACGTAACCGAAGAATTTGTGATGGTCGATATTGAGTCGCTGATGGAGAGCCGGTATCGCTGGTCTGTTGACGAATCCTGTTTCAAGGCAAAGTTCATCGCCAAGGGTGAATCAGCTTTGTCCGTAGCGTTGTCGTCGATGATTTCCAAGTACGTTCGGGAAGTGTTCATGATTTTGTGGAACGACTTCTGGCAGCTGAAAATTCCCGGCATCAAACCGACCAAAGGGTATCCAGTCGACGCGAAACGATTCAAGAAAGAAATTGCGGCCGCGCAAAAATCGCTCGGTATTTCTGATCACGAAATATGGCGGAGCCGGTAACGTCGGATCACGCCTCCAGCTTGTCGCGACCATTTCGGTAGATGCTTTCACTGCCGCCATTCACGAAACTATCTGACACTAAAACCAGTTCGTACATCGGCGAAAATTTATTTGAACACCCAACGCCTACTCACAGGGCTCATTGCCACCATCTTTCTGATCGTAGGTGCAGTGTTGTATTTCTCCGGAGCCGACAACGTCCTGGCAGCCGCCGGAATTCTGGTTCGCGTGGGGTTCATGCTCGGAGCAATCTGGCTTGCGTGGCCCGAATTTGACTGGTTGAGAAAACGCGCATCGACGCTTGTGATTGTGGCCGTGGTTGCATTGCTGATCATCATCGCCGTGCGCCGCCAGCTTTTTCCAGTCGCCGCTTCGGCGCTGGTTGGTGGCTTGATGATCAACGGAATCTTGCGGCGATTGTCGGGCACGCGTTAGGGCTTCGCAGAGAGCAGATGTTTCGGGTTTGCGCGGTCGTTTTACGCGGTCCTAACGTCAATAGTCACGCTGCGCGTCAAACTCCGGCGCAGGCTGCTATTGTTTTGGCTTGAAGTTGATCAGCCGAATCGTCATTCGACCCGGAAAACAGGAAACCATGTAGGCGACGCAAAATGTAGTTGCAGCCGCAAGTCGATTCTCGCCGAGGAGTTCAAGAAAATCAGCCGTTTTTGCACTGCGTCTGATACAAGTTCGTGCAATGCACCACAAAAAAAGCCGATGCAGGCCGCGATAACGACCATCTCAATCATTTTTCAATTCCGGTCCAGCACGTTTGACCACCTAACAATTGATTCGACCCAAACGTCCAATTGCGAAATGCGGCCGGATTCCAAATGCAAAGGAAAACCTGCGGCCTTCAATGATTCGACTCCCTGCGCCAGTTGAAACGGTTTGTCGAACCCGGTAGAAGAGCCGACGTAAAGAAGTAACGGCGCAACCGCCGAGGTCTTCATCAACCTCGCAGATTCGGGAATGGTTGAGTCGATCATGATCAAGCCGGAAAACAACTTGCGGTTGGCCGCACAGACGCCGCCTGACATCGCTGCTCCTGGCCCAATCCCTCCGATCGCAATGCGGCGCCGGTCGAAATCCGTCTGCTTTTTAGCGACGTCCACTATTCGCAGGATAATGTCTGCCTCGCCGGGATCCCAGGCCGTGTCATCCTCAGGCGAAATCACCAGCACGGCCACATTCTGCGTCGCACAGAATTTCATCCAGGTGGCGGCAAACTGTTCGCGGGACTCCGGGGAGTCAGCAATCTCGCCCGGCTTGGCCAGCCAGACAATCAGTGCCGGCTTTCGAGACCATGATCCCGCCGGGCGAATGACAAACGCAATATTGGCGGCATCGACCAACTTGATCGGTATCAGTTCCGACTTCGCGTCCGATGGTTGTTCTTCGAACGATTGCCCGGGAACAGTCGATTGTTGAAGTCCAATACTCAAGTTGGCCATCCGGGTTTTCCCGTCTCGAACAAATTCAATTTCGATTTGATCGCCTACAGCAGACAGAACCAGCGTTGAACGAAACGAAGCGCAATCCCCTATTTCAAAATCTCCAAGTCGCCCAATTCGATCGCCTGTGCGTAGTCCGGCCTTCGCAGCCGGACTGTCGTCGAAAACATGCCGAATCCGGACACCCTCGAACCTGATTAGTTCATCGCCCTCTCTTTGGAAAACCAAATCGTTCACGTCCTCAATCACGACTCCGATCGCAGGAACCTCAAACGGAGGAAGCTCAGCCACAAGTGTCAGTTCGAAACTCAATTCCTCGTCACCGCGTGCAACCAGGAACCTGACCATGTCGCCAGCGTACATCGGTCCAACCGCGTGTTTGAATTGAGCGATGCGCGTGACGCTCATCCCGTTCACGCCCGCGACTACGTCACCCTTGCGAACACCGGCAGCGTACGCGGGCGAACCGACGTAGCTGACAGCCACAGCCGCGCGATCCGCATAGATATTCGATCCCTCGAACTCGATCCCCGCTATTCCAGGCGAAAGTTTAATCGGGCCGTTGTCGATTCCGTTTCGAGCGACTCTTTCCAGCATCGGCAGTGCATCAGCAGCAAATCCGATTCCGGAATCATACCATTCAACTCCTGAGGCTGGTTCGCCGGCGGTCAACGACATCGGCGTCAGCACGCCGATGACCTGGCCCCGCAAATTGATCAGAGGACCGCCATAGTTTGCCGGCGAGATTTTTGCGTCTGTCTGTATTGCTCGATTCCATATGCGATCGGTCGCGCTGACGATTCCGATCGAGACATTAGCTGATTGAGGATCGTAGACCCGTCCGACCGCAATCGCGGTCTCCCCCGGCATCAAACTGGAACGGTCAACAAAACTGACAAATGGAAGGTTCAATTCTCCATGGCCTTTATTGCTCGCGTTGTCGTCATTTACGTTGTTGTCACCCACCTCATTGTCAGCCGGATCACTGATGGCTTGAAGCAAGACCAGGTTTCGACTCTCGTCCGTGACAACGATCTCTGCAGCCAAACGTCGATCGTCGGGCAGTCGAACGATGATACTCGCAGGGTGATGAGCAACATTATATCCGCTGGTCAGAATTAATCCGTCAGGTGAAACAACCGTACCGGTGAATGGACCCGTTCCGGAAAGCCGCTGGCCGGAAACAACTCCGCCAATCGTATCGATCTGAACTACACAGTCAGAAACTGAATCGACTGCATCGGCAACCGCGCGTTCCTGAACCTGTTGCAACGCGTCCTGTCCGCTGGCCGGTGGCACCGTGAACCCGATCGACACGAACGCAACAGCAATTGCGCATTGAGCAGGCAACGCGGATTTTCGACTCCAACGAATGTTCATCGTTCCAACTCCATCTCAACGGTCAGGAACTGATTTTCCCGCTGGAAAGTTAACGAAACGCGCTCATCACGATCGACTCCGGAAAGAATGCGAACCACATCGCGGCACGACGGAGTCACCTGACCCTCCATTTCAACAATCAGGTCATCGGCTTCCAACCCGTAGTCGGACGCGACGGATCCGGAAACCACCCGGTCAACGAACGGTGGCGTTCTTGCAATCACGTCCGGAACCAGAACAATACCGAGCAGTTCCATCGTCATTGGCTCGCTGACCACGTTTTGATTCGCTGCATTGGCGACGGGCATTTTCCCGTCACGAATATCATGCGCCGATCCGGCAAGGCTTCCGATCGGAATGCAAAAATTCAACCACATCCCGGTTTGTGAGTCACGCAGTTCTTTTCCAACCAGGCCGATCAACTCTCCGCGACGGTTTGTCACCGCGCCCCCTGCCGCGCCCGGGTTATTTGTGATCGCGTCAAGGATATAGACATCTCCTTGATACGTTGATTCACGAGCTCCACTTCGCGCGTTTAGCGACGTAATCGCTGCCACATGCCCGTGAATCACGCTGACTGGTTCGTCGCCGGTAGCGACGCCAAACAGATTGCTGAACGCCAGCACACGCGCGCCCGCTCTCGAAACCACGGCTGAATCGATGTTAAAACAGGCCAGTCCGCCGGCATCAATTTTCAGCACCGCAATTTCTATTCGCGGATCATAGCCGACCAGAGTCGCGTCAAATCGTTGACCGTCACTCAATGTAACTTGCGGCGAATCAGTATCGAGCACGTAACTCCAGACAGTAAGAATGTAACCGTCGTCTGAAACAAGAAACCCGCTTTGATATGCTTCGAGCCTGCGGAATCCACCGCTGCCGGTTATCTTCACGACTCTCGGCTCAACCAAAGGAACAATGTTTTCGTAACCGACCTCCTGTGCGAATGCAAACGGCAACAAAACGAAATTCGCTATTGCAAGAATCGCAAGTCCGCAAAAGACGCGAGCAGCTCCCATGGACCCGTCAAAAGCGAGTCCGAGCATCGAGCAGAAACGGCAACGGACAACCACTCTCGCCGCACTGGAATGACTGGTTTTCATTTCTGTAGATTCCCTTTTTTACTCTATTGCCTCCTGTTCAAACGCAGAAAACAAGAAGCTAACCCTGCTCGTCCGGCCTACCCGTCTTCGTCACTCAAGAATTCGAATCGTTCGATCTTCAACATGACTGGCGGACGATTTCCGTTGACGACATGGATCTTGCCGGGCACCGTCAAATCGTCGTGTTTCTGGTAGTCTAAAAAATAAACCTCGATCGCCGGTGCATGAACATCAGGAAAGACTTCAATCATCAACAGGCTGCCAGTTGATTTTTCAAAAAAGAAACGTGACTCGGTAACGTCATAGGTTGACTGCAATACGCTGGCAATCAATGGCGTAACGACCCGACGCAAATTCGGCACGGGATTGTCGGTCGTTGTGATTTCACTCTGAAAAGCACTGTCAACCTGGACTCTTTCCGTCGCTTCGGCGCCTTGTCCATCAATCTCCGATTCGGCGCTGACAAGAGTCGTCACAGGCAGGCCGCCGAAATAAAATGTGTCACCGAACTGCTCCGGTCCGCGCGTCAACATCCGTCGCCACAAATGCATGGCCAGCAACATGCCGGTGTTGCCAGAATCGAGTTGCCCCGTGATTTCGTCGCTGCTTGAAAACATCCAGGTCTCATCACCAATCTGCAAGCCGGATTGATCGCCGGACAAAACAAAGACCGACTTCTCCCCATCAGAACCGGTCGCCGTGATCCGCCATTTCTCATCGCCCGTCCGGAAATCACCGTTGGATTGGAACTGCGTCCAAATCGCTCGCTGCTTCATTTCATTAAAATGAAAATTTGCGTAACCGGCGCGTTCTTCGTGCAAACTCTGTTTCAACTCGTCCGTATCCAAATCGAGGTCGGGTGCGATCGTTCGATCGCGGCCCTTTTCATTTCCTTCCTCCTCGTCGTCGCCGTTTCCATCTGCGCCGTTTCCATCCTCGCCATTTTCCGGCGGAAGGGTTTCGGAACCGGGAACACCGCCAATCATCGCCGCCAGGGCATCATCCGCGTGGACTCCGCTCAATCGAACCACAATTTCTGTTGCCGCTCCTTCGCGTTCGAAGACAAGAGGCACTTTCCATCCGCGCGGAAAAATGCCCAGCACGTTCTTAAACTGATTGACGGTCCGGATATCCCGACCGGCAAAAGCAACGACACGATCGCCGAACCGCAACCCATGCTGGAACGCGTCGGACGTTTCAAGTATGTCAGTCACTCGAACTTCGCCCGATTCACTGGTTCCGACCGTCGCACCAAGCGACGCATGGTCAACAATTCTGCCACTTTGCAGGTGATCGTAAAACAGATTGATTTGATTGATCGAAATCGCATAGCCCACACCGACGTTCACTCGACCCCGTTTCTCAAACGAGCCCCGACCGTTAATCCCGATCAATTGGCCACGCGAATTGAACAGCGGCCCGCCTGAATTCCCTGGATTGATGGCCGCATCGGTTTGTATGCAGTCGGCGTACTCCAGGCGCGTCCCTGACGGATATTGATAGCGATGAGTCCCGGAAATGATTCCGTAACTGACCGTCGGCTGAAAATCAGTCGCCAGTAGAAACGGATTGCCGATTGCAAAACACCACTCCCCCTGTCGCACCAGGTCGCTGTCGCCCATTTCCGCGACAGGAAAATCGTTTCGCCCGAGCAACTGGATCATTGCCACATCACCGACCGGATCAATTCCGACGATGACCGCATCGTACAGAACTCCGTCCGGCATACTGCACTCCATGAACGCGCCGTTTCCCTGAACAACGTGGTAGTTAGTCAAAGCAAAACCATCGGCGCTGATTACGACTCCACTACCACCGCCCTGCCCGCCCGGTCCAAATACGCCAATCGTCGCTTGACTCGCCCGCGCGATCGTTTCAACGCGTGATTCTTCAGCAGCGATTACTTCGGGAGAAACTTCGATCGGCTGCCGCGCGGCCCCGGCATCCGGGTCATATTCCTGAGCAAGATCTTGTAACGTGAAGAAAACGATCGACGCGAAACAGAATGACATTGCAAACAGAGCTTTTCGCAGCGCTGGCAACATGCCGATGCGTAAATTGCGCGCGAGAATCAAACATTGGCAAAGTGCCAACGCTACGTGCGAGCAACATTCCACGTTCCACATTCCACAATCCGCATTCGTTTTTTTTCCGTATTTCGCCTTCGTTTTCATTTCGCCACCCTCAAGTCGCACAAGTGCAGCGTGTCGCCGATCCCCAGTCCCTCGTCATAGTCAATCTCAAAAACCATTCGGTCAACATCCGCGATTGCGATGTCCAACTCAAGTGGATTTTCCAGTTCGGACCGGCGCAAATTCCGCTCTAGAACCGTTCGGTCATCACAGCGAATTCTCAATGTCAGGTTTCCTACGCTCGTCGCGTCCGGGTCAAAGCCAACGACACCGGTTAACCGTTCATATTTAGCTTCCAAAGAAAAAACCAGTTTCGAACCGGCTCGCATTGCGAAACCGTGTTCAAATTCGCGCCGCTCTACTAAATACGCAATTCCGGACTCCGGAAAAAACTCCAGCGACAACGGACTGCGATTGAACGTCTCATTGGTCCGAGGCAGGTTCTGCCGTTTCAGCTGGTCGCGCAATGCAGGATTGGCCATGATCGGTTCCCAGTCAGAGGTCGTCGGATCGAGATCACTGAGAAACACAATTCGCCCGAGTGCAAAATCAATGCGGGCGATTTCGTCCGGTGCGATTAGAAACTCAGAACCCGAGACAGTCGTTATTCTTAAAAACGAGTCCGCAATCACGATGCTGCGAGCCACTACAACCGTATTTCCGGTCAGTCTAATTTCACACAGCGACGCCGGTAGTTCACGACCGTCTGCATGATAGAACAACAGTCCGTCAATCTTGTTTCGCCTTATATTTCCGGCCTGTTCCTCCATTTCGAACGCGACCCGATCACCTGTGACATCTCCGAGTACTCCCTCCAGCGGGTCAAGTGAGCCATCCCGATTTACAACAATCGCGTCGCCGCCAGGTGGCGGATTCGCCCGCAGTTCCGCCCATTGATCATCCAGCTTCTTTAGCCCGTTGAATGATCGCAAACGAACGCTGTGAATGTTCCGGTTGTCAACGGACAGCGACGATCCACCAGGCAGTTGCAATGATGAAACACCGCCGGAAGCGGTGAACGCCGAACAGACAAATCGCGAATCGTCGATCAGCCGGACGACAATTGCGTCTTCATCAGGAACGACTACGCCGCGATTAAAATTGATCGAGCCAATCTGGTCGTAGCCAATTTTTTCATCCGTCTCGCCCTGGATTACCAAATAGTCAACGCCGGTTTCAACGATACTTCCTTCAAACCGGGAACCCGATATCGTTGTCAATACGGGTAACGCGTCGTTCCCTTGCTCTGTGTCAGCCCCTTGCTCTATGTCAGCCCCTTGCTCTATGTCAGTCCCTTGCTCTGTGTCAGCCCCTTGCTCTATGTCAGTCCCTTGCTCTATGTCATTCTGCGCGTAACCCGGAATGGTACTGAATCCGCCCAGTGCGACTGCAAGCGTCACCCGGATAATCACTCGATTAACCACATTCCGAATTTCGCGTTCCGAAATCCGCATTTACCTTTCCCTACCTTCTGCCAGCTGACGAAAGTACTCCTCAATCACCGGTCGGTAATGCGGAGGCAGATCCTTGGACATTTCCGCCAGCGCGGCCGCCCGCTCCTGGGGCGGAAGATCGCCCCACTGCCCGCCATCAACCTGGTCCGTTCTTTTCACCGTTCCGTCGCCGCGACCTGTTGCGTTTTTTGACTCGTCCATCGGCTGCGACGACTGATTCGATGAAGACAGTTGCTGTTGCTGCTGTTGCGATTCGAGGTCTTCAATCAGCTTGTCCAATTTTTCGATGACTTGCTGTTCCTGCCCTCTGACGCGTTGACCACTGCGATAAAGCGACTGGCGACGGTGAATGTCAGCCATCAGCCGCGCGATCTCGTCGAGTGAACCTTCTTCAAGCGGAGCAATGTCAGCCAACAACAGCTCGCCAACAATTCGAAAACGTCGCGGCAGCGTTTCGGAGTTTTCCAGCAACAGCCGCACCGTCGCCGTACATTCATCTTTCATCAACAGTTGATGCTCCGACAGAGCGCGATAAAACAACAGGGCCGCAGGATCAAGCACCTGTGACACGCCCACCTGGTTTAGTAGAACAAGCGCTTCATCGTAGAGTTCGTTTTGAACCAGCCATCTCCCGTGGAGCAGAATCAGATGGTTGCGAACGAAAGAATGTGTCCAGTCTCCATCGTTGAGGAATTTTGAAAAGTCGAAATCGGCGCTGAAAGCTGAATTGCGTTGATCGGGAGCCGGATTCCGCAATGCCGATACCTCGTCACGCAACACCTCAATCGCATCAAGTACTGCATCCAACCTTTCACTGCCGGACCCAGGCGATGTTGTCAGTTGCTCAAGCACCGCTGTTTTTTCAGCTTCATCCGCGCCCGATTCATCCAGCCATTCGTTAACGGCACGCTGAACCTCCGCGTCGCCGGGAATCTGCCACGACGCTTGAACGGCCAGTTCATCCGGAACAGATTGCGCAGAACTGAATTCGCACGCCATAGCCACAAAAACAAACACGAATGTTCCGGGTTTCATTTGATCTTCCCCGCAACAATATCCTCTGCGATTTCCGTCAGCCTCCGTTGCCGTTCAGCGAGCCGGTCCAGTGCCGCCTGTATCTCAGGATCGTCCGCCATCCCGACCGGATCTTCAGGATCAGGGAGCATCTTTGAATATCTCAGATGCCGCTTGTAGATTCGTTCCTGCAGACTTCGCAGCATCTTGATTTCGGCCAGCTGATCCACGAGTGGTTTTTCACCTGGCGGTCCCCCACCCCCCTGCTGCTGATTTGCCTGCTTCATCCGCTCCATATCCTCCTGCGTTTGCACAAGCGCTTCGACGATGTAGCCCAGGGTTTCGACAATATCGGTTTCGATCTCAACCGTGACCGCTCCAACCATGGCGGCAGACAAACGTCCGGCAACTTGAAGCATATCGTCGCGCATTTGATCGACTGTTTCAGGAAATGCGACTGAACTGCCGTCTTCATCCAGCAACATCAACGCGCGGCCGGCTTCGGTGGCAATTCCGTTTTGCTCCAGCGACTGTTTCCCCGCCGCAATTTCAAAATTCGTACCGCGTTCAGACGCCGGAGTCGCGTCGAGGGCCTGCGTTCTTTCAAGCACTTTGATTTCCCGCTCCAGCATCTGCCGGAATCGCCCTTCGAGCATCGCAAGTGTGCGTTCGATTTCCTCTTCGCGCAACTGCCGCAAGATATCTTCGAGCTCTTTTTTCGCCTCCGCCATCGCAGCTTCCGCCGCCTTCATGTCTTCGATTGAGTCTTCCCTCTGAGCGCGTTTCAGATCCTCAGCAGCCTCGCGCATCTTTTGCTCTGCCGATTCAATTTGCTGCGGCACCGGGTTGGGTGCGTTTTCATGTTCTCCTTCGCCGCCCTCGCCACTCTGTCCCTCGCCACTCTGTCCCTCGCCACTCTGGCCATTATCGTTCCCTGCTGCCTCGTTTCCGTTTTCGTCGGCCCCCTCTTCGGTTTCATTCCCCTCGTCGGATTCAGCCCCTTCACCGGATTCAGATTCGTCTCGTTCCTCGTCTTCGATCTCACCCGCCAACGAGCCCGTCCGGTCCGCCGTCTTCTCCTGTGACTCCTCAAGCCGTTTAGCATCGCCGTCCGCTTCAGCCTGAGTCCGGATGCCGCGCTGGATTCGCAGAATCCGCTCGACTTCTTTTAGATACACCTGATTCCGTCGAATATCATCTCGAACCCGCTTACCACGATCTTCACTTTCGAGCAGCTTAAGCAGCGCGTTCAAGTCGGTCAGTACTTTCGCCTGCTTGGCTTCGGCCTGCTTCAAGTCGCCGCCGGAAATCAATTCTGCTACAACATCTAACTGCCCGGCAGTCATCTGCTCCTGCGACTGCAGGTAGGCGCGCTTGAGCAAACCGGAGCGCATCGGATTCGAGTCACGTTCGTATTCGTAAAGCGAAAACAGCTTTTCTTCGAGCAACCGGTACTGCCCGGCCAACGCGGATTGCTCTGCAAGTATCAATGCCGCTTCGTCAACCGATTGTCCGCTTGATTCCTGAGCAGCCGCGAAACAGAATTGCCCTAGGATAATGTTGGCGGCAACAATGTTAGCGGCAAGACAAAGCAGCAGCCTTCGAAACGCACAGTACGGTGCGCGAACTTGAATCGTCCGCCCAAAGCACCGAGTCGATGAAACGTACCGTGTCTGCACTGTATTTCCTTTCCAACTCATCCGTCATCCGTCATTCGTCCAGCAGCCCGTCAAAGGCCGCTCGTCTTCGCTCCCTGGCTGTACGTTCAGCAAGGTCTTCCTGTTGCTTGATCAACTGCCGGACGATATCCAGCAATTCGTTCTGTGTCTCGTACTTCACCAGGATGCCGAGGACCGATTCAATTTCTGCGAGCACTTCGGTCGCTGACTCAATGGCAGTCACGACTCGCACATCGCATGCGCCGGACAAGTCAATCTCGCCCGGCATCGCTTGCATCTGTTTCAGCGATTCTTCCAGCCGAACGACCGACTCCCTTAATTGTCTCATGGAACGCAAAGCAATCAATTCCAATGGCCCGACAATCTGTTCCTGCAGCCGAATTTTTCTGTCTTCGGAATCGACCCGATTGTTGATCAGCTGTAGTCGGATGTTGTCAAACGCATCGGCCACGCCGGTAATTTCCTGAGTCGATTTGTCGATCTGCATGATCGCACGCCGGGCAAACAACCATCGTAATTCATCATCCCGAACCGTTTCGTCCTCGATCGTTTCATCCGGATTCGTGTCTCGCCGGTCACCGGGTTCCGCAGTCTCGTTCGAAGTTTCAAGCTGCGAACGGGCGCGGCCCAGGTAGTTTCTTGCGTCCATCATTTCGTTATAGATCTGTTCCAGCCTGCGCCGCTGCCCCACTTCAACTCGTTCCAGAATCCGTAACAGATCGCCCGACGAAACAACATCAAGCACGTATTCATCGCCCGCGCCTTGATTCGGTTTCGATCGATTGCCGTCCGCATCCGGCAGATCAAACGCATCCACCGCCACAACCGTGATACGAAGCCGGCTATCAACATCGGTCGGAAGATCATATCCGCTCTGCTGACGGCGCTGGCGAAAGTCGATCGACTGCGCGACTTGCCCGCCGTTCGTGTCGATCGCCTCAGTTAGCATGCCGGTCGACGGAGTTTCGATTTCCATCCACTGCCGCGCGATTCCGTAGTCATCCGTAATCGTGCCGGACACGGGAATTGCGACATCGGGCGTCACAGCGGTTCCAATTCCCGTGAGCATCGTTCGCACATTCGGCGGCTGATCGTCGATCGGTTCAATCGCGATCGTGTGGGGCTCTTCAGAAACGATACCATCCGCGTCGCACAGATAAAACTTGACGCGTGTGGTTGAAGAAACTGGAGACAGGGCAAACTCAAATTCGTTTTCAGTTGCCCGAATCTCTTGAACCGTCGTTTCGCTTAAGGCTTCGTTTCCGGTGTCGGGGCTTGCGATTTTAACATTGCTCGAACTTTGGCCGGCGCTGACCACATAGACCCTTGACAACGGTTTGTTCGTTTTGCAGCGCACAATTACGCTGGTCCCACGAGGCAATTGCGCGCGTCCGGTCCAGGCGATTGTCCTGGGCGTCCAGCGCATCGATTTCTCGTCGACCATGTAGGAAGGAAAACTACACTCCAGCCCGGTTGAGATGACTGCCGGCCAGTCAGTGACTGCAATCTTGAACGGACCTATCCGGTGGTCACCACCACGAATCGTGAACTCAATATCATTGAGCAAACCGGCGAGCGGGGCTTCATCGAGCGAATAGAGCTGGTAACCGTCGCGCGATACGCCGACACGCTTCAACGTCTGCCGCCCCTGATTGCCGTCAGCGTCGCGATAATGCAGTGTGCAACTGTCAGGCAATGTCGAATCAGACCGGGTTGTGTCGCCGATCGAACCTTCGGCTGTTCGTTTTCCCGCCGTTTGGCTCACCCGAGCGCGAATCATCAGCGTCAAACTCGAACCACGCCCGACAAGAAAACGGTTTTGTTCATCGGGTTTTGTAACTTCGCCTGTTGCAACAATGCCTTCAATTGTGTTTTCGCGTTGGACTTTGATGCCAATCATTTCCAGTTGATTTCTATGCGGCCACTTCTCCTCGCCCAGCGCATAAATCCGCTCCGTCGCCAGCAAGAAAACGGCGGGCTTCTGTAACGCAAGCACCAACACCGTCATAGCGAGGCCGCACGCGATCGCGATCCGTTTCTTAAGCGGACCGTAGTTGATAGCCCGCGATGGATCGACATGCCTTGCGATGGACTGAGCCCGCGTTACAGTTCGTTCGCGCATCGCAGCATCGTAAATGACATCGCCAGTCGGATCATCGCCTTCAGGATTTGCCATCTCGATTTGGCCGGAATCCGGCTTTTTCGCAGTCACGGATTCGACGGTCGTAATCAGGCATTCATTGAATTCCGGAAACGTCCGTTCCAGCAAAAGAGCCATACTTGAATCAGGAAGCGAAACGAAAATACGTCTGAGCAGAAAATGCCAGAGGATCCAGATCGCTGAGACCAGAATTGTAGTCAGGACTACCGTTCGCGCTACCTGTGAAAGTTCATCAAGCCCGAAAGTCACAGGCAGATAATCGACCACAAGCGCACACCAGAACGTCACGACAAGCCAAACGATCAACAACGCAGCCGCTTCGATCACTACATACCCGCGCACCTTCCTTCGCAGCTTTGCGAGCAAGCTGTAGATCGATTGGGGGATCGAGTTGTTTTTCGTCGGCGGCATCACCGTATGGCCTTGTTTCCTAATTCCAAATTGAAAGCAGTCCGACCTTGAAACCACGGTTTTCATGCTTCCAGTTATCGAGCACCGCTTCATCAAACCAGATCGTAATATCACCGCGATGAACAAGCGATTCGTTGTACGCCTTCCAGTTCTGTACCTGATAACCCGTTCGTTGCTAGGCACTTGCTGCCATGATGTCCTGGTTCAGCGGTAAATGGAATTTCAATCTGAGCCAGTGAAGTAAAAAAGTCTCCTGCTGACGAAGATCTCCGCATCCTGCGGAGAAGGTTTTTCGCATCGGGGCTAAAATCGGAAGTGAAGTGAGCGACACCGAAGCATCGCTCGACTTCCGTTTTCAGCGATTGCTGGGCGCTCGGGTTGCTCCTCAGCAGAGCCCTGTCCTCCAAACAACTTTCTTTAACGTATCGCTAACCCGCCAGGGTTGCAACTTCGCTGCGACGAGCAGCCAGTCGCTTCGCGCGACGATTCTCTCCGGCCTCAAAGCGCTGCAGATGGTCAGTGCGTGGGTCGATGAGTTAAGCGTTTGTCTCGGCCAGATAGCCACTGACCAGAAGTCCAATGAAATCACCGCCGTCCCTCTGCTCTGGAGATGATCAACATCAAAGGAACCGTTGTGACGCTCGATGCGATGAGTTGCCAGCAGAAGATTGTGGAAAAAATCGTGGATCAAAAGGCGGATTACGTGATCACTTACGTGATCACCGTGAAAAAGAACCAGCCCGGAATCAAGTCGATCGGAATGGTCTATCGCCATCGCGAACCGGTCAACGATAAAAATCCGCGTGCGGTTCCGGAAACGGATCACGTGACACATTTCATCAGCAGTCTTCCGCCCACTGCCAAACTCGTCGCGAAGTACGTGGACAAGCACTGGTCGGTCGAGAATTCTTTGCACTGGACACCGGATGTAACTTTTACAGAAGACAGCAGCCGGATTCGAAAAGGATCCGCACCCGCTATCATGGCAAGCTTACGTCGGTTCGCACTTTCTTTGCTGCGACGGGACACCTCCATGCCGAAAACAAGCATCAAACGAAAAAGGAAGCGTGCCGCAATGAATTCCGACAACCTCGAGGCCGTTTTATTCGGCTATTGAATCGTTCTTAAATGCGCTGGCCCCGGCCCCGGCTCCAGATCTTCCCAAGGCACACGATAAGTGATCGTGTTTATGTCTACCGTGTCGATTTTCAACGACAAAGATGGATCGAATGCGTAGCCAATCAACTCGCGAGTTTCTAGGGCCCATGATTACCTCTGGTAAATGCAACTACGCAGGACTAACAGTTTCGATTCATCAACGCGACATGCCAAATTCTGCAAGTTTCTTCCCCATCAATCGACTATCAAACGAATTTGTTACAATCTGTTGAATTGACTGCCTGTTATGAAACTAATTCGAGAAAGTTGAGCTGTCTATGCCAAGTATTGTGACTCGACTTTTGTTGTTTTTTGTTCTTACTTCCCTCTTTCAATTGTTATCGCCCTCATTTATTTCAACAAGAACTTCTACTTGGCATTAATCGCCCTTCTGCTTGGTCTTACTGGCCTGCTGGGGACTTTGATCTATTTGCGCCATGCTAAGACGCTTTCTGCTGTCCGAATAAACATCAAAGGGCAACAACGAAAAGATGGCGAAGCGATGAGCTATATCTTGACCTACCTTGTGCCATTCGCAGTATTGCCGTCCGAAGACTGGGAAAAGGTGGTTTCATTGGGTGTGTTTTTTATCGTTCTCGCATTGCTTTACATCAACACGAATCTGATTCATGTAAAACCTTCGACAAATTGAGAAAGAACTCAGCCGCTGGGAATTTTGCCATTCGTTCATACGATGCAATTGCCAGGCTCGACAAGCACGAAGTCGAACATTTCGACCTAAGTAAGCATAATTTCGTCAAAAAACAAATCCATGGGTTGTCTGATCTGAGCAAACTATCCAAGTTCAGCAAGCAGGATATTGCCGACGCAGCACTACGGTTTTACGTGACGAGTTTCGAGCCAGACGATGGGAAACCGATTTTCTTTTTCCGTTCATGCAGCCCGAAAATGGAAATTCAGCAATCGTCAAAGTTTGCTTTCATCTTTTCGAAAGGTGAATTTGACACGTTCCGCGAACATGTCTTTCTATTCGACAGAGGGGTCGATTGTATTTCCCAGGGCAACAACCTCTACATATTGAACAAAGGGAAATTCGAAGCTTTGTTCCAGTTCTTCGAGGAGGTGACGAAAGCAGCATCCGAGACTTTGGAGACTATTCGTTCGACGATTCCGATTCACAATTTTGACGAATTGGAAGCTGCTTGTCTTGGCCACATCCAGATGCTCAAAAAGTTGAAGAATATCGCATCCCAACCTTACCTCGACAAAATCGAAATGTCGGACATCAAGAAGGTAATCAAGGAAATGGGCCTGTCATTAAATGTCAAGAAATTCAAAGGCGAAGAGAAACTGACTTTTGATTCGAAAGATAAATGGGAAATTCTTCGCCTCCTAGACGACGATTATCTAAAGTCTGTAATGACTGGTGAAAAATACGAAGTAAATTCCAAACGTAGCAGGTAGGGTCGAGCGGGTTTGCCCGATCCAGCGAACTTCTTTCGGGACATGTTGGCCAATCCAGATAACTATGAACCGAAGTGCATCGCTGCATTGTTTTGGTCGTTAACCTTTGCACAACAAAACTTCGTAACCAAGTTTCTGTCCTGGTTCAGCGGTAAATGGAATTGTGAACTGAGCTGGTGAAGTTAAAAATGCTTCCTGCTGACGATGATCTCCGCATCCTGCGGAGAAGGTTTTTCGCATCGGGGCTAAAATCGGAAGTGAAGTGAGCGACACCGAAGCATCGCTCAACTTCCGTTTTCAGCGATTGTTGGGCGCTCGGGTTGCTCCTCAGCAGAGTCCTGTCCTCCAAACAACCTTCTTTAACCCGCCGCTAACCTGCCAGCGATGCAACTTCTTCACGACGCGCGGCCAACCGCTTGGCGCGACGCTGTTCTCGGGCTGCTTCCAGCTTGCGATCTCGCGCTTCGACAATTTCTCTGGCTCGACCGGCAAGCTTGTCGGCCGGCGTCACGTAATCGATGGCACTGTGAAGCCTCACGTTGTTGTAATGTTCGACATAATCAGAAACACGTTTCATCGCTTCTTCGATTGTGCGCGGGCACGACGGTCGAATGCATTTGTCCTTCAGCGTGCCGTGCCATCGTTCCAGCTTGCCGTAGCGTTTCTTCCAAGTGTGAAATTTACTGGAAGCGAGTTGCAGCCAGGCCGGCAGTTGCTTCATCGGAATCACGCTGCGATCAGTCCGGTACTTGAGATAGTCGACGATTGTGTCGCGTGTGTCAGGGGGAACCCGGCGTCCTTTCAGAGGTCCCCATTGAGCTTTTCTGCCTTGACGTTTTCCTCCAGCAACCCGGAAATGACTTCGTTTTTGAGAGCCGGTTTCTCTTCGAGTCTGTGGATCTTCTGATCCTTGAACTGCTCAAGTTTCCCGGCTGAGCGTTTGGGTTTCCTGCCCGGTTTTTCAAAGGCTCGCTCAAGCTGCGTCGGGCCGGATTCAATCCACTGATGGGTCCGGCCGGGACATGGATTTCTTTCGTAGAATCCGGGTATACCAACTCAGATTCCACAAATTCCATTTCCATCAGAGGCAAGACAGATGCGCAGGTAAACCGGAACAACGCGATTCCGCTTTGCTTGATCGGCTCTTGAATCAAAGCATTGACCTAGCTGCCTTCTTAATAAGCCGTGGCGTTTTTACGTTCGGCTGAACAGATTGATATTTTGGAAGCCGCGTAAAAGCCGCGATACAGAGCAAACACAGGCCGTGAATTTCTTCTGTTTTTTGCATTTCGCTTGGTACCGACAATTCAATTCGAGACGTGAGAACGTCCGGCTGTCGCTTCCTGACAAAACGCTAACTGATTCCCTTGCGGAATTCAGAATTGACGAAGCAAGCCACGTTTCCGCGCCCCCGGTATGGGGGCGTCGGGCCGTGCTGTTCGTCTGGTTGTGACTCTCGACAACGTGAGCAACGACGGTTTTGCGCTGCCAAGTTGCTTGCGCCTCTCGGTACATTTCGAATAAACCAGTGAATATGATTTCTTTTCCGTGAGTCAGACATTGGCGATTAGAAAGACTTGAGTCGCGACATGCAATCGAAGTCGACAAAATCCGAGAAACTTTTTTTGTCCATCGTTTCCGGTCGTTCAGGCAGTTGTACGGACGTAACTATTCGGCCAAATGGAAACCGGCAGTGTAAACAACGATTCGTGGTCTTTCTTGACCACGTCCCTGCTAACGCGCCGGGTTTCAGAAATGGCGGTAGCAGATTGCCGCAGGTAGAGCGAAGCGCAACCCCGGTACAAGATTCGAAATCCGCAGATCGCTGGCAGTAGTTCTGTGGCTCCGTTTGGCTCACGCAAGTTGTCAACTCGAAGCCGGGCCGCCACCCTTTTTCTTTCGATTCCGCTTGCCCCCTCGACGCGTGCGCCGACGACCGCCCGATTCACGCTTACCTGCCGATTGCTTAGACGATGCGGACGGATCATGCGATCCCGGTTTGTCGCCAGCCGGGTCGCCCGGTTGCAGACCTCCGGAATCCCGGTTCGCTCTCTCGTCACTGCGTTTCCCGGGAGGATTTCCGTTGCGCGTTTCTCCCTGCACGCTCGATTCGCTGCGAGGCTGACGCTGTGGTTTTGTACCGGATGATGAAGTCGATCGTGGCGTTGATGAATCGCTCGATTGCGAGCTTGCGGTTGACGGGCGGGATCCACGAGTCGCAGTCGATTTCGATTCGCTGCTTGACCCGGTGCCTGACGGCTTGTCCCCGGATTCGCGCCGAATCACTGACAACACCTCGCTTGAGTCAATCACAATGCGGCGATGGTCCTCGGTTTCGATCAGCAACTGTTCCAGCAGAACGCGCTGGGCGATGACGCGTGCGCGGCCTTCCCGGGTCACGATGTGCTGACCGGCCCGGGGCATTGCCTTGTGAGATTCCTCGTAGTGATCGAACTCATAACGCAGGCAACATTTCAGCCGGCCGCACCGACCTGAGATTTTTGTCGGATCGAGAGTCGCTTTTTGCAGTTTTGCCATCTTCATTGAAACCGGCGGCATCGTGACAAGATGGTTATTGCAGCAGACCGGTTTGCCGCAGTCGCCGTAGTCAGCCAGCAGTTTTGCTTCGTCACGAACGCCGATTTGTTTCATTTCGATTCGTGTTTGAAATTCGCCCGCCAGATTTCGAACGAGCTCACGGAAATCGACCCGGTCATCAGCCAAATAGAAAACGATCATCCGCTCGCCGCCGAACAGTTGCTCAACGTCGATCAGTTTCATTTCGAGGCCCAGCTTTTCGATCTGCTGCTCAACGATCTCGATTTTTTTTAATCGTGAGTCATCAATCCGGTTGACCTCATTGGCATCGTCCCCGGTGACCAGCCGGACTATCTGGCCTGTTGGCGGGTCATCCAGATGATTCAACGCGTCGTTGCCGGCTTCGCATAATACCCGGCCAACTTCCAGCCCGCGCGGCGAGCGGACGATCACCGCGTTTCCCCGGCGATACGACGCGTCTTCTCCGCGCGAAGTCATCACACCGAGATCGCGCATCGATCCGTATCGAACAATAAACCGGGACAAGAATGTTTCTCCAAGTCGAGCCTATGAAGGAGGAAGCCAGAGTTTCGATTCTCCGCTTTCTGTTGATTCTGCTGATTCTGCTGGCTCGGCGGCATCGCCGGTCCATAACGCTTCGCCGCCGGCAGGTGCCGGAACGTCCTCGCTTCTTGAGGTTGCCCGGCCGCGTTCATCAATCACGCCGAATCTTTGCAGCACCCGGCCAAGCTGTTGCTCGACTCCCGGTTCGCTCATGTGATAACGCTGAATACGCTCCATCAGCGCCGGCAGTTTCTCGCTGATCCCGCGGCTCATTCGCTGTTCAAGTTCCTGAACCAGCAGGCTGCCAACTGCCTGGCCGCGCTCTTTGGCGTGAGTTCGTGCAGTCGATAAATACTCCAGTGCTTTTTCGTCATCGAGAGTCAACTCGGCACGCATCGAATAGGAAACGTCCAAAGGAATCGACTCGTGCAGTGACTCCCGTTCGATCATCATCGGCATCAGTTTTCGCAATACCGGAACATTCCCGAGAGCCATCGAATCTGAATACAATCTCAGCACCTGATCATCCGACAACTTTTCGAAGTCCAGATACTGCTGCTGAACCGGCGACACAGTCCCGCGCGGATCTTCGAGTTCCTCCACAGGAACCGTTGGCATCGGATCGAGTCCGGCTGCATTACGAAAAATATCAGCCGATGTCTGCTCGGACAGTTGCGAGTCTGTCGAAACTTCCAGGTTCAGTAACATTGCCTGCAAAGCAACCTTCAGCCCGGGATCTTTCGCTGCATCCAGCGGCGTCTTTCCTCCCAGCACTGCAAAGGGGAGGTTGGCCCATTGTTTCCGAATCGAGATATCACGGAATTTTTCGACCAGTTCAGCGTGGGCGGCCCGCGTTACGCCTTTGGGTAGATGCCAGTTCCACGTCAGAGCCATCGCAGCCCGGTCAGCTGTGGCAAGCTCGGACTGCTCGGGTTCAGACGGACCACGCAATTCTGCGACCAGTGCCAGAACGGAATCCAGTTTTTGATCTGCTGTAGCAACGCATTCGATTCGAGCCGAGCGGTCAGTCTGTTTTCCAAACAAGAACATCTCGCCCATGACGCTCGGTACGTTTTCGACCGTGACCATTTCCGGGTCGGTAACCTCCGGCATATCGAGTACAAAAAAGCTCGCCTTCGGAGCAGGGCCCTCGTTGAAAACGTCTTCTGCATCCGGCGAAGAAACGATCCGCTCATTCGAGAGTGCCTTTTCGAGAACACTATCGATCGAATCGAGTTGATACGTTGCCCGGATCACAGGTACCGAACCGGCTGCCGGTTCGGTGTCCACCAACTGGGCAACCGCTTCGCCCTCGACCTTCTGCCATTGGCTGAGCGACGGGACGCGGCTGTATTCGCGCCACGCACCGGACATTGCGTCGCCATTGCACAACACGCTCTCAAACAACGCGATTCCATGCACGATCTCCTGCTGGTCGGGCTGCATCTGGTTCAGTTTTTTCAATCCTCGCAACGCTTTTCGAAACTGTCCTCGCTCAGCGACGCGATGAATCAGAGCAAATTTTTTCACCCATTCCGGTGCATCTTCCGGCGTCTCTTCTGAACCGTCTTCTCCTGCGGACTGAGGTCCCGACTGGAGATAGAAGTTGCCTTTCAACAGCAACGGCAGTTCCGGAAATCGAAATGTCTGAAACAGGATTTGCTGAAGTTCCTGATCTTCGGGCTTCAATGAGATGGCAAATGAAAGGTGGGAACGAGCCGAGAACACGTTGCCGCGCCGGGCGAGAGCGATTCCGAAAATACGGAAGACATTGGCGACAGACAGCGGGATCGTATCGCCCTTGATCGCTTCCATCGAATCCTGCAACGAATTGACGGCCGCTGGTGTATCGCCTTCGGCCAGGTGAATCAGAGCAAGATGTTGCAGGCCGGTCGGATGGTCCGGTTTTGTTTCGCGGAAACGCCGGTTCGAAACGCGGGCTTCGGCAATCTGGCCGTTTGAGATCATAATGTGGGCCTGCAACGTAAGCAGGCAGTCGCGCGGACCCGATTCTGCCAACGCCTGTGCGATCCGCGTCAGCGCAGCGGCAGGCTGCCCGGAACTGTTCTTTTCGAGAATCTTGTTCAACTCGGGCACGACATCCTTACCACAACAGAATTTGATTTTCTTGTTGTCGTGGCAGGGGCACTGCTGGTAGATATCAATTTCCATATAATGGAATTCCGTTGAATGAAGAAATCACAGACAGTTATAAATCTACGGCAAAACACGACTTTTTGAAAGCAGGGAGTATGGACGAGGCGAGTGCAAAACCTTCAGCGTGGCGACTGGACCATCTTGGCAATGTCGGGCATGCGCTCAGTTTGACCGCCCGCCGCATGCCCGATGCAGTTGCCGTCGCGGCTCCGGTCCGAAGATTCCGGACCCGGCATTCTCAAATTCGAAACGATGTCAAACTTCAAAGCCGAACCGACCGGAAAAACCGGGCATCCAACAAGTCGGCGGAAACACAAATTGCGTCACCTGTCACGCCACTGGAATACGAGCGGATTACATTTGCGGAACTTGAATTCAGGAGCAACCGGATTTCCAGAGGACTCCGCGCATCAGGTGTCGTGCCGGGAACCCGAATTGCTTTGATGGTGCCGCCCGGGATTGAATTCGTGGCGCACGTTTTTGCTCTGTTCAAGGCCGGAGCCGTTGTGATTCTGATCGATCCTGGAATGGGCCGGAAAAACATGGTTCGCTGTTTGTCTGCGGCCGAACCGGAAGGACTGGTTGGAATCGCACTGGCTCAAACCGCGCGCGTGGTTTTTCGCCGCAAACTAAAGAAGTGCAAAATCAATGTCGTCGTCGGACGTCGCCGCTGGCCCGGTTGTTTCAGTTCCTTGATTTTTGAACAGCAGTTTGAAGACCTGAACGATCCACTGGTTGAGCTGGATGAGGCAGGTGCGGCAAAGGAAGAACATCAAACTACAGCTACCGGTCAGGAACGTGCAGCTACCGGTCGGGAAAGCGCTTCTATCGGTCGGGAAAGCGCTTCTATCGGTCGGGAAAGCGCTTCTATCGGTCGGGAAAGCGCTTCTATCGGTCGGGAAGCCGCGGCGGCGATTATTTTTACAACGGGCAGTACCGGACCGCCCAAGGGAGTTTTGTACCGGCACCGGAACTTTATCGAGCAGTCGCAGCAAATTCGCGACTATTTCAAAATTGCCCCGGGCACCGTCGACGTGTCGGGGTTTCCGTTGTTCGCGCTGTTCAATACGGCAATGGGCGCGACGACCGTATTTCCGGAGATGGATGCGACGCGACCTGCTGAAATTCATCCGCCGGATCTGATCGATGCGGTTCATCAGTTCAACGCCGGCCAGTCATTCGGTTCGCCGGCGCTTTGGAATACAGTTTCGATCTTCTGCGCCGAACACGGATTGAAGCTGCCGATGATCAAGCGGGTGTTGTCGGCCGGGGCTCCGGTGCCACCCCATGTACTGGGCCGGATCAAATCGCTGATCGCTGAATCCGGCGACGCTTTCACGCCGTATGGAGCCACCGAATCGCTGCCGGTTGCCTGCAACAGCGCGACGGTTGTACTTGCTGAGACTGCTGCCTTGACGGCGAAAGGCAACGGAACGTGCGTTGGAAACCGCTTTGACGGAATACTCTGGAAGGTGATCCGGATTTCGGATGACCCGATTGACTCACTGGATCTGGCCGAAGAACTTCCGCGCGGCGAAATCGGTGAACTGATTGTCAGCGGCGTCGTGGTTACCGATCGCTATGTGACCTCGACCGACGCCAACCGGTTGCACAAAATCGGCGAGAACTGTTCGCTTGATTTCAACACCCCCGCACATGCGAGTCCCATCGTGGAATCGCCCGACGAAGATCATGCAGGTGAAAATAATACGGGCGAAAGTCATTCGGGTGAAAATCGAACAGCGGACGTTTCACAAAGCCGCTTGTGGCACCGGATGGGAGACGTCGGTTACCTGGACGAAACCGACCGGTTCTGGTTTTGCGGGCGGAAGACCCATCGCGTGCAAACGGAACTCGGCGTGATGTTCACGATTCAGTGTGAAGGAATCATCAACGACCATCCTGCGATCTACCGCAGCGCTCTGGTTGGCGTGAAGCGAGGATCGTTTGAGCAACCGGTTCTGATTGCCGAGCCGTGGCCTGCTCAATGGCCCGATTCCATTCCGGAGCGAGAACACATGATTGCTGAACTCCGTGAACTCGCCAACGCGCACGATACGACGCGACCGATCAGCCAGTTTCTGCTTCACCGTTCACTTCCGGTCGATATCCGGCACAACTCGAAAATATTCCGCGAGCAACTTCGCGAATTCGCGACCGTGGAACTCGAACGCGAATAGCTGATCGTAAGGAAAGCGGTTTTGAATCGACAATCACTTCCATGAAGTAATCGCCGTCGTTGATTCCAGTAATATCAATCCACTGATCTGACAGTCCGCTGCCATAAACATCGGACCAGCGTGCAGTAATTCCCCGGACCGCAGTAATTCCCCGGACCGTAGCACCGCAGCCGCCGTATTCGGACGGTCCGTTATCTCCGGGAAGTTGAGTAATATCGATCAGGCAGAAACTGATTTTTCCGCCGGAAGCAACCACGACTCGATCGAGCCGGAAACGCCTCTTAATCCAAGCTCCGATTTTAGGCCGTAACAATTGTCGTTTCAACCCAGGTAAGGGCTGGATCGTGCCGGAAACACGACTAATAATAACTCGACAGAGCAAGAGTCGCCGATATGGGCAAAGGAACGGGTTTGGGTTCGTGGATTCGTGGTATGACGGAGCCCAATATGGACCCCAAATTGATGCACCTGACTGGTAGTGATTGAGATATTGACTGGCTTTATTGCTCGACCAGCACGGCAAACTTCCAGCGCGACCAGGTTTATGAATCAGAAAATGAACCAGAACAGGAAAAAGCAAAGCGACGAAAAAGATGACGCTGTAATTAAGAATGACCAGGCAAAAGCCGGGCGTCCCGACTGGGGTCCGGCACCGGGCGTGCCTCGCCGGAAAATTGCCCTCTGGATCAGTGCCGTGTGTCTGGCCCTGTGGATCGGCTACCTGGCTTATGTAGCGTTGATCGTGAAATTCGTCGGTTGAAATCCACGGCCTGATCGTCGATAGTTTCTGTTCACCTGTTTCTGTCTGTCGATCAATCCGGAGTTTGAAGTGGAAGTATGGCCAATTGGAGTTTTTACCAGCATTGATGCAGGTCCCGGTGTCAATCTTGATGTCGCTCATGAACTGGGTGTTCCCACGATTCAAATTCACGCACCGCACAAGCAAACGCGAACTCCGGATCACGCGCAGGAATTCCTGGCAAAGATCGCCGAATATGGAATCACTCTGACAGCTGTCTTCGGTGGATTCCACGACGAATCGTACGCTGACATTCCAACGGTCGAGAAAAAGGTTGGCCTGGTACCCGAGTCGACCCGCGCCGAACGTTTGACCGGGATGAAAGAGATTTCGGATTTCACAACTCAATTGAATTGTGATGTCATCGCGTTGCATCTCGGTTTTGTTCCGCACAATCGCGATGCCGAAATATACAAGGGCATCGTAGCAGTCACCAGGGACTTGTGTCGTCACGCCGCCGGGAACGGTCAGGATGTTCACCTCGAAACAGGGCAGGAAACAGCAGACGGTCTGGTCCAATTTCTTGACGACTGTGGAAGTGAAAATTTGTTCGTGAATTTTGATCCTGCCAATATGATTCTTTACGGAACAGGCGAACCGATCGAAGCACTGAAGAAGCTTGGAGATCGCGTTCATTCGGTTCACTGCAAAGATGGAACCTGGGCGGACAAGCCTGGCGAGGAATGGGGCGCCGAAGTTCCGCTGGGTGATGGCGATGTCGGTATCGAAAACTATCTGAGTACGCTTAAGGATCTCGGATACACAGGTCCGCTTACAATCGAACGTGAAATTCCGCAGGAGCCTGTTCGACAGAAAGCGGAAATCAAACATGCTGTCGATTTGTTGACAGCGTTGAAGCAGAAGTTGCTTTGAAAACCGGCTCCTAATAATCGGTCGTTATTCATCCCGGCGTCCGGCCCGATAATTAGCGATCACAACGTGCAGGGGGTCGCAGATTATTGCGTGGCTACTTTTCAAACGGGGCAGGCTCGATAGAATCTGCCGCATGAAAGTAATTTCGCTTCAGTCTGGAAGCAACGGCAATTGCTTTTATGTGGAAGCGGGCGAAATCAGTCTTCTGTTTGACGCGGGAATCAGCGGCAGGAAGGCGAAGGAGCGGCTCGCGGAGCATGGATGCAAAATTGAATCTGCCGATGCGCTGTTTATTTCGCATGATCACAGCGATCATGTCCGGTCGATGGGCGTGTTTCAGCGAATGTTCAGTGTCCCGGTTTACATCACGCGCCGGACGCTTGAACAATGTTACCGCTCGGCCAAAGTCGGACCGATGGATCGTGTTTTCTTTTTCGACGGCGGTGATTCCGTCGAATTTCCGGGTGTCACCGTCCACACCGTCCCGACCCCTCACGACAGTGCTGATGGATGCGCGTTTGTCATCGAGGAACATTCAACCGGAAACCGGATCGGGATTCTCACAGATCTCGGGCACGTTTTTGACGGGTTGCGCGACGTGTTGCTTTCGCTGGATGCGGTGATTATCGAAAGCAACTACGACGAGGCGATGTTGCGGCATGGCCCGTACCCTGAACGTCTTAAGCGACGAATTCGAGGCGAAGGAGGACATCTGTCGAACGATGATTCGGCCCAGTTGCTGGCCGGTCTCAAGTCCGATCGTTTGAAATGGGCCTGCCTCTGTCATCTGTCGGAAGAAAATAACGCGCCGGAAATCGCCAGGAAGACGCATCAGGAACTGCTTGGCGACGAAATTGAGATTCATGTCGCGAGCCGTTTCGGGTCGAGCGGCGTGTTTGAGGTTTGACGGAACAGTTGCCAGTCCCAGATTGTCATTTATTACATGTCAGTTAATACATGTCAGTTCTTTGCGTCTATTGACCTGTGATCCGTCGCCCGATCCACAAACCGGCGCAGACCATCAGGATCCCCGCAATCACATTGGCTGCGACGTTGACAACAGCTAGTGGCACCGCGTTATTTTCTCCTGCGATCACCGTCTCCGACGCAAAAGTCGAAAACGTTGTCAGTGAACCAAGAAAACCGACTCCGACCGCCAGTTTCATCCTCGGCGACAGTGAACCGTAGCTGCATCCGGTAGCGATCCCGATCAAGAGACAGCCCAGCATGTTCGAAGTGAAAGTGCCGAGCGGGAGTTTATCCGCAGACAAAATGACGCCTGCCTGGTGAATGCCATAGCGAACCATTGCACCCAGGCTTCCAGCGGCTCCAATCGCAAACAGATCAAGTAGTGTTTTTGACACGGTAGGGTTCGCTCTGTTGTTATCCGGGTGAGTTTGTGATCCCTGCCGGTTTGACAATGGAATGGCAGGACGAAGGTGCGGGTATTGCCGGAGCCACAAACGGACTGAATTTCAGGCGTGCGATTAGAACTTCAAGCGTATACCGAACATGACATTGTCTGAATTGATATCGAACTCAGGCTCACCGACTCCGGCAACTTCAAACCGGATGTCCTCGGCAGCAAGGTAGCGATACTCGAAAAACAGATCCGCATTCGGGCGGTACTTGTAATTCAGGCCGGCCATCAACTGGTAGGCGAACGCCGAGTCGTCGTCGCGATTCTCCGTGATCGGCGCTCCGGCGTCAAAAAAGTCGGGCTCGATGAACATGAATCCGGCACCCGCACCGACGTATGGTTTCCAGCGCGGATTGGAAAAGTTGATGAATTCCCAGTACGCGTTCGCCATGCCGGTGTACGCATTCAGGCTGCCGCTACCATCAATCGCCGCCAGGGCCGGCGGTACCACGATGCTGTCGAGGTCGTAGTTGCGATACGCAAACTCAAGCTCCATACGCAGGTTGTTGCCTTGAATTGCTCCTAGCGCACCGCCATAGACTCCGCCTGAATCAAAATTGAAAAACGAAACAGGATCCGCAGGTGCATCCGGGATTTCTCGAAGGGAGCCAATGTCGGAGAAACCGGCAAACAGGCTCAGGTAGAAACCTGACTCGTATTCAAGTTCGGTGGCAAACGCGTTGCACGAGTTGCATTCGGGCGAGACAACGATCTGCTGATAGACTCCTTTTCCGTCCGTCACGTAGCCTGGGTAGGCCGACTGCATCGGTGCCAACGGCGCGGATTGTTGATAGCCCGCAGTGGCCTGGCCGGCGTTGGCCGGGTAGTATCCGTCGGGGTAAACGGCAGGGCCATGCTGATCCAGGCCGGGTTGATTGTATTGACCGTATGGATCAGTCGCATATGGAGCTCCGTTCGCATAACCCTCGGGTCCATAGCTGTTTGGCCCATATCCGTGCTGACCCTGTGGATAGCCGTCATAGCCCTGGCCGAACTGCCCACGACCGTAGGGGTTCATTTGATCAGCTCCATGCCGATACTGTCCGTCCGGCCAGTGCTCGCCGCGCCTGCGACGGTCGAAACGTTGGCCGAACATTGTTCCAGTATCGCGTTGAGGCGGATGGCCGTTGCCTCGGGGCCCAAGTCCGTTGTCGTGTCCGTTGTTTGCATTGCCATTAGTACCGTTTGGCGGAGTCACGATTCCGTTGCCGTGAGGTTCGCCGGTTCCTCCGTCCAGACGACCGGGGTTGGGCAATGCCTGATCTTCGGGGCGGACATTCGGCACCTGCATCGTCCCGTCCGGCAATCGAGGGTCAGTGCCTTGTTGTGGATTCGTACCTTGCCCGGGTGGACTAGCGAACGGATCCATTGTGCGCGGCTGCTGACCGAACAGCGTGCCCGGGTCCCGAGGCGTTTCTTCCTGCTGGATAAACGGAGTGCGTGGATCCGTCGTACGCGGATCGGGAATATTTGGTTCCGTCATTCCCGGTTCAGTATCCTGATTGGTTGTCGGCGGTTCCATTCGAGGCGGATCACCAAACGGATTCACTCCTGCCGGTGTTTCGTCTTGAGGGCTGATTTGACCGAAAGGATCCTGCGTTCTCCCTGCACCGGGTTCTGCTTTGTAGCGAGTGCCGGGCGGTGCCGGGCGACTCGTCGAAACCGGAAGCGCATTGACCGGCTGCGAATTGCCCTGATATTGATTTACTGGTTCCCGAGTGCTTAGTGCAGGCATGCCGAGCGGGGTTTCCGCAAACGGCGGTGTCAGCTGGAACGGCGGTGTCAGCTGGAACGGCGGTGTCAGCTGGTCGGTGCTGTCGGTCAGCAACTCCTGTGGAGGTTGAAATCTATCAGTTGCAGTGCGTAGACCAGTCAATGACGGAGGCATTGCCGGTGGAACGAGTTGCGAATCGTCTCCCATATTCGGTGCCGGTGTCAGATTTCGCCGAGCCATCAGTTCGCCGCGTAACATATCTCCCGCCCGGTCGGACGTCGATTGAGCGAACTGTGCCTGCGCTGCGTACCCGTTCGGTTGTGACGGAAAGTAAGTTGCCTGTTGTGTTGCAGATGAGGGTGTGCGAGCCCGATAGTATTGCCCGTCAAAGTAGAAGTCCTCACCCTCGGTTTGACCAACAGCGAGTGAGTTGCAAAAACCGGTGAGCAAAATCAATGCCGCAGCAATGATGGTGGTATTTGTCAAGGACTGGAATCGACAACGATTCATCGGGATTCACTCCGGTTTTAGCGAGTCTGTCAACAACCTCCGGAAAAGCACCGGTGGTGCGGTGCGGATTTTCGAATTCGGCGCAGGGGGAGTGACCGAATATCCGGATTAGTTGATACAATCCGAATTACCGGACTTATCGTCATGACCCGCAAAGTCTAATCAGCATAAAACCGGGAAATCGCTGAAATTGTCCGCTTGAACAGAGATCGAAAGGGAGCCGGGCTAGACATGAATCTCGTAATTTGTTTCCGAGTCAAAGAAACTCTTGCTTCTTAGGCTCGTGTTCGGACAAAGGTGCTCTGGTCGAGCTTGTCCCCTTCGCGACAGCACATCCTGCCGTAGAATGGTCGATTCGCCGAACACGGGCCGGATGCGGATTCAAAGACGAATATGCAACTCAAACAGCAGATTTTTCACGAAGTTCTTGCCAGTGGATTAACGCTGGTTTGCCAGCCGATGCCGTGGCTCGAGTCCGCCGCATTTTCGATTTCCGTTCCAGCTGGCTGTCGCTTCGACCCGCCGACGAGACTCGGGTTGGCCAATTTCACCTGCGAAATGGTCCAGCGTGGCTGTGGAGAATTGAGCAGCCGGGAGTTCATCGAGTCACTCGAATATCTGGGCGTCAATTTCTCGTCATCGGTCAGCAACTACAGCACTCATTTCGGAGGCGCGATGCCGGCCCCTCAGTTGCATGACGCGCTGAAGGTTTACCGGGATGTGATTCGCGCACCCCATTTGCCCGAAGACCAAATGGAGGATGGCCGGCTGGTTTGTATTCAGGAGCTCAATTCCCTACAGGATGATCTGGCTGGCCGGTCGATGATCGATCTGCGGCAGAGACATTACGGAGATCCCGACGGACGTATCGCTGAAGGAGACGGATCGTCGGTTATGGCGATCACGATCGATGACATTCGCGAGTTCCACAAAAACCGGTATGTCCCTGACGGCATGATTCTAGCGGTTGCCGGTGCTGTCGACTGGCCTGGACTAAAGGACCACGTGATAGAACTGTTTGACGGTTTCGTGGGGACCGCTCCTGCCGCCTCCGTGTCGAGCGAACCGACACACGGCGTTCATCACATTCCATTTGATAGCGGACAGACGCACATCGCAATCGCCTACCCGGGCGTTTCGTACAACAGCCCCGACTATTTTCGTGCCCGCGCGGCAACCGGCGTGATGAGTGACGGGATGAGTTCACGCCTGTTCACATCAGTCCGTGAACAACGTGGCCTTTGTTACTCTGTCTTCGCGTATTGCCACACGATGAAACAGCGCGGTTCAGTCATTTGTTATAGCGGAACATCAGCTGACCGCGCACAGGAAACGCTGGACGTCATCCTTGAAGAACTGACTGGACTAGCCAATGGAATTCGCGAAGATGAACTAACAAGATTGAAGGTTCAGATTCGCAGCGGACTGGTCATGCAGCAGGAATCGTGCGGAGCCCGTGCCGGCAGCATCGCCGGAGACTGGTTCCATCTTGGACGCGTCCGTACTCTGGACGAAATTAACGATGCGGTCAGTGGACTGACTGTGGAATCGGTCAACGGGTTTCTGCGCAGAAACCCGCCTGGAAAATTCGACGTAGTTACTCTCGGCCCTGAGCCGCTTAAATTGAATTCAATCGCTGCTAAAACCGTTTGATCATGTTTGATTCGTCCGTCACTGGATTCAGCAACCCTATTGGACCGAAGTCTGCGCGACGTCGGCGACTTTAAGAAAATCAACATGGAATACCGCCAACACACGCTCGACAACGGGCTGCAGATTCTTGCGGAAGTCAACGAACGTGCTTACGCTTCCGCATTCGGTTTCTTCGTCCGGACCGGTGCACGCGACGAATCGGCGGACAATGGCGGGGTGAGTCACTTTCTTGAGCATATGGTGTTCAAGGGCACGCCCGGGCGAACCGCCGAACAGGTCAACTTGCGACTGGATGAACTCGGGTCGTCGAGCAACGCACGGACCAGCGAAGAAAGCACTATCTACTACGCTTCGGTCCTACCGGAATTTCAGTCGGAGATCGTTGAACTGCTGGCCGACATCATGCGACCCTCACTCCGTGATGATGATTTCGAGACCGAGAAAAAAGTGATCATCGAAGAGATCATGATGTACGCCGATCAACCTCCCTACGGTGGGCACGAGCGGATCATGGCGGGCTATTTCGGAACGCATCCGCTTGGCCAGAGTGTACTCGGCACGATCGAGTCAGTTTCTGCGCTGACGCCGGAATCGATGCGGGCTTATTTTGAAAACCGTTATTCGCCGGGCAACATCGCGCTGGCAGCTTCGGGCAATATTGATTTTGACCAGCTTGTGAAAGATGCGGAAGCCCGGTGCGGACAGTGGGAATCGCACCGGACACAGCGACCCCGAACTGATGCCGGTCCGAATTTCGGATTCGAGACGATTCACCAGCCTACGTCGCATCAGCAATACATTATTCAACTCGCTCCCGGACCGGGCATTCAGGACGAACGCCGTTTTGCCTCACGAGTCGCAACTGCGATCCTCGGTGACGACGGTGGTAGCCGAATGTACTGGGAGTTTCTCGACTCCGGCCTGGCCGAATCGGCTGGCATGGGTGCCTATGAATATGTGGACAACGGTTTGATCATGACCTATGTCTGTTGCGCCCCCGACCAGGCGCAAGCAAATTTGGAACGGCTGGCCACGCTTCATGAAAACGCGGCAACCATCGAGATTACGCAGAAGGAGCTCGACCTGGCCAAACGAAAAACTGCCTCCCACATCATTCTCGCCAGCGAACGGACTTCGAGCCGGATGTTTTCGGTAGGCAACCAGTGGTTGAACGAACACGAATTCAAGACTCCGGCACAGATCGCAGCGATTTACGAATCAGTCTCCCTGGACCAGGTGAAAAAATCACTGAGCGATTTCCCGCTGACCGGGAATATGACGCTGGTGGTCGGCCCATGCGATGACTTGAGTCCGGCAGGCTAATGCCCCTTTTGCCGTTTGTCTTCTTGCGAATGGAACACCAGGATGTGTTTTCATTCCTTCCGAACTATCTCTCTGTTCTTTCTGTCTTCGCTTCTGTTCTTTTCCATTCAATCGCATTTTGGTGCCATGGCACCGGCACAGGATGCCCAATTGACGTTCGTCGATGGACAAACCAATCGAGACGTTATGGTTCGCGAAATGGAAATTCCGCGAATGATGGCAGCCAATCGCGACGCGGTGATTCATTCAGCAGCACAACCGGATTTCGATGAAACTGCTGGACAGATTGCTGACTTCAGAAGATTTTCGAGCAAGGGCGGCGGCCGTTCGAGTGTTGTGCTACTGGCGCGATGATGTTTCTGAAGCGAACGAGATGCTGATGCGGGCCTCAGCAGATGGCCATCCGCGCGTCAGGCTTGAAGCAGTACGTTCGGCAAGCTTTTTTGATTCTCCCGTGGGACTGTCGGTGGTTGCGAAAGTTCTGAGTCAACCGACCGGTTTATCAAATATGTGGCCAAAGAGACATTGCGGGCTTTTCCGGATTGCCCAAAGACGAACTGTTGGCTGGACGCCCGGGGCTTCATGAGTTCGCATCTGATGGGGAATCGTAACGTTCGAGGATGACGACGTGATCAAGCTGGTCGAAAATCCGCTGGTGGCGAGCGAGCCGAACATCATTGAAACGGATGCCACAGATGACCGCCGGAAGTCTGAAGTTTCCGCGATGCCCGAGGGCCTGCTCGACCAGTTGACCCGTGATGAGATCCTCGATCTCGTCGCCTACATCCGTTCGGGCGGCAACGAGGACGATCGGTTGTTTGAGACACACGGTCATTGAGGAATAGTCCTGAAATAAGTTCCCGATTTCGAATTCCGGAAAGGTAGGGTTTGGGGCTTCGACTGCCTGGTCCCGGCAGGGGCGAAAGCGAATAGCCCGCGGTGTTAGCCGTGGGTTCCCGTTCAACCAAAACCTAGAATCGCGGTAGGCCTACCGGGGGTTTCGTTGCCTCGTCAAAAAACAGACAGTAAATCGGGAAGTTATTTCGTGACTAACGCTAAGCTACGATTGAATGCGGCTGATCCTGCGGTTGCGATAGAGATCGGTATTGATCGCGGTTTGCATCTTATCCGCATCCGGTAGCCGGTCGTGACCAAGAAATTCGACGATGCGTTCGATTTGCGGGCCCGGATTTTGCACGGGATCGTTGTAGACAACTTTCAGTGCACGCAACCTGCCGTTCCTTCTGACCCAGGTTCCGACTTGATCCCGATGCCGGTTGAGAGCCAAAGCCATCTGCTCACGTTCTTTGGCTTCATCTTTCTCTTCTTTATGGCCGTCTTCTTTCAACCGATCAATCATCTTGTATTGAGATTCAACGACTTCGGCAATCGGCCGGTAGACGCCCGAACTGTAGTTTGTCAAAACGGGATATCGTTTTCGTCGTAGCTCGCACTTTCGTCGAATGCTACGTTCGGGTCGCCCGATCCGGCCGACGATCCGGCCGACGATCCGGCCGACGATCCGCCGGCCGAAGGTGCCGTCGCGCCACTCATTACTTTGAAGCTGAGTGCTTCGGCATTCAGGAAGTATTTGACTTCGCTGGACGGATCCTTCTGCCACTTCCGGCCGCTTAACCGGTACGTGATTTCCACGTCATCGCCAACCTTCAGATCATCGACTGTATCACAGCCGTCCTGAATAAACTCAACTGGAACGTAGTTGGTAAACCGGCTGGATTCCTGTTCAAGTACGACCTGTCGCTTGCGAAAGCCCTTCTGGCCGTAGGATTTGGTTTCGTCGATATGGCAGACGATGCCGCGTACAGTTGACTGACTCATGATCTCTTTCGTTTCCTTACAGGAAGTCGTTTAATGCTGACGTTCATTTTGACCCGGTACCGGCTATGATACCGTTTGCTGTTAATGTGGGAAGAAGCGCTAAATTATATTTGGGCCTCGCCGAATCGGTTTCAAGATGTAAAACGCTGTTGAAAACCGGACGTGGTTCATGCGACAATACCCCGCCAATGCGCGATAAGCGGGCGCGGAGCTGTCCACATAGTGTTGAGCAATCCACCCAATCGAATCCAATGACGTTTCCGGGGAATGCCTGGACAAGATCGTGTCGCGCTGGTTTGCCAAAGAGTTGGCGGATCCTTTACTTGCCTGATAACAGCCAGTTTTAAGCCACTTCACCAGGGCGCCAATGTCCCAAACTGAACAGCGATTAATGTCCGGAAGAAAACGGCGCGACATTCCTGCGGGCACCTGGATTCAATGCAAAGGCTGCAAAGCAGCGGTGTTCCGTAAAGAAGCCGAAAAGCGATTACGGGTCTGTCCCGAATGTGACTATCACATGTATGTCTCGGCGAGCGAGCGGATCAAACAGGTGCTCGACGATGGAACATTTGAGGAATGGGATGCCGGTTTATTATCCGGCGACCCGCTTGCGTTTTCCGACAAATCACGAACTTACGTTGAACGGCTCGAAGCGGAACGAAAAAAAACCGGGCTTTCTGATGCTGCGCTTACCGGCACCGGGATGATCCGGGCGCGGCGCGTTGCGATTGGCGTCACCGATTCACAATTCATCATGGGCTCGATGGGCTCGGTTGTCGGCGAGCGGTTGACTCGGCTAATCGAACGGGCGACCGGGCAGAACCTTCCACTGATCGTTGTCAGCGGTAGCGGTGGTGGAGCACGAATGCACGAAGGGATTCTTTCGTTGATGCAAATGGCCAAAGTATCGGCAGCGCTTGCTCGATATGATCAGGCTGGCGGGCTTTTTATCAGCGTGTTGACCAATCCGACGATGGGCGGAGTCGCGGCCAGTTTTGCGTCATTGGGCGATCTCGTTTTTGCCGAACCCAAAGCATTGATCGGATTCGCTGGACCGAGAACGATCAAGGCGACGATCCGGATCGAATTGCCCGAAGGATTTCAGACCAGCGAGTTTCTGCTTCAACACGGATTCATCGACCGGATTGTCAGCCGCGACAAATTGAAATCGGAAATCGCACGGGCGATCGACTATTGCGGCAAATAGCATTTGCGCTGAAGTCGTTTAATAGACCTCACAGCAACCGGAGGCACTCACGGCGGAAAAAATGGGCATACTCGACAAACTCAAAAACGCATTCAACTCCGGAACAACCAAGTCCGGAGTCCTCGACGTCTCTACGCGGTTTTCGCTCGACCGTCACTCATTCACCGGAACGATGTCCAAGTTTCATGTGGCGACAGAAATTGGTACCCGGAATAAAATGGGCCTAAAACTGCTCGACAAAGAAAAGACGGACTATTTCAAGGCTCGATTCAAAGGATTAAACAAGCCAATTGAAGGCGAAATCGGAATGGTGATGGATCACGAACGGGTGGTCAAAACACATGAGTTCGGCATGACAACGGCGGGCCAGGAATACATTCTGATGGAATACATTCACGGCCCCGGCCTGAATGTCGTGATCAAACACCGTGACAAAGCGATCGTTCCCAATCGACTGAACCTGATTCGCCAGATGGCCAGAGGGTTGCTGCACGTTCATGAGCAGGGATTCATCCATCGCGATGTCTGCCCGCGTAACTTTATCTGCACGGAAGATTTTTCCTGGCTGAAACTAATCGACTTCGGCTTGACGATTCCTAACGAGCGACCGTACCGGCTGCCGGGCAACAGGACAGGAACGCCGCAATACATGGCTCCGGAAATCGTGCGCCGCCGGGCGACCGATGAAACCACCGACATTTTTTCGTTTGGCGTAACCGCGTATCGTTTTCTGACGTGGGAACACCCGTGGGACTCAACCGACACGACTGGAAAATCAGCACTCGCTCATGATTCACGGGACCCGGTGGATATTTTCAAACACCGCCCGGACCTGAATAAAAAGCTTGGCAAAGCCGTTCACAAATGCATGACGATCAATCCGGAAAAGAGAACGCCAAGCTTGAAGAACTTTCTGGCGTCGATCCGGGATTTGCGAAAAGAAACGGCGTAGAGGTCCGGCGCTTCTTTGATGTAAGTCCGCGAAACTTCGGGCAGATCGAAGGCCTGAAAGCATGGCAATGGTCCGGTCAACGCGAATGGCAGTTTGAGATTCGCGTTAATTAGCGTCCATTCGCGGTTTCATTTTTTGTATCAGCAAGAGGCTGCGTCCGGCGTTCACCCCAAGCCTCATTTTTTCCTGCCGCCTTTGTTCTTTGACTTGTTCTTGTTCCTTGACTTGTCCTTTTCTATTTTTTCCGTCTTTGGATTACCTGTCCTGGTTTTGTTCTTCTTTGCTTTTTCTTGCCCGGTATCTTTTTTGTCGGATGGACGGCATGCATTCTCCGGCTTATTTGCGTTCTGAAGTGCCTCGCTCATTGCCTGCCCGCCAATAACCGGTGTCGAGCCCGGTTCTTTCTTTGATTCAGCAATGGGTGCTGTCCGTTCCTTGATGCGCGACGTTCGTCCCTTTCGCCGACCTGTACGCAAGGTGAACTTATCCTTAATCGCAATCAAGCAGAACTCGCGCCGGTTGAAGGCGAGTTGTCGTGTGCGCACCACCTGGAAACCCATCGCTTTGACGGTTTCAATGTATTCGCCAACACGTTCGATTAGTTTCCAGTCGTCATGCTTGAGCGTCAGCAGCAATCCGGAAACATTGACCGCGTCGTGGGTCACGATGTCGCGAACCGTATCAAGTGTGTATTTCGGAGCCATGTTCAGATCGGCAAGCAGCCACCGCACGTTGGAAAAATCGCGTTTGCGAACCTCGTGGCCACGGCGTCGAATGAACGTCAGCTTCGGATGCTCTTCGATCGACGGTTCCATTTCCGCCGGATCGATGGCAATGACGCGGGCCCCTATTTCCAGAAGCAGTTCGCACGCGCCGCCGGGAGCGCTGCCGATTTCAGCGCAAACGTCGCCCGGACGAATCGTGATCCCTGACCACAACAGCGCTTCTTTGAGTTTCAAATAGGCACGACTGACATGTTCCTCTTCGGTATCGATGGCCGGTACACCGCCCGGCCAGCGCCCCTGTCGCGTTAACGCGTGATGGAACCCGAACCACCATTCGTCGGGACTGATCAGAACGACATCGGCAACCGCAGCGTCGGTCGCTGCGCGACGGTTGACCTTCGTGCTGCGTTTCTTGATCAGCGAGTGTGCTGCGAATTGATCGGCGACGCTGGCCGCCAGCGGCGAAACTCCGGGCTCAAACCCGCTGGTACCCGGAATCTGCTTATCACGCTCAAAAACGTGAAGAAATTCGCATTCCGCGATCTGCCGGTTGGAGACAATTTCTTCAACCATCGATGCTGCGTCGTTTCCATTGACTTTGCCCAGAGACCATCCGTACGTCCGGGCCAATGTTGATCGCAGCGTATACCGTTCCGGCGGAGGTGCCACCGGGTCAACCTTAAACGTCACAAACCCGGGGCGCGAGAACGCCGGTTTCAACGGCCCGAATCCGTTGGTTGTTTCGGCAGAACCTGCTAGCTCTTTTCGAAGAGCGGCTTCGGCACCTGCCTGGCAAATCGCAAATAGAAAATCAGATGGCGGCGTCATGAAGCTCGGTGGTCCAGGGGTGTTTGGCAGTCGGCGGGGTATGCGATGACAGGTGTGGATACTGTGAAACGCGTGCGTCTACGCGCAGGTAATAGAGTAGTTGCTGGTTTCAGATTGTAGCGTGCATACGGTTTCGAATCGGGGAATTCTGCTGAACAAGGTTGCGTTTGCAAATTTATACCATTGTCTCATGGGCGCGCGTGAAGCAGGTCGGAGTTTGGACGCGTACGAACTGGCCGTTGATCCATCCGCTTGTGGTTTGCCCCGAAAATATTGCTGCTTGGGAACAACTCGTTCGGATCGTTTCTCCAAGCGTCACTCTGATTGATATAGGTGGCCTGAGGGAATTGGAATAGAATTTCGGTCCGACGCAGATGGAGAACATTCTGCCACGGCCATTCTAATGCGAATTTACGAATAAGAACTCGCAGTCACAGCATGATCGCCGTCGCGGACCTACCCGATGCGTCGCACAAAGAAATGAGTTCTTTGTGACAATTCCATGCCGTTGCAGATATTGAAGAATCGGGCAACCCCGGTCAATCGCTGCGATGGTGAACTGTAACAGGCAGCAGGGGAGGACTCCTGATGGCAGAGACTATCAAGTTCATTCACGCTTCGGACTTTCATCTGGACGAACCGGTTTCGGGGCTCGTGCAGATTCCGTTGCATCTAAAAACCGTGCTTGCAAACGCACCGTACGAATCGGCAACCAGGGTTTTTGATCTGGCCGTTTCTGAACGCGTCGATTTCGTTTTGCTGGCCGGCGATCTTTTCAACATTGATGCGGCTGCGCCGCGCGCGCCGGCGTTTTTGCTCGGCCAGTTTGAAAGGCTTGCAGAGCTGGACATTGCGGTCTACTGGGCGGGTGGAAGTGTTGACCAGCCCGATCGCTGGCCCGCTTCGATTCCGATTCCGGAAAATGTGACGACTTTCAGTTCGAGCTACGTCGATGCAGTGGAGCACCTGCGTGACGGCGAAGTGATTGCGACGATCCGCGCGGCCGGGCACGATCCGCAACGGAAGAGCGGCGCTGATTTTTCGGCCGGCACTTCCGAGGACTTTGCGATTGCATTGACCTGCGGCGAATACGAACCAACATCGTTGACAGCTCACAATGTCCGCTACTGGGCGCTGGGAGGCAGGCATCGGCCGAACAAGCTGGAGAAAACAGGTTCTGTCGTTGCGTATTCAGGCACGCCTCAGGGAAGATCAAACAAAGAGGCCGGTCCGCGCGGCTGCAAGATCTGTCGCGTCGACAGCGCAGGCAAACTGTTTGTGCAGAATGTTGAAACGGACAGCGTTCGCTACCTGCCTCAAAAAGTTGCGGTCGATGAAACAGCTTCGATCGGTGAATTGAAAAAGATTCTCGGCGAGCGTGGATTGAAAGTCGCAACCGATAACACGGGGCGCACCGTTCTGTCAAAGTGGTCGCTTTCAACGGCTGGCGATTTCAATCCGGCAATACGCGGGGCGGAGGTTCGTGAAGAATTGCTGGAATGGCTGCGTGACGAGTTTGGTCGTTCGGAGACCGGGCTTTGGTCAATCGATCTTCGGGTCGAACCGCCCGAGTCGCTGCCGATGGCCTGGTATGAAGAGGACACGATCCTCGGCGAGTACCTTCGAGCGGTCGGGCGGCATCAAAGCGACGAGTCGTTGAAGCTGGTGTTGCACGACTATCTTCCCGCAAATGTTCAATCGGAAATTATCGGCAACCTGGCTCATGTTGCTGGAAATCGCCGCGACGAAGTTCTCCGACGAGCGGCTCTTGTCGGGATTGAATACCTCGCTGTCGGAAGAGACACGACGGCGACAGTCGAGGTGGAAGCGGAAGTTTGAAGGCTTGCCAAATAGCGAGTACTACGAACTGAGAACTAAATAAACTCAATGGAGTGAGCGCAGTGAAAGTAACTGACCTGCAAGTTGACGGATTCGGTGTCTGGAAAGGCCTGAGTGTTGAATCGCTGTCGGATGATATCACGGTTTTCTGCGGACAGAACGAAGCCGGCAAAACGACGCTGATGCAGTTCGTCCGTTCGATGCTGTTCGGATTCTCGGCGGAGCGGCGTGATAAATACACGCCTCCGGTTTACGGGGGTCTGGCGGGCGGATCGATGGAAATCGATGCACCCAAAGGGACGTTTGAAATTCAGCGGCACGTCGATCCGGCTCGCGTACTGGAGACCGCCGGGGACCTTGCCGTCACAGATGCCAGGACCGGAACTGTCCACGGACGCGCACAGCTGAGCGAGTTGCTGTCGGACATGGACGAGTCGATTTTCAACAACGTCTTCGCGATCGGCCTGCGCGAGATTCAGGAACTCGGTGCGCTTAACAGCACCGATGCGGCGGAGCATCTGTACAAGCTGACCAGCGGACTGGACCGCGTTTCGCTGATTGACGTGATGCGTGATCTGAAGAAAAGGCGAAACGGGATCTGGTCGATCGATTCCAAAACCGAATCGCGGCTGGGAGAACTCTCTGAGCAGCGAATGACGCTGATGCGTGAAGTTGACGAACTCAAAACCCGCGGTAAGCGCTGGTCACGGATTGCGGCTCAAACGAATGACGTTTCCAACCAGTTATCGGACATTGCACTGGAGCTGACCGGACGCGAGCGCGAGTCGCGGCTGGTCGAAATCGCAACCCAGATCAGCGAGCGCTGGCAGACGCGCCGCAGTCTGGGCGAACAGATCACCTCGTTCGGAAAACTCCCGGAACGACGCGATGTGATGGTGGAAAAACTGGACGACTTGAACGCACGGATCGTCCAGCAAAAATCGCGGATCGATCAGGTTAGAAAACAGCGACGCTCGATCAAGAAGGAAGCGGCAGCGCTACCGATCCACCGGCGCTTGTGGCAGGAAAAGGCGCGGATCGAGGCGATCACGGCACATCAGCCGTGGGTCGAATCGCTCCAGCGGACAACCGACCGGCTGCGTACGGATATCGATACGATTGAAAACTCGCTGGTCGGTGAGGTGGACGGACTGGGTACTCAGCTGCAGATCCGCGCCAAGGATGTTCGTGATCTTGGTAACCGCGGGCTGTCATCGTTAAAGTCGCTCGCCAAAAAACTGCTCGATCAGCAGGAACGGTTGAAGCGGATGAATCAGGAAACTGAAAAAGCCGGATTTGAGCTGGGCCAGCACGAAGAACGGCTCGGCGGATCGTTGAATGCAACCAGCGACGTCGGGTCGATGGAGGATGTCAGCCGACATGTCAATCGACTGCGCCGAAGAATTGAGCTGGAGGACAAGATCGAACGACTGACGGCCAACCGTCACGATCTGGAACGTGAAATCGATTCGGTGGTGAATGATCAGGTGCTTCCGGTCGAGAAGCTCTCGATCATCGGCATTGTGTTTATCCTCGGCGTGATTCTGGCCGGCCTTGGCATTTTCGGTCAGCTTGGTGGCGAGAACGCGATCACTCGAATCAGCGAACATACGGGTGTGTTGTTTATGTTGCTCGGAGCCGTATCCGGTTTCATCGCGATGGGGATGAAGTATCACTGGGAGCGTGTTGCCCGCGAAGAGCTGGAGGATTTCCGGCACCAGATGGATATCGTGCGGCAGCAATTAAAGCGAGCGAAGGTTGAACGGGATGACATCGAGCGGCAGATTCCCGAGTCGGTCGGGCAATGGGATCTGGAGCTAAAAGATGCGGAAGCTCGACTGGCGCGGATCGAGGATCTGGTGCCGCTTGAAAATCGTGTCCAGAATTCACGAATGCAAATGGACGATCTGCGCCGGCGGATTTCCAGTCAGGAAAATGAAGTTGAGCAGGTCGACCGGCAATGGCGAGCTGCGTTGCGAACGGCCGGACTACCTGAGTTGCTTGAGCCGCTCCAGCTGAAAGAGATCACTCAGCGTTCGTCGCGGATTTCCGGTTTTCATTCAAGGCTGGACCAGTACAGGAACGAGCTTGTGGACCGCGATAAGGAACTGACAAGTCTGACAAGGCGGATCGACACAATCTTCCACGACCTCGGAATGAACAAAGGACGTGAGTTCCGGACCGGAAATTCAACCCGCGAAACTGCCCGCCGCGAAAAACGCAGGGCGAAAACAAACGGGACTCAGATCACCCGACTGAACATTGACCGCAAGGCTCAGGATGATGCGATTCGGTTTTCGGAAACTAACGCAGGTACTACCGGCACAGGCGTTGACGCCGGCAATGGAGGCGTGCTGGAACGGTTGTCAATTCTTACCAGTGCGCTCAATGAGCAGCGGGCGTTGATTATGTCACGCAAAGAAATGGCAGCGAAGCATCGGGCACTTCGATCAAGACTGACGAAATCAAAACGGGAACTCGACAAGCTGCTGGGGTCAAAGCGGAAGTTGCTTTCAAGAGTCGGAGCCGAGGATGAAAACGATTTCCGTCAATTCCACGTCAAGCATCAGCAGCGTCAGGAGCTGATCGAAAAACGCAAGAACCTGTCAGAACAGATCTCCGCTGCCCTGGGGACTCACTTTGCGGAATCTGATTTGACAGAGTATCTCGACGCGTACGGGCTGACCGGACTGGAGAAACGCTGGGAGGAAATTCAGGCTTCGATCGAGGAGTTGAAGGAGCGGCAGACTCGTCTACATCAACAGCGCGGTGAGTTTTTGCAGGAAGTGAAATCGCTGGGTGAAGATTCGCGAATGGACGAAGTGCGAATGGAATTGAACGCGATCGACGTAGAGATCAAACAGCTCAAGCGGCAGTGGCAGGTGTTGGCATCGAGTAACAAGATGCTTGAGTCGATCCGGGAGACGTACGAATCAAAGCGCCAGCCGGAAACGCTGCAGGAGGCTTCGGGGTATCTCGACAGTTTGACCGGGGGACACTACAAGCGAATCTGGACACGGCTGGTTGGTGAAGAATTGCTGGTTGACAATCACGAAGGCGAAACGATCACGGTCGATAAACTTTCGCGCGGTACTCGCGAAGCGGTTTACTTGAGTCTCCGGTTGGCTCTGGTAACTGCCTACGCGAGACGGGGCGCGGTGTTGCCTCTGGTACTGGACGACGTGCTGGTTAACTTCGATGCACGGCGCGCGCGCTCAGCTGCGGCATTGCTGTGCGAGTTTGCTCGCAACGGCTATCAGATTCTGATGTTTACCTGTCACGACCACATGCGGGACATGTTTTACGAACTGGATGCGAACGTCCGGGTTCTTCCGTATCACCGCGACGTGGTTGAAAACGGAGCGACGGTTGTTGAGTACCGGGCTGAAGGGCGTATTGAACGTCCTAAACCGGTCGAGTATGTGGATGCGGCTCAACCTCCAGTTGAGATAGAGCCGGTGCCGATTCAAATTCCGGCACATGTTGCGATTGCGGCTGCACCGGCGCGCCGTGGAATTTCTTTGTCGACGGACGAGTATGATCCGGAATTGGAATACGAGTTATCTGCGATTGTGGATGACCAGCGTGTTGAGAACCGATTGCGCCACGAATTGGTTTTCGTTTCTCCGAAACACGATCTGCCGATCGACATCTCGGGCAATGAGGATATTTGGTTCGAGACCAATGCTTCGATTGGTCATTAGGCAGCCGCCGAATCGGGGCCAATCCGGCAACTTTTTGATTCAGCTTTGATGGACCGTAGTACGGATGGTCAGTAGAACGATGAAGCTGGTACCCGGACTGGGTAGTTGACGCATCATTCCGCTTTCGAGCCTTCGGCAGGTGATCAACCTGCGAAATTTTCCATTCAATGATGTTAAAATGGGCAATAAAATCCATCTTGATCGATCGTTTAGCAGCACCTGGCTCTCGCTGTTTTTGAGAAGCGAGTCTCATTTCGAAACTCGAAATCGTAAGTTCCGTGGCAGGCTGCGGTTGGATTTTTGGCAAATCGGGGCATTAATCCTGAATTTTGCCCGTTTCATTCGAGAAATGAGTACAATCGGTCGTTGTGTGGTTAGTTTGGCATTGAATTTTCGCTGATCTTATTATCGAAGCTGGTAAAATGATTTGGTGAATCGTGAAAAAAACGGCAATTTCCCTGATTATCGGGCGAACTGATCCTAGTTGAATTCGATTTGTTTGCGTAGAATCCTCTTTGCCTGGATAATGAACGGGAGTCGAGCAACTAGAGTGTTCTCTGTGCTTGCGTTCTTTTGACATGCCTCGCAGTTCTCCTCCTTCCATTTACTCATTTTTTCTTTCTCAATTCTTTGATCTGGAGTTAATCCTATGAAAAGACGAAGCGGTTTTACACTCGTCGAACTTCTTGTTGTCATTGCAATTATTGGCATTCTGATTGGAATGCTTCTTCCTGCGGTACAACAGGTCCGTGAAGCAGCACGACGAACTGCGTGCAGCAATAAGATCCGTCAACAGGCTCTTGCCGCGTTGAATTTCGAATCAACATTTGGCGAAATGCCTGCAGGCGAGCTTCGAATACCAACAAACGACGACTTCCGGACAGTCACGGACAGGCGTTACGACAACCTCCTGACAACCAAGCGTTTCGACTGGGTTCAGGGCAAGGACACTGCATCCGCAGCGGATGACAGGTACTATGTTTCTTTCTTCATGAAAGTTTCTAACTTTTCAGAAGCTAACAACCTCTACGACGAGATGGTAGAGCGTTCGCTTCTGACACCGGAACCATGGGTTGACGAAATTGACTACCGGGGACTTTCGGGCTTTGAGATTGTCCAATGTCCGTCGATGCCGTCTCCCACGAGAATTATAGCTGCTCGCCGCTTTAGCGGCAGCCGAACTGACTACATGCCGAGCGAGGGAACTCTGATTGATATTGATATCAACGATGCCCTCAACACTGACAATATCCTTAAGGGTGCTTTCTCGGCCGAAAAAATCGGTGCGATCACTGACGGTACATCCAACACCGTTCTGCTTGGCGAGTCACAGGGCGATACGATCGACAAGCAACGTATTGCAACATTCTCGTTCGGATACACACCTACTGGTTGCTGGTCGAACTTCACGACCGACGAGGATGGAAAGGTCATCAATGATCCAGTGCCGTATCTGAGACCTTGGTTGGAAACAACTGATATGACACGGCGACATTCTCTACAGCAGTTCAGTTCGGCTCACCCGGGCGTTGTAATCTTTGCATACGTTGACGGTTCCGCACATGGAGTGCGTCGCAACATTAACCAAACGCTTGACCAACTTTGCACATGCAACAATGGCGATGTGGTCAGTGACTTTTAGGAGCAGGTAGTTATGCGAAAGATGTTTTCAATCGTTTCCCTTGCATGTTTAGCTGCCGCGTTTGCGGTCTGCACAACCGGGTGTAAATCCGAGGAAGAGTCAAATGTGGTCACTCCTCCTGATAAAGATGCTCAACAGGCCGCTCCCGACGATACATTTCGATTTTGACCGGTGAGGGCGGGCGACGGTAGCCATCGAGATCTTGCTCGATACAAATGACCAACATCCAACTCCGTAACCGGAATCGTGCCGCTGATTTTCAGGGGCATTTTTTATGCGCGCCTTGGTAGGCTCAACCTTCAAACAGCAACATCGATCCGGGGCGGCTAAAGGGATATTCAGGCCGCGCGTTCGTACGTCATCCTTGCTTGGCCTGTCGGCTTCAGGTGGCATTGATTACAGGTGTCCATTATGTTTCATGCCTGCATAGAAATTTTTGGAGCGAGATTGGCGAGATTATTGCCAGTCCGGTTGTGCAGGCGAAGTGTTTGTTTGCGTACAGTTTTCCGCTTTGAGCCCTCCGTGTGGGCGGGGTTGCGGGTTTTTCAAGGCCTGGCGGGCTCTGATAGTCAGTCTTGCCCAACAATTTTTGCTTTCTACTGGCAATCATTGAAAAATTTGCGTAGAATTCCTGTATGACTTGGATTTGGGTGTCGGGTGATGACGAACCATCGAAGGTGATTCAAGTTCGCACACTGATAAATTTTTCATCAGAAATTTGCGGCCATCGCGTGTGTGTCTCCGGTAATCCAACGGTAATCCAACTCTTTTTTTTAGTCATTTTTTTTACTGAGGTCATTGATATGAAAAGACGAAACGGTTTTACGCTCGTCGAACTTCTCGTGGTGATTGCCATCATCGGCATTCTGATTGGTATGTTGTTGCCGGCAGTGCAGCAGGTTCGTGAAGCAGCTCGTCGCACAGCTTGCTCAAACAATCTCAAGCAAGTTTCGTTGGCTGCGCACAACTACGAATCTACATTCGGAACGTTTCCAAAGGGCCAGGTGACTCCAAGAGACCCTGGTTATGTGGCAACAACCCCCCCCACGATTGGTCATCGGTCAACACTCTTCTTGCTCCTTCCTTTTATCGAACAAAACAACCTGCACGATTACATCAGTGAACAGGGAGTACTACAGGATACGAAATTTTATTACGATATCGATCCAACCACTCCGATGGCATTGCCGATGGTAGAGGCATTTGTATGCCCGTCGATGCTGGAACCGGACGAAATTAGTGTCCCTTCTGAAAAAACTCCAGCACCGATTCCGGTTGCAGCGCGAACTGACTATTTAATCTGCGCTGGTTACGAAATCGAGAACCCACTCTCGTTTTTAGAGACGACGATTGACGGTGCATGGGGCGAAAATCGTACCAAAGCTGCCCACACGATGGGCAGCTTCGTTGATGGAACCTCGAACACGATCTACGCTGGTGAAAGCCAGGGTATAGTCACGGACGGGCGGCGAATCAGATCTTTTTCCTACAACGGCTATGTTCAAGGCTTGCCTATCAATGATGCGATCCATCAATACGATGATGGTAGTTCGATTGATTGGTGGCACGATCAGTACCTCAAGCCGTACCGGCTTTCGGACGACGACGTTCTCCGCTACTCGTACCGCCAATTCAGTTCCGCTCACCCGGACGTATGGATTTTCGGCTTGTGTGACGGTTCTGTTCAGAGCCTCAGGCGAACAACTGTTGACAACGAAGTTCTGATCGCGCTTTCAACAGTGGCCGGTGGCGAAGTTGTTAGCGATTATTAATCGACACAGCTGTAGTTAGCTAATCATGGCCACCGAGATGTCGCTGCCAGGCGAAATAGATCATTTGGCGCATGAATCTCCGGCTGCACCGCAACCCTGGGCTGTTGGTATCGTGCGCAGATCCAGTGCCGTATCTGAGACCTTGGTTGGAAACAACTGATATGACACGGCGACATTCTCTACAGCAGTTCAGTTCGGCTCACCCGGGCGTTGTAATCTTTGCATACGTTGACGGTTCCGCACATGGAGTGCGTCGCAACATTAACCAAACGCTTGACCAACTTTGCACATGCAACAATGGCGATGTGGTCAGTGACTTTTAGGAGCAGGTAGTTATGCGAAAGATGTTTTCAATCGTTTCCCTTGCATGTTTAGCTGCCGCGTTTGCGGTCTGCACAACCGGGTGTAAATCCGAGGAAGACTCAAATGTGGTCACTCCTCCTGATAAAGATGCTCAACAGGCCGCTCCCGACGCTCCCGGCGATACACTTCGATTTTGACCGGTGAGGGCGGGCGACGGTAGCCATCGAGATCTTGCTCGATACAAATGACCAACATCCAACTCCGTAACCGGAATCGTGCCGCTGATTTTCAGGGGCATTTTTTATGCGCGCCTTGGTAGGCTCAACCTTCAAACAGCAACATCGATCCGGGGCGGCTAAAGGGATATTCAGGCCGCGCGTTCGTACGTCATCCTTGCTTGGCCTGTCGGCTTCAGGTGGCATTGATTACAGGTGTCCATTATGTTTCATGCCTGCATAGAAATTTTTGGAGCGAGATTATTGCCAGTCCGGTTGTGCAGGCGAAGTGTTTGTTTGCGTACAGTTTTCCGATTTGAGCCTTTCGTGTGGGCGGGGTTGCGGGTTTTCAAGGCCTGGCGGGCTCTAATAGTCAGTCTTGCCCAACAATTTTTGCTTTCTACTGGCAATCATTGAAAAATTTGCGTAGAACTCCTGTACGATTGGATTTGGGTGTCGGGTGATGACGAACCATCGAAGGTGATTCAAGTTCGCACACTGATAAATTTTTCATCAGAAATTTGCGGCCATCGCGTGTGTGTCCCCGGTAATCCAACTCCTTTTTAGTCATTTTTTTTACTGAGGTCATTGATATGAAAAGACGAAACGGTTTTACGCTCGTCGAACTTCTCGTGGTGATTGCCATCATCGGCATTCTGATTGGAATGTTGTTGCCGGCAGTGCAACAGGTTCGTGAAGCAGCTCGTCGCACCGCTTGTTCAAACAATCTCAAGCAAGTTTCGTTGGCTGCGCACAACTACGAATCTACATTCGGAACGTTTCCAAGGGGCCAGATGACTCCATTAGACTTTGGTTCTGTGGCAACAACAGCCCCCACGATTGGTCATTCGTCAACACTCTTCTTGCTCCTTCCTTTTATCGAACAAAACAACCTGCACGATTACATCAGTGAACAGGCAGAACTACAGGATACGGAATTTTATTACCAAATCGATCCAAACACTCCGATGGCATTGCCGATGGTAGAGGCATTTGTATGCCCGTCGATGCCGGAACCGGACGAAATTAGTTCCAACTTTTCTCCAACACCGATTCCGGTTGCAGCGCGAACTGACTATTTAATCTGCGCTGGTTACTACACCAGGGACGAAAACGGCTGGAGGATTGAGCCTGACGGTGCATGGGGCGAAAATCTTTCCAAAAATGCCCACACGATGGGCAGCTTCGTTGATGGAACCTCGAACACGATCTACGCTGGTGAAACCCAGGGTATAGTCGCGGACGGGCGGCGAACCAGAGCTCCTTCCTACAACGGCTCCCTTATAGGCTTGCCTATCAATACTGCGGTCCATCGATACGATAATGGTAAACTGTCGGATTGGTGGTACACGCAGTTCCTCAAGCCGTACCGATTTTCGGACGACGAACCTGACGTTCTCCGCTACTCGTTCCGCCAATTCAGTTCCGCTCACCCGGACGTATGGATTTTCGGCTTGTGTGACGGTTCTGTTCAGAGCCTCAGGCGAACAACTGTTGACAACGAAGTTCTGCTCGCGCTTTCAACAGTGGCCGGTGGCGAAGTTGTTGGCGATTATTAATCGACACAGCTGTAGTTAGCTAATCATGGCCGAACTTGCTTCGAGTTCGGCCATTTCTCATACCAAAGATACTGGATTGAAAAATGTTCACGAGATTTTTTTTATCGGCGTGCTTTGTGCTGTTTGTGGGCAGCGGTTGTGGGTCTTCGGACGAAATCATCGTTGTTGAACCTGAAGTGAATACGGACGTCAAACTTGACAAGGGTGAGGATTGGGGCCGACGTCGTGAAGGCAAAAGGCCCAGAGCCAAGTAAAAGCTGGTCCAACTGGCTGATAAATACGGGGTGCCTGCGATAGATATCGCAGGCATCTTTTTTTTTGCGAATTCCAAGCCCGGCAGACTCTCTGGATTGCGACCCTACTGGTTTGGTCCAGTTAGTTGCACAGATGTTCCGGTTGCGACTACTGACAGGGTGACTTTTTCGATTGTTGAAACCCGGAAACAATAAAGGGCTACGGAAAATTTGACGGCGACTAACGGCATGCTATGTTTTCGCGGTCAATTTCCGGTCCAGGTAAAACCGGTCGTTGTGTGCCCCTCGCACGGATGTGTAGTAGGCTCCCGTTTCTTGCCTGCCGGTTTGTTCGGCGGGGATCATGCACTGCCGGTGTGAAACGGAGGAAACTGCTCCCAGCTTGTCGGTGGCTCAAAATGAATTCTATGACTCGACTGTTCCGCAGTCATTCGTTCGCGGCTTTGTGTTTCACTTTCTTGTGCGTCACGTTGGCGGCCGATAACCAGCTGCGCGGCCAAAACAATGATTCGAATCGCGTTGGGGACGCAGTTGAAATCTCGCAGAAGTTTCACCATGAAATCCGCAACGTGCGGCACGTTGACGCAATCGACAAGAAGCATGATTTGTATTTCAACATGGCCACCGAGATGTCGCTGCCAGGCGAAATAGATCATTTGGCGCATGAATCTCCGGCTGCACCGCAACCCTGGGCTGTTGGTATCGTGCGCAGATCCAGTGCCGTATCTGAGACCTTGGTTGGAAACAACTGATATGACACGGCGACATTCTCTACAGCAGTTCAGTTCGGCTCACCCGGGCGTTGTAATCTTTGCATACGTTGACGGTTCCGCACATGGAGTGCGTCGCAACATTAACCAAACGCTTGACCAACTTTGCACATGCAACAATGGCGATGTGGTCAGTGACTTTTAGGAGCAGGTAGTTATGCGAAAGATGTTTTCAATCGTTTCCCTTGCATGTTTAGCTGCCGCGTTTGCGGTCTGCACAACCGGGTGTAAATCCGAGGAAGACTCAAATGTGGTCACTCCTCCTGATAAAGATGCTCAACAGGCCGTTCCCGACGCTCCCGGCGATACACTTCGATTTTGACCGGTGAGGGCGGGCGACGGTAGCCATCGAGATCTTGCTCGATACAAATGACCAACATCCAACTCCGTAACCGGAATCGTGCCGCTGATTTTCAGGGGCATTTTTTATGCGCGCCTTGGTAGGCTCAACCTTCAAACAGCAACATCGATCCGGGGCGGCTAAAGGGATATTCAGGCCGCGCGTTCGTACGTCATCCTTGCTTGGCCTGTCGGCTTCAGGTGGCATTGATTACAGGTGTCCATTATGTTTCATGCCTGCATAGAAATTTTTGGAGCGAGATTATTGCCAGTCCGGTTGTGCAGGCGAAGTGTTTGTTTGCGTACAGTTTTCCGCTTTGAGCCTTCCGTGTGGGCGGGGTTGCGGGTTTTTCAAGGCCTGGCGGGCTCTGATAGTCAGTCTTGCCCAACAATTTTTGCTTTCTACTGGCAATCATTGAAAAATTTGCGTAGAGTTCCTGTATGACTTGGATTTGGGTGTCGGGTGATGACGAACCATCGAAGGTGATTCAAGTTCGCACACTGATAAATTTTTCATCAGAAATTTGCGGCCATCGCGTGTGTGTCTCCGGTAATCCAACGGTAATCCAACTCTTTTTTTTAGTCATTTTTTTTACTGAGGTCATTGATATGAAAAGACGAAACGGTTTTACGCTCGTCGAACTTCTCGTGGTGATTGCCATCATCGGCATTCTAATTGGTATGTTGTTGCCGGCAGTGCAACAGGTTCGTGAAGCAGCTCGTCGCACCGCTTGTTCAAACAATCTCAAGCAAGTTTCGTTGGCTGCGCACAACTACGAATCTACATTCGGAACGTTTCCAAAGGCCCAGGTTACGGAAGATGACTATGCTTATGAGTCAACGCACATCACGATCCTTCCTTTTATCGAACAAAATGACCTGTACGATTACATCAGTGAACAGGCAGAACTACAGGGTTCATACTGGTATGACGAAATCGATCCAACCACTCCGATGGCATTGCCGATGGTAGAGGCATTTGTATGCCCGTCGATGCAGGAACCGGACGAAATTCGTCCCCCTCTTTTAACTCCAGCACCGATTCCGGTTGCAGCGCGAGTTGACTATTTAATCTGCAAAGGTTACTCGGACTTAAGCGACGGAGAAGGAGCGATTGACGGTGCATGGGGCGAACATTCTCCCTATGCTGCTGCCCACACGATGGGCAGCTTCCTTGATGGAACCTCGAACACGATCTTCGCTGGTGAAAGCCAGGGTGAAGTCGAGGACGGGCGGCGAATCGAAGCTTTGTCCTACAACGGCGTTGTTGAAGGCTTGTATATCAATGATGCGCTTCATGCAGGACGCGGCTGGTACGATCAGTACATCAAGCCGTTCCGATTTTCGGACGACGAACCTGACGTTCTCCGCTACTCGCTCCGCCAATTCAGTTCCGCTCACCCGGACGTATGGATTTTCGGCTTGTGTGACGGTTCTGTTCAGAGCGTCAGGCGAACAACTATTGACAACGAAGTTCTGCTCGCGCTTTCAACAGTGGCCGGTGGCGAAGTTGTTGGCGATTATTAATCGACACAGCTGTCGAGTCTGGCGGAATACCAGTGTGCGAAGTGACTGCCTGCTGCAGAGGATCATGGTTGTGACAGAAGTTCCGCGCGTTTGACTGGATTGCAGGCAACGACCGGATTGAGACGCGCATGCTTTGGCCGTGAAAAATGACTACATAGATTTTCGGACCGTCACAGCTTAAGTCAGAGCCGTTAAGCGATGCGGGCTGTCCGTTTTCTCCCGGGCGTTTCCCTTGCCTTGCTGTAATCCGGCGTACCAGCGGAGCGATTCTGACAACGGTCCGTGTTTGCGCCGTTTGCGGACACAGAATCATCGCTATGTCGAGACGCAGCAACGCCTGTTTTTGCTGGAGCAACCTGTTTGGCTGTCAGCAAGCGGGTGGTCAGTCGATGACAACTGCACATGCGCATAGACAATGAAGTCGAAACAGAATGGCGCATGCTTACCGTCCGGAATGTAACTTCGGACAAACCAATCATTGTCCAATCCAGGGACGCAAGAGACCGGATCGCAGCAGGATATTACGAACGACGCACGATGGTTGAGCCGTGTTTTGTAATGAGGCTGCGATGTCGGTTAACGTGCCAGCCACGGATGGCGGTTTTGGAGCAATGAGCAACGATTTTTCGAACGAGGAGTTTAGGGATGAGATTTCGATTAACAGGTTTGCTCGCGCTTGCGGCCGCTGTTGTAATGTGTTCCAGCGCAGTACAGGCCCAGGAATGCGGCGGCTGCGATGGAGGATATTCCGGTTACAGCGGAGATGTGAACGCCGGAAACATGTGTGGCGGTGTCGATGCCTATGGCGGAATGAACTCAGCCAATTGCGGCCGCGGAATGACCAATGGTCAGGCTGCCGGTTTATGGGCAGGCTACTGTAATGAAAACTGTTACCACGATTCACACGGCGGATGCCGATTGTCCGGTGGTCGACAGGGTGGATTCGGCGGAGGCGGTTGCGGACTTCGAAGCGGCGGCGGATGCATGAGCGGCAGTGCAGGTTGTGGCAGCTCCTTTGGCTGGCCCGGCGGAGGCGGCAGCTGCGGAGGCGGCAGCCTGTTCGGCGGACGTAATCGCGGCGGTTGCGGCGGAAACGCCTCCTGCAATTCCGGCCCGGTATTTGGACAGCAGAATGCCTACTTCAATGAATTCGTTGGAGCCGACTACGGAATGATGGATTTCCAAAGCAATGTATCCGGATCGATTACAGGCGCATGTGGTTGCAATGGCGGTGGCATGGGAATGCCCGTGAACGTTGAATCGGCAAACATTTACGGCCAATCAATGGGCGGAGAAATGTACGGATCGGCCGGCAGCGGATGGGGCGGAGATGTTTCTTACGGTAACGGCGCGATGATGAACGACGGTTCCATGGATAATGGTTCCACGCAAGGCGGTTCGATCATGAATGACCCATACAACAATGGTGCTGAAAACGGCGATACGGGAAGCGATAGTGTGCTAGGCGAAACGATCTCAGACGAAGCTCAAGAAGCGATAAATGAAGACGGCAACTAGTAGTTGTCGAGCCGTTATTCCCGTTCAACGATTGGGTTAGTGTTCGGGTTAACGACGGAGGCCATCAAGAAATCCCCTGTTCAGTATTCTGAACAGGGGATTTTTCATGTGCTCTGTATGTCCCGTTATTCACAGCGAAGGCATATATGAGGTTAGTTTCCTTGACACCTTGCAGCATCTTGTGGGATGCTATTCTTGATGGGGCCCTGATGAAGAGGAGAGGAATGTGGATCTTTTGATTCGATGCAATAGGGTGGCGGTGCGCTTCCGGGGACGTTCTTGCTGGATGCTCAAGTCATCGATGCCCGGAATTGCGATCGCAACATTCGCTTGTTCCGTGCTGCTTTCAGCACAATTCCGCGATGCACTCCGCGATGCACTCCGCGATGCACAAAGCGGGGTAATGAACGACGCTCCGATCGTAGCACCGGCTGAACAGCAGGCAGGCGGCACGGTTGTCCCAACGATTGAAAACGCAGCGGTTGGAGATGCAGAAGCACGGATTGCTGAACATTGTGCGGCGGGCGAATTTTCCATTGCGATCAAATCCGCGAACCACTTGCCGCAGGATCGTGCTGATTTCTGGCTCGCTCAAATTTCCGGTCAGCAATACGCATCAGGTGCAATCGATGCAGCGCTCGAATCTGTTGCTGCAATCGGTGCGGACGCTGAACGCACTCGAACACTGTCAGTTCTTTCCTCCTACGGTGTTCCCGCTCACAACGATGTGGATATGTCGGGAGGCGGAGGAAGTTTTGGCAACCTGAGCGGTGCCCCTGGTTCCGGGCCTGCTTTTGGCGGGCTGGCCGGTCCCACAACAGCAACGACGCAGAACGGTGGCGGTGTTACGATTGGTGACTTTCAACCGCTTATGGAACTAATCCAGCAGACGATCGTGCCGGATTCGTGGAGCGATGCGAACGGTGAGGGAACGATTACAGCGTATCCATCGGGCGTCTATGTTGACGCAGGCGGACTAATGCAGCGGATTGAGTCAGGGCAGACGCGGATGCTCGAGACCTTGCGTGAGGAGTCCGCATTCGACGAGGGACAATGGCGCTGGACTGTCGAGTCGGACGTTCGAAAAATTTCGCTCAACCGGTTGGAGAAAGCGGCCCAGTTGTCTGCGTTTCGCGGCCGGGCGATTGATGACGAGATGCTCAATCTCGCAGGCATGTATGAGATTCAATACGTGATGCTGATGCCTGAATCCGGTGACATTGTGATTGCCGGTCCGGCAGGCCCGTGGACAACCGATGTCGAAGGCCGGAGGATCAATCAAAGAACCGGCAAGCCGGTGTTGCAGCTGGATGATCTGGTCGTTTGTTTACGGAATGCGTTTGAAGACAACGGAACATTTGGTTGCTCGATCAATCCGCGCACAGACAATTTGACTCAAACCAGGAACTTTGTTGAGACGTCAAATCTAAACGGAAAACGGTGGCGGCAGGGATTGCAGGAGGCGCTCGGGCGGCAGGACGTTGAAGTGTTCGGTATCGACCCGCAAACCCATGCCGGTTACGTGCTCGTGGAAGCGGACTACCGGATGAAGCTGATCGGCATGGGCCTTGAGCCGTCCATCGCGGAAATTCCGAGCTATCTAAGCCGCGTGAAAATCGGCGCTGACGGGACCGCACCGCCAATGGATGTCGTTCGATGGTGGTTTACGCTGAATTACGATGACGTTTCCGCTGATGCAAGCCGGGAAATTTTTGCTTTTACCGGATCCGGCGTCAAAGTTCTCAGCGAAAACGAAATGCTCGATCAACGGGGTCAACGTGTTCACACCGGCCAGACTTCCGGTCCGACTAAAGAATTTGCTGAAGACTTTACGGAACACTTTGATGCGATCTCGGCACGTTACCCGGTTTACCGCCAGTTGAAAAATGTGTTTGACCTTGCGATTGTGAGTTCACTGATTCAAAGTCAGGAACTGGCAGGCAAGGCCGACTGGAATCTGACTTATTTCGGCAGCGACGAATCGCCGGGGCCCGTCTATCAACCGGCAATGAAGCAAACGCCGGATGAAGTCAATTCGGTCATGAACCATCGTGAAATTCGCGAACGGAAAGAGCATTCGACGGTGAAACACACGATTGTCGGAGTCAGTGGCGGCGTTGAGTTCACGGCATCCATGGTCACGGCTGATGACAAGATCAGTACCGACCGGGGACTTGATGACACCGCGTCGCAAATGCGGTCTGAAACGGTCGTCGATGGCGATTCGATGGCCTGGTGGTGGGACTGACACTGTGTTGGATTGACACTGTGTTGGATTGACACTGTGTTGGATTGACACTGTGTTGGATTGGAGCCAGCACGGACTGTGGGATTCGCTTCCGAAGATCGGAAGCGGGTCCGGTCTGCGTCTTTCTGACTGACAAGCTGGAAGCGTATCCCGCGTTATCCGAATAGCGGATTGTCTTTGAACGGATGAGCCTGTTTTTCGAGAGAAGGTTTTGGCATTGCGCTCAGGCAGGCTTTGGCAAAATCAAGGTCGATCCGTTTCGTGACTTTGATGTTGAATGGCGAGCCTTCGACTAGAGTAACTTCGACGCCGGCTTGTTCGGCCAGCATCGCTTCGTCAGCGGGTTGATGATCATCTCGACCCGCATAGAGTTCACAAATCAGTGCTTTGCGGAATACCTGTGGCGTTTGCGCCATGAAGGTGTCGCTGCGATCGATGGTTGATTCGATTCGCTTTCCGTCAGTCGATCGCTTGAGCGTACTGTTGACCGGAACAGCAGGAATCGCCGCGCCCGATTGCCGAGCCGCATTGAAGACTCGTTCGACAAGATCGGCGTCGAGACATGGCCTTGCTGCGTCGTGAACCGCGACTAGTTCACTGGTGGCGTTCACTTTTTTCAATCCGTTTTCAATCGAGTCGGCACGCTGCGCACCACCGATCACGACTTCGATACCGAGCACTGCCAGGTTCGGTCCGAAACGCGAAAGAAAATCTTCGCGATCGGATTCGGCGATGACCACAATCACCTGCCCAACGTCTCTACGTTTGAGAAACAACTCGGCCGAATACAACCAGAGCGCTTTTCGGTTGAGCAACGCAAACGGCTTTTTGTAATTCGGATCGTTGAATCGCGTGCTACTGCCGGCGGCTGCAAGGATGACGGAAACGTCTGGCATTGGTACTTTCTTGCATGTTGGTCAGGGATCTAAACGTGGGCGTTGGCTCGCTGGAAACGTCAGTCATCAACATTGTTATCGTGATCAATTGTATCCGCCGGACATCACAAAATAACGGGAGGATTTGATCCCCAAACCGCATGCACCTTCATCTCCAGACCCTAAACGTAGCGGGTCTTCAGATTCCGTAAACGGGGTAAGGCAAACAGCTTGATACCAAGAAGCGCGGCGTTTTGCGTATTTCCCCAAACTTTTTTTTCTCCAACTATAGCCGTCCTCGTTCGTGCAGATAGAATCTGGGCTTTTGATGAGGGACGCCTGACTCGGATTCTTCCACGGGCAAAGGAACGACTCAAGCTGGTGAAAGTTGTTCAGTTTCAAACTTTTTGATTCAACGTCTTCCGTACTTTCTAATTCAACGTCGCGAGAATTTTATGTCACGATCGGATGTGGTTGAACGGCTTCGCGAGCATGCTCCGGTTGTGCTTCCATCGATGTTGTTGTGCGATTTCGGTGATCTCAGGACGGAGATATCGCGTGTCGAGGCGGCCGGGGTTCACGCGCTGCACCTGGATGTGATGGACGGCGTTTTTGTTCCAAACTTCAGTTATGGGATGACGATCGTAGATGCAGTGAACCGGATAACCGACCTGCCATTGGATGTGCATCTGATGATGGTGAATCCGCAGAACTATTTGACTCAGTTCGTCGATGCGGGGGCGGACATCATCACCGTTCATGCTGAAGCAGTCGATGACGCAGCGGCAGTGCTAAAGTCGATTCGAAAACTGGGCGTTGCAGCTGGTATTGCGATCAACCCGAAGACTCCCTCATCGGCGGTTGAAGGACTGCTTGAACACGCGGATATGGTGTTGGCCATGAGCGTGCAGCCTGGTTTCGGGGGGCAGAGCTTTAATGCGGTCGCGCTGACGAAACTGGAGGAGATCCGCCAGATGCCCGGTGGTGAATCTGTGCTTCTCGAAATCGACGGTGGAATCAACAAATCAACGATCAATACTGCGACGCGGTCCGGTGCCGAGATGCTTGTGGCCGGAAGCGCAATCTTTAGACAGGACAACTACCTTGTGGCTCACGAGGAGCTATTGGCAGAAGCCGCTGGCGTAAGTACCCGGGGAAAGTGAGTACCTGAGGAAAGAAATAGCTTCCTATTAGAAGCAGCGATCGAAAAAAAGATGTCCGGGCGTGATCAGCGAATCGCAGTTTTTACGACGAACTAGCGGATTTCAGGTCAAGTGTTTGATATGAGTGAACAAGTGTTTGATATGAGTGAACAAGTGTTTGATATGAGTGAAGATGTGACAAACCACGATGTGCCGTTGCATAAAATGCAAACTGGAAATGCGACCAGAAAACCGCAGCTGATTCTCGCCTGTGCAGCGCTAACTGCGCTTGATGAACAGGGAAGAATCGTTGGCCGACTGGATGTTCCGGTTAGCGATAGCGGTATCGAGCATTCACGGCAGAATGCAGTGCTGCTCGCCGAAGCAGGTATCAAGGCGCTTTTCCGGTCACCCGGTGTGGCGGCAGATCAAACGGTAGTCGCACTATCGGAAATCGCGCGTGTTAAGATTCGTGTCGAAGACTCGCTGGCAAACGTTGATCACGGATTGTGGCATGGAAAACTGATCCGCGAAATTCGACTGACTCAACCAAGACTTTTCAGGATGTGGAAAGACCAACCTGATACCTTTTCGCCTCCGGAAGGTGAGTCAGGGCTGGATGTTCGCGACCGTATCGGCAAAGCCTTGCGCAAGATTTGCAAACGGGCAAAAACGAATCCGGTAGCCATTGTTGCGCCTGAGCCGCTGTACTCAATCGTGTTCGACGAATTGCAAACGTTGGCCGCTGATCTTGAGTGGACCGAGTTGCCGAAATGCGAACGGATAGCGGCCAGCGAGCAATGCTGCATCGAGGATGCAGGCAGCGACTTCGTCGAAAACGGGAGCGCGAAGAAAAACGTCCGCAGGAAAAACGTCTGCGGGAACGATGGCGACAGGAACGATGGCGACAGGAACGATGGCGTGGTGATCGCCGATGCAATTGTCTAGCCACGACGTTCAGGGAAACTCATCGGATTCGCAACTTGTCGCCGGTGATACGAAAAATGCGCATCACGACTCGTTTTGACGAATCGTATTTCAACAGCTCGTTCTTCGGAACGCTGCATGAGGCAGGGCACGGAATTTACGAACAGGGGCTGCGCGGCGACTTTTACGGACTGCCGCCAGGCAGTTATTGCTCGCTCGGAATTCACGAGTCCCAATCAAGGCTGTGGGAGAATCTCGTCGGTCGCAGCCGTGAGTTTTGGGAGTACTTCTTCCCGCGCGCTCAAGAGTTGTTCTCCGGTGCACTGAGCGGTGTTTCAAGGGAGCAGTTTTACGCTGCGGTAAACGACGTTCGCCGTTCCTTGATTCGCGTCGAAGCGGACCAGGCTACATACGATCTGCACATCATCATTCGTTTCGAACTGGAACAGGCGATGATCAACGGCGATCTGGACACGGACGATCTTCCGGGAGCGCGGCTGACGAGCTGGGCGATTTAGAACCGATGTTTTCCAGAGGCGAGTTCGAACCGCTCAAAAGCTGGCTCAACAGTAACGTCCATCAACCCGGGGCATGCTTCCCATCGCGTGAACTTGCACAGCGGGTGACCGGCCGAAAGTTGTCCCATGTTGCCCTCGTCAACCATTTGACCAGCAAGTTGTCGGAAATTAATGAAATGTAAGTCGAAATGATGTAATGGATTTGAGTCGCGATTGGCCTACATTCGACTTTTTCAAAACTGGACAATGTTATAATCTAGTGTCGTCCCAACCTCCGGCAGTTCACGTTATCCCTCGACGTGCGAACTTGCGATTGTTCAATCGTCATCCTGGTTCGAACGTCATAATGCGACTGCGTCACATCTTGCCAAAAAAACCTGCATCTATGGGTACATCTGAAAATAATCAGGACAAGATTATTGTTGGCAATTGCATTTATTGCGACGGCCTCGTGAGAATTCCTGTGTCGGCATCCCCTCAAAGCACGGTTCGATGTCCCCATTGCGGCGAGAGTTTCAAGCTGGCGAGTGTACTCGATGATTCTGTGCCAACTCTTGAAATCGTCGAAGAGCCCGCGAGCCAAACGTCAGCGACTGCACCCAGGCGAATCAATCTCGACAGTTCGAATCAGGATCCCAATCGTGAACCGGGAACGAAATTCGAGGTATCGCCTATCTTGAAAAAAGGTGCCAAAAAAAGAAGGAAAAAGCGCCGACGCTCAAAGGAAGCGAGCGAGCAGGAAGAAAAGGAACCTTTAGGGCGGAGTCATGTTGTTTCGGGGCAAGAAATAGAAACTGGCAGCAAGAGTGCAGGTGACGTTGAATCGAAGGGCGAACATGGCGGGGGCAATCGTTCAGCTTTGATCTCGGATTGGCCGGGAGACGCGGTTGGACGAGACGATTCCGCTCCGTTGATTCGAGAAGCCGATGCAATGGAAGGAGCGAACAGAAGCCGGTCGAAAGACGATGGTGGAAGAGTCCGTCGGGAACCGCCGACCCGGCCGAAGAATCGACCTCGCAAGAAATCGGACGGTGGCGGTTTTGAGATGGTTAAAATTATCCTTGGCGCAATGCTTGCTCTCCCCGTTGCGCAATTGCTCGTGTGGTGGGTATTCGGACAGGATCCATTGGATTTCGGTCCCGGGGTTGGCGCCGTATTGCCGGCTGTGGTTCCGGCGGATCTTCGTGGTGAAGGTCAGGACGACGCAACAAACGAAACGTCGAACAACGACGACGCAGCCGCAAACGGGAACACACGCGAAACCGGACAGTTACCGAGGCTCCGAACCGGTACCAATCTTGACCGCATCAGTCTGGACGATGAATGATCCGGTTCATTCACGCAATCGGCCGTCGCGCCGCATCTGAAAAACCGGTTGTTTCTATCATTGCCGGATCGTTGACGATTAGCCGGTCGTTTTCATGGAACTCAGTCGGTTCATGTCGTCGAATTCGAACTGCAATTCCTGTTGCCCGTTGCGGCCTGCGACCAGCGGGTTCTTGCTGATCAATTCGTATCCGTTTCGCTTTAGGTACATGGCAGTGGCTTCGCGCATGTCGGAAACTTCAAGTGTTGAAATAGCCTGACCAATAGTGCTGAGAATCATCAACGGGTCGGTCGTTTGCTGAATCACGGCGGACGGTTCTTTCAGCATGAGCATCAGCTGGAACTTCTCCGGTTCGCCTATTGGCCAGTAGGCTTTGCCGTCACACATTCCGCAGGCGATCATCGCCACGTCGGTGCCGCTGATGTTTTCAAGTGAATGCCGGCCATCCATGAGTTCCGGCACATTGTTCTCAATCCCGAAATTCTGCAGCATCAATGCAGATTCAAGTTGCGAATCGGGCCAGTCGTTCTTCGGGTCATCCCACGCCCAGATCCAGATTCCGTTTTCCAAATCCTCCATGCCAAGAACGTCCGCGGGATATGAGACTTCATCCGCTTCAAACGTGAGCGCACCGGTTTCCGCGTTGTAGCCCCAGTTCTGCTCCTCATGCTGTCGGGTCAGTGCGACCTGCTTTGCGAACGACTCGAATACATTTTGATTCAACAGCCTTCCGAATGCGACCGATGTCGTCACGCCGGAAGATCGAGCTGGAACAGCTGGCCACGAATCCTGTGTAGGTTCAGGATTATTAGATCGAACGCGCGTCGAGATAGAAAATTGTTCGTCGGACTCCGAATCCGCGACCTGTGGAACCGTCAGTGCGGACCGGCATGCCTTGCATTTCGCTGTTTTTCCGGCAAGCCCATCGGAAACTTCATAGCGTTTCCCGCACTCACACCTGAATTTGATCATGTCGTGGATTCTCTGGTCGTGCGCTAATCAGGCCAACAGCGTGCGGAAACAACGGTGGAATAAGCTTTCGTCAGACTGCGATTGTATCTGCCCGTTGGTCGTAATCAACCAATCAGACCGTCAATCGCGTCAGACACCGGAAACTGAGTCGGCGAACCGACTTTAATTTCTTTCTTGAGCGATCAAAATCATTGTTAAGAGAAAATCCTCCTTTCGTCTTTTGATTCGCAGGTATTTCCGGCGGCATTAATCCAGCCCGATATGATCCGTGTGCTACTTTTTCGAACGATGCGCTCCGGGACTAATCGGAGTGGGGACGCTGGAGCGTGCCCGACGCAGTTTTGATGGATCGAAAGAACGATGGATACTTTCACGGATAGAAATCGCAATACGCAGAATCGAGCCGGGGCCGTTTCGCCGGGTTTGAATTCAAAGGTCTCAAGTGTTTTCAACGAGCAATCACTGGATTTGCACGGGAGCCGACCTTGCATACATCAGCGTACCAAACGATCGCATTCGCGACTCGCTATTCGACGTCGGTCGATGCGAAGCGGGTCCTTAGCGCCGATCGTGGTCCTGGTACTTACATTTCTATTCATGGCGGTTTCGTCCGGTTGTGTTCAGCTTCGATTGCCGCAAATTGACCCGACTGGAAACAGCATCTTTCTTCCTCCGGGATATTCGACGGAGCTGTTGACTCCGGGAAGCGTTGCCAACCGGAACAATCCGCTCAGACAGAATCCGTTTGGTCAGCGGCCATTGCGTGGAAACGGGTTGCCGTCCGGAGTGCTTGGTCCCCCGGTGACACCTGCACCGGCAATTCCCCAAAACAACTATCCTGTACCACCCGCGTTCACTCATCCAGCAGACCCGCCTCCCTGCGACGCAAACCAGGGTTGTGCGAGGGGCTGCAATGCAATCGGATGCAGCAGCGGAAACCGGCTGAGTGCGAAGAAGCATGTCATTCCGCATCCGGGCCCGGCGGAAACCGATGCCGAGCGTGGACAAATTCTCCTGACTCCCTCACGGATTGTCGCGCCGGTTGGCAGCGAAGTCGTTGTTCTGGCTGGTATCTGCGGCGGTGACGGCTATTACGCGCTGAATCAGCCGTTGGAGTGGATGCTGTCCAACGACAGTGTCGGCCAGTTCATTGAAATCGGCGGAACCAACGGTCCGCATCCGACGTTCAACAAACTACTCCCTCCCAGTTCAAAAAAGATCGATGGATCATACGCCTGGGGTCGAACCGGACTCAAAGACATTCTCCTGACGCGCGGCACACCGACGCCGGCCGATGATATTCAGTTGCTCAAAGGCCAGACCTTTGTCAGCGTTTCGTCCGAGTCGCCAGGCACTAGCTACGTGACCAGCGTTGCACCGAAAGCTGCGGCCTGGGACAAACGCCGCGAATCGACTGTGATTCACTGGGTCGATGGAGTCTGGGCAGTCCCGGTGCCGACATTGGCAACCGCTGGAACCGTCCATCCGATGACTACGCGCGTGAATCGTTCGTCGGATGGGACAGGCGTGAAGGACTGGCAGGTTCGCTATACGATTTTGGGCGGAGCTCCGGCTGAATTCGCGCCAACTGGTTCGCAGACCGCATTTGCAACCACAAACGAAACCGGCGAAGCAACTGCTCAACTGAGGCAGATTGCCGGCAGGTTCGAACCTGGAACGACACAGGTTCGCGTTGACGTCATTCGCCCCGCTATGTTCGGTCAACCGGAACTACAGGTTGAAAGCGGTGTCACATCAGTCACCTGGAGTGCACCGGCGTTGACGTTGCGTGCGATCGGTCCTCGTAACGCGGGGACCAACGAGGCGTTCAACTATCGGATCGAAGTTTCGAATCCGGGCGATCAGGTTTCGCGCGGCGTCGTCGTACGTACTCAGGACTTCGGCGGAAACGTCGAGTTCATATCAAGTACGCCGAAACCGACTCAATACGGAAACCGGTATGAGTGGCAGCTGGGTGATATTCCGCCCGGTGCCGGCCCCGCCGTTATAAATATTCAGCTGAAGTCAATGAGCCCGGGTAACGTGAGCATGTGTTACGAGGTCGAAAGTTTGACTGACGGACTACAAACCGAAGCCTGTGCTCAAACTGAAGTTTCGGCTCCCTGTATCGGGCTTGAGATTGAAGGTCCGACGACAGTGAACGTCGGGCAGGAAGCGGACTTCGAAATCCTGATTGTTAACCAATGTAACGAACCTCTCAACAATCTTGAGCTGGTCGTCAACTACGATAATGGTCTGCTCGCCACAGGGCTGGGGAACCCGATTCGTTTCCCGATCCAGCAACTGCGGTTCGGCGAACCAAGAAAGGTGCCGCTTACTTTTGAGGCGTTACAACCCGGTCAACGGTGCTTCCGGTTTACCGTCACCGCCGATGGTGGACATACTGCCGACGGTGAACGTTGCCTTGATGCGGTAATACCAGTTGACGCTCGACTGGGCATCAAGGTTGAGGGAAATGCTCAAACCACGGCCGGACAACCGGCCCAGGTTCGAGGGACTGTTTTCAATTCGGGCAACTCGCCTCTTGAGAATGTTGTCGTCACAGTTCGGCAATCAGACTCATTGCAAATCTCGCAAGTGACTGATGCCTATCCACGAGGTATGCTCGGTCGCGATATGGCCTTCAATATCGGACGCCTTGATCCGGGGCAGGAGGCTGCTGTGGTTGTCGAGTATTCTGCAATTGCTCAGGATCCGAATGCGTTTTCCGAGATGACGGTGACGTCATCGACAGGTTCCGCTTCGGACACTGGACGTTTTGGAATCAATGTTGGTCAAGCAAGAGGTCCTGTCGGGATCCCGCGCGACAACCGGCCCTTAGGCGGAGGAAGCAACGGCGGTGGTCCGGATACCGGTTCGTTGCCCGGGAATGGGGCCCAACCCGGCGATGTCGTACGGCCAAGTCAGGTTGGTGATTTGGTCATCGACGTTCGATCATTGAGTCAGGAAATCCAGGTAGGCGAACTCGTGACGTTCGAGTTTTTTGTCACCAACGACCGCCAGATTCCGGATCAACGAGTCCTTTTGTCGATGCTGATTCCGCCAGGGCTTGAATACCACGATTTTGATCCAACCGAAGGCGGGTTGCCGATCGTAAGCCGGAATGGATTCAATGAATTTCGCCTGGAAGAGCGGAGAGAGATGCGACCGGGCGAACGATTGCGGTTCACGATGACAATGCGTGCGACAGAACCTGGAGTACCAACGTTTGAAGTGCAGGGTACAAGTGCTAACACGGCTGGTACAGCGTTCGGTCGGGACACGGTAACCGTTCGCCAGTAGTGGGCTTCGACCACGATCAGGAAACCCGCCGCGTGAGCAAGGTGCCGAGTGGTCTTTGACCACGTCCTCGCTAACGCATCGGGTTTCTTTTTCCTCGCTAACGCATCGGGTTTCTTTTCCTCGCTAACGCATCGGGTTTCTTTTCCTCGCTAACGCATCGGGTTTCTTTTTCCTCGCTAACGCATCGGGTTTCTTTTCCTCGCTAACGCATCGGGTTTCTTTTCCTCGCTAACGCATCGGGTTTCTTTTCCTCGCTAACGCATCGGGTTTCTTTTCCTCGCTAACGCATCGGGTTTCTTTTTCCTCGCTAACGCATCGGGTTTCTTTTCCTCGCTAACGCATCGATTCCGTTAGCGTCTGACAACGCCACGCAGGTAAATATCGCCGCCGACGTCCCGCACTTCTTCGATATCGATGTTTGATACAGCAGACATCAATTGCAGACCGGTTCCTCCCACAGGAGACATCGCATCGGTTCCACCGATAATTTTTGGTGCAACAAAGACATTTACCTCATCAATTAACTGGCGATCATTCAGTGACCCGAGCAGTTGACCGCCTCCCTCAACCAGCACGCGAGTCATGCCACGGCTTCCGAGTTCCTGTAACAACTCGGCCAAACGGTCATTTCTGTCCCTGGATTCACAGCAATGAACGTCGATACCCGCCGACCGCAGCAATGCGATGCTCACTTCGCTTGCATCCGGCGCAGTTGCAACAACCACGGGGATGTCGGCAGCCGTTTTTACAAGTTTCGATTCGAACGAAAGTCGCGCTGTCGAATCGATGACAACTCGAGTCGCCACTCGCGGGATCTCGCCTGTTAAGTCCCGCGCGTTTAACATTGGATTGTCCGCCAGCGCAGTGCCAATGCCGACAATCACGGCGTCCACCTGTCCGCGAATTTGATGCACGATGCCGCGAGAATGTTCGTTTGAGATCCACTTGGAATCCCCCGTCGAGGTTGCGATTCGCCCGTCCAGCGACATCGCCCACTTGGCGATCACCCACGGCCGGCCCGTTTCGACTCGCTGGAAATAAGCCCGGTTCAGTCGTCGTGCCTCGAGGGCGAGCAAGCCGGAATCGACGGTGATGCCGGCTGATTCGAGTTTCGCGATCCCCTGCCCTGCGACTTTTTCGAACGGATCCAGATTAGCAACGACTACTCTGGCAACACCTGCATCCACCAGCGCGTTGGCACAGGGAGGCGTCCGTCCGTGATGCGCGCACGGTTCGAGATTGACGTACGCGGTAGAACCGGCCGCACGTGAGCCTGCTGCTTTCAGCGCCATTGCCTCGGCGTGGTCGGATCCGCACCGTACATGCCAGCCCTCTGCGATCAGCCCGCCATCCTTCACTATCACACAGCCGACAAGCGGGTTCGGTGCCGCATGTCCTGTGGCCTTGGCTGCCAGCTCGATTGCCCGGTTCATCCAGCGCAGGTCGGCGTCGTGTTTCGATTCAGATTTATTCATGAAAGGACAGTAGTCTATGGAGCGCGAGGCGAGTCGGGTTTTTCAAAAAACTGCGATAGGTCGATTCCTTTGCCTCGGTTCTCATCTTCCAGCAATTTGATTCTCATTTCGAGTTGCTGCACCGTCCTGAGCAGCTTCGGAACCAGGTCTTCATTTTCATCCCGCTTTTTCGGACGGGGGACCGGCGGGTAGTTAAGCTGCCGCTGGAGTGCCGCGAAAAAGAAAAGTGGCTCTTTCGTCCGGTTCGCCAGCGCGATGCGGCCCGTTTTCTCATCGAATAGAATCGGCTCAGGCGTCTCCGAGTCAGCCGGCCGCTCTTTAGCACTGCGAATGACGTAGTAATAGCTGTGAATGTAAACCAGATCCGCAAGGTCCACGATACCGATCCGGTGCTGTAGCGAAGCGATCCACTCCCGCCAGACGCTGTCATAAAACGGATCCTTTGACATCGCGATCAGTCCGTGATCGTATTCCAGCCGGTTGCGACATAATGTTTCGAATTGGTAGAAAAACAAAGCGGCACGCGACTCGTTTTCGATACGGAAGCGGGCCTCGTGTTCCAGAACCTGTAACGCGGTGAGCATGTCAAACCGGCCCCGTTCACTTTCCGCTGACTGGATGATGAACGTCTGGAACGGAGTGAAGTAGTGCGAGAGTCCCGCCATCGCAGTTGACATCTGGCCCACATGGCTGAGTTCGGCCAACAAGTAGTCGATTGCCATCGGCAACTTTGTCGTTGCAAGTATTTCCTGACGCAGAAATTTCAACAGGTCCTGAACCGGCTCGCCGTCGCTTGATCGTTGTGACAGGGCCTGAAACAAATAAGCCTGTTCAACGTATTCTTCTCGCGGCAGTTGTTTCATGACGTTGTCGGTGGGAATTTGGCCTGGCAGGAACGGGATTGATGAAAGTGTTTTACTTTCCTGATTCGGCGCGGGTATCCAACTCGTTCCCGGCGTCTTGTATTTCGTCTGAGGTTTCTTCGCTCGTAATGCCGTCTGCGCCCGCTATGTCGTCTTCGGCTTCAGGGGTATCGTCCGGTTTGAGTACGCGGTCAAGGAAAACAATTGCGTCATCCAGGTTATCCAGGTCGCTGAATGCGGCGATATGGCCCTGGTTCTCAACGGTTGCAAACGTCGTGTCAACTCCGGACTCATGAAGTGCATCGGACAATTTGGTCGGCGACGAATCAGGAACGATCATGTCATTGTCGCCATGAAAAAAATAGAACGCAGCATCGCCGGAATCGACGTAGGTGGTCGCCGAAGCCTGCTCGAACACTTCCGGTAATTCGCGGCGCGGACCACCTAACCAGTAATCCAGTGAGTTCGAGTCATCTGAAATCCAGCTGAATTCGCATGGGGCGCCACCAGCAACCACCGCGCTGATTGCAGAGCTGAACCCGGACATCGCATCGTCCACCGGTCCTTCGAGCCCGTCTTCAGGTGAGGACGTTCCCAGCAACGCTGCGAGATGAGCGCCCGCCGAGTACCCGAAACTCCCGATACGCCCGGGATCAATCTTGTATTCGCCCGAGTTCATTCGCGTCCAGCGAACTGCGGCTTTTGCATCATGGATCTGCGCGGGCCACGGATGCTCCGGGGCGTGACGGTAGTTAATCGCCACGACCACGTAACCGTTGCCGGCCAGCCGCCACGCATGACGCAGCATGTGAAGTTTGGATCCGGCTCGCCAGGCACCGCCGTGAATCGCGACAACCGCAGGAAACGGTCCGTCGCCTTCAGGCACATAAACGTCGCAGGTCAGTTCGTAGCCCTCGCCCCCGGTATAGACGATGCCACCGTTCTTATTGAAGTCCAGCAACTCCGGCTCGTCATCTGCTGTAATGCGAACCGGCAACGGAGGCGCATCCGCCTGAGTTGTGTGTACTCTGTTTTCAGACGGCGAATCGGCTGACTCCTGATTCGTTGCTGCTCCTTGATTCGCAGCCGGTTCCTGCGCTGTAGCGGTTGGCAATAGCCCGGACATCATTGTCAACATCACACCGATTGTGATCGTCGTGGCCGTCACCGTGGCCGTCACCGTGGCCGTCACTTTCTGGAATGTCGGGTTTTGTTGAGAGAGGTTCATCTGGTTTTCGTGAATGGCTGATTGCGGAAGTTTGAGTCGTTAAAAGTCGGATCGGATTTCGCTCATGCCCAACACCGAATCTACCTACTATACTGTATAGTAGAGTTGATTTGACACTTTGCGAAACAGGAGATTCATTGTGACCAGGCCGTTTTCTTCGATTCCGGATGCCGTGGACGCGATCCGACGCGGTGAAGTTGTGATCGTACTCGACGACGAAAACCGTGAAAACGAGGGCGACTATATTTGCGCGGCTGAAACTGCCACCGCCGAAACAATGAACCTGCTAATGAGCGGTCGCGGCGATTTCTGCATGCCGATTCTTAAAGAAACCGCGCATCGACTCAAGCTGATGCCGTTAGTCGAAAAGAATACGTCCAACAACGCGACTGCATTTCTAACTCCGCTCGATCACATCTCAGCCCGGACCGGAATCACGGCCGAAGAGCGTGCGACCTGCGTCCGCGCGATCGCCGATCCAACAACCGGCCCTGATGATTTTCAACGACCGGGACACGTTCATTTGCTGTTGGCTAAAGAAGGCGGCGTCCTGCGTCGCGCCGGACACACCGAAGCGGCAGTCGATCTGGCCAGGATGGCCGGACTCGCTCGCGCCGGTGTCCTATGTGAAGTTCTGGACGATACCGGAAACCGCGCGACTCGCGATCAATTGCTGGACACAGCGGAACAAAACAACCTGCAAATCATCACGATCGAGGACTTGATCGCGTATCGTCGAGTCAGCGAAAAACTGGTCTCGCAGATTGCTGAGGCGAAACTCCCAACAAAATACGGCGAGTTTCGGATCATTGCCTACGATGTCAAGCATGAGAAACAACAACCGGTCGCGATTGTGATGGGAGATTTGAAAAACCATGCACAACCGCCGCTCGTCCGGATGCACAGCAGTTGCTTCACAGGCGACGTGATCAACTCGCTTCGCTGCGACTGTGGTGACCAGCTGCATCTGGCGCTTAGCATGATTGCCCGGGAAGGAGCGGGCGCGCTGGTGTACCTGCCTCAGGAAGGGCGGGGCATCGGGCTGGCTGAAAAAATCAAAGCCTACGCACTGCAGGACGAAGGGATGGATACGGTCGAAGCCAATCACGCGCTCGGGTTCAAGGCGGACATGCGTGACTATGGCGTTGGCATTCAAATTCTCAAAGACCTCGAGTTGAAGCAGATTCGTCTGTTGACCAATAATCCGAAAAAATCCGAAGCTTTCAATTTGCGCGGGTTCGATCTTAAAGTTGTGGATCAGATTCCGATCCTGCCGCCGATCAATGAGCACAACGAAAAATATCTCGCCACCAAGCGTGATAAGCTCGGACATAAACTACCGGTTGAGTAATGTGGCGAACTTCCCTGCGCGGCCAACTTCCCTGCGTCGGAACTTCTCTTCCGCAAAATCCGGCTGGGGCACCAATGACGGCTCTATTTTCAGGTTGAGGTCGCACAGGAATCGCCAACTCTTCGCTTCATGCCGGTTGTTCGGGTTCTCTCTATTTAGTTAATGCGGCAAAGCGCACGGACACGGGTTCTACTCCGCAATTCTGCTAGCGGTTCTGCCGATACATGATCTATGGCATGTCCGCGCTTTTGCGGAGGCCTGTGCGCGCTTGATCAGTTGGACCAACGATCAGCTGCGTGTTCGATCATTGAAAACACCAACTCACCGCAACTGGTACTGGCTGACGTTCTCGGAGCATGGATGCGCCCGAATCATTTTCCTGCGCGCTTTCCCTTGCTTGATGTTAATAGCTCATGAATGAAAACAAGAAACCGGAACGCAAAATCTGCAACGACATGGTCGCCGTTCTATTGCTCGGCATGATTGTGTTTTTGATTGCTTCGTTAGCCACCTATGATCCGGCCGATCAGGTTACCGAAACGTGGCCGGTGCTGACGCGAATCTATGACGGTGACCAGTTGATCTGGCCCGCCAACGAAGAGGTGCAGAACGCGTGCGGCCGAGTTGGTGCGTGGACGGCGGATTTGTTGATTCATGTGCTTGGAGTCGGAGCCTATTATCTGGTGCTCGGCCTGATCGTTCTGGAGATTGCGCTGTTTCGAGCCCGCTCGGTTGCCTCACCATGGCTGCGAACCGTCGGCTGGATTGTCAGCCTGATCGGACTAACCTCGCTCGGTTCGCTGACGCTGCCGGACTGGACGCTTTCGCCGGTCATCGGTGCGGGTGGATACCTTGGTGCGCTGGGAAGCGGCCTGTTGAAAATGAACGTGGGGTTTCTCGGGGCTATGATCATCACGTTGTGTGTCGCGCTGGTCGGGCTGATGATGTGGACAGAGTACCTTGTGTTCCGCGCCGGCCGGCTTGTGTTCGCTCCGACGGCAGTTGCGGCGACACGGCTATTGCCGTTCGGAATTCTGCACGGAGCGCTCACCTGGTTCAACGGACTCAGTGAGCCGGATCAGGAAACCCGGGCGATGGATGAAGACGAGTTCGAATACGAAGAGGGCGAAGAAGAGTCGGAAACGCCAACGATTCGCTTCCGGCGACGGGACGTCGAAATGGCTGAAGAATCAGAGGACACCGGGGACACAGAAAGCGGCCTGAGCCTAACAGCCTCGATCACCCTTGCGCCGGACGATATTACTCCGCCGGTTGATGATGAGTATGAGGACGAATACGAGTATGAAGAGGACGAAGAAGATGAAAGCGATGAGGAGGACGACGAAGCAGTGGAAGCGGAGCAGGACGAAGAAGAGTCCGATGATGATCCGATGACAATTCCGTTGATGACGGGAGCCGGGCTTCAGGAATCGATCAACGGAGATGGAGAATCGGCTGAGGAAGCTGAGGATGTAGCGGCGGCATCGGCCATTCCCGACAAGCCGCACTTCAAAGTGCCAAAACCGCCAAAACCGAAATCCGAGCGCGAAGTTGTAATGGAACAGCTCGACAATGCGTCGCTGATTGATAAAGGCGCGCATTTCGAACTTCCTTCCATTGATCTGCTTGTGCGCGGAGGCTCGATCAACTACGAGGAACATGAGCGCGAGGCACTCAAGCAGGCGGAGACGCTGGAGAAAGCGTGCCTTGAATTCGGACACACGATCAAAGTTGTCGAGATCGAATCAGGGCCGGTGATCTCGCAGTTCGAGCTGGACCTTGAGCCCGGATTGCGGTTGAGCAAAATTGTTACGCTCGAACCGGACCTTGCGATCAAAATGCGCGTGCCGTCGGTGCGGATCGTCCCCTCGATTCCCGGCAAGAACACGGTTGGTGTCGAGGTTCCCAACGTCACACGGCAGATCGTTCGCCTGCGCGGGGTGATGGAGCAGAGCGAAAAACAGATTGCCAAGATGAAGATCCCGCTGTTCCTCGGCAAGGACGCAGTTGGCGCACCTTTGATTGCCGATCTTGCGGCGTTGCCTCACCTGTTGATTGCAGGTCGAACGGGTACGGGTAAATCGGTTTGCCTGAATGCGATTATCAGTTCGATTCTGATGACTCGTCGACCGGATGAAGTCCGGATGCTGATGATCGATCCGAAGATGGTTGAGCTTAGCGGCTACAACAAGCTGCCGCACTTGATGCATCCGGTTGTGACCGACATGAGAAAAGCGGAAGCGATTCTTGCCTGGGCGGTCGATAAGATGGAGGACCGGTACCGACTGCTGGCCCGCGCCGGTGTGCGACATTTGACGACCTACAATCAACTTGGTGAAGAGGAATTGATCGATCGGTTGCAGCCTTCGAACGATGCCGCGCGAAAGGCAATTCCTAGATATCTGCCGTTCATCGTGATCGTGGCCGACGAGATGGCGGACCTGATGATGACCGCCGGTAAGGAGGTCGAGCAGCATATCATCCGGCTTGCACAGAAATCGCGAGCGGTCGGCATTCACTTGATTCTCGCGACACAGAAACCAACCGTCGATGTGATTACCGGACTGATCAAATCGAATCTTCCAGCGCGAATCGCGTTTCAGGTTGCGAGTAAGACTGACAGTCGAGTCGTGCTTGACGCGGGAGGTGCAGACAAACTGCTTGGGATGGGAGACATGCTGTTCCTCGCTCCGGGCACGAGTTCGTTGTTGCGAGGACAGGGCACGTACTTGTCCGACTCGGAAATTGACGCAGTCACCGACAGCGTGAGTACCGGCGAACAGAATTTCGTGCACGAACTGGTCAATCTGAAAGTCGAAGAGCCAGAGGATCCGGAAGAATCCGGCGGCGCCAAAATTGCCGAAGACCGTGATGCGCTTTATCACGACGCGGTTGATATTGTCGTCAACGAACAGCGCGGAAGTTTGTCCTACCTGCAGCGGAAGTTGAAGATTGGTTATGGTCGAGCTGCGCGGTTAGTTGACTTCATGACGGAAGACGGAATTGTCGGTCCGTATTCCGGGTCGAATGCCCGCGAAGTGCTGGTCGGACCGGCAATATGGGCGGCGATGAAAGCCGGGGGTAATTCAGCGGGCCTGGGGGACGATGATCAGGCAAAGGCATCGCTAAAGAAGAAGCTGCTTTTAGCTTCGTCAAATTCGGGAATGCACATGGCTGCCAGTGTTGCTCCGGTTGCCGAGCTGATCGATCAAGTCGATGATCATGTCGAAGAACCCGAGTTGGACGACGAAGAGTGCGACGACGAAGATGATGAGTACGAAACAGAATACGCAGGCGACGATACAGCGGTTGCTGAAGCTGACGCGGAATTCGAAGAGGATGAAGATGTAGCTGACGAAGAGGACGACGAAGAGGACGACGAAGAGGACGACGAAGAGGACGACGAAGAGTATGAGTACGAAGACGACTCCGAGTACGATGATGTAGATTGACCGCAAGCCCGCGCCCTGCGGTTCCCTCCCCCGGGCTCGACCCTCCCGGAGGGAGAGTGAAGCCGCGGTGCCGCGCTCACGTGAGATCTACAAGGTACTGCACCCGCCCCTTGGATGCCGATCCCCCACTGGAAAGCCGCCTTGAATCACTTCGCCATCATGTTCGAAGAACGAATGCCTCAAGATCAGTCAATAGATACCAGGACACTAAATTATTGACAGGCCCGGCCGGCGAGCCAACCGGTGCTGAACGCTGACTGGAAATTGAAACCGCCGATCAACCCGTCCAGGTCAAGGATTTCTCCGGCAAAGAAAAGCCCGTCGCAGAGTTTGCTGGACATGGTGCTTGAGTCGACTTCACCAAGTGCGACGCCTCCCGCCGTGACCTCGGCTTTGTTGAAACCGAGCGTTCCGCTGACTGGAAGCCGGGAGCATTTGATTTGCTCAACCAGCATACGCATTTTTTCGTTTGACAGTTCCGCGTTTTTCGTCCGGGCGTCAATGGCTGCCCGGTTGACTAGTTCGGCTGCCAGCCGCGCTGGCAGCAACGAACCGATCTGGTTTGCGATCGTCTGTCGTCCGTTTGCGCTGCACTGTTTTCGAATCTGCACGAACAGAACTTCTTTCTCTATGCCCGGGAGAAAATCAAGCGCCACTGTCAGTCCGGCAGGTGAGTCACGCCGTGTAATCGCGCGCGAGACATTCAAGACTGCCGGGCCTGAAAATCCGAAGTGAGTAAACAGGAACGAACCGCGATTGAGATCGAGTGGTTTTTGTTTCGCTCGTTTTCGAGCTACCTTGCCGGATTGTATTTCGTTCGGGTTGCTTTGTCGTGCATCCCCTGATTGGTCTTGTTGACCTGAGTGCTGATCGTGTCGGTTCCAAACCGCGATTTCCGTATCCTCAATCGTGATTCCTCTTAGCTTATTGGCCCATGATTCATTGCAGGTGATCGGGGTTAGGGCCGGAACCGTGCGTACGATCGAGTGCCCGAATTGTTCTGCCCAGGTGTACCCATCCCCGGTCGTGCCGCATCCTGGATAAGAGCGGCCGCCTGAAGCGATGATCAGGCGCGGAGCTGTGAAGCGGTCATTTGCCGTTTCGATCATGAATCCTGATTCATCCCGGGAAATTTTCTCGACGGGTTGCTCGTTGAGAATTTGTGCTCCTGCAGAGGTTGCAAAATCGACGATCGCGTCGCGAACATCGATGGCACGATCCGATGCGGGAAATATTTTTCCATTCGACTCGATTTTGGTTGCAACGCCTTGCCCGTTGACGATTGCAACGACGTCTAGAGGCGACAATGCCGCGAGCGCTGAATGCAGAAAGCGGCCCTGGCGTCCGAACGCGTTGATGATCCCGCGCGCATCACAGTTATGAGTGATGTTGCAACGGGTGCCGCCCGAGATCAGGATTTTTACGCCGAGTTTCCGGTTCTTTTCCAGCAGCAGAACGCTTCGGCCTCGACCCCCAGCGCTGGCGGCGGCCATAAGTCCAGCGGCACCGGCACCGATAATGATGATGTCGGCGGATTGCATGCTGTGGCGAGGCGGTGAAGTTCTGTTTCTGGAATTCCAAAGCTAAAGTTTAATAACCTTCACCGCAACCTGTGGCCGACTGGAATAACTGAACTAGTCGCTTTGCCAACAATCGGCGACCGAGTCGCGAGGTTTGTTCATTGATTTGAGTCGCTAGTTGCGATTGAATCATTGTCGCGCCACGTCCCTTCCGGAAGAAGGGACGTACAGGCATCTTGCTTTCGCCAAAACGGCCGACCAGAAATTGGCCGGCCAAAGAAATCTAGCCGCCGGCGTATTCGGTTGAGATCGGCGCGTCGATGGTCAGGTCGAGCGGGAATTCTTCCCGGATCTGGAAATAGGCGTCTTCGGGCATTCCTGCATCGGCTGGTACGATCACGCGGGAATCACTGCCCGACAGCGCGAAAAATCCTGTTTTGATCCGGAGCGTAATCCGGCCGTCTCTGTAGTCGAGAAGTTCGACGCCTTCACTGAATGAAGAGATCGGTGTTCGGGGGGAAATTTCCCAGCCTTCTTCCCGTAGACCCGGAGTGGGTAACGCATCCAACGCAACGTATTCGATTTGTTCCCTTAGCTGTGCGATTGTGGAATCCGGTGTGATCTCAGTTCCGAAGCCGAGCGTGATCCTGTATCCGTCGGCCGCATAGTTGAACATGACACTCTCCGATCCGGCAATCCGGCTTCCAGTAAAGGCTGAGTCCATCGACTTTTCTACGAGTATCAAACCGGTTTCGCGTCGCGCGGCCAGCCACTCGGTTGCCCGTTGCGTAATGTCGTCTGACCCAACCGCTGGATCGTCTGCCGTAGCGGGGGCTGCCGGTCTTCCTGAAGTTCGGAGCTCTCTTCTCCCTGAAGTTCGGAACTCCCTTCTCCCTGAACGATGGGACACCTGGAGTCCGGTTGTGAAAAGTCGAATTGCGATAGGCCTGCTTGCGTCAAAAGCAGAACTAAAACCGAAATGGATGCGTAAAGTGTCTGTTTCATCTGAGCATTCTCTGTCACTGAATAGTTGTGTTATCGCATTGAGTGGCGATTCGATCCGGCAAGGCTGTCCGGCTGTCGAATCGGCGGGGAACATACTGACATGTTGACCGCGACATTAGTTCCAGCCGAGTTACCAATAGTTTAGCAATCCGGTTGTTGGAAACTCGTGCGCCGGGCAATTCGCCAAAAAAACACGCTGACGACGACCTCGGTGAGTGAGGATGTCGGTCAGCGTGGTGAGCTCGGAGCGCTGCTGCGTCGCGAAGGCTTGTATTCATCCACTGTTGGGCAGTGGCGTCGTCAACTTCAGGAGTCATCTTTGTCACCATCGAAAAAGCCAACGCAAAAGGAATCTCTGTCTCAGGAGATTGTTCGTTTGAAACGTGAGAATGATCGTTTGTCCGAGAAACTACGGCAAGCCGAATTGATCATCGATGTTCAAAAAAAAGTCTCGGAGTTGATGCAGACAAAATCACCCGAGAAGGACGATTAGCAGCTGCCGTCAGTCTCAGCAAACGCGTCGGCGTTGCGGCTGCCTGTCGCAGCCTCAACGTCTCGCGGGCCACTTTTTACCGTCGCCGTCAATCTTGGCAAACAGCTAACCCGCGGCCAACACCGCACCGGGCGCTGGCCAAGGCTGAGCGACAAGCGGTACTAAACCAGCTCAACAGCGAACGTTTTGCTGACCAGTCACCTCGGCAAGTTTACGCCAAACTACTCGACGAAAACCAATATCTTTGCAGTGTCAGAACGATGTATCGCATTCTCGATGAAAACGAAAACGTGCGTGAGCGTCGCAATCAGCTCAGGCATCCTCAGTACCGAAAGCCGGAACTCCTGGCCAGTGGCCCCAACGAGGTCTGGTCGTGGGACATCACCAAACTCAAAGGCCCCGAGAAATGGACTTACTACTACCTTTACACGATCATCGACATCTACAGTCGCTGCACCGTCGGCTGGATGCTTGCCCATCGCGAGAGTGCTGATTTGGCCAAGCAACTCATTGGGGAAACCATCGAAAAACAGCCAGTTAAAAAGGATCAGCTAATCATCCACAGTGATCGTGGCCCATCGATGACATCGCATTCGGTAGCTCAACTGTTGGCGTCGTTAGGAGTAACGAAGTCGCACAGCCGACCGCACGTCTCCAACGACAATCCATTTTCTGAAAGCCAATACAAAACGCTGAAGTATCGTCCCGACTTTCCAAAGCGATTCGGCTGCTACGAGGATGCCTTGGCTTTCTGCCGAACGTTTTTCCGTTGGTACAACGAGGAGCATTACCACAGCGGGATTGGCTTGTTGACGCCCAGTTCGTTGCACTACGGCCTGGCCCCTGAGATTATCGAAGCACGCTCGCAAACGTTGGAGAAGGCGTGGCTGTTGCATCCTGAGCGTTTCGTTAAAGGCATGCCAGTTCCAGCAAAAGTCCCCAATGCAGTTTGGATCAACCGGCCCCCGCGAGCTGCCGAACAAAAGAATGAAGCTCCCGAAGCAAATTGCTCGGGAGCTCCAATCGACGCGTCTTTGACGCACCCTCGATCCGGCTATCCCTCAACTGGTTGCGTCCCCGCAGAGCCAGCTTCTGTTTCACCGGACAAAAGTATGCTACCGACAACAATACCTTTGAACACCCGAGTCATGCCAAAAAAAATCCCGAGTGCAACTGAACAAAATTTCAACGATGCAATGAGTGAGAACTAAATGTAAAAAAAGTTGTCTCAATGTCGTTGACACATTCCGTGGAGCTGAATTGTGCCGCTACATTCAAAGCGCTACATTCCCAGCGTTGCATTCCCAGCGTTGCATTCCCAGCGTTGCATTCCCAGCGTTGCATTCCCAGCGTTGCATTCAAAGCGCCCGTAGTCACGAGAAAGTTGCGATCTGAGGTAGCAGATTAGACTCCGCCATTAGGGTTGAATGTTCCAGTCTCGCTAGTCGGAACCTGAGATGGGGAATTGTCTTGAGAATGGGTTGGAGGAACCGATCCATTCATTCGCGAAACGGGACCCACGGATGGGGTTGTTGTTGACGGCATCATTGACGGCCCGGCTGAAGGGCTTGCCGTTGCCGGTGAAGCCATCCGGTTTGAGCCGACTGGGACACTCGGCTTGGGAACCGGAGGAACATTGGATCTTGTAGGGGCTGGTACTGGAGCAGTACGACCCTGGGACGCCTGGTTTTTGGCGGCGGCTGCTGCTGCTGCCCCCTTTTCGTTTTCGATCAGAACCTGCAGCAGTTTCGAGATGCAGAGTTTGTTCATGCTGGTGTTGTGGTCGCTCGCTTCGGCCTTGAGAGCTTCATGGAGGCTTTCGGGCAAGCGAACGGTAATAACCCGGGTGGGCTCATTGCTGCCATTTCCGGGAATCTTGCGATTTCTCAGATTGGCAACCATTTGTTGAATGTCGTTGAATTCCGGTCGCTGCTCAAACGAGATGTATTCATCTTGAGTCGAGAATACGTTTCGTGCAGCTCCGTTGACTCCAAGTGTTTCCCGGAAAAAAGTCACCCAATCAGGTTTGCTTTGATAAAGCCCATTGGCAACTTGGAGAACCTTCTGGCATCGTCCTTCGAATCCTTCGGCGTGGACCATTGTTTCATTCACGGCAGACTCCTTTCGCTATGCGAATTCCATGGGGGGATAACGTCGGCCCGCAATTTCCCGCGAGCCGTTTCCCTCAAGTATTTCGTGCAGGCAAGTCACGCCACTAATGTCATTGCTATGCCTGCACTTACGTCGATTTTTCGAATGTGCAAATAACATCAGCAACCGTGCATCTGTTCGGTGCACCGAAAACATGCACAAGTTTTGTGCAGCAGGGGTGGTCACGAACCCAAGGTGTCCGCATTTTATTTGGCGGGATTGGCTGCGGTATTGTGCCGGGTTCTTGGCGGTTGTTGACAATGTTTCGGCGGTTTTGTTTGAGCGACTGTCGCGTGGTTTCGTTTGATCCGAGTCGGCGTTTCTTTGTTGCGATGTGACGGTTCCTGCTTCCGTCTGTTTGTGGCGGCTGGATCGGGTTGTTCTGGCGTTTTGGGCTGTTGCGCGTTTGCCTGCGAAAACTCGGCCGGTTATCGGCAGTTTTCTGATCCCGGGCTTTGGTCAGTCGCTTTGCTTTCAACAGAGCGGCCGGTCTGACCGTCTGGACCGTTTGTGGTGTATTGATACACTGATGCGCTGGTTCGGCGATTTGGAGGCATAGGGGGAGTCTACAGATGTTTTCAACTGACAAAAAATCCGGAGTCCCGATCTATCTGCAACTCATCGAGCAGGTGATCGCTCAGATCGATCGCGGCAAGATTGAACCGGGAGACCGGTTGCCCTCGGTTCGAAACCTGGCGGAGCAACTCGGCGTCAATCCGATGACCGTGTCGAAGGCGTATTCGATCCTTGAAGCCGATTCCGTTGTGCATCGAAAACGGGGTGTCGGCATGATCGTGATCAAGAAGGCTGACAAGCCTGCCGAATTACTGGGTCCTTTAATAAAACAACTGATCAATGAAGCTCGGGAGTTGGGGCTTGATCGAAGGCAATTGGACAAAATGATCCGCGGCAATTGGGAGTAGCTGGTGCGCGCGGCTGAGCAGCGGACAATCCGCTTGGTTTGGGAAGCGGTGAGGCGACCACTTCGATTACAATATTGGCGCTTATGCACGTCTATCTATTGGAATCTTCCGTTGAATGTGCGAATTCAGCGGTCGCGCTCGGGAATGCAACTGCCGGACTGAGAAATGTAGATAGGACGGCGGTGTAAATAAACAAATGCCCAAGCGAGAACTGATTGTTTTTCATCATTCAACTCGCTTCGTGTTTTTCGAATTCCTCAAACTGCCCGCAACGTAGAATATCCGTTTGGATTTTTCGATTGCCAGCGCCAGCTGTCGGCACACATTTGCTCAAGCCCGCGATCGGCTGTCCAGCCAAGTTCCTCGCGCGCGAGTGCCGGATCCGCGTAGCAGGCTGCGATGTCGCCCGGGCGGCGATCGACAATCTTGTAGGGAATCGACTTCCCGCTGGCCGCTACGAACGCGGCGACAATTTCCAATACGCTGTAGCCCTGTCCGGTGCCGAGGTTGTAGGTGACGACGCCCGGTCGCAGGTTCAGTTTTTTCAATGCTTTGACGTGACCGGTTGCAAGATCAACCACATGAATGTAGTCACGGACACCTGTTCCGTCCGGCGTTTCATAGTCATCACCGAAAACGCTCAACTGCTCCAGTTTGCCGACCGCTACCTGGGAAACGTAAGGCAGCAGGTTGTTGGGAATGCCGTTCGGGTCTTCCCCGATTTCACCCGAATCGTGTGCACCGACCGGATTGAAATAACGGAGCAAAGCAATATTCATTTCCGGCGCGGAAACTTGAAGATCGCGGAGCATGAACTCCATTACTAATTTCGACCTGCCGTACGGGTTGGTAACTTCATCGATCGGCGTCGGAGAGTTCTCGGTTAGCGGCAGCGATTTCGGAATTCCGTATACGGTCGCGCTGGATGAGAAAACCAGATTGTTGACTCCGTGTTCCCGCATTGCAAAACAGAGATTTACGGTGCCGGTCAAGTTGTTGTTGTAGTAGTCAAGCGGCCGGCTGACGCTTTCGCCCACGGCCTTCAATGCGGCGAAGTGAATCACGTGGTCGAATTTCGTTTTGCTGAAAATTCCCGTTAGCGCGTTCAGGTCAAGCAGATCGGCCTGGTGAAACGTCATCGTCTTTCCGGTCAGTTGCTGGACCCGGTGGATCGATTGTTGGGAACTGTTGCAGAGGTTGTCGACAACGGTGACATCGTATCCCGCATTGAGTAGTTCGAGGCAGGTGTGGCTGCCGATATAGCCCGCGCCGCCGGTGACAAGAACATGCATGAGTTTGGCCAGAATTCAGAGCGTGGATTGAAACAGTGGACGACGGACGTGTGACTGGTTTCGCAGGACCGGACTAGTCGCGACCCGGAAAGTAAAAGTCATTCAGGATCGCTCGCGAGGAGTACACATCCATTGGCAGAAATTCTAGGCGGGCAGGCCGCCGGAAATCAAGATCCGGCCCGACGATCAGCTTCACGGGGCTTGTTCGGGCGGGCGGTATTTTCCGACCAACGCACAACTCCGGTTCCACCCCCGACGCTCAAATATCAGTTTCGGTGACGACGCAGCCCATCACCCGTGCGCCGATGTCTTTTAGATAGTGGGTCGCCGAAAGAGCTACGGTCTGGCTTGAGAATGTCATACTCACGATCAGGTAGGTTCCATCCGCTGAAGAAGCCCAGAGCGATGTTGACTTCGAGTGCGCTTCGCCGGCGGAGACACAAACGTACTGATATTCTTTTTTGAATTCGCTGATCAGCGGCAGCACCTTCTGTTGAGCTCCCTTCCAGAATTTGATCGCGGCGTTTCCAACCGGCATGAATTCGAGTCCGACCGAAGACCGACGGGATATCAGGTCCTGCCAGTTTACATCGCGCGAGAGCCAGGTTGTGAGCCCACACGGAACATCGTCACCACCAGCTCGCGACAGTTTTCCGCATTCGGTGTCCGAATCGACAAGCAGAACCTTGCCGGTGTTTCGTTGAGCCAGCCGGAGAGCAACCTGTGCACAGGTCTCTTCGCAATGCGGATTGTCCTCGGTACCGGTGAACATCAGGATGGCGGGTGCTGTCGCCGGAAACCGTTCGACGATCGTTTCGACAAGTTTGTCGATTGCAGCTTCGTCAACATTGACGATCTGTTCCGATGCAGAATCTGAAACATCTTTGGCATCGCTTGTATTCGACCCGGGTTGATCTGAAACTCCCCGATCTGAATCGAGATCACGGGACGGATCCTGCCACGTATCCGGTGAAGCAGCGAGATCAGCTGAAATGGCTGGTGGAGTCATATCAGGCTGGTAGAAGCGTTCAGCTTGGTCGTTTGCCGTATTTTCAATCGAAACTCCGCCGATAGACGCGGCACCCAACGCTGCTTCGGCGGACGAGGCCCTGGCAGCTGCGATTCTGGCTGCCATCTCGGCAACCCGCTGTTCCTGTTCGGTTGGCGATTCGGTCGCAACGGTGACTGCTGGTCGCCGAAGTTGCTGAATACCGACCGAAATTCCGCGGTCCATTTCTTGTGCAACTTGTTTTGCTATAGACTCGTTTTCGCGAGCTGCGATGTGAAAGTCAGCGGGCTCGAGCGGTAGCGATGCGGGTTGTGCGTTGTTCGTCATACATTGCGCATCGCTCCTCATTCGTTGTTCAGTGCTGCCCGGGTTTTGCGGGCTGCCACGCGTGACAGCATTGATTGCGATGCTCGATTGCCGAGGTGCCGGGTCGCTCATGTCAGGTAAACGAGCAATGACGATTTCGGGGAGAGCTTGATGGTCGTGCGCGACATTGTTCAACTCGGAATCGTTGAGCGCGACCGTCTTCAGCTGATCAATCCACTCGGTAGCGGTCTGGCTGGACTTCAAATTCAGCTCAGCGGCTTTTTTGTTCATGAGAATTCACGCTGGTCGAGTGGTGTTGGAAATGATCTGCGGGGGGTGTACTTCTAAACAGAAAGGCCAACCTACTGCTGGTCGTTCGGCATGTTTCGGAGCTGATCGAACAGGTTGTTGTAGTTCATCCGTTTGGCGTTTCCGGTCGAGGTAACACGAGGAGCTCCTGCCAGATCGCCGTGATCGGAGGCTGGTGACGGCAACTGTTGGGCCTGGCTGACGACGATCATGTCACGGTCATCAGCGGGCAGGCCTGCGCCGTCTCCGGATTGACATGCAGTGATTGCTGCTTCGATTGGAATTGACTGGATAGAATCGGCTCGACGGGATTCTGTTAACTGCGACTCAATCAAATTTTGATCCGCCAATTGTGAATCGGGCGAATTGACTTGAAAAGTCTCAACGTTGTTGTGTTCAACATGGTGATTTTCGATGTGGTCAACCTGGTCGGCAAACTCAAGTGCCGCGTTGCCTGCGTCACTGCTTCCGACTGCATGGCCGAACTCCTGCCTGTGCTTGTCGAGTTCGGCGAGAATTTGTTGTGTCTCCTGTTCGACTGCTTCCCGTTCGGATGCGGAATGTTCCAGAAGGTCTGTTTCATTGACACCCGGCGTCGAATCACAGACTGAGCTGAAGTCCGATAGCGGATGCATTGGCCCGGGTCGGTGTGCGGGCCCGGCATCCCCTCCGATCGACTCAGCCATCTGGTGCGAGACCGATCGGTGCGGGTTGTGGTTTCCGGGAGCATTGGCTGCCAGGTTCGATTCATTTTCTTCGAATCCGGGGTTTGGCTGAGTCCCTTCATTGTCGAGCAACGAGGCGAGGATCTCATCTGTGCGACGTTGCACGTATCCGTCGTTTTCCGGCTCATCTCGATCATTGTCCGGGGTGTGACCGTGATCAGCCGTGTCCCTTAACTCATGGTCACGATGTTGTTCGTGGAAATCGGATTCGAAACCAATTTGTTGTTCAGCATCAGGCTCAATTTCCGATGGAGCGGGCGCAACGGGTTGATCAGACTGTTGCGTAAGCTGAGCTTCAAGCTGCCGTTCAGCCCCATGTTGTTGTTCGGTTGCAAACTGCATTTCCGACTCAATGTGTTGCTCGGGACCAGTTTGTCCTGCGGACTCTTTTTGTCCCTCAGGTTCAATTCGGTCGTCAAAACTGTGCTGCTGAGCATCGTTGCGGGTTTGTACATTATCGATCTGGACGTCGATAACGGGTGCCGGAACCGTGTTCAATGTTTCCAGGTACTCATTCGTTACGTCAAGCGAACGCACATTATGCTGAGCGAACATGGGAATGTAGTCGTCAGCAAGGCCCACTTCATCTTCAAATGTTTCGGCAAACGGATCCTCGTAGGATGCGGGTTGTTGCGAATCCGGATCCTGTATCGTGCATTGCGACCCCTGAGCCTGTTCGTCTATTTGTTCGTGTTCCTGTTTTAGCTGTTGTGTCAGTTGTTGCACTTGAACCGGATCCGGAGTGGGATTCAGAGTTTGTTCGATTGGTTGATCGCTGGCCTGGATTGCTGTGCGGTCCTGCGCGGGCTCTTCGATCGCGTCGAGAGAGTGTTCGGTAATTTCGTGTCCGGACACTTCGTATTCGGCCGAGAGTCCGTTACTTTCAGTTTCGACAACAGCATCCGGTGCTTCTGTAAATTCCTCGTTCGTGCCCGGCAATGGATCAGAATTTTCGTTTCCACCAAACTCGAAAGTTGCGACCTCGCCTGGACTTGGATTAGCGGGCTCATCATCGAGTGTACCGAATTCCAGCACCGTCAAGTTCCTGTCGTTTTGTAGACCATAAGTCGCTTCGCTGAAGCCGGATTCCGGTGCGGGTGCGTTCGCAGTCTTTGTCGTTGAAGGCAATCCCTGGACATCACGCCATGCCTCGGCAACATCCTGTTCGCCAATTGGAGTCCGGCCGCTCGTTGCGGCAAGTACCAGCGATTGTTCACAGATTTGGTTGACGAACCGGGGGCAACCGCTTGATGCCTGATGGATTCCAGTCATCGCTTCAGCGGTAAGTAGTTTCCCGGCTTGTACTCCTGCTCGTTCAATGTGCGTCGTGATGTAACGTATCGTTTCATCTCGCGTCATACACCTTAGATAACAACGCGCGCTGATTCGCTGATTGAACGAATCCAGCCGTGGATCTGTCAGATTGTCTTCGAGCCTCGCGCTGCCGGCAATGACAAGACGGACGCGTGGCTGCCCGTCACGGACAAAGTTGGTTATCAAACGAATCTCTTCCAGCAACACGGGCGACAACGTATGCGCGTCGTCGATCAGCAACAATAACCCGTTTGGACAATGGCCGGCCGGCTTCAAATAATCAAGCAATGCCAGACGGAGTTCGCCCTCGGACATGTTTTTGTACGGTTCGTCCAGCTCAAACAGGATGCTCTGCAGCAGATCCTGTCGCTGGTCGTCGCGTGAACATGCAATGTTGATCACACTGTATGTCGTTGTGTACTGTTCGCTGAGCATGGACAGCATCAGCGATTTGCCGGTGCCGCCGTCGCCAATAACGACGACTGGTCCGGTTCCGCGTTCGATCGAAATTTTCGCCTGCGATAATGCATCCTGAATCGTGTGTGCGGCAAAGTAGTGTGCCGTATACGGAGCGCTGTGAAACGGGCGTTCGGTAAGCTGGAAGGCTTGTTCGTACATTCGACTTCCTGTCGGAATTAAAACACCGGGTCGGTTTTTACAGTTGGCGATTTGCATCCGTGCAAACCGCGATGGTGTCTGATTTGGTGGTTTTGTCTACGTCTTGCTGGTTAATATCTTCCTGCGGCCAACCCGCTATTTTCCAGTCAAAAACCAGACGATCCTGGCAAGTCCGTTGAACGGGCTCTCCCAGAACGCGGCGCGAATTTGAGGGCTGACAACCATCGCGACAACCACCGTCACGATAATGGTAAGCAGGAAAAATTTGGCCAGTTGAAGAACCAGGTTTGATACCGGAGTCATGTCCGGTTCAAATTCACGTTCTTCAGATTTCCGATTGAGTGTTGAAATTACAGGGAGCTTCAGCTTGTCGCCAATCTCCTTGACAGACGAAAATCCGACATCTTCCTTCATGGGCTCAAATCGCCACGCGATCGCGGTTCCGACGAGTCCGGAAATCAAAAACAGCGTGAGAACATTACCGGGGCTAGGAAGCCCGCATGCCGGAATCAGCTGCGCGGCCTGAACTCCTTTGACGTAAAACGGGGAAACGGAATGCAGGCCGTCCGATCCCTCGTTGCTTTTCAAGCTCAGGCGAATCTCATCGATTGTTGATTTGAGCGAGTTGATGTCGATCGAATCTACGGTTCGTCCAACTTCATCGGTATCAACGGTCGAGGATGTGGAGTTGCGATGCGAGGCCGTCATGAATGGAGAGCTGTCGTCGGCGACGAGCGGTTCGTCCGGCAATTCGCCGGATCCCCGCAACGATACAAGTTGCCGGCGTGCGGAATCGATCTGCAATTTCAAGTCCACTAGCTCCGGATCTGTTGGCGGAGTCGCACTGAACTGCATCGCGTCCAGTTCGTTCATCAACGCGTTCAATTTGCGTTCAAGATCAGCTTCGGGATCCGGCGTCCGGACAAAACCAGGCAGATGATCCTGAGCATCACTTCGGTCTGAACCCGTCAGAGCAAAATGAACTCCGTCGATGTCCTGTTCGATTTGTGCGATCAGCCAGCCGGCGCGGTCAAGTTTCTCAAGTTGTAAATCGTGTAAGGCTTGAAGGTCGCTCCCGCTGGATGATCCGGAAGCGAGCGATGCAAACCCCGACGCAATGTTGTCCGCGATATTTTGAACAAGCGTCGTGTCGCCGATGTCTTTTGAACCGCTAAGAGCCAGTCGAATATCGACGTAGCGATTGAGCGGATCGCGATCGATCCTGTATCCAAGCTGGTTTCGCAACCGTTCGAGTTTATGACCGATCATTGAGGGGTTTTGCACGTTGACCACACTGGAAACCTGTTGCACATTATTGCTTAGTCCCGTGTCACCAGTTTGAGTCTTCCAGAACTGGTGGACCTGCGCGTCGACATCCTCCAAAGAAATATTCGGGTCGGTGATCGCAAGACGAACCGTTGAGTGTGCAACAAACCCCCGAACGCTCAACGCCCAGAATACGGCCAGCAGGGCAAACGTCGCGCCGCCGGCAAAAAAGAACGCTTTGACTTTTCGACTCCAGTAGATCTGTCCAATCAAACTGGCGCCGTTTCGCGGTGATGCGTATTGAGTCATGGCAAGTGGTCGTGGAGTTTGATTTGGTTGTATTCCGAGTGACACGCAGGAGTTAACTGGTTCGCAGAATCAACGAACATTGAGTCGAAGCGCACAGCCGTATCGCATGCGATGAATTCCGGCATCATCGGAACAATCGACTTACTTTTAATGCAGGCTTTAGCAAACTTCTCCGATGGTAGTGGTTTGTCAAAGCAATGAAGGCGGCTAGCAACAAGACATAGCTAGCAAGCAGGGTAATCACCACCACCCCGGCGTAGGGTTGCCTAGCCGTTGTCAAGCGGCAACCGGGAATCGAATCCGGGGCGCGATTGCCCGGGCTTGGAAATCGATGGACGACCAACCGGGCTGCGAACGACGACCAGCGTTTCGAACGTACCTTGCTGAACGACTTCATCTCGCTGGTTGCAAAGTTCACGATTCCAGACGACTCGACCGTTCCGTCGACCGGATGGAGTTTTTTCTGCACACTCGGTTTTTACGTAGACGGTGTCGCCGAAAAAAAGCGGCCTGAGAAAATCCCAGTTCTTGATTCCGGTGAATGCAAGCGTCTGAACGTGTGGGAAGAAACTGCCGAGACCGGCAACCCAGGAGAGTCCCAGCAAGCCGTGTGCGACCGGCTGGCGATAGTGACTTGAGGAAGCATAATCGTAATCGACATGCAGCGGATTGAAGTCGCCGGTCATCGTCGCGAAATTAATCACGTCAGCTTCAGTGACTGTGCGACGCGGAGAAACCCATGTCTGACCGACCGCGATGTCTTCATAACAAAGTGGCGAATCCATTCAAGCTATCCAACGATCGAAACATGATCGGATTAAGTTCGTCTGCAAAATACCGAGCGGCATCGTGACTGCGGAGGCCGGTTGAATCGATGCAATTTGTAAACGAGCTTAGAAAAAAGTCGGGGTGATAGGATTCGAACCTACGACCCTCTGCTCCCAAAGCAGATGCGCTAGCCAGACTGCGCTACACCCCGTTGTTTTGTCTGTTCGGCTGGTCTGTTGACAAGTGTCAACATAGCCTGTTTGTCATAGCCTGTTTGTCGTGGAACAACCCAAGGAACGAGTCCCCCGGCAAGCTGTTAAAATCTACAGGTTGCCCCCGTTTGTTGCAACGCCTTTTCGATGTCATTTATTCTGTTTTTTCCGCTCCGAGATTTGTGAGGCTTTTTGTGTCCGCTAGATTGAGACTTTAGTCGTTCCAGTTGCTTTTTGAGGCTCCTGTCATGCTGTTAGCATCTCGAGTTGTTCCAATCATTCTCAGCCTGCCTGGTACAGTTGCGATGATCGGGTTTCCCGTCCTGGTCTTTTTTCTTCTGGTCAAAGTCAAACGCAAATACGTCGAAAAAGCGATCGTGGCCTATCAGCAGCAAAACAATATCCGGATGGAGTTGATCAGGGCGGGGATGCGCCCTTGCGATACTGGATCAAAAACCGCAAAGGCGATTGATGGGGTCTGGCCCGGTTCGCGGATCAGTCAACCCAATGGGTTCGATTGCGTTCCGGAAGATTGACTGCAAAAACGCAACTCGACTTTTTCGATTGAAGAACGGTGTCTGGTCTGTTCTACATCAACAGCCCGCGGAGGCGTTCAAATTCCTCATGGCTGTTGAAGTGAATGACCAGCTGTCCTTTGCCTCGCGTATTGCTCTTGATCCGAACTTTGGTCCCGAGTGCCGTTTTCAGATCCTGTTCTAATGACTCGATCTGACGGTTGTGGGTTCGCCTGTTTCTTGTCGCGGCGCTTAAGCCGAAGGTATCTTCGCGGGTTATTTTTTCGCGAACCTCGGCTTCTGTCCCGCGGACACTGATTCCGTCACGCATGATCCGTTGAGCAAACTCGATCTGGGTGTCCTCGTCACCGAGCGGCAACAGCGCCCGCGCATGTCCGGCTGAAATCTGACCGCTGCTAAGTGATTCCTGAATCGTGCGCGGCAATTCCAACAGCCGCATCAGGTTGGCGATCGAACTGCGATCGATTTTGAGTCGGCCTGCGAGCTCCTCCTGTGTACATCTGTGTTCGTCGATGTAGCGGCGGAATGACAACGCTTTTTCGACTGGATTAAGGTCTTTTCGCTGTAGATTTTCGACAATGGCCAGTTCGCTGACAAGTCGATCGTCGGCCGTCCGAACTCGAGCAGGAATCGTCTGCCAGTTGGCCTGGATCGCAGCTCGCAATCGTCGTTCGCCACTAATCAATTGATAACGTCCGTCAACAACCCGCACCAGAATCGGCTGGAGAATGTCGTGTTCTTTGAGGCTTTCTGCAAGCGAACCGATTTCTGATTCGCTGAACTCGCGTCGAGGTTGAAACGGATTGTCATCGATCTCGTAGACGCTCAGATGAAGGATGTCTGACGTCGTCGAGCCGTCCATCGGTTCATTTGAGTGTACTTCATTGATATGAGCATCCGCTGCTGACGTCGCGACGGGCGGTGGCGCGGCACCGGGGCCGGCTTCGTGTTCGACGACAATTGTGTCCGCGCTGGAATTCAACAGCGCTTCGAGTCCGCGTCCGAGTCGTTTTTTTCTAGTCACGTTCTAAAACCTCCATGCAAAGTTCTATGTAGGCGCGAGTCCCCCGCGATCGTGGCGCGTATTCGAGTACGCACTGACCGTGGCCGGGGGATTCGGTTACGTTTACATCACGCGGCACCACGGTGTCGAAGACGATTTCGCCGAAGAATTCGCGAACTTCAATGTCCACTTCCGACGTCAACTCCAGGGTGTCGTCATACATCGTCAACAGGATGCCTCCGAATTCGAGTTGTCCGGGACGTTGTTTCATGACGTTCCGGATCACCTCGATCATCTGGCTCAAGCCTTCCATCGCGAAGTACTCGCACTGGATCGGCATCAACACTTCGCTCGCTGCGGACAGGGCAGCCCTGGTTAATCCGCCAAGCGAAGGCGGGCAATCGAGCAGTACAAAATCGTACAGGCCTGTGCCAAAGGTGAGGTGTTCAATCACCGCTTTGGTGGTGGATGATTCGTTGTTTGCGAGTTTGTCCACATCGTTGAACGAGCGGCTTCCCGGGAGCAGGTCGAGCCCTTCGATTCGGGTGTCAATGACGGCGTGGCGGATCGCACCTTCAGCAACCAGCGGGTGGCGATCGACTGGTTTGTATCCGAGTCCCGAAGTCGCATTGCACTGTGGATCCATGTCGATCAGCAGTGTCGAGTTCCCAGTCCGCGCGAGCGCCGCAGCCAGGTTGACGGCCGTGGTCGTTTTTCCGACGCCGCCTTTCTGGTTGGCGATGCACAATGTTCGCGTGGGATCTCGTGACACGTCCGTGTGTCTCCTGTTCGTGGTACTGGGCAGCGGAAAGCTCGCGCCCGCGTGTTTGGCAAAGTCCGCAATCCTTTGCGCGATAAAAGCTGGCCGTGCTAGCAGTTTGTGTGGAGTTGTTTGGCTGTCGTTTATCTACCAACAATCGTGAGATGGTGAAACGCCAGTTGGACGCGGGAGAAGTTGCTGGCAGGAAACGGAACCTCCCGACAGACGTGAACCAGATGATTCGAATTTCCGCTAAGTACTGATTGAGAATCGCCTGGATTGCATCTGTGTTCGTTTCTAAAAAAGTTGATCAACCACAAGATGTAGGATTAAACCGCTACCAATGCACCTGGTTGCTGTCTGACGCAATCGCATAAGAGATCTTTATAGTTACACGTGGAACTGGATGCCCAAAGAACCTACCCATCCCGGGTTCATCGTGAAACGCTTGCACAATCATGCATGCTCATAAGCTGTGCTGATGGATGCACACCAATGCTGCGCATACCTGCTGTCGCAAGATGTAGTGGGGAACCAGGAAAATCCCGGATCGATGTCAATCAACAAAAACGCGAGGTTTGCGCGCTGAATGAAAATTCCGGACACGTTCGATCCTAACCAACGCAGCGACACCTTCGATCCAACGCAGCGACACCTTCGATCCAACGCAGCGACACCTTCGATCCAACACAGCGACACCTTCGATCCAACGCAGCGACACCTTCGATTGTCGTTGCGACGCTGGTCTTGTTGGCCTACGACAGTGGATTGACCACCATTCCGCCCAGCAGCTTCGGATAGAAGTAGGTACTCTTGGCGGGCATCCGTTCGCCGTTTTCGCTGATCGCCTGAACATGGTCCAGCGTCGCAGGCATAACTAGCGCAGCCAGTTCGAACGCTGATCCGCTTCCCATTTGGCCCGTTGCATCCCGACCTGCGGCGTCGCCGGAATTCAAGCCGTCAACGACTTCATCTACCGCATGTACGTACAGCGGAGAAGGGAGTTCGGTGTAGCCCAGGAGATTTTTCATTACGAGGTCATGCAGGATCGCAACGCCCAGCGAACGCCACTCATCGCTCTTGTCAGGAGCCATCGCTTTCATGGCGGCTTCTCCATTGGCGTTCAACCGGGCAAGCACCCAGGTGTCATCGGCCCGACAATAGAAACCGATGGTTGACTGTTCGTCTTCAACGGCGATCTCTTCCCACACGACGCCCGAATTCGCGGCACCTCTGCCGGCCGCGGTTGTGTCAAAGGCCTCGCCAAGTTTGGCAATGAACTCGTCTGACGTGATCGCATCGACGCCCCGGAACATGCGATGGGTCGGCAAAACGATCATGCCCGGATCATGCATACTGACGTTCATCATCAGCACATAGTCGACCGGATGATCGCCTTCAACGTTGTTCTGTTCGCGATATTCCTTTTGGTAATTGCAGGCCGTCTCGTAGCGGTGGTGACCGTCGGCAACATAAACCGGTTTGTCACCCATAACCGAAGCAGCCTTGGAAATTGCGTCAATATCCGTCACCAGCCACATTTCGTGGCGAACTCCGTTGTGGTCCGTCGCAGTCAACGGCGTCCGGTCCTCGATCGCCGCTTCGAGAATTTCCTGTGCGTCATTTGAGACGTCCGGGTAGATACCGAAAATCTGGCTGAGGTTAGCTCCAACGGCCCGTGTCAGATTCAACCGGTCTTCTTTTGCCCGCGAATGTGTTTCCTCGTGCGGGTAGATTTTCCCGGTTCCAAATGGCTCGAGCCGAACCCGGGACATGAACCCTCTTCTCAGATGAGTCTGACCTTCAAACTCAAACGACTGATGATAGACGTAGACCGCGTCATGAGGATCGGCCTTGAGAATTCCGTCGCGGCACCAATGCTTGAATGTCGTGCCTGCGCGATCGTAGACTGATTCGCCTTCGTTGAGATCATCGCCTCGATTCAGGATCAAGCGGACAAAGTTGTTTACGTTCTTCTCATAGAGTTGGTTCTGCAAATCCGATTTGATCACGTCATAGGGAGGCGCGATGACGTCAGAGAGAGCCCCGACTTGTGCGAGGTCGTAGCGAAGCCCTTTGAATGCCTGGATATCAGCCATGGTATTTCCGTGTTTTGATCGGGGATCTTGAGCGATCCGGCTTGCCTGAGCACGCCGTCGTGATCGCGCGCGGTTGATTGAGCGAAATGTGAGCCGCCCTTTATCCCGCACCACGGCCCTTTATCCCGCACCACGGAAATGCGTTCAATAGGGCAGCTAGCAGTTTTTTTGGACTCGAAAAGCGCCAGCGCAAAAAGGAACCCGACGTGTGAGCGAGGACGTGGTCCTGACCACGAATTTCTCGCTCGCCCTGCGTGTTTGCAATTCAGTTTCAGCGTGAACTGTACTTGAGGATATCAAGAAAATCCTCGACGCGATCCTGAACTTCCCAGGAAGCGGAAATCACAAGAACGCGGGATGGGCGATAATAGTGGATCACACCTTCGCCGCCGCCCGACCGCCAGAAGTCCGGATTGATCGTGTCCTGAATCAGCGCGACAAGTTCGTCTCCATGATCCCATGGCGGAGCATAGTTTCCTCCGAGGTAGCCGAATACCTGGACCGGTCCGCCTGCGATCGTTCCCGTGGAGAACATCGATTCGTTCATGGACTCGGCAACGGCGATGTCGGATTCCGAAGGCGGTTCATTGGACGCGTTCGATTGTTCTTCGGCATTGTTCTGAGTGTCGTTGAGAGGCAAATCGCCCTGCCCGTTTTGGCCATCATCTTCTTGATCCGGTCCGTTGTCGCCGGACTCGGGTTCGGCGTTTTCTGAACGGGTCTGAGCGCGTGTTTCTCGTGCCTGTTCTTTCTCACGCCGTCCAACTTCCAGTTCAACGTATCTCGCGTATTTCCTGAGACGTTCACTGGCAATCACCCGGAAACTCCGCAGCCGGGAATTGGTTCCGAATCGAGGATCCGTGACAATCTCGTGATGAAGTCGGCAGAGATCAACGACGCTTCCGACTTGAAGATTGTAGTCTTCGGTTTGTTTCGAGTTTTTTGCGAACGCCTTGAGGTCTTCGCGAATCTCGCCGGTTGGCCTGGTCGGATGCTCAGGCCGATCGTCGGCGTTTGCATTGTCCGGTTGTTGGGCAAACCCAGGCGTTGGCGCAAAGGTGCAGGCAGAAAGAAGTACGGTGGCGGCGACCAGAATCGTGCCTGCTGAAGTAAGAACGCGGCCGGCATGAGAAAACAGCATAGCGACGGCTCCTTGTATCGCGACTTGCCTCGCCCGAGGAACCTTCATCGTAACGCGTCTGAACACCGATCGCAAACCGAAACCTGTGTCAAGCTAAGCAGCGATACGAGGCCTGGCATCTTCGTTAGAAGTGTCATCGTTAGAAGTGTCATCGTTAGAAGTGTCATCGTTAGTAGCCGTCTCGAGCCTCGGTCGCTCGATTCGTCCGCAAACGTATCCGAAGCCCCAATTCTGCGTCAAAGCACCGGCAGTCATCACGCCAACGGCCGCACCTGCAACTACATCACTCAACCAATGTGCTTCGAAAGCGATCCGCTGAGTAGCGGCGAGACAGGCAAGCGTCAGAAACAACCAGCGGCCGCGAGGGAATAGCCATGACAACCCAAGGGCCAGCCCGATTGCCGTTGCGGTATGCGCGGACATGAACGCCTGGGTCGCGTAGTCCATGTTGAATTCGCCCGCAGGCAGGATTCCATGCCACGTTGAGGCAAACGTTTCCGGGAGCTGTCCAAATCCAATTGGGCGATCGCGACTCACCAGAATCTTGACGCCTTGAGCATAGACGCCCGGCAGCAACGCGCACAAAGCGACTCGCGGAATGAACCGCCGCTTGTCAGGAGCGAGCGTCCAGATGGCGGCAATGCAGACCAGCACGATATAGCCATGCCCGAAAAACTCGGAGAGCTTGAGAATTCGACGCGCGTCGCCCGGCAGATTTTCTACCTGCAACATCTGGGCTGCGGAAATATCGAAGGGCAAACAAATCAGCGCCAACACTGCAATCGCAACCGTCCACCACCAGAACCGACGAATCGGCTGAGGTTGAATCGGTGTCCCGGATACAAAAAGGCTGTTGTCCATTTAGCGATAGTGAACGAATCCCGATCGCCGGACAATGTCAAACAGAGGCCGAAACTGCGGATTGTTACAGACTCGTTACGTTTGAAAGCAACGAGTTGGCATAAACTTTTGCCAGACCGACGTTGGTTGGTTGACCGACGCACTGCCCGATTCGAGGCAAAGGACTATCAGATGACAACTCAATGCATAATAAGCTGGATCGCAGCAACGACTTTTTCAATCGCACTTGTGATGCATGGATTCTCTGCGGAGCCAAGATCGCAGGAGCCACAAAAGACTGAAAACAGCGAATTGAATCCGGTAGATTTACTCAAACAAAATTTTGACCTGCCAGGTGAAGAACTTGAATTGATGGATTTGTCCAAAGTTCGTCTTTCGCAGAAAATTGTTTCGGGCTAGCGAATGTTGACAGCGGAGAAAATGGTCGCGTCCATCCGATAAAGGTTAATGCAAATCAAACGCTTAACCGAAGGACGACGACCATGGATATCTGTAGCTCATTTTTGCCAATGCTTCAAGTCTTTTCGGTGGCGATGACAGCTCCGACTCATGCAAGCTTGATTGCATTGATGACCGGCTGGGTCTTTGCTCCTCGGCGAACCATTGTGGGAATGCTTCGTGCTGGCGGCGTTGAACGACATCACTCGGCGTTTCATCGAATCTTCGCCAGCGCAGTTTGGTCCATCGACGCCGTTGGACTGGCGGTTTACGACTTGATTCGGAAACTGCTGCCGCAAGAGACGGTTTTTCTGGCTGGAGATGACACGCTGGTGAGTCGCCGCGGCTTGAAGATGTTCGGGGCTGGCATGCATCGTGATCCGCTTTTATCAAGTCGCGGGTTCACGGTCGTTCGTTGGGGGCACTGCTGGGTTGTGCTTTGTGTGGTCATTGAAAGTCCCCGAACGCCGGGACGTTATTTTGCTTTGCCGGTTCTGGCTCGTTTGTATCTGAACAAGAAAACCTGCAAGAAATGGAACCGCGCCAGTCGTACCAAGCCTGAAATGATGCTCGAAATGCTGAAGATCGTCCAGGCCCATGATCGCGAGCAACCGTTGCATTTCCTTGGCGATTCGGCGTTCACTTCCAGTTCGATGCTCAGCCGGATGCCTGTGGAGATTGCGGTCACCGGAAGAATTGGAAGCAACTCGCGAATCCATGCTCCGGCTCCTGAGCGAAAGAAAGGTCGCGGTCGGCCACGCGTCCGCGGCGAGCGACTTGATACGCCCGACGAAATGCTTGACGCCAAGGGACTGCGGCGGATCGAGTTGAAGTTGTACGACAGCACTGAGTACAAAGTGAGATTGGCTGAGCAGACGGGCTTTTTGTTCAAAGCGCCCAAACGCGCCGTCAAAGTGGTCGCCATTGAACACCAGCGCGGAGGTCGAGGCCGGGAAGTGTTTTACAGCACGGAAGTCGCCGCCGAGGCTACCATGATTCTCTTATGGTTTTCATGGCGCTGGCCCATTGAAGTGACTTTCCTGGACAGCAAGCAGCATCTGGGACTAGGCGAAGCAGAAAACCGAAAGACAAAAGCTGTTCGTCGCACCGTTCCAACGGGCCTGCTAATGTACTCGCTGATCGTCCTGTGGCACGAGTGCATCCGGAAGAAACCGGCGCCTTCACTGCGCAAATGGACCGGAAAAGAGCACGCTTCATTCGCCGAGATGGTGGCCGCACTGAGAACCGACAGTTTAGCCGATTTCCGAAGAAAACAATTATCAACACCCGGTATTCCAAGGGCTGTGCATAAAATAATTAAGTCCTTGGAATACCTGATCGCACTCGCCGCATAACTGCGAAAGACGAACAAAGGCGGCATTGAGAGGCCGGTCGAAAACCTGGTTGAGCTGCAGAGTGGTGTAGAGTTTCTTTTCCAGGCAGCACATCCTGAAAACGCGGAACTGGCCATTGAAAATGCTAACGAGAACCCAACGTATTCGCGGGGACAGAGCGATACTTTACCAGGCATTCAACGGGAGTCTCAACAGGTGTCGGAACGTTTGGCCGTCAACTATCCGTTTTCTGAAGAAGATCAGGGCGATCAGCAGGAATAAGCTGCCGATTATTCAGACGTCATGCGCTGCTTCTTCAACCACATTCGACAAACTGCGGCGGTTGTAAAACCATGCGATCGCTCCAAGGGCAGCGACATTGAGTATCGTCAACCGGAAGACGAACGCGACAACGATTCCGAATTCGTCGGCCGAGCTGACTCGCAGGAACGCGTTGTACAAATAGTTCAACGTGAGTTCCATTCCGCCCAGGGGCAACGCGTTGGCCACCATGGAAATCGGCTCGATCAGCATGTGTTCGCCCAGTGTCGGTCGTGCGCCCGAGATTCCAGTTGCAATCGCGTAGATCGAAAAAGCAAAACAAAGATTCACGGCCACGCTATATAAAAAACAGACTCCGATCGTTCCCGGTTTATCGCGGTACGTTTCAACAACTCCCGTCAGTCGCTCGATCAACTCGCCGATTTCCGGCAGGCCCGTCAGCCACTTGAATAGCGAAGTCCGGGTAAACGAAGGTGCAAAAATTAGCACGGCCAGACCAGTCAGTCCGATCACGGCCAGTGCCATCGACGCGTTCGCAATCAGCTTGATTGCGCTCATCATTTCAGGATTCTTCAAACCGGAATCGGGTACACCGATGATCAGCCATGCAGTGCTGGCGATCATGAACATCGTCAATAGTCCGAATAGACGATCGATGACGACCGACGAAATTGCTTCGGCGGTGCGATCCTTCATTTGTCGGGAAACATGATACGCCCTGAGCGAATCGCCCCCAAGAGTTCCGAATGCGAACACGGAAAAGAATGTTCCAATCAGGCCAATACGAACCGCGTCGAAACGAGTGAAGGGCAGCTCCAGCGCACGAACAAGGGTTCTCCATCGCGCGTAACCCAGAAGGTGACCAAGCAGACAACCCGCAAAAGCCGCCCCCAGCCATCCCCATTTCTTCTCCGCCGCCGCAACCAGCGCAAACTGGTCTTCTTTCACCGCCCAATAGACGAGCAGCGAGAGGACGCAGATCGAAATGACCATTTTCAAAATGGTAGACAGGTGTTTCACAGATACGCAGAAGATGAAGTCGAAGGAATTGTGATTTGGAGCCGGGTCGCGCGCATCGGCACCCGCTTACGACGCTCTATTGTTCAACACGCTTTCGTGGGTAGACCGGTCACGGAACGATTCAACCGGAAATTAGATCAAACAGCGGGCTTCGTAGCGCGTGTAGCGATAAAACAGTCAATGAATGGCGAGAGTGGATCGTCGCTAGTGGACCAATTGTCTTCAAAAAACCCGGTGATTGCGAATCCTACAGCTGTTTGACCGCCGATTTGATCGGCGAGCGTGTGGCCGAAACAGAGCGGCTCTCCGGCGTCGATCAGTTTTTGACGAGAAGCGTTTCGAGCGACGTTTCATCTGAAAACGGAATCTTGTAGCGGACTTCCAGTTCCAGACTTCCGCTGATCACGGATTCGCAGGTGGTTCCAACGATGTGATTTGCTGAAATGAGTGACGAAATTCGGGGGAAGTGTTCGTCGAGTTCGGACGCCGGGTAGCCGGCTGCCATTACGACCAGCAAATCGATCAGGACATTTGTTGCGGCAAGCAGTTGTTCGGCTGCATCGTCAATCGCTGCGCTCAAGTTTCGGTTAATCGAGAGTGAACTGGCGTAGCTGTTTCGGGTCTTCATCAAGTGCCTTCAGGTCCGGAATGAGACGACGATGTTACCGCAATCGGGAACCGGACGTTGCTGCCCGCGTAGGGTCAAAAAACTCATCCGAACATTTTTTCCGTTAAAATCCGTGTCAGAGTGTTCCTCCGGAGTCGGGATTTCGGTCGAATCGCTGCTGATCGGGTCCGGATATCGTTTCGGTGCAGTTCGATGCGCAGCATCGAACGGGAAGAGCCTCATGGTTTCAGCGGTTGCTCGACGTGGTTTTCAGGCAGCGCGTCGATAGGATCTTAGAATTCCGCCAAGCCGTTCGGTGGTTTCGATCGTTGCGGAAGTGTCGGGTGGAGTTTCCAGCGGAATGATCAACCGGTTATCGAGTCCCTGATGGTTTCGTTCCTCGTGATAGTGAATCAGATACTGGTTCACGGTGTTTCGCAGGGACGGCTCGCCGAAAAAGATCATCCGGTCAAGAGATTCCTCTTTCAAACTTCTCATGAAGCGTTCGATAAAAGCGTTCAGGTTCGGCGAGCGAGGCGGCAGCCGAACGGACTCGATTCCTTCATCGGCGAGAATCTTCCGGAACGCTTTGCTGAACCTTGTGTCGCGGTCCATGATCAGATGTGTTTTCCCGTTGAGAAACCCGTCCTCGCAATCGGTCATATTTTTGGCCATCCGTCTCATCGACTGGCCGCCGTCGCTGTTGGTCGTGCAACCGGCGAAATGCACTCTTCGTGTTTTGAGTTCCATTGCAAAGAGCAGGCTGACGGTGACGAGTCCTCGCGGTGTCCGGACTTCGACGTTTGTGAAATCGATCGCTGCGAGCGTTTCCCAGTGCGCTTTTAGAAACATCGCCCACGACATTCCATTTCGACGATCGGGGGCGGGTTCGATTCCGTGCTTCTTGAGGACGTTTCCGACGGTTTGATCAGAAACTTTGTGACCGAGGTTGTCGAGTGCGCCGGAGATCCGGTCGTAACCCCACGCGGGATTCTCTTTTGCGAGTTTCAGGATCAGTGCAACGACCTCCGGTTCGGTTTCCGGCCGCCCGTTTTTCCGGGGGCGTTCGGAATTGTCCCATTTCTGTGCGACGAGTTTCCGGTGCCATCGGAGAATCGTATCGGGACTGAACAGAGTGCCGATCTCTTTGAGTCGTTTGCGTCCGGGGATTTTCGCTTTGACGGCGAGCCGTCGTCGCTGGTTGTCAGACAACAGGATTCGTTTCTTTCCGAGTATCCCGCGGAGAATTTTGTTCTCAGTTTTGAGATACCCGTTTGCTTCGAGTTGCTGCTGGTTGAGCCATCCGGCCAGGATCCATAACAGGAGTTGCCAGGGCTGCAAAATGTGGCTCATGATTAATTTCGGGGAGACGACTCGATCCAATCGTTCAGCTTACACGAAAAAAACCGCCGCGCATTAACCGTTGCCGAAGTGATTAAGTGTTCAACACGGCGGAACACCGGGCAGATTTTCCAGCGGACGTGACGGTCAGCGTTTCGCAAAGCTTTCCACTGCCGCAGCTGACCGGCCTTCCGGGCAGCCATTCGCAAACAGGATGTTTGCGAAACTTGCGGCACGATGCCGCCCCAAAGGTACGCGCGGGTTTCGCAGCGGTCGGCCCTTCAAGCTGATTGTCTATTGCCCTGCGGTTTGACCAACGCTTGCGGTCAGCCGGGCCCGGTTTGAGTGCCGCAGGCAAGGCGGATCATGGACGATCCGTCAAAGACACCGGATGGCGTCCGCAGCGAGCGGACACGAAGCGGAGCCGCCCTTGAATCAGGGAAGGCGCTTGGGTGCGGTAGAGTTCAGCAGTGGTTCAGGCGTTGCAACGGATTCAGTTCAAGGCGGTGGAGCGGCGTCCGCGAGCCAGGATTCGCGTTAGCGAACCTGCGGCCCGCAAGGCCCCGTGTCAGTGAACCCGAACGGTTGCGAAGTTACTGAACCCGAAGTGTTGCGCACTCGGGGTTAAAAAACGGCGTGTGTTTCCTTTGATTAATCGAGCCGCAGGGTCCAACTTTGATAACCCTCTCGGGGGTTATCAAAAAAATTGCGGCGAAGTGTGCTGACTACTTGACAATGTCAGTTTAAGACGCCGTAGTGTCCGGCGGTACGCTCCTCCGATGCCTGCAACGAACCGTTAATGGCTGTTGCCGCAGGCGGCTGCTGATCCAGCCGCGCATCCAGTTCTTTTAATCGGTAGCTTCTGCCCTGAATGTTTAGCACCGTTGCCGAATGGAGCAACCGGTCCAGAATCGCGCCGGCAAGAACCTCGTCATCCGCAAGCACGCCCGGCCAGCTCGCGATCCCTTTGTTGGTCGTGATCGCTGTCGAATTTCCTTTCGTGTATCGATAATTCACGACCCGGAAAAACAGATTCGCTTCGACCGGAGGTCCCTACAGCAACAGACCATGACCGTCGCCGAAATCTCCTCCAGCCGCACGGCCAGTTTGCCCAGCGGAAGCGGAGCGACAACTTCAGCCGTCGAACTGCCTTCATAACAATCAGGATCAACCAGCAGTAATTCCACGGTTTTTCTCGGTATTGTTTGAGAACCTGACCGTTTCCGCGATCGACAATCCGGATAAAGCCGCTGCAACCGCGCACTTCAACCTGCGCATACATAAAGCGGAACGGCACGGTGTAGGTCCGGCCTTCAAATCGAATCGTGGCGTCTTTGTGAACCGCACTCACGCCCCGTTCAACCTTGCCTTTCTGTTGCGGCTGCCGGACCCGGTGCGGATCAACATGAAATCCCATCGTCCGCGCATAGGCACGGTAGCTTTCATTGATCCTGCCGGTTGCACCCGCACCGTGAGCGACTCCCGTCTTCAGGTTGTCGATCCGGTTGACGGCCGCGACCCCGCCGAGCCGCTTCCTGATTGATGGAAACTGCGTTGCCGGCGACACGTTTGAAGAGTTGGCCGAAACCGCTGATCAGCGACTTCCACTGGTCGGATTGAATCCCGAGTCGCACAAGGATCGGAGCCAGTCCGTCGGGAATCGCGCCGCGTTTGCCTCCGCGAATCAATCGACCGGTCCAGTCAAGCAATTCAAGATATTTACGAAGCGAGACAGACAGAAAGCCTTTCAAGCTGGCTCGACGTCCGCAAGGACTCGCATCGGTGCCGACCGGATCGTTTGCTTCGCTAATTTCGATCGGGCTCATCCAGCCGCTTCGTGTCCGGCCGCGGCTGCGTTCCCAGCGTCGATCCGGCTTGCGCGTCGCCCTGCTTTTCCGCTTGTGTTTCTTCTTTTCCGGTCTGCTCCGAGCCGGGCCGCGTTGGCTGCGACGCTTTCCAATCGTGGGCCCCCGTTTCGGTTTCGTTTGGCTGGCGAACCGGTTCGTCACCGATCATCAGCCGTTCGCCGGGCGACTGTTCATCTTCGTCTTCGCGATCAAGCGGATGTACGTACCCGTCTGGAATTACGTGGCGTTCCTGGTTTGGTCGAATCTGCTTTTTATCCTGCATGTCTTCGTAAAGAGCCACGATCGCGTGCAACTCCTTCCGCAACTGGTTCGCACGGTTGAGTTGTTTCGAATTATCCGCCACCTCGTTGTAGCGAATCAGATAGACCGCGCCAGTCTGGCCCATCAACATCGCCAGCAAAGGACCGAAAAGGAAAGTAAGAGCTACGTATCCGATCGGTGCCGGTGAGAACAATACGGAACAGGTTGCGAAATATCCCGCCATTCCTCCGGCAATTGCTCCAGCGGTTGAAGGCTTAAAATGGTACCCCATCGTCCAGTTAAAGATCGTGACCAGCAAGGTTGAGCAGATGCCAAGCAAGCCGGCATAAAGAAAGCCGATGGCAATGCCGATGGACAGTGCCACAGGAAAGAATACGATTCCCGTCCACGTGACTAAACCTCGAAACGAGGATGCCGCTATGCTCACGAGGCTGACAAACAGAATCACAACTGCCGCGTACACCGCTCCGGCGGCGGCAATGCCGACAAAGCCCTGCCAGGTTGCTTCGGTTATATCGGGCGAATGCGGCGCAGGAATAATCGCCGGATCGATCGTATGCAGGGGCGCATGTCGGTCATTATGACGATCGCCCGAACTCCGGGTTTTTTCCGAGGCCTCTTGAGGGCCGGGTGCGTCCGGGTCAGAACGCTCGTGCTTGTCCGATTCAATCGAAAACGGCTGGCCGGATTCAGAATCGTGAGTGTCAGTTCGTTCAGATTCGGAAGAGTCTGTCAAACGTCTACCCGTCCGATTCGACGGTCTTGCCGACCCGACGCATCATTTCTTTAAGTTGTTTTTTCAGGTCACGGTCTTTGCAGGCAATGATTGCGTCGCTGTATCTCCGCCGCGCGTGATAGAAATCGCCCTCCGCCTCAAACGCGATTGCTTCGTCAACGATTGCCATGATTGCGGCGTTCATCGCGTCCAGTTCGCGTTCTCTATTTGCGCGGATGGCTTCGACGCTGAGGTCGCTGTTCTGAGCTGAACTGATTGAGGGAGCAGGACCGGATGCCGCGCGAATCCGCTGACGGCGTTCTTCACGAGTCCGTTCACGTTCGCGGGAGTACAAGGGTTGCACGGATGAGTCGAGCAGTCCGCTGTTGATCGCGCGTGTGACTGCGTTATCAATTTGTCCGGGCTGAAGTCCGCTGGAGCCGATAACTGGAATGACGCCCGTGACAAATGGAGAAACCGTTCCGTGAAAGAGTGAACCGTATCCTCCGTTCTGAACCATCAGCGATGGCGTTGTGCTGGAGATTGATCGCGAACTTCCTTTGCCGAGTTCAAAACCGAGACTGAATCCGCCACCACCGTTGCCGATTCTTCCGAACCCGAAACGCGCGGACGAGTTCGGGCTGTAGCCGCCAACCGGAGGGATTGTTGCGCCGAAGCTTCCCTGGTTGAAACCGATGTTCGGCGTGATGCCGCCCGGCCCGTATCCGACGATTCGCGATCCGTTTCCGGTGCCACCGGGTAAACTGAATCCGAAGTTCACACCGTTGCGCTCGTAGAACGAATCGCTGACGTTCGTGAATGGAGTTGATACGAGAATTTGCTGTGCGCTGGCGGTGCAAATGAATGGCCCTGAAACCGGGAGCAGCAGCCCAGGCATGAACGCGGCCGCCATCGGAATGGAGAACAGGCGAATAAGTCCGCTGCGGCATTTTTCAGTAAATGATTTCATTTTTTCTGCTCCAAGCGATTTCGTTGCCCGAGTGAATTGTAGGAAATTGCAATAAGCACCGTCAAACACATTCGCGTAATAAAGGGCAACTGCTCGCATAAACGCTGCTGACTGAGCGATTCTGCTATTGGGGGAAAACGACGCGTTTGTTAGAAAATCGAGTCGTGTCCTGACTTTAGAACGAAAGAAGTCGAGGGACCAAAGCCAGCGGGCATTCATCTTGGCGCGTTGAGCGAAGTGAAAACGGACTTGGAACGGGATTGTAAAATGGATTTTGCACACTTGGCCGAATACGCGAATATGGCTTTGACCTGGATCGGATTCGGTACCGTTGTCGGGCTGCTGGCTAAGGCGATCATGCCCGGTCGCGATCATGGCGGAGCGATTCCGACGTTATTGATGGGCATTGCCGGTACTTTGATCGGTTGCGTAATCCTGAAATATTTCTACCCGAACCAGATTATCCAACCGATGAGTGTCGAAGGGTTCACGGTCGGTGCCGGCGGCGCATTTGTGTTGCTGATGTTCTATAAAGTCCTCGGCGGCTACTGGTTCAACGAATCAGTATCTTTCCAGCGCCGACCTCGTCGTCGTCGACGCCGTTCATTGGAAACGATTCTCGACGACTAGAGGGTCGATCATCGACGATTGGATTAGCCGTCATTGCCCGGCCAGAGTTGTTGAGTGATAACCGGGGCTATCGCCCAACCGCCGATTGCCGCGACGCGTGACTCACTCGGATTTCAGGCTGCCGGAAACTTCGCGACGCTGACGCAGCCGGGCACTCACGCGTTGAAGCAGAAGTTTTTCCTCCTCGGTCAGCGTGCCGATTCCGTCGTTATGAACGCGTTCGAGAATCACATCAGCGCGGTGGTCTTCTTCCCGTTCCCGCCGTTCCTCTTCCCGTTTCCGCGCCTGCTGTTTTTCAGAGAGCCATTGTGAATGCCCGTCATTTTCGTCTTCGGGGAATTCGTAGAACGAGTTCTCGTCATACAACGACTCATATTCCAGTTCGTCCAGATGGTCCCACTCGTCGTCAGTGTTGACCGTCTCCGTGTAAAAAGAAAATCTGGCACTGAAAACGATGCCAATTCCAGACATCAGCAAGAGCAACCATGCAGGACGAATCGGCCCCGTGTCGTAATCCCGGAGGACCCAGCCCAGGCCGATCAGAGTCAATCCGACGGCATGTCCGATAACCATGATCGTGGTTTCCATCCGCGCACGGGGAACGCGCGGATTGAGCCACGATACGAGAGAACGAAGGACTCCTCCGCCGTCAAACGGAAAGCATGGAATCAGATTGACGAGAAACAACTGAAAATTGATCCAGGCCGCTATTTTCAGGAATGAAAGTTCCCAGGCTGTCTGCCTGACAAGATGTGGCTCGAGAGGGTTGAGCAGGACGCCAAGGCTTACGCCAGTGTCTGACTGAATCAGCACCATTGCACACATCGCAGCGATGACCAGGTTGGCAAACGGTCCAGCTAGATGAACGATTGACCGATCGCGGAGCGTCGCAGGAAGCGCAAAATCCGAGTTGCCACCCCAAGGCGTCAGCACAATATTGTTGACGTGTCCACCGAGATTCTGAATCGCAAACACATGGGCAAGTTCGTGAAGAATCAGGCTGGCAATCAGGATCAGTGATGTACAAACGGCGGTGCCGTTGATGAGTCCATGATTGAAGGTCAGGTAATTCCATTCGACGCCGAAAATAACGGCGATGAACATGAACAGCAGAACATGAACGCGAACGGGAACTCCGGCCCAGCGACCTGCGCTTGCACTCCAATAGAAACTGCCAGTCATTTCAAAATCCGTAGAATGAATCTGTGTAAATAGGGAGTGGAAGACTGCCCGGTGGTGTCACGGGGCAACAAGTTTCGTGCAGTTAAGTCGGCTGGCTGAGACGTTGAATGACAAGTTGAACGTCACGTGTCCGCTGCGGAGTTGCTGGACTCCATTCCAGCCACTTATTCAAGTTTACGCTCACGCTAAGGGGCTTGCAATCATCCGGCACGCTGGAGAACGGCGAAATTTGCTCGATTCAGGTCGAATGTGGACGGTTATACAGGCTGGCGAACAGCAGTTCCGGCGAGCCTTGTTCGTCGTCGGGTCGCTCGTAGTGCCAATCCAGGGATTTCGGAACCATCCAGTCGTGCAGCGGCCACGGCGTAAACGGAGAACGTCCCAGCACTTCCGCAAGCGCCGTCGAATCCATTGATACATTCCCGGCCCGCGGTGGGATCGGTCCGGCATCGATTCGCGGGCACCCCTCGAGCCACTTCGGGTCATAGCCGCCGATCCGGTTGACAATCTGGGCGATCTGATACAGCGACAGTTTGCGTGTGCCGCCTGCATGAAACAGTCCGCACAAGTCACCTGCCATGACTTCTTCGACGACTTCGTTCATGCACTGAACGTAGGTTGGCGTTCGAACTTCGTCATAGTAAAGCGTGGCTGGTTTGTTGTTTGCGAACCGTGCCTGGATCCAGTCGATCGCGCCGGCGTGTCCATTGAAGCTGATTCCCATCGGCAGAGAGATGCGCAACACGCACGCATTGGGTCGTCGCCGAAGAATCAGTCGTTCGGCAGCGACCATTGTCTTGCCGTAGACTGTTACAGGATCAGACGGATCTGTTTCTGTGTGATTGCCTCCACGCGTTCCGGAGTAGACCAGGTCGATTGAAAAATGAACCAGACGAACGTCAGTTCCTTCGATTGCGTCGAGCAAATTCGCGACACCTTGTACGTTCACCCGCTCCGCCATTTCCGGATCGAGCTCGCATGACTTGAGCGCGCAGCTTCCGCCGCAGTTCCAGATTGTGCGAATATCGTTGTCTTCAATCAGCTGTTTCAACGAGGCTGCATCTTCCAGGTTACAGCCGACAATCCCGTCGCCTCGCAGCGGCCAGTTGCGCACCGGTCGTTGACCCAAAACGGCAGTGCCGTATTTTGTCCTGAAGTGATGAAAACCGTTGTAGCCTGCGACCCCTGCGATTCCGCAAATCAGCAGCGGCAGCCGGCCGGTTTCTTCAAGCAAACGACGATGCGCTCCCGGTGCGGCGTGTAATTCAGGCGAGTTGATTTCAGACGGGCGATTCATATCATTGCTATGATAGGCAGGAACAGGGTCGGCACGGAAGCGCATATTCGTAGCGTTGGATTCCATGATGGTGCCTGATTGTCAATCCAGCATTCGTTGCCAGTCTAAATGACTCAGTCAGATTGATTCGAACCGGAACAGCATGCGCTCTTTTCAAGTCAAGATTTGCGGAATCACCACGACGCCCGATGCAATGCGGGCGATTGAATCGGGCGCCGATGCGATCGGCTTGAACTTCTACGAAAAATCGTTGCGCAATATTTCTGCGATGGATGCGATGGATATTTCGGCGGCGGTTTCGAAGGCTGTGGCAACGGTCGGTGTTTTTGTCAATAAACCACCTCAAGAAATTACTGCGCTTGCCGAGCATCTTCGACTGAGTGCCGTACAGTTGCACGGCAATGAGGACCCGTCAATCATGGATTTGCTGGATGAGATCGATGTGATCCGTGCGATTCGAGTGCGCTCAACTCCACCGGGCGCGGCCGGAAAAAATCATGCTGTTGAGGAAAACGATGCGAAACAAGAGGACGCGATTAGTGAACGTGCCGACGACAAATTGCCGGATGAAACGTCTGATGAATTGCTCGACGAAGTAGTGCGTGACGTTCAGCTGGAAATCGACAAGTGGGTCAGTGCCGGCGCAAAAGGGATCCTGCTCGATGCCCATTCACCCGCCGGGTTTGGAGGAACGGGTACTGCGTTCAACTGGAAGATTGCATCGCGACTGGATATCCCCGGATTGTTTATCCTGGCTGGCGGGCTTGATTCAAAAAATGTCGGTGATGTCATCCTTGGCGTTCAGCCAGATGCGGTGGATGTTGCGAGCAGTATTGAGCGTTTTCCAGGTGTCAAAGATCCCGGCAAAATGGTCCGCTTTAGTTCAGCTGCTCGTGAGGCGTTTCATCGTTTGTAGAAAAAATGCGTGCGGGTAATCCGCGATTGATTCGCGTACAGACATTAATTCGCACTCATGGACTCAATGTTGCCCTTGCGCCATCACGATCAGATTTCGATTGTGCCTATACTGCCATCCACTTAAGCCAGCAGCCTCGGGTTTTCCCAACTAAATCGTTGCCACGAAGATCTAACCAGTTGCTATCCGGGACAGTTATTTACTAAGATTAAATGCGGTTTAATTCACGTAAACCGCGTTCGGGCGACGCTTGGAATTTGCGAGTGTAGATTTTACGCCTGACTTCTACTTGCGAAGTTTCTGCCCGGTTTTCAGGCGAACTTGCATGCCTTCCGCCACTACCGGCGAAGATCAACCACATTTATTGAAAATTTAGAATACGAGAATTTACATGAGCATTGCTTCAAAACCTGAATACGTTTTTACACCGGATGAGAAAAACGGAATCGAATACAAAGTAGCGGATCTTTCGCTGGCCGAATGGGGCCGCAAAGAACTGGCTCTCGCTGAGCAGGAAATGCCCGGCTTGATGTCGCTGCGTGAAGAGTTCAAAGGCAAAAAGCCGCTCAAGGGCCAGCGCATTATGGGCTCGCTGCACATGACCGTGCAAACTGCTGTGCTCGCCGAAACTCTGGTTGAACTTGGTGCCGAAGTTCGCTGGGTGTCGTGCAACATTTTCTCAACTCAGGACCACGCCGCTGCGGCTGTTGTTGTCGGACCTGAAGGCACGGTCGAAACGCCGAAGGGCATTCCCGTTTTCGCGTGGAAAAACGAATCGCTCGAAGAGTACTGGGCCTGTACCGAGAAGGCGCTTGATTTTGGCAACGGACTTGGCCCGACTCAGATTGTTGATGACGGCGGCGATGCCACGATGCTGATTCACAAGGGTGTTGAGTTTGAAGCGGCCGGTGCGGTTCCCGGACCGGAAACGACTGACAACATCGAGTTCAAGGAAGTTTTGAAGACTCTTGCCTGGTGTCTTGAGCAGAGCAAGGATCGCTGGACCGAAGTTGCCGAAGGATGCCACGGCGTCTCGGAAGAAACAACAACCGGCGTGATGCGACTGTACGAGCGAGAGCGTGATGGCAACCTGCTGTTTCCTTCGATCAACGTCAACGACAGCTGCACCAAAAGCAAGTTCGACAACCTGTACGGCTGTCGTCACTCGCTGGTTGACGGTCTCAACCGTGCAACCGACGTGATGATGAGTGGCAAAGTTGCTGTAGTCTGCGGCTACGGCGATGTTGGAAAGGGCTGTGCCCAGTCGCTCAAAGGGCAGGGTGCTCGCGTGATCATCACTGAAATCGATCCGATCTGTGCGTTGCAGGCAGCGATGGAAGGCTTCCAGGTTACGACGCTTGAGGAAACTCTGTCGTACGGCGACATCTTCATCACGACAACGGGCAACTACAACATTATCTGCCCTGAGCACATGGAGAAGATGAAGGACAAAGCGATCATCGGAAACATCGGTCACTTTGACAATGAAATCGACATGGCGTCACTTGAGAAAGTTACCGGGCGAACCAACATCAAACCGCAGTACGACATGTACACGTTCAAGGACGGTCACAGTGTCCTGATTCTCGCAGAGGGTCGTCTGTTGAACCTCGGTTGTGCAACGGGTCACCCGAGCTTTGTGATGTCGGCTTCGTTTACCAACCAGACGATGGCTCAGATTGACCTGGCTCAGTTCGCTAACGGCGATCCGAATATCTCGGGTTGTGACTACAGTGAGAACAAGGTCTACGTGCTGCCGAAAATTCTTGACGAGAAGGTGGCCCGTCTGCATCTCGACCAGCTCGGTGTGAAGCTGACCGTCCTTTCGCAAGACCAGGCAGACTACATCAACGTCCCGGTTGAAGGTCCTTACAAGCCTGAACACTACCGCTACTAAAGCGGACGTTTGAAGTTTGACCAGGAAAGGCCGGTCTCGATTTCCGGGGCCGGCTTTTTTATTGTAGCGTTGGCTTCCAACCGACGTGACTGACCGAAGCGTCCGCGAGGACCTGAAACCCGCCGCGTCAGCAAGGTCGCAGAACTTCGCGACGCCTTCGAGCAATGGAATTCCCGCCGCACAGCAAACACACGAACACCGGCGTCGGCAGGATGCCAACGCTACTTAGCCGACGACGCGTCGGCAGGATGGCGACGTTATTCGTCCCACAAGACTTCAAACCGGCCGTTGGAGTCTGCTGCTGCGCGGCACATGCCTTCCGTGCTGAATTGCATCGTGATGTTTCCTTCGTGATCGATAGCGATGATCCCGCCGTCTTCCGGTTCGAGTCTGTTTTCCAGGTTGTCGCGAACCGCTTCATCCAACGTCCTGCCGGCGTACTTCATCTGTGCCGATACGTCGTAGCAAACCATATTGCGAATGTATTGCTCGCCCGTTCCCGTACCCGAACAGGCGCAGGTGGCGTTGTCAGCGTAATTGCCGGCTCCGGTAATCGGGCTGTCGCCGATTCGCCCGAAGCGTTTGTTTGACATGCCGCCTGTCGATGTGGCAGCTGCAAGATTCCCTGCGCTGTCGAGTGCGACACAGCCGACAGTTCCAACGGTTGAGCCGGATGGCTCGTTGGGTAGAACATCGAATCGTTGTTGAATCTTGTTGCTCGATCCGCCCGTTGCGTTCCTGACCCTGGACTTCAGCCAGTGTTGCATGGTTGACGGTGTATCGAAGTGGCGGGGATCAACCATCACCATCCCGAGTTGTGATGCGAATTGCTCGGCTCCGTTTCCGCCGAGCATTGCGTGCGGTGTGTCGGTCAAAACCCGTCTCGCCAGGGAAATCGGATTCTTGACCCGGGATACACCTGCCACGGCACCGGACGCCCGTGTCCTTCCGTCCATGATCGAAGCGTCCAACTCGTGGCTCCCGAATTCGTTGAACACGGCTCCGACACCGGCATTGAACTGCGGATCGTTTTCGAGATACACCACAACCTGCTCAACCGCATCCAGTGCGGAACCGCCGTTTTTTAGTACGTCGTTGCCAACCGTCAACGCTCGATCCATCGAAGCGCGTCGGGCGTTATTCGCGACATCTGGAAAATCTCCGGGAGCCGAACCTGCTCCGCCATGAATCGCGATTGCATATTTGCCGCCGGGCTGACCGGCAGCCGGTTGAGGCCCGGAGTCGACGAGCCCCGATTGCTGAATCTGGCGTGGTTCAACAGGTAGCAGATTCTGCTGTGTCCCTGTTCCCGGTTGCCAGTAGTTGTTTTGCAGAGGCTGAAGTAGTTGCTGGGGATACAGAGGCTGCTGGAATTGCGGCTGCTGAAACAGAGGTATTCCCTGTTCAATCGCCGACTGACCGTGGTAGGTCTGGCCGAATTGATCCTGCTGGATCACCGTCTGAGCACTTATTTGGGGCACCGAAGCCAGGCTAATCGCTGCGAGACTGCAAATACAGACTGCCGAGACTATGCGGGAAGCGAAGAGTTCGAAGGAACTGACGAAAAAACAGGGGAGTCGATCGGAACTATACATTTCCAGAAACCATCATACGGGAGAAACACGGAATAAGGCGAATCGAGGATAGCCATACGAGATCAGCAGATTTTTAGCTGGTCGGCTTGATCCGCCGTCACAAGTCGCTAGTTTAGCTTGCAGGTTCACTTGTGCGAATCCGATTGTCACCTTCATCTTTATTATTTCAGTGCACGAACGGCAGCGTGATCCCGGCTGTCGGCATCACCGGTTTCCAGCAACCGGTTTCCAGCGATCGAGTTGCACCGGTTTTTCGAACATCGTGTCGTCGGAGTTTTCGAGCAGCGCGGCGACCTGTTCGTGACCGGCGACGAACTGATCAGCAACCAGACGCGGTGCATATTCCGTGTTCTTTTTCCAGGCGAACAACAGGCCTTCAATAATCTTTGACATGGTCAAATTTTCAGGGATTGTTGTGTTGGAAACAAGCGAAAGCAGCAAACTCTTGGCATTCCCCCCCGTTTACCGCAGTCCGGTAACCCGACATTTCGTTGTTCGTCCGACATCGCGACGGCGACAGGTCGATCCAGTGTTGTATGAGCGACTCTAGTCCAACAAATGATGACAAACATAAGGGATCGGCTGCTGCGGAGTTGCCCCTGTCCAATTTTTCGGCTGACGACTCGATCGAAACCGCAGTTCCCGTCGTGGAGATGGTCGAATTGCTTGCCATGCAGGACGACGTAAATCAGCAGCTTGACGATCTGAATATTGAAATCGAGTCGGCAATCGCAGTCTTCCTGAGAGAGAACAAACAGGAAGCAGTGGAACAGGAGCAGGAACAGGAACAGGAAGCGGTCGAACGAGAGCAGCAGGCGGTCGAGCAGAAATTAGTCAGCGAAAATTCGACCGGCGAAAATGCGGTCGACAGCTCCGATTCCGGCGTATCACGTCGGGCTGCATGAGGCTCAGTCTACGCCTCGTTTTCAGGGGCAGCGCTTTCTTCCACAGATTCGCCCGCATCGTCCGCGTTCTGCCAGCCTTCATACATTCCGCCCGATTCGTTGCAGGCATCCTGAATCGCGATTGTCACCTGGTGAATCGCAAACAACTCAGCCTGATCATCCCGTTTGAAATGGATGCCGAAATCGTTCGCCGTTTCGTCCGGCGGAAATTTGTGTTCGATCTCGAATCCCTGTGCGGTGGCCCATTGTTCAAACTGGTTCATGCCTTCTTCGGTTTCAAAAACAGCAAGATGCTGAATGGAACGTGGCGTGAGAAGTGATTCTTCCGATTCTTCCAGCGAAGCAACGATTCGCGAATCCGCGATCATCTGGTATTCCTGTTCGGTTGGAAACAAGTCGGTCCAATAGCCGGCATGCTCAGGATCGTCAGCGATCGTTGCCGCAATCTCGTAGTCGGATTCACGTGCGATTTCAAGCAGAAAGGGCTCGACCTGATCCTGCGTCATGTCACCATAGCAGAAAAAATCCCGTTGTTGGCCGAACGTCAATCGCCCAACATAGATGCCGCCATTGTCCGCAGTGAAAATTTCAATCGCTTCTTCAATCGAGCTGCAGACTTCCTCTTCTTCGATGCCGGGCGAACCGTTTTCGGTTTCAGATTTCAGCGTGATCTTGAACTTTAGAAGTCGTTCGGCAAACGTTTCAAGTGCGTGAACGACGCCGTGGTTATAGAAGATCATGCCGATCGATTCGTCTTCGAGCCGACGCGGATAAAGAGCCCAGTCTTCAGTGATGACACCCTCATCCCCCGGTTGCGGGACGTCTTCCCATTCGAATTTTCCAGTCCACGAATTGTCACCTGAGATGAACTTGCGGAAACATTGCAGGATCTCGGTTCGCTCGGTATCCGATTGAACCAGGCAATATCTGGCCGGGTCGTTTTCCCCTGTGCGCAGGTATAACTCGATCGAGCCGTCGTCTTCATCGACCCACCACTGGAGGAAATTGTTTTCGTCGCTGCTGACGTTAAACGATTTCCCCAAATCAAGCGATTCAAGCTGTTCGGTCGTCACTTGCCCGGAGGCAAGTTCCCCGTCGATTTCCAGTTTCATTGCGTGCACTTCTGTTTTTCGTGTGTTTCGATTGGTACGCTGGTTGAATTCAGGCAATTACTGTACGCATCCGGGATGTTTGAGGATAGTGGTTTGTCAAAGCGAATCGTGCGGTTTAGCAATCTTGACCATTTGGCTACCGGCCAGCGGCCAACCAATCAACCGGATTCCAGCCGTTCAGTCGCTCTGGTCCAGATTGCCTGACTTGCGGATTGACCAGAGCAGGCGAAGTCCCATCATGATACTGACGCCGATTCCCATTACGCCCAGCATGGACAGGTCGGAAATTCCCATCCAGCCTTTTCCCGGGAACATTAATGGCGGAACCTTCATGCTGAGCATCTGTGATGATCCAAGAAAAACTGCGCTGGTCATCATGCCCATTACAAGTCGATTAACCGAAGGTCCGAGCCGCCGGTGGTCGAGGTGGACATCGAATTTCCCCGACTGAATCTGTTCCAGAATGCTGTTGATCCGCGTCGGCAGCGATTCGGCCAGTTGTTCGGCCTGCATATAGAAACGCCGCATTTTCCTCAATTGCCTGGCGGGTGACATACGTTTTAGAATCAACATTCGCTGGAACGGTTTCATGATCTCCATCAGTGAAAATTCCGGATCGAGCAAGCGGCCGGTTCCCTCCAGCGTGATCAGCACCTTGATCAGCATCGACGCTTCGCCCGGCAGCGTGATTTCGTGGCGTCTTACCGTCGAGACAAAATCCACAAGCGCGCCGCTCATGTCAAACCGGGAAAGAACCTGAGTCGAATATTGACCCACAAAATCAGCGATGTCGTGTGAGAGGAGTGCTTCGTCAAGATCGACGGGCGGCTTTCCGATCCGCTTGATCAGCGTCGTCAGCATTGGAACGTCCTGGTTGACGATCGCGACCAGCATCGCTTCGATGTCCTCGCGCAACTGTTCGCTGATTCGCCCGACCATGCCGAAATCAAGCAACCCGATCCGGCCGTCATCGGTGATCAACATGTTTCCGGGGTGCGGATCGGCATGATAGAAGCCGTGATGAAAGATCATCTTCAAATAAAGGTTGGCACCCTGTCTTGCGATTTCGGCCGGGTCAACGCCGGGTGGCGGTGAGGATTGCACATCCTGTATCTTAATACCGTTCATGCACTGCATCGTGATCATGCGCGAAGAACAAAGTTGCGGCACCGGTGCGGGAATTGAAAGCGTTGGATCCCCCTCGAACATCGCGCGGAATTGCTGCAGGTTTCCGAGTTCGCGTTCAAGGTCGAGTTCGCGGCGCATCGTTCGCGACATTTCGTTCACGATAGAAGTCGGCTGATAGTTTTTGAATTCGTCGATACGGTCCGCGAGCGACGCAAGTCCGGCAAGAATGTCGAGATCGGTTTCAATGACGCGTTCGATTCCGGCATGACGAACCTTGACAACGACGCAACGCGCTGGATCTCCGGGACTGCCGCTTGGCTCGTCTTCAATTTCAACCACATCGCCCCGATCAACTGATTGGCCACCGAAACTTCCTGACATGCCGTCGATCAGTTTTCCTGCCGAAGTTTTCCAGGAACGGAATGCGTAAACCTGCTCATCCGGAAGGCAGAATTCCTCGGTGAGAACGGCGTTGTGCACCTGTCCGATCGACGCCGACGCGAGCGGATTCTCGCTGAACTCCTCGAATAACTCATCGATCGATCGGCCCTGTTCGGATTCGACAATCTCTTTGACGACGTCATACGGGTCTTCCGGCGCATTGCTCAGCAGTTGCGACAGTTCCTTTGCGAGTTCGGGTCCGATGACGTCGGGTCGTGTGCTAAGCAGTTGACCGAACTTGATGAAGGTCGGCCCCAGTTCCGTTAGCGCCAGTCGAATCCGAGCCGCCTGCGTCAACCTCGCAAGGGCTTCTCCGTCCGGAGCCTTGAGCCGGTCCTTAATGAAGTCAATGTTGAACCGGCTCATCCAGTCAGCCAGTCCGTATTTAGAAAGCACGCCGACAATCTCCGTCCAGCGGCGAACATTTCTATAAAGTTGTGGAATGGAGGTGAGCGAGCGACGCATAACAGTTCCACGACCACAATCGGTCAGCTGATAAAATGAGGCAGCAAAGTTGGAGTGCCGTACTTACGCTGTGTTGTTACAAGATCGTACGGCTAGTTGGTGGTACAACCTATCATAGTGCATTCTGTATTGGATGGCGAAACCAAACAGTGGCGAGAAATAATTGTCCGGTCACACAAATTTTTCGGGGCCAGTCCATCGCCCGCAACCTTTGGCGAACACGTCTGGGTGATGGGAACCGCTGGGATCCTGCATTGCTTTACCGCAGACGGCGAACTGATCTGGACAAAAGACCTGCAAGCCCGATACGGCGAATTCAAGATACAGTTCGGTATGACGTCGACGCCCGCGCTGGACAAAGGATGTTTGTATTTGCAGTTGATTCACGGCGAGCTGAGTCCAAACTCCGAAGAAACGAGCAAAGGCCGGGTGGTTGCACTCGACGCGAACACAGGTGGTGAATTCTGGAAGCATCTAAGAGAAACGGATGGTACGTTTGAGAAAATGCACTCATACGCGTCGCCGGTTGTCTATCGAGACTCTGAACGTGAATTTCTGATTACCCATGGAGGAGATTTTTCGATCGGACATTCGCTGGAAGATGGAAGTGAAAGATGGCGTTGTGGAGGATTCAACCCGCAGGACAACTACAACCAAACGCTCCGATTCGTGTCTTCCCCGGTTTGTGGCGAGGGAATCATCGTTCTCCCATCGGCAAAACAGGGACCCGTGATTGCGATTCGACCTGAAGCTGTGGGCGACATAACAGGTGACGACGAGTTTCAATTGTGGAAAACAGAACAGGCGACGCCTGCCGTGTCCTGTCCGCTAATCGTCGATAACATTGTCTATCTGGCTCATCAGTCAGGGATTCTGACTCTGCTGGCCGCGATCGACCGGGATGCAACAAAAACACATGAAGCTGTCCCGGAAGTCGCTGCGCGGATCGAACTGGGAGAAGACACGACCGCGTCCCCGGCGATTTCGGGCGGGAAGGTCTTCGTTCGGACGATCGATGCGCTGTATGCGTTTGGAGAAATAGATGGCGACTCGAAATAGTTGCCGAATCGTTGCGACTTTTTGACTTAACGGTTGAGCGCGGGACGAATTCGCAATTTGGGCGTGAAAGATATTGCACAAAGCCGGCTTCTTTCATTGAATTGCGATTGACGACGGCAAAAGCACTTTTCAGACTGATTCGGCGAGATAAAACTAAGTCGTAATACCAGCCGGGAACTTGAGACTTCGACAACGACCATGCTCATCGAATTCAGATGCACGAACACAACGGACTTTGACGCTGCGACAGGGCGGGGCGGAGTCTGCGACGAACGGCTGGTAGCGCCTGAGGAAAAGATGGGAGACCAGATTGTCTGCAAAAAGTGCGGTCAATCGGTCGAGGTTCCGTTTGAATCGCAAGCTGCTGCTTCCGCGCAACGTTCGGCCCGATCACGACGACCGTCAGTCGCTGCAACCAGGTCGAAGAAGCAACCGCTCAAGAAAAAGTCGGGACGACGATCGAAGAAAACCGACGAATTGTCGCTGGACGCGCCGGTCGATCGTCAGCCGCCTGACGTGATGACGTTTGAATTCGAAGCGGAAACGAATTCGAATCTCAACACCAGTGCACAGCGACGTTGTCCAAAGTGCGGGGACGTGCTTGACGGGGGGCGTTGCGTTGGATGCCGTTATGTCGAAAAGCGCTATCCGTCGTCCTATCTTCCATTGGAAAACCTGCAGCTAAAACCGGCTGGATTTCAGCGTTACGCTTCGGCGATCTTCAACGAGGGAGTTTCATTCAACTACGTACTTTACGGCTTTCATATTCTGGTCGGAGTTCTGGCGGCGGTTCTCCTTTCGTGTGCGCTGGTCGTAGGAGGCATCACCGGGGTCGCCCTCGGGATTCTTCTAGCCGTGTTTGGCGGAATGTACGTCTTCTGTGTGATCGCCTCGTATTCGCTGGCGAGAAACCCTGGAGCACGGGTGCCGATTGTGCTGAAGCCCATGTGGAATTTGTTGTTGTCGATGGCGAGGCGTTCAAACTGGCAGGGATATGATGCACGATTCAAAGGCCGGTTGATCATTGACAAACGCAAAGCACCGATTGTCGATGGGCAAATTCCTGAACTTGAAGGCCTGCCTCAGTGCCAGGTTCTCGATCTGGAGGGAACTCTGGTAACGGATGCCGGGCTGAAGTATTTGTACGGGCTGTCGAATTTGCACTGCCTGGTTGTGCGAAAAACCAGGGTCACACAGGAGGGTGTGGTCCGGCTGCAACAGTCAAATCCGAAAATGTGGGTCTGGCTCTAGTGGTCTAACGCTAATGCGAATTCTATCGCCCGATTGCTCACGTTGTTTTCTGCCGCCTCGTCTCGTAGATCATGATCGAGGCGGTCACAGAAACATTCAGACTGTCGGCGCAACCGAGCATTGGCAGCGACACGGCAGTAAGTCCGGGAGTGCGCCAGATCGGCGGCAGGCCGTCGGATTCATTCCCGACCACGATCGCTGTCGGCCCGCTGAGGTCGGTTTGATAGAGACTGTTTTCCGTCTGCACAACTGCCGCACACGGATTGATTTGTTGAGTTTCCAGCCATGAAATCGTTGCGGTTGAATCAGCAATCGCAAGCGGCATCGAAAACACCGTGCCGACGCTGTTGCGAATCGAGTTCGGATGAAACGGGTCAGTCATCGGGTCTGCCACAATGACGGCATCCGCTCCTGCCCCGTCGGCACTGCGAACGATCGCGCCGAGATTGCCCGGGTTTTCCAATCCGACCAGCACAACAATCATCGCGGACTTGCTGGAACGGACTACAGGTTCGATGGCGTTGAGCGACTGAACTCCGTTGCCAATCCCAGGTCGCAAGGCAACGGCAATCACACCGGAATCCCTGCTTCCGTATTCCAGTTTGGAGTAGAGTTTCTCATCAAGCAAAAACAGTTCCGCGCCAGTGTCACTGACAAGCTGTTGGACTTCGACCCAATTTGAAGTGCCGGCAGGTGTCTTTGCCAGAAACAGTTCCACGATGTCAATTCGACTGGCAGCGATGGCGCGGCGAATCTCGCGCATCCCGAATATGATGATTCGATTCTGCTGTTTTCGCCCGCGGGAGCGGTGCAGCCGGATCGCAGCTTTTAGTCCCGGGTTTTGTGCGCTTGAAATTTCTTGCATGTCTGACGCATTTTCCTGATCAGGGTTTTCCGGATCGCGTTAATCCGGATCGCTCGGGTCCCGACCACACTTCTTTGTCAGGCCGAAAAATCTTTGCGGGACCAGCGGACGCAGTGACCGGACGGAAGCCGTTCACCGGTTCGCGTTCGTAGTTCCATCGGGCACTGTTGAATAGAATTGCGAGGCATCCCGAAGGAATTGGACAGCTCGGCTTGAAGCCTCCGTTCGTTGAAGCCCTCGGTATGGCAGCTTAGCAGGATTGCCTCGGGACGTCCGCCCGTCAATACGTTGACCGCATCGAGGAGGCGGGGGAGTTCGGCTGAGAGTTTCCACTGTTGCTTTTTCGGTCCTCGCCCGAAGGAGGGCGGGTCGGCAACAACGATATCGTACCGGTTGCCGCGTTTGATTTCTCTTTCGACGAATGTCATTACGTCCTCCGCTATCCAGCGAATCGGTTTGTCTGCCGCGCCGGATGCCGCCGCGTTTTGCCGCGCGCGGTTGCAAATGTTTTTGGCCGCATCGACGTGAGCGACCGGAACGCCGGCAGCCGCGAGTGCCAGCGTACTCCCCCCGGTGTATGCGAACAGGTTAATAGCCCGGAGTGATTGTGGATCGCGATCGCGGCCAAGCGTCTTTCCCAGCTCGGTCAGCCAGTGCCAGTTCGATGCCTGTTCAGGGAAGATGCCGAGATGCCCGACAGGAGACAGCTGAAGTCCCAGCCGGATATATTCGTTGAACTCAATCGACCAATTGTCGCCGGGTTCGGTTCCTGTCCAGCGTTCGTGTTCTGGAAGAGCTGGATCCCGACGAAAAGTGAGCGGTTTATGAGTGTCCGGTTTTGTGTCTTCTATTTTGCGGAATTCTGCAGCGGGAGAAGGGCGCTTGACGAGGGTGCCGGCAAATCGCTCGACCTTCCAACCGTTTCCGAATTCGCATAATTCATACTGTTCAGGCGCAAACATCGAAACGCTCGTTAACATGGTTGTCTGCGGTGCTGTGGTTGTCGGGGCGTCGCGATCGACATGCGCCAGACAAAAGAGACCGCCGGAATGAAGGAATCGCGCGCAATCACCTTCCATTATTTTTTTTTGCCTACAACGCCGCCGACTTTTCGACCAGTGCAGCCGGCTTGTCGACCCTCGCAGGCGGAGCCTGTTTAGAAGGCTTGATGAACCGGAACATCAAGAGGAAAACGATGGTCCAGAAAAACATGAATGTAATCAGGATCAAATAATTCGGCTGTGAGATAAACGAGTCTTTTCCAACAAAAGAAAACCTCGCTACCGCATGGCTGTCTTCATTCATCCGGAAGTTGAGTTTAACCAGCTCGGTGCTCGACTCCGTGTATCGCTGCATAAAGTCGTAGCCGAGATCGATTTGCAATTCGGCTTCCGGCTTGAAGTTGGTCGACTCATAAAACGGAAGGACCATTCTGGTGTCTTCGTCATCGTCACTGTCCAGGCTGAACGTTTGAAAAGTCTCTTGCGGGTTGAACGGATCACCGATCGTCAGGACAAGATCGTTAAACTCGACATCCGATCGGTAGACTCCAGGGTCGACGTCCAGGCTGAGCGTCAGTTTGTCGACCCTGGCCATCCCGTTTTCATGAAAGAACTTCCACAGCTCGCCAGCAGTAATATCCTCGGATTCCGAACTAATGGTGAGCAGAGCGGCATTGGACGGGCGAGAAAGCGACAGGCTGAAGTCGCCAACAGAAAGTTCCTCGATACTTTCATCGATCGTGTATTCGTCCGCAATCAGATTTGAACCGCAACCGCAGTCAAGCGGCAACAATGATAAGGTCGCCGCGATAGCGAACATCATTGTGAGATTACGGAGTAGTCGAGGCATGCTGCGAATCCGGAACGGGGGTCGTGATTTCACTGAATCACGGTCGGCAAAGGAAAGGGTAGCTTTGCACGAAAACCTAGGTCGGACCGATGCCGACAGTCGTTATTTTAATCATCCGGGCCGGTTTTTCCAGTGGAAGCAAGCAACCTTTGAGGAATGATTCAGGCAGCGAGCCGCCCGGATATCAGCCGGAATGTCGAATAGGCTGCAGCCCTCCGGACATGGAACAATTGAGTGCCCGGTCGTAATACGCTTGAGAACCGGCACATCCGGTTGTAGCGATCAACCGACAATCGTATTTCACGGTTAGGCTCAAATGGCTAACATGACATCGATCGAAAAGAACGGCCGTTTTAGAATTCGACAGGATTCGTGACCGATTGTGATAATCGTTCAACTGATGGAGTGGATATCGTTCAATTGATGGAGTATCGACGTGCAAGATGTACTGGCAGTAATTCTCGCCGGCGGAAAAGGATCGCGGCTGGAGCCATTGACACGGGATCGGGCGAAACCTGCGGTCCCGTTCGGAGGCTCGCATCGGATCATCGATTTTACTTTGTCGAATTGCCTGAACAGCGGACTGCGCAAGCTGCTGGTACTGACCCAGTACAAGGCGATGAGTCTGGACCGGCATATTAACAATGGCTGGCGCGGATACTTCGTGCCTGAACTCGGTGAGTTTATCGACCTGGTTCCGCCTCAACAGCGAATCGACGAACAGTGGTATCAGGGTACCGCTGATGCGGTCTACCAGAATATTTACGTTTTGGAGAAACAACGGCCCGAGTACGTAGTGGTTCTTTCCGGCGATCATATCTACAAAATGAACTATCGGAAGATGATCGATGCGCACAAGGCTCAGAACGCGGATCTGACCATCGCCGCGCTGGAAGTCGGCGTACCCGAGGCGCGCGAGTTCGGTGTCATGGAGGTCGACGCTGAAAACCGGATCGTTGGGTTCGAGGAAAAACCGGACAATCCCGGAACGATGCCGGGTAAGCCCGATGCCTGTTTCGCAAGTATGGGAATCTATGTGTTTAACACGTGTTTCCTGTTCGACCGGTTGCTGCACGATGCCAACCAGATCAACAGTGTACACGACTTCGGGAAAAACATTATTCCGTCGATCATTGGCTCGCACCGCGTTTGCGCTTTTGAATTCAATGAAGAACACAACCAGGGCAAACTAATTCAGCGCGATCCGTACTGGCGCGATGTGGGAACGCTGGACGCCTACTACCGTGCCAACATGGACTTGATCAGTGTCGAACCGCAACTGAATATGTATGACCGGAACTGGCCTGTTAGAACCAATCAACAGTGTCTGCCGCCGCCGAAGTTTGTATTTGGGACCCGGGAGGGCAAAGAACGGGTGGGCACCGCGATTGATAGCGTCGTTTGTTCAGGAAGTGTGCTCTCAGGCGGTCGTGTTGAGAGGTGCGTCATCGGTTCAAGCGTGCGGGTCAACAGCTATGTATCGGTATCCGATTCGATTTTGTTTGATGGAGTTCAGGTCGGGCGCCGTGCAAAAATCCGTAACGCAATCATCGATAAGGATGTGGTCATTCCGCCGGGTACCGAGATCGGTTTCGATCCCGAATCTGATCGGGCCCGGGGATTTACGATCAGCAATGGGGGCGTGGTTGTGATCGGAAAATCGAGTGTCATTGAAGGCTCTTTGAAAGGGCCTCGCTGGTCGAAGCCCCCGGCCAACGGAATCGTGAGACCTTGAATCGTGACTTGAATTTGCTGTAACTGGTGAGCGTTGTCCACAAATCAATAATGAACATGAAAAGAACCGGCGAAGACCAGGTCTTCGCCGGCCTTGTGTTTTCATGCCTCGCTAAAACGATTCTCGTTTGAGTTCGCATTCGCCGACAAAGACCGGATCCTTAACAAACAGGCTGGTCAGGACGGTATTCGTACGGAGCGGAATTGTGACTTTCACTTTCACCTTTTCGGTGCTATTGACGATCGTCCCGGGAGTCACATTAACGGTGAAATTTGAAACCCCGACTGACCGCAACACAAATGCGGCCGAATCCTCGATCTGTTCTTGAGTCGTACCGGGTACGATACCGGTTCGAGCGGCTTCGTAGGCCGCACTCTCGGCTGCGTGAATAATCATGTTCGCACGTGCGACTTCGTAGCATCCGAACAGAAAAATGAAAAGCACGGGCAGACAAATCGCAACTTCGACCGTGGTGGTGCCGAGCCGGGTACCGGGATGGGTGCGGTTCGGACGGCGGTTTCTCAAATTAATCATCTTGTACGACCTTGTTTGTACGGGTCTGTTTGTTGTCCGGGACGATGGCAGCGGACTACTCAGTCAGGAGAACCCGGAGCTGGCGGGCAATATCCTGAAACACTTCCAGCAGTTCGTCGCGGTCATCAGCGTGGAAATGAACTCCACCCGCTATGTCTGCAACACGTTTCATCAGCTTCTGGTTGGCACCTGCACTGAAGGTGATTGTGTGAACGGTGACACCTGCATCGGCACAGCGGCGGGCAATGACGTCCGGGCTTACGCCTCGATTGTGGTTTCCGTCTGTCATCACGATGATCGATTTCAATGCGAACGGGCGAACGCCCGGATCGTTGAGAATTGAATCCAGGCCGGTATCGAGTCCGCGGCCGATGGCGGTAAATCCGTTCGGGAATTCGGAAGCAAAGTCATCTCTAACCTGTTGAAGGTTTTCCGTAACTGCTGTTTTCTTTCGATCACTTGTGCTGTAGACCGTCAGTGAGACACGTTCTTTCTGTGTCGACTGTTCCAGCTCCGACAAGAATACGTCGAGCGCGTCCTGCAGGGCTGCAAAACGACCGTCACGCTGCATCGACCCGGATACGTCCAGCACCATGGCGATGTCGCGGTCCAGTCGCGTAGCCGTCGCTGCCTGAACCGGTTCAAAGCTGTTGACGCCGAACAGAGGGCCGATGAACAGGCCGACGGGTCCGTTAGGCGATCCCGCAGTTCTTTCGCCGATGACTCGAACGGCATTGATCTGTGCGGAATTCGGATCGAATTCGAACCTGCCGTTTGCCTGCAGGGTGGACGAGCCAAATTGAATCTGGCTGGTGTTAAGGTCGAGCCCCACTCCGGCAACCTGGTTTTCTCTGGCGATTGCCAATGCCGCATCCGTTGCAGCATCACGGCTTTGAAGACGTCCGAGAGCTTCAACGCCTGCTCTGGCCGCCGCGTCGGTCGCGGTTCGCAATTCGCTGCGAGTTACATGAATCCGTGCGATGTCGATAGCGATCGCTGCGGCGGCGAACAATATGACAATGACTACAGCGATCAATGGAAGCATCGCACCTTTTCGGCGCGATGTAGTCCGTGGTCGGCGGAGCGTTGGTTTTCGGGTCGTCATCGGGTTTCCTTTCGAGGAACTCTGCGGCGCGGGATGCCGAACGGGCGGCGGCACAAATTGAATTGGACTGAACACAGTCTGGATTGATTACCAGTTCAAATAGCTCTTTTGTTGTTCTGTAATTTGCAAGTTCTTGTCCGGCTATTCTTTGATCATATTTGCCGTCGCTGCAACTGTTCGATTTCTGAACGGTCCGAATGGAAGCAGGCTGTTGAAATCACCGGGAACGGACGTCGTGACACGGATGATGTCACCGGGTGCAGCAGCTGAAACGTCGGATGGTTCAAATGTGACAACGACACCATTGAGCTTCCTGCCGTTGGTCACGGCAATCGCTGCATCGGTTGCCGTCGCATTGTCTCCCTCAAGAAGGATTGCAACTTTGGCCGCTTCGTAGGATGCCTGGATCGTTGCCTGGCGGAGGAATAACATGCTGGCGGCTTCGATTGATCCAAACACGATCAGGATGACAACCGGAAGGCAGACGGCAAATTCGACCGTTGCCGCAGCCCGACGCCGTCTGCGCGGAATTCGGTTTTTGTTTTTTTGTTTCATCATGTTCAACTTAAATCAATTGGAAAACCGGGTCGCCATGGCTGGTTCGGGATCAACCGATCCCGCCATCCTGCTACGAGGTCGTGGTTTCTGCACGTGAGCCGGAACGAAGTTCAGCTCGCAAATCCTCAATCTCCTGTTCCTGTTTTTCCACGAGGTCAACAACCTGGTTGTATTCGACGGCCATTTCCGACCAGAAGTCGTTGTCGCGGAATGCGCAGTGGTCGGTGTTTTGTTCTTGTCCAAGTTCACGCAGGTGCCGGCGAATCCTGACGATCGGTCCGACAAAACGATTACTGAACCGGATGGTGTCAAGCATGAAAACAGGAAACAGCGACAGCATGACAATGCCGATCAGGACAAATTCCCCCATCTCAAACCTGAGTCGTTCGCCAATCGTCTTCGACGGATCTCCTAAAAGTGTTTGCAGCAGAATGACCGACAGAGCGGCAACCACAAAGAATGCAATCCAGTGAAAACAGATCCGGTGCAACAATGCTCCCTGGACCGATTTGTCCACGTAATTTTGACGACGTTTTTTTCTGTTCAACATTTTGTGCCTCGTAAGCTTTTCCATTTTTTCCTAAGCATGATCTCTGAGACGGCAGAAATCGCGGTAATCACCCCAATAAATAGGACATGGTTCGCGTTTGCGAAGCGACTAGCAGGCTAATAAAGCAAATATCCAGCCAGAACGGAAAAGTCACCTGCACATCCGGCACACGCTGTTCTGACAAGGGTGATACAGCGCGCTTTCGCTAAATCCGGATTGTTCGGTGTAGCAAAAGTAAAACAGATGTTCCCGCAGGTCATCGCACTGATGGAAAAATGAAACACGTCTGACTGGTGTTTCTAATTCCGGTTTTGACGACTGGGCGGAATGCCGGTGTATCGGATGAAAGTCCGGATTGAATCCGGGTTACCGGAAGCGAGCCCATTTCTGAACGAATCTGAATTGCGGGAAATTCGAGCCACGTGATTTGGAACGACTCCGGGGCAGCAAGTCGTGGTACCGGTGCCGAATGGTCGATAGCACTCTTAATAAAGCCCTGCGTCTTGCGACAAGGCTCTGTCTATTGGCAGTGCCGGGGTCTACGCAGATCGAAACTCCGGGCAAATGGCTCCGGATTCCGATTTAATCAACCCTGGAAAAGTTCGGGCGGTAACATGAGTTTGAAATTTGGAATCTATCTTGTCGAGCAGCGTATTATCTCGCCTGAACAATTCTGTGGCCTGGTAAAAATTCAGCAGGAAGCAACCAAGGGAGTTCCGACCCTCGCCGTGGAGAAGAACTTTCTTACGATCAAACAGGTAGCGACGATTCTGGATGTCCGGGAAATCACGCCGTCAAAACCGTTCATCCTTATCGCTATTGAGCTGGATTATCTTGATAAGTCGGATGCCAATCAGTTGCTGAGAGAAGAACAACTAAGCTGTCCGGCCATTGAGAAGCTGGTCGTCGAATGCGGGTTGCTGACTGGACGCCAGGCTGCCGTGTTGAGTCATCATTTCCAGCGACAGCCCCAAGGTAGATCAACTGTGCCTCAAGAGGTTCCGCCACAAGTCCCAGCTCAGGTTCCGACGCCACACGCTGCGCCCGAGACTGCGGTAACCGGACAACATTCCGGAAACGCTGCAATGCGTCCGCGACAACCGAAGTTTCAACAGCGACCGGTCGTTGTTCGCCCGTATACGAGCCACGCGACTCAAAGGGACTTCAGCAATCAATGAGGCACAATCGGCCTGTGGCGCAGAGGCTAAGCGGCGAAAAACACGGATGTGTCATGCTCCTGCGCTTTAGATGATTGAAAGTGTCCTGGTTCAGCGGTAAATGGAATTTCAATCTGAGCCAGTGAAGTAAAAAATGTCTCCTGCTGACGAAGATCTCCGCATCCTGCAGAGATGGTTTTTCGCATTGGGGCTAAAATCGGAAGTGAAGTGAGCGACACCGAAGCATCGCTCGACTTCCGTTTTCAGCGATTGTTGGGCGCTCGGGTTGCTCCTCAGCAGAGCCCTGTCTTCCAAACAACTTTCTTTAACGTATCGCTAACCCGCCAGGGTTGCAACTTCGCTGCGACGAGCAGCCAGTCGCTTCGCGCGACGATTCTCTCCGGCCTCTTCAAGCTTACGATCGCGAGCATCTACGATCTTTCCGGCTCGACCGGCAAGCTTGTCGGCCGGCGTCACGTAGTCGATCGCACTGTGAAGCCGAACGCCAGTTGGCGATTGTCAGGCTCCATGATTCTCTCCAATTCGCCTATTCAAAAATTTCCAGCCCTGAACGAAGCAGCGGTAACAACAACGTGTCCAGTGTCAATTTTCCGCCGGTATCCACCAGTACTGGGCTAGCGCAGTTTCTTAAGGCCAATCTGGACCAAACATTAACATTTTTTCCGGCTTGAATATTTCTTCCGAGCAGAAGCGGCGCTGAACGATTAAATCAACAAGCCCGTGAGCAAGGGACAAGATCAAATCAAAAAAAGGAACGTCCGATCTCGGGCGCTCCTTTTGCTATACGTATTATTGTCTGAACTTTATCGTTTGTTCAGTTCCCGGTTCCGTTTGTTACGGCGTTCTGCACGCAGTCGCGCGCGTCGATTGGTTTCGCTTGGCTTTTCGTAATGCTCGCGGCGACGCATTTCTTTTTTGATCCCGCTTCGTTCAACCAGCTTTCGAAAGCGGCGAACGGCTTCTTGAATTGATTCTTTGTCCCGCACCAGTAGCTTTACCATTTTTTCTCCAAACCAGCTCGCAAAAACACAATCCTTCCTTTCCAGTGGCGGATTCAGTCCGGCACGTAATAAGAGAGATCGCCCGCTTTATCCCGGGCATGAAAAACCGCAATCGCGCATTTTACGGTTATCGGGTGCGGTTTGTCTATAGCTTTAACCGCCGCCGATACCTTCGCCCAACGAACGTCACTTGTTCTGAGCGGTGCGCTGAACAATGTTGGCAGTGAATGGAATCTCTGCCTGAGCCTGGCCCTCGATCGTTGATTCGACTGTGATTTCACAGTTAATCAGGCCGGGGCGGGTCGTATCAAGTTCGAACGTCAGAATATGCAGTTTCGAGAGTTTTCCCCGGGCGGCATCGATGAATTTGATCCGCTCGTCGCCGGCTTGAACTGCAGAAATCTCAAATTCCTCTTCACCTCGAAGGATGATTTTTCGAATCACCTGTTCGTCCTGTCCAATCGTTCCAAGTTTTACCGGAGATGATTGAAGGGTCGATTTGATGTGCCCTTCAACATTGACGTTCACGCCATCCGAATTTGCGTCGTTCGTTACGAGGGTCAGCTGGTCGGAAAAAATTCCGGATTCCTGACAGTCATTGAGGCTGACGACCAGCTCGTAGTCAACTCGTCCGGTGGCGTCACGACGGGTTTCCCGCGACTGAATCTCCAGGTTCGGGTTGGTGGATATTACATCGAGAATCTTCCAGCGCGGATCGCCTGCGTACATCACAGCAACAGTGCGTTGAGCGGACGTGGCTTTCGCAACTCCATCGAATTGAATCCTGCCCGGGTTCAACACGACGTCCTGGCGGATTTTTCCGGCGATCGAAAACTGAACCTCGCCATATTGCGTCTGTCCATACTGATTTTGCCCCGGCTCTCGTTGAACGGATACGGTGACAGTCGCTGTTTTGGGTCCGGGTTTGAAGAAGGTGTCGAATTCCGCCAGCACGCGGGCTGTTTCGCCCGGTTTCACGACCTCTGTCAACACGGACGGTTTAGTGCAACCGCAGCTCGCACGGGCTCCCAGCAGTCGAACATTCACGTCCAGCGTGTTTTCGAATTCAAACAAGACTTCCTGCTTCGATCCTTTGGGGACCGCACCAAAATCATGGTGGCGTTTGGCAGGAACGAAGTTGTTTGTCCAGTAGCCTGAAGTGTTGGTTCCGCTGATGAGCTGCCCGTTAATGATGTGATTGTTAACCGGTCCGCTCTCATTCCGCAGGCCCGAATACAGTTGAACCGGATTCTGCTGACTCTGTTGCGGCTGGAAGTTTCCAGGTTGTGCAAATCCCTGCTGATATCCGCTCTGCTGTTGGTAACCTGGCGGGTACACCGACTGATGCGGATAAACCGTTTGCTGATTGTAGTTGCCTTGATAGACAGGCTGTGCAAACAACGGGCTGGCCAGAATCGCGACCAATGAAGGAGCGAATACAGCCAGGAACGGTTGGACACGACTAAAACAATTCATCTTCATCAACTCCGGGGAGAGAGAATTCCTGATCAAATCTTCCGAACTCAGCGATGGTTTTCCCGTGCCAGGAACGTATTTTGTGCTTGATCGGGTTTGCTGATGTCCCAAGTCAGGACGACAACCGCTGAACGTCGCCAGCAATTTGCAAACAGCAACACCGAACGCCTGTGAACTTACGATTCCGATCGCAATGTGTCTTGATCAATTCACAATTTTGTTCACGCAAATCAAAACGGGCGTCCGGTCGTGAGAAAAGTTCCGGGTAGGCAGGCTGGGGAACCGGTTGTCGCCAGTTCGCCATTGGAGAATAATTTGAGTTTCTATCGTGATGTTTCTATCGTGATGTTTCTATCGTGATATAGACAAGGTTGGAACTGCTTGAAGTTACCCGGCTAGGACTCGAACCTAGAATGAAGGTACCAAAAACCTTAGTGTTACCATTACACCACCGGGCAATTGAGCAACAAAGTATATTACTTGTCTCTTTGCTTGACAACGGCAAACGCGAGCTGTTCCAGTTCCATTGCGAGGTCGACTCCAACGACACTTATCGACTTCGGGAGGTTCAATGTTACCGGAGCAAAGTTGAGAATACCCGTGATCCCAGCCGCTTGCAGGCGATTGATGACACCAACAGCTGCCGATGACGGGACCGCTAGAATCGCCATTCGGACCTCGAGATTCCGGGAAACTTCTTCCAGCTGGTCAAGATGATTGATTTTGAGGCCTTCAATCTGCCGGCCAACAATCTGATCATTCACGTCGAACGCAGCGACCACCCGGAATCCCTGTTTTTCAAAGCCTCGGTATCCAAGCAACGCCTGTCCGAGGTTTCCGCATCCTATCAACGCGACCGACCACTGGCGGTCGGTTCCGAGTATCCTTCTGATCTCGCCGATCAACTCTTCGCAACGATACCCGATTCCGGGATAACCGAATTGCCCAAAGTAAGTGAAATCTTTGCGAACCTGAGCCGCCGTGCATCCAAGTCGCCTTCCCAGTGCGGTTGAGCTGATCGTTTTCCGGCCCGAACGCTCGATATGCTGGAGTTCGCGCAAGTAGAGACTCAAACGGCTGACCACCGCTTTGGGCACACTCGAACTCGATTCAGGGTTGCCCATTTTGTTTCAATAGTCCGACGCGACCGAAATGACCGAAAAATCTGCGGACGGGTGATGGCCTCGGTTTTCAGGACGAACCGTGGCTAGCGCCAAAACGGCTAATGTCTAAAACTTAGGTGGAATCAACGGTGGTTGGATGGGCTAAGAAGTTAATCCTTAAATCGATCGCTATCAATGCGACTCACATCGTTTTCGTCAGCAAACTCAATATTCTACGCAACCATCCAAGCTGGTTTTCCGGACAAAGTTGCCTTTCACGGAATCAGGGGCCGTTCGGATCAAGGTACCTGGCTGTTTTCTCTGCTAGATCCAGCCATTCTTCCCGAATTGATACGGATTGAAATAACGACTGACATATCCGTTTCCGATTGAATCGACACTCGGATCCAGCTTGCCGAACACGTGGTAGCACTAGATTCGTCATAACCCGCAGACTTACACCACCATTGTAATTTTTCTTGTTTCAATCAAACAGCCCATTCAACCCTGATGGCCCAAGCCGACGATCTTCACACATAACAGGAGGGCCTCTTTCAGGCCAGACTCGTCAGGAGATGTCTGGATTTTCGTTGCTGATGAAATTCGCGGCAGGATACGTGACCGGAATCACTTCGACGATTCAGTGAAACAGGAAGGCATGGTGATCGTTGTATCACCGGACCAGATGCCGCCTCCATTGGTTGAAACATCGTTTTGGGAGAAGAAACATGAAATTGGTTAGAAGTCTGCTGGCTTCAGTAGCTGTTGCTGCTGTTTTGTCGGCTGGGTTCGGCTGGGGCCAATGCTGTGGCGGTGCCAGCTACGACACTGTCGGAGCCGTTGCTCCAACAGCAGGTGGTTGTGGTTGCAGCTATACAGTAATGCGTACCGTTCGCCGTACTGTTTACGACACACAGCAGGTTCAGCGTACACGAACTCAATGCAGCACTGTCTGGGACAACGTACAAGTTCCAACACAGCGGCAAGTTCGCGAAACTGCTTACCGTACTGAGAACTACACAGTTCAACGTCCGGTTTGCGAAACATCGTACCGCACTGAGAACTATACAGTTCAACGTCCGGTTCAAGAGAATGTCTCACGTAACGTGAACTACACCGTTCGCGTACCAGTTCAACAGACTCGCACTGTTAACTACACCGTGCAGGTTCCCGTTTGTGAGCAGAAGACTGTCAATTACACAGTCCGTCGCCCTGTATGTGAAACACACATGCACACACAGAGCTACACAGTTCGCATTCCACAGCAGGAAACACGGACTCGTACCGTTTCCAGCACTGTTCGCGTTCCTTACACAACAATGGTCAGCAAGACTGTTCGCGGTGGATCGTGGCAGACACAGTCGTACACCACACCAGGTCGTACGACACGTCGAGTTGTTCGCACACCGGGTTCGTGGTCACACGATCCATGCACCTGCTGTCGCACCTACAATCCGGGATGTCGCAAAGTTGTCTGCTGCCAGGCACCTCCAAAGACATGCTGCAAGAAGGTCTGGGTTCCTTCGTGTCACACAGTTCAGTGCCCGGTAACTCGTTACCGTTGCCAGACTGTTTGCAAGCAGGTTCCTTACTGCGTAACAACTTACCGTTGCGAAACCCGAACCCGTCAGGTTCCTCACACGACACGACGAATCGTCTGCGAGCCACGAACTCGCACGATCAACGTTACTCGTATGACTTGCCAGACTCGTTCGCGACAGGTTCCCTACACAACGTTCCGTTGCGAAACTCGCACACGGGTTGTTAACCAGTGCGTAACACGCATGGTTTGCGAAACACGTTCGCGTCAGGTTCCAGTTCGCTCAACACGCATGGTTGCTGAAACACGCACACGTCAGGTTCCTTACTCGGTATGCCGCACTGTGACTGGCACACGTACCGTTCGTCGTCCTCGTCAGGTTACGACACAGGTTCCTTACACAGTTTGCATTCGGGTTCCACGAGTTGTTGAGACTCAGGTTCCTGTAACTGTTCAAGCTGCTCCAGCAGTTGCCTACAACGCTTGCGGCGACGCTGGTTACGGCATGGGTGGCGGAATCGTTGACGGCGGAGTTGCTTACGGCGACATGGGCGGAGTTTACGGCGGCGGATTCGCCGACGACATGGGCTACGGAGCCGGTTGTGGAAACGGTTGTGGAAACGGTTGTGGCGGACGTCGCAACGGCGGACGCCTTCGCCGCCTGGTTTCACGTATCCGCAGTATGTTCTCAGGTTGCGGTTGCCGCAGCCACGGTCACCGTCACAACGACTGTGGTTGTGGATGCAACTAAGCTCTTTGAGCAATCGACAAAACCGGACCGGGGTTGCGAGCCTCGGTCTGGATAGTCGAATCTAGGAAGCTACAGGGCAGCTGACCATCATCGGGTCAGCTGCCTTTTTTATTTGCTGGAAAGTTTGAACGCCGATTCATCTTTGTTGAACATTTTCTTTGCGCAACATTTTCTTTGCGACTGACCACCAACCGGGCTGCACCAGGTCTCGATACGGCGATCCTGCGGGCAGTTCACGCATCAGATAACTGTGCGCAAACGCAAGGTTGTGATAGGGCAGCGACGGAAACATGTGGTGCAGAGCGTGGTACTGGATCGCAAACGGAAAAAATAGCCACGTCAGCGGATCCTTGACCACATAGTTGCACGAGTCCTTGATGTGGTCGGACATGGTCAGTTTCGCACCGTCCCCTTCAAAATGATGATCCGCCAGTTGGCGCAGCTGGTTCAGGGTTACGACGGTTGCGCCCAGCAAATACAACTGGACCATTCTCGACGGCTCAGTGACGCCCATGAACACTGCTCCTGGAATCATCACTGCTCGCAAACAGCATAACAGCTCGATCGCAGCAAACGGCTTGCGATCAATTTGCTTGACTGAACGTTTGTATTTCCTGTTAAACGTAAACGCCGACAGCCCTTCAAGCACGAAGTTGCGCACTCGCGGCGTGACAAAAGTCAACGGAGCCAGGAAGAACCGCAGAAAAACCAGAATTGGAAAAGCGGCAACAAACAAGAAGTACAGCACGAGGTTGAACAGACTTCCACGTTTGCAGACATTGACAACGTATTCCGGGTCCTGTGGCGTGCCGTAGACCCGCTGCGTGTGATGGTCTCGATGATGCCCGGTGAAAAACGTGGAAGGCGTCAGAGTCGGCACGCCGACCAGAACATTCCATACGACTTTGAACGCGCGCATTTCGTGTCCGCCAAGATGCGAGACCTCGTGAACCAGCGATCCAACCCGGTACAACCAGAAAACGGCAAACAGGAATCCGATAATCTGCCAGACAGAATATGCTGGAGACAGTACAAAAACCGTCGCCGACGTGTATGCAATCGTTGCACCTAACAACATGTCGCGCCAGTAAATCCAGGGCCGGACCTCGTGAAAATCATGGTCAGCGTTTTTCAGCGCCGTGCGGACGCTGCGTATCCAGTCACCATCGGCGGCCCCTTCGCCAATAGAGCAGTCGGGGTCCATAGAAACGAGTTCATCCGGCTCTTTGGCCGGGGGAGGTACCGGCGCAACAGAAAAAGGCACGGCAAGTCCTTGCAATTAAGGCGGGAATGACGAGAAGAGCCCCATAGTTGCCTCTATTGAGTGGCCTTTGTCAATGACCTGACGGGGCGCATTGTGGCGGTCACCGGCCTATGTTTACTCGCTTGAAAAACAACGGCCACAAGTTGTGACCATTAGGGTGTTTGTTGCATGCAACGGACTTGTCGATTAGACACCGGTCAAGAATAGTTTTCGTCCACGTGGCCTTTTCTTCTGAGCAAGTTCAGGGTAAAGGCATTAGTCGCAAACTACTTCCCATGCGTCAATCAGCAAACTCGCCGCACGATCGATTTCGGCTTCGGTGGAATACGCACCGACGCTCAATCGGACGACGCCCTCGGCGGAATCTGCGTTCATCCCGATCGCTGCCAACGTCGGCGACACGAACCTCTCGTCACTATGACAAGCCGAGCCCGTCGAAGCACACAACTCTTCACAACGCCCAAGCAACTCGTGTCCGCTGACATTTGGGAAGCATACACTTAGCGTGTTCGGTAAGCGTTCAGCGAAAATTCCGTTGACCACCAGGCCCTCAATCGCTTTCTCCAGCTGAGCCTGAAGCCGATCCCGTAATCCGCACATATGTTCCGCGTTTTCATCGAGTCTTTCCACCGCCAGAGCAGCGGCCCGTCCGAGTCCGATTATGTACGGGGTATTCTCGGTTCCGCCTCGCATCGCGTTTTCATGATCCGCACCGTGCAGCAACGGCTCCAGCGAAACACCCTCACGCACATACAACACGCCGATCCCTTTCGGGCCATAGAATTTGTGTCCGGCCAGCGTCAACAGATCAACGTCCAGAAGATCAACCATCACCGGCAACTTTCCCGTACTTTGAGAAGCATCGGTATGCATCAGAATCCCTCGTCCATGACAGATTTCAGCGATTTCTCGAATGGGCTGAATCGTGCCGATCTCATTGTTGGAGTGCATGATGCTGACCAGTCGCGTATCCGATCGCAACACTGATTCAACCTCCGCCGGATCGACAACTCCATTCTCGTCGCAACCTACGACGCTCAGCTCAATCCCGAGCCGTTCCAGGAACGCTGCCGGTTTACTGATCGCCGGATGCTCCAGTGCCGAGATCACGAGATGACCGGACGCGGATGGGGCATGCTGTAGCATCACCCCTTTGAGCGCAAGGTTGTTGCTTTCTGTCCCGCACCCTGTAAATACAATTTCACGTGGATCACAGGCCAGCATCGACGCGACTTTCGCACGAGCATCCTCGATCGCCTCACGCGCCGCGCGTCCGGGCATGTGAGTGCTCGACGGGTTTCCGTAGTGACCGGATAGAAACGGAGTCATCGCTTTGACAACTTGAGGCGCAATCGGCGTGGTTGCGTTGTAATCGAGATAGATTTGGCGCACGTTTTTCATTCAGCAAATGGGAGTTTTTGAGTTCCACAAAATATAAGCCGTGCGTTGAATAGTGCCAACGGCAGGACTCAATTGTCGTTGATCGCTCCGCGATCAAAACGCGCGTGAGGTCTTGACTCTATCGCTTGCCCGGCAATTGCTCGGCTCTCGGCTTTATTGGTGAGGAATCGAGATCGAGCTGTAATCAACCCGCGCGGCCTGAGATGGGAGACGACAGCCGAGTCTCAGTTATGGCCGATGGCAAATCAATGCGTGCAGCTCGTCTTGATCGCGGAGCGATCAACGACTTTGCCCCAACATCTCACGCAAAAACACCCCTGTAAACGAGCCATCGATCTTTGCCACATCCTCAGGTGTCCCCGTCGCAATCACATCTCCACCATGCCGGCCTCCCTCCGGGCCGAGGTCAATCACCCAGTCAGCACACTTGATCACATCCAAATTGTGCTCAATCACGATCACAGTATTTCCCGCATCCACCAGCCGCATCAGTATACCCATCAGCCGCCGAATATCCTCGTGATGCAATCCGGTCGTAGGCTCATCCAGCAAATACAGCGTGTCGCCCGTCTGCGTCCGCGCAAGTTCGGTTGCGAGTTTGATCCGCTGTGCTTCGCCGCCTGAAAGTGTGGTCGATGGCTGACCGAGCGGCAAATAGCCGAGTCCGACATCGTTGAGGCTTGTTAGCACGCCGTGAATCCTGCTGAAGTTCTCAAACACATCCAGCGCTTCGGCGACGCGGAGTTCGAGGACGTCCGCAATGGACAGATTGTTGTAGCGAATTTGCAGTGTCTCAAGATTGAAACGCCGGCCGCTACACGTCTCGCAGGTCACATACATATCAGCGAGAAAATTCATCTTCAATCGCTTCAGACCGTGACCCTTGCAATCGGGACACCAGCCGCGAGCGGAATTGAAACTGAAACGGGAATGCGTGAACCCTTTTTCGCGCGCCCGTTTTGTCGCCGCAAACACTTTGCGGATTTCCGCGAACACACCCGTGTACGTGATCGCGCAGCCACGGGGAGTCCGTCCGACCGGTTTCTGATCGATCGCAATCAGTTTGTCAATCTTTTCGACGCCTTCGATCGAATCAAACGGCTCCGGACGATGAGCGACCAGTTCCAGCTTGTGAGCAATCGCCGGGATCAGAGTCCGGTTGATCAGCGTGCTCTTGCCACTGCCACTGACTCCGCTGACAACGGTCAGCGTCCCGAGCGGGATTTCGACCGACACGTTGTTCAGGTTGAAACCTGATGCACCGTTCAGTTTCAACCATTGTCCCCCGCCCTTCTGATCTGTTTTTGGCGGTCTTCTAACACGTGGAACAAGAATCTCACTCCGCCCGGCCAGGTAGTCGCCCGTCAAGCTCTCTTTGCAGGCCGCAACTTCATCCGGCGTTCCGACAGCAACAATCTGCCCGCCCTGTTTACCCGCCCCCGGTCCAACGTCGATCAAATGGTCCGCCGCGCGCATCATCGCTTCGTCATGTTCGACTACGATGATTGAGTTCCCGGCGCGTTGTAGACCGCGTATTGATTCGATCAGTCGTTCGTTGTCGCGTTGGTGAAGTCCGATCGATGGTTCATCCAGCACATAGCAAACGCTCGTCAATCCGCTGCCGATACTCGCCGCCAGCCGGACTCGCTGGAATTCACCGCCGCTCAACGTGGTGGCGCGACGGTCGAGCGTCAGATATCCGACGCCGACGCGGTCAAGAAACGTCAGCCGATGCCTCAACTCTTTAAGGATCGGTTCGGCGATCTTCTCTTTGATCCCTTCAAAACGGAGTTCGTTGAAAAACGTTACCGCGCTTTCGATCGGCATCGCACAAATCCGGCTGATCGTCTGGCCGCCGATCAATACGGAATTTGCCTGTGACGACAGTCGCGTTCCCCGGCATTGTTTACAATTGATATCGTCCCGCAATTCCTCAAGCGTATCGATCCGACGATCGCTGGCCGTGGTCGCCAGTTCTTTTTCAAGGACCTGCAACAACCCGGGTGCCTTCGGATCGGGGTTGTCGAGGAACTGTTCCCGCTTTTCCCCGCCGAGGTAATCGAGTGGTCGGGACGGTTCAATCTGCAGCTTCTCCAGCACCGGTTCAAGTGCATTGTGTTGTCTTGAAAGTGCTTTGCCGCTGAGTCCCTGCCAGGCAACAACCGCACCGTCATTAATAGAGCGGGAGAGATCGAGCACTCGCAGCGGGTCAAACTGGTTGGAGTAGCCGAGCCCGTCACAATCCGGGCAGGCGCCGTACGGCGAATTGAAGCTGAACGAACGTGGCTGGACCTCGCGGTAGCTGACGTCGCAATCGGGGCATGCGAAACGAGTGCTGAACAGTTTCTCCTCCCACGATTTCGACGATCCGTCCGCATTCTTTTCGCGCGGCTGCCACGCAACTGTCACGCGACCGCTCGCTAACCGGACCGCCAGATCAACCGCCTCCAACAAACGCGGCTCGATCCCTTCACGAATAATGATCCGGTCAGTGATGGCATCGATCGAGTGACTTTTTCGCTGGTCGAGCGGCGGTACAGACTCGATGTCAAGCGTTTCGCCGTCAACGCGCACGCGCACTAACCGTTCGCTGCGAATCTGATTCAGGATGTCTTCATGACGCCCCTTTCGACCGGCCACCATTGGAGCCATCACCATCGCTTTGGTGTCAGCCGGCAGCCGAAGAATGATGTTCGCGATTTCTTTTGGTGTTTGCTGAACGATCGGGCCACCACATTCGCTGCAGCGAACATCTCCTGAGCGGGCCATCAGCAAACGCAGAAAGTCGTATGTCTCGGTTACCGTCCCGACGGTGCTGCGATGCGAATGAGCGGACGAATGCTGGTCGAGCGAAAGCGTTGGCTCCAGGCCTTCAATCAGATCGACGTCCGCGCAGCCTTTTTGTTCAAAGAACTGCCGCGAGTAGAGTGATAGGCTCTCGATGTATTGTCGCTGACCTTCGGCAAAGACCGTGTCGAAGGCGAGTGAGCTTTTTCCGCTGCCTGAAAGACCGGTGATGCATACCAGCTGATTGCGCGGAATCTCAACGTCGATGTTCTTCAGATTGTTCGTCCGTGCGCCGTAAACGCGAATACAATCCGAATTCCGTTTCGTGTTGTCGATCGTCTTTGCCATAGTCGCTGCTCGCTCCGCGATCAAAGCGCAGACCGGTTGGGATTCGAGCCAGGGTAATTAATTGCGCGCAATTTGAGGACTATCTTCCACGCCCGAACCAGAATGCCATTAACGTTCCGACAATAACAAACATCCAGGTTGGGGGTTTCAGATCTGCGAGATGTGAAAAGAAGAACGCCAAACTGCTATCCGCGACCCATGGCCGTGCAACTGCTTCGGCAAAGAGCATCGTTTTCTTAATCGCTTTGCCTGCATCTGTTCTTTGTTCGCTCATCATATCGCCCATGGAATCGGATCTTCGATTTGATTGTAGCAGACTGGCAGGAGACAGTTGTCGGCATGAAAATCAGCCGTTGGGCGATCGCCTCGGTTGATTGCGAGCAACCGTAACGATCGCCAAAACGGTTAATCAAAAGAGGCGCTTGCAAAATGGCGCGGTAAAAGAATGCTGCCGCAAGTGCAGACTTTACTTCTCGCCCATCACCGTAATCACAACGCGTCGTCCACCGCCCCGATCACGATGCTCGCACAGGTAAATTCCCTGCCACGTTCCCAGAGCAAGCCGGCCGTCGGAAACCGGAATCGTCACTGAACTGCCGAGCATCGACGCCTTTACATGTGCCGGCATGTCGTCCGGCCCTTCGCAGGTGTGAATAAACGGCATCTCTTCCGGGCAGATTCGATTCATTGCCGTTTCCATATCCACTCGCACGTCCGGATCCGCATTTTCGTTTAAAGTCAAACTTGCCGACGTATGCTGAATGAAGACCTGCATCAGTCCGACCCGGAAATTTGCGAGTTCGGTGGCTGCTGCGACAACTTGTCGCGTTATCAAGTGGAAGCCCCTTGGCTTGGCCTGCAAAGAAAGGTCTGTCTGAAACCACTCCATGATGTCTGCTGTCCTGAGTTGAGTTTGGCGATTAGGTCCAAGTGTCGGTTTCTGAAGATGTTTCGTTCGATTCAGGTCTCTTATGCGATGCAGTTTACCAATGCTGCCCAGCACTCAGGCGGGCAAGGCTACGGGGTAATCCGCCACCCAAACAATACATGCGTGGCGTCATGATTCGCCTACCGGATTGGCTGAGGGTTAGTCAATACACGATCTTCCAAACACTTCATTTTCACGGTTAAATTTTCTTGACATCGTTTGCAAAAGGTTAATAATGACCCCGTGAGTGACAGAAACAAGTGGCTTAGGCCGCTTCCTTTCATGACCGACCCACCACCATGACCGACCCACCACCATGACCGACCCACCACCATGACCGACCCACCACCATGACCGACCCACCACCATGACCGACCCACCACCATGACCGACCCACCACCATGACCGACCCACCACAACGAATTGTGGCGATGAATTGTGGCGATTTTTCTTGTCGAGCGTTTTCGACAATCGTTTGTTGAACCGGGATTTTCTTTTCATCTTGTACAGCTATTGGCACGACTCAAAACACGAAACTTCTTAAAGCCGACACAGCCAATTTAGTCTGAAGAACAGCAAGCGATCAGTTGTTTGATTTGAATGGATGCAAATCGACACCTTTGCACAAAACCGAAGTGTCCTGAAGGTACATACCCATGACTGCCAAGAACATTAGAACGAATAAAGATATCAAGAACGTTTTCGAAGCTATCCTTGAGTACGGTCACGACGAAGACTTCCGTCCGGATGAAGGGTCGGAGGAGTTTGCCGGAACCGACGCTCCCGCCGGTTCGGAAACCAAGATCGAGATTTTGCGCCAGCGAGTTCTTTCGGGCGTTCCACTCTGGCACGACGCTGATCGTCGCGACTACTCCGGCCTGACCGGCGCTGTCCGCCCACGCGAGTGATTTTTTGATCAATGATCACAATCCAAACAAAAAAAGCCCCGAGCGCCGAAACGCGCGACGGCGTTCATCAGTTGATCGCCACAGGTGGCTTGCCGATTTCATCCCACAAAAAAACCGGGGCTATCGCCCATCGGATAATTTTCCGTTCCGAACACTTCTGGAGCAATGCAACGGGCAATGCAACGGGCAATGCAACGGGCAATTGCATGTCAGTGTTCGTATTCCAACCGGTTCAAAATCTTCCCGAATCGGTCGTTCAACACCTCAATCGTTTCCGGTTTCAACGCGCGTCCGTGTTCGCCCGGAGTCACATTGCGTTTGTGCGATGTCGGGCTGTCCGGTTCAAATTCGGCGCGATACTTCTGACACAGAAATTCGCGGTCGCTTTCTTTTGATATTCCGATCAACGGACACACCTCCCGCAACCAGTTGCCAAACTCCGGGACCATGGTCTCGTACTTGACCAGCGTAACATCGTTAGCAGTGCCGCGACCTGACTCCAGCAGTTCAATCAATGGGGCGAACCGTTGCACAAGCGGATACTTGCTGATCTCCGGTTCCTGAATCACGTATTCATCGACGGTCAGCTCTTGCATCCGTTTGCGCCGGGCAAGTTCCTCTGTTGTCCAGTCTTTTATTGTGTGAAGCCAGCCGATCGAATGAAACTCGGAAATTAGAATGTCGCGCGGATCGCGAATGTGAAACAAACGGGCCGTCCGCTGCATGTTCGGAAACGTAAAACGGTCGATGGAAAAATTCCGTTCCGGTCCCAGGACAAAACTATCGGTCGCATCCGATCCAATTGCGTCCCGGTTTGGAGGATCGTGATTGATCGAATAATACGGCACACTAATTTGGCGACATGTCTCATCAAAAAACCTGTACAGGAACATCGAAGCCGACTTATGCAAGCCGTGTACAACCAGAGCGGTCTTAGAATGAGCAAAAGTTGACTCAAGCCGATACGAATCACGCCCATGCATCAATCGCGGTCGGTGAAACAATCGTCGCAATTTTTGTGTGATGGACAACGCTTCTTTTCCTTTTCCCGGTTTACTTGCTAAACTGGTTTAATAGATCAGAAAGACTTGGCGAGTTGTCTTCAGACCCGTAAGGAACCTACAAAATGCTGTCTCAAGCTCCTAGATCGATTGCTGGTTGGACTCGAACTCAAGTACTGCTTTTGGTGCCTGCCATCGTGGTTTCAATCGCGATTTGCGGATGTAACCGGCCGATCGAACATACGGTCACCCTTGAGAAATCGGATTTGGCAGCGATTGAGTCTTTTCCGGAACTTGAACTGCAAGAACTTGAATTTGAAACTGAGGAACTGGAAGATGAGTCAAAAATGGAACCGAATGTGTCAGGCTTGGAGGTAGAGAAAGTCACGATCGGTTCAATCCGGTGGTTCGTTGACTACAACACGGCGATGCTGGAGGCAAAACGAGAGAACAAACCGGTTTGGCTGCATTTCGGCGAAAACCCGGGATGAGCGGGTTGTCGGCAATTCGCGAGCGGTCCGCTCTGCGATGAAGAAGTTGTGACAGCCTCGTCCGGTTTCGTTCCGGTGTTTGTTGATACGCTCAGTGATCTTGAGACGACCAAACACTTCGGCGAATCGTACGGCAGTTACCCTGTCCTCCGAATTCACGATCACGACGGCAAAGATATTGGCGGACGGATTGATGGCAACCCGGTCGCCGGGAAAATTCCGGTTCGACAGATGCTCGACCAGTTTGAAACTGCAATCAACTCCTTTGTAGACGAAACCGATTAGTACTTTTGGCACGAATCACACGAATAACGCAGACCCGGCAGATTTGTGTGCATTCGTGTGATTCATGGCAAACATCTAGACCGGAGTCTGGTCGCCTTCATTAAACCGGTGGACGATCGATTGGAAAAACCGGGTCAGAGTAATCGCTCCCGCCAGCCGCACACCAGCCCGCCCCGGGAAATGCGACTCGCCGAACTCAAGCCCGTGAGTCTCCAGCTTTTTCGGCAGCGAACCGTTCTTCACGCCGTTCTCCAGATCGATACACTTCAAAACGATTGAGGGAGAATTGACGGCTCCGGCATGAGCCAGTAGATCGATCGTACTCTGGTTGTAAACTGCGATCGAGCTTTCACGTCCAACACCGAGATCCAGGAACTCCGCCCACCGTGTGCGAAACTCGTCGACGGAAACCGCGTCATCAAATTCGTCTGCACTTAGTTCCAGATGATCGAGTACGGTTGCATCGACAGGTTCGCTCCCCGCGCGAATAGCGCAGCCAAAACATTCGCCGGTTGCCGGTCGTTCAGCCACCCAGTAAACCGGTTCGCGCCCATTTGAGTTCGAATGATCCCGGTTTCGGACGTCGCGCCGGTAAATGCCGTTCGATTCACCATAGGCAACCACGACATCCTCGAAACGGTGGACGATGGCCGACGGAATGTTGTAGGGCGTGCCGAAGCGTTTACGGTTGTACCGCATTCCGTATTCGGACTTCGGGTGAGCGATTTGCGCATCGATCATATATGTAAACGCGCCAATCAGCGCATCCCAGCCGTCGGTCTCCGGTTCCAGCGCCCTCATCGCTTCGACCGTCGCTTCGACCGTCGACAATGCAGTGTCATTCGGCTCCTTGCGGATCCGGTAGTTGCCCGGCTGTTCAGGCTGGATCATGAATCTCGGTATCGATTGTAGCTGCGGCAAATGTCGGTACAGCTGTTTGGCATGATGCCAGGTTCCGTCGAGCACCACCAGTTGTCGCGGACGCTCATCGGGCGCGAGTTCCTCCAGCAGCCGCGCGTCCTTGCCGGGAAACAGGATCCCGGCACCCGGACGGATCGGCAACTGCATCTGTTTCAGTTCGCTTTGCCGGGCAGTAATCAGCCTCGAATCCCGCAGTGCAGCGTCAACGATTCGGGCAGTGTTGAACGCATGAAACCGCTCACGCCGATCCTGAATAATCAACACGTTGGTCCGGTTGTCGATCGACGGAATTTGATCGCAAAAGCAGAATGTCTCCGGGCGGTAACAGCGGTAACAGCGGGCCCGATAAACGGGTCCTTGTTCGGTCTTGTTTTCTATTTGCGTGCGGCTTTTCATGGCGTTACGAGTTGATCACATTGTGTCCGTGGCTTCCAGTCGGGGCGAGTAGCTGTTGGAAAGTGGCTGTGGCTTCCAGCCGCAGCGACCGGGCGAGCTTTCAACGAAAGAACACTGGACACCTCAACAATAGATTCCGGAGTAATCACTTTCTCCCGGAGTGTAATTCGCTGCGTGCTGCGGCTGGGATGCCACAGCCACCGCGCCTCTGCTTTCCATACGACCGGTTGCCGCTAGAATTCCAACAACAATGAACCCGACTTTATGGAACTGAAATGAAACCCATTGTCCTTCCCTTCATTCCTTTGTTCCCGCCACTCGCGACTTGGCTATTGGTCATTATTGCTGCGGCGTGCCTTCTTGGCGGAATGCAAATCGACAATCCGCTAACTGACACTCCGGTCGCGATCGATGATCCTCTCAGTGCAACCGATCATCTCATGGCGACGCAGCTGGCCGGCGCAGTTTCCAGTGCGGAATGGCTGGGGGTGCTCGCGCCGATTGCGATCTCGCCGTTCTTTGGCATCGCGTGTTTGTGTTTCCTGTCGCAGTATTGCGGGTCAATCATCGGAGCGAATAATTTTATCAGCAACAATCCTGTGTTGCAGGAGCCGCTGGTACTCTGGATCTTTGTTGCGCTGACCGTGGTAACGTCGTTGCCGCGATTGACCAAAGTCAGCAAACCCGCCGCCCAGGCGATTGATCAGCTGGAAACCCGGTCAGCAATTATTACGATCCTGGTGATCAAAGTGGTCGGAGCAACGGCAGCTGCAAACGCAGCGCCGGAAGCTGCACTCGCCGCGCCGCAAGTCGTCCAGATGGGCATGTTCAGCTTTACCGCCGATGCATTGTTGAGCGTTGCGGCAGTGGTCAATATTCTAGTGATCAACACGATCAAGTTCTTTTTTGAGGTCATGATCTGGCTGACTCCGTTTCCGTTTGTCGATGCGATGTTCGAAGCAGCAAACAAAGCTGCCTGCGCCGGGCTGATGGCGGTTTACGCGTGGTCACCGCCTGCGGCGACGATTCTCAACCTGATTTTGTTCGCAATTTGTGCGGTGGCGTTTTTCCGGGTCAAGCGTCGCGTCGGCTATTTGCGGGCGATTCTGGTCGATCCGATCTACGCAATGTTCAATAATTCCTATGGCGATCCAAAGAGTTCCGATCTTGTCGTGTTTCCGCAAAACGGATTCGGCCCGTTTCCCGCCAAAGCTAAACTTCGATTGGCGAAGACTTCAACTGGCTGGCGCCTGTGCTGGAATCGATTTTTGTTACCCGGAAAAACGATGCTGATGGATCGGGAAACCACGTCAATCGAGATGGATCCGGGGCTGATCGTTCACAAGTTATTAATCGCGGGCGACGAACCCGGCGCGCTGTTGTTTACACGCAGGTACTCATCACATTTGCACGAGTTGGCGGATCAGCTGTCGGTGCCTGTCGTGGACGGTCGCAAGCCGGCGAAGATCAGCACGGCCTAGAAAGAGTCCGTCTGGGTGTAGTGTGAAAGTCAATGAGGATTGCGGAATGACTGAGCTTCCACAGAACCGAACCGATCGTGATGTGTTCCAGGAAGAACCACGAATAAACACGAATATCCGGACGGGTTGAAACCCGTGTATCCGCAAGATTCGATACGCAGCGCACGAACAGCCGCGAAGCGACAACCCGCGGCTCCGAAGCGCCAGCGCACCAAAGCCGCGTAGCGCCGACAGCAATTGCGGAGGTGAGCCCGGAATAACGCGGTTTAGTCATCCGCCCAGCCTGGCGTTCATCCATGTTGCTCTTCGTGTTCGCGCATCACTTTATAGAATCCTCCGGAATGCTCTCGGAATTCTGTTCCACATACCTTTTTGCAAACTGCTTCACAAGCACAGAGATAAAACCAATAACTGCGCCTAAAAACAAGCCCAAGCCGATCACATAGGGGGAAATCTGTAGTATCATCATCTCGGGAAAGTCAAACAGAACCAGCAGGCCAAACGACACAGCTACGCCAACGAAAGTTCCAAGCAAACTGGCGAGTAGACAGTCACGATCAATCCAGACTGCATTTATGATCAGAAAAACGGTTCCGGAGACGAGCGTTAACGCGAAAACGAACTCCGGACTCATCCATGTTGCAGCCCAGGTTACAACGCTTACCAACAGGACCAGAAAGAACAACTGGCGTAAATTAAAAGCCATGCAGCGAGATCCTGCGAACGAGGAACACGTTCAACTTCACTCTTTCGCCGTCGCTTCTTCCAACACGCTCTCCTCAACATAGATTGGCAATGGCGGATCGCACGTGACGGCGACCGCGATCGCATCCGAAGGACGCGCGTCGATCTCGATTAGCTCGCCCTGATACTTGATCCGGAGTGAAGCGAAATACGTGTGTTCCCTCAGGTCGCTGATCACAACGCTGTCCAGATCGCCGCCCATCTGTTCGACAATGCTGACGACGAGATCATGAGTCAACGGGCGCGGACGTCGGATATCTTTCACGCGGCGGTCAATGCTGGTCGCTTCAAAGATCCCGATCAAAATCGGAAACTGCCGTTCGCCATCGACCTCTCGGAGAAACACAACCTGATTCTCGTTGATCTCGCTGATGATGATTCGGGCCAGTTGCATTTCAACAGGCATTGTCGTTCCTTCGTTATCTAATGTTTTAGCGATGAGAGGATTAGCCGTACGGCAGTAGCCACGGGTTTTGCGGTTGAGGCCACGCTGTATCAAAATCAACCTTGGCCCGGCCGTAAAACTGAGGATCGGTGGAAGTGCTCTCCCGCGTTCGTTAAAGTAGTCGCACGATGATCGTTTTGAACGTGATTCGTGGTCAATCGATTATACGTTCCTAACGGGCACAAATTCCAGCCGGTGTTTTTTTACCGGTCGCCAATGGCGTTTGCTCGTCGGCGATCGCGCTCGTTTACAGCAGACAACAACCTTCAACCAGAATGTTTACAGATGCAAAAAGCAGCGATTGTCGGCATGGGCTTCATGGGCTGGATTCACTGGCTTGCCTATCAACAGATCGAAGGCGTCGAAGTGACCGCGATCTGCACGATGGAACCGGAACGGCTTGCCGGTGACTGGACAGGTATCAAAGGCAATTTTGGACCTCCCGGCGAGCAGGTCGATCTGTCCGGATTATTGACGACTTCGGACATCGATGAAGTTCTCGGACGGGACACCGTGGACTTCGTTGACATTTGTCTTCCACCCTCGCTCCATGCGAATTTCGTTTGTCGGGCGGCGGCGGCGGGAAAGCACGTCTTCTGTGAGAAACCGCTCGCGTTGACGGTTGAAGATTGTGACACAGCGGTTAACGCCTGCCGCGAGCATGACCGCCTGCTGATGGTCGGACACGTCCTCCCGTTTTTCGACGAATGGATCAAAGCACGTGAAGTGATCGATTCGGGCAAGTACGGAAAAGTAATCGGCGGATCATTCAAGCGGGTGATTTCGGATCCGTCGTGGTTGCCGAATTTCTACGATCCGAACAAAGTTGGCGGGCCTCTGCTTGATCTGCATGTTCACGACGCACATTTCATCCGCTTGCTTTTTGGACAGCCAGTCAGCGTCACTTCGGGCGGCCGCCTGCGCGGCGAAGTCGTTGAGTACTGCAATTCGATTTTCAAATTCGAGGATCCCTCGCTGGTTGTGAGCGCGGTTACAGGTGTCATCAACCAGCAGGGGCGTCCGTTTACTCACGGTTTCGAGATTCAACTCGAACGCTGCACGATGCACTTCGAGTTTGCCGGTCTCGCCGGAGCGCCCCCCGGATTGGACGCTCAGCTAATGCCGATGAAGATCATCCATGACGGCGGAACGGTAGAGTTGCCGGAGCTTGGCAGCGGTGATCCTGTCGACGCATTCGGTCGCGAGATCAGTTCGGTCGTCGAAGCCATCGAAGCAGGCAATGAGTCACCATTGCTTGCCGGTTCTCTTGCTCGAGACGCGGTCGAAATCTGTAACGCTCAGAGCACGTCTGTCAAAGAAAACCGCACTGTTGAACTTTGATCAGCACTTCACCCCAGGCGACGGGGAGGGTACAAGCAAGGGAACGCATCAGAAGGGAGCCGCCAGAGCAGCAGGCGCGCGTCTACGGCTTCCCCGAATCGGTTCTTCCGGTTATCCGGACCAGCGAATTGGCGTAAACTTTTCGGGCGCACGGAGTCGATGAACAGCTTGCGACGCAAGTCTACAGCGCGAATGACTCGCGCGAAAAAGTTTCATTGACTCCTTCGGCTGACGGATTAGCAGGCGAGTCTCCAATTGCATTTGGGGAATTCATGAGCCAGCTTTCCGATCCTGTCATTCTTGTCGTCGATGCCGATCCGATCACCCTGGCATCGGTGCGAACCGCGCTGGATTGCCGTTCGTACGAAGTTCATACGGCTCAGGACGAAGACTCTGCGCTCGAACTTGCGCGGCATCTTGAACTTGATCTTGTGATTGTGGACGCTCTGGTCGGTGCAACGCCGGGCGAAGAGATTCTGATACAAATTCGCCGTATTCCGGGTCGCGAAGACGTTCCGGTTATGTTCAGCGCCAGTAACCAGCTGCCGGACGTGATTCGCCGTGCTCATGAATTCGGGGCAGCGTTTCATGTTCGCAAACCGGTCGATCCGCGTGTGCTGCTCGAACTCGTGTCCAAAGCATTGTGGATGCCGCATCTGGTTCACACGCACCTCGAGCAGAAAAAAGTTCGTCAGCCACATATGCCGATGCCGGGCGTAGTCGCTCAGACGATCGCGACGCAAATGAACCATAGTCAGTGATCGAGCCACGGCAAAATTGACCCAGGCTTGCCGCACGTCGCGCTGGTAATTACGATCAGTCTTTCTTTTTGTCCATCAGCAAAGAAAGTCCGGATGATTATCGGCGTCGTCAGAGAAATTGAAGCCGGCGAATGTCGCGTCGCCGCGACTCCTTCGAGTGTCAGGAAACTCGAAAAACTGGGCTATAGCGTTCAGGTTCAGTCCCGCGCGGGTGTCGCCGCGAATTTTCCCGATGACCTGTACAGTCTGGCCGGCGCGGAAGTTGTCGATGGAGACAGTGCCTGGTCCGCTGACATTGTGATTAAGGTAAATGCACCTACACCCGACGAGGTTCAGCGGCTGACAGAAGGCGCGACGTTGATCAGTTTCATCTGGCCGGCTCAGAACGAATCGCTGACCGAACTGCTGAAACAGAAAAACGTGCACACGCTGGCGATGGACTGCGTGCCGCGAATTTCGCGAGCCCAGAAACTCGACGCGCTGTCGAGCATGGCGAATATTGCGGGCTATCGCGCCGTGATTGAAGCTGCCAACAATTTCGGCAGTTTTTTTACCGGGCAAATCACTGCCGCGGGAAAAGTGCCTCCCGCCAAAGTACTCGTGATCGGTGCCGGTGTCGCAGGACTTTCCGCAATCGGAACCGCAAAGAGCCTCGGTGCAATTGTCCGCGCGTTTGATACGCGATTGGCGGCACGCGAACAGGTAGAAAGTATGGGCGCAGATTTTCTGGAACTCGAATTTGAAGAATCGGGAGAAGGGGAAGGCGGTTACGCGAAAACGATGAGCGAGGAGTTCATCGCTGCCGAAATGGAATTGTTCGCCGAACAGGCTGAAGAAGTAGATATTATTGTCACGACCGCACTGATTCCCGGGCGACCCGCACCGAAACTGATCACAGCTGAAACTGCGCGGAGCATGAAACCCGGTAGCGTGATTGTCGATCTCGCAGCCCGGAACGGCGGCAATTGCGAACTGACGAAGCCGGGCGAGAAAGTAGTCGAAGACGATGTGACGATCATTGGCTACACGGACTTGCCCAGCCGATTGCCAACTCAAGCCTCCACTCTTTACGGAAATAACATCGTCAATCTGCTGACTGACATGACCAAAGAGAAGGACGGCAATCTTGCGTTCGATCTCGAAGACCAGGTCGTGCGCGGTTCGCTTGTTACTCACGACGGCGAATTGATGTGGCCTCCTCCGGAGATCGAGGATCCATCACCTCCCAAACCCGCACCGGCCAAACTGGAGGACCGCGAAGCACTCCTTGCTGCAGCTCAAAAGAAAACGATTTTTGAAAACCCTCTGTTCATGATCGGGTCCGCGATTGCGGCGGCATTGCTGTTGTTGTTAACAGGAATGTATGCGCCGGCTGATTTCGTTTCGCATTTGACCGTATTTGTGCTGGCGATTTTTGTCGGCTGGCAACTCGTTTGGAATGTGACGCCTGCGCTGCACACGCCCCTGATGAGCGTGACGAATGCAATCAGCGGAATCATTGTGGTCGGAGGGATGTTGAAGCTTTCCGATTCATGGTTTCCATCGACGCTGGCGTTACTCGCAGTGTTGATTGCGACGATCAATGTCGCGGGCGGTTTTCTGGTAACGCATCGAATGCTCGGCATGTTCCGCAAGCATTAACGCGGGAACCGTTTCCGGCCCGGCTCAATTCAACCAACAACCAGGAACATACTAACGACTCATGGATAGCATTCCACTCATTGCCTGGCTGGTCGCCGGCGTCCTGTTCATTTTCAGCCTCGGCGGGCTGAGCAAACATGAAACCGCACGACGGGGAAACATGTTTGGTATCGCCGGCATCATCATCGCCATCGTTGCGACGTTGTTGGCGATGTACAACATGCAGGTCGGTTCAATCGGTTACACGCTTGTGATTCTGGCGATCATCGGCGGTGGGGCAATGGGTGCGTACATTGCGATGAAAGTCGAAATGGACAAAATGCCTCAACTGGTTGCGATGCTTCACAGTTTTGTTGGACTGGCGGCTGTGTTGGTCGGACTGAGCGACTATCTCACTCCCTCAGCGGATCAATTCGCTGCCGAGCAGCTTGCTGCGGCGAACGCGGACAACATTCTCAACCAGTCCGTTGACGAAATGATGAGAAACGCCGGTGCGGAAGCGAACATTGCTGCACATGCCGAATTGGATGGCCCGAACCTCATCCACAAAATAGAGACGATTCTCGGTGTGCTAATCGGCGGGCTGACGTTCACTGGCAGCATCATCGCGTGGGGGAAATTTGAAGGCCGCATCAAAAGTGCTCCGTTGATGCTGCCGCATCGTCATCTGATCAATCTCGGCATGTTGATTGCCGTCGTGTTGCTTTCGATCTGGTTTGTGATGACGCACTCGTGGATCGGGCTGGTCCCGTTGATTCTGGTTACGCTCATTGCGTTTGTGTTCGGAGTCCACATGGTGATGGCGATCGGAGGCGCGGATATGCCGGTCGTCGTCTCAATGCTCAACAGTTATAGCGGCTGGGCGGCGGCGGCGATCGGGTTCATGTTGCCGAATGATCTGCTGATTGTCACCGGAGCGATCGTCGGAAGCAGCGGTGCGATCCTCAGCTACATCATGTGTCACGCGATGAATCGTTCTTTCATCAGCGTGATCATGGGCGGATTTGGTTCTGATGGCGGTACTCCAGCAGCGGGTGGAGAAAAAATTGAATACAACCCGCACACAATAACGAGCGCGGAAGACGTTGCTGAAATGTTGCGGGATTCGAATGAGGTCGTTGTGATTCCCGGCTACGGGATGGCGGTTGCACAGGCTCAGCATCCGATTCGGGAAGTGACCGAGATTCTTCAGAAGAACGGGACGCGGGTCCGGTTTGCGATTCACCCGGTTGCCGGCCGTCTTCCGGGACACATGAACGTGCTGCTCGCCGAAGCCCGTTTGCCTTACGACCTAGTTCTTGAAATGGATGAGATCAATGAAGACTTTCCGGACACCGATGTGGTGCTGGTGATCGGTGCGAACGACATTGTGAATCCGGGTGCGCTTGATGATCCGTCGAGTCCAATCTACGGGATGCCTGTTCTTGAAGCATGGAGAGCCGGGCGGGTGATCGTGTTCAAGCGATCGATGGGCACGGGCTATTCCGGCGTTGACAATCCGCTTTTCTACAACGACAACACGGACATGCTGCTTGGTGACGCGAAGGCTTCGACGGATGACATTCTGAAACATCTGCGGTAGCGGTTCGTCCCGCTGCCCAACGTTTCGGCCGGGTAACAACACCTGTGCGTCTTACCGGCAGAAGGCCCCGGAAGATTCGGGCGTGCGTTCTTTCTCAGTCTGTTGCTCCGCTTTTCCGGTGCGATTTTCTTCAATTTCCTATCACGCCGACCGAATACGTTTCTGTATGCACATCCATTTCTGTCATTTTCGGAGGTGAAATCGTGTTTAGAAAACTGACACTGGTCCTGTTCGGAAATGATGAATTGTTGCGCATTGATGACAAAGCGGTAGATGATGACAAAGCGGTAGATGTCGACGGCCAGCAGGACGCTGCTGCCGCGCAAAACAATGTGGCTGACAACAGCGCCGGAAATACTGTCGCTAACGACGAAACACTGCCGGATGGTCAGGTTCCGGACAAGCCACCGGCCGGTGCGACGGAACAGGAAACCCTGGACTGGGCAATGGAACATCGGACATCAAGAACATGATCGGCTGGGAGTACAAGATCGTAAACGCGGATCCCGCGTTTTCCCAGCGTGCTAGTTGGCACTTGTTCGATTCGCGAATCTCTCCAGATGAAGAGACAGCGGTCGCTCGCCTGCGGAAAACTGCGGCAGTGCGAGCTGATCAACGAGGATCAGAATGTGAATGTGACGAACGTTCATTTTTTGTTTTGTGATTGATGGTTTCAGAGAGCAGGACGTTGGCTGGAGCAGAAAGTCGCGCTGCGACCGAATTTGTTTATCAGTACGGACAACGTCTCACACGAAGCCACAAAGACACGAAGCCACAAAGACACGAAGCCACAAAGACACGAAGCCACAAAGACACGAAGCCACAAAGCCACGAAGAAAAAAGGCTACGCCGCTGCGAACGCAACGTACGCGTGGTCAAAGACCACGTCCTCGCTAACGCATCGGGTTTCCTGACCGAGGAATCTGTCGATCCCTTCACTTCGCTGACAGCTAGGCCGGGCGAAAGGTACCGCGGTGGCGTTAGGATTCGTCGTCGTCCCGGGAACCGAATGACTTGAGCATCACGCCAACGACTACGATCACCGCCGATCCTGCACCAGCAGCGACTGCGGTGACCCAGTACGAACGGAGGTAATCCATGATTCCCGATTCGATGTTGATGTTGACGCTCGGGTGCGTGAAGTAGACGGCAACCCGAGCGCATACCGAGATGATCAGTGTACTGACCGAATAGCCGATTTTGCGGTCGGTCAGTTGCGTCGCCAGCGCTGCGAGGATTCCGGTCAGCATTCCCAGGAACGCCGCCACCGTCATGTCTCGCGGCAACTTCCGCAGCGCATCAACATCGTCGCCTGGCAGATATTCGTAAAACGCCAGCGGGATTCCGGTCCACATCCGTCCATTTATCAAAACGAACTTCATCGCAATGTTCGACCAGGTAAGGGCTTGGCAAGCCCGTATGCGCAAAGTTTAATGGTGCCGTCATTCATTCTGTGGGAATTGCTATGTCTGGTTCAAATTCGGGTCGTTCTTCTGTCGTTCTCATTGTGCGGCTTGCCATCATGATGTTCCTCCAGTTCTTTGTCTGGGGTGCATGGTACGTCGCGATGTACGGCTTTCTTGATGGCCAAGGGATGACGACTGTTGGCGATGGCGGTTCCTACAATGCCGGTGCGTACACGGTTGCTCCGATCGCGGCCATTCTTGCTCCCCTTACCCTCGGCTTGATCGTGGACAGGCTGGTTAACACGGAATATGTTCTGGCAATCCTGAATCTGATCGGAGCAGTGCTGTTGTGGTTCGCTCCCTCGTTTGCTGCAGCCGGAACGCCAGAATCGATTCTCGGACAGTTTACACATCCAATGATCATATGCCTGCTCGCGTATATGTTGTGCTTTATGCCGACCCTTGCGTTGACGGCAAGCCTCTCTTTCAAGCACCTGGAAAACGGTGAGAAAGAGTTTCCGATTGTTCGTGTGCTGGGAACAATCGGCTGGATCGCGGGTAACTGGGTGATGTGGGGCTCGCGACTGGTGACTGGCAACGAGGAAAAGTTTGTTGATGCATCACCGCATATCTTTCATGCCGCTGCGATCGCGTCGGCGATTCTAGGCATCTATTGTCTGACGCTACCGAAAACCAAGCCGCCGGCGAAGGGAGAGCCGATTTCGATCGGTAAAGTTTTTGGCGTGGATGCGTGGGCAATGTTGAAGGACAAGTGGTTCCTGATTTTTGCGCTGGCGTCGTTCCTGGTTTGTATTCCTCTGGCAGGCTACTATGCTCAGGGGTACGGTTTCGTCGATTCGACGGGTATCAAATTTCTCGGCTCGACAACCGGAGCGATGAGTACCGGGCAAATGAGCGAGATCTTCTTTATGTTGATCATGCCGCTTTGCTTTGCTCGTCTGGGCGTAAAAAACATGTTGTTGATCGGGATGCTCGCCTGGGTCATTCGATACGGCTTGTGGGGTTTCGCATTCGGACAGGACGGTGTGCTGTTGACGTTTCCTGTGTTCGCCGGAATTCTGTTGCATGGAATCTGCTATGACTTTTTCTTTGTGACCGGCATGATCTACACCGACAAAAAAGCGAAACCGGAAGTCCGCGGCCAGGCTCAGTCGCTGATCGTGCTGCTTACACAGGGGCTGGGTCTCGGAATCGGCGCTCAGCTGTTTACATGGTGGAAAACGAAGACGACCAGCGAAGAGGGTGTACTCGATTATTCACAGTACTGGTACGCACCTGCGATTTTCGCATTGGCAGTCCTCGTATTCTTTGCTGTTGCATTTTGGGATCGAACCGGCCGTGACGATAAATCAGCAACTGAAGGAACTGAGTAATTGTCAAGTAGTTTTTGAAGTGGTGTTAGTTCATGGCTGAAAATCGTCGCTCAATGACACAACGCGCGGATCAACCCCGTAGCTATGACGCCTACGAAAAACTGGCCGACGCGTATTCCAAAAAGTCGAACCCAAGCCGCACAATGCCTACTGCGAGCGGCCGGCGATGCTCGGGCTGCTGCCGGAACTGCACGGCAAACGAGTACTCGACGCCGGCTGTGGGCCGGGCGTATGCACTCAACAGCTGATTGACCGCGGCGCGACGGTGGTTGGTTTTGACATGAGCGACCGAATGCTCAAGCTGGCGGGTAATCAATTAAGAAATTGGTCGATTGTGGCCGTGCCGGGTTACATCGAATCGCTCTCACGATTGCCGCTCTCCTCGTCGCTCAGGTTACGTCCCTCCCAAAAAAGAGAGGGTGAAGTTTCGGTTGCTCAAATTCGCGCGTTCATTTGACGCGATTCAGCCAATTGAAAATCGCACCGACCTTCAAGTCCATAAAAAAACACCGCCCGATTCCAGTACGGTGTCTTCAATAATTACTTGTCCTAAGTGGACCCGATCGGGATCGAACCGACGACCTCTACACTGCCAGTGTAGCGCTCTCCCAGCTGAGCTACGGGCCCAGGATGATTGAAGGAGTCCCGCGATCCAATCAGGTTCACGGCTCCCTTCCTCAACCCTCGAAGCTACGATATCAGCCCGTTTTATGCAAGCCGGACTCGACGAATTAAGCCGCCATCGATGCTGACGATTGAACTCGCGTTTGTGTTGTGCCTGACCTTGTCCGCAAAAAGGGCACTCGACTTGTGGCGAGAATCCAACATAATACGTCCAGCCAATGCGCGCAAGCGATTCGTGCGCTACAGGTCACGAATCTTTAATGGATCACCCCGAAAATAGAGTTCTACGGAAATAAGAATGAGCAACGTTAGTCAGCCCTGCCAGCAAAATTATCAACCACCTCAAAAATCCAGCAGCAAGAAATGGTGGATTATCGGAGGGGTTGGTTGCCTCGGCTCCATTCTTGCCTGTGGCGGGATATTCGCGGCACTTGGAGTCTTCGGCTTGTCAGTAATAAAAAACAACCCCGACTATCTCGACGCCAGAGCCAAGGTTGAACTGTCGCCGGCTGTTCAGGAACTCGTTGGGTCACCGATTGATATTGGAAAAGCGGGATTACCGGTGGCAGATTCGGCCAACCCCCAGGCCATTTCACTGGTCTCGGACATTTCCGGCCCGGACGGAAAAGGCACCATGACCTGGTCCGGAACGCAACAGGGGCAGAACTTTGCGACGGTAAGACTTGACGTGACCGTGGATGGCCAAACGATCGATTTACTTGATGAACCCGATTTGGGAATCGATATCGATCTCGGCGGAGAGTGACCCGAAATCAGTTCTTCCAGTCGCCAAACTGTCGTAGTTCCAATGCGGGCATTCAGCTCCTGCTGGAATCCGGAATCGACAAGGAGCAGGGCGAATTTCTGACCATGATTCAGCAGTCGGGAGAATCGCTTCTGACGTTGATCAATGACATTCTTGATTTCTCGAAAATCGAAGCCGGAAACCTCAAACTCGAAAACTCGCTGTTCGATATCCGCGACTGCCTGGGAGACACACTTCGCTCTCTCGGGCCCCGGGCTCATGACAAGAACCTGGATCTGAACATTTCTTTCGGACCGGATGTACCGCACAATGTTGTTGGAGATCTCGGGCGGCTGCGTCAGGTGCTGGTCAACCTGGTCGGGAACGCGATCAAATTTACCGAACATGGCGACGTCGCCTTTACGATCACGCGTCAGTTCGGCGGAACCGGCGAGACGGCTTGAAGAAACCGGGGCTGACGGTTCAACTGATGGTGCTGGAAATTTGTTGACTTCGTTTCTCGAACAGCTAAAAATGGTCAGCAGAGAGATGAAAAAGTTCGGGACCGGATGAAGCAGAAAACACGATGAAGCTGAAAACACTGCCAATCACGTTACGGAGATTTTGCTATGCCCACAGTGCTCGTTGTCGATGATACGGCCGTTGACCGTCGTCTGGTCGGAGGTCTTCTGGAACATGCGCCGAACGTTGAAGTATGTTACGCTCAGAACGGAAACGAAGCGCTGTTTCAAATCGGCAACGAACTTCCCGATCTGGTGGTGACTGATCTGCAGATGCCGGGTCTCGACGGGCTGGAGCTGGTGGACTCGATCTGCGAAAAATATCCGCAGGTGCCCGTTGTGCTGATGACGGCACATGGCAGCGAGAACATTGCGGCTCAGGCCCTCGCGAACGGGGCAGCCAGTTATGTGTCGAAAAATGAACTGGCGGAAAGCCTGGTCGAAACGGTCATGCATATTCTGGCGATGACGGAAACCGATTCGCGTTATCAATCGCTGATCAAGTGCGCAACGAAAACAGAATTCGAATTCAGCCTGGAAAACGATCCGGGCATTATCGATCCGCTGATCGATCTGGTTCAGCAGCTGATCTCCAGCCAGGAAACAATGGATCACCAGGATCGGGTGCGGACAGGCGTGGCCGTTGAAAACGCGCTGCTCAATGCGATGTTCCGCGGCAACCTTGAAATCAGCCGCGAGGACTTTCCTGTGCTTGACGGGGAAATCGTTGGCGAGCGACTGGCAGACGCGAAGTATCGTGACCGCCGGGTCTATTTCCGGTTGCTGATTACCCCTGAAGCCGCCAGTTTTACGATTCGCGATGATGGCCCGGGTTTCGATACGTCAGCTATTCCTACATCCGGCGACCCCGAGAGTTTTCGTGACGGGCACGGGCGGGGTCTGGTGTTGATGACAACCTTTATGGACGACGTTCAGTTCAATGAAGCGGGCAACGAAGTCTGTATGACCAAGAATGTTGGCAGTTAGGCGTCGTTGAACATCAGGCAATGTGATTCAGTTGTTATTTGCAACTGCATTACGTTTTTGTTCGAAGCGCCATTTCGAAGTGCCATTTCGAAGTGCCATTTCGAAGTGCCATCGGAGTCGATCAAACATTTCAGCGGTGCGGAACTGACCGCCGCTCGACCAGTACGTTCCCATGCCTGCTGCGGTCAATAACAGGAGCAGATCTTGAGTTGTCGCCGCTGCGTGTTCGAGATTGATTTACATCCTGCACCGCGCTCGACACGTCGACGGGCGAGTTGCAATCGCCCGGAACCGTAAGCGTCTTTCGCCCGCGAACGGTTTCGGCCACTGTTTGGTACCGATTTTCGCGAGTTTTTGAATCGTCCATCGGTAGTTGCCCGGTTGGGAATTGGATAAAATTTTGTCTTGCAGGCTACGAATGCGGTTGCCGCCACCGATTGCCTGCGCACATCAATTGATACAAATTGCAGATAGATAATCGAAAGGTAGGACAATGCGATCACGAATACGAAAGGCCTGTAAAGGCGGCACCGTCCGTTCAGGCGCGAAGACAATCGCGAGGCGAATCATTGCGTCGCTGGTCGTCGCCGCAACATTTTCGGCGCTGGCTTTGAACACGGGTCCGGACTCAGCAGCTTTTGCTCAGGCTCCGGAAAAAATTACCGAAGTTGAAGGGATTACGGAATATCGGTTGGACAACGGAGTCAAGCTGCTGTTGTTCCCGGACAAATCCAAGCCTCAATTTACTATCAACGTTACCGTGCTCGCCGGTTCGCGTCACGAGGGGCTATGGTGAAACCGGGATGGCTCACCTGCTCGAACACATGCTGTTCAAAGGAACCGACCGTCATCCCGACATTTCTGCTCTGCTCAAAGAGCGCGGTGTGCTGAATATGAACGGCACGACCTGGGTCGATCGAACCAATTACTACGAAACGCTTCCTTCAAGCGGCGACAATCTTGAGTTTGCGATCGACATGGAGGCCGACCGTCTGGTCAACAGCTGGATCAAAGCTGAAGACCTCGCATCGGAAATGACCGTCGTTCGAAACGAATTCGAACAAGGCGAAAACAGTCCCGGCAGTATTTTGTTTCAACGGATGATGGCGACTGCGTACGAGTGGCACAACTACGGCAAATCGACGATCGGTAACCGTACCGACATCGAGCGGGTTCAGATTCCCAACCTGCGAACCTTCTATCGCCGGTTTTATCAGCCGGACAATCAATGGCGAACTCGAATCGCGGCTGATCATCGTCACAGCAGGTGACTTCGAATCGGTCGAGGACGCGGATGACGCCGAATCGGAAGAAGACTCCGAAGAGAGCGTTGAAGAGAAAGAACCTGCAACCGCCGGTTCGGACAAGTAGTCTGCGACCTGTTGATCGCGTAGCGTTGGCATCCTGCCGACAGAGAAAATCAAAACGGGCTGTTCACATTTGAGCAGTCCGTTTTTTTGTGTCCTGACGACACGCAACACGATCAGTTTCTGCGCCGTGAAAACAGATCGGGAAATTCAACCCGGCGGCTGACTGCTGAACTAATCGCCGAGACTGTTCCATAGCCAGCCATCAGCAACATATCGCGAACCCGATGAGGCCTCCGATTATAAACGTCAACGAAATGTCGATATTCGTTCCTGATCCCGAGTAACGCCATTGAAACCAGGCACCAACATCAGCGCGAGTCCGATTCCGATTCCAAAGTATGCTCGACGCGTTGCCATCCCGATGCGTTCCTATTCTAAATTTATTGTGTAAACAGTCAGCCAATGGCAACCCGCGCGTAAGCAAGGGACGCGGTCATGACCACTCGCGCTCGCTAACGGGCTTATTGACTTATCGCGCTGCGATCGTAAGCGTGGCATCCTGCCGACGTTGCGATTACACGTTGCAGGATGCCGGGCAAAAAGGTCACCGCCAAACTCCTGCAAATTCGGTGGAGATGAAAATTATTCAATCCAGCAGATCTCTTTGTATCCATTGACAGTGCCCAAAGCTGGAGGCATCCGCTACCGCCCAGGTTTCGGTGTCCCGAAGTCTTGTCCAGGATTCTGGCCAAGCCATCTCGTAGAACCGGAAGTCTCGCGAAATTCCGCTACGTCCGGCCTTGAACGTGTACCGTATGTTGACGTACAGACAGACAGCAACGATCGAACCTATGATAACGAACGAGACTGTGATTTCGGGACTTGTTGCTCGACTCATTTGGCGAAGAAAACACTCCCTGTTCGAACGACGGCTATCACATGTCCGAAACCAGGCAGACCAATCGCACAGGACGAGCTAAATTGGCACTCGCGCTTATCGCGGCGCTGGGTGGCATCAGTTGGGCAGCTTCTTCATATATCGAGTTCCGGCCAGCACGAACCCCCGGGGGGCACCTCGCACCGGCCGCTACGCGATTGAGCTTCATCGAGACCGACGATGGGCGACAATTGTTGTGGGCTAGTGGTCCGCGCGATATTGCGACAGGGGAGTGGTTTGACGTCACCGACTCGCCCCTCGATCCAGACGGGTACCAATACGGTATTGGCAAAGATTCGATTCCCGCTATTGATCGACCCGCCTTTGTCGCGATCGATGCGCGGGAGAAACTCCGCGAGCATGGCATCCGCGACGAAACCGTCGTGATTGGCTACGCGCATAACCGTGAGGCTAAGGCTTATCCGATCAGCATTATGAATCGCCATGAACTGGTCAACGACCAGGTCGGAGGTAAGCCGGTCACGGTCGGTTGGTGACCGCTGGTGAAAATGTCCGTGGTCTATGGACGTGAACTCGATGGTGAAGTCACCACTTTTGGTACGACGGGCTACACGTACAAGAACACATTCTTGCTCTACGATCGCAAAACCGAAAGTGTATGGTTTCCCTACCAATCCAGGGAGATGAACGCACTCAGTGGTGAGAGTACAGGCAGCGCTCTCCCTTTTCTTGCGGAACCCGATCCCATGCCACTTGCCGAGTGGCGTGCGGCACATCCCGATTCGTTGGTTCTGGTTGGCGGCGAGTAAAGCTGCTCGCAACGACGGCAGGATGTCAACGCTCCCTTAAGATCGCAATTCCTACTCCGTCGGATTCCGAAAATGGAAAACGACTCAAAACAGGCTGACTGCATCGTGCTGTCGCCGGACCATCTCTGCGTACACGCCGTTCCGGGCGAGAAGCTGGTCATGTGTTCCAAGCTCAACCATCCGGCCGTCGTCGATCACAACAATCTGATCAGCGTGCGTGATCGTCGATAGCCGGTGAGCAATTACAAACGTCGTTCGATCGCGCAGCAGTTCGGTCATCGACTGTTGAATCAACTGCTCGCTTTCGGTGTCGAGGTTGCTGGTCGCTTCATCGAGGATCAGAATTCGTGGATTGGCCGGCAATGCCCGCGCGATCGAGAGCCGCTGGCGCTGTCCGCCGGAGAGCTTGACTCCCCGTTCACCGATGATTGAATCGTAGGCTTCCGGTAGTTCAATGATGAACTCGTCCGCGTTCGCTTGTTTGGCCGCATGAATCACTTCGTCGAGTGTTGCCTCCCGGTTGGCGTAGGCAATGTTTTCAAACACGGTTCCGTCAAACAGAAAGACTTCCTGCTGCACCACGCCCAAAAGACTTCCCGGTGCACTACGCCCAGCAGCGCACGAAACGATGCGAGCCGGATATCCCGGAGGCCGGTTCCGTTGAGTCTGACTTGTATTCGAACGAAACATTTTCGAATTTTATCTCTTCGATCACGACCGGCGCTTCGGAGGCGTTGTCGCGGTCGGGTTTGTCGGGGGGCGTTTCCAAAACCGAGAAGACCCGCTCCATTGCGGCCAGCGAACGTTGTAACTCGGTCAGCGATTCGACTAACCGCGTCGTTTTTGACGCTGTTCCGGAGTGAGCTTTCTTTTTCGTCCACTTTCTTTCTGGTCGTCGCCCTGGTCAAAATCAAAGTCGCCCGAACTGCCGTCTTCGTCTTCCGGATCTTCGCCCCCGGGCTTCAGGCCGTCCTGGTCTTCGTCAAATTCCGACTTGAGCTTGCCAGCCCGGAATTTCTTGAGAAATTCTTGAAATCGCTGTTTCGAGGTTTTTGGCAGCTGGTGCATGAGTCGCGTTTGCTGGCAGTTTGGTCAAAACGGAGTATTGTAGGCGAGTGCCGCAAAACGTGCGATTGGATGCGGTGAATTCGTGGCTGATTGCAATTGGAAAACGCGCTTGATTTGCTACGATGACCGGCAGTAGGACACCTCGCGTTTCCGGTTCAATTTGGAAACGGACCTCGATAACGGCTGGGTTGTCCATCGGCCAGGCTGAATGGTTACAAGATTCAATTAAGACATAGGGTCAATCAATGCTCAAGAAGTTCATAGCTGTTGTCTGTTCGGCAACGATTGCGTTTGTATTTGTTGCCGGATGTGCAACGGGGTCAGCGGCGCGCATGTTTCAGGCGTCGGCAGTTCAGGATCAAGAGACTGATTCGGAAACTCAAACGGTCGATCCGGCTGAATCAGAGGTAGCTGAAGCAAGTACCGAACCGCATCCCGGATTGCTGGACCCGTCGTTGGCGGTTGAACAGGCACCGGGTCAGTACCGTGTCCTTGTTAAAACGACCAAAGGCAATTTCGTAATCGAGGTCAACCGTACGCAGGCACCGAACGGAGCTGACCGGTTTTACAACCTGGTCAAGATCGGCTTCTTCAAAAACATCGGGATATTTCGTGCGATCGACGGGTTTATGTTTCAGTTTGGAATTCACGGCGATCCGGAGATTAGCGCAGCCTGGTCCGAAGCGACGATTCCTGACGACGAATATGCGGGTGTGACGAACGCGGAAGGGACGTTGACGTTTGCGCGGATGGAGAATCCTGATTCCCGTTCGACGCAGTTGTTTGTCAATCTGAACGCAACGAGCAATGACGGGCTTGATGAAATCGGCTTTACGCCGTTCGGCGCAGTCGTTGAAGGAATGGAAGCCGTCCGTTCAATCAACACGGAATATGGTGAAAACCAGAAACACGACAATGTTCAAGGCATGCTGAAGGCAAAGGGCAACGAATATCTAGCCGATCGATTCCCGAACCTTGACTACATCAATTCGATTACGCTGATTGAAGACTGGCCGGTTGCGGAAGCCCCAAAAGAGCCGGCACCCGTGAAAGAAGGTAACTAGCGAGATGACTTTATAGCGTGCGGGTGAAGTTCCCGGCGTTGGTTTACCCGCCGTTTGAGCCGTCGTATTCGTCCACATTGACGGCTTTAAACGAATCTTTAAATCCGTCGCTGGGCACGATCAGGATGTCGCTGTGCAGATCCGACTGTTCCGTGCGTACATTGTGATAACGTGAAAGTTCGAGGACTGCAAGAAAGACTCCAACCATCGCCGACTTGTGCATTCCCGGTAGAAACAGTTCGGAAAACAAAACCTGTTGCCGGTGCACCAGCCGGGAATGAATGCGCTGCATGTAGGACTGGATCGGCGTTTCGTCGTAGATGATATTTTCCCGCGGGACTGGCCGGTTGTCACGCAGGACGCGCCCGAAGGCGCTGACGAGGTCCCAGAGTTCGACCTCTTTGATGGGTTGCGCCAGCATGTTGTCGCGTTTCGGCGGTGTGTCTTCGCTGATTCGTGAATAGCGGTTCTGCCAGGCTGCTGCGCGGTCTTCCAGGAGTGTTGCCGCGTCTTTGAACTGTTTATAGAGCAGCAGGCGGTGAACCAGATCTTCGCGCGGGTCGTGATCGGGCTGGTCAATTTCGTGCTCGTTCCGTGGCAGAACGGCGCGCGCCTTGAGTTCGACCAGCAGACTACCGACTTCGATAAAATCGCCCACCAGGTTGATGTCGATTTCTTTGAGCACGTTCATGTGTTCAAAGAACTGCCCTGTTACTCCCGCTAGAGCAATTTCTGTGATTTCAACTTCATGGCGGCGGACGAGATACAGCAACAGATCAGCCGGACCGCGAAACTGTTCGGTGTCGACGCGAAATCCGGGTTCAGTTTGTTCGGTGGTGGTCATGAAACGGTGAGTACGAAAGCGTTAGTGTTGGAACGGCGGTTGATAATGCGACGTCAGTTGATTGTTGCGATGGTGTTTTCGATTTTTGTTGTCGCGGTTCGCATTCACCATACTCGCAGAAGTAACGAGCCGCACAAAGAGAACCTCTTCCGGGTCGCGTTAATCTTTGCGCGTTCCGGTTATATTAGTTGTTTTTCAAAGTTTAGCTGACCCGCAGTAACACCGCAAAATACCTGCCTTTACGTTGGGTTCGTTCGCTGGCTTGGACGATACTTTTTGTGTTGACCCAGTTTACGAGTTAGCAACAACATTCGGCTGTAGATTCTACGCCGCTGCAGCATGACAGCGAGGAGAGTTGCCGGATATGGCACATGAGCAGAAATTTACCACGATTTCACAACTAAGAAAATTCGTCGCTCACACGCTTTGCCAACAGAACAATTTTGAAGAGGGAGTTTTTCAGGTCACCGAGAGAATACTAAAAAAGTGCGATCGCTTTTGCGGCATTTTCTTCTGCCTTCACGGGCCGAGGAGCGTAAAACTCACGGCGGTTTGGGAAACGGATAACAATTCGATTCTGTTCTACGGCTCAACTGGTGAGCGTTTTCAAAAGACGGTGCTTTCTGAAGCACCTCGATCAGGCCTTCAAAGCCAGGTCGGCTAGACAATCTTGAGTTAAGAAAAATTTAAAGCTGAAGACAATTTGAAATACACAGTACGGAAATTTTCCGGCTGATAATTGATTTGCAATTATATCTATTATTCATCATCCTGGAGGTTACTCGAAATGCTCGTTCTTTCCCGGAAGGAAAGCGAAAAAATAATGTTGGGCGATTCCATCGTACTGACAATCGTTAGGGTAACAGGCGACCGAGTTCGACTTGGCATTGAGGCTCCCGAAGATATGTTGATTCTTCGTAAAGAGCTTGATCCTGCCGAAGTTGACAGTCAAAGAAAGAAGAATGCGGCGTAGAGCAAAATTCACTTTGCCACGATTCGTTTTTTATCGACTTTGAAGCCTGAAGCGCCTGCTGCAGCCGGCGCAATAGTTTTCCGGAAATACAAAAGGCAGCCGTCTGACGTTCAGATGGCTGCCTTTTTTCGTTCAAACGACCACCCCGTTGCTGCGCGAGCCTGCCTTGCGGAAATTCAATGGTTTCCGGGTTTGTCGTCGTCATCCCCGCCTTAACCGGCAGGTGGATCCGGAACAGTCGTTGTTGAAGCATCCCGTTCAACACGGAGGTTGACGGTTTTGGTCATTGTTTTGTCTCTGAGAAATCCGGAAATTCCGAATCCGTTTTCAGCAGACATCGGTAGTTCGACTGTGACTGCAACTGAAGTTGTTGTCGAATCGATAATCGCTGGTGCCACGGTCACCGTTGCCGCGTGTATTCCGGCCAGGTCAACCAGGTTTTCTGTTGTTGATTTGCAGATCGCAGCGTTTCCGCCGGGCACAATCCCGCGACGGGCACCTTCGAAGGCGGCATTTTCAACAGCGTTCTGGATCATCGCGACTCGCGAAAATTCAACAGATGCAAAAATCACCATGAAGAATATTGGTGCTACCAGAGCGAATTCGACAGCGGTTCCGCCAAGCCGGACGTTGCGAATTCCGTTGTTTTTGTTGTTGCATGTCATCTCGATGAACCCATAGCGTTGATTGTCTGAATGTCCTGCAAGCGGCGGAACGCCGGGTCAAGCCGATTGTGCTGCGGTTACTCCGTCAAAATCGCAAATGATCCAGCCAGCCGCCGGAAGATTGCTGCGAGTTCGGCTTCGTCAACTGCATGGTGATGGACGCCACCGCCATTGGCCGCAACCGTTTGCATATCAGCCTGATTTGCATCGTCACTGAAGGTAATCGTGTGTACAACGAAACCATCAGCTGCTGCCTGTGTCGCAACATCGAATGGAGGATCGCCGTCATTGTGGATTCCATCGGTCAGCACAATGATGTATCGGCTGGCGTCGGGGTTGGATGCTGCGTTCATATGGACCCGGCCGAGTTCCAGTCCGGCGGTCACGTTGGTGTCTCCTCCCCAGTCCGCCTGATTTGTGCGGTTGTTCATTTCATTCCGGAGATTCGTGAGATTTCTGGTCAGGGTTTCATCAATGGATGCTGCAATCACTGTGTTGCTGCAAACCGTGAAGTCGCTCGCAAATGTAACCAGTCCGACTTTTTCCTGAACGTGGGTTGTGGCCAATTCATCAAGAAAAATGCCCACAGCGGAATCGAGTGCTGCCCATCGACTGTCTGCGTAGGGTGTAAGACACGTTCGCTCTGTTACGTCCTCGGACGTCGTTGTGCCAACAGTCCGATGCTTCATCGAGCCCGAACGGTCGAGGACAAGACAAACCTCAACATCGACGAAACTCGCCGTCGCCGATTGTGATGTGCTGAAGTCGGAGTGCCCGTAAAACGATCCGAACATCATGCTGACCGGGCCTTCGGGTGTGTCGTCGGTACGACCCGCGAAGACACGGACGGAATTGAAGGGGGTTGATCCCCCGGTAAATGAGTACGAACCATCACCCTGCTTGAGTGCTTTGCCGAAAACGATGTCTTTGTCACGCAACGTGATGGTCTCGCCACCAATTGTGTTTTGAGCTGCAACGTCTTTGGCGGCTTGTCTTGCCAGGACAATGTCCTGCGTCGAAGCCAGCCTGTTCGCCGCAACCTTGGCGGCAATATCTGCGATCGCTCGGGCTTCATTCCGTACCCGCTGCATATTCGCGTAGTCGACGGAAAAGCCGAGCAGGATAATCAGAACTGGCAGGAGCAGAGCAAACAGGACCACGAGTACGCCGCGACGGTTCTGTCGCTTTCCAGTTCGGTTTTTCATCGGTTGTCTTTTCTGTGCCTTGGCTTGTCTGCATGATCGTGACTTGTGGGCGTCTGCAAAGCTAATGGTCTGCGCGGTTTTCAGGGTTTGACGCCGGTGATTTGGACGTCAACGTCTGTCAACGCGATGAACAAATTGTTTTGTGAAGGTTCCGCAACAATTACAACGGTGAACATGCCGCCGCCGTCGAGCGAATCAAACGGCGTTCCACTTGCGGTATCGATATAGATGTCTTCCGCCGTAACGCCTCGATCTTGAAGGAGCATTTCGATCCGATCGATCACATCCTGTTCGCTTGCTCCGATTCGCAGTCCGATCAGGGTCCCGTCGTGTGCTGCGGAAGTTAATGTTTGCTTTAAGAAAATAGACTGGTTCAACCCGATCGAACCGAAGACCATCAGAAACAACACAGGCATCACGATTACAAGTTCAATGATCGCTGAGCCGCACCTGCATCCATGACGTCGAAAATTTCTGCGCGAGGAAATTGCGGGGCCGTTTGTTTTTGTGCGATTGTTCATTTGAATTCACTGGGTGCTGTTACCCGAAAGCCTAGGTCGCATTACTTGTCGTTGATGGAAAATAAGTGGACCGTGGCGGAAACTTGAAATTCAGATATTTCCGGTCGTGGCGATCGTATCGCCGGGATTCGGCTCCGTCATCGAGTGCGTTGCGACGAAACGCCCCGCTAGCATCGTTAGAAGTTGAAGACGAGAGAAAGCTCTACACGCTGGCGGTTGCCACGCCCTTCGGGAAATCGGAATGGAATGGTAATTTGTATTGACAACAATGAAGTACTTCTTCTCCCTCGTTTGCGGGAAGAAAAGCTCAACAATGCCATTGGGGATTTCGCCCGTTACCCCTAAAGTTCCTCCGCCGTCCAATCCACACTGACACGAGCCTGCCATGACAACACCATCGCACGATGCGAATCTCAACTCCCCAATCGCTCATGCTGATGCCAAATCTTCTCCGCTGCGATGGGGACGGGCTGCCGGGGCACCGGTCACGATTCCGTCAGTCAACATTCCCGAATCCGGTCTGCGGATTGTTCCGGCAATGGTAAATGCATCGATGCAGGACGCTCGGCCAATTCAGCCCGCGCGGGATTCGACTCCGCTTAGAACGAGTCTGCCGGGGATCCAGATCCAAAGCACGGGCCTCTACACGCCGGCAAATTGCGTCACCAATGACGATCTTGCCAGGCACGGATACGAATCGGAGTGGGTGCTTCAGCGAACCGGAATTGAGGCCCGATATATCGCTGGTCCTGAAGAAGCAACCAGTGACATGGCGGTCGAAGCCGGAGCAGACTGTTTGCGTTTGGCGAGAGTCCATCCTCAGGAGGTCGATCTCATTCTTTTGGCGACGATGACATCGGACCACGCAACACCAACCAGTGCAAATCTGGTTCAGGCAGGTCTTGGTTGCAGCTGCCCTGCGGTCGATGTTAACTCAGCGTGCAGTGGATTTGTTTATGCGATGATTATGGGCAGCCAGTTTCTGATGACGGGTTGCAGCCGCAAAGTGCTGGTCATTGGAGCGGAAAAGACATCGTTGTTGGCTGATCCGGAGAACAAGAAGACTTTTCCGCTATTCGGTGATGGTGCCGGCGCAGTCTTGTTGGGTATGGCGGGACAAGCCGATCAACTTAACACCTGCAACTCTACGATCGCCTGCACCGAAAAAACGGCTGTCAATGGCGACGCTGATCAGGAGTCGCAATCGCCGGGAATTTTGTCTTATCGGCTGGCGTCGCTGGGAGAACTAGGCGACTGCCTGGTCGTCCCTGCCGGCGGATCGCGTGAGCCAACTACGGTCCAATCGCTTGCTGCCGGGCGCAACTATCTGCGAATGGATGGACGACCGGTTTTTAAGTGGGCGGTCCGGCTTGTTCCGGAGATCATTGACGAACTTCTCGCGCTAGCCGGGCTGGAGATTGATGACATTGATCTGCTGGTGATGCATCAGGCGAATCGCAGAATCATTGATGCCTCACTTGAGACGGTCAACATTCCGGATGAAAAAGTATTCATTAATGTCGACCGGTATGGCAACACGTCGGCTGCGAGTATTCCGATTGCGTTGCACGAAGCGGTCGTTCAAGGCCAGATCAATCCCGGCAGCAAGGTAATGCTGGTCGGATTCGGCGGAGGACTGACCTGGGGCGGCTGTATCATGCAGTGGTAATCGTCAGGGGTGCGTAGATGGTCCGCAAATATTCGCTCGCTCCTCAGCTGTTAGTTCCGGTCACAGTTTCGAGATCTTCAAAAAACTGAGGGTAGGTCTTGGAAACACAGCCGGCATCGAGAATTTCAACGCCCTCCTGACGCAGCCCAACCAAAGCAAGGCTCATCGCCATCCGGTGGTCGTCATACGTTTCAATTTCCGCGCCACACGTTCGGGCGACTTCGATTGACATTCCATCATCGAATTCTTCAACGGTCGCTCCCAGCTTTCTAAGTTCAATGGCCAGATTCCCGATTCGGTCCGTTTCTTTGACCCGGTTGTGCCCCACGCCCGTGATCGTTGTCTTGCCGGGCAGAAACAATGCGACCGCCGCCAGCGTCTGGGCGGTGTCACTGATGTCGGACATATCTACGTTAACCGCACTGGTTGCCGGTCCGGTAACCTTCAGCGAGCCCACCGTCGCGTCATTCCAATCCGACTCGAGTCTCTCTACGCGACAGCCCGCCTGTTTGAGTACGTCCACGAAATTGACATCGCCCTGAAGCGATTGGTAATCCAGTCCAAGCACCGTAACCGAGCCGCCACAGATCGCTGCTGCTGCCCAGAAATAGCTCGCCGCCGATGCGTCCGGCTCTATTTCGTAGTCACTTCCACGATACGACTGGCCACCCGCAATTCTAAACTGCCGGACCATCGACGGTTTTACATTTTGTTCAACTGCAACACTAAATCGTTGCATGACGCTAATCGTCATATCGATATAGGGCTGCGAAACCAGTTCACCGCCTACCTCGATAATGACCGGCCCTTCAGCCAGTGGCGCGGCCATCATCAGGCCGCTCAAATACTGGCTCGACACATTTCCACGAATTCGAATCGTTCCACCCTCCCAGCGGTTCGACGCAATTTTCACCGGCGGACATCCGCCTGCCGACAATGCATCGATTTCTACACCTGCGTCCTTTAACGCCTCGACCAGGTCACCGATCGGTCGCTCTCGCATTCGCTCGATCCCGTCGAGTTGATACGTTCCGCCAGCGATCGCCAGCGCCGCGGTGAGAAAACGAATCGTTGTGCCGCTGTTGCCAACCAACATTTCAGCCGACGCGTTTGGAATGTTGCCTCCGCAACCGGCGACAGTCAACACATCACGTTTCTGGCTGGCTTTGATTTCAATCCCGAGCCGGTGCAGGCAGTCGATCAGCTTTTGTGTGTCATCGCTATCCAAGGCACCTCGCAACGTACTCTCGCCGCCAGCCATCGCGGCGATCAACAAAGCGCGGTTGGTGATGCTCTTGGATCCGGGCGGACGGATGACCGCATCGAGCGTTCCCTTTACTGGTTGAATAAGACGGCGCACTTGAATTCCAGAAGAACGGATTGGATTGAACTGGTTTTGAAACTGGATCAGTGAAACGATCTTACACGATCTGAAATCTGTGCAACATTCGTAGGCGGGGGAAACCTGCGCAGGAGTCTTGCCTGCGCGGCGAGATCTCGTCCGCTGGATTGAAGTTTGTACTGGAGATGTTATTGTGTCACTCGCTACCACCTCCAGTCAATTTTCCCGCGATGCCGTCCATGCCTCTGAACATTGAAATCAAAGCACGTTGTAACAATCCGGAATTCGTACTTCAGCGATTAAAAGAACTATTGCGTCACATCTTCTATATCGAAAATGTCAAGTTTCATGTCGACGAAGTAATGAGCCTCGGCAGTTTCGTTGAGATTGAAGCCGGCGATCTCTCCGCGATCTCTCCGCGAACGAACTCCAGGCCCGGTGCGATCATTACCTGAACGAACTGTCGATTGAATTCAGCGATTTGATCGAGCGTTCCTACAGCGATCTGTTGCTTGAAGAAAATGCTGTTTGAATTCATGCCGGCCATCCAGTGCGGCATCACTGCTTCAATTTTGCAGAACGTGGCCTCTAGCGGATGACAATGTCTTCTGCAATTGCGTTTCGGCGAATTGTTTTGCGAAAAAGTTCCGTATTCATGTAGTGTTTTTTCGAGATCCGGTTTTAGAATAGAAGAGTGTTCAAAAGAAATATTGCAGGAACAACGGCTAAACGATTTACCGCCCGTTAATCAATCATCTCGGATTCCGGAACTCCTATGTCAGAAGAAGCCTATTCGTTGTTTGAGTTAGTGAGTCACGATCCCCGGTACCCGGTCGAGGCCTACGTATTCGTGCGTGAAGCCCTGGCATTTGCGGCCGATTCAGCGGAACTCAACGCGCCAGCGGCTGCAAAGAAGCGGGTTTCGACAAAGGACAAGGCTGCCAAATCGAAAACTACCAGGGGCAAACCCTTGAATGAACCGGTAACCGATGCGGCCGGGGAACTCAAACGGGCCAGACGCGAAAGGCACCTCACCGGACAACAGCTTTGTGAAGCGATCCGGCAATACTCAATCAACCAGTACGGCTACATGGCGCGCGTTGTGCTCGAAAACTGGCGTATCACCGAAACCAGTTGTTTCGGCGACATCGTCTACAACATGATACAAATCGGGATCATGAAAAAGTCATCTCAGGACCGTCGCTCGCACTTTGACAACGTCTACGATTTCGACAACGTGTTCGAAAAAGAATTTCAATTCTGCTGCAACTCGATCTCCCAGCGCAGCCGTTGAGAGAATCCACCAGTACCGGGCTAACGCAAAGCGGTATCGTGAACACGTACGGATTTAATGTTCACGATAAAGGTGAGTTACCCGCCGGGCCCGGCTATCCGCCGATCAGTTTCTTGAATTCCTGTTCGGAAATCACCTTCAATTCCAGCTTTTCCGCTTTGGCAAGTTTGGAGCCGGCGTTTTCACCGGCAACGAGGTAGTCGGTTTTCTTAGAGACGCCGGACGACGTTTTGCCTCCGTTGTCGCGAATCATTTCGTGGATCTGTTCACGAGTAAACTCGGACAGTGTCCCGGTCACGACCAGCGTTTTCCCGGCGAGTAGATCGCTGGCCGGTTCGGGCGCTTTTTCGCCTGTGGTCGTCAGGCCACACTCGATCAGGTCATCGAGCGTCTTCTTACCGTAGTCGCTGTTGACGAATTCATGAAGGCTGGCGGCAATGATGTCACCAATCTCATCCAGCGCTTCGAGTTCTTCAACGCCAGCGGTGCGGACTTTTTCAAGCGATCCATAATGTGACGACAGCTTGCGCGATACCGTTCGGCCGACGTGTCGAACCGATAATCCGTTTAGCATTCTCGCCAAACCACGTGTCTTGCTTGCTTCGATTGCGTTGACGAGATTGGTAGCCGATCCCATGCCGACCCGCTCCAGTTCACACAGCTGATCGACTTTCAGCCGGTAGAGATCGCCGTATCGTTTGACGAGTTTTGAAGTCACCAGCTGATCAACGATCTTGTCACCCAGGCCCTGAATGTCCATCGCATCGCGGCTGGCAAAATATTTTAACCGCTCTTTCAGCTGCGCCGGGCATTCGTTGTTCGTACATCGAATGTAAACGCCCCCTTCATCCTTGGAGAGCGCTGCTTTGCATTCCGGGCACTTCTTTGGAAATTTGAATTTGTTTAACCGGCCCTTGCGCTGGTGTTTTTCGACACGGACAATATGCGGAATGATCTTGCCCGCTTTTTCCACGACGACGACATCGCCCACGCGGATATCTTTGCGTTCGATTTCCTCCGCGTTGTGAAGACTGGCGCGGCTGACGGTTGTCCCCGCCAGCTCGACCGGTTCGAGGTTGGCGACAGGCGTGATCGCGCCGGTCTTTCCGATCTGAACGTCGATCGAATTAACCGTCGTGATTGCTTCGTACTTTTCCCATTTGTATGCGATGACCCAGCGAGGGCTTTTCGATCGGGAGCCGAGTTGTTCGCGGAGGTCAAACCGATTCAGTTTGATGACAATTCCGTCCACTTCAAAATCGAGTTCGTGCAAGTTTTCGACCAGTTGATCGCAATGGTCCGCAACCGCTTCGATCGTCTTGAAACTTTCGACCAGGGGTGTCGGCACGAGTCCATAACCGCCAATCTCAGCAAGAAAGTCCATATGGTTGTCTGACTTCAGCCCCTCGCACATTCCTGTGCCATGACAGAAGAGGCGGAGTTTTCGCTCGGCGGAAACCTTCGGGTTGAGCAAACGAATACTTCCCGCAGCGACATTGCGCGTGTTTTTGTATTCGTCCCGGCCGGCTTTAACCTGACGGAGATTCAGTTGCACAAAGTCGGAATTAGTCATGAAGACTTCGCCACGAACTTCGAGAATTGCCGGCGGCGTATCGGTCATCAAACGCAGCGGCACGTCGGCCATCGCCCGTACATTGTGAGTGATGTCATCGCCAACAACACCGTTGCCGCGCGTGACGGCTCGAATGAGTTGTCCGTTTTCGAAAATGACCGTTGCCGCTGCTCCGTCGATTTTCAATTCGACAACCCAGTCAACAGGGTTGTCAAAAACAGCTTCAGTCTTGCTGCCCCATTCGATCAGCTCTTCGCGTGAGAATGAGTTGTCGATCGAAAGCATCGGAACGGTGTGTCTAACATTGTCCAGATGCGGAACCGGTTGTTCGCCGACGCGCTGCGTTGGACTGTCGCTGGTGATCAGGTCCGGATTTTCGCTCTCGAGTTTTTTCAGTTCGTCCATCAACCGGTCGTATTCAAGATCGGTGATTTCCGGTTTCGCTTCGACGTGGTATTTCCGGTCGTGAGTTCGGATTGTGTCGCGAAGCTTGTCGATACGTTTGGCTGATTTCGAAGGCTTGCTTTTTGACATGCTGATGACAATTCCGGACTAACGGGTTTGGAATGTCGCCGATTATAGGTTCCTTTGGCGGGAAATACAGGGATGCTTGTGCAACGGATCGAGTTTGCCGTTTGAGATAATTCCCGCAGCGACAATAATTTCAGTAGCCGGACGCCCGCGATTTCCTGCCAGCCTCAAGACCGGAGGATTCCGGACCGTGGAATTAGCCAAATGAAAACAAAGATGACTCGATCGAAATTCTATCACAGGCGCAGGTTGGCGCTGATTGATGCGATTTTGATTGGATGCTTGTTCGTCTTTTTGCTTTCTGTTCAAGCCCGGCCCGTTTTCGGTCAGGATGACGATTTGATTCCGGATACTCTGATCGTGGATGAGTCTTCCGTGTTTGTTCAACCGCCACGTGAAATTCTCCGGCCGCTGATTCGCGCTCAAAAGGCAATCGACGAAGGTGACTTTCAGCGAGCCGTTGATCTGCTTGGGCAGGCGCTCAGTGATGAGGAATACGAGGACTATCTCGTGCGGCTTGCCGGTGAAGAAGGAACGGCCGTTTCGCTCCGAATCCGGGCGACGGCACTGTTGGGACGGATTCCGAAAAAAGAACGTGAGCTGTATGAGCTGCGATATGGAGTTCAGGCGCGGCAGATGCTCGATGACGCCATCAATCGCAATGACGATCCGGCTATGGCACGGATCATGGAACGTTTTTTTTATACGCCGGCCGGATTCAATGCAACGATGCTATGCGGGCATCACCATTTGCAGCAGGGACGACCGGTCGCCGCAGCATTCTGCTTTCAACGGATTGCCGACACGCCGGATGCACGTTCATTGTACGACCCGGAAGTTTCCGTGCTGTTGGCAACTTGCTGGATTCTCAACGGCGCGAACAAAAGGGCTGAGGCGGTATTGCGCGAGCTGAAGGCAACGAGTCAAAGTGATCTGCCAGGAGCGTCGTCAGTTGTTTTTCAAGGGCGCGATGTGCCTCTGTTTCGGGACAATGAAGATCCGGTTGCGTGGCTGAGAAAACTAATCGGAGATTCGCCGCTCGCGGGCAATGCCCTGGTTCAGGACTGGGTGATGTTTCGGGGCAACCCGCAGCGCAATGCCAACAGCGGGACCGGGCTACCTCTGATCTCGCCCCGTTGGAGTTTGCCAACGCTGAACGATCCTGAATTCGAAAAATTGATCGTCAGCGCCCGTGAGCAACTGGTGCTGGACGGATCATCGACGATTCCGGGTGTTCAGCCGCTTGCGATCGGCGACACGGTTATCATGCGAACGTTTGACCGGATGATCGGAGTGGATCTGAATACCGGCAAGCGAGAATGGGTCTATCCGCCGTTTGATCGCGAGACGTTTTTCAAGGCCGAAGAGGTTTCCGCGACGCACGCGGCATCGAATATGGATGCGGTTTGCCAGCGAATGTGGATGGACGCAGTATTCGGTCAGATCAGCAGCGATGCCAGCCGGATCTATGTCGTACCGCAGCCGGGGTTTGCGGGCACATCGCGTACACGGACGGTGCTCCGGGGCGGGACAGTGGTTGAGGATCCGATGGGGCAGCGATCGGTCAACGAATTGACGGCCGTTGACTTGAATCGTGAAGGCGAATTCCGCTGGCACGTTGGCGGTGAATCCGGACTGGATGAACCTGCGCTGGCGGGTGCGTTTTTCCTGGGCCCGCCGTTGCCACTGGACCGGATACTGTTTGCGATTGTTGAGCAGGAGAGCGAAATCCGCCTGGTTTGCCTTGAATCGGAATCGGGCGGACTTCTCTGGTCACAACAACTGGCCAGTGTTGAAAAGGCCGGGCCGGTTTCTACAAATTACGACCGCCGACTGGCCGGGGCGACTCCTTCCTTTTCCGATGGGCTGATTATTTGCCCGACTGGAGTTGGCGCGCTGGTGGCAGTCGATATTTCAACGCGTTCGCTGGTTTGGGGCTACCAATACAATTCAGCTCAGAACCAAAGTGCCGGACGCATTGATCCGTCAGGAAACTCGAGGACAGGGAACAGTCCGCACGACAATGCGTGGCAGGATTCAACGGTGACAATTGCCGGCGGCTCGGTTTTGTTCACGCCGATCGATAAACAGGAGTTGATCGTTTTGGATTTGCTTTCGGGGAAACCAAAATGGATCGACGACGAAGGCCTGCCGATCGCTGGCATCCCTCGCAATGACAGTCTTTATGTCGGTTGTGTGACGAACGGTTCGATTCTGCTGATTGGGTCATCAACTGTCTGCGCAGTGGAGCTCGATTCGGGGACAGAGCTCTGGTCAGTCGAACCGGGCCTGCTGAATCCGGAGACTGTCGGTGCCGGGCCGGTCGGAAAACCGGCTGGTCGTGGATACTCGGACGATCACTACTACTATCTGCCAACCACTGGTGAGCGATTGTTGAAAATTTCGCTAGAGAGCGGACGGGTGGAAAAAGCGATTCGAACACGAGGAGTACTCGGCAACCTGATTTGCCACAAAGGATATGTCGTTTCGCACGGCGTCGATCACGTTGCAGTCTTTCCACAGGACGAGCCCAACCGACGACTGATCGCCAACGCGGAAGAGCGAGGCGATTTGAACGCCGCACAAAAAACGATCAAAGCGCAGCTGTTGATACAGGATGGCGCACTTCGAGAGGCTGCGGCGACGTTGAGTGAAGCGTACGATGAACAACCCGGGTATGCTCGCGAAGAACTACTGGCCGGTGTTTCGGTTCAATTGCTTGAGTCAGATGTCGCTGAGGATTTTTCGGCAGGGATGCAGCTGGCGCTGCGGTATACGGACCGGTTTAACGGACCTGAGCGCGGGCGTTTTCTTGCTGCGAAGGTTGACGGCCTGATTCGAAACCGGCAATGGCAGCTTGCGCTGGACGAGTTGATGGCGATTAACAACGGAGAAACAGCCAGCCGGATCGATGATGAAATCTTGATCGAGACGAACGGGTTACGGGATTTTGATAGCTCAGTTGCTGCAACCGAAAACGTAGATTTGTCCGACAGCGTAAATAATATCGCTAGCAAAGTGCATATGGCGTTTTCTGCATGGCGCTATGATCGTTTGAGCCATGTCATCGCTGCTGCCAACGACGCAGGTTCCGATCTGGATGAATTGGCGATGCGTGAACGCATTTCGGATCTGTTTGCTGCAGCCTCGCGATCGAGAACACCGATTGACCGGTTTCACATCGCGCGGTCGATGGGCCTGAGTTCGTTGCCGGTTGAGTTCGGCGTTGCAATGACCGGGTCGTTGCTGAATGATGGAGAACGTTTGGCAGCGTCCATCATGATTGAGTATCTTGATCGCGATCATTCGCTTCCTCCGGACACTATGGGTGAATTGTATTCACGGCTTGCGGAACTGGAGCAGGCGGATGCCGCGCGGTTGAAAGCAATCGTTTCTCAAACGGGTGTCCTCTGGAATCGAGGCAGAGTCAACACGGAAGTGGTTCCTTTCTCAACGGATGCGCGTGACGATTACGAATATCGTTTCAGTCGCAATGAGTTGACGTTAAAAACGACGACCGATCCGGCGATTGAACAGTTTCTGTTTCGCTATTTCTCGACGACCGGGGAACTGGAAGTGATCGACCGGTTTGGTCGGGCGTTTTCAAAAATCGGTTTGCGGGATCCGTCGCAACATGCCTACGCGAATTTGAATGCCGCGTACGGCGGGGAAGTGCAATATCTTGACGGGCTCCTATCAGTAAGACTCGGAACAGAGTTGTTCTTGCTGGACTGGTTTAAGGTTCTTTCCCGACACGACCCTGTGCTGTGGAGCATTGACTTGAGAAAAGGAAACCCGAACGCGGTTTCTGAATTTCTTGTCAAACCGAATATCTGGGGCGAACACGAGAAAATCATGCGGGGAATTCCGTTTTCGCTGACGAGTCGCGAGCGGGTTTGCTACATCGCCGGTTCAAAGCTGGTTTGCGTTGACGCGTTGAATGGCCGGGAGTTCTGGCAGCGCGGTCCGTTCCCGCGTCATGCCAGGATTCTGGGAGACGGAGATACTGTCGTTGTCTGGGACTCGCAGAAACGATCAGTTCGAGTTTTTGATTCCGATTCGGGCGCGGAAACAGGGGCCGGACGACTCGGTCCTGAATACGGGACGCTGTTATGTTCCACGGGGACGCGGATGTTGTTGTCCACCGTCCGTTACGTGCCTGACCTGGAAGGCGACGCAGGACCGGAAAACGGCTCAGGTGATGAACGCGATTCGGACGACGACGAGTCGTCGACTGAAGGAACGGGCAGCGGTGCGGACATTGATGAACCAGAGAAAGAAGAGCCGGACGAAGAAAAGGTGATGCGGCTGTTCGATCTTCTGAACGGCGAAATGATCTGGGAAAGAAGTTACGACAGCAAGGCCGTTGCCGCGATGATCCGTAACGAGCAAGTGCTTGTAATAGACGGTGCGAGCGAGCTTCAAATTCTCGATATTGCAACCGGGGAAGTGTTGTCATCCGCGCCAACCGGATTGCCAATAGAACTGGCTACCGGAAAACCCGTGGTCCCGGTCAACATCGAAATACGGCCCATGGAAAACGACTTTCTGGTCAAACTGCACACTGCTGCGGCAACGACAACTCGCTACACGACGATCGATAATACCGAGATCCGCTATCTCAATTACGGCCGGCCATTCTGGAACGGTTACACTTTAGCGGTGAATCGGGAAACGGGCGCACCTCGGTGGACTCGCCCTGCCAGAACTCAATATTTCCAATACGCCGGCAATCTACCGTGGTCTTCGCCGGTCACAATTCTGTTGAGGCGGTTAAATCGTCGTGGCGTTCCGTCGACGCGGCGCTACTGGACGCAGTTGGTGGCAATTGATTTGCAAACCGGGCGACTGGCGGTGAACTCGATGACCGAATTGTCCCAGTCTTCCGATTACAGAATTGAGATCGACCCGGAAACTCAAGTTCTGGATTTCTTTTTTCCGACGAAGAAAATGTCGCTCTCAATCACCGACCGCCCGGTTCCGCCGTCGCCGATCGCTCATTTGACGGGTGAGAATTCGATCGAGTTCGAGCAAGTCCCGGTGTTCAAGCCGGTCATCGACCGCGAGGCGAATGCGTTGCAGCGTGCCGAGTTGATCGAGCGTATTCGCGAGCGTGAGTTGGAACTGGACGAGCGTCGCGAGGAGATGCGGCAAATCATGGAACAGCAGGGAGCTGGAGGGTAGGCGGGAACTGCTCAAGCATCTGCTGAAACGTGTTGCATTGAGCGTTACAGGTTTGCAGCGGGATGGTGCCGGCAGGAATGATCGCGAGCAGGGCTGTAATGTACGCCAGGAAGTCGGGTTTCATTTTCGATTCTCCTTGAGCCTGGAAACAGATAAAAAACGAGTTACTCTTTTCCAAAAAGCGAATCAGGCGGAAGGTCATACACAGAAGAAATTGCAGTGACCTGCAATCGGCCCGGGATTGCGCTTCGATCCAACAATGGTACTGACAGGGCGGATGTGGCCCATCAAATTGCCTTGACGATTCTCGAAGCTGAGCTGGATTGTCTTGAATCTGAGAAGGCAGACGGGACCAGGCCGAACCAACTTGCAAGGCTCAACTTTGAACTTGCTCGAACGCTGTACTTTTCCGGACGCAGAAAGATCACCGGCGCGGCGATGCCTCCGAACGCCTTGAACGGACCGGACGGCAATCGTACGCGTCCGACGGACTCGCAGGAGCCGAACATTGAGTATCCCGTTCGGGCCTGGCCCGGATGTTGGAGACCTACGCCGGGACGCTCGTCTACGACGGACAGTTTGATGCTGCGATGTCCGCCTGCGTTCGGGCAATGGAACAGGTCGAGACCGTGAATGCTGAGGAACGCAATCCGGGCGATTCGGGATCATGCAGAGTGAAAAAACGCAGCTCAGCCATCGGATATTCCGTCACCGTATCCAATTCCAATCCGAATCCGTTAGAATTCGCTTATTCAAACAGGCCTGTTCCATGGAGACCCGATGGCCGGAGAAAACGAAAATGGCAGGAGCGGCGGGATCGGACGCGAAGCGATCGAACTGCTCGACGGTGCGCGCACACGAATCCTCGAACAGCTTTCGCAGGTGATCGTCGGTCAGACGGAGGTGATCGAGCAGATTCTAATCGCGATGTTCAGCCAGGGGCATTGCCTGCTCGAAGGTGTGCCTGGCCTGGCCAAGACGCTGATGATCAGCACGATTGCCGACTCGTTGAACCTCTCATTCAGCCGGATTCAATTTACGCCCGACCTGATGCCGGCTGACATTACCGGCACCGAGATCATCGAAGAGAACAAATCGACCGGATCGCGCGAACGACGCTTTCTCGAAGGCCCGGTCTTTTCGAACATTATTCTGGCTGACGAGATCAACCGGACTCCGCCGAAGACTCAGGCCGCTCTGTTGGAGGCGATGCAGGAGCGGCAGGTCACGGTCGGTGGCGTCAAACACAAACTGGCTGATCCGTTTTTTGTGCTCGCAACTCAGAATCCGATTGAACAGGAAGGGACCTATCCGCTGCCCGAAGCTCAGCAGGACCGGTTCATGTTCAAGGTCTTTGTCGAGTATCCGAATTTTGACGACGAGTTTGAAGTTGCCAGACGGACGACGACCCGGCAGAACCACGAAGTGCAGGCTGTGCTTTCGGATGCAGAGATGATGCGGATGCAGGAAATCGTTCGCGATGTGCCTGTGTCCGACCATGTCGTTCGATTCGCATTGTCACTGGTCCGGCAAACGAGAGTCGGATGGCCGGGTGTTCCCGAGTTCGTCAACGAGTCTGTCAGCTGGGGAGCCGGACCTCGTGCGGTGCAGTTCCTTGTTCTGGGTGGAAAGACACGGGCACTGTTTTATGGACGGACGCACGTGACAACCAACGACATTGTTGCGATTGCGAAACCGGTTTTGCGACATCGACTGGCGATCAATTTCGCGGCTCAGAGCGACGGAATTACGGTTGACGATGTGATTCAACAACTGATCGACAACACTCCTGCCAAAGAGGACGAACTAACGCGCGATGCCCGCTTCCAAAAGATTTTTGCATCCTGAGGCGATCAAGCGGATTTCCCGAATGGAATTGCGGGCGAGCCATATTGTCGAGGGCTTTCTCTCGGGCATGCATCGCAGTCCCTATTTCGGCCAATCGGTTGAGTTTCGCCAGCACCGCGAGTACGCGACAGGAGATGATCTGCGCCACGTTGACTGGCAGGTCTGGGCCCGGCAGGATCGGCTCTATATCAAACAGTTCGAAGAAGACACGAACATGCGTGTCTATCTGCTGGTCGATGCTTCCAACAGCATGGCATACGGTGAAGGTCCGTTGTCAAAATACGAATATGCGGCGACGATTGCCGCGTCGCTGTCGTTTCTGATTCTCAAGCAGCAGGATGCCGTCGGCTGCATGACGTTCGACGACACCGTTCGCAATCGTGTTCCGGTCTTAAGCAAACGGAACCACTTGTTGCAGGTGATCGAATCGCTGGACGTGGACAAGCCGGCTGACAAAACAGACTTGCTGAATATTTTTCAGGCGGCGGCGTCGATTTACCCGAAACGCGGAATGATGGTTGTGATTTCCGATTTTTTGTCGGACCCCGAGCAGACGTTGCGTGGATTGCGGTTGCTCCGGCAGCGCGGGCATGACGTGCTGGTTTTGCATGTGATGGATGACGACGAGCTCGATTTTCCTTTCACCGGTCCGACGCGATTTGAGGATCTGGAATCGGAGGGGATGTTGAACTGCAACCCGCAATCGCTGCGGGAAGGCTACATGGAAGAGCTTGAAACATTTTTGTCCGGCGTCCGGCGCGGGTGTGCTTCCGCAGCGGTTGACTATTGCCTGATTCGAACGAGTCAGCCTCTCGATGCTGCTCTGGCTGAATTCGTCAGCCGTAGGTTTGCGCGTCAGCAGAAGAGGCAGGGCTGATGTTGATCGATACGAAGAAACCGTGGCATACGCTGCCAGCTTGTGACCGGAATGTTAAGACACAAGCTGGAAGCGTATTCCGCGTTGTTGGAAGCGTATTCCGCGTTGTTGCGGAGGCGGTCAATGTTTGACAACATCTTTACGCCTTCGCCCGGAGTCTGGGGTGCGCTGATCGCGGGAATGATCGGGCTGCCGATATTGATCCACCTGATCAACCTCATGCGGCACAAGACGGTCAAATGGGCGGCGATGGAATTCCTTCTCAAGAGCCATAAGAAAAATCGAAAGCGTGTCTGGCTGAAACAAATACTTCTGCTGCTGTCCAGAATTGCCGCATTGCTGCTGGTTCTGTTTTTGCTGGGGCGAGTCGGTTGCAATGAAGACCGGATCGCGCGGCTATTGGGTGGAGCGACAACTCACCATTACATTCTGATTGACGACAGTTTTTCGATGAGTGACCGGGCCGCCGGTGCTTCGGCGATGGACAACGCGCGCTCGACGCTTTCGATGATTGCGCTACGGGCAAAGAACCGTCAGAACCAGCGATTCACTATTTTGCGCTACTCGCAGGCGAGGGCAGGCGGGAATCAGGAAGGCGCAGCAAATGCCGAAGTCGATGGTTCAACGGTCGACGGTTCAATGCTGGCCGGTCGCGCCGATTTGAACTCGGAGCTGGTTAACAACCGGCTCGAAGGCAGGCTCGAAACGGTGAAGGCCCGACTCGATTCATCGAACCTTGCAGTCGGAATTGGTGACGCCCTGACGACGGTCGCATCGCTGGTGAAAGAACGAGAAGATTCGAATGCGATTGTCTACGTGCTCTCGGACTTTCGCGCCAAGGACTGGAACAACCCCGACAGCGTCGAGCCAATCCTGCGACAGATTCGCGATGATGGTGCAGCAATCGAACTGATCAATTGCGTTACCGAAGAGCATCCCAATCTGGCAGTTGCTGAGTTAGCTGCGATCGGGAGCGTCCGGGTTGCAGGCACTCCGTTAAAGATGAGCGTCACGATTCGAAACTGTACTGATCGCGTTGCTGAAAAAGTGCAGGTGAAAATTCGCACGCAAACGTATCCGGAACCCCGAAGCGCAAACGACATCGGCAGGATTGTTCCGGACTTTGACGATTTGCCGACCGTATTTATCGAATCGATCGGTCCCAATGAATCTGAAACACGCGAATTCTGGGTGTCGTTTCCAACCCCCGGGCAACACGCGGTCGTGGCAACGCTTGAAGATGACGCGATCGCGATCGACAACACAGGCCGGGCAGTCGCGGTGTTTCGGCCGGCAGCCCGCGTGTTAATGATCGAATCGGCGGTCGGCGATACCGGCGCTCCTGATTCGGCGTTCTATCTTTCTCTGGCCCTGAATCCGCGTGGATCGATGACGGGAATCACGCCTGAGATTCGAACGAAAGATTTCCTGCGCGACGCATCGCCGGATCAGCTCGATGAGTTTGACGTGGTGTTCCTGTTGGACATCGATCGGTTGGATGAATCGGCGGTCAAGCACCTTGAGTCCTATGCTGCTGATGGAGGAGGCGTCTGTTTTTTCGCCGGGCCGAATATGAATCTCTCGTTTTACAACAGCCGTTCGTATCGCGACGGCGAGGGGATTTTTCCGGTACCACTTGAGAGACAGTTTGATGTCTCGGAACTGATAGAAGACCGCGTCCCGGACATTTCTCCTAACGAGCATTCGATTTTTCCGCCGGGAATGCAAAACGGGTTGCTCGATCTTGTTCAAGTCAAAACGATTCTGAAGGTACCGCCCGAATGGCAGGCCGCCGACGATTCGGAGGTTCATATTGCGGCGACCGTGCGCGGCAGCGAGTCATTGCCACTGATCGTCGGATCACGTTTCGGCAGCGGGAATGTGCTGGCGTTTTTGACAACGGTTTCGCCGGAATGGAATAACTGGGCTCGCAACGGCACTTTCCCTCCCCTGATGTTGCTCGCCGAAGATTTTCTTGCCCGAGGCCGGTTTCCCGGCACAAGCGATCTGGTTGGCGTACCGATCGACGTTTCAGTTCCTGCTGCGGACTATGGACCGGATGTAACATTTGTTGTTCCAGATAGACTGGACAGCGTTGCATCAGTTGAAGAACAGCAGAGGACGGAAACGACACAGCGAATGAAAGTGGTTTCGGATCGAATGTTGGGCGAGAGCTATCGGGCAACGCTCGATGGATCCGCTGATTCTGCGGGAGTTGGTACGCCGGGCATTTACGATATCTGGCTGCATCGAGAAAGCCTGATACCGGAAGTGCGGCGACTGGCTCTCAATGTCGATTCGTCCGAGAGTGAAATGGCGCTCGCGCGAAGTGGTCCATTGTTGACCGCGCTGGATGGGGCGTCGCCGTCGCTGGTCGCCTGGAACGAATTCAACCCGGAGCCCGAACAGCGATCGTCCAGTTCGCTGATCCGTGTTTTGCTGGTACTGTTGGTTCTGGTTTTGGTCGCGGAGCAGTGGCTGGCGTACTTGTGCAGCTATCATTCGAAACCAAGGAAAAACCCGGAAAGCCCGCACCGACAGGAAAGGGCAGCCGCCTAGCAAATGTTAGCTCAAACCAGCGAACGAGTTTTTTATGAATTGCAACCTGCGGTCCCGTTGTCGCAACTGTGGCACTGGTTGGTCGGTGCAGCTGTTGTTGCGTTTATGGTGTTGTTTTTTGTAATGATGTACTGCCGGGACGCGAGTGGTAAGGAGTCGGGTCTAAGGTTCCTGCTTCCCGTCTTGCGCGGCGTTGCGGTTGCCGGCGTGCTGTTGTTCGTGCTCAATCCGGTTCTGCGTAGCGAAAGCAGGCTGGTCAAACCGTCAAGGCTGATCGTGCTGATCGACAACAGCCTGAGTATGGGACTCAAAGACAGCGTCGATCAGGGCGCGCTGCGGCGAATCGATCTTGTGACGACCGCGTTGGCGAATTCACCGGGGCTGGAAACGTTGAATGATCAACATGGACTGGAGTTTTACCGGTTTGGCGATTCTGCTCAGGCCGAGTTGATCGCATCGCTGCCTAAAGTTGGGGTCCCTTCGGGTGAACCTGTTGAAGCGATTGATGCGTCGGATTCACCAAAGGCATCGTTGCTCGCCAGGTTGCAGACTTCAGCGCAGGTTGGCTGGTTCGCGATTGCTCTGTTCGCGGCGTCGTTATTGTTGGCGATCGGATGGCTGGCCAGTTTTCTCCGCACGAGCAACGGCAGAGCAAGGCGAGCGCCAGAAGCGAATGAGCTGAATTCGCGATCGAGTCGGACATCGTGGCTGATGGCGGCCAGTGTGCTGTTGCTCGTCGGTGGAGCAATCGCTTTGGCTGCAGCGGACTTACACACGCCTGCGTTTGATCTACCTGTTTCGCTGGGCTGGCAGCATCCGGACGCGAACCAAATACCCGTAGAATCAAGAACGTTGGGCGATCCGGCTGAACGATTTGAGGAAGAAGTTGAATCGAACGAGCCGGGAATTCGGAACGCCGCTGACATCGATTGGTCGACAGCAGTTGCGCCTAGAGGAACATCGACGCGAATCGGCGCCGTTGTCGAACATATCGTCAACAAGGAACGGGGCGGTCCGATCGCTGGAATTGTCTTAATCACGGACGGGAGAAGCAACGCAGGAATCGAACCGGGCCGGGCAATCGCTGCGGCAGGGAACGCCGGTATTCCGGTATTTACTGTCGGCATCGGTTCGACCGACGCGCCAATGAACGTGTCGATCGCCGACATGCAGGCTCCCTCTCGCGTTTTTCCCGGCGACAATTTTTTGATCAAGGGGCTCATCAAAGCGTTTGGCATGGAGGGTAGCATTGTTCGCGTTCAGCTGCTTTCGGCTGACGAAACTGATCCGGACGCGGAGACAATTGAAGACGAATTGCCGCTGCGTTTGTCAGCTGACGGCGAAACCGTTCCGGTTGAGTTTGAGGTCGCGAGTCTCGAACAAGGCAAACGTATCTTTAAGATCCGGGCCTTGCCAAACGAGGGCGATGGCGATCCGGATCCGCGCGACAATACCCGTTCCGCCACCGTAGAAATTGTTGAGCGAAAAACCGTCGTGCTGTTAATGGCTGGAGGACCGACGCGCGAGTTTCGTTTCCTGCGCAATCAGCTCTATCGTGACAAGGACGTGACGTTACATGTCCGGCTGCAAACTGCCGGGGAAGGGGCGGATCAGGAATCGGACGAACTGTTGTTTGAGTTTCCGCAAACCCGGGAAGAGATGTTCCAGTATGATTGTGTCATCGCGTTCGATCCGGACTGGCGCGAATTAAGCGTCGCTCAGACTGTGCTGTTGGAACGGTGGGTGGCTGAAAAAGCGGGCGGACTGCTTGCGATTGCCGGGCCGGTTTTCACACCCGAGTGGACGCGGCGGCCGCGCGGCGATGAGGCGATCGACAATGTGCGACGGCTCTATCCGGTTTCGTTTTTCTCACAAGGGTCGGCGGCATTAAAACTCGGACGGTTCGGCGGTGAAAATGCGTTTCCGCTGGAATTCTCGCGCGAGGGTCGAGCTGCAGAATATCTCTGGCTGGGCGATTCAGGTAACATCAGCGCACAGACCTGGTCCGAGTTCGAGGGCGTGTTCGGTTATTACGCCGTCAATGAAGCGAAACCCGGTGCGGATGTGCTGGCTCGGTTTGCCGATCCGGGAACCAGGATCAATGACCGGCTTCCGATCTATCTTGCCTCGCAGTACTACGGATCGGGTCGTGTGTTCTTTCAGGCGAGCGGCGAGATGTGGCGGATCCGGCGTTTGGATGTTGAGTACTTTCAGCAGTATTACCTGAAACTCCTGCGCTGGGTCTCGCAGGGACGCCTGCTGCGCGATTCGACGCGCGGAGTGTTGCTGACCGATCGTGATCGCTGCTGGATGGGCGATCAAGTTTCGGTGCAGGCGATGCTTCGGAATTCGCGGGACGAGCCGCTGTCCGTTGTTGAGCTTGTCGCAACGATTCACTTGCCCGACGGATCAACACAAAATCTCAAACTGCAGCCGCTGGCGGACGCTGTTCGCCCGGGTACGTACACGGGGAATTTTTCTGCGGCTTTGGAAGGCGAGTACACATTGCATCTTCCGGTGCCGGAGTCGCCGACAGGTGAAGTGCTGCGAACGAAGGTTGAAGCGAACATTCCCGACTTGGAAAAAGAACAACCGCAACGAAACGATTCGTTGTTGCAGGAGATGGCGGATAAAACTCAGGGGCACTATTACGTCGGGATGTCTGCATGGACTGTTGATTCAACGGATCCGACTGCACCACAGAATTTGATCGCGCCGCAGGATCAGGAATCGTTGTTGCCGGGCACTCCTGACCGGTTTTTTGCCCGGAAGCTGATGATCTGGTTGTTGACGGTGGTTGTGTTATCGCTTGCGCTGGAGTGGACGTTGCGTAGATTGCATCGGTTGGCGTGAATGGGCGTAGCGCTGGCATCCTGCCGACGCACCGAAATTGAATAACTTATTCCGAAAGTTGCTACTGAAATGAAGGTTAAGCCTCCAATTGGGTTTCGAGAATACGAAACACAAATTGGCGTACGCCTCGATAGATATATACCATACTGTTAACCAAATCAGTGCTGACATCCTCCGCTCACCAAGTTGCTTGGCAGTGACCCGTAATTTATACTGCCGCTCTATTGAACAACCAGCAAAATAACCAACCGACAGACAATCCTTTCGCCTGTTATCATCCATTCTGGAGGCTGCAATGAGAATCGATCCATCTGCGAACCGGAACCAACCTCCTACACGACGCAAATTTCTGGCTGCCGGCGCGGTGGCTTCGTCGATCGCGCTGTCGGGTTCAGCACTTTCCGGTTCAACTTTTGGCGGCCATCTGAATCCAGTTCAGGAAAAAGAAGCAACCGACAAAGAGATGGTTGAAGAGATCCAGTCGGAACAGGACGAACCGATTTACAAGATTTCGCTGGCAGAATGGTCGCTCCACCGAACCATCAACGGCGGCGAGATGTCCAATATGGATTTTCCCGTTGTCGCAAAGGAAGAGTTCGGAATCGAAGCGATCGAGTACGTCAATCAATTCTTCAAAGACAAAGCCAACGATCTCCGCTACCTGACCGACCTGAAAATGCGGTGTGAAGACAATGGAGTTCAGTCGCTGTTGATCATGGTCGATGGTGAAGGGCAACTTGGCGATGCAGACGAAGCGAAACGAACTCAAGCCGTTGAGAACCATCACAAGTGGGTGGTCGCAGCGCGGTTCCTGGGTTGTCATTCGATTCGAGTCAACGCCGGTTCCAGTGGCGACTGGGACGAGCAGCGTGATCGAGCTGTAGACGGACTGGCCAAGTTGAGCGAGTTCGCCGGGCCATACGGTTTGAATGTTGTCGTCGAAAATCACGGCGGTCTATCATCCAACGGCGAGTGGCTGGCTCAGGTGATCACCAAAGTCGATATGGATAACTGCGGAACAATGCCCGATTTCGGGAACTTCAACATTGGCAATGGAGTCAAGTACGACCGTTATCAGGGAGTCACCGAACTGATGCCGTTTGCGAAGGCCGTCAGTGCGAAGAGCCATGATTTTGACGATGACGGGTTCGAGACCAAAACCGATTTCCTCAAGATGATGAAGATCGTTCTGGACGCCGGCTATCGAGGCTATGCCGGCATCGAATGGGAAGGCGGCGGGGTCAGCGAATACGACGGGATTCGTGCGACCAGGGACTTGCTCGTTCATTGCCGTGAACAACTGGCAGTGGTCTACGAGGGCTAGAGCAGTTCCAGTATTGGTCTTCGGGTTTGTAAGTAGCGGTGTTTTGTTACGGACTATCGGTTGAATGGTCGCTGATTGACCCAGCGGAACCCGCGCGAGTTGAGCAAGAACTCACCTTTTCGACGGCGAAGTTTGACGATCCACTCGCCTTCTTCAGTTTGTCCGCTCAGCAGCAGTTGATCCGCGTTGACAATCTTGATTTTGAAATTGTCAGGGAGATTTTTTCCCTTCCCTGGAAGTCGAGAACATTCATTTCCATCGTCTGGCTATTCAGCTCCACCGTTGCATTGCTATACGCACCTTGAGCGGAGGCGATGGAAATGATGTCCGTAAAATCATGCTCCTGATCTTCTTCCATGGCGTAGGGAAGTCGAAGGAAGTTGAATTTCTTTAACTGCGAATCGGATTCGGCGCCGCGGGTTGCCGGGTTTGTATCCTCGAGAGGCGACTGGAATTCCTCGACAACATAATCGCCGAAGAAACCGGGCTTTTTCGAACTGCTCCAGGACTCGATCGTTTCGTAGGCAGGGTAAAGAACTGCCAGCACGATAAGTCCGAATTTGAGCGCGCGATGGTACCAAACGAATGGCGCGGAAACGTATGGTGGACGGAGATCCGCCCGTTCCAGAGCATCATGAGTGAAAAACGCGTTTGAAATTCGTGAGAGGTCAGGCAACAGGATAACTGTCGCTGCGACCAGCTGACGACTTGCGCGACGATTACCGAAAACACACTGGCGGAGAGCAGCACTTTGTGGTGCCACCAGAACCAGGTCAGCAACTGCATCGCCTGTCTCATGATGCCCTCGACGAATCAACAAACCACTCGTTCAGGCTGACACTCCCGGCCCGCACAATTTCTGCATCAAGCGATGCAAATGTCGCTTCCAACTCCTCCTCTTTAACGTCCGGAATGGCCGTCCATTCGTCGCCGTTGAGTGCCCATTCGCCGAGCGGGCTAAGGTCAGGAGGCGTGCTTGTGTCTTTGGTCCGAACTCGAACACGCTGGTATTTTGTTTGCATCTCGTCCAATGGGCCGAACTCAACCAGTTTTCCGTCGCGGATGACGCCGACGGTGTCGCTGAGCCGCTGAACTTCGTCGAGCAAATGGGAAGAAAACAGAACCGTGTTCCCCTGATCGGCGATGGTCCGGATAATCGCCCCGAGGATGTCGTTTCGTACGACCGGGTCGAGTCCTGAACTCGGCTCGTCGAGAACCAGCAGCGCGGGACGATGCGCGAGCGCAAGCGTAAGTCCGACGCGTGCCCGCTGCCCCTTGGACATTTGTTTGATTTTCTTATCGGGCTCCAGTTTGAAAGTCTGTAATAACTCCTGTGCGTAATTTTCGTCCCAGGTGGGATAAAAAGCGGCAGCGAACCTGTGGATTTGCCGCACCCTCATCCAGCCAGGCAGCGTGTCTTCTTCGGTCAGGCTGCCAATTTGCGAAAGAACATTTTCCGGATCACGAGTCGGGTCCTTTCCGAATACAGAAATGGTCCCTGTCTGCGCTCGATAAAGGCCCAGGATGTGTTTGATCAGGGTGGTTTTTCCCGCTCCATTCAAACCGACCAGGCCCATGACAACACCTTTGGGAATTTGCAGCGTCACGTCGTCCAGCGCTAGCCTGGCTCCAAAGCTTCGACTGAGACCGGAAATGTCAACGACGAATTCAGAAGCAAGCGGTTGCTGTGCCGAAGGCTCAATCATGCACTGGTCCTTATTTTCAGATGCTGGTTTCACGCGTATTGTGTCTCGACCTATTTCGAATTGGAATTGGATTCTGAATCGTTCAGGTTCAACTTGCTGGCTCGGGTTTCGATTTGCTCAAAAAGCTGGTCGATCGAGAAACCAAGGTGTTTGGATTCTGCCAGCAGCTGATCGATCCGTTTATGAAGTGCCGATTGACGATGCTTCGTCGTGAACTTCGAAACCGATTCCGCCACGAACGTCCCTCTTGTACTCCGTTTTTCCACCATTCCCTCTTGTTCAAGTTCGCGATATGCCCGCGCAACAGTGTTGGGATTGACCTGCAACTGCTTGGCCAGAGCGCGGATCGTCGGCAACTCGGCACCCGGCATCAAGCGATGCGCCGCAACCAGGTATTTGACTTGAGTCACGATTTGCTGATAAATCGGGACGCCATCATTGAGCGAAATGTGGAGATCCATACATTGTATTCTTGTGTTAGATCAATAGTACAACAAGCGAAGCGGTTGTCAACGGCGTGTCCAAAAAAATCCTGTTGTACGAACTTCCCCGTTGTACGAACTTCATAGCACGAGTCACAAGGATCGACGTCGCCACGAAGCCAATTCGATGGATTGCGAGTCGTCGAATCAACTCATGGATGAGTGTGCGCAGGAATTCACTTCCCTATGTCGAAAACGAAGGATGCTATCCGGCCGGCGTCGAGGTTAGCTGACGCGCGAGGTTTAGATATTGGCGGACTTTGGCGCTTAGCGGAAAAAATCGACCCACGAAATCGTCAATGGCTGCTCGGGGTCAGCGAGCAGTTCACGTGCAATCGTAAATTCGAAGCAGCCGTCGACGACCGGGATTTTTTTATTCGCGGATCGAATTGACATCTCAGGCCAGAGAGGATGGGAATCGTCAATTGGTTCTTCTGATGCGGATTCTCCTCCGTTCGGCTCCGCATACTCCGAGGCTGTTGCCACTGAGAAAAAGACAACATGATCCCCGGTGCTGCTGACTCCACCGCTGACTCCTGTATTTCCAGACTCGATCGCCAATGACTCTAGCCCCGCCGTGTGCAGTCGGACAACGATGTTCTCAGGCCAGTCCGTATCGAGGCATCGCAATGATACGGTGTCGATTCCGGATGCCGGGTTGATTTCCAGATTCGCAGATGAGTTATTCATGTTGACGCTACAGCGCGAACCTCGCTCGGCAGTGACCGCGATGAACTCGTCGGGCAAGTTTTCATTGTCAGTTTTGTTTCCGGCTTTCGCACCCGTTGGCTCGGACCCGGGTTGAGACTGAATGAGACGCGTAGCAGTGTTTTCGTTTTTGACGTCGGCAAGGAACGTACGAAGCTGGTTCCAGTATTCGTCCGAACGATGATCGTAATGGCCTTCTCCCTGTCGTTTGAAAAACTGTTTGTTGGGAGAAACCGCCGCGTCAAAAAGTTTTTCCCCAACCGCGAATGCGACGACCCGGTCGGCAGTCCCGTGCGATTGAAAGTACGGACCGGTGTAATTTTTTATTTTCTCATCGGAGGGAAATCTGTTTCGCATGATCCAGCTGACGGGAATCCAGGGATAGTGGTACCCGGCAGCGGCAGTGATTGAGCAAAATGACTGCTGGACAATCAGGGCTTTCGCGCCTGATTTTGCCGCCAGATGCACTGCCGGTCCTCCGCCCAGCGAATGTCCGCACAGGATGATTTCGCCGGGCGCTTTTGATTCGCGTTCACAGAGCCATGCTAGCGCGGCTTCGGAGTCGAGCAACACGCCGGGTTCGTCTGGACTCCCGCCGCTCTTGCCGTAGCCCCGGTAATCGAAAACGAATACGTTCGCATTCAAATGAACGCGGAGCAGATCGCCCATGTAGGCCGAAGCCTGAGCTGCGTTTTCCGCGTTGCCGTGCGCGAGCAGGATTGTTTCCCGGGCATTCGATTGTGGTAGATACCAGCCAACGAGCGGCATGCCGTCCGAAGCTGCGAATTCGACCTCTTCAAAATTGAAGTCGGCAGGTTCCCAGTCGCCATGCGGATATTTTGACCCCGGATAGACGAGGCTGTTTTCAAAGTAGCTGAGGAGCATGAGAATAGTCGCGTAGCAAAAAAACAGTGTCAGCAAAGACATTCGGATGAGCCGAAAAAATCTCTGCGAGCCGGTCATTGGAACCGGGTTCGGTTCCGATACAGACGCCGCCACCACGTTCGTGGTATTGTGATTGGATTGCTCATGGCACCATTCTACAACCTTTGTTCAGAACCGGCATCACCAGTGTACGGATGCACGAAGGACGTTTTGTTTCGCGTTTCAATGGTCCCTCGCGCCCGACACAAGCGGAAGTTCTTAAGTGAAAAATCCAACAAGGGTTCTGATTGCGATCGCGACGTTCAACGAAATGGAGAATATACGGCGTCTCGTTCCGGCGCTGCGGGGTTTGATGCCGGAAGCGGAAATCCTCGTTGTCGATGACGATTCGCCTGACCGAACCTGGCAATGGGTGCAGGAAGCGGCGAAGGTCGATACCCGACTGAGTTTGATCCATCGCCGCAACAAGTCCGGACTGGGAAGTGCCACGATCGCCGGGCTACGTTACGGCATTGAAAATGGATTTGATCTGGTCGCAACGATGGACGCCGATTTCAGCCATCCTCCCGGGACCATGGCGACCATGATTCAGGCAATGATTGATGACCAGGATGTGGATGCCCTGCTGGGAAGTCGCTACGTTGAAGGTGGTCGCATCGAGGGCTGGCCGGTGCGCCGAAGAGTCGCGAGCAAGACTGTAAACTTTCTTGCGCGAGCATGGCTGGGACTTCGAACTTACGACAACACCGGAGCGATGCGAGTCTATCGCCGGTCATCGCTGGAAACAATTGATGTCGGCCGGCTGCGAAATTCAGGGTACGCGTACCTCGAAGAAATTCTCTTGAAATTACAGCAGTCGGGAGCGCGGATCGTCGAAACTCCGATTACGTTTCGCGATCGGGAGTGCGGGAAATCGAAGGCGGGTCTTCGCGTCGGACTAAAGGTAGTCGCTGAGATTCTGGCGATGCGATTCAGGACAAAATAGCGGTCGAGAAAACTCAAAACGGTTCTCCAGGAATCGCATCCCAAACAAAGGTCGAATCATGTCCGAAAAACCCACTCCATTTCATTTGGCGTTTCCAGTTGATGATCTGGAAGCCGCGCGGACATTTTATGGCAACGTACCTGGTTGCAAGGAAGTTGGCGAGCAGGTGACAAGTTCCTGCTCGACCCGTCAGGCAACGCGCTGGAGCTTTCGGCAATCGACCCGGAGCCCAGTTCCTATCGCAGTTACAAATGGCATGACGACAAATATGGAACGGCAGCACTGCATTACAATGACGTGCCCGTAATGACGTATATGTACGAGTCGCTTGACGATTCAACCGAAGAGCGACGCGGCGAAACCTACAAAGTCTATCACCACCTTTATACTCCGCCTGCGGCCAGCGGAGCTCCGACAAACCGATTGATGACAAAGGGTCCGGGCGGATTGTTTCCGCATCACCGCAGTCTCTATTACGGGTTTAACCGGATCAGCTACACCCCTGACGGCGAGAAAAAGACGGCAGACACGTGGCACTGCAGCAATGGCGAATCGCAATCGCACGAGAAAACCCTGCTGCAAGTCGGCGGGCCGCTCGTCGGACGTGACGTGAACGTTGTTTACTGGCGTGGTCAGGACGGTGAGCCGTTTGCTCAGGAGATTCGTGAGATGTCGGTCAGCATGGCGGGTGGGAATGTCGTAGTCGATTTTGTCTCTTCGCTCGATTCGGTGGCCGGCGACATTCGGCTGGACGGCGATCCGCAGCATGCTGGTTTCCAGTTTCGTGCTTCGCAGGACGTGCCGGATAAGACAAAAGCAGAAACCTATTACGTTCGTCCGGACGGCGTTGCCGAGGCAGGTCGGTTTCGTAACTGGTCAAGCAAGCCCGACGAAACGGAGGCCGACCAACAGCATGTCGATCTTTCGTGGCATGCGTTGAGCATTGTTTTGCCACTCAGCTACGAATACCGGGGTGAGCAAATTGAGAAGGACCAGCGTTACACGGTCGCGCGGCTGAATCATCCCGACAATCCATCGCCGCAGCGATACAGCGAACGGGACTATGGTCGGTTTGGTTCGTATTTCGAACACGACTTGAAGGCCGGCGAGCCATTGGTGCTGCAGTATCGTGTTGTTCTCATAGAGGGCAAGCAGGACGTCGCTGATATTCAGGCACTGAGTGATTCGTATTTGAATCCGATCGCGGTAGAACAGATCACGGAATGAGGTATCCGGAACCTAATTGGTATAACATCGTTGTCGGTTTCGCAGTTGCCGGAAACTGGAATCGGTACCCAATGACACGTCAAGTCCGTACAATGTGCCAAAGCTCATCCCGAAGCGGAATCCTGGATCACGGACGTTGAAACTTTGACGAAACGAAAACAGATAGGAAAAAAGGAATTTCAACGGCATGAGCACGTTTACATGTTGCCCGTTGAATTTGTGGAACTTATCAAGGACGCGATTCGGTTTTGCAATGGGACCCCGGTTTACCCATATCCAACACCCAAATTTTTCGGTCCGGGTGTTTATCTAATTTACTGTATTGCGAAAACGGGAATCTATCGGCAACTCGGAGTGGCCAATCGAACTGAATACAGAGTGCCAATCTACGTTGGCAAAGCGGTTTCTAGACGAACCGTAATGTCAAGAATCAAAAAGCACATGGATGGATTGGCATGATTGCATCACCAAAAACGATACTGGAACTTTTTTGCGGCGCCGGAGGTCTTGCACGCGGAATGGAGAATGTCGGGTTTCGACATCGCGCACTTGTTGAATGGAACAAAGACGCGTGCCGGACACTCAATGTAAATTTTGACGAAAATGTTGTGTTTCATTCCGATGTTAGGGAATTTGATTTTTCGCAATGCAATGGCGTCGATGTAATTTCCGGCGGCCCGCCTTGCCAACCGTTTTCCATCGGGGGCAAACATCAAAGTGACACAGACGACAGGGACATGTTTCCGGTCGCAACCAATGCAATCAACAAAGTCCTGCCCAAGGCATTTGTGTTCGAAAACGTAAAAGGACTGCTTCGGTCTTCGTTCGCACCCTATTTTCGATCAATACTACTTCAACTGACCTACCCTCAGTTCGCGCTTAACCGGGATAATGACTGGAAAAAGAACCTGAAAAATCTGGAACGTCTTCATTTAAGCGGAGCCTACACTGGAGCAAAGTACAACGTGGCCTATCGCTTGCTAAATGCTGCAGACTTTGGAGTGCCGCAAACCAGGGAACGTGTCTTCATTGTAGGTATCCGGGACGATATTGGTTTTGATTGGTCATTTCCTGAAAAGACTCACTCACTCGATACCCTGCTCTGGTCACAATTTGTTACCGGAAACTATTGGAAAAAACATGACATGTCGCCGCCTCCAATCGACGTGTTCGATATTCGAATTCAGAATCGAATTCGAAAGGTACGAGACATGTTTCAACTTTTCCCTCCGGCAGACAAGCCCTGGCGTACTGTGAGAGATTGTCTGTGCGATGTACCTTTGCCGACACGGGCACCAACTCGTCGCGGCGAACATGAATTACGTGAGGGAGCCCGGATTTACCCCGGACACAATGGCAGTTTGATTGATCTTCCATCAAAAACACTTAAGGCGGGCGATCATGGCGTACCCGGCGGCGAAAACATGATCCGATTTCTTGATGGTTCGGTTCGGTATTTCAGCACCTACGAGGCGAAACTGATTCAAACATTCCCCAAGTCCTATCACATCACAGGATCGTGGACTGAAGCGATGCGTCAAATCGGGAATGCAGTTCCAGTTCGTCTCGCTCAGACTATTGGCAAGCGCCTGATCGAAAAGTTGCAATCAAGCAACACGAAGCAAAAAATGTCCCGGTCTGGTGTTTGACGTTCTGAACCGGTTGCGCGCGATGCACTGGTTCCGTGCGGCCAATCGCTCGACGTTCTTTTGCTCAGATGGAAAGCCGCATCGTGGTCCGGCCAAGGTCGAGCTTCGTTGACACTCGCCCCGGGCAAAATTAGAATCCTGTTCGAACATCTGAACAAATAAAAACCTGGAGATGCGAATGTCTGACGGGCAAACCGGCCAAATCGATAACGTAATGCACGAAGAGCGGTTGTTTCCGCCACCCGAGCAGTTTTCCGCCGCCGCTGATATTGGCTCGATGGAAAAATACCGGGAACTCTATGACGCGGCCAAGGCAAACCCGACGGAATTCTGGGACTCAATTGCCAAAAAGGAACTCCACTGGTTTGAACCGTACTCCACCGTTCTGGAAGACAAGGGCAATGGAAGGTTTGAGTGGTTCGGCGGCGGCAAAACCAACATCTCCTACAACTGTCTGGATGCCAATATCGCGGCTGGCAACGGTGACCGGGCGGCGATCATCTGGGAAGGCGAACCGGGTGACACCCGGACTCTGACGTACAAAGAACTGCACGCGGAGGTTTGCAAGTTCGCCAACGTGCTGAAAAAACTGGGCGTCGGCGAAGGGGATGTTGTTTCGATCTACATGCCGATGACGCCGGAACTGGCGATCGCCATGCTGGGTTGCGTTCGGATCGGTGCCGTCCACAGCGTCATCTTCGCCGGATTTTCAGCCGAGGCGATCGCGGACCGGAACAACGACGCCAGCGCGAAAATTCAGCTCACTTCGGACGGGCTCTACCGGCGCGGCAAGGTGCTTCCGCTCAAGAAAACCGTCGATGAAGCGCTGGCGAAGTCTCCGACGGTTGAACATTGCATCGTGCTCAAGCGAACTGACAACGATCCGGAAATGACCGGGGGTCGTGATCACTGGTGGCATGAACTAATGGCAGACGCGAGCGATGACTGCCCGGCGACGCCTTTGGACAGTGAAGCGACTTCGTTCATTCTCTACACGAGCGGTTCGACGGGAAAGCCGAAAGGGATTCGCCATACGACTGCCGGCTACAACCTCTGGACGAAAAAAACATTCGAGTGGGTTTTTGACTGGAAGCCTGAGGATGTTTACTGGTGTACGGCCGATTGTGGCTGGATCACCGGGCACAGCTATATCATCTACGGCCCGATGTCCAATGGCGCAACAGTGATGATGTATGAAGGTGCACCCAACCACCCGGCTCCCGACCGTTTCTGGGAATTGATTGAAAAATACAAGATTACGATTCTATACACGGCTCCAACCGCGATTCGAGCATTCGTCAAATGGGGCAACGAGCACATTGAAAAGCATGATCTCAGTTCGCTCCGTCTGTTGGGAACCGTCGGCGAGGGAATCAATCCCGAGACGTGGGTCTGGTATCACGACAAGATTGGCGGCGAACGTTGTCCGATTGTTGATACGTGGTGGCAGACTGAAACGGGCGGAATCATGATGAGCCCGTTGCCGGGCGCGACCGCCACCAAGCCGGGCAGTTGCACGATGCCGCTGCCGGGAATCGTGCCGGTGATCGTTGATGAATCGCTGCAACCCGTTCAGGCAAACCAGGGCGGGATGTTGTGCATCGGTGCTCCGTGGCCCGGGATGCTTCGTGGCATTTGGGGAGATGAAGAGCGGTTTGTTGACCAATACTGGTCGAAGTTTCCGGGCAACTATTTGACAGGGGACAACGCCCGCGTCGACGAAGACGGATATTACTGGATCATGGGCAGGATCGATGACGTGATCAACGTTTCAGGCCATCGCTTGAGCACGATCGAAGTCGAAAGTGCAATGGTCTCGCATCCGAATGTTGCAGAGTGTGCTGCGGTCGGGCGTCCGCATGAGGTCAAGGGGCAGGCAATCGCTGTGTTTGTTACGGTGACGGATGCTGAAGCGGGCGAGAGCTTGCGTGAAGAGTTGCGTCAACATGTTCGCAAGGAGATCGGTGCATTAGCGGTGCCGGACGACATTCGTTTTACCGACGCGGTTCCGAAAACTCGCAGCGGCAAGATCATGCGGCGATTGCTGCGGGATATTGCAGCAGGCCGTGAAGCCGCCGGCGATACGAGTACGCTGGAGGACTTCAGTGTGCTGGCCAAACTTCGCGGCGACGAAGAGAGTTAACGGGAGACCGACATGAACCAGCCCAACCCGTATCAAGCTCCTCAAATCGAGAAGGAACATCCTGAGGAACTTGAAAAGATTCTAAACACGGACAATCTGATCTGGCGGGCGATTGCGACAACGGCGATGTCCGCTTTGTTCTTCGGTTTCGCCGGCGGCGTGATTGGCTGGCTGATCGGCGCGATCTATCCGGACTACTATCGAACAGTGTTCGATGCAGTCGACCGGATTGATTTTGCTCCGAAGCTGTTTGGCGCGGTCCCGGGCTTGACTCAGGGTAGGTTCCCTGGCCGGGAGCAGGTCAGGAACAACTTCCGTTTTGATCCCGGGACCGGGGACGGTCGTCGATGCTATGCGGCGCTGGAGGTGGTGCGTTGAAACTCATATCCAAACTCGCTGATGTCGCCGCAATAGGTTTGCCTGATAAGTTCGGCCAGATCTTCGGTGTAGTAGTTTGAATAATGCGAATGGTTGGTTCGATTCAGGACCGGAAGTTTGTGGTTCAACCCCAGTCGCTGACACACATGGCGGAAATCGGCGTTCAACTTTTCGAATCGACCGACAAAGTTCACGACTCTTTCGCCTTCATGATTCAAATAGTCGACTTGCTGCCTGAATCGATTGTCGCACCTCCAGCGCAGGTACTCTCCGAACCCGGAAAGCGATCGAACCGTTTCATGATCGGCATGCGCGCGACTGCGGCAAATGTACTTGTAGTGTGAGACTTCCCGGTCCCACGGGTTTCGGACGAACGAGAAACTGAAGTAGGAATCGAACTGCTCGCGACCGATTCTTTTGATCAGTTTGCTGGCCGTCAGATGGTCGGGATAGGGCGATGGGCCGAATTGCGGGATGCCAACCCGTTTGAGCAGTACGTTTGCGTATTCCTGCCATGGACTCATCGCGTGCCGTCGCAACGCACGCTTGATGCTGGTGCCGCCCGTTTTGAAAACGTGGACGAAGACGAAACGCGGGTTCTCGGCGACGATCATGAGCTTGGCTTGGTTTTCCGAATTTTGGATTGAGGGATTCGTCACGCCGGGTAGAGTTAGGGCAGTCCCTTCAGGACCAAGGCCCGGCTTCGCTTGTTTTTCCTCCCCGGCCGCTACTACGTCCGATCGTCCCAGAGGGAGGGTGATGTTCTGGCAGCAGACTACTTGATCGTGTCCGCTGTCACAATATTTGCTCGGCTTGTAATGACCAGTCACTGGAACGTGATCTGCTAGCGGCGGCATTGTTTCCCTAACCCCTTACGACACGGTGCGGATGTCAAACAGTAACGCACAGGAGGAATAATCTGCGAGGACGTACCGGCGTTTCCGATACGAGAAGTGTTGTCTCATAGATTCAGCATTCGCTGGTGCGCGCCAACGATTCGCTCGAACGGAAACAGACGGAGAAGTCATGATCGATCGCCGAAAGTTCATCCACTCGGTTACAGCCGGAGTGGTGATCGCAACCACATCGGCTGCCGCCATCAGTGTAAACGGCCAGGAACCCGGATTTCCCGGGCCCTCGATTCAGGAGCCGGGTCGGCGCGATTACGGCTACCCGATCAAACAGGTCGCGACTCAGATCTCAAGCGATCTGAACTGGCAATGTAAAACGATTGATACCATTCCGCATGGACGCGCCAACCGTCAGCCGGTCGTAACCGGAGTCAGTATTCAAAAGACTGGCGATCTGATCGCAATCGTCGGCGATGACCACTACATCAGCATCTTTAATCTTCGAGAAGACGAATTCGTCGAGCACCTTGACCGGCATCATGACTGGGTACGTTCGGCGAAATTTTCGAACGATGGCAAACTGTTGGCAACGGCCGGCAATGACCGGAAGCTGATGCTCTGGAACACGACCGACTGGACCGAACCGCTGTTTGTCAAGACTCATCCGGAAGCGATCATCGACGTCGCGTTTTCCAACGACGGTTCGAAGCTGGCGACGGTCGGATTTGAAAACAGCCTTCGAGTCTATGACACACACTCAGGTCGCCTGCTTGATACACATCAATGTGCCTGCGCTGACAACCACGCAGTCGCGTTTTCTCAGGACGGTCAATTGATCGCGGCTGGTGGACGTAGCGGCGTGATTCGTGTCTGGCAAACCGCCACCGGAAACATGGCGACCGAGTATGTCGCACACGGTCAGCGTATTCGTTCGCTCGAGTTTGATTCGAGTGATCGTATCCTCAGTTGCGGCGACGACCAGATGGTTCGGGTGACCAGCCCTTCCAACGCCAACGATACCGTTTCTCTTCCTCGCCATCCCTCGAAGCTGTATGCCGTTGCGCTGCTGGGGGGCGGCATGGTTGCGACCTCCGGTTCGGACAACCGGATACATATCTGGCAGATGGACGAATCAAACGAGCTGGGTGCGCTGTCAGGGCACACGGGAACCGTTTCAACGCTGGACGTTGCCGGAACGACGCTTGTCTCAGGCAGCTATGACACACAGGTTCGAGTCTGGAGCATGGAGCGGCAGGCTTCGCTTCCATTGAATTCCGGAACCCATGATTCCGGTGTTCCGGCGTTTCGAGCATCGAACGAATCAGGAATCGAGCAAACAATCCTGCCTCATTCGGGAATCACGCCGGCTGTGACACCGTCCAACGGCGGATGGAACCAGCGGCGATAGATTTCGCTGCGAGGACTGGACGAGCCGGAAGCGCTATCTGACGAAACAAACATGCGTCGTTATCGACCATTACACGGAGGGTGAAGAATTGGGACTTCTCAATCGAATTATTACCGGCGTTCGCAATGCAGGAAGCATCGACGCACGGCGCGACAATACGCAACCAGGTGATGCCCGGCGTGAAGCCGTCAACACCGAAGCACAGGATCGTAAGCGCGAACTGTTGCGGCGGTGCCAGTTTGAAATCATGGAAGAGCGGCGCGTGCTGTCCGCGAACCCTGTAATCGCCGGTGCAACCTACCTGGAGGGCGACCTCGGACAGGATACAACGCCCGATTATTTCGAAGTCACATTTCAGGGCGGTGCTGACACGACGCAGATGACTCAGTTCACGATCAACGGCGATCAGGACCTGAACGGAGTGCGCAGCGACGGCGACATGTTCTTTGACGAAAACTCAGCTCCTCCGGGCACAGGTGGCAGTCACGCCTTCCAGTTCAATGCTGAAGGTAGCTCCGGCGTGTCAGCAAGCGACATCGTTTCAGCGACCGTTTCATCAGACGGGCTGCTGCTTTCGGTGGAAGTCAATAATTTTGAAGCGGGCGATGTCCTCGCTTTCACGATCGACGTCGATGAGGTCGAGGGAATTCGCAATGACAAGATTGCATCCGGCATCGAATTCGAGAGCACGCAGTTCAATGCAGTTTTCGTCGATGAGAACTACACGTTCGAAGACCTGAATGTTTCTGTTGATACGATCGTTGATGAAACGTTCCCACAGACCCAGGTTGAAGGCCTGTTCTACGACTCCTACGATGCGGTTCAGCTGGAAGGCGGGTCGGTCGCAGGGCAGGAGTTGCTTCTGGCTCTCGACAACGAACTTGGCCAGTCCGACCGGAGTGCCGGGGCGATCGATGCCTACGAGCTGGTTGCGAAGCCGGTAACTATTTCCGGTACGGTTTATCATGACGAAGACCTGGACTGCGAACACGACGCAGGAGAGGATGGGATCGCGGGCGTCGACATCAGCCTGCAACTGCTCAATGAACAGACCGGTTCGTACGGGCAGGTCGCCGCGACCACGACAGACGCTGCGGGCAACTACGAATTCGGAGTTGATCTGAATTTGATGCCGGGCGAATACCGGTTGGTCGAAACTCAGCCTGACGGCTACCTCGATGTCGGCGCAAGCGCCGGTACCGTCGAAGGAACCCAAACCGGCGACGTTTCAAAAGACAGCAGTGACAACGCGAACATTATCTCCAGCATCAACATTCCGTTGGGTGGAACCGCCGCGACAGATTACGACTTCAAGGAAGTTCGACCCGCATCGATCGCGGGAAATGTCTGGCACGATGAAAACAACGACGGCGTTTTTGATCCGAATGAACAGGGAATCGCAAATGTGCTGATTCAAGTCACACGCGTTGGTGCCAAAGACGGCGTGACCAGCGATCCGTTTGTTGATTCGGCTCCGATCTTTGTGCGAACCGATTCCAACGGTCACTACAACGTGGACGCACTGCCACCGGGAATTTACGAAATCGTTGAAATCAACAACTATCCTTCCGGTGAAGATCCGCTAGCCGCCTACGTTGATGGCAAAGACTCCGTTGGAAATATCCGCGGCGAAACCGTGGGAGCCAAATCCAACGATCGTTTCAGTACCGTCACCTTGTGTGCGGATGACCATGGCGAAGAGTACAACTTTGGAGAATTGAAGCCGGCCAGTATCAGTGGTCATGTCAGCGTCGCAACCCCCGATGGCGACTGTTACGATCCGACCGATCCTGACTACATTGGCATCGAAGGTGTTTCAATTGAGCTGTACGATCAGGAAGGAAATCTCGTCGATACAGCCGCGACTGACGCCAACGGTTTCTACGAATTCGGCGACCTCGTCCCGGGCGTCTACACCATCGTTGAAGTGCAACCGGGCGGTTACCTCGATGCGAACGACAGTGTCGGAAGTGTCGATGGCACGATTGAAGGTGTTCGTTTAGCGAACGACCGGTTCCAGCAGATTTCGATTTCTTCAGGCGACGAGGGAGTCAACTACGATTTTTGCGAACATATCCCGGCATCGATCTCCGGTCAGGTTCACGCTGACTCCAACGGCGATTGTGTCTTTGATCCATCCGAAGGTGACAAACCGATCGAAGGCGTGGCGCTCGTTCTGCTGGACGCCGACGGCAATGAGGTCGGACGTACGGTAACCGACTCGCAAGGCATGTACTCATTCGACGATTTGCCACCGGGTGAGTATTCGGTTCGCGAAGTGCAGCCGGACGGTTATCTGGACGGCGCGGAAATGGCTGGAACCGTCCACGGTGAGTCGATCGGTGAGACCACGAATGATCTGATCAGTGGAATTACGCTCACCAGCGGCGCTGCGGCAGTCAACTATGATTTCTGCGAGCATATTCCGGCGACATTGAAAGGAACGGTCTATCACGACATCAATAACAATGGTCGCCAGGATAGCGGCGAAGAAGGAATCGAAGACGTCCGGATCGTTTTGACCGACGCCAACGGAGTCGTGGTCAGTGAAACGCTAACCGATGCGGACGGAAACTACTGCTTCGAAGATCTTGTTGCGGGCACCTACAAGGTGCAGGAATTCCAACCGGACGGCTTCGTCGATGGAAAAGATCAAACCGGTACGATCGACGGCAGGAGTGTCGGCGAAAAAGAGAACGATCTGTTTTGCGAAGTTACGATCCGCGGCGGAGATGAAGCGATCGACTACGACTTCGGCGAAATCAAGCTCGCATCGATCTCCGGTGTTGTGCATGTCGATGCTAACGGCGATTGTGTTTATGATCCGGGTCAGGGAGAACGCCTACTCGCTAATGTCACGATCGAACTGCTTGACGCGAACGGCAATGTGGTGGAAACAACCACGACGGATAGCAACGGTGCCTACGAATTCACCAACGTGCTGCCCGGAGAATACTCGATTCGCGAACAGCAGCCGGAGGGTTTCTTTGAAGGTGGACAGAAAACCGGCTCTCATTCCGGTAATGATTCGGTCGAGAATCTTATCTCCGGTATCACAGTTGACTCTGGTCAAAAGCTGACTCGGTACAACTTCTGCGAAGTCGAACATGCAGAAATTCACGGACAGGTCTGGGAAGATGGTCCGGCGTTCGAAACCGAGGACGGCAATGTTCCCGACAACTATCGTGATCAGCGGGATGGCGTCTATCAGGCAGGCGTCGACACACCGATCGCTGGCGTGAGAATGCAACTCTACTACTTCGTCGATCCAACGAATCAGGAAATCTCACCACGTCCTGTAACGCTCGGCGAAGTTCACGCTGAAGACTACGCCCACATGGGAACCAGCGATCCGAACGCGCCGGTCTGGGTTGAAACGATGGCCAACGGCGAGTACTGGTTCACTGGCTTGCAAGCTGGTAACTATATCGTCCTCGAAACGCAGCCGGACGGATACGTTGACGCGAATGACATCGCCGGTTCGACAACAGGTCTGACGTACAACAGTTCGAGCGAAGCTTCAGTCGCGATATTCTCAGGCGGATTGGGCACGTTTACCGCTGACCAGGTGATGGACTCAGTCACAAATATTCGCGTCAATGCAGGAGGGATTTCGGTTGCCAACAACTTTACCGAAGTCCGCGTAGAGACGTTGCCGACTGACACGCCGCCGGATCCAACGACGCCGACTCGCGTTCCGCCAGGCGGCAATCCGCAAACCCCGCGACCGGGTTTGACAGGCCCTCCGGGATTGGCTGGAGCACAAAACGGATCGTACTCGACGGTGGTCGGCACGTCTTCCGGAATCAACATCACCGGCAGGCAGGCAGCCCGGGCTCCGGACCCGTACAGCTGGCACTTGAGTGTCGTCAACGGTGGAAATCCAAGGGCAGCCGGCGAAGGTCTGGTTGGAGGCACCGATTGGATGCAGGTCGGATTCCTGAACAACACCGACTGGTCACGTTACGACATGCAAGCGGCCGAGTGGACGTTCACCGAGTCATCAGAAAACGGCGGATACGAAGTGACCGACCGGCATATCGAGTTCGGGATGCTGGGAGGAACTCCTTTGGCAGGCGACTTTGACGGTGACGGTTACGACGAAGTCGCGGTCTTCAAGGACGGCTATTGGATGATCGATATCAACCGCAACGGCCAATGGGAGGATTCAGATCTGCTGGCCAAGCTTGGCGATGTCGATGATCGTCCGGTCGTCGGTGACTGGGACGGCGACGGCAAAGATGACATCGGAATTTACGGCCCGATGTGGCAACGTGATCCCGAAGCAATCGAGCGGGAGCCCGGCTTACCTAACCCGGAAAACTACCCGGACACTCAACCGAAGAACGTGCCTCCGGTCGATGACGATGCGACCAACGGTGCGCGGATCATGAAGCTGACCAGCTACGGAAAACAACGTGCGGATGTCGTCGATCACGTCTTTGGCACCGGCGAACGTGAGGACGTGCCGGTGACAGGCGACTGGAACGGAAACGGAATCCGTTCGATCGGCATCTTCAACCACGGGCTCTGGAAACTGGACGTCAATGGTGACGGAGAATTCGATCACCATGACGAATCCGTTCGCTTTGGTCGCGGCGGCGATGTTCCACTGGTTGGTGACTTCAACGGGGACGGTATTGAACAGATCGCTGTTTATCGTAGCGGAACCTGGATCATCGACTCCAACGGCAACCGCGAACTCGAGGCAACGGACCGGACGTTCGACCTCGGTGCCGCCAGCGACAAACCGGTCGTCGGCGACTGGGATGGCGACGGCAAAGACGAACCGGGGCTTTATAGCGAACGGTCAGACAACGCTTCTTAGGAGTCTGGTTTAGTTGCACGGCAGTAATGAAAAAAAAAATGGCAGGTCGCTGCGAAGATGCTCGGTGAATAATTAACAATGAATAACAAATTGTGAATAATTAACGCGAGAGCGGACGCATCCGACCTGGTCGCAGCCCGACCACTGCAAATTACAACGGGAGAGCGAAGCACCCGCTGAATAGTAACCTCCGGGTTTCGAGTCAGCATGTAGCTCGCCCTCCCGTTTTTTTGCGCGGACAGAGCACCTGAATTTCCGTCGATTTCGGCGTGCTAAAACATATTGGCCTTATCAGGCATTGACGATTCTCACCTCTGGGTTCAGATCAGATTGAGCGACGAAATTCAACGTCCCGCCAACTTGCCTTACGATCCCGTCGCATCAGTCGAGCAAGAAAACGGCAGCGAAAAAAACGACGCGGAGAAGAGTCCGGAAACTCGCTCACAATGGTGGCTTCGTGTCTCTGACCGGCGAATGCGTTTCGTCTGTTTCGTATTTGGAATCCTGGTTCCGGTCAACTGTTTTATCGCTTCGGCGCGCGAGCCGGTGTCGCCGGATGTTGGTGAATTGTGGCAGGACGGTAGTCTGTCAACTTATTTCACACTGATGTTGAGCTGCCCTTCAGTCATCCCTTTTTATCCGTTCTATATTCTTTCTGCTGTCTGCATGGCGCTCTGGTGTTTTAGGCCGGATCGCTTCGCCGGAAGTGCCGTCGTTCGGTTCGGAATTTACAGCGGGATCATACTCGCAATCCAGGCGGCAGTCCTTTTGTACGGCCCTCCCGAAACCTTCATGAATGTACTGTGGATGATTGGAATCAGCCTCGTCGCCTTTCTGATTGGCGTGCTTGTATTGTGGGCTGTTGTTTCACTTGTCTTTTTCGGTTTCGACAAACTTACTCCTATAGGCCGGAAATGGGCAATTCTGCTTGCATTGACTTGTTTTATAATTCATGCTGCGCTACTGGCTCTGGTAACCCCGCCGCCCGGATTCAGCGCAATCATCGTCATTGTTCCCGGCATCTTCAGCCCGTTTCTGGCGTTGTTTGTTTACGCATACGCGAGCCGCTCGATCTATGTTGCGGCCCGCCAGCCGTTTCGTTTTTCGTTGTTGCGGATCATGGGCGTCACGACCTGGGCCAGTGCGTATTTTGCGGCATGGCGCGGGTCAGTGCAGTTGATGCTGATCGAATACAACAAACTCCCGACTGAGGACACCTGTTTCGTCTGTAGCGCCGCAGCCCATGGACATCCGGCGCTGGTCGGCTCGTTTGAAGTTCAGCAGGGAAGCATAGTTCGAGCCAACCGGCAGATGCAGGTCTTGAAGACCGGCGAGTTCGTTTTTCAAGTCGCGATGCCCGGACTGCATCGACTCGTTCGTAAAGTCTATAATCGAACTGGACCGCAGGTCGCCAGTGTGGTAGCAAAACGTCGCTGGCTGGCGAGTCTCGCTTTCCTGATGTTCAAGCCTCTTGAGGTTATCGTTGGCGTCGCGATTCGTATTCTCAAGATTGAGCGACGGCTGATTCGAAAACTATACCGTTAGCCGCGCAGCGATCAGCGACGATCGTCAAAATTCGAACCAAACAACCAGGCAGCCAAACGTGCTCGGCAAACTCATTCTTTTGTTTATCCTCGTCCCTCTTGCGGACTTGATTCTGCTGCTTCAGTTGTCGAAATATATCGGCTGGCAATGGACAAGCGTCTCAGTCATCGTGTCGGGAATCCTCGGCGCTTGGCTCGCAAGACAACAATCGATGCGCGTGCTTGGGAAAATCCGCGACCAACTTTCGCGGAATCAGGTGCCTGCAGGTCTGCTAACTGACGGCGCGATGATTATGTTGGCTTCAGGCTTGTTGTTAACGCCCGGATTGCTTACCGACTTTGCAGGCCTCACGTTGCTGATCCCCGTTTGCAGAAACTGGTACAAGGCTCGGCTGACCGCCTATTTCAAAAGCCGAATCAAGATCATCGGTTCGCCAGGGATGCCCGGTTCAAATCAGGACCCGCATGTGGTCGATGGAGAAGTCACGGGTACGAGGACCAACAGCGATGAAGACTCGCAGTTCGACGATCAAGGGGGATCCGACCTGCCATGGATGATCGAAGGAAAAGTCTACGGTCAACGAGATGAATTGGACGAAGCATCGAATGATCAGCAGGTTCGGTAAAATGCAAACTCGCGTAAGCGTAGTGGACAAGGCAACGAGTCCATTGCCGAAGCTCCACGGGAATTCATAGATTCGATGCCTCGTCCACTACCGAACCATTTTTCTACTAATTCGAAGTTTTGGCAACAGCCTGCACCACCATGTACAATGGAAAAACAAGACGTGCACTGGAACAAAGCGTAAACTGATACCGCGAGTGCACACGGGTTCCTGCCCATCCGGACTGTGAATGATTCAATGGACAACCGACCGTGACTGTCACCTACTTCAAACGATACCGGATGCAATACGATCTGCGTGAAGGCTTGCAGGCTGAGCGACCGATGGCGCTAGGTTATTCGCTGGTGCCGTGGAGCGAGTCGACATTGAACGCGCATGCGAAAGCAAAATACGACAGCTTTCGTAGCGAACTGGATGCCAATGTTTTTCCGTGTCTCGGTGACGCCGACGGCTGCTTCCGGTTGATGCGGGAAATCAGTGCGCGTCGCGGATTCGTTGCCAGGGCGACCTGGCTGGCGATTTTCACCGACGCGGAAACCGGGCGGGTTACCAACTGCGGCACCGTTCAGGGACTTCGGGAACACACCGACGTCGGCTCGATTCAAAACCTCGGCGTCGCACCCGAGCATCGCGGTACCGGGATCGGGTCAGCCATGCTGGCGCGTTCACTGGAAGGCTTCCACGCAGTCGGAATCAAGTTCGTTACTCTGGAAGTCACCGCTCAGAATTATGGCGCTTTGAGGCTGTACCAGCGGATGGGTTTCCGTACCCTGCGAACGGTGTTCAAGTCGATCGATGTGACGGCTGGGTGACTGATTTGAAAGTTAACCGGCTGATTCAATTGCGAAACGACGGGAAACCGGGTGGCAGCACAACAGGACGCTCCGCATACGATGGCGTTGTCCCGGGTGCCGATTCCTGACAAAATCCCCGGCAGCACGGAAGCGCGACTCTCAGGGAGGAATGACGGGTGATGAAAGCCGGACAGCCAAAACCAAAACGCGATCAAACGTCAAAAATCGAAACACGCCGCTCAGCTGGAGTTGCAAAGCCGCCAGCGAGCACAAATCGGATGGGCGACAATGGCAACAGTTCGATTGGGACCGAAAACAGGATCTCGAACAAGGACTGGCGGGAATGCCGCGACGAGATCCTCCGGATCCAGAGTTCGGAAAAGCAACACCAACCGGATTCGGTCCGGGAAAAACATGGTCGACGAATCGGACTCAGCAACGGACGCCGCCTGGTCGACGACGTGATCCGGTATGCGAAAGAGGCACCTCTTTCAGCAGTCTCGCGCGATCTCGATCTGAATTATCTTCATAAGCTTCGCCGGATAACCCGTCCACGGCTGTCGTGGAATGTTCTCATGATGAAAGCGTACGGTATTGTCTGCGCCCAGCGTCCTGAATTGAGGCAGATTTATGTTTCGTTCCCATGGCCGCATTTGTATCAGCATCCTGATTCGATTTGCATGATCACGATGATCCGAGAATACCGGGGCGAGCAACGTCTGTTTTTTGCGAGGTTTGCCGATCCGGAGAAATTATCGCTCCGCCAGCTCCAGAATCGCTACGACTTTTTCCGCCGCGCACCGGTGGACGAAATCAAACAGTTCAGGCACCAGATGACCTTTGCGAAATTTCCGTGGTTTCTGCGCCGCGCTGCGTGGTGGACCATGTTTAATCTCTGGCCGTCCAAACGGGCGACGCATATGGGTACGTTCGGCATGAGCCTGTCGGGCTATCAGGGCGCATTCGGCAGTCAACACCTCGGACCGAACACCAGCATCATCGGAGTCGATCCGCGACCTCGCAAAGGGCTCAGCAAACTGCTGTACACTTTCGACCACCGGATCATTGACGGGAAACCGGCAACCGACATCGTCGAAGCATTGCGACTTGCGTTGTTGCGTCCGATTTGCATCGAGATCGAGAAGATGTTGGTTGCTGAAGGAATTGATCCGAAAAAGGCAACCGGTCGTGCTGCCTGAAATCGTTGAGTGAATACGACGGGGCGCGAGGGCTGATTGACTGGCTTCTGCTACAATCGAATCACTAGTGGATTGTCATTAATCAGGGCAGTGGACGAACCTCCTCACGCGTTTCAATCTCAACCAGCCAGACGTTTTATGGATCCGTTGCACTTTTGCATTGCCGCAGCTCCGCTTGCGGTTTACATCCTGATGTTGGGGATTATCAATCTTCGTCGCACCCCGTTCGTTACAACGGGCGCGCGAGACACGGCTGCGCTCGGGATCGGCGTTCTGGGACTGGTAATTGCGGGACCCATGGAGTTGTTCTTTCCCGAAGGAGCCGCCAGCCAGTTCGGCGTGTTCGTCTGGATCATGTTGATCGTTTTTTACGGGCTTTGTGTCTCGCTGGTCGTGCTGCTGATGCGGGCACGGATCGTGGTCTACAACATTACGATGGATCAGCTGCTGCCTGTGTTGAAGATCATTGCGACAAAGCTAGACAGGAACTCAAAGTGGATCGGCAATTCGCTGATGATGCCTGATTTGAAAGTACATTTGCATGTCGAGTCGGTGGACTGGATGCGGACCATTCAGCTCAACGCGGGCGGCGACCAACAGAGTTACGAAGGCTGGAAACGGCTTGAGGAAGAACTAAACAAATCGCTCAGGAAGATGCCCGTCACGCCGAATCTACCCGGCGTCTTGTTTGTTTGCATCTCAGCCGTGATGGCGCTGGCGACCGCAGCCTGGATGGTTGCCGAGAGGGAAAATGTTGCTCAGGCATTCAATGAAATGTTGCGCCGGTGACGAGCTGACTGAATCGGTCGCTTCGCTTCCCCGACCTTGCTAACGCGGCGGGTTTCCTAAAGTCTGTCGACTGATTCAGTCAAATGACAATTGACGGTTGAATGACCGGCACCCTCGGTCGGAGTGTAGACAGGCGTGCGCGGCCAGACCACCGTCGGCGATGACTCTACGGCCAAAAAAAAAGCCTCTGGGAGTACCAGCGGCTTTCAATGATTTGCTCTTTCAGCAGGTTCGATTAAAGAACCATGTCCTTGAGTCCTTTGAGAGGACGAATCTTGACCTGCTTGCTTGCAGGACGAGGCTTGGCCCAGACCATTTCGCCTGTTCCAGGGTTGCGAACTTCTCGCTTGCCAAGAGCCGGACGATTCTTGACTACGATTTTGCAGAGACCGGGGATCGTAAACATGCCGGGACCGCCACGTTTGCCGATGTTCTTTTCGATTTCAGCTGTCAGACAGTCGAGAACGTGCGCGACTTCTTTTTTCGACAGGCCGGATGCTTCGGCCATGTTGTTCAAAATTTCAGACTTGGACGGTGCTTTAGGACCAGTTTTTTTGGCCATTAACAATCCTCCTTGTTTGGGGAGATAGTTGAAGAAATGTCGGTAAATCACGTGTTTTCACGCTATTAACGCGAGAATTAGACAACCTTAACCCAAAAAAACAAGCCGAGACGCCCGAAAAGTCAACGAAAACGGACATTTTTGCCCAAATAGGCGCGGTTTTCCCCAATAAAACGCCGTTTCGGGCTGATCGCCTCAAATCCATGCCGAAGCTCAGCTTATGGCAAGCCTGCGACTAGGAGCTGGTGAAGTGCACGAAATCGCTTTCGACACGGGCGGCTCGATGCTTCAAAATGAAGTTTAACGAGAACGTAGAATTCCCCCATTCAGGTATCTGCAACACGTGCCAAAAACGGAAAAGTCGATTGTCAAATTCACGCGGCTGAAATTTTTCCGCACAAATCGGCACGAATGAATGATGGTTGTTGTTCGTGCAGATTCGAGTGATCCGTGGCAATCTACTGGCCGATAGCATCTCAAGAAAACAAACCTTCAAAAAGATGAGCTTCATGCAAAACGCGCCCTTGTTCTACCGATTGATTGCCGTCAGCTGCGCAGTTTTTGCCGGTCTGATTTGTGCGGTCGTATTCACGCTGTCTCAACCCGCAATCAATCAGACCGCTCAGCAAGGCGATGCTCAACAAAACGAACAGCAACCCGCGTCGCCGTCGCGCCGGCTACGAAATGTGCAACGCGAATTCCTGGACGAAATCAAGCCGCTGATTCAAGAAAAATGCGGCGATTGTCATTGGGGCGATGGTTCGGAAGGTGAAATCAACTTCAAGCCGTTTGAAACGCTAGATGACCTGCTGGTTGCATCGGAAAAATGGAAGAAGGTCATTTCCGTTGTCATTGACGAAGAAATGCCTCCAGAGGATCAGCCACAATTTTCTACGCAGGAAAAACAGTCGATGCTCGACTGGATCGATCGGCTGTTCGGCACCGTTGACTGCACGAACATCAATCCGGGCCGCGTCACGCTGCGCCGGCTAAACCGGACCGAGTATCGCAATACGATCCGCGATCTGGCAGGCGTCGACCACCAGCCTGCTGCCGATTTCCCGGGCGATGATGTTGGTTTCGGTTTTGACAATGTGGCTGACGTCCTCTCGTTGCCGCCGGTGTTGATGGAAAAATACCTGAGCGCGGCTGAAGAGATTACCGAACTCGCGATTGCCGATTGGGAAAACCCGAACCTGCGCCGGGCTTTCTCATCGACCACGATGACCCAACCGCGCGGAGCTCATGCGAATTCGCATGGCGGAGTCGTGTTGACGACTCGAGGTTCGCTCAAACAAACGATCGAAATTTCTGAATCCGGTGAATACCGGATCGGAGTTGAAGTCTCTGCGGATCAAGGCGGTGATGAAAAAGCAATCCTGGTAATTCGTGCGGACTCAGAAGAGACCGTGAACGCCGGTGAAGAAAGCGATGAAAACGAGGAAAACGAACACGGCAACAAAGTCGAAATCGAAGTCGGTGTCGATCGTCCTGACTTCGAGGTGATCGAACGCAAGTTTACGCTCGAACCCGGAACGACGGAACTGAGCGTCTCGTTCATCAATGACTTTCATGAACCGGAAAACGATATCGACCGCAACCTGCATGTCGGACGTGTCTGGATCGAAGGGCCAATCGATATTCCGGAATCGCATCATCGAATTATTTTTTTTGAAGCGGACGGTGATACAACGCAACAGAAAGCAGCCGCCGAAAAGGTCGTTGGCCGGTTCGCCAGCCGCGCATTCCGGCGACCGGCGACCGCACGCGAAGTCACGCGGTTGATGTCGCTCTACCAGTCCGCTCGTGACGAAGGGGATTCGTTTGAGGCAGCGATCCGCTATCCGTTGCAGGCAATTCTGGTTTCGCCGCACTTCCTCTACAAGATCGAGACGCCCGGCGATGGCGAAACGATCCGCGAATTGAATTCGTTCGAACTGGCGACCGCGACGTCGTATTTCCTCTGGAGCACCATGCCGGATGGAGAATTATTTGGTGCCGCGTTTGATAACCGGCTGAAGGGAGCCGGCCCGGAAGAAGATGCCGAATCATCGCTTTACCGGCAACAGGTCACCCGGATGCTGAAAAGTGAAAAATTTTCGGCACTGGTTGAGAATTTTTTCGAGCAGTGGTTTCAGTTGCGCGCCCTTCCGGACTTTGAACCGGATCCGGATTTGTTTCCGGGTGTCGACCGGCGGCTGCGCGGTTTCATGGCTAGAGAAACGATGTTACTCGCCGCTGACATTGTTGAGCGTGACGCGAGCATTCTGGAATTGCTGACTGCTGATTACACATTTGTCAACGAACCGCTTGCCCGGCATTACCGGTTTGATTTGGCTGAGATTACAGAGGCAGAATCCGGGGAAGCAGGGTCCGGCGGCAAATTTGTCAGAATCGAAACGGACACTCAACGCGCGGCAGGCGTGCTCAGTCATGCGAGCATTCTGACGCTGACCTCCAACCCGAATCGAACGAGTCCCGTCAAACGGGGCAAGTGGATTCAGGAGAATCTACTGGGCGAGGAGCCGACGTTTCCCGATCCGGACATCATGCCGCTGGACGATCAGACGGAGTTGACCGGCACGTTGCGACAGCGGATGGAGCAACATCGGACCAACCCCTCCTGCGCGTCGTGTCACGAAACAATGGATGCGCTCGGGTTTTCGCTTGAGAATTTTGACGCGGTCGGTCGCTGGCGGGATCAGGACGATGGTCTACCAGTCGACGCGTCGGCGGAACTGCCTGATGGAACCCGGTTCAATGGACCCCAGGGGTTGCGAAACATTATTACGGACAAAATGAAACAAAAGTTCGTGCGCTGTTTCGCTGAAAAACTGTTGATCTACGCGACCGGTCGCGGGCTGGAGTACTATGACGAGTGTGCCGTCGATGAGATTATTGAATACGCGCGAGCGCGGGATTTCCGATTCTCCGCGTTTGTGATCGCAGTCACCGAAAGCGAACCGTTTCGCAAACGCAGATGAACGATCACCTTTCCGGTCAACTCCGGACTCGCAAGCCGCCGGACGGACGAATAATTAACCGAAGAAACTGAACTCTGAACACTGGAAAAAAAATGTTCCAAAAACAAAAGCCAGCTCAAAACGTCCGGCGAACCAACTCCAACCCCGCATTGTCGCGGCGAACGGTGCTGCGAGGGATGGGCGCGACGATTGCGTTGCCTTGGATGGAGGCGATGGCGGGTGCCGCACCACTGATCGCTTCGCCGGCCATTCGCGCAACGTCTGTTGACGGACCGCCGATCCGGGCAGCGTTCCTGTACGTTCCCAACGGGATGCACATGCCGGACTGGCGTCCGAAACGTGTCGACGAGGGTGCCGATGGCGGCGGGGCATTTGAGCTTCCGAAGATTCTGGAGGCGGTCGAAGCGTTCCAGGATCAAACAACTTTATTCACCGGCCTGTCACTCAAGGGTGCTCAGGCGCTCGGGGATGGCGGAGGCGATCACGCGCGGAGTGTGTCCTCGTTCCTGACCGGAGCTCATCCCAGAAAGACTGACGGATCGAATATCCGCAACGGAATCTCAGTCGATCAGGTGGCTGCCGGGCAGATCGGGGATCACACGAAGCTCAAGTCGTTGGAACTCGGCACCGAATCAAGCGCCCAGGCCGGTCGCTGCGATTCGGGTTACAGCTGTTTGTATACCTCCAACATTTCGTGGCGAACCGAAACATCGCCACTGGCCAAATCGATCGATCCGGCCAATGTCTTTGACCGGTTGTTCGGGCCGCAGGAAGCAATGGATGACCGGCGGCAGTTTGCGCGGCGCGAACGGAGACGGAAGAGCATCCTTGATTTCGTTCAGGATGATGCCAAATCACTGCACCAGAATCTGGGCGTTCAGGACCGTCGCAAGCTGGACGAATACCTGTATGCGGTTCGCGACATCGAACGGCGGCTGGCGACGAGTGAAAAGCCGGGCGAAGTCGAAGAGGAGATTCCGGATTTTCCGCGACCGGCCGGTGTTCCCGCTGACTACGGCGAGCATGTCGTTCTGTTGCTGGACATGCTTGCTCTGGCCTTGCAGACCGATTCGACGCGCGTGGCAACGTTTATGTTTGCCAATGCGGGGAGCAACCGGAGTTACCGCAATCTGGAGATTCGCAGCGGGCATCACGATCTTTCGCACCACGGGAATGCCGGGAAGAAGCAGCGGCAGATCAGCAGGATCAACTGTTACCACGCTACGCTTCTCAACCGTTTACTGGAACGATTGGGCAGTGTTGAGGAAGCGGGCGGTACGTTGCTGGACAATTGCATGATTCTATATGGCAGCGGGATTGCGGACGGCAACGCTCACGACCATCACGATTTACCGATAGCGCTGTTCGGTCGCGGAGGCGGGTCGGTTAATCCGGGGCGGTTAATCGAGTCGAAACGGGGAACACCGCTGACCAACCTGTATGTTTCGATGCTCGACCGCCTAGGTGCTGATGTCGATTCGTTTTCCGATTCGGACGGGCGAATCGATCTGGGTTAACGGGACGACATTGGTCGCACGAATCCGCATAACATCTTGAGCCAAACCTGAAACTCATCATTGACAGTGTTTAGGGATCTCGCATGGAATGGCGCGAAGATGACTTGAGGACGAACAATGGTCGCACGAAGGCACAAAGACACTAAGAAAACGGTTGGACCGTAGATTTCCAACCATGGAGGCCGTCATCCGATTGAGCGATGTATCGCCGGCTTTCCCGTTGCTATGATGAATGTGGGGCAAGCCTCATTCTGTGACCTCAGGGACAATATGAATCGAAGACGTTTCACTACTGCTCGTTTGTTTTCGACTCTGATCTGCTTTTTTTTGACGTTCGGAACGAGCGCAAGCGTTTCTGCGCAACAATCTGTAGTGACGGCTGAAGATCAAGAATCCGACGTCATTGAACTGCGGGCCGTCGAAGAGCTATTTAATCTCGGGCGACTGGACAGGATCAACAATGAAATGGAGCGAGCGGTCGAGAGAGGCGAGATCGTTGGCTGCAGTGCGCTGGTGTTCAAGGATTCGCAGGAAGCGTTCTTCAATACCTGGGGATACCAGGATCGCGAAAACGAAGTTCCGATCACACGCGACACGATCTTCCGGATCTACTCGATGACCAAGCCGGTCACCAGCGTTGCAGCGATGCAGCTGGTCGAACAGGGCCTGCTGAATCTTGACGATCCGGTCGCTCAACATCTGCCGGAATTTGCGGGGCTAAGAGTGTTCGACGAACGAAACCCCGATAACCCGGTTGAACCCGACCGCGCGATGACGGTTCGGGATCTGATGCGGCACACGTCCGGTTTGTCGTACGGTTTTTTCGACCGCACACCTGTCGACCTGATGTACTTGAAAAAGGGCATTCTGGTAACCGACCGGAATCTGGCTTCAACGACAGAAAAACTGAGTGAAATCCCGCTCAAGCATCATCCTGGAACCCGGTTCGAATACAGCGTCTCAACGGACGTGTTGGCGAGATTGATTGAGATGGTCTCAGGCCAGTCGTTTGATGAGTATTTGAAACAACAAGTTTTCGATCCGTTGGAAATGTCGGATACAAGTTTTATTATCCCCGAGGAGAAACTCTCGCGATTGGCAGTGATGTACCGCGAAGGCAACGATCAACTTGTCCCCGCACCTCAACTGGCTTCGTACCGGTTCGTTAATCAGGCGAGCGAATTCTACAGCGGTGGCGGCGGACTCTGTTCGACCATCGATGACTACCTCAACTTTTCCAGAATGTTGATCGACGAAGGAAAGTTCGGCGAGGTACAAATCCTTCAACCGGAAACAATCGCGGAGATGTTCACCAATCAGCTTGAGTCAATCGAAAACCGGCCCGGCAGTTTCCAGTTCGGACTCGGGTTTGCGATCAACCGTCATCGGCGGCACGGAACGGATTACAGCTGGGGTGGAATTGCCGGGACACGTTTCTGGGCGAACCCTGAGCTAAAAATGGTGTCGTTATTCATGGTCCAGGTGAACCCGAACGGCAATCGCAATCATGGAGAACAAGTGCGCGACCTTGCCTATCGTGCGGTTCGCAAGTGAGATGGTTTTTAGATTATGCGGTGAACTCCGAATTGAATGATGGATTTGCGTTGGCTCCGTGGCCTTTTTCTTTGCGCCATGGCGTCCTTGCGACCCCGCGTCAAAAAAACCTCCCCGTGCCTAAGCTCTAACGCTCCCAAGGGGAGGGTCGGAATGTTAAAACGTTGTGGACACAACTGAAAGCGTGAATCAGAAATCCGAATCGTCCGGATCTTCGCCCGGCATACCCGGCATCTCACCTTGAAAACCCTGCCTCAGTTCGGCTGATCGTTCAATGTGCATCCCGCCGTACTTCCAGACTCCGTCCTCGGTAATCATGCGAATAGTGACCGGTAGCGTCATGATTTGAATCTGCATGCCGCCTCCTTGAGGTTCCGGCGTCGTCGGGCTGTTCATCGCTGTCGTCCTGATCCTGGGGCTGAGTGATCCCGGCGTCGGCCATCACAGGTTGCTGTCCCGAAAACATGAAACAGGCTATTAGCAGGATTGCCCCGGCCGGCAGCATTGGGATCAGTGACCTGACTTCTGAGGCCAATTCGCAAAACCCGAACAGGCGGTATCAAACTACCGGGTCTTGAAACTTTGTGCGACCGAACTTCTTTATCTGTTAGGGAAGGTTTGCCATCGGTCGATAACGAAAGTAGTTGCCCGAACCAGCTGACACACACCGGAACGGTCGTCTGTGTCTTCCCGATTCGCCAACTCTGACAGAATAACCATACGGAACAGCTCCGAAATTTTGCAATCACGCATTCGCAACAGCGCGAAAAATTTCCGGCGGCAATTCATTCTCGCTCATGATTGAGCGTACCGTGTGCAACGATAATCCCACGACTCCCGGAGGCAACCGATGGCACGTATGTTTGCCAGATGCCTGATTCTTGCAGCGACTCTGTTAACAACCGTCGCATCTATTTCTCTTCTGCCCTCCTCGACGCTCCACGCGAAAATCTTTGAATCGACCGCTGAGTATCGCAGCGCGCTTGAATCGAATGTTTTCCCGGTCCGCGCAGAAGGGATGCTCCGACTGAACCCATCGCGGATTTTTTCCGCCAATCATCCGATCGCAGATCACCATCGACCTGGAATGACCGGCAGTTGCCTGCTGTCCGGCCCCTCATTTCAGTCAGCGATCGCAATGACTGATGACGCAATGATTGACGAGAGCGGAAAAACCGGTTCGCGATCGTTCGTTACCGGTTCGATCGAGTTATTCAACCGGCATCTTGTCGAGCCAGGACTCGAATTGCCTTTTGTGAGATCCGCGTTCCAGTTGATCCATGTTTTCAGTGAACCGTCAGCACTGGATTGGGTGGGTTTGACGCCCGTATCAGAGTCGCTGCTGCAGCGAAGTGAATTGCCCCGGATCGAATCGCCAGGGTTGAATCACGTTGAGAATATTGAGGTCGTGAAAGCCGAGCCAACCGTGAAACCGGTTGCGCCGATGGTAAAACGCAAGAAGCCCGGTCGATCGATATCGGCAAGAGCCAATCGCCAGTCGGCGGCGGGAAAGAAACGACCGACGTTTGCCATCACCGAGATTCCCGATGCGTATTGGAGTTACTACGCCGACTGCGACCGCTGGAATATCGTTTTCAACGATTCGAAAGATAGTGAGTCCGGTTCGAATTCCGAACAGGAGACGCTTGCGACCGGACTGCTCCATCGCGTACTTAACCGGGTCACATCATCGTTGAAACTGTTGCGGACGAGCCTTGATTCCGGACTCCAGTCGATTGAATTCTCTGTCTTCGAGAACCCTGATCTTGTTGGTCTGCTTCCCTCGCAGTATCCGGCAGGCAACTCTTCAACGGTCGAACCGACGCAACCTGTTTCTACGTCCAATCGTGGTCCGTCTACCGAACGAGTAGGTGAAAAAAGCGTTGGGCCATTCGATATCGTGTCGCTTGCGGTACGCTCCGCATGGACGTTGCGAAGGCAAATCCGTGTGTATGCCGTCGACTGGAATCAGTACAAACGGGTTTGGAACCTTGCTTTTCGCTCCACGACCGAAGACTTCATGGCTCGCGAACCGGGCGACACATCAATCAAGTAGGCGGGGCTCAGGTTGAGCAGCCACATTTCCGGAACCGTGGCCCTCGAAAAAAGACGTCAACTTCCTCTGCTTCTTCTTTCACCTCTTGCCCGTTCATCTTCTTTCAACTCTTTGCTTGTTCTTTTCTTTCAACTCTTTGCTCGGACCGCCTTGGGGTCCGACTCATCGACCTTAGGGATAATTGCAGATGTTCGTCCTGCTCCTATTCTCATGGCTTATTGGCCGACTTTCAGTGCGCTGATCTTGCGCAAGTCCGGTATTCGGAAACGGCCCTGAAAACCGTTGATTGAAACCTCTCTCAACCGATGTAACAGGTGGAAATCCGGGTCTGTTGTGCCGGTAGCTGACGTTACCGGCAGTCACAGACCGCCTCGTTTTTCCAGAACGAACTTATGTTCAGGTCATGACGCTTACAGATACCCGGCCGATGAATGATCGTACCGTTAGATTCATGTCGATCGCTTCATCCCAATTCAGTTCCGCTTGTCTCGTATTTTAATGCGGCCATTTTCTGCCAGCGAACCTCCCGTTCAACTGTCGGATTGAACGCAGATAGACGGTGCCCTGCACGTATTCGGCTGAATAGGCCGGAAAGTCGGGGTGGAACGAATAAAATGACACGAGCGACAGGGCAAAATCGGGGTTTTTTGGTAGCGTCTGCCAGGGTATCAAAATACAATTGAGGGGTACGGCTCCGGGATGAGTCGGCTATTTCTCTGGGCAAGGCTGAATTTGCGCGAATCCGGAACACGCAAGTTCTTACAGTATATTTCGGTGTTGGAGTTTCTTATGTCCGTACGCAGCTTTGCAAAAGTCGCGTTTCGTGGAATGTCAATTGCTTTACTCGTGACAGGTCTTCAGGTATCAGCGAATGCGGTGCCGACGACTTCGGGCGGGACATCCGCTTTGGGCGGGTTCTTTGATGAGCAGGCCGGTGCGTCAGGCGCGGAATCTTCGCGCATGGCAACCTACGACGACCCGCGAGGCGAAACTGCATTTGCACTCAGCCTTTCGCCACAAATTGAAACCGTTCAGCGGTCCAGCGATATCGTGATCTATTTTGACACGTCCGCTTCGCAGACCGGAAGCTACAAACGTGACGGCATCGCGTTGCTTGAGAAACTGCTCAGCAGCCTCAGTGCAGACGACCGTGTACAGCTGATTGCCATGGATCTTGATCCGGTTGAATTGACCACCGGATTTTTCCGTGTTGACAGCGATGAGATGTCAGTTGCAATCGACTTGCTCAAACAGCGCGTTTCGCTTGGTTCTACCGATTTGGAACTGATGTTGAAATCGACGCCTGCACGTTTTGCTGCGAGCGAACAAAACAGAAACGTCATCTACATCGGTGACGGAATCAGCCGCGCGAGCCTGTTGAATCAGGAACGCCTTGGTGCTGCTATCAACGGTCTGACCGAGTCCCGCGTTGCATTTTCAAGTTTTGCGATCGGACCCGAGCGTAACATTGAACTGTTGGCCGCTCTCAGCAACAACACCGGTGGCAATCTGTTCGTTGACTCAAATGATCAGTCCTCGGTAGACAATTGCGCGTCAGGCCTGTCGCAAACCGTCCATGGTTCGGTATTCTGGCCTCAATCTGTCAGCCTTCCTGAACAGATGGCTGACGTATTCCCGACTGCAATGCCACCAATGCGTTCTGATCGCGACACAGTTGTGCTTGGAACTCTTTCAGCGCGAGGCCAGTTCAACATCGGTGTCACCGGCACACTGAACGGACAGCCTGCGTCGCTTTCCTGGGATGTTGCAACCGAAGACTCAAACGCCGATTTCGCGTTTCTAAATCAGCTGATTTCGGACGCAAGAAAAGATGGCGGAATGTCGCTGCCGACGATCGGTTCCGCTGGTTTGCGTGAAGCGGCTCGAATGGCGACGCAGTCTTCACGCGAGTACAGCAACCTGGGTCAAAGAGCTCTGGTATCCGGGAACATGGCGGCTGCAGGCCAGCTTGCCTCGGCAGCGCTCGCCCGCGATCCTTCCAACACCGAAGCAACGCTGTTAGCACGAGCTGCCGGCTATTCGGTTCAGGATGACGACCCGTTCAGCGCACCTGCCGGAGATACACCCGCAGTTGACCCGCCAGTAGTCGATGCACCTTTTACCGATTCTCCATTTGACACACCGGCTGAGACAACACCGGCCGAAATGCCTTTGCAGGAACCCCAGGCTGTTCCAGTCGATAATTTTGGGGCTCAACCACAGGACGTTACACCCGTGGATGCCGATCCATTCGGCGCGGGCAATAATAACGACCCGTTGGGTGGTGTTCAGGACATGACCGCCGTTGATCCGGGCCAGGAAGAGCCAATCCGGACTCTTGATGGTGCTGAAATTGCTCAGCCTCCGGCAACTGACCTGACCCGACAATCCGTCAACGATCCGCCGATGGTGAATTCGCCTGTGATCGATTCACCCGTGACTGTTGAGTCAACCACTGACTCATTCAGAATGGTCGGTCCACAAGATCCCCGGCAGTTCCCGGACGACGATGTTGAGCGGTTGTTACGCGACACGAGAGGTCAGGCCGGCCAGGTTCTCGACCGGGCAAACATCAGAAAACAAGTCATCACCGACATGACGCGCAAGCAGGTCGAAGTTGAACTCGGCCGTGCAAATGAGGAACTAAGGTACGCTCCCGATCAGGCAATCCAGCGTCTAAAAAGCATGGTCGAAATTCTTGATCAGGCGACAGAAGTTGATCCGAACACATTACAGGATCTCCGCAACCGCCTGATTTCGTCATTGTTGTCAGCTCGTCAAGAGAAACTCTCATTCGACAACACTGCATTGTTGCGAGCTCAAGAGCAGGCAATCACCGTGCAGCACCTTGAAACGTTGCGACGTTATGAGAACCGTGAGGAACGGGTTTCGACGCTGATTAACAGTTTTGATCATTTGCTCACTGAACGGAATTTCGACGAAGCGTACCAGGTTGCGCTGGAAGTCTACGAATATGCTCCGCACGAGCCGGCCTCCGTTTTGGCTGATGAGTCCGGACGAATTGCCCGGATTGCGACCCTGCTTGATTCTCAACGTCGTGAACGGCAACTCGCTTTTGTGGAATCACTTTACCACGTCGAACGATCCGCGATTCCACTATCCGGCGAACCGCCGATGCTCTTCCCCGACCCGCTTGTCTGGGCCAGGAAAGTTGCTGATCGTGAAAAATACAGTGACATCCGTTTGGCAGGAAACGACATTGATGAGGAAATTCTGACAAAGCTTGATCAACCGGCTTCGTTCAGTCACAACGAGACGCCATTCGAAGATGTCATGGCTCAGATCCGTGACGAGTACGGCATCAACGTGGTTCTGGACAGCTCAGCAAGAGAAGACGAACTGGATCTGGATACCGATATTACTTTTGAGGTCGGTCAAATCCGACTGAAAAACGCACTGCGATTGATGCTCAAAGACTACAACGCGACGTTCATCGTACGTGACGAGGTCTTGCGGATCATCTCGATTGAAGTTGCGTCCGACCCTGAGAACTTTGTGACCAACGTTTACAACGTGGGTGACCTTGTTGCTCCTCGCCAAAGCCGGCTCGGCGGCGGCGGTCAACTCGGCCAGGGTGGCGGATTCGGCGGCGGCCAGCAGGGCGGTGGCGGATTCGGCGGCGGCCAGGGCGGATTTGGCGGCGGTCAGGGCGGTGGTGGTGGAATCTTCTGCCTGCTTGACGAACCCGCTGGCCAGGCTGCTCTGGACACCGAAGAAGGTGACCAGCCCCGGAAAAAACCAGCAGTTGCTCCTAAAGCAATTGAGCTGAACATCCCTGCGGGCAGCACGGCTGCCGAAGTCTGGTCCAACTATCTTTCTGAGAACCAGGTCGATCCGGACTCCCTCCGGTTGAGCGTCAAAAAGTTAATGGACAAAAACGCTCCGGGCGAAGTGGTCGATCTGATTTCCGCAGCGATGCGGCATAACCGGTCACAACCCTGGATGATCGAAGGATTGGTGATCGCAATGCAGGTCGCTGATTATCCGGTCAGCGATATTGAACGGGCTCTGATGTCAACGATTGATCTTTCCAACAACCTCGATGACGCGATGATGGCTGCGAAATATATGGTTGATCATGACATGCAAAGCCGGGGAATCCGACTGTTGCAGGATGTCGCGTCGATCAGCAATGTGCGTCCGGAACCGTACGTGCTCGGACTGTCAGCCGCTGAGGAGATTAACGACCTCGGTGGTATCCAATGGGCGACTCTGGGAATTCTCGGACAAGCCTGGCCGGAGCACCGCGATGTCGTAAAGCGTGCAATCTTTTCAGCCGAAGCAGTTCTGGCTCAACTTGAAAAAGAAGGCCGCGCCGAAGAACTTACAACGTACAAAACGAAGCTTGATGAAGCTCTCTACCGTGACTGCATCATTAAAGTGACATGGACCGGAGAAGCAGACGTTGACCTGATTGTTGAAGAACCCGGCGGCTCAATCTGCTCGCGGCGGAATCCGCGGACAACTGCCGGAGGCGTATTGATGGGGGACGAATTCACGGCAGAAAACCAGTCGGGTGCAACCTCCGAATACTATGTCCTTCCAAAAGGCTTTTCCGGCGACTACAAACTCTACATCCGCAAAGTCTGGGGTGAAGTAGCAGCGGGAAAAGTGACCGTTTCGATCTACAGCCACTTCCGCTCCGATAAACAGGTAGCCCAGCAAAAGCAGCTGGAGGTTGATGACGCCGGAGCAACGCTAGTGCTGTTCAGTCTTGCCGACGGACGTCGTACGCAGTCCCTTGAACAACACGTGATTGAGTCGATCGCCGGCCAGGATGTCCTTACGACTGCCGAAATGAATCGGGCTCTCGACGCAGCACATTCTTCAACTGCATCCAGCAGTTACCACGGCGGCGAAGGCACAGGCGGTGGCGGTGCAGTCGGTGGCGGTGCAGTCGGTGGCGGCGTTGCTCCTCGCCAGATTCCGGCAAACAATCTTCAACGCGGAGTCGTCGGATATCAGCCGCAAATCGATCTGATTCGGGAAGGTGCGAGCATGCAGGCAACGGCAACCACATCGGACCGTCTGTACGTTCTGGTCGGAGCCGCTCCGAATATCAACCAGATCATCCGCGTTGACACCTTCAACATCCTAGGCGACGCCGGAGACGCATTCGGCGGCGGCACCGGCGGCGGAGGTGGCGGCGGAGGTGGAGGAATCGGTGGCGGTGGCGGTGGCGGATTGTTCTAAGCCGTAACTTCAAGCAAAACGCACAACAGCAGACCTTTTGAATCCGGGCTTCCTTGAGAAGCGGATTCGATTCGGTTTGCTTTTTTTACGTCCTGGCTGACGGTTCAGATGTTTAAGACAGTTGATTCGTGACAAGGATCACGAAACTCTGGGTGCGATTGCAACCGATGATCAGAACGATTTGCCAACACGTTCGGGTGCGGTCGAAGGTCTGGCCCGGATGTCCAAGGCGGCAGCCGAAAAAGTGCTGGTCAAAGTAGGAAACGCAGAATCAAACGACGAGGATCTGCGGAAAGCTGCGTGGCGCGGATTGCGACGCAGCAAAAGAGCATTAACGAAGTAGGTAGCGTTGGCATCCTGCCGACGTGCGTCCATTTGCAAGTCTCGAACACAAATCATGACTGACGAAAAAACAATCCGAACGAAGAAGCGAGCGCGGAATCAAAATCGGCTGGCGTCACGGAGGTTGAGATGAGCTATGCCGGCCAGAGCGGAATGGTCGGCCAGTCGACCGAACCGAGGCTGGCGCTGTTCGGCAACCTCAAACGCGATCCGGTTTTTCTGGACGCGGTCGTCAAAGATCCGCTCCGTCTCCGCGAAGCGCTGGGGGCGCTGTATTCGGTCGTTGGCAGCGACTACCGGTATGTGCCGAAAGACCGGACCGCCTACCATGCGTTCCGGCGGGTTTGCTCGACTCGTTCGCTTTGGCTTCTTCAGGCGTCACGATGAAAATCGGGGTTTCTGCCGTTTTCGATTCCTCCAGACGCTGTTGCTGAGTTTCGGTCAACACCTGATCGGCATTCAGCAATGTACCGGTTGAAGCGACAATGTGATCGTCAGGCATCGTGACACGGACAACATAGTCACCCGTCTCCAGCGTGAATTCGCCGTTGCCAAGAAACTTTGTGCTGCCAGCCGGTAACGTCGGTGTACGCACAAAGACGCGGAAACCACTGGGCCATTTCGTAAATGTAGTTCCCGTCGGATTCGAAATACTCGCAGGCACTCCGTCCGCGAACGTAGCGTGAATCATCTATGTTGTAGTTCCAGTCGACGGCGAATTGAAATGATTCGTCGGGCTGAAGCGGAGCAGGTAGATCGATCCGCATCATCGTTTTCACGATCGTGATAGGGGAGGGCAATGTTGGTTGTAACATCCTGACAACGTGTGATTTTGAATCCGCCATCAAACGTCGTCGCGGCGAGCATCGATTCGAGCCTGCGAAATTCCATCCGATCGAGCGGCGACGAGGGGTCTGCCAGATTTCCATCCGAGTCCGGCATCTTGCGGTTCCCATCCAGCTGCATCCACAAGTATTTCAGCGGATCCTGAGAGTTATTGGTGTAAGTAATCGTCTCGGAACCGGTTAGAGTCTGATCTTCGTCGTTGATCGCGACGTCAATGTCGTAATCCACTTTCTGCTGCCACCCGATGTTGGATTCATCACGATTGTACGGACCCTGCGGGAATCTTATGATGGACAGCATCAGGCGCAATTGACTAGCGAATTCACTAAACCCAGGCAGGCAGTGTTCTCTTTACCAACCCGATCTAGATTTGCATCTTTTCTGATCATCTCAGTGATCACATTTTCAGCCGTCGCAACGGGCTGTCGCAATCAGGTACCGGATTCCGTACGAACTGCCGAGCCAGTCAAAGGAACACTCGCTCAGATACAGGCTGCTGCCACGGCGAACGCGTCGATCGAATCGATCGAAAAAATTGCCGGTATTCCTAAAGAACAAATCATTCTGGATAGCGGAGAACCGGCCTACATCACGGTCCAACATTGCCTGATCGGATTCGAAGGTTCAATCCCCGGAAAACCGATCAGCCGCACGAAAGAGGAAGCTGCGAGTCTTGCTGTCGATCTGCTTCAACAGGCCAAGGACGGTGCTGATTTTGATGAGATGGTCCGGCAGCAAACCGATGACTCATCACCGGGAATTTATGAGATGGCGAATGATGGATTTCCCGGCGCGCTGGAAGACGACGGCCGGACGATCAGCATTTTTGAACGAAGGGGAATGGTTCCTGCGTTCGGAAACGTCGGGTTCTCACTGGCTGTTGGCGAGTTCGGTTTGTCAGACTACGACCTTCGGACCAGCAAATACGGCTGGCACATTATTAGACGGATTAAATAATTCAAACGAGTCATTTTTCCAGATGTATTTGAAACAGTGAAGATTCCTCGGGAAACCCCCCAATGCGATCATTGTCGACACGGAGCATGCAATTCGGGCGGGTGAATGCTGGCTTGCTGATAACGTCGTCATCTGTTCGAAATAGAACAGAAAACAGGGACGCAGATATTGCCGGTTTCCAATGAGGGCGAAGTTGAATAGAATGCCCGCACAACATTCAGTTCGATTGCGTGAGCCCGCGTGCCGCCGCAGTCGAAACTTTCTTTTCAAACCCGGAGATCAAACGATGAAACATTTTACCTGCATGCTTGCCATCATGGCCGTTGCAGCTTTCACCAGCGTGACCGTTGCCCAGGACGAAGCTCCAACAGGTCGGTGTCCGGCACAACAAGCTCAAACTTCTGCCGTTGCTAACCAGGAAGGCGAAATCGTAACGTGTCAGGAATGTCCTGTATCTGCCGCCATGGCTTCGCTTCCAAAAATGACCTACAAGGTCGGCGAAGAATCAACTTGCTGTAGCGAATCAGCCGCTAAGCTGGCTGAAGAATCCGCCGCACCGATTCATTACGTCGTTGGCGACAACGTATACGAAAGCAAAGAGGAAGCTTTCGTTTCGCTCGTTGAATCGACGGAAGAGATGGTCAACGCCTACATCACTCCAGCATGCTGCGAAGAATCCGGCACGACTACAATCGCCGGCGAAACCTGCGACTGCCCGAACGCTGCTGCCGCACGCACCGAACTGGTTTCGAAAGCAGTTGAAGACATCATGATCAGCTACAAGGTCGGCGAAGAATCTGTTTGCTGCCCCAACGCAGCTGCTGCACTTGCCGAAGAATCCGGCGAAGCGATTCACTACGTCGTTGGTGAAGAAGATACCTGCTGCGAAATGACAGCCCGCCTGACCGCTGCTACCCTTCGTTACAAAGCTGCCGTTCAGGCGACTTTGGCCGAAGCAACTCCGGCTCCTAAAGCAACCGAAGCTGCTCCCGTGGAATCAACTGAAACTGGAAGCGGAACTTAATTCCGACTCTTCGTTGATTGATGAAGAATAGAGCACGGTGGTCGTTTCGGTCACCGTGCTTTTTTTGTGGCTTGTCTGGTTGTTGAACAACGATTCCGTAAACGCTGACAATCATGCCGGTACACTGCCAGAATTCAGGATAGACAGGCGGTCTCATTTCGAACCACTGAAAAATGAGCTGGGGAAACAGTATCGAAATCGCTCCGAAAACGAGGTTGTAGAAACCGGCAGCGATCAACAACGGTTTGATCCACGACGGTGATTCAGGCGGGCTATGAATCGCATGCGCTTCTTGATTTGTCGGGCGAGCTGGATTCGCAGGGCTCGTCTGATTGCAAGGAACCGGCTGAATGGCGGGTTTCGTTTTCATTAACGTTTCCTTCGTCACTCCTTAAGTCATCAGGGGGATCTTGTTTTTCGGATCCCGGATTCCAACGCGCGATGTAGATGAGCGCAATGAAGTCGTACAGCGTGTGCGTTACCGCTGGAGCGATAAATGTCCCGGTGAACACCATCAGCATGCCGAGATAGGCTCCGACAAACGCCGTTGAGATTCCGTAACTTGCATTCACCCAGTGACACAAACCGAAAACGATCGAAGCAACTAACAGGGCAAGAAAAATATTGAACGCGGTTGCTGGAACAATCGAAACAATTCCACCCTGCAAACACCAGCGAAACATCAATTCTTCACAGAAGCCTGCCAGCACGGAGATCAAAGCCAGGTCCAGCAATGAGCAATCGCGGAAAAACGGCCGCATTTGCTCATCGACAAAATCGCGCATCGGTTGAAGCAGCCGGGTTGGATAGAAATGAAACCAGGCGAGATAGCCGAGCATCGGGATCAGTCCGATTAGCCCCCATTGAACGCCGGTGATCAGATCGCTGCGGCTGATTCCATCGAGACGTTGCTGCTGATCGAAAAAACCGAAAACGGAAACGCCAATCGCCAGAAGCGCCAGCCCGCCTTCGACAACGAACGCGGTCATCAACAGATTCGTCTTCGGTTCGCTTTTCTGTTTTTGATCTGCGCTATTCAGTTTTCATTCCGCGCTATTAAGTGATTGCTCTTTGCCAGTCAGTTTTCGCTGCGTTCTTGCACTTGCCGTTGCTCAACCAGACTGTCATAAACAACCCAAAACGTGCTGGATATCGCCCGAATCAAAAACGCCGCACCGGAATTGTACCGGAGCGGCGTGTGATTGAAGTAAGATTTTATCGAACCGTTTAGCGTTCGGCATTAACCATGATCAGCCAGTTGCGACCGTTGCTGCTACTGCTCACCACCATCGGACGATCGTTGTTGCAGGTGAATGCTCCCTGATAACTGAACTCCAGAAATTCCGGCCCGCCCGCATCGGTAACTTTCCTGTCAATGACTGATTTCTCAAAGTGCATTTCAACCAGTGTCTGATCGCGCCGGAACTCAGGAACGAGTTCGATCACGGTTCCTGTTTGATATTCCGAAGTTGAACCGTCATTGCCGACGATCGTTCCGGACGCCTGGTTACTAACCCTGGCTTCCCGTCCGTTAAGCCCGTTGAGTGAGTAACGATCGACATTGCTTCCGGCACTGGCGAGCCGTTTGACCATCCGGTTGGCATTTTCAGTTGAAACGCCCTGGAACCTGTCAACAATCTCTTCAGCATTGATGTCTTCCGGCAAAAGGACGACCGTAACATTTAAGCCGGCAGACATCGGACGATCTTCAGCGAATGCTTCAGGAGCCCTGCGATCGCCTCCACGTCCTTGCATTTCCTTCATTTGTCGCAGCATCTCTTCCCGAAGCATTTCTTCACGGCTCCGATCCTCTCGACGTCGTTCATTCCGACGTCGCATATCTTCCTGAAGCAGCTCCTGTCCGGCCCGCATTCGCTCCATCAATATTTCGCGTGCCTCACGCCTTTGTTCGTCCCCCTCATCGGCTTCGCCTTCGCTTTCGTCCGATTGGTCTCGCTGGGCCGCCACCCGTTTTCTGTAGCGGACAATCAGCTCTTGATGATCCAGTTTTCCGTCTCCGTTGGTGTCACTTTCTTCAATCGCGCTGGCACCGGTTTCGGATTCGGACAATTCATCTGCATCGAGTTCGCCATTCCCGTTGGCGTCGTAGGCATCCAGAACACCGACTAGGATTTCACGTACGTCGGGAGCAATTTCCTCGTCCTGGTCGGCATGTTCGCGGTCACCCCGTCCGCCGTCAACCGTATCGCCTTCGTCTGTGTTGTCGCTTTGTTCCTGTTCAACGCGTTCCCTGTAACGTGCGATCAATTCATCACGACTGAGTTTGCCATCGCCGTTTGAATCACTTTCACCAAGTGCTCGAGCTCCGGTTTCAGATTCGGCCAGTTCGTCCGCATCGAGTTCGCCATTCCCATTGGCGTCGTAAGTGCCAAGCACGCCTTCAAGGATATCCCGAACACGGCCAGATACTTCTTCCTCATGCGATTCCTGATCGCCATCTGTTTCCCGGCCACCTTCCGTTTTCTGGCCGCGATCCGACATTTCCGGTTCGTCTTCGCCGGATTCATCACCTTCGTCAAACTGCGTGCTGTAACGCACGATCAGTTCGTTGGCACTCAGGCTGCCATCCTTGTCCAGGTCGCTTTCCTCAAGCGCCTGTTCTCCGTTATTCGCGTCCTTCAGTTCGTCCGCGTCGAGCACCTCGTCACCGTTGGTATCGTAGTCACTGAGCACGGTTATCAGTCTTCTGCGAACGTCCTCCGGAAGTTCGGGCCAGCGTTCGTCGTCCTGCGGGTCAGTTTCCTGTTTTCCGGGATCACGATCAACCTCTCGTTGCCCGACTTCCCGGTCGGAATCTTCGTCTCGTTCATTGCGCTGCTGATCGGCAAATCTGCCATCTTTGGGAAAGCGTTCTGCATAGCGTGCGGCAAGTTCATCGCGGCTCAAGTTCCCGTCGCCGTCGGTATCGCTTTCCTTAAGCGCGTCGGCTGCACTGGTGCCAACCGACTCCAGTTCGTCTTCATCGATCAGGCCGTCACCATTCTTGTCGTAGCGGCTCATGCTGATTCGCAGCCTGGCAACTGCACGGCGCGACAGTTCCTCGCTGGACGAATCGTCCTGGGCAATCAGCGTTGTCCCGTTACAAAACGACGTAATAAGAGCGAGAACAACAATGCTCGTGATCATTCGAAGTTCGCGAGTACACATAATAGAAGACTCCCCAGGGACGGTGTTGGATAAGACACGAGCGCTTTCCGGCACAATATCGCTCAATTTTTTCACATGCCGACAATCTATTGAACCACATTCTACCGCAATGTTCCTCGCTGCTATCGGCAGGACACAGAGAAATTCGAAAGTGTTATCCGGTCCGAAATCAGGACGCGACGATGGGGCGGAACAGCAATGCCTTGTGAGCGACGGAAACAGTCGGTATTCACAGCAAACGACCCGGGTTAAACTCGTTCAATCATGATTCAAGTTTAATATCCTGTATTTCAACGCATCGAACATTCGCTAGAAAGAAAAGCCGGCTTTGTCCCACGACGATAACCCGTTTCAGGCACCGACGTCCTGGCCGTCTACGCACTACGCCGACAGGGGTTCCGCCGGGAGTTCCTCCAGTCGCTATGTTTCCACGACGGGATTATCGCGAGTCGTGATCGCGCTGCTTTGCCTTGTATCGCTGACAATGATGGCTCAGATGGCTGCAACATTTCTGGAGATCAGATTGCTGCTGGAGTTTCAGAGAGGCCGGGACATTGCCGACGCCCAAATCGAGGCGAACGACCTCGGCATCCTGTTGACCGGTCTGGCATATGTTGCGGCGGTGATTGTGATCGGGATTTTTTATCTGGTCTGGAAATTCCGCGTGTACCGGAACTTGTCCTCGTTTGGCGCAAGACGCCTCAGGTTTTCGCCAGGCTGGGCTGCAGGATTCTATTTCATACCGATCTTGAATCTGTTCCGGCCGTACCAGGCAATGGGAAAGATCAATCGCTGGAGCAAGCCATTGGATTCGGGCAAAGGTCCCGAATCGGTAAGTCCGATTTCGGCACCAGTCGGTTTCTGGTGGAGCCTGTACCTGGCGTTTTCGATTTGCGACCGGATTGCTGCCCAGATGGCGTTGAGCGAAGAAATCGAGACGCTCTTGATGTCCGACTATGTTACCATGATCGCGCTCACGACGGGTATTGCTGCAGCTGCGCTATGCTGCGCTATGCTGCGCGGTCGTGATGACGGTCTCAAGAAACCAGGAGCTCAAACACGAACAGATTGCACAAGGCAATACCGCCTCCGCCGGCAGCTCGTTCGGAACAAGCTAAGCAGACGGAATGACCTGGCCGGATGGCACCAGAAAGCCGGTGTAGGCAATCCTGCCGGCTATTCGGCTTCGCCGGTTTTCAGGATCGGCGGAGTTTCGGCGACTGGTTTGTGTTCCGCTGGAGCCGCATCCGTCCCCGGTACAATGAACGGACCGGGCGAATTCTCTTCGACGATTCGTTTAAGCTCTGCTGAATCAACCGACTCGACTTCGATCAGCAAATCAGTCAATGCAACCAGTGCATCTCTACGAACGTCCAGAATATAGCGGACTCTTTCGATCGCCTGATCGACAATCTTCTTAACTTCCTCGTCGATTTCCCGCGCGGTTTTTTCACTGTATTTCCGACTGCCAATGTCGCCCGACGCTCCGGCAAGAAACGGACTGCTACGATCCTCTTTGTAATTGACCCGCCCGAGCGAACTCATTCCGTATTGCATCACCATCGCCCGGGCGACGTCCGTACTGCGTTCAAGATCGTTCTGGGCACCTGTTGAAATGTCGGAGTATATGATTTCCTCCGCAATGGTCCCGGCCAGCAGAATCTGCAACTGACTTTCCAGTTCACTCTGGGTCATCAGATAGCGATCCTGTTCCGGTCGCTGCATCGTGTATCCGAGCGCAGCCAGACCACGGGGAATAATCGACACTTTATGAACCGGATCGGTATTTGGAAGACTGTAGGCAACCAGGGCATGACCGCTTTCGTGATAGGCAACGCGTTGTTTTTCATCCTGGTTCATCACCCGTTGTTTCTTTTCGAGCCCGGCCGTGACGCGTTCGACGCCTTCATTGAACTCCTTCATTCCGACGGACGATTTCTCCTCGCGAGCCGCTAACAATGCTGCTTCGTTGACCAGATTCGCAAGGTCAGCTCCGACAAATCCGGGACTAATGGAGGCAACTTGCGACAGATTGACCGAAGGATCGAGCTTCACATTCTTAACATGAACTTTCAGGATCGCCTCCCGCCCGCGAACATCGGGGCGGTCAACGAGCACATGCCGGTCAAAACGACCCGGACGCATCAGAGCCTGATCGAGCGTTTCCGGGCGGTTGGTTGCACCCATTACGATGACGCCGCTGTTGGACGCGAATCCGTCCATTTCAACCAGCAACGCATTCAACGTCTGCTCCCGCTCATCGTGTCCGCCAACGACACTTCCGCTTCGTGATTTTCCCAGCGCATCAAGTTCGTCGATAAAGATAATGCAAGGTGCTTTGGCAACCGCCTGCTGAAACATATCCCGAACCCGCGCGGCACCAACACCGACAAACATCTCAACAAAGTCACTTCCTGAGAGGCTGAAGAAAGGCACACCGGCCTCACCAGCGACAGCCTTTGCGAGCAGTGTTTTGCCCGTTCCCGGCGGTCCGACTAGAAGCACACCGCAAGGAATCCGGCCGCCGAGTTTCTGGTACTTTTCCGGTACGCGGAGAAAGTCGACAACCTCCTTGACTTCCTCGACCGCTTCATCGATTCCAGCAACATCATCGAACGTGATCGCAAGTTCCTCCTCGGCAACCAGCTTGCCACGACTCCGGCCGAACTGCATCGGCCCGCCCGCACCGCCGAGTCGCCGCATCATCATTACAAATAACAGCGTAATCAGACCCATCGTCAGGAGCAGCATTCCGTACCGGTCCATCCAGTTTGGCGGAGGCGCATTGTCCCAACTCATGTTCGTCGATTTTAGTTTTTCAGTCAGCTTGTCCATCTGTTCGGAATTGGGGCTGGCATTCACAGTGATCGGAGTTCGAACCGATTTGCTAACGACGCCTTCCTTGCTGATCGTCTGGAAATCAACAAAGCCGGTAATCTGTTTTGCGCCGACAACCACATCGTCGAGTTTGCTGAACCGGTTTTTCGCTCCTGAATCGCCTGCCACATCGATTTCGATCGCGCCGACCGCATCGTCATCAAGTTTGTCCGAGCCTTTCGATTCGTATTGCGTTACCTCAATCAGCTGTTCGAACTCGTCATAGCTGAGTCTTTTCTTTGACTGGCTGAGAATCATGAAGGAACAGGCAGAAAGCACGATGACAATCAGCAGGATGAACAGAATCATCGAGTTGTTGCTTTTGCCACCGTCTTCATCGGTGCGTTTGTTCTGGTCGGAGTCCATGTTTTGCCGTGGCCCTTTTTTTGCGTCCGGGATTGCAGGTTTCGTCGGGAACCGGATGCCACTGAGATTGCTGGCATCCGGGTTTGTCTACCTTGAGAAGTTTTGTCTACCTTGAGGAAGCAGAGATGCATTCCCTGCGCCAGTTGGTTCGGGAAACCGGAATCTTATCCTTCGGCTGTGTGAAAAGAAGTTCATCTGCACACATTTTATCGCGAATATTCCGGTTCTTCTACCGGCTGGCCAATCCAGGAAACCGGCCCGAGGTTCGGCTTGTGACGAATAAACACGAGTTTTAGAATGTTGCGTTACCAGTAAACCTGTCGCCGGCCGAGAATACGTTGCCGAAACGCAACGAATTCCGGATCGCAGCCGGACACGTTTCAAAAAATAAACTCGTGCGGAATTTCCGCGTCTTCGCCCGGACATTGATGCGAACGGTAGTCATCGTCATCAAACCACCGCCGCTCACAGCCAAACCGTCGATCAAAGCCAACCATTAATGACGCGGACCAGAAATATTGCGATCCTAGGTTCGACAGGCAGCATTGGCCGCAGCGCGCTGGAAGTTGCAAGGTCACTGCCCGGAATCAACGTGGTCGGGCTGTCGGGCCATTCCCAGTTGGACTTACTGGCGGAGCAGGCTCGCGAGTTCCGGCCCGCTTGCGTAGTGGCGACATCCGATTCCACTGATCAATTTCAGCTGAAGGATCTGCCGGACTGTCGCGTGCTGGCCGGTTCGACAGCGCTGAACGAACTTGCAACGAGCCCCGATGTTGATATCGTGATCGCATCGATCGTCGGAATCGCAGGGCTCGAAAGTACATGGGCGGCGGTTGAAGCGGGCAAGACAGTTGCTCTGGCGAATAAAGAAGCACTGGTTGTCGCAGGCTCTCTGGTCACTGAAATGGCCAGAAAGACCGGTGCCCGGATTCTGCCTGTCGACAGCGAACACAGCGCGGTTTTTCAGGCGATCGAGTGCGGTCGGCGCGAGGAGGTCGAGCGAATTGTGCTGACGGCCAGTGGCGGACCGTTCCGCGAATTCAGCACCGACCAACTATCGGCCGTTACTGTCGAGCAGGCGCTGGAACATCCAACGTGGGATATGGGGCGCAAAATTTCGGTCGATTCCGCAACGATGATGAACAAAGCGCTAGAGATCATCGAAGCACGGTGGCTGTTTGATCTCGATCCGGAGCGGATTTCGGTTGTTATCCACCCTCAATCAATTGTCCATTCGCTGGTAGAATTCGTGGACGGCAGCGTGATCTCACAGATGAGTCCGCCGGACATGAAGCTGCCGATTCAGTACGCGCTGACGTGGCCTGAACGGACGAGCGGTCCTTCGCCTCGAATGGATTTCACGGTGCCGGTCAGCCTCGAATTGCTACCGCCCGATTTCGAGCGGTTTCCCGCACTCAAACTCGGTTACGAAGTTGCCCGTGCCGGTGGAACAGCAGGCGCAGTATTGAACGCCGCCAACGAAGCGGCGGTCGAAGCGTTTTTGAACAAACAAATTTCATTCACGGATATTGTCGCGGCCTGTCGCGAGATTCTGGAACAACATAATTACGAACCGAACCCGTCGATGGAGTCGCTAATCGCGGCTGACCGCCGGGCCCGAACGGAGATGTCAAAGTGGATTGCCTGTTAGTTGCTTCCGGATTCTGGTCCGACCCCGCGTCCTATTGGGCGATCGCGCGCGTCGTGATGGGACTCGGGTTCGTGATTTTCGTTCACGAGCTCGGTCACTTCCTTGTCGCTAAGGCCTGCGGTGTGAAGTGCGAAAAGTTCTATGTCGGCTTCGATGCGTTTGACATCAGGATTGGCGACACGGTCCTGATTCCGAAATCGTTGTTGAAATGGCAATGGGGGGAAACAGAATACGGGATTGGAATTATTCCTCTGGGCGGATACGTCAAAATGCTTGGACAAGACGATAACCCGGGCAACATGGAAAAAGAGATCCAGCGTTCAATCAAAGAAGGCGATGAAGCGGAAGTTTCCAAAGAGGACGTCGCATCCGGGCTGGTCGACCGGACCAGGATGGACCCGAGAAGTTTTCTGTCCAAGAGCGTGATTCAGCGGATGGCAATCATTTCTGCCGGTGTCGTGTTCAATATCATTTTCGCCATCATCATGGCTGCAATCGCTTTCAAGTCGGGTGTGAACTTCGACCCGCCCAATGTCGGCAATGTTTCGCCGGGAGGCCCGGCCTGGCAACAGAATCTTGGCGGAATCGAAGTTGTCCGGATCAATGACAAGAAAAAGGAAGACTACCTTCCATTTATTGATCTCATTCAGGAAGTCGCCATCAACGGGGACAATCAGCCGATCGAAATCGAGTTTCGCCGTCATGATGCTGCTTCTGATTCAAAGCAGACTCAAACCGTTGAAGTCACACCGAGCAAGGATGTTGATCCGTCGAGCGGTTTTGCGCTGATCGGGATCACGCCCGGTTCAACCAACGTGATTGCTGACGAGGACCCGTTCCTTGAAGGCTTCATGGCGGCCGGAGCGGACCCTCCAATCAAAGGCGGCGACCGGATCGTCAAAATCAACGACATGGATATTACCGGAGGCTATGACCTCCGAATGGCTTTGACTCAAACGATGGGCCAGCCAATCACGATGACACTCCAGCGGGAAGTCAAACCGGCGGATCCTGAAAAGAACATTGAAGCGGATTACCAGACACTCACGACGACAGTCGATCCAACGCCGCGGCGTGAAATCGGGATGTTTATGAAGTGGGGGCCGGTCGTCGCAGTTCAGGAAAATTCACCCGCTGAAGCAGCGGGAATCAAGCCTGGCGATGTAGTTGTATCCGTGGACGGTAAACCGCGCCGCGATCTAATGATGCTCGACTACCGCATCACCGAACGACTGCGCGAAAATGAAGAGCCGATGGAAGTGACACTGATTCGCGATGCCGAGAAGATGACAGTTTCCGTCCAACCACGAATGCCTCGCGTGATTCCGAGCGGCCGCGGCGAGATGCCGGTCGGCGTCGATTCCCTGGGGCTGGCAATCAAGCTGACCCGTGAAGTTGAACACTTGAAACTGAACAGCCCGGCAGAAGATGCGGGGATTCTGCTGGAGGACAAACTGGTGTCGATCGAGTTTCTCCTGTCCGAAAAGCAGAAAAATGATCCGAAGTACGCCTCCCTTGTCAAATCTCCTGTGACCGACCTCGTTGACGACAAGGCAGCGTGGAATTCACTTCATGCTACGATTCAGTCTTTACCGGCGGGCTCGAAGTTCAAACTGGTTTTCGATCGCGGCGGAAAGGAATTTGCCTGCGAATTGAATTCCAGGGTTTCAGCTGACGCCTACCAGGTTGCCCGTGGAATTCACCTGAACATGGAGAAGGACTTTTACAAATCCGATTCGTGGGCAAGCTCATTCAGTTTGGGCGCGCGGCAAACGTGGAAAGAGGGAAAACGAGTCTGGTCGTTTCTGACCAAGATGGTTCGAGGTGAACTTTCGCCAACGAATCTGGGCGGTCCCGGTACGATTGCCGCTGTAGCAACTTCCGAGGCATCGGCTGGAACGTCGCGATTGCTGTTGTTTCTAACCATGCTGAGTGCCAACCTGGCGATCATCAACTTTCTGCCGATCCCGGTTCTGGACGGCGGACACATGATGTTTCTTGCCTACGAAGGACTTTTCCGTCGTCCGGTAACCGAACGAGTCCAGATCGCCCTGACGTATCTCGGTTTGTTCTTCATTCTGGGACTGATGGGATTCGTGTTGTTCCTTGATGCGTTCCGGCTCTCGGGCTGGTTCTAAAGCTGGAACCCGGTCGGTGCAGCCGCAATTGTTCTCAATTGCGATCGGCGGGCATTGCGCGGCGGCTTTCCAAAGAGTGCGGTATTTCAAAACGCATTGGCAAGGACGTCTTTCGATTGCAAGATTCGGTTTTCAAAAACTCGGCAACTTCTTCTTGTACACTTGTGACCGCGCAGTCGCAGAGTTACCTTCCAGTTGGTTGTTCCGGCAATGTTGCATTGGAAATTAGCCTGAACAATGGAATAGCACACCTGGATCGCCGCGCGATTCAACACCGCTGATACCCGACATTACAGTGTGATTCGTAACAGCAAGGAAAAACAATATGCGCAATGCTGTGGCCCTGATTCTTGGCGGCGGTCGCGGAACCCGCCTCTCCCCGCTGACCTCCATTCGCTCGAAACCCGCTGTCCCACTGGCCGGAATGTACCGGCTGATCGACATCCCCATTTCCAACTGCATCAACAGCAACATCAACAAGATCTACGTGTTGACACAGTTCCTTTCGGTCTCGCTCCACGGTCATATTCGCCGCGCGTACACGTTTGACATGTTTAACGGTGGCTATGTCGAACTCCTGGCCGCTCAGGAGACAGACAGCCCGGGAACGGATTGGTACCAGGGAACCGCAGACGCCGTCCGGAAAAACCTGACCTATATTGATCAGCCCGGAATCGATTATGTCGTGATCCTGTCGGGTGACCAGCTGTACAAAATGGATTATCGACAGATGATCAACACGCATCGGCGCAGCGGCGCAGACGTGACGATCGCCTGTATGCCGGTCGATCGAGAAGCCGCGCGCGGGTTTGGGATCATGCAACTGGATGATACCGGACGAGTCACCGGATTCGTAGAGAAACCTCAAACCGATGAAGAGATCGACAGAGTGCGAACCGATCCGGCATGGATCGACGCGCGCGGCGTATCGAGTAACGGTCGCGACTGCCTGGCAAGCATGGGAATCTACGTCTTTAACCGCGATGTGTTGACTCGCGTTCTCGACTCGGAACACGCCGATTTCGGAAGAGAGGTATTTCCGGAAACGATTCGTACGCATCAGGTTCAAATGCATCTGTTCGACGGATACTGGGAAGACATCGGAACAATCCGTTCGTTTTATGATGCGAACCTGAGTCTCGCTCAGGACAACCCGGAGTTTTCGCTGACTTCAGGCGAATTCCCGATCTACACTCGACCTCGATTTCTGCCGCCATCAAGAATCTCAGGTGCGACGGTCAAGAACAGCTTTATCGCCAATGGCTGTAATATCGGCTCTGGCACCGTGATTGAGAACAGCGTTATCGGTTTGAGAACGATTATCGGTGACAATGTCACGATCAAGAACTCGATCGTAATGGGCTGTGATTATTACAACGAGGAACTTTCGGCTCTGGAAAGCGAACAGAAAAGCGTGCCGATGGGAATCGGCGACAAGTCCTACATCGACGGTGCAATCATCGACAAGGATTGTCGAATTGGATGTGGCGTCCGGATCGTCAACGAACAGAATCGCGACGAGACGGAACTCGGTCACCCGGTTTGCACAATCCGCGATAGTATCCCGATCATCATCAAGAACTCGGTATTGCCCGACGGCTGGGATCTCGAAAAAGAAATCTAGTGGCTTGGCAGCCTTAGCCGTTTTGGCGACAGCCACGGTTTTTCCGCAGGCAGTCGTGGAAAGGAAACCCGCTGCGTTAGCGAGGGCGGTGGTAGCTCAAGTCCAGAACCCGGCTGCGAAAATTACAGCCCAGATGATTCCCATAAAACCGGCCACCCAGATCAATGACTTGATCGAGTGAAAAACGATCTCATTCAAGTACTCGTGTCGCGTTGCTCCGTAAACAAGCGCAACAGCAATGATCAAGGGAACGGCGTACCAGAACCGCGGGATCTCGGTAACCTTTCCGAGCAACCCGGAATCAAACAACGTCAGCTCAGCCGTTGCGGCTTCCGCCATTCGGTTAAGTAAATTGACCATCGGCTATGCCTCCAACTTTTTCTTCTTGGACTGCAGCTTTTTCTTCTGTTCCGGTGTCAGGATTGCGGGGCCCGCAAAAGCATCGTACATCGCCAGCAAATTCAGCAGCCCCGCAACGACCGTGAACAACGTTCCGATTTCGAAATTGTGACGCAATTCTGAATGCCACATTCCAAGTACATCATTGGCATTGGAGAAATGCGTACCGGCCGGAGGAGCCATAAATCCGTCCTTCAAACTGTCGTCTGACGAAAACGGAAGTTTGCTCTGGTCAACCCGGGCAAATGAAAGTTCCTCGCCAGATTCACTCCAGGTTTTTTCCGGGTAACGCTCGCACATTACAAACATCGGATCACCGCCGCCTTTTGTCATCATCCTCTGAGGGATCGCAGGCAGTGCCGGAATGCCGACACCCAGTTGACAGATGTATGGCCAGCGGAAGTCGGCTTTGTCCAGCGATGCATACACAACGCGGCCCTGCCCAAGCGCCAGTCCGAAAAAATAGACGCTGAGTATACAGATCATGAACAGAAAACCCTTGGCAAACCGCCGCTGGTAAAAGTGTCCCATTCCGGGCCACAACCACGCGAACAACGCCGCTCGATACGGGTCGCGCAAGTTGACGACAACCGGTTCTCCGGACTCCTGCGGGTAGATCACTTCCGTCATATTGTTTTCACTATCAGGTTTGCAAGTTGTTATTGCTACGTTCGGGTTTTGCGTAAAGGCAAATTCATTGTTATCGTAGACCCGTTATTCTATCGCCCGTCGCCGATTTCACCAGATCGAATTGGCGCTGGCTCCGCGAACCTTTCCTGTCTTTGATACCGGCATTTCATTTCTGGAGTTTCATGGCAGTCCGTTTTTTTTCTCCGACGCCCGTCAAAGGTCCGCAATTCGAATTGACTGGCCAACAGGCTCATCATGCCGTCAACGTCATGCGGCTCAAACGGCACGATCAGATCCGGTTGTTCGATTCGACAGGCCGCGAATTCCTCGCCTCGGTCATCAGCGCGACAAAGAAATCGCTGATGCTGTCAATCGAACGAGAGGAGGAACGTACTCCCGACCCGGGCCCCGAAGTCACGATCGCTGTCTCGTTTCCCAAAGGTGACCGGCAGAAATTCATGATTGAGAAACTGGTCGAACTGGGAGCCGCAAACCTGATTCCGCTCACCACCGCACGCAGCGTCGCCGTCGTCAAAGAAAACGTTGTAATCCGGATCGAAAAGCAAATCATCGAGGCCTGTAAACAATGTGGGCGCAACCGGCTGATGAAAGTCAAACCGGCACTCTCGGTTTCCGGGCTGATCGCGATGCGGACAGACTCGACGAAGCTGAATCAAACAACGGTTGATTGCGAAACAGACTCGTTGTTTCTTCTCGCCGATCCGGATTGCGGAGTGTCCCTGGCGTCGATTCGCGAAAAGTTTCCCGCCGGGTTTCGCGTCGTTGTCGCGATCGGACCTGAAGGCGGTTTCGACCCGGCTGAGATTCTTGAGCTGCTGGACGGGGGATTTGAGCCGTTTCAAATCGGGAATTCGATTCTCCGCATCGAGACCGCTGCGATTGCTGCCACCACACTTTTGAGAGACCGCAGCTGACGAACCACCGTTCGAAGATGTGAGCAAGTGATCCCTGCCGACCTGACAATCGAGCCCGAATTGAATATCATGTTGCGTTCCAGATGAGCCCGAAAAACAGGGCAAGGCATTCACGTTCAAAGGCTAATCAATGGCACATTCATATATTGTTTCCGGGGTTCGCACTCCAATCGGTTCGTTTCTCGGCGCTTACAGCGGATTTTCGGCGACCGATCTTGGCGGCGTCGTCGTTCGCGAATCGATCGCCAGGGCCGGAGTCCAACCCGACAAGATTGACGAAGTCATCATGGGCAACGTCATTCAGGCCGGTGTCGGTCAGGCTCCCGCGCGGCAGGCGGCGCTTAAGGGCGGGCTGCCCTCGACGATTGCGGCAGTCACCGTCAACAAAGTTTGCGGGTCCGGTCTAAAATCCGTGATGCTGGCTGACCAGGCGATTCGCTGTGGAGACGCTTCGCTGATCGTCGCCGGAGGAATGGAAAACATGTCGGCCGCGCCGCATCTGGTTCCGAAACTTCGCGGCGGAGTCAAACTCGGCGATTCAACCATCAGCGATGCAATGGTACTCGACGGGCTGACCTGTTCGTTCGAGTCGTGTCACATGGGCATGCATGCCGAACACATCGCCAAAAAATTCAATGTCACTCGTGAAGATCAGGATCAGTTTGCCGCGTCCAGCCAGCAAAAGGCGGCGAAGGCGATGACTGACGGAGTCTTTGTCGACGAGATTGTTCCAGTCACTGTGCCCGGTCGCAAGGGTGACACCATTGTTGAAACGGATGAAGGCCCGCGGCCCGATACGACCGCTGAAGGTCTGGCAAAACTGCGAACGGTTTTCGATCGCGAGGGAACTGTCACGGCCGGCAACGCATCAACGCTTTCCGACGGAGCCGCTGCACTCCTGGTTGCCAGCGAAGAAGCGTCGGCGGGAGCAGAATGGCGTTTCAAAATACTCGCGAGTTTCACTTCGGGAACTGAACCAGAAGACTTGTTCATTGCCCCGGTCACTGCCGTGCAAGATGCGCTGGAGAAAGCGGGAATCGCGGCAGACGATGTTGACCTGTTTGAAATCAACGAGGCGTTCGCCAGCCAAATGTGTGCATGCTTGAAAGAGCTGAAGATTGACGAATCGAAAGTCAATATTTACGGAGGCGGCATTTCGCTCGGTCATCCGATCGGCGCCAGCGGAGCACGCGTCCTTGTGACGCTGATTCACGCGTTGCGTCGAACCGGCGGAAAAACCGGCGTGGCCAGTCTCTGCCTGGGCGGAGGAAATGCGGTTGCGATGGTAATTCAGGCTGCGTAGTCAACGCTAGAAAAGGAAACCCGATGCGTTTGCGAGGGCGTGGTCGAAGACCGCGCTGTCCTTGCTTACGCGGCCGGTTTCCAAAACGTGCAACTCTAAACGGCACGCTTCAGTTTCGATTCTTCACATATTCACAATATTAATTGTCACACCGTCCACGAACGTGCCGCAAAGCGAATTCGGCAAGTTCACGTTCCGGCAACAAAACACTCTGAGAAAAAAAATGGACTCACTGCTCACCGACATCGCCGATTACGTTCACCACACCGACGTTGCCAGCGACGTTGCCTATGACACTGCGAGATATTGCCTGATGGATTCGCTGGGCTGCGCTTTTCTTGCGCTGGAACATCCGCAATGCCGCAAGATGCTCGGTCCGGTCGTTCCGGGAGCCGAAATGCAGGGCGGTTGCCGTGTGCCGGGAACAAACCTCGAACTCGATCCGATCAAGGCCGCATTCGATATCGGCGCGCTCGTTCGCTGGCTGGACTTTAACGACACGTGGCTGGCAGCAGAGTGGGGCCATCCTTCGGACAACCTCGGTGCGATTCTGGCGGTCGCGGATTATCAGAACCGAGTCAAAGGTGACTCGGTTACCGTCCGCGACATTCTGACTGCCATGATCAAGGCTCATGAGATCCAGGGGATTCTTGCTCTGGATAATTCGTTCAACCGCGTCGGGCTCGACCATGTTCTGCTGGTGCGGATCGCCAGCACAGCGGTTGCCTCGAAAATGCTTGGGTGCAGTTATGAGCAAACGGTCAACGCGATATCCAACGCCTGGATTGACGGCGGGGCGTTGCGGACGTACCGCCATTCGCCGAACACCGGATCGAGAAAGAGCTGGGCCGCTGGCGATGCGACCAGTCGCGCCGTTCGGCTGGCGCTGATTGCGAAAACGGGCGAGCAGGGTTACGCGACTGCGCTTTCGGCAAACGGCTGGGGTTTCTCGGACGTCCTGTTCAATGGAAAAACCGTCACGCTTCGACAACCACTGGGGACATACGTGATGGAAAACGTTCTGTTCAAGATCTCATTTCCTGCTGAATTTCATGCTCAGACCGCTGTTGAGTGTGCGCTGCAGCTGCATGATTCGGTCAAAGACCGGATTGACGAGATCGAACGTGTTGAAATGGAGACGCAGGAGCCGGGTGTGCGGATCATCGATAAGAAAGGGCCGCTCAACAATTTCGCCGATCGTGATCACTGCCTGCAATACATGGCGGCAGTCGGTTTAATTTTCGGCAATTTGACAGCTGAGTCATACGTCGATTCCTTCGCGAAGGATCCGCAGATTGACGCGCTGAGAGAAAAAATGGTCATCAGTGAAAACGCATCATTCACTGAAAATTATTACGATCTGGACAAGCGGGCAATCGGCAACAGCATTCAGGTCTTTTTCAAAGACGGCACCAGCACGGATCGGATCGAGGTTCAATACCCAGTCGGACATCGCAACCGCCGAGACGAAGGGATGCCTCTGTTGGAAGCAAAATTCCGCGATGCGACGGGACGAATATTCGATGAAGCTCGGTCCGGCTCGATCGTCAACGCGTTTGCCGATCACGCAGCGCTCGATGCGATGCCAGCCGGTGAGTTTGCGGCGATGCTGGTCAAAGAGTCCGCCGATGTTGGTGCGCTGTTGGCGTAATGCTCGACAGTGGCTTTGGTTTCGAATTGAATATTGGCTGTTTGGCCATAGCCACGGTTTGAGGAAACCCGACGCGTTAGCGAGGGCGTAGTCTTTGACCACGCGTCCCTTGCTAACGCAGCGGGTTTCCTTTTGGTGATATCCCAATGGGCTACTTCAACGCTCTGAGAGAATTAACACCTGTGACTGACGAACACCTCCGCCATAAACCGCCGACTGAACTTGCGCGTCCGCGCGAGCTGGTACTCGTCTGCCCATCGTTCAAGAGTTCGGTCAACCTGTCTCGAATTGTCCGACTGGCAAGCTGCGTTGCGGCGGAACGGATTGTGGTGAGCGGGACGATGAAGATTGACTTAAAGATCGCTCGCGACGGCGCTCAGGAGATGACGATCGAGCGACGCGGCGCTTTGCCACCGGTGTTAAAGCGGCTTCGCGACGACGGTTATCGTATCGTCGGACTTGAGCAAACCGACAAGTCCAAACCGCTGTTCGATTATGCGTACCAGCGCCGAACAGCGCTGCTCATCGGCCATGAACGTCACGGCATTCCCGACGAACAGCTCGCTCTGGTGGACGAGTGTATTGAGATTCCGGTTTGGGGTCTTCCGTTCAGCTACAACGTGGTGACGGCTACGACGATGGCTGTCTACGAATATTGCAAACAGTTTGCTGGCAGTTGATATTGTTTGTGACCCGAATGTGCAAGGTTTTTTACGTACGGCGATTTGTTATTGAAACGCGGTCGTGCGGAGAACCGGGCGACATTGCCACCAGCAATGTCGCTCAGCTTTCCAAACTGCTGCGTGTATCAGGTTGGGCTTCAATTGTGCAAAGTTGATCTCTTGACCGTCCATGATCGCAGCACCTTGGCCATTCGAATTTGCTTCCCCGGCGTTAAGTGCAGTGTTGTCTAGTGCTTGCAACATTCGCCTTGAATTCAAGGCGGTCAAGCATTGCGTACCTCAAAAGAACTGATACCATTCGCTGCTTGAATTCACATTTCAACATGTCAGTTATTGGATTGAATCGCCATCTCAATGGCGGAGGTTCTGGAACGATGGATCACAAATGAATATCTCGCCGCTAAATATTGCACGCAAACATAACCCGCAGCATTCTTCGACAACTCAATGCAGGCAACGATCTCGAAAACGTCGCGACAGCGGGCGATTGGACTTCGCGACTCTGGAGCCACGAAAATTGCTGGCTGGGTTTACGACCGGCGAATATGTCGAACCACCTGAAGTTCAGGGTTTGCCTGCCGACATGCTTGCCAAGGGCTATGTTTTTGTTGGAGACCATAGTGCAAGTAATTCTGAGACGTGGAATCTCTCGATCGGAGTAGTCGGAAGTAGCGCTGGGCCCTATGTCCACGAGGCTGATCAGGCTGGCGTAGTCAACCGCGACAGACGCAATTTCAGGACAGGCGAAACGTACTTTGCAACTGCGGAGCACACAGGTTCCACCTACGGAACGGGCAATGAAGATTACGATTACCGTTTATGGGTGGATCGTGATCCAAGTCCGGCCTGGACATCGGGTGATACTCCGCGCAGCGACGCAGAGTTCTTTGTTGAGCAAGGCTCAGGTTCGAACGCGTTGCTTCAAAAACGGTTCTTCGGTGACGACGTTGATCCGGTCGATGGTAAATACGCCCTAATCCATTTCCCGGCTATTGATCTGGACATCGACTCACTCGACGACAGCGGGTTTGCCGTACCAATGGACAATCTTCCCGAGGACATTGCGGAAGCGGACCAGAATTCCGGTAAGACGATTGCGATCTATACTGGTGATTCTGACATGGATGGATTTGCGGACAACTATGACTTTGACGGAATAGCCGATGTCAGCTTTGTGCCCGTAGCGGTACGCTTGAGTTCAAATGTTGCACAGGCGAATGCCAGTTCGATTACACTGACATTCACTTACAACGACGCCGACATCTCGGGAAATCCCTCTAACGGCCTATTTCGCATCTGGACCAAGGATGCTTCTGACGTTCGAACTGCTGCAGATTATATTGCATCTGGATCTGCGATTCAGCCAGGCGATATCGGCCTTGTACCCGGCGGTGAAGTGACGTTGTATTTGGAATCGGTCAATCCCACCAACCGCACGGTCAACTTTGATCCTATTGAAGTTAATCTAGATATTTCGGGCCAGAATTGGTCGGGCAGTCTCTCGGACAAAGTGCATGCCATCGGAACAGAAACAAGCATAAAGTTTCTCCAAGCGATTGACAATGGAAACGGCCTTGAGAACACAGAGTTGGACAGGGAATCCGACGCATTGCGAATCAGCAATTTTGTGCCAGACGATGAGTTGCCGATTCACGCCAACACTGACTTTAACACGACTACGAATGATCATGACAACTTTCGAATTGAAATCACCGTACCCAATGTTGCCGCACCTTCAATTGATGTGGATGTGCAAATAGTTCGCAAAGGCGAAGACATAGGAGATCCGATTTCACTGACACTCACTCACAAGGACGGAGACAGCTATCGAAGTGATGTACTACGCCTTGTCAGTGCTGATTTTGATGACGCCGCATCCGGGCACGGCGCAGCGATGGACCCTGACGACCAAACGATCCTTGTTCAACTCGGTGATCGAGTAAAAGTGTCGTATAACCCCACAGGTGAGCCGGAACAATCTGCGGAAATGAGTGTCGGGCGCGCCGCAAGTGAAGACGGCCCCTTGGCTGCACGCTTTCTTAATCTCGATGTTCGAATTGCATACGAAGACAATGATGGCAATGGTTCATACGACGAAGGAGAAGAGCTTGGCGGATTTACAGAAGCCGTCGTGAGAGAGGAACTAGCTGCAGTCAACAGGCGTTTGGCGCAGGCGTTCATACACATCGGCGATCCCGACGCAGTGCCAATTGCGCACTTTATCATTCCGCCAGATGCCCTGCTGGAGGCTCCGGGAATTAAGGCGTTTTTCAGTTCACAGCAACTGCCGGCGATGGGGGACGGCGAAATTGAAGTGGTGGAAGCCTCCCCACCCGCTGGCGGAAGCACTGTAACGATCTATTTCGTAACCGAGTTTAACGATGGCGCGGCGGCCGAAGCGTTCACGCATTCCCGACTTAAGATTGCAACCGATCTGGCGGTCGCCAACGGAGAACCAGTTGGTGCCGCACACTCGCAAGACAACGCAAACATAGTTTTCGTCGGACAATTGTTTGGAAACTCAGTTGTTGCACACGAGTTGACGCACGTACTATTGAACACAAATGATTCGGAAGTCGATGTGCAATTGCTTGCGTTGAATAGAATTCCAACACAATCAATTGACATCAATGGCGACTATCGCTTGTCAGAGGATCTAACGAATGCAGGCGTTCCAGTTGCCGACCACGTGCATTTCACCGGATATGAAGACGGCAATTTCGTCACTGAGGCTTTTGCCGATTTTAATATGGAATTCTTGTTGCGACAGGCAAGAAATGGTGTTTCGGGAATCGGAAACAACCTGCTTCAACAGCTAGACCCGCTGCGTGTTTTTTCGTTTGACGCACGCACAGAGCGGCCCGTTGGCTTAGAGTTCGAACAGCTTGCTCCAATCGTTGAAGAGGCCAGGAACCGCTGGAGCGCTTTCGGCCTGGATGTTTCGATGCTTGATTCAATAGACATCTCCATTCAGACATTGGATCAAGGCGTTCTTGCACTGTCTTCAAGCACGGACATTTGGATAGATCCAACGGCCTCAGGAATCGGATGGTTTGTCGATGCCACGCCATCCGACAATAGCGAATTTCATGAAATAGCTGGCTGGCTTGTTTTGCAGTCAAGAGAAAATTCGCCAGCGGCGGGTAGGGTTGACTTGCTATCGGTAGTGATGCATGAATTCGGGCACGTTCTGGGTTTGGAACATCGAAACCTGATTGCTGACGGCGTGATGTCAGAATTTATGGTTCCAGGAACACGATTGATTGCTGCTGAACCAGCTTTACCCGAAGGTGATTCGCCGTCACCAAAAGGTTTTCCCAGAAACTCGATTCAGACTCAATCAATAGCTAGCTCGCAAGCACGGACATTGGATCGTGAAGCAACTGAATATTTCAGAGACCTCAACTTTGGAGGATTGGGGCTGACACTAAGCGGGTCGCAAGACTACGATTTGGATGATGCGGTCGAACATCAATGGTCAAGGGAATACGTGATAGACGAAACTGAATCCGCAAAGGAATTCGATTTCGCGACGGAATTCGACCGCGACCGTTCAGCCGATTAATCAGTTGAAAAGCGGTTTCAGAAAGTTCAAAAATGAAGATCTGTATATTGTTTGCATTGTTCGCGTTTGTTGCTGACTCGGACCTTGTCGCTCAGACGCTGTCGCACGATGAGCTCATTCAGGTTTCCGAAGATGAACTCCTGCGAATTGGCGGACCTGCTGTCGGGCCTTCGATTCGGGCATCAACAAGCTTCACACCTTCAGTTACGTCCCTGGACTCCGGCAACTTAGAGGTCAAGTTGAATTGTGGATGCGTGTACTCGGGAACACAACCTGTAGTCCAGTTTGACCAGCAGGAACGGGTTGTTTCGATTCAGGTCGCAAGCTGGCGACCCTTGCATCAACGTCTTGAAGCTGAAAGTGAAATTGCCAGCGTTTCTGTATCTGACATTCGAGACGGCTATTCGAATGTTTATGTTGTCGTAAATACTCCAGGATGGAACGCGGAACTGTTCTTGAATGACGGAACTGAGCAACTCGCAAGCTGCTGGTTGCGCCCGTTTTCTGAACGTATTCCCGGCATTGGCCCCACGGACAACCTTTCTGTATTTGCAATCCAATTACAGAATGACCGTCTATCGGACAGCAGGGTCGTTCTGAGCCCACCTATTAAGGAAGATCAGGAAGGATCAACTACACGAATCTATGTCGTGCCCTCAGACTTCGTAGACGACAAATAAGCTTGAGATCGAACGTGGCAGGCACTAGACCGCCATCTATTCGGGAACAAGACTGGACTAGCGGAACCGACATTGCCAACATCGCGCGGCTCAAGAAATTGTTCGCGATGTTTGGCCTGCCCATTGAAAGTGTCTAAGATAGAGAGAGAGCGTTTTATTCAAAACGCAACTTGTCTTATCTTCCGCAACCTTTTCGCTTCACTGATCGTGGAAAACACACGCGTCGGACCGTTTCTAATCGTCAAACGCCTCGGTACCAACCGTCGGCAGAAGGTCTATCATGCGCGGCAGACCGAACAGAACCGCGACGTTGCACTTAAATTCATCAAGACGCCGCCGGAAATCGACTACGTCGTCGCACTCAGCAAAATCCAGCGCGAAACCGAAGTGCTGAAGCAGCTGAATCATCCGAATTTGATTCGTGTCTACGGAGCCGGCGCCGATGGCGACAGGATCTTTTTTGCCAGTGAGTTAGTTGAAGGCGAATCTCTGGCGGCGATTCTCGCGCGGCGCGGAAAACTCGCTCCTGACCTGGCCGTTGAATACGGCATGCAGATCGCCAGCCTGCTGCAGTACATTCACGAACAGGAGATCATTCACTCGAAACTGACTCCCGACAAGATCATCATCACAACCGATCATCAGGTGAAGGTTTCCGATCTGCGTTTGAACCGGTCGCGCCGTCGACGCTGGGATCAACCGCGAAAACACCAGCTGGAAACTGCCGCCTACATGGCTCCGGAACATTTCACAGAAGGTGCCACGGGAAAATCGGATTTTTATTCGCTCGGTGTCATCCTGTTTGAGATGCTGACCGGAAAACTTCCGTACGCGCCGGACACAATCGGACGGATGACCCGTCGGAAGATCGATCAACCTGTTCCTTCAGTCGCAACTCACGTCATGAACTGCCCGATCTGGCTGGACAAGATCGTAACGCAGATGCTCCAGCCGAAACCGCGACAAAGACCGCACACCGCTCAGGCGATCGTGTTTGCATTCAACGAGATCAAGAAGATGGATCACGATCGAAAAGCAGTTGTGTCGCAGGTGACAAGCGGCTTTAACCCGCTGACGGTCGGGACCGATCGCGCGGAAGCCAACCGTTTGCTCGGCAAGAAAGAAAAACGGCGGGACGACACGCCCGACGTGCCTTTCTACCAGCGGGTGCCGTTCATGCTTGCGGCGCTGGTCGGAATTGCGGCACTGATTGTCTGGGCTGTAATGCCGGTGTCGAGTGAAAAGCTGATGGAAAGGGCTAAGCAGTTTGTCGACTCGGGCGAGCTGTCGGATGCTCGTTCCGAACTGAAACAAATCATGGATCGCGGACCCGACGACGAACTGAGCGCCGAAGCAGAGTCGATGTACTACGAATTGCGAAAGATCACGTTGGTCGAACTGGCGGAGAAAGGAACGTTTCTCGCGTTCCCGAAAACGGAGAAGGCCCGCGCGTTTTGTGATGCGGTTGTTCTGGAACAAGAAGGAAGTATCGACGAGGCTCGAACGATTCTTCAAGAGATTATCGTTTCTGTTCCGGCGGACGGCGACATGCGCTACGTGTACGAAGCCGCACGCGAACGACTGGAACAAATGGACCTGGTAAGAGAAGACAACGATTTCAGCGAAACTCTTGGCGAATCCGGTCATGACACAACCACGGGCGATCCGACAACAGAGAACAACGGTTCGAATTAACCGAAATTCGATTTCGTCGTTGCGATGATGAAGGGGCATTGGAAGTGTGGGCAAATACCACGCCCGGCAACTGGCTTGAGCGTCTGAATTCCGAAACGAGGTACTCGCTGGTTCCCTCACATGGCTACGCCAGAAAACACAACGCAAAAAAGCGGAACCCCGAGCAGCTGTTTCTGCGATGTCCCGTCTCCGGTTTCAAAGACCATGTGGATCCGACGCCCGGAATCGATCTGTTGGCGCTGGATGAGGCGTTGAAAAACTTGCGCCGCTTTGATCGGTCGGGCGATCTGGAAAAAGCGTCGATCAAGATTCACCCGGACGAACACTCTGACGAACATCAGCGGCCAGTCCATTCTTCGCAGGGGGAAACGATCACGTCGTTGGAATTCATGAGGTCTGCACCGATGACGACTTTCAGTTTCTCGTGATGGAGTTAATCGAAGGCCCGTCGCTGGAGGAACAGATCGAATCGAAAAAGGGCCTCGATCCTGCGACCGCAGCCGAACTGGCGCGGCAGGTCGCGGTCGGATTGTCTGCCGCTCACGACGTGCAGTTGATTCATCGCGATATCAAACCGAAAAAAACACTTCTCGGCCGGCTTGATCCGAAAAAGCTGCACGGCGGATTTCCTCCGCACATGGTTTCAATCACGCCGTTTGGACTTCTTGAGACAACTGAAGGTTGCGGTCAACCTTTGATACAGACCCGGACAATGTGGAACTCAATCACCGCGCATGAAAAAGCCTATCCGGAAGTTGTGGGTCACGAAGAAAAAGCAGATGCCGGATAGGCCGGAATGAGAAACCCTAGAGTAACATCAAAAAAGATCTTCGCACCTGTTTGGCCGGAAATTTCGCGAAAAACACGCGGGTCTTTTCATTCCCCCCCGCAATCACGCATGTTCACTCTTTTAGGCGCATTCATTGACGTCCGTCATTCGCCAGCATTCAGATCATTTCTCCGAACGATCTTCTGCCGTTCGCTGTATTCCACCCTCATTCGGGCAGCTCTATCTTGAGAATATCCGGCATCTCGATGAGACTATTTCTCTGAAAAAGACCTCGCCAAAACGCACGAGGTCGCAATGTAAAAGAGTCAACTTGCTTTGCGCTTTGTGCGATTCCTGCGTTATTTTCGAGAATCTGGAGTTCAGGAAAACCCGAAAACTGAATTCACCAATTCGCCTCAAGCCGATCTTGCAGCGCCACGACTCGTGTAATCGCCGCGTTTTCGACGATTATTGCGTCGCATACACGGCTTTTCATGTGTCTTCTGAGAAGGGCACGGCCAATTTGGTTATATTAGCGGGTTCTTTGAAGAGCCTGTTAATGAAGTATTGAAATCGAGTACTTGCAGACGGGCGGTCCAAAAACCGGTTCCGTTCAGCCACTTCCCAAACCCCGCAGACAAATCTATGGACAGGTGCCCCGATCATTTTTTGAGCCGACGCAATCTACTGACGATTGGCGCGATTGGCGGGCTGACCTTGACCGATTTTTTCAGGCTCCGTTCGGCACCTGGTGATCAAAAGGACTACGAAACGAAAGAAGGGACTGCCCAATCGGTGATCTTCATTTTCCTTCCAGGCGGAATGGCTCAGCAGGAATCCTTCGATCCGAAACCGAACGCGCCGATCGAATATCGGGGCCCGTTCAGCAGCATTGCCACCAAGGTTCCCGATTTGCGGATGGGAAGCCTGTTCAGCCGGACCGCCCGGATCGCTGACAAAGTCACCGTCATTCGCAGCATGACACATGGCGAAGCGGCTCACCAGCGCGGCGTTCACAACATGTTCACCGGTTACCGTCCGAGTCCAGCGCTGCAGTATCCGAGTATCGGCAGCGTGGTGGCACACGAGTTCGGACCGCGAAACAACCTGCCTCCGTACGTGCTGGTTCCAAACCAGCCGAATCCGTACGCGGGCACAGGCTACTTGAGTTCTTCGTTTGCCGGATTCAGCATCGGGGACAACCCCGAGCGCGACGGTTTCCGCGTTCGCGATCTTGCTTTGCCCGGTGGCGTCGAGGCTCAACAGTTCGAACGGCGGCGGAGAATGCTGGACGTGGTCAACGATCACTTCCGCCAGAGAGAAAAGTCAGATGCCATGGATGCGGTCGACTCGTTCTACAACCGCGCCTACAGTTTGATCAGTTCACCGGAAGCGCGCGAGGCGTTTGATCTGGAAAAAGAAGATGACGCGATGCGTGATTCGTACGGGCGGAATGCGGCCGGTGCCCGAATGCTACTTTCGCGAAGACTTGTGGAAGCGGGAGTTCGTTTTGTAACGATGACGTACGGTGGCTGGGACCACCACGATCAGATTGAAAGCGGGTTCAACAATCAGGTACCGCCTCTGGATCAGGCGCTCGCGCGTTTGATTACCGATCTCGACGAACGAGGCCTGCTCGATTCAACACTGGTTTGTCTCTGCAGCGAATTCGGGCGGACGCCGAAGATCAACCGGAACGCGGGTCGTGATCACTGGCCGAAAGTCTACAGCCTGCTGATGGCTGGCGGCGGCGTCCAGCGCGGACTGGCGTACGGTACGTCGGACTCGACCGCAAGCGAACCTGACCGAAACCCGGTCACCGTCCAGGACTGGGCCACCACTTTGTACCAATGTATGGGAATCGCTGCCGACAAGGAGTTGATGGCTCCCGGCAACCGACCGATCGAAATTGTGGATGGCGGAAACGTAATCACGGACATTCTCGCCTAGCGCATTTCCTATCTGAGTAATAAGAGCAGGGTCGGATTCACGCCCTGTAAAGCCCCCACCCAGTTTCTATCTACAGAGAACACGATGCCAGCGCCCATTCCAATCCAATCGCTTGAGGGTCACCGACCATCGAACCTTGCTGCCGGCGCTTCGCGGCATGCGTGGAGTTTCACTTCTGAGTCCGCTGGTTTTCGCTGCGCTCGACCTGCGGCTTTTCCCAGCCGAACGGGGACTCTCCCGAACCGTTCGGCGGCTTTCGACTGCCGCGCAACGATCAGGCTGCGTTATTGTGCGATCGCGGCGATTTTGTTTGCGATGACATTTGCCATCTCGCCTTCCGGATTGTCAGCGTTCACGCCAGTTATGACTCCGACTGCATGCTCAACGGCGTCGCCGCCCGCTTCCCCGTTGCTCAAATTAATTCTGCCGCGCGGTGTTCAACGCGGCAGCGAATACGAACTGACGTTTTCGGGCGAGCGGTTGCAGGACGCCGAGGAAGTTTTTCTCTACGACTCGGGCGTCACGGTAACCGGCGTTGAAGTTGTCGATAACAAAAACGTAAAAGTCAAAATCAACGTTGCGGCTGATTGCCGGCTGGGCGAACACGTCGCTCAACTCCGGACGCGTAGCGGCATTTCAGATTTCCGCTCGTTCTATGTTGGAGCATTGCCGGGGGTTGACGAAGTCGAGGAAAACAACTCCCTGGAAACCGCGCAGGTGATCGAGCAGAATGTGACCGTAGCCGGCGTGATCACGAACGAAGACGTTGACTGCTTTTCAATCGACGCCAAAAAAGGTCAGAGGCTGAGCGTAGAGATCGAAGCGGTCCGGCTCGGTTCGGTACTCGATACATTCGTGGCAATTCTTGATCAGGACCGGTTCGAGCTGGCGGTTTCCGATGACACACCGCTCTTGAAACAGGATAGTTTCCTGAGCGTGACAATTCCGGCCGACGGACGCTATACGATTCTGGTGCGCGAAGCATCGTACCGGGGTGATCCGCAAAACCGTTACCGATTGCACGTCGGCCAGTTTCCACGTCCGTCAATGTTGTACCCGGCAGGTGGCGCACCGGGGAGCATCGCGAATGTCAAAGTGCTGGGCGATCCGGCAGGCGACATCGATCACGAGTTGCAGGTTCCCGACCAGTACGGTTTTCGTGACGGCATATTTTACGAGGACGATCGTGGTGTGACGCCTTCGCCGCTGCATTTCCGGTTGTCCGGACTTACAAACGTAATGGAGTTTGAACCGAACAATGTCGTCGAGCATTTGCTGAAGGCGGAAGCCAAAGCGGCTGAAGAAAAAACGGCGGCTGAAGCACCTGTAGCGGAGCCCCCAAAACCAGCGGAAGAGAAGCCGGCAGAAGAGCGACCGGCCGGAAAAAATCCGGACGCTCAACGACCTGACGACGCAACGCAGGTCAGCGCGACCGTGCCGCCCGCCAGTTCCCGAACAGCTGATTCTTCGACCGCCGCCAAAACCAACGACCATTCAGTCACCGGACCGCACGAACTTCCGGTCGCGTTTAACGGAATCGTCTCGTATGAAGGCGACTACGACATTTTCAGCTTCACAGCGACCAAGGACCGGGTCATCGACGTCGAGTGCTATGCACGACGCATCGGTTCAGGTCTGGACGCAGTCATTCACATTCTCAGCGCGGAAAAAAAATACCTGGCTGGCAACGATGACGCAAAACGCCCGGACGCCTACATTCGATTTACGGCTCCGGCAGACGGCCGGTATTACGTTCGGGTTTTCGATCATCTCAAGCGAGGTCAAAGCGATTTTGTCTATCGAGTCGAGTTGGCTCCGGTCGAACCATCGCTGAGAATCGAAATTCCGCGCGTTGACCGGTACAGCCAGAGCCGGCAGACGATCGCCGTCCCGCAGGGCAACCGGTATGCGACTCTGATCAACGCGACACGAAACGATTTCGGCGGCGAATTGAAACTGCTGACCGAAGGACTTCCCGCAGGCATTAAAGTCACAGCCCGTCCAATGCCGCCGGGCATGACCTCGATGCCGGTTGTCTTTGAAGCGGACGAAAGCGCGGAGGTCGGCGGCGGGTTGATCGAATTACGGGCCGCGAAGTCCGACGATTCGATTCACGGGTCGTTCTTTAACCTTGCGGATTTCGTGCGTGGCAACCCGAACAACTCGCGCTACTACGGCTGTGAGATAGACCGGCTCGCCATGGCAGTCACTGAAAAGGTTCCGTTTCAGCTTGAGCTGATTCAACCGTCCGTTCCCGTAGTCAAAGACGGATCAGCGAAGCTAAAAGTCATCGTGCACCGGGACGAGGGTTTTGAAGGAAAAGTCAGAGTCCAGTTTCCATTCCGTTCACCCGGTATTGGAACGCAGGCACAGATCGAAATACCGGCGGACAAAACTGAGATTGACTATCCGCTCAACGCGAACGGAAATGCACAGACCGGCAAGTGGCCTGTTTATGTGACAGGCCGCTTCGACGCCGGCAAGGGGCCGGTCTGGGTTTCGTCCTCGATGGTCGAACTGGAAGTCTCCGAGCCGTTCGTTCGCGCTACGATTAAGCGCCCCGTCTGTGTTCACAAGGAATCAGCCGAAGTCGTTTGCACGCTTGAACAATTGATCCCGTTCGACGGCGAAGCAACCCTGGAAGTCGTCGGGCTACCGGCAGGTGCGACGATCGAAACGCAGAAATTTACGAAGGACACGACTGAACTGAAATTCAACGTGATGACCACCGGGGAGACTCCGGTCCGGGTTCACAAGAGTATCTTCTGCCGCGTCATTATCACCGGGGACGGACAACCGATCGTGTCGCGAACCGGGTTTACAGAATTGCAGGTGATCAATCCGCCTGTTGAAGAAAAACCAGTTGAAGAAACGCCAGTCGACGAAAAACCGCAGGACGCGTCAACGGAAGAAGCTTCAACTGATGAGGCTTCGATGCAAGATGCGGAATCCAAGGCAAACGACGGATAATAACCATGCTAAAACATATCGAAAACCTGCCGATCCCGATGCTGGTCGCTGCGTGCGTGACGCTCTTGATCGCGCCTGCGATCCTTGCCATTGATGAACCGTCAAATTCAAGCAGCCCGAACGCGATCACTCCGGTCATGGCTGATGCCGAATCCGATGCTGATGCAGACTCTGAAGATCCGCCGAACTTCGTTGCTCACGCAGTAGCCGATTCCACCCTGCGGGTTTTTCCCGCCGTCATCAATCTTTCCAGCGCCCGTGACAGCCAGTCCATTGTCGCTCAAATTGTCGCACCGAACGGGACGACCCGCGACATCACAGGCCGGCTCGCCTGGAAAATCGCCAACCCGGAGCTTGCGCGGCAGAGCGGCGACCGGGTACTCCCCGTTGCGGATGGCGAAACCACAATTGAATTAACCCACGAACAGCACACCGTTTCGATTCCGGTCACGATCACCGGCGCGGTCGTCAAACCGCCTCTCAGTTTCAAGAACGATGTGATGCCCGTGTTCTCAAAATCGGGCTGCAACTCCGGCAGCTGCCACGGTGCCGCGCGCGGCAAGGACGGGTTCCGGTTGTCGCTATACGGTTTCGATCCTGACGGCGATTACCACCGGTTAACCCGCGAACTCCCCGGACGCCGGGTGAATCTTGCGGTACCCGATGACTGCCTGTTGATAAACAAAGCGACCGGCGTAGTGCCGCATACCGGTGAACAGCTATTCAATACCGAATCTGAATACTACGCGACACTGCTGGAGTGGCTCGAGCGCGGTGCTGTCGGCGATGAAGGTGAAGTGCCGGTCGTCGAATCGATCGAACTATATCCGGCGGACGGACTTTTTGACGGACCGGATCAATCGCAGCAGCTGTCCGTCGTCGCGCGCTATTCCGATGGAACCGATCGCGATGTGACATCCCTGGCCTATTTCAGCACCAGCAATGACAACTCGGCACTGGTATCGCAGGAGGGTGTCGTGACCAGCAAGAATCGCGGCGAAGCGTTTGTCATGGCGCGTTACGACACGCACACGGTCGGCGCTGATTTCATCGCTTTGCCCGCCGCGATGAGCTTTGAGTGGCAGCCGGTCGCTGAACACAACTACATCGATACGCTGGTTTACGAAAAACTGAAGAAGCTGCGAATCCAGCCCTCGGAAATCTGCTCCGACGCAGAGTTCATTCGTCGCGTCTCGCTGGACGTGTGCGGAATTTCGCCGTCGGCTGAAGAAGTTGCCGCGTTTACCGCTGACACGACTGAAAACAAACGCTCGGTCCTGATTGACGTGTTGCTGGAACGAAAAGAGTTTGTCGAACTCTGGGTGATGAAGTGGTCGGAGCTGTTGCAAATCCGCTCCACTCGCCAGGTCAGTTACAAATCAACACTGCTTTACTACAACTGGTTGCAGCAACAGATTGCGGACGAAATTCCGGTCAACGAGATGGTCAAGTCACTGCTTTCGAGCGAAGGAGGCGTGTTTGCGAATCCGGCGACGAATTATTACCAGACCGAATTGGAACAGCTGAAAATCACGGAAAATGTGGCGCAGGTGTTCATGGGCATGCGAATTCAATGCACCCAATGCCACAATCATCCGTTCGACCGCTGGACGATGGATGACTACTACGGTTTCGCGGCGTTTTTTGCGCAGCTCGGTCGCAAACCAGGCGAAGATCCCCGGGAGCAAATCGTATTTAACAGCAGCAAAGGCGAGACGAAGCATCCGGTCACCGGCGCTGTAATGGCTCCAAAGTTTCTCGGTGGAGCGACGCCGGACGTAAAAAAGAAGGACCGCCGCGCAGTAATGGCTGAGTGGCTGGTTGCCGATGACAATCCGTATTTCTCAAAGAACCTGGCGAATATCGTGTGGGCTCATTTTCTCGGTCGCGGCATCGTTCACGAAGTCGATGACGTACGGGTCAGCAACCCGCCGGCCAACGCGCCGCTGTTGAATGAGCTCGGAAGAAAATTCGTCGAATACAACTACGACTTCAAAAAGATGGTTCGCGACATCTGCAACTCGCGGACGTACCAGCTAAGCACCGTGACGAACGAAACAAACGAGTCCGATCTGGCGAATTTTTCGCATGCCACTCTGCGTCGCGTTCGCGCCGAAGTGTTGCTGGATGCAATCAGCCAGATCACCGAAACGGAAAACAAGTTCAGGGGATTGCCGCCTGGTGCCCGAGCGGTGCAGATTGCGGACGGCAATACGTCCAACTATTTCCTGACCACGTTCGGACGGGCATCACGTGAATCGGTTTGTTCCTGCGAGGTCAAAGTCGAGCCGAATCTGTCGCAAGCGCTGCATATGCTCAACGGCGATTCGGTACACAAGAAAATCCGGCAGGGAAAAACAATCGAGCGCTGGTTGAACGAGGAGAAACTGACGCCCGAGAAGATCATTTCGAGGATCTATCTGCGTAGTCTTGCCAGGGAACCGAACGCGCAGGAATTGACGGCACTGATGGGAGAAGTCGATGCCCAGGAGAATAAGAAGTTGGCGCTGGAGGATGTTTTCTGGGCCGTCTTGAATTCACGCGAATTTCTCTTTAATCACTAATGTCGTGGTTCGCTCTGCGAACCAAACGCTCGCTCCTTGCAAACTGAACCGAACTTGAGACAAGACGAGTAGAAGAACAACGCTTTGATCGCGGAGAGATCAGCGACTTTGAACTGCAACTATTTGACGATCAAAACACAACAAGATTCAGGATGCTTCCAACCAGAAAAAACTCGCTGCTACTGTTCGTGCTTGTGATTGCATGCCCGTTGATGCCGGATCAACTCGTATTAGCTCAGGAAACGGACGCTGATAAAATAACATTTGATGATCACGTTGGCCCGCTGTTTCGCACGCAATGCTCAAGCTGCCACAACCCGAACAAGAAGTCGGGCGATCTGGACGTGACAAACTACACCGCATTGATGACGGGCGGAGGGAGCGGTGCTGTGATTACGCCCGGAGATTCGGCGGACAGCTATTTGTTCGACCTGATCACGTATCAGGACACGCCCGAGATGCCTCCGTCGCAGCAGATTCCGGACAACGAGATCGAGCTGGTTCGAAACTGGATCGATGGCGGCGCGCTGGAAAACAAAGGCAGTACAGCCGCACCCGCGAAACCGAAGGTCGATATGGCGATCGGCGATTCGGCGATGACAAAACCGGAAATCGTTCCAATGCCCGGCCGGTTGCCGCTGCAGCCCGGTCTGACCACTGCACGGCCCGGAGCGGTCACAGCGATGGCGGTTTCACCCTGGGCGCCGCTGGTTGCGATCGCCGCGCCCGGACAGATCGTTTTGTACAACACGCAGAACCTGGAGCTGATCGGAGTGCTGCCGACGCCACCGGAGTCCGATTCTCCAACCAGCGCCCATTCAATGCGATTCAGTCGCAACGGCAGTCTGCTGATCGCAGGTGTCGGGCGAGCCGGCGCGAGTGGACGGGCATTGCTCTGGGACGTTGCGACCGGTGAGTTAATCGCTACGCTCGGCGACGAACTCGATTCGATTCTGGCAATCGACATCAGCCCCGACCATTCGCGGATCGCGATCGGCGGGACATCGAAGGTCGTCAAAGTGCTCTCAACGGCGGACGGTTCGCTGATTTACGAAATCAAGAAGCATACCGATTGGGTCACGGCGATTGAGTTTTCTCCCGACGGAAAATACCTGGCGACCGGTGACCGTAGCGCAGGCCTTTATCTCTGGCGCGCGGCAGGCGGTGCCGAACACCAGACGTTGAGCGGACATAAGGACTCGATCAGTGGAGTTAGCTGGCGTGCGGACGCCAAAGCGATCGTTTCGGCAGGGGAAGACGGTTTCGCTACGCTCTGGCAGGCCGATTCCGGAAAGGAACTGAAATTCTGGGAGACCCATGGCGGAGGCTCGACATCGGTCGAGTTCACGCGCGAGGGTAACATCGCGACAACCGGTCGCGACAATGCAGCCAAGGTTTGGAAACCTGACGGCACCGCGATCCACAACCTCGAAGCAATGTCGGATGTCGGAGTGGCGGTCCGGTTCTGCAATGCCACTCAGCGGATCATCAGTGCTGACTGGGCCGGCATGGTTCGGGTTTACAATGCGGCAGACGGAACACCCGCCGGGGAACTTTCACCCAACCCGCCAGTGCTCGAAACGCGATTGGCGGCTGCGAATCAGCAGGTCCAACAACACGACGCACATCTTCAACCTTTGCTCCTGCAGCAGATCGAGCTCGAGACGAAACTGAACGAACAGCGCAACACTTTATTGGCGGCTATTACGCAACGCGACGAAACCGGAGTGCAGCTGGAAACTCTAGCAAACGAGATTTCGGCGGCAAAGCAACAGCTGCAATCCACAAAAGCGAGCCGCGAAGAATGGGCTGCGGAACTGAAGAAGAAGAACGAGGCGATTCCGCTGGTCAAAGAGTCTCACGCGAACGCGGTCGCAGCGCTGGGGGCGTTGCCAGGTGATGCGGAGCTTCAACAAACGGTCAACCAGATGAGTGACAAGCTGGTTCAGATCGAAGCGCGTAAAACGGAATTGCAGCCGATGGTTGCCAGGAGCAATGAGACCCAGCAGGCGACACGGAAGTCGATGCGGGAAAAACAGGCCGCACAGGCGCCGCTGAAGAAGTCGCACGACGAATTGAATCAAAAAGTTTCGGCGATGGAAACCGAAGTTGGCACATTGAACGACTCGATGACCGCCTTGATGGAGCAGGTAAACGCGGCAACAGGGCAGGTTGAGTCATCCCGCGCGGAAGTTGTTCGCTGGACCGACGAGATTTCCTTTGCGAATTCGCTGAAAGAGCTGCGTTTGAAACTGGCAAAAGCTGAACTCGCGGTTGCGGGAAAAGCGGGGTCGGTCGGAGTGGTCCAGGAAAAACTTGCGGCGATGCAGGCGGAGATCCGGAGCGAACTTCAGGCTGCACAACAACAGCAGCAGGAAGCTCAATCAGCAGCCGACTCGTTGAAGCAACAGATTCTGGAGTTGAAGAAAAACTAAAGCGAGCTTCGTGCCGTTATTTCACAATTCGAAACGCTGAGGCGCGAAGCTCACCGAGGCAATCTTCTGCAACTCCGTGGTTGTTTTCAGATGACATGCTCTGAGTTGCCAAATAAGTGTGTGAATCGGACCAAACGGCGGCAAAAAGACTGAACGCTAACCCGAAGAGGATTGCGTTGGATTTGAATGAGCCAAAAACGATCAGCCCGTTTTCACTTGCTTTGCTTCCGATCGCAATTCTGATCTTCCTGGTGTCAGGTGTAACGCTACAGGCCGACACGGAGTCGGATCGCGATCAACGACCGAATGTCCTGTTGATTTGTGTTGACGACCTTCGACCTGAATTGCATCCAACGTTGTGTGAGCTAACGGGACTGGAAACTCCGGATTTCATCGATGGAGTTTCGTTGATGCCGATGCTGGACGATCCGGCGACGGCAGGTCATGCAGCTCTCTCGTACAAAAACAATGCGAGGACGATCCGCACGGCAACGCACCGGCTGGTTGTTCACGACGATGGTTTTGTTGAACTCTATGATCCTGAGAGCGAAGCAGGGGAAACCAGAAACGTGGCGGATGAACATCCCGAATTGGTAGCAGAATTGAAGGCGATGCTTGACGAGCGGCTTTCGGCAGACCGATCGCAATAGGGTATGATTGGAGCGAACGTGATATGATCAGAGTTGGTCCTAACGTGTTCACGACAATGTTGTGCGGACTGCCCTCCCGGTCGCTTAGGCTCCGACCCTCCCAAAAAGGAAGGGTGTAGTTCTTGACAGCACATTTTGCATCCGGCGCTAACACTCGATTTAACCAGGCAATCTCATGCGACCTGTCTTTGCTTTATTCATTTCCGTCTGTCTGTTCGCAGGTGTCTGGGGATACACCAGATTTGCTGACAGCGTTCTGCCTCAACCGATCGATTTCTCGCGGAAGAACGCTACGGAAATTTACACGGTTCAGGTGCTGCGCACGTTTGATTGTGTGGGCGATCCGGATTTTGATGTGGAATCGTTTCTGGTCACGATCCACGGTGACACGGTGATCAATCGCTCAGATCATATTCCGGCAGGCGAAGAAATTTTTTCTACGATCAAAGACGTTCGGCAGAAGAGCAATCAAATTTACGTGTTGGCAAATCTGGAGGGCGCGAGTGCGGCTGGCGGTGGCGACGACTGGACCGACGGGAGTTCCGATGACGGCTGGGACGACGAGAGTTCCGATGACGGTTGGGACGACGGTGATGAAGAGGATCCGAACGGCCAACAACCGGAGCAGTCCATTGTGCTTGCTCCACCTGCCGGAGCGATGCGCATTCTTGTGACGCAGGGAGAACGAACCGTCGCCGACCAAACATTCTGGCTGGAGGAGCACGCGGTTTCGATTCAGGGGACCGTGAGCTTTGAGGCTCCGGCTGAATCGCAATAATGGAAATCCGATGCGGTGCGGATTTGAGGACGGAATTCCACAAGACCCCGTGCCGTGGTAACATGCTTTCATGATTGCCGGGAACCACGACACTGAAAACGCACCTGCCATCCGGGTGCGCGATTTGACCGTCAGCTACGGTCCGGTCCCTGCGTTGCTGGATATTTCGGTCGATGTGCCGTCTGGAAAACTGGTCGGAGTCATCGGTCCCAACGGTTCCGGAAAATCAACGCTGATTAAATCGATACTGGGGTTTGTCAAACCGGATGTCGGTAGCGTGGATCTGTTCGGCATGGATGTCGCGCTGGCGAAAGGGAAAGTCGCCTACGTTCCGCAGCGAGGCGCGGTCGACTGGGACTTTCCGGTTACCGTTCGCGAAGTCGCCGTGATGGGACGCTACGGACATCGTCGCTGGTGGAAAGATCTGACTCGCGAAGACTATCGCTATGCTGATGAAGCTCTCGAAAAAGTCCGGATGAGCGAATTCGAAAAGCGGCAGATCGGGCAGCTGTCCGGTGGCCAGCAGCAACGCGTATTCATGGCACGCGCTCTTGCGCAGGACGCTGACATATTGCTTCTGGATGAACCGTTCGCGGGCGTTGATGCAGCCACCGAATCAGCGATCCTGGATGTGCTTGAAGAGACCCGACAAGCAGGCAAAACTCTGGTCGTCGTGCATCACGACCTCGGAACCGCCGCCGAATATTTTGATCTGTTGATCCTGCTCAAGCAGCGCCTGTTCGGATTCGGTCCGCCAGAGGATGTGCTCGATCCGAAACTGCTGGCCGATGTTTACGAAGGGAATATGAAAGTGTTTGCGGAACTGGCGGAGGATATTAGAGATGGGAAGTTGAAAGAGTGAGTTGTTGAAGGACTTGGTTAAATTCAAGTATAAGTCCAGGTTTGGTTTTCAGCTGAGTTGGATAGTTGATGGACGCGGTCACCGGGTGGTTTACTGAACTGCAACAGAATCACGGCAGCACAATCAAGCCGTTGATCGTCGGGACACTCGTATCGATTGTCTGTAGCGTCATCGGCTGCTTTATCGTGTTGCGGCGAATGTCGTTTCTTGCCGATGCGATCGCTCACTCGATGATTGCCGGAGTGATTGGCGGCTATCTGGTTATGAAAATTCTTTCCGGAGGCGACGCGAAAATAGGCGCGCTACTGGTCGGAGCGATGCTGGCGGGGATCGTGACGGTGGGCATGGTAGGCTTCGTCACCAAAGTCTCGCGCTTGAAAGAAGACACCGCGATCGGGATCATGTACACCGGAATTTTTGCCCTCGGTGTATTGGCAATTTCAATCAATTCGATTGGCCGGTTGATCCATGTCGACATTCATCACTATTTCGTTGGCAGTGTGCTTTCGGTTACGAACGATGACCTGTGGCTGTTGGCAGGTGTGGCCGCGATCGTTCTAGGTGTTGTGATTCTGTTTTACCGGCAGTTTCAGCTGACCAGTTTCGACCCGATCATGGCGGCATCGATCGGAATCCCCGTCCTCCTGATGGATTATCTGCTGACTGCTTGCGCATCGCTGGTCGTTGTCAGCGGCGTTCAAATTGTGGGTGTGATTCTGGTGATCGGGCTGATCATTACTCCTGCCGCGACAGCGTATCTGCTGACCGATCGTCTTGACCGGATGATTGTCGTGGCCGCATCCATCGGCGTCGCCGGTTTCTGGCTCGGATTTTTCCTGGCGAACGTCATCGGAGCAGACCCCGGACCGGCGGTCATCGTCACGATGACCACGCTCTTTATGTTGACGCTGACCTTTGCGCCGCGCTACGGATTGCTGGCTGACTGGCTCCGGAAAACCAGCTCCGTTCCTCAGGAGGTAATGGAAGATGTCCTTGGTGCGATTCTGCGGGAACCGGGAAAGAAAGTGCCGGTTGCACGTATCGAAAAACGAATCGAGTCGCCGAACGTTCGCATCCGCAATGCGATCCGCAAACTCGAACGTCAGGATCTAATCAAGGTCGAAAACGGTGTCGCGGAGTTAACCGATGAGGGACGACGCGAGGCGAAACGCCTGGTTCGGGCTCACCGGCTGTGGGAAACCTATCTGGAAAAGAAAGGCGTGCCCGATCCGGAAATACACAAGAAGGCTCATCAACTCGAACACATCAACGACCAGACAACCGTCGACTACCTGGACGACAAACTGGGACACCCGATCACCGATCCGCACGGCACTGTAATTCCGGAAGATGCGATTCAGCTGGAGAGCGACGGCGATTTCAAAGCAAGTTATCTGCGCAAAGGCCATCACGCGGAGGTCACCCGCGTGTTAGCCGGCGCCGAACAATTGAAATTGAAGCCGGGCGATCTGATCTCAACCGGCCAGCGGAAAGATGGTGGCGAAACCTGGGTGATTATCAAAGAAGATAAAAGCAAATTGACGCTGGATCACAAACAGGCGGATGCAGTGATGGTAAAACTGGTCGCAGGGAAATAGAGCGGGCTAACGCAGTATTACGGCCAGGGCAGTTGATCAAGATCGATGTTGCCGCCGCTGATGATCACGCCGATGTTTTTCGGGCGGCCCTGTTCGCCCATGTGATTGAGTGCGACGGCGACAGCGACTGCCGCACTCGGCTCGATCAGTATCTTGGTCCGCTCTAGAAACAGTTTCATCGTTTCAACGATTTCAGTTTCCTCAGCGCGGGCAACTCGTTTGACCTGACGATTGATGAACGGCCATGTCAGCGAACCGAGGCTTGTCCGCAATCCGTCAGCGATGGTTTGCGGGTTTGATTGAGCGATGAACTCGCCTGCTTTTTTCGACCGGAATGCATCGTCGGCACCAACGGGTTCGGCGCCGATCACGACGGCGCGGGGCGACGTTGCTTTGACCGTGATGCACGTTCCGGAAATCAAGCCACCACCGCCAACCGGTGCAATCACAAAATCAAGGTTAGGTACCTGCTGCAAAAACTCCATCGCGCAGGTCCCCTGCCCTGCAATAACGTACGGATGGTTGAATGGAGGTATCATTGTCGCGCCGGTTTCGGTCGCAACGACTGCCGCCTTTGACTCGCGCGCCTCAAGGGTCGGCTCGCATTCGGTGATCGCTCCGCCGTAACCGGCAACCGCAGCTTTCTTCACTTCCGCTGAATTTGACGGCATGACGATATGGGACTTGATCCCGAACAGTGCGGCTGCGGCAGCGAGGGCCTGTGCGTGATTGCCGGAACTATGCGTGACGACGCCCCGTGAACGCTGGTCATCTGAAAGGTGTGAAATTGCGTTGAGGGCCCCTCGAAATTTGAATGAACCGGTCTTCTGAAAATTCTCGCACTTGAAAAACAGCTGGTGCCCGGCAAAGCGATCGAGAGTCTCGCAGGTAATGACGGCGGTTCTATTTGCGTGCGCAAGAATATTTTCTGCGGCTCGTTCAACATCCTCGAATTCGGGTGGTGCGAGAGTTTCGCCGTCATTCGGTTGATCGGCCATGTTTTTCGGGCTTCGTATTCACTGTGTGTGTACGCGTATTTTTTGGGCAGCATCGCTGTTCCGCCCGAATTCACTGGCGGACAGGAATGTCAGTCCTGCCTTGCGCATTGTAGGCCAATTCCCGTAATCGCGAACCTGCGGGTTGGTTAAAGACTCTGACAGTTCTACAATATTCGACCTGCGGCACCCTTGGATCCGCAACTTTTTTTGCCCGTGATCGGATCGGTCCCGGCATTTGAGAAACCGATGAACACGATTCAGGAAAAACTGCAACAGGAAATTTTTGTGACCGACGAGACCCTTTCCGCTGAAGAACCCGGCGCTGAAGAACCCGGCGCTGAAGAACCCGGCGCTGAAGAACCCAACCCTGAGAATCCTGCTGCGTCGCCTGACTCGCCAGTAACTACATCCCGCGAAGTGCCGGCGCGAAGCCTCGAACTTGCGCTGACGGCAGCGCGGACAGCAGCAGAAAACGGCGGGACTGAAATCGTCGTCCTGGATATGTCCGGTCATACGGCAATCTTCGACTTCTTCGTGATCGCAACCGGAACCAGCCGCCGGCAAATCCGCTCGATGGGGGACGAGATCGATCACAAGCTCGAAGATGAACTCAAAGACAAACGCTTGAACATCGATGGCAAAGACGACAGTCGCTGGATCGTGCTTGATTACGGTACGGTCGTGATCCACCTTTTCGATGACAACACTCGCATCTTCTACAGCCTCGAAGCGCTCTGGGATGCGCCGCAGGTTGACTTAACCGAGACGCTCGCGAACATCCGCCACTAGGTCGCGTTTCCGGACAAAACCGAACATGGTTCCGCTGTCGGCGCTTCGCGGCTTTGGGCGCGCTGATGCTTATGTTCCGTGGGTCTTCGCTGCGCTCGGACCCACGGCTACGTGCTTTCGCCACTCCGTGGCTGTCCGTCAATTCGCTCCATCGAAAAAATTCGTTACCTGCTCCGGGTTTTTTTCGGTCGTCGAGTTGCCGTTTAGAGACCCAGGGCGCTCCGGATCTTGTCGGGAATCGTCAACGATTGTTCGTTGAGTAGTTGCTGGTATTCGAGCGCGGTGTTGACGTTGCGTAGCGAATGGAGTTCGGGATCGACAGAGCGGATTTGCTCGATTGAAATTCGGTTCGTTTCGAACGTTGCCGCAAGCGAAGAGACTCGCAAACAGTCCTTCCGGATCATCTCCGCTATCCGAACGTGTAATCCCGTTCGGTACAGTCCAGTCATTCCATAGGTGCGATCGATCTGAAGGGATTTGCCTTCTTTGCCGGGATCAGTGGCGAAACGTGTCGGCACAACGGCTTCGAAACCGGACAATTCGGACAGCAACAACGCGATCACGTGGCCACGGAGCAGCGGTACGTCGACGCTGGTGACAAATGCGACATCAACCGACGGCTCAAGATGTTTGAGTCCGACACGAATGCCTTCAAGCGGTCCTTTACCGGGTTGTTCGTCGTGAGTGAATTCGATGTGACTGGAAAGCGAGCCGGAAATAACGTCATTCTGTAGAAAATCAAAGCGTTGATCCGGCGCGCCGACAACGACTATTTCCTTTGCAATTTCGCAAACGGTTGTAAGCACGCACTCGAGGAACGTACGATCGTCAAGCATCAACCCGGATTTCGAAAAGCCCATTCGCGTGCTGTTGCCGCCGCAAAGCACGATCGCACCGCATTGCTGATCGTTCGCCACGTTTTGCCTTTCGTTTTGCTCTGTTTGTAGTGCTGCGCGGGTCCGCTCCGAAATCGGCGCGGCTTGCCCTCAACCAATTGTAACGCAAGTCCGATAGAATGAACCGGCTCTGCCCACAGACTTCCATCATCCCGGATGACGATTGGCTGCAGAAAACGTTTGGCTTTAGAAATCGATAGATAGAGATCATGACCCAGTCGCAGCATTACAACTCAGTCCATCTTTCAAGACGCACTGATACGGGATTCCGGATCGATTTGAGAAACATTACTCCGCAGGCCGTCGCGGGAAAATCGGCTGACGAAATCGGCTCGCTGGAGGTCTACTCCGGAAACCGGACTTTGAATCTCGATGTGATTTTTGAAGTTAAACTGCAGGATCCCAATGACACAGATTTGCCAGGCGAATTCCCGCTGTTGAGTGAATTACATTTGTCAGGCGATCTTAGCGAAACAGATTACATCGGCCATCGAATGGAGTCTGGCCGGATATTGATCGACTCGGATGTTGGTCACTGCGCGGGCTGCAAAATGAGCGGCGGTGAAATCCGCGTCGCTGGAAACACCGGCGATCGGGCGGGCGTCGAAATGAGCGGCGGCCGGCTAACGATTGATGGGGACGCGGCGGATCATGTCGGCGCGGCGCTACCGGGCAGTCGCAAAGGGATGCGAGGCGGGCTGATCACCGTCACCGGCAACATTGGAAACGGAACGGGAACATCGATGCGTCGCGGTGTCATCGCGGTTGCGGGCAACGCAGGGCGGTTAACCGGGTGGCAGATGCGAGCGGGAACAGTTGTCGTCGGCGGATGCAGCGGCGCGGAAACGGCGTGCGGGATGAATCGCGGAACCGTGATTGTCGAAGAACTTGGAACCCGGCCCGGCCCGACGTTTCTGCCCGGGATTACTTCGTTGCCCGGAAGCTTTTCACTGATCCATCGTTTTTTGAGCCGCAACAATTTCGCCGGACTGGAATCGTTGCTCGGATCGACACGATTCCAATTGTATTTTGGCGACCAGACGGCAGGTGGCAGAGGCGAGTTGTTCGTATCCAGCGCGAATGGCTGAAGACAATTCCGGCTGTTTTCATGCAGCGATTACTTTGCGACTTGTGGTATGAGCAGGTCGGGCTTGGAATCTGAAGCTGCGATCGACAAGCGTTGGATCGGTGCGATCGCGTCTTCGTCGCTCAGCGACTGTTGCTCAATCGAGATCTCGAGGAATTCGTCTTCGTGTCGGAGGAAGGCATCGACGACTTGTGGATCGAATTGCGTTCCCTTGCCCTTGACGATGATCTCGCGACTTTCCAAATGGCTCATCGCCCGCTTGTACGGCCGTTTCGATGTCAGGGCGTCATAGACGTCCGCAACGGAGACAATCCTCGCGACCAGCGGAATTGCATCACCACTGAGACCGTAAGGGTAACCGGTTCCGTCCCAGCGCTCGTGGTGCGAATAGGCCACTTCGCGTGCCATCGTCATGAATTCGTTGTTACCTAGACGCGATTCGATCGCGTGCAGGCATTCGCCGCCGATCACGGTGTGAATTTCCATTACGTCGCGTTCTTCGACTGAAAGTCGTCCCGGTTTCAACAGGATAGAGTCCGGAATACCGACTTTGCCGATGTCGTGCAACGATGAAGCGAGTTCTAGGTTTGCGATGAACGTCGTATCGATATCGGGATATAGTCTCGACAGATCACTCGCCAGAATTGTCACGTATAACCGGATTCGATCAAGATGATCGCCCGTGTCGTTGTCGCGTGATTCCGCAAGTTTGGCGAGACCGAAAATGACAGCGTTCTGGGTCTTGGCAATCTCGCACGTTCGTTCTTCAATCTGCCGGGTCAGCTGACCGCCTATCTCTGAAACCTTGTCACCGTAACGCGTCAATAGCGAGAGCATCAGTCCACATGAGCCCAGCCCAACAAGCAGGATAACTGCAAAACCGATGTTGCTGGCGGTGTAGAACGACTGATCAAAGGTTGCGTTTACAACTTCATCGCAATCAAAATAGATTAGAAGACAGTAGTCCGACTGCGGAATTCGCCGGGCGCTGATGGCTCGCGTGCTTCCGCAGTCACTGGCGTAACACTGAAATGAATCGTCCCCGGTCTGTTTGATCCGGTTCAAAAGCGAACCACAACCCTTCATTGGAGTCGAGTTTGCGTCGTTGACCGTCACATTGCCGGATGTGTTGATACTCGTGATGCCGGCGGTCGTCCAACTCCATGTGTCGGCTGGATCGGTCCCAACGCTGGCTAACCGGCGGTCGGGCGCCAGGTGGCAGAAGGTCGAACCGTCACGGCTGTTGATGACTTCAAGACCGCATTCATTCGGGCGTTGTACTCCGGCGAGAGTCGCTCGCAGACAGTGGGCGTCAGCTCGCGCATCGCGATCGAGCCGGATCACACGGTAGATTGCTGCGTCCGTGACTAACCGGTTTTCAGCCTGCATTTTTCGAACCAGCAGTTCCGCCTGTTCGCGCATCGATGTGTTCGCGTTCCAAAGATGGAGGGCGAGGAAAGCAACCAGCTGCGCAAAGGCAACCAGGACTACGAGCATCCATCGGCGAGAGATTGACATTTTGATTTTCTTCTGTTCGCTCGATTGCGAATGAACCGTTTGTAGTTTGTGAACTTGATGCGTGTTTATTCCGGTTTTCCGTAGGACCTCCGTAGAAGCCTCTCGTCATCCGAAAACAAACCTTCGTCCTGAACTCTAGCTTTTGAACGGACCGTTCGCGCAGAACGGCGGCTAAGCGAGGGAGTTCCTGCGGGTTGAACGCCCAACAACCGTTGTTTTCCGCATGACCGCAACCCGTCCCCGCAGGTTGAGGGGCTATTCGCGTTCGGCTGCGGCCAGGATCTCCGTGTCATCCAGATGCCGGCGAACTCCGGGCTGATTCAGGAGGATCGTTTGAACGATTCCCAGAATCCCGTTGAAAAAATCGCAGTTGATGATGTTGAGCACCTGGAATGCCGCAACGGAGCGAAGCAGTTGTCGCGATTTACCTGCACCTCCGGCAATCGCCCGGATTCCAGTCAATAGTCCGAATGTGGTCCTGACAATTATGAGGCCCAGCATTCCGGCGGGAAAAAATGGAGTGAGTCCCGACTGCGATCCAAAGAACGAAGAAACGACCGCAAGAATGATTGCAATAACACCCCCGGCAATCATCATTCCGTGAACGTATGACAACGTGCTTTCCGCGTTTTTTTCCAACACACTTGTGTTGGAAAGAACACGGCCGATTACGATTTCCTCGTCTTCGAGACCCGTGCCTTCGAGCTTTTGTGTCGCGTCGGTGGTATCAACCCCGGCTGCGTCTGACGGTTGGTCTGCAAATGGATCGGAGGCTTCGCTTTCGCCATTTGTCGTTCCATCACGAGCGTCTTGATCCAGGCAGCGGTCGGTGATTCTCCTTTGCCTGGCCCAGACCAGCGGCCAGGCAATGAAGAGTCCGACGAACAGACATACGAGCAGCCATCGGGGGAACTTGCCGACCGATCGCGTTGCACCGGATTCGATGTTGACGATCTTGAAGCCGCTGTCTGTGTTCTTTCCGGGGATATACAGAATGCTACCGTCGGCGGAGTAAAGTGTGTGATCGCGTTTCGACAGCGCGCTTGCAGAACTGACTTTGATCGAATCGTGGGAGCCGTCCGAGCTGTTGATTCTGACGATCTGATTGCCACCGTCTCTGCTGTGAACAAGAAACCGGCTGCCGTCGTCCGTCAATTGAACATCCAGTTTGGTCGCGTTAGGCAATGTTGCTTTGGATCGTTGAAACTCGGCGATCGTAGTTCCGGCTGTGTAATCAATCAGTCGAATTGAATCATTGCCGATCACGAGCAATCGGGCACCATCGGCTGTGAGCGATAGATTCAGCACGTGATCCGCTTCGATCGTTCCGGTGACATTGCCGGTGCCAGTCTCAAAGATCTTGATCATCGGTTCACCGAGCTCGGTTACGAACAACGCTGCGAACCGGCCGTCATGACTCGTGGTGATGACATGAACGTCGTCGATGTCCGGGCTGATTCGAATCGGAATCCGGCTTGCGGTGCGCAGGTCGTAGAATGACAACTTGGTGCTGTCGGAACTGTCTCTATAAACAACAATCGTTTTTTCCATTTGGATGCGACCGGCCTGCATCACAGGAACAAGCTCGACCTGTTTTACGATCTCTTCATCGTTGATGGAGTATAGAAACAGTTCTGCGTTCGAACTCACAAAGCTGGTGATCGAAACATAGGCAAGAGTCCGGTCGTCGACGAAACGAACGTTCTGTTTCCGGCTGCTGAAAAAATAATTCTCGCTGATGCCGGTACCCAGCGTCCTGCATTTCCCCGATGCCAGGTCCAGTTGTTGAATGCGGTTGCGTCCGTTGCAAACCAGCTGTTTACCGTCGGGAGAAATATCAACGTCTGTGATCGAGAAACGATGCGGTCGACTTGTAACCGAAGTAATGTAGCCGCCCAGAACCCCCATCAGGACAAACAGCGACATCATCATTTTCAAACTGAAACGAAGCGGCATCAAGATTTCCAGTGTGGATTCGATACTCAGGGTCGCAACATCGACCCAAGACGTGTCATGTGGCCTGACCCGGAAGAGTATACTGCGGTTGCAACTCGTCTGAACAGCGATCGTGATCCTTGCATCCTCTAGACTTCGACGCATGAAAAAGGCTCAAATCTGTAAATTCCGGCTTTGGACAATTCTTGTCCGGGCATTCCTGGTCACATCGATTGCGGTTCATTGATATTCATACTCTGATTTTTCTGTACAGGTAAACGATGCTCAACTCACTCATGGTTGCGAGACGTACATTGACGTGCCTCGCCGCGACGGCAGCAATGGTGTTTTTCGTTGCTCCAAACGCAAACGCACAAATCAGTCTTTCCCAAATCAATACGTTTGATTTGGATGTCGAGGGCTGGGCGGAAGGGAATCCATCTCCAAACCCGCCAATGTTTGACCCGGGGTCCGGATTCGACGGTTTGCCCGGACATCTATCCAATCTTTCAGGTGGAGGCGCTGGAGCCGGCAGCCGAATGGTGATGTTTAATGATGATCCAGACTGGTCGGGTGACTACACGGTCGCCGGGGTCACGGGAATCAACTTGTACGCCGACAATCGTGGAGCGAGTGATCTTCATTTGCGTGTAGGGTTTAACGGGGATGGTGGCTGGTTTGTGTCTGATGCACAACTTGTGGCCGCTGGTTCAGGCTGGATGAATCTGCAATTTTCTTTTGGTGACGGCTTAACATCCGTTGCGACGCCCGGTGGCACCGGAATTCTCAGCGACACGCTCTCAACTGTCTCACGATTCGAAATTTTTTCACACGATCCTGCTGGCGGTCCGTTGGCGGTTGGAGGCGGAGGAGCGTTAGTGACCGGCGACGCAATTCTCGCGGATCTTCGACTCGACAACATCAGTGCTGTGCCTGAGCCCGGTGCGCTAGCGCTGCTTGCGGTCGGCGGAATCGGACTGGTCCTTCGTCGCCGGCGTTAAGCCGCGTTTGAGAACGAAACGCCGAAACCAGCCTGGAAATACAAACGATGAGAAAGCCCCGTGCAATGTCACGGGGCTTTTTTTATTCCGACTCGGGCGAATCAGGTTTGGAGTCGCCGTCAGGTTTGGACTTGGTATCGACACGCCCGGGCAGCGGAAGTGCTTCCAGCTGCTTACGCAACTCCGCAATCGGAGCGGGTTCAAAATCGTGTTCGGGAGACTCGAGAAACTGCGCCTGGAGCCCGTTGAACAGGAGGTTTTGCTGGACTTCGCTTTCCAGCGCCGCCAGCCATCCGGGCACGTCCATCCCGACGCCCATCGTGGTTCGAGTGAATGCTCTGGTTTCGTTGAAGAGCAATTCAAATGTTCGGCGTGATGTGTTGTCTTGAGGGTCCTGCATTGCCGGTCCAACCAGCGCCCGCAGCCGATCGATCTGCATTGGGTGTTCGAACCGCTCCTCCAGCCGGCGACCAACCGATTCCATCCTGATCGAGTACTTGCTTCGCAGAATTTCGAGCCGACTGAGGTATTTGTCGGCCTCGGGTCCGATCCGGTCCCGCAGCGATCGCCGCCACATCCGGGCGACTCCGTTTTCCCCGTCGCGAACAAGAATTTCGTGTGCCCAGACAACAGGTTTCAGTTTCCAGCAAACGCTTTCGTAACTGGAACGGAGACGGAGAAAATCCAGCAGAACATAAACCAGATTTCCGGAATCCGACTGTGTTGTGGTGGAGTTGTAGTCGCAGTATTCGCTGTAGTTTTCCAGAATCGAATCCAGAACCAGCGTGATCGATGCCGCTGCCCGCTTTTTTTCGATGCCGGAACCGAGTTCATCAAGCAGTCGCCAGTCGGGGCAGGACGGTGATTTTTGCAGACGCTCAAGCCAGTTCGCAGCACCCTGATGCAATATCGCGCGTACGTTTGCAAGCTGGAAAAATTGCTGCGTGAACAGGTCGGTGCCGTATTTTCCAATGAAGTCCTTCAGCTGTTTCCACACGCCCGGTTCGATTGTTTTTTCCAGCACACTCAGACGCAACGTCCGGCTGTGATCCAGCCACAAGTCCAGCATCGATTGCGTTAGCATCTCAATGCACTCGAACAGGATTGTCTCCGAGTGCGATTTGATTTCGTCGACAGGCATCTCGCCAGTCAGTTTCATCTGGTCCGAGTAGGCGGCGGACGATTCAATCAGACTCTGGACCATTGATGAAAACGCAACCTGGAACAGCTGATCGAACCCGGTCACGGCACCGCTGGATACCGGATTGGCCCGCTCCATCGCCAGCGCAGTCCGGGTCAGTTCGTGTGTTTCCACGAGCAGTCCCAGTGACGGAAGCGAACCAAGCAGATCCAGCAGCGCCGTCTGGATGACTCGCGCGCGGACAATTGCTGCCGGATTTCCGCCACGGGAAACGGGCAGGTATAGCAGAGGTTGAGCTTTCAAAAACTCAATCAAGGCTGGCAGATACTGCGCGACACTGTCTGCGCGGTCGAGCAGGTCGGCGGCAAACACGGTCACCAGTTCGTTGTGTCCGCCAACCAGACTCCCGCCGATCGAATCTTCATTCGGCTGGTTGAGAGGGCGCTTGTCAACGACGTGATCGACCGCGCGAACCACGGCCATCAGCATTCGGACTGCGTTTTCAGTTTCCACGCAGGTGTTGATCACACGATCGAGCAACGCCTCTTTGTACAGCCGGTGACGGTCGTATTCGATCATCGAATCGCGATCGATCCCGTTGCGGGGAATCCTGTAGCGATTGACTGCGTCGAGCAGTTGAATCATCCGGTCGCGGTTGCGAACGGCCTGCGCGACCCAGGCGGAGACAATTTCACGACGGAGTACTAGCCGTTCGCAGATTTTTTCACAGGGATTTTCTTTGCCGCTTTCCGGGAGCGGGATGGTTGCGGCGACCTGCCAGTACCCCGACAGCGTGGCGAGAAACTCCAACCGCTCCAGAATTCGATCGACTTCTGCTTCCAGCGAGTCGTCAGTCGTCAGGCTGTCGTCATAGACCGCTCCTTCGATCCCGTCGTCAGTCGTATCCGAGTACGACATGCCTTCGTACGCGGCACCGAACAGATCCGATGAGGAGTCATCACCATCAATTCCGGGTTCAAACACGTCGTTGATCATCGGGTCATTTGAGCCATCATCAAGACCGCCATCCTCTTTCCCGGGACCCGCCAGGTTATCAAGTGTGTCGTCGATTTCTTTAATCGGATTGATGGTGGAACCGGTGCTTTCGTCGCCGGGAGCAAAAGACGGAACATTCCAGTATTCATTCGCATTCGCCTCGACGAAATCATAGAACTTTCGAATCCGGTTCCAGGTTCTGTCGATGACCAGACTGTTTGTTTCGTCCGTCCCCTCATCAGAGGAATCACGGCCCTCTGAATACAACGAGAGCGTCAACAGACTTTTCTGCTCATTGATCCAGCGGAAGACAAGTTCATGAAACGAGCTGTCGCCCATTTGCAGTCCAACGAAATCTGCTTCGCTGAGCCAGTGAATCAGCAACGCGCTGGAGGTCTGGAAATCCGCGCGCTGCATGAGTGCATCGATCACCAGTGCATAGGCTTTGGGAGAATCAAACAATCCCGCGTGTGCAGACCAGAATCTAATATCGCCCGTCGCAGCCCCGCCCTGATGCCACAACTGGAGCGCCTTGGCAACCAGTTCGGCGGCACCGAAAACTTCTTCCGGATCGACCGCATCGACGGACATGACTTCGTGTGCTGCGAATTTGCGCCACCAGTCGGCGATGTCGCGGAAATCCTGCTTAACCCGAACGCAAACGTCCTCCCGATCCAACGCGGCCGCTTCGCTCCAAAGACGTGAGCAGAATCCTAGAATTCGCTCGATGACTTCCACAAGATCATGTGCGCGATGATCGGAAACTGAATTTTCCAATGCCGGAAACAGGCTGTATTGAGCGTCAAAGCCGAGGATGTTCCAGGGGTCGATAATCGCACCGCAGTTGATGCCCTGTTTCAACCTCGCGAAAATTCTCGGCAGTTTTTTTGACGCGTCCAGCAAAAGATCGTCATTGCCGGTCGCTTCGCCCGAATTCCCGGCGAACTCAGCTGTTTTCGTATCTTCGTTTACCGGCGGGTCCGGAGTTGCTACAGATTCAGCCGGGCTGTCCTGCAACAGGTTGCTCACACGACCCAGTTGGATCTGGTTGAGCCGGTCGAGTAACTGGTTTCCGCTGCTGAGCAAGCAGTCGAGCTGACAGAGAATTCGCGCGCTTGCGACTGGAACGATCTTCGACTGTTCTTCAGCCGCATCCGGATAACCCATTCTGGCAAAAATGGAGGCCAGCCGGCAATTGACCAACTGGTTTGCCCGCCGCCGAGCAAGTTGCGCATTGAGATCCTGTCGTACCGAACCGAACGGCTGATGGCGAACCCGGGTTTCCTTAGTCAGCCGTGCACGGTGTTCGCCTTCCATCTTCGAAATCAGGTCGTCGTAGAAATCGTCGCGATATCCGCCGATCACAGGAAGTAGCGAACTGAGCGTCACATTTGAGTCATAGGCTAAAGGACGTTCGCTGGTAATCCCCGACGCCATCAGCATGGTCCCGGCGAGTACCGCAGACGCTTCGAACATCAGCTGATCACGGGAAACGGCGGGTGGATCGACCGCAGTTGCTTCTGACGTGCCTGCGTTGAGGTTTTTCGTTCCGCCTTGTTCTGACGTTCCGGTTTGGTCTGACTTTCCGGTTTGACCTGTAGCCTCATTCTGATTTGACGCTCCACCTGGCTGGGATGACTTGTTTTTCTTGATTGGTTTGCTCTGGCCGGTCGAAGTTGAAACGGCACTGTCCCGCTCGACTCGTTCGATGAGTGAATCGAGTACAACCTGGTGAATGAGAAACCGTTCGTAGTAGCCGTCCTGCGAAATCCGTTGTTCGTCCCAACTGCCGAAGTGATGGTTGGGCCGCTTGTTCACGGGATGATCAAAGTCGAACGCGCGCGGATCGATCGAGAGTTCCGCCAGTCGAGCCGGATCGAAACTCGCCGCGCGAAGAACATGCGGGCTGGTCGAACGAAGAATCTCCATCGCGCCACAGATGATCTCCTCGTAGGGACCGGTTGCGGTTCCTGCGCCGATGACAAACACAGGAACCGGGCAAACCCACTCGCCAGGGTAGGGTTGAATGTTCTGTGATTCAAGCGAGGCAACGGGACGGTGCCCGATATGGTCGTTCAATTTCGCGACAATTCTTCCGACCAGTCGCTTAACACTTTCTTGCTGCTCCGAGCCGAGGTTTTCCATTAGGCCGTTTGCTGTTTCTCCGCTGACCCAGGGCAGAGTTTCAGACCAGGGTTGCGCTTCGACGAGTGTGGTTTCAAGAACCCGACCGACGAAGAACGAGTTGAATAGAAACTGCTGGTCCTGATGAAACAGCTGGTCGCGATGAACCCGCAAATAGGCGGGCAATACGTAATCGCTGCAAAGGGCCAGAACGAGTTGTGACTGGAGCACGTCGCGCCAGGTGTCGCTTGTGGATCTCAGCAATTCGATTCGTGAATTCAAGAAACTAAGAACGCGGCCGGCAACAGAAACCGATTCGCTGAATTCAACTTTCAGTTCAGCCGATTCATCCGGCCGGTCAGGAGTCGAACCTGAAACCGAGGGAGCGTCCGGCCCGGGAAATACGGAGTGTCCTGCTTCTGCAATCCGGAACAGATCGTCGATCCCGCAGAGAAACCTGGGATCGGAATGGCCGGACGAAAAGTTCAGATAGCCAATGACTTGATCGATGGATTCGAACATTTTTTGATCAGACTTTGGTAATCCCATCTTCGGTCCGTTATTGAATCGCACACGGTGTCGCAACTTCGAATCATGTAATCTAGGAAATCGTACCCGTGATGGTCTAGTGGCAGGCGATAGCAACATCGCGCGGGAGTGAGGCTGAGAGCTGCTGAGAACGGGCAGACTCCGGGTTTTTCGGTTGGGGTGATGCCAGTTTTGCCAGTTTGCAGGGATAAAAAGTCACGCATTCCCGCTTATTGAGCAATCGAGTCCGACAAAACGACTGAGTTGGTTTATTTGCCGAAGAAAATAGCAGGTTCTCTTGATAAAATGGGCTGTCCTCGATTGAGCAGACCAGCCATCTGCTAACCGACGGATACCGATCTCGGATCTGCTTCCCAATCTCCCTACATCGCAAATTGCGCCGATTGAATTGCTGGAACAATGATGAAGAAAACAACCCGCTCGCTCGCCACTCTTTTTTCGATGGTTGCAGCGGCGACGCTGATCGCCACGGTCACGCCCTGCCCGCTCGTTGCGTATGACGGCGGTTTCAAAGATGGCGGAACCCGAGACGGTGGAGTCGTTTCTTCCGCTGCGGTCAGCCATCTTGGCCTGACGGTCGACTGGACGACTCAACTTGAAATCGGCACTCTTGGGGAAGTGGCCGGCATGGTGTTGCAGGTCAATGAAGACAATGCGACGAATTACTTCGAGGTAAACTATGGTTCGGGCCGCGAAGTGATTTCTGAATCGGACCTTGACGCGTTCGGCAATCAGTTCGGCGTCGAAGGAGCACGTGAGTTTGCTGAAATTCGCAAAGAAGTCATCGAAGCGGAACTCAAGTCACGGCAAAAAGACGACATCGAGGTTTCGATCCGGCAGTACGCGCTTCCGGAGTCCATTATCTATGCATCAGTCACGCGCGGGCTTGTCACCGCGATCAATGCTGATACGGGCAAAGTGATCTGGAAAAACCGGATCGGAGATCCCGGCTACACAACGACCGGCGTGGGTGCGAACGAAAAATATGTTGTTGTCTGCAACGGATCGAAGGTCTATTGCCTTGAAGCAACGACCGGCAGGGAACTGTGGAGTGTGCAGGCAGCGGGTTCGCCGGCAGCGGCTCCCAATGTTTCCGGTTCGGCAGTTTTTCTGGCACTCACCAACGGCCGGTTGGAGGTTATACCTCTCGATGGCAACGGTATCTTGAGCGAATCGTTCTTCGGTCAGGGACTGGGCACAGCGCAGCCGCTTGTGACGCGGAATTCGGCATCGTGGCCAACCGCCGACGGATTCTATTCGGTCGTATTGCTGTCAACGCGAAAAAGACTCACCCCGCTCAAAGACAAGGACGGAAACGCGGTTGAAGACCATGACGAACATTTCGGTGAGATCAGACCGACCGCGATCGCCTACCGTTTGCGCGCCGGCGGCGAGCTGGTTTCATCCGGATCGGCAGCCAGAGGATTGCTGTTCGTGACATCGATTGATGGTTTTGTCTATGCCGTGCGCGAGAAAGAAGGCACCGTGGCCTGGGAGTTTTCAACGGGTGATCGTTTAGAACAGTCAGCTTTTCCAAATGGCAACGACCTGTACTTTGTAACGACGTCCAATCACCTTTTCAAAATGGACATCACCCGCGGGCTCAAGAGCGAAGGCTGGGAAGTGCCGGTTGCAGGGATCAGCAGGTTTCTCGGTATCTCCGGCGACAAAGTGTTTGCTCTCGACGAGCTCGAAAATATCGTCGTTCTTGATTCGGCGACGGGAACCGGCTTCGGCATCGCGAGAATCGGTGGTATCGACATGAGCATGCAGAACACGCAGACGAACCGTTTGTATCTTGGCAACCGAAAAGGGCTGATCCAGTGCGTCCGTGAAAGCAGCAGTCCGATCCCTGTGTTTCATTCCGGTGCGGGTGAACAACTGGCAGCAGCGCCGGGCATGGGCGAAGGCATGAATCCGGACGACGCCCTGAATGAAGGAGCCGTTGCTGAGCCTGACGAATTCGATGCACCTGATACTTCGGCTGGCGACAGTCCGTTTGGCGCTCCAGGTAGTAATCCGTTCGGCGCACAAAAACCGGCACCTGCGGGCGGTGGTGGTGCGAGCGATAATCCATTCGGCGGCGGTGCGAGCGACAATCCATTCGGCGGCGGATAGCGGACGCACCATAACGATTCCGTTCGGCTTCGAAAGCGCGGGTCAGGATACAATTCCGATTGGATTTCTGATTAGCAGTTGTCAGAGGCTCTCAGATTTTCGACAATCGCGAAATTCACGAACGGAAATCAGCTTCAGCTACCGGGTCAATTGACAATGGAATCGCCAGTCATCAAACGTGCGCTGATCAGCGTCAGTAACAAGATAGGAATTGTCGATTTTGCGCAGGGGCTGGTCGCCGAAGGCGTGGAAATTTACAGCACGGGCGGAACGCGACGGCACCTTGAGCAAGCCGGCATCAACGTTGTTGATGTCGCCGACTACACCGGTTTTCCCGAGATGATGGACGGTCGGGTCAAGACTCTGCATCCAAAAATCTTTGCTGGAATTCTGGCGCGAAGAAATAATGCCGCCGATCTGGGTTCGCTTGAGGAACACGGAATCTCGACGTTCGAGCTGGTCGTGGTCAATCTTTATCCATTCGCCGCCACCATTGCCAAGCCGAATGTGTTGATGCACGAGGCGATCGAGCAGATCGACATCGGCGGACCGAGTCTGGTCAGGGCAGCGGCAAAGAACAGCGACTTCGTTTCAATTGTGACCACTCCGGAACAGTATTCCGACGTGCTTGAAGAGATTCAAAACGACGGCAAGACGACCAGCCGGTTGCGACATGTGCTGATGGCTCAAGCGTTTCAGCATACCGCGAAATACGATGCAACGATTGCAGAGTATTTTTCAGGCGAGACTGAGGGCGAGGACTTTCCCGCCAGCGTCCAGCTAACACTGCAGCGCAAAGCAAGTTTGCGATACGGGGAAAACAGCCATCAAGGTGCGGCCCTGTACGGGATCGATGCGTGCCAGGATGCAAACCTGGTCAACGCGAGGCAACTGAACGGGAAGCAGCTTTCATTCAACAATCTGCTTGACCTCGACGCAGCACTGGGGATTGTCCGGGGCGTGGACGTTCCAGCGTGCAGCGTGATCAAACACAGCAACCCCTGTGGTGCCGCGTATGGGGAAACGCTTTGCGAAGCGACGGAAAAAGCGTTCGCGGGAGACCCCCAAAGCGCGTTCGGCAGTGTGGTCGGAATGAACCGCGAACTTGATCTCGCAACCGCGGAATATTTATGTACCGGCGGTCTTTTTATCGAAGCGATCGTTGCGCCCGGGTTTGCTGCCGACGCAGCCGAATTGTTGAAAACGAAACCAAAGTGGAAAAAGAATGTCCGCTTGATGAAGGTCGGTGACCTTGCTGCCGCTCGGCCCGCCTGGGAATTCCGGAATCTGCTCGGCGGCGTACTGATTCAGGATGCTGACAATCAGCCGGATTCCAAGGAAGATTGGACAGTTCCGACAAAGGTGAAACCGGATGACGCGACGATGGTGGAGCTCGAATTCGCGTGGGAGATGGTCCGGTTTGTAAAGTCGAATGCGATTGTGTTGTCGAAGGACCGATCGCTGGTCGGGGTCGGAGCGGGCCAGATGAGCCGGGTTGATTCTGTTGAAATCGTGATTCGAAAGGCAGCTGACCGCGTCCCGGGCAGTGTTCTCGCGTCCGATGCGTTTTTCCCGTTCGCAGACTCGATCGGAGTCGCGGCCGCAGCCGGCATCAATGCCGTGATTCAACCTGGAGGAAGTGTTCGCGATAACGAGGTGATCGCCGCGTGCGACGAACATGGGATTGCAATGGTCCTGACCGGCAAGCGACATTTCCGGCATTGAGAAGCGATTCTGGCAAATTGGTTTCGAGTAGATCGGTTCTGAACGGATCGGATTGAGAACGGATCGGTTTTTGCGAGGGCGAAGCTCCTGCTGAGCCGCGTGGGCGCGCCGCGTAGTCAAGACAGGGTTGATTTTCCGGCCGGCTCGGCGGTCGCTGCGGCCGGATTCGATTTGTGCGAGTGGTTATTCTTTTGGTACGACTGAAGTGTCACGCACGACCGGAGCCTCGCCCTCCCGAACTACCGGAGTCAACGTGTTATTCGAACGCCAGCACGGAAGCGATCACGGCGACATCGACGATGTCATCCGCGCTGCAGCCGCGTGAGAGATCCATGCACGGTTTCGCGAGTCCCTGCACGAGCGGTCCGAGCGCAGTCGCGCCGGCCAGCCTTTCGGTAATCTTGTAGGCGATGTTGCCGGAATCCAGATCAGGAAAGACAAATACATTTGCCCGGCCCGCGACCTCGGACTCGGGCGCTTTGCGGGCGGCAACGGCCGGGACGAACGCAGCGTCGAACTGCAGTTCACCATCGATCAATAGTTCCGGCTGGTCACGTCGAACAGTTTCCAGCGCGGTGCGCACTTTATCAACTCGCGGATGATTGGCGCTGCCGAGTGTCGAAAACGAAAGCATTGCGACGCGCGGTTGCTCGCCAGTCAAACGTTGATGGCTGGCCGCCGAATCGACTGCGATCATTGCAAGCTGCTCAGCCGTCGGGTCCGGGATGACGCCGCAGTCAGCGTAAGTCAACGCCCGCTGATTCAACGAATCCCGTTCGGGCAGCTGCATCAAAAAGAAACTGGAAACCAAACCTTGCGTATCATTCTTAACCGGTGCCGTTCCAACTCCATACAAACCGGCGCGGATCACGGCGGCCGTGGTTGTGATACTTCCTGCAACCGACGCATCCGCGTTACCCGTCCGAACCATCAGCGCCGCAAACAGCAGCGGATCGCGCGCCGCTTCTTTTGCAGCCTCAACCGAAAGCCCCTTGTGTTTCCGGTTTTCGTGCAGCTGTTTCGCACACAATTCAGCCAACGCATCATCGACGACAGAGGCGGTTTCCAATCGGGCAGGAAGATCACGTGTCGATTGATCTTCAGCGACAACAAGGATCGGATTTCCGAGTTCAAGGTCAGCAATTTGTTTTGCGGCATCAAGTACGCGCGGGTCGCCCGTTTCCGGAAAAATAATTCGGCGAGGGTTTTCGCGAGCGCGCTGTCGGAGTGATTCGATGGTTTTCATGGAACAATACTTGATTTTAGACTCGAACAGCAAAGGAAACCCGCCGCGTTAGCAAGGACGCAGTACGTCGCCACACCGGCGGGCGATGGACTCTTTCTTGCATGTAAGTTCGAATCAGGTTGACGTTGCAGTAAAACTGAAACGCGAAAGCCATCCTGGTTCGCGCCTGGAATCAAGAAAGAGCCTGCTGCCTGGCCGTGTTCTGCGTCCCTGCCAGGCGGCCGGTTTCCTTTTCTTGCTGACGCTTCGATGTTGCGGCTACGTGTGTGAAACAAGAGTCATCAGTTAGAAAGGTGTTTTCTCAGTTTATCGAGTTCATAGCGATACCCGCCCGAGAGGATCGGGAATCGACACCACGATTTCGGATCAAGGCTCTCGTCATCGAGATGGAAGCTAGGTGCATATCGTTCCCGCTTCCACTGGTTACGGCAGAACAGCTGGAAGAATCGAATGACCCACTCGCCCAGCTGAGCCGGTGAATGCGATTCGAATTTTGTCTGCACATGTTCGAATACTTCCAGCGGCATTAATTTGTCTCGAATTGCGCGGCGTTCAATGTAATCAAGAATAGCGTACGGCATCAAATCGCCTTCGTCGGTCTGTTGATCGCCGGGTGGGCGCAACTCGGCGGTCGGTTGCTGGGCGTTGATGCTTGCGAGTTCGGGGACAGAGCCGACGCCAACCGGTCCTTCGCTTTCCATCCAGCGCAGCCAATGGCGGAGAAAGTCCTTGTCGATTCCTGCGATCGGGCTGATCCCGCCGCTGGTATCTCCGTCCATCGTCGCGTAACCGACCGCCGCCTCGCTCCGGTTGGAAGTCGAAATCAACAGAGCGTTTTTCAGATTGGCCAGCATCCAGACGCCGGGCGAACGAACTCTCGCTTGAATATTCTGCAGTGCGATATCGTGGTCCTCCCACGTCAGCGGATAGCCGAGTGCATCGCTAACCATCGTTCGGTAGTCATTGACGATTGAATCGACATCAAACTCCAGATGCGTCGCACCCGTGGCAAGGGCAACATCGCGAGCAGCGCAGAGCGTGACATCGCCACTGTTGCTCGTCGACTGGTAAACCGTTGTCAACAACTGAGCAACAAGTTCTTTTTTCAGCTGGCTGTCAGCAGGTTTGTCAGGAAAATCATCCAGCCAGCCACCCATCCGATCGCAAGCCTCGTCGAGTCCCAGTTCATTAACGGCCAGGGTACCCATCGCGGCAACCAGCACCGCGCACGCGGCTGAATCGGCTCCTCCGGAAAGCGAAACGACAAACCCGCGTGACCGGCTCTTGCGCATGTAGTCGAACAGACCCAGGCAGACGGCTCGCGTGAATTCCTCGCATTTGATACTGTCGCTGGATTCCCACTCAGCACGTTCCGGAGCCGTTTCTTCGACCTTGATCGCCGGAAATTCGAAATCGATGTGAATGATGTCCGATTCGTCGCCGTCCACATCCGGTTCGAAACTGCCGGTGCGGCTCCGCGTCATTCGCGTCGCATCAACATCAACGGCCGCAGTTGTCATGGTAATCGGCTGAAAGGAAAGTCGTGTGCCAACTGCAATCATCTTTCCATCAGCAGCAATCATGGCGTCCCCGTCAAAGATCGCCCGTCCCGATTCGTTTCCGTTGAGGTTGGTGTAGATGTAAGTGACGTTGAACGCGCGACTGCCTTCGATTACGAACCGGCGGCGAACCGAGTGTTTGTCAAATGCGAAATGGCTGGCACTCGGGTTGAGGATCATGTCGGCTCCGCGCGCGGCAAGATATCCGCCGGGCCGGTTGCCGACCCAGGCGTCTTCGCAAACCTCGAACCCGAACTTGACGCCGCCAACATCGAACAGCAGGTCTCCGATCGGGTAGTTCTTATTGCCGATCTTGACTTCCGCATTGATCCGATCGGGCCACGGCTTGAACCAGCGCGGTTCATAGTGAATTCCATCACCCGCCAAATGCTGTTTGGCAGCGAATCCGGCAATCGTTCCGTCGACCAGCAGCGCAGCACAATTGAACAGCCCGCCGGCGTACATCAGCGGCAACCCGACCGAGACGATCATCCCGTGAGTTTCGGGAACGATCGACAACAGCATTTCGATCGCTGTTTCGTGAATTCCAGGTGAATGGAACGCGTCTTCACAACCGTATCCGGTGATGCACAACTCCGGCAGGCAGAGCACGGTGACATCCTCATCGCGAGCCCGCGTGAGGGCGGCAAAGATATTGGCCCGGTTTGCTTCCCAGTCCAGAGGTGTCTGGTTGAGGACACCGGCAGCGACTTTAATTAGCTTCATGCAGAGGTTAGCTCCGGGCAGTGTTTGATTGAAGGGACAGAAATACCGGGTGACGCTTAATTGTTGTTGGATTCAATGAGTCTTCTACGAACAGTTTGAAACATCCCTGCTTTCCGGGCAACCTCGGGCCGGTTGACCGCCGCAGGTTTATCCGGATTAATTGTTGTGAGCGGTCGTTTACCCGGGAATTAGTACGACGGGTACGCCGGACCATTGAGTCCGCTGCCGGTTTGGTTCAAAATTGATCCAGTCCCGATGCACGGTTTCAGGTTGTCTGTTGCAGCGTTGCATTTCGTCCATCCTACATTGCCTTTGACTCCGGAGTGTTCATTTGAGTTCTGACCAAAACGAAACGCGGTGTCCCGAGTGCAATGCGACACTTGTGGTTTTGGGAGGTGAAGGCGAATGGCGGGTGCGCTGTCCGAATTGTTACAACGCCGATGGAGAATCGGGAGCCAGTGAGGCTGGCGCGACGAGCGAAACCGCAGCGACTATTTTCGACAATCTGTTTGAGACACCCGAAACCGTACAGCCGCCCGGCAACAGGGTGGAATCGTCGAAGCCAACACGCGCGTCGAGTTCAATGGATCCCGTGGGCGATTCCGATTCTTCGGCGCTTAATACCGCGTTCGAGAACATTGCCGATGTCGATACTCGACACCCGGATGACATTCCGGTCGATCTGAGCAAGCATCAAAAAATTGCGCCTGCGAGCGATGCGCCGAAGCCGAATGTTCCCCGGCCCGCTCCACCGGCTGCGAAGAAACCTAAATCGCCCTCTGCGCCAAAAACATCGCCGCCCGGTGCCGGGCAAGCTCCGGCTCGGCCCGACTCACCAACGCGCGGCGCTTCGACGCCACCGAGCCCCGGTTCGCCACCGGCTCAGCCTGTTCCGGAACTTGAAGACCTGTCGCTGGATGATCTTCCGGGCAAGGGAAATCTCGGAACGATTTCATTGCCTGACGATGAACTAGCTCCGCTCAGTATCGACGGAATCAGCAACAACGGCGTTAATTTCGATGGTCTTTACGGAATCAAGTGCCAGGTTTGTGACACGCGGATTCATGTGACTGATGAGCAACTCGGTAAATCGATTGAATGCCCGATTTGTTACACGAAGGTGAAGGTAACTCCGCGAACGCGACCCCGGAACGAAAAGTCGTTTATCGATCCGAACGCATCGGGCGATTCGAACGATTCCAACGCAGCGAGTGGCTCGACCGGCGGTGACCTCACCCTCGAAGCGCCGGTCCAGCGGTCGCCGACTCGTACGATTCTGGATCCGGACGTCGGTCTGCCATCGGTTGAGCAGGACATGCTGAGTCCAATGCAACCGGCCGAAGAGCCTGGCAGCGAACCAGCCGGACCGGCTGATGGCCGGGCACAGGCAACACCAGCTACCGGATCAAAAAGGCGTCAACAATTCGAACAACAGGTTCCCGAGCTTGAAGTTGTTGATGACTCGCCCGTGCCAAATCGTAGCGAGCAAACGACCACTGGATCTGAGCCACCGGGAATGTCGCGTCGGAAACGGTTCGAGGAAAAACAGAACTTCGAAGCGGGCGAACATGACAATGACCCTTCGACTCCGGCAATTGAGATCCATACGCCTGAAGATCTGGAACCGAAATCGATTGGCGAACTTCTTTCGCGAGCAGTCCGTGTGTTGATGGACCCGGGCCTGATCTGGCGCGCCGTGGTTGCAACGATCCTGATCGCGTTGGGCGCAATGACACTCAGTTTTTTCCACGGACTCGACAAAACGGAAAAGGGATTCGTCGCGGCCTTCATCACCGCGATTTCCGGCCTTCTGTACTGGGCGCTCGGCGGCGCGGGAACCGTCTTTCTGTGGTATATCTGCGGTTATGTCTTTCGGGCAACTGCGCGCGGTGCGGATTCAGTCAAACATTGGAAATACCGGGGATTTGATGAAATCAAGAGCATCTTTCTCTTGTTCTCGTTCAGCTTTTTTATCGTCTGGATTCCGCTGGCGATGATCTGGCCCTGGGTTTCGGCACCGATCCAGATGTTGCTCGCCCCGTTTCTGTTGCTTGGAGCCTGGTACAACCAGTCTCCGTTCAACGTCTTGTGCATGGATGCTTTCAAGAATGCGGGCGAGGAATCTGGAGAGTGGATGAAATTCATGCTTTGTATTCTTGGCATTGCTGTGTTGACCGCAGTCGCTTGTGCCCTCTGTTGGATCGAATTCATGAATCCAGTGTTTTCAATTGTCGGGGCAACGATTCTTGTTGTGATGACGATCGCGTTTGCAGCAATCACAGGCGGGCATGTTGGTCGCGTGGTTGCGAGATTGAAGTGACACAGCATGTTCCATCCTCAAGGCCCGTCTTTCTTTGAACTCGCCCGTCAAGCATTGTCTTCGACCGAACGCGGCTATGATCTACTCGCACCCAAATTTGACTACACGCCGTTTCGCACCGCGGACCTGTTTCTGGAACTTACTCGCCGCTATTTGAATTCGAGTCAAAACAGTTTCGCTGAGATCAACTCTGCCCTGGATGTCTGTTGTGGAACCGGCACAGCAATGGAAATGCTGCTGCCGATCGCCAACCGTCGCGTTTGCGGAATCGACATAAGTAGCGGAATGCTGGACGTTGCCACGAGGAATCTTGACGCTGCCGTGACGGGCACAACGCCGACAATTGAATTTGTACAGCGAGACGTCATGAATATGGACTTGACAGCGAGTTCGATCTGGCTGTTTCGTTTGGAGCCTGCGGACATATTCGACCGCACGAGGAACAGGAATTTATCGCGCAGGTTCACAATGCGCCGAAGCCTGGTGGACGATTCGTGTTTATTACCCATCGACTTTTGCGATTCCCGTTAACACAAAGCTGATGAGATTGTTTAGATTGGTCGTTGCAGAAAAACAGCGTTGAACCTGTCTCCATCTTCGATCGAATATCGAGCCGAAATTTCACACGGAATGTCCTTCAATCATGAGCAAGAACAAATCGACGGAATGGAAATTGCGGGCGGTCATGAAATTTCTGACGCAGCTGGCTATCGCGTGTTCGCTGATGGTCTGGGGCGCAATGAACCTGGCGACCAATGTCAGGAATCTGCGTGAATCCGGAATTGTATCCGGAGATGACGCTTCACTTTTCAGCGCCGACGGATTTGGAACGATCATGCTGGTGTTGTTAACCTGCTTGTGTCCGATCGCATTCGGAGTTTGGATGCTGATGCGCATGGAGGGGATTCCGGTTTCAGTAAAAGGCGTGGACAAGCCTGCCTCAAGTGAATCGGAAACCGGGAAACAAGCTCATTGAGTCAACTGCCGGGAATAGCCGGAAGGCAGCGTTGTCGGCGACAGTTGCCAAAACAAGTCGAACCAATCAAAGAAGACGGAGTATCCATTGGCTGGAGCGGCAATCTTTTTCGTCGTCGTTGTGTTTCTGCTGGTCGTTGCCGGCGGGCTATCGGTGATGTCCAGGCAACTGAAATTGTTCAAGTTCATTGAACGTATTTTGTCGAACTCGTTCACAGGACCCCTGAAGCAGTTGGCGAAAGTCAAGTCCGGCAGTTTCATGAAGTCGGGTCAGGAGCCGCGCGTTTACTACCGGGCTGACGGGAACAGTTTTATCGTCAAGGGGCGCTTGAGCAACGGCAGTCAGGCACTGACGGTTTCCGCGTTCTGGCCGGGTGCAAAATTCCGGCTGCGTTTTTTTCATGACAAATGGTCGCCCGGCGCGAAGAAGTTTATCGGCATGCAGGATCTGGAAATTGGCGCCCGGGAATTCGATCAGCGATTCGTGATTCAATCCGATCGAACGGATGACATGCTGGCCGTATTGTTGCCGGAAGTGCAGTCTCTCATTATGAAATGCGGCGGGGATATCAACCTGTCGATCCTTGCAGGACAGATTGAATTGACTCGCAACGCCGTCCGTTTGACGCAGCAATTCCTGCCGGGAGCAACAGCTGATCGGCGAGATGCGGTCCGACCGGCACTTCGCTGCCAAGGTAGGTGCGGGCTTCCCGTAGGAGGCGGAACCACGGTCTGGGCAACGGGAATCGCGCTGCCGGCCGAGCCGATTTGAAAACGGTAATCGCCGGACTGGATTTTTCCGGGTTCGAACACGAGTTTGAACGAGCCGAGTTGATCGCCCTCCATTTCAGCGCTACAGATTTCGCCGACAGCCCGCACGCCGGTCAGATGCTGCCGCAACAGTCCGGACTTTTTGCGACCTGCGCGAATCTTGTCGATCGTAAACGCGCAGCCGGTGATTGCGCTTAAGGCAAGCGACGAACGGACGATCTGTCCGCCACCTTCACCTTCAGATCCGTCGATGTATATCATAGGGAATTGCCTGTGTCAGGCTGCGGCGCTTGAGGAGTCAATCCCGATTGCCTGACCTGCAAATCGATCGGCGACAATCGTGACGCATTGTTCTTTTCCGAGTCGGGATTTGACCGGGCACTTCGGTTCGGTGATGGTTTTCGAAACTACCTTGAATCCTACTGTCCCAAGCATCGCTTCATGGCATTCGACTGACAGAGCCCACCATGCAGTATCAATCGCGCGTGTATCCGATGGCATGAATCGGGCAAGGGGAAGCCGGATCAATACAAAACAATTCAAACCCTCAACAATGGCTTTGTTGTCCGGATTCCTGAGGGGTTCATCAATACCGTCATGAAACAAACCTGATTGCCCCACTTATTCCTCTGTAGAGCCTTTTTTTCACTGATTTTTCTCGCCGGACCTTATGTGTCACGGGGGAACCGAATAATACACACAGGTCAAACGGAACGGCTGACCTGCATTAATGTGGCGGCAACGATGTCATATCCGAAAGTCGCGACTGGAAACGACAGGAGTCTCAAATGAAAAAAATTCTCAATCTCGCAATGTTCAACCCGGACGAACTCGTTATCGAATTCATGTACCGTGACCGCAAGGGCCAGGTGACCCGCCGTGTCGTCAGCCCGATTCGTTTCATTGGCGAAGACCGCTTTCTTGCGCTATGTCTCAGCCGCGAAGAACCGCGCCAGTTTGTAATCGAACATTGCGTGGGTATCAAACTTCGCCGCGCATGCAACTATCTGATGCCGGTCGAAATGTTGCCTGTTGTTTCGGCCGCATCCGCAATGGCCGTCTGAGCCAGTTGATTAGAGCTAAAGCCAGATCACCTTGCGCCAGCATGTTCACCCTCTCTTTGGGCTCAGAACCACGCAGATCTATGATAGCAGGCAAGTGCATTCGTGAACCGTTTGTCAAATGTTTTAGTAATATCTCCGGACACTAACCCGGAGAAAGATGATGCCGACACTGAATGAAGTTATCCGTACGATCGCCCGACTTGGAGGATTTATCGATCGGCCCCAAGCTGTCCCAGGTCCGGAAACGCTCTGGAAAGGGATCCGGGATACAAGGTGCTACGCTTCGGCGTGGTTAGCGTTTGGGCCCGATTCAAAACTCTGACTTTTTTTCAAAACCACTCTCTCAAGAATGCCGACCCACATCCAAAAAAGATGTGTGGTATTCTGAGCCCGGGGGGAGGGTCGGAACCGAAGCGACGGGGGATTGCGCTGGTGTGGTTTTCGTGGTGCGGGTTTAGGGGCCCGAGTATGCCTGCCAACAATACATCAACGTTCGGGTGACCCTCTCAACTCCACGGCGGGCCAGCTATTTTGAGATGCTAGAAGCCTCGAAATATGTTGTGGAAGAAATTAATCATCGAATCAAAAATGGTGTCAGAAAATCCTAATTGACGCTCAAATGCCTATGTCAACTCGTTTGCCGCACGCAACGTCGAACCAAGTGGCGAATTCCTTCATTTTTTCTGGAATCGGAAACGGATCAGTTGCTGACAACAACTCTACAGGATTTGCACCACCTCTAAGTTGTTCGTCGTCGTCCCAAGATGAGCGACAAAGAAATAACTTATCTTCACCCGGCAAAATGCCAAACCAATGAGGCGTGAAGCGATACGTGTACGCTTCCAAAGTACATCCTCGATCTTTTAGCTTCTCTTTCGTTATCCGAAACAAATTTCCGTATTTGTTTGATTGTTGCTTTTGATTCCTCGGAATACGGGGTGTAAAGTTCATTTGTTCCTTCCTGGAGATGATCAACATCAAAGGAACCGTTGTGACGCTCGATGCGATGAGTTGCCAGCAGAAGATTGTGGAAAAAATCGTGGATCAAAAGGCGGATTACGTGATCACTTACGTGATCACCGTGAAAAAGAACCAGCCCGGAATCAAGTCGATCGGAATGGTCTATCGCCATCGCGAACCGGTCAACGATAAAAATCCGCGTGCGGTTCCGGAAACGGATCACGTGACACATTTCATCAGCAGTCTTCCGCCCACTGCCAAACTCGTCGCGAAGTACGTGGACAAGCACTGGTCGGTCGAGAATTCTTTGCACTGGACACCGGATGTAACTTTTACAGAAGACAGCAGCCGGATTCGAAAAGGATCCGCACCCGCTATCATGGCAAGCTTACGTCGGTTCGCACTTTCTTTGCTGCGACGGGACACCTCCATGCCGAAAACAAGCATCAAACGAAAAAGGAAGCGTGCCGCAATGAATTCCGACAACCTCGAGGCCGTTTTATTCGGCTATTGAATCGTTTTTAAATGCGCTGGCCCTGGTTTTTGCCGCTTCCACGACCCGTGAACGGCTACAATTGTACGTGGGGAACAGGCGGCTTTTTTCGCCAAGGTTTCTTGAGACCATCCCACCTTAGATCGCAATTCCCTTATTACATGTCCGATCATTTCCATCAGAGGCAAGACAGTTCCGCACCATAATGTTCCAACGAATTAAGTGTCGAAAGTAAATCCTCCATTTTAGTTCGTGGATTAATTAAACACATGCGCAATACGGTCCGGCCATTAACGATCGTTGTTGCCAACATTGCTTCGCCTTCGGCGATGATCCGGTCGGAAACGTGCTGGTTCAAACGATCAATTTCAACTCCTTCCATTACGCGGTCACTTTCGGTGGATGGATTGAAGCGAAAAGTGATGACGGCAAGGTTCGCTGACGTAATCAACTCCCAGTTGGGCCGGGTCTCAAGATGACTTTGAAACTCTTCCGCAAGTTTGATCGACGATTCCACCGATCGTCGAAACGCGTTGATCCCGTATGTCTTCATTGACATATAGAACTTGAATGCGCGAAACCGTCGCGTAAGCTGAATACCGAGGTCATAAAAGTTGACTTCTTCCGCGGCACCAACAAGATCACGCAGGTAAACGGGTTGTGTTCGAAATGTGCCCGATAGCTTTTTGTTGTCGCGAACCAGCAAACAACCGATCTCATATGGCTGGTGAAACCACTTATGCGGATCAATGGTGACTGAGTCGGCCAGTTCAATTCCGGATAATGTTGATTTGCCTTGAGGGCATAAAATCGCCGCGCCTCCGTATGCAGCATCAACGTGAAACCACGTATTGTGATGCCGACACAAAGTGCTGATCTTGTGAAGCGGATCGACTGCGGCTGTATTTGTGGTTCCGCCATTGGCGACGATGAGAAATGGACGTTTGCCCGCCGCGACGTCAGACTCGACAGCCTGTTTGAGCAAGTCAAGGCGTATCCGAAACTGTTCATCAGTTTCGATAATACGAATCTGATCTTTGCGAAGCCCGATGACCCTTGCCGCCCGCTCCACTGACGAGTGTGTTTGATCCGACCAATAGACGACACCATTTGAAAAGTCATCGCCCATCAGATTCTGCCGAGCGGTTACCAGGGCCGTTAAATTCGCCAGCGATCCACCACTGACGAACAATCCCCCGCCTTCGACGACAGGAAAACCAAACAGCCGCAACAACCAGTTCGTCGTTAGCATCTCCAGCTCGGCAGCACCGGGTGACGAGACCCACGCACCGGAAAACAAATTGAACCCGGTTGCCAGAGCATCAGTCAACGTGCTGACAACGTTATTGGGTGAGGGCACAAACGAATAGAACCTGGGGTGATCGAGGTGCGCGCTGTTGCCGAAAATGTTCTTTTCAACATGGTCCAGAACCTCCATGACCGGCGTCGGCGACTCTGGAATGGACTCCTGAAGCAACCAGTCCATCTCCGGCCGGGTCGCGTGGGTGACCGGGCGTTTGTCATCGACCGTTTGAAAATGGTCGATGATCATATCGACGACGCGATAGCCAAGCGACTTCATCTCTTCGTGAGACATTTCGAACGGACTATTCGACGACTGCTCTTCTGCATCAGTGGCGCGGTCAGCTGATTTCATGATTGTATACGATGTCGGGGCGGCCAGTTTGTTTTGTAACTGGCTGCGGCTTGAAACGAAGGTGCTTTGTTGGGACACCCAGGCACCAGGTTGACTGCCTTGCGGCCGTTGTAATTCGTGAAGAAAACGAGCCCGGATTTGTCAATGTATTTCAGCAACACCGTTCGCCGGGTGAGGCATCCCTCCAACTGTCGACAAAACCATCGCGTTGGGCTCAAGTACGTCATTGTCTCGTGCATCCTTGAACCACAATTCGAACTGTTTCATCGGGCAGGGATCGACCGCCTCAACGTCAATCGAGTGTTCCGCATACTCTTGTCTATGATCGTTCAAGTCCATATGAGTCAGGCCCTGGAGAGTTTCAAAAGCAATTCGATATTACAGACGATTGCATTCAAATCACTTCGGTTCCATATCGCTGTCACTGCTTCGTCAATAGGGTCGTCGGTCACAACTGCGTGAATTGTCGTATTGGACATTGCCATCGGCTGGCTGCCATTGGCAGCCCGAAAGACCTCGAGTTTGGGAGCAGTCGTTTTGGAATCGCCTTCAACCAGAACGATGTCACAGCCGTTCATCATTGAATCGAATTGTTGATACTTTTCCGGGCTGGATTGCAAATCAGCGTCATCGTTTTTGACCTGAGGCCAGAAAATCGCGTTCATTCCACTCGTAAGGACGCCGATTGCGACGGATCCCGCTTCGCGATGCCGGTGTGAGTCTTTTCCCGGCGTGTCCAGCTCGTGATCATGATGCGTGTGTTTGATCGTGCCAACTCGATAGCCCTGCCGTGTCAACTCGGTTACGAGCTCGACAATCAAGATTGTCTTCCCGGCGTTCTTGCGACCGATAATGTGAATTCGTTTCATGAAGTTAGTCCTCAATGCCTGCAATTGCCGAATCCTCAATTTTAGAATGCCCGGACAGCAAGAAGTTCAAAACGTGGCTTGCTGAATAGCTCGCAGCGTCCGGCGTTGGGAGGTACTTTGAACGGGAAACCCGTGGGCGAAGCCGCCGGGTCGGTAAACACATCGGTTGTCCCGTTGCGGCTTTCGTGAATAACTTTTCGTTTGATCGCCGCTCCTGTGCCTGACTCTTCGCAAAATGCAAACGCAGTTCCAATCTGGATGCCTTCGGCCCCTTCGGCAAGTGCCTTGGCGAGCTTCTCCGGTGTTCCGTAGGAGCCCGCCAACCAAAACGGCAAACCCAGCTTACGAAACGCACTCAAATCGACTTCGTCACGTTCGCCATAAATCGGCTCACCACGCGAGTTGGTTCGCAGCGCGCCACGCGGTGAAGCGTTATGTCCGCCTGCCCTGTGCCCTTCGACCACGAATCCGTCGACTCGGCCCGTCGATTTCTTCGCCAGCATAACGGCCAGCGTCGTTGATGCTACGATCGCCAGAAAGACTTCGACGAAATTAGCGACCACCAGTAGCTCCAGTTGAGCTTCGGTGGGTTCGGTTACCATTAGCGAGACGGATTTGAACGGCGCCTTCGCCGATTTGCCGCCTGCAATAAAATATTGATCCAAAACCCGTTCGGCAATCTCTTCAAACGGAAACACCCCAAGCGCGCGCCGCAAGTGACCACCCGGATCGCCCAACTGCAAACGCCTGGCAAGTACAACATCGAGCGCTGTTCCGGAGACGACACCCATCTGTCCTTGCATCGAAACGGATCGTGCCAATCGCCAATCGGAAACGGCGATACCCATTCCACCTTGAATGATCTGCGGCAATTGTTTTCTTAACATCGGTCTTCAAACTCTCGGTTCCGTTCGACTAGTGCGTGGATGCAATCATATCGCAACCCGGTCGCAAGATCGTAATTCGTTAGTAAGCGTTGAGTAATCTCTTGGTGAAAGGAAAAGTGATTTAGTACATTGCATGTCGCGAGAGCGACTCGTGCATTCGAGGATCACCGGTTGCAAACAGGTTGTTTCTCGAGGCAATCCAGATAGCCGCCGCTCCATAAACAGCAATAACTGCGAGTGCTGTTCCCACTTCAATCAAACTCATCGTGAATCCGTCGTTGTTTTCCGGGATCACGATCCAGTACAAATCGAGATAGTGAAGCACTAGCAGCCAGATCACCCAGAAGACCATCGCGTTGGAATTCGATTTGACATGTCGTGACATGATTCCGCAAAAAGGAATGACAAAATGAGCAAGCAGCAGGAAGATTGCCAGCCACCCCCAGCTATTCTTGTAACCGGTTGCCGTCGACATACCACGATTGACCATCCAGCCGGTGGTTTCAGGCATGTCGGCATACCACAACAGCATGTACTGGCTGAAGGCGATGTAGGCCCAGAAAAAAACGAACGCAAACAGCAATCGGCCAAGGTCGCGTTGCAATTCGTCGGAAAAAACCGCCGGCGCGAGATTCAGTCGTTTCAGCATCAACACGCTCAATAATAACGTTGCCAGTCCGGCGACAGCGCAACCGGAAAAGTAGTACACACCGAAAATCGTGCTGAACCAGGCCGGATCGAGCGTCATCAACAAATCGAAAGCAGCAAACGTCAGAGAGAACCCGAACAGGATCGTACCGATTCCTGACCACCATTCCATCTTGAGCGTCAGATTGACATCCATAGATGTGTCCTGAGCGACGGAATTTCGAAAGTAGAAAACGGCCAGCCCGATCCAGATTGAAAAAAGCAAAGCCCACGTAAGCAGAAATCGCGTGTTGTTGAGGTAGGGTTTCGTCCCGATGTGGCCACCGGATTGATGTTCGTTGTGCGGAACGACATTCGTTGCCCTGGTATGAGAAACAAGTTTCATCGTGGGCGCGGCGGTTTCAACCGGGACTTTATCTACCTGGTCGTTCGAATGCGATTCGGCCGCAGAATTGACTGACCACTTGTAGACCATTCCGTCGCCTTGCCAGACTGACCACGCAATCGGCAGAAAAAGCACGCCGACGATTAACAGGTTGAGACAAAAGACTTCAGCCAGTCGGCGAACAACCACTGCCCAGCCAGCCCGCATCAGATGTTGAACCAGTACAAAAAACAGCGCCCCCAGTGAAACGCTCAGAACAAACGCGAACGCGACCAGATAGCCTTGAAAGAACCGGCGGCATGCATCATCAACGAACTGGCAATTCACTGCTGCCGCAACAATCCCGATGACGGCAACCCCAAGAAGCAACGAGACAGCCTTACCAATCGGTTGCAATCGGCATCGACCGAGTTCGGTCACACTGATCTCATTTGAATGTTCAGTCACGATTTATTCCCGTCAATTGATTCACTCGGTGGCTTCGGGTTCTTCGGCAATCGCAACCGGCTGATTCGCCTGCAGACTTTGCACATAAGCAACGATCGCCCATCTATCATCAACACTGATTTGAGTCTTGTAGCCGGGCATGTTTCGTACGCCGTCGGAGATCGCTTGAAAGACCTGACCCTCGGGACGATCTCGAATCTCCTGCGTCAACAAGTTCGTCGGGGGAACCCACTTGGTTTCCTCCAGAGCCATCGCATGTTGATGTACGAGGCCGTTCCCTGTTCCTTTTTCGTCGTGGCAGACTGCACAGAAGATCGCGTATCGCTCCTGGCCTCGCAGAACCAACGACTCATCGACCAAGACGTTTTCAGGAAACGACTCGAAAAACTCGAGAGTCCGGATCGCGCCGTTGTCTACCTTGTGATACCCTCGAAAATAGTGATTGTCTTCGCGCAAATGCCCCCGGGCAATGGTGCCCTCGACGAGTGTCCGCGTTGCCCGACCGTCGGCAAATAATGTTGTCGGAGCCTGCGGGCCGAATCCGGGCTGGTTGTCCATGTCCTGGATGTAGTGGATTTTCGGCAACGTCGAGTAGCTGTTTCGCCTTTGGAAAATCAGGTAGAGCGGAATCCAGGTTGCGACGATGACAAGGATCAACGCGACGACCATCCACCACGGCGGGCGGCGCAAACGAAGTTCACGCTTTAGCCTGCCCGGTGTTGGAATAGGAAATTGTTCCTGTTGATATTCAGTCATCGTTCACAACCTCAACATGATTTGCTCCCAGCGATGTCAGAAAGCCCTGAGTCTCTTCGGCATCGAATTTCGGATCATCGGCTTGAATTACGACGAAGAACCGGTCATCCGTCGAGCGGCGAAATCGTTCAGACTTGAAAAGCGGGTTATGCAACATGGGAAGCTTGTTGAGCCCCAACAATCCAAGCAGCGTACCAATTGCAGCAAACAGAACAGTCATCTCAAACAAAATGGGGACGTTGGCTGGCAGACTGAACAGCGGCTTGCCACTGACGAGATATTCATAACCCTGGAACTCCGTTGGAATGCCTGGAACAGTCCTGGCATTGATCCACCAGACCAAAAGCAGTCCCGCCAATAATCCAATAATTCCATGAACCAGAGTTATCCACGGCAGAATGGTAGGGCGCAGTCCCATTGGCACGTTGATGCCATGAATCGGCATCGGGCTATGAACGTCCCAATGCAGAAAACCCTCATCGCGTACCAATCTGGCAGCGCGCGTTATTTCGCCGACCGTTTCGAACTCGGCAAGCATTGCGTAGGGTTTTGGATTGCTCATGCAGTTCTCCCTTATGTCCACCAATGTCCTTGTCTCAATTCCTTTGGCGTATCCGGGTCAGGTTGATAGTCGGAACGCTGATGCGCTGAATCTCCGTCCGCTTGCGGCATTACAGTCTTGACTTCGGCCATCGCGACCATCGGAAGGAATCGACAGAAAAGCAAAAACAGCGTGAAGAACAGACCGAAACTTCCCAACAACATTCCCAGGTCCGTCCATGTCGGTGCAAACGATGCCCAACTCGACGGTAAATAATCACGACTGAGTGAAGTCACGACGATCACAAAACGCTCGAACCACATTCCGATGTTGACAAAGATCGCCACGATAAAGACCAACCAGACGTTTTGACGGACTTTCTTGATCCACAAAAACTGCGGCGCGACGACGTTGCAAAAAAACATGATGAAGAACGCCCACCAATACGGGCCCATTGGGCGGTTCATAAATACGAATTGTTCGTAATGCTGACCGCTGTACCAGGCCATAAAAAATTCAACGGTATAGGCGTAAGCCACAATCAAACCGGTTCCCAACATGACCTTGGCCATGTTCTCGATATGTCGGGGCGTGATCAAATCGTGCAAACCAAAAAACTGACGGGAGGGAATCGCCAAAGTCAGCACCATCGCGAATCCGCCGAACACGGCACCGGCAACAAAGTAGGGTGGAAAGATCGTGGTGTGCCAACCGGGAATGAGCGATGTGGCAAAGTCAAATGAAACAACGCTGTGAACGCTTAGCACCAGCGGAGTCGCCAGTGCCGCCAACAGCAAATACGCACTCTCGAATCGGAGCCAGTGCCGATTGGAACCGGTCCAACCGAGTGCAAAGAAGCCATACGCTTTCTGAGCAAGACGATTTTTCGCCCGGTCACGAAGTGTCGCCAGATCCGGAATCATTCCCATGTACCAGAACAACAACGACACTGTCGCATAGGTGCTGATTGCAAACAGATCCCAGAGCAGCGGACTGCGGGCCTGAGGCCAAACGGCCTGGGTGGTTGGGATCGGAGCGAGCCACATGACTAACCAGATCCGACCGACATGAACGGCCGGGAACAATCCCGCGCAGATCACGGCGAAGATCGTCATCGCTTCAGCAAACCGGTTGATTCCAGTACGCCAGTTTTGCCGCAGCAAAAACAGAATCGCCGAGATCAATGTTCCCGCGTGCCCGATACCAACCCAGAACACAAAGTTGATGATTGGAAATCCCCAGCTCACCGTGTTGTTGTTACCCCAAACACCAACACCGGTCGCTAACAAATAGACGAGCGTTACCAACAACAGCGAAAGCAACGTCAGGGAAATCGAAAACGCGATGTACCAGGCCGTCGGGGTTTCCCGAAGTGCCAGACCAGTGACCTTATCGGTGACTGTCGTGAAATTGTTGTCACCCAGAACCAGCGGTGTTCGTTCGCGTGGATCGTTTAACTGACCGGCCGCTTCAACATCGTTCTGACTGAGATTCGATCGGACATCAACCATCGCCATGATTTGCCTCCCCGGTTAAATCGCCTGGCACATCAACGTTGCGGATTCCCGCAAGGAAACGAGTCCTTGGCTTGATGTTTGTTTCTTCCAGCATCGAATAGGCACGGTCATCCTGATGGGCCTGCGAAACACTGGAGGACGTATCGTTCAAGTCGCCAAACCGGATTGCCTGCGTCGGGCAGGATTGTTGGCAAGCCGTGACGACTTCTCCGTCGGTGAGACCTGCCTGAGCCCGCTTCCCCTTCGCGTGTTCGTTTCTCGCTTCGATCCGTGCTGCGCTAATTCGCTGAACGCAGTAGGTGCATTTTTCCATCACGCCGCGCATTCGCACTGACACTTCCGGATTGAACACCATTTGTTCCAGTTCGGAAATCTCCTTACCGGGTTGTTGATCAGGGATCTCCAGCCACGGTTGTGCGGGAGCCCGGGGACGCGACGCGTGATAGTCGAAGTAGTTGAAACGTCTGACTTTGTAGGGGCAGTTGTTGGCACAGTAACGAGTCCCCACACAGCGGTTGTAAACCATCGCGTTGAGCCCTTCGGTGTCATGAACCGTTGCGGCGACAGGGCAAACCTGCTCGCACGGCGCGTCTTCGCAATGAGCACAGGCCATCGGGACGTGAACGACGTCCGGCGATTCGACGTCGCCTTTGAAGTACCGATCAATTCGCAGCCAGTGCATCTCCCGATTCTGAAGCACGTTGACTTTGCCGACGATTGGAATGTTGTTCTCTGCCTGGCAGGCGACGACGCAGGCATTGCAACCCACACATGAATTCAGATCAATGGACATGCCCCACGAACTGGGCGAGCTAAAATTGTCCGGCTGATTGAACATCGGGGCGGCCTCGGGGACGTGAAAGGCCGAATGAACAGCATTCGGGTTTTGCTGGTGAGCATGCAAAGTTGTTTCCCGAACCAGCGCACCGGGTTTGGCTTTCTCCCCCACCCGAAATTTCCGGGCTGCCATACCCACTGGATCGATGAGATGGTGTTCCTGCGTGCAAGCCAGTTTGTGACGATCTCCTGTCCGGGCGATCGTGGCACCACTCACGAAAAAACGATCGGCGGACGTGCGGATCGTGCCAACGTTGACACCAACGTCTTTCGCAATCACTCCCGTTTGTCGACCGTATCCCAAAGCCAACCCAACCGAACCCGGGGCTTGTCCGGGCTGAATCAGGACGGGAATCCCAGCCAGTTTCCTGTCATCGTTTATCTCAATGGAAATCACGTCACCGTTCACAAGCCGGTGCGTGTCGGCGTCCTGTTTGGAGATCAACGCCGCGTTATCCCAGGTCAACCTGGTCAACGGGTCAGGCAATTCCTGTAGCCAGCCGTTGTTGGCAAAGCGACCGTCGTAGGTTGACGAACCTGGAACAAAACAGATTTCGAAATCGTCCCCGGGTGTCTTTGCCGGGGCCTCCCCGATCTGCGGCAATTCCTGCAACGTCACTTCGACCGGCTCAAACTCGGAGCCTTTCAAAACACCATCGTGCAACAACCGGTTCCACTGTTTGTCGGATTCGATCTTGAACTGAACTCGTGCCGTTTCGCGAATCAGCTCCATGCCGTTCCCGACCGGTCTTCCCATAGCCATGGACAAGAATTCAATTTCCGAAATTCCGTCGAACAGAGGATAGATCAGCGGCTGGCCAAGTCCGTAGGTTCCATCCCAGGCTCGTCCGTCGCTCCATGATTCAAGATAGTGCGCGGCCGGCGCGTGCCACATACACTGTTGTGCCGTTTCATTGTCAAACAAACCAAGATGGATTGACGTCAACCGGCGGTTGCTTTGAAGTTCCAGGTTCAAATCTGCCGGGCAATCGTAAACAGGATTCCCGCCGAGGACTAACAACATTTCCGCTGCACTTCCTTTTAGGGCTCTGACAAGTTCGGCCATCGACTCCACACCCGGTTTGCTTTCGGCGAGTGGCTCAGTCGTGTAGGTAACGGTCGTGCCAACGCACCCCAGGTGCTGATTGATCGCATGAACAAGGGCATGAACTTCCGGCGGCTGTGAAGCGCCGGCAATCAACAGACTTTTGGATCCCGATTGTTGAAGCTCGGCGACGAGTTGATCGACTTGCGTAGTGAGTTCACTCGAATCACCGTCCGGCTGGATTCCTATCCCGCTTTTCAATCCTAGACCTGCGGCGATCGACTGAACCAATTCGAGCATCTGCGACGGCAGGATCGGTTGCCGAATGTCGGCAGCAGCTCCCGTTATTGAATAACCGGATTCAAAGACCCACATGCGGCTGTACGTTCCGCCATTCGGGTTGCGACCAGCTGCCCAATCACGACACCAGCGCTGGTGACCGGGATGCAAACCCAACAAGTCACAATCCAACGAGACAATCGTCGCTGCATTCTGCAGCTGAAATTGCGGACGCACATCCCGATCAAACGCCATTTTCGAACCGGCATACCCGGAATCACCATCAAGTGGCTGGTAAACATGCCAGCGGGCATCCGGAAACACAAGTTGAAACTCGTTCCGCAACCGCGAAAACGTAGGGCTGCTGGTCGATTGAGCCAGTACGTGGAGTCCGCGGCCCTTGCGTTTTTGCAAGGCTGCGAAATGTTTCGTGATGAATTTCCGGAATGTTTCTTTCGAGTTCTGTGTTGCCTTTTTCGGGTTGTTTTTCTGTTCACCCTCGCCAGTCGAACGGGGATCATTTGCCGGTCGATAGATATACCCTCGAGTACGATCGGGATCGTACATTTCCAGAATGCCGGCCTGAGCAAACACGCCCGCAGCACCGTTTGAAAACGGATGTAGATCGTTGCCTTCGATCTTGATTGGACGGCCGTCCACGCTTTTCGCCAATACCCCCGTTGCCACTCCTCCCAATTCGAATTGAGTCGCAAAATATTCAGGCACGCCGGGAAGGAAACCTTCTGTGCGTTCCGACCTGGGTCGAACGAACTGCTCTGGCCAGCGACGGCAACCGGAAGAACCTGCTCCCGCCAATGCCAAAGACGCTGCCATCAATCGCGCAAACTGTCGACGGTTTAATCCCGATACATCCTGCGCGTTAGCGTCAGGAAACTCCCGCTGAAGTTGTACCAGCACCTCGGGCGTCTTCGACAACTCGTCGATGCTGCGCCAAAAACGATCGTGGCTGTTGTTTTCTGATTGTTGTTCTATCGATGGCATGCGGTGCAATTCGTCAAGAATTTTGTATTGTGAATCTGGAATTCCTGCAACAACTCCTCACCAAGTTCCAATTGTGTTTTCCCAACCTGCGCTGCATCCCAGGTCATGCTGGTGACTTCCGACAATGGCCTCAAGTGAGGCGTCGGATTGCGATGGCAATCCAGACACCACGCCATCGAAAGCGTTTTGTCCTGATGTACGACTTCCATTTCGTCGATGCGACCGTGGCAGGTAACGCAGCCGACTCCGTGATTGACGTGTGCCGAATGATTGAAGAACACGAAGTCCGGCTGGTCATGAATCTTCAGCCAGGAAACCGGGTTGCCCGTTGAATAACTTTCTGTAATCAGCTCCATGTTTTCGCTATCCGACTTGATACTCGCATGGCAGTTCATGCAGACTTTTGTATCGGGGATGGCCGCAAAAGAAGTCGATTCAACTGTTGAATGGCAATAACGGCAATCCATCTGCAACTGACCGGCGTGCAATTGATGCGAGAATGGAACAGGCTGTTCCGGGCGGTAGCCAACATCGGTTGTCTCCGGTGAAAGAAACAGCCATGTGACCAATGGCACGTAGGTCAAGACTCCAATCGCAACGATCACTAAACCGGGAACCAGGTAGTTTGTCCACGGCGGAAACAAATACCGCCCGGATATTTCATCACTGGCCGTCTCAACTGACATTTCGCGCTCCGCCTTACCCGATCAGGAAGAATATGAAGAACCACAAAATCAACCAGATCGCTCCGATCGTCCAGAACAACACCAGTTGTTTGCCGACCCGAGCTTGCGCTCCCGAAGAAAGCTGTAGCTCCTGATGCATGACTACTGCAGTTCCCAGCCCGATAACCCACAGAAAATGCAAAGCCAACACTGACGTCGCTGTCACGAACAACCAACGAAAAACTGAGGAGTACTGTCCGGAATCCTGCGCTGCCACCGTCCGGGAAAACGACCGTGCTGTTGCCGGAATTGAAGTAGCCAGATTGCTTGGCACGGTTTCGATTGACACTTCCGGAACGACCCAACGGTTCAGTTGAGGGGCATTGGAAGCAGCCATTTGCGCGCCTACGGCGTCGACATAGGCGACCAGCCCGGCGATTTCCTCTTCTGTTAAAACGTCCAACAATCCTGTCGGCATCGGCGAGAGTTTGGATTTGGTCCGATCGTCGATGTCTTCGATGAGAATCGTATTCAGTTCATCCGGCTTCAGCAGATCGGTCATGAGTTCGATCTTTTCATCCGACTCCGAGACAACCGCACCGGTTATCAATTGTCCGTCCAAAAGCAGAAACGTATGCGACTGGAATTTCTCATCAATCTCAGCAGAAGGCTCAACAAAATGCTGCAGGAGTTTTTCGCGCGGATATTTTCTTGCGATCTGGTCAAGCGTTGGGCCCAGTTCCTGCCCGGCAACCGCAGCCACATGACATTTATTGCAGGCCGCTTTGACAAACGCCTGCATTCCAATCGATACAGTTTCTTCATCGGGGTTGATTTCGAGCGAGCTTAATTCCTCCAGTTTCCATTTGTGGACGATTGCAGGTGGTTCATCGTTTGAACCCGCAGGCAACCCTTCCTCGAGATTCGTTGATACTGAAGCACTGCCGACTGAAGCCTGTCCGCCAAACTGGCCGTCCAAATCATTCAACAACGCCACAAGGTCGGCAATTTTTGTTTCATCCAGGAAAGGGTTGCCTCCTTTGGCAGGCATTACCTTTCCCGTTTTGTTTGCTGGATCAGCGGCCATTCGCCCGTTTCGAATGAGTGCGGCGATCGCGAGGTCGTCCGCAGTCTTGAGAAACTCGCTCGCTCGCAAAGATGGTGCGGCATTCGATACGCCATCACCCGTTGGGCCATGGCAGGTGATGCAGGACATTCCAAACCACTTCTTTCCATTGCCCGCATCACCGACGATCGCCGAAGTGGTTTCCGTGTCCTCATCACCTGCGGAAGCGGCAAACTGAGGACGGATATCCATCACCACAGGATGGGCAACCAAAACGGAAGCGATGTTTAGAACTAGAATCCCAAGTAGGACAACACCGCTGCCAACGACAACCGCTACTAGATAGCGTGAGTGAACGATCCGCCATCGAAGCGTCGCCCTGCGAGACATCAGCAAATAAAAAGTCCCCCAAACCATTGCCACGAATGCGATCAGGCCCCAGCCGATGTTGGTCAGGATTGTGCTGCTATCGGGAAAGCTGAGCCGGTTGACCAGGTAATAACAAATCACTGAGCCCATCAGAAACAACTCGACGGCGAACAGAACGAATAGAGCAGGCGAAACGGCTGCACTTCCACCGCCTGCAGCGTTGTGACGACGAGTGTTTAGGTTTCCGGATTGTTGGATTGAGTCGCTCATGTTCCGACCAGGCAGAGGTTTACTCGGGCCGTCCTGAATCAACCGCTGAAGTTGACTTGCTTCCTTGATGCGTTTTTTCCATTTATTCGGAAAAACAAGGATAAGGTCACCCCAGTTGTCAATTGCCGATAAACTACTCTTGTATTCTTGAATATGCAAGCCGATGCTGTTAGAACGATTTTGTTGACATATCTCCGGCCCAATAACTGGCAAACCGCGAAAGTGCCGGAACAAACGGCTGTAGAAAGAGAAGGCAGGAATGACGGAATCAAATGCAAGCGACAATTTGATGCTGATCGTCGGCATACTCGGAGTCGTTGTCATCCTGCTCGTCGCAATGGGCTATGCGCTTTGGGCGTCGGGCACATACTTCCAAACTGAACAAATTAATCAACTCGTGATTGAGAGTTCGCAGCGGTAAGATCCGGGCTTGAGCTTCGATTGGAATCGCCACGATTACTCGTCGTGATAGGAAACCAGGCCACCTCAAACAACATTACTCCGTACGGTCTTGCGGAAGAAGTTCGTGGCCCAGCCATCTGACAACAGGCGTGGCCAACGTCTGAGTTGGACAAAACGAAGCCAATGGGCTAAGCGCAGCATGATCGTCATTCAGGCGCCCATGTAGACAGACAACGCGATCAAGACCATCAAAATGCTCGACTTTGAGTTGAATCAAAGCCTTCTCTATCCGAATTCCGATCCTCCTTACCCAACCCCCTTCCTGGTAAGGTTTGTTAAACTATGCGAATTCATTTTCGCAGGAAGGAAGTCGCAACATGCCCGGGCTTGACGAGTTTTTGCGAATCGCAGAAGCAGCAGAATATCTTGGCGTTTGCGCGAACACTTTGCGCAATTGGGGACAGTCCGGAAAACTGACAGAGCTTCGGCACCCGATCAACAATTACCGTTTGTATCGCAAAGCCGACCTCGACCGATTGCTAGATCAAATTCAAAAGCCATCCAAAGTTAAACGCAAACCCGGGTAGGCCACTTCATGCCACGCGTATTCGATAACATTGAACTTCCACTGCTGCCTGTCCTCAGGGACACACTTTCGGTTTCTGAAAAAGCCGATTTTTGTGTTGGCTATTTCAACCTGCGGGGCTGGAAGTCCATCGACGGTTGCATTGATGCCTGGGGTGGCGGTGATGACAATTGCTGCCGGCTACTGGTTGGCATGCATCGAGCAGAATCTGACCAGATTCGACTGGCACTGGGCGGAGGCACGGAATGCGACCAGATTGACAACCAGACGGCAATTCGCAAGAAAAGGGAACTCGCGGAAAAATTCAAAGAGCAATTAACGACCGGTTGCCCAACCAACGCCGACGAAGCCGGACTGAGAAAGCTGGCCAAACAGATCAGGCAAAAGAAACTGGTCGTAAAACTTTTCCTTCGCCATCCACTCCACGCGAAACTCTACTTGTGTTTTCGTAACGACGCGAACAATCCCATCACCGGCTTCGTCGGCAGCAGTAACCTCACGATGTCCGGCATGGCTCGCCAGGGCGAACTCAACGTGGATGTCCTCGATCACGACGCCACCCACAAGCTTTCGAAATGGTTCGATGATCGTTGGGAGGACAGGTGGTGCATCGACATCTCCGAAGAGCTGGTCGAGGTTGTTGAATCAAGCTGGGCCAGCGAAACGCCGATTCCGCCCTACCACGTCTACTTGAAAATTGCCTATCACCTTGCCCAAGACGCGCGGGCCGGATTGGCTGAGTTTCGTGTGCCGCGCGAATTTCGCGAGATGCTATTTCCATTCCAGGAAGCAGCCGTCCGCATCGCCGCCCACCATTTGAATAAAAGAAATGGAGTTGTCATTGGTGACGTCGTTGGTTTAGGGAAAACGTTGATGGCGACAGCTCCGGCCAGAATATTTGAAGACGACTTCGGCCACAGCACACTTATTATTTGCCCCAAGAACCTCGTGCCGATGTGGCAGTATCACGTCGATCACTATGGAATGCGCGGCAAGGTCATGTCGAGCAGTCGTGTCCTCCGCGATCTAAAAGATGTCCCGGCCAGGTTCCGGTTGATGTTGATTGACGAAAGCCATAACTTACGAAACCGCGAAGGCAAAGCCTATCGGGCCATTCACGAACATATTGGCCTTAGCGACAGCAAGTGCATTCTCTTGACCGCAACGCCTTACAACAAAACGTACCTGGATCTATCCAACCAGCTTCGCCTGTTTGTTCCGGAAGAAGCCGACATTGGAATTCGACCCGAACGATATCTAAATGATCTCGGCGAAGTCGAATTCGTTCGTCGGCATCAATGTCCGATTCGTTCGCTCGCAGCATTTGAAAAGAGCGAATACGCCGATGACTGGCGTGATCTCATGCGATTGTATCTGGTTCGCCGAACGCGGAGCTTTATTCAAACGCACTACGCCGAAGACGATCCAGCCAATGGCCGTCGCTTCCTGCAATTTGCGGACGGAACAAAAAACTACTTCCCAACACGAACGCCGAAGACGGCGGCATTTGAAATCGACGACCACGACCCCAACGACCAATACGCGCGGCTTTACGACCAAAAGATCGTCAACAGGATCAATCGGTTGGAACTCCCACGATACGGATTGGCGCACTACGTCGTTGCAACGCCTGACGATCCACCTACCCAGACGGAAGGCCGTCAATTGGCTGACCTGTCACGAGCCGGAAAACGGCTGATGGGATTTTGCCGCACCAACCTGTTCAAACGACTTGAGAGCAGCGGCATAGCGTTCATTCAATCGGTCGAACGACATATCCTGAGGAACTTTGTTTTCCTGCATGCGATTGAAAATGACCTGCCCGTGCCAACCGGGTCACAAGGAGCGGAACTGCTCGATGCCCGCTTGAATGATGAAGATTCTGACGGCCAGTCAAGCGACCTGTTTGAGGCGCCAGAATCGCAAACCACGAAAACAACCGGCTCTCGCTCGATCGAGGAATTCCGGCAAACCGCTGAAGAAGTCTACGAACTTTATTCGGGCAAATTCAATCGCCGCTTCAAGTGGCTTCGTCCCGGACTATTCGTTGACCTGCTCGCTGAAGACCTGCTCAAGGACGCAAAATCGCTGATCAAAGTGCTCGAGACCGCCGGGAAATGGAATCCAGAACAAGACAACAAACTAAACGCTCTCCACGATCTGATTGCGCAGCGTCACTTTACGGACAAGATTCTGATCTTCAGCCAGTTTGCAGATACCGTTCGCTATCTCGATAAAGAACTAGCCGCCCGAGGCGTCGAGCAATTGGAATCTGTCACTGGCGATCACCACAATCCTACGTCGGCTGCGTGGCGTTTCAGCCCCGTTAGCAATAACCAGCGCGACAACATTTCCCCCTCCGATGAATTGCGCGTATTGATTGCGACGGATGTACTCAGCGAAGGCCAAAACCTTCAGGACTGCGCGATCGTTGTCAACTATGACTTACCGTGGGCGATCATCCGGCTGATTCAGCGCGCTGGCCGCGTTGATCGCATCGGACAGCAAGCCGAAGAGATCATTTGCTACTCGTTTTTACCTGCTGAGGGCGTCGAGCGCATTATCAATCTGCGCGGCCGAGTCCGCCAGCGTTTGCAGAAGAACGCCGAGGTCGTAGGAACCGACGAAGCGTTTTTTGAAGACGATCGCAACGACCAAACCGTCCGCGATCTGTTCACCGAGCGCGCCGGAATTATGGACGACGAAGACGATTCTGAGGTCGATCTTTCCTCCCAGGCCTATGAAATCTGGAAGAATGCCATCGAAGCTGACCCGTCGATCGAAAAGAAAATTGTCGAGCTTCCCGATGTTGTCTTTAGTGCAAAACCCAATTCAGGTGACGACGCGAATCCGCATGGTGTTTTGGCCTACCTGCGAACGGCACATGGTAACGATGCCCTGGCCTGGATAGATCGCTCGGGCAAAACAGTATCAGAATCTCAACTGCGAATACTCAAGGCCGCCAAATGCGATCCGGATACACCTGTGTTGCCCCGTCATGAGAAACATCACGAACTGGTTGCCCGCGCAATCGAACACGTCTCTGAAGAAGAGAAATCCGTCGGCGGTCAACTGGGACGGCCATCAGGTGCCCGATTCCGAAGCTACGAGCGATTGAAAAACTATGCTGACGACATGGAGGGTACTGTCTTTGATACGCAATCGGTTCAGAATGTTCGCAAGGCGATCGAAGAAGTCTTCCGATTTCCGTTGCGACAAACCGCAACCGACTTATTGAACCGACAACTTCGTAGCGGCATCACCGACGACGAATTGGCCACGCTGGTTGTTGCTCTTCGCGAAGACGACAATCTGTGCATCATTACCGAACATGGAAGCGTTGCCGAGCCGCATATTATTTGTTCACTAGGATTGTCGGAATCGTAAACGATGTCAGACCAGGTCAATGAAAAAGCCGGGCAATACATGAAAATCAAACCGGATAGGATCTGCGGTCATCTTCGCGAAATGGATTTCTCCAGTCTGTTTATTGAGGAGCTTGGCTGGTCGCGGCCGAGCAAAAAAAGAGCCGAATCTTTCGAAGTCAAAGATCAGAACTTCTCGCGCAAAGAAATTGCCGAACTTTCCGGCGTCGTTGTCTTTGAAATCACCGCCGATGATGGCAACATTCCGGACAAGAAAATCAGACACAACGTCCAAAAGGCTGTGGCCAGGCTGTTTCATGAAAATATCCTGATCTTCATTGATAAACAGCGATCGCAATGTATTTGGCACTGGGTCAAACGCGAATCCGGCAAAAGCTATCCGCGTGAGCACATGTACGTGCAGGGCCAGCCCGGAGACCTGTTCATCAGCAAACTCGCGCAGATCGTGTTTGATCTTTCAGAATTTGACGACCAGGGCAATGTCTCGCTGATCGAAGTCTCGCGACGCGTGCGGGACGCCCTCGACATCGAAACCGTCACTAAAAAGTTCTTTTCCGAATATCAGGAACAACAGCTTGAGTTTGTCGATCTGATCAAGGGCGTCAAAGACGATAGTGAGCGGCGATGGTATGCGTCCATTCTGCTAAACCGCTTAATGTTTATCTACTTCCTGCAAAAAAAGCCACCGGGATTCATCGACAATGGCAACCGAAACTATTTGCGCGAGAAACTCAACGCGAGCAAAAAACAAGGCAGGAACAAATTCTTCAAAGGATTTCTATGGACGCTGTTTTTCGAAGGATTCGCCAAGCCGGAAGATCATCGTAGCGATGAAACCAACCAGCTGCTGGGCAAGATACGTTATCTCAATGGCGGACTATTCCTGCCCCATCGGATCGAGGACTCAGGCCAATACCCCAAACTGGATGTGCCTGACAAGGCCTTTGACAATTTGTTGACGCTGTTTGAGCGATACACCTGGAACCTGGATGACACACCCGGTGGTACTGACAGCGAGATCAATCCCGATGTGTTGGGTTACATTTTTGAAAAGCACATCAACCAGAAACAGTTCGGTGCCTACTACACCCGCCCTGAGATCACCGAGTATTTGTGCCATCGCACTATTCATCAATTGATCCTCAATCGCGTCAATGAAAGCACCACGAAGAAGTTCGAATCGTTGGGCGATGTATTGCTGGCACTCGATCAGCGACTCTGCAAACGTCTGTTGCTGGATATCCTGCCGAAACTGACAATCCTTGACCCGGCCTGTGGCAGTGGTGCGTTTCTGGTCGCGGCCATGAAAACACTAATCGACGTTTATGCCGCTGTGATTGGAAAGATCAAATTCTTGCCCGCGGGCGATTTGTCGATGTGGCTGAAGAAAACGGAGAAAGAACACTCCAGCATTCAGTATTACATCAAGCGAACGATCATTACCAACAACCTGTTTGGTGTCGATATCATGGAAGAGGCGACCGAAATCGCCAAGCTTCGATTGTTCCTGGCGCTGGTGGCATCGGCTCAAAAAGTCGAAGACCTGGAACCGCTTCCTAACGTCGATTTCAACATCATGCCCGGTAATTCGCTGATTGGTTTGATGCGAGTCGACGACGAGGAATTTGAACAACGGAACAAGCAGGGAAACCTGTTCCGCAAATCCTATCGCGACATCCTGCTGGAGAAGAATCGGCTGATCGACAACTTTCGCCAGACCAGTACTTACATGGACGATTTGGGAACGCTGCGGGAGACAATTGACGAGAAAAAAACGGAGGCCTATGAAACGCTGGACGATATTTTGACCGAAGAGTTCAAAACGCTGGGCATCAAATACGAAGAGGCGACATGGGACGCGGAAAAAGGAAAGCAAGGTCGCGCCAAAAAACGAGCGATCAAGGCCAAGGACATCGAGGCGTTACAGCCGTTTCACTGGGGTTATGAATTCGACCGAATTCTAAACGGAAACGATGGTTTCGATGCGATAATCACTAATCCCCCGTGGGAAATCTTCAAACCCAACAGCAAGGAATTCTTTGAGGACTATTCGGAAGTAGTTTCCAAGAAGAAGATGACGATTCACGATTTTGAATCGCATCAAGGCGACTTGTTGAAAGACAAAGACATCAAAGCCGCGTGGCTCGACTACTTGAGTCAATTTCCTCACCAGTCCGCATGGTTCAGATCTTCGGAGCAGTACAAGAATCAAATCAGCGTTGTCAACGGACGCAAGGCTGGTACCGACATCAATCTCTACAAACTGTTTACTGAGCAGTGTTTCAATTTGCTGCGCCCCGGTGGATTATGCGGAATTGTCATCCCGAGCGGAATTTATACCGATCTTGGTACGAAACAATTGCGTGAAATGCTGTTTGGCGAAACGACGATCACGGGATTGTTTGGCTTTGAAAATCGAAAAACGATTTTCGAAGGTGTTGACTCTCGATTCAAGTTCGTTGTTCTATCGTTCAAGAAAGGCGGCAAAACGGAATCGTTCCCCGCCAGTTTCATGCGTCACGATGTGCGTGAATTGGAACATTTCCCGTCAACTGATTCGCTTGTTATTCCCGCCGAACTCGTAACCAGGTTATCGCCCGATTCACTTTCGGTGATGGAGTTTAAATCTGAGACCGATGTGGGAATCACAAAGAGGTTCCTAGAATTCCCATTACTGGGTGCTGAAATAGATGGCCACTGGAAAATTCGGTACTTCCGGGAATTCGACATGACGAATGACAGTGGTTTGTTCCACGAAAGAGATTCCAAGACTCGTTGGCCGCTGTTCGAAGGAAAAATGATATGGCATTACAGTCATCAACTTGCCCAGCCGCGTTACTGGATAAACAAGAAAGATGGTCTAAAAAAATCAACTAAGAAGTCTGACAGAAATGGTAGTGCGATGTGCTCAAGCTATCGGATGGCGTTTCGGGATGTTGCAGCTAGTACTAATGAACGGTCAGCCATTTCGACCGTTCTGCCGCCAAACGTCTTTACTGGAAACACAGTGCCGACGCAATCAAATGATTCCGTGATCAACCTTTCGGAAATGTTATTTTTAGTCGCTGCGTTCAACAGTTTTGTTTTTGATTGGCTGATTCGAACAAAAATAACGAATCACTTAAACTTCTTCTATCTATATCAAATGCCAGTTCCTAGATTGACCGAAGAAGACGAAATGTTTGCACCAATCGTGGCGCGTGCAGCGAAACTAATCTGCACAACGCCCGAATTTGATAACTTGGCGAAAGAAGTTGGGTTAAAAAGCCATATGAACGGTGTGACGGATGAAACGGCACGAGGAAAACTGCGAGCGGAACTCGATGGCATCATTGCCCATTTGTACGGCCTGTCCGAAGTCGAATTCCAGCACGTGCTTTCCACGTTCCCGCTCGTCCCCGATCCGGTCAAGATCGCTGCCCACAATGCCTACCGCGACTATGAAAAAGGCTTGATCCAATGAGCAATAAACCACCGCTTCGTGCCGTGCGCGTTGAGAACTTCAAAGCCATTCGCGATTCGGGCAATCAACAACTTGGATGGATCACCGCGTTTATCGGTAATAACGGCGTCGGCAAAAGCAGCCTATTCGAAGCTTTGGAAACTTTTCAAGACTGTGTCATCAATGGAATTGACGATGCTTTTCATCGCTGGCGCGGTTTTGAAAATGTATTGAACCGTTCACACAAACGAAAACTGATGACTCGAAAAGATGATCTGCGTCGTTCGCACTCTCAGCCAATGGTGTTTCGATGCGATTGGGGGCGGCTTGGCTCGAACTTCGGATTCATGCAGAAGATCGCAACAGGTGAAGGAAAGAACGAAGTTTTTATTGATGAAGAAACAATCATCACCAAACGGAAAAATCGTCAAGAACGTTGGTCGCGAGATTCGAACGGTCGAGTCTTTTTGGATGCAAAACGATTTCAGCCCGATGGAGCCTTATCTAGGCAATGTGCGTGACTTGAGTGATTCGGCGTCGATAATCAATCAATTTGGCCGGGAGTGTTTTGAGCGTTGGCAATTCCTGATGCTCAATCCTGAATCTATGGGTTATCCGAGGTTGGAGCAACATTCATCTGATGCCGTCCGACTCGCCAAGGACGGTTCAAATATTGCTCTGTATCTTCAGGAAATACGCGAAGCGGACATAGATGCATTCAACGGAATTGTGCAGGCGATGCAGTACGTCTTACCTTACACGGCCGATTTGCAACCAAGTTTGACGTCTGAAATCGAACGCAGCTTTTATCTAAAGATGAAAGAGGCAGAGTTTGAGGTACCGGGATGGCTATTGTCAACCGGAACGTAGCGAGTTGTTGCCATTCTTGCTTGCTTGCGGCACCCCAATCCGCCTCCGTTATTGGTCATCGAGGAAATCGAAAACGGTCTTGACCCGAGAACACTCAATCTGCTCGTCGAAGAATTTCGTGCGGCGATGGAATCCGGAACAACGCAAGTCATCTTCACCACCCATTCGCCTTATTTGCTCGACTTGCTTGATCTGTCTCACATCATCGTTGTAGAGCGGGAAGATGGAGAACCAAAATTCCACCGGCCTGAAGGAGGCGAATTGACAGAATGGTCAAAGTCTTTCTCCCCTGGTCCGCTTTATACGATGGGGCGACTCACAAGGGGGGACGGGCAACAATGAATGTCGGCATCCTTGTGGAGACAGGTCGCGACGGTTTGGAGGCGATCATAGTTCCCCGTATCTGCCAATTGCTCCGTGAAGAGTACAACGCAGATTTCCAGGAAACGATCATCCCAATGACAAACAAAGTGTTGTTGTTGGAAGGTTGCGGAACAGCCGCGAAAAGTTTACTGAAAACGGGTCATAACAGAGTCGTGGCTCTTTGGGACGAACGTCCGGCGTGGCCTGACAGAAATGACCCGCCGTGTCGAAAGCGGGATCGGGAAACTGCAATCGAACGAATTGAGAGGTTGGGGTTGGCGATTGATCCCGTTTTTCTGGTTTGTATTCGACTAGAGTTTGAGACTTGGCTGCTTCACGACCACGATCTAATTAGCCGTATTTTGTCGAGACCCACGTATAAGGCAAATGTGCCTAGACAATCGAAGCCCGAACAATATCAGAACCCAAAGGGGACAATGACAAGCCTATTCAAGCAATATGGTGGTCAGGTCTATGGGGATGTTCAATTTGCAAAGCGTTTTGCTAACGCACTCACGTCGCTGAACAGACTAGGAAGATGCAAAACCTTTAAGCGGTTCGCCTTGAAAATCGCGGATGTTGAACTTTAGCGAATGCCATGGCTGACCGTACGCGACAAGCTCTTGAAGACCGTGGTTTCAAACAAATTCATTTTTTCTTCGGCGAGCCTCTTCGTTTCTCAGCAGGATACGAACCGAAGACACCGAAAGTTGTTCTTGTCAGGTAATCGGTTTCGATCTGCTTCAAAGCCAGCAATGACTCGTGCAGGGGGCAGGGCTCGCCATCACCATCACCATCACCATCACCGCACCACCCTGGCCCAAACGGACAAGCCGTGTTGGATTCCCGCTCAAACAGTTTGGCGACATCCAGCAAGGAAATTTCTTTCGGGTCACGAGCAAACTGGTACCCGCCTCCCGGGCCGGGCGATCCCGTAACCAAGCCTGCTCGGGCCAATGTCGTAAGGACCTTGGCCACGAGTGGTTGAGCCAGATTTCGCGCATTGGCAATGTCACTCGACGAAGCCTTTTGACCATCCGGATGGAGTTCAGCCAGACGGCTCATCGCTGCAATTGCGTTTTGGGTTGTTTTTTGATGCAGCATGAGAAGCAGTCTGTTTCCCGGAGTCCCGGCAGATCATTCCGTCGGTGTGACAAGTTGTCGCTGCTATCGCGTTCTTTGGCCATCAACCAGTTTGTTCGCGATTACCGAGTCGAAACCTGACACCGAGTCGAAACCTGACACCGAGTCGAAACCTGACAATGAGCGTTGAACGACTTCTGATTGTAGGCGCTGGCTGGCTTGACTGACAAGTCAGAATGACCTAGAACCGGAATTGATTCTCTTGAATTCGTTTATTGTGATTTTTCAGATGGGTTTGGTCATGGCTGGTCAGAAAGAATCCTCCAATACCTTGCAGCAGCAGCCGGTTGTTGAAGGCCAGGCTACCGAGTCAACGCATCCTGACCGGCGACGGTTCCTGTTTCAACTCGCAGCAACCGGAGTGGGCGCAGCCGCTTTCAGTCAGGCCGTCGCTGGAATTGCACAGGACATCAAGCCTCTGGTCGTCGATAACCCGTTCGGCAGCTACCCCGCCCGCGAGTGGGAGCAAGTCTATCGCGATCTCTACAAATCGGATTCGTCATTCACTTTTCTCTGCGCTCCGAACGACACTCACAATTGTCTGTTGAATGCTCACGTAAAAAACGGCGTTGTGACCCGGATCAGTCCGACCTTTGGTTTTTCCAAAGCGACTGATCAGGAAGGCAACAAAGCCAGTCAACGCTGGGAGCCACGCTGTTGCCAAAAAGGACTTGCTCTGGTTCGTCGTTTCTACGGCGACCGTCGCTGCAAACGTCCGTTGATTCGCAAGGGCTTCAAACAGTGGGTGGACGATGGTTATCCGCGCGATCCGGTGACAGGTGCCGTCGATCCTGATAAGTATCTGCGTCGCGGCGAAGATGACTGGGTCGCTGCCAGCTGGGACGATGCGTTTAAGTATTCGGCTGCGGCAATGGTCAATATTGCTGACACCTACAGTGGAGAGGACGGAAAAGAGAGGCTTTTGGCACAAGGTTACGATCCATTGACTGTTGAAGCGACTCAAGGCTGTGGAACGCAAACGCTCAAGTTTCGTGGCGGCATGGCAGCTCTCGGGGCAACACGGATCTTTGCTCAATATCGATCCGCGAACGCCATGGCACTTTTGGATGCGGCCATTCGAGGGGTTGGCCCTGAGGAAGCCGTTGGGGCGCGAGGCTGGGACAACTACTCCTGGCATACCGATCTGCCGCCGGGTCATCCGATGGTTACCGGTCAGCAAACAAACGATTTTGACTTGTGCAATGTTGAGCACTCGAATCTCGTACTCGTCTGGGGCATGAATTGGATCTGTACCAAGATGCCTGACGCGCACTGGCTAACCGAAGCCCGCATGAAGGGAACCAAGGTGGTCGTCATTGCGGCCGAGTATTCCGCCACCATGAACAAGGCTGACGAAGGACTCATCGTTCGGCCCGGAACGACTCCAGCCCTGGCGATGGGGTTGGCTCAAGTCATCGTTAAGGAAAACCTGTTTGATGAAGAATATGTCGCAGCCAACACTGATCTGCCGTTTCTGATTCGAATGGACACGGGCAAGCTGCTGCGGGCCGATGAGGTGGTTCCCGACTACCAACCTGCCGAACTCGTGAATGGCATCACGATCAAAAAAGAAGGCGACAAACCCGTATCGCCGTATCAACAGCCCGGAGCCATGCTGGGAGCGGACAAACGAAATGAATGGGGTGATTTCGTTGTTTGGGATTCCAATACCAACGAGCCGGTCGTCGTGAATCGCGACCAGATCGGAAAGTATTTCGAGGCAGCCAACATCAAGCCGCAACTGGACGCCTTTGTGGAAGTCGAACTGGTCGACGGATCCCGCGTGAATTGCCAGACGGTTTTCGCTGCGACGAAGCAACTCATGGAAGATTCCTACTCGGAAGACCAGGTGGAAAAAATCACCTGGGCTCCGAAGTCGGCGATCGTCTCTTTGGCTCGACAAATTGCTGCCAACCCGATGAAAGTTTCGTTCGTCCTGGGAATGGGACCGAACCAGTATTTCAACAACGATCTGAAAGACCGTGCGGTCTTCCTGTTGGCCGCGCTCACCAAAAACATTGGCCATATCGGCGGCAACGTCGGTTCTTTTGCGGGCAACTATCGGGCCGCATTCTTTAGCGGACTGGGTCAGTACGTCGCCGAGAACCCGTTCGATATCGAACCGGATCCAACAAAACCCTCGCGTCAGAAAAAGTACTTCCGCGGCGAATCGGTTCACTATTTCAACCATGGCGACAACATCCTGCGATATGGTGACGCAGTTCTGACCGGCCAGACGCATATGCCGACGCCGACGAAGTCAATTCATGTTTCGAATTCCAACTCGTTGATCGGAAATGCAAAAGGCCACTACGAAACGGTTGTGAATACGCTTCGTCGCGTTGAATTCCTGGCCGTCAATGAATGGTGGTGGACGGCAAGTTGTGAGTACGCTGACGTGGTGTTCCCGGTTGATAGCTGGGCCGAGATGAAGTTCCCGGATATGACGATCAGTGTTACCAACCCGTTTCTATATGTCTTTCCGGCAACGCCGCTGCCGCGTATCCACGACACACGGGGTGACATTGAAGTTGCTGCCGGCCTATGTGGCGCGATTGGCGACATGATCGGTGACAATCGAATGCGTGATTACTGGAAGTTCATTAACGAGGGAACGAGCCGTCCATACCTACAGCGAATTCTCGACCTCTCCAACGCGACGCGCGGATACAAATTCGAAGACCTGGAAGCCAAGGCCGCACAGGGAATCCCGGCAATCCTCCAAACACGAACGTATCCAAAAATTGGCGGCTGGGAACAATCCAACGAGGATCGCCCCTGGTACACACGGACCGGACGATTGGAATTCTACCGCGATGAACCCGAGTTCATTGACAGCGGTGAAAACATGATTGTGCATCGCGAGCCGATTGACTCGACGTTCTATGAACCTAACGTTATCGTTGCTGAGCCTCATCCACTGTTGCAACCAAGAACGCCCGAGGACTATGGCGCTGATCGCAACGATGTTTCGGGCGAGGCGCGACAGGCCCGGCATGTGATTCTTACCGTGGATGAACTGCTCGAATCTCAACATCCATTGAAAAAGTACGGTTACGACCTGATTTTTCATACGCCCAAATACCGGCACGGTGCCCATACCACTCCGACGGATGTCGATATCATCGCCGTTTGGTTCGGCCCGTTTGGTGACATGACACGAACGGATCGCAGGATGCCAACCGTTTCGGAAATGTACGTCGATATGCATCCGCTGGATTGCAAAAAGCTGGGCATCGAAGACGGCGACTACGTCTGGATTGACGCCGACCCGAAGGACCGACCGTTCCATGGATGGGAGAAAAACCCCAGGTGGTACAAAGTCGCCCGGTTGATGGCGCGGGCTCGTTACTATCCCGGCACGCCGCGCGGCGTGACTCGCATGTGGCACAACGCGCACGGGGCAACCATCGGAACCGTCAAAGGGATCGGTGAAAACCCGACCGGACTGGCTCGAAACACAACTACCAAATTCATGGCCATGTTCCGTTCGGGCAGTCATCAAAGCTGCACACGCGGTTTTATCAAACCGACGCACATGACGGATTCACTGAACGTCAAGGAAATGTTGACTCAGGACATGGCGCAGGGATTTGTTCCCGATGTCCATTGCCCAACCGGTGCCCCGCGGGAAGCCATGGTCAAGATTACCCGCGCCGAAGCGGGCGGGCTGAATGGAAAAGGTCTCTGGCGCCCCGCTGCCAACGGATTGCGACCGACTTATGAAAACGACGTCATCAAGAAGTTTATCGCGGGACAGTTTAGCAAAAAAGCGTAGCTGAAGTCCCGGGACTTCGGAAGTGTTGAGGAACAGGTCTGAATTCCGGGGAATCCAGCTACGCGACAATAAGGAACGCAGCGATGGTCAAAAGATACAACTGGCAAATCGGTCGCGAGCAGGAGTACCCGTACGACGCCGCGCCGCCGAAACGCCAGGTCGCCTATGTGTTTGACACGAACAAATGCATTGAGTGCCAGACCTGTACCGTCGCTTGCAAGACCGGGTGGACAAGTGGCAAAGGGCAGGAGACCACATTCTGGAACAACGTCGAAACCAAACCGTACGGCAGCTACCCGCAGGGCTGGGATTCAAAACTGATGGATAAATGCGGCCCTTGTGAATGGAAAGAGGGCGGCGAAGGGGATCAGAAGCTCTATCAGTTGAACACCCCGACGATATTCGAAAAAGATGGCCCGGACAAACCGCCTATGGGACATCTTCCAACGGACCGGGATTACGCCTCACCGAACCATGGCGAAGACGACATCGCCGGGATGGTTGACCAGGGCCAGCACATTGAAGGGTTACACCCGGTCTGGATGTTTTACCTCGCCCGGATCTGCAATCACTGCGACAACCCGGCGTGTCTGGCAGCTTGTCCGCGGAAGGCAATTTACAAGCGGCAGGAAGACGGAATTGTGCTGGTCGATCAAAAACGGTGTCGCGGATATCAGGAGTGCATCAAGGCCTGTCCCTACAAAAAAGTTTTCTACAATATTATCAATCGCGCCAGTGAAAAATGCATCGGCTGTTATCCACGCGTCGAACAGGGAAACGTCGCACTTTGTGTCGAATCGTGTATCGGGAAGATTCGCCTACACGGGTTCCTGACAACCGACGGCCCGCCACGTGAAGACAATCCTCTCGACTATATCGTCAAGATCCGCAAACTGGCGCTGCCGAGTTATCCGCAATTCGGAACCGGGCCAAACGTTTTCTATATCCCGCCGGTTCACGTTCCCAACGAGTTCCTGGAACAGATTTTCGGCCCCGATGTCGAACGCGTAAAAAAGCTTTACAAGGCACTAAAAGACGACAAGAAACTGCTCGGCGCGATGATGCTTTTTGGAGCGAGCGAACGGATTCTGACACGTTATGAAGTGCAGGGTGACGAAGCGGTTGGTTGGGATGTGGATGACAAAGAGGTTGTTCGCGTTCCGTTTACCGAACCGACTTATTATCGGAAACATCTGGACGAAAAGACAAACGCGTATCGGCACAACACGGCCTAACAACACGGCCTAACAACACGGCCTAACAACACGGCCTAACAACACGGCCTAACAACACGGCATAGACGTGGGATAACCGGACTCGCGAAGAGTCGGAATCCACAAAGACAATCGCACATGACCGCGTACAACTGAAGTCTACGCGACTTCAACTGCGAAAACCCGGAGCTTACACAATGACAGAAAATAGCAATTCCCGGATGGTGACGTTGTTCATTGCGGGACTCTTTGTCATCGCGTTAACGATGATTGCCGTGATCTATGTGGCCACTCGCCGCCCAGTCGTCGTGGTCGTGCCCGGGGTTGACGACGCAACCGGACCGCTGGTTGGGACATCGGGTGCGGTTCCGGGCGATGGCGCGGTAATTGCGGCGGCTCCCCTGCCAACCATTTCACTAGCGAAGCTGGAATCCATTCCTGCAATCGACAATCCACTTGATCCTGCCTGGGATCAGATTGCGACCCTCGAAATCCCGCTGGAAATGCAGCAAACATCCGAACCGATGTTGACTGAAAACACCGTACCGCAGGTTCAACTGCAAACAGCCTACAACAGCGAACGCATCGTGTGGCGATTGTCGTGGGAGCAAGCCGAACCATCCTATAAAAGCAACGTCGCCGAATTCTCCGATGCGGTCGCCATTCAATTTCCGCTGAAAGACGGTGCGCCCTTCACGATGGGCGGACCCGATATGCCGGTAACGATGATGTACTGGAAGGCACTCTGGCAAAAAGATATCGACGAAGGTTTTCAGGATGTCACCGATGTCTATCCCAACTCATGGTACGACCTCTACTGGTTTGCCAATGACACCGGGCCCGTTTCGGTTTCAACGGGCTTTGAAAATGAAGACGCCTGTCCCTACATGGCAGGTTCGGCAGTTGGCAATCCGATGTCGACTGTTCACCGCGAGCAACCCGTCCAGGAACTTCGGGCACACGGGTTCGGTAGTTCGACCGATGTTCCCGAGTCGCCCGTGACCGCCCGAGGAGCCTGGGAAGACGGCCGCTGGTACGTCGTTTTTGAGAGACCCAACAGTGAAGCCGATCCACTCGTCCAACGGTTCTTTGAAAATCCCGAACAGCAAATGCTGGCCTTAGCCGTCTGGGACGGGCAAGCTCAAAACCGGGGCGGAAGAAAACACATCACCAACTGGATACCGATGAGGGTGGAGAAATGAAACGACAAATCCGATTGCTGGCACATGCTGACTTGTTGTTGTTGATCGCCGACTTGTTCCGACCTCCGGAAAACATCCGGCACTCGCTGGACTCATTGCGAAAGTCAAACTTAAAAATGCTGATCGACGCGACGGGATTGAAAAGTAAAGCTAAACTCGTCGATCAACTTCACGCGGCGGTCAAGCTGGCACGCAAAGCCAACAAAGACGAATGGGCCGGATGTTACCGATTGCTTTTCGACAGCTCGATGGCATGTCCCGTAAATGAAGCAGGTTATATTCGCCGGGACAAGGGTTCGATCATTGGTGATGTATGCGGGTTTTATAACGCCTTCGGCTGGACGGCGGCTGCAAAAACCGGCGAGCGCCCTGACCATCTGCTGGTTGAGCTGGAGTTCGCAGCCATGCTGTTGGTGATGTCGGCGCGAGCGGAAACGCGAGACCAGTCGGAAATAACTGAAACAGCGCTGGCTAACTTTACCCGTCATCACTTAAGCGACTGGCTGCTTGTCTTTTGCGACCAGTTGAAATTATCGACGACGTATCCGCTGTTTGTCGAAGCCGCCAACCTGCTGACAGTCGTCTGGCCCGCCCTGGTGAAATGGCACGACTGGACAATTGATCCTGCCTCTCCCAGCACCGTCGGTATCGCCGGCGAACCTGAAAACCCGTACGAATGCGGCGCTCCCGACCTAGTAAATCTGGGTACGGAGACGACTCACTAACGACCAATGAAACGGAATTTGGAACATCTGGCTGGAACAGAGGCAACGAAGAGAACAGAGTTAACCCCGGTTCCCTCAGTTTTCTCCGGTTCAACAAGCCACTGAACATTTTGAAGAAATTATCAAAAGAGAAACAAATGACAACTACACAACTTGCGGAAACCGTCGTGGGAAAAATCGTTGCCCGACATCCCAAAGTAGCACGTGTCTTCGAGAGGAACCAGATTGACTATTGTTGTCGAGGCGGAACAACTCTGGCCGAGGCGTGTAGAATTCAAGACGTTGACGTCAAACAGGTGGTTGCTGAAATCGAACAAGCTCAAAACAACAGCGAGCCGTCTAAAGAAACGAATTGGAACGAAGCTCCGTTGACTCAACTTGCCGACCATATTGTCGAAACTCATCACGCGTTTTTGACTACAGAACTCCCTCGCATCTCCGGTCTAACTGAAAAGGTTCTCACCGCTCATGGTGAAAAACGTCCTGAGCTTGCGAAAGTGGTTGAGACTTTTAAGTTGATGCGCAAAGAACTTGAATCGCACATGGCCAAAGAAGAGAACATTCTTTTCCCGGCCATTCGCACCATGGAATCTCGCGGTGGCCCACAAGCCTTTCCATTTGGCAGCGTCGCTAATCCGATTGGCATGATGGAGCACGAACACGACGATGCCGGCAATGCGCTGAGAACGCTGCGCGGGTTGACCGAGGACTACACACCTCCGCAGGACGCATGTCCAACCTATCGCGTGATGCTGGAATCATTGGAAAACCTGGAGCTGGATTTGCACCTTCATATCCATAAAGAAAACAACATCCTGTTCCCACGTGCGAAAGAGCTGGAACGTTTAGCAAGCGCTGTTTAGTAGCGTGCCCGCCCGTGAGCCACGGTCTCGCAATTCGTAACATCCAACATAAGTCAGTTTGAAAGACCAACTAATGAAATTTGCCACGTTAATCAACTTTTCCGAACAGGGCATTCAGGAAATTGCTCAATCGCCCGAGCGGGCAACGGCCTTTTCGAAGCAAGCAGAAAAAACGGATTGAAAATTTCCCAATTGTTATGGCTCAGCGGTCGTTTTGATGGATTGATGGTCTTTGATGCACCTGACGGGGAAACAGCTTCTGCTGCCATGCTTCAACTGGGCAGAGCAGGAAATGTCAAAACGGAAATGCTGCAGGCATTCGATGCCAATGCCATGAAACAAGTCGTTGAAAAACTATGATGCAGGTGACTGTTGACGTACAGATTTAACGAGCCGCTGTTTTTCACTCGCATTGTGTAGATGAGCGCGAACTGCGACAGACAATACCACCAACTTGAACCTGACTTCCCAGTTTCCATCTAAACCGCCTTGGCCAGCATGTCAGCTTCCATCTCCAGCCAGGCTTTGTTTTTTTCGTAGAATGTGAGCGGCTCACAGGTCCAGCCATCCTCAAGTCGGCGTTCTTCTGCGCGGATTTTCTCAAGGACGAACGGCCCGGCAGCAACAGCAAAATGCTCGGTTTGTTCGCCGTATTCGGTTGTCAGTTCAGTCATCAGGTTTTCAAAACGTAACTTGAGTTCGGGCTGATCGTTGTAGTATTCAAGTGCGGCGGCCACCATCGGCACGCCGTGTTTGACCAAATCCTTGGACTCAAATTCAAACCGTTTTCGGATTCGCAGATTAGGATGGTCTTTGTGTCGCCTCCATCCTTTTAACGTCGTGGAAATCGCCCGAACAACACTTGGGCCGTTGACCGCGAAATCATGATTGAACGCTCGCAGCAGATATTCGGTCTCCTGTCCGTCGCGAATCAATGGATGATGAAAGTAAAAACGATACTGACCGTGGTGGTCGCTTGCCGGCACTTCGGACTCCGGTTTGATCTTGCCCTCAATTTTCAGTTCGTCGTAGAGCGGCGTACCGGCGAGGGCGGTGTACAGCATGAACTGGTGAAAGTCGGTATCGTGACTGGCGGCGTATTCAATCACCCGGTCAATGTTCCCGGGTGAATGCTCTTCCATGCCGATAATGGACGATCCGAGAACACGAATGCCGTTGCTTTGGAGTTTTTTTACCAGCGCCCGCGAGTCGATGCCTTTGAGTTTCGCGTACTGGCTGGGTTCACCTTCAAGCCCCATCCAGACCCACGAAATGCCAAGCCCAATCAACTGATCCATCGAGTACTTGCTGAGTACATTAGCGGAACTAAACACATTGCACGACCAGGATTTGTTGTGCTTCTCCATCAATTCAAGCAAACCAAGAGCGCGCGGTCGATGCAGTAGAAAGTTCTCGTCCATCACAAAAAACGACTGGACTTTCATCGACGATTCCAGCTTACAAATGATGTTGAATAGCTCCTCACCACTATTATAGAAGTTCACGAACTTTCCTTTACCGACAAACATCGCCGACGTCACGCAGAAGTTGCATCCAAGCGGGCATCCGACCGACGGAACCACCGAACGCCTTCACCCTTGACAATTTCGTCCGAGTCGATTCGCTCGTCAAGGTCCGGTAAGTTTGCCACGTGACCACCAACGACGATCGTCGCGCTCGGCTGATACTGCCGAATCAGTTCGCACATTTTTTTGACCTTCAGTACGTTGATCGTGATACTGCCGATGCCAATGATGTCATACTGGTTGTTCCTGATTTCGTCGATAAACCGATCGAGCGTCGGGAAATCCAACATGATGCACGGTGCGGAAATATTCGCCCGGATGAACAGCATGCCGAACGAGCGGTTGAACATCCGCAGTGAAAACGGTCCTTGAACTCGCGTGACCTGATTGTGCCACAACTCCATCGGATTGATTTTCCGGCTACCGAATTCATCGTCCTGTGCGTACGGCCCCAAGACACTGGTCAACAGGGTCTTGGCATCCCCGCCACACGGGTGTTTTCCGTTTTGCAATATCATTGGATTTTCCGATAAAGGCCGCCGGCGAACGAGTTATCCCGGTTACAGAAAAAGGCTGTCCAATTGTAGATCAACTTGTCTACATTTCGGTCATAACAATCGTTGAGCAAACTGTGCGATTTGGCGCGCCGCGTAGGCCACCATGCCGAAACGTTGAATTGGATTTGTGTTTGAATTCCACATGCCGCACTCGGGGATATCCTGGACAATCGAATCGCCTTAGAATGAGTTGTTCGATTTTGGCTTGAATCGGCCTGGCGAATCGCCTTCGACCACATGATTCAACAATTGCGATCTTGTACTGTCACTTTGGAGAAACATTGAGATTCGGCAAACGAAAACGTCTCACCGACTATGCATCGTGTGCAGGCTGAGCTGGGAAGATTCCGCCTGAGGCGATCGCGCAGGTTGTGCGAGACTTACCCAAACCGAATGACGAGCGCCTGATTGTCGGCGCGGAAGGCTTCAGCGATGCCGGTGTCTTCGAGATTGCACCGGATCTACTGCTGGTTCAGTCGCTTGATTTCTTTGCGCCTTTGGTCGACGACCCCTACGTGTTTGGTCAAATTGCCGCCGCCAATTCGTTGAGTGATGTGTTCGCGATGGGTGGCGTTCCCGTGACGGCATTGAATATCGTTTGTTTTCCCGACGACAAACTTGGGTTGGATGTGCTATCGGAAATCCTTCGTGGCGGCACCGATAAAGTCCACGAAGCGGGTGCGACGATCGTCGGCGGTCACTCGATTCGCGACAATGAAATCAAGTACGGGCTCTCGGTAACCGGCATCACTTCTCGCGATCAATTATTGACCAACGGCAATGCTCAGCCAGGTGATGTGCTGGTTCTGACCAAGAAACTTGGGACGGGGTTTGTTACGACCGCCATGAAAAAGCAGAAATGCTCCGAGGAAGTCGCCCGGGAAGCACTTGATGGCATGGCCTTCCTGAACAAATCTGCCAGTGATGCTGCAAAACAATTCGGGGCCAGCGCGGCAACCGACATCACCGGGTTTGGACTTGCCGTTCACGCTTGCGAAATGGCACAGGCCAGCAACGTGACATTAAGCATCGAGTTGGAAAAACTCGCGATCCTGTCCGGTGCAATTGAGTTGGCCAAACGCGGATTCATCACGCGCGCCAACAAGACCAATCGCGAATTCAGCCGAGTCATGGTCAGCATTGATACCGGTGCCGATGAATCGTTGTTGGAGATTGTCTTCGATCCACAAACCTCAGGCGGCCTGTTGATTAGCATTTCTGAAAAACAATCAGAACGACTCATCAACCAGATTAACGATGCCGGTCCGGGAACGGCACAGATCATTGGAGCGGTTATGCAAAAGCAAAACCACGCACTTAATCTGGTCTAATGTATCGGGTTGATTTGGCGTATCGCCAAGATTGTTCAACCGCCGTTAACACGGCGACAAAGCCACTTTTGTAATGCCAAAGCGCAAAATAGAAATGACGTATGGAAGAAAGCGCGCAACAGGACCGTTTGTTTTGTGGTTGAGTCAACGGGAGCGTCAGTGGTTTTTTAGTGGGATTTTTTCTTTCGTCGCTGTTCGCGTTTGAATTTCTTTCGCTCGTTGCGTTCGCGACGCTGGCGGACGCGGTACTGGCGAATGGCTTCGGGGTGCGATGCGGCCCGGTTCCAAGGCAACAACGGCTCGTAGTCGGTGACACCACGGAGGAGCTGGTCGAGGATGTCCTTCAGGTAATGCCACAGATCAAGATCGTTGCGTAAGGCGCTGCTGACCAGCGTCATGAATCCGGCGCTCCGCTCACCGGCGGCAAGGCTGCCGGCGAACAGTGGTGTAGGCCCGGGAATCTCACCCGGGCCCCAACCCCAAACCGGACGTGCAAGGTTTCCAGGCATCCGGCTTTCCAGAATGCCTCGATGGCTACATCGCGTGTTTCTCCTTGTGGCACCTCAGACACAGAGTCTGAAGGTTAAGCAAATGAGTCGCCTGCGTGTAGCTGGCGAAACTGCTAACAGGTTTGACATGATCCGTCTCGGATGTGTCGGAAGTGACCTTTGAGCCGCAGTTGCGGCAGCGATCGCCATCCCGGAATAGCACCCAAGCCTTGAAGTCCATGCGTCCCGGACGTTGCCGGTTTTCATATTGTCGGACCTCTTCCTCCCAGTCAACGTCGTCAAGATAGCACCCGGTGCCCGGTTCGTAAGGAGAAGGCGATTGTTGGTACCAAGTCGATTTGACGTCTTGGGCCTTCCTCAACGTATAGCTTCCGCTGATGTTGAGATTCTCGCCTTGACCATACTTGCGGATACACTGTGCGATGCTGATGTCGTAGCGTCGACACAGCGCTTTGACACCCACCCAATAAGCATGGTAGTCCAACGTGTTGGCCGCACGCGAGAAGTCGTGTGCGATCCGATAGTAGTTGGCCCACCCAGTTACGACTGCCGATCCTCGAACCAGCCTTGCCGCACCGCTTTGTTGGGTTGGTTGCCAGCGCATTGCCTCGTTGAGGCGTTGCACACCTTGGGTGATTGCATTTCGTGGAACCCGAATTTTGGGGACTGGCAGTCCCCGACTTCCAATTCCATAACGAAGATGAAACCCGAGAAAGTCAAAACCGTCACGAACGTGAGTGACACGAGTTTTCTCACCCGAGAGCTCGACGCCGCATTGCGAAGCCAGAAACTCTCGAAGTTGATCTCGTAATCTTAATGCCCGTTGCTTTGATGAGCGCGTGAGAAACACACACCAATCGTCAGCGTAGCGTACAAACCGAACGTTCGGGCGGCCCGCTTTGTGAGCGTAGCCCGATGCCAAGCCATGTCGTCCTCGGGCATGCAGGAACCAGTCCAGCTTGTTGAGGACCACGTTGGATAGGAGCGGAGATGCTACGCCACCTTGCGGAACACCTTTCTCAGTTGGATGAACCTTGCCATCGATTGAGACACCAGACTTTAGCAGTTTGGTAATCAACGACAGAAAGGGCTTATCCTGAATCTTCTTTCGCAGGCATCGAAGAATAGCTTTGTGAGAAATCTCGTCAAAGCAGGATTTGACATCACCTTCGATGACCCAGGTGAAACGCTTTTGCAACATTTGTTGACAACGAAGCACCGCATGATGGGTACTTCGATTGGGACGGAACCCAGAGGAACTGTCGTGGAACTCAATCTCAAAGATTGGCTCGAGTGCCATGCGAATGGCTTCTTGAACAATCTTGTCACGAATACAAGGAATTCCCGGCTTACGGAGTTTTCCGTTGGGCTTTGGAATCATTGTGCGACGCAACGGTTTGGGAAAGTAGTTTCCGCGTTTCAGTTCGAGGCGTAATTTCTCAAGTTCCGCTCGGCAGTTTTGTCGAAATTCCGACGCGGTAACCCGATCAATGCCTCCAGCTTTTCCTCGGGAACGGCTCAGCACACGGTCGCACGCCGCCGCAATCCATTGCGGTTGGTGCATCAAGTCCATCAAGTTGCGTACCCGACCGTCGCAAGGATCGGCGGGGAATAACGGCAAGCTCGACTCGCGATTTTCCCGATGTTGTCTGGACTGTTCCCACAATCTTCGTTGGACCACTTTCACGTTCATCGAGAACCCTCTCGAAATACGAACCCTTCCACGATCCGACACAGCACTTCCTGTCGCCCTTTGCCATGTAATTGGCTTTCCCAATCGCAGACTACTACGGCGACTCCGCCACTCATTCGCCTCATCAGTGAGACCTGCGTCAACCGAAGTTGAGTAGGTTGCGAGATCACCCTCATCGAATGAGCTTCCCTGGTTCCCTTGTTGACACTCAAACATCTGCACTTAGGCTCCGGCGTTCTTACTCCTAACAGCGGTCCGCTGTTCCTTCGAAACATCGTTCGATAGCTGATCGCTCGAACGACTACCACAGTGAAAGACTGTTTCGATTGATTGCCACTGGCTAATGCGCTCAATCGTTTCGAATCATCCCCTATTCCGGGCTTCCAACCCCAGACGGTCTCAGTGTTAACGGGGGTGAGGGCGCAATTTCCCGAAGGAGTTCGTCGGTTTCTAAAAGTAACCATATGCAGACTCTATCTAGCAGGACTACCACGGCTTTGAGACTTCGCCTGTGTCCCGCATTCTCGGAGGAGCTGTTTCGCCGACATGCTTTCGCGACATGCCAACTTACCTCCCGGATACAAATGGCCGATCAGACGGCCAAGGTTTTAAACATTGCCAACAAGGCATCCTGAGCCTTCATTCGTCCTGAAGTTCGGCTCAGTACATCAGGCGCACTCCAGTTCTTTCGTCCCACTGCAACCTGCTTGACGAGTTGTCCACATTGCCCTCATTGTTTTGGTTGTTCATCAGGTGTTTGCCATTTGTTTGGCATGACATCCGACGGCGTAGTGAATTCAGTCGGCGTTGGCGCGAAGTTTTCTTTGGGATGCGTGGCGAGTTTGCCAAGACGCTCTAGCTCCGCTGAGTTCGCCCAATAGATCCATCGACGGCCAGCCAACTTCGCCTGCACCCACGATCGATGTCGCCAGCCTGTGAGGGTTGCCGGATCAATTCCAATCTTCTTTGAGAGCTCTCCAGATCGCCAGAACCCCTGGGGCAGTTTCGGGGATGAACCGATCATTCCTTTGCGCCGCAACGTCAAAAATAGCGCGTTGATATTCGTGAAAGTGAAGCCGGATTGACGGGCTGGCTCAAATCCTTCTTTGTTCAGGATGCAGATGAGCTCACGTCGAGGATAGCCGAGATTGTAGAGCTGCTGGGCCCGTTCAAGCAACAAGTCGCCATCTCTCATATCGTCAAACGTTGCAACCGTTCTCCGTGATTCGTGGTGGCTTTCAAAGCCACCGGACCAATGGATAGTTACCGACAGCACCTCCGTTCCTTCAACGACTTCGACTACGATCTTTTCAATGAGAATGCGCACCAAGTCTTGACGGTCCTTGCCGGAAGTTTGGTCGCTGTTCCAGAGCGAGCGAAAATCGCTGGCAAGCGATTCGATTTGATCTCTCTCCTGGCTCGACAGGGTAGTTGGTACCTCGTCACGAAATCGGTTCAATACTGCTTCGCATTCGCGTTGCGCGACGAGTTTTTCTTCCCACTGCCTCTCCAGTTCGGCCGCGACAAGGCGATTGCCCGGATCGACACTCTCATAGCGCCGTCGTTCCAATTCTGCATCATAAGTTGCCCGATCAACTGAACGTTGGTGATGGGTCTCGAGACGTTTGCGATCTGCCTCAATGTTCTCAGAGGCTTCGAGACTTAGTTCAATCGAGGCGGGTGCGAAGGCCTGAAGTACAAGGTCTTCGATCATTGGCTCAAGCCACCGTCCGTTGAACGACTGGCATAGTCTGCCACCGTACTGCATACGCGCAACACTGCAATCAAACGAGGGGATTTGATCACGGTAGTGGACTGGCATTCGAGAACCACATTTCCCGCAAACGATTCCACCTGTCAGGACCGAGGAACCACGGGAGGCGCCGAAGCTGAATTTCGTGCTGTTTTCTCGAAGTTTTTGCTGGTTTTGTTCCCATTGCTGCCACGTTATGTAGGCGGGTACTTTATCTCGGATCAGCACTTCCCAGTCGCTTTGATTTACACGACGCTGGACCGTTCTGCAATTCCCTTCTGGCCCATTTGTGGGCACCGATTTGGTCCGACCGTATGCATACGCACCCGCATAGATCGGATGTCGCAGGATGTGTAACACGGTGCTCCGATTGGCCGCTTGCCATGTAACTGCTTCCGGTTGCAAACCATTTAACTTTCGTTTGCCGATCTTGATGTCGTTTCCAACAAGATACTTTAGAACCGCATTCGCGCTTCCCAACTCTTCGAACTTGGCGAAGATCAAATGTACAACCTCTTGGGCCTGAACATCTGGCTCGATAGCAACGCCATCGCGGGTCCGTACATAGCCGATCGGCGCCGAAGTGAAATGTTCACCTCGCCGCGCCTTGTTTTTCTTTCCTGCATTGAGCCGAGATTGAAGTACGTGCAACTCCGCCTCACTCATGGTTCCTTTTAGGCCAAGGAGCAGACGGTCGTTGTGATCACGTGGATTGTAGACACCATCAGCATCTCCAAGTAAAGTCCCAAAGACGGCACAGAGTTCCAGGAGTTGATGCCAATCGCGACAATTCCTCGCCAACCGACTCATCTCAATCCCCATCACCATCCCGACATGGGAAAGCGAAATTTCAGCCAACAGTCGCTGGAAGCCACTTCGCCCCTCCAGGCTCTTGCCGCTAACGCCAAGGTCTTCATCAATAATTTCGATCCGTTGACTGGGCCAACCATAAGCTTCGGCAAGATGAGCCAAGTCGTATTGTAACTGAGTTGATTCAACGTTCTCACGCACCTGCCGTGCGCTCGATTGTCGAACATATACAATGGCCGTTTTTGCTAGATGCTGCGTGTCTATCTTGAGGCTTCTCAACAGCCGTGATTTTGACTGCAGCGATGGGGGGCTTACGCCCACAGGGGCATCAATCGCTTTCATGCGTCACCTCGCTCATTTGAGGATTCACATGCGACTTGAGCATCCGAATTGCAACGATCATCAGCTCTTGCTGAGTCGATTTGGGAACCCGTTTCCAGAGTTCCGTCAGTTTTACTACCTGAGCGGGCGTTTCGTTTTAGAAGTTTTGGCGTTTGACATTCAGTTCCTCCTTGAACCAACCTACGCTGCCATGCGACAGCCTGTAAAAGTGCAGAAATACCCACTTTTATCTGAGTTCCGGCTGTCAAACAACCGATCTTTGCCGCCCCGGTGTGGTGCGCTGGTCTTCATCAGCTGCTCGCACTCGTTGTTGTCGATCGGCAGCGAGGCATCGGTCAGATACAGTTTCAACTCCGCGAAATGGTTGCGGATGTACTGAATCGCCTTGCCGAAATCGCTCCCGGGCAGGATCACATTGGTGCTACGGTCTTTGACCTCTTCAAGCCACTGGCCAATCGCATCCCAAATCGGTTGGGCTTCGGATTGGCGCTTGATTCGTGAATCTTGCGACGCGCATGAGCGTTGCAGGCTGCGCGAATAATTTGACCATCGGAACCAGTGGCAATCGACTTGAACCCATGCCAGCAATCGCCCAGCAGAGTTCCCTTGTAACTGGCAAAGAACAAATCCGGCCCGTCGCGATGGCGGCTGACCGTAAAGTCAAACACGTTCAGTTTGACGTTCACGCCCCGATAAGCCCACATCTTGGCGCGGATGCTCGGCTTGTTTTCATTGAGTGCCCCGGTGAAGACTTCGGGTCCACGGTCACGCGAACTTTGAGCTGAGGGCGTTCGAACTCAAGCGTTTCGGTGCGGTCCCACATGGAATCGGGAAGCAGCGTTTTCTCGCCATGATCCGGGCAAGTCTTTTCTGCTTCGGGAAGTTCAGCGACCACTTCGTAACGAGGCAGATGTTCAGGTAAGCCTTCATCCCGCTTTTTGCGAGGCTTGCGACGCCGGTGCGCCGGGATCAAGTCGGCTTCTTCCAGGGCATCGCCCAGTCCCGCCGCTGCGTCGGCCGAGTCGTCGGTATCACCAAAGTCCAGACGAAGTTGATCGGGGTCGGCAATGTAGCGTTCGCTGCGAGCCAGAAATCTCTCTCGCCACAGTTTGTGGTAGGCCGCTTCCCACTCGGCTGACTTCTGCTCAAGCTGTTCGATGATGTCGTCTTTTTGGAGCAGCCGTGACTCTTGCGTTTGCAGCCGTGCAATTAGTTGCTCTCTCGAAAGTGTTGTCGGATCAACCATGCACTGAGAAACGCCCGAAAGCAACAACGAAAGCTGCGTGGCATTGATGCTCAGTTTGCACGAATCGGTTTTCGCTACCAGCGTTTCAAAGGTCCCCGTTTCGAGCACCCGATAGTACATCCAGAATCCACCCGCCTCGAAATGCAGCAACTTCATCCGGTCACGGCGACGATTGATAAAGACAAACAAACTTCCATCAGTCGGATCCGACTGAAACTCGTCCCGGACAATACCGGACAGACCGTTGATGCCTTTCCGCATATCTGCGACCGACGTGTAGACATAGATCCTGATTCCGCCGGCCAGATTCAACATGGCTGCGGCCCGTTTAGTTGCAGCGCTGATTCGATGAGTTGCCTGGCCACGGGCTCGATCACATTCGGGTCGCCCCCAAGTTCCAGTTCGATGCCACCGGGAAGTCGTACCTTTAAGCCCGCACCGCAGATGTGATGCGGATCCAATGAAACCGGTTCAAAACTCAATGGGCTAACCGGTTTGACAGCCTTCGCCGACGGGTCGTGTTCGGCGATTGCGGCGGATCCAATCGCCTTGAGCTGTTTCCGCCAAACATAAAACGAAGGCTGCGAAACGCCTTCGGAGCGACAAAACTCCAGCACTGTCTGCCCGGATTTGGAAAATCGCAACAGACGCTCGCTCCACTCTTGTACTTTTCTCGATCTCGTTTCCTCTGACATCTTCGGTCTCCTGTTTGAGAATTCAGCAAAACCCTCAACATAAGACACCGGTCAACAACCGTTCTGATGCGCGCTTACCAAGAGCTGACGAGTTTTCAAAAGCTTGAGAGAAAAATCGCCGATTTTGAGTTGGTGATCATTGAATTGGAAAACGACTATTTGTCCAACAAGGCAATGCTCGCCTTGGCGAAGGTGACGCGCCTAACGCACGAAATTCAACAAGCTTACAGAGACAAGTATCTGACTGTAGAGGAAAAACAAGAATTGTCAAAAACGATCGTTAATCTGGGCGAACGAGTTGAAAAATGTGTTCTTTCCGAGGGAATAGAAAGAGACGTGATTCAGCCAGCTGGTGACAACGCGGATTCATCGCCAATGAATGAGGAATTGCCGCCGAGACCGGAAGATCGAGGCGTTGCAACATCCGAACTCACCGCAGCCGTTCTCCTTGCAAAAATAGAGATCACTTGCGGAGCGTTGACAAGTGATTTGCGAAAATCGAGTATACCGCGGCGCAGCTACGAATTCTTCGTTCTTAAGATTCAGGAGTTTGAAAATCAACTGCTTTCTGCTTCATCAAGAGAATGGTCGGAAGACGAAGTTTCTAGGGTTCGAGCTGAACTCAGTTCGCTTAAAAGCAGGTTCAATGAGTACCGACAAAGATAACCCGGGCGGTTGTTTGCGATGACTTGAGATGGTGGCTAGATTTCACATTCTGCGTGAATTCTCGCCAACAGCTTCTCTTGTTCAACCCAGCGGGTTCCCTCTGGCGACCAGAAATTTCCGAATGCGAATGTTCGATCGGTGATGCGTTCCTGCATTTGCTTGACGTATGTGATCGCGTCTTTGCCAATCACGTAGCGAATCTTGCCGCGTGAGTCGATGATGACGGTGCAACCCTGGATCGCGGGGAAGCGTCTGCCGTCCAACCGAATATCGACCTGCTGGGTGATCTCGACAACCAGGTCGGTTTCCAGGCGACTGTCAGGGCCGATACGACGGCTGATGCGCGCTGATTCAATCACGGGGACACTGACGGATTCCCATCCTTGCGGGGGCGAGGCCGGATCAATCAGACCAAGCCGTTTGTAGGCACCGCTGGCCACCAGATAGTCGCCTACGCGACTGGCTCGCTTCCGATATTTCTCTTCAGTATCTTGAATCATAGAGCCCATTTCTTGCTCGCGCAGGATTGCGTTTAGCAGTGACTTGTCGACCTGCTCATATTTTGTTTCCCAAAGCAGTGAGGACTCGCTGAGCGTATCAACGCCGTCGATCGGAATATCGCGATCAATAAACGCGTTGATAAGGGATTCGCGATAACCGTAAGGGTCATCCGGGACCAAATCCTGATCCGCAGTAATCATCGCACGAAGATAATCTCCGAAAGTTACCGCCACCGGCGGGCAGTAATCGATCGCTCGAATGCAAATCGAAAGAAACTGCCCGGCAAGCTCGCTCGCTTTCTTGGCGAGCAAATCAGCCAGTGTACTTTCGAGATTTCCTTTAGGTAGCACACCGGTGCCGCGCGTTGCGATGTTGATGTAGTTTCTGGTCTTCCGCTGGAATACAGTTGCGAAGGCCTGGAACACTGATGAAACAAGCACTGAGCCAAGTTTGTGAATTGGATAGCCGGTATCGTAGAGAATCGGCTCGCCTTCAACGCGACATCCGCTCGCATCACATTTCATAGCATCAACGGCAGTTCGAAGCGCGAGGCTCGGGTACTCCTGAGTCTGACCGAATTGCCGCGCAATGTCGGTTAACAACCTTGACGTTGTCAGATTCTCGCCCGACTCAAGAATGGCAGCTTTCACAAGGTCTCGATGGCCGAAATGTTGAAATACGGCTACCAGATCAGCGAACCCCTCATGGAGCGCCAAAGTGTCACTGTGAAATGGCCTCAGGAAGTTCGGTCGCAATCCGTCAAGCAACGCATGCGATACTTCGTGAACAACAATATCGTGCGACAAAGCCGTGAAAACTTTGCCCTTGCGCAGATTGCGTTTCTTGATATCGCCATTAAGGTTCTTGAATTCAACTTCACCATCGGACAAATACCATCCAAACTTAACTGACGCATCATCGCGATCATAAAACGCATTGCGGTGTTTCTCGAAGAAAGGATAGATCTTGAGCCGCGCGGGTTCACTAAACGGACTATCAAACCCCCAATGCAGATTTCGGCCAAGCGCAACTCGAAACGCCTCGTAGGTTGACATTGCAACGGCGTACGTCATTTGCATGATGAAATGGTAGTTTGTCGGTGATGGTGCGATGCCGCCTCTTACCAACACGGTTGGGTCCTCCAGATCGACTGGCAGATAGGGCAAGCCATCGGTGCCTTGGGTGCCGACAACTTCAAACAATCGGCCTACGGGACCTGGGTTCAAAGGCTCGTAAGGGACCTTGACCGTCGCAATGGAACCAATCAGTTTGGAATCCGCTGGATCAGTAGAATAAATCTGAAGCGGTCGAGTTACCGGATCGAACGGCAAGCGAACGTAAGGGCAGACAAGCCCGGCTCGCCTGACGCCATCACCGATACGATAGCCCTTTTCCACGAAACAACCTGACTGCAAAAATGTTGAAGGTCAAAAAATGTCGAGTTTGTTAATACGAGTAGCGATCAAGAATCCGCTTCAAATCCGCGACGAGACCAAGCCGATCAGACAGGGAACCGGAACCGCCGCCCGCTGTTTCGACAGCCGCACGGCCACCTCCCAACAAAAGTGTTGATTCCAGATCGGGGTCGCACCAGAGACCGGGCGTCTGTCGCGGTGACATACCGAATTCCTGCAAAATCAATCTCTGGAATTCGGCGCAAGTCAAGTCGCTACCGTGTTGGTCAAAGATGTTCATAGCGTGGCCCGTGAAATCGCCGCTTCCCCCTGATTCCCAGGCAACTTCTCCACTCTTGCAGGCTGCAAACAAAATCTCCCGGCGGCCGGTGTAGGGATTGAAACCGCTGCGCGAAATACCGCGCCGCTCACGAGCCCGACGGTTTTCCTCAATCATCGCCGGCGTCGACGGTAGGAAACGAGAAGTGCCGTTGTTCGAATCCGTGCTCATGAACATCCGGGTTGCTGTTCCGCTGTGACAACAATCGAAGAAGAAGGTCACGTTGACCCCGTTGGCAATGGTCCTGCACAACTCGCCCAGATCATCGTCCAACAGCAGTCCGTCGTTGCCATAATCAATCGGGACGAGCGCTTCATCGTGGCCGGGAGTATCGCCTCCCGATTCGTCACCGCCATTCTCGTCAGGTACTTTCGTTCCATGCCCTGCATATTGAATTGCGATGACATCGCCGTTGTTTGCATTTGCGATCAACGATTCAATGGACTGAACCAGATTCGCCCGTGTTGCGTCCGCTGACAACAGCAGCTCAACGGAAAAGCCGAGGCTTTCAAACAGCCCCGACCATCTTCTCGCGTCATTTTCGCATCCCGAAAGCGGCTTTACATCGTAATCGTTGATTCCGATGCAAAGTGCCGCCCGGCTTCCGTTGGTTCGACTTCGCCCTGGCGGTCGCTGCCGCACTGATCTCTGCTCCTGTCGCCCGCAGGTCGCGCGATTCGAACGTCGATCCGCTGTTCGAGGCAATTGTGTGGGATCAATTCCCTTCGCTTGCGGAAACGGCACAAAGCCATCGTCATCATCGGAATCGATGATTCTCCGGCAAACGCTTTCCATCGTCGCCGGATCATCATCAAAGCCTCCGTGAGTTTCGCTTTCACTGCGATTTTTTCTTGACCCTCGTCCCGGAGTTACCGAATAGACGACATCCGTTAGTTGGCTTCTCGGTCCGGTCAGACCGAAAAAGTCTGACATGTCAGATTCGCTCGTAAGTGAATGCTCCAGGCCAACCAGGTGTGTCTCTTTCTCCGGTTCAAGGGCATGGTGGATAAGGTACAGAAGTGATTTGCGATAAGGTCCGACCGTATCGTCCTTTTCGTAGCTGTCATCCATCGTGAAGACAGATAGATGCTTTGCCTGATCCGTTTCGCCGCGCCCGATCAGCGGCATCAACGTTTGTCTGAACAGCTGCGTCGTGATTGCAGGTGCAAGAAAGTGAACGGTTTCAAATTTCGGATACTCCTCGTAGATTCGATGAGCTGCTGCGATTGCCTGAGACAGGAATATTGAACCGGCGCTATGCCCGACTGCGTGCAAGCGAACGTCGTTGTCAAATCCGTTGACGAAATCAATGAGACTGTCCAGAAACTCAACGCCGTCCCCCTCTGAATCTTCATCGAACGCAAGTCGGGCTGAGGACTTCATGCCACCCCAGACTGTCGGGCCCTGCCCCACGCGAAACAACTGCTCCCAAATGCCGTCGTTCAGGTCACCAAACGCTTCCGCGATCCCGTCAAGCCAGCCTCTCGGTGCATCGGTCCAGTTCGCCTGGAACATCTGCCACAACGTCTCCATCAATCCGGTTTCCCAGACAAAAAAGACCGGATAAACACCGTTCTTTTTCCACCAGTCGACTTGTTTGTCCGCTGCTGCAAGCCCCCACGCTTCGCTTGTCAATCCGCCATGGGAATAGAGCACAAGATCGAGGTGCTCCTTATTCTGCGATTCCATCCATTCCGGAATATGTCGATCAAAGATGGCCTGCATTGAGAGCTTCGTTGATGTGAATGTGCCGTCAGTGGAAAACCTGCCTCGATTCAAATTAACAACATGCTTTTTCAAGTTTGCCAATCTTGCCGGCGACAATTTGGGGGGCCGCGAAAAGAAACCGGTAGAGCGGGAATTGTCCTGGCACATAGTATAGCTTTCTTTGGTTCGTGAACGATGACTTGCAGCGAAACTGGACGTGCGATCAAGGGCCCGCATCGAAGAAGCTCGCGAGCCGCCTATGGCGGGTTGAATAATTTGAGTCTGACCTGCCTGCCTATCAAGACTCGAGTTTTCCAACCGGTACAACAAAGAACGAGCGCGGCTGATCTGAACCCAGTCAGGTTCAGACAGTGGAAACGGTTCCAGGGCTTTTTTTTCCTGAGTAACTGCCGACGGCGAGGTCTCAAGCATGGCTTTCAAATGTGAGAGAATACGCTCTCGAGATGCCTGCGAAATCACCTGGGAAACAACATTCTCAATCGAGTAGCCGCGATGCAATGCCTTTTGTTCGAGTTGGTCTAACAACTCTGTAAAGACCGCCGATTGATACTGCGAGAGTCTCCCGTTGCGTAGGACGACAACGAGTCCTACCTGTTGCAGATTCTGGCGAGTACCTGGCTGCGTCACCAAGAGCTCGAATAAACCGTTCGGTAGGCAAGCAATTTGCGCCGAAATCGAATTTGAGTTTGGAACGATTTCGGACTCGTCTCTGAACGAGAAAATGAATCTGCGGAACTTTGGTCCCGTGTATTCTTCAAGTAAGTGAAATAACTGGGTGTAGCTCAGTAGCAATTGATCGACGACTCCGCTCAACGAGGCAGGACAAAGATGTGAACACTGCAATCATTAAACCGCTAAACCGCTCACTTGTCAAAAATTCCGCGATTTGCTTCCCCAGTGATACAAACTACTATCAAGTTTCCGTGAACGACGTGGACGTCTGCCGGCGCAAAAATGCTGACGCGCTGGAGGCAAACACTGGCCGTTGCGACATGAAGGGATTGTATTGCTGTAGCTGCTTCCTGAAGCCTTCATGCTGGGGAACTTCAGCTGCGAAAATCAAAAACTCAAAAAGCTTGACTCAACGGAAGAAATCTTCATTAGTGGGGGGATTAGTGGGGGACTTGAGAAAGCGATCAGTGCACGAAAAAACCGAGCCGCGTTAACGACTCGGTTTTTGTGGGACAAAAAAGTACACGCGACAGGAGTCGAACCTGTAACCTTCGGTTCCGTAGACCGATGCTCTATCCAATTGAGCTACGCGTGCATTTTGTGGAACTTGCCACAGCCCTGAATATAAGGACTCAACTAATTGTCGTAAAGAGAGGGACCGATCATGAGCCAAACTGGTTCACTTCAGCGAATATTAACGGGTGGCGAAACCGAGCCAGGCCCCGCTAGTCGCTGCCAAATTCTGCCAGCTGAGCAGAGAAGTTGGATGTGGAGCGCCGTCCTGCGAGGCTCTTATCTTTGACGACTACTTTTGGCTTTCGAGGCCGGCCACCTCAATGTCGCTGACAAAGCCGTCTTGATTGAGATCGAATCTTGCGATGGCATCATTGCGAATCGCCGACTCTGAGACTTCCTGCGATCGTTCCAGAGCAACGATAAACGGAACCATAAGGGCCTGACGCGTTTCGTTTCCCTCATCGTTAATTCGCGCCTGAACATAAGACTCGAAAGCGGAATGAGCTGCCGACGTCTGGAACTGAACCGGACGAAGGGCTTCATTCTGCCGGATTACCGTGTGGTTGGAATGGTTGAAAAGACAACCACTCAGCCCGCTCAAAAAAAATTGCTGCCAGAATCGTCAAACAAACTCTCGTCATTGTGGCCTCCTTGAATTGCGCTTGCTCATGAATTGAAGTCCGGGATTGGCCGGTCAGATAGAACTCGCTACCAAAGTCTTATCGTCTGTGTCAAATCAGGCTCGAAACAACAAGGTGGGATTTTTCGTTTGCTATCACTCGACGCCTCGTAGGCTACAATTGTAACCGGAACAAGCAGGACGATTCGAGCAACAGATCAATTCGACAGCAAGATATTGCAGTCACCTAAGAACGCAATCATCTACAAAAAATACGACTAGGGAAAACTCAATGATGGATATTCAATTCAGCCTCTGGCCGCTCGACGATCCGCATCTCAAGGACGAAATGAAGGAAGTCACAGACGTCCTTGACAAGCACGGCTTGAAGTATGAAATGAACACGATGTCGACCACGCTCAAAGGAGACTGGGATGAGGTCATGGCGTGTATCAAAGAGTGTCACACGGTCCTGCGCGAACGGCACAACCGCGTGCTGTGTCAAATTACGATTGATGATGATGCCGCCTAGAACCGATCACGGCTTCCATCGCCGGTCAGGACGAACAGTCGTCGCACGAAGTCACAAAGAAAAAAGGTTGGGCCGTGGTTTTTCGACCTTTGTGCATCCGTGACTTTGTGCTCGTTTTTTTGAGGACGATGAGATCAAGTCGTGATCAGGGATCCTTGCTCACGACTGCAACTGGCGTTATCCATCCTGCCGCGCACTCAACAACGATGCCATCAAAACAAAAAACGAAACGCAACACACCGTCGTTATAGTCAATCATTCGAACAAGTAGCGCCTACTTCGCGATGACGACGGGCGTTTTTTTCCGTCGCCGGCACGAATGCTGATATCATTGAGTGTCACAAGTCCTTCACGTAACATTTGAGCCGCGATGTGGGTTCGCAAAAAGATCGAGATCTCCTCCCGCGATTTGCTTCGCGGATTGTCGAGCTGCGCGGAAGGACAGCCCGCCTCGAAACGACAAGCCATCACCGACCGGATTGCCCGACCGTGGGCTGACCCAAATTCGGTCTTTGTCTGTTTGAGCGTCCGAAGTGGTTTTGATTTACTCCTTCAGACATCTGGCTGGGAAGACGATTCCGAAGTCATCTTTTCAGGATTGACGATTCCGGACATGGCGAAAATCACGCGGCAGCATTCGATGTTGCCGGTCGGCGTGGACATTGATCTGAAAACGCTCGAACCTGATCTGCTTGAAATTGAAGCAAGGATTACAACCCGGACCCGCGCGATCGTTGTCGCGCATTCGTTCGGAGGGCTGTGCGACCTTGCTCCGGTATTCGAACTCGCCCGCCGGCACAATATACTGGTGATCGAAGATTGCGCTCAGGCGTATTCCGGGTGGAATTATTCGGGCGATGATCGAGCGGACGTGTCGATGTTCAGTTTCGGTCCGATCAAAACCAACACAGCCCCTGGCGGAGCCGTGCTGATGGTGCGGCGGCCCGGGATGTTGGAGCAGATGCAGGCTGCGCATGCCAACTGGAACTTGCAATCCCGTGCCTTTTTCGCCAGGCGTTGTCTCAAATACGGATTGGTCAAACTGATTTCGACTCGTCCAGTTTGCGGATTAATTTACCGTGCAAACGGATTCAAATCAGCACCCTCCGAATTCACCGGGAAGTCAGCTACTAGACCAGTCTCAACCTGGAAAATTCACTCAAGGCCAGTTGTCGCGCGACCAACCTGTCCGGGATATCCAAAACGGTCAAAACGCGCAATTTAGTACCACCGCATTAGATCCGTCAAAATCTCTTGAATCATCGGCGACCAGTTTCGTACCCTCGAAACTGCAATTGAAAGACGCGGGATTTGCTTCAGCCCCGAACGACTTGTCCGTCCTTCAGCCACCGGATCCGGCGCAGTTGCGAAACCGGATAAATGATTCGATTGCGCGGCAGGACGAAGCGTTGCCAGGCGATTTGAATTCAAACGGCGATTCGGCTACCAGTAGCCCGTCTTCCGTGGCGACATTCGATATGTTGCCTCAACCGCCGGGGCAAACGGGATCGCTGTTGGAGATGACACCTTCTAGCGCCACGGTTGCTCGCGAGCCGGTCCCGTTTCCTCCGCCGTTCAAAACCGGGCCCATAGGATCAACGGTCGACACACAGGGAATCGTTCGACCTCCGGAAATCGAACTCGAAACAGAACTGCGGGAAACTTCTGCAAGATTTGACACGGACGCGGGCGATGATTCTGGTGATGCAATCGAAAGCTATTTGATTCGAACCGCCAACGCTTTCGGGGCAGAAGTTGTCGTTGTCGGCAAACGCCATTTCTCACGCGGCGGAGCAACCCGCCGCGCGCAATCGACTTCTGTTCACCGTTTCTATCAGCTTGAAGAAGCGATCAAGTTTTTGCGAACGAGAGGTTGTACTCTGACAGGAATTGAGATCAATCGGCAAACCGTCAGCATTAACGAAGCGACATTCTCAGGCTCGACCGCGTTCTGATCGATGCTCGGACCACGAAACTGCGCTACCCGTACTCCGCGATCGTTAAAGATTGACAACATTCGCTAGCGGGTGCGAATTCAAAAGCCCATCTAACGCAGGAATTTTCGCGAAGATCGGCAAGATCGGAAAAAACGTGCTACTTGGCATCGTCTGACGCCGAAAACAAATAACGGTTCAATCTACCAGAGTCAGCGAGGGGGGAATCTCGCAGCGGACTTGCAGGATTGACGAAACGACTTTGCGACGGACAAACAAGTTCGCCTCGAGTCGAGACCGTCGATTCGACAGCGTATGATCACTGTCCTTTCCTCCCTGCTTATCTGAAGGCGGTTCTTTCGCCGATTGCTTGAGCTCACGTTCGTTCAAATTCAAGTCGTGTTTGCACTTCGAAAGCAAACCGATGCTGCGGTCATGATTACTGGTTCAGGAGGAACTAAAATGTTACGTATGGTGCTTGGAATCGCGATAGCGATCGGTGCGCTGATGCCGAGTGTTGGCATGGCTGACGATCAGGCAATCGCTGATTACATCAAAAGCCGGCTACAGGTTGAGCAGCAGCGGGGTAATCTGCGCGGTTTCAATGTCGATATGCGTGTTGACCGGGGAACTGTCTGGTTTAAGGGCCAGGTCGCAAACGAGACTCAGGAAAAAACCATTCTCTCAACGGCACAGGACGCCGGCCATCTGGGCGTCGTTCAAGTTGTCGATGACATTGAGATTGATGCAACCGTCGCACAGACTCCCCAGAGTCCTGCAACGACCGAAGGATATACAAGCCAGGCCGGCTACCAGCAGACGGCGCCTACTCCTCCTTCACAACAGCCGAATCCGTTTCAAACGGTTCAACAATCGACACAGAACGCGGTTTACGGTGGAGTACAAAACACTCTGATGCCGTCTTCGACTCCGATGCCTTTTGCTCAAGCAGCCCGTCCGGGCATGGTTCCGGCACAGCAAGCTTCGGCTCCAATGGCTGGACGCCCTGGCATGACGCCACCACATCCGGGCATGGTTCGCCAGGATATGATGATGGGCGGCATGCGGGGTGGCATGGACATGGGAATGTATCAAGGCGGCGACATGATGGGTCAGGCTCCAATGCCTTGCTACGGCGGTCAGGGTGGCTACGGTGCTCCTCCAAAGGGCGGCGGCGGCGGGATGACTCAGGAATCTGCGAACCTGCCCGAGTATGCATGGCCTGGTTACGCAGCGAGCCCGAACTACGCTGCGGTCACTTACCCGCAACAGTACTCAGCTTCGGCGTGGCCTTACATCGGCCCGTTCTATCCTTATCCGCAGGTTCCACTTGGATGGCGTAAAGTCACGCTTGAATGGGATGACGGCTGGTGGATGCTGGACTTCAAAGACAGGTAAGCAGACAGAGGACTCAAGACAACGCCTCGACCAAAGTCGGAACCTCGCAGACGACCAAAGCAAATCGCTACGATCGCAGCGAACGAAAACACAAAATCCTCTGTCAGGCTTTTTGCCCGGCAGAGGATTTTTTCTTGTAGCAAAAGGTTGATTGAAAATGGGACTTGCGCATGCGGATGGTGCATTGTTCAGGCCCCCCTCGCTTAGGATCGATCCTTCAGTGCAAGGGGTGCAACACGCTTGCGAGATCATCAATTGTTAGTGATTAATTATTCCTTAGTAATTATTCACCCAATCTCTCGCGCCGATCCGCCCGGTCTCGGCACGAAAACAACCTCAACGCTTGCAGTTTTTACTTCCTGTATTGCCACTCTCGAATATCAACAAAGTGTCCGGCAACCGCAGCCGCTGCGGCCATCGCAGGCGAAACCAGATGTGTGCGTCCGCCGCGTCCCTGCCGGCCTTCGAAATTGCGGTTGCTGGTTGAAGCACAGCGTTGGCCGGGTTCAAGCTTGTCCGGGTTCATTGCCAGGCACATGCTGCAGCCTGCCTCCCGCCAGTCGAATCCGGCTTCGACAAATATTTTGTCCAGCCCTTCTGCTTCCGCCTGCACCTTCACGCGGCCGCTCCCCGGCACAACCATCGCATCAACGTCCGAGCTGACTTTGTAGCCTTGAACGACTTCCGCTGCGGCACGTAAATCCTGAATACGTGAATTTGTGCACGATCCGATGAACACGCGATCGATGCCGACATCGACCATCGGAGTCCCGGCTTTCAGATCCATATACTCCAGCGCCGAATCGGCAGAGCTGCGGTCGACCGGATTTTCAAACGATGCAGGATCGGGAACAGCCGCGTCGATCCGTGTAACCTGGCCCGGGTTGGTACCCCATGTGACCTGCGGCGCGATGTCCGCAGCGTTGAAAATCTCGACCCGGTCATAGCCTGCTCCGTCATCCGATGGCAGTCGCTCCCATTCGGATACGGCAGTTTCGAAATTAGCCGGAGCAGAATCACGGCCGCGTAGATAATCGTAGGTCGCTCGGTCCGGTGCGATCAATCCAGCACGTGCGCCCGCTTCGATCGACATGTTGCAGATCGTCATCCGCTGTTCCATATCGAGCGCGCGAATTGCTTCGCCGTTGTATTCGAGCACGTATCCGGTCCCGCCCGCTGTTCCAATCTGTCCGATCAAGAACAAAATCAGATCCTTCGACGTGACGCCGCGCGGGAGCAATCCGTTGAAACGGCACTCCATCGTTTTCGGTTTCGATTGCAGGAGTGTCTGAGTCGCCATGACATGTTCGACTTCGCTGGTACCAATTCCAAATGCAAGCGCGCCAAAGGCACCGTGAGTCGACGTGTGCGAATCGCCGCAGACGATCGTCATCCCCGGTTGAGTCAAACCCTGCTCAGGTCCGATGACATGGACGATCCCCTGGTCGCGCGAATCGAGATCAAACAGTCGCACCTTGAATTCAGCGCAGTTGTTTCGCAGCGTTTCAATCTGCTGACGGGAGACCGGATCGGCGATCGGCAGGCCCCGCCCGGTGGTCGGCACGTTGTGATCCTGCGTCGCAACCGTTAACTCAGGCCTTCGCATTGGGCGCCCAGCCAACCTCAATCCCTCGAACGCCTGCGGGCTGGTGACTTCGTGGACCAGATGTAGATCGATATACAGCACCGCCTGCCGGCCGGGTTCTTCATGAACAACATGCTTGTCCCAGATCTTCTCGAACATTGTTTGTGGTGCTGATGAGATCGCTGATGAGATCATAGTCGCTGCCTCTGAAATTACATGACTTTTGGAGCCCGCAGCGCAAGTAAGGATTCGTGGTCTTCGACCACGCCCTCGCTGACGCATCGGGTTTCCTTTCCAGGTCTTCGACCACGCCCTCGCTGACGCATCGGGTTTCCTTTCCAGGTCTTCGACCACGCCCTCGCTGACGCATCGGGTTTCCTTTCCAGGTCTTCGAACCTGTTCACCAATCATAAAGCGAACGACCAGTCGTTGAAAGCCGCACAAACGGAAGCTGGAGCAACAGGGACCTACAGCCATTGGCGGATCTGCCGGTCAAGGTTACGAAAACGGCGACGGACAATTAAACTGTTACGATTGCAAACAGCAATCCTTGCACAGATTCGAAATGACGATTCTGCATTCCGCAATCCGCATTCCGCACTAACCCTATGCCTCCTTACGACATTTCTGAGCCAGTCAAGGTCTTTTTGCTTGCCGTGATCCAGGGGATTACCGAGTTTCTGCCGATCAGTTCGTCAGGTCATTTGGTCGCTGCCAATGCCCTTTTTGATCAAGTGCAACAAGGCGCGGTTGCGGAACTTAACATTGTGTTGCATTTCGGTACGTTGCTGGCGATTCTCGTCTTTTATAGAAAACGAATTATTGCTCTGTTGAGCCGGGACAAGCGAGTCATTCCGTTGTTAATCGTCGGAACGCTACCTGCCGTTGTCGCTGGACTTTACGTCAAGAAGGTCCACGAAAAACTGACCGGCCATTCGCTGGAGTGGCTGATCGAGAGTCCGTTGCTGGCCGGTTTTATGCTGCCACTGACGGGCTTTATCTTGCTCGTACTGCCGAGCTTGAAAGACGATGACAAAGTTGAATACCAGAAGATCACGATCTGGACTGCTCTATTGATCGGGTTGGCTCAGGCGTTTGCAATTCTGCCGGGGATCTCGCGCAGCGGCAGTACGATCGTTGCAGGGGCGTTGCTCGGCTTGAGGCGGCAGTCAGCGGCAACATTTTCATTCCTGCTGGCGATTCCCGTCATCGCAGGAGGTGCGTTGCTGGAATTCAAAGATATCTACGATGCGGGGTTTCAGACTCAAACGCCGATCCTTTTGCTGGTGATGGGCGTTATCGTTTCGTTTCTCGTTGGCCTGCTTGCACTCCAGTGGCTGGTCAAGTGGATCGAAGGGGGCAAACTGCATCTGTTCGCCTACTGGGTGATTCCGCTCGGATTTCTGCTCGTTGTCTGGCAACTCTATCAGCAGTATGGCGTTATCGAGTAGGAGAATACTGATCGCGCGTTTCGCGGCGTTGGGTTCGAACCAAGCCGGCCATGCGCAAATCGCCGGAAAAGTGCCGCGCGCAGAGACGCGAAGACGCAGAGAAAAAAACGGTTGACCTTCCCGGTGTTTCGCGTTACTCAGCTGCTTGTCCACCTCGGATTTCTTCAGGGAATGTTCTTCGGGTTCATTGGCTTCAATTAGTGCTGGAGCTTCGTGACGCACGTTCGATGGACGTCATTATTTCCCGTGAATTAGAGGGTGGTTCCTGCCACTTGCTCTCGTATTGACCCGAATTGCCGATTTCCCTACCGTCCGCAGCGATGAATGGCAATCAAACAAGAAAAAACTCGATATTTGCAACGGCTTTGCGCGCTGTCTGTTGCTGTGTAATTTCAGTTGCAGCAGTTTCCAGCATGGCACATGCACAGCTTGCACCATTGCCAGACGAAAGCCTGACTGACGGTGCCGACTTGAACGGCGTCGACTCTATCCAGTCAACAGTCGACTCTATCCAGTCAACGAATGTGCCTAGAATTATCGTCTTAAAAAATGGCAATCACTTTTTTGCCGTCGCAGTTCGGGAAGCCGACAAGCTCGCGATTCACACCGGTGACGGTAGCCGGATCGTAATACCGGTCACCGGGATCGATTTCTACTGCGATTCTTTGGTCGAGGCCTACTGGATGCGCGCCGCACGAACGCGGGCCACCGATGTTGATGGTCAGATCGGCTTGTTCCGCTGGTGCTTGAAAAACGAATTGCCGGAATTTGCCTCTCTCCAGCTTCAGCTGCTTAGTGAAACTGATGTGCCTATTGATCAAATCGGAGTCTTTCAACGGCAGTTGAGCGTGGCCGTTGATGCCCGGGATGGAAACTACGGGCATGTGAAAGACGATCTGCCTCAGGAACGTTCACAACCCGACAGATTCGATGGAGGCGACCGAAACCAAATCGAACTTGCAGCAGGACAGGCTCTAGCACCGATTGAGTTGTTTGAGTTTTATCCGTTGCCTGAAATCGCGCCGGCAAATCATGTTTACGATGCACCGAATGGCATTGTCTCGCAGACCCTGGTGGAAGAGGCCGGCAACGAGTTCGACATCCGTCCGTTGCCGCCGATTTATCAACCTGTCGTCCCAGCGCAGTATGCGGACACCGGTGCAAATCAGTTTCTTGACGGAACCATGCCGCAACGAGACAACGCAACGATGGTTGCGTCGCGCTCGGGCCAGCCACTGATTCCGCGGCTACCTTTAACTACAAACACAAACAACTCGACCGATGGCACGCCTACAGCTCTTTCGCCCCCGAATGATGTCGAATCGAATGAATCGGCGAGCAAATCCGGTTCAGTCGCTCAGGTTGCCTTTCAAGAAGACGTAGAGCAAGAAGATGTTGGGCAAGACCCGTCAGCTTCATCATCTGCCCCGCGAGAACCCACGAGGAACTCCGGACCGACGAACGAGGAGATGGAGCAGTTGACGCGAAGTCTGCCTCAAGGAACCGTCGGCTTTTACAAACGCAAGATTGAACCGGTGTTGGTTCGCAGCTGTTTCACTGCGGGGTGTCACAATCAGGAAGCCGAACATATGCCGCTGCAACGGATGTCGCGCAGCGGTACGATTCCGCGACGGCTTTCGCAAGAGAATCTCTATAGCGTTATTCGTTATACCGACGCGAACGAGCCGCTTTTCAGCTCGCTCCTTTCCCATGCAGAAACTCCGCACGGTGGAGTAGGCGAAAACGACGCGAAAACGGAACTCGATCGTTTTCTTGATCGCGACTCAGTTCAGTTCAAAAATCTCGCCACGTGGCTGATCGCAATCAGCAACAATCCAGCCGGTCCGCATGAACTGCCATTGCCTGAGGGCTACGAGGTTCCTGAAAACGTAGCTGTATTTGATTCGGGCAATGTTCAGCTTCCGCCTGGTCCGACGGACTCTGCCAGTACACAACTCAATCATCAAACGATCATCGAGCAAAGCCCAATGGATGCGGTTCGCAGTTTTGATGATGAATTCGGAAACGGAATCGGGTTGATGAACGGAATCACGATGCCGGAAGTTACTGCACAGCCGGGCTCAAATTCGCTAAGTGTCCCGCAGCTCAACGTCGCTCCGTTAGGTGCAGAACGGCTGGATTCATTTTCGCGAAACTCGGCAACGACCGCTGACCGGCCCGTTCTCGATCCAGCCCTTGACCCGCTGGCGTTGCCGATCGACCCCCAGCCGGAAGTCGAGATTGCTGATCCCCACTGCGCCGATATCTTTAACAGCCAGATTGAGCAGTAGCAGTCGATACTGGCTTCGCAAAACGCCGCTATTTCCGCTTTGATCGACGGTGGATTGAAGGTAACGTGCTTCACCTTTGTGCAGGAAGTCAGCGTCGAAATGTTGGCACTTCACGGCTCACACCGCCGCCGTTCCTGTTGGCCGGTTGAATCTCTCAATCAACTTGCGAAAATAACACGACCAGCGTGAATTGTATCTTAACCCTCGGGAATCAATGAATTACTCCAACACCTGTTTGTCGCTAGTGTTTCTCATGGTTGCAACATTGTTATTGGCCGGATGCGGCAGCGCCACAATTAAAACCAGCGAAAGCGATCCCGGTCTGAGAACTTCCGGTTGGCAAACGGCGGACCAATCGCAGGACGATTTGCGAGAGCCGAATCAGCCAGCGACGACTGTGAACCAAGATTGGACCGGCAATCATCTAACTGACGACGACACAGCCAACGATAACGACTTGTTCCCCAACCCGCTCATCGCGCTGATCCCAACAATGTTTGAACAGAAAAACAACTCGACGGAACCAGGACAGATGGGATACAACGAACTCACCGCCGAGGAAGCAAGGGTCATCCTGAACAAAGGGACCGAGTGGAGCGGCACAGGCGAGTTAACCGACAACAAAGCGGCCGGCACCTACATCTGTCGCAGGTGTAACGCTCAGCTCTATTCCTCGGCAGACAAGTACGCTTCCGGTTGTGGCTGGCCCGCGTTTGACGACGAAATTGCCGGGGCGGTTCGTCGGCAAGTTGATGCGGATGGCCGTCGAATTGAGATCCTCTGCCAGAATTGTGATGGCCATCTTGGTCATGTGTTTGAGGGAGAAGGCCACACGGATAAGAATGTTCGCCACTGCGTGAATTCGATCTCGATGGTCTTTGTGCCAGAGGGCGATGAGATTCCCGTGGCGATCAGGCCGGACGTTGCTCAAGACACGACGCCTGAAGATATTCGCAACGACGGGACCGAGAAATGAACACGTACAGCGGGACTATATGCCCGTCGTAGATTTAGAAGAACCACGGATGAACACGAATTTAGTGACAGTATAAAATTCGTGTGAATTTGTGTTCATTCGTGGTAAACCAACTGACCGACACCGGCTTCGGAGCGGTCGTACGTCGTCGGCACGTTAGTAATCGGCGTGCGACTCGACGATCTTCAAAACGCTTTCGTGAAGCAGACCGTTTGACGCCAGCATCGATGTCTTTTCGAGTTTCGGGTCGCTGCCAACGCAAGTCGAGATCCGGCCACCTGCTTCTTCAACAAACAGTTTTCCGGCCGCAAAGTCCCACGGGGACAGCGCGTATTCAAAGTACGCTCCAAACTGGCCGCAACCGACTGCAACCAGATCGAGGGCCGCCGAACCCATCCGGCGAATTCCTTGAACGTCTGCGTGGAACAGATCACGGATGCACTCAAGCGTCGCAGCCATCAACGCGCCGCGGTCATAGTGAAATCCGCAAGCAACAATCGTTTGATCCAGCGATTGGTGAGCATTCACCTGAACAGCTTTTCCGTTACGCCAGGCTCCACGGCCTTTTTCGGTGACGTACCAGTCATCTCTTGCCGGATTGAAAACGCACCCGGATTCTGCAACACCGCATTGGATGTAGGCGATCGAAACACCGAACTGTTCGATTCCGTGCGCAAAGTTATTGGTGCCGTCGAGAGGATCGATCACCCACAAATGTTCGGCGTCCGCTGCGCCCGACGTATGTTCTTCCTCGGCAACAAACGCATGGTCGGGAAAGCGGGCTCGAATCGCGGCGATGATTGCCTGCTCCGCCTCGATGTCAGCTCGGGTGACAAGTCCTTGATGAGAATCTCCATCCGTCTTCTGCTGTTTGTCTTCGATCGCAGCCGTGGACAGATCGGCAAAATATTTGGCCACGATCTCGCCGGCGATGGATGCAGCGGACTGTGCGACGGCGGTAAACTCGGAATCTGGAACAGGCAAGGTAGTTGTCAGTTGTTGGTTGTCAGTTGTTGGTAGCGTTCGCGATTGAAAACGGACGAACGAACTTGGCCGTTTCGATAAACACGTACGCGCACACTTTGGGAACCTTGCTGCCAGTTCTGAGCAATCTTGTACTCGGGGCTGATGCCGGAAGTTCTTTCAAGAAACTCAGGCAGCAATTGTCTCGCTTCAGCAGTGGAATACACCCCGGAATCCGGTCGCGGAATTTCTGCGATAATATATGTGCGATTGATCCGACTCCAAACTAAAACGCTCAATGCAGTCGCGAGCGTAAGAACAAGCAAGAAACGAATCGAGAACTGGGACGGTAGCCGCATTGTTCAAATAGTGCCTGGAGTGTATCAACGATTGCGGCCGCTCCGCATTAGGCATCCTCTCGATCGCGTGGAAAATACTTTTCGACCACAGAATGGAACTCGGCCTTCGTACTCACTTTGGCCACGTGTGATCTGAAATGGCGCGCTCCATGTCTTCCCTGAGCATAGCAACACGCGTAGCGCCGCATCAATTGCGCTGCTTTGTCATCGCCGAAACGATCCGAAAGCAAATCATAGTGACGCATCAAACATTCACGCTGCATCGCTAACGTCGGTTCGGCAGGAACCGGTTCGCCCTTCAGGGCCGCCGATGCCTGAGCGAATAACCACGGTCGCCCGAGACAGGCTCGCGCGATCATCACGCCGTCCACATCATAGCGCCGGAATACGTCAACGACTTTGTCTGCTGAATCGAGGTCGCCGTTTCCGATCAACGGGATATCTTTCAGATGAGGTTTGATTTCGGAAATTCGATCCCAGTCGGCGGTTCCACGAAACATATCCTGTGCTGTTCGGCCGTGAACCGTCAGCGCGGCAGCTCCGGAAGCTTCGACCACCTGGGCCACATCGATCGCGTTGATCTGATCGCGGGTACAACCGAGCCTGATTTTTGCGGTCACTGGAGTCGGCGCGCATGCTTTGACAACCCTCTCGATAATCTGACCCATTTGTTCCGGGTGGCGGAGCAGGTAGCTGCCGCTTTTTGCTCGATCGGTCACCTGCTTAACCGGGCACCCGAAGTTGATATCGACGACGCTGACCTGATAATCCTCTGCGAGCCGTCGACCGACCTTCGCCATCGTCTCCGGCTGGTTGTCCCAGATTTGAACCGCGAGAGGCCGGGGTTCATCGTGTACTCCCCAAAGTCGATCGGGGTGTTCGGCTTCGTTCTCATCCAGCCAGACGAATCCACGTGCGTTTACCATTTCCGTCGCTTGCAAACCGGTCCCGCCGTATTCACGTACGATCTGGCGAAATGCAAAATTCGTGAACCCCGCCATCGGAGCCTGAAGAATCGGGGGATCAACTCGCAGGTCGCCGATGAACAGAGGCTCGACCAGGGGCAATGCGCTGTTCGCAGCAAATTGCGTGTTGTCTGTAACGTCGTTTTCAGTCGCACGTATATGGTTGTGCGAAACCGTGCCATCAGACGTCTTGGTTATCTGATCGCGACTCGATTCACGACGTTTGGAATTGGCGGGTATCGACATCATCTCAGTTTGCGAAACACCCGGCTTTGCGCCAATAGTGTCCGAGTGAATCGCACTCGGTTTTATCAGGAAAAGCCGTTCAGGTTGCTTGCTTTTCGACGCTACAAATGTTCAAACAAGGGTGTTAGACACAAGGATGGCACTCAAATCCTATTAACGATCAAATGATAAAGGAAAATCAATGAAGACATTACTAATAGCGTTACTCACGCTGGGAATGGTGGGCGAAATCAGTTTCGCTCAACCCGGGACAACTGCCAGCCCGCAAATCGTAACGGGTCCTTCGACGATTCAGATTCCGAACCCGGCTGTAACCGCCCCGGTTCAACCTGGTTTTCAGTTTCAGCAAGGACAAACTCAACCCGGCTTTCAAACTCAACCCGGCTTTCAAACTCAACCCGGCTTTCAAACTCAACCCGGCTTTCAAACTCAACCCGGCTTTCAAACTCAACCCGGCTTTCAAACTCAGCCCGGTTTTCAACAAGGCCAGGGACAGCCCGGTTTTCAGCAGGGCCAACCGGGGCAGCAACAGTTCCAGTTCCCGCAGCAGCAGTTTCCGGGGCAGGCTCAACAGCCCAATCCGGGCCAGCCTTATCCCGGAACGCTTCCGTCTCAGGTACCTGTTCAGAACCCGATCGTACTCAATCAGGCACAACTACGCGACATTGACGGACTCGTCGTTCAGCTTTCAGGCGCCTGTCGTCAATTGCATGACGAGTTCCATCACAATCTGGAAGGCGTCCGACACGCGCAAAAACTCGACACTGAAGTTACAGCACTTGAGCAGTTGGCCGATGGTCTGCACCAGTTTGCAGTCGCCGCCGACGGAAGCGTTCAATCGATGGCTCGTTTGCGAGCTGACACCAACGAGTTCATTCAGCTTTCGACAAGAATCTCACGTACCATCGATCTGACTCAACCATGGTTGCGCGGGAACGCTCAGATGGGAATTGATCGGATGCGCGGGATGGCTCGAAGTGTGACTGGAATCGCGATGCAGATCGATCGCTACCTGCCCGTCGATACCATGGTTGTCGACAATCAGGCCGAGCGTCTCGAAGCGGCTGTCAGAGAATTGCACGACGAGTTTCATGAGCATCTTGAGGGCTACGAAATTTCATCGCAACTCGATCAGAATCTGGAGTCCGTTGAAACGACCGTCGAGCATATGCACGAACTCGCTCATGGAAAAAGCTGGCAACAGATCGATTTCAATCACCTGATAAGAGATCTCGGCGAAGTTAAGCAGCGTACGGCCTACATCGAATCTCTGTTTGTTCGTCAGGCAGGAATCGGCGTCCGTCAACAGGACTGGATCGGAATCGAGCACGCGCGCGATGCGATCACCGACGTTCTTTCGTCGGCCCATCTGATGGAACACATGATCCGAAAAACGTTCCAGCCCGCTCAACCTGTCCAACCTCCACAGGACACTCGCCCGATGCGTGATCGGCACGGGCATCCGGTTCTTCAGCCGGGAGCCGGTTCGGCCCAGCCGCACAGGTAGTGAACAGTTGCAGCGGCGTCGCGAACCATTCGCAGCGCTAACAACATTAAAGGGCCGGTTCGCATTACAATGAGCCGGCCTTTTGTCGTCTGGCAACGGGTTTCAGTCCTCATTGATCTCTTCGGTTGTCCCACTCAACGCAATTTCGCCATCTCGCGACTCGATTGCGTTGACAACCACCTGCAGATTGTCCATTTGCAACTGGTCCTCGGGCAACGAAATGATCGCGACAGGATCGCCATCGAGTTCCGACCACGCTACCGGAATTCCCGATTTCCGCATTGACTTTGAGATCTCGTCCGCCCATCCGGAGACCGACAAAGGAAGCACGCCTGACCGGACGCTCTTTAACTGGATACTGATTTCGTTGTCACCGGTAACAAACACGTCACCTTCGATAACGACGATTCCTTTCAATCGGGGCGAAGAGAACCGGAACGCCGCTTGAATTTCACCTGGCTGGATCGCAACTCCCGGCTCAGAAACTTCGGGAGGCAGCAGATCAGGGAACTTTTCCGGCAGGTCGGAACCGAGCCATCCATTAATCTGTGATTGAGTGAACATCGTTTGCCATTGACCTGGCTCTTGAACCGAATTCTGAAGCTCAACGACTCGTGATTCCAGCGCGTCCCCTTCAACGGCCAGTGACTCGGGTGTTTGCTCCAGCACTTCGCGATAAAACTCAGGCTCGCGCTGAGCGGAGCGATAGACAAACCATGCCGCCGCACCAGGTACGATCAACGTGATGGCGAAAGCCCGGGCAAGGCGACCGAACCAAATTGGAACGAGACGTTGTTTTCTCCGCACTGCGTCCGGATTGTCAGACACGTCCTGCGCCGAACTAGCAACTTCCTGACCGGAATCGTCATGGCTCGTGTGTACGACACGCTCGACAGAGTCATGGTCCAGCTCGCTTTTTTTTTCGAATGACAACTCAATCCCCCGGTGTAATTCAGGTGGCCCGTCGGATTATACGTTTGCAAGACGCAGCGCGACCAGTGTGAAACCTGATTAGGCACACCACCTGTTTGATCCTTCACGTAGCGGCAGGAATTAGTAACGGCTAGGATTGCAAGCTATGAAACCGATTGATCCGAGCGGCGTGTTCGAGTCCTACCTCGAGCCATTCACCATTTTCCCGCAACTCAGCGCGCGGGTTCTGCACGTGTTAACGCGGCTTCCGGCGGAAGTGCAAAACGACTTTCTCAGCGACCCGCACTTCCGTGTCGGACTTGATGATTGTCCGCCGGGAAAAGGCCGCACCGTTTTGATGCCTGAACTGGGTCCGGCGGGTTCGAGCCGATGCGTCGTGCTCAAGCCGAAACTCGATTCGACGCGCGAAAACTTCGCGCACTATATCATCGCCCACGAATTCGCTCACGCCCATCTTCATAACGGAGGATGGGGAGACATCACCGACGTTGAAGAAGCGGCAGACGCCCTGGCGGCGAGCTGGGGATTCAATCATGTTGCCGGCTGGTGGTAGCCCGTTCAACACTAGCCGGTTCCGTTCGTCTTGTTTTTTCAGATAGCCAGGTATGCGTCGTTCTCAAATCAAATCTGTAATTTTCGACTGCGACGGTACTCTGGTCGACAGCGAACCGATCACCAACAATGTTCTTGTTCAATACGTCAGCGAATTCGGATTGACGCTCGAATCTTCAGAAGCACTCGCACTGTTTGTTGGCCGCGACATGCGTGAAATAGTCGAAGTGTTGGAAAAACGTCTGGAGAAGAATCTACCTGACGAATTTGAGACCGAATTTCGCGCGAGACAGGCAACCGCGCTGGAAGAGGAACTTCGCGCGATCGACGGCGCAGAACGCCTGCTGGAAACGATGAACGTCCCGATTTCTCTTGCCTCCAATGCACCCCGTGACAAGATCGGGATCAACCTGCGTGTTACCGGACTCAACCGGTTCTTCCCGGATCAACGCGTCTTCAGCGCTTACGACATCAAGGTCTGGAAACCCGAACCGGATTTGTTCCTGCACGTCGCTGATCAAACCGGATTTGCGCCGGAAAATTGTGCCGTGGTCGAAGACTCTGTTGCCGGCGTCGAAGCTGCCATCAGCGCAGGAATGCATGTCTTCTGTTATTCGCCACACGGAAAGCTCGATTTTCGAAATGGAGCAGACGTCAGCGAGGTACAGTTCGTCGAGCGACTTGATCAGCTTGAGCCGTGGCTTGTGTCGAGCTCATCGTGCTGAAACCGAGTTCCTGACTGAGCTCAACGATTCTACTGCGTGACATTCCTCTGCATATCAATTAAACTCAAACCATGAAAAACAAAGCTCCAATAATAAACACCGCGTCGTTGTGGTCATTCGCGACGGTCATCCTGTTTGCATTCTTGCTGGGCACGGGATGTGATCTTGGGACCTATGAAAGTCGATTCAAAGAAAACAAACCAACTGCTCCCGTCGTTGATGCGAACGACACTGTTTCTGAGACCGACACTGTTTCTGAGACCGATTCAGTCGATGCTGAAGAGGACGGTTCAGGCGGGGAAGAGACAAATCGGGGCCGAGGTGGCCGATGATAATGGCGGGTGTAGTTGGCGCAAATCCTTCAAAATGCGTGAATTCGGCCGATTTTTTCGTTCAATATGCCTAAGCAAGAAAAGGTAGTTGTTTTGGTGTCCTTTTGGAACGCTGGAAAAGCAAATGCAAGGCTCTTAGAATATCAGTTGCCTTTAAGTCAGGCTCAATTGCCAAAAAACTGCGAGTAACAAAATGAAAATTTCGAACGTACGTCAATTTTTGTGCGCGCTGATCGTTTGCGGATTTGCTGCAACCACTTTGCTGATGGCCGGCTGCGCAGCGAGCGATGCAGATGCAGATGCAGATGGTTCGACATTGGGGGATTCGGCGGCAACATCGAGTATGCCCGCAGCTGATTCAGATTCTGACGGCGAGACAATTCAAGATGTAGACGCAGATCAACAAACAGACGGCGGTCGAGGCGCAGGAATCAGTGACGGTCGCACTGGTGGTCGTGGTGGCGACCGAAGAGGTGGTGCAATGCCTGGCGGGCGAGGTACACCGCCGCAGGAACCCCGGTCCGCACCACAACCAGCCGCGGATGACTCGCTGGAAATTGAGGGCGGGTTGAACAACGGGCTTTACCCCCAAACGAACCCCGCGTTTTCCAGAACAGGTTTTGGCGGTGGGCTTGTTCCCAATTTTACAGTCCCCCCTCACCCGCCGGGTGTTGCAGCGAACGGTGGCGGTTCTGATCGAAGAGGCCCTCGTCCAGGGCAACCTGCATCAGCTGGAGGATTCGATTCCGAGTTTGAAAACGACGTTGATTCTGCGACACCGGCTGGGACAATGCTCGATTTTGCTAATCTTGCCTTTGCCAACGGTGATGAAAAATCGGCAATCCGGTTTCTGCACGGACACATGCTGACCGATGCAACTGCAATCGATGACTACGAGATTCAATGGTATCCGGGTATCAGCCAGCCAAGGGCAGCGTTTCGATGGGGAATTGGAATCCAGTATCGTCCAGCGAGAACATTTGAAGGGAACCCACCGGTAATCGGTGATCCGGTCAGTGTCAACATCGTCAGCGGGCCAACAGGACCCGGGGCAACGACAACCGGTGGACGTGGGGGCGGCATCTCAAGTGGTGGACGCGGCGGAATTTCCAGCCGTCGCGGAGGTGGAACGTCAAATGGAGGTCGTGGCGGCGGTTCGATCGGTGGCGCGCGTGGAGGAAACAGTGGTGGTGGCGCGGGTGGCGATTCTGCATACAAAAATTTGGATACCAGTACTCCTGTTGGAATGCTCCTCTACTACACCGGCGAACTGGGTGAGCGAACACTCGATGCGCTTGAGTCGCGCCGACTTGACGATGAAGCGTATTATGGAAAACTGCTTCAAGCCGTAGATACCGGCGAAGATCGTTCAGTCGATCTTTTGAGTCGTGTTTCGGGTACCTCGATTGCGGCTGTGCCAGATGATGATCTGATGGGTACACTTGTCCCGGGTGTGATGTTGCTCGGTGCCGGCGCGCAGGATGACCTGATCGAACGGGGACGCAAGCTTGGCATTGATGGAATAATCATTTTCACAGTTCGAGTTTCGTCTGCGAATCCACCTGTCAATTCGACCACAATGAAGTTGATCAATCTTCATCCGCGCGAAGGTCAGGATGAAGGCGTTGAGAATGCGAACGTGAAACACTCGGACGTTGCCAGGAAACGTGACAATGGATCGAACTCTGATCCGATTGAGTCCGCATTAAGAAATATTTTTGTGGATGCAGCCGACCTTGGATTCAAGGCAGACGAAATGCCGGAGCTAAAACCGGAACATGCACGAGGCCGAGTTGTTTCTTTGCTCGCCTCGCAATTTGAAGATCCGCTTCCGATCGCCGTTGAAATCGTTACGTTTCATCGCAAGTCCTTAATCGACGATGCGTTCGCAACTTCTTCTCTGGACCAGTTGTTCGGTGAAGGTGTCGCAGCAAAGCTGCTTTCGATCGATGCCGATGATCGAATCGGTGTTCTCGACAAGTTTCTACCTGATCTGCCGGAGATTCCCGTGGTCGAAGAGGAAGCTCCGTCCGGTCGCGGTGGAATAAACGGCGGGGGTCGCGATACAGGACGTGCTGGAATGTTTGACCGCTAGGAATTGAGCGCTAGGAATTGAGCGGTACATGAGATGATCCGCATGGTCACGTTGCTCAGCGCCAAGTCGATGCGAGTTGGAATCCGGATTCCGATTGCATTATTATCCGGTTGCCAAGCTTCAAGACCCGCTCATCTTCAAGACCCGCTCATCTTCAAGGCCCGCTCATCTTCAAGGCCCGCTCATCTTCAAGGCCCGCTCATCTTCAAGGCCCGCTCATCTTCAAGGCCCGCTCATCACGCCGGTCATGTAGAGAATGCTGCCGCAGGCCTTGCAGATAACCGTACGCTGCATCGCAAGCTGGGTTTTGACCTGCGCGGTCAGTTGCTGATTGCAATTGCCGCAAGTCTCTTTGTCTGTTTCCGCCAGCGCGTTGTCGCCCTTTGCGGCAACGCAGCGAACGTAATCGCCTTTCAGGTCGAACGGAAGTTTCGATTCCGCAGCGGATATTTCCTCTTCAACGACGTTCAGTTCGGCCTTGAGTTTGATCAATTGCGCGTCGATCGTCGCAGTGACTTTTTTTGTCTCTGTTGCCGCCTTTTCAAGTTTCTCTCTTACCGATGCCAGTTCGGCCTCCAGCACGTCGGTCCGCTCAAGCTGTTCAAAGATCTCATCCGACTGAACCGAGTTGGCCTGCTCGTCAGCAGCAATCTGGTCTTTTAGCAGTTTGAATTCCTTGTTCGCTTTGCAGGCGTTGAGCTTTGCCTTGAGGTCTTCGACCTTGGCTTCGCGTTCATTCAACTGTAGCTGTTTCCGGTCGGCCGCCATCTTTCCCTGAGTCAAAGCCTCCTTCGCTTCATCGGCCGCTGCCTGCGCATGTGCCTGCCTGGTCTGAGCGTATTTGACTCTTTTCGGACCTTTGTCGATTTGCTCCTTCAGGTCAGCTTGCGCTCGAAGTTTGAGATGCAGCTTGTGTAGCAATGCGTAATCGATTTCCACTCGTTCGCTCCGATGTTCTGCGTTCCGGTTTGTGCCTCTCTGACTCAATCGTACCAGCAAAAGTCACGTTGCCTATGAGGGCGCTGAAAAAGCGTGATTCAGCACGCGCATGAAAAAACCTCCGCCGGTTATGAAGAGGCTGGCGTACGGCACAGGTCGTCAATCGTCGTTGACAAAGCTGCTTTCAAGACGAGTGAAACGAATTCGCTTTTTGTTGTACGGGTGACTATTCGTGCCGAAGTGCGTGGTTTTGTCCGGATAATGTATCACCAGGAAAGTGATAACACAGAGGCACTGAGCGCACGGAGTTTGCTTCTTCGTTTTGCCCGGCGAGCTCTGTGCCTTCGTGTTACAAAACAGTCTTTTTTTAGTTGAACAACTCGCTGTTGAATTCAAACAGAGCGTCGTCGCCTTCAAAGATGCTGGCCGGTTGAGCAGGAGCGCTCGAGCAGGGCCCGGTTTTCGCCTGGTCGTTCGGCGTGACCGGCGAATCAACAGCCATCCCCTCGTTTGTTTTCAGCTCTTGCAAATCGTCGAATGGCGAATCGGCCACGAACCCGGCCAACTGCTGACTGCGGACTGGATTCTGCAACTTGCGAACCGCTTTCGCTTCGATCTGTCTTACGCGTTCGCGGGTCACTTTGAAAATCCGGCCGACCTCTTCCAGCGTGTACGTGTATCCATCGCCAAGTCCGTAACGCAAGCGAATGATCTCTCGCTCACGGTACGTCAACGTCTTCAACAATCCCTCAATTTTATCTCGAAGGATACAGTTGCTGGCCAGACGCATCGGGTTATCGGTGGCAGAGTCTTCAATAAACTCGCCAAAACTGCAATCGTCTCCTTCGCCAACGGGTCGATCGAGGCTGGCGGGATGCCGCCCGATATCCATCACACGTTGAACTTCATCGATGCTCATGTCCGCACGACGCGCGATCTCTTCGGTCGACGGAAGGCAGCGACGTTCCTGTAACAACTGCTTCTGAATGTTCCGCAGCTTCGTCAGCACGTCGATCATGTGAACCGGAATCCGGATCGTTCGTCCCTGATCAGCGATTGCCCGGGTGATCGCCTGGCGAATCCACCACGTGGCATAGGTAGAAAACTTAAAACCGCGACGATATTCATATTTGTCAACGGCACGCATCAGTCCGGTGTTCCCTTCCTGAATCAGGTCAAGGAAACTCATGCCTCTGTTTCGATATTTTTTTGCGATCGAAACAACCAGACGCAGATTGCAGCTCGACAGCTGCCGCTTGGCTTCTTCAAAATCTTTGAAGTGTTTTTCGCACGTCGCAACACGTGCCGCCAACCCGCGCGGACTTTCTTTCGACGACAATACGAGGCGGGCAAGTTCGGATTTGAGCTTCTTTCTTGCGACCGCAGTCAGCTCTTCCTCACCCGTCAGCGCCAGTTGCTGGCGAATGACAGTCATCCGGCCCGCAATGTTTTTCAGCTCGCCAATCATCGGGCTGATCCGGCGCGAACGTAGCGAAAGCTCCTCGACCAGAATGACCAGTTTGCTCCGTGTGGAAAGAAACCGCACACGAGCCGCACGCTTTTCCTCGTTGGAAACTGTTGTGTTGACTAGCAGCTGGAAATCACCGCGCAGTTTTTTCTGAAGATGCTTGATCGTTTTGAAGTGATGCGGCATCCGACCGAGAATCTGTTCTTTGGTCAATCGCTCGGTCAGCGAAACTTTGATCGTGCGGTCGAACGGCAGTTCACCCCGATAGACTCTCAAGAGCGTATCGACCGTCGCGTCCAATGCGTAGCTGCAACTGAGGACGGCGCGCCGGTATCGCTTGCGGGTAATTTCGATGCGTTTCGCAAGTGCGATTTCCTCGTCGCGGGTCAGCAGAGAGATCTCGGCCATTTGCGAAAGGTACATCCGGATCGGATCATCGCTCGGACGCGGCATTTTCATATTGAGTGCCGGCAGAGACGTGACTTCCTTCGCCAGATCGTCGGGCGATGGCGCCTGCTGAGCCGTTGCCTCTGGAGCGCGGTCAACGAGTTCGATGCCGCTGTTTTCAATTGCAACGATCAGGCTGTCCAGTCGTTCGCTGCCGTTCGCCTCGTCGGGCAGATAGGCGTTGACCTCGGGGTAGGTCAGAAATCCACGGGTCTTGCCTTTTTCCAGCAGTTGTTGAAGCGAGTTGTCGTTTTTCGTTTCCATCGTTCGTCAATCCTCCTGCGAATTCCATTTCGCAAACTGACTTTCTCTGATCGATCGTCCACAAACGACTCCGGATATACAGGAATCAACCGGCGCGGTCGGGTTCCGGTGGCGGTTGCTGAAGCGAATGTTCAGGGAGAAGTTTTCCCGTCGTCGTTACCGGCAATGTGCCGCCATCCAGGAGCGACTCATCTCTGTTAATTGGCGACTGTGCGTTCCGGGGTAATGTCGGTTCGCAGCGAAAAACGGTGTCCTGAAGTCCTGCTTCCTTGCGGGCTCGGATCCGATCCAGAGTCTTTTAAGGACTCTAAATGCCGGGATTTGTTTTTGTGACAATCACAACGGTTCGGCTGCTACCCATCCATGGGAGCTGAAAGACCTTGCCGTCGGCGCGTCTGTTTCAGTAGTTCCTCAAGCTTCCTCGCTTCCTCCTGTTCATCCAGTTGTTGTTGCTGTAGTTCGGAAATCAATGCCCGATTCCCGGATTCAACATTGAGGTTGTTGAAAACGGCGATAATAGAATCCAGTTGCTCTTTTTCTGAAACAGCAATTTCTGTATTTGATTCTGCCATCACTTTTCTGCTGTCCGATTCATCCTGCATGTAAAAAAGCAGGTCTCTGAGCAGTTGATGTTCGTGTTCGATTGCCAGCAGCAACTCGTCGTAGGAAATTTCGTGGCCTTCGTGGAACAGATCGATGATCGCGGAAAACAGATCCCGAACCGGCCCCGTCGAAAACTGGTCCGGTGAAACATTTTCGATCGCAATGTCAACCAATTCCTGATCCTTGAGCATCAACTGCAGCAGCTCCAGTTCCTTTCGATCGAGAGCTGCTGTGTTCAATTTCGCTTCCTCCGATGCTGATTCTCCTGTCACGTAGGAATCGAACCGGCTGCTCGATTGCGAGCGAATTTCTGCGACCCGTCGACGCAGTTGTTCCGTTTCGACATTGAATTTTCTAGCCAGCCGTGACAGCAGTTGATCCTGGCGGATACGTTTTGCGGCTGAACCGGAAAACCACGAAGCAGACGTCTGTGCCAGCGTTTCCAGAATCCGCTCCAGTGCAAGGTTGGCATTGTGAGTGTCATTCAGGACATCAACTCCGGCGGTCTCCGTCCGAATTCGGTGTTCGATCGCATCCGGAGCGGAGTCGAGCATTGCCTGAAACGGGCCGTTCCCGTTTTCCATCACGTAATCAAACGGATCCAGTCCTTCAGGCAGAGTGAGGATTCGAAGATCAAGGTCGTTGGATACGAACATGTCCAGGACTTTGTTCGCCGTTTTTTTCCCGGCATCGTCACCGTCCAGGACGAGCGTCACCTGATCGGCAAACCGGCGGAGGACTTTCAAATGCCGTTCATTCAAGGCTGTTCCGAGGCATGCAACGGTGTTTCGCATTCCGTTTTGCCAGGCTCCAACGACGTCGGTGTAGCCTTCGACCACCGTCAGCTTGCGCACCTCATGGTTCTTGATCTCATCCCGGGCAAGATTCAAGGCATAGAGCGTATCGCTTTTTGAAAACAGAATTGTCTCGGGCGAGTTGTAATATTTCCCGGTTTTGCTGGCTTCTTCTTCCGTAAACACGCCGGGCACAACGCGTCCGCCATACGCGATCGGGCGTTGAGACGTATCACGAATTGGAAAAATCAACCGGCCCTTGAAACGATCGTACCAGGAGCCACGGGAACTGGTCGCGATCAATCCGATCGCTTCGAGAACTTTCGGCTTGAAGGGAGACTTTGCCGCTCGATCTACCAGCCACGTGAATAGGTTCGGCGAAAATCCGATTTTGAACTGATCGATGCTTTCATCCGCGATGCCGCGCGAGTTCAAATAGTCGCGAGCAGGCGCAGCGGCATCGTTGTTGAGAAGGCATTGATGAAATTCGGTTTCAGCCCATTCGGCAGCTTTGTACAGCCATTGTTTGTCGTCGACTGATCCTTTTTCGTATTGCCTGGGCCGCGTCGTGAGCGGAATGCCGGTGAACTCGGACAGATGCTCGAGCGCGCCGCGAAAATCGACGTTGTCACGACGCATGACGTATGAGTAGATGTCGCCTCGGATGTTGCAAACCCAGCACGCCCAGCTTTGTCTGACGGGGTTAATCTGAAACGACGGCCGTTTGTCGTCGTGAAACGGGCAATGGCAGACGTAAGTCGCACCTTGTCTGCGAAGCTGGAATTCGCGTCCAATGTAATCAACGATGTTCGTCGAGTCTTTGATTCGACGTTTCGCATCGAGGTCGTGAGATGAAGGTGCCACGCGTTAGCTCCGGATATGTATTTCAGGCTGAATTCTACAATGCCGACCTGTGAACACACAACCGAGGACGCAAAGCCGGAAAAATCCGCCGCACCAGCAAGCCTCCACGCACCCGATAGCGAAGCGCGAACCACGAAACCCGCCGCGTTAGCAACCCGCCGCGTTAGCAAGGCCGCGAGCTTCAGCGAGGCGAAAATCAACGCCTGCCCAACCAGGTTAGCTCAACGGCCTATTGGTTATCCTGCGCTTCGCGGATGTAGACACCTACGGTCTCCAGCCCGTTCTCATCGAATACCCAGCGGATACTTCCTCGGTCTGCCCACCAGTTTTCCCGATCAGGATTGAAGCGTTCCTTCAGGCGACGCGTGCACCATGCTTTGATCGAGGCACGGACTTTTTTCGGCGACGTTTCGTAGGTTTCGATCAGCGCATGCATGTGGTTTGAGCGACAGTTTTTGGCATGAAGAATCCATCCGCGATGCCGACACGTCTCTGCCAGTTGCAGTTCAACCATTTCTCTTTCCCGGATATCCAGAAGGCATGCGCTGGCCGTCATAATCGCCGCTGCTTCGAGTTCGCGAATTGGATCAGGAAGTTTCCATCCCTGTTTGTACTCCACCCAGCCCCGTTGATCGCCCGGAAGCCAGGTTCCATACGTCGTAATGGTCAGGAAATACGCGATCGGGTCGCCGTGGGCCATTCGCTTGTGCCGAATTCAGTGATGAGTGGTAACAGTAGAATTCCGTCCAACATTTTAACGAATCGAATAGCGACTGTTCGGGGTTGCTAGCGGTTTCCTTTCTCGCTGGCGCTCGGGTCCTTGCTAACGCGGCGGGTTCCCTTTCTCGTCCTGGCGCTCGGGTCCTTGCTGACGCGGCGGGTTTCCTTTCTCGCTGGCGCTCGGGTCCTTGCTGACGCGGCGGGTTTCCTTTCTCGCTGGCGCTCGGGTCCTTGCTGACGCGGCGGGTTTCCTTTCTCGCTGGCGCTCGGGTCCTTGCTGACGCGGCGGGTTCCCTTTCTCGCTGGCGCTCGGGTCCTTGCTGACGCGGCGGGTTCCCTTTCTCGCTGGCGCTCGGGTCCTTGCTGACGCGGCGGGTTCCCTTTCTCGCTGGCGCTCGGGTCCTTGCTGACGCGGCGGGTTCCCTTTCTCGCTGGCGCTCGGGTCCTTGCTGACGCGGCGGGTTTCCTTTCTCGCTGGCGCTCGGGTCCTTGCTGACGCGGCGGGTTCCCTTTCTCGCTGGCGCTCGGGTCCTTGCTGACGCGGCGATGGACTAGCGATGTCCGACCTTGCCCTGAAGTCGCTGATATCGCTATTCTTCCGCTGTAGTTTACGCACGTTTAAATCGATTCCGGCTTACGTTTCATCTATGGCAACCGAAACAAAACCGAACAACGGAATGATGGCTTCAAGCGCAAGTCGCCCGCTGTTGCTGCGCATGCGCCCTGACCTGTTCGTCGAAACTCAGACGTACCAGGGGCGCGAATACCGAGTCGTCAAAGACCCGATCTCGCTAAAATATTTCCGGTTCGAAGAAGAAGAGTTTTGTTTGCTGGAGATGCTCGACGGAACTGCCAGCCCCGATCAGATCAAGCGGCGTTTCGATTTCGAGTTCGCACCGCAGAAAATCACACTACAGGAATTCTATCAGTTCACCGGCATGCTCTATCGCAGTGCCCTGCTGGTGTCCGATTCGCCGGGCCAGGGAATTGAACTTCGCAAGCGTAAGAAAAAGAGTGAGCAGCAGAAAATCAAGTCGGCGTTGACCAACGTCCTCGCGTTTCGATTCAAGGGTTTCGATCCCGATCGGATCCTGAATAAGCTCAGCGTCTACACGAACTGGTTCTTCACGTGGCCTGCGTTTTTCTGCGTCCTTCTTCTCGGCTTGAGCGCGTGCGGATTGTTGCTGACACAATTCGAGACATTTCAGGCGAAACTTCCTGGGTTTCAGGAATTTTTTGCGGCGAAAAACTGGATCTGGCTTGCTCTGGTCATGGCGGGAACAAAGGTCTTTCACGAATTCGGGCACGGCCTGGCGTGTAAGAAATTTGGCGGCCAGTGTCACGAGATGGGAGTCATGTTGCTGGTGCTGACGCCGTGTCTGTATGTGAACGTCAGCGACTCCTGGATGTTGCCGGACAAATGGAAGCGTGCCTTCATTGCGGCAGCAGGAATGTATGTTGAGCTGGTGCTTGCCTCGATCGCTGTTTTCGTCTGGTGGTTCAGCAATCCGGGTCTGGTCAACCAGTTGGCGCTGAACTTGATTTTCGTGTCGTCGGTTTCGACTCTGCTGTTTAATGCAAACCCGCTGTTGCGTTATGACGGGTATTACATTCTGGCGGACCTGCTGGAGATTCCAAATCTGCGCCGGAAGGCGACGACGATTCTACAGCGAACAGCAGCGAACTGGTTCCTCGGCATCGAATCAAGAGACGACCCGTTTTTGCCCGGGCGTCGTCGCTGGGCATTCGCGACCTATGCGGTCTGCGCAGCACTGTATCGCTGGGTGATTACTTTTTCAATTTTCTGGTTCGTGTACGGGCTGCTTGAGCCGTACGGGCTGAAAGTCATCGGACAGGCGATCGCGCTGACGGCGCTGTACGGTTTGCTGGCGGTTCCTCTGATCCAGTGTTACAAATTTTTTGCAGTCCCCGGGAGATTCACGATGATCAAACGCGCGCGGGCCATTGCCTCAGCCGCCATTGCCGCTGCCCTGATCGGCTTCATTCTGTTGTTGCCGGTTCCGCATCACGTGTATTGCAGTTTCTACCTCCAGCCGGAAAACGCACACAACGTCTACGTTGATGTGCCGGGCGAGTTGACTGAAATTGTCGCAGTTCCCAATCAGCCGGTTGCGGCCGGCGAAGTCCTGATCAAACTCAACAGCGACGCGTTGCGGGAACAACTGGTCGATTTGAAAGGCGAATATGATGTTGCACTCGCGCGATTGACCGCCAACAAATCGGCTGCTTCAATCGACAAAATTGCCGCCGGCCGAACACGGATACTGGAAACCGAAGCTGCAACAGCATTGCAGCGGTGGCAACAGCGTCAAAACGATCTGGAAAAGTTAACCGTTCGAGCGCCGGTGGACGGTACGTTGCTCGAAGCTGATTATATTGCTCCACCGAAAACCGATTCCGGAGCGTTATCGCAGTGGCATGGTTCGCCGCTGGAGGAACGTAATCTACGGGCGTTGCTAGATCAGAAAACACTGGTTGCACGTGTTGTCCCGGATATTTCCCGAATGACGGCTATCCTGGCGATCGATCAGGCGGACATCGAACTCGTCCGGTCGGATCAGGACGTTGAACTGCTTGTCCGCCAATTGCCCGGAACGACGTTTCAGTCGAAAACCAGAAACATCTCACCGGTGAAAATGAAAGAGGTGCCGAAGGCGTTGTCCAGTCGCAATGGTGGCGACCTCGTCACCACGGTCGATGACGACGGACTCGACATCCCCCAAAGCGCGACATTCAAAGTCAGTGTTCCGCTGTGCGACGAAGACTGCGTGATTCTGCCGGGCAGCACCGGCGTCGCGAAGATCCACACGGGTTCAACAACGATCGGCTGGCGAGTCTGGCGTTTGGCAGCTCGTACGTTCCGGTTCGATTTGTGATCGCGGAGCGATCAACGACTTTGCCGCCGAACCACGGCTTCGACAGGGTGGAAGCAAATCCCACGCTCACTCGTTTGCCCGGAACTCTTCCAACTGCCGTTCATCAACTTTTGCTTTCACGGTCCGCCGATCGATCTTTAACTTCTGTGCTGTTTTTTCGTAGCTGTCGCATTGAGAATAGATCCGCGTGCAGTATCGACTCAGCAATTCCTCTGCGGTTAGCCGGCAATCTGCAATCGGCTGGGTCCAACCGCCTGCGGCCGACGGCCTGCAACCGATCGGTCCGGCTGGGACGTACTCGCGGCGGATCATGAAACTGCTGACGCACTGTTCCAGTTCGCGAATGTTGCCGGACCACGGATAGTCTGAGCCGAGGTTTTTCTCGATCCATTCCGTCGCCTCGTCCGCTAGTTTCCCGGCATCATTGCCCGCCAGTCGCCGCGCAACGAACAACACGAGCCAGCACAGATCTGTCGGTTTGTCATCCAGTTGCTCCCGTAGTGTCGGGGTTTCGATCCGGTCCGAACAAAGCCGAAAGTAAAAATCCGCGCGAAAATTTCCGGCATTGATTTCGTCAGTGAGATTGCGATTGGTCGCCGCAATAAACTTGCCGCAAAACTCGCGTTGTTTCGTTTCGCCCAGACTGCAATAGGTTCTCTGTCGAACAACCCGCAGAAGTTTCACCTGGAGCGCCTGATCAAGTTCGCCGATCTCATCCAGAAAAACAGCACCGTGCGGGCTGCATGTTTCCAGCCAGCCGACCCGATCGGAAACTGCTCCTGTGAACGAACTCTTGCAATGTCCGAATAACTCTGACTCGATCAACGTCGGCGAAAGTGCGGACAGATTCAGCGGAGAAAAATGCCTGTCCCGCTCGATTGAGAAACTCATTGAGCTGAGAGAAAACGGAACATATTGGGATAGTCCGATCGCCCGGGCGACCAGTTCTTTTCCGGTTCCCGATGGGCCGGTCACCAGCGTTGACAGATCCCGCATCCGGTCAAAGAGCCCGCAATAGTATCTCCTTAGGTCAAAACTGAATATTGATTCCCAGACTTTTGCTCTTAGTTGTGCGACAGGAATCGAGTCACCGGGAACATAATTGAAGATCTGAAAAAACGCACGGTGAATCTGATTCAGACAGGCAAACAGATGTGATGCCGATTCGTCATCGAGTGGATAGATCCCGTCCAAGTCCAGCATTCGGAAGTAGTCGCTGCAGAACGACTCCCACGCCTTCCCAACCTGATTGTTTTTCTTTGAAGAGTTTGAGTACGTCGCATCAGGCGACAATGGCGTAATGTGCCGGTAGAACAGGACGTATGTGAGGCATCCCGGTATTCGCGAGTCAACGCGGGCGGAACCCGTTCAGAGCCGCTTGTCGATTTCAGAACTCGTTCGATCAGTTCGGCTGCCAGCGCTGTCAGCGCTGCCAGCGCTGTCAGCGCTGTCAGCGCAACTACATTCGGTCAATCACCGATACCGGTAGATCTCTTTTGATTAAGCTTCTGGTCGCTCGGGTTCATCTATTCTGTTCCATCTCCATCGGCCGGTTCATCCGTTTCTTCGTCTGCGTTATCCGAGTTGCTCTGTTTCTCCTCAAGTAGCGAAACGATATCAACCAGAACCGGAACGCCGTCGTCATCGAGGATACGGCTTGGCGGCAGCGGAACTTATTCGCCCAGCAATCCAAGCACTGCCATCGCTGTACCGTACGCTTTGGATTGATCGAAGACGCGGTCGTTCCACGTTCCGTCGTCGTCGCGAGTCCGCATCAGCACCTCGTTGAAGCGTCCAAGCTCTGCGGCGCGGTCGGCTTCAGGCAGGCCGGCGATCGATTGGGCCAGGTAACGATGGCCGTAGTAAAAGTAATAGGGAGCGATTCCGAAGGGAGGCTCGTGCGTTCCGTGCTGCTTGCGTCGTTTTTCCAGTTCGTCCCAATGTTCGTGAAACGCATCGATTGCAGCCTGAATTTCTTCTTGCCGGTCGGCTCCGCATAGTACCAGAGTCAACTCGCTGGTCGCCGTCCGCGCGATTGAACCGGGAAGAGCGTCCATGAACGATTCAGTGGCGTCACCACTGTAGCCGTAACCGCCGGTCTCTCCGAGGCTTCGAAGCATCGTCCGCGCAAAACGTAGAAAAATCTCGTCGTCCTGTTCGCCACTGGTTTCTGCTTCCGCTTCTTCCGGAATTGTTGACTGAAACGGGGCCGCCGCGCAGGCGGATCGCAACGGCAACGACGAGCCAAAGATCACTATTCCAAAAATCAAAAACGCGGCAATCGCAGGTGATCCTGGTTTCTTGATTGCAGTCATTGTGGGCCCATTTGCGGATGTATTTTTTGTAACGGGATGATCGACCTGTCTTCTTCGTGACCGATGCCCGCAACAATGAGCCGGGATTGTAACAAAGAAACTGCAATGCGTCACATTTGGCGTGCCTTCAAATTGCCATTGCTGTGGCTGTCAACTTGCCTGAGTAAAGCCCGTGTCTATGATGACTATGGCTGTCGCGAAACGATCAATCATTCCTAAACGCTCAATCTTCATGAACGCTCAACATGACCTGACGAACTGCTGGATAAGAGCAAAAGACAATCTGCCGGACGTCTGCTGTTCCTGTGGAATGTTTACGGACAATCGGGTGAAGTTGAAATTCAAACGGTCGATTGAGGTTGAAGGAAGCGGTGCCGGTGCAACTATATTTGTCATTTTGATGCATGTCCTTCTCGGTCCGATCGGATGGTTGATCGGAATGGCGGCCGGGCACGGCAAAGAAGACGAAAAACGGACCGTGAAAAAGACGTACCGGATTCCGGTTTCTCAATGCAGGCTCTGTAATGGCGCTCAGACTCCGGAAGTGATTGAGTCGCGACCTGAAGCCGGGGAGTATCTGATCGCCGTTCACCCCGAGTTCGAACGGCGCCTTAGTTCTTCGCGACGGGAGGCTGCGGCTGAGTCCGAGCGAAATAATGACTGGTGAACCGGCCGGGTCTTTCTGCCGGTTTCTTCCGGCGACGTGTCTTTGCATTCAACCGTCCTTATCTCTGCAATCAACCATCCTTAGTTGCCAGCCAGCACAAGTTTGCTGCTCGAATTATTGCGGCCTTGCAATGTCCTTGTCCGGCAGCGAAAATCGGGCTAACGCTTGAACATCGGCTGACCACAAAACCTTAGGTGACTATTGAACCTTCAACAGTCACTCAATCACTCATACGGACCCGGCATGAAATTCTATCTCTCGCTTTCTCTCGCTTTCGTACTGGCTATTGTCTGCGCCGATCTGTTTTCTTTAGACGCAGACCCCACTGCATTTGCACAGGAACAAGCAACCGAAACTTCGCAAGCGGAGGATACTGAACAGAGCGACGATAATCAGGGCGAAGACGATGAAGCTGAGGAGGGAAATGAAGACGACGACGAGAAACAGGAACTTGTTGTCGAAGTCATTGCTGAAGGGCTGAGTAATCCTTGCGGAGTTGCGATCCAGCCCGATACAGGAACGGTATTCGTTTCCGATAGCGGAGCGCTGAGGGTTGTGCGGATCGTTGACAACGACGAAACGGATTCCGGCAATACTGATGAAGACGGCGGATCGGGCGAGGACGAAGAGGCCGACAAGAATTCGAAGTATAAAATCGAAGAAGTCATCATTGGGTTTCCCGGCGACGAACTTGGTACCGACCCGAAACTTGAGGTCGGACCTCTCGGGCTGGCGTTTTTGAATTCCGAAACGCTGCTCGTTGCTGGCAACGGCAATAAGGAAGGCGAAGAACAGTTGCGAGTCTATTCAGTTCCGGAATCGGGCACCGGTCCTTTGAATTTCGACGGAACCGCGGTCGAGGAGGAATCAGTTGATTCAGAAGGCGAAGGAAATTCAGATGAGGACTCAGACGAAGACGACTCGGACGAAGACGACTCAGTTGAGAATTCGGACGACGAAATGGTGGACGACGAAGACTCCGACGACGACGAATCCGACGCTGAAATGATGGATGATGAATCGATGGACGTAGCAGAAGAAGCGTCCTCGGTTCAGGAACTCACACTTGACTCGGACGAAGATCAATCGGAGCCGGGCGATTTCTTCAGCGTGCTCGCCCGGGAACGATCGGTGTTTGTTACCAGCAATGGCGACGACGGGAAGGGCTGGCTCGCCAAGGCGGATGTTGTCGAAGACAAGCTCGCCAATTTCTCTCGCAAGTTCCCAACATCGGAAAAGACAGGGACGGCCGGGCCGACGGCTGTGGTTCGTTCGCCTGACGGTTTCATCGTGGTCGCTCAAATGGGATCGACCGACACGCCGAACGATTCCAAAATCGCGTTCTATGACGAATCGGGCGAGGAACTGGGCAACGATCATTTCGATACTACGCTCAGCGACGTCACGGGAATCGCATACGGGCCGACGCGCGGACGGTTGTTCGCCGTCGATCTAAGTCTTTGCGATCCCGAAAACGCCGGGCTGTTCAAGCTGGTAGCCGATACAGACACCGGTTGCAAAGCGGTCAAGATCATGGACCTCGACCGACCAACGTCAATGGCGTTCGATGATGAAGGGGATCTGTACATCACCCTTCTAGGATCAGTCGTCGATTCGGACGAACCGACCGGCAAACTGATTCGCATATCCGGACTGGACAAAGAGCCTGAGCCAGATGATGAAGAATAGAGATTAGGCCGCAAAACAAATCGCCCTCTGAGCACGGCTCGATCCTCATACGACCGAATTTGTAGAACAACGAATGAACGCTGATCATCTTGTCAGGACCGGGCTGCTCGGAGCCGTTGGTTGTTTTCGCGCTGTCGATCGAATGTCCTACGATCGTGATGCGACGGTAATCTGCCGGACCGATCGCGGGCTCGAAGTTGGAACGGTTCTCTGCTCGATTGACGAATGTGATCGGGAACTTGAACTGGACGGCGCGTTGTTGCGCACGGCAGGTCGCGAAGACCGGCTGATCATTGAGCGGCTGGAGAAATTTCGCGACCGCGCATTCAACGCCTGCACCGGATTGATTCAGGAGAGCGGTCTGCCGGGAACGCTGGTCGATGTTGAGCACCTGTTTGACGGCGAATCGCTGTTCTTCTATTTTCTCGGTGAACCCGATCCGGCACTCGAGTCGTTGACGTTGCAACTGGCTGAAACCTACGAACGCAAAGTCAAATTCAAGAAGTTCGCTGAGAAGCTCGCCAGCGGTTGCGGTCCGGACTGCGGAACAAAGGACTGCAGCTCCAGCGGTTGCGGTAGTTGCGCACTGTCAGGCGGCTGCAAAAGCAATAGCGGCTAGAAAAGCTGCAAGTTGAAGTCCGGCGAGCGGTTGTTAGTGGTATGTGCCGCTCATGATATGGTACCGGGGTTTCCGACGTACCCGATTGTCAAACCCGATCTCCAGACGATGCGGCTCGGGATCACGGACTCGAACCGGAGTATAAGAAACGGGTGGTGCGATCGGGTGAAGTGGCGCCGGAATCGAATCAGGTTTCTGCTTTACCAGTGAAACCAGCCGGTCGATCCGTTCTTTGGTTGCCGGGTGAGTCCGAAGGATCGCGGGCTGTTTCTGATTCCGGCCCGGCATCAACACTTTCTGCCAGATCGGTTGCGGACGGGAAAGACGCTCCAGCTTGTCCAGCGCCGATGCCAGACCATACGGATCGCCGGTAAGTTCTACCGAACCCAGATCCGCATTAAACTCGCGCGATCTCGACAAAGCCAGCTGTAGAAGAACTACAACCGTTGGTGCAAAAAACAGAATCAATCCGCGAAAGAAAAACCACATCATCGACTCGTTGGCGATGAAAATTGCGGAAATTCCGAACAGCATCATCAACAACCCGATTCGCGAAATTGTCGATGTGATACGGGAAATCGTGTCTGCAAGTCCCATGACATACGTATCGTGGTGTCGCAGGTGCGCGACCTCGTGGGCCAGCACACCCTCGATCTCGCGCGGATTAAGCGTCCTTAACAGACCGTCCGTAATCGCCACCGCTGCCGACGAGTCATGACCGACTGCGAATGCATTCGGCATCCGGCTGGGCACGTAATAAAGCCCGGGCATGTTTTCCAAATGTGCGCGACGACAAAGCTGGTGAAACATCTCAGCCAGTTCCGGACTCCGGCTTGGCAACACAGGTCGGGCTTTATACATCTGCAAAACGACACGCGGCGAAATTCGCTGACCCAGCACTATGCTTCCGAGTGCGACAACAACCGCCGCGATGACTCCCGGCCAGTCGGCCATCGCCCAGCCAATAACGCTAAGTAGGACCGTCATCGCGCCGATGAGCAGAATACTGTGAAAACTATTGGTCGATTTGTTGTGTGAAAGATCGGGAAGCATCGTAGACAGTTGTCTTTTTTCCATTTCGGACCGGTGACATTGAACTGGATGTAGATGCCCGGTCCTGTTTCCTGACGAATGACTGGCTGAAAACAAGAATGACTGGATCAAATTGAATGGCCGAAAAAAAGACGAGGGACCAGGCAGCGTTGTCCAGGTCCCTCGTTTGGTCAGTCGTATTGGAAAACACGAATCATTTCGGCGTCGTTACGCCGATTCTTTTTGCTGGCTATCGACCCAGGCTTCCTGGAATCGAAACACGATGGCGGCGAGTACAGCACCGAGCACCGGACCAACGACATGCAACAATATGTTTCGCAATGCATCCGGATCGCCCCCGAGCGTTCCCTTGAGAAGATTGGGACCGATTCCGACCGCTGGATTAAACGCACCGCCCGAAATGGCGCCGCCTGCGTAGGCACCCACCATTACAGTGAACCCGATTGCCAATCCGTAGTAGGAATTTTTTGCCGTCCCGGAAGACGTTGCAACATTCAGAACGACCAGCGCCAACGCAAACGTAAAGAGGATTTCTATGATCCACGGCCCGGGAGAATTCACCAGATGCCCCGGTCCGGGAGCAGGTCCAAAGTAATTGTTGGCAAAGTCGCCCGCGCCCGCCGTGTTTGGCATGATCACGCTTACGACAAAGGCCGCAGCGATTGCACCACCGATTTGTGCGACCCAATATGGAATCACATCCGCGACTTTGCACGCACCTCTCATCAACAATGCCACGGTGACTGCGGGATTATAGTGGGCACCGGAAATATGTCCGCCCATGTAGACCATGATCATCAAGGCCGACCCGATCGCGAGCGGACCGAGCACGGCAAAGAATTCACCTGGTTGAGCAGCCACCAGGCCGATTGTTAGAACCAGAAAAAACGTGCCTATGAACTCAGTTAGATATCTTGCCATCACCATTGTTACACCTGAAGTTTCTTTTTTTGGAAGGAATGTTCTCGAGCTGAATGATGAATTCGTGTGACTTGAGAACGGTAAGACTTTTTGCTTATCGCCAATGCGTTCGGAAAGAGTCGTTTTATATGCAAGGAACGACTGTTAGTGAATAGACGTGTCATCGGGCCTCAATCCGATCGACCCCCACAATCCTGTCAGTCGCTGCAAATCGTTATAGATTGCCAAGGCTGTAGAGTTTCACTCCACCGTTCCGATAGCACTTTAAGACAGCACTGGTGCCATCTTTTCGCTCCATCATTTGATACCAAAAACAGGCTCGGGAATGAAAAAGAAGATTCTAGAGGATGAACAGACAATTGACGACTCCGTTGCAATGGGGTACACGTCGAGCCTGGATGTCGAAGCGGATATCGACGAGGTCGATCCGGAAGTGAAGCCGGTCAAGAAAAAGCAAAGTGCATCGACGCGAACGAAACGCGAATCGAGCCTGCAATCGCCGCTTGAAACCTACCTTCGGGAGATTAACGAGACCAATCTGTTGACGGCTGATGAGGAGAAAATGCTCGCTCGCCAGATCGCCAAAGGGGACGTCCATGCCCGCGACCGGATGGTCCGGGCCAACTTGCGACTGGTCGTCAACATCGCAAGGGGCTACACAGGCAAAGGGCTTGGACTCCAGGATTTGATCGAAGAGGGGAACCTCGGTCTGCTCCGGGCAGTGGAAGGCTTTGATCCGGATGTCGGCACCCGGTTCAGTACCTACGCGAGCTACTGGATCAAGCAGTCGATCAAACGGGCATTGATCAATTCGGCTAAGACGATTCGTATCCCGGCATATATGGTTGAATTGCTTAGCAAATGGAGGCGGGCATCGATCCGGTTGACTGAGGAATTGCGTCGTAATCCGACGCCTGAAGAGGTTGCCAGGGTTCTCGGATTGCCGAAGCGAAAGCTGCCGATCATTAAGAAGGCGATCCAGATTTACAACTCGACTCCGCAAACCGATCAGTCCGATTCCGGCTGGTCGCTTGGCGAGATGGTTATGGACGAGCGGGTTCGCAGTCCGGACATCGAGTTTCTCGAAAGCGAGGTGTTGTCACACGTCAAGCAAATGATGCAGGATCTGGATGAACGCGAATCAACCGTACTGAAGATGCGATTCGGTTTGAACAATACCGAGCCGCATACGTTGAAAGAAATCGGCGAACGATTGAACATCACTCGTGAACGAGTTCGTCAGATCGAAACCGAAGCATTGAAGAAGTTGGGCGACGGTCTCCGCGACCCGATGGACTTTTCAATGACGATGCCGTTTTAGTTTGAAACGTACCCTGCGGCAACTTCAACTGTCTGCTTCACACTCGTTTTCGAGCGACATGATTTTGCCAACACGGCGCTCATGGCGACCTCCCTCAAATCCGGTCGACAACCAGGTCGTGACCATGTCCTTAAGCGGTTGGCCATTGAAACCGTCTCCCGGCAGGCAAAGCACATTCGCGTTGTTGTGCTGCCGGCTGAGTTCCGCGGTTTTCAGATCCACACAGAGCGCCGCGCGAACGCCGTCAATCTTGTTGGCTGCCATCGACATGCCGATACCGGTCCCGCAAACCAGAATCCCGCGTTCGCTGTTGCCGGAACTGACATGCCTGCCGACTTCAGCGGCAATATCCGGATAGTCAAACGACTCGGTCGAAAACGTCCCGAGGTCGATCGCTGTATTGCCTGACGCTTCGATCGCTTCGACGATCGCTCGGCGCTGTTCAAGACCGCGGTGGTCGCTGCCAACAGAAACATTCATGATCAACTCTTTCATTGCCTGTCGCAAAAAATTCGCGATGACGTTATTGCGTTCTGACCGTTGTCTTACAACTCAATTTGTTCAATCCACCGGCTAATGTTGTCATCAATTTGTTCGGCACAGGAACGATAGACTTCCACCGGCATGCCGATCGGATCCGAAACATCTGCACCGTCGGTGCGAACCGTTTTGATTCTAGGCTCAACCGACGGCCATTGAGATAGAATTGCCTGTCGATGGCCATTGGTCATCGTCAAAATCAAATCGGCGAAATGAGCAAGTTGGTTGGTTACCGGTTGGCTCGAGTGACTTCCGATGTCCATTCCGAGTTGACTCATGACCTCAACTGCCTGTGGTGCCGGGCGTCCCCCGTTCATTGCGTGGATTCCAGCCGACAACACGTTGATTCCACGTTCAACCAGTTCGTTGACCGTACATCCGAGTTTTTCGGCGAGCCGTTTCTTCAGGATCGCCTCACCCATCGGACTCCTGCAGGTGTTCCCGGTACAAACGACAACTGCGATGAAACGCGAAAGCTGACGGAGCGTCTTTTCATCGACCACTCCTTCTCGCAAAAACGTGATCTCACTGTTTTCGATTCGGACAACGGATGAAGGTTGACCATAACGACAGGCCCTGTCGTCGAGTACCAGGTCGATTTTGTCACCCAGCATCGTGACAACTTCTTCTGCCGTCACCGCGTCCGGTTGCCCGCCAATGTTCGCGCTGGTGAGGACAAGGGGGCCGGGCATGAGCCGCATGATTTCCAGAGTAACTTCATGAGCGGGAACTCGCAGGCCGACGGATCCCGTTGGAACCGCAAACCGGCGCGTGATTTCGGGCAAACGTTTGATCACGCTGTCCGGATGCGAATCGGGAAGCACGAGGGTCACCGGCCCGGGCCAGCATCGCCGGGCGATTCGCCGGGCAAGTTTCGACATGTCCGGCACGTAGTCCAGCCCGTCCTCATCGCTCTTGACCGCAAACGAAAACGGCTTTGACGAGTCCCGGCCTTTGATATCAGCCAGCCGCTGAACCGCACCTTCATCCAGCGCGCTTGCTGCCAGCCCGTAGACTGTTTCGGTCGGCAACGCAACAATCTTCCCCGCCGCCAGTGCTTCGACGGCGCGGTGGATGGTGTCGCGCAGGTCGTCCGTTTTTTTTAGATCTGTGACAAAGGCCGGCATTGGCGATAGATTTCCAGAGATCGAGTTTTTTCAGAGCGGTCGTGCTCCGAACCTGAGCTTTTCAGTTCCGACTGATTCGCTTCACCGCGCGCTTCGGTTAGGATGACGAATACAAGACAATAGTGAATAATGAGTTATATCGGCACGCGCGCGGCAGGGTCAAGTAGCAGCCGTTTTGAACCCGCAATCCTGCGCTTCGACCAGCATCAAGCGAGCAAGCCGGCACACAACGTCTGGCCGACAGGCAAGCCTTTGGTCCTTTCCCCGGGTGTATTCAGTCCGTTGACGTTTATTGTTCAATGAAAATCATGCACATACGAATTCTGGTTGCGTTGCTTGCGGCAACATTTGTGTGTGTACAATCCGGTTGCTTCAGTGATAATGCGCCTCGAAGCAGCAAGGTCGAGATTTGGGGCAAACGAGGGCTTGGCGACAACCGGTTTCAAAAGCCACGTGCCGTTGCTATCGATGGTTCCGACAACCTGTACGTCGTTGACATGACGGCACGCATTCAGGTCTTCGATCGCGAAGGAAGTTTCGTTCGCAGCTGGAGGACGCCTGCATTCACAGACGGAAAACCTTGCGGACTTTCGTTCAGCAACGATGGCCTGCTGATGGTTGCTGATACGCATTACTACCGGCTATTGTTTTTCACGACGGACGGCGAACTGGTTGAAGAACGAACGATCGGCGGAGAAAACGGACGCGGACCGGGCCAGTTCGGATTCGTAACTGATTCGGTTCAGGACAGCCGGGGCAACTACTACGTTGCTGAATACGGTGATTACGACCGGATTCAGAAGTTTGATTCCGAGGGAAACTACCTGTTCGAATGGGGCGGTCATGGTTCGGGTGAGAAAGAGTTTCTGCGACCGCAAGGCCTGGCAATTGACGAAAACGATCTGATCTGGGTCGCTGATTCGTGCAACCACCGGATCTGCATCTTCGACGCGCGCGGTGATTCAGCGAAATTTGTGCGTTCATGGGGAACGATGGGGACAGAAGTTGGAAAACTACGCTACCCGTATGATCTGTTTTTTGCAGCGGACGGCACCGTGCTGATTGCCGAATTCGGCAACAACCGCGTGCAGAAATTTACGCGTGAGGGTCAATCGCTGGGTGGATGGGGCGGACCAGGCCGGATGCCCGGCCAGCTGCACCAACCGTGGGGTCTTTGCGAAAATTCCGGCGGCAAGATCCACGTACTCGATTCTTACAACCACCGAATTCAGACCTTTCGCTGGGAAGACGGTCCGCTGGTCGAACCCGGAAATCGAATGCCGGGCCAGCCAACGTCAGACGAGGAGCTGTTGGACGAGCAGCTCGAAGAGTCGACGTTGTAGGCCGAATTGAGCTTTGATTGGTTTGCCTTCCTTATCCACTAGCACAGTGGACGCAAATCGCCGGCCAGATCACCCAGTCTCCCGGACCGGAACACCTTCTCAGTAATGATCGTGCATGCATTTGCTAGCAGCGATTATCCGTTCCAGTCAAACCTTGAAGGCGGTCGATAGTCGATTGTAACGGTCGTACTAATAGCATCGGTTATTCATGCGCGCTGTGCACTGTTTGTTGTGACCGTAGTTGACTGTTGCTGCCGGCCGTTTGTGATTGCACAGGTTGTTATGGCCGGATAACCCAGGACCCCTCGATCAGGTTTGAGATGTTTCGACACGCAAGGTTGAACCAGAATTTTCGGTACCGGAACTGGTGGACGAAGACGTTGGCGGGTGTTGTGGCCGTTGGCTGCACCATGACGATCTCCGCCGACTGTCGCGCACAGAATCCGCAGGACGAATACCGGATCGCCGGTTCGTACTACGAAAACGGTGACTGGCAGGACGCGGCCAACGGATTCGAGATGGTAATTATCAATTATCCGGACACCGAAGAATCCACTAACGCGCGGTTCTTTCTTGCTGAAGCTGAAATGCAAGTCGGCAACTACCGCAACGCCTACAACGCGTTTCAGTCTTTTGTTTCAGCGCGACCGAATGACGAGCTGACGCCTCAGGCGATGTTCCGGATGGGCGAGGCATCGTACCGGCTGGATCAGTCGAGCCAGGCGATCCGATTGTTCGAGACGTTTATCAACGATTACCCGACGCATCCGCTGAACGAATTCGCTCTGCCGCATCTTGGCGAGCTTCGCCTCGCGCGTGATGAGGCACAACTTGCGCAACGGGCATTTCAAACAGCGCTGGAGATGTTTCCTGAAAGCCATCTGGTTCCCAAGTGCAAACTTGGAATTGCGAAATGTTTGCAACTGATCGGACAAAACACACAGGCCCTGAAAGTCTATGACGAGATTGCGGAAACGTCAATCGACGAGATTTCCGGCAATGCGTCGCTGCAAATGGGAATTCTCGCGTTCTCGAACCGGAAATATTCTGCAGCGCGTTCGTCGCTGGCTGAAGCGATCACTCGAAGCAACGGCGATCACGAATCGGTCGCCGAAGCAAACTACTGGCTGGCTCGAACCGAAATGGCAGTGGGTGATTCCGACGCGGCGTTATTGTTATTTGAAGAAGCAATCGATCGCCCGCTCGGTCCCCGGCTTGGCGAGGTGATACTGTTTGACGGTGCTGTCGCTGCGATCGGTCACGGGAATGACCACCTTGCGGCGACGTGGTTGGACCGGCTGACAACTCAGTACTCAAGTTCGCAATGGGCGGACAAGGCGACGCAGCTTCAGATCGATCTCGCGCTGAAGAATTCCGATTACGAAGGCGCGTATCAACTGATTGATCAATTCAAACAACGATTTGCAGGAAGTTCCGTCGAGCCGAACGTGCTCGAAGCGGAGGGGCGGGTTCTGTATCAACGGCGTGAATATAGTGCTTCGGTCGGCGTGTTTGAAAAGCTGTTATCGCGCTGCTCCGGACGTTCCGCAAAAAATATTGCCTCCGGTCGTCCGACATGGATCTATTTGAAATCGCTCGGTCATCTCGGACTGGACGAATTTGCGCAGGCCGAGTCGATGTTGAACGCCATCAACCTGAGCGGCCAATCGGTCAAACTAAAAACCCTGGTGGAAATCGCCAGAGCAACCGCATGTTACGGCCAGGGAAAATACGGCCGGGCAATTCCGGCGTACCGAAACTACCTGGCATTGGAGCCGGACGGAATCGACGCTGCCCGCGCACGGACCGAGCTGACGATTTCTCTGGCTCGAAACGGTCAGTGGCAGGAGACGGCCGTTGCGTTTGAACATCTGCGAGCCAATCATCCTGATCTTCCGGTCGTTGAAGAAACAGCACGGTTTCTGGCCGAGTCCGCATTTTCCGCCGGGGAATATCAGCATTCCGAAGCATGGTACAAACTCCTGTCCGCTTCCGGCGATCCTGCTGACATGGGACCGCGAGCATTGTCAGGCCTGGCCTGGACGCAATTGCGATCCGGCAATACAGAGTCGGCAATGGAAAATTTTGAGCAGCTGCTCAAGCAGTTTCCTGAAACCGAGTTTGCGCAGAAAGCTGCGGTCGCAAGAGCGAAACACTACGACGACTCCAGGGAATTCGACAAGGCTGCGGAATGTTACACGTTCGTGATTGAAAAGTACCCGTTCACCAGGCCGGCCTATGCCGCAATGCTTCGACGCGCGTACGCGCTGCAACAACTGGGTGGCGAGCAAAATTTACGGCTCTCTAAATCGCTGCTGAACGCCTACATCAGGATTCCGGAATCGCGACCGGACGACGAAAATCTGTTGACACTGGACGAAGCGATCTATCAACTCGGCTGGGTATTCAAAGATCTAGACGATGACGCCGCAGGTTTGCAGCAGTTTGCCGTGATCTCGGAGTCTCATCCGGGAAGCAAATACTGGCCGGACGCCGCGTTCCGTGTTGCTCAACATCACGTTCAATCGCGGGATCATGATCGTGCTGAATTGCTGTTTGAGCAGCTGGTCAAAAAGGAAACACCGGCGGAAATCCTGACGCGTGTCCTGTATCTGCAGGGCCGGATGGCAGCGACCGCAAGTCGCTGGGATTCGGTGACGAAATCGATGAACGGTTTGATCAGTTCGACTGACGATCCGGAACTTCATGCCAAGGCCGTGTACTGGCTCGCCGAATCGCTGTACCGACAGGATCAGTTTGTTGCATCAGGAGAACATTTTTCACGACTGTTGACCGAAACGGACAACCTGAGTGAAGACTTGCAGCCGTGGATTCATTTGCGATCTGCTCAATGCGAAGTTCGACGTCAAATGTGGAATCAAGCGCTGGCGTCCGCGATCTTCGCAAAAGCGAAGTATGGAGATTTTGAGGCGGCGTACGAATTTGATTTCGTTCGAGGCCGTGCCTACGCAGCGCTCGGGAAATTCGACGAAGCCCGTGGCGCGTTTTCGCTGGTGATGGAAAGCAGCACCGGCAGCAGCAGTGAAACGGCTGCGATGTCGGCGTGGCATATCGGTGAAACGTATTTTCATCAGGATCGCCATGCCAAAGCGATCAGGGCCTACCGGCGCGTTGATGCGTTGTTTGACTACCCGCAATGGCGCGCTGCAGCGTTGATTCAGGCTGGAAAATGTCAGGAGCATCTTTCGAACTGGAACCATGCCGCCAAACTTTACACCCAGTTGATTAATAACTTTCCCGAGTCGTCGTTCCGTCAGGAAGCTGAAGAACGTCTTGCCCTGGCCCTGCGTCAGGCGAGCAATGTGACTCAGGAACTGCCGGAACGTATTCGCTAACCTCATTGATCGCGGACGGATCAGCGACAATGAAATATCAAAGTGATCATAGAGCAACAAAGTGAGCATAGAGATGAGCACTCGAACAATATCCTCGTCGAACAAACACGCCTGGCTGGTCGGTGGACTTTCCGTTTTCCTTGCCATTGTGTTTGCCTTTGCCGCGACTGAATGTTTCGCGCAGGAGCCCGAATCCGGCTGGGATGTGCCGATCAACACGGGCACCGGTCATGTGGCTCTTCCAGTGGCGCCGGCGGGTTCCGGAACAAGTTCAGGGCAGATTATTGGCCAGCGGCGTCTGCTGGAAGTTGTCAGGAACGGCGGTCCGTTGATGATTCCGATCGGCATCTGTTCGTTCATCCTGGTCGTCTTTGTCTTCGAACGGATGATTTCGCTTCGGCGCGGCCGGATTATCCCTGGCGCGTTCGGCAAACGGTTTGTCGATCAGCTGCGTGAGGGCGAGTTGAACCGCAACGCGGCTATGACGATCTGCCACAGGAACAAGAGCCCTTTGGCGCAGGTCTTTCTTGCTGGAGTCAGCAAATGGGGACGACCTGCGGTTGAGGTTGAGCAGGCGCTGATCGATGCGGGTGAGCGAAATTCGAATTACATGCGGCGCTACCTGAGATTGATCAACGGTATCGCGACTGTTTGTCCGCTGCTGGGGTTGCTTGGCACCGTGCTGGGCATGATCCACGCGTTTGATGCGATGGCATCAGTGGACGCCACAGTAGCCGACCCGAAGGTCATGTTTGCCACCGGAATCAGTCTGGCTCTGTTGACGACCGCGGCTGGAATGACCGTCGCGATTCCGGCTTTGATCGCGTACCTGTTTTTCTCCAGCCGTGTCGATCGGCACGTGATGGAGATTGACGAACTTGGCCAGAAAGTCGTGAACTACATTTCTGCCGAGGCCTTGAGCGATCCGTCCCTTCGTCCTCGTTTCGAAATCGACCCGGAACCGGAACAGACGAAGACCAGCTCAAGCAAAACCAGGTCAGAGAAAACAAAGCGGCAGAAGGCTGCATAGCATGGGATATGCTTCCAGCTTGTCGTCCGCGCAATACGGATCAGCCCGCATCTGTCGTCCCTACCGGAAAGAACCAAATGGCATTCAAACTTCATCGAGACGATCAGAGTTCGATCAACCTTACTCCACTGATCGACATTGTATTTCTGCTGGTCATTTTTTTCATGGTCGGCTCGCGGTTCAGCGATATGAACGAAGCGGAGCGTCAGATTCCGTTGCAAGTGCCACAGGTATCCGATGCGTCCGCGATGACTGAAGTCCCTCACAAGCGGGTGATCAATGTGCTCGATGACGGCACAATCCTGGTCGATCAAAAGCCGTACACACTCGATACGCTCTATACCGAGTTGGCCGACTCGACGGCTCAGTACAAAAAGCTGGGCGTTGTTGTTCGCGCGGATGCTGACAGCCCGTATCAGAATGTCGCCGATGTGATTGCGACCTGTCGAAACGCTGACGTTGCGGATTTGAATATCTCAGTTCGGACGTTGCAGCGATAATGCTTGCAAAAAAAAGGTAGAAGAAATAGACATGGATGTTTACGGTCTACTCAAATCACCGGCTGCGTTTCTGGCCGAGGCATCGCCAACGATTCCGGCTATGTCTCAGTGGCAGCAGTTCGGAGATCTGTTTCGCGAATTCAATCTAACGGCATTTTTGCTGGTGGGTTCAGGATTGTTGGCCGTGGCGCTGTTGATTCTGTCGCTGACCAGATGGGGTCAGGCCCGTCCTGTCTGGAAATGTGTGATTCTGTCGATTGCTGCACACATTCTTCTGATCGCGTACGCGTACGGAACACAGCTGATTTTTGTGCAGACACCTGCGCCTGTCGCTGCCGTGTCTTCGACGCGGATCAATCTCGTTGAAGAAGAAGGGGACGACCTGGAAGACGTAGCCGGACCGACAGGATCTGAAAAAACCTGGAACACGTTTGCTAACGAACAGCTCCTTCCGGGCCTCGAAGCGTTGCCACGACCGCTGATCGATAGCGAGATCGAAATTGACGAACCGGATGCTGACCTGCACGCAGCTGGCACTCCGGATTCGATGCCGATTGCAGATACAGGCCAGCCGTTGATCGATCTCACCGAAACTGACCTGGCCGAATTCGAATCGCAGGCTGATCTGGATACGTTTTCCCGGCCGGCTGCAGCGAGTCAGTTGAACGTTGACCGTCGCCATGACGAGGACACAGCGCCGGAGCCGGATTTCATGACAGCGGAACTGGAAATGCCGCGCCCGGACTTCGACGATCCGGAATCAAACGGGACGAGCAATGAGGTTGAAGAATATCCGGTCATTGCAGAACGAGTGGCTCCTGAACTTCCGTTCACGAGTGACTTGATCAGCGACGACGCGGCCATGCCTGTCGGTCGTGAAAACCTGCCTTTAGGAATGGCTCAACCGGTCCGCGAAGCACGCCCTACCACGTCGGCGCAATTTGTTCATGCACCTTTGACAGTCATTAAACCGATGTCGCGCTCCGGAGACGGTAAGCCGATGCCGGAAATTTACACATTGCGTGGCAAACAAGACCGGTTAACTGGCGCACGTCGGCGTGGCGGGAGTATCGAAACCGAAAGGGCGGTCAACGAAGCCCTGGCGTGGCTGGCAGATGCTCAGGATGACGACGGCCGCTGGAACCCGCGTCTTCATGAAGGAGGGCGCGAACCTGCGATACACGGACATGACCGTGCGGGCGCAGGAACCAACGCCGACTCCGGGATTTCAGCGCTGGCAGCACTCGCGTTCATGGCGGGCGGTCACAATCATCTGGAACCGGGCGAGTACCGGGAAACTGTTCAGAAGGGACTTGAGTTTCTGTTGCGCAACCAAAGTACCGACGGCAACTTGTCGGGCAACGCAAGTCTGTTTGCACGAATGTACTGTCATTCGATGTCGTTGCTCGCGCTGTCAGAAGCGCTTGCAGTGACAGGCGACCAGCGGTTGTTACCGGCTGTTCAAAAGGGAGTCGACTATCTGGTGCGAGCTCAGAACACCTACGATGGCGGCTGGAGATACGAACCGGGCGATCGCGGCGACATGAGCCAGTTCGGCTGGCAGGTACTCGCCCTCAAAAGCGCACGAACCGGCGGCGCGAACGTGCCCGCTCAAACGATCGAGCGCATGAAGCACTTTTTGGAACGATGCACAAGCGGACCGGGTGAAGGGCTCGGTTCCTATCGGCCGGGTCAGGGTGTCAGCACGTCCATGACCGCCGAAGCGCTGGTGTGCCGGTATTTTCTCAACGGTGATGTAGAGGACTTGACTCGATCGACCGCAATGAACCGCGTGATGGGCGAGCTTCCTTCGGCGCATCATATTAACATGTACTACTGGTACTACGGGACAATGGCAGCCTATCACAGTGGCGGCCAGGCATGGGAACAGTGGAACAAGACCCTTAAAGTGGCGTTGTTGAATACCCGGGAAAGGGTCGGCGGGAATCAGGGAAGCTGGGCACCGACCGGTCTTTGGGCTCCGTACGGCGGACGTGTCTATTCCACTGCGATGGGAGCGCTTTGTCTGGAAGTCTATTATCGCTACCTGCCGATGTACGAATCGGGTCGGACCGATCGGGCTGAGGATCTTGCCGGAGGGCAGGACGATCAGGGGAACGGAAGTCATGATGGCATGCAGTGGAGGTAGCGGCAAAAGGCTGCGAGATTTCCAATTGCAAAGCCTGAATAGATGCCGAATTCGGACGCAGCGACAGCGTCGGAGAACCATCACACCTGTGGAATTGTCTTCCGAACCGGCGTAGACCAACCTCAAACTGCGACAAACCGCCGCCATCTGCGTTTCATTGGGTTTGACACTCGTAATGCCGTTTCTAGAATAGAGGCGTGACCACACGGGTCGTCTCTTTGCAAGTTTACTAAAATACCAATGGTGTTTGCTTGCGAAGGACGTTCGTGGATCGAAGTAAAACGGGAACTCCCATGTCAACATTCTTTGCTATACCTGTCCTTGGTTTTGGGTTCGGTCCTCAGGAAATCCTAATCGTGGCGATCGTTTTTATGGTTCTGTTCGGAGGCGCGAAACTTCCGGGTTTGATGCGCAACATGGGCCGCAGCGTTAACGAATTCAAAGCCGGAATGTCCGACAAACCCGCTCCGCCTACGAAGCAAATCGAAACAGACGAGCACGAAAAAGAAGATCAACAGGAAAAGCTGGAAGTCTAGAGCTGTTCTCGTGCAATGGACGACACAAAATTGCCTGGAACTTCGCAGCGGCATTGTTGGCTGTTGCCACCGGTTCGATGAACAATTGGGAACAGTTGATTCTACAAATTCAGAAACCCTAGTTGGCTCGTATGTTTCCAGGCAGTATCGGATATCAGGAACTTGTGATCATCGGCGTCGTGGCTGTCATTCTTTTTGGCGGACGATTGCCCGAGGTTGCCAGGACGATCGGCCAGTCTTATCAGCAGTTCCGCAAAGGGCTTGGCGATCTGCAGTCTTCTTTTACGATGGACAAGCCGTCGACAAGGCTGCCGGATTATTCTGATTCACGCGATGACTATGAATCGAGTGATGGCGACGCAGCGGGCGATGAGTTCGGCGCTCCGAAATCTCCCCGGTTTGAACCACCTCCGATAGATTCCGGATCAGATGAGGCTGAGAAGCCGGCGGACGAAGTTGCCTGAAAGTGAACCGCGAATATGCGCTGGCGAACGCTTTAATTTCGGCAGCGAGTTGGCTGGGCGGCAGGGTCGATCACCTACGACGAAATGCGGAATCCCGGGACTTACAAATGGTGAGTCAACTGTCTAGGCTAGTGGATTGTCACTGCTAGGCCCTCTTGAGCTTGACCACAGCGGGCCAGGCTCGAAACGCAAACTTGGTAAAGGTTCAGACGATTCATGAAACGGTTTCGCTCAAGACAATTTTTTTCGTGCCGCGCGCTCCTCGTTTTCTCTTTGTTCGCGACGGGCTGTCGTGAAAGAATCCAAACGCCCGAACTGGAAAAAAATCCAAATCAAGGGGTCGTTACTCCACTTGGAATTGAGCAGCCGGACGATGATGCCGTTAAAGGTTCTGATGAGAGTTTGGAAGAAGGCGATTCTTAAATCCAACCGGGCAGGATGCGTTCGACCATCCTCCCCATAAAGGGTCAGTTCTGTGGCTTCAATCTACGTACTCAAAGGTGACGGCAAGGGCAAGCAGTATGAACTGGCGGCGGGTTCAAACATCCTCGGTCGCAATCGGCTGTGCAATATCCGGTTCAATGATATCGAAATGTCCCGGAAACATCTCGATCTGGAGCTGTCTCCGGAGGGCCTGTTTGCGTCGGACCTGAACAGTGCCAACGGAAGCCACCTAAATGGATCGCGACTGATAAAACGGAGGCGGGTGCGCTCGGGCGACAGGATCATGCTTGGCCAGGTCCAGCTGCTGATCAATCTCAAGTCGGCCGTGATGCCTCTGTCCGAGAATATTGCCGATGGCAGTTCGGCATCACATTCGTCTGATGTACTGGATGACGACAGCCTCGAGGACTCGTTTCAGACTGTCAAAAACAACTTCGACTTCCTCTATCACGCGTTGGTCACAGCTTGTAGTTCGACCGAGACGGACGGGATGTTTGAGACGCTCTTGCAGCTGGTGTTCAAATGGGTCAACGTTGATCGAGGCTCTGTGCTTTTATGGGATGAAGCGACGAGCCAGTTTATTCCCCGGATTTCGAAGCGGCGAAATTTTGTCAAAGCCGGTCCGATTCAATTTAGCCGGACCATCATCGAATACGTTGCAGAACATCGAAAAGGAATTCTGACCGGCCACGCAGGCAGCGATGATCGATGGGCTCCCAAAGGGAGTATCCTGATGGACGGGATAGAGGAAGTGATCTGTGTGCCGATTCGCGGACGTGCCGAAAATTACGGTCTGATTTACGTCGATACGGTTGCGAATGATGAAGCGGAAGACGTGCTATCCGGTCAAATTGCTCCTGTGGAAAATCGCCAGGGAGCGTGGCGTGCCAATTCGGGAAATGCAGCAGATTCCGGGCGGTTAAATAACGATCATTTGAAGTTGTTGGTCATGATCGCTCATCAGGCCGCGATTGTGATTGAAAACCGTGAATTCAACTCAGCCGTTGTTCACTCCGAGCATCTCGCAGCGGTCGGTCAAACGCTGTCGGCGATGTCGCACCACATCAAGAACATCATGCAGAGCATTAACTGTGGCGAACACCTGGTGGATGAAGGCCTGAATTCTCAACAGTCCGATACGGTTCGCCAGGGATGGAACATCGTTCAGCGGAACCAGAAAGAGATGACCCAGCTGGTGATGGACATGCTCGCCCTTAGCAGGAAGAGCCCTCCGCATCTGAACACAGGTGATCCGGGCAAATGTGTCGTTCGCGCCTGTGAGGAGACCAGGCCTCTGCTGTGCGAAAAGAAGATCGTTTTGAATTTCGAGCCGCCTGGACTCGAAATGTCAGCCCGTATTGAATCCGAGCTGATCACTCGTGCAGTCGCCGGCGTGATTCAATTCTATCTGCATTCGGCTCCATCGGCCCCTGATGATATTTCTGCAGGCGGGAACGGAAAAGCGAATTCGGTTTCTGATTCTCAAACCAACGATCGCGACATCGGAATCTCTTTGCACGATGACGATACGAACGTGACGATTGTGATTCGAGACAATTTCCTAAGTCTGCCTGAACAGGAAATCGCCGGACTTTTCAATCTGCTCGCCTATGCGAATGATCAGGCGGTTCGAGGGATCAGTTTACCGGTTTGTCACAAGATTTTGGAAGAGCATGGTGGCTCTGCGACGGTCACGTCTACAGGGGAAAAGGGACTTGAATTCCGACTTCAATTACCCGGCGTTTCACCACCCTCAGAGCAGAAGACGGGATACTTCCGTCGCAACAACGGGCTTGCTGACTAGTGGATTGGCAAAGCTGAAATTCGGCAGCCGTTTTGGCGATAGCCACAGTTGTTCCCGAAAAACCGCAGCTTTCGCCAAAACCACTAGTGCGCACTCGCAACAATGCTATCGCCCGAACGTCCGGCGTTTTTTTTTTCTGATCCCGGTTCATTCAGCGTCGTTTGGGATTAATTGATTGCAATGAGATGCGAGCTTGAACAGTTTGCGCGACCCGAAAACTCATGCGAAAAATTGGCGTCGACTAACAAAGGCATTCCGGAATTTTAGGGAAAAATTCTGACACTCTGTTCCGGTATTACGATGCCCGAATCGATTTTGCCGATTGACCGTTTCAATATGTGATGGTCACAAATGATGTCGGGTCTGGACAATCAGGGCAGGTCATGAACCGTGCATTAAATGGCGATAAAAATTTCACGGTGAATTGAATTGAATCTCTGTTGATTGGATGAGTACGTTCACACGCCGGGCATTCTGCTAGCGACCGCAACCCGGCGACGGACGTCAATTGCTGGAAGGGTGTCCAGAACATAAACTGGTGGAGCGCTGTTGGAACACGAAGTTCCCATGCTGCGACACCGGTACTGCCCTTGGGGCGGTAACTTTTATCATTTTTCTGTCGGGAGTTTTCCCGGCGGTCGCAGGTCACGGAGGATCGGATGGGTCTAGAGTTGAGGCAAGCCAGAATTTTATGGATCGCGATTCCAGTTTGTACGGGCGTGCTTCTAGCCAGCCCTGCTTTTTCTCAGCAGGAAGCTGATCCGTCGGAAAAACAGACTTCGGAACCCGTGTTCCGGGTTTCCAAACTGGTTGATCCGGCTGACGTTGGTGCCATCTTTGATTCGGGGACTGCTGGAACGACGGCGATTCTCGGCAGTCCGAATAACACGGGTCCTTCCCCCAATCTGGGTCCGATCGTTCCGGGACAGACTCCCGGTTTGTCGGTTGACTCGACAATTCCCGAGTCGTTGACGGTGCCCCCTGCCGCCAATCCGGGTGCCGTAGCACCCGCGTTTCCTTTAGGGACTGCGACACTCCCCTCGGAGTACTTGTCACCGTCAACAGGAGCGGCCATTCCTGCTCCGCCACATCCCTTGGACCGCGCGATCTCGTCGGCCCACGAATCTCTGGCACATATCGAGCAGAGCGTTTTTGATTACACAGCAATTCTTGTGAAACGCGAAAGTGTTGACGGGGTGCTCGGTGATCAGGAATACATGCAAATCAAAGTGCGCAACCCTCGACAAACCGATCAGGGACAGGTTCCATTTAGCGTCTACATGAAATTTTTGCGCCCGCGAAAATCGGCGGGCCGTGAAGTAATCTATGTTGCCGGACAGAACGACAACAAATTGATTGCTCACGAAACAGGTACGATCATTCGTCTGCGCCGAATCTACCTGGATCCTACAGGCTGGGTAGCGATGCGAGGCAACCGTCATCCGATCACCGATGCGGGTCTGGAGAATCTCGTCAAACAGCTGATTCAAAAAGCGGAACGCGATCGTGCCGCCGGCAATTGCACGACGAATTATGTCGATGATGCGATGATCAACGAGCGACCCTGCACGTTGATTGAAGTGATCCACGCGGAACAAAGAGTTCCCTACGAGTTTCATAAGGCTCAAGTCTTTATCGATCAGGAGCTGGGAGTTCCAGTCCGGTTCGCCAGCTATGGCTGGCCCCGCGTTTCTGGCGAAGAGCCGCCATTGCAGGAAGAATACACCTACGTGAACATTGCTGTGAATGTTGGATTGCAAAACGAGGACTTTTCACCGGACAATCCGGCCTACGCCTTCCCTAAGAAGTAGCAACGGGATGCCTGGCGGGCCTCGCTATCCAACGCCTTTTTGGCAATTTATTTCAGAAAAAGCCGCTCGGTTCAGAGCGGCTTTTTTTGTAGTCGCAAATGAACGGTCGGGCGGTGTTCGAAAACAGCTTTGAAACACAGAGTTCACAGAGAAAAGACTCAAAACTCCGTGTCCTCTGTGCCTCAGTGTTTTGATATTTCTGGCTATACAATGCTGTACCTTCACGAATTCAACAACACTTTCCCGTCATCCGTTTGGAAAGTACGATAGAGCCGTTCGCTCACTTACAACGCTGAAGTTCCATGCCCCTCAGAAATATTGTCGTCATTGCGCTTGCGGCCATCATTGCGATGGCTTGTTACGGCGTGGCAGTCCGTAACCGGTACGCGAGTCTGGTTGCCGAGGCGATCAATTTGATCGAGACAGAGGCGCTCCATGAAGTGCCTCGCAACGAATTGTTCAAAGCAGCGATGAACGGGATGACACAGAAGCTCGATCAGCATTCAATCTTTATTGCGGGCGGTGAGTTTACGGCGATGGACGAGGACATGAACCAGCAGTTCGGCGGTGTCGGAATGTATATCGACAACGATCCGGCGACCGAGCAGCTGGTCGTGCTTGCTCCGATTCCCGGAACGCCGGCGTTTGAAGCAGGAATCGAAGTTGGCGATGAGATCACGCGGATTGCGGGCGTGTCGACAAAGGGGCTGAAACGTCAGGACGCAATACTCATGATGCGCGGTCCGGCTGGAACGGATGTCGATATTGGCATCGATCGCGAAGGTGAGGAGCTGATATTCACTCTGACGCGGGCAGCGATTCCGGTGCCGTCCGTGAGCGGGGACTGGAGGAAGCCGGATGGAACCTGGCTTTTCCATCTCAAGGACGATCCGAAAACTGGCTACATACGTTTGAATCAGTTTGCAAAACAATCTACCGATGAAGTTCGTGCGACACTGGGGCAACTGAATGGAAACGTTGACGGGTTGATTCTTGACTTGCGCAACAATTCGGGCGGCTTGCTCACAGCCGCCATCGACATCTGCGATATGTTCCTCGATAAGAAACTGCCTGTGGTCAGGATTCGCGGTCGACACAAAGAATTGCGTGAGGAACATTTTTGCACGCCTGATTCAACGTTCGATAGAAATATTCCACTGGTGATTCTTGTGAATCGACATTCCGCCAGCGCCAGCGAAATTGTGGCGGGCTGTTTGCAGGACCATGGCCGGGCAGTGGTCGTTGGCGAGCAGACGTACGGAAAAGGGACCGTGCAGAATCTGATTCCGATGCAGCGCAACAAGAGCGTGTTGAAATTGACTGTGGCAAGTTTCTGGCGCCCCAGCGACCGCCAGATTGACCGGACCGACCCTGTTGCGATGGAAACGGGCGAGTGGGGAATTCAGCCTGATCCGGGTTTGGAAATCGAGCTGACGGACCAGATGGTTTACGAAAATATCCGGCAAAGAAATTTGCGAGATCTGGCTGGACTGAATCCTGATATTTACGACCGGGCAGAGCGTCCGGGAACGGATCTTCAACCAGAGGAACCGGTTGACGGTGAATCTCCGGGGGCTATTGAAATGCCCGGTCCTGACGATTCCGACGATGACCCGGAAGATGGACACAGCGCCGACCAACCGGCTACTATCAAATTCACTCCCGATGGTCAGTACATTGATCAGCCTCTGCAAAAAGCTCGAGAGTACTTGAAGCGAACGGGCGCTGACGTGATTGCTGCGTAGGGTTGCGTGTTTGAGCTTCTGCCTGCTGCCCGAAATTCTTTTCCGCCGGTACAATGGCTGCGTCGATCAACCAACTGTACTATTCTTGAAAGAGATCATCCGTGGATCCGAATGCACTGGAGTTTTTTGAGGAGCTGCTCGCAACACCGGGAGTTTCAGGTTACGAACAAAAAGTTCAGGAAGTCGTCCGTCAATATGCATCCGGATTCGCGGACACGATGAAAACCGACTTGCACGGGAACTTGATTCTCTGCAAAAACCCGGATGCCGAAGTCCGGTTGATGCTGGCGGGGCACGCCGACCAGATTGGCCTAATCGTTTCCAGCATTGACGAAAACGGATTTATCTACACGCAGACGGTTGGCGGGTGGGACCCGCAACAGTTGATTGGCCAGCGAATGACCATTTGGACCGCGACGGGTCCGGTCCCGGGTGTGATTGCCCGAAAGCCGATTCATCTTCTTGAAGACAACGAGAGGAAGCAGGTTGTCAAAGCGAAGGACATGTGGATCGACATCGGCGCGGAGTCAAACGAACAGGCTGTCGAGCTTGTGGAGATTGGCGACAGTGTCACGTTGAAACTTGGATTTCAGCAGATGCTCGGTTCGCTCGCCAATTCGCCCGCGATGGACAATCGAACCGGAGTCTGGGTCACTATCGAAGCACTGCGGCGGGTTTCGGAGATGAAACTGAGCTGTGGATTTTACGCGGTCTCGACAGTGCAGGAAGAGATCGGATTGCGAGGAGCAAAAACGGCGGCGTATGATGTCGATCCGCACATCGGGATCGCGATCGACGTGACTCATGCCAGCGACTGCCCGACCATTGACTCGAAACAGCGCGGAGACGTTTCCCTCGGCGGCGGTCCGGTCATCGCGCGCGGGCCGAACATCAATCCGGTTGTCTGCAGCCGCCTGAAAGAGATTGCGGCCGATCAGGAGATTCCTGTTCAATTCAACGCAATCGGTCGCGCGGCACCGAACGACTCCAACGCTCTGCAGGTGACACGATCGGGCGTTGCGGCGGGCATTCTGGCGATTCCCAATCGATACATGCACAGCGCAGTCGAAACGGTTTCGCTGGAGGATATCGATCACGCGGCAACATTGCTGGCTCACTTTGCAGCGTCGGTAACCAATGCGGAAGACTTTGTTCCGCGAGTTTGACTGAACGCTAAAACAAAAACGGCGCGACGATTGAAAGCCCGGCCATCGCACTCCCGAGCGCGAGTTTTCCGAGCGTGCCCAGTAGCCGCCCGGCAAACGCAGCTCCGCCGATTCGTGCGCTTTCCTTGATCGGTTTGCCGACCCAGCGTTCTCCGATGGTGGCTCCAATCAAGGCACCGGTGGCCGCAAACAGTACGGAACCGATAAGAACGCCGACGAGTGGAATTGGAAACGGGATCCCGAAGATCGCGCCGAGTGTGGCTCCGACCATCGACCCGACGACTGCCAGAGTCGCGCCGCGTTTTGTTCCTCCGAGTTTTCGGGTGCCAAAAACTGACGCGCCGAATTCAATCAGTTCTCCTAGAATCGCCATCGCGAAAAGGACCATTACAACGATCCAGGTGAAACGATAGTCGGCCGGTCCGATGGCTGCCCAGGCTGCGGCTGTCAGTAGGATCAGCCAGTTGCCGGGGAGCCCGAGCAGGTTGAAACACCAGGATCCGGGGACCAAAAGAAAAAACAGTATTAGCCAAACGTAGACCATTCTCAATTTTCGCCGTGGACGGTTTTACCGGGACAACACAAATCCGCTCGGCCATGCCGGATCAAGCAGATTCCGCCGATGGCATGATCATTAAAAAGTTGCGGTCGAAACGGTTGCGGCAATACCCGCGCCATGATGTCAGGTTCGATTCGATAGTTGGCGAGAATTCGCCGATCGATAACGCCGCGAATGGCTGGGACTCGCATTGGGGGACCTTGGTGTTTGTTTTGGACTGGCCGGCTGGAAAAAATCGAATCACTCACTTACTCAATATACGCCGCGTATTGACGAGGATTGAGTTGACTACAGACATTTATTCAGAAACCCGACAATGTGTTTTTCGTAGCGGGCCGGATCAAAGTCGAGAAGATCCTCATGTTCCGCGCCATGAAAAATTATCAGCTGGCTGGTTCCGGTTGCGGCATCAAGCATTGCGTTGATGGACAGGCCCCCGGGCGGCGGCCCAACGGTTCGGTTTGCAGGCGCGATTAGGTTATCTCCAACTTGCCAGGCAACCGTCGCGAAAGCAACCGGAAAAATGACACCGGTAATTCCAGCGTTGCGGCGAAAGCGTCTTGATTTGAGCCATTGCATCATTTGATTTTGGCGTTCCAGCTCACGACTGATAGCAATTGCCTGACCCGCATCGTCAATGTAATTCGCTATTTTGGGAATTGTCGGCAGGAATTAAGGTATGAGTCATCGTATATGGATGTGGCGTCGCAAACGCACGGCACATCTGGCAGATCAGTACATCTGGCAGAACAGTTTACTCGCCCGCGAACGCTGGATCCAAGTTGCTGGAATGCCGTAGTTAACATATGCGTTTTTTGAAATGTGTCGCATCTTTGTTGTCGCGACGCGCAACATGCCTTAAGGAGAAGTCTATGTTTATCAGATTCAGTGTCGGAATGCTGGCCTGTGCCATGATCGCAATCCTCGCGGTTCCGGCGGAAGCACAGTTTCACAGCAACCGCGGAGCAGGAGCTGTGATCGGTGGCATCATCGGTGGGGTTGCGGGCCATCAAAATGATGAGACGCTAGCCGGCGTCGCAATCGGCGGACTGGTCGGCGGTGCAATCGGTGCGCACGCTGATCGCCAGTACAACCAGGGATACTACAATGGTGGCGGCCACGGCGGCGGCTACTATCCGCAGCAGAATTACTACGGCGGTGGCTACCAGCAGTCCTACGCGCCAATCTACGGCGGTCAATATGGCGGCGGTCAATATGGCGGAGGTCAATATGGCGGAGGTCACTACAGTGGCGGCTATGGCGGGGGTCATTATGGCGGCGGATACGGCGGCGGGCATTGCCACGGACACGGCTGGTAATTGAACATTTTGTCCAGATGGAATCCTGAACGCTTCTCCCAAAATGGAGGAGCGTTTTTTTTTGGCATCGCTAGTTGGCTGGTTCTTCCGAGAATTTAGTTGCTGTTCTGTGAGCGGTTCGCGCTAGCCGCCGGTTTTGCTGCAACACGTCCAGCGCAATCCGACCGGTGGCTAGCGCCATTCCGCTCACAATTCGCTCATTCACTAACTCCACGAAGAACCAGTTGGCTAAATGCCCATCATGTTCAACATGCCGGTCATCTCATTGAGAAACCGGGCTACACGCGAGGTTGATCGACGACAACTCCTCGTGAAGTTTCTGCAAACGACTGAGTAGTTCGGACGGCATGTTGTTCTCCTCGATTGCGCAACGTTCTGTCATCAGTGATTCTACGCCCGGTCCATCGCTTTGCAAATGTTTGCCGATTCAAACACCATCGACGTACGAGCAGTCATCGACCGGGAACAACCATCCGTGCCATCAACTCACGGAAATGACAACAGGTTTCTCCTGGTTTGGACCCGGTTCGTTCGGAAGAATATTGAATGTGTTTGGACGGAGCTGATCGTTTCCCGTTGACATTTTTTGACCAAAAACGGACACTGAATGTTGCCGTTTTTTGAGAATTTACGGCAATGAGAATTTACGGCAACCCGACGACCGATGCGCTTGATTGACGGCGCGAACCACGAACTGACAGGTAAACATGAACGCGACACAATTCGATCCATTCGGCGCACGAAGTACATTCAAATCCGGTAATCGCGAACCGGGAATTTACCGCTTGTCAGCTCTCGCAGACCAGGGATTTGACCGGATCGAGTCGCTGCCGTATTCGATCCGTGTGTTGCTGGAAACTGTTTTGAGAAATTGTGACGGACACATCGTGACTAAAGACGATGTCGCGAGTCTGGCGACCTGGAACGCAGCAAAGCCAGCTGCCAGCGAGATTCCCTACAAGCCCGCCCGAGTCGTGTTGCAGGACTTTACCGGGGTTCCTGCTGTTGTCGACCTGGCCGCAATGCGTTCTGCAATGGGACGACTCGGCGGCGATCCGAAAAAGATCAACCCGCTGATCCCGGTCGATCTGGTCATCGACCACAGCGTCCAGGTTGATCGCTTTGGCAGTCGTGATGCGCTTGCGACAAACGTTGAGCGGGAGTTCGAAAGGAACAAAGAGCGTTACGAGTTTCTCCGCTGGGGTCAAAAAGCGTTTGACAATTTCCGCGTAGTTCCGCCGAATGTCGGCATCGTTCATCAAGTGAACCTTGAGTTTCTGGCCAGGTGCGTCTTTCTTCGCGAAGATGAGAAAGGCCCCGTTGCGGTTCCCGATACACTTGTCGGTACTGACTCGCACACCACCATGATCAACGGACTGGGCGTGCTGGGCTGGGGTGTTGGCGGAATCGAAGCCGAAGCTGCGATGCTGGGCCAGCCGATCTATATGCTGCTTCCGGAAGTTGTCGGGTTTGAATTTACCGGCAAGCTGAAGCCGGGAACAACCGCGACCGACCTGGTTTTGATGGCGACCGAGCAACTTCGCGCGGCTGGAGTGGTCGGGAAGTTTGTTGAATTTTTCGGCGACGGAATTGGTAATATGTCGCTGGCCGATCGGGCGACGATTGCCAACATGGCTCCCGAGTACGGCGCGACGATGGGCTTTTTCCCGATCGACAGCGAGGCACTCAACTACCTGAACAATACGGGACGAACCGATGACGAAGTGCGGCTCGTCGAAGACTACATGAACGAGCAGGGGCTGATGCGGACGGCAGATTCGACAATGCCGACCTACACGCGGACATTGTCGCTGGATCTTGGATCAGTCGAACCGTCGCTTGCCGGGCCAAAGCGTCCGCAGGACAGGATCGCGTTGTCGGACATGAAGAAGGAATTCAACCGGGCATTGTCGGCTCCGGTCGGCTTCAAAGGGTTCGGCCTCGGCGCTGACAAGCTGGAAACGACCGCCACGGTTCAGAACAACGGCCATTCGTCGGATATCGGACACGGGTCGGTTGTGATTGCTGCGATCACCAGCTGCACGAACACCAGCAACCCTTCAGTAATGATCGCGGCTGGATTGCTCGCAAAAAAGGCGGTCGAAAAAGGACTCACAGTTTCTCATCATGTTAAAACGAGTCTCGCACCCGGTAGTCGGGTCGTTACAGACTACCTGGACAAATCCGGTTTGACCGAATCGCTGGAGAGCCTTGGCTTTCACACGGTCGGCTACGGTTGCACGTCGTGTATCGGGAACAGCGGACCGCTGCCCGAGCCTGTCGCTGCTGCAATTACGGAAGGCGAGCTTGTCGCGTCATCTGTACTTAGCGGAAACCGCAACTTTGAAGGTCGCGTTAATCCGATGACGAAAGCGAACTATCTCGCTAGTCCGCCGCTAGTGGTCGCGTACGCACTGGCTGGAACAACGGACATTGATCTGGTGACCGGGCCGATTGGACAGAATGCGGACGGTAATGACATTTTTTTGAAAGACATCTGGCCGACTCAGGAAGAGGTTGCCGGAGTCATCGCCAAAACAATGTCAGCTGACATGTTCGAGACCCGGTACTCAAACGCCTTTGATTCGAACCCGACCTGGAATGCGATCGAGATCGGTGAAGGCGATCTATATGACTGGACGGATACGAGCACCTACATTCAGGAACCGCCGTTCATGGTGGGCCTGACGCCGGAAGTGAAACCGATCGAGCCAATTGGCGGAGCAAAATGCCTGGTCCTACTGGGCGACAGTGTGACTACTGACCACATCTCGCCGGCGGGTGCGATCGCCAAAGACGGACCGGCCGGGAGTTACCTTCAGAAGAACAAGGTCTCGCCTCGGGAGTTCAACAGCTTCGGTTCACGTCGTGGCAATGATCGCGTGATGGTTCGCGGGACGTTCGCCAACATCCGGATCCGCAATCATCTCGCACCGGGAACCGAAGGTGGATGGACTCGCTACATTCCAACCGGTGACGTGATGTCAATTTATGAAGCAGCGATGAAGTACAAGGTGGATGGAACATCGCTGGTTGTCCTGGCCGGAAAGGAATACGGAACCGGAAGTAGTCGCGACTGGGCAGCCAAGGGTACGCTCCTTCTGGGAGTGAAAGCTGTGATCGCATCGACCTACGAGCGGATCCACCGCAGCAATCTGGTCGGCATGGGTGTATTGCCGCTTGAGTTTGCGGACAATAAGTCGTGGCAGGAGCTGGGGCTCGATGGTAGCGAGACATTCGACTTCCCTGATCTTGGAGATGATCTTCAACCGCGTAGCAATTTAAAGGTGATCGCGACAAAAGAAGACGGATCGAAAATCGAAATCGATACCGTTGTTCGAATCGATACGCCGGTAGAAATCGACTACTATCGCAACGGTGGAATCCTCCAGACCGTGCTTCGAAATCTGCTGTAGTCGAGTGGTTGTTCCGACAAACTGAGTACGGATGAACGGATTTGCCCGCATTTCATCCGCGGAAGACGGTGGTGATCGATGTCCGGGACCTCACCGTGCAATGGTTGTGTAAACTCAAATTGAAATTCCGCAAGTGCGCGATTTGTCGGTCGATCAGTCGATTTTCGTCTAACGAGCTGGGGCACAATTGTTCTTCATCTGACATGGCGCTGGGGATTCGCCTGTTAATGAAATTGACAAGCTGGTGTTTCAATTGAACAATGGACCAAAAGGGCACCTGTTTGGACTGGTTTAACAGCCCGTGGTTGTAGCCCCTTGGTCTCAAGCGCATTCCACCCACATTGTAGTCATGACAACAACAAACCCATCATCTCATCCGGTTCCGGATGACGATTCCGGTGTCGAACCGTACCGGGAACCGCTGGTCGGAGCCGATGCGCGCGTTGTGGTCAACAAAGGCTCAACTGCAACAGGTTCAGACGACCACTTAAGTGGCGAACCTTTGAACGATGATAAGGGCAAGCTTCCCGATGATGACGCCGAATTCTGCGGTGATGAGCTGGATGAAGACGGCCATCCGCGTCGTCGCAGTCCCAATCGAGAACTATTTTGCTTCAGTTGCAATCGTCTCGAAGACCACTCGCTAGCGCACCGGAAAGAATGGCCCTATTCTTTGCTGGTCGGCATGACCTTCGGATTGATCTTGTTTTTCGGTCCGTTCCGATGTCGCTGTTGCGGCCATACCCGGTTGATGCTGAACGACTTCCTGAATCCAAAATACTGGATTCGACCGGAATCGCGGGGAGGCCGTGCCCGAAACAAATATCGCTGAGTCGAACCTACATGCATACGAATCGATTCCCTCTTAGCAACATGTTTCTGGCAGTCGCGTGGGCGTCGCTGGTTTGTGCCGGGACAACGCGAATCGGCTTAAACTCGCAATTTGGTTCAGGTCGGAATATTTCTGGTCGCATTATCGGTTCACCGGCGCCCGCGAAACAAGCTTGCCTGTCATGTGGTTGAACCTGGAATTCCGGGTTTGCTCGGATCGGTGACAATTACCGTCTGGGCGGTCAGTTTGCGGTTTGCGGTTTGCGGGCCAGTTGGCGAGTCCGACTGCGGCCGTTTTGATACTGATCGGGTTCAATATGATTCTGATCGTCTACACGTTGACTGCGGTACGTCTGACTGAAAGGGTCGGCATCGAGATCGTTGACGAGGGGATCGTCTTCGCAGATCTATTTGAATCGCCGGATGACGATGCGAATTCCCTGTCGTTGCATTCGAGCACCGGGAATGGAGCAGAGGTCAGGAAGATCGCTGCGAACGAAGTCGTTGTGTACACGAGCAATACGGGTCCCGGGATTCCGCCGGTCGACGAATCGCTGCCGGGAGATGCAGAGAAATCGGCAAATGCCGATTTTTGATGTGCTCGCGGAACTTGTAATTCTATTGAGAACAACGGGCTTCAGCTGCCCGCTCGCGTCCATGACGCTTCAGATCAGATTCACGAGCTGCGCCGTTTGGTATCCACTGGCGCGCTGCCGTTGTTGTTTCCATGTTTTGCTGCGACCCCGTTGGTATCCCCTTTGTCGGTGCGATTTTCACGGGTGTCCGAGACGTTCATTGCCTCGTGCGATGCGGACTGGCCGTATGAGCGTCGACCGTAGCCGCCGTAACCACCGTAGCCATAGCGACCGCCGCCGTACTCATACGTTTTCTGATCTTTCCGGCGCAGGCCGTTAACGATGACTCCGCCGAGTTGTACTCCAACCGAATCAAGAATGTCCTTAGCGCGTTTCGCGTTGCTACGAACGCCGTTGCGAATTCTCATGACGAGATAAACCAGGTCGACATGTGAGCTGACGATGGCCGGATCGGTGACGGCCAGCAAAGGTGGTGTGTCGATAATGACAAAATCAAATCGTTTACGCAATTCCGCCAGCGTTCTGGCAAACTGGCCCGCTGTCAACAGTTCGGAAGGATTGCCGGGAATTGGACCGCAGGCAATGGCATAGAATTTGTCAGTTTGAATTTCGTGCAACACTTCATCCACAGTCGATTCCCCGCACAACAAAGACGTCACTCCCCGCTCGTTGTCGAGTCCGAGCAGTTGGTGTTGAGCCGGTTTGCGGAGGTCGGCATCGACAAGTACGACTTTTCGGCCCGACTGCGCCATTGAAACGGCCAGGTTAACGGCCGTCGTCGATTTGCCATCGCCCGGAGTCGGACTGGAAATCTGAATCACTTTTGCTCCGGATTCCCGGGCCGCAAAAAACATCGACGTTCGAATTCCCCGGTAGGCCTCGGTATAAGTCGATCCCGGTTGATGTAACGTCACAACTTCTGCTGCGATCCCGGGGAAATCCGATTTCTTCACACTTGGCGAACGTCCGAAGCGTCCAACGTGCCCGATGACTCGACTGCCCAGCATTTCCGAAACGTCTTCGGAAGAGCGGAATGTCTTTTCGGCCGTTTCTTTTAGAGCTGCAAACAGCAGTCCCATCAGGCAGCCGAGAATCAGTCCACCACCCAGAGCAAATTTTAGATTGGGTGCTACCTGTTCCGCTACGGTCGGTTTGTCCAGAACCTCAAGCGTCCGCCAGTCGTAATCGTCGAGCGCGTTGAACTCGTTGAGACGATCTAGCTCAGCGTAGTAGACCTGTTCCAGTCGTTCGCGTTCGCGCTGGAGGGCGGCAAGTTTTTCGACCTCGGCCGCAAACTTGACAGCTTGTTCCTGTTGTTGTTCCACCTCTTTGGTGATGTTGTGTTCTTCAGACTTCAATAGCCGGATCCGGCTTTCCATTTCGTCGATAAAGATATCGACCAGTGGCCGGCTGTTGGCCGCCGTTCCAATACCGCTTCCAGGCTGACCGCCCCGAAGCGCCGCAAGTTCCTCCATTCGAAGCTGTTCAACCATTTCGATTTGCTTTCGAATGGCCATCATTTTCGGGTGATCGGCACCGAGTTCGTTTAGCAGTTCGAGTTCGTCAATTTTCAGCTGGATATATTTCTGGTGGGTCGTGACGTAGCCGCCCAGCGATTGTTCGTTCATTTCCTGCAACAGACTGATGATTAGCATGTCCTGATCGGCTCCGTTGTGTCGCTGCAGCCGGATGTCCTCAACCTGTGTTTCCATTCGTGTGCGTTCACGGCTGCGCTCGTAAAGCTCATCAGTCAGTTTCGCGTGCTTAATGGCAAACGTACTCTGGACGTTTCCATCTTTGAGCAGCAGTTCCGGCTTGGCGCTGAGTTCCTGGATCTCTTTTTCGACCCGGGTCAGACGCGTCGACAATTCGCCTTTGATCTTGTCAAGCGTTTCGACGACTTCACCGCCGACCATTTTCTTGTCCGACTCGATGTAGGATTCGAATGAAATTACGATGGCATCAAGAATTGCTTTCGTTTCTTCCGGAACGCCGTTCTTGTAGGAAAGATGAATCGCACCGGACATGCCTTTGGCGTCCGCCCCGCGCACCGTCAGATTCTCTTTGAGATCGACAAGGATATTCGAAGATTCCTCAAATGTTTCCAGGTCGTCGAATTTTCCTGAATCGATAGCAGGGTTGAGAATGCGTTCGCTATTGAGGTATTCAAGATATTTCTCAACCGGTTTTTCGGAGGCGATTGTATCGTCCGAGTTGTTCAATGTCAGTGCGCCGCGTTCCTCAACAGACAGCCGGGACCAGGACTCAAATGTTTTCGGTGCCTTGAAAAAATACAGCAACGCCAGCGCAACCGAGAGGATAACGAAGAACAGGATAAACCAGAACTTTCGTTTAATTAGATCGAGCACGTCCAGCGAATACATGTCGCTGGAGCCGGTGCTGTTGTCGAGTGTCGTGTTTTTTTGAAATACTTGAGACATCGCCGATTCCGGATTCAATTTCGTTGACTAGGTGGGGCTCATAGTTGTCCGGCAATAGCCGGAAGTGGTTCGTAGGAGAATTACGATTCATCGATCGTAATTTCTCCGGCAGGAATATCATTGTCAGGCGTCGTGACCGGGGACTCGCGTTTGCGTTCCCGCTTGATCTGAGTTAACAGTCGGGCGATCCGTGCCTGTAGACGTGACGGCCGACGGCCGCAGATGTTCAGCTGTTTGACTGCTTCGTCGTATTGTTTCAGCTGGTGAAGCGTCCTGGCATATTTAAATCTCCATTCGACACGAATCTCTTCGCCTTCAAGTGCCAGTGCATAACTTTTGGCGGCTGAGGCCGGGACTCCAGACATTCGTTGGGCTTCTGCCGTTAAGAAGAATTTCTCAGGTGACGGCAGATCTGAGATATCAATGAGCCGCTTAGTATGAACGAGCAAAAGTCTTTGCGAAAGGGTTTGTTCGGGCAAGCTGAAATATTTCCTCGAAATCCGCAAGAGTTCTTCCGGGTCCTGTCGTAGCACTTCTTCGAAGAACATTTTCATTGGCAACTCAGCGCGACCGAACTGGACAATCTCTTCTTCGAAAACCCGTGAATAGGAAAGGCACTCCTTCCATAAGCGGGTTGTTTCGTTGACATCACCCGCGTTAATCGCAAGCACACCGCAATCGTAGAGGACCTTTGAGTTTTTGGGGGTTCGATTGATCGTTTCAGCAATTCTCGCCTGTTCCGTTAGACCCATCTCCATAACGATGCTTAATTCTGCAAGCCGGAATTGTGTTTTTGCGAGTACGTGGCAGTTCTTCTCCGCTTCAAGAAATGACTGCCACGCATTTTGGAGATGGTCACGAACTTCCGGCGCGGAGGTCAGCTCTTGATAAGCCACCGAATCAAGCCGCCGTGCCGTGTGAGCAAAACGGTGCAAGGTCGCCAATGACGTGACTGGCCAGCCTTGCTCGGTGGATGTGATTTGCGGTGCGCGGTCCACGAAACTTGAGCTTGGTGTGGGCTCCGTACTTTGCGTTACTGCCGGACTTTCCGTTGCGTCGCCTGAATTCAGTTCATTTCCTGAGTCTTGGACGTCCGTCGAGTCGTTGGATTCCTCATGAACAATTAGACCCAACACCGCCTGCCTGTAACGGGCGACATGGTATTCACCTGTTTGGTAGTGGGTTTCGGAATCGTCCGGGCGAATCGCAGCGGCCCGTGCGAGCAACCAGCCCGCGAGGTCGAGTTGTTCATCCTTTGTTCCAGACGATCGCTTGTACTGTTTGATGATTCGGGCGGCGTGATGCGTACACTCGGCGCCGTGAGACTCACGAATCGCCCAGACGCATCCCACAGCAACCAGCGTCAGCACTGCGATCCGGAACTGCCGAGTCCGAATGGCCGGCATCTTGCCTTGAGTTTCAGCTGACGAAGCAGCGGTTTTTGCCGGAAGCACTGCGGCTCGGCCGGTCACTGCTCCCAATAGAACGCCGACGATGGCAAAGTTGGCTGGCGAATAAATTCCGAAATCAGCGAACGCAGAAATTGCCTGACCCCAGATCAGACACATTCCCGCTACGCCGGTTGCGCGGTCGAGCGGATCAACGCTGCGGAAAAGCCGCCAGCTCGCGCCGATACAAAGCAATATGACGGTCAGCAGAATCACGAGTCCGGCAACGCCAAGTTCTCCCAATGTTTCAAGGTAGACGTTTTCGGCATGGATGAACCATTTGTTGAAGTGCCGCTCCTGGTCCGGCAAATACATATACGCATGGGTGCCAATGCCCGCGCCGGTTACAAGATTGGATTTGATGTAGGGCCACGATTCCTCCCAATGCAACATCCTCGGGGCGGTTGCATTACTGATATCGGTGATGGTTTCCAAACGACGCGTCACGACATCGGATTGTTCGGCGTAAAACGCGAGCCCGACTCCGGCACAGGCGATCATCAGGGCGAAGACCAGTACCCAGCGGTTAACCGTACTGAGAAAAATAATCGATATCGCCGCAGCGGTTGCCAGCGCAAATGTAGCACCGCGCGAAAGAGTTGCGACGATTGAAAATCCGATAAACGCAAACGCGGCGAACATGTAGAGGTGTTGTGTCTTCAGTCCGGCAATGAACCCGAGGATTCGCTTTATCGGTCCGATTTTTCCGTTGCTATCTCCATCTGGCCAACGGAGACTCCGTTCCGAGTCAACTGCTGGATTGAACGGGCGCCAGCTGAATAATTGCAGGGCGAGCACGAATACAGCCCCGCTTAAGCAGGCCAACAGGAAACCTCCCGCACTGTTCTTGTTTACGAACGGACCGAACGGGAAGCCGCCATCGTGCAGCATTTCGTAAACCCAGAGCACTTTCCCGTTGCCGGCGAGTTTCTGAATGACTCCCACGAAACCGATTGCCACACCGGTGATCACTGATGCGATAAACACAATCTTGATCGCGCGTTTCGTTGTCAACATTGAAAATGAAGCGAAGAAAATTGCCACCGCTCCCAACAGTTCGGTTAGTCGGAGCCGCGATGCAGCCGGGTAAGCTGAAATGGTTCCTCCGTTGTCCGAGGCAACTACTCCGAATGATGCAAGTTGCGGGTTCGTTAAGTCAGCGTCGGTGGTCCGGATCATTCCCGCAACCGTGTCACCGATCCCCGGCACGACTTGGATTGCCGCATAGGCCGTTCCTAGAACGACCATGATCCAAATCCAGTTGAACCGTTGCCGCCTGCCGGATTCCGTCGCGGAGTGTCCGTCTGAAGTGAGTTTGGGAGGCCGTGATGAATTTTGAACGGGAAAAGACTGGCCAATCAGCGCAAGGATAACCATCAACAACCCAATTGCGATCGTTGCGGTACTCACATGCGGGTAGTTGCCACCAATCGGCCAGGCGATCAAGACGATCAACAGCGAGGCGAGGCTGGCAAATAGCAGGCTCAGTTTCAAGATGCTTCCTGAAGATTTGGGATTGTTACGCAGGGAGAGGATTCGCTTGTCACAAAACTCCGTCGATCGACGGCTGACGAGCAGATTTCAATATAGCTATGCACCCAAAATCTCGACCCCTAATTCGATGAAATCAGGCGTTTGAGCCCCCTAATCCAAGGTAGAACCCGTTTTTTCTGAAAATCGCTGATAACTGTTTTTTTTCAACTATTGACGGGTTAGGCGCTTTGGTTAGACTGTGTTGAACAGGGCGCGGGTTTCTGCGCAATCTGAACGAATTACTTGGCAAAAGCAACGCGCGGAGTCCCGCTCCGACAAAGAGAATATTGACACCTATTGAGGAAACTTCTTATGAAGACGCTACTTAGACTTTTTACACTGATGTGTGTATTGTCCCTTGCCACAGTTCCTGCAATCGCACAGGAAAAAGTTGCTGAACAAACAGATGCTGATCAAATCATGTTGACTGAAGATGGATCATTGACCGGTCTCGTTTTCCTGCTTGATGATGAGGAAAAGGCACCGGTTGGGGCAAAAGTCTCTCTGACACGGGACGGAGTCATCATTGACTCGGTCAACGCAGACGAAAACGGAAACTTCTCTTTCGCAAGCGTTGCTCCAGGTACGTACAACATGTTTGCGTCGGCCGATAACATGGTTGCTTCGCAAGCCGTTGATGTTGTTTCCTACGACGGTGCCGGATATGGCGGCGGATACGAAATGGGCCTTGGTGGCTACGGTGATGCTGGGTACGGCGCGATGTACGAAAACTACGGCGCGATGCCTGTTGATACATTCTCTTCATCTACAGCCGTTGGCGGCTGCGGTGGTGGATGTGGTGGCGGCTGCGGCGGTGGGGTCAGTGGCTGCGGCGGTGGCTGCGGCGGTGGCTGCGGTCTTCGCGGAGGACTTGGTCGTCTTCCCGGCTGGATCGGTTTGGTCGGCCTCGTTGGTCTCGCAGGCAACGGCGATGATAACGGTACTGAAAACGAGTAATCGTTAGTTCACAACGAAAACCAATTTACGCTCCGTCAGAATCTGATGGAGCGTTTTTTTATGCGCCGGTTTTTGGATTGTTGTCCGGAATCGCTGGAAACCGGGTCGAACTCTAGCGAATCGCCATTGGCTTTGACGGTTGGGTAATCTAAAAGTTGACCCCCGCTTGAGACGATCCAGCGAAGGGAGACTTCTGCAGGTGTAATTTGCTTAGCCGTAATAGTCCGCCTGACCTGAACAACGGGACCATTGGAGTAATCGTTAAAACCGAAGCGCCATTCTTTCCGAGAAAACTGATACAGACAAATTAATCAGTAATCGTAGTGCCTTCCTTTCAGGACTGCATTCGGGAGAACAGGAAATGACGACACACTTTGCGGCACGAAAATGGCAGGCGACGATGCTTGCAGTCTTGTGCCTGTTACCGGTGCTGGGTTGCAGTACCATTAAGCCGGAAAACCTGACTCCAGCGAGTGAAGTGCTCAACGCTTCATGCTGTCGGCCTGATACGGAAGTGCAGATCAACTTTCTGACTCTTCGCCAGGCGCCTCCAACCGATTATGTACTCGATTCCGGCGACGTTCTTGGAATCTACATTCAGGGAATTACAGGCGAAAAGGACGAGCCGCCACCGGTGCATTTTCCGACGGATGAATCGATGCAGCCCGGCCTTGGATATCCAGTTCCAATTCGGGACGACGGATTCATCTCATTGCCACTGGTTGCACCGATCAGAGTGTCCGGTCTAACCATGGCCGAAGCAGAACGGAAGATACTGGAAGCGTACACCAAGGACAGGAAAATCCTGCTTGAAGGTAGCGAGAAGATTATCGTCACTCTGATGCGGCGCAGGACCTACAACGTGCTGGTAATTCGCGAGGACATCAACGATGACCGTCAGGTGACGCTGAACCAGAACCAGGTGTATCTAGGCGAAAGCAATAGCGGCGAGACTTTCTCACTTGATCTTCCCGCTTATGAGAACGACGTATTACATGCGTTGAGCGAAACCGGTGGAATGCCAACGGAGAACGCGTTAAACGAGATTGTTATCCTTCGTGGTGGAAACCAACACGCCGATCACAATTCTCTCGTTCATGCGGTTGACGAATTTGGCAGCCCGATCGAACCTCATGTCGAGGGCGAAGGAGGTACTGTCATTCGAATTCCCGTTCGAGGCGAACCGGGCACATTCCCGAATCTAACCGATGCCGACATCACCCTGGAAACCGGCGATGTGGTTTACATCGAAGGCCGCGACCGCGATATCTTCTATACGGGTGGCCTGCTCGATGGTGGCCGGTTCCCGATCCCGCGCGATTACGACATTGATGTGATGGAGGCAATTTCGCTGTCGGGCGGAGTCTCCAGTGCGACGGGTGGCGGGCGTTCGGCCGCTCTGCTTCCTCCAACTCAGGTTACCGTGCTGCGGAAATGTGGCTGTGAACAGGTCGCGATTGATGTCGATTTGCGTTACGTCTACGCCAACCCCGCAGAACGTGTGATCATTCAACCCGGCGATCTGATTGTGCTTGAATATCGGAATCGTGAACGACTTCTTAACAGTGTTATCTCCCTGTTTCAGTACGGTGGAATCACGAACTTGATAAGCAACTAGCGTTGCCTGCGGCAACCTGCGCAACAACTGTACCGCGATGGTGCATCTGCAATAACTCCAACGCCGTCAGCTAGTGCTGACGGCGTTTTCTTTTGGCGTGGGAAGAACTGATCAAGCAGGACTTTAGATGTAGCCTCATTGTCTTCGGCCTTTGAATGTCGTAAGGGTTATATTGCCCGGCTCCGTGAAACGGTGCAAAACCGGCTTCTTTTTGCCCGCCAGAGGTTCGTTTTAACTACTCTGGTACTTGCGTTATAATCCGATTCCGATCGGCGCTCTCGTTGATCTAATGATGATCAGGGATCGATTATTCAGAGCGGACCCGGCACGAACTCAGTTCGATATTTGTTCGGCTGCGCAAGAGAACTTCCCCCGAACTCGATCCTGTCAGATCTGACAGCCAACCTGATAGACACCGTTTGTATTATGACTTCACTCAATCGCCATGACGGGATTCGTGATGACCATTCGTCATCTTTGCCGGACTCCGGTGTGGCGATTTCAGGATCATTTACCGAACTGATCAAACGGTTTCGAGTGTTTCTGCTGGTGATCGGACATCTGGTCGCATTCTGCATTACCTATTATTTGGCGTTGATCATTCGTTACGAAACGATTGATGTCTTTCATCTGAATCTCGACCACAATCCGAGTCTGGTTCGTGATCTGGTCTACTTCGGATTGCCGTTTGTAGCTCTGACGAAACTGGTCGTGTTCTATCTGATGAAAAACTTTCACGGCTGGTGGAGGTATGTAACATTTTCGGATGTGGTTTCACTCGCCAAGGCAGCGACGGTTTCACTGGTAGTTATCATTACCATCGATCACTTTGTCCTTCCGTTCCAAATACCACGCAAGGTCGTGTTAACTGACTGGGTCTTCACGATGGTGGTTCTGGGTGCCTTGCGAAGTGTCTGGCGATTATGGGACGAGAAAATCTCTGTATTGAAACCCGGTTCGCGGCAGCGAAAGCGAGCGCTGCTGATAGGAAGTGATGGTGATGCAGCCCGCCTCGCTCATCAAATCAACTCCCAGCCCTCTCTCGGCTTCAATGTTGTTGGCCTTGTGTCGGCCAGAAAAATGGGGCCAATTCGATTCAGCGATCTGCGCGTTGTCGGTAGTGTTGATGAAATCGAAGATCTTTGCAAAGCCTTTCGCGTAAGAACCGTTTACGTTACAGCCGGCTTGCTGGCTGCCAAACAAATGCGTTCACTACTGGATGCCGCATCGGAAAACGAAGTCAAGATCAATGTCGTGCCGAAATTCGGCAGCTTCCTCGATGGCGGATCAAAGATTCCAATTCGCGATGTTCAATTGGAGGATTTGTTGAGACGACCTCCTGCCAAACTCGACCTTCAAGCGATCCGGAATCTGGTCGAAAGCAAAACAGTGCTTGTCACCGGAGCAGGCGGCAGCATTGGCTCGGAACTTTGTCGACAACTGGTCAAATTCAAGCCGGGTCGTTTGATTTTGTTAGGCCGTGGTGAAAACCGGATCTATCAGATCGATCGCGAACTTGGTGCGCTGGAAAATGAAACCGAGCTGATCTCGGCACTGGCGTCGGTTACCGACCGGTCGCGCATGGAGAAGATTATCAGCGAGTACCGACCGGAGGTGATCTTCCATGCGGCAGCGCACAAGCATGTTCCGCTAACCGAACAAAACATCGGCGAAGCAGTCAACAATAATGTTCTTGGGACACGAATTGTCGCTGAGCTTGCGCATATTTACGAAGTCGCTAAGTTCGTTTTCGTCTCCACCGATAAAGCTGTCAATCCGACCAGCGTCATGGGGTGCACCAAGCACATCGCCGAACGATTTGTTCTTGCACTGGGTAGCGAATCTGAGACACAGTTTGTAGTGACTCGATTTGGTAACGTGCTGGGCTCAGCCGGCAGCGTCGTCCCGTTGTTCAAAGAACAGATCAAGCGGGGCGGTCCGATCACGATTACGGACGAACGGATGACTCGTTTTTTCATGACGATTCCGGAAGCCTCGCAGCTGGTCGTACAAGCGGCTGCGATGGGCCGCGGCGGCGAAATTTTTGTGCTTGAAATGGGACAACCGGTTCTGATCAAAAATCTTGCCCGGGATTTGATCCGGTTCGCCGGTCTTCCTGCCAGCTCGATTGATATCGTTTATACAGGCATTCGTCCCGGCGAAAAGCTGTACGAGGAACTTTACTACAATGATGAAAAATCGCTGCCGACTTCGCACGAAAAAATCCTGACTGCCTACCACCGCCCGTTCGATCTGAATGAAGTGGCGGCAAGAATCGACACGCTGCTCTCAATGGCCTATGGCGACAGCCTATTGATCAAGCGCGAAATGAAACGGATGGTTCCGGAATTCCACGACCGGGATAATGTGCTGAAAGAGGTAATGGAAAACGAGAGTACCGGTTCAACCGAAATGGAGGCCGGCATTGAACACTGAACTGAATCCGGCAATTTCAGATCCTGCCGCTGCTCCGGTTTGTGGCAAACGCGGCCCGACGTTTATCAACATCGGCCCCGGGCGCTGCGCAACCAGCTGGCTTCTCGAAGCGCTGAAGGCCCATCCTGAAATAGAAATGTCCCGTGTGAAGGAGACAGAATATTTCAACACGAACATGGATCGGGAACACGAATGGTATCTCCGGCAGTTTCCAACAACGGATACGCCGGCAGTCGGTGAAATCTCATCAAATTACTATCTCGATGAAAACGTTCCTCAACGAATTGCCGATTTCGATTCGTCGATACAGCTGTTGATCAACCTGAGAAATCCTTACACGTTGCTCGAGTCGTTTTACGGATTCGGAATTCGCCGGGGACTTGAATTGCCGCCACTTGAAGAAGCGCTGGACGTTCCGGTCGGACGGCTGATGGGCTCCGGGTTCGAAGGTCGCCAGCGGCAAAACGCATTGACGGTTTCGGATAGCCGGACGCTGCTCGAATCCGTGTGTCTGTTTGACCGGTTGCAGCCTTTCTTTGATGCGTTTTCGCAGGACCAGATTCACTACCTTGTCTTTGAGCGATTACAGATCGATCATCGAGGAGTTTTGTCCGACCTGTACGATTTTCTCGGTGTAGATAGCAAGTTCATGCCCGGGAACGCGGATAAAATCGTGAACCCGGCAATTCAGCCGAAATCAAAAATGGTGGCACGCTTCGCAACGGGAACAGCATCTGTTCTCAGGCGGGTCGGCGCATACTGTCTTCTTGCGAAGTTGCATCGGAGTGAGTTGTTAAAACAAGTTCTCTTTCGCGAAGACACGGGGCAGGAAGCAGAAACCCGGCTGCGTGAACGGTTGCCCGAATCGGTTCGAAGTCAGCTGGACGAACAAATTGAAAAGATGGAAAGACTGCACCCTCAGTTAGCTGAACTCTGGTAACACAGGAAAAGTTTCCGACAACATAACTACAATCAACGGACAACTTTCAGGCAATCAACGGATAGACGAATGAGCGAAGTAAAAACAGAAACCCGCGTCCCCTTCTTTCAGGTATCGATCGGTGACGAGGAGATTAACAGCGTCATCGAGACACTGAAGTCGGGATGGCTGACTTCGGGACCGAAGGTGAAACAGTTCGAACAGGAGTTTGCGGATTTTGTCGGTGCAAAACACGCGGTGGCAGTCAACAGCGCCACTGCCGGTCTTCATCTGGCGCTTGAAGCCCATGGGATTGGGCCGGGCGACGAGGTTCTGGTGCCCACGCTGACATTTGCCGCTACCGCAGAAGTCGTGATTCACCTGGGCGCGACGCCGGTGCTGGTCGATTGTGATCCGGGAACACTGAATATCTGTATCGAGGACATTGGCCGGAAACGAACCGACAAAACGCGCGCGATCATGCCGGTTCACTATGCAGGGCAACCGTGCGAAATGGACGAGATCGCTGCGGTTGCGGCGGAGCACGATCTCGTCGTAGTTGAAGACGCGGCACATGCTTTTCCTGCATCGTACAAGGGTGAGACGATTGGCACGATCAGCCCGGTAACCTGTTTTTCGTTTTACGCAAACAAAACGATTACGACCGGTGAAGGCGGGATGAATACAACCGACGATGACGAAGTCGCCGCGAGGATGCGACAAATGAGTTTGCACGGGTTGAGCCGCAACGCGTGGAACCGTTTCAGCGCGAAGGGATCATGGTACTACGAGATCGAAGCCCCCGGTTACAAATACAATATGCCCGACATTGCCGCCGCGATCGGGATCGGTCAACTTCATCGCGCGGATGAGTTTCTCGAAGGCCGTCGGTCAGCTGCCGAACGCTATGTCGAGGCGTTTGCCGACAATCCGCTTGTTTCCACACTCGATGTGCAGCCATATGTCCACCATTCCTGGCATCTGCTGGTGATTAAACTGAATACCGGGTCGTTGTCGATCGACCGAAACGACATTATCGTCAAACTCAATGAAGCCGGGATCGGGACGAGCGTTCATTACACACCATTACACCTCCATCCGCTTTATCGGGAACGTTACGGCTATCAGCCTCAGGATCTTCCTGTTGCGGCCAGAGTGTTCGAGCAGATGATTTCGCTGCCCGTATTCGCGAGCATCACTCCGGCGCAGGTCGACTATGTTGCGGCGACCGTGAACCGGATCGCCCGGGAGTACGCACGTTGATCAAGCGGATGTTTGATATCGGACTGGCAATATTCGGACTTATTGTTTTTTTTCCCGTTATGATTATCTGTGCGGTGCTGACCAGGCTCGGTTCAAAAGGGCCCGTGCTGTTTCGGCAAAAACGGGTTGGAAAGGACTTTGAGCTGTTTGAGATTCTAAAATTCCGATCGATGGTGGTTGATGCGCCGTCGCTCGGAGCTCAGGTTACCGTTGACCGGGATCCGAGAATCACCGGCGCCGGCCGGATCATGCGAAAGACCAAATTGGATGAACTACCTCAGCTGTTCAATGTACTCAAGGGTGAAATGAGTTTTGTTGGACCGCGTCCGGAAGTTCCGGAATATGTTGAGATGTTTCGAGACGATTACACACAATTGTTGACTGTACGGCCGGGAATCACCGGCCTCAGCGCGATCAAGTTCCGCAACGAGGAGGATATCCTTGCAGCGGCCGCCGACCCGAAGCAGGCCTACATCCAGGAAGTCCTGCCGGAAAAAATTGCCCTGGCAAAAGAGTACATTGGCCGCACGTCGCTTTTGTACGATGTCAAATTGATCTTGCTGACGCTGCTAAGAATTGTCGGCTGGTTCGGAAAGACGACCGGTTAACCCAAAGTCTGATTCATGAAAAGAAAAATACTGACAGTGATCGGAACGCGACCGGAAGCAATCAAGCTATGCCCGCTCGTACTCGAATTTCAAAAACGTGGTGACGTTTTTGACTCGATTGTCTGCGCTACGGGTCAGCATCGCGAAATGCTGGATCAGGCGCTGGCGATGTTCGGCGTCAAACCGGATTTCGATCTGGGCATCATGAAGCACGGGCAGACGCTCGCCGAAGTCACTTCGCGCGCGATTGCCGGACTGGATAAAGTCATGGTGGAAGCCCAGCCGCATTTGACGCTGGTCCAGGGAGACACGACCTCGGCGATGACGGGCGCACTGGCGTCGCATTATCGACAGGTGTTGGTTGGGCATGTCGAAGCGGGTTTGCGGACCGGCAACAAGTACGCTCCGTTCCCTGAAGAAATGAACCGGCGTTTGATTGGACAGCTTGCCGACCATCATTTTCCGCCGACCAAACATGCGCAGAACGTGCTTTTGCACGAACATATTGATCCCGCGACCGTACACCTCACAGGTAACACGGTGATCGATGCGTTACTCTGGGTCCGCGAGCGCGTTAGCAAAATCCGCCCGGAAGACGTCAACGAAATCGCTGATACTATTGGCACAGCGCCTCTGGTCCTGATCACCGGGCATCGCCGTGAAAGTTTCGGTGGCGGTTTTGAAAACATGTGTGCTGCGATCCGTCAGGTTGCGGACGAGCAAACCAATGTCCACTTCGTGTATCCGGTTCACTTGAATCCGCGCGTTCGCGAACCGGTCAACAGGATTCTCGGATCGCATGAACGGATTCACCTGATCGAACCTCTGACTTACGAGCCGTTTGTCTGGCTGATGGATCGCGCGACTGTGATTGTGACTGACTCGGGCGGCGTTCAGGAAGAAGCGCCTTCGCTCGGCAAGCCTGTCCTGGTTATGCGGGAGACGACCGAACGTCCCGAGGGTATTGAAGCGGGTAATGCGCGGCTGGTTGGAGTAGACAAAGAAAAGATCATCAGCGAATTGACGCTGCTTCTGAACAGTGCCGACGAGCGACGACGGATGACAGCCGTTAACAACCCTTACGGCGACGGAAATGCGGCTGAAAAAATCGCGGATGTATTGGCCCGGATTGACGTTGGTTCGGCGGCAGAAATCACGTCGAATCAAAGCAAGCATCAACCTGGTAACGCGAATAAACAGGAAATTCCAACCAGCCCGAATTGAATGTCAACTTCCCTTCGCGAATTCGGCAACCCGCCGTTTTTTGCGGGCTGACCCTCACGTAAACTCTTCTCAACACTTCAAACAAACCCATTAGTACAAGCGATGAGCAACGACACAACAAAGCCGGATGGAAAAACGGTTCTGATTACCGGCGGAACGGGTTCGTTCGGCAAGACCATGGTGATGAAACTTCTTGACCGTGGCTATGAGCAGATCCGGATCTTCAGCCGCGACGAATGTAAACAGGAAGAATTACGGGTTCGGATGCAGGAACCGCGACTTCGTTTTTACATCGGCGACATCCGCAATCGGGCCAGTGTTGATGCGGCGATGGAGGGCGTTGATCTGGTTTTTCATGCAGCTGCGCTGAAACAGGTTCCTTCCTGCGAGTTCTTTCCAATGGAGGCGGTCGCGACCAATATCATCGGTAGCAACAATGTGATCGAATCTGCGGTCGTTCACAAAGTCGAATGTGTCGTCTGCCTGGGAACTGACAAAGCGGTCTATCCGGTCAACACAATGGGCATGACAAAAGCGGTTATGGAAAAGGTTGCCCAATCGGTTGCCCGCCGATTGGATGGAGACGAAACACGTATATGCAGCGTTCGCTATGGCAACGTGATGTACTCGCGCGGAAGCGTCATTCCGTTGTTCATCCGGCAGATCAAAGAAGTTAATGAGATGACGGTCACTGATCCCGCGATGACCAGGTTCATGTTGCCGCTACGTGATTCTGTTTCACTGGTTGAATTTGCTTTTGAACATGCGCGGCAGGGCGATGTGTTTATCAAGAAAGCTGCGGCCTGTACGGTTGGCGATCTCGCTCAGGCACTCAAGGAACTGTTCCAAAGCGACGCCCCGGTCAAGACAATCGGCATGCGGCACGGCGAGAAGTTGCATGAAACTCTGGCAAGCCTGCCTGAAGTTGCCCGTTCCGAAGACATGGGTGATTTTCTACGGATCCCGATGGATGATCGCGATTTGAATTACAACAAGTTTTTCACTGAAGGCGAATCACTCGAACCGCAACTTCATGATTATGATTCGGAATCGACGCGACAACTCACTGTTCTCGAAGTCAAGGAATTGCTGCTGAGTTTGCCGGAAGTCTGTTCCGAACTTGAAAGCGCCGGATTTTCGACGACGATTCAGTGAGACCGTCAGATGCGAAATATCCCTGGTAAACCGGATTGCGAAAGGGATGAACCAGCCGTGCCCGAAAAAATTCATCAGGAGACGGCACCCCGGAGCCTCCTGAAAAGTTCATTGATCTACGCTATTGGTGACCTGCTTACCAAAGGCGCACGGATCATTCTGATACCGTACTTCATCGCCTGCCTCACTAAAGAGGATGTTGGCACTCTGGCAGTTTTGCAGGCAGTCGTTTTCGCGACGTGGACGTTGTTGTCGTTCGGGTTCGGGCATGCCGTGCAAAGGTTTTACAACGAGTACGGTGACCAGCGGGAGCGATTTACTACGACACTCTGGCTGTCGCGGATGATTGCTGCGGTTCCGTTTTATCTATTGTTGGTGTTGGCCGGTGGTTTCTTTGCACAACATTCAGCAACGATCCCGGTCGAGTTGATCTGGCTGGCGATCACTGCAGGGTTTTTCCGGGCGGCATTGAATATCACAGAATTGTGGTTTGTCATTCGGGAACAGGCGCTTGCGTACCGGACATTTACGTTTTTACAGTTTTTGACGACGACCCTACTGACGATTTATTTTATCACCGGGCGTGGCTGGGGAGTCACCGGGGCAATGCTGGCCGAACTGATTTCCTATTCCATCTGGTCGCTGGTGGCCTGCGTGATCCACTTTCGTGCGGGTCTGCCGAAAGCCGGAATCGTTAACTGGCGCGATTGTCTTTCGTACTGTCTGCCGGTCCTGCCTCACGCCTTGTTCATGTGGGGAGTGTCGTTTATCGACCGGTTGTTGCTCGAGGGTGAAGTGCCAACCAGCGAAATCGGTGAATACCATATCGGCTACTTGCTGGCTTCAGTCGTGTCGATCGGTGCTCTGGCGATGCGATCAGCATGGCTGCCTCGTTTCTTCAAGCAGGAGGATTCCAAAACAGGGGGACGCGAATTCGGGAAGACTGCGACGCTGTTCTTTTATCTGGTTTTGCTCGCTGCGCTGGGTGCGTTTACTTTTGCTCCGGAAATCGTTGCATTGTTTTCGATGTTCGGTTCCGCGGACTATGGGCGAGCGGCAGACGTACTCAGAATTGTCGTGGTAGGAATTGCCGGCTATTCCATTTTTCTCGGCTTCAATCAACCGCTGTTTTATCAACGGCGCATCGGCTTGTTAGCATCGATCAGCGGGTTGGGCCTGGCGGTCAACATCACTGCGAATCTGATCTTGATTCCCGGGTACGGAATTTTTGGAGCGGCGATTGCCACAGTTGCCGCCTATTGGACATTTGCGGGCGTACTGATGACAGTGATTGCCCGGGTTTACAAGGTTCACTGGCAATATTCGACGCTCATTTTCTGGTCAATTTGCGCCGCCTTATTTGGCCTGATCGTCCTAATTGTCCCAACCCCAATCGGTGTCGGCCGGGTCGCCGTCAAAACCGGGCTCATCCTGGCCTTCATCGCTGTGACGCTGCTTAAACTGAAACGTATCGAGTCCGGCCGACTGGCGATCGGGACCCGATTCTTCGAAACTCGAACTAACGAGCATCCGAAAATCAGTTGACTGAAAAAACAGCCGACTGGAAATAGACAGCGACCTTGAACAAACAACAACTCATACACCACCTGCCGTTGATCCTGTTTCGCGCCATGATTGTGTTCATGGTCGCGGCGAGCGTGTATGCGATGACTGTGTATTGCCATCGGGAAACTGATGTGATGGTCGCAGGGTTGGGCGTCTTGTGCTTGATCATTGTTTCCATTCCGCTATTTTTTCGACACGATTACAGTTTGTTCGAACCCTTGACGTTTGTCATTCTGCTGGTTGCGTTCGGGACGACTTTTAAGCTCATCTATATCCTGTCTCAAATCTCGGCCGACAATCATTACGTGGTCGAGCGGTTGTTGAACAGAGAGCGGATCGACGTGTTCGTTAAGCCGCTGTTGATTGTGACGGGGGGCTGGCTGTTTTTCCTGATCGGATACAGCTGGCGGTTTAAGACCCGTTTTCTGGAGTCGCTTTATTTGCCGGCCAAAAACGAATGGGACGGAAAAAGACTGCAGTTGATCCTGGTCGTTCTGTCGGTGATTTCTGTGACATTCTTTGCGGCGTTTATCGCAACCTCCGAGGTCAGTCTCAGCAATATCTCCGCGAAACGATTTGCGAGCGAGGCGGGAGAGGCTCAGGGGCGGATGTTCAGCCTCAAGTACTGGTTTTATCGTGGAGCCGGACTGTCGAAGTTTGTGGTCTACCTGACTTTGTCATGGGTGCTGCATCGTCGCAAGCCACTGTCATCGTGGGTCGGAATCTGGTTTCTGGCGTCTTTGGCGCAGACATGTCTGCTTGCCTTTGTAATGAACAGCCGCGCTGCCATCGTGCTGGTCGTGATTGACTGTATGGTCATCACGTTCTACTTGCGCAAAACGCTTGATATCAAAAAGGTGGTCATCGGCGCACTGGTCGTGGTCGGGTTGTCGTTGCCGATTCTGGCGAATCGAGCTCAAGAAAAACAGTCGATCGGGAAGCTGGTCGAGAAAACGACGGCAGGTCGGGACATGTTGGACATCTCGAAGACATGCCACATCATCAACGCGATTCCTGACAAGATGAAATACCGTTATGGAGAAACCCTCTACGGCTGGATGGCAGCTCCGATTCCCAAGTCGATGTGGCCGGACAAACCGATGTGGGCCGCGCGCGGACCCTACATCAACCAGCATGTATTCGGGGACAAGCTCGGATTGTCAGGTGTCCCGCCGGGTTATCTGGCTGAGTTGTATTGGAGCTTTGGATTCCTCGGGATTTGGGTCGGGTTGTTTGTGACTGGACTGCTGTTCCGTCAGCTGTTCCTCTCATTCATCCGCCACTCGTCCAATCCAACCAGCGTTCTGATTTACACTATGATCGTCACGCGGTTTGGAATGATGACGGTAGGCATTGATTTGGGAACCGGAATTGTTAAAACGATACTGGATCTCGCACCCTTATTGGTCATGTTGTGGTACGTGGGCTACCATCAAGCTCCCGTTGACGATGCCACCCCGGACCGGAATCGCGACCCTGAGATGACGCCGTTGAAGATGGTCAAGATCGACTCGGCCAGTGCCTAGTATCGTTTTCCGTTTGGAACATACTGGCTGCTACGTTCCGCTTGTCGGGCGGGACGTTGAGTTGGTTTCGGCTTCGATTTGACTAGTAGATTATTGGACTATTTTTTTCGTTCACGCCCCTTCCGGCAGAAGGGACGTACTAAACCAGATAGAAAAATGACACGAATTCTCATCCTCGGTGCTTCCGGTCTGATTGGACACAAGCTTTTCGAAAAACTAACCGAACGGTTCGGTGATGTCTATGGAGTATTGCACCGCGACAGTTCTGTTTTCGCCGAATGTGACTTGTTCGATTCAGAGAAAGTAATCGATAACGTCGACGTTCGCGACTTTGAGAAACTTATCGGAATGTTGCACGTCGTTAACCCGGATATAGTACTTAACTGCGTGGGTATAACCAGGCGACGCCCTGAAGTGAACGATCCGATACAAGCCATCAACGTCAACTCACTTTTTCCACACCGACTGGCAAATTGGGCGCAGCAGAATGACAAGCGAGTCATTCATTTCAGCACCGACTGCGTGTTCGACGGCTCGATGGGAGACTATACCGAAGAGAGTCCGACGACCGGCCCGGATGAGTACGGTCGCACCAAAGCGCTGGGCGAGATCCGCTACGACCACACACTGACCATTCGTTCTTCGTTCATTGGACGGGAGTTGGACTTTTATTCGGAGCTGCTCGAATGGTTGCTCTCCCAGGACGGCAAGACCATCAAGGGATTTACCAACGCACTGTATACCGGAGTTTCAACGATTTACATGAGCCAAATCGTCGGGGACATCATTGAGTCTCACCCCGACATTAGTGGATTGCACCAGCTATCAACTCCCACTCCCATTTCAAAATACGACCTGCTCTGTCTCGCCCGTGATGCGTTTGGTCTGGATATCGAGATCATTCCCGATGATGGATTTGTGATTAAGCCAACGCTGGACGGATCGCTGTTGAGGGAAAAAATGCAGATCAAAGTTCCTTCGTGGTCCGACATGATGGCGGGGCTTGCCGCTGAAACCCTGTATGAAAAAAGAACCCGGGCGACAGAACGGTCACCAGCAACCTGAATTCACCATCCAATAATTCAACGTAAACATTCATCCGGAAAAAACCAGGCGCGAAAACAGGAATCGCCTGTTCAAAGACCGCCGCCTCGCTGACCTATCGGGTTTCCAAAGGAGGCAATTCGCAGTTTCCTTTGCCTGGGAGACCGTTGCATCTCACCGAAACTGAATGAAGAAAACGACCATGCATGTTCCCCAATTTCGATCTTTTGTCGACAAAGCTGACTACGCGGCGCTCGAACCGGTGTTTGAAAACAACTACATCGCGGAAGGCCCGTTTGCCAGACAATTTCACCGGGAACTAATGGAGATCATTGGCAGCCCTCATGGTGTATTCGCCTGTAATGGAACGTTGGCGATTTACCTCGCTCTGAAGGCACTCGGCGTCGGCCCCGGTGATGAGATGATCGTTCAAAACATTACCTTCATTGCCTCGGCCAACGCCGTTGAGATGGTCGGTGCAACCCCGGTGTTCGTTGATTGTCCCGCTTACGATGACATGACGATTGATATCAGCAGGATCAAACTGACTGACAAGACCAAGGGCATTGTTGTCGCGCATTTGTTCGGGACTGCCTGCAGCAATATTGAAGAGGTCAAACAGTTTTGTGAGGACAACAAACTGTGGCTGGTCGAAGACGCTGCACAGACTTTAGGCATCACCAACGGCACAACTCATCTAGGAACGATTGGCGACGTTGGCACATTTTCTTTTTACGCAGACAAAACGATCACCACGGCGGAAGGCGGCTTTATCGTCACGCCACACGAAGAGGTGTACAACAAGATGGTGTACATGCGAAATCAAGGCCGGATTCGCAGCGGTACATTCGTCCATCCGGAGATTGGCTACAACTTCCGCATCACCGACATGCAGGCCGCGCTGGGAGTTTCCCAGTTGTCGAAACTCGATCATATCCGCGCAGAGAAGCAGAAGATTTACCGGCTATATCGAGAACACCTGGGCGATAACGTCACGTTTCTTAAAGTGCGCGAGGATTACGAGTACATCCCGTTCCGCGTGATTGTGTTTGTTGACGATGCACAAAAAACTATGGAATTCATGGCTGAGCGGAACATCGAACCCAGAAGCGTCTTTTATCCATTGCACCAACAACCGTGCTACGAACACCTGGGCTTTGACAGCGTTGATTTTCCCAACTCGGTGGAGTGTTTCCATCGGGGAATCTGTTTGCCTACATGGGTCGGACTTACGGAAGAACAAATCGCCTACACGTCTCAGGCATTGCTCGAATCATTGTAATAACACGGCACGTTTGTACGTCCGTTCTGCCGGAAGGGGCGTGAAGCGAGAAGCACCCGACATCACTACCAGTTCAGTGCAACTGATTCAACGCAAAAAGTCCATTGCAGTCAATTATGCAATTGACGGACTCGACTTCCAGCTCGCATTGAAACCGGTTGACAAAGACAAGAAACTTACGAAAGACAAGAAGAGAAACAGACATGAAAGTCATGACCATCGTGGGGACTCGCCCGGAGATTATTAAACTCAGCCGCGTCATCGCAGAACTCGAAAAATTTGTTGAGCACGTTCTGGTGCATACCGGGCAAAACTACGACTACGAATTGAACGAGGTCTTTTTCGAGAATCTTGGAGTGCCGAAACCGAATCACTTCCTCGAAGTCGCTGGCAAGAACGCTGCTCACACGATCGGTAACGTAATTGCAAGGGCTGACGACGTGATGGAAGAAGAGCAGCCGGACGCAATCCTGCTCTACGGGGACACCAACAGCTGTCTTGCCGTTATTGCTGCCAAGCGTCGCAAGATTCCGGTATTCCATTTTGAAGCAGGAAATCGGTGCTTCGACCAGCGAGTTCCTGAAGAGCTGAATCGAAAGATCGTTGATCATTTGAGCGACGTCAACATGCCTTTGACCGAACATGCACGCAGGTATCTATTGGCCGAAGGAATTAGGCCCGACACGATTGTCAAAACGGGATCGCCGATGAAGGAAATCCTGATGCACCACATGGACGAAATCAAGGCGTCCGATGTACTGACTCGACTGGGTGTTGAAGAAAACAAGTTCTTTATTGTCAGCGCTCATCGCGAGGAAAATGTTGACTCGGAGCAGAACTTTAACGACATGCTGGACTCATTGAACGCGATCGTGGCAAAATACGACATGCCGGTGATTGTCGCGACGCATCCGCGAACGAAAAAGAAGCTGGAACAACTCGGGCGTGAAGATATGGATCCGCGGGTCCAGTTTCTCAAACCGATGGGCTTCTTTGACTATGTCAAAATGCAAATGGAGGCCTACTGCGTCATCTCTGACAGCGGCACGATAACTGAAGAGTCATCCATTCTGAACTTCCCTGCGATTACGATTCGCCAGGCCCATGAGCGACCGGAGGGGATGGACGAAGGGGTCCTGATCATGACGGGACTGAAAAAGGACGACGTCCTGCATTCAATTGCCGTCGTTGTCTCCCAGTTTGATTTCGAAAATCGAAATTTCCGTGTCGTCGCGGATTACGACGTCGATAACTTTTCCAAGAAAGTTGCGCGGATCGTGCTGAGCTACACGAATTACATCAACCGTACGACGTGGCGGAAATTCTTATAAGAGACAGGACAATAATAACCTTCCCGCTCCGAACCCTCCCCGGCCGTTACTACGTACGACCCTTCCTGCGGGAGGGCGAGCCTAAGCGAGGGGAGGGCACGAATCGAGTACCGTCCAACGAGACCATTCAAGAAAAAAGGCCAACTTTTTACAACCGGCGTCCCGCTCGTTTTCCCGATGAATGCAAACATCAATACCCTTGAACCGACTGAAACCAGTCGATCGTTGCGCGTGTTGGTAGTGCATCGTTACTATTGGCCGGATACGCCACCGATTGCCGCACTGCTGCGTACGATTTGCGAGCGGTGGTCGGGGCTGGGGCATGACGTTTCGGTTTACACCAGCCAGCCCTGCTACAAACCGAATGTTGAGATCCCGCAACAGCCGCGAAAAGAAACCATCGGAAACGTGGAAGTCCGGCGGTGCTGGTTGCCTCTGCACAAATCCAGAAACGGTTTGATTCGATCCTTGAATTTTCTAACGTTTCTGTTTTTCGCCGTTTGGCACATTCTGCTGCAACGAAAAAAATATGACGTCGTCATGTGTTTGACTTTCCCGCCGGTCGTCCCGGCGGTGGCTGTCAGCACAGCCGCTCGCATTCGTGGTTCGCGGTTCATTTATTATCTACTGGACATCCATCCGGAATCTTCCACCTGCATTGGCAAACTGAAACCTGGTTCTTTGTCGGCAAGAGTGGCGACCTGGCTCGACCGGCGTTCCTGTCGACTCGCTGACCGGGTGGTCGTTCTTTCAGATGACATGGCGAACACCTATTTGAATCGCTTTGGGAAAAGGGAACTGGCGAAACAGAAAGAAAAGATGCGTGTCATCGCCGATTTCAATCCGGGCGGGTTTGAACAGGAAGCCGTAGCACTGCCTGAAGAATTTTCGAAGCCTCCCGGAAAATTCCGGCTGGTGTTTGCCGGCAACCTGGGACACGCTCAAGCCGTCGATAACCTGATTGAGACTGCCCGATTGATGGCGGGCCATCGGGATATCGAATTCGTGTTTGTTGGCGAGGGGACCGAGAAACAGAAGGCTATTGATATGGCGGGTGACCTGGTTGGAACGACGGTTCACTTTTATCCACATCAGAGCCTGCCCGTTGCAGATAAGATCATTGAATCCGCCGATCTGGCCATCGTCAGCCTGCAACCCGACGTTTACAAAGTCGCTTTTCCCTGCAAGACCAGTAGCTACCTGGCCATGGGCTGTCCATTACTGGTCGTCATGGAAGAGGAAAGCGAACTCTATCGAATGACGGTCAACCACAATCTTGGTGTTGCCTGTCGAGGCAACGATCCGTCAGCTTTGAAGCAGACCATTCTTCGGGCCTATCGGGACCGTGAGCAAATCGCCGCAATGCGCCAGCGCGCCAGGGTCTACGCTGAATCGCATCTGGTTCAGGATGCTTTGCTTGTTCGCTGGGAAAATCTGATTCAAGAGTTCAGTCAACGTGAGGTCAGTGAGTCGGAACGGAAGAAACCATCGATGGTGGCCGGTGCGGAAAACACTCGGATCAAAAAACAACCTCCGGACCTGGATACAACGAGTGCATATAGGCAGCTTGATTGAACAGGTGGCAACAGAGATAGCCGAGGACTTCGTATTTCCTGCATTGTCTCCATTACCTCCCGTTCAATTCAAATCACAGTTCCGGAAACTTTCCTACCGCATTCTAGTCACAGGTCGAATTCAGTATGGCCAGGCAACCTGATTCTAAAATTACCGATGTCCAGCCGGTACCGTCGCGCTGGGTGATGCGCTATCGGGGCGTGAAACGGATGATGATGGCTCATTGGTGTTCCAGGTCGCTTCCGTTGTATCTGGTGACTGAATTTCCAAAATCGGGAGGCACCTGGTACAGCCAAATGCTGGCCGAATGTCTGGAATTGCCGTTTGCCCGTAATCACAATTCTCCGAAGTTTGAATCGTGCGTCATGTCTGGCGTGCACTTGTATCACCGTCGTTTGCACAATGTCTCAGTCGTCATGCGTGACGGGCGCGATGTCATGGTGTCGTCCTATTTTCACTTTTTGTTTGACAACAATGTCAATCTTCCATACGCCGTTGAGAAGAAACGCCGTCTCCTTCAGTTTGACAACTTCGAAGACACGGTGACCAACATGCCCCGCTTTATTGAGTACATGTTTACGGATTTCGCAAAATCGCTGAGCTTCCGGTGCACGTGGGGAAGTTTCGTTCAATCGTGGTTGAACCGGGACGCGACGATCGTCAAATATGAGGATCTATTGTCGGACGGGGTCGGCACACTTTGTCAGGCGGTTCAGAGATTGACCGGCAAAGAACTGAGCCGCGACAAAGTTCAAGCGATTGTCGAGTCTTACAGTTTCAAAAACCTAACCGGAAGAAACGCCGGGCAGATCGAGAAGAACAACTTTATCCGCAAGGGCGTGGCCGGTGACTGGAAGAATCACTTCTCCGCAGAGGCCCGTCAGGTCTTTGATCATTACGCGGGCCATCAGCTGATTGACCTTGGCTACGAATCGTCACATGACTGGGCGAGTGCCTGACTAACTCCGGATTCCGGAGCGGCATGGTCGGGCAACCTGGCATTTGGCTTCTGCGCTTCAACACCAATCTCAGATATCCCGGCAATAGTTGTCGCGGTTTTCCCGAACGATTATTGAATCCCCGTCCGAATCGTAATCCTGTTCAAGGCTCGTTGATTCGAGGCTCTTTGAATCAACACTCTTCGACTTGACACTTTCGCAATCAGCTGCGCTTTGTTCCAGCAAAGAGTCGGCAGGGCTTTGAACGGCGAGCCCGGGTCGATTCATCACGTGAAGGTAGATCATGGTTGTTCGGACATCATTGTGTCCGAGTAATTCCTGAACGGTTCGAACGTCAGCACCGTCTTCAAGCAGGTGCGTTGCGAAACTGTGACGCAGCGTGTGAGGCACGGCGTTCTTGATAATTTCCGACCGGCTCACGGCGCGTTTGAAAGTGTCGGCAAAGTATGACTCGCCAACATGGTGCCGCCGTCTTTTTCCAGAGACAGGGTCACGCGAGATTTTTGATGACGGAAACACCCATTGCCAGCCCGGTTTCCGGTTCTCGTTCGGCTTCTTCCGCTCGAGTGCGTAGGGAAGGTAGACGCCGCCAAATCCAGCTTCAAGATCGGAGTTGTGCAGGTTGAGCGTCCGTTTGATTTGATCGCGGATTGGATTTCGGGCTGAATCGGGAAGCACAGTGATTCGATCCTTTTCACCTTTGGCTTCGCGAATAAGCAAATGCCCCTGGTCAAGGCAGACATCCTTGATCCTCAGTCGGCGAACTTCACTATGCCTTAACCCGGAGCCGTACATTAGCAGGAACATCAGGCGTTTGATTCCGGAAAATTCCGTCAACAGTCGTTTGACTTCATTTCGACTAAGGACAACCGGCAGTCGCTGTTCCTTGTCTGAGGGAACATAATCGATGAATTCAAGTTGCCGACCGATGACATTCTGGTAAAGAAACAGCAGAGCGCTTTTTGCCTGATTCTGCGTGTTTGGCGCAACGTTTTGTTCGACGGCACGATGGGTCAGGAAGGCACGAATCTCAGGTTCACCGAATTTCTCCAGATCACTTGAGCCAAGGTAATCGATAAACTGGTTGATGTTCTTGATGTAGGCCCTTTCGGTATTGAGCGCTTTGAAGTGGAGTCGCAGTTCGCGCTGGAGACGCTGGATGATTTCCGGCTGGTCTTCAGAAATCTGTCCAACGATTTCTGATTCGTCGATCGGTTCAGACGGATCGCATCCCGTAGCACTCTCCTGCGCGGCGATTCGACTCAGGGTGTTCCGGATATTCAACAGGTCCGGCTGGTCAGCTTTGAGCACAAGCGTGCGATAGGAATCAAGAGCGCGCATCGCTTGAAGCCGAATCCAGGCAGGCTGCCTGGTTTTTAGGAGCGAGCGAGAGAACTCGATGGCAGATTGGGATGTAATTGTCAGGCGGGGGTTGATTGGTGTTTCACGGGAGGGCAATTTTGTTGAGTCATTGGGGGCGGAACGGGTGGCGATCAGATCGGGGCGATTATTGAGGAATGAACTGTAGGAGCGTATCCATTTTGGAAACCATTTTTTGTCGTTTGATGCCGCGTTCGATTTTTGGAGGAGGTATGAGAACTTTTCAAGCGACATGATTTTCCTGCAACTGTGGGGTGTTTGGTCAGTGCATCTCTTCATTTGTGCAGAGCAGGCAATTTCCCAACAGTATTGGCTAGCACCCGGGTCGGTGATAAAATCGAAAATAGTCCAGTGATAACAACCAAACATCCGGTTGGACCGCTGATAAAACGAGAAATAAACCAGCGATAACAGTTGGATATCCGGCTGGACCGGGTGATAAAATGTTTATCACTGGTTTTTCATTGGTTAAAAACAAAGTTATGCCTCTTGGCCCGATCACCGCGAATCCTCCCGAGACTATTGCCGTGACTCAAGAATTTTTGACAAACCGCATCGTTTTTGTTCCAATACCCCAGTTGATTCAACGAATCAACCGCATCGCGTGAGCGTTCACGCAACGTCAATCCTCATTTTCAAAGGAGGCCTGCATGGGTCTGTTTTCGCGATTCACTAGTAGGTCAAGCTCCAATAACAACGGATGCAAGACCTACAAAACGAAATCCGGAACCACCATCACGAAATGCTCTAACGGTTCAAAGAGCTTTCAGAATTCGAAATTCACTAACAAGGGAAATCGAACTACGACCTACAAGTACTCTTCAAAACGATGATTGATTACGATGCGGCCACTGAAATTTTTTTCGGTGGTCGCATTATTATGAAAAAATGAATTCGTCATATCCTACACGGTTTTATCGTGGCTATCCGGTTAAACGAATCCGTCGCGTTGAGGGCGGCGTTCTATTGACGATGGTAACGAAACATTCTGGATCGCGCGGGCCTCAAATTGTTGTGTCGCAGAACAATCTTGACCAACACTGTGAATTCCGACAGCTTGATTCTCCCCGAATGGATGACCTGCGATTGCTCGTGCCCAGCGACAACTTTGCAAACCTTTTGGGTGATGGTGACGTTTACCACGATACACCATCCTCTAACCAAAGCGAGGCATAACAATGTGTTGCACCGAAGTCGCCGATGGCGCTCTTTTTGATGGCAGCATCAATCGCGGCGACTCGGTGAACACTGACGTTATCCCGCTCGGGCATTTGTGTTTCGGATTGCCTTGCTCGGCCGCGCTTGGCAGGCGATGTTCGGCGTTGCTGATGGCAGCGGCGCGTGCTGGTCGGCGAGGCGACATGCTCGTTGCTCGGTCGCTTTCTCTTTGGCGTATTCTGTTGGCGCTGATGCGTATGAGGTTTGAATTTTGTCTGCGCAACATGCTGCTCTTGCTCGGACCGGTTGGTAGGCGGCGCGCTGTGTCGCTGATGGCGGCATTGCGTGCTCGCGGTCGGCGCGACATATTCGCTTGCTCGGACAATGGTTGCTCGGTCAACGCAGGCGTTCGGCGAATTTGCATGGTTGGCGAAGCGTGTTGAATTGGAAAACATGGATAACAAATCGATGAACCGGAGCGGTCTACGGTTGCTTGATCGGCATTCAATTACGCTGCGGGTTTGAATGCTTTTTGACAAGATTGGCATCTGCGGTTCTAATCATGTTTTTACCGGGTCGTTTTGGTTGGCCGCGCTTGCTGGTCCGCCCGGTTATCGTGACCGTTATTCGTCTTATCAAAACACCCAATCAGGAGATTGCACAATGAAAGCTGTAGTGAGCTTTAGGCTCAAATCAATAACACCAGACCATGCAATTGTCGGCACCTCAATCTGGGGCAGCCCGGAAGGCGTCGAGCTTTACGGAATTGCGACATTGCCGGGCTATGACACTTACTTCGGCCAAAAATCTGGTGCGGAACATGTATTCCAATTGAAGGAACGCGGCCTTGTCCGTTTGAATTGGCTACAGCCTGTTGTCTCCGAAGAAGATCAGGAAGTTCAGGTTGTAATAGATGCAGACGGAACCGCAATTCCCTTTCAGCTTGAGGCTGGGACTCCGCGAACACTGTCTATTACCATGATTCTTGGATTCGAAAGCGTGGACAATCCTCCGTTTGATTTCACTGTACGCATAAATCACGGCAAACGCATCAAATACACAACCCAAGGCGTTCTTAATTTGGAACTTTTCTGATTAACGAATTGCCTACAACCAAAACTTAAAACATGCCAACAGATCCACCTACCACCGGAATTGGGCCAGACAAATGGCCGATTCCTGTACCAAAGCCAACCACAGATTACCGCGTTAAATACGTTAAATTGAAAGGCAGTGTCGAACACTGGCATCTGAAGTTTTACTATGACGCGCCGCCAATTATCCCACGTGTTGGAGAAGTGATTGCAGCAACGGACAGCGACTACACAAATGCCTATCTGAGCGGAACGGTAGAAAGTATTCGCTATGTCATTGATGGTGCGGCGGGCGAAAACTCAAAGGTTACAGTGATTGTCGCGGTCAAGGATGACGGGACAAGCAAACCGTAGTCGACGAATAACAAAACATTGCACCTGAGTCGCGAAGTCGGGGCGTTTTGAAATGGACAATCACTTGTCGCGACCGGGTGAATGTAGCCGTTATTGGGCTTAATGGATGGCTAAGACTCACACTGTACTAGAAGTGTTTATTGCGTCGCCCGGTGACGTTTCACCTGAACGCGAGGTGTTAGAAAATGTTGTGTCCGAATTCAACCTTACATGGGGTGACAAACATCAAGTACGTCTCGAGATCTTAAAATGGGAAACCCACTCACGTCCTGCGATTGGGGAAGACGCGCAGGATGTAATTAACCGCCAAATTGGTGACGAGTACGACATTTTCTTGGGCATCATGTGGGGTCGATTTGGAACCGCGACCGCACGCGCTGATTCCGGCACAGAAGAGGAGTTCAATCGCGCTTACGAACGCCTTACGAGCGGTGAACAGGTTCAGATAATGTTCTATTTCAAGGATGCCGGAATACAACCCAGCAGAATGGGTGGCGAACAAATTGCAAAGGTACAGGCATTCAAAAAGAAGATCGCAGACGAATACGGCGGGCTTTACTATCAATTTGAATCAACAGAAGATTTTCAAACAAAAGCGAGGATTCATCTCAGCAAAGTGGTTCAGGATTGGCTGGAATCGAACACGGGTGCTATTGAATCAAAAACCGTAGAGAAAACGGAAGAAGTAATAGATGAGGAATACAACCCCCTATCTAATCTCTCCGCGTTGGACGCCAGTGATCCGGAGGAGGGCGTCATTGAATTGGTTGATCGCGGAACGGAAGCGATGGATGAGGTGGTTGAAATCGTGGGCCGAATGGCGTCAGCAACGACCGACTTAGGCGATAAATTTACGCAGCGAACCGCAGATGCCAAGGCAATTACCGATTCGAATGATCGCAAATCAGCGAAACGCGTTGCTAATAACACAGCTAACGATATCGAAATCTTCGTCAAACGCATGGCTGTCGAGATTCCAGAATTTTACAAACAGAATGCTATTTTCACCGAATCGTTCAGTAAGGTCGCAATGATTGCCGAGAAGGATCTAAACGAGGACGCCGACGACGTCAGAACGGCACTCGATAGCATGAAAGAATACCGTGGTGCAATAGAATCTAGTTCTGGGAATCTTGTAGGGTTCAGGCAAATGCTCTCTGAGATGCCCAGAATGACAACGCCATTCAATCAGGCACGTCGTCGCGCAGTTGCGATTATGGATGACCTGTTGGCTCAATTGCGAATATCAGGCAGCCAGGCAGCGGACATCGAGAATCTGCTGGAACGACTGCTGAGAACCGACGCCGATGACGCCCAATAACAATACGATGCACGCGAAGCCGGACTTGCGCGTTTTTTCAATGTTTAGATCTATCGTTCCGGCTCGGTGATCGTCGCCGTTATCATGTCTGAGTTTCGCCGGATGAAATTGCGCGGACGATTGATGCGCTGTCGTCATGATCGCTCGATGCGACGTTGATTTGTGCGGCTATCTTTCTTTTCGATTGATTCCTTTTCGCTGATTCCGATGCGCAATGCGTTGACGCTGCTTATTCGTGTTCATTCGCGTTTATTCGTGGTACAAAACCGACCACCAAAGAATGATGCGCGGACGCCATGCTCGAATGATTGGATCGCGAAAACTTGTCGCCAAGTGAAATCGAGGGTTCAAACCGTCCCCGGAAGAAATTGCGCGGACGACATGCTCGGAACATGACGGACTTGATTCACGCGGTTGCGTAATGGATAATCAAACCATCGGCAACGAGTTGCGCGGACGAACGCAAGCGTGCTTCGAGCCGTAACTTTGAGGCAATGCGTGTTGGCGATGCTGGCATGATAACAAAACATTGAACCGACGCGATCGACGCTGATGTGTTTGGCTGGTCGCGACAACGCTTTGCTCAGGGTTTAGGGTTTTACTTCGCTCCGACTTTCGGTGATTCAACGTCCACCGTTCGCTCGGTTAACTCGGACGTTATCACGCTCAGGTAAACATGAAGCACATCCCAACCTTTCTGCTGTTGACTCTGGCCCTCTCTGGCTGCAATCCAACCCCTATCGCTCGATGCGACGTTGATTTGTGCGGCTATCTTTCTTTTCGATTGATTCCTTTTCGCTGATTCCGATGCGCAATGCGTTGACGCTGCTTATTCGTGTTCATTCGTGTTTATTCGTGGTACAAAACCGACCACCAAAGAATGATGCGCGGACACCATGCTCGAATGATTGGATCGCGAAAACTTGTCGCCAAGTGAAATCGAGGGTTCAAACCGTCCCCGGAAGAAATTGCGCGGACGACATGCTCGGAACATGACGGACTTGATTCACGCGGTTGCGTAATGGATAATCAAACCATCGGCAACGAGTTGCGCGGACGAACGCAAGCGTGCTTCGAGCCGTAACTTTGAGGCAATGCGTGTTGGCGATGCTGGCATGATAACAAAACGTTGAACCGAATCGGTCAACGCTGATGTGTTTGGCTGGTCGCGACAACGCTTTGCTCAGGGTTTAGGGTTTTACTTCGCTCCGACTTTCGGTGATTCAACGTCCACCGTTCGCTCGGTTAACGTAGACGTTATCATGTCTGAGTTTCGCCGGATGAAATTGCGCGGACGATTGATGCGCTGTCGTCATGATCGCTCGATGCGACGTTGATTTGTGCGGCTATCTTTCTTTTCGATTGATTCCTTTTCGCTGATTCCTTTTCGCTGATTCCGATGCGCAATGCGTTGACGCTGCTTATTCGTGTTCATTCGCGTTTATTCGTGGTACAAAACCGACCACCAAAGAATGATGCGCGGACGCCATGCTCGAATGATTGGATCGCGAAAACTTGTCGCCAAGTGAAATCGAGGGTTCAAACCGTCCCCGGAAGAAATTGCGCGGACGACATGCTCGGAACATGACGGACTTGATTCACGCGGTTGCGTAATGGATAATCAAACCATCGGCAACGAGTTGCGCGGACGAACGCAAGCGTGCTTCGAGCCGTAACTTTGAGGCAATGCGTGTTGGCGATGCTGGCATGATAACAAAACATTGAACCGAAGCGGTCAACGCTGATGTGTTTGGCTGGTCGCGACAACGCTTTGCTCAGGGTTTAGGGTTTTACTTCGCTCCGACTTTCGGTGATTCAACGTCCACCGTTCGCTCGGTGACCTCAATCGTTATCCGGCTCGAACGAAGCCAACCGCATCACGCCACTTTTCATGAAGATTGGAACCTAACCATGGGTCTGTCTGAACGCGAATACATGCGATCGCCAGATGAACGGACGATTTCCAACTTTGCCCTTGGGTTAATCGGGCTCACGGTTCTTGCTGCCATTTTCCTGATTCCACGAATTTTCTCGACACGAGCATCATACTTCTCGCCTGACGTTTACGACCAACAACTCGAAGATCAACTCGTTTCAATTGACCCGACATACAATCGCCATGAACGACTGGCAGAAATTTCACCTATCGACATAAATGTTGCGACCTACAACGAATTGATACTGCTTCCACGTGTGAATGACACGCTTGCATCCGCAATAATTGCTGGACGACCATTTTTTACCGTGCAACAACTTGATGATGTCTACGGAATCGGCCCGAAAACACTTGATCTGCTTCGGCCACATGTTATCGTTGACAACGCATCCCTTGCGCAGAATTTCCCGAATGCAACGCCCCAAATCGACTCGGAAACATCGGCACGCAATGGAGCCCAACAATGATTACGCCGAAATCGCCGGATAACAAAGCGATGCACCGAAGTCGGCAGCGATTTTCCGCTTGGTTGGTCGCGGCAACATTTTACTCAGAGTTTTACATTTCACTTCGCTCCGATGTTCGGTGATTCACGTGCAATCGTCGACTCGGTGATCTTGGACGTTATCACGCTCAGGTAAACATGAAGCACATCCCAACCTTTCTGCTGTTGACTCTGGCCCTCTCTGGCTGCAATCCAACCCCTATCGCTCGATGCGACGTTGATTTGTGCGGCTATCTTTCTTTTCGATTGATTCCTTTTCGCTGATTCCGATGCGCAATGCGTTGACGCTGCTTATTCGTGTTCATTCGCGTTTATTCGTGGTACAAAACCGACCACCAAAGAATGATGCGCGGACACCATGCTCGAATGATTGGATCGCGAAAACTTGTCGCCAAGTGAAATCGAGGGTTCAAACCGTCCCCGGAAGAAATTGCGCGGACGACATGCTCGGAACATGACGGACTTGATTCACGCGGTTGCGTAATGGATAATCAGACCATCGGCAACGAGTTGCGCGGACGAACGCAAGCGTGCTTCGAGCCGTAACTTTGAGGCAATGCGTGTTGGCGATGCTGGCATGATAACAAAACATTGAACCGAAGCGGTCAACGCTGATGTGTTTGGCTGGTCGCGACAACGCTTTGCTCAGGGTTTAGGGTTTTACTTCGCTCCGACTTTCGGTGATTCAACGTCCACCGTTCGCTCGGTTAACTCAGCCGTTATTCCGCTCGCTCATGAAACAATTTTCGATTTCTTCGATGCTTTTGGGGCTGACGATTGGTGCCCTGTCCATTGCCTTGGCGATGTCGCAATTCAACAACAGTGCGCTCAAATCCGATAACGGCGAGCTAAGTGATACGCTTGACTCCTTTGATTTTATGGTCAATCGTCGCGACGAGGAAATCCTGCAGTATCGTGAAGGCTGTGCCTATTTGGTCAGGCTCGCCCAAACCCCGGAATGGAACCAGGAGTACGCACCTCTTCTTTCCGCAATCAACCGAAATGGATTTGCCTTTAAGAAATTTAAGCTGGATGCCTTGGCCGGATATTCTGTCTACAGCTTTTCGGAGGCAAAACGCAATCCTGATCGCTCTGAACGACTAGACCACAACCCCAAATCGCTTTGCCTTCTGATCGACAATCAAACACTAACGTAGCAGAGTTGATGAAAACCGTGCGCAGCTATTTCCCGCTTCAAACGTAATTGAATCACTACTTCTTTAACGTTTGAAAAACCGGCAACCCGGGTCAGGGGAAAAACAATAATCGCATACACTCGACGGATGATTTGCTTCCCCGCCTTGAGTTGTTTCAAAACCGAATGCATGAAGTTCGTTCTGAAACTCGAACCTTCGTTGCTTGCTCGGCAGTAATGTCCCGTTCGCCAACCGCCGCAGCCTTTGCACTTGCGGCTCATCTGTCGCAAGAACCTGACCACGTAGTCACTCGAATGGCAGAAATCAAATCGCTTGAGTTAAGTAGCGATTCCAGAACGAATAGAATCACTATGCGCATAAGCAGTAGCGCATGAAAAAAGTTGCAGCCCAAACCGGCGTGCAACTTTTTCGATTTCACAAACTTGCGATTCGCCTAACGCATCATCCGGCCACGGCTTGCTGTCCGGGCCTGCGTATGCGGAACGCGAACCGGAACGGGCTGAGCATCAAACACGATGCCGGTCCCGCTTAAGCTTCTGAGCGACTTCGGCTGGACCGCACCCGGGATTCCCGGCAAGTCCTCAACGCTTGCTTTGTAGTTGTTCACTACCTCGACAATTGCCGGATTGTATTCTTCGAGCCCTTGAGCGTTTGTGCGGGTCACGTAGTCAAACCCGCCCACGCAAACGTAACTCTCATTGCGGTCATGGAACTCGTACGCTTCGATGCCCTGTTTACGCAGTTCTTTGGCTAAAAGTGTTGCCTTCGCCGTCGCCTCGACCAGCTTGCTTTCAGTCAGCGACCGGTTTTCGCGCCGGAGTAGACTCCAGCGGCGGTTCCCTTCTTCAATTTCGTTCGACTCAAAACTTATCTCACCTCGAAACGATGCAACGCGAACGCTGTATGGTGCCGTGTTGTCGAGCAGGCTGTTATCAATCCCGCGATTTAGGTTCAGCACAAAATGATCAACGGAATCCGCGGCAAAATACTCTTCGGGTGCCCGGGGGTTGGGCATCATGAACGCGGACTTTAACGGACCATAGGCCTTTTCACGCGTCCCGCTGGTCAATCGCCGCGCGATTTCCTTGATCGTCCGGACATTGTCATTGTCGGTGTTGTTCGGATCAAAGTTCGACATCGACGCAGGCATGAACATCTTGATCTGCTCCAGATGCAACTGGGCACCGCCATCGTCTACGGTCGAATAATCGCCTACCAACACGGCATACTCGGTAACCGACGGCGCGTTGAGCGTTTTCATGCGTTTGGGAACCGTGCCACCGTTCTCTTCGAGATCCCAGCCGATGCCGCGATAAGTACCACCGTGATTAAACGTATGTTGATAGACGTATGTCCTGAGCCTTTGTTGATGCAGTTCCGCAGCCAGATTTCGAGCCTTCACTTCCGCATCGTATCCTGAAAACGACGCAGCCATAATCAACCACGGTCCGGAACCTTCAGTCAACTCGTTTCCGGAAAACTCGGACCCAACAGGTTGATCCGATTGTGCTTCATCACTCCTGGTACTGAACAGATTCCTGAACCCTCGCTCCTGCGCGTCAGCTGTAGAATCGAAAGGCAGCAGAGCCAGTAGAACGGCAATCGCCGAAATGGTTTTCACGTATTGCATTGGTACTCCTAAACGGCATTTGCCTGAGCGACTTGCTCGTAACCGGTCGCCTGAGCGGCGGACGTTAGCAGAGTCGCAATGGCCAGACCATGCCGATTTGCCAACTTATGATTGCACTTGAACCCGAGCAGTTTTTCCGAAACGCGTGCAGGTTGGACATCGTGGAGCCAAACGGAATTCCCATTCATTAACTTGTTCGGTATCACAGAACTTCCTTCTTGCGCTTCAGGCCTGTTTTTTTTCGCAGATATTGGTCCTCTATCACAAAAATAACGGCTCCCATGCCGCTCTTCTGACTTAGGGGGTCGCATTATACTTTGGAGCGTATATATTGAGATTAAGGTAGAATACGGCAACACAATCGGTCCAAACACTGCTATCTTGATTTGGAGCAACCGTGTCTAACGTGCAACTCGACTCCCTACAAACCAATTCGTAATCGGTCGATTCGAGCCGGTCTGACCAGAGATCACATCAGTGCAAGCATGCTTGCCATTAAACAAAGGAACGCCAGGATGCAATACAGTTTCCGACTCGCCGAAATGATTGGTCATGTGCCTGACCCGCGAAAACGCCCTGGAACGATCAAGTCGATTGTTGAATACACCGGGCTCGATCGGCATCAGGTCGCTGCTTTGTTGAAGAATGAAGTGAAGTACATTCCTCTCAAGGCGTTGTCGCGTCTTTGTGACTATCTGATCGAGCACGGCCACGCGACTCCCGAGCAGCTCCCCGGCGTTCTGTTTTCGGTCGAACCGGAAAACTTCTGGGAACTGCTGGCTCGTCGACGACGAATGGAACTGTGTATCGGTGTCCGCCGTGACGTATCGCCCGACAACCCGGATGTTTCCTTCGTCGTTGCATCGGACTCCGTACTGATGGGCGAACTGCTAAACGGGGTCACTACGCTTGGCGGAACAGCGAAACTTCGCAAGACCGATGCTGATCCGGCGTTTCCGGCCGCACGTGACGAGATTCCTCAGCCCGAACATTTGAAGCAGTCACTGGTCTGGAGCCCCGGGCAGGCGTCCGACGAAGAAGTCGCCTCGCGAGCCAAACTGGTCTACAACGAATTCTCCGATTCCAAAGGGGACAAGGCGCTGGTTGGGATCGGAAGTACAAAAAGCAATCCGGTTGTCGAGATCGTATTGTCCCGTGCGTTCAACTGCGACCCGTTTGTGACGCAGGACGGCATTGAAAAAGCGGCTGATCGGAGCATTCCGTTTTACATTCGCTACCGCGACCTCGATCCACACCCGGCGTCGTGCGTCGGCGGCACGTCGTTGTCAAAGGACGAGAAAGATCAGGGCCCCGGAATTTACTACGAAGGTGAAAACGGCAAGTGGATCTGCTGTCCGAGCGAAAAACGAATAGAAGAAGTTGCATTCGTTTTCTACGTTCATCGCGAATCGCAGGGCCGACTGGAAATGGTACTCGGAGGATTCTCGGGGCGCGCTACTCGATTGCTCGCACGAGCGCTGGCAACAAGGGCCGAGGATTTCTGGCCACCGATTTGCGAAACGCAGGGCATTCAGGTCGGCGGATTTATCGTCCAGTTCGCGCTACCGTCGAACAAGAAAGAAAAGGACATCCTGCGAACCGACCTGGTTGCGACAACAGAAGTCACGCCGATTCCTGCCACCGCGTTTGAACGGCGAATGACAAGGTAGGCGTCCCTCCCTTCCGGCTTTCGCACCGATGGCACTCACTCTGTATTTGTTTCCCGCCCCGTAGCATGCCGTTAGGCTCCTGGCAGGACCGGCTGTCCGGGCACAAGCTTTGGCATCGGAAAAAACAAACCGCAGCAGACTGCCCGAATCACCCATGCTTCGGCCAGGTTGATTTCACGGTTGGACGTCACGCAAACGCCACATGCATCCAGCGCTGATGTTAATCAGACAGCCACTGCTGTCTCGCGCGGAACGCACGACACAGACTATTCCAAAAACAACGGCGGACCGGCAGGCATTGAGTCTCTGGCAACGGCCGCAGGTGGAGCATCGAATCCGGATTCAAAGTCCCGCCATCTCGATCAGACATCCGTTTCAGCCGGGAACTTGATCGCGAAGTCGCGCTGAAGGAAATCCGAACAGCCTACGTTAACGATCAAATGTCACGCGACCGCTTTGAACTTGAAGCGTGCATCACGGGTGGACTGGAACATCCGGGCGTGGTGCCGGTCTATGGCTTTAGAAAAAAGATGACGGCAGCGCCTATTTCGCGATGCGGTTCATTCGTGGAGAGACTCTGAAGGTAGCGGCACTCCTGAGTGATCCGGTCGAACAGCGAATGCAGTTCAGGAATCTCTTATCTCGTTTCGTCGATTCGTGCAACGCCGTCGCCTATGCACACAGCCGTGGCGTGATCCATCGCGACATTAAACCGTCGAACATCATGCTGGGGAAATTCGGCGAGACGCTGGTTGTCGACTGGGGACTGGCGAAAAAAACCGGCCGCAATGAACACCATCTCGATGACGATCCGAGCCTGGCGATTCGCGGTTCGGTGGTTTCCGGAACGCTGGACGGCAGTACCGTCGGAACACCGACGTTCATGAGCCCGGAGCAGGCTGCCGGCCGGTTGGGCGAACTGCAACCCGTCAGCGACATCTACAGCCTCGGAGCAACTCTCTATTTTGTGCTGACCGTGATGCACAGCCTTCAATCGATGTACTCGCTGCGAACAACGAAACTTCCGCACGCCCTGCCGCTGTAATCAACCTGCGACAGGACGATCCGGTTTCGCTAAAACAGGACTACGCCAACGCGCTCAGTAACCTGGCCGGCCTTTATTCGGATCAGCCGGAACAGATGAACGAATCCGTTTCGCTCTACAACAATGTGATCGAGCAGTTGTCACAACTGATTGATGATCAGGAAAACATCAGCAGCAGCTTGTTACCGGACTTGCAGCGGGAACTGGCAGCCGGACATCGGAATGCCGCAACGGTCCTGCTGAAACAAAAGCGTGCCGGGGAAGCCGCCGGACATTACCGCTCCGCCATCGAATCGCAAGTCGCACTGACGGAACGCTATCCTGCGCTGGCGGTCTACAAAAGCGATCTCTCGCGCAGTCGACTCGGCCTTGGACAAACACTCCATACACTAAAAGACGATCCAGCCGGCGAGATTTTCGAACTATAGCGAGCGATCTGTGCTGTGCGAACCGGCGAAGTCGAAGATGGAACGGCGGCGGCTGAGCGGATCCTGGCGATGGACGATCCGAAACCGGTTCTCTTTTGCGACGTCGCCTGTTGCCATGCGATTGCGGTCGGTCAGGCGGACGACGATGCCGCGAGGACCTTGGAATCGCAGGTTGATCTGACGTGGGAAGCGTATCCCACATTTCTAGATCCGGATCACGGCCGGGTTTGACAGATTTTCAATCTCAATTGATATCAGTTGATCGAGTACCTCGCGCGACGACGGCCGGTGCACCGGATTCTTTTCCAGCATTTGCTCAACCAGTTTGCTTAACCTCATCGGGCAGAGCGGCTGGTGCCGGATTAATTCGGCAGGATGAAGGTCGCGGTGCGCGCGGACAATCGTATCGTAGTCCGTTCCTTGAAACGGAGTATGACCGGCCAGCCCCTGATGAATGAACAGGCCCAGCGAATAGACGTCTGCCGATTTTCTTGCCGGGCAATCAGGATAAAAACATTCGGGCGCCATGTAGCGCAGGATCTGCAACTGATTCCGATGAACGGAAATCTTCTGGCCGATTGCGTGCGAACCCGACCAGCCTGTCATCGATACCCGGCCTCCGTTGCCAACCAGCACATGTGACGGCTCAAGCGCGAGATGAACGCGACCGTTTTCGTGAGCAGCAACCAGCGCTTCGGCGATCTGCCGGACGATCCATAACATTCGTGTGAGCGAAACGTTGTCGGCCATCGCCAGAAACTTGCCGAACGATCCACCTGAGATCCAGGGCTGAACCAGAAAAAACGGAGCCCGATCGAGTTCCGCATCGAGCAATGGAATCACGCTTCGGTGTTCAACGACCTCGGTTGAAGCCGCCTCGCGACCCATCCGGTCAATCGCCGTTGCCCGCTCGTCCGACGGGAGCTCAGGGTTGATTAGTTTGACCACGTAATCAAACCCATCCGTCGTACCGCCTGTCGAATCTCCATTCATTGTTTTAGGAGCAGCGCGGTAAAGTTCGAACCAGCGGCCACCGGTAATCTGTGATCCAAGCTGCCAGAACGAGACGGTTCGAGGTTCCGCCGGTTCCGGTTGTGCTGAATGACCAGCATGAAACAGATGTGAGGAAATGCCGGCGCTCAACCTTGACGGGCGCTTCCGGGGGGTCAGCTGAGTTGACATAAAATGGTGTGTCCGGAGAAACATTGTCCGAATCGCGATGAAACGGTGATTCTATTCAGAGGATGGCCCTGAAGTAGCGACCAGTTTACGGAGAACTGCTAGTGGGCTCATCTCGTTCATCGGACAAACCGGGCCTCACCGTTTACGCGCGTCAGAAAATGTCAGGTGGTAGCGAACAACCACGATTAAATTTGCCCGGCGCGCATTGCTTTGCAGAATGTTATCCGCTTTTGCTAAAGATCTGTCATTGGTCGGTACGCGGACTGTGATCACATTACCTTGGTATGCGACAATCTCAACACGCATACGATCGGCGCATTCTATGAAGCCTTCGAACCAGAACAGGCTCGCCAATACATTCAACGGATTGACTTTTGTTTTACGCCCAGGCACGGAAGTTGGTTGAACATTGCTGAGAACGAACTAAGCAGCATGACTCGTCAATGCCTTCACGGGCGAAGGATTGGCGAACTGGAAACGCTACAATCTGAAATCGGAGCATGGTCGATTGATGTCACAGAAACACAACGAGGCGTCGACTGGCAAATGAAAGTCGAAGACGCTCGCTGCAAACTAAAAACCGTATACCCTAAAATTCAATGCTGACAATCCACTACACACGTTGTTTAGTGGAGACCTGGGCCCGAATACATCGGCGCCCGACCGGAGCGTCTTTTGCAGCAACGCGCTTCCAAAGCAAGCGCCTTGCGTCAATACCGGATCGGACACAATTCAATATGCAAGGGAATGGCCGATTCCGGGATCATTGCGGACGGAAAATTTCGATTCCTTGTGACTCCCGGCACAAAGCGTGTGGAAATAACGGCATCAAGCAGCGATCAAGAATGGCTGCAGGGAATCATGCCGGCCAAACCAGCCGGAATGGACCTGCCTGACATCAGTATTCCTCTTGAGTATATCCCTGACCGTTACAACGAAAACTCGACGCTCAGTAGCGACGTGACTGTAGCTGGTCCCAACGAATTCAATTTTGAACTTGAACGGGACTAACAGCTTCGTTCATGCTGCACGAAGGAGCGCAATGGGCTTTGCGCCTTTGCGTGAGACTCTTTTTTGTTTTCATAATCCTGCTTGCCGGGCAGACGTCCCTTCCGGCAGAAGGGACGTACTAGACACGGACAACGTACCAACAAACAAAACCCCGGCACTCCTCATCAATTCTTCAACCTCTTGAAACAGTTGAACCGGACATTGCAAACCCGGCTCAATCTCAACCGACTGCCTGGCATGTTCTACCAGTGGTTGTGATGCAGGTGACCTTGCTGGTGGTAGTCCCAGTGGCCTGGCTGGTAGTCGTAGTGATTACCGTGTGGCACATATCCGCCGGGGTGATAGTCAAAGTGGCTGGTGTCGTGCCATGTGTGGGCAGGGTAACCGTATCCACCGCCATAGATTCCGCCACCGTAAGTTCCGCCACCGTAAATTCCACTGTCATGGAATCCACTGTCATGGAATCCGCCGCCATGGAATCCGCCGCCATGAAATCCGCCATGACCGCCGTGCCCATGTCCACCGCCGACGATCGACAACCCTTGCTGAGCCTGGACATCGCTGCTGCCTGCAAATCCGATCATTGCAGCCATTGCCAGTCCCCAAGCCGCATTCCGAATCATTCGAAAACTCGCCATTTCACATACTCCCAAAAAAAGTAAATGTCCCGGACAGCTCGCCGCGTAAGTCGCAGTGATCTTCACCGCCCGTTCCTGCCTTGGCGTTTGCAGCCGGTCGAGTCTTGACCGCCCCTTTTCGCCGAATGAGCTATAACGCAACGGCCGTGCCATTCGGTTGCTTATTTCGAACAACAAACAAATTGGCGTTTCCCCATTGTGTTTTCAGGCAAAACCCTTGTGTTTTGTTGCTTGTATGAGAATCGCATTTGTACCGGCGAAACACCTCAATCGAATCAGCCGATTAAATTGATTACGGTTTCCGTCGTCTTGATAACAGACGAACCAGGCAGAAACGAAAGCGCGAGTTCAGCAACTACCGGGCGGGAAGCACAGGACTGAATCAAAACAGCTTCGAAAAAAACGGCCGATACGTATCCGGTTCAACTCAAGAGGACGAGGTAGCCAACAGTTCAAACGGAACTTTTTCGACGTTTGCAAGTTTGACTGGCTGTAGGCCACCGTTGCTTTCCTTCGATTGCTGCTTCACGCCGGTTGCTTCACGACACCTGTTGTTTCCGGACCGGGTATCCACCACGAAATCCGCAAACATGTCCCGCTTCGTTATATGTTCAGTGAAGACTGGCTGTTCCTGATTCGCCGGATCGACAATTGAAATGAGCAGTTCGAAGTTTCAGTTCAATCTCAAAGGCATGCTGGCGGTCGTTTGCCTGATTTGCATCGTGCTTGCAGCAATATCATATGGCGGGGCGAAGGTAGCGGCGATCGTACTCGCGGTTTTGGTTGCAAACCTCTTCGGTGCCGCGGTTGCACTCATAGTCACGTTCGCACTGCGATTCCCTCGAGATGGAGGCTATCGAAATGAACATATCGACGAGGAGTTGTATGAGCCCTTTTGCGAAAACGACTAACGCGTATGGCTCGTCGTAAAGGCTTTCGGGCATGAACGTGATGAAAATTGAGACAGCAAACCTTCCGCGTCGCATTTCCATATCAGGCGTCTCGGTCAGGACCATCTCGTAGAATTTTTTGTATTCGTCGATGGTCATGAAAAAGTAGACTTCGATTGCCGACGTCAGCGATCCGGCCATCAAATCACGTGTCACCTCAAAACGCTGCTGTTCCCGGGCCGCCCGGATTCCTGTTTGCCGCTCATCAAGCGCGCGTTCCATTCCCTTCTTCCACGCCTGCTGACGCATCACGCTTGTCGGAGCCGTGTCGTATTGCAGGCTCCAGACGCGTCGTATGGCACCGGCCTGAACAGCACCGGAAAAATCACGGCCCACTTCAAACCGTTCTTGACCGGCACTCATTGCTGGAAGGACGTCCTTGACGAATTCCTCCAAGTGGCCAAGCCCCGGCTATGACACGCTGGCGACGCCCAGGCGTTTTGAATTCGTTCCCTTTTGGGGAATCGCTGTTTGTTTTCACATGAGCCGGGATCACGTGTACAACCCGGTAAAACATGCGGTTTGCTGGGGATTATCCCACCGCGACCTGGAAGCCATTGAATCCATCGGCGTCGACGAAGTCCAATGGACTTGATGAAAGAGGACTTTCAACAGTTCCGGAGTTACACGTACCCGGCATGGGCTGGCAAGTTTCTGGATGCCTGGTGTACCCGGGCGATGCGTAGCAAGATTGACCCGATGAAGAAGATGGCCAGGACGCTGCGCAACAAACGTGAGCAGTTGTTGAACTGGTTTCGTGCCGAGGGCAGGTTATCATCAGGTGTTGTTGAGGGGTTCAACAACAAACTAAAACTGATCACCAGAAAATCCTACGGATTCCGTACCCAAAAAGCTTACGAAACCGCACTCTATCACAACCTCGGAGCACTACCCGAACCAAAATTCACCCACAATTTCTTCTGACGAGGCTAAATTAAAAAACTCATGTCGCCGTCCCAGCGTACAAATCCTTCGATTGCCTGGTACTCCGCCATTCCCAGTTCGTCATACAAACGGGCTGTGTAGGAGTTTCGATCTTCCGCACGTTTCCAGAATTCGCGAACATCGTTGCCCGGAAACAATGCGCGATCCTTTTGTGACTGGTGCTTGAAAATTGACTGGCGTTTCCGCATCACTTCGTCGGGCGCGAGCGGGACAGCCATTTCGATTTCATGCGGAGCCCACTCATGCCATGCACCTCGATAAAGCCAGACATCACATTCGGCATTCCAGTCCTCGTCCTGGACTTCCTGACAGGCCATGAGTATCGCACGCAGGCAGGTCCGGTGTGTACCGTGCGGGTCTGAGAGGTCACCCGCCGCATAAATCTGGTGTGGCTTAACCTCACGGATCAGATCGACAATGATCCGAACGTCCTGGTCAGAAATCGGGAGTTTCTTAACGCGTCCCGTTTCGTAAAACGGCATATCCAGGAAGTGAAGATTCTTTGACGAGATTCCGCACAGGCGCATCGCCGCTCTCGCTTCACCGCGTCGAATCAGTCCTTTCGCTGCCTGAACCGCTTCACTATCAACCTGCCCCGATTTTTTGTTAACCAGAAATTGATAGACATCTTTGTCCAGTTTTTCTGTTTTGTCCGGCGCGATATCAAAGTGCTTGTTGTAATCATAGACGAATTCACAGAACCGTCGCGCGTCGTCGTCAAAGACCGCAATATTCCCTGACGTCTGATACGCGACATGTACGTCGTGCCCTTGATCGACCAGCCGGATCAACGTACCGCCCATCGATATCACATCGTCGTCCGGATGGGGTGAAAAAATCATCACGCGTTTCGGGAAGATCTTGTCTTCGGGGCGATAACGGTCACCGGGTTGTTTTTTCTCAGGTGGCTTTCCGCCGGGCCAGCCTGTAATCGTATTCTGAAGGTAACGGAACACTGTCAAGTTAAGGTTGTATGCGGGACCGTGTTCGGCGAGCAGTTGTTGCAAACCTTCTTCGTTGTAGTCTTCGTCCGTCAGTTTGAGAATCGGTTTGTCAACGTGCGTTGCCAACCAGATCACCGCTTTACGAATCAAGAAGTCCGACCATTCGATCGAGTCGAGTAGCCAGGGGCTTTGCCTTCGGGTAAGCGATGCCGCAGCCGCGCCGTCCAGCATGAACCGGGAGTTGCGATGAGTTTGCAGGTAACTGGCGGCCACGATCGAGTTAATTTCGCCTTCGGTCGCATCGCGGACAATCGGTGCTTTGTGTTCTCCGAACGCCAGCAGAAGTATCTCACGCGCATCAAGAATCGATCCGACACCCATCGTAATGGCCCGGCGCGGAACGTTCTCTTCACCGAAGAACCCGCTGGCCGCATCCATCCGGGTGACACGGTCAAGCGTAATCAGACGCGTCCGGCTGTCTGCACCTGAGCCCGGCTCGTTGAATCCGACATGGCCGCTTCGACCGATACCGAGCAGCTGGATATCGATTCCGCCGGCATCAACTATTTTTTGTTCGTAGGCACGGCAAAACGCAAAAACTTCGCTTTGCTCGAGCGTTCCATCCGGAATGTGGACGTTCTCTTTCTGGATGTCAATAAAATCAAACAGGTGTTCGTTCATGAACCGCACATAGCTCTGTAGTGCATCAGGTTGAATAGGAAAGTACTCGTCTAGATTGAATGTGACTAAATTTGCAAACGAAAGCCCTTCTTCCTGGTGCATTCGAACGAGTTCGTCGTAGACCCCAACCGGTGTGCTTCCGGTTGCGAGTCCAAGGACAGCCATTGCATTCTCCGACTGGCGCTGGCGTATCAAACCGGCAATCCGGTCGGCAACAGCCTTGGAAACTTCTTGTGCGTGTTCAAAAACCCGGCAGGGAATCTTCTCAAACTGGTTTTGAGGTTTGAGTAATAAGTCGTCCGACATACTTCGTGTTTGCTCCGGAAAAATTGCTTTGAGTCGTTTCGTTCGGTCACGGGTGACAGTTCGAAACGAATCTCATATCGTGTCCGTGAGTATTCTATCCGTTAACGCCGCGCCTCGCTGCCCGTCATTTGAGCGCAATTCAATCGCTCACCGACGAATGCCGCGCACGAATGTTTCAACGCAAACTGCCATTCCAAATGCGCTAACTGGATGGCCGGCGAATTCATAAAACTGACAGCCAGTCGCCAGGTCAGCGAGTGACCGGGAATCAACGGTTTGATTCTTTTTCAACGAATCGGATCAGTTGAGAAGCATTCGGCAACCCTTGAAACGTGCCAGGGACAATTCCCTCCCCGTTAATCACGACCGACGACGGAAGCGCTGTGGTTCCGGTTTGTTCCTCGACCAGTTCCTGAAACAGAACAACCTGGTCATGGTTCAATTTCAGAAACTCGTAGGATGGATTGTAGATCTCGCGATAGGACTCGAGTTTTTGTGCGGAATCGTTTTCATCAAGTTTGCCATCAACGAAATAGAATTTGGCGTGCTGGAATTCCTTTACCTGTTTAAACAAGGGAGCCCAGAACTCAAATTCGGGTTTCGAAACTGCCATCGATGCGCGCAAATCCCATGCAAATGTCGAAACAAATCCATTCAATTCAGACGAACCGGGCTGCGACTCAATTCCAACAAATTGAACCGAGTCCGAAAACAGATCAGTCGCACGTCCAATAGGCACCCTTAGATTCAGGGCCGAGTCGTTCATCGACTTTAACAGTGGCGTCAGTCTGAGAATCAGTTCTTCTGCGGCGACCAGTGACTGGATCTCATTCGAATTTGATTCGGATTCTGTGACGACTGGTTGGCGTCCGCCCGAATCACGTGAGCCGTTGCATCCGGCTCCGACAGCGACGACCAAACAGACTCAACGAGATCATAATCGGGCGCATGAAAAAAGCGGAACAGCAAAATACTGTCCCGCTCTTGATTTTAACAGTCACGACTAGTGGAAACTAGCGACGACGACGTGCCAGTCCAACCAGGCCAACAACTGCGATGATCGCAAGTGATCCTGGCTCAGGAACTGCAACAGCAGCAAGTGAAACGCTCAGTGCGTAGTCACCAGTACCAGCACCACCGACGATTCCGCCAAGTCCAGCACTGAAATCGGTATTGAATGCACCGACTGCAACTGTGTAGTCGCCAGCAGCCAAAGTTTGCGAAAGCAAGCTGAATGCTCCACCATCATCATCGGATATCGACTATGCGGACCTGCCGGGCGTGGCTCTCCGAATGATACCTCCTGCCGGTTTAATTCGAGCAGAAATGTATGACGGCTTTTCCGGTGCGTATCTCTATGTCGTTCAAACAATGCCATCCGGCACGATTGCCAAACATCATATGGCATTCGGTAACGACACGAATTCGTGGATCGTTACGGGAGCTTATCCCTACGACAGCGGCTCAGATCTCACAAACGAGTTCTTGAAGGCAATCATGAGCATTAAGCTCCAATCCAGTGCCAATGTCCGGAATCTCGGCGGCGATGTCGACTTCACGTTGTCCGCTCCCACACTCAAGCTTACCCCGGGTTGGAATCGCACAATCGTCTTCACAAAAGGCGAATTTCCAAACGAATTATCGACAGATCCCTTCTATCGTGCGATGCCTGCGTTGAAGAAAATGCGAGTGCTTCCCAACGATCGAGCTGAATTTGCCCTAACGCAAATTCGCCCATCACCTCATATTGAAGTCAAAAAGGTGTCCATTGATCGTGAGATTGAGGTTGATGGCCTATATGGCCGAGAAATCGTTGCGTTGGCGCACGACCATTCGAACAATACTCCGATTCTGCTCTATTCGGCGGTCTTATTCGAAGAAACTTCCCACGTAGCAATTCACGCCTGGTGCGGACAGCACTCAGAAGGGGACTGGGTTACCGAATTCAAAGCGATCACGCGCTCATTCCGGCGAACAGGCGGAAGATAATCAGCCAGGAATGCGTTTATCTTCCCCTGCGAAAATCTTGAGTAAACGACGAGTTTGGTTCATTTGATTTTCTTATTGATCGAATGAAAGCGACAAAATCGCCATCGCTGTACCGTAACATCGCCCCAATTCATGCGAATCGACGAAACAGCCGTCAAACTCCGGCAAACGCATGATGATCTCCTTTTGACGACGAATGAAGTCGTCCTTCAATTCTCCAGGGCTCAGAAAGGCGATTGCTTCGCTTCGGCCCCGCATGTCGTACCAGAAAAAGAATCCGCCGTAGGCGAGGTTGTCCGTATGGTCATCGTACTTCAGGGCTCCTTCAAGATTCCAGTGCAAATCCATTGAATGACCAATCGCGCCTGCCAATACGTCCTCGTCGACCCGCCCCCAATACATCAGGCCAAGATCGCACAACGGCATGCGTCCGGCCGAAGCAGAAATCTGTCTGGCGTCACGCGGCCGGAATTCGGGTTCTTCATCATCTCCGCGTTCATCGGTATCGGCATCGCCTTCTTCATCATCTGCCTGCGGTAGAGACCGACTGCCATACGGATACGCACCGTTCTCAAAACGGTCGTAGCCAAGTGCATCACCTCCGAGTTTTACAACGGCTCCGTTAACTGTCGCGCCCGCTTCCTTCGCTTCATACAAAGCACACAATGCTGTTCCGGTCACAAACGGATTGCGGTACTCGTGGTACCAGCCACCCTGCTTTGACTGAATCGATTCCAGATCTCTCACGGCGGCCTGAAGTTGGTCCGCAAATTCCGGGTGCTTAACCACACCGTCCGCCGCTTCCGCATCCGAATTGACATACCTGGAAAGAAACCGGACGCGATAGGCAAACGCCCAGAGAATCTCATCGGTGTCGTCACGATTAAAGTTCGCGTCATTGGTCACAAACGCAGCCGCACGGTCGATGGCGTCGTGCAGTCGAAGCTGTAAGTCCTCGTCATCAGGGAAACGTTTCGTACATTCGATCAGACTCATCGCGCACAACGAGGTGATTGCAACGTAAACGTTCGGCAGTGAGTCTGTTCCGCCAAAGTCATAATCGCTGTCCACCCAACCACCGTCCGCCCGCTGCATCCCAAGCAGGAAACCCATGCTTCGGGCAATCGCTGCGGTTTCGTCGTAGATTCCAGTCGGAGCCGCCGATCCTTCCACGGTTGCATCCGAAATCATTGCTTCGGTCACACGCGAGTGAACTTCGAATCCGCGGACAAACGGACCGAATCCCTGGGCTTCACACGACATTTTCCAGGCGAGCGGGTGTTCCGGATTCTCTTCCGCCGCAGTCTGCCAGGTGGATTGAGCTTGATCATGATATCCGGCCCGGAATTCGATCATGCCCTTCAACCACATTGTTTCCATCACGATATTCGGTTCGGTATTCTCGTCCGGCACAGGAACGTCGATGACATCATCCCCTGCACTCAATTGTTCATACGCAATGTCCAGCTCAATCGGGCGCGTCCACAATTCCGGGCGGCCCGGCAGCGTTTGTGCCAGCCGGTGATTGAACCAGTCAGGATGCAGCGTCGTGATCTTGTCAGTTTTCGCAAGTTCATTGCCTTCGCTGTCAAGAATCAAAAAGCCGGGTTCGACAAACAGGTACGGCTCCAGTTCGTACTGCCGCGCCTGAGCGCGCCGGGGAACCGCTTTGACTGGAATGAAATTCCCGTTTAACAGTTGAATCGTCGACGTCCACGAAAACGGTCCGGCCATCATGTATCGATCGATCACAGGCTTGCGGTCCATAAACGTCCCGCGCACTGAAGGGACGTACCAGAATACCGGCTTGCCCGTTTCCCTCGACCGTTCCAACGCCGCTTCGACGTCCTCTTCCCAGGCGACACCGGTTCCAGCTCGCGCGGACAACGCGTCGGGCTCGACGCGGATTTTTCTCGTTGAGTTGCGTGTCCGTTCCCGACGAGGCTCGTCCTGAGCCAGGGCATCGCCGATACAGAAAAATGCACCGAAGAAAAACAGGCCGCCAATAAGCAGAAGACCGCCGGGTGCCCGGCAGGAATCCGGATCGAACAGAGAAATACCGGGTGAGAATCTCATAATTGCCCTAGTTGAAGTACTTGTTTTCATAGCGTTGAAGAAGATCGTCAAACTCCTCGATCAAGGCGACCAGGTCCTCGTACGGGAGTTTCTGAAGCGTCAGCATCCGCTGGATCCGGCGATGAGTAGGAACGACATGCCGGTCCGGGCGATGCGGCGGCTCGACGAGCACCTGACCGGTCTTTTCTGATTCGCCCGGCCGGAACTCTTTCTGCGATGCCCCGGTCCCGAACACAATCCGAAGGAGTTGACGAGGGAAGCAAGGTCCCTGTTCGTTGTAACATCAATGCGGAAGGTGCAGGTTTCGTAACCCTCCCCTCGTTTAGGCTCGACCCTCCCAAAACGGGAGGGTGTCGTATGCCCGCTTGCGCGTTCATTAATGATTCACAATTTGTTATTCATTATTAATTATTCCTTTTCGCAGCGCGTAGCAACGTCGCTCTCCCGCCAGCAGGGCATTACCATCCGCTCAGTCCCGCCTCTGTATCGCGTCACTGTTCAATCCGATCGCGAGCAGACCGGACACAGCCAACAACGCTCCGGTCGAAACCAGAGCCAACAGCAATCCGCACTGTTTCATCACGATCTGACCGAGCAACGGCCCCACACAGGCAACCGCCCACGCTCCGCCAAGCATTAGACCTGATGCGAGACCGGTGTGGTATGGCATTAACCGCTGGCCAACCGCGACCGCAACTGGAACCATCGATGCAAATCCGACTCCCGCCAGAAAACACATGGCCTTCGCGGTGAAACCGGGTGAAAGAAAACTCAATCCGATGATCGCCGGTGCAAATAAGATCGGAATCAAAATCAAAGGCAGCCGCTCTCTCCCGTGGGCGATCAGATTGCCCGATGTCAATCCTCCGACCGCCATCCCGGCAATCATCACAGCCAGGTGATTTCCGTTCAAAACTGCGGTCGCGTCGGCAATCTGTTGTTCACTCCAGCCAGGATGCGCGGCTTCCACATGCTGCTTTAGCCATTGAGCGAGCAAGAAAATGAACGCCATATTGACGGTAAACCGTGCGGCCGATGCGAAATAAAGAAAAACAATCGACGGAACATGATATTCTCCCGTGTCGCCTGACGTTTCGTTTAGGCGCACCGGGTTGTGCTCGATCCTGGCGATCGAAAACTGTAGCACACCGGCCATCAACAGTCCCGGCACGAGCAATACTGCCAGGCTTTTCAGGCTGTCCGCTCCTGTCGCGAGTTCCGGACTGATCAATGACCCGACAAAACAGCCCGCCATTCCGAACACGAAAAACCAGCTGATCGCCATCGAACGCCGTGTTCCGGCAAGCTTTCCGATTGTCGATGCAGCAACCGGATGAAACATTCCGATTCCGACGGTGGCAATCGCGTAGACAACAAACAGGGTCCACGCGTCCGGAGCGTATCCGATGAAGCAGATTCCAAGAGCGCCAATCAACAACCCCAGCGCGCCGTAGACACGCGTGTTGCCGCGATCGCTGAGCCAGGCGAATGCCGGCTGTGCGAGTCCCGAACAGATTGAGCCTACGCCCAGTAGGATCGCCAGCGCGGTTTTACTCAGCTGAAAATCGGACTCGACCACCGGTAACAACGCCGGCAGGACTGCCGAATAGACATCTACCACGAAATGGCTGACCAGAATCACCATCGCGGGAAATAATACCGTTGCGATGCCACCGGTCAGCGCGGTTTCTTTGGCAGTGATCGGTTGAGCCATCGGATGCGACAGTCGGTGACGGGAGCGGCAGATTGAAGCTCTACAATCTATCCCGCAACTCGCCCGCGATGAAGGCCGGTAGCCGAAGGAAGAACGTGGTGTTGGCTTACAGCCGACACGGCTGACCGAAGCGTCAGCGGGAAACTGTAACCGCCGCATGAACAAGGACACAAAAGTAACCCGCCGCGTGAGCAAGGACGCAGAAGAAACCCGCCGCGTTAGCAAGGACGAATCCCTCATCGCGTCGGTTAACTCCGCTGTCTGTTGGTTTACTTCAACAGTCCCATTCGGGTCGCATATCCCTTCAACGATTTCCCTGACAACCAGATCTGATGTTTCAACCGTGCAGAGAGCTGAGGAGCAATCAGTTTGAATCGCGACAATCCAACGCGAGTCGTGTTCCAGCGTGACTTATACGGCTCGTCCCCGCGCAAAAAATCGTACGTCTTGTATCCGTTTTCAATCGCAAGCTGAACTCCCATCACGGCCTGAGCATGGCCCGGCTCAAGTTGTTTCAATTCCGGCTCCATGCCCGATTGATACATCATCATTCGCTCGCCATCGTTCAAGAGCAATGACACGGCGAACGGTCGGCCCGCTAGTTCGATCAGCAGCAGATCCGCGCGTCCTTCGCCCATCAAAGCAAAGACCGCATCCTTTAAAAACGACTCGAAATCGGGATCAGCAAAACAACCGGGCTCACCCAGCATCCGGCGCCGTTTTTGATGCAGAAATACAAAGTCCTTCCAGACGGATTCAAAGTTTTCCGGGCAGGCCCGAATGACATTTGCGTCATCTCCATTCAACAGCTGCGTCGCTTTTTTAGTCTTGCGCCTGAAGGATTTGGAAAGTGAACGGTTGAATTCCTCCCAATTGTCCGGCAGATTCGTGGCCCAGCATCCTTCGATTTCTGTCTCATGTACCTGGAATCCCGCCTTGCCGAACAGCCTGACAAGTAGTCGGGTATTCGGATCGGTCGGCGTGACTCCATCGAGCTCCACACAATCAATCGCGCCCAGCGTGTCATGATTACCGATGTTCCCGGTGATCCAGGCAACCGCCATGTCAAGAAATCCGGCTTTGTATTCCGGCAGTGCGATCAGGTTCATGTAGTCACTGCAAACCGTCCCGCTTCCAATGAGCACCAGCTTCCGCGATCCGACAACGGGTGAATCGATTGCAAAAGGCGCAATTCCCTGCCAGTTGCCGTCGGCATCGTGCTGAACAAGGACGGCCAGTTTCCGCGTTGCTGCCAGATGTCGACACCAGCTGGCCATCCAGCTCCAGCGGAAGAACGGAAAATCTCCCGCCACACGATCCCATTGCGTTTGCGAGGATTCAATCTCTTGGATCGTCGTTAAAAGTCTTAGTCTCATATTACCAATGCCGGTTTTACTGTGTTAATTGCTGACCTCAGTTTTTATGTTGCCGCTTCATTCAGTCTGAACCAGCATTCCACTTTCCACTTTCGCCGTTAGGTCGATCTGATTCAATTTCCGATGGCCGATTCCCGCCGGTTTCCATGTGGTTCGGTTTTCTCCAACAAAGCGCCCGACGCACGCCTCCGTTTAAAGTCGTCCCAGCGTGCCTTTAACCACTTCGTAACCGGCCGTTCAAACCAATACGTCACCGCTGTAGCAAAGACGATTGAAAACGCCGCGACGAAGATGACCGAGAGCTGCGGCGACCAGCCCGTTGACTCCAGCCCGGCGACGATGGCTGACCCGAGATTGTTATGAAATAGATACAGCGAATATGAAATCGCGCTGATGAACAGAAACGGCTTGATCCGAAGCATCGGAATTTTTCCATAGGCGCTCGCGACCAGCATTCCAAACAACAGCGCTGTCGCTGCCGGGTTATGGTTGCGTTCGTCGATGACATGAAACGCAACCGCGCTGAAGGCGATGCCGAGTATGTTCTGCCATAACACGCCGCGCTGTGCGTGGATCTCGTTCAACAACATGCCCATGGCAAACAGCGGCATGATCTTCATGATGAACAATCCCTCAATGAATTCCATCGGCGCAACCAGTGTCGACCCGGCCATGTGAGCCTGAACCCATCCGGTGGCAAGCGATCCGGCACAACAGAAACTGACTGCGATCATCAGTGTTTTGAACGGCTTGTCGATTAATCCCGTGATCAGAATCAGAGCCAGAAAACAATAGAACAAGACCTCGACCTGCAGCGTCCAGGTTACCGGTTCCCAGCAGTGATAGCCGAACAGATTCGGCATCACTGAAAGATTCGCGAGCGCTGAATCGGCAGTCACGGACTCGTGAAACATTCCAATCGAGCAGAACAAAACGATGTTCAACCCGATCATCAGCCAGTACGACGGAAGAATTCTAATCATCCTTCCGACCGCAAAATCGCCGGGCTGCCGTCGTCGCAGCAGCATGTACGAATTCACAAAACCGGAGAGCATGAAAAACAACTGAACTCCGTATTTGCCGTAGGGAAACAGAAAACCCAACGGCGACGCGAATCCATATTTTGACTGGTAGACGTACGTAAAATGAAACAGCATCAGATTCAGACAGGCAATCGCCCGGAGCGCATCGAGCTCGAGAATCCGTGATGACTTCTTTTTTTCCTGAGCCACAACAGCATGCCCCTGCATCGACTGCCCGCCCGCGACGGCATCAGAACCGGCGGAAGCAGCCCTGGCCGGTTCGACAGGCAGAAGTGTTGGGGTTGTGTTCATGATCATTCGTCGGGCAGAACGCAATCGACGTCCCGACCGGTCATTACTCGAAACAGCGCATTCCATCCGGTGTCGGTGCCAACCCGGACATGCGCTGCCTCAACTCGTTGCAACCCGCATACCGAATCGCCGGATCATCCTGTTTCACATTGCAGGATTGGCGGACAATCGTACGCCGTTGCCGATCGCCCGCAACAATTCCCGCCGTGTGTACTCAACACCCGGTATTTTTGCCGCGACTGCGTTCCGGTTGTCCCGGTAGTGCCGGTCGTCCACCCGAATTTGTTCGGAACAACACAGTCTGTCCGTGAACTGCAATGGACGAGGATCTGGAAAAATGCGTCACAAGCGATGAATTTTCTATTCAACTGTTGCAAAACCGCATCGTTATAACCGGCGACAACCCGATTCCGTCGTTCACCAAATCTGCTCTGTCAGGAACGACGGATCGTGTTCTTGACAAGTCCGAAATCGAAATTTTGTTTCTGCATGTTCCGGTAACGCCAGAGCCTTCGATTTGACAGCAAACATCAACCTTCAGCGGCAAGTAGGTAAGATGCAAGAACCACGCAGCAACGAATGCTGGTTGTTGGCCTCACGAAAATATGGTTTTTGGCGTTGCAACAAAAAACTACCTCAAGTTTTGCAAATCAGCCTTGACCCGAAAAAGCAGTTTCAATAATCTTCCGAAACTTGAAACGAAGGGCATGAGTGTTTCGCATTTTGCTGACGGGAAGTTTCGAAATTTGTTTCAATTTCCGGAGCAACTGCGAAGAAGAGTCACCAGGTCAAATTTTCAATTCGTATCAGGCAAACAAACAAATGGAGTTGTTTCGTTACCAGTCGGGTTTGCACAGGATCTAGTTATCTGCGAATCGCGCAACGAGGCCAGGACACGGATGTCCTCAAGTCGTCGCGTTGACAGGAAGCGAAATATAAAGTTGGACATTGCAAGGATGCGATGATTCAACTTTTTAATCCAATCGCTCTCGGATTAACGGACGGCGTCCTTTGCCCCCCTGGGACCCTAAGTTGCCGAGGGCTTTTTTATGCGCAATTTTATGCGCAATTTTATGCGCAATTTTATGCGCAATTTTATGCGCAATTTTATGCGCAATTTTATGCGCAATTTTATGCGCAATTTTATGCGCAATTTTATGCGCAATTTTATGCGCAATTTTATGCGCAATTTTATGCGCAATTTTATGCGCAATGACCGGCATCCGGGTCACGATGTGGCGGACCGATGAGGAGTCTCGTCGTGAATAATCAACAATGAACAACAAATTGTGAATGATTATTGACAGCCGGCGCAGGACTGTAGCGTCGGCATCTTGCGGACGCGAAAAGAAACCCGCTGCGTGAGCGTGAGCGAGGGCGTGGTCGATGACCGTGAACCTCTTGCTCAAGCAGCAGGTTTCCGAAAAGAGCGTTTTCCACATCAACAGGATGCCAACGCTAAGTGATGCCGACATTACGCCGAGAAAACCGGCAGATAATTCAGCGGCATTTGCAGAATGATACAGGCCATTGCAGTTCCGTATTCGTTGCCCGCGTGATCGGACTGCCACGAACCGTCGGCCAGCTGCTTCTTTGCCAGATAATCGCGAATGTCCGGAAACCAGTTATTCCAGTATTCGCCGCCGGCGTGCCACATCGCCTGAACTGCATAGTAGTTGCTGTAGAAGAAGTGGCTGCCGGTACTGCCCGGCTTGAACTTCGCCAGATACTTCAGCGCCGTTTCAACCTGCTCACCTTCATAGATGCCGGCACTGTAAAGCGACGTGACTCCGGCGGCAGTCATGGCAAACGTTGTGTGCCCGCCGCGCAACGTATAGCGGAAGCTGCCATTCTTGTTCTGGCTCTTCTTAACATAGTCGATGCACTTGGTACGAACATCGTCCGGAACATCGATTCCACAATCCCGAGCGCCGCGCAAACCCATGATCTGGCAAACAGTAATCGAAAGGTCGGCATCACTCTTCCGCGGTTGATATCGCCAGCCACCGTCGTTGTTTTGAGTCTTGCAGGTTAGCTCGACCGCTTTACGCAGTTTCTCGCCGATCCCCGCACGGCGCGTCATGCCATACGCTTGCGAAAGGAACAACATGCTGAACCCGTGGCCATACATGTTTTCATTCGGGTTGTTATCGCGACGAGCAATGTAACCGTCGTCGCAGACGTTGTTCAGGACGTATTCGACACACAGATCAACCGCACGTCCGTATTTGCCTTCGCCGGGCGCGTGTCCGCCGCACATCATCGCCAACCCGCCAAGCGAACAGGTTGCGACACCTGCAGCAAACCCGTTGTTGCCGAATGCGCCTTTCTTTCGTCCCGATTTCAGTTGATTGCGGCTGAGGAACTCAAGGCCCTTATCAACCTTGTTCTGGGTGTCGGGTGTGATCAGTTCCGCCGGGCTTTTCTCATTCGGCGATGCCTTGCGGTCAGGCGGGGTCGCAGCGACCGGTTGCCAGATCGGCCCGGCAGCGATCGTTCTCGACGAGAACAGTTCCGAACCGGCGGTAATTCCTGCAAGTCCGGCTCCGAATGCCATCCGGTTAAACAACCTCCGGCTAGGACCGTTGACACCGGTTTTTTGAAGGTCGGCTTTTTGATCGTCAGATGGGCGGGTGTTCATGTTGATTCCTTCGTCGTTTAGACGTGACTACTATACCCGGTTTATTGTGAGCGGTCAAAATCGCAGCACCGCATCCCGTTTTCCAATCGGCGGCCATATCCAGCACAGGTGATTGACCCCGACACCGATAAACTGATAATCGACCGCAACTAATCGCGAGCCTGCACGAGCGGTCAGAAATGAAACCCCGCAGCACAGGATCGGGGACGCTCAAATCACGAAAATCAGACATTCTTCACAGGTAGATTTCATGACGACATCTGCGGTTGATATCGGACAGCTGGCAATTAACACAATTCGAACGCTGTCGATGGACGCCGTTCAGGCGGCGAACAGCGGTCATCCGGGAACGCCGATGGCTCTTGCGCCGATCGCCTACTCTCTGTGGACGAAACATCTCAAGTACGATCCCGCACATCCGAACTGGCCCGCCCGCGACCGTTTCATTCTGTCCTGTGGTCATGCATCGATGTTGCTGTACAGCTGCCTTCATCTGGCAGAAGTTCAAAAGACTGATGCCGACGGCAATCCGACCGGGACGCCATCGATCGCGCTTGATGACATCCGCAATTTTCGCCAGCTCCATTCGCCCTGCGCAGGCCATCCCGAATACGGCGAAGCGGCAGGCATCGAGACGACGACCGGACCACTCGGTCAAGGCGTCGCCAACAGTGTCGGCATGGCGATCAGTTCAAAGTGGATGTCAGCCCGGTACAATCGTGACGGCATGAACCTGTTTGACAACAACGTTTTCGCGGTATGTAGTGACGGCGACATTATGGAAGGAGTTGCCTGCGAAGCCGCATCGATTGCCGGGCACCTTGGTCTGTCGAATCTCTGCTGGATCTACGACGACAACCTGATCACAATCGAAGGCGACACCGATCTCGCGTTCAGCGAAAACGCACAACAGAGATTCGAGGGGCTCGGCTGGAACGTGGTGCACGTCTCCGACGCAAACGACATTCAAGCGCTTGATGACGCATTCGAAAATTTCGCGTCATGCGATGACAAACCGACACTGATTGTAGTCCGCAGCGTGATCGGATTTGGGGCTCCAACGAAAGCGGGTTCGCATGACGCGCACGGCGCACCGCTGGGCGATGAAGAGATCCGGTTGACGAAAGAGAACTACGGCTGGCCTTCTGCTGACAAGTTCCTGGTCCCGGAGGAAGTCATCGCGCATTTCCGCGAGACGACCGGGAAAAACGGCGCAGCAGCTTTTGATGCGTGGCAGGAAAAACATCAGGCATTCCAACAACAGTTTCCCGATGTTGCCGCCGGGCTGAAAACAATGTTTGCCGGCGCGTTACCTGATGGCTGGGACGCCGACCTGCCTGTTTTCGAAGCTGACGCAAAAGGAACCGCGACGCGCAACTCGTCCGGCAAAGTGCTCAACGCGGTCGCGGACAAGGTTCCGTGGTTGATTGGAGGCTCTGCCGACCTCGCAGGCTCAAACAAATCACTGATCAACGATGCCGATGCCGGACACTTCAGTCGCCACGAATACGGCGGTCGCAATTTCCACTTCGGGATCCGCGAGCATGCAATGGCTGCGGCGTGCAACGGAATCAGCCTGTCAGGCCAACGACCGTATTGCGCAACGTTCTTCGTATTCACTGACTACATGCGACCTTCAATGCGTCTGAGCGCGTTGATGCATCAGCCGGTTCTTTATATTTTGACCCACGATTCGATCGGACTGGGAGAAGACGGCCCGACCCACCAGCCGATTGAGCATCTTGCCGCCTGTCGCGCGATACCGGGCTTAATGGTGATGCGACCGGGCGATGCCAACGAAGTCCGTGAGTGCTATCGGGCTGCAATGACTGAGACCAAACGCCCAACGGCGATGGTACTGACCCGCCAGAATTGCCCGACGCTTGACCGGGAAAAATATGCGAACGCAGAAGATACGCTCAAAGGCGGATACACGTTGCTGGATACCGGCGGCACGCCGGATGCGATCTTGATGGGAACCGGCAGCGAGCTGCATCTTTGCGTTGAAGCTGCGAACTTGCTTGGCGAAAAGGGAATCAAAACCCGCGTCGTTAGCATGCCCTGCTTCGAATTGTTCGAGGATCAATCGCAGGAGTATCGTGATTCGGTTTTGCCGCCATCGGTCACCAAACGCGTTGCAATCGAAGCGGGCCTGGAACTTGGCTGGCGAAAATATCTCGGCAACGACGGAACGTTTATCGGCATGAGCAGCTTCGGCGCATCGGCTCCGTTTGAAACATTGTATGAACATTTCGGAATCACGACCGAAGCGGTGATTGAAGCGGCGAAATAGTTTCAATCGGATTGCTCTTCGCGTTTGCTCCATTCACTCCATGAACCGACGTAGAGTTTTCCAGGCTGCATGCCGATGTGGGCCAAAGTCAACAAATTTACACATGCGCTTATCCCCGAGCCGCAGTAGAACGTAACGTCTTCGCTGGGAATATCACCGAACAGCTCTTGAAACTCGCGCCGCAACGTTTTGGCATCGCGCAGTTTCATATCCTCGTCGCGATTCAATTTGTGATGCCGGTTAAGCGCGCCGGGAATGTGCCCGGCTGCTGCGTCCCCGCCCGCTGATTCGCCCCGGTATCGGGCCGCGTCACGTGAATCGACCAACAACTGTTGCTTGAGAACTTCATCCATCACAACCAGCTGCTCCCGGTTGGGACTGCCGGAAAATTCCAAGCGTGCCCGCGTCTCGATTCCGGCAACCAGTGGACGGTCTTCTGCGATCCAGGCGGTTCGGCCTCCATCGAGCACAGCGACCGGTTCGTGTCCCATGTAACGCATCAGCCACCACAACCGCGCCGCCGTGATGCCTCGATTGTCATAGGCAATCACCTGCGTCCGCCTGGAAATACCGAGCCGCGAAAACAGATCGATCAACTGCTCGGGCGAGGGAAGAGGGTGTCGACCATTGTCAGTCAGGGGTGGTCCGCTGAGGTCATTGAATGTGTGCGCGAAGACCGCCCCCGGAATATGTCCAGCTTGATAGAGTTCAAACCCGGCTTCCTTGTCCGTCAATTCGTAGCTGCAATCGACAACGACCCATTCCGGGTTGTTCAGGTTTTCAGCGAGTCGTTCGGTACTGATTAGAGTTTCGTACATCAATTTTTCTTGAATTCGTTTTTCAAACTGGAACCTGAAGCGATAGCAGGTAAAAACGCACTGCACCCTCCCGGGGAGGGTCAGAGCTTGAGCGACCGTGGTTTATAAAAGCTAACGCGTCAAACCGAAAGACAACAACCATTGGGAAATTGCGGAACTATCGAATCTTGCGTTTGGATTAGCCGTTTTGGCTTTGACAATTCACATGTCGTCGAAAACCTCTCGGTCAGGCTTCACCCCTGAACAGCTGCTATTGCCTCACCGCTAAAATCATCCGAAACTGCTGGCACAATTCTCTCCACTAAACTCCGCGCGTCAGAGTTTACCGCCCGGACTCACACTGTGGGCCTGACAATCGGAATAACCGTCAATTATTGACAGGTTGCCGTCGATATATGATTACAGGCGACCGCCGTACCGTCGTCCGCACACTAACGCAGGCCAACATAGGTTCACGATGTCTACCGCTCCTTCATCAAACGAAGTCGGCACGGATTCGCACAATCCGGTATCTGTCCCTCACAACAGAATCTCATCCGCAACCGGTCCTTCGGCGATTCAAACCGTTTCGGTCTCTGTCCCGGCTTCGAAAGCCAATCCCGCAACCATTGTCCGGGAAAGGTTAATAGCAATTGATGGCGCTGCACCAACAAAGAAACCGGCTGGTCGCCAACAGATTGTAAAACGGATTCAAAAACTCGGTCCGTGGCACATGAATATCCAGCTAGGCGAAGATCTCAACACGGGACAGGTTTTTTCGGAAGCGGGCGAAATCTATGACCGGCCGAGCAACGACGGTGTCAGCCTGTTGCGATTGCGGGATTATTTCCTCAGGCAAATCGATCGCATTTACCCCGACGGACTTACGGACAAACATTTCCTCGATTGTGCGTGCAATGCGGGTGGCTATTGTTTCTGGACCCGCGAGCGTGATGTCAAAGCAGCTTTCGGTTTCGACGTTCGCGAGCATTGGATCAAACAAGCCCGATTTGTCAAAAACAGACGAACGGTTGCGCCGACCGACCGAATCAAGTTTCAGGTACGTGACCTCTACGATTTGCCCGGGGCCAACCTGCCGAAGTTTGACGTGACGATGTTCAAAGGAATCTTCTATCACCTGCCTGACCCGGTCACCGGATTGAAGATTGCTGCCGACATGACCAATGAAGTCATGTTCTTCAACACGTCAACGACCTGGGGCCAGGAAGACGGTTTCATGAAAGCGGGTTGGGAGAGCCGCGAGAATGTGATGTCAGGCGTACACGGTTTGAAATGGTATCCGACCGGACCGCAGGTATGTGCTGAGATGTTGAAGTGGATGGGCTTCGTTGAAATGAAGCTGGTCTTCTACCGCCAACAACGGGACAAGCCCGAACTCGGACGCACTGAAATCGTTGCCTCAAAAGTTCCGGGGCTGCTGGAAAATCTTCGCGGCGAGCCGATTCTGTAAACGGCTGAAGAACAAGCAAAAAGAAAAACGAGGCACAAAGTTAGCGGTAGATCCAACGCATCGGCTGCTGAGCGATGTGTCTTTTTTTCAATTGGCAGTGAGAATCGCAGTTCACATTTGAATTGTCATTTGTGCTTTCTCGCGGCCCTGACTTTTCCACCCGCATTCATGTACCGTTTTTTTTGGCTGCGTCCAGTTTCTCCAGCGAACACCTCAGCGCCGTTCGCGGCATCCTGGCGGCGTGCCGATCGAGGAACCCCGTCAGAGCGGCTTCGTTTCGATTGCCCGCTTCGCGCAACATCCAGCCAACGGCTTTGTGGATTAGTTCGTGTGGATGGTTCATCAGTTTCTCAGAGAGTGAAAACGTATCAGCAAGATCGTCCCGTTTGATAAAGTAGCAGGTGGTGACAATCGCGACCCGGTTGCGCCACAGATTTTTAGACGAAGCCAGTTTGTAGAGGGGTTTGCGGCTCCGCCCAAACAGCCAGGGTCCGGCAATCTTGTGGCAGGATGAATCGACGAGGTCCCGGTTGTTGATGTAATCCAGCTGGTCCATGAACGTGTCGTGGATTTTTCTTCGCTGATCGTCCGTTTTACCACGTTCAAACTGACGGACCGGAATCAACACAGCGGTCAGCCGGCATTCGTGCCACGGACTGTGAAGCAATTTGATCAGTCCGCGGATACCTCTGCGAGTACCCACCCGTCCTTGACGATTCGTTAATACCGATTACCGGAATCAGTCCGATAATCCGTTCCGGATATGGCACCGGCCCGGGCCTTCCACGCTTCTTCACAATGCCGTCTAGCAACGTCGTTTGTACTTCTTACTACAGCCCTACCTCAAATCTCTGCGTTGTTCGGTTTGCAACGGTTGCGTCGGGGTGCGCCGTAAAACAGTTTGGAGAATTGCGGTCAAAACTTCGTGACGCACAGAATGTGTGGTGTATGTTTTCGCAGCATTCCGTCCGTCCGCAACTCTGCGCGGAAGATTTGAACGGATGCCATACACGGGAAACTGAAAACACATTTTGCGGGTTGAGCTGACTCCATGAGCGATACAAGAACAAACGGCGTTTCTGAATTTGACCAGCTGAAACAGCGCATTCACCAGAAGCTGATCGGTAAACTGGACCTTACCAAGGTCGGTGACATGGAAGGCGACGTCCTGCGTCGCGAAATCCGCGTTGTCATCGAACACCTTTGTGACGGCGAAAACAACCTGCTCAATCGCAGCGAACGTGACCGCCTGATTGAAGAAGTTCTGGACGAAACGTTCGGTCTCGGCCCGCTTGAACTGTTGCTCAAAGATCCGCTGATCAGCGATATCCTGATCAACGGCCCGAAGAACGTCTACGCCGAACGCGGCGGCAAGATGGAAAAGTCGAATGTTCAATTCCGCGACAACGCTCACCTGTTGCAAATCATTGACCGGATCGTTTCCAAAGTCGGTCGTCGAGTTGACGAAACCTGCCCGATGGTCGACGCGCGTCTCGAAGACGGTTCACGTGTGAATGCGATCATTCCGCCGCTCGCTCTGGACGGACCCGCGATGTCGATTCGTCGTTTCGGTTCCAACCCGCTGAAGCTGGAAGACCTTCTGAACTTCGAGGCGTTCACTCCGGAAATGGTCATGTTGCTCGAAGGAGCCATGAAGGCCCGGTTGAACATTATCATCTCGGGCGGTACCGGTTCGGGTAAGACAACACTGCTCAACACGCTGTCGAGCTTTATCTCGAACAAAGACAGAATCGTGACCATCGAAGATGCGGCTGAAATTCAGCTGCAACAGGATCACGTGGTCCGCCTGGAAACCCGTCCGCCAAACATTGAAGGCAAGGGTGCGATTTCGGCAACCGACCTGGTCCGCAACTGTCTGCGTATGCGTCCAGAGCGAATCATCATCGGTGAGTGTCGTGGGCCCGAAGCTCTCGACATGCTTCAAGCGATGAACACCGGCCATGATGGCTCGCTCACAACCACGCACGCGAACTCGCCTCGTGACTGTATCGCTCGTCTGGAAACCCTGATCATGATGTCCGGTTTTGAACTGCCGGTCAAAGCGATGCGTCAGCAAATCTCCAGTGCCGTTGACCTGGTCGTTCAAGCCAATCGTCTTCAGGGCGGACCGCGAAAAATCACACACGTGACCGAAATTTGCGGTATGGAAAATGACACGATCGTGATGCAGGACATCTTCCGCTTCATCCAGGACGGAGTCAACGAAGAGGGAAAAGCAATCGGACGCTTTGTCTGTACCGGTGTTCGTCCAAAGGTCATGGATCGCCTGGAATCGTCCGGCATCAAGTTGCCGTCGAGCATTTTCCGCGAGCGAACGATGATGACCTGCACGTAGGTCCTGATCGCGGTACGCAGGATTCAGTCTGCAGTCAACAACTGCCTGGCTGAACAACGAGAACAAGTACACAGCGATTGAGTACGCGGTTTTAAGCAAGAACACGAGCTAGATATTTACAAGAGTTAACGATGATTTTATATGTCACACTTGGCCTGGTCGTTTTATGCGTCACCGGTCTGATTTACGGAGTCGCCCTGCTCTTCTCCAGCAGGAACGAGGTCGTTGAAGACCGTTTGAGTTCGCTGACCAAAAACGGCGGACGCGGAATCGGCAAAGAGGAAGCTGGCAGTAATTCGGTGCTTAAGTCACCGCTTGATTCGGCACCGAACCAGATCGAGAGCTTTGTCGGCCGGTTTCTGAACCTGCGAAAGTTCATCGAGCAGTCGGGCATTGAGAATCTGAACGTTCCCAAGCTGATCATGATATGTCTGATTGGCGGCGGAATCTTCGCTGGCGTCTACTTTGTGTCGTCACCGATCAAATCACTGACCATCATTCTGTTTTTCGTCGGTGCTCTGCTGCCAATGGGCTGGATCTGGTGGAAACGAAAAAAACGTCTCTCAAAATTCGGCCAGCAGCTTCCCGAAGCGATGGATCTGATTTCCCAGGCGATGCGTGCCGGACAGAGTCTGCCTGCCGGTATCCACCTGGTTTCAACCCAGATGAAGGAACCGATCGGGTCGGAGTTTGCCCGCGCCTACGAGCAGCAGAATCTCGGTGTATCGCTTGAAGACTCGCTGATCGAAATGACCAAACGGATTCCCAACCTTGATCTCCAGTTCTTTTCTACCGCTGTGATTCTTCAGCGTCAGACGGGTGGTGACCTGGCGGAAATCCTGGACAAGATCTCGAAACTGACTCGCGAGCGATACCAGATTTACGGTCAGATTCAGGCATTGACGGGCGAAGGTCGTCTCTCCGGTATCGTACTGCTCGGACTGCCGCCGGTATTGTTCCTCGTCATGCTGAAACTGAATTACGACTACGTGATGATGCTGTTCAACGAACCGCTCGGCCAGCAGATGCTGATCTTCGGAATCGTAATGCAGATTTTCGGAGCAATCTGGATCAAGAAAGTTATCACGATCAAGGTCTAATCCGGCAAATTTCGGTCAGTCAAAAAACATCAGCGGCAGTTGAATTTGAATTCGCTGAAACAAATACAGAAACAAACATAAGAAGATTTAGGTGTCCCTGTGAACATGTTGATTCTCGCTGAAATGGGTATGATGCACGTCATGATGTTCGTCGCATTCATTGCGTTCACGATCGGTGTCTGGGTCGTGATGGACGTCCTCTTTAACCGGAAGACTCGATCCGAGTCCCGTCTGGAACTGATGCGTGATCGTGCTTTGGGAAAACCAGTCGACGCGAAACAGAACCAGACGGCAACCAGCGCGATTACCGACCTGCTCGAAAAAGCGAGCCCGCAACTGGGCGAAAAACTTCAGCCGAAAAACGAAAAAGAAGCTTCCAAGATGAAGCTCAAACTCGCCAGCGCCGGGTTCCGTGGTGAAAGCGCTTCGCTGATGTTCTCAACCATGAAAGGCGTCTGCGCTTTGATGGGTTGTGCTCTGGGTGGCGGCGGTGCGTTGTTGTTCAACGGATTCAACATCATGTCACTGGTGTACGTGCTGATCGCCGGCGGAATTTTCTACTACATTCCCGAGATCGTGTTGTCGTTCATCGCCTCCAAGCGTAAAGAAAAGATCTTCCTCGGTCTGCCTGATGCACTCGACCTGATGGTAGTCTGTGTCGAAGCCGGGCTCGGTATGGATCAGGCAATGCGGAAAGTTGCCGAAGAGATGGTTAAGGCTCATCCGGTCATCGCCCGCGAGTTCAAACAATGCAATCAACAGCTCCAATACGGTTCGACTCGCGAAGTCGTACTCACAGAACTTGGCGAACGAAACGGTGTCGAGGATCTCCAAACGCTTTCGTCGATTCTGATTCAGGTCGACAAATTCGGTACCAGCGTCGGGGTTGCGTTGAGAACACAGAGTGACTCGATGCGGACTCGAAGACGCCAGCTAGCAGAGGAAAAGGCGGCCAAGACTGCGGTCAAGTTGATTTTCCCGTTAGTTCTGTTCATCTTCCCCGGTATCTTCGTTGTTCTCGTTGGACCTGCCGCAATCACTATGGTCAACGAAATGCTCCCTGCTTTCCAGAATTAGCGGAGTGAGCCGGTTTTAATTTCGAAACCGCCAGTATTCGCCCGACTAACCGTCAGCGAATGTTCCGATAACTGGTTCAAGCAGACCAAACGGTTTGAGTGCGCTGACTGTGCCTGCCTCGATAATTGTTGCGTGAAGATTAATGTTCACCAGCCGATCGGGTCGCCACGAATCGCCGGGCCTTCCCGTGCCGCAATTGTCCTCGAACAGTCGGCCAACTCGTTAACCGCCGGATGTCACGGCAAGAACGGCAATTCCGTTTTGCTTTTGAATCAGCCAGTATCGGAGTAGACCCATGTCTAGAATGAAAACCGTCGCGGCGATTGCTGTTGCAGTCTCGGCGACACTTCTCACAGCACAATTTACTTTGGCCCAGAGTTGCGCCAGCTGCTCCGGCGGCGGTTACGTTGATGCCGGCTTCGCTTGCGGCGGAGGCGGTTGCGGTTCATCAGTCGGCGCCAGCTATTTCGGCCAAAGCTCGGCCGGCGGATTTGGTTATCCGGGCGGCGCAACTGCCGGCTGCGGCAATTGCTCCGGATGCCGCAGCGGAAGCGGATGCCAGTTGCGCGATCAGATGAAAAAGAACTGGGACCACGCCAGTGAAGTCAATGCTCGCGTGATGGCTCGCAACCAGGCATGGCCAAAGCCATTTGCCTGTGCCGATCGCCAGCTCTATTTCCGCATTTGGGAACCAATGATCGACAGTGGAATGACGGCACAATGCACTTTGAGCGCCTCTCACTTTGATCAGGAAACTCAGGAGCTGAATCCCTACGGGGAATCTTCAGTCGCAGCGATCATGCAGAACATGCCTGCTTCACGCCGGAACATTTTCATTCAGCAAACCGGCAACCAGCTGACGTCAGACACACGAATCGGAAGCGTTCGCGACACTGTCCGGAAATGGTACGGTCACGTTCCGGCCCCGAGCATTGCGTTTACAAACACGTATCCATATGAGTCGGATGCTGCTCAAATCGAAGTCATTAACGCTGCCGCAGTAGCAAACAGTCCGGCACCCGTCATTGCTGTCGGAGACTCAAGCGGTTCGACTTCGGATTCAAGTCAGTAGTCAGAATATCAGTCTGAAAAATGGCTGGTTTGATTTGAGAATAACAACAGGCTGCGCGACGACGATCGTCACGCAGCCCGTTTTCTATTGCGGCACCGACTCTGACTGAGGGCGGGCGCAGGCCGAACACCGTCTGCTTCACTTCCCGCCCGGTACTTCCTGCCATGCCGGTTTGACGCCGGGAGCCCCGCTCGAAATAATGCATCGAACCCAAACGCCCTACCGGATACCACGATGGACAAGAAAGCAAAAAAACGGCTCGAAGTGTTGCGAAAGAAACAGGATAAATATCAATCGATTCTGATTGCGGCCAAAGAGCAAACCGACGAGCCGGATGAAATCGAGAATATTGAAAAGCAGATCGCTGAAATCAAAGCTGAAATCGAGAAGATCAAAAGCGAAAAATAGAACGTGTTTGGTTTTTTAAACATCAACAAACCGGCCGGCATCACTTCGCGCGACGTTGTCAACCGTGTTATCGGGACGCTTCGGGAACGACGAGCCGGACATGCTGGAACGCTTGATCCGCTGGCAACCGGCGTACTGCTGGTCGCGATTGGCCCGGCGACGCGGCTGGTCGATCACCTGCATACATTTTCGAAAACCTATCTCGGCACCTTCCACCTGGGCGTGACCAGTTCAACGGAAGACACCGAAGGCGAAGTCGTACCGGTCGTCAATGCGCCGATCATCACACGTGAGCAGATTGAGCCGGTTCTGGCTGAATTCACCGGTGAGATCGAGCAGCAGCCTCCTGCCTTTTCTGCACTTAGGGTGGACGGTAAACGGGCCTACAAGCTCGCGAGGAAAGGCAAACAAGTTGATCTCAAATCACGGCCCGTAATCGTACAGGCAATCCGGCTGACCCGTTTCAACTTTCCCGATTTCGAGTTGGAGATTGAATGCGGGACAGGCACCTACATCCGTTCCATCGGCCGTGACCTCGGTCTGGCTCTCGGCTCCGGCGCAGTCATGACCTCGCTGCAACGGACTGCGATCGGACCGTTCAACGTGAAATCAGCGATGACTATCAGCGCAGACATGTCACCCGGTTTCGTTCGCAATGATATTGCGATCCTCAATCCGCTGCTGAGTTTCGACAACGCTGTCAAAGTTCCAGTGACTGAAACAGACATCGATGGATTGATCGACGGACAATTCCTGAAATTGCCCGCAGGCGTTGCCGAGCGGGAACCGATCATCGCCGTGCAAGATCTTCACGACGGCAGCGAACGTTTAATCGCGCTGATGCAGCCTTATCTCGGAATGCTGAAGCCAAAGATCAATTTCGCGAGACATTGGCGAGGGCTTTAATCAGTACGTCCCTTCTGTCGGAAGGGACCTGTGCAATGTCAAACTCAAATCAATCACGTGCATGCCGGAATCAACGTTCAGCGGGATGTGCTTCAGCGATCCTGTCTTGAATCGCGCGAAGATCAACATGCGACAACGGCGTCTGACGTACGGCCGTGATGATACCTGCAACCCGCGGCATTTCGTTCGGCAAGAACGGGCTCTTCAGAATGGCGCGGTTTATTGTTTTCCCGACAAGCAACTCTGAGAGTGAGTTGACATAGAGTTCGACATCGGGAAGTTCGGGCATGTGTGACAGGTTAACAACTGAGTCGGGTACGGTAAAGAATTTTCGCTACGAATCAACATGATGGCACCCGCAGCAAGGAACGCATGCCCGCGCAGGAAAGGAAACCCGCAGCGTGAGCAAGGACGGAGGGTTAGACCGGGACGAAAAAGAAAGGAAACCCGCAGCGTGAGCAAGGACGAAGGGTTAGACCGGGACGAAAAAGAAAGGAAACCCGCAGCGTGAGCAAGGACGAAGGGTTAGACCGGGACGAAAAAGAAAGGAAACCCGCAGCGTGAGCAAGGGACGCATAGACAAAGACCAAGCCCTCGGTTCACAAGTCACCAAGCAGCTGTTTCCAGTTACGGCTTTCAAGTGCAGGAGAAAACTGCTGCTTCAATTTCCGGCAGGCTGATTTCAGCTGCCGGTAAAACTTGCGATTCGTTTCGGCGGCCAGCATCAAACGACCAAGCTGTTTTGTATCGCCGTACGGATAAAAACCCGGATACGTCGCTCCCAGCAGACCAACGTGCGAGTTAATCTTGCTTGCGATGATCGGCACACCATTCACGATTGCTTCGCCAACGACTGCCGGACCTCCTTCATTACGTGACGACGAAACTAAGATCCGGCTGTGCGCGATTATCTGCATCGTCTGCGAATGAGTGAAACCGCCAAGATACGAATAACGCTCAATCGCAGCATCCAGCTTTTTCGCTCGGGTTTTCATCCCGTGCTGAAGGGACTCGCCGATATGAGTCACAACGATTTTCGATTCGGCGGGCAACATCCGTGCAGCCATCGCAGCGCGGAACGGATCTTTGACCGGCCGCAAGTGACCGGAGACAACAATCTCAAACGCGTCACCCCGGCTTTTGTGACTAGGTGCCGGCGAAACCGGAATCGCTGATTGCCGGATGACCACACTTTTCATTTGCTGCGTTCGGCTCAATCTCCCCAGCGCGCCGGGTTGCAATACCACAATACGTGACGCCGATTGCAGCGATCGGACGACGCGCTTGCGTTCACGCGAATTTGAACTTCGCAAAAGATCGCGGTTTACGTCCGTTCCCGTGACTACCACGACGACCGGACGATCAGGCAACTCCTTCTGGAAACGGGCCACCATACTGGCTGAACGCCCGGCATGCAGTGCAACCAGCAGGTCCTGTTTTGCGATGCGCGAAAACCGTTTTCCTGCAGACGAATCGACAATTGAAACACGATGCCCAAGCGCCTTGAATATTTCAGCGTAACGATCGGCCGTCGTCCGGTTTCCGCGTGTTGAGCCCTTGGCGGACGGCGTTGCGATAAGGACTTTCATCTCTGCTTGCTCACCGCAATTTGTAATTTGCCGGGAAAACTACTTCGCTCAAAGCACGATCGCTCACTGTAAGAATTCTTAACGCCCACAGTACTCCACCGGTGTTGGAACTCAAACGATCGACCCAATGCGTTCGAGGAAATCGCGTCACCAGAATCAGCGCCATCATCGCAGCCGACCAGATGCGTAGCAGCCAGGCAATTCGGTCGTCGTCATCCATAGCAATTTTCCCGGCGATCAAACCCGGTGCCAACCATTTCAACCAGTGAAGTACAATCTGCCGGGTTGTCGGTAAGTTTAGCGTGTGTGAAAATACGACATGTAGGACGAGGACGGATCCAGGTCCTAACCCGGGAAAACAGTACGGCACTACATTAGTGTTGCACCGCCGGGCGAGCAACTCCGCATAACCTGCCGGAAAAATGAATATGGAATCAAGATGATGGATCAGCCACAACCGTTACCCGACGCGCGAATCTTTACCGAGCTAACTCAACTGGTCAGAAAGTTGGCGACGTTCGACAAAAAGCGGCACTATGTACCTGACAGCATAACCAGCGGCGCGTTGGAGATGGTCGAAAAGCTCACGCATGTTGAGCTTGATGAAAAACTCGACCGTGTTTTCAAGTCACTCCGCTCCGCCTACGGACTCAAGCGAAGACAAATCGACGTCCACGGTCCGGATGACCGGAATGGTGTGATCGAGACACCGTTTTTCAACATTGAAATGAACGTGGAACTGGACGAAGGAAGACCGGACACCGTCATCTGGAAAAACGAAATCAACCAGATCCGAGACATCGAACAAATCGTCGGCTCTGAATTCGATTCATGCTTCGATTCGGGCGACTGGGTTCTTGAAGTTCAGTTCGGGAACGAGCTGGACATCGAACAGATGATCGATTCGATCGAAGACCTCAACGACGGTTCGGTCACTGTCGAATACGACAAAGGCCTGGAATGGTGCGAGATACAGGCCGGGGAACAATCCGCTTCATTACGGGCAACGGGAACCGTGTTTCAAGTTCACGGGCGAAGGGCGATGACGCCCAAAGCACTCATCGAAGCACTGTTGCAATACCAGACCATTCTGGCATCACCGGGGATGCCATCGCTTAGCGAGTAGGTTGAATCCGTTTTCTCTTGGCCTCGTCGATCCTGCACCTCAATTTTCCACACAGCTTGCCATGTCTTTTTTTACGCCCGAGTTATTCAAGTTTCTCGATCAACTCGCGAAAAACAATGACCGGGATTGGTTTGAGAAAAACAAGCATCGCTACGAGGAACACCTAAGGACGCCCGCGCTGGAGTTCATTTCCGCGCTGGAGGCGCCGCTGAAGAAAATTTCGCCACACTTCAAGACGGTTCCGAAGAAAGTCGGCGGATCGTTGATGCGAATCTATCGGGATGTCCGATTCTCGAAAGACAAGAGCCCGTACAAAAACAATCTCGGTATTCACTTCCGTCACGAACAGGGAAAGGATGTACACGCTCCGGGCTTTTACTTTCACGTTGACTCGAAAGAAATTTTTGTCGGCGCGGGAATCTGGCACCCAGACAATACTGCGTTGACGCAGATTCGGGACGCGATTGACAATGATCCTGCGGCATGGAAAAAGGCCGCCAGAAACAAAACGATGCTTTCGAAGTTTGAGCCACGTGGCGATACGCTGAAGCGTCCGCCAAGAGGATTCGACGCCGACCATCCGCTGATCGTCGACCTGAAGCTGAAAGACCACATTGTACTTGCAAGCCTTAAGCGATCTGAAGTTACCGGTAGTAGGATGCTGAGCAATTTTGTATCGCTGCTGAAAACGACGCGACCCTATATGCGGTTTCTATGCGATTCGTTGCGCTTGCCGTTTTGATATCAGCCGCACGGCGCTAGCTACGGTTTGTTGGCAGGGCGAGCAGTCGTTTGCTTAGGCAGGGTAGTGTCTTGGAATCACGTTCAAAGTAGCTGCTTTTTTTCTTTAGCCGCTCATGCTGCGGCATCTTCAAATTGGCTGCTACATTGAAAGACACACCCACCAGAATAGCTTTCCAGCGGGCGCGCGGACCCGGTAGATCGTTGTGGGAGCCGGAAAGATCGTAGATGCTCGCGATCGAAAGCTTGAAGAGGCCGGAGTGAATCGTCGCGCGAAGCGACTGGCTGCTCGTCGCAGCGAAGTTGCAACCCTGGCGGGTTAGCGATACGTTAAAGAAAGTTGTTTGGAGGACAGGGCTCTGCTGAGGAGCAACCCGAGCGCCCAACAATCGCTGAAAACGGAAGTCGAGCGATGCTTCGGTGTCGCTCACTTCACTTCCAATTTTAGCCCCAATGCGAAAAACCTTCTCCGCAGGATGCGGAAATCTTCGTCAGCAGGAGACATTTTTTACTTCACTGGCTCAGATTGAAATTCCATTTACCGCTGAACCAGGACACCAACACCCGGCGAGTTCGGCTTTACTTTTTTCACGTCGCGAGTGCTCACGCCGTGCATCAGAGCCGTGACGATTGAGTCTTGAAGCTGCGTCGGATCGCTGGCCGCCTGGCAGGTGTCGAGTACAAATTCCTCGCTGCTGCCATCGGCGTTTCGTTTTCGCACACGCGGGCGAACCACATCTTCTCGTTCGCCCTCAAAGAGAACACGGCCGGAGCATGAGCCCGCTCGAAAATGATCGCTCTCGATCGGATGGTGTTTCGGCCTGCAAAGTTCACCGACTTCCGCTGCCATGACTTCGCTGATCATTTCGCGGCCGCAGCCACGAATATGTTCCCGAAAGAATTGTCCCACTTCGTTAGAAGAAACGTGCCCGAGTGTTTGATAAAGATTACAGTCCGCGATAATTGTTTTTGTTCCCCACCAACATTCTGTTCCCCTTCGAAATCAATTTTGCCACAATCTTCTTAGCGATTGACTTTGTTGCTGGAAAGAACTGAAGACGCGAACGACAGCCGCCACTAGGGGTCCTCGGCTCGCAACGTGCAACCAATCTTGTGCGCTGAAGGACGCTGGACTACAGACGTGCCGGCACCATGGCTAGCTCGCTTAATCAACACCCTGCCAGTTTCCGTTCAGGTTGAACAGATAGTCAACCACATCAATGTCGTGCAATGCGAGTTCGCCGTTGCCAGCGGTTGCTTCGAGCAACGCGAAGTCTTCGGCTGCGACACGGTGGCTGTTCATGACGGCCGTTGCACGGTCGCCGACAGCACTCAAGAGGTCGAGTGTTTCGAAGTCGCTGAAAATGACTTCGTCTGCACCACCTTCGCCATCGAACAGCGTGTCGTCCATCCCCTGCAGGCGCAGCTCCTGAAGCGTCGATTCGAATTCAACTTGTTGCTGATCGGAGTACAGGCTTTCGTTACCGGAGCTTCCCTGCAAGTTCGCAATGTCATGGCCACCGAAAAGATCAACGAACACACTTTCAAATCCTGCTGCATGGTTTATCTGCTGGCCAGAGGAGACTGCCGAAACAACTGACGTACTGGCAACATCAGCATAAACGACGTCCGCCCCTGACGTTCCTTTCAGAATCGCTGAATCATGTCCGCCGAGACCGTCAGCGAGAACTCGTTCAAACCGGTTGACGACGACCGTTGAACTCGCATACGTCATTCGGACACTCGTTGAATCGGCGTGCAATGTGTCGCTGCCGTTGCTGCCACGCAACCTGGCCAGATCATCGCCTCCGCTGGCGTTGACAGTCACGCTGGTGAACCCGGTCGCAAGATTCATGTAGTTGCCGTCAAACATCACCGCTGAGTCCGGCTTCCCGATGAACGTATCATCTCCCATCGAGTCGTACATCGCGATCGAGTCGTTTCCGGATTCGCTGAACGCATTGACTCGTTCAAACCCGGTAGCACGAACTGCGTAGTCCGGCGTCACGAGTTTCGAATAAGAGGTTCGCATTGTGAACTGATCATCCGCACTGGTATCAAACAGATTCGAAAGATCATCGCCACCGTTGCCGTTTGCCAGAATGTTCTCAAACTGACTGACCACAATTGTCAGGTCCGAATTTCTCAATCGTCCCAGCTCGTCGCGGAAGGCGAACAAATCGTCGCCGTCGTTTCCGTTCAGCCGCGCGTTGTCGGTGCCTGTGCCGGCAACCACTACAACTCTTTCGAATCCGTCGGCGGCGTTGAGGTAACCGGAGCCAGCGAATTCGACGTGAGCGCCGTTATTCTCGAACGTGTCGTTGCCGCCACTACCATGCATGGTTAGTCGATCGTTTCCACCGCCCGCATCGACAAATATCTCTTCGAATCCATCTGCCGTGATATCCATAGTAGATCCTGAAGAATTCAAACGACCGGTACGAATTGTGACATTGTCCTCATCTGCACTCAGTTCAGCTCGAATCAAATCGTATCCACCGTTACCGGAAACGTCGATAGAGTCGATTTCGGCTGCCTCGAATTGATACTCCATTCCGTTCACGTCAACGAGCAGAATGCTGCCAGCAGAGATGTCGATGCTGTCGTTTCCTGACGTTCCTTTGATGATCAGTTGTCCGTCGGTCAACGAAACCAGATTGTTAACATTGAAATCCGCGATGCCGTTTGCGACGATTTTGACAAGAAACGTCTCGCCGGCTTCAGCGTCCACATCAACGCGACATCTGCCGCCGGCTCCAGCACGGGCGGCAATCTCGTTCATGTTCGCATCGTACACTCGCAATTGCATGGATCCGGAGTTTTGCATCGCCGCATCAATTGAGAGAATGCCCTCGTTGGCGGCCGACATGCGGTACCACTGCTGGCCATTGACCTGTTGGCCGTTGAAACTTTGTGCTTCAACGTTGCCCCAGTTTTCAGATTCAAACGACGCAGCTGAGTAGTTGACAGCGATGTCGTAGTGACCGATTCCGGTGCTCGTCGCGATCGAGAATTTGTAGCTCTGCCCGGCTACGACATCAAAGACTACACGGTTCGAGTTGAGCTGGGCGTTCATGTTCTGAACGTCGACCAACGCGATTAGATCGTCTGTCGTGTCAAACTCCAGTGTCACTTGCCCTGTTTGTGCAGCTGTGAACTCAATCACATCGATGTCGTTTAACGATCCGATCGTGCCGGAAATTTGCGTTCCGTTTCCGAGTTGTCCGACGTTTTCTGCGCTGGACCAGTTGTCGCCATGCTGATCGGTTACGACGGATTGAATCGCCGCTTCAAGATTCATGCGGTAAAAATATCCACCGGTGACCGAATCGAAAACGTAATCGGCTGTCTCGCGGAATTGTTGGAGCAACAGATCCTGATCGATGCCAGTACGTCCCATAAATTCGTTTGCCTGTCGGAGCAGCGTGCTGGCACCGGAGACATAGGGTGCCGCCATGCTTGTGCCGGATGCGCCCAGGTAGGCGCTGTTTTGAGTTCCGCCGAGCAGATGATCCGGCACGCTGCTGCGGATGCTTTCGCCGGGAGCGGCCAGAATTCCGTCGACCCGCTGGCTGAAGTCACTCAGGTCGCCATCGGCACCGTGGCTGGCGACGGGAACAACGTGTTCGCTCACTGCGGGGTAGCTCAATCCTGCCGCGTTGTAACTTTGAAATGCGTTGCCGGCTGCGACACTGATGAACAGCCCATCAGCTTCTAACAATGCGAACTCGTCTTCCAGGGTCGCCCATTCAGGCGCGTTGTGAGCATTCCAATCGGATCCAATCGACAGGTTCACGGTTGTGATCGGGTTTTCAAAGTCGTCGCGATGTTCGTGAACCCACTGGAGCGCCTGCTCGACCCAGTCCAGGTTGCCGGCACCGCCGTCATCGAAAACGCGCAGTCCGACCAGATCAACTCCGGGCGCAACACCAAGGTTGGCCGCATCTCCGCTGCCGACAATGCCGGCCACGTGCGACCCGTGGAATCCAGCTGGCCCGTCGTCGTAGGGGTTTGCATCATTTTCTGCGAAATCCCAGCCGCCAACGACCCGCGCATTCTCGCCGTATGCTCCACCCAGTGCGAAATGGTCCCAGGCAATGCCCGAATCGATAACCGCAACGGTCTGTCCCGTTCCGTCAAATCCATAGTCCTGATGAATGGCCTCGACACCGGTTTCGCTGTGGATATCGTTCAGTTGCGTTGCCAGTTCAAATTGTGCAGCGACATCGACTCCCGCATTGTCAATATTCAAAGCTGCGACCGCGAGACCGAGATCGGAAAGAGGAGCAGCCGACATAACAAGTCGCTGCTCGAACTCTTCGAAACGCCGCATCCGTTCATTGGCGATTCGTGTTCCGCTGGATTTCTGATTTGACATCGGATCTATGGTCTCTCTCTTTTAGCATCTCAACTGCGCAGAAGGCATCAGAATTCACACGGCGCGCATCGAGTCGTGCGAAATGACCATCCTGGTTTATGCCAATGCGCCAGGATCCGTTGGCGCGGAGAGCGTTTTTCCGGTACTTGCCACCCATTCGCAACAGACAACTGTTTGCGATCGTTCGACGTTCATTCAGGGGAATTTCGGGACGACATCCATTGTCCGGACCGGTACGCCGAACTATACGTTTCCAAATTGCGACAGTTTGCTTTTTGATTCATTTGGCTGATATTGGCGGGCCTCCAACCGGTCACTCTATGTTTGAATCAATGCACGTGGCGGACTGTAGCGGTTGCGCCGAAAGTGATGCGCAGGTCGACTGCTCCGGTCCCGCAAACGGTGCATCCGGTGGGCTGGACGGCTAAGCAATGACGATTATCCGGTCGATAGGGAAAGTACCGGATGTAGATGCAGTCCCAAAGTACGTGGGATGCAACACAAAGGGTTCACGGCGGCAAAAGAACAAGGGATACAATGATGAAGCCGATTTCGAAGCTCAAGTATTTTCAGCTGACTCTTTTCGGCAAGCCGGCGTGCGACCGCAAGGTCTACAAAACTGTCTGCAAACAACGAGTCAGCTCGATTGTCGAGATCGGACTTGGTGACGGGGCGCGGGCCTCCAACCTGATTCGGCTCGCACAAACCTACTCTGGCTCAGCGGACGTTCGCTACACAGGCGTCGACATGTTTGAGGGGCGCAACGACGGAAACGCGCTCGCGCTGCGGACAGCGTACAAGGACCTGAACGCGCTTGGAGCGAAAGTGAGACTCGTACCGGGCGAACTTGCCACTGCTGTTCCGTCGATAGCCAATGCACACGTACGGACAGATTTGATCGTGATATCAGGGAACTACGATCCGGCGTCGATTGACTCCTGCTGGTTCTACGTGCCCAGAATGTTACATGCCGGATCGACGGTGCTGCTGCAGTCGCCGGATTCAGTTGAAGGCGAGTTCGATATGCTGACTCGACTGGACGTCGAGCGGATGGCAAACAGGAACAAAGAGCAGCGTAAGTCCGCCGCCTAGACCGTAGTCCCAACTGTCATGGCTGGAAGCGATACCGAAGGCGTCGGTGCGCTCGTTTTTGCAACATGTTCCGCGACGTAATTGGGGATAATGCCGGCTACATACTGTGTTATCCACCCCGGTTGTGCTTGCAGCCGAGTGCCGCCGTGATGGCATTGCACTAACCCGGCAAACTGGTTTTCCTAAGGCCAAGGTCGATAGCGGCTTGCAAATCTTGAAGCTCGTAGGGCTTGGACACAATGGCGCAGACGCCCATGTCGCGTGCCTCTTCTTCTTCGTGGGTACGGGGAAAATTCAGCACCAGAATTTTCGGGGTCTGCGGAAATTTCGTTTCCAGGCTGTCGATCCGCTCTTTCAAATCCACGCTCAGTGATTGGCCAGCGACCATATTGACGTCCGGCATCCTTGAATCCGGCGTTCCCCCTGTTTCGATCACGCGCTCCAGCCACAGAGCAGTCCATCCCAGAGCAACGACCGCATCGCGAAGCATGTCAAAATCGCCCCGGTTCACCGCGCTGATTCCGACGACGTGGCCTCCAGGTTCACATCCGTTTCGACGAACAGAAAGCACCCCGCTTTCGATTCGATCCGCGATGTTTGCAGTAAGCGGAAGATTCCAATCGGTCACACCATCCACGTGAAGCTGAGAAAGGAAATTCGCGTAACGTCCGGTCCACTGGTGCCAGTAGACTCTCAAGACACCGGTCAGCGGATCTCCGGAACGAGTTTCGCCTTCGCACCAGCTGCCGAGCAAATTTACGATCGGAACACCGGACAGTTTTCGGCGCAGTTGGTCGACAGCTTCACCTTCGATTTGATCACGGCGGGTTTGCGCGAACACAATTAGATCAAATCGCGAACCTTCAAAGTCAAATGAGGGAAGGTTCGCGAGCGGTACGAGCGTGATAACCGCATCCGACTCTGAAAGCAAACGGCGAAAATCGTTGTGCCAATAATCGCCGCTAACAAGAATCCGGATGCCGGCCATATTGTTTCCCGTCAATGTTGAACGCGGTCAAAACGGCGACTCAGTTTTCAATGACAGTCACTTTGTTGATCCTGACCTCGGAAAGAGGCTTGTCGCCCGAATTCGTCTCGACCATGCCGATCTCATGAACAACTCGCAAACTGGCATCGTCTGCGGTTTTTCCGAAGGCGGTGTACTGTCCATCCAGAAAGCTCTGTGGCCCGAGACAGATAAAGAACTGAGATCCGGCTGAATCAGGATCCGTCGCTCTGGCCATCGAAAGCGTACCGTCTTCGTGTGCCGTCGTGCTGAATTCGGCGTCGATATTGTAGCCCGGCCCGCCGGTTCCCGTTCCCTGCGGACAGCCTCCTTGAACCATGAAACCGGAAATGACACGGTGAAAAATCAAGTTGTCATAAAAGCCGGTTCGCGCCAGACCGATGATGTTTTTACAGTGGCCCGGGGCGACTTCCGGAAACAAATCCAGAAGAATGTCGCCGTTGGTGGTTTCAAGTTTGATCTGATATTTCGAACTCGTAAAATCCAGGTCGGATACGGCGGAGTCGATCGTTGCTTTGGTCATGATTTCCCTGCGAGATTTTGATTTTATTTGCCCGACAAAGGATCGGGACGCAAATTGTTTCACACGGTGCTCGAATTGACAACCCGCGACGTTGTCCAAATCAGCGATCGACTTTTGACGCTTGCATTTATGAAATGGAGTCCATCATAGTCGTTTGGCGCCTGACAAGAGCCGAAAATTGTTGCGTTGACGTTCAACGGGAACTGAATTTGCCGGCTGGAATCTGGACCGCCGGATTGACGATCGAGTCGGACGAGGAAACCGGCGAACCGCGATTAATAGAATTTGGCCTGGAACTAATCCATGAAAACGGAAACTGGTCCGGGTTTGTGCTAAATGGTGCCGAGCGAATCGAAATTCCCGAAGTCATGTTTGAAGACGATGCTGGCTCAATCCATTTCACACATTACGATTCCCGGATCGCTTTCAATTTTGATACAGAAATTGACTCGCTTACGGGAATCTGGAGAAAGCGACGTGGTCCGGATGAAGTGGTCGAAATGCCGTTTGCGGCGGTACGAACTCAACCCGCCGAACCAGAGCGGGCGCATGAGTCGTTTGTTGGTCGCTGGAACATGGATTTCGAAAGCAGCGACGATCCGTCGGTCGGAATTTTTTCCGCGCTCGAAGACGGTCGAGTTGCCGGGACGTTCATGACCACGACGGGCGATTACCGGTTTCTTGATGGCGCAGTTTCCGATCACAAACTTGTTTTGTGCTGCTTCGACGGCGCCCATGCGTTTCGTTTTGAAGCAGCAATGGATGGAGACGACGTCATGACGGGCGATTACCGGTCGTCAAATACCTGGCACGAGACCTGGTCTGCTGTCCGGAATGACGCAGCAGAGCTTCCGGATGCGTTCACTCAAACGGTTGTTGCAGACGCGAGCGGGTTGAGCGAATTGAGCTTTCCCGATCTCGACGGAAACCCGACACCGCTCAACGATCCCGCCTTCGCCGGCAAAGCACGGATCATCTACGTGTTTGGCAGTTGGTGTCCGAATTGTCACGATGCCGCTGCGTACATGGCGGAACTCCAGGAAGAATACGGCGATCGCGGCCTATCGATTCCTGGCCTGGCATTTGAGTTGACCGGCGATCACGAACGGGATTCACTTCAAGTTCGGCGATATCTGGAGCGGCACAAAACAGACTACCCGGTCCTGATCGCAGGCCTGGCTGACAAGGTCAAGGCAAGCGAGTCGTTTCCTGTGCTGGATCGAATTCGTTCTTATCCGACCACAATCTTTATCGATGGCAAAGGTGAAGTCCGTGCCGTTCATACCGGATTCACGGGTCCAGCAACCGGTCCGGCCTATGACGAATTAAAATCAAAATTCGAATCGCTGATCGAGGCGATGCTGGAAGACGCATAGGAGCGATTCGATCGTTGGCATCAAAAAGACTAAGACGCATGGCAGATCAACTCCAGCGTGTTACGCTCCGGGTCTTCAAAAAACAACGCTCGCGCCTGCATGGCGGGGAAAAATGATTCGGTCGGCTCGAGCTCAAGTTGCTCAAGTCGTTGCTTGTGCGCATCGTAGCTTTCCGGTGGGATCTCGAAAGCCAAGTGGTTTAGCGTCGATCGGCGAACGTCGTGCCCGTCGAACCTTGGCCGCGCGTTAACATGCCGCTGATAATCGATTAGGGCGAGCAACTGCGGGTGTAGACCGTTTTGACCGAGCGGCGTTTCAGTTTCAGCAATCGTGAGGAAAACGATCGTCGGTTCTCCGCTCGGATTGGATTCGGCGGATTCCATGCTGGCTTCGCTGTGCCAGTGAAACCCGAGCACGTCTTTGTAGTCATCATTGCTTTGCAGCAAACTGTGTGATACGCCCGTTACGCCATCAACTTCATGCAGTTTCCAAAGTCGAAGATTGGGATCACCGTACGGGACCAGATAAACCGTACAAACTCCCCCCGGAATTCCCGCACCGAAACTATAGCGTCCAATCGATAGCACTTCATCGAATTGAACATCCGGTTCGTTTTTGTAGATCTTCAAGACTCTGACATCCGTCCACAAATATTTGCTCCCCCCGCCGGTTCCAATATTTTCGATCCTCAACACGACGGGAACCCGTGCCGCTAACTCCGGATCGATCGGCAATTTGATCCACCACCACATTACTACAGCGGCCAGCCCGGCAAGTAAGAGCAAATGCCAGAGTGAAAACTGCCATGGTCTCCAACCCGAACCGCTTGAGCATGGTTTTTTCCGGTGGGCTTCATACGAATCAATGGACGGATCTGACAAGGCTGGCTCGTAAATTTGGTTTCGCAAAGCAATATGCTGGCATTATTGCAAAACCGGTAGTGAAAGCAAAACAGGATTCCCCTACAGTCCGCAGCGATGCACTGGGTCCGTTTCGACCCGCTGACAAAAAAACAACAGATATTTCCGACAGGAAGTTTTTGTCCGCTCATAGCTGCGCAGATCAGGAGTTCGACAAGCTTGTGCTCGTCGTTCACGGTGTCGGTGACCCGGATCCGGGTGATACGCTGACGATATTTGCGCGATCGCTGGCGGGAGAAGATGCGCCGCTTAAGGATCATGGCGAAGCCGTCTGGCTGAACGAAAAACCAGACAACGCGGACCACATAGCAACGTTTCAATCGCATGTCCGCCGGATGAACTACAACGGGCAGAAGCTTGAATTCGCCGAGGTATTCTGGGGTGATTGCTCACGAGTCAGCAAGGGGATTTTCGGAGCGATTTACGGCATGTTCCAAATCCTGTTCGGGCTCCGTTACGTTGCCTATGTTGCAGGCGATCAGAATTCACTCTCGTCAGAATGGCTGCAACGGTTGGGCCTGATTAGCTCACGTATCTTGCATGGGCCCGTGCTGGCAATCACCTACTTCCTTGCGTTGATTTCAGGCGGAGTTTTGGGCACTCAATTATTGTGGAAGGAATCGTACAAAGGGCCTTTGTGGACGGCAATTGTGTTGTCGATCATCTGTGGTGTTGCACTGATGACGGCGGCAATTGGAAAACGCATTACACGCAGTCGGGTCGTCGAACGGTTCTGGTTCTGGGTTAACGTCACCACCGTGTTTATTTCCGGGCTTCTCGTTGTCAAGATGATGATTCTCAATGCAGCGATTCCTGAAATGAACCAAATCAATGCTGAATATCCCGGGTTGGTCTGGTATTGCCGGATTTTAGTCGTGTTGCTCGGGCTGCTATGGTTTATCGAGACGGTCGTGGTGACTGGTCTCGCAGGCTGCTGGCTGTTGAGTTTTCTAAATCCAAAACTGTATCGACCGGCGTTGAGTGTCGCATTTCTTCTGCCCGCGCTGGCCGTTGGAATCTGGGGCCAGACGTTGCCTTTCCTGTGGGTATTTGCAAAATCAAGAATTAATTCGATTGGCGACGTACCGGAATTTGCCAGAGTATTCGATGAGGCGATTCCCTTGCTCGGCGTCCAGTTCATTTTGCTGCTGATTATTACGACAGCAGGTTTCGTCAGTGCAATTCGATATTTTCGCTGGCGAGGAAGACTCGCTCCCGACCTTGATGGCATCGATTCCTGCGGGCCGAGACTGATCGTTCACCCTTTGTTGCAACTGGTGATTGCAATCTGCACGATGCTCGGCGTATGCCTGGTCATTTACCTCCAATTCAAGAATTATTGTGGCGAGTGCGATCCTAGAACACCATTCGTCAGCTTGTTAATTAACGCCAACCTTTTTGCGATGATGATGCTGGTACCACTGGGCGTACTGATGTTTTTCATATTGCCACGACTGCGACCGGTACTGGACATTCTCCTTGACGTTGTCAACCACTTCTATTTTCGTGCCACCAGCCTCCAGGATGCGCTGGATGATGATGACGAATTCGATATTAAAGATACGACGTTTGAATCAGGTTCGTTGTTCTTTTCTCATCGAGACAAGATCATCGGGCGGCTGAAGCGAATTCTGGCTCACTATCGTGACGACAGCAGCAGTCACCGCCCGGAACTGGTGATCGTGGCCCACTCTCAGGGGACCATGTTCGCGATTGAAGCGTTGAACGATCCTGAGATGGCATGGTTATGCAACCGGTTCAGCTCAACAACATTGGTGACGATGGGTTCGCCGCTGAAACACCTGTACCAGCACTACTTTGGCCACATCTATTCCCAGCTGGACAAACCGTTCTGGTCGGCATTGCGAAAACAAACCGATCGCTGGATCAACATCTTTCGCGTCGATGATTTCGTTGGCAAAGAACTGGACTTTCCAGACACGCTTTGTCGAATCGAGGCAGACGAAACGGAATACCCGTCGCTCACTTTCCAGCCGCGTTGCGAATACCGGAATTTTGTTGTCGGTCCACGTGGCCACAAAAGCTACTGGACAGACCGCGCTGTGATCCGAATCCTACGCCGCGAATTATTGCAGATTTCGGAAGATGACAAGGGACGGCGCGCGGCGTAGTGCGTTGTTCCACCTGATTTTCCGTTCAGAAAATTAGCCGTTTGGACGATTGCCGTGTGGCAGCTGCCTTAGCCCCGAACGGGGTGACAGCGATTGGCCCACAGCTCACGCCGTGGGCTAATCGCTGCCGCCACTACCGTGGCCAAAAAAATGTAAAGTGAGTCCATTGGGCAATCTCCCAGACCGCTTGAATCAGCTTGAGTTGACATTGATCTTTCCTTCAGTTTTCGAGTAAAAACGGGGTTCAACAGCCGACTTCCAGCTCACTGGACCACCATGCTCAGGACTATTAAACTCAATCCGATCGTCGTTTCCGTTGTTGTGCCGACCTACAACGAAGTTGACAATGTTGAGTTGATGCATCGCGAAATTTCCGACGTGATGCAGGACTATTGCGAGCGAACCGGACGTCGCTACGAATTGATCGTCGTTGACGACGGTTCACGGGACGGAACGGTTGAAGCTTTGCAGGCAGCCGCGAGCGATGACGTGCATCTCAAACTGGTGATGTTCCGTCGCAACTACGGACAAACCGCTGCCATGCAGGCCGGAATCGATCACGCAACGGGTGAGTACATTGTCACAATTGACGGCGATCTACAAAACGATCCGGCCGATATCCCGATGATGCTGGACAGGCTGGATGAGGGCTACGATCTGGTCCATGGTTGGCGCAAAGAACGGGAAGATGCTCTGGTCAGTCGCAAGATCCCTTCACGAATTGCCAACTGGGTCATTTCGCGATCGACCGGATTTCCGATTCACGATCTCGGGTGCACGCTCAAAGCGATGCGTTCGGAGATTGCGAAGGAGCTGGAGCTGTACGGTGAAATGCACCGTTTCATCCCGGTCCTTGCTCATCAGCGGGGAGCACGATGTGTTGAAGTCGTGACAAATCACCGGGCCAGACAGTTCGGAGAAACCAAGTACGGTATCGGACGCACGTTCCGGGTCGTGCTGGATCTGCTAACCGTGAACTTCATGATCAAACATTTCGCGAGTCCAATGAAACTGTTCGGCAAGCTCGGATTGTGGGTCGGCGGTCTCGCCGGGCTTTCGCTGATCGCAACGGTTGCGATGAAACTGTTCGGGCATACTGACATGACGGGCAACCCGCTGTTGCTGTCAGGAATCCTCGGCTCCATCCTGAGCGTTCAGTTTTTCAGTCTCGGCTTGATCGGCGAAGTCAGCGCGCGGATTTACTATTCAAGTTCAGGCCGGCGAAACTACACGGTCAGGCGCCGAGTAAATATTAATGACAAACCGATGCAGGAACCCGAACGTCGCGTCGCGTAATGCAGCGTCGTCGATTCCTTGTCGTCAGGCAATGACGCTTGAAATCAATGACGCTTGAAATCAATGACGCTTGAAATCAATGACGCACGAATTCATCGACTTCGACCGTCATCAATGATCTGCTGGAGCTGATTCTTCAATCTTTCTGCGACTTCAGGATGATCTTCGATCACGTTGTGCGTTTCTCCGGGATCGTTTGCCAAATCGAATAATTGAAATTTCGGAACTTCTGTACGACCAAGTTGCGTTTCCACGACTAGGTGATAGGCTCGTTCTTTATCGTGACGAAGTAGTTTCCAGTCGCCGTCGTCAGCGAAAACTCTCAGGCCAAAATTGCCATTTGATCCATTGTCTTGTTGAACCGGATGGTCGCGCCCCGCAGCCTCGTCATTGCCAGGTAACGTATCGATGACATTATGGCTGTCGTTTCCGGTCAACATTGAATATCTCGTTGGCGTGCATGTCGAAGCTGAGCAGTATCCGCTGGTGAATCGGATTCCTTCGGCGGCGAGCTGATCAATGTTCGGGGTTTCAACTACGGTCGCTCCATAACAGGAAACATCACCGTAACCCAGATCGTCCGCCATAATCACGACGATGTTCGGGCAGCCCGGTGCACCGTCGCTGTTTGCTTCGTTAGTTGCTCCCTGGTTGTCCTGGCCACGCGCTACGGATGCGCAGAGAGATACCGTCACGGTAATCAAGGATCTCAAGGTCAGGGGTTCATCGCTGGTGGTCAAAGTCGGAACGAAAGTCAAAAACATCCGGCTGGTCGATGGCGATCACGATATCGACTGCAAGATTGACGGAATCGGTGCAATGTCGCTCAAGTCCGAATTCGTGAAAGAAGCCTGATCCGGTTTGCTTGATTCCGTGTGAAATTCGCTACGCCGTTTCCCCGCGATGGGGGCGGAACACGGTTGTCCGCGGGTTAGTCTGAGCTGCGAAAATCTCGCACGCTTCGTTGTAGAGGAATTCCTGAGCACGGAACGGTGTGTCGCCCTTGGAACGTTTAACATTCCGATACGTACCGTTTTCACGCAATTGTCGCGCCTTCGTGTTGTCGCGGAAATAGCATTCGAGAATCGAAAGAATCCGCGCGCGACAGGCGTCGTTTTCAACAGGAACCACCAACTCGATCCGCCGGTCCAGGTTGCGTCCCATCCAATCTGCGCTGCCGATAAACAACAGGTTGTCGCCAGCGTGTTGAAAGTGCATGATTCGCGCATGTTCGAGCATCCGGTCAACGACGCTGATCACGCGAATGTTCTCACTGAGTCCCTTCACGCCCGGGCGTAAACAGCAGATGCCGCGTACGTTCAGGCGGATTTGAACGCCGGCTTGCGAGGCTTCGTACAGCGCATCAATCACCTCGGCATCCACCAGGGAATTCAGCTTGGCCGTTATCGAAGCCGGATCGCCTGACCGGGCGTTTTCCGCTTCGATATGGATCAGCTCAACGATGGTGTCACGCAGATTGATCGGTGCAACGACCAGCTTGTTCAGCGATTGCGGCACCGACAAACCGGCTACGGCATTGAACATGTGGACCGCGTCAATCGCCAGCGAGTCATCGCATGTGAACAGACTGACGTCGCTGTAAAGCCGGGACGTCGCCTCGTTGTAGTTGCCGGTTCCGATATGCAGGTAACGGCGGATACCATTCGGTTCCCGGCGAACAACAATGCAGATCTTGGCATGTGTCTTCAAACCGCGGACTCCGTAGATCACATCGACACCCGCGTTTTCCAGACGCCGCGCCCAGGCAATATTCCTCGCTTCGTCGAAGCGGGCTTTCAGCTCTACGATCGCGGTCACGTGTTTGCCGTTTTCGGCGGCCGTCACCAGCGCCCCGGCCACCTGCGAATTCCGCGCAGTCCGGTACATCGTCTGCTTGATCGCGATCACAGCCGGATCGATGGCAGCGGCGCGAATGAAATCGAGCACCGGATCGTAAGACTGATACGGATGATAAATGACACGGTCAGATTCCGTGATCACTTCGAACGGGCTGCGGTCGTTGAATTCAGGAGCAGGCTGAGGTGGCCACGGCTCATCTTTCAACTTCGAAAACCCGGGAATACCGGCGAGGGAGAAAAACGCCGAGTAATCAATCGGGCCTTTGCTGCGATAAACTGAATTGCCCGACACGTCTGCCACTCCTTCCAGATACCGCAACATCCGGCGACTGGCGGTGTCGGCGATTTCCAGTCGAATGCAACTCGTCATTTTTCGTTCGGCCAGCATCACTCGCATGCCGACCAGCAGATCACTGGCATCATCCTCGTTTAGCGCAATGTCAGCGTTCCGCGTCAGCCGGAACGGTGTGATTTCCCGAATCGTTTGCCCCGCCAGCAGTTCAGCAATAAACATCGCGATCAAGTCTTCCAGCAGAATGAAGCTGTAGCCCTGATCGCCGGGGACGTTGATGATTCGTTGTATCGACTTGCCGAGAGGAATCACGATGAAACGATCGAGCGGTTCGTTTCCGGACGTTTTAATCAGTCCATTCTTTTCTTCCCCGTGCAAGTCAGCCTCGCTCTGTTTCGTTTCGCGATCTGATCCGGACATCACCTGTGTTTCCGGATTGTCTTCCATCCGGACGCAAACACACAGCCGCGTCCCGGTCAGTAACGGCAGATTGCCGGTCTGATCAACAGCAACCGGCGCAACAGTCGACACGATTTCATCAACGAAAAAGTCCCGCAGAAATTTGTGCTGGTCCGGGCTCAGCTCGTCAGCAGCGCGGACGCGTTTGATGTCTTCACCGCTCAGCAATTTCATCAATGACTTGAAACAATCCGCCTGTTGTTCATTGAGAGCCAGAACCTTCTCGCGTATTAGCTTTAATTGCTCGTCTGCGGACATTCCGGCAATGCCCTTCAGCTCTGAATCTGATTCCGCGTTAAGGGCCAGGCCTCCGACGCGCACCATAAAGAACTCGTCCAGGTTGGACGCCGTGATCGCCAGAAATTTCAGGCGCTCTAGCAATGGATTGGACTTGCTGACAGCCTCTTCAAGCACGCGCGAGTTGAACTCCAGCCAGCTGAGTTCGCGGTTGATATATTTGGGATGTTTCATGTCTGGTCTCAATGTGCCCGGTTGTTGTCTGCAGTTGTTAGCCGTGTGACGTTAGCCCAATGACTCTCAATTTGCTTCCAAACCCTCCCCGGAGCCTAAGCGCCGGGGAGGGTTTGGAATCTACAATTGCGACGGGGAGGGTTTGAACTTGCTAATTTACGATTTTCGGCGTCAATGAACTGTCGCCAGCCGTAATCAAGTGGATTCGTTTACCGAAAATCTCCTCGAAGAACCGGCCTTTTTCTTTCAATTCGACACGCTCAATCGAAACGTCTGACAACCCGTTGCATGTGATGACCACGCGATCGCCCTCAATTCGTGCTTCGAGATTCTTGATCTGCTGTTTCCGCGGCTGATCAAGCGATTTGGCGACTCTCAACAGCGCTGCCAGCTTTGAAACCGCGACGCGATCCGCACGGCTCAATTGTGAGTAGCCTTCGTGCGATGGCTGCGGCACTGCGCGGCGATGATACCGGGCCACCAGGGCCACAAGCGCAAGCTCCTGCGCACCGATGCCGAACAGTTCAGAATTGCGAATCAAATACATTGTGTGCTTGTGGTACGAACGCGTTGCAACGCAGGTTCCAATTTCGTGCAACGTGGCGGCAATTTCGAGGATGCCGCGATAGCGCTGCTGAAGCTGGTGGATCAGTGCCAGTTCATCGAACAGCTCAACAGAAAGTTTCGCAACCTGCCGCGCGTGCCCCTCACGAAAATGATACTTGCGGCCCAGTTGCTGAGCGCTCCGGACAATCTGTTTTTGAATCGACTCGCTCCATTGACGACCCTGTGCCATCTCGGTGATCAATCCGTCCCGCACGTTGGCTTCAGCAATAAAGAACTTTTTCGCACCCAACCGCTTCGCGATCGTCAGGTGCGACATCAGCGCCGGAGCAAGCGCCGATGCATCGGGTAGGCTGATATGAAAGCGATTGGACAATTGATCGTCCGACAGATCCACAATTTCTTCAACGAATTTTTCGAGTTCGGTGGCATCGACCTTCAATAGCCGATCGTCGATCCGCTTGTGCTTTATCTTTTTGGCAGCAAATCTAACGTCGCCGCCCATTGCCACGTACGAGGTAATTTCCTGCAGTTCAATTTCCGGCTTAATGATCCGGATGATGTCGCTGGAAACGGATTCGATCTGTGCATCCAGCATTTCGCGGGTCTTGTTTCTCGGAGCATCAATCGATTCGAGCAGTTGTCTCAGCCGTAGCGAACCATGTCTTAGCGAACGCGACGCGACTACGTCTTTCCTGTCGAGCAACAAAAACTCGGTCGCTCCACCGCCGACTTCACAAACGGCTGACAGACCGGAAAACCGCTTTTCATGCGACGTGATCGATGGGAGTACGCCCAGGTAGGTGACGCGGTGCAACTCCGCATCGTCAATGAGTTCAACCTCCAACCCGGTCGCGACGTAAATCCGGTCGAGCATTGCCAGACGGTTGTTGGATTCGGAAACTGCGCTCGTTGCAATGACACGAATTCTTAATGCCGACTGAATGCCCATTTCCGTGAGTTGACGTTTGTAAATTTGCAGGACGTCGACGCAATCCTCAATGGTTCGTTTGCCAATCCGGCGTTTTGAAAACGCGTCTTTACCGAGACTGACCGCCTGCGAGTAGGACGCAAGTTTCCGGATCTTGCCATCGGGATGGATTTCTGCAACCTCCATCCGCAGCGAAGTCGTGCCCACATCGATCACCGCGACTTGATACGGCTGTGCGACCGCGTTGATATCGACCGGCGGATAGTTTGTATCGTCCAGCATCAATGTCCCGCTCCCTGCCTCTCAACTCAAGAAATTCAAACTTGAACCTACACTTAAACTGCTGTCGGCGCTATGCGGCTGTTCTCGCTTCGCTTTCCGGATTCGATCCACAAACACGCGATATTAATACTTGAACTCCTGTCGCGCGATCGCAGCCGCTCCCATCACTCCAGCATCGTCGCCGAGTTTGGCTTCACAAATTTCGTAGACATTCTTCATCGACGGAAGCACACGTTTAGCCGCGTACTTGCGAATTCGCGGCAACATGAAACCGGACATCGCTTCGATCAGTCCGCCACCGAAAACGATCTTGTCCGGAGCGAGCAGATGAACAGCCGTGACTACCCCGAGCGCAAGATGCTTGCACCCCGCGTCAACAATTTCCTTGACCGCTTCGTCACCGTTTTCCACCGACCCCGAAAGCGCCGCGCTGCGGATGTTGCGTAAATCAGTGCCGGAGTTTTCCAGCAGCCACGGAGCCCCACCCCGGTACGCCGCCTGAATCGAAGCACCTGCCATCGCGAGACGTGACGCGAGCGATTCAAGCGACCCTTTGTTTCCTGCTCCGTCCAGCGGGCCGTCTTCCATGATCGGAATGTGTCCGATTTCCATGCAGGACCCGTTTGTGCCTCGCAGAACTTTGCCGTCATACACACATCCACCGCCAATTCCGGTTCCCGGAAAGATGCCGACAACGCACCGCGCGCCTTTGCCAGCTCCGAATTTGTATTCGCCAAACACGCCGGCATCGACATCATTGGCAACCAACACTTGAAAACCGAATTCTTTTTCGATGGACTTTCCAACCGGGACGTTCGTCCAACCCAGGTTCGGCGCCTCACGGATCGTTCGACTAGAATAGTCGAGCGGCCCCGGACAGCCGATTCCGAGTGCCGCAACCGAATTCCGATCGATGCCGGCGTCTTCAATCGCTTCTGCAACCACCGAATTGATCCGCTTTAGCCCGGCCGCCATGCCTTCGTTACCCTTGGTCTTTTTTCGTGCGCGTCCGAGCGGTTTGAATTCGGAGTCGAATACAACGCACAACATTTTTGTTCCGCCAAGGTCAAATCCTATCCAGTGTTTTTTCTTATTGTCTTCAGGCATTTCGGTGTGCTATGAACTTGGTGGTTGTTGGTTTTTCGAATCGAGTGGAGACGTCCTCGCTTAGGCTCGACGCTCCCGGTAGGAGGCGAAATACTTGCTGCACCCTCCCCCTGGGAAGGTCGAGCCTAAGCGAGGGGAGGGTTTGAAATCGCAGTCGCGCCGAAGTACGCCGCAACAATCTTGAAGTAAGATGCTTCATTCTAATCGATTGTTGAACGAAATTCAGTTCGCTGACGGCAACATTAAGCTGTCAACGGGATTTTCAGACGGAACCCGGTGTTCGGGTCCGAATAAGACCGTCGTCACCGGTAGTCGTCGATGTTGAAGATCTGCGGGTCTGATCCATCGATGCCGGAGTCCGGCTTAGGACGATTGCCCGGTTCATTTCGATCGTATAGCCACGCCTGGCAAATGTCCCGATCGGAAACCGCCCAGCGACCGTCACCGACGCGAGCAACCGGTCGTTCGCCACATCCGGTAATCAACACGGTGTCGTTTTCACCTGCCTGCGCCAGTGCCCACTCGATTGCACGGAAGCGGTTGGCGATCACTTCGGCGTCGGCAACGCGATCGAAGCCGTCGAGTACCTGATGCGATGGCTCGTAGTCAATGCCGTTGGTCAACCCGGCCTGGGTGATCACTGCGCGGTGTGCGGAGCTTTCAACGATCTCGCCCATCTGTCTGCGTTGTTTCGATGTCTGTCCCGCCGAAGTACTGCAAACACACCAGACTTTGCCGGTCGTCACATTTTTTACAGACTTGAGAGCGGTCGCGAGTTGCCGGTTACTACGTGACGAATCGACCCAGACGTTGAATGACTGTCCGCAGTCTACTTTCTCGAGACGCCCGGGAATCGTGCCGGCTGTTTCCAGGCCACGCGCAATCACATCAAGTCCAATTCCGTGTGCAAGTCCGATCGCGGCTGCAGACAAACAGTTGTAAATGTGCTGGTCACCAACGGTTGCCGACCGGACAGCAATGCTCTCGGCTCCCGCAGTCAACATAAACGTTTGCGACGCAGCGTCCTGTTCGAGTATCTTCGCCGTTACTTCGGCCGCCTGTTTCATTCCGATGGTGAGTACAGGTTTGTCAATGTCGTTAAGCAGAAAGTGTGACGCGGGATCGTCTGCGTTCAGGACTGCGATTCCGTCAGGCTTCAGATATTCCAGCAATCTGAGAATTGCGCGCCTGTAATTTTCTCGGGTACGGTGAAATCCTAGCTCGTCGTATCGGATATTGGTCAGAACTGCAGCATCCAGTCGTGTTCCAGCCAGAGTGTATTGTGCGAGTGCTTCACACGGAACTTCGACGACCGCGTGCGAACAGTTGTTGAGAACCATCGTCGACAGGCAGTCTGCAAGTCCTGCAGCACTAAAACCAGATGCGTCCAATCGTGTTGCAGAGTTCTCCTGATCATCTTGTTGTGCGTCGCTGACATTCGAAAATCCCCGGGGATTCTTGACGGCGTTCCTGGTGAGCGTCTTCTTTCCAGTCGTTTTGCCATCGAGACAAATCGTCGAATTTTCAATGGTTGACAAGAGACCGGTTTCGGCACCGGCTTCTTTAAAGATGCTCTGAATCAAATGGCTGGTGACGGTTTTTCCATCACTGCCCGAAACGCCCACGGTTTTCAACCGCTGGCTTGGCTGGCCTGCCAGCGCATGGCAGATCTCCCCAAGCGCCAAACGGGAGTCTGAGACAATAAACTGAGGAGTATCGATCGCCAGCAACCGCTCGGTGACGATTGCGACCGCCCCATTTTCAATGGCGTTGCGAGCGAAGTCGTGGCCGTCGAATTCAGAACCAACAATTGCCACGTAAATGTCGTCCGATTGAACCTCACTCCACTCGCTGCAACAGGAACGGACAGGAATCTCCAGCGGCGATCCTTCGGTCATGCCGAATCGGCGGGCGTCAGGTAGGATCTTACGAAGTCGGATTGCTCCATCGCGGGACGCAATTTGCTGAGTACTCACAAGGCCTCCTTGCCTGGCGAATCGCATGTCGGTTAGATTTTCATGACGCTCGCTGCAAGAGTTACATTCGGATCCGGCCAACCCACTGGCTAGAATCCGATTGAAAGTCAACAGTCGATCGCCACAAGACAACTTCCATGTTGTCGTCGTATGTTGAAACCGAATCGTTTGATAGTCAACAACACAACGATGATTCTTGTGAATCGAGGCGAACCGTCAAGACGAATCCGGGCGTGACACAGGAGTTTGATGTTTAGTCAATAAGTCCCGCGTTTTGCTATTCATTTCGATGCAACGACTCAAGTTGCGTTGCAAGCATTCGTGTACTCTGATGCGTTTAGCTGAGTTTCAATTAGCATTGACTTGATGAAGCGGAACGACCCGGCCTGCAATTGGAATCACAATTAAACATTGCCGCATATTCCTGAGAATCTCAAACCGAAGACGACGATCATGGTGTACGAAGATTTTGACATTCCATCGCTTGCGAGCTATTTGCATCTGAATCCGGAGCAAGTCAAGAAAATGGCTGAACGGGGGAAGCTCCCGGGGCGCCGCGTTTCGGGTGACTGGCGTTTTTCCCGCGCCGACATTCACGTCTGGTTTGAAGAACGAATTGGATTGTCAGACGAAAAGGATCTGATGGAGGTCGAGCAGATGCTGGACAGGAAACGTGGGCCGGATGGATTACAGGAGATCGATCTGTGCGAGTTATTGACCGTTAACCGGATCGAGATTCCATTTGCTGCCCGAACACGACATTCAGTCGTTGAAAGGATCTGTGAAATTCCCTCGGCGACCGGAATGTTGTGGGACAAACCAAAAATGGCGGACGCAATTCGTGCCCGGGAAGAACTGCACCCGACAGCTTTGGAAAACGGTGTTGCATTGCTTCACCCTCGTCGTCCGATGGCAGGAATCATTGCCGAGCCGTTTCTAGTGCTCGGGATCACATCGAACGGGATTCCGTTTGGCGGACCGCGAGGCGCGTTGACTGACATCTTCTTCCTGATCGCATCGACTGATGAAGCCTGCCATCTTCGCGTGCTGGCCCGGTTGAGTCGCCTGATTGCGCTCGATTCATTTGTGAGCGAACTTCGCGAAACCGCCAACGCTCCCGAAGCGTTGCGTTTGATCGCGGATAACGAGCAAGTGATGTAGGCTCTCGTTCGCTAATTTCGCGTTAGGCAGGCAACTTTTTTGCCGAATCCGAAAACACGATTGGCCAGATTGTCGTCCTCGCTGGCTTCAGCGATTACCTGCGTCGAGGACGTCCGCTGTTTCCTTCGCCACTTTGATCGGACTGACTCGAGTCGCCACGCGATTGGTCCCGGGAGATGTCCGGTTGGGCTCCTCTCGTTTCCCGGCTGGAATCAGCTCGATTAGATTGGCTCCGTCTAGAGCTTCCTCGCGACGAATCATTGCGGGACGAATCATTGCGGGACGAATCATTGCGGGACGAATCATTGCGGGACGAATCATTGCGGGACGAATCATTGCGGGACGAATCATTGCGAGCACTGCTGCGGGAACTTTCTTGCGATTCGCTGCGGGCTCCGCGACCACCACCGCTTCCGCCACGAGATCCTCCGCCACCGGAATTCCGGGAGTTGCCTCCGCGTGATCCTCGAGAGCCACGCGATCCACCGCCACCGCCGCGAGAACTGGTTCCCCGCGATCCGCGAGATTTCATGTTCGAGTCGATAACCGTCCCAATCGCTTCGTCCCAGGTTGGAATTCGAGGGCGTTTTTTCGATTGCGAATCACGATCGTTCGAATCATCGACATCATGATCATCAAAGTTGCGTTGATGGTCATCTCTGGAATTCCGAGCTTCATCGTCCCGTTTTCCTCTGCCACGACCACGACGTGAACGACGTTTTCTTCCAGAACCCCGTGATTCTTCATCGTTAGTATCCCGCGAATCCCCATGGGAATTTCCACGAGAATCGCTCGACGTTTCGAAGTCCGAATCGAGATCCAGATCAGTAGAAAAATCCTCGTCAAACGTATCTACTTCATCAAAAACGGATTCAGGCCGATCGATAGCACCGCGTGACTCAGAGCCGTATTGCGTTGAATCGCGACCTTCATTCCGGTCGCCACCGGACTGTCTGCCTCGACTGCTTTGATTGCCGTCTTCCTGGTTGCGAGTGTCCTGGTTGCGAGTGTCCTGGTTGCGACTGTCCGAGCGTTCGGCCCCGCGACCACGTCCGCCTCGTCTACGTCGCGAACGGCCCCCCGACGTGCTTTCTGCTGACGGGCTTTTTTGAGACCGGTCATTTTCGTTACTGCGATCTGAATCTTGAGTTTCATCGAAGCTGACGGATTCGAAATCATCATTGAGCAAACCGGCCCCGAACCCGCTGTCCGCTGTAGGCGATTGCGCTGGACGGTTACGGGTTTGATCGCGCGATTTGCTTTTGCCGGCTGTTGAATCCCGGCTTCGCTCATAACCGCTTCGGTTTCGGTCGTTTCTGTTACGATTGCCGCTATTTCGCCCACCGCGACCCCGTCCGCCGTCATTAGTGCCTCCGTCATCCCGAGACTTGATGCGGGCCGGCTGGCGATCTCGTTCCTGCTGACCTTTTCCGCCACGTCCCCGTCCGGAGCCGCTGTTTGATTCGCCACCATTATCCTGGCGTGCTGTACGAGCCCGGCTATGTCGTGAAACGCCGCTTGAGCGGTCTTCTCCGGAATCAGGTTCAAGATCTTCGACCTCATACTCGATGAATTCACCTTCTTCGGATTCAGATATTGTGTGCTCTTCGTATTCGTCGTCCGTATCAAAACCTGTTTCCGGTTCGTTGGAACCACCCGCGTCAGTCACGCTATCTTGATCAATCTTCGCAGGTCTCTCTTCCACAACTTCGGTTTGAGCAGGACTGGAACCAAATGCAGCAAACGGATCGTCATCATCAAATGGTTCACTCAATGACTCGACGGGCTCAGCATTTTTCGATTCAACCGGAGCCGGTTTGCTGGAGCTCGAAGTCCTATGGTCGTTTGTTGACGATTTGTTTTGGGCCGAATCGAACTGTCTTGAGTCCGGTTCAGCAAACATGCCTTCAATACGCGCCTCTTCCGGAGACTTCTTCAGCGGCGTTGTCAGAAGTCCCTCGCCGAATTCTGCTGCCGGCGTCGGATCTTTTTTCGCTGGCTTTTTGGTGTCGCGGCGCTTTCGTGAGGCAGCTGGCGAACTCGATTGCGAGGGCCGAGAAGCGACGACCGGATCAATTCCGAACTCGTCGGCAAGCATCGCCCATCCGTCCGTGCCAGTTTCGGCGGTTTCCACGTCGCTTTTGTCAACTGATTTGTCTTCAGGTCCCGTCGCCGACGCGATGACCGCGCCACTGAGTGCCTTTTCGGTGCGGCGGTCTTCGGTCATCAGAAGCGGCTCGATTTCTTCAATGGTTGGAGTAGGCGGCGCATCCGGTTCTGCCGGTTGATCCGCAGACGATTTTGCGTCATCGTCGTCACCAAAAAGATCATTGTCCTCGATCGGTTCGACTTTCTTTCCGCTCTGTCCGCCGAAATAGTCAAATAGTTCGTCACGCACGATAATGCTCCTGTCGCCTTGTCAGGCGGGTCATAGATTTCGCGTCGCTTACCAGGCACGAAGCCAAACCTAAATGTCAGGTTCAACTGTTTTGCGTTCATCCGGTTAGCCGAGCCGTTCGGCTCAAATAAACTTCGGCGGGACAAGTCAAGTCTGTCAACCACCGGTTTGGCGCGGAAATCAATCTGGCCGCACCACCGTCAATGCACTCATGATATCGCATCAAGACTGATAACCGATAGGTCAGCGAGCACCAATCGCCGAATTGTGTCAGGAAAACAAGGTTTGGTTGTGCGCCTTGCATCGTCCGTAAAGGCTCTGCACGGTTGAGCCGGCTACGAAAAAAGTCCCGCATCACTGCGGGACCTGTTTCTCTGTCCAAAGTCGTCGAGCATCGATTGAAACTCAACCGGTCGATCGCGACCCACCCTATCGTCGCTGCATCAGCATCGAGCCGTTGTCAGCAACCGGCAGGAGCGGACGTTCGTAGAATCGGTACCAACCTTCGCCACGTGGACGGAAGCTGAATCCCATATAGATATTCCAGGCATCAGTATCGCGCCCGGCACCATCAGTCACTTCATCCGAAATGTAGTAGGTGAACCCGGATTGAACCGCAAGACAGCCACTTAATGGCAAGTCACTGTTCACGCCGAGGATCGCGTAATCCGCATCGGCTGAACCAGCAAATATCTCACCGAATCCGCCGAGACAGTTATTGCGGCGGAGATACAACCGGTACCAGTCGGACGTATTTGTCGAGAGCGAGCTAAAGTTGCTGCCGTTCAAAATCCCGTTGGTTGTATCCTCGTCAATACTGTTGGTAAACCGGAAACCGAATGAGTTACCGTTGCCGAATACCCAGCTCAAATCACCGCGAATTTGAGACAAATCGGTTTCCGCAAACCACTCTTCATGCAGGTAGTCGTAGACGATGCCCGCCTGGATTCCATAGTCAACACGTCGGAAGACACCTGCTGTAACAAACAACTGGTCACGATTTTCAGGAGTAAACGTACTTCCGTTGAAATTTGATTGAACTGAACGAATACCGAACTGACCGGACAACGCTCCACATGTTAATTTGCAAAGTGGAATGCCCAGATTAAATCCGCCGTACATTCCAAAGTTACAGTCGTGAACCGTCTGGCTCGGGTTTGTTCCAACATTGAACGGTGAATTCTTGAACCCTGTGGCTCCCACAAAATATTCGCCGTTGCGAAAAATCCGGCCCAGCCCGTCTAGCCAGCAAGGCTGGCAGGGATCGCATCCACCGCAGTCATCGAAGTACGATTGTCCGCAACTTCCGCTTGAACATCCGCCATCTCCACAACAACCACCGTCGATATAACCGCCATCCACGTAGCCTTCGTCAAGATAGCCGCCGTTCACGTACCCGTTGTCTACGAAGCCATCCTCGACAAATCCGTCATTGACAAATGAGGAGCCGATCGGTGCACCATCAATAACGGTTCCGTTCATCACGACACCGCCATCGAAAACAGGGCCGCCCATTACTTCGCCTGATCCTACGATCGGTCCGCCGACCATGGATGGGTCGTACAGTTGTGCCGTGCGCATATGTTGCGGTCGATATTCAGTCCCGCGATTGCCAGCCGGTTGTACTCGCTGAGATGTTCGAGGCCGGGTCGGAGCAGGTGTGTTCTGCGCCATTCGGTGCCGTTGCGGCGGGCGGGATTGTGTTCGTTGTTGGTTGGCCGCTTGATTGATGCTGCGCTGGGCTTGCCTCTGCTGTACCTGAGCGTTCTGCCGTGGAAGTGGTCGAGCAGCAACTCGGACTCCCCGGCCCGATCGTGACGACGAACCTGGAACGCTGTCAGGGTGGACGTACTGGACCGGCTGCTGATAACTTGCCTGCTGGATCCGATTGTCGGAATCAACTTCGGATTGCGAATCCTGAACGGTTTCGCCTGCTCGTGATGCCACCGAGCCGCGTGCGCGAGCGTTTTGCATCGCCTGCAATCGCGCTTCGTAGGCGCTTCGAGCAGGACCGTCGGGCTGAGGGCCGGTTTGAGCCTGCGACGTTGCCGGCAACAAGCTCGACAGAGTACAGGCTGCTACAACTAATGCGATCGTCTGAAATTTGGGGGACCAGAACATTTGATTTTTCTCACAAAAACGCCAGTTCGGGCGCTCACTGCGCGCCATTTAAGCCGTACCTTTGTGATCGGAATCCGCACCGTTTATTCTTTCGTCAAAATCGGGATAATCTGAAAGGTTGACGGAAAGCGCCTCTTTTGACAGGTTTGCTGGCAGCCAATCGACTGGCAGTTGAGCGGCCACACGATGAATCAACGCGATTTTACCCATTTGGAATCAAAATCAACGACCGGAAACAAATTGCCTGGTAGCTGGACGATTAAACGCAGGAAAGATAGCAACACGGCCCTGGCGGTTCCGGATTCTGGAGACGCGACCCTGCTGGCACTGGCGAAGAAAATCCGACTCGACGAAACCGAATCTGATCGCTGGCTAACAATCGAGTCTGCGGATTCCTCAGCAGAGTCATCAACAATGAATGTTGCTGACATTGACCTGTTACGGCCTGTCGCCGAACAGTGGGATGAGCGGCCTCTGTTTCGCGTTCCAAATCACATCGGAGTCTACACAGCTGCACGACGTTGGTTTGACATCAGCATCGCCGCCGCACGTTGTCGTCTACGGGTGCGCAACATGGCCAACATTTTCGAATCTGCCGGCTTCAAAGTTACTCGATTCGAAGATTCCAGCTCCCGAGACGATTTCACGGACATGTGGCAACTGGACGGTCTGTGTATTGTGCTTGCGGGTGGTCACGGCAACCGCGCCGGTTTTATTTATGACTCGTTGCGCGGCGATATCGTGACTCCCCATGATGTCAGACCGGCCTATCAACTCACCGCGGTCGAAGTCCATTCCTGTTTTGCCACCAGCGAATTCGAAAACTTGAATGTGCTGCCCAGACCCGAAAAACGCAGCGGCTGGATCGATCATGTTACGAAGTACGGTTCGTTCACCGGCGGTGAAGGCTATTTGTGGATCTGGAACTCGCCAGTCACGCTTCAGACTCAAGCCCTGAAGGGGCGGCGCTAATCCAGCCCCTTCAGGGCTCAACTATCGCTGGTGCTTTGGAACCCGTTGCTGCGCCTTACCTGTGTTTCGCAGCGCTCGAACCCGGCTACGTGCTGTGGCGCTTCGCGGCTTTTCGCGCGCTGCGCTTCGTTCTATCGGGGCTTCGCGGCCTGTCGTACGTCTACGCGAAAAATTCGACGGCGTTTTTGAACAGCTGCAACCCGTCACCCTCGGGCGCAGCGCCACGACGGGTCCACTGGGGATGGTGCGTGCCATCGATGTGCCGCTCGGGATGGGGCATTAGCCCGAAAATTCGCCCTGTTGAATCGCAAACTCCGGCAACCGAAGCCGTTGATCCGTTCGGATTGTGCGGAAATGGAACTTCGCCGTTGGTACCATTCGGCCGGCAGTATTTCAACGCTAACTGATTCGATTTGGTCAGCGTTTGGAGCAACGCGTCGGTTCGAGTCATGAACTTCCCCTCTGCGTGTGCAATTGGCAAATACATGTGCTCGATGCCCCGAAGGAAAATACACCGCTTGTTGTCGGTTTTCAGATGGACCCATTTGTCAACGAACCGCCCGTTGTCATTCCAGGTGAGTGTTGCGGCTAAGCCCTGATCGTCCTGCGGAACAAGAAATCCTGACTTGATCAGAATCTGAAACCCGTTGCAAATTCCGAGTATCAGCTTGCCGTCGGAATGAAACTGTTCAATCCAGTCACCGAGTTGCCGTTGCATCCGCGTTGCAAGGATCCTGCCGGCAGCGATGTCATCGCCGTAGCTAAATCCGCCGGGCAAACAAAGGACTTGATACTTACTCAATCGCGACGGATCCTCCGCCAACGCGTTGATGTGAACGTAGTCGGATTTTGCGCCTGCGGCTTCGAATGCGAATCCGGACTCCTGATCGCAATTGGTTCCAGGTGCACGAAGGATGAGAACGTTTGGTTTTGGTGACATGTTATTAGATTGATGTTAGAAAAAATGCTGACCGACGATCTTGAATCGATAGATGCCTGACCTGCGCTATGCCCAATCGAGCGGATTCTGCCAGGCGAACTTCAGTGATGAAAGACCGGAATCAATACGCAACTTGCCCCCGCAGGAAACCTCCAAGCGGTCGATCCCGGTGACGATCCCGATATTCGCAAGCTGAACCCCGGCCATCGTCGCTTCGAATTCAGCCTGATTTTCCGGTGTGACTTCGACAATGAACCGCGTGTTCGATTCCGAGAACATCTTGACGAGAGCAGTGCCGGAATCCCCGGCTGTCTCAATCGTATCGAGATTCAGTTTCGCACCGAGATTCCCGGCGAACGCCATTTCCGCAATCGCTGCCGCCAATCCGCCTTCGCTCATATCATGACAACTGCGAATCAGACGCGCGTTGATCGCCGCGTGAACGGTGGCAAACGTGAACCTGGCTGTTTCCGCGTCGACGGTTGGCACGTCGCCTCCTTTTGCATCGGCCACAAGCGACCAATGCGATCCGCCAAGATGATTTCCGGTGGTGCCGATCTGATACAAGACGTTGCCTGCCGCCTTCAAATCCATCGTCACGCATCTCGAAACGTCGGGCACCTGGCCCATAGCGCTGATCAGTAGCGTTGACGGAATTGAGATCGTATGCCGCTCTCCGGATGAGTCGGTATAGCTGAATTCATTATGCAAACTGTCTTTGCCGCTGATGAACGGCGTCTGCATTATGACGGCCAAATCGAGACACCCCAGAGCTGCCCGGACGAGCGAGCCGAGTGTCTCCGGCCGGTCGGTATAGCCCCAGCAAAAGTTGTCGAGGATTGCGATCCGTGACGGATCGGCTCCTACCGCCACACAGTTGCGCAACGCTTCGTCGATGCTGCTGGTCGCCATGTGGTACGGATCGATATCGCCGTAGTACGGATTCATCCCGCAGGAAATCGCCAGTCCGCGACGGGAATTCAAAACCGGGCGAACAACCGCAGCGTCACCCGGCCCGTCGTTGTTGACTCCGACCAGCGGCTTGATCACGCTGCCACCTTGAACTTCGTGGTCGTATTGCCGGATGATCCAGTGTTTGCTCGCTACGTTCAACGAACCAAGAATCGCATGCAGGTCTGCCGTCCAGGTCGCAGCGTTTTCGCGCGGCTTGAAATCGCGCACACCGGACTTCGGTAGAGGTTCAAACGTCGCCTTGCGAACAACGGGCGGGCGACCATCGTGCAGAAACTCCATCGACATATCGCCGACAAGAGTGTCGTTGTATTTCAGTTGCAAACGGCCGGTCGGTTTGAACTGGCCGATCACGACTGCTTCGACCGATTCACTTTCACAAAGAGTCCGGAACGCATCCCAGTTCGCTTCGGGCACGGCGAAGACCATTCTTTCCTGAGCTTCGGAGATCCAGATTTCAGTGTAAGTCAGGCCGTCGTATTTGAGCGGCGCTTTTTCGAGCCAGACTTCTGCGCCGACTTCTTCGCCCATCTCGCCAACGGCGCTTGAGAACCCGCCCGCTCCGCAATCGGTCAAGGCGCTGTAGAGGTTTTGATCGCGTGCGGCGAGCAATACGTCCATTACCATTTTTTCGGTGATCGGGTTTCCGATTTGAACTGCGCCGCCGGAGGTAATGTCGCTTTCAGATGTCAATTCGGCCGAGCTGAATGTCGCGCCGTGAATTCCGTCGCGACCGGTTCGCCCGCCGATGGAAACAATCAGGTCATTCGGCTGCACCTGTTTGTGCGACTTGTCGCGCGGAAGCAAACCGATGTTGCCGCAGAACACAAGCGGGTTTCCAACGTAGCGCGGATCAAAATAAACCGCCCCGTTGACCGTCGGAATCCCCATCCGGTTTCCGTAATCGCGAACACCGGCGACGACACCTTTCATGATCATGGCGGGATGCATGACACCCGGCGGAAGTTCGTTGTAATCCGTGTCCGGCGATGCAAAACAGAAAACGTCGGTGTTGCAGACCGGTTTCGCGCCCAGCCCGGTACCCAGCGTATCGCGAATCACGCCGCCGATTCCCGTGTTCGCTCCTCCGTACGGCTCCAGCGCGGACGGTCGGTTATGAGTTTCAACTTTGAAAGCGACGTTATTCAACTCATCAAAGCGAACGATCCCGGCGTTGTCTTTGAATACGCTCACACACCAGTCGTCCTCACCGAGCGTTTCGCGAATCTGTACGGTCGCGGCGAAGATCGTCTCTTTGAGCATGTTGTCGAACACGCGCGTTCCCGATTCGTCGGAATACTCGACACGCCCTGCGAGTGTTTTGTGGCTGCAATGTTCCGACCAGGTCTGCGCAACAGTTTCAAGTTCGATGTCCGTCGGCTCCCGGTCGAGCGAACGAAAATGCTGTTGGATCGTTTGCATCTCAACCAGCGTCAGGTTCAGCTGCCACTCTTTGCTGATTTCCGATAGCCTCACATCATCGACGTTACGAATATCGATGTGCCGAAGCACGAATTCCCCGAGCTGGCCGATTTCAAGTCGTTCGATCTGTAACTGGCCGGGAATGATCTGCTCAATTGAATCGTTGCAAAGCAGCTTGTCGCGCAAACGCTCAAGGTCGTCTGGTTTCAGTAGCGAAATATCGTAGCGGCGAAACGTGCGCACCCCGTTCACTTCAAGACCGGTTTGACGTATCGCAGCGAGCGCGCTTTCGGCCTGCGGGTCGGTAACTCCCGGCAGCGGCATCACGAAAACAGTATGCGGAAGTTCAAACTTGGACGTTGGCTCGCCCTTTCCGCATACATGGATCACGGCCTTCTCGACGACATCATCAACCAGCAGGTCACGGGCAAGTTCTCTGATCTGTTGTTCGCTGATTTGGCCTTGAATCAGAAACCCACGAGCTGCGGAAACCCGCAGCGAATCGGGAAGTTCAAGAAACCGCCAACCGTCAAGGATTTCGGCGGCGAGCCGGTCCGGCAAGCCACTGCGGGGCGAGATTTCAATTTGCCACAAACAGCTCGCTGCATTGTCTGAAGTTGCTGCCACGTTTTTCGATTCCGATGACTCGGATGGAGTAAAAGTGCTGCCTGACACAGTGAATTCCTTTTCCGCTGAACGCGATTTCTATTGCCTATACGCGATTTCAAATGCCTCCCTGATACAGTTTATCGCGTTTTCTTTCGGAGGGCAGGGGGAGCCTTTGAATCCCGGTCGAGTTCTATCCAACGTGGAAAACTACGGTGGCACGGAGGTCCATCGCGATAACACGATACCAGCCAAACCTGCTTTCATCGGCTAAGTCAATCTGAAATACTACGTATCTTTCAATAAACTCGCTGACGCCCGTCGCACGATTTCGTTCAGCGTTGATGCATCAAGTCTTGATCGCAAAGAGTTTCGTAGTTCAGGACTTGCGAACACCCGCACCTGCTTGACATAGTCGTCAAACTGTTGTCTCGCCAAGGTCTCGACAACGCGCGAAACATCTCCAAGTGGCCGGTACTCGTCAGTCGATGGGAAGTAGACATCCACGTTGAACTGGACTTCCAGCTGCGCGGGCGGAGCGTCGATTAGCACACTGCCCGGAGGAATTGCCAGCCCGGTTTCCGTGGCGAGCAAAGTTTCCACGTTCCGGCTACATGCGACTAGTTGCTCGTAAGGACGACGGGCGAGAAGCCTGTAAAGTGATTCGTTTTCGATGAAGCTGTAACTGGCCAGCCGCTTGTACAAACTTCTCTGCGGGCCAAACAACTGCTTGAAACAACCGGAATGATCGCCGGAATTGAGCAGCCGTGCAATTAGATCCGTGTCTGTTGATCGAAGAACTGCCTGAATGTGCTCATCGCCGGCATCCTGTTGCCAGAGACAAAAACCACGCTGGAACATCGCGGTCGCACTGCGGACCGCGTGGTGCCAGTAGACTTCACTGAACATCACATAGCGGGCAAAAACCATCAACTCAGCAGCGGTTCGACCCTTATGCGTGATTGCCAGTCGCGTACCATCCGCGTTCAGGCACAAACTGCCGATCAACCGGGCGGCATCAAAGTTCCGTCCGTACGGAACGCCGGCGTGTAGCGAGTCGCGATAGAGATAATCCATCTTATCGACATCGATCGGGCCGGAGAGGATGCTGCACAACAGTTGCGATGCGGGGTCCGTACTTTTTCGCTCGACCAGAGCGATGACGGTATCCGGATCGATCTTGAACCCGGATTGAATCAACCCTGCCAGATCACTGTTTCGAATACGATCCGAAGCCAACGATTCATGCTCGCCGAATCGCGACAGCTGCATATCTTCAACCGGATGGCAGAACGGCCAGTGGGCTACATCATGAAGCAGAGCGGCGACGATCAACGCGGTCGCATTTTCGGGCGAGACGATTTCGCAGAACCGCGGGTTGGCACTGAGTTGTCGCAGGAACAAGAGCGAGTTGCGATAGACGCCCAGGGAGTGTTCGAACCGGTTGTGAACGGCGGCCGGGTAGACGTGTGCAACGAGGCCGAGTTGGCTGATCTTTCGCAGGCGTTGAAACGGCTCCGTATCGATCAGCTTCATGATTCGGGACGTGACCGGAACATCAATCTGATCAGGAATCCGTATCAGATTCTGCGGCGCATTAAGCGCGGCGAGTTCCGGGATTTCACAAATGGAACCCGGTAAGCCGCTCAAAACAAGATCTCCGAAAACAGATTGCCGGACAGAGTTCCAATCAGGTTTGTGCCAAATACCGTTATCGGCTCAAGCATCGAAACCGGCAACGCACCCGGATCGACTTCCGGCGTCGCGGGAGCGCTGTTCAACATGCCCGGTAACGCTCCGATTCCCAAAATCACGCGGGCGAGAACACAAACGCCCAGATACAACCCGAAATGAACGATGCCCATCAGGTAGTCGAGATCGAGCAGCAACATTGCGGCCGCAGCGCCGATCGCAATCATCGCGCCGACTCCGGTGCCGCAGGTCAATGTGACGTTGCCGGGAAACGCGAGATTGGCGATCCAGAACGCGAACCACAGCAACGCGTAAACAGTGCTGCAGGCGGGTATACGGATCCAGAGATCGCGACCGAGGAAACCGCCGAGCTCCTGATCACGCAGAAACGTATACGCGCCGTAGACGACAGGGAACGCAATCAGAATCGAGCCGGCCCGGAGTATCCAGGCAGGGAATTCTGTTTTGTCTTCGACCATCATCCGCATCATCATTGCGGCGAGCAGGAATCCGATGATCGTGCAGGCGATGATGGCGATCTGAGTTGACGTTAGTTTCGTTTCCGACCGTTTGATCGGTTTGAGAACCGGTCTGCCTGCGGAGTCTGATGGACCCGAATGTTTCGGAGCGTGAACGACAACCGATTCGTCCTTTTCAGGAATCGCAATCGTCTTCTTGCATTTCGGACAGGGACCCTGTTTGCCGGCGAATTGATCGCTGACATTGAATCGCGTCATGCAGCCCGGACAAGTAACTCGAATAGACATAGGTGTTGGTTCAGCAGATTGATCGGCGGGGAAAACGCGGCACGCGGGTCTCGCTCAATGAAGAAAGCAGGCCATGTCTTAACACATATCCAGCAATTCGTTTTCGGTTACCATGTGAAAGTTCTGGTCGGCAAGAGTTTGCTGGGCCATCTCCACGTTATCAACCATCAGTGCAACGACCATCTGGCCGCCTTCCTGCCGAACGAGCAGCGGATAGGACTGCGTAAGGTTGATTTCAGCTCGAAGCAGTGCGTGGCAGATCGTAAGCAGCGGCTGCGCTTCGTCTTCCATCGTTACCGCGATCAGATCGCTTTCGATCATCGCCAGTCCTGCCCGTTCAAGAATTTCGCGGCCGCGTTCCGGATGGCTGAACACGAACCGGACGATACAACATTCGGTCGAGTCTTGAATATTCAGCGCGACAACGCGAACGCCGCTTTCCTTAAACCGTCGAAGGATGACCATCAACTGGCCGACGCGGTTTTCCATAAAGACGGTGAACTGGCGGATGGAGGGATAGTCGCGCCCACGCATGGTTTCGAAATCGACCGGTGCGCCGGAGTCTTCGCCGAGGCTCATTGTGTTCGTCCAATTAAAGTTGAGTCAGACAAATGAATAACCAGGAAGGCCCGAACAGACTGACAATTCATCGCGTTGTCCCCCGCTATGGCGGGTGCGGATCAGCCCGGCTCATTTACCGCACTGACGGACTCGATTCAAAACGGGTACAGTCAATGAAACAGCCACTGGTAACAGCACTTATCCCGCTGAATGTAAATAATTTAGAGGCCCGGGTCAATCTAAGTGGAACGTGGCATCGCTTCCAGCTTGTGTTTGTGTTTGTGTTTTCGAGTCGATGCACTGGTCACAAGCTGGAAGCGTATGCCGGGTTTCCAAAATTAGTCCGAACAAGAACCAAGGCGAGGCAACATTTTGAGTGAGTCAGCAGCGGACCCGCAGATCCCCGACATTCACGAGACCGACATCCGCGTGCGCTATCAGGAGACGGACGCGCAGGGCCGAGTCCATCATGCGACTTATGCAAACTACTTTGAGATCGGCCGGATTGAAATGCTCCGAAGTGCGGGCGTCAGCTGCCGTAAACTCGAAGCGGACGGTTTGATGCTGGTCGTCGTTCACCTCGAGTGCAACTTCCATAAGGGTGCAGAGTACGACGACCTGTTGCGATTGGTGACGAAGGTTGAGCGGGCGCGAGGCGTTCGGATCACGCACAGCTACAGACTATTTCACGGTGAAGAACTCGTGGCCGACGGAAAAACGGCTCGCTGACGCTCGCGGTCCTTGCTCACACAGCGGCGTTCCACTCGCGCCTTCTCAGGCTGGAAGCCATCGCGTCGTCCGATACAATTCACCTATGACCACGGACGAACCAGAATCGAACTCGCCTGATACGGACGCGGCCCAGACTCCGTTCGAGCAAACGGCTGCCAAAGTCAAAACATTTCCGCAGAAACCGGGTGTCTATCTAATGAAAGACGCGGCGGGTGTCGTCATCTATGTCGGCAAAGCAACGAATCTGCGCAGCCGCGCGGGCAGCTATTTTCTCAAAGCGGCTCAGGAAGAACTTCGCACCGCAAGCTGGGTTCAACAAATCGCCGACGCTGATTTCATGGAGTGCGAAAGCGAAGTCGACGCTTTGCTGGTCGAATCACGGTTGATCAAAGACATCCAGCCTGCGCACAACATCATCCTTAAAGACGACAAGACGTTTCCATATTTACAGATCATTACGCACGAGGACTACCCGCGAATCGAGGTTACCCGTGAACCGCGGACGTCCGGCGTGAAACTCTACGGTCCATTCGCCAGCGCCGGTTCGCTGCGCGGTGCTGTCCAGGTGTTGCAGCGAATCTTTAAGTTCCGCACGTGTTCACTGGACATCGATGCCGACGATGAGCGTTGGCGCTGGTTTCGTCCGTGCCTGCTGGCGAGCATTAAACAATGCACCGCTCCATGCAATCTCCGGATTTCCAAAGAGGACTATCGCAAAGACATCAAACGGCTACAGATGTTTTTTGCCGGCAACAAGAAACGGTTGCTCAAGCAGATGAAGAAGGAGATGTTGGAAGCTTCGGCAAACATGGAATTTGAGGAAGCCGGAAAACTACGTGACGAAATTCATTTGCTCGAATCACTCGACCAGCGCGGCGAGCTCGACACGCATGCCCAGCCGGAAGTCTTTTACATCGATCCGAAAAAGGGGCTGGCCGGATTGCGCAAAGTGCTGAAACTCTCGGAAACTCCGCGCACGATTGAAGGTGTCGATATTGCGCATTTGGGTGGCGGGCAAACCGTTGCGAGTCTCGTTAAGTTCATCGACGGACTGCCGTTCAAACCCGGTTATCGTCGGTTCAAGATCAAGGACGTTGACGGCGTCGACGACTTCCGCAGCATCCACGAAGTCGTATCCCGCCGATACAAACGTCTGTACGACGAACAGGATCCGTTTCCCGACATTCTGCTGATCGATGGCGGCAAAGGACAACTAAGCAGCGCTGTCGCAGCGTTTCAAACACTCGAGATTGATCCGCCGGTCCTTTTGTCGCTGGCAAAAAAGAACGAGGAGATCTACCGCCCCGGCGAATCGGAGCCGCTCGTGCTCAGCCGGCATTCGTTCGGCCTGCGGCTACTCCAGTACGTGCGCGACGAAGCGCATCGTTTTGCTCAGCATTATCATCATATCTTGCGCGGTAAATCGACGTTCGATCAATAACGTATTGAAATTGTCGCCGACGATTTTTCCGATGCCGGTGTCGACAGCTTCGATCATCGTCGCCATCTTGTTGCTCTGATGCAATGTTCCGTCGGGTTTGGCCTTATACCAAGAATCGCAGAGTAACGGACCGGGTTGATGGGAGTCATGAAATTTGTCCGTGGCACAGAGAGTTGACTGATTGTTGATTCTACTCCAGCGCCCTTATGATAGCCGATGACTTGATCCGTATTCCGTTTCCGGGCGGGAGTTCATAGAATACATGACATTGACTTCCCTTCCAACGACGACGGCAGAACGAACTTATGAAATTGAGTTTTGACAGACTAGTCGAAAAGAAAATCGCCTATCTGGTGATGCGGAAATGCGGTTGTACATCCGTCATGAGTGCATTTGAGAAACTTCGACACGACCCGGAGTCTGATGCCCATCTTCGGAACCTTCATATTGAAAAGCGTGATTCCGTCGTGGTTGCCGAATTGTTCAAGGATCACGCGGATTACTACAAATTTACGATTGTCCGTGATCCTGTCCGCAGGTTTTTGTCTTTCTTTTCCAATAAGATTCTGTCCCGCCCTTCCAAAGGAAATTTGCTGGTCAAGGACCCGACCGTTTTGGGCTACCGCCCGAACGTATCGCTCGACGAAACGATTGGCGTTGCGATCGGAGGAAAATTCCGACCCAACCTGCACGTGATGCCGCTGACGGATATTATTGACGGTGCAGGAATCGAGCTAGACTACGTAGGTCACATCGAGCAGTTTGACGATGCGATCGCGCGAATCGCGGCAGATACCGGGGTCACGCTTCCGATTTTGCATCTGAATAAACGTGATCGCCCTCCCGTGCTGCTTAACCGCGAACAATTCGACCGGTTGTCAGTCTACTACGGCGAAGATCAGCGACGACTCGGTTACCCTGACAACTACGACGACTGGTACAAGATTCACGTCGAACAGGCGTCGGACGAATTCATGACAGAAGAAGGCTTTGAGTTTGAAAACGAAGCCAAACTTCTCAAGCACGATATCAGCCGCCTTGATGACCGGTTCCGGGTTGAGTTGACATGGAGAGTTCATCCGGACCACTCGCGAAAGAGACGAATGCGTGTGGTACGAATTAGAGAAAACGATCGAGTTCCGATTTACGAGGTTCCGCTCCCAACGCATCGGCTCGACCGTTCAACGGACGATCCGCAAATGGCACAGGACATTGTTGAAATTCCCTATGCCGTCATCGATCCGCCGTGCCCGCAAACCGAACTGTTTCTTGATCTCGCTTTTGTAGGAGACGAGACAATAGAAACGGCAGTTATTCTGAATTCGGCGGGGCAGAAGCTGCTCTATTTGCCGCTGTACGACAACGACGGCAAGTGAGAACGGACAGGTCGAATGGGCGAGAACTCAGCGACCATCGGGAAGGCGAGGCTCCTGCCGCGCCGCGTGGTCCACGTGCAAAGTTGAATCAACAAACGCACCGAAGTGAGTCACGTTTGTGACAACGCCTTCAAGAACCGGGTTTGGTTTGAGATCGTCAAACGAGTTAACCGAATCGTCAAATGTTGCTACACGAAACTCGCTGCGTGGATCGCGACCCGGCTTGCCGAGCCCGGAAATAATATCGACGATCGTTGGAAGCCCGAAACGATCGCTGACAAAGTCGTCCGGCTTGAGCTTGCTGCTCAAGGCTCCGTTGCCAACCAGCGTCGCCGGATCCGCCTTCAGCTTTTTTGCCGTCTGCCCGACAACGGAATAACTTTCAGGATGGACGGCCGGGTTATCGAGAGGTTGCTCGCCACCTCGAATCCGCAGAAAACCGGCTGCCTGTTCAAATGCTCTTTTGCCAAGACGTTTGACGTCAGTCAATTGTTTGCGGCTTCGAAAACGCCCGTTTTTGTTTCGGTAGTTGACGATGTTCCCCGCAATGCCCGGTCCGATTCCCGCAACAAACGAAAGCAACGACTGGCCATGTTCAAGTCGACACCCACACTGTTCACGCAGGATTCAACGACACGATCGAGGCATTTACGGAGCCGGGTTTGGTTCACATCATGCTGATACTGTCCGACGCCGATCGATTTCGGGTCGGATTTAACGAGTTCGGCCAAAGGGTCCCTGCAACCGTCGCGCGATACTGATCGCGCCGCAGACCGTCACATCCAGATCCGGAAATTCCTGCGCCGCAATTTCGCTGGCGGAATAGATCGAGGCTCCTGATTCGCTGACCATGACTTTGGTTACATTCAGTTTCTTTTTGCCAATCAAATCATCGACAAAGGCATCGGTTTCACGTGAGGCCGTTCCATTGCCGGTTGCGATCAGTTCCACGTTGTGTTGTTCAATCAACTGCACCAGTTTAGCGCCGGCCCCTTTTGTCTCGTTTTTCGGTGCGGTCGGATAGATCGTCGTGTTGTCCAGGAACTTTCCGGTCCCGTCGACGACTGCAACTTTACAACCCGTTCGAAACCCGGGGTCGATGCCAGGTGTCACACGCGGTCCGGCAGGTGCGCCATCAAGAGGTCGTGCAGGTTCCTGCCAAACACCTTGATTGCCTCTTCGTCCGCCCTCTCTTTCAGCTGACTGAAAATAGCAGACTCGGTGGCCGGCAATAAGAGCCGTTTATTACAGTCTTCGGCACACTCGATCAGGTCGTCAAAAAATTCGAACTGCCGGTTGTGAACGAACTGGCGTTTCAGTTCACTCAACTCATCGAGATACAATCCGGCGTTAAGCAAGCCCTCGGTGACACCGCGCAGGATCGCAAGCATTCGGTGCGAGGGAATTCGACCGACACTTTCCTGAAATTCGAGATACGACTCGAATTTGTCAGCCGCCTCTTCCTTCTTTCCGCGTTTGGCCCTGGAAGTGATCGATCCGAATTTCGTGGCCTGCTCTAACAGCCGGGCCCGTGTTTCCGCGTTCTCTGACCATTGCTCAGCAACAATGTCGAGTGTGCACCGGCAAGAGCTGCGGTTGTGTCCGGTACATCGTTGGGCGGATCGACGTACGGCTTTAGTATCGCCTGTTTTGTCTGACCAATCCGGTTCTGTTTGAGCAACAGATCGGCTAGCGGTTGAAGGCCGCGTTCGCGGGCGATCGATGCACGCGATCGGCGTCTTGGTTTGAAAGGCAGATAGACTGCTTCGAGTGTTCGCAGATCAACGCAGTCCCGAATCTGTTTCCTGAGTTCGTCAGTAAGCAATCCCCGACTGTCGATTGACTTTAATACCGTCGATTTCCGCGCCGCAAGCGCGCCGATCCGCTCCATAGAATCCTCGATCGCGCGCAACGCAATTTCGTCCAGTCCGCCCGTTGCCTCTTTGCGATATCGGGCGATAAACGGAATCGTGTTGCCCTGGCTCAACAAATCAACCACGGGCGAAACCTGCCGAATTGGGAGCCTCAGCTCGCGCGCAACTGATTTGGAAAACTGTTTCGTTTCCATTTTCGAATCTGAACTCTTGAAGGGTCGAAATTAGTCAAACGGTTTTCATGTCATCGCCTGGAAGGCTGCAATTGAAAACCGGCGGGGCGTGCGAGCGAACGTTGTGCCTCAGCAGGTTTCGGAAATGCCGTTGGCGGGTGAAGTTGTCGAAGCAGAAGCTGTCGATCCGTTTGGTACACCACCTGCAATTGAATCGGCATCACCCACAATGGACTCAGCTTCCGGATATCGCCCGGGGCAACACTTTGGTCCGGGCAACGAACCGGAGTCGAAACGAAGTCCGGTTCTGATGATCGTGCTGGGCGTGGTCGGGCTAGTCGCTTTTTGCGGCTGCGTGGGGCTGTTTCTTCCTGCGGCAATACAGATGGCCGAATCAGTCGGTGAAAGGAAAATCCGCGAAGCGCTCGAAACCCTTGGTCCGGAAACTTTGCCCTATGTTGCGACCCGGATTCACTCGCCGGACTTTTCGACTCAGTATGGCGCGCGGGAGCTGATGAAGTCGCTGAACGCACCGGATTCAATGTGGATTGAACAGAGCGTCAGTGACTGCTGAAATTTGACAACGACAGGGCGCATCTGGAAGTCGATGGAACGGTTCACAAAACGCCGCTGGAATTTTTCAGCGAAGAAGACCGAAACTACATCCGCGATGAGATTGAAAAACGGGACACAGAAAAACAGGGCGGGTAACGAACTTACTGACGCCGGGCGCCGTCTTCACGAAGCAGCTCGTCGATGACTTGCTTCATGTGAGATGAAGGGATTGCATAACACCCGGTGCGTCCGGTTCGTGAGATGTTCATACCAATGACGTTCCCGTCGAGATCAACGACCGGGCCGCCGATCAGTTCGGGAAACATCGGCGAATCGTGCTGGAATACGTTCGGAAAGTTGCCGGCCCGACGACTCGGGATGGCCCCCAGACGGTTCATCATTTTGAATTCTTTAGCCCGTTGACCGCTGATGTCCCGACCGGCGAGCGTCGCCTCGGTGCGCGATGCTGTACCGCCGCGGATAAACTCGATTTCAATAACGTCGCCGGGGCTGCGCAGTTTTACCACGCGGAATAGATCGGCCACCGTGTTCATCGGCGTACCGCCAAACGATGTCATGATGTCACCGTTTTGCAAACCGGCGCGACTGGCGGCTGTATCCCGGGTAATTTCAGAAAGCAACAAACCGTCGCCGTCGCGGTTGTTGGGACGAACACCGAGGAATGCTGTTTTTCCCTTGAGGGTTGATATTGGAATAACGCTGTAGGTTCCGAGGCTGTAGACCTTTCCGTGGGCAGTCGGAGAGCAAACGAACGCTCCCGGAAGAACCTGAGACGTGCTCCAGATGACCGGTGTCAAGTCGCGGGCTTCGACTTCCAGAAGCGCGACATCATTGCGTCGATCCTGACGAACGATTCTTGCTGACATCGTCCGGCCATCTCCAAAATCAACTGAGATGTTCTTTTTGTTTTTCAGTTCGCTGGCCTTCGTTACAACCCTGCCGTCGCGGGTCACAACGATTCCAACAGCAATCTGTCGCCCGTCCGATTTAACAGCTACCGTACTGCCGGCTGCCGACACAACGACAGGCCGAAGTGCACGGAGGATGCTGATGTGCTGTCGTTCGAGCGGATCAAGTCTGCGGTTTCGCAGGCTGGGAAGTTCGAATTTGAGAATGATGTTCCCGCTGTTGTCTTTCGGGTTGATATGGCTGAGTCCCTCGAACGGATTTGCCGGGTTGGCTTTGAAACGCCGGAACTGTGCCGGAGTGAACTCAACCTGAGGCGTATTTTCCTCCAGTGCTTTTTTGAAACGTTCGCCCACCTCGGAAGAGAGGTCGTCGATCAACCGATCAAAAACGTCACGTAGATCCTGGTGCAGAACCTCGCCTCCGACTTCCCCTGCGTCTGGATGAGTCAACGGCCGATCCAATTGCGGAGTTGCAGGCGTGTTTTGCGCATTTACTGACGCGGTCAACAACAGGAACACTGTTGAGACGATGAGGGCGGCCACAAGCCAGGTCAGTGCGATTCCATAACGGCGGGTTCGGGCAGGATTGACTGCGCCGGAAACGGTTGACCCACATTCAGTTTCTATTAGTTGCACTGCTGACCGGTTCGCGGTATTCAATTTGTTCATTCCAAATGTGGAGTTTGACATACTGTTCCGTGACTGCGAATTCCGGGATTGTTTTACTGACAGATCCGGGCGGTTTCTGCGAAAAATCATCCGTTCGATTCTTCGATGTCGATCACCGTTTTGAATTGGCTTCCGCCTCGATCGAAAATCACCGGAACGCTGTCGCCCGGTTCGCGCTGGCCGATCAGTTCGATTAACTGACCTGCGCCCTGAACCCGGTCGCCGTTAAATTCGATAATCACATCGCCGATTTGCAGACCGGAACGTGACGCCGGCGATTCCGGTTTGACTCTCAAGATTCGCGCTTCGTCCAGCTGACGATCAACTGTAATACCGATCACCGGCTTCTTGACGGCATCGCCAAGGTCGGTAAGTTCGGGTAGCTGACCCCAGTGATCGCCGCGAAACATCCGGTCCCAGTTCTGCCGGAATCCGGAGATAAACACGTGGCGGTTTTCGGCCACGTTGTCTCCAATTGAACTGTGAATCCCGGCGACTTTGCCATCGGTATCAAACAGCGGACCTCCCGAGTCGCCTCCGATCAGAACCGCGTCGGTCACCATCTGGTAGCCACGCTTGCGAAGATAGCGACCGGTGCGAACGGGTGGCAGTCGGCCTGATTCGTAGCCGCCGCTGTGCCCAAGTCCAATCATCCAGTCGCCCGGTTCCGGAACGCGATCCGAAAGCTCGGCGAACGGCCACGGCCCGGGATCGATGATTTGAACCATGCCTGCGTCGATGTCGAGATTCCTGCCCAGCGGAATTGCCCGAGCGACTTTTCCGCTCGGAAAGATGACTTCGTATTCGCCGTTGCCGGCCACCACATGGCCAGCCGTTAGGACGAGTCCATCTTCAGAGACAACGACTCCGGAACCGAATCCGACCCCATCAGAAACTGCGACACACGTTTCAATATTGTTCGCAACAATCTGACTGACCTTCGTTTGCAATTCACGGAGTTGTTCCAGTTGTGAAAGTTCGGCGTCGTATCCGATCGTTCGGGTTTCTTGTGCCTGGTGATAAATCGCTGGAGCAAAGTCCGCAGTTTCCAGAAGTGCAGTTTCTGTTAGCGATGCGGAATAGGATTGCGGGGGTGCAGTTTGTGCGGATACATTTGCCGGCAACAGGGGAGCAGCGACTAGCGCTAGAAGAGCAAGAGTGGTCACCATTCGATTCATGTGCTGGCTCGTATTTTGCCGCGAAATTTCCCAGCAAATCGGCGATCATCACGATACCGTTTGCGCGTACTATCCTAAATAGTATCGGCACGTTTACTAGCCGATTGTAGAATCGCGGTACATAATCGGGTCTTACGGGGCGGTAAGCTCCCAACCGTACAATCATTGTGCGGCTTTATTTGGCAGGGCAAACTGACATGGGGCTGCGACGCAATATTCTCGATAGCGTTTCAGTGCTGGCGGACACTTTGATATCACAGGCGGATAATCACGGATGATCTTCAAACTGTTACGAATCATATGGACTTCGCCGAATACGATCATCGGTTTAACGCTCGGGCTGACGGGGCTGTTTTTTGGCGGCAAAATCGCCGTCCGGCGGGGATGCGTCGAATTTCACGGCGGGCTGGTCAAGTGGCTGCTCCGTACCACTTATACCGGGGCGGGAACGATGGCAATGACGCTTGGTCATACGATCATTGGTCAGTCGCAGGTGTCCCTGGATATTTCGCGCGACCACGAGCATGTTCATGTGCGGCAGTATGAACGCTGGGGTCCGTTTTTTGTTCCCGCGTATTTTGTGTGGTCGTTTGTCATGTGGTGGCGAGGAAAGAACCCGTACCGTGACAATCCGTTTGAAGTTGAAGCATACGCGATCGACGATCCCGGACGAAGAAAGAACTTTGAGAAGCCTAAGAGTTAGAATGCGTACGATCCAATCGTTTTTCGTGACGATTGAGATTGCTCGCTCGTAGGCAATAGTCAATTCAGTGCACGGATGAAAAAAAGCACAGTGTTGAACTGATTGGCGATTCCTGCAGTGGCGAACCCTTGACCGCTATTTTGCGGACGACTAACGTGTCGTAAGGTACAATCCACAAATCACCACAGTTCATGCCGTTAACTACTCGCAACCAACCGTATCCGATTGAGGTCCGAGGGTCTCGAAAATATTACAGTCGTCCATGGTGGTCTCCCCGTCGGCGTTAACCGACGATCAAACTTGAAAATTGCGAAGGGCGTTGTCGCCTTTCGGGAGACCACTTTTCAAGTTCTAACAGCCGGAAAAACCGCACCAACACTGGCACATCGACATTTCCTACTTGAATCCCGGCGGACGTTTTACTTCCTGATTTCGGTACTCGACGGCTTCAGTCGTTCCATCGTGCACCGGGATATTCGCGAGAAGATGGAAGAGAAAGATGTGGAGCTGGTTTTGCAAAAGGCGCTTGAAAAAACACCCGGTGCCAGGCCGCGAATCATCAGCGACAACGGTCCGCAGTTCATCGCCAAAGACTTCAAAATCTTCATGCGAATCTTCGGTCTGACACACGTCAGAACCAGTCCGTACTATCCTCAAAGCAACGGCAAACTGGAACGATGGCACGGGACGTTGAAGGACGAGTGCATTCGCCCTTCGTGCCCGCGCACGATCGAAGAAGCGATGAAACGAGTCACTGATGATGTTGAGCATTACAACAACGTCCGGCTTCACAGTGCGATCGACTACGTGACGCCGGCCGACAAGCTTGCCGGTCGAGCCAGCGAAATCGTTGATGCTCGTGACCGGAAGCTAGAGGCTGCCAGAGAGAAACGTCGCGCGAAGCGACTGGCTGTTCGTCGTGACGAAGTTGCAACCCTGGCGGGTTAGAGATACGTTAAAGAAAGTTGTTTGGAGGACAGGGCTCTGCTGAGGAGCAACCCGAGCGCCAAACAATCGCTGAAAACGGAAGTCGAGCGATGCTTCGGTGTCGCTCACTTCACTTCCGATTTTAGCCCCGATGCGAAAAACCTTCTCCGCAGGATGCGGAGATCTTCGTCAGCAGGAGACTTTTTTACTTCACTGGCTCAGATTGAAATTCCATTTACCGCTGAACCAGGACAGGATCTCTTCGGACTACAGGAAATTGGTGGGATGGGCATCTACGCTCAGGTCAAAGACTCCGAAGACAACATCATCGGGCTCTGGCAACCGCTCAGCCCGGGCTAGGCATGCGGGCAAGCGCCACATGAAAAAAATTCTGCTAACGCCAATCGGGATCGTCGTCTCGATTGGCGTTTTAGTTCTGGCCGTCTATTGGTTCATCAATCGCGGACATGTTGGTCCGCCGACGCCGGGAAGGTCAATCACATATGTCGATGGGCCGCTCCGGAGCGATGGATATGTTGACTACTTCGCGGCATGGAACGAAATGCAATTTGAGACGGTCGATCCGGAAGCAAACGCTGCGATCGATTTGATGTTGGCTGTGGGTCCGGATTCGCCGGGTAGTGCCGAACTGTTTTTCGAAAAACTCGATCTCGCGATTGCAGAACTGCCTGATGGCCACCCCCGAAAGGCGATCGGAGACGACCATCAGTCTTTCGTCTCGCTAAGAGTTCTTGTCGATTCACTGAGTCGATCCGAGGCCGATTCGCTAATTGCTGCTGCCGTAGATAAAGACGATGAGACACCGTTGAAAGTTCTCTATTCTCAGCAATCGGAAACTCAAGTCAGACCTTGGACGCCAGAGGAGTTCCCATTGATCAAACGATGGCTGGATGAGAACACTACGATGTTCGAATTCGCTGAACGTGGTAACAATAATTACGATGACATTCGCGTGGTGGTCGGACCGCTGGATGTTGTACCGGGTACCACCCAATCAATTGAATAGACTATTGAGGCAAATCGATGGGAATGTTTGACTGGTTAACCGGATCGAAAAAGAATCCTGATAAACAGGTCGAGTCGACATTGATTTGGATCACTGACGACGCGAAATTCCGGGGAATCGAAAAGGCGGTCGCTCAACCGGTCATCGACCCGTTGAGCACGACTCAGCCAGTCATGGCAATCATGCTGGTCGCGTATTTCGAGAAAACGTTTTCCCGGCTAAGTGCAATTCCCGATCGGACAGGATCGTCGATACCAGCCGAAGCGATCATGGCAGAATTGAAAGCGGAATGGTGACTAGACGAGTCAGGCTGGCTCAGGAAAAAATTGATGCGGCGGCATCCAGGCGACTATTTCAGCTTACTTGCCGCGCATCAACTGGATGATGCTGTCACGGCGAAGCAAGCCCATGTCGGACTTGATAACTTTCCAGCCTGCATTGTTGCTGAGCGAGAGCATTCGAGATTCAGAGTTGCGCGGCCACCAGATTTCGTCGTCCTGCATGTCGCGGAACTCTGTCGGCACGCCGCCACGTCGCCAGCCGTATCGATCAAGCTTGTCCCAGTTCGCGTATTGATGACAGGCGATTCCACCGGGCTTCATCTTGGGAAATGCATTGCCGAGGATCTCCCGGATATGCTGTTTGTTGTTGTGGCAAAGCACGCCCATCGACCAGAAAAAATCGATCGAATTGTCTTCGATGCACGAAAACGTATTGTCGGTCACGCGATTGCAAACCAGTCGGCCATTATATCTTTCCGGCTCAAGCCATCTTGTGACGTCCTGATAATCAACGGTGATCAGTTTGCCGTCTGGAATGTGCTTCAACATCGCGCGGCTCCATGCGCCGTTTCCGGGCCCCAGTTCCATGACGGTTGAGTCCAGTTTGAGAAAAGGCAGAATCGCATGTTTGAAGACGCGCCGATAAGAACCGCCGATTCGTTTTTCCTCCGAGCGGCGAACCTTGTTAGGCAACATACCGAGCACGTTTCCGCTGTCGTAGCCGTAGTCAAACTCTTTTTTGAGCCAGTCCGTTGTCGGCATCTCAAACCTCCTTTTTGATTCAATACGATGAGGTCGAATTTACCAGAATTGCCAGGTTCGAGAAAAGACTGATCGGAACCGTTTCAACAGCGGAAACCGGTGGCAACGCCAGGAAACGGCGCCCGAAAGCAGGAACGAGCGGAACTCTAAAGCCCGAAATTCGTTTATAGTAGGGGGCTGGTGATGCGTGTTCGAACGCCGGCACACCAAGCGTCTCGATTTGGAATTAGGGTTGGTTGCAATGGACGAAGTCCACTACCTTGAAATAGAGTTTAGACAGACCACTTTGCCTTCGCAGAATCTTGTCAGGCTTCGGCAGTGAACCAGAGCGATTGTCCTAATCGCGAAAATCCAGGTACGAAAATTCATGACCGTTCAGAAAAATTCACCTTTAAACCGATCCAAACGCATAACGCGCCTGTGGTTTTTGCTCGCCTTCGCATTTCTGATTACTTTCGTTTTCAATTCACGGTGTCTCGCGGACGGCAGTTTGTTCAAAGACGATGGGAAATGGACGGAGAACTTCGAGATGGCTGTCAAAAAAGCAGAAGAAGAGGACAAGGACCTGTTCCTGCTATTCACCGGCAGCGACTGGTGCCCGCCCTGTCAGCGACTTGAAGAAGAAGTGCTCTCTCATGAAGATTTTCAGAATGAAGCGGACCGGAGCTTTGTCCTGGTCAAACTCGACTTCCCCAAAACCAACCCGCAGCCCGAAGAAATAAAAAACCAGAACGCCGGTCTCGCGTCTGATTTTGGTATCACTGGTTATCCGACCGTCGTACTTGCCGACGCAGAGCTTAAACCGTACGGCATCACCGGCTATCAGGAGGGCGGCGTTGAAAACTACCTCGGGGCGATCGAAGAGTTCCGCCAGATTCGAATTACTCGCGACGAAAAGCTCAAAGAAGCGGAAGGTGCCGAAGGACTCGATCGGGCAAGACTCCTGGACGAAGCGATTGCCGGCATCGATGAAAAGATCGTCAATGTTTACTACGAAGAAATTGTGACTGAGATTGTTGAACTGGACAAAGACGACGAACTCGGGCTGCGCTCGAAATATAACGCGCAGAGAGAATCGGAGATGAGGAAGATCATCATTGCCGATATTCGGACGATCTGCCGTTTGGAAAAGCCGGAAAAGGCAATTCTGTTTATTGATGAACTGATCAGAGATTTCGATTTTCCCGACGACGAGCGGCTGCAGATCCTTCAACTGACGCTGAGCGTAATCCGTAAGACCGGCGACAATGTGCGAATGGATGAACTGCTGGACGAAATGATCGGGCTTGAGGGCGTTGCCGGTGATACGCACGAACGCCTGGTCGTAAAGAAGATCTTGTTGATGGCTGGAACCGGACGATCGGACGAAGCGATGGCGCTGTTGGAAAATTCCATTGCCGAAGGAGGCCGCAATATGTATTTGCTGTTGGCCCGTGGCGAACTCCAGCATGCGGCGGAAGATTTTGCTGCGGCGATTACGAGCTATGACGCTGCGATGGAGGCAGCCGGGGGAACGCCCGATGTTCTGGTCGAAGCGGTCGCAGGTAAAGCAGACTCACAGTTTTCAGCCGGTGATCAAGCGGCCGCGCTGCAGACGCTGGATAATTTTGCCGACAACTCCCGGATGCCATCTGATCTTCGCAGCGAGTCATTGCTGCACAAGTCAATGCTCTTACGTGATACTGATCGGCGGCGTCAGGCGATTCTGGCCGAAAACCGTGCCGTGGAAATTGCAGAATCACCCTCTGAAAAAGCAGAAGTAGAGAAGCTGATCGCCCGGCTACATGAACGATTCGCCGATCAGTGAAACGCGTTTCGCAACTCCAAATTCGCAAAACGCATCCATAAAATGCGGGGTTTGTATGCGATTTGTGCCGATTGAATCGTCTACTTTGCGCAGTTATCATTAACGTCCGTCGAGCAACCCCGGTCGCTGGATTCTTCCCGGCGATTTGAATTCTCACGAGTTGTTTTCGACAGTCGCTGCGGACGTTTATCGACTCAGCCAACTGACTTACTCTGGATTAAGAGCATGAAAAAGAAAAAGAAAAAAACGCCCTCAACCGGCGATTCCGAAAAAGACGCGAATCGAAGAAGCAAGACAACACCGGCCGGTGATCTTTCGCGACGCGCATTTGTCGGCGGTGCGACAGCTGCTGGCGTAGGCTTCTGGGTAGCTGGCGGAGTTCAAGCTCGCCCTTCCCGAATGGCGATCGACGAAATCAGTTTTGGCTGTATCGGAATCGATGGAAAAGGCTCGAGCGATTCCGCAGATGCCAAGGCCAACGGAAATGTCGTAGCGGTTTGTGATATTGACGACGCGAATCTCGACAAGGTGACAGACAAATTCGAGGGTGCCGAGCGATTCAACGACTACCGCGAGATGCTCGGAAAGATGGGAGACAAGATTGACGCGGTGACCGTCAGCACGCCTGATCACACGCACGCTGTGATTGCGCTGGCAGCAATGCGAATGGGCAAACATTGTTTTTGCCAGAAACCGTTGACACACTCAATTGAAGAAGCCCGGATGATGGGCGCTGTTGCGCGGGAAAACGAACTGATCACTCAAATGGGTAATCAGGGAACGGCGGAAGCGTTACTGCGTGAATCAGCAGCACTGATTCGCGGCGGTGCCGTCGGACGCGTTGAAGAAGTTCACGTCTGGACCAACCGACCCGTTTGGCCGCAGAGCATCGGCTTGCATGTCGCCGAGCCGGATGTGCCTGACACGATTCACTGGGAAAACTGGATCGGGCCTGCAGAAATGCGACCGTACAGCCCTGAAATCCATCCATTCAAATGGCGCGGTTTCTGGGAGTTCGGAACAGGAGCACTGGGAGACATGGCCTGTCATACGTTGAACATGTCCTACATGGCGCTCGATTTGAAATTCCCGACTTCCGTTTCCGCTGAATCGGCTGAACATGACCGTATCTGTTATCCGGAATCGTCGAAAATCGTATTCGAGTTTCCGGAATTCAACGGGCGGCCACCGTTGAAGATGTTCTGGTATGACGGCGGCGAACGACCACCGGCGGAACTGATCGATAACATTCCAAGAAATCCCGGCGGTGACGGGAATCGTCACTTCACCAGCGCCGCGCTGATCGTTGGTGAAGATGGTCGCAAGTTCTATTCGCCGGGCGACTACGGTGCGGATGCGCCGGATCAGACCGGCCTGATTGATCCGGACGGCAAGTTCACGCGTATCAAGAAGATTGAGAACAAGCCCGAATTCGTCGAATCGCCGGGCCATTTTGTTGAGTTCGCCAACGCGATTAGCGGGGAAGGACCGATGCCGGTTTCGAATTTCCCGGACTATGCCGGTCCCCTGTCCGAGACGATCCTGCTGGGGAACCTTGCCCTCTGGTCAGGTGAAAAAGTCGAATGGAATGCTCAGGACATGATTGCCGCGGATGCCGATGAGTCGGTTGAGAAGATCATTCGACACGAATACAAGAACGGCTACACAATTCACGAAATGGCGGAATCGAGATAGACCATCCCGTTCTGTTGGCGCAAACAACGAAGCCCTGCCGTCGCAGGGTTTTTTTGTGTGTGGTATTTTACGATAACAGATTAGGAACGAGTGGATTATTCAATAGATACCGGCGTTTTCGAAATGAAACGTTCCCGTATTGTCAATCTCTTACTTGATTCATGAGCCGGTAATGTGAATAATCCGAGTCGAAGTCACGTCAATAGATTCGCAGCCTGGCGCCACTTTGGCAGGCCAGCGCGAACAGGGCACGGGGAATAGCGGAGAAAACATGCGTCCTACGAGCAAGAGTTCCAACGAACTTGATATTAGTTCCCGCTGGTCACAGATTGCGGTTGCGTTGCTTTTTGTATTCCTTGTGGCGGCGCTGGGAATAGCGTTTTGGTATGCAAATCCGGTGACGGCTCAGGAATCAGGCACAGTGACTCGGCAAACTGATCGTGAACCGGACGGAGCATCCGCAGCGGAACCGCCTCAAAACGTACTCGACGAATCTCAGCTGCTGCCAACGCCGCTGGAAGTCTCTCCGGGCAACACCGATTCTGTTGCTCAACCTGCTGTCGAAGAGAATCAGGTGGACTCAATTACGTTTGGCGGCGGATGTTTCTGGTGTACCGAAGCTGTTTTTCAGGAACTCGAGGGCGTACTGTCGGTTGAGTCGGGCTACTCAAACGGGCTGACTGAAAACCCGACCTACCGGGATGTGTGTTCCGGGACGACCGGCCATGCTGAAGTGATCCGGATCAACTACGACCCGGCGAAAGTAGAGTTCGCAACTTTGCTGGAAGTATTTTTTAAGACACACGATCCGACGACGTTAAACCGCCAGGGGGCGGATCTGGGTACCCAGTATCGTTCCGGGGTTTTCTATCATTCGGACGCCCAGCGAGAAACTGCTGAGCTGATCAAAATGCGGCTGAGTGAATCAGGCGCATACAGTTCACCGATCGTCACCGAGATCACTCCGATTGCGAGTTACTACCCTGCGGAAGACTACCACCAGAACTACTTTCGTTTGAATGGAGGTGAGGGTTACTGCCGAAGTGTGATCCAGCCAAAGATGGAAAAATTCCGCCAGGCGTTTGTGGACAAATTGAAAAACGAGCCCGTGTCTGATGCAAATCAAAGTCCGGCTGATCCTGACCGTTAATTCCACTCACGACATTCGAAACTGTATTAAGACGAACAGCCGCATGGATTGTCCATGCGGCTGTATCTTTTTTCGACCCTTGTTTTATTTTACAACAGGACCGGCGGAGGAAGCGGAGGTGGAGGAGGCGGAGATGAAGGAGGCGGTGGCGGAGGTAGCGGAGGTGGCGGAGGTGGCGGCGGCGAATTCAATATGGTTGGCAACACCTGAGCCTGAACCACCGGCGCACGTTCTGTTCGAAGCGTTGTTTCCGCTTCGATTCGTGCGTCCTTCAGGAACGATGACAATCCCCATGAATTTGTATTCATCGGAATTGTAATATTCGTCGAGACGAAAATCGTGTCCTCTTCGATCGTCTCGGGATCAAACGTAATCACGGCGTCGATGACGCCGGCGAGCGCAAGGACATCGTTGGCACGATCGATCGCTTCCTGTTTGCTTGCACCCGGAACAATCACTGTACGCGAGGCCGCGTAGGCAGCGTTCTCGGCTGTGTGCCGGATCACATTGGCGCGAACGAACTCAATTCCGGCGATAATGATCAAAAAGACAAAAGGAGCGATCAAAGCAAATTCAACTGTGGAGACTCCGCGCCGGGGAGATCGAGTCCCATTCGGCATTTGCCTCGCGAGCGTGTTCAGTCGAATGAATTTAAGCATGCTATTCCCTTTTTCAGGTGGTCCCGGTTGTTTCCCGGATCGAGAAACTTGTTTTGACAACGGAGTGAAGTCTATTTGGTCAGCAGTGTGGGCAGTTGCCGACCGATTTCTTCAAAAACATTGTTCAGTTCCTGTTCTGTTTCGGCGTGGAAGTGCAAACCGTTTCCAGCATCCGCAACATCGATCATGAGCGGCTGATCGGCTTCATCAGAAAACGTAACAGTAATCGTCATGATTCCGTTGTCTTCAGCCATCTTTCCGGCACGATAAACAGGATCAGGGCCAACGGTCTGATGGCCATCAGTCATGAGGATGACTACTGGCGACGCGAACGGTCGTGAATCAGTACCCGTGAGAGCGAATTCGGCCGCTTCAAGACCCCCCGCGATGTTGGTTCCACCGCCATGCATTTCATTCGTATGGACATTCAGTCCAGTGAGTATTGAGGCGTAGGTGGAGGTCAATCCCACGTCAATGTCACCCATATCTGCGTACGTGCAAAGGCAAACCAATTCGTTCATTGGTGACTTATTTAGTTTGTTTAGAAACAAATTGCAGGCCGCTACGGCGTCGAGCCATCGGGAGTTGTTCGGTGTCGGGTCACCGAAATCCCACCCCGCCGGCGCGGCGGCGGGAATCGGCGGATAGGCAGCGACTTCGTCATTTGCATATGCCATTGAGCCGGAGCGATCAAACACGACGGCTATGTCGACTTCCATTTGAGTCGAAATGGTGGACGCACTCAGGTTGAAACTGGTGGTGCCCATAATCGTCGGGAAGAATATGTTTACCGGCCCGCTGCTGGAACCTGCTGTTCTGTTTCCTGAAATCCTGATCGCATTCGTGTCGACTCCGGCTGTATCGACGAACTGATATCGCGACTCGACTCCAGCACGTGTCGACTGACCGAATTCAATATCGCCGTTTGCAAACACAAGTGCATCGCCGGCGACCAGATTCAATGCGCCGGCTTCGTTGGCGACTCTCATTGCCTCGCTTTCATCCTGTGTCAGAGAGTAGATTCTCCCGGCGGCCCGAGCCGATGCATCGGTCGCGATTTGCACTTCCGTGGCGGACAATTGCATGTAGGCAACATTAACGGCAAAACCTGCCAGAATCAGCATTAACGGAAGAAGCAATGCGATCAACGGCAGCAAAGCGCCCCGCCTTTTTCGGCGTGGCTGATGTTGTTTTGTTGCGGACGGGTTCATTAGTTAAATTCCTTCATCATCGCCACCGAAGTTGTACTTTCCGGAGATCTGAATAGATTTAACCCGCGTGGCTGCGGCCCGCTGGCCGTCACCGATACTTCGATAAACGTCCCTAGTGGTTGGGCGCTGTAGTTTTCCGGTTCAACGACCACCGTGACATTTTCGACTCCTCGAGCCAGGGCAATATCTTCAACCTGCACTCGAATGTCTTCGATTGTAGAGTTCGGAACTACTGAGATTCGCGCACCCTCGTACGCCATAATTTTCAGTGATTGATTGAGAAAGATCCGGTTACAGATTTCCGTTGTGCCAAGAATGATAAAAAAGATTACCGGCAGTACGATGGCAGCCTCCACGACTACGGCCGCACTTCGGCGGCGAGGTTTTCTGTTTCGGCGGCTAAACATCGAGCTACGTTCCCGGAATCGAGTCGTTAAAGGATCCAGCTTGAATCCACAGATGAAGCGTAGGTCAGGATTCGTTCGACGTTACAAAAAAAACATCGAACCTCAACCTTTGCTGGAAGTCGAAGTCGAACGATTCCAGCTGCATTTGACGATTAAGCGGATCGAATCGATTGGCAGCCACTGGGAACCTGTGGCTAAACCCGTTCCTTGTGAAAGGGCTGCAAATGTTGCAGAGAGACTTTGGGCAGGACTATCTGAATTCAAGTGAAATTGAAGCAGAGACTGATTTCTTTTAGCGCAAACCGCCATTCTCATCATGGGTTGAATCTGCATCATCATCAACACCATCAACATTTCCACCGGGCGGAAAGGGCTCCGGAATTTCGAGTGGAACCAGGTCCGAAGACTCGCCTTCATTTTCGGTTCCTTCTCCGGCATCGGGCGACACAATTTCAACGCTGGTTTCATTGTCGGTGTCCGGATTCGCGATTTCGTGTTTGACCTGCATCAGTTGTTCAAGCAGTTCATCACTTTTTGGCCGTCCCCTCAAAGCAGTTTCGAAGGCCTGTCTTGCTTCGTCCAAACGCCCCTGTTTTCTGAGCGCCTTGCCGAGCGTGTCGTGAAAGTGGCTATGAGACAGGTCGAAATTTGAAGGTCGGTTGGGAAGAGATTCCAGATTCGAAATCGCTTGATTTATCAGCTCAAGTGCCCGGATCGTATTCGGGGGATTCGCTTGTAGTTCGCAGTACGCAAGATTGTTCAAGAGCATCGAGTTGGACGGTGCTTTTTCCAGAGCTTGAGCGAATCGTGTTCGTGCCAGATCAATCTCTCCTCGTTCCAGATGGTAGTTTCCAACGAGTGAGATTACCGGCGTCGGAGGATCATCGTCCTTGAACGGATTGTAGATCTCCCGCGCGGCATCCGCGTTTGTGACATCGCCTAAGACCATGAACGCCAGATGCTGTTTGACTGACATGTTGGAAGGCTGAAGCTCCAGGACCTTCCGGTAGTTCTCCAGGAGCAACTCAACGGAACCCCTCTCCTGTCGAATTTGCGACGCCTGCCTGAGGTAAACGCTTGTGATCAGAGAATTCAAGAAACCGAGTCGGGCCTCGGCGGTCCTGTTTTCACCACCATTGAGTAGTTGTCTTGCCCGTTCATGCTCGTTTTCGAATTTTCCGAGCGCCTCATCAAATTGATTTCTCTCAGTTGACGTGTTGAGGTGCACCACCATAGTTGCGGCCCACTGCATTTCGGCGGCCATTTCGATTGTCTCCAGGCCGCTCGCGTCTGCGACTCCGGCCAGTTGAACGTGCCGGTAGGCAATTTGAAAATTCACAGGTCCCTGCGCATAAAGAAAACGTGACAACTGTAGATGGGCCGGTGCGTAACCGGGCCCGCTCAGCGGCGCGAGGGAGATGAGTGCTCGATATCCGTCAACGTAGTCGCCGGCGCGAATTTGCGCCATTGCTGAGTCGAAAAGGACGGGGCGTTCGTCCGCCTGAACCAGTTCTGAATTCGATCCCGGTTCAGTCGCCAATTGTGAATCTGAAACGAGCGGTTCCGCTGTCAGTGGATCCAATTGGGTCGATTCAGTTGCCTGCGAATCTGACGGGAGCGAATCGGATACGAGCGGCTCCGTAGCCTGCGAAGGAGTCGTCTGAGTCGGTTGTGCCAAGCCAGTCGAACAGAAACCGGCAATCCAAACGGTGGCGACGGCACCTGAAGCGAACCGGGTAAGCGACCGCAGAATCGGTCGCAGATCAATCACTGCTGGAAAACGATCGACTTGCCGGACGGGTGTCTGAAAAGAAGTGAGCATCACATACCTCGTACCGTTGAGAACAAGTATCGAAAGTCGCGACTATAATATGATTGTGACTTGTATGGACATATCAATCAATCACCGCGTTTTTCGATCATAATCCAACTTTTTCGGTCCGGACAGATTGACGCGTACGGGAAAAAAATGATGACAGCAAACAGGCGCACGTTCTTGATCACACGTTGAGCAACCCTTCCAATATCAAACGTCTCGATGTGATGGTGCTTTGGTAAACGGACGGAGTGCCCCGGATCATACCACGTTGGCGGCAGACAGTTTTTTTCCGGCGACCCCAAAACAACACGAAGATCGCTTTATGCAAAACCGTAGCAAAAACAAGTCCGAATCGGGCATTCACCGGTCCCGGCCGAATTCGAGAACGCAGAAGTCATCAGCCTCGCGCAGAAAAGCGGGACAACAGTCTTTTTCATATGAAACTCTGGAGCCGAAACGGCTCCTGGCAGCCGCTGCGTTGAACGTCCCATTCCCGTCTGTGGTCGACGCTTCGTTCGCGGACACAGGCGCGGGGCAGTCGATCGTCCAATCGCAAGCGGGAGTGCAGAATGCCGATGTAGCGTCCGGCACATCATTGCCGGTTGTTGCCGGGATCGAACGGACGCGGTTCACAGAAGTTCCTGATTCGAGTCAGCCACACACGACCGTAGGAAATTATCGGCAGGATTTCGTTGACGCGATCAACGGACGAAATGTCCAGTGGAATTATTTCTGGAACGCGCCTGACAACTGGAGCCCTTCGCATCCGGGGAATATGCACACTGGAACCATAGGTGACACCGACAATTATCGCCCGCTTGAACACACTGGAAATTCACTACGCCCAACCGGCGAGTTGCAGCCAAACGAAGCGTCCGCATTCCTGAACCTCAACCGCCATGGCGGACATGTGGGGCTTCACGCTCGAACCTCGACAGGGAATTTTCATGACCGTTATGCGATTGCGGCGTTCACCGTTTCTGAGGCGGGATTCTATTCGATCAATGACAGCTTTATTTCCAAGCAGCGGAACGGAGGGGACTCTATTGAAGTCATTGTTCATGTCGGGAATGAGGAAGTCCTGAGCCGGAAAATCACAGCGCCCGGCTCACAATATAGAGTTGACTTCGACACCAACCTTGGCTTTCTCCGGAATGGCGAAACGGTATATGTCGCCGTGGGCGCCGTGCGAAACCATGGCAGCGATCAATTCAAATGGGATTTTGCAATCGACAAGTTTGAGTCAACGGTTGCCTCCAGTTTCACAAACCAATTCGATTCGGGAACCTCCGGACAGGCATCTGGCGGGCAATGGCAGTATCTCTGGAATGCACCGGACAACTGGGTCGCCGGAACATCCCACGGCAATCGGACATCGGGAGAAGTCGGCAATGTTGACAGTTACCGGGCGTTGATTAGTAACGGAGCTAGCTGGTCGCCCGGCGGAACGGTTACGGATCTTACGGCCAAACATCTTTCGATCCGCAACGGCGGCGGGCACGCGGGCAGGCACGGTACCGGCGCCCATCTGGATCGTTACGCAATAACGAAGTTCACCATCAACCATTCCGGCTACTACGCCATTACTGACAGTCTGATCAGCAAGACCGAAAGTGCAGGCGACGGAATTGAATTGATCGTTCACAACGATGCCGGCGAACAGTATTTCCGAACGGTTGTTAGTCCTCTCGGAACGGTAAACTTCGATTTGCCATTGGGCTATCTTGGAAAAGGCGAATCTGTCTACGTCGCCATCGGCGCGGACGGATCACACGAGTCGGATTGGTTTAGTCTGGATTTCAATATCGTTGCAGAGCCAATGGTACGACCGGATCCGTTGCGGGAACTCGACACTCAAATCACGATCAATGTTCGGGACTATGGTGCATTGCCGAATGATGATCTGCGAGACGATGTGTCGATACAGAATGCGATTGATGATGCAATCCGGATTCAAAAGCTACATGCTGTTCCGGTCCTCCTCCAGCTTGAAGCAGGAACCTACCGGCTCGGAAAATTTGACGGAATGAACCTGAGAATGGCCGGCGCAACAGAAATTCACGTTGCCGGCGCTGGAGTTGAGCGAACGACATTGCTGGTCACCAGAGCAAAATCGGGAATGATGCGGATCACAGACAGCCATGACGTTTTGTTTTCCGACTTTTCAGTCGATTACGAGCAACTGCCCCACAGCCAGGGCAGGGTCGTTGATGTCCTTAGTCCGACACGTGTAATCTTGCTGGCCGATCCGGGGTACGCCGCGCCGGATGACCCGGCACTATTCAACGACAACCTGGTGACGCACCGAACTCAGTTCCTCCATAGTGACCGGACCGGGCGACTGATCAACAACAGCGATTTCTACAACAGCATCAAGCCTCAGACCGTACGCAACCCCAATGGAACTTATACCGTAACGTACCAATATCCGGTTCCCGAGAATCTGAAACGGGGAGATGCGTGGTATCAAATTGCTCGCCAGAGTTCACGGGGAATTTTTGGCCTGGCGCGAAATACAGGGCACACCAGTTTTACGCGAATCAATGCGTACGCCAGTGCCAGCGGTTTTGTGCAAGGACAAAACAACGAGCTGATCGATGTGATCGACACACAGGTCAAGCTCAAGGATGGCCGGCTGGTTTCAATGCCCAGTGATCTCGTTCATGTTCAACGTTCAAAATTCGGCCCGTGGGTTGAAAACAACGTTTTCCGGGGACCGGCGGATGATTTAATTCATGTCTATCGTTTTCTTGAATCTGATCTGGGTGTTCAAGTTGCGCCCAACCAATTTCACATTATCAATGGCAAAGATCTGCACTCAGGCGACGAGATTCTGTTTGTCAGGGACGGTGGCTATCGTCGAACAGCAAGAATTGATTCGCTGGACGGTAATGTGCTGACCACGAATCAGCCTATTGACGGCTATACAAACTCGACCACTATTATCCCGATGCAATATGACTCGTCGGGAGGAGTCATTCGAGACAATGTTTTCGGTCTGCATCGCGCGGGGCAGGGGTCAGTTGTTGTTTTCGCTCCGGACACGACGATTCTCGGTAACCGGTTCAAGGGCATCAACTCCCATGCAATTGCGGCGATCGGATACGAGGATTTTTCGATCAGTGACTCAATGGTCGTTGAAGGTAACAAATTCCGCGACATTGGATTCAAAGCGGCATTGCCACCGATCGAACTGGATCCTCACATTCAGAATCTGACCATTATCGACAACTTTTTTGCGAATACGTTCGGGCAGCAGTCGATAGGACCATCCTTCAGCCAATCCATGCATGCTGACTCTGCTGGAGATAATAATGAATCGGACTCGTTTCCTGCACCGCCCCCGTTTCAAGATTTAGGAAGGGAATTACAGGACGAATTCGCGAACGAGTTGGCTACTGAATTTGACCACGAGTTCTGGCGCGGGATCTCATTCCATTGATTTCCTTCGCGCGCGTTTCACGCGTAATCCAAAACAACAAAAATGCGCGAGCACGGATTCAACGGAGTCGGCCTGCAATAAAAACTCCAAAATTGTTGCCCCCGGCTGTTTGCCGCCAACAACCGGAATCTTGAAACCGTTTGCGCCGCAAATCAACGCGAAAATTACGGGACTTTATTCATGTGAATTAGTTGTTGTGCATCCGGGAATCGCCGGAACGAATTTATTTTCAGAAAATTTCTGTCTGGAAAATTTGACAAGGGGTCTTCAAGTTTGTTAAAATCTCCCGGTCAGGCGGTTCACGGGCCGACACGCAAAAAAGCCGGCTCAGTTCGTAACGCCACCACACGAAAAACAACAGCGGGGCGCGTGATGAGACAGCACGGATGTCAACGGACTTTTTCGGCATCGCGTTTCGTTTCGATTCTTTTAGGCGGTCTGGCACTGTCAGGTTCCGGATTCCAACGGGTCCGGTCCGGCCGATGTTCCCGATCTACCGGTGACCGAACCGGGCGGGACCGGCAGTGGAGGTGGTAGCGGCAGTGGAGGTGGTAGCGGCAGTGGAGGTGGTGGCGGCAGTGGAGGTGGTGGCGGCGGAGAATGCAAGTCGACCGGGACAACGAAAATACCCGTCCCTCGGGTTGCAGTTCGTGTGCGGGCGGCGTGTCGGGTTCAGGTTCGCGCCCGGTTCTGTCGTTCAAGCGTCATCTGGTTCCTTCCAATCAATCGAATCTCGGAAACAGCAGTCCGGGCATGTTCTACGATTTTGACTACCGGCTACCGCTATCTGTCGATCGCCCGGGCGCCGAACGCGAGCGGGAACCCCGAACAGACCACCGACCCGGATAGCTCAACCGAATTCTATCAGTACGATTCAAACGGACGGGTCACGTACTACCGCGACTGCGGCGGATTCGTGACGCTGACCGAACGGGATGCGGACAACAACGTGATCCGGATTGCTTCGGGTTTGAAAGATGTTTCCGGCCCGGGAAGTGAGCAGCCCGAACCGGAAGCGGTTCAGCAGATCTCCGGATACTATCCTGCCGGTCATGCGACACCATGAACGCGGAGTTCAGAGCACCGATGGAACTGCCGGCATAAACGCCGGGATCAATAGGCTGAAAACCGGTTGCCGAAGACCGCCCGTTGACGAGTGCCTTCAGCACTCCGACTTCGTAGGCACCGCCGGAGGAAAGCACGATTCCTTGCCGGTTGTCGTGAAGAGGCATAACGAAACCCGAATTCAAGGCTTGCATTCATCAAGTATCGCATCTTCAGAAAATCTCGGTGTATAACGCATTCCAGATCGTGGAACCGACAAGCTGCGTCCTGCATCGTTTGAAATCGATCGAAAAATTAAGACCGGCCATGTAGATTTTGGAGGCACCTTGTCCCGTCCATGACCATTCGACTGTGGCAAAGAACACGTCGTCAGCTGTTGCATGCTCATCCGTATTCACTAGTTGGGTCATCCAGATGATTGTGTCGTCATCGATACGATAGGCGGCTGCCGTCATGTCTGGATGCGCCCGATCCAATGCCGTCACCCAACTGATAATCCCCAGGTCATGTCGATAGAAATTCAGTGTGATATCAATGCCGTCCCTCGTCGTTTCACGCAAGTCTTGCGGGTGGCAACAGCTGGTTCGCGAACCCGTGATTCGTTGAAATTGACCACGCGGTGATTGTTGCGTTTCCTCCCAAACGCTGTATAAGACTGACTCTGCAACCCGAGAGCCCGGCCCGAGATCGGTTTCAGTCAGATGACCACACGCGTTGCCGCAGAAGCGATCGAAGTCATGGGGCACAAAATCAGATCCTGCGCCCTTCCGAAACGCTTGCCCAGGTTTTCCAGCGCCCTTTGAATAGCCGGAAAGGCACCCTGGCTCTGGTAGCTGGTTGAAAGCTCCGCAAATCACCTTCGCTAGGCTATCATGGCATCCGGCGAACCCTTCACGCCATTTTTGATATTGAAAACGACACCTCTCAATTCGATCAAGCAACGGTTCATAATAGTTATCTGAACCTTGAGCAATTAGGTCATTCGTTTTTTTTTGCAGGCAGGACCTTGAGAGTATGTACTAACTTGATTTTGGCTGGTCTGCCAGGTTGTGGTTTGCAAGTCTTGAAAAGCGGGTTTGAATGTCGGCTTGTTCATGCGTTGTTCTTGAACTGATTTGATTAATTGCATGTTCGAAATGCCTGGGTGCCAACATCATCAGTCCTATGAATTTGTCGGGTTGAGAGGTCCAGTGAATGGGGTCGAGAATCTCGCGGGCGCTTTCCAGTAGATTCAGCAGGCGGAGGTCTTTGATGCCCTCCTGGAAGGAATCGCGGACGGGAGAAAGTTGACGGACGAGTCGCGCGGCGTTTTCCTGCGTTATGTCGTGTCAAAATCGAGAACGCAAAATCGTCCGTCAAACGCAGCTCGACAACATATCTGTTGCAACATACAAACGGTCATGGCAACAACGACCGGAAAGAAAGGCAATCTGGCCAGCGAAATTGGTAAGCGGGCGGCTTGCTTGAGTCCAGCGATTTGAACATTGAGCGAATCACCTCGATCGTCGGTTATTCCAGGGCCTTCAATCTTTCAACGGCATTCAAGCGATGGTTCAGCAAGTCGCCCTGCGAATCGGACTGAAACGACTCCGGTCGCGAGATCCAGTTCCCGACGGTAGCCCGTTTCAACCCGGGCAGGTTTCGCTCCCAGTTGAATTCCGGCAAGTTGAAAATGATCCGCGTCGTTGTGAACGTTTTGGAAGGCAAAGCGATAGTGTTGATAATTCGCCGGCACGCTTAATTCGAATGTCTTGGTCTCATGGCGAGATGCGAAAACAGGTTCGTCATTCCGTTCGTCGATTTTCGTCCAGTCGCTTCCATTACTCGAACCTTCAAGAGTCCAGTCGCGCGGATCCCGGTCGGGCATTTCGTTTGCGCTGGTGAGCGTGTACGATTCGACGGAATGAGCTGCACCGAAGTCGGCGGTCCAGACCGTACCTTTCCCAGCCAACATCCGGACTGGCTTTGTCGGTGCGATCGTCGCTTTCCTGCTCCCGGGACTTCAGCGGACTCGCAACACCGTACTGATCCGCCGGCTTGTCAAACCAGATTTTGTTTTGAGCATTCGCCTGCGTCGTAAGAACACATAGGCTGGCGAAAGCCAGAGCCTGCAATATGAGAATTGCTGTTCGGGAGCTGGTCATTGTGTCGGCCTGATCAATATTTACGTGCATCGAACGCTACGCCAGGCGGCGGAGTTTGTCAGCGAACCCGGCATTGGAATACGTTTTTACGATATCGCGATCTGCCATTCTTTTTCCTTGCTTGGTCTGTTTCCTGAGAACATTTTGTTCAGGCAGGTTTGACTGGTGGGACAGGTTGCGACGGAGCCGTTCCCTGCACTTGAATGTTGCTGTGGTAGGCGGTTGCCGATGCGACAACACAAATGGTCGCGGCCGCTTTCTTTTTCAGGTTGCCTGCAATGTCGATCGGTTCCACACGCACGTTGCAGATTGCGTTGTATCCGAATCCTGCCGCTTGCTCGACCAGCCGAAGAATCGCCTCGCGACGCGCGCGTTCGATGAGTGTGTTGTAGCTTTTCATCTCGCCGCCGAAAAATTTCCGGAAGCCTGACAGAAAATTCTTGAAGTAGTCACTGGCAACGACGCATTCACTGCACACCATCGCCGGCTGACCCTTTTCGATTGCGGGCATCATGAATACACGCGATTGAGTTTGCACGATGTATCGATGTTGCGCTTCACGCTCGTCCAGTGATTTGAAATGTTTCTTTTCAGCGTAACTTCCTGCAAAGAAACCAAGCAGCAGAAATATGCCGCTGATTACCAGTGCGATTATCAGTCCCATGATTTGTTTCCGCTAGTTTGTGCTGTACGTAATGACGAGTTGCGTCGCTGGTTCACCGGATGCCGAACTGCCTGCGTCGAATTCCGTTTCTCCATTGATGTCCGGATCTTCGACGAGGTCCGGTTTCCAAAGTAACGAACTAGCTGACCGGCTGTACGATTACAGCCGTTCCGTAGGCGTACATTTCCGCTGCACCTGCAGTCACCGCGCTGGTCGTAAACCGGACGTTGACAACACAATTGGCACCGAGTTGTTCGGCCTGAGCCATCATGCGGCCAATCGCTTCGCGGCGGGATTCGGTGAGCAATTCTGTGTAGCCCTTCAGTTCGCCACCGACAAGGTTCTTGAAACTTGCTGCGATATCCCGGCCCGCGTGTTTGGCCCGAACGGTGTTCCCCTGAACGATGCCCTTGACCTGAACGATCTGATACCCGGCCACATTTTCCGTATTCACAATTATCATGAGTCCCGTTTCGCAAAAAGAGCTTGCCTGCTCACGGCATGAGGATACGGTGAGCCGTTTGTTTCCGTCCGGCATTCCGTATCTGCCGCTTCGGTTCATATTCTGAACCCTCGCCGATCCAATTGCAACTCCAGAAGCGGTCGTCGTTTAGGACTTCGCTTAATACGATTGTTCTACATCCTTACGATAGAATGATCGAAACTTGTCCCGGAAACCCGGTATGATGGGAGTTCGATTTGCCATTTGTGATTCGATTTTTCGCGGACCGTTCATGAAGCCATCCAAAAAGCCCGGGATTGAGCACGAACCGCATGTGCATCCGCAATCTGATCCCGAATTGAGACCCCAACCAGGTCCTGATCCGCCCGACGATTCCACCGGTGAGTCACGCCGAACGTCACCCTATGATCCACCGCGCGTTTCCGGTGCCATGCGTAATTCATCGCATCAGCCCAACGATGCGCCGCTCGGTTTTGACTCGACGGTTGAACACGTGTCAGAAAACATCGATGAAACCGTCGATCGATCGGTTTGGGACGAACCGGGTCTCGGCAGTTTCGCGGAGGGAACTCCCAACGATGCGTTGACGTATTCGCGATGGCTGGCAGCGAGGATCCACACATGGACTCAAGGGAAAGCCTGGTTGATGGCGATCGGGATCGCATTGTTGTCCGGTCCGTGGGCATTGTTGACATCGCTGCTGTACTTTTTTCAGATGAACGGCAACACGGCTGGCGGCGCGATTGTGCTGTGCGGATTTGTTCCGCTGGTCCAGCAGATTTCCAAGATCGCGATCATGCTGTGGGTCATCGAAAAACGTCCCTACTTTTTTACCGGTTGGTTTCAGATCTTCTTTTGTGCCATTGCATCGAGTGTCGTCTTTGTAACTGTGCTGAATCTGATCGAGGGAATGATGCCGATCCCGTCGCCGACTGCTGAAATCGATTGGATGATTGCCTGGACTGTCTTTTTTGCAATGCATCTGGTGACTTCGTTTCTTTCATCGATTGGTCTGGAGAAAGTTTGGCGCGGTTGCATCACGGGACTCAAACCTCCGAAACTGGAGACCGGATATCGCTGGTTCATGGCAGCCTATCTCCTTCACGTCGTGTATGCCGTCGTCTACACAATTTTCATTCAGGTGCGGATGTTCATGCTGATCATCCAGTAGATGTGTTCGTCAGAGAGTGGTTGAAGGTGCTACACCCGCCCTTTGGGAGGGTCGGACGCAGTAGCGGCGGGGAGGGCAAGGGCACCCATCCGTGTTCGCAACCGCCTCGGTCCAGCGGCATCGCGCGATGGAACCTACTTTGAGATTGTTGCGGCGAGATTGTTGCGGCGTACTTCGGCGCGCCGGCGACTTCAAACCCCGAGTTCGATTAGTGCCGTCCTTTCAGGGTTTTGTGTCCTCGGACTTGCCCGCTCGGCCACAAGAGATTGCGCGCACGATCGGTGTCGCCGGTTTCCAGGCTGGTACGGGCCTCGACCATCCGGTTTGCAATTTCAGCTGTAACTGGAAACACCGTTTCTCTGCCTGGAAGTTGCGAAACAAGCGCTCCGGCAATCGCGGCGATCAATTCGGAGACTCCCTCACCATCGGCGGCGCTTGTTTGAATGATGACGGGAGAGTTTTCGACGCCACCTTTTACGTCCGGCTGATCCAGCGCTTTGCGCAGAGTCTCACTCACGACCGACATATCGATTGAGACAAGATCGGATTTGTTGAGGACGACAATGTCCGGCCGCACGCTTGTCATCAACGCGCGGTCGTTTTCTGTGAGCGCAGCGTTTTCTGGCTCGACTGTCGTTGAGTCGACCACAACCACAATCAGGTCAGCCTTTCGGATTTCCTGCGTGGCGCGTTCGATTCCGCTAAGCTCAATTTGTTCGTCGGTTTGACGGATGCCCGCAGTATCCTTGAACTCAACCGGCCAGCCCTCAACGGCGGTCAACTGTGAAACAACATCTCGTGTGGTACCGGGCGTGTCGTGAACGATTGTACGGCGAAATCCAACGATGGAATTGATCAGGCTGCTTTTCCCTGCATTCGGACTCCCGCATAAGACGACGGACCGTGGCGAGGTAAGACCGTGTCCAAATCGGCGCCATTGAAGCATTGCGTCCAATTGCTCGATCGCAGCGGCACCGCTACCCGCTTCGACAAGTGATTTGATCGACCGGATTTTACGGGGTAGCAGAGTTCGTTGCTGGAGCAGAATCAACGCAGTTCGTTCGGTGGTCGCTGTTGCCAACGCCTGATCGACGCCGGCAGTCCACGGATCTCCGGACACGAGCAAGTCAATTTCTTCCGCCGTCGCCTGACGGAAACCTGCGTCTCGGAGCGAACAAATAATGGCGGCGGATGCCGCGACTCCACCGTGACAGTGTATTTCGGCCGTCGTCAGTTTGTTGTTTTCGATTTGCGATTCAGACTCGGCGGACGCAGGATAGCGTGGACAGACGACCAGGTCTTCGCCATTGCTCTGTTCATCATCGCTCTGTTCATCATCGCTCTGTTTGACGTCGCTCTGTTTGACGTCGCTCTGTTTGACGTCGCTCTGTTTGACGTCGAGTTTCTCTTCGTCGTGAACTTTGCTGTCTTCAATCTGGCTGACCCAGTTGCCGTAGACGATTCCCGAGCAAGCCAGCGACGAAAACGGTTTTCCAGAAGCGGGCGTGAACAAGTCATCCATCAGCTCCGCTAGCCCGTCGGCGCGAACGATGACCGTCGCAACAGCTCCGCGAGCCGAAGGAGTAAGCAATGCGTAGATAGGCGCATCTGTTTCCGGGTGCTGGGCCTCTCCTGCGCTCATCGTTGTCGTTCCGCAAGAAGGTTCCGGCCGATGGCAAGCACACCTTGCAGCACAAGGTCAGGAATGAGATTCCACTCCTCCGGCAGCACATTTTGAAAATCGGCGATGCCCCCACCGGTCGCATAGATGGCTGCCTCCGTTCCGACCTCATCCATGGCTCGGCACTGTCCGGTGATGTGCAGCAACGCGCCAAGTTGCGACTGGATGACGCCGCGAACAATTGCGTGACGGGTCGATTTGCCGATGACGTCACGTGCTGGATCACCACCGAGCCTGCGATAATCCGGTTCAGAAAGATCCGGCAGCGCATCAGTTGAATCGCTCAGGTGTTTCAACATCGACGAAGCGCCGGCGTAAATAACGCCCCCCCGGAACAAACCCTCACCGTCAACGACATCGATCGTAACAGCGGTTCCGGCGTCAATTACGATCACCGGTCCGGACGCATCATTCAATTCCGTAGCTATCCAGGCTGCGATCAGCCGATCGATTCCAGTTGCCTGCCGGTATTCCACGGCGGACGGCAACGGTACATCGGTTTCACAAATCAAGCGGACGGAATGGCCGGGATGCCGGCGCGCAATCCAACCGGTCAGTTGATCGCAGCGTGGCTGGTTAACGCTGGAGATAAACCAGTCAGCAAACGGTGTGTCAACTTCGAGGTCTAACGCAGAATCAATATCAACTTCGTTCGAAATGGTCGTCTCTCTCGACCAGCGGTCATGCTCACCGCCGGTGGCCTGAACCGCAATCTTTGTCGAGCTGTTTCCGATATCAACGGCGAACATGTTGCCACTTTGCTTCAATCAACAATTGGATTGCCGGAAGACGGGGTTTGTCCGGCTCTACAAGACTTCCTGGAACTATGTGACTTCTGATTCAGGTTGTGTACCGGATTTCTGAGCATCCGGTTTCTGCATTTTCGATTCCGGCTCTGTTGACACGTGATCGCTAACTTCATTAGCTCCAACTTCCTGAGCGCTGACTTCCCCGGCATAGCGATCTATGGCGGCTGCGATTGTGCGAACCAGTTCGGGAAGTCCTGCACCAGTGACAGCCGAAATGAGTTGCACATCCCCGTCTGTTTCAATCGCCAGTTCAGCGCGAACGTCATCAGCGCCCGGCAGTTCCGATTTCGTGACGACAATCAATTCGGGGCGTTCGCCAAGCCGCTCGTTGTATTGCAGAAGTTCGTTGCGAATCTGGCGATAGTTGTCGATCGGATCCGTTTGATCCATCGGCATCGGTTCGATCAGATGAACCAGGATTCCGGCACGCTCGATGTGTTTCAAAAAATCATGCCCCAGCCCGACTCCTTCTGAAGCGCCTTCGATCAGACCGGGGATGTCAGCCATCACGAACGAGCGGTCGCTGTTGACCCGGACCTGACCGAGATTCGGGAACTTGGTCGTAAACGGATAGCTGGCGATTTCAGGTTTGGCGCTTGAGAGCCGGCTAAGAAGCGTACTCTTTCCGGCATTCGGTTTTCCGACCAGCCCGACGTCCGCGATGACCTTCAGCTCTAGAACGATCCGTCTATGTTCTCCTTCGCCGCCGCGCTGGAATTGTCGCGGGGCCTGATTGGTTGAGCTCTTGAATCGTGCGTTGCCCCGCCCGCCTTTTCCGCCACGCGCGACAACCACCTGATCGCCTTCTGCTTGAAGGTCTTTGATCACAAACCCGTTTTCCGGATCGATAATGATTGTGCCAGGTGGAACTTCGACGACGACGTCTTCCGCTGCGCGACCGTGCCTGCCCGAGCCCTGCCCGTGAACTCCCCGCTTGCCGCGGATGTGAGCGCGGTGAGCAAGACTGACCAGCGAGTTGACTCCGGTTTGCGCAACGAGCATCACGCTGCCTCCGTTGCCACCATCTCCGCCGTCCGGCCCGCCGCGAGGTATGTACCGCTCGCGCCGGAAGCTCATGCATCCGTCTCCGCCGTTACCGCCGATGACCTGGACTTCTACGCGATCAACAAACATTTAATAACAACCTGACGTCACTGGATTTGACACACGCTGGCAGCGTATGCCACTGCGCATGAAAAAAGGATGCCGCAATCCGGTCGGGCATCCTTATTCCATATCATACGTTCACGCACATTTTTCACTACAGTTGATTCACTGCAGTCGGCCAGCGATGGTCAGGCCTGAACCACATTGATCCGGCGACCCTTGCGATCGAACATGATGCTGCCATCGACAAGTGCGAATAGTGTGTAGTCTTTACCCTGGCCGACTCCGGTTCCCGGATGCCACTTGTTACCGACCTGGCGGACCAGAATGTTTCCAGCAACGACTGATTCGCCACCGAACTTTTTTACGCCTCGTCGTTGAGCATTCGAGTCGCGACCATTGCGACTGGAGCCCTGTCCTTTTTTATGCGCCATGTTTGCCTCGATATTCTAAAACTGATTCAACGCCCGATTGCTCAGCGAATCCGATTACTCATCGAACTGGTGTGCGACGGATTTCGAAGTCGAACGGTACTTATTTCAGTCAGACTGCGATTGTCGCAAGAGAGCTGTATTGACGTCGGCTTTTCTTGTGAATCAACGGGTTACAGACAGGGAAATTTACCTGTAAATCCACAAATGATCAAGTCTTTTTATGAACTTGATTCCGCCGAGGTTGGCTCGTTCCCAGTATTGAGGTTCGAGTCTGACGATGAACTCCCGCCCCTCGGCGTCCATGAAGGCCCATTGCCGGCCTGAGACGCGGCGAGCTGTACTGGCGTCCGGTGCAATCGAAACTCCGGCGTCCGCGAACGCTTCAACGAGTTGGGGTGGCATCTTGCCACCATCGGATCCCAACGGCCCGTCCAGAACGGGCACCATCGCGGATGTAAAATCCACGAGATTGACCTCCGCGTCCGCTTCGACCACCAGGACATCCTGATCGGCCTCGGGACTGCGATAGTATCCACGGAAAATCGGACCGGGCAGATCGTATCGACGACAGATTTCGACTTGATCGGCAGGGTCGTCCTGAAGCGGAATGCCGAAATCGACCAGGTCTCTGTCCTGACGCGCGGCGTCACCGGGACGCCAGAAATTCAACTGCAACATCCGGTGGCGGCGGGAAAGTGAGCCGTCATCCGCAGCAGTTAACTGATAGGCATTGGTCAGGCCGCTACCGACGACCGAAACGTAATCGACTCGCGGATCGACTCCGACCCAAACCGCAACGCCCCAAACGCCCGGATCGTTGTCGCTTTGAGCCAGCGGAATTTCCGCGTTTTTCATTTGGACGGTGTCCAGTAGTTGGCGGTTGGGATCTTCGCGCCGCTGGATTTCACGGAGAACTGCGGGGTGAAGTTGATCGCGGTATCCGACACGCTGGTAGCTGCGATTTTCTCCTTCAACCCAGCCTTCGAGGGAAAACCGCGGGATGAAATGGATCTCGTTTTCAGGAGGAGTTGCCAGAGTCCGGGCACCCGTCAAATCGGCGACTGAACCCGCATCAACATTCTGGTCTGTCTCGCCGGAAAACTTCATTTCGTCCGCGCCCCGACCGCCCGATGCAGCCTGACGAAGCTCATACCGCGTATGGTTAAATTGCGTTTTGACCTGGTCGTACGTGAACGAATTACCGAAATTTCGAATCCGGTAAATCATGTACCAGACATTTACATTCTGTCCGTCCTCACCCCGGATCGACATCTGGCGAAGCCCCATGAACGAGAATTCGTACTGCCAGACGTTGCGGTAAAGAATGACTGCCTTTGTCGAACCGAACAATGTCTCACTGTCGGTAAGGAACTGCGGTTCGTATTTGTTGGCAGCCAGCCCGGGAAGCGCGAGCGGATACGAATAACTGTCGCGCACCTGCATATCAAGTGGAATCGTTTTCAGTACGCCCGGAGCAAGCGGCTTCGGCTGGTTGTCAAAAATCTGCCGATTTGGCATCGCTACAGGCTGCGGCGCAGGTTGTTGCAAAGCAGGTTGTTGCAAAGCAGGTTGTTGCAAAGCAGGTTGTTGAAGGGCAGGTTGTTGCAAAGCAGGTTGTTGAAGGGCAGGTTGTTGCAAAGCAGGTTGTTGAAGGGCTGGCTGATTCTGTTCGGGCTGGCCAAACGGGTCTTGAGCCTGTGATGGTTGGGGCAGTAACGACAGGCCGATCAGGACCATTCCGGCTGTGACCAATGCGTTTCCAATCCTGAGTGCAATTTGAATGGCTTTGCTTCGAGTCCAGGCGGCGTATCGGCCACGTGCTTTTGTCGCGATTGTCGTCATTGAGGTCGCCATGAATTTGTGCTGGGAGTTCGTGCTGGTTGAAGATCGAATTCGCTCTCAACGGAACGACCGGAGCGAAGATCATGATGCGATCCGGCTGGAAATTCCCCGGTGAATTTGAAGCGCCGTGCATCAATTACAAGTATAGTCGGATCGCGCGGGAATCGGGCGGCATTTCCGCCGTAACTGCGTCCATTCCTGCGTACACCGGTAGCAGGAAATCGATCAACGGCCTGCTACGATAGTTGATCGACCGATTGAAGCCGTCCTGGCGGTTTTCGTCTGATTGTGAGGGATATTCCGACAGACGATTGGTGAATTGAGCCGTTTGGGCGATCGCAGTGAAAACCGGAAGTATTTCGGGATGGCACGTCGGCTCAAATTACGCCAGGGCCTTTCCCGAAACTAATCAAAGTGTCGGCTCTTAGTCAAAAACGCCCTTGCCGAATTCACCCGGAAACGACCCCAACTGGTCAGAGGAATTTCCGGCACCGGAGTTTGAACGATTTTCAGGCGGTTGTTGCGGTGGGCGTTCAGGCGATGACTTGTCAGGAATCTGTGAAGACTGATCCGTATAGCTGGCCGGCGATTCGGCGGGAACAGGTCGATCGGCGCCGGAGTGTGGTGGTCGAAGAATCTCCGATCCCGAATCAACACGAGGTCTCTCATCCGGCTTGTTCTCGTCCGGTTTGGAATCAGCCGTCGATTCAGTTCGAGTTGTTTCGTCGCGCGGAGGTTCATCGCGGGTGGACTCACTGCGTGGATTTTCGTCGGGTGACTGGGCTTCGATTTCCATTCGCTTCGAATCACCGCCTTGATCGCGCGGGTCCTGATTCCGATCAGCTGTTTTTTCGGTATTGGACGGATTCCGGTTCCGGTGCCCGCCGGAGTTGCGGCGCTGTTTGTTTCTCAGGTCGTAGTCATCGTCGTATCTTGAGACGTATCCCGGTCGGTCCGAGAGTTCGACCTCTTTCTCCAGCTCCTCGATCACCCGGTTTTGGATCATCTCGCGGCAGCGAGCATTGACGGGATGAGCGATATCGGCGTAGAGTTTGGCCCGGCCGTCGCTGTCGTAACTTAAGTCTTCCGATTTCTGTTTTTCGCCGCACTGGTTGCAGAACCGCGCACGAAGATGGTTCTTGGTCCGGCATTTGGAACAATGCGAGGTCAATTTGCGACTCGGCATCGCAACGAACGGACCGTTGTTCCCTTCAATGATCTTTAGATCGCGCACGACAAAACAGTCATCGAACGTCACGCTGCAAAATCCGCGCAGCCGATCTTCCGAGTCTTCCATCAACTTAATTCTTACTTCCGTTATCTCCACCTCGATCTCCTTCGCCCCTTCTTTCAAACAGGGCCTTTGCAAGTTGTAAATCAATGGCGATCCGGACACTGCAATTTTGCCTCGGGTCAGCAGTGCCCTGAAGTTGTCATGTTGTCATGTTGCCAGTTCGTCGTTAGCGCGTCAAATCAAATACCAAGCGTGTGGCATTGAAAAATCGTTACCTCGGGGAGTCGGTTAGACAAGCGCTTTGCAGCGATTCGCGCCGCGCGTTTACCGGGAAAAAGGCCGAAATAAGCCGACCCGCTTCCTGTCATCTGATGACCGTGGCAATTCAACCTGGCAAACTCGAATCGCAATCGTTCCACCCACACAGTCATTGCCGCAGCAAAGGATTCCATACGATTGAACAGTGCGCGAGCAATGCCCGGTACGCTTCTCGTTTTCAAAGTGTCCAGCAATCCACTGGCCGAAACCGGTTGATTCGGAATTTTGCTATTTGAATACACTTTTGCGGTCGATAGTCCTTCTGGCGGCATCGCAATGACCAGCGGCAATCCACCCGGACACGCCACTGATTTGACAATTTCTCCACGACCTGTGCAAAGCGCCGAATGACCGTTCAGAAAAACAGGAACGTCACTTCCGACCTGTGCCGCCAACCCGGACAACGTCGCGTTGTCGAGGCCGAGATTCCAGAACTGGTTGCCGCCGATCAGTGCTGCGGCCGCGTCGCTGGACGCACCTCCAAGTCCGGCTGCAGACGGAATTCGCTTTGTAATCGTCACCGTCACGCCCCGAATGCAGGCATTGCTTTTTTTTTGCCCTGATTTATTCTGCCTTAACAATTCCAGGGCCTGAAACACCAGGTTCGACCGGCCCACTGGAATGTCGTCGCCGTTGCTGTTAACCGATTTGGCGATTTCCAGCTGAACGGGGCTGTTTGAATTTTCTCCGGTCGAGTGCCGAAAGCAGAGTGTGTCATAAATTGAGACCGGAGAGATGACCGTTTCGATCTCGTGAAATCCGTCATCGCGGCGGCGCAGCAATTCCAGAAACAAATTAACTTTTGCCGGAGCGTGTACGCAAAGCGGATTGCCTGGATAGCCGGAGTTCATCAAATTGACTTGAAGTTTGCCCTCGATGTTCGAATATGCGTCGATCTGGACTTTGCACAGTCGCGACGCGCCCCGCCAACTCGAGTCAGATTGGTCGTAGATTTATCAGGCATCGACTTCATCAGGCATCGACGCTACAGCAATTATTCAGGACCAGTGTTACGGGCAGGAAGCGTTTTGTGATGTGAATCAGCTTGTCAGCGACACACTCTATCAAATTTCGGAGTTTCGCCAAAGTAAATTCGGGTTCGTTTCATGCTTATTTGAACGAAACCTGAAGAATTAAAGCATTATCCGTCTTACGTAGAACGTGCGGCTGGCTCAAAATGGCTGACTTGTTATGTACCCGTTCGTTCCGATTACATTTGTATGATTGAAGACACATCCAGCGAATATTCTTCCCCTGATTCCGACACACATCAAGCGCCCGAACGTCCGCCCACTCCAGCCTGGGCAATTCACCGGCGCATCTACGACTGGGTTCTTTCCCTTGCACATACCCGGCATGCAACGTGGGCGTTGTTTCTGATTAGTTTCGCCGAATCAAGTTTCTTTCCTGTGCCGCCTGACGCTTTGCTGGGACCATTGTGCCTGGGGAATCGAAAAAGAAGTTTGTGGTTCGCAGCAGTGTGTACGGCGGGAAGCGTTCTGGGCGCGTTTCTTGGATACGCGATTGGTTACGCTGCGATTGAATATGCATTGATGATTCCTGGGATAACGCAGGAGAAGATCGACTCGCTTGCGGCGGAATTTGACGTTCGGGGGCAATGGTACGTTTTCATAGCCGCGCTGACGCCGATTCCGTTCAAACTGCTGACGATCACAGCCGGAACGGCGAAGATGGGCCTGCTGGTGTTTACGCTGGCCTGTTTGATCGGGCGTTCGATTCGTTTCTTCGCCGTAGCGGCGGTATTCTATGCGGTAGGCCCGAAGGCTGTTCCGCTGATCGACAAATATTTCAACATTCTGTGCGTTGCCTTTGTCGGGCTGTTAATCGGCGGGTTCGTCGTGCTGAAGTATATGCACTGATCCGGCCATGATCTGCACAAAATGCCTCTCGTGACGTAGCGAATTCGTCCAGCTTCAGGTCGAAAGCACGTTCGAATGTCTCGTCGCTGTAATGGTCTTCCGACGCGTCTGCGTTGATATCGTGATTGCCGATGACGTTGTACCACGGGATCCCGATTAGACCGACCAGTTGCGAACTGGGCTGGAACAGATTTAGATCGTCAAACATGATGTCGCCAAGCGTGACACCGAATGAAGCGTCGGTGCCGATCAGTTCTTCGACCACGTCATGCGCGATGTAATCGAGTTCCCGCTGGTTGCGCGGTTGCGGATCACCGAACAACAGAGCCTTGAACTGCTGTGGTTCATTCTGCGGATAGAGCGGGAAATCTATCCGGCCCGGCAACGGTCCTGTCGGCGCGACTCCCGGAAAACAGGAAACCGGCGATCCCTGCGGTTTGTGAATGTAGAAAAACTGCGGCTGGTTGTTTTCATCCAGCGGCGTCCGCCAGCCCGACGGCTTGATCACAAACAAAATCGTATCGCCGTCGACCTCGAGACTATATCTGCCGTCGTCATCGGTGATCACAATGTCGCGTCCGTTTGAAACGCGCACGCCGGATTGCCCTTGTTCACCATCGTCCAGTATCCGGTTTTCATTTTTGTCATGAAAAACACGACCGGTTGCCGTCAATATTTCCTGTGCCGGTTGCGGCAATCGTTGCTCGATCGAACGTGCGACCTGAAATCCGAGAATGCGTGAGCCGTTGCCGGTGAAATGAACGTCGGCCGGTTTCTGGATTTGTTCAAGACGACCGGACGCAAAGGAATGCAGATCGTTGACCTGAATATCGCCTACCGATTCGATCACGCGCGCTGCGATTTCGTTGTACGCTGCAGCGTCGCCGGGAACGCGTCCCTTCGCTCCGACCGGAACCGGAGTCGTGGTACACCAGATCAGACTCGCGCCGGTTTCTTTCAGGCGTGCGACAAGTTGGTTTCGTAGTAGCCCGCGTATCGTCGGTCCGCAATTTGCTCCGGCACGATGAATATTCGCCCGCCCGGCAACAAACGCTGGACATCCCGCGTGTAGCCGATCGATATGGAATCACCGAGCAGAAGCACACGTGGCAGACCTTCGAGATCTTCAACCGGCGCAAACGGTGACGCAGGCGACGAGTTCTGCTGCGCTTGTATCCGGGGTGTATTGAACAGAAGAGCAAGCAGAATCAAAATGACAGTCTGGCGTACGATCGATATCGATGCTCCGGTTGCGTGATTCAGGCGAAATCAGGATCATCTATTTGGGATCACCCATGTTAGCAGAACACAATGTTGAACAGCACCCTGGACGAAATGGAAGCCCGGGATATTGGTGTCATGAACGCCGCACCCTTCAGCGCGCGACTTCTGACCGAAGCTCCCTTGCCGGCGTGGCACAAGGCAACTCCGGAGGTTCGTGAAGTCACCGCGCGTGCAGCGAACCATTGTCGCGCAGCCGGAACGGATATCGCAAGACTCGCCCTGTAGTTTTCAGTTGCCAATCCGCGTCTGGCGACATGCATCACAGGTTCGGCCAATTCGGAACGAGTTGCCGGCTGGTGTGACTGGCTTGAAGAACCACTGGACCAGGGTCTCGTTGCCGAAGTGCGCGATATCTTAAAGCCAGTCAACAACTGGTTCTATGACGAGGGGCTTTCGGATAATCGGGACACGTGATTCAAACCGTTTCGGACGACCAGGTTTCGTTCAAGGTTGCACAAAAAAAGGCTGCTTCAATCGAAGCAGCCTGAACGTGTTGATCACATACGCGTTGTTTAGAATTCGCCGACAGCCAGGCCATCGCCGATGGCAATCAGTCTTTCCCATATCCCGTAACGTGGCGTGCCATCCGGATTCTTCGCAGGACTGGGGTCAGCTTCATTTGGGATATACGTGGTGTCAATTGTGTCGCGGATGAAATGACCCGATCCATCAGCAAACGCAACGATGATGCCTCCGGAGTGACGACTGGAAACTCCTTGTCGTTTTCGATCGGTATAGATCGAGTTGATTCCACCCCATGCAGAGAACATCGCGTCCTGGACTCCGTGGTGAATCATCTTTGACTCATCAGCAGCGGTTGGGCCGACAGCTCCGACGCCGCGAGTTGCGACGACAAAGGCAGCACCTGCATTGGTTCTTGCTTCAGGGTTGGAGTTGCTTTTCTTGTGGGAGCCTTGAATTCTCTCTGCAAAAAGAATGCTGTTTGATTTTCCGTCACTCATGTCCGTAATCTCAGTGGCCTTCACTGCGCAGAACGAACCCTGTGGGGGGATCGGACTTCCCGTACCTGCAACACAAGTTTCGATGTCATTTGCCGCTACGTAGTTCGAAGTGGCGAGACCGCCCGGCGGCGCAACAAGAGGCATTGGCCCGCCAAAATCGGCACTGTTGCGAATGTCGTTCAATCCGTCTGGGGCATCTGATGCACATTGGAAAATCGGAAGTGGTGTTGATAGTGCAGCAAGCACTTCCGCTCTGTCCGAGCCGTCCAAACGATCTTGCAAAGAAACGCCGGGACCCGGACCGAGAATGTCGTAAAGGTTTTCCTGTTCGATCCGGGACAACAGGTAGGTTCCCCATGACCATTGTCCATCATAAGGTCCGGCTGAAGTGTCTTCCTGCAAGCCGATCGGAAGCTGGCCAAAAGTCGATTCATAATTCAGTGCCGCCTGCGCAAGCTGACGTTGCTTGTTCAAGCAGGTTGTCCGTCGCGCTGATTCGCGTACCGCATTGACGGCTGGAAGAAGCAATCCAACGAGCACTCCGATAATTGCGATCACGACCAGCAACTCAACCAGTGTGAAACCTCTGTTTGTCCGATTTTTCATTGAACTGTCCGATTTAGAACTTGGAGTAAGAACTAGAAGAGAAGATGAAGTGCACAAGGAAACGTGCGGAGAGGTGAATTCAGGCGGGAATGGAAGCACCTCAAGTCTAGTCCATGATAGAGAATTAGGCGAGTTAGTTCAAATGTCATTCGGTTTTCACCGCTGAACCAGCGGACAAAACAGCGGAAATACGGTCGCTGCCGCCCTGAAAACACTGAACTGCTTCGACGCGATGTTCCGACTTTTACATTCCGCCATTCCGATTCCGCCGTTCGAGGGAGTGGTGCCCCTCATCGGGCTGCAGGTCGGTAGCCAATAATACGGGCGGTTTAGTAGACCGGTTCAGCGATTCCGGTCGAATCGACCCGCCATGGCAACCAGCAAACGCCGAACTGTTCGATTGAGATGTCGCTCTTGCGCGGCGGCAATGACAACTCATCGAACTCAAGGTTCTCGACCGACAGCTTGTCCTCGAGCTTTTCAACTTCGTCGGCAAACTCGCGTTCCATATCTTCAAACTGGTCCTGTAGAGATTCCATCGCATCTTTGGCACGCCCGATATCGCTGCGTTGCTGGGATGCGCGACCAACGCGACGCATCGACGTGGAAGCCCGGGTAGAACGGCGTCCGAATATTGAACCAAGTAGCGATGATCCGACGGACAGCACGCTGTCCATTCGGGCGTTCTTGTATTGATCCTCTTCACGTTCGATGCGGTCTTCAGCGCGGCGGATCTTGTCACGCAGGGTTGAGAATTTTTTCGCATACCTTTTGCGGAGCTTCTCCGTTTTCTCGTCACGTTCTTCGGAGACGAGCTGCTCGAGATCAACCTTGAAATCGCTGAGCGTTTGCCCGGGTCCAGAGTACTTTTTCGGGTCCAGACATTTCCAAACGGTCATCGGCTGACCGCGATACAGGAACTCTTTGAGTTCCTTGTTCCACGTTTTGTAGTTTTTTGCCTTTTGCAAATCGCCTGGCAGATCGGCAAATGTTGCGTCTTCGTCCGGTTCCTCGAAGTCCCATCGTTCTCTAATCTCTTCAGCGTCATCCCAGACCTCCGGTGGAATATCGTCGCTGCGAATCGGAGCCAGAAAAATTTTCTCCACCCATTTGTCAACTTTGTACGTTGCCCGGACGTAATGCAGGCGACCGCGACCGATCAGGGCCGGGCGATAAACAATCCGGTCCCCCTGCCGAATTCCTACGGCTGGAGCGACGAACGCCTGCCCGATGTCGGATGGGACCAGCTGCCGCGGATCGATTTCCGGTTTCCGCGCGAACGCCGCATCGTTTGATGAAGCAGAATCGGAGTCACCGGAATCTCGAATCCGGGAAACCGATTCGCTGGTTACCTGTGAGGAATCAAATCCGTTTTCTTTGATCAGTGTCCGGATCTGGTTGCGAGTCAGCGGACCGCGCAGGTATGACATCACCCAGCGCGTTTCAAACACGACTGGATGTGAATCGTGAACATTGTTCATCAGAAATTTGCGTTTGCCAAGGCCGGCAAGTACTTCCTCCATCTCCCCACGGTCGAATGTCGATCCTGATTGTGCAGCGGCGCCTTCAAGTCCTTCCAGCACGCGCATCTTGTCCCGCTCGGTTTGCAGGCGGCCGAGGAACCAGGTGCCGCAGTTGGACAGCCCTTTGTAATCCAGATCGACCGGGTTTTGCGTGGCCAGAACGACTCCGAGTCCGTACGCGCGAGCCTGCTTCAACAGAGTCAGCATCGGCTGTTTCGACGGCGGGTTTTTTGTCGGTGGGAAATACCCGAAGACTTCGTCCATATACAGCAATGCACGAAGCGATGAAGTACCCGACTGGGTCCGCATCCATGCCACGACTTCATTCAGCAGAACCGTCACGAAAAACATCCGCTCTTTTTCTGACAGGTGTGAAATGGAGAGCACCGAGATGCAGGGCTTGCCGTCCGAATGCAACATCTGTTTGATGTCCAGCGGCTCGCCGGTCAGCCAGCTGGAAAATGACGGTGAGGCGAGCAGGTTGTTCATCTGCATCGCCAGGGAGTTGCGTTCCTTTTTTGAAAACACGGCGTCGAGTTCCATTGCCCCAATGCGGTCAAACGGAGGAGCCTGAATGGCGGCAATCAGTTTTGCCAGATCAAGATCGCGCCCCTGATTCCACGCATGCTCGAAAATTTTCGAGATAATGATGTACTCGCGGCTTTGAATCGGATCGGCATCGATTCCCATCAGCGCGAGCAGTCCTGATGTTGCGCCTCCGATCCGGTCACGAATTGCATCCGGGTTATTCATGATCGCTTCTTCAGGCGCGGCAAACGATTTGAGAATCGTCAGAGGCCGGCCTGTTTGGCTACCTGGAGTGTAGACGCGAAAGTCAACCGTGTTCCGAAGCGTGCGGATCCGCTCTTCGTCCTGATTCCAGCTCTCGATTCCTTTCTTCCATTTTGCGGCCTCATGAGCAGCGAATTCGTCCGGCGACATTTCCTTGCGACGGGCTTCGCTTTCGTCGATCCAGGGGCGAAACGATTCGGCATCGAGGTTTTCGAAGGTCAGTAGCAGGTTGGCAATGTCTCCCTTCGGATCGATTACGATCGCGGGAATCCGGTCCATTCCCGCCTCTTCGAGAAGCCCGACACAGAGTCCGGTTTTTCCGCTGCCAGTCATTCCAACCACCAGAGCGTGGGTGGTCAGGTCCTTGGAATCGTAAAGCAGATTCGGACCCGACGTGCCGGATTCCATGTCGAATTCGCGGCCAAGATAGAACATCCCGAGTTTTTCGTAATCCTTCATCGACGCCAGCTTCCTTTGATTGTTGTCGTTTCGCCCGATTATCGCGACTTCAACTCGTTTTACCAACCCAGTTGCAGATACCGAGCTGTTTCGCCCTCGTAAGAAACCACAGGAACGAATCGGTTCGTAGAATGCGTGTTGGATTGCTCTCAACAATTGACTCAGGTTGAAGCGAACACAACGAATACTTGATCGCTGAAGAGATTTCCGGGTGAACCCTGGACCAACCTGCGCTCGAAAAATGCCGAGTTTTTTGCGCAAACGAAGGACAAGGCACATTTTTAGCAATATTCAATTAGCGATTATTTATACGCCCTTGCTTGACGATAAGGTTGTTGTTAATCACAATGATGGAAATGTACTATGTTTTCACTATACGGGCTTGGAAATCAGGCTCGGATTGAACAAAAGAACCTCGCCAACCTACCGACTAACTCCAGGAATCCCACCTATGTCGATCGCACCAAGGCCACTGGAAACAGGCCGAGCCAATTCTGATGGCTCTTTCTCAAGTGAATCATTCGTCAAACGTCTTCCGGCGAGCTGGCGTTACTCGTCAGCCGGAATCGAACGCCGCCAGTTTCCGAATGTCGGTGTGAAGTTATCCGAAGAAGCAGAAGAGCTGGGTGAAGCAGTTGACCGTTTCAAACAACAGCACTCAATCCGCCAAATCAATTTCGAAGACCTGCTCGGCGTGATCAAGGCATGCGGTTATTCGAGGTAGCGTGTAACTACAGTCGTGTGTTGAAGTTGCATGCCCTGTCGCTGAAGTCGCACAGATACAGCTGCCTCAATCCACAAATCAATTTCGATGATTTTCAAGGTTGGATTCTTCACGGCGCAGGTGTGCTGCAATGAATGGCCGGCAAACGGGCCGGTCCCAAGCGGTCAATTCATGGTCTTGTTGATGGCCTCTAATCAACCAACCCCGAGCGTTTCAATCACCAATCAGATGGACGAGTCGCGCTCAGAGCAGGTGTCATAAGTTGTTCTGGAGCCTCAGGTTAAGAATCATGTTTGCAGACTTTGGTATGAAAACAATCTGCCGAACATGATCTTCAGCCCAGCCAGATCCATCAGTGGATCGATTTGGTTCTCACACAGGCGATTGCGTCGTTGACTATCTGAAGTACTGGACCGATCGTTCCGGCACTTCGATGAAGCAACTGCTCGCCTGGCTGGAGCTGGCCGGTCGAGCCGGAAAGATCGTAGATGCTCGCGATCGAAAGCTTGAAGAGGCCGGAGAGAAACGTCGCGCCAAGCAACTGGCTGTTCGTCGCAGCGAAGTTGCAGCGAAGTTGCAGCGAAGTTGCAGCGAAGTTGCAACCCTGGCGAGTTAGAGATACGTTAAAGAAAGTTGTTTGGAGGACAGGGCTCTGCTGAGGAGCAACCCGAGCGCCAAACAATCGCTGAAAACGGAAGTCGAGCGATGCTTCGGTGTCGCTCACTTCACTTCCGATTTTAGCCCCAATGCGAAAAACCTTTTCTGCAGGATGCGGAGATCTTCGTCAGCAGGAGACTTTTTGCTTCACTGGCTCAGATTGAAATTCCATTTACCGCTGAACCAGGACAGTTTCATCAGGCCCGAACCAGCGCCCGACAAAATTGGCGATGGAAGAAATCCGGCTGGTCCGGTTCGGCGACTTACAAGGAGGTACCGGCTGATCTGCTTGCCTGGTTGGCCTGGGGAGGTATTTTGGGTGTTGAAAGAGATAGGAACTGCGGCGCAGGGATATGGAATTACCGGTGCCTTGAAGAGTGCTGATCTTTGTCAATTTGTAACTTCCCGAGCCTGGCCGATGTAGGTCGTCCCCGTTCGATTGGCCCAGCGAACCCCGTTGCAGATAATCCGTTGCACTTCTTCCCGGGAGTAAATCGGAAACATTTCGTGCCCGGGGCGAAAGTAGAAAATTTTTCCTGCACCGCGCCGCCATGTGCAGCCGCTGCGAAAGACTTCGCCTCCTTCAAACCAGCTGATCAGAATCAGTTCATCTGGCGGCGGCACATCAAAGAACTCTCCGTACATTTCGGTTTTGGGAATCTCAAAACCTTCGGTCTCGATTCCTTCGACGATTGGGTGTGAAGGATCGACCACGCGTACAATTTCACGTTCACCCGAGTCGCGCCAGCGCAACATGCAGCCGGTTCCCATCAGACGCTGAAAGACTTTCGACGCATGTGCGGAGTGAAGAACGATGAGTCCCATTCCGGCCAGCACGCCTGCTTGAACCCGATCGATCACCTCGTCAGAAACCCGGTCGTGAGCCATATGCCCCACCAGATCAAGACATCGGTTGAATCCAGTACATCGGCCGGAAGTCCGTGTTCGGGTTGGTCGAGCGTTGCGGTCCGGACGTTGATCTGCGAGCCGGTCGCGTTCATCCGCTGGTTCAGAAAGTCGGCGATCGCATTATGCATTCCGTCCGGATAAAGCGCAGCGACCTCGGACTTTTCCCGTTCGTGAATGAACTCGTTCCAGACGGTGATACTAATCATATTACTTAGTTGGACATTCTTGTCCGATCGAAAATGTGGATGGAATGTGCCACAACCGAGATAATTCAGAGTCGATCTCTACGTGTTTTCGGGTGTGCGCTGACGGACAGGAATGTCCATCGTACGTGCCACGATCGCGATCCCAAGTCGATTCGCAGTTTCAACTGTCTGCTCATGATCGAGCAGGATGGTTTTTCCAGCTTCAATAGCAAGCACTTTTCCACCAGACACATGAATCGTTTCGATCGTGCCGACGCCGACCGTAGGAACATCAAATCGCATATCCTGTCCGGGTTTCGCAACTTTGACGACGGTGAAACCGCCTGCTGTACAGAGCGTTCCCGCCCGGCGAATGCACTCGTCCGTTCCTTCAATCGCTTCGACGGCCAGCACGGCACAGCTTTTGACGGCGACGCTTTGCCCGATATCAAGTCCACCCATCTGCTTGGCCATCTTCCAGCCGAATTCGATATCCTTCAGTTGAGCGGATGTCGGGCGCGTGCGCGTCAAAATCCCTTCATTCACAAGTAGCTCCGGAGCGAAATCGGTGGCGGGCAGAAACGTGATCCCGTTGCTGGCGAACATTCGTGTGACGATCGTCAGCAGCGTATCGTCGCGGCGATCCTTCTGCAACGAAAGTACCGGATAGAAATGGCGGATGAAAGTCAGGTCGGGAAGATGCCTGATCCAGGCGAGTCGTTCAAACAACTTCGTTTTGAAAATTTTTCCCGCCATCGTCGCCTGCTCGCATCCGCACCGTCGAAGGTATCTCATCTGTGCACCGGACCTGCCAATGCCGAACGACTTGAAACTATGACACATCTCGCGCAGAACCGGATCAGTGTGTCCGCGTACAGCGAGGCAGTGAACTTCAAGCCCCTGCTCAATCAAAGCGCTGGCAACCAGAACGGGGAACCGGCCCCAGCCTGCAACCAGTCCGATCGGGCGATGGGCTTGGTTGCCGGGGTTGAAACCGGGTTGTGTTGAATGAGCGTTCAAGGTTGCAGTACAGCCGAGTTCGTTTTTCGGGCAAGACGATTTCGACTGACGATCCAACCGACGCCTTTTGGATAGAGAAAGCAAAACTGCTATGCTGCTTCGTTTTTGGAACGGCGCGAAGATGAAACATTGGTCGGTTCGGATATCGAAGGCTGATCGGCTGGCGATTCTAATCCGGCGATTTGTTCGGTCAGCTCCAGCACCTGCCTCGCAAGCGCTTTCATTTGGCGACGCATTTCGGGCAGCTTGTTTGAAACCGCCAGAACCTGCATCTGCTGGCGGATCGGAGCAGCTGGAGTACCAAGTAATTGCTGGCCTTCCTCCACGTCGCTCATCACGCCCGATTTCGCGTGCAGGATTACTTTGTCGCCGATGCTGAGATGATCTCCTACGCCGACCTGCCCTGCCATCGTTACGCTGACTCCGGTCGTTGAACTTCCGGCGATGCCAACCTGTGAACAGAGCAGGTTGTGTGGCCCGATCCGGCAGTTGTGACCGACCATAACCTGGTCATCAATTTTGGTTCCGTCGCCGATCGTGGTTGATTCGTAGCTGCCCCGATCGATCGTTGAACCTGCTCCGATTTCAACGTCGGTCCCGATTTCAACATTTCCCAGCTGCGACGACAGCCGGTGCATGCCTTCATGTGTTTTGTAGCCAAATCCGAAGGCACCCAACACCGCTGCGGCGTGGATGATTGAGCGATCGCCGACGATGGTGTCGGTGTATAACACGGCCGAGGGGAAGATGCGAACGTTCTCGCCGATTTTGCATCGTTCCAGAATCGTGACGTTCGGAAAGATTGTCGATCCCGCTCCGATTTCAACCTCGTCACCGATGAACGCGCCGGGATAAATGTTCACGTTGTCAGCGATTTTCGCGCTCGGATTGACGATCGCGCGATGGCTGATTCCAATCTGGCCGCGTTCGACGGGAGGACGGAACTCCATTACGATTCGGGAAAAACCGGTTTCGGCGTTGTCCACAGTGATCACCGGACGGCGGATCTGCGCGCGGATTTCCGGTTTGAGTGTCGAAGGAATGACAACGGCTGCTGCGTGGCTGGACAGCAATGCCCCCAGGTGTTTTTCAGAAGTGATAAACGTAATTTCAGTCGGCAATGCGCGTGCAATTGACGCTGCGCCGTTGACAACGAGATTCTCGTCGCCTGACACATTTCCGTTTACCAGTTTAGAAAGCTCGCCCAATCGTTTCATGATTCAGGCATCCTTTCCTGAGGCGTTTGAGTTGGATAAAAGCAGCAAAAAGTTCATCCGGGAACCTCTCGGGATCTTTGTACTAGCACAAAACAATGCCCCAACCAATAGCGGACGATTTCTATCTTCCAGCGAAAAAAATGCCAGCACAATGTGCTGGCACGAATACAGTACAAATAGCCGGGGAATCTAGTTGGACAGCGCCGGTTTCCCGATTGTATACGGTAAATCACGTGCTTTCCTCCTTTGGATCACACGACTTGATTTTGTCGACGTCAATTCCGAGCTCCTCGTAGAGTTTGCGTCTGGTGTTCGTGTGCGACTTGGTTGCCTGGGCATTTCGTTTCCGATGATACGCTTGCCGATTGAGCTCTTGTTCAAATCGTTCGTCTCGTTGGGGCTGTGGCAAGTCTCGATTTTGAAGATAGACGTTGATAACGCTTCGAACTTGTTCGACAGTTAGCTTTTCAAACGGATCATCGATCTCCAGATCGTCCCACTGTTGTCGCAGTCGACTGCTGAAGAGAAAACTTAACTGCGTCACGAACCAATGGCGATGAACGCAACGCCAGCCACGCACTTCAAAATGATCCAGACCGATTTCCTGCTTTGCAGTTCGGAAACATGCTTCAATCGCCCAGCGGCCAAAGGCAACCTGCAACAATCCTCGCAATTTGACTCCGTCACGTCCAATCACCTGATTGGATAGAAAATATTTCACCTCTCCGGTACGAACGTTGCGGGCGACGATCAAGGTGTGCTGTTTGGCTGGAAGTTTGTCTTTGGTTTTTCGCCAGAACGGAGTCCACTTCACTTCCCAGACTTCCGGCCCGCGATCGGTGTCTTTGATGCGGTAGCGCTGCCATGCTTTCTCTCGAAAGACGGGCGAGTAAGTTGCCAAATTGTCAACGCGCCGACTGACATCGGCTTTGCGAGTTCGAGGAACTTTGGGGTGGCGACCTTTCTTCTTCGTGGATTTCGGATTCTTGCGTATGACTTTCGGACGTTGTAGCCAACCGTGGAAATTTCCGGGGATTTCGCCAACAAACGCTTCACCAAGGTCGTCCAGCCCATCCAGGAATGCGGTGTCTCGACCGTAAAGTTCATCGAATGTCCAGGCTTTGACTTTGATCCCGTTGGTCAGAGCGTGCTTGACTTGGGCGAGAGCAATTTGCGGCTTGGTTTGAAACTCGATTTCATCAGGCACATAGTTTTTTTTCGACGCACCAGATCGCGCGTGTCGCTCTCCTGCAGGTACATTCGACTGTCGAGCAAACACTGAAATCCAGGAGCCGAATAACCCAAGTGGACTCCTACGACGCAGTTCTCGATCTTGCCACGGTTGCCGTTATATTGCCGGCCAACGCCAACGGTATCCCGACCGCTTTTGTGCGTGCCTGATTCGTCAATCAAGCCGATGGCATTGGGGGCGGCGTGGTCGCGAGCGATGATCTGCTGGCAGCGATCACGAAGCTTTTCTTCATCCCACTTGATGGACTCCAGAAACCGTTGTAATGTTCGAGGAGGAGTTTTGAACGTGAGTGCAATTGCTTCGCAATTCTTCCGCTGAATGTCAGAGAGTTGCCCCTGGACATAAATCTTCAACAACCGCCGACCCGCTCCACGTTCGAAACAATCCCAAAACATTCGCAAAAACTGATACAGCAACGCGCCGATGCTTGCAATCTTCCTTGGCGATAACATGACGATCCTCCGTGAGTCCATGTGACTGATATTTCACACGGAGGGTCGTCGCTTTCGCAAAACAACGGAAGGTCGATTTTTACAAAGGGAAATGACAAAACTGGCGCTGTCCAACTAGAACAGCTCTTCGATTACTTTGCCGCCGTTGGCGATCTTCATCGGACGACCGCTGCGGCTGGTGAAGGTCGTGTCGAGTGGAATGTCCAGCGAACGGCAAACCGTCGCCATCAGATCCTCGGATGTATAGGACTTGCCAACCACTTCCGTTCCATCCTCGTTGGTTTCGCCGACTGCAATTCCTGAGTTCATTCCCGCACCACCGACGGCAACGCTCCAACCGCGAGCCCAGTGATCACGACCAGTGTTGCCATTGATGCGCGGTGTGCGTCCGAATTCGCCCATCCAGATCACGGCGGTGCTTTCGAGCATCCCGCGCCGGGCGAGGTCTTCCATGAGCGCGCTCATGCCCTGATCGAGCATCGGCAGTCGCTGGTTTTGAAGCGTGTCAAAGATGCCCGTATGGTTGTCCCATCCTCCAAGGTTGACTTCGACAAATGGAACACCCGCTTCGACCAGGCGGCGGGCCATCAGGCATCCGCGACCGAAGTTGTTCGCACCGTATCGTTCGCGAACCGCTTCTTCTTCCTGGGCCACTTTGAACGCGTTCATCTGTTCACTGGTCATCAAGGCCAGAGTCTTCGCGAGGACGTTGCGGTGTTCACCTGCAGCGATTCCCCGGTTTTTCATGAATCCGGTTTCCAGCAGATCGAGTGCCCGCATCCGTTGAACCAGGCGGTCAGGGCTAATTCCCATATCAAGGTTGCGCACCTGGCCGTTACTGTTGACGGTAAACGGGGACCAGGCCATGCCGAGGAATCCGGGGCCTTCGCTTTCGCCACCGACGGAAACGAACGGAGGGATCTCAAGGTTTTCGCGCTCGCGGGCAAGTTCGTGAGCGATGACCGAGCCGTAGCCGGGATGCACGATTTCCGCATTCGGAACATAGCCTGTGTGCATGTAGTAGCGGCCGCGCTGGTGGTCAGCTTCGCGCGTGCTCATGGAGCGAACGATCGACATCTTGTCCATGTTCTGAGCCATCAACGGCATGTGTTCACAGATTTGCATGTCGCCGTTGGTCGAAATCTGTTGAAACGGTCCGCCATTGGATGTACCGGGCTTCAAGTCCCAGATATCCATCGTCGAAGGCCCGCCTCCCATCCAGAGCAGAATCGCAGCCTTCTGGTTTTTGACCATCGACGTTGCGTTCGCTTGAATTGATTTTCCAAGAGCCAGTGCGCTGCCGGCCATTGCGGATGCTCCCGCAAGGTGGCTCATGAAGTGTCGGCGGCTCATTCCGGAAGGTGTGCAAAAGTTCATTTCTGCGCTCCGATACGTATTTGTTGCAAACGTTGCTGGCTGGATTGAGGCTGAAAGTTCCTGATGCTAGTGGTTTGTCAAAGAAAAATTGTACTAGTGATTGAAAATAAACTCGTTTGAATTCAAGACGATCCACCAGACATCCTTCAGGGCTTCGCGGGTGTTTCCTTCGCGGGCGACAAAGATCTCTTTCGCCAGCGATTTCTCATCGCGAGTTGGTTTGCGACTAAGTCCAGCGAGGAACAAATAGTCGATTCGGTCGCGGTCAGTCATCGAGTCGTCGCGCATCAGGCGGTCGATCAGGGATCCCTGCTCCGTGCTGATCACGGTTTTCATCATTTCGCCGTTGAACATCATCAGCACCTGCGGGATCGTACCATTGAACGATGTTGCTTCGTCCCCTTCGTCGGTTCCGAACGCAGTTGAAAACTGCTGCAGCCAGCGACTTTTTTGCTGTTCCTGCTCCTCGTAACTGCCGCCCCGTGTCTCGTCCGCGCGGGTTGCAACCAGCAGCGACTCGTAGAGTTGTTCGGCCTGCATCTGGCGGAGATAAAACTGAGAAAACCTGGGTGCGTTTCCAAGTAACGGATCGTCTGTAGCGTTGCTCTCGTTCTGGATACTGGACAGGGAATAGGGTTCACTGAGTACGATCCACGAGATCAACTCGCGAACATCATATTCGGACGAGCGAAACTCTTGAGCCAGAAATTCCAACAGCTCGGGATTGCTTGGAATGTTATGCGGACCCAGATCGTCCACCGGCCTGGTTAAACCGTATCCCAAAAAGTGGCCCCATATCCGGTTGACCATGATCTTTGCCATAAACGGCGAATTGCGGACAAGCCTGGCAAACTCCTCGCGACGGTTGACTACATTGACCATCCCGTTGGGCTCGATCGCCGTGCCGTCGACAAACACCGGCAGCGCCTGTTTGACGATTCCGTTCCGCATTTCAAAAAACAGATCGGCATTTTCGATATCGCCTGATTCACCCGGGAAGTCCTGGTCCAGCAGACGCGCCGCTGCACCCGTGTCGCCTCGCATTCCACTTCCGAAAGCACGGGTCTGACGGAAGAACGCGTTCATCTCCCAGTAGGCTGACTGTTTCCAGTTATTGAATGGATGGTTATGGCATTGAGTACATTGAACTTGAAGACCAAGGAAAATCTTGGTGGTGGCTGCGGTCGCCTGAGCCGCGTCTTCCTCGTTGACCTTATCGATCAGAAAATTCGTTGCGCCGTTGAAGTCGTCTTCGCCGGGCGTCGTCGATCCGGTCGCGGTAATCAACTCGTGGACAATCCGGTCATACGATTTGTTACGGGCGAAAGAGTCGCGCAGATACTTCTGCATCCCTTCACGACTGATCATCGAGTTTCGATCCGTGCCACCGGTCCGGCCGATCAACAGATTCGTCCAGATCGTGGTCCAGTTGCGGGCAAACGTTTCGGTATACTTGTCGTCGTAGAGTAGTGTCTCAACCAGTTGTTGCTTCTTGTCTTTGTCTTTGCTACCGGTAAATGCGGTCAGCTCTTCAACCGTCGGAATTCGTCCAAGCACATCCAGATAGACGCGGCGGCACCATTCGCCGTCGGTCGCTGGACGTGAAGGAGTAATCGAGAACTCCGCCCAGTTGCGACTGATCAGCTGGTCAATCCTCTCCACTCTTTCCGGTGTCGTCGGAGCTGTAAAATCGCCATCAACAGCGCTGCCAACATCAGACGAATAGTCTGAACCCGTCGTCGCGGCGCTTAGGTCGCGGCCATGAAACGAATAGAAGCTGGCAAGGTTGATGCCGAATCCAACCACTACGAATGTGACGAGCACCACAACGGGTGTCGACAATCTGCTCGAGCGCCGAGGGATAAAGTTCATTTTCGCTCCGTTTCAGTTCCGTCCAGAAGCAATTCTATCACCCATTGGATGTGCATGCTGTCAAAATTGAGCCTAGCCTTACGTCGCCGGCATCATACTGCAACTTCCTTGCCGTCCCAAAAGAAAGAATCTGTGTGACGCGAGTTGTCCGCTTTTCATTGGGCCGGAAAAATCGGTTGTTTTTTTGAATGCCAGCCAATAAGAGGGGTTTTTGTGGTCCATCTGCACCCAGATGCCATGTATTAAAATCGTACAAGTGTTTGATTTCGATACAGCAAAATAAAACAGGCCGGTAAGCGAATGATTTGCTTACCGGCCCATGAATAATGATTGCGGCCAAGACTGCCCGTGTTAGCAGGCAGTCAAGGCTCTGCCTCGTCTCTGTTCCGCACTTAACAGGGGTTAGCTATCAAGAGCGGACCACTTCCGAAAAACAGATGTTGCAAAGGCTGTGCCAAAGGACTGCTTTGGTGCGATTCGTGCTCGTTGACTCGATCCATGGTGATTCGATTGCTCACTCTCCCTCGAATACACGGTCATAGGAAAAATCAAGGTAGTACGGAAAGTACCAAACCAACCAATTTTTCCAATTTGCTCAATTCTACTCATTGTAAAGACGATTAGTAAAAAATGGCTCGTCGTGCTTGATCCCGCAATCCCACGTCGATGCCCGTTATTCAGACTCGTTCCCGTCGGAATATAGAACGATTCCCGGCAGTTTCGCCCACGACGATGCTTTTGTTGAGGCGCACGAGTCGTGAGAGAATAGAACTATCCAGGGAACAAGACCCGGTTTCAAAAGGATTTGAAAAATGCGTTCCAATTTAAGTGCCGCGCTACTTGGCGCTGCGGTCCTCGTTGTGTTTTCCGGATGTGGCACATTCCGGATCGCCGGGCCCTGCAAATCGATTACCAGAGACTGCAACGGCAGCCAGTGCCAGGTTGTGATAAAAGACAATTGCCGGGGCTGGCTCCGCAATTCGCTCTTCGGTGGCAACAGTGGATGCGACGGCAGCGCCGATTGTGGCGGTTGCGGTTCATGCGAACAGAATTATGACAACGGAATTCCGACGTTGCGTGTCCCCGGAATTTCGCCCTGCATGTTCGGACGAAATGAAAATGGATCGGCACGCCGCAGTCGACTGCTTGGACGTCGTTCGTGTGACTGCGATTCTGCTGATTGTGGATGCGACAGCAATGACAGCTGCGGCGGCGAATGTGGTTGCAGTGACAACTGTGGATGCTCAGAAACGGGCGGCGGTAGTTGTGATTGTGGAACGTCCGACGGTACGTTCACTGGCGGCTACCAGGAAGGCTATGGCGGCGTCTACGATGAAGGCTACGGCTATGAAGGCGGCTATGAAGGCGGCTATGACGCCGGCGGACATGCTGAAGGGACGTTTGACGGCGGTGCTATGAGAAGCCGACGAGCTCCTGTTCGTTCAGTTGCCAGTCGCGGTTGCGGTCGATTCGGTTGCGGCGAAGGAGGACACATCTGTCTGACCTGTCGTCTCCGTGGCGGAATCGGTGGTGGCAATGGCATCGGTCATGGTGGCAATGGCATCGGTCATGGTGGCAATGGCATCGGTCATGGTGGTCATGGTGGACTTGGTCATGGTGGACTTGGTCATGGTGGACTTGGTCATGGTGGACTTGGTCATGGTGGCGTAGGAGGTCACCTTGGCGGTCACCTCGGCGGACACGGTTTGCATTCGGGCGGTCATCCATATGGCGGAGCTGTCCCTCATACAGCTCAACCGCCAAACATGGGCGGAACAGCACCAAGTTATGCGTATCCGTACTATACGACTCGCGGTCCACGCGATTTCCTGCAGAAAAGCCCGCCGTCAATCGGCTACTAGAACATTCGAGTTGTCAGCTCATCGAGCGGTCAACCTGAATGTCTGAAATCAATAAAGACACGTGTCAAATGACACGTGTCTTTTTTTGTCATGTTGCCACGTTCGCCCTGGGCCGTAACGAATCAATCACGCAATTCAATCCGGCCGCCATAACGATAGAAATTCTCCAGATAGTTTTGCGAGCCGGGGTTGAGTTGAAGACATCGAGCGCTGAGGTTGGCGGCGCTTTCGTGGTCGCCGCTGCAAAAGTGCGCCAGCGCCAGTGTGTCCAAAAACCCGGGATTGTGCGGCTCCAGTTGCACGGCCAGTTCGGCGTGGTACATGACAAATTCAAGGCGACGATTGCAGCTTGCGCAGATCCAGGCGTAGTTGTTATGGTGCGTTGCGCTGTCGGGCCAGGTCGCAAGCAACGTTGAATATTCTGATGCGAGTCTGTTGAACATCAGGTTCGCAATTTCCGTTTCGCCCATCGCATCGAGAGCGGGGATCACCAGCTCACCGAATTCGGCGTCACCGGGCATCATCTCAAGACACTGTTCCAGAACTGTGATTGCCTCATCGCGCCGACCCGTTTCGATCAGCTGGAGTCCGCAGGTAATCGCCCGGATTCGGGCGGTTTCGACAATTCCGATATCGGGCCATTCGCTGCTCAGGTTCGCCGAATTGAACAGGACGAGGTTCCACTGGTTAATTGCTATCGAGGGTTCCTCCCGCCAGGTCGACTCTGCCAGCGCCTCACGAAAGGGAGCAATGTTGGAATCGACGCGAAAGGGAATCGAAACATTAAGGACTTCTCTCAGCCAATGCGTCCGGTCCGCGCTGCGGAACGATTGGATAACGCGGGTCCGGCGGTAGTTCTTCAGCCAGAACGCAAACAGTGCCGTACGCCTCCGCGCGGCGCCCTCGGCGTCTCCCGCAAGTTCCAGTGCCCGGGCGGCGCGGGCGGTTGTCAACGGACTCTGACTCGATTGCCAGATCGAATCGAACTGTTCCGCCGCCTTCAAATAGTCACCATTGAGAAAATGAATCCGACCGAGGTTGAGGGAACTTCCTCCGGCGAAATTCGCTGTCTTTTCAAGACTGGCCGAATGTTGCTCGCGGTCGCCCCGGATCAACCACAACGCGGCGACTTGTTCGTGAAATGGTCCTGCCTTGCGCGCTGGAAGCGAATCGGTGTCAGTGAGCAGCGTCAACACAGACTGCACATCGAGTGGTTCGTTTTCAACTTTGAGTGGAGAATCGATCAGCCGTGCGACTAGTTTTAGTCGCGTCAACGGATCGGGGCAGATTTTTGTCAGCTGGTTGTTCCAGAATGCCGCCTGCGATACGCGACGGTCAAACAATGGACTCAGCGTGTAGGCCAGGTCGTCAGGCCGATACCGGTTTTCGATCATCTCGCGGGCCTGGTCGTAAAACCCCAGCCGAACCAGAGCGGTAAGAATCTGGTTGCGACGTGCGAGCGACTCAGTGTTGTCTACTTCGTTCAGCAGCGACAACAAGTGCAACTGCGCTTCGTCGCGGAATCCCGACATGCCCATCCGCGACGCGACTTCAACGGACTGCGTAAAGACCGCTTCTGCCCGTTCACTGAACTTGTTGTTTCCTGTTCGTTCGTACTGGTTCAAAATCGATTGCATTTGCACAGTCCTACGCTCGAACCAGAGCACGCGTTCGTCAAAATCGTCCGACAGTCCAATGCTCTCCAGCGCGTCACGATAGCGGCCCAGCCGCGAATAGAGTTTGTATTCGTCATCAAATTCGAATTCGCCAAAGTGTTTTTCCGCTTCGTCCAGACGCAACATTGCAAAATGCAGATTGATCAGGTCGGTTCGCGGATTGCGATCATGTAGCGGATCGGGCGGCGCGGAAGCGGCTCTGTTCAGGTCTGCGAGAACTGCGTCAAAGGGTTCCTGCTGATCAGCAAAAAAATGCACCAGTGCTTTCTGGACAGGGCTGACGACGAGTTGACCGTCGGCGGGCCGTATGATCGGGTCTGCAATCACAGTCCGTTCGGCAACCAGGTCCCAGCGACCTGCTTCGCATTCAATTCGACGGATCGTCGCATGCCGTTTCGCATCGTCGCTGATCTTCGCTGCGTACTCGATCCCGAGATCGTGTTGCGAGGCGACTCGAAAGAGCTTGATCAGGTTGTCGACGTCCCGTTGCCATGCAGCAAGTTCGTCTTCATCGGGCGGCAAATGTGCCGTAGTTTCACCAGACGATTTCCGGTCGGAGTTTTCACCGGCTGGATGATCGGTCTCTCCGTCATTCCCTGCGGGGTTTTCTTCGTCGAGTCGTTCAATCATTGGATTCAAACGGGCGGACTGAATGTCAACGCGATTTCGAAATTCGCTTGTTAGCGAGTCGAACGTTCCGTTAACGCGTGCGTGAAAAGCGACAAAGGCCAGGTCAAACTCGCGACAGAGCGGGTGCTCAATTAACTCTTCGATTTCGGTCCATTTCGATTCAATGGCCATCGACGCGACTGCTTCGTCCAGCTCAAACGCTGCGTTGTAAAGCGATTTCCGATCGTCATGCAATTTTATCGAGGCAATCAGGTCGAGCAGGATCCGGTATTTGCCTCGTGCACTGAGGTCGCAGGCAACCTGTTCGCGGACGCTCGATTCACCATCATGAAAATGCAAAATGAGCGTCGCGACCGACTGTGGCGTTTCCGAATCCAGGCCGAGTTCGAACGCCGTCAGGATGTTCCTGATCCTCAGGGCCGTTTCGGGTTCTACAAACTCGAGTCGTGACTTGAGGATTTCCGTCGCGTCAGGTCCGAGCCTCCAGAGTTGTTCGGCCGCGACCTGCCGTCGCGAAAACGAGGCCGAGTTGAGTTCACGAAGCAGATCGTCGACTCGTGATTGAAGTTGCCGTTCTTCGCGTATCGATTTTTCGTGGTCCGGATTTTCGTGGTCCGGATTTTCGCCGTCGGGAGATGTGTCCGTGTTCGTGTCGGCTTTCGGTTCCAGATTCCCGGTGATTTGCGCTGAAACGGGCTGAGTGAAACTCGATGCAGCTATCAATGCGATTGCAGCGAAGGCCAGAACCCCGGTCCATCGACAATGGAAGTGGTAGAACGTCTGTCCGCGCAACGCACGGGCACTCGAGATGTCGAATGCGGTGCGTTCAAATTGAGATTTCTTGACGGCCATGGAGCGTGGTTTGGCGATGGTTCAGGGATTTTTTGTTGCGATCCAACTCCAGTGTAACGTGTGCTTGCACGGCGTTGACATCAGATCAGTGATTCAGGGTAACAATCTGAAAGCAAAATACCTCTGGCGACAGCCGCTGGTCCGAGACCATTGCCGACACGACCGGCCGAAGCGGTCCATTGCAAACCACGGGATTGAAAACAGAACGGCGCCCTCCCTGGCCGCTACTGCGTCCGACCCTTCCAGGGGAGGGAACTGCACCTTTACGCCGGGAGCGTTTGAATCGGCAGGCCTGCCAAAGTTGCGTTGGCGAGGGCATTCCATTGACCTAGTCGCATACGCTCAATTCGCGTAGTCTTCCCGGTGAATGACTGCATGGATGCGGTCATGAATCCGGCTGCCAGGTGAAGAAACCGAGTGCAGCGACAACTCGATGCGGCGCGAGGAACGAGCAGAGTTCGATTCCTGTGCCGATCCGCAGGAGGCGGAACAGTGAGCAAAGGAATGCAACTGTTGTGCGGTTTGTCCGCGCTGTTTATCTATTTGATTGTGAATCTCGGATGCGATCCGGAAATCCCCGCGCGTACCGGGAATCAAGTCGGTGTGCCCGGCCAGAATACAGGCGGCCAAGCGGGCTACTCTAACGGCCAAACAACGCAGCCAGTTAGCGGACAATATGCCGGTGGATATTCGGGACAGAATCCCGCGACAACCATTCCACCTCATACCAATCCACCGCATACCAATCCACCGCATACCAATCCACCGCATACCAATCCACCTCAAACCAACACCGTGCAAACCAATTGGTATGATCCGTCTCAGAATGCCGGTCCTCTGCCTCCGATTCTGATCGGCTCGTTCAACATTCAGTCATTTGGTCAGGCGAAAATTGTTCGGCCCGGCGTGATGGAGAGGATCGTCAATGTCGCTCGGAGATTTGACATTCTGGCGATTCAGGAACTCCGATCGAAGGAACAGGATGTGATTCCGAGGTTTTTGCAAATGCTCAACTCCGACGGGTCAAGATACCGGGCTTCGGTTGGAAAACGCCAGGGCTACAACGACCGCGACAGCCCCAATCGATATTTCGAGCAGTACGTTTATGTCTACGATTCTGAAAAAATCGAATTGACCGGGCCCGCGTATGTTGCCGATGCGCCGGAGTACGTGATTCACCGTTCACCGTACGTCGCTCCGTTCCGTACGATCGGTTATCCGGCCAGTCAGGCATTCAGTTTCGTATTGATGAATGTTCATGTCGATCCGGACGATGTGCCTACCGAACATGATGCGTTGACCAGAATCATCAACGGAGTCCGCTACCGCCATCAGCATGAGGATGACTTTATTCTGCTGGGCGATTTGAACGATGCGCCACGTGACTTTCATGCGTATCCCTGGTTCTCTAGTCAATACGCGGCTATTCCCGATCGGAGTGCGACGAACACGGCCAGAACAAGAAACATGGACAATATCGTGTTTGATTCAGAGGCGACGGGCGAGTATTTGAATCAGGCAGGCGTGATGGACTTGATGCGGGAGTTCAGTATGTCCAGTGTCGAAGCAAGGACCGTTTCCGACCATCTGCCGGTCTGGGCGAGGTTCTCATCGTATGAAGCACAAGAAAGACAACCCCGGTGAGGAAGCGTTGTTGAAACTGGTGCCTGGTCCAACCGGCAATCTCCGTGCGCCGACTTTGAGAGCTGGAAAAAAGATGGTCGTCGGTTTCCCGGATGAGATGTACAACGGCGTCTTCGGTTAGTTTTCGCTTTTGAAACACAGAGTCACTGAGGAAAGCGGGGAAACAAAACTCGTGTCCTCTGTGTTTTGATTTTTCTGACTATACGTCGCCCTACCCATTCACAATACGACTCACTCCATCCACCAGCTTCTCTTCATGGAAATCCAGGCATCAACGTCTGACCGCGAGTTTTTGTACAGTTACGTTTAGCATTTTCAAGTACGAGAAAATATTAAAGACGAGCACGGCCGTGAACAGCAAGGACAAAGCAGCGACAACAATCCGCAACCAGGTCACAATTTCCGGCCCCTTGCCCGGATCGGTCGTATTGGCGGTGACTCCGGCGACAAATCCGGCTAGGAATGTCCCTGCGAAAAACACAACGATCGCTATGAGAAAAAAGATCTGGGCCACAAGCGCCTCTTTGGCGGCTCGTTTGATTCCGCCGGAGTTAATGTTGGTTGCGATCGAACGGCAATAGTATATGAACAGAATAGGAGCCGCAGCTGGAAGAATGTAGCCGGCCAGCATCATGGCGATGCCGGTCGCCATGCCCATGAAATTGTCCTCGGCAGAGATTAGGAAGGCGGCTCCGACGACCACAAGCGCGAACGCTCCGAGCATTGCTCCGAGCGTTAATGCAGCGAAAAGTTTCTCATTTCCATTCGGTGCACCGATGCAGATGCAGTGACCGACAAAGATGCCCAGCATTCCGAGCAGCATCAGGACATTGGCAATTCCGATTCCAATGATGACGACCCGGCCTGTGGCCGGTGATAATTCCACATCAAATTGTGCGAGCAGGCCGAGGAGCAAAGCCGCTACGATGATGACAACTGCGGGAAGACAGACCGCGAGCCAGCCCCAGTGTACGACTCGCAAACCAATCCGTGCCACGGCATAGTCGTCCGGTTTGAGCGTTGAAATCTTTCCGCGAACCGCAGTCTCCTGACGCACATGCGGATTGTCCAGCATCGCCGTTACATCGTCCAACTGGCTGGCTGGCTGCTGATCCCCGGCTTGTTCGTCGTCCGCGTTCATCTCAGGCATCACAAACCCGGGATCGCCGACCACATGATTGCCGAGCGGGTTCGCGTTGGGCAACGGAGCATCGTTGAACAACTCGCCGGCTGCCTGAATCGGGCCGTCGAGTCCGTATTGCCTGAGCTTCGCGGGCGCAGCAGACGGAACGGCAGGTCGCTGCGGTTTCGGTCGCTGCGGGGCAGCCGCCCGACGCTGTTGGGTTTGTCTTTTTCGTGCTCCGGCACCGGCGGCAGGCACGGCAAACGGTTGCGAGCATTTCTTGCACTTGATCGTCCTGCCCGCGTACTTTTCCGGCAGCTGGTATCGCGTTTGACAGTTTTGACAGGTGGCAGCCAGTGGCATGTTTGCTCCGCTTTTTTCAGATCGCAAGAAACCCGGACGGGCTCACCCGGTCATTTTTATTGTAGTCAATGATTCGAATTGAGACGAACCTGGATTTGCGAATTCGACCACGTCCCCGCTGGTGCATAGCCGCACAAGCAAGGAAGTCGTGTCAAAGACCACGTCCTCGCCAACGCATCGGGTTTCCTTTGCGCGCCTGACTTTCGCAGCGGAGTTCATCCCGTGCCGCTTCACCAGGGCTGCGCCGATTTAATGTCGCTTCAGTACGTCACGCCTGAATTTCCTGATCAGCGGGATCCGGTCCAGCCAGGGGGACGCGTCCGCCTTTGCGTCATCTACGGGGCAGACTTCACCCGCGTATCCGGCTGGAATCTGGCTGTAGAGTTCCACGCCGTTTTCCGTTTCCTCTTCGTGATGATACTCGTAGCCGGGGATGAACAGATCGTCGTCGGCGACAACATCGATGGTACGCACGCCGTAGCTGGAAAATTCAGTGGTCATTGCCTGAGGCGGAATGATCCAGACATGTTTCGCTCCGGCGATGAAATAGTATTGGACGAGCCGGTTGCTCGACAGAACCCGGAACCGCCTCAGTGTCCCGCCGTACAAACGACTTCGCGAAGTTTGCCGGTCAATGATCCCGTTTTTGAAATCAGGCTCAAAGCCTTTGACGATCTTCAGCGAAGCGGGATTGCCGGGTTTGACAAACGTCGCGATCGAGATTCCGTGGTTGATCAGATTATTCGGATCCGATGCAGCAGCTTCGCGCGGCGCTGTGAAATCGTCATACGGTTCCACGCGGTCGCTCGGGCCTTTTCGCAGAATCAATTCCAGCAGGTCTTTCCCGCTTGCAGGACGCTTAACCTGTTTCAGCAAACTCTCCAATGCGGATTGCAACTCCAACGGCAGGTCCGTCGTGGCTTCGATCGATTCAACCGTTTCGTCTTCCTCGTCAAAACGTACGTCACCTTTCCCGACCCAGATGTCTCCGCCGACAAACGTAAAGTGTGATGCTGAACGCCAGACTAGCGAAAGGTCCTTGTAGAAAATCCTTGGATGAATTTCAGTCAGCCGGCTTTCGAGGTTTTCCTGAACGACGTAGGCAACGTAGAAACGGAGTTCGGGAATCTGCCTCACATTGGTCAAATAAAAGCGTGTGTCAAAGAGCTCGATTTTGTGTTTCGGTCGCAGCCCTCGCCTGAAAAAATTCGCCTGATTTTTCCGAGCCGTTCCGGCGACGACCCATTCCGCGCCTGCATCCAACAGGTTGTTGAACTCGTGCTTGACTCGTGCGGGGCTGATGTCCGCGCGGGAAACCGCCGGAATAATGTCAGTTGGAATCACGGTTGCCCGGCTTTCAAATAATGTTGCCGTAGCGATGGACGGTTTCGGTAATCGACTGTTCTTTGAGATAATTCAGCAGCTCGATACGCCCGTTCAGCAACACTTCAGCCGGAAGGATCGGAATGTTGCCGATCACGCCCGGAGCGAACTGAGCTGCATCGTAACCTCCGACGATCCGCATTGTGCCGCCCTTCATGTTTTTCAGTCGCTCGACCAGTTGCGCATCTGTCTCGAATGTTACTTCCGCACCGCTCGCACGGGACAATGCGTCCGTCCACGATGCTGATGAAGGCAGAGAAACATGCAGCTCTGTTCCAACCGTTTTCAATGCAACGGCCAATCCCGCGACGAGAGCCACGTTGTTTGCATCGTTAACATTCTGTAACCGGACAACATGCCACGGCCGTGCGCGATAACGAAAGTGATTTGTCTCGCCGTGGATCTGCGACGGATCATGCTCTTTCGAAAATTCGACATTCCACCAGTATGCATAACTGCCAGCGGCGGCATTGAGTTTTTCAAGCTCATCTTTCGAATCGCCCGGTGAGGCATTCTTGATGATCGGAGTCAGATCGTTGACTAGAGCTGAGATTGATGCTGGAAGTTTGTCGCGAGTCCGGGGTAATGGCCCCTGCGACCACTCCATAAACGCCGAAACGTAATTGGGCCCCCCTGCCTTCGGCCCCGGGCCGACGCAGGAATCCTTCCATCCGCCAAACGGCTGACGCTGAACAATTGCGCCGGTCGTCGTGCGGTTGATGTAAGCATTGCCGACCTCGACTTTCTCCCTCCACAAATCGATCTCTTCCGGGTCGAGCGAGTGCAGGCCGCCCGTCAAACCGAACTGGCTGCTGTTTTGAATTTCGATCGCCTGCTCGAAACTTTCCACTCGCATCAGGCCCAGCACCGGGCCGAAACATTCGGTCGTGTGATACCAGCTGCCGGGTTTCACGCCCGCGCGAATTCCCGGGCTCCAGTGACACGGATTGCCGTCAATCATTTTCGGTTCGAGCAACCACGTTTCGCCTTCACCCAGCTCGGCAAGGCCCTTGGCCAGATACCCGTCCGGTTCGCGAATCACCGGAGTCACGGTTGCGGACGGGTCCCATGAGCCGCCGATTTTCAGGCTGGCGGCGGCGTCTTTCAACTGGTTCATAAACTTCGGGTTGTCATAAACTTCAGCATCGATCAGAGCCAGGCTGGTTGCCGAACATTTCTGGCCCGCGTGGCCGAACGCGCCGTGGACAACGTCTTTTACCGCCAGGTCCAGATCCGCCGCTGCCGAAACGACCATCGCATTCTTGCCGCTTGTTTCCGCAAACAATCGGAGTTCCGGCCGCCACGATTGAAACATCTCTGCGGTGAAAATACTGCCGGTCAAAATTACAGCTCCGACCCGCAGGTCGGAAACAAGTGCTTTGCCGGTCTTGCCGTCAACGGTTGGCACGAACTGCAAGACATCTGTCGGCACGCCGGCATTCCAAAATTGATTAGCCAGATGCCAGGCAGTCAAGACGCTTTCGCGGGCCGGTTTTAGAATCACCGCGTTTCCCGCCATCAGCGCTGCGAGCACACCTCCGGCCGGAATCGCATACGGAAAATTCCACGGGGGCGTGACGACGACGACGCCGAAAGCCCGCGCTGACGTACCATCGAACCAGCCCGGATTGTCGAGGAGCCCTGAATAGTATTCCGCAAAGTCAATCGCTTCACTGATTTCGACGTCAGCTTCGGTGATGTTTTTTCCCGCATCCAGCAACATCGCACCGATCGTGTCACCGCGCTCGCGCGCGAATTCGACCGCAACGTCGCGAAGAATCGCAGCACGATCAGCGAAACTCCGGCTTTCCCATCCGGGCTGAGCATCCACGGCGGCCTGCAACGTCCGTTCGATGTCATCTGCATCGGCCTGAGCGAACTGGTACGCGTCGTGCCCCGGTCGCGACGGGTCTTTAGCGCGACCGGTCATTTTTTCGAAGAGTGCTTCACCCGCAATCACCACCGGAATGTCGTCCGGCCGGTGGTCACGCCACTTGTCAATGATCCCGTTCGCCCATTCGCGGTTGGCGGGCAGCGAAAAATCGGTGTCGGCCGAATTGTGAAAAGGTGCACCGGCCGGACTGGCTCCGATCGTTTCGGTCAGCCGGTTTTGCAACCGGTTGGGACCGACGTGCAATTCGGGGTCTCGCGAGAGTTTGACTGCATCAAGGAAAGCATTGCTTTGCCGCTCCCATTCGGGCGATCCATTTTCCAGCGAAAAGAGTGCTCCCAGAAAACTGCCCGGAGCTGTGTTCTCGTCCAGTCGCCGAACGAGGTACGCAATCGCTGCTTCGAATTCGGCATCGAGGACAACCGGCGCGTAGACCAGCACGCCGCCCGTGCGGTCACGAACTTCGATCGCCTGAGCGTTGGCCATTCCTTCGAGCATTTCAAATTCGATTCGACCGTCAACGCCGCGTTCTTTTCTCAGCAGCATGGCATAGGCGATATCGAACAGGTTGTGGCTGCCGATACCGATTCGGACGAACTGCGCGTTTTCCGGACGGGTCGAAAATTCGATCATTCGTTTGAAGTTCGCATCGACTTCCAGTTTGGAGCGATACGGGGCCTGCTCCCAGTCACACATCGATGCCTCGACGGTTTCCATGGCAAGATTCGCACCCTTGACCAGCCGGACCTTGATACCCGTTCCTGTTCGCTCAAATCGGTTGCGTGCCCAGTCGGTCAATGCCTGCAAGACGGCAAATGAATCGGGCAGATAGGCTTGCAGCACGATTCCCGCTTCGAACTGATCGAATTCGGATTCGTCGAGGACCGCCTGAAATACATCGACCGTTAGATCGAGATCGCGATATTCCTCCATGTCGAGATTGACGAACTTCGGTCCGTCCGGCCCGCCACCCTTAATCGCCGCGCGATAGATTTCGCGCAGTCTCGGTTTGATCGCGTCGATTGTCTGCTGGTATCCGGTCAGCGAAATCTGTGAAACGATCGATGAGAGCTTGATCGAAATGTAATCGACACCGGGTTCGATCAACCGCTGAACATTGTCGCGCAGGCGGCGGTCAGCTTCGTGATCGCCGAGCACCGCTTCACCAAGCTGGTTGAAGTTAATCCGGAACCGCGATTCTCTCCGCAGTTTCAGGTATTTAGCAAAGTCTTTTTTTTCCGCCGGGATGATTACGTGCCTGGCGTCTTTTCGAACTTTCGAACGAACCCCCGGCATGACAAGTCCGGGCATTATTCCGGCGACCATGTTTCCCAGGCCCAGCGTCTTTCGATCGAGCCACGAGAAATATTCCGGCACGCCGAATTCATCGACCAGTGAATCCATTCGTTTTGCGGCACGGACCGGTCCGGGCATTCGCAGCACCTGATCCGCCATAGCGATTGTGAACTTTTTGCCCGGCTCGTCTTCCATCATCCGCGCCATCATCGCCGACCGCGAACGTTCTTCAGACGATTCGTTGGCGCGGGAGGTATCAAGGATTTCGGCAGCGAGTTCAACGGCCTTGCGGGCAAGCTGATCCAGGTCGATTTTGGTCAGATTCAGTTCGTTCATTGGAGCAGGCAGGCGACGGAGGCTCGGAGGGCGTGACGATAGGGCCGCCAGCAGGCAAGACTAGCCGGTCGGCTTCTCGCGTTCGGGAAGGGAGAAATCATCAGGAACATCAATCTGCATGTACATGATCCCGAGCCCGTGTGTTTTCCCTTGAGCGTCGGTTTTCAAACTTTCGCTTCCGCCGCCTCCAAGAGAATCGTGCAGAATGAAATTCAGGGCCTTGAGGTTGGGAGCTTCATAACGATCGACATCGCCGAAGCAGATTTCTTTGAAATGCTCCTTCACTCTGGTCGTCGTCAGTTCGCGACTGATGATCTCGAAGCAGTCATTGTTGTAGGCGACGACGCCGACATTACTGCCGTCACCCTTGTCGCCCGAGCGGGCATAGGCAATTTTTGAGAGCGGAATTTTCATATTTCTGTAGAACGGAATCTGGTTCCGTTTCGCGTTGCGGGAATGAGCTTCGTTTCGGCTTGGTTCGGAGTAGCTCCGTTTCTAGTGCTTCTATCGTACACAACCCGCGTGAAGATTGAAGGTGAATAGAAAACGATCAGCTTTTTGAGCCTGCCAGCCGGCGCCGTGCAATTTCGTTGTACTCTTTCACGCAGTCGAATGCGACAAAATGCCGCCCCGCACCGGCAGCCACCAACGCCGTCGTCCCGGCTCCGGAAAACGGATCGAGTACGACTCCGCCTGCGGGACAACTCGCATCGATACAGGTCTGGACCAGCGACGGCGGATAAACCGCGAAATGTGTGTCGCGGAATTTGGAAAGCGGAATCGACCAGACCGTCCGCTTGTTTCGTCCGAGCGGATGAAAGGCCTGGTCCCAACGACCGTCGTGCAGATTGTTGTCGCCCGAGTTCTTGCCCGCCTCAGGTGTTCCGCCCCGTTTGCCGAAGTGGTTTCGCCCGCCCTTCATTTTCGACTTTTCCGAAAACGTAACATGCGGTTCACGGATTGCGTCGGCGTTGTAAAAGTAGTCACGCGATTTGGTCAGGAAGAAAATGTACTCGTGATCCGTTGTCGGACGCGTCTTCGAGCTCGACGGCATCGCGTTTGGCTTATGCCAGATGCAGTCGCTGCGCAGTTTCCAGCCCACATCTTTGAGCGCCAGGCAGACGCGCCATGGCATTCCCAGCAATTCGCCTTTGACGTATTTGTCGCCGATCACCATCCACATCGAGCCGGCAGGTTTGGTCGCACGGAGTAGTTCCTCAAACAGCGATGAAAGTTTTTCGACGTATTCGCCCGGCGTTTGCTCGTTGCCGATTTGTCGTTCGTTGCCGTAGTCCCGTTGTTGAAAATAGGGAGGCGACGTGACGACGGTATCGACGAATTCGTCGGGCAGTTTCCGTGCAAGTTTCAGACTGTCGCCAGTGTGGAACCGGTCGAGCAACTTGGACCTGGTTTTGGTTTGAGTTTTCAATGTTTCTACAATCCGGCTTTCCTCTCCCCGGAATTCGGATCCGTTCGTTTTGCCATCGGAATTAATCGTTCTCCGAATTCACGGGAGAGGGTGTCAAAATGTTCGGAGGAAATTGTGGCATAGGCTTCCAGCCTGTGATTTTCTTCATTGCCACACAGGCCAGAGGCCTATGCCACTACATTCGTTCGAGCACGCCAATCCCGAGCAAGTTCAAGCCGGTCTTTATCGTTCGCGAGGTCAAATCACAAAGCTGCAATCGACTCTGCTTCAGCGATTCACTCGACGCATCTTTGACGCTGCACTGATCGAAAAAGCTGAAATAGGTTTGCGTCAGTTCAAACAAATAGCTGCAAAGAATGTTCGGTTTGTATTCTAACAGGACATCATCCAGTGCTTCGCCGAACCGAATCAACTCAACCGCAAGACGACGTTCGATTTCTTTTTCGAATTCGAACGGCCTGGGATTGTCACGCAGGGTCCGGGGGTCGACGTCGAGTCTGCGGTTGATTCCGCCAACTCTCGCGTAGCAATATTGCAGGGCTGTCGCTGTATTCCCTTTGAGCGCCAGCATTTTTTCGTAGTCAAAAACGTAATCTGACGCGCGGTTGTGAGACAGGTCGGCGTATTTCAACCCGCCGAGCCCGACGACCACGGCAATTTCCCTAACAGCCGCCTCATCGAGTTCCGGATTCTGCTCTTTCGCAATTGCCATCGCGCGAGTTTCCGCTTCGTCCAGCAATCCCTCCAGTCCGACCGTATCTCCGCTACGGGTTTTGTAGGGGCGTTTGTCCTTGCCCATCACCGTGCCAAAAATCACATGGACCAGTTCAGTCTCGTCATAGCCCCACAATCGCGCGGCATCAAACAGTTTTTCGAAGTGCTCGCTCTGGCGGTGATCGACCACGTACAGGATCGCGTCGGCATTGAATTCATCCTTGCGATGTTTGATCGTGGCCAGATCAGTCGTCGCGTACAGGAACGCGCCGTCACGTTTCTTGATGATCATCGGCGTCTTGTAGCTGTCCATGAACACGCAGGTCGCGCCGTCACTTTCTTTGGCGAGCCCTTTGGCCTCAAAGTCGAGCACAACTTCGCCGAGCATCTCCTGATAAAAGCTCTCTCCCAGTTCATGGTCGAACCTGATGCTCAAGCGGTCATAAATTCGTTGCATGTCCGTGCGGCAATGCGGGAGGAACTCATCCCAGAGTTTCCGGTTTTCGTCATCACCTTCGTGCAGGGCTGCGGTTTCCTTTTGAGCATAGGTGGTAACTTCAGAATGCAGTCGGGCCTGCTCCATAAACGGTGCGTCCGCTTCCGCAGAGGAGATCGAGTCCCGAAGTTTCGTAATCGCCTGTTTCTGATCTTTGATTTTCGAGTTCAGCCCGCTGATATCTTTCTTGAACTTTTTTGCAGCCGCTTTGTCTCCTTCGGCGGGCTGCAGGGCGTTGATTTTTTCCAGAGCCGATTCCTGTTTCTCCAGCAGTTCAGCTGCTTCAGGCGATTTCTTTTTTGCTGCGTGATAATCCATCAGGCGGCGGACGTACTTGTAGAGGCGGCCGAGTTCGCCAACCGGATTCTCGTTGTATTCTTCTTCGTTGAGGAAATTCTTGTAGCCGTAGATGATCATCCCGAACTGCGTGCCCCAGTCGCCGACATGGTTGTCGGTCGTGACATCATGCCCGACGAATTTGAGGATCTTCGATATCGCATCGCCAATCACAGTCGAACGAATGTGCCCGACGTGCATCGGCTTGGCGACGTTTGGTGAAGAAAAATCGACGACGTATTTTCGAGGCGCATCGGTTCGTGCGACGCCCAGACGTTCGTCGCAGAGAGCGAGCGTCAATTTTTCTTTCAACCAGGCCTCGTCGAGCGTCAGGTTGATAAAGCCGGGGCCGGCCGCTTCGACTTTCTGGCAGAGATCGTCGATCGTGATACTGCTGATCAAATCGACCGCCACATCGCGCGACGGCTTGTCGAGTCGTTTTGAAAGCGGCATTGCGCAGTTCGCCTGGTAGTCGCCATGTTTCGAATCCTGAGCCTGTTTGACCATCGCCGTTAGTTTGTCGACCTGATCCGGATCGTCCACCAGTTTGGTCAGCGCTCCGTGAAAGCGGCTCTTGATTTCAGTCAGTGCGTTCATTGATGATCTTGTCTGTGCGAGATATGAATATGCGGACTGAAGAACCCGATCAGGTCCGTGTCGTAATTTTTGATCAGGAAGAAACCAGGAAAACAGAGTCCTTGAACAACGAATGTCACAGAAAAATGCGTCTGAGGCAATTGGGAGTGCCGCAAATTCCAGTGTGCCGATTTTGTCGCTGCCGGTTCGTCTTCAAACGTGTCGAATTGCTGTAGAATGGACGCGAGATGTACTCAAATGTTCGCTCATGGAACGGCTCAGTTCGGTATGAAACTCCAAAACACGTGTTTGCTTTCGTTAATCGTCATGGTGACGTTGTTGCTGGTGACGACGCATATCGTTGCATCAGATTCAACGGGCATTAGGAATTCAGCTGACCACCCGGTTTCCGTCGTCGATGCAGACGTGTTCGTCAGCCGCAAGAAAACGATCATGAAGCTGACTCCATTTGCGGAAGACCTGGAATTGCTCCAGGGCTGTTCGCCGCTGGATGACGGATTTTACGACAGTCAGGAACTGCTGGACGCGACGAAGGACCATGCGCAGTTTCTTGCCGAAAAGATCGAGCTGTTCAATGCTGAAGGGGAAAAACTGGTTCCGAAAATCGTCGAAGTTGTTGACATCGAATTCCCTGAACCGGGTGAGGAAGACGACTTTGAAGACGACGAGGTTAACAATGGAGAAGCAATCGGCCAGGTGGATTTTGATAAAATCGAAACGGACGACCAGGGCCGCGGCCGGATCCGTTCAGGCGAGTTGATGAAGTACCGGTTTATGGTCGTGCTGGAGTTTAAATACGATGATCCGCCCCCGTTTCTCACGATCAATCAGGAGATGGTTGCCGACGGAGCGCTGTTGCCGTCGGAACTGAAGATCCTCCTCAAACAGGCCGGAGACGATACGCCTTACGGGCAGGTAATGAAACCGTCCGAGCCGCAGACGTTTCGTTTTGACTGGGACCAGCCCGGACTTGGCAAAGACGCGTCAGCTGAGGACTGGGAAGCGTGGATGGAAAAACAACGTGAGCAAACGCTGGGCATCACCAGCTATAGCAGCATCTACTCGTTCCTTTACATCGAGCGATTCGAAGTCCGTCACGAAGTCCTCGTCCCGCTGGCAACGATGACAACGATCATGGACCTCGATGCCGAATCGGAGGATTCGTGGCTGACAATCGAAGAGCAGGAGGATGTGCGCGACGCAATCGGCGAAATTTTTGTGAACAGCAACCCGATCGAAATCGACGGGATCAAAGTGAAGCCGGTTGTTGACCGGGTCGATTTTTACGGACTCGATTTGAAAGACTTTGCCATTCAAGCAGAGCCGCGTTCAATTTCGATCGCCAACGGGCGAATCGGAATTATTCTCTCCTACAGCACTAAAGGAACACCGGAAAAAGTTTTCGTGACGTGGGAGATTTTCAATAATGCAATTCGCAGCGTCGATTCCGTGATCCTCGCCTTTGACAATATCGTCAAACAACGTTATTCGAAATCGAAAGGGAACACGTACGAGTGGATCCTGCCGGAAGCCAAACCGCTGCCGCCACTGACTGGAGTCTCCGCCAACATCGCGCCGGAAGTATTGAACCCGCTTCACTCGCAGCTGGTGTTGCACGGGTTGTCGCTGGGGCTGGTGGGGCTGGGACTGTTGTTTCTGCTCGGAAGTTTCGTGTTCGGTTATTCGATGATGACAGGAATGACGTTCGCCACCGTCTCTACGCTTGCTGCGTGTTTTACTCTGGGGCAATGGCCGGTCAACATCGACCATCCGTGGGAAGAACCGGCTCCGTTTTCGTTCGCAATGGCAGACTCCGATGCAGACACAGTGTTTAGCAGGCTGCACAAGAACATGTTCCGTGCGTTCGATTATCACACAGATTCCGACATTTACGACGCGCTGGCGAACAGCGTGGACGGCGAACTCTTGCGGACGCTCTATCTGGAAATCAACGACAGCTTGAAGGTCAAAGAGCAAGGCGGTTCGGTCGCACGGATTGACAATGTAGTGATCGTTGAAGGGAAGAAGGCTGACGGAGATCGTTCCGAATTTCGCAGGGTAGAAACTCCCGGTTCGAACGAGCAAACAGCGTCGGATCAGCCCGAAAACATTCCGGCGTTTAACTACCACTGCAAATGGAATCTGATTGGAACGATTGAACACTGGGGTCACATTCATCAGCGAACCAATCAATACAGTGCGCTTTTTCGGATCGAGTTGCGCGATGACGCATGGAAGATCACCGAAATGAAGGTCAACGATCTGGAGCTGGGCCCGGTCAAGACCGACATCCGCAGGTTTTGATGTCGGCAACTTGAACTGATTAAGCACGTTTGAAGATAAACCGCCAGCGACAAAATCGGCACACTGGAATTTGCTTCACTCCCAATTGCTTCAGACGCATTTTTCTGTGACATTCGTTGCCGTGACACAGGCTTCCAGCCTGTGTTTGTTTCAATCCCACAGGCTGGAAGCCTATGCCACGTCGGGCGTGGTCCAAGACTCGCGTCCTTGCTAACGCGGCGGGTTTCCCAAAAATTTCAACTTCACATCGCGCGTGCGAACGGGGAACATGCTCGATGACGACTCGTTCTTTGCAAACGGTGCCAATTCCAAATCAGGCCGAAAGAGTCCACTGCAAATGAACAGCGACGAAACAACCACATCGGATCCGGATCGAACGGGAGTGCCGGCGATCGGATTTGCGATTCTCGCGCTGGTCGTGCTCTACATGTCAGCCCATCACTGGTCGATTGCCGAATTGACGGCACTCGACGACTGGCCCGGAGAGATGCAGGACGAGGTCTTCTTCGATCAACTCGCGTACACGCTGCAGGCGCAGGACAAACTCGCGATGGACTTCGGCGATCTTCCCTGGCTGCAAAGCTACATCGACCGCAACAAAATCGGACAGTACGACTGGGTCTACGAATTGCAAGGGAGCGGAGTCACGACGTCCCGCGCGCCGGGTTTTCCGTACGTCCTGGCCTGGTGCTACGATTTCTTCGGGCGCGAGTTCACTCACATCCGGCGACTGAATTTGATTGCGTTGGCGCTCGGGCTGACGTTTCTGGCGATGACGGTCAGAAAATATGCCGGTTGGTTCGCCGGGATCATTGCGGTCGCGCTTCTTTGCATGGATATGTTTGTCATGCGAACGGGCGGGCAGATCATGCCTGAGGCAATCTCAACAGCGCTGACAGCAGTCACGTTCGCGATGCTGATCCGCGCTTGGAATCATCCGCGCGAACTCGAACGCCCGGGGTGGCGCTGGTTTGTGATCGGCGTACTGTTCGGGGCAATGACGCTGTTCGGGTTCCAACCGGTTTTCTGGCTGTTGCAGCTAGTTGTGCTGGGTGCAATTGCGATTCTGTTTTCGCTTCTCCGCCGTCCTCGCGGCAAAACAGACAAAGACATCGCGGACCCAGGCATTTTGAGTCGTGCGGTTGGGAAACGGATTGGCACGATCGCAATCCTTCAGTCAGCCGGGTTGTTTCTGTTCGGAGTCATCCTGGTTGCAGCGCCATGGTGGGTCCGGAATATTCGCGAGTCCGGACAGTTTGCTCCGCTCGGTTCCGAAGTCGGAATCGGCATGGTGGGCGGTTATTGCGATGATGCGTTCGAGAATCAGGGGAACATTTCGCTGACGGCTGTTCAGCAAAACCACGACGATGTGATGTCCGGGTCTGAAGGCGACCTGTCGGAGATGGAACGTCCCCGGATTGAATTGATCATTGCCAGGTCAAGCACCAACCGTGCGCTGGCATGGTCGGGCGATCACGCGGCGAGATTGCCGCAGTTGATGCTGATGAAAGCAGGGTCGCATTTGGTACCGGATGCCACCGGGTTACCGGGTTGGTTGTCCATAGCCAACCTTGCACTCCTGGCATTCGCGCTGATCGGTTGCGTTGTGGCCTGGCGGAAAATCGGAGCCTGGCTTGGACTGATGATCTTGCTAAGTCTCGTGACGACGATGCTGACGTGGAGCGATCATGGTCGATTGAGCATACCCATCCGCCCGTTGATCGATGTCGCTGCGGCAGTCGGCCTGTCGGGGGCGTTAGCATCCTGCCGACGATTGATTCGCGGCTCCGAGAATTGATCAATAAGGGCTGGACCCTCTTCGGTCGCTTCGCTTCCCCGGCCTTGCTAACGCTGCGGGTTTCCTAAACGCTGTCGCCTGCTTCAGTCAATGACCAGTGACGATTGCCAATTTACCATTGACGATTGAACGGTCGCCCGGGGAGATTTCAGTATCGCTAGAAATCAGCGCTGCCCGGTGTGCGCGGAAACGGGATCACGTCACGAATGTTGCTCATCGATGTTACGAACTGAACCGCGCGCTCAAGGCCGAGCCCGAATCCGGCGTGAGGAACGGTGCCGTAGCGGCGCAGATCCGTGTACCACCAGTATTCGTCCAGTTCCAGATCCTGCTCTTTCATCCGGTCTTCCAAAACGTCCAGCCGGTGTTCACGCTGCGAACCGCCGATAATTTCACCGACGCCGGGAACGAGCACGTCCATTGCCCGCACCGTTTTCTCATCGTCGTTGCAGTACATATAGAACGGCTTGATTGTGCGGGGGTAATCGAACAGGATCACCGGCTTTTTGAAATGCTGTTCGGTCAGATACCGTTCGTGCTCGCTTTGAAGATCGATGCCCCACGAAACCGGAAAGTCAAATTTTGCTCCTGACTTCTCAAGCAGTTCGACCGCTTCGGTGTAAGGCAGCCGGACGAAATCGGTATCGACGATCGCCTGCATGTTCTCGATCAGCGTATGCGTTTCATCGATCCGCTCGTTGAAGAACTCCATATCCTCGCTGCATTTTTCAAGGGCGTCGCGGAAGATCCGTTTCAAAAATGCTTCAGCCAGATCCATGTTTTCCGGCAGTTCGTTGAAAGCCACCTCCGGTTCGACCATCCAGAACTCCGCCAGGTGCCGGGACGTGTTCGAGTTCTCAGCGCGGAACGTCGGGCCGAACGTGTAAACTTTCCCAAGCGCACACGCGTACGTTTCGGCTGCAAGTTGTCCGCTGACTGTCAGGTACGACGGCCGGTCGAAAAAGTCGAATTTGAAGTTTAGTTCTTCAATCTGTTTTTTTGCGATCTCTTTCAGGTTCATGGTCGTGACCTGGAACATTTCGCCCGCACCTTCACAGTCACTGGCCGTGATGATCGGTGTGTGGACGTAAAGAAAGCCCTGCTCCTGATAGAACTGGTGGATCGAGTTGCAGATACAGTTCCGTACCCGCGCGACCGCGCCGAACGTGTTGGTTCGTGGACGGAGATGAGCCCACTCGCGAAGTTTCTCGAACGAGTGCCGTTTTTTTTGCAGCGGATATTTCTCGGCGTCCGCCCAGCCATGCACGCTGACATTGGAGGCCAGCATTTCCGTTGCCTGACCTCGTCCACCCGATTCCTTGATCTCGCCTTCGGCTGAAATACTGCAACCGGCCGAGAGCGATTTGATTTCTGATTCGTAGTTTTCCAGATCGGTTGGCGCGATGATCTGGATGTTGCCCTGCGACGTGCCGTCGTTGATTTCGATGAAACTGAATCCGGCTTTGGAATCGCGGCGAGTCCGGACCCAGCCCTGGATCGTTCCGGCTTTTCCGATCGCCGATTCGTGGCGTGCGTCTTTGACTGAAATTATTGGCATTGTGCCCTTACTCGTTCTGGTCTGAGTGAATGGAAGCACCACAATCTAGCGGAAGTCGTGGTTTAGCTAAAGTCGCAGTTGATTTGAGGCAGCCAGGATCAAGGACACGATTCAGGCTGCCCGGTTCAGACGAAGGAAGAAGAATAGACAACCGGGCCAACGAATTACGAATCGTCCCTGCCTGCGCGCGAACCACGTGCTGTGAATCCGACCAGCGCGAGTACGCCGAACATGACCACCGCACCGATGACATACGGCCCGGTGGTAGCGTCTTCCATCCGGATGCGTGCTGCTCCGTAAGCCTGAATTAACGCTCCAATGACACCGATTGCCATCACGCCGATCATGCTGCTGCGTTGTTTGTTGACGATCTGTTCTTTCCAGTACGCAACCTGTTCGCCGGGCATGTCCTTCATCATCGCCTGGATTTCGGGTGCCGGCGAATTCCACTGGCTTATGTCGGGAATGAAGCCGCGCAACACTTCGTTCCAGTTGATTTGTCCGGCAGCGATCAATTTGTAAACCACGCCGATAAAGCAAACGACGACGACTCCGACGATCAGCTTGAGCAACAAATCAAACAATCGCGACATCCATCCGGGATTGAAGCTCATCACGACGATCAGCAGCGCTGCGAGTCCGATGAACACCGGGACGATCAGCTTCGCATTTTCGAGATGATCAAATCTGCCCGGCATCAGAGTCTCGTCAATCGCGTCGAAACAGAGGCTGAACTGTGGCAGGATCCAGATCATGTTGGCGAGGATCGTCGCCAGAATCCAGCCGGCTCCGAGGACCGGGTTCACGTACTCGTTGATCGCAGCATAGGGTCGCTTGCCTGTCGAAAGCGTGACGTAGGCGATCGCCGAAAGCATGATCACGCCGATCACGATTGCCACCAGCTGCAACCACAGCATGCTCGTTCCGCCAAGCATCCCGAGGTATAGCGCTCCGCCGAGCGAGCCGCCGCCGAGTGTGATGGCGCTTTGGAGCCAACCCGGACCGGAGAGCCGGAAGAACGCGAACAGCGTCGAGACCGGGCCTTTATTCTTGGCGGAGGTTAGGATTTCACGATCGCGAAGGGAATTGTTGGGCATGATAGGTTCTTAGTTGTCGGTTGTTAGTTCTCAATAACTACAGCAAACGCAATCATCTATTATCCAACACCCGGCCGATATCAAGAACCGGGAACGGGAACTAAGAACTATATACTTACTCAATCCCTTTTTCCGCCAGCCAGCGTTCGACATCCAGTGCGGCCATGCAGCCGGTGCCGGCGGAAGTGACGGCCTGTCTATAGTAATCGTCGGCAACGTCGCCCGCAGCAAAAACTCCGTCGACGCTGGTGTTCGTGCGGAACGGTTTGGACCACTGAATGTAGCCCTTTTCGTTCGTCTCCAGTTTGCCGCCGAGAAACGCTGTATTCGGCGTATGCCCGATCGCGACGAACATTCCGCCGACTTCCAGTTCGAAAATTGAATCATCGGCGGTGCTTTTGAGTTTCAGTTTGTTGACCAGGTTGCCGTCGCCCAGCACCTCATCGACGACACTGTTCCAGTGCATTTCAATGTTAGGATGATCAAGTGCACGTTGCTGCATGATTTTCGACGCCCGCATTTGGTCGCGGCGCACGATCATGTGAATGGTTGCAGCGTCCTTGAGATTCGCGAGGTAGGTCGCTTCTTCAACGGCTGAATCGCCGGCACCGATCACCGCCAGCGGCTTGCTGCGATAGATCGGCAACGCGCCGTCGCAAACGGCACACGCACTGACGCCTTTGTTTTTGTATTCCTCTTCGGAGGGCAGCCCCAGATAGTTCGCCCGCGCGCCGGTAGCGACGATGATGCAATGAGCTTCGACCGGTTCGCCATCGGCAGGAATGACCCGCATCGGCGACGACTCGATGTCAATATCGACAATGTCGTCACCTATCACGCGTGTATCAAAGTTCAGAGCCTGCTGTTTCATCAGCTCCATCAGTTCAACGCCCTGCACGGCGTAATGATATTCACCGTCCTTCTTGTGGTCCGGAGCAGGCGGTAGATTCCAGTGGCGATCTTTGTTGACAGCGCTTTCGACGAATGCACGGACGTTGCCCAACGGAAACCCGGGATAGTTTTCAACCTCGGTTGTATACGCGAGCTGGCCGAGTGGAATCATCTCCGGCTGGACGGTTCCTTCGAACACAAGCGGGTTCAGGTTGGCGCGGGCTGCGTAAATTGCGGCGGACCAGCCGGCAGGGCCGCTTCCGATGATGACGACTTTTTCTGGCACGGGTTTCTCCTGAGTTCGCGCTGAAGATTCAGCACGGTTGGTTTTGGTTTGAAAATTGAGTGGGAATTATAGAGGGACAGGCAATGTGTTGGCAGGGGCAGATGTAGGTTGCAACCGTTGTCCCAATTGTTCGCCGGGAATCGAGGCGATTCGTAGTTGTCACTTGCCAGAATGGAATTTGATGCATAGCGAATTGCGAGTTCACGTCCCTTCCGGCAGAAGGGACGTACAGCCCGCGTTGGAGCAGGCTCGTTGATCTTGTTATGATTGGTCTGCCCTTCCACTGAATCAAGCCGGAATCCTATGAGCACGTTTCTGATCGCGATTGCTTCGTTCGCCGGGTTTATTGTTGCCTATCACACGTACGGACGCTGGCTGGCGCGAAAGGTTTTCGGGCTCGATCCGAATGCCGTTGTCCCGAGTGCCGGGTTGGAGGATGGCCTCGACTATGTGCCGACACGCAAGTCGATTGTGTTCGGGCATCACTTTACCAGCATCGCCGGAACCGGTCCGATTGTCGGGCCCGCCATCGCCGTATTCTGGGGCTGGCTGCCGGCACTGTTATGGGTCGTCTTCGGGAGCATCTTTATCGGCGCCGTTCACGATTTTGGTTCGCTGGTGATCAGTTTGAGAAATCGCGGCCAGACGGTTGGAGAAATCGCGGGACGACTGATCTCGCCCCGTGCACGAATTCTGTTTCTGTTCATTTTGTTTTTCGCACTGACGATTGTACTGGCTATCTTCGGGCTGGTGATCGCCACGATTTTCAAGCTCTATCCGGAATCAGTGCTACCCGTCTGGATCTCGCTGCCGATTGCCGTGGTGATGGGCGTGCTGATGCGACGCGGCGCAAAGAATCTGTTAGCCATGTCGGCGATCGCGCTTTCTGTGATTTACGCAGCGGTTTATATCGGTTCATATCATTTGCCAATCACGCTCGGCACGCCCAACGATATTATGTCGTGGACCGTTATCCTGCTAGCGTATTGTGCCGTCGCATCGGTCCTGCCGGTCTGGCTGTTGTTGCAACCGCGCGACTATATCAACAGCCATCAGTTATTCGTCGCGCTTGGGTTGCTCGTTGCTGGTCTGGGCGTTGCGTCGTTGACCGGCAAAGCGGATTTGATGACAGCGGCGCCGGCGGTTGTTGACATGAACGAGCTTCCGGCCGGGACGCCGCCGATCTGGCCGTTCCTGTTTATCACGATTGCCTGTGGAGCGATCAGCGGTTTTCACTGTCTGGTCAGCAGCGGGACGAGTAGCAAACAGGTCTCCAATGAATGTGACGCGCAGTCGATCGGATATGGAGCGATGTTGCTTGAAGGCGCGCTGGCAGTTGTTGTGATTCTGGCGTGCTGTGCCGGGCTGGGCATGGGGCAGTTGGAGAAGGTAACTTCGGCCGCCGGCGCGACCGATTATCAGGTGGTTGCTCAAGCCGAAACGGCGGGCGGGTTTGCAGCCTGGAAATCCGTTTATGATCCTGCAGTCGAGTGGAGCAAATTCGGACTCGGGGCCAAGGTCGGGGCTTTCATCGATGGCAGTGCGAACTTTCTCAGTACGCTGGGAATTCCTTTGAAGCTGGGCGTTGGAATCATCGCGGTGCTGGTCGCCTGTTTTGCGGCGACGACGCTGGATTCCGCCACGCGACTGCAGCGGTATGTCGTTCAGGAACTCGGTTCGACTCTCAAAATTGGGCCGTTGAAAAACATGTATGTCGCCACGATTTTCGCGGTGGTGCTGGGCGGACTGATTGCGATGATCCCGGGAGCAGACGGCAAAGCGGGATCGGGCGGATTGTTGCTCTGGCCGCTATTTGGAGCAACCAATCAGTTGCTGGCCGGACTCGCGTTTATGGTGATTGTGTTTTATCTTTGGCGAAGAAACAAACCGGTCTGGTTCGTTGCCGTTCCAATGGTCATCATGATCATCATGCCTGCATGGGCTTTGCTGTGGCAGTTGTTCAGTACGGAAATCGTTGAGCCATCCGGATCCCGTGTTGGCTGGATCTGGAACTACAGAGACAAACCGTTGCTCACCGGAATCGGGCTTGCAACGCTGGCGTTGCAGGTCTGGATGGTCGTCGAAGCCGTGATTATCTGGCCGAAGGCAAAGGGAGTCGTCGAGGAGGCATTGCCACCCGTTGGCAAAGACGAATTGACGGCATCGGATGGACGAAGCTGTTAGCGGTTGGCTGTTAACGGATTGAAGTTGAAGTTGTTGCCGGGAATGAAATGGATCTGGAATGAGACAGCGAACAAAATATATGGCGCATGCCACTCTGGTCCTTGTGCTTGTCGGCACATTTGTCGTGGCGATCAGTGGATGTGATCCGGACTACGTCGGCGGTTCAGGTTCGGCCGACGTTGCCGGGCATGTTTCGCTCGATGGAGACCCGGTCGAAGGAGCCCGCGTGATTTTCATTCCGCTCCGGTTTACGAATCGCACGAAGGCGCGGTTTGGCCAGCCCGGCAAAACGGAACGTACACCGATGTCCTACGGAGTGACTGACAGCGACGGGAAATTCGAATTGAAAAAAGCGAACGGCGATGCGGGGGCAACTCTGGGCTGGCATCGGGTCATCATCAGCAAACGTGAATCAACCGCTGATCTGGTATTCGATTCGGACCTGAATCCAACAGCAGTCGTCTCTGCCGTCGAACATGCAGCCGCATCACTGGGTGTCCGCGTTCAGCCGCCCGGCGAAGTGATTCCGGCGATGTACAACATCCGTTCGATCCTGAGAACCAAAGTCGATTCCAGCCTCGGAAAAGTTCGATCGGAATTTGACTTGACGACGATCGATCCGATGCTTTTGGAAGAGACGCCTGCCGCCGGCGACATTCAAGAGTGAACAGTGTCCCTGCGACTCTGCGTTACATCTTTCTCGACCGTCAAGCTTGTTGGTCTTCAATGGCTACTTTTTCAGCCGCAACTCGATCTCCCAAACCTTGGGGCAGAGTTTACCGGTGACCAGCAGACGTCTTGTTTTCGGATCAAATGTGATTCCGTTCAGCAGGCAGTCACTCGACGCCCGTTCGCTGCTCGGCCAAAGCCCCTTCAGATAGATCACAGCCCGGACGTTTCCATTCGCTGGATTGATCTCGTAAATCTCATTCGTCTGCCATTTGTTGGCGTAGATTAAGTCGTTGACATACTCCAATTCGTTTAACTGGCCTACAGCACGACCTTTGTTGGTGACGCGGATACTGCGGACCTCTTCAAACGTTACCGGATCCAGGAAATGGATGATTGCTGTGCCGTGGCTGATAATCAGATGTTCATCATTGTGAGTCAATCCCCAGCCTTCACCTTTGTAGGAGACTTCTTTGACTTTTTTCAAATCGCGGTCGTAGATGATTGCGACCCCGGCCTTCCAGGTCAGCTGAATCACCTGGTCTTTCCAGATAGTCATGCCTTCGGCAAAATATTTGTCAGGCACTTTTTCCGACTGAATAATCTCGCCTGTTTTCAGATCGGTCTTGCGAATCGTTGACTCGCCATATCGCCCTGTGCTCTCCCACAATATATCGCCTTCGAGGTACAAACCCTGTGTGAACGCGGTGGCGTCGTGTGGATACTCTTTCGTGACTTCAAACATAAACTCTTCGGCTGTCATTCCGGGCCTCAACCAGATCGCAAGGTAGGTTCCGCCGATCGCGATGGTAAGAAAAATGATCACCAGGTCCCAGCGAAACGGTCTGGCCGTCGGGTCGTGCAAATTCGGCTTCGGTGCATCGGCGGGAGGAAACCCGCCGCGTTTTCGATTCTTGTTCCTGGACATTCGTTTGGTTGGGAGTGTTTGGTTGCAGGTTGCCGGGTTTTTTCTAAGTTGCCCAAAGAGATCGAGGGAGCGAAACGGATTTGAGCACGGATTCAATTTCAGCCAGTTCGTCGGCACTGAATTTCGGATGGTTCAACGCAAGGCAGTTGTTTTCAATCTGCTCGGGACGGCTTGCTCCAAACAGCACGCTTGTGATTTGCGGCAGACGCAGGATCCACGCGATCGCCATTTGAGCCAGCGACTGTTCGCGTCGAGCGGCGATTTCGTTTAACCCTCGAATCACGCTCAATACATCATCTGTCAATTCTACGGGACGCAGGAATTCCGGGCACTTTTCCGCACGCGATCCATCTGGTACCTCGTCAAGATACTTGTCCGTCAGCAAACCCTGATAGAGCGGGCAGAACGCAATCATTCCGATCCCCGATGTTTCACACTCCATGGTCAACCCGTCTTCGATCCAGCGGTTGAATATCGAGTAATTGGGTTGGTGGATCAGAATCCGGTGCCAGCCGTTGTCATCGCAGATGCGAATCGCCTGTTGCGTCTGGACGGTCGTATAGCTGCTGATTCCCGCATACAAAGCACGTCCCGATTCGATTGCTGTTTGTAGTGCGCCGAGCGTTTCATCCAGCGGAGTATCGGGATCGAAACGATGCGAATAGAAAATGTCAAAATAGTCGACGCCAACGCGGCCGAGCGATTGATCGAGGCTGGCGAGCAGGTACTTTCGAGAGCCCCATTCACCGTAAGGCCCGGGCCACATCAGATAGCCGGCCTTGGACGAAATAATGATCTCATCGCGTGGCAGGTCGTTCAGGATCGCGCCGACATTCGATTCCGCGCTGCCCGGCGGCGGACCGTAGTTGTTCGCAAGGTCGAAATGTGTGATGCCGTTGTCGAACGCGGTGTAGATCAGTCGCCGTTGCAGGTCGGTCGGCTCGTCACCGCCGAAGTTGTGCCAGCAGCCGAGACTGAGTTCAGGCAAATGCAAACCACTGCGTCCGCACCGGCGGTAATTCATCCGGCCGTCATAGCGGTCACCGTCAGGCTCGTAAGGTTCCCGGTCGCTCATGAGTGTTTTCCCTTATCAACCGAGTGAGCCTTGAGTTCCTCGATCGAAACAAATTCAATGGACGACATGTGCGCCGCCTCGAGTACAACTTTGGGAGCGACTCCTGCATTGAGCGCCTCTTTCCAGCGAGTTACGCACAGGCACCAGCGGTCACCGGCGACCAGTCCGGGAAACTCGTATTCCGGGACCGGGGTGCTGAGGTCATTGCCTGCAGCGCGGCTGAATTCCAGAAATTCATCCGTCATTTCAGCGCAGACGATGTGAACACCGAAATCGGAACCGTCGGTCCGGCAGAAACCGTCTCGAAAGTAGCCTGTCATCGGTGACGTACAGCACGGTCGCAATTCTGTACCGAGTACGTTTTTTGGAAGGCCCACGAATTATCCAGTCTTTTAGATTCCGGGTTTGACGGAGTCAGTCAGGTTCTCATGTAGTTCAAAATGCCCGGCGAAAACGAATTTACCGCATTCAGGGCGAAACTCATACCGGAGCCCGGCGTTCAATGGTCGTGGAAATGTTCTGGAATTACATTGAAACCGGTCGTGATCTGTGCCCCGACCCCGGTATAATCGAGGCCGATCGATTGCAAAGACCGAATTCTCATCTCTGTTCGAACGGCGCGCGACCACGAGTACTGATCTCATTGACGAGTACTGATCTCATTGACAAAGGTAAACCATGACTGCCGGACCAAGACGAAGCTGGAAATCATCGACTTCCCTGTTCACTGTTTCAGTCATCGCCACGATGGTCTGCTGTGTTGCTGTCTGTTGCATCGTGCAGACCTCGCTCGCCGATGACTGGCCTCGCTGGCGGGGTGTGGAACACAACAATCAGTCAACGGAAGCGGATTTGTTACAGGAGTGGCCTGAAGATGGACCGCCCCGGTTGTGGGTCAACGAGGATGCAGGGCTGGGATACGCCGGCGTATCGATTGTTGGCGATCATCTTTACACGATGGGTTTGTATGACGAGGACGAATGTGGCGTCTGTTTGAATGCGGAAACCGGCGAAGAATTATGGCGACAGGTGATCGGGCCGAAGTATCCGAATACCCGGGGCGACGGGCCACGCAGTACGCCGACCGTTGATGAGGATCGAGTTTATTTCATGAGCGCGCGCGGCGTGCTTGGTTGCTGCAACCGCGAAAACGGCGAATTGATCTGGTCGAAAACGATGGAAGACTTCGGTGGCTCCGTGCCCATGTGGGGTTACGCCGAATCGCCTCTCGTTGATGGCGAAAAAGTACTGTGTACGCCCGGTGGCGAGCAGGGAATGGTTCTTGCGCTGGACAAAATGACCGGAGAACAAATCTGGTTCTCGGAACCCATGGAAACCAAAACACGGAGCGGTTCTGAAACTGCCGGGGCACATTATTCTTCAATCGTTCCGGCGGAGCTCGGCGGTCAGCCTCAATATGTGCAGATCACCATCGGCAATTTGTTCGGCCTATCGAAAGAGGACGGCAGTTTGTTGTGGCGGTTTGACTGGGGTGATCAAGTGTACGCGGTGATCCCGTCGCCGATTGTTCTGCCAGAGGAAGCAAAGGTCTACGCATCGGCCGGCTACGGGATCGGTTCGCTGATGGCTTCTTTTGAAAACGGAGAAGCGGAAGAGCTTTATCGAAGCAAAGCAATGAAAAACAAACACTGGGGAATGGTGGCTCGCGACGGACATGTCTATGGCGCGTCGGAACGTGCCGGTTTTGTCTGCCAGAATCTGGAAACGGGCGAGATGGCCTGGAACGAACGGGAGATCAAATCAGGAGCCGTCACCTGGGCGGATGACCGGTTTTACTTTATCGAAGAAGATCGCGGTCGCGTGTTGTTGCTGGAAGCAAATGAATCAGGCGGAGAAATTCGTGGCGAGTTCCGGCTCGATCCTCTCTCACGCCGCCGCGCCGGACAGGGAGCGATCTGGATGCACCCGGTTATTGCGGACGGCAAACTGTATCTGCGTGATCAAGAGCTGTTGCACTGTTACGACATTCGCGATCCGGCAGGCGAAGGTGCCGGCGAATCCGAATCAAATGGAGACGCACGTGGAGAACTCGAGAACGACTCCGAACCAGGCGCGAGCGAAGGCGGCAGCGATTCCGACGGCGGATAATTGAACAGGAACGAATCGCGGGAATGAGAGATTGCTGACGGTCCGGATGTAAATGTCCAGGTAAATCGAACGCACTTCAATCCGCATCATGTGGAAAAACGTTCAAATTCTGCATCATTGTGGCAATAAGTTGCTGAATTGAGCTATTCTTCCACTAACGAATCCCGGGAGTTTTTTCTATAATCGAGAAGCCTATATTGAAGATTATATTTCCAGGTTAACCGGTTGCATCCATCGTGATCGCCCGTCTCCATTCCTAGTAAGGTTGCCTAATGTTTATTAAACCCAAATCGCAACGCCCGGGATTTACCCTGGTTGAGTTGTTGGTGGTCATCGCGATCATCGGCATTCTGATCGGCATGCTGTTGCCGGCGGTTCAGTCGGTTCGTGAAGCTGCACGAAGAACTGCATGCTCTAACAAGATCAAGCAATTGAGCTTGGCATGCATGAACTATGAAAGCACCAACGGCAGGTTCCCTCCGGGGTTGAATCTGCCCATTGGTGGCGGTTCCGGTTTCATCTGGGCAAACTCGGATGTTCATGAGAAGTGTGGTGAGCCACCGGAAGGGGATACATTCGGTTCCTGGCTGGTTTGGATTTTGCCTTATATGGAACAAGGGAATGTCTACGACCGGATGGATTTGACTCAACGTGAATATCCAAATGCGATTGGTCCTGATTCGATCGCCGCCAGTTACATTGAATCCTACGTCTGCCCGTCGGACTTCGTGGAAAGCAAGCAGGTCGTCTACACGACTGGTGGAAACGACTACTACTTCGGAATCAACAGTTACTTCGGCAATGCCGGAGTGCAGTCCTGGTATCACGCGGACGCCACGTTCGACGGAGTTTTCTTTTACAACAGCAAGACCACGTTTGCATCGATAACAGACGGTTCGTCGAACACACTGTTCGTGGGCGAACGATATTCTTTTGACAAAGAGTACCCTGAATTCGACACGTTTCGCGGCTGGGCATGGGCGAATTTTAATGCTCCACGTAACTTCCTTGCTGGTGCACTTGAGCCGATCAACTACAAGATTCCTTCAGGTCTGGGGCCTAAACCAGGCGTCGACTATACCGATAAGAAATTCAGCTCCTTCAGCAGCGGACACAAGGGCGGTGCAAACTTCGCACTCGGTGACGGCTCGGTCAGGTTTATTTCCGATCGGGGAGTCGGCAGCCTTGAAGTGCTTCAGGCATTGGCGATTATCGATGATGGAACCGTTGTTTCGGTCGGCAACTAGGAAGTCCGATCGTCGCGTACAGTTGAATGTTAAGATGTTGAAACTTGCTGAGGTTAATTGATGGCTATCCAACTCAAGATTTCTCAGGCAGCCGTCATTTTGGCGGTTGCTTTTTTCGTTAGCATCAGCAACGGTTGCGAAGGGAACGGGTTGCCGGATGTGGTGCCCGTTTCCGGCGTCGTAACGCTCAACGGTAAACCGTTACCCAACGCGAAAATCCGCTTTTATCCAGAACTCGAAGACATCGACATTTCCCATATGATTGGCAGCGGTGTAACCGATGATAACGGGCAATTCACAATCGTGCTGCCGGGCAAGTCTGAGTCGGGAGCTTACGCCTGCAAAAGCAAAGTAACTGTGTCCGAAGGGCCTGTTCCCGATGAATTGCGTAGCGGGGACAACAACCAGACTGCCGCAGGAGACTATCGGGCGTCACTTCCGAACAGGCCGATTCCGAAAAACTACTCTCGGGTCGGGAAGACGCCACTAACCGCGACCGTCTCAAGCGAAAACGGGGCCTACGATTTTGAATTGAGCCGATAGCCGGACATTGCCTGATGATTCGTTGCCCTTTGGTTTATCGTTGCAGTTCTATCTTTACAGAATCAAGCAGCGGAATGAAGCGTTCGTTGAAGTAGCCTTCGTTGCGGCTGAGCAAATCGGAAAAGTTCCTGCCACTCAATGTTTGCGTCGTGTTGCTGTTCAAGTCAATCAGAAAACACCGGTCGCCGGTCCCGTCATCCGAATCCGCAAGCTGGACAAGCCGGAAGACTGTATCGGATTCGTCGAACTGGAACTCAATAGTCAGCGAACCGTCATCACGTGAACGCAGCTTAAATATTCGCCCCGGCGATTCACGTTCCTGTACGGATAAATCGAATCCGGTTATCGCAGGCACATCAACTTCGCGCCGGTTCAGGTTTACTACTCGATTGTTGCCGCCATCGAATCAAACAGAATCTGTGGCAAGCCGGTTGTTTCGATAGCGTATTCGCCGCCCGGGCGGAACCAGCCTGCCGGAAGATTGTTTTCAGCGATCAACGACTTTACGGATTCAAGAACCTGTTCCGCCGTTCGGTTGTCAAACTGATCGCTCCAGTGTGTCTGATCAACCACCAGATTGTCGTTTTCATCAATCATCAACCTGACCAGGCTGCCAATCCCGTCCTGAGCAAGGTCCATCGGTCCGATCGCCGCGAGCGTCTGCTCAAAATTCCGGTTGGGTTCGTTTTCCGGGCCCGGCTCAGGATCGGTGTCCTTCTCTCCGTTTGATTCCGCGCCGTTCCGCGATGTTGCCAGCCAGTTACGCCACTGGCCCGGTTCCAGCCCGAAATCCTCGCCGGTTATCGTCTTGAGTTGAGCCACAATGTGAACGCTGGCGTTGCCCTCAGCGTGGCCACCTTCGTTTTCATCAAGTTCGCTGCCACCATTTTCATTTTGCAGGTCGAGCAACCAGACCAGGTATTCCGGATCGGATATCAGCCCGGTTGTTTGAACATCGTTGATTACTTTGAGTTCGTCGCCGGCGTTTGCTCCAAATATCTTCTTCAATCTGAGTCTTGATTCCGCTGGAAAATCAGGGTCATTCATCGCTGATCGAATCTCGTTTTTCCACAGCGCAAAATCCTCGCTGAGCGTCTTGTCAGTTGGTATCGGCATTGTCAACTGTGTCCTGAGCGGGTGCTTCCTGAGCAGGAACGTCCTCTGAAGGAATTTCCTGAATTGGAGCGTCGTCAGCAGGAAGTTCCTGGATCGGTGCTTCCATGATCGTTCCGTCCTTAACTGGAGCCTGCTGAACCGGAGCAACGGTTGCTGTCGGCGGAGCGTACGGCTCAAGTGACCATGTTCCACCGTTGTCAGTGAAAACGAAATCTCCAAGGTCCGTCGCAGGTTGCGAAACAGACTCGGCACCCTCGGCAGGTAGATAGCTGAATTCGAAGTTCCGGCCAGCTGGAATTGCAAGATTCTGTCCCGGTGGCAACGATCCCTCTTCACCGTTGATCGTGTAGGTCAGGTTGCCGGTCGCTGAAGCAGGGTAGCGGAAGCGGATGTGTCCGTCATTGGTTGGTTCAACAATAGCGTCTGGTTCAAAAACAGATTGAGGAGTTCCGTCGTTGAACTGCTGTTCAACGATTTGCGAACCCGCGACGATCATTGGCTGAGCGTTGAAGCCCGGCTGAACGAATGGCTGAAACGATTGAACCGGAGCAATCATTTGTGGTTGCTGAATCATCTGCGGCTGCTGAGCGAACAACGGCTGTTGGATCATTTGTGGCTGCTGTGCGAACTGTGGCTGCTGTGCGAACTGTGGCTGCTGTGCGAACTGTGGCTGGAGAATCTGCCGTTGGATGATGTTCGGACGAATCTGTTGAGCACGGTAAATGATCCGGCCCTGTTGAATCGGAGCTGGCACGGTGTTGAAAATACGCTGTGCAGGCATCAATTGGCCGCGAATCAGCTGTGCTTCAGCAGCGGACGAAAAGAGCATGGCAGAAGCAGCCGCCAGCAAGGTTACGATCTTGATTGAGTTGTTGGTTGTCATGGACAGAATCCTTAGAAACTTTTTAGTGGGTCTTTAATTCGTTTGCAATTGCCACTCGTGCGACACCCGAAAAATTCGAGGTCGGTACGCGGCAATTTGCGGGTTCAACTTGCAAGCTGGGCAAGTCTGCTCTGGCTCGGTCGCACAGAAGCGTAGACGCGGGAATTGCCCGCCGGGACCGAATGATACACATCCGGAGTTACCCGAAAGTGTAAACAAAGAAGTTGCCGGGAGAACCGGCTCTGACCGGCAATTCCACGTTTTTTCAGTAAAAAAACAGTGTGCCCGGCTATTTGCCGTTGGCTGCGGAATATGGCAGAGGAACAGCCATTAGCCTCGGCTGATTCCTCACCTAATTTAACAATTCAGATACGACTCATTCCCGATACGACCCGATGCTTTTGGTTATTCATCCAGTGCTTTTAACATCTGCATCATCAGGTTCAGCGGACTGGAAGCGGTCGACTCAACTTCTTTTTGCAGGTCCCAGGCATCAACCCAGACCTGGTCGGTTTTCGTCAATCCGAAATCACCGACCAGACGCTGTTCAAAGTCCGTCATGTGCGCGGCGCCGTAGAACACAGCGATCTTCGTCTTACCGGAAGCCAGTTGTTGCTGTAGCACGCGCATCGCTGCCTCGTTCCGATCAGTCACAAGCAACTGGTTCAAGGTTTGACCCAATCCCTGTTCCATCGCGCCTTCGCTGGCAAACTGCGACGTCATCATCAGTTTCATCTTGTTCGGATTGCTCATCATTTCCAACAAGCTGTCCGATGTCAGCTGGCTGGCTGCCGATTCAGGGCTGTCACTCCGATGCTGAGACCCAGTTTGCTGGTTCTCACGCTGCTGACTCTCCCGTTGCATCGCCCGGTTCTGATTCCGGATCAACTCTGAAATCGCGCTCAGACCAACGGTCAACGCGGTGTCGCCGCGCTCGGCCATTTTTTGCTGCAGCTCTTCGGGAGACAGATCGGCGTGAGCAAAATTGTCTTTTCGGTAATCGATCATCGCCAGCTGTGATTCGAGCCCGACGATTTCAACGCTATCGGAATCTCGATCTACTGAATCTTCCCGGCGTTGACGAAGAAGCCGTGAAGATTCGGTTTCCGATGCCTGAGCTTGAAACGCCAGTGCGGAATTCGGTTCCAGCATGAATCCGGATAGTGATGCAATCGCGAGCAAGGCAAACATTCCCGCCGAGATTGAATGTGGAATTGAGATGGTAGTTTGATATTCGAGGTTCATTCCTGGCCTTCGGATGAGCGAGTGATGTCAGCATGAGGGGACGGGTCCAACCTGTTTTTTTTCGCCTATCCTCAGACTTTCCTGGCTGATTATTCGCATCCAGAAAAGAAATTCGCAGAAAGTTGCATAAACGAGAGTTTTGGGCCGCTACTGATTGTTCGACACGTTCACCACGGCATGCATCGCAACCAGGAAACAAACCCGGTCATGGCAAGATTCTCGCGCACCATATCTGTAATCATGGTGAACATTGCGGCACAATGTCCGGTTCCAACTTGCCTCAAATAACATTTTTCCAATAGAGAACAGACTCATGCCGTCGGACATTGAAATTGCCAATCAGGTGACGCTCAAACCTATTACGGAAATCGCAGCGACGATCGGCCTTGCTCCCGAACAGCTGGAAATGTACGGGCACTACAAAGCCAAAATCCCTTTGTCCCTGATTGATGATAAGAAAGTTGACGAGTGCAAACTGATTCTCGTGACAGCCATTTCTCCCACGCCGGCCGGAGAAGGCAAAACCACAATGTCGATCGGCTTGACTCAGGGCATGAACCGGATCGGCAATCAGACGACCGTCGTTTTGCGTGAGCCGTCACTCGGGCCGGTATTCGGTATCAAAGGCGGCGCGACCGGAGGCGGGTGGTCGCAGGTGCTTCCGATGGAGGATATCAATCTACACTTCACCGGCGACTTTGCGGCGATCGAAAAAGCTCACAATCTGCTCGCTGCCCTGATCGATAACAATCTACAGAGCCGAAAGAACTCACTTGGCATCGATCCGCGAACGGTCGAATGGAAACGCGTGTTCGACATGAACGACCGGGCTCTGCGAGACATTGTTGTCGGGCTCGGCGGGACAGGTAACGGAGTTCCCCGCGAAACCGGATTCGACATCACAGCCGCATCCGAAATCATGGCGATCCTCTGCCTGTCCAACAATTTGTCCGAATTGAAAGAACGGCTCGGCAATATTTTTGTCGGATTCACCACCGATCGCAAACCGGTTTACGCACGGGATTTGAAGGCTCAGGGAGCGATGGCCGCGCTTTTGAAAGACGCGATCAAACCGAATCTGGTTCAAACGATCGAACACACTCCGGCGATTATCCACGGCGGACCGTTTGCAAACATCGCCCAGGGAACCAATACGGTCATCGCGACCAAGATGGGAATGTCGCTTTCCGACTATGTAGTCACCGAAGCCGGGTTTGGTTCCGACCTTGGCGCTGAAAAGTTTCTTGATATCAAATGCGCCGGATCGGGATTAAGTCCACGCTGTATGACACTCGTCGCGACGATCCGTGCTCTGAAATATCACGGTGGCGGCGCACTCGATAATTTGACTGCTCCTGATCCGGATGCTGTAAGAAAAGGCCTGCCGAATCTGGAGAAACATCTGGAAAATACGCGACTCTACAATCTGCCTGCCGTGGTCGCGATCAACAAATTCACGACTGATACCGACGAAGAGATCGAAATCGTTCGCGGTCGTTGCGAAGAACTGGGATTCAAAGCGGTCGTTGCCGATATCTGGGCCAAGGGCGGCGAAGGAGCGGAGGATCTGGCTCGCGCCGTTTCTGACGCGGTCGAGTCGCGTGCGCCGGGAAGTTTCACGCCGCTCTACGATTGGGCACTTCCCGTCAAGAAAAAGATCTCAAAAATCTGCACAGAGGTTTACGGAGCGGACGGTGTCAATTACTCGGCGCAGGCACGAAAAGATCTTCGCCGGATCAAAAAGTTGAAACTCGAAGCGCTGCCGGTTTGCATGGCGAAAACTCAGAAGTCGTTGTCAGATGACCCGAAGAAAATCGGGCGCCCCACCGGCTTTGAGGTCACCGTTCGTGAGATTGAGATTGCTGCCGGTGCCGGATTCCTGATTCCAATCACCGGCGACATGATGCGGATGCCGGGGCTGCCTGCCACACCGGCCTCTGAGCATATCGACATTGATGACGAAGGTCGGATCTCCGGATTGTTCTAGGCGAAGATCGTGTCCAGGACTATGAACTGAGTTTGGAAACACAGAGGCACAGAGGAAAGCGAAGCAACAAAACTCCGTGTCCTCTGTGCCTCCGGGTGTTCTTCAATCGAGACGCTTGATTGCTCCCGTATCAGTTAGCGAATGGATCGTCGGCAACAGCGTCCTCCGCTGCCGGTGGATCTAATCCACCGGTGTCGCCATCGACCATGTTGGCTCCGTCATCAGCGGGATCAAGATCTCCGCCAAATCCAGCGTCAGCCGTCTCCATTTCAGGTTCGGGGATGGTGGCCGGCTGAACGGGCTCGCTTTCCGCTTGCGAGCCGAACGGGCTTGCACCGTTGGACGCTCCTCCACCCGCGTCAAAGGGATTGGATCCGCCGCCGCCAAACGGGCTGTCGTCCGCGCCGGCACCAGCACTGTCATCCGGCTCGGGAACTGCGGGAACAGGAGCAGGCTCCATCGTTTCTGCGCCGCCGAATGGTCCGTCGACAGGCTCAGGCTGAACTGGATCAGCCATCCCGGGTTGAATCGCCTCCGGCGTCACCGAGGGCTGAGCGACCGAAGACTGAGCGGCTGGATTTTCAAGCGCGGGTGCCGGATTGCCTGAAGGATAGAGCGTTGGTGGGATGTATTGCCCCGACACCGGCTCAGCAACGTTTGCATTTTGCACTGGCTGCATCGACCCTGCAGGCATCACACCGGATGCCGCTTGTACCGGACCCCGGTAATACTGGTGAATTCCGGTCGCGTACCAGTCCTGCCCGGCCTGTGATGCGTGGCTGTCCTCGTAAACCTGCGCTGGCGACGATGTCGCGCTCCCCGTAAAAAGGCACAATATGAGACACGGCACGTAGACAATCTTTTTCATCGCTGTTCCCCTTCATCATGGTTGAAAGTAAAGACTTTGTTGTAGACAAAGACTCCTGAGAGCGGAGGTGATGCGGCCGGATTGTTCCAGCATCCAGCGGCAGACCCGTACGCTGCTTTGCGACAATGAAAACTTTGCCTGATTCGGCTCACAACCCGACGCATCCCCCGAAACGAAACGTCCTCATTGCGCGACGATGGAGTTTGATTTCAGCAGTTTTACGGCTGGATTTACAACCGTGAGTTGCACGGAATTGCCTATCGCAGCGATTACCATCGCGGATAGTTGTATTCGTCGTTGTCCGGATCGAAATCCGCGTCGGTCAGGCCGGGATTCAATTGAATATCGGTGTAGAAATATTTTTCCAGAAAGACCGGTGGACCACCGTTTCTCTCCGGCCAGAGAAAACCCTCGTAGGCAACGGGCAGGTTGCGGGCGTCGTCGATATAGATTCGGGCGATGTGAAATGTGAAATGGTCGCGCTGTTGAGGATGTTCGATCTGGAGCAGCGTGCAGACAATCCCGTCAATGACTTGTCCCCTCTCGATCGTGACTTTGATTTCACGATGCGCGAGATCTGCCTCGCCCTGTTCGATCAAACTGTGCAACAGGTTCTTTATTCCGAACTTTGAAATCGGGTGACGGTTGCCTTTCATCGGTAACAATCCGTCCGGCTTCAGGTACATTCGTTTGATGTTCAGCAACCCGGTTCCATGACCAATCAGCTTGTTTTCGTTGCGCCCGTCAACCCAGATCGCTTCCTGACCTGCGATCGAACCGGGATTGAGAAATTTCGTGTAAACACTCAGGCCGGACGTCTGGTCTGCATGTCGCACTTTGCAGATGCTGTGCTTTTCAGGATGCATGGTTCCGTCGCCCGTTCGCACTTTGCTGGTAATGCTGGCCGTGTATCCGCGGACGTTCCTGTTCATCGAGTCCAGACCGTCGCGGGCAATTTTCAGTAACGGAATCAAAGGATGATCGGCCGCATCGATTTCAGCTTGAGTGATTCCGTAGGTGATGGAGGTTTTTGGAATGCCGGATTCTTCATGTTCGCCATCGGCCGTGCTCGTTTCCGGCCCGGTCAGATTCGGATCATCCGGGGGAGTCAAATACGACTGAATTCCGTAAAGCAATCCACCCAGAATGAGCAATCCCGCAAGGAGTCGAAGCAGACATCCGCCCGGAGAGCGGCGAGCAGTCGCGGCGGAGGCGGTCGATTGGTTGGCGAGAGTATTCATCGTGTCGGTTGTCTGCGGAAGTCAGCGTGCTGCAAACTGTTCAGCGTACTGAATAATCCAGGCATCGAGCCGTTCGTGGAAATTGACCTGCTCCGCCTCGGCGATGTCCTTGAAGTGATTCCAGGTAAAGATCTCTTTGTTCTTGATCGTGCCTTTGCCCGTGATGTTGACGACTTTGAATTCGTTGAGCGGTTTGACAGTCATTTCGATCCGGCTGAAGAACGACCCTGCCTTCCCCTCCGGCCCAAGCGCAAGATCATCGCGGTAGATTGCACCGCCCCAGCCTCGCTGTCCGTAGATCGTTTCGTATTCGAAACCGGGGAAGTGATTGCCCAGTTTCTTAAGCACATTCTCGATGTAGTCGGATAGATCGAGCCGGAACGTGTTGTGGCGATTGCGGATTTCCTCTTCCGTCATTGCCTTTTGTTTTTCGGAGTCGATCCGCGCAGCACTGCGTTGTTTGCCGCGGCTGATTGCGTTTTCCAGCTGGTCTTCAAAGTCCATAGGTCGTTCGATGGTATGTAAGAAAGAATGGCAGAAAATTTGTGGCAGAAAAAGCAAGGGCCTGAATTCGACCGGGCAAAGACAGATTAAGTCGATCTCTTCCGCCCAACCTATCCCTTAGCTGTCTTTCTTATCAGCCTTCTTATCTTTTTTCTTGTCGTCCTTTTCCGGTTTCTTTTCCACGAACTGAAGCAGATCAGAAAACGATCGCATCGGTTCGTTCCCTTCAAGCATATCCTTCGTGATCGGTTTGACTTCTTTTTTCTTCCGCGACGTGTGGACGGTGCGTGTGCCCGGGCCCGGAGGAACCGCGCCGCGTGAACCGTGCCGGTTTCGGCCGCGTGAACCCTGATTCCCACTGCCTGAAAACTCACCGTCTTTTTTGCCGGTCCGTGTCCTGGAGTCCGATCGGTTTCCGGCCTGTCCGTGGCGATTTCCTGAAGCGCCGCTGCCACCTCCCCGGTTTTCTGCTCCGGGTGTGCCGGCAGTTGTTTCCGGTTTGCGCCGTCGCGGAGGTCGAGGCGGTTTAGGTGAACCGGGTTTGATCGCGGTCAGTTTCACGCGTCGTTTGTCGTTTTCAATCTCGGTGACCCAGACCTTCAGCGGGTCGCCGACCGAATAAAGCTGCTGCGGGTTGCGTATAAACCTGTGCGACAACTGGCTCACATGAACGAGGCAGCTCTCCCCCATTCCGATATCAACAAAGACGCCGAAATCAACCACGTTGACGACCTGGGCATCGAGTTGCATCTCCGGTTTGAGATCATCAACCTTGAGAATCCCGCTACGGAATACGGGCTTGGGAATCCCGTCACGCGGATCCCGTCGAGGCCGACAAAGTGTTTTAAGAATGTCCTCAACCAGCAGGTATCCGACACCGTATTCCGTCGCCAGCTGTTTCGAATCGAGCTGCTTGATTTTGGTGATTATCGTCAACCGTTCGTCACGTGCTGCGGCCTGCTGCGGGCTAAGCTTCGTGACTGGTTTTTCGACAGCAGTTTCAGATGACGCAGATACGGATGGCGCAGTTTCGGATGGCGTTATTTCAGCAGGTGCCGTTTCCATTGCTGCTGCCGCATCTTCGGGTGTGGCGACCACCGGAGTTGCTGGCTCTGCGACCGGTGCCGTATTCGAAATTTCGGTCGAGCTCGTTTCAGTTGAGATTGGAGTCCCGGTTGATGGCACGGCTGCAGTTACGTCGACTGCAGCCGATTCCGTTGTCGTTGAACCGGCCTTTGTTTCCCGGGAAGGAGTGGAATCAGATTGAGGATCAGGAGTTTCTTCCGTCTTCACCCCGACCGATGGCTCAGCGGCTGGCTCGGTCACAGGCGGTTGAGCAGAACTCTGCGCGACCACGGCGACCTTCTTTGGCTCAGCGGCAGCAAACAACGCGTCAACTGACGCGCCGACATGCTCGATCACACGTAGCGCATGAGCGTAGCTTTCCGGATGGATGCTGGTTGAATCGAGCGGGTTGTCACCGTCGTGAATGCGGAGGAAACCAGCAGCCTGAATAAACGTCTGGTCGCCGAAGCCCGCAACATCCCGCAGCTGTTCACGCTTTTTGAAGGGTCCGTTTTCCAGCCTGTGTTCGTAGACCCGGCGTGCGGTCAGCTGATTCAAACCGGACACGAAGCGAAGCAGTGACGGGCTGGCCGTGTTGACGTCGCAACCAACGCGGTTGACGCAGAATTCGACGACGTCATCAAGCGATTCGCTCAAATGTTTTGCTTTGATGTCATGCTGGTACATGCCAACGCCGATGTTTGCCGGCGCAATTTTTACCAGCTCGGACAGCGGGTCAAGCAATCGGCGGCCAATCGAAACCGCCGTCCTTACATCGGGCGAAACATTAGGCAGCTCTTCGCGTCCGATTTCGCTGGTCGAATAGATGCTCGAACCGGCTTCGTTCAGGATGATGTACTTGACTTCTTTGTTTTTGAGTGGCCCCGCGATCATGTCCGAGATCACCTGTTCGGTTTCGCGACACGCTGCCCCGTTACCGATAGCGACGACCGGCCGATTGCAGCGGGCGATCAGTTCGGCAACCTTCGCGGCACTCTGTTCGCGACGCTGCTGGTTTCCAACAACAAAAAACTGCTCCGATTCGATCAGGTTGCCCGTCGCATCAAGCGCGGCCGCCACGCAGCCTCGTTTGAATCCGGGCGCGATTGCAATTACGTCGTGATCGCGAACCGGAGGTTGCAGCAGGAGGTTGCGCAGGTTGTTGGCAAATACTTCGACCGCATGTTTCTCGGCGTTTTCAGTCAGCTCGCGACGTACCTCGCGCTCGATGGCGGGAACGATCAGACGCGACAATGCACCGGTCGCGCATTTTTGCATGAATTCGCCAGCCGGATGTTCGTCCGGGATCAAATGCTTTTGAGCCAACTCGATCAGCTTTGACGGATCGACTTCGATTTGGACCTTCAGCTTCCCGGCCCGATCGCCGCGATTGATCGCCAGAACGCGGTGGTGTGGAAGTTTGCCAATCGGCTGCTTGAAATCGTAATAGTCTTTGAACGGGTCGTGAGCTGCCTTCTTTTTCTTCTTTTTCTTTTTCTTCTTTTTCTTCTTTTTGGCGGGCGTTTTGGTTTCAGTGTTGGTTGCTTCAGTCGTTGCGGGTGTTTCTGCCGCAGGTGATTTTGTTGTTGCAGAAGGAGACTCTGATTCCGGAGCTACAGGAGGCGTTCCAGCTGGCTCGTCGGTTGCCGGCGCGGGCGGCATTGATGCAGACGTTTTTGTTGGCTGATCCGAAGTCGTTGTCGCTTCATCAACCACATTCGCTTTATCAGCAGTAGTCGCATCGTCTGCAACAGTCGCTTGGTCAACCGCTGATGGCGTCGGCTTCGATTCCTGCGACGGCTCAGTCGCTTCGGTTGGTGTTGTCGGTTCAGTCGCTGCTGTTGGAGTCGTCGATTCAGGTTCAGCAACGTGTTGTGTGTTTTCGGCGTTTGAAACTGGAGGTGCCGGTGCGACCGGGTTCATCGGAGTTTCGACCGCCAGAACAGGCTGTTCCGGAACCGTTTGCTTGTCGGGCAACGTTTCTTCGGTCGGCAAGGTTGCCAGAGTTTCAACGGTTGCATCTGTTTCTTTGGGCGCTACAGGTTGCTTGGCAGCGGCCGGGTCTTTTTTTGCTTCCGGTTCTTTGTTCGCAACGGTTGTTTTCGTTTCTTCAGGCTGGGCAACCGGCTTTACAACCATGTGTCCGGATTTCCAGAACAGTGCACGGAGCTCGCTTCTCAGGCGACCGTTTTCGCTGAATCGTTCGGCGATCAGATGACCGACACCGGCAAATACATCGTCAACCGTTTCAAGCCCTTTTTCGACGCGAACCAGATCTTCAGCGCGACGTGCGAGTTCAGATTCAGGCGTCTTGCCATCGAGAACTTCGTCGGCGAGCGGTTCAAGTCCCTGCTGCCTGGCGACGGCGGCGAGCGGTTGTTTCCGCTGTTTGAAAGGAAGGTACGCATCTTCGAGACGGCGCGATGTTCGAGCTGTTTCGATCAGCGTTTTCAGATCGTCGGTCAATTTGCCCTGGGACTCGATCGACTTCAGGATAAACGCACGTCGTTCGTCCTGAGCACGGGCACGTTTCACTGCCTGCTTGACAGACAAGATCTGTTTTTCGTTCAGGTTCCCGGTTTCGTCTTTTCGAAATCGAGTGATGAAAGGAATGGTGTTCCCGGCATCCAGAAGTTCGACAGTCTTAGAAACTTTTTCGACGGGAATCTTGATGTCTCTCGCTACCGCCGAAAGATCAGTACTCATAAAAAAATCCGCTACAGGGAATCAGAATCGGGAGGAACGATTGTGGAGGAAAAAAGAACGGGCGAAATGATGTTTTTCCCCGACTGTGAATGGTATTGTTATCACTGATACAGCGGTTGGAGTCAAAGAGACGTAACGCTCGAATGGTCCAAAAAACCGTTTTTCATCCTGCCAGCAGTCGATTTAGCGAACCGCGGTCCCCAAGGTCTCCAATCACTGCCGCAATTGTGGCATCCAATCGCGCGGGACCGGCGCTGCCGCTGATCGTTATCCAACACAACCGCTTGACGAGTATGCGCAAGCCCGGCATCTCGGCGCTAGCGTGTCATCTTCTCGCTGTCCCGGCTGCACATAAGTGCAACTAGGTATCGACAGCATTGAACGGAACAACCGTCACAACCAGTAAACTCTTTCACGCGCTGCGGAAACAAACGCCCCCTGTCCGGGTAGTCCATCAGAGCGCCGGATCCAGGTCGTACATATAGATGTCGAAATCTGCGCTAGCCGTTTTTCCGTGAAAAGAAAACCTGTAGCGCTACGGATGTTCAACCAAATTCTCTCCGTTCTTCAAATCAGCCATGGCAACCGGACAAGCACCCACTCTAACCAGCGAAAAGGAAAGGCCGTCGGTTTCCGGGATGGTCTCCGATTCGCTGGCGATGGGCGTGGCGTTTGCTTTGATTCTGACGGTGGTCGGTCGAGGGATCGGCTTTGTCCGCGGCCTGTTGTTTTGCCGGTTCATGAGTGACCAGCAACTCGGGCAGTGGTCGATGGTCTGGAGTTTCCTGATGCTGCTCGCGCCGCTTGCGGTGCTCGGGCTGCCCGGTTGTTTTGGACGCTTCGTTGAACATTATCGCGGTCGCGGACAGATGCGTGCGTTCGTGATGAAGATCACGACGGTTTCCTGCACAGTGACGTTGATGGTGTCGGCCGCCATCCTGATTTTCCCTGAGTCATTTTCGTGGCTGGTTTTTCGGGAGACCAATCAAACGGGGATCATCCGCTGGATCGGATTCACGCTGATTTTTGTGGCAGCGATGAATTTTCTGACTTCATTGATGGAGTCGCTCCGGCAGATCCGGCTGGTGACATTGATGCGGTTTATTCTCGGAACCGTTTTCATGGCAGTGAGCTGCTCGTTGATGCTGGTCTGGAACGACATGGCTTCAGCGGCGACGTGCGGTTATGGAATCAGTTGTATTGCGGCGTCGATTCCGGCGGTCTGGTTTATCTGGAAATACCGCAGCGATTTTCGTGACGAGGGCGAGCGACTGCGCAACCGTGAACTTTGGAAACGGATCGCGCCTTTTGCGCTTTGGATGTGGTGGTCGAATCTCGGACACAATCTTTTCGAGGCGTCCGACCGTTGCATGTTGATCCACTGGGCGCCGGTCAATGCAGAGCTGGCGCAAAGTCTGGTCGGGCAGTATCACAGTGGAAGAGTGCTGCCGTTGTTGCTGGTCAGCGTCGCGGCGGTGCTGGGCGGTTTGTTAATGCCCTACATGAGTGCGGCCTGGGAAAAAGGTGACCGCGACCGGGCGCGGGTGCAGCTGAACTGGACGATCAAGCTGGTTGCAATCACGTTCACGGTGGGCGGCGTGTTCATTTTGTTGTTTGCACCGTATCTATTCGAGCACTTTTTGCAGGGTCGGTACAACGACGGTCGCGCGGTTTTGCCGTTAACGCTGGTTTATTGCACCTGGCTGGGGCTCTACACGGTCGGGCAGGACTACCTGTGGGTGGTTGAAAAAGGGAAACTCGCCTTCGCAGCCGTGTCGGTCGGCCTGGTGCTGAACATTGTTTTGAACTGCCTGATGATTCCCTCGATGGGTTTATGGGGAGCGGTGATTGCGACCACGATCGCAAATGCGGTGAACATGATTCTGATCTACATGTTCAACCACTTCACCGGTTGCACGACCGATGCGGGCGTCTGGCTGACCGCTGCATTGCCCTTGTTATTGCTTGCTCCACCCCTGGTGTCAGTCGCGTGTTTGCTGGTGGTTTCGCTTGTGGCAATTCGATCGAATCTGATCTTCAATCCGAACGAACGCATCCAGTTGAAAACCGCTTTAGCAACGGTCCGCGCGAAGACCGGTTTCTAGGCAGGCCGGCTTTCCGGAACTTGCACCGAAACTTCGTTGGAACTCAGTGAGCGTCGGGTTCATCCAGTCTTTGCTGATACTGCTGCTCCGTTCGTCACAGATTAACAGTTGCCGAACTGTCTTGCGTAAATTCCCGGCGGCTAACGGATTAGACGCAGTTCGAATTCAGGTTTTTTCCGGAACTTCGCCGCGAATCGGGTGACTTCGAGCGGATAAAGTTTAGAATTGCGATCGTGTGGAATCTCACACCCAATATCCGCTGAGCAATCGCGAATACAACGAGGTCTTGCGTCTCGTTTTTCAATAACGTGTAAGCACGATCTCTTAAGCAAAAAAACCAAACTGGAGAAGTTAGATGACAAAATTTATTGTAGCCGCAGTATTGTTGGCGGCCCTTGTGATTGGCCTGTCAATGGCAGGCTGCGGCCCGCGTGCGGGCGTAGCCGCCGACAAAATCATGGACAAGATTGACAAGGTTTTGGGTGAATTGGATGTCAAACAAAAGGACATTCAAATAAAATATGCCGAACTGGAAAAGGCTACTGAAGCCGTTCGGGATCAGCGGATTGAGACACAGGTTCGACTTGAGCGTATTGAAATTGAAAAAACAGGTTACGAAGCTGCCAAGGCAAAAATCGAGAACAACCTCAAAGAGTTGATGCCGCGCATTGAGGAAGCCAAGCAGTCAGAAGACAAGACTTATGTAAATGACAATGACAAAGCATTTACACTTGAACAACTGGCAACGCTGGCTGACAGCATGATGAACGAACACTCCCAGATCGAGTCACAACTGACCAGTCGAGTTAAGACGCTGTACGATGTGCTTTCCCGCAACATGACTCTGCTAACCAACCAGGAAAAAGTTGCGACGGACAATCTCAAGCAGTTGAAATTGCGTCTTGAAGAGATCAATCAGAAAAAGGCTGCAATCGACGCCATCAAGGAAGCATCAGAATTTGCAGGCCCGTCGACTTCGATCAATGAGAAGTTTGACGCGTTGAACAAGGACGTTGAAGACTTGCTTACCGACATGGAAGTAACCTATCGCAAAGAAGAAATTGAAATTTCAGACGTGATGAATCAAGCCGGTGCAACATCGATCGAAATGGATGATGTCCTCGAGGGATCGGCTGACGGAGCAGATGATACGCTTGATCGAATGAAAGCAATCCTCGGCGGCTAGTTTCAGTAGAGCGAATATTGATAACTCAGGCCGGCCTGGCGATTTGCCGGGCCGGCTTTTTTTTACGCAATAATTTTTTGACGATTACGCAGGGCAGACCCATGACGTTGATAAAATCACTTATTGTTCTCGTTCTCGTTGCAGCACTCGCTGCAGTCGCGACATTCTGGCTGATCAAGCTGACCACCACTCAGCCGGTCGCCGAAGGAGACGGGGTTCTTCGTACCGAACAGGAATTTCGTGACGAACTGGCGTCGTTGCGAATGGACCGGGGCCGGGTAGAAAAAGGAATCAAACGGCTGGAAGCGAAGAAACAGGAAACCATGGATTTTCTTGTTAACGAAAAAGGAATCAAATCGTCCGACGACATCACTGACGATACTGACGTTCGTTTCGCGCTTCGGGAGTTGAAGAGCTGGAAATCCGAGATTGCCAATCTTGAAAGCGACCTCCCGAAATACGATGATGCGATCAGCAGCATTCAGGCGATGCTTTCGGAACTCGAGCGTCAGCGGATTCATGATGACGTCGCCTTGACGGAAGACCAGTACATCAAGCTACGAAAAGTCGTTGTCGATCTGCGCGAACGGCTGGAAATGGACAAGGCCGACCCGCTCGAAGACGAAGAGCTATACAACATGTTCGACGAAGAAGTCGGTGCCGAAGACAAACCTGCTGGCGAGCCGGTTGGCGAAGGTAGTTAAATTCAGTGCTCAGCCAACGGAGCGCAGTTTGATCTGCCACGAAAACAACGAAAGACACGAAAAAGGACACAGTCCGGCTGTCGTGTTTTTCGTGGTTGTTCTCATTCCGGACTGGTATATACCGGTTTGGGAGCATTGTTTTGAGACGCACTGGGAGGCATTTTCGGCCGATCAGCTGCTGGAGAACAAAGCCGGGCGCGGCGACAACGCTTTGTTGATCGTCAACCATTTCCTGACCCGCCCGCTCGATCAAGAAGCAGCGAGCCGCAGCGTCAATCGAACCGGGTTTCTCGAACAGCGATTCGGTTTGGGCAATACACTTGATCGCCGCCCGAACTTTATCGTCGTCGACTTCTACGAAACGGGCGACCGGGAGAATCTCACCGGGCTCACGGAGACGGATTCGAAATAGCTGTGGAATTCGATGCGTCACGAAAAAAGTAATTCGTCACATTAGCGAAAAAGGAAACCCGCCGCGTTAGCAAGGACGCAGTACCCCGCCTCACCAGGGTGTCATGGAATCCCGCCGCGCCAGCGAAAAAGCCCGCGTCATCGACGCGGACCGAAGCCGCCGTTAAACCGAGAGTGCAAACCGCTCGGCTGACAGTCCGCTCCTGACATCTTCGTCCAGGCCGGGAATCGTCACGCGGTCGGAATTCGAATCATCGTCGTCAGGGTTCGCGTCGGTGGGTAGACCTTCCGGCGAACCGTTGTCGGGCGGACTACGGCTTGATCGGTCTCTCGCGCCGACTTCTTCAAGTTTTCTTACCGTCTCGTTCCAGAATTCAATCACCTTGTCGTCGACGATTTCCAAACGGGCCGGAGACTCGAACCCTTCGTCACGGGCGTTGCGAATCCAATCACGGGCGTCTGCTTCGTCAAAATCGAATTTGACGTGATAGGTGATGATCCGACGATAGATTCGCTCCCGCTGCTCCTTTAAAAAATATCGGCTCGTTTCGATCGAATCTTTTTTTTGCAACAGCTTCTTGTATTCGCGAATGCAGACAATGCGTTTTTTCGTATCGCCTGTGTCCCAGTCGGCATCGATGGTTGCCAGCGGGCGATCCGGGCTGTTGTAGCGTTGCCAGATGAACCAGCCGCCGATACCCAGGGCAATGACCAGAACCGGAATCAACAGGCTGCCACGCCGCGAGCCGAACAAGATCTGCAGGCTGACAAACATGTGCAGCAAACGTTCGAATTCACTCATGCCGCGCATGTTTCCGTGCCGGCGGCGGTATCCGTGCGGGTAACCTTCCGGGCCGCCATATCCAATTCGTATTCGACTCATCTATTCCTCTCCGACCATCTGTTTTCAATCAGCTTCCCTATTGAAGCCGGTTCAGAATCGCATCTCAAATCTGCATAAAAAAACGACCGTTCCCAAATTGGAAACGGTCATTCAAGTATATCAGACTTTTCGATGGTGACAGTAACGGGTCGTCGCAATCAAACGGCACAGGCACTTGCCTGCCGTTTTCTTTATGTGTCTTCTTGAGAATCATCTGGACCAGGAGCTGATGGATCCGCTTCGCCTTCACCGGAATCAGCAGGATTGACACCATCGCCACCCTGAAGCGGCTCGATGACCTGCCCGCCGCCATCAATGATCGTTCCATCAATCATTCCACCGTTGGTGATGACTCCGCCATCCATGATCATGCCGTTTTGCATTCCGCCATCCATGATCATTCCGCCGTTCATCATTCCACTGTCCATGATCATTCCACCTTGTGGCATTGAGTTACCCATGATCTGGCCACCCTGAACCATACCGCTCATTCCGCTGTTCATCATGTCACCGTTCATGATCATTCCACCGTTCATCATTGGAGCACCGTTCATCATTGGAGCACCGTTCATCATTGGAGCACTGTTCATCATTGGAACACCTTGCATGCCACCATTGACGATCATGCCGCCTTGAACCATACCCATGTCCATCGGCATCGCCTGCATTTGCATCGGCACCGCCTGCATTTGCATCGGCATCGCCTGCATTTGCATCGGCATCGCCTGCATTTGCATCGGCATTGCCTGCATCGGGGCAGATCCGTACATCATCGGTGCGGGCTGGTATGACTGCATCATCGGAGCGCCGTAGCTCTGCATTCCGTAGCTCTGCATTCCGTAGCTCTGCATTCCGCCGTAGGAGACTTCGCCGCCGTACGATTGAGTTCCATAGGGAGAGCCCTGCACAGCATAAGCCTGCACAGCATAAGATGGTGTGCCGCAACCGGCACACTGAGCGACGGTCATCGAAGCCGTCATCGAACAGCACGCCGCAATCAAGGCTGCAACGATAAACGTTGTAACTTTACTCATTTGTATCTCCTTGAAACCACATAACAAAGGTAAAAATTCACTGGCTGTCGCGTTCCGAGCCGCAGCTGATCGAGATCAAACCTAGACCGCTGCCGACAACGCATGTTTTCGATGCCCGTTAGACTAGTGGTCCCTGAATCGATGTCAAGCCAAAGCGGTCAGGAAAAATGCGCAAACCTCGCTCCTTGGTTGTACATGCAGCTTTATGGAGCCGGAAACGTGCAAATATTGACGCATTGTTTGATTTCGATGGGGCAGTTTTCGTTAACCAATGCCCATTTATTCGCCGACAATTCGCAAAAAAAGGTCGCAGCCACTCGGCGGCGACCTTCATTTTTACTTTGATGACAAATTGCGAACCGGTCACGAACGTCTTATGCAAACGAAACGTTGCCGGATTCAACAAAAACCCGCCGACCTAGCGACGACGGAAAATCCGGATGCGACGACCCGAGTTGAATCCATTGTCGTTGCAGCCGGCGCCGTAGTAGTTCGAGTTGTAATAGCTCTGGCCGATTACCGGCGCCGATGAAACCGGTGTGCTGTAACCCATGGGTGACGACTGAATAGTCGAAACAGGAGCATAGGTCGATGTTCCGCCGGAACATGACGACGTCGGAGCAGGCGAATAGGTACTCGAAACAATCGGTCCGTTCATTGGCGACGCAACAACCGATGTCGGAGCATAAGGCGATGTGCCATAGACCGGAACTGGTTGAGTGTAAACGGTCGAAGGCGAACTTGCCGGTGTGTAAGGAACCGCATTGATAACCGGCGAAGAACTGACTACCGGAGTATTGGTTCCGGTTACAGCCTGCAGAACCGGCTGTTGATAGACAACTTGAGTCATCATGTTGTCACAGCAAGTCGTGCCGTAGCTGTTTGCATACGTTACGCCGTAATTGCTGCAACCACTGTTCGAAACCACCGGTGCGCAACCGCCGCAACCATTGTTGCAACCGCATCCGACACAGCCGTTGTTACAACCAGAGTCAATCATTCCGCAACCGGAAAACATCGGAGCTTCGTAAACCGCTTGACCGCAACCGCCGCAAGGCGTGACTGAGGGCATTGGCTGAACCATAGGTTGTGCCATCAGAGGTTGTGCCATCAGAGGTTGTGCCATCATGTCCTGATCAACCATGGGTTGAACCAGCATTTGCTCAGCAACGGGTTGTAAATCGCCGGGTTGAGTTTGATCGCCTTCAATAACGAGAGAATCGATCGCTTCGCTTTCACCGTCAACGACAGGACTTGGCGGAGCTGTTAGGTCGACAGCAGAGTCGTTCAGAGAGTCTTGTGGTTCTTGAGCGAATCCGGTAGTAGCCACCATCGCAAAAGCAATGGCCAGGGAAAAGATCTTCTTCATTTGTAAATCTCCATACTTTTTTGTTTGCAAACAAGCAAAAACGTTTGTTCCTCTGAACAAACAACATTGTTAATACAGAAGTTTATCACCCTCCCCATTTGTCTCCAACCAGGGCAAACATCACAAATCCTGTGTCGGGACGAGTCCGCTCCGTCCGGGAAAATACGGTAACCCACATAGGCTATCTAAGATAATGAACGACCTGGATCCGAGACGCATCTTTCTGTCTTCCACTTTTTGCGCCTGTAACAGATCTACTTCTTTGCCGCTTAACAAGATGAACCTGAGGCCGCTTGGACACGTCATGTTGTCAGAATGTGGCCGAATCGCGACAGAGAATCAAACGGATAACGATCCTGAGACGCGGCATAAACCAATAAAGCACAACGATTTGCGGCAATTTCTTGAAGTCTGGTATCCAATTTGCGTTTATTCCCCATCGAGCAGTAGCAAGAACGTGTTGTCTTGAGCGAATTAACCAGTAGAGAAGGCAATTCGCGATTACAGACATTCGGTAGGCCGGAATGAAAAAAATACGGGTTGAAAAGAAAACAGGGTGATGAGGAAAACAAAAGAGAGCTGGAACACAGAAACAGCCGAAATAGAAGATAGGCAATCTTCGCAAAACAAAGCGAGTGAGGCAAAAAAAATGGAAAACACGACCAACAAGAGTATGAGGAATCAAGACGCAGGAAACGACCACGAACCTGCTCTTAGCAACGGGCTAGAGCCAGCGTCGAGAACGGTTGCGCAGAAGATGGTCAACCCGAACGCTGTGATCCAATCGGTTGGAGATTTCGATGCCTGGCTGGACGTTGAACTGGAACAGCTCGAGAGCAGATTTGCCGATTTCGCGACCGCAAACTCGTACCGCAATTTCATGGGCCGCTAGGCGGACTTGCTTTTTGTCGGCTGGCAAAAAAACATCGGTCCAGCTGAATGTTCGGATCGTAAAATTAACCGTTGGACAATAGTCCCGGTTTTCACGACGACCGTAGCCAGGGCCGAAACGGTAATATCAAAACCAGGCTGAATCGCGTTGGAATAAAACAACGAAGGCGACTCTTGATCGGGCGATCAGAGTCGCTTTTTTCGTGCGCCGAGTTTACTAACGACTTCTTTTGTTCGGTCGATGCCAAGGATCTTACTCAGCAACAAATACGGCCGCATGCCCAGAACCTTGGCGCGTCGGGAAGTCGTGATTCCTGCGACTTGATTGCAAATCGAACAAACACGTTCCGCTCCACCGCTCAATGATTCAACCGGACCACAACAGTTGGCACAGCAAGCATCGATCTTCCACACGTTTCCGTCGGAATGACCGGGTGGAACCAGATCGACATGCAGCGTCATGCCATCGTTTGCACAGCGGCGAACTGCGTCAAGCAAATGCGGCAGAAAACGGCTTGATGCGCAGGCCTCATTCTCGACCAGTCGCGCAAGGACAAACTCGATTCCATTCAAACGTTGGCCGGAGATGGGTCCGTCAATCCACATCCCGTACCAGGCGGGTGATGTCAGGGTGCGAACGGATAGCCCATCTGGCAGACGTTGTACCGCGAATTCAGCGCAATCGATCAGCGTTTCAGTCGGCGCAGCTCTCGAGGTTTCATCCAAGTCCCAACTCGGATCGACCGGCAGCCATCCATGGCACCCGGCCCATGCTGTTTCGCTTCCGTCATTCGCATTTGCATGGCAATTACTGCAGGCGGCATCCAGCGACTCATTCGAACCGCAAACATCGAACACTTCGTCGACGAAAAACCCTCTTGCCGAATCGTGATCTGCTTTTGAAGCGGATGGATGCAGGCAGAACCCGTCGACGACGCTGTCCCGTGCAATTCCCTCCGCCAGAGAACGAATATTGCGCAACTGGCGGAATGTACTCACCGGGAGTTTTCCGTCAGCAGAATCCTCAACCACGCCGTCGCGCAGAATGCACTTGCGTTCAATCGCCCACCGCAAGAATGACGGAGTCGGACCCGTAACGGCGGCAGAACGCTTCATGGTTCGGACAGGACTGGCCTGCCTATTTCGTTTCGTATTTATTCAAAAGCGATGACGCTTCTTTCAGATGAGTCGTCGCTCTCGTCACGCAGTCGCGTGCCTCATTCATGTAGCCGTCGGCCGACGCGGACCATGCTCGATTGACAAACCGTTCGGCGCTGGCGAATTGCGTCATGATTTCCGCAAACGCCTGCAACCCGAATCGTTGCACCAGCGCGTTTCTTGCGTCGGCAAAATCGGCAAACGGTTCAGCGCAACGGTCGTCGATGTACTGAACGACTTCCGCCGGCTTCATCGTGTCCAGTGATCCACCAAGTTTCGCAACACGTTCATTCAGCTCGGCCAGCGAATTTGTAATCGTCGAATATTCCGCTTCAACACGCCCGGAATCCTGATCAGCTGACTTCGCGGTTGATCGCAGCAGCGCAACGCCCGCCAACCCCAGCGCCATCGACAGCCCGTACCACAACCAGCGCACCGTCGGCCATTTTTTCTCGATATTGATCGTCCGCTGCTTCTCAAAATAAAGCGTATCCAGCTTTTTCGATTTGGGTGGCGCGTTTTCTACTTCAGGTTCTTCGGGCTCCTCCGGCTCCGGGATACCTGCATTTTTTCGTTCTTCGGCAGCTTCCTCTTCTTTGTCAATTTCAGCCTGATGCTGGTTGGAAACGGCAACCACCTGGTCAATCACGTTTTCTAGTTCCGCAACTGGAAGTTCACTGATCTTTTCCGTCGTGATGCTTTTCAGTTCGTCCGCATTCAGGTGGAGTGTGCCGCGCTCGCCATCGTCGTCAGCTACATTGCCAGGCAACTGGTTAAGGACCGCGCGTTCGTCGTCAGGGAGAAAATCAAATTCACGTTGGCAGGTCGCCGCCAACGCTGCGGAAATAAATCCGGCCCATAGCAAGAGCTGTCCGGCTAATCGAAGACCATTCATATTAGTTGTTAGTTGTTAGCTGTAAGTGTCATTTACGCATTGCGATATTGCCCGCTTGCGCGTCCGTTAGTTATTCACAATTTGTTATTCACTTCATATCCTCCTTCGCGTTGCCTGGTCCGGAATTACTTCAGCCGGCAAACAAAGCCCTTTCAGCCAAACACCATCACAAGCGCATACCCGACTCCGACGAGTGCCTCGCCAACGATCAGTCCGGCTGCGAGTGGAATGCCGACTTCGTGACCCCATTTCTTGCCCATCGTTTTGTCGCTGACGATTCGCAGAACATTTCCGATCGTATAGGTCAACACGATGCTGAACGGCATGTAGAATCCGAGCCCGATCAGTACGCCGATTCCGCCCAGTCCGCTGAACGCGAGCAGCAGTCCGAGTCCGCCACCGGCCGTGTACCGATAGGCCGGTACGTCGTTGTTCAGGATTCCCTCCATCACTGACGCCAGTGCAGCCCCTTGTGGAGCCGGCAGTTTGTCGCTGCCGATGACGTATTGTTCGTTCAGCACGATCAACAGAAAGATCACGATGCACGGACCGAGCCAGCAGCCGATGTACTGCGCGATTTGTTGTTTGCGAGGAACGGCTCCGACAAGATAGCCCGACTTTAGATCGAGCATCATGTCGCTCGCCTGGGAAATGGCCAGGCAGATGGCCACGCCCACGATCATGGAACTGATTACGATCGCGGGCTTGTCGAGTGACCCGTTGGACGACGCGATCAAGACAACGATGGTAACTGCGATCAATGTCATACCGGAAAGCGGCGACCAGTTCGTGCGGCCGACACATTCCGAAACGATCACACCCGCGACCCAGATCCAAAGCGTCCCCAGCCCGGCCATCAGTGCCGCCTTCCACCACTCCATGCCATCGACCGAAAGATACGCGATGACCACCATTGCAATCGCGCCGACTACGATTGCGGTGTAAAGCAACCTGATCGGCATTTCGTCGTTTTTCATCGACGGGTCGTCGCTTGTCCGTTTGCTTGCCGCCTGCATCGATTTCAATGCGCTCATGATCAACGGGAATGCGGCGAAGATTCCTCCGATCGCTGCTCCGATCAACATGCCGATTCCTGTCGGCTTGTATAACTGGTCGCGCATCGCGCCCGGGTCGCCCAGCATCGCCTGAACACTGTCAGTACCGAAATATTGGAGCAGGGGCGAGAGAATAAAGTAGCACAGGAATCCGCCTGCTCCGAACCAGAACCCGCCCTTGCCCGACAGGTAACCGACTCCAATCGTCATCACTGACAGAAAGATCGTGATGTTCAACATCGAGAGCAAACCGAAAGCTGCGCCGGCCTCCCAGTCCTCACTCACTCCGGTCAATTTGATCAACAGTGCTACACCGCCGGAAATCAATGCTCCAATCAACAGCAACATCGCTTTTCTTGTGCCAGCTCCCGGCGATTTTAGAATCGTCGCGACCGCGACTCCGCCGGGATAGGCCAGGCGGTCGAAGTCAATCATCTGCTTGCGCAGCGGAATGACAAAGGCCAGCCCCAGCACGCAGCCGCTGATCGAAGCAAAAATAATCAGCGCGATCGTCCCGGGAGTAAAATCATCCACCGACGAAAGACCCTCGGTCTGTGCGAGAATGAACAGTGCCGGGATCGTAAACATGATTCCCGACGACGCTCCGTTCACCGCGGAGGCGATCGTCTGGTTGATATTGTTCTCAACAATACTTGATCGACGCATCACGCCGCGCAGCACACCCCAGCCGAGGATCGCGGCCAGCTCGGATCCTTCGATCGAGAACCCCAGAATCAGCGCAGCGTAGGCAATTGAAACTGCGATCAATGATCCGATCGCCCAGCCGACAAAAACAGCGACCCAGGTCAGTTCCGGATACGGGCCGTCTTTGATTGTGATTTCGCCAGGTTCAGGTTGCGTGCCGTTGGACATTCGCCGCTCCGATTTTTTTTGGTCTGCAACGAGCGACTCAATCCGGCTCGCCGACCAGACAGTGTATGCCAAACAAGCGCGCGATTAAACTACGGGCGCTTCGGGAAGGACCGGCACGACATCATTGGAATTGGCTGATCGCAAGACCCGACTTCACGATGTCCACGCCTTTATCGACCCGCGAAAATCCGGGACAATTCAGCATCGAACAAACAAAATGAGAGAATGCCTTGAACACTGAAAATCCTTACGACCGGCTGCAAATCGCCAAGAACTGGCTTCCTCGCTACACTGGCATGCCGATCGACGAATTCGGCGACTATATCCTGCTGACCAATTTCGACTACTATGTCGATCAGTTTGCCGAACGGTTCAACTGCAAGATTCACGGCGAAGGCAAGCCGATGCAGGCCGCGACCAACACGGACGGCCTGACGATTGTGAACTTTGGAATCGGTTCAGCTAACGCGGCGACCATCATGGACCTGCTGATCGCGCTTCCGCCGAAAGGCGTATTGTTCCTTGGCAAATGTGGCGGACTCAAGCAGTCGACCGAGATCGGCCACTTCATCCTGCCAATCGCGGCGATTCGTGGCGAAGGAACCAGTCGCGACTATCTGCCGTCCGAGGTCCCTGCCCTGCCCTCCTTCAAACTCCACAAGTTTGTCTCCGACCGGATTGTTCAGCGGGATATCGAATACCGGACCGGCGTTGTCTACACGACCAACCGCCGGCTCTGGGAGCATGACGATGTGTTTCGTCAGCGGATGATCCGGATGAGTTCGATCGGCGTCGATATGGAAACTGCGACCATTTTTATCGTTGGTCATTACAACCAGATTGCCCGGGGCGCACTGTTGCTCGTGTCTGACGTGCCGATCACACCGGATGGAGTCAAGACCAGCGAATCGGACAAAGTGGTAACCGGAAATTTCGTCGATGAGCATCTTGAAATCGGCATCGAAGCGATGACCATGATCGGCAGTCGCGGTGAACAGATCCGGCATTTCCAGTATTGATACCCGTAGAGCGGAATTTATTCGTGCCACGATCTACAATCTAGGTGCCGATCGCCCGAACATCACTCTGCAATCTCGCCAGCTCCAACTTGATTTTCTCCTCGCCAACTGCCGGCGCCTGACAGGCAGACCCGCTGCACACAAACAGCGTCGGCTCGCCGCCGATCGCCGACTTGCCTTCAACGACGCTTGCCAGATGCGGTGACACAACCGGCGCGTCCATCGAAAACGCAACCCCCAGCGCGCCACGCACGGGGTACTTTCTCAGCAGCGTCAAAGCATCTTCCAGCTGCGATTTCGTTTCACAAACAAGAACCAGCTCGCGGGCCTCGTCCAGAAAGCGTTCCAGCGCGCACAACATCTGCCCGGACGCCAGCGGCGAACGCTGAAACAGCGTAACAGCGCCGCGAATCGTCTCGCCGGCCAGATCCACCCATTCCTGCCGCCCCGCCAATCGCCCCAGCGACAACAAGCCCGTCGCCGCCATCGAATTGCCTGACGGAACACTGCTATCCTGAAACGAAAGCGTCCTTGCAATCAACAGCTCGTGATCGTCCGCAGTGAAATAGAACCCGCGCTTAAGATCATTTTCTTCGGACGCCGAAACTAACTCAGTGTCGCTGTTCGCCGAAAAATGCTCGATCATTTGTTCGGTCAAAGTCACAGCCTCGTCGATCCACTGCGAATCGAAATCGGCCTGATACAATTGCACCAGAGCAACGATCATGTACGAGTAATCGTCAAGATACGCGTCGAGTTTTGCTTTGCCATGCCGCCACGTGTGCAGCAGCCGTCCGTCCTCGCGTCGGAGATGTCCGAGGATAAAGTCAGCTGCCTTCGCAGCGGCTTTTGCGTAACGCTGGTCGCCCAGCACGATCGCCCCTCTCGCCATCGCAGCGATCGCCAGTCCGTTCCACGAGACCAGAACCTTGTTATCCAGCGCAGGGCGAATTCGCATATTTCGAATCCCGAGCAGTTTTCTTCTGGCCGCATTCATTGCGGTGACGAACTGTTCTTCGTTGAGGTCGTTGTCGGCGGCAAACGTTTCAACCGACTGTTGCAGGTTTAGAATGTTCTCGCCTTCAAAATTTCCGCTCGACGTTACTCCATAAATCGCGCAAAAATGATCTGCAATTTCCGGATCGATCTTGTCGCGTATTTCTTTTTCCGACCAGACGTAAAATTTCCCCTCGACTCCTTCGCTGTCCGCATCTTCGGTGCTGTAGAACGCACCCTGCTCGTCGGTCAAATAATTGAGAATGTAGTCCAGGGTTTCAGCGGCGACTTCTTTGTAGTAATCGGAACCGGTTATCGCAGCAACTTGCAAATACACATCCGCCAGGAGTGAATTGTCGTAGAGCATTTTTTCAAAGTGTGGAACCAGCCACTCTTCGTCAACGCTGTACCGGGCAAAACCGCCGCCGAGATGATCGTAGATTCCTCCCCGGGCCATCTTTGTAAGGTTCAGATCGACCATTTTCATGATCCCGTCTTCACCGGGTGCTCCGTCGGGAGGCCAGCGTCCGGCGACGTTCAACAGCAGCGCGATATCCATTGCATGCGGAAATTTCGGCGCGCTACCGAACCCGCCGTGCTGGTAGTCGAAGTTGTTTTCCAGCACGAGCGCTGCGGTGGTCAACATCGTTTCTTCGAGCTCGTTATCATGTCCGTCGCCGGTTGCATCATCGGAATCGTTCAACCATTCTGTGATTTGAGCGGACTGGGATTCGACCTGTTCGCGCCGCGACGTGAATGCATCGAGCACGTTATTCAGGACGTGGTCAAACCCCGGGATGCCCGGCCGTGACTTGGGCGGCCAGTACGTTCCTCCAAAAAACACATTCCGGTCCGGCGTCAAAAACACGCTCAGCGGCCAACCGCCTCCGCCACCCCGCAGCGCCATCACGGCGTTCATATAGATTTGATCGATGTCGGGACGCTCTTCACGATCGACTTTGATGCTCACAAAGTTGTCGTTTAGAAATTTCGCAATGCCTTCGTCTTCGAACGATTCATGTTCCATGACGTGGCACCAGTGGCAGGCACTGTAGCCCACCGAGAGAAAGATCGGTTTGTCTTCGTCACTCGATTTCTTGAGGGCGTCTTCCCCCCACGGATACCAGTCGACCGGGTTTTCAGCGTGTTGCAGCAGGTACGGGCTCGATTCACCGGCAAGGCGATTTGCCATTTTCTAGATCCTGAAAGCTTGATTCGTTTGGATGATTCAAGCGTACCCGATTCGGTTCGGGTTCTATAGAGGCGAGCATAAGGATCAACTAGCGGTTGATTCCACTAATTATTCGATCACAAAACTCTGACTTGTCTGGGATTTGTTGATAGATTGATCCCATCATCAAACTGTTGTGGCTTGTCGCAACGACGCGGTCGAGTTTCAGCACATAGGCACCTTGATTCTCTTCGCACGGGTAAAAATCGTAGAGCATAAATACGATCGAATTATCGGTGGTGTCTGGTTGCAACTCCTCGAAACGAATGTTCTTCCTCAAATAGTTGTAAAGGCGCGTCTGTAGAACGGCAACAATTCGCGAATTCCAATGATGGTGATAAAACCCTTTTGTTACCAATTGTGTGACATATCGCTTCTTCACGTTCGCCCAATTAATTCCGTAACTCGCACTTGTTTCTTCATCGGAATTCAAGATTCCTTGGTATGCAGGTTCAACGGATCCTGTGATGTCGACCGCCTGCATTTCTACGCTTAAGAATTCTTTAACAGTGTTGCCGTTTTTTTCGAGATCTGCGATTACGAAGTCTACGTTCCCGAAACCAGCCATTTTTACCTCGGAGACCACAAATGGATTCTCCGGCCTTGCTTTGGTAGGCCAGCAATGTTCTATCACGTCGTTAAAGAAGTCGATTTGGTAAAAACGTTTGGGGCATACGGCCATCAAGAACGGAGCAGAAGTTGATCGGCCAGACCAAACTGAACAAATCGGATATGGGTCCGAGATTTTGTGGCCTCGTTTGGTGCAAACGGATTCCATAAATGGGCATTCGTAACCCGCATTTACCGGATTGCGCATCGCCGAGGCTGGTTCTCCAAGAATCTCGCCAATTACGCGAAGTGGGTCAGCGGGCAAATTCAATCTCCAACTGGTTGTCAGGGTTCACTTGCTCAACTTGGATCATCTTTATAACGGACCTTGCAATCGTCTCGGCCAGGATTGGCGGAACCGCATTTCCAACTTGGCGAAATTGCTCGCCGCGTGAACCAGTAAATCGAAAACAGTCTGGAAAAGACTGTAGCCTAGCGGCTTCTCGTACCGTAAGTGTTCTTTGTTGCTTAAGGTCGTAGTGGATGAACGCACCCCAATGCAAATCGCATTTGGTCAGAATTGTGCTTGCCAGGCCTTTTGGATCCAGCCTTCCATATCGTTTTGTGTGGTCACTTCTTTTTGCACGTTTCATTCCGGCTGGCAAGAGTTGGAATGGGATGTCACGCCAGCTTCCACCTTGAGGAATATGCAACAATCGTTTCTGATTGATTTCCGACAGGTTGGGTGCAACATGGTTACACAATAGTTTACATCGTTTTCGCAACTTTCGCTGATACGAGGTTTCTGCACTCGTTGTGTAGGCGCAAGCTTCCTCGCCTTCAGTCAGTCGCAATGCCGGAAGGTCGCCGATCGCATCCGAAACCGTGACGTACTTCGCTTCTGTACTCGGTCCATGGGAGGCAATTGGCCAGTTAACAAATTTGCAATCACGCGAAGCGAGGAAAAATATTCGCCGTCTTTCTTGCGGAATTCCAAATTGTTCCGCCTTCAAAATCTGGTGCTCGACATAGTATCCCAACTGCTGAAGACTCGCGTATATTTCTTTGACTGCGCGACCGGATGCAACGCTGGTTATTCCCGTCACGTTTTCCATTACGACTGTTTTGGGCATGAGGCCTTTTACGAGCCGTAAATATTCACGAAAAAGACCGGACCGCTCGTCGTGCATTCCACGTTGATGATTGTATACGCTGAATGCCTGACAAGGAGGGCCTCCCAACAACGTATCAAGTTGACCTTTTTTCAAACCAGATGCGGCAAGAAATTTTCTTGTCGAAATGTCTTGAATTGGCCCATTGAGAAAATTCGCATGCTTATGGTTTTGCGCAAATGTTTCGCTGGCAAACGTGTCGAAGTCGTTCGCAGCCAATATCTGGAATCCTGCGTCTTGAAACCCCTGCGACATGCCTCCAGCGCCAGAGAACAGGTCAATTGCAGTGAATATCCGTTTCATGTCAAACTCCTTTCCAGACGAGCATTGCTGGTTGAACAGATGAATTGTAGAGAAAAATGGCTTGGTTGTCATTCACCAACCGCCAAGTGTTACTGACTTCATTCACCAGTGTCGCTTCCAACTGGACACGTTAGGTCAAGGATATTAGCAGTATAGAAATTTAGTAAGGACTCAAGTCCTATTTCTTGTCGTCCGATTTGCGTCCGCGAGTGGATGGTTTTTTCGTTGAGGCTTTCCTGCCCCTGGGCTTCGCTTTCGACTTTTTTGCCTCAAGGCTCTTTTCCAACTGCTCGATCTTGCCGATCATCTCTTCGTAACTATCGCCCGTTGCCCGAGCGGCGCTGCCTAATTGACTCGCTTCAGGCATTGTCCCGGCCAGCTTCAGGATCGGGTCCATCCAGGTTTGCAAAACGCGGAACTGATTTCGCATCACTTCAAGGAACACGTCCGGCACCTTGTTGATCACCTGGACTTTTTGAGGTTTGACTTCGTGATCGCTGCGGTTGTCGATGTACGTGAGCGACTTGCCGCTTCTCCAGCTTCAATCAGAAATTTGAACGTCTTGATATCGGTCGGACTCTTGCCGATCTGAAAGACAAGATAAAAGTGCGGTCCGGCGACAAAGAACTTCGTGAACGTCGTGTCTTTATAATACTTGCAAAGAGCTTCGAAGTCGGTTCGGAAGGTTTTGTCGTCAAACAGGTCGAGCGAGTCTTCGTGAAATGCACCGTTTGCGAAGTGATAGACCGAAAAGACGTCCGACAGTTCCGTGACAGCCTTAAGACCCATGTGGACGTTATAGCCGAAGATAAACCGCTCGCCGACCGGAACGATGTCGCGCGGCAGGCAGTTGTTGACCGTCGTGATTCGCTGAGTCGAAACGAGTTCGGTTTCGATCGAACCAAAAACTTCGCGGCGCTCGTGATTGAGTTTCTCGATCCGCGTGTGAAGTTCTTCGGCGTGGTTTTTCAGCCTGTTCTGGATAATCTCATACGTGCCGCGTTCGAGCCCCGATTCCCGAGCCGCGCTGCCGGGAGATTCCGGCTTGGACTCGGCAGGTTGTGGATCGGGGATGATGGACATTGAGGAATCACAAAAAGTAGGTTGGGCATTCTTGCCCGACAGCGAACATTTTCGAATCGTTGCGCGGCCGGATCATTGCGCGGACGGACAGGAATGTCCATCCCACGCGAGAGCATGCACTACGCTTGTTGCGTAATCGACTTCAGGTCCTCCGATGTCACACCGAACATGTCTGTGTACCGCTGGATTTCCTGTTTGAATTGCTCGGGGCCAACACCGTCGAACAGTTTCATCGCTTCGGCCTTCTGCGTGATGCCTTTTGCATCCGCTTCGAATTTCAGTTCGATCACTTTCGCTTCGGCGGTTCCTTCTTTCTCTAACGCATCTGCTTTTGAGAGCGTAACCTGCGCTTCAGTCAAACCTTCTGCCGCAACTTCGGCCTGGGTCGCTTCGGCCAGCATCTTTTTGGCGTCGGTTTCTTTCTCGGCCGCAGTTCGTTCTGCTTCGGCGGTCACAACAACCGTTTCAGCGTGCAACCCGGCAGCCTGACGTTCGGCGTCGGCAGCCTGGACCTGCTTGACCAGGGCCTGCTGTGCGATTTCTTCGGCTGCCGTGACGGCAACTTGTTTCTTACGATCAGCGGCGGCAAACTCGCGGGTGTCTTCACCGCTACGATCGATCTCAATTCGCTTGCCCGAGATGTCCATCATTTCCGCAATATGCAGAACGGGAATCACGATCAGCCCTGAGAAACTGACGACGGTTCCGCTGACACCGTTGCGTACGATCGCCATACCTTGAAGCACTTTGCGCCAGCAGCGGATCATCAGTGCGACGATGCCGAGCACCAGCACCACGCCAACTACGGAAATTGTGATTCCTAAAGGGCCCGGGAATGAAGCACCAAGCAATGGTATCAGCTGTGTAGAAACTGTCATCTTATTGTTTTCCCCATTTCGTGAGTTCGACCAGGAACGTGTCGTTTGACTGGTTGTATTGGACGATGCGCGCCGCATCCCCCTGACCCAAACGCTCGCCCGGTCGGGTTCGCGCGTTAATCCGCAATGGCGGACCGTCTATCTTGATTTCAATCTGACCGAAGCTGTCGGTGACTTCGCTTGTCGTCACCTTCGCAATCAGGCCAATGTATCTGTTATGTGTATCGTTTTTGTCGTCGTAATTTCTGAAAATTGGAGCCAGCGGCATCGTCAGGAATTTTGTGGCAACCAGACTCACGATCAACATCGGAACCCCGTACATCGTCGCGGTCATCAGGCTGAAGTCCGGATTCAAATAGTGATTCACGATCATCGAAGTTGTCCAGTTGCATAGTGCAAAAATGGACAGCACGATCACGACTGGCACTTCGCCGACGTAGAACAGATCCAGTATTCCGCGAAAAATTCCACTCCCTGCGTCGAAATTGCCGTCGACGTCAGCGTCCACATCGAAATCGGCATCAATATCAATTGCGTCGATTCCAACCACTCCGACTATCACAAAAATCCAATAGAGCATTACCAGGATCAGCAAACCGGTAGCCGGCAGGTTGACCGTGCAAAAGCACTCCTGAAAAAATTCGATCATGATTCGGTCCAAAATCTTGTTGATTCTCTGCCGTCAGCAGCCGCGTCCGGCATCGAAGGCATTTTCAATCGGCAACGCCAGCGCAATCATCGCGCAAAAACTCCGCAGACCGCAAAATGCTGCGTGGAAAATAGCTTATTCCAGGATGGCAGGCGCGCTTTGGCGGGCGGTTTTTCGCGAACTATTCCGGTAACGCCTGGCTAACCGGAACTCCCCGAACGCCCCGCACAGCTTTACAAGGACCGTTGAGAGGTTTCTCAACCGTGCCGTTCAATCACCGCTCCCCAGCGGGTCCGTTTGAGATGTATTCGCAAATCCCTGAAAAATATTGTCCGAATTCGGGTTGGAAGCACCGGACATTTTGTCTGAAACGCGTGCAGGTCAGCCATTCCTGCCAAAACGGAACCATCGTCGGGCGGGGTTATTTGATCACTGACAGCACGGATTCGTCTGCCCGGAAATGTCGCGAAGTTTTATATTGCCGGTTCGTAGACGAAAGCAAACCGCAACAAACCACCCGGTATTCATGAACACGGCAACGCAATCTATATCCGCGCCGAAAAAACCAACCGCAGATAAATTCGCCCGCGTGGATCAACGCTACCTGGCGGATCGGCATGAACTGGCTAGCCAGCTGAAGTTCGACAGTCTGTTTGAAGTCGCCGACCATTTCGGCTTGTTCTCGGGAACACAGACGATCGGGCGCTCACTGGCAATTTACGAAGCCTTTAAACAAACGCTTGACGTCCCCGGCGATATTCTTGAGTTCGGCTGCTGGAAAGGGAGCAACCTGCTGTACATGGCGAAACTGTTGACGCTGTTCCATCCGAATTCGATCAAGCAGGTTTACGGATTCGACAGCTTTGAGGGTTTGCAGACGTTTTCGGAAGAAGACGGTGATACACAGGCTGCTTTTCAGGATCGGTATCAAGGTGACCGCGAAGTGCTCGAACAGTTTATCGGGCTGTACGAAATGGAGGACTGGGTCCATTTGATCGTCGGCAATGCGCTGGAAACGATCGATCAGTTTGATCATTCGAATCAGCACACGATGATCAGCCTCGCCTACATCGACTTTGATCTCTACCAGCCCTGCAAGAAGGCACTTGAGTTTTCCGACGCGCGGCTGTCGGTCGGCGGGCTGATCATACTCGACGAGGCGCTCACCGAAATCTGGAAAGGAGAAGGCCAGGCGTTGCGTGAGTTTCTTGCCGGGCATAAAGGCGACTATGAAATGCAGGGCAATCAAGTTAGCCGTCAGCCGACCGTGATCTTGAAAAAGATCCGTTGATCATGTTGAAAACGGACCATATTCGGATTGGAACAGGAGGTAACGGAGTAAACAGAGAACATATCTGCGGACAAATGGAAAGACAATTATCCAGAAAGCACTTCTTTGTTGTCTCTGCGTCCTCCTGTTCAATTTGGTGAACAGTGATTGATATGGGCATTCTTGTAACATACCTGCCGAAGGAATTCGATCAAAGCAAACATGAAAGTTCATTTTCTAAAATCAGCGACGACGATTGTTGAATCGAACGGTGTGAAAATCTTGACCGACCCGTGGCTGGTGGACGGTGAATACTACGGCTCCTGGTTTCATTATCCGCCGTACGATTTCAATCCGGCCGCGTTTGACGACATCGACTTTATTTATATTTCGCACATCCACCCGGACCACTTCAGCCGTGAAACGCTTAGACAGCTGAACAAAGACATTCCGGTTCTGATCCACAACTATGACGTCAAATTTCTCAAACGAAATATCGAATCACTCGGATTTCAGGTCACGGAGCTGTCGAACAACCGGCGAACGCATCTCAATCACGGCGTTCACATCAATATATTTGCGGCCGACTACTGCAACCCCGAACTTTGTATGAAACATTTCGGTTGCGGACGGATCGAGTCAAAATTCGGTTCGACTCAAATTGATTCGCTGAGCGTAATTGACGACGGCCGATACAGCCTGTTGAACGTCAATGACTGTCCGTTCGGGCTCGCGAGCGTATGTGCCAGGCCGATTCGCGAACAGTATGAGCAGGTTGATTTCATGCTGGTTGGCTATGCGGGAGCTGGACCCTACCCGCAATGCATCGCCAACCTGACTGCGGAAGAAAAAGTCGCTGCAGCGGATCGCAAGCAGGCTCAATTTATCAAACAGGGTGCTGACTTTATCGAACTCTTCGGTCCTCGCCACTTCATGCCGTTCGCCGGAACGTACACGCTCGGTGGGTCGTTAGCCGGGCTGAATCCGCAGCGAGGTGTTCCTGAGATCGAAGATGCGTTTGCGTTGCTCGATGATGGCAGCGACCGTCACGGCGTATTGCTCAACACGGATCAGTTCTTTGACCTGTCATCGGAGTGTGCTTCATCTCCGTATCTGCCAATTGACCGCAAATCGAAGTTGCAGTACGTCGAAGACGTGCTCGCGGCGAAGCGGTATTCGTTCGAGTCAAATTCGATGCCTGAGCTGGAGGAACTGGCAGGTTTGATTCCTGCTGCCTTTGATCGAATGAACACGGTTCGCGAATCGATCGGCTTCACGACTGAAACGAAAGTCATCATTCGTCTTCTCGACGGTCAGTCAGCTGTGCTTTCGCTCAACGGCAATAACTCCGGACGGGCAGAAGCCCGGTGTATTCTTGACGATCGCGACGCCGATGCGATACAGCCTTCGGTCCGTTTCTCGGTTGACCCGCGACTGCTGTTGAACATCTTGAAGGGACCGCAGTTCGGCCACTGGAACAATGCGGAGATCGGTTCGCACATTGAATTCTATCGCCGGCCGGAACAATTCGAGCGAGGGTTGTACTACTGTTTGAACTTCTTTTTCGCCGGTCAGAAAAAAGAAACGCAGCCCATAAGAAACGCAGCCCGTCACGAGCAGACGCCGGTGCGAATCAGGTAAGCGCGTTCGCAACGCGAGTCAGGTCAGGTTTATTTCCCGGATGGATCGACCACCGTCGCGCCCGGGAACCGTTCGAGCAATTTACTGAATTCGGCATCGTCCGACAGGTCGCTGTCTGCTGGATCAGCGACCGGCTCATCGGGTATGAACTCCTGTCGGGCCGGCGATCGCCCGGCGGTCTCCCGCGTCGCTGATTCGGATGGTATCGCTTCGCCGTTTGAGGATTCGACGGCTGGTGTGACAGCCTCGCGCTCCGGAATTTCCGGACGATAAAGCGTCATGTTTTCTGCTGGTTCCGAAACAAACGCGGTTTCCGTTTCAGGTACGTCGATCGTTGCCGGTGCAGCCATTACGCTTCCTCGAATGTCGTTGAACTCCGGCTGGCCGTCCTGTGGTTGAGCGCTGCTGGTTTCCTCAACCCGGTTAGGTATCAATTCAGTAGCCGGTCCGGGTGTCGGTGCCGGTTCGGTTTGTGCAGGGTCAAGTTGAGTTGGATCTTGAGCAGGCTGAGTTGGAGTTTGAGCTGGCTGAGCGGGCGCTGTTTGCGCTGGCGTCGTGTCCAGAACCGAAACTGTGCCGGAATGTCCGTCTTGACTGGAATCGCGCCCGGACGTCTCGCGAAGTCGGGCTTGAGGTTCGACATTCAACGTCGCCATCGGCTGCCCCGGAGATGTCCCGGAGTTTGCCGTCCGGCCTTGCTGAACGGTCTGCCAGTTGCCCTCTGCCGGAATCGCGTTTTGAAAGTTCGATCGGGTTGCCACGGCTCGATTCGCGATTTCACTGGCTGCCACGACGGCATCGCCATAGCGCCGTGTTGTGCCTGAGCCTGCTGCTGTCGGATCAGTGACCGGCATCGGGTTGCCATAGGCATCCAGAGGAACCCGCATCGTCACCGTTCGCGGCGTGTGCTTGATGACCTCGACTTCAACGGTTCGGGAAACTCTCTTCGGAACAGTCACTTCTGCGGTGACGTTCTGCCACGAAACGACCGGCTGTTCGTATTCCTCAACCTTTTCAACCGTTTCATAAACCGTTTCGGTGTAAGGAACACGACGGGTTACTACTTCATCAACCATTTTCGTCGCAGGAACCGGAACCCGTTTGGTCACTCGAACGGTTCGAGGCACCGATCGCTCAACCGGAACCCTGCGCGTTTCCATTCGTCGCTGAGTCGTCTGAACCTGGACGGGAACGTTACGGTTTTCGTAGACGTTTTCCATCGTAGTCACATTGACCGGTTTCTGAACGCGATGAGTTTCGGGAACCATGGTGACCCGATCAACCTGCTGTGCGGTGAGCGTCGGGACCGTTGTGCGTTGCACCGTGTATTGCTGCCCCTCGCGGACCCGGTGATATCCGCGCCGGCGATACACGGACTGTCCGGTCTGCGGATCGATGTAGTAGCCGGCATCCAGCCATTGCCGTCTCGTGCAACCTCCACAATCCGTTGGCACCAGTTGTTGAACTTCGACATTGGCTGGACGCAGCTGGGTTTCGCGAACCGTGGTGGGACGATAAAGCGTCACGTTCTCGATCTGCATTTGCTGTCTTGTCACCGGTTTCTGCACCAGCACTTTTTCCTGACGCATCTGAGTTTCAGTCACCGGTGTGTCGACGATGAAATTCTGATCAACCATTTCGGTCACCTTGTCGTAAACAGTTTCGTCCACCACGCGATCAACCATCACCGTCGTTTCAACCGGTCGCTGCACGATGCCGGTTTCCACGCGTTCGCTGGTTCGCACAACCGGCTTAAGCGAAGTCGTTCGTCGTTGCCGTGTCTCGGTCGTATAGATCGGTCGTTGAGTCGTAACCTGTTGCTTTTCGTAAACCGTTTCTTCGACCTGCACCTGAACCTTAACCGGCGTCTGATCGTAGACAGTCTTCTCGACCACGGCATGCGTTGGACGTTGAACAACTGTCGGCTGGACAACCGCCGGCGCACAGATTTCCTGCGCGTACGATGACTCGGCGGATGTCAGTGCGAACCAGGCCAAAGGCATTGAACAAAACAGCAACTTGAAACAGAGTGTTTTTGAGGACATGAATGTCTTCCGGGATCGATTTCTAAATGGTGTCGAACGGGAATCGGAGCAAGATTGGTTTTCGAAAGTCTCCGGTTCCATCATAAAAGGCCGGTATCGTTTTCGCTATCGTTGCGACCGCTTTAGGCCGGCAATCCATCTTGTTTTTTCTAATCCGAACCGGACAGTCGTGGATCGTGTGCCGGCGCGTCTGATTGCATATGGCATTAGTCGTGTTACAGTCGGGGTTTCCGGAGCAAGTTTGCGCAATCCGGATAACCGGTACATGCTGTCACGTACCTGATGTCACAACCCCATCCAGCGACCCCGATGCATTATTTGGACGTTACACTTGCGACTGAGATCGAAAACATCGCACTTGATGAGGCGTTATTGGAAACGGCAGAGTTTTCCTCGGAGGAGGAAAACGGTTCGCGCGTGTCAAGCGTTGAATTGTTGCGAATATGGGAGCCGTCCCGGCCGGTCGTTGTACTCGGGCGGAGTTCGCCGATCGAAACCGAAGTCAATCTCGAATTTACTTCAGCCAACAGGATTCCGGTTGTCCGCCGGATGAGCGGCGGTCAAAGCGTCGTCAACGGGCCGGGATGTTTGCTTTACGGTGTGCTGCTCAGCTATGGCAAACGGCCCGAATTGCGAATGCTGGAAAACGCGCACGCTTTTGTAATGACGCGGATGCAACGGGCGATTGCCGGACTTGGAATCGAGACAGAGATCGACGGAACGTCCGACTTATCGATCATGGATCCGGCGAAAGCAACCCGCAGAAAAGTCTCCGGGAATTCGCTGAGGTGCCGGCGGAACTGGCTTTTCTATCATGGCACGATGTTGTGCAGCGCAGATCTCGATTTGATTTCGAATTGCCTTGGTCCGCCCAGGCGAATGCCTGACTATCGTGTTGGTCGATCGCATGCCGATTTTCTTGTGCAGTTGCCAACGGACATCGAATCGCTCAAACGCGCGATCATCAAAGAATGGTCCTGCGCTGCAACGGTCACCGAATACCCGCTCGGGCTAACGGCTGAGCTTGTTCGCGATAAGTATGCTACGAGTGCGTGGACGGAAAAAATCTGAATCCAGTGTCAGCGATTCAAGTACGATTTGACGTTGTCTTTTTGAAGATAAAGCCACGAAAAAACGAAATAGCCAGACAACAACAGGGCCCATCCGACCACGAATCCGACACCGATCATTTGAGACCACTCCATCAGCCCTTCCATGCCCTCATCAGACTGGCCTGTTTGTCGTATCTGAATATCAGCCATTTTTGCTCCGTTGACTATCTGATAGTACAACTGGAACGCTGTGCACGCAATCAAATTCAAAACAGCAAACAGCATGGTCATTGAAAGCAGAGATCGGCCGGTTGATTTTCGGCTAAGACACATGATTGAGGAAACGAACAATAACATCGAAAGAATGATCTTAACTGAGAGCATGATGACGTTAGGAACCAATATTTTCCGGTTCATCTCAATCAGTTCTTTTCGCGCGGACAGCATGTCTTCCGTTGGCGGAATCGCGCCGTCGTTTACGGAGAGCAACCAATCCTGGAAAAACAGCGAGCCGGTCCCAATTGAATTGCATAGGAATCCAAAACTACTGATGACCATCGCCAATACCAGAATCACCGTCAGCATCGTCGGTCGTCCCTGAGTCTCAACGTACGGTGCGTTCTTTGGAGCATAGGCCGGATCTGCGGTGCGTTAAATGGATTGTCAGACATCGAGTTTCGCCTTTTGCTTTCGTTTTGATTCGATGGTCGAGTGTTCAAACGCCAGTCCATTTGAGGACCGCTTGTTTTTGTCACCTGTATTTTTTTGTTGGCGTCGCGGACCTAGACCAGCCCCCACTTCTTCCTCAACACCCACTCGGTTGAAACCACAACAACAAACAACAGCAAAAACCCGCCGGCATCATATAGAGTTTCACCGAGCTGCCATTTTGTGGGAATTTCCATCTTGGTTTTCGGCGGGTTTTCAATAATCGAATCGAGTAAATCACCCAGTTCGTCCGGAACCAGCGCCCGCCCGCCGAATTCGGCTGTTTCGCTCGCCAGTCGCATCATCTGTTCCGGGTCAGCAGCAGGATTGGATTTTTCTCTATCCCGATCGATCACGATGAACTCACGCTCGCTGGTGCCGATTTCCTGACCGCCACGTGTTCCGGTCACTTGCAATTTATAAACACCCGAACTCGCGATTGTCTCGCGTTCCAGTTGTCCGCTGCCGATTGAACCCGACTGGGTTAACGTGACTGGAGACGTCAGTCCATTCGGTTTGACCAGGGTTCCCTGATACTGAACCGGATCCGCTCCGCCCCCGTCCATTGACTTCGCAGAGATATTAAACTTGACGAGCCCTCGGGGCTCAAATCTTCGCTGCGGCATTTCGATCGAGATAATTTCGTCGTCACGATCATCCCAACGAGCCAGCCACAAAATAATCTGCCGCCAGAACTGATCGAATTGTTCCCGTTTGCCGCGCGGAATCCACTTGTGTGTCGAATCCCCGGCAAACGCCAGGACGCGACCGCCCGGGTCCCCCGCGATCAGAATCGGATTCGCCGCAGAATCGTCCGTCTCCAGCAATATTTCCGCTCTGTCCTTTGGGATCAGGCGATTGGCTCCTGTCAGTTTTGGCATCTCGCGCCAACCGCTGATCGCATCCTCATTTCCCGCTAGTCTGGTTAGATAGTGATTCGTCGACGCCTTGAGTCCGACGTCACGAGTGATGTGAAGGTCCAGTCTGATGTCCGGCCCCGTTTGCATTTCACGCGGATCGAGTTTCACCGGCAGCACAGCGGCCAGCGGCGTTTGCCCGTAGCCGCCCGGGCCGAAGCTGTTGAATCCGCCTAGAGTCAAAAGCCCCTTTCCGTTTTCGACGGCGCGGGTAAGTGCTTCCAGCGGGGAATTCCGCATCCCGGGGGCGTACAGTGCTCGCGAATCTACATCGCCCAGAATAAAAACATCATAGGTCGTGTCATTGAACAGTTTCGTGAGCGTCGCAGCTCGGGCCGGGTCGGGGTTCATCAGCCCCGGCTTCAACGGATCGAAAGGTTGAATCTGATAGAACTCGAGATTGATTCCATCCGACGCCGACGGAATCGTACGTTTCAACGCGTTCTGCTCCCAGTTCAACCGGCCCGCCAGAAACAGAACCCGCATGCCCCGGTCGCTGACAGAAAGGAATGCGGGCAGTTCGTTGTTACGAATTGCTACTTCGCCCGGCTGCTCAAGAACTCGCATGATCAAACGGAACTCACCCGATTCGGTCGGCACGTAGTCGATCGAGACCTGCTGTTCGTCGACGGCTTGAGTCGGTCGAATCCGTTTCGAACCGACAATCTGCTCCATGCCCTCTTTGTTTTCCAGAACCAGCTGGACGGTGATGTCCTGGTTGGTATAGCCGCGCGAAACGACGGTTGCCCGGGCTTCCAGACGGTTTTTCAAATTGACCGAGAGCTGTTCAGGAAAGTTCTTGACGGCGACGTCCTTCAACTGGCCTGCGCCCTTTGGCAAACCGTAACAGACCGCGTAGAGCGGAACCTCCATGTCACTGAGCGTATCCGCCGCGCGGCTGAGTTCGATATCCGGGTTGAGCGCGTTCTGGACCCCGTCGCTGTTGAGAATCATTGCCACGACACGCTGGTCGAGCACATCCCGGGATGTCGCATAGGTCGCCGATCCGATATCGGTTTCCGAACCATCGGGCGTTGCCGGCAAAACGATCTGTCCGTCAACTTCCTCAAGTGGTTTGACCAGGTTGTCGAAAGAAAAGAACCGGACTTCGATCTTTTTTTCACGTAACTGCTCGAATCGGCCCGCATTTTCTTTCAACGTATCGACCATCGCTCCCCAGCGAGTCGAATCATCACGTAGATGAGGCAACTCCATCGAACGTGATTTGTCGATCAGAACCAGCATCACAGCCGATTGGTTCTTTTCAATTTTCTGCACGCAACCCGGCCGGAGCAGCGCCGTCAGCGCCAGCCCGATGGTCGCCAGTCGAAGGCAGGCCAATTGAATGCGTTTCCACCGCGAAAGGTTTCCGAACGACGGACCCACCAGCAACATCAACAGCGCAATGCCGATCAGGATCGCAATTGCAATCGGGCTGATAACAGGTTGGAGAATCCAGGAGTCCATAAGAAGAAGGGTTCAGGAAGAAACGGGATCAGGGTTCAGGGTGAAAAGTCTATTGGACTCTCAAGCAGATTGATAAAAACGATTCGACATCAAAAACTCAACGGCAAGTATCACCACCATCATCAATATCAACAGCGGATAAAATTCCCGGCCTCTTCTGGTGGTGCCCTGCTGCCGTTGAATTTCGTCTTGATCACGCGCGACCTGATACCTGTCGGCACCGAGCAGCTGGTCAAGCTGTTCGGTAATAATCCGATCGAGTTGCGTATCGACGGGCTCGAGATTCACACTGAACCCGCGCACATGCAGACCCTGTTTTAGCCGGTACTGGCCGGGCATGTTTGTAAATTTATAGCGAATTCGTTTGTCGGTCGCGCTGACAGTCTCCGGCTGTTCGCCGGTGTCAGGCGCAAACATGTTGTAACGAGGCGGATCCTCGTCATGATCGTTTTTCAGAGTTGCCGGCTGACCGACTTGTACGTTCAGCGTTTCGGCATTGTTGTTAACCAGATATCGAGCCATCTGATGCACGACCAGCCAAACCGGCCACCAGTCCTGACGCACCGGGTTGAAAAAATCGTTCCACGGCTTTCGTCCGTTCGACGGCCGACGAGTTTCAGGGAGCGGTGTGGTCATCACAATTGTGCGGCCGTAACCGATCTGCCTTTCAATCAGCGCCGGCTGACCGTTGCTGTAGTTCATCAGGACCTGCGTTGGAAACTCGTTGCCGCGTTCATCCAGTTTGAAACCCCAGAATTTGAATACCGGGTTGGCGTCCCAGGGGATCGCGGTCGCCTTTTCACGGAACGGCTCAAACAGATCGTGAGCCATCGAGTTCGGGCTGAACAAAAACGGGTTGTCGATATCGCGGTTCCATTGGCTGGTCAGCGCGCCGCCCATCACTTTCGTTGCTGCGTCAGTGGCGAACGCGGAATCCGCATTGGCACCGGCAGCCGCATTGTTGCCCGCAAAAATCGCCAGGCCTCCGCCCGAAGCAACGTACTTCTCCAGCGCAACCCAGGTCGCATTGGAAATCGGGCGCGGATTTAACAGGCAGACCAGCCGGTACGAATTCAAGTCGCCATCCATTGCGCGTTGCGACTGTATCGTGCAGTCAAACATCGATGACCCCGGCGCTATCAAGGAGACAAAACTGTCCGCGTCAACGTTCCTGCCGTAAACGATCAGCGTTTTCCAGGGCCGGGTTACATGGACGGTGAAGTTGCGAATATTGTCCAGTTCCAGCGCATCTTTGTCATCAACCGCGATCGTGCCGTGATAGTAGCCGACCGGGAGTTGTTCATTAAACGAGAACTTAACATTAGCACTGTCGTTTTCGCGGACATCGATCGATTGAGTCTGCTCCCAGAATTTATCCGGCGTGACAATCCTGCCGTCTCTAATCACAGGTCGGGTTTTGTCCGGCTGTTCAATTTTCAAGCGCACCGTCCGTTGGCCTGCGCCGCCAAGCCGGCTGAGCGTAGTATTGATTTCCAGGCTGCTGCCGGGCGTCAGCAGCGTGCCCGAAAGACCGGCGGTTCCGAGAGAGAAGTTTGCCGGTTGTTCGACACCGACATCGATTACAAAAATGTTGATCCCCGGATTCCGTTCCATCAGCAGGCCGATGCCATCTGAGGTTTCCGTGTTCCAGCTGCGGGTCGTCATGTCCGAAATCACGTAGACCTCCTTGCGTTCCTGAGCCGCTTTTTCAAGCAGCCGAAGTCCACTGGCGAGAGCGTCGGGAATTGTGCCCGAGTTGAAACCGATCTCAAGAGTTTCAGCCCGTTTTCGCGCGGCGCCGACATCGACGGAAAAGAACGCCCGATCACCGGCGGTCGGCATCACGCAAACCTGCGAGTCGGCCGGAAACTGTCCAATCAGCCAGCCCGCCATCTTTTTTGCTTCATCCAGACGAGTCTGGTTTTCGAACGTGTACATCATTCGAGGCGACGTATCGATCACAACCAGAGCGGCAACCGGTGCCTGCGAATCGCCAATCAGCGAACCACCGTCGGGACGGAGTAAACCGGACGTGGAAATTCCTCCATAGACCAGGTGTCCGAGAAAAATCGCGCCGAGGATTCCAATCAACAGCCAGTTTCGTGACCGCGCCGCCCAAAGGGCTGCGGCCAGCATCAGTCCGACAATCAGGCCGGAAAAACCGATACCGCCCAGCGTCAACCAGTCGCCGAATTCTGCGGAAGCAACCGACGGGCCCGCCATCGCAAGCGCGACCAGAGCGATCATCAATATGCGAAGCAGCAGCAACAGCCAGTGCCTGAGTCGCATGCTGGACCGGTTCTTTGCTTGAAGCTGTTTCACAAACCGCAGCGCAGGAAACGGCAGCTCTTTCGGTTTCGGCTGCATGATAAAATGCAGGATTACCGGGACGGTCAGTAACAGTCCGCCGAGTCCGAGTATGAGTGCGTTGGCCCAGATCATTTCAGGAGTTTGTTCCCGGTTGTTAGGTGGAGTTAATTTGTTTCATAACTGGTAACGCTTTAGTTGAATGGGTTGACGCGTAGCGCTGGCAAGCACTTGCCGTTTGGCGATAGCAACTGTTGCGCGCCCCAACCGTCCAAGGACCTTGCTTCACATTTGTTTCCCTCCCCTCGCATCGGCTCGGCCCTCCCTCCCTCCGGGAGGGTCGAGCCGATGCGAGGGGAGGTTTGAAATCGCCAGGCACGCCATGGTACGCCGCAACTATGTCAACGTAAGTGCCATTAGTCAAAACCTTGCCCGCCGCGACAGGAGATACTCCATCAACGCCTTGTCAAACTGCATGCTTGTGTCCAGCGGAACGTAGTCGATGCCGCTCTGGCGTGATTTCTGCGTCAATCGTTCACGAAACTGTTTTACTTCCTCAACGTATGATTTTTGAAATCCCTGCCCGTCGACTTTGATTTCCTCGCCGGTTTCAGGGTCGCGAAGTTTGCAGACGCCCTTAAACGGAAAATTGACTTCAGCATGATCGAGAATATGAAACAGAATGATATCGTGCCCGCCGTGCTTCAGCCGGAACAGTGCATTCATCATTTCTTCTTCATCGGTTAGCAGGTCCGAAAAGATCATTAGCAGGCTGCGGTTTTTGAGCAACGATGACATCTGTCCCATCGCGTGCGCAAAATCAGTAGTGCCGTCCGGACCGATACGGGACAACAGCGAAAGGATGTTGCCCAGTTGCGTTCGCTTCGAGCGCGGCGACAGCGACTCGCGGATTTTTTCATTGAACGTGATCAGCCCGACCGGATCCTGCTGGTTGACCATCAAATATGCAAGCGCTGCGGCGAGGCAAATTCCGTAGTCGAATTTGGTCAGGTCCTGCTGGTACGTGTAGCCCATCGACTTGCTGAGGTCCATCACCAGGTAGCCGGTGATGTTGGTTTCCGACTCGAACTTCTTGACGTAGTACTTGTCGGTGCGAGCGTAAACCTGCCAATCGATATCCTTCATATCGTCGCCGGGCGTGTACTTCCGATGCTCGCTGAACTCAACACTGAAACCGTGGTAGGGACTTGCGTGCAGTCCGTGTAGAAATCCTTTGACCACAAACTGGGCGCGCAGATCAAGCCGTTTGATCTGGTTGATGACTTCCGGTTTGAGGTATTTTTCGACGGACACGATTGCTCGGACGAGTGGTTGGTTAAGGAGACGAATATTCAGCAAGGACTCGTAATACGTTCACCGTGAGAATGAGACGCGTGGCTTTGACAAGCAATAGCCGTTTTGGTGGTCGCCACGGTTGCGCGCAGAAACCGCAGCTATCGCCGGACGGCTGCTTGCTCATTCAAACTTCTCAACCGCCGGCTGAGGAATTGTGTCGAGCAGTTTTGAGATGATGTCCTCAACAGTCATCCCTTCCGCCTGGGCCTGGAAGTTTGTGCTGATCCGGTGGCGCAACACGGCGGGAGCGACGCGGCGAATGTCGTCAATCGAAACCGAGAACCGTCCGTCCATCGCAGCCATCGCCTTGCCGCCCGAGATCAAAAACATTCCGGCACGCGGTCCGGCACCCCAGTTGACCAGTTCCTTGACGTACTCAGGCGCCGTCGCGTCAGCGGGACGCGTCGCGCGGACAAGATTCGATACGTATTTGATGATGTACGGGCTGACCGCAACCGAGTTGACCAGTTTCTGCAGATTGACGATTGCCCTGGCCGAAAGAACTTTGCGGACCTCTTCTTTGTTTTCACTGCTGGTCGTGGTCAGAATCTGTTCCTCTTCTTCAGCGCTTGGGTAGCCGACTTTGATGTTGAACATGAACCGGTCCAGCTGGGCTTCGGGAAGCGGGTACGTTCCTTCCTGCTCGATCGGGTTCTGGGTTGCGATCGTGAAGAACGGCGGCTGGAGGCTGTACGTTTCGCGTCCGACGGTGACTTCGCGTTCCTGCATCGCCTGCAACAGCGCAGCCTGCGTCTTGGGCGGCGTCCGGTTGATCTCGTCCGCAAGCAGAATGTTGGTGAAGATCGGTCCTTCGACAAACCGGAATTCGCGGCGGCCTTTTTCATCCTCCTCGATCACGTTGGTTCCGGTGATGTCGGACGGCATCAGATCGGGTGTGAACTGGATTCGTTTGAAGTTGACGTCGAGGATCTTTGAGATCGTGCTGACCATCAATGTTTTCGCGAGTCCCGGGACACCTTCGAGCAGACAGTGTCCACGTGTAAAAATTGCGGCGAAAACCTGCTCGATCACATCGTTCTGGCCGATGATGACTTTGTGAAGTTCCTGCTCCATCACTTTTCGGTGCTGAGCGAACTCCTGCAGCACATCACCGAGACTACGTTGTTTTCCCGTCACGCCAGTTCCTGCCCCCAAGTTATTCCGGAATAAAGCTGTCCTTTGATTGTAGGTCGCTCTGATCGAATCAGCAACGTAGCGAATTCTGTCCTGTGACTGGAGTTGCGTTCCACACGTCGGGATGTCTCCAATTTCTCCACGAACTCCGCGTATCGGATCTTGCCAGCTCATGAAGTTTTTTGAAGCGCGAAGAGGGTGCGGAGAGTGCTTGATGTTTTCCCGATCGACGTTTCCGGGCTAGAATCAATTGACGACTGCCGTGGTGGAATCAAGCAAAGCCTGTCACAGTCAAACACGTACTCAAACTCCAACGAACGAACGGTGGAACATGGATCGATCAGAACAGCCTGCGAATTGTCCCCGTCGAACAATCGCGTCGAGGCGTCGAGTATGGCTGGTCGCCGTCCTGTTGGCACTTGGTTTCAGTCTGATTGATACGGGCGAATGTTCGGCGCAGCAGCGTCGCCGTCTGGGAGCAGCGCCTCAGAACGTCGAACTGAGCGCTGAAGAGGTTCGGGCGGCAATCGATAAGGCGGTTCGCTTTCTCAAAGGGAACCAGAGCGCGGACCGGGGTAACTGGACGGACTTCAAATACAAATGCGGCGTGAGCGCACTGGTCACATTGTCGCTGCTTCAAGCGGGAGAGCGACCGGACGACCCTCAGATCGAGCGCGCGATCCGGCATGTCAAATCGTTTCGCGCAGACGAACTTTCGACCTACGCACTGTCGTTGCGGATTATGGTTCTGGCGGGTGCGGATCCGGCGGGCCGGGTTCATCGAGCGGACATTGCCTCCGATATCAACATGCTTTTGCAATGGCAGGTAACCGAGGGAAGAAACGCCGGCGGCTGGACCTACAACTCGAACGGAAGCCCAACAAGACGATCCACGGCAGCCGATGCCTCCAACACCCAGTTCGCGATTCTTGCGATGAACGATGCAGCCCGGATGGGCATCGAAATTGGTGACGAATACTGGGAACGGTCCGAGGACTACTGGGAACGATGCTTCGTTCAGCAGCACGGCGGATTTGATTATGTTGCTCAGGGCACACAGCACCTGGGTGTCACCGGCAGTATGACGTGCGCTGGAATCGCATCGACCATTATTATTTCGGACAACCTGGCGGACGGACAGAACATGATCGTGAACGGCAATCTGAATTGTTGTGGCAAGGACCGGAACATCGACCGGTTAGAAGCAGCGTACGAATGGATGGGCAAGAATTTGAGTGTGGCGGGCAATCCTGCCGGCGGCCAGCGTGGAAACATTGATACGAAACTCTACTATCTTTATGCGCTGGAACGGGCGGGACGTCTGTCGGGGCGGCGGTTTTTCGGACCGCATGACTGGTACCGTGCTGGAGCCAGTGAGCTGGTCAATTCGCAGGCACTCAACGGATCATGGAAGGGAGGGCACTCGATGGGTGAATCCGAACCGAATATCGCTTCCAGTTTCGCGCTGCTGTTTTTGTCCAAAGGAAAACGCCCGGTTGTGATCGGGAAATATCATCACGGAGTCGCCAATGACTGGGACCTGCATCCCAAGGGAGTTCATCAGCTGACCAGAAATCTGGAACAGCAGTGGAATGCCAAACTGGCGTGGCAGACGATCGACAGCACCAAAGCGACGGCGAATGAACTGTTGGAAACTCCCGTGCTGTTTATCTCAGGGCAGCGCATGCTGAAACTGGACCAAAAACAAAAAGATGCACTCAAGGAGTATGTTGAAAACGGCGGATTCATTTTTGCCGAAGCCTGCCAGGGTGATGGTTGCGGCGACGTTGGTGAATTCGATGCGCAATTCCAGACGCTGATGGATGAGCTGTTTCCGGACAGTCCGCTTGATCCGCTGGCGGTCGATCATCCGATCTGGAACGCACATTTTAATCTGACTCCGTCAAAAACCCGGCCGTTGCTCGGACTGCAGGCCTGTTGCCGGACAAGTGTGGTCTACTGTCCCCGCAATCTGGCATGTTTGTGGCGGGTCGACCGGCCGAGTCTGTTGAAATTGTGTAACCAGGCAACGAAACAGGAAGTCGAATACACGTCGCAGCTGGGAATAAATGTGGTCTCCTATGCAACCGGCCGGCAGGTGAGGGACAAACTGGACACGCCTCAAGTGGATGAAGCCGTAGAGGCCCGCGGCGTTGGCGAGCGGGTCATCGTGCTGCCCAAACTTCAACACAGCGGCGGTGCCGACGAAGCGCCCAATGCCTGGCGCAAAGTCAAACGTCAGGCAGCTGTTGATGCACAGCTGTTGATCAAGATGGACAAAAAGATGATCAACCCGACCGCCGAAGAACTGGTCGAACCGTTGATTTTCATGCATGGACGCGACCGGTTCCAGTTTAAGGCTGAAGAACAGGATGCGTTGCGGGAGTACCTTTCGAGCGGTTTCGGTTTGCTGTTCGTCGATTCAATTTGCACATCGGACAGATTCACCGGCAGCTTCCGCCGCGAAATGCAGAGAATTTTCCCCGATCAGCCGCTGGAGGAAATTCCGGGCGACGATCCGCTGTGGACGCAGCCCGAATTCGGATTTCCGCTGGAGCAGGTGACGCTGCGCGTGCCGGACGCGGGAGTTCAAGGGGGATTCCGCGACGTACTGACGCGACCGCGACTGGAGGGAATCAAAATTGATGGCCGCTGGGTCGTAATTTTCTCGCCCTACGACTTGAGTTGTGCGCTGGAAAACTCGGCAGTGTCGCAGTGCGAGGGCTACACGCATGCTGACGCGATGACGATCTGCCTGAAGATATTGCTGTACCGGTTGCAGTCGGATTGAGCTTCGTGGGATTGTCGCGTGGCATACGCTTCCAGCGTGTCAGCAGTCGAAGGCAGCACGCGACAAGCTGAAGCGTATCCCGCGATTTGCGCGAACCTTTTTTCGATTTCGCGACTCGTCAGAGTAGTCTGCATCGGGAGGACTTTCTGCCGAATGCTATTTGCCGATAGACACTGATTAAAAACAGGTGCAACTCGATGCCCGGGAAACGTAGAGCGTCGAAGAGAAACATGCAGGCTTCAAAGATGCGATACGCACAAAGTAACCTACAGCGTGTAGAAAGTTAACGGCTCTTAACTCCCGCCACTGCTCTTGCTCGAAACAATTCGCGCAAGCGAGATTCTGAAATAACAGCGATATTAAGGATCAACAAAACCATTGCGATAGGCAGTCCGGACGGCAGCATCGACGCATGAAATCCGACGATGCCAATCGTCAAAGGCAATTGGACAATGCCTGCACAAAACCGGGAACCCGGAATCAACAGCATGGCTCAGATGATTACATGGCTTGCCGCCACCCGGGCCATTAAACCGCCCTGATACATCAACTGCAAGAGCTGATCGCCTTGCATGCCGTCTCCCTTCGGTAGCTCAAAGAAGTCAAGAAAATAATTTCCACCGAATACGATCAATGGAATGGCAAGCAGTACCGAGGCGACCAGGTTTATCCACTTTATACGGTAGCACCTTTGTTCGTTGACAAATCAGCCAGTTTCAAATTGTTCGCCTGCCAAACACCTTAAGCGTTCCGGTCTTCGGCCAAATAAAGCCGGTACCGTGACTCGCATCTCAGCTTGATCTCCAGCCAACTTGAACTCCAGCCAATTCAACAAGTTCGGCGGCGTCGGGCAAGGCAGCCATTCAGTCACACAAATCGCCAGCGGATTCGAATCGTGGCTGGATCTTTCGTGACGGGACAGTTCACGAAGTAGCGCCAATCCGTATGTCCACGATCAGGTTCCGACATTCAGCCGACGCAGGAAGCCGAGCATCGTTTTGCTGAAGGCAGTTAGCTTCGTCTTGTTGAACTGGTCGCCCAGTTTTCGGATTGCTTCCGCCTGTGTCGGATACGGATGGATCGACGCGCCGATTTGAGAAAGGCTCAAGCCGTTCGTCATTGCGACAGAAATCTCTCCGATCAAGTCTCCTGCGTTTTCCGCGACGATCGTCGCACCCACAATCCGGCCGGTCCCTTTTTTCGTATGGACTTTGATGAAACCTTCGTCGCTTCCCTCAAGAATCGCCCGATCGATATGTTCCATTTGCTGAGTGTACGTATCGATTTCGATGCCCGCCGCTTTCGCGTCACGCGGATACATTCCGACATGGGCAACTTCGGGTGACGTATAGGTTGCCCAGGGAATAACCAGCTTACTCGCTTTCTTTCTTCCGAATGGGCCGACCGCAAACAGTGCATTTTGGATTACGATTCTCGCTTGAAAATCGGCGGCATGTGTGAACTGATATTTCGAACAGATGTCGCCGGCCGCAAAAATTCGCGGGTTGGTTGTCCGAAGGTTATCGTTGACCGCAACGCCTTTCCTGTCAAATTTGACACCGACATTTTCCAGTTGCAAGCCGTCGGTGTTCGGAGCACGACCGACCGCGACCAGTAACTGGTCCACAATCGTCTCGCTGGTCGTTCCTTTTTGAGTGACCTGAATTCTAATTTGATTGTCTGCAGTTTTCGAGAGTTTCATCTCGTCCGCGTTCAGGACAAGGTTGACTCCATCCTTTACAAACCGTGCTTGCACGATCGCGGCAGCTTCCGTGTCCTCCCTGCCGAGAATTCGCTCTTCCTTTTCAAAGAGGAAAACTTCACTTCCGAAACGGGCGAACGTCTGAGCCATCTCACTTCCGATCGGACCACTACCAATGATCCCGAAACGCGAGGGAAGCGCGGTCAACGAAAACAGCGTCTCGTTGGTCAGGAAATCAATCGCGTCAAGTCCGGATATTGGCGGCGCTGACGCACGTGCGCCGGTCGCAATCACAGCGTTTTTAAATTTCAGGCTGGCTGAAGAACCATCGTCGCGCGAAACTGAGATTGTATCGTTATCGACGAAGCTTCCTTTTCCGAAAAATACATCGACGCCGAGATCGCGGAACCTCTCTGCTGAGTCGGCGGGACTGATCGCAGCCCGCTTGGCACGCATTCGTTCCATGACGTCGCCAAATTCGACACTTGTATCGCCGGGCACGTTGACGCCAAAGGCGCGTGCTTCGTGGACAGTAGCGGCGACACGTGCGGGTCCGATCAGGCCCTTCGATGGAACACAACCGACGTTCAGGCAGTCACCGCCCATCAACTCGCGTTCGATGAGCGCGACTCGCGCGCCGAGCCCTGCTGCGCCGGCAGCCGTTACCAGCCCGGCAGTCCCTGCTCCGATCACGACCAGATGATAGGGCTGCGTTGGCTCCGGGTTTTTCCACTCAGCAGGATGAACGTTGTCAGCGAGCCTTCGATTATGTTCGTCCAACGGCTGGAGTTGAGGAAAGTCAGCGTGGCTCATGTCGTTTCCTAAACTGAATCGGCGGCTTCACCATGCATTGTGTGAGCCAGTGGTTTGTCAAACTGGAAATGGGGGTTGCTGCCCTTGCCGTTTTGGAAATCCGCTAGTTGGTCGTAAACGTAACTTCGAACGGTCGATGATCGCTGGTCATTTCGTCGTCAGGAAAATCCCCTTCGCGGACGATTACCCGGCATTCGCATTCCCACTCCATCGCCGATTGAGCAACGAATGCAAAATCGAGCATCGAGCCGGGGTAGTTGTCGATGCCGTCCGGTTCCGGGTCGTACCAGTTTGTATCAATCAGCTCGACAGGCTTGATCCATTTGAAAATTCCGTCCCGCGTGAAAATTGAGAAAGCCTCATTGCCCCGTTCCTCACTGAATATGTAGTCGAAGTTGTAGTCTCCCAGCGCCAATACGGGCAGACTCTGTTCGCGCGCCCAGTTTACAAGCTCCTGCGCCTGGGTCTGCCGGACCTCCTCCTTACCACGAGCCAGATGATTCACCATCACAATAAACGGCTTTTCCGATTCGATTTCTTTCAACATCACGACCATCGGCGAACGGTAACGATATTTGAAGTTGATATCGTCCAGCTCGGTGGAACCAACCAGTTCAAACCGCTTCGTGTTGTAGACAATTTGCATCCGGTCGTTATTGCCGCTTCGTGAAACGACGGAGTCGAAGTTATCACCGCACGCCGCCTCGAAACGATCGGTGTCTTCGGCAAGGACTTCGGTGAAGGCAAACAGGTCGTATCCGGAAAATGCCTGCAACTCCGACGCAATCACGCCGCCGTCGGCTCCCTCCGATTCGACGTTCCACGCAAGGGCCCTTGCGGTGAAAGAAGCCGGCGACGTTGTGCGGGGATTGTCAGTTTTTGTTGACGGGGAAACTTCTGGCGGCGTAACGGAATCCGCGCTAGCATTTGTTACAGATTGGTCTGATGCACCGCCAACGGTTGTCGTTTCGCCCAGGCCGGCGTTCTGCTCAACTGCCCGTGTCGTTCCCGAGTCTGCCGACCCCGCTTGAGTCACTTCAGCGTTCCCGTCCGAACCGGATTCCGCAGTCGACGGACCCCGGTCGCACCCGGCGACCCATTGCACAGAAATCAACAACCCGAATACAAGGCCGAACCAGTGGCCGGATTTCATTGCAAAAAAAGCGTTTCGCGATTCTCTAAATGTACCTCGACCGGTGGTTTCAACATTCGCGTTGTTCGCAGTCTTAATGTTCACAGCAGTCATATCACGGATCGTCTCTGTTAATAATCTGGTCATTCGACTCGCTGAGTTGTCTCGCTCAACACAGCGTTGAGTTTACTGGAAATCCTCTCTGTTTTGAAGCCGCCAGAGCGATCGTGCACCGAATCTCCGAGCGAATCTCAGGCAACATGTTCGGTTCATCAGTTTGTTGTTCAACCAGCGCCGAACGAATTCCATGAAACTGGGACAATGCGTACTGGAAACTACCGTCGAAGGTACCGGTTCAGAACTGTATGCATGATTACGAAGTGTTTTTGACTGAAGCCAATTCAAGAGTTCACGGTGCCGTTGGTGGTCGTGTCACTCAATTATCCTGCCTCACAAACGCCAGCCAGGTCGCCCTGGTTGTCCTGAATAAAGATGTTCGTGATGTTGTCCGGGCTGCCAACGTCCGCCAGATTGACAACGTATTGTTGTTCGCTAAACCGTCTATGCCGACGTTCGTGATTCGACATTCAGCCGGCATTGCACACGGCAATCCTCGTCGAGGGCCAATTGGATCGACGGTTCATTGGCAACGATTTTAGCGCCTGGCATTCTTGATATCGGCTCGAAAGCCGGCTGGATCCCAAGCGCATGAGACAGCAACTCATGTTGGTTGCCGCGATAGTTGAAGTCGAATCCGAGCAAGTAGTTTAGTGATTCGCAGTCCAGCTCAGTCACTGACAACGAATACGAAAGCGCATCGAGCACCACGCGGTGTTGTTCCATCGCTGTTTCAATGTCAGGTGGATTAACGTAACCGCTGCAGATTCGCCGCTCTCGCGATTGTAGAAATTGCTCATCGAAGGAAAGCGTTTTCGCAGTTGTTCAAAATGATGCAGCAACGTGTCGCGATTAGAAGGCAAATCAAGGGCTGTACCGAGATTTACGTTTACGTAGTATTCGTCGGAGAGGTCGTTGTAATGGTTCATTTTTCTCGTTCTAATAAAGCCTCCCTAGAAGAATCTGTGGGTGAATTCCGGTTCAGGCAGATTCCCCAGGTTGTGATATAGCGCGGTTTCGTAAGCTTCTTGGGTGCGAAATCCGTAGGATTTTCTGGTGATCAGTTTTAATTTGTTGTTGAATCCCTCGACGACTCCCGACGAAAGACTCCCGCCAGCGCGAAACCAGTTGAGCAATAGCTCCCGTTTGCTGCGGAGCGTCTTGGCCATCGCTTTCATCGGTTCGATCTTGCTTCGCATCGCGCGGGTACACCAAGCATCCAAAAACTTTCCCGCCCAGGCAGGATACGTGTACTTCCAAAATTGTTGAAAGTCTTCTTTCATCAAATGGCTGCGGACGCTTTGCAAATTGTATTGCAGCAACTCCTTCAGCCTCACCGTTTGTTTCTCGCTCATATTGGCGGGTCGTTTCAGTAGCAACCACCGGCAGCCTTTGAGCGCCGGTTCGTAGCCGTCGGCCTTGAGCCGCTTGACTTCGCCGGCCCGCACCTTGTCGATCGCCCGGCTCATTTTCTGCATCACATGAAAGCGATCCAGGACATGAATCGCCTGAGGAACCTTCTTGGCAATCACTTTCAAGTACGCTTGCCACATGTCGCTGCACACAAACTGCACCAACAAACAACGCTCCTTGCCCGGGAAACGAAAAAATCGCAACAGCGTTTTGGCCGTGCGGTCGGGTCCAATCCACAACAAGCGTTTGCGGCCTTCATCAATTTGATAAACCAGCGTTTGATACTTGTGGCCCTTCTTCCATTGCACTTCATCGACACCAATGGATTCAATGCTGCTTAAGTCCCGCCGCTGCAGGCCCCGCGAAACCGCGTGTTTTACCGAATTGTAAACGTGATCCCAGCTCACCGCAAAACAGCCCGCGACTTCACCCGATTGAAGATAGTCTTGAAGTGCATCTTGAATGGCTCCGGTCAGGGGATAGTTGTGGTAAACCATTCCTAACCGATTGACGTTCAAGATGCATTAGCCCTCATCGGTTGAAAAACCGTTTATACTAATCTCGCTTGTTGAAACGGAGCTTGTTGAAACGGAGTTGGGCTCTGCTGAGGAGCAACCCAACAAGGGATCAGCAAGTGAGGGTGGAAGTATTCCACGACGGTCGAAGTCATGCGATTGCATGGCTTCGACTTCTTCAAAATACTTTTATCCTCCCGTGCCTTAAAAAACCTCCGGCCTGAATTGTTCACCCACAGATTCTTCTAGGGAGGCATAAACTATGAGGAATGGCAGCCAGTGAATACGGGGACGCGCGAACGCAAAAACAAGGGCGTTGGAAAAAACGCGGTATCAAGATTGCTGGTTGAAAAGACGGATCTTGGGTGGATCAGCGTCGTATTCCGGGGACCAGCCATTGCGAAACTGCAGTTTGGATTCAAGACCGTTCGTGATGCGGTCCGGGCGATGGACAGCGGATTGACTCCCGAAGACAAACCGACTCCATCCGAGCGAGTCGTTCTAAGAAAACTTGTGCAACTGTGCAGAGGAAAGAATGTCAACCTCCAAGACGTTGTAATCGACACGTCGCAGATGACTCCGTTTCAAAAATCGGTCACGCGAGAATGCAGAAAGATTGCTTTCGGCGAGACTCGTGCCTACGGAGAACTTGCCCGGCTGGCGGGTGCTCCCGGAGCTGCCCGTGCCGTCGGTTCGGTGATGAGCAGCAATCGTGTACCGCTGGTCGTTCCATGCCATCGAGTCATCGGCTCGGGAGGATCTCCGGGTGGCTACTCCGCAGTCGACGGCATTGTAACTAAAGAAAAATTGTTGCGGATGGAAGGTGTCGAGTTGTAGCAGTATTGATTCAATCTTCGACAATTTCCCAAGCCGTCCATTTGCGAATCGATCGTCTATTTGACCGCAATATACTTCCCCAAAATCCAATCTAGCCAGTCAAACGCAATCAATTGATCCCCACATGTGAAACAAATTTGACATTGAGCGGACGCGTTGATCTAATCGCGAACCGACGTTCTAAACGGCTTATTCACTCTGGTTATTCACTCTGGTTGGCAGCAGCGACGGATGGTTTTCGCTCTGGCGCTTCTTTCCAACCGGAACCTTTTGCTTCACGCTGTTTGAAAACTCTCAGCAAAAAACAAACCTTGGTTTCGGCAGGCGAGTGATTGTCATTAGGCAAGCGCGCAGATTACTTATAGCAAGTTGACCTTTCTCACTTTGCCATTTCTCAATTTCTGACAAACCAGCTAGTTTCATCAGGCCACAGGTACATGCGGTCGAAAGGGACAGAAATGTTCGAATTCACGCTTAATGTCGTCGGTAGTTGTCTTGGATACAGGCAACATGTGCAGCATCGTAAGGATCACGATTCGATCCAGGCGACCCCGGAGTCATACGAGGCACTTCGAAAAACCCAAGTGGAGCTAGAACTCTATTCAGAAAGTCAAAAGAATTTTGTTGTCGAAAAATTCACTGAGTTTTCCATTTGCCACATCGAATTTGATGATCAGGGGCAATATTGGGATCGAAAACAGTTTGCCACGACGGCACAAGTGCTCAATCCGCCTCTGGACCCCGATGAAGAAGAATCCGGCGTCCTGATTGTCTGTTTTGTCCATGGATGGCAAAACAATGGTCTCTACAACAACGGAAACTTGCAGTCATTTCGCGCTCTACTGAGCAGTCTTTATGCGACCGAGAAAACTATTTGTGAAGATGAAAACCGCAGCCGAACTCTGCAATATCAACAGGAAAATAGTGAATCCGCCGGGCAGGAACTTCCCGAGACGAAACGACGAAAGCGCCGACGCGTGGTCGGAGTCTATTTGAGCTGGCGAGGCCAATCGCAACGTATTCCTGTTTTTTCTCAGCTGACTTACTGGAACCGAAAACAAACGGCCCACAAAATTGGAAATGGCGATCTTCTTGATGCCCTTACACGAATTGAACAAATTCGGTTTCATCCGCGGCACGACGGACCACGATCCCGTCAAATCATCATTGGGCATAGTTTTGGCGGTGCAGCTGTATTCTCGGCGACGGCACCCTTTATCCGGACAAAAGCAATTGAAGAAGACCAGACTGCGCAACTTGACAGTGCGAAACATGTCGCCAAGATCGAGGGATTTGGAGACCTGATCGTGCTGGTAAACCCGGCTTTCGAAGCACTGCTTTATGCACCATTCAATCAATTGAGCGAAACAATCCTGCGCTACGATCCGACGCAACATGTTGTGTTGATGACCGTCGGCGCGGAAAATGACAAGGCAACGAAAAAGCCGTTCTGGATTGGGCAGACTTTAGGCCGCTATTTTCAAAGGCGACAGCATTCGGAACTGGAACTAATGACGACAACTGCTGCAAACTATCAACCGTTTATCACGCACGAACTAAAACCGCAAACGGCCGACAAAAAATATTCCGAAATCGGTGGGGAAGAAACGGCGATTCAGTCCTGGGAAGCCAGCGCTCCGAAAGTGCGCGCAACGAGTTGGTCGGATTTCCTGCCTCCAAACCGAGACTGGGTATTGGATGTCATTCGCAATCCGCCCCCACCGGTCAACCATGCATTTATGACCGTACGTGCTAAAGAGACCGTGGTTGATGGTCACAGCGGGATTTTCAAGTCGATTTTTATCGAGTTTTTTCGCGACTTTGTCATCGCACAGGATCGTTATTCAGATTCGCTTCAAAAAAGGCCTGCGAGCAAACCGCCATGCTGAGATTTATTCGTGCCGGGCGGTCTTGAGCGATGCATCGGCAAACCGACCTGAGGGTTGTTCCTGCCTGGCGTCAGATTCGTCCGGACGAAAAGTCCGCACCGACATCGTGGGATATTCCACTCCAACATTTCTTATCGAAGTATCCGACTTGTGATCCGGTATTGATTTGTTTAAGAAGTTCCTTCCGAAAAAAAGGCGTTGGCAATAATATATTGCCAACGCCTTTCCGATGTATCCCCGGGTGCCGAACGGAAATCCGTCCAGCAACCCGGTCGAAGCTCAGCCGTGAGCACTTATCGAAACGGTCGACCCAGAAACCATTGTTTCGATAAGCAAAATAGCTCGTACCCAGGAGGGAGGGTTAGCATTAGAGTCCCGCGAATCCAATACTGCCGGCTGAACTCGTAAAGTATCGTTCCACTTGCCGCTACATGCTCTTCAACAAAAACACGCGATCAATTGGTTGTTTCAAGTTCGGCAGTACATGTAGTTGAGTCCGGGAATCGCAGCAAGGTTGATCGGGATGAAATCCAGTGAGATTTATTACCGGCTAGCGGTGAGCGTTAAATTGCATCGGAGTTGGAAAAACTGGCAAACGATTGTGCCGACCGGAAACGGTAGCGCAGTGTGTAAAAAATACAAAAGCGCAAGCAGATCGGGATAAACCGGCATACAGTGACGGACAATGCCTGGCGGAGCAATGTGTAGGGGAAGGACGGCGAGCGTGTAGATGTCCGGATGATTGCGAGTTGACTCAGCTAAAGCTTAATCTCACCTGCCGCCAGCGCGTCGAAGAAATCACTGTTGCTTGAGAGCAGCGTCGACATGACTCGTACTTTTTCAGCAGGCAGCCATTCAAAGTCTTCAACTTCGTACGGGTCCGGTTGAATTTCCTGTTCCGGGTTTGTCATCGTCATCGCCCACCAATGCAATCGCCATCCGGCGCGCAAACGGCTTTCCCAGACTTTTCGAACCGGCTGGATATCAATCGACAGCTCTTCACGCATCTCCCTGACCAGTGCCTGTTCCTGAGTTTCGCCTTCCTCGATGCCTCCGCCCGGAAAGCATGCCATACCCGGTGAACGAACGCGCGACGAACGCTTGATAACAAGAAACTTGTTTTCGACAACAAGCACGCCGATCACTCCGTGTCGATCACCGCTTTCATCCTGAAATCTTTTTTTGCCGGTCAACAGTCGCTCAAGTTGCTGGATTCAGTGAGTTGGGACTTGCCGGTTCTGAGCGGCACATAGGATCTTAGAGGAAGGCAATTCTTCCAGGCCTGCCTACAACAGTGCTTCGATAGTTTCCCGGAGTTCACGGCTGAGATATTTTTCCTTGACCGGAACACGAAGCAATGGAACTTCAGCGGATGCGAACGCCTCGTTGACGAACAGATCCCGTTCAATCCTGTCCGGGCGTTCGTGCGTTTTGTCATCAAGCTCGATCGCCATCACGATTTTCAGCGACGCCGGATCGCAGAGGACGAAGTCAATGTGTTTGGCAAGGATCTTGTTTACCCAGCCACGTTTGTTTTTCGCTTCCGGCTTTACTCGAAGAATATCGGCAATCCGGACCATCGCAAACACTTCCCAGTCATCCATCGCCGCCTTTTTTAGCGAACGATAAAATCGAAGTTCCGGGTTGGTCACCAGGCGCGGGCGCACAACGTAGGGCATCCGGTTCCTACCTGCCGAGTACATCCGCAGCAGCAGGATAACAGCGACGATCATCGCCAGCATGACCCAGAACGGCCAGAATTCAATCAATACATCAAACAGAAATTCCATGGTTTGCTTTTTTGGGACAGCCAGGACGAATTTGCGTGTCAAAGCCCGAATATCGATTCGTGCCCCGTGTTCCTGTCCTGCAATAGAGTTGAAAGTCCTATGTTGGAACTGAAAGCTATCGTACAAAATATGAACGATTGAATCCACAACGATAACGGTCAGCGATCGACTTCGTGGCGAGTCCATTTGCGTTGTGCAACGACGAGTATTCCAAAGCCCATGCAATCTGAACCATCAACCATTGCCGACAGAGCGGTCGAGCTAAAACCGCTGAGGATCGGAAACATCGACATCGGTTTTCCAGTTGTTCAGGCTGCGCTGTCAGGGTACAGCGATTGTCCGATGCGGGTGATCGCGCGACGGCTGGGTGCGCCCTACACAGTTTGCGAAGTGATGCTCGATAAATTTCTTGTTGATCTCAAGCCGCGAAAACGAACCAGCCATTTTTTGCACATTGATCCATCCGGGCACCCGGTCGGCGGCCAGCTGATGGGATCGGAACCCGAACAGTTCGCGGCTGGGGCGCTGAAGCTGGTTGAAGCAGGGTTCGATATCATCGACATCAATTTTGGTTGTCCCGTCAAGAAAGTGCTGGGTCGTTGCCGGGGAGGATTTCATCTCAGTCAGCCGCCGGTTGCTATCGAGATCATTCGCCGGACGCGCGAATCCGTTCCCGATGAGATTCCGGTTACCTTGAAAATGCGGCGCGGTATCGATGATACTAACGAAAGCAGAGACAACTTTTTCACCATTCTCGACGCCGCTTTCGCTGCCGGTATTGCAGCCGTCACCGTTCATGGTCGGACCGTCGAACAGCGCTATGTCGGTCCCAGCAAATGGGCGTTTCTAACAGAGCTGAAGCGTCACGCAGGCGACCGGATCGTGCTTGGCAGCGGTGATCTTTTCACGCCTGCCGATTGTTTGAATATGATCGCGGAGACGGGTGTCGACGGCGTGACTGTGGCCCGGGGAGCGATCGGGAATCCGTGGATTTTTGCTCAGACACGAGCTGTCGCAGCCGGGCATCCGCTGCCCGATCCACCGTCATTGTTCGAGCAACGGGAAATTATCCGGCAACATTTCGACCTTGCCGAATCACTTTATGGCGAACGGGTCGGGCAGATCATGCGAAAGTTCGGCATCAAATATTCGATTCTCCATCCAGCGCACGATGAAGTCCGCAGCGCATGGGTCAAAGTCAAGACGCGTGAGCAATGGGAGTCCGTTTTGGCAAAGTGGTACGCCGAGGATCTACCCGGATCTCATCCCGACGGCCGGATGCACAAAGCCCAAAGCAGTTGCGGTTGAGTTCGTTGTTTGGCTTTCCCATTGTATGATTTTGGTCTTCGCTTGACAACTCTCGGTTCGATTCGTCCGGGCCGATCAGCGACACGGCAGCCGGCAATGCCCTGTAGCATTCTTTCCATGAACGCGGTGAGTGTTGCAGCTGGCAGACTGCCTTTTGCCAACAGCTTCCACTCCTGCAGCACAAACTGCACCGTCGAAGTAAAACTGATCTGCCCTGGTTTCACGCCGTGCAACATGGCCGCAGCAGCCGCGGTGCTGCGAATCAGATTGTAACCGAGAATTGTCGTCCACAATTCACGGCGGACCATTTCCGGCGACTTGCAGCGGACATACTCCAGATTCAGATTGCTTTTGATGCTTCGGATGTCCAGTTCAACATTCCAGCGAAAGCCATAGAGTTTTGCAATCGCTTCTTTGGAGCTACCTTGCGTCTCTGCGCCATCGCGTCTCTGCGCCATCGCGTCTCTGCGTAAGAAATCTCTAGACTCGCCACGGTGCTACGCCTTCCAGGCAGGATTCCTGACTGACCTCTGACGAATCTGGATGTGGCGCACGAAAAAAGCCGGCGAGCGACGCCCACCGGCTTTCTTGTTTTCGCTGCAATCGCGATGCGATCAAGGGCGCTTCGTTGGAAGGCTCTTAGACAGGTGTGACCTGTTCAGCACGCGGGCCCTTAGGACCGCTGCCTTCAACGTAAGTGACGCGTTGTCCTTCACGCAATTCGTCGAATGTTACGGTCTCGACGTTTGACGAGTGGAAGAACATGTCTTGATTTGTTCCGGTGTCAATAAACCCGAAACCCTTGTCAGTCAATCGCTTGATTGTACCTTCAGCCATTACTCAAAATCCTCAAAAGAAAAAATGTGGTACCAACCCAAAATCCAAATAACTCAGCGGCGCACCACGGCCCGTATAATAACAACTCGGCCCCGACAGACAACGGCGCAAACGGTCAAAAACTACAAATTTGCCTTAGATAAGCTCAGACAATAGTTTTGCAGGCAAAAAACGGCTGTTTTTCGTGGTTTATTGAGGCTGCAACGCCAGCTATCTACCAATACCTCTCCAACACAATTTGCCCGGGAGATTTGCTGCGGTGTTTTTTCATGCCGCGCGTTCCGAGTTTCGATTCCATGTCGTCCAGCATCGCGGGGTTGCCGCACAACATGACGGTTGAGTTATCCGCCGTCATCTCAAAGTCCGCCGCCCGCTCAAGCGATCCGTCCTCCAGCAGCGCAGGAATTCTCCCGTACATTGCGTTTTCGGATTCCTCGCGAGTCAGCGACTGGACCATGGTGAACTGCCCTGCCCTGCTCTCCCCGATCTCCTTTAGCTCATCGGTGTATCCAAGATCGGCCTCATACCGGACACCATGAACGACGACAATCTTCTTGTATCGTTCCCACGGTTCTCCGGTTCGAAGCATGGCAATGTAAGGTGCCAGTCCAGTTCCGGTTGATACCAGCCAGAGACATTCCGCGTCGGGCGATTTAGCGAGTGTGAAGCTACCTGCAGCCCGTTCGGAAACTTTCAATGAATCGCCGACGTCCAGTTTCCACAACCGCGGAGTCAATTCGCCTTCGGGAACAAGCACGATAAAGAACTCGAGTACATCGCCGTGCGGGGAAGCAACAGAGTACGGCCGGTTGATAATTTTCGGCTGAGAGACTGCCTTATCTGTTTCGTCGTTCTCTGTGTCGATGTTGGAGGACTCGGTATCTTCAACCGCCAGATGCAGAAACTGGCCCGTTTTGTATTCCTGAACGCCCCCTCCTTCGATTCCGATAGTAAACAGTCCGTCAGTCCAGATTCGTTTGCTGACAATTTTCGAGTCGCACCACTTCGGCATTACGGAACTCCGCACGAGGAAAGGTCACGCATTTATTGCGTGGCCCAAGTTTCCTCGATTACGGAGACACAATCAAGCAGTGTAGCTGGCTGTTGGAGAAGACACATGCACGCTGACGATCTGCACAAGCACGGCCTCGCCTGAATGAGATTAGGATTGAGAATAAGATCACGATTCAGAACGAAAATAAGAACCACGAATGAACACGGATATTTTGACGTGATGAGATTCGTGTGTATTTGTGTTCATTCGTGGTCAAACTTCCTTTTGCGTGGGTCCGGTCTACGGCGGACAACAGCTGGTGATTGCTCTTTCTACTCTACCGTATGATTGCTCTTTCTACTCTACCGTATCGCTCCGTATCGCCGAACGAGATCAAGAAACTCGCGGCGATAGCCGGACGTGTCATCGCCGGGATTACCCACAGCCGTTTCCAGAACCCACATGGGGTCCGCGTTTCCGCTGTACTCCGATCCGCGAAGCAACATGCCGAACGCGGCGACGCTGGCGGCAAACTGGAAATCTCCTGACGCCGTCGAGAAACTGCTCGTCCCGTTGTCCAGCGTAAACTCAATCCGTTCGCTCTCATTTTCATCCGGCTGCTTGTAACGCAGAGCCAGCGTCAACAGCTCGCCCGATTCGGCGGCGTCGGAAATTCCTGATTATCAGCTACCGCTACAACCGGCTCAGCTTGCTGATACTTCAACCCCGGCGGCGTTGCGACATCAACTTTCGGCGCATCGGTCGTGACCAGTTCATACAACGCGGTAACGGTACGACTCGACTTCAGCCGGATTGAATTCGATTTGCAGTTTGACATCCCTGGCGATCGTCACCAACGTGCCTGACATCCCTTCGACCAGAACCTTGTAAGCTTCCCGCAGCGAATCGACATAGGCGTAGTCGCCGTTTCCGTTGTCGGCAAGTTTTTCCATTTTGCCGTCTTTGAGATTCCCCGTTCCAAAACCGAGCACCGTTAGAAACACACCTTCGAATGCTTTGCTCTTGATCAGCTCGACCAGATCGCTATCGGAAGTGACCCCAACGTTCAGATCGCCGTCAGTTGCGAGAATGACTTTGTTAACGCCGTCATTAATGAAATTGGTTTTGTGCTTCGTTGGCAATCGCTACGATTCCCGCGAGCGACGCTGCAACAGCCGCCCGGTGTTTCCACCGGATCGGACGTGTAACAGTTTCCACTATCGGAGAAACAGCCTGCACGGTTTCGACCAGTTCGGTGCCCGCAAGTGTCGACTCAATCAAATCCCGCAGCTCCCGGTCTGCCTCCGGCTGATCAACGCCTGCCGATTCGCGAACAGAGTCACAAAGCCGGATCGTCTCGCGGTGATCAAACCCGTGCGACCGGAGCTCGATCACTTCTCTCTCGACTCCCGAGCACAAACTGCGTTCGGTTCGGTACACCGGGAGTGCGTCGCGAATGCCGTTTCTTGCCGTTGTTTTCCATAAAAGCCACGTTGGGTATCGTGTTTTCCCCTGCCGACATATTGAACACGAATAAAATGCAAATTCGTTACCGCAAATCTTGAGAAAACGGTATTGGATGGACGGTTGAGTCTTTTTGCCCGGTTTGGTTGTTGAGATCGCGTCGACCGAACAAGATATTCAGGCAAGACAGTCAACCGTTTCCGTACAATGCGAGCTTAGTGACCAAGCGGGAATACGAAAACTAAACAAGCGACTGATGAGAGGCGCAATGAAGAACGTATGTATCGGAATGCTGCTGCTTGCGATGGTTTCCTCTCAAGTCACGGCGCAGGATGAAGGGCAGGAGGCCTTCGGCGACTGGCCGCAGTGGAGAGGGCCGTCCTGGAACGGTGTCGCGTTGCAAGCTGATCCTCCCGTAACCTGGAGTGAAACTGAGAACCTGCGCTGGAAGACGCCTGTCGAGGGCACCGGACACGGGACTCCGATCGTCCACGGCGACCGGATTTTTTTGCAAACCGCGATTCCGCTCGACGAGGAGATTCCTGTACCCGACGCTATTCCTGCCGGCACGCCTAACATCGATGTCAATCCTTCGGAGTCGATCGTTTCATGGAAACCGCAGAGGTTTGCAATTGTCTGCATCGACCGGACATCAGGTGATGTGCTTCAGGCAATCAGACTTGGGCAAAGTGGGGACTTGACGGATAGCGATAGCGTAGTCTGGTCACTCTTCAACGGCACGCCCTACGTTCCCTGTCCGATGCTCTGGGGCCAGGAGCTCTATTTATTAGAGGACCGCAGTTTCTTTTCCTGCTACAACGCGACTGACGGCGCGCACCGTTACAAACAACGACTTCCCGGGACGCCGAATTTCAGCGCCTCGCCGGTCGGCACAGCTGATCGAATCTACCTGCTGAGTGAGGAAGGCAGGACGGTCGTTTTGCAGCGAGGTCCGCAATATCAAGAACTTGCTGTAAACGAATTGGACGAAGCATTTTATGCGTCGCCAGCCATCGTCGACGATGCCATTTATCTACGTGGCGACAAACACCTCTATTGTTTTGCCGTTGACTGATGCTCACGAACCCTGACCGATAGCGCGACAGATGTTTCTTGCAAAACAATTTCAATCACGCCCGTTCATCCTCGCAATCGAACCGCTGCGGTCGATCACCAGCACAATGTTCAACGGCGGCACTAATTCCGGATCAACGGCGCGAGGAGTCGTCAGGCCGAATTGATACACCGATTTGCCGTTGTCCAGCATCATTCGCTGCACGTCCATCCGCACGCGCTGTCCGTCGTCCGGCCATGGAAGATCGTGACGATGATAGTTAATGAACTCTTCAACCCGCAGCATATCCGGCGCAGGCATCATGTATTGTCCCGCTAATCCGGTTCGATGCACGCCGGCCCGTCCGGCCTCCATCGCCATCGAAGACGTTCCTGCCTGAGCTAACAGGAAGGTGGGCGTAACAAATATCGAGCAAAAACAAACGGATAAAACGAGTCGTGGCTTGTTCATGGTTTCGTCCTGAAATTGGTTGGAGAGCAAGGTCTTTGATACTGAGTACCATGCGGCGTCCAGCCGATTCCAATGTTTTTGAATATTGGCTCATGAAGAGCAAGATACGCCGTCCCGGCAGCTGACATTTGCCATCCGACCGCCGTTGGGCCGAACCCTGTTTTGTCATATAACTGAGGGCCAAACTGACGATTGACAAACAAGTACATTTTTCCAGCCAATTCAAAGATTAATCCGCTTCGGCGATAACCACGGTTGCACTGAAAAAACCGTGGCTATCGGCAAAACAGCCAACACAACCAACGCCGCATACAGGACACGATGACAGGCACGACCATGACCGCCACTGGCGAAGAAATTCCGATCAATTTCGACTTTGAAACCGCTCAGCCTCGACTGATGAAAATGTGGCAGGACGCGGGACTGTTTCATGCAGAACCCGATCCCTCCCGCACAAAATATCCAAAAGGGCCTTTCACGATCGTCATCCCGCCGCCAAACGTCACCGGCGCACTCCATCTGGGCCACGCACTTAATAACACACTGCAGGATATCGTCATCCGGATGAAGCGGATGCAGGGGTTCAACACGCTCTGGATGCCGGGCACCGATCACGCCGGCATCGCAACTCAGGCCGTGGTCGAACGCAGGTTGAAAGAGGAAGAAAACAAGACTCGCCACGACCTTGGACGCGAAGCCCTCGTCGATCGGATTTGGGATTGGAAAGCTCAATACGAAAAACGGATCATCGGCCAGCTCAAGCAAATGGGTTGCAGTTGCGACTGGGAACGGCTCCGGTTTACTTTCGATGATGTCTGCGCCCGCGCGGTGCGCCACACGTTTTTTGATCTGTTCAAAAAGCAATTGATCTATCGCGGCAAGCGGCTTGTCAACTGGGACACGTACTTGCAAACCGCCGTTAGCGATGACGAAGTTTTCTCAAAGAAGACCAAAGGCAGTTTCTGGCACTTCCGCTATCCGGTCGTCAATCCAAAACCGGGCGAGCCAACGCATGTCACTGTTGCAACCACACGGCCGGAAACGATGCTCGGCGATACCGCCGTTGCCGTTCACCCGGATCCGGCTCGCGCACTGGACAAAGTTGAAACTGCGCTGAAAGAAAAACTGGCCTCAGCAAAGGAAGCTGAAAAGGAGTCTATTCAGCAACAAATTGATGCGTTGGAGCAACGGCGGAGGACAATGCTTGGGCCGCTGGAGCAATTGCGTGACATGGCGGCCGACGGTCGCACCGTCATGCTTCCGCTGATGGATCGCGAAATTCCGATCGTTGCAGATACATGGGCGAAGCCGGAGCTCGGTTCAGGCTGCGTTAAGATCACACCTGCGCACGACCCGAACGACTACGAGGTCGCAAAGCGAACCGGCGTTTCTTTGATCAACATCATGAACACCGATGGAACGCTGAATGCGGAAACGGGCGGCTACGCTGGCCTGCACGCTAAACAGGCCCGAAAGAAAGTCGTCGAAGATCTGGACGCACTCGGCTTGCTGGGCGAAATTGAAGATCGCGAAATCGAATTGCCTCACTCTGATCGCAGCAAGACCCCGATCGAGCCGTTGCTCGCCGATCAATGGTTCGTCAAGATGGACGCGCTGGCCCAATCCGCGATGGATGCCGTTTCCGATTCGCGCGTTACGATTCTTCCAGAACGCTATTCCAAAGGCTACCTGGACTGGTTGAGCGAAAAACGTGACTGGCCTGTTTCGCGACAACTCTGGTGGGGCCATCAGATTCCCGTCTGGTCAATTCCGGTTGAGAATACGGACGAGTGGGAAACAATTGTTGCTTCGATCAAAGCGGTCGATGACTTCGATCTCGCGAATGCATCGATTCAAATTGAAGAGTCGAACGAGCTGGACGAAGCACGGCGAAAACTGCTTGAACTTCCGGCCGCCACGGTTCACGTTTGCGTTCAGGACGAAGGTTCAGCGATCGAGCAGCAACTGACCGATCTAGGACTCATTCGCGAAAAAGACGTTCTCGATACGTGGTTCAGTTCCGCGTTGTGGCCGCATTCGACGTTGGGCTGGCCTGATAAAACGCCCGAGCTGGATTACTTTTATCCGACCAGCACTCTAATCACCAGCCGCGACATACTCACGCTATGGGTCGCGCGCATGGTTCTGACGGGTCTCAACAATTGCTCGGAGATTCCTTTCGATCGCGTTTTCATTCACCCGAAAATTCTCGACGGCAACGGCGAGACAATGTCAAAATCGAAAGGGAACGGAATCGACCCGCTGGACGTCATCGAGAAATTCGGAACCGACGCGCTTCGGTATGCGATGGCGCGGTTAACGACGGACACTCAGGACGTCAGAATGCCGGTTCAATTCGAATGCCCTCTGGAAGGATGCAAACACAGGTTTGATCAAAAGAATAAACATCACGAGAAACCGCGTGTTGAGTGTCCTTCCTGCAAGAAAGAGTTTTCTACTCAGTTTGCAAAATCAGATGATGATCTCGCGCTTCCGCGCGGCTTGGTCCTGAGCGAGCGTTTTGAAGATGGTGCCAGGTTTGCGAATAAGCTCTGGAATGCGTCGCGGTTCGCAATGATGAACCTCGAAGGGTACTCGGCGGCTCCGATCAGCGACGCCGACCTGACCATCGAAGACCGCTGGATCCTCAGCCGGCTTTCGACCGTTGCCAACAACGTCACCGGCGCACTGGAAAATTTCCGGTATGCCGAAGCAACGCGCGAACTGTACGATTACGCATGGAACGACTTCTGCAGTTTTTACGTTGAAATGTTGAAAGACCGTTTCGCCGATCCGGCTCAGCGACCACACGCACAGCGAATGATGGCGTTCGCGCTGGATTCGTTGCTGCGTTTGTTGCATCCGATCATGCCGTTCATCACCGAGGAGATCTGGCAACAACTCGCAAAATTCGCTCCCGAACGCGGTTTCGATTCCACATCGGCAGTCAAGGAGATGATTCAGGCCGATACGTGGCCTGAACTTCCGGCATCCTGGCAGAACGCCGTGATTGAAAATCAGTTTTCGAAATTCAAAGGTGTCCTCGGCGAGATTCGCGAGATTCGCAACAGCCAGAACATTCCGCCGAAGAAAGCGGTTCGATTCTCAATTCGCTGCCATGATGAAGACATAAAGACTCTTCAGCCGATGAGCGTCTACTTCGGTTCGATGGCTGCTGCCGAAATGACGGATATTGGACCGGACGTCATCGCACCGAAGATCAGTGCCACACGACCGTTCGGCGAGATGGAAGTTCATCTCGACCTCGACGGATTGATCGACAAAGAGGCCGAATGCAAACGGCTCGAAAAAGAGCGTGAGAAGATCTTGAAGATGAAACCGGGCAAAGAAGCGAAACTCGCGAATGAAAAATTCGTCTCCAGCGCGCCGCCGGAAATTGTCGACCGTGAACGAAATTCGCTCGCACTTTTGCGAGAACAGTTGCAGACGATTGAAAAATCGCTGGCCGATTTGGCGGGTGACGCGTAGCCGCTGTTACTCGGCGAAAAACCGTGGCTATCGCCAATCGGCTAATATTGTTCCGTATTTCTGCATACTCTTTACCAACCGGAACGACTGAACCCGGAACTCGACGATCCGAAGCTTGACCTAGACGACGAATTCGATGAAGAGCTTGAAGACCGCGACGAACTGCTGTTCGATCCAAAACTGCTCAAAGAACTCGATCGGCTCGAACTGGAACCGAAGCTCGATCCGAAACTTGAACTGCTGGACCGACGTCGTCGACGGCGGCGTTCTTCATCACGCTCGTTTTTCTCGCGTCGTTGGGCATCGGCGATCGCAGCGCGGGCTTCCCGCGTTGCAGCACGGTTTGCGGCTATCGATTCCTCGTACCGCCCTTCATCCGGGTAACCACGCGCGTTGACCAATTCGCGACGTCCGAAATCGCCGCGAATTCTTACACTGTAGGAGCCGCGCCAATTGCCGGCTTGAAAAACCTCACGGCTGGCCGAATCCAGATACTCCAGCGCCAACCGAGCCTGCTCCAATTCGTTCAAAAGAATTCGATTAACCTGAGCCAACTCGGTCATTGCTTGAGAGCAATCCTCATGGATCTCTTCCCATGTTTCGTGCGGGACTTCGATTCGCCGGGACAGTTCTGCAAACTCCGGCTCGATCCGACGTACACGCGCCGCACACGACGTGATCGCCTCAGAATCTGGAATCTGGTCGCGATCAGCAGTCCTTACAAGGCCGTGCGAACGCGCCAACTCAGCTTGCGTTGAGTCCACAAGCGACCGCGTCAATTCGTACGCCTGCCGATCCGAGTTGATCGCGCTGGCGACCAGTTCTGACTCCCGCCTCAGTTTTTCAAGGATCAATTCGTCATTAAAGGGATCGCGAAGTTCCGTTTGTGAGTTCATCTGTTGCGAAAACTCAGTCCACTGTTCGTGCAAAGTCTCGAACAACTGCTGCGTCGAGCGAACGACACGAAGGTCCGTGTTCTCGTTTTCGAGAGATTCAATTTGCTTCATTCCTGTTTCCAGTTCGCGTTGGTTGCTCTTCGTTAGCTCTTCGAGCTGGGAACAATGCGCCTTAACTCGACCGAGAACTTCCCGTGCAGTCTCAATATTCAGGTCAGCAACTTCCAAATTACCCGCTGTTTCGAGAATTCGCCCGCTCCTATGATCTCTTTGCAACATCTCAACGCTTGCTGCCGTCTTCTCGAGCAAATTTTTGCAGTCATCCAGTCTTTCAATAATCGTCACCTCGGAAAGTCCAGTGTTTGAGTCTTCGTCGACGGAGCGATTTCCGGTTTCTTCTTTGTCGTCGAGCGTGAGCACAAACGCGGATGTAGCGAACCGTGATCGGGCCCTATTCAGCAATCCGGCATATTCCGGGAAACTGCCGTCAACTTCTGCAAATATATCTTGAGTCGCGGAGAAATCGGCAGCAAAGGAATCAAGATTCCGAAGGGTCGCGTCGACTAGCACATCTCCCTGCCCGACTTCTCGCGCAACTTCATCAATTGACTCCATAGCCGATTCCACCCCACCGTAGTTCAACGCCGCCCGGGCTGATTGGAGTTGTACGACAGCCTGCTCAAGCTCGACATCCGGATCAAATTCTGACTCATGCATCGCGTTATCGATTTTGATTTTCAGACGATCCGAAACAGTCGTTCTTCCGCCCGCGATCTTGTCACCCAATTCCACCAGAGACGGCGCGACCATGTCCCGGATTTCGATCGCCAGTTCAACACAACGCGCTGCACGGACGCCGATCTCGCGAGTGTCATCGGCGAACAACTCGGCTTGCTCACCAATGTCCGAGTCAGCAGCATGTCCCACTAGCTCGTCAGCTTGATCGCTGAGTTTTTCGACACGGGCCTTGATCCAGCGTGTATCAAACTTGTGTTCCTTTAGCTCGGCGGCTGAATCATCGAGTTGGCCAAAAACACCTGCTCGCATTTCCGTTGCTGCAGTCGCGATCGCCAAACCGTCACCAATTATCCGAAGTCCCTTCGGGATAATTTCTGCGACCGTTCGCACAGGATCGTCTTCGGCAAACGATCGCGCAAGTGCCAGTTGTTTTTCCGATGCCGGAATCAATGTGTCTCTAAACGCCGGCATCTTGAAATACCGATCCAGCCTCGTCGCGCCTTTTAGTTGCCGTTCCATGTCGTCGGCTGCCTCGATCTGGTTTTCTAAATCCTGAACGTCCCCTTCGATTGAGTTGAAACTCGTTTCCATGCGATCGAGTTTTTCGGTTGCATTGTCCCGTTCAAAACCAAGTACCGACATGAACTCTTCGAAAATCATCCATTGCGGAGTACCGGGTTTACCGGGTCCCTTCAAGTTCGATCGTTCAACACGAACGCGCACTCGTCATAGCGGGAACGGGTAAACATATTCATCATTTCCGCAATTGCTCCGTGCGGATGAAGTAACTCACCGGCAAGCTCCACCGTGCGATTCAGCTCGGATGACATTGCGCCAAGCCGTTCAAGACCATCGAACGTTGCGTCTCCGAGTTCCCGCGTCGAGCCGTCAAAATTAGACGCGGCAAACGATACTTTGTTACCAAACAACTTCTCCGACCGTTGCTGAACTGCGGCATTGGATTCAAGTTCTGCGTCAACAACCGCAACCCGTTTGTCAAACAATTGATGAGCACGTTTGAGAGCCGGTCGACGACGGCGATTCAACAACCACAGCCACAAGATCATTGCCATTCCGATTACTGCGGCCGCGATCAACAATGTTCTCCAGATCAGCCACCGGCGCGCGTCGCGTGAATCGATTCGTTGATTCTCCATCCGAATGGATCTTGAGCCTTCTTGAATCAGCAGGTTAGCACGACGGATTTTTTCTGCGAAATCAGTGCTACCGATCGCATGCCCCGATCGCGCATCATTGAGCAACAGATTGATTTCGTCAATTTTCGAGTTTGCTGCCCCGGTCCTGTCCCGCTCGATTACCTTCAACGCGGATTCAGTGTCACGAATCATCTGCTCAAACGATTCATGGGCTGCGTATCCGTCTAATTGCTGGTTGATTTCGTCTCGAACGGATTTGACCAACCGGCTGGTCGCAGCAAGATTTCGCACGTTCAATTTCAACGACGCATCGTCAAGCTGCTTCTTCCAGCGGTCCACGGGCGGACTGGCGAGAAATGAAGATGACGCTTCCGGATAGGTCGCTCGCAGATTCTTGGCAAGCTGCTTGATTTCCGTGAGTGTATCGCCACCGAGCTGTTCGATTTGTGATTTGAGCTGAGCAAGTTGCCGCTGTCGTTCGCGTTCGATTCTCTGCGCCTCGGCTTGCTGTTGTTTTTCCGCCTCAATCTCTGAACGAATTGAACGCTCCACGCTCGCGCCAATGGTGGAAACAGTGTTCTTAACCGCGTCTTTGACCATTCCTTTGTACAACGAGCCGAGGTTTGCCGAGCTGTGCCGAACGGGTTTGAACCCGCAAAGTGATGGAAATACCAGTTAATATACTGCCAATCGAAGCCGTTGTTGTCGGAGATAAAAACTGGACGGCCCTTCGAGTATTCTACGACCCGTTGCGCCATGATCGACTTCGATTTTGCCAATTCGCGCGGCAGCTGCCGTTGCCTTCTTTTGCAACGCGTCGCTGCGTGCTCCGATCGAGATCAGTGCCTGGTTCATTGAGTGCTTTTTACGGTTTGGCGCTTTGTGGATTCCTTTCTCGATGGCCGGAAGTAGTTTCTCAAGAAAACCGTCGGGAACTTCCGGATTCATCTCCATCGACGATACTATCGTCCAACCTGCGGCTCCAATCCACTCTTTGGAAGACTTTGACCAGGCTGCCGACTTCCTTTCGGCATGTTTCGTTTTCGCCGCGAATCCCGCGACAGCGTCAGTGATCACGTAGTTGTCACAGCCCTTGATCCAGGACTCCAATGTTGCAGGCGTCAATTGTTCCGGATCGGCAATCATGGTTGCCAGCGTTCGCGCATCATGCACGCCGCTTTTCCACAACTCAAGTGCGAGTTCATGATTTGTCTTGAGCCTCTTCTTCAGTTTTCCTAGATGCGCATAGCTGACACCGAACATTGACGTGCCAACGCCATGTCGCGAATATATCTTGCGGTTCTGAGCGGTGCCGTTCGCTTTGAGATCGGCCAGTGTTTGCTTTAGATTCATTTTTTTTCGGTCCCTTCAGTTTTCAAAGTCGATTCAGAAGTTCCGCCACGCGCGGTGCAAAATAAGTCAGTATTCCATCCGCACCGGCACGCTTGAATGCGAGCAGACTTTCGAGCATCACGCGCTCTTCATCCAGCCAGCCATTTTGTATGGCGGCCATTAGCATCGCGTATTCGCCGCTCACCTGGTAGGCAAACGTTGGCATCGAAAAAGCCTCCTTTGCGCGACGGACGATATCCAGATACGGCATACCGGGTTTGACCATGATCATGTCCGCCCCTTCGTCAATGTCGAGCCGGATTTCGCGCAGTGCTTCATCTGTATTTGCAGGGTCCATTTGATAGGTCTGCTTGCCGCTTCCAACCGGACTCGTTTTTCCGGTTAAGTTCTTCGTTGAGCCGATTGCATCCCGGAACGGACCGTAGAACGCCGAAGCATATTTTGCTGAATAGGCCATTATCATGGTACGATCAAAACCTGCTGAATCCAGGTCGCTGCGAATTCTGGCAACGCGCCCGTCCATCATGTCGGACGGCGCGATCACATCACAACCGGCGCGAGCCTGAACGACCGCCTGATTCGAGAGTACATCCAGCGACTCGTCATTGACGACGTAACCGTCGCGCACGATTCCGTCCTGCCCGTGCGACGTGTACGGGTCGAGAGCAACGTCGCAAATGATTCCAATATCGGGAACCGCAGCTTTGATCGCGCGAACAGCGGTGCACACCAGGTTGTCCGGATTCACCGCTTCCCGCGCATCATCCGATTTCCTGTCCGGGGCCGTTTCGGGAAAAAGAGCCACCGCTGGAATACCAAGCTCTTTCGCCCGATCGATTTCATCAACCAGCAAATCGATCGAAAACCGGAAACATCCGGGCATCGAATCGATCTCAACGCGACTATTTGATCCACCTGCAATAAACACCGGCCAGATTAGATCACTCACGTGCAAACGGTTTTCCGCCACCATCGAACGGGACCATTCGAACTGTCGCAGCCTCCGCATCCGGGTTTCGGGGAATCGAGAGTTGGTCATGGGGCAGCCGGGTTTTTGGTGTTGTGGATGCGAAGTCTAAAGATTGAGTTCAGGAATCAGTGTTCGTCAATAAAACAATGGTTGGATTTTTCAACTCGAGGAATTCAGCCGCCGAGTTCGCGCGAACGGTTCGTCGCAGCGGTGACTGCTGACATCGCACTGTGGCGGAAACCGGATTTTTCAAGCGCTTCGAGACCGGCGATGGTTGTGCCGCCCGGGCTGGTAACGCGATCACGCAGCGCGGCAATGTGTTCGGTCGACTGTCTCGCTAGATCCGCAGCACCGAAAACGGTTTGAATCGCCAGCCGCGTTGCCACGTCGCGCGGCAGGCCGTTGAGGACACCGCCATCAGCCAGAGCTTCGATAAAAGTGAAAACGTAGGCAGGACCTGAACCGGACAGCCCCGTCACAACATCGAGATAGTTCTCGCTGACGACTTCCACAATCGAAACCGGTTCGAGGAGCCCCTTGACGGTCTCAATGTCTTCGTCCGAAACGCCCGCGTCGCCTGCCAGTCCCGCTGCGCCGCAGCCGATCAGGCAGGGCGTGTTAGGCATCACCCGTACGATCCGGGAACTGCCGGTCATCTGCCGCAGCGATTCGCAGGTGACTCCCGCGACAATTGAAATGACTAAAGGCCCTTTACCTTCAACAGAAACTTCATCCAATGCGGCGGCGATCATTTGCGGTTTGACGGCAAGAAATACGACATCACAGCTGCTCACTACCTGCTGATTGGATTCGGCCTGAACCACCGTACTGCCGTCGCCAGTTCTTTCAGTGAACGATTGCCGCGCAACATCACCCGGATCGCTGATCACAAATTTGACCTGCTGATACGATTCGCCAGACGTATTCGGCGAGCCGCCGTTTTCTGAGATTCCGCCCGCCAATGCCTGAGCCATCTGCCCGGCACCGATAAAACCAATTTTCACGTTGAATATCCCTTAGTTTCGCACAAATTCATTTTGTAAATTTTTCAGTTGACGGAATTAAAGGTTTTTGGAATACTCCCGCCGATTTCACCGATATCCACAACTCGCACGCAATGCCTGTGATGTTGGCAAAAATACTATCGGCTCCGAATGGCCACACTTTCATCCGTTTCGGCAGCGTTTTCGGTTTGATGGGAACAAAATGAACAACAGACTAATGAAAAATTTCACGACCGCCGCGAACACGGTTCTAACCACATTGACTTCGGTGCTGGCAATTGCCTGCATGACGATCCTGTTCCTGCCAACAACCGCTGACGGGCAAGAGCGGCAAATGTTTGGCGGAGTCGGAATTCCCAACTTCGCGCCGCCTGCTGAACCTGAGCCACCGCGTTTCAGTCTACCCAATCTGTTTTCTCGAAACGACGGGACAGGAATGGCAAAACCGGCAACTCCAGCCATTAACTGGCCGAAGCTCAACCCGTTTAACACACCGATGGGCGGCAGAGGCCTTAGCAGCGGCAACGGGTTGTTGGGCGGTTTGATTCCCGGTCCTGATCCGAATCGCCCCCGCCTGTTGGAAGAATGGAACCAGCGGTCAAAAGACTTCTTCAGCCGAACCAGTGACGGGATCACGGAATGGACACGCAGTAGAAGCGATAACTTCCGCTCAAAAAGTGCTGAAGCATGGGGGAATTTAACACGAGGGTTGACCCCCGGCGGAATGAAAAATAACTCGCCAATGCCCGGAGCCCAACCACAGATGCGGTCGGCAGAATTGCCCGGACAAGGCGGTTTGCGCCGGTTTTAGTTGAACCGAGATCGCGAGATCAAGTACGTCCCGCTTGCCGGGCGGGACGTTGAGCAAGGGATTGCTCTGAATTCCGTTCTCGCGATCTATCTTGTTCTGCATGACGCCCCTTCCGGCAGGAGGAACATGCTTACTGCCGTCTAGAAGGAAACGCGGCGGCGCATCTATAATACGGCGATGTTAGCTGACCTCATTCTCGGTACCGCCGGGCACATCGATCACGGAAAGACCTCGTTGATCGGCGCGCTGACAGGCATCGAAACCGATCGCCTGCCCGAAGAGAAGAAACGCGGCATCACCATCGAACTCGGGTACGCTCATCTCGACCTGCCCCCGTTCCGTCTGGGAATCGTCGATGTACCGGGCCACGAGAAATTTGTCAGACAGATGCTGGCCGGAGCAACCGGTATGGATCTCGCCATGCTGGTTGTAGCGGGCGATGACTCGATCAAACAGCAAACTCGCGAACACCTGGATATTCTCCGGCTGTTGAACCTTCCCGCTGGAGTGATCGCTCTGACTAAATGCGATCTGGTTGATCCCGACTGGCTGACACTGGTTGAAGAGGAAATACGATCGCTGGTCTCCGGCAGCTTTCTCGAATCAGCCGTCATCGTCAGAACCAGTTCGAAAACGCGTGAAGGGCTCGATGATCTCAAGCTCGCATTGACCAATGCAGCCAAAATTGCGGCCGGTTCCAACCGGGTTCAACGACTGAACGCGCCGTTTCGGATGGCGATCGATCGTGCGTTTACGATTGATGGACACGGCACGGTCGTGACAGGAAGCGTCGGTAGCGGAACTGTTCACATCGGGGATCAAATACAAGTTCAGCCGGGCGACCACAGTGTTCGTGTTCGCGGGATTCAAAATCACGACTCGAAGTCCGATGAGGTCCACCGCGGCCAGCGGGCTGCGATCAACCTCGCAGGCATTCATCACAATGAGATTGATCGCGGTCACGAATTGTGTGCTGTCGATCATCTGTTGCCGTCACAACTGTTGACTGCGGAAGTCAACGTGCTCGGCAGCGAAATCAAACCACTCAAAGACCGCCAGCGGATTCGATTTCACATTGGAACTGCCGGGTTGTTTGGCAACGTCAGGGTACTCGGTGTGACCGGTTTTACAGATGACGATCCTGATGACGCGGAACTCGATGAAGTTGAAGATCTTGAAACAGGTTCTCACGAAGATCAAGTGGACGCGGATCAGCAAGTGGACCAGGAGGACGACGAACCGGGAAAGGCCGCGCCCGACAAGCCTGAGTCAGAAACTCAATCCAAAAACCAATCAAGCGTCGGCAAAGTTCACGAAATTCTACCGGGCCAGCGTGGCGTTGTTCAGATTTTTCTTAACCAGCCCGCAGCCGCGATCTGGAACCAGCCGTTTGTGATCCGACGCCAGTCACCCGTCGAGACAATCGGCGGCGGCAACGTGTTGCATCCGAATGCAGGGCGTCTTCGCAAACCGACGATTCAGGATTTGGCCATGGTTCGCATGATGGCCGACAGCGATCCGGTCGCGCGCGCATCGGCGGCGATTTATCTGGCCGACGATCCGGAACTTGACTCCTCAGCACTCGCGCGAACGGCGGGTGTCGTGGAAACTGAATCCGTATACGAACAGCTGAAGTCGGACGGCCGGTTGATTGAAATCCGCTTGTCCGTTAGCCGGACCGCACTGGTGCACAAACAACGATTCGAGCAGATCGCCGAACGGATGATCAAACGCCTGAACAAACTTCATGACAAAGAACCGCTTCGGTTTTCTCATCCACGGCAAACCGTCGAGGCGGAGTTTGCGTACCTCGGTCAACCGGAACTGCTCGCCGCAGTCATTATGGAATTGAAGGACCGGAAGCAAATTACGATCAAGAACGCTGCGATCGGTCTTGTCGGCCGCGGACCCAAACTGTCCAAAGGCGAAAAAGCGTTGCTGGAGGAACTTGTGCAGGAAGTCCGTGCCGGCGGCCTCAAACCGAACGACGCTGCGACGCTGCAGAAGAATGCGCGAAAAAACCGGGACTCGGTTCCACAGTTGCTGAGCCTCGCGGTTGAAAACGGAGACCTAGCCCGAATCGACAAGGACATCTACTATCACTCAGCGGTGGTCGAGGCTGTAAAGTCGCAACTGCAAGAAGCGATCGAAAAGGCCGGCGGGCAAACAATCAGCGACATTCGCCAGCTGCTGGACATCAGCCGTAAGTACGCGGTGCCGTTATGCGAATATCTGGATTCGATTGAGTTCACTCGCCGCGACGGCGACGCACGGGTGCTGGTTTGAATTCACTTACCGGGACAGCGATGCCGCACCAACCAGTACAGGCTTAATTCAATGCGGCAAAAAATCGGACGTGCGTTCGGCATCGACGTGTTTATTCACTGGACCTTCATTCTTGCGCCGTTGTATGTCATCTTCCGAACAAGATTCGAAGGACACGAATGGGCGATGGCGGCACTGGCGGTTGTGTTGTTGCTGACCATGTTCGGTTGCATTGTCCTACATGAGTTCGGACACGCGCTTGCGGCGAGGTTTTTCAATGTCAAGACGATCGACATTATTATTACGCCGCTTGGCGGACTCGCACGGCTGACTTCGATTCCCAAACGGCCGATTGAGGAATTTCTGATTACGATTGCCGGACCGGCCGTTAACCTGGCCATCGCCGCAGTCATCGCTGTCATTCTGCTGGCGACAGGCAACTTCCGGCCACCGGAAGATCATGCCGGAGTGATAGGACGATTGGACTTCCTGCACCTGGTGATGCTGTTGAATATCGTCTTGTTCGTATTCAATCTGCTTCCTGCGTTTCCGATGGATGGTGGTCGAATTCTTCGCAGCCTGCTGGCCATGGTATTCGGCTGGAAAACGGCAACCGTTGTTGCTGGAACAATCGGGCAGCTTTTCGGTTTGTTGTTTATCGGCTACGGAATCTACTCGCAGGATTACGTGTTGGCGTTTATCGGAGCGTTCGTTGGGCTGGCCGCCAGAGCAGAGGTAGGTCGCAGCCGTTTGACGACCAGCCCGAACGCGCCAATCGTAATCCCGGGTGTCGTTATTCAGAACGAGCAGCATCACGGAACTCAAGGTGAAGAATGAAAAGCGGCGGTTCTACTTTTCCGCTTTTGACGGTCGTTTGGAACGCACATGACCCTCCCCGGCCGCTACGACGTCCGACCCTCCCTTCGGGAGGCTGATGTTTGGCCCCTCAACAATCTGTTCGGCAAATGTTACTTGATTTCCGGCGCTGTATTCGATTCGTTTGCCAGGCCGCCGGGTAGTTCGAGAATTCGAATATTGCGAAAGTGTATTTCGCGCCCCTCACTCTCAAGGCAGATGTAGCCCTTCCTCACTGACGCATCCCGAATACCGTTCACGAACTTTCCGTTGATCGACAGCTTTACATTGCCATCGACTGCGACGACCACATACCTGTGCAGGTTGACCCAGTCGAGTTCCAGCATCCGGACCCCCATCCCTTTTGGCAACCGGTTTCGTTCGTCGGGGATCGCATCGCACCAGAGAAAGACGCCCGGGTTGCCGCCCGCTTCCATGTGTCGCCATTCGATCTCAAGCATAAAGTTTTCGTACTGACGTTCGCTTCGCATGACTCCGATCGGCAGTCCCGAACAAACCAGCAATCCGTCCTGAACGGACCATGTCCCAATTGCCGAGAGTACGTCCCTTCCGGCAGAAGGGACGTACTAAACAGCTGTCGCCGGTCAAAAAGAAAAGCCGGACACACTTTGGAGTCCGGCTTAGATATTTCGCCTGGTTGGGCAACTTGAGTTGATTACTTTGCCGACACCCTGGTCTTCGACTTTGCCGACACCCTGGTCTTCGACTTTGCTGACACCCTGGTCTTCGACTTTGCTGACACCCTGGTCTTCGACGCGCGACGTTTTCGCGCAGGTTTGGTTTCGACCGATTCGACCGTTGGTCCGTTCACGGGTTCGTCGGCTGGCATGATCGGCATTCGAGGCGCTTTGTTGAACGAGAACGAAAGCTGCTCGTACCACGAGTCGTGCGACCTGACCATCTGCTGAATGTTCTTCCAGATCTCAACCGGCGGACCGAATTCGCGCCAGTCGATCGTCAAAACCCTGACGCCTCGACGACGCATTTCGCCAATGAGCTTCTGGTAGTTGCCGTACAACTGCTGAAGATAGTCGAGAGGAACACCGGTTTCCTGTTCGCGACCGCGTGCCGACATCCGCTCATGACATTCCTCAGGTGAAACATCCAGGAAAATAAAGATATCGGGCGGCATCACATCGCGGCTCATGTTTCTGTAGACGTCGACGTAAAGAAAGTACTCTTCCCGGGTCATGAAACCGCGTTCCATGGCCGTCGTTGCGAACACAGTGTCACCGTAGATCGGACGATCCTGCACGACCACAATTCCCTGATCGCCCCACGCCTGTTCGACCGCCAGCCTGTGCTGTTCGTAACGTTGCGTGAGCATGAACATCTGCATCGCGAATGCGCCGCCGGTGTTCTTTCCGGAACGCAGGTCTTCATAATAACGTGCAAGAAAGTGTGCGAATTTCGGATGATGAGTCGGCTCTTCCAACACACGTGCCTGACGCCCTGAAGCCATCACCGCCGACGCGATCGCATGGCAGGCATTTGTCTTTCCCGCTCCGATGTTGGCGTCGATCGTAACAAACAGCCCTTTTGATTCAGTGTTTCCAAAATCCACGGACAAATCTCCTTAAATTAGTGATTCCAATGACGCGGCGCATGGTTGGTTCGGGTCTGTGAATTTGCGAACATTGTCAAGGCAGACCGATGCCGTGCCGGGCATAGACTAACGATTGATTTACCTGCTGGCAAGGATTCAAATTCTTGTCTCAGATTCGTTTTTCGGATGCCGACAGGAATGCCCGGACCTGGTAAATTGTACGGATCAACGATTGTGGATAACCTGATGGCGGCGACGCAGCGGTAGTTTTGTTGAGCGCCACGAATCACACGAATCACACGAATCACACGAATCACACGAATCGGCACGAATTCGGTACGTCTCAAATCGTGTTCATTCGTGTGATTCGAGGCAAAATTTCAGCATCGCACAAAGCAGCATACATTCATTGCACCGGAGAAAAGATGAAAACGTATTTCATTTGTATTGCCACGATCAGTCTTGTCACTTCTCTCGTTGTCGCTGGACCTGAATCGAGCTTGCAGGAACGGGAGGATCGATCCGAAGAATCCCGGCGGGAATCGAACGATGAAACATTGCAAACCGGCGAGTTAACTGAGGACGAATTTGTCGAATTACATGCCGCGCTTTTGCCGGGCGAAAAGATGTGGCGGACCATCCCGTGGCAAACATCACTGATCGAAGCCCAGCGGATCGCGGCTCGCAATCATAAGCCGCTATTTATCTGGGCGATGGATGGCCACCCGCTGGGCTGCACCTGAAACAACGGCGTGCTCGACCGTGAGTCGACTTTTACGAACGAAGCGATCGTGGACATGCTAAAGAATGAGTTCGTGCCGGTTGCATTCGATCAGTGGTACACCCGATCTCAGGACGATGCAGAGGGAGACTTCTATCGCATGATTGCTTCACAAGGTCCACGGGACGATATGGAAAACACGACGCAAGGCTTCTACGTTACAGACGCGTCGGGAAAATTGTTCGGCTACAACAACAACCGGCATGGCGAACCAGTCGAAAAAATCATGAGGCAAATGCTGGAGGACTTTGACAACCATCAGGAAACTCCATTGCTCGAAGCCGGGGAAGTTGATCCTCAATACGCGAGGTTGATACCGGAAGGCGCACTAGTCGTGCGCGTGAATGCGAAAGTGCTTGGCGGATACGAAGAAACCGACGATCAATACCTGAAGATTTTTCAATCCGCGATTTCAAGGGACAATCTCTGGATTCTGGCGGACGAGAAAGCTGAACTTTTGGAAGGGCGCATGCCGGAAACGCTCGCCCGCCGCATTGCCCGGTTCACATTGATTGACAGTACGCGGGGCGAACCACTGATGTGGACCAACGACGAAACAAATACACTCTCTATTGAAATCGCTGGCGAGGGCATCATCACCGGTTACGTCGAAATGATTTCCGAAGACGGCGAACGCGGTTATCGAACCTGGTTGCGCGGCGTGATCCAAATTGACGGCGACATGGTTCAGCGATTCGATCTGGTGGCGAGAGGCGTTGCTTGGGGCGACGGTCCATACACACCGAACGCGCCTGAGGGCGAATTCCCTCTGGCCGTAGCGTTTCGATTGGCGGACGGAACCGATGTCGCGGACAGCGTGGCACCTCAGGGAAGCAAGGGATGGGGGCTGGACGGGTATTTGTTAGATGAGTGAAAGCGACGCAGTGAAACATTGGCGAGGGCCTGTAAGAAATCTTGTGTCAGTAGCAGAATTTTGATAGCTGATATTGGTTTTTTACCCACAGGAGAAGAAAAGCATGGACGCGAAATTACGAAAGCAAGCGGAAACTCCGGCCACAGAAATTGCTGGTCAAGCAACCACAGTTGAAGAGCTCAATGGACTGTACACCGTTTTGCTTTGCGGAACCCTGCCGGACTTTACGATACGATGTGACACCCGGCATGCGACTGCTTCGTGCGGTTCCGGTCGTGCTAACCTATTTCGCGATCGCATTTGCCATCTATCTCTTTCTGCCTGATCGTGCGCGGGAAATTCCGGTTGGCTCGATTGCGGTGATCGGATTGATCGGAGGCTGGCGATATTTTGGTTGATTACCACTGAATTCGCGCGGCCGTCTACGAGTACATGGCCTATCCCAAATTTCAGTTTCAATGCAGCGAACTGCCGGAAGATGAGAAATATCCCGGCCGGCTGTTTTTCATCATTCCAACCTACGTCAAGATCTACACTCTTTTCCATCTGCATCATCAGAAGCGGGACGCTCATCGTCGCAGCGGCGATGACAAGACAAAACGCGAACCGTTTCTGGATTACCTGATTCCGAAACTGGAAATGGCGTTTTCGTATGCGGTTCTGCTGCTGGTCGCGATCAATATTATCGGCACGAAGTCGGGATGATCGTACGAAACCCGCTCAAGCTTCTGCAAACACGACCGCAGCGATCTGGCCGGTTCGGGAGATCGATGACTTTACCGCACCCGCCTGTTTGCACTCGACTGCTGACGACCGTACGTTGACAGGGCAGTCGGGATCGGCGTTTTCAAAGTTCAGCGTTGGCGGAACCGTTCCTTTTTCCACCGAGCAGACCGTCGCCACAGTCTCAACCAGCGAAGAACCCGGGCCGAGATTGCCGAGGTTACTCTTGTTCGCGACGACAGGGACCTGGCCTAACACGGATTCGATCGCCACCGCTTCGCCGGAGTCGTCGGTTATTGATCCTTCCGCGTGTGCGTTCACATGACCTACGGCATCAACCGGCATTTCTGCCATTTTCAAAGCAGAGCGGAAATTGCCGGCAACAACATCACTGAATCGCGAATCGTCCCGGCGGCAAAACGTTCGTGAATACCCGTTGATCCGGGCAATGATCGTTGCGCCTCGATCGCGGGCAGTTGATTCACGCTCGATCACAATCGCGCCGGCACCCTCACCCGCCACCATTCCGTCGCGATCGCGTTCGAATGGCCGTGAAGCGCGTTCGGGTTCATCGATTCGACTGCTGAGATTGTCCATGCCTCGATACAGGACTCCATTCAGTGTCATCAGCGAACCCGTTCCGCCAACAATCATTGTGTCGACCGTTCCGCGGCGGATTAGATCACACGCTTCGATGATGGCAAGCAAACCGGAAACCGCGCCCTGGCAGATCGAGTTATTGGGGCCGCGCGCATCAAACGCAATGGAAACATGTGACGCGACCATGTTGGGAAGATACTTCAACATCCACAATGGCTGGATGTCGCGCATCACGTAATCGCCCCAGTCTTCATGCTCAAATTTCCCGTCGGTGACACATTTGCTAAAAATCTCGGCGACATCGCGCGGATCAACAAAAAACATCTCACTGCCAAACAGCGTGCCTGTTCGGTCCGGATCCGACCGAGTTTCCAAGAGCCCCGCTTGTTCGACTGCCATCTGAGCTGACGCGTATCCGAATTGAATCGGGCGGCACATCATCTTGATCGCTTTGCGCGGCTTGATGTACTTGCGTCCGTCAAACGGATCGATCGGAGCCGCGATTTTCAGCGGCCATTCGGTTTCTTCAAACCCTTCGCGCACGCGGACGCCACTTTGACCGTTCAGAAGCGCCTGCCAGAACGAATCGACACCGATTCCGACGGGAGAAACGACGCCGGTACCGGTGATCACAACACTTTCGTTATTTGGACTCATCTGTTCGTTCGCGATTGTGCATCGCAATAGCGCGGGATATTGGCAGGAGAAGAGTATTCGACGCGAAGAATCCGCACGACTAAGTCCGGGACAACGGCGCGGTATTATGACGGTTCAAAATCGTAAATACGATAGGTCTTGTAGAGCTTCGTTCCAGCTCTCTCCAGAGTCTGGCGTGAAAGCAGATTGGTTTCGAGCACCCAGGAAAATTCCGCTTCTTCGACGCCCCATGCCAGCACATCCTTGACTAGCCGGGTCATCAGGACCAGGCCCAGCCCCCATCGCTGGTATTCGGGCACGACGTTGGTGCTGACCAGGCGAATCCGTTTGATCTTTTTCCTACCGAACATCAGATTGAGAAATCCGGTCGGGAACAGCCTCCCGTCAATCTTCTTGATGATCGTGTTGTAATCCAGCAAACCAAAAACGCAGGCAACTGGTTTCCCGTCAATCTCCGCCAGCGTCGTCAGTCCCGGTTCGATCAGGTGTTTCAATCCGGTTGCCATGTGTTTGATTTCGGACTTTGACAACGGAACGAAGCCCCAGGTACCTGGCAATGCCCGGTTGTAAATCTCTATAAACGATTCGACATCCCGGGCAAATGTTTTTTTCTCAATCCTGCGAACGGTAACATTAAACCGTTTGGCTGCCTCTTCAGCAACGAACAGCAATTTCGGATCAAGAGAATTGAGCATGTCCACGTGCCCGAGGTAGGCGAAAAGATCCTGCGTCTTTTTGAACCCGTACCCTTCAATCAAATCTGCGTAGTACGGCTTGTTATAGGTCATCATGAACACGGGAGGCGAATCAAAACCGTCAACCAGCAATCCGCATTCGTGGTTCATTGCAGGATTCAGCGGCCCACGCATCAGCAAGACCTCCCGTGCCGCCAGCCAGTCACGGACAGCATCGAGTAGTTCGTCGGCAACGGATTGATCATTGACGCATTCGAAAAACCCGAACATCCCCCGCTTTTCTTCATGAGTTTTGTTGTGACCATGATCAATGATCGCAGCAATTCTTCCACACACGGCACCATCTTCAGCGTATGCCAGAAACGTCTGTATTTCCGCATTGTCGTAAAAAGGATGCGGTTTGTAGTTCAGCAACTCCATCTGGTTGGAACGCAGTGGCGGCACCCAGTTCGGGTCACCGTCGTATAAATCCCATGCGAGTTGAACAAACTGTTTGCGTTGCTTTCGAGTGGCTACCGGTTCAACCATAGGGTCGTTTGCCTGAGAGGGTTTGCTGGAAGATTGAAATTGAAACCGCGACTTTTCTACGATATGAAACCCCCCGGCACGCATCGGCAGTTGGTAGAGACCACGCACTCGCTACGCGCCGGGCTTCCAAAATAGGGAATTCACTCTTTTAGCCAATTGACAAGATATCGGCACAACTACGCTCGAGTGGTCGCTACGGATCATGTTTTGTCCCGGAAACAATTAGACTACGATTCAGCGTTCACAGCGAGTCCCGCCATTGTATATTGAACGAAAAATCTCGCTACAAAGACCAGGTTGTTCTCTTAACTGACACTACGATATCCGGCAAACGATGATGAAAATTCTGCTCACGGGAGCAACCGGGTTTCTCGGCAACAACATTCTCCGCTTGCTTGCCGGTGCCGGACACGATGTCACGATTCTGACGCGGCACACTTCCGATCCGCGTCCGACAGATGGCCTGCAAGTTGAGAAGATCTTTGCTGACTTGCGCGAACCCGGCGAGATCGGGTTGGCATTGGAAGGGATCGATGCCGTCATTCACTCAGCCGCCTTGATTCAAGTCGGCTGGTCGAAACTCGAGTCCTCGCTTGCAGTAAATGTCTCTGCCACACGGGAACTAGCGCAGGCAGCTCGGCGTAAATCGATTCGCATGGTTTACATCAGCACGGTTGATACGCTTCGGACTGCCCTTTCGATCGACGAGCCTCTTGACGAGGCAGCCGCAATCGACGGCGGAGACGCACACGCGCCGATCCACAACCCGCCCTGTTCCTATGTAGTCAGCAAAACGAGAGCCGAAAAGGCGTTTCGCGACGAGATCAAGCTTGGACTCAACGGCTTGGTTGTCCAACCTGGATTTATGGTCGGTCCCTGGGACTGGAAACCAAGCTCAGGCAAGATGATCCTTGCCGTGGCGAAGCAGTTCACACCGTTCGCCCCTGCTGGTGGTTGCAGCGTCGTTGACGTGCGCGACGTCGCCGACGGAGTCTATCTTGCTCTTAAGAAAGGTCTCGCCAGCGAGAACTATATTCTGGCTGGAGAAAACATGTCCTACCTCGACCTTTGGAAGCTGATCGCAAGAGTCAGCGGCGGCCGGGCACCGCGCCGTACATTGCCCGACTGGTTGGCAATGTTTGCTGGAAAAGCAGGTGACGCAGCGAGTCGACTATTCAGCGGGTCGGAACGGCAAGTCAACTCCGCCGCAACCGCGATGGGCCAGCTCAACCATTATTACACGAGCGACAAAGCCCGCGAACAACTCGGTTATAGAACCGGATCGGTAGAAGACGCACTGGTAGATGCGTGGGAGTGGTTTAAGAATTACGGCTATTTGAAATAAGACATCGTTCAGGTTGGCCGTCCTCCCGGCGGTTTCGCCGCTTGCCTGTTTTTTGCCGGGAAAACCGATGCCACCGCCCAACGGCTAAGCATACGATCGCCGGTCTTCCCAAATGTCGTACAACACCATCAACGCTTCACGAATGTTTCCGTCCGAGGATTCGAACGCCGATTCGATAGCACTCAGTTCAACTTTTGCAGGTGACTCCGATTGCAACTTGTTGACAATCTTCACGAACGCCATTGCATCGGGCTCTGTTCGAAATACGACTGGCCAACGGGGAATCTCACGGTGAGTCGTTGCGAGCAACCCGAACCGGCGACGACCACAGTATCGTCGCAACGCAAAGCGATCGATCGCAGACATTCTCTCAATGCCGTCGATCACGATAAACTTGCGCTCTGATGATGCAGTGTTTACTGCTCCTGCCAACGGGTTGCCGACAATTGATTTCCGACTGCGCACGACGATATTCCGAACACTCGAAAAATGCTGATCGAGGTGAGACAACAGCTCCGCAACTAAAGTTGATTTCCCGGAACCGTGTGGACCGGCGATCTGGCCAAGTCCGCCGTGTTCCATGAAGTCTGTGACAATTCCTGCTGCACTTCCCGATGAAAAAACGAATGGCAGTTTTCCGGGCGCTGTTCGATGGGTCGAAAACGGATTGGATCGTAACTGCCCTGTGGTTGCCAACATCGCAAGATCACTCCGAAGCGTTTGAGGCTGGTTCGATTTCAGCCGAGTCTGTCGAGATGGAATCTGCCGCTTCGACCGGATTTGCTTTGCCAACTCGAAATGTTTTGTCGTTCGTAATTTCGCTGCCGTCTTCGAAAAAAATCCGCACTCGAACGCACCACACAATTTTGACAATTCGACCGGCGTATGAAAGCGGCGTCGCCGGCAACACCGTACTCAGCCGATGGGTCTGCCGTAGCATCTCCGGGTTGGCCATCTTCTTTTCGCGGCGTTCGAAGAAATGGACACCGATGTCCGTATCCCCTTTCCCTTCGGTTCTCCAAAGCACAGACGTTTCAATGACGTTTGCCGCCGGTGCGCCGTTTCGCAAGTCAATTCGATACTCGCCGGTAAACAACTCGCCCGGCTCGTATTCTCCTGACTCCTTGCCGGGCTGAATCAGTACAGAAACTACCGGCGCAGCTCGTCCCGACCCGCTTTCGCTCGACGCGTTTCTGTTTCCGAAGGGTTCTGTTCTCACAACGATCCAGTCGTTATCAGCATGGTTGCTATTCAGGCAAAACTGAAATAGTAAAACTGCGTTTTTGAGTCGGCCAGCCGCGCGGAGCCGCTTCAACTTCGATCTTCCAGGTGACCCGGTTACTCGCACTTTTGAACGAGTGCATCGTGCAGGCTGGCAGGATTAGCTCGAACTCGTCGGTGTACGGTTTGTCGGGGCGCACATCCAGTCCACGGCGGCGCAACAACCGCTGTTCGAAAACCGTTTGCCGCTCCGTTCGCACGTCCGTTCCTTCATTGAACGTCGCCTCTTCCTGGCAAATCAGCCGAACATTCAGAAGCTGCAACCGAACCCGTCCCGGCTGAGAAAGGTGAAACTGATATTTCTCACCGGGCACAAATGGAAACTCGGACACTTCCAATGCCGGCGGTCCGACACCGGTCAACGCCAGCAGCCTGCGAAATGCATTGTACATTGACCAGAGTGCTGCGCCACAAATTGGAACAGTCAATGCGGTCGCCAGCCAGTCCATCGTATCCCGCTGCCATGCCGTTACCGAAATCACAACCAGAATCACCGCGATCGAGACGAATAGCAGACTGAGAACTGCGGCCGATCCCAAACCCCATACGTTTCTTCGCGACGGAACCAGACGATAAGGCTGGTGAATTCCACGAGTCGGTCGGTAACGATCAGACGGGACGGTCGGCAGATTTTCGCGGCCTTTACGTAGCTCGTTAAACAGTTCGATTTCACCCGCTCGACTGACGATCGCGCTGCGGCGCTCTTCTGACGCGGCGACCTTCCAGAAAATCTTGGCGACGCAATAGGTGCCGACCACGATCAGGCCGACTGCCACAAGCAGCTGGACGAGAAAAAAACCAACCGAAGTGTACAGCTGGTCGGGCGTCGAGTTGAGCACGGCCAGGGTCAGAAAGATGACCAGCAACGCGACGCCTGTCACAACAATCGCTCCGGCAAACAATGCCTCCGTCAGCGCGATCCACCATTTGCGGTTGGTTCGGCTGAAAGCTTTTCGGCCTGCAATGATAAAGGACATGCCGGGGCGCATTGATAAACTCTGTTTTGCTTTGAGTGCAGGACAGAACGAAAACAGTAGAACCGGTTGATGCCGGGAGGGAACAGATGCAGAAACCGGACAGTAGAACGACATCTACCGTCGGTGGATCGTTGATCCTTCACTATAACCTGAACCGATACGGAGCGTATCAAAATGAATCGGTTCGGATAACAACCGGTCTGTTTGTATTTCGTCGATCCGCAAACCGTGCAGAAGACCTGAAGCCACGGTTGAGTCAGGATTGGTTGGATCAACGCCGGACGGACTGTAATCGTGGAGCGCAACGATATCTGCTCGTTCGATTTCGATATCGGGGCCGGCAGTCAAAGAACCGGATCGAGCATCATAGCTGAAATAGCCACTCCGTATGATGCCGTGCTGCGAATCGGATGACGCTTGGAGCAAATGCTCCAAGCGGGTTTCGCTTTCAAATTCCGATGGAATCGAATTGAAGATTCTCTCAGTCCATTCGGTTTCGGAACGGCTGCGCGGGAGGGCAAAAAGTCGATGGGTGGAGGTTAAATTCAACGAGTCAAAATCAACCTGAGTTTCACATTGAGTTTCTCGCCTTGCAGTGACCGGATCGGCCATTGCGGTTCCATTTGCGATCAGCATTGACGCAGCCAGCATCAACGAAAAAGCCGTCGACGACAAGGTTGTCAACGACCGTGCGACTTGAATCGACTGTTTGCTATCCATAGCTCGTAATCTCAACTGGTTTCGTTTTCCGTCCCGCCGTTTTGCTGGACGCCAGATGTACAATCGGCAATCTGGAGCGTTATTTAGAATGAATTTCAGATGACTCAAGACAAAAGGTGAAAATCGCAACTCCGATGGCATTGCTCAATTGGTCGCGTTCAGCGTAAATACCGAAACAAGCAGTTCTTTGTTCTCTCTCTATGGATTTTTCCAAATGAACCGACTCACGCGATCTAAAATCCGTCCTGCACTTTTCCTTTTTCTGGGGATGGCAATTTCGGCGAGTTGTGCAGAGCAAACGGAGCAAGAACTGACAACCGGACAAGATCAGCTCGACGCTGTTAATATCCCCGACACAATCGATGTGGCTGATGTTGAGCCACAACCGTTGAACACGCTGAATGAAACAAATTGGCCGCGGATTCTCGGGCCGGAAAGAAACGGTGTTGCAACAAACGAAACGCTGATGGAGAACTGGCCGGGCACAGGACCTGAACTCCTTTGGACGCATGCAATTGGAACGGGCAACTCTGGCGCAATAACTTCTGACGGCAACGTTTTCATTTTTCATTTTTCATTTTTCATCGCCATCGTCATCGCGATCAGCTGATCTCCGAAGCGCTGGATGCGGCAACGGGAAACGTTTTTCGGCGCACGATGCTGAACATTCCGGCCCCGGGGTCGGGCTATTCGATTTTTCCGCAGAGGCACCAGAACTGATATGGGAAGACGATTCTGCGTTTGCAAGCCAATATTCCATGCCGGTTTTTCATGGCGGACACTTGTACGGATACTCGGGACGCGAAGATCGTCACAACGGATCGTTTCGATGTGTTGAGGCTGCAACCGGCGAAATGAAATGGGAGCAAGCCGATCAGCCCGTCGGTCACGTTCTGCTGGTCCGCGATCGACTATTGTTGAGTTCCCATGATGGTACGTTGCAAGTTATCGCCGAATGTGAGTCAGACCAGTTCGATACGCATTTGAAACTGTATGACGATGATGGTGTCCGGAACAACGCATTGATGGCTGCCGATATCGATCGAACGGGCCGATACACTCTGTGGGTTTCGAGCAACGGTGGCAACAGTGGCGACTACGAACTCCGCGTTCCCGACGCGAAGTGACAGTCGATCTGCAAGAGCTTCTGATGCAATCGATTGCCATGCAGGAGATTAGTGATTGGTTCCGTCCGGATTTGCTGCTTGAAGCGGTCAATCAGTCGATTCCTGCCAGTTCTTGTTCCTGATTCGACACGAACTCGACTAGAATATAGTGATCTCTATTTGATCGCTTTTCTATTTTTGATCGCTTTTCTATTATCGCGTTCTTTTGATGGACTCTGGATGACCGACACAACGACTGCTCAAAATGTTGAGCAAACCCGAAAACCTTTTGCGCAAAGTCCCGGGGACCAGAAAGTGGACTTTGATCATGACGACATGCGCGAGTCGCATTTTCGCACATTATTGAAAACATTGTCGTGGCGGATTATTGCGACGTGTACCACGATCACGATCGCGTACCTTGTGTTTGGAAATGTCCAGGCAGCACTAACGGTTGGCGGCTTCGAGTTTTTTGCCAAGATGGTCATCTACTATTTTCACGAAAGAACCTGGCAGCTCGCTCCCCGCGGCACGGTACGGAAACTCATTGAAAAAGAGTAGTGCCGGTCGGCGCAAACGTCGAATAGAATGAAGCCGCGTTTGCCTGCAATCCCCGTATTTTTAAGCCGTCATCTTCATGCTCGAAACCGTTCTTGCCTACGTCACCGGTTTCGCGATCGGCGTCATCATGGGCCTGGTCGGAGGTGGCGCTTCGTTGTTGCTGCCGACGATGGCGTATCTGTTGCACAAGGACATCGACACAAGCACAGCGTACTCTTTGATACTCGGCGGCATCACAGCATTGTTCGGTGCACTACCGAGATGGAGGTCCGGGCTGGTCGATTTTCCGACGGCTGTCTGGCTGGGCATTCCGATCGTTGGCGGGACGTTGCTGGTGCGCGGCTGGTTGCTGGCCGAAATTCCGGATGAACTGTTTCAGATCGGTGGTCTTGTCCTGACAAAAAAGTCATTCACGCTGATCCTGTTTGCATTGATGCTGTTTGGATCGTATGCGTCGATGACGGGAATGATCGGAAAGAGATTAAGACCGAATTCGAAATTGAGAGAAGACAATCCGGGCATGTACTTTGCCCTGTTGATGACTTGCGGATTTGCCATCGGCATCATCTCTGCACTGATCGGCGGAGGAGGCGGAGTCATGATGGTGCCGCTGATGGTCGTCTTCTTCGGTCTCGAAATGAAGAAAGTCATCGGGACGGTTTTGACAATCATTGCCGGCAAATCAGTCTTCGGACTGGCCGCAGATATCTATGAGCGTGGTGCGACGATCGAGTGGGACTTTCTCGCGCTTTTTTCGCTGACGTTGATCGCCGGATCATTGACCGGTACGTTCATCTCGCGCCGTCTGGACAACCAGCAGTTGAAAACCGTTTTCGCCTGGTTCATTCTGCTGATGGCAATCGTCATCTTTTCCAACGAGATTTTCTTTGCCGGGCCAGCGACGAACTGACAATGCCACCAGGTCCTTGCTCACGCGGCGGGTTTCCATTGGTCGCCTTGTAGCAGAAAAACGAAGGGCAGCCCGCCGCCGGTCTGCCCTTCGATCCACCCTGACACTCCGAACTCTCCTCCGTAACATTGTGCAAACCTCCCTTCATTTGACATGCAACTGGCTTGCGCTTACTAACAACCGGTGCCACTTAACCGCCGTTGATTTTCCACGTTTGTCTCAGCAGCGTCGTCGGCGGGTTTTCACCACGAAACTGCCAGTCCCGGGCTTGCTCGATAAAGTAGCAATGCAGCAACGATGCAGTTGCCCTCGGATGAAGCGCCAGTGCTTTCGCAATTCCCCACAATAAACGAGGCGACGTATAGAGTCCGCGTTTCATCATTGCCATTCGATAGTCGCTGCCGCGCGGAAGTTCCTGCCATGGAGTCATCAAATCTTCCGGACTGATTTCTTTTTCGACCTGCAACGCCGTCAAACCCACATACAGTGTCGAAAGTCAGCCGTTACCCTGATTTCCCGGATCAAACATGAATCGATAGATGTAGGCAATCAACATCGAGAGCGATACAAGCAACAGAAACACTCCAAGAATTGCCGCGACCAAAATAGTCGCCGTAATATCGCCTGCGATTGTAACGGCCAGAAAAACCGGGATTGTCTGTTCGATTCAATGGACCCCTGCTTTTTTCAACGACCATAAGCGCATGAAAAACGGCACCGGAATCGGTGCCGTTGATGTCTCAGCTCTGAAATTGAAATTTGTCAAAAAGATTTCAGAACTGAAACGCTCAAACGCGGAACAAGCCCGACGCCTGAACGCGGCGATATGCTCTAGTGAAAAACGAGTGCGCGATTCCGGCCTATCCAATACTCTTTGCGGACCGGTTTGCCACCGAACAATGTACTAATGCAACGCGAGCGTCTGTTAGTAAACGAATGCGATCGGAGCCAACGGGAATGCCAACCCTCGATTCGCAATGAACCCTGAACGAGACACAGGGCGACGATACTCCGCCGAACTAGCGTGGTTTTACCTCGTGATCCGGACGGCAGAATCCGATTGACTCCAGCGAACGGTAAACTTCGTCCAGCGTTTTTTCGCCGAAGTTCGAGATGCTCAGCAATTCAGCACGCGTTGTGTTGAGAAGATCGCGAACCGTGAAGATGCCTTTTTCCTCCAGGCAATTCGTTGTGCGAACGGTCAGTCCGATTTCGGCAGCACTAAGATCGAGTTTTTCGCGAAGATTGCGAGTTGCTTCTTCTGCCTGAGAAAGTGGAATGCGTGTTCGAGCCATGGGGTCCCTCCTGGATATGGTTTCTGTTGTGTGCATCTTCCGGGGTTGGTCCGGTTCTGGCCGGTCCCCGAGGTGAGTCATTTGCGAGCCGAGGATGAACGGCAATCAATTCATTGCGACATTCATGTGCCCGCGTCCACAATCGATCGGACAGGGTTGCCCAAATCGGAAAGCGAACCGGAAATATATCACAAGCGCGAAATATTTCGATCAGCCTGACGCAAAAGTTCGCCGATGCTAGCGTCATTATTCGCAAACGCGACTTGGGACTATAAACTCCAGCGGCGCGAAACTCCAGCGGCGCGAAGAAGGGTAGTATAAGTATCCGAATTGAATCGGAAACAGTCGCTCATTGGAGGGGGTGAGTCGTAGTCTGTTAAGATAGGCATGTACTCGAGCGATTGGGCTTCAGCTTTTGATACGAATCGAAACATTCATTCGCAACCAAACTCCGATCGCCACTGTAGCGGGCGACGGCGATGAAACGGGTCTTACATTGCTGTCGCGGACATCCCCAACGCTGTTGGAAGTTGCATTCGGAGATCGATCAGAATTCGAAACTGTGTTGAACGGTCTTGCTTCCGATCCGTACGAAATTGCAGACATACCTAATCTCAATCACTCCAACTGAAAACGAGGAGGGACGATCAGTTAGCCTCAAGGCGTTCGTAATTTCAGATGACGCCCTTGTATCGAGTCAGGCAATGGCTGCAATGAAAGAAGTCGGCCACGATCCGGGGTCGTCGATGTTTCGCCTGGCCAATCCGCAATCGGTTTCAGTTCGGGCCATGGTCTCGCGGGATCAACTCTCAAAACCACCATGGATTTTCGTTGTGCTGTACAATTGCATACTGCTGCCAAGCACTCATCATCTCCGACCTTACCTGTCACTCTGATTCACGAAAAGAAACCAGCCGGCGATCGACGGATCGTCTTTTCATAAAGCGCCGGAAACTCTGAATGTCATTTGATTTCACCGACCAGTTGCTCGAACCACTCAACGATTCCCAGCGGGATGCGGTGACGCATATCGACGGGCCGTTGCTGATTCTTGCCGGGCCTGGAAGCGGGAAAACCCGCGTCATCACTCATCGAATTGCCTACCTGATCGGCAAGGGAATTCCGTCGCAGAGCATCGTTGCGTTGACGTTTACGAACAAAGCGGCGGACGAGATGAAAATCCGGCTGGCTGAACTCGAGCCGCACCATCAAACCTGGACCGGAACATTTCACAGGTTTTGCGCAAGAATTCTGCGAATCCATGCCGATCAGGTCGGGCTCGATCCGAATTTCACGATCTACGATACGGGTGACTCGAAGACGGTCATCAAACAGGCGATCGAAAACACCGAGGTCGATGTCCGACACTATTCGCCACGCGCGCTGCAGTCGCATGTTAGCAATGTCAAGAACAAAGGCGTGACCTGGGAACAATACACTCCGCGGCCCGGAAACGCACGCGAATCGATAATCGCGAGAGTCTATCCCGAGTATCAGAAGCTGTTATCGCTTGCCAACGGCGTCGACTTTGACGACCTGCTGCTTTACTGCGTCGACCTGTTTCGCAACAACAACGAACTGCGCGCGGCATTCGACCAGCGTTATGTTTATTTTATGGTTGACGAATATCAGGACACAAACATTGCCCAGTATCAGCTGATCCGGTTGCTGAATTACAACGTGCAAAACCTGGCCGTGACCGGCGATCCGGACCAGTCGATTTACGGCTGGCGCGGAGCCGACATTCAAAACATCCTTCAATTTGAAAGAGACTTTCCAGACGTTAACATCGTCCGGCTGGAACAAAACTACCGCAGCACGAAATCCATTCTCCGTGTCGCGGATCAGCTGATCGAAAACAACGTCCAGCGAAAACACAAATCACTGCTGACCGACAACGAGGACGGTAAACCTGTTCGGCTGGTCGCGTTCCCGACGCCACAGGAGGAAGCCCGCGACATTGCCGAGTCGATTTCTCTGGCGATCAGCAAAGGGACACGCAAACCAGGCGATTTTGCGATCTTCTACCGCGCGAATTGGCTAAGCCGTTCGCTGGAGCACGTGTTTCGCAGCAGCAGCATACCATTCCGGATCGTTAACGGCCACGAGTTCTATCAACGAAAGGAGATCAAAGACATCGTTGCGTATCTGCACTTGTTGAACAATCCTCGCGACAACGTGGCTTTCGAACGTGTCGTCAATGTCCCGTTGCGAAAAATTGGCAAAGTGACTGTCGGGCGGTTACGTGACTACGCAGTCAGCCACCGCTCGTCGCTGCTGGACTGTGCCCGGAACGCGACCGGGATCAAATCGCTGTCGGCGGCACCGACCAGAAAGCTGCGAGCATTCGCGGCGATGATGGATCGACTTTCGCTTGTCGCACACAATCCCGCTGAGACATTTGTGCAGGTCGAGACGATCATCAAAGCGATTCTTGCTGAAACCGGTTACCGCGAATGGCTGATCGATGACGGTACCGAGGAGAGCCACGATCGCGCCGGAAACATCGACGAACTGGTCGCTGCGGCAGCCGAGTTCGACAACGAACATCCGGACGACGGCGGACTGGAGCGATACCTCGAACAGACAGCGCTGGTCAGCGACACCGACGTGTGGGAGTCAACGTCGGACTTCGTTTCGTTGATGACGATTCACGCAGCGAAGGGCCTTGAGTTTCCACACGTATTTATCGTTGGCCTCGAAGACGGTGTGCTGCCTCATGAACGGAGCAGCGAAAGTGACGAGGAGATCGAAGAGGAACGTCGACTGTTTTTTGTCGGCATCACGCGCGCCCGGGAGGAACTGCAGATCAGCCGCGCGATGTCCCGGATTCGCAAAGGAACCTACTGGCCGACCATCGCCAGTCGTTTTCTGATGGAACTTCCACGTGATCAGATGCAGGTGTTTGAGCCGAACACGCATGCTCCGCCGCCGGAATTTTTCGACGACATGGGCTGGAGCGAAGAACGCGGGATCGACATTCACGACATCGGCGATGTCGATGGCAGCTTGTCCGCCGGTGTTCCGCACGATGCCGACACTTCATTCGACATCAATTTGTTTGAATCCGATGCCCGTGCTGTGATTGAAAACAAGCAGTTCGACGCAGCCGCCGGCGAATCCAAAACAGACGACTCTCAGGTTCGTGAAAATGTCGCCACCAGGGTCCGGGAGACAAACACAAAATCCCGGAGCAAACCGGCTTTGCCGAAGATCATGACCGCAGCCCAACTGGAAAAGAAACAGGAAGGCCGTCCGCGCGTCGCGCCCGAAGTATTCCGTATCGGTCAGCAGGTTGAACACCTGGAATACGGAACCGGCACCGTGATGCAGATAACCGGGGAAAATAAACGGCGTACCGCTTCGGTTGAATTTCCGAGCCACGGTCGCAAGAGTTTCCGACTCGCATTCAGCAATTTACAAATTGTTGAAGACAACGCGGGATAGCGCTTCCAGCTGTCGTCAGGATGGACGCAAGCCTGTGTCCCTGACTGTCATTCGGATTTCACATGCGCATTGCTCCGGCAAAATGTTCAGGCCGGATAATCAGTCGTTTTGGCGACAGCCACGTTTTTTTTCGGGTACGGAAGCTATTTCGCTGCAAGAGTCACCACCGACTGACCTTGGACACTCAATCCGGATTCCCTGTTCCTGTCGAAATTCAATGAGCCGAAAATCGGCGCTGTCGGGAAGGACGAAATCGGATTGTCGAACTCGTGCTGCCAGGCAACTTCAATGTTGTGAATTGCCCCCGTTTTCCATGTGCCGGTTTGCTCCCGGTCGTCTGCTGAGCCACCGGCTTCGGTATCTCTGGTGACCCGGAATTCGACTTGAGCGTCTTCGTAGAAAATTCTCGTCCACTCGAAGTGGCCGGATTCGTTTCGCTCCCTGATCGCCTCGGCGGCACCTTCGGTTCCTTCAGGCCAGGCTTTGACGGGAAAGGGCCGGTTGCTGTTCCAGCCAAACGCGATCCGGTAAAATTGGGCTGCGTTGGAATACCGGCCGAACACGACAGGCTGGAAGCACTATCCCACGATCGGCTGCATTCGATCCTGCCAGACACAACCGGCCCATGACCAGCCGACACCGAACCCGACGAGCATGTGCTTGTCCGCAGTAGAAAGCGAACCGTCGTTTCGCAGTCGGTCGATTAGAATCGGAAGCGTTGACGAAACTGTGTTGCCAACATTCTCCATCATGATCGGCATCTTCTCGTCGTTCACTTCCAGCGCCGTATGCAAATGCTCAAGCATCTTGCGGGTTGCCTGGTGGAAAAGCAGATACTTCAGATCACCCATCGACAATCCGGCTGAATCGAGAATCTCTTCAACCAGTCCCGGTATCTTATCCACGGCGAAATTGATCAGGCCAGGCCCGTCCATATAAATGTCGCTTGGCCAGCGCTTGCGGTGACGCGGAGGAATCGAATCTTCTTCCGGACGGAATCCTCGATTGCCCACGATCAGTGTGTTGGCTCCTGCGCCGTCGGTTCCATAGCGGAACCCCGACAGGGACGGCTCATCTGATGCTTCAATCAAAGTCGCGGTCGCTGCGTCACCGAAAATCGTTCGCAAGCTGCGATCGGTTGGGTGAATCAACTTTGTGTAAGTCTCAGCGGTGACAAACAGAATTCGCTTAACTGTACCGCCTCGTATCAACCCGTCGGCGAGCGACAGGCCGTAGACGTAACCGCTGCATCCCTGATTGAAATCGATCGCACCGCAATGAGTGGGCAAACCGAGCCGGGATTGCATCACGCATGCGGTTGTGGGGAGCGGGTAGTCAGGCGTCTGGGTGCAAAAAAGTAGATAGTCAATGCTGGCTGGATCAATGTCGAACTTGTCGAACAGTTTTTTCGCTGCAGCAACGCCCAGGTCCGACGAACACTCGTTCGGTGCAGCGATGTGCCTCGAATTGATACCTGTTTTTGACTCAATCAGCGCAACATCCCATTTCGGGAATTCGGCCTGAAGGTCGGCAGATGTCTCGACTTTTTCGGGCAAATGGACAGCAATGGGTCCAACGGCAGCGTATTTCACAACGATTCCGATTTCTGTTCCTGAACGGTTTCCTAACCTCACCAAATCGCCTGAGTACCGCCGAATTGATCAAGCCAGCGTTTTCACGACAGCAGAGTTCAAGGCGGATTTCCAGCCTCAAATGACGACGCAAGCTACCAGAATTCTACGAATTAGCGAAGATGCCTGCATCCGTTTTGCGAAATTGAATGCAAAAACAACGAGCTGGGAGGAGTTTTATGCCGTCTGAGTAACCACGACCGTTCGGTGGGGCGAGCCGCCTTAAGACAGCCGCCCGCAATTCAATCAGCTTACTTCATCCTGGCGGGAATCCACGAAACGGCTGGCGCAATGCAGTCACAACTTTCCCTGTCACAGGAGCCGCTCAATTCAGCCTGCTCGCATGTCTTGAACAATTGATATTGCTCGAATGAGCGATTTCGCTAACGTACGCCGCGCTGATACTCGGTCAAAATTCACGGTAGGCAATCTACCGCATGACAAAAGGAAACTGCGATGGTCGCAAACCGGATCCACAAACGTTCGTCTTCGGCAAACGGCTTCAAAATTCAAATTGGAATTCTTGTACTCGCACTCGTTTGCATGTCCTCCGGATGCAGGAATTGCGGAAACCCGTGCGGCGGCTACGCTCCCTATCCCGGTGGCTGCCAGAACGGAGGCTGTGGAAACACGATTCCACCGGCACCGACGTACAGCCTGCCCGGCCTCTCGCAAAATCAACCGTACTACAACAATGGAACCGCCACTGCGCGACAGCCGGGTTATTTGGTCAACCCGGGTGGCGTTGCCCCGACTCCCGCCGTCAACGGTCCTTCACTCGCACCGTCCGGATGGCGACCCAGTGGAGCAAATGGTGTTGGAAACAACGGTAGCAACTTTTCACAAACCGGTCACGCGCCGGACACACAATTCACAATACAGGCTCCAACGTCGGCAGCCACAGTTCCCGGACACAGCGTACTTGTCCAGCCCGCTTCAACTCCAGTCAATCGGACCGCGTCAGCAACTAACGGGATTTCGTACAAAGACTCGGTCAATTATTCGACTACTTCGATCGACGAACGCCGTGATGACACCCGGTTGCCCGCAACCAACGCCTCGACCGTCCGGGCACCAACGGCCTACAGTAACGTACAGGTCGCTGCCAACCCGTACACGAACAACCAGTTCTATAACGGACAGGCCTATGGTGGTCAGTCGCGCTACGCATCCAACACCGGCCCGGGATTTTCCAACAACCAAATCGTGAACGGACAGTTGGCCGGACCGCGGTTGATCAACGGAATCGTGCAATATGCGCAACCAGGCAATCCGAATACAGGCTATCAAAGCGGAACCTATCCGACGCAAACACAGAGTGCTCCTGCCCTGCTTGCTCAGTCGACTTCAACGTATGACCCTCGCAACAATCCCAACTACAACAGCGGCTGGCGCGATCGCGACCTGAAATAATCCGATTCGATTCAGGTCACAGTATTGAAACAAATCAGTCATCACCCGCTAATCGTTCGGTAACCTCAACGGAATAACAGCGTGTCGATATTTCCCGGTTTCAATATCCCCGGTTTCAGCGCTGCGATTGACCGCCCGGCAATATCTCGCTGGCGGGAAACCGTGCGGAGGATTGTCGATCAGGAACGCACGCTGCAAAAACTCGACGATAGCCGACTTCGGAAACAGAGCCTCGGACTCCGGTATCAGACGCTCAGTGGAACGCCGCTCGATACGATCCTCCCCGATGCATTCGCACTGGTCCGCGAAGCGGCACGTCGCTCGATCGGAATGTCTCATTACGAGGTTCAGTTGCTCGGCGGAATCGCGATGCATCATGGCAGCATCGCCGTAATGCAAACTGGAGAAGGCAAAACGTTAACCGCCACACTTCCGATGTACCTTGCCGCGCTCACGGACAACGGTGCGCATCTGGCAACCGCGAACGACTATCTCGCTGCGCGAGATGCGGAACTCATGCAGCCCGTCTACGAGGCGCTGGGGATGTCCGTCGGCGTGGTCTGTGCCGATACCACACGTCCGGCACGACAACGCGCCTACACTGCCGATGTCACTTATTCGACTGCGAAAGAAGTCGGGTTTGATTTTCTGCGGGACCGCCTGTTTCATCGCAAACTTGCAACGACCGGCGGACATTTGGTCGAGTCGATGGTCAGCCAGCGGACGATTGATTCGTCCCGGAAACCGGTTCAGCGTGACCTCAATTTTATCTTGATCGATGAAGCGGACAGTATTCTGATCGACGAAGCCCGTACGCCGCTGATCGTCAGCGCACTGCCGGACGAAACAGTAAAAGCTCGAATCGCACTCTATCGGTGGTCGTTTGAAATCGTCGACCAGTTCAAAGAGGGAACTCATTTCGAAGTTGATCCGAAAACGAAACAGGTTGACCTCAATACCGAAGGTCGACGGGCATTGCGCAAGGTTCCGCAGCCCGGACTTCTGGCTCAAACTCCCGTGATGGACATTTTTGATCAGGTCGAACAGGCAATCCACGTCGAACAAAACTATATCCGCGACCGGCACTATATTGTTCGCGATGATGAAGTCGTGATCGTCGACGAATTTACCGGGCGGCTTGCCGAAGGCAGAAAATGGCGCAGCGGTTTACATCAGGCGATCGAAGCCCGCGAAGGGCTGGAAATAAGTATTGAAACCGGCGAAGCAGCGCGGGTGACGATTCAGGATCTGTTTCTGCGCTATGGACGGTTGTGCGGCATGACAGGCACCATCGCGAATTCCGCAAAAGAGCTGCGAAAGATCTACGACACGCGCGTGGTCAATGTTCCAACCAACCGTCCCCCGAAACGCGCCCAATGGTCGGATCAGGTCTTTATCAGTGACGACGAAAAATGGCGTGCGATTGCCGGAGAGATTGAAACGGTTCGCCGGACCGGTCGACCTGTGTTGATTGGAACGCGCTCGATCGACAAATCAGAGTCGCTCTCGCAGTCTCTGAAAAAACGCGGCGTCAAACACAATGTACTGAACGCACGGAATCTGGCTCATGAGGCCGACATCGTTTCCGGAGCCGGACAGGCTGGTTGCGTTACCGTCGCCACAAACATGGCGGGTCGTGGAACCGACATTAAGGTCTCCAGCGCAGCACTGGATCTTGGCGGACTGCATGTGATCTGTACAGAGTTGCATGAATCGGCGCGTATCGATCGTCAGCTGATCGGTCGATGTGGCCGCCAGGGAGATCCCGGAACGTATCGGCAGTTCATGTCTCTGGAAGACGACATTCTCGATTCGGGACTCGGTAAGCAGCGAGCGGACAGGCTTCGTCGCACCGCGCGAACACAGCCCGGAGCCCTCGCGCGAATCGCGCCGCTTTTCCGTCGCAGCCAGGCAAAAATTGAACACCGCCATTTCCAGTCGCGAAAGATGTTGCTCTATCGCGAACAGAATCGACAGGAGCTTCAGCGCGAGATGGGCCAGGATCCCTACCTGGATACGGCGGGAGCGTGACTGGCCGCGAGAGATTTTATAGCCCCTGGCTGCTCTTTAGCGCCTGGGCCTGAGATTGAGTCCCATGACCCTCGGTGATTTCATTCCACTTCTCTGCGGCCGATTTCAGGGCGGCTTCCGGTTCGGCTGAGCCATTCAAGACGCTGATCACCGCATCATCCAGGGCCGCGAGATATTGTTTTCGGGATGGAATCCGGGGGAACATCAAACAAACGGTCGTCGAATTGGCTTCGGTCAACAGTTCAGCATATTCGCGCGCTGCGTCATTTGAAATTCGATTGCCCGTCCACAAATTCGGATCGGCAAGATGGCTGGCTCGAAACGGCGCAGAGTGAACTGAACCCGGACACGCACGAACGCTGTTCATCTTTCCGGGCAGCCAGCGCAACAGGTCCTGCGCCGCAAGCGCGTTTTCCGAGTTGCTCGAAATCGATGCCGACAGTCCGTCGAACCCGATCACATCGACATGCTGCGAATCGTCCGGCGACCGGTCGATCCAGCCGTCGAGTTGATCGAAGTAGTTGTTTGAACCCGGCACGCGAGCGAATCGCAATCCCTCAATCGCTTCAGCTGAATCGGCGCTGTCCGAATCAGGACCATTCAACTCAGCGTCGTCGCTCAACATCGCCGCCGAGGGCCAGCCGAATGCGACCGCTGTTTTTCCACTTACGAAACTGCGATATGTATCCGCTGGCGTCAGCGTAAGATCGTTGATGTCCGCATGAATCGTTTTCATTTCGGACAATGCGCGAACAAACGGGTCCGTGTCGATCAAAGGAGTCATCGTGGTGCGATCGAACAGCACAGACACCGTTCCCCGCGCACGGACGCGAGCTGCCACTCGAGCAAGAAACATCTGGGACGCGCGGTTACCTGACAAGGGAATTTCGATTGTCGTCGGCAGATCAACTCCCGTTTCATCTTCCAAAGTCTCAGCTGCGGCAAGCTTCTCCACCAGCGCATCAAACTGCTCCCAGGTTTCCGGAATATTCGCGTCGATCGCATCCAGCACATCCTGACGGTACATCATCGTCAGCACAGGACTGCCGAGCGGCATGGCAAAAACTGTCTTCCGATACGAAACCAGCGCACGCCGACTGTGCCGAAGCATCTCTTTTGTGTTAACTGTTTCGGTGTCGTTCCACACACCTTCGTAAGGCACCTCTTCAATTCGGCGTCTTGACACGAGTTCGCCCAGCATGGGAACCGGATAAACAATGACATCGACGGGTTCTTCAAATTTGAAGTCCGACTCGATGAACTTGTCGGAATCGATATTGATGACGGTTAGATTAGACTCGTGATTGGCTGACCATTGTCGTGCGAAGACCGAGCCGATTTCCGGATCGCCGACAACACCGAGTACAAGATCGATCCGGGGCACTCCTTGCGTCAGGCTATTCTGTGGTTCGGGCCGATTGTCGTCGGACGTTCCGTTGCAACCAGCAGCCAATATCAGCGCGAACATGAACGGGACGGAAACCAAGCCAACTCTGGTTGAAGCAAGTGTCTTTGAGCAGGTATACTTTGCGAGAAGTGAATTCATGCTGATATTCTAGCCGCAGGGTCCATGATTGAAACGAATCAGTGTAAAACACTTTGATCTAATCGCTACCTTGGTAGTCCGACGTTCGTCATTTCCTACACCAGTTTCCCTTGTAACCAATGGACCAGAAAAAGCCCATCTATTTTCCAGCGCTTAAGCGGGCGTCAGGATTGCTGGCCGTCAGTCTGGTTGCCGGGGTTCTATTAATGCTCAACATGCAGCGGCATCATGAGCCGACGATGCACTCCCGCCACGGCTGGCCGCTGGTTTATCTTGATCGCCAGTCGTCGATATTGCCGTTGAACACGAAGGCGGTTCAGGAAGTTAATGCATGGCCCTTGCCGGCTCAGGAAAGCGAATCACGGACCTTCAGCCTGATGAATGGAATAACGGACTTAATCTGCGCACTTTCGATTTGTGCGGCGAGTTATGCCCTGGCCAGCGGCGTCACAGGACTCGCGATAAAAGCGCCGAACAAACAGTCAGCTGGAAATACCAACGACGGGGTGAGCGATTCGAGTCAGAAAAAAGAGGCTCAGCAGAAAAAGAAGACCAGCGGAACGAAGAAACGCAAACCGCCCGGCGACCATCCTCAGCAAGGGCAATTGTTGAAATGTCTGGTTCAGCAGGAGTTGGAATTTGAACCGAGCTGGCTGAGTTAAGAACGCGCCCTGCTGACGAAGATCTCCGCATGCTGCGGAGTAGTTTTTCGCATTTGCGCTAAAATCGGAAGCGAAGTGAGCGAAGCCGAAGCATCGCCCGACTTCCGTTTTCAGCGATTGTCCGGCGCTCGGGTTGCTCCTGAGCGGAGCCCTGTCCTCCAAAAACTTTCTTTAACGTATCGTTTAACTGCCAGCAATGCAATTTCTCCTCGACGCATGACCAGTCGTTTTGCACGACGGTTTTCCCCGGTCGCTTCAAACCTTCGGCCACGCGTTTCGACAATCTCTCTGGCCCGGCCGGCAAGCCTGTCAGCTGCCGTCACATAGTCGATCGCGTTTCGATTCGAACGCCCGACGCAATCATTAACACGTTGTCATCGCTTCTTCGGTCGTGTGCAGAGCATCGCCTGCACTTCTGACATATCAGTCTGAGAACAATCTCAAAAAAACTGATACAATAGCGATCTGATGCTTGAAATCCTCAAGCGTCACCATGCGATGACATCAAGTGATGCGTTATCCATCTCCGACACGCGATTTCAATAATGTGCTTCATCGGGGTCCAGCTTCGTTGCGAGGCTGCTGCTCAATCAGCGATTCCCCGGATTGGCTAGAGGGAAACGACAACTTAACATTGCCATGCTTGCGGGACTTTCTTTTGCGAAGCCTGAACATTCAGGAGGACGGAAGATTACGATTATTGCAGGATTCGTTTCTTGTCTTCACGGTGTAACGCACGACGTTTGCCGTGGGTTTTCGGAAAACAATTCTTTGCTTACTTAACTGCGCTTATCCAGCGCCTTACTCTTCACCAAATCAGGCTTGGCCGGATCTTTTTCGGCTGGTTTCTTTTTCGCGGTCTTCTTCTTTGGCGTTCGTTTTTTCGCGGTCTTTTTCTTAGCTACCATGCTGTTTCCGCCGTGGGTTTATTATGGTCTGAGTACATCAACTTGCATGAAGTGTCTCGGTATTTATCTCATGCTATCGCACGAAAAAGGAAACGCTACTACGCTTTTTACTACGCGCGAGAAAAAAAATGCCAAAAATGCGGGTGAAACCCCTTGCAAGTACCCCCGGCAGGATTCGAACCTGCGACACCAGCTTTAGGAAAGCTGTGCTCTGTCCCCTGAGCTACGAGGGCTTCTAGTGTTTCTGTTCGTCATGTAACCAGCGGGTAACCTGTTCTAAACAGACCGAAAAAGGTTCTGGACGCGCCAACGTCCAGCGGTCAAGGTTAGAAACGCTTTGTTAACCAATATTGGTTTGGACGAGCAGTCTAAGGTTCTTTTTCCTCAACATCAAAAAACCTGTGGAGTACGGACTTACCTGCAATGCCCGCATGTTGGCTCTCCGAATCTTTCACCGACAGCGGTTGCACCATAAAACAATGTGCCCTTCAGTCCAACTTCGATTTCAAGATTGTCAGCATCTGGATGTGAGGCTGTCGTATTGATTGCGAGTAGCCAGGCGATTTTCAACAGGCCGTCTCTCACATCGCCTTTGTATTGTCTTATTTCAGTACGAACCAGAAAAGCCACCGAGTTGTCGTTGACTTGGCAGAAAGTCCGGAACTTACCGCCGGACAAACTAAATTCACTTTCTTTGCCTTCGGCAAAGGCCTTAGCTATCAGCGGCTTGATTTCCTCAGCATACTTTTCCGCCATTTGTTCTGCCGCTTCGGAATTTCCGTAATAGACGCCATCTGAATCGCCGACGATTTTCGCGTGGGCGTTGGTGAAGGCCACCGGTTCCGGACTGACCTCTGAAATATCGGACGAAGTGCCGCACGCTGTCACAAGAATGACCACGATTGTGGCAAATGTTCTGCGCATGACTTCCCCTTCGGCGGATATGGGCAAAGTTGACCGAGTGATGATTAGGCGTAACGGCATTGTCCTCAAACGTCTGGGGACAGTGCCAAATATGATGAGCGAAGCGAACGCGCGATTCGAATCGGCTCCGGTTCATCCGTTTGATACTCATCATGGCCTTCCCGGTCGAGTCAGCCTTTCCATTACAGTCAAGCTGTAAAATTCGTCATCCGCTGTTTGTGCAGCGGCGCGAAAGACGGGACTTCGATCCGAAGTTCGGAGTCCGCCAGTTAGCTGGCTAAAACTAAACTCTCCCGGGGAGACCGAAGATGAATCTGTATCAAACTCAACATCCATTCTACTGCGGAATCGATTTACACGCCAATCAGATGTACGCGTGCGTCGTCGATCCCGCCGGTAAAAAACACCTGCATCGCAACTTCAAAACCCGGCAGTCCGATAAATTCTTCACGTCGATCGAACCGTTCGGCTCTGCGGAGGCGCAACTCGGCGAGGGATAGCTGGTCAGGGCGGGAAGAAATCCCGTTTGAATAATCACAACACAATTTGAAGGAGACACGACACGGGCGTCAGCTGCAGGGATAACTGAGCCGACGAGATCAAGCCGAACGAAGAGAGCTGAAAATAACCGGCTTTGGAGCGGGCTCGTTCAAAACAAAACGGGCTGTGCATCCAGTAAGCTCTCACCGGTAACGATCAGGCTCAATCGCATTGATTGGCGGCGTCCGTGTTTTCGATTAACGAATCGGGATGAAACAATTTGACAAGTGGATTGAAGTCGAAGCTTTATCGTACGTTGCACCTCACCGGAAACCGATTGATAACTGGAGGCCCGCAGCAGGACCTGCCTGCCATTTGCCGGAGTCAGCCAAACCCTTTGAGTGGTCCGGTGCGGGTCAGAATGAGTTTCTACGCCGCACTGCAAAACAACACGGCACCCGCCGGTAGTGCACCGGTCGCAGGGCACCGATACTTGACCGGGTCCGGCAATCGGCTGAGCGTTGATAGATGTTTGAAGCAACCGATGGGTTAATGAGCCACGCCAGGCAAAACACGTTCAGACATGGAGACACGCTTGAATGTGACCCGACGAGCTGGAATTCGCGCGAAAGAAATCGCAAGCCAGCCAATGGAGACAAAGCCAGACCGGGAATTCATCCCGAGGGAAAATCAGTTCGTCAGAGTCGAAAGACAAAGCGAAAAAACAAAACATTTTTACCGCAACACCGGTACAGACTACTTGACTCAATAGGCCATATAGATGTTATGTCGCGATGGGCGACTAATTGGCGGTTTGAATCAATTCAGATTGTATCCAAAATTTCTCGTGTGGAGTAGATTTTTCCACCATTGCTCCCGTGCGATAATCGTTTGATCGTCCGTTGATGATTTGTATATATCTAGAATCGAGTATCTGAAATGTTGTTTGATGTGCGCGAACCCCAATTTTTTTAGACCTGCATTTCCTCCATGCCCAGAACGAACATATGATTTCCACCGTCCCAGCAGCATGTTTTCTCCATACGCTGAGCCAACGTACATTTTTCCGTTTGAGCCATCGGTAAGCAGATAGACTCCCTTCTGGTTGTGCAATGCCGTTTTCCATCCATCATTTCGAAGTACGGCCTTGAGCATAACCCATGAAATGTTCACTTGGTCATAGCCGGGGAAATTGTCATTTTCGAAAACCTCAGGCAGGATTTTTTCGATTTGGCATTCGTCGATCACCGAAACGGCACGGCGTATCATGGTCTGAGCCCGGTTCTTGAACCGAATGACCAAACGTCCACAGTATTTTTCGAATGCTGGAATTGACTCGAATTCGTAACCAACAGCGTCGAACTTCTCAAGGTCGCGAGTTACCAGACCAACGTGGAAAAGAAGCCACAGGTCATCGCGGTTCAGTTTAACGAATCCAATCGTGACCTGCCCCTTCTTGAACGATCGTTTCTTGCTGTAGTTCCAATAGTGGCCACGAAGAAGCGTGTCGATCTCACCGCCAGTGAATAACTCGATAGGGTTCCAGTTGTCGCTAACCATGAGGTTGAACCTGATCTTGACGTTGGAAAGATCGGAAAGATTCAGAATATCATTGAGCAAAATCTCGGACATGTGGCAAGCATCGTTTGGTTCAGCGACATAAAGAATCCATGTAAGTCCTGGTTTGGGGCGAGTCGTTTGCAAATGTATGCTGGTGACCGGCCCGTGGTCGTGTTTGAGCACGCCACAATATTTCACCCCCAACCAAAGGACAAAGACATGAACATTATGGCAATTGATCTCGGCAAATTCAACTCGACGATGTGTCTTCACGAAACATCGAAACAAACTTATGAACTCGAAACGGTGGCCACCGAACGCGGCTACTTTCGCAGTTTACTGGTCAATCACACGCCGGACCTCGTCGTCGTCGAGGCCTGCGGGCCCAGTGGCGGGGTCAGCGACCTCTGTCAGGAACTCGGCACATCATCCTGATTCGCATTGCTGATATAGAAGAAGTAGCGGAAGTGATCTTCTTCGAACAACCGTTGCCGGCCCCTTGAGCATTGGACCTCTTTGCGAACGACGACCATCCGATAAGGTCGTGAGCATTTCGTTGGTTGATAATCGAACTCAGCGAAACTTTCAGCAACAAGCACCATGTTCTTGTAGCCATTCTCGACGACGATTTGCTCTTTTGTGTTTTCACGAACAAGACGTGGGTTGAGCGAATTCCGGGATTCGCGTTGCAGCGGTTTCCATTGGTTTTCGTCAAACGAACCGGCTTTGGCTTTCAGGTTCGGCGTCGCATCGTAGCCGAAGATGAACTCCACGCCCTCTTCGTTCCAGCGGTCGAGATGCTCCGTTTGAGAAAAGTCCGTGTCGCCACGGAGCATGATCTTTCGAAAGCCCGCCTTGCGACACTGAGCGACCGCCAGATCGAAAAAGAAAGCAGCATTCCCGTGACTGGGCCGCTTGCAAGACCGTGTTCACGCAGCGGCTCAAGCTATCGGGACAGCGCTGGAGTCACGAAGGTGCCAAACGAATTTTAACATTGAGGACGATCTTGCTCAGCCGAACCTGGGAGGCGACATACCGGGCGACCCTCAAAGAAAACGTGGTCACGTTTCAAACTTACGCTCAAAAACGAAATGAACATTTAAAAATCGCCGCGTAAACGACCCCTCACGAGATTTCACCCGTTGGCACGGGTTCGGCGCGATCTCAGCGGAGTCCGACGGAGCGATTGTGCGCGCCGCTTGTAATGCTCACGCTCGTCGCAAGTTTGAAAACGCTGGCGATTATCCGGCAGATCGCACGAAGTGGATGGACTGGTTCCAGGAGTTGTACGATCTCGAATCCGAAGCGAAGGAGAGTTCGCTTGTCGGTGAGGCGTTGCTTTCGTTTCGGCGTTCCAAGGCGCAGGTGGTGTGGGCGTTGATGCGGGCTGAGCTTGAATCGGTTGACGATCGGACGGAGCAAGTGGTGTTGCCCAGGAGCGACTTGCGAAAGGCTTTGAATTATCTTCGCAATCACCGGGCAGAGCTAACTCGTTACGTTGACGACGCGGAGTTACCGATCGACAACAACGAGTGCGAGCAGTTGATGAAGCAGGTTGCAGTGGGCCGTAAGAACTGGAGTGCGCCTGATGTACTGAGCCGAACTTCAGGACGAATGAAGGCTCAGGATGCCTTGTTGGCAATGTTTAAAACCTTGGCCGTCTGATCGGCCATTTGTATCCGGGAGGTAAGTTGGCATGTCGCGAAAGTATGTCGGCGAAACAGCTCCTCCGAGAATGCGGGACACAGGCGAAGTCTTAAAGCCGTGGTAGTCCTGCTAGATAGAGTCTGCATATGGTTACTTTTAGAAACCGACGAACTCCTTCGGGAAATTGCGCCCTCACCCCCGTTAACACTGAGACCGTCTGGGGTTGGAAGCCCGGAATAGGGGATGATTCGAAACGATTGAGCGCATTAGCCAGTGGCAATCAATCGAAACAGTCTTTCACTGTGGTAGTCGTTCGAGCGATCAGCTATCGAACGATGTTTCGAAGGAACAGCGGACCGCTGTTAGGAGTAAGAACGCCGGAGCCTAAGTGCAGATGTTTGAGTGTCAACAAGGGAACCAGGGAAGCTCATTCGATGAGGGTGATCTCGCAACCTACTCAACTTCGGTTGACGCAGGTCTCACTGATGAGGCGAATGAGTGGCGGAGTCGCCGTAGTAGTCTGCGATTGGGAAAGCCAATTACATGGCAAAGGGCGACAGGAAGTGCTGTGTCGGATCGTGGAAGGGTTCGTATTTCGAGAGGGTTCTCGATGAACGTGAAAGTGGTCCAACGAAGATTGTGGGAACAGTCCAGACAACATCGGGAAAATCGCGAGTCGAGCTTGCCGTTATTCCCCGCCGATCCTTGCGACGGTCGGGTACGCAACTTGATGGACTTGATGCACCAACCGCAATGGATTGCGGCGGCGTGCGACCGTGTGCTGAGCCGTTCCCGAGGAAAAGCTGGAGGCATTGATCGGGTTACCGCGTCGGAATTTCGACAAAACTGCCGAGCGGAACTTGAGAAATTACGCCTCGAACTGAAACGCGGAAACTACTTTCCCAAACCGTTGCGTCGCACAATGATTCCAAAGCCCAACGGAAAACTCCGTAAGCCGGGAATTCCTTGTATTCGTGACAAGATTGTTCAAGAAGCCATTCGCATGGCACTCGAGCCAATCTTTGAGATTGAGTTCCACGACAGTTCCTCTGGGTTCCGTCCCAATCGAAGTACCCATCATGCGGTGCTTCGTTGTCAACAAATGTTGCAAAAGCGTTTCACCTGGGTCATCGAAGGTGATGTCAAATCCTGCTTTGACAAGATTTCTCACAAAGCTATTCTTCGATGCCTGCGAAAGAAGATTCAGGATAAGCCCTTTCTGTCGTTGATTACCAAACTGCTAAAGTCTGGTGTCTCAATCGATGGCAAGGTTCATCCAACTGAGAAAGGTGTTCCGCAAGGTGGCGTAGCATCTCCGCTCCTATCCAACGTGGTCCTCAACAAGCTGGACTGGTTCCTGCATGCCCGAGGACGACATGGCTTGGCATCGGGCTACGCTCACAAAGCGGGCCGCCCGAACGTTCGGTTTGTACGCTACGCTGACGATTGGTGTGTGTTTCTCACGCGCTCATCAAAGCAACGGGCATTAAGATTACGAGATCAACTTCGAGAGTTTCTGGCTTCGCAATGCGGCGTCGAGCTCTCGGGTGAGAAAACTCGTGTCACTCACGTTCGTGACGGTTTTGACTTTCTCGGGTTTCATCTTCGTTATGGAATTGGAAGTCGGGGACTGCCAGTCCCCAAAATTCGGGTTCCACGAAATGCAATCACCCAAGGTGTGCAACGCCTCAACGAGGCAATGCGCTGGCAACCAACCCAACAAAGCGGTGCGGCAAGGCTGGTTCGAGGATCGGCAGTCGTAACTGGGTGGGCCAACTACTATCGGATCGCACACGACTTCTCGCGTGCGGCCAACACGTTGGACTACCATGCTTATTGGCCGGATGGAATGTGTCAACGACATTGAGACAACTTTTTTTACATTTAGTTCTCACTCATTGCATCGTTGAAATTTTGTTCAGTTGCACTCGGGATTTTTTTTGGCATGACTCGGGTGTTCAAAGGTATTGTTGTCGGTAGCATACTTTTGTCCGGTGAAACAGAAGCTGGCTCTGCGGGGACGCAACCAGTTGAGGGATAGCCGGATCGAGGGTGCGTCAAAGACGCGTCGATTGGAGCTCCCGAGCAATTTGCTTCGGGAGCTTCATTCTTTTGTTCGGCAGCTCGCGGGGGCCGGTTGATCCAAACTGCATTGGGGACTTTTGCTGGAACTGGCATGCCTTTAACGAAACGCTCAGGATGCAACAGCCACGCCTTCTCCAACGTTTGCGAGCGTGCTTCGATAATCTCAGGGGCCAGGCCGTAGTGCAACGAACTGGGCGTCAACAAGCCAATCCCGCTGTGGTAATGCTCCTCGTTGTACCAACGGAAAAACGTTCGGCAGAAAGCCAAGGCATCCTCGTAGCAGCCGAATCGCTTTGGAAAGTCGGGACGATACTTCAGCGTTTTGTATTGGCTTTCAGAAAATGGATTGTCGTTGGAGACGTGCGGTCGGCTGTGCGACTTCGTTACTCCTAACGACGCCAACAGTTGAGCTACCGAATGCGATGTCATCGATGGGCCACGATCACTGTGGATGATTAGCTGATCCTTTTTAACTTGCTGTTTTTCGATGGTTTCCCCAATGAGTTGCTTGGCCAAATCAGCACTCTCGCGATGGGCAAGCATCCAGCCGACGGTGCAGCGACTGTAGATGTCGATGATCGTGTAAAGGTAGTAGTAAGTCCATTTCTCGGGGCCTTTGAGTTTGGTGATGTCCCACGACCAGACCTCGTTGGGGCCACTGGCCAGGAGTTCCGGCTTTCGGTACTGAGGATGCCTGAGCTGATTGCGACGCTCACGCACGTTTTCGTTTTCATCGAGAATGCGATACATCGTTCTGACACTGCAAAGATATTGGTTTTCGTCGAGTAGTTTGGCGTAAACTTGCCGAGGTGACTGGTCAGCAAAACGTTCGCTGTTGAGCTGGTTTAGTACCGCTTGTCGCTCAGCCTTGGCCAGCGCCCGGTGCGGTGTTGGCCGCGGGTTAGCTGTTTGCCAAGATTGACGGCGACGGTAAAAAGTGGCCCGCGAGACGTTGAGGCTGCGACAGGCAGCCGCAACGCCGACGCGTTTGCTGAGACTGACGGCAGCTGCTAATCGTCCTTCTCGGGTGATTTTGTCTGCATCAACTCCGAGACTTTTTTTTGAACATCGATGATCAATTCGGCTTGCCGTAGTTTCTCGGACAAACGATCATTCTCACGTTGGCTGCACTGATCTGCCTCCATCACAATTCGCTGTTTATATTCAGTGGTGAAGCGACGACGAGCCGCTTTCTCAACGACTTCAGGATTTTCTGAAACTTTTTTTCCGGTTGGTTCTGTCATAGAAACTCTCCGTGCCCTCAACTTTGAAAAAACTCAAAGTTGTCTCACGCATGTTGGCACAGAGGGCGCTGCCGCAACTGCGGCTCAAAGGTCACTTCCGACACATCCGAGACGGATCATGTCAAACCTGTTAGCAGTTTCGCCAGCTACACGCAGGCGACTCATTTGCTTAACCTTCAGACTCTGTGTCTGAGGTGCCACAAGGAGAAACACGCGATGTAGCCATCGAGGCATTCTGGAAAGCCGGATGCCTGGAAACCTTGCACGTCCGGTTTGGGGTTGGGCCCCGGGTGAGATTCCCGGGCCTACACCACTGTTCGCCACCATCGATCGTATTGGAAGTTATGAAGATTCTCGAAAAAGAAATCGATCTGCGTGAAGAAACTCGCGGCGTCGAACAGGCCAAACCGCAGCTTGAAGAAGTTGATTTTGAAGATCAGGCGATTGACCTGGCCGACACGCAAACCGAATTGAGTGAGCGAACGGAGACGGTCATTGAAATGATCAGGGACCTGCCTGATGGCGAGCAGAAATTCGGCAAAGAAATCGCTCAGTTGACCAACGCCGGCAACGCAATGTGGGACGCAGACGACATTCTGCGTATTCCCGATTCGGGACGCAAAGCGATTGCTGCTGAAACCGAAGCGATTGAATGGCTGTTGCAAGCCAAGCGATCGGGTGGTGGTGGCGGTGGTGGCGGTTCAAATCCGGGTAACGGTACCCGTACGGGCCAGGACCTGAATCAGTCCGCACTGGCATTGCTGGGTGAATCGAAGGAAAAACTCGCAAAGCAGGAAGAGCGTGAAGTCAGTCAGTCAGTCGACCGGCAACACGAACATCAAAGTTCCTGCGAATCTCCGCGATGGTCTTGACCAGTATTTCGAGTCGCTCGAAAGCCAGGGGGGCCGGTAGATCAAAGGCGGATGGCGACACGCGGTCCGTAGTGAACCTTAATCAGCCCGTCGAATTTTTCGGCGGGCCGGGTTTCTTGAATGTGGAATCGTTCATCGGAGTGCCGCGTGTAGTTGAACTTCGTATCGATAGCATCTTGTCTGAATCTGTTTTAGCGAAAAAAAAATGAAACAACGGTCTGCAAATCAAAGCCTGTTTACAAGCGTGACGTCGATGATGACACGCGTGTTGATGGCGTGCGCGTTGATTCTGATTTGTGCGGCAGGCGAAGTGTTGGCTCAGGAAGAAGCGGCAGCCCCTGCGCCGGCTGAGGATGCAGCGGCAGAAAGTGCGGCTCAAAAGGAATCCGGTGAATCGTCAACTGATCAGGAGGCGGACGGCGGTTCGGCGACCGACGGCAATCAAGACACCGGAGACCTTGACGGCTATCGGCCGGGTGTGTTTGCCCGCAGCGGACCGGGCGTTCCGTCCGGTGTTCGCGAGATATACGACCGAGGTGCGATGTATCTGGCAGAATCGCAGACGGACGACGGTTCCTGGGGGCGTCAGAGCGGAGTCGGCGGCTTGTGCATCATGGCTCTGCTTTCGACCGGTGAAGACCCGAATTTCGGACGGTACGCAGTCAATGTTCGCCGGGGTGTTCGAGCACTGATCAAGAAACAAAACAAGAGTACCGGCTACATCGGTGACAGCATGTACGATCACGGCTTTGCCATGCTTGCCTTGTCCGAAGCGTATGGCGCGGTAGACGATGAACTGCTATGGGCAGGCGAGGAAGACTCAAAGAAAAAACGAACCATTGGCGAGGCACTGGAGCGTTGCGCCCGCGATTTCTGTTTCGCTGGCTGAAGGCGGCGTTCAGGAGGATCAGGAAACTTCAGCTGACAACAATGCGGATGATGAGGCGGCCGATGATGCGATTGAAAAGCGAATCGGCACAGAAACAACGTCCGCCAATGCGACGCTGACCCGGATCAACCATGATTCGATGGAGGGCTCGCTGGTCGCAGGTGACAACAGCTCGTTCTATTTTCATTCACCGCTGTTTAACGGCAACTTTGAACTCGATACTGACTCGATCGAATCGATTGTGTTCGACCGTGCCGAGGTCGTTGAAGACGTTGCTGCGACTGATCCGTATATGTTCCGGGTGATTTCAGGCGATGTGTTTTTCTGTGACATCATAGAGATCGATGACGAGTTTGTGAGTGTTGCCAGTAGCCGGCATGGCGAGTTCCGTATTATCCGCGACAAAGTTGCCCGGATTGTTCAGTTTGAAAATACAGGCATGGTCTACATGGGTCCGGATGATCCTGAAAACCGGGACTCGTTCGGTCGCGAAAAAAGCAAGTGGGAACTTAACGACGACGGTTCGCTATCGACGGAAGAAAAAACCTACGCCTACAGACCGATGAACATGCCGGAAGTCGTCAACTACGAAATCGCGTTGAAGTGGAAGAAAGAAGCGGACTTTGTTTTCGGGCTCAATGCGCCGGCAAAGTTAAAAGGGATCGACCAGGTTCTTAGAATTGAAACGTGGAGAGACGATCTCGTCTTGTCCTACCTGGATGAAGATCTGGAGTCGGACTTTGAGCCGCTAGTGCGACTCGCTCCAGGCGATAGATCATTGAAGCTGCAGATCGTTTTTGATCAGGTTGAAAAACGAATTGTTATTTTCGATCAACTGGGGACACGTCTGGTCGACGTTACGATAGGCGGAGTCGGGCGATTCACACAGCCTGGTATCTATATTCAGAACAAGGGAAAAAAGAACGATTTTCTTTCGATCGAAACCTTGAACATCCGCAAGGCGTCCGGATTCGAATTGATGGAGTCCGCGTCCGGTTCGTCAAATATCAATCTGATCGACGGATCGGTGATCAACGGCGCCATTAAGTCGTTCAACCGCGACGACGGCTGGAAAATCGAAGTTGACGGTGAGGTTAAAGAAGTCGCTGCAAACGGTTTTGGGTCGGTGACGTTTTCCGGATCCAATGGAAGACCGGACGATAAGCATCTGATCTCCCGCTACTTTGACACATCGCATTTGTCAGGTGAACTCGATTCCGTGTCGGACGGAAGCCTGAACCTGAAAACGGATTTTTCGCCCGAGCCTCTTCGATGCACGCTCGATCAAATGCGTTCGATCGAATTTCCACCTCGCGATGAAGAGGAAAAGAACTTCGAGGGCGAGTACATGCTCTATTTTCCGGGCGGGAAATTCAAAGGCCAGCTCGAAGAAGGGACCAGCGAAGATGGAGACATTGTTCGCTGGCGGCCAGCGGGGGCACGAAACGGGCTGCCGATCAACTCCGGCGATGCGCGTTTTGTAATCAGGCCGAAGTCGAGTCGTGAACAGGAAAAAGAAAATCTTCTCGATATTCTATACCTTGAAAACCGTGACACGATTCCCTGCCGGATCAAGTCGATCGACGACGATATGGTCTATTTTGAATCATTCACTGAACGTGACCGCGTTCCTCAGGATCAGGTCCGCGCAATTGACTTCTCCGGCAGCGCTCCGAACCTGCCCGAGGATTTTGCTGACGAATCCTGGAGCCGACCGGATCGCGGTGTTGAATTCGAGGAAGGGAATGTCGTCTTCAAACGCCCTGTTAAGTTCAGCCATGATTCCCTGTTGGCCTCGTCAAAGATCTCGTTCGATATGATTTTTAGTGGTGAAGAACATTCGCAGATCACGATCTCGTTGTTTGAAAAAGACATCAAAGCTCCGACGAACGACGTGTCGTTCCAGTTCATGCTCTGGGATGGCCAGATGTACGCGACCGGTATGGATGAAAACCAGTTCAATTCCGTTCAGGCACTCGAGGACAATACCGCCAAGGTCGAATTTGAGACCAAAGGCGGGAAGGTGATTCTCAAATGCAATGGCCGGAAAGTTGTGGAACAGCCAGTTGATCCCGGCAACAACGGGGGCCGCGGGTTTGTACTCCAAATCAGCCAGATTGACGGCGGGACGATCAAGTTTGAAAATCTGAAATTCGGTGGCTCCAAAGGGATTGGGTCGATTTTCGTTTCGGACGAAACCAAAGAACGGTTGCTGACGATTCCCCGGCGGCGGCTGAAAAACCCGCCTGAGCAGATTCTTTGTGCCGAGAATGACGATTTGCTTCGCGGCAACCTGACGTCACTGTCGCCGGACAGCGTCAAGTTCGTTTCTCGCATGGAGGAGTTTGCGATTCCGCGTGAAAAGCCGACCAGCATCATCTGGCTACATCCTGACAAGCATATCAAAACGGATGAGGATGGTAACGATGACGATGCGGATGCCGGCAATGATGCGGATGCCGGCAATGATGCGGATGCCGGCAATGATGCAGATGAAGAACAGGAACACAAGGGCAAGATCATCGTACTTGATTTCTGGGCAACCTGGTGTGGTCCGTGCGTGAAGGCATTGCCGGATGTGATCGCAGCAACCAGCGGCTACGGAACAGACGAAGTGATTTTCACTGCTGTCAATCAACAGGAAACCAAGGGGCAGATCGAGACGTTCATGACCAATCGCGAACTGGAAATGCCGGCCGGTCTTGATCCGGACGGAAAGATCGCCCGAATGTTTGACGTTTCATCAATTCCGCAAACGGTCATCATCGGACCTGACGGAAAAGTCGCCCGCTCGCATGTCGGAGCGGTTCCGAAGATGCAGGAAAAACTCCGCGAAGCGATCGAGTCACTACTGAATGAAGAATTGTAAGTCGGAAGGATTGCATCGGTCTCTCGCCAGTGTGCACTTTTGATTCAGCGCGAAGAACATGAACGAATCTGGATCTGAACAGGGAATTGCGCGTGTGCGTCGAGTGAAGACGTATGTCCTTGTGAGCCTTGGCGTCCTTTTTGTGGTGATCGCGGCTGTAGGTGTTTTCCTGCCGGGAATTCCAACGGTTGGCCCGTTGCTGCTTGCATCACTCATGTTCACCAAGAGCTTCCCGACGCTTGAAAGGCGTTTGATCAGGAACAAGTTCTTCGCCCGCTTTCTGCCATATCTTGATGGCTCTAACGAATTGCCGCTCAGGGCAAAACTGTTTTCAATCGTTCTGATGTGGTGCAGTATCCTGTTGAGCTGTGTTTTCCTCTATCTGTCAGGCGTTGTGCCGAACCGGGTACTTTTGCTTCTTCCGGTTGCCGGTCTGACAGGAACCGTTTTTATCTTGCGGTTTGAACAGCATCGCTAGACAACGTTTCTGCCGGGTGAATCCGGGATAAATCACAAAACCGCAGCTCCGTCGAAACGGAACTGCGGCTTTGCTCAATCAAGGTAGGTTGGACTCCGGCATTGCCGGATAGGCGGAGTGATGACGCTGGTGTTTTCACGCGTGATTCCCGCGATGGTCTAGCGGTTGATTTCCGTATCAGCAGGGACGGCATCGCTGTTGTCCGCTGTTGATTCCTGGATTTGTTGCGGAGGAACAGGAACTGTAACTTCGTCTCCGAAGAATCGAGTCGTACCTTCCGCGATTTCACGTGTATCTGATTCGGTACAGGTCAGCTGTGCACGGAAGACATGGGTACCTTCCTTTTGTGCCTGAGCAACCACCTGAAATGTGAGCTCTTCACCCGGATCGATTTGTGTGATCGGAGCAAACAGAACCTGACCGGGAACCAGACGATGCTGGAGTCCGTTGGCGCCGTTGGGCTCAATCCCTTCAGAGAACTGCATCACAAGCTTGACTTCCTGAGCCGATCTACTTCCGCGATTAACGACCTTGATTTCGTAGTTCACATCTTGTCCCGTTGGCAGAGGTCCTTTCGGATCTGCTACAGTCAGGACCAGGTCAGCAACCGTTTCAACCAAAGTCAGACATGCACTCGATGCGGCCAGATCGCCGTTCGCACGGGCACCGGCTTCGAGCTGAAGACTGCCTGAAGCGTCAAGTTGACAACTGATCTTGTAGGTTCGCTGGTCGCCAGCGGCGAGTGAACCGACCGGCCATTTCAAACCGCCATCAGTTTCGTTAGCTGATTCTGCACCGTTGAGGTACTTAACACCCGGTGGCAGAGCGATCGCAGCGACTACATCTGTAGCAATTGCGTCGCCTGAATTCTTGATGTTGATTGTGTACTGGCCGATTCCGCCGGCGTATTTCATTCCCGGTCCGTCGATCGAGATTTCCAGAACCCCGCGTCGTACCATGATTTCGCGTTTTGCCGTTGCACTGAGTTCGGCATCGCCGGAAGCATTCGCTGCCAGTACCAGCTCGCCGGCAGTTCGAGCAAGCAATTCAACTTGAAAGTTGCGTTCCTGCCCTGCAGGAATGTCGCCAAGTGGAGCACGTTCACCGCCCAGAGCTTCGGGCAGCATGACGTTCACGTTTTCTGCTGTGCCGGTTCCCGGATTGCGAACGGCAACATGGTAGGTCGCCGTTTCACCGTACATGACTTCCTGCGGTCCGGAAATGTTCATCTCCAGTCGAGGCTCAGTTACCTGAATGTTGGTCAGTCCTTTTCGCGGAGCAAATGTCCACTCGATCCCGAGGTCGAACACTTCTGCTTTTCGCGCGATCGTGTCGAGATTGATCGATTGTTGTCCGCCAACAGGAATTCGATCAACGGTCCAGATCAAACGAGCCTGCTCGACGCCATCGGTGACCTGTTTGTGGCCATTGGTCAGGTTGACGTTATTAATATCGACCCATTTTGGAATGTCGATACCGACAATCAGTTTGTCCGCTTCAGCCGAACCCTTGTTCTCGACAACAATCTGGAACGTTGAGACCTTGTTAATGCCGATCGTTTTGGGTGCAACGGCTCGGACTTCAATCGCCGGGGCATTCAATCGGATCTGTGACTCGCTGGCGATTTCTGTCGGAGCAGCTGATGTTGAATTCATGGTTGTCAACGGTTCGCCGGTTCCTACCGGCGTGTTGACAGGTGGATTCGGGATCGTCGTTGGAACAACTTCCTGCTGCGAGACGTGGCGAACCTGATTGACAGGAGTCGCGATGGCGGTTGGCAACCTGTCGGCAGGCATCGCTGGCTGAGCCGTTGTTTGGGCAGCCGTTGTTTGGACATTCGGCGTGTTGTCAGCAGTCGTTCGGAAAGCTGACGGTGCCGATTGTGTAGAGGCCGGTGTTGTGTTGTTTTGAGCTGCGTCTTCAATCATGTTGCTGACAAACGCAGTTTGAGCCCGTTTCAGTTCGGCTCGTTGAGTTTCGACTGTCTGCATCGTTTCAGAAGTTGCTTGAGCCAAATTGTTGACTGCTTCGACAACCGGTACTCGCAGTTCAGTCGTCTGCGGAATCGCCATTGGTCTGGCAGTTTGCGGCGTGGCAGTTTGCGGAGCCATTGGCTGAGTTGCAGGAACTGTTGGGCGGAATTGTCCGGCAGGCGGTTGCGAAGTACGCATTTGTGCAGCGCGGGCAGCAAGTTCCTGCTGCGCTGCAGCGAGTCGAGCGTTGTTGTCAGGGTTGCCTGCAAGGATTTGCGGCACGGCTTCATCTTGAACGCTGCCGGGCTGTGCGTTTGCTTCCTGAACATAGCCGGTTTGCTGAACGTAGCTGTCCTGCTGAACGTAGCTGTCCTGCTGAACCATTCCGGGCTGTTGGTAAATGCCCGTAGTGTTTGGCTGAGTTGCCGCTCGCTGTTGTGCGCCTGGCCGGGCGTTGGAGCGGTACCGTTGCGTCGCCGATTCCGGATAAACGCCCTGTTGGGCCAATTGCCCGCGCGCCTGTTGGAGATTCAGGCTCGAAGCGTTCTGAGGGGTGACATGAACTGCCGGAACGACCGGCTGATATTGCCGGGAGGGCTGTTGTGGCTGCTGGCCGAACGCTGCACTGGAAACCAGTGACGCGATAGCCAGAACCGCCATTAGTTGTGTTGTGATTTGATTTCGCATTGGACCTACCTTGGTACTGAGCATGAAGGACGCGTGATTGATCGCGTCAACAAGATTGCAGCCGCGCATACACTCCGAGCGCGACGGACAACTCTGTCAATTTCTGCATCGACTTTGCCGGTTAGGCAGGATTAGATAATTGATCCTGATATTCAGATTTGGGCTCAAGTTGAAGAAGTGCTGGCAGCGAATTGCCAGTGGGCTGTCCGGGCAGGCAAAGGAGCGCAGATTGGGTCAGCAATCCAGGCGGACTACCGGTAATCGTCTCGCACCGGCTGAAACACATCGAGAATTCGGCAGTTCGTAATTGCCAGTCCACGATGAGGAACATTCGACTCGATCACCAGAACATCGCCGGGTTAATGGGAATAAGGTGAGAGTTCATTTCGCAATCCCGGGACTCAACGTATTAAAACAGGTCATTTACTGTCTCCCCCAATGGGATCAAGCCCTCGCCTGATCAGAAACCGGGTGACCAGTTGATCTTCGGCATCGTGTTCACAGTTCTTGTCGAACTGGTTGTTGTCATTGCCTGCTTCCTGCGCCCGGGACACATCGGCATCTGGTTCACATGCTCAGTTCTATATACGTTTTTTCCTGGTGTGGCAATTTGCAGACTCGTATTGGGATACGAGACGTGTGGCTGTGGCGGTATGGATCTTCCGGCCTACCCGGATTCCCGTTTCCCAAAGAGTCTCAGGAACATACATTTGTACACATTCAACGGCAAGGAAGGCGCCATTGAAACGAATGTCAAATTTCAACGTTTTTTCAAACATTCATTGCCGGACGATGCCTGCTACCTGAGCTACTTCGGTTTGCCGGAACCTGATGGCATCACCGGCCCGGGAAAGTCTTCGAAGTGGCTCTGGATTTCCGTACTAGCCGGCTTGTTCGTCGCCGCCTTCTGGCAAATCAAAAAGCGAAGGAGCCAACCATGATCGCGAACAGTCGAAGATGCGGATTCACTTTGGTCGAGCTGTTGGTGGTCGTTGCCATCATTGGCATTCTGGTTGGTATGCTGCTGCCCGCCGTTCAAATGGTTCGCGAAGCGGCTCGCCGAACCGAGTGCCGGAATAACTGCAGGCAGATCGCACTCGGACTGCTGAACAGGATCAGGTCCTGACCTTGCTTGCGACCCGCGCAGGTGGTGAACCAAACGAATTGGACAAATGAAAAAGTCAAAACAGACTTTGTTTGCGATATTGCTGGTCAGGCTCGTTGGCTCAAACTCGTAGATCAGCGGGTTGGGGTTGATGGAACAGCCGGCTAGTACTAGCGGCTAGTCCTGATCTTGAGCTTTGACAAGCCACCCCGGGATTCAGTGCGTTAGAAAACAGGTTGTGATGGAAAACAGACTGCTATTTTGATTCCGTGTCCAGCACAACCCGCGTCTTGAATATGATGTCGTGCAGGCAACGACCATGATCGTAAAACGCAAGGAACGCCGTGTCCAGCACCAGGAATACAAGCACGATGGTTCCGATGGTTGCGGTGACTGTTGCAAACCAGAGCATCTGGACTTCTCCTGCAACACTGGCCAGCACGCCGAACCAGATCGGTAGATTGCGTACGATATCGCGCGCGACGAGACTCTTGCCGCCAATTTTCAGTCCGTACTGATTGACAACACGAATATGCAGAAGGCTTCGTCCGGGCGATTGTCGCCGGAAGAACACAAGTGTGGAATAGAGTGCGAGAGGAATCAGGTCGGCAAAAAGCATCGCCGTCGTCATGATCGAATTGGAGTTCGTCACTGCTGAGGCAATCGCGATCGGAGAGATCAGCAACAGAATCAGAGCCCAGTCAATCACGGTCGCGATCATTCTCGCGATCATTCTCGGGATCGCGCGAGCATCAACTCTGGATCCGGGCCGGACCTGCTCCAGGGCCTCGATGAGTTCATCATAGTTGGCAAAACGATCACCCGGAATCCTGGCCAGCAACCGGACCAGCAGATCCCGCCACGATTCCGGGTAATTTTCCGGCCAGGGAGTTGGAAACACGACTTCGGTCGCTTCATGCGAATCGATCCACTCGCGATTGTGGTTCCTGACAAAGTCACAGGCAGACGTCCAAACGTCATCTCATAGAGTGTTACCCCCAGGGCATACATGTCCGACTGGATCGAAGGCTTGGCTCCGGTTAACAGTTCGGGCGCAATGTAATTCGGTGTGCCACCCAGTCGGCCATCAGATTTGTCCGACGCCCGCCGAGCCATTCCAAAGTCGGAAAGTTTCGTCATCCCGTTGGCCTGAACAAGAATATTAGACGGCTTGATGTCGCCGTGAATGATGTCCAGTTCGTACGAAAACTTCAGTGCGTTCGCAACTTGCAGTGCGATCGGAGTAATGTGGGAGAACGTTAGCTGACCGGCCGAGATCAGTTTGCTCAACGGGTTGCCGTTCACCAGTTCCATCGCCAGGAACGGATCTCCCTCCTGCTTGCCGACGTAGTAGATCGTCACGATGTTGGGATGCGTGACGCGCGCCTGGGCAACAGCTTCCTGAAGCAGCGAATCGACTTCGCGGTCGCTGCTTGACGACATGTTGGACGATCCGATCCCGCTGCGAAGGACTTTTACCGCAACGTACCTTTGCAGCGATTTGTCGAGTCCCCGATAAACCTGACCCATGCCGCCGCGTCCAAGCGGTTCCACGAGTTCAAAGTGGCCATAAGACTTACCGATCAACAGTTTCGGGTCTTCATCAGAGAATGGTCCCGTGTCCTGCCGCGTTTCCCCGAGCGGTCCGGTCAGAACTCTGTCGAATGATTTCTCGTCAGCCTGGCTCGATGCAACTGCTCCTGCCGGCATCTTCCCCGGGTTAATCGTCATCGTCATCGCGAGATCGTGCTTGAGCATTTTCGGTGAGACGGTCTGATCGCAATTCGGACAGAATCCGCCGATGCTCGTGTCCAGTTTTAACTGGTGCCCGCAGGTGCAGCGATAGAGAATTTGCCTTTCCGGCGATCCAGGCATCGGTACCGGGGCAGGATTGGCTTCGGAAACGGGATTCGAATCAGGTCCGCCATCGGAACCCGGCTTATCCGGGTTCGGCTCGAAATTCAGCGGCCTGGTGATATCGTGATCCATGTCGCCGGGAAGTGGCAGGTTGATGAGGAGATGTACTCGCGAACAATCGCGCTGGTTTCGCTGTACAGGTTGTCACCTACAGTATCTGTCATATTCAGTTTCCTCAATCTTAACGAATCAGCTCGATATTTCTGCTGGAAAAAGCGGTTTGAGACTTAACAATCGCCGAACTCGTCGTTGAAATTGTTGTATCTGAAACATCGTATGGTTCTGGATGCGAACCTGGCGTGTTGTTCGGGGAATCAATCGTCGTGTCATCCGAACCGGAAACACAACAAATCGCCTGATCAGAGCCGGAGAAAGAATTTGATTGTCTGATGAGTCTGAATTGGTGGAAATCTTGTTGTCCGTGAAATAGGCTACACGGACGCAATTCTCGCTCGATGACTTATGGCAAAGCCTCATGGCAAAAAAAGACCGCCCCAAAACACGCGTAAGTAGCGACCAGCCGGCGCTGGTTGATGAGCTTGGCTACTTCAGCCTTGTAAAAGAAATCGGTCAATCAATCGAATATTGCGAGTTGCCCCAGGTGTTCGGACTGCATGGTGATTGGGGTGCTGGTAAGACCAGTCTTCTGCATCAGATCCATTTCTACCTGTCGGGCAAATGTCCACAGCAAGATGAAGACCAGGTGGCAACCGTTGTCGACAAAAAAAAGTTGAAGCCGAGCCGTCGTCCCGAATTGAACTACGTCGTATGGTTTGAAGCGTGGAAATACCAGAACGAGGATGTCCCTGTCGTCGCACTATTACACGAAATCCGGCAACAGCTTTCGCGGTGTCAAACTGCCAAAGGCCAGATGTCAAAGCTCGCTTCAACAGCAATCAAAGGTTTCTTATTTTCAATTGAAGGTTTGACAGAAAAAATCGGGTTTCAGGCATCAAAGATCCAGGCAGTTAAAGAAAGCTGGGAAAAGGAACACCTGGCATCGAAACTTCCATCGGATAACATTCGTCAACTGCTTCAACGCGCGATCAACGGGCTTATCGGAAATGACAACAAGAAAAACAAGAAAAACCCAAATCGACTTGTCGTCCTAATCGACGATCTCGATCGTTGCGAACCGGACGCGGCGTATAAACTGCTTGAAGGACTGAAGATCTACTTGACGATAAACAATGCCGTATTCGTTTTGGGCATGAATCAGAGAATTGTCGAAGATGCGATTGCAAAGAACATTTCTGTCGAGTCTGTCCCCGACGATCAGAAACAAATCGTCTTGAAGGACCGCTCTGCAGCATACATGGAGAAGATCTGTCAAAACATCTGGCGAATGCCGCTGGTTAAGAACCCGGTGGAGGTGCTGCTGAAGTTTCTCGATCGCCTGACTGATTCGGAAACGATTCAACCTGCTGTCAAGCAGGCGTTCAGTGACCTGTCGCCATGTCTGCCTCCGAACCCGCGACGTTTAAGAGCATTTGCCAACTTGATTCGCCGTCACAAATTGACAATTGACAAGTTGACAATTGACAAGATCACGTCAAAAAGAACTTTCCCTCTTTTGCCCGAAAAATTGCGGACAATTCGGCTCCTATTGGTGGCTGCCTATATTTATCAATTCCACCATGACATTTATCGTAGGTGGTGTCTGGAGCTATCGCTATTTGAAGTCATACGGATCTGGTGCCACGACCAGGAAGGCTCGCAGGCCAAAACCCGGTTCGAAAAGCTGTTTCCGCACGTAACTCGAGGTGGATGGAACGCGGCTGATCCCACGGCTCCAGTCGCCAGTCCTGTATACCAAACCGCTTTTCCGGATCCCGCAGAATCAAATGTGTTCTGGATTCAGCCAATGATCATGTCGCTAGGCGATACCGTGGACCCATTGGAGTTTAAGCCATTTCTAAACATCTCGTAAACTGACTGCTGCCGATACAACTCAATTTGAATGACCAGCCGAGCATGGCGAAAGCAAGAAAACACAATCGGACTTCCGAATTATTCGACTTTCCAGACAGAGTGAAAGTAGGGTTGCTGCACGAGACGGAGCAGCCGGATACGGATCAGTTCGCCAATCCGGTTGCCGACCCGGTGATGGTCGACTACTTGAAATTGATCGAACAATGGCATGGCTATGTTCGGTTTTTAGGGCTGCCGCATTTGGCAGACAACCCGGATGTCCCAATCGATCGGTTGTTCGTTGAGCCGGACTTGACGAATTCACTCGTGCTGCCTGCCGCATTTGACAATAATACGATCCGGGAATCGATGCGGGATGTTCTTCAGAAAAACCGCTCGATGGTTCTCCTCGGTGATCCGGGTAGCGGCAAGTCAACACTATTGAATTTTCTGGCCTGGGAACTGTCGCGGCGGAACGTCAGTTCCTGGTCTACCTGGATGTTTTTTGGATCAAGCGACAAGCCACGCCCGTTGCCAATCCCGTTCGTATTACGGGAACTGCTAACAGGAAGTACTTCAAACGGACATCTGAGCTGGGACAGGCTTTTCGATCTGTTTTCCGGGTTGCCGATGTTCCAGGCGCAGGGCGCAGACGAAAAGACGCGTCTACAGACGCTGGCTCGGAAATTTCGTTCTCAACTCGAACCTTTCCTGAAGCGTGGGCAGGCCTATTTTCTGATCGATGGCATCGATGAGATCGGCAGTGTAGACGTCCGGCGTCAGCTTCGTAGTGCCGTTTGGGAGGGCATGGATCGATATCCAAAATGTGGCTGGCTAATGACATCGCGGGTTCTTGGCTACGACGAAGTGCCCTTCGATAAGTTGGATGACGAAACTTCAAACGAATCGTTTGAGCTTGATATGATTGAGGGATCACTCGCAAGAAACGTCGTGGAGCGCCGGCTTACCAGACGCCAGATCACCAGGAAGTTCTTTGTCAGCCCGTTTTCTGATGAAAAAATAGCGCAGTTTGCAAAAAACTGGTTCACTCAACGCGATGTGATTGCAGAACGAGGTAACGCGACTGCGGACAACCTGATTGCAGCACTTTCGAAGAAAGAAGATACGCAGGTCTTGGCGCGAATTCCGAACCTGCTAACACTCATCGCACTGATTTATCGTGTTCAATTGCAGCTGCCTGATGGGCGGGCCAGGTTGTACAACATGATCACAGAAGCGTATCTGAAATCGATCGATAGTGTGCGAAGTATTCGAACGATCAGATTTGACTGGGAGGATATCAAGACCTGGCTGGCCTATGTCGGTTTTAAGATGCAAGTTCGGCGCAGGGATGCCGAAGTGGAAAACAAGATTGATGACAAGTTGCTTGTCAATCGTGAAACGGTTTCCAGATGGTTTGAAGAGGCAATGCAGGCATCAGAAATCGAGCCATCGAATGAACAAATCGATGAATTGATTGATTTTCTTGGTCGGCGCAGCGGACTTCTGATCCCTCGTGGAGTCGATAGCGAGGGACACGACTGCTTCGCGTTTCTACATCTTAGTTTTCAGGAATATATGGCGGCGGTTCATATTCATGTTCAACTTGAGGATGATGCCAACTGGTTTAATGACGAGGAATCTGATGCAGCCGGTCTTGAACCGCCGGAATTAGCTGAAAAGGCGTATTGGCATGAAGTGATTGTTTTTCTGTTCGAGTTAAATGAACGGCTAAGAAAGAAAACAGTGCGGCTGTACAGGAAGTTTTTTCCGAACGCCGACTCAATCGACTACGGTGATTCATTGCGGCTAATGGGCCGGCTCGCGATCGATCAACATGTCAAACTAAGCGATGCAATTTGTAGCAGGATATTAGAAAAAATTGTATCGACCGAGTTGAAGTTGGAATCCCATCGAACGCTGTCTTCAATCATGGGAGATTTGATTTCTCTTGGCAGTAGTAAATATTTGAGCCAATTGTCCGAGTTGGTCTGTGCCAGCATCAAAGAATCGAAGCAATCACGATTTTCTCTTGCCAATTCCAACTTGAAGTCGTTGCCAGACGAGTTTTGGACCATACAATTGACAAAAAAAGTCACGTCACTCTATCTCCACAATACCGGGGTGAGCGAACTCGGCCCGCTCGCCGGGCTGACCGGGCTGCAAACGCTCTGGCTCAGCAATACCGGGGTGAGCGAACTCGGCCCGCTCGCCGGGCTGACCGGGCTGCAAATGCTCTCGCTCGACAATACCGGGGTGAGCGAACTCGGCCCGCTCGCCGGGCTGACCGGGCTGCAAATGCTCTCGCTCAGCAATACCGGGGTGAGCGAACTCGGCCCGCTCGCCGGGCTGACCGGGCTGCAAACGCTCTCGCTCCACAATACCGGGGTGAGCGAACTCGGCCCGCTCGCCGGGCTGACCGGGCTGCAAACGCTCTATCTCCACAATACCGGGGTGAGCGAACTCGGCCCGCTCGCCGGGCTGACCGGGCTGCAAACGCTCTATCTCCACAATACCGGGGTGAGCGAACTCGGCCCGCTCGCCGGGCTGACCGGGCTGCAAACGCTCTATCTCCACAATACCGGGGTGAGCGAACTCGGCCCGCTCGCCGGGCTGACCGGGCTGCAAACGCTCTCGCTCAGCAATACCGGGGTGAGCGAACTCGGCCCGCTCGCCGGGCTGACCGGGCTGCAAACGCTCTCGCTCGACAATACCGGGGTGAGCGAACTCGGCCCGCTCGCCGGGCTGACCGGGCTGCAAACGCTCTCGCTCGACAATACCGGGGTGAGCGAACTCGGCCCGCTCGCCGGGCTGACCGGGCTGCAAACGCTCTCGCTCAACAATACCGGGGTGAGCGAACTCGGCCCGCTCGCCGGGCTGACCGGGCTGCAAACGCTCTGGCTCCACAATACCGGGGTGAGCGAACTGAAGCCGATCAAGAAGTTGATTGATCACGGTTTGAAGGTTGTCGGATTTAGCGATAACGCAAGCTGAATTGATGTGACCCAGCGATTCATGATCGAGAGTGTTGCTGCTCGTTGCGGCATTCAATTGGAAAGAATTGTGGCAAATGCGACGAGTAAAGTGGTTGTTGATCTGAATTGTCACTTTCTGCTCCACAACTTGCTGATACAAATGCAGTACTAAACTATGTACCAACGAAAAGAAATCTTCGAATGCCAGCGGAAACGCACCGTCATTATTTTGTTGTGCGAGCCGGCATGCAATCTAATAAACGTCCGGAAAAACACCCAAACGCAACCACTTCGGTTGAGTCCACGGACTGGAGTAGCCTTCAAGAGAAATTCTATCCCACCTTCGAATCTGGCGGTGATGCAACGAGCGGCAATGTCACAATCGAGGTCGAATATTCGTCGCTCAACTATAAAGACGCGCTTTGTGCGACCGGGCATCCGGGAGTCGCAGGAAGTTTGCCGATGATTCCCGGTATCGATGCGGCGGGCGTTGTCGTTGAGAGTGAGGATCCGCAATACGAAACGGGCCAGCGAGTGATGGTCTTTCATGCCGACTTCGGAACCAGAAAGAGCGGTGGTTACAGTCGGAAAATCCGCGTGCCTGGCGAGTGGGTTTATCCGCTGCCCGACGGTATCGACACAAGAGAAGCAATGATCTACGGAACGGCAGGATTTACAGCCGCGCAATCGGTCGACCGGATTCTAACAGCAGGTATTCCTCGCGATGACGGTGAAGTTCTCGTTACGGGTGCAAGTGGTGGCGTGGGGACGATGTCCTGCGCAATGCTCGGTTCACTTGGATATCGCGTCGTGGCAGTCACCGGAAAATCGGACCGGCATGCATGGCTGGAATCGATCGGCGCATCACGCTGCCTTGGACGTGACGAGATCGGCGTCGGCAAAGCGCGGCCGCTATTGAAGTCGGCATGGGCTGCCGTGATCGATACGGTCGGTGGTGAGACCCTGGCTGCTGTTTTGAAATCGACTGCGATTGGAGCCACTGTTACCGCTTGCGGAATGGTAGGCGGCGTGGAATTGCCGACATCGGTATATCCGTTTATTCTCAGAGGCGTAACGCTGGCGGGAATCGACTCAGCCAACATCTCCCGTGAAGAACGGATCCGCGTCTGGAATCTGATTGCGGACCGGTTTCGAATCGAGGACCTTGACCGGATCGCAGTCGACATCGGATTATCCGGACTACCGGAAAAAATTGATGAGATTCTTGCCAGTCGCGTTGCCGGTCGCGTCGTCATCAACCTTCAGGAATAACAACCGATGTCACCTGGTGCTCACGAGGTCGAGCCGATAGACGATATGGATTCAATGAATTCTCCGCACGAAGTCAGTCTCAGTGAAGTCAGCCCCCGCGAAATCAGGCTGCGCGGCGTGCGCGTTCACAACCTCAAGAATATCGACCTTGATATTCCGCATCATCAGTGGCTATCGATCTGCGGGCTCAGCGGCAGCGGCAAAACCAGTCTCGCGCTCGATACACTTTATGCCGAGGGTCAGCGCCGTTACATGGAAAGTCTGTCGCCCTACACGCGGCAGTTTTTGCAACAGCTGGAAAAGCCGGACGCGACACGCATTGACGGGATCCCGCCATCAGTCGCCGTTCGCGCAGTCAATCAAAAATCGGGCGCGCGAACGACCGTGGGATCGACCACTGGAACGACCGATCATCTGCGTCTGTTGTTTTCAAAAATCGGCAAAGCAACCTGCCCTGACTGCGATCTCCCCATTCGCCGGGACAGCCCGGATTCAGCTTCGTTAATGTTAAGCGACTTGAATGACGTCCGTTTTCAAATCGGATTTTCAGTCGCCCCCGACAACGACTCACTTGAAGCACTAACGACGGCGCGGCGCAACGGGTTTCGTCGGGTCGTCATCAATGGAAGGACAATCGACCTTAACGGAGACCTCGATCCATGCAACCTCGTTCCAGCCGAAAATAGCGATGCAACTATCATCATTGTCGATCGCCTGAGGTCAGACTCACCGGTTTCCCGGATTCGCGAATCGCTGGAGACCGCATTTCACTATGGCAATGGACGCTGCTTGTCTCTGACCGAAACGACCGGGGACGACTTGGAATTGTCCGGCTCTCAAGCGAACACTGCTCAAATCGAGATTGATGAGAGACCATGGCTGGTCAATCGCCTCAGCCGCGAACCGGTTTGCGGGAATTGCGGATACGAGCTTCCTTCGCCGACACCGAAACTCTTTAACAACAACAGCGCGATCGGCGCATGCAGCACGTGTGAGGGACTTGGCGAAGGACTCAAACCGGGTTCGGATTTGTTGGAAACCTGTGCGAAGTGTAACGGTGACCGGTTGAACGCCGACGCGCTGGGGTTTCGAGTTGGAGACCGGAATCTTGCCGGGCTGTTGCAGATGCAACTTGGCCGGCTGGCGGATTTTTTTGACCGTCTGGTTTTGAACGACGGTGATTCAATAATTTCTGCCCGGATGCTGAAACAGGTCAAAGCGAGGCTGGGCTATATGACAGGTGTCGGGCTCGGATATCTCCGGCTGGACCGAAAAGTGCGTACACTCAGCAGCGGTGAAGCGGCTCGCGTTGCGCTGACGACCAGTCTCAGCAGCACGCTGGTCAACATGCTGTACGTGCTGGACGAACCATCTGCAGGTTTGCACCCGCAAAACATCGCCAGCCTGCAAAACGCAATTGCAATTTTGAACGAACGGGGCAACACGGTCGTCGTAGTTGATCATGATCCGGAAATTATCACTGCCGCAGATCGTGTAGTTGAGATTGGCCCGGGCGCAGGCGACGCGGGAGGTGAGATCGTCTTCGATGGGCCGCCGGCAAAGTTGATTCGCGAATCTGATAGCCTGACCGGCGCATATTTGTCCGGCAAGCGAGGATACGCGACGTCGCCGGAACGACGGAAGGCAAAGGGCCGGATCAAATTGGATGGTGCTACAGGGCACAACCTGAAAAATATCGACGTCGAATTTCCGCTGGGAGTTTTGTGCGTGGTTACTGGAGTCAGCGGTGCCGGGAAAAGTACGCTCGTGCAGGAGACACTTTATCCAGCCATGTGCGGACGGTTGGAAAAAGCTGCGCCCGATCCCCTGCCCTTTGCGGATTTGTCGGGAACGGGCGTCATTGAGGACGTTGTTCTTTTTGACCAGTCACCACCGGGCAAATCGTCTCGCAGCAACCCCGTCACATACGTCAAGGCATTCGATGAAATTCGCAAAGCGTTCGCTGAAACCGGCGATGCCAAATCAAGAAACCTGACTCCGAAACATTTCAGTTTCAATGTCAAAGGCGGGCGCTGCGACAAGTGTGAAGGTGACGGTTGGCAACGGGTCGATATGCAATTCATGGCCGATATCATGATGAAGTGCGACCAGTGTGACGGCATGCGATACCGTGACGAAGTTCTGGCAGTGAAATACCGGGGCCGGAACATTGCTCAAATCCTGGCGATGACGGTCCGCGAAGCGTTTGCCTTTTTCCGTGGACAGGTGAAACTTCAAACAAAACTCAAAGCACTGATTGATGTCGGACTGGAGTACATTAGTCTCGGCCAATCGTCATCAACAATGTCCTCCGGAGAAGCCCAGCGATTGAAACTGGCCCTGCATTTGAATTCGACTCGACAGGGCTGCGGTTTGTTCATACTCGATGAGCCAACGTGCGGTCTTCATATGAACGATGTAGCACGGTTGGTCGAGTGTTTTGAGGCGTTGTTAAACGTTGGTCACTCGTTGATCATCGTTGAGCACGATCTCAGCCTGATCAAACACGCCGACTGGATTATTGATCTCGGTCCAGGGGCGGCCGACGACGGCGGCACCGTTGTTGCCACGGGAACGCCGGAACAATTGATCAAAAAGAAAGATTCAGTCACGGGGGAGTTTTTGAAAAACGTGCTGGTCCGATAAACCCGCGACGGTTCGGCACCGGGCCGTCGTAGGCCTCCGTTTGCTCGTTGCCTCCTGTTCAAATCAAGAAGACTGAAACCAGGAAGTTGTTCCTGACCAGTTCCAGTTCATTCCACAGATTACCAAGTGTCAGAAAACGAATTCAATAACGAGATTCCCGGTTCCTTGAAGCGTTATGCGCGGCAGGTTCGCTTTCCCGGGATCGGGATCGATGGTCAGAAAAAGATCGCCGGATCACGCGTGTTGATCGTCGGCTGCGGTGCACTTGGGTCGGTGATTGCCAACACACTTGTGCGCGGCGGCGTCGGTTTCGTGCGGATCGTTGACCGGGATTTTCTGGAGTTGAATAATCTCCAGCGACAGGTTCTATACGATGAAGCGGATGTCGAATCGGGATTGCCGAAGGCGATTGCCGCCGCGAATAAGTTGCGACTGATTAACTCGAATGTCGAAATCGATCCCGTCGTCAGCGATCTCAACAGCGCAAATATCGCAGGGCTGGCCGAAGGAGTCGATATGTTTCTCGACGGTACCGACAATTTTGAGACGCGGTTTCTGATCAACGATTACGCGGTGAAGCACAATGTTCCGTGGACGTTCGGCGGCTGCCTGGGAATGGACGGACAGACGATGACGATTCTGCCGGGCGATACTCCGTGCCTGAGTTGCCTGATGACCGACGGACCGCCACCACCCGGGACAACGCCTACCTGCGACAGTTCCGGAATTCTGGCTCCGGTCATCAATCTGGTTGCCGCCATCGAATGTGCCGAAGCGCTGAAAATTCTCTCAGGCAACCCGGACAAAGTGAACCGCAAGATGACCGTGATCGGTATGTGGGACAACCAGCTGCGACAGCTGGACATTAGTTCGCTACGTGAAAACGCGGAATGTCCGACCTGTGATCAGCGGGATTTTGCCTGGCTGGAAGGTCGACGCGGCAGTAGCAGCGCGGTGCTGTGCGGACGCAACGCCGTTCAGTTGAAGTTTGCCGACAAACCCGAACTCGATCTGGAGGGACTCGGAGAACGCTTGAAAGGACTGGGCGAAACGACCGTCAATGAGTTTTTGCTACGGTTTCGGACCGACGGCTATGTGCTTACCGTTTTCGAGGACGGACGGGCAATCGTGGGAGGAACGGACCAGATTTCCGTCGCGAAGAAATTGTATGCGCAATACATCGGTGCTTAGGAAAACAGCGAGTGACGAACGGTTTCACTATTCGGCTGCATTCAACTTCCCGGCTGCGTTCAACTTCGCTTGAACTTCAGTGAATCGCTTGACCAGCGATTCAAATTTTGCGTTCACTGATTCGCAATGTTCTTTTTTCTTTGTTTCGTCTGAGAGTTCGAACCCGAACGTCCAGTGAAATTCGATTGCTTTCGTCTCGATAGCGACGGTGCCCTCGATTCCGTTTTCGTTGCAGAAAGACACAAACTCGGCGAGTTGAGGCTCCATCGCATCGATCATCTGTTTGATCTTGCTGCTGCCGAGTCTTGGCCGTCGCGTCATCCAGCCGCCAATTTTTTCAGTCTTGCGATGGGTCAACCAGATCTGCCCGATCCCATAGAACGCCCATACCATTCCTCTGAACGACGATACCAGCGCATAGGATCTCGGCATGAACCACCACCCGCCGACTTTGGTTCGAAAGATCAGATGTCTTCCCCCGTAGCGCTTGATGATCTTGTTCAGCGACTGGTACTGCACCCGGTCGTGTTCTTCTGCGGCAGTTTGTTGAGGTGTCTGTTCCATATCAAGATTCTGAGCGCCGGACGGATCGTTTGCAAGGCTGCCAAAGTAATAAACTGTTTTCAGCGGAGATGAAATTCACAGGGCGACAGATTCACCTGTCCGCAAATATTAACCCGTTGAAAACAACTCGATCACATGTCCGTCGGGATCACGGAACAGAAGCGTGTCAACGAAAGAAACCCGGCCCGTTAACCCGGCCGGGTTTGTTGTCCGGGAAATCAATGGCGCAATCATCCTGGCGATCGCCTGATTTTCGTCCCGGTTGTCTTCTAACGATAGAGTTCGATACCGAAGCTGATTCCGTGGAAGAACATCTCTTCTTCGGTCCGGATGTCGCCGGTTCCCGGTCCGATGGTATTCGGAAAGTTGTCCGTTGCTCCAGCCAGATTGTTTAACCACAATAGTGTGTAGCCGGCACGGAACCGTGCTCGTGAGGACAGCTGGTAATGGGCGAGCACTCCAAGCTCCAGTGAGCAGGAGATATCCACGCTGCTACTATCACGGTTAATGAATGACTGATTATTGTTAACCAGGTCGGTGTCCAATTCGTTAAGGTTGACGTACGCCCCCAGTTTTCCGAACGCGGACCATGAGGCTCGATAGCCTACGTCGTAGAAATATTCGCCGCCAATGTGAGGGCCGATCAGGAAATTGTTCGTGTTGAATCGAAGTGTTCCTTGCGTCGCGCCGTTGTCACTAAACAGGCTGTAATCGTCGTTTACGTTGATAACACGCATTCCAATAAATGTCTTGAACACGTCCCAGTTCCAGCGAACGCGGTTGTATTCGAAGCTATGGATTTCCGACGAGCGGAATTCGACCTGTCGGAAGGCATTAAAAAATGATCCCAGTTCATTGAAGCCGAAGAATCCTCCCGGCGTAAACAGGGCATTGAGGTTCGGGCTGTTCAACACGGTTTCACGACGGCTTTCCATGGGTAACGTTCCGAAGTACGTGAATTCATCACCGGCGGTGTAGTCGAAACGGCGACCGAGGGTAAATCGTCCACCGGAGTCTGCGTCGAGGTCGCCAAGGGCACCGGCGTTTGTCGCACCGAATCCTCCGGCATCGGACCGGTTCCAGTAGAGGTACTCCGCCGAAAAATATCGGGACGCACCGGCAACAGATCCACTGGCAGCGAATCGTGATGCAATCGAACTCTGGTCAAAATGTCCGGGACCCTGGCCCTGGCCGTACCCGTAGCCTCCGACGCAACCTGGATCGACGCATGAACCGTCAACAACCGGCTGCTGGAAATACGGTTGGGCGAATCCGCCGTCCGAAAATACAGGCTGACCGAAATCGCCTTGAGCCGGACCGAGATCCATTGGAACAAGTGAGTTCGAAGGTATTCTGTTGCTCACCGGTGCGTCGAGGATGGTGCCGCCGGCAAGATCCTGATTAATGACCGAGGGAATTGAATTCATGTCAATTGTCGAACCACCAGTCGCCCGTCCGATCGGGCCTGCAGGAAACGAATCCGGGACGATTGTGTCCTGACTGAAGTTGTCCCGGGTTCGGCGGATGTAAGCTGGCGCGGGTGAGCCGGTTGCGGTTGCTGCACTAACGACCGGTGGCAAATAGCCGGCATTGCTATAGCTTGAAACTGGTTGTCGCTGCTGTGGCGAATGAGCAGCTGCCATTTGCACGTTGCTGTCGACGGTGGTTGTCGAAGAATTTGCGAGGCCTGAACCGATCGCGCCGGAGCCAATTGCTGCTTCTCCCGGGCCTTGAAAGGTCTGTGGCGACAGGAGTGCGGAACCGCGACGCGCGGTTTGCTGGTAGCTCGCGTTGGCAGTTGGTTGGTTGTCGACCGGGTAGGCGTTGCTGAATTGCCCGGGCATCCCGTCAACCGGATCGCTGGCGGCCGGCGTCAGCATCGCGTTGACTTGCGCGGTCTGAGCGAATGGCTGGGCACTGGCTTGGGTGGGCGAAACGACGGGCGGGCGCGTGCTTGGAGCCTCGGAGCTTGCGCCTGGAAATCTGAGCGGAGGCGCATTCAAGTGCTGCATCGCCTCACTCGGACTCACGACCGGTACCAGCATCGCTGCGGGCGCGGCGGATTGCCGTCGACTCTCGGCACGCCATGAATACGCGGAAGGCGTGGCGGCAATTTGTGCCGGCTGACTAACTTGAGCCTGATCAAGTGGCTGCGCCCCGTACGGCTGCGCGGCCTGGAGTGCCAATGCTGAACTGATGATCGGTCCCAACGCGCAAGTTGAAAAGGCGAACATCAGACTGGCGAATTTCGTTTTTCGATTCATGGATCGGTAACGGCATAAAAGGTGTATTTGCTGGCAAAACGGTTCCTGCCCGTTCTTGTTTTCGGCTTGCCAGACGCGGAGACTTTTGCGGATTCTGACGAATTTTTCAAATATGCCGTGTGTCCTGGTTGCAACGCAGATTCGGAATGCACCCGCTCACTTGTCGGGCCAATCGACCAACATGCCCCAAATTGTGGCCCCAGCGAAAGATAGCTGTCGGCAAAGAGGGCTGGTATGGGAAGCCCGGTACTGTGTCGAAGATGACACCAATCCTGTCTAGTACCTTTGTTTGGAAGCGGATGGTCAATATTGCCGGAACCCGGGAAATGACAACCGGATATAGAGAAAGCCACGCCAATTGTCTAAAATAGCAGGTGAGACGGGCACGGTGCGCCGTGACCATCGAATACCGGTCCACGAAAACAACGACACCCGAAATATTGATTGAGTCATTGATGGCGTGTCGTTGCTGCGTGCAAGCGTGGAAATGCCTGCACTCATATCAGTCTCGGATGCGGACTGTAATTCGGAATTCACCCAATAACCCACTCAGCGTGCCCACATGTTCAATATCGGTTTCTTCCTGAGGCGATTGCTTGCTTTTCCGATCGGGCTGGTGACTTCGCCAGGCGAGTTCTTCAAGGAAAAATTCAATGACTCAGCTCAAAGCCGTGCCCTTTTGCTTGGGCTTCCGGCGGTTGTGATTGCAGCGACAGGAGTTTCCGCGATCGTGTGGACGGCGTTTGTCTCCAGAGAATCGCTTGAGGGAAGATACGTTTTGCTTGCCGAGAACTGCGAGAATGAACGGATCGAGCTGATGAATGAGCTGAGAACAGACAGTCGTTCGAATGACGTAGCCGAGGACCAGACCGGTATGTCCGGCGATAAGGGCATTCCGGTCGAGGATGAGCGGGTGCAAAAAATCTATCGGTTGCGTGATGCCCGGTTGGTCTATCTCGAAAAACTGATTTCGCTTGATTCGCAGAACGATGACTACCGTTATCGCCTTGCGCTGATTGCCGGTCAAAAAGGTGACATGGAGAAATGCAGGGCGTTAATGAAATCTGTTGCCGGCGACGAAATACCGGGGAATCCCAGGGCGCACCTCTGGCGAGCGCACGACCTGATGCGGCGTCGGGTCAGGACCCGGAGCGAATTGATCAAGTATTTGACGGCAGCATTGCAGCAGGTCAAGTTGTGCCTGGTTCGGGATACCGGGAACCTCGACGCACGGTTTATCAAAGCACAGTTGTTGTCCAAGACCGGACGATATCGCGAGGCACGCACGGACTTCGAGGAGCTGTTTGAAAAGTATCCCCGGTTCTACCAGCAGATCGTGGAACTGAACGGGCTGCTTGAAGAAACGAACAACAACGCGAATTTTATTGATGCAGCTGAAAAACGTTTTCTGGACAGGATTAGCGATTCGTCACGGGAATACGACCCGTCGTGGTCTTTGAACTGGAGCAACTATGTCAAATGTCTCTATTTTCAGAAAAAGTACTCTGTCGCGGTTGAGAAATTGTCGGACGCGGAACTAGTCCAGTCGCGAATGGCAAAACGGGGTGATTCACCGGAAGCATCCAGCCGTCACGTTTTTGTCAAACAGCTTCTAACAACAAGTTACACGAGGTGGGCGGATTCGATCGGCCAGGCGGGAGAGATATCAATCGATCAGGAGCGGCAGCAACTCGGACTGCTCAAGAAAGCGCTGCAATATGATCTTCAAAATGCGACAGCGTTGAAACTGATCGCCCGGATTTCGGCCGGCGACACAGAACTGGCCGCAGAAGCAAAGTCGATTTACGATCCGGAGGAATTTCAGGATGATGCGCCTCCGGCGGTCTTGAATGAGATAGGAAGCCGCGCGCTCATTGCCAGGGACTACGAAAAAGCTATCCGGTATTTCGAGTGGGCGAAAAAGAAGAGTCCGAACGAACCGATGATTCTCAACAATCTTGCCTGGACCTATCTGGTTTGCGAAAACCAGAATCCGGATCGGGCTCTGACTCTGGTCGATCAGGCGATCGTCCGGTTGCAGAAGATTTCAGACCGGGAACAAAGAGGAGAACTGGCATCGCACTTTTTTGATACCCGCGGCAAAGCGTTGTTACAAATGGACCGGAAGACCGAGGCCGCGACGGCATTCGAACGTGCCCTGGAATGGCGTCCTGAAAATACGAAGATAATCAAATCACTGATCCAGTGTTACCAGGGCAGCGATGATCGGCAGGTGCAGGTCCTCCAGCTAAAGTTGACGGACATTGAAAGCCGCAACGGTAGCGAGCCTGATGATGAGGACGGACCCGGAACGATCGATCTTCCAGTCGGCAATCCGGGGTAGCGGGCCTGTCTCCGCAGCGTTGCCGGATCTTTGGAATCCGGTTCCGGTATGTCTGCCGGCTGGTGGATCGGGCTGCCAGGTTCAAGCGTCAAATTTGTTCGTTCAACGTTCCGACAGTTCCTCAAAACAATTTCCGGTTCCTTCGCACCTTACGCCTTCGCATACAACAGTTATGCGGGAAGAATTTTATGGACAATCAAGACCGCGAAGCAACATTTCTCTATAAGTTGATGGCACCCGTTCGCAAGCTGAGAGAGTTGTACAGCCTGATTGTTGGTGAGGACGATCGACTCAGGTCAGATCAGGGCATCGGTACAAAAATCGGAGCGCTGCTAACGCTTCCGTTCCGGCTTGCGTTCGCTTTTATCGTCTTCATGGTTCAGGCCTGGACCACGTCCAGAAACGGCTTTTCGTTTCTGCGCGGATTTCCAGCAGCCTTTGTCATCACGGGGTTTGTTCTGGCAGCCGTTTTTCTGACGACGTTAAAAGATCGGATCGTTGGAGGAAATGTGGCGAGATACCTGCATGCTCAGGAAGAGTTTCCGGACAAGCCGGAATACGCCGAGGGCTTTATCCGAAAAGCAGTCGAACTTGAGCCCGAAGACATCGGTTACAAATACCAGCTGGGCCTGGCGATGGAACGATCCGGTGATCTGACGGAAGCGCGGGCAATCATGAGCTCAATCGCGATTGGCTGGAAGATTGATGAAGATCAGCTCCTGATCAAAGAAAAAGAAGCGGAAACAGCTGGCGAAAAGGACGGCGAGTCCCTCGAACCGGAATTCAAAACCTCGCTAAACGACGACGTGGCAAGGATGATCTATGATGTTGATGTCAACCAGATCGTATCGTCGGCGCACCTCTGGCTGGCTAATGATGCTCTGAGATCCGATGATTTTTCGGACCTGACGGATATGGAACGGTTTGACCGAGCTCGAGAGGAATACGAGGTTGCGTTGAGGGTGAATGACGGGAGCCGGCGAGCAATGGCCGGTCTTTCGAAATACTGGGAATACCGCAGCAAGGAGGCCGAAGATGAAGAAGGCAGGTTGAAACACCTGAACCAGGCCGAAAGCTACCTCGACAATGCGATTAACGGAGCGGGTAAGTTCGAGGAGATGTTGCAAATTCTTTATATGCCCGGGCAAATCAGGATTCTTAAGGAAGCGGGCCGGGAACAGGAAGCAAGGCGGGCGCTTTCCGGTTACTCAGAAAGCGTCGGTCGAATTGCACGGAGAATTCCTGACCAGCTGCAGATCTGGATCTCGCTGGTTAAATGTTCAGCGATACTTGGCGAGTATGATCAGGGAGAGGCATTTCTGAATGAAGGCCTGGAGTACGCAACGGATCCGCAAATACGCAACGATCTGAACATCCTGAAAGCCAACGTCTACCTTCTCAAAGCGAACGACTACAAAGATCTGACGATCAAGGAAAACTATATCAACCGGCTAAACTCACTTTGTAGGGCGGTCAAAGCAAGTCCGTCACAGCCTGCTTCCTACGATGGTCTAATGGATTACATGCTCAACGACGAAAGCACGGAGGCGTCGGCTTTGTGGATGCGTGAATGTCTGACCGATGACTGCCCGTTCCCGGCGATTGTTCATGTTCTGCTGGGGTTTCAGGATATCGCGGACGGCGACTTTCCGATGGCCCAGCAACGATGGCAGATGGCTGAATTGCATTTCGCGCTTTCACAATACCTGGTCAATAATCTGGTTGAGGCCTACACTCGAAAAAAAGATGCGGATCTGGACAATGTTCGCGACATCCTAACCGTGGCGATGCAAATGTTCCCCGATCAAGCGGTCTACTACCAGACCCGCGGTCGTCTCAATGCCAGAGCAGGAAAATTCGAGGAAGCGATTGCCGACTACCAGATAGCGATCGATCGGGATCCCGCGATGATTCGAACACGTGTCGGTCTGGTCGAGGCGTATCGCGCGCTCGACATGCATGACAAGGCACGTGAACTCCTTGCCGACCTCAGGTCAAATCCGGGCACTCACAAAATGTTTGTTCAACGTCAGCTCGATGAGTTTCTGAAACAGCAGGGTGAGGTTGATCGGATCCTGAATAACGAGGAAGAGTAAGTCTGTCCGTCAGCCTTCCGGTTCGCCAGGCCGGCCGGTATCTTTGTCGTGATGATGATGCCCTTGCGCCGGCAATTCATGCCCTGCAATTCGGACTGTATGCGAAGTGTTGGCTGAACTGCCTTGACGCCCGTTTCCTGCCGATTCGATCGGCGCGAACCAATCTATCTTGCCGTTGCCCGTCTTTTCCGTCGTCCATTTTGTCCGCGCAGTTTGTCTTTCGATCTCAGAACGCGTCCTGATCCTGATTTTTCGCCCGATCCTGTAAGGCTGGCATTGACAGAATGTCTGATTCAAATCAAGTGCCAGCAAGTGATTCCACGTCTGAATCCACTCATCCGGATAATCTAGAAACGGGCAGCTGGTGGACAGGGAAATGCGGCGGTCGCGACGTGTTGGTCCTTGCATTGCCGTTGATGATATCGACGATGTCCTACGTCGCGATACGATTTTTGTAGTTGTGTTTACCATTGTTTCATCGGTCCTGTTCGTGCTGGCCGGGCGGTATGGGACTCCCTGCTTCGAAGATGCGCATGGACAAGTGTATTGGTGGTGGATTTGTCTGACAGGCTGGATTGGGTTGCTTTCAATCGCATATACGATCCGGTTTATTGGCGGAAAATGGAGATCGATGACAGTCATCGAACCGGAGCTGATCACGTAGGAAATTCGGATTCAAATGGGATTTCAGATTCTAGATGGGATTCAGGTTCGAGAATCGTGCAGCAGAATATTCACCCAATCGAAGACCGAATTCGCATTCGAACCTTGGCGGATTTTTGCCGATCAATCATAATGACGCGGTACCACTCCGACTCGAGGTTGCTCCGCTGTTCCACCCAAAGAACTTCAACTCGCTGACCCGCTTTCACATCGTCTTCGCATTTTTCGCGTTGATGCTGCTGAGAATGGTCGTCGGCTATCACTTTTTCAAAGAGGGTGCGACGAAACTTCGGGAGGGCTTTGACGCACAGTATTTCCTGGCCGAAGCCAGCGGCCCGCTGGCTCCCGCATTCCATGGATTGGTTCGTGATCTGAACGGGCGCGAACGATTTGGCATTGTCGAAACAGACCCGGACGACGGCGAGCGAAGGTTTGAGTTTGATTCCAGGTTGACGAAGCTGATTTGAAATGACTTTCTTGACCGGACGTTTGACCAGCTCCGGTACGGTGACGAAGAGCTACGTGAAAAGATAGCGACCGACCGCCGGAAACTCGCCGATGAAATTCGGTTGGCCCGGGAGCAGAACAACATCAAAGTTGATACCGCTGCACTGGAATTTGAACGAGCGAGGCTTGAGCAGCACAACGGACAGTCGCTGTACGTTCATCGCAAAGGCGCGACGCCAGCCGGTGAAGGTGCGCTCGGCGTGATTCCGGGCAACATGGCTGATTCCTGCTTTATCGTTCGAGGCAAAGGAAACGCGGCGAGTCTCGATTCGGCCGCACACGGCGCAGGTCGGCGGATGAGCCGGACGGCAGCAAAGAAGGAATTCAACTGGGCATCATGGCGTGATCATTTGAGCCAGAAGAATGTTCGACTGTTGGCGGGTGGCCTGGACGAAGTGCCCGGCGCATACAAGAACATTCACGACGTGATGTCAGCTCAGCAGGATCTCGTGGAAGTCGTCGGCGAATTCATGCCGCGAATCGTGATGATGTGCGGCGACGGGAGTCGGGCTGAGGATTGAGGCTGAGTCGGGGCTTCCTGAAACTGGCGTCAAGTTGCCTGCGAACGTAAGATGGTTGAACGTAAGATGGTTCGGGGCCAGTAACTACGGATGTATCTGTGTCCAAAGACATTCAAATTGAGAAACGGTCGTGGCCTCGCGTTTCTTTGAAGTCGTTGCTAGTACTCATTACTCTTCTTGCCATTGCGGTGATCAGTAGCGGTCCGATGCGCCAGCGAAATGCAGTTGCGGGGTTGCGTGAACTGGGCGCTGACATCACTTATTCATTGTCCGAGGATGAAATTGTCAAATCGTGGCTGGGACGATTGCCCGGTCCCGACTTTGTTTCGGGCGTGCCGCGTGTTGAGCTGGTGTTAGGCACAGACGTAGAGTTCCCGGACGTTGGCGGGCTCGGATTTTTGTCGGGCCTTGAGCAGTTGAAGATCGGCGGACAACTCGATGCCGATTCGTTCAAAGCAATACGCAACGACAGTTTCGTTTTCTTGACTGGTAACCGCGGCTATCGTCCCATCCGGGGCTAAAGTGAGTGCCATCGGGCTATCGCCAAAACGGCTAATCTGAAATTGAGAGTTTCGCTGCTTGAATCGAGCGGGGCTGAAAAAGGCTACGCCGCCAGAGCGCGAAGTTCAGGTTCTTCCTCTTCAACCGACGGCTCATCGATCGGACCGTTTTTCGGATGATTCCGCTCGAAAAGTTTCCCGAACGGGCTGAGGATCAACGCGGGCAACAGCAACAGATCGCTGACCAGCGCCAAGCCCAGCAACACGCAGATCGCGATCGCGAACTGTCGGGCCGGAATGAACTGGCTCGCTGCAAACACGCACAATCCCGCGCTGCAGATCAATGATGTGTGCAGCATTGGTTTTCCGCAATGCATCACCGTTTCCCAAACCGCCGTACTGCGGTCTCCCGTCTCTTTCCTGGTGCGCATATACGTCTCAAGGAAATGCAGTGTGTCATCGACTGCGATCCCGAGCCCGACACTTGCCGTCAGGATCGTACCGATATCGACTGTGAACCCGGCCCATCCCATCAATCCGAAAAACAAGAGGGCGGGAAAGACGTTGGGCAGCATCGCGATCAACCCGGTGTAGAATCCGCCCACAATCAACATGATCAGCGGTGTGATCATCAGAAACGCGAGCATGAAACTGGTGGACAGGTCTTCAAACAGTTGTTGACGTCCGGCGGCTGACAGCGGCCAGATCCCGGTAACCATGATCTCAGGAGAAACCGTCGCAGAATTCGAAACGGTGGAGTTGGAAGCGGCAAGCGAAGCTACTGCCCCCGGGCCCGCCGTGTTTTCAGAATCTGAAGCCGCAGTCGCGCCGAATTCGCAGTTGGCAATCCGCTGGATCTCCCCGGTCAACCCTTCGTAGCGTTCTTCTTCTGCGATATCGAGACCAAGCCGGATGCGCCAGTGGGTTTTTCCGTCCTTTTCGGCGACCAGCCGCTGCCGGACAAGCTCTGGTTTCTCATTGGCGATTCGAGTGTTGATCAGGCTTCGTTTCGAGACGCCGGGGAGGCCTTTGCCTTGAGGAATCGGTTCGCACAAACTTGCAAACGAAAATACGGACGTGACTTCCGGCAGTTGGCTGAGACGATTCTGGATATTCTGCAATTGTTCAATCTGGCTGGTCATCCGTGGAAGCTGTTCATTGTCGAACGAGGCGACTATCTCAACGCATTGAATCGGTAGCAGATTTTCTTCAAGCCACGAGTGGTTGCGATGAACCACCGATTGGGAATGAAACATGTTTTCCGGACCGAGCGTTGTCTTCAACCGTGACGTCCCGAACAGCAGCACGGGCGTGAGAATCAGAACTGCGGCTACTCCGACGGTTGCGATCCACGGGCGGCGTACGACCTGATGTTTTGCATTCGATCCGATCCTGGACGCGCCGGCAGCGATAAACCGCTGAGTGTCTTTTTCGGCCGCAGGCCAAAGCGTCAGCAGTGCCGGGTACATCGACAGCAGTGTCCCCAATGCAAAGATCAAACCGGCAGCCGTAAAGAAACCGAAATGGCGGACCGCTTCGATATGGCTTGTGCAGAGCATCATGATGCCCATGCTGGTCGTCACCATGGCCAGCACGCACGGTCGCCAGCCCAGACGGAGTGTATTGCGGATGGCATCGTCGATATGTCCGCTTTGCAATGAATGGCGATAATAGCCCGCCATGTGGATCCCGCCGGACAACGTCAGCACCATCACGATCACAGGCATTAGCACGAGCAGCCCGTTGATCTTGTAGCCGTAACAGCAGACGACAGCGATGCTGATCAATGCGGCGATACCAGCAACGGACAGCGTGATCGTCGTCAGGCGGATACTTCGCAATGAAAAGAACGTGACCAGGATCGCAAGGATTCCTGCAGGGACACTGAAGTACAACGCTCGGTGAGTTGAGTTGTGAATTTGTACGCTGACAAACGAACTGCCTCCGATTCTGAGTGCGTCCCGTCCCAGCGAATCGATTTTGTCGGCTTCCGCATATAGTTCATCGATACAGTGGTTGCGATTACAACGTCCGGTGGCTGAAAGTCGGGCGATAATTCCCGTCGTCAAACCGTTTGGTCCGAAGAATACGCCACTCATGCGCTCGCGAGCCTCGGTTTCGCTCAGTCCCAGCGGCTCCGACGTGAGGCGCTCAATCACGTCCCGGGCGGTCGCTAGTTTGCAGAAACACTCTTCCTCGCCTACATGCCGTTCATCGAGCTGCGCCGAAAACTGGTCGAGGCGCGGGTCGTCGGTGGTGCAGCCATCCCAGCTGATGATCAGGTCGTCATCATTGCCGAACAGATCGATGAACCGGTCGTAGTCAGCACGCTGTGAAATTCCCCCGGGCAACCAGGTGTGAACATCCTGCGTATTTGATTCCACGTGCAGCGCGAAATACAACAAACCCGGCAATGCGAGTACGACGGCGATGACAGCTGCAAGTGAGGCGGGTCGGCCAAACGCGAACAAGGTGATTCCGTGTCGAAGAGACGAAGCAAGAACACACGCAAGACTAGATATCGTCGCGGGTGCTGGATAAACACATCGAAAACCGGACGGTTTCGACGGTGCATTCATTGCGGCCACATAATAGGAAAAGTCCCCGGGAAATGACAGCATTGATTCCGTGAATCGCCGGAGATATGCGGATTCGAAGCGCCTAAACGTCCGGGAGCAGCGCCGTTTTACTCTGGTGGTGTATCACAACAAAGCCCGGGGCGGGTTTTGCCAGAAAGTTGCCGGACATCCGGTGGCGGTCACGCGAACCCCGGCCGACAACAGCGATGACAAGCCGTCCGATTACTGCTCGACAGTCCTGTCAGAGGTCGTCTTGCCGTCACCGTTGGAACTGGGCGCCGGAACGTTATCGGACTCACTTGTTTCTCCTGAATCATCTGTCGACTCAGGCTTGGTTTTTGCCCTGGCTTTGTCGTCGGCGAACAGCGCCGGTTTGTTCCGGTGAACGCTTGGACCGATGATTCGTGCAATCTCGTGCCGGTCGAGTTCTTCTTTTTCGACCAGCTCCTTGGTCAGCAATTCCATCTCGCTCCGTTTTTCCTTGAGCAACTCGAGCGCGCTTTGGGCGGCTTTTCGTAGAAGCATCGTGACTTCCTCGTCGATGCGTTCCATAGTGTGTTCACTGAACTGCCGGCTTTTGTGTATTTCACGACCGAGGAACGGATCGTCGTCGGTCATTTTATAGGAAACCGGTCCGAGTTCCTGACTCATCCCCCAATGCGTGACCATGCGGCGTGCCATCGACGTCGCCCGTTCCAGATCGCTTTCTGCTCCGACTGTAAGTTCGTCGTAAATCAAACGTTCGGCCGCACGTCCGGCGAGCAGCACGACGAGGTGATCGCGAATTTCGTGTTCGGACATGTTCATACGATCCTCGTCGGGCACCATCTGAGTCACGCCGAGCGCCTGACCGCGCGGGATGACGGTGACTTTGTGAACCGGGTTGGCACCTTTGAGATACCACGCGGCCAGCGTATGTCCGACTTCGTGGTGGGCCGTTCGTTCTTTCTCTTTTTCCGTGATGACTTCCTCGCGTTTCGCGCCCATCAGAACTTTGTCGTGAGCGTAGTAGAAGTCCCCCATCTGTACGCGGGATTTGTTTTTTCTGGCGGCCCAGAGTGCTGCTTCGTTGACCAGGTTCTGAATGTCGGCTCCGGTCATTCCAGCTGTGGCCTGCGCCATGACCTTCAAATCAACATCTTTGTCGAGCGGGACATCGCGGACGTGGACTTTGAAAATTTCGTACCGGCCGTTCATCGTTGGACGGCTGACCGTGACGTGCCGGTCAAATCTTCCGGGACGCAACAGAGCCGGATCCAGAATGTCCGGCCGGTTGGTTGCAGCGATGATGATGACGGAATCGTTTCCCTGAAATCCGTCCATCTCGCCGAGGATTTGGTTGAGCGTTTGTTCGCGCTCGTCGTGGCCACCGCCGAGTCCAGCTCCGCGCTGACGACCGACGGCATCGATTTCATCGATGAATATGATTGCCGGGGCCTGTGCCTTGGCCGTTGCGAACAAATCGCGCACACGGCTTGCTCCGACGCCGACAAACATTTGTATGAACTCGCTACCGTTAACGCTGAAGTAGGGAACTTCGGCTTCACCTGCAACCGCCCTGGCAAGCAGCGTCTTTCCGGTTCCCGGCGGTCCGATCAACAGCACGCCTTTGGGGACACGTCCGCCGAGTTTCTGAAACTTGGTCGGGTCTTTCAAAAATCCAACAATTTCCTGCAGGTCGGCTTTGACTCCTTCAAGTCCCGCAACATCGTCGAAGGATATGGGCTGACCGGAAGCTTCGTATTTCTTGGCGGGCGAGCGGGAGAAATTCGAAAGGAATCCGCCTCCTCCCATCATCTGATTTTGGGAGCGACGAATTGACAGGAACATAAACAGCAGCAGGCCGAATGTGAATAACACAATCAACGTCGTCCACATGCCCAGCATGTCGCCGCCGTTTCTCGGCTGTATCGTGATCCCTTTGTCGTCGAGCAGTTTGGTTAACCCGGCGATAATCTCATTATTCTTGCCGAGTTCCACTGAAAACTTGTTCTTCAGTTTCCGACGGTTCTTCAGTGCCGTGTCACTGATGTTTCCGTTGGCGTCCGGGACAGGTTCTGCGAGCGGGGCCGATGTAAAGACACCGACAGCTTTGCCTGTGTCTTCCCAGTACTCCAACGACTTGATCCGGTTTCCTTCCGGGTCCTCCAGCGATGTGCCGTCGTAGTCTTTTCCTTCGATCAGGTTCAGAAAGTACGGATTGCCGATCTCATCCGTGTCGTTAAACAACACGTTGGATATCAACAAGAATATTCCGAGTCCAAGCAGAAACAGGATAATGATAAACGGCAGGTTTCGAGTCGGCTGAATGTTCTGGTCGTTCGATCCCTGGTCGTTGTTTTGATTTTCTTCCATTAAATTTTCCGGATGGCCGTCCGTTTTTCGGTGCAGAGCTGCGAAAAAGCTGAGCCGTCAGTTGGATGAGGCCGGATCCATAATCAAGTCAGTCGGTTGCCAGGCGGATGTCAGTCATCCGCAACAGGGAATTGTAGCCCGAATTAGTGAAATTGGCGACGCTGGAAGCGTAACAGGTGCAGGATTGAGCGGACGGTTGACGATTGTTCGTGCCGGGGGTGACGGTTTAGCGCGATTCCGGGCTATGCAGCGATTTTTTACAGGGTTGGCTGCGTGTTCCTCGTTCGACACTTGTGAGTCTGCGCCTGACCAGCGCCGCGCCGGAGTATCCAGTCGCCGGAGCGTACAAGAATCTCCTCTGACCCGGTGGTATTCGTCCTTGCTCACGCAGCGGGTTTCTTTTTTCTTCTCGCTTTGCTCGGGTCCTTGCTCACGCAGCGGGTTTCTTTTTTCTTCTCGCTTTGCTCGGGTCCTTGCTCACGCAGCGGGTTTCTTTTTTCTTCTCGCTTTGCTCGGGTCCTTGCTCACGCAGCGGGTTTCTTTTGCTATATGCTAATGTTGCGAAATTCCGTCGCGACACTTTAGAAAGTACATCAATTGTCTGGGAGAAATTCCCTCGGGCAGGGCAGCAATCAACGCAGTCAATCGCTGATTGGCGTGTGCGTTATACGTCGATTCAAGCTGGTCAATTTGAGAATCCGAGAGCATCCAGCCGGGCTGGACGTCGAAGTCATTGTCAGCCGCTCTAATTAAATGGTCGTAGATCGTATCGAGGTCGATTTGCCGTACCTGCCGTAAATGTTCGGCTGAGTAGCCATCAGTCAGCAAACGCCACGTCCAGAAAAACGCGGGCTGAATGTCATCCGGCGAAGGCAGGTCAACCCGCAGATGCACTATTGGAGGATCAACCTGTTGCCTGCGTTCTGTTCGGTTTGCGATGTCTGAATCGTTTGCATCTGCATATTTCGGAATGTCGTGTTCATCGCAGGCTTCCTCATTCATAAAACCCGTATTCGCGTCGATACCGCCCGCCATGCCTGTTCCGTCGGCAGCGGTTTCCACCGCTTCTTCAACTGCAGTGGATCGTGAATCTGATTCTTGTACCACCTCATTTTCTTTCAATGTTTCTTCGGTGTGTTCTTCCACTTCTAACGGTTTATCCAATTCCGGCTTCGAATCTATCACCACAGGTTCTTCAACAGTCGCCGGAGCAACGTGGGGAGTCCGGCCTTTGAATTGGATCGATAGCGCATTGACCAGTTTGCCGGGCATTCGATCGGTCAAATCGATTTGCATTCTCCCGCCAAGAAGCTCCAGCCCGCGCGTCGAGATGTCGATTTGGGGTCGGAAACGTGTTGTCTCTGTCTGCAAAACGTAGCCGTCTTCAATCAGCCAGTCGATCAAAGTGACGGCGTCTGTCTGCTTAATCCCCATGAGCAATCCGAATGTGCTGAGTTTTTTCAGACCGGACTTCGCCATCTTTTTCGAAGTGCTTCCGGTAAGCATTTGCGCAACGACTGTTTTGCCAAACCGGCCTTTCGTTCGCGCGACACCGGACAGCCCGACCTGCGCTGCATAAATACATGCGTTGTTGTCAGCGTGTTTCGGTTTCGGGCCGCGTTCTTTCTGTTTTTGCTGGCAGTTGTCGCAGGTCCCGCAATTGTGCCGATCGGGATCGCCGAAATATTCAAGGATTTCCAGTTGGCGACAACGTCGTGTCGTGGCGAGATCGATCACGGCCTGCAGTTTTTCGTACTCCGATTTCTTTCGCCGCTCGAGTTCAACAAAGTCAATTTCCAACTGTTCAAATTTCTTGTCGCGGCAGAGCATGTGAATTGCGCGACCGCGAAACGGCGGAACGTAATCAACTGCGTCCAGTCGCGTCAGTTCGCGAATGTGGCGGTTGAGCGTCGTCCATTTCATCTCCAGCCGTTCGGCCAGCTTCTGCGGCACGAACATCACACGCTCTCCGCGCAGTGAGCCGACCAGTTTCTCCAGCCCGCTCATGACATGCCGCTGAACCCGGGCATCGCGTGGCAGCATGTCGATCAGCGTATTCAGTTCAGAATCGATTTTGATCGCTGCCATATTCTGTTGTGAATCAAGTCGCTCGATCGCGCCCGCTTTTTCAAGCAGGTTTTCGCAGTTGGCGATTCCGCCCGTACCGATCTGCAGGTCAAGTTCCTCTTTGATATCCAGCAGCGTCATTTCGATCGGCTCGGATTTGAGCGACCGCAGATAGTCGTAGATTTCTTTGACTGTATCGCGCGACGGATAGGAGTTTTCGACAAAGAAGTTCTGAATGAAGCGATCCTGATACGAGTACAGCATCAGACATTCGCTCGGTTTTCCGTCCCGCCCTGCCCTGCCCGCTTCCTGATAGTACGCCTCCACGCTACCCGGAATGTTGTAGTGAATGACAAACCGCAGATCGGATTTGTCGATGCCCATTCCGAACGCGTTGGTTGCGACGATGATCGGCGTTTCACCCGACATGAAATTTTCCTGAACCTCGCGGCGAGTTTGCGGCTGCATCCCTGCATGATAAAACGCAACAGGACGGTTTACCTGACCGTCGAGCAGTTCGACAATATGCTCACAGCTTTTGCGGGTCGAAGCGTAGATAATGCCGCAGCCCGGTCGCTCGTTTAAAAACGTAGTCAACCGTTCGTCTTTTTCGCTGTTACTGGACGGGCTCTCCACCTTCAGGGCTAGATTCTCGCGCGCAAAACCGGAGACAAACGTGGCCGGGTTTTCCAGCTCAAGCACCAGCGCGATGTCCTTTTGAACCAGCTCCGTCGCTGTTGCCGTCAATGCGACCGTTTGCGGATTGCCCAGTCGTTTTCTCAAACGTCCCAACCGCCCGTAATCCGGGCGGAAGTCGTGACCCCAGTGGCTGATGCAATGCGCTTCGTCGATGGCGAGCATCTGGATGTTGGTTTGCCCGACTGCCCGCATGAATGAGCTGCTGCGTAACCGTTCGGGCGCGATGTAGACCAGTTTGTAGCGGCCGTCGACCATGCCATCGACGCGCGCGTGCTGATCCGCCGGCCCGAGTGTGCTGTTGATGAATGTCGCCGCGATTTCATTTTCGATCAGCGAATCAACCTGATCCTTCATCAGGGCGATTAAAGGCGACACGACGATCGTGACTCCTTCGCGGGCGAGCGTCGGGAGCTGGTAGCAGAGACTCTTGCCGCCCCCGGTCGGCATGATGCAAAGCGTGTCGTGACCCGCCAGAATGGCGTCGATCACAACCTCCTGGCCGCGCCGGAACGAACTCAGCCCGAATCGCGGGAGCAAAGTTTCAGGATCCTTCACAGCGGTATTCACGACAGTCAGTTTTCTCAAGTGGATGTGACCACAAAAATATAGCTTTGATCGCCCCGCATTTCGACCCGCGAACAGTTGGCCGAATTTCAAAATAGACCGATCATTTGTTAGCGTTTTAGCGTAAATTGAAAGGTTGCGACGGCGCGCTCGCGATTGCATACATTTCTGTAGGCCGCTGGAAACCGGATGATCACTGTTTCGAACTTGAGCAAGACATTTTACCAGGGAAATCGCGGGACACGGGCCGTGCAAGATGTCTCGTTCGGCGTCGCGGCCGGAGAAGTGTATGGTTTGCTCGGGCCGAACGGAGCGGGCAAGACGACCACCATGCGAATGATTCTCGGGTTGCTCAAACCGGATGCAGGGCGTGCAGTCGTCAACGGATTCGATTCGTCAACTGATTCCGATGATCTCAAACGTCAAGTCGGATTCGTGTCCGCGCTGGCTGGAGTTTATCAGTGGCTGTCCGCACGCGAGCTTCTTGAATTTTTTGGCGATGTCTACGGACAGGATCCGGCGATCACGGGGACAAGAATCGAAGAACTGTCGGAGCTGCTGGGGCTGCGTGATTTTATCGATCAGCGATGTTCGACGCTGAGCACCGGTCAGCGACAGCGGTTGAATCTGGCCCGGGCGCTGGTGCATGATCCGGTCGTGATGATTCTTGACGAGCCAACACTGGGGCTGGATGTCGTCGGTAGCCAGGTAATCTTCGACTATATCGAGCTGTTAAAGTCGAGCGGCAAGGCAACGATTCTCTGCACCCACAGACTGGCCCAGGCTGAACGCGTTTGCGACCGGTTTGGATTGCTGCATCGAGGCGCGCTCGTTCATGAGGGTACGCTCGATGAATTGACAGCGCATACGGGTCGGCGCGACCTGGTCGATATTTTTGTCGGCTTAATCGAAAGCGACGAGTCGAACGAGAGTGGCATTCCTGCCGGTATCGAAGCCGGTGGCGGCAACTCAGGATTGGCACTCGGAGGTCAGGACGCTTGAACGACTCCCCGAATTCATCCTTGCCAAAGCCGCCACGATTTTCGGCGCCGCGAATTAGCCGGCTGGCGAAAAAGGAATTGCGTGAAACATTGCGCGACCGGCGGACGATTGTGACGCTGATCCTGATGCCGTTGTTGGTCTATCCGATACTGAGCCTGGTGTTGCGCACTTTTTTGCTGAACACGGTTGATTCACTGCGCCCGCAAAATGCGGCCGGTTTTAGCTTTAGGGTCGAGTCATCCGAGAGGAGCAAGGATCAACTCGAAACGACAATGATCGCAGTCGGATCTATGTATGAGGCATATCGACGCCAAATGGACCCGTTGAAGTTGCTTAACCAGAATCCGGTCGAGGGTTCGCTGGAGCATGATCCCGGTACCGATTCTCAAGAAGAGAATGGAAGGCGCGTCAACGATTCCGAACCCATGCCCGATCAGGTCATGAGCCCGGAAGACGTTCTGTTCGAGGAGCATCGCTGGTCGTTCGCCAATACATCCGAGCCTGAACCCGACGAAACTGAAAGCGCTGTCGAATCTGACGCCGAGTCAGCTACGGACCTGGACGAAGTAGAAATTGAATCTCTTGAACAGCTCGTCTCTTCGGGGCAGGTTGATGCCGGAATTCGTTTGTACTATTCCGACAACCTCGCGTATCAACTCGCCCGCTACGAACTAGTCTATGATCCGGAATCGCCTTACTCAAAAAGAGCAGCGGACTATCTACGCAGAGTTTTCGCAGAAGTGAATCTCAGGGCGATGCAGGTCTATCTTAGATCGATCAAGGTTCCGTCACGGCCAATGCTGCAGCCGGAGACCGAGCTCCGGGTCGAATCAACCAAACAGGACAAAGGCGGAGGTCCCGTTTCACTGGCGTCGCTGATTCCGTTGATTCTGGTTCTGATGACGATCACAGGAGCCGTCTATCCCGCAATCGATCTGACGGCCGGCGAGCGGGAACGAGGAACGCTGGAGACGCTGATGGCTGCGCCGGTTCCACGGATGGGCATTCTGTTTGCAAAATTTGTTGCCGTGCTGACGGTGGCCGTGCTAACCGCGACACTGAATATCATTGGTATGGTTGTGACCGTCTGGGCATTCGGGCTGGACGATTTCTTTGGGAATGAGGCGGGCCTGACACCGTTGATGGTAATAAAGATTTTCGGGTTGTTGATTCTGTTCGCCGCGTTCTTCTCTGCAATTCTTCTCGCCGTGACCAGCTATGCACGCAGTTTCAAAGAGGCGCAGTCGTATTTGATTCCGGTCATTCTGCTGTCGATGGCTCCGGGGTTAATGGCCATGACACCCGGTTTGTCCCTGGACGGTCCGCTCTGCGTAACGCCGATGGTTAACCTGCTGTTGCTCGCCCGTGATGTGTTGCAGCAGAATGCGCAGGTTGTTCCTTCGTTAATCGTGATCGCTTCAACATTGCTCTGTACCGGCCTGGCCATTCTGGTCGCCGCCCGGATTTTCGGGACCGACGCAATTCTCTACGGCAGCCAGGGTTCATGGAGCGACATGTTCCAGCGCCCGCGTTACGAACGTGCGTTTGCGTCAACGGTCTTGATCGCGTTGAGTCTGGCTTTGTTGTTTCCGTTGAACATGGTAATGATCGCAGTTCTCGGCAGGAGCGGCGATCAGATTCAGTTGACTCTGTTCTTGATGGGGTTGTTTGCGTTTCTCAGTTTTGTCGTAGTACCGTGGATCATCGCGCGGCATCAACGAGTCAAAATCGTTTCCGGTTTCGGGCTGGACTGGCCTCGATTTGTGTTTCTTGCCGCTGCGCTCTTACTTGGTTTAAGTTTATGGCCGATCGTGATGTCGCTGATTTCGCTCTGGCACGACGCGTATTCGTTGCTCGCCGGAGCCGAACAAAGTGGAGAGTGGCATGACCAGCTTGTTGCGGCAAGCGAAAAACAAGTTCGGAGGTTTCGCATGGTTTCGCCTGCTTCGATTGCGTTGTCGCTGGCAGTCATACCTGCGATCTGTGAAGAGTGGTTTTTTCGCGGATTCCTGTTGCGCGGCTTGCTAGGTCACACGAACCGTAACGGACACGGGCAGTGGAAAGCGATCTTTTTGTCGGCAGTGTTGTTTGGCTTGTTCCACACGCTCTCCGGTAGCGCCGTTGCCCTGGATCGCTTGATTCCGACGACGTTGATCGGCATCGCACTCGGATATCTATGCTACAAGTCAAACTCGATCGTTCCGGGGATCGTGTTGCACATCATTCATAACGGGTTCGTCGCGTTTCTAGGCTACTACCAGCCGCAGTTGAGCAGGCTCAGCTGGTTTCCGGGCGAACAGGATGCGATTCCGTATTGGTGGGCACTGGTTGCGCTGGTGCCGGCACTGATCGGCTTCGCGATGATCGCCGGTGCACGGACGACGCCGATGGATTCGAAAACGGATTTGTATGAAGGAAAAAAATCCGAACGATTGGTGGAGGACATTGAATGACGGCAAGAATGTTAGTGTTGTTGGTCGCGATTTGTTTGTCACCCGGTCTTGTTTTTTCCATGCAGGACAAGCTGGATGCGTATCCCGCGTCCAATGTTGCGGTGACGCTGCCCGACGGATTCAAGATCACTCAGATTGCGGCCGATGATGTGGCGAGCAATATCTTCTCGATGACCGTGGACGATCTGGATCGACCTGTCGTTTCCGGTCCGGGTTACATACGAACACTGATCGATGACGACGGAGACAATGTTTTCGAATCGTTCAAGCAGTTTTCGGACGGTCCGGCGACGGGCGCTCAAGGGCTGCTGTTTCTGGATGATTCGTTGTTGTGTACCGGAGATGGTGGTCTGCTGCGATACATGGATGTAGACCGAGATGGAGTTGCTGATGGTCCGCCGGAGTTGCTGGTCGAACTCAAAACTGGCGGCGAACATACGGCACACGCAATTCGGCTTGGGCTGGATGGGAACTATTATTTGATTGCTGGTAACCATACTGACATCCCGGACAGCGAATCGAGAAACTCATTGCGCGACGAATGTCCGAACGCGCATGCCGGGTTCCTGATGCGGATCAGTCCTGACTTCAAACACAGCGACATCGTGCTGAGTGGTTTTCGCAACGCATACGATTTTGACATCAACCTTGACGGCGAATTCATTGTTTACGACAGCGACGGCGAGCGAGATGTTTCGCTCCCATGGTATCGGCCAACACGGGTCTTTCGAATGCGACCGGGCGACGATGCCGGCTGGGTCAGCGAAGGTTGGAAGCGTCCGTCCCGCTACTACGACATGCCGGAAACGATCGCGGACACGGGGCGCGGAAGTCCGACCGGCGTCTGCACGTGTCTGACACCGGACTTTGGCGCTGAGTATCTGGAAGCAGTTTTCGTTGCCGACTGGACGTTCGGCAGGATTCGTGTGATCAAACGCGACCTGGAAACTGGCGATTACTTGCCGGTTGAAAATCTTGCAACGCCGACCGGAACGCTCGGTTTTGCCGTGACCGATTTGGAAATGGACTCCCGAGGTTCGTTGTTGATCAGTGTCGGCGGACGTGGAACCAAGGGCGGCGTTTATCGGATCGAACGCACTGCGGAGTCGCACGCAAGGGTCGAACCGGAAGCAAGAGAACTGATGCAGCAGAGGTTGATGCCGTTGAGCGATATCATCATGGCCACCGGAATGCACGGACCGTTTGAACCTGCGCGGATTCGGGAATTGGAGTCGGAAGGAGCCTCGCAGCGCGAAGTTAACTTGATGATCAGCTTGAGTGCGCGCAACGGTCTGTCTTTCGAATTGCTGGATCTGATTATCGAACGACTGAGTTTGCCTACGGCAGAGTTGGACAACACGCGCAAACAGCGCGCAATGTTGTCGTTGCTGATTGGTCGTAAGTTGGAGATGGATGACTCGCAATCGTTGAAACTGGTTACCGCCCTTTCATTGTCGGCGATCCAGATCGACAAAACGCGAAACGACCGTGATATCGAATTATGGGTCCGCGCATGTCGTTCGCTTCCGGATTCAGCACGAGAACGGTTAATGCAACAGTCGATCCCTTTGAACCTGTTGGCCGCGCTGGAAATTGATGCGTTGGATCAGAAACAGCGTATTGAAGTGGATCGAACCGATGCACATGCAGAACTGGCTGCCAGATTGACTGGCGAGCTGCGCAATACGCCTTCCGATCAGCTGGCTATGTGGTTGCGGCAGGTCCAAAAAGCACTCGGGCCGTTTGATGGTCGAGGGCCGGGACCGCCGGTGAACGTGGCAGTAACTCTGCCTTACCATCTGTCTGTTTTTCACGGTTATGTGACCCGTCTGCCTCGCGGGAAAATTCCGGACGGGCAGGAAAATGCGCTGCGGTTGTGCTGGGCGGCGATTGAAACGGGATCTGAAGATCACCAGGTTAAGCGTGAATTGAAACGGGAGTTGTTGCGAGTCGTTGCCTTGGGCGGAAATTGTTCGCAAGCGATGGCAAGGTTGATTACACACGAATTAACCGGCGACTCACCGGTTGCCGGCGACGTGCATTGTCTGAGTGTACTCGCATTGTCTTTGCAGGAGTTTGAGAAGCCGGAAGCTGAAAAAATCGGCGCAGCAATCGTCAGACTGCGCGCGAAAATCGCCAATCAGAATTTGAACGAAGACCGAAACTGGGTTCCACGCGTTGGCAAAGTCTGCGCCATACTGATGGAACAACCTGCGGTTGCCCTGGCCGTCGCTGGTGGAGAAACGTTTGCAGATCAGGGTAACGAGTTTCTGCTGGCGGAGTTGCCCGCCGCAATTCAGGATAATGCCCGCCAGAAAATTGTCGACCGTGTGTCGGATATGCCGCTTGACAAGGTATCCGGCTCGCATCTCAAACTGTTTCTTCGGGAGCCCGGGTGTCGTGAATGGCTCCGTTCGCTGTGTGACGATTTGCGTTTGCGCGAGGCTGCCGTTCGTGCGATCGCGGGAAATCATATTGCGGGGGACGAACCGTTTCTGGTTGATGCACTGGAATACGGAAACTCGACGACATTGCTGAAAGTTGCACGAAGGTTGCTGCGAATCGAGTCGACAAACGAACCGGAGCGGGAAGTTGTGCTGGCCTGGAATGCGGCAAGGCGTTTGGGAACGACCGGCGCAGAACTGAAAACACGCGACACATTAATGCAACTGGTCGAGCTGCGAACGGCTGGAGAATTCGGATACCAGGCAGAGAAGGAAGGCGAGTTGCAGATCGAAGCATTTGCTAAATCCGAAGCCTGGTTGCAGGAGCATTACACCGGAACATTTCAAACTTTGGTTGGCGATTCGAAACGAAACTCAATTGACACCTTTGCGCGACTGGAAGCGATTGACTGGAACTCCGGTGATGCATTGCGAGGTGCAGAAGTGTTCAGAGCTGCCTCATGCATCAAGTGTCACAATGGAGGCAACCGGATGGGGCCTTCGCTGGAGGGTGTAACTTCACGTTTTGCAGTTGACGATTTGTTTACCGCAATCATTGATCCTGATAACCAGGTTTCCGAGCAGTTTCGCGCGGTTGTCGTCAGCACCGAGGACGGCGAAGTGTTTCGCGGAATCAAGATATACGAATCGGTTGATGGCATAACTCTGGGCGATACGCGAGGCGAGACGATCAGGATCAATCGTGATAACATTGAACAGATGGCTGACTCAAAACTGTCCGCCATGCCTTCACGGTTGATCGACGAAATGAGGGACCAGGCCTGGGCAGATCTTTATGCGTATTTGAAAACGCTTTGATAATTCGCATTGATAAAGCGACGGTTGTCCACAGCGGGTGCATTCTGCACTTTGCAAGATTCCTGAAATATTGGGCAGGGTCTCACGCAAAGGCGCGAAAGCGCAGCGTCCCGGTGCTTTCCTTTGCGTGCCTTGCGCCTTTGCGTGAGACTCGTTTTTTCGATCCTCGACGTCGGACCTGGGAATTCCCGCCGCAGAAAACCAGCGTTTGGAGGCCGCTGGAACATTTGGTGTACCATACTGCCAGCTGAAATAACAAAGTGCAGAATGCCCCCGTCCAACAGTTGTTGCTACATTGTTCGGTTCACTGAACCATCACCTTTCGTCCGGATTTCATGAAACTCGTAGCCGCCTGTGCGTTCGGGCTTGAAGCTGTTGTCAAACGCGAACTTGTCGAGCTCGCGTATGAACCTCATGTCGTATCGCCCGGTCGCGTCGGTTTCGATGTGGGTAACGGCGACTGGAGTGCGGTCTGTCGCGCGAACATCAACCTCCGGACGGCAGATCGCGTTCTGATCGAAGTCCTCAAGTTCCCTGCGCCCGATTTTGGTGCGCTGTTTGATACGGTAAAGGACTTTGACTGGAGCGAACTCATTCCCGCAGACGCTGCGTTTCCGGTCACCGGCCGGTCGCGGTTGTCCCGGCTGACCAGTGTTCCCGCTGTTCAACGAACCGTGAAACGTGCCGTCGTCGAAAGCTTGCTCAAGCATCATGCCACGGCGACGTTACCGGAAACCGGCGTTGAATACCGGCTGGATGTCGCGTTGGTGAATGATGAAGCGAACATTACGCTCGATACGACAGGGCCGAGCCTTCACAAGCGAGGCTATCGAAGACTGGTTGGGATTGCGCCGCTGAAAGAGACACTCGCGTCGGCGCTGGTTTCATTGAGCGTGTGGAACAAGGACCGGCCCCTGATCGATCCGTTTTGCGGTAGCGGCACGATTGTGGTCGAGGCAGCGCTGGCTGGATTGAAGATTGCGCCCGGAGTGAACCGTGAATTTTCCTGTTCGCGCTGGCCGCAGGTTTCTGAAACAGACTGGAATGCCGCGCGCGATGAAGCCCGCGCAGCGCAGTTGACGGACGTCACGCTGGAAATCAATGGCTATGATGTTGACCCCGAAGTCCTTAAACTGGCGCGGACTCATGCCGGGGCCGCCGGAGTCGCACAGCATATTCACTTTCAGCAAAAATCGTTTGCTGATCTGCGGAGCAAGAAGGAATACGGCTGCGTGATTACCAATCCGCCATATGGTGGCCGCCTTTCCGAGGAACGTGATTTGATGCCGCTGTATGAGAGTATTCCCGGCGTGCTCGCGCGGCTGCCGACCTGGTCGCACTTTATTATCACGAGTGTCAGTGGACTCGAGCGGATTGTCGGGCGCGAGGCAACGCGTCGTCGGAAACTGTTTAATGGGCGGATTGAATGTACTTACTTTCAGTTTCTTGGCCCGCGCCCTCCGCGTGACGGCTGGAGTCAAAAGGACGATGTGGCTGAAACGAGTGAAATCGCTGAACCGGATCAAGTTGTTGCTTCAGAGCAAAGCGAATTCACTGAACAAGAAACGACGGCGTCAAAGAGCCAGCGTGCGACGGATTCGAAAGAAAGGCAAACGAATGCGACTCCTTCTGTCGAGGAATCCGCCGGCGACAAGACGAAACCTGCGGCTGTCTTTGGCGGGCTCGAACCGAAAGACCATCAGCAGGCTGAACTGTTCGCGTCGCGGCTGAAAAAGCGCGCGAAACATCTTCGGCGCTGGCCGGGTAAACGTGGCATCACCTGTTTTCGCCTCTATGAACGTGATATTCCCGAGTTGCCATTTGTCGTCGACCGTTACGAGGACTGTTTGCACATCACCGGGTACGACCGGCCTCATGAACGGGATCCCGGGCGACATGCGGCCTGGAACGAGTTGATGGTCAGAACCGCGTCAGGCGCGCTGGACGTACCGATTCAAAAGACGTTCTTTAAGAGCCGGATGAGAAAACCGGGTTCGCAGTACACGAAGGTCGGTCAGCACGGAAAACTGATGACGGTCGAGGAAGCCGGCATGAAATTCCTCGTCAATCTTTCAGACTACGTTGATACCGGGTTGTTTCTCGACCACCGGATTACGCGCCGGATGGCTGGCAACGAAGCGCGAGGCAAACATTTTTTGAATCTGTTTGCTTATACCGGTTCGTTCTCGGTTTACGCGGCGGATGGAGGCGCATTGTCGACAACCACCGTTGACTGGTCGAACACGTATGTTGACTGGGCGCGGAAAAACATGGCTGCCAACGATTTCACCGGTCCGACGCATCATTTCATTGCCAAAGGGACGGTTCCGTTTGTCGAATCGGCGGCGGATCACCCGGTCAAGTTTGATCTGGCGGTCGTTGATCCGCCGACGTACTCCAATAGCAAACGCTCGCGCGACGACTGGGACGTTCAAACGTGCCACGCTTCGCTGTTGACGAATTTGACAAAGTGTCTGAACCCGGGCGCGGTTGTTTATTTCTCAAACAATTTTCGCCGGTTCAAGCTCGATCCGTCGCTGGTAAAAATTTACAACATCCGTGAGATCAGCAAACAAACGGTGCCGGAGGACTTTCGCAACAAGCGAATTCACCGTTGCTGGCGGATGGAGTTGTTGTAGAACGGAATTCAGGCCGTTCCTGTGCTGTTCATCGGTCTCAATCACGATTGAACCCGGAAACACGCGAGTGCAATTTTGGATTTGGCCTTTTAACGATACTGCTCGGCGTTCGCAGTCGCCGCGTCTTCGATCGCTATTAGCTCTTCTTCTGTTGCATCCGAAGATTGCCTGATCATGTCGACGAAGTGTTCAACCTCAGGCGGTGTTACGGGACAGCCAACATTTCCTTCCGGGCCGACCGACGTAATTAGCTCGTATCCTTCGCCGTCAAGGACAGCCATCCAGGGTATTCCTCCGGGTCCGGCATCGCGCGGAAAAGACAACGACACGAAAATCCTTGCGCAGCTTTTTGATTGCCAGGTCCACTTTGTGAATCGGTGGATCGGGAATGACGGCTTCTCCCTGCCAGCCGGACTGGTAGGAGTGAATCACGCCGTCAAAATCCAGACAGATCGTGCGGTACTTCGTTGTCAACCCGGCCTGCTCCAGAACTTTTTCCGGTGCCCGCTACAGCGCGAGGATCCGATCGATCGCTTCATGCCCTTCGATCCATTTCTGGTCAGTCCATGGTTCGTCGTTGTAAACCCGCGTGTAGAACTGGCGCGTGTGGTGCCGACCCGGTAAACGCAGCCAGCTCCCTTTGCTATTGGTCCCAAGCGACCCGGGGAAGAGATCCGGGCGCTTATCGAGGCCGAGTCTTGCAAAATCGGAAACGAGTTCGCCACAGAACTGTCGTACAGATTTAGTCGCCATCGGTTTGCTGAGCATCACCAGCAAATGAAATCCACCCGCGCCGTTGGAATCCATCAACAGCGGATCGAAGCCCAGTTCCAGCAGCCGTTCGTACCATTTTACTGCCGCGACAAAGTTGCCTTCAGGCGAGACTGACAGATCATCCTCTTCGTGCAAGTCGATATCGAGTGCAAACCAGCGTGATGCACCGTCGCGTGACGCGCTGTGGAGACCGAGGATGCCGCCTCCTTCGGCGGCTTTGAAGTGTTTGACCAGCGCGTGACCTGTAGAAAGATTTTGCCGCGTTCCTGTTTGAACGGAGCTGTGATCGCTTTGTTTTTTGCCATTCCGCTGGTGGAAGTGCCGCGATATTTCGGAGACAGGTAACGGCCCCAGACGTCCGTCCGGTTGACGAGGTTGTTCATCGCCCAGTCGCCCATTTCGACGGCGCGTACGCGCCATTCGTCAGCAATTCGTTCGAAGTATTCCGGCATGCTGACAGAAGTCTGCTGTTGGTGACGCGAAAGAGTCTATCGTAGAGTCTAGTACGGGTTTGGGAACCTGGTCAGTTCGGGCATCTTTGCCGAGAGCAATTGATTCTGAAATCGAAAAGATGACTCGATCAATTAAGCGATTCGAGTTTCATTTCAGCTTGCGGCTACTTCTTCTTTTTCGCCGCTTTCGTCGTCCCCGGCCTCTTCTTGTCTGTCGGTTTTTTCTTGACCGCTTTTTTCCTGGCAGTTTTTTTGACTGTGACTCCGGAAGCTGCGGTTCTCAATTCGTACGATTCCTTGAGCCATTTCTGCCAGATCGTTTTTTGCAGCGGTTGTTCCGCTGTGAATCGCGCGGTAACCCATCCACTGTTCCCGGCGTCGAAGCGATCCGGTTCTTTGCTGGCAAGTCTTCGGGCCTGTTCCATTGACTTGCCGAGCTTGAACATCGCCTTGAAGCCGACACCCCTGGTGCCCGGGCCGATAAACAGGAACGAATTCTTGCCGGTCTTAAACGAGCTTTGATTGCAAGCCGTTCCTGCGGCAACATTCGAGAATTTTCCGGCAGCGATGCGAATCGCTTCGGTCGGATCCTGGTTGCGAGCCACATTCAGGCCTTTCAGTTGAAAATGTATCGAGAGTATCGTACTGTCTTGAGAGAGCATCCGACCGCGCTTATCATTCGCCAATCACGGTGGTTCCAGGCGCTAACGACCACGTGACAACTCCATCAAGCGTGTGAACATTCGGATCCAGCAGTAGATGAACAACATCCAGGTGGCCGGACTGCAATGCGTTGATGAGAGGCATTCCCTTCTCGCGAGGATCGTCACCCGCAAGAAATTCAGCGGCTAGCGCAGCGAGTTCTGCTTCAACCATTCCTTCGTTCCGGTGTCAAAGACTGTCGCTTCGGGTAATTCCAGTGTCGGTTCACCTTTTAGATGGTGCTCAAAGAAAGCGAACTCCGTCCCGGCCTGATAGCGTTCGGCAATTTGCTCACCGTAGTAGACGTCTCCGACTTTCATCGTTCCTTCCGGCCGTTTCTGACCGCTGTGAGCCCACGGTCCGATCACGACCCGACAATCGCAATCGGGATTCTGCTCGTTGATCGTGCGGTAGGAGTTGACGATTCCGTACAGATTTTGCTCGTCATTCCAGCCACCAACTATCAGGACCGGACATTTGATGCCTCGAAGGTATTGCAGCGCGTTTCGGTCCTGGCGGTATTGGTCAAACTGTAAACCGGCTTGAGATTTTCGAATTCCGGATCGCCATCACTCATCGAACGGCTCCGCAAATCCTGATAGACAGCGAAAGTAGAAGGAGCTTTAGAAGAGTTTTTTTCATGCCATTCCATCACTACTAGGTGGTTATCCTGAAACCTGGTCAAAGATAATTTCTCATTGTCAGAAGGAAAGCGCGCACCAGTTCACATTTTTGAAATCTACGATCCAACCACTTTCTTAGGGTCTTTGTGCGATAATTGTTCGTCCTGTCCAACAAGGGGTCCGGGATAAATTCTGGATATTGTGAACGTGGGCAGAACTTGTGCGCGACGATCATCACGACGCCTTGTATTTTTTTTCCAACTCCAGCGCCTGACGGACGACATCGTCCCACGGTTGTCGGTACTCAACCGGATCGCACACGCCGAATTCGTGGAAGGCGAGAATGCGTTCGACATCGCTGCCGGTTAAACCGTGCGAGCGACCATCTTTGTCAGGCGCATAACTGGTGCACGTGTTTCGGAACACGGTTTCGAAATCGAGCCCGAGTTTGTTGATCGACTCGCTGGCGTCCTTCAGGATCACGACTTTGTCCGCGTGCAGATAGGGCAGATACAAGTTGACTTTCTCGGCGTCCCAGTTTCCAGCTTCGAATGCTGTGTACAACGCTTCGTAGAATTCGGGGCGGCAGTCAGGATAGATTGCGTGGTCCCCGCTGTGCACACCCAGGCAAAGGCTGACATTCGTTTCGAAGCGGTTGGCAATCGACAGCGCGTAGCCGTATGAGATCGATGAAAAAATAGCGTTGCGGTTTGGCACTACGGTCTGCCGCATGTTTTCGTGTTCGTAGTGCCCCTCGGGAACGTCCCGGTCATCGCTGGTCAGTGCTGAGAAGAACAGTTTGCCAAGTTGCGACATGTCGAGAAGTTGACAATCGATGTTGTGTCCGTTGTCGCGGAGGTAGTCCAGGTTTTTCTGCAGACGGTCAAGTTCGACGCGGTGTTTTTGTCCGTAGTCAAAACTGAGCCCGAATATTTCGTAGTTCGATGCAAGCAAGTGCATCAACAGGCTGGTCGAGTCCATGCCTCCGCTGAGACAGATGACGGCCGTTTTTTTTTGTTCCACTTTTTCGTCTGCTGGTTGTTGGTCTGCGTTTTCGAATTCGCATTCGCCTGATTCTAGGGAAAGAAAGAAGCTTCGGCGAGTCGTCTGTTTCCGAAGCTGGCAATATTGAGACGCGACGACAGCCGTGACGCGGACAAATATTGGTGATGCAGCCACAATTTCGGGGAACAATAAATGGAAAGCAACAGACAACAAGCCAAGTCAGTGGAGACGTGGCGCTACTGACTCCCGAGTCACATTCTTTCATTCTTGCTCGGCGGGTTGCGCCTACTGGCAGTAACTCCTCGCAACCTCAATAATGTACGGACCTACACATAAGGGCCTTGGGAGACGTAGGCCCTGGGAAATAGCGGACCGGCAACAGCCAATTGATGATGGAACGATGGCGCGCAACGAACAACTAATCCGGCAGCATAAAATTCTGCAAATCCTTGAACGGGTTCGATTTGGCAGAACAATCACCGAGCTCAGAGACGACATTGTTGACGAGCTCGGACTCACCTCAGTGCATCCGCGTACGCTGCGCCGCGATCTCGAAGCGTTACAGGCAGCCGGAATCGACGTGCAGGCTCACGACATGCAGCGCGGAAAAGTCTGGAAGCTTGGTCCGCTCGCAAAATCAACGACAAAGATCAGTTTCTCTGCGACCGAACTGATTGCGTTATCGCTGGGCCGGCAGTTGATGTTTCCGCTGGCGGGGACTCCGTTCTGGATGGGTATCGAGTCGTTCTGGAATAAGGTCCAGGAGTCGATTCCCGAATCGGTATTCACTCACTATGAAAAATTCCGGCGCACGCTGAGGGTGCTCGGCGTTCCGGCCAAGAGCTACGAAAAACAACACGGCATCATCAAAACGATCAACCGTGCGATCCTCGAACACCGGATCGTTGAAGTCGAATATCACGCGGTCGGCAAATCTCCGCGTGTCCGACGAATCGAACCGTACTCGATCAATCTGATACAGAGCAGTCTCTATATTGTCGCGGCGGCGTGCGAAGTTGATGATCCCGATGACCGGGTCCGCAGTTTCAAACTCGAACGGTTCAGCAAGGCTAAGCTGCTGGACAAATGGTTCAAGGTCCCTGACGATCTGGACATTGACGAGTTTATCGGTCGCGGGATGGGCAGCTTTGTCGGCAACAAGGTCCGGAACTTTAAAATCAGAATCGGCCCGCACGCCGCGCGATGGGTGCAGGAAGATCCGTGGCATCCCGATCAGATAGTCAAAGAGTTGAGTGACGGCAGCATTGAACTGTCCGTCAGCGCAGTGAACGACATGGAAATCGTTCCGCGTGTTTTGCATCTTGGAGGCGACGCCGAGATTATTTCGCCGGCCTCAGCGCGCAAAACGATGGCCGAAATCGTAAATCAACTGGCGGAAAAGTATGGCACCAAATAACAAGTCGATTCAGGAAGAGCCCGAAACACACAAATCCGGTTCGCTGGCCAAACTAAAAACGTACTCGCTGGTTGGCATTGAAGCGAAACCTGTGGAGGTCGAAGTCGATGTATCGCCTCGCGCGATGCCGAAGACGATACTGGTGGGGCTGCCTGAAGCTGCCGTCCGCGAAAGCACACACCGCTGCGAACGCGCGATGGTTAACTCGGGGTTTACGCGACCAAGCGACCGTGTCGTGATCAACCTTGCCCCGGCTGAACTTCCCAAGCAGGCGGCATCGTTTGACCTTCCGATCTCGCTGGGAATTTTGATCGGCAGCGGACAGATCGAAGTCGAGCGGTTGAAGCAATATGCGGTTGTCGGTGAACTTGCTCTTGAAGGCCACACCCGACCGGCGCGCGGCGTGTTGTCGATGGCGATTGCGGCGGCCAAAGAAGGCCTGCGCGGAATCGTGGTTCCAGTTGAAAACGCCGGAGAGGCTGCGGTCGTTGAAGAGATCGAAGTCATTCCTGTTTCATCGCTAACCGAAGCGGTCGGGTTTTTCTCCGGTCAGTTGCATATCGAGCCGGCTCCTTCACGAGTCAACGAATTGTTCGGCGAATTCTCTCGCTATGAAATTGACTTTGCCGACGTTCGCGGTCAGGAGTCAGCAAAACGCGCAGTAACCGTGGCAGCTTCCGGCGCGCATAATCTGTTGATGCTCGGCCCTCCCGGGTCGGGCAAGACGATGCTGGCCAAGCGGATTCCAACTGTTTGCCCGCAACTGACACCCCTGGAATCGATTGAGACGACGCGGATTTACAGTGTGCTCGGACGTTTAACACCGGGCCAGCCGCTAATGGCCAAGCGTCCGTTTCGTTCGCCACATCATACGATCTCGCAGGCCGGTCTTGTTGGAGGCGGAGGCACTCCGGTTCCGGGCGAAATTTCGATGGCGCATCACGGAGTTCTGTTTCTCGACGAGCTTCCTGAATTCAATCGCAAGACGTTGGAAGTGTTGCGACAGCCGTTGGAAGATCGCGTCGTGACGATTTCGCGCGCGATGGCATCGACGACTTTTCCAGCGGACTTCATGCTTGTCGCCGCGCTCAACCCGTGCCCTTGTGGCTACCGGAGCGATCCGCGCCGCAACTGTAACTGCACTCCGCCGCAAATCGAGAAATACATGGGCAAGATATCGGGACCTCTGCTTGATCGAATCGACATTCACGTCGAAGTTCCTGCTGCGGAATACAAAGAGCTTGCTTCGTCAACGCCCGGCACTTCCAGCGCTGAGATTCGTGATCTGGTAGAAGCCGCCCGAATCGCGCAGATCGAACGCTTCACGGATTTGAATATTCTGTACAACGCACAGATGAGCAGCAAGCAGATCCGCGAATTCTGTCCGCTCAACAATGAGTGCATCGAAGTGATGAAGAACAGTGTCAACGAACTGGGGCTATCCGCGCGGGCTCATGATAAAGTGTTGCGCGTCGCGCGGACGATCGCCGATCTCGAGTCGTCGAAAAATATTGAGCTGTATCATCTGACCGAAGCGATCAACTACCGGATGCTGGACAGAGATATGTGGCAGTAGTTTTTCTATCGAAACTGACCTCCGTGGGCTCTGTAACCTCCTGTTCAAATCAGGCAACCCAACCTGGGAATGTTGCCTTACCTGAACATTCGAATCGTTGATCGGCACGTGAATGACGCGATCGCAATTAGTCACGGTAAACGTGGCAAAATTCTTCCTGTCGAAGAACTCTTGAAGATCTTACTTGCCGTTTTAAGCCTCACTCGACATTGCGTTTCCACTCGCTTTTGTAAATGATCTTCAACGTCCGGGTCTCGTCGTGATACTCGCGGGCGATTGCGCCATACCGTAGGATGTGCATAGTGAACGGTCGTAATTCTAATATCAGTTAAAGTCGCCACTGAGGTCTAATCACTGAGGTCTAATCACTGAGGTCTATTCAAAGAGAACTGGTAGTTGCATGTCAGACGAATTGGAAATCCTTACCAACTTGTTTTCTCAAGACTATGTTTGGTGGTATCAGAGAGTCAAACACAAAACTACTGGTAAAAGAAGAGTATGCGCATTTGTAGAAGGAAGTGAAACCTTTTCTCCCAACTTCTGGAAAACATATGGATACGATGATGCCAACCGACCACCAATCAGTAGTGTCGAAGCACTAGCTAGCTAGTTTTTTCTGTTTTTCCAGCCGGCTTCGGCAAATCGAGTTAATACGGTGGAGCAACTCATCAGACGCGAATGTAGCCAACTGACAATGTTGCGATCGCTTCGGTCACGGCGACTGAAGATACGTGAAACGATCAACTTCAACGGAAGTTTTGAGTTCTTTCAATGAGAGCCGTCGAAACCGGAGTTGGTACTCTTTCTGAACCACTGTGCCTTTCGTCCAACAACGTCCAACAAGCCGTCGGTAGCCAGGTATTTAGATTGGGCCTACGATATTCGGCTGGAATCAAGCCAAACCTGCGCGACTCGCAATGCCGTATCTTCATAACAAGTCAATCACCGGTCTGTTTACGATGAACGGCGTTGCTTCGTATGGTGCCTACGAGTCGATCGATGAAGATACCGTCCTGTTTGCCACGTCGGTTCATGAATATCCCCGCTGGCTGGGAAACAAACCGCGCGCGTTGTTCGGTGTCGTGCAGCACTTGGAATCCTGGACGACCGAGTGGACGGAAGAAGCAACTCGAATCAAAGACGCCTACATTCGCCTGCTTGAGCGAAACCATGACTCGTTGATCGGACAGATGTTTCTCAGGCCGCTCGAAAACCTCCCGAGCGATTTCGGGAACCCGATTCGTCCGGCAGAGGTTCTCTATCAGTACATTTCCCTTTCGATGATCGAACAATATTCGGATCAGCATCAATGGGCGGCGGAAACGATCGAACGAAACTTTTCCGAGCTGATCAACGAGCAGAGCGAATTAATTTGCCTGCCGTTCGTCAGCGGCGCAAATTTTGAATTCGGCTTTGCTTTCAAAGATCAGAAACTCGCCAATCAGTTCCGTGTGGCACTTTATTGCGCAGGGATTTTCAACAAACCACTCCACGACAGCCGGGTTCTGCCCGGACGCTGGCCCGAAAATACGGCGGCGGAAAACGCTGCCGGCAATCCGCCAAACTCATGCCGCTTCCTGTTTCAGCTGAATCTGGCCTATCGTGAACGGGAAATGGATCTGTTCTGGGAACAATTGCGACTTGCGTTTGGGCAGTTCCGAAACGATGACGCTGTTTGGGGGTCGAAAGAGGTCCAGCTCAAACGGGAGTTCCGGGAGCCTCTGTACAGGTTTCATCAAGGATTGATGAAAGCCAAAACAACGAAAAAAGTTCCCGGCGACTGCGAACCGACAGAACTGTTACAGACTCATTTTCAGTCCGGAAGCCTCGAGCTTGAGCCGGTCGTACTGACCAAAGAACTGTATCCGGAATATCGAGATCAGATTCTGGCGATGCAAACGACGGTTTACGAACCTGCGCGTCGCACTCCGCCTGAAGAGTTCGACATGCTTTTCGATTCCGATCTCCCGCTGGCGATTATTGTGCTTGACGGTAAAAATCGTGAGAACAACAGCGGCACAAAACGGTCCGATCCGGCAGCGATCGTTGCAATGGCCTTTGCCGGACAGTTAGGACTGTTCACTCAGGAACGCGGTGTGTCCACCGATCCGTTTGTGAATGACCCGACGGTTTACTACAGCATGGATCTGACCGCGCTACCGGAATACCGCGGCGGCACGGGTCGCACGATGAAGCAGGCGATGGTGATGCTGGCGATCAAAAACGGTGTCACGGCCATTCACGGTCGCAATCGCGATCGTCTGGCCGCCGGAATGTGGGCGATCAATCTTTCGCTCGGCAGTTACGAACTGCAACGGCTGGTCGACGACTATCCGGATGACCAGCCGTATCGCGACTGCATCTATTATCGCTGCCCGCTCACGTGGAACGGCGCGAAGGAAGAGCACCTGCGAAAGATGGATCTGAGTGGAATGCTGGACGGGTCCGCGTTGAAAGACAATTCGATTCGGATCGACGATTGAGTTAACCGTTTTGTGCTACGTCACCGTCCGTTTGCTCCATGGAAAGTCGATCCATTGCTGTCAGCAGCTGGAACTCCTTCTGCTTTCGGGAAAATGCGCGGCTGGGTGATGTGATGCTCGCGACCAGCAGACTGACCAGCCCGATCTGACTCTGGTCCGGCGACCCGTGAATGCCGATCTCCTTGGCTGCGTCACGTTTCTGCGCGGAAAACCGTCGCGGGATGTCAATGATTCTCCGATCGACCAGTTCGCACAACCAGCCGAACGGACCGCGCTCGGTAAAGGTGACGGCGCGAAAATTCTCGACGGCGGTTTGCGAGACCTCCTGAAAAACGTGCTCGGCTTCAACCTTGTTTTTCAAGGCCGGTCCCATCTTGCTGAGGATCACAGCCAGCATGTCGCGGCGGCGGACATTCAAATATTCCGCCATCGATTCCACGTCCCCCTGTTGAATTTTATCAGCGAGAATCTGTTCTGACTGGGCCATTTGTTCCCAACTTTTTTGTATCGAATCAGCCAAATGGTAACCCGCAGCGTAAGCAAGGGACTGGTGGTCAAAGACTACGCCCTTGCTAACGCGTCGGGTTTCCAAATAGCGCAGTTCGGACAAGGTTTACACTGATACCATGACTTCCAAACCCGGCGACCACATCGAGCAGATTAGCGACCGTTTCCGGGAACGGCTGGGCGATGTGCTCGAAGAGTTTTCAGCCACATGGTCGAACGCACCGCCCGAACCGGAGATTGAGCCGTTTGTTGAAACAGCGAACCTCGCCAGCTCCGACGTCCGAAACCATGACCTACGACCCTGGAAACGGACCGCAACAAGACGGATTGCTCACAGCCGCCTATCTATTCTGCACAATCACTGCGTGTTCGCTGGTTGCCTGGTCAACTTTCGCGATAGCCGTATCACTTTCGCCGTCGGCGCGCTCAGCACGACGGCATTGTTGGCGTTGGGGGTTCTGGCCTGGACATCGCGGATGATTGTCCGGTCGGTGAAGACACTTTCCCGGATGAAATAGTCCGGGCTTTCCTGTTTTCGCTTCTCAGATTTGAACAGGGAGGTTTACAACGTTCACTCAAACCACGCGCTTTCGACCGCTGGAGACGAGCATCAATCGCGAATGCATGCGGATCGTCGTTTTCCAGTTTGCTCAACTCGGAAACTCGATCGATCATCGGTTCGCACAGAATGTAGCCGCCAAGCATCAGCAGGATGAACCCGATCCCTCCGATCAGCCATCGCGCACAGGTACGACCGTATACCTCGCTCCAGTAATTCGGTGTACGCATTTCAAATGTCCTGCGATGGTTCATGACCGCGGACAGCAACAGATACATGCCCAATCCGATTGCAATTGCTGCAACCATCAAATCCCGTGCAAACATTTTCCGGCTCTCCGTTTCGCAACTAATCCTGTTCCAAACATTTCGAGGGCTGAATTTCGGTCTGTGTTAGGTTCTAATTGTGTTAGGTTCTAATTGTGTTAGGTTCTAATATAGTCAATGCTCCGCTGATACGGTGCAACGGGCAATCCTGACCGAGCCAAACGAACGAGCCACGGGATTGATGAATTTTCTTATCGGATCTTTTCACGTTCTTTTCTGCCCTCTCTCCTGCACTCCTTATGCGACGACGACTCTTAAAACCGGTTCAATTCCTGAAGACAGTTTTGCCCGGAATTGCAGTTTGCGTCTTATTTCAGCTGACCATCGCGTGCACGCACGGCATGCAGGACACGCTACCTGCGACGCCGCATGAAGCCGCAGCCTGGCTGGAGAAAAATCACTGTAGCGTTGAAAAGAATCGTGACGGCGCCGTGACTCACGTCACGATTGGATACTTAAGGGGTGTTTTTTTCGTCGGCGACCTTGAAGTCTTTCCCGAACTGGAATCGATCAAGCTCACCTATTCCAGCCGTCTTGAAGATTCGCACATGTCCGGGATTGCCCGGCTCGAGTCGCTCAAAAAAATATCATTTGACAATTGCGATTCACTGACCGAATCGTCGCTGGCCGTACTGCACTATCTCCCGCAACTCGAAGAAGTGGAGATGAACAGCTGCGATTCAATCTTCAGCCTCGCAGCGCTGCGTTCGTGCGAATCCTTGAAACGGATCAAGCTGTCCGATTGTGATGAGTTCAATTTTTTCGGTTTGAAAAAGATCGTATCGCTTCCTCAGCTTGAAGAGCTCAGGCTGCAAAACAACTCGGCGCTGCTGGACGAGCACCTGGCTTTGCTGGCCGAAGCAAAAAAACTGACCGAGTTGAATTTCAACGGATGCACTTCGATCACCGATGAAGGACTTGCCGTTCTCGCAGGTTTGCCTGCATTGAAGCGGCTGAATCTCTTTCGCTGCTCAGGTGTGACGGGTACAGCGCTTCAACATGCGCCGGAAGACCTTGAGTACCTCGTATTGCGAAAGACCGCGTTCAATGTGGACGGGCTGCAAAACCTGACCCGATTCAAGAAGTTGAAAGAGCTGTATTTCGGCCACGATGATTCGTTTACCGAAGAGGCGCTGTTTGCGGTTACGACCAGCGACCAGCTGGAAAAAGTGGCGCTCGATGGAGTTGGTATCACTGAAAAGCATCTCGAAAAGATGGCTGGCTGCCGGAATCTGAACACGCTCTACCTGACTGATTGCGGGCAGGTGACAGGCGCAGGACTGGAACATCTGGTCGATTGCAAAACGCTTGAAGTTCTTGAACTGATTCGCTGCGATCGAATCGATTCACCTGACATGAAAGCCGTTTCCGCGTTCACAAATCTGAAACATCTCGACCTTTCCGGAACCAGAGTCCGTACGGAAGGATTTGCAGAACTGGCTGGGCTAACGCAGCTGGAGCGTCTGAATCTATCGGACTGCAAATGGGTTGACGACGCGTCGCTTTCGGCATTGTGTGGACTGAAGTCGCTCAAACGGCTGACGCTGGACGATGTAAAACGGATCACGGACGAGGGGCTGCAATCGCTGGCCGAAATGCCCGCGCTGGAATCGTTATCGATTAGCAATAACCGGCTGATCACCGGAACGGGGTTTGCGTCGTTCGCCGATGACGCTCCGTTGAACACGCTGGCACTTCGTTCACTCGATAAACTTTCACCTGAGGGTTTACAGACGCTGGTTCATCTCGGTAATCTTGAACGGCTGGAGATTGAATGCCGGTTTTTGCAGGATGCGCATTTGCTGGCGATGCAGGGCATCCCCAAACTCAAGACATTTGATATCGAGGATCTTAAGCAGGTTGATCAGGAAGTCTACCGCAAGTTCTATCGGTCGCTGCCCAGCTACGATTATTGATTGGTGATTATTGATTGGTTGCAATCTTCAGTTCCCATGCATACCCGGCTGCCTGATCCGGATCAGGGAAAAGTTCCGGGCGCATTTCTCCCATCGCTTTTTGAAATGCGGATACCACCTCGGTGTCCGGCGCGACACTGGTAACCGACGTAAAAACTCTTCATGGTTCAATCAGGTGGGGCATCGATACGTGAATTGGGCAAAGCGTTGAAATATATCACTAAGTTGCTTCCATTCTCACCCCCGAAAAATCCGTGGTCAACGGTTAATGCACCGGTAGCTGGAGCATCATACAAACGAAAAACCGCTGACCCGGAAATTCGGGCCAGCGGTTTCTATGTAACCCGGCGTCAAATGTTCGCAGCGAGCGGAGTTGGCGTCGCTGTTGTTGAACATCCGTTCGGTCGGTATTAGTGGAATGGAGTTCATTCCGCTGTAATGATCTTGGGAACGGAATAAATTCCATTCTACGGCCTAGTACATATCGTTGTGGCCGCCGTGACCCTTCTTGCCTTCTTTCGGCATCTCAGCGATCAGTGCGTCGCTGGTCAGCAGAAGTACAGCAACGCTCGCTGCGTTGGACAATGCGGTCTTAGTCACTTTCGCCGGGTCGATAACGCCCGCCTTGACCAGGTCCTCATACTTGTCGGTCAAAGCGTTGTAGCCGAAGTTTGATTTGCCTTCGACAACTTTCTCGCAAACGATGCCGCCATCCTGTCCTGCATTCTGGGCAATCATGCTCAGCGGTGAACGGCAGGCTTTGACGATGATGTTGTATCCCGTCATGTGATCGTCGGTCAGATCCTTTGACGGTTTTACATCACTGGCAGCACGAACCAGGGCGACGCCACCACCGGGGAGAATTCCCTCTTCAACCGCTGCACGTGTCGCGTGCAGAGCGTCTTCGACGCGGGCTTTCTTTTCTTTCATTTCGCTTTCGGTTGCTGCACCAACATTGACTTTGGCAACACCACCCGAAAGTTTCGCCAGACGCTCTTCGAGTTTTTCACGATCGTAGTCGCTGGATGAGTTTTCGATTTCACGACGGATCTGATCGATGCGAGCCTTGATGTCGGTGCCTTTGCCGGCACCTTCGATGATCGTCGTGTTGTCTTTGTCGATGATCACTTTCTTGGCGCGACCAAGGTCAGCCAGCGACAGCGCCTCCAGTTTTGTCCCAAGGGCTTCAAAGACAGGAGTAGCGCCGGCCAGAACGCCGATGTCCTCCATCATGGCCTTGCGACGATCACCGTAGCCCGGCGCTTTTACCGCACAGCAGGTGAACGTTCCGCGCAAACGGTTGATAACCAGAGTCGCCAGTGCTTCGCCGTCCACGTCTTCGGCGATGATCAGCAAAGGCTTGCCCTGCTGGACAACTTTTTCGAGCAGCGGCACGAGGTCTTTGATATTCGAGATTTTCTTTTCGAAGATTAACACGTAGGCGTCTTCGAGTTCACAGGTCATCGCACCGGAATCAGTCACGAAGTACGGCGACAGATAGCCGCGATCGAACTGCATCCCTTCGACCCATTCGACTTCGGTGTTCAGGCTTTTGCCTTCGTCAACTGTGATCACGCCGTCTTTGCCGACCTTTTCCATCGCGTCGGACAGCAGGCTGCCGATTTCGGGATCGTTGTTGGCAGCGATCGAAGCGACATTTGCCATTTCGCTCTTGTTCTTGATCTTGATCGACATCGACGTCAGTTTCGCATTGATGTCTTCAACCGCGGATTCGATTCCTTCTTTCAGCTGAATCGGATTCACCCCTGCGGTGACAGCTTTGAGTCCTTCGTTGAAGATCGCTTCAGCCAGGACGGTTGCCGTAGTCGTGCCATCACCGGCAACGTCAGAGGTCTTGCTGGCAACCTCGCGAACCATTTGAGCACCCATGTTTTCATAGGTGTCTTCAAGTTCGATTTCCTTAGCGACGCTGACGCCGTCTTTTGTGACGGTCGGGCTGCCAAAGCTCTTCTGAACAATGACGTTGCGTCCCTTAGGACCGAGAGTAACTTTGACCGCGCGGGCCAGTTTCGAAATGCCACGGCGAATCGCTTCGCGGGCTTCCTGTTCAAAAGCAATCATCTTTGCCATGTCTTGTCTCTCCTGAATTCAGGTTAATTGTGATTTGTGTTTGGTTTGAATTGGTTTGTACGGCGAATTACTCGATCACGGCCAGTACATCGTCTTCATGTAGCAGCAGGAACTCATCGTCACCGACTTTGATCTCGTCCGGTCCGTAGGTAGTAAACAAAATCCGGTCGCCAGCGTTTACTTGAAGCGGGTGTCGGGATCCGTCTTTCAGTAGCCGGCCCGTTCCAACGCTGACAACCACGCCGGCAGTTGGTTTGTCCTGTGTTCCGCTCGGCAATAGGATTCCGCCTGCCGTTGTCTCGTCGGATGCGTCGCGATCGACCACGATGCGAGGCCCGAGTGGCTGGAGGTTGGTTGATTTTTTTGACTTCTTTTTTGTGGATACAGCCATGATTTGATTTCTCCTGAGACTATTTTCTGGTCCGGGTATTCGGTATTCGAGATACAACGGAAGTTGGCTTGCTGCTTAATTGGCTTGCTGCTTAATTGGCTTGCTGCTTAATTGCGTTACCCGGAAGAGGGTCGCGGACAGTTGCGATCACACTTAGGGGAACAATCCGGCTCGACACGACCTTGCTGCATCAGACGCAACAATAGCCTGCCAATTTTGCGGACTGCAAAACGATCTTGCAAAGTAAAGCAATTGTCGGGCCAATGTTCCCGGGACTGGAAAAGGGGTCGGAAAATTGGCGAAAGACAGATCAACGAGGGAAAAACGAGCCAATTCCAAGGCATTGGACAGGTCCATGAGTTGGAATCCTGGATTTTGGCAATCGGCGGCAACATGCCGCAGCGATTCGAGGGGAAATTCAACTGGACAGGATCGCCGACCGTGCCAGATTGTCAGAACGCGGTTTGCCTGAAATACCATCTGCCCCGCTGAAGTGAACGATGACAATCGAACGCCGAGTTGAGAGGGGCTTCGAATTTCTCAGTCGCGCCAACGACAACCGCCCAAGGCTACCGGGATGCTCTCTCCAAACAAAATCCACCGCGATCGCCGCAACGGGTCATTGGGACTGTGGACTCAGTCATGACAACCACGAAAAACACGAAATAGACCAAAGGAGAAGGATGTTGATTTCGTGTCATTCGTTGCTTTCGTGGTTGATTCTGTGGACTTGAGGCAGGCGTCCGCCTACCTCACCGGCGCTATTAAGGTGGCATGCTCGCCGCACAAATCCGGATTAGTTGCAAGATTCTACGGCCGAATCCGTCCTTCGCCCGTTGCCAAATCGGAAATCACAAACAAAATAGAACTGGACAATAGAATTTGGTAACTTTTCATTCAGGAAAAGGAAACCAGGAAACAGGAATCGAATGGCCATCAAAGCGAAATGCGATAGTTGCGGCACCGGATTCACAGCGAAAGCTGCGCTTGCAGGGAAGCGTGTGAAGTGCCCGAAGTGCAAGAATCCGATGACCATTCCACCCGCGACCGGCGGTGCACAGCCTTCTCATAAAAGAACAGGCCAGAAGCGCGCCACTGGCACCAAAGCCGCGCCGGTTCACAACCCGCTACTCGACCTGCTGGACGAAGCGGGTGTTGAATCAACGCCAACGGGTCCGGTCTGCGAAAGTTGCGGAAATGAGATTTCGCCCCACGCGGTAATCTGTGTGAACTGTGGCTTCAACCGTGAAACCGGACGCAAACTCGAAACAGCCGTCTTTGACGACGAGGACGGAGGCGAGTACAGCACCTCTGGAATGACCGACGCCGAAAAACTAATGGCTCGGGCAGAGAAGGAAATTGAAGATTCGCCTGTCACAGCAGTAGGCCAGGACTTCGGTGACGGAGCGGACTCGATTGTCATCGCTGGCGTATCGCTTGTCGTACTGGCGATTGTGGTTGCGATTGGCATTGGAATCATCTTCGTCATGGACCAGATCGGCGAAAAGATCAACTCGGCACTGATTAGTTTTTTCGCATCGATCGCGATCGCTCTGGCATGCATCCTCTGGATTACCATCGTCGCATTCCTTTCAAAGTCCACGCAGGGAATGATTTGCGTCTGCACACTGGGACTGTATTGCATCGTGTTCGGATTTACGCACGGCAAACTGTTATTGCCGACAATTATCCTGCTGCTCGCCATTCTCATTGGTGTTGCATCCAGCTTTTTTGCGTTTAAGGAACAGAGTGCCGGGCTGTTCAGTTTGCTACTCGCTTAGCGGCTTAGCGCGGGTGCCGATGTGACCATGCGGTTGAATGTCGCGTCGGTCGCAAAACGAATAACATTCACTGGTCGTGACGCGGATACGAATCGAGTAGCTCGTTGGGCGTCGCACCTTTGCCAAATGCTCGAATGATCGACCAGTTTCGTAACGTCTGCCGCAGCGGACCATTTTTCTCCCAGCGCCTTGCATCAACGAACAACGGCCCGGGCAGGATCACTTTGCGGATTGACGCCGCCGTCAGTTTTCGTGAAAGCAAATAGTCTTCAAGGATCGGCACTTCGGGAAACGGCCCGCTCGATTCGAAACACGAGCGCGTTACGAAAAAACCCTGATCGCCATAAACCAGTCCTCGATAGACCGCCCGCAAGCCGTTGCCGAATTCGATCAGTCGGTAGATTGGACTGGGTGCTTCGATTCGCTGCTTGAACCCGCCCCACTCGATTGTCTGGCAATCGGTTTCACTGTTTCGCCTTGTTGTCAGATGCCCGGGTTTTAGCCGCCCAAGAATCTGTTCGCATCCGTTATCAACCAGACGCGAATCGGCATGCAGAAACAAAAACAGATCACCGGTTGCAGTCGCTGCTCCAGCGTTCATCTGAATTGCACGCGAAGGATTGCAGGTAATAACTCTGCATTCAGGAAGCCCGGATGCGGCCGACCGGGCGATAGCCAGTGTTTTGTCGGTGCTGCCGCCGTCAACAACAATGACTTCATCACCACCGGCGCCGAACGCATTCCTGATACTTGCGGCGATCCCGGCGGCCTCATTAAGGACCGGAATGATGATTGAAATCTTCAATGGTTGCGTCGCAATCGGGCTGACAAGAAATCTGAGCGTTAGGTTAGGAAGGCAGGCAACGATTCAACAGCGGCCTCTTTCAATGAAAGCAGGATCGTGCGTCGAAAAAAATACAGGCATGGTCTCAACGATGTGAATACCACGCCGGTTGCAATCAGAACAATAATGGAAGTCAAGGACGAGGCAGGTTTCGGGACAAAAATCCTGACAAAAATCCTGCAACGGGCTGGAGTAACTCGAGATCTAGTTTCGTTACTGTGTTGCGGCGCTTCGCGGGTCCAGGTCGCGGTCCAGTTCGATGCTGGTGTCAACGCCGCTATTTTTCAACGTGCCGCTATTTTTCAACTGAGCCATCTTCAACAGCGGCCGTCCGCAACGTTGAGGCCTGAGCAACAAATGCCTCGACTGCTTCCGTCGATTGCATACCGCGAAGATAGCGACGCAACCAGCGATCTTCCTGTTTCTCGTACATGATCAGCTGCGGAAGTCCACGGTCGCCGATCAGCTGTCGGGCCAGTTCCTCTTCCTGATCCAGGTCGACCATCGCGTAGTGAAAATCCTTGAACGAATCGCGTGACATCAGATCTGGAATAGTCGTCGACTTCATGACCTGACAGGGTGGACACCATGTCGCAGTTACCAGAACCAGCAACGGCTTGTCACCTCCCTGCGCGTTTTCATATGCGGTCGTGTAGTCAAGCGGAACCTGTTGTATGTCAGGTGTGACTGTTTCGACAGGTGTGCTTTCAATCATGAAATAACCCTGAGGATCCTGAATCGCCAGGGTTGTCGCGAATACAAAAGCAAGCGAGGTAACAATGTTCATTAATTACTCCTTCGTCCATGAGCCCGGGAAACCAGCCGAAGATCATCAACCGAGACCGTCATCCGTGACCGGCCAAGCAGACAATCGAGAAAAGCGCGCGGGAATAAACAGGATCGGACAAAGACTCTGCGACGTTCATCCTTAAACAGCCGAAAAAATCGTCAAACCCCGAAAAACCAAATCCGGTTGCCGTCAGCCTCCCGCCGACCAGCAAACCTGTCTGTGTTTATCGGCAACCGATGCAAGCAAAGTCGTTTGAAATCGCATGCACTCTCTTGCATTTTCAATAACCGGATTCTGATTCCGTTAAGCCATGCTGGATGTTCGGATCACTCAACTGCGTTTCCGATGATTGCGATCACAATTACGTCTTCGCCCCGGTAATCGCTTAAGGTCGTCCGGCTTTATTCCGATCCTCGTCTGTTTACATAAGTCCTTTGGCGAGTATGTCCCCCCGGTCGAATCGATCAACGTCCGCTCGTCAAGCGCGTACGTCCTTTCTGCCGGAAGGGACGTGAATAAGGGAAGACTCGAACCTCATCACTCACTCAAACAAGCAAGATGCTGAATCCGGAGCGCCGTGCCGCTCGGCAAGCGGGACGTACGTTCAGCATCCTTGTCTTCAGTCGTTACTTTCCCCCATTTGAGTTTCACAAACGCTATAATTTTTGATGCTTTGATTGAGCGACTCAATTACAAATCGGTTCCAGCCTACTCCTCAGACATCTTTTCCGTTAACGCCATGAAATTACGAGTCGGATTAATTGGACTGGGTGACCAATGGGAGACTCGGCACCGTCCGTCACTCAGAGCTTTGTCTGATAAATTCGACGTACGTGCGATCTGCTGCGAGATCGCAGCAAAATCAGCATCCGTGGCTGCAGAGTTCAACGCGGTTCCGATGGACGGCTTCAGGGCAATGTTCGAACGCGACGATATCGACGCGATCCTCGCGCTCGCACCTGACTGGGTCGGACCGCTGCCGATTATTGCCGCGTGCGAAGCGGGCAAAGCGGTGTATGCATCGGCCGCGCTGGATATTTCGCCTGACCAGGCCAAGGAAATCCGCCGTCGCGTTGACCAGTCAGGTGTCGCGTTCATGGCCGAATTCCCCAGACGCTATGCGCCGGCCACGATCCGTTTGAAAGAACTGATGGCAACGCGACTGGGCCAGCCACAACTGCTGTTTTGCCATCGTCGTCACGCAGTCGAGAGTCAGTTTAAGAAACGCCGGCGCGGCGAACATTGCCCGCTGGTCTGGCGCAACATGATGGAGCAGGTTGACTGGTGCCGTTATCTGATCAACCGCGATCCGGTTTCTGTCGTCAGTGCCGCACATCAAACCGGTGAATCGGGAGCCAATAGTTTCTACCAGATGGTCAGCCTCGAATTTCCGGGCGAAAACGAACCGGAAGATGGCCAGCCTTCAAGTCTGCGTCCACTGGCACAGCTAAGCGTGGGGCACTACATTCCATCACGATGGAAGGAAGCGGTAACGTATCGTAAACCGTCCTCGATTCAAGTCAGCTGTGAAAATGGAATCGCATTTATCGATCTTCCGTCAACGCTGATCTGGTTTGACGATGCCGGCCAGCATGTAGAGACGCTTGAATCCGAGCGACCGATCGGCGAACGGATGCTCGATCACTTCCACCGCTCAGTCACCAGCTTCATTCGCCAGACCGCCGGACTCGAAGATGCCTATCGCGCGCTGCGGACCGTTCAAGCGGCTCACGAAAGTGCACAGTCAGGTCAACGCGTGCTTTTGAAGTTTGACGACTGAAGCAGCGAATAATATTTTTTCGTGGAAGTCAGTGGCTGAGCGAATTCCCGGAAGAATCAATAGAGAGTCGGGGCTAAAGCGCGATGGCGACAGCCAATCGCCTGACTAACGGCCCGCCTCGCGGTGGTCGTCGTTGACTGGATCTTCATTGCCGTCATCGCCGCGGTCATCTTTGCGGCGGTCATCTTTGCGGCGGCTCCCATGGCGACGGTCATGTTGCTTGCCGGGGTGTTTCTGTTCCAGATGCCTCAAACTATCCGGATGCACATCCGTATCCGTTGAATCATCATGGACAACCCGCAGCGCTGCGCCGTCCGAAAATTCGCCATCTGCAAAACCGCCAGCGACGGTTGCATCATCCCGGGGTTTTTCTTTTCCAAAGTACTTCCCAAGCGGGCTGGCGAGCAACGCCGGCAGAAAAATCAAGTCGCCGATCAAAGCGGCTGCCAGCAGGAACAACATCAACACGCCGAATCGCTGTGTTGGAGTAAACGTACTAAGTGCAAATGCCGACAGTCCGAGACCGCCGATCAGCGTCGTCTGGGTCATCGCAGTCGCGACACGTTTGTACGCGTTGCGAATCGCTTCGACCCGTCTCATACCTGCTTCCAGCCCCTGACGATACCAGTTCAAAAAGTGAATCGTGTCGTCGACTGCGACACCCATCGCAACACTGGCGGTCATCATCGATCCGATGTCGACTTTTCTTTTCAGCAGCCCCATTGTTCCGAATACCAGCAGGATCGGGAAAATATTAGGGAACATTGCGATGAATCCACCTCGAACGTTCAGCAGCTTCTTCCAGCTGAATTTCGTTCTCCAGTCCCGTAGCAGAATCATCATCACGATTGAGATCATGCAGAACGCGAGACCGATACTCTGGATCAGACTGATCAACAACTGGTTCTGCGCTTTGTAAACGATCGGTACGATTCCAGTGTAAATCGCAGCCACGTCGTTGTTGCCGTCGTTCTCCCGGATCTGCATCGCCGTCAACTCGCCTTTTAACGGTCCGCGCGGTCCGATATCAAAGTGGTGCTGACGGCAGTCTACAAACCGTTTTGCGTTCGCGCGGATTGCATCGATGTCGAACAGCGGGTGATCTTCGATTAACACTACGCAGGAAAACGCGCCAACGACTTCGTTCCATTTTTCCCGATCTGGAAACGGTTGTTCGTCATTGAAATCCGAGCCCGCGACCCACTCGTAGCCTTTGGACGAACCTCGCTTACTTTCGTAGCCGCGGTTCTCAAACAGATCCTGAAGCGTATCGGAGAAAATGTACGTTTGATCAATCGCGCCGCCGGATGATTCAATCGCTTCCAGATCCGTTACAACTTCAGGTTGATGAAAGTCCGGGTTGGGGCCGAGTACCAGAACACGTGAGGCAATTCGTGGTGGAGCTTCTTCGTCAATCTCCTCGTCATCGCTTTGGTCACCTGCTTCGGCGTTCTCACCGGCCGCAGAGTTTTCACTTGCTTCAATTGCAGCCAGAGCAATCGCCAGCGCTTCCTGATCGGCGGCCTGGAGTTCCCTAATGATGACCGTTCGATATCGATAGGCCGTCAACACCGGCTCGACAACGGATTTCAGCTTGTTAATGAACTCGCCATAGTCAACGTCGTTCAACGCTGCGAGCCGGATACTGACCCGCCACATTTCCCTGCCGATTTCATCCGGATCGTATCCTTCAGTGCCCGGCTCGATCCTCGCGAGATATTGTTCGCGGAGCATTTCATTGTATTTCTTTTCGAGCTGTCCGTTGAACAGCCGTCGACGATTATCGATTCGGGGGGTTAGAACCTGCGAATCAATGTGATGCAGCGGAATGAAAACGTCGGTCGACATTCCGGCGCCAACGATGTCCACGCCATCGGGCCCGAAGAACTTTTCCAGCTGTTTCCGGATACGACCCGACAATTCAATTCGTTCCAGCAAATTGTATTTCAAGTCGTAGGCATCTCGATCGATTTCGTAGCCCGTTTCATCGAAGTCGACGCCGGCTGATTCCGCCAACTCGCGCGCCGCATCACGTTCTTCGCGCATGCAGACTTCGCGCTGAGCCTGTTTTTCAAATGAGACAAGAATCTCCGCAGGAACGAGTTTGCCAACATGCTCCTCAATGTACTGATAGTCCTGAAGAATCTTTGCACTCGGATCGAACAGTTTCAGCAGGTGGACAGACGTCTTGATCTTTGTCACACCGTAGAGAAAAAAGCACATCATCAGAACGCAGATCACCGCGACGGTTGTGGCGCGCCTCAATACGAATTCACAGACACTGTCCCAGAAACCGGTAACCATCCCCGTGATGCCGCGATCGACGTCGATATCATCCGGATCTTTCCTGTCGTAGTCGGCCGGCCAGATCGTAAGTGCCGCTGGCAGGTAGCTGAATAGGAGTACGACCGTTGCCATCGTGGCAATGGACGCGAAAAACCCGAACTTGTTGATCGGCGTGAGCGAACTGGTACAGAGTGAAACCAGGCCCAGCGACGTCGTGAACGCAGCCAGCGCGCACGGGAACCAGCCCTGCCGGAACGCAGTTTCAACTGCTCCTTCGCGACCGTTTTCATGACATGCATCGCGATAATAGTTCACGATATGTACGGCACCGCTAAGACCCAGCACGTAGACGAGCGACGGCATCGACATCAGAATCGCATCCATCGTGCTTCCGGCGTACCAGACATACGAAAGGCTCGACATCGCCGCGACTCCGCCGACGAAGAACAGCATGATCGTAATTCGAATACTGCGGAAACTCGCGTATGACAATCCGATGCCGATCAGCAACGACAGGCTGACAAGACGGACGAGTGTGCTTGTTCCTTCTTCATCGATCGCAACGTTGTCGGCGGGTGGTCCACCGATATGGAGGTTTTCCGCTTTGATTCCGCAACGTCCCGTCGCAAGTTCCAGCAACCTTCCGCGCGGCTTGCCAAGAATTGGACGTCCGATCGCCCGTGACAACTCACTGATCACCGGTTCATTCAGGGTCACGATCATGCAGGTCAATCGAGGCGGAGGCTCCAAATCCTTAAGGGCGACCCACATGCGGAACCACATGCCGAGCTTCTCGTCATTCGTCGCGTCAACAAGCAAGTTGAAGTCGCCATCGTAGACGTTGGTAACCTGCTCGTTGATAAAGTTGTCAAATGCATTGTGATATTCCGGATCTGACTGCAGTTTCTTCAGCAGAATCTCGTCTTCAATCTGCTGTAAGAGTGATTCAAACGTCCAGCTGAAATTTTTTGGAGGCGTCGGTCCGAACAATGATCCCGTCAACCGTTTATGGGCTTCGATACGGGCTTCAAATGCGGCCAGATCGCTCCCGTCGTCTTCCTTTGATTTGCCGATTCGGATCGTGCCGCCCGGCCCCGCCATCAGTTCCAGAACTTCCGGCCCTGTGCTGACTGATTTAAATGGACGCGCGCAAATTTTTTCAGGGCTCGAAAAAAACGGATTCGGTTTTTCTCCGGGCGGGGAACCGAATGTGTCGATCAGTTTTCCGTCCGCCTTGTTTTTTCCATTGACCATCCGCTCGAAAGATCGCTGTGCGCCTTCAACGATATTGTTCTGGCCATCCCAGCGATAGAGTTGGCCATTCTGATTGATCCAGTACCACTGGTTTTCGCTCCCGAGCAGCCATTTCTCATTGTGCTCGCCCCAATCCTGATGGTAGTTCGCGGACGGAAGCAGCCCGAGTTCGTCACCTCGTTTATGAGCGCGGATTTCCTCCTGGGTCATCAACGACTGATCCTGCTCAAGCGACTCTGCACGAATCAGGTCCAGGAATTTTCGGTACGTCGTATTCTGTCCGCCGTCACGGCACCATGGTCCGGTGACGACCACAAACGACTCACCACCAAAATGCTGTCGAAATTCATCGAGATCAACCGTCTCAGGAAAGTCCGCAGGCAGCCAGTCGGCCACGTTGTTCTGGACTTCCTGAATCGCCATCCGCGCACCGCGCAGAGCGAACGGCAGCACAAAGCAAACGATGCAAAGCACGAGCATCGCGACCGTTCCGAAAAACGGAATTCGAATGGAAAAGAACCTGTCGTTCATGTTTATTCAAACCGCACGGATGAATTGGAACCTGCTCAACCGCCGCAGAAATATTGTCAAAAGAACGAATGCGAACGCCGAAAATTCCGCTGGCAGAATCCGGCAACATCCATCAATTAAGCTACAGGTGTCTACGGGCAAAGTCCATGTCAAAGCCTTCAAAAGCGAAACGAAACGATTGCATTCGTTAACGATTTGCGAAACGCTGGCGATTGTGACGGTTTTTTGTCGCAGTCGAAGAGCGGTCCGCAATCAACGCGAGGCAATTGTTGCTACCATTGTCGTGCGGGCAGAACGACAAGCCGCCTTTCACGACAAATCGCATCAATAGGTAGCGATATGCGGAACAGCCGACGACATTCCGTGATTCTATTGGTTTTTCTTGGCAGTGTTCTCGCCATCTTCAGTGCAAACCATGTTCACGCACAAAATGAAACCCGGCCATCGGTTCGTGTGTTTATTTTCGCGGGCCAGTCCAACATGGTCGGCTCGGATTCAAACGCGAACGATATCAACAACTTTCCGCCGTTCGAAGGGCTGGAACTTCCACAGCCAAGCGTGAAATTTTCATACTGTATTGGCCGCGACAGTTTGCAAAGAACGAAGCTGCCCGCCGCGCGAGGTCTACCATCAGCACTTCAGCGACCTGCGGCAGTTGATGGAAGTCGGAGCAGGCAAACACATTTCGATCGCGCAGGACGCCAACGGCAACATTACTTTTGCCGCAGGCAACGCAATATTGAGCGGCGTGCAGATTCGCTACGAGGCTGAGCGTGATTCACTCGGTTACCGGCGCGCGGCAGGCGACAAATCGGTGTATGACTGTTTGCCCCAAACCGCCCGCATCCCTCATACCGATTTCGATGAGCCTGCCTGACACCTTTTATTTGTGTTCAGGTTGGTCATAGACAGTCACAAACGACCCGACGGGGATATTGGAAAAACTTTGCCTACGGCCGGACGGCCAGTCAATCGACAATTCAGTTTCATCGATGGGAAAATCAACACTGAATAACTGGACCCGGCTATTCTGCGCGGACAGACCCTGGCCGCAATGAATTTCGCGATAGTATTGGTTGTCGCCGATGTACAACCGCCCTCGAAACCAAGTCCCACCCGTTCAGTGACGTCAAGGAAAGTTCCATTCCCCTGGTTTTGCAAAAGGAAGTTCGGGCCACGTTGAGTTGCAAAAAACAGGTCGTCCCAGCCATCCTGATCGAAATCGACAACCGATAGTCCCGGCAATTCGTTATTTACACGAAAGAAAAAAAACGGGTAAGTGTCGTGCGCAGGCCGTGGTACGCGAAGGCCGCGCAACAACCTGGACGCTACATGTTCATGGCTGGAGTTTTTCAATTGCTTTAACAAATCCGGGTTGGGAATCGCGTGGTCCAATACTTCTGAAAACAGAATCTCAGACGTTTCCTGTAATTTCAAAGTTTTCGGTGATCCACGAATCAATTCTCCATGCGGAATCAGCGTCCCGGGTCCAACCGGCTTTTATCCTGGCGCTGACGCCCTGGACGTTGTCCTGGTGATTTCGAAGCGACGCGGAGAATCCAACCGTAGTCTGGATAGCTTCAAACGAGTCGTTTGGGAAATGTCCTTTGATAATATAGAATCTTGCATGCTCGAATTACTGGACACTCCTCAAAAACGGTTTCCACAAATTCGAATCCGCAGTTGAGTCGCCGGATTGGGCGGAGTCAATTGTCCAATGGAAACTTGAAATCAACTGGCCGGCATCATGGGTCGGAATTTCGAAGTCGGTAATATCCACGCGCTGAACGGTTGAATTGAATAACTTTCGCGCTGGATCATCTGGAAGCTGAAGATTGAGAATGCCTTTGGTTAGCCGTTTGAATTCCGGCGTCAATTGCAGAATGAGTTCCTCGGAACTGACCAGCTTACGGACCGTTTGGTCGTGCACCTGATTCGCAACCGGCGACGGTTCGTCTTTTTTGCTCGATTCAAAATACAGATAGACCCAATAACTCTCAGGACACATAACAGTAAGCCGAAGGCGATCCACGCCGAGAATTTTCGTTCACTAACTTTTGGCATCGATAATCAAGGTCCTTAACAACGCTGCGGCATTGCAGCCAGGGATTTGTGAAATGCTCTGCAGCGGTCTGAATTTTGCATGTATTTGGAATTCTAACACAGAAGTGCAAAGCAGACATCGAAGCCGACGGCACGATGGTTGAGACCAGCGGTGAAAAGAAGCAGGGCATCGGCATCAACTACAAAGGCCAGTGGGGGTACCATTCACTGGTCGTTTCGCTGGCCCAAACGCAGGAAGTGCTATATTTACAGAACCGGTCTGGCAACCGGCCCAGTCACGGGAATGCTGCTTTCTTTTTCGATCTGGCGGTCGCTCAGTGTCGCAAGGCGGGCTTTCGAAAGATCATGCTCCGTGGCGACACGGACTTTTCTCAAACGGAGCATCTCGACCGCTGGAACGAAGAGGGCGTGGAGTTCATCTTCGGCTACGATGCGACGCCGAACCTGAAAGCCAAAGCCGGTTCGTTCGACGAAAACCAATGGAAACCGCTGCAACGCGAATCCCGGAATTCGCTCAACCCACGTCTTGTTCGTGAAAACACAAAAGAGCAAATCGTCGTCGAGAATGGCTACAAGAACATGGTGCTTGTTGCTGAAAGTTTCGCTGAGTTCGATTATCAACCAACGAAATGCTCACGACCTTATCGGATGGTCGTCGTTCGCAAAGAGGTCCAATGCTCAAGGGGCCGGCAACGGTTGTTCGAAGAAGATCACTTCCGCTACTTCTTCTATATCAGCAATGCGAATCAGGATGATGTGCCGGCGCGGGAAGTGATTCGCGGCGCGAACAAACGGTGCGATCAGGAAAACACGATCAGCCAGTTGAAAGCCAGTCATTGTCTCAAGGCACCGCTTCACGATCTTGAAAGCAAACTGAAAATGCAAGAAATAACAATTCGAACGTCGTAAACGGCTAACCGTCGCCTCAACGCTGCGCGGAAATCGTCCGCTAAAAACTGCTAAAATATCCACAAACGAACGCTTGATTGAGGACTAGTTGGTGTTTTGCAATGCGCTCTGGTCCTAGCAGTTCTTCCGAGGCGTAAGTAGCTCAACGGTTTGGCACTGCCGCCGACATCGCCGAAAAAATCCAAACCCATACAGCCACAGTTTCGTCCTGCAATCTACAGCAGCGCTTCTTCACGCGGCTGCGGTACAATCATCTCCATTTCGAGTTCCTCCTCGTCGGGATCGCCAGGCACGAGATCAAACCCGCTCAATTCCAGCAGAGTTGCGTACATGTGGTAGAAGATCGGCACGAGGATCAGGATCAAGAATGTTCCTGTCGCCAGCCCGAATATCAGACTCGCTGCCATCGGAATCAAGACCTGTGCCTGCAGGCTCCGTTCGAGCAGCATCGGAAAAAGTCCGGCGACTGTCGTCAAAGAAGTCAACAGAATCGGCCGGAACCTTCTGACGCCGGATTGCATCAACGCGTCGAACAACGGCGTGCCGTTGCGCACCGAACGGTTGATGAAATCGACCAACACAATCGAGTCGTTCACAATCACACCCGTCAGTGCGATCAATCCGAAAAAACTGAACAGTGTAAGATTCAATTGCAGCAGAGCGTGGCCGAGAATTGCGCCCAGCCAGCCGAACGGAATGATTGAGAGAATAATCAACGGCTGAATGTAGGAACGGAACTCGAGGGTCAGCAGGATAAACATCGCCAGCAGCGCGACTGCGAAACCGGTGAACATGCTGACCATCGATTCTTCGGTTTGAGCCTGCTCGCCTTCCCAGTCGATTGACAGGTTGGCGCCGTATTTCTCGCGATAGGAGTTGATGATTTTTTTAATTTCCGAATCGGGTTCTTTCATCTCCGCAATGATCAGTCGCGCATTTGCCTCGTCTTCATCAACGTCAGCGGATATTGTGATCGAGCGGCGCTGGTCCAGGCGGTTGATTTCAGCTGGCGAATTTCGGAATTCGATGGCGGCGACTTCTGAGAGTGGTAGTTCAAGTCCCTGTGCGTTTCGGACCCTGATGCTTTCGAAGTTCTCCATGTTTTCCCGCTCGTCGCGCGGATATCGAACCATCAATTTCACTTCGTGCCGCCCCCGCTGAAGACGCATGACCTCCTCGCCGAAGTAGATCGCGCGAATTGTTCCAGCAAGATCGTTCTCGTTGAGCCCCATCGCCTTGCCCTGTTCGTTCAGGCGGAGCACAATCTCCTGCTTGCCTGTACGCGAGTCGTCCTCGATATCGAGGACTCCTTTTTTCGTCGCCAGATACGCTTTCATTTCCTCGACCGCGTCATCCAGATATTGCGTGCTGCTTTCGGTTGCAAGCAATTTGAATTCGATCGCAGTTCCGCCGGGCCCCATCGAGGGCGAACCGAACTTTAGAACTTCTGTGCCCGCGATTTTCGGAACGCTGTCCCGCCAACGATCGATCAACTGCCGGGTCGTGTGTGTACGCTGGTCTGGAGGGACCAGCTGGACTTCGACCGTTCCGACATGGCTGCCGCTCGTCACGCTGGTTGGTCCTTCCATATCGTCGCCGATTTCGCCGACTTTTTCGTAAATGTTTTCGACAACAGAACGTCCGGTTTCTTCTTCGATCTGCGCATCAATTTCGAGGATCGCCTTCTTCAACTGCCGCGTTGCGTCGGACGCGAATTCAGCAGCGGTACCGTTCGGGAACGCAATCGTTGCATTGATTTCGCGTCCATCAATTTTCGGGAAGAATGCCAGGGGCGCGACGCCGGCGATGACCAGTCCGATCGCAACCATGAATACTGCGATCACAGTGGAAAGCACAACCGGTTTGTGGTGGAGCGACCAATAGAGGGTCGGCTGGTAAATATTGCTGATGAACCAGCCGAGTCCGGCAGTTGCATAGCGGTTGCAGAATTCTGCGACGTAAACGAGTGGTTTGAATACGTACAGCACACGCGACAGCATTCGTATAAACAAGTTGTTTTCATGAGCGAGATGACACGGCAGTACGAACGTACCTTCGATCAGCGAAATCACCAGCATTGCGATAATCGCCACCGGCATTACCGCGATGAACTTCCCCATCACACCGGTCACGAACATCAGCGGAATGAACGCGATGATGGTGGTACTGACCGATGCGATCACGCTGGGTAGAACTTCGCAGGTTCCTTCGATCGCGGCTTTGACATACGGAATGCCTTGCTCGCGTTTATGATAAATATTCTCGCCGATCACGATCGCATCGTCGACGACAATCCCAAGAGCCATCAGAAACGCAAACATTGTCAACATGTTTAACGAGTTGCCTGTAATCAGCAATACAAAGCCGGCTCCGAGAATCGAAACGGGAATTCCCATCGCAACCCAGAACGCCAGACGCAATTCCAGAAAAAGAGCAAGCGCGATAAAAACCAGCAGCAGGCCCTGGGCTCCGTTTCGAGTCAGCAGATCCAGTCGGTCGCGAACGTCTGCGGAAATGTCGCCCCACGTTTTGACCGAGTAACCAGCTGGTACATTTTTCGACACGACATGATCTTTGATCGTCTCGACGACGGTGAACAGGTCTTCGTCGGTGGTCTTTGTGATACCAATGACCAGCCCGGGCCTCCCGTTGATCAAGTTTCTTGAGGTTGTCTCAGCGAACCCGTCAATCACGCGGCCGAGTTGTCCGACAGTCACAATATCGCCGTTGGAATCTGAAATGACAGGCAGTTCGGCAATGCCCTCGCCCGTTTCCCGTTTGTTATCGCCGCGAAGAAAGATCTCCTGGCCGGGTGTTTCCATTCTTCCGCCGGGCGATTCGAGGTTGTGATCCCGGATGATCTGAGCCATCGCTGTGAGGCTTAATCCGTATCGGCGCAAATTGTCTTCGGAAATTTCGACCGAGACTTCGTAGGGAAGTTCGGCACCGATTTCGGCGGAAGAAATCGCGGCGCCTTGGGGCTGGAAAAATCTCGCAAAGATGGCTCGGATCGAGTTCGATGGCTTCGTCGCCCGCAACGCAATAATATCGCTGCGCACTTCTTCAGCGAGTTCCCTTAGCTGGACCTGAGCGCGCAGTTGCTCGCTCGTTGACGCATTCGAATTGATTTCAGGACCAAGAATTCCGACTGAAATTGCGGGCATGCGAAAGGCGATTTGCTTAACCTGTGGCTTCTCTGCACCGTCCGGGAATTTGGAAATCTGATCGATGGAAGACTCAACATCGTTCAGGACTTTCTGGACATTGCGCACGTTGCCGTTGAGTTCCAGGATCACGTATCCGGCGTTTTCTACAGCGACGGACGTCATCTTCTTAACACCGTCGATACCGCTAACCGCAGATTCGATTTTTTCGCAGATCCCTTCCTCGATCTTCTCAGGCGTTGCCCCGGGCAAAGCGACTTGCACCAGCAGGATCTCCAGCGCGAAATTTGGAAACACTTCGCGCCGCATAACCACCATGCTGACAGACCCGATCAGCATGGCTGCGATCAGAAACGTGTTCATCGCCGGGCCGTTGCCGATTGCCCACTTAATCACCGATCGCATGAAACCGGAATCTTCTTTTGATGAGTTCGTCATAGGTCTGCGTCTGTCTTTGTTTCGGTAATCGAGGGTCGGACGGAAATGCCGGGGGGCGAATTGATCGGTCTCAGTTTGAATTACGGTCGTTCCCGCCCTGGTTGTCCGATTTTTCGCTCTTTGCGTCGTCGTCTTTTTCTTTCGCAATATCCTCTTCGTACATTACTTCAGCACCGACGGTCGGTTGCGGGAGCGGAGTAACAACTACTTTGTCACCCTCTTTGAGACCGTCATCCAGAACACGAGCCACAACGAACGATGTTTCGCGGTCTTCCCGCTGAAGATTAATCCGGTCGGCGATTGCGATTTCCCTGCGATCGAGTTTTCTGTCATTCGCAACCCAGACGAAATTCCCCGGCTGAAGCGCGAGTTCCGGAAACGCCAGGAATGTGCGGCCATCGTCACGAGCAGATGTTTGCACCTCGATGCGACATTTCACGAACATGCCCCGAACGAGTGCATGAGAACTGCCATCGGAGTAGGAGACCGGTTGATCGACAACAATTCGGCAGGGGATCGTTTTCGTACGTTCGTCCCGGCCGATTCCGTCAAACCGCTCCAGGATGCCGGTCCATTGCACACCAGGATTGTTTTTTTCATAGATCGTCACGGTCGTTCGAGGCAGGCTGTAAGCAGCTTCGGCAACTGCCCGTGCACTGTCGTCGGTCATTTCAGGCGCAACAGTTTTCGAATTGCGGCGGATCCACTCGAGTTCGCTTGAGGTCAGATTGCAGAGCACTTCTGAATGGCTCGTGTCTTCAAAAGTCAACAAATGCCCCTTGGCGTTGATACTTTCGCCTTCCTCGGTGAGATCCGCAACGATGACTCCGGATGCCGGCGCATAGATGGTTGTCCGCTTAACATCGAGTTCGGCCTGGGCCAGTCGACTGCGGGTCAATTCGAGGCTGGAGTCAAGGCGTTTGCGACGCGCGATCAAGGAATCGATCGTGTTTTGCCGAGCAGTGACTTGAGTCCGGGATGCGAGCAAGCCTTTTTCGGCTACGTCAATTTCCGATCTTGAAAGAACGCCTTTCAGCCGCTGGGTCCGCTCGTATTCCCTTTTCTGCAGATCAAACTCCTGATTGGCAAGTTCCAGGTTCCGCCGCGCACCAACGATGTCCTCGTCCGCCTCCGCAATCGTCTGTTCCGCCTGCGTTACTTCCTTGCGGATTGTATCGAGTCTCAATTCATAATCGGTCGGATCAATTTCCAGAAGTTTGGTTCCGGCGGCAACAAAATTACCGGCGTGACATTCCGGATACTTCGTGATTATTTTTCCGCCGACTTCACACCCGACTTTAATTTCGCGAAATGGAACGACGCTCCCCGATACGATCATGTCCAGCTGACCTGCGTAGGATTCAGCCGGAAACGTCCTGACCAGGGGAATCAACGCTTTTGAGGCGACGTCTTCCGCTGATGGTTTGAGCAGCGTCAGCCCCCAAAGCGCCGCAGCGCCGGTCGCAAGGATGACAGCCGATGTCAGGTATTTGGCAAGCTCGTGCCCTGGCGTCGTCGGTAGCCTTTCGAATTCCGGTTCGCGAACTATCGATTCAGGATGGGCTACGACGTGTTCCTGTTCGGCATGCGACGACTGCGGCAACGCTGAAGGATCGACAGCCGTCGAACGCTCGTGGCTGTGGGGGTCGGGCTGGATTGTCTTTGGTTCGTTCATGCTCGGTTGTCCGGAGTCGTTCTGGCCGGTTGATGTTTACGCGAATGCTGTGAATGGCGTGCGAAAAAATTTGATTGGTTGTTCTGTTCAGGTCATTCAACGGGCGACTGCTCGAATTGCTCTTTCAGCGAATCGATTGCCGCAAGGGAAAATGCTGTAATATGATCTGCAAGTGCTGACTGGTTGAAACCGGCTTCGAATTGGTCTTCAGGTACAATCCACGATGTCACGTCGGCTGCGAACCGGTAGTAAAGACATTGCCCGATGATGCTAAAACCAATTCTAAGCCGCTGACTTTCAGGCAACTGGAATCCAACAATGTCATCTACGATCGTCAGCATCATTTCAAAAAACGGACGAAAGTAATCGTTGACCAGATTGCGGCACGCTTCGGTCGGTTGCAAAACCTCTCTCATCAACAACCGCACTTGCCACGGTTCGGATTGCATTGCAACCAGACGTTGCAAAAGCAAAGTCACGTAGTCATGGAGTTTTTCCCGAGGTGCCGTGTTCGGCTCCCAAACCGGATACGGGAATTCTTTAACCCGCATCTTCCGAGCCGCAATCACTGTTTCGTTGTACAGTTTTTGTTTGTCACCGAAGTAGTAGTTGATGCCTGCGACATTAACCCCCGCAGCGTCACAGATTTCGCGGACTGTCGATGCCTTGAATCCCTTGGACGCAAATATCGGCCCGGCCATTTCCAGAATTCGCTGGCGCGTCGAATCGATCGGTGTTGAATCGGTGGACATCAAATGTTCAAAGGGTGATGGGCATGTTAGGGCAAAACGGTTTCACGAACGCGGCGACTAAACGCTTGTATTAAACACTTGTTTAATCGGTTCGGGCTGCTTGAAAAACCCTGATTTCGAAGGGATTACGAATTTTCACGTCGAGTTGGTTAGTTCAGCATGATTTCAGCCACGAATCACACAAATCTGCGCGAATGAAAACCATCCAGCATTCGTGTCGATTCGTGGCACGCTATGACCGGATACAAAAAACTAACAAATTGGGCAGGCAGATTGCCTGTGGTGCTGCCAGGTTGATGTACGACCGGCAGGAGTCCGAATATCGCGCAAAAGGGAATCGCCACCGATTGGATGGCGGTCCGGGCGGAGTCGCGCGCGGCAGCCAGTGGATGGTATATGAACATGACACAATGCGAGTCGCCGGCGCGTGGAGCGGCGACTTTATCAACTATCAGGGGATCAATTTTGATGGGCGGCATCATATTCACCCGGCTGTTGCGGAGCCGGTTCACTTTTTCAATCCTGTCGCACCTGGCTGGGGCCGACCGGTTGTCGGCACACCGGATCGCTTTTTCTCAAATCGAAAGCGCCACATTGAAAGGTGGAATCGACGGCGATAATTCGGCGCCCGATGAGGAGGAAACTCCTGGAAGTATTCACTTCAACGGCCGAACCTTTGCTCAAACAAACCGGGATGCGTCTCCCGGCTCTGACGAAAGCAGTTTCGACATGACGACCCATGACTACACAATCATGGCTCGGATCAAGACCGAAGCAGATGGAGCAGTTTTTGCGAAAACCGTAAAAGATGACCTTGTTGCGCATGGGAGTCAAAAGACAAAGATCGCAACGGTACAGATACTCTTGGATTCGCCCGGTGCATCGAACTCGATGGTTTTTTCTGAAGAGCATAAGAACACAGTCGAACAAACCGACATTGCATTCGCTGTATCTGAATCGGCTGGAAACGTCACGTGGAAGAATGAAGACGGAAATCTTCGTTTGGTAATTCCGGCTGGCACTGAGCCGGTGCGGTTTGCAATCTATCACTGCCTGTTAAGCGGGAACGAAGATCCGGGCGACGTAGCGGCGTTTTTGCCTGCTGGTGCACCGGCTGAAGACCTGTCGCTCTACATTCACGGAGGTGCCCGAACTGGCCTCAGGAGTTGAACCCGGACGTGCTCATCGACGAATCTGACGGCCCGTTCGCCGTCGATGTTCTTGCTCGTCCGACCGGCAACCCGTGGAATTGCCGGATGCGGTTGACCGGAGTTGACTTCATGCACGATGGGAACAAGTCGAGTGACGTAGCGATTGTTTGCCCATGGGACGGCAGCGTTTGGCATGTTTCAGGAATTGCAGCTGCTGAAGAAACGGGGGCGAAAATTGCCTGGCGTCGAATCGCTGCCGGGCTGTTTCAGCCGCTTGGCGTGAAAATTCGCGATGGCGAAATCTTTGTTGCCTGCCGTGATCAGATCGTTCGGCTTCACGATCTCAATGGCGATGGAGAGATGGACTGGTACGAAAATTTCAACAGTGACCACCAGGTGACCGGGCACTTTCACGAGTTTGCGATGGGGTTGCAATGTGATGAAGCCGGTAATTTCTACTATGCTAAGTCGGCTCGTCATGCGTTGCCGGCACTGGTGCCGCATCACGGGACGCTGTTGAAAGTTGCTTCCGACGGGTCGCAAACGGAAATCGTTGCCAACGGATTTCGCGCGGCCAACGGGGTCTGCATCAACCCTGACGGCTCATTTTACGTTACCGATCAGGAGGGACACTGGAACCCGAAAAACAGAATCAACCGCGTCGTGCCGGGCGGATTCTATCGACTGCGGCGGACGGAACAGCCAGCAAATCTTCCGGTTGGTTTGACGGCGACGGAAAACGAAATCGAGATTGCGTTTACCGATCGACTGGATTCCGAATCCGCAGGCGACCCCGCCAATTACCGGATCAACACCTGACACATTGTCCGGACTGCAAATTACGAATCGGAACATTCTGAGGAAAAAAAGCTGGAAGTAACCGGTGCCGAACTTAGTGCCGACGGCAAAACAGTTCGGTTAGTGATTCCTGAAATCGCGCCGACGCGTTGCATGGAGATCGTCTATTCAATCGAGTCAGCAGACGGTAAGGCCTTCAGCGGGAAAATTCACAATACGATTCATGCGCTCGATGAAGGCGAGTAGCGCTGGCATCCTGCCGACGGGAACCATTCGCTGCCGTATCATCGCGTTGGGCTGGAAGCCAACACGACCTGGTGCGCCGTCATTCACTTCCGCTGAGTCAGATACAGCATCTGTTCGTCGTTTATTTTGATCGCAGCGGCAATCGTAAAGTTCTCGCGAATCAACCCGCCCCACCCGATAAAGTCGCGCCGGTTGGCGAGCAGTTCATTTCCAGTCGAATTGGCGCTGCGAATCGAAAATGCCTGTCGTTTGACCTGCTTCATGTTGTCGAACAAACCGCGAATTTGTTCGTCGAAAAGATGCTCAATGCAGTTGATACAAACAGCGCTTTGGAAATGGTTGATGTCCGGGATGGGCTGAGTGAAGTCTCCGACGCGCATTTCCGAATCTAACGGGGTCAGATCAAGGCCGATGCATTCCAGCCCAAGGGCGCGTATCTTCTCAACGGTATTTCCGTTGCCGCAACCGAGATCAACAACCGGCGACAATAACCAGTCACGATATTCCGGCAGACAACACTCTTCTAATTGCTCAGACGTTTCGATCACAACCGCCGGGTCTGCCAAAACAGGTGATACCGGCAGCAAAGTTGCAGCGGGAACCGGTGAACGGTGCATGCTTTCCAGATCCTGCGAGCCGGATGACTCGGGAGCGGGACTTTCCCCATGAGAAATTGAAGGGGCGCTTTGAGGGATCGATGACCCGTCTTTCCCCGGGAAATCCGGCTTTGATTCAACCATTGTCGATTTGTTTTGAGCCGCCCGTTTCCGTGGCATTCTTTTCCACAGCGAAATCTGGTTTCGCACGCCATCGAATACTGCGCGCATTGGTAAAAAGTGTTCGATCCACCAGTCGGGCGAGTGAACGGATCGATGCAGGTTTTCGCCATTCCTGTCAAGCGTTCCAGACGCTCGACAGGAAACAGTACAGAGAGCAATTCCTCCCGGGCGCAGAACTCGATCGATTTCGCTTAACGTCGTTTTGATGTCCTCTTCGTCGAGATGTTCAAGGACATCAAAGCAGGTGACCAGTGAGAAAAAATCGTCATCAAACGGCAATGCCTGGCTTTCCAGAACCCTAAATCGGGAATCCAGACTCTTGATTCCGGACAACCGACTTCTTGCCGTCGCGATTGCGACATCGCTGATATCGACACCGAAGGGGCGAAGATCAAAAGTAGGGTGCAACAGAAACTCGACAACAAACCCGACGCCGCATCCGATATCGAGTGAGCGCCCTGAAAGCATGCTCAACTCGTCCGACGATTCAATGACCGCGCGGAGCCCCGGCGACTTCTGGCCTCGCTGATAGTTTGGAGTTGATTCAACAATCTCGTTGTAGATTTCGCGATAGTCTGGCATGTCCGGATCCGTGTCGAAAGTTAGTAGCCGTATCGCGATTTCCTAGAATGCTGCAGCCAACTCATCCAGAACGGTTTGTTCGGATTCTGAAACCTTGTTACCCAGCCCCGGAAAACCACCGGCCGCTTCAGCGACTGCCTGCGCGCGTCCCAGCACGGAGACTTTCAACTGGCCGAATGCGGCCTCGTCGAGTGTCGTTTTGAGTGCTCCGATGTATTCTTTCCAGTGATTCAGCAAATCGTCGCCCGGCTGTTCGGCCAACCACGACTCAAGCAACTGGTAACCGGTCGAGTCAGCGTTCATTCCGGCAGCGCCCGCAGATTCGAGAATCGCCTTTCGCTCTCCATCCTGAATCTTGCCGTCAGACCATGCAACTGCGACCAGAGGAATCAACGACAACGATGTCAGGGACTCGGGCGAGATACCCGACTCGATCAAATGGTCAAGCACTGCTTTGTCTTTCACTCCCGAGATCGCAGCTAGCGCATCGCGACCTTCGTCAGCTTTCATCTCTTCGCGCAGCTTCGCCAGCAACTCCTGATCCTTTGCCTTGTAAAAAGCGCCTTCAACTGCCTGACCGCGTCGCGTTAGTTCGTCCATCGTGGAATCGCTCCGAATTGCTCTGTTGGATTACGTAATTCGTCTCAAACATAAGCGCAATGACCGCGCTTTTTGTTGTTGTGCAAAAAGACATGATCGGAAACATGGCCGGGATTGGCAAGTGCGTAGGCAATGAGGTGTATTCAAGAATCAAGCCCAAGCTGACAGATCGGGTTCATTGGCGAGTCAACCGTTGCCAGTCCGCCATTTCAACGGTTGGAATCGACGTCCGAAACCCCTATAATCCGCGATTCGATTTTTCGAAGTTCAGGGATGTCGGTGCCGGGAAGGCAAGCAGGTGCATGAATACCGTAGAAACAAAAAACAACGGGACGGACAATCCGGCCAGCGAATCAGGGGCGGCCACCGAGCGAATTCTGGTACTCGACTTCGGTTCCCAGTTCGCGCAGCTGATTGCGCGGCGTGTCCGTGAGTTGAATGTCTACTGCGAAATTGTCCGTCACGACGTTTCGGCTGAAAATATTGCGAAGCACAATCCGACCGGGCTGATCCTGTCCGGCGGCCCTTCCAGTGTCTACGAAGAGCAGGCTCCGAAATGTGATCCGGCAATTTTCGAACTCGGCATCCCGGTGCTGGGTATTTGCTACGGAATGTACCTGCTTTGCGAGACGATGGGCGGCGAAGTAAAAAACGCTCCGGCACGCGAGTATGGCCGGGCGATCTGCAATGTTTCCAGGGACGATCCGATTTTTGAGGGCTTTCCCGGGGAAGCCGAAGTTTGGATGAGTCATGGCGATCAAGTGATATCGGTTTCCGACCAGTTCATGCCGCTGGCAGGAACGAGTACTTGTCCGGTTGCTGCCGTTAAACACCGGGAGAAACCGTTTTACGGGCTGCAATTTCATCCGGAAGTTACGCACACGCCGGAAGGCGCGACGCTTCTGAAAAACTTCCTCTATGACGTTTGCAAATGCTCAGGCAACTGGCGTTTGGATTTGTTCGCCGAACAGATGATCGATTCGATTCGTGAACAGGTAGGAAATCGCCGTGTGATCTGCGGGTTGTCCGGCGGCGTGGATTCGTCGGTCGTTGCAGCTCTGCTTTCCCGGGCGATTGAAGATCGGTTGTCCTGTATTCTTGTTGACAACGGACTGCTCCGAAAAAACGAAACGGAGACGGTCAAGCGGATGTTTTCCGGACACTTCAAAACGGACCTCCGCGTGATCGATGCCGGGGATCGTTTCCTTTCGCAACTGGCCGGCGTTACTGAGCCTCAGGAAAAACGCCGCCGAATCGGCCACGTCTTTATCGACTGTTTCAAAGAAGCGGCAGAGGATATTGAAGACGCTGCATTTCTAGCTCAAGGGACTTTGTATCCGGACGTGATCGAAAGCGGCGCAGCACCCGATGGCCCTGCTGCCACGATCAAGCTGCACCATAATGTCGGAGGACTGCCGGAAGAGCTCGGGTTTGAATTGATCGAACCGTTACGTGATCTGTTCAAGGACGAAGTCCGGCGACTCGGTTTGGAGCTTGGTTTGCCGGAAGAACTGGTCTGGCGTCATCCGTTTCCCGGCCCCGGTTTGGCGGTTCGCTGTTTAGGCGAAGTGACGAAGCCGAAGCTGGATGTGTTGCGTGAAGCCGACGCGATCGTAATTGAGGAGATCGAAACTGCGGGATTGTACCGGGACACATCGCAGCTGTTTGCAGTGCTACTTCCCGTGCAGAGCGTCGGGGTGATGGGCGACGCACGCACCTACGAAAACGTACTGGTCATTCGCTGTGTGGACACGGACGACTTCATGACAGCCGACTGGTCGCGGCTCCCATATGATGTTCTTGCTCGAATGTCCACAAGAATTATCAACGAAGTCAACGGCGTTAACCGCGTCTGCTACGACATCAGCAGCAAACCGCCGGCCACGATTGAATGGGAGTAGAGTCAAATATTGCACGGTCGCAACAGCCTCGTCCACTGCGCAGAAAAGCGGTTTTGAAATGCTGTCCAGGTCCTCCTCGACCCCGGTCATCTCGCGCTGCTCGGCTTCCACCCGGCAACGTCCTGCACTGCAACCAGGCTTACAGTCACAAGTTTAGGTTGAATCAACACAGTTGAAGTTGAAAATTGAGTTTTATAAACAGACAAGTTCAAGATCAAAGACAAATGAGCAGGCAATACATCTTCCAGATGACCGAGGTCACAAAAAAACACGGGCCGAAAGTTGTCTTCAACAACATCTGGCTCTCTTTTTATCCCGGAGCAAAGATCGGGGTTCTTGGTCGCAACGGCGCCGGTAAGAGTACGTTGCTGAAAATCATGGCAGGGATCGACAACGAATATGACGGGGAAGCCCGGCTGACCGATGGATTTACGCGCGGCTATCTGCCTCAGGAACCGCAGTTGAACCCGGACAAAAATGTCTGGGACAACGTGCAGGAATCAGTCACGCCGCGCCGTAACCTGCTCGACCGCTTCAATGAACTGACGGCGAAATGTGCTGAGCCTCTGGACGAAGCGGCGATGCAAAAAGTCTATAATGAAATGGCCCGGGTGCAGGATCAGATCGATGCGACAAACACCTGGCAGCTCGATCGCGAAATTGAAATTGCGTTCGACGTGATGAATCTGCCTGACAAAGACGCCGATGTGACTCAACTGTCCGGTGGTGAACGGCGACGGGTCGCGCTTTGTAAATTGTTGCTGGAAAAACCCGATCTGCTGCTGCTGGACGAACCGACCAACCACCTCGACGCGGACAGCGTGCACTGGCTGGAGCGAACACTGCAGAATTATCATGGCACGATCGTCGCGGTGACTCACGATCGTTACTTCCTCGACAACGTGGCCGGCTGGATTCTCGAACTTGATCGGGGCGAAGGATTTCCGTTCGAAGGCAACTACACATCCTGGCTGCAGCAAAAAGAATCGCGGCTGAAGGTGGAAGAAAAACAAAGCGCAGCACGAAAACGGGCCTTGTCCCAGGAGCTGGAGTGGATCAAGAGTTCGCCGAAAGCCCGCCAGTCAAAAAGCAAAGCGCGGATTGCATCCTACGAACAGATGTCCGCCGAAGCCCAGCGCGAACAGGAAAGGGACCTCGAGATTCAGATTCCTGCCGGTGCACATCTGGGTGAACTTGTGATCGAAGCGGAAAACGTGAACAAAGCGTTCGGAGATAAAGTCCTGATGGAGGATATGAATTTCCGGCTGCCTCCGGGCGGAATCGTCGGCATCATCGGTGCCAACGGTGCGGGAAAGACGACTCTGTTCCGAATGATCACTGGCGAGGAAACGGCGGATAGCGGGAAGTTGAGAGTCGGCGAAACCGTTGAGCTGGGTTATGTCGATCAGAACCGGGATTCGTTGAATTCCGAGTCGACGGTCTATCAGGAAATTTCGGGCGGCGTTGACGATTTCGAACTCGGAAAACGTAAGGTCAACGCACGGGCGTATGTGAATCGATTCAACTTTCGCGGTGCTGATCAGGAGAAGAAGGTCGGTATTCTATCGGGCGGAGAACGAAACCGGGTCCACCTCGCAAAACTGCTTCGTCGCGGCTCGAATGTTCTTTTGCTTGACGAACCGACAAACGATCTGGATGTTGACACGCTTCGTGCACTCGAGGAAGCGATACTGAATTATGTCGGCTGTGTTGTCGTGACCAGCCACGATCGCTGGTTCCTCGACCGTGTGGCAACCCACATACTGGCGTTTGAAGGCGACGGTTACGTTCACTGGTGCGAAGGGAACTACCAAACGTATGAAGCCCGGCGTCGCGAACGTCTGGGAATCAAAGAAGATGAACCTCGTCGTTTCCGCTACAAGAAACTGGCGACGTAATTGAGGCGGCAAAACCCGCAAACAGGTATCTCCGGACGAATCGCCAGTTGGAATGCGTGAAGAGTGGCGAATTGAATGGCGGTTAAGATACAAATTCGAGTATCATAAGTTGATTCGATGTGATTTCGTTGCTGTCTGCCATAATGGACCGGGGGTTGGAACATGCATGCTTCCCGTTCGACTTTTGCCTCATCTCGCACACGGCTTTCCGTCCATTCTACGCTCGCGCATCTAGCCTGCGTGATCCCCGCGATTTTGATTTTCTCAATCTCGGGTTGTGGTGATACGGGCGACCAGGGGAGTGGCGCTTCGTCAACTGACTCCGGAACCGTCAAAGCCGCAGACTCGAGTATTTACCGTTCGGACGAGGAACTCGTTCCCGAGGAGGATGGAGCCTATCACGTTCGCCCGGGGCAGCAGATTCAACACGCGCTTGAGGCGGCGGCCGAAGATCCGGATCATAAACGGGTGGTGGTTCATGCGGGGACGTACCGACCGCAATTCGCTGGCCAGGCGATGATCTGGTTCAACGCGCGGCATGACGGCATCACGCTTGAAACCAGCGGCGATGTCCTCCTGACGGCTGTCAATCCGGACGTTGCACTGGAAGAAAAGGCGAGTTTTCCCGGGGCCGTAAATCACGTTGTCTATTTCGGTGACGGAATTTCAGGAGAGACGATCTTCCGTGGATTCAAGATCACCGGCGCGAAAGGACTCGTGACTGAAAGCGATGAGCCATATAACATCGAACCGGAAAGTGACGACCCGAATTTAAAGCGGGCAATGTTCTACTATACTGATGGTGGGGCGATCAAGATTTTCGGTCGATCCTACCCGACGATCGAGAATATTGAAGCCTTCGATAACTTCGCGACCCCCTGTGGTGCCGGCATTTCAGTTGAGCATCGCGGCTTCAACGATAAATTTGTTGTGATTCGAAATTGCATTTTTCGTAACAACCAGTGTCCGGTCACAGGCGCTGCGATCGATCTGCTCAATGTATCACCCGTGCGATGCGACCACGTTTCTTTTTGACGCAATTCAAACAATCAAATCATCAACTCAATTTTTCAGCAAAAAAGCTCCAACCATGGTTGCGTGAGGATTACGATCGAGTTTAATGGTCGTCCGGGTTGATGGTCGCCACGAATCGGCGGTTGATACCGGGCCGGAGCCTGTTGGGGAATCGCGGTTCGGATGACCTATCGTTGTTCAAATTACTTCAGGGGAAAAAATGACAATTCTACGTTCGGGCGCATCAAAGAAATATTCTGACAACTGGACCAGGGCATTTAGCAGTAAGAAATCGAAAACGACTGCCGTCAAATCAGGTTCGAAGAAGAAATCCGCAGCAGCAAAGAAGAAAGGCAAAAAATAGCGGAACGATCGCCTTGTAAACGTTTGTTTCGTCAAAAAACACGACACAGTCAGCGCATTCTCTGCACCCATGAGTAAACTTGTTGGAGCGGAATCGCGAACGTCGCCCGCGCTTTCGAAGGCATCTCCGGCTTTACAACTTTGAATCAAAGGCGCGCTATGGATCAGTTAGCTGACCGACTGCCTGTCGACGGCTCTTTAATGGAATGTGAACTTGAACTTTTCCGCGCGATTGTCGACAGTTCTCATGTCTCGGTCGCGATTACCGATGACGAAGACAGGATTCGTTACTGGAATCACGCTGCGGAAACGCTCTTCGGGCACAAGGCTCAGGAAGCACTGGGTGTTGAACTTCAGGGTTTGATTTTCCGGCCTGAAGATCTCGACAAGCTAGCGCAAATCTACTCTGCCGCTGACGGGGAAGTTTATGAAATTCGCTGCGTATTGTCGGACAACCGCATCGTCTGGGTGGAGCTCAATGTCAGAACACTGAGCGCCGGTGGCCGCGACTGGCGAATCTTTGTCGTTCGAGATGTCCACGCACGGAAGACGCGCGAATTCGAACTTGAAAAAGCCGCGTTGACCGATCCACTTTCCGGACTGATCAACCGCCGTGAATTCCAGACGATTCTTGAGTCTGCTGATACCGGACCGGTTTGTCTGGCGTTTATCGATATCGACTCATTCAAAACGATCAACGACAAACACGGTCATCTATGCGGCGACGAAGCGATTGTTTTCCTCGCGCGCGAACTGGAATCGGCATTCGAGGATGCGGCTGCGATCTTCAGGCTCGGTGGCGACGAATTCGGAGTGTTGCTCAGTTTCGAAAATGGGCAAACGATGATTGAAGCCCGGTTTTCAGAATTCTGCGAGCATATGTCTAACGCTCAATTCTCCGAACGCTGTCCGGGGATCTCTGTATCAATCGGAGTCTCGTTTGCTACCGGTCAGCGAACCGCTCGGGAATTACTGACCGTTGCGGATGAATGTCTGTATGAAGCAAAACAGGCAGGGCGAAGCTGTGCGCGGTTCGGAATCGTCGGGTAATTTCCGGCTAAGAAGTGTTGCGCGATTGTGCATCGAATTCGGAAAACGAAGCGAGAAAAGCCACAATGCGAAGCGAGAAAAGCCACAATGCGAAGCGAGAAAAGCCACAATGCGAAGCGAGAAAAGCCACGGAGTGGCGGTAGCAATTGGCCGTGGGTCGAGCGTAGCGAGAGCTCTCGGTTTGCAAGCTTGCAGCGAATCCCGGTTGCGGATTCAGCAGGTTGAGTATCGCCTGCGCCACCTTCGTTCCGGCAGACGGGACGTACTGCTCCTTATTTCTGCGACTCTTCGAGGTATGAGTACAACTCGAAAATCTCGTCTTTAGTGAAATTGTCCATTAACGCTTTGGGCATGATCGATGTTGAGGTCTTAATCATCTCTTCGATGTCATCGACTGGAATGATGATCGGCTGTTTTGAATCGGGATTGTCAATCAATTCAATTCGTTCATCGTCTTCGGACGTGATGATTCCTGTAATCAGTTCGCCGTCGACGGTGAGAATCTTGTGCATCGAATATTTTTCGTCGATGCGGTGTGAGGGTTCAAGAATTTCCCGGAGCACTGCGAACCGGTCACCTTCCAGTCGTTCGAAGACGTCGTTCAGTTCCGGACCGACGGTCCCGCCTTCGCCATCGACGGCATGACACTGAGCGCAAGTCGCTTCCGCGAAGATCTTTTTTCCGATCGCCAATGTGCGTCCCTGCGTTCCCGAGTCGAGTTCGCCTGTTAAATTGTCCACGGTCCAGGTTTGGACAAAAGAGCGATGGTTACCTGTCGGATCTTTCGGCGCGACCGGATCCTTCAGCCACTCATCAAGATCCTTGACCACAACCATCACGCCGTACATGCGTGACCAGTGTTGTGGAAACGTACAAACATACGGGTACTCGCCCGGTTCGAGAGGCACTTCGAAAGTGAGAGCTTCGCGCGCTTCACTTTGAACCATGTTCGTTGCGAAAAGAACGCTTTCGTGTTTGGGCACGTATTGTTTGCCTTCCAACCCGCCAGCCGGTCCTGTCTGCAGTCCAAGATTCGCAATCAGACGCAAATCACCCGGCTTGGTCACAACGAGGTTGTGCGGCATCAGATCGATATTGTCGAGTACAAGCTGAACCGGTCGCCCGGCTTCGACAGCAAAGTAAGGAATGTCGTAACGCATTTCGTCGGCGACAGTTTGAATTCTGACGACTCGAACCGTGATCTCGCTCAGCCGTCCCCGAAATGTTCTGGCGTCGTCGATCGGAAGTGCTTTGAGAAGTTGGTCGGCCAACTGCATGGCGTCTGTGAACTCATCGGTCGTTCGGTCAGCCGGCGCGGTCGTTTCGGCATGGTTGACGAGAAAGTCAATCAGGTTGCGGCTCGTTTCCCGGTCACGGTCGTCGTCGGGGGTTTTCAGCAACGTCTGAACGGCGGCATTCCGCAGCGCATCGTCTGCCATCATCGCCGCAACGAGTTGAAACGTATCGTTCCCTGCTTCGTTGATGTTGCCGAGCGCGCTGATGGCAGCAGATCGAAGTTGTAATGGCTGATCCTCTGCGAGAAATTCAATTACTTTTTCACGCTCCTTCGCCCGCTGGTTCATATCGGGTACGAAAGCGATTCCGTTCAGCCAGTCACGAGCGCGATCCTCGTTGGACGCCGACTCTTGAACAATTTGCCAGGCCTTTTCCGAACGCCCGGAGGCAATCAATGCAGCAAGCGATGCCGCACGCAACATCGAATTGGAGCTGGTTGTACCGTCAATCAACCTACCTGAGTGCATGGCGAGGTTATCGACGGGTTGCCTGAACAGCAGGTCCACCAATTCGCTGCTGGTTTGCTGGTCCTGCTTGCTTTCAGTCTTGATCGTGGCGATTTCACATATCAGTTGCGGCACTCCGTTTGACTCATGCATCGCGGCCAGTCCCGCCAGAGCCTCTTCGCGATGCTGAGGCGACATGCCGGCGCGGGTCAGAATCGCTGTGTAGACAGGCTCGTATTTCGTGTCGTCGACTGCTCTTTCAACCATCAGCAGTCGTTCGTTGTCCAGACGACTCAGCTGGTAGGCGACAATTTTCGGGCTCTTATCAAAGAATATTTTCGGTGCTTCAACCTGTTCTTCTTCCTGGATCATTTTTCGTGCTACCATCAGTAGTAATGCAGGATCGGTGAACGGCTCATGAGAAGAGTGTTGCCAATAGATTTTCCCGATACTGTTCACGAGGCAGGTTCCATGCTGAGGACTCGACTTGAAGTGGTCGAAAATCCGGAACTCTTGGAATGTTCTGTTGTCGGAGTCGACAAGCATGCGGTTAAACGGAAAACCGGTTTCCAACGTCGCCATCGAATCGCGGAATGAATCAATGTTTTCCGCGCTGACCGCGAGTACATCGATTCCGGCTTCGTTGAAGTGCTCGACATGAGGCGCGAATGCAATCAGCTGTTCAACACAATGCAAACAATCGCCGCCTAGATAGAAAATGATTACGTGCGGCTTGCCGCGATACTGGCTGGCCGACACTGTTTCACTTGCTGAATCTGTTAAAGACCAGTCAGGTGCGAATTCCGGCATCGCCGAATGCGCATGATCTTCAGCGGCGGTGGCGATGAATTCCTGACCAAACACAGCGGTTTGCGGTCCGGACGTGAAGCAAATCGCCGCAATGGCGCAATACAAAACCGAATTCAGGGTAGCGAGCTGTCGCAACATCTAGTTCTCCAGCGCCCGCATCGTTTCGTCGAGCGTGTAATGCAGGTAGTAGTCCATTTCGTGTTCGAGCACCTCCAGCCCAGCTTCCATTGCCGCGTCGCCTTCCATAAAACTAAGTGCACGAAGCGCTTCGAGGCGGACGCGCGGGTGCCCGTCGGCGATCCTCTGTTTAAGCAACTCGACCGGTGAATCGACACGGTCCAGCCAGAACGAAAGAACACGCGTTGCCGCCGCGCGGGCACGATGGTCGTTTGCTTTGAGCAATTTCGCCAGCAACTCCGGCTCGACAACATTCTGCGTTTGGTACACCCAGAGTCCTTCGAGCAGATGGTGTTCGATTTCCGGATCAGATTCGTCGAGTGATGCGATCCAGGTTTTTAGATCCTCGACTACTTCATTCTTCTTCCGTGCGCCCAGTTCACGACGCACCCGGTAACGCGTCCGGTCTTCCGGCTCCTTGAGCAACTCCAGTAAATCTGCAACGGGTGCCCCGGCAATTTTCGGCGGGGTCAGCAGCGGCCGGTCCTTGTGTGTGATTCGCCAGATTCGCCCGTGTGAATGGTCGCGACCCGGATCGCGCAGATTGTGCTGCAGGTGTCCAATCAACGCGTTGTGCCAGTCAACAATATATAGCGAACCATCCGGAGCGAACTCGACATCGACCGGTCGGAAATTGCCATCGTCGCAGGAAACGATGGCCGGAACCTCCGTGCCCAGAAACCCGGAGTCCTTCTCTTCAATTTTGTGATTCAGGACCGAGCGTTCGGTGATACAGTTCGTGACCAGCCAGTTGCCCTGCGCGTCATCGGGAAAGTGCCTGCTGGAAACAATCTCGCAGCCGGCCAGCGGTCGGGTCCGCTGTTTGTAAAACGTTGGAAATTTGTAACCCTTGTCTTTGCCGACATACTTTTGAATCCGTCCGTCATGGGAACCGCCCGGATGTTTGAGCGGATATTCAATGTGCCCGGAAATCGGCGTCGACCAATAGCAGTTTCCTCCTGAAGCGTCACCGACAAAACTCTGGCCCCAGCGGTCAAAAATGTGCCCCCACGGATTGGAGAAAGTAAACGACACGAATGAACCGAATCGTTGAGACCGGGGATTGTAAACCCAGATTCCCGCTTCGCGCATTCGAGTCAGTCCATACGGACTTTCTACCTGGGAGAATTTGAACGTCCCTTCCTGAAAATACAGGTTGCCGCCCGGGCCCCACGTGAATCCGGCAATTCCATGATGCGAGTCGGCTGAACCGAATCCGACCAGTTGCCGCCTTCGCGTATCAGCTTTGTCATCCCCGTCATCATCACTGAGAAACAGAATGTCCGGCTGCTGAGCGACATAGGCACCACCGTTGCCAATTTCAAAACCCGTCGGCTGATGAAGGCTGTCGGCAAATACGATGCATTCATCTGAGCGACCGTCATTGTCATTGTCCTCGAAGATTAGAATCTTGTCGTTCATCTTTGACTTGGGTTTCCAGTGCGGATAAGACTCCATCGTCGCAACCCACAAACGGCCTTCGTTATCAAAGTTGATGTTCACCGGGTTTGCCAGTTCCGGAAACTGCTCTTCCGATGCGACAAGATTGATCTCGTACCCCGGAGCGAGCTTGAACAATTTCTGTTGTTCTTCAGCGCTCAGGTATTCGAGCGTGCCGAGTTTGCCGTGTTTGATATTCGGATCGTCGGGCATCCCGACGTTGGTGGCCGGCTCGATAAAGTCGAGCGTATTGCTGTCGTCGATCGTGTCAGGAACCGGTTCCGCAGCCGCGATTTTCCAAATTCGTTGATCGCGATTGGCAGTCATCCGGTCAAGGATCGCACGTTCGCGTTCCATGACGTCTTCATTGTTGTACGTGTTCGAACCGTCGCGCCCGGCTTTACCGCGATCGCCATAAATTGAAAAGCCGTTGACCGCACGGTAACGATGCCACCAGTGAAAGTTCTTATCGTCGATCGCCGATTTGATGCTGAGATCGAAGCTGGTTTCTGCCGGTGCGCCGAGCAGTTGTTCGTACAGGATCGGCGCAAGCTCTTTGTATCCGCTGCTCGAAAGATGAGCGCCGTTGAGCGTCAGCTGATCCTCTCGTTCGGCATAGAGGGCGAGTGTCGGGTCAAACAGATTCGCGTAGCCGATTTTCGTATCATCTGCGATTTCCTTCATTTTTTCAGCGTAGAGTTTCATTTGCGCGTTGTGCTCTTCGCCGTCCGGAAGATCGACATCTCCTGTGCTTTCAAATGCGATCGGAGAAACGAGAACAATTCGCGGAGCATTGCCGTCGCCGTTGTAGTCTTGAGACCGGGTGTGAGCGATCAGTTTCCGCAAGTCCGTTTCGAATCGCTCAAGCCCGGATTCTCCGGCAAACGACTCGTTGAATCCGAAGTAGAACAACACGACACTGGCCTTGCTATGCGTGAGATGCGAATCGGGCGAGCCAAAATTTTTCGACCGGAGCCGCAAGTCCGGCTCGTCACCCGGGAAACACAGGTTGCGAACGGTCAACTGAAGTTCGGGGTTGTTTGCGTGGAGCAAAGTCTCGAACCAGTTGTGATGCTGCATCCGCTCGCCCAATGCGTTACCAACCAGACAAATGTGATCATCTGTTTCCAGCTCCAATGGTGACAGCGGTTGCTCTTCGACGTCCGGGCCTTCCGGTTCGACTGGTTGATCCGTCGTCGGAGTGTCGGGCATGATCGGCGAATCCCAAGCGGCAAGATCGAGCGGCTTGACATTGCGGCGATACGTTTCGAATCCGAACGTGACGGGGTTATAGGGACCGACAAATTCAATATTCAGGTCCGGCGCGATTTGATCCTCCATTCCGGCGGACCAGAGAATCGCGTTGATGGTCATCCTGCGGTAATCATCATCGAGAATGTCTTCGGAGGCACCGTAGGTTGTCGTGAAGACGCGTCCGGTCGTTCCGCTGTTGCCCGTGTACTCGCGCGTCCAGCAACCCGGGCAGGGATCCTTGTCGTCTGCCGGCGGCGAGTCTTTGGTCATTCCGGTCAACGGTTGCGCGTTGGCCAGAACCGTGACCCCCTCGATTGGATCGGCCCAGTAGCCGCCTGCCTGCACCCATGGATTTGTGATGCCGCGAAGAATCGGATGTTCCGCTACAGCCTCAACCAGATCGAGCCGCGTGCTCATTACGTGATTCGTGCCATAGTGCCCGGCCCACGTCTCTCCAAGAATCTGACGTCCGAAGCCGAGTTTGAACTCATCACCGCCGTACTGAAAATCGTAGCTGTGAAAATTTCTGTAAGCAGGAATCTTAAACGCATGAGTTGACGTGCGCATGCCGACGATCGGACCGCCTCGATCAACGTAGTCCGCAATGTGTTGCATCTGATCATCGGGAAGATTTTGAAACCGCAGAAACATCACCATCAAATCCGCTGACTCGAGCGCTTCGAGGCCGGGCATGTTGCTATGTCCGGGTTTGATGAATCCGGTCGTCTCATCAACGTCAAACAGAACCGTGCATTTGAATCCGTGATGCCGTGCCAGAATCCGCGCAAGCGCAGGAAGTGATTCCTCGCCCCTGTATTCGTGATCGCCCGCGAGAAAGACGATATGTTGTCCATGCCCGATCGAATCGGTCATTGCGCTGTCGTGATAAACGAGCGACTGAGCCGAAGCGTTTGCGGCAAAGATCAGGCTGATGAGAGCGAAGCAGGTCGTTGCGGTTGTTTTGTTAATCATGTTCTCGTTTTTCAGTGGATGCATCGGGTGTAAAACAGGTCTAAACGTCCTGCCAGCTCTTGCTCTCAGCGCTTTTCAGGACAGCGTCGCAGATTTTCTGAGTTTCCAGTGCGTCGCGGAAAGTCGGACCTGCAGGCTCTCCTGTTTCCAGGCCCTTCAGAAAATCTGCGACCTGATGGACGAACGAGTGCTCGTAGCCGACGTTCAAACCCGGGACCCACCAGTTTCCCATGTATGGATGATCGCTGTCGGTTACGTGGATACTGCGCCAGCCGCGCATCGCGCCTTCGATCCGATGATCGAAATACTCAAGGCGATGCAGGTCGTGCAGATCCCACTTGATCGACGCATCCTGTCCGTTGATCTCAAACGTGTACAGTGCTTTGTGCCCGCAGGCATACCGGGTCGACTCGAACATGCCGAGTGAACCATTGTCGAACCGGCAAAGGAAGGCGCACGCGTCGTCGATAGTAACAGGCTCTGTTTTTCCGGTTTCACTATGAACGCGCTCTTTGACAAACGTCTCGGTCATGGCCGAGACATCGGCGATCGATCCGTTTAACCAGACCGCTGTGTCGATGCAATGCGCGAGTAGGTCGCCGGTTACGCCACTTCCGGCCGCTGCAGCGTCCAGTCGCCGGAGTCCTGCTCCTCCTTGCGGAACGTCTTCGGCGATCGTCCAGTCCTGAAGGAAGTTTGCGCGGTAATGATAAATTCGCCCGAGGTTGCCGCTGCCAATTATCTGCTTTGCCAGAGTGACCGCAGGAATGCGGCGATAGTTGTACCAGACGATGTTCGCGACGCCTGTAGTTTCGACCGCTTTGCACATCGCCTCGCCTTCTTCCGCGTTCATTGCGATCGGTTTTTCACAGAGGATCATTTTTCCGGCTTCGGCCGCGGCGATTGAAATCTCTTTGTGCAAGTTGTTCGGAACGCAGATGTCCACTGCATCGACGTCGTCACGTGCAACCAGTGCCCGCCAGTCGGTTTCGACTGATTCGTAGCCCCACTGATCGGCAAACGCTTGCGCATTGTCACGGTTCCTTGCACAGACAGTCTTCAAAATCGGGCGATGTTCAAGATCGAAAAAATCGTTGACCCGCTTGTAGGCGTTCGTGTGAGCGCGCCCATAAAGCCATAGCCGATCATTCCGATATTGAGAGGTTTTTTCATTGAGTTCGAGTGAGTTGAACATTGCTTTTGAAATTAATTGTGCGGATTTTAGCAGATGGCGCGCTGGAAATGTAGCATGGAGTCGGCGTGTATGTCCCACGCCACCAGGAAACGTTTTTTACCACGAATGAACACGGATGCAGACAATTCTCATACTGACAAAATATTCGTGTTCATCTGTGTCCATTCGTGATTGTTTTTCCATTGCTTCTTGACGGCTCTTCAGACGAAACAGTTGCCCGAGCTCAACTGTGAAGCAGAAGTAAACTCCACTCTACGGAAAGTACTTCCTAAACGAATCGATGGATTTCGCAGCCGCCGAGTCCGAGTCAGGCAGCGCGAACGCCTCGATCGCTGTCGCCTTGTCAATCGGCAAGCCATGTCGTCCCTGCATTGAACCAATGATTGCCGGCGCATCAAACTCGGCGCCGAACTCGATCCTGCCGGTGATGAATTCCCGCGCCTTCAGACGTTGTTTCGGATCAGGATCGGTCAGGCTTAGTCCACTGATCACCATCCCTGCTCCGGTGCCGACAGCCGCAACATTGAGTCCGGAAGTTTTGATGAGCTGGCTGAGTTCTGCGCGATCGACGGAATGAGAATCGGGGGCAAAAATCTCTACGGTGTCATAGCCGAATTGTTTCGCTTTGGAAAATGCATCTGCCAGTCCATTCCAGTAGACGAATGGGCCTCCGCGAGCTTGTTCGACAAGGCTGACGGTAATTGCTGATTTGATCATGGTCGTCCAGGCTGGTCACATTGATGACCGCTTTGATCACGCCGGAGTCCGGATCCGATAATTGGTACGTGGTCGCGATCGGTTTCCGGATCGTAAAGCTGTCTAGCTTCTTCAGCGAATTCGGTTTCGCCAGTGGCGATTCGCGCAACCAGTTTTATTGCATTGGAATTGTCCGGTCCGTAAAACAAAGCGTGTTTAAGAATATCGAGCTGCTCTCCAATTTTTTCCGAGTCGGCATCGAACGAAATCGTAGTTGCCCATTCGCGATTCGAGATCGTCTTCCTGGTGAGCGGAATTGAAACGACCGGGCGAATCGTCCGATCGGGCGAACGAGTATTCGAAATTCGAAAGCAGTGCCGGCCCGGCAATAATAAGCGGCAAAACGAGGAGTTTCATGATGGTCATGATCTGGAACGGTCTATCGAGTGTTTCGTGGATATCGAAGTTAATTATCGCAGACAAACCCGGGAAGGGTATTTGTTTTTCAGGCCTGCAATCAGCCCAATGGTCCCGAACGGAACCGGGGCAGGAGAATGGTCGTTGCCGTGTTCCGGATCGGGGGTTGTGGGAAGACAGGAAATTGTTAAAAATCTGCTCTTCAATCACGGAACAACTGCGAATCGCGTGAACATAGCAATCGAAAAACGCTCATGTTTTTCAGGAGCCGGTTCAACGGTGCAGAAGGTTCACCGATTGAACCGAGGGCGTAGCTCAGTTGGTAGAGCAACGGACTTTTAATCCGTAGGTCCAGGGTTCGAGCCCCTGCGCCCTCACTTATAAACCTCGCGTTTCGCGGGGTTTTTATTTGCGCTGGATTCGATCGCAAACCCATCGGCACCCGGATCGGCACCCGGACGCTATTCCGGCTTTTCTCAATGGCCAACGCCTGTTTGACAGATCGCTAACGCGCTTCGACGTTTCTTTAAGCTTGATTGGTCAGCGGGCACACGGCGAGTTGACTGGCGATACTGGCGATACTGTCGAGTTAGAGCAGCAGTCGATTTGCTCTCCCTCGATGATCTTGGTAGTCCGAACCCTTGAAGCCTGTTGGTTTGGGCATCAAGAACCTACGTTTCAATCGCGATTTGGTTTGCAATTGGTGTGTACAAGTCAATGTCTTCGGCGTCAGTTTCAAGTGTGACGATCAGTGAATAGCGAGCTTGTCGGTTCCAGCGCCCCAAGTGATGCCGTTCCTTCCACCAGCCAGTAACGGGATAGATCGCAATCGCTTCAGCCGCCGCGAGTTGAGCCGCCGTTCCAGTCCATACGTCAGAGTGTATTGAGCCTTTGCGGCGCAAGTGATCTCCAAACAGCCAGGTTCTTTCTCTATCCGAGCCGAACAAAATGTCTTCATCTTCGTCACGCGCGGCATCTGATACACGCTTGAGAAGATCAGCCGTAGTTTCGGTTGGTCGTTTTACCTCGTAGGGTCAAAAAAGTCAGCCGAAGGTTTTCGGTGTTAAAATCTGGTGCGAAGTGTTGGTCTGGCGTCCGAATTTCGGCCGAAGTTGGCTGGGCATTGCTGATTCTTCCCTGAATTTGAACCGGATTCCTCCCGGTGCGGTTCGGGTGCGCAGCATCGAACGGGGACAGCGTCGTGTTTTGTGCGGTTGATCGACGCGGTTTTCAGGCGGCGCGTCGATAGGATCTTAGAATTCCGCCGAGCCGATCGGTGGTTTCGATCGGTGGTTTCGATCGGTGGTTTCGATCGGTGCGGAGATGTCGGGTGGAGTTTCCAGCGGAATGATCAACCGGCTATCGAGTCCCTGATGGTTTCGTTCCTTGACGCTTGACGTCTTAGTGAGAACTCCGAACGCTCTGCTGCTCCTTCGATCTGACGGATCACTCAGATATTGCTGTCCAAGCTTCGCGATAAGGTTTCCGCTGCCATTGAAGGGCTGGCTTACTTCTTCAAATCCAAACTCATTTTACAGAGTGTCTCCATGAAAAACAAATCACAAACAGAAGTCGGACTGTGGATCGGCATTGACTGGGCTGACCAAAAACATGATGCCTATGTCATTGACTCAAACGGCCAAGGGCAACATGAGACCTTCGAACAAAGTGTCAGGGGAATCGAAACCTGGTTGGCCCGGAAAATGGAGCAATCCCAAGGTAAACCAATCGCGATTATAATTGAAAAAAGCAGTAACGGGATCTTTCACGCACTCATGATGCAGCAAAACGTGATCCTGTATCCGATTAACCCCAAGCAGTTCGCACGCTATCGTGAGAGCTACCAAAATGCCGGCACCAAAGATGATAAAAACGACGCACGTCTACTGGCCCGGATGCTGCGCGAACGACAATCGGTTCTTCAGCCCTTTGCGTTGGACGACGAATCAACGCGTCTGCTGGGCCAATTATGCCGCAACCGCCGAAAGCTCGTCGATCAACGTGCCAAATGCAGGGTGCGCCTGAAAAGCCAGCTAAAAGCAAGTTTTCCGTTGATGTTGGAGCTGAAAGTTTCGTTCAACGCGATGGTCGCTCTGCTCAAACGCTGGCCAGATCCCCGGCAGGCCAAACGCGCCAATCCGGCTACCTTGAGCAAGGTGCTCCGCGCTGCAGCCATTGGCAACGAGCCACAGGTTGAATCGCTGATCAAGCAGAATCGTGAAAGCAAACTCCTGACCAGTGATGCTGCGATTCACAGTGCTATGGCAATTGCGTTTAGGGCTCAGTGCCAGGTTTGGTTGGAATACGGCAAAGCGATTGAGCAATTTGACGAAGCGATCAAGTCCGCCATGAAGACGCATGAGGACTCGAAATTGTTCGCGTCTTTGCCTGGAGCCGGGGCCGCATTGGCACCACGGGTGCTGACTGCTTTCGGTTCAAATCGTTCAAAATATGACGACGCTGAAGAGATCGCTGCCTTGTCCGGTATCGCCCCGGTAACGAAGCAGAGTGGCAAATCACGCGTTGTGGTGCAACGCCGTGCATGCAGTAAATTTCTCCGACAGACCTTTCATGAGTTCGCCAATCACGCGCGGGTGTGGTGCCCATGGAGTAAGGCTTATTATCAGATGCAACGGGCCAGAGGAATGAAGCATCACGCAATATTGAGGAAATTAGCACATCGTTGGATTCGAATTCTGTTCCGCGTTTGGAAGACCAGAACCGCCTACTGTCCCGAGAAATACATGCAGTCGATGACCAAAAAAAAACCCAAAATCATACCTTTTCTCGACCCAAAGTTTTTACCAAAAACCGCTTGACGAAACCTCAGATATCTCGCACGCTCCGCGATCGAACGCTATCTTCGCCGCCATCCTGTCGGCTCGATGCGCGGCTCCGCTGACCGCCGGTCTGCGCGGCCACGTTTTCACGGTTGGAAGATTTTTTCTTTAGCTGCCTTTGAATGGTTTTGCTTGCGGCCGCACTCACGCTTGACCTTCGTCGCTACGACATCCATGCCTGCGCTCCTCAGGTGGCGTCCATGCCACCGGCGGGAGTCATGCGGCGGCCTCCATGCACGCCGCCGTTGGCTATCGCCAACTGGCCCTCTACCGGAATCTCTCGCAAGGGCCGCGCGTTTTCGTGCTTCACACCGGAAGCGCCGTTGGAACGTCTTCCCGATTCCGCCGCGAGTTGAGATCACTCTTTCGGCAACGCGTTTCGCGCGGCGGTTGTGTTGGAACATCAACACGAGAAGTTCCGCCCGCATGGATACCGGTTTCCCTTCGGCTGCGTCGCTATGCGGGCGGTGGTTCAGTTGACGACGAATAAAGAGAGTCCAGTAATTGCCAAACCGGCTTCCGAAAGTCTGTCTCAACCAGCTTCCGACCATACCACTTTTCACAACGCTGGCTTAGCTCATTGTCATCGCCTGCATGAATGTCATACAGGCAAGCTTCGTCTGAAACGAAGTAGGGGCGATCTTCTTCATCAAACATTCGCTCCAAGAACTCGTTCAATTCTTTTTCTCGCTTGGCAAGTTGATCGGTTTCGCCAAAGCTGTATTCATTGTCATTCTCATTCATTGCGGGACGAATCCTCCATTCTTGATAAGATTGAGGATGTTCCGCTCTCGAATCGGGCCAACTGAGATTATTTTGAATTTGTCACCCGCAACGGTAACGCGTACAAGCTTCCCTTCAATTTCTTGGATGACATTGATGTTGCCGGTACGGGTATCGAAGAATCGCCTTGCGGCTTTGTTGTTAACCAACTCGTGAAGCCGCTGAGGTGTTATTTTCCCAGCAAGCGAACCAAGCCTTGAGTCAGATAGTTGTCCAACAACACGAGGATCGACTGTAAAAGCCTTGCCTACGCTCTTTGGGGCTACACAGGACTCTAACGCAACTTCCCCAAGTGAGTCGTGATTTCTGTCGCGTTTTACAGAGTAAAACAGCGACTCGCTAACGCGATTCTGACCATCAGTTAAAAAAATCTCGGCGCGGGGTTTTGAGATTTCAAACGTGTTTGCTGAAGCAACATGAGGCGCGCAGATGAAGAACGCTGACGCGATCAACACGAGTAGAAACATTTTTTCTTTAGCCGCCTTTTTCATGAACAACATTGTACCACGAGAAGAAGCCGCCAACAGTGCGCAGTCAGCGGCTAATAGCAGCTAAAGAATAAAAGTCTTTAGCTTTGATCTTGGTTGATCTTTGATAAAGACGCGAAGCAAGTACCAACGGTAACCGTTCACGGGTCGTTTTTTAGATCGCGGCAGTTTCCGGTTGCCTTTGATCATTTTTTGTCAGGAGCGAAGGCGGTTCCTGAGAATTGAAACTTGCTTCCATCGCTTCGATAAGGAACTGATAGGCGTTGCGACTTTGCTGCCGACAAGTCTCCGAAACGGTCAGAATCCGCTCCAGATATCGACTCCCGGCAGCACTCTGAGTTCCAAAGCTCAACTTGCGATAGATCACCGCAGGCCGAAGCGCACGCTCTGCCGGATTGTTGGTTGGCTCAATGCCCTGGACACGAGTGAACGTCCACAGATGCTTGCGCCGGGTATGCAACTCAACACAAATGCCAACCAGATTTTCGTTGCCACTGAAAACACCGCGCAGCAGCAAGGCCTCGAACGATTTTCGGATCGGTCGAACCTCTCTTTGAAACGTCGACCATTTGATTTCGCCGTTGCGATAGCGCCGCCAGTGTTGGAACAACAGTTTTTGCTCGCGGATCAAGTCGTCACCAAGCCGTTTGACCTGCCGGTCCGGCGAATCGATCAATTTCTGGATGTCGCGTTTCAAACGAGCCCAGCACCACTGCAACCGTTTGCCATCGTAGTACATCTTCGCCCGGTCGCAGTTGAGGATGACTCCCTGATAGTTGCCGATGAATGCCTTGAGCGACTCGCGTTTGCGATTGGCAAAGATGCCGAAGACCGTAAACATGGAAGCAACAGCAACCCACAGCCAGGCCTTTTCACGTTTCTCTTTGGTCGGAGACTCGTCAACGAAGAGCTGCTTTTGGGATTCCAGTTCGTCTCGCAATTCCTGATACGGTGCTTCGATCGCCTGGCTGACAAGATTCTGAATCTTTACCGTCCACGCCGGACAGCAGGGAATATTCAAAAGGTCACCGGGAAACATCGCGGCGCGTCGTTTGCTCTGCCGAAAGTGCCCCATCAACAGGCCGGTGAACGCGGCCAGTCGCGGACCGCACTGACCGCCGGGCACGCCCGCTGGAAGCTCACCACAAGTTGTGACGCCGCATCGTGAGCAGTGGCCACGATGAAGCTGATATTCGGTAACGACGGGTTTGATCGGTGGCAGTTCCCAGACCTGGTGCCGAATCGCATCGAGCGTAGACGGCTTGAGTTCGCCGCCGCAACCACGGCACGAATCCGGGTTGCAGCGCACGACATGATCGCACTGTTCGGTTGGGATCGGTTCGCGGATCGTTCGCTTGTGACCTTTCTGTCCGCCCTGTTTTTTCTTTTTGCCACCAGGTTTACGGCCAGCCGGTTTGGCATGCGGATGTTCGCTGCCAGGCGGCTTCGATGAGTTACGAGAGGTTGTCTTTTTGGCGGCGACTTGATTCTTAAGATCTGCCACTTCTGCTTTGAGCTCAGCAATCTCCTTGGTAAACTTCGCAAACATGGCCTCAATGAAGTCACGCGCTGGTTCCGCTTCGGGCGGAAGTTCAAGTCGTCCAGATTTCGGGGCCTTGCTCATCAAGCAACAGTCCCAAATTCAAGCAATCAAGGGAAGTTCAGTTCTACGACCCGTGAACGCTTACCATCGTGCGAAGCACTCAGAGCCGGACAGGCGACATGTAACCAAAGTTGCGGAACAACCGCCAAATCAAGGTCGGTTGATTTAGGTAGTGCTTCGTTCCCTTCATCCGTATGGCCCTCGCCCGCGAATTGGGGCCATCTGTGAAGGGATAAGGAACGCACGGACCAATGCTCTGCAAACTCTATCCCTGAATCAATACAGTGCTTTGTTTTGCTGATTCTGGAGGCCCCACAATAACAAATCGGCGCAGCCGTCCGAATTCTTTCACTCTATTAACGGTTAGAGAGTTTTGGGAAGGTCCCTGGCACCATCGACGACCCGCATGACTTCAATGCCTGCGGCGATTGGCTGGTAGAAGACAAGCCATCTCTTGAATTTGAAATAGAGCCATCCTTCGGGTGCAACGGGATGCGTGTGTCCTTGAATTTGTTTGTTGACTCGTTCTTTTATCGCATCACGAATATCGTTGAAGACCTGTATCGCGGTATCGGGCCGTTTGTCTTCAAAGGCGATGTAAAAAAGAATGTCGTCGAGATCTGACTCGGCGATAGGCGTCCAGATAATGTCTTGCATCAATGACGAGTTTCGTTGTCAGCAAGACGGGCCTGAAGGCGATCGACAACGGCCTGCGGATCAAGAGGCTTTGACAGGCCCTGTTCGCTTTGCTGGATTGCTGCCGCGTTTCGCTCATTCCAACGATCCAGCTTCTTTGCGACAGGTGCCTTCGATTGCTCGGCAGCAAATAGCTCCAGCGCATGTCTTAGCGCATCCTCAGGTTTCGCGTATGCCCCACTGGCAACCGCTTGTCGGAGGATATCCTCGTAATCGCTTGGAATGTCGATGGTCATTTTGAAAACTCCAAAGTGTTAATTTCAGAGTCGCACGGCCGAGCCGAAAAGTCAAGTCAAATAGTGTGTGAATGGCCGGCACCTTGCGACGGCAAAGTGATTTGTTTCTCAACTGGTTCAGGCGAAAGGTGAGATCTCAGGCGGAAATGTCGAGGCATGAACAACAAAGCGAAAGTCGCACTCAAAAAAATCGTTGGACTCAGGACCGATGAAGTCTATCAAACCGTGCGATATCATGAACTGGCGAATCAGCCCGAGCATGATCTGACGAGGCTAATTCCAGGAATCATTGAACTTAAAAAGGCTGACTTTTGTACCAGCGAGTTTTGAGGGAAACTTGGCAATCATCGAGTCTGAGCAAGCATCAACTGCAATGCGACTGTACCTGATTGAGCTGGTCGATCTGGATTAGTATTTCCGGACTGCCTCGGTCAGAAAATTTGGACGGCGGTGAAGAGAGGAATTCGCGACAAGCTGGAAGCGTATCCCGGTATCCAAAACTTTCGTAACCAACCCGTCCTACTCTTTTTGAGCGAATGCTCTAAAATTCGCGGGTACCGACCGCAGATGTTCGCGGATCACACGAACCAAGGCGACGGAAAGAAGTAAAAAGGATAACAATGCCCATCAAAGAGATTCTTAAAGACTGCGAAGATCGCATGGAAAAAGCGATTGAGATACTGAAGAAGTCGCTCAGCGGAATTCGCACTGGCCGCGCCAATCCGGGGCTCGTTGATTCATTGCGCGTTGATGTTTACGGTTCTCCGACTCCGATCAAGCAGATTGCCTCCGTTGGTGCTCCCGAGCCGGCCCAGATTGTGATTCGCCCGTACGATCCGACCGTGATTAAGGAAATCGAAAAAGCGATCGTGGCCAGCGACCTCGGTTTTAACCCGCAAAACGACGGGCGCGTGGTTCGAATCAACATTCCACCTTTGTCCACCGACGTTCGTAAGAAAATGGTTTCGCGAATCAAGGAATTGACTGAAGAAGCCAAAATCTCAATTCGCAATGTCCGCCGTGACGGCAACAAAACTGCTGATCAGGAACAAAAGGACAACGTGATGACCGAAGACGATCGTGATCACGCCAAAGAGAAGGTCCAGGAGCTGACCAATAAGTTCGAGGACCAGGCGACTGCGACCGCAAAGTCTCGCGAAAAAGAAGTCATGGACGAGAGCTAATTGCTCAAGACGGCTGGCGGCGTTCGTCAGAATAGCCAACGGTAAATTGTCAATCGGCAATTATCATTGAACCCCAACTTCCGGCTTTCATCCGGCGCTAGCTGTTCATCGTCGCGCGCTCACTCCGCTTAGGCTCGTTCCCCTGCCTGTAGTGCATGTCTACAAAACTGCCAGCGATCCCTGTGGCGTTGCGCGCTAAGCTATGACGCTTGGGTAGCCGGTTCGGTGACGCTTGGGTAGCCGGTTCGGTGACGCTTGGGTAGCCGGTTCGGTGACGCTTGGGTAGCCGGTTCGGTCGCACGACCGGCAACCTGTGACGGCTGGTAAACGTAAATCGGAAGTGCCCGTTGCACTTCATACGTTACTTGAAACGGAAACTCTTATTTTCGTGGAACCGGGGATGATTCCGAAACGATTAGTTATTCATAGCTTCAGGTTTCGCCGGAAATGGTTCCGGAATTGAACCCGGCAGGTAACTTCCCGTGATAGCCCCGGATTTACGATGCGCGTTTTGATATCAATGTTAGCTGCGTTAGTGTTGGGCTTTCTTATTTCCGGACTGGCAGTTGGTCAGGAGAGTTCGAGAATGGACTCAATGAGTTCTTCTCGAATTAACCATCGCGAACAGGCCCGGGCAACCCGAATCGAGCACGCGCCGGTGGTCAAATTCGAAAAACATCCCGGGACTACTGTTTGAAATCGAGATTTGGTTGGAATTGGCAAGTGTTGTTTGTTCGTGTTGTCTCATCACGCTCTCCGGGTGTTATCAGGTCTCAACGATGGTTGTGAAGATACCGGCTGCAATTTGCATTGCAAATTTATTTTCCCCGGCGCAAGTATTTTCCCGGGCGCCCGGACACGTCTGGTCCATCAGGAAAAATGAACCTGGAAAATTAGTTTGGGCTTTTTCCGTTAGAGCAAATTCGCATTGCGTTTTACCCGAACGCTTTCGCGCGTAACGACCTAGGCGCACGAGATCGAATTCCCTTCCCCGGCAAAACGCGATTTCCTTCCCCGGTGCCCGGGTTGACTGCTTGTGATTCGAAATCTCGAAATCGACGCTTCTCAGGGCCGGGTTTATCCGGAAAACGTTGGGGAACGGGCATCCTTCCGAACGCCACGAATCCGTCGAAAAGAAACTGATAATTTCTACGACCGAATCAACAAAAGATCTCGAGGATCAAGAACAGACAAACGGCCGAAATCCCTTTGCTATCGGTTTCTGTCTGTATATTGCCGTAGAACGGCGAATCAGTGACAGAGCGGAAGTAACGATCCTCTGTCCCGATTCACGTCCCGATCCTCCGCCACTCGCGATTACGTGTCGAGCAAGCTCTCCAGGCTCAACAGGAGCTTCGCCCTCCCGAGGCACCATCGTTTCCGTCTGAGCATGGACCTGGCTTGTCACTCATGCGGTCTCCAATCGAGCTGCGGGGACTTTTCGTTTCCTCTGCGAATGTGTCGAATACGGTTTGATGCCGGTTCAGGGAAAGACATCAAAAACGGGTAGAAAGCATTGAATACGGAACTGAAAACACAACTCAACTCCGGAGATGATCGCCGGGTTTTCCTGGGACTTGATCGACCGCCACTGATCAGCGCGGTTCAGTGGTTGATCGAATTCGATTGCAGCTCTCGCGAAAGCAATTCCGATCTACGTGCGCTGGATTTGCGAGACCGGCTGATTGTGGTTCCGACGTCGCGGGCAAAACAACGTATCCTGCAGTTGCTTGTACAACTCGCAACCGAACAGGGGCTTTCGCTGACGCCGCCGGAAATTGTGACCGTTGGCAATCTGCCCGAGAAACTCTATACGGCTGAAAAACTTCTGGCGACCGATCTGGCGCAACAGATTGCCTGGTCGCGTGCGCTGGAGGCGAGCACCGTAGACGAACTGAAAAGCCTGACCGGACGGACCGAAGTGGAATCTCTGCGCGACTGGCAGCCACTGGCCGCGCTGTTGTCGAAATTGCATCAAAGGCTGGCCAACGACATCTGGAGTTTTCGCAGCGTCGCCCGCGAGATCGATTCGATCCAGGGTTTTCTGGCCGAGGAAAAAGCCCGCTGGGAAGCGTTAAGAGAGATTCAGAATCGGTACTACGCGCTGCTGACCGAAGCGGATCTCTGGGATCGTCAAGCCGCGCGTTCAGTAGCGGCGCGGAGTGCGGATCGTGGCAATCCGATGTGCCGGACGTCGAAAGCGGTGATCCTGGTCGGAGTTGCGGACCTGAATCGCTCGACCACGGAAATGCTCAAACAGGTTCGCAATCAGGTTTACGTTCTGGTCGCTGCGCCGCAGGCGATGGCTGACCGGTTTGACCCGTTCGGAAGTATCATTACCGACAAGTGGCTCGAAACGGACATTGTGATCGACGACTCGCAAATCAAGATCGTGGATCAGCCGGACGATCAAGCCGAAGCGGTCGCACGGTATCTGGGTCAACAAGGCGCGCAATACGTGGCAGACCAAATGACGGTCGGTGTTCCCGATCCGGCAGTGATTCCACAAATCGAGCGGAGTTTGAATTCGATCGGCGCGCCGCACCGGAGTCTTGCCGGCCGTTCTTTGTCCGAAACTTCTCCGGTCCGGCTGATGATCGCTTGTCGGGAATATTTGCGGGCTCAGGACTACGAGTCGCTGGCGGCGCTGGTGAGGCACCCGGATCTGTTTCAATGGATTGAAGAACGAGTTGGCGGAAATACGTGGCTGGCGCTGCTGGACGAATTTCAAAACCGGAACCTGCCCGCACAAATCCGGCTCGGACAGAAAATGGCGTTCGGCGATCCGAAACAGATTGCGGATGGTTTTCCGAACGGGGATAAGGACGGAGTACGGCACGCAGCGCGACGTGCGGTGGCAGCAGAAATGTTAAACCGGATTCACGGATTCATTTCCGGGTTACTGCTGCCGCTGATCGGAGACGAGCGTCCGCTTGCGGAATGGACGGTGACGTGGACGAATGTGCTGGTGGAAGTTTACGGCGACCGGGTGCTGGACAAACGAAATCCGCAGGACCAACAGATTCTGCGCGCGTGCGATGTGCTGTACGGATCACTGGCCGGCCAGAAACAGGTGCCGGAGAATTTCGCTACGACAACGGGCTCGATTCAGGCGCTCGATTGGGCGCTGGAGGCCGCTGCGGAAAACCGGGTCGTACCGCCTGCTGAACCGGATGCAGTCGAACTGGCGGGCTGGCTGGATCTGGCTCTCGACGACGCGCCGGTGATGTGCGTTACCGGCATGAACGACGAACACGTGCCAACGTCGGAGGTCGGACATCAGTTTCTGCCTAACGGATTGTGTGAGCAGCTGAAAATTCTCGACAACAACCGCCGCTATGCGCGGGATGCGTACGCGTTGACAGTCATTACATCGGTGCGCGAAAACCTGTTGCTGATTTCCGGACGTCGCGACGAAAAAGGTGAACCGAAAAAGCCCAGCCGTTTGCTGTTTGCGACCGATGACGAATCCGCCGCGCGCCGTGCCCGCGCGTTCTTTACCTACGAAGGAAAACCGCGCCCGGGCTTCTGGCTGACTCAAATGACGGACGAGGAAAAAAAGGAGCGACCGACGCAGCAGTTTCCGATCCCGATTCCTCATTGCGAAATCGGACCGCAAAAACTGTCGGTCACGCGTTTCAAGGAATTCCTCAAATGCCCGTACCGGTTCTATCTGTCCAAGGTGTTGAATCTGGAAACGGTCAGCGACGATCTGAAGGAGATGGACGGGGGCGCGTTCGGTTCGCTCGCGCATGATGTGCTTGAGTCGTTTGCCGACAGCTCGACACGAGATTCGAGCGATTCGGATACGATTTGCGACTTCCTGAACAAGCGTCTGGATGAAGTTGCCGCCGTTCAGTTTTCAAAATCACAGCTTCCGGCTGTCCGGATTCAGGTCGAACAGTTGCGTCAACGGCTAAAGCGGTTTGCAGAAATACAAGCTGATCACCGCCGCGCGGGCTGGCGGATCGTTCACGCAGAAGACCTGCACGAACACGAACTGATTGTCGACGGCGAGCCGTATATCATTCGTGGAAAAATCGACCGCGTCGATCAGCATGAAGTCACGGGTCAGGTTGCGGTCTGGGATTACAAAACATCCGACGCGGGAAAAACTCCCGACAAAGTTCACTATTCAAGAAAGCACGGCTGGAAGGACTTGCAACTCCCGTTGTATCGGCATTTGATCAAAGAAGTGAAGGAAGTCGAGGGTGCCGATTTCTCAAACATGATCGTCGGTTACATTCTGCTGCCAAAGCAACTGGGGAAAATTGAGTTTGCGGAATTTGAAATGAATGGAGAGATGGTTTTGTCAGCCGACGCGATGGCGTATGACGTAATCCGCGAAGTTCGCAAGGCTGAGTTCTGGCCCCCCACCAGGAAGCCGCCCGAATTCTCCGCCGATCTTGCTGCGATCTGTCAGGACTTTGTAGCCGAGCAATGGACGGCTGAACCGGGATCCGGTCCAGCCAGGGCGGCGTTGCCATGGTAGATCCAGCTCGCGACGACCATTCCACAAATGAAAAACCGGGAGATGACTCCGACGTGGAAGCCGCCAACCGCGCCATCCTGGACGGGTTGTCCGAATCGCTGGAAACAGACGAAGACCTGGTCGCAGCGCCGGCTCCGTTTGCGCAGGTCGATGAATCGGGCTCGAATGAAGAACCGGATTCGCATGCTGCGGATGACAACGACAAGCTGGAAGCGTATCCGACGCGGATCACGCGCAAATCGAGTGAAGAGTCGGCTGCGATGGCACTCGATGGAGTGTTTCCGAATCAGGTGATCCGTGCGTCTGCGGGGACGGGCAAAACGTTTGCGCTGTCGAACCGGTATCTGAAGCTGCTCGCATCGGGCGCGGAGTGCCATTCGATTCTGGCGACAACATTTACAAAAAAAGGTGCGGGCGAAATCCTCGACCGGATCATTCAACGGCTTTCCGCAGCAGCGCTGCGGGACGAGGATGCGGCGGAGTTGTCTAAACAGATCAAATTCAAGTTCGACCGGGCGCGGGCGGCGTCGTTGCTGCACGAGTTGCTGCATAACCTGCACCGGCTGGAGATCAGTACGCTCGACAGTTTCTTCAGCCGTGTTGCCCGGGCGTTTTCGCTTGAGCTGGGGCTGCCCCCGGGCTGGGAGATCGTCGAGGAACAGCAGCTCGATGCGCTGCGTGACCAGGCGGTATCGCGCGTGCTGCGCGGCGATGCGGTTGAAGGCTTGCTGCACCTGATGTCCAAAGGTGAAGTTCAACGTTCGATTGAGAGCCAGATTTCACAGACGGTGAACGAAGTCTACCGGGTCGTGCTCGAATCGGATCGCGAGGACTGGAACCGGTTACCGGAATGCAACACGTTTATTCCTGACGATGAGCTGAACGCAATGATTCCGCAGATGGAGTCGCAAAAAATCAGGCAAAAGAACGTAACGAAAGCCTGGCTGAAGCTGACCGAACTGGTCAGAGTTGCAGCATGGGGCGACGTCGCACGTGAAACCCTGATACAAAATGTGCTGGCCGGCAATCCGAAATACGGCCAGTCAGGACTTGATCCGGCAATCGTGCAGATTCTTACGCGGCTGATCGATCACTGCCGGGCACAGGTAACAACGCGGCTGATCTGGCAGAACCTGTCGACTTACGATCTGATTGAAAAATACCGCGAGATTCTTGAGCCTTCAAAAAACGAAACCGGGATGCTCAGGTTTGACGACGTTGTCGGCCGGTTGCGGCATTTCGTTTCGGACTGTAGCACGAACCAGTTTGCATTCCGGCTGGATTATCAGATTCAGCACCTGCTGCTGGACGAGTTCCAGGATACGTCGCCATCACAATGGAGTGTGATCCGTCCGTTCGCGCAAAATCTTACGCGTGAGCCTGATCCGCTCCGTTCCTTCTTTTGTGTCGGCGACATGAAGCAGGCGATCTACGGTTGGCGCGGCGGCGTGGCCGAAATCTTCGATCTGGTCGACGATGAACTGAACCATCTCGTTCCGGCCGAACCGTTGTTAATAAGCTACCGGAGTGCACCGGAGGTGATTGATGTTGTGAATGATGTGTTTTCGAATCTGGGAAGATTTCAAAGTAAGAAGCCGTCGGTCGATGAAGCCGTTCACAGCTGGGGCGAGTATTTTCTTCCGCACGAAACGGCAAAGACGAATTTGGAGGGCTATGTCACGATCGAGATGGCGGCGGAAGTCAGCGACCGCCAGAAAAGAAATGCCCGCAGTAGCGACGCACTCGACTGGCCGCGAAATGATCACATGTTCGATGCGACGGTCAAACGAATTCAACAACTCGATCGCGATCTTCCGGACCATCATTCGATCGGTGTTCTCGCGAGAACGAACGATGTTGTCTCGCAGATTATTTTCAAGCTGCAACAGGCCGGCATCGACGCGAGCGAAGAGGGGGGAAATCCGCTGACTGATTCGGCAGCGGTCAATATTATTCTGTCAGCATTGCAGCTGGCGGATCATCCGGGGGACGGGATCGCGCGGTTCCATGTTTCGCATTCTCCGCTGGCCGGTTTGTTCGGGCTGACGCCGGAAAACGACATGAACCAGGCAGACAATCGGGCGGCCGCAGCAACAGGTGCAGCCCGGTTGCGCGAACGACTGGTCGGGGAGGGCTACGGGCCGACGATCGAATCGCTGGCGCGCCGATTAACATACCAGTGCACCGAACGCGAACTGTTGCGATTGCAGCATCTGGTACGGATCGCGTATGCAAGTCCGTCCGACGCGGCGAGATGGGCGTCGCGTCCGGGTCAGTTTGTTCGATTTATCAAAGACGAAGTAAAAGTCAGCGACCAGAGTTCGGCACGGGTACGTGTAATGAGTATTCATAAATCGAAAGGGCTTGAGTTTGATGTTGTCGTGCTGCCGGTCAAACACAGCAGCAGCGGCTGGACCGGATTCACGCCTCCGGTAGTTGTTGGCAGACCGGCTCCGACCGACCCGATCAATATTGCGTCGCGATATGCCGGCGAACTCGACCGCAATCTGCTTCCCGTGTCGTTTCAGAATATATATAAAGATGATCGGCGGAGGGAAATTCGAGAATCGATGTGCGTTTTGTACGTCGGGATGACGCGCGCCGTCCACGCGACACATGTTGTGCTGACCCATGGCGCAAAACGCGAACACCAGTCGGCCGGCGGCTTGTTGCTCTCCTCTCTGGAACTCGAACGGAAGGAAGGCGTGATCTATAAACATGGCAATCCCGTCTGGTACGAGGCTGAATCGTCAGCGGCGACTCATGACGAAGAAGGCGACCCGTACGGACTGAGCCAGTTCTACTTTGACAACAAAGCGAACGGCATCGGACCGACCGGTGCCGAACTGGAACAAACCGGGGCGAAACGTGCAGAATCGGAACGTGGCGAGAGTGAATCACTGGTCACCATACCGCTTGAACCGCGAAGCCTGCGCGGTGTTCCCGGAACGAGCCCGACACAACTGGTCGGCGGTGATTCGGTCGCGGTTACGGCAGTGTTCCGGCGCCTTGCTGTTGAATCCGCGATGCAGCGCGGCACGTTGATTCACGGCTGTTTTGATCTGGTCGGATGGCTGGACGATGGACCGCCGACTCGTGAAGCAATCATCGCCGGGATCGAGGAGATTGACCCTGCGATCGATCATGCGTATCGCAATCGGATCGCCGGCGACTTTCAAAACATGCTGAAACAACCGTCGATTGCAGGATTGTTGAACCGGCAGAACTATTTGACGAATCGGGTCATGCAGCTGGTGCCACTGGACGGAACAGTGATTGATGCGTATCGGGTTGAGTTCGACAACGAGCGGCCGTTCGCGATTTTGCAAGGTGGGTCTGCCGGAATGCTGGAGGGATTCATCGACCGGTTGGTGACCGTGTACGAGGGCAGCCGGCTGATCGCCGCCGACATCATCGACTACAAAACGGATGCAGTTGACGACGGTTCGGTCGGCAATGTGATCGAATATTATTTACCCCAGTTGCGCGCCTATCGCCAGGCGGTTGCCTCGTTTACCGGTCTACCACCTGAGGCGATTGGATGCCAGATTGCATTTGTTGGCAGCGATCGTGTGGAACGCGTTGACTTATCTGCTGGACCAACGTCAGCCAAATCGTCAGGCGACCGTCGGCCTGCAAAAGACCTCGGAAACGAAACCGGGAAACAGGGTTCCGACTTGCCTGGGCCAAAATCCAGGCCCAAAAAGAATCAGAACGGGCAGCTAACATTCTGGCAGGACGAGTAGTTGCCGCACCAACATTGTTGTCCCAATCCTCAATCCGATCTTGACATCACAAATGATGTTTTGCGGAATTTTGTTGGCGGTTTTTGTTAAACGCCCGTTGGTCGTAAGCCGCTGAGTCGTTTGACATTACAATCAACGCTTCGATTTGTTCTGCTGCCGAAACGTTTGCTAGCCATTGTCCTTTCCGGTTCAATCGATATATTCACGGCTTCGCTGAACAGCTCGATGATTATTTTCGAGCATCGTCATTCCTCATGAGTTCTCATCCGTTCAGTCGAATTCAAACTTGATTTCATTTTGATTTGCATCCTTTGGATCCTAAGCGGTCTGGTTTTTCGCCAGTCCGCTTTTTTGTTTGCGGAACACGGCAAACTCCCGAGAGGAATTTGGAATAGCGAAATTCAACAACGCCGATGGCGTTGACAGAACGACAGGATGCCGACGACAAGACCTGAACCTGGCGTTGTCAGCGATCCGGAACTCAAGCCTGGCGGATGTTTCCGGACGAATGTGCGACTAGAATGAAGCGATTGCAACATTGAACGAAATGGCAGCTCATGATTCCAGGTCACGACTCTGAAAACGCAATCTCACTCCTGCGCGCGCTATCGTCGACCGGGCAGGCGGGACCGATAATGCTGCTGGACTGCGCCGTTGCTGACGAGATCCGGATTCTGTTTGCAAGCCGTGATGCTGGAACCGCGTTCGGAATCGCCGGTCTTCGAAACGAGCTTCTTCCCCGGCGCCTATCCGTATTGGATTCGGGCGGACTGGTAATTCGCGCGATTCGCAGCCTTCCGGAGGCGCACGGAAACGATGAAGATACGACCGTTGACAAACAGTTGCGTGAGTTTCGCAAACAGATTCTGCTGACACGTCTACCCGATTCACCGCACCTGATACTTGCCTCCCGCAAACGACACCTGCTGCCGGCAGACATCCGGTTTCGACGGATGGCTGAAGTGCTGGAAGCGGCTCCTTCGCTGGCGGCATTTGTCGATCGTGATTTGAAATTCGTCTACGTCAACCGGAAGTACTGTGCATTTCTCGGAATGACAAAAAGTGCAATTCACGGGATGTCCATTTTCGATTTGCCGGGCGGCGAATTTGATCGGGCAGGCGAACATCTGCAATCGGTCCTTGGAGGCATGCCGTTATCGTTTGAAATTTCGTCGCTGAATCCGGATGGTGTTCGCATTCCTATCGAGTTGAACTTGCGTCCGGACTTTGTTGAGGACCACGATTCGGGAATTCGAAGTGTCGACGGGTTTTTTATTCATGGCAAAGACCTGACGCTTTTGCGCGCCAACGAAATGCGATTGCGTGTGATTCTGGACAACATTGGCGCTGAAGTTGTTTTTCTTAGCAGCGATTTTCAAATCCGGTATGCCAACCGGAATTTTGCCCGCCTGTTGAACACTGTTCCTCGCCGGCTGACTGGAAACAACATTGTTTCGATGGTCACGTCGCGTGGCTGGACCGGACTGGAGCCCCACCTGATCCGTGCGGTTTCCGGAGAACTGTTCAAAGTTGAACATTCCTTTCCGTCAGCCGAAGATGGTTCCCAAAGGGTTGGTCTGTTTCACTTTGTTCCGGAGTTTTTCGAATCACCGGAGAGTCGGGTCGAAAAGACAGTGACCGGGATCTTCCTGTTAATCATTGACATCTCCGAGATCAAAAGAATTCAGGATGAACTGAACCGGACCAAGACGCGATTTGAACTGGCAGTTGATAGTTCGACGATCGGAATCTGGGAAGGTGACGTCAACAATGCCGACTGGATCGACACGATTTATATCGAAAAGATGCTCGGGCTTGAACCGGGAGACCTGAAGAACTCCCGCAGGCAAGTCCGCGCGCGGATTCACCCGGACGATATTGAAGTGAACGATCATGCCCGTGGGCTCCACGAATCAGGACTCTCGAGTCCGAATGCCGAATTGCGGATCAAAACCAGTTCGAGCGAATACAAGTGGTTTACGATCGCCGGGAAATCGCAGCGAAATGAGGACGGCGAGATTGTCCGGCTGGCAGGAACTATTGCGGACATCGATCGCCTCAAGAAGGCCGAAATTGCCGCTGCGGAACAGCTCAAACGGCGCGATGAGTTGCTTGCGATGCTATCACACGAGCTGCGCAATCCGGTCACCGCAATTGCCTATTCAGCTGACTTGCTCAAAGATTGTTCGCGACGCCTGGACCCGAATTCTCCGGGTGTCGACGAGTTGCTACCGGCTGCTGAAATTATCAGTCGCCAGTCATTACAGATGTCACGGCTAATCGATGACCTGCTAAACGTTGCCAGGATTACGCGAAACCGGATTGATTACGACTTCCAGGTTCATGACTTTAACTTTGACGTACAGTCAGTTGTTGAGAGCATGAAGCAGGTCTTTGAACAACGTGACCAGCAGCTTATTACCGACTGGCATGCAGGCCCGATGATCGTTTATGCGGACACGATGCGATTGAAGCAGGCGCTGGCGAACTTGCTGGACAATGCCGCAAAGTACACCCCTCCGGGCCGCGAAATCAAAGTCTCGACACATGTTGAGGGATCGCAGGCGGAGTTCAAAGTCCAGGATTCGGGGCAGGGCATTCCGCCTGAAATTTCCGAGCAGATTTTCGAGCTGTTTTTTCAACAACCTCAATCGATTGAGCGGAAGTCCGGCGGCCTGGGCGTCGGTCTGTTTATCGTTAAGAACATAATCGATTCCCATCGCGGAAGTGTGACGGCATTCAGTGAAGGGGTTGGCAAAGGAAGTTGCTTCGAAGTTCGCTTACCGCTGTTCAACGCGCCCGACGCACAACCCAAACCTGCGTCGATGGGCAGGCTATTCGATGGCCAGCGGTTGATGCTGGTGGAAGACAACGACGACTCGCGGAGCATGCTGGCAAAAATTCTTGAAATTCACGGTCTGGAAGTTGTTCAATTCAGCAACGGCGAATCAGCAGCGGAGCAAGTTGAAACCCTGAGGCCACTGGTGGCGTTGATCGATATCGGGCTGCCCGGAAAGAACGGTTATGAACTTGCGCAGGAAATCCGCTCAATCAAATCGCTCGAGGGAATATTGCTAATCGCTTTGACAGGTTACGGTCTGGAGGAGGATCGTGCGGCAGCGGTTGATGCAGGCTTCGACCGCCATTTAACCAAGCCCACTGATTCGGCAAGATTGTGCGAGTACATCGCGTCAATAATTTGCGATTGATTTTCCGACAATCGTACCGGAGCGAACGCCAGCGGACTCAGTCGTCCGGTTTTTGCAACCTGGGCTCCGGGTGATGCCAACCGTTTGTTTGTTGTCGAACAGCATACGGCGGACATCAAGATTCTTGACCTGAACAGCAATTTGATAACGCACACTTTTTCTTAACGTGCCAACGGCGGTTGCAACCGGCAACGAACAAGGTTTGCCCGGACTTGCGTTTCACCCCGAGTCTGCGTCAAACGGCAGGTTTTATGTCTATCTTACGATTTCAGGTAGCGGTGACACCAGTGTTCAGGAATTTACCCGGTCAAATGCCAATGCGGCCAGCCCGGGCTCAGCTCGCAACATCATTTCGTATTCCCAGCCGTTCTCAAATCATAACGGCGGTTGGATCGGTTTCGATCCGGATGGGATGTTGCTCATCGCATCGGGCGACGGAGGAAGCGGTGGCGACCCGCAGGACAATGGGCAGAGAATTGTCGATGAGAAACTCGGCAAACTATTGCGGATCGACGTTGATGGTGACGACTTTCCAGGTGACGCCAGCCGCAACTACGCGATCCCTGATGATAACCCGTTTGTCAACAAAGTCGGCGACGACAAGATCTTTGCATACGGTCTTCGCAATCCCTGGCGATGCAGCTTTGATCGTCAAACGGATGACCTCTGGATTGCTGATGTGGGCCAGAATGCCCAGGAAGAAATCGATGTGATGTTGAATCCGGCTATCGGTAGTCAGAACTATGGCTGGAGGGATCGGGAAGGCACATCCGGTACCAAGCCTCCAGGAGCAATCGATCCTGTTTATCGTTACACGCATGGAAGCGGCGCGACACAAGGACGCTCGGTAACCGGTGGATACGTTTATCGCGGACCGATACCCGGAATCGATGGACATTACTTCTTTGCAGATTTCGTCAACAACCGGCTCTGGTCGATGAAACTTGCCGGCAACAATGAAACTCTATTCAACGGCACCAACATTTCCGATTTCAACGACTGGACATCCAAAGTCGAGACCAATGTTGCCGGAGCTACGGTCAACAATATTTCGTCTTTCGCCGAAGACGAAGCCGGCAATCTCTACGTCGTCGGCCTGGACGGAGAAATTTACCAACTGGTCGAAGTCAAGTCGGTAGAGATCACAGCAGTTGCTGAATCCTACATGCTGATCCAGGGGAGATACCGGTCCGGCGATCTGAGCGACCTGACTGCCAGCGACCTGTCAAGGTTCGTTGACCCTGCAACGAAAGAGGTTACTGCCAGATTACATTTCATTCACAATGACGGTCGACGAATCAGAACGTCGATTCGGTTTGACCATCGTCTTCTGGACAATTACGAACCAGGCCTGCGCGGTCTCGACGATGCTTGTTTGATAACGGCTTGAGCATCCGGTGGATTGTCCAGTGAATAATATTCCGGCTTGAAGCCGTCTACGGAATAATATCCGTCAAACTCACCCCCGATTACCTTGGTTAACCGGTTTTTTTTGTTTGTATTTTTTTGCGGTGCATTTATTTGCCCGGCAGGTAGTATGCGGACGCCAAACCCATATACTTATGTTCGTTGTGGTTCTATCCCTTGCAAAAAACAAATTGAAATAGTGGAGATTATTATGCCAAACGGACTCATGGACATGCTCAAAGGCGCTGTGTCAAAACAGGTCATGGGACAAATGGGTGGTCTTATCGGTCAATCACCGGAAAAGACGTCATCGGTTTTTGAAACGGCTGCGGGTTCAATTCTTGGCGGACTGATCAAGAAATCAGCGGGTGGCGGAAGCGGTTCGGCTGACATTTTCAAAGCCGTACAGAACACTGACTCTGGAATCCTTGATAAGCTCGGCGACCTGATGGGTGGCGGAGACAAGACCGAGCAGTTTCAGAAACAGGGTGGCGGCGTTCTGGACATGGTCTTTGGCGATAGCCAGGGAGGAATCTTCTCCGCGATTGCCAAGGCTCTTGGCCTGAAGGAAGGCATCATTGGCACCATCATGAAGATGGCCGCGCCGATTCTAATGGGAGTGATTGCGAAACACGTCAAAAACAAAGCACTCGATGCAGCCGGACTCGGCAGTTTCCTTGGTGAGCAAAAAAGCAGCCTGAGCAACTTTATGCCTTCAGGACTCGCTGACAATCTTGGCTTCGGCAATCTACTCGGCGGTGCCACCGGCGCAGTTGGTGACGCCGCTCGTTCAGTAACCGGCGCTGCCCGCGATGTTGGATCAGCTGCTTCAGGTGCGGCTCGCAACGTTGGCTCGGCTGCATCAGGCGCGGCACGCGATACAGCCAACGCCGGCGGCTCAATGCTCAAATGGTTGATCCCTCTCCTGCTGGTTGCAGCGCTGGCGTTCCTTGCCTGGAAAATGTTTGCTCCAGCTGTTGAAGATGCCGGAGACGCGATTGGAAATGCCGGCAGCGCGGTTGTCGATGGCGCGAGTGATCTTGTTGACGGAGCCGGCGGTGCCATTGGTGGTTTGTCGCTTCCCGAAATGCCCGGCTTCGACGGCATCGACATGGGTGACTTTGACGCTAAGGGACTCAATGAAAAATTCACTGGAATCGCCGGCGGCTTCAAGGACCTGACCGCAGACAACGCGCAGGGACTCGCTGACAATATCACCGGACTTACCGGCGGACTTGGCGACATGGGCTTTGACAGTCTACCGGAATTGGCCAAAGCACCGGTTGGAACCATGATCGATGGATTCAGGACAACTGTTGACGGCCAAATGGAGAAGGTCGAAGACCAGGGAATCCTTGGTATTCTCAAGCCTGTTCTCGCCAAACTCTGGGAAGCATTCAAAGGACTCGGATTCGGTAGCTAACAAGCATCGGAACTTGCTGCTTCTTCCAGTTGACAATCGCGACTGTTGAAATTCCAAGCCTGCTTCATTTGAAGCAGGCTTTTTTCATTCCAAGGTTCTCTCAAGCCAGCTGAGCCGGATCCGACGCTAGCGGAATACTGATGAATATTCGTGGTGAACGTGATAGCTATGGACGTTCAATTGCGTGCTGACTATGGTCCTTTCTCGCAAATATAGCGTCAACGACTTTCGCGAAACGGGCAGTGTCGATTCAAATTCTCGTTGGTTGATCCTGATGTCTTCAACACGAACTCGAATGAGCAAGTTACCCCCAATCACAAGTGCACGAACAACTGTGCGGTTGGCAATGGTTGCGGTCGCCATCTTCGGAGCATTATTTGAATCGCCGACATTTGAATCACGCGCCAATGCGCAGGAGTTCAGAATCGAATCAGAGGTTTATTCCGGTGACTCCACCGAACCGGGCTCGCACAATATTACGCTTTTTTCCGGCGGCATGATCTACGATTATCAAATGTCCAATGAGGCAGATTCGCAACCAGTCGAAATCGCGGTTTACGATTCGCGAGACCAGTCGTTTGTGCTAATCGACTGCGAACGCAACATGCGACTGGAGGTCAGCCATGTTGAGCTCATTAAGATGTTAGAAGGGCTTCGACAGCAAACGCTTCGGGACGATCAGACCAGCTTTCTGATTAACGAACCGTTTGAAGAAAACTACGACTTTGCTTCCGGCATCGTAACGCTTGACTCAGCTTCGATCAGTTACCGTTTTCAGGGCAAACAACCGGACGACGTTTCGATCCTGCCGGTCTATTTTCAATTTATCGATCAGTTCTCACAGCTCAACGCATCCGATCCGCACAAACTGCCTCCGTTTCCCCGACTGCGATTGAACCAGTCGATTCAGAAATTCGGATGGATCCCTGACACAATTCACGTAACATTACGCCCCAATCCGCTGTTTCGTTCTCAGGTCGATTTGACGTCAAAACACACGTTGATCCCTGAACTATCCAATGCGGATCAGCTGCGAATTGCCGAAACAAAAACGCACTGGTTGGGAACGAAGAACGTCGGGATTGGGGAATACCGCGAATTTGAAACGACAACATCAGCAGGGCAAACTGAACCGGATAGTGGGAAATAAGACTCTGCAAACAGTGATCTAGCCGGATGACAACCACTATTTCGCTTGCAAGCTGCAATGAGTTACCGGATAATCAAGTTTGATGAGAAAATAATCGTGTCGTTTCGCAATAAATTGGCGTCGATGGCGAAACAAACATGAGGTTGCGGCCTTCTATATAACAGTCCTTCAAGGACACTTTTTCGGCTTTGAGGCGAGCTAGGGAAAGTGCTGTGTCAATTCACGGCGAAGTCAGGGGGCAACAAGACGTTAGTCGCATGAAACAACGCTTGTTAACAACAAACGCTTGCGTGAGGCAAACACAGCGCAGAGACAAAGCGCAAAAACAAAGCGCAGAGACAAAGCGCAGAGACAAAAAACCGGAACCGGGTTGAGATTAAGGAGCGTTGCTAACTGCGGAACCTTTTTGCGCAGACTGCGCCTCGTCCTTACGTCGGGACTTGTTTGGGAGAACCAATGATTGAGATCAAGCAGCTGGAAACAAGTAAGATTCTGATCAAAGCGGATCGAGATTCGCTGGCGGGTTGCAAGATCAAGGGCAAAGATCTCACCGGCGCAGATTTCTCCGGGCAGGACCTTACCGGTTCAATCTTCAGTAGTGTTAACCTGTCGGAAGCGTCGTTTCGCGGTGCCAAAATGTTCGGGTGCAAGATCTACAACTCGGTCGTCAAACGAGCCGATTTCACCGATGCAAAAATTGATAAGGCGGATTTCTCCGACACCATTTTTGATGTCAGCAAATTTGTCCGCTGCACAGCTATCGGTGCAAAATTCCGTCACGCCAAAATCAACAGCGCCGACCTGAGCATGGGTGATTTCACCGGAGCTGATTTCTTTTTTGCTGAATTGCGAAGTGACTTGTGCGGCGCTGTGTTCTACGAAGCCAACCTCTTCGGGGCCGATCTTTCTGAAGCCGATTTTACGAATTGTGATCTCCGCAAAAGCAACATGACTGATGCGAAGATCAAGAAGGCGAAATTCAGCTTTGCGAAAATGCAGGATTGCATCGGCACTAACGGTCGCCCCTGGGGCTTCAGTGAAAAAAGCCAGGATGTCAAAAAGCCATGGTGGAAAATCTGGAACCGCGCTGCGATGTAACTCGGCAGCGTAAAGCGTTGACGTCTTGATGATGTCCTGATCGCCATCTCTGTCCACATCGTGAAATTCGCAACTCGTTCCAAACGTGCACCGGGAGTAGAAAAAGGCTGTTTTCGCACAACGATTGCGTCCATAAACCGGTCACCGTCAAGATCCCCAATCGCAATGTCCTTCTCCATCGAATCAAGAAAAGGGTCTCCACCGGGGTTGTCCGCAAACGGCTGGAGCTGCAACCGCGAGGCCGTCTGATCTGTAAATGTTATCCACTGGCAACAACCGCAGTAACAGATTGCTCAACTTCCGAGCAATTCGCCACGACCGAATGCTCGGGGATCTTGAGCATAGCGCTGTGACGCATCTGCCATCAATTCCTGTAAATCCGCGCTGCGGCGGGAATCGGATGGATGAGTCGAGAGCCATTCGGACGTTTGGCCATATTGCTGTCCGGTTTTGATCTTACCAAAGCGCGACCAGAATTCGGGCGCAACCGTCGGGTCGTAGCCCGCACGCGCCATCAACATCACGCCAATGTGATCGGCCTCGGACTCCTGACGACGACTGTAGGGCAGCAATACTCCGTACTTCGTGGCAACACCGTAGGTCTACAGCAATTGACCGGATCGATCCGGAACTTTCGCATCCGCAATTTTTTCCAGAACCATTTTCGCGCCGTTAACTCCAATACTCTGACTCATCCGCTCACTTCGGCAATCCGCCTACCGACACGGTTGATAATTTCCGTCATCCGCCCGTCGCTCGAAAGCGGCTCTGCCGAAACCGCTTCTTGATATGCTGTCGCGCCGAGGCTGATTTCCTGTCCTTCAGGAACCAGCATCAACTGTCGTCGACCTGTTATAGGAGCAGAATGACAGCCGCAAATTCCGCAACCGACTGCGGCGATAGTTGCGGCCTTGATTCCGGCTGTCCGGGCAAATTCCCTCCGATTTAGTTTCATTCTCGACCACCTCAACCATTCGTTTGCAATCACCCCGATATCGGGCAGCGAAACGTACTTGAATTGGTGATCTCACGCACTATCGAACCATGCCGAGCAGGCGATGCTACCGCAATTTGAGGGCGCTTCCGGGCAATTCCATGCCTCTTATTGCTTGTGAAAAAAAGCCGGCTGGCATCAGTTTGAACGGCCAATATCTAAACCTATGCTGCGAACAGTACGTTTGCTATTTGGTCTCCCTGAGCCGACTCCTGCGCCCCGGATTGCGGGATTTGGGTAGCTAGCCCTATTTGCCATTCAAATTCTGGTATCCGGGGTCAATAATTGTCGATCCAATGCACGGCTCGGACGACGTAGTAAAAAGAAGTCAATCACGGCGGAAGTCCCTGTGAATTCCTCAAACGGGATTCGCGATGCTACCAACTCGAAAATCAGCTCTGTAGCAAACAGCAACTTAGCAACCCTCCACCCAGACGTTTCGGACGGAGAAAAATCAGCAATGCCGCGATTCGCCGCCGACAAAGCGCAGTGTCCTGAATCGCTGCGAATTGAGCTGGTGCGTTCCTTCACGCGATTCGAGCGATCGTTCCGGCGGAACTATCCGCTGCTTTGGATTTTGACGTTTGCGGGGCCCGCGATCTTCACGGTCGCATTGCTGGTCATGTTGGGCCTGATAAACGGTTGGGACTATCCATCGACGATCATCTCGCATGCCGTGATGACGTTTTTCATTTTCGGCCGTTTCGTAATCATGCTGGGCATGCCCGATTCGCAGGCTTCAGCCGACCAGGGCTATGACATCCTTCTGAGTCCAGGCGAACTGTTCGCAATGGTAACGTATATGGATGTGATGGTCGCGCTTTTTGTGACCTTTCACATGGGCGTGATCTTCCGGCTGCCCAAAATCGGCGAGAAAATTGCAGCGCTGGTATATGACGGAAAATTCATCGTCGAATCGCAACCGTGGATTCGGCGGATGAGTTTTCTCGGGCTGGTTCTGTTTGTTGTCTTTCCAACCTCAACCACAGGAAGCATTGGCGGTTCGATCTTCGGTCGACTGCTTGGCCTCAGTCGCTGGATGACGGTGGCAGGCGTCATGCTCGGCAGCGTCCTGGGCAACGCGATCATGTATGCGTTTTCAAAACAAATCAATCATTTCATCAATCCGAATCACTGGTGGCTTAAGGTAGCCGGAGGTCTGATCCTGGTCGGGATTTTTATCCTCCTGGAAATCCGATACCAGCGAGTGAAGAAGAAATATTTCGCGACGGGAAATAGCAAGCCCGACAACCAAACCGAACAGGATGATGGTGAAAGGCCCGGGGAAAGCGACTCCAACGCTAACGCCGGATCTCCGGACCCGGACACTCACCAGTCCGTCAACGGCCAAACCGGGCCGGACCAGCAGGACGATGATAAGCAACCATCCGATGCCGTCTGACCGCAACAAGACGTCCGCCGGAAACGATGCCGGGAATCAACTTCGTGAATGGGACAAACTCAACCGGTCGATCGTGCGATGCAACCGCTGCGTCCGCCTTCGGGAACATTGCCGCGAAACCGCAAAGGTCAAACGGAAATCATATGTAGACGAAACGTATTGGGGCCGCCCTGTTCCAAATCTCGGATCTCCCGAAGTCAGTCTGCTTGTCATCGGTCTCGCTCCGGGAGCCCATGGAGCCAACCGGACCGGCAGGATGTTCACCGGCGACCGCAGCGGTGACTGGCTGTACCGCGCCATGCACCTCGCTGGATTTGCAACTCAGGCCGAGTCGGTTTCGCGGAACGATTCACTGCAAATGATTGATGCCGCTGTGACCAACATATGTCTCTGTGCACCTCCGGACAACAAACCGCTGCGCGACGAGACTGAAAACTGTCGCGTGCATTTGAAACGGACCATCGAATTAAGCCAGCCGGTCATTTTTCTTGCGCTCGGGGGACTGGCATGGCGGGCAGTGATCGACTGCGGGCGCGACAATCACTGGCTGGAACAACCGTCACCCATTCCCAAATTTTCTCACGGGGCAACGCTGAAACTGCTGACGGGCACTTCCAGCCCGCCTACGACCGGCACCTCGACGGTCGGCAGGATACAATTGAATCGCACACACTCCTGGCTGGTTGGAAGTTATCATCCCAGCCAGCAAAATACATTCACAGGACGTTTGACCGAAAAGATGCTGGACAACGTGTTCCGGGAAATCAAATGCCTGATCAGCCGGGAGAAAACTCAAACGCAGCGAAACTCGAGTCGCACAAAAAAGCCAACAACACGAACAACGAATCGCCAGCCTAGGCGCAAAGGAACACGTGAATAACGAAAATCCAAATAAGCCAACCCGCGACGGTGACCCGCAGTCGAACGATGCGGCCAGCCAGCAGCAACCCGCCCCTGCTCAGCCAACCCCGGGCCAGGTCTACAATCCCTTCCCCGGAGCCGATGCGCCGGCTGGAGAGCCGAATCAACCGGGCCAATATCCGCACGGGCAAGATCCCAGGGTCCGTCATTCTCAACATGGCAATCCGCCCGCGAACATGCTGCCACCCGTTCCCGAAAATGACCGGAGTGTCCTCGCGTTATCAATCATCGCTTTCGCGTTTGTGATCCTGGCGACGCTGGCAATGTTTTCCGGCACGGCGTTTACGCAGCTCAACCCGGCCGTGGCTGTTGATCAGGACGCATCCAGCGGCGAACTGATGCAAATCAATTTACAGGCAAAAATGCTGGTCGCTCAACAGGCATTCGGCTCGCCAACGCCCCCTGTTCCCGGCGAACTTAATGTCGGACCTCCCGAAGCACGCTACTGTTTCTCGATCCTTAAAGCCGAATTCGATTCTCCCGAAGCCGGACTCCAACATCTGAAATCGATCGATTCGCTGGTCGAGCAGCTCGATTACAATCTCACCGGAAACCAGCTGCGTCTGCGGGGACTGGTTGGCGAATTGCTCGACGCGCATGACTCGGGTGATTACGATTCCAGTTTCCTGCCAATAGAAGATCAGGAATTTCTTGCCGACCGGCTAGGCTATTGCGGGCGACTCGCGTTGTATCCGGAAGACAGCACGGGCGCTGACGGCAGACAAGAACTTGTCAGTGAATCGACAACCGCTCTGTTAATTCTGTCACTGGCGTTTCTGTTCGGACTGGTCGCAGGGATTGCCGGACTGGTCGTTGCGATCGTGTTCCTGGTCCGGCTCAACTCGGGAAAAATGCCCGGCACGATGCCGGTCCCCTGCAGCAACGGCGGAATCTACATCGAAACGTTCGCTCTTTGGTTGTTGGTATTTGTCGGCCTCCAGTTCGGTGCCGCCGCTTTGCTCGATTCGATGCTACCGGTTGCCGGAATGTTTGTAACGGCGGCAATTTTCTTTTTCTCATTAATCGTACTTGCCTGGCCAATGATCCGCGGTATCGCTTTTGCGGATGTCTTTCGCGACATCGGCTGGCGGGTCAAAAACCCGATTGTCGAAGCCTTGTTCGGCGCCGTCTCCTACATGGCCATGCTTCCGCTCATGGTCGCCGGACTGGTCTGCGCCGTGATCCTGATGGCGATTATGGCGGCATACACAATGGGCGGCAACGAACTCTCTTCGTTGGGTCCACAGGGACACCCGATTCAGGAACAGATTGCAACTGGAGATCCCTTGTTGTTCCTCGGCGTTTTCTTAACCGCCTGTGTTGCCGCGCCGATCGTCGAGGAAACGATGTTTCGCGGAGTTCTCTACCGGTATCTTCGCGAGTCGTCCTGTCGCCGGGGAAAAGCGATGAGCGTCGCAGTTTCGGCGATGGTCAGCAGTTTGATCTTTGCCGCGATTCATCCACAGGGCATTTTCGGAATCCCGATTCTGACAACGCTGGCGATCGGGTTTTCGCTGACTCGCGAATGGCGCGATTCACTGATCGGACCGATTGTCATGCACGCGATTAACAACACAGTGGTCACCTGCCTTTTGTTTTCGATCATGTAGACACTGAAAGCAACGCCGAATGCAACGCAAAACAAGCTAATGCGACGCATGTCAATTTCTGTTCGAGGCATTTTGTTTCTGGTCTTTATCGCTGCAATCCTGTCAGCAATCTGGATTCGCTGGCCGGTACCGATTGTAGAGACTCCGGGACCTGGGATCATTTCCAATGCGAATGAACGAATTACATTCGCTTTTGATGTTTGCCTCGATACAGCGAACAACTCCCGTCCTGCTGCCGATCAGCCGACTTCAGGTATCCGCACGATTCGACGTATCTGCCTGACCAAAGCCAACAATCAATGTTGCCCCAAAATCCAGGTCTCAAATATCACATTATTAGTCAACCAAACCCTAAATTGACTGATCGATGCATAAGGCCTCACATGCTGTACGAGCAACCACGAAATATTGGTGACCCTCAAAGTTGTTTTTCTATCACCGCACGGGATTGTCCGAATTGGAAGCGTTGAAGAGCGATTGGGATATCACAGAATGCGTCGACCAATACCTCGGCGACCTCGACTATTCCGGGCAACGGGTTCTCGACATCGGCGCTGCATCGGGCTTCCATAGTTTTGAAATGGAAAAACGAGGCGCGGAAGTTGTATCGTTCGATATGCCATCATCCAACCACTGGGACCTGGTGCCCCATTTTGGCCTGGAAGAAAACCGGGAACAGAACCGGGCGCGGCGCGCTGTTGGTCACCAAAGACTTCAAAACGCGTACTGGTTCCTGCACCAAAAGTTGAACTCATCCGCCAGAGTCTACTACGGGAACGTGTATGACTTGTCCATCGAGCTTGGAAACTTTGACACGGTTTTCATGGAATGATTCCGGGGCACCTTCGTGACTCGTTCCAGGCGATCTATTCTGCGTCGCGACTGAGCCGCCATCGAATGGTGATCACGAATCAGGCCCAGACGCAAAAGAAGACCTGGTTCCGCCGAAAAAACTGGCTCTACAGAGGAATAAGCGGGTCAAACAGGTTTGTTTCATGACGGTTTTGATGAGCCCCTCAGGAATCCGAACAACAAAGCCATTGTTGAGGGTTTGAATTGTTTTGTATTGGTCCGGCTTCTTTCGTCCCATCATCCGTCGGAGCCATTCGCTTCGCCCTGCGGTGAGCCCCGACGGGTGACCGGACGACGAAGCCTACCTTCAAACGAACACAAAGTTGTGATCTGAGTTTCGTTTGCAGTCGCATTCTGTGGAGGTTTGGTTGACGATGAGTTTGGACGATGCGTAGCAAGATTGACCCGATGAAGAAGATGGCCAGCTTACTCGTGAAAACACCGTATATTTTGGCCTCAGCGGCACGACTGGCTTCAGCACCGTGCCCGGCCATGCGGAGGGTGTTTCAGATTGTCAGCGGTCGACGGTTGTGGCGTGGAAAAGGAGTCGACCGCGAGTACTTGCTGTACAAGATTCGCGAAGTCCATCGTGTCCATAAAACGTCGCTCACGGTTTGCGTGAAGGACATGCAGGAAGCGTTCGAGTGGCTGCCCAAGACATCTTATGCCAGCGAAGCCAAGTTACTGAATCACGTGAATTCAAATCTGAAGTCCAGCGATTGCGAGAATCATTTAGTAAATCTGACAATGACAGTGCTTTAATTTCCTCTTGACAATCGTCATTCTGTTTACGCTTTTATTTAAACGTTCGCCAGAACTCTGCCGAATTCGTGTTCTGAACATCGTAAATGGTGGTTACGTTTAGCAGCCTGGCGGCCAGTGAAGTTACGCGTGCCCGATCAGCGTGATCGTGTTGCAAAAATTTGCTTTGCAATTCACCCAGGTTCTCCGATTCAGCTATTAGTTCATTTGCAAATTGGCTTTTGCCTGAAGTCGCAAGCTCCGGCATTTCGGTTTCGATTAACAGGGAAGCCAAATTGCGAATATGTAGATTGGCTGCTTCATCGAGATGCGTGGTCAAAGCAGGATTTCCATCATGATAGTCTTCGAATTGAGGAATGTTGGGCAGTTCAATTGGGATCTTGTAGCCATTCCAGTCGCTTTCAAGATCGAACCCGTTTTCGCCATTTCCTGCGTTCCCGTGCAACAAACGACCATCCGGTGCTCGTCGAGAATAGGGTTTGGTAACACCAGATTTTCCAACGACCACACCCAGGTCGCCGAATCTTTCCATGCCGGGCACGCTGCCAGATTTCAAGGCTTTATGAAGCTGTCTGATTCTGGGTTCCACAACTGTTCTGTAGAACAAGTAGAAGTGGATGGTTGGCTTGTCCGATTTTATCGAATGGATTTCAAATGCACCGTTGAATCGCTCACGTTTTTGGTTAGCTGCCAATCTTGCTTCGGAATCCAATTGGTCGGCTGTTGCCAGAATCGCTTGAATCGCTAGAGCGTTGACAAATCGTGAAACATCCGGATCCGTGAATAGAACCGCACCTGCAACGACGTCGACGGTTTGCTCGCCAAGGCTAACAGCGCGTTGGGAATTGGCGACGGTTATTCTCCGCTTCTTCGCATTCAGAAACATTGCCTCTTCATTATCGTTGGCGGCTCGTTTGAACATGACCGATCCATATCTGCCCTTTTCCTTTGCTAATTCCTGGAACGTCTTTATCCCGATGCCTCGAATTGGGTTTGTCATTTTGTGGTGTTTCATTAATTTGGGGGCGATCACCTGGCAACGATGGTAAACTAATTGAAGGCATTTCGTTAGTTTTCATAGACCATTTTGAGTGTTGTTGCTATTTCAAAAAAAAATGGGATATTGCATCTGGATTCGCTGTAGGAAATCCAATCAAATTCCGTCTAAAATTGACTAGGTTGCCCAATGGTAGCCCGGAAGTAATCTCGGACATTGAAAGCCAACCGGAACAATCTTCGGAATCTGAATTCCATGAATGAAGCATCAAACCAACCTGAAGACGATCCCGATCCAGATGACGACTTTGGATCAGAGTTTCTGGACATCGAAGAGACGGAGGACACATCACCGCAGGAACGGACTTCACATGACAAAGACTCATCCCCTGATGACGCCTTCGTTTTGGCTTTGAATTCGGTTGACGAATCGCGACACGACCTAACAAACACCGTCGATTGGAATGTGAAACCAACATTGCCGGAGGCTGTCGATACGTCAAACACTCCGTCGGAAACAAGTTTTCCTACAGTGGACCTGGATATTCCAGGCTATGAGATCCTGGAGAAAATTGGCGAAGGCACAACGGGCGTTGTTTATCGAGCCAGGCAGCAGAGCTTGAACCGGATCGTTGCTCTCAAGATGTTGGTCACCGGCGGGCACGGTGCCTCGCTGGCTCGGGCTAGAACTGAAGCTGAATCGGTGGCGCATTTGCAACACCCCAACATCATTCAGATTTTCGAAGTCCAGGAACACAGCAACGCTATATTCTTTGCGTTTGAGTTTGTTGATGGTGGCTCGCTCGATCCGGATCAAATCGCCAATCCGCGCAAAGCGGCCGAGATCGTGGAAGTACTCAGTCGCGGAGTTCAGTACGCTCACCAGCGAGGCGTTGTTCATCGCGACTTGAAACCGGACAACGTTCTTCTAACATCAGACGGCATTCCAAAAATTGCAGACTTTGGGTTGGCGAAAAGACTGAAAGTCGACACGAGCCAAACCGTCGACGGCGCGGTATTGGGAACACCGCACTACATGTCTCCCGAACAGGCACTTGGCAAGTCCGCTGGTGTCGGGCCGGCTTCAGATATTTACGCGCTCGGAAGCATTCTCTACCGGTTGATCACCGGGCGAACACCGTTTGACGATGACGATTTCGTGTCGCTGTTGAGGAGTATTCGAAATTCTGAACCCGTGCTGCCACGAAAAATTGACGCAAAAATTCATCGTGACCTAGAGACGATCTGCTTAAAGGCAATGGAGAAAACGCCCGCCAGTCGCTATCAATCTGCTGATGATTTGGCGGATGATTTGCAACGTTTTCTCGCCGGTGAGACGATTCTTGCCAAGCCGACAAGTACGGTGGTGAGGTCGATACGTTGGGCTCGCAAACGAACTGTTTTGGTTGCGCTGGTGGCAACGCTGTTAGTAATGACGTCGCTGGCCGTGATGTTTGCAATCACACACTACAACGACGCAAGTGAGCAATTGGCCCTTGAGGCCCGAACGCCGATCGTAATTGACCAGCCTGCTGGATTGCCGACTTTCAGTGTCCCCAGTGACAATCCGGTGACCAAAGGCAAGGTAAAGCTTGGCAAGCAACTTTTTTTCGATGTCCGACTCTCGCAAGACAACATGATCTCATGTTCCGATTGTCATCGACCAAGTGACGGTTGGTCAGACGCACGCATGGTTTCACTTGGCATCGATCAAAGCAGCGGAAAACGCAATTCCATGCCGATTCTTAATGCGGCTTACAATCGTTTTCTGTTTTGGGACGGCCGTTCAATGAGTCTTGAAGAACAGGCTGTCCTTCCGCTGACTGATCCTCTTGAAATGGGGGTGACGTCGCTTGATGAATTGGCAGAAGAAATTTCAGAGATTCCGGACTACAAAAAACAATTTGAGCAAGTGTTCGATGATGGAGTGACTGCCAGGAACATCGGGCAGGCAATCGCTGCATTTGAGCGAACATTGGTCGCCGGCAATTCTCCCTACGATCGTTTTGCGAAGGGTGACGAAACGGCGCTCTCAGATTCCGCCAAACGTGGGCTGCATGTGTTTGAGAATCAGGGTCATTGCAGCGCGTGTCACTCCGGAGCGCTGTTTAGCGATGGAGGATTCCACAATACTGGAATTGGCTTGGCAGACGGAAACCAGGACGATGGCCGTTTTGCCATCACGGGTCGTCGCGGTGACAAAGGCAGTTTTAGAACGCCTTCACTACGGGACATTGTCAGAACTTCACCGTACATGCACGACGGGAAAGTCAAAACACTGGCAGAAGTCGTTGAGTTTTATGTCAAGGGAGGACACGCGAACGCAAATCTCGATGAAGAAATGTTTCCTCTCGAGTTAACGGATCAGCAAAAAGCGGACCTTATCGAGTTTTTGAAGGTTGGGCTTACGAGTGATCACTACCCCGTCGTTGAAAAGCCTTCGCTTCCGGGCAATACGTAAGCGGAGACGAACATGATCGGGAGGAGGATTGTGTCGCGACAAAGGGAGACAATCGCGACTCATGATTTCCAATGGTGTACAATTTTGGAATACAATCATACGAACGTAAGCGAGTTGGATTTTCCTGTGAACACTCCGTAACATTGGAGCTCCTATCGGGTTGCTAGAACCGGAAATGGCACTGCGTTTATCCCGGACTGAATTGCCCCGGACTGAATTGCCGAAAACCATCATTGCTTAAAGAACCAACCTATTTTGCTTACCGAAATTCAACGGCAGATGTATACGGAAACTCAATCAAAACGCGGCGCACGTCCGTGCATGGATGCGTGCCCATGGACGAACGTGTACGCATCATTACTGATTGCGACTCTTTTTCTTTCGCTTGTGGTCGGCTGCCAAAAAGCAACCCAACGGACCGAATCGAACAATGAAGCCGTGTTGAACAGTGGGCAGGCAAATTCAGAGCCAAATGGAACTTCGCTTGAAAGTCTTTTCAGTCAACGAGTCATCGCCGCCTCGCTTCCGACGCCCGCAGGCGTCGCCATTCAGCCGGGCACTGGCGATATTTTGGTTTCGACGACCGGTGGCGTTTTGCGTCTGGATTCGGATCAAGACTATCGCATTCACAAAGAAATCATTGGTTTTGGACAAGATTCCTTTGGCAATGGCCCTGCCTATTCCTTTGGGCCTTTGGGTCTTGCGTTTTCTGACTCGCTGACGCTGTTCGTCGGAGGCGGAGGCCAGAAAGACGGCAAAGACGTTGTAAATTCGTATCGAGTAAACACGGAGCCGATGGAAACTCCAACGCAACAAAGCAAGCCGCTGAAGTCATATGGCACAATTGTGGCTGGAGAAAAATCGTTTCGTGGTGAAGGCAATTTCTTTGGAATGCACTTTCACGATGGCAAAGTCTATTGCACGTCGCACGGTGACGACACCAAAGGCTGGATGAGCATTGTCGACCCCGAAAATCCAGATGCCGGAATTCAGCCTGTCCTTGCGTCCAAGGCTGCGACGTCAACGGATGGACCCTCGGCGATTGCGGTTCTACCGAATGGAAAATTGCTTATCGCACAGACAGGCGAACTTCACGAGTCTCCCGATTCTGTCCTTTCGATTTTTGATTTGAACACGTTCAAGCTTGAGAAAAAGCTGGAATTGGGGCTTTACGACATTACTGCAATCGTGATCGACCCCGCATCCGGGGAATTATTCGTCACCGATTTCGCATGGGCCAAACCGGACTCCGGAGGGTTGTTTGAAGTCGACTTGAAAACAGGAAAAACCATCAAACGCGCGTCATTGACTCATCCTACAGCAGTAGTTCTGGATGCCAACGGGCAATGGGTTGTCGCTTGTATTTGCGATCAAAACGAAAACCCAAAACCAGTCGGCCAAATTATATTGCTGTCACGGAATGAAGAAATTAAGAATCGCAACCCATAGCGGCTCATTTCATCGGATTGCGAAAACACCTTCGGGTTGCACCAATTTTCTTGGAGCCGAAAGGGTCTTCTCATGCATTTCCAAAGCCTTGGTTTCGCAAGTCACGCGAATCGTGGTTCGTTGAATTCAACGGAAAGCAAATTAATCTTGGCCGCGATAAAGAAGCGGCATTTGAAAAGTATCGAAAACGGCTCGCTGCGCCACCAGAGACGCTGCGTGTAGTCGATTCATCTCTCGTTGTTGTTCTTTGCGACAACTTTCTTGGTTGGGTTGAAAAACACAGGTCAGCTGCCACCTGCGGCTGGTATCTCGAACGACTGCAAGAGTTTGCTTCGAAGTATCCGCATCTAACAGTTGATGAGCAGCAGGGCTACATCGACACCAATCCCATAGCTGAAATGGAAACTCCTTCTGCCGGTAGACGGGAAAATACGGTCAGCAAGGTGGAGTTTGACGAGATTTTCGGCTGCGTACGTAATGACGCTCTCCGTGACCTTCTTGTCGTTTCCTACGAGACGGGCTACAGGCCTCAGGAATCGCTTCGAGTCGAAGCCCGTCATCTTGATTCGAAAAACCAGCCCGTACTATCCTCAGAGCAACGGGAAGATCGAGCGCTGGCACAGAACGATCAAACAGGACTGCATTCGCCCGGCGATCTTGTTGTCCAAAGACGATGCCAATCGAACAATTGAAAATTCATCGGGCACTACAACCATCAACGGCTTCACAGCTCAATCGGCCCAAAAAATACTCACTGATGCTGATTCACAAGCTGTTAAAAAATTTGCCTCCCTGGAAGAATCTGTGGGTGAATTCCGGTTCAGGCAGATTCCCCAGGTTGTGATATAGAGCGCGGTTTCGTAAGCTTCTTGGGTGCGAAATCCGTAGGATTTTCTGGTGATCAGTTTTAATTTGTTGTTGAATCCCTCGACGACTCCCGACGAAAGACTCCCGCCAGCGCGAAACCAGTTGAGCAATAGCTCCCGTTTGCTGCGGAGCGTCTTGGCCATCGCTTTCATCGGTTCGATCTTGCTTCGCATCGCGCGGGTACACCAAGCATCCAAAAACTTTCCCGCCCGGGCAGGATACGTGTACTTCCAAAATTGTTGAAAGTCTTCTTTCATCAAATGGCTGCGGACGCTTTGCAAATTGTATTGCAGCAACTCCTTCAGCCTCACCGTTTGTTTCTCGCTCATATTGGCGGGTCGTTTCAGTAGCAACCACCGGCAGCCTTTGAGCGCCGGTTCGTAGCCGTCGGCCTTGAGCCGCTTGACTTCGCCGGCCCGCACCTTGTCGATCGCCCGGCTCATTTTCTGCATCACATGAAAGCGATCCAGGACATGAATCGCCTGAGGAACCTTCTTGGCAATCACTTTCAAGTACGCTTGCCACATGTCGCTGCACACAAACTGCACCAACAAACAACGCTCCTTGCCCGGGAAACGAAAAAATCGCAACAGCGTTTTGGCCGTGCGGTCGGGTCCAATCCACAACAAGCGTTTGCGGCCTTCATCAATTTGATAAACCAGCGTTTGATACTTGTGGCCCTTCTTCCATTGCACTTCATCGACACCAATGGATTCAATGCTGCTTAAGTCCCGCCGCTGCAGGCCCCACGAAACCGCGTGTTTTACCGAATTGTAAACGTGATCCCAGCTCACCGCAAAACAGCCCGCGACTTCACCCGATTGAAGATAGTCTTGAAGTGCATCTTGAATGGCTCCGGTCAGGGGATAGTTGTGGTAAACCATTCCTAACCGATTGACGTTCAAGATGCATTAGCCCTCATCGGTTGAAAAACCGTTTATACTAATCTCGCTTGTTGAAACGGAGCTTGTTGAAACGGAGCTTGTTGAAACGGAGTTGGGCTCTGCTGAGGAGCAACCCAACAAGGGATCAGCAAGTGAGGGTGGAAGTATTCCACGACGGTCGAAGTCATGCGATTGCATGGCTTCGACTTCTTCAAAATACTTTTATCCTCCCGTGCCTTAAAAAACCTCCGGCCTGAATTGTTCACCCACAGATTCTTCTATAGAGACAAAAATTTAGGGACACGAAAACTACCGCTTTTTCGCGCTTCGATCATGGCTGTACGGAACGCGACGGCTGAGTTAACTTGTTCTCCGGTGCGGAATCGTCCATCAGTAATCCGGCGATCAACAACCATCTGAGACACCTTGCCATGAACCAACTTTTAGGTAGTCAATCGCAACCTGCAACATCATTGATAGCGCGACTTGTAGTCCGTGTCGTTTTCGCTCTCTCAATCCTCGCCGTTGCTCAAGTATCCGGTCAGGAGGAATTCGAGGAGATTGGCGAGACGCCAATCGCGGAATCCGCGCCTGCCGAACCGGTTCAAACGCAGGAAGACGTTTCGGCTTCCGCGACCTGGCCACCGGATCTGCTGCTGGTTCGCGACGGTTGGCAGGCGAACCCGGAAGACGTTCGCGCAGTATTGCACTCGACGGGTCGTGAACTCTGGCAGCACTTTCCAGACCGTCGACTTGAACCGTTGATCATTTACCCGCAAGGCGGGCCGATCACGCTGTACGCGCGCGGCCCGATAAACGAGATTGTGATCCAGTTGAATACGGGCAACACGTTCTGGTCCCAGTATGCGTTTCAGTTTTCACACGAACTCTGCCATGTACTGGCGGGCTACGATCAGGACCCGCATGGCAATGACTGGTTTGAGGAATCGATTTGCGAACTTGCAAGCCTTTACACGCTTCGGCGGATGGGGGAAACATGGAAGACGGATCCGCCCTATGATCACTGGAAAGATTTTTCGCCGAACCTGACGAACTATGCCAGCGACCGGATCGAGCCATACCGGTTAAAGGACGGGCAAACGCTGGCGGATTGGCACCGCGAACATGCGGATGCGCTGCGCTCGACGGCGACCAACCGTGAGTTGAATAATGTGGCGGCGGTAGCACTACTGGATTTGTTTGAGGCAGAGCAGGAGCACTGGAACGCGATCAGCTTTTTGAATGCCGCCGAGCCGGCCGGACCACAGACGCTTGAGCAATATCTTCGGGACTGGCATCAGCATTGCCCCGAAATGCATCAGCCGTTTGTTGCAAAGATTGCGTTGCGGTTTGAGATTGATCTGTCGAGATAACGGGAAAAGACAACCGTTTTTTTGGAATTCCGACTGTAATTCCGGTGCGGCGACGAATAGACCTCAAACTTTATCCAGGGAGGTCGAGTTATGGTCGTGACGTATCGAATGTTCAAATCGGGAATGAAGACCCGGCAGACGTTGTTTAACGAAGCGACAGAATTTGCATCGAAAATCGGCAATGACCGGTTCATCAATATCTCACACAGTTGCGATGCGGGTACGGCGGTTGTTTGCGTCTGGTACCGGGACAATCTGGAAGCGTATGGCACGTCAAGGATGCCACGCTAGTTCGCGAACGACTCGACTTCTTCGCGGAAGTCGTTGATGAAGTTCGCGGCCCCGACGCCGTTTGCGATCCGGTGATCGAAACTCATGGTCGCCATGACACATTGTTTGAACGTGAACGAGTCGCCGTCGGGCACGGGCTGGTTAAATGTTTCACCGATTGCCAGTGTTGCGACTGCGGGTGCAACGATCGCCGGAATGCCGATCCGCATCGCTGCAGTGCCAATGTTGGAAACGGTAACGGTGGTCGATTCGTCGGCCTGATCTTTTCCATCTCGAGCTTGCTCGACCTGAGCTTTGTAGGCGTCGAAAAACATTGCGCGGTCCATTTCGCCCGCGTCTCGTATGACAGCGGTGACCATTTCATCACCCGGCAGAGCGACGGCGATACCAAGATTCACACCGTGAAACACTTTCAACGATTTGCCGTCAGCTGACAATACGCTGCGGAATTTGTCGTGCTTCTTCAACGCCTGAACGACGCACCAGCACGCCATCGCGAATCCGGAAGGTCCACCCGACTCACGAACTCCGGCGCGGGCAGCTGCGATGTTGGTCCAGTCGAATTCATTGATGACGGTGACCGGAACACAGACCCGGGTTCCCCGGACAAGTCGATAGTTGAGCGTAATTTGCGACATTGGCAGCGTGACGGTCTTGAAGAGATCCGAGGATACTTCGGCTGCTGCGCCTCCGCCTGCCAGGAACGCATCGACGTCTTCGGGCATCAGTTTTGAGCCGGTTGCGGGTATCGTGTCCGCAACTTCCAGCAGCCCGTACTCTTTCAGGTACCTGCGCGTCTTGGGCGGGATCCTTATCGCGCCTGAACGGACAGCTGGCTTGGTTGCCGTTGCAGTGGATGACGAACCTCCGACCGCAGGTGCAGCGTGATCATCAACGGGGCCGTGCCGGACCGGCATCTCTTTGACGCCTTCGGCGACTTCCATCTTACCGATTTCAGCTCCGATTTCGAGAACCGTGCCGGGTTCGACTGTCCATTCAACCAGCCTCCCGCAGTAGGGCGATTCAACATCGGTGGTTGCCTTGTCCGTTTCCATTACATAGATCGGCTCGTCGCGAGTGATCGTGTCGCCCGCATTCTTGAGGAATTCGACTAGCAATGCTTCCTGCAGGCCTTCGCCGAGCTGCGGAATTCGAACGGAGATTACGGGCATGGTTTATTTCTTGATTGTTAGATAGGTGGTGATCTGCAACGAGAGCAGCGCGACCGGAGGGTCATTAACAACTAGCAGTTTGTTTCTAATTATTAACTAGTCTTCCATCGTGATGCGGATCGCATCGATGACCTGATCAGTTGCGGGGAGTGCGGCGTATTCGTAGATCGGGTTGTAGCCGATGTGGACATCAGGTTTTGCGACGAGTTGCGGAGCGCTGACAAAGTAGCAGAAACTTTCCGGGTCGCCGGTAATTTCACTGATGATCATCTGGCCGACACTGCATGAGCGACCGTCCTCCTGAACGATGACCAGCCGTCCGGTTTTTTCAACCGATTCCAGAATCGTATCTTTGTCCCACGGTTGTATCGAACGGAGGTCAATAATTTCAACGCTGCATTCGTCGGCAACCCGGTCGGCTGCCGCCATTGCCTGCTCAATACAGTTGCCCCATGTGACCAGTGTGACATCATCACCTTCTCGTCGGATTCTCGCTTCTCCGAATCCAACGGCCGGAACTTCTGTCGGAACGTCCATCTGCTGACGGAAGAGGTGTTTTGGAATCAGGAACAAGGTTGGATCGTCCGTGTGCATCGAGGTCCACATCAACGCGGCAGCATCCTCGGGCGTTGACGGAACGACCACGCGAAGGCCCGGAATGTGAGCGAACATCGACTCGTTTGCCTGCGAGTGCCAGAGCGATCCGCCGGGCAAATAAGCGCCGTACGGTGCATAGAAAACCGCAGGGCATTTCCAGTCGCCCGCCGTTCGCCAGCGGAGCGTCGCAAGGTTTTGATGGATCTGGTTCCAGGCGGGTCCGACGAAGTCGATGAACTGGATTTCGAACACAGGCTTCATGCCGTAACTGCTCATTCCGATTCCAACGCCGGCGATTGTGGCTTCGGCTAGTGGCGAGTTAAACACGCGGCTGGGGTACTCGTGGGAAAGATCAGCCGTCAATCCGAACACGCCTCCTTTTGGAGCTTCGATGTCTTCACCGAAGAAGATGAAATCGTCGTCCTGCTGCAGGCCCTGCTTGAAAATGTGATTCAGAGCATCAACCATCCGCCATTTTTTTCCGCCATCAATCGGAGGCGAGACTGGAACGGAATCGGCTCCAAATATGTTGTCCATCAGGTCGGTCGGCGTCGGATCGGGAAGGTCTTCTGCCGCGATGTAGTCCTGATCGACCATCTCGTTGATTTCTTTCTTGGTCGCTTCCCAGTCCTCTTCCGTTAGCTCGCCTGCGGCAATCAGTTTGCGTGAGACCACGAGGATCGGATCGCGATCAGTCATCGCATCGATCTCATCCTGGTCTCGATAAACGCGGTGGTCGTCGCTGCTGGTGTGAGAACAGAGCCGGTCGACTTCGCAAACCATAATCGTCGGTCCGCCGCCGGTGCGGGCTCGTTCTACAGCCGGCGCGCAGGCGTCGTAAACGCGGTCCGGGTGCCGGGCATCCACGTGGACGAGATTAATGCCTTCGTCAAAGATTCCCAGCTTGAACGGATTAAATTTTTCGGTGTTGGTACTGATGCCGTAGTTGTTGTCTTCGACGATCAAAATAATCGGCAATTGACGTTCGACGGCAAAGGAAACGGCTTCATAAAATTCACCCTGACGCGAAGCGGCGTCGCCAACGGTGGCAACAACGATGTTGTTTTTTCCCTGCAACTGCATTGCCCAGGCAACGCCGCACCCGGGCAGCGCGTTGGCTCCTGTCGGAGTGGGCACGCTCCAGATGTTTCGCGAACGGTCGCTGTAATGACCGGGCATCTGCCGTCCATTGCTGGAAGAGCCCATTTTCGCAAAGTAGACGCTGGCGAGTTCCGCATTGGTGACGCCGCGTGCGAGCACCATCGCACGGTCACGATAATACGGAAACAGGTAGTCGTCTTTTTCAAGCATCTGAGCCAGGACGGCGAGCGGTTCGTGGCCCATTCCGGCGACCTGAAACCAGCCCTTGCTCTGACGATGCAAGACACCTTCGCGACGATCGCCCTCACGACTGAGGTACATCAGTTTTAGTAATTCGAGCCGGTTGTACGTTTTTTGTGCTGACGTTGTGCTCATCATTTCTTTGTTTCGCTCCATATTCCGCGTGCATCCTCCAGTGATCGCCGGACGGCAGGCAATGACTTAACGACGCTGGACACCATGCCAACCGGAACTCTTTGCGCGAAAATCGCTCAAGTTCTTCGACCGGTATTGAACGGGTCGCGGGGTGCTGCCGGTTGCGTGTTCGCCGTCTAATGAATGCCTGACGCCAAGGTAAGGCCGGGTGCGGAACGAACGGATGGCAACTTTGCTGCCGATAACAAAGGAAATAAATTCCTACGGGCACCGAAAAGTCCACTGTCTCATCTGGAGATTTTATCCCGGGATGCTGCGTTTGCAAGCCGAACCGGGGCTCGTCGCCAGTTCGCTGCGCTCAAAATGCGAGTTTCGCGTGGACTTTTAGGGACAAGTCAGGAAACAGGTCCTGAGTTTTTCGGATTGGTGACGCGCAGATTCATTGCTGCTAAACTTGCGAGTAGCTGCGTGACCGTGAACAGGATAACGCCGGGGAGCGAGGAGCGAAGACCTTGCGCGAGGGTGACGGCAACCTGTGGTTGTTTGAGCGGCCAAAATCAAAGCAACAAAACTCAATCAGTCTTTCACGCTCGCGCGTCTGCACCGATGAGTCTGCGGCAATCCGGTGAAATCGATCTGTTCAACGAAAACCCGGGTGTCGACGAACGATCGGTGATGATCTGCACGTCGAGTGACTTAAGGCTAATCCATTCAAGGAGAATCCCGTGAGGCGAACCAGTCCGTCACCATCGTTGAACCAGCACCCGCTTGAAGCGGTTGGAATTCGGGCAGCAATCATTGCCGCCCTCGCAATAGCTGTCGTACCGGTTGCAAGCTTGCTACTGCTTCCCGCGTCCAGTGTCTTCGGGCAGGAAGCAGTCCCGTCATCGGTTTCGCTGAAACGGATTACGCACGATATCGAGTATCTTGCCTCGGATGAAATGGGCGGCCGTTATCCCGGAACACCGGGCATCGAGTTGGCTGTCGAGTATATCGTCGAAGAATACAGGAAGGCCGGACTCCAGCCACTTGAGGACGGAACCTACTTTCAGGAAATGCAGGTAGGCGACCGGCGTGAGTTGGACGAGGAATCGGTGGAGCTGGTTCTAAACGGTCCTGACGGAAACACGATTGAGTTCGAGTTGAACGAGAACTTTGTTCCACTGGTCAGCCGGAAGATAATCGAAGTCGAAGACGCTCCGCTCGTGTTCGCTGGCTATGCAATCAAAGCCGCCAAAGATCACAACTTTGACGAGTTGGAAGGACTTGATCTCGAAGGCAAGATCGCAATCGTGCTTCGTAGCGAGCCGCAACAGGAAAACCCCGACAGCGTTTTTGACGGAACCGAAAACTCGCCGTCCTCCTACGTTACCGCCAAAGTTTCAGCACTGCGGAGAGCGGGTGCAGCGGGCATTCTGTTTGTCAATGACGGCGTGACTGTTGAATCGGAAGAAGATGATCAGCTTTCGAAACACGATCAGTTCCGCCGCACGACTCACCGGCTCCCTTTTTTCCATCTCAAACGGGGCAAGATCAACGAATTGCTTTCCGAAGCACCGATGCATGATCCGGAAGGGACCCGGCTGGAAACGCTTGAACACGTTGAGACGCTGATCGATGAACAGCTTGAACCTTTGTCTCAGGAGATCGAAGGCTGGACCGGAACGATGAAGGCCACTTTCGCCAAGATTGGAATTAAGACGGTCAACATTGTCGGCGTAATTGAGGGTGAAGGCCCGAATGCCGACGAAACGGTTGTGATCGGAGCCCATTATGACCACCTTGGTCACGGTGCGGCAGGGACGCGGGCTCCGGGGCGGAATGAAGTTCACAATGGTGCGGATGATAATGCGACGGGAACGTCCGCCGTGATAGAAATCGCGCGACGTTACAATGAGCAGGGGAAAAAGCCCGGCCGCCGACTTGTGTTCATCTGCTTTACTGCAGAAGAGATGGGATTGCTCGGGGCACAGCACTATGTTGAAAACCCGATCTTTCCTCTCGAAAAAACAGTCGCGATGATCAACTTTGACATGATCGGGTGGCTTCGGGACAACGAATTGACAGTTTACAACTGGAACTCGTCGGCTGACTGGAATCCGATTCTGGAAAAAGCCAACGAGAATTTTGAATTTGACCTGAACCGCCCGGAACGCGGATCCGGAGGCAGTGATCACCTGCCATTCAACGCCCGCCGCGTTCCGAACATTTTTATTCACACCGGCACGACCGATGTCTACCACACTCCGGAAGACGATTTCGAAACCATCGATTGCGACGGTGCCTTGAAAATAATGGACTATTCGGAACTCGTAGTCGACGGAATTGCCAACCAGCCTGCATCACCCGTATTCGGCGAACCGAAGCGATTTCGACTGGGCGTCAACATTGCAGTCGCAGAAGAAAAAGTGTTGATCCAGGCGGTCACTGATGACTCGGTTGCAGAACGTGCGGGTCTAATGCCCGGCGATGTCATCCTGATGATCGGCGAAGAGGAAATCAAAGCACGCCGCAATCTGGTTCGCGCGATTACCAAATACAAGGATCAAGCCGTTCCGTTTAAACTCCAACGCGATGATGCGGAAGTCACACTGAACGTCCGCCTGTCGGATGAACCAGCGGACGATGATGACGCGGCGGAGGAATCCGAAGAAAATGGAGCGGCAGAAGAAAATGACGGTGATGATGAAGGCGACGCCGACGCCGGAAAAGACGGCGATGAAGAAAAAGACGGCGATGATGGCTAGTCAATTTCGTTTTCGCTGAAACTCACCCATCAACTCGAGGCGTGTCCGAATCGGACGCGCCTTTTTTGATGCGCAGGAGGTTCGATCCCTGTCTGTGTTCTGTGCGCCGGATCGTCTAAATTAGGTCATGTTCAAGCGTGCGCGAACGAACCGGTTTGCCTGCCTGCGTTTCTTGCTTTCCTGAAATCATAATAAGCGAATTGTCCATGTCGAACGAACCTGGCAACAGCCCTGACCAGCAGTCAACCGGCTCAAACGAAATTCCGGGGCCGACGCTCTCCGGCCGGGAAAAAATTCACCAGGTAATTTTCGGCACCGAAACGCCGATGGGCCGGTTATTTGACGTCATTTTGTTGATCGTTATTCTAGCGTCGATCGTTGTCGTCTGTCTGGAAACCGTTGAGAGCATTCACGCGGAATGGGGATGGCTGCTGCTAAAACTCGAATGGGGATTCACGATCTTTTTTACGATCGAGTATCTGTTCCGGCTGTACTGCGTTCGGCGGCCGTTGAAGTATGCCACCAGTTTCTTCGGCGTGATTGATCTGCTTTCGTTTCTGCCGAACTACGTTGGACTGGCCCTTGCCGGATCCGCACCTTCGTTTGCCGTGATCAGGGCGTTGCGGTTGCTGCGTGTCTTCCGGATTCTGAATCTCGGCTGGTTCATGAACGAAGGGGAAGACCTTGGCCGGGCGATCATGATGGCGCGGGCAAAAATTGTTGTCTTTCTCGGAGTGGTCCTGGTCGCGGTAACGATTGCCGGAACACTGATGTACGAAGTGGAAAACTGGAATTCGCGCGAGTGGTCAGGTTTCACTGCTTCGCAGTCGGATCCGGATGTGAAGGAAAAAATCGTGAGCTTCAGCAAACTGCTGGACGACAGTCATCTCTCGGTCGACGATGTACGCGTGTGCAGCGAACTCGAGCAAACCGCGATCGAGGATATCAGACGGCAACTGATCGCGAACAACCTCTCGGCGGACGATCTCTTGCTGCCCGAGAAAAGCAAGTTCTCGAGCATTCCACAGTCGATGTACTGGGCGACGGTGACGATGACCACGGTGGGATACGGGGACATCGTTCCGAAGACCACGGTTGGCAAGATCCTCGCGGCGATGTTGATCCTGCTCGGCTATAGCCTGATCATCGTTCCGACCGGCTTCGTTTCAGCAGAAATGATTGACGTGAAAATGAAAATACCTGCATCGGGGCATGTCTGTCCAAATTGCCAGTCGGAAGGACATCCGCTACGCGCCGTGTATTGCTGTGACTGTGGTGACCCGTTGATCCTGGATCACAACCACTGAATAATCCGTCGGATCGATTGAAAGACGACGTAAACTGTTGATTGACCGTATACGGATTGAGCAATGAAAACTCTGATCAAACGCGCGCGGGTTGTGCTTCCCGATGAGACCGTGGACGTCGACTTGTTGTTGGAGAACGGCAGGATCGCCGAGATCGATCCGGCAGGACAAATTGACGCGAATGAGACCTTCAACGCGCGCGGTAAGACATTGATGCCCGGCGTGATCGACGACCAGGTTCATTTTCGCGAGCCCGGGTTGACGCACAAAGAGGACCTGGGACACGCGTCGCGGGCCTGTGCAAAAGGCGGCGTGACCAGCTTTCTCGAAATGCCTAACACGATTCCGCCCGCAACGACGATGGAGGGGGTCGAGCAGAAGTTGGAACTTGCGGCAGAGCATAGTATTGTCAATTACGGGTTCTATATCGGAGCAACACCGGACAATATTGACGATCTAAAAAACGCGACTCGAACACCCGGGATCAAGATATTTATTGGATCGAGTACTGGCGACTTGCTGGTCGATTCACAGGAGGCACTCGAGCGGATTTTTGCAGAAACGACTTTGCCAATTTGTGCGCATTGTGAAGATGAATCGACTGTCCGCGAAAATGCTGAAAAATTCGCAGGTGAAAAAGGAGTTGCCGTCCATTCGAAAATCCGTGACCATCGCGCTGCAGTTGTTGCGACCACTCGCGCAATTGATCTCGCGACGCGCCACAACCACCGGTTTCATGTATTGCATGTTTCGACGGCCGACGAGGTCGAACTGATTCGTGCGGCGGGTGAGATGTTTACCGCCGAGGCTTGTCCGCACCACCTGCTGTTTAACATTGATGACTACGAACGACTCGGCTCGCTGGTCAAGATGAACCCGTCTATCAAGACTTCACACGACAACGAAGAAATCTGGCAGGGTTTGCAGGATGGAACGATCGAGGTGATTGCCACTGACCACGCACCGCATACGCTCCAGGAAAAAGATCAGCTGTATCCTGCCTGCCCGTCAGGATTGCCTGCAGTTGAAAATTCGCTGGCGCTGATGCTGGATCAGGTTCACATGGGACGATGCACGATCGAGCAGGTTGCAAACTGGATGAGTGCCGCGCCGGCGCGAATCTGGAATTTGAAGGGCAAAGGACGCATCGAGGTTGGTGCGGATGCCGATCTGGTTCTGGTTGATACCGAGTTGCAGCACACCGTTCGCAACGAAGAACAATTGACCAAATGTGGATGGTCGCCATGGGATGGCGAGACGCTGACCGGATGGCCGGTCGCGACCTGGGTCATGGGCCATCTTGCCAGCCGGTTCATTGACGGGACATGGGAAATCTGTTCGCAACATCCAGGAACGGAGATTCAATTTGACCGTTGAACGTCGGGGGCAATCGAATGCCCCGTGGCAATGACAACAGGATTATCGCCGTCTTCTCTGCAAGCGGATGGCGGCCGGTCCCAGCGTTGCCATTAAAATCAGTGCAGCGGGTTCCGGCACGGCACGAGGTGAAATTTCAAACTGGTTACCTCGAATTCCAATCGTCTGAGTTGTCGCCGGGTTGTCATCGTCGTCAGGTTGTTGACCGGTTGGAATGCGTAGTCCGCTGAAATTCCGGTTCCGACCGCTCCCGGTGTGGACGTTGTAAATCCCTCGCCAACAAATACATCCGACCAGCGATTATTGGTTCGATCAACATCCGTCAAGGTGAAGCTGTCGAGATTGACTCCGGACGAAAACGAAAAGTCAACTCGGTTGAAGTTCACAAGGCTGTTGACATAGTTGCCACTCGTTTCGGGATCCAGTTGAAACGCAAACCCGGTGAAATAGGATTGGTTGATGCGGTGGAAGTGGTTTGCCGTATACGCGGCCGTGGTAATAGCACTGGTGGTTATCGTTAGCGTGTTGTTGCCAAGCACGGTTGTCGTGCCTGAAAACTCGCCATCGTTCCAACCGATTTGTGAACCCGATCCGTGATCCCGGGAACTCGTATCAAACGAAACGATCTCCGCTTGAACGTCGCAGTCGAAGAGAAACGGGTTCAGTGCCACAGCTACAACGACGAGAAACGTAGACCGAATAATTCTCAATTTGCAAGAGGGGCCTGGTTTTTCATTGACCACCGATCGTGAATATTGATCGGATTTGCAGATTTTGTTTTACGCTTGTCGTGACAGCTATCAAACATTGAGGCACTTCGAAGGTTGAGGAACGACCGGACATGGCTGTCCGACGGGCGCGAATTTCCCGAGGCGAGGATTCCGGCTATTCCGTATCTGAGGGTCGAACTGCCGAATATTCCGGCGGTTTGTGGGGAAGGAAAAGTTGGGATGCAATAGTCATCGGCCTGACCTACCTCCCTGTAAATATTTCATGGGGAAGCCCCTACGAAAGGAATGAACCCGCTTTGACGAGTTTGGTTTAGAGCGGACGATGGTCACGATCCGAACCGCTGAAGATGATCCGATGAGCCCGGATGTTGTGATTCGGAACAAGGGAATCGAAGGAAACAAACGGGCGATCGATTGCTGTGCTGTAGTCGGGGCGACGCACCTGGTCGGTCCGTTCCACAGCGCACTTGGGGAGTTTTCCGGAGCGGGCCCGAAAGGGGACGAGTGGAAACATGCGGTCGATTCGATGCGAGCCGTTTCGGAACACGCGGGCGCAAACGACGTGACGCTTGGCATCGAATGTCTGAACCGTTTCGAAACGTACCTGTTAAACACGCATGCTGATGCAGCACGGTTTGCCAAAGAGGTCGGGCACGCCAACTGCCGGATGATGTACGAGTCTGAAGAACAACTCACGCGTGATGCATTGAAGTTCATGAAAGACAATGTCTCCAAGCGATGGGTCTAGTCACGCCTTTCCCTGTCCGCAGCCGCAGACAGCAAAGCAAGAACTGCAAAGGAATCCAGTGTTTCAACTTCCATTTCACCTTGATTCGCCTGATAAGTTGGCGATCATAATGATCCCCGCGTTCTTGATCTTGTTGCTGGTGTACGTGACCTTTTGGAAAAATATTGGTCCGACAACTTTCATCATGGGCTTGATCATACGGCTCGAGATGGGACGGGCTGACACAGAACGCCGAAAAAAACTGGCTCGTCATGCCGGTCATGTAGGGCCGGTTCTGAATTCAGACCCAGAGAAAATAGCTGACCGGCGCGGCGAAAATCAGCGAATCAGTGATGTCCAGAATTCCGCCCAGCCCCGGCAGCCACTTGCTGGAATCTTTGACGCCCGCGTCCCGTTTGATGAGTGATTCTGCGAAATCGCCCATGGTGCCCGCCGCCGTGACGAGTGTTCCGTAGAGTAGAAACCACCACCACGGTTTATCGACCGTGATTCCAAAAATGTACGGCGCGACGAGAAAGACAACGATCGCTGCGGCAAACCAGCCGCCGAAAATCGAGCCGATCAGACCCTCCAGGGTTTTTCCCGGGCTCAGCTTCGGAGCAAGCTTCGTCTTGCCAATGCTCTTTCCTGTAAAGTACGCGAACGAGTCCGACATCTTCACCGTCGCGATCAGAGCGATCAGGGCCACCAGCCCGAGTCCGTTGTTGGACCCGGTACCCGTTTCCGGGAGCCGATGCGGGACAAAAAACCCGAACAACATCATCAGATAGGCAAGTATGAACCCGTACCGCGCGATCCGCCCGGCGACCACTCCCGAACCGTCCTCGCCTTCAGAATCTTCTTTGCCGAAGTTCCACATCTCGTAGCCGAACACCATCGCGATTCCGATGATCAGCCCGGCGACAGTCCAGCCGAACGTTCCGACCGGACAGTCCGCAGGATAGTCGTGCCAGAGCAGCGGGACACAGCTGACGCCGATCATCGCTGTCGTTGCCACGCATGCCAGACTCACATTCATCCGGGGCGTTTTGTCCTGCCACATCTGAACAAGTTCGCTTGCAGCAAGCGGCCCGATCACCAGCGACAACGCGGCCAGAACAAGCCCGGGCAGTCCCAGCCACGCGGTGGTGCCAAGCTGGAAATCGAACCAGATCAGTAACAGCATCGACGAAATAATAATCGCGGCGGCAAAGAGACGTCGGCCTAGCAAGTCTGCGTGTCCTCTCCCGGCTGTTTCAATCCGCCGAATCGACGGTCGCGAGCCGCATAGTCCCGGATCGCGTGGTGAAAATCGCCGATAGAAAACTCAGGCCACATCTTTTCAGTCACCCACATTTCCGCGTAGCTGATCTGCCAGAGTAGATAGTTGCTAATACGCATTTCGCCCGCAGTCCGGATCAGCAGGTCAGGGTCCGACATTCCGCTCGTATAAAGATGTGAGGAAACGGTCTTTTCGTCGATCGATTCGGGATCGATTTCGCCGGCCTTGATCTTGTTACCGATTCGTTTCACCGCATCAACGATTTCCGCGCGGCCTCCATAGTTGATTGCCAGACAGAGACAAACGCCCCGGTTACCGGATGTCAATTCCACAGTCTTGTCCATCTCCTTTTGCACGTCGGCTGGAATCGGATTGCGCCGCCCGATTACTTTCAGCGAGACATCGTTCTCGTCCAGCGTTCCGCGCTCGTGAATCATATAGTACTGCAGTAGATGAAGCAGAAAATCGAGTTCGTCCTGCAGCCGTTTCCAGTTTTCGCTGGACAGGCAATACAGCGTCATTTGCTCGATCCCGAGACGTGTGCATTCCTCGGTCATCGCCCGAACTGTTTTCGCACCTTGTTCGTGGCCGGCGATTCGAGGCAGTTGTTGCCGCTGAGCCCACCTGCCGTTGCCGTCCATGATCATGGCCACATGGCGCGGCATTCGCTCTCGCGGGACGTTCAAATCGGCGAAAGAATCGGTTTTTGCGGGAGACGACATTCCGCGATCCGGGGTTGGTTGGTAACTCGGTGAGACGGGGCAGTAATTATCAAGCAGTGACTATCAATTCGTTGGCATACATGTTGTTTTGAGCACCGTCATCCTACTCTAAAATGTTAGGCTTCGGCTTCCTCAATTTTTTTAACCAGTGAGCCGGGAGCGACCTTGATTGTCTGAGCCCGATCGGGACCGACTGAAATGTAGCGAACCGGACAGCCAATGATTCGCTCCATGTTCTTTGCATAGAGGATCGCGTTGAGCGGCAAATCGTCAACCGTTTTCGCGCTTGTTACATCCTGCTGCCAGCCGGGGTGCGTTTCGTAAACCGGCACTGCCTTTCGCAATGCGGCTGCCGAATCGGGAAAGTACTCGACTCTCTGGCCGTCGATCTCGTAGGCGGTGCAAACCTGGATTTCTTTCAGCTCGCTCAACACATCCAGCATCGTCAATGCAATCGCAGTGACGCCGCCCAGCCGCCGCGAGTATCTTACCGCAACGGCATCGAACCAGCCGCATCGTCGCGGGCGTCCTGTGGTGGTGCCGTACTCGTGTCCGAGATCGCGGATGTGCTGGCCCGTTTCGTCTTCGAGTTCTGTCGGGAATGGCCCGCCGCCGACGCGGGTGCTGTACGTTTTGCAGACTCCCAGTACATCGCCGATCCAGTTTCCGGGTACGCCGCTGCCAGTCGAGATGCCGACACCCGAACTGTTGCTGCTGGTAACAAATGGAAATGTTCCGTGATCGATGTCCAGCAGAGAACCTTGTGCTCCCTCGAACAGAATGCGTTTGTCGGCGTCCACTGCATCGTGCAGAATCTGATTCGTGTCTGCAATCAAAGGACGAAGGCGATCGGCGTGAACCGAATATTCGGCAATAATTGCATCGGTATCAAATTCAACCGGTTCGCCGTTGAGGCCTGACAACATCGTTCGCTTAATATCAATGATTTTTCCTGCGCGGTCGGCAAAATCGTCACTAATCAGGTCCCCGGTCCGGATCGCGAAACTGCGCCCTACTTTGTCCCGATAGCAGGGGCCGATGCCGCGCAGAGTTGTCCCGATATTATCATCGCCGGTGACAATCCGGTTCCAAATTTCGTCTTCGACAATATGCCACGGCATTACAATATGAGCGCGCGAGCTGATTTTCATCCTCGCTGCACACTCGATTCCCCGTTCGGCGAGTGAATCTATTTCTTTGAGGATGACCGGAGGATTGATAACGACGCCGGGGGCTATCAAATTCAAAACGCCGTCGTTGAGGATTCCGCTGGGGATATGGTGCAATTTGTAGACTTCACTGCCGATGACTACTGTATGCCCGGCATTTGCACCCCCCTGGTAACGAACGACCAGGTCGGTGTCGCCGGTCAGTAAATCGACCAGCTTTCCCTTGGCTTCATCACCCCACTGCAAACCGATTACGCACTGCCCTGGCACGGCGACCCCCGAAAAACGAATGATGCAACGGAACAAAGTCCGAGCTGAAAGAATACAAGAACGCGCTTGAATAACTGTGAACAACTTGATTGACCGGCGAACAAATCGAAAATTGACCAGCCAAACGCTGAACAATTTTGTCGGCTCGCAGTACCAAATCACGCTCCGGCCCATGACGGATGCGCGGAACCGTGAGTTTATGTCTCAGGGCACCCGGCAGTCAAGCTCCCGGAACAAATCGCATCCAAACAGGACAAATCTCATGCGATTTGGCGGGTTTGTTTCGACATGGAAATGCCCGCAGGTCTGTGTTGATCGTTGACCCGGGCGAGCCTGATACATAATCTAGTTGTTGTTGATTGAGCAATTGAATATGCGGTCGATGGAAGAATAAGAGAACACGAGAATTGAAAATGAAACGCTTCGAACCAGCTGACGGCACTGCCTACCTCCGATCGCTTGTGATCACCACGCTAAGTAGCGTAGTTGCCCTGCTTCCCATTCTGATTTCTTTCGGGCTACTTCCGGTCGGGATCGCGATGCTCTGTTCCGGCTCGACCGAGGTTCAGGCTCAGCAACCGGCACGACCCCAAACGCAGCGGCAACAGCAACCCCGTGCCGGGCAATCCGGCCAGCGCGAACAGCAAACACCTTCGCGCGAACGCCCTGAACCGCGCAAGCCGGATGAGGGTGCAACGGTTCGCGGTCAGATCCTCCAATCACAGTACGAGGGATTCGAGATCGAGTTCTCAGAGTTTGAAACCGTGAAACTCGTTCAACAGGTCAAAGCGCCCGAACCACCGTTTCCCGATAAATGGGGCGAATGGACGATCGAACAACGGCGCGAATGGGTCATTAAGTTCAAAGAGACCGATGAAGGGAAAGCACTTGAGGCCAGGTTTCAGGAGATTCTTGATGGCCAGGTTGTCTTTGACATCAAGATAGAAAAAGACGGAAAATTTGTCGTCTACGATGTTCCGACCGGCGTCTACAACTTTCACGGACGAATCAACAAGGAAATTCGTGAACGCAAATTTGCTTTCGAGGTTTTCGGAGCGGACCTGACCGTCAACGACGAAGTTCACGAATTGCTGCTGGATGAAATCCGCGTGACGGTCACCCCGCTGCTTGCCGTCGGCGAGATGACTCCGGACTTCAAAGTAAAAAACCACAACGATGTAGATTTGACGCCGAAACAGTTCACGGGCAAATATGTCTTTATCAATTTCTGGTCGCTTGAAAGTCCGCCCAGCATTGACGCGCACGTAAACATGTTGCGGATGTTCCAGGCGTTGAAAGAAAAGTACCCGATCGTGCTGTTGTCGGTGAATCTTGACGATGACAAATCGAAAGTAATCGAATACATCAAAGAAAAACGGATCGTCGGACAGCACGGATTTACCGGTGGTTGGGAACACGGCATGCTTGAAGGTTTCGGCGTCCGTGCGATACCATCCTTCTGGTTGATCGATCAGGAAGCCCGGATCAAAATGACCCACGCCGAATTCCAGCACGCATTTTTCTCGGGCAAGACTGAGTTTACGGAGATGATCGAAGATCGGATTCTCGGTCGCGATACACCGACTCCGGCGGAAACTACCGAAGGTGGACAGCCGCCGACGGTCACCTCAGCCACTAACGCCGACGCCAGCAGCGGCAGGCTCGGGACAGTAACACCGAAGCGTCAGCGAGACAAAGGAAACCCGCTGCGTTAGCAAGGACGCGGGAACTCGCCTCTCGTAAAGGCCTGGAGCCTTTCCAGTGGCCACTGCCGTAGATTTAACGCAGAGACGCAAAGAGCCTTTCCCTTTGCTCAACGTCGAAGGAAGAAATCGCGGATCGGCCGGCGCGATGTTCGCTCCGCTGGTTCGCCGGGCAACAACGACTCGGATTCAAGTAGACCGAGCCCGAGTTCTTTTCTCGCTAACGCGCGGTCACAGGCAAACTCCGCCTGCTCGATTTGCTGTTGTCGCGCCCGGACCTCCACGCGCGCAGCAACCAGATTCCAGAAAGCTGCAATGACTCCTCGAACCAGTTCCTGTGCGGAGTCCTTGAATCGAAAATAGGAATGCTCAGTATCGATTCGCGCGATGACAACCGGTGCGAGACTGGCGCGACGTCCGTACTCCCGCATCAGCGGCTGGCGAAAACGTCATTTCGAGAAACGAACGGTATTCAGGCTCCAGCGGAACGAGGCCCGGCTCAAAATACGAACTAACCGTGTTGGCGTTGACGCCGAGGGTTGCGCCCGAGAACGACTGTTTCGATAGCCCGACCGTTGTACTCAATGAATCTGAGCTGGAGCCGGCCAGGATCGAGCGATTCGGATCGAACGGGTCGAAAATCGCACCCGGGTCGTAGGTCTTTGTGACATCGTTGAGTTGGATCAGGGTCAAACAGTGGTCCCCGGGACGAATAAGCCTGTCAAATTGATCAGCCGCGTTGGCGATAGCTGAATGAATGAGGGCGTTGAAGAAAGATGCGGCTCCAACCCTCGACTCCGCCCTGCTGTGTTCGCCGTTTGAAAGTGTAACGTGCGGGTGAACCATCGACGGTTACGAGTTCCCAGCCCTTGTCACCAATCGTATTCAACAGATTCGAGAACGTCTTCTGGCCGCCACTTTGTTCCAGCTTTGATGCAAGGCGGTCGATGGGAACCGGTCGAGGAGTCAGGTTCAACTCGCCCTGCAGCCATTGATACAGGTTTTCGTTCCCCGAGCTGTCAACGATCATGATGGCGTATTCGTAGGTCGCCAGTTCGACACCGGGCTGCAATTCGGTTTCGATTTGAGCGCTGGAGTTTCCGGCGACGAAAGTGAGTGCGAGCACGGCCAATGCAAGGATTGAAAATGCGATGGAACGGTTCATAGTTTGACTCCGGTTGGGTGGAGTTGGAGATCGTCAACGACGACTCAAATATGCACACAATATTGAACCACATCCCGATCGAATGCGGTCGGAGAATTTCTGCATGTCGAACATTATGCGAGGCAGTCGGCAACCTTCGACAAGCCCCCAGGCACGTGGAAATATTGGATTCCCCGTAGACGATCCATCCATTGTCAGCTACCAATGCTCTCAAACTGCCCGGGATTGATGCTCCCGTCGAATTCATTTGAAAACAGATAAGTTTGTTCCTGCCCGCCTTGTTCCCAGCCCACTAGCGCAAACCTCAGCTTCGTTTGAAATTCGCCTTCATACAGTGGTTGTGGAAGCGACCAGAATTCATTGGCGTCGAGGCTGACACGATGAAAGCTATTTCCGCAGAACATTGTAGGAAAATGTTGGACAGGACGCCAGTTTCCATCCGCGTCGAGCGCCTCAAGGACGATAAAAAGAGCGCGGTCGCACGCATTGAATTGAATTGCGGCATCGGTCGAGTTGACCAGCAACAGTCGCATGCCTTTTGATTCACTCTGCGCCGCAGTGGTTTCACCTTCAACGGCTTCGCCATCAGCAGCGACACCGCCTTCTTGAGCGGACTCATTCCGGATCGCGTTACCCGTCTCCAACGATTGGGACGAAATTGCTATTAGAATTGCTACAAGAGTGAAAAATGTGGCCTTCATGTGACCCTCCCGGGAGACAAACACATCATGGCAAACCGACCCTGGTTCGACGAAAAACTGCCGTTCCAGTTCCGCCGCTTTTGAATATTATCACGAGCCCGCGAGCATTGTTAAGCTAGTAGTTTGTCAAAGCTAAAGACTGGCATTAGCCTTTTTTGCCGATAGCCACGGTTGTTTGTGAAAACCGTGGCTATCGCCAAAACGGCTTATATCGCCAATCCGAATTATTAGCTTTGACAAACCACTACGTGTGAATCGCCCGGCCATCGACCGCTAGAGCCGCTTCCATCATGATTTCCGAAAGTGTCGGATGCGCGTGACAGCAACGGGCCAGGTCTTCGCTGGTTGCGCCGAAGTTCATCGCGACGGCGGCTTCCGAAATCAAGTCGCCGGCATGAGGTCCGATCGCATGAACGCCGAGAATTCGATCGGTTTTCTTGTCGGCCAGAATCTTGATCTTGCCTTCAATGTCGCCGATTGCGTGAGCCCGGCCGTTAGCTCTGAACGGACAAGCGCCTTTTCGGTACTCGACGCCGGCTTCTTTTAGCTGCTCTTCCGTTTTTCCGACCATCGCAATTTCAGGATGCGTGTAGACGATCGCCGGGATCACGCCGTAATCGACATGCCCGTGACCGGTCGCCATTTTCTCGACGCAGGCGATCCCTTCTTCGGACGCTTTGTGAGCGAGCATCGCGCCGCCAATGCAATCACCGATCGCAAATACGTCCGTCGTCGATGTTTCAAAGTCATCGTCGACGACGATAAATCCGCGCTGGTCGGTTTTGACGCCAGCGGATTCGAGTCCGAGCTTTGCAGTGTTAGGAACACGTCCGGTGCTCATCAACACGCGATCGCATTCAATCGGCTCCTGATCCTTGCACGTGACGATGCAGGCCTTTTGCCCGGGCGAAGAATGTTCTGGTCCGGAAGTGTTCTTCTTTGCACTTTCGACCCACATGCCGGTGCGGAATTCGAGTCCCTGTTTTTCGAATACGCGTCGCGCCGTGCGCCCAATTTCACCGTCCAGTCCGGGCAACACGCTGTCCATCGCCTCCAGCACGATCACCTTCGCGCCCATACGGCTCCAGACCGAACCAAGCTCCAGGCCAATGTAGCCGCCACCGATCACGACCAGTGTTTCGGGCACTTCAGGATACGACAGCGCTGTCGTACTGTCACCGATCAGCTCACCGTCGTATTCGATTCCAGGCAGATGCATTGGTACGCTTCCGGTCGCGATGATGACTTTCTCAGCCGTAACAACATCGCCGTTATCAAGTTTGATCCGTCCGCCGCCGTCGAGTTCGCCTCGCGCGCTGATGGCCTTGACCTTGTTTTTCTTCAGGAGCATTTTGATGCCGCCGGTAAGATCGTTGACGACCTTTTCTTTCCGCTTCATCATTCTTGCCAGGTCAATGCCGACTCCGGCGACGTTGATGCCGTGTTCCGACATGTGGTGTTGAGCTTCAACCAGCTTGTGGCTCGACTCAAGCAATGCCTTACTTGGAATACATCCGACGCGCAGACATGTGCCGCCGAATTGCTGGTTCTCGTCGACGATGCATGTTTTCAGACCGAGTTGGGCACCACGAATTGCGGCAACGTATCCGCCCGGGCCACCGCCAAGGACGGCGAGATCAAAAGTTTCCATTTTGCTGGTTTCTAGTGTTGGTTGTTTTGGTTGTGAGTTCTTGGTTCTTGGCTGTTAGTCGTTAGTTTTTTGATTGTTACCTGGTGGAAGTCGGACCCTCCCCGGACGCAGTAACCGCCGGGGAGGGAAACAGCCAGGTGAAAAGCGAGCGACGTGGTACTTGCGGGGGCGGTCCCTAATTATCTTGCAATCTCTCGATTGGAATCAGACCTCAAGGAAAAGCCTTGCCGGTTCTTCAAGCACTTCTTTGATCGTCTTGAGGAACATCACCGCTTCCTTACCGTCAACGATCCGGTGGTCGTAGGTTAGCGCGACATACATCATTGGGCGAATTACGACCTCGCCGTTGACTGCGACCGGCCGGTCCTGGATCGAGTGCAAACCGAGAATTCCACTTTGAGGCGGATTGACGATCGGAGTGGAAAGCAGCGATCCGTAGACACCACCGTTGCTGATGGTGAATGTGCCGCCGGCAAGGTCGGAAGGCGAAATCTTGTTTTCCTGCGCCAATGCGCCGTACTCGCCGATCCTTCGCTCGATTTCTGCAAAGCTGCGTTTCTCGACATTGCGAATGACCGGAACGACCAGCCCTTTGCCGCCGCCGATCGCGATCCCGATGTCATGGTAGTTTTTCCAAACGACTTCTTTCTCGCGTATCTCCGCATTGATTGCCGGAAATCGTTTCAGTCCTTCGACGACCGCTTTGGCAAAGAACGACATGAAGCCGAGTTTGACACCGTGTTTTTTTAGAAACGGCTCTTTGTATTTTGCCCGCAGATCTTTGACGGGCTTCATGTCAATTTCGTTGAATGTCGTCAGCAGCGCCGCCGTTTGTTGAGCCTCGACCAGCCGGGTTGCAATTGTCCGCCGAATCATGCTCATCGGCTTTACGATTTCTTCCCGGGATCCCGCGTCTCCGTTATTCGGATTCCATTCGCCCGAGGTAACGCCGTGAGAAGAAGCCGGCCGCGTGGCAATCGAAGTCGCCGAAGCAGAGGGTGCTGGTGCGGAGATCGCCGAAGTTGTCCCCGTCGCGGAACCGCCCGGCTTCAAACCTTTTTGCTCAACAAAGTTCATCACGTCTTCTTTGAGCAGTCGTCCACCCGGGCCGGTCGGAGTAATCGCGTCGGCTGAAATCTCGTATTCGTTCAGCACACGTTCAGCAGCCGGCATGATCTTGGATTGATCGACTGGCGCGGACGGCGGTGTTGCGACGGCTGTTCCGCCACCGGAATCCGAACCTCCAACCGATGCGGTTGACGCAGCCGATCCAGAACCCGTCGAACCGCCGGATGCCTGTTCGCCCGGCTCCATCGTGGCCAGAACCGCTCCGACATTTGCGAATTCACCGTCGCCGATCTTGATTTCGCTCAGGATACCCGACTCGGGCGAGGGCAGGGTTTGTGACGCCTTTTCCGATTCGAGCTCAACAAGGTCCTCGTCCTTTGCCACAAAGTCGCCCGGCTTTTTCAGCCATGTTGCAACCTGAACTTCAAGAATCGAATCACCGAACTCGGGTACTTTGATTTCAAACATGTTTACTCGTAACTTTCGAATGTCGCCGAACTCCTGGTGAGTTCAGATCGCAGAGCTGGACTCTTAGCGGGTGCAGCAGCTCCGACCAATCCCGCTGAATTCGATCGCTGTGTCCGAAGTCTTCAGGCCACAGCCACCGATCGTGCGATTCGGGTTAACTGCCTAACCGCTGACCACTTTTTTTCGTTTGTTGTTTGTGCCGGTCGGAGCGTCTCCGAATACTTCGTCAAACAACTCGGACTCTTCAATCTTATGAGCCTTCCTGCTGCCGGTCGACGGGCTGGCTGATTCCGGACGCGAAATCACTTTCAGCGGCCAGCGCCGGGACATTCCTGATTCATCCCACTTAATCTTAATAAAGTACCACGCACCCATGTTTCGCGGCTCTTCCTGAGCCCAGTAAACGGGCACGCCTTCCGGGTAACCTTCGAGCAACTGCTCGACAATATTTTTCGGGAACGGGTAGAGCTGTTCCACACGGATGATCGACACATCGTCACGGCCGTATTCCGTTCGCAGTTTTCTTAGATCAACTCCGATTTTTCCGGCGGTCAAAACGACCTTGGACGGATTCTGTTTCGCGGTTTCATTGTCGTCAGGAATCACCCGCTCAAATATTCCGCTGAAGAAATCGCTTAGTGGTGACATTACTGTTGGCTCGCGAAGAAGTGCCTTGGGCGTGAATACGATCAAGGGTTTTCGCCACGGGCGTTTAACCTGGCGACGGAGCAGGTGAAAGTAGTTGGCGGCCGTCGTTGGAACGGCGCATTGCATATTGTGCTCAGCCGTCAATGTCAGGAAGCGTTCCATCCGTGCGCTGCAATGTTCGGGTCCAGCACCTTCAAAACCGTGGGGCAGCAGCATCGTAATTCCGCTCAGTCGCCGCCATTTATCCTCGGCGCTGCAGATGAATTGATCGACGATCACTTGAGCTGCATTGTAGAAGTCGCCGAACTGGGCCTCCCAGCAAACCAGGGCGTCCGGCGCGTCCAGGGAGTACCCGTAGTCAAAACCAAGCACGCCGGATTCGCTGAGCGGACTGTTGATGATGTCGACTTCAGCCTGGTTATCGTCGAGATGCTTCAGCGGGTCGTAGACTTCTCCAGTGTTTGAATCGAACAGAACCGCATGCCGCTGCGAGAATGTACCGCGCCGGCAATCCTGTCCGGACAGACGGACGCGATGACCCTCGATCGCGAGCGAACCGAAGGCCGCCAGTTCCGCAGTCGGCCAGTCAACCGGCCGTTCGCCATCCGCCATCTCTGCGCGGGCACCCAGGACACGTTTCAGTTTCCGGTTCAGTTCAAACCCGTCCGGCATTTCGGCAAGTTTGCGAACCACGTATGAAAGTTTCCCGGCCGCGACTCCCGTATCAACGTCGTCTTCCCGCTCAAAACCGCCATAGTGTCCGGACCAGAGCCCCTGCCCCGATTGGGTATCAGGGGCATAGTTGGTGATCATTTTAGCATTGTCGAACTCACTCTGCAGTTTATTCGCGCGTGCTTCGGAGATCGCGTCCGCCTCCTCCCGCGTGATTTCCTGCATCTTGAGCAATCGTTTCAGATAACTGTCTCGAATCGTCCGTTTCGCGTCAATCCGCTGGTACATGGCGGGTTGGGTGAACCGCGGCTCATCGCTTTCGTTATGGCCGAGCCGCCGGTAACAATACATGTCGATCACAACGTCACGTTTGAATGTGCTGCGGAATTCCATCGAAAGTTCGACAACCTGTGCGACTGCTTCGGGATCTTCGCCGTTGACGTGAAAGATCGGGATCTGCAACATCTTGGCGACGTCACTGGCATAGGTGGTCGAACGGCCTTCGTGCGTGTTGGTTGTGAAACCGACCTGATTGTTGACGATCACATGCAGTGTGCCGCCAACCTCGTAACCTCTCAAACGGCTGAGATTGAGCGTCTCCTGAACGACGCCCTCGCCTGCGAAGGCCGCATCGCCGTGAATCAGAATCGTCAGACCCTGGTCGCGAGTCTCGTCGCCCGCGCGATCCTGCTTGCTCCGGCATCGTCCTTGCGCAACCGGATTGACGTACTCGAGATGGCTCGGATTAAAGCAGAGCGAAATATGGATCTTTTTCCCGGCTGCCGTTGTCCAGTCGCTGCTGTGACCGAGGTGATAAAGCACATCGCCCGCGCCGCGATGCGCTTCGGGATCAGGATCGTCAAACCCCCAGAAGATATTCTGAGCCCGTTTGCCCATAATGTTTGCGAGCACATTCAGCCGGCCGCGATGGGCCATCCCGATCACGACTTCTTTGATGCCATGCTCACCCGCCTTTTCCAGCGCCCGGTCGAGTAGCGGGATCAACGTTTCGGCTCCTTCGAGCGAAAACGTTTTGGCACCGATGTATTTTCTTCGAGTGAATTCTTCGAACACAACGGCGTCGGTCAGCCGTGTAAGAATCCGCAACTGCGTCTTGCGATCGAGCTCCATCCGGTTCTGGGAACCTTCAACGCGGGTTTGAATCCAGTTCCGGACAAAGTGGTCGTCGATGTGCATGAACTGCACGCCGATGCTGCGACAATAGGTGTTGCGCAGCTGATGAAGCAGGTCTTCGAGTCGTTTGAAGTTCTTGCCGTCAACGGTGCGGGCCGAAAAGGTTTTTTCCAGATCCGCAGGGCTGAGTCCGTAGTTTTCCGGATTCAATTCCTGATTCGTCTGCCGACCCTGGCAAAGCGGATCGATATTGGCTTCGAGATGCCCCCGCACCCGGAAACCGCGAACGAGCTGATCGACACGGTCCTGCAACTGGGCAACCGAATGATCATCCCGGCTGACCGGTTGTGAGACCGGCAAGGCAACCGAGTTGAATTCGGCGGACGGGTCAAAGTCGCGAAAGAACTTCTGCCAGTCGGGGGAAAGTGAATCGGGATCGTTTTGATAATCTTCGTAAAGGCTGTCGATGTAAGCCCGGCTGAAAAGGTTCATTGAGAATAGCCAGTCGTCAGGTCAGCGCGTGCCCTGTTCGTCCTTGATGATTCTTGAAGAATAGGAAAACGCCGCGCCGGTTTTAGAAAGAAGCGAGGAGTCCGGTTCATGACTGATGCCGGTACAGCCGGAAACGAAGTCTTCCGGCTGATTGAGTCAGGCTGGTTTGCTCAGGGCTGTACTGCGAAGTGACAATTTATCAAATAGGGCCCCATTTTGTATCGGCAACATTCGGATTTACTCTCAATTTCCGCAACTTTTCCGGCAACGCGTTTTGAGTTTGCAGCGCTTTCAACAGCCACAGCGTTCCAGCGCCAATCGCAATCAATGAGGTTGAATAGGATTGCGAGCGGTGGTTTATTGTATTGATGACGGAAGCCGGTTGTCCCTCAATCAGATAGTCCCCTATCAGACAAAATGTTACGTCGGGCAAAGCCGCCAGAAATTGCTACCAAACCGGTTCAAAAAAAACGCCCCACGAGGGAGGCGTCAACGGGTACTCAATGAGCAAACCGTGCGCGAGCAAAAGCTCACTTACTGTGATTTGTAAGCAATCGTCGCCCGGATACAATCATTAAGATAACCTTCCATTCGGTGCATTGCAATGATCAAGAACGCCCATTCACCTGAAACGTCTCCTTCAACCAACGAAACCTATCTGTTGGGACTTGATCCAGGCCCCGCATCCGTCGGATGGGCTGTTGTGAAGTGCAGCAATAAAGGGAAACCGTTAACTCTGTTAAATTGCGGAGTCCGTCGCTTTGATGCGGGCGTCGACGGCGGGTCAGAAAAGATTGCTTCCGGACGCGATGCACCGCGCGCCTTGGCGCGACGAACTGCGGAAAAAGATTTTCGGTGCAATTTTCGATCAGCGCCCTTTGAAGTCGCAAAAACATTTGGTCGGAAAATGCGAATTGCAACCAACCAAACGTCGCGCGCTGCTGTCGTCTCTCGCCGTACAGAAATTCCGTCTGTTGCAACGAGTTAACGACTTGAAGATCATTGCTCCCGATGGGGAGATTCTGGAATTGTCTGCTGTACAACGAGGCCAATTGATCGAGCAGCTTGAAAAGGAAGGCGATTTGACCCGGGCTTGAACCATCAAGACGAAGTGAACTAGTCGATGAAATTCTCAGCTTTCAATCGGAAACCGCACTCGCGAGGCGTTTGCAATCAGCCTGGAAGCTCGATCCCGGCGAGGCCGATGCGGTTTCCAAAACGGTGCTGGAACAAGGCTATGCCAGTCATTCGCGAAAAGCGATTAAAAAACTGCTTCCTCGACTTACCGCAGGCGAGCAATACGCAACCATTCGTCGTGAAATTTTTCCTGACCAATTTGAAGCGACTGAGCCGTTGGAGGCTTTGCCCCCGGTTCACGATGCCCCCGGTCTTGAGCAAGTCAAAAACCCGTCCGTCATGCGAACACTATCCGAGGTACGGAAGGTGGTCAACGCAATTGTTGGCAGTACGGCAGGCCATTCAAAAGCCGCATCGAGCCGATTAATCCGCCCTGGTCGACGTTTCAACAGGACGTTTCAGCGCGGCGTCCGTCCGGGCATGGCCTGGAAGAGTGCGTACGTGATTCGCGGCCACTGGCGTCGCAGTGCCAGCTTCGGCATTCCCGTGCGTATCCCGATGCATGGTTCATGGTTCGCCGATCGTTTGGTTAATCTGCACAGCCGTTGGAAAGAACTAACTGCTCCACGGGCCTCGAAACAGTTACAACTGTTCTCCGATGTTTAACTTGAAGAGCCGGATGTGGGCCCACAAGTCCGGTTCTGTGAGAGGCGCGGGAGAGTAATCCCCGCGCCTACTCGACAAGCGCCGACTTGTTCAGCGTTGACGGCGTTCCGGCTCTGCGCCGGTTTGATGAGACGTGGTTCAACTGGTCAGACGGATTCTATCATCTACTTAATGATGAGCAGCTGGAAGCGCAGCTGACACGATTCCTGAATGGCTGTTTCAAATCGCTCACAGTGTCGATGGTCCGTGACATGATTGTGCAACTGCGTGCAGCGTTGATGGTCAATGACGTTGATTGCTGGATCGGCGAAGCGCAAACAGCATGCTCGGCTGATGAGCTTTTATTGACGCGCAACGCGATTGTACCGTTGAGTGAAACGCGAAAGTCAGCGGTGCCGGTTATCGATGCGATGCCGGCTTACTTCAATCTCTCTGCGACGACGTTTGATTTTGAGCAGCGGAGTGCTGTTGCAAAACCTGAACGCTGGCTGGAATTCCTGCGGGAAGTGTTTGATTGTGACGAGGAGCAAATCGCGACGCCACAACAGTGGTTCGGGTACTGCCTCACGGCCGATACATCCCGGCAAAAGATGCCGGCGATCATCGGTCCGAAGCGGTCAGGAAAAGGAACAATAGCCCGGATACTCACGGCGATGCCCGGCGGACCGGCTAACGTCGCATCGCCCAGCGTCGCTGCCATAGCTCGCAACTTTGGCTTGCAGTCGTTGATCGGCAAACCGCTGGCTACGATTACCGATGCGCGCGTCACCGGCAAGTCTGACATCGGCACGTTCGTTGAGCGAATCCTGACTATCACTGGTGAGGATCAGCTACAGATCGGCCGCAAGTACAAAACAGACTGGATCGGCCGGCTGCCGACGCGTCTGATGCTTCTCAGCAACGAGCTGCCAAAGGTCACTGACGTGTCGGGTGCATTCGTATCGAGAATGATTCTACTGCACACGCCTCGATCGTTCTTCGGGGCTGAGGATCTGAATCTGGAGAAGGCACTGGTCGCTGAGCTGCCGGGCATCCTCTGGTGGGCGATCGACGGTTGGCGCGCCCTCACAAAGTTTGAACAGCCCGAAGTGGGACGACCGCAGATTGAGCAGCTTGGCGACATGTCATCACCGGTAAGCGCGTTTGTACGTGAGTGCTGCGGCCTCGGTCCGGGTTCCGACGGACCAAAATCACAAAAATGAGACGGTAAAAACCGACAAATCGTATTGCTGGTCCGGGTGGTCTACCCAAAAGCATAAAAAGTCTTGTAGGTAAAAAAGTAGATACGGTAGGAGGGAGAGTAGGAGATATGAAAAGTGGAGAGAAACAATTGGGAATTGGCCGGACCAGGCTAACAGACCGATGCACCACTGATTCGACGGCCGAACGTCAAAAGCTGATAACGGGCGTGCCGATGTTTCCGCAACTCCGTCGGATTGGCTCAAGCGACATGATGAAGGGTCGTGCGATTACGCTGGAGGAGTTTGAGCGGATGTTGTCGTCAGTCGAAAAAGTGATTCTCAAACCGAACTCGAACCGGAAGAAAGATGCGGGCGGTAATGCGATCAAACCACCGGCTGACGACGCATGGTTGTCATCGTGGCGATACTTGATGCGGGGTCTATAGTTGTCCGGATTGCGAATCAGCGAGGCTCTGTCGCTGTCGTGGGACGATGAAACGACGATCCGGGTTGATTGGTCCGGCAAGTATCCAATGCTGCAAATCCCTGCGACCAGCGAGAAGGGCCACAAGACGCGCGTGCTGCCCCTGACGCCGGACTTTGCCAAGTTCCTTGCACAGACCCCGGAACGACAACGGCATGGCTACGTGTTCGATCCGCTGCCGATGCTGGCGACCAATTCTAAGAAGGACAAACTGCCGGGCCGGATGAAGCTGCACGCGGTCAGTCGGCGAACGATGGTCGTATCGTGTCTCGCCAAAGGTGCTACAGGAACTCATGCGGCACGCGAAGATTGAAACAACAATGAAATACTACGTGGGGGAGAACGCGGAAAAGACGGCCGAAATGCTCTGGTCACAATTTGGCCTGGAACGCGTGACTGATCACTCGGATCCGACTGCTGTGCGCGAAGATTCAGGAACGATCTAGCCGATTCCAAGTGCTACTTTTGCAAGGCTGGACAGAAGCTGTTTTACAACATCGAAAGCGACGCTCCCGCCTTTCTCTTTTACGGCAGTTTTGGTTTTCGTCCAACGGTCATCATCCCTCGCTGCATCGAGAAAATCATGACCATCCCAAGTCAGATGCGAAACTAGTGCAAGAAGTCCGCCCCTATCTCGGCTGACAGAGCCCGCAATGAAATTCGCGTCGATTAGCATCCGAACATGGTACGCAACTGTATCGTTGTCCAATTCAGGAATCGAAATTTGCCCTTTTGCACCATTCTCAACGGCAAATAGTATTTGGCGGATCACATCCAAGTCACGTTTCATCGTTTTTGGTTGCCTGTTAGATCGAAAACCGGCTCCGAGTTACATTCCGGGTGCCGATGGCGAATCGGCTGAAATCAGAGCGACAGAAAAAGCCGCGAAACGCGGGGTTTAGAAGTGGTCGGGGGCGGGCTCGAACCGCCGACACATGGATTTTCAGTCCATTGCTCTACCAACTGAGCTACCCGACCTGACGGGTTTTTCCACAGCAAACAATCAGAATGCCGATCGAGAAATTTAATTGATTCATCGGCGAATTGTCAATCGCGGCTCGGCATTATTGCAGGGAAGAGGGCCAGGTTACAGGAAATCCCCTGTCAATGGCTACAATCCGCCATCAAACATTGCAATCATCGGTGGGAAGCCTGCCATCACGGGCGGAGCATTTGTTCGGGTCGATACCCGCATTGATCACTGGTCCGAGCGGATCGAGCCGGCGCTCGATGAGTTTGCCGCAACAGTCGTCGTATCCATCGCGTTGCCGCTGGCGGCGATGATGGTTCTGTTCGGCATGCGAGTAATGGACATTCCTGTGCACCAGGTGTCTGTGACGGGATTGATCATTGCTCCTGGATTGTTGATCGACAACGCGATTGTGATTGTGGACGAGGTATCGTCGCGTCTGCGCGCCGGTTTGTCCGCATCGGCCGCCGCTGCCGAAAGCGTTGCTCATCTTGCGCTTCCGCTGGCCGGTTCGACGGTGACGGAGTCGAAATCCAGTCTGCTAATCAAGACTCCAATCAGAATCGGGTTTCATGGGCGGGCGGAATCTCAATACTCTGGCTGGCGAAAATCTACACGCGCTCATTGAGCTGTTATGTGTTGCTGATAGGATTAAGGAAGACGACGGCGTAAACGACCGTGACGTTGGCCTACCTGCCGCAGCTCGCAGCGATTGGTGCATCGTGAGAACTTTTTTTGAACGCGGAGATTTTCTTGACTAACATGATCCAGGGGGTTGGCGGCTTGCTCGGTCGCTGCGGCATCGATGTCAACGCCAACGGATCGAAAGGCCCTGTGAATTCCATCGCTTCAGCTGGTTTGATATTTGCGCTGCTTGTAATTCCGATGGTTGTAGGACTTCAGGAACCTGCTACGAACAATGGCACGGCCGATAATTTGCTACTGCGGCTGGGCACCGTTTCCGATCCGCGCATCAGTGAAAGCAGCGGACTTTGTCGCTGCGGCGCTATCGACGGAGCATTCTGGACGCTCAACGATTCCGGATGCGCAGCGGAGCTGTATCTGATATCAAGCTCCGGCAGAACACTGGCAACCTGCGTGATCGACGGAGCGCAGAATGTCGACTGGGAAGCGATGAGCTCGATCCAGGTCGACGGGCAGACGTTCCTGATGATCGGTGACGTTGGAGACAACACACTTCGGCGGGAATCATTTCAGGTTTACGTCGTTGCGGAACCTGAGTTGAGTGACGATTCAAAAGCGGCGGCAGCTGACGATTCGATTGAGTTTGCGGGCGAAGCAATCCACACTCCTGCGGTCCGTCTGGAGTTTGCTTACGACGACGAACCTCACAATTGTGAGGCGATTGCGTATGACGCCCGCCAAAGGAAGATCTGGCTGATCGAAAAAGTGTACGTTGATGATCGGCGGGAGTCGCAACCGGGAATCTTCGCGCTCGACCTGCCTCTCAACCAGGTTTTCGCGCAGCTGGCCGAAATGCAGGAAGTGGACTCGGAACATTCCGCCGAACTGGTCCGGACAAATTCCCCGATCTTGCTTAATCCGCCAGTCCGAATTCATGAGTTCCCGGTTCGAAATGTCACCGGTATGGACTTCTCGCCGGATGGCAACCGGCTGCTGATTCGAACCTACATGGCGTGCTATTTGTACGCACAGGAATCCGCCGCTGGCGACGAGTCAGCATCATGGCAGTCGATCGTTCAATCAACTCGCCCGATCCGGCTCAACCTGCCGATACAAATGCAGGGCGAAGCGATTTGCTTTTCGCCTGATTCGCGTTCCGCGATCGTGACCAGCGAACGCGAAGGCCGGCCGCTTTGGAGAGTCGGAATCGATGCACAGGTTGAGTTGCTTGAACCGGGGAGCGAGGAAGCGTCAGGCAGCGGTGACAAGTAGGCGTACGCACGTTCTGCCGGACGGTACGTTTGCGATTGTTGACGAAACACCTGCCGTAATAAGGCAGAATTGTGTAGTCTAGTGTCTGCGTTTACAAACCAAATCTTCAGAATTCAATTGATGGAAACCAATATGTCCTCGACAGCAAACTCAACAGGGTTGCGGGCAAACGGGCTGCGAAACGATCCGCGACTCGCCGAAGCAAAACAACTGATCCTCGATGTTGTTGCGGAACATCAACAGGATATTACTGAAGTCCGCGCGGCGGATGAGTCACTCAAGGCGGGCTATCAGCAAACACTCGATGCATTCGGCGGAATTCGGGGCAACAATTTGTATTTCCCCTACCTCGCCAGCGGTCTGGGCAACGGTCCGTTCGTGGAACTTGGCGACGGCAGCGTCAAGCTGGACTTTATCACCGGGATTGGAGTTCATGGATTCGGCCACAGTCACCCGCTGATGGTTGAAACCGGCATCGACGCGGCGGTCTCGGATACGGTCATGCAGGGCAATCTGCAACAGGCTGGCGAGAGCTATGACATGGTTAAGTTGCTTTCGGAAACTGCTTGCGAATCAGGAGCGAAGCTCAACCACTGTTTCCTCAGCAGCAGCGGCGCGATGGCAAACGAGAACGCGCTGAAGATGGCGTTCCAGAAAAAACATCCTGCCAACCGGATCATCGCGTTCTCGCATTGTTTTGCCGGGCGGACTCTGGCGCTTTCGGCGGTAACCGACAAGGCGAAAAACCGGGTGGGCCAGCCGGACACGATTGACGTTGACTACATTCCGTTTCTCAATCATGAGGATCCGGAAAAGAGTACGCGTTCGGCGGTTAAGCATCTGAAGAATCATATCCACAGACATCCGGGCAAACATGCGGCTCTGTGGATGGAACTGGTTCAGGGCGAAGGCGGCTATTATGAAGGGAGTCACGAGTTCTTCAAGGCGTTGATCGACGTAGCGCATAAAAATGGAATCGCGACAATTGCCGATGAAGTTCAGACCTTCTGTCGAACAACACGCCCCTACGCATTCCAGCACTACGGACTGGACGAGATGATCGACCTGGTGACGATCGGAAAAATCAGCCAGGTTTGTGCGACATTGTTCACACCGGAATTCAATCCTAAACCCGGACTCATCAGCCAGACATTTACCGGTGCGACCTGGTCAATCATGGCGGGGCATGCCATTGTCAAAAACCTGATCGACGGCGGACATTTCGGTGCCAGGGGGCGCAACGTCGAATTGCACAGTCATTTCGTCCGCGGGCTCAAGGCGATCGGAGAAAAACATCCCGGAAGTGTGTCGGGACCTTTTGGCGTTGGCGGAATGATCGGCTTCACACCTTTTGACGGTTCATTCAATCGCGGCAGGAACCTGGTCAATCGACTGTTTGACGCTGGTTTGATGTCGTTCTTTGCCGGAACCAGCCCGACTCGACTTCGCTTTCTGATTCCGCTGGGTTGTGTTGAAACAGAGCATATCGATCAATCACTTGCGATCCTCGATCGTGTTATCGGAGAGACGGCCTAAACTTATGCTCGTCGTACGCTGCGTCCGCGAAGCAGACATTGACCCACTGTTTGAGTTAATCCAGCAAACAGAACTGGGGCTGACGTCGCTGGAAATCGAACGCCCGGAACTCTCCTTGCGCGCTGAGAATTCTGTGCTTGCCTTTCGCCGGGACTTGAACCGCCCGGCGGGTGAGCCGTACGTCTTTGTGATCGAGGATACATCGAACGGAAAAATTGTCGGCACGTCAGCGGTCTACGCCAAAGTCGGCGGGTTTGAACCGTTTTACTCGTACGAGATCAAGGCACGGGTTCACGAGTCGAAAGATCTTGGTGTCCGCAAAGAAATACGTGCGCTTCATTTGTGCGAGGAACATGACGGGCCAAGCGAACTGGGGAGTCTGTTTCTTTCTCCCGATTACCGGGGCCAGGGGCACGGTCGAACACTGAGCCTCGCGCGGTTTATGTTCATGGCGGAATTTCCGGAGCGATTCGAAACGGTCGTGATCGCCGAGATGCGCGGCGTCGTGGATAGGGACGGAACTTCGCCGCTCTGGTCGGCCCTCGGATCGCACTTTTTTCAGATCGGGTTCCCGAAGGCAGACACGCTCAGCAGCAAATCGAAAAAGTTTATCGCGGACCTTATGCCGCGCCACCCGATTTACATCCCGCTTCTACCCAAAGACGCTCAAGATGTGATCGGCCAGGTTCATCCGAATACAATTCCGGCCAGAAAAGTCCTCGAAAATGAGGGCTTTCATTTTCGCGGTCACGTTGACATTTTTGATGGCGGGCCAGCGCTGCAATGCGAACTGAAGGAAATTCGTACGATTCGTGACAGCCGAAGTGGAGTCGTTTGCAGGATTGAAAACGAATTGCCGGAAGAGGATGTGGCGTTGATTTCCAACTCGGACCGTGATTTCAAGTGTTGTCGGGGCGCGGTCGTCTGGCAGGAAGATGGAGCCGCAGTGATCGACCGGGAAACTTCGTTGCACCTTGGACTCGAAGTTGGCAGTCCGGTGCGAACCAGCGGAAGAAATACATAGGGAAAAACCGTGGCTATCGCCAAACGGCTAATACCAGCCAACGATCAAAATTGAGGAAAACAATGATCAATCAAACAGCAACCCTCGGCGGTAAGGCGCTCATCGACGGACAGTTCGTTGATGGAACAGGCGATGAATTTGAATCGCTCTGCCCTGTCGATAACCATGTCGTCTGGAGCGGCCGCGCTTCCGACGCTGCCCAAATTGACTCAGCGTTTGGTGCCGCCCGAAGCGCATTCGGCCTTTGGTGGAATCTGGGCGCTGACCGGCGGATCGAAATCGTCACGGCATACGCGAACCGGGTCAAAGAAAAAGCGAACGAACTTGCTTTGCTGATCTCCCGCGAAACAGGCAAGCCGGTCTGGGAATCAAAAACAGAGGTCGGCGCGGTCGTTGGCAAGGCTGCGGTTTCGGTTGATTCTTTTCGCGAACGACGTGACACCAGCTCGTTTGAGATGGGTGCGGTCAACGCAGTGACTCGTTTCAAACCTCACGGCGTTCTGGGTGTACTCGGCCCGTTCAACTTTCCTGCTCATCTTGCCAACGGTCACATCGTACCTGCCCTGATCGCAGGCAACACGGTTGTGTTCAAACCGAGCGAACAGTCACCGGCTGTTTCGGATTGGCTGATGCAGCAATGGATGGAAGCGGGATTGCCGCCGGGCGTCATCAACATGGTGCATGGAGCCCGGGAAGTCGGCCAGGCGATCACCAATCACCCGGAACTTGACGGCTTGCTGTTCACCGGATCGAGTGGAGCAGGCACGGCGATCAACAAGGCGCTGGCGGACCAACCTCATAAAATCGTGGCGTTGGAAATGGGCGGAAACAACGCGCTGATTGTGCATGGTGCCGCCGACAACAAAGCAGCGGCCTATCTGACGATTCTCTCCGCGTATTTTACGGCCGGCCAGCGTTGCACGTGTGCCAGGCGTTTGATCGTTGTAGACAATGAAGAAACAAAGGCATTTATCGCTGAACTGGTCGCGATGATCGGGCGGATCAAGATTGGATTTTACAATGACGAGCCCGAGCCGTTCATGGGAACCGTGATCTCACGGGAACAGGGTCGCCGGATTCTCGCGGCGCAAGACGAACTGGTTGCAGCAGGCGCAATATCGATTGTGACGATGCAGTCTCACCGCGGTTGTGACGCGCTGATATCGCCTGGCCTGATTGACGTCACCGACATGGAAGCCCGCAGGGATCACGAATTGTTCGGTCCGCTGCTCAGTCTCATCCGTGTACCGGATTTTGATGCGGCGATCGACGAAGCCAATAACACGCGTTACGGATTGTCCGCAGCTCTGTTGAGTAACGATCGCGCGTGCTATGAGACATTCATCCACCGGATTCGCGCGGGGATCGTCAACTGGAACCGGCAAACCACCGGCGCAACCGGGCGACTTCCATTCGGCGGCTGTGGTCTGAGCGGCAACAACCGCCCCAGCGCATACTTTGCGGCAGACTACTGCTCGTGGCCCGTTGCGTCGCTTGAAGCAGACACGCTGGAACTCCCCGAGTCCACGGTGCAGGGCATCGACGTCGGCTAGTTGCTGGATGTCGTGCGCGGCAACGAAACGACAGCCAAAGTGTTGAAACGAGAATAAGACGGAGTTTGAGATTAACTTGCTCATTGGAAATGGGAACTAACGGTGGTTGGTTGTTCTCTACAACTTGAGAAGACAATAAAGCTTAACTCTTTCGTTCGAGGTGAATGATGTTGAGGAATACTTGCCAGTGCTTTCTGATCGTGATCTTGATAACGAGCCTGGGAAACGGGAATTTGTCAGCGGACAAACCTGAAGTCCCGGAAAATGCCGGGTTCGTTCTCTCAACTGACAAGGAGGAGTACTTTCTGGGTGAAAATGTGCTGCTGCATTTCAAGCTTGAAAATACGGGCGGCGACGTGTTCAAAGCGGAATACGGCGGAGACTACCGGGGAGCTGCTCGCGCTTTGCGATTCAAAGTCACCGCGACGAATCAACAGACCGGGGAGGTTCTTGCCGATCCGTATCCGTCCGATAATTGCATGGGCGGCCCGGGAGAGACGCTGGAAATCACGCCAGAAATTCCTTTCTATTCTTCACTGCCAATCATGCGATACGCTCGTTTTGATCGACCGGGAACATACAAGGTCGAAATTCATCATGACTTTGGATGGGAAGAGCCGCCAATGGACGGCTATCCCAAAGCTGAGATTGTTTTGCGATTCAAACGTCCGACAGAACAGGAAGCTGCGGGATTGATCAAGAAGTGGATTGAAGATGGTGAATATGGTGGTTCAACAATGGGAGAAAAGGCTCAGCCGCACGCAGATTTTTCGCAGATTCGCTACGGCGAATATCTGCCTGCATTAATCGATCCGGCGAAAGAAGGAAACAAGCAAGCGCTGATCGGCATCGGCAGCATTGAATCCGTGGAAGCGACAAGGGTACTGATCGATATCGTCAAGTCGAATTGGGATGCAAAGCCGCTGGACAAAACCTATGTCCACAACGAAACAGTGGCTTGCTCGCAACTTTGTATGAGACTACCGGACCCTTACTTGCAAGGTGAGCTCGAAAAGCGGAATCCATTTGAAGACGGCATGATGGAACCCCGACGCAGGCTGGTCGAGACGTCATGGGACGACAAATTCTCGGACGATATTCGTAAGCTTGCTGTCGGTTTTCTGGAAAGTGAAGACAAGGACTTTGTGGCGACGGGAGCCTACATGCTCGAGTGTATAGGCTCTATGGAGGACGCGCCACCGTTGATCGCTGCGCTTGATCGGGAAGTCGAAAAGACCCGGTCCATGAAAGTGCGCATGGATATCTATCCGCGACCTCGCGGAGCCTGCATGGAACTACAGCGTGCAGCCAGCATCTTGCTGAAACGCGGAATGAGTGCTCCGACCAATCCGGAATCGCCCGGGCAATGCATCCTGTTTGCGATGGAACTCAAACGCAATGATGAGTTTCGCCCTGAAGGCTGGCTGGAAACATGCAGCCGTATTTTGGACAGCCAAAACGCGTTCGTTCAGGAGCAGGTGTTGAAAAACCTTCCTCAGCCGATGCCTAAGCAGCTTCGTTCATTCCTGGAGAGGATCTTCGAATCAGCTGATATCGACTTGCGTATTGAGGCATGTCATATCGTCCGCCGGGAAAAGTTGGCCGAGTTTCGACGACCGATTCTCGAAATTCTGAAAACGGCAAATGAAGATTGGCTGTTTAGCGCCGCAGACAATGCAGCAATCGCGTTGGATTGCAACTACCAACGGATCGAGATCCTCGTGGCCCGACTTGATCAAGTGCAGGTGATGTTCAAGTGCCTGGAGTCGCTGAAAACGATCTTTTCCAACACAGGTGGCGGCGGCTGGAACAGTAACATCGATATGCAAGCCGAAGGTCGTCGGATCAAACCACATTGGGAAAAGTTTATCTTCGACAACGCCGAAGACTTGAAATCCGGTAGGAAATACGAGCTGCCTGATCCAAAAATCCAAGCGGAGATGTTTCCCGAGGAGTTCACCATGACGTTGAAAAATGGTACGAGCTGGCCGGAACGGGAATAACGGAAGTTGACTCTATCTACGAATCGCCGGCGGCAACTGACGAGACGTTGATCTGAACGATCGTCTTCGATAATAGAGTCCAGCACTCTGGAGAGTATTAGATGGTTGACGGAAAACAAAACTTCATCACCTGTGCAGGCTGCAGTTGTCTTTGTGACGATATTCCGTTCGCCGCTGCAGAGTCGAACGATCTGCTTCCCGATTGCCCGATTGCGCACGAGTGGTTTGGGCAGGAATCTGTTGACGGGCAATGCTACGTTGATGGAAGGTCTGTCTCGTTTGATGACGCAGTCGATCGAGCGGCAGGAATTCTAAACGCTTCTCAGGCTCCTTTCGTTAGCGGACTCGATGGAATCGCAACGCAGGCCCAGTTCGAAACCTGGAACATTGCTGAGCAGCTGGAAGCAACAATCGATACGTCGTTCCACAACCGGGGTCGCGCAGGGACACTGACGCTCCAGAGACACGGTAAGACAACGGCAACGCTGGGCGAAGTTTCGACTCGAAGCGAACTGGTAATTTTCTGGTTCTGCGAACCAATGAAAACTCACCCTCGTCTGATCGAACGATTTTGCAAATCGGCAAAGCGAATCGTGTTGATCGGAACAGGCGGAAACACGACGGCGAACGTTGCTGACGAGTATATTGAAATCACCAAAGAAAACGCGAACGCGGTGGTGAGCGTGCTTCGTGCATTGACCGGAAATGCCCGGCTCGACGAACTAACAGTGGAATCTGCGACCGGCCACCCGTTGGAAGTCTGGAAGAAACTTGCGACGAGTATGGCCGGATCGCACTACGGGGCATTGTTCTACGGACACGGTGGAGACTCTTCAGACGAAGATCCGAACTCATCAGAGCTTGATGCCGCACTTGACGGAATTTACCAGCTGGCGATTGAGCTGAACCGGACGAATCGATTCGTGACAATTGGCTTGCGGCGTGATGGAAACGCGCTGAGCGGAGAAAACGTGCTGACGGCGAGCTGCGGTTTTCCGTTTGCCGTTCGAACGAACCCGCATCCGCAGTTCAACGGATTGCAGTACTCTTCGCAAAACGTCCTGGCGGACGGCGATTGCGATGCGGCATTGATCTGTTCGACACATTCGATTGAACCGAACCAAATCTCTGACAAGCTGAAAATAATTGTGCTGACAGACCGACCCGACAAATGGACAGCCTCGGCGGCGGTTGTTTTTCCGACCGGGCTTGCGGGGCTCGACCAGCGCGGAGACTGGATCCGGATGGATGGAGTGCTGTTGGCGTTGCAGTCGACTCACGGAGTGAACGGGCTGGATTCGGAAGCGATACTAAATGCAATCGCCAAGCGGATCAAAACTCTACGGTCGAAGGAACCGCTAATGAACGTTGAAGGACGCTAATGACAGACAGGTCGGAAGAGATTTCGTTTGCGTCGATTAGCGGTTGGGAACGAACCGCTGATAGCTCAAGATCTTACCCGAACCAGCCTTTCTTGTTGTGTGCGGCGATCGATTTCTCTTCGTTCTTGTCGATCTCAAAAATTTTGTCCAGCTTCATCAAGCTGAAAACTTCGTCAACGTTGTCATTAATATTGCACATGCGCAGGGCAACATCGGCGGAGGCGCATTTCTTTCCGAACTGAATCAGCTTGCCGATCATCGCGGACGACATGAAACTGACGTTCTGGAAATTCAGCACGATTTTTTTGTTGGCGGAATTATTAACCAGTTCGGTCAGCTCCGAGCCAAGTGTCTGGATTCGCGTTTCGTCAATGATCCGGACATCCTGGAAGTAGACGAGGAGGACACCTTCTTCCTCGCGCGTAAGTAGAGTTGCCATGTTTGTTCGCCTTGTTAGAGTCATGCCTGCCGGTAACCGGTACCAATATCAATCAATTCCGAGATTGTAAAACGATGCGGGTTGAAAGTAAAGCAAACGGAAACAGGAGCAAACGTGAAAGTACTGTTATTTGAATGGCTGTCTGGTGGCGGGATGCGGATGGATTCGCTCATCCCGGACGACGCCTGTCCGTTTCAAACTCAGGGACGACAAATGTTGACGGAAGTCGCAGCTGATTTGTGCGATTACGGATGCCAGGTGCTTTTGCCGCTGGACGCCCGGACAGTCGGCCGCACTCTACAAGACACCTTGAAAACATCAAAAACCGAGTGCGACCGGGACGTCGTTGTTGCTGCGATCAACGATGCGGGCGAACTCCAGGGCACACTCGCACGACTTGCCGAATCTGCTGATGCGATCATCATCATTGCGCCGGAATCCGGCTCGACGCTACTCACTTGCTGCAACTGGCTCAGCGAGTGGAGAGAAAAGTTTCGCAGCCCCGACGCGAATTTTGTGACGCTGACTTCGGACAAACAGGCAACGTGCGATTTTTTTGAAAAGAACGGAGTCAATGTTCCTGACGGTGAGTTGCTACTACCCGCATTCGAATCGTCCGAAACGATCGAGTTTCCGTCCGTGCTCAAACCGTTGGACGGTGCGGGAAGTGAAAACATTGTTCTCGTACGGGATCAGACAGAGTTAAATTCGCTGATCAAGACGATGGGATCAAACTCCCGATGTCGAATCGAAGAGTATGTGCCGGGTGTTCCAGTCAGCGTCAGTGCGATATGCAGCGAAAAATCATTTCGCTTGCTGCAGCCAACGCAGCAGACGTTCAAACAGTTGCCCTTCGGTGAATTTACCGGCGCGGCATCGATCCAGGATGACGCGTTGAGATCAAGAGCTCGCGTCCTTGCGACCGCCGCGTTCAATGCGCTGCCGTCAACACGGGGATACGTCGGGATCGATATGGTGCTGGCGGAAGCAGGCGCTGACGCGGATGTTGTGATCGAGGTAAATCCACGACTTACATCATCTTATGGCCTGCTGCGGAAACTGGAGGAAACGAATCTGGCAGCGGAGATGCTGGCCTGCGTCGCGCAACTTGGCGAAGGCGTTCACGATACCCCGCCGCGTTGGCACGACAATTAAACACACAGTGAAACTGGTGTATTGCGAATGGGTACGGTGTTGCATGGCCAGAAAATCAAAACACAGAGGTACAGAGGACACGGAGTGTCAGTTCTTCGCTTTCCTCTGTTAACTCTGTGTTTCAAAACGAAGGTGTCAAACGCCGAACAATTCCCCGGCAAGGACCTTGATCCCTTTGAGATCCAGTTTGCCACTGCCTAGCAACGGCAGTGCATCGACTTCGCGAAAACTATCGGAAGAAGGAATGAACAGGTTCGGCAAACCCGCCTCCTTCAATCCGCTTCGCAGTTCGTCAACTTCGCGCGGTAGTTTGCGATGCAGGACAATCAGACGCTCGCCCTTTTTCGGATCGGGCACAGCCGTCACGGCAATCACCGGCTCGTCATCGGTCGGGTCATCCGGTGTTTCATCGACCAGTTTCATCAGGATCTCCTCGATCTTCATGTGCGGCACCATCTCGCCGCCGATTTTGGAAAAACGGCTCATGCGGCCCGTGATCTTGATGAAGCCGTCCTCATCCATAACCACCACATCGCCGGTCTTATACCAGTCGTCGACCAGCACTTCCGCCGTCGCTTCCTCCTGATCCATATAGCCGAGCATCACATTCGGACCTTTGATCCAGAGCATTCCCGACTGGCCCGGCCCGACTATTTCACCGGAATCGAGATCTGTAACTTTTGCCGCAATATTTTTCAGCGGGCGTCCGACCGTGCCGGGTTTGGCATCGATCTGAAACTTTTCGAACACGCGGGAACCGGGAACATTAACTGAAGTGATCGGAGACAACTCGGTCGCACCGTATCCCTCGACCGGTCGGACCGAGAACTTTTCCTCGAACTGATCACACAATTCAGCCGGCAATCGCTCGGCACCCGCGACGACAATGTCCAGCGACTCGAACTGCTCGACGGTGCAACGTCGCATGTAGGATCGCAGGAACGTCGGTGTCGCTACCAGGATCGTACCCTTGAATCGCTGCACCAGCTTGCCCACTTGTTTTGAATCCAGCGGACTGAAATGAAACGCAGCGCGGATGTCGGTGACCGCCGGGGCCCAAAGCGTCGCGGTATATCCGAACGAATGGAAAAACGGCAGGATTCCGACCATCGTGTCGTTCCTGTTGAACCAGGCCGCCTGCCGGATCGCTTCAACATTGGTGCCGATGTTGCGGTGCGAGAGCATGACACCCTTTGGATTTCCTGTGCTGCCGGAGGTAAAGACGACCGTCATCAGGTCGTTCGGCTTAATCCTGTGCAGACCCAGCATCCAGTTCAACATTCGCGCTGGTGTCACGAACGCATTGAACGCACAAACCGATTTGTCGATGACCGTGACCTTTTCTTTGAACTCATCAAGATAGACTACTTCAGCTTCGAGTTCGCAGTTGAGTTTCTCCATGACTTTGCGCGTGGTCAACACGTGTACGATTCCGGCCTGCTTGATGCAGTTGTTAATCAGCTCCGGCGAAAGCGAGTAATTCAAATTGATCGCGATCTTCCGATCAATACCCAGTGCTGTGTTGACGACAAAGCCGCCGATCGATGGTGGAAGAAGAACGCCAACTGCGCGTTCTTTGTCGACAAGCACGTCGCGCCTCAAAAGCCGGCGCAAAATCAAGGCGCGAGTCAGCAGTTCGCCGGCCGTCGACTGTTTCTTATCCATCGAGTCGCCGACTTTCGGCTTAAACCGCCGGCGTTTGCACTGGCGAATGAACGCCGCAGGTGGAGCAACAAATTTTCCGGCGCGGTAGGACACACATTCCGCGCCGACTTCTGCGACTGCCTGCCGAATCTCAAACATTGACTCCGGATTTTTGACCGGCTTGCCAATGTGCAGCGAGAGCGGACGACGGAACGAGTCCGGCCACTTTTTCAGGTTCGGTCCGTTGTATGCCAAAGCGCTGCCGTGAACCTGATCGATGTACAGAGGGATGACCGGAACAGGCAGGTCAATCCTGGACAGAATCTTCTGGACGCCTTCGCGGAACGTACGCACCTGCCCGGTCCGGGAAATTCCGCCTTCCGGAAAAATCGCGACTAGCTTTCCTTCCTGCAACGCTTCGGCGGCTTCGTTGAGCCCGCGAACGATCGACTTCGGGCCGGCGGTCATCAGGATTACGCCCGTGAAGTCGCCCCATTTTTTGAACCACTTGTTCTTGAAGTTCCCGGCCCAGGCAATCGTCCGCATTCGGCGCGGGATAAACGTCATCGGTATCGCGCCGTCGAGAAACGAAACGTGATTCGAAACCAGCAGTGCAGGGCCATCTTCCGGAATGTTGTCCAATCCGTGGACACGAGTTTTGTAAAACAGGTTGAAGAGGCCAAGAAAAAACATCCGGACGAAATTCAATGTCAGCTTCCTGGCCGCATACCAGACAACCGGTAGCGTGATCAAACCCGCAATGAGAAAAATCCAACGTGCACTGAATAGCGGCAGTTTCCCTGACTGCGTGACAAGGTCTTTTGCCTGTCGTTTTTCGCGATCAGTGAGTTCGTCGGACTGATAACGATTGAGCGAGACGGTCTGTTTGAGCAATAGAAATTGTTCACGATCGATTTCGATCAATTCGGTCAGTACTTTTTGCCGCGCGGCGACTTCGGTTTCCGGAATCGCGGCAATCGCTTCGATGGCGGAAGGCGTTCGGCCGGTCAAGGGAATACTGCTGTCTGACGAAGAACTGCTGCCGGTTTTCCTAGCCGCCCAGTTCCATGCTTGTTGATATTCGCTGGTGACGGAATCGACCAGTTTCGTATTTTCCTCATCGAGCCCGTCTGCAACCTGGTAGGAAGCCTGTGTGTTTTCATAGTCGCCTTCGTAAACGGGCCAGCGAAGCCCCGTGAACAGCAAACTCATCAACATGATTCCACTGAAGATCAAGAAGTTGGTCGCAGACAGAATCGATCCGCGCGACTCAATGGGGCTTTCGTGCTGCAGGTAGCTTGCCAGAGGAACGTCAAAGAACCCGGCGCTGATTCCAAGTCCGGCAAGCAGTGCACACGCAATCACTTTCCGCCAGCCGAAGGTTAGCTCGTTGATGAAGTTATCAGGGGCGAACAACAACAGGATGCAGAAAAATGCGATCCCCGCCGCCCCCCACGGAATCAGCCCCAGCTCGATCCGGCTGCCCGATGCAAAACCGGCAAACAGGCTGCCAACGCCGACTCCTAGTGTCAGCGAAATGAGCAAAGGCGTTCGTTGCGATTCCATGATCGAGCCCCCTTCGCTGGCGAACACATCGATATTCAGCTGGGCAAATCCGGCGATCGACCAGAAGAAAACAACTCCAAGTGCCACCTTGAAGAGCGTCCCCATTCCGGAAAGTGATTTGATATCGCGGTACGTTTCGCCAAAAATGTTAATGGGAAACTTCAACCCGGGATTCGCTGCGGCATACGGTTTGATGACCAGCGAGATCAGGGTTCCTGTCACAGCGACGCCAATCAACACCGCGGCGGTGAGCCAAATTCGTTCCTGTCCGCAGCTTCCGGTCCAGTCCGACAGCAATCCGCCTCCCGCCATTCCGATCACAACTGCCGACAGCGTTGCCAGGTTGAACATTCCGTTGCCGGCCGAAATCTCCTGCTCACTGAGCAACTCGGGGATCGTGCCGACTTTCGCCGGCGCAAACAGCGCACTCTGCGCGCCCATCAAGAAGACCGTGCCAAGCAGAAGATAGAGTCCGATCATGCTGGTCGGCTCGCCGTTGGCCCCCACAGCCGGCGAAAACCACAAGGCCAGAACAGCCATCGTCATGACGACGATTTCAAGAACCTTGCAACCGACAATCACGTGCCGTTTGCTGAACCTGTCCGCTAACCAGCCGGCTGTCGAGGCCAGAAGCAGATACGGCACGACAAAACAGACAGTCCCTGCCATCAGTACGTTGCCGTAGTGTTCGGGTGAGACGAAGTCTTTGCCGGCACCAATCACAAACCAACGGAAAATATTGTCGTTGATTGCAGTCAACCAGTTGGTCCAGAGCAGCCCCTGAAAACTTGCGGTTCGAATTCCCGATGTCGGTTGAGATTCAGCAACGTGGCCGCTCGGATTATCGGAAGGCGAGATGGTCGGAGAGGAGCTCATAATCGATTTACCGGGTCGGTGGCTGGCGTGGCTTGCATTAAACAGAATAGCGTTTTGCCGGTATTTATTCGCCCTCGGCAGGCGGCTGAGACCAGCTTTTTGTTTTTTGCCTGTGAGAAGAAGACGAGTGGATTGTCAATGCACAGGATCGGGATTACGAATAGGCGATAGCAACGGTTGCTGGCTATCGCCAAAACGGATAACATCGCCGACCGAATTCCTAGCTTTGATACAACTACGAGTGCGGCTTTCCCTGGAAAGGAAACCCGCAGCTTGAGCAATGCCGTGGTCTTTTACACGCGTCGCGTCCTTTGCTAACTCTGCGGATTCCATTTGGCTGAACAGTTTCGTAGTCAAACGCCGCCCCTGCCGGAGCGCAATCGCTCATGATGTCGCTGCCCCGTCAATCGTCAAACTCGCCCGCATCGACAAAAAGCTCCGAAGATGCTGTCAGCTTCAGCATTGGTCCAACGCCGCTCGATAAATATCCGGTAGGCACGTCTATGCACGAAAAGGAGTTCTTCGTATAGCCGGTTCTGATCAACCCATATCTTTATCAGCCTAGCCTGTCCTTTTAGCAGTCCTGCTTTTGCGGAGTGATCGATGAGTCGCAGCACAATGACCACCCTCGGATTCCTTCTGATATTTTTTGGAATCCAGTTGCATCAGATCGATTCGTACACGCTCACACCCCGTGCATCGAGATTTGTAGCTCAGCGAATGAACGGCCCAAGCGAATATGTTCAGGACGGAGTGAGCAACGCTCGAGCCGTGGCTGGCCAGTACGCCAATCCGGGCTATAACGGCTCACCGTTTTATCAGGCGGCTTACAACTCGGGAACGCAAAACACCGGATTCCAGAACACAGCGTATCGGAATCAGGGTGTCGCTCCGGCCGTTGCTGCGACTGGACCGGTGAAAACGATCCGCACGCCTGAGTGGATTTGCTGGCCGGTCCTGTTCTTCGGATCTGTCCTTTGCCTATTCTCGTTTTTGCGACGTTAACGCGTTTTGAAGAAACAGGGCAATCGTCACCGTCATAGACCTGGAAAGAGTCTTCATCGAATTGCCGTCATTACGTCTAAACAATTCGCATTCAAACGCCGAATAAGTATTTCATTGCCGGTTATTGCGTAAACGTATGATGCTCTGGTCGATCATTCGTGGGCGTTTTTCCGGCGATTTTTATGCGCCGGACGGTTTTTCCATGCCGGGCACCGCGAAAGCGAAGCGATTTGAAAGCTGCGGAGCATCGACAGCACGTAGCCGTGGGTGGAGCGCAGCGAAACCCACGGAACCTGAAAGCGAAGCGCTACCGGGTCGCGGAGCGCCGTCAGCAACAGGCGTAACCAACAGCCTTCCGTAGATAGTTGCGCTCAAACTGGAGGCAATGGCGTCCGAGGAGACCTTTGCCGTCGGCGCTTCGCGGCTTTTCGTGCGCTGCGCTTCGATTTTGAAAGGCAACGACGCAAGATCCTGCCTGAAGAGAGGCAATCAGTCCTGACGCTGTTTTCGCAGTTCGACCGAGTTGCCTGATTCGTTGTAGGTCACTTCGTCAACGAATTTTTTCATCAGCATCAGACCTCGCCCGGACGGCTTATCCAGGTTTTCCTCAAGCGTCGGATCGGGAACGTCAGTGGGGTCAAAGCCCGGCCCTTCGTCCGTCACCCGGGCGTACAGGCTGTCCACGGTCAAACAGATCTTGATATGGACTTTCTTCCCGGGGTCGCGCTGGTTGCCGTGTTTGATGGCGTTCATCACCGCCTCTTCCATTGCCATGTGAACACCGAACACATCCTTTGCGCTCCAGCGGTTTTCCTCAAGATGACCAATCAATGAAAGAATCACCTCGACGCCACGGTCCGTTTCGCTCGGAATCGATTCGTCAAATTTCCAGATTGAGGCTGTATCGTTCATCTTCCGTTCGTTCATCCTATCGTGTGGACCAACTCTTCTTTATGACTGATTGCGCGCGTGCGAAAAAGGGAGACGAGCATGCGGCTCATTCCTCGAACGACTCGATCGCATCCTCCTGTTCGTCGCGAATCTGAAAGACGCTGTCGAGATTCGTATAGCTGAACAGATCGCGCACTTCAGGACGGAGATTGCTGAGCCTGATCTGTCCGCCGCCCGCCTTCACCCGGCGGTCAAGGACGATCAGTTTGTTGATCGCCTGGGAGCTGAAAAAGCGGACGTTATCAAAGTTCAAAAGCAGTTTGCACTTTTCGTCTTTTTCAGCCACTGTCAGCAGTTCGGTTCCCAGCTGCTCGATCCGTCCGGGATCCATGACTTTTTCATCTTTGAATTTGATGACCGAAACTTTATCGACATCGTCAAGCTGAATGCATTCAAACTGTTCCATAGCGCTTTTCTTTTTTTCAAATCCGGGCAGCCGCATGCAGGTAAATCTCCCGCGTTTCGGAACGGCTACTGCTTGATTAACTATAGACACCGGGCGGGCGTTCTAAAAGAGAGCGCCGAATTAATTCGGCGGTGAATAGAAAAGTGCGCGGTAACCTGCGGGCAAATTACGTTTTCAGATCGATGTAGTTCAGAAAGTCATCTAGAAATCGCATCTTGAATTCCTGACGTTCAGGTCCCGAACCACCGTTGGGAAAATAACAGTTGAGCAGCGTCCAGTCCGGAAAGTCGGTTCGCAGAATTCTGCCTTCGACATCGTACTTTTCGATCGCCGGGCGAATTCCGTTGACGTTGTAGGAAAGATTTTGATCATAAGAAAGAAGAAGAAGGGTTCAGTGACTGCGGCCACTGACAGGAATTGGATAATGTGAATTGACGGTTAATCATGCAGGAAGTGTCAGGCAAACCAACTCTGAACCTTCCTTTTTCTTCTTTCTTGTCTAAACTCGAACGACTTTGTTCCCCGCAACGCGCCGAACGAGGCGGCGGATCTCCAGAACACTGATCGTTGACAACACTCGTGACGTTGGCAAACCTGTTTCGCGAATAATCACATCGACCGAAGTTGGCTCAATGTCAATCTTCTGAAGGATGTTCGACTCCTGCTCATTGAGTTTCAATTCCGCCGGATTGCGAATCGATACACCATTTTCCGTTTTCGCCGGCGCCGGGAGCGGACCAAGCTCTTCAATAATATCATCAACCGATTCAACGAGCTTCGCGCCATCACGAATCAGCGCATGACAACCGCGTGACATCCGGCTGTCTATTCGTCCGGGAACCGCGAATACCTCCCGCCCCTGTTCGTTCGCAAGCCGCGCCGAAATCAGAGCGCCGCTGCGTGCCGCCGCCTCGACAACAACCACACCTAGACTCAAACCGGATACGATTCGATTGCGTTGCGGGAACGCACCGCTTTTCGGCGACTGGGAAGGAACATATTCCGAAATCACAGCTCCCTGAGCGGCAATTTCTTCAGCCAGCGTCGTATGCTCGGGAGGATAAATGTTCAACAGACCGCTACCAAGCACGGCGATTGTCCGCCCGCCTGCCGACAGCGCGCCGCGATGAGCTGCGGCATCGATACCACGCGCCATCCCGGAAACGATCGTGAAACCGGCCAGGCTCAGACCGCGCGCCAGCGTTTCGGTAACCTTCAGTCCGTAGGTCGAAGCGTGGCGTGATCCAACGATTGCGACCGCCAGCGAGTCCTGCGGCTGAATCCGGCCTTTGACAAACAGGACGTTGGGTGGAAAGTGAATCTGGCTGAGCATTTCCGGATAGCATTCGTCGCCGCGAACGAGCATCTCAATCCGGTTTTCGTCACACTGAGCAATCAGAGGAGCCACATCGATCTGTGTATCAGCCAGTGAAATCTCCCGCGCCAGTTTCGTACCGACTCCGTTGACGCGTCGCAAATCGGCCGCCGATGCACCGAGAATTTTTTCCGCGCTGCCGAACTGCCGGATCAAATCGCCGAAATGGCGTGGCCCGATCCCGTGGACCATCGAGAGCCTTAACGAAGCGTCGCGGGAACGTCGACGTTCGGGCGCGGACGAAAGGTCTGACCTCCCTGCCGTTAACTCGTTTTGTGCGTCAGGATTTTTCGCTTGTGGGCTGACTCCGGGCATGACGACTCCATTCAACAAACAACCTGGCTAAAGACCTGCTCGCAACACTCTCCAACTCCAACTCCAACTTGCCATTCGCGGGAGTTTACGTTTAAGTTTAAGATTGTGGCCTAAACGAATCCAGAATCGCACGATCATCTGGAGCCGGATAGACTCCAACCTGACCGATCTTTGTCGGCAGAATTAGATTCAGTTTTCCGTCGAGCACTTTCTTGTCGCGTTTCATGGCGGCGAGCAGTTCATCATGAAGCTGTCCTGAAGATTCACTCCCGACAAGATCGCCTGGAAGACCGAGTCGTTCAATCAGTGACGACTGTTTTGCGAGCAGTTCAGTATCCGCGATACCCAGAGCGATTGCCAGCCTGGCTGCACAATTCATTCCGATCGCGATCGCGGCTCCGTGTGTAAATTCGCCGTAACCGCAAACGGATTCGATCGCGTGACCCCACGTGTGTCCGTAGTTCAAATGCATCCTCAAACCCGACGTCTCTTTTTCGTCCCTCGCAACAACGTCTGCTTTGATACGGCAACACCGCGCAATCATCTCTGCAAGCAATCCCGGATCGCGATCGTCAATTTTATCAATGTTCGATTCAAGCAACTCAAACAGCGCTGCATCAGCGATCACACCGTATTTGATAACTTCCGCCAGTCCGGATTGATATTGTTCGTCGCTGAGTGTTTTTAATACGTCAGGATCGATCAGGACAGCGGCGGGTTGCCAGAATGCACCGACAATGTTTTTTGCATCGGGCAGGTTGATCCCGGCCTTGCCTCCAACGCTGCTGTCGACCTGGGCGAGCAACGTTGTCGGGACTTGAACAAAGCGGATACCGCGCGCAAAGGTCGCTGCGAGAAAGCCCGCCACATCTCCGGGCACGCCTCCACCGAACGCAACAATCACCGAACGCCGATCCGCCCCGGTTTCAATGATCAACTTCCAAAGACGCTCCATTGTGGCAACGGACTTTGTGGTTTCTCCGGCCGACATCGAGAGCGTTTCAACCCGCTCAAAAAACGGTTCCAACCGTGATCGCAAGCGGTCGCCATAGAGTTGGTTGACAGTTTCGTCAGTAACGATCACGCCCAGCGAGGATGACAACCCGGAAAAAGCATCGGCGAAGATTTCGTGCGACGATCCACCCGAACCCGAATCTTCTGCCTTGGTTGAACCGGTCCGCTCGCCAAGCAAGCCGGGCGCAATATGGATATCGTACGAGCGGTCATCAAGTTCAACCCGAACTGTCGAGGGAGCGTTCAACGGTCATTTTCTATCGAGTGAATCGGCGGGGGAGAATACGCTTTGATGTTAACAGCGTATTCAATCGACTCAAAGTTGTACACAACCGACGACGCCACAGGCTGTTACACACGCGGAACCGCGCTGCTGCCGAAGAACTGGCGGAGTACAAGCTGCGGGAAGATCCAGGCGTCTTTGGCGTAGCGTTTTACCAGCCGGCCCGGCTCGCTGCACATCCGGTGGAGCCACTCGATTCCGGTTTTTTGCATCCAGACAGGTGCTCGCTTCTTTTCCCCGGCAAGAAAGTCAATCGTCGCGCCGACACATAACGCCGCCCGGGCATTGATCTGATCGCAATACCGGTGAACCCACAACTCCTGCTTCGGCGCACCAAGTCCGACAACCACAACATCCGGTCGACAAAGCGCGATCCGGCCAAGGATAAAGTTGGACTCCTCTTCGCTTTTTTCAAATCCCATTGGCGGGCTGTAGACGCCACAGGTTTCGATATTCGGCCATTGCTTTTTCATGTTGGCAGCCGCCCGGACTGCAACGCCCTCGGCAGCGCCAAGCAGAAATACTCTGAGCGGTCGATCAGCCGATTTTGGCTGATTGTTGAACGAATCGAAGAGACGCGGCACCAGTTCCGAACCGGGAACACGCTCCGGGAGCGGCTGTCGCAATAATCGTGACGCCCAGATGATTGGATGTCCGTCCGCAAGAATCAACGCCGCCCCGGAATACGCTTTACGGAATCCAGGATCTTCGTTCAGCAAGACGGCATGATCGACGTTCGGTGTAACAACGTACCGGCATCCGTCCTGTTCACTGCCAATCCACTCACGCAGCCTCATGACAGCCTCGGGCATCCTCAGCGCGTCAATTGTAATGCCAAACAGCTGGCGTTGATCTACCATGACTTTTCCAGATTCTTTAATTCGTAACCAGTGGCAGGCAGGTGCAAAAAAACGAGTCGGCGATATTAGCCGTTTTGGCGATAGCCACGGTTTTCAAGGGCAACCGTAGCTGGCGGACGATCACACGTACTTAACGACTGCGTCATGTGTTCTTGCACGTGACGGTTTCAAACCCTCCCCGTCGCCCGGGCTCCGACCCTCCCAAATGGGAGGGTGCAGCTTCCTGTAAGAACACCATTCGTGGCGGGTGTGAAACTGTAAGACGCAGATCCGCAGTGTTGATCTGTAATCGTCGGGGCCCGGTCGATTCAAAGGTTTCAAGTTCGCTTAACAACGGTTATTCGGGTCGTGACGAACGCAAAGACTACCAGGGCATTTACGCGCGGCAATCGATTGGATTTCGGTTGCCAATCGCAAGGCATGATCAAGACTGGTCAGACGTTTGACTGCGCAATGCAGTCGAGCCCAATCCGTTATGTCTGACAGGAATCCACCGGTATGACGCCACTTAAATCGCACTTGATCGATCTTTATCGATTCGCGAGCTGGCCGCTGCGCACCTACCGGCTTCGTTGCATGAAGCGAACCGGGAAGGTCCCTGTTGCGATCCTGTTCTTTCACCGGGTCGATGATCAACACCAGAATCCTTGGACGATTACGGAAACCGGATTCAAACAGCAAGTCGACTGGTACCAGGAAAACTTTGACCTGGTCGATTTGGGCGAATGTCAACGAAGGATTCGCAGCGGATTCAACGACCGGCCCACATTGTCGATTACTTTCGACGACGGCTATGCCGACAACTGCGAGTTTGCTCTGCCGATGTTGATCGAACGCGGGATCCCGTTAACGTATTTCGTTACGACCGACCACACATCGCTCGCCCGCCCGTTTCCGCACGACGTCGACCGCAATCAACCGCTGGAACCGAATTCAATCGAGTCGCTCATAGCTCTCTCTGCAGCAGGGGTTGAAATCGGCGCTCATACACGCAGCCATCCGGATCTGGGCCAAATCTCCGATCCTGCCATTCTGTTTGACGAAGTGATTGCTGCTGCCCGTGAAATGGAATCTCTGGTTGATCAGAAGATTCGCTACTTCGCTTTTCCATTTGGACAAACCGAAAACTTGAACCCGGCAGTCTTCCGACTGCTGCAAGAGCACGGATTCGAAGGAGCCTGTTCTGCTTACGGCGGTTTGAATGCGATCGGTGACGACGCGTTTCACCTTCAGCGGTTGCACGGCGACAGCCAGTTTTCGCGGATGAAAAACTGGCTGACCTTAGATCCCCGCGTTCGATTGAAAAAGCAATACGACTTTCTGACGGCACCGGAAGTTGCCGGCAAAGGACCGGCGACGGCTGACAGCAACGGCAACGAACCAGACCCTTCGGTCGGGACGAAACTTTTTCCCGGGACTATGCCCGGCAGTCCAGTCTCTGATGCCGAACGCGTTTAGCCCCGCTACGATTTTCAGCGTGGAGAACGTTTGACTTGTTCATGCCATCGCCCGATTTCCCAACTCAACGCACGCAGAATCTATGAGCTTCAACGATCATTCTGAAACACAAGCAAATTCTGCGAATAAACGTCCGCTGCGAGTGATGTTTGTGATCACCAGTATGCCGGTTGGCGGAGCGGAAACGTTGCTGGTGAATATGGTGCGGCAAATGGACTCGTCACGGATCGAGCCGATGATCTGCTGCCTGAAACACAAAGACGTGCTGGGCGACGAGTTGTCCGGCGAGATTCCCGTGTTTGAGAATCTGATCCGGCACAAATTCGATGTTGGCGTGATCGGGCGATTGAAAAATCTGTTTCGCACGAACCGTGTCGATGCAATGATCACTGTCGGCGCGGGAGACAAGATGTTCTGGGGGCGACTGGCTGCAAGTCGAGCGAAACTACCGGTGATCCTTTCAGCATTGCACTCGACGGGCTGGCCGGACGGTATTGGTCGAATGAACCGGATGCTGACGCCAGTGACCGACGGCTTTATCGCAGTTGCTGAGACTCACGCGAAGTTTCTGGCCGACGTTGAGAAGTTTCCCGAAGAAAAAGTGTTTATGATCCCCAACGGGATCGATACTTCACGATTCGTCTTTGACGCCGAACGCCGCAAGCAGTTGCGAGCCGGCAACGAAATCCCTGCTGATGCTCCAGCCGTCGGAATCGTGGCGGCCCTGCGGTCGGAAAAAAATCACCCGCTGTTCCTGGATGCTGCGAGGCACGTTTTGAATACATTGCCTAATGCGCATTTTGTGATCGCCGGCGACGGACCCGAGCGGCCTGAGCTGGAAGAAATTGCGGAACAAATGGACATCGAACACGCGGTTCACTTTCTTGGCTCGACCAGCGATATCCCCGGTGTATTGTCGATGGTCGATCTGTTCGCGCTCACTTCGCACAATGAGGCAAAGCCGGTTTCGATTCTCGAAGCGATGTCGTGTGAACGCCCCGTGGTCGCAACCGATGTCGGCTCGGTCAACGAGTCGGTGATCGAAGGAGAAACCGGCTATCTTGTCGAACCGGGCAATGTCGAATCCGTATCCGCACGGTGGCTGGACGTGTTGAACGATCCGCAACGTTCGAAACAGATGGGCAACGCCGGTCGAGCGCACGTGATCGAGCACAGCTCGCTCCAGAACATGACCGATGGCTACACGGAATTGATCGAGCGAATTTACGCGTCGAAGCAAAAGGCTGATTCAAACGATGGGACGCCGATTGCCGTAATGCCGGTTATGGACACTTCGGTTGCGACGACGCAATAGAACTCCGGTCAACCCGCTATTCCGGCACTCGGTACCCAACCGGCGAAACGTCATCGAGCCTGAATTTTTTACGGCTGAGCGCCACGTAATTCGTACCGATTTCGACCTGCGCTCCCTCGAGCACCCGGTTGCCGTCTGTGTCGAGCCTCGCGTTCATCGTCGCTTTTTTGCCCGAATTGCAGATCGTCTTGATTTCGATCAGTTCGTCGGCCCAGGCCAGCAGATACTTGCTTCCCTCAAAAGGCTCGCCGAGAAAATCGGACCTGAGCCCATAGCACAAAACCGGAATGCCAAGTCGATCGGCAACCAGAGTCATCTGCAAAACCTGCTTTGAAGAAAGAAACTGGGCTTCGTCAACCAGCACGCAGCTGATCTTCTCGGCCTCGGACAGGTCGCGAATATTGACGAACAGATCCTGAACGGCAGAGAACGCGATCGCTTCCCGGCCGATTCCGATTCGCGATGCGATCTTTCCGACGCCTGCCCGATCATCAAGTGCCGGTGTAAATACGAGCACCTTCATTCCGCGTTCTTCGTAGTTGTGTGCGGACTGGAGCAATGTCGTGCTTTTTCCGGCATTCATCGCCGAGTAGTAAAAGTAAAGCTTGGCCATTCGGTTGGTTAGTTCTTAATTGTTATGTTAGTTCTCAGGCAAAATTTCGCTTGCGCTTCCGATAATTATTCACAATTTGTTATTCACAATAAATTATTCACGCTGCAACTCCCCGCAGTTCGCCAGCCATCCGCATCCTCACTTTTCCGCGAACATCACCTTATTCGTTCCGAATCGTCCACCAGTCAGAGACCAGGTCACTGATCGAGGCAACGGCGAGAACCGAGCCGATCAAACAGAGAATCAAACCGATCCAGGCGAGGCCGCGGCGGCGGGACGTCAAGCCCCAAAGCCCGAGCGCCAGACCCATCAGTCCGTTGACGATGCTCCAATTGGTAATGAACGATCCGGCGATTGCCATGACGCCGAGCACTACGGCACCGACTGCGCCTCCTTTGGCCGCGATCGCTTGCAGGTCCTCGGAAATATTCGGAGCTGTGACGATTCCAGGCGGAGCAACAAAATAAGACTCCGGCGAGACAACTTCGGCGACTGGCAATTTGTTGCTTTCTTCGGCCGCCTGATCACCCGCTGCAGTGGAAGGCAAGTCCGTTTGTTCGGGCGCCAGATCATTCACGGCTTCAACCGACTCATTCACGGCTTCAACCGACCCGTTTACAGCTTCAGCCGACCCGTTTATAGCTTCAGCCGACCCGTTTACAGCTTCAGCCGACTCGTTTACCGGTTCGGGCAACTCGTTTTTGAAATTTTCATCCATTGGCAATCAAATAATCTGGCTGGTATCCGGATTTGATCGTTGACCTGTCTGAACAAGATCAAATAAATCTGTAGAATGATCCGGCCGGTTAGAGATGACCGCTCAAAATCAATGACGGATCGATTGACACGGTAAATCTAAAGAACAGTGTAGCAGTTTTGTTAGGACGTGCATGACCCGACGATCGACGCAAACTGCATCAACCAAGTGACGGAACCGACTGACCATGCGCTATATTACTCATTTCGAAAGTGCCATCGACGGCACGATCCTTCCCGCCGACCAGCTCCAGACGATGCACGCCGACCGGCCACTCTGGTCACGATACGATCTTGACACGATCAAGAAGGTGATGACTAAGGACGTCTTGAAAACGCGGCGACCCGACATGTGGCGTTACCGCGAACTGCTTCCGGTCGGCGATGAGATTCAGCCGATCACCTTGAACAAGTGGATGAGTCCAGTGATCGAATGCCCTCGACTGGCGGGCCGAATGAGTTTGCGAAACGTCTGGATCAAGGACGAGTCGCAATTGCCGAGTTGCAGTTTCAAGTCGCGCGGAATGTCGCTCGCTCTGACGATGGCCCGCCACTTTGGCAAGAACCGGGTCGCGATGGCCAGCAACGGAAACGCAGGCGGTTGCATGTCGTTGTACGCGGCGCGCGGCGGTATGGAAGCAGTCGTCTTCATGCCGCACGACACACCGAAAGGAAACATGCAGGAGGTGGTCTACAGCGGCGGCAAGTTGTTTGTCACCAACGGACTGATCGATCAGAGCGGAAAACGAATTCGCGAAGGGCATCACGAAGGACTCTGGTTCGACATCTCAACACTCAAGGAACCGTACCGCCTCGAGGGCAAGAAAACGATGGGCCTGGAACTGGCTGAACAGTTCGAGTGGGAGTTGCCCGACGTGATCATGTATCCGACCGGTGGCGGCACGGCCCTGATTGCGATGTGGAAAGCGTTCAAAGAACTGCGCGAGATGGGCTTTCTGACTTCTGCTACGATGCCTCGCATGTACGCTGTTCAGTCCAACGGTTGCCAGCCGCTTGTCACCGCATACGAAAACGGAGAACGGTTTGCGACGCGTCACGAGAACGCAGAAACGATTGCGTCCGGAATGCGTGTACCCACGGCGCTGGGGGATTTCATGGTGATCGATACGGTCAGAGAAAGCGGCGGCGCTGCGATCTCGGTCGAAGAATCGCGAATTCCGGAATGGCAAAAACTCGCTGCATCTTCCGAGGGGACGATGATCTGCCCCGAAGCCGCGACCTGTATTGGCGGGCTGGAGCGACTGGTTGCCGAAGGCAAGGTCACAGCTGACGATCGTGTTGTTGTTTTCAACACCGCCGCCGGTCAGAAGTATTTCCACGAAAAACCCGAAGCTCCCATGGTTGATCTCTCGGAGCCGACTGACTGGAAAGCGTTCGAGCAAAAATATTTCGGGCAACTCGTTGGATGAGAATCGCGTGTTGAGAATCGTCTATCGCAATTAACAGTTGCTCCTGCAACTACCAGCGATGAAATGCCGGGTGACCTTCTTTCACCGCCACAAAGATCCCGGTTCCTTCCGCAGTGACAACTCCACCTGCCGACAACGTGCAATACGTATTCGCTCGTCGGTCGCTGGAATCGGTAATCGTGGCGACTAGTTCCAGCGGTTCGCCTTCGGGAGTCGGTGCTTTGAATTTGACTGTGAATTCGGCGGTCACAGTGCAAGGCGGAACGTCCGCACCCGTTCGCTGCATCAGGTGCCACGCTGCCGACCAGTTCATGTGGCAGTCCAGCAGTGCGCCGATAATGCCTCCGTTGATCATCCCTTCGTAGGCCTGATGGTGGGGCTGCGGATGGAAGTTGGCGATGACTTCCGTTTCACCAGAGTCGCTTTCGCGCACAAAGCTCTTTATCTGCAGCCCTTTTTCGTTGGCTGGACCACAACCGAAACAGGTAAGCTCGGGTGCGAAACGATCCTGCAAACTGACTTTGATATTCATAGAAGCAAATTCTTGACGTGTTCAAACAAGAGCCATTTACGCGCCGATGGTCCTTGGCCCGACAATTCGATCTCTCTTTTTATCCCGCTCGAAGGGAAACAAACGCAGCTCTGTCCATTTGTTGAAACAGTCCGGTCGTTGCAAACGCGGTAACAGCGAAAACAACAAGACATAGAGAGAGCATCCTGCGCAGCGAATTTATCAGTTTGAACCCTCGTGCATCCGGATTTCTGACTCCACAGTCCGACATTCGTTTACTTCTTGCGCAGCACAACCACTGACTGCCGCACATGATGACAGTCGAGAATCGCGTGGACCTTGAAGAACCGGCCCCAGACCTGACGCAGATAGTGATTCGAGTGAAAGACCTGGGCGCGATAGGGTCCGAAACTGGTAAACCGGTAAACGGTACGCGTGTTCGGCATCGGGCCTTCAAGTTGCTGACAGGTTTCCGGGTGTATTTCGAGCATCGATTTGATCAACCGGTTTTCCGGGTTGTCTCGCTCATTCTTCAACACGTTCCACGTCGCCTCGTTGTGAACGGTCAAATACGCAAACCCGCCGCGCGAGAGAATCCGGCTCAACTCGGCCAGCCAGCAAACTTCGAATGCGTCGATATGCGTAAACACACTGAATGCGCTGATGACATTAATCGAGCCGTCGGCAATCGGCAGCGTCGGAACCGCATGATTGGCAATCGGACGCACATTCATCGGCAGGTGTTCGGCCATCCAGCGAACATGGCGCGCGTTGAGATCGCTACCCCAGATTTTCGGAACATCCGTTTGAGCGCAGAAATGCCGGATCACGCGTCCGGTTGCACAGCCGAAATCCAGATAGCTGCGAACGTCGACATCGAGTTCGTCGGCCACCTGCATGACCTTCAGAAAATCAGCCATACCCTGCATCCAGTAATTTCCGTCGCGACCGGGCGAATAACCTTCGCGGTCGGCAGGGCAGGGGATTGGCAGCGAATCGCGGGCCACAAGGTCCTTGAAACTCCGTCCGTCCAGTAGTTCTTCGGGCAGCATGTTCGGACGGTTGGTGAACTCGGCATCGTCGCGTGTGTTAATCGGAGGCAGGTTTTCAAAGGGAGCTGTATCGAGTGCATTTCGGCTGATGTCGTCTTCCCAGGCTTGCGAGCGATAGGCTCGGAGCCGACGGGTAATCTGTTGATTGACCGCCGGATCGCCGTCGGGGACGTGCGTGTCGTTGCGATAGACTAGAGGCTGATCGATCACCGGCGGACTGGCGAACTTCCTTTTCGGTGCAGCATGTTTGACCTGCGCGGCTGGCGCTGGACTCTCATCAACTATTCCGGGACCAGCGTCGATCTTTCCGGCAGCAGCATTGATGTGCGGCGGGTTTGGACCGACACCTTTGGCGGATGGCACGACAGTGGATGGCACGACAGTGGATGGCACGACAGTGGATGTCGCGACGGGAGTTGTTTTGGAATCGGGCATTTCAACAACGACCGGTGCAGCCGTTTGGTCGCCCCCAAATATGGCGTTCGCATCGGTCGCTGAGAGTGCGTGAGGAGTAGTTGTCATCGAGTCATTCCTTTGCTAACCATCCGGCATTTCCTGTGTCCGGCAATTTCCATTTCGCGCGATCGCATTTTCCGCAGAGTTCAAGAAACCAGCCTGCGCATTTTCGCACGCCAGGAGAGAGAGGTAACGGACAGTCGGGCGTTAATTCCGGCGGGATAGTAGGGGAATTCGCGACCTTGGCTCAAGATCAGTTCGGCACGCGGGAAAACGCGATTTGACGCGATTTGCGGTTCAGCTCAATCGATCGGCTGAAAATTAGTTACGGGGATCGACCGGGTCGGCATACTCGGGTTCGCCAAAGATACTGCGAATATCCGAATTGTCCCGGCCGCCGTTTCGAGGCTCGGTCGACCGAAACTCCATGTTCAGATCGTCATTGAATTCGGCGCCACCAAAGTCATTGCCGTCGTCGCTGCCGTCATCGTCTGACTCATAGTTCTGCTCACCATAGATCTGATCACCATAGCTTTGTTCGCCACTGAAGGCATAAGGACCCTCCAGCGTCTGATCCCAGCTCCCTTCGCCAACCGGACAATTGTCAACACAGTCACGGTTCGGTCCACCCATCTCCATACGGCACGCTTTTTCGCGCGCGTTGATTTGAGCGTCTTCGCACCACGGTCCTTCAGTCAGCACAATACCGTATCGAGACAACAGCGACCCGGTTGTGTAGGCGTAACTCAGCAGAGCCTGATTGTAGTCGGCGATCGAGCGATGCACCGCGCTTTCGGATGATGCGGCTCGTTGCTGGGTATCGAGTAGAAAGAACACCTCGTCCTGTCCTTCGCTCACTCGTTTTTCTTTGGGCACGAGTTCCTCCTGCACAGCAACTCGAGTATCGAAATTGGTTTTCATCGATTGCAGCGCGCGATCGACTTCCGTGAACGCTGCTCCGAGATCGTGCAGGATCTGTCGCTGCTGTTCGCGGAGGATTGTCTTTTCCCGAACGAGATTCAGTTCCGCGTTTCGCACCGAAAGATGCCCGACGCGCTTTCCGATTGGCCCGTTGAATTCGAATCCCAACTGCCAGTCATCAAGGTCACCGCCGTGCAAAGACGAAACAGCGCTGTTGTTCCCGAACAGATCCTCGCCGAAGCCGCGGAAACCGTATTGGCCGACGAGATCAAAATCCCACTGATTCAACTGGCGCGCTGCACACAATTCCAGTTCACGTTGTCGGAGCGTCCATTTCTGACGCCGAATCTCGACACGCCGCGCTAACGCATGCGCCTGTGAATCGTTCCAGTCAAACGCGACCGGAGCAACCGTCGGTTCTGTGATGGGGCGGAGAATGCGGCCATCGTGAACCGGCAGCCCGGTCAGCCTTCGCAAATTCCGTTCTGCACCAAGCACACCCGGCTGGCCGTTGGCAAGGCCGGTTAGAGAATTCTGCGCCTGAAGCTGGAATGACAGATATTGCTGGCGCGCCAGGGCTTCGTCGTCCGGACGCCCAACTTCGTTGTCCAGCCGGAGCTTTCGATTCTCCCAGGTCTTCCGTGCGGATTCCCGTGAATCGATTTTCGTATCGAGATCGCGATAGGCGAAGTAGAGTTCCCAATAATTGTTTTCGACGTCACGTACAAGATTGCGAACAGCTGATTCAAAATCGGCCAGCGAGATGTCGCTGCGAATCCTCGCGATCAGCACGCCGTTGTAATTTCCGGCGATTGAATTCGGTCCGGCAATTCGATTGACCGTTGTTCCGCGTCCGCGCAACAACGGCTGCCGTGCCTGAACCTGATTCACGATATCGTAACCCGTGCTGGCGAACGGCGAGTTGCCGCTGGAGTAGTCGGTTCGCGTGCCGTATGAAAAGTTCGTTCCGGCGGCGGTTGTCTTCGCAATATTGGCTAAAAACGTTGCCGAGTCAGTCGCCGTGTTCTGCACATCAAACGGAGGCGGAAAATTCTGCAGGCGCTCGCCATGACCGTAGTTAAAACTGGAATCAAATTGAGCGTCAAATGCACTCAAGGCAGCTTCGACACTCTGCTGTGGACTGGTTTCTCGCAGCGCCTGGTCGAAAAGAGTCGACGTTGCGGCGGGAGAACTAACGACGGCACCGCCAAGCTTCTGCATCACCTTGCTATTGGCCAGCGTTAGCTCTACGCACTGGTCGAGTGTCATGTCCCACGGTTCGAGTTCGTGAAACTGGCTGATTGTGACCGGTGGCGGCGACATCAGGTCCTCACCGTCGGTACACAATTCGCAGTCGAGATCCGGGTATTCGATCTGCTGCAACATTTTTGCACACGGTTCGCACTGAGGCGCAAATTGCACGCTGTTCCGGTTCTGGCTGCAACCGGTGACCCAGATGCAAAGCAGGCAGCAGGCGAACGCAACTGAAATTCGAAATACGAATACAGAACAGTTGGACGTCGCGCTGAATTGACTCGATCTCATAGCGTTACCGTTTGCCATTTGTCTTTTGCTGGTGAAGGGGGCTACGTGCCAGTTGGTTTTCCCGATCGCCAGGCGAGTTGAATTGAGTGTTTCTTAATAACCGCGTACGAAACTACCGCCGTTTATCCCAGCCGTAGAAATGTTGCTGGCGCGTTGTCGGAGCGACGTTGCCGGGGCGACAGTAACCGAGCGGGTAGTCGCAGGACCACGGGTGATCAACGTACACCGAGTAGGGCAGCAGTGCCGCACTTTTCGTGAAGTGCCAGGCGGACGCAACGAACTGACGGCGACGGCCAAGGTCCGCCCCGTACCGCTCGTGCGCGACGTTCTCGAAATAGAGCGGCTGGTGGCGGACATTCGGTGCCGCCCACGCGAAGACTTTCCTGTTGGGCGCAAACAGCGTCCAGTCGCTAACCGACGAGTTGATCAAAGCGTATGAGCGGTCCGGCGGCAATGCCTCATGCGTTTCACGAATGTCAATTCGTATCGAGCGAATGTCTTTCGGAGGCCAGCTTGCGAAATCCGACTCGCTGGTTTCCCTGTCGTCGGAATCCTCTTCTTCTTCGAGATCATCATCACTGAAATCGTCTTCATTTTGCCGCGTCTCATCATCGACATAGTCCAGATCGTCGAGGCCATCTTCGGTGTCATCCATTTCGCCACTCAGGTCTTCCTGCGGCGAATCGACTTCATCCTGGTCAACACCCGGTTGCAATTCGTAACCGGCAGGAATGCTGCTTGCAGATACAGGTCGAATCAGCGGTCGCTGGGTCGGAAATTCGGTCGTGTCGTAACTCGGTGCCCACGGCGCAGATCCCACCGGCTCGGAATGCACGTTCGGATACGAAGGATCGATTGCCGGTTCGATCGATTCCACGCTACCAAATATCGAATCTTCGTCGAACTGAAACAGAACCGGGTTGATCGCCGGACCCGCCATCGAACCAAACAGCAGTGGAATGGGTGACGCGTTGTGCTGGAAAGCTAGTTCTTGAACCGTATCAAGTTGATCTGTGTCAAGTTGATCTGTGTCAAGTTGTTCTGTGTCAAGTTGATCTGTGTCAAGTTGTTCTGTGTCAAGTTGTTCGGCTGTGTGTTGAGACGCATTCTGCTCTGCGCTTTGTTGGTTCGCATCTTCGAGCTGAACAACATTTTTTGGCGGTGTCGTTTGAACCCGTCGCGAAGAATGCTGCTGGGCGATTGTGCTAGACGGCGTGATCGCCACGGCGAGAATTGCCAGAGCGGTCATCTTTACGGATGTCGGTATCGAAACAATTCGGTATGACGAAAAATCTCGTAATGACGAAAAGTCTCGTAAAAACATAGATCGTTCCTTGATCAAATCAGTTGCGGCTTCGGACCGAATTATCGGTTCTCTCGTTTTCGTATCGTCATGGTGCAACTAGCAGAATTGACAAAACAGTTACGTTGAGGTGATCTCCCCTAACCGGAAAAGTCTAACAATGAGCGGTATGGACTTTCGCCTCTGTTGATGCCACTGTCTTAACGCCGCACGGCCTGAGTCCTTGCGGCTTTAGACGATGTAGCTCCTTTCCTTGCTTCCCATCCTTGCCCTTCCGCCTTCAATCCGGATAATTTGGAGAACATTTGCCGCTGCGCGGCGTACGAGTGACCAAACGTGTCACGCGCGGGACCGAAATTTATCCGTGAGCAGCGTTTCGCAGCATCAATGCAAGCTGTCTCGACAAGCCTCGCGGGTGAACCACCGGACACAAAGCCGGAAACCCGTGGCTAGCGCCGTCGGCAACTACTGCTTTGACGTACCGCTTGTCCGGAGATGGACCGCCCCTGGACCTTGCCGCTGCCTGCGGGCAGAGGAGCAAAAGGTGATTACACGGATTGAAATAACCAACTTGATGTCGCACGAGCACACGGTAATCGAACCGGCGCCCGGGTTGACCGTCATCGCCGGCCCGAACAATATCGGCAAGAGTGCGGTTGTGGTTGCGCTTCAGCTGCTCTGTTTCAACGACCGATCGACCTACGTGCTGCGTCATGGCGAGCGCCGCTGTCATGTCGTTGTCGAAACCGATGGCGGCCATCGGATCGAGTGGACTCGTGGAAAAAACGGAGGCGCTTCGTACAGGATTGACGGGCAGCTGCACGACCGGTTACAGGGAAGTGTCCCGGATGACGTTCACAAAATTCTCAAAATGCCGCAGGTGACCACGCAGACGACCGAGAAAAAGTTTGATCTGCATTTTGGCGAACAGAAATCGCCTGTCTTTTTGCTCAACGAGTCCGAACAGACGATTGCACAGTTTTTTGCTGCATCCTCCGACGCAGGTCACCTGATCGCAATGCAAAACCGGCACAAAGAAAACATCAAATCCAGTCGGCGTGAGCAGAACCAGCTGAAAGCTGAGAAAGACAGGGTGCAGGGGCTGCTCGATTTGCTCGATCCAGTTACCGCGATCGCAAAACAATCCGCAAAATGTGAACAACAGTATCAACAAATCTCCAAACGTGAATCGGAAATCGAAGGACTGGATACCGGGATTCGCGAAATTGAATCGACCACGCGGGACGTGCGGCGTCAACGTGAACTGGATTCGGTCCTCGACAAACTGACTCCCGCTCCGGACATCGAGGAGACGACCGGACTTGAGCAGTCGGTTTCGAAAATTTCGAGTACAGAGAACGAACTGCGGTTCAACTCACAGCTTTCGAAATTCCTCAACCGGCTCAAGACTTTGCCGCAAATTGCAGAATCACGATTGCTCGAACAGGTCTGCGCTAACATCACCGTTCAAATCCGGATGATCGACCGTTCAAATGCGCGGCTCAAGTCGTTGACGAATCTGCAGCAACCGCCTTTGTTGACTGATTCGGCGCCGCTGGCATCATTGATCACCAATATGAAAAGCGCGGAAGCGGATCGATGCCTGCGCAAACAGCAGACAAAACCGCTCGGTCAACTCGTGCCGCCACCGGAGCCACTCGACATTGCCGCATTGCAAACCGCAATCCGGAATTTGCAAACCGAAGCTGCGAAAGCGAAAGAGCTAAATCAATCGTTGGCTGACATTGATCAGACAATTAAAGAGGTCCGGACTCAGATCGATGCCTGGGCGAAAGCGAACCCGGTTTGTCCGGCTTGCGGAAATGCCGTCCATTCAAACGACGTTCTCTGCGGCCTGGACCTGCGCGGCCTGGACCTGCGCGGGCTGGATCAGCGCGGGCTGGATCAGCGAAGGGGATCGGAGGGAGCAGAATGAAAGAACATCATGCGCCGCGCGATCTTCAGGGAATTCTGTTCATCGGCGACCCGCACATTCAGGCTCGACGACCGGATTTTCGCAAGGACGACTTCGCGAAAACGGTTCTTGGAAAAATCGAATGGTGTCTCGAATACGCAAAAGAAAACCGTCTGTTGCCCGCGCTTCTGGGTGACCTGTTTGAAAATGCGAGAAACAATCCGAACTGGATTTTGATTCACGCGATGAAACTGCTGCAGGGAAGCGGCGCGATCGGAATTTACGGCAACCATGATTGTCGGGAGACTGCGCTGAACGAACACGATTCGCTCAGCGTGTTGATTGCGGCAGATTGCCTGCAAATGGTTTCTCTTGAGCGACCGTGGACGGGATGGATGAACGGTCGATGCGTTTGCGTCGGCGGATCTTCGTATCGCGAGGAGATTCCATACGAAGTCGACTCGAAACGATACGAAAACAGCTTCGGTCCGCCGCGCAGTTTATTTGATGCTGATCCGCTGGTGATCTGGATGAGCCATCACGACATTGCACTCGTTGGGTACGAGAGCGGAAAATTCGAGCCATTTGAAATCAGGAATGTTGATCTGTTGATCAACGGCCACATTCATCGTGCCCTCGAATCGGTCATCGCGGGGCAGACGACCTGGATGAATCCGGGAAACATCAGCCGCCGCAAACGCTCAGATGCCAGCCGGCAGCATAGTCCGCACGCAACCCGGGTGGACATCAATCAGGATGACGGCAACACAGATTGCGAAACCCCCGGTTTCACAGCCTTCTGCATTGAGATCCCTCACCGCCCGTTTGACGAAGTGTTTCACGCATGCGTCGAAGTCGATGAAACGGAGCCCGGGGGGCGGACGTTTGCAGCCGGATTGAAAGAGCTGGAATTGCGCCGGACCGACAGCGGTGCAGGCCTTCACGATTTTATCGAACAGAACATTAAGCAATACGACCCAGCGGTGGCGGACGAATTAAGAACGCTCGCCCTCGCGGTAACTGCAGAAAAAGGAATGGAGCAAGCATGAACGGACCGGCAACGATTGAACAACTGAAAAAACGTTTCGATGAATTTAACACTCAGAAAATTCAGGTCGAAACCAAACTCAAGTCTGCCGAACAGACGCTCAACCAGCTCAAAGCCGAAGCAATGGAAGAGCATGGATCGGACGACATGAAAACGCTGACTGCAAAGCTGAAAACGATCAAAAAGGAGAACGAGGCGAAACGCGCGGGATACGAAAAACTGCTGGACAAGATTGAGTCAGATCTGGCAGGGATCGAGGAAAAGTTTGTCGGTGAAGAGCTGGAATAAAGAGAAAAACGGGTTGTCTGACTGGCAGATCATGGTGTCGCGATTGAGCGAGACGCTGAGCAGATGCACCGGGAATAATTAATAATGAACAACAAATTGTGAATAATTATTGGGGCAACGGCGACCATTCGCTGGTTGTATACTTGAAATCTGAAATCTGAACACTCATCAAAATGCAAACAAACTCGAACGAAACAACGTCCCGCAAGAAAAGGCCTAGTGATGCGAGGCCAGTGTCTGAGCCTGCGGGTGAACTGAAATCTCCAGGCTCGCATCAAGAAAGGCTTAACCGGCTGCTCTGGAATCAGGAATCGAATCGCAAAAGGAATGCGGAACTTGACAAGCACCTGAATCAGATCGAGTCGTTTCTTGCCATTTCTAACAACGTTACGGTCGCGCTCGATCAATTAAGCGAGCAGTTGTTTCGCCAGGTGCTGGATGTCCTTGAAGAACGTTTGACGCGAGCTCTGGATGAAGTACTCGGACAGACGATCAAATTCCGGTCAGATGTGAAGACCAAACACGGAGCTGCATCGGTTCACTTCTACATCGATCACGACGGCAACGAGGAGGACATTCAAAAAGGCCAGGGCGGCTCTGTGCAGAATATCCTTAGCGTAGGTCTTCGGTTCTTTGCGCTGGCAGCACTCGACGAATCAGAACATCGCCGTTTCGTTGTACTGGACGAGCAGGATTGCTGGCTGCAACCGGAAGTCGTGCCAAAGCTGGTCAAGATTATTGACGATGTCGTACGCGAACTTGGTTTTCAAATTATCGTAATCTCGCATCACGATTCGAGCCTGTTCGAGCGGTATGCCGACAAAATCTACCGGTTCGAGCCGGTTCGAAATGATGCAGGTGCATCGACGGTTGAAGTTGTTGAGATTGAGACCAACGCTCTGATTATGACAAACGCTCCGATTGACGCGGACGGCTAATTGAAAGGAATGACTGTCGGTCGGAATCGGGTTTCATTTCTTTAGAACAGAAACTTGACCAGCGCCATACCTGCCACGATCGAGATAAACACAAGAAACTTCCATAGCCAAACGAGGGCAGCATTCGATTCGTTTTGCTCTTTCTGGATCATTTCCTGATGGAATGTATCTGAGTAGCTGATTGAATTACACTTCGGACAACTTGCCTGCTGGTTTCCCGAAACGTCACAGATCGATTCGAAATCTGAATCGCATTGCTCGCAAAAGAAGTACATCAACTGATCAGGCTGAGCGATTCGATGACCGCAAACCGGACAGCCACCGTCTGTCCCGGTCACGACAGTTTCTTCGCAATTGAAGCAGATTCGGCTTTCCGGGTCGGCCCCGTTTCCTTTTGCCCCGTTTCCTTTTGTTGCATCGCGTGCCATCGTTCAGTTCCCATAGAGTCATCGACGTCAGGCGTCATCAAGCACTTCAACCGCCGCGAAGGTTTTCCCTTCAAGCATCGCCAGTGACGCTCCACCGCCGGTACTGACATGTGACACGGATTCCTCGAAACCGAGTTGGGCAATCGCGGCTGCCGAATCGCCGCCGCCGATGATGCTGGTGCATTCCGTATCCGCGATCGCCTGCGCGACGGCCTTGGTTCCCTCGTCAAACGGCGGCATTTCGAAAACGCCCATCGGCCCGTTCCAGATGACCGTTTTCGACTGGCTGACGATACCAGCAAATTGCTTTGCTGATTCCGGTCCGATGTCCAGCCCCTGAAATCCGTCCGGAATCTCACCGGCTGCGACCACTCGTTTATTCCCGTCGGCGGAAAACGAATCGCTGCAGTTCGTATCAACGGGCAACACAATTTTGTCGCCTCCTTTTTCGAACATCTTTTTCGCGAGATCAACGTTATCGAGTTCCACCAGCGAGTCACCTACGTTGCCGCCCTGGGCAAGAGAAAACGTGTATGCCATTGCGCCGCCGATCAAAACGTGGTCACAGACATTGAGCAGGTTTTCGATGACCTTAATTTTGTCGCTGACTTTTGCTCCACCCAGGATCGCGACGAAGGGTCGCTCGGGCGTGCTGATCACGTCGTTAAGGTATCTGATTTCTTTCTGAACCAGAAATCCGACAACTTTCGGTTTGCCGGCCATCGCAGCTGGCACTCCGAACATTGAAGCATGTTCGCGATGGCAGGTTCCAAAGGCATCGTTGCAGTAGATGTCGGCAAACGCTGCCAGTTTCGTGGAGAAGTCTGCGTCCCCGTTTTTCTCAGCCGGATCAAAACGGAGGTTTTCCAGCACGACGACATTGCCGTCAGTTAAGGCGTTGACTTTCGCGGCTGCATCGTCGCCGACCGTGTCGCTGGCAAGCGTGACGTCACAGTCAAGCAGTTCGCCGAGTCTGATTGCGGCGGGAGCGAGCGAGTATTTACTTTCCGGTCCATTTTTTGGTCGACCGAGATGGCTCATCAGAATCAGTCGTCCGCCACGATCAACGACTGAGCGGATTGACGGAAGCGCCATTTCGATCCGGCGGTCGTCCGTTATCCTGCAATCATCGTCAAGCGGAACGTTGAAGTCGACGCGCATCAAGACACGTTTTCCAGCCACGTCGATATCGGCGATTGATTTTTTGGCCATGTAAGTTTGCTTTCGTTTTTCCTGATCCGTATTTCCTGTCGCAGTCACAACTTCAACTACGATCGCGGCTTGAACTTACATTCAAACGTAAAGTTCATTACGTTTTGGTGTGGCGAGGTTCTGCGCCCTTGCTAACGCGGCGGGTTTCCTTTTTCTCGCTGACGCTTCGATGTCGCGTTCTTGTTGAGCTGTCTCTATCCCGACTTGAACTTACATTCAAACGTAAAGTTCATTACGTTTTGGTGTGGCGAGGTTCTGCGCCCTTGCTAACGCGGCGGGTTTCCTTTTTCTCGCAGACGCTTCGATGTCGCGTTCTTGTTGAGCTGTCTCTATCCCGACTCGAACTTACATTCAAACGTAAAGTTCATTACGTTTTGGTGTGGCGAGGTTCTGCGCCCTTGCTAACGCGGCGGGTTTCCTTTTTCTCGCAGACGCTTCGATGTCGCGTTCTTGTTGAGCTGTCTCTATCCCGACTTGAACTTGCATTCAATTGTAGAGTTCATTACGTTTTGGTGTGGCGAGGTTCTGCGTCCTTGCTAACGCGGCGGGTTTCCTTTTTCTCGCTGACGCTTCGATGTCGCGTTCTTGTTGAGCTGTCTCTATCCCGACTTGAACTTGCATTCAAATGTAGAGTTCATTACGTTTTGGTGTGACGAGGTTCTGCGCCCTTGCTAACGCGGCGGGTTTCCTTTTTCTTGCTGACGGCACAATAAAAAAGCCGGTGGATCGGTCCACCGGCTCAGTTTTTTTTGCCGCTAGTTACGAAGTCGCATCTTTTGTGATGACTCGTTTCTGGATATCAGTTTCAATCTGGCCGAAAACTTCTTCGTGACGCTGGACGGAAACATGCAGGGCGTGCAACAATCGCTTGGCGGTGTAGAAGTTGAGCACGATACGCTGCTGAATATCAACCGGGCGATCATTCGTTCCGATCGGCTGGGCGTTCAAACCGAAATCAACGATCAACTCTTCCGGCGAACCGGTCACGCGGCAGAAGTTGGCGTAACAGCTGGTGGCGTTTGTATCGTCAACCGTGATTGGTCGCTGCTGCTGTTTTTGTTCGTTTTCAGCCATGGTAGATTCCTCGGTTCGATAGATTGAATTTGCGGCGTCCCGCGAAGGTTCGGGTTACTTGTTCAATAATAGAAGATGCCCGATCGGTGCCGCCGCGTCAATAGTTCCCTCCAAAGCAGTCAGTTCTCCAGTCCGCTCATCTACTACTTCTTATCGTTTTAAATACTCTTCCGATTCGTCTGACACTCCTCCGGACTGTTCATGAAAAAAATCTGCATCATTCACACCGGCGGAACGATCGGGATGAAAATGTCCGCGTCCGGACTTCAACCTTCAAAGGGCTACTTCGCCGAACAGATGGAGAAGATGACGGAACTGGACGGCGAAGGGATGCCGCAGTTTGAAATCTTTGAATACGAACCATTGATCGATTCATCGAACATGACGCCTGTCCACTGGCTGAAAATTGCAACCGACATCGAAGCCAACTATTCCCGGTTCGACGGGTTCGTGATTCTACATGGCACCGACTCAATGGCGTACACGTCATCCGTGTTGCCATTCATGCTGGAGGGCTTGAACAAGCCCGTCGTTCTGACCGGCGCGCAACTGCCGCTGGGGCAGGTTAGAAACGACGCCCGTGAAAACATGAAGACTGCGATGATGCTGGCTGCCTATTTCGAGATTCCCGAGGTCAGTCTGTTCTTCGGCGAAGTCCTGCTGCGCGGATGTCGTGCCACCAAGATCAGTGCGACCAAGCTCGACGCGTTTGATTCGCCTAACTATCCGCCGATCGGCGCGGCGGAAACCAGTATCGAAGTTTTCCACGACAGGATCCGGCATCCATCCGGGGTGCCGGGCGGACTGACAATCCACGATATCAAGCCTCTCGAACTGGCAACGTTCCGGCTATTCCCGGGAATGTCGATCGATATCCTCGAAAATGTCCTGCGCCGTCCGTTGCGCGCTCTTATCATTGAGAGCTACGGTGTTGGCAACGGTCCGTCAGACAATCCTGACTTTATCCGGGCCATCCGCAGCGCAGTCGATGACGGAATGGTAATTGTAAATTGCACGCAATGTCAGCATGGATGTGTGGCCCAGACCTCATATTCGACCGGTTCCGCATTGTCCGATGCGGGTGTCGCTTCAGGGCGCGATATGACGGTCGAAGCCGCGATTGCTAAACTGCTGTATCTATTCAGTCGCGAGTTTCCGGTTGAGAAAATTCGAACGATGATGACTGAAAATCTGGTCGGCGAATTGACTCAATAGGCTCCGCAAAAGGGATAACGCAAAGTGCAAATTCAATCGGGAGGTTGTCAAAGCTCAAGATCAGGACTAGCCGTATTTTTGTCTTTGACAAGCCACCGGAGCAACAAAATTAATCGAACCAACCCCGTCCGCAAAGATTTTCCAGAGTGACCATGAAGACAACTATCACTGCTGTTTTCGCTTTGTTTCTTTTGGGTGCTGTTTTCGCACCCGAATCGCACACTCAAACTGCAGTTGAAGAAACGGAACCATCCGAAGCGCCAACGGCTGACACGCAAACGGAAGATGAGTCGCTTCCGGCTGGCATCGCTGAAGAACAACCGGAGGAAGGGCATTTCGTTCAAATCGAAAACGGGCCGTACGCGGGTAGGTTTATGATTCCGTATGAAGCAACGATTCCGGGATCGAAAGTCAATTACTTGATGACACCTATCCCCGGCGGAACGACATTGATTGGAAGTCCGGACGATGAAGATGGACGTGGCGACGATGAAGGTCCGCAGTTCAGTGTCACCACCGAACCGTTCTGGATGGGTGTGCATGAAATCACATGGGACGAGTTTGAGACGTTTGCAAAACTCGAAACTCAATTTAAGGAACTGGCGAAGCTGGGAATCAGACAGGTTCCGGAGGTAAGCGAGCCGGATGGACTACCTCCAATCGATGCCGTGACCGTCCCTTCGCAGCTATACGATCCCGACAAAATCTACTCGATGGGTAATGGGCTCGACGAACCCGCCGGGTCAATTTCCCAGTACGGAGCGAAACAGTACACGAAATGGCTCAGCCTGTTGAGCGAACGCTTTTACCGGCTGCCGACTGAAGCGGAATGGGAACACGCCTGCCGCGCGGGAACGACCACGGCCTGGTACTTCGGCGATGACGAGGGCGAACTCGAAAACCATGGATGGTTCTACGAAAACGGAAACGAAGAGCGGGAAGTAGTCGGACAGCTGGAATCGAACCCGTGGGGTCTGTACGACATGTACGGCAACGTGGCCGAATGGACGCTCGACAAATACACCGAGGAATTCTGGCGGGGCGATGACCCTAACGACCCGCGCAGCCCGTGGTGGCTGACAACGCAGGCCCCCGGGGCCGGATTCCGAATCATCCGTCCGCTGAATGTCCCGGATGACGAAAATGAAAAACGTGCGGCATGGGATCACGACATTCCGGAAATTTTCGAAAATGCGCGTGATCGGATCAACTCGCACGGAAAAGGGAGTTACGGCATTGTAGATCCGGAATTACCTGCCGATCTGGAAAAAATCGAGTAGTGTCCGGTAAGATGGCATACCAATAAAGCAAACGATAGCGGTCGGCAAGGATTCAGAATAAGGAAACGGCTTGATTCTGCTAGAACGTAGTGAACTTGAAAGTCCGGAACTCGATTAAAGTCCGGAACCTGTTTAAGGTCTGGAATTCACTGATGGTTCGGAACTCAAAGTGCAATCAAGAAAACAGAGACACAAACTATGAGACGAATCAAACGGGCGTTCACGCTGGTTGAACTGCTGGTTGTCATTGCAATCATTGGAATACTGATCGGGATGCTGCTGCCGGCTGTTCAATCGGTTCGCGAAGCGGCCCGCCGTATCGATTGTGCAAATAATCTTCGGCAGTTGGGCATTGCAGTTCTCAACTACGAGTCCACTCATCAACAATTTCCTCCGGGCGTCACCGACAACGATGATGACCTTACCGAGGCATTACACAGCGGGTTTGTTTTTTTGCTGCCCGCGATAGAACAGGGCAATATCTACGATCAGTACGATTTGAATACCGACTGGAAATCGGCCACGAATCTGCCCCTGGCTCAATATAGAATCAGTACCCTGTTGTGCAGTTCCAACGACAGTGAAGTCTCCCAGGATGGCGGCGTTCCGGGTGCGCCCTCTGACTACGCATTCAACAAAGGATCCAACGCAACAATTTCTGCACTCCCCAACAGCTCCAACGGACCGTTCGGCGTGAACTCTGAAACCGAGATTGGATGGATACAGGACGGCACATCGAACACGTATATGTTCGGCGAAGCGGCGAGCAATCCGCAGTTGGATTGTTTCTCGTCATCGTGACCATGATCGGGACAAATCATGGGCCAGGTCTGGTCCAAAGCTGATTGCGACGGCACGAATGAACAAGGACTTCAAGGTGGACGCGGAAGCTGTTTTGCAGTCACCGGGCAAACGCCCGGCAGTGACGGATTGTGGAATGGAACAGGGGACGTCTTCGCGCCGCTCAATGACAAGATGGGTGAATTGACGATCGATCTGGGCTCGGTCACAGAAGACCGCGTTCGCGGATTCAACAGCCTTCATCCGGACGGAGCCAACTTCGTCCGGTGCGACGGTTCGGTTGCGTTTACCCGCGAAAACATTGACAGGCTCACCTACATCAGCTTGAGCACGATGAACGGCGGCGAAGTTGTCAGCGAATAAATTGCTAACGAGAGATACGCTTCCAGCTTGTCTCATATTACACCGCTAACTGCCAACTTACACCGCTAACTGCCAACGAGCTGGAAGCGTATTCCACGTAAAAAAAGCCGCTTCGCATTCCTACGCGGCGGCTTTCTTTCGTTTGGCTTTCGGTTGTCAACTATAAGCTACTAGCGGCCCGTCAACAGACCGAGCAGTCCACCGCGCTGGCGGGAACAACGGTTCACGCGGCGAAAACCACACCCTGAACCGCAACCGGTCCGGCGTGGAGCCGGGCACGCCGGACGACACGCAGTCCGAACTGGAGGGCATGCAGGCTGGCAAACCGGGCGCGGTGCGCAAGGTTGTCGACACGAAAAAGTCTGCGTTGCACAAGGATTGCAAACCGGTGCGCAAACTGGAGTTGGCGGGCAAACCGGAGCCGGTGGCGGACATACAACTACCGGCGGCGGGCAGTGAACAACTGGTGGAGGGCAATAAGCTACCGGAGGTGAACACACAGGTCGACATACAGGCGGAGGGCAAACGGGACGACAGACAGGCGGAGGGCAAACGGGACGACAGACAGGCGGAGGGCAAACGGGACGACAGACACGTCGCGGTTGCGGGCAGGCCGAGCGGCAAACAGGAGGACAAGCGTGGCGGCATGCGCCCCGAGGAGGGCATGCAGGCCGGCAGACATTCGACCGACAAGGTCGCAGACAATCAAAAATTCCGGCGTCAGCTGTACTCGCGCCAAGCATCATTGCTGTAATCATGCAGGCAGTCATCAAACGGTTCATCTAAAATCTCCTAGAGTTCAAAACAAGTTGCCAATGAACGACCGACGGTAAAACGAATGCCAGCAAGAGTCAACAAGCTAACCGTACTACCCGGACAGGAATTCGTGCAATCGACTGCTGACCGATTCCGTTAGCAAGAATTCAAATCCGGATCGAGCGATTCGATAAGTGAAACGAATCCGAACAAGGGAGCCTACCGATCCTTGTCGAACGCACATGGACGAAAATCGAAGTCTTGAGCCGTGCCAGGCAGTTCTCGTCTTGAATTATCAATGTCAAATTTGTGTATGGCCAACCTTTGAACGACGAAACGAAAGACAAGGTCAGGAAGTTTCTACGGGCACCCACGCTGAACGTCCGGGTTTCACTTCCCGGTTTTCAGCTCAAGCGTTTGCCACAAACTCGGGTCCTCCTGCACCGGCAGTTCAGGACCGGTCGCGAGTGTCTGCCAGCCGAATTCGCGATCGACAACGGCAAGATTGAATCCGAGCAATCGATGATCCCCGGTGTTCCACCCGTTCATCGATGCGGCAGGAATAAACGCACTCAGGAGATAGCCATCGTCTGACGGCTCGGAGGAGATCGAAATCGCACCTGGGTTGAATGAGGGCGGATCTTCTTTGGCGCGGTTGATCTTTAACATCGTCGCCAACGGTTGCTCGTGCCGCGAACCGCCACCGGCAGGCAACAACAGAAACCAGTGACAGAACTTTGTCGCGCGGTGTACATTGCCCGTATTTCGCGTATCGATATGGATCTGCAATCCATCGCTTTCCAGCAACTGAGTCGAACGACACCAGATCGATTTCTGTTTGCCGGTGACACTTGCAGAAACAAACAGACCGTCGGAATTCCATCCTGCCCGAACGTCGGCAAACATGCGCTGCGTCTCGAATACACCGAACGACGGAAGCGCATGTGTAGCCGGCAGTTCAAGATTCTTCTTCCATTTTTTGTCATAGGCCCGACAGGCAATTCTGTATTTAAACATCAGATTGCGAGGAACCATCGACACGATTTGTTTGCTCATCCGGGTCTCCAGCGGTTGGATTTATCGGACAATTCTATCAATTCGAACGCCGGCTGTAATCTCAATGTCGTGAGCATTTCGCCGAATCTGCACGAATACAAATTTCCTGCATTCGTGCCAAGACGTACGATTCGTGACGAACAACAAGCGGCTGATAGCAGGCAGATTTTCGTACGCGCGCAACATGTGACCTCCTCGTACTAACATGTTCCGAGTGGTTTTCAGGCCGTTGCCATGTGAGGACACTACTATTATCCGGCCTGACCCACGTTTCTAATAAAAGACCGGAACCGGAAGAGAATCAGATCACGCAGGAGGAATCCTATGTTTGCAATCCAGGCGTCTTGTCTTCGCATGCCACAGATCAAGCCGACAAATTTGTGTTCAAGATTGTCATTTTTGCTAATTGCGATATTCGTTTTATTGATGAACAATTCGTTATCAATCGAAATCGCGCTGGCGGAAGCAAATTGGAATCAGAATCTGGACCCGGCCATTCAGGCGAATCAGCAGGACAGAGCAGGCGATCAAGACAATGATCAGGATAACGACGGCGATCAGGATGACGACGAAACTTCGCTCGCTGACCTGATGGATGAAGGGAATGCTCAAATCCGCGCAGGAAACTTCGAGTCGGCTGCAGCGATGTTTCAAAAAGCGATCGACATCAACGACTCGCATGGCCAGGCATGGCAACTGCTCGGTTATTCGTTGCACATGAAGGGCGACCTCGATGCGGCAATCGAAGCTCATCTCAAAGCTGCGGCGTTTGAAGAATACAGACCAATCGCGCTCTACAATCTCGGGTGCGCGTATTCGCTTAAGGAAGACGCCGACACAGCATTGTTGTATCTCGACCGCGCCGTCGAGGCCGGGTTCAACGACCTGGGTTTTCTCAACGATGACACCGATCTGGATAACATTCGCGAAGATCAGCGTTTCAAAGATCTGGTTGCAAGAATCAAAAACGGAGGCAAGCCTTCATTTGATCTGGGATCTCTCGCTGGACGGTGGCAAGTACTCAGCGGGGAATCAGCTGGCGAGGAGACGACTGCCGCAACTCGTCCTTCCATGATCGTGATGACCGAGCAGACGATTACTCTCGCACTTCCGGACCCGATCGAAAAAACGCTGGAGATGAGCTATGAGGTTGATTCGTCAACGACTCCACTGAAAATTGATATGACGTTTGGAGAAGAAATGTTTCCGGACGCGCAAATCAAGGGCATGCTCCCCGGAATCTTGAAAATCGATGATGGACAGATGTGGCTCTGTTGCGATCCGGCAGGCGAGCAGCGACCGGAACAGTTCGCGACCACACCTGAAGACGGTTTTCATTTGTTTGTTTGTAAACTAAACCCGACCGACTGCACGCGGATTGCGTTTGGTTCCTGTGCCGACATGGACGAAACGACTCAACCCACCTGGCACAGCATTGTTGACCAGGCTCCTGAAGCGCTCGTGCTGCTCGGTGACACGCCCTACATCGACTCGACTGACCCTGAAGTTCAGCGTGAACGCTATGAACAGTTCGCGGCAGGATCGGGATTTATCGCTGTCCGCGAAGCGATGACGATCTACGGCATCTGGGACGACCACGACTTCGGCCGCAATGACACCGACGGAAACCTGCCCGGGAAGGAAAACAGCCGCCAGGCATTTATCGACCAATATGAGCCGTTGGGTAACGAGACGTTTGGAAACGGCAGCGAGGGCGTCTATACGACGTTTCGGCAGGGAGAGATTCAGGTATTTCTGCTCGACACCCGTTACTTCGCTGCAACAGGGCCGTCGCCGTTTGATGCTGACCGGCTGACGCTTCTGGGCGATGATCAGTGGGAATGGCTGCGCAAAGAACTCTCTGCCAGCGACGCATCATTCAAAGTACTCGCCTGTGGCATGATCTGGAACGGATCGGTTCGACCGGGAAAACTGGACCACTGGGCGACCTATCCTCACGAGTACGATGCGTTGATGCAGTTTGTTGGCGACGAGCAGATCAGCGGCGTTGTTCTCATCGGCGGCGACATTCACCGTTCGCGCTGTGTTCTTCACGAGACTGAAGCCGCGGCAGGTTACGCCGTGCCCGAGTTCATCACCAGCCCGATGCATGACCGGATTATCGACACCGCGAATCAGCCACACCCGGGTTTGCAGTTCGATGCCGGTGCACCGCACAGTTTTCTGGTCCTCGATGCTGAAGTCGATGATGACGGTTTGCCAACGCTGACGGCGCGCTATCTTGCGATTAAAGAAACGGCAGAAAACTCAGAATCGCATGCAGCAGGTGAGGGCGACGAAAACAGTGAAAACAACAAAGACCCGGGCAACCGGGACCTGGACAACGACGAAAGCTCAAATAACCAAAACAACGTGTACGAAATCTATACCTTCACGCGCACCCTCGGCGAGTTGTCGTCTGATCGTTAGTCCGTATCGGGCGTGGTCGTTGACATCGCTTTATTTGAACCATGTTTTTCCGAACCCTGCTCACCGGGGTTCGTTTCGTCAGCTTCCTGCACGACGACATTCTCAAACGCGAATACGGGATTGATCTGTTCGCGGTCCAGAGGTTCCCCGTCCACTTCGACAAACGGATAGACGAAATAATTCAGCGGTCCGGATGCCGGCTCGGGCACCAAACGAATGTCACGTCCGGTCGTCATCGCGAGCCGGTCGGCTGTCAGGTTTCCGAAATAGTAGTCTCTCATCCCGGGATGCTTGTCGGCTTCTGAAATATCGACGGGAACCCAGCCCGACGTCTGCGAATGAAACCACGCCCAGCAGTGGTATCCGCCGATCGTCCCGCTCTGCTGATCGGGAGGCAATGGAAATCCGATCTCGAATCGTGCGGGGATTGAGCGACTACGGGCCAGCGAAATAAACAAGCTGTGAAAGTCTGTGCAGTTTCCTGTTCGCGAGTTGCAGGCCCAGACCGAATCGCCATTTCCGTAACCCGGATTTGTTTTGTCGTAGGCCATGTGCTCTCTGACAACGTCATACAAAGCACGGCCTGTGGCATCGGTTTCACCCGGCAGTTCCCGATCAGCAATCAACTCAAGAGGGCGGCCGTCCACGGGCACCAGCGAATTGGCCCGCAAAAATCTCTCCCGTTCTTCATCGGTCAACCGGACTGTCGAACCCGACAGACTCGACTCCTGCCGGACGACCAGATAGTCAATGTTAAACGCAAACTCGCCCGCATCGTTGACTTCGGTTTCAAAATATCCGATCAGGTTTCCATAGTCCGGATCGACATTCTGCTCGACGGCAACCGGCGCGTTGATATTGCGGACTTCGACCTGTTGCTGAGCATTCGGTTGAGCGATCGGAAACCAGACCCGCGCTTTGGTTCCCGGAGTCAGGCCGGTGACCGATGCGCCGTAGTTGAAGGCGAATTTCCGCTCAGCATTTTCGGTATCGTTTTTCGCGGCACTGTCATTTGCGCTGATGATTTTCAAGAGCGCGGGCAGTCCGGCGCCCTGAGCAAACGCTGCCGAGCAGACAAGTCCGGCAACCAATACAGCGGTCAGAATCAGGAATGTTCTCAGTTTCAGAATCGTTTTCATATTTCGTATTTGTGTGTTTGATTGATAAAAACCGGTTTGATAGAACCGCATTGGATTCAAGATCGCAGGCTCGCAACCAGACCTATTGAGGTTCGGGCAAGCCAACGGTAGAAACCGGATTCGCGACTGCGCGATTCAACCTGCTCAAAAAAATCACTCGACCAGGCGAGCCGTTCTGAAACGAACCGTTGAACGATTTCGTCGACAACCCGTTCGTCGCGCTCTCGTTTTTCGCCGTCTTGATTTTCGCCGTCTCGATTGTGGTTACTGACCTGCACATTGCTGACCAGTAAAGCAGCGACAAAATCCAACTGCACGCCAATGTGATCGGGCAGGCTTGACGGGGGCGAGTATCCCGACAGCAAATCGAAATATCGCTGCATTGCGGCAGCTGGCTCACCTTGAAATTGATTTGCAACGTTCACCGACTCGACCGGTGACAGATGCCCGCGCGGACCGACCAGCAACTGGCAATATTCCGCCGCCAACTCGTCAACCAGATCCTCATCATTCGAACTGTTTTCGCTCAACCAGCCGTCAAGCAATCGGTCAGCCGTTAACGCGGTCCGAATTTCCGGATCCCGTAGCCGTTCCAGCTCAATATGATCAACCTCGCGCAGCCAGAACCGTGCGATAAACCGGACAGCACCGGCGAGTTCAATTCGACTCGATGAATCGACGGGTGGAATTTCCGGCATACGGAAGAACATGAAAAAGGACGAAAACGGATGAGTGCCGTACAAAGAAAAGAGGCGAAAAGACCCAGGAGTCGAATAGCGGGAATGGAAATTTGTTGCAGTTACTTATTCTGTTAAAGGCGCGAAATTCTAGTTAAACGGGTCCCGGACATCAAACCGAATGCGTTCGTTTGGTTAGTAATCCGACATCGATGGTCATCCAGACTGGTTCGACACCCGTGGTTCGCCGGAAATACTCGATTGGGCGACCCGCAATCCACCTTCCGAACGGGACTCAATATCGGATCAAACGCAACGGCAGGTACTGGATTTTCCGGAAGCCCGGGTTATTTTCATGGGATTAAAGAATGCCGTCCGGGGGTGTCGATTTTCCGTTTGGCACCTACCTAATCCAGACGGACCGGTACAACCACGCCAGCCGCAGTTCCGGCCCCCGGCCCCAATATCAACCTGGATTCCAGCATCAGGTGCCGCAACGACTTCAACCGCAACGATTCCAACACAATACCCGCCGAGCAGTTTTCAGCAAAACCGGCACGACCGGACCCTTCAACAACAGGGTCCAAATCAACAGCAGTCTCCAGGCCTGCAACCGAATTCGAACAGCATTCCCGCGCGGTCACACCCGAGCAGGCGCAAGAACTTTACAACAGGCCGAAGACTGATGCGCCGCCCGAGCGAATCCCCGGCCGGGTTTATCCCAGGATTGGCGGTGAGTTTGAACCTCAGAATGCGATTGCCAGCGGCCCAAAGACGACCGGTTCCCGCAGGAATGGGCCGGGCTCACTGAAACCGAAACGCTTTCCGCTCACTGGACCATGCACGGCGGCAATCTGATTTGCAACGGTCGTGGATTGGGGATCAGCACAACACGAATTTTTGAAGACAACCGAATCTCTTTTCCCAACCCGCAACCCGGAACCAATCCGGTTCAAGATGCTCGCAACATGGTGCATCGCGAAATCAAACAGTACTGCAATCTGGATGATCTGGTTGTAGTCGAACCGCTCCGAAACGAGAAAACAAAACACGTCGATATGTTTGCCTCGTTTCTTTCACATGACACTGTGCTCGTTGCAAGGCTCGATCCGCAGCGCGACCCGCAGAACGCACGAATTCTTGACTACAACGCGGACAAGAGTAAAAATTAGCGGCGGCAACTTGAAGGTTCACCGGATTCTTATTCCGTCTTCCAGTGGAACTTCGTGGAGCCCGTACACAAACAACATCATCGCCAACGATCTGTTCCTGATGCCGGTTCAACAGTCAGACGAACGGCAGATCATACGCGACGCTGTCCAAACCTATCACGAGTTGATGCCCGAACATACGATCGCGACCGTTGACACGACGACCTTGAAGGACTTGCAGGGAGCCCTGCATTGCATGTCGATCAACATTCCCGGGTACGCGCCGCTTCCGCATTCGCTGGTCGAATACCAACGTGCGGTCCGGTGGGTAGCTGATCCGGATGATGAGATCAAACGAGCGGCGACAAGTCGTCGTTCGAGTTCGGCCGAGACATTTCCGAAGAGCCGAGCGGTTCGGCGCGCCGGCATTGCCGCAAATAGTTTAACCGACCCCGGCTGGTGGCTAGCGGCCATACCGCTCACTCCCAACCGGTGGCTTGCGCATTCCGCTGACTTATTAACGTCAGAGCCGATGTGTACGCATCAGCAGAGCTATTGGATTACGAAAACCAATTTCGGATGCTTGCGATGTTGTGATCGAATTGACTTCCGATCCAACAAACACATTATCCGGAATCGCAACCGTCGGTTTTCATTGCCGTTTCGTTCAGCATCCGTGGCTAAAATGAACTACGTAGGATAAAGTGGAAGCACGTTGGTCCGGCACGATGTTTGTCCGGGGAATGCGAAGCAAGGGAAGAACCTGCGGTGCCGAAACTCAAAGCCTATATCCTCTGTCCGTTCGCCGGTAAGAGCAGTATCTATACCGGCTGGGTGAATAGCTGTCCGATTCCTTGCGAAATCGTCGACACGCATCCGGGCGACTGGCGGGTTCCTGACGATGCCGGAATCGCGATCACACACATGCACTATCGCTGGGAGGAAGTGTCGAAGCTGCGCAAACTGGTGCAACGATCTCGCGTTCCGGTTTTAATTCTTGCGGACGGAATTCTCGAATATAGAAACACGTGGGAACATCCGGATCTCCCCGACGGTGCAATCTTTCAACCGTTGATCGGACACAAGCTGGCTTGCATCGGTCGGGGACAGGCCAGAACCGTCGAAGCGTGGGGTAACGCTGGAAAATGCGAAGTCGTCGGTCTTCCGCGACTGGACGATATTTCGCGTGATGCATCGCCCGTTCGCCGGGAGGGCCGACTGCGTTTATTGATCGCCACCGCCAACACCCCCGCGTTCAACGACGAACAGCGTGAATCGGTGATCGAATCATTGACCCACATTCGCAAACGGATTGATCACAACCCGAGAACCTCAGGGAGAAAGATGGAAGTGATCTGGCGGCTAACGGACGGGCTGGAGCAACAGATCGGTGCTCCCGTTGACGGCAATCCGGATTCCAGGCCGCCACTGTCCGAAGTCATCAGCAACGTCGACGCCGTCATCACGACGCCTTCCACGTTGTATTTGGAAAGCCTGTTGAAAAAACGGCCGACCGCGATGTTGGACTTCCACAACAATCCGCAATATGTCACTCCGGCATGGACAATCAATGCACCGAAGCATCTAAACTGGGTCCTTGAAGAGCTGGCCAATCCGCCCGCCGCAAAGATGCTGTTTCAGGAAATCGTCTTGAAAGACCAGCTGCAGCTTGACCGACCTGCACGGGAGCGGATGGCGGAACTGATTTCCGTTATGACTCAAGCAGGCGTCGAGGCGCGGAAAAACGACCGTGATCTTGTCCTGCCGCCGCGAATTCTAAATGATCCAACGCACGGCTTTGCGGAAGTGCCGCCCGGATTCGATATGCAGACGCTGTATCCGGACAATCCCGTGTTCCCGAACCGTGATGTCGAGATGTTGCAGGCTGAACTGGTTCAGGCCATCGCCCGCATGGACATGTTGCCGGTCGAACTGGCAGAAAAGTCAGCACACCTTGCGTCCGTCATCAAAGCCCTTGATGGAGCGCGCGCTCGGGCAGCGCTGATGAAGGTCAACGCGATTGAATCACAGAAACAGCTCAAGCGCGTAAAAAACCGGCTCGACAAACTCAAAGCCCGTATCGCAAAACGGCGCGAGCAAAGAGCGGAAAAAAATACAGGAGCCAGTCAACCCGAAGACTCAAAATCCAAAGACTCAACACCTGAGAGTATAAAATCCGAAAACTTAAAATCTGAAAAGACAGTTTCAGGCGACTCAGTTCCGGCAAACGAAGGCGCTGAAAACTCGAACCCCGGCATTGCGAAACCCGCGCGAACTAATTCGGCCGACGTCGCCGGCAGGCAAACTACAAACCCTGAAACCCCGGCCGGGGGACAGGAACCGGAATGACCGCGCCCGACTCTCACTACAGTGGCGGTGCCGGGCCGTCCATGCGGAGTTACAACCCGTCGCGACCGATTATTTACACACACGTGCCGAAATGTGCAGGCACCAGCATCATTCGCGTGTTGCGAAAATGGTTTGGCAAGACATACCACAAGCTGAATCAGGACGAAACGCAGGACGAATTGCTGCCGCGAATCGAAACGCGCGATGCTGACGGCGAGTGGCTGGAAAACGTCAAATGCATTCACGGACACTTCAACCACGGGCGCGGATACGGGCTACCGTATTTCTACCCTGAGATCGATCAGTACTTCACGATCCTCCGCGACCCGTTCGATCTGGCAGTATCGATGTATTTTTTTGCCAAGGGCCGCAGTGCAACAGGCAAGTTCTGGTTTCGCGGCAAACCGGTCGATTTCCGGAAGCAGTTTCCGAATCTGGAAAGCTATGTCAACTCGTATCCGTACTGGCTCCTAAATCACCTGCCGCAAGATATTACGCTCGACAACTTCAATGACAAGTTGAGACAACGGTTTGTCCATATCGGCCTGTTTGAAGACCTACAGGGGTCGGTCAACCGGCTGGGGGCTATTTTCGACAAGCCTGTGGTCGCGCTTCCGCACATCAACGCTTCACAAAGTGACGAACCGGTTGCCGATCAACTTCGCGAGTCCTTTTACGAACGGAATCCGCTAGTGAAACGAATTTACGATTTCGCGGTCGAGCACTATCAATGATGCCGGTCGGCGGTATTACTTTCGACGGGACCGCGCTGCCGAAAAATCAGGAAACGCGGTGGGGCGGAGTCCGCAGAGAGAAATGGAAAAAATGTCATGGTTGGCACTCGCAAAATGGCAAAACTTGATCTAGCCGTTAATTTGTGCGTCCGTGATATAATAGACGATGAAAGATAGCTGCTCGAAGAATCTCTGGCGTTCCCGTTCGTTGACAAGAACGATCATCAACAAAAGTAATCATCGAGACAAACAGCGCGGCGACAGCAGCTGACACAATGAGGTAGAAGTGAAAATCGGTTTTTATTCCTGCATGAGCGGCATGCCCTGGGGCGGCAGCGAAGTTCTCTGGCACCGCACCGCGCGGTTGCTCCAGAATGACGGGCATCAGATAGCAATCAACTACAAATGGTGGCAGCACGTCCCGAAACAGCTGACTGAAATCACGAACCACGGCGGACAACTCTGGCTGCGGGGGCGACCACCGGAGAAGAACTTTGCCACACGCATCGCCTCCATTGGGAAAGTAATCAGCAAGGCAAACGAGCCGCCCAACCCGAACGCCGGCTGGCTGGACTCCACACGCCCCGACGCCGTGATGATTACGCTCGGCTACCATCCGGATCAAATTCCGATTGCCGATGCATTGCTCCGTCACGGGGTCCCGTACGCAATCAATGTTCAGTGTGCGAGCGATTTCTTTTTTATTCACGGCAAGGGTCTCAAAGACTATCGCCGCTGGTACTCCAACGCGACCAAGGTTCTGTTTGTGTCCGATGAGAACCGTCGCAAGCTCGAAAACAATATTGCGATGCGACTGGAAAATGCACATATCGTTGCCAACCCGTTCAACGTGAACTACGACGCCGACCCCGAATGGCCTTCGACCGAGCCCGTTTTCAAGATCGCGTGTGTGGGCAGGATTCACTTTCAGTCGAAGGGTCAGGATTTGATTGTTGACGTGATGCGGCAGGATCAATGGCGCGACCGACCCGTGGAAGTGACGTTTTACGGTCATGACCAGGGAAACAAAATTCAACTGGAGGAATTGATCAAGCTGCATGGGCTGGAAGACCGTCTGAAGATCGGCGGCTTTGTTGATAGCGTCGAAGAAATCTGGCAACAGAACCACGCACTGTTGCTGCCATCGCGATATGAGGGCGCACCGCTGGTCGTGATTGAGGCGATGTTGTGCAACCGGCTGACCATATCAACCGACATTGGCCGCAACCGCGAATTGATGGACGATGGCAGATCGGGATTTATTTCCGAAGGAGCGACCGTTCCGCTGCTCGACCGAACCATGCAACGCGCCTGGGATAGTCGGGAACAGTGGGAACAGATGGGACAACTCGCAGGACAACACATTCGTGAACGCTACTCGCGCGACCCGATTCGCGAATTTGCTGACCAGATTCTCAGCCTGCAGAATCGCGGTCCGAACACGCCGGCCTCTGCAACTGAACAAGCATGAAAATTGACATCGCCATTTGTACGTGGAACCGCGCGGCGCTGCTCAAAGAAACGCTTGAGTCGATCGCAGCGGCGCGAGTGCCTGATAACTGCGATGTTCGAGTGATCGTTGTCAACAACAACTCGACAGACGGCACGATTGACACCGCCCGTTCTGTTGATGGCATTGATCTGAAACTGGTACACGAGTCGCAACAGGGCCACACGCAGGCGCGAAACCGCGCGATCGAAGCGGCAGAGGGTGAACTGTTGATATGGACCGACGACGATGTGCTGGTTGATCATGACTGGATCGCCGCCTACGCCCGCGCGGCAGAATCAACGACCGACTCATTCTGGGGCGGAAAAATTGAGCCCGTGTTTCGTCCCGATCCGCCGCCGTGGATTCCCGAGAACCTGTCAGCGCTGAGCGGCTGTTTTGCCATACGCGATCTGGGAGACGATCCACTTTCGTTCTCAAACAAAGTGCTGCCGTACGGCGCAAACTTTGCAATTCGCACGTCGGTTCAAATACAGTTTCCATTCGATACGGTACTGGGAAGATCCGGAGACGAAGTCACAGGCGATGACGAGCTGGACGTGATGCGACGGGTGTTGAAAGCCGGGCATGGCGGACAATGGGTTCCGGGATGCCGTGTGCAACACATCATTACCAGTGAGCGTCAAACTGAAGACTACGTCCGCCGATATTTCGCAGGGCAGGGCAGGGCGATGGTCGCACGGTGCGAATCGTGGTCGAACAGCCGGACAAAGTTACGTTTTCAATCGATGTACGAATCGTTTGCGTATCGCTTCAAACGCAATCGGGCACTCTCGCCCGCCTGGATCGCACATCTGATTCGCAGCGGCCTGGCTCAGGGGCAGTTGCTGGCATTGCTGAATCCGCAAACGAATACTGAGCGAGAAACTAGCGGCTTGCCAGCCGCGAATTGACGACCCGGAGTGTTGCCTCGGATAGCCGAGGTACGAACTTTAACTCAGCCTTCTCGCACCATTGGCCCTATGGAGTTCCGAGTTTCGTCAATATCGCCGGGCAAAAATCAACCCGGGCACCGGGGAAGGAAATCGCGTTTTGCCGGGGGAAATAAATTTGCAATGTTGATTGCAGACGATATATTCAGCCCCATCGTTGAGTACAAAGTTTGTTCAATGATTCTATTCAAAACGGAGCAGCATCTTGAGTTCTTTATCGAACCGGCTGACGACCAACGCGATCGAGTCGGTCAACAGCCAGATTCGCAAGTTCACACGCAATCGCAAGCAGTACCCGAATCGCGACTCTGCATTGAAGTTAATTTACATGGCAATCAATGAAGCATCAAAGAAGTGGACGATGCCGATCCCCCACTGGAAAGCCGCCTTGAATCACTTCGCCATCATGTTCGAAGAACGAATGCCTCAAGATCAGTCAATAGATACCATGACACTAAATTATTGACAGGCCCTTTATATTCCGGTGTCGAGGTCATGGTTGGCTGTTCCCTGCAAGTGACGTTTGGCCCTTCCCGTGTCCGCTGGTGTGCGAACGTCCGGTACTATGGCCGCTGCTGACTTCCGCCCGGCACCGAGTCGCTTTCGCATGCACGGCCCCGCCTTTCGAGCAAGCTCTACTCACGGGTACGCCAGCCGGATCTCCCCGGATAAGAACGTGATGTATCCCCGCCCAAACGCCACATCTACCTGCACTCCGTATTTCCGATCCGGTTTCGCGTTGTCATGCACGCTCGCCTGGAGTTGCCGGCCTTGTATGTGATTTCTGTTCGTCGTCTGACGGGCTACACGGCATCGGTTCATTGACAGGTTTGAAACAGCAACGTGTATTTGAAAAAGTGGTTCTCCAGTCCGGGTGGCATCGGTCCTCACCGATACCGGTTGACGAGCCTGTCTTTCGACCGCTCAATTGTTCATGACCTCACTGGAGAACCAGTCATGTTCCACCTTGGAATCGACCAGCAAGCAAAGCAACTGACCATCAATCTCCGCGACATCAACGGAGACGCGGGCCTCCGGAGGCAGGTCAGCACGCGACCGGGTAAAGTCATCGAGTTCTTCGAGCAGGTCACGGCACGGAATGGCACTGTCGCGTCAAATCAATGGTTTTTTAGTCTTGCGATGTGTTGTTGTCTTGGCATTTTCATGTGCTTGTATTGCTTGGGCCTCTTTTTGACCAACCTCGGTTCGATCCTGCCCGGTCTTTGTGCGACACGGCAACCGGCAATTTTTTCATACAGCAACTTGGCGTGGTTCTGTAGTTCGTCCAGAGTCAGCCAGCCTTTGGCGAGCGTTGCCCATTCGGCCAGCACAAACTGAACCGTCGAGGTGAAGCTGATCTGTCTCGGTTGAATGTCGAGCATTTTCGCTGCACCGGCTGCAATGCTGCGTATTAGATTGTAGCCCAACATCGTTGTCCATAATTCTCGCAAGACCATCGCCGGTGACTTGCAACGAACGTGCCCCAGATTCAAATTGCACTTGATCGATCTGATATCCAATTCCACGTTCCAGCGATAGCCATAAATATCTGCAATGTCTTCTTTGGAAAATTCTTCAGGGTCAAGCAACGTCGTGATGACGGTGATGCACTTGGTGCGAAACCCTGGCTCGGTAATCGAGTATTTGATCTCCCGCAATGTAATCGTCGGAGGTATTTGTTGATAAGTTTCCTCATCCATCCAGACAGGGCGTTGCGGGCGATGCCAGACAATGAGATGGTCATATTTTCCGAGACGCTTGCCTGTCCGAAAATCTGATTTGCGCATGTGATGCTTGCGGCAACAAACATCCGTTCCTTGAGCGATCATCGCGGCAAGCATCATGAACGAACATCCTGTCCCAATAGCTGACGGTGCCCAATGATGGCAGCTACGGCGGCTTGGCAAGCCGCTTGTTTGCCATCTCGAAGGACTTGCCCAAAAAATGCCCAGAGGATGGTCGCCGTACAGTAGATCGCTCCGATTCCGAACAAGCCACCGTGTTTCTCAAAAACCGATTCGATCAACTCGGAATCGAGGACATCTGAAAACGGCAGCCCCGGCTGTTTGAGAAAACCATCGAGGATTTTTTGAAAATTGTCACTGCTACGACGGGGCGATTTTGGTATGCGTCCACTCATGAAAAAACCCTCCTTGGCTTTTCACTAGACTGTGAACCAAGGAGGGCCTTATTTATCTCGCCAAGCGAGGGCAGAAACTTAAATCATTCGCAAGGCAACGCAAGATTTTCAAAATCTTTCTCGCGTGTCAATAGACAACCTGCGCGATCAACTAATCATCTAGCCGCGACAGTGCCATTCGTCACGGCACGGTGTATCGAATCGGACAGCAGCTACCGGGCGATCGGCGAAGTTTGCGGGTTCAACGACTGGCAGAGCTAAATGCACTGGATCTTGCGCGACCGGATCGCTAGCGGAAAACCGATCAGTAAACTGAAGATCGTTCACATCCCTTCCTCCATCGTCATTCAGCAGCGACGGCTGACCGCTCGCCGAGCGACTGGTTTTCCGCCGTCCCTCAAAATCAATCAAGATCAACATTTCGCCGGACTCATCAACTTACTCGCCAGGCGGAACCGCCCGCGTCAACATCGAAACCACCGATGAGTCGGACAATCCGGTCAGTGCGGTTGTTGGTTTGACCGTCACGGACGACAGCATCCTGGAAATGATCGACAAACGCGAACAGTCGCCTCCGTTACCCGTGATGGTGTTGCTTGAATCGGATGTTAACGAGCTTGCCGACGCCGAAGTCTACCTCGATCCGGGCAATCCTGACGCGCCTCTGGCTGTCGATCTCCTGCTCGGAACTCAGGGCTGGCGACGGTTCGCATTTTTGAATGCGAAACAATTTACTGAAAAGACAGAGCAGAATTTGATCGCACTTCCGGGCCAGAAATCACGACTGGCAACACGGTTCGATTGCGACCCTGTTGAGGAAGGGTTCGAGATGTTTGCTGACGGCGCAGAAATGGATATGGCGATGCCGGACGAAGCCGCGCCGGGCCGTGGTCCTGATGATCCGGCGATTAACGAAAACGCACCTCACAACAATCATGCTGACGACGCAAAAGATCACAACGATGAGCAGGAGGAACACGCTGGCGAAGCATTGGAAATGGAACGTGAACTGCCTGAACTTAAGGAGGAAGTTGAAGGCAGGCTGCAACAACGCATGGAGCAAAACAACAAGATTGCAGGCATTGCTGCAGACGAAGAGTTCGCAGATGGGGACATGATGTTCGAAGCCCAGTTGGGCGGACGGGGCAGGTGGAGTAACGACTTTACAGCCGTCCGGATTTACGCACATCAGGTTCGATCCGGTCGACAACCCGGCGAAAGAACCGATTTTGCCGAGACACTTTTCTGGCACGCCGGAATCAAGACCGACGACAAAGGCAAGGCCGGTTTTGAGTTCGGACTCAATGATGCGGTAACTAGTTTTCGCATCCTGGCTGAAGGCGTCTCGAAATCAGGATCGCTCGGAAGTTCCACGCTCGACATTGATTCCGTTGAACCGTTTTATGTTGAGCCATTGCTTCCACTGGAAGTCACAGCCGGCGATCAAATTCGTTTGCCGATCGGAATCGTAAACGCAACGATGTCCGAAATGTCAGGAGTTTCTCTGAATGTTGAAACCGGGGAACCACTGACAATTTCGGGCACTCCCGAGGTTTTTTCGATGGCAGCCGGTTCCCGCCAGCGCCAACTGCTGGACGTTGCCGTCGGTTCGCACAACGGTGAAGTCGAATTCTCCCTCGCTGCCCGTGCTGGAGACTACGCGGACAACGTCACGCGAACACTGACGATCCGCCCGCAGGGGTTTCCGATCGCGGATGGTCGAGGTGGGTTGATTTCAAACGCGACCGTCGAAACACACGAAGTCATCATTCCCAATGACATCGTTCCGGGAAGCCTGACAGCTCACATTAAGGTCTACCCGACGCCGCTCGCGTCACTTACCGAAGCACTTGAAGGACTGATTCGTGAACCGTGCGGTTGTTTCGAGCAGACGAGTTCGACGATCTATCCGTTGATTATGGCTCAGCAGTATTTCAAATCGCATCAAGGTGTCGATCCGGAACTCGTCCAGCGAAGTAGCGCCATTCTGGACACCGGCTACGATCGTTTGACTGCGTTTGAATGTAAGAACAGCGGTTACGAGTGGTTCGGAGCGGATCCAGGACATGATGCGCTGACGGCCTACGGGCTGATGGAATTTACTGACATGTCCACCGTTCGTCAGATTGATGCGTCAATGCTCAACCGGACGCGCGAATGGCTGCTCAATCAACGCAATGGCAAAGGCGGATTCAAAAGGGAAACGCAGACCCTGCATACGTGGTTGGCCGAACCGGAAATTGCCAACAGTTACAACACGTGGGCATTGTTGGAAGCGGGTGTGGAAACCGATCTTTCCACCGAGATCAACTGGATTCGTGACGCCGCTTCGAAATCAAGCAACACCTACGTTATCGCGCTTGGGGCGAATGTCATGCTGTCGGCGGGAGACAAGGACGCAGCCGATCCGCTCCTGGACAAATTGTCCGGATTGCAGCAGGATAACGGCTCGATCACCGGAGCAACTCAGTCCGTAGTCGGCAGCGGCGGAGACGCGCTGGCGATCGAGACGACCGCACTGGCGGTTCAGGCCTGGCTTCAAAATGAACGCTATTCGTACAACGTTGAACGATCGATCAAATTTCTTGCCGAAAGCTGTAAGTCCGGACGGTTCGGATCGACCCAGTCAACTGTCCTTGCGTTGCGTGCAATCGTCGCCTATGACAAATCGCGAGCCAGACCCGAAGCCGCCGGCAGCCTTGTTCTCGTTGTCGATGGCAAACAGGTGGGCGATACGATCGCGTTCGACACCGACACACACGGTTCGATTGATCTTCCGGAAATCGCCGACAGGTTGGACATCGGAACGCATTCGGTTGAGTTGAAAATGGAAGACGGATCGGAAATGCCGTATTCGATCGCGCTGGAGTACAACCGGACGAACCCGGATTCAGCTCCGGACTGCGTCGTTAATGTCGAAGTTGCTCTGGTCGATGATGCTCTGGAAGAAGGCAGCACGACCGAGGCGAACGTCACCGTAACCAGCAGCGCAAAAGAAGACGTTCCGAATCCGGTTGCGATTATCGGAATCCCGGGCGGGCTGGAAGTCCGGCACGACCAACTGAAAGAACTCGTGACGGCCGGGAAAATCGCTGCCTATGAAGTTCGCGGTCGCGAAGTTGTGTTGTACTGGCGCGTCCTCGAACCGGGTCAGAAAGTCGACCTTCCGCTTTCATTGCTCGCTGCAGTGCCGGGCACATACTCCGGCCCGGCCAGTCGCACTTATTTGTATTACACCGACGAGCTGAAACACTGGGCAGCGCCGGTCAAAGTCGAGATTACGCCGAAGTCATGATCGAACGACTCATCTCAGCTAAGCTTTTGAAAACCCGACGCGTTGGCGAGAGCGTGGTCCTTGACCACGCGTTCCCCTGGCTCCGCTGCGGGTTTCCAATTGGCTGAATCGTTACAAATACTGTTGGAATAGCAATAAATCAGGCACACCGAATGTTTAATCGAACGCCGGTTTCTTAATCGGCACTTCCTGCCAGTCAGTGGTGCGATACGGCTGGCTACTCTCGTAGCGTACCAGCCGGTCGTTCATTCCGGCAATCTGGCGTTCGGTGTAGGTCTCTTCCGCTAATTCTTCCGAAACAAGTCTGACGGCTTTGTGCTGAAGTTCAGACGCGGTGGCAAAGTCTCCTTTTTCCGCCAGCGCTGCAGCCTGAATTTCCAGTGTTGCTGCCGACGACTCGCCGTACAGTTCCAGCATCGGAGCGATGACTTCGATCGCTTCATTTCCGTCGCGCCGGCTTTCATACGGACACGTTGCCAGAAGCCAGGCCAGAATGTTGCGTACTTTCCGCTTGTTCGATTTAGTCAGCACATCTCTGGCAAGCTCAATTGCCTGTGGATAATTCCCGCTGAGAAATTCAGCTTCCACCAGCGCACTGGCAATCCCGGTTTCGCTTGGCTGCAGGCGTCTGGCGAGTCGCAAATATTCCAGACCGTGCGAAAATTGATCATCTTTTAGATAAAGGTAGCCCAGGTCGCCAGACACATTCGGCAGCGTGGGTCGATTTTCGTACGCCGTCACCAGAAAACTCGCTGCTTCCTGGTACTTTCCCAACTGGTAAAGTTCGCGACCGACTTTCGCATGTACCTCATATTTTCCGGGGTTCGAATCGATGTATTTTTTCAACATCGCAATCGCGTCTTCATTTTTGCCACGAGCAATACTGACGTCCGCGCTGGCAAGTATCGCTTCGACATTGAACGGATCAATACGGATAACCGCGTCAAACCGTTCTCCGGCATTGAGCAACATTTTGTTACGCAGGTCCGGATTCGCTTCCATTGAGAGTGACGACATGATCAAACGTCCGTCGCCGATCAGCGCGGTCAGGCATTCAGGGTGAATCTTGACCGCCTGTTCAAAACATCGTTTCGCGGTTTGAATGTCACCCATCGATTGAAGTCCGAACGCGCGATGGGCCAACTCCATTGCCGAATTCGGTTTTTCCATAACCGTCAAACGCCGGGAATCCTCTTTGAATCCCAAACGATCAAATGCAGAAATCAAACGACCGTATGTCGGATTGCGGTAAGGCGACATCCAGGTTCCCGGAAACGGAACGGCCAGATCGCGAAACCTCTGCTCCCTCATATCCAGCAGGCTGAGATCACGATGGATCCGGTTGAACGTGATCTGCCGTGACGGGTAGTAGGCCGCGACCTGTCGGTGCTCGTCCAGCAACAAACCGAACGGCATTTCCGAAATATCCTGATGCGCAAACCAGTCGCCGAACAGAAGTTCCATTTTTTGAACGGTGCTTTGCGCCGCCGTTCCCCAGCGAAAAGGGAATCTAGTTTCTTGAATCGAATCGCTGGCGTTTGCCCAGTCGCTGCTGGCACTTTTTGACTTTGAATCTACGTAGATCGCAAGCACATCGAGTTCAGCGTCGGAGAATTTCCTTGCCGTGTTCTCGACCTTCTTCAGCAGCGTCTCCGATTCCGTATCGCGAGTCCAGAATACGACCAGCAACGCTCGTTGCTCGTAAATCTCAATATCAAAATATTTGTCCGGTTCACCCTGGAACTGCAACACGGGCAATCCGACTCGCGGATAGAAGATGTTTCGCTCAAACAACTCCGTAACTCTAATTTCCGGTCCGGGCGGACGTGATTGCTGAACCGCAACATTCTGGAATCGGTTACTGTTGATTCCGGCCGCTTCCGTTGCCCCCTCGACAAGACGATAGGCATTCTCCGGTTTAACATCAAAAAAAGTTTGCGAATTTCCATTCGGCCAGACCACGACGACTTTTCCAATCACAGGATTCCGTCCGAGTCCAAACAGCAGCTGTTTCGATGACTGACAAAGGGAACCGCTTCCGGCAGACAGAGTTTTTGCGATCGGTATCAGCCTGCCATCAAGATAGACTTCAACTCGAGCGCCGATCGCATCGCGATTCGAGTTCGAGCCTTCCAGCTCAAGCGTAAGCGTTTGGTTTGCCGAAGTGAGTTGATTGCACAAAAACCGTAATTGCGGCCCGCCTCTCGAATTGACAATGACATCCAGATCTCCGTCACCGTCCCAGTCAGTCGTAGCGACCCCGCGGGAGTCGTCGGTCAAATCAAATCCGGAACAGGACGAAATATTTGCGAATCCGGGTTCCCCGAGGCTGAGAAAGCACCGATTGCGTTGATTGGATTCAAACGAATATCCTTTCCGGCAGAGATCGGAAACCGCGCGATACGAATCCCGAATTTCAGTCGTGCTGAGATCGCCTTCATCGTTAACCGCCCCTGCAAGTCCATCGCGGTATAGGACGTAACTGACATCTTCGTTCCGCAACCGGCTGAGTCCGCCACTGGTTAACAGCAGGTCGTCGACGCCGTCATTATTCAGATCGCCGGCTGCCGAACTGAATGTATGGCCGGGCGTAAAGACCGGAGATGGCATTTGATATCCCCCAAACGCGGCCGGGTTTTCTGCAAATTCCCAATAGCGGCATGCACTGCGGAACACCTGCAACGCAGGCGGAATGTCAGTCGCAGAATTCCCGCGCAACCTCTGCAACGCAGTCGACACGTCAGACGCGGTGTTCTCTTCCAACTCGCGCCGGAACAAATCGGAGTGTGCCGTCGCTGCAATAAGATCGGGCCTGCCGTCACCGTTGAATTCACCCTGGGAAACCGACCGGCGCAGAGTACCGATCAAATCGGGAACGCGCGCACCGACGTCTGAGAATGAGAAATCCCGGTTTTCATAAAGCTGGTCCCGATAGAATTCATTGGCCACGTACAGATCCTGATCTCCATCCAAATCGTAATCCAGCCAAACGGCAGCGCGCGAGTAGCGATGATTGTCAGGGCCGAGTCCGACTTCCTCAGTCACGTCCGTGAATTTCCAACCCTCGTCGTTTCGCAAGAGGATATTGCGCCCGCCGGATTCCCCGTTGGAAAATGAATCCGGCCGCGGAAACAAATAATTTCCAGTTTGAACCGGCAGATATTTGCAAAGCAGAATATCAAGGTCGCCATCCTGATCGTAATCCGCAGCGGCAAGCGAACGGGCGCCTTTTCCAATAGCGAGACGATGTTCCAGTTGAAACGTTCCGTTCGATCGCTGGCTCATCATCACCAGCCCTTCGTCGGTGCTGACAACTAGATCCTGAGTCCGGTCGTTGTCAAAATTGAGCAGTAACGAGGCATACGATTCGTCCAGAAAATCGACGCCCAACTGCCTGCCTTTCGATTCTACAGTCCCGTCCGATTGCTGAACCAGCAACAGGTTCGGCATCCCGTGAGGCTGGCAGACATAAACATCATCCATGCCGTCGCGGTTAATGTCGCTGACCGAGATACCGTGTTCGCCGTTTATATCAAGCCCGGGGATTCGTCGTGCCCAGAAATCGAGCCCATAAAACAGCTGGTCAAACGGAACCCGTTTCATCACTGATCCCGTACAGTCCTGTAACAGTGTCCCGCCGGGTGTGTAATTAACAATTTCCTCCTGCCCGCTCACCGTCACATCCTTGAGTGTCAATTCCCCCTTGAAACTGTCAGCGTCCCATTTCATTTCCCACAGTGACGTGGCCTGTCTGCCCGAAGTCTCATCCGGTTTCGCAAATATGTGAATGGAAACATCAGCGACGATCGAATCTTGAATGACGCGAAACGTATCAAGTTTTGCGTCAACGCGAACATTTGCAACGCCAGCCCAGGGTTCAAAGCATGATTCAACCACTTTTTTCAGGGCATTGGACCCGGCGAAATCCGGTGCGTCTCCATTCACGTTCCACCTCGCAATACGGATCCGGTCGCCGGCATAGGCGCCAATAAACTTCTCGCGGTTCATCCCTTGCGTTTTCAGAGTACGATCAATCCAGCTGACTTCGGGAGCCTTGCCCCCGAGGACTCCGCTGATGTAGTTACCCAGTTCCGCTGACCGTTCGACAAGCGAATCGACATATTTTTGACGCCGCGTATTCGAAGTTTGCACGCGTTCCCGAACGTCTTCAATTTTCGCGGGAGGCATCGGCGCAATTACCGAATTGAAATAGCCATTCGCCGGGCCAAGCAACGTGTTGGTGGCAACATTATTGTTATTGCCGCAACTGCCGACCAACAGAACGAATACGATCAGGCAAAACAAAGCCATCAGAGAAGTGACGACAAAGGCCAACCGGTGCCTCGGCTCCATGTCCTGCCACTGCGAACGCCACTGTCCGGGATTGGCCCATCCTCTGGTAAGTGCGGAAAATTTCTGTTTAATATTTCCGAGTGAATTCATGGTCCCGGATCTTCCAAGCGGCGGGTTGATTCTTCCTACTATCAAACCGAAATTATCGTTCAAGCGGTCCATTCCAGCAACTGGCCACGAGCGACAATACGGTGTTTTGAATCGCTTCCCCTGACAACCGGCTCAATCGTGCCGACTGCTACCTGCCAATGTGTTGCAATCGAATTGCTGTCAGACCTTTCGTCGAAGCCGTTTCTATTCGCTGGCCGTTTGGTCCGCATCGCTCGTAGGTTTTTTGTTTTGACACGTCTTCGCGGTGATTGGCAGAATTTACACTTTGTTCCGCTACGCGAGGAAAACAAGTCGGTGCAGACGCCGTAAAACTGCCGGTTGGACGTGTCTTCAGTTTTCGATTAAGATCTGCGTACCAATTGATCAGACAATGCCAGCCGAACACCGTCGCTCGACCGCACTCATGTGCAGTTTCTCTTCGACGGGACCACCAGACGCTGCTGCAACATAATTCTTCAGGTGGTTTCTTTGTTTTTTGCAAAATCGATAATTGCTTCCAAATCTTCAGTTGGTCCTAAGTCGTTCGTTGCGCCCGTATCGTCCGACTCTATCGTTCACGTTGATCGGACGTGCTCGATGTTCGGCCGAGTTGCGAAATCAACTTTGATCGCCTTGACGATCGTAGCAACCGTCACTGCGATCGCCGCGTTTTCCGAGCCGAACGGAGCCGATGCGTTCGTTTCCCGGCAAGCAGACGACGGTACTCGATCAGAAGATGACCTGGTCAGTTTCAACCGCGACATCAAACCTCTTCTCTCGGATCGTTGCTTCCTCTGCCACGGCCCGGACGAAGGTTCGCGTGTTGGCGGGTTTCGGCTGGATGATCCCGACAGCGCTTACGGTGAAGGCGAGTCGGGTGAAACCCCAATCGTCCCCGGCGAACCGGACTCAAGTGAACTGATTCGGCGGATTTCGCTCGATGCAGACGACGACGAACGGATGCCAGCCGAAGAGGCTCACAAGCCGTTACTGACACAATCGGAAATCGAGTTGTTCCGGATGTGGATTGAACAGGGTGCCAGGTACGAAAAACACTGGGCATTTGTGGCACCGGATCGCCCGACGGTCCCCGATCCCGATTCAGCACCGGACGACGCTTTTGTCGAATGGAATAACAGTCCGATTGATCGTTTCGTTTTGCAACGGATTCGCAATCAGGCACTGATGCCATCACCTCCGGCGGACAAAGCAAAAATAATCCGGCGGTTGACACTGGATCTAACCGGCCTCCCACCGACGACTGACGAAGTAGCTTCGTTTCTTGCCGACCAGTCTCCTGAAGCCTGCGAACGGGTTGTTGACCGCCTGCTCGCATCGCCACGTTATGGCGAACACATGGCACGGTTCTGGCTCGATGCGGTTCGATATGCCGATACACACGGCTTACACTTCGACAACTATCGGGAAATCTGGCCGTATCGCGACTGGGTCATTCGTGCGTTCAACGACAACATGGCCTGGAACGATTTCACCACGAAACAACTTGCCGGTGACCTTCTGCCGGACCCGACCGACGAGGACCTGATTGCCAGTGGTTACAACCGATTGCACGTAACAACCAACGAAGGCGGATCAATCAAAGAAGAAGTCTACGTCCGAAACGTTATCGACCGGGTTTCAACAACCGGTTCAGTGTTTCTAGGGCTCAGTGTCGGTTGCGCTCAGTGTCACGATCACAAATTCGATCCGATCACAGCGCAGGATTTCTATTCAATGTTCGCGTTTTTTAACAATCTTGATGCGGACCCGATGGACGGAAACAACAAAGCGCACGCCCCGACAATTTCGATCTCGACTCCCGAGGCAGCTGCAAAAATTGCCGGACTTCAAGCCAGCCTCGATGCCTTGAACACTCAAATCAAGTCGCCTGGTTCTGAAATCGAATCTGCTTTCGCCGAATGGAAAACCCTGGGGACTGATCGGGCCGATAACACGTGGTCTTCGCTGGAAATCACTGAAGCGACCTCCGCAGCCGATACAACGTTGACCTTCAACCCTGAAAGTCAAATCGCGACGGCAACAGACAAAAATCCGGACAAAGAGACGTTTGAATTCACGATCCGCACCGACCTGACCGAAGTAACCGCGATTCGGCTTGAGGCGCTGGCAGGTGACGATGAATCAGCTGGCCGGGCTGCCAACGGAAATGCGGTGCTCAGCGAAATTGAAGCCGAAGTCCGTCCGGCAAACGAACCGAATGCAAAATTCACACCATTGCGATTCGTTTCGGCTGATGCTGATCACCAGCAGGACAAGTTTCCGGTTGCTCATGCGATCGATCAAAAGGTTGATGCTGAATCGGGCTGGGCCATCGAAGGTCACGGAAGGAACGGCAGCCGCACGGCACTCTTTGCGACCGACACACCTTTCGGTTTCGAAGGGGGAACTACCGTCCGCGTTCGTTTGCGCTTTGAATCCAAGTACGCGCAGCATGTCTTCAAGTCGATTCGACTAGCCGCGACCACTGACAAGGAAATCGGCACGCATCACACCGGGTCATGGAATCTGCTCGGACCGTTTGCGACCGAAAACCGCAGCGATGCCTATCACAAGGACTTCGGACCCGAGGAGGGCGTTGATCTCACGGCGATTTACAAACCTGACGGCGGACGAACTGGCGATGAAGCCGAAGCGAACGATGAAGATGCCGAATCCAAAAAAGTTACCTGGCAACTGAACACTGAATTCGCTGACGGCACACCCCACGTCTTCGGTGATCAAGTGATTGGCCCTCGTTATCTGTATCGCGAGATTCTATCGCCGGGCGCAAGAAAGCTGACCCTGTCTCTTGGCAGTGACGATGGCATCCGCGTGTTCCTTAACGGCGAACTGGTTCATGAAAACAACGTTGCCCGAGCTGTCGCGCCGGATCAGGAGTCCGTTCGCCTTTCGCTCCGTAGCGGCTCAAACGGTTTGCTGTTGAAGATCGTCAATACCGGCGGCGCTTCAGGGTTTTACTACTCGGAGAAGACATCGGAATCCCTGGTGCCCGGACTCGCGGTTCAGTCGATCCTGCGAAGGCCGGAGGAGGAAAGAACGGAACAACAAAATACCCGGTTGCGAGAGTTCTTCCTTCGAACCAGGCCGGAACATCGAAAACTGTTAACCGATATTGAGGCGAAAAAGGCCGAAATCGAATCAGCGAATGCAGGCCTTCCGACCACGCTGGTCATGAAAGAGCGAATGGAACCAAAGCCGGCCTACCTGTTAACGCGGGGCGAGTACGATCAACCTGACAAAGAACGCGGGGCGTTGCCGCGAGCCGTGCCCGGATTTCTACCGCCGATGCCCGAGTCGTCACCGAATGACCGCCTCGGTTTTGCGCAATGGTTACTCATGCAGGAAAATCCTTTGATGGCCCGTGTCACTGTCAACCGCTTCTGGCAACAGTTTTTTGGTTCGGGAATTGTCATCACGGCTGACGATTTCGGTTCACAGGGAACACAGCCGACTCACCCGGAACTGCTGGACTGGCTGGCTGTCGAGTTCCGTGAAAGCAACTGGGACGTCAAAGCACTGGTTAAACAAATGGTGATGTCCCGGACGTACCGGCAGGATTCAGTTATCACCGCCGCCGCGTACGAAGCGGATCCAACGAATCAGTTTCTTGCTCGCGGACCGCGTTACCGGCTGGATGCGGAAACGCTCCGCGACCAGGCTCTGTCGGTGAGCGGGCTGCTGGTGAACAAACTGGGCGGACCCGGTGTGAAACCTCCGCAGCCCGACGGGCTGTGGAAAGCGGTCGGCTACGTCGGTGCGAATACATCTATTTATAAAGCAGATGAAGGGTCGGACAAAGTACATCGGCGCAGCATCTACACGTTCTGGAAACGAACGTCACCTCCGCCCGAGATGACCGTGTTTGACTCGCCAACCCGAGAGGAATGTGTGATCAGCCGGGAGCGAACAAACAACCCGCTTCAGGCGCTGTTGCTGCTCAATGACCCGCAATACTTTGAGGCCGCACGGCACCTTGCAGAGCGTGTGACCAGCGAACTCCCGAATGTCGAATCGAAAGAGCGAGCTGAGCGAATGTTCTATCTGGCAACGTTGCGACAACCTGAACCGGGTGAATCTGCAGTGCTGCTGGAAGTCTACGAGCAGCAGTTATCGGTCTTCAAAGCGGACAACGCTGCCGCCTCCAAGCTTCTTCGCGTCGGCGCGATTCCGATTGCTCAAACCAGTGATGTTCCTGAACTCGCCGCCTGGACCGTCATCGGAAATATTGTGTTGAACCTGGATGAAGTCATCACGAAGCAGTGATTGAGACAATCTACTTTGAATATTGGTATGAACTCAAAACCTCGCCTGAAACCAACAGATGCCAATGAACCCAATCGAACAACGAATCGCTGAACTCACCCGCCGATCACTTCTACGCAACGGAATTATGGGCCTCGGAGCAACGGCACTGGCGTCGATGCTACCCGGAACAGCCGGCTCTTCAACGACAACTGTCGACAGCGCCTCCGGATTTGACGGTGTGAATGATATTGTCAAAGCCGCGTTGACGCATGCGCCGACCGCCAAACGCGCGATCTTTCTGTTCATGGCCGGAGCGCCGAGCCAACAGGATATGCTCGAATACAAACCGTTGCTCAAAGAGAAGTTCAAAGTCGATTTAAAGACTGAGAAATTTGAAGACGGCTCCAACGTCCTGCAAAATCGCGTGACCACAATGACCTCGGGTCAGTCCGAGTTCCCGATCGCGCCGAGTAAATTCAAGTTCGAACAACATGGTGAATCGCGTGCCTGGTTCAGCGACCTGTTGCCTCACACCGCGAAAATGGCTGACGACCTGTGCATCATCAACTCGATGTGGACCGATGCGATCAACCACGATCCGGCAATCACGCTGATCAACACCGGCAACCAGCTGCCGGGAAAACCGAGTCTCGGTGCCTGGCTAAGTTACGGTCTCGGTTCGTTGAATGAGGATCTGCCAACCTATATGGTGATGACACCGACCTGGACCGGACGCCCGGATGCTCAGGCACTTTACAACCGGCTGTTCGGGTCTGCGTTTTTGCCGAGCAACCATCAGGGAGTTCCGCTTCGATCGAGCGGAGATCCGGTACTGTTCCTGTCCAACCCGCAGGGGATGAGTCCGATGGACCGGCGACGAACGCTGGACGCTCTGGCGACGTTGAACAATCAACACTTTGAACAGGCTGGCGATCCGGAAACCCGGGCAAGAATCGCGCAGTACGAAATGGCGTTCCGGATGCAGACCAGCGTTCCCGAACTAGCGGATGTATCGGGCGAAACGAAGGAAACGCTGGAGATGTACGGGCCTGATGTTGAAAAGCCGGGAACGTTTGCCGCATCGTGTTTGCTCGCGCGTAGAATGGCCGAACGGGACGTCCGGTTTGTTCAGATTTTCCATCGCGGCTGGGACCAGCATTTCAATATTCAGAATCACCTGCCCAAACAATGCATGGACGTTGACCAGCCATCATGGGCGCTCGTGCAGGATCTCAAACAGCGCGGGCTACTGGACGACACGCTGGTGATCTGGGGCGGCGAATTTGGTCGAACGAGTTATTGTCAAGGCAAGTTGACTGCTGAGAATTACGGACGTGATCATCATCCTGCGTGCTTCTCGATCTGGATGGCGGGCGGCGGAGTCAAACCTGGAATGACGCTTGGCAAGACGGACGACTACGGGGTGAACATCGTCGACGAAGACGGTAAGCCAACGACCAGCTTTTTCAAAGATGCGATCCACATTCGCGACTTGAACGCGACGATTCTGCATCAACTCGGGATCGATCACCACAAGCTGGTTTTTCCCTATCACGGGCTCGACGAAAAATTAACCGGCGTCAAAGAAACACACGTGGTCAAGAAAGTCTTGAAGTAGAAGTTGACATGAGCGGTTGTAGTTTGCCGCCACTGGAAATTGATCCGACTCGTTGAAGCTCGCGGCCTTGCTAACGCGGCGGGTTTCCGGGATGCGCTTCGCTTTTGATTCACCCGGCAAACAGTGCCCGGCAAAATTCTACCTGCCGGATCCTGCCATTTCGCGTGACAGGCCCGGCACTTCGCAGCCTTCACGATAGTCGCGGCCTTCCTCACCGACGAACAACGCACCCTGTCCGGGCAGCTCGGTTCCTTCAGGCAACCCGACATCAGTCGCAGCAGGCACCTGTGGTTTTGAGAAACGTACGGCGTGACCGATAGAGCGTTTTGCATTGCATGTTCTTCCCAATTGCTAGACGTCAGCCGTACGTCCCTTCTGCCGGAAGGGACGTGAAGCGAAAAAAGACTCAGTTCCCGGAGAAAATCAAATCGTGAGTTGTAAGTCTGATGGTTCATTCCTGCGCCACGTCCCGTTCGCAATCGGGCCCTATGCTAGCCAGCAGTTGCCATCTGGTTCTGAATCATCGCTTTGAACCGAGCGAATAAATATTGGCTGTCATGTGGGCCAGCCGATGCTTCGGGGTGATATTGAACGCTGAATGCATCCAGTGTTTTATGTTTCAATCCGGCCACGGTATTGTCGTTCAAGTTCGAATGAGTCACTTCCAGGCATTCAGGCAATGAGTCAGCATCGACCGCAAAACCATGATTCTGGGACGTGATCTCGATCTTCTCCGTTTCGCCATCCATCACTGGCTGGTTGGCACCACGATGTCCGAATTTCAATTTGAATGTCTTCGCTCCGCACGCCAGCGCAAACAACTGGTGGCCGAGGCAAATTCCAAACAACGGAACTTTACCGAGTACGCCTTTGATTGTCTCGATTGCGTACGTGAGCGGCTCCGGATCGCCGGGACCGTTGGAAAGAAAAACCCCGTCCGGATTCAACGCCAGCACCTCGTCGGCTGTTGCGGTTCCTGGCAGAACCGTCACGCGGAAACCCTGGTTGAACAAATGCCGGGCGATATTCCACTTCATCCCGTAATCCAGCGCCACGACAAGCGGAGCGTCTTCAGGAATCTGAAACGCCGGCTGATCACGGTCCGTATTGCGCATATCCCACCAGCGACTCAGGCATTTGTCCCACTCGATATTACCTTCGGGTAGAACTTCCTGGACCAGATCTCGACCGACCAGCCCGCTGGCTTCTTTCGCTCTGCCAACCAACGAATCATCATCGAGGTCTTCTGTTGAGATAATCCCGCGCATCGCACCGCGGACACGAATGTGTCGGACCAGCGCTCTCGTATCAATGTCCGAGATCCCGACAATGTTGTGTTCCTTAAGAAATTCGTCCAGCGACCGGGACGATCGGAAGTTGCTGGCGATCCGGCTCGTACTGCGAACAACAAACCCTGCCAACATCGGTCGACGGCTTTCGACATCTTCGTCGTTGACACCGTAGTTGCCGATTTCAGGATACGTCATCGTCACGATCTGACCGCAATAGCTGGGGTCAGTCAGGATTTCCTGATAGCCCGTCATCGAGGTGTTAAAGACAACTTCGCCGGACGAGATGCCAGTCGCTCCGAATGAGACACCCGAAAAAACGCGTCCGTCCTCCAAGGCGAGTTTCGCGGGAATCCGATCGTTGAATTTCGAAATCATTTTTTCCCCGGCCGTGTGAGCGACTTCACCGGTTCTTGAATTCGCTTCACGGTGACGATTGGCTGCACTGTCTTGCTGATCCATTGCGTACTCTCCGCGATTCCATACGGCTGCTGGTCTTAAGAATCGCCCCAGCTCAATTTTTTTTTTTTGATTAAGTTCCCGGCGGCCGGAACTCTGAGCCTTAGCCTTAATCCAGATCCCCCAAACTGCTCAAGATTGTTCCAGTTTACCACCTGACTTTGACAGTTGTAGCGGATGACGACGCTAATTGTCGTTTTTTGGACAAACCGTCCCCGCCGGTCGATAACCTCTTCTGGCTGTGGGTCTCCAGACCAGAAACTTGTTTCCGGTTTGGACAGCCAATTTTAGAAGGGTTCCAGTCGCGGCGAGCTGGAACCCTTCATTTTTTTTGCGCTGACATTCGCCGCCGGACCGCTCACAAGATGCGCGAACTCATGCGCTGCCGATGCCCGATCGCAGAAATTCCGACCTTGTCGCTAACGACGTGGATTCCAGTCGATGATACCGCTCTTTTCGACATCGCCCGGTTCAGGGATGGGATAGTCTAAATCCTCGTCCGGCTTCACAGGTGGCTCGTCATCCCAGCCTGTGAGCGAATCGACATCGCATAGTCTGATGTTGGACTCAATCGCGTCTTCCCACTTCAGCCGGTTACCCGTGTAGGTTGCCAACCGGCCAAAAATTGCCGTCATCGTACTCTTGGCACCATATTCAGCTTCGTTGGGAATAATTCCGTTCGCCAGATCAGCGAACAAGTCGTGATGTTCCTGCTGGTGACCGCCTGTCGCTTCTTTGTCTTTTTTCGCCCGGAAAATTTCGTTGCCGTTGCTATCGTAAATTCGGCCGCCGCTGATATCAGCATAGCCTTCACTACAGTGAACGTGTTCGCTTACTGCGTTGAACGTATCAGGCATATGCCGACACATGCTGAACATCTTGTGACCGTTCGCGTAGGTGTATTCAACATTGTGGTGGTCAAAAATCTGTCCCGTGTCCGCTCCTGTTCGTACCTGCCGACCGCCTGCGCCCTGAGCTGACGCAGGGTAGTCATCCATCAGCCAGTTGATCACGTCCAGATTGTGAATGTGCTGTTCAACAATATGATCTCCGCACATCCAGTTGAAGTAGTACCAGTTTCGCAATTGATATTCGAGTTCAGTCTGGTTCTCTTCCCGTGCCCGAATCCACACGCCGGGATTGTTCCAGTAAACACGACTGGCAATCAAATCACCGACGATGCCATCCTTTAGTTGCTGAATCGTCTCGCGGTACCAGGGCTCATGGCGTCGCTGAAGGCCGACTCCAACGGCAAGGTTTTTTTCCTTCGCCAATTCGCCTGCCTTCAAAACGCGGCGAACGCCGGGAGCATCAACCGCAACCGGTTTTTCCATGAAGACGTGCTTGCCCGCATCAATCGCAGCTTCAAAGTGCATCGGGCGGAAACCGGGAGGCGTCGCCAGAATCACCAGCTGGATATCACTGTCAAGGACTCGTTTGTAGGAGTCGAAACCAATAAACGAAGTGTCATCGGTTACTTTGACTTTGTCTCCATGCGCGTTTCGGTTTCGATTGATGGCGCTATTCATGAAATTCTCGAAGACGTCGCCCACCGCTACCAGTTCAACGTTACCGCTGGTCGTGTTCATCGCCTGCTGGGCCGCTCCGGAACCGCGTCCGCCACAGCCGACCAAACCGATGCGTACCGTGTCGCTACCCCCCGCGTTGGCAGATCGTGCCATCGAAAGCCCGGGCGTCGTCAACGTTCCCGCAACCGCTCCGGCTGCTGCCATCGTTGTTCCGGTCTTAAGAAAACTGCGCCGTGTGCGTTGGTCCGGCGATTCTCCCTTGTTCTCTCTTGATGCGTTATTATTGGCTTGTGGCACAGGAGTCTCCTGAGTTCTGAAGTGAGCTGTTGTAAACTTGCATATGCAGGTGCCCGGCGAAAAAATCGAGCGCGGTGCAAGAGTCGAATTGTTACGTCGACCGACGACAATACATGGAACGAATATTAGCCTCTCGTTGCATGATTTTCAATTGTGCGTATTGTCTGAGCCATCCATTGTAGGGTCACATCGTGTTTGTCCGCAGCGATTTGTCCAGAACAAGACTGAACAATGGATACTGAACTCAGCCGGGAAAATTACGAAATGCCGGCAAGTTGCTCTCCCGATCAGCAATTTGTCATTTTGCGTTTTCCCGATGCAACGCCTGGTTATTCGGCAGCAGACTCGTCACCAGCGATTTCGGTTGTGATGCCGGGATCGTTCAACCCGAATCGAATCTGGAATTGCTGCCGGATCTGAACTCGCTCTACCAGTATGTTCCAGCCGATAGATTCATGGCGGCCCTCAGTATTACAACAGGCAACAACATGGCAGACACCAGCCGATTTACTATGACGGGCAATACACCCCGCAACCTAACGATGGCGCGGGTATTGCCAGCGTCATTCCTGGAGCGTTCGCACTCCTGATTTCATTTGGTTGCCCGAGTCTGGTCCCGTTTCTAGTCTTAGTCTTGGGCGGCTTGATCTGCGGTTTCAAATCGCGTGGCTCACTCCGAACCGCTGGCCTGGTGGTTAACTTCGTCGCACTCGGCCTCTGGATATTGGCCATTGCAGTCTTTGTGATTGCGTAATCGCGTATAAAATGGCAATCGTAATCTGCAAAGGACGCGCATTAGTATCTGACAACGTGAAATCGTTGCCCTCAGATCCGTTACGGTCCGACTTTCAATGTTCGCTAATTCTGATATCATTCGCGAACCGACCCGCGTGTTGGTATACTGGAGCGGTTAAACACCGGTTTCGCCCGGGCTATTTTGTTCTCGGTACGCGGTTTTCGGACAGCCAGATCGTCGTCAGTTCAGAATTCTGAATTCACTCCACGGCTACCGGGTATCGTAAAAGCAGGTTGTAACAGCGGACGCGTCGCTACGTAAATAAACTAACAACGTAACTGAATTAAACTAACAACGTAACTGAACTGTCGAAGCCTGTAGCAGAATCGAAGGTTCAGCTGCGTTCTTGTCGGCGGCTCCCGAACTTGCCTTCTTGATTTGCTCCTTGATCACTCGCTTTTATTATGCAAGAAGTCTCCGTCCTAATGACAGTGTACAACGGGATGCCCTTCCTGCGCGCTGCGGTCGAGTCGATTCTTGATCAGAATCTGGAAGAGTTCCGATTTATCATTGTTGATGACGGATCAACCGATTCCACTGCTGTGTACCTTGCTTCAGTTGCGGCAGCCGATTCACGAGTCCAGATCATTACTCAGGAAAACGGTGGAACAGCGGCAGCAGCGAACCACGGATTGAAATTTGTCGCAACCGCATTTGTTGCTCGAATGGATGCGGATGATGTCGCGATGCCCGATCGGCTGGAAAAACAGCTTGCGTTCATGGACGCCAATCCGGATGTCGGCATCGTCGGAACACAAGTTGCACCTATCGGCGAAGCGGGAGTCGGAAAAAGTCTACTCCTGCCGCAGACTCATGAGAAAATATTTCCCGCGATGATGCTTGGTCGACACGGCCTGGCTCACGGATCGATCATGATCCGAACCGAAGTACTCAACGGCCTGGGTGGATACTGGTCCCAGCCGCTGATCGATGATTGGGACATGATGTTGCGGGTCGGCGAAGTTTCTCGTCTGGCGAATCTAAGCGATGTCTGTATGCACTATCGAGTCCACTCGGGCAGCCTCAACGGCACGTCAATGTTGCGGATGCACCGACACATCAGCTACGCGATCGAATGTGCCAAACGACGCCAGACCGACCTCGTTCCCATCACGTTCGAGCAATACGAACAACAACTTGCTGCTCGTCCTTTCTATTCGCGGATGGCTGAGTCGGTTCATATTTATGCGATGACCCATTATCGCCTTGCAGTCGCTGAAATTCATGGCAAGCGGCCGTTAAAGGGCTACTGCCGGTTGGCTTGGTCAGCCGTCTGCTCTCCGTCACGCACATTCCAGCGTGTGGGTCGAACGATTCGCAATAGATTCACCGGCAATTCAATCGAACAGCCCGCCGAGGAACTCGATCGCGGCGTCGACAACGCAACGGTCGTTTCGCAGAATTCGTAGAGCGATGAATATTCTGTCTGATCGTTTTGCATCAGCAAGAAGCGAAACCTTCTTTGCTGAACTGAATTCGAATCTAATGGAAATCCTGCAACGGACGAAGCTGAATACGTTGCTGGCGATTTATCAAAATGCTGAGGAAATAATCGAAAAACTAACTTCGTCGAAGATAGTGCAAAACCAGTGAATACCGAATTCCGGAACTGATTCTGGACGGGCAAACATCACCGCCAGTCAAACAAACACTGCGGAACTTTGGTGAAGACAGCAGCGGCTACCATCAGCTTCGCATTGAGCGACTGCCCGGAGTCTGGAGCATCTTTGTGGTTTGAGATGACACTTGTTCGTAGGTCGGGTTCGACAGTTCGCCACCGGTGTATCCCGACTCAACGCCTGCAACTCCGTGAACTTTTTCAAACGATGCCTCGACGCACCAAAAACATCCACCAGCAAAGATCGCTGTTTCGAGTCTTGCGTTTGCTGAAATCGGCTTCGGCGATTCAGGCGTACTTGCCAGCGAGAAATACGCAAACAAGCCTGCGATTGCCGGAATAATCCCTGCTACTTTAGTGTACTTGCAGTTCATGATTGTGCTCCAGTAGCGGTTCGACAAACGACGGAACCTTGACGCGACCAGCACGAAATCTCTTACCTTGTCAAATTTCGCAGTGCGGATTGTGTTCGTCGCGATCGGAAAGTGGCAAATATTCCTCACATTCAGAAACTGTTTGTGGCGGGCAATCCAATAAACAATGGACATTAAACGAATATCGGTGCCCTGGCTCACACGGTCGCCAACAGCGTTTTGGCCGTGCGGTCGGGTCCAATCCACAACAAGCGTTTGCGGCCTTCATCAATTTGATAAACCAGCGTTTGATACTTGTGGCCCTTCTTCCATTGCACTTCATCGACACCAATGGATTCAATGCTGCTTAAGTCCCGCCGCTGCAGGCCCCACGAAACCGCGTGTTTTACCGAATTGTAAACGTGATCCCAGCTCACCGCAAAACAGCCCGCGACTTCACCCGATTGAAGATAGTCTTGAAGTGCATCTTGAATGGCTCCGGTCAGGGGATAGTTGTGGTAAACCATTCCTAACCGATTGACGTTCAAGATGCATTAGCCCTCATCGGTTGAAAAACCGTTTATACTAATCTCGCTTGTTGAAACGGAGCTTGTTGAAACGGAGTTGGGCTCTGCTGAGGAGCAACCCAACAAGGGATCAGCAAGTGAGGGTGGAAGTATTCCACGACGGTCGAAGTCATGCGATTGCATGGCTTCGACTTCTTCAAAATACTTTTATCCTCCCGTGCCTTAAAAAACCTCCGGCCTGAATTGTTCACCCACAGATTCTTCTATAGAGCCTTTTTTCAGGACCGTTGTATTGATAGCGATCTAACACTGAGAAGTAACACTTTTATTTCCCAGGTAAGCAATTGCACCCGGGATTCGTCTAGATCCCGCAGCGTCAATCGAGCGCTCGTTCGCGTTCATAAACTGGCGTTTGAATTCTCCGACTTGCCGTATCGAGACGGAAAACAACCAGTCCGGGTTAATCCAAAGGAACCTATCATGCCAGCTACAAGTCCAACACAAGACTTTGCTTCTCTGCTTACGTTTGTTGGCCGCGATGCGGTCGTGGCAGTATTTGCTGTCATGGCCTTTGTGACCCTTGTCTCGCCCGCATTCGCTCAGGACGCGCTTGTGGATCGGTCCACGATGAACACTCACGGGAACAGCATGATGGACTCCGGTAATGAGATGATGGAACAGGCCGACACCGCGTCAGGATTTGCGTTCTTTGAACTTTTTACCTCCGAGGGCTGTAGCAGTTGCCCGGCAGCCGACACCAACCTGGCACGGCTGGCGGCGGAAGCAACAAACAGCGGACAAAACGTCTACACCCTTTCGTACCATGTCGACTATTGGAACCGGCTCGGCTGGACGGACCCTTATAGCGACGCAGCATTCTCGCAGCGACAACGTGCATACGCGCAACATTTTGAAAGCGACCGCGTCTACACGCCTCAAATGGTGATCAACGGAGCGGCTGAGTTCGTTGGTTCCAATGTTGAGACTTCCGACCGGGCGACGAATCTGGCAATCGAGCAGGTAGTCAATTCTGCAATCAGCGTCGTGGCAGCAACAGGACACAATGTCGTGGATGTTCAGTGGGAGTCGACAGGCTTGCAACAGGGCGACGTTATCAATGTTGCACTCGTTCAAGACTCCGGGCGCCAACAGGTGACTCGTGGCGAAAACGCTCGACGCGACCTCAGCCACGTCAACATCGTCCGCAACCTCAGAACCATCAATGAACCCGCTGCAGCGGGATCGACGCAAGTTGCAATCCCATCAGATTTTGAACTTGCTGGATTTCACGTTGTCGCGTTTGTGCAAAGCAGCAGCAACCGCATACGCGCTGCGGGTCGTTCGAGAATCAATGCCATGCAGCATGAAGCAACGCATGGAACTGAAATGCACTCGATGGAGAACCACGATATGCACCATGAATCCATGACCCATTCCGACCGGATCATGGACGACGCCAAGATGAGCGAGAAACGAAGATGAGCGTGAAACCGGCTGGCGTCGCCCGCACTCGTCCCAAAAAATTCACTCAACGGGTCGGGCCCCTGCCAGGTCGGATTGTACTCCGCCCAAAAGACAATAGTCGACGAATGTGAATTATTTCCCGTCGGGTAACAACACGCCCTCAGGCAGATATTTGATCGTGTCACGATCATTCGACACAGCTTCGCCCGTCGTGCACCGTCCCCGCTGGATTTCATCGTCGAGCAACAAAAGTAACACATCCTTTTCTCCGGTTCATCCGCCACGAGATTGTGCTGTTCGCCGGGATCGTCGGCAAGGCTGAACAATTGAAGCGGAGGCAATCCGTCTTTCTTTGCCTGGCCCTCGTGTGGCTCACTCCAGCCGCCACTGCCCGCCGACAGACACAACTTCCAATCGCCCTGTCGAATCGCAAACGACCCGCCAATCGAATGGCTGATTAGCGTTTCGCGCCTGACGTTTCCCCGCCTTCATGAATCTCTGCCTTGTGCCCGCGAGAGCCGGCGCTCGGATCATGCTCATGTTCTCCGAGCACATCAAAGTTCGCTTGAGGCGAGCAACCGTTGTCGCTGGTAAAGATGACCGGAGTGTTGTCATCGATTCCTGTCGCCTCCAGTGTTGCAAGTAATTCACCGACATGGTGATCAATCTCCATGACGAAGTCAGCGTAAGGATTCATTCCACTGGCATCTTTGAACGGTGGAGTCAGGCACGATTGGAGTCAGGCACGATTGGAGTATGGGGCGCGGGCAATGCAAGGTAAAGAAAAAACGGCTCACCCGCCTTGGCCGCATCAGCTCGTGATTCGACATGACTGATCGACTTGTCGAACAGATGCGTAAGAACCTCATTGATGTGGAAGTCGGCACTGATCGGGCCGTGACGATACCAACCGTATGGATCATCCTTGCGATCCGCGCCTTCATCGGGTTCGGCCGTTACTTTTCCGGTGTCCACCAGTACTGGGCTAACGCAATACGACTGGCGAACCTACGAGCGGCGTTTCTCTTCAAAAGTGCAGTCATCCCGCCTGACAGCAGCCGAGTTTGACGATTGGGCGCGGTGCAGAAACTGAATCTGAATACCGCAGGCAACCTGGTCAAACTATGCGGGCGGGTTTTGGTGATCTAACGGCAAAATTGTGTAAGTCCGATTTAACGCTTGTAAGCGAATATCGGACCTGTTCACAGTTTTGTTGGCGTTCCCGCACCAACAGACACCCCGCATGTGACATCCGTCGCTATGAATGCATCAGGCGGCTTCGGTGGCTTTGAATGCAACGTCGGCCCGCACCGGCGATAACCAGTTTGCCGTACACCCAGCCGACAGATTGTAATGCAACAAAGCCCCTTATCTAAAAGCAGCTTTTGGCTGTCCGGCGTCATCGTTTTGACATTGCTGGTTCTGACCCCTGTAGCAGTTCAAGACGCCCGGGCCGACGAAGACAACCGCCGCACTCCACTCGTGGAAGCGATTGAAGGTTGCAGTCCGTCAGTCGTCAATCTTCGCGGACGCAAAACCGTTCCGAACACCGGGGCCCGCTCCAGCGAAGACGAGATGAAGCAGGTCAACGGGATGGGCACAGGAGTCGTGATCGATCCTCGTGGCTATATCCTGACCAACTATCACGTTGTTGAAGGCGTCGAAAACATTGAAGTAACGACCAGCGACCGGTTCAAGACAACCGGGCAACTCGTTGTCCATGACACATTGACCGACCTTGCCATCATCAAGATCGACAATCCAACGCCGATGCAGGTGATCAACATCGGATCCTCCTCGGACCTGCTGCTTGCAGAAACCGTTGCAGCAGTTGGCAACGCGTACGGCTACGAACACACAATTACTGTCGGAATTATCAGCCAGCTCGGCCGGACTGTCCAAGTCAACGAAGATCAAATTTACCGAAACTTGATCCAAACAGATGCCCCCATCAATCCGGGCAATTCCGGCGGCCCGCTTTTAAATCTCAATGGCGATATGATTGGAATCAATGTCGCCGTGAGAATGGGAGCTCAGGGGATTGCATTTGCGATTCCCGTGAACGACGCGATGGAAGTCGCTGCCCGGTTGATGAGCGAAATTGTTGAAGACAATATTTATCACGGCATGGTAACTCGAACGATCTACGTCGAGGACCGGGCGAAACTGGTCGTCGAGGCAGTCACGCCGGGTAGTCCGGCGGCAGCAGTCGGAATTTCGACTGGAGACGAGATCGTGGCAATCGACGGACAGGCAACTCATCTTGAACTGGACCTGTACCGCGCTTTGTTGGCAACGGATTCCAACCAGTCCATCCGGCTCAGCGTTCAACATGCAGGATCCGTGCAGGATGTTGAACTGACTCTGGTTTCTTCTGATGCCCGCCCCCAATTGTCAGCGGCCGATGCGGCCTGGGCGACTGTCGGCCTTGAATTGACTCCGGCCACGGGTGAGGAAATGAAGGATCGCCACCCCAACTACGAGCAGGGATTGCGGGTATTGAGAGTTCGTCCATCGAGCCCTGCTGAAGACGCAGGAATTACGACCGGAGATGTCCTCGTCGCGATGCACGGCTGGAAGACAGAAACGATGGACAATCTGACCTACATTCTTGAACAGCCCGACATCAAACAACAAAAAGAATTCATGTTCTACGTCCTCCGCGATAGAAAACCGTTCTTCGGGCAAATGCGAATCGCCTCACGGCGAACGCCTTAATCCGGGTTGCTGCGATAGCCGCCCGAACGGTTTCAAAGCCGCCAGCCTTTTTGCCGGGCTGGCGGTTTTTTTGTTTGATTCGATCCAATACACTCTACGCGACTCGCCCCACACGTTGGCGTGCCTATAATTGGCCGGCTGCGACCGCGCGCTCGCCGATTGGTTTGAACTCGTGTTCTGTTTTTCGCGCGAGTTTCCGGCGCGCGAATTTCCAGAACGATAGGCAGCGTTCACACTATGCCCGGCTGATTGGTTTATGGAAGATAACTTCATACAGTGGTTGAATTCGCTGGAGCAGCCCCGAAATCCCGACTCGACTGAAGTCACTGTCGGCATTGGAGACGACGCGGCAGTGATTCAAACCCGCTCAGGCGAGTCGCTCGTGATAACCACTGATGCAATCAGTGACGGTACGCACTTCAAATCGGAACGTCATTCTCTACAGTCCATTGGCAGAAAAGCGATGGCGGTGAATCTCAGTGATCTCGCCGCGATGGCTGCAACTCCTCGTTTTGCAACGATCAGCTATACGCTACCCAACGACATGAAACTGGACGATGTCAAGCAACTGTTTACCGGTTCAGCGGCATTGGCCGGAGAATTCGGCATGCAGATCATCGGGGGCGACACTAATGTTTGGTCAGGACCGTTGACTATTTCGATTACTGCGATCGGAGCTGTTCAAGAAAATAAGGAATGTGAATCCAACTGGCTCATGTCAGGAGGACAACCCGGTGATGCGGTGCTTGTTACAGGAAAATTCGGAGGCAGTATTCTTGGACGACATCTGGAATTCACGCCGCGCTGTGAGGTCGCGATCTATCTGCGAAAGCACCACCAGATTCACGCCGCTACTGACGCCAGCGATTCTCTGATGTTTGACCTGAACGCCCTCGCACGAGCCAGCGGATGCGGGGTCACCCTGGATCCGGACAAAGTGCCTGTGTCGGACGATGCAAAAAAGCTGGCTGCGACCAGTGGGCAATCGGCGCTGGAGCATGCACTCTATGATGGCGAGGATTTTGAACTTATTCTGACCTGTGAACCTTCTGTCGCCGAGCAGATTCTTGCTGACTCAAGGGTCGAAACGGAAATGACTCAAATCGGTGTCCTCGTTTCGGGAACAACGATTACGGACGCAGCGACTGGCGAGACAGTCGCGGTTCGAGGATACCGTCACGGTTGATGAGAACTATTGACAAGTGTTGAGCGAACGAATTGAAACTTGAAACATGTGTGATCTCACCGTTAACTGCAAATCACTTGAGCAGACACGATCGCTGGGTCGGCGACTCGGTCGCACTTTGGAGGCTGGTACGGTTGTCGCACTGGACGGGACACTTGGCAGCGGGAAAACACACTTAACCCAGGCCATTGCTGCTGGACTGGATATTGATTCTTCGCTGGTCGTCAGTCCTACATTTACGCTGTGTGTACCGCATGATGGCCGGCACCGGTTACTTCATCTGGACGCGTACCGGATCAAATCGCTTGCTGAGGTCGATGAACTGGCACTCGATGAAGCGGTCGAAGACGGTGCGGTGCTGGTTGTGGAGTGGGCTGAAAAAATTCACGACGCGTTGCCGCCGGTTGATCTGCACATTCAAGCCGTGCATATCGGTCCGCATACCCGTCAGTTTTGCCTGTCGCCTGTTTCATCCCGGGGCAGGGGGCTCCTTGAAAATCTCGGCGATTGAGCGGGACGCTAAACAAATCGCAGTATTCCGGGCTGTACGCAGAGTCCGGACTCCCTGTTTTCAGCGGCCGTTCGTTTCAAAACCTGGCGGGGTGATCAAGGTCAGTGAATATTCTTCGTCACCGCTTTGAATGGCAAACAATGCCGCTTGTTTATTCCATTCAAACAGTTGGATATGGGAAACGCTGTCTGCGGGGCGTGACAATTTGATCACTCCTCCCGTCCATTTTGAGTTGGAGTATTCATGTACGTCAATCTGGCCGCTCGACCGGTCCACCCACGCGAGGGTTGAGATACCGTCGAGGCAGCTCATCGAATTCCCATTCTTCCCCCGCGCGTCTAGCCAACTTGCTTCCTGGCAGGATGAGGGCCGCTTCTCCGCCAAGGTTCGTGATATTGATCGACGATCCATTACCGATCGGAGCAATTTCCCGTTGATAGATCACATGAAGGGGCGTGCCTTGAACGTTGCCTTCTTTTCGTTCCCCCCGCCGAATCTCGGCTCGAATAAAGATCGCTTTCTTGTCATTGGAAAATTCCAGGGCATGGACATCGACGACGTCATATTCGAATGTATGGAGCAGTTTTCCAGTACTGATTTCGCGAAAATCCAGTCTGCACGTTGAACGACGGCTGTTTTGCCGTTGAGGCTGACGACGATTCCAGTCACACGAGTTTCGCCGGGATTTGAAAATTCGAGATCCTGGATCTTGTTCTCGCCACAACGACATGCTTGCCAAACTCGATGTCGCGAATGGTCGACCCGGGGCGATATGGCCCATGGGCCGAAAGAACAGTCGTCATGCTTAACGACCTACAGTCGCAATCGCACACCTGCGGCTTTTTTCATGTGGCAATTCGAGATGATTTTTTTCGGTTTTCCGCGCCAACAACGCAGCAATCCGGTTCGTCGTTTTGTAACATGTAGGTGCAATCTGGCGACGCACTGATACAACCACCAGCGATTCGACTGCTTGAACCCGAACAGTATGACCTTCTCCCGGACCCTTCTAAATCTCGGCCTCATTTGCGGCTCGTTGCTCATTCTGTGCGTGACGGTGGCCTGGGCATCCCGTCTAGCCAAACCGGTTGGTAGTGTGCCTGCACTGTTTCCAGCGAATTCTGTAGCGGCGACACCGACTTCGACAAGAACGCCCGCCCCCCAACCGGCTCCGGCCAGCCAGGTCGTGGAATCAGTTACGACCTGTACTTGCTGTTGCCAGCCGGCATGCGTCTCAAAAACGGTTCTCGTACCGCATTGGGAAACCACTTATACGATCGGGTACGTGACGCGGCATCGGCAGGAATACCGGCAGCGGCCCTATGTCGTTCATCGAACGGTTTACGACCAGGTCCCCGAAATTCAAAACTACACGATAAAGATTCCCAAGCCGAGAAAAATTGAAAAGACAATTCTCTACGACGAGGAATATCAGGTTGCTATCGAAGAGCCATATCCTGTCATGGTGCAGGTGCCGGTTCAAAAAGAGAACCCGACTTACCGCAGTGTTCCGTATCAGGTTCCGGTCGAAGAACCCTATACGGTGATGGTTCCACAAAAGAAAGAGGTTCAGGAGACCACGTTCCGAACGGTCGATGAACGCATAGAAATCCCGAAATACTACACCGTCAACATTCCTCAGGAAAAGACACGGGAAGTAACCGACTACGAAATGGTAACATCGCAGAGGGAAGTCGAGGTTCCCTACACGGTCAACGTGGATCAGGAGCGAAAACGCGAGGTCACTGAATACAGAACAGAAGTCAAAACAAGGCAGGTTCCGGAAAAATTCATCGCATATCGAACGGTAACGTTGAGACGTAACGTGGAAAAGGTTCGCCAGGTTCCAAAGATTCGATACGTCGAAGAAGCATACACCGACTATCAGGAAGTCGACCGTTTTCGTGAGGAGACGAAAGTGACGATGATTCCAAAGGTGGAGACCATCGATCAGGAGTACAAGGTCTCGGTCCCGATTACAACTTCGCGGCGCGAGCAGTATTTTGAAAATGTGCCGTACGAGGACGAGGTTGTTCGCACCTACGAAGTACCGGTCCAGGTTCCGCGGACGATAACACAGCCGTACACAGTCAAGGTTCCCTACACGCAGGAAGTGCGGAAGACCTACATGGCGAGAGTGCCGGTAGAAAAAGAAGAGGTTCGATACCGGACGTGGGTCGAACGGGTTCCGGAAGTCAAATACCGGACCATTCTGCGCGACGAAGGCTACTTCAAAACAGTTACGCGGCAGGTTCCGGTTTGCAACTGCGAAAAGGACTGTTGCGGCTGTTGCACCTGTTGCCTCTACCACGAAACTGCACTGCAACAGGTCTGGGTTCCGCGACGGCGACAGTACCGGTGGGCGTACACAACATATCGCGATGTTCCCAGACAGGTCGCTTACAACATTGCACGAACGATGACACGGTTTGAACCGCGTACGAAAATCGAGACGATTACTAGATTTCGCACCGAACAACGGACTAAAGAACTTCAGGTTTATGAGACCCGGCGGGAGACCCGGACGGAAACGTTTACGGTAAACAAGTATCGCAAGGAACAAAGGGTTCGCGAAGTTCCTCACAAAGAGATCAAAGAAGAAACACGAGTCCGGCAAATCCCTGTCACCACCTACGAACGAAAAGAAGAGGTTGTACGGATTCCCTATAAAGCGACCGTCGAGATTCCGAAAACCCGGACGGTCGAAAAACCGTTTATGGAAACAGAAACGTATACGGTCACAGAAGACTTCGAGGTCGAAGATCCGTATGAGGATACTCGCATGGTCGAAGAGGAATACACGGAAAGGGTCGCGTATCCGGAAATCGAGACATACACGGTCAAAATCCCTGAAATCAGGTATCGAACCGTGACAAAGACCGAACAGAAGCTGGTTCCGAAGACACGTATTGTCACCTACACGGTCAACGTTCCTGAGGTCCGCACTAGAATCGAATTCGAGACTGTTAAACGAAAAATCCCGGTCGTCACGTCCCGGTTCGAGACCGTAATGGTTCCGGAGATCAGAACCCGCACGGCGTATCAAACGAAATACAAACGGGTTCCGCTCATCCAGACACAAACGTATACCAGGGCCGTCCCGGAAATACGCACCCGCACGGTCTATGAAACCAGAAAGCGGACCAAATCACACACGACCTACGAAACTGTATTTGATCAGATTCCGGAGCAGCGATCGCGGCAGGTATTCCGAACGGTGGCCAGAAAGATAACTGAAACCAAATATCAGATTTACAGTGTTTCGATTCCCTATACCATGCCGGTGAGAATTCCGCATCGCGTCTGCCGACTCGTCCCTCAAACGATTACGATTCCAGTTGAAGCTTGCTGCGAACAATGTTGCACAACGTTCACAGAATTCAACAACGCCTTGAATGCGTATTCGAATTACTCAGGCGTTGCGGTGGGCCAACTGTTTGACTGGTCGGCACCAGCCGTTCCTGCCGGTATGCTGCCCGGCGCGATCGGCAATACGATTGACGGCATGCCTTTTCCGGCCGCGCCGTTGAATGGCGGAAACCTGCCTGGTCCAGAGCAGCCCCCGCTTCCCGGACCGGTACCGGATAGAGATACAGCTCCGATGCCCAACCCGATTCAAGAACAATCAAGCGGCTAATCGCGAGAAATTGGCAAGCGAAACGAAAGAGACGAGTGGAACAGAGCGGCGAGGACGCTTCAGTAGTATTCGTAACTGAAAAAATTGTTTCATGGGAACTAAACGCCGTGACATCAGGAACCAGCCGCAATCTCTACATCTGTCTACTAACTCTTTCCTTGGCCGATCCGCCAATGGGCGATTTTCCGCTCGAACTTGTGATCCCTCTGTCAGCAGATGCAATAGCGGACATCTCAATGGCGGCCGGCGGTGATTTTGTGATCACCGGGCGGATGGCATCCTATGATCCTGCGCCCGGGGCTGCCGACGAAGTGATTTTCAGCCTTTCTGATCTAGTGGATCTCGGCGGAATGGAGACCTCTCTCCCCAAACCCTTCCTGACGATTGTGACTGCATCCGTCCCCGAGCCGGGCAGCCTCGCCGTAATTACTTTGATCGTGGGAATCACTGTGATCAACCGACGACGGTAACAATCAGCGCTGATCCGGCGTTCGCCAGAGTGCAGGGTGCGATAAGGGCAAATCGCGATGAGTGCCTGAGGCGAAGTGCCTGAGAAATGGGAGACTGGAAACTGGTGCAGAATGCGCCGGTCCTCAGACCACCTGCTCGTCTCGCTCGACACATTCGGTGACTGGCTCGCTGCAAAGTGTGCAACTCGATTCGCCATCCTCACCGGTCATCGCAGATAATCCCCCGCACGAGCCTTTTACCGGCTTGTTCGCAACGATCGAACCGACCGCCATCCCCAGAATGGCCAGCGAAAAAACAATCAGCGCTGCAAGAAAAACCGGCATGATGCCTCGTTTGTTCGCGAATTGAACTGCGTTTTGTTCGGTATGAAATTCCTTGTTGAACGGAAAATCTGCCGATACAAATCGCTCGAACGATTGGTCAATTCGCGGGTCGGGATCAGAACGAACGAAAACCAGCGAGGCCATTGAGGTTTCCTCGCACAACGCCGCCCTCCGCGCGGCTCCCGTTACCATTAATGCTGTTGCCATCGCATCCGCCGTCATACAATCTACCGCGACGATACTCGCGCTGGCGGTCATATGTACGACCGGTCTTGCCGTCGTCGGATCGATCGTATGCGAGTATGCTCGACCGTCGATCAAATGAAAATTGCGATAGTCGCCCGAAGTCGCCAGCGCCTGATTGTTGAGTTCCGCAATGTCGCTTAACTGCGGACTTCCATCTGCTGTCCTGCCATTTGTCACCGGCCGTTCGATGCCGAGCTGCCAGCGGTTTCCGGAGGGCGCAAGCCCGTTTGCGTAGGCTTCACCGCCGACTTCCACAAGAAAATTTGTACAGCCGTTGTCGCGCAGAGTTTCCACAACCGCATCGACCGCGTACCCTTTCGCGATGGCAGACAGATCGATTTGAACCCCTGCCATTTCCTTTTTCAGCGCCGGCGGATCGAGCCGTACGCTCAGTTTTTCATACCCGATCAATTCGCGAACTGCATCAACATTTGAACTCGATGGCAGCTGTTGTTCACCTGAATCCGAGCCGGCACCGAAATTCCATAGCGCAACAGCCGGTGAAACGGTAACGTCAAACGCACCGCCGGTTAGTTCACTGATCTCGATCGCTCGAGCAACCACAGCAGCCGTTTCCGGATCGACGTCAAACCAATCCGTCGATTCGGATCGGTTGAAACGGCTGACATCCGAATCATCAAGATAGCTCGACAGCAGTGAATTAACTCGCTCGAGCGTCTCATTGACCCGTGGTTCCAGCAATTCGCGTGTGACGCCTTCAGCGCCATCGTCGTGTTGAACCACCGTCACGTTGAACACGATCGGACCCATGGTCGTTCCGGTGATCTCGATCGTCGGATCAGGTTTCCGGGTAAGTCCGTTCACATCCGCTGACAGCAAGGGACAAAGGAACGCCAGGCAGAGAAGTACCGGACAGAGTAGACTCAAAAAAGAAAACCACACAGGCAGGGCCATGCGTGGTTTTGCTGGAAGTAAATTCATTTCGTATTCGTGTCGGGAACGGGCTATGAGAACTCTTAGCGTCGAAATACGAATGTCAGGCCGACCGCAGACGCGCCGATGAGTAGTCCGCCAAACATCCAGAGCAGACTTGAATTGGTTCGAACCGCCACTTCGCCCGCTGAATCATCTTGAATGGAAACTCCGCCATCGCTGTCTCGTCCTGGTGGTTCAGCACCGTCTCGAGCTTCGCCGCCATCAGCACCGTCTCGAGCTTCGCCGCCATCAGTACCCTCGCCCGCTGCCGCGTCAGCTTCTGCGTAACTTTCCTGCAATGCTACTTCAGCTTCTTCGGTCAACTTTGAGCCGTTCATCATTCCGGTATCAAACATGTGTTTTACCGAGAACTGGACAGCTTCAATTTGCGGTAGTACCGCACGGAGTTCTTCGGCAACTTTAGCTTCTTCTTCCGCGAAAATCGCTTCGCCTTCTTCCTCGTTCGCTGCTGCCGCTTTTGCTTCTTCTGCGGCCACCATGCGAGTCGTGATATCCTTGTCCGCGAGAGCCAGTGCCACCAGTCGGCCGAATTCATTGCGAACTGATCGGTCTTTGTTGTTCGGGTGGCAGGTTTTGCAGGTAACTGACTTCAACCCGTAGTCTGCTTCAAGCGTCTCAGCAAATACGTCATGAGCGAGAGCAGGTTGCGCGAACAATGCGGCACAAACCAGCACGGCCAGTGCCATCAGCGGGCTTCTTGATTTCAACGTTGCAGCTTTCAAGTTCATTGTTGTGTTCATAGGTCTCATCTTCTCCATTTGGCGGGCCTGAAATTTGAACAGGCATATCTTAACACCTCTCCAAATCGAGTCGACACAAAGATTGAGCGGTTTCAGATTGATTTGACCGAAACAGGGTCAAAATCCAACAAAGGATCTAACCACCGAAGTCGTCGAACGCGATGTTCTCTTCTTCAACACCGAATTCATCCAGCATGTTGATCACCGCCTGGTTCATCATCGGAGGACCGCAGAAGTAGTACTCAATGTCTTCAGGCGCGGAATGTTTCGAAAGGTAATTATCGATCAACACCTGGTGAATGAACCCGACATAGCCGTCCCAGTTATCCTCCGGCTGCGGCTCTGACAAAGCAATGTTGAACTGAAAATTCGGGAACTGCTTTTCGATCTCGCGGAACTGGTCCACGTAGAAAAGTTCCCTCATGGAGCGACCACCGTACCAATAGGAGACTTTGCGTCCCGACTTCAGGTTCTTAAACAGCTCAAAAATATGGCTGCGAAGCGGGGCCATTCCGGCACCGCCGCCAACGTACAACATCTCGGCGTCAGTGTCCTTGATAAAGAATTCGCCGTAGGGGCCGGAGATCGTAACTTTGTCGCCGGGCTTCAGGTTGAAAATGTACGACGAGACTATTCCGGGCGGAACGTCCGGCAGCCGTGGTGGTGGAGAAGCGATCCGGACGTTGAGCATGATGATCCCTTTTTCACCGGGATAGTTTGCCATTGAATACGCGCGAATCACCTCCTCATCGACCTTCGATTTGTAGCGCCAGACGTCGTACTTATCCCAGTCGCCCCGAAATTCTGTCTGGATGTCAAAGTCTTTGTAGTCCAGTTCGTGAGGCGGAACTTCGATCTGAACAAAGCCGCCTGCTTTAAATGCGACTTCCTCACCTTCAGGAAGCTCAAGAACCAGCTCTTTGATAAACGTCGCCACGTTATCATTCGAACGAACTGTGCATTCCCATTTTTTTGTATCAAACGCTTCGTGCGGCACCTCAACAATCATGTCCTGTTTAACAGCCACCTGACAGGAAAGCCGACAGCCTTCAGCTGCGTCGCGTTTCGTGATGTGCCCGGTTTCCGTTGGCAGGATATCGCCGCCGCCTGATTTCACTTTGACCAGACACTGGGCACACGTACCGCCACCACCACAGGCAGAGGAAACGAAAATCCCCGCATCCGCCAGCGCGCCCATCAGCTTGCCGCCGGCCGGAACCGTCAATTCCTTCTGCTCGTTCACCATGATCTTGATGTCACCTGCGGCAACAAGAAAATTTTTGGCGATCAGAATCAGTCCGACGAGAACCAGGACAACTCCGGTAAACATCGCAACGCCGAGGAGAATTTGTAGAAACATGATCAGCTTCGTAAATGCAAGGAAAATCAATCTGGTAAGTGGCGATCGCCAAAACAGCCAACCAGGCGAACACTAAATTCCGCCAAACGCCTGAAAGCCGAGAGCCATCAGGCCGACGATAATAAACGTGATACCCAATCCGCGAAGTCCCGGAGGAATATCGGAGTATTTCAGTTTCTCACGAATTCCCGCTAAAGCCGCAATCGCCGCAGCCCAGCCGAAACCGCTACCGGCTCCAAACACACAGCTTTCGACAAACGTGTAATCCCGTTCGACCATGAACAGCGTTCCACCAAGGATTGCACAGTTCACGGTGATCAGTGGTAGGAAGATTCCCAGCTGGTTAAACAGTGCCGGGAAGAATTTATCGAGAGTCATTTCAAGAATCTGCACTGCCGCAGCAATGACGCCGATGTAGCAGATCAGACCAAGGAATTCGAGGTCCTGGTTAACCCACGGTGCCCCTTCCTTCAAAATGAGCCCGTAGATCAAATTGTTCAGCGGCACAGTAATCGCCTGAACGACAATCACAGCGACGCCCAGCCCGAGAGCCGTTTTGACTTCTTTGGAAACCGCGAGGAACGTACACATCCCCAGAAAGTACATCAGCGCGAGGTTTTCATAAAACGCGCTGCGGAGAAACAGTTCAACGAGATCGCGAAGGTATGAGAATATATCCATGGTTACGCCTCCTCAATCTGGTCAGGCTTCCACGTTCTGAGCAACCAGATCGCAAGGCCGATAATGAAAAACGCACTTGGCGAAAGCAGCAGCAAACCGTTCGGTTCGTACCATCCGCCGTTACTTTGCAGCGGAAGAATCGTGACGCCCAGCAACGCGCCGCTACCGAATAATTCGCGAACCACTCCGACCACAATCAGAATCAGTGAGTAACCGAGTCCGTTGCCGATCCCGTCCAGAAAACTGTCCCAGGCATTGTTCTTCATCGCAAAGCCCTCGGCACGTCCCATCACGATACAGTTGGTGATGATCAAGCCGACAAACACCGAAAGCTCTTTGCTCAGGCCGAATGCGAACGCTTTGAGTATCTGATCGACGATGATCACCAGCGAGGCAATGATCGTCATCTGCACAATGATCCGGATACTGCCGGGAATGTGCTTTCGAATCAAAGCAACGCCCGCGCTGGAAAATGCAGTCACAGCGATCACGGCCAGCGACATCGTGATCGACGTCGACAGCTTGGTCGTCACCGCCAGCGCCGAACAGATGCCCAGTACCTGCAGCGCGATCGGGTTGTTGTTGAAGATCGGATCAAGGATCAGATCCTTCGGTGATTTAGCCATGGTTGGCCCCCGCGTCGTTGTTGACTTCGATTGAGTTCGCGCTGTTCAAATTCGCGTTCGAGTTGCGGCCCGCTTCCGTATTGGATGCCGATTTCGCTTTTTGTTTTTCAATAAACGGTTTGAATCCCGCCGGACCGAGCCAGTATTCCAGCATGTTGGAAACGCCTTTTGAAGTAATCGTCGCTCCGGACAGACCGTCGATCTGATAGTCGCCTTCACCGAGACCCTTGACGACCTCCAGCGCGACTTCGTCGCCTTCAAAAATCTGTTTGCCCGGCCAGTGGTCTTTAAATTTCTGACTTACCACTTCACCGCCCAGGCCGGGAGTCTCCTTCTGGTCGTAGAACGTCAGACCATTCACGGTTTGAAAGTCCGGCTTGACCGCCAGGTACCCGCGAAGCATCGACCACAACCCGTATCCGCGAACCGGAAACACGTAGCATTGAACTTGATCGTTTTCATCTTTCATCACGAAAACATGCGAGTATTTCTCTCGCCAATTAACGCTGGCGATATCTTCTTTTTTCTCGATCTCAGTCGCGACAAGTTTATTTTTCGACTTCGAGGCCCAGAACTGATCGTATTGTTTCTTGAATTCCTCTTTGCTGCCGTCTCCGAACTTCTTTCCGACTTCATTGAATGCCTCGTAAGCTTCGTCGAGCGCTTCTTCGCCGGTTTCAAGATCGATGATCATGATATCGAACCGTTCTCCGAACAACTCGTCAACTTTCGACGAGGTGTTGTAGGATTCTTTTTCAAAGCCGGTCACTTCCAGAAGGTTCTTCTTCCGGTCCAGTGCGACGTTGCGGTCCTGAATGGACTTGAGTCCGACAGCAGCCAGCGAAACTGCCGCGCTGCAGATCAGGCACAACAATGTTGCGACCAGAAACGTCTTGCCGATCGTGTCACGCTTTTGCATAACCGGCCTCCCTCCGCTTGATGTTTTGTTGAACGACAAAGTAATCGATCAGCGGCGCAAACACATTGGCGAACAGAATCGCCAGCATGATCCCCTCGGGGAACGCCGGATTAATCGCCCGGACCAGCACCGTCATGAATCCGATTAGGAAGCCGTAGTACCATTTGCCTCGCGTCGTCATCGCCGCCGATACCGGGTCGGTCGCCATGAACACGGTGCCGAATGCAAATCCGCCGATGACGAAATGCCACCACGGAGCCAAACCCGTGACCGGTTCGGGGAACGGCAACATGCACAAAATGGATGAGAACACCGTCATGCCCAGCACCGTTCCAGCCATGATCTGCCACGAACCGATTCGCGTTGCGATCAGAATCGCCGCTCCAATCAAACAGCAAATAGTACTGGTTTCTCCCATCGAGCCGTGAATGTTACCGATAAAGTAATCCAGCCAGCCCATACCGGCGGTCGACTCCAATTTTGCGATCACATCGCCAACCGGCACACCTTTATCAGCTGCAGCAACTTCGCCGAGTACGGTTGCACCGCTGTATCCGTGAACTGCCGTCCAGACCTTGTCGCCGCTGATTTTCGCCGGATAGGCAAAATACAGAAACGCACGACCAGTGAGTGCAGGGTTGAGAAAGTTCTTACCCGTACCGCCGAAGATCTCTTTACCGATGACCACTCCGAACGCGATTCCAAGTGCAACCTGCCAGAGTGGAATGTTCGGAGGGAGTGTCAGCGGAAAGAGCATTCCGGTTACCAGGAATCCCTCATTGATTTCGTGTTTGCGAATGATGCTGAAAATCAATTCGCAGTGGCCGCCGACGATCATCGTGACCAGATAGACGGGCAGAAAATACAACGCACCGTGAAACAGGCAGGGCAGAATGCTGCCAAGGCTGAGAAACCCGCCACGATCGGCCGAGTAATCGACGCCCAGCGAATCCATCACCCGGTACCGCCAGTTGCCGCTCCAAACCGCTTCAAACAGCGTGTCTTCAGCACCGACGTTATAAACACCCGAACTGGCGGCGTTCAGAATTTTCTCCGCTTGATAGCCCGTGTTGTACATCGCCATCAGAATGCACGGCAACAACGCAACGATCACCATGCTCATCATTCGCTTGGTATCGATCGCATCACGAATGTGCGTCTTGCCTTCCGCCACTTCGCCCGGCGTGTAGAGGAACGTGTCGTTCGCTTCGTACAGCGGGTAGAGCTTTTCAAGTTTGCCACCGGGTTTGAACATCGGTTCAATTCCGTCGAGCAATTTTCTCAGCATGATAAAGTTGTCCTTTGGCGAGTGGCTGCAAAAACTTGCAAGCGACTCACGTGACTGGATTTGCTTCTATTGTGTCGTCGTAAAATGTTTGAGCGCGACTGTCGCTCAGTTTTCTGGCCAGACAGCTCAGCCGTTTGGGCGATGGCCACGGTTCTGTCCTACCGTAGCAACTGTGGCTGTTGCCATGCGGCTAATTTCATTAACGCTAACCTTCTTTTTCAATCGTCTCCAGGCTCGAACGCAAATGGGCCGGATAGTCGTACTTGCCCGGGCAAACGTAGGTACAAAGACCGAGGTCCTCTTCGGACAGTTCCAGGCACCCGAGCGCCTGAGCCTGATCGGTGTCGCCTGTAATCAATGCCTTGAGCAACGGCGTCGGCAGAATGTCCAGCGGCATCACCCGCTCGTACGTGCCGACCGGAACAATCGCACGCTTGCTGCCACCGCTACTGGTCGTCAGCGGGAACAATTTGTCTTTGAGCCACGATCCGCCGTAAATTCTTGTAACGGAAAACTTGTCGAATCCCGGCATTTGCCAGCCCAGAAATTCTCGAAAGGTTCCCTCTTCCAATGCGGCAACCTGCGTATGGTAACGACCGAGGTAACTCTCCGAATCTTCTGCATGGCGTCCGCAAAGCAGCGATCCGGAAATTAGTCGCGTCTCTGCACCTTCTTTTTTCTCATTTAGATTTCCTGCAACGAGATCCTGAATGCTCGCCCCGAGTCGCGTTTTGACCAGTTGTGGATTCTTGATTCGAGGTCCACCGACCGCGACCACACGCTCGGTCATGATTTTTCCGGTCTTGAACAAATGGCCGATTGCGATCACGTCCTGATAGCTAATATGCCAGACCGTTTTCTTCGGGCTGACCGGATCAAGAAAGTGAATATGCGTCCCCGGCAAACCCGCCGGATGACCGCCCGCGAACTGCTCGAACTCAACATTCAAGACGCCTTTGCCCGGCACCCGTGAATCTTCACGGGTGCAAACGTAGGTCGTTCCGGATGTTAAACGCGAAACAACAACCAGTCCGGCAACGAACATATCTTTGTTCGCATCGATAATCAGTTCGGGTTCAGGAGAAAGCGGACTGGTGTCCATCGCCGTTACGAAAATCGAATTCGGCTCGCTGCCCGGTGCAGGAACTTTGGAGAACGGCCGCGTCCGAAGCGCCGTCCATAACCCGGACTTGATTAGCTGGGACTCGATCGTCTCCCGCTCGAGTTCCTCGAGCGGATTGAATGACTCGAAAGTTTCCTGATCCGATTCGTCTCCCTCGATGTCAATGATCATCGCAAGGAAACGTCGCTTGGCTCCACGAACCATATCGCGAACCGTTCCCGAAGCAGGAGCGGTATAAAACACGCCCGGGTTTTTCTTGTCTTCGAAAACGTGCTGGCCGGCTTTGACTTTGTCGCCGATTCCAACCAGCAATGTCGGGCGCATTCCTGCGTAGTCGTCGCCAAGCAATGCGACGGACTTGATCTCCGGTCCGGCCATGATGTCCTGAACCGGTTTTCCAGAGATTGGAATATTGAGTGTCGGGCTGATTTGAATCGTCATGTTTGTTGAGCCGTTTAGCTTGAATTGAGCTGCGAAAAAATGACACGGTTTACTTTGCTTGTCGCACGCCCTGGTATGCAACCCGTCCAACAATTGAAGTGCTGACAACAGTTAACGCGACACTTCGATTGCCGCTGCCCATCGTCTTTCTATTCGGAGCTTGTGAATTTTTTCACTAAGTATTTCCGAAAAAAACACGTTTTTCGTTTAGCAACCCAGTCGACCGAAAAAATGTGCAAGCATGCTGCCTTGGTTCGACAGGTCGGAACCGCATGAAAACGCGCGTTGAAATCAGCCGAAATCATATTGGAAATGCGAGAGAACGCAACAGAGGCTGAGCCCGAATGATGGACGAATCGTGATATTTTCGAGCCTTCAATTGGATATGCGAGACCGATTAGTCAAGCCACAAAGACAGCGCGGGTTGACGGCTTTCGGAAGGGCAGGTTGATCACGTCTTCGCTAAAAATCAACGTTCGACTCCATTCGCGGTTCAACTGCAATCCAACAGAACCCTGCGTCGAACGAATTGCCCTTCCGGGTTAATAACGGGCCTCAATTTCCCGAACGACATCGCGAATTTCAGATGTTCTGAACCTCTGACCTCCGCCGTCTATCACCAGTCCTTGTTGTCCGCCAGCTAATTCGAATCATCGCATTCCAATACTCAATCAATTTTGTTCGCTTGCTCCAAAACAAAGTCCCACGTCCACTGGTCGTTCTCTGTCGCGAACTGAGCGGTCCATCGAGCGGAGTCTCTTAAATGTTCCGCATCCGCCACTGCTTTCTCTTTTGACGGCACAGAGACTTTCCATCTGCGAAACGTTCCGTGTTTGCTAAGTTTGCTAGACGAAGTTTTTCCAGCGAGCTTTGGAACGCTGGTACTCTGGCAAGGCTGATCGTTTCGAACGGATCCGATTCCAAGTCGTTCCGGTCACGCGTTTCGCCGGCGTGGTCAACTTCAACATTATCCGGACAACAACATTGATGATTGGTCTAGACCTCGACAACCCGTTTGTTTCCGCTGTAAACGAATTTGGGTTCGGTCAGCAATCTATCGACGCTGCGATCGACCTGCTGATACAACACGAATCAAAGCACGATTTGACACTTGTTGCTCCAGGTTTGGACTACGACTGCCGACCCGGCGTTATTGAGGTCATTAATGATCCGCGATTTGGTCACCTTACTGACCCGGGCAGTCTTGCGAGGCAATTCTAAACGAAGCAAAAAAAGGCGTCGGTGGGATTCGAACCCACGATGGTGGATTTGCAATCCACTGCCTTAGCCACTTGGCCACGACGCCATTTGTTGTTCGCAATTCGGCTCTGAAACAAGCACCATCGGCTCTGAAACAAGCACCATCGGCTCTGAAAAAAGCACCATCGGCTCTGAAACAAGCACCAGCTGTGCCGAAACGAGTCATCTTGCCGAATTGTAGCAATTAGATCAAGTAAGCTGGGTAAACCGCACTGTTACGGTATACTCGTTATCACGTCCGGAAAGCAACTCGCACGACAGACCGGATAATCTGTACAGACTTACTTCGGAAATCGAGCTGCCGAACTTTAGAGAATCGGATCACGTTCCGGGTTCGGGGAAAAACAACCGCAATTTCCAGTCTCGATCGTTCGCCGCTGGCCGACTATGATCTTGAAGCATTCACTGAGCTTGAAGTCGATGACGCGGAAATAAGGCGGGAACGAAAACAGTTGCTGCCTCCCAATATCAACTTCGAACAATCGTTAACAAGATCAACCTTGGAGAGAATCCATGACCAGGAAACTTGCTAAGAATTTGCTCGCGGTCGCGCTGCTCGTTGGCGGCCTCGCGCTTACCGGATGTGATAAAACTGACGCAGCGGCACCTAACTGATGAGGCAGCACGCCTGCTCCCAGTTCGGGAGCTTCAGACAACGATTCATCGTCAAACGATATTGTCGATCAGGACGCAAAAGACGACGACCAGGACGCTACGGACGACTGAGCAACACTGGACGACTGAGCAACACTGGACGACTGAGCAACACTGGACGACTGAGCAATACTGGGCGACTGAGCAACACTCGACGGACAACTGGGCAACATTCGACAACCGGTCCGTCTCCATGTAAATTTGCACAGAAGACAACAGAGTTAACAGAGTTGATGCAAAGCATCTCCGTTTTCTCTGTTGCCTTCAGTTCCATTTTTTGCACCGCATTCCTGCGCCACCCTCTACCTCCGGCTGGAGTTCAGTCGATCGCTAAACCGTCGATCGCTAAACCGTCGATCGCTAAACCGTCGATCGCTAAACCGTCGATCGCTAAACCTGAGCCTGCACAAACGCTTTTCCCTGCCACGTGTCACGTCGCTCTAGCTCGGTAGCGACCGCGCGTAATACGGCCGGTTTGTCCAGACTCCACTCAGGGCCGATGAAGTAGTCCCCCGGTGCCTCGCCGCTGATTCGTTCGACGACAATATTCGGCGGAAGCAGTTCCAGAAAATCGACAAGCGTCGAAACGTAGTCATCTCGCTCCATAAGAGTGATTTCGCCCGAGCGAACCTGGGCTGCCATCGGCGTGTTTTCGACCGCGTACAGATTGTGAATTTTGACTGCATCGAGCCCGACCCGTGCACACTCCCGTGCGGTTTCCAGCATGTCGGCGTGGGCTTCTCCAGGGAGTCCCAGCATCACATGAGCACAAATTTCAAATCCTCGCCCGCGACTTCGCTCCATCGCATCCAGAAACGCATCGTGATGGTGCCCGCGATTCATCCAGTCCAGTGATTTGTTATGCATCGTCTGGAGACCGTACTCCACGGTCAGGTGAATCTTCCCGGCAAATCCCTCCAGCAATTCCAGCACATCGTCAGGCACACAGTCGGGGCGTGTGCCGATTGCCAGAGCAACGATTTCCGGATGGGCAATCGCCTGATCGTAGAGATTCCGCAGAATGTCCACCTCGGCATACGTATTGGTTGCCGGCTGGAAATAGGCCATGAAATGTTTGCATTTGTATCGCCGCTTCAGCCGCATGATCCCTTCGTCAATCTGATCAGTAATCTTCTGACGGGGCAGCCGACGTGATGGACTGAACGAACGGTTGTCGCAAAACACACAGCCACCTACGGCAACCGTGCCATCGACGTTGGGGCATGTGAATCCTGCGTCGATGCTGACTCGCTGTACCCGGTGTCCGAACAGCTGTCGGAGAAAATAGTTGTATGGATAAAACCGGTGACCGGCCTCCCGCCAATTCGCTACATTGTTGGCGGGCGGGCCGTGTTTGGTTGACTGCAAAGAAGTCTCCGAATAGAGTAAAACGTGGTCTCGCGACAGCAGATTGTACATGGCCCGGGATTGCACGGGCGTGTCAAATTGTACAACGAGTCGCCATCCTGATTCTATGCGAACCGGAATTTGAGAGGGGCCAGATTTGGATTCTCCGATTCACGTATCCACGACTCGACTGCACACGACTCCTGCCTCCTTGATTTCAATACCCGATCCCAGCTGAACCATTCCCGGTGACCTTCATGTACGGACAATTGACCCCAACCAGCGGTGGCGACCCGATTCCATTGCTCAAGAAAAAATTGCGAATCGGACGTCGCGAAGGCAACGACATTGTGTTGAATTTCGCGAATGTTTCGGGGCACCACTGCCTGATGGAAATCGAGGAAGGCTACTGGTTCATTCGCGATCTCCGTTCCCGCAATGGAATCAAAGTTTCGGGCAAGCGGATCATGATGGGGTCGCGCCGACGTCTTGATCCGGGTGTCAAAGTCTGGATCGCCAAGAACGAATACACGATCGAGTACGAACCGACCAAACTCGGTGCCTATGGATCTCCACCACAGGATGATCAGATGGACAATTTCTTCAGCACCGGCTTGCTGGACCGCGCGGGTCTGAAACGAACCGACGGCGATACCGGTGAACGTCGCAGGTAACGCCTGCACCCGTTTCATTTGAGACAAGAAAAGACCGGACCGCATCGATGCGGTCCGGTCTTTTTCGTTTATTGAGTTATGAACCGTGGTTGGCTTAGTCATTCAAGCAGCTCGACGACAGTTGTTTCCATCTGATGTGTTGTTTCATGTTACATCCATTGCTCAGTCCCAGTGAAGCGAGGCTGCTTTGTATCGACCTTACCGTTGGCGGAGCGAATCGTCTTAGCAGCGTCCTCCAGCCGTGCCAAATTGTCAGACAACGGCACCTCTGGACCGACAACCAACAGGAATCCAGGCAGAGTACAAACGGCGATTGTTCGAATACGGGTAAGACAATGCTGTTTTCTCCGCATTTGCGGCGCATCCGGAGCAAACCTGCGTTGCCCGTCTTCGGGACCGTCTGGCACAGGCTTTGCAAATATTGACTCTCGTTGCCTTGCGCACTGTCCGACGGGCAGTTTTGGCAGGGCAAAAACTCAATGAGAAACGATGTTCCCCGGCAAATCGTAGCGGAGCGTCAGCCAATAACAGCTCAAAAAATCACAGCTCAAAACGAATTGAAGGGAGACCTGAAATGGCTCAAGGCGAAAAAATTATCGGCATCGATCTTGGAACAACCAACTCGTGTGTCGCGATCATGGAAGGGAACGAGCCGACCGTCATCGCAAACCAGGAAGGCGATCGAACTACGCCCAGCGTGATCGCATTCAACGACAAAGGAGAAACGCTCGTCGGTGCCCCGGCACGAAACCAGCGTGTGACCAACCCGGAACGCACCGTTTACTCGGTCAAGCGTTTCATGGGCCGGCGTCACAGCGAAGTCGAATCGGAAGAAAAGATGGTTCCGTACGGCGTCGTCGGCGATGCAGGCGAATACGTGCAGATTCAGATCGGTGACGAAAAGTACACGCCACAGGAAATCAGCGCCAAGACATTGCGCAAGCTCAAGGAAGCCGCCGAATCATACCTCGGCCACAAGGTCAACAAAGCGGTCATCACCGTACCGGCCTACTTCAACGACGCTCAGCGACAGGCAACCAAAGACGCCGGTCAAATTGCAGGTCTCGAAGTCGCGCGGATCATCAACGAGCCAACTGCGGCAGCGATGGCGTACGGCCTGGACAAATCTCAAAATGAACAGAAGATCGTCGTGTTCGACCTTGGCGGTGGAACATTCGACGTCTCGGTTCTTGAACTCAACGACGACGACGGGATGAAAGTCTTCGAAGTCATCAGTACCAGTGGCGACACGCATCTGGGTGGCGATGACTTTGACGAACTACTCATTCACTACGTGGCTGACGAATTCAAGAAGGGCAGCGGCGTTGATCTTCGTGAAGACACCATGGCTCTGCAACGTCTACAGGAAGCTTGCGAGAAAGCGAAAAAGGAACTCAGTTCGACCCAGCAGACCGACATCAACCTGCCGTTCATCACCGCTGACGCGAGCGGACCAAAACACCTGCAGTTGACGATTACTCGCAGCAAGTTTGAAGAACTGATCGATCCACTGGTCGAGCGCTGCAAGAAACCGGTCCAGCAGGCATTGAAGGATGCAAAACTTTCTCCATCAGATATCGACGAGATCGTTCTGGTTGGCGGTTCGACTCGAGTCCCAAAAGTTCAGGAAATGGTCACCAAAGTCTTCGGCAAGGATCCTCACAAGGGTGTGAACCCGGATGAAGTCGTCGCAATCGGTGCAGCGATTCAAGGTTCGGTTCTCGCTGGCGATCGAAAAGACGTTCTACTGCTGGATGTCACGCCGCTGACTCTTGGAATCGAAACCGAGGGTGGACTGATGACAGCTCTTGTTGAGCGTAACACAACGATTCCGACCGAGAAGAAGCAGACGTTCAGCACCGCTGCTGACAACCAGACAGCGGTCACGATTCAGGTATTCCAGGGCGAGATGAAAATGGCCACCAGCAACCGGCTGCTGGGCAAGTTCGATCTGACCGGGATTCCACCGGCACCGCGCGGTGTTCCTCAGGTCGAAGTCAAATTCGACATCGACCAGAACGGTATTCTGAACGTATCGGCTCGCGACCTGGGAACGGGCAAAGAAGCCAATGTCAAGATCCAGGATTCTTCCGGATTATCGGAAGCTGAAATCCAGGAGATGAAAACTGCGGCCGAAGCAAATGCCGACGATGATCGTCACAAGTACGAACTGGTGACCGCCCGCAATCAGGCGGACAACATGTGTTACCAGATGGAAAAGATGATCAAGGAACACGACGCGAAGCTCTCGGACGAGGACAAGAAGCCGCTCGAAGACGCCATCGCCAAAGCACGTGAAGTTTCCCTGACCGAAGACACTGCCGCTATCAAGGCAGCAGTCAACGAACTGGAGCAGGCTTCTCACGCGGTCAGCAAGGCGATGTACGAAACGGCGGATGCCACCACGGGTGACGAGCCGGGTGGAGAAGCAGAAGAGCCCGTTGAAGCAGGCGCGACGGCCGATGACGACGCTATCGACGCGGAGTTCGAAGTCAAGAACGACTGAGCCCCGTTTCGGAGTACAGAATCCAAAACAGCGGCGCCGAAACGTGCCGCTGTTTTTTTACAGATTCGATCCGGACATCGACCAAACAGCTACTTGAGCAACTCGAACATGAGAGGGACGTCGTTGTTGTTGACGACGATCACCTTTTTGGAATCGCTTGCTTGGACCGCAGCGACCTTCCGGCTATCTTTCATCACGTGAAAACCGCTCTCGCCGCTGAGTACCGGACGGAACTCGCCATTGCCGTCACCGAGCAGGACAAGTCCCATCCCCGCATCATATCGAACCGTTTCAACTTCGGCATTGTAAAGATTGCCAACAGTAACCAGGTCAGTGTTCCCGTCGCGATTGATATCAACTGGAAGTACATCTCGAATCGGAGATAATTGAGCTGTGTTCGGCAAGTCGACTTTCTTAAATCCGTTCTCCTCCTGGATCAACACGCAGCTGGCAAAGGTCGTCACTTCCAGCTTCAGCGCATCATCGACCTTCTCTTTGCCGAGAATATCGTCGAGATCGGCAACCGCAAATTCATGAAAGGTCTGGAACTTCGATTCCAAGACCGGCATTTGCTCGGTCGAGCATTCCTTTCCACGAACAGGATAGCTCCGTTCAGACTGGTCTGCTCAAAGACACCGGAGTTGTTTCTCAGGAGGATGACGCCAGTCCATTCACCGACTGCGATCAAGTCGTCGTCACCGTCGTTATCGATGTCGGATGCGATTACATCGTTGATCAACATCGGGGATTTCATTGATTCAATCTCCATTCTAGTAAAACGACCTTCATCGTTTTTCAGCAGGTAACTCGACGGTGCCATCGGGTACTTTCCTGGAATCAACCGGCCACCAACAAACAGGTCGGGGTCTCCGTCAGAATCAAAGTCAATTTCACCGGCAGTCCCGTTGCCGGCCGGAATCGCCGGCACGGCATCCGCATCAAACTCAAGCTTCCCGTCGTTGTTGCGGTAGAACAGGTCACACAAGTTCTCATCGTTCTGTTTGAATTCCGAACCTCCACCATTCACGACATAGAGATCCAGATCGTCATCATTGTCAGCATCAAACAAGACGGCATCAGCGTCTTGGAACGAATGCGATCCTGAGCAGTCATATCGAGTTCAATAATGTCCGGATTCAAATCGCAATTGATATCAATCAAGTCACAACCCATACCGAAATACGAAATGTGTCCAGTCCTCGTTTTTAATTCATCGACAAACGTTCCGTCGCCCTGATTGATGTACATAAAATCCGGCGTCGAGAAGTCGCTTGCAACATAAACATCGGTCCAACCATCGCCATTGAGATCCGCAGTCACCAACCCGAGTCCGTATCCAAGGTTTCTGATTCCAGCTTTTTCGGTCACCCGAGTGAACGTCCCATCGCCATTGTTCTCGTACAGGTTGTCAGAATTTACTCTGGCGACAGCCGGATCCTTAATCTTCTCTTGCACGGAACCGACGGTTGCGAATCCGAAGAAAACAGGGTGATTCATTACGTACAAATCGACGTCGCCATCCCGGTCATAATCGAAAAAACCCGCTTGCGTTGAATGATTGGAATCCGCAATTCCATATTCAGCAGCCTGATCGGTAAAGTGCATTTCACCATCGTTGATCAACAACAGGTTTTCCCGCCCGGAAACGTCCTTGCCCGGCCCGCTTCGGCAAACGTAAATGTCCATCCAGCCATCACTGTTGATGTCGCAAAAATTCACTCCCGAGTGCCAGCCGGTTGAACGATCGATTCCTGCTGACTTACTCACATCCTCAAATTTCATCCCGCCACGATTCAGGAATAAACGGTTGCTTCCCTGGTTGCTCGTAAAAAACAGATCGACCAAACCGTCGTTGTTCAGGTCGCCTGCCGCGACACCGGCTTTAGCGCTGGAATCGCCCCGAATTCGCGGCCACATCCAAACGCCCGTTGCCAACCGTGAAATTTGGCAGCAAGGTATTCTGAATAATCACCGGTCAACTTTGCCGCCAGTTTTCCGGCCCCGAAACTGAGCCGGGCGCATCAAACTGGTCCGGTCAGATTCCGCCTGCATACCGTTTAGATTTCCGTTCCGGCTGGCGGGCACTCTTCACAAGATCCAGGCGCGCTAACGTTTCCAGTACTTGTCGAAACCCCGGCATTTTTTTATCAGCTTATGACCAGCTTTCGGCACACGATTTGCATTTTGTTATGAATACCTACGAACAGGTGACAAACGGGGTAGCTGCTGCCTGCGAACACGCGGGTGGAGACAATCATGCGATTAGAGGATACATCATGGCATTTCGAATCGAACGGCTCACCACTAAAGCAACCGAATCGCTGCAGGCCGCGCAATCGATTGCTGCTGAAAACGGCAATGCGGAAATCGGACCGCTCCATCTCCTCGATGGTCTGCTCGGTGAGCGTGAGGGCGTCGTTAAACCACTGCTCGAAAAAGCGGGTGTCTCGACCGAACAACTAAACGGAATGATCACTGCCGAACTCGAACGTCTACCCAGTTCCACCAGCGCTAGCCAGCCGCCACTCTCGCGCGATTTGCAATCTGTACTCACTCGAGCCGATGAAACGGCGAACCAGATGCAGGACGAATTCGTTTCGACGGAGCATTTGCTGCTCGCCCTCACAACTGTGGATTCAGCGGCCAAACGGATATTGCATCTCAATGCTGTGGAAGAAAAAACCGTCCTCGCTGCGATCGAGAAGGTGCGCGGCGGTGCGAAGGTCACCGGTAGAGACCCAGAAGGCCAGTATCAGGCGCTGGAGAAATATGCGATTGATCTCGTCGCCCGCGCAAAGGATGGGAAACTCGATCCGGTCATCGGACGCGACGAGGAGATTCGCCGCGTGATCCAGGTGCTCTCCCGCCGTACCAAAAACAACCCCGTGCTGATCGGTCAGCCCGGAGTCGGCAAGACCGCGATTGCCGAAGGTCTGGCGCTGAGAATCGTACACAACGATGTGCCGCAAAGTTTGAAAGACCGGCGGATTCTCGCACTCGATCTGGGTGCCCTGATTGCAGGTGCAAAATTTCGCGGAGAATTTGAAGAACGGTTGAAAGCCGTGCTCCGCGAAGTCTCTGATGCCGCCGGGTCAATCGTGCTGTTCATTGACGAACTCCACACCGTGATCGGCGCGGGCGCAGCAGAAGGCTCCGGCGATGCGGCAAACCTGCTCAAGCCGGCTCTGGCACGCGGCGAGTTGCATTGCATCGGCGCTACGACTCTCGACGAATACCGCAAGTATATCGAGAAAGATGCAGCTCTTGAGCGACGGTTCCAGCCGGTGTTTGTAGGCGAGCCGTCGGTCGAAGACACGATCTCAATCCTGCGTGGACTGAAACAGCGTTACGAGACACATCACGGTATCCGGATCAAGGACAGCGCGCTGATTGCGGCAGCGGAATTGTCAAACCGTTACATCACTGATCGCTTTCTCCCGGACAAGGCGATCGATCTTGTCGACGAAGCGGCCTCACGGCTGGCCATGGAACGGGATAGTGTGCCGGAGGAAATCGACACGGTTCAGCGGCGTCTGACTCAGCTGGAACTAGCTGCGAGGCAGCTACAGGATGAAAACGACGAAGATGTGCGCACGCGGCTGGACGCGGTTCGTGTCGAAATGGACGAAAAGAAAAAAGAACTGGCTAACCTGCGCGAACAGTGGGAATCCGAAAAACTCGGCATGACCGACGTCCAGAATCTGCGTAGGCAACTTGAGGAAACATCGCGTCAATTTGAAAACCTGGACGCTGCAATTAAGTCAAACCAGTCGTCGGGCAAGCCCGCTTCCGAATCAGACTTCAAGCAGCTTTACGAACTCGATACTGCGCAACGAAAACTCTCAACTCAAATCGAAGAAGCAGCAGCTCAGGACGAAGCAGGACCGGAGAAACGACCGGACCGCAAACGGCTGCTCAGTGAACAGGTCACCGAAGAGGAAATTGCGGAGGTCGTCAGCGTCTGGACCGGCGTGCCCGTCACTCGGATGATGGAAACCGAACGAACCAAACTACTCGAACTTGAATCGCGTCTGCACGAGCGGGTCGTCGGACAGGATCAGGCGGTCGTTGCCGTCGCGAACGCGGTGCGCCGCAGTCGTAGCGGTCTGCAGGATCCAGACCGTCCGATCGGTTCTTTTCTTTTCCTCGGTCCGACGGGCGTTGGCAAAACCGAACTATGCAAAGCACTCGCCGGCGTGATGTTCAATGATGAAAATGCAATGGTTCGAATCGACATGAGCGAATTCGTGGAACGGCATTCGGTCAGCCGGCTGATCGGTGCGCCTCCGGGATATGTCGGCTACGATCAGGGAGGCAAGTTGACCGAAGCCGTGCGTCGGCGCCCGTACTGTGTCATTCTGCTGGACGAAATCGAAAAAGCGCATGACGACGTCTACAACATTCTGCTCCAGATGCTTGATGACGGGCGGCTGACAGACAACCACGGGCACACGGTTAATTTCTCCAACACGATCATCGTGATGACCAGCAACGTCGGCAGCATGGAAATTCAGAGGATCAGGGAGCAGGGCGGTTCAACGGACGAGATCGGTGCGGCGGTCGAGCAGGCAGTTCAAGCGCGCTTTGTTCCCGAGTTGCTCAATCGGATCGATGAGAAGATCGTTTTCCAGCCGCTGACCCGCGAGCAGATTCGTGAAATCGTTGGGCTGCAAATTGAGTTGTTGAAAGCGATAGTCGCACGAACCGGCTGGACGTTGAACATCACCGACCGCGCGCTTGATGCGATTGCCGATGAAGGCTTCGATCCGAAGTACGGGGCACGCCCGCTCAAACGCGTGATTCAAAACCGGCTGACCAATGCGATCGCGTCCGAACTGCTCCGGTTTGAAACGGAAGAGCAGGGCACGATCGAGGTCGATTTCGGCGAGCGGGGGTTCGCGGTGGAGGCGAAAATACCGGCGCCGGTCGGCTGATCCGGGCTTGCGTATAGAGGCTCGATATTGTGTAGGATGGAATGGTCGTTGGGACTGTTCGCGCATGCGGAAAACGGTCCTGACTTCAGTCAGTTCATGCTGCACGCTGGCCAAATTGGCGAGCGAGTTGCGTGGCCGGAGCGTCCAATACCAGCCACATTCGCCCTGGGACACACAATGCAAACCGCCATTCCCGTTTCGCGGCCAACAATCATTCCCTGTGCGCTGTTGCTCCTGGCTTTAATTCTGGTCGGCGCGCTTGCAGGGTTTCTTTGTTTTTCCATGCATGGTCGCAGCCCCGGCTAACCCGGAATACAATGCCTTGGAATCGTCGCATATCCTTATTTCGGAGCGAACATGAAACTAGCCGGAACCACTGCACTGCTCACCCTGTTTGCTGCGACAACTCTTTTTTCCGGATCGAATGAATCAATGGCACAAGAGAACGGATACCGGCTGCCCCCCAAAGAAGTTGTTGAAATCATCGATGCAGCGCCTGAACCGGTCGTCAGCTTCAGCCCGGATTCCGAATGGCTGCTGATGATCGGACGGGACGCCATGTCGGACATCAGCGTCGTTTCAAGAAAAATGTTGCAGCTGGCCGGCTTGCGAATCGATCCGGCTGCGGACGGCCGGTTTCAAACCAGTTATTTTCGCGGAATGACACTCGGCAAACGAGTCGATGCCCAGGGTGGTAACGGCGAGGACTCGTTTTCGAGAATTCCAGTTGCCGAAGGAGCCAAAATCGGAACCGCCAGCTGGTCTCATGATTCGCAATCGCTTGCTTTCACCATCGTCACCGACGGGGGCCAGCAGCTATGGGTCGTCTCTACTGTGAATCCGACAGAACCGAAAATGCTGACGGATCGTCTGAGTACGGTGATGGGCGGATTCGACTGGATGCCGGGCGCAAAGAGTATTCTCTGCCGTCTCGTTCCTGAAAACCGGGGCGCGGAACCGAAAGAGATCCGAACGCCAGCCGGGCCTAACGTTCAGGAATCGTATGGCAATAAAACTCCGACTCGAACGTATCAGGATCTGCTGACCAATCCGTATGACGAAGCCCTGTTTGAACATTACGCGACGTCTCAACTTGCAGTCATTGGTATGGATGGAAGTACTAGAACCATTGGCAAGCCCGGTATTTATTCGGGACTCGAGACATCACCTGACGGAAATTCGATTCTTGTTACCGGGATACAAAAGCCGTTCAGTTACCTGCTGACCTACCGCAGTTTTCCACGCGAGATTCAGGTTTGGGATCTCGACGGCAACGTTACGTTTGAAGTTGCCGACGTTCCCATGGACGAAAACATTCCGATCGAAGGCGTCCGTACGGGCCGCCGAAATGTCGAATGGAAATCAGGCGTGCCGGCCACGCTGGTCTGGACTGAAGCCCTGGATGGAGGTGATCCGAACCGGGAAGCCGAACATCGGGACCGGCTGATGTCGCTCGACGCGCCGTTCGACTCCGAGCCAACGGAAGTCGTCAAAGTCGAACATCGGCTGTATGGAACTTCATATTTCGAAGACCCGACGATTTTCACAACGATGGAATACGACCGCGACCGCCGCTGGGTGACCTCGAAAATGCACGATCTGAAACGCCCCGAACAAACTCCAGCCGTTCTGATGGATCGAAGCATCCGCGACCGCTACGGCGACCCCGGGCGAGTCGAGACGACGCCCGACGCTACCGGGCATTACGTCGCGCGTCAGGACGGTGACTGGATTTACCGCAGCGGAACCGGCGCGTCCGAAAAAGGCAACCTGCCGTTTGTTGACCGCCAGAATCTAAAGACGCTGGAAACCGAACGGCTCTGGCGGTGCGAGGAAGGATCGTACGAATCGGTATCGCGAATCGTCAGCAGTGATGGCTCAGGCAAACCGACGATCATTACGACGAACGAAACGCCGGTCACACCTTCGAACTTTTTTCTACGCGACCTCGGTTCGGAAGTCATGATTCCGATTACCGAATTCCCGGATCCGACGCCACAGATACGCGGCATCAGAAAAGAACTTGTGAAGTATGAACGGGCTGACGGCGTTCCTTTGTCGGCGACGTTGTATCTTCCGGCCGATCATGAAGAAGGCACGCGCCTGCCGCTGATCGTCTGGGCGTATCCGATGGAGTTCAATGACGCAAAAACCGCCGGACAGGTATCGGGCAGCGCGTCACGTTTTACCCGGATGCGATCGATCACCCATCTAACTTTGTTGACACAGGGTTATGCGATCATGGACAACGCAACGATGCCGGTGATCGGTGATCCGGAAACGATGAACGATACTTTCATCGAACAGATCGTTGCGGCCGGTCAGGCGGCGATTGACAAAGCGGTTGAAATGGGCGTTGCTGATCCGAACCGGGTCGGCGTAGGCGGACATAGCTACGGCGCGTTCATGACGGCGAACCTGCTGGCCCACTGCGATCTGTTTAGAGCCGGGGTCGCCCGCAGCGGAGCGTACAACCGGACGCTGACGCCCTTTGGATTCCAGTCCGAGCGTCGCCCGTTCTGGGAGGCAAAAGATGTCTACACGAATATTTCTCCGTTCATGCACGCCGACAAGATCACTGATCCGATTCTGTTGATTCACGGTGAGAACGACAATAACAGCGGAACGTTTCCGGTCCAGTCAAAACGGATGTATCAGGCGGTGAAAGGGAACGGTGGTTCAGTTCGACTCGTGATGCTGCCGTACGAATCGCATGGCTACCGCGCGCGACAGTCGATCCTTCACACTCAGGCCGAGATGATCGCGTGGTTTGACAAGTACGTTAAGAATGCAGTGAAAGAACCTGAGGCGGATCCGAACGAATAATCGATAGTCGTTGATCGCGGAACGATCAACGACTATTCCTACCGTAATGTCTGCTTAACCCATGCCGTAATCTTGTCCAGAGCCGTCGGTGAAAAGGTCTCCTCGATCGTCCGGTATTCGGAAACTGATCCGGATTCGCAAGTTTGGAACAGATGGTTGAGTCCCGGAAACACTTCAATCTTAAACTGCTTGTTGCCCGCCGCATTCAACGCTGCTTCAATCGCCGGCAAATTTAGATTCGGATCAACCTGAAGATCCCTGGAGCCAACGACGGCGTAGACCGGACAACGGGTTCTTGACAGGGCAACTGCGGGATTGAGCGTGACAAAGAACTTGAACCATGGAGACTCGACTTGCATTGCCGCTTGTTTGATCGTCTTCGCCACTTCGTCCACGCTTCCCTCGATCTCGTTTTTGAGCATGAAGTCTGTGACCTCATCGGTCAGTGCGATAATAAACGGATCGTCAAATTTTCCTCCCGCATGTTGATGATCGTACATCCTCGTCAACAACAAACTGTTGACTTCAATTTTCCCCTCCGAATACCCCTCCGCGCGCATGAGTAGTTCGGACTGGTTGAGCGAAATCTGGCGACCGTCGACTCCGGTTCCTGCAAGCAAAACAATCGCGGCGATATCTTCGCGGCTACTGGCAACGATCGGAGCGATCACGCCTCCCTCACTGTGTCCCATCAAACAAATCCGGGCAGGATCAACAAGCGGCTGAGTTCTGAGAAATTCAACGACAGCACCGGCATCGTTTGCAAGGTCGGCCGTGGTCGCCGAATTGAAATCTCCGGTCGATCCGCCAACGCCGCGATCGTCATAGCGAAAGCAGGCGATTCCACCGGTTGCCAGATAATCAGCAATCACAAGAAACGGCTTGTGCCCTTCAATCGTTTCGTCACGATCCCGGGGTCCCGACCCGGATATCAGAATCACTAGCGGGAATGGTCCCGCGCCGTTGGGCGCGGTCAATGTTCCTGCGAGGGTAACGTCTGCCGCGCCGCCGGACAGCACAAGGTCCCGCGTCGAATAATCAAAAGGCGGCTGAGGTGTTTGCGGACGTTTGATCTGCCAATCGCGTGTTTCCTCAATCGCAACTTTGCTGATTGTCATCGGATACTCGCCGCCGCCCTGCTTCCAAGTTCCTTCGACCACGTTTCCATCTGCAGATTTCACTCCCGTAAATTCAGCACTTGTTGCCGGAATCTTGAATGCCAACGATCCGGCTTCTGAAGTGATCTCGGCGGAGATCCCGCCGACGTTTTCCCCGATCGAGTCGTGTTTGACCGTCAGGTTGTTGGCGTCGTCCGAGAAAATACGAAACTGCAAATCGTATTGTTTTTCGCCCGCGACCAGCAATCCCTGCCAGGTTTCAATGTGAGTCGGCGCGGTAACTTCGCCCTCCAGCGTCAAATTCAGAACGCCTTCCATCCCCGGTTGTTTGAACGCACCGCTGACTTTGTCTCCTTCACGAGTCCCTTTGAACGCAGCCCCAATCGTGCAACGTCAAACTCCATCACTGAATCTGTGAGAGTTACCGCGTCGCAGGGAATTTCAACTCCGCCTTGATCGATGCTGATCAATTTTCCGGAGAGCGTTCCATCCGCCTCGGGCGTAAAGTGCATTTCAATATTGAGCGTGATATTCGAGATTTCCAGTTCGCCGCGCCAGACTTCGCTCTTTTTGTTGTCCTGTCGAGGAGTGCAGGCAGCTGAGATTGCCGGGCGGACAAATCCAAATGTGACTGCCATCAGCAACAGCAATCCGCAACTTGATATTGTGTTGTTCGTAATCTTGTTCATCTTGCAACCTTTTGCATCACTTCAGTTATTGGCCGTGTTCGCGGCTATATCGCACCGGTATCCTGTCCGGTCGCGCCATCGTGTTTTCCCCGCAGCCCGATGTTCAATACTTCAACAATCAAAGCGAAGAACATTGCGAAGTAGATATAGCCTTTGTCCATGTGCGCTCCGACTCCTTCGGCGACTAACATCACTCCGATCAGAATCAGAAAGCTCAACGCCAGCATCTTAAGCGTCGGGTGCGTGTTGACAAACTTGCTGACCGGTTCAGCGAATACCAGCATCACCGCAACCGCAATGATAATCGCGGCGACCATCACTTTCAAATTTTCGACCATTCCGACCGCCGTGATGACCGAGTCCAGCGAAAACACAATGTCCAGCAGAGCGATTTGAACCAGCACGCTGACGAACAGTCCCTTGGATGGTTTGACCTCGTGCTCGCCTTCACCGCCGAATTCATCGTGAATTTCATAGACGCTTTTGCCGACTAGAAACAGTCCGCCGAGAAACAGAATCAGGTCTTTCCACGAGACACCGTCTGCTTCTTCGATATGTTCTTCGTGAACTTTTTCGAATGCGGTCTCAAGTCCCGACCTCGCTGATTCTTCAACATCAGTGAAAACACTTTCGGGGATCTCGTCTGCCGGCCCCAGCGCTTCGATCCAGCTGGCCGGAACACCGAGATCGGTCAGGTGAAAAACCGGTTTTTGAAACGACTCACCATGCACCATGAAATACAACAGCGTCAGTAGACCGAGCCGCGTCAGCAGCGCCAGTGCGAGACCGAGTTTCCTGGCCAGAGGTTGTTGATCGACCGGCAGTTTGCTCGACACGATTGTGATGAAGACAATGTTGTCGATCCCGAGAACGATCTCCATCGCTGTCAGGGCTAACAGGGGAATGACCCAGTCCATTTCGGTTCCTCAATATCAGACAAAAACCGCTACTTTCTGCGGCTCGTTAATGTGCAAGTCGAATGATACTGACTTTTCCAGCGGCGCACCACAGTGTCAGACACGATTGCGAGGGAGAGAGTTAATCGTTTTCTTCCTTGTCATTTCTCTCATCTTCATCCGATTCACTGCCACCGAACAAATCGCCAAATCCTTTGAACAGGTTGATTGAGGGGAGCTTTGACCGGGCAGTTTCTTCGTCTCGCTGGATGTCGATGTAGCCGTGAACGGAAAACCGCGACGGCGCTTTGGTGACTTCCAGTTCAACTCCGCGAAACCAGTTCAAAAACGGCGCAGAGTATCCAGGCGGCATTTGAGGGGACGCGAACGAAGGCCACGCGCTCGAGCCCCAGACGGTTCGTCCGCTTGACAATGCGTATGGTTGATATTCGCCGCCAAGCGAACAGACCAGGTCAACATTCAACAGCTGCTCAGCCACATCGCGCGTAATTTCCGGCTGAATTCCGAATTGCTGCGTCAGCATATTCAACAGCCGCGTGTTGGCGATCGAGGTTTCCCAGCTGCGCCGGTAGTTCACCGCGCTGGCCCAGTCGCGAAGATTCGAATTCGCCAGATCGCCGACTCGAAACCGAACGTGAGCCGGACGCTCGGAAGGAATCAGTTGCAACTGAGGCTTCAAACGTTCAAGCCGTTCGCGGTCAAAAGAAACCAGCGCAAACTCGCCCCACTCCAGCCGCCACAAATCCAACAGCCGCGAATACGTGTATCCGAATTCGTCCGGCTGCCCGCCAAGTGCAGGGAGCATGTCCAGATAACCCGGTGCGGGCCAGGCACCGGCATAGGACGGCACTTCTTTCAGTGTTCGGATCGCGTCAAAGATTGATGTCGGTCTCAGATCAATTTGCGGATCAAAATAATCCTGAACCGCAGCAAACACCTGGTACGTATCGACCGGTCGTCGTTGTAGCGAACCGGTTGCCCGCAGCGAAGCCTGAAGTGAAACGATGTCCTCCGGGCTTCCTTGAACTTCTGATTGCAACGGCGGACCGAGCCGTTTCAACAGCCACCCGTATTTTTCCTCGCCGAACGGAGCCAGCCGCGCATCAAAGATCACACGCTCGACGTTTTCCAGCGATTCTTGTTCGTAACGCTTGATCGCGATCACCATCGGATCGACAGCGCCAACTTCGTTGGTAAAAAACGCGGCTCGCTGTGAGTACCAGTGTGCTTCTTCGGCTGAGACCGTGGCGATTTCGACATCAGGAACGGGTCTGAAAAAACCGCGCCGCCCGCGCATCGCGTCCAACCACGTTGCGCCGTCATCGATCGCAAAGTGACTGTTGTCAGTATGCGTGCCGAAGCCGTTTGGCAGGAATCCGTTCGCAATCAGCGAGTCCAAATCGATCGGGTCACCTTCGTGGCTGGCCGCCAGCCGTGCGATCTCCAGCATTTGCATTTCGGTGATAACCTGATTCCGTCGTCGCAATTCAATCTGATAACGGGGTGTCAGCAGATGTTGAAAAAACCGCGTCGAGACATAGACGAAAATTGTGTCATCTCGTTCGAGAGGCATTTGGTAACGGGCAAACCGGAATTCCTGTGAACCGGCCAGCGAACGATCACCGGCGGCAGCCTGGACAAAACGTTTGGCAACGGTCAGCGAAGTGGTCATCAGGTGACAATCGCGAGCCGTCACATAGAACGACCGGTAACGGTTGTCGGGCGTCGTCATCGCCTCGATCGTTGAGCCCTCGAATTCGATCTGTTCGATCTTACAACCCTCGGCTTCATGTTCGGCAGCGAATTTCATTCGCTTGCTTTTCAGGTTCCGGTCAAGCCTCTCCGTGTTTTTTGCATGCAGCATCACTCCGATCGCAGCGCCTTCGCCTGAGTAGACATCCATGCCGATGACCGCCACATCATCAATCAGGTTCCCACCAAAAAGCACGTCGAACTCGGTCGACTGGATGGCCAGCTGGTCGAGAAACTTACTTTGAATTTTCTGTTGAAAGCCACGGAGCTGGATCATCCTGCTCAGGTCGCCACCGTATTCTTCCAGCAAACGCTTCAGCCAGATCTGGTTGTCCCATGTCCCGAACCGAAGGTAGAAACATTCTTCCGGGACGCACTCGGCCATCGGTTCAATTTCGATATCGGCAGGCAGTTCACGAATAGAAACGGGCATCCATTCGATCGGCGGCGGGAGTGGAACCTGCCGCTCGGCAGCGACATTCATCATGCCGGCCATCGACCGGTAAATCGTATCGATCCGCAGCGATTCAACATCGAACAACAACTCGAATGTCTGCATCAACGGATCGCGACGGCTTCTGTCCGGCAGAGGCACGGCAAGTCCCATACGCCGGCTGAGCATCGCGGTCAGATACGATTCGACGACGCCCGGATAGTCGCCCTCTTCGGCTTGACGTGACGAAGAAGCGTAAAATTCGTTCCACCATTGATCGGCAAAACGAGTGAACTTTTTCGGTTTCGCGTATTCGACCTCGAGCTGCTGGTTGACGACTCCGGATCCATCAAGAATCAATTCAAGCGGCTGTTCGCCTTTGAACAGAAACCAAATCGTATGAACGTTAGAGGGCTCTTTCCGCTCGTTACCGGTCAAACGCGAAAAAAACGTGCGCACCGGTGACTGGGTCAGGACCGGATAGAAAATCCGGTTGTTCCGCTCCGTCAACATTGTTGCACCGGTCCGCAACACCATCTCGTCCCCTGGCGACAGCCGGAACGAAATTCTGCCGATGCCGAACGGCGCGCCCGCCAACGCATCAGCGCGCGTGATCATGGGCTGGTTCTGCGCACCGAAATCCGGAGGGACATGTGACGATCCAACTTGAGATGCGGGACCGGGAAGCTGAGCAGCTTGTTCCGGCACCGCTGCGCGGACGTTGTCATTCATTTCATCCAGCCCGCGCGTCGTCCGGTCAGCGGACTGCGGAATTTGACGCGCTGTTTCCCGGTGGACTGGTTGCTGCCTCGCCGGCAGGATTGAAACCAACCAGCAACAGGAAACGAACAGACAAATGGCACCCGCGATCAGCGCGGACCGAGATTGCAGTGTTAACAGTGACCTGATCATGGATATGCTTTCGGCGCTTCGAACAGCGTGAATCGAATGATTGTGATTAGGCGAACAGCAACGTTGGAAGCAGCAAGGTTCAGGCGATTTCGGATTTCGCATCATCAGCTAATGTGACGTGGACCGTCCAGTCGGTGATATTGATCGCCGGGTCTACTGGCTCGCCCGGTTTTTCCTCGGCGTTGACGACGACCTCGGCACCATTGCTTGGAATAAAGATGTAGTCCAATCCGCAAGCATCGATCCGTTCGAGGGGCCCGAGTTCATCGTGTCTCAGGCTAATGATTCTGGCTGAGCGAACGACTGCGGAGTTGCCGGCCGGAAGTTCATTGAAAAAAACCAGCGGTGCAACTTCGTCGGCCCCGATCGAGTCATTTCCATCTGCACCGTTTTCACTCGTGACTTTGTTTTCACTCGTGACTTTGTTTTCACTCATGATTTTGTTTTCACTCATGATTTTGTCTTCACTCGCGACTTCGCCGGTCAATTGCGCAAAGAACACAAATTCAGCCTGCTGGCCGACGTGAACCGGTTGATCCAATTCGTGCCACCCGGGCCGCCAGATCGCTGCGAAGTTATCTGAATTGCTGCCTCCGGTCGCGCAGTCTTCCGGCTTGTTATTTTCCGGCAGGTCGCTGGAGTGTGCAGATAGATCGGTCATTTCGAATCGTAGAAAAAGGTGCGGTCAGGAAGAGCGAATTCTATGCGATTCGATCGACAGCTGCAATTTGCGGCACAACGGAACTCATCCATTCTGTTTCGGAAACACTTTCGGCAATGGGATTTATCCGCTCTACAGGTTGATTCGCACTCCGCGGCCAACAAGTTCTGCAAGCAATCCGGCAGCCGACTTGAACAGAACCGCGTCGATTCCGGCCGCGTGTGCTCCGTCCACATTTTCCTGTCGGTCATCTGTAAAGAAAATGCTCGCCGCTTCGCAACCAGCTACATCAACTGCTGCCTTGAAAATGTTCGCGTTCGGTTTCATTGCACCGGCGCGATAACTCAACACGTATCTGGAAAACCCTTTGTCGATGAACTTGAACTGCTTGCAAAGGTGTTCGAAATGAGCCGGACAAGTATTGCTGAGCACTCCGAGCGGAAACCCGATTGCCCGCAACTGGGTAAGCAGCGGCATGACCGGTGTATTCAGTGAAAAGATGTCGCTACCTGCCCGGAGCAGGTCGTCGTAGTCCGGCGACGTACCTGTTGTCGCGCAGAACCCGTCGTAAAATTCCCGGGAGTCGATCCGGCCTGTTTCATAATCGACTTGCAGAGGCCCGCCAAAAACTGCGGCTTCGATTTTTTCTTTCGTCGTTCCCGCTACAAGGGCCATCTGCTCACTGGCTAGATCGTGGCTGAAAAATGTGATGACATTGCCTAGATCAAAATAGATAAATTCCGTTTGGGCCATTTGATTCAGGGTGCTTTAATGTAGATAGGAGCCAAGGTAAGAATGCTGGGAAACATCACAATGATATCGCGTAGGGCAGAGTTTTCCAAACAGGCCGGGCAGATTGCAGCTAAGACGTATAGAAAAGAACCTGCAACAAAACATGAGTTCTTTACCTGTCTCTTTTTGAGAAGCCGAAGTCATCCACTTCAGATGACGTTAGTCCAGTCTCAATCCCGATCTGATTCACTGTTGCGTTCGAAAAATACAACTTCCCAGCCTTCATTGTTGAAAACCGGGAAGTCCACAAGCACGAAATCGCACCGACTCCGTTCATTCGAACTGTCCTGGTTCAGCGGTAAATGGAATTTCAATCTGAGCCAGTGAAGTAAAAAATGTCTCCTGCTGACGAAGATCTCCGCATCCTGCGGAGAAGGTTTTTCGCATTGGGGCTAAAATCGGAAGTGAAGTGAGCGACACCGAAGCATCGCTCGACTTCCGTTTTCAGCGATTGTTTGGCGCTCGGGTTGCTCCTCAGCAGAGCCCTGTCCTCCAAACAACTTTCTTTAACGTATCGCTAACTTGCCAGGGTTGCAACTTCGCTGCGACGAGCAGCCAGTCGCTTCGCGCGACGATTCTCTCCGGCCTCTTCAAGCTTTCGATCGCGAGCATCTACGATCTTTCCGGCTCGACCGGCAAGCTTGTCGGCCGGCGTCACGTAGTCGATCACACTGATGTTTGAACGGTTCGCAATCGATCTTCTACTGGCCACGCAAACCGTCACCGGCGCCATGGGGATTCTTCGAATCAGCTGGGACCAGACCCGGCACATTCTGACCCGAGCGGTGAAACGCGGGCAGGCGCGAAAAGTCAAAAAACTGATGCCCCGGATTGGAATCGACGAGAAGGCTTTCAAGAAAGGCCAGAGCTACATGACGATGTTGTTTGACCCGGACAACAGCACCGTCGAAGCGATCTCCGGGGGAAACAACACGGAGTCGGGAATCGCCTGTTTTTCGCAGCTTTCAGGCGATCAGATTGAGGCCGTTGAAGCGGTCGACAAGGTCCGCCGCAGCGAACACCGGACGCGAAGCAAAGCAGGTGACAATCGTCTGGCGAAGACAAAATATATCTGGCTCACCGGCCAGGAAAACCTGACCGGGAAACAGGAGGCCAGGCTGAATGATGTTTTCACGGTTCGACTGGAAACCGGAAAGGCGCGGGCTTACAAAGAGACGCTCCGGGACCTGTGGGCACACGACACTGCCGATCAGGCAGCCGCGTTCTTCAAAGACCGGTATCGCAGTGTGATTCACACCAAACTCAAACCAATGAAGAAGGTTGCACGCACAATCAAAGAAAGGCTGGTCAATGTTGTCAGCTACTGCACCCACCGGATCACCAACGCAGTCGCCGAAGGAATGAACAGTAAGATCATGTCCATCAAAAGAAGAGTCGGCGGGTACAGAAACCCCGAAAACTTCAAAACCGCGATCTATTATTACTGCGGTGGACTCAATCTTTACCCACAATAAACCCGGATGGACCACTTGTGTTTGATCCGAGGCTCGCGATGGAGTAACAACCAAACAGCCACGGGCCGTCCTTGTTCGACAAATGCTCTGATCGCCGGCAATACGTATTGTTCGGACAACAGATAGCCGTCACTTGCCTCGGTTTCATGTGTCTCCAGAAGCGGCGGATCAAGTCGAAGTTGCCTGAGCTTAGAGATACGTGTGAAACCCTGACCGCCACATCCTTCTTCAAGAGTGGATGTTCTGCTCTGTAAACTGAACCGAAGCTACCGATACCTGCAGCTTCCAGGACAGCATCTTGAAACAGGTTGGCGTATTCCGGTCTGAGCCAGTCATCAACCACCATCAGCAGAAATGCGTGCTGGTGTTTCTCCTGAAATTCACTTTGACAATCCTTGTTCTGAGTTTGCAGGAGCCTCGAGTGCAATGTTTCCGCTAAACGTTTGGTTCGAAAAATCACCCGTTTTGGAGTTCGCCACGGTTTTACGTGGCAGGGGCGGCCATCGCCAAAACGGCCAAGCCCAAGTCCACGCTGGAACAATGTACAACCGAGACGGTTGAATGCGATCGAGCTTGTTCTGGAACAGGCAAAAGTTGAAGCCTACGTTAAGCAGGCGAAGGAGAAGATCGAAAGAGAAGCCACCGCTGTTGAAATGGCAATTTCAACAAAAGGGTGATTGTCTATCAAGGCGTCAAACCGGCGAGGCGAACCGGTTGAAGAGTTTGTAAATAAGTTGGCCAGGCACTCAATGCATGGCCAACAGTTTTTGTTGTAGATGAAATCCATCGGTCGCGTTTTGGCTCACACCTCGGATTCGGCCTGCGACGTTCCCCTGCCACGTTCCAGTGAGTGAATCAAAATCCGCAAAGAGCATCCAGCGCAAGAAAATAGCCGGCGAAGCGAATTCCACCGGCCATGAATGACTCGCCATGAATTACTCGCAGCAATTTTCGTAACTAGTTGCCGCCACCATCCGCTGGCTGAGTGGCGTCACCATCGGCAGGCTGAACTGCGTCACCTTCGGCAGGCTGAACTGCGTCACCTTCGGCAGGCTGAACTGCGTCACCTTCGGCAGGCTGAACTGCGTCACCTTCGGCAGGCTGAACTACAGCTTCATCGGCTGGTTGAGCGGTGTCTTCGGCCGGCATTGTATCCTCAACCGGTTGTACCGAAGGATCTTCTTGAACCACGATCTCTTCCGGAACTCCAACGAATGTTCCGCTGAAGATCTCGTAACGCTCAGCTTCGCTGTCTTCGCTGGCACCCTTAACGACCAGCGTGTTACCTTCAACAACGCATTCGTTTCCGCTGACACCGGCGTTCTCGCCGAAACCGTCTTCAGGAGTCGCGATTGGAAACGCAACCCGGTACTGCCAGGCAAGACGGTTTCCATCTTCACGACTTCCGTTCGCAGTAAAGTAAACGGAGCGATAGTGTTTATCGCCAGCCTTGAACAGACTCGTGCGGAAATCCGTGTTGCTCGAGTCGTACCCGAAGTTTCCAGTTGGATCGAGTTCAATAACTTCACTCAAGACAGGCTCTTCAACGGCGCAATTATATTGGCCGTCTTCGCCCTGCTTGCTTCCCGTCTGAATCTGCTTGGCAAACGAGACGATTTGTGGCTCGCCCTCTTTCGGCTTGTTGATGCATCCACCTTGAACAGGTTCGCAGGTACCGATCTCGTAGACGTAGACATCGCCCATGTACCAGAGCATTCGGTTCGGGCAGTTGAACGGATCCTGAAAAGGAGCGGCTTCCTCCGTCGTCGTATCCTGCATGGGATCAACCACGGCTGGATCTTGAACTGGTTGCGCATCAGTAACTTCAGCTGCCGGCTCTTCTTGAACTGCTTCTGCGGCTGGCTCTTGAACCGCCTCAACTGCGGGCACTTCCTGAACGGCTTCAGCTGCAGGTTCTTCCTGAACGACTTCGGCTACTTCAATAGCAGCTTCAGCGGCAGGTTCGTCCTGCGCGAATACAGGACACGCGACAGCGGCGGAAAATGCGACAGCGGAGAACATTCCCAGCCCGGCTCGCATTGCCGGCTGGACCAAAAATCGAAGTGTCTTCATTGCGGAAACCCGTCCCTTATCAATAGTATTGTGATTTTTCAATTGTCAATTTTACTCGACTGGAACGGCCCGTCCACGATTAAAACCGCAGGAAATCCCCGGAAAAGCCCGTTATCATTGCCGATCTGCGGGTGGCTGGACCTCGTACAGACATCCTGCCCGCTCGCAGCAGAACAGGATAGCCGATTTCAATTCGAATTTTAATGGCCTCACGGGGAAATCCGCTGCGAGGCAGCCGAAAGGGTGCGGTTTCGCGTCGCGACAAACGTCCTAGTTGGACAGCGCCGGTTTCCCGATTGTATACGGTAAATCACGTGCTTTCCTCCTTTGGATCACACGACTTGATTTTGTCGACGTCAATTCCGAGCTCCTCGTAGAGTTTGCGTCTGGTGTTCGTGTGCGACTTGGTTGCCTGGGCATTTCGTTTCCGATGATACGCTTGCCGATTGAGCTCTTGTTCAAATCGTTCGTCTCGTTGGGGCTGTGGCAAGTCTCGATTTTGAAGATAGACGTTGATAACGCTTCGAACTTGTTCGACAGTTAGCTTTTCAAACGGATCATCGATCTCCAGATCGTCCCACTGTTGTCGCAGTCGACTGCTGAAGAGAAAACTTAACTGCGTCACGAACCAATGGCGATGAACGCAACGCCAGCCACGCACTTCAAAATGATCCAGACCGATTTCCTGCTTTGCAGTTCGGAAACATGCTTCAATCGCCCAGCGGCCAAAGGCAACCTGCAACAATCCTCGCAATTTGACTCCGTCACGTCCAATCACCTGATTGGATAGAAAATATTTCACCTCTCCGGTACGAACGTTGCGGGCGACGATCAAGGTGTGCTGTTTGGCTGGAAGTTTGTCTTTGGTTTTTCGCCAGAACGGAGTCCACTTCACTTCCCAGACTTCCGGCCCGCTCCACGTTCGAAACAATCCCAAAACATTCGCAAAAACTGATACAGCAACGCGCCGATGCTTGCAATCTTCCTTGGCGATAACATGACGATCCTCCGTGAGTCCATGTGACTGATATTTCACACGGAGGGTCGTCGCTTTCGCAAAACAACGGAAGGTCGATTTTTACAAAGGGAAATGACAAAACTGGCGCTGTCCAATTAAGCAGCTCGAAGAAACGCGCGAAACAGCTCGGATCGCAGTACTAGACATGGAAGCACTTGAAGGGATGGTTCCCCGCGATCAAATTCAATCGCTGGAAGAGATGCGGCGGATGATCGAGAACCACGTTCAGGAACAGGCCGAACGTCAGGGGCTGAAGAAAGAGGGTGGACGATACCAGCTGACTGCTCAAGCGTATCGTGTTTTTCAGGGCAAGCTGTTGTCGCGGATCTTCAGCGACTTGCAGGCTTCCAAATCCGGGCGACACATCAACGACATCACCGGTGAAGGTGCTGTCGAATTGCAGGAGACCAAACCGTACGAGTTCGGCGACTTTCTGAGCTTCATCGAAATGTACACGTTCGGAAAAGTAAAACGGCCCGGCGAGATCATCGATCTGATGCCGAAGAACGTGACGATCCACGATCCGGTTGTGCGTCTGAAAGTCGACATGGCCAACGACAATGTCAGCGAACACATGGTGCACCGGCACTTTACGAATATCCAGCACTCATTGCAGCTCGCACGTCAGTTGCTCGCCGCGCAGGATACTCCGAATCGGCAGGTGATTCTGATCACCGACGGATTGCCGACGGCGCACTTCGAGGGCTCGGAGTTGTTCATGCTCTATCCACCGCATCCAAAAACGGAAGAGGTGACGATGCGTGAGGGAGCGATGTGTGCTCGCGACGGAATCACGATCAACATGTTCCTCGTTCCCGGCTGGTCGCAATCCGAGGAAGACATCCGATTTGCGTACCGGCTGGCCGAGAGCACAAAGGGCCGGGTGATCTTCACATCCGGTGGCGACCTCGACCGCTTCGTCATCTGGGACTATATCGACCGCAAACGTGAGATCATCGGATGAAGGAAAAACGTAGGCGAGTGAAGCCTGCACTCGCTCCTCGGCATCCGCCGGTTTTTCTACGCTCTGTTTGTTCGGGCAGAAACCTTTTGCGTTGGCCGGGGGTAACTGAAGTGGCACCCGGTTCGAATTAAACAAAGTCCGAATAAATCTCTACGTTCACGCAGCAAGCCACTAATCCATGCAAAAAAAGTCCGGATACAATGCTACAATTCTCACTCACGTTTCAAAAAGCCGGGGTTGATTGACAAGGGCAAGTACGCCGAAGCGGCCAAACAAATCTCCAAAGCCAATAATGTTGTTTCTTTGGAAATCGGTTCCAGAACTGTTGAGTTAATAACGTCAGATGGCACAAACATTCCAACGTATGTCAAGGCTCGGCTCATGGAATCACTTACAGCGCATCCTGAAATTGTAAATGACATGGCGCTGGAGAAGTGCTGCTTAACCTGGTTAGCGCCAAGGGTTGGCCCGGTTACATCAAAGCGGCGTCCATTCGCTCAATTGGAAAATTTGGTTCTTGCGCCTGCGACTGCGTGGATAAATTGCTTCCAAAACTCTTTTCAACGAAGGTCGAAATTCACAAGGCAGCAGGACTAGCGCTGGATCAAATCAGCGATTCCCGGCAAACAAGCGAAGAGCTGGATCCGCTCGTTGAACGCCGCGTTCCAAAATTGCTGAGCGGATCGCAAATCGATTTCAGTTCTGCCAGGCATGCTTGTTGCTGCATCGGCGAACCGTCGGTCGGAATTCTCATTGAGTCGCTCAAACCGGAATCACTACCGATCCCTGAGCGCGCCGCAACAATTCCTGGTGATCTCGGTCAATCCGCATCGTGCGCGACAGCCTTGCTTCAAGAAGTTTCGACGCAGCACTCCAGCCGGTTTGTACGTGAGGCTTGCCAAAAGGCCATCCAGAAAATTCGCGGCTCGTGATTGCCGATGCAAAACCAGAAGAAATTGAAATGCGTATAGAGCAAATAACAAGGGATCAGATTTAACACTCAATCGAATTTGACTTCCGGCAACTCGTAGGAATCGTTCGAAGCGTCGAACGTCGTCCAATACACACGCTGGTCGCCGATCGCTTTATCGACCGGAAAGAAAAAATCGGCGACCGACGCACGCTGGGATTTAGTAAGTTGATCTCGCTCGTCGTCATCTTCGTTGCGCGCGGTATGATTTGAGACAACCAGCACGTTAAACTTCTGCGGGCCGTCAACGACGACACGAAACCTGCCGTCTTCACCCGCTCGAACAATCGCGCCGCCCAGAGCATAGACGCGGTCAATCCCGGGATTTTCCAGCGGCTCGAAGGACTGCGGATGCACGTCGACCGCTTTGCTTCGTTCGTCCGGTCGTTGGTTGGCCGGAAGAATCATTACCACGGCATCCGCATCCGGCAGATAGTCGCTACCCTGCTTGAAGGTAATCAAGCCGGAGACCGCCGTTTCCGTTCGACCGTTTCTTGAAGCGGAAGTCAAATTGCCGACCATCAATCCGAAAACGAAAAACGAAACTGCCACCACGCCCAACATCGCGCCCTGACAATACACAACCCAGCGCGGCAAAGTAAACGATCCCCTGTCCCGTGCCGACGACGCAGCAGCTGTCGATGTGTGCGGATCTGTTCTGTCCGATGTCGATGGAGTTGACAATGAGGTCGCCTGTATATTCGCCGGGAAGAGTTCGTTTTTGCGACCGGTTCGCAATGGAGTTAAGAAACACCGATTATAACCCGGACGATCGTGTCGACTCAACGATTTGTTTCGCTTCAACCATTCTGAGGGCCTTCAATCGAGATTTGCTGCCAACCGGATTCACTCTACAATAGATGTACGGGCAATCGGCAACGGAGAAAACAGGAATGGTGAACCGCGTTAACTACTTGTACCGGGCACGCCCACATATTACGAGCCTGATGGCGGTGTTCGTTCTAGGGATAATACCGCACGGGTTGTGTACCGCGCAGAATGACATCCCGGTCGTCATCACACTGAAAAATTCGCTCGAACTGGAAGGCCGCACGTTCAAAATCGATTCGCTCACCAGAACTGCGATCCAGGCATTTGCTCAGGGAAGAATCCAGGTTGTCGATGACGGCTTGCGCCGTGTCTATTTCAACCGGAACCTGATCGCAGTCGCACCCCGGGCTCCTGCCAACATCAATCGTTTTGAAACCGAAATCTGGCAGCGACCCTACCTCGGAGGAACGACAGGTGCGGGACGAATTCTCTCGTACGGAGCGTTCAACGAGGACGGGCATCGCGTGTTTACCGTCGAAGAAAAACCGGGCGAAATCCATCACTTTGTCCAGGGCATCACCAGGATGACGGCCGACTACTGTGAACTGAACACGCTGTCCATTCCCAACCAAATCCAAAAGACTGAGCTGAAATGGCCGATGACCGTCGCCACCAGCTCGATTCCGCCGGACGTCCTCCGCAGCGTTCTGCACAAAACCATTCAGAACCGCGACAACCCGGACGAATACTTGAACGTCGTGGAGTTTTTTCTTCAGGCTGGACTTTATCGGCGCGCACTGGAGGAGCAGGAATGGGTGATGCGAAAATTCCCGGGAATCCGCGAGCAACAACAGAACCTCACTCTTCTCCGGCAGGCGTACAACCGGGATCTGCTAAACGAAGTCCGGTTTCGCCGCAACACTGGACAACCGTTGTTCGCCTATTCTCTGGCCGGAGCCGTGAATACCGAAGAGGTTGCCGGTCAGACGGTCGCTGAACTGACGTCGATTCGAACAGATATAGAGCAAGGCAGGGTTCAACTTGACAACGCACGTGCCAGCGTCAGCCAGGCAATCGAAGCGGGAATCGGCAATGGCAAGTTCGACGACGCTCAGGTCGACGTCATGCGGCGATTCCTGAAAGAACTGGAAACCGAGCTTCGTCCAACAAACCTGGATCGACTCGACACGTTTACACGTTTGTTGAGCGATGACACCCTCGCCGACGAAGAAAAAATGGCGCTCGCGATCAGCGGCTGGTTGCTTGGCGGCAACAAGGCGATCCGGAACTTTGCAACGACTTTGACTCTTTTTCCGGTGCGTGACATTGTGATCGATTACCTCAATAGCACGCCGGGACAGGCCGGAGCAATGCGACGGGCGGAATTGATCAGCGAACTGGAAAGTCTCGAAGGCGGAGTTCCCGAGTATCTGGTTCCGATGATCAACGTCATGAAACCGCCACGGCACGATCGGACTGACAAATACACGGCTGAAAAACCGATCGAGTTCTTCGTCTCCATCCCCCGGGCCGGTGGAGGAACCGAACAGGTCAGTTGCCTTGCACATCTGCCGCCCGAATACGACCCGTATCGCAAATATCCGTGCTTGATGACGCTGCGTCCGGGAATCAACACCGAAGCACAACTCGATCGCTGGTGCGGATCGGTCGATCCGAATCTGCAGGTCGAGCCGGACCGGCGTTTGCGAACCGGGCGCGCGATGCGAAACGGCTACGTTGTTGTTTCCGTCGACTGGAAAAAAGCGGGCACGAACTACTACCCCTATTCAGCACGCGAACACGCAATCGTCCTCCGGGCACTGCGGGAAACACTTCGTTCATTCGCCGTCGATTCCGATCGCATTTTTCTTTCGGGTCACAGCATCGGTGCAACGGCAGCGTATGACATTGCCATTGCTCATCCCGAACACTGGGCAGGCGTGATCGGAATCGGCGGTAAGGTCTCGCGGTACTCCGACCAGTACCGGGCCAACAAACACATCAACATGCCGGTCTACGCTGTTTTAGGCGGTCGCGACGCAGACAGCTTCATCTCCAGCGCCCCCGCATTCAATGTGTGGTTGCAATCAGACAATTATCTTGAATGCATGGTGATCGTTTACAAAGGTCGCAGCGAGGTCACGTACAACCGCGCCGGTTTGACTGCCGAGGAATTCGTCGATGAGATGCCCGAAATCATGCGCTGGATGAATGCCCAGCGGCGAATACGTCCCGGTCGCGAATTCGAATTCGTATGCAAGACACTTCGCCCGTGGGACAACTACTTCTGGTTCTGGGAACTGACTGGAATACCGGAAGAGAACATCACACGTCCGGAACACTGGGCTGACACCGGGCACAACGGAATCAAAATCAGCGGAAAATTGAAGAGCGGCAACCGGTTCACACTCGGTCCATCGAACCGGGGGACCGGTGGAATCCTGATGCTCTCACCGGACAATGTTGATTTTAAAGAGAAGATCGTCATCAACGGTCGCGGCAGCTTCAACAATATGGTGGATGCATCGAGCCGAATTATTCTTGAAGACGTTCGAACTCGTGGCGATCGTCAGCATCCTTATTGGGCCAAGCTCAATTGCAACGGCAAAGCCTGGACTGTCGATGACTAGCTCACGTGGGATACGCTTCCAGCTTGTCAGGTATTCTTTTCCGACCGTCGACAAGCTGGAAGCGTGTCCACGTGCTGGAAGCTTAACGGTTCAACGCCTCGTTTTCATCAGGCTTTTGAACCATTTCACCTATCTCCTTTTTTTTTAGCACGATTCCAGTCAACCGCCATCCATCGTCCAGAGTTTCAGAAACCAGCCCGGAAGGCCCCAGGTATTTCGCTACGTCCTTGTCGTAGTCCTCCGGCAGCTTTGAGCCATCGAGCTTCTGCTCCCGAGTGTCCACATCCTGCTCGTTGCCTAGAATAGCGTTCAGAAACTTCGCGAGGATCGTTTCCGATATTCCCATCTTGCCGGTTCGCATCATTTCGTAGTTCGTTTTCAACAGTTTATCCATCCGCCCGAATTGACGCAGCGAATATTTCGCCGGATCAGTCAGCTGAGCCAGGGATTCCTTGACGCGAATATAGTCCCTTGATTCGATCAACGGCGCGACCCTCTTAGATGCAAGAATGCTCTTCAAGAATTCCTTGTTGTTGCAAACTACAAGATGCCCTTCGTACACAACCATGTAACTTTTGTCGAACAGGTGGAATTCCTCGCTGACGTTTCCGTCTAGATCCGGGTCATCGTCTTCCTGACCCGGTAGCTTAAAGTCCAGATCGGGACCTTCAACAGGTGCGGGCGTGTTATCAACTTCAAGAACGGTCACTCCACCCAGTTTGATCATACGTCCGATCTCGTCTCCGCCTACGATCGTCTGCACATCTTTCAACATCGCTTCGTTTTCAGCGGTCACCGGCAACGCAATCGCAACTCGCTCAACCGACTCGCCGTTTTCATCCGTTCCGGTTGATGACATGATCTTGAATTGATTCTGAAACTGGCCGACCCAGACTTTCAGGTCCAGACCCATATCTTCCTTAAGCGTATCCAGCACACCCTGCCAGGCATCTTCACCCGCAAGCATGTCAATGAAGAAGCCGACGTTATTCAGTGCCTTGGACATATTCCAGATACCTGTCGAATACGCAGACGCATCCGCTGGAAACCAGGCAGGTGGATCGAGTGAACGACTGTCGACGTTTTCAAAGTCAAACAAGTCAAATACTCGTTGGTGTTTTTTATCGTTCCGCTTCATTCGAGGAGCATGAATAAATGTGCGATGCAATATCTCGTGCTCGCCTGTCGAAAATGAGAGCTGGCCACCAACGCCGCCGAGTGCGTCGAAGCCCTCGTCCTGCATGTCCTTGACCCAGTTGCTCTGCTTTTTCTGGAAAGCCATGTCCTCAGCTTCGATTGCCTGAGCAAGCTCGACATAGCCGAACGGGTTCACGTACCAGCGAACATCGCAATCAATTCCGTCGGTTTCCGTATTCGCGATCACCGCCTTGAACGGTTCTTGAGAGGCGAGCGTTTCCTCGACCATGATCGCATTCTGATTCATCAACCGGATCAGCACTTTGCGGAAAATGCTTTCATTGTCCGAAGCCAGAACCCAACCCTCGACAAGCACATAATGAGTCTTCTTGACCTTCACAACTTTGTTCGGACGGTTCACGGACCAGGTCGTAACCTTATTTCCGTTCATGTCGATCTCGCCCTGCTCAGCTCCGCGCGACTCGAATTCAGCATCGATCCGTGCAAGCAGTTTCTTTGCGTTGTCAAGATTGTCGGCAACATTGACCAGTAGAATCATGCCGTGTGAACCGCGACCGTTGACCTGGCCGCCAACACCTTTTTCCAGCACACCGGCAAGACAAATCTCTCCCGCTTGAAATTCTTCCAGGTCCTCAATCTTTGCACCAAGGTGAACGTTCTTTTCATTCAGCCAGTTTTGCAACTGGTCTTTCATCGAGTCGACGAACGGCTTGAGTGCATCGTCGTTGGCCATCTGGCCGATTTGAGTCGTATCCAAATGTTCGTAGAATGAAGCCAGGTCCGGGATTGATACGAACAGCTGCGTGTTGGCCGGCAGGAGTTGCTCGGTGGCGAGCGGTGGGCCGGCAGCATTTTCAGCTTCCTCGTCTTTCGCTTCCTCGTCTTTCGCTTTCACTTCACCCGCTTTTACTTCACCCGCTTCCTCGGTAACAGGTTTTACGGTCCCACCATCGATGGTCGTTTCGAGGCCGGGAGTAACAGCCTGCTGAGGTAACGCAGGCGTCGTTGTTTGCGGCTGAGTTGGCCGAAGTGCAGACGGTGGCGCAGACGGTGGCGCAGACGGTGGCGCAGGCGATTGGAAGGGCCGGACCGAGGATGGCGGTACGGTTTGCGTGGCTGGCTGCTTTACCGTTTGTTGCGCTGAATCTTGTTGTTGCGCTGAATCTTGTTGTTGCGCTGAATCTTGTTGTTGCGCTGAATCTTGAAGGGCGAGACAAGTCTGCGCCGGTCCCGAACAAACGAGTATTGCAACTGCCAACACGAGAGTGAGCCAACGTTCAACCACTACAATCTCCTCCGTATACGAATGGTCCGCACCCTTATTGCGCAATTGCCGCAATCTGCCGGACCCGATTTTCTTTTATCGACAAAACTTAACCATTTTAAGAAAGCAAGCTCGCCGATTGGCACAGTTTAACTGGTCAGCGCTTTCGGTTTTCCTGACAATTGTTCAGCGCGACGTAACACCTGACAGTCAAAGGGACAGTTAATCGCGTGGCACTCAATCCAACGGCGGAGCGTTTTCGCCATCCGCTAATTACAACGCATACAATCACGCAGCCTGCATCACCAGCTCAAATTACCGAACCGGCAATCACGCCTTGAAGTCCACACTCCGCGACATTCTGTCACGTCAGGCGGCATTGTCCGGTGACCGGGCATTTACAACAAGCCATATTCATTGAAAATAGCGCTCGAAATCACTCACCTAGCCCTGAAAACAGATGTCTGACTCCTATCAAAATCCGCTCATTTCCCGTTATGCATCGGCTCAAATGAGCCACATCTGGAGCCCTGACAAGAAGTTCGGAACGTGGCGCCGATTGTGGCTCGCCCTCGCTTCAGCCCAAAAACAACTTGGTCTGGCAATCGAGCAAAGCCAGCTGGAAGAAATGCAAGCGTCGCTCGATTCTATCGATTATGACGTCGCGAAATCGTACGAGAAAAAACTGCGGCACGATGTGATGGCCCATGTCCATACGTTTGGCGACCAGTGCCCCGCCGCCGCACCGATCATTCACCTGGGCGCGACCAGCTGTTTCGTCACCGACAACACCGACCTGATTCTGCTCCGCCAATCCCTCGAACTGGTCGCTCAGCGAATGGCCGTCGTTGTCCGCCAACTGGGAGAATTCGCAACCGAGCACCGGTCTCTGGCCTGCCTCGGGTTCACCCATTTACAGCCCGCCCAGCCAACAACCATGGGCAAACGCGCATGTCTCTGGAATCAGGATTTTATTGACGATCTGGAAACGCTTGAGATTCGGCTTCACGGTCTTAAGGCCCGGGGAGCAAAAGGAACAACAGGCACGCAGGCGAGTTTTCTGAAACTGTTTGATGGACAGCATGAAAAAGTTGCACAACTGGACCAGTTGATCGCTACCAACATCGGATTCGGAAAATCGTATGCCGTCACCGGGCAGACCTATCCGCGCAAGATCGATTGCCATGTTCTGGATGCGCTGTCAGCGATGGCTCAGTCGGCGCATAAAATGGCGACCGACGTCCGGATCCTCGCCAGCCGGAAAGAGATGGAAGAGCCGTTCGAAAAAGACCAGATCGGTTCTTCGGCAATGGCGTACAAACGCAACCCGATGCGATGCGAGCGGATCTGTTCGCTGGCCCGGTTTGTCATCAGCCTGCAATCCAGTCCTGCCAACACGCTTGCCACCCAGTGGATGGAACGAACGCTCGACGACAGCGCCAACCGCCGGCTGGTTCTGCCTCAAGCATTCCTGGCGATTGATGCAATCTTGATTCTGCTGGAGAACGTCACACGACAGATGGTTGTCTATCCCAAGGTGATTGAGAAAAATCTCAATGCGGAACTTCCCTTCATGGCGACCGAAAATCTGCTGATGGCGGCCGTCGCTGCTGGAGGCGACCGGCAGAAGTTACACGAGACAATCCGGCTGCACTCGCAGGCCGCCGCAGCCGAAGTCAAAATGCAAGGCGGCGACAACGACCTGATCGAACGACTTAGGCGCGATACAGATTTTTCCGGTCTGGATTACGAAACGCTGCTCGACACGCGTTCGTTTGTCGGCCGATCGCCCGAACAGGTCGACGAATTCAATGCCGCACTGGTTGCGCCGGTTAACGCGCGGTACGAAGGCAACACGCCGCCCTCTGAAGCACTGAAGGTATAGGCTGCATTTGTGTGCGGCACCACCAAAGCGCGAAGCGCCGGCAGCACGTAGCCGTGGACAAACATGCGCGAGAAACTTTACTGCCCTGTTTTTATTAGCGACGCGAAAACCAATTCCCAATGCCGGGCAATAATTGCTGCTGCTTTAAAGAGCCGCAAGTAATGCTGTTGAATCTATGCCGTTTGATGAATGTCTTGCTCTGTTAGAGTGAGGCTGGCTCATCAATACAGAGCGTCGGAAGCAGTCCGCGGACAGACTTCGGAGAGGACAGACTTCGGAATTTTCGGAAACGAGTCTGCGGAGAGATGTTGCTCCTGAGTCTGTCCACCTGAATTATCGCCTTGTTTTCCGAGACGTTTCTCGCAGCTCTTGCGTTGAACGAATGGCTGCTTCGTTGAAACTAAATCAACTCGACTCAGATTGTGGTAAAGCTTCCTTTTCCAATTGAGTATCCGGACGGCGCAAGAAAACAGACCTGCACAAGATCCAGTTGATGGCGATTGCGAACGACAATTGAACAATGGGAAAGTCGGTGGCCGTAACAAGACGAAACATTCCGCGTTTCACTACAAATCGAGCCTCACCTTCAAAAAAGTATAGATAGTTGAACAAGTCGTAGGCCACAAATCCCGACAGGACAAAAAGTAACGTCGTCAAAGCAACTTTCCATATGGTCGTATCTCCCGCCGTGTTGATTGCCCAAATAATCAACAACCCGAGTGGAATAATCAGCGACGCCCACATGGCATGCACCGACATCCCCAGGATTATTGATTCCCAAGATTGAGATGTTGCGTTAGCCGGCGAAGTTGCTGACCTGCGATTCGAGCGAAAACAGAAAAATCCGGCGTCAGATCAAGTCCACACGGCGACGTTTTCGCTGACGGCTCATTCGGCACGTTTCGCAAATTCCGGTGATGATCAACCGATGCGCGCGAACTTGAAAACGATGTTCACCCGCAACCTCCGCCGTCAATCGTTGCAATTCTTCACTTTGAAACTCGATCAGACTCTCGCACTTTGTGCAATAAAAATGATCGTGCTGCGGGTAGCCGTAATCATGTTCGTAGACGCTGCGGCCTTCGAGTTCAAACTTGCGCAACAGTCCGGCATCCACAAACTCGGACAATGTTCGATACACCGTCGGGCGGCTGACATAACCGGGTTCGCCCCTGGCCGGCAGCCGTTCGAGCAGTTGGTCGGCGTCGAAATGTTCGTGCGATGAAAAAACCTTGTCCAGCAAGATTCGTCGTTGCTCTGTCTGACGCATTCCACGACTTTGTAGATAATCCCCGAACCGCTCGTGAGGCGTGACTGTGGTGGCAACCGGTTTGAGATTTGTTTTCGACATTGTGGCCGGCAATAGTTGAAGAGGAACAGCAGACGAGGCGCATCCTGAATCAGATCGCTATTGAGACTGAGTCAACGGGCACTTGCCAATCGCGGGAACATTTGATCAAAAAAGTGTTGTTGTGTCTCAATAAGATTCTAGCTCGATCGATGCCTTCGCCGCAAGAGACAGAGTAGCCACACAAGTTATCGCTGTGCAATTGCAGCAACAAAACAAAAGCAATTTCAAATCCCAGGACAAAAGCACTCATTCATGAACGACCAACAACTTGACGACCAACAACAGGACGTTTGCCATGGGAATGCTCTCCGGTGCGGACGAGGAAGGCAACGATCTGTATCAGACTTTTTTGGATATGACATTCGTGAGACGTTAACAGGTCTGCAATCCGTTTTTCAAAACGGCCAATCCGGATGTTCGCGACGATTTGATTCGAATGAGGCGGCTGCGTGCTCGAACGCAGTCGCCTTTTTCGTTTTCTTGCACCGGCTGACCGGCAATGCTCAAACCTCCAGCCTGTCACAAGAGAAAATAAAAGTGGCCTAATAGCCGCGACCATTTCCCGGCTGGAAGCTGCTCGAATAGTTCAAGGGCAGCAATATGGCGACCAGCATCCGAGAAACATTGCCCTGGACAATCAAATCGAGCAATGGAAATCGTACTTGGAGACATCGTACCTGGAGACCATGACCGATGACGTTCAGTCCGATGAAATCAAGGTTCCGGAACCACAGCCGTTTCGGATTCATTTGAATTAGGAACGCGCGGCTTACTCGTTCACATCCCGAAGTATTCTATTGACCTCTAGTGGTCATGCGGTTCGTGAGCAGCGATCTTTGATGTGTAGGTCTTGTCACCAATTTTCATCTCTACGACTACGCCCAGATTCATTGCCATCGCCAGGCCCGCGTCATCGAGACGGTACACAGCCGCTTCACCGTCTGCATTCGGCTCTTCCGCTTCGAGCTCAAAGATCTCATCGTCATCCTCCAAGTCACGACGCACTGTCAAGCTGTCAGCCTTAACTGCCACGGCATCTTCGGCGTTCTCATCCAGCACGAAAACACGAATGAGGGAGTTGTCCTTGTAATGTTTCCACTCGCCATGCAAGTCATGGGTATTCCATTCGAATAAATGCCCGTCATGCGGTCCATGAGCAGGATGTGCGCCGCCTTCACCGTGAGCGTGACCGTTCTCATCGGTCGTGGTCGCGCCGCCCGCGTTATTGTCATCCGGCGTACCGGTATTATCGCATCCGACAAGCAGGAACCCCGCCAGTGCGATTGCCGGGAAGAGATAGAGTAAACGAGACATACTGATTCCTTGAATGAATAACTGGATTTGAATGCCCATCCGGGCGTCTTGAATCTTTGAGATAGAATGTTGTCGATTGTGAACCGTCGGCGGCGGTGGATGTGTGATTACAGCCCGATCAATTTGTCAGGGCAGCGTGTCTTGATGAAAAAGCCCGCGAAACGATTCAACAACCGCTCTGCCAATTCACAAATCGTAAAGGCTGCACCGACGAATGTGAATGCCACGGTGGAAAACAGATAGTCGACAGCCCCACCAACAACGGTGGGCGCAACAACCGCTAATCCGGTCATTAACACGTCTTTTTCGAGATTAAATTTTTGCAACACTTCAACCCAACTGGAACATAACAGGGCAACTCAATAACTAACGCTTCGGGCCACCATCGTTTGTACGAAGATTCGGACCGGATTGTTTGCGTCGTTGGCTCAGTTCAACTGAGGATCGCCCGGCAAATACGTCAGCCCGAATACGTCACGGGTCAGTTCCCGACCGTAGCGTCGAAGCTGCTGTTCCCACATCCACTCATTGCTCGCAAAGACATGATCGGCAGTCGCACTGACGGGAAACCAGCATCCCTGATCGATTTCGGATTGCAACTGGCCTTCGCCCCAGGCAGCGACTCCAAACACGATTTTGTATCGGTCGTTGTGATTATGAACCAGCTGCATCAGGTTGTCGCTTTGAGCGGAAACGAAAATTCCGCCCGGCATTTCCATCTCGCCAATCGACTCGAGCTCGTGAATCGCAAACACGGGTCCGCCAACGGGACCGCCGTGAACGATGTTGCTACGGACGATCGTGTTGTTCGTGATTTCCTGTGCTGAGTCCGGCTGGATTGCGTCCGGCTCAACCTGCTCAGCGTCACCAAAGTCATCGTCGCCAAAGTCATCGTCGCCAAATTCAGCGCCATCAAACGCAGAGCCCAATTCCTTAGCGAGTTCCTGTTCGTCGGCAGGTTCGGGGTCGAAGTCCGTGCTATTCGATTTCTGGCGACCGGCAATGTCGTCCCACGCACGCAGAATTTTCTCACCTGCTGGACGATTGAGAACCACGCCGAACGAACCCGCATCATTGTGCTGCAGCAACAGCACCACCGTTTTGCGAAACGGACTGTCATCGAGAACAGGCGAAGCTACGAGCAGCTTGCCCTGCAGCGAGGCGGGTTTGCGTTTGGCTTTGAAATTGAATCGGTTGTTCGACATAGGTATTTGCCTTTTGAAACGGGTCTCAGGCCTTAGTCGCAATCGTTGTGCCACAAGTTCCTGAATCGAAGCAAATGCACTGGCTACCCGGTTCATTCGCTTTTCAATTCACGTATTAGTCTCCGAATCATACGAGCGCGCAATCCGTCTGACCACACTCCAGATCATGGTGCCAATCCAATATCAGGCCGGAATCGAACCTCTCCAGCCACTTTGTCAGGCTGAGTGCAGACCGGGACACTGGTATGTGCCGACTGCGAACAGGAATCCCAAGAGCCACGATCGGTCATTTTTGAACAGGACAGCCACGCTACCTGTTGGCGAATTACAAACACGGTCCCAGTACGACTCGATTTTACGACTTCGGTTTTCCTGCGAGCCGTTCGTCGGCGTAGCTTGGTCGAAAATAGACCGGTTCGAGCGCCCAGATATCGTCTCGCACGCCCGCGTTGTATTTCGCCAGCCCGATGCGTCCAACAGTTTCTGCGTCCGGTTGCCAGAGCGACTGATCTCCAACCGTGATTCCGGACTTTTCGCTTAATGCAGTCAGCGGTTTCAAACCTGTACCCGACACGACCGTTCCCGTCGACAACGACTCGATCCAGGCGTCACGATCGAACAGTTGCATCTCATTTACCGGCTCGACCTTGGTTCCTTTTTCAGATTCGACAACACGAAAGGTACCACCAAACAGCTGTTGTCGTTGAGCGTTGATCACAACAGCGATTGATTTTCCGGGCTCAAGCTTCATCGACCCTGATGTCTTCATTGCGATTGCTTCGAGTGTGTTGACAGCGACAATCGCTGAGTCGGTCACATAGGCGAGCACCCTCGCCGTTACGATTCCGACTCGCAACCCGGTAAACGAACCAGGCCCGTTGGTGACAGCGATCAAGTCAATCGCACCCGGATCAATCCCGCCATTCTGCAGTGCAGTAGCGATCATCGGTGCAAGCAACGCTGAGGTTCCGGCGCGGTCCAGCCCCTCCTGCCGGGCAAACGACTCCGACCGCAGCGAATCGGTGGCTCCGTCGCCGCGCATGACACAAATACTCATTTCGCGTGAGGAGCATTCAATGGAAAGCAGATTCGGACTCAACGGCATTCAATGGGCTAGATTTTCAAATTGACGTTGCTGCGACGGAATTTACGGCGATCAGGTTCAGGAAGAGAGAAAATTCGTAACCGGAAAGGCCCTGGAGAAGTTGGCCGCGAACCGGAAATTCAGATCATGTGGTACAGGCGGACACGAAACGTTCTCTAAAATCGACATGGCGCGGTCTAAATCGAATTCAGACAACCGGTTACCGAAGTTGTTATTGCGAGGCATTTCATTAGAATCTCTTATTCGTCATGGTGACATTGTCCCCTAAACACGTTGCCCATTGCTCACATGGTCCTTCGTGTCCTGCTGAAACCCGAGCTGAATCGAACACCGCCCGCAAAACCTCTCATCAAATTTTCTGACTCACAATTCCTTACCGCCCTTCCAATATTCTCTCTTAAGCCGCCCGTCTCATACCGCACTTAGACGCTAACAGGAAAACGAACCCGTGAAGCGAGCCATTATCAGCGACATCCACGGCAACTTTGAAGCGCTGACGGCCGTGCTCGCGAAAATTGCCAGTTTGGATATCGACGAAGTTTTTTGTCTTGGCGACATCATTGGCTACGGCCCCGATCCCGTCCAGTGCCTCGATTCGGTGATGGATCATTGTAACATCACGATTCTGGGGAACCACGACCAGGCTGCAATCTTCGATCCGGAAGGGTTCAATCCGGTCGCGTTGAGGGCAATCTTCTGGACACGCAAACAGCTTGAAGATGCAAACTCCGATCCGGAACAGAGCGACCGGCGCTGGGATTTTCTCGGCGAACTTCCGCGACGTCATGACGAGGGCGAGTTCCTTTTTGTTCACGGTTCTCCTCGCGATCCGACCAATGAATACGTTTTCCCGGAACATATCTACGACAAGAACAAAATGTCGGCGCTGCTGAACCGGTTTGAACAGTATTGTTTCCAGGGCCACACTCATATCCCGGGAATGTTCTCGGGATCCGGAACGTTCACCACTCCCGAACAGGGTGACATGTTGTTCCGTCTGGGTCCGGACAAAGCAATGTTGAATGTGGGCAGCATCGGTCAGCCGCGTGACGACAACCCGCGCGCTTGTTTCTGTGTTCTTGACACGGTCGAAAAAACGGTGCAGTACTACCGCATCGACTACGATTACGAGACGACTCGCAAAAAGATCCACGATATTCCCGACCTCGACAACATGCTGGGTGACCGGTTAACCGGGGGAAGGTAGAAAAATTTCCGGTTGTTCGTTGTCAGTTTCGGGACAACAATGGCGTGATCCACTGCGCTTCAAGACTGACTACTGACAACGGCTCCACATGAATTTTCTGATCACCAACGACGACGGCTGGGGAAGCGAAGGAATTCGAACTCTGGAGGAAGCGGCGAAACAGTTTGGTGATGTCTGGGTCGTCGCGCCGGCTGAACAACAATCGGGAATCAGTCACAGGATCACGCTGGACACCCCTCTGCAGCTGATTGAAAAAGCGCCCCGCTCGTATTCCCTGGGAGGTACGCCTGCCGACTGTGTTCGCTGGTCGAAAACCGGGCTGGCAATTGAGTTCGACTGGATTCTTTCCGGGATCAACAACGGCGCAAATCTGGGTGCGGATATTTTTGTCTCCGGTACCGTTGCAGCCGTTCGCGAAGCAATTCTGCACGGTGACCGCGCAATCGCGTTCTCGCAGCACATGATCAATTTTGGCCAACCAGGATTTGACTGGTCGGTTTCGCGTGATCTGGCGACGAAAATGATCGGGATGTTGATCGCAGATACTGACCATGGCCCGGGGGCGGCGTTCAACGTGAACTTTCCGGATTGTGGTCGCTGTGAACCGGACACGCTCGAAATCCACTATTGTGATCTCGATTTCAGTTCGCTACCGGCAAAGTTCGAGCCAGATGGAAACGGCGGCTATCTTCCGACGGGCGTCTACAACCAGCGGCATCGCGTTTCCGGCGGCGATGTCGATCGCTGTTTCGGCGGCTCAATTACGGTGACCGGAATCAATCTCGATTTGTCAGCTAAATAGTTGCTATCAAAAAGGACATTGCAGGAGTACTAGCTCCACGGCGAATGGTTATGTCATGACGATGTGTCCACTTATTCTCGGGCGACATTTCCCGGAACCCGGCTAGAAACATTCATAACGGAATCCAATGTCTGTGATTGCGATGAGACGAATCGTCCGAAGTTTAGCAACCCCATCTGCCAGTTATCTTCGTTGTTCATTACGATGGTGCGTCTCATAGTTGAGTGACTAGTTTTCTGCAGAATTCATGTATCCCTGAGAATTCATTGTGCTCGATTCATTTTCCTGACTCAACTACCCGACCATTCTCGCTTTAGTCTGTAACTGTACCGACAATCAACTTGTTGCGTGACTCAGATTCACTCCTCCGGATAATTCCAGTGACCAAACGCGCCGTCATCAGCGACATCCACGGAAACCTCGAAGCGGCGATTGCTGTGACGGACGACATCCGCGCACAGGATATTGAGGAAATTTATTGCCTGGGCGACGTCATTGGATACGGTCCCAACCCGCGCGAGTGTATCGACATCTGTAGAGATTTTCAGATGAGCCTGCTGGGAAACCATGACAACGGAGCGTTGTTTGATCCCGAAGGCTTCAGCAGCAGCGCCGAACGTGCGATTTTCTGGACGCGTAACCAGCTGGAAAATAACGGGGTGAAAACGCCGACCGGCGATGCAGGGTCGGAGCCTCATCAAATTGCAGAACAGCGGTGGCGGTTTCTAGCCGAACTTCCACGTACTCATCGAGATGGTGATCTGATGTTTGTACACGGATCGCCTCGCAGTCCGTTGAACGAATACGTGTTTCCCGAGGACGTGTTTAATGAACGAAAGCTCGAACGAATTTTCGGCTTCATACAAAAATATTGTTTTCAGGGACACACGCATGTGCCGGGTGTTTTTACGGAAAAGTGCCGGTTCTTTTCGCCCGCTGAATTGAGCATGAACTACGAACTTGGTGATCAGAAAGTCATGGTCAATGTTGGCAGTGTCGGCCAGCCTCGCGACAACGACCCGCGCAGCTGTTACATCGTGCTGGATGGATCGAACATCGAATTTCGACGGGTCGAGTATCCGATTGACGTGACTCGCGAAAAAATTCTGGCGATTCCCGAACTCGATGATTTTCTCGGCAACCGTCTTCTCGAGGGCAGGTAAATCGGAGCCGCTAGAAAAGGGAAAGGCAAACAAATCAAAGGCAATCCAATTTGGATTTTGGTTTCAGAGATTTTCGGGACGAAAACGGAACCCTCGTCACGATGGACCTGGATTGCCGAAACTAGTTTTGCCTCCACAGTCCACATCCTTCAACAGCGGTTGGCCCGCGATTCGCATTCAGGGTGCTGGATTTCGTTCAGCGTGTCAGAATGTCACGGGCTGAGTATCCAGTTCCCTTCAAACTGATCCGTTTTTGCCGCTGGTCCGTTTGTGTCCTCTTGTATCCACTCCGATTTGAATATTGTCCCCTAGGCAATATTTGCCGATATTCCGAGAATACTCTCTTGGATTTCCACGAGACAATTCCGGGGGGCATGTCGCTGCGGCAACCAATGCCAAACGTGTCCCAAACCAGAATGTCCCCGGGCATTTCATCACGGCTGTCAGATTCCATTTTGGTGCGGCCGCATTTTCTGATTCAGGACATTAATTAAGTGAAAAACTCAAACCGCACCGTGATGTTCCTGCTGCTCGGGGCATTGGTGATGCTCTTGGCGGTGAATCTTCAGAAACGGTTCAACCCCCCTCCAGCCAACGACGGAAATGAAGTCGCGCAACTGGATGACGCTGATCAGGATCAGAACGAAACCGGTGAATCAAATGACATTGCTGCTGACAGCGGCCTGGTGGAGAACGGCGACTCCGTGGAAGGAGACTCCGGGGATGGCGAAAATACAGCCGATGACGTTGCCCCGGGTATTGGCGCTGATGGCGGCCAGGAAGATGCCGCAGAAGAAAACACAAAGCCGGCAGTTGATGAATTCTACCAGCTCGGTTCTCTTGATCCGGCAACAGGGTTCCGGTTTCTGGTCACGCTCAATTCAAAAGGCGCGACTGTGCGACGCGTCGAGTTAAACGCGTTGAATCATCGTGGACGGTTGAAATATCGCGACCTCGATCACAAGGGCGGGTATGCCGGTGCACTTGAGTGCGAGGATACGCCGGACGGATGCCGTGTCCTGGTTGTTGGAAACGGAACGCCTGCCGACCTGACTGGAATGCGGGCGGACGACGTCATTGTTGCAGTCGGCTCGAATCCGGTCATGAGCAGGCCGGAGTTGGACCAACAACTCTCTTTATTGAAACCGGGGCAGACAGTCCAGTTCACGGTCTACCGGGACGGAAGACAGTTGGACCTGCCCGTTGTTTTGACTGACAAACCGATTGAAGTCCTGAGCAAGGAAACGGCCGTCTTCGATCCGGGCTTCGACTTTCAGGAATCGTTTTTGTTCACGCTCCGGACTCACAAGACCCCACTGGGCAAAGACTGGTTGGAACTGGATGAAAAACTGCGTACTGCTAACTGGGAAGCGAAAGAGTCCACTGACATGGTCAATGGGGTCGAGCGACAAGTGCTCGAGTTCCGCCATACGCTCGACGTCGATAAAAAAATGCAGGACGATTTCGGCCTGCCGGGGCGGTTGACAGTCATCAAACGCTATTCGTTAAACCAACTTTCGCCAGAAACCGTTGAAAACCAGGACTCGCGTTCATGGCACATCGGCCTGGACATCGAGATCAAGAATGAATCTGACAAACCCGGCCAGGTTGCCTGGCAACTGGACGGGCCGACCGGGCTACCGATCGAGGGCTGGTGGTATCAAATCAAGATCCATGGTGGTGGCAGTTTGTTCAAGTCAGCTGCAGGCGCACGGGATGTCGTTGCGTCCAGCAAAGGGAAGCCGTTCGTATTTGTCGGCGGGCCCGAGATCATCAAGAACTCGCTCCAAACCCTTCCCGAAATCATGTGGATTTTTACTCCGCAATCGGGCACCGAAACGGATGTGAACTATATCGGCGTTGACGCTCAGTATTTTAATGCCGCAATCATCCCTCGAGACACCACGGGCGGCGAACCCGCAGAAGGTGACCGTCAGGGACCGGCCACGATCGATCTATACAGTGCCATGGCCTGGCACACGGCGGATCAGAACAAGGTGCCGAAGAAAGTCAAAGATCAAAAAGTGATCGATGTGACTTCGAAGATGTTCAAAGTTGTCGATCTGCCAGCCGGCGGTTCGTACAAACAGGATTTCGATATTTTCTGTGGACCAAAGCAACCCGATTTGCTGGACGAGTACGGTCTGAGCGAAACGCGTTCATTTGGCTGGTTCGGGTTCGTTTCCAAACCATTGTGCTGGCTGTTGCACAAACTCTACTGGATTACTTTCAAGATCAGCTATGCGATTCCGATCATCATATTGACCGTTCTGGTCCGGTTAATGATGGTTCCGTTTTCGCGCAAGGCGGCGTTGAATGCGCAGATGATGCAGCATCTCGCTCCACAAATGAAAGAGATCAAAGAAAAGCACAAAGACGACATGGAAAAGAGCTCCCAGGCCCAGCGGGAACTTTTCAAGAAGCACAACTACAATCCGTTGAGTGGTTGTCTAATCATGTTTTTCCAGCTGCCGATTTTTCTAGGACTCTATCGTGGACTGTCCGTCGATATTGCCTTGCGGGACCAGCCCTTGATTCCCGGCGTCCAGTGGTGCAGCAACCTTTCTGCGCCTGACCAGTTCATGAATTGGCAGTCGTGGATGCCGTTGTGGCTGGCTGGCGAAACGGGCTGGCTCGGGCCGTACCTGAATATCCTGCCGCTGATCACCATGGTGCTGTTTCTTGTTCAGCAGAAAATGTTCACTCCGCCGGCAACGGATGATCAGCAGAAAATGATGCAGAAGATGATGAGCTTCATGATGTTGTTCATGGGCATTCTGTTCTTCAAAGTTCCTGCCGGTTTGTGTCTGTACTTTATCACTTCCAGTCTCTGGGGCATCATCGAACGCAAGCTGCTTCCTAAACCGGTTCTCGACAAAACGCAATTCGACGAAGGCGAAAATGACTCGGGTACGCCAGCCTTCGCCGGCGGTCCTGGCAACGGCGAAGCCTTGAGCAACGACCAGCAGCTCGCTGACAGAAAACGTCGTGACAAAGAACGTCGTAAGAAACTCCGTGATCGCAGTTAGCCGTCCAATGACATTTCCGGCGCGCTGTTCCACTGGATCCGGACAGGCAAACTAATAACCGGCAGCTTGATTCCATGGCCTCCAAGATTCTGTCCCACGAAGCAGATCAGGCAAATGGAATTCCACAGCGTAAGCAAGGGACGCGACTCATGAAAAAATCTTTGATCCAAAAAGCAGAATTAGTTTGCCTTCAATCAGTTTGCCTTCCTTCCTGTCTCGCGCAGTGAACCGTTCATTTCCAGAACCGCTCATTCTCGCGGATTCAGCTGAACCATGACCGAGTTCCTTAAAGAAGAAGATTCGAGTTTTGCGAGGCTGCAACGTTTTCTAAAAAACAGCGGTGTGCACGAGTCTTGAGGTGCCATAACAATCAAACAGGAACGCAAATAAAGGTCTGTCGAGTCATAAAATCAGAAATCGTTGCTTCACAAACGGGTGGTCAGCGAGTTTGGTTATTACGATTTTTGGGACGATCAATTACTATTTCGTATGATCACTTACGTTTCTGACGGAACCGGGAGTCGCTTTTTCCGGTAAGCTGTCTAGAATTAGTCGAGGCTATTATTTGATGGTTAGGGTCTCCGGACCCAACCCTGTTTCAAACTTCCAGGAGATTTAAATGAGCAAGTTCTTAAGACTGCTGGCTCTGTCACTTTTTGTGACGTCCAGCGCACTATTGGCCGGATGCAATCCCGGTACTGAGGAGGCTGATACCACCGACGGTAATACGACATCCGAGGTTCAGAACGACAATGATTCTGACACAGTTGCAAGCGAGGACATGGTTCTCGTTTCGCTCAATGTTCCGGGCATGGCGTGAGGCGATTGTGCTGCCTCCGTGCGAGGCGCTCTGGTTAAGATGGACGGTGTTGACGCAGATTCGATTGAAACAAACATAGGCGACAAGACTGCTTGTTTCAAAGTGAAAAAGGATGTTGACTACGCAGCGAAACTGAAAGAGTCCGCTGAAACGAACCAGCATCTTGCTGGCTTCGAGATTTCTGAATGAAATGAAGATTCACTGTTGAACGAATCGTTTGAGATCAAAGGCCCGTCGGATTTACCGGCGGGCTTTTTTCATGGATTGTCGAACGATCATGCGCGACTCGTCTCGACGTTGACCTGAACACTTGAATGCCACGTCGCAATGAACGATTCGAGATGTTGCTTCGTATCGCAATACGCGGAATACGTTGTCCTTTTGCGAAGTTCGTCGGTCAATCCTCGTCCGCCGGCAACAAGGGCGATCTTGTTCTGGCACAATTCAGCGCGATTCGCTCAAACTGGACCACGAAATCCCCGGCATCGAGGATGTGAGATACGCTCAGGCAGACAAGCCCCGGTTTAAGATCGTCGATCGCTTGCAGGTAGGATGCGGCTGGCAATGATGTGCCACTTCAGATGTCACTTTGCGCCCAAACAGTACCAGTGATTTGCGCTTCAAACAGTACCAGTTGATTTAGCCCAGAACAGCTCTTCGGATGCCTGTTTTCAAATTGAAAACAGGCTCGGGAGTTGGTGATGGCAAATCATTTAGGTATGGATAAAGCACTGGCAATAAAGCAGTTACGCGATGCAGGGTATTCTCAGCGACGTATCGCCAAGACGCTTGATATCTCGCGTGGCGCAGTTCGACGTCATTTGGCGGAACATGACTCAAACAGTACCAAGGCGCAAACCGGGTTTGGCGAGTTGGCGCAAACCGATGCGTCTCAACCAAACAGTACCACAGCGCAAACCGGGTCTGCCAACCATCGAGCAACGGAATCGCCAGTTGGAAAGCCGCCCTCAACGAGTACGTGTGAGCCCTTTCGAGCCCAGATCCTTGAGATGCTCGACCACGGTCTGAGTGCTAAGCGCATTCACCAGGATCTTGTCCAAGACCATGAATTTGGCGGCAAGTATTGGGCCGTCTACCGATTCGTTTCCAAGCTCCGAGAGAAATCAGAATTGCCGTTTCGGCGGATCGAAGTTGAACCCGGAGCCGAACTCCAAGTCGACTTTGGAACCGGAGCCAGAATTAAACTCGACGGTGGCAAGCATAAACGTACTCACGTCTTTCGCGCCGTGACACGCCGTCCTCAGCCATTCACGCAAGGGCTACACTGAATCCTGTTTCCGACAAACAACCGAGGACTTCATTCACGTCTTGGAGAATACGTTTTGGGCGTTGGGCGGAGTTCCGAAAACGGTTGTCTTTGACAATGCCAAATGCGCCGTCACCACCGCCGATTGGTACGATCCAGAACTCAATCCGAAGATCGTTGACTTTTGCGAACATTACCGCTGCGCGTTTGTGCCAACGCGGCCTCGCACGCCACGGCACAAAGGCAAGGTCGAACGCGGTGTCGACTACGTCCAGGAAAATGCTTTGAAAGGTCGCGAGTTCGATTCGCTGACGGCACAAAACGAACACTTGATTCAGTGGGAGGCCAAGGTTGCCGATACACGGATCCATGGGACCACCAAGAAGCAGGTAAAAGCTCTGTTTGAGTCCGCTGAAAAACCAGCTCTCGGCGCGCTGCCTCAGCAGCGATTCCCTTTCGATAACGAAGGTCAACGACGAGTGTCTCGTGATGGGCACGTGGCCGTGAAGCGGTCCTTTTACAGTGTTCCGCCTGAGTACTTGGGGATGGATGTTTGGGTCCGTTGGGATTCAAGAATGCTTCGCGTCTTGGATCAACAGATGAATTTGATTGCCACTCACTTGGTTCAAGAACCTGGGAAATTCAGTACCCATCAGACTCATATCCATTCCCGTAAGATCAGTACGATCGAGAAAGGAATCGAGTATTTCCTTGAAAAAACAGGACATATTGGGCCTTCAGCGACTCGTTGGGCCGAAGCAGTTGTCGCAAATCGCGGCATCGAATCGTGCCGCGTTCTACAGGGCCTGTTGAGCCTTTGCAAAAAATACGAAGCCGCCGCGATTGATCAGGCTTGCGATCAAGCTTGGCGAAGCAACACGCTGAACTATCGCGCGGTCAAAAAATTCCTTGAATCAAAAAAGGAAGTTCGTCAAGAAACCATGGAGTTCATGGACTCACATCCGATCATCCGACCGGTCAGTGAGTATGAAGAGTTTGTACATCAAAGTATTCAAGGAAATTAACATGACCGAACCACTATTACCATTACTCAAAAAGCTTCGTCTCAGCGGGATGACGCAGTCGTTGGAGCTGCGATTACATGAAGCCCAATCCAGCGCGCTGACGCATCGCGAGTTCTTTGAGCTAATGTTGCAGGATGAACTCAACGTTCGCGGAGATCGACAGATCGCGCGTCGAACCAAAAAGGCGAACTTCCGTGAACTGCGTCGGCTTGAGGACTTTGACTTCCACTTCAACACGTCGGTCAACAAGAGTCAGATCTTCGAGATGGCGACAGGAAAGTTCATTCGCGCCGCGCGTGACGTGCTGTGGCTGGGACCCCCGGGAACAGGAAAGAGTCATCTCTGCCAGGGAATTGGCGTGGCGCTAATCCGCATGGGGATGACGGTCTACTACCGTAGCATCTTCGATGTCGTTCGCGACTTCATGCTCGATGAGTCCATGGATGGAACCGAACGAATCCTCGATCGCTATCTCAAGCCGGACCTGTTAATCATCGACGACATGGGGATGAAGCAGTTGCCCAAACGCAGCGGCGAGTACTTGTTCGAAGTGATCATGCGGCGACATGGCCTGCGCAGCACGATGATGACGAGCAATCGACCGTTGGAGGAGTGGGGCAAGTTGCTGGGCGACGTACCCAGCGCGACCGCGATCCTAGACCGATTCCTCGCCGACAGCGAAGTGATTCAGCTGAACGGGCGAAGCTATCGCTTGGATAAATCCCAGAAAAATTCAAACAGTACCAAAGCGCAAACCGGGTCACCTTCCGAAGACTAGTAATGCAAACAGTACCAATTCTTAAAACCATGTTAAGTTAGGAGGAAGTGGTACCGTTTGGGGCGCAAACAGGTGGTACTGTTTCAGGCGCAAAGTGACAACGAATCTTGTCCGCATGGAATTCGTGTCAATTCGTGTCCATCCGTGGTTAAGAAAACAGTCCGTAACTGACTGCCGCTCGCCATTCCAACGTATGAAGAGGGTTTTGCTTTAGAACCCGGTGAGCAGAGACAGATTCAACCACCAATGGACACAAATGAACACGAATCTTGTCCGCATGGAATTCGTGTCAATTCGTGTCCATCCGTGGTTAAGAAAACAGTCCGTAACTGACTGCCGCTCGCCATTCCAACGTATGAAGAGGGTTTTGCTTTAGAACCCGGTGAGCAGAGACAGATTCAACCACCAATGGACACAAATGAACACGGATCTTGTCCGCATGGAATTCGTGTCGATTCGTGTCCATCCGTGGTTAAGACTACCGATTCGTTCGTCAAATGCTCAAAACGCTGAGTTCTGCAAAGACTTCGAAATCGTACTGGTCTCTGCTATCGCGTTTGAATTTTCTTTCAGAATCTCGCCGCCCAGCTGATAGGCATTGTCCAGTTCCGCGTTGCGGCGGAAGACAAACTGCGGATGACCGTCGACAGTTGCGACAATTTCAGCCAGGGTCGGCATTGTTTCCGGTTTCGAAAAACGGAGCGACGAATTGTACGCCCACCAGCCGGACAAGATTGCTTCGTAGTGCATGAAGTGAAATATGCCCTCTGCACGAATTTTCAACAGCCGCCCGCTCTGCCCTTGTAGTGCCAACTGGAACTGGTTGAACGAGTCGATACTGAACTCGGGCCGTTGCAGACGATTTGCCGTGGCGACTAATGGCACACCTGTCCGGGTTCCGTCTATGTCGATTTGAACATGGCTCTTACCAGTTAAATAAACCAGTCCCGTATCAGTGATGCCGAGAATCAGGCAGGTGATTTTCCCGCCCTCATCCGTGACTTCGACCGGACGTCGGCGATCGCTGGACAGCAGATAGGCGTTCCATTTTTTTCCCATAAAGCGAGAGTAGCCGTAGCCGACCAGGTCAAGCCCATATCCATTGAATGAGGCAATCTCAGCATCTAGTCGCGCCAGAACTTTGCGCGGCACATCCTCCCGCTGTCCTCCTGTTGTCCGGCGGCAAACAGCGGCACTTACGTCATCGCAACAACGGCCTGCTCTGATGCACTGAAGTCCGCCGGGAGTACAAGCGAACCGTCTCTGTTTTTCTGCTCGACCGCTACAATCGGACCATCGCAGCCGAAAATGCCTGCAATACCCTCACGTCAAACCAGTTCCATCGAATCGCCCCGTGCGGGAATGATCACCGAATCGATGCCTGATTTCACCAGTTCGCTTTTCATCTCGGTCGCGCTATCGAGTTCACAATGAACCAGCGCGACCTTTTTCAGACTGCCGGCGTCGTTGATTCGTCCCGCCCAATTGAGCAGTTCCTGTTGGTCGGCGTGACCACTGCTCCCTTCCAGCCGCTCAAGGCCGACGGCTACGAACCGGCGCTCAAAGGCTGCCGGTGGTTGCTACTGAAACGACCCGCCAATATGAGCGAGAAACAAACGGTGAGGCTGAAGGAGTTGCTGCAATACAATTTGCAAAGCGTCCGCAGCCATTTGATGAAAGAAGACTTTCAACAATTTTGGAAGTACACGTATCCTGCCTGGGCGGGAAAGTTTTTGGATGCTTGGTGTACCCGCGCGATGCGAAGCAAGATCGAACCGATGAAAGCGATGGCCAAGACGCTCCGCAGCAAACGGGAGCTATTGCTCAACTGGTTTCGCGCTGGCGGGAGTCTTTCGTCGGGAGTCGTCGAGGGATTCAACAACAAATTAAAACTGATCACCAGAAAATCCTACGGATTTCGCACCCAAGAAGCTTACGAAACCGCGATATATCACAACCTGGGGAATCTGCCTGAACCGGAATTCACCCACAGATTCTTCTAGGGAGGCAAAAAAAAAGTGGCCCAAGACAGTAAGTGAAGCTCGTCGTTGGATCGACTTTGAAAATCTGGATTTGAGCGTTCGTGAACAGTGTCGGCTTCTTGGAGTCCAACGCAGTAACATTTACTATGCCCCGCAACCGGAGACGGAGGAGAACCTTCAGTTCATGCGACTGATGGATGAAGAACACCTTCGGCGTCCGGCACGCGGCTCAAGGCAGATGGTGGACTTTTTAGAAGACCAAGGTTACCAGGTGAATCGCAAGCGAATCCAACGTTTAATGCGAAAAACGGGCATTGAAGGCATATCACCAAAGCGACGCACTACCCTGCGGAATTCGGGTCATCAAGTCTATCCTTACTTGCTTCGAGGTCTGGCCATTGTGCGGCCCAATCAAGTCTGGTGTACAGATATAACTTACATTCCGATGCGCAACGGCTTTATGTATTTAGCGGCTGTGATGGACTGGTTTAGTCGCCACGTGCTCAGTTGGCGTTTGTCCAACAGTATGGATGTGGACTTCTGTGTGGGCGCGCTGGAGGATGCATTGCATCAAGGTGCGCCAGAAATATTCAACACCGATCAAGGCTCGCAGTTCACCAGTCGAGAGTTCACCGGATTGTTGAAGTCCAATGACATTGCCATCAGCATGGACGGCAAGGGTCGCGCGATTGACAACGTGATGATCGAACGCCTTTGGAGAACCGTGAAATATGAGGAAGTTTATCTCAAGGAATATGTGGAAGGAACCGATTTACACAAAGGGCTAAAAAGCTATTTTCGCTTTTACTCAAATGAGCGTCGGCATCAATCTCTTGATCGCCAAACGCCAGCTGAGGTATACAGGACAGGCCAAGCAAAACGTCCAACACCCTCCATCTAAGAATTGCCCGCACGTGGTCCAAATATTGGGGTCCACTTCACACGGACAATGCGTCACACTGTTGCGATGCGAAGAAATTTGCGGAAAAACATTTCCGCGATGACCTGCATTCGAAGGAATACAGGCGCCGAACCAGCCCGTCAGAGAAACCCTCACTAATCGATTGGCAACTTTTTTCGCGCACGTGTCGTTTTCGGATTTCATCATGAAACGTGGAGTTGACAAACAGTCTTGAATGTAGCACAGCCAAGATTCAAAGATATCAAAACAAAAGCGGCCCTGAACTGCGGGACAGTTCAGGGCCATGCTTCTATTGAACCCGGCTTCGGTCGATCGTTTTTGCCGCTTGCTTCGTCGCGCTTCGGCGCGGGCTTTCTGTCGGCTCGGAGAATTCTGCTGTCGCGAGGACCTCGCGTCAGGGGTTCCATTACGCAATTTCATCATTCTGCTCCTTGGGATGGGAAAAGTTGAACGCGACGAACATTGAACGCGACGAACATTGAACGTTGCGAACATTGAACGTTGCGAACATTGACGACGGCAACATGAACGAGCCGTCAACAGAGAGAGCGGAATGGCTTTCGATGACCGGACATCCAGACCCGACTTTTTTTGAAATTTCCGGATTCAACCCCGGGAGTTCTTCCGTTCCCCTGTCATTACGGTTCACAAATCGCGAGTTGGCGGCGATAATCGCAGCGATGTACTTTTTTTGCATCAAAATGTCAACTGCCTGCCCGCGCCTCGGTTCGGGTTACGCTTTCCTCTGTGTTCTCAATCAGTGCTTTCCCAAATGAACAGACGCGACAACTCAACGCATCATCAGTTGTTGCTCGATTGTGTTCCGGCGGGGGAGGACGGTGCGTTTAACGAATTTACGTTTACCGCGACTAATCGACTGCGTAGACTCGACACGATCGGCTCCGGAGGAATGGGCCTGGTGTTCAAGGCATTGCACCGCTCAATGGACCGTATCGTCGCATTGAAGGTACTGCCCCGGTTCGCCGTCAACTCACCGGAAAAAGTCCGCCGCTTCCAGAGAGAAATCAAAGCGACCGCCAGATTGACCCACCCGAATGTTGTCGCAGCTTACGATGCTCACGAATCCAACGGCACGTTTTTTCTGGTCATGGAATATGTCGACGGTGAAAACCTCCATGAGCATGTTCAACGCACAGGACCGTTGCCAGTCGGCGACGCCGTTAACATCATCTCGCAAATAAGCTCCGGCCTGGAACAAGCACACCAGTCGGGCATCGTTCATCGCGATATCAAGCCGACGAACATCATGCTTGCCACCGACGGAACCGCGAAACTTCTGGACCTCGGTCTGGCGCGGACCCGCGAAATTGGAAGATCTTTATCTGTCCGGAACACGGGTTACTCCGACCCGCGTTCGCGGCGTGGGTACGATGAAGAATCTGTCGCATTTGCCCGTTGCAGAATGTGATCTTGACGATTCTGATATAACCGGAAGTTGTAAGCAGCAACATCTCATGTCTCTGGACATTCGCGGCCTGGATTTCTCCGCCGAGGCGATTTCGCAACTACGATCGTTACCTGACCGGCAGCTAATGCAATTTTCCGATAGTGCAAACCTGACCACCGTTGTGCTTATGCAGACAAAAGTTACCGAAGACGGCATGGAAGATTTCGTGAATGCGTGCCCTGACTGTGTTATCTACGCGCAGTAGTCCGAATCCCGTCCTGACGAACAGCAATAAATGTCCAACTGGGAAATCGACGACACAATCGCGGCGATTGCTTCCGCGCCCGCCGGAGCCCGGCGCGGGATTATCAGGATCAGCGGTCCTGATGCGCTGGAGGTTTGTGACCGTGTCGTTCAACTCGACGATTCGGCCGTTTGCCAGTTTTCGCTCTGTGGATTGACTTCGACGACAACGGTAAAGGCAGGTATCGAAATCGCCGGCGCGTTGATGCCCGGTCAGTTGCTTGTCTGGCCGACGCGGCGCAGCTACACACGCCAGCCGACGGTCGAGTTTCATACGATCGGCAGTCCACCGCTGTTGCAAAACGCGCTGGGACTTTTCTGTCGCAACGGCGCAAGGATGGCGGAACCGGGCGAGTTTACGCTGCGCGCGTTCCTTTCCGGGCGGATCGATTTGACTCAGGCCGAGGCGGTGCTGGGCGTGATCGATTCCAGCGGAAGCGAACAGTTGTCGGATGCGCTTCGGCAGCTGGCTGGAGGCATGTCGCGCCCTCTGGATGAAATTCGGACGACACTGATCAACATCCTGGCCGAACTCGAAGCCGGACTCGATTTTGTTGAAGAGGACATCGAGTTTATTTCCGATTCCGAGATTCGTAACGGACTGGATCGAGCCGGTGAAAAACTTCAGCAGCTGATCGATCAAATCGGCTCGCGGGACAATCAGCTGCATCTGCCGCAGGTTGTTCTGGTCGGTCCGCCGAACGCCGGCAAGAGCAGTCTGTTCAATGCTCTGGTCGGTACCGGAGCTGCCATCGTCGCCGATGTTTCGGGTACGACCCGGGATTTCGTTACGGCGCATATCCGCTGCAGGGAAGTGATGATCGAACTAGTAGACACGGCCGGGCTTGAAGGCGAATTCGGAGAACGCACTGCCGAGGGTGCAGGTGAGGCGATCGACTCGATTCCAGATCAAGCGCAAGCGATGTCAGGCGAGTTACTTTGCCGCGCCGATGTGCTGGTCGTTTGCCTTCCAGACGGAACGGGCGAGGAGGAATTCAAACGGTTTTATCAGAGTTGTGGAATCGACACCGAAACAACCGGGGAAGGTCGGGTCGACGTGACGACAAAATGTGATCTTACGCAAGCCCCGGCAACCAGCTCGGAAATTTTCATTGACCGAGCGATCAAAACCAGCAGCCATACCGGCTCAGGCTTGTCACCATTGCGTTCGGCAATCGCAGAACAATTACAGCACCGGATAACCGGCGCAGGGTCAGGAATTGTCGCCTCGACCGCCGTGCGCGCAATCGATTCGTTGAATGAATCATTCGGCGCTGTCCGCTCAGCCCGCGACGCGGCCGAGTCGGGAATCGGATTGGAGGTCGTCGCTTCGGAAATCCGCCGTTCGCTGGATGCACTGGGTTGCGTAATCGGCACAGTTTATACGGACGATATTCTTGACCGGATCTTCAGCCAGTTCTGCGTTGGCAAGTAACCGTCCGCAATCCGTTTCCAATGATCGCCTCGATGACGACGACAGGCCGCCCGGATTTCCGCTCTGGAATCCGGGACTCGGACTGGTATGATGTCAGGTTCAAAATTACACATGCACCGCGCGACGATTATCTGCTGACATTTCCGGCGGAATCCATCTGGGCCGCCCGTACTCTGATTCGAATAAAACACATTCTGCTGAAGGTCCGATATGTCCACGCTTTCCTTTCATTGCTCACGAGTTAGCTTGCCGGGGAGTCGTCTAACTGTAATGCTCGCGGCCCTGCTCACATTGCTGATTACATTTGCCGGGGTTTCGTCCAGCGTCTGTGAAGCCCAGGAGGTTGGGGACCGCGTCGTCGTGATGGCCAGCACTGACACAAAAATTGTCAAAGAAAGGGTCGATCGCGTTGTTGCCGGCAGCATTCACACAGTGATTGCGATCAATGGCAAATGGTGCGCGCTCAATGACGTTCGCGGCTGGCTGGAGTTGCGGTTGGTGATGAATCTGGACATGGCCAAAGATCAGTATGACGAGCGGATCGATGACAACGATAACGACTGGGAAGCCTATGCGACTCGCGGAATGATCTATCGAGAAATGGATCAACTGCCTCGCGCGTTCACAGATTTGAACCGCTCACTCCAAATCAACAAGCTAAATGCCAGAACCTGGAACAATCGCGGCGTCGTGTTGAAGGACCAGGGTCAGTATCAACTGGCGCTCAAAGATATTCTGTATGCTTTGCAGCTGGACCCGAAACACTCGCATTCGCATTTCAACCTTGGCACGGTTTACTACTCGATGAATCGTTTTGAAGACGCCATCGCTTCCTACGACAAAGCGATCGAGCTTCATCCGAAAAATGCATGGTACTACATCAATCGGGGGAGTGCCAAACACAGCATGGGCGACGAAGCGGGCGCGTTGGAGGACTACGACCAGTCAATCCAACTGGACAAACGGATGGCTGATGCGTTTGTCGGCAAGAGCAACGTTTATCTCGGCCGCAACGATTTGGACAACGCTTTGAAATTCGTCAACGAAGCAGTCGAAGTTCAACCTCGTAATGCAATGGCGCTCAACGCGCGGGGATGGATCCTTTACAAGCAGGGAGATTACGACGATGCGCTGGCGGACTACGATCAATCGGTCCGGTTCGCGCCGCGACTGCCTGTGACCTACAACAACCGGGGCGTCTGCTATTCAGCCAAAGAGGACTTCGTTCGGGCAATCGACGATTATTCGCGTTCTTTAGAGCTGGTCAGCCAGTCGCCGATCACGCACTCCAATCGAGGCACCGCGTATTTCAACTCGGGAGATTACGAAAAAGCGGACGAAGATTTCAAGCTTGCTGTCGAAACGGGTGCGGGACTTGCCGAACCTTTGAATGCGACGGCATGGTTTCGCTCGGTCTGTCCGGAAGACAATTATCGAGACGGTGAATCGGCGGTTGAGTTGGCTACGAAGGCATGTGAACTGACAGGCTGGAAAGACTGGACTGTCGTCGACACGCTGGCTGCGGCTCAGGCCGAAAAAGGCGAATTCGATGAAGCAGGAAAGAACGCCGCAAAAGCAATGGAACTTGCCCCGGCCGGAAAGCAGGACGTTTGTGGCAAACGCCTGGCACTCTATGAATCGGGCAAACCGTATCGGAGTGATGTTGGAAAGACAGCGGACCCGGATCAATCGGGACGTCGAAATCCGGCAACGGAAGATACAGAAGAGCCGTAAGCGTCTCTGAGCACGGTTTTCGGTTGCGTCTTGACGAAGCCGCCAGCAGCGGCTTTAGCGCTGCTGGAGTCTGGCCTGCCGCTGCTTCTCGGCGCGGCGTTTGGCTCGTTTTTCACGCTTGCGGATCTCACGGTCGCTGCGTTCCTTCTGACGGTACTTTCGGACTGACTCCGGATGAGCCGCTGCCCAGTTCCAAGGCAGTAGCGGCTCATAATTCGTCTCGCCAGCAAGCAACCGCTGGAGTACATCATTCACGTAAGCCCACACATCCAGATCGTTCCGATGAGCACTGCTCACCAACGTCATGAAACCCGCGTTTCGCTCGCCGCCAGCCAAACTGCCTGCGAACAGTGGTGTAGGCCCGGGAATCTCACCCGGGCCCCAACCCCAAACCGGACGTGCAAGGTTTCCAGGCATCCGGCTTTCCAGAATGCCTCGATGGCTACATCGCGTGTTTCTCCTTGTGGCACCTCAGACACAGAGTCTGAAGGTTAAGCAAATGAGTCGCCTGCGTGTAGCTGGCGAAACTGCTAACAGGTTTGACATGATCCGTCTCGGATGTGTCGGAAGTGACCTTTGAGCCGCAGTTGCGGCAGCCCTCTGTGCCAACATGCGTGAGACAACTTTGAGTTTTTTCAAAGTTGAGGGCACGGAGAGTTTCTATGACAGAACCAACCGGAAAAAAAGTTTCAGAAAATCCTGAAGTCGTTGAGAAAGCGGCTCGTCGTCGCTTCACCACTGAATATAAACAGCGAATTGTGATGGAGGCAGATCAGTGCAGCCAACGTGGTGAGCTCGGAGCGCTGCTGCGTCGCGAAGGCTTGTATTCATCCACTGTTGGGCAGTGGCGTCGTCAACTTCAGGAGTCATCTTTGTCACCAACGAAAAAGTCAACGCAAAAGGAATCTCTGTCTCAGGAGATTGTTCGTTTGAAACGTGAGAATGATCGTTTGTCCGAGAAACTACGGCAAGCCGAATTGATCATCGATGTTCAAAAAAAAGTCTCGGAGTTGATGCAGACAAAATCACCCGAGAAGGACGATTAGCAGCTGCCGTCAGTCTCAGCAAACGCGTCGGCGTTGCGGCTGCCTGTCGCAGCCTCAACGTCTCGCGGGCCACTTTTTACCGTCGCCGTCAATCTTGGCAAACAGCTAACCCGCGGCCAACACCGCACCGGGCGCTGGCCAAGGCTGAGCGACAAGCGGTACTAAACCAGCTCAACAGCGAACGTTTTGCTGACCAGTCACCTCGGCAAGTTTACGCCAAACTACTCGACGAAAACCAATATCTTTGCAGTGTCAGAACGATGTATCGCATTCTCGATGAAAACGAAAACGTGCGTGAGCGTCGCAATCAGCTCAGGCATCCTCAGTACCGAAAGCCGGAACTCCTGGCCAGTGGCCCCAACGAGGTCTGGTCGTGGGACATCACCAAACTCAAAGGCCCCGAGAAATGGACTTACTACTACCTTTACACGATCATCGACATCTACAGTCGCTGCACCGTCGGCTGGATGCTTGCCCATCGCGAGAGTGCTGATTTGGCCAAGCAACTCATTGGGGAAACCATCGAAAAACAGCCAGTTAAAAAGGATCAGCTAATCATCCACAGTGATCGTGGCCCATCGATGACATCGCATTCGGTAGCTCAACTGTTGGCGTCGTTAGGAGTAACGAAGTCGCACAGCCGACCGCACGTCTCCAACGACAATCCATTTTCTGAAAGCCAATACAAAACGCTGAAGTATCGTCCCGACTTTCCAAAGCGATTCGGCTGCTACGAGGATGCCTTGGCTTTCTGCCGAACGTTTTTCCGTTGGTACAACGAGGAGCATTACCACAGCGGGATTGGCTTGTTGACGCCCAGTTCGTTGCACTACGGCCTGGCCCCTGAGATTATCGAAGCACGCTCGCAAACGTTGGAGAAGGCGTGGCTGTTGCATCCTGAGCGTTTCGTTAAAGGCATGCCAGTTCCAGCAAAAGTCCCCAATGCAGTTTGGATCAACCGGCCCCCGCGAGCTGCCGAACAAAAGAATGAAGCTCCCGAAGCAAATTGCTCGGGAGCTCCAATCGACGCGTCTTTGACGCACCCTCGATCCGGCTATCCCTCAACTGGTTGCGTCCCCGCAGAGCCAGCTTCTGTTTCACCGGACAAAAGTATGCTACCGACAACAATACCTTTGAACACCCGAGTCATGCCAAAAAAAATCCCGAGTGCAACTGAACAAAATTTCAACGATGCAATGAGTGAGAACTAAATGTAAAAAAAGTTGTCTCAATGTCGTTGACACATTCCATCCGGCCAATAAGCATGGTAGTCCAACGTGTTGGCCGCACGCGAGAAGTCGTGTGCGATCCGATAGTAGTTGGCCCACCCAGTTACGACTGCCGATCCTCGAACCAGCCTTGCCGCACCGCTTTGTTGGGTTGGTTGCCAGCGCATTGCCTCGTTGAGGCGTTGCACACCTTGGGTGATTGCATTTCGTGGAACCCGAATTTTGGGGACTGGCAGTCCCCGACTTCCAATTCCATAACGAAGATGAAACCCGAGAAAGTCAAAACCGTCACGAACGTGAGTGACACGAGTTTTCTCACCCGAGAGCTCGACGCCGCATTGCGAAGCCAGAAACTCTCGAAGTTGATCTCGTAATCTTAATGCCCGTTGCTTTGATGAGCGCGTGAGAAACACACACCAATCGTCAGCGTAGCGTACAAACCGAACGTTCGGGCGGCCCGCTTTGTGAGCGTAGCCCGATGCCAAGCCATGTCGTCCTCGGGCATGCAGGAACCAGTCCAGCTTGTTGAGGACCACGTTGGATAGGAGCGGAGATGCTACGCCACCTTGCGGAACACCTTTCTCAGTTGGATGAACCTTGCCATCGATTGAGACACCAGACTTTAGCAGTTTGGTAATCAACGACAGAAAGGGCTTATCCTGAATCTTCTTTCGCAGGCATCGAAGAATAGCTTTGTGAGAAATCTCGTCAAAGCAGGATTTGACATCACCTTCGATGACCCAGGTGAAACGCTTTTGCAACATTTGTTGACAACGAAGCACCGCATGATGGGTACTTCGATTGGGACGGAACCCAGAGGAACTGTCGTGGAACTCAATCTCAAAGATTGGCTCGAGTGCCATGCGAATGGCTTCTTGAACAATCTTGTCACGAATACAAGGAATTCCCGGCTTACGGAGTTTTCCGTTGGGCTTTGGAATCATTGTGCGACGCAACGGTTTGGGAAAGTAGTTTCCGCGTTTCAGTTCGAGGCGTAATTTCTCAAGTTCCGCTCGGCAGTTTTGTCGAAATTCCGACGCGGTAACCCGATCAATGCCTCCAGCTTTTCCTCGGGAACGGCTCAGCACACGGTCGCACGCCGCCGCAATCCATTGCGGTTGGTGCATCAAGTCCATCAAGTTGCGTACCCGACCGTCGCAAGGATCGGCGGGGAATAACGGCAAGCTCGACTCGCGATTTTCCCGATGTTGTCTGGACTGTTCCCACAATCTTCGTTGGACCACTTTCACGTTCATCGAGAACCCTCTCGAAATACGAACCCTTCCACGATCCGACACAGCACTTCCTGTCGCCCTTTGCCATGTAATTGGCTTTCCCAATCGCAGACTACTACGGCGACTCCGCCACTCATTCGCCTCATCAGTGAGACCTGCGTCAACCGAAGTTGAGTAGGTTGCGAGATCACCCTCATCGAATGAGCTTCCCTGGTTCCCTTGTTGACACTCAAACATCTGCACTTAGGCTCCGGCGTTCTTACTCCTAACAGCGGTCCGCTGTTCCTTCGAAACATCGTTCGATAGCTGATCGCTCGAACGACTACCACAGTGAAAGACTGTTTCGATTGATTGCCACTGGCTAATGCGCTCAATCGTTTCGAATCATCCCCTATTCCGGGCTTCCAACCCCAGACGGTCTCAGTGTTAACGGGGGTGAGGGCGCAATTTCCCGAAGGAGTTCGTCGGTTTCTAAAAGTAACCATATGCAGACTCTATCTAGCAGGACTACCACGGCTTTGAGACTTCGCCTGTGTCCCGCATTCTCGGAGGAGCTGTTTCGCCGACATGCTTTCGCGCATGGCAACTTACCTCCCGGATACAAATGGCCGATCAGACGGCCAAGGTTTTAAACATTGCCAACAAGGCATCCTGAGCCTTCATTCGTCCTGAAGTTCGGCTCAGTACATCAGGCGCACGCCACCTTTTCCGCCCGGTCACGAGCCGCCCTGCCAGCCGGGGCCTACTAGCTGCTCGGCCCAGCGGTCGAGCGTGTCGGCCATCAATTCGGCATGAGCGATCGAACTACCAGTCCGGTTGTTACTGAACGCTTCGGAAATCGCTCCGAATTGTTTTACAACCGAATCGTCTTTCATTTCATCAAGCACGGTTTTGTACTTTCCTGCTTGAGTCCTTTCAACGAAAGCATCGAGATCTTCAAGGATATAGCTGACCGTGCGGCTGTCGTCCTGCTGACGTTTGTCGAGCAGTTCAACCTGCTTTTTCACCGCATCGCCAACCTCATTCTGTTTCTCGCCGAACTCGTCCAGCGTAAACAGATTAATGTCGTTGGCCAGTTGGATCTGTTTTCGCGACATCGCCTTGAGCCGTTTCACAAACGTGCTGCCTTCAAGATTGGTAAGAATCTTTCGCATCTCTTCGGCAACTTCTGCGAATTCTGCAAGGAGTGCTTCCTGCTCTTCGACCGCCTGCTTCATTTGCTCGCCCGCCGGGCTAGCTCCACCATTCGGTCATGTTTCTCCAGGTTCAGGCTTGGGTCCACCCGACAATATCGTCGAAGGCAGCGTGAACTTTGGAGTCGATTTTCCACCCGCTTCCTGTTCCTCGCCCTCTTTCTTTTCTTCCTCGTCCATCATCGTCGATTCCTTGTCGGTGATGGAAGGGACTTGGGGCTTCTCCTCTTCGTCTTCTTCGCCCTCTTTCTTTTTGTCACCTGCACCGCCACCGTTGCTTTTGTCTTCGGTGACGTTAGGAACTGTTTCCGATTTTTCCGAATCGCCGCTGGATGGCTTCGATTCTTTCGGGTCGGATTCTTCGGCCGGCTGGGATTCGCCCGAACCATCAGATGGTTCGGCTTCTTCACCAGCTTTCGGTTCGCCCTTCGGCTCGCCACCATCGCTGGCTTTGGCATCCGCTGCTGCTTTAAGCAGATCCTCCACAGACGGCATCCGGTTATCAGAAATGTCCTTCAGCTTGCCCATCATTTCGGCAGCAGTTTCCAAAGTCGCAACATTGAACTGATCGTTCCGAGCTGCTTCTTTGAGTATTTCCTCGCCAATATCTGACAGTTTGCTCAGCCGGCGTTCCTGAGTTTTTTCAGACGCCGCCTGGTTTTTGATTTGACGCCGAACCGATTCTTTGTCGAGTTCTTCCGGAGGAAGATCACGCAACATGCGGTTTCGGGCGTAAAGGTTCTGTTCCTTATCGTAGGTTTCAAGTGCATGCTTGAACCACGTATCCAATTGACGCGTCAACCAGATAGCATGCTCCTCTTCCGACAGCACAAACAGCGTGTAGGTCGGTGAGTAGATACGCTCGCGTTCCGGCTTGTAATCGATCACAAACAGTTTCAGACGGATTACCTGCGGCTCGATATTCTGCCGCCCAGGAGAGAACGTTGCACGCCTTCCAGGTCGGCCGCTTCCGGATTTCCAGCCGCGACAATTTTCTCGCCGCTGACGGGTTCAGGATTTTCTTTCGAAGAAATGCCGCTCCATTCCATTCCGACTGTCTTGACTCCAAAATCGTCTTCACCGGAAAACTCAAAAGTGAGTGTGTCCTTCGCCATCACAACACGTTTGTCCGACATGTTCCGGCAGAACAATGATGGCTGCTCGTCCTCAACCACATTGATTTTCAGATGCAGCGGATTCCCGGGAGTTAGACCAAGTTCATCGGTCCACTTGAACTCAATGCCGTCCGGTCCGATGACATTCGTCGAATCGTCATTGGCTAGCGTCCGCAACATCGGTGTCGAAACCGTGTCGCCTTTGACCGAAATATCCGCATCATTCAGAGATGCGTGCGCCAGTGCCCTGGTTGCAACCATATTGAATTGAACGAGTGAACCCTTGACCAGCGAAATCGCTCCACCGCGGACGTCACGGCTCTGACGATCAGGCCGCTGGAGATAATCCGGCAACTGGATCTCGGCAAGCAGCTGCTTCAGTTCCGGACGTGATTCCGGTTGTACCTTGATTTCATGCCGGGCGTCTCCGATCGAAAGATTGACACTCGAAACTTCTTTCAACGGTGGTAACACAAAGTCGTAACTGTTTTCATTGATTCCTGCTTCGATGCGGTCCATCCCGCGCATCTTGACCGTTCCCGTTTCCGGCGACCAGCGTGTTGATTCACTGAGGGTCGCAATTAAAGCCGAACGCTCGCCAACCGGGACGATCATTTCAGACGGGAGTTCATTCAATTGTGCGAATGTATAACGCGGTGTATTTTTCCACGGCATCGCCCATCGCCAGAGCGCATTTCCACCGGCCGCCGGAACAACCAGCATCGCGACAACTGCCAAAGCAGCTGCAACACCGGCGATCATTCCCCACCTCAGATGTTTCGGATGAGGTACGGCACCTGTGAAATCTCTGTCCTTGGTTTCGTGATCGACTTGCTCAAGAGCGGCCTGACATAGCGTTTCAGAATGCCCGGTCTCGTGAACATTATTAACGAGTTCGATAATACCAAGCAGATGATCACTCAATCGCGGGAACCGGTAACGCAACAGCCGTGCGACCTGCTCCAGGCGGCGGCTGCGCCAGATCCATTTGTGGACCATCATCGGCAGCCAGACGGCGGCACCGAGCGATCCGACAACCAGAATTAGCGTCCGCGCCCCAGCCCGGAGTGTCAAACACCCGGTCAAGCGCGAATACCAGCAGATAGGAAACGAGCAAACCGAACGCGGCTGCCAGCAGTCCTTCGGCAAGTTTGACGATCCGGACTTTGCGTTGAAAGTCCTTAAGTTTGTTCTCCATCCTGTCCGGCAGTTTCAGACGGGAATGATTGTTGCTGCTACTCATTTCAGATTCCTTGGGAGGAACGATTGGCTGGTAGTTCTTAATTGTCTTGTCTGTTCTGAATCCGGCACTCAAATCACGCCGACCATTTTTCTTCCGATCCAGAACAATCCCAGAAGCGACACAAATATTGTGGCCCAAATCCAGTGACACCACAAACGCAGACGGCGAACTTGAGGCTCCGGTTGCGGAATTTCCGATAATGCGGCGATCAATTCCGTCAATTTATCCGATTCCACCATCCCGCCGCGCGAAACGGTAGCAATGTCATTCAGCCAGCTGCCACGACTTCCATTTGACGCCGGCAAAACTTGCATCACTAATCTCCGACTGTGATGGAGGCAGAAAAATAACCGGACGTCCCTGAGCTACAAAGTTGTTCAGCTGCGTTGCCACGAAATCATCAGGCAATGCTGCGTGCAGACAATGCAGGCCGTATTTTTCCAGTCAATTTCCTGGATCTGCCCGGTGTCAAAAACCTCGGCTTCCGTCCTGGTCGCCCGATCAAGCGCAATTCCGGCCGCCAGTTCCAGTGCGCGGATCGATGCGCGATCGTCCGTCACGATCACCGTTTTCTGAACCGGCCGCCGGGCGTATGCGAAATAAAACGTATTGTCGCCCGGATTTGAATCAGCAGGAAGTTCGACACGGCCCCAGCCTGACTTCGCCCCCTGATCAACCGCGATCTTATGACCCAGCAGTTTCGATTCCCCCTGATCGACCTTCACGATTGCTGGCGGTCCGCCATTGACCGCTATTTTCAATTCCAGCTCGTCTTCCTGATCGCCGGGCGGTCGATTCACCGTGATGTCAACGAGTATAAATGCGTCCCCCTGCGACTCTCCACGGATTACGTTCTCCACGCGAACCGCAAAATTATCTTTTGCCGTATCAGCATAATTCAATACTTGAAACCGGACTCCCTCCAGCCGCGAAAACGAGTCACGCAGGATCGACCAGCGACTGCTTTCCGGATCCCGGTCCTCGGTCTGGGAGTCACTGCACAGCCAGACATCGGTGCGTCCGGACTTGTTGTTTGAAATGTACGGGTAAGCCGTCTCAACCATCCCTGGAATGTCACACGCGGCCGAACTCGCATCCGCATCCGGCAAGTCCTCCAGCGCATCCGGTGAAGGTAGCGACCGGGGTTTCATCGTGTTGCTGTCGATCAATATTATCTCGCCTTTGTGCCCGATCGTCGTGAGCATGTCAGCAATTTTTTCCAGGCCGGCCGAAACCTTCGTTCGCTCAGTTCCAAACCGCTGAACCTGCATGCTTGACGAACGATCCAGCAGAACAATCACGGACTCGGGTCGTCCACCGGCGAGTGAACCGATCCAGCCCGAAGCCAGCGATCGACCGACCGCGAACAACAACGCGGCCACGACCAGCATGCGCGCGGCCATGATCAGAATCTGCCTCAGCCTCGCCATCCCCTTGTTCATCTTCTTTGCAGAAAGAAAGGAACATCATGGCGCCCCAGTCCACCGTCCACCGTCCACCGTCCGGTGCCTGCGCTGATTGATCAAGTGGATCAGGATCGGCAATAGAATCAACGGCAGCGCAAACAAAACCCATCGATTGATGAAGAAGGGTGCAAATGCGGAAAACAAGTTTAGTATGAAGTTCATTTCACCAGTTGCAGTGTGACTGTGGCATCGGCCTCCTCGTAGTGGCCTTTACTCTTCGCATTATTTCCTCTTCGGCGCCCGTGCGAGCAGAAAATTCGCTAACACGTCGCCGGGATCCTCTTCAATACTCACCCGGTGAAAATCGATGTTCGCGTCCCGAACCGCCGTTTTCAATCCGGCAACATACTCCTTCACTGCCGCGCGGTACTGGCCGGCAATCATACCGGGGTCAGCAAGAACTGCAGCCCCACCTTCGAGATCGACGAACCGCATCGGCCGGTCAAAATCGAATTTGATTTCATGTTCCTCCAGCAACTGGAAAACCGCGACATCGTGCTTCCGGAACCGGAGATGTTGAAAACAGGATGCCAGCTCCTCAGGTTGCATGAACAGATCCGAGATGACTACGATCAATGCTCGACTGGGAATCCGCTCGGCGGCCTCATGCATTGCCCCGGGCAGTCCTGTTTCTCCCTCCGCCGTCATCGCGCCAATCTCGTCCAGAACCACACGCAGATGCCGCGCGTTCCGCTTTGGCGGAATCTCCCGGTTGAATTTCCTACCGGCGCAATACAGCCCGACCGCATCTCCCTGATTTGCAGCCAGATAGGCCAGGTTACCGGCTAGCTTCCTCGCGAAATCCAGCTTTGTGTTTTTCTTATCCGCACTGTAGTTCATCGAACCGCTGGTATCGACAATCAGACAGAGCCGTAGATTCGTGTCCGCTTCAAACTCTTTAATATAGAAGCGGTCGCTGCGTGCATACTCGCGCCAGTCAAGCCGCCGCGTGTCGTCTCCGGGCACATACTTGCGATACTCCCGAATTCCAGACTCGATCCACGATGCGGGCTTCGATATCGACCGGAAACATTTCCGAGCATCGGCATCCGTGCATCCAATGGCAATCCGGCCAGTCGGGCAAGCACCTTGGTATCTGGAAAGTCGCGGGTCTTTGACATTCAGTGTCCGGGAAACTCGGGTTGCGGGATTGAGGTTACAGAAACTTGGCAATTGACAACCTGTTCTTATCCCTCTTTAGTCAAATCAGCCGCCTGACGATCGTCCGGCTCGTTTCACCTTCCGACTCCGCTGCAAAAGTCGTCAGAACGCGATGCGTCAGAACAGGCTCGGCAACTTCCAGAACGTCTTCCAAACGCACCATATAACTGCCATGCAACGCGGCCCGGCTCTTCGCACCTCACCCGAGATAATTTTGTCAAGCCGCGGAAATCCGGCTCCGGTTGTCGTCCGCGCGATTTGAATCTCTTCATCACGCGACGGGTAATCCACTTCGATCAGGAACATGAAGCGATCGAGTTGAGCTTCGGGCAACGGATACGTTCCCTAGATCGGGTGTGAACTGGATACGTGAGAAATCCAGAGTCATCGCTTCTGCAACACGACTGATCAACAGCGTCTTCGCCAAACCGGGCACACCCATCAACAACGCGTGGCCCCTTGCAAACAAGCAGATCGCCAGACGTTCGATCACGTCATCCTGGCCGACGATGATCTTACCGGGTTCGACCTTCAGTTTCTGATAAGCGTCCCGAAGATGACCGATCGCGGCGACATCATCGGATGCCATTTGGGTTTCATTTGAAGCTGTCGATACAATGCTGCGCCCTGTATTCTCGTTTGTCCATCGCCCGTCAATCCGGCGATCCAGTTCCGTTTATCTTCTCGTTGTCTATTTTGTTCGGCCTCAGAAATTCAATTCGAAAGCCGTATTGGTACAAACCGTATTGGTTCGTTGTGCTCCTGCCTCATAGGAGGTAAAGCGGCAGACATCAGCGCAATCCCTCGACCAATCGAAATAAACCTCTGAACGCAACGAAAGGCCTCAAAGCAACACTTTGCTCTGAGCCTGTTGAATGGTACGGGAGAATAAACACAATCCGCCCGCGCCGGTTCCGTCAATTTCGAGAGTTCTGAGAACCCGATTTGCCTCCGCACACTATTTCTTACTTATTCTTACTTGCTGAATCAAGGTCCGCCATCACTGGACATTGTCGCCGCGAAATGAACGAAGCCCGCCGTTTTCCGGGAATTTCTACAAAGGCTGTGCGGAATTGCCTCAAACTTGCTGAGAATTGGCATTTGTCAGCGAATAGCGCCATAATACCCGCCGATGTCTTTAATCAGCTCAATTGCACAAAAGATAAACATATCCGCAGATCTAGCGGCGGAACACCAAACAATCGTGGAGAGAAAACATGACAACAACCCTTTGGGCGATTATCATCGCCGTCGCCCTGGTTCTGGCGCTGACCGTTTTTGTCGTCGGCATCTACAACGGTCTGGTCAAACAACGAAACCGCTATAAGAACGCGTTTTCGCAAATCGACGTTCAGCTTAAACGGCGGCACGATTTGATTCCGAATCTGGTCAACGTAGCCAAGGGTTACATGGAGCACGAACAGGAAACACTCAGCGCCGTGATCCAAGCCAGAAACACAGCCATCTCAGCGCAAAAGGCCGCTGCGGCCAATCCCGGCGACCCGGCATCGATGCAGAGCCTGAACCGCGCCGAAGCAGGACTCAACGGAACGCTCAGCAAACTTCTAATGGTGGCCGAAGCGTATCCTGATCTTAAAGCGAACGAAAACATGCTCGCGCTGCAGGAGGAACTGACGTCGACCGAAAACAAAGTCGCGTTTTCACGACAGGGCTACAACGACGCCGTGACGACGTACAATGATTCGCGTCAGGTTTTTCCTGCCGTCATGCTTGCCGGGATGCTCGGATTCGGTGATGCCGAATTGCTCGAAATTGAAAAAGACATCGAACGCGAAGCACCCTCGGTCAATTTTTGAGACGTGAACTCCAGCCACGAACTACATGAACCTGACGAAAAAGAAATCCTCTCGTATTCGTCAGATTCGTGTCATTCGTGGTCGTTTAGTCGTCGCAAACGCTCATTGGAAACACCGGGACTAACTCGTGGATTTTTTCGCCAGTCAGGAACTTGCCCGCCGCAACACGCGGCGGCTGGTTATCTACTTCATCATCGCTGTGATTTCGATGATTGCAGCCATCTACTTTCTAGCCATGTTTGTGCTGGGGTTCCTGGGAGCAGGAGAAGGCGGCCGTTCAATTCAAGCCGCTGACCTGTTCAATCCCGGGATGCTGGCCGGAGTTTCACTGGCCGTCAGTTCACTCGTCGGCTCAGGAAGCGCTTACAAGATTGCCTCGCTTCGAGGAGGCGGTGAAAGTGTCGCATCGATGCTGGGCGGTCGACGAGTCCCGCCGAATTCGACGGACAAAATGGACCGGCGGATTCTAAACGTGGTCGAGGAAATGGCGCTGGCGGCAGGGACTCCCGTGCCACCCGTTTTCGTACTGGACAACGAACCGGGAATCAACGCTTTCGCAGCCGGATACACCATCGACGACGCTGTCATCGGAGTTAACCGGGGAACAATCGAAACGCTGTCCCGCGATGAGTTACAGGGCGTCGTTGCTCACGAATTCAGCCACATTCTAAATGGCGACATGCGGATGAGCATCCGGATGATCGGCGTTCTACACGGTATCCAGTTGATCGCTCTGATCGGGTATTTTGTGCTGCGTTCGATCGGAAGTTCGCGATCACAGTCATCCGGCAACAAAAAAGGAGGCGGGATTGCTGTGATCCTGGCAATCTCGCTTGGATTGATCGTGATCGGTTGGGCCGGGCTGTTTTTCGCCCGGTTGATCAAAGCCTCCGTCTCCCGCCAGCGTGAATATCTGGCCGATGCTTCGGCGGTCCAGTTCACACGCAACCCGGACGGGATCGCCGGCGCTCTGAAAATGATCGGAGCATCAATGGCAGGTTCTCAGGTTCAGAATCCCCGCGCCGAAGAAACCAGCCACATGTTTTTCGCGTCGATGTTTCAGAAAAACTTTTTTCAGATGTTTGCGACACATCCGCCGCTGCCGGACAGGGTGAAGAAACTCGATCCGCGGTTTGATGGCGACTTTCAAGAATACGCGCATGCACGGCAACAGCGTGCGTTGCGCCGCGAGGAAGCACGAAAAAAACAGGAAGAAAGACAGCGAGAGAAAAAATCGCGTGTCGGAATCCGCAGCGCAATCGGAGGAGCCATGGCCGGCCCGTCTGGAGCAGCGCTCGGCGGCATGATGGGCGACAGCTTCCCGATCGATCCACTGATTCTCATTGCCGGCATCGGACTCCCGGATGAAGCAGACGTCGAATATTCGGAACTGATCGTTGACCGGATTCCCGAAGAACTGGCGATCGCGTCACGCGAAGTCTTCAGCGCTCGATGCGTTGTATTTGCGGCGCTACTCAACCCGGAAACCGAAATTCGCCGCGCGCAATTGCATGCCGTCGCGGAAGGCGAAGGACAGGCGACGATCGACGAAACAATTCGGTTGATGCCGCTGGTCGATGATCTTCAGGCTCGTTTCCGTCTGCCGGTTTTCGAGATCCTTCAGGGAACTTTGACCGGCATGTCACCCGGGCAGTATCTGACTTTCCGGGCGAGCGTCGGGCGTCTGGTTTCAGCAGACAGGAAAGTCGATCTGTTTGAGTTCTTTTTGCGACAGCATTTGATCGTGCACCTGGACCGATGCTACGGCAAACTTGCCCCGCCGCCGGTCAAGTACAAAGCGATCGATCCGTTGCGCGACGACATCGGCCAGTTGCTGGCGATCATGGTACGCGTCGGGCACACGGATCTGAATGAAGCCCGTGGTGCGTTCAAAGCGGCGATCGACTCAATCAAAAAACCCTGGGACGATCAGATGCAACGGATTGATGACGATTTCAACTTCGGTGCACTGAGTGTTTCTCTGGTGAAACTTAGCACTGCTTCACCCAAAATCAAAAAGCGTGTGCTGACCGCGATGGCGATTGCAATCACCTACGACAAGATTGTCACGGTGGAAGAAGCCGAACTCTTCCGCGCCATGTCCGAATCACTCGACTGTCCCGTTCCTCCTGTCGTCGCAACCATCGAACGCAATGACGCGGAAGTGTAGTGTCCGGGATCGAAGTGTAGTGTCCGGAATCGAAGTGTAGTGTCCGGGATCGAAGTGTAGAGGCTGGAATTATCGACCGGCAAATGCAGAGTTGACATGCCGGTTCTGATGATCGAACCAGCGATTTTGCCACGGGGATATTCAGGCATTCGCCAACCAGAGGACAAGTGCATGCAAGCCGACACGACGTGAAAGTAGAACGCCAAGGGGATAGGTTCCAGGTTTTTTGACTGGCTCAAGTTCGCAGGTTTATTTGACCACGCGTCCCTTGCTCATGCTGCGGGTTTCAACTTGGCTGAACTGCTATCCTTTGAGCACCCCGGTTTGGGGCCCGGGTTCGCTACCGAAGTTCGCCGACGGTACGATTCTGACCGGAACACGAATCTTCGGATCTTTGGCCCACGGAATCTTCAAACGAACTTCAATTGACCAGGCCACTTCAAAATGCGTGCCGACTACCGTATGAGGACCAGCCACTTCAGGAATCACGATATCAAATTCATGCGCTGAGTCGCTGGAAATCAAACGCGGTGAATCAATGTTCCCCAGAGGATGCATGTGCGAACCCGTGTCGTTGTGCCCATCGGCGACCGTTGATTCAAGGCCGACCAGGCTGATTGCCATCTCATCAATTTTTAACGGCTCCGGCGATTCGATCGTAAGCATCGCACGCGCTTTTTCGCCGGCGCAAAGTGTACCTCGATCAATGGCAAGATTTAGCTTGACGTCCCTGCCAAAAGTCTTGTCCCAGATTGAACGGCCTGACTCGTCGGGAAATACGCTGATGACCGGCGCGGAATCATTGACAGTCGCAACCGGGGCGACGTCAAAGTCTTTCGATTCCGACTTGTCCATCTTGATTGGAAGATCAACATCGACGCTGAGACGGTAGAACACTTCGCATTTTTTTCCTTTGAAAGAATGAGGAGCGTCTTCCGGAACGGTCAACCTCGGAACAAACTCTTTTCCGCCCGGGCCCATTACTTCGTGCGACCCGCCGCCAAACAAGGTCGCCACGGAATCGCCGATCCGGGAAAAAAATCCCTTTCTCTCTTCACCGTGCAACAAGAACTTTTCACACACGATATCGACATGTTGAATTGCTGTTCGGGTTTCGGTTCTCGTTTTTCCTTTCGAGTCCGTTGTGGTCACCGTATAGTCAGCCTTCGTTTTCTCAGCTCCATAAAATTCGGCGCGAATTCCGCGAACACGGGTCGGCTTGTCAAAGCGTATCCGAATTCGCACTTCGATCGCCGCGCCACGAATGAGCTGAGTTTGTTCAGACAGTATTTCGATGTTCACAGGCTGTCCATTTGGTCGTTGTGGTTCCCACTAAGGCAGTTTCCATGTCCTTCATGACTGTCCATTCGGAATTGAAATGTCCTCATTGGTAAGGAAAAATCCGAAATCTCGTGTAGTTCTGCGAAAGCACGAGGTCAAACGCAATTCGGACTAAAGGTTGCCGTTCACCCGTAGTCTGATGATAGCGGAGTTCAAGAAAATATTGTCCGTTTCAAGATCACCCGCATTGACCAAAGCCCGTTGTCCAACAGCCGATTTGAAGCAAATAAGTTCCTGTTTCCTTCCAAAAAAACAATTTACATTGTCTCAACTGTCGTTTATCTTCCGTCAAACACTGTTGCACCTTTTGATAACATACTTGTTGATAACACACTTGCGACTTTCAACTGTTTTTGACGTTTGAAAAACGTCCCGCAGCAAACGACTTGATCGCCATTTTCCTAACAAGCGACCAAAGATTCCACACCTGATGAACGCGGTCTACCCGGTTCATCAACCTACACCCCAACCAACTGCCGGTTCGCAGTTCATCCCCACAACGTACACGTTGCTTCGGGAGTACTGCACTTGGACAGACCAACAACCCGGCAAACCATAAACCGGAGACTACCGTGAAAACAAGTCTTTTACTCATTGCGTTCTGTTTCGGAATGCTGGCCACGATTACCGTCCGCGATCGCCCGCAACGGGCCGAAGGCGCTTCAACGACTGCTGATTCCGAGCAAAATACTGATCTGCAGGAACGACTGGATCAGGAACAAGTAGATCAGGAGCAGCAGGTCGATCCAATGGAACTGGCAGTCACTCGCTCTCAATTCGGACTGACCGCTGACGGTCAGGAAGTCACAGCGTTTCGTTGCACCAACGAGACGGGAATGGAAGTCGAACTGATCAACTACGGTGCGACCGTGACAGCGGTAAGAACTCCTGATCGCGACGGCCATGTGGCTAACATTACGCTCGCTTGCAACGGCATGCCGGGTTACGAAGCCTGCACATCCTACTTCGGTTGTTCGGTCGGTCGGTTTTGCAACCGGATCGCAGGCGGCAAGTTTTCAATCGACAACACTCAATACGTCCTTGCCAACAACAACGGACCCAATCATTTGCACGGCGGTACCAAAGGGTTTGACAAACAGATCTGGACTGCTGAGGAAATACTTAACACGGATTCGGTCGGCATTCGTTTTACATTGATCAGCCCCGATGGCGATGAAGGCTATCCGGGCGAAGTCACTGCCGTCGCCGAGTACGTGCTGACCAATGACAACGAATTGAAGATGGACTTCAAGGCGACGACCACGGAAGCCACTCATATCAATCTGACCAATCACTGCTACTGGAATCTGGCGGGTGCCGGTTCGGGAACGAATCATGATCACGAGCTGAAGATCGAAGCCGACAAGTATCTTCCGGTTGATGAAACGGGAATTCCAACAGGCGAATTCGCAGAAGTTGCCGGGACGGCATTTGACTTCACCGACTTTCACACCATCGGCGAGCGGATCGAAGAAACGCCGGGCGACCCCAATGGCTACGATCACAACTACGTCTTGCGAAGCGGCGAAGAAGGCAAGGCCGTATCAGACCCTGTTCTCGCAGCGACTGTGACCGACCCGATCAGCGGCCGTGTCATGGAAATACACACGACTCAGCCCGGACTACAGTTCTACAGCGGGAACTTTCTCGACGGTCAGCCGGGCAGCGGAGGATTCCCTCATCGCGGGGCATTCTGTCTTGAGACCCAGCATTACCCCGACGCACCCAACCAGCCCGGATTCAAATCGACCCTGTTAAATCCCGGCGAGACCTTTCATCAGCGAACGGCACACAGGTTTTCGGTGCAGTAGCTTGGCGCTATAATCGAGCAGCGTCAACTCTCCATCATCCGCCCCGCACTCCGCTCGAGTCCGGCTACGAGTGGCATTCGCCCCCTGCTTCAATGTTGACTCCGGATATTCGGGTCATATCGGCGGATGTTGACTCCTAATGCCGCCCCAACTAGAATAATTCTCTACCTTTTTTCATTCGATCTTTGACTGTGAAAATTCGTTAAGTCATATAAAGTTGTGGCGACACTTTTTCTGACTGGTCGAACGACTTTCTCTCTCACCCCTGATTTTCTGGACCGTTAGAACGCATGAGTATCGCTATTGTTACCGGATCAGCCGGATTGATCGGCTCCGAAACGAGCCGCCATTTTGCCAGTCAAGGGTTGACCGTTGTCGGTATCGACAACGACATGCGAAAAGAATTCTTCGGTGAAGAAGCATCGACGAAATGGCAGCGAAGCCAGCTGCAGGGTGAGCTTGGAGACAAATATCAGCACGTCGATGCAGATATCCGTAACACGACGCTGATGAGCAACTTGTTCGCGGAATACGGCAGCGATATCAAACTGATCGTCCACACTGCAGCTCAACCGTCACACGACTGGGCTGCAAGCGATCCAATCAAAGACTTCACCATCAACGCCAACGGTACGCTCAATCTGCTTCAGGCAACTCGCGAACATGCCGAAGACGCGGTGTTCATTTTTACGTCAACCAATAAAGTCTACGGCGACACCCCCAACCGTCTTCCGCTAATCGAACAGGAACTCCGCTGGGAGATTGATCCTTCGCACACTTACAACGACGGCATCCGTGAAGACATGTCGATCGACCACTGCAAACACAGCTTGTTCGGCGCATCAAAGGTTGCTGCCGATGTTCTGGTTCAGGAATACGGGCACTACTTCGGCATGAAGACTGCGACCTTCCGGGGCGGATGCCTGACAGGTCCGAATCACAGCGGAACTCAGCTGCACGGTTTTCTGGCCTATCTGATGAAGTGCACGATGACCGGCAACCCCTACACGATTTTTGGCTACAAAGGGAAACAGGTTCGCGACAACATTCACAGCTACGATCTGATCCAGGCCTTCGATCACTTCTACCGCAACCCCCGCAGCGCCGAAGTCTATAACATTGGCGGCAGCCGATTCAGTAACTGCTCGATGATGGAAGCAATCAAGATTTGCGAAGACCTGACGGACAACAAACTCGATTGCACCTACGCCGAGGACAACCGGATCGGCGATCACATCTGGTACATCAGTGATGTCGGTCGTTTTCAGGAACATTATCCTGAGTGGAAGCTGACGAAAGACATCAATACGATTCTCGGTGAAATCTACGAGCGCAACACTGCTCGCTGGGGCGAACCGAGCCAATGATCGATCGTGGAAGACATAACCTGTTGGGCGTCAATGTCTGTGCCGTCGACTACGAGGAAGCAATCAACCGGATCACAACTGCGGCGCGCGAACGAAAACCGCTGGGTGTTTCCGCACTTGCGGTGCATGGCGTGATGACGGGCGTAATGGACAACACGCACCGGCACCGGCTGAACGGGCTTGAGTTGATTGTTCCCGACGGACAACCCGTTCGCTGGGCTTTGAATCTGTTGCACCGGACAAAACTTCGCGACCGCGTCTACGGCCCGAATTTGATGCTCGAAACCTGCCGCGCGGCGGCAGAGCAGGGCATTCCGGTTTTTCTGTTCGGCGGCAGGCAGGAACTGCTCGACAACCTGAGCGCGAAACTGCTCGGCAAATTTCCGGAACTCAAGATTGCAGGAATGCTCGCGTCAAAATTCCGCACGGTTTCGACTGAAGAAAAGCAGGAAATCATCGACACGATCGACGCCAGCGGCGCAGCGATCACGTTTGTCGGGCTCGGCTGTCCGCGTCAGGAAGTCTGGGCTTATGAATTCAAGAACGAGTTGAAGATGCCGGTGCTTGCCATCGGCGCGGCGTTTAATTTTCATGCCGGACAACTCGAACAATCGCCGCCCCTGATGCAACGATGGGGGCTGGAGTGGCTCTACCGTCTGGTCAAAGAGCCGGCTCGATTGTGGCATCGGTACCTGATACTCAATCCGTATTACCTGGGCCTGCTGTTCCTGCAGTTGACGGGATTGAAAAAGTTCGATCCTGCTTCAACGGTCGCTCCCGATCGCGAAGTGCTGTACGGTTGAGCTACGTGGGATACGCTTCCAGCTTGTCGCGATCATGTCATTCATTGTTCGACCACTGGATATTCAACACGTGTTCCGCTGGTACAATGCCAGGCGTTCCGTTCGGTGCAAGTCCTTTCGTTGTGCAAACCGGCGTTGAGTGAACTCAACAAAGTGGATTTTGACATTCGCTTCGAGCGAGTTCTTCCTGACCATTCGTCGTTCGGCGAATTGGAAACCCGCCGCGTGAGCAAGGGCGAACGTGGAATACGCTTCCAGCTTGTCGTGGCAGCTTGTCGTGGCGCCATCACGCTCAGCAAATTCCAGCTCAACACGCCATTAGGGAGAGCTGCTCGCGAAACCAGTCAGGATTAATCACGGACGGCGGAAACGTCTCGTAGCAGTCGAACGCATCGCTATCTCGCCCGCGAAGCAGCGCTGACCGTTGCTTGTATTTTTCCAGCTCCGTCTGGTCGCGACAATTGACATACCACGCGCGAATGTATCCTTCGTAAAGTTCAAAGTTCAGATGACAGCCCCGCAACGCGTGAACGTACTGCGGATTCGGCTGGCATTGCATATTGCGAACCGAGTCAAGTGATTCCATGACGCGGCGATACCGCATACTGGCGAATTCTGTTTCGGTTGAATGAGCGTAGGGCTGCTCGAATTCGCATCGCTGGTTTGGCTCGGTGAGCAATTCCAGTCGCTGCGCCATCATCCAGACAAACGGCTCGGCCAACACGCCTCCGCTCAAACAGGCGCGTGGCAGACCGCGTAGCCCGGGGTTGTCTGCAGTGCTTTACCCGAAAGCAACGTCTCTTCCCGACGACATCGGCGTTCAACGCGCCGCCAGACCTCGTCGCCAGACTCGATTCCGCGATCCCGGAGATAACCGTGAGTCGATTCGTGAATCAGTATCTGCGCCAGTTCGGCGACCAATATTTTTTCAAACGATTGGCTCGACTCATCCATGTTGGCTTTGAGCGCACACACGAATCGCGGAAAATTCAAATGACAGGCGCGAAGTTGCGGCTGATAGTTTGCGTGAGCTTCCGAAGACAGACTACGAACGGTCGTCAGTGAATCAAGCAAACGCCGATGTCGCAACGGGTCTCTGGCCTTGATCAATTTCAGCGCGGCCGTGGCCGTCGGGATAAACTCCGGCCCGGCCGTTGTGTCTCCGGTACAGGAATCGGATAACAAAATCCCGTCGATCGTCGTTGAGGGAAACAACGTGTCAGTGACTTGAAATACGGTCTTGTTTACTTTGGTCGTAAACTTCTGAATTGGATCGTTGCAACCGGATGAGACTGATGACGGCGTTACGCGGAAGACGACGTTAGGCCGGTACCGATAGCGCTGTTGCGAATCCGTGTTGAACACAGAACAATACAGGCTGTATCTCAACACAACATTCCGTTCCGCAACCCGTTCAGCAGAGATTTCCTTGACCAGTCCGCCTGCATCCGATTACGCGTCGCGCCGCCGGCAAATTCAAGCACGGCTCAAATCTGAATCGTTGCCCGCGCTGCATGTGACCTGCATGACCAACATCCGCTACCTGACCGGGTTCACCGGAAGCGCCGGAAGTTTGATCGTGCTTGGCGACCGCTCAATCCTTGTCAGCGATTCGCGCTACGAGATTCAGATCGGCGACGAGTGCCGCGGTGCGATTGCTGACGGCTCAATTGAAGTCGCGATTTGCCCGGCCGACATCGAGCGCAACGAATTTGCGATCAGCCAGCTGAACTCGACCGGAGCAACCTCAATCGGCTACGAACACGCGACCATCTCAAAATCGATGTTCGACTATCTTGCTGAGAAGTGCGATCGGGAACCTGTCCGAACGGACGGCTGGGTCGAAGAAGCCCGCTCGATCAAAAACGAGTCGGAAATCAGCGCGATCCGAAAATCGATCGACGTCAACCAGCGAGCCTACACGTCGATGCTCGGACAGATTAGCGGTGAAACCACCGAGCGCGAGTTTGCTCACAACCTCGAACATTCGATGCGATCGTTGGGCGCGAGCGGTGTTTCGTTTGAACCGATCGTTGGCGTCGGACCGCGAGCCGCGCTGCCGCACGGAACACCGTCCGACGTGCAACTCGGCAGCGACGCGTTTGTTCTGGTTGACTGGGGCGCGAAAGTAGACGGGTACTGCAGTGACTTGACGCGAATTTTTGTCATCGATCACATCCCGCCGAAACTGCGGGAAATCTACGAAATTGTGCTTTCCGCCCATTCTACGGCGATCCGTACGATCCGGCCCGGAGTTTCTGTTCGGGAAGTCGATGCTGCGGCCCGATCTGTAATTGAATCATCCGGCTATGGCGACTACTTTGGTCATGGCACGGGCCACAGTTTTGGCCTGGAAATTCACGAAACGCCGTTCCTGTCGCCGACGCGCGAGGGAATACTGAAAGAAAATATGGTCGTCACCATCGAGCCGGGGATCTACATACCGGATTCGGTCGGTGTGCGAATTGAAGACGATGTGCTTGTGACCGGCGACGGTTACGAGATCCTCAGCAATTTACCTCGAGAACTTGACGAGTGCATTGTGCCGGTTTGAAACTGATTAGTGGGTACATTAGCCATTGGGCGATGGCCCCGGTTGTTCAGGACGCGTTGGGCGTTACCCCGGTTTTCAGGACGAACCGTGGCTATTCGCCAAACGACGGATGCCACAATCAATAAGCCTCAAACAGATCAAACAAGCCAGTGACTCCGGAGCAATAAATGGCGAAAGAAAAAGAAGAAGCATCCGTATTTGACGTCGAAAAAATTCGTGAGCTCATCGAGATGATGAAGGAACACGAATTGAACGAAGTAGATTTGCGGCAATCAGACAAACGAATCAAGCTTCGGCGCGGCGGCGAACCTGTCGTTTACGCGCCACAGATGGGCGCCGCTCCAGCAGCCGCTTCCGGCGGTGGTGACGCAGCTGCGGCAGAAGAGGACGATTCGAATTTCGACTATATCCTCAGCCCGACCGTGGGAACATTTTACTCAAAATCAAAACCGGAATCTCCTGACTTCATCAAGGTCGGTGACGAGATCGGCGAAGATTCGATCGTTTGCATCGTCGAGGCGATGAAAATGTTCAACGAAATCCCGGCCGGCATCTCTGGAAAAGTTGTTGCCTGCCTGGTCAAGAATGAACAGCCGGTCGGCGTCAATGATCGCCTGTTCAAGATTGCACCGAACTAAGAAAACGATAGCCGGAACTGTTGATCTACAGTTGCCCCGGCATTTTTTTTCTGACCTGAACACTGAACACTTCCTTCTCTATTTTCTTCTTTTATGTACAACCGAATCCTGATCGCCAACCGGGGCGAGATCGCTCTGCGGATTATCCGCGCCTGCAAAGAACTAGGCATCGAATCCGTCGCCGTCTTCAGTGAAGGCGACCGCGGCAGCGCCTACCTTGATCTCGCAGACGAAGCCTACTGCGTGGGCAACGTAAAAAGCGCCGACAGCTACCTCCGGATCAACCAGTTGATCAGCGCGGCGGAAGTATCCAACGCCGAAGCGATCCACCCCGGCTACGGATTTCTCGCCGAGAACGCTCATTTCAACGAGGTCTGCCGCGACTCGAACATCGACTTCATTGGCCCGAGCCCGCAGGCGATGCAAATGCTCGGCGACAAAAACACAGCTCGTTCGATGGCAATCAAAGCCAAGGTCCCGGTTGTGCCCGGCAGTGACGGACTGATCGAAAACAATAAACAGGCACACAAGTTCGCCAAAGAGATCGGCTATCCGGTGCTGATCAAAGCGACAGCCGGCGGTGGTGGCAAAGGGATGCGAGTCGCCGAAACCGAAGCGGATCTCGAATCAGCACTCGATCAGGCGCGGACAGAAGCGGGCGCTGCGTTCGGGAACGACGGTGTCTATCTCGAAAAATTCGTTCAACATCCCCGACATATCGAAGTCCAGGTGCTCGCCGACCAGCATGGGAACGTCGTTCACCTCTGGGAGCGGGACTGTACCGTCCAGCGACGTCATCAAAAACTAGTCGAAGAGAGTCCGGGGCCGGGACTGCCCGGGAAAACACGAACTGCGATCTGTGAAGCAGCGGTTCGGATGATTAAGAACGCTGACTATTACAACGCGGGAACCGTCGAGTTCATTGTCGACAAGGACAACAACTTCTACTTTATCGAAGTCAACGCACGGATTCAGGTCGAGCATCCGGTCAGCGAAATGGTCACCGGGATCGATTTGATCCAGTGGCAGATCCGCATTGCCGCTGGAGAAAAACTCGACTTCACTCAGAATGAAGTTCCGTGCAGTGGTGTCGCAATGGAGTGCCGGATCAACGCGGAAGACCCGGAGCACAACTTCCGTCCGGGGCCTGGTTTGATCGAGGAGATTCATATTCCGGGCGGTCCGGGCGTTCGCTGGGATTCACACGTCCACGCGGGGTACACCGTCTCGCCTCATTACGATTCAATGATTGGCAAACTGATCGTTCATCGTCCGACACGCGAGCAGGCGATCGCGACGATGATTCGCGCTCTTTCGGAACTGCGCGTGAAGGGAATTCCAACGACGGCTGATTTCCAGATCAAGGTCCTGAAGTCAGATGACTTTGTGGCCAATCGGATCTATACGAGGTGGGTTGAAGAGAAACTGCTATAGTTTGACCGGCCTGCATTTATTGAAACATTGATCTATATTTTTGTTATTGCTGTTCGCCAATATCCCGGTCGTCTATCTGGCTTGGATTCTGTTTGGAAAAACGTCAACACTTCGTGACGCATGTTGCGTCTGGCACGTTCCAGACAAAGCGAAATTGCCGCCGATTGACGACGAGTTCCTGCGTCGTTGCGGCGCAGGTGCCAACGTTGGCACATTGCCCTTAGAGTTCGCAAAGTCGTCGCGGAGCAACTTGGCCGTGCTTCTTTGCGCAGCCAGTACACTAACGCTACGGCGCGGACGAAAATCGAATTAGGTAGCAAACCGAATTCGTGCCAAGTGCAAACCGAATTAGTACCAGCCAATACGTTTACGATTAATTTCGGCAAATGGGGGTTGGGTTTTATTGAACTTCCGCACTATTTCATTTTTCTTGCTCGATTTCCTGCTGGCATGCAACGGCGAACTCTACTCCGCCGAGTTCGCTTAAGGGGAACCAATCCAACGCGACCTGGGACAACGTGTTTCAAGTCACAGGTAACTCTCTATTGTTCCGGATAGCCGCGATTAAGCGTTAAATCTAGAATTCAACATGGTCGATACCTACATTCGACGAACAGATTGAATTCCTGAGGCGACACTTCGTGGCAAATACACTTTCTCCTCCTCAACGACCTGATCATCAATTCAATCGCGTCGCGATGTTGTTCGCAGGCGGACCGGCTCCTTCGGCCAATGCGGTAATTTCAGCTGGAGCTGCTTCGTTTCTGCGATCGGATACCGAAGTCGTCGGCATCAAACACGGCTACTCGAATCTGATCGATTTCGATCCGGCGAAACCTCTGGTCGAAGGCGAAGACTATATCCACCTGACGCATCAGGTGCTCAAACGGTCCCGGAACAACCAGGGGATCATCATCGGAACCTCGCGGGCCAATCCCGGAAAACTGATCGGCTGCCCCGAAGATATGCGTGACCCCGACAAGGTCGCGCCGATGAAACGCGTCCACGAAGCGTTCTGCTCGATTGGCGTTGATGCGTTGATTTCGATCGGCGGCGATGACACGCTCAAGACGGCTAACAAATTCAAAGTCTATCAGGAACAGAACGACGTTAAGCAGATTCCCGTTGTGCATTTGCCGAAGACGATCGACAACGACTACCACGGAATCGATTTCACGTTCGGCTTTTTTACAGCCGTCGAGTTTATCGCATCTGAAATTCGCAACCTGATCTACGACGCCGAAGCGACGCAGACGTATTTTATCTGCGAGACGATGGGCCGCAGCGCGGGCTGGCTTGCATATGGCGCAGCGATCGCCGGCGAAGCGAGCCTGGTGATCAGCGTCGAAGATATCATGGCTGATTACATGGTGACCGAAACGGTTGAAGGCAAAGACGGCCAGACGTTCGAGAAGTCGACGATGGATATGGGCCGGGTCGTTAAGCGAATTGTCAAAACCATGCTCGCCCGCGAAGCAGAAGGGAAGCAGTTTGGCGTCATCGTGCTGGCTGAAGGGCTCGCCGAGTACATGCCGTATTCGTATGTCAAAGGCGTCAAGCGGGACGACCACGGGCACATTGCGATCTCATCGGTCAAACTGTACGAGATTTTTTCGAACGCAGTCGCCGAAGAATACACCGCTCAAACCGGCAACGAGCGAAAAGTCAAAGGCGTACAGCTGGGGTACGAATCGCGTTGTGCGAAGCCGCATGCGTTTGATGTGATGCTCGGCAGCCAGCTTGGTGTCGGAGCATTCCGTGCACTGGCGGAAAAAAATCTCAACGGCGTGATGGTCAGCGTGTCGGGTCAGCTGGAATTGCATTACGAGCCGTTCGAAAATCTGATTGATCCACAGACCATGGTGACGGTGGTGAGGTATATCGAACCGACCAGCGACTTTCACCGGCTCGCGCGTTTTCTTGAAACGCACGTCAACGATTAGTTAGGCGAGTCAAGGTTGAGCGGCAGGAATTTGAACCGGGCAGTCCATCGGGAGGGCGAGGCGGCTTTGCCTAATTAATGCCGCTTAGAATCGAATAAATGTGCAATTCCTGAATTGCCGTGTGCACGGCTTGCTTCCTTTCGCCCGATTGAAGCAGGGAGGCTGCGAAAGTACGATAGGTCATCCAAATTTTGCTTCCCGTTCAGGGCTTCAAACCACGATGATTCAGAAACTTCCGGCGACGATGCCGGCGATCCGTAAACTGACCGCTGCACCCGGCCTCGACCTCTGTCAGGACATCCCGGTTCCCGAACCCGGCCCTCGAGATGTTTTGGTCGCGATCACGCACGCCGGGATCTGCGGCACTGACCGCCACATCTACGAATGGGACAAGTGGTCTGCGAGTCGTATCAAACCTGTGCTGACGACCGGCCACGAATTTGTCGGCAAAGTGGTCCAGATCGGTGACGCCGTAAACCGGACTCAAATCGGTGTCCGTGTGAGCGCTGAAGGTCACATTGGCTGCGGCACATGTGAGCAGTGCCGGACAGGCAACGGGCATATCTGCGAGAGCGTTGACATTCTCGGCATTGATCGTGACGGATGCTTCGCGCCGTATGTTGTTGTGCCCGAAAAAAATGCCTGGCCGGTTCATGAAGACATTCCGAATAAGATCGCCGCCATTTTTGACCCGCTCGGCAACGCGGTTCATACCGTGATGTCGGCAGGAGTCAGCGGTAAAACCGTATTGATTACCGGCGTTGGAATCATCGGGTTGATGTCGGTGACGGTCGCCCGTGCTGCCGGAGCCGGAAAAATTTTCGTGACCGACATGGATCAGAAACGGCTCGATCTGGCGAAGCAACTCGGTGCTGATGCTGCATTCAAAGCAACCGACCCGTGGGTTGATGAAGTCCGCAAACTGACTGGCGGACTCGGGCCGCATGTCATGCTGGAAATGAGCGGGAATCCGCACGCGATCCGCGACGGGCTGGGCGTGTTGCGGAGCGGGGGAACGGCTTCGATGCTGGGCATTCCCGCTGACGACATCACGCTGAATCTCTCCGACCTGCTGATCTTCAAAGGAACGACGTTGCTCGGAATCAACGGGCGGAAAATGTTCGAGACCTGGTACCAGATGGAGAATCTCATTCTCTCCGGAATGCTTGAACTCGATCCGATCATCACACATGAAATCGACATGCAGGACTTCGAACGGGGTTTCAAGATGATGCAGTCCGGTGAAGCGATCAAAGTTGTAATGCGAATCACCTAGAATGCGGCCAAACTAACGCAAATATTTGACGCCTGCCCGGCCGCTGGTACAACTATGTTGGTTGAATCAGTGTTTCCAATTGAGGGGGCAATCGTGGTCAGAACCAGGTCAATAGTATTGCGGACAGCGTTTACGCTTGTTGAACTACTGGTCATGATTGCGATCATTGGCATTTTGATCAGCATGCTGCTTCCGGTCGTGCAATATGTTCGTGAAACAGCTCGACGGATTCAATGCGCCAACAACGTCAAACAAATTTCACTGGCGATGTTGAACTACGAAAGTACCCACAGGAACTTTCCACCCGGGTATTCACACCCCGCGATGACAATGTGGTCGGGATTCATTCTTCCGCATGTCGAGCAGGGTAGTCTTTACGACACCGTCGACATCGAGGCTGAATGGCGAGCCAACCTCGGTGGCTCACCGAATTCGGACTCGTTGAGAAAGGTAATCAGAGTATTTCGTTGTCCATCGGCGAATTATCCCGATTCCCAGTTTGACCCTCTCATCGAAACGGTCCGCGCGCCGGCGTCGTATCTCGCAGTCGCCAGCGGATTGATCGATCGCGAATCAGGCGATCTTCCCTGGGCAGGAATGGACCGTTATCAAAACTATCCTGAATCGGACGGCGTATTTTACCTGGACAGCAAAACAAGGCTGGCTGATATTGTGGACGGCAGCTCCAATACGTTTCTGGTTGGCGAAGCGCTGGCCGATCAGGATCTTCTCGGAAACGACTATTCCGGCAATCCGCAAAAGGTTGACCACTGGTACATCGGTTCCGGCGAACTGCCGAATTATGAGGAACTGTTCGCCGCAGGGATGTTTTCAGCAGAATGTTCAGAATGCCTCGGCTCAACGGCCTGCCCGATTAATGCAATCAAGGATGACTCGACGAGTATCAACGACAAGGAACTATGCTACAGCAGCAACCATCCTGGCGGAATTAACATGGGTTACTCCGACGGGCATGTTGCATTTGTTCACGAGGCGGTGGATCGCACCGTTTGGTCTGCGACTGGAAGCCGTAATGGCGGTGAGTTCCGGGTTGCGATTGACTGAGCCAAAAACCTGCGTTCCTCCCTCGGTTTCTCATTGGCGCTGAATGGCGTAGAATTCCTGTCCGCCAAACGCCGAAATTAACGGAACCGTTGAACAAATGCCTAACGCCAACTTCGACACACGTTGTCACGACATCATCGGCAATCTGACCGACACCGGCCAGCTGAAACCGTTCTACGAAATCACAACCCCGATGAGGCCCGTTGTCGAGATCAGAGGCAAAGGTGAGGTCCTTGTCCTGTGTGCCAACAATTATCTCGGACTTGCTGATCATCCGGAAGTGATCGAAGCCGGTATTCAGGGGCTTAGGGAATACGGTGCAGGGACCGCGTCTGTCCGGTTCATTTGCGGCACGCTCGAATGCCATCGGCGACTGGAACGAAAGATTGCGTCGTTCGCCGGAACGGAAAGCAGTCTGACGTACGTCAGTTGCTGGAACGCGAACGAGGCTTTGTTTCCAACACTGGTCGATCCGGAAGATTTGATTCTGTCCGACGAATTGAATCATGCGAGCATTATCGATGGCATGCGGCTGATGTCCAAAAAGGTCACGAAGTCGGTTTACCGTCACAGCGACATGGACAATCTGCGTGAGAAGTTGAAGGCGGCTGGCGATCACAAGACAAAATGGGTGGTCACTGATGGTGTATTCAGCATGGAAGGCGATGTCGGCAAGCTGCCGGAACTGGTCGAAATTTGCAAAGAGTTCGACGCGTTGCTGGTCGTTGACGATTCACACGGCGTCGGAGTACTGGGAAAAAGCGGTCGAGGCACGCATGAACATTTTGATCTGGTCGGGCAGATTGACGTCATCACCGGCACACTCGGAAAGGCTCTGGGCGGTGCGGCGGGTGGTTACATCGCGGCTTCGGAAAAAGCGGTTCAGGTTCTCGAACAACGGGGTCGCCCGAGCCTGTTTTCCAACGCGCTGCCCGCGACGGTGGCCTACAGCGCGCACAAGGCGGTCGAAGTGATCGAAAACGACCCCTCAATTGTCGCGAGGCTGCACTCGAATGTTGCCGCATTCCGCAAAGGGCTGGCAGGGCTTGGCTTTGACTGTGCTCCATCTCCGACCGCGATCATTCCGATCATGATTGGAGATGAAGCTGAGGCGATTCGCAAATCGAAACGGTTGTACGAACTGGGTGTGCTGGCCATCGGTTTTACTTTTCCAGTTGTGCCTCAGGGAGAAGCGAGAATTCGTGTTCAGGTTTCTGCGGCACTGAGTGATGCGCACATCCAGCAGGCAATGGACGCGTTCGCACAACTTTGACTGGCAGGCCGGTGAAGAACCCGATGTCCGGGCAGTGCGACGGCCCGGTGCCGTGAAAAGGCAACTCGATGCGCTAGCGGGGACGTGGTCGAAGACCACGAAACAAATGCTTGCGCTGTGGGAGGACGCCTACGGATCTAGACGCCGCAGCTTCCTTCAAAATGACCGGATAGTTGCTAAACCATTATCGGAAAACCATGATCGATCTGCGAAGTGACACCGTAACTCAACCGTCTCCGGAAATGCGTTCGGCGATGGCCAGCGCCGAAGTCGGCGACGATGTGATCGATGTCGATCCCACGGTCCGGCGGCTGGAGGAAATGTCAGCCGAGCTGCTCGGAATGGAAACGGCGATGTATATGCCGTCCGGCTCGATGACGAATCAGGCTGCCGTCCGGCTGCATTGCGGTCGTGGCGACGAGCTGATTTGCGAAAGCGGCTGTCACATTTACGACTACGAACAGGGTGGATTCGCACAACTTTCCCAGGTCATCGCTCAACCTGTCTGTGCGCCTGACAATATCATCACGATCGACCATCTTCGCAACTTGATTCGCCCCAATGACGAACACGCCGTTAAGACGCGGCTGGTCTGTCTGGAAAACACACATAACAAAGGTGGCGGCCGGATTCTGCCCTACGATGGAGTTGCAGAAATTTCAGCTTGGGCAAGAGAAAACTCACTGATCATGCACCTCGACGGAGCACGGCTGTTCAATGCGGTGGTCGCGTCCGGAGTTTCAGCCGCCGACTGGGCTCAGAATTTTGATACGGTCAGTAGAACGGATTGAAATCCGTTCCACGTCTTACGCCGCGCGAGCCAGCAACTTGCCAACGAAGTTGACGTCCAGCTGCGGAAATGGAATGCCGATTCCGTTCGCGTCCATCGATTTCTTGGCACTTTCAGTAAGTTCTTCGCGAACGTTCCAGTAGGCGGTCGGATGACACCAGACTCGCAACTGCCAGTTGACGCTGCTGTCCGCCAGTTCGACCAGATAGACCTGGGGGGCCGGTTCGGCAACGGCGCCCGGAATATTCGATGCGGCTTCTTCAAGAATGCGGCGAGTCGTGTCGAGGTCGGCTGAGTACTCTGCGCCGACATTCACGTCGACCCGGCGGACCGGATTACGGCTGAAATTCTCAAGCGTGTTGCCGAAGATTTCCCCGTTGGGCACAATCACGTGCCGGTTGTCGAGCGTGTTCAATCGTGTTGTGAACAGATCGATCTCTTCGACCGTTCCCTCGGTTCCGGCAACGATAATATAGTCATCGACCTTGAACGGACGGAAAATCAGCAGCATGATTCCGGCTGCAATGTTTCCAAGCGTCCCCTGCAGCGCCATCCCGACCGCAAACCCAAGCGCACCGATTGCGACAGCAAACGCGGTGATATCAACGCCAAATCGTTTGAGAGCAACGGCAAGGATGATCAACATGATTCCGTTGCGAACCGCCTTGTTCAGAAAACGACCGAGCGTCAAGTCTACTTTTTTCGAAACGAAACTGCCTGTCATCCTGCCAACGTAGGACGCGACCATATAGCCGACGATTAACACGACGATAATCAACAGGAAAATCGGTCCGTACGTGATAAGCAATTCCTTCATTGCATGGCGGTCGCCCGTGAACGCGTTGATGACCGTGTCATACATCGACGTCCCCTCTGCCGTTGCAACCAGCGGTCCGTTTGCGTTCGCGCCGTCGATGGCTGCCACCGCTGGATTCGATGCATCCGCCGGCAAATCGGCGGAACGCGCATCGGGGTGGTTGTACGATTCAGGAACCACGGCCTGAGTCTGAGACGATGCAGGTTGTTGCGGTTCGAATTGGGGCGGGATGACTCTGGCCCGGCTTGCGGTGTTCAGCGCTGGTGGCGCGATTTGCGGTGTTGACAACGGTTGCGTGACGGGCTGATGGGCATTGGGTGGCTGTTGGACCGCCGTTTCACCTGGCGGATTAAATGCCTGAGCGTTGGCTTCCAGCGAACATGCAACGAGAGCGAGCCCCATGATGGCAACTGGAATCAGCTTTTTGATCGAGCCTGACATTCTACAACTCCTCAGTTTTCCGGATCCGTGTCGCGCAATTTCACCGCATCGAGTTTGCGCAGCGCCGGCGTGTTGAAAAAAATTTCTGCGGAAGTGTAGAGAACCTGGTGGATTGATCAAGGTCGATTCAGCCGGTCCCCGTTTGGAAAGGTTGTACGCTGCGGTTTGCGCGGATTTGAAAATCAATCCGCTCGTAGATTTGCCACGAATCGCACGAATCGTCACGAATGCAGACTGGCTGATATTCGTGCATATTCGCGGGATTCGTGGCCGAAATGTCGCTGCCATTACAAATCGCTCGGCCGACTGCGACGCACACCTGCCTCAATGGGCTGTCGAAAAACGAAATTATCAGCCGGAGACATTCTTCTGGACTCCAATTCAAATTTTCTCTAATGTTCGCCGTCAATTTTTCCGACAACGCAGCGTTCACGACGCAAACCGGGATTCAACCTCCATCAACCGGCAGAAGATGAAATCAAAAATACGCTGGCAGGAACTGCTGTTACCGGTCGCCATATTAGGCTGCCTGTTCGTGATCTTTGTTCCGCTGCCGCCCGGACTGCTCGATCTGCTGCTGGCCGCGAACATCACGGCAGCCGTCGTGATTCTGTTAACAACGCTGTTCGTTCGCACCCCGCTCGAGCTAAGTTTGTTTCCTTCGCTGCTGCTCGGAACAACACTTGCTCGACTGGCATTGAACATTTCGACGACCCGTTTGATTCTGACTGATGGCGCTGCAGTCGGAGAACTTGCGGCTGGCGGGGTAATCCGAAGTTTTGGTCAGGCAGTTGGTGGAGACAACATTGCGGTCGGACTGATCATTTTCTCGATCATTGTCATTATTCAGTTTGTAGTTATCACAAAAGGTTCGTCCCGGATCAGTGAAGTTTCGGCAAGGTTCGCACTGGACGGATTGCCTGGCCGACAGATGGCCATCGACGCAGACCTGAATTCCGGAGTGATTGACTCAAATGAAGCCCGGCAACTGCGCGGGGATCTTACGGCTCAAGCTGACTTCTACGGAGCGATGGACGGAGCAAGCAAGTTCGTTCGCGGTGACGCAATCGCAGGAATTCTGATCACGGTGATCAACATTGCAGGCGGCCTCGTGATCGGGCTGTTGGCGGGCATGAATCTTACTGCCGCGGCCGGAATTTTCACGAAGCTGACAATCGGCGACGGTCTGGTCAGCCAAATACCTGCGTTGTTGATTGCGCTGGCGGCGGGTCTGCTGGTGTCGCGGTCAACGAAGGATGTAAATCTGGCCGAAGAATCGATCGACCAGATTTTCTCGCGACCGCCTGTGATGTGGATTACTGCAGGTTTCTTGTGTGTGTTGATATTTACCGGACTTCCGGTGCTTCCGCTATTGGTCTTGTCCGGTATTTGCGTCGCAATCGCTTTGATGCCGCGTCAGCAGAATGGCATGGGAATTGAGCGAAACGCCGAATCCAAATCAGCAACTCGTCCTGCGGAGGTAACCATCGACAAACTGCTCAGTAATGACGTTGTCGAAATGGAGCTTGGCGCCGACCTGATTCGCCTTGCGGATCCACGTAGCGGAGGCAATCTTTTGAACGCAATCACGATCGTTCGAAAAGAACTTGCTGCCGAACTCGGGATCATTCTTCCGAAAATTCGAGTGCGCGACAACCTGCGCCTCGGTGAAAACGAATATCGAATTCTGTTGCAGGGCAATCCGGTTGACCAAAGCGAAGTTCATCCGGAATGTTACCTGGCGGTAGATACAGGTCATGCCAGTGCGCCGGTGGATCGAGATCAGGTGCGGGGGATTTTCATGAACAGCCGGCACCGCGAACCGGCCTACTGGGTTTCTCAGGACTCATGCGATGCGGTCAGCCATTCAGGTTACATGGTCATGTCTGCAACTGACGTGCTTGCCGATCAATTGAAACAGCTTTCAGTGAAATTCGCATCGGATCTGCTGACCCGCGACGCCACGCGGCAGCTGATTGATGAGACGCGGAAAAGTTCGCCTGCGGTTGTCGATGAACTGATACCTGAAATCATGAATCTCGCGGACGTTCAGCGAATTCTAAAAGCGTTGTTGTCCGAGGGCGTTTCGATTCGACCGCTTGGATTGATTCTTGAAACACTCGGCGATCATGCTGTTGAGAAAAAACAAACGGGAATACGGACGGTCGAAAGTAATCTGAACAGCCGGATAAGACCAAAAAGCCACTGGGATTTGATCGAGTGCGTTCGCCAACGACTCGCTCCACACATCATTGCCCGGATTTCGCGACCAGGTCAACCGTTGAGCGTGTTTACTTTGTCCGAGGACCTGCAACACCGGATCGCGTGTGGCTGGGAAAGGGAACGGGACGAGATCAAAATTGGTCTTTCGCATTCGATTGTTGAAGGCATCGCGAGCGCGATTGATCAGGCAGCGCGAAAAATGACGGCGTCGGGACAGCAACCGGTCGCGCTCGTGGAACAGTCAATCCGCCCCGTTATCCGCGAACTGGCTGTCGGTGCGTCGCGTGAAATGATGGTGATCGGCGACAAGGAACTCGGCAACGCGCAGGTTCAGATCATTGGCGAGGTGACAATTGAAGATGTCCGAGCGGTCGAGAAAGCGGCGTAATTCAGGGTTCAGGGTTCAGGGTTCAGGGTTCAGGGTACTAGGAACTGAGAAATCACTATCGTCGCTGCCTTCGAGGTGCGCTAGATCACTGAGCAGATTCCGCATGAATAATTAATAATGAATAACAAATTGTGAATAATTATCGGAAGCGCCAGCGGTGTGCAGTCTGAACCTGAAAACTAACTCGCTAGCTTAAGTATTGAAAATCTTGCACGCAGAAGTTCTTTGTTACGAACATTCTAACAATTCCCGCAAAGTTCTTATGTGGGTCGCGCCGATGTAGAGAACTGTGTGGAAAATCCGGACGCGGTGTTTTGCTGCGCTGAAACGTAGTTGATCGCGGTTTCTGAGTTCGAACCCGACGCAAAAACTTCTGAAAATTACAGGCGGTTGTAATTTGTTCATTGACGCGGAGCGGCGAATTCTGATAACTACCCCGCCACGGAATTGAATCGAGAGACAAAACGCACATCGTGCTCATCGTCTTCCGGATTCAACCGCAGCAATATTAAAAAGACATTTGGCGACGCAGGAAAGCGAGCCGATTGAAAATACTGTCCGCACGTTATCGTGCGGGTCACGGCACATCAGTCACGGAGGATTGCATGGCGACAAAAGTTGCATCTGCTGAAGAAATCCTGGAAGTCTGGAAAAAGTACAAACCAGACTGCTCAGACAAAGCGCTGCGTAACATATTAATGGAGCGGTATTTTCCGCTCGTCAAATACAACGGTGAAAGAATCTGGCAGAGACTGCCTGACGGAGTTGAACTGGACGATTTGATTTCAGCCGGTGTGTTCGGTTTGATGGACGCGATCGACGCGTTTGATATGGAACGAGGTGTCAAATTCGAAACCTACTGCGTACCGCGAATTCGGGGAGCAATGCTCGATGAATTGCGTACGATGGACTGGGTGCCGAGACTCGTTCGCTCAAAAGCAAGCAAGATCAACGACGCAACGAAAAAACTCCAGGCGAAACATGGCCGGGAGCCCACCGTTCAGGAAATGGCCGCGCACATGGAGTTGACGGTCAAAGAAGTTGAAAAAATGACGAGCGACGCGAATGCAGTCGGTCTGATCAGTCTCAACAAGAAATGGTACGAGACGGACAGCTACAAAGATGTTCGTGAAATCGACGTTCTGGAAGACAAGAAGGGTGAAGACCCGACGCGTCGGATTCAGAAAAATGATCTGATGCGGCTGGTTACCAAAGGACTCAACCGCAATGAACGTCTGATTATCATTCTGTACTACTACGAAGAACTGACGATGAAAGAGATCGGTGCGACGCTCGATTTGAGCGAGAGCCGCGTTTCTCAAATGCACAGCAGCATCGTCGGCCGATTGCAAAACCAGCTCGGAAAACGTCGTCGGGAATTCGGCGGATAATTAATGCCTTGATTACAGGCTAAGAGCAATCGCCCGGATGACATTGTCGCCCGGGCGTTTTTTGCGCCGTTGCGTAAGTCCTGTCTATTGTGGACGCGGTCGCTACCGATGATCTGCACGTTCAACGCTGGTGGGCTCAATACCCGCCGGTGCCAATGCCGCGATCTTCCGGCTTGAGCGGAGTCCGATATTGAGCTTCAAGATCGAGCAATTCTTCGGCCAGCCAGAATGTGAATTCGAAGAATGCCTCCATGCTGACATTCAACGGTGGCTCACAGGGACGTCGGCTGAGATTGATCTGAGGCGGTGCAGTGCCGCGATTGCTGACGTAGTTCATATCGATTGATGCGGGTTTGGTGCTATGGAAAAGCAATCCCTGCTTCAACAGACAGATCATTCACTTGATCCAGAACGTGATGGCGGGAACCATTGTTTTGTCGACTCGATTTTTCTGCACCGATCCGGTATCGACAATCTGCCAACACAGCTTGATGCGAATGGTCATCGCTGGATCCCTGCCTTTTTTTAGGACGCAGTTCGTCACGGTTTTGTTCGCTAGCAGGGATTGTGTGTGCTATATGGCAAAGAAAACTTGAACCCGGCTGCGGTAGGCCTGTCGAGTCAATCAGTCATTTGGGTGAAAGCGCGGTTTTGATGCGATGACCGAGCCTATCGCCCTCCGGCTGAATCGATTGGCAGGGATTTAATCAGGTGGTGTTGTCTCCAAACGGAAAGACCTTCTATACTTGCCAACGACTTTCGGATTGGTTGGCTCCAGCGGAAAATTGTCCGGCATGAAACGATGTCTGTACCTGATTGAAAACAGTTCACACTTTAATTTATTTGTGGAATTTGCGGGCTTTTTTTCATTTGGTCCGGAAGAAACCGGTCACTCGGGCGAGACGCAGAATCTTCGATGCTTCGGATTGTTCTGCTGGATAACCGAACGTTTGGTCACGACTGAGCCAAAAGGAGATTTTCACGATTCCGTTAAAGATGCTAGCACTTTCACCCGATAAGTATATTGCTGCGAATTGTTCCGCGAAACACGGGTCGATTTCGACAGCGAGCTTGCGAGTCACCAATGTTACGGATGGCACGTTCTATCGACAGGGAATGCACGCCTTGGGAATTCGTGAGCAATAAGATGGAGATGCAGACAACTCATGGCGACAACTCATGGCGAGCCAATGACCGAGGATGGTCGTTGCCCGCAAGTCAAACGCGATAGCAATTCGAAATAGACTGGCGACAGCAGCCTTATGGTAGCTGGGGCAGATACATTTTCGGGGATTGAGCGTGAATGGTCCGGAGTTTGCATTACTGTTTTATTGCTCGACGACAACCAGACAGCGACACTGACCAATGGAATAGTGAATGTGTAACCGGCAGCGACATCTGCCGGGCACAACCGTAACCAGGAGATAAACATGCAGATCAGACGTACTTCAAACGTTAAGAATACAGACGCCGTCAATCTTTCGACTCAAAACAAAACCACGTCGGCATCCCAGCCCGACAGTGCTCCAGTCGATCAGCTTGACTTTTCCGCCGAAGCGCAGGCGATGACTGGCAACGAAGCTTCGTCTGGAATGCGGATGGATCGCGTCAACGACCTTCGCGCTGAGATTGCATCGGGACGTTACGACACATCCGAGAAACTCGATGCCGCACTTTCGCGGATGCTGGACGAGATCGGATAGTTTCGAAAATGAGATCTGACACAACTCAAGCCGGAACGCGAATTCAGCGTTCCGGTTTTTTCTTTGGGCATGGCACACTGAATTAGGCCTATCTCGAATACAACAGTTTCCGTTTTACCACTGTTGCACGAAACATCGAATCAACAACGCGACCCAGAATTCGTTTTGGAAACAAACGGTACAGGCTTGGTACAGGCTTATCAATTTAGGTCGCCCATGTCCGATCAACGCAGCTGTCCGGTTACCAGTCAGTCAAATCCTGACTCCCAATCGGAATGGGGCACCGCTTCGAGGATGCTCTGCTATAATCGTTGATTCGCCGCCGGAGCAGAGCGGAAATTGCTTCCGAGTTGAATCCGGCGACAGACATTCAGGAACAATACCCATGGCGATTCTTACTTCGTCAAACGAATCCGTCGTAAAACAGAAAATTGCACTCAACCGTGAGCCTGTCATTCTCGGGCGGCACCCCGAGTGCGATGTGCTGATCGATGATGGTTCGGTCAGCCGCCACCATGCACAGATCGTCCATGAGCAGGGTGAGTATTTCGTGCAGGATCTGAACTCGCGAAACGGAACGTATCTCAACAGCAACCAGATCAACAAACCGTCAAAGCTCTTTGATGGTAGCGAGATACGAATCTGTGATGTTGCGTTTACGTTTCACCTTTCCAACATCGTTACGCCGAGTTCGCACGGTCAGACCCGTGACTCGGAGTCTGCTGGCGGACCGGTCGGACAGGATTTGTTCAGTTCCGTTATCATCGACGATGATGCAAAGGCCGGGATGGGCACGATCATGTCCCAGCTGGACGTACCCAGTCATTACCATCGTTCGGGTGGCAAAGTTTCGGCCGACGATAAACTTCAGGCGCTGATCCGGATCACTCATGCGCTGAGCGAAAATGTAACACGGGATGGAATTCTTTCGAGTATCCTCGATTGCTTATTCGAGCTGTTTACGGAAGCCGACCGTGGATTCATCGTGCTGCAGTCCCCGGATGGATCGCTTCTGCCGGTGGGAATGAAGACCCGCCGGCCGGGTGATGACGAGCAGATTCGTATCAGCCGGACGATCGCAAACGAAGTCATGAGCAGCCGCCGCCCGCTGATCACCAGCGACGCAGCCAGCGATTCGCGATTCGATATGAGCCAGAGTATTGCTGACTTCCGAATCCGATCAATGATGTGTGCCCCGTTGATTAACAATAAGGACGAGTCGATCGGAATCGTACAGCTCGACACGATCAAGAACACAGTGGCCTTTTCCGAAGAGGACCTTGAGATGCTTGTGACCGTCGCGATGCAAGCGTCTCTGGCGATTCAAAAGGCCGACATGTTCGAAGCGGCGAAAAAAGCCGAGGGTATGCAAAGCGATTTGAAACTGGCTCATGAACTGCAAAAACGGTTTCTGCCGCAACGCAGTCCGAACCTCGATCATTTTGATTTCTTTTCCTACTACCGCCCGATGCAGCAGGTCGGCGGCGACTACTACGACTACGTTGATCTGGGCGACGGAAAGATTGGAATTCTAGTTGCCGATGTCGTCGGCCACGGAATCGCTGCCGCTATGTTGATGGCCAAGGTTTCTGCTGAGTCACGTTTTGCCCTGGCAACCAGCGACACGCCCTTGGAAGCGATCGGTAAGATGAACAACAGCCTTTCCAATATGAACCTTGATCGTTTCGTAACGCTTGTTCTCGGACTACTCGATCTAAAGACGAATCAGATGACGATCGTCAACGCAGGTCATATGCCGCCGATCGTGCGCAACGCCGGAGACGGCACTGCAAAAATGGTAGCGATGGAGGAATCCGGTTTGCCGCTGGGAGTGTTGCCGGACTACGAATACGAGGAGGTTACGATCACTCTGAATTCAGGGGATGTTGTCGTGATGTATACCGACGGACTCAACGAAGCGATGGACATTGACGGCAACCAGTTGACGATGGCAGGAATGCTCAAAGAGATTGTAGAAAGCCAGACGAAGACACCTGAAACGATCGGCAATTTTCTGTGTGACACGGTGGTTCGACATATCGGAACCGCTCCGGTAATCGACGACATGTGTCTGGTTTGTGTCGGGCGCAACGAAAACGCCGTGGAAAAGAAGTGAGCGGGCTCCCACCTGCACGCCAACCAACATTGCACGCCACCGCTTTTACGTTAGCCGCCACCGCAACTACCGCGGCTGCAAAAACTTTTGTTCCAGATTTTCGATCAACTCCACGATCGCTTTTGAGTTGCCATCCGCAAGAGTGATGCCTGCGCCCGGAAAACGCTGGTCCTGGGCGTCTGTCAGTTGCCTGAGAACCAAACCGTGAACGTTCGGCCGGGCGAACACAACCGGCAGAACATCGCGAAGAAAATCGAGTCGCTGCTGATCGTTCAAATTGCTGCGTTGTTTGAACACCAGCTGCTTTCCGTTCGGTTGATTCGTGCCTCCCTGATTCCCATTGCGGGACGTATCGGTGTCGTGATCGGAAATATCCCGGTCCAGAGGCAGCCGCACAAACATCACCAGCGGCAAACCGAGTTGTGACCAGACGTCGATCAAATCGATCCACTGCAACGGGTCGCGAATCACGCTGCCACCGGGCCAGTAATCAAGATTGATATCCATACCCAGATAGTTGATTCGCAGTCCCTGCCGCAATAGCGTGTCGGCAATTTGCAGGGGATGTATCCCGCCAACCGATGTCGCCATTCGCTCAGCCCATGGATAATCGAAACTTAGAATGTTCGGAACCCCGACCTGCAAATCATCGATCAGATTCATCAGCTCCGAAACAACTTGCAGCTGTTGCGGGTAACTCAATTGCCGGTGTCCCATTCCGTTAAGTCCGCAAGCGACATGCAAGAACCCGGTTGGATCGGGCAGGTTCCGCAGAACATCCCGGCAGTTCCCGAGCATCCTTGAACGGCGTGCTTCAAAATCATCCAGAGCAACAAGATCGGCCGGCATGCCTGCTGCACTTGCATCAAGCAGCGGACCAGCGATGATTCCGGTACCTCCCGAGCTGATCATGTCGAAACACTGCTCCGCATCTCCGGCATCCGATTCACCCTGTCGCGCTCCCGCTTCAATCCAGCGCGGACTCACGTGAGCGAAATCAAAACACTTCTTGCCCGCGAGCGTCGCCACGGACTCCAGACATGGCCGATCGGGAATCCCGGCGTTGAACGCTATCCAGAATTTCGTAAACGCGTCCTGGGTGACACGAAAATTGGAAACCTGATCACCAAATATCCGGCTCAGTTGAAACAACGTGCCCATCGATTGTTCCAGCGACTGCGCCGCCAGTTCATCACGTTCGGTCAAGTCGGCTGAGAGGATCGCTTTGCCGAGCAGGTCAATCGTTTCGCTGGTCTGCTGATCAATCGTTCCGCCGATTCGAAGACCACCTTCGCTCCAGACAGAAATCTGAGTTCGCAACCGGTTGAGATTTCCACGCGCGAGTTCGACGACCAAGTCGTAGGGATGGTGACGCTCCGGGAGCGAACCCGTGCATATCGTAAATTCGCCGAAATCTTTAAACGGATAAGAAACGAAAAGTTTCCCCGATTCGTCACGGTTTCGGCGAACCACGATCACCGAGTCGTCGTACTCCGTCGAAACGCGAACCGGCCAGGGAATCCCATCGATTCCGACGATGTGAATCGAGGTCGCCCGGCGTGACGTCAAACACCAGTCATCGGGAAGTCGAAACCTGAATTCACCCATCAATTAGTCCAAATGTCTGCGAATTCAAATTCGGTTTTCGGAATGCTCAATTTCGAACGATCTTCAACAGTATCATAACACTTTTTTCTGTTTGCATGCCCTCGCCAGGATCAACATTGCGCGTCGACTCCGGCGATTTCTATGCGGGCTCCGATTTGATATATTGATCCAAATCACAACCACCAATCACCCGGAAAAACGGAGTCAGATGTGAGTACGCTTGTTCGACAGGGAAAAGTCCGCGACGTTTACGATTTTGGCGAATATTTTCTAATGGTCGCCAGTGACCGAATCAGCGCCTTTGACTGGATTCTACCAACGGCCATTCCGGACAAAGGCCGTGTATTGACTCAGATCAGCAAGTTCTGGTTTGACTTTTGCGATGTCCCGCACCACCTGGTTTCGACCGATCTTGATCAGTTTGAGATCCCCTCATCGCTGGACCTCGAGTTTCTCGAAGGCCGCACGATGGTCGTAAAAAAATGCGAAGTCGTTCCGGTCGAGTGCGTCGTTCGCGGCTATCTGGTTGGATCGGGCTGGCGCGACTATCGACAAACGGGATCCGTTTGTGGAATCGATCTGCCCGAAGGCCTGCCCAACTGCGCAAGATTCGATGAGCCTCTATTCACGCCCGCCACGAAAGCAGAAGAAGGGCATGACGAGAACATCTCGTTTGAGGTCATGGCCGATACTGTGGGCCGCGATGTCGCTCAATCATTGAAAGAAAAAAGCATCGGAGTCTACTCGCGGGCTCGGGATTTCGCAGCGGAAAAAGGAATCATTCTCGCCGACACCAAATTCGAATGGGGCATGCACGGCGACGAGATGTTGCTGATCGACGAAGTACTGACTCCGGACAGTTCACGGTTCTGGCCCGCTGATCAGTACCAACCGGGGAAGAACCAGCCTTCATTCGACAAGCAGTTTGTGCGCGAATGGCTCGAAAGCACAACCTGGGACAAGAACAGCCCGCCGCCGGAACTGCCGGAAGAAATCGTCGCCAATACGCGGGCAAAGTACATCGATGCTTACGAAAGACTGACCGATCAGCCGTTCGCCTGGAAATAGCTTCCGCAGTGACTCGTCGTTCGACAAATGCCGACAGACAATGCCACCGGAGCGGCCAGATGACAAATCCGGAAATGCTAAGCGTTCTCAAAGCAATGGCGGCCGATCTGGACTACATGATCAGCCAGGAAGAAAAACGTTGTCCGGGAGTGAACTCGCGTATGATTTGCATCGACGCCGAATCAACGACCCAACAACAGCTAAAGACAATCAGCATCGCAATTTCGAATGCACCCGAACCGGCACTCTACGAAATCGACCAGTCGCAGGGAATCGCGCTGCGAACTTGCGAGCCAACGGTGCAGAGCAGGGCGGCGTGAGTCGAGCGTTTACTCCGCATCTTTCAGCTCATTCAGCAATCGGGCCCGAATCAGGTTCCCGTTGCGCTGCGTCGACTGCGCATCGGATCCGAGTTCCTCGATTGCACGTTCATACTCGCCACGTCCCTCGTAGGCGCGTGCCAGAAGGTAGCTGATTCCCGTTCCCCATTTGGCCATCGCATCGGTATCGTCCTTGCGCCGCTCCAGCCAGTTCGCCGCCGATCCGATGTTGCCATTGTCAAAGTTGCTTTGTGCAAGAAACAATCCGGCATCACGACGAACCAGGTACATCTGTCCCTGCACGCTGGCGATACGACGCTCCCGATCAATCTCAACGTTGTTTTCATCGCTGTAGATTCCAAGTTGCCTTTGAAGCATGAGATTGGTTCCGAGTTCGGAAATCTGCTTGTCGCCGTACATCAACTTGTAGAAGCTCTGAATTGCCCCGCGCCCCTCAAACTGATTCGTCGCATTGAATTTGCCACGAAAGAAACGACACCGCGAAGTACGATAAACCGAAAATTCATCAACATAGTTTTCGTTGGCGAAATACCACTTCAATTTCGAACGCAGTTGCGGTTGATGGGCGCTCGCAAACAACGCGTCTTGAACCACGTCTCGAAAAAGGTGGGTTTTGAATTCGATGTCCCAGATTGTCGCATCGCCATCGACGGTGCCGGGGATGCTATCAATCATTGCACCAACATCTGTCGAAAACGAAACCGGACTTTCAACTCCCAGACTCGATTCAAGATTGAGAAACCGGCGTGAAACTGACTCCGGCGAAACCAACACCATCGCGCCAACTGTTTTGACGTCATCAGCAGTGACGCGGTACCTGGTATTTTCTTCAAGCGATTCTTCGACACTCAAATCGAGCGACTTGAGAAGATCAGGATTCGCTTTGACACCGGTCAGAGTCGCAATGGTCCCGGGTTTTTCGCCCGGCAACGGCAACCCGAGCAACGTGTCAAACAGAAACAGCTGGTCACCAACCACCAATGCCGGACTCCAGGCCCGCTGATCTTCGCCTGCGGTTAACATCACGACTTCGAGGCCGACCTGCCGTGCCAGCAAGTTAAACAGACGGGCCCGCTCATACTGGTCCCCGCGACTGTAGATCAATGACTGCCATGCAAATCGTGTGTAGCCATTGCCCGGAATTCCTGCTCCGGCCAGATTGGCTTCGTCGTCCACCTCTTTCAATGCGAGCGAACGATTGACTTCCACAACATTTTCGTCTGCTTCAACGACAACAGCGGCCGGATTGTCGTCTGGTTCCAATTGAATATTTCGCACGACCCAGTCGAAAAGTTTCAATCCTGACGCCAGGGTCGCAGCTTGTTCCTCATTGAGCTCGGGGTGCAGTATCTGAACGACATTGACCAGGGGATCCGAATCGTCATCCTCATCCGGCACATAGTCTCCGGCGGCCAGCCGATAAAGTTCAAACGGTCCCAGCTGCTTCGACTCGACAACGCGAGTCGCTATCTGGTTGGCCCAGACACATTGTTGAGCGTAGAACGCATCCGAATTTGAGAAACTCATTTCGCCAATTCTCTGGCAAACCGGAAGCTCGGAGAAGGCATCAGCCAGAGGCTTTGCCACAGCGTTTAGCGACCAGTCATCGTTATCGAATTTGCCTCCTTCGGAACGAACCCAACGGTTGAATCCCGTTGAGACTTTGTTCGCGAATTCAATCTGGTCGAACCGGCGTTCGCTGTTTAGAAACTCCATCGATCGTGACAAGTCGTCAATCTTCATCTGCGAGACACGCGTATCAAGCAGGTCCAGCGAATCGTTCGATGCCGGCTTGCATCCGGAATTAGACAGCAGAACGATCAAGGAAAAACAACACAACATCGCAGCTTGTTGCAACATTGGCGAATAGCATTTGTATGACATCATCGTTGGTCGTTTGTTTCTCATGATCGTTTGTTTCAATAGGTCTTCTGTTAGTTCACAACTTCGTGGATGCGCGACAATTCTTCCAACAACGGTTTGATCTTTTCCAGCAATACCATGTTCGGGCCGTCGCTTGGTGAGCGTTCGGGCTGAGGATGAGTTTCCAGGAACACAGCGTCGCATCCGGCCGCAACCGCAGCGCGAGCCAGCGGGCGAACCATCTCGCGACGCCCGCCCGTTTTGCCTCCTTCCGCAGAAGGAAGTTGAACACTATGCGTCGCGTCAAACACAACCGGTGCACCGGGTCCGGCCATCTCTGGAATTGCACACATGTCGTTGACCAGTCGGCCGTAGCCGAAAAACGTCCCTCGTTCCGTGAGCAGAATGTTATCGCAACCGGACTGCTCCAGTTTACCAACGACGTGCTGCATGTCCGAGGGTGCCATGAACTGGCCTTTCTTGACGTTAATTGCCTGCCCGGTTTTTGCGGCGGCCACAAGCAGGTCGGTTTGCCTTGCCAAAAAAGCCGGAATCTGCAACAGCTCGCAAACCTGCGCGACCGCCGGTGCCTGTTCCGGCAAATGGATGTCGGTGGTGACGGGAACTTCAAACCCGGTGTGAATCTCGTCCAGAATTTCCAGTCCCCGGTCGAGACCTACTCCACGATACGAATCTAAACTCGTTCGGTTCGCTTTGTCGAAGGAAGCTTTGAAAATAAATGGCAGATTCAGTTCGTTGGTTACCGTTTTCAGATGCTCGGCGATGGTCATCATCAAGTCGCGATCATCGATCACGCAAGGTCCGGAAATGATGGTCAGCGGACACTTCTTGCCGCATTGGACGCTACCGATTGTGACTGGGTTATTTGGCACGGGTTAATAATTAATAAGGAACAACGAATAAGAAATAATTAACAGTTTTGCTCAAATGTTCCCGGCACGATCACACGCAATGCAGCCGGCACCACCTCGATTTCAAGCGGCAGCTGTCCGCCCGGATCGCCGTCGAGCTGATAAGGAACAGGCTCGTCGGAGCTGATGGTGATCCGCCGGACCTGTCGCACCTCGAAATCCCGCAACCGTGTATGCTGCCGGGTCACAACGCCAATCAAGTAGAACAGGCTGCGAAGAATTTTTCCACCACGGAACGTACACAGATCGAGCAAGCCGTCACGGCTGTTCGCGTCGGGCGCAATCGGCAGGTTCATCGCGTAGCGAGGAATGTTGAAGACGAACGCCCACCGCGATTCGAGCGAAAATGAAGCCCCCGAATTTTTATCCGCTATCGATCCACCTCCGTTTTCGTCTCCGCCGCCTTCCGTCTTGATAGTCAGTTCGGGAAATCGATACTTGTTGATCGAGTTGAAAATCGGCCGCGCGTAAGACCAGTGGTTGATATGTCCCGTTCGCACGGCATGCAACTGACGAACGACATCAGCGTCAAATCCGCAACTGGCCATCACCAGAAACAACTTCCCATTAGCCCGGCCCATGTCGAGATCGACAAAACGCCCCGCAATGATCTGCCCGGTTACCTGTTCCGGATCGCACGCGATTCCCAAGTACTTTGCCAGTAGGTTTTCTGTACCAAGAGGCAAGATCGAAAACGGGATCTCCGCTGGAAGAAGATTGGCCAGCAGACCGATCGTACCGTCTCCTCCCGCTGCAACCACCGCACGCAAAGTCCCCTCAGCCAAAGACCTCGTCGCCGCCGACTTGACGTCGTCCAACGAGCCGGGGATCTCGACGTCCATCCCTGCTTTGCACAGGCTTTGGGCCAGCGAACCGGCAAGCCGACGCTGATCGCTGGCCCCGGATTTCGGATTGATCGAAATCACAACCTTCTGAGCGGACTGAGAGATGATTCCGTCGGTCATGAAGTTCGAGTAGTCAGATCGGTGGACATAAGTGGTTTTCGCAGCGGAATTATAGCCGATCGGCCGTTCGTTTCGCCGGGTGTTCAATCTTCGGTGTTTAATTCTGCCGCGTTGTTGTCCGTATTTTGTACGATCCTGATACAGACGAAAAATTCCGCAATCTACCGCTTTTGTTGAACTCTCAGCATTCACTCGGTGTTTCAGGAAAATGGAACTCAATAATACGAATCTTCTCTTTGGCACGGCGAGTGCGTTATCGAATGCCGGTTGGCGAGCAATCGTCAGCCAAACGGCCCCAAGAATTCTGACGGCCGACGACCCGTGGGGTCTCCGGATTAGATTTACCGCGGCGTGGTTGCCTTGCCCCTGATCACGTCGTAATTTGTCGGATTGTTTCCGTCAGATCCGGAGACCTCGCCCAAACGGGTCGCAGGAATCATAGGAAATATTCCGAACCACTTTCAAAGCCGCAGTTCGTTTCGGACTGCGGCTTTATTAGTTATTATTCTCCGGTCAGTGCTTCAGGATTTTCGAGCACCAGCATGTGACCGTGATCGGCTGTCAAAATCACCGCCGTTTCGTTCCAGCTGCTATTCGCTTCGACCCAGTCGGTCACTGCGGTGAACGCGTCGTCGCCACTCAACACGGCTCCAATCGCGTCGTCAAGATTGTTGTTGTGATTTGCCCAGTCAACGTCGCCCGCTTCGATCATCAGCCAGAACCCTTTTTCGTTTGTCTCAAGCACCTTCAGGGCCGCCGTTGTCATATCAGCCAACGTCGGGTTTTCTGTGATGTCTTCCGGCGTGTATACATCGACGCTGGCCATACCTCGTGTCGGATCGTAATTTCCATCGGCCGTTTGATAGGGCAGGTGGCCTCCTTCGATACCGAAGAATCCGAACAGTCGATGTCCGCCAGCCGCAGCCCTGTCAGCCGCTTTCGACAACACGACATTCCCTTCAGCCCCTTCGGTTCTCGTCGCAACGACGTAGCGACCGCCGTTTTCAACACGCAGCGACTCCAACTCGTCGTCCGGCAGGTATCTGTTACCGGGAACAAAGTTCTCACCTTGTTTGTCCTTGGCAATCTCCTCCTTAATCTCGTCCTCCTCATCTTTGAGTTCACCCCAACCGCATCCGATGAGTACATCGACACCGTCCAGTGGTCCCTCGCGGTGGCTGATCGAATTCAAGCCGACCATGTCCCGACATAGATCCTGATAGTCATTGCGGTTCACGTTGTTGCCATACGCAGCCGAAGGAGTCGCATGAGCAATCGGGACGCTGGTTACCACGCCGATCGCATAGCCTTCATCTTTAAGACGTCGAGCAATCGGTTCAACATGTTTTCCATCAGGCCCCACGTTAATCGCGCCGTTGAACGTCTTGATGCCCGAAGTCATGGACGTTGCAGAAGAAGCTGAATCGGTAACAACATGATTGATCGGCTTGTTGTTTCCGATCAGATAGGAAGGATCGGCAGGCGTACTCCACGGCATCTCGCCGCCATGCGCGACCGAATATCCGCCCTGTTTGTCCCCACCCTCATTGGTGATGCTTTGCAGATTTACATCGTGTTTTGTCCCCGAGTTATGCGGGCTCGTGACCATACAGCCGATATCTTTTATTTCGCAGCCGGCATAATCCAGAAACCCGAGTCCCGATCCGAACCCGTTTTCATACATCACGTTTTTGTTTTTGTGGATCGATGCGGAACGAGTCGTGTCCCAGTCCATTCCGTCAAACACGATCAGGATCACATTCTTCTTACCGTTTGCAAAGGCTCGTTCCTGCAACTGCATGATCTCCGTCTGATCGAAATAATCAGCGGACGGATTGAGTGTTTCGTCCGGCAGCCGTCCATAAATCTCTTTGATCTGATCCTCGTCACGGTAACAGCTGTTTTCTCCGGTGACCGATTCGAGCGACATGCCGAACGTGTAAACAGGGATCAGCCGGTTGGAATGATAGGTCCAGTTCGAAAACCTGGCTTCGTCGTCACCCCAATGAACCCAGTCCGCCTCTTCATCTTCAACCGCCTTCAGTTGCATTGCCCGCATGAAGTCGGCTGCCGGTACCGGCATAGACGCTTCCGGTTGAGTTTCGCTAGATGATTCTTCACGGGTTGGATCCGGAGTTTCTTCCCGGGCAACCTCATCAACCGTTGTTTCGCTTTGATCATCGATCACCGCGACATCGTCTTGAGTACGCGAACACGAAGGCAGGATCGACATTCCGACAACAACAATCAAACACACCTTCAGCGCCGGAAGAAAACGGGCATATAATACGCGGTGCAAACAAAACATCAGGTAGCTTTCTTTGAGTAGGTCTCAGGCAGGAATGGCACTTAAAGTACGTAAGCTCCGGTGCATCGGCAGGTTACGTTCATCTTGACGAACAGGGGCCTCACCTGCGAACGAGAGGTTGGAATTTCGTCGTTGCAATCCCTCGGGCAAGGAGGCCCCATGATCCGTCCGTACGGCACACTGCGTCAACGCGTCCGCGAAGCACGCAAATCTGATGGCCTGTTCTTTGCGTCTTTGATCTCTCAAGAAACTATAGAGAACTCATTCGGAGATGCAAAGGCGACACTCGACTCGGCGCAAATCTACACGACTGCTGTCACGGTCTGGGTATTTCTTTCGCAAGTCATGAGCATCCACCATGGCTGCATTTCTGCTGTTGCCAAACTGATTGCATGGCGAGTCTGCAGAGGGCAGAGTTCCTGCTCAGCGGCAACGGGAGCGTACTGCATCGCTCGTGACAAACTCGACGAACCATCCATGCAGCGACTCGTCACGGAAAGCGGCAAGGCGATCGACTCTCAGGCCCCGGACGAATGGCGATGGAAAGGACTCCGAGTTGTCGTTGCCGACGGAGCAACGGTCACCATGGCCGACACAGCGGAGAATCAAAAAGCATATCCTCAGGTAGGTGCTCAAAAGCCCGGCTGCGGCTTCCCGATCATGCGCGTCCTGGTGCTGTTCGCGCTTTCGACGGGCGTGGTGTTGGAGACGGCTTTGGGAAAGTATCAGGGGAAGTTGACGCACGAGGTCAGCCTGTTTCGAACCATCGACACAATCATCGGTTCAGGCGACGTTTTTCTGGCCGATCGTGCTTTTGCGGGCTGGTTTGAGATGGCCCGCATGGAGCGGCAAGGAGCCCATTATATCTTGCGAATGCACCAGATGCGGAAGGCAGATTTCCGTACGGGCATTCGCTATGGCAAAGACGATCATGCGATTCGAATCGACAAGCCGGACCGTCCAAAATGGATGAGCGAGCAAGAGTACGAATCGTACCCCGACTTCATCGTGGTGCGCGAGATAAAAATACGTGTGACTCAAAAGGGATTTCGCACCCGGGAAATAGTTGTTCACACTTCGCTTGACGACGATATCGAGTACAGCAAGGACGAAATCGGGTTGCTGTTTCGGCGCCGTTGGCAAGCGGAGCTAAACTTACGATCACTCAAAACGGTGATGCAGATGGAGCACCTGCGTTGCAAGGAGCCTCATCGAGTTCGAAACGAATTGCGGGCCCACCTGCTGGCCTACAATCTGGTGCGCCAAACGATGGCAGAGGCGGCGATTGGAGCAGACGTGCTGCCCTGTCAAATCAGCTTCAAGTCAACGCTCAACGCCTTGTCAGAAACGCTTCCAATACTGGTCGTTTTGGCGGACATTGACCAACTCTGCGAAACGCTGCTGGGGTGTTGTCGACAACACCAAGTTGGCAATCGACCAGATCGCTACGAGCCCAGAGTCAAGAAGCGAAGGGCAAAGAGCTACCCATGGATGACAAAACCAAGAAAGCAATATCGACTCGGTGAACACAAAGGGAAGTGAGCTTTAAGTGCCATTCGTCTCAGGCAGCATTCTTTGAATAAGTCATATCCGTCCGGAATAATGAGCCGGAGTTCAGCGCAGAAGAAACATTGGCATTCTGCCGACGTGATTCGCAACCATCGGATTGTTCGATGGCTTCGCGATCGGGTTTTCACGGGATACGCTTCCAACTTGTCGCAATTTCCTGTACGCCAACAAGCGAAAGGGCCCGCAAGCCGTCGCCGAACTGCTTGAATTGTAGTCAAACGCAGATCAAAGCAAATAGGCTGTCGGTTTCTGCCGACTGCCCATGTTGGTGCCGAATACCTGACCTTTTTTTTGCGCGAAGTTGATTGTGCAGGTGACTGTCTTGCGAATATAACCGTACTCAATCATGCGCAGACCGTTGATCCTTCAGACCGGATTCCTGAACTAAATGAACATGACTGTCGAATCAAGCCAACTGACATTGGTCACCGGCGCCAGCGGCATGGTGGGAAACAACCTGGTTCGCCATTTGTTACGGCTAGGCCGCAAGGTTCGCGTGCTGGTCCGCGACCCGGATAAGGAATCTTTACGGGGACTGAACGTCGAGACGGCGGTCGGTGATGTATTGCGCCCGCCAAGTTTGCAATCGGCGATGATCGGCGTGTCGAGCGTGTTCCATGTGGCCGGTACGATATCGATTGGCGGGCTGCACGACTCTCAAATGCGGCAAGTAAACGTCGGCGGTACCGCCAATGTCGTGAAGGCGTGCCTGGAAAATGGTGTTGGTCGACTGGTTCATTTCAGTTCCATTCACGCGTTTTCGTACCTTCCCGGGAACGAAGCCATTGATGAAAACCGCCAACCAGCGCTCGATCCCAAACTGCATCTGCCTTACGACGAAAGTAAAGCCGCAGGGGAGCAGGAAGTTATTGCGGGAATCAAAAACGGGCTGGACGCAGTGATCCTCAACCCGGTTGGCATTTTTGGTCCACATGACTACGGTCCCTCTCCCAGCGGTGAATTCCTGCATCAGCTAATGCACCGTGAACTACCGGGGCTTGTACAAGCGGGCTACTTCTGGGTCGACGTCCGGGATGTCGTGGAAACGGCTGTGGTGGCCGAGACAAAAGGGCGTTGCGGCGAAAAATATATCTTGTCGGGCCAATACGGTACGATTAAGACGATTGCCAACTGGGTTGAGGAATTCAGTGGCGCTAAGCCTCCGTTTTTGATCGTGCCGCTGTGGATCGCCAAAACCGTCGCGCCACTTGTTGTCTGGTACAGCCGATGGCGGGGTGTTCGACCGCTGGTCACGCCGGAAGCGATTCAAATCGTCAACTGTCATCAAAAAATTTCATCCGACAAAGCGGCGAATGAACTTGGTTTTCGACCGCGTCCTCTCCGGGAAACAATTGAGGATACAGTTAACTGGCTGCAAGAATATGAAGCTGCGCAGCCAAATCTGACGAAAACTGACTGACGAGAATTTGACAAATGGTTCATGTTACGCCGGTACGCTCAGAGAACTGCCCGGTCAACAAATTAATTCCCCCCCCCCCCAAGTCGAACAAGTCATGGCAATCGATCAACAAGTTCAAACAAAGTCAACTTCAACGTCTTCCAACGATGGTTCGATCAAGCTTGACGCCAAAGATAATCTGGTCTCCAGCTACCTGCGTATTTTTCGCGAGTTTCGGCGACATGATTTGACAGAATTTTGCAATCGACATGCGGAACTCTACCAGACTGCGGTCGAAAACGGAGACCACCTGGAAGTTACCCGGCACTACTACGGTTTGATGACCGACGTTATTGAGACTTATTACGGAGACGGCTGGCACTTTTGCCCGCCCCAATACCCGGGTCAAAATCGTGCGGACGCAACGACACGAATGTATCGCCGGGTTGCGGAGTTGCTGGAGCTGGCGCCGAACAAATTGGCTCTCGATCTGGGCTGCGGCGTTGGAGGAATGCTGCGTTACCTGGCCAGTCACAGCGGTGCAAACATTACGGGAATTACGTTGGGTGAAAACGAGGTCCAGCAAGCCAACCAGCTGATTGATCGTGACGGCTTGGGGGGACTTTGCAGGGTTGTTCAAGGCGACTGCCAGACGATGCCGTTTGAAACGTCTTCGTTTGACTCCGTCTATGCCGTTTATTCGCTCAAGTATTACCCTGATCTTAACCGGGTGCTCAGTGAAATTCATCGCGTTCTAAAACCGGGCGGCCGACTGGTTGCCTATTGCTTGTGCAAATCGAAACAATTTCGATCGGAAGACTCTGATCATCAACAATTATTAGACGACTTTGTATATTCGACTGCCATGCCGCAGCTCAGTTCAGTTCAGGGCATCATCGATGCCGCCGACAACAACGGGCTGGGCTGCGTTGGGGACGAAGATCTTTCCGAAGGCAGGTTGAACTGGTATTCGTATTGGGTTGGCAACCCGCTGCTACCGTGGCTGGTTAACTCACGACTGGTTTATGGGTTGGCACGGTCGGCCGAGGCGGTTCGCATTCTGCCCGCCGGATTTGCCCGGTTTAACGATACGTTTCTGGCCGGCACGCTGCGGCACATTATCCGGGGAGGCAAAACAGGAGTGTTGACCGGATCGGCGTTACTGACGTTCGAAAAACGCTAGGCGAAAAGTGAAAAGTCGCTAAAACCATTTTCAGCTACCTCTCCCGGCGGGATCAGAGCTCAGAGTGAGGGTCTGTCAATCCAAATAAGTGCTACGCTCCGGGTGAGGGCAAACAACTTATTAACCCGAAGGTAAACCCTCCGGTTTTTGTTTTATTTACAACAAACCGGGAATGACTGCTTTGCGATTCCCGGGGTAGTCCATGAACGTTTGTCGATACCAGCGATGATGGGCCAACGCGCGGGGCAACAGGTTGGCAATGGTCCAAACGGCAAACGAGAGTGCTGCCAGGTTCCAGCACATGATCGCCCAGCCGCACCAGAGGATCATTTCGCCCAAAAAATTTGGACAGGAAACCCATTCAAACAATCCGCCCTTGGGAATCAGGTAATTGACTTCCGTTGGCTGCCTGAGCTTCAACAGAATTCCATCTGAATGGATATTGACTATCCAGCCAAGAACAAAAACGGCTAATCCAATCCAGAAAATCCACCTGCCAAACCAGGCCCCGGTGTACGCCTGGCCGTATTGGCCAAGAGCCATCCCGTTCAGGTAACCGTTAACCAGTTGAAACACGAATGCGAAAAAGACAATCAAAAGCGGAATCTGCTTGCCGGTCGTTCGGGTCCGCAATGGAAAGATCAAACCGCGGTTGAGGTAGTGAATTATCCACACGATCCACAAAAACCAGGCCACGTGACAGCGACCCGAAACTCCGCTGACAAATACGATTGTGAACCACCAGATTGCCGGTGATTCCATGATCAGCCAGCCCAGCTTGTTTCCGATGGATGGACCAAAACGGGAATTGAAGTGCCGTCCAAACGGTGCCGTAAACAGCAGCGTCAACGGAAGCACGGCAACGCCTACAGCGATCCAGATTAGCGTTATCGTCCGAAAGAGCGTTGCGTCCATTGACATAAAATAAACGGTTGTGTCTGGAGGGCAAGTACCGTCAGGGAGATAGTCCTGTCCTCATCCCTTACAATAACCGACTTTGAAATAGCGAACCAATCAGCTGATCAACGGCCCGTACTTGCCCGGTTCGCGGTCCTTCATCCGGTGAACTTCGTGCTCGCCGGGAATGTTCACCAGGTGTTTGCGACGCGCCAAGGCCGGATCGATCGTCGCATACAGAACTTCCTCATTCGCATGATTTGCAAACGCAAGGTCCGCACCACTCGGACTGCAGATCTTGCTCTTGCCAATGAACTCGAAGCCCCGCTCGTTTCCAATCCGGTTGACCGACATGAAGTAGACATGATTCTCCAGCGCCCGGGCATTGGGAATCACATCTGCAGTCAACCCGGATGTCGGCGGCCAGTTCGTCGGCAGCGCAATCAGATCAGCGCCCAGCACCGTTAGCACACGGGCCGCTTCGGGAAACGAACTGTCGTAACAGATATTCATCCCGATTCTGCCCAGCGATGTCTCGACTACGTCAAACGGACGATCTCCCGTCGTCGTGAACCGGTCAACGCCCAGATGCGGAAGATGGATCTTGCGGTACCGACCGACCACTCCATCAGCAGAAACCAGAGCCAGCGAATTGAAGACTCGATCGCCATCAGATTCCAGATAGCCGAAAATCGTCATCGTTTGAAGTTCGCGACACAGCTCCTGGACCCGCGAAGTCGCCGGTCCGGATTCGGGCTCGGCAATCTCGCGCGCCTCCTCGATCGAGTTGAAACAGTATCCGGTCGTCGTGCATTCCGGAAACACAGTCAGCGCTGCCCCGGCAGCAGTTGTTTCCTTGAGGCGTTCGTGCATCTTGCTCAGATTCGATTCGATATCAGCAATCGCGATATCCATCTGAACGCCTGCGACTTTGAAGAGCCCCGGTTCTGAAGTTTCCACAGCTTTTCGCTCCTTTTGGATTCGCGGTGAATTCGGTTGCTGGTTGTTTGTGCAAGCCAAAACAACTGCGTCAATCATCGCATGAATTAACGTTCCCGCTTGATTTGATCGGCGAGCGCACGGTAACCCGGGTTTTGCGAATTCATTTCCAACAAACGTCTCACCTGTGCGGACGCGTCGTCCCACTTCTTAACTTGTACATAGTAGGTCGCAAGCGCCAAACGGTACATCGGCGAATCCGGTTCCCCCTCAATCGCGATCAGCAGATGTTCTTCCACTACAGGCATGTCATTTTGCAAATAGCTTGACATCGCGAATCGATAGTGCAGCGAGTGCATGCCCGGCAACCCATCTGAACGCATGAGGTCGATTCGCAACAACTCGTGATCCTCTGCGCGCAGCCGTTGTGATTCCCCGGCCAGTTTCTCAATTTGTGTCTTCGTTGCATTCGCAGTTGTCGGGCTCACACCCGAGTTCTGCATCAATTGTTGTGCGAGCGTTTCGGCTCGGCGGTCTAGAAACGCGGCCAGGTTCGAACGAGCGCCTGTTGCTGCCGGATCGATTCTGATCGCCGTCCGGTAAGATGTTGCCGCCCGGTCCGGCTGGCCCATTCTTTCGTAAATCCCCCCCAGTGCCAGATGTGTGGCAGCACGATCATTATTGACGAGCATCCCGTCAATGAGTTCATTCAACGCAGCGTCGAATAAAATTTTCGCTGCGCCGGATATCGAACGGTCTCGAATTGCCGACGGCAATGCGGACAAAACCCGCGCACTCTCAAGTCGAACCAGCCTCGAATCGTGGTCCAGCAATTCGACCACTTCGTTGACTGTAGAATCGAATTTCCTCAGGTCCGGCGACGACTCATATTGAAAACGTTGCAGCAGTTTCGAAATCACCGCATCTAGTAGTCGAACCGACGCCGCTACAACTTTTGGATCCCGATCTCGCACTCCAACAATCGCTATCGCGAACGACTTTTCAATATTGTCACCTGCATCTTCCAACACTTTGACCGCCAGGTCGTCCATTATTGTCGCGCGGACGATCGCCGGTGTCGAACCATCGATCGCCAGCAATCGAGACAGGTCGACCGTCCTGCCGCGTTGCTCCCCGTCAACTTGTTGCCCGCTATCATCTTGTCGGCCCTTTGCCAAACGTTCGTAGTAGTCCGTCCGCGGAACGGCCGAACTCCCTTCGGGATACCACTTGTCAAACGCTTCTGCCATTTCGCGATCAATTTTTTGAACGCGTAACGCGGCATCCGCGTCCCCGCTCTCGCGCGCGACGATCAGGTCCGGATAGTTCGAAGTCAGCCCGGACTGTTTCGATTCGAGTTCCAGGTGACAACCCGTACACGCGTTCGGGGTTCCCGCGCCAAGGCTCAAATCAGGGCGGGGAATCCGTAGACTGTGATCGCGGCGCGGATCGATCGACATGTAAGTCGTCGCCGGCATATGACACTCAACACACGACGCACCTGCCGATCCAGACGCGTGATGGTGGTGAGACGGAGAATCGTATTTGCCTGCCGGATGCTGATGACACGACGTACACAAACGGTTGTCGGCAAACTTAACTTCCGTTGAATGCGGATCATGGCAGTCGCTGCAGCGGATACCATTGTGGAACATTTTGCTTTGCAGGAACGAACCGTAAACGTAGTCCTCGTCACGAATCTGACCGTCGCTGTGATAAATGCCGGTCGACAGCAATGAACAAATAAAATGATCGTCGTAGCGTTGGCCCGCATGCCATGTGTCGCTCGTTTCGCCGCGCCGCGAATGGCACGGCGCGCATGATTCGATTTGAGCGAGATTCGATTCGGTTTTCAACAAAGCAAGCCCGAAACCGTGGTCGCCATGTGGCAGCGAGATTCCCTTTTTAGCCATGTGAACGTGCAGACTCGCTGGCCCGTGACACGCTTCGCAGCTGACATCGATCTCCGAAAACGTCGTGGCAAACCGGTTCGAGTGATGGTCGAAGTTTTTGTGTAAGTCCGTGCTATGACAATCAGCGCAACTTGTATTCCAGCACTGAGTTGATCCGGTCCAGTGCAACGGGTCGCCGGGTTCCAGTTTCGTCTTCACGTCCGGCGGCATCAGATAGAACCACTTTTTTCCGGCCACATCCCAGCTGATTCGCAAAACCTGAACACGACCGACCGGCATCCGGTCAGTGAAGATGCTGCCAACGGGAGTGAATCCGGCGGACTCAATTTCAGTGGAGGACAGAATGCCGGAGGATGTGTCACCCGTCGTTGCTCCCAATTCGGATTCGGCTGGCGGTTCCAATTCCACCATGTATTGCTGTAGCGGATCGACGCCAAACACATACTTAACCTCGAAATCCTGCATTGCGCCGTTGGGCCCTTCGGTGTGGACCATGAACTTCTGCCCGGAGCGGAACATTCGCGACGTGATTCCGAGGTGCTCGATTGTCTGATCATTGAAATCGCCCAGCACCGTTGCCTCGTTTGCCACGTCCATCGCTTTATCGTGATGCGAACCTGCAAATAACTGTGCCTGTTTCTGGTGACATGACGCACAAGACTGCCGCCCGACAAACCGCCGTTGCTGCCCTGCCTCCTCGATCCCGACAGATCCATTCATCATGAAAAAGAGCGTCACGATCAGAATCATGAACAGCGCGACAAGACACTTTAACGCCATGCCGGAAAACGCTCGATCGTCATTGCCTGTAAACTCATTCAACGGTTCTACCACAATCGACTCGGAATCCCGGTGTCCAGAGTCTGTGTTTAGTGGCTTGTTCCCGGACATAAACGAATGCTTGCACTTTATTTGGTGGGCTTCAACGTAACGAGAGCCTAATCGTACCCCGGACAAATGCTGACGCAATCGGTACAATCAACAGAGTAGCTAATCAACCAAAATGAAACCCGCAGCGTCAGCAAGGTGACGCGTGGTCATAGACCACGAAAAAGGAAACCCGCAGCGTCAGCAAGGTGACGCGTGGTCATAGACCACGAAAAAGGAAACCCGCAGCGTTAGCAAGGACACGTGGTCGAAGACCACGAAAAAGGAAACCCGCAGCCTTAGCAAGGACACGTGGTCGAAGACCACGAAAAAGGAAACCCGCAGCCTTAGCAAGGACACGTGGTCGAAGACCACGAAAAAGGAAACCCGCAGCCTTAGCAAGGACACGTGGTCGAAGACCACGAAAAAGGAAACCCGCAGCGTTAGCAAGGGAGTTGTGGTCAAAGACCGCGTCAGAAGAACCGCAGCGCAATGGCGAAGACGTGATGTTTGCAGTAACGGATACTCGCAAAGGGTTGCACGCAGATGAAGAATTCATCAAAACCCGCCGACCAGGATTCGTGCCCTCATGGCACCGACGTTCTCGTTTCGGTTCCCGGTGCGATCTGTCAACTGATCGGTCTACTCGAACCCGAATTCGATTTTCGAAACGTGGAGTCTATTCTTCTCCACGAATCGAAGTTGAACAAACGAGGGCTTTTTCTTTGCCAGCCGCCCGAAGAAGGATTTCTATCGACCCGCTCAGGCCGTTCGTACTTTTTTCCGCACGGCATTCCTGAAGGGAAATCGATTTTTGTTGCCGCGTCGCGACTCGGTCAGCAGCTCGAATCGCGCCACGGTTTTTTTGACGCGTTGCGGACGCTCGGCTGCCGGACCCGCGCCGAGGAGCATTTTCTCATCACCGCTGCGGGAGTTTCGGCCGATCGTTTTGTACGCCGGATTGGTGATCTGTTTTCGATTCCTGTTTGCGAGTTCCGTCCGCTTCCGCAGCGGCCCGGGGAAAAATGGCTGGACGAACAAAGGCACGCGAAGGATTCAACGGTCTGTTACTACAGCGATCTCCGGCCCGCGAAGCAATCAGAATCAACCGGTCGGGAGTCAAACGGAATCGATGATCTGCTGATCGGACTGGCGGCACAGGTCTACACGGTCAGCGTAAATGCCGGGGGCAACACACTTGCAGCGCTCGACCGCCGGCTGGATTCGGGCAGGGACACACGACTCTTGCTCGATAAAGCGCTGACGAACAAGCGAACGCAAACGCAGTTGCTTGATTCCGGTGCGACGGCGTGGTGGTTGTACGGGCCTGAATCAAGAATGGAGAACGACTCGACTTCGAGCTCAGGTTTAGGTTCGGAAGATCCGGGCGAACAACAAGCGCCGTATTTGAACACCGATGAAATTGATCCAACCCGTTTTCTGTCGCACTGGACTCGTCGCCGCGTCGGCCCCTGGCCGGGACAAACCGAGGCTGATTTTCTTGACGATCTTATTTTCGGCGCGTCACGAGCGAAACACGACCCGCTTGCCGCGCTCTGTCGGATTCTGGCTTGCCAGCGGATTATTGCTTCGCACGATCTGGCGCGGGACCAGACTCCGGTTGTCTGCCTTAGCGGAGTACCAAACGACAAGATTCCGGATCGTCGAAAATTCCGTCCGCACCTGGCACGCTGGGATTTCGAGCCGTTTGGAATTTCGATCGATCGGGACTGGTTGAAATCGATCGGAGCTTCACCGGTGATTTACGGCGATGAAACCGTGTTCAAAGAGCTCTCACATTGCGACCGTCCATTCTTCCAGCTCAAAAAAGGCCGCTCGGGAATCGATTGGGCTGAGGAACAAGAATGGCGGCTCGCGCGCGATCTCGATCTGCGTCAGGCCGGCCCCACCGACGCGATCGTCTTTGTTCCCGACCGGCAGTCCGCTGAAGTAGTCAGCCGGATTAGCCGCTGGCCGGTCGTCGTGCTGGGAAACTAGACCAGGTCGCTTCGACAGCTCAATGTTGGATTCGCCGTCTGCCGATCGCCACAGCTACATGATGAAAAACCGCTAATTCCCGGAAATTCAAATTTCTTCACATCTCCGCGAACCCAACGGAGACCAACGCCGTATCATTGCGACCGATCGACGAAACGAATGCTCACGGCTCACCCATGCCTGCCGCTAGCGACATGATGCCCTTGCGGGTTTTCGGGGCTTTCTGTAATTAACCGTCGGATTTTACTAAAGATAGAGGTCAAAGGATGGACCAGTCTTTGCACACGCATATATATAGAGTTCGCCACTCACGGTTTCAGTTTGCGCAATCCCGGTTGCTGCTCACTCAAGGCGTTCATACCCGAATGTTGCTCTCAGGCATGATTTGCATGTTGCTGATTGCATCGACCGGTTGTCGATCTGTCGGCCAATCGAATTCGCTGTTCAGCCAATACGGTAATCGGTCTACTACCGCGTCACGGGTTGCTCCGCCCCCAAGGCAATTCGATTCGTCGACTGCAAATTCGTCAAACGAAAATTCGATAGCAGCCAATTCGAACGCAACCAGTAACGCAAACGCCACAAGCCACTCAGGCTACTCCGGCCAAAACACCTCACCCGTTCAGGTCCAGCGAAACTTCTCTCAAAGCAACCTCGTCCAAAACAGCTGCGCACAGGACTACTCTCGCAGCTACCAGGCAAGCAACCCGGCAAATGGTTTGGTTCCAGTCAACGCGGATCAGACTCCAGTGAGCCAGGGTTATCAAGTTCGTTATCAGAGCCCCGATCCACGAACCGGAATGCTCCCCCCGAGCAACGATATCGTTCCAGCCGAATCGTTGTATCGCGGAATTGATCTGAACCTGCAGACAACTCCAGCCGACAGAACGAACTTGATTGCCGACGTCGTGATCACGGGAAACCAGTTGCTGGCGACTCATCACATCATGCGCAACATCAGCTCCCGTCCTGGAAGATATTTTGATCCGGATCAGTTGCAGCAAGATGTCGACCGCCTTTACCGTCTTCCCGAAATCCGTCGCATCAACGGGCCCTATATCGATCGGTCTGATAACGGCATCGTTGTGTCGATGGAAATTATTGAACGCAATCGGGTTCGCAAGGTCGAATTTATCGGCAACCGCGGCATCTCGGATCGCACGTTGAAAAAAGAGACCGACCTCGAAGACGGCGGGCCGCTGGATGTTCATCAAATCCGTATGACCCGGACCCGGATCGAGAATCTGTACAAAGAAAAAGGTTATCCACGTACGCAGGTTGAAATCCTTGAAGGAGATCAGCCGGACGATCTGGACGTGGTTTATCTGATTCACGAAGACCAGAAACAGCGATATTGGAAGACCGGATTCGAAGGAAACAGGTTCGCGTCCGATGCACGACTGCTCAGCTTTGTTGAATCGAAGCCGAGCATCGTACGTGTGATCGGCGGGCTCGTACAACGGGACGAAATCGAAAACGACATAACGCGGCTGACAAATTACTACCGAAAATTCGGGTTCTTTAATGCAAGAATCGGACGCGAAATCAGCGAGAGCAACGACGGCCGCTGGGTAAACGTTCGCTTTATTATCGACGAGGGGCCACGATACAAAGTTCGCAATGTCTCATTCGTTGGCAACAGCGCTTATACGCCCGGACAGTTGTCCGGTCTGTTGAAGCTGAAACCGGGAAAAGCCGAAGGAGCCCGGCCTGACTTTAACGCCGGGAAAATGAACGAGGATGTTGTCGCACTTCGGGATCTGTATGGCAGCGAGGGCTTCGTCTACTCTTCCGTTAATGCCGAACCCCGGTTCCTGGAAGAGCCGGGTTTGCTGGATTTGGTTTACAAAATTGAAGAAGGCGAACGATATCGGGTCGGCAAGATCAATGTTCACATTGCGGGTGACTACGGCATCACGCAACGAAGAGTCGTACTCAACCGTCTGTTGCTCCAGCCCGGTGACTTTATCGATTCGCGAAAAATCAGCCAGAGTGAAACACGACTTGGCGGCGCCAGTATTTTTGCCGGGTCGGAACCCGGTGGAAGCGGTGCTGCTCCGCGAATCGTCGTCCGTCCACGCGAAGATTCGGGCTTCAACCGGATGGCCGAAGGGCAACGTAGCGGGATCCACCGCTAAAGGCATGTCAAAGCTCGGATTAGGATTAGCCGTTTTGGCGATAGCCACGGTTACCCGCAGACAACCGTGGCTATCGCCAAAACGGTTAAGAGCAAAAACCAAGAACAAATGATTGCGTCCAACCGAAACAACCGATTCGTAACTGGTTTCATCTCCATGAATCAAATCTCACAGTTCGCCAAACAAAGACGATACGCGGCCGTTTTGATCACTGCCTGCGCTCTCTTTGCAACCGTCAGCGCTGGCTGTCAGGCGCCGGGGTCTTATTCTCGATCGACGAGCAACGGGCTCGGCAATCTGAGTCGCAGCAACGATTCTGCGATTGCCAAACATTCCGGTGCCAGTCATGGCTCTATTAACAACGCGTCCGCAGCTGCGTACGGCATCGACCAACTGGGAATCACGGCGGTTACGGACGATGTTGCGACCCGGGGCTCCGGGCAGTTTCAGGAGACAACAGACGCCCGGATAAAGACTGCCGACCTGGATGTCCTGGTGGAAGAGAATCAGACCAGCATGTCGCGAGTCACGTACCGCGCTCAGAGTCCGGCACCCCCAAACCCGGTTCAGGATAGCAACGTTCGACCCGCAGCCTATCAGTACCCGGAACTTCAACAGCAGGGCCCGCCGGGGACCTTTTTTCAGTCCGGACCGTCGGGACCAAACGGCCCATCATTGAACACCGGCGCGCCCAATACGATGCAGCCACTCGTCTATGGCAGTGCCCCAAGCGGCGTTGTCACGTTTCCGCAGAACTACGCCGACCTTGATGTGTTCCTGGAAGAAACACAGACCGGACGTTTCAATTTTGGTGGTGCCTATAACTCGGACAATGGTATCGTCGGACAGATCACCATCGACGAACGCAACTTTGACATTGCCCGGTTCCCGCGCAGTTTTCGCGAGATCGTTGACGGCACGGCGTGGCGCGGGGCAGGGCAGTCGTTCCGCCTGGAGCTTTCTCCCGGAGCGAACGTCGAACGATACCTGGTTAGCTTCGGCGAGCCATATCTGTTCAACACACCGGTCAGTCTAACCACCAGCGCCTACCTTTTCTCTCGTCAATATTTTGACTGGAACGAGGAACGGCTCGGAGCCAAATTGTCCCTCGGCTATCGCCTGACGCCGTTCATTTCAGTCAGCGCCGGCGTCCGCGCAGAGAACGTGGAGATTTCCAATGTCCGTGTTCCGGGTGCTTCAGCGGATCTGGATGCTGTCGTCGGCGACACCGACTTATATGTCGGACACGCATCGCTGATTCGAGACACACGCGACCATCCATTCCTTGCTACGACGGGTTCGTACCTCTCGATGACCTTCAGTCAGGGCTTTGGTGAATTCGACTTTTCGCGAGGTGATATCGACTTCCGCCGCTATCGTTTGATGTACTCACGCCCGGACGGATCGGGTCGGCACACCGTCAGCATGGGAACGCGTCTCGGTTTCACCGGTTCGCAAACGCCTGTGTTCGAAAACTACTACGCAGGCGGATTTTCCACGATGCGTGGTTTTGATTTCCGTGGAGCGTCTCCAACCGAAGCCGGCGTTCGCGTCGGTGGCGAATTCCAGTGGCTCAACACAGTCGAATACATGTTCCCGCTCACCGCAGACGACATGATCAAGGGCGTCGTCTTCTGCGATTTCGGAACGGTCGAACATGAAATCGAGCTGAACAGCGAAAACTTCCGCGTCGCACCCGGATTCGGATTCCGCGTCCATATGCCCGCCGCCGGCATCGGTGCTCCTCTCGCATTCGATTTCGCGTTCCCGGTTTTGACAGCCGACGGCGACGACGAAAAAGTGTTCAGCTTCTATCTGGGAGTGCTGAAGTAGAGAATCAGCAATAATTAACAACAAATAATTAATTGTGAATAGTTAACGAATCGCAGGCGACAAAAGCCGAACCGGCGCTTGGAACGATGTGTCGATCATTCCTCAAAATTGGTCGTCGAGTCTCTTTTCGTTTCTTTCGTGGTGTCGTCATGAATCCCTCCCTAATTGAAAATGCCCGGCAATTTCTCCGTGAAGCAAACGAAGTGCTGGTCATCACCGGCGCAGGCATCTCTGCCGACAGCGGGCTGCCGACCTATCGCGGCGTCGGAGGTTTGTACGACGGCATTGACACCGAAGACGGCATGTCGATCGAAGAAGCGCTCTCGGGGCCGATGTTTGGCTCACGACCGGAAATCACGTGGAAGTATCTCGCTCAAATCGAACTGGGCGCTCGAAACGCGGTCGCCAATCGCGGTCACGAAATTCTTGCTGAAATGGAATCACATTTCGACCGCTTCCGGGTTCTGACGCAGAACGTCGACGGTTTTCATAGCAGCGCCGGTAGCCGGAACGTGATCGAGATTCACGGCAACATGTATCGCATGCGGTGCACGGAATGCGAATACAAGGAGACATACGAAAACTACGACAGCATCGACTTTCCGCCGCGATGCCCCGACTGTAACGCAATGGTCCGGCCTGACGTCGTTCTGTTTGAAGAAATGCTGCCCGAAGACGCGCTGGAGACGCTGTATGAACAAGCGAAACAGCCGTTTGATCTGGTGATTTCAATCGGAACATCCAGCCACTTCCCGTACATCATGCAGCCTGTCCTACTCGCCGCTCAACTGGGCATTCCAACGATCGAAATCAACCCGGTCGAGACCAGCATCTCGGATGTCGTCAAGATCAAGCTCGCCCTGGGCGCAAAAGAAGCGCTTGAGCAGTTGTGGCCGATGCAAAAATAAGGGTTCAGGTTTAAGGGGTTCAGGGTTCAGAGTGGTATTGAGTAACGAAACCTGAACACTGAACACTGAACACTGACTCTTGACTCTTGACTCCTGACTCTTGACTCCTTCCTACCAGACGAGCACTGCCTTCACGCAACCGCCACGTCGATGAGCGAACACGTCGTAGGCTTCGACGCAGTCTTTAGCGTCGAAGCGGTGAGTCACAAATGGACTCAAATCAAACTCGCCGGATGCGACTCTGGCCGTTAACTTGTCCATATAGTGCCGCGCTGGACAACGACCGGTTTTGTAAACCAGGTTCTTGTCATAGGCATCGACCGGGCTAAATGAAAAACCGGCGGTGCAATGACAGCCAATAACGGACATCGTTCCGCCCGGACGAATCGATTCGTACGCAAGTTTCTGAGCATCAGGCAGCCCAACCAGTTCCATCACGGCATCGGCACCGCGACCGCCCGTCAACGATTCGATCAAACCTACTGCGTTGTCGGGAGCAACCGGAGTCGCGCCGATCGCTTCAGCAGCATCGCGACGATGCTCGATCGGATCGACCGCGACAATGTTCCGGACTCCCATGCTTCGGGCGGCGATGATCCCGAGCTGCCCGACGGTTCCGCAGCCGATCACAGCCAGGACAAGGTCTTCCGGCGGCACTGACATCAGCCGGCTCGATTCCATCGCCATCTCGGCGCAATAATATCCCGTACTCAGGTTATCGCCCAGCAACAAAGCCGACTCGTCTGACAATCCATCAGGAACGTGTTTTAACGTCGCATCAGCCAGCGGCACTCGCACGAGCGAACTCTGACAACCCTCCAGCCCGTCACCGTTCGCAACCCAGCCGAATAGCCGGCTCTGAGTGCAACGACTTGTAAGTCCGCACTGGCAATAAAAACAAGTGCCGCAATTGGTTGAAAACGGTACGAACACGCTGTCGCCGACTGAGAATCCTGTCACCTCACTGCCGACGTCGACGACTTCGCCCGCCATTTCGTGACCCATGACCGTGCCACGATCGAGTCCCGACTCGCGCCCGAAGAACGGATGCAAGTCGCTACCACACAGCCCGGACATGCGCACACGAACAACGGCATCGCACGCAGCCTCAGTTTGAACGTCAGGCAGGTCGCGGAACGAAACAACTTCGACTGACTCAAAACAAACTCCCTGCACAGCTGTTCTCCGTTGATGACGGCTTTCAATATGACGGAACGGGAAATGATGGCCTCGCCTAATTCGGTTCAGACAAACTCGAATCTTGAGATAGGTCCGGGGGCGATGCACGACATCGAGGTAGAGGAGTTCGTTATCATTTCACACCAGGTCGAGACGATTGAACGAAATTTTCGCATCCAACACGTAGAGGGGGCAGCCTGTCCGAATCGCCGGAATAAAATCCAGTTGCGGATGTTCGAGAGTTTCTTCCGCATTTCCGCGTTTGAGAACGGTGAAATCGCGACGTTCACTATGAAGGTTAGCACAAACCCTTTGTTTGCGACATTGACGAAAGGGATTTCAATCGCAAACTGCTTGTCGATGTCGATCCGGAAACATGCGGATTTTCGGGGTCGATTCAAGTGTTTCAAATTGATTCAAATCCTGAGTTTCTACAACAAGCAGACTGCCTTCAATCGGGCCTGACAAACCCTAGGTCCATCCATGCATTATTGAGGCCGGTTGCATCAGTGAGTCGATAGCAGAGGTAGAACAATGGGGATGTCCGATTGATTGGACAGGCAATAAGATGAAAACAACTCGGACGAATATGGCCACCGTTTGTTTGCTCTATTTTTCGTTGTCGTTCGTGCAACAGCTTTTCTCACAAGAGGTGCAATTCCGCCCCAGGCAAGTCGGTTGATCATTAGTTTCGCATACGGCGGAGAACCGATCCTGAATGCGACCAACGCTCACCCGTTCGGCTGTGAACTGAACTTGCTGGAGAATGAGGAGTCATCCGGTTTTTGGACATTTCCGCTAAACAGAAAGCGGAAATCGAAGCCGAGATTGAAAAACTAGTCCCGAGTCGGTTTGTGCTTTCCCGAGAAATCGGGCGGGTGGACAAAATCAGTGAAGAATCTCTCGAAACAGTCAAGTAGAACAAGCCGGTCGTGGATTGATTGCTCGCCAGCCGAATCAAGTCGGCGCGAATGATCTCGAAATTTCCGATGACCAGTTTGATCAGCTTTACGAGTCAGAAAGAGAATACCGAAAAAATTGCAATAGGTTGCAGATACGGGTGGGTTGTCTCAAGTCGAATAAAACGAGCGGATAATCAATCTCGGCCTTGAGTGGCACGACAAGGTCCGGGACGAGATTCTGCTGCCATTTCAAAAGGAATATCTCGTTGAAATCGCCAGGGAGAGCAATCGACTCGCTTTGGGGCCGACGAGTCTGCTGTTGGATTACTTGCAGCCGAGCATGAGCCTGATACAGTTGAACTTGAATCAAGTGTCTGAAGAATTGGAACAGCAACGGTAACCAGGAACTGGCTGCCAACCCGATCGGTCACTTCGCAACTACTTTAGGACCGGACCGGTCGATGACTAATCCTGACAACGTATACGATGAAATTCCCTACCGTCACAATACGTTCCCTGCGAAAAAAAAAAGCGTTGGTGCAGCTTCAATCGCCGGATTTATCTTATCTATTCTCGGATTCTGGACGTGCGGCGTCCTCTCGGTCATCGGAATCATCCTTTGCATCATCGGCCTGCAGTCGGAACCGCGCGGGCTGGCCGTCGCCGGATTTATCATCAGTCTGCTGGGAATCGCTATCTTGATGTCCAGTTTTCTATTTGCCGGAGGCGGCATGATGGCGTTTCTGAACATGGCAAACTTCGGGCCTGCCATGCAAAACACTCAAACGCGAATGGGAATGGACCGGGCCGGAAACGCGATCGGCAGGAACTGGAAAGAGAATGAATCGCTGCCCGACCAGAAACTGGGCGACAAATTGATCCTCGGCATCCCGGACGGATGGAACAATCAACTCGAATACCATACGGATGGCGAGACCTTTACTTTGGTGAGTACAGGCATGGATGGCATCAGCGGGACTGCCGACGACACGACATCGGGGCCGTTCCTGGAAGCGGGCGAAGCAATCTCGAATTCCATCTGGTCGGTCAATCCGACACAGCCCGTGATTCAAAACTGGCCCGACGAATCTGAAGAAGCGTCGGAAGAAGACTCAACCGAAGTTACCAGCGAAAACGACTCAGCAGAAAACCCTGACCAGAGCGACACGGAGCGAGCAGAATCAATCGACGGTGATTCTTCAGGCGAGTAATTCCAGCGAAGAGCGAGATGGCTGAACCTGATCTTGTTATCGTCTTCTTGTTCTTTAACGAATGAACGGTGTTCGCTGACCCGTCTGAATCCGTGGTTTCATCAGCCCGGAACGAAAAGGTTGACACGTCAAAAACTGGAAATATAGTGGAGGAAACCCCTCGTGATAAGGACACCATCGACATGTGCTATAGCAAGATTTGTATCGCTTCGGTTTACTTCCTGGCTTTGACCGCGTTCACCAACGGGCATTGCAACGCCCAGCTGTACCCGTCTCAGAGCTTCCAGGAATCTCAAATCTACCAACCACAATACCAGAGCTTCCAGCCGCAATATCAGCCGGGTTTTCAACCATCGGGCGGTCAATCATGGTACCCACATGTTATTGCCCGAGGAGAAGACCGGGCATGGATTGAATCGAGCCCGATCCACCTGCGCCCCAGTCGTCCACTGCACGTTTACGGAAACATAGTCCGCCGAACTTACTACAACGACCCGGTGATCAGCAGTCCCGCGCCGCGTATCGCAGTGTGGGGCGCAGTCCAGGTCATACGTCGACTCCGTTAACGACGGCGCGATTTGTTAGAACGCGAACTGTGATACGCGATACTGAGGAGCAGTTTGCGTGCCGCGAATTTGTTCGATTCTTTTCAGAGGTTCTTTGAGCTGTTTCGTGTTTGAACCCAGGTGGCGAAACTCGCTCAAAGCGGGCATAAGTGTTCCTGAAGCTTTGACCATGGACGAATCTGTTTTTCTAATGCCGGAATTCAGCCAGCTGTGTCGCAAGACCGCAATAAGTTCGGTCTTTTTTGTTGCGTCAACCCGTTCGCACCCCCTGATCTTCGGTATTGGTTGCAACTTCGAAGACCCGATTTCAAAGAAAAAATCAGACAGCAAGAAAACATTCAATAACCGCTATCAGTCGTTATGGCATTGCAAAACTGCTTGCGCGAGTCAAATTTCGAGTGCGAGTTATACGATTGCGGACAAGAACAAATTCTGCCGTTGGACTGGAACGATCGAGCCGGTAATGATCAGTTCGAGGCAATCAACTGAAACGATTGCAATCGAAGATTCGGACCTTCTCGCTGCCGTCCGTTTCATCCGGGAAAATGCCTGTGGCGGAATCAATGTTCAGGAAGTTGCGGACAGTGTTCCGATCGGGCGCCGCTCCCTGGAACGGAAATTCAGGGAGCATTTCGGGCGAACTCCGCTGGACGAGATCCAGCGATTGCGGCTCGGACGCGTTTGCGAACTGTTGATAAGAACCGATCTCGCCATTTCGCAGATCGCATCGGACGCTGGATTCGGAACGCCCGAGTACATGACGACCATGTTCAAGTCAAAATTCGGGCTGACTCCATTACGGTTTCGTTCAAGAACCCGGGCTCGCTAGATGCAATCGCTTCGCAAACTTGTGAGCGGAATGGCGCTAGCCACCGGTCGGGTTGCGTCGAATCAAGACTGGGAAAAAGCAATAACCGGCGACAAAGACGTTCATCTTTGCGCCGGCTTTTTTTGCCAACTTTTTTTCTGGAAGATTTGTCCGTATCAACGCTTGCCCGGAATCACCTTAGAACGCATAATCCGGACAGGAAATTCCCGGCGGTCCACGGTTGTACAGCCAGCTGACGCCATGCAGCGCCGGTTCCAGCAGATTTGCCTCTGGCGAAAGAACCGCCAGTCCCAGACGTACGAACTTGAAAAAGAGTACAACGCGGCGCGCGACTACCCGCGCCCGGCTCCAGAGGCGCGTGGCTTTTTTGCAAACGAGTTGTCCTCCGGTCCGGATTCGACAGTCGGAGGAGATGGCAGACCTGCCATCATGTTCATCATCGCTTCGTGTCACCGCGCTCTGCAAATAGATCATGCAGATGAAAACGCGACAACCCGAAACACTAGACCCGCGCATGAACAAAACGTTCGCGAAATTATTGCACGACTGTGTTTTTCAATTGCGACGACGTTTTTTGATTTGCGACAACTCTTGCGATGCATCACACCGGGACTTGACAGCCGGGTACCGAACCGGGCAGAGCATCCCTGTTCGGTTACCGGCAGAGGATTGCGTCATAGGTCGCGAGCGATTCCCCGAAACTCTCGCGACCGAAACCGAAACGCAAATAGCCCGCAACGTCCGGCTCGCCAATAAAGTCCGCGCCCGGGCATTCACCGGGAAGCAGCATCACCCCATGCTCTTTGACCAAACCGTGACAGTATGCCGACGTGGACAGTCCGGTTGACAATCCCGGCCTTGCACCAACCAGTGCGACAGAACCTGCGGTCGGACGACGATAGCGAAAGGACACCGCGTGTTTTTCGAAAAATGCTTCTGCCAGCTCGAGGTTTTTTTGAACAAGGTCGCATCCGGCCGCCGCCAACCGTTCGCGGACCGCCAATGCAATCAGCGCCAGAGACTCGCACGGAGCCGCCGCGCAAGTCGTCGTATGTGCTTCCAGTTGATTAACTCCTCGCGAAGTTGTTGGTCCCGGACCACCAGCCAGCCCGACCGGAGCCCGGGCAATCCGTACGTTTTGGAAAGTCCCGACAATGTGATTGCGTGTTCATAACGATCAACCGCAGAAGGAAGCCGCAACGATTTGTCCGGTTCAAGCCCGCGGTACATTTCGTCGCAAAACAAATAGATTCCGTGGCGGCGACAGAGTTCGATCAGCTGCTCAAACTGCTCCCCGGTCGGCAGGGACCCTGTCGGGTTATGTGGAAAATTGACAACCGGCAGTTTCGTACGTTCGGAAATCAGCGATTCCAGCCGGTCAAAATCCAGCCCCCCCAATCGAAATGGTCTCACAATCGGACACGCTCAACGGGTAACGCGCGGAAAACTCGTACAGCGAGAAATATTGCTCGGTCGCAAACGGTTGATCTTCACAGTGATGGCTCTTCATTTGTTAAAACAACAACGACCGAAACGGGCCTACTCTCAACATGAGTTCAGGCGATAACACGCCGATTCCAGGCAACGATAATTTTTACCGCAAATAAACAGCAATAAACGCCAATGACAGACTGGCATTCGCGTTTATTGCCGTTCATTCGCGGTTTCATTTTTCACCTCGGCTTCATTCCGCTAAATTGTCTTCACGATATGACTGCGAACGGTTTGATTCTCGATATCATACACGGGCATTCCCGCCCTTGAACGCCCGAACCGTTGTTGTTATCTGAACAAGGAGACACCCGGCATGCCGGATTCCGATATCATCCAATCAACTTACGACACTGCCGCGCAGCTTGCGACGTTACTCGAAAAAACTGAAACGCCAATCGTGTTTGCCGAAAGCTGCACCGCAGGATTAGTCGCCGGAATTCTCGCGCATGTTCCGGGCATTTCGCAATTTCTTTGCGGCTCGATGGCAACCTGTCAGGACATCGTCAAAACCGAATGGCTTGATATCGATCCGAAGCTGATTGAAGGTCGCGAATCCGCGCGGCGTAAGCTTCATCTGATCGCGCGAACCCGACACCCAGCCGCCCCACACAATAAACAACAGGGCGATCAACGCGGGACAGATCCATGGGCCCAGCCAGATCACCGGGATCAGAAAAAGCACATCCCACTCCAACCAGGTTCGCAGCCAATCCATCAATACCTTGAGCCAAACGTAGTAGAACAGATCCCAGACGCCAAAGACGAACACGAACGCAGCGAAACTCCGCGTCCAGTTCTGGCGTTCCGCCAGCAAAGCGATGGTCACGATCATCACAATCGTGGCAATCTCCCGGCTAAGTTCCAGGCCTGGATCGTAGGAGTTGAGAAAGTGAAGCGGAAACAACTCCAGCGGATTCTCCCCGTAGTACAGCCGGCGCATGAAACGACAACCGCAGCTTCCAACAGCGCCATCGCGACTGCAAAACTCGTCAGGATAACAAGCGCCCATTTTCGTGATGAGTCAGTTCCTCGCATTGAATTCCACTACTCTTGCTCTTCTCTCTTATTGGCTACTTGAGTTGTTGAAACCGCACAGGAGGCGTAGTTCGTCAGCCTATTGTCACAGTTTTCTATTCGTTGACCGCGTAAGGCAGAAGCTAGTCAACCGTAATCCGGCACATCAACGTCAATTTTCATTTGTAATGGACGATACCGATGTCAAGCCGGACGTGCATTTCCGTGCATTTCCGCACACCCGATTTGGTTTTGAAGTCCAACAGGTCTGTTTTGAACAGCTCAGTATTAACCTGCCGGTTCCAGTCGTGGAGGTAGCATTACAGCCTGACAACCGGAACAGGTTCGTTTGGCTGTGTCCGAATAGAACTCATCCATCAGAACCGGCAGTTCAAGCTGGTAGATGAACTCCTCTCCCTCGCCATTACAACCCCGGCGGCGTAGGCGGCTTCATAGAATTCGCTGCGCATGCCGTGGGTAACAGCCATGTCTTCCCAGATCTTTGACGCAGTACCCGGATATTTAGCCACACCCTCCTTCCAGGCAATCATGGCCTCGTCCACACGTTCTTGTTCGGCCAGAGAGAGCCCAAGTTCGCGGTAGGCAATGAAATCGCCATCGTACCATGGATCGATGCGAATCGATTCGGCGAGATAGGCCATGGCAATTTCGTACTCTTTAAGCGTACGCAGCAACATGCCCACGTTGTAGTAGAGGGCGGCTTCGCCGGGATTGTGTCCGCCCGAGTTACCTGGATTGATCGCCGCATCAACCTGGTAGTACTTGTCGCCGTCGATTTCGCGATCGACGCCGCCAAGAATGCCTTGCGTGATAGTCTTATTGAGCTGAGAACCACCGCCGCCGCTGGGATTGCCGATCGCGTACACGCGCTGCCCCGGACGAGCGGCACGAGAATTGAGATCAACCGTTGTGAGTTCCACGTCGTGCTCGGCAGGATCGATTTGCACCAGCGCCATGTCGAGCGCAGGGTGAAAGCCCACGACTCTTAATTCTTGAAAGGTGACGGCTTCGTACTCGTCACCCGTGTTTACATCGACGATGCATCTAAACCGCATTGGTGATGCCATCACGTGTGCGTTCGTAAGGATAAGCCCCTCTTCGTTGATGATCATGCCCGTGCTGTCGAGCGAGTCCAGAAGGACAACCGCGCCTTGCACGCGCTCGTACATGTCAACTGCATCTTCCTGCGCATAAACTGAACTCGCGACGCACATTACGCACCCGCATGCGGCAAGCACTGTCAAGTTTCGAATAAACATGAAATCAAACTCCGCTACAGGGGCAAGGATCCAGTGATTCGTTTCGCCGCCGAGTGCTGTGGGCCGAAGGTTGGTCGTCCCGCGAGGATCCAGTTATTATCATGCCCCCCGTTGATTGCAATCCACGCAACGGCCGCGAGCTTCGTTGTGTCGCTGATGCTAACATTTCTTCTAAGAGCAATCTCGTTTTTTTGAGTTGCAGACCGGTGGCTCGATTTCATTTCATCAATCGCCGGTGCCGCTGGTTTCAATCACGGCTCAATTCTGTGTTTCTTGATACGGCTTCGGCGCACTCTCGTGTTGATTCTGCCTACCACGCTCGCGCGTTCGCCTACACTTTCAAAAAGAAGTCCATTGACTTGAACTTGCGGGGAGCGATCGTAAGAATGTTCTTTTAACTCCCTTCGAGTAATGTTTGCATTGGTCTTACCGTCATCAATAAAAGCCCGGCGTGATTGCCCGGGGTTCAGTGTCGGAGGCAAATCAGCACTTCAAAATGCGCAATTGCGTTTATTGACTAGGGCAAACGTAGCTTGAACGCGAATCGCCAAAAACGGCCAATCTTAAACCTGAGTTTTGACAATCCAGTAGATTGATGGTCAACCGACCGGTTGTTCGATGTTCGGGACATGTCAATCAATGCTCCCAAACGCAAAAATGGCCCGCGAAAAAATTGGTTTTCGCGGACCTTTGTTCAGTCGGGCTGACTGGACACCAGTTGAACTTTTTCGTCAATCGATCCAAGGATTGAAGTCGAACGATAGTATTTGGAGTCTTGAAGACTGGGGCGTCCAAGCTGCGACTTGAGAGCTGTCAAACCTCGAGTTTTCGAGCAGTCGATATTGGACTTGAATCCACTTCTGAAACCCGAGGAATTCGCGTTTTCGACCCAAAAGCGACGCCAAATCCGACGCTATTGAGTCACTGGATTCTAAGGACCTACTCATCCGACGAAATCAACCAGCTGATTCACTTGATCGACCGTTGACTAATCGTCTGTGGCGACGGGGACCGAACACTGCCTCAAGGTCTATGGCACCTTGAGGTGTACGCTGAACAATGCAAATGCCCCTACTGCTTTGTAGAACCTGACAATGCGGAAGAATCTTGCCTCTTGGGTTACCTGATCCTTTGATGACAGTTTGGGCCGCTTAATTTGTACCCTGCCCAGAAAAACGGGCTTGATGTTTCTGACGCAGCTTCAATTTCTTTTTGTGTTTCTTTGAGTGCTTTTGATCGAGGCATCGTAAACGATTTTTCAAAGAACAACGCTGCAAATTTTGCTCCGGTGTCGTCCGCCACTCTCCAAAGACATGACAATACACTTCCAACGCCGCACTTGACCAGCGTCTCCGAAAGACTAATCACCCATCTACCGGGCAAAACAAAGTTGTCTGCTCCGTAGCACGAAGAAAGAGTAGTGTGTTCTACGTGCCTCAAATCAAGACTTGCCAAATCGACCAGTGAAATTCGTTCCAACCCCTTTTCCTCTGACATCAATAGCAAACAACAATTTTCGGCTTCGTCAGGTTGGAACTGACCGTGACATGCCAAATTTATGTATTGAGCTCGTTGCATTTGAGAAATGACACTTGCCTTGGTTGCTTCACCTCGATTACCGATTAGTTCGGTTCCGTCACCTCCGAGATTATTATCAATGGAATAGAGTCCAACGAATGGTATTTTGTTTTTTCGGGAAATTTCACCGATCGACTCAGTCTCAGCTATCGCATTCGGTAGCGGACTCGGACGTTCACCGGGCGGCGAAATTTGTACGCCAACACCTAGGACTTGTTTAACTGCAGTTCGTTTTCTTGTCCTTTCACCACTATGAAAAAAAAGACGCTGGCTGATATTAGCCTGTCGAAATATCCAGTCGAATGGTAGTCCGTGCAGGCAATCATCTGCCTCAATTTGGATACTGCTAATCGGCTGCCAGGCGAGCAATTTTTTTAACTCTGACAACCGAAGCTTCTCGCCTATTTCTTTTGCGGCCTTCTTGTACACGGGGCTCGAGTCCCATTCACCAAGTTCGCCAATTAGTTTGCGAAGGCCTACTCGCTTAAATGGCTGTTGATGAAACTTGGTGCCGAATATCGTACGGAATGTGACCAGAATTCGATCCGGAAGAACAAGGAACGATACATTGGCGATTCGCCAATTGTGCCAAATGCCGGGCCATGGAGATTTTTTTGGCGTCGCAGATCTAACTTCTGATTCAGTTTTCAAATAGCGAGTCGAAAGGTCAACTTTGTAGTTTTGAACACGGTTTTGATATGCAGCTTTCTTTGACCGATACCCTCGATGAAACCTTTCGAAAAATCGTTTGCTTTGAAGTTCATCAAATTCTGCTGCAATAATACTCTCAATCTCGGTCCACTTATCTAACAGGTATGCGGCTCGCATCTCAACAGTAAGTGTGTTAGCAATTTCCTCCATCCGGTGAACCAACTCGTTATCAAGTTCCTTCATTTGCACTTTCGGAGTGTCTTCTATTTCGGATAAGCACCACAACTGGAGCCTTCTGGCAAGCCATTGGTCTTGCTTAGATTCAATTTCATCGAAAACCCGAATCGCATTTTCGACAGTTGCGCAAGCATCGGTGAAATTCCCCAATTCATACTCTACCCTCGCTGTCATCAACATTTTACGAGCTTGAATTGCCTTGGAATCGCTGTGTCCAAACTTCCGAACGATGCCACTGTAGAGGCCCACAACATCAGGATGGAGTTCACCGTGATTTTCCGGCGGCAAGCAAGCTATCGCTATTTGAAACGCAATTGCGTGATCTTGAAATCGCGACATGAAATTCAACTCCGAGTCCTGCTCGCCAATCAAAACCAAACCAGTCGGCTCAAGAAAAGAGCCTTCTCTCGTCTGAGACGCCTTATTCGACTCACCAAATGCCAAGACTTTTGAACGACAAAGAATCTCAACTTTCTTGATTTTTTTTCCAAACTCCAACTCGCCTATTTTGTTGGCGATGGTCTTTGCTTCACGAATCCATTCCTCAGCATCCCCAATTTGATTTAGCGAAATCAATAATTCCACTTCATTGAGCAGCGACTTTACTCGGGCCTTGTTTAAGCGGCTTGAACGGTAGAATTCCGTCAGTCTAGATGAAGAAGTCAAGGCAGCTGTATAGCGACAATTAGAACTCCCTTGTTGCGACAATTAGAACTCCCTTGTTGCGACAATTAGAATTCCCTTGTCCGTGTTGATTGCTAGCGTTTTTGGTAGGCGATTTTCCGAGTCAGCGACAATTAGAATTCCCGTGTTGGCGAATCCTCTTTTTGCCACGTAACTCCTGTTTTCTAGGGAGTTTCGATGGTCAGCGACGGACAAGTCAAAGAACTGCGTCGAATGATTGCCCAGGGCAAGTCGTTGGCCGCATCATCAAGGATGGCAGAAATGAGTGAGAAAACAGCGCGCGATTATCGGGATGACGATCGTCTCCCTTCGAATCGAAAACAGCCCCGAACTTATCGCACTCGCACCGATCCGTTCGCCGACGTCTGGCCGGAAATTCAGCAACGACTCGAGCAGGAACCACGCCTCAAAGCATACACACTTTTTGGCTGGTTACAGGCCACTCGCCCGGGCGAGTTTGCGGACTCGACTCGGCGCACTTTCGAGCGCCGAGTCTCCCAGTGGCAAGCGCTTCACGGCCCCGGCAAACCCGTCTTCTTCAGCCAGGAGCATCATCCCGGCGCGCTCGCGGCCAGCGACTTCACGGTCTGCAACGAGCTGAGTGTCACGATCGCCGGCCGAAAATTCGAACACTCGTTTTATCATTGCGTACTGACTTATAGCAACGTTGAATCGGTCAGCTTGTGTTTCTCAGAATCGTTCGAAGCCTTGAGCGAAGGCATCCAGAAAGCCTTCTGGGAATTCGGCGGCGTACCTTTGCGGCATCGTACCGACTCGCTCAGTGCGGCGGTCAAAAACCACTCCAGTCGCAAGTCGCACACAGATCGTTACACGGCGTTGATGGCTCACTACCAGTGCCAGCCCCAACGCACCAACGCCCGCTGTGCCAATGAGAACGGCGATGTCGAGTCGTCCAATCGACACTTCAAAGCGCGTATCGATCAAGCGTTATTGCTTCGCGGCAGTCGTGACTTCGCCAGCCGAGAAGAGTACGTTGCCTTGGTCGAGCGGCTCGTCGCCACCGCCAATTCGAATCGTCAACAACGCCTGTCTGAAGAGTTGGCGGAGCTCCAACGGCTTCCCGATCAGCGGCTTGATACGGCTGACTTGTTGCTGGGAATTCGTGTCGGTAAGGGAAGTACGATTCGGGTTCGGACCAACATTTATTCCGTTCCCAGTCGCTTGATCAACAAGCAAGTCGATGTTCGAATCGAAGCCGAGCACATCAAAGTGACTTACCAGGGGCACTCGATTCAGACGATGCCCCGCTTGTTGGGCAAGCAAGGCGTTTCGATCAACTATCGTCATGTGATTGACAGTTTGGTTCGCAAGCCCGGTGCGTTTGCCCAGTACAAATACCAGCACGAGATGTTTCCCACGAGCCAGTTTCGGATGGCTTATGACATTCTCAGTCGCGCCCACGCCTCCAAAGTCGCCGACAAACAGTACGTGAAAATTCTGGAACTGGCCGCCAAGGAAAGCCAGGACGCCGTCGATCATGCGTTGCGAGTGCTGATCGGCGCGGGAGTCGCTGTCGATTTCGAGGTGATCGAGTTGATGGTTCACGACGCAGCCAGTTTGCCGCTGGCGACGCAAGTCAATATCGAGGCGCCTGACCTGAATGAGTTCGATTGTTTGTATTCTACATTTGACAAGGAAAGTCTATCTGATGAGCAAGTTGAAAAACCGATCCCCGAAACGGGCAGCCCCAACCACGGCAGCCTCGAAAGCGACGCCCGGCAAACGGCGATCGACTCGAGCACCCGGCAGGGCAGCGAGCCGAGTGGAACCCGGTCGCGACCAGGAGCTGACTCTGCAGTTTCGCGAATTACGGATGCCGAGCTTTCGGGATCACTTCGCCGAAACAGCAACGCGGGCGGCGACCGAAGGCTTGAGCCACTTGGATTATTTATCGGAGCTGACGACGTTGGAATGCGAAACGCGGCGGGAGGGTCGGATCAAACGGTTGCTGACTCGATCGAAGTTGCCGCTTGGCAAGACGTGGGAGTCATTCGACTTCAGCCGCTTACCGCTGGCCATGACTCGGCAGATGGAAACACTCAAGGACGGTTCGTTCTTGGCACGGCGAGAGAACGTGTTGTTGTTCGGCAAGCCCGGTTCGGGGAAGAGTCATGCCTTGTGTGCGTTGGCCCAGCAGCTGATCTTGCGGGGCCACAGCTTGTTGTTCACGACTTGCGGGATGCTGGTTCAGCAGTTGCTGATTGCCAAACGGGACTTGCGGTTGCCCAAACTGTTCAAGAAACTATCGAGCTTCGAGGGCCTAATCATCGACGACTTGGGCTATGTCCAGCAAAGCCGCGAGGAGATGGAGGTCCTGTTCATGTTGTTGGCCGAACGATACGAGCGAGGCAGTGTGATGTTGACCAGCAACTTGGCGTTCAGCAAGTGGGGTCAGATCTTCAAGGACACCATGACCACCGCGGCCGCGATCGATCGGCTGGTACACCACAGCGTGATCATCGAGATGAATGTCCCAAGTTACCGTATCGAAACCGCAAAGAAGGCCAAACAAAAGAACTCTTCCCGCCAATGACGAAAGAAATAATCAACTTCTTCATCGGGAATTATCGCGGTAGGAACCGCCGTTACCGGCGGCCCCCCGCACAGATCCGTACGTGAGGAGTTACACTCATACGGCTCCTGCCTTTAGTCGGGCGTGAAATCGCTGATGTGGGTACGGATGTTGGATGCGTAAACGTGGCATATAGATGTCCCGCAATGCAGCCATTCGTTTCCAAGTCCACCGATGTCGCTGACTACGTCGCCGAAGCTGACGAAGCCAGATCTTGGTGACACATCGGACGAATTGCTGAAGGCGAACCATATTGCCAGGAATGGCATGATAGTTCAACCAACCTTGCACGACCCGCGATAGCCAGCGACCCATTTCGCCAACGGAGTCATTCCAACGCTGTCGCAGCTGCTGTTTAATTTCAGCAAGCTTGGCGCTCAGCCGTTTGGCAATGCTCACCCGGCGAATGGTAAACCGACCATGTGTACGAGTCGTGCTGCATTGATGGGCGAATCCCAGAAAGTCAAACGTTTCGGTACGCCCGTCGCCTCGACGCCGTCGGCGCTGAGACACATGACGCCCGAACTCGATCAATCGAGTCTTCTGGTCGTTCAGCTTGAGGCCAAACTTAGCAAAGCGCTCCTGGAGTTCATCCAGGCAGGCGATTGCGTCCGCTTGATGCTCAAAACCAACCACGAAATCATCCGCAAAGCGCACGACGACAATGTTGCCGCGTCCGTTTTGCTGACGCCACCATACGATCCATAGATCCAGGACGTAATGAAGAAACACGTTCGAAAGGATCGGTGAAATCACTGACCCTTGCGGCGATCCTTCTTCGCCCGGAATCCGCTCGCCTTCTTCGATAACACCGGCATGAAGCCATTTACGTATTAGCCGAAGAATGCGGTTGTCACCGATTCGGTGCTCCAGAAATTTGATTAACCACGAGTGATCAATCGAATCGAAAAAGCCTTCCAAATCGGCGTCGAGTACCCAACTCACCTTCTTGTCGGTCAATGCCACGCTTAGCGCATCAAGCGCCATGTGTTGGCTGCGACCGGGGCGGAACCCATAGCTGAAACCGAGAAAGTCTTGTTCGTAGATCGACTGAATCACCCATAGCACCGCCTGTTGGACAATCTTGTCCTCCAAGGACGCTACCGCCAGTGGCCGCTTTCGACCATCAGCTTTGGGAATCCAGACTCTACGAGAAGGCTTGGCTCGATAGGCTCCTCGGTGAATGCGACCGTGGAGATCCTTCACATTGGACTCCACGTCGTTTTCGTAATCATGCCATGTCATCCCGTCGATTCCAGCCGCTGCTGATTTCTTCAAGTTCATGAAGCTCTCAAACAACATCTGTTCATTGATGTGATGAAGCAAAGCAGTAAAACGAAGTGTGCTGCTGTTTTGAGCAGCTTCACGCACGCCATGCAATCCGCGTGACTCACGTTTATCCCGGCTCGGTGTCCGGAGTGAGGCAGGCTGCATCGCGTTTCTATTGGCTGAGTCCCTTTCCTCGATCGGCTCCGCGGATGCTTCAGTTGCACCCTTGTTCGTCGATGTCGAAGGTACTATGGACTCATCTGACTCCCCAGTGACGTACATGTCGGAAGTACCGCCTGAGGCGTTTTCCGGCCGATCCCAAAGATCAAAGAATGATCCCTGGGATGTCACTGGGGTCTCCCGGTTCTCGCGTTTGAAGTTTTCAATCATGCTGAGGTTCTCAGACTCCGCCGTGTCGACCAACGACTCGCCATGACGTTGTTGGACGTGTTGCCTTCCCCACAATTAGACAAGGTCGGCACTCGGATTTAGCTGATTTCGGAGCTCAATAGCTCGCCTGACTGTACCTCTTACCGATGCTACACCCATGCTGTTACCAGTATCAGCGTACGGATCAAGGCCGGAGTGATTGGCTAAATCTTCCCCGTAGGACTCTTTCATTCCCGACTTCAAACCGGTTTATCCCGGCGCTTTCCTAATTGTCGCTAAAGGGGAATTATCGCGGTAGGAACCGCCGTTACCGGCGGCCCCCCGCACAGATCCGTACGTGAGGAGTTACACTCATACGGCTCCTGCCTTTAGTCGGGCGTGAAATCGCTGATGTGGGTACGGATGTTGGATGCGTAAACGTGGCATATAGATGTCCCGCAATGCAGCCATTCGTTTCCAAGTCCACCGATGTCGCTGACTACGTCGCCGAAGCTGACGAAGCCAGATCTTGGTGACACATCGGACGAATTGCTGAAGGCGAACCATATTGCCAGGAATGGCATGATAGTTCAACCAACCTTGCACGACCCGCGATAGCCAGCGACCCATTTCGCCAACGGAGTCATTCCAACGCTGTCGCAGCTGCTGTTTAATTTCAGCAAGCTTGGCGCTCAGCCGTTTGGCAATGCTCACCCGGCGAATGGTAAACCGACCATGTGTACGAGTCGTGCTGCATTGATGGGCGAATCCCAGAAAGTCAAACGTTTCGGTACGCCCGTCGCCTCGACGCCGTCGGCGCTGAGACACATGACGCCCGAACTCGATCAATCGAGTCTTCTGGTCGTTCAGCTTGAGGCCAAACTTAGCAAAGCGCTCCTGGAGTTCATCCAGGCAGGCGATTGCGTCCGCTTGATGCTCAAAACCAACCACGAAATCATCCGCAAAGCGCACGACGACAATGTTGCCGCGTCCGTTTTGCTGACGCCACCATACGATCCATAGATCCAGGACGTAATGAAGAAACACGTTCGAAAGGATCGGTGAAATCACTGACCCTTGCGGCGATCCTTCTTCGCCCGGAATCCGCTCGCCTTCTTCGATAACACCGGCATGAAGCCATTTACGTATTAGCCGAAGAATGCGGTTGTCACCGATTCGGTGCTCCAGAAATTTGATTAACCACGAGTGATCAATCGAATCGAAAAAGCCTTCCAAATCGGCGTCGAGTACCCAACTCACCTTCTTGTCGGTCAATGCCACGCTTAGCGCATCAAGCGCCATGTGTTGGCTGCGACCGGGGCGGAACCCATAGCTGAAACCGAGAAAGTCTTGTTCGTAGATCGACTGAATCACCCATAGCACCGCCTGTTGGACAATCTTGTCCTCCAAGGACGCTACCGCCAGTGGCCGCTTTCGACCATCAGCTTTGGGAATCCAGACTCTACGAGAAGGCTTGGCTCGATAGGCTCCTCGGTGAATGCGACCGTGGAGATCCTTCACATTGGACTCCACGTCGTTTTCGTAATCATGCCATGTCATCCCGTCGATTCCAGCCGCTGCTGATTTCTTCAAGTTCATGAAGCTCTCAAACAACATCTGTTCATTGATGTGATGAAGCAAAGCAGTAAAACGAAGTGTGCTGCTGTTTTGAGCAGCTTCACGCACGCCATGCAATCCGCGTGACTCACGTTTATCCCGGCTCGGTGTCCGGAGTGAGGCAGGCTGCATCGCGTTTCTATTGGCTGAGTCCCTTTCCTCGATCGGCTCCGCGGATGCTTCAGTTGCACCCTTGTTCGTCGATGTCGAAGGTACTATGGACTCATCTGACTCCCCAGTGACGTACATGTCGGAAGTACCGCCTGAGGCGTTTTCCGGCCGATCCCAAAGATCAAAGAATGATCCCTGGGATGTCACTGGGGTCTCCCGGTTCTCGCGTTTGAAGTTTTCAATCATGCTGAGGTTCTCAGACTCCGCCGTGTCGACCAACGACTCGCCATGACGTTGTTGGACGTGTTGCCTTCCCCACAATTAGACAAGGTCGGCACTCGGATTTAGCTGATTTCGGAGCTCAATAGCTCGCCTGACTGTACCTCTTACCGATGCTACACCCATGCTGTTACCAGTATCAGCGTACGGATCAAGGCCGGAGTGATTGGCTAAATCTTCCCCGTAGGACTCTTTCATTCCCGACTTCAAACCGGTTTATCCCGGCGCTTTCCTAATTGTCGCCGAACAGCAGCGCCGAGATCTCCCAAAAACTGGTTTGCTTGCGACTTCAATTCGAGACAATTAGCGTAGATATAGGAGTCCGAATAATAAGGTCCTGCTTCAATTGCCTCAACGACCTCCAACGACTGTCGTGCTTCACCGAATTCCAACAGAATTTCCGCCAAAGCCAATTTCATCCGAGTTGAAATGTAATCGTTCTTTATTGACGATGCCAACTCGATTCCACGATCAATGAAACGAATAGCATTCTGGTATTGTCCATGCCTAGAGAGGAACATTGCGAAAACGAGGTATAGCCTTGGGAGGTATCGCTTTTGAACCGAAGCCTGCGTTTCCCAGCGAATTAAGCCGTCGACATCACATGGAATTTGATCGAGGTCACCACACATCTCTTCAAGAATTTCCTTGACTTCAGAATACCTCCCCGCAATCGTTTTTGAATTGGCTAGCTTGATGGTAAAAAAAACCACGGCTTCGCTTTTGGCATCTGCATTTTTTGCGATTATTGCTTCTAAGATCTCGCTCGATTCGTCATGCAGCCCAAATAACGTACATAAATCGGAAATCCGATCTGCAACAACTTGGTCATTTACCTCAAACACCGAACCACGAGAAATTCGAAGCTGCAATAGCTTGTTGTAAATATTGAGGGCCAGATGTAGATCGCCATCGCTGCCGGCGGTCTTAGCTCGTTGATAAAGCCTCTCTTCGTCGGGATTTTGGAATAGCTCCATTGAACAAAATCACTTTGCATACAACAGTATCACGGATGCATTTCGGCATATTCGAAGAGCAATCTCGTCGTTTTCATTCACAAGCTCTTCGCAATACTCGTCGTCATCATCTGAAAGGGCAATTCTCCAGTATCCCTTTGTCATATTCACAGGCTTGGCAAGACTTGTTCGGCGAAAACTTCCAGACTTACCATCAGGACCGTCTGCAGTTGCTTTGATCAAATCAGCAAACATCTCGTGTTTCGGTTCGAGAACTCGAAAAATCTCTAACTCCCCCGATTCAAGCAAGCTGTTAATCGCCTCTCTCCTTCCCCCGGCCGGAAGGTCGATATCCACAGATTCCTTTACGAATACGAAATCGACGCTTTCCGGTATTTCAGGTAGCTTCTCACTTTTGAATTCTAATAGGGCTGCCTCTATTTCCCCGGTTTTAGCGTTCAAGGAAAGATCATCTCCGAGATCTCTAAGGGCTCTCGATCGGGAAGTACTCTTGAGCTTTTGCTGCGTCTTTTCGCCTGCGCCGCGAAGCATTCGATTCATAACTGAAACAAACTCTTTTGGCGATGACAACTCTTGTTCGAAAATTTCTTGAGCAACCCGAAGTCGCCCTAACTCGATATTGCATGATGCTTTCGCTACCGAAAGTTCAGTGGTCTTACCGTGAACCTTGATAGTTTCTTCGATAATATCAAGCGTTGCGGACGGACGATCAGCATTCATTGATCTTCTGACTTTTTCCATTCGCTCAGACAAGTCGCGTTTGATGACAGCCTGAAATTTACCTGGCTCATTGGCGAGCATTTCCGCAGCTTCTGATTTCTTGCCACCTTCTAGTTGTGAGATGAACCTTTCCTCTCTCAATTTAGGCTCACTCTTGGGCGACAGCTTGAGAGTATCTTCGCCTGATTTGATGGCGTTCTCAATCTCTGTGCGTTCCAGCTTGGATAATACCCTCTCGACCAATTCTGGAGCATTCTTCAGCGTTTCAGGAAGCGCTTCGGCTTCAACAAAAATTGTGCGACCATCCTTTGAAAGGTGGACCGTCAGTTGCTCAGTCACCCCGTTCGACTCAAAAGTCACTACAGTTTTCACGGATCCGCTCGGCGGGCCTCGATTGCGTATCAATAACTTCGGCGCATGTCTTTCATTAATGGCAAACTCAAACGCAAATTGTTTTGGTTTGACGATGTCTGGCATTTGCTCTTTATTCAATATTCCCACATTCCAAGTCTTCGATGGACCGCTAGGATCGGATACCCGTGCATCAACCCACGATTCTGTAATTCGAGATTTAGGTTCTCTTTCGGGCGAAAATCGCACCCAGTCTTTGTGCCCATCAAATTTTACGAATAGTCCTTCTTTCGTCGTTGCGAATAATTCAACAGCTGGGTGTTTCAAGACAGTTGCAGCTATATCTTCACCGGCACGACTTCCTGCTTTTGCCATTGAGCACACTTGCTCTAGGAGTCCGGATTTGAATGCAATTGTAAATCCGTTGCCGCTGGGAGCGATTGACAAAGTACCGAGATCTCTTGGCCCGAACTGAGTTTTTGCCACGAATTGATCTTTGCTCTTTTCAATCGTTCTTTCAATTGAGCTTTTACCGCTGCTTAGTTCCGTATCCCGAGAACGCATTGGCAACGCCGAACCTGAATCGGCATCTTTCGGCGGTCTTGACCGTTTTACGGATGATACTCCGTTTCCTTCAAAAGAATGCTCGGTTCCACGAAGCGTTCTCAGTCTGCGTCCAGTACCAGAAAGTGACTTGGGGTCAGCGCCAGCAAGGCTTAGTTTCAGTTTGGGTGAAATTTCACGTGGCAGTGAAGGCCTTACAATAAGTTCGGATGGTCTAGCACCACTAACGCCACCGCTAATTTGACGGTAGCCGAACATGTCGCCAGGTCTAGAGAACATTTTCGAAAACAGAATCGGCATGGATTCGGTCTTGGACCATCCTCGCTCCCCCTTTTTATGGAAACTAACTTGATTCCAATTCTTGAATCGAAGCTTCTTTTCTTTTATCCAGTTTGGAAACCATGCATCTCGATCTACATCAACAGAATTCAGGAAGTCCATCCGTGAACTTTTCTCCAATCCATCGAGCAAACCAATTACGACTGACCACTTCATATACTCATTGAGTCTCTCATATTCCTGTTCATATTCGGCGATTTCCTCGTAGTGGTCATTCCACCAACCCATGATCTCTTCTGACGTGAATGAAGTTGGCACTTCGATGCCAGGTCGTAGCGGATTCGAAGAGGCGGAGTAGATTCGAGTGGCTCTTCGTGCAAAAAACACTTTGTTTTGGTTCTCTGCAATTTGGATCGATGATTTTTCGAGACCAAACCATAGCCTCGTAGATGGCTGTTCTTCAATTTCCTTTTCGTACATTGGCGCGAGGTAGCCATCTGTCATTGAGCGAAACTCATCAACAGAATCTGTTGGAGTGTCAAACCCAACACCTGCCCAAAGTTTTGCCAAGAGATCTGTATAGAATAGGATCATTCCAACCTCAGTACCTCCAAGGTTGCCATCGTATCGAGCTTTTTGGAAACGAAAGGCAGCATTGCCGTTTTCATCAAGCCATTCGGCAAAAACAGGGGTTAGGCCGGCACCGAAAAATTCTCCGTGGGCCTTTTTCTGCTCATCAATTAGCATCAAGAGTGGCACGATTCGGTCATCGTCATTGGTTTCAAGTTTCGCGATGACAGTCGGAAGTTTCTTGTTCGTCGTTTTTGCCCAATTCGTAAGTTGTCGACGAACCGACCTTAGGCTTGAAGCCACGCCAGAGAGCTTCGGTTGCCGCAAATCGTCAAGTCGTTTGAGCAAAGCTCCATTGAATGAAATCTTGTTAAAATCCTTGGATTCGATCCTTTCGATGTCAGCAACGGAAAAGATACTTTCTTGCAGTTCCGACTCAAATTCGCTTCTCCATTCTCGAAATGTTTCATCGGAGTCAAAACTATTCTTTAGCTCAACAAGAAACTCAATGCGCTGCTCGTCAAATTGAAACTTACCAAACGAACTTGCAAGCTCGGCAAAATCCAGTTTGCGCGAATCTTGTAAGGCAGCACTTAATTGCCTGCGGAGCCCAAGGCTCACTTCTGAGAGTTGCAAAGGGAACTCGTCAAGAACTTTCTCTAGAGCCTCTTCGTTCTTCGATTTGATCGATTCTTTAAGTTGGTCTAACCAAACTTCAACCTCAGGGTTACTCTCACTCCAATCGTTCAGCTCAGTCAAATAACGTCTAGCAATCCAAGCTTGCCCATCCACATCATTGGAAACCATATCCGATTCTTTATCGTCCGGAATAAATACTTGGAAAAGCCCGAATGAACGTTTGTCATCTAGTAGTTCCTGGAATCCATCATCATTGCCTTTGACCAAATCACCGATTGCCGATTCGTAGGCACTCACAAGTTTGTCAACTCTTGAGTCGTTGGCAAATTCACTAATCAAAACCCAATCATCAACTCCCTCCTCTTCTAATCTTGACTTAACTAGCTTGAGACGAAGATCTAGTACATCCGCAATGAATGAACCGTTATTGTCGAGGGAAGACTCGAAGTTTCGAAATGAAACAGCAGAAGGTTCCTTCAAAAACAGGTCTAGCTTTTTCAAAACCTCTGGCTGAGTTTTTTCTTTAGACGCTTCTTCGGATTCAGAATTATCGGGTTTAACCAGCTCACCCAGCTCTGAAATCAACTCAGAGATGTGGCTAACGACCTGCTCCGAATTCAACTCTTCTAGAGTGATCTCATCAGTTAAATTACTTTCGAAGTATTTAATCGCTAGACTGGACACGGACGTGGAAGAATGGTTGACTTGGTTCAAGAATTTCCATAGCCTTGAGGCCTTGTTTTTGTCTTTCAACTCGTCCAGAACTGAATCAAATTCAGCCTTGGAATACCCGGCAATGTTGTTTTCTTGAATCTCATCCAATTGTTTGGAAAGCGACTTCACAAACTTCAGCATTTCGAGATAGTCATAACTCGGGTCAAGAGAAAACCCAGTGTGATCAAGAAGCCGACCTTTCTTGAGCGCGTCTAGTTGAAAATTTTCTGATTCTGCATCGAACCCAGCCTGCAATATGCCGGCCTTCCGCTCATATTCCGCTCGGCTTGTTCCGAACCCTGAATTTGAGTTTAGTTCGTCAAGCTTCTTCTCCCACTTGCGATGAATTGCTTTCAATTCCCCTTCATGTTTCCTCCGCACTCCTGCCAGTTGTTCTTGCGCCTGCCAAACCGCGGCTACGTCTTCAACTTGAATTCCACGATATTCTCGACTTTTGAGTTTTCGCCCTCCAAGCAACAGTCCACTGTTTGCAAGCTCTGCAAACGTTATGGTTTGCACGGACTCCATGAAATTTTTGAATTCTCCAAGATTCTCAACCTCTTTCTCAACGTAACCAAACCGTTCCGAGAAGAGCGAGTTACTCGTTGCTTCACCGTTCCTTGTTAGTTCTGCAGCCAGATTTTCTTGATCCAAAGTGTATTCAAACTCGATCAGTTTTTTTGGTTTTCGCCCCATGGATTTTCGTGATTCGTCGGCAATGTGTCCAAGATAGTCACGTCGTTCAGTATCCGAGCATTTCGGGAACAATGCGACAACGACGCCGTTGCCAATAAAACAATGACGCGTTAATCCGTATTCCCACCTAGCAAGATTGCGAAGGTGCGCATGCCTGATCTCAGGAATGTTGTAAAGGGCCCGATTGATTTCATCTGAGTCGAGTTCAGATTGGGAGACGATTGTGAACAACAGCCAATCCAAAGCCTGATCGCGTTTTTCACGATCCGAAAGCCGGTCCCAAGTGCTTTCGCCAGCCCGAAAGTCAACAACAATCGGTTTCTTAAGAGGGAATCTGGCAAATGCTTCGGCATCTTTGGTAGATGGATTCTCCGGTGCGGAATCAGGCTTTGAGTATGCAGCTTTAAGAATTTCGATGCGAGGGGTTTCCGGCGCAACACGATTCTTGCCAATGTCTGTTGATTTAGTTTGGTAAACGAAAATCAAACCAATGGCAATGCAAACAAAGCTGGCGATTGCAAATAACTTAGTCATTACTCGATCCCTTTTGATTGAATTCCGCTGTGAGCGTCTTAAGGTCTTGTGCGACTTTCTCGATTTCCAAACTCGTCAATTTCGGCTCGTGGACAACCCAATCGACAAAGCTGGCTTGATAGGATTGTTTCACTTGCAAAGTTCTTTCATCAAGCACTCCATCTGTAAGTGACGAAAGAAACAGTTCTGCTTGATCAATCGCGAGCTTTTCTTCACCTTCTTTGGAAGCTTGCTTAAGCTTGTCAAACGCTAAGTTGCGAATCTTCCTTTTAGGAATGTCGGTTGAGAGCAAATGCAACTCAACTACTTGACCATATCGCGCGTCGTCATCAGCCATAGTTAGAGACAGATACGCGTTCGCTGATTTGACCGCAATTTCATCGTCTTCGTTTTTGACAGCATCAATGAGTTCCATATACGACTTGTTGCGAGCCTTCATGTCAGGCCATTTGCTTAAGTCGGATTCAATACTGGCAACCTTTCGGCTTCGCAAATCGGTTTCAGCCCATGGCTTGGCGACTTTAAACCGTGTGATGGCTGACTCCGCTCGCTTGTTATCCAAATCACCAGTAGCTTCAACGAGATCTTTGAAAGCTAAGTCCCGTTCCGACTGAGCCGCTTTGTCACTTAGATGAACAAAACCAGCAAATGCTCCGACTCCAATTGCAGCAATCATCGCGGCCTTGGTCAACAAACCTCGCCAACTTAAGAACCAAAAACTCAGCGGCACGTAGTTTTCGTTGGTCGGAGTCGGTTTCTTTTCAATTTTGATGAATGGAACATACTGATCAGTTTCATCAGTGGCTTGGCTTACCTCTTCGTCGACTCCAAATAGCTCTTGCACGAGTTCTTCTGTGTCCGTTGCAGCCGCCACAGCATCCTGTTTCAAAAAATCGAAAACTAACTCAGCATGGGAACCTAGATCGGCCAAATTGCTCTTTTCGTTGGTGGTTTTTTGCCAAGCTGAATCAAACGAGGCAAAGTTGGCCAAGTCTGATTCGCTCAGCCCCTCGATTGCGTTTTCCAAATCCTTGGTGGCGTCCTGCAGTTTCTTTTTCTTTGGAATTGGAAGCCCAGTTAGTAGCCAAAGCCAACGTGATTTGGCTTCCTGTTTCTTTTTTCGTATCTGTTTCGGTTCGCCGGATTTTCGAAATTCGTCCCTGGCGGAGGTACCGCTCTTGGCCTCCATGTAGAGGTCAATAGCTTCACGTGGAATGGAACTCATGCTCAGAATCCGACGGTCATCAAAATCGCCGACGTTGCCCTGCCTCCTCAGACCTTGAATTTGGCTTCGAATATCTTTCGTTTGCTCAACGAGGCTTTGCATTAGTCTTTCCACTTCTGAACGCGTTTCCTCCGCTTCGCCCCACTCAGGTATATATGAAAGAGCTTTCTCGACATGCAATAGAGCTTCCGATGGTCGTCCGCCATTCGCAAATGCGACTGCAGCGAGATGGTTAACAAACCCCAATGCTTCGTAAGTCGGATAGCAATTCGGCTCAGCCTTTCGTATCAAGTTCAAGGACTTGACGTGAGCGTTAATTGTGGAGGCAGCATACTCCCACTCGCGAGGTTTTTGGCTTTCAACGGACTCGAAAATCGTCTTCACGCAAACCACATGAGCATTTACGAGTGTATCGAGAGATTTTGGATTGCTCTTCGCAACGCTTAGGATATCACTTGTCTCGCCGTTTAGCCCCCGTGACGAGTCCTCAATCGCGTTAACAATCGCCTTTTCGACAAGACTTGAAATCAAGTCGCGACGCTGTTTTTCTTTTGCTGTTTCGAAAGTTGCTACAAAGTCTGCTGCATCAACAAACCTCTGCGCTTGGATTCGGTTTTGGACAGCATCCTGATAATCTTGGCCTAACCAAGATTGCAATTGCCTATTGTCTGGATTTTCTTTGGCAGCTTTTCTGGTTTTGCTTAGTGCCTCTTCCCAATTCGACTTGGCCTTTAACCGTTCAATTTCAAATCGACTATGTTGAAGGATAAGATGGTCTTGCTCTTCAGAAGTGAGGTTCGATTCGTCAAATAAATCCCGGGCAAACTGAAAGTGTTTCTCAGCTCTTTCAAACTCCCCGATCTTTTGAAAGCCATTTGCCAAACCTAAGTGACTGTCAATGAAATACTCTCTCACAATGACAGGCCGAATTGCCTGACCATTGGGTAGCTTTTTGGGCGGAAACGTCTCAATCCAAATACTTCGATTCTTTGGCTCTCGTCGTAGTTGGTTTCGAAATTCTTTCAAATAAAAATCGGCTTTCGCAACCCGCCCATCAACTTCGGCATTGACGGCCAGTTGGTGCAAACTGAATAGACGGGAAATAGCTATCTGTGGCGTTAGGTTCCATCCACACATCTGAAATACTGAAAGCTTGTTGTTGCGAATTCTGGATTGCTCAGGGAGACAGTCAATTGACCCGACGATTTGATCGAGATATCTATTTGATCCTTTACGTTTCAATTGATACTTTTCTATTGTGGGCTTTTCACTCTTCGACATGTTGTTATAGCTCCCCTTGCAAATACGCGTTTCTTCGGAGATCGTCACGGAACAAACAATCGTCATGGGATTCCAGCCTCTCTAGCCGGTTTTTAGCATTCCGTTGAAGTCCTTTTTTTACTGTTGTTCGAATGTTGTAGAAATTCTTCTCATCAACACTCCCCGGGATTTGCAGGTCGGGAAGAATAGCCAAGACCTCGCTCAATTCCTTGGCTTTTTTAGAGCTCAGGGATCCAATTTTGTTACACAGGAGAAATTCGATAAAAATCAATTCGCATTCATAGGACAAAAGATGTCGGCTTAGTGCAAGTTGCGACTCCTTCTTGGCACGGTTCAGTTTCTCTCTTTTTTCTGTTTCGATTAGCTTTCCCAGTTCTTTTTCCGCTTTCCAAATATCTATCTCTAGCTGTTGCTGCACAAGAAGATTTTCTGGGGCGGCTAATATCTTGCTTCTTGCTCTAGCTAGCGCGACCATCGTTTGCGAATCATATTGGCGTAGAATGCTCTCCAATTTGTCAATTGCATTGCCTTTCCAGATAACAACATCGAAATGACTTCCGAGATTGTTGCTTATTTCAGCAGAGTCAGTATCGGAAGGCTGCAATCCTAACCGAAATGGGCAGATGATTTGCCAATCGGTTTGGTCATTTTCAACTCGTTTCGACTCTACCCCTTTTCTGTTCAAATAGACTTCATAGTCTCCTTCAGCAACACTATCGAAAAGAAACGCACCGTTTTCAGACGTCAGACAGCTATGCGACTCTATTTCATTGTTGCTCTTTAGTTCCACGATGAGGTCAGAAACTGCTTCACCATCTGCATCTTTCACGATGCCGGCAATTGAATATTCTGTGCTGCCAAAAAAACGTGGCACCGAAAGAACGGCAAACGTCAATAAAACGAACGCCAACAACGAAATGCAAATACTCATTGCCCTTTTGGTTAAAAAACTCCCAAGCCAACCAGGGGATTTAGATTTGCCCAACGCTGTTGTGACGGAGCCGAAGGTTGGGTCGTAAGAATTGGTATTGCTCAAGGCTATATGTTTACCAAAGTCGTATTGACTTAGCTTTATCGCTGCATTCACCGCGCTAGAGTTTTCGGTTTTTGGAAAGTCTTCCTTTGGGGTGCTCCCGTCAACAAAATTAACTCTGTGGTAGCTTTGATCTTCTTTATCAACACTCAATATGTTTTGGGAATTGTCAAACGCTGCCCGACAATTCTCAATTGATAAGAGGGGTTGCTTACCGTGCCCGAGTAGCAGTTGTTTGTAAAATTCAACTGAAAACTTGATCGCGGCCGTGTCGTCAATTTTCCAATCCATTGCAACCAAACATTGAACATGGCCTTTAAGCTTTTGCGCGATACTCAATGAATGACAACAATTCAACAGTATGAGTTGGAGGTTGGACGCGTTGCCTGGAATTTTTAGCAAGTGGCGAAGCACATCCCCCGAAACTGCTTGAACGTTTCCGTCATCATCTTGCATCAAAATTTCATTTGTTTCCGTTCCATGACCACTGAAATGTATGACCGCCGGCTGGTGGTCTCGAACGTAAGACACGAAATCTCCATATTTGATCGCGTCATAAGGCAAGAATAGAACTTGAGTAGAGTGCTTTCCAAAAACTGCACGGAGCTTGGCGATTTCGCTTTGAATGCTAAGGCCAGGTTGACCTTCGGCATTCGCAGAAACAAAAAGGAAGCATGTCCTGTCAATACTGTTGTCGGGCTGCACCTCTCCCAAGTCGCGTCGGGTTTCACTACCTTTGGCATCTCGGAAGGGCATTAATCAACTCGTATCTACTTGTTGTTAACAGGGGAAGATTTGCAACTCTCAGAAACAATGAACTCTCGGAGTTTTTCGATACTTTGAGGAGCACCAAAATACGTCAAGTGATCGCATGGGATTTGCTGTACTTCGCATTCCGCGGTGCGGTTCTCGTGAATCCTTTCCATGCTCGCAACCGAAACGGCAATATCGTTTGGCTCGTTAAAGATTTTTTGCGTTACAAAGTGAACTGGCTTTTTACGGAACAATGACTTCCAAAGCCTCATTAGTTTGCTGTTTGAGTTTTGGTCATTTCGAATCAACGACGTGTTCCCTGCCATGATCCAATATGGAACACCTGGATCCGGACTGGTCAAAAGATTCTTTAGAAGCAGCGAATCCGACTTCATTTGATTCGAATTAACGTCAACGGTTTGCACTGCGCCGATCAACGCAGAAATTGCTTTCGCAGACCAACTCGCTGGTGCTAGACCATTTAAGGCCAAGCCTACAATCCAAGCCCCCCAAGATTTTATGTCCGGTAGCAGCGAGCCAGCATTGGGGGTTCCCGCCATAACAAGTCTATCAACGTATTGGTTGCCTCCTTCGCGTTCAATAAACCATCGAGAAACTAATCCACCCATAGAATGCGCGACTATTGTGACCCTTCGGTCCTTGTCTTTTCGAATCCCGAGAGTATCAAACTTGGACTTAAGAGACCTAGCGATTTCTTCGATGGGCGTATTTAAATTTTCATAATCAAAAGTCACGACAGCTGTTTCTTGTTGCTGGCCACTCGCTATGTCAGCAAGGCATGCTCCCATTTGATTCGTGTCACCCATGATTCCGTGAACACAAATGACCACCTCGTCCGCCTTCGCAACTGCTGCCTCAATTAAACTCTCGTCTGATTCAAACTTAGGTTGGGAATTCTCGGCAATAGAGACCAACCTAAGCCTCGGGTAGGTAAACTCTATTTTGGTGGCCTTGCTGATAAGTTTGTAGAACATGATCCGTAGGGATCCCGTTACGCTCCTCGAAGAAGGCTTGGATTTGGGCAGTTCATTGATCTGGATTTCCGTCCTGTTGCCAACGGCACTTTCTGTAATTCCCAGTGGAAGGAAAAACTCGCCATCAAACGCAACTGCTAATAGTGACTCGCCAGAATCAAGCACACATGGCAATTCCATTTTCAGCGGGGCGTCCTTCGTTACGGTTTCGCCATTTTCCAGTTGTGATAGCTCGACAACATTCAGGCAGGTGTTCTTACTTTGTAGCGTTGGTGCCAGTGACACGGGTTCTACGACATTGGTTTCTCGAAGAATTCTCGGAATAGAAAACTCCGAAATGGACCGCCTTGTACTGTTCGATGTTGCCAAACCGACCTTTCCTTTCATTGACGTGTGTGCCACCACTTTGAGGCCAAAGATTTCGGCGTCGCAGTTGCCAAACGCGACCGAGTTCAAAGGCCTTGAGGTTTTAAAGACGAGTTTCTTAGTTATCCAGTCGTCGATCTCGGTTTCTTCAAACGAGTCGCCGATGTGTCGGAAACGTACTTTGTCAAGAAGTTTATTTAGAGTCCCGTTTCTATTAGGCTGGATAGATTTTTTTGCTGATCGCATCGTTTCGGGCAGTTCAATATCCTTTTGGCAGAGCAGCGAACCGTCGAATGACTTGGTGCAAGCGATAATCTTCAATGCATCTTCAAACTCGGAAACACCCTTTTTCCAAAACTTGTCAGGTACGGAAACAGGGATTTCCTTTCCAGCATAAGCAAACCAAGGTTCCGAACTAGGTTCGAGTAGAACACAAGTCTGTTCATTTTGAAGGTTGATGTTTACGCCAAAGCGTTCAGTCAAATTCAGCAATGCGACATAAACATCCCTTTCGGACTTGTTCTGAACGCTTAATCTGAAATGCGGTCTTTCCCATTGCCCGTTGTTAAAGGAATAGTGCATTTCAAACATTGAAGAATCTACAACTTGGTTTTCCACGTACACTTTAACTTCAATGTCGTTTTGTGACAAAACAGAACCAGAGTTTTCAAGTTTGTCGATTGTGAGCCATTTAGCGACGTGCTCTACCCGCTTAACTGTGTCTGAATATGCGTTTGCTTGGATGGTCTTGACTGGCTGAGTAACCAGACGTGAGGAACCAGTACGACTTACGATCAAAAAACCATCTTCATCCCTAATCGAGAGTTCAGCGGAGTCATTGCAGGGAACAAGTTGCGTCAGTAAAGATGGTTCGCCAAAATTAGCCTTTGCGAAAGCGTCTTTAAGTTTTTCAAGAACCTCTTCGGAGCCAGAGCTGACATGAACCTTGATGGGAGGGAGGGGGACACTTAGAACAACGGCTTTATAAGCCTCTTCCTGTGAGAGTTGGGATGAGTCAGTTGGTTCAATATCACTCCTACTCAAACCAACATTCTTCACCACCGCCTCTGTTAATCGCTGTTTCGGATCGCCTATCTCGTCGGCGTTCGAATCAAATGGCAGAATCCCGAGAGTTGATCCTGCTTCAAGCCCATGAATTCTACCAGCGTTTATTTCCCAACTTGACTGCGAGTGGTTGACAGTAAAACAAATTGGCAAATCTGCGATTACCCCTTCAAGAAACAGTTGGTTCGAATCGCTCGATTCCAATTCCAGTTGTGGGCTTTGCGATATTCCTATTGACTGCACGTTCGCTACAACTTGGTCGAACAGCTCTTTGTAGGTCAGTGTTCTCCGACTTTGCCGTAACGCCCTCATCAGGTAGTAAGAAAATGCACCTCGTGATTGGTCATCAACGAAGATTTCCAACGCTTCCTCATGGTCGCGGCACGCCGCCATCAGGATTTGGCTTCCGATTTCCCATCCGCTTTTAGAGCAAATGGCGCGATTGCCCGACGGCAAGGCATCAACATCAACAACATAGTCTTCGATTGTTCGGCTTCTCAAGTCTGTCTCAGCGCGACGTGACACATTTGAGATTGCTATATCTCTTGTCCCAGACCCAGAATGGCAACAATCAAGAATCACAACTGATTGGGAACCATTGGACGAGACTTCCCTTAAAAGAAAAGAAATCTCTTTGTCGCAAAGATCGAATTTCCCAGGCGTACGACTGTCATAGCAAACCAATGTTTCATTTAACCTGTCGTGCTCTATGTTCCAAAATTCTTCTGGTGCTTTTTCTTGCGAACCGTGGCCGCTGAAGTAAAAAACACACAAGTCATTAGGGCCGGCTTTGCCGAGATGGTTCCGAAACCCAGCAATAATGTTTTCTCTGGTCGCCTTGGAGTTAACCAGTTTCGAGATCGAAATTGAGTCTGAATTTGTATTCCGAGCCGTTAAATAATCTTCAAAGTGCTTGATGTCATTTTCACAGCCATTGAGAGATGGCACGTTGCCTGCGTAATCGTCCACCGCAACTAGAAGAGCAAAGACTTTCGTTGGCATGGCAAGTGGCTCTGAAAAGAAAGCGAAGTAGTTGATGACCAGAGAATGATTGTATCATTTTGAAGGGCATCCCGGCGTACGATTGCGAGAAGCAGCTCTCGATGAACAAATTCAAAACCTGTTCGCCTCGATAAAGATAGAAGACGAAAGTATCCGAGATTGGTTTGCTATGGTTCTTCGTTCTCAGACACGAGACTCGTTGCAGCAATCGAAAGATGAACGGAGCGTTCAACAGGGCCAGTTGGCGAAGTTAAAAGACCAACAGGACCGCCTATTAAACTTGCGGCTACTGGAGGAGATTGGCGCGGATACATTTGCTGCCAAGCAAACTGAGCTTCGTGACAAGGAAGCGGAATTGCAACTGAAGATCGACGTGCAAAGGCGCTCTGATGCAGAAGTTTCTGATTTAGCGGTCAAGGTGTTTGAACTATCGCAAAGCCTTGCAGGCAGGTGGGTTACGGCAGATTACCCTGAAAAGCGACGCATCCTCGATATCGTGGGTTTGAACTACCGTTTGGATGGCTCAAACCTAAGTATTGACGTGAGGAAACCCTTCGATGTGCTCATTGAAGGGGGCAAAAAAAAAGTAAGTCGAGCCGACAAGATTTGAACTTGCGACCTTTACACCCCCAGTGTAACGCGCTACCAGACTGCGCTACGGCTCGATGAATTCTTTGACTCAGATTCTATTTTAGGTGATCGGCGAGACTTGTACAGACTGTTGGTTCGCAATTCTGTGCGGCCTGTCTGGAAGACCGGCCCTATAGGATGCGATTGGCTTGAGCGGTGATGTGATCGGCGTTTGTCCTTAATGTTAAAGTCGATGTTCGATGTGATTGACAAGCTGGAAGCGTATCCCACGTTTCCCGCGAGCGTCGAATGTGAAATACTAGTAGAAAATCCGCCTCGTATTCGCGACTAATCCATGAACGACTCAACCGACAACGACTCAACCGACAACGACTCAACCGACAACGACCGGCCGATCACATTCGCGTCACGCCTGATCGCAAACATCAGACTCAAAAAAACGCCGCTGGTTGTCGGGCTCGATCCGCGAACCGCCAACTTGCCTGATTCGCTGCGCAAGGTTCTTAACGCAGATGACCGGGAAGCCACAGCCCGAGCTTTTCGCGAATTCTGTTTTGGCGTGATCGATGTCGTCGCGCCGCTGGTTCCAGCTGTGAAACCGCAGGCCGCATTCTTTGAACAGATTGGTCCGCACGGAATGCAGGCGCTTGCCGAGGTTACCCGGTACGCGCACGATTCGGGACTTTGCGTGATCATGGACGCCAAACGAGGTGATATCGGATCAACCGCACAGGCCTACGCGGCCGCCTACCTTGGTACCGATGCCCCCTGGAGTGCCGACGCGCTGACGGTCAATCCTTACATGGGAACAGATACCCTCGAGCCGTTTGTGGCACGTGCGAACGAGAAAGGGTGCGGACTGTTCGTTCTGGTCAAGACTTCGAACCCCGGCGGCGATTCGTTTCAAGGACTGGTCACCGAGGGTCGCCCGCTCTTCCGCACAGTCGCCGCTCATGTTGAATCACTGTCAAAGGCGTCCGCTGACGAATCGGGTTTCGGACAGGTCGGAGCCGTGGTCGGAGCGACCTGCCCTGATCAGCTTTCGGAGCTACGATCTGAAATGCCGCATACTCTTTTTCTCGTTCCCGGCGTTGGTGCTCAAGGTGCGACTGCGGCGGATGTGGCAGGAGCGTTTAACGACGACGGACTCGGTGCGGTCATCAACTCGTCGCGCGCGATCATTTTCGCTTACGAGCGACCCGAATTCGACTCGGCGGAAAACTGGCAGCAAGCAGTTGAGCTGGCCACGCAACAAACGATCGATCAAATTGCCGACGGGACTCCGGCAGGTCGACTCCGTTCTGTCGATGCAGGTTAGCTTCACCTTTCTTATGCATGGAGCGAACTGCTTGCATTCTCGAATCGGCCGTATGCTTCGACCACGGGTCCCTTGCTAACGCGGCGGGTACACTGGTTGGACGCTGCGCCTACCAGCCCTTGCTAACGCGGCGGGTTTCCTTTTGACTGAATCGTCACGATTTCTATTGACCGCGCGTCCGAATGTCTTTAACTCAATCGTTCGGATTCTTCATACGAATGTCGTCGCAAAGGGATATTGCTATGAACATCGCGGTTGCCGTTTTGCTTGGTACGATTCTGTTTTCCGATCCGCCGGTTTACACGGTCTCTGAAAAAGTCGATTTGATTGAGCTCAATCACTACTTCGACTCACACGGCGGATTCGTGCTTGACCAGGCGATCTACTACAACTGGTCGCCGGAACGACTCGGGTTTGAAGTCGTTGACTACAAGCTCTTGAAGTCCCCTGGCCAGCAGCCTCGTCCTCTGGATTCGGGCTCGTTTTTTTCAGCCTGGCATGACGGGCATATCCTTCGCAGCATTCAGACTGACAGCTACCTGCAAACATGGACTCAGTACGATCCTGAACATCGCCAGCGTGAACGGCTGGCGCACGAGTTTCGTCAGGGGCTGGCTGGAGTTCCGACCGTTGATACACCGGCACGATTTAGAAGGTAGTTGTGCTGACGATTTTCGCGGATCTGTTTTGAGATCGCGGCGTAGTGCTGCATCCGTGATTTGATAAACACGATATCAGGGCAGAGCCGATTTGCGGTCGCCGACGCCATTGCGCTGTGGATACCGGATTTTCCGGCCGCACAGCTTGCCGCCGCAATGACGCCGCGACCTTTCGGCGAACCCCCGACCACAACCGGTCGCCCGATCAATGACGGATCATCACGAATCTCAACCGTTCTTACGCAAATCGTCGATGAACAACCGAACACCTGTCATTCAGGATTTTTGCCGTGATCAAGAAACGTTCAACCATGTTCGCTTCATTATCAATTGCATTCGCTGTCGTGTTCTATTTGACGCCAGACGTTGACGCACAGTGCGATTGCAGCAAATGTCAATCCGCCGGGGCCGGATCGTTTTTTGATGACGGCTTTGAAACGCCCGGTTGCGGTGGATGCTGCGACCAAGGATGTGCCGGTGGCTGTTCAAGCGGCTGTTCATCGTCCTGCTTGCCTGCATGCGACGACGGTTGCTGCGACGGTTGCTGCGACGGTTGCTGCGACGGTTGCTGCGACGGGCTGGGTCAGTACGTCAGCGTCTTCGGCGGGTTGAGTACAATCCACGAGTTTGAAAACGAACGGGTTTCCGCGCAGAACACCGAGTTCCGAAACTTCAGCGGGGACACGGGTGAGTCATTTGGATTCGCGATCGGGCAGATCTTGCACCAGCGAGCAAGAGGCGAAATCGAGTTGACGGCCGTTGTCATTCTCTGCCACTACGAATTCCCGCTCTGTACTCCATCGTTACTCGTTTCGAAGCGGTCGCTCCGGCTGGATACGTGGCAGGCATTGTTCTAAAACAGTTGATTCAACCAATTGTTCTGGAACGTCTCAATGAGCCAACTCAGTACCAACATTCGCCTGCTGGGAGACCTGCTGGGTCAGATCATCGTTCAACAGGCGGGCGAAAATGTTTTCGAGCTTGAAGAAACGATTCGCGCGCTTTCCAAGGGGTGGCGGGACGGAGACGGGACAGCAAGATCGCGAGCCGGTGAGATCATTCCGGAAATGGTTCGCGACCTGCCGCTGACCAGCGATATCCTCAAAGCGTTTTCGACGTACTTTCAGCTGGTCAATCTCGCCGAAGAGCACGAGCGAATCCGGATTCTCGGCGAGCGGGAAAACGAAGCGTTTGAAAACAACGTTGCAATGGACGAGTCAATTGCATCGGCAGTCAACATTCTCAAACGCGAAGGATTTTCGGCTGTAGACGTGCGCGACAAACTGGCTCGAATGCTGATCATGCCCGTCTTTACGGCCCATCCGACCGAATCCCGTCGCCGAACTATCCGGCAGATTCTTGAACACATTTCCGATTCGCTGAACAAACTCGATTCGAGTTTCGCTTTCAAACACGAGTCGATTCGCGAGGAACTGGCCGAGTATATCACGCTACTCTGGCAAAGCGACGAAAGCCGCAAGCGTCGCCCGACCGTGATGGACGAAGTGCGGAATACCGGTCTCTACTTTTTCGAAAATTCGCTGTTCGATGTCGTTCCGCAAATTTACGCCGAACTGGAATCGGCATTGGCGGCAGCGTGGCCCGATGAAAACCTCGAAGCGCCTCCGGTTTTGAAATTCGGCTCGTGGATCGGAGGCGATCGGGACGGAAATCCGTTCGTCAAAAACGAAACCACCGAATCCGCGTTGCGTGCACAAAAGAAAACCGTTCTCGAACGCTATGCTGCCGACGTGATGGGTCTGTACGAGATGCTCAGTCCGGCACTCGGTCGGGCAGGTTTTGATCCGGAACTCCTGGATGAACTGGCTGAAGAAATCGACGCGTTGCCCGAATCCGAACTGGAAACCGTGAATCGTTTCGAACAGGAACCGTACCGACAGAAACTGATTCTGATCTACCGGCGTTTGCGGGCAACGATCGATCTGAACAAGCATCCATGGAACTCAGAAATTGACAACCGTCGCGCCTATTCGAGCGTGGACGAGTTGATGGACGACCTGAAAAAGGTCGAACGAAGCTTGTGCGGTAATCAGGGCGGGATATTGACGCGAGGGAGATTTTCGCAGCTGGTCCGTCGTATTCAGGTTTTCGGTTTTCATCTCGCTTCGATCGACATCCGGCAACACTCCGGGCGGCACGAACAGACGCTGAGCGAAGTGTTTGCGCAGTATCACATCTGTGACGAATACCAATCTCTCGACGAGAATCAGCGTGCCGAACTACTGTCGCGCGAGATTGAAAACCGCAGGCCGTTAACCGCTGAACTTGTGTTCTCGGAACCGACGAACGAATCGGTTTCACTGTTCCGCATGGTTGCCCGTGCGCATCGCAAAGCGGGCCCGCGCAGCATTGAGTCCTACGTGATCAGCATGACCGAAAGCGTCAGCGACATTCTGGAAGTGTTGTTGCTGATGAGTGACGCGAGTCTGTTCGGGAGACTTGATATCGTGCCTTTGTTTGAAACAGTCGACGACTTGAACGCAGCACCGGAAATCATGACGCGCCTTTTCGATACTCCGATCTACAAAGAACACCTTGCTCGTCGCGGCGGCAGTCAACAGATCATGATTGGGTACAGCGACAGCAACAAAGACGGCGGCTATCTGCGTGCGAACTGGATGCTGTTCACCGCCCAGCGTCAGCTGGCAGAAACATGCAGCGAACACGGGATTGAGCTGACGTTGTTTCACGGTCGTGGCGGATCAATCGGACGCGGGGGAGGGCCGGCCAACCGAGCGATTCTTGCCCAGCCGCCCGAGTCGATTCGCGGGCGAATCCGGATCACCGAGCAAGGCGAAGTTGTTTCTTCACGCTATTCACATCCGGAAATCGCGCGGCGGCATTTGCAACAGATGTTCCATGCTGTCCTATGCTCCAGTGGAACCCGCCCTGAATTCGAAAAAATCGATACCTGGGGCGAGATCATGGGCGACTTGAGTCAGGTTGCTCACCGAAAATATCGCGAGCTGGTCGAACGCCCGGGCTTCATCGATTACTTCCAGGCCGCGACTCCGATCGATCAGATTGATCGTCTCAATCTAGGCTCGCGGCCTGCGCGGCGAAAAGCAACAGAGTCCATCAATGACTTACGCGCCATCCCCTGGGTATTTGCGTGGACTCAGTCGCGAACCAACATTCCCAGCTGGTACGGTGTCGGCACGGCGCTTGAGAGTTGGATCACGCAGTGCGGCAACGGACAGCCGACGGCCGTGAAGGAAATGTATGAGGAGTGGCCGTTCTTCAAAACGATGCTCGGTAACGTTCATCTCGGCATGGGCCGTGCTGACATCGACATTGCAAGGCTATATTCGAAGTTGGCGAACAGAGAAACCGGACGCGAGATATTTGAAGACATTCATCGCGAGTATCAGTTGACGCGAACGCGAATTCTGGAGGTGACTGGCGAGGAGGAGTTGCTCGACACAGAACCGTGGCTGCAGCACAGCATCCGGATGCGGAATCCGTACGTCGATCCAATGAACTACATTCAGGTCGCGTTGTTGAAACGGTATCGCGCGGCCGATGATGAGGAGCTTCGGGAGCAGATTCAGGCGGTGATTTTGCAATCAATCAGTGGCATTGCCGGCGGATTGCAGAATGTCGGATGACGCGTGAATCGACAGGAAACCCGCCGCGTCAGCAAGGTCGAGGAAACCCGCCGCGTCAGCAAGGTCGAGGAAACCCGCCGCGTCAGCAAGGTCGAGGAAACCCGCGCGTCAGCAAGGTCGAGGAAACCCGCCGCGTCAGCAAGGTCGAGGAAACCCGCCGCGTCAGCAAGGTCGAGGAAACCCGCCGCGTCAGCAAGGTCGCGTGGTCGAAGACCACGTCCTCGCTAACGCATCGGGTTTCCTTTTCACAGAACAGCCAGGTTCATGGGCGACTTAGCCTTCCCGATCGTCGTCGCGATGCACATCTAACAGAATCGCCTGCGCCGGACGCACAGTCACTTTGGGAACCGGGCCGACGTCATCCATTCCGGGCGCTCGTTCAAGGCTGAATTTCTGCAACACGGTTGCTGCAACGAGGACCAGCTCCATGATCGAGAACTTTGCGCCTGCACACGCGCGAGGCCCAATACCGAACGGAAAGAACGCGGCTTGTTGCGGTTTGCCAAAACGCTCGGGCAAAAAACGATCCGGGTGAAACGAATCCGGGTTCTCAAAAAAGCGGGAGTCGCGTTGTGTGACATACGGCGAAATGAAAATCCAGTCCCGATGCTTGACCGGATAGCGGACCGTCGCATCCCCGCCGAGTGTCGTGTCGGCTGCCGTTTTTCGCGCGGTGAAAATCCACGTTGACGGATATAGCCGTAGCGTTTCGTTGACCACCCGCTCGATAAACTCGAATCGTCCGAGGTCGGAAGACCTTATCGGTTCCCCGGAAGTGACGTCGGCAATCTCACGTTTTATTCGAGATTGAATTTCGGGGTGTCCGGCAATCAAATAGAACATCCAAACCATGGCAGTGGCGATGTCATCAACACCGGCCTGAAAAAGCAAGTTGGCGTGGTCCCGAATTTGCGAATCGGACATTGATGAGTCGCTGGCGGCGAACAGTATCTCCAGCAGGTCAGGATTCGCACTCACCTTATCTTCCGATTCAGGTTTCTCTCTTTTCCCCCGCATGATTCCGTAGATCACATCGTCCATCGTGTCAATCACGTTTTGTTTCCGGCGTTTTGACGGGAGCGGCCAGTGGTCCGGAATGCGGAACGGTGCGCTCATTTCGGCGACGAAAACATCGGAGCGGTCGTAGGCCATCTGCCGTAATCGCTCGACACGATCATTCAGGTCGGCTCCGAAAATGATCTTGCCGGAGATCAGAATTGAGAGATCTGTCGTTTCGTCGCAGAAGTCAATCGTCGCACCGTCCGTCCATTGATCGGTTCGATCATTCGTGATTCGCAACATGTCATCTGCATAACCCGGCATCTGCGTTGGTCCGAACGCAGACTGGATGATCCGCCGGTCCGTCAGCCACTCGGCTCCGTCCTTTACGAAGAGGCTGTTTCCATCGATGAGGCGAATCGTTTTTGTCTGCCTGCCAAGTTTCGGAAATTTCTCTTTTTGTGCAACGAGGACTTCGCGAACAAGCTCGGGATGATTGACCAGAACGCCGCGAGCCGGACCAAGGCCGAACGCCGCGATGTCGCCATGATCCGCAGCGAGGCGTTGAAGAAACTGCATCGGCGATTTTTGAAACGCGCGCAGGGTCCGGAAGCCTGTCAGGCTTGACGGTCCGGGAATTGTTCGTTCGGTCGTGCTGCTAATGGGTTTATCCTCACACGCATATTTTGCTGCCGTAGAGTACCAGTCGAGATGTCGACTGCCAATCATGTTACAAATCTGTTACGAGAGTACGAACATCGTGGAGTACAATTAAGTTATGTCTCAACCAGTCACGAATTCCGGCCAGCGAACGATCCTGACCGTCGAAGATGACGATGCGATTCGTTGCGGAATCGTCGATGCGCTGACATTCAACGGGTTTCGAGTGCTCGAAGCGGCCGATGGAACATCGGGACTACAGAAGGCTACCGGCTGTGAGTGGGATCTGATGCTACTCGATCTTGCGCTGCCGGGTATGAGCGGCCTTGATATTCTGGCGGATGTGAGAAAATCGCGACCAACTTCGCCCGTTATTATATTAACGGCAAAAGGTGACGAAGCGGATCGAGTCGAAGGCCTGCGCCGAGGCGCAGATGACTACGTCGTCAAACCATTCGGTATCCGCGAACTGATGGCGCGGATCGAAGCCGTCCTCCGTCGCTCGCCCGCGCGCGCTGAGCGAAAAGAGTCGATCGAGATTCCAGGTGGCGTTGCCGATTTTCAGCGGCGGGAACTCCGCTTTGATGACGAATCGCGTGTCGAACTTTCCGAGCGCGAGTCTGAATTACTCAGCTATCTTGTCGCTCATTCGGGCCGGGCAATCTCACGCACCGAAATCCTATCGTGCGTCTGGCATCTCGATCCGCAGGGAATCAGCACGCGGACGATCGACATGCACGTGGCGAGGTTGCGCGACAAACTGGGCGACCCGCGCGATGAACCGAAGGTCATTCTCACCGTTCGCGGCAAGGGCTATATGTACGCGGGTCCCCGTCCATCCGATGGCTCACCTAGCAGTCTGCCTGATCGCGAGCGCGCCGATGATTAGCAAGACATGGCAAATCTGGAGCATTTTTCTGCTCTGCCTGACGCTGGCCGCACTGGCCATGGTCTGGATGAGTGTCCGCACGGCAGAGGCAGAACGAAACCGGGAATTCGATCGACAGGAAACCGAACTCGCGCGGCGGGAAGCAGAACTGCTGGAGAGAGTCAGCAGCGCGCTGTACCGGATGGACTGGATGCTTTCGCCGATCGTCACGCAGGAGGCTGCACGATCCCATCTCGATTATCGCGTTTATCACCGGACTCATTTCGTGGAATCACCGGATGCCAACCGGGGCTCGGTGAATTCTTTTCACCTCATGACCACAGGGCTTTCAGATTTTGTGAAGTTACATTTCGAAATTCGCGCAAATGGAAAAATCGAGTCGCCTCAAGCACCAACTGACGATCAGATCAGCAGTACCGGAATGCGTATCGAAGAACCCTCGCTTAGCCGTGGCCGCGAACTGGCGGCAATTGCCGGTACAACATTTGAATTTCAGCAACTGCTTGCGCTCTGTCCAGTCGACAAACTGCCTGACGTCTTTTCTCCGAACTATCCCTCCGATCAAGCGCTGGCAGGCCAGCCGGGACAGCGTCCTGTGTACGACGTCACCGAAGCGCCGATGAATAACGAATCCGTGAGCAACGCGGATTCAACGGTACAAACAAACCAAACCGGCAATCAGATACTTATTCAGCAGCAGTCACGCGGCCAAGGTCGCGGCAATGACGAATACCGATTGCGACAGGAATCGTTGCAAAACTCCGGCCTCAATAAGTTGGCAAATAATGCGAGCATGGGTCGTCCCGGTCATGCGCCCGAATTTGCCGAGGGCGTGATGAAACCGGTCTGGATTAACGACCGGTTGTTGCTGGTCCGCCGCGTCGTATCAGATCAGGAAACCTTCGTGCAATGTTGCTGGCTGGACTGGGAAAAAATCAAGGCGTCTCTGCAGGATCGCGTCAAGGATCTATTAAGTGATGTTGAATTCGAGCGGATCGAGTCCATTGCCGATTTGAAACCTCAAACCGCGCTCGCGACACTGCCGGTTCAGCTGGTGGTGGACAAGCAATTGTTGCTTTCAACGCTGGCGCTGGAGAATACGACAGATTCGTCGCGTGGCGAAACAGGTCTGTGGCCTCCGTTGCTGCTGGCGTGGCTCGGTTTCGGCCTGGCGGCGATTGCATCGGCCGTACTGTTGAGCGGTGTCATTAAGTTGAGCGAACGGCGGGCGGCGTTTGTCTCGGCTGTGACTCATGAGCTTCGTACGCCGCTGACCACGTTCCGGATGTATGCAGAGATGCTGGCCGGCGACATGGTCCCCGAGGAGAAACGACAAAAGTACGCGCAGACGCTCAAAGTTCAAGCGGACCGTTTGTCGCATCTGGTCGAGAACGTTCTGCAATTCGCGCGGCTCGAACGCGGCCCGGGCGATGACTCGCGGGAAACGCTGCGCGTTGATGAACTGCTGGAACGGATCGGCGGCCGGTTGGAAGAACGGGCAACGGAAGCCAACATGGAACTTTCGCTGGAATTTGATTCAGGCGTTGGAGAGCGTTCGATCCACACATTGTCGCCGATGGTCGAACTTGTACTCTTCAATCTGGTCGACAACGCTTGCAAGTATGCGCGGTCTGCCGAAGACCGGCGGATCATGATTCAAGGCTGCGGGCAATCCGGGCGGTTGCTGATTTCGGTTCGCGATTTCGGACCCGGCGTTTCCGAACGCGATCGCCAGCGAATGTTCCGACCGTTTTGCAAGGCAGAGGTTGACGACGCCCTGGAAAGCGGCGCGAAGCCGCCCGGAGTCGGGCTCGGATTGTCGCTCTGCAGGAGGATTGCCGGTTCGCTTGGCGGAAAACTGGAATACGCGCCGCATGATAACGGCTCGGAGTTCGTGTTTGCTTTGCCGCTTGAGAGTGCGTAGAGTTGACATCCTGCCGACGTGATCAACTCAGGCGACAGGTCTACAGGCGGGTTACAAACGTGTTACACTCCCGAGTGCAAATCGTCGCTAGACTTGAGGCAGGTACTAACTCGTGCAACCTGTCCCATTCGAGGCGATCATGTCCAACTCCGGTTTCGTATTGACACTCTTTTTGCTGGCAACCATGGCTCTTTCTTTTTCATCTTCCGGTTCTGCAGACGAAACTGAGCAGCGGCCCGCCGAACTGGAACTGAAAACCGAACGGGTGGTTGTTTTCAAAGACGGCTATTGCATGGTGATCAAAAAGGGGGCTGCAAAAACCGACGCCGACGGCCGCGTCTTTACCGAAGAAGTTCCTGATGCAGCGGTGCTAGGTTCGTTCTGGACCATTCCGTTGACCGATGACGTGAACTTGAAGTCAACAGTCGCTGGCTGGGAAGAGAACAAGGTCGAGTCCGAGTCGGAAGTTGATTGCGTTTCGATGTTCGAAATTCTCGAAGCAAATATTGGCAAAATCTGCTCATTCGAATATCTCGACAAGGAATACAGCGGCGAAATCCTGAAGGTGTTGACACGGTCGCAGGTGGTTGCTGCCGATGTAGGCACGCTTGACTCGATGGGCCTTCAATCGCTGCTTTCACACCGGTCGTTTTCGGCTGCACCGCACCTTTCATCGCACGTGCAAATCCAGCCGACGATCAGCCTGAACCGAAACAGCGGTGAAATGTTTCTGGTCCGAACGGGTACAACCGACATGCTGGTCCCTGCTGGTTCGGTGCAACATCTTTCTATAGACGATATGGTTTCCACCCGGAATCAAACGTTTACCGAGACTCTCAAGCAAAAACGGCTGACATTTCAGTTTGACAAGCCGGATTCGGAAATCGAAGTTTCGATCATGTATTTCCGTCCGGGCGTTCGCTGGATTCCAACGTACCGCGTTGAGCTGACTGATCTTGAATTCGCCGGGCGGAACCGCGAGAACGTGAAGCGTCTGGACTCGGACAACGAGGTCGATCTCGACGACGGTTTGGTTAAGAGAACGGCGAGGTTGAGTTTGCAGGGCGAGATTATCAACGAAGCGGAAGATCTGATCGACATGCCGATCGATGTTGTGGTTGGCGTTCCGAACTTTCGCTTTCGAGATGTGCCCAGCCCGCTGACGCTTGAAAATACCCTGCGGAACGTCATTGCCCAGATCGCGCCGAACGTTCTCGGCAACAACGTGCAACAGATGAGCAATGCACTTTATACGCAGCGATCAGGTGAATTCGCGAGTTCACGGGCTCAGGGTGGGAACGGAGAGTCAGACATTGATTTTCCTGAAGAGCTGAATGCTTCGGGCGGCAACGATCTGTTCGTTTACACGCTGCCGAAGATGAGTTTGAAACGGGGCGAACGAGCGACGGTTCCGATTCTTGCGACCGAAGTTCCCTATCGCGACGTTTACACGTGGGACATTCAGCTGAAACGTTCGGACGCGTACGCTGCAACCGGATCTGGAGCAGATTCACCGCTTGTGCTATCTGAAAACAAAGTCTGGCGACAGGTTGAACTCATCAATGAAACCGAGGTGCCGTGGACAACGGGTGCGGCGATGTTCATGGACGGGTTTCAACCACTTGCTCAGGATCTTCTGACGTACACCTCACCCGGTGGAATCTGCCGGGTTCCGGTCACCGTCGCGATCGATTTGCGTGGCAAAGTGGAAGACCACGAAACCGACCGCGAACTCGAAGCGCTGACGTGGAGAGGCCATCACTACGCCAAAGTTACGGGCAAGTCGGCGATCGAACTGGCGAACAACAAAGAGGTCCCGGTTCCGGTCGAAGTTCGATTGCGAATGGGTGGCAAAGCAATTTCGACGACTGACGACGGCAGCATTTCGCTGGACGGCTATCAGCAGGATGACTGGCGTCATGGTGGCGATCCGGTTAACAACAGCAGCCGGCTGATCTGGAAATCGACAATTGAACCCGGCGAGTGCTTCAAGCCGTCGCTTGTTTATGAGTTCTTCGTGCGGTATTAAACCGGCACTCCCAAAGGAAACGTAAGTGCGAAGGCACCGGTTGCCTTCGCACTTTTTTTGGTTGCCTCGTATTTGTGGCGTAGAATAACTCTGGCATCGGCTGTTTTGGTGATAGCAAAAAAAGGAAACCGGCAGCGTGAGCAAGGGACGCGTGGTCAAAGACCAGGCCTGTGCTGACTTGCTAACGCGTGGCGCTTGAACAAGCGGGAAATTCTCCGACACCCTTCATTGGCTGAATAGCTAATCCACTAAACTGCCGCTTCAATCGCGAGGTAGGCAACAACTCCGATGATTGCAAGCGCGACTGTTTCGATCGCGACTCGCAAGGCAATCTTCCATTTGGTTGCGCAACTGCAGTCCAACTCAGCGCGCCACTTCTTGATTTAGCGGCATTTCGGAAACCCTGAACATCCGACAATGGGTTTTCCATCTGACTTTCGTTCGCGATCGACCAACTCATTGCCGCATCGAGGACAGGCAATCCCCCGGCAATCCCCCTCGGTGCGGTTGTGACGCTCTTCGAGTGAATTGAGGTGCTTTGCCCCGGGCCACCGCATGGTCTGCGGTTCGCCGGATTTCACTATTGCTGTTTGTTGAAGCCCACATAGTGGCCGCGAGCTGAATCCCACAGATAGGCGTGCCAGAGGTAGGTGCGATGCTTGAGTTCACAGTTCTTCCGCAGTAGCATCTCAAATCGTGCTCCCGGATATTCCCATCGCAAGTTCTTGCCTCGCGAACGAAACTTTTCGCGATTGATCAGAATCCAAACACGATCGTGCTTCTCGATCACAGATAAAAACTCGTCAACATTACTGACAATTTCACTGCCACCATTTCGATCTATCAAACGTCCATCCTGAAATACGGCGAAGTCATACAGGAGGGGAACAGCGACATCGTAGTCGACTTTTCCTGATTCGATATGCGCGGCATGGGTATGGGGTTCGGTGATGGCCAGCTTGTCGCCCGGCCGCATTTGAGAATTGACCCATCGAATGCAACCTGTCGAGTCGCCAAGGATTCGAATTTCGTAAGTGCCTGGAGTTCGCCAGGGAGACCAGGAAATCACGATCGAACAGAAAATCACAGACATGAGCGTACCCATCACAAGTTTGTTTCGGGTTGCCGGGTCTTTTGCAGGCGGACTGGCCAGACCAATAAAATATCTCACAATCAGTTGAATCGCTTGTAAGCTGACAAGAATCCAGATTGGAAACAGCCAATACTGGTACCTCAAGCTGATATGCGATACCAACAGATTGGTCATCAAGGCACCTGAAAAAAGGAACATCGCCAATGCCAGCCCATTGCGATTTTTCTCACGCCACAAAAACGGCAGACCCAGGAAACAGAAGAAGCTCGGGATGATATGCAACCGCGAATATCCCACAAAAATTGCGAACAAATTCATCGGATACCAGAAGTGTGGTTTGATCGACGCTTCAATGTTGGGTGAAACCCCCTCCGTTCGTGTAAGGCAAAGGGTTTGGAACGCCAACAAGTCGAGTGCGACGATCAGAACTACAGCTGCGGAGACAACTAACAGTTGGATGTTTCGACGCCAGCCTAGATCACGAGCGAACAGAACGTAGCCAAGTAGAATTGGGACACCCATCACAGCTGAGATTTCCTGGCTCAACACGGCACACAAGAAAACAACAATCGTCGCGATTCGATATCGTTGACTTTGCTCAGTAACAAAGCCGCGACAGAAAAGATAGATTGTCAGCAACGCAAAGAACTGCTGCATTTGATAAAAGCGGATGACATGTCCGGTGAATATCTGAAACGGGTGGATGGATACCAGAACCATCGCTGCAAAACCGATCCATCTGTTATTCAATAGTCGTGAACCGCAAAGATACGTCAAAAATGCGGTTGCAATACTCCACAAAACCGATTGCATGCGAAGTGTCCAAAGGTTGCCACCAAACGGCCAGGCGATGGCGGCAGTCAGGTAATGATAAAACGGGCTGCGGGTGTAATAGACGTTTTCCGGCACGAAACCCGGCACACCGGTTTCAAGAATCGCCATGATCGCCTGAGTCGATGCGTATTCGTCGTCATCCAATGGTTGCAAATCTAGTTTGTAGCCACGGAGCAGAGCACAAACCAGCAGCACCCAGATAATCATATGAGGCCAAAGTCGCGTATCCGGTAACGAACGAATTGATGTAGCAATTCCTTCCTCCGGCTCCGAGATTACGGCTCGACTCTCCCCGATGAGAGTAATTTCCGGCGAAACGTTTGTAACATTGATTTGCTCAACCGCGTTATCAAGACTATTGCTTCGCGTGCGTAGTATTTTGAATCGACTAACTACACTTATTGAACTGACGATCGCAGCAACAATGATTGTTGCAAGTAGAACGAGCAGCCAGCCTGTACCACGCAAAAACCAGAGGATCTCATGCCGTTCTTGCAAACTGTTTTCCAGTAGGTTGCCGCACAACAAGACTATGGTTGCTGACAGCATTACCAGAAATATTGTCCTGTCGAGTTGATACGTCCTAAAGTGCGAAGTCAAAAGCCAAACGGAAACCAGGACGAAAGCAACAAAGACGAGCGTTCGAAGATACTTCGCGTTGAATGCCTCTCCGGAATTCGGAGATTGCAGAGCGATCCCACGATAGTTCAAGCGAGGCAGAGTTTGATTGCTTTGGGCCACATCTGCCCCAACATCGACGGATGTGGTTTTGCCTTCCGTTGATTCTGTCCGCCAGTGGTCCGCAGCCGGTAAGAAAACGTTTTCGCCAGTTTGAAGAATGGCTCCACCATCCATCGCAAAGGACGGTCGCCAATTGAATTCGTCAGTTTCAACTGGTCGGATTTCGATTTTGTTGTCGCCGACCCTCAGCAACTTCCCAACACTGTACGCAAAGTAACCGCCGATAGCCCGATCGCGCTTTAACGCATTAGGAATCGGATTTTCGGCAGGCAGGTCGGGCTTTTCCGGCGTCCTTCGCGATTCGGCAAGCGTGCGGGTAGGATCAAATTCGCCGCCATCTTCGGCGCGATTGGTTGTCCTGTAGTTGCGAAACGGAAGATGAGTTTTGATGTTGAGGTCTTTGAACTCTCTCAAGTCTGCCTGAGCGTTTCGAGGGTTTTCGAATTTCTTGCCCAGAAAGAACTCGGCAGTTTCATCCGGGTCGAGGATTTCGGGCGAGGCTACCGGATCGAGTGCACTTCGGCGGCCAAGCACCCAGTCCCCGTTGTCCAAGTCAGCCGAACAGTTGTCTTCGACGGCCACTCGAATGTTATTGATAAATAAATCAAACCGGCGATTAGCCACAACACGCAGCCAGGCTTCGTCAATCGGATTCTCAATTTTCCAGTTTGAATAGAAACTCCGTGTCGGAACTACCGAACTTGCGCTTGCCCATCGGCCGTTGAACGGTTCAGCGTAGACTTGACGAGGCACATTTCGATAAACGGTTTGCGCGGGACCGTTTGTGATTTTTGCCGTTCGCCATTCTTTATCCCAGTAAGCGGGTTCGGTCCAATCCAGGAATTGGGGCCCGATAGGCACGGGTTCCGACTTCCAGCTGGAATCGCTGCGAATGGGAATGACTTCGCCGTTCCAAAGCTCGATCTCGCCATGAAACGCGACGGCGGCGGGAAAAGACCGAGACTCAACTTCGATGCAAATGACATTTCTGCCCGGACGAATTTCATTGGTAATATCCAGGAACGTCGGCAACAACCAGTTGTAATGCCCGTCCCATTGGTATTCCCGTGGAAAATTCAACGCCATCGCCGGCTTGCGGTTGAACAAATTCTGAGCGGACTCGCTACTGCCATTCTGATAGGGGCGAGTTGGTCGCCAGAGATAAGTTCTGCCGACCGGGTTTTGGTTCACAGTGACTTCAAATCCATCTTTCGCTGCCACAGCGATCCAGGCGTGCCGAATCGAGCTATTGATATCGATTCGTTTGCGAAAGTAACCGCTGGCGACTTCTTCACCGGGTGCGCGGACCCAGTCTCCTTCCATTTCCATGACACGGTACGGGTGCGATTCTGTCACCTGCCACTTCGTAACTGTGAAGGCCAGCAGAAAAACAAAAGCCAGCGTCATCAAGATGAGACATACCGCGCGGCAGCGATCTGGTTTCGAGCGTTCGCGAGTCGCTTGCGCGCTCTCGGGTTGAAAGTTGAACAACATATTACCTGGCCTCAACAATGCGGTTCCAGGTCTCCCATTCGTCGTCAGTAATAGCAGCCACCAGCTTCGCGTTTTGGTGACTGGCCGACTTCAACACCTTCGTAGTATTAAAGTTCAGGTGTTCAGTCACTTCATGCATCCAGTCGCACATCTGAAAGGCAAGTTGCGGATTTTTTTCCCGAATGGAGATGATTTGCAGGTAGTGGATAACCTTCACATTTCCCGGTTGATGACTCAGCACGAATTGCAGTCGTTGACGAGCAAGTTCAATACGATTGCAGTTGAAGTCTTGTACGGCGAAACGCAAAACGGCACGAAGTGCTTCTCGGCGCAACGCTGAAACGTTTGATTGACAAAGTTCATTCCAGTGCTCAAATGACTGATCGTATCGGCCGGACGATTCCAGGCTGCGGGCTTGATGCAGTCGAGCGAACTCCGATTGGTAACCTGACTTGAATTCGAGAAGTGCACGCTGTGAAATATAGTAAGAATCCTGGGCCAGGACAGGGAACAACTTGACGCAACGATCGAGCTCCTGCAGCGAATGCTCGTGATTCCCCATACTCGACTGGAACGCCGCAGCTTTCAAATGCGGCCGGGCGCGAAATGGCCCGCTGAGCGCAATGGCTGAGCAAACGAAAATCAAAGTGCACAGGAAAGCGATTCCGTAGCCTGCTTGTTCAAGGTTTGCAGATCTCGATGTGATGACAGTTGCGAGTGCCAGCAAGAAAGCTCCGAGGACCGAGCAGAACCATCCGGTACGAACGAACTGACAAAAGGTATTCGAGTATCCGAGCCAAATCAGGATGTCTTCCGTTTTGTCCAACCCCATTTCAAATACAGACCAATCCGGAACCGGGGCGACTGATACCTGTCTCGGCGGATCCACCCAATAGACCTTGGCCTTCCAGGCGTACATGCCTGTTTCAGCCTCCGCGTAAATGTCACCACCAAGCCAAGTTAAATTGTCGTGTTGCATCTGCAGCCAGCAGGCGTCCGCTGCGAGTACTGGCGATTTCAACATGACGAAATATGGAAACGTCAAGGTGACAAAGAGCAGCCCGCAAGCTACCAGCGTGCTGACCAGACGCTGTTTACCGAAGAAAAAAAACGCGAACAAAATCAGAGTGCCGATCGCAATAATTGCCTGAAACCAAATTTGGCAATTCGGCGTTTGACGGACAATGTCATCAAGAGATTGTGCAGGTTGTGAAGCAGTAGGAATGTCAAACCAGTTTTGCACCAGGCTGCCAGTAACCAGTAAGGCTCCTGATACGGCAATGGTTAGCTGTAGCAACTTCGTAGCGGAAAAACAGTACCATTTCCCGCCGGCCAAGTTGTCGTCCCGACCGGCGGGAACCAGGCCAACGTCTCTGGAACCTCCTAATTTCTGCCCGTGCAGCGTTTGTATCATGACCACCTCAATGCAAAACCGCAGTTATTTTTGCGCGCGAGTTGTTTATCGGCTGATTGTTGCTCCCGGCAGAAAATTGTTGAGATTCGACCAGGTGACTTTGATTCGGTTGTTCGATGTCCTCGCAAACGATTTGATCGCCCGGTTCGAGAACCTGATAGCCATCGACAATGATCTTTTCTCCTGCCGTGAGTCCGGATCGCACCTCGACCCAACCGTTATCCGTCCAGCCAAAACTGACATCGCAAGGAACGCAACCGTTTTCTGTTTTATTAACAACGTAGACGATGCCCCGGTTACCGGAGGTCGCACTAATGCTGCCTCGAGGAACACAAACAGAACGTCGTGAGTTGATGATGCGGGCGAACCCTGTCAGGCCCGGTACGATTTCGGTTTGATCTGGATCCAAATTAATTCGAACGGCGAAAGTGGCTGGCCATTCCGGTGCACCGGTTCCCAGTGGACGAATCGGTCGATTTGTTTCTGGTCCGCCCAGTGAGAAATTGACCAGTGGCTTTATTCGTTCTACCGTGCCGTGCAGGATTCGATCCTGATAGGCACTCAATCGAACTTCGGCGCGATTGCCAGCTGCCAGTTGTCCGAGCGCAGTCTGATCGACATTGGCTTCGAACCAGATTCCCGACGCGAGTATCATGGCTGGTCGACCGGGGTCTTGATTGAACTCCCCTTCATGTACCAGGACTCGTTCGACAATCCCATCGGCAGGAGCATAAGCCTTGTAGTCCGCAAGCTGCGCCAGACGATGTCGCCAACCCATTTCTGCCTCACGAATGGTTGATTCAGCAATGCGAAGGCTGTTTTGTTTACCTCTGGATGCGAAATCCGTGCGAAGAAGCAGCTTACGAAGATAGACTTCCGCATCCTTTGCTTTCATTTTCTGTTCGAGGAATTTTTCGTTGCTGATCGAACCTTTTCTGAACAAGCTGCGATACGTCTCCAGCAGTTCCTTTTCGCCTCTTGCGGTTGTCTTCGCCGCTTCGAGTTGAATTTCATCCATTTCCGGACGCTCATCCGAAAGGATGCTGACGGATCCGACTTTCACTCGCTCCTGTTCCGCCCGAGCTGTTTCAAGCGCAGCTGCGGCTGCTTCGATCTTGAATTTGATCCGAGTGTCATCCAGTTCGACCAGCAATTGCCCCTTCTTAACACGGTCACCTTCCTTGACATGGATCTTCAAGATTCTTGCCATTGCAATCATCGAAATCTGAACTGGTTCGCATTGCACCAGGCCTTCACCAAGAAACGCGCCTGTCACTTGTCGTTCAACGGCAACAGCAGTCTTAACCGGAAACGGTTTGCCGTTTTGGCGAAGTACAGTCGCGTATCCAAGTCTCGAAGTGTACATTCTTGAGACGGGGTTTTTGTAAGCCGGCCAGACCAACAGGTAAACCGTTAGTCCGCACAGGACCAGCGTGACCGCCAAAAAGACAAGCGGCCAAAGCTGGAATCGAATTTGTCGCACGCACCATCGCATCATAGTCAATCCTGCTCCAGATTCAATTCGAGATTTGTCATCGTGCGCAGTTCTTCAAGTAAACGATCAATATCCTGGATCACGTCCATTGCTTTTTGACTCGCACGTTGCATCTGTCCGGACTTACCCAGTGCTTCGAGTTCTCTGGCATGTTCAATGAGCGGCTCGCAAAAAAAATAGCTGAGTTGACTTTTGAGTTGATGGGCTGTTTCTCGCAGCATTTCAGCGTCACGGTTTTCGATCGCCAGATTCAATGTCGCCAGCGAACCGGGCAGAAAGCGAACAAAAATTACGGACAGATCAGCCAGCAAGTCCGGATCGCCGTCCAGAAAACTCTCGATCGAACTGCAATCAATTAACGTATCAGTCATTTTTTGTTTCCCGATTCGCTGAGTATTGGATTTTCAGTCGGCGCATCTTGTTGTAGATGCTTTTCTCACTGATGCCCAACATTCGGGCTGTCCTGGCTTTGTTGCCGTCGCAAGCATCAAGTGTGGCCAAGATCGCTCGTCGTTCGATTTCCTCGAGTGTCTTTCCCGCCAGCGAGAATTCTGGAGGACTAGCTTCAGTTGTCGAATGATATTGCTCTGAACTGGTTGGTAAATTGGCTGTGTCAAATATAAGATCTTCTGCTCGAATTTCATCCGTTTCAGAAAACGCAACCGCGCGTTCGAGTACGTTTTCGAGTTCACGAATATTGCCTGGCCAGGGGTGCGATTTCAGCACCGCAATCGCGTGACCTGTCAGTTGCCTGGATGGTTTGCCTTCCCGTTGGCAAAGCGTTTCGGCGGTCGATTCGGCTATCTGTTTCAGTATTTCAGGGCGTTCGCGAAGCGGTTGCAGGTAGATCGACAACACATTCAAACGGTAGAAGAGGTCCTGTCGAAATCGGCGCTCGTGACACATCGCAGCCAGATCGCGATGTGTTGCGACAATCAAGCGGACATCCAGCACTCGATCCTCGTTGCAGCCGATTCGTTGAATGATTCGGTCTTGCAGAAACGTTAACAGCTTGGGCTGCAAATCCAGAGGCAGGTCGCCAATTTCATCCAGAAACAGCGTTCCGCCGTGTGCAATTTCTGCTTTTCCGATTCGATCTTTCACCGCACCGGTAAAGGCCCCCTTAATGTGACCAAACAACTCCGATTCGATCAGGTCTCTTGGCAACGAGGCACAGTTCACTGTTACAAAAGGTGCATCAGCTCGATCGCCATGTTGATGGATCATTCGAGCGACCGTTGTCTTGCCGGTTCCGCTTTCGCCGCCGATGAACACCGTGGAATTCAGATTGGCGATCCGCTCAACGGTTTCCAACAACTCCTCGCCTAAATTGGTTTTGGTTTTCGACGATTGGGTAAGTGTATGTGGCAGGCTGAGTGCGTCTCTTAAACAGGAGTTTTCATTTGTAATTTGCCACGATTTATGGGCCTTGGAAACATGCACCAACAGCGATTTCGGATCGAACGGCTTGGTAATGTATTGAAACGCTCCCTGCTTCGTCGCCTCAACCGCGCTGTCTACGTCCAAAGAAGCGGTCAAGATGATTACTGAAATGGTTGGATTGTGTTCGTTCAAGTAACTCAAACAGTCCAGCCCGCTTAGCCCCGGCATTCTCAAGTCGATCAACGCGACCGAAATTTCGGATGATACCGACTCGAGACCTTCGCTCCCGCTAGTTGCCGTTGTGACGTTGCAACCTTTTCTGGACAAATGCCGTTCCAAGGCCCGCAACGCGACGGGGTCATCGTCAATTGCCAATACGTGGCAGCCAGTCAGATCGGTTGCCGTCTGCTCACCTTGATTCGCGCTGGCAAGTTGGAATTCTTGTTTCGAATCTGGATTTGGCGGCGCAATCGACATGGACAACCTTGGCAAGAAGAGGAAAGAACTCGAACTCGCAACTCAAAGCTGGTCGCGTTACGAGCGGTGGGGCTTTAGTAAAATAGGTTGTTATCGCTGTTCATGACGGTAAAAAATTCCGACTCTAATCCGCGATATTCGGCCCAATCGTTACATCGCGGCACGCTGGTGGGTATCCCAATCGATATCATCGCGCCATCCAATACAGTTTGAAGCGATTCAGGGGCAGGACTCGCCAATCAAAGCTGACCCAGATCACACTCAGGAATTCGGCAACCATCTGTAGCAAACGTGCCAGGATTGCCAGCGTGATCCCGGTTCCGTAGGGAATCCATGGCGTAAGGCAGAGTGCAAAAATTCCTTCTCGTACAAACAACCCGCCAGGTGAAAAGACGGCAAGGAATCCGACGACCCAAGCCCACGAAGTCGCTGCAATCAATACGGACGGGGGAACCGTTTCGGCAGGCAGCGACCAGAGCAACAACACGGTGACGCTTCCGTTCAAGATGCCCATCACGACATAGAACAAAAGCGCTGATGCGACTCCTGTCGCCGAAATTGACAAACCACGCAAAGCCTGAAAACGATTGCAAAGAGACTGGAACTTCTGGCCGATCTTCCGGCGAAACGCGAATACGGTTGCCACGAATGTTGTCGCGGCCACTACACCAATCCAGACGTTTGTTGCGTAAGGACGGAGCTGATCGAATGAAGCGAGAAACTCAGCGCGATACATCAACGCAGCTGGAACGGCTACGATCAATGCCGCCAGCATCGTCAGCAAAAGCTCAAGCAACATTGATGCCGAGGCGACACCTGACGATACGCCCAGTTCTTGCGACTGAGTGGCGCGAGACGCATAGCCCCAAACTCCGCCTGGTAGCCAGCGACGAGATTCCGCTCGCAGCCAGATCTTTGTTGCTTTTCTTCCGTCAACAGGCCGTTTCATTGCCCGCAGAACCAAAGCCCAGCCATAGGCATTGATGATGCGGTAAACACATCCCAACAGAATCGCTGCGAGGAAGAAAGGTGAGTCGAACGCAGGCAGCAACTTGCATTCAGAAAACAGACGCTGGCTTGCCTGGTAAATCATGGCCATCACGATCAAGGTCAGGATCGTCGACAGCCATTTGCTTTTCTTTACCGTCGAAATCAAGGAGAGAGCATTCATTGGTTTCCTCCAGTGTTGAAATGAAAGAAACCCAGCCGGCCAACTGCCCGGAGCGAAGCAGAGGTGGCTGGGCATCTTCCGGATGCCTATGCCGCGTTGAACTCTTGATCACCTCCAAATTTGTATGGCGCGGAAACCAGACGATACAGGTTTTCCATCCTGGGAATGATGCTATCCCAGGAAAAGTTTCTTTTCGCAAAGCGGTATCCATTCCTGCCAAAGCGCTTTGCCTTGGCTGGATCGGCCAGCAAATCGCAGACGGCGTCGGCAAGAATCGCCGAGTTTTTCTCCGGAACCAGATAACCTGTTTCGCCGTCGACAACAGTGTCAGGAATTCCTCCGACCGATGACGCGATTACTGGTTTGTAATAGTTGTAGGCCTCGATCGAACCGACGCCCAACCCTTCCGCGTCGCCCCAGCTGTCGACGATCCCGGGGTTCACCCAGACATCGCACAGGGAGTATTCGTTTTGCAAGTCTTCCTTGCTGAGGAATCCCGCGAAGGTTACTGACTGCTGAAGTCCAAGTTCGTCTCTGAGCTTCACCAAACGGTCTCGCTGGTCGCCGTTACCAGTGATAACAAACTGCACGTCATGTTTGTCAAGTATCAGCGGAGCAGCTTGCAACAGATACTCAATCCCTTTCCGCTCGATCAGCCGACCGGTGAAGAGTATTCGCGGCTTTTCATTTCGCGTGGCAGCCGCAGGAAGCGGAGCGACTGTCGATCCGTAGGGCAGAACCGTACATGCTCTGCCGCTCAACGCTTCAACTTTACCAGCAGTATCACGACTGTTGGCAATTCGCAAATCCGCAGCTCGCAGAGATTGCCGAAGAAATGGAGTCACCCACTTCTTGCGACGAGCCAGCGCGAATTCAACGCCATGCGACATGACGACCAGCGGCGCACCGTTCAGGAACGAAGCAACTTGCCCCATCAAACCGTGTGGGAAGGGCCAGTGAACGTGAATGGCGTCGAATCGTCTTGTGCATGCCAACCAGGCTGCAACCAGACAGCCCATAATGATGTAAGGAATCGCCAGTAACTGCATCCAGGGCTTACGGATTTTATGCGTCGCACCTTCTTCATGTGTCAGCGTTTCGATGCCTTTCGGTGCGTATCGAAATCTAACAACTTCAATACCGTCCATCAAATGCGACTTGAGCCCTTTGAAAGACGGGGCCAGCACCGTAATCTCGTGTCCCTCAGCTGTTAGGCGTCGATGTGTTTCACGCATCCATGGAACGGCATAGTCAGTTTCGTATCGAGGGTAGGTTGATGTGATGACAAGGACTTTGAGTGATTCTTGTTTGGTTGTAGTTGACATGAGGTTGCTCCGAGAACTGAAATGAAAAAGGCAAGTAGTGGCTGATACGGCCGGTTCCTGGCGGCCATCGCCGGGTTCGGCCTATGGGAACCGGCCCGTAAGCAGGTTTGAAATACGCTGTAGTTGCGAACGGCTACGATACGATCGCGATTCGTTTCCGTTCTGTGACAACGTCAACGTCAACGTTCTTGCGCGGCGCTGTTTGTACAACTTCGCAAACGTGATCGCTCGCATTGGAACGGCGGTTTTGACGAATTACCAACTCGGCAATAAGGCCTGCAAGAAAAAGAGCTCCACCAAAACCGAAAAAGAAGAGTCCCGCGAAAAACGTCATCAGGCCTTGCACCGACGTAAGCCCGACAAACGGGCTGCCAACTGCAAGCAAGGTTGCAAGTGCGAAACAGCTTGCTGCCCAGGTATTCGCAAAGTGCGCTGGCCGTTCGCTATATTTTCGCAAGAAACCTATCGTCAGCATGTCGCTGAAGCCTCGAACAAACCGCTCAACACCGTATTTGGAATAGCCGTGACGGCGTGCGTGGTGCCGGACCGGAATTTCTGTTACTCGAAAACCGTTCATTCCTGCAAGCGCGGGGACCATGCGATGAAGTTCACCAAACAGTTGGGTTGATTTGGCGACTTTTTGACGGTAGCACTTGAAACCGCAATTGTGATCGTGAAGTTTCACATTACTAAAATAGCTCAGCAAACGATTAAAAATTCGACTGGGCCAGACTTTGTGCCATGGATCGTGACGAACTTTTTTCCAGCCGCTTACCAGGTCATAACCTTCTTCCAGTTTGGCGAGAAAACAGGGAATTTCCTTGGGATCATCCTGCAAGTCGGCGTCCATTGTAAAAATTATCCCGCCCTGAGCAGCCTTGAAGCCAGCCTGTAGCCCAGCTGCTTTGCCACGGTTGGCTCGAAACCTCAGGCCTCTTATCTGTCCGCGAGTGATATCTGAAAGTGCCTGAATAACGATCCAGGAATCGTCCGTGCTGCCATCGTCAATGAAGATGATTTCGAAGTTCATTCCGGCGGGAACGTTCTCATCAATCCGTTGGGCCAATTCTTCCAATGACTCCTCTTCATTGAAAACTGGAATGACGAAAGAGATGTCGGCGTCATCGTGCTGTCTTTGAAGTGGTGTTGTGTAGGTTTCCTGATCGTAAGAATTAGTTGCCGGGTTTTCAGCTTTGCGAATCATGGTTAGCTCCAGAGAAAAAGTAGTTGTTATCCACTACCTAAGCCCGGAGCGTGCCAATCCAGGATGTTGGCCGTTTGGTTGGTACTACGACGACAGTAACCGTTATTCATGCAGGAATCGACGATCCGGCATTCGATGACGGAAAATTTTCCTGCCAATTCGGTAAGTCCGGACTGAAACATTTACTGTGCAACTAATTGTTTGAAGGAACCCGGCAAATAGAATTTACAGCAAAAGCTCAGATTTCACGGCTGTCGTGCTGGAATGCAAAAACTGGCGCACCGCGTGCGTAACAACTGACCGTAAAGCAACCCAACACACGCAACACCAGTCAGAGAGCTTCACCATGCCTTCAAAAAACTTCTTCAGACGCCATCTCAATTTGCAACGCAGACAGGGCAACTGCATTGAATACGAAAAGCTGGAGCCGAGGCAGCTCCTCGCATCTGCACTTCCTGCATTTTCACCAGATTCCGGAGTTCTCTATCAAATTCATGGTGTGACTGGTGAACAGGGTCAGCTTGCGGAAATAGATCTGGTCAATGAAACATTTGTCGATGTTGGCAATAAAGCAGGGTTCAAGATCAACGGCATTGGATTTCGAGTTGCAGATGGATATGTATACGGAATCAAGATGGAAACCGACGAGTTGATTCGAATTGGTTCGAATGGTCAAAACGAAATCCTCGGAAGCATCGAAGGACTCCCGGCCGGCAGCTATTACACTGGTGATTTTGGGGAGGATGGATTGCTTTATCTGCGACACCGTAACATTTATTACGGTGTGGATGTCGATAACGTTTCGGTCGAACGTGTTGTTACTGCTGACAAGAACGTGACCAGGACCTATGACATCGCTTTCAATCCGACAACTGGACTGCACTATTCCATCAGAAAAGCCGGCAATAAGGCGGAATTCATTTCGATTGATTTGCGTTCGGATTCGGATGTCGGGGTCGTTTCAGTTATCAATGATGACTTGAAACCGGCTGGAACCTACGGAGCTGTTTTCTCCGACGCAAGTGGCCGAGTCTTTGCGGCTAACAATGCCGGCGGGTTGTACGAGATTGATCTCGCTACAGGAATAGCAACATTTGCGGGCCAATCGCCTCGCGCATCGTCGAACGACGGAGCAGTTTCCTCACAAACTCATCTCGACCTTCCTCCAGTCGTGAATGATGCCTGGATGAGCATCATGGCCGGCGAACCTGCTCGGCAAATGTCAATTCAAGCGCCTTACGATCTGGAAGGACAGCAACTTCAGATTAACGCCTTGCAGCTGCCGGAAGTCGGGCAGGTTTTCGATGCCGGTGGGACCCTTGTGTCGATCGGCCGGAGTTTGACAGTCGACGAACTTGTCGGATTGCGATTTCTACCTCCCGCAGAATTGAACCCAGACGCGCCGCCAATGAGTTTCGTCTACGAAGTTTTCGATGGACTTCAAGCGCGTACGGGAAATGTTGAAATCAGCTTTGCGGGGCTCTCCAAAATAACCGGTCAGGTTGTTGTGCAAGATGACACCGAAGAAAGTGCCTTTGCCGGCTACGCTTACAACAATGAAATTCAACTTACCGGCGAAGATTTTCGTGGTTACCAGGTTAATCGGGAAGTGTTGACCGACGTGGACGGGAATTTTGAATTTGCAGATGTGCCGCCGGGAACTTACCAGATCGAACAGGTTCAACCTCCGGTTGTTTTTGACGGTTACGTTGAAGCTGGCAGTGTTGGCCAGGTGGTTCAGGGAAATCGAATCGAAAACCTGATTATTGGTTCCGAACCAAAATCCGTCGCTGGGCCTACATTCTACGAATATGCACCGACGCTGCTTTCAGGTTTCACTTATGTCGATGTCAACGGAAACGGACTAATTGATGCCGATGAGCCGGGAATTGGCAGTGTTTCGATTTCACTGTCCGGCGTCGATTTTGATGCGAACTCCGTGAGCCAAACTGAGACAACAGATTCATACGGCTTTTACGAATTTCGAGGACTTGCGCCGGGAACCTATTCCGTGGTTCAAACGCAGCCGGAAGAATTCATCAGTGCCGAAAGCAACACCGGAGAATTTGGTGGGCTGGCTTCCAACAACCAGATTGCGAATGTGGAGCTGAGTGCTGGCCAACTCGGCAGCGGTTACAGCTTTGGAGAGTACGAAAACAGCTCGCTAACCGGCAGTGTGTTTATCGACAATGACATCGATGAGGCTTTTGATCTCGGCGACACTCCACTGGAGAATGTAACGGTGCGACTGGCGGGTGTCGATTTCAAAGGCAATCCGGTCGAACTGGAAAAAACTACCGATGAAAATGGCGACTACCTGTTCGATGGCCTCGTCGCAGGAACCTATAACTTGACGCAGGTACAACCTGCGGAGCTGGCTAACGGATCCAGTCATATCGGTATTTTCAACAACGACGAATCAGTCCTTCCTTCCAGTGGAGCCGCTGGTGTCAATCAGATCACCAATATAGAAATTGGCGTCGGTCGTCACGGTCGCAGCTTCAATTTTTCCGAGAAGATCGACTACCGTTTTGCTGTCAGTTTCGACCAAATTCTGATCTTTGAAGGTACTGACTCAGCGGATCAATTCGAATTTCTTGCCGGCGAACTCTATCACACCGTCACACTCAATGGCGAAGAGTTCACGATTGACGCTGCCATTGTTTCGAAGATTGTCTTCAATGCAAAACTGGGTGAGGACCAGATTCATATTACTGGTTCAACGAAAGTCGAACAGGTTATCACTACCGGATCGACTGCAACGATGTGCAGCGAAAACTGGCGAGTACACGCTTACAACGGCAAACGATTCGTCGCCGATTCCGGAGGCGGATACGATCGGGCGTTCATGTATGACACTGTTGAAGCCGATCGAATCAAGATGACTCAGGATTACTCCCGCATGTGGAGTGAGAGCTTCTTCGCTGAAACTCGAGGCTACCATCGTTCTTACGCTCACGCCGAAAACGGCGGGCAGGATCGGGCCTATCTTTACGATTCGAAATACGATGACACGGTCAAGATGACATCAACCAATGCCCGTATGATAAGTCGAAAGTTCTACAGTTTTGCCAAAAACTTTGAGCGAGTGTATGCCTATTCCGTGAACGGCGGCGATGATCGGGCTCAATTCTGGGACTCGGCACTGGATCGAGACGTCTTTCAGGCGTCTCCGGAGTATTCCCGCATGTACAACCAGTCCTATTTCAACATTGCCGACAGTTTCAAACAAATTGATGCGTTTGGATTCCGTGGCGGATCGAATGACCGAGCATATCTTTTCGGATCAAATGGCGATGAGTTATTGATCAGCAGCCCGCGCAAAACCGGGCTGACAGGAGACGGATTTGAATTTGACGTGCATGGATTTGAGCGAACGTACGCGGTTTCCAATGGCGGCAATGATCGGGCTCTGCTGTTTGACTCCAAGCTCGACGACCGCTTTGTTGCTCGTCCGGATGATGCGCGGCTGTACAACGATGACTATTTTCTGAACGCAAAAGGCTTCGCACAGGTCGATGCGTTCTCTTCACGCGGCGGAAACGATCGAGCCTATTTCTACGATTCAGCTGGCAATGATACGCTTGTTACGCTAGAAAACGAAATGCGACTCTTCGGAACGGGCTTTGACAACACCAGCCACGGCTTCGCAAGAGCGTATGCACACTCGACCAGGGGAGGCAACGATACGGCGCTACTGTACGATACCGAGCATGCCGACACCGTTAAGCTCGGCGCGGCTGTTTCGAAAATATATGGCGAATCTTACTACTCATGGCTCAACAGTTTCGAGAATGTATCAACACGATTTACCAACGCCAGCAGGCACGACCGCGCGCTTGTATTTGGATCGGTCGACACTGATACGCTGGCAATGTCAGGTGAACTTGCAGCACTGATTTACGATCATGCAGCGGAGTTTATCTACGACCCGGACGCCTATGAGTTCGGCGACGACGAGAATGAAGACGACATGTACGACGACCTGCTTAACCTGAATACGGACGGGTAATCCTGTCCAAGTGCCTTGTCGATGCGCCAAATCACAGCGTGGTCCCTACAACTGTTATCAACCGGACAATTGCTTGAGTGGCGAGTGGGAACCGGCACTCCTGCTCTAAATTTGAAGCTCTTGCAGATGAAAACCCTGTTTATGTCAGCCGGTGCAACTGAATTAACTATCTGTTCGCGCTTGTCGCTTCGCGAAAATTGAATTCTGCGACCTACACTTTCCAGTTGGACTGCATCCTGCCTTTATCTTTTTCAAGGAGTCAGACCTTGAAGGGTCACATATTTAATTTGCTGGAAGAATTCATCGTTGAAATCGCTGGCGCCGAGGCATACGAATCCATTTACGATGCCTGCAATTTCCAAGGGGATGGAATTTTCATTCGGCCCGGAAACTACCTGGACGATGACCTCAATGAATTGGTCGCGAGAACAGTTGACCATCTGGGCCTTTCCGTTAAACAGGCACATGTCTCATTCGGAAAGTGGATCTTTCCTAAGCTATGCCGTCTTGTGCCAGTTGAGCTGGTGAATGTTGGTCACCCCAAAACCTTTTTGTTGACCCTGGCAGAAATCCATGAAATAGAATTGAAAAAAATTTGGCCTGATGCGTTGCCACCCGGCTTTTTTTGCGAGGACACAGGCTCCGACACAATGCGAATTACGTATGATTCGCCTCGAAAAATGTACGACCTGGTGGAAGGCGCTCTGCAGAGTGTATGCGATTACTTCGATGTTTCGTCGGACTGGGAAAGAACGTTGCTTGATGGCGAAAATGGCTATCATGTCGCCCAGTTTGACATGACATTCTCAAGTAACGATTAGAATTCTATAAACCGCTACGCATTGACGCTCAATGCTCAACGAGGCAAACGATTGAACGACATCAAATTATTGACGAAGCGAATAGAACGTGAACGAAAAGCACGTATCGCAGCTGAGTCACTTCTGGAGGACAAAAGTCGAGAAGCATACCATGCTAACGTCGAGCTGACCGAAGTTGCCAGCGATCTGCGCGAACAGATAAAAAAGACTCAAACGATTCTGGATCACGCTGCACAAGGTATCATCACCGTTAATCGTGAATGGAAGATAGAAACGTTCAACACTGCTGCGGAAAAGATCTTTCAGATTTCAAGAGATGAAGCGATTGACAGGGATTTCTCGTCGTTGTTCGTCGACTTCTCAAACGAACTGGCACTACAAACAATTGCCGCTGCCGAATCCATATTCAACGAACAGTTACCTGGGATGATGGGCGATGGCACGGAATTCGTTGCCGAATTGACAATAAGCCACGTAAACGAAAGCGATTCAGACCTCCTTATTGCCATCGTTCGCGACAGGACCCAACAAAAACAATTGGAAGCCCGGTTGGCTCACGCTCAGAAAATGGAGTCCGTTGGCCAACTAGCCGCTGGAATCGCACATGAGATCAACACGCCGATTCAGTTCGTCGGTGACAACCTTCAGTTTTTGTTGGATGCATTCGCTAAAATCGAAGAGTTCATTGGCGTCAGTTGCGAATTAGAGAATTCGTCAAATGGCAATCCGTTGAGCATGCGGATGGACGGAAAATCAGAGGCACAGGAGGCACAGGAGGCACAGGAGGCACAGGCTGACCTGATTTTTTTTCGACGCGAAATCCCACAAGCAATCCAGCAGTCCATTATTGGAATCGAACGCGTCACCACAATTGTTGGGGCCATGAGGGAGTTTTCACATCCCGGAGTCATGGCTTCGTCTGCCGTGGATATTAACCGCGCGCTGGGAAGCACGATTACGGTTGCCCGAAATGAATGGAAATACTTCGCTGCGATCAGCACCGAATTTGAAGAAGACCTTCCGCTGATTATCGGTTATCCGGGAGACCTGAAACAGGCATTCTCGAATATTATTGTCAACTCGGCTCACGCAATCCGGGAACGCAACTGGCCCGAAAGCACTTTCGGAAAAATCTCGATTTCAACTGCCAGTAAATCTGATTCCGTCGAAATCCGGGTTACCGACAACGGTTGCGGAATCGCTGAACATAGTTTGCAAAAGGTATTCGATCCATTTTTTACTACCAAGGAAGTGGGCAAGGGCACAGGACAAGGATTGGCTTTCGTTCATTCGGTAATCGTCGAAAAGCATGGGGGGCAGATTAGGATCGAATCATTCGTCGACGAAAGTACGACGTTTGTCATCGCGTTGCCGATTGATTTGGAAGCAGTTGTGCATCCAGTGTCTTCAAGCCAATCCAGGGGAAATACCAGGCATGCAAGCTGACAAAACCAACATTCTGTTTGTCGACGATGATGTCAGTCTACTTGCTGGATTGCGCCGATTGCTTCACAAATTTCGCAAAGACTGGGCGATGCAGTTTTGTTCCAGTGCCGTACATGCATTGGAACATCTGAAACAAGGGCCTATTGACGTTGTTGTAAGCGATGTGCGCATGCCTGAAATCGATGGAACCAAATTATTGCAGACCGTTGCCCTGAATCACCCGGGCGTGATCCGGTTCGTTTTGTCCGGGCAAGCAGAAAAGAAAACCATCCTCAAACTTGTCAATGTTGCCCACCAGCATTTCACAAAACCCTTCTGCCCAAATGGATTATTCGCCACAGTTTCGGTGATCATGGAAAAGCGTCAACAAATCAGTTGTGCTGAACTTGCAAGGCAGTTGACCGGGTTGGCTTCCGTACCGATTTCTGGCCAAGCGTACGAGGCATTGAAATTCGAACTGAAGCAAGACAATTCGGACATGAATCAAATTATCGATATTGTCCGAGGCGATATTGGCCTAGGCATGAAAGTGTGTCAATTGATCAGCACGTCTTTCTTTGGCGCACCACAGCCGGGATGTGACGTTGCGCAGGCTTGCAGGGCACTTGGCAGTGACTTGCTAGGCTCAGCATTAGAGGGCGTCACTGAATCTGAATTAGGGCAACGACAAGGACTGCCCGCGCAAGTTGACATCAACGGCAAACTTTACAAATGTCTAGCAGGTTTTTGGCAAGTGATGCAACAGCCACAAAGTCTGGCAACAAAAACGGATAACGATACCGCTGCAGTCTTCGATTACTTGACGTCATTGTGGGGAATTCACAGCGACTCCATTTCTCAACCTATGGGAGTCAAAAGCCACAACGACACAACACGGGCTTCTTTTTTGCAAGCCTATTCCAATAGAGAATCAAATGATCCCTTCCGTCCTATTTGTTAACGATGACCCTAACATCCTGAGTGCATTCATTCGTTCCGAAACGAGAGTTTCCAGACGGACACAAAAAAAGGATTCACAGCGAAACAGCTGCAAACCCTTGTTTTATCGAGTGCGGCCGAGAGGACTTGAACCTCCACGGGATTATCTCCCACTAGGCCCTCAACCTAGCGCGTCTGCCAATTCCGCCACGACCGCTCGTATATGTTCTGGCTGCAACAGTTTAATTCGTGTCCAAGGCTCCGGTCAAGTCACCAAAATCAAGCCACCAAAGACGGCGAATAGAACAAGGCGAACAGATCAGACTTCGCCAAACAACTTCGCGACCTGCTCGATTAACTCGTCAACAACGGTCGCCGAACAGGAATGCGAAGTCTGGACACCGTCCGTTTCCGATTGTTCACCCGATGCGGACACGATTGCGGATCGCAATCTTGCGTTTTCCGTTCGAATTTCCTGAAGCGTGCAGAACAGTTCGCTGATCTGCTCCACCAGAACATCGCATTTGGAGCGGTGAACACAAGGAACTCCAGCCGGCCAGGCGGCACTCATGTCGTCTATGTAAAGGGTACCAGATGGATGGCAGTCGTGATCCGACCGGTTTCGATTTTTGATACTCGATCGGGATTCCTCGAATGAAAGCCTCCAGCCCGTTGCAGATTCAAAGACGGATGCGAGCGTGGATGCCGGCGGTAAATTTGAACCGCCCTCGCCGACACTATCCGGCTCGCCGAAAATTTCGACTGGAAGAGCCAATCTCTGATCAGCTTCCGGCTGATGAACCGCTCGCAAAGAAACGCTGACGAATGTCGAAGTCGCTCGTTGGCGAAATCGGTAAAGAATGAAGGAGTGGAAATTCACTGGTCGTGGGGTTCAGCTCAGCATCGCTCATCGTTGAATTCTCCATTCGGCTTCATCTAGTTATGGCCGAAATCGCCCGATTCCAGCCGGAAAAGATAGATTCTCAACCGTGATCGCTCGCCTTGATCTGCATTTTGAGCGCCGGAACCGGCCCGTGAATTCAGGGTGAAACGGGCTTTGCCGGTTATGCCGTGGACAGATCCTGGATGCATGGCTGCCAGTTCGTTTGGAGAACCGATACGATTCCGCTTGTTGAAACCGTACCCGTCCTCCAATCTCTAACTTGATCGGCAGCGAAATGAGCGGTTTGGCGGCGTCTTTGATGACACTCAGTTGTATTCGCCTCCCACCCTTTCGATCGGCTCCAACCCCTCTCGGGAGTTTGAAGCCCCGCCTCTGGAACCTTGACGAACCGCTGGCTCGCTGCCTGAACTGGACGGGACCGCAACAGCCAAAATGACGGGTTTCTCTGCCCTGATTGGACAAGTTGACCCTTGTGGGAAATCTGGCAAACCGATAAACTCATGAGGTAAAGCGGGCGTCTCGAACGTCCGTTTTTTGGTTGGTGGATGTTCCGCTGAACTTTGAAAATCAATTAGAGCGATATCGTGAACAGGGCAAATGCTGCGTTCCGATACGAGATTTTTCTCATTGGAGATTACTGTGCCCGGCACCAAGACGTATGTTGCCAAACCTGGCGAGATTGACAAGAGCTGGTGGATTGTTGATGCCGATGGATTGATCGTTGGACGACTTGCTTCAGAGATCGCTGTGATCCTGATGGGCAAGCACCGCCCGGTCTACACTCCGCATGTTGATACCGGTGATTTTGTCGTGGTCACGAACGTGGACAAGGTTAACCTCAGCGGTGACAAATGGGAAAACAAAACCTACACGTGGTACACCGGCTACCCCGGACTGCGAAGCGAATCCGCTCGTGCACGATTTGAACGCAAGCCGGAACAGATCCTTCGCGATGCCGTTCGCCGGATGTTGCCCAAAAACAAGCTTGGCCGTCAAATGCTGAGCAAGCTGAAACTGTATGTTGGTGGCGAACACCCGCATCAGGCACAAAACCCGCAAGCGCTTGAAGTGGAAGCTGCCCGGAAGTAACGAAGCTTCTCCAGTTCTATGACGCATACGATTTTCCAAGCAGATCAGATTTTTAGAAGACTATGAGCTAAGAAGACTATGAACGTAGCAAAAAAAGATCAGAACACCGGCGAATCACTCGGAACCGGTCGTCGCAAATCCTCAGTTGCCCGCGTCCGTGTCAAAGCCGGATCCGGAACCGTTGTCGTCAATGGAAAATCATTCGAGGAGTTTTTTCCAGTCTCTCACGCTCAACGCGCCATCACGGATACTCTGGATACCTGCGGAGTTCGCGACGCGGTTGACGTTCGGATCTCGGTCAGCGGCGGTGGAATCACCGGCCAGTCGGGTGCGTGCAAAATGGGTATCGCGCGTGCACTGCTTTCCTACAACGAGGAATTCATGCAGCCGCTACGTGACAGCGGGTTCCTGACTCGTGATTCACGAATGAAAGAACGTAAGAAGCCGGGTCTTCGCGGCGCTCGTCGCGCCGGTCAGTTCTCCAAGCGGTAATCGCTGGCCGGGCCGGCAAATACGCTGGATCATCAATCACAAAGAAAGCCGCAGTCAGACCGATATCGGTCGCGACTGCGGCTTTTTTCGTAGCGTTGGCTTCTCCAGCCGACCTCCAGCCGACGTCCGTAGCGTTGAACTCTGCCGGCGTGACACACCCGATAAGAGTCGTCGGCAGGATGCCAACGCTACGTCCGTCGCCTCGAACTCAGTCAATTCGCAACTGGATCCCGGAACCTGCGTCCGTTACTTCTCCGATCACCGTCGAATGTTCGAACCCGGTGTTTCTTAGAAACTCTAGAAGCCGTTCGCATTCTCCTTGCCCGATTCCCATTAGCAATCCGCCACCGGTCTGTGGATCGAACAAGCTGGCTGTCCGCAGGTCTCCAACGTCGGCACCAACGACCTCCACTTTTGCAGAGACGGCGCGGTTGTCGCCCGCAAGCGTGCTTTCGATCCCGGAATCGATCATCGCTTGCACACCGCCAAGCAATGGAATTCGCTCCATCGAAATCTCGGCGCTGGCCTGTGATGCCGACAACATCTCGACAAGGTGGCCCGCCAATCCGAAACCGGTAACGTCGGTCAATGAGGTGAGCGGAAAATTCTGAACGAGCCGCAAAGCGATCTCGTTGCTCAACAACATTGAATCAAGCAGTTCCGGCAACTCGACTCCCGGCAGTTTCGACTGCATCAGTGCAGCCAGCAATACACCGGTCCCGATCGGTTTGGTCAGCACCAGTTGATCGCCGGCACGCAATCCACTCTTGGTTTTCGGATCACAGACCTGCTGGCCGAGAATGGTGTAGCCGATCATCGTGCGCGGTCCTTCAATCGAGTGTCCACCGACGATCGCTGCGCCCATCCGATTCAATTCCTCGACGCTGCCTGCCATCAGCTCGCGCATCACCTGGAGCTGGGCACGCGGATGTCCGGTCGGCACCTGAACGATCGCCAGTGCCGCTGTTGGCCGGGCTCCCATAACGAAACAGTCGCTCGCCGAGTTCAAGGTTGCGATTCGACCGACCAGATAGGGATCCTCAAACGGAGCAGCAAAAAAGTCAGTGGTCACGGTCACCTGATTGTTTTCGGTCCGCACAATCGCCGCGTCGTCGGGTTGGTCGAGGCCGATGATGACGTTATCGCGCGGGCGGACATCAAGCTCGGCACGAACGCTGGACAGAATCCTGCTACCGATTTTTCCACCGCAACCCAGACACCGCATCGGATCGGAATCATCATCGACCGAATCCGAGACCTTCATTTTCATCGGCGAATATTTCTGATACATCCGTATGAACCTGCTGTCGATACGGTCTTTCAGTTTCCAGCACCAGCCGCCATAAAACGACAGCCCCTTGTATTCTGCGATCGCGTGATCGTCGCCTGTGTTGACCAGCTTCAAAAACCCTGTTTGTGGTTCGTACTTTTCGAGCGTTTTGTTTTGCAGGACGTTGGCAATATTCCGCCACAGAGCCGGCCCCTGACGAACCGCATACACGCCCGCCTTTGCCGTTTTTGCGTTAAGGATAGTACCGGTATCACCAACGACAAACACGCGATCGCTGGAGAGCGACTGCAGGGTAGGGCGGGTAATAATAAATCCGTCATCGTCCGTTTCCAGCTTGAGTTGCTCAACCAGTGCCGGTGGCGCCGCAGATGTCGCCCAGATGATCACATCGGCATCTACCCCGGAACCGTCAGCCAACTCAAGCGAAGTTTCATTGATTGAAGCCACGCGCCGGCCCGTTCTAATTCCGATATCGCGTTGTTCCAGTTGACGCATTACCCGATCGCGCGTGCCGGGCAGCAATCCCCCGCCGATTTGCTCACTGCCGGTTAGCAGGGTCACCTCATGAGCCGGGTTGCTGTTTTTCGACTTGCTCGAATTGCCAGTTCCCCATTCGGGGTCGTTGATCAAACGCTGGTTCAAGCAAAACGCAATTTCGACGCTGCTGATTCCTCCCCCGACAATTACAATCTTGAGAGGCCGGCTACCGGTCGATGCTTCACCGGACTCGCACAGGTCATTCAGCTGTTGCTTGAGTCGCTTCAGAAATGTCTGCATCGGCTTGACGGCGAGCAGGTTTGCGTTCGAGTTGACCTGCACGCCTTTGAACGTTGGCCGCGAACCGATGCCGATTGACATGACATCGTAGGCCAGCGGAGGACGGTCACGGAATTCCAGCCGCTGCCGTGCCGGGTCAAGACCCGTCACTTCGCCGAGAATCAAACGGGCCCCCGCCGAGTTTGCAAGCCGGACGAGATCGACCTCCATGTCGCCAACCGGATACCGCCCGGCCAACACGCCGGGAAACATCCCTGAATAGGTTGCGACCGGAAAATTAGAAACGCAGACCAGCTGAGCGTCCGGAAGTGGATGCACTTTCCACATTCGCAGAACATGGGCATTGGTGTGCCCGACGCCGAGGAGTACAACCGTATTACGTCCCAGTTTTTTTTGCATCATTAGATCGAGGATTCAGGGGCGTAACGGCGAAGCCCGTTCAAGTTCGGATACGGCAAAGCGCTCTCAAAATTGTCGCTATCAAATTGTCGCTATCAAATTGTCGTGGGCAGGCAGAAATGTAGCAACAAGCAGAATAGTTGAAACCAAATGTTCGGTTGCGAGTTAAGTTCAGGAATTTTCGGCCGGTGGTTTCACACCTGCATCCGAATGCGATCGCGGTTACAAAACCGCGTTCATGAACGAACTCTTCTGTTTCAGATTAATCCAGACATCGAATTCCCGACAGCCCCCGGTGAAGTCAAAATGTCGCATCCGGCAGGAGATTCGAGCTCTGGAATACCGGAACCCCGCAGGAACCTGCAACGAATCCGTGCGATTGTTGAAGTGCTGTTGGTCGTTCTGTTTTTCGGGTTGTTTTCCGGCCAGCTTCCTCCCGACGTGAACGAGTCGCATTACCTGGCTAAGGCAAAGCACTTCTGGAATCCCGACTGGTGCCCGGGCGACCTGTTCCTCGGCAGCGCTTTTTCACACTGGTTTTTTTATCTGACGACAGGATGGTTGACGAAATGGATGTCGCTGTCGGCATTCGCGTGGACCGGCAGAATCCTCACGTGGACTCTGCTGGCGATCGCATGGAACCGGTTGAGCAGGGCGCTTGTTCCGAAGTTCGGTTTTTCGTTTTTGTCGGCGACGCTATTCGTATTGCTCAACGACCGGTTTCACCTGGCGGGAGAATGGGTGGTTGGCGGATTCGAATCCAAAGGGATCGCCTACGCGCTGGTATTGTTGGCTATCGAACAGATGATTCGCGGCAACTGGTGGCGGGTCTGGCCCCTCGCCGGTGCAGCGTCAGCGTTTCATATTCTGGTCGGCGGCTGGGCGGTCCTCGTGTTAGTGCTTTGCGCTCCGATTCCGGGGCTGTTGATTCCACGATCTGAGCGGGAAACCGATAGTGACGCACCGGGCAATAACAAGATCGGCTGGCGAAAAGCAAAACTCGCCATCGGACTTTCGATCGGGGCCGCGTGTTTTCTGATCGGTGCGGTTCCACCCTTAATGACCGACCTGCAGACTTCAGCGGATATCGGAATGCGCGCGAGTGAGTTGTACGTTCACTCGCGGATCTCACACCATTTTGTTGTTCGGAAGTTTTCCGTCGATTTTTGTTGCTCGATTCGTGGCGATCACGATCGTTTGGGCCGTTCTCGGCCTGCTGCTGATTCGATATCGCCCCTTGTGGAATCTTCAACTGTTTTGCATCGGGAGTCTGCTGATTTCGCTGGGCGGGCTGGTGTTGAGCGGCGTTGCTGAGTCGGGCCATGCTGGACAGCAGGCGGCGGCAACACAAGCGGCAACAGAGCAGGGCGGTTTAATCACAGACATGAGCGTTCGTCTGCTCCGTTTCTACTGGTTCCGTTTGTCGGATTTTGCGGTTCCCGCTGCCCTGTCGCTTTCAGTGACCGTCATTCTGGCCCATTGGATTTTCCAGACCGGATCAACGCGCGGCAACCGGATCGGAGCCTTTTCAATCGCGTTTCTAATTCTGGGCGCGGCGGGCCTGATGATCTTTGATCGCAATGTCGACATGCGACCGCGCGCCGATCAGCGATCCTTACCGTCCTATCCCGACGACAAGCGGCGAACCGGGGACACATTTCGCAACTGGAAAAGAGTCTGCGAATGGGTTGCGGAAAACACGCCGCCCGACGCCGTTTTTATCACTCCGGCAAAACGACAGACTTTCAAGTGGTACGCCGGACGCACCGAGGTCGTTTGCTGGAAAGACATTCCTCAGGATGCATCGAGTATTCTGAACTGGCGCGATCGTCCGGACGATTTGTATTTCCCACAGCAGCGGTTCGACGCGGGACTTTTGTCCTGCAATGACGAACAACTATCCACACTGGCAGGTAGATACTGCGCAGATTTTTTGCTGCTGCCGCAACGTCAAGTTGATCAAGCCATGCCGCCGGCAAGTTTCGAGCAGGTGTACCCGGATCCAGGCGTGAAGTCGATGTACGTTGTACTAAAAGCGAATTCCGAATGAAAGGCACAATACTCGGCAAGACCAGGCAACTCGCGGACGTCAAAAGGGCTGCGACGTCAGGGACTGACATTCATTCCAAAAAAATCAGGGAACAGCAGGACCGCAAACACAAAATACTCACAAAACACCACTCCGATACAGCCGCCGACCACGACCACGAGATTAAACACACTGTTTGAACATGATCCACGTGATGAATGCATAGACCGGAATATTGACGATCGCAAGATCGCAAGAATAACTAAAAAGACCTGGGCACTGATGATTCTTAACTTCTAACTCGTTTGATCCGGGTCAGCCTACTTACCGACTCGATTCTACAATTTCTATGGTTCCCGAATGCTCTCATCCCAATAGCGGATCAGGGGATAGAGGAAATACTGAATCACCCGTCGCCTGCCAACTTTGACTTCAGCAATCGTCGTCATGCCGGGCATCAAGCGGAAGTCCTCAGGAACATTGTCGAGCTTTACCGAGTCGAGTAGCCGGACCCTTGCGCGGAACATCGCCTGAGTCTGCCCCTGATTCTCCTTCTCAAAAACGCCTTCGCTGATGAACCGGATTTCGCCATTGAGCGTTCCGTGTTTCTGGTACGGGAAGGATGCGATCTTGATTCGAACCGTATCCCCTTCGCCAATCAGCGCAATGTCTTTTCCCCGGACTTCGATCTCCGCTTCGTAGGGCACGTTTAGCGGAATCAGCTTGTAGATCGGTTCGCCCGGCTGGACGACGGATCCGGGACCGCGATCGGCGACTTCGAAGACAACGAACTCGTCGTATTCCATATCGACCGGCACGCGAATTTCCACCTGATCGTTCTTGTTGGATGCCTTGGCAAGATCCTGCTCCGCCGTTTCTTTCTGGCGCAATGTCTCCACCAGATCAGATGACGTTTTCGACCTCCACGAAGCGACGTACGCCGCCGCTCGTTTTTGAAGTGCCGTCATCTCTTTCTCGATTTCCCGACCCCGGTTTTGTGAAGTGAGAATTTTCGTTTCGGCTTCGCGCCGCGCGATTCTGCTACTCAGCAGTTTGATATCCGACGCCGATCTAACGGACTGCAACCTTTCGTACTTTTCTTCGACCTCTTTGTATTCCTCGGTATTGGCGGTGTGGACTGCGATTTCCAGTTTCGTGTTTTCCGCCTGCACTTTTAATTTTTCGTTTTCGGCCTTGAACTCGTCCACTTTTGCATCGAATTCGTAGCGTCGCTGGTGAAAGACCTCGAATTCCTTCACCCAGACAATTTCGGATTCGTGGCCATCGATTATGAACTCTTCACCGTCGCTTTCCGCCGTCAATCGCGTGGTCGCAGCATCGAGCGAATTGACAAGTGCCTGCATCGAATTCAAATCCGCTTCGGGCAGCGTCGGGTCGAGCGTTACCAGCAAATCGCCGGCCTTGACCCTGTCTCCGAATTGCGCGAAGGTCTGTTTGATCGGCGCTGTGAGGTTGGTCTGGATGACAACCGGCTGTTCCACGGTGACGAGTTTTCCGGTGGCCGTAACAATTTTGTCCACCCGGGCAAAATACGACCAGGCAACGACGGCACAGATCAGAGCCATGACCGTGTACAACGTCCACCGCGCTCCGCCAGGGACAGAACGCTGTTCGATCTCAACCGCGTCCGGCTGAAATTCGATCAAGGTGCGGTCTTTGCTGCTGCGCTGGCGGTGTTGTTCAAGGCGCGCTTCGCGGCGGCGGTTCTGGCGTTCTTCTTTTACGCTGGTCATGGGCGTCGAACCGGTTCGGGTTGAGAATGTTGTGGTGGCTTGAGTTCAATTTTGGTTAGAGCTTGAGGCTATTGCTGGTTGGCCTGGCCGGTTTGCTGGTACCAGAGTTCCTGATAGGTACGGCAGTGTTCGAGCAGCTGTCGATGGGTCCCGGCCATGTCCAGACGACCACGCTCAAAGACCATGATCGTGTCGCAGCCGGTCAGCGTTGCCAGACGGTGGGAAACGAGGACGACGGACCGTCCCTTGGCAATCATTTTCAAATTCCGCTGTATGATTGCTTCGCTCTCAGGATCAAGCGCACTGGTTGCCTCGTCAAAGATCAGCAGCTTGGGATCCTTGAGCAGTGCCCGCGCGATGGCCATCCGCTGTTTCTGACCGCCCGACAGGTTGGCTCCGTTTTCCTCCAGCATCGTATCGTACGACTGCGGCATCCGCTCGATAAACTCCGCCGCGCCCGCCATTTTAGCGACGTAGACGACTTCCTGAAAATTGCAGTTCGGCTTCGCCATCGCAATATTTTCACGGACCGATCCCCGAAACAGAAAATTGTCCTGCAACACGACACCGATGTTCTGGCGGAGATGGGAAATATCCAGCTCACGCATGTCGAGCCGATCCATCCGGATGATCCCCGACTGTGGTGAGTACATCCCCTGGATCATCCGGGTCAGCGTTGTTTTTCCGCTGCCGCTTCGCCCGACGACTCCAATGACCGAACCGGCAGGCACCCGGAACGAAACGTTGTCAAGCGCAGGTGGACTGGCTGGTGCGTAACTGAACGTGACGTTTTCGAATTCGATTTCGCCCTGCACCAAAGGACGCAGCCCGCGCCCGATGCCGTCTTCGGCCGAACGGTTCATCACCGTTCCAAGCATCCGGACACTCAATGCGCATTGCTGATAGGAGTGAACAAGCGACACCAGCTGGACCAGTGGTCCGGTCACGCGACCAGCGATCATTTGAAATGCGACGAGTTCGCCGACCGACATTTCTTTGCTGAAAACCATGCTGGCTCCGAACCAGATGATCATCACGGTCAGCATCTTTTCCAGAAACTTCGAGATCGTTGTTGCCGTGATCGAGATCTTTCCGACCTTGTAGTGCATGGCAACGGCCTGGGCCGATGACTGATCCCAGTTCTTGCGCTGGACCGGTTCCATGCTGAGCGCCTTGACGGTCTGGATGCCGTGAATGGTTTCGACCAGCATGGCCTGCCGTTCACCTTCGGCCTCATACAAAGCTTCGAGTCGGCGGCGATACGGGCCGAGCAACACGCCGATATTGACGGCCAGCAGTCCGGCGAACAGCAACACGACCATCGTCAGTTTGATGTTATAAACCAGCAGGATCGGCAGAAAAATAAACAGCGCGGTCGAGTCGAGCAGAGTCAGGAACAGACTGCCGGTCAGGAATTCGCGAATCTGGCTGGTTTGTTGCATGTGTTTGACGAGCACACCGGCGGTAATCTGTTCGAAAAAATTCATCGGCAGATTCAGCAAATGCGAAAACGTGCGCGTGGCGACGCGAATATCTATTTTGCTGGTCGCATGCAGTAGTAGATAACTGCGCAAAAATCCAAGCACCGCGTCAAACGCCAGCGCGATCACGATACCGACGGTCAGCACCTGAAGCGTGGCGACGGCAAAGTTGACGAGAACCTTGTCAATCACAATTTGAAAAAACAGTGGAACAACGAGTGCGATCAGATGTAGAAACAACGCAGCAACGGCCACGTCCACGAATGCGGTTCGTTGTTTCAGGACTTCGGGCAGAAACCACTTCAGTGAAAACGGCTGGCTGGAGTCGAGCATTGAAAAGCTGCGTTTCATCAGCAGCGTTTCGCCCTTCCAGTTTTTCTCAAACTGTTCCTGCGCCACAAAGATGAAGTCGGGACGATCAGCGAGCGGATCGAAGACGGCAACCTGCTCAATCAAAGGCCCGTCTTCGCCCTCCTGATGCTGGCGGAGCCCGACCATGATGACGTAATTGCCGTTTTTCAGCCGGGCAATGACGGGAAAGGCACCGCCAACTTTGCGGAGTTGTTTCCACGTCAAACGCGTCATCCGTGCCTTGAATCCGCTGTCTTTTACGATCCGCATGAATCGGCGCGTCGACGGTTCCTCTTCTTCAAGCGAGTAGTCATGGATCAGCCGGTCTGCGCTGACATCGATCCCGTGGTGGCGTGCCACCAGCGCAAGACATTTAATTGACGTGTGACTGGCCGTGGAAGTTTGTGGCGAGCCGCTTTCGCCATCCGGATGCTCGTCGCCAGACAAGTCGGAGTCCGATGTACCGGAACCTGAATTGTCGTTGTCCGACGTTTCCGTTTCCGGGGTTATTTCCTCGGGATCTGTTGTTTCCGGCGACGTGATTTCGGAATTTGATTCGAATCCGGAATCTCCATTTCGGTGACCGGCGTCTGATTCCGGGCCCGCGCTGACCGCGTCGCTGTCACGTTCAACCCTTGACGAGGCACCCTTGTCTGTTGAAGACTCCGAAGAAAAGAAGTCATCGATCGGGAGCGGTTTTTCGCCGGCCAAACCACCGTCAACGTTTTCGTCCTTGAAATCGTCGTTATTGGCTGGATCTGACATTCCTGAACTCATCCCGAGTGATTGATACTCCGCCGCAGGATCTTCTCCTGACGTCATTGGCAGAGCGAGTCGATAGTTTGGTCCTGGTACAGCGCGTGTCGGGTTGTCTTTCCGATCAACGCGCAATCGCACCCTGCCAGGCACGATTCTGTCTTATGCAATGATCGACATCCAGCACCGCTCAACGTCATTATTGCCGGTTCGGAGCGATCGTAGGCTTCAAACCGGGTATTTCGCAAAAAAATCCCCGCATGGCCGAAGCCATACGGGGGAGCGTTTTCTGAATGTAGTGATTGGAAAGCCGGTTGAACGAACCTATCGCCGGGCGTGTGGTAATCGATGTTCGCAACTTCGGGATAGTCGAATATGTGCCATTGTCCGGCAGCAAGCTCCGTTCCGCTATGCTTGAAATTGCCTCCACCAGCACCGGTATCATAGACGCCGAATTTCTTGAGCGTGTTGCCATCGGGATCGCTGGCAATGAATAAATCGCTTGCCAAAATCATTTCCTGAGCAAGCACGGACGATGGATTGCCGACAACTTCAGGTGGACTGAAATTCCTGGGAATCGTATCCATTAAATTTGATGAAACGGCACCCCAGAATTCACCGTCAAATGCCTGAACGTTGAACGACTCCGTATCAACAATCAATCCAGCCTGGTAGAAAACCGATGACAACAAACCGGCACCAAATTCGAACCAGCCTCCTGCACCCTGACGGGTTCCGTCGACTGTGAAAAATCCGGAAAATGCCTCAGTCCCGTTGTCACGTACCCGCCAGCGTTGAACCGGGTTGTTGTCAAGATCGGAGTAGGTCAGCAAGTCGCCGAGGGCAATCTCTCGACCGATTTCCACGATACCGCGTTCAATAGCCACTTCTGGAGGAAAAAGTTCATGGCGTCGTCCTCTGTTAAAAACTTCTGGTCCGGGAGTTGACGCTCGGGGACGAACGCCAGCGATCATGCAATTGTGATCTTTTGATCAAAGTGATTTCAGGTGGGTTTCGTGCCATCATTTGCACCAAGCCCGTTCCAGCAAGTTCACACGTCACTCATTGCTATGCCGAACATCGGGTTTGCAACGGGCGGTATGTCGGATGGTCGGGCAACGCACGAAGTTGCATTAGACACATTATATACGGCACCCAACATTGCCAACCGGATTTGTTAGAAATTGGGGGATTGGGCGGGTCCCGAAGAATCCGATTGAGCAGCCGAAACTAACTCATTTCCATCATTCTCGCCCTCTCTCGACTTCACAACTCCTGCGTCCACAAGCTTTTTCACCAGATTTTCCATCGAGCTGAAACTGCGAAGAAACCCGTCAGGGGGCATTACAATCCGGTGTGTTTTTTCGAGGCGAGGCTGATTTTCCTCTTCGCTCTGTGACCCGACTAACGAAACCAGATCCATCCGGACCATTCCGCCAACCAATGTAATTTCACCGATTCCGTCAGCGAAGAATTCACGCTTTTCCATCTAAGTCTCCCGTTTATGCTGTCAACATGTGTAATCTGAATGCACTTCCTAATTGTTGCTCATTATCTAGTGCTCATTCACATCAGTCGCAACCAACGCCGCTTCCAAGAGACTCAGTCGTTTTGCGTTGATAACCGTAAGCTGCGCCTGACGAACGACTCGTTTCGCTTTGGCACGCCGCAGGCTGCATTCAGCACAATTCTGTCTGTCTGATGTATTTGCCATTGGAGCGGCGGAGTCTCCCGTATTCTTATCGTGTTTTCGGCCACAACATTCGTAGCTCGCCGCCCCTAAACGTCACAATCAACCAATTCTACCGGTTCGGAATGCAAGCACTTCAGGCAGGCCGCATCGACATAACCCGGCAATTTTGCTAAAAGCCGTCAGCTTTCCCGGCAAACGGTTCGGGTTTCGGCGTATGCATCGCTCAAGGACGAGCAAGAAATGAAAAATTTTAGCAGCCAATTCTGGAACACCATCCTTGGTTCAGTGCGCGGATTCGACTCGACTCGGCAACTCGCCGCAGGAATCGTGTTAGGGATGTTGATCGGTATCGTGCCCAAAGATTCGCTCTCGGTCTATATGATCGGAGCAGCGACCATTCTGTCGACGGCCAATCTCTTTTGCGCTGCGATTTCGGGTTTGTCGTTTACCTGGATTGGAACGCTTATCGATCCGTATTCACATTCGGCCGGTAACGCCGTACTTGGATTTCAGCCGATGCAGGGTTTTTACGCGTGGGCCAGCGAACTGCCAGTCGTTCCATGGACCCGATTCGACAACACGGTCGTGACCGGTTCACTGGTAATCGGGCTCGGTTTAGCCATTCCGCTGTACTTCATGTCAAGAACGATCATCAACCGGTTGAGACCGCAATTCGCAACAACGTTGATGGATATACACTTTGTTCGCTGGCTGGTCGGGAGCCCTGCTCATCGGGATGAAGCTGAAATAGTCGAGACGTAACAGCAAATTGCGTGCAAGGGCTCTACCCCAATGCAGGTTCAACAATCAACTGCAAATTCGATTCTCAATACACGACAAAGAATGTTCCGCTGGTCAAAACTGATTCCCCGAACGATAATCCTCGGCCTGATTTTGCTGGCCGCCTGGGCCGGTATCGATTCGCTTGTCAAGTCACTGATTATTCAACGTGGACAGCAGATCACAGGCGCAAAAATTGAGATTGGTCAGGTTCGTACGTCGCTCAGTGATGGCAAAGTTTTTTTGCAGGACGTCCGATTCGCGGACCCTCGCAACCCGATGCTGAACCTGGTTCAGGCTGACGTGGCCTACATGCTGATTGACCGGCATCGACTGTTGCACGGCGAGATTGTCGTCGAGTCGGGCACCACACATCAAGTCATGCTCGGGGCCACACGAACGACATCCGGTGAAATCGGAAACCGGCGGACAGCGGAACACAGCATGAGCCGTTTCACAGCCTCGAAGTCCGCTGTTTCCTCGCAACATTCGTCGGCTTCAATTGCCGACGCGTGGATCAATTCGCTTCAACCTGTACAGACAGTTTCAGGCGAAACGAATTTCGAAACCGCTCAAGTCGCTGTAGAGCTCAACCGTCAATGGCCGCTTCAATTCCAGTCACAAATCGATCGGATCGGGAAAATCAGGTCGACGATTCAATCCGTTCGAGGAGTCATTGAAAAGACCGGGGACAATCCGCTACGCGACGAGGAAAAATTTGTTCAGGCAACACAGAACCTGGCAATGTTACAAACCGAGATTGCCGCGCTTCAGGAGGCAGTCACCGAAGTCGAACGCCGCGCCCTGGAAGATCGCGGTCGTTTGATCGCCGCCCGCGAACGTGATCAAGACGCAATCTCAGCTCAATATTCCGGACTCGATACCACCGTGAACCGTTTTGAGAGTGGAACACTCAGCGGACTGTTGCTCGAAAGTCAGCAGGAAAAACAGATCGACGAACTCGTTACATGGTTTGAATGGTTCCGCAAGACTGTTCCGGATCCGGACGAATTTCAACCGGTATCGGGGCGCGGAATAAACATCGAGTTCGACGGAGTTAGAAGGCGGCCGGAGTTCCTGATTCGCCAGCTTGCACTTGACGGTGAAGGAAATTTTGCCGGACGGCATTTCAGCTTCGTTGGCATTGCCCGCGATCTGACCCCCGACCCTGCAAATCATGATCTCCCGGTGACGATCGAGTTGCGGGCCCAGGGACAGCAGCATTTGATCGTCAAATGCTCAATGGATCGTCGCGGCGACCTGCCCATGGACTCTCTCTACGTTAGCAGCCCTCATATCGAAACTGCACCTCAGCGACTTGGAGACGAACACGCTCTTGCAGTGTCGATGGGCAGTTCGAAAATGCAAATCGAAGCCAACGTTCAGATCACAGGAAACGAGTTGTCCGGCCGGGTGCTGCTTTATCATTCCGATGTTTCCCTATTCGTTGACAACCTGCACGAACTTGCCGGCGGAAAGGATGTCGCTGCTCGACTGAATCAGGAACTAGCTGTCGTCAAATCCTTCCAGACTGAAGTGCAACTCGGCGGGACCGTTGAGGGCCCCCGGTTCACTTTTGATTCGAACCTGGGCGACCAGTTTGCGGCCACGCTGAACCGGGCTGCCGACGTGACCCTACGAAAACAAGCTGCGGCAAGCCAGGCAAAGCTGGACGCGATGTTTCAAGCCGAGATCGATTCGCTCGACCGGAACATGCGTACTCAACTGGATCAGATTTCCAATTCGCTCGATGCGGAACGCATCCGGATTGCCGAATTGCAAAGCACGATCCGCCGCGATTCCAGCGACTTTCGTATTCGCTAGCGCAACGGGTGACGCGTTACGATTCCAATTGCGGGTCGTTAACCGGCAGGGATTTAGTCGTTGCGCTTAGTCGTTGCGCTTAGTCGTTGCAGGCGAAACCGCCTGAATCGAACACGCCATCAACGGGCTGCACAACATCGACTGCTTGCTCGACGCGATCGTCCGCCGGAATGTCGGTGACGATAATTTCGTCGACGATCTCCAACACACCGGCAACCCGTTGGCAACTGGTGATCGCAACTTGTTTTTCGTAATACGAACAAACGCGACCCGACAACGTGACTTCTCCGTGCCGAACATCAATATCAATGTTTCGCAACGCAGGGAAATGTCGCGAATCAAGAAATCGTGACACTCGTTTCTTCAGGTCCGGATCGGCAAACTCGACGCGAATTCGATTGACTAGGCTCATGGGTCCTTCCCTTTCACGCGCCGGCAAGGGACGCGTTTTCCTGAAACAGCAAACGGTACACAAATACGAGCAGCTGACAGCATGGCGACGATGATGAAAGACAAAACGCCGTACTCCTGAATATATGCGATCAGGTGTAACTCTGTTCTTGAAAATTGACAGCCCGACAGAGATTTCGGAGATTCGTGAACCGGTGAAAACAAAAAGTGCAAGCACTTTTTTCCAACTTGAAAACATGCGCAAACAAGGCAATCCCGTTGTTTTTTCTCCGGTGCTTATGGACGCGTTGTTTGAGACATATTTCGTCCGGCGAAAAGTGATGTTCTTGTTGGCATTCATTTATTGAATATCGGGCCGTGCGATGTCATCTCAAAAAATAAACTGAATGCGTGTTTACAGTTTCGACTGGAATCACAATACTGATTCCCGACAACGACAAAGCAGCTTGCGTCCGCCACCAGTTGCTTTGCTTCCCGAACCCTGGAGTCTCACCATGCGTCGCCTTTCGGTCAACGAGTTTTCTACTAGTCGTTGGTCGTTTTTTCAGGACGTCGTGAAGTACGCCTCTCTCGGTTTTGAGTCGATTGGTCTTTGGCGTCACAAGTTCAACGGAGTCAGCTCTGCCGAAGTCGCTGATTTTCTTCACGAAATGCGGATGACAGCTTCCAGTATTAACTGGGTCGGCGGTTTCACTGGTAGCGACGCGTTCACACGAAACGATGACGCGATTAAAGATGCGATCGAAGCGATTGAATTGGCGGGTGCCGTCGGTTGCCAGTGCGTTGTGCTGCATTCCGGCTCACGCAACAGCCACACCCGCAACCATTCGATGAGATTGTTAACGGACGCGATTGACGAGCTGATTCCGGTTGCCGAGGACCGCGACGTCCGACTGGCACTGGAGCCGATGCTTCCTGAATCACATAGCGACTGGACGTTGTTCCAGGAATTGACCGGAGCGATCGATCTGGTTACACGCTACGAGCCTTCACAACTGGGACTGGTACTGGACCTGTTTCACGTAGGCCTCAACAAGAAAATCTTCGCGCGGCTTGATAAACTCGCGCCGTGGTTGTCATTGATTCAGATTGCAGACTGCCGTATCGAGTCGGGCGTTCGCATGCCAACCCTGCTTGGTCATGGTGATGTCCCGATCGAAGAATGGTTGTTCGCGATCGAAGACACCGGCTACCGCGGGCCGCTGGAAGTTGAGCTACACGGGATCGCTTCTCCGGGCGATGAGCCTGTTGACTACCCGGAGCTTCTCGAATCCTCCCGTGACTACATTGTATCGAAAATGGCCCGGCCACACCGGTCAGAAGCGAAACGTCGAAGCAGTCGGTCCTCGTCTAGCTGAACCCGTGCACTCGTTGCACTTCAAAACGGGCGTCGCCTTGATACGACAACGGTACCGGTTTCGCATCAGGCAGACCGCCGGAAATTCTGAACATCCCGATCGCGAATTCGAAATTCCATCTGGATGGCAGCCTGACCATCGATGACCGTCGGTGCGATGCCCTGGTAACCTGCCTTTGCGAACGCGCTCCTTGACGCAACGTTGGCCGGCTTGATCTGCGCCAGAATCCGATCGGAGCCAAACGCATCGGCAGCCAAACACGTTGCCCTGGCAATCAGAACCGCTCCCAGTCCACGACCGCGATAACCGGATTCAAGTCCGATCGTGATGTAGGCGGTCTGTTGCTGAACACAATTTTGAATACGGACGTGACCGACCGGATCGCCGCCGGGCGCAATTGCAATTTGCAGAATGCAATTTTCGTCCGCCAGTCTTGACCGAAGCCAGCGTTCGTGTTCCCCGGGATCAATCGGTGTGGTCTTGAAGGAAACAGCCCGCGTCTCGGACTCATTTCGCCAGGTCAACAATTGTCTGCTGTCGTCCGCCTGCGCATCGCGAAGCTGAAACAACTCGTTAATCATTTTTCCAGCAGTCCTTTCCGCGCCGCGCCCGTCCACCCGCTTTCGTCCCGCCTCCGACATTGCTTTTCTCCTGTCCGGATCCATCATCAACTGCTCCAGCATCCTCTTAAACAGTGGTTCGTGAATGATTCCATGATGTCCGGCGTACACAACCGTTCCGGCGTCCTGCAGCGCTTTGCCGAGCGGAGTCTGGTTGTCGGCAATCGAAACCACGACTGCCGGCACGCCGCAACGTGCAAGTTCATAGCAAGTCGAACCGCCAGCCGAAATCGCCATATCTGCCTTCAACATCAATCGGCTCATTCTCTGCACGTCGTGGTGCAGTGAAACGTTGAGCGTCGACGTATCCAGAAACCTGTCCAGCTGACCCCGGTGCCTGAACTCTGCTCCGGTCACGACATCAACTTGCAGGCGGGCATCCCGCGGATTGCGTTGCTGGATCGCCTGGAGCGCCTGGAGCGCCTGTTGAGTGTGGTTATCCGGATCGGCGCCGCCGAACGTCACCAGAATCCGGCCTGCTCTTGCCGGAGTCAGTCGCTCAACAGTCTTTCCGTCAGCAGATTCGAATTTCAACGGCAACAAGCGCGGACTGAACTCCGGTCGCATCATCAAATACTGAGTGCCGCATAGCAGCGTGGCCGGATCGCGTCGAGAGTTTGCCTCCGCACCGAATTCCGGGTCGGCGTACATCTGTGGCGTGGCGTAAATATTCTGATTCAGAATCAAATCAGCTGAATGATGATTGGCATGGCCGTAGTCATCAACGACGAGTAAACGCGGGACCCTCGATTTCACCGCGCGCTGCCACGAATCGTCAAACGCATACCCGTCCACGACCACCCAGTCGGCTTTGAATTGACTGGCGATTGCCGAGGTCAACAGTGCATCGGTCCGCAATGAATCCGTGTCGTTGCCTGAACCTGCGTTGAAGGAATCGCGCCGCAACATTCGCGACTGGCAGCCGGCATCCCGGATCCGGCGGCGCAGCGTTCCCGGCAATAACCCGCAAAGAAAAAGTGTCCGCCCGCCCATCCGGTTCCACGCTCCGGCCAGCGCGGTCATCCGCATTACATGCCCGGTTCCAACGCGCGGCCCCGAATCCGCGCGGATCAGCAGGTTCATGTCGGCCCCCATGGCTTAAGCGGCCTTCTGCTGGATATGTTTGTTGATCAACGGCCAGTGCGGGTGCGTCTGAAACGCCTCCAGAACATCCGGGGTCGAGAACGGTTGGTGATCGCCGTCGATTTCAAAACGGCGTGATTCAAAGTGGCGATAGATTTCCCGGATCAGCTGTAAATCTTCGATCGTATCGACCGTCCAGCGATGCTCGCTATTGTCAGGCAGATGTTCGATGGAGCCGATTTTGAATCGCCCCGCATTCCGATGGATCGCCTGGGTCACGTGTTCCCGTTCCGGAGTCCTGGCAATTTCGCCAGCCGTCACCAGCGCACGCAGGCGGAACGCTTCAACATCCAGACCACGGGGAAACGTTCGTCGTGGCCAGATGTTCGAGACGTAGTCAAACTTGTCATCGGAAAGGAGCAACTCAACCGTCTCGTCGATCACGTTCGGATCAATCAGCGGACAATCCGAAGTAATGCGCACAATCGACGCGGAGCCCGACATTCGTGCGGCACACAAATAGCGGGACAGAACATCTTCGCTGTCACCGCGGTAAACCGCCCAGTTCCGGCTCAAACAGTAGTCGCAAAGTTCGTCGTCGTCTGCCAGCCGCGTCGTCGCAACCACAATCTGGTCAACCCGGTTCGACTGCGCCACGCGTTGCACGACTCGACCGATCATCGGTATCCCGCAGACATCGCTCATGACCTTCGCCGGCAATCGTGTGCTGCTCAAGCGAGCCTGGATAATTGCTACCGTTTTCATTTCACGCTATTGCTCGTAATGGCTCGTTTGTTGTTATTGCTTCTGGTCAACTTCAAATATCAAGTTCAAGTTTGAGTTTTATGCTGCTCGAATATTCCGGGCCTGTCCGTTTTCGGCCAGCTGTTCAAGTTCTTCGACGACCCAGCGAACATCGCGCTCGGAAATTGCCGGAAAAACGGGTAGTGACAGGATTGTTTTGCAGGCAGCGTCAGCAACCGGGCAGCCGTGATCGACACCTGCAAATCGTTGCTCGTAAAATGGATGTTGATAGACAGGCTGGTAGTGAACGTTGACCCCGATGCCCCACGTGCGCAGCTGTGAAAAAACATCGTCCCGCGAAACACCGGACAGCTCTCGTTCCCATCGAATCACGTATAAATGACGAGCGTGACCGCATCCGGACACCGTCACCAGAGGCCGGGCGGATGCGAGACCGGACAACAGAGAATCGTACAAGCCTGCAACCTGCTGTCTCAGTCGCGTGAACCGTCGGAGCTTTTTCAGCTGGGACGCTCCCAGTGCGCACTGAAAATCTGTAAGTCGATAGTTGAATCCGAGTGACCGCATTTCGTACCGATGCGTTTGTTGTCGCGCACGCGCATGATGATCCGTGCCGATTCCGTGATTGCGGAACCGACGCATGAACTCCGCCATCCGGTCGTCAGCTGTTGTGATCATGCCGCCTTCGCCGCTGGTAATCTGTTTAACCGGATGCAGACTGAAACAGTTCAAGTCGCCAAGCGACCCGACGGGCCGGCCTTCATATTCACCGCCAAGTGAATGGCAGGCATCGGCGATCAGGACCAGATCAAATTCGTCAGCAATCGCCCTCAACTCGCTGTAGTTGCAGGGCTGACCGCCATAGTCCATCGCAACAACCGCGCGGGTCCGCGATGTAATTTTAGACCGGACGTCGGCTGGATCGATCAACAACGTGTCCTCATTGACGTCTGCAAAAACAGGATCTGCGCCGCAATAGACGGCTGCGTTTGCTGTCGCGACGAACGTAATCGCCGGCACGATCACTTCGTCTCCTGCCTGGATACCCGCCGCCATCATTGCACAATGCAGCGCTGCCGTTCCGCTGCTGACGGCAACTGCATTCCGCGCCCCGGTCGCGACTGCAAAATCCGATTCAAACCGATCGATTCCCGGCCCGGTCGTCAGCCACGGCGATTCGAGGCATTCCACTACCGCGCGAATGTCATCCGCATCGATCGTTTGTTTTCCGTAGGGCAGCATCGTTTTCGTATCTCGATTTGTTACCGGTGAATGCTCGAAGTAAGTTTGCAGATGCGATGCTCTTTGATCAGGCAGCAATCGGCGTTCTTGTTAAGTTGAGGTTTGTAACTGCCGTACCGTCGTCAGCTTCGACTTCGCCGATCAACCGGCGCAACGAATCGGGGTCCAGCCAGTCGTCGTTGGTCTCGCTGGAATAGGCGAACCCGGGTTCCACACGTTTCCCGGTTTTTGCATAGCCGGGAATTGCCGAAGTCCAGCTGCGAAATGCAGGCTCGATAATGTAGTGGTGATCAAACTCCAAAGTCTGCCGCGCTTCGTCGCCGGGGATCATGCACTCGTGCAGCTTTTCGCCGGGGCGGATGCCGATTACTTTTGTTTTGCATTCCGGAGCAACCGCCCGGGCGATGTCCAAAACGGTTGTGCTCGGAATCTTCGGAACGAAAACCTCTCCGCCCTCCATCTGTTCAAATGCCGTCAGGACCAGATCAATCCCCTGACGCAGAGTAATAATGAAGCGCGTCATCGCAGGATCGGTCAGTGGCAATTCGCCTGTTGCCGCCAGGCGTTGAAAATGAGGAACCACAGACCCGTTCGAACAAAGCACGTTGCCATAGCGCACAACTGCGAACCGGGGACCGTTTTCTCCAGCCAGCGAATTCGCTGCGACAAACAATTTGTCACTGCACAGCTTGGTCGCTCCGTACAAATTCACCGGGCCAGCAGCCTTATCGGTCGACAGCGCAATTACTTTTTTCACACCCGCGTTGATCGCAGCGCTGATTACGTTTTCCGCACCGCCGATATTGGTTGCGATGCACTCCTGAGGGTTGTATTCTGCCATGTCAACATGCTTCATCGCAGCAGCATGAATCACATAGTCGACTCCGTTCATAGCCCGGCTCAGCCGGTCGCGGTCACGTACATCACCCACGAAATAACGAATCTGAGGAAACTGATCGACAGGAAACAGCTCGCGTCGCATCGAGACATGTTTTTGTTCGTCACGACTGAACACAATCAGTCGGCGCACACCTGAATCGTGAAGAAATTGTGCAGCACATTGTTTGCCAAACGAACCTGTGCCGCCAGTTATCAATACTGTCCTGTCTTTGAGCCAGAACATCCTTGTCCTTCCCGGACCACGCGCAGGACGCGGTCAATCGCGGTTCTTTTACATCGTGTAAAATCGATATCGCGGAGGTAAAGCTAACCGGTTGGCTTCCGATCGACAATACGAACCGTGCTAGCAGGTGCTGGACTCGTGTGATTCGGGGCGCAACAGGAATATACAGACAGAAACCGATAACAAACGATTTCGCCCCAGGGCTTCTCAGATAGTTAATCTGCGTAGCAATTTTAGGATATCATCTGGGTTTTGTGAAAAGTGCCTAAGGTTGGCAACGATTCCGTTGTTGGTTTTTTTGTCGATCCTGATAGCGGAGATTGCTGCGTTTCTAAGCGTAGCCGTATTTTCGGGAATGGCTCCGGATCTTGCAGTGCTTGCGTCTTCAGCAAAGACGACATCGCGCACCCAATAGAGCCGATTTTCGATTCCCCAATGCCCGCGATTATATTGTTAGAAGGTCAGCCGCAGAGGCTCGCTCTTGCAGCGATCCCGACCAATTTCTTTCATTTCGGCCGATACCGCAGAGGTATTATCCAATGGGTGATCGCCATACTTTTTCTTCCACCGCCGGACGTTGCTGACTTCAACGCCAAGGTCATTCGCCACTTGATGCGGGGAAAGGCCTTTCTCTACCATCAGCTTGACCGCTTCAAGTTGGTATTCCAACGTATAATTTCGACGTTCTGACGGGCCTGTCAATAATTTAGTGTCATGGTATCTATTGACTGATCTTGAGGCATTCGTTCTTCGAACATGATGGCGAAGTGATTCAAGGCGGCTTTCCAGTGGGGGATCGGCATCGTCCACTTCTTTGATGCTTCATTGATTGCCATGTAAATTAACTTCAATGCAGAGTCGCGATTCGGGTACTGCTTGCGATTGCGTGTGAACTTGCGAATCTGGCTGTTGACCGACTCGATCGCGTTGGTCGTGTAGATCGCTTTACGAATCGAAGCTGGAAACTCGAACATCGATATGATGTGCTCCCATTTCAGTCGCCACTGTTTACTTATCGCCGGATATGTCTCGTCCCGTTTCTGAGAGAAATTTTCCAATTCCTGTTCCGCTTCGATCACGCTGGCCGCCTGGTTTGCCACAGTTTGACTTCTTCATTCAGGTCGGCTGTCATCTCCGAAACCAAAGCGGCCGAAACATCCACTCCGTAGAGTTCCTTGACGATGTCCTGAATGTCACGCGTGGTCATCCCTTTGCATCGAGCGCCGGAATCTTCTCGTCAAAACCGACCAGACGACGTTGATGCTTCTCGATCAGTTGTGGCTCAAATGTTCCATTGCGATCACGCGGTATGTCCAGGGCCAGCTTGTCGATTTCATCATCGTTCGCATCAGTCCATTGGGCTCTTCAACTGTGGTTGCCTGACCAGCAGTTTCTGTGGCCAGAATTTCCGCTTGCTTTCGTAATTTCGCGTCCATGCTTTTCTTCTCCTGTGGGCAAAAAACCAATATCAGCTATCAAAATTCTGCGACTGACACAAGATTTCTTACAGGCCCCAGATTGGGGCCTTGAAGCAATCTATCTAAATGGATGTCGCGCCCTCACGGGCGCGTGGATTGAAACTGGAACGGGTTGCAGAATCGGAACGACATTTTAGTCGCGCTCACGCGATCGCAACTATTTCGGCGGCTCCATCAGTGCACAAACCGCACCGGCAGGATCCTCGATCACGCACATCCCTCCATAGCCGCCCATGTCGCGCGGCGGCGTAACGACTTTTCCGCCGAGGGACTCTGTCTGCTTAATTGACTCGTCCAGGTCGGCTACGTTGATGTAGACCAACCACTGCGAAGGGATGTTTTCGTTCGGTCCGAGTCGATGGCAAATCCCTGCGACCGGATCCGATCCGCCAGCCGGCGACACGCTGTAATCGGCGTACTCGCCCATATCGTGATCAGTCGATTCCCAGCCGACGACGGCCGCATAGAAGTCACGGACTTCGGTTGCATTCTCAATCGTCAGATCAACCCGTCCGATCTTGCCAATTTCCGGTTTATCGGACATGTTATCCCCTTACTTCGAACACCCTTATATTCCTGAATTCGCTCGAACGTCAAGCGCTGGTTCAGGATAACCCATTCCAATACAAACGTCACGCGCGCAGCAGGAAAACCTGAACATGATCGAATATGCAAACCCGTTCACGATTGAACTGTTGTTCACGCTGGCGATGCTGATTCTCCTGCAAGCCGTGCTCGGTTTCGACAACCTGCTCTATATCTCTCTCGAATCCAAACGCGTGGCCGAGGATAAGCAGAGTTACGTTCGTAAAGTCGGTATCTTCCTCGCTATTTTCCTTCGAATCGCGCTGTTGTTTGTCGTTCTGATGGCGATCGACAATCTTAAGACCCCGTTTTTTGAATATGGGCTGACCAAAATAGTGGAAGAAGTGGCTCATGTAGAAGGAGTAGATGTTGCTGCCGCCGATCATGTCGAAACCGAGCCCGTGGATGTTGACGAGCATGCACACGAGCTATTCAAACCGAACGCCAGCGGACAGATTTTTGCCGGGCGGTTCAACGTCCACAGCGTGATCGTGTTGCTCGGTGGAATCTTCATTATCTACACCGCGTTCAAAGAGATCATGCACATGCTGGCGGTGAATCACCTTGAAGGCGATGACGAGAAAAAGAAACCGCGCAGCGTCAGCGCGTCGATTTTCTGGATTGTGCTGATGAACCTGGTTTTCTCCTTTGACTCCATCCTCAGCGCAATTGCGCTGACGCATAACGTCTGGGTGATGGGAGCGGCAATTATCGCCAGCGGCCTGCTGATGATCTGGCTCGCCGATCGCGTTTCTGACTTCTTGAAAAAGAACCGGATGTACGAAGTGCTGGGGCTGTTTATCCTGCTGATCGTCGGCATCATGCTGGTGTCCGAAGGTGCCCACCTCGCATCGTTACATCTGTTCGGCAACGAAATTACTCCGATGGAGAAAGCGACTTTCTACTTCGTAATCGCGATCATGGTCATCATCGATCTCGTACAATCGCGGTACCAGACGAAACTGATGGCTGAGATAGCCACCGAAGAAGCCCATGAAGATGCCTACGACGCACATGTTGGCTAGCCACGCACGCAGCAACTCACTTGATTACTACGAAAAAATACTACGAAAAACCACTCCAATGAAAAACTCCAGTATCCCGCCGTCCGTTGCCGACAAGTGTCGAGTTACCATGATCATTGCCGCAGCTCTGATCATGGGCGTACTCACATTTGCAGCGATCACATTTCTGATTGTGGATTCTGAAAAGGTCGGAATGCACTACGGTATGTTGACCATTGCAATGGCTGCGTTCGGATTCGGCCCGTACGTCGCATCGTTCGTGGTTCCAAAAATCATCGAATCGTCAGGAGCGAAGGCGGTTGAAGATTGCAAGTCGATGACGGACAAGGCAGAACGATCTGCAGCCGTCTGTCAAACGTCGACGATCGTGCAATACGCTCTGATCGAGGCGGCGTCTTTGCCAACCTGGTCGCGTATATCATCGAGTGGAGTCTGCTGTCGGTGATCATTCCGGAATCGGATTCGCATTGATGTTGCTCGCATTTCCAACTCCCGGGCGTTTGACGAATCGTATCATGCAACTGATGACCGGCAGGTAACCTTGACCACCGGTTCGCCAACGCTTTGTCGTTAACAACCTGTACACAGATAGAAAAGAAACTTGCTGAGAGGGCCAAAACACGCGCCAAACTCAAAGCGCGTTTGGTTTCGCCCGTCATGACACCGGTTAGGAATCTGCCTGACCGGGGTCGTACTCGTTGCCGCATGACCAGCAGGCAAAAAAGCCCTGGTCAACGTCTTCGCCGCACGAACAGGTCCATGCAGGGCAGACTTCGTCTTCAGGCACGTCCAGCAACGCAACTATTTCTTTTGCCCGTTCGACAAACTTGCGCATGACAATCACTTCTGTTTCCGGATTGTCACCGCCGAGCCCCAAATCAAACGTCCCTTCCTCATCATTGACCTGTGCAACAATCTCATGTTCCGCAAGCGCGGCAATGGCGAGTCGTGCAGCAGTCATTGAGGGAAACAGCTCAACGCGCACCAGGTCATCATCTCTCATTTTTTTCTCCGCTGAGTTCATTCTCGACTAGTTATTTTCTTCGAGGCAATACGAAAACCACTTTTCTTCGTAGTGGACGAAGCTACGAGTCCATTTCGGTAATACGAGTCCTGTTTTGCCCGGCAAGTTGTGGATGGACTCGTGACCTCCTCCACTACCGAATCACACCTTGCTCAAGGTCTCAAACACGTTCGCTGCTGCCGCAATCGTCTCATCGATATCCTGATCGGTGTGCGCTGCGGATACAAACAGCGCTTCGAACTGGCTGCAGGGCATATAGACGCCTTGATCAATTAGTCCCCGGAAGTATCGAGCGAACGCATCGGTGTCAGACTTCGCTGCCGAGTCCCAGTCGGTGACCGGGCCGTTTTGAAAGAACAAAGTCATCATGCTGCCGACGCGCTGCGTGCAAACATTGATTCCTGCCGCCGCAGCCGCTTTTCTCAATCCCGTTTCGAGCCGCCTGCTCAGTCGTTCCAGATATTCGTAAGGCGGATTTTCTTTGAGCTGCCTGAGCGTTGCGATACCGGCAGCGGTCGCGACCGGATTGCCGCTCAACGTTCCTGCCTGAAAAACCTTGCCCGCCGGCAATACGTGTTGCATGATTTCGCGGCGACCGGCAAATGCACCCAGCGGCATTCCTCCTCCGACGATCTTGCCCAGCGTGGTCAGATCCGGCATCACGCCCAACAGCGACTGGGCTCCTCCGAGTGCGACGCGAAACCCGCACATCACTTCGTCAAAAATCAGAAGACTGCCAAATTTTTCTGTCAGCGTTCGCAAGGCTGTGAGGAATTCGCGAGTCGGTGTTACACATCCCATGTTGCCGCAAACCGGTTCAAGAATCACGCCGGCGATTGTGTCTCCCTGCTCGGCGAACGTGCGTTCAAGTTGACCGACATCGTTGTAAGCTTGAACCCGTGTGTCTTCACTGGTCCCCTCCGTGACGCCGGGCGAATCGGGCACTGCCAGAGTCGCAGCCGCACTTCCGGCAGAGACCAAAAGCGAATCAACATGCCCATGATAGTTGCCTGCGAACTTTACGATCCGGTCACGGCCTGTATAACCGCGCGCCAGGCGAATCGCGCTCATGGTCGCCTCGGTTCCGGAGTTGACCAGCCGGACCATTTCGACCGACGGCACCGCATCGATAATCAGTTCGGCCAGCTCGTTTTCGGCTACGGTCGGCGCTCCGAAACTGGTTCCTCGATCGATCGCAGCATGGACCGGTTGTTTTACAGCAGGATGCTGGTGTCCGAGAATCATCGGCCCCCAGGAACCGATGTAGTCGATGTAGCAGTTGCCATCGATGTCAAACAGATACGCACCTTCGCCTCTTTCAAAAACGACCGGTTCGCCGCCGACAGCACCGAATGCACGTGCCGCACTGTTGACGCCGCCAGGCATCAGTGTTTTCGCCCGCGCAAATTCGCGTGCGGAGTTTTCCCGTTTAGTTATTGTCGCCATCGAGTTCGTCCAGCTACGTGATTGTCTGCGCAGATAATGAAAAGCGAATTCTAACAGAAACCAGCATGCGGATGCGTCCCAGGCCTGGTTCCGAAGCGAGGCGTCAGGCAATGGATCTAACTGGTGAACAGATTTTCTTCCAGCGAGTCCGGGTCAGACGAATGTTCGCGCCGTTGAAACAACCGCGTCCAGTTTTCAGTCAATGATTCGGGCGCTGTTTCAATTGAGATTGCTTTCCATCGTCCGGAACTATCGACTTCGGCGAGTCCCAACCGGGCAAGTTTACCCAGACCGTCATGCAGATCGTAGTTGACTTCCAGCCGGGTTGACTCGCGTAGAAATGTCTCTGCTGATTCGTCCAGCTCGGTCTCGGTCATTCCGTTTTCTCCGTCATTTTTCAGCAGCGTGACATAACCCAGAATCGTCTCGCACATTTCCTGCTCCTGCGCTTCGTTGAGAATCCGGAAGATGACGCCTGAATTGTTGTCGAGATTTTTCAGGTACAGATTCCGGGTCAGAGTAAATTCGTATTTATCTTTGGTACGAAAATAGGTCAGAAACGATTTGATGAAGTAGCCGATAATTGCGGCAACAATCAGATACGGACCCCAGTCGCCGATAATCGCGGCCGTTGCAGCACCGACCAGAAACACGCCGCGGATCACCCGGTAAAGTTGATAGAGTTTCGGAGCCGCCCCGGTGATTGTCGGCAGCAGGATTTTGCCGCGATCGAGCATCGATAGCTTGACCTTGGTTCCCGGCAGCAGAATCTCGATGTCCGATTCCGGAATGTCCTTGAATATTTTCAGATAGACGACATCAGTCATCATCGTTTTCGAAATACGCTTGGACGGTTTCAAGCGGAAGGCGAGGACCAGACGATGAAACTCGGGCACCTCAATCGTTGACTTGCGGTAAAAGTCGCGCCACCGCCGGACCTCGACTTCGGTCATCCGGTATCCGCGTGCGTAAATCTCAAGCCGCTCAAAAACGTCGAAGTCGACTTCCAGTGTGACCCGCTGAAGGGAATGCATCTCGATCATCCGGTCAAGATTTTCCTCGGTGATCTGCTGATAGTGCGCGGCAAACAACAGACCGCCCAGTTGATCGAAAATCTTTCCCGTCAGCGCCGCCTTTTCATTTTCAGAGTATTCCCGCACTTCGACCAGGTCGCGGTCCGGGTCGAGCGGACGATACGACTTGACCACCGAATTCAAGGCAGCGAGATGTTCGACATGAAAGACCGATTGCAAACAACTGCACAAATCACGGAACAAGCTGACATCCGCAGGCGTCGAAAAGAACCGTTGCTCAAGCCTTGAAACCAGATCGGAATACCGCAGGGGGATGAACGTCTCACGCGTATCCCGGGTTTCAGGATCAATCTCCATCTCTTGCGGGATGTCGGCTTCGTGGTTCATTTTCAGGATTCAGGATTCAGGATTCAGGATTCAGGATTCAGGATTCAGGATTCAGCGTTCAGGATTCAGCGTTCAGTCATGGGGAAGGCAAGAAATGCCTCGTTAGTCGTCAGTTGTAAATTTGCGCTGTGCAATCGCTTGCGCGTCCGTTAATTGGTCACAATTTGTTATTCGTTATTAATTATTCGCCCCGAATCTGCCCGGCTGTCCGCACTCATCTAACGCATACCCCGCCTCAGAAAACCACTTGCGCAGCAAAAAACCTCCCACAGCTTCGGCTCGTGCCGGCGTCGGGAGGTTGTTGAATTCAATGCTACCGCCTCTTGTTCGATCATCCAAAGTCGATCATCCAGATGGCGAATTCCGGTTACGCGGACGCAGTCTCCTCGTCCTCGGAAGGACTGACAACCCGGCCCATGTAGTAGCCGCAGGTTGGACAGACCACATGCGTCGGCAACGTGGTGCTGCACTTTGGACAAACCGTCAGCGGCTTTGCTTTCAAACCGTCATTGGCTCGTCGTTTTCCCGTTCGGGAATTGGAATGTTTTCTCTTTGGAACAGCCATCGTCGTGCTTCCGATCTATATTCGCGTCGTACGCAACTTTATTGCTCTTGTTTGTACCGTAATTTCAGGCCGGCTCGCTTGCCTGTTGCGGCAAAGTAGCGTTTCTGAACGGAACAGTTTATCGTTTTGGGGGCTGAGCCTCAACGGCTGAAATGCCTAATTTTGCACCGATTGGGGTGCAATCAGCGGGACTCGTCTCCGACCGACACGCTTCCCAGCGCCTCATTCACAATCTCGGCCGCTGTCATTCGCTTGCCCGAGGGCGGATCGAAAATCAACCTGCCGATGTCACAGCCCGGAAAATGTGGTTCGAGGCGATTTAACAACGCGTCCATATCGACCACGCAGCCGCTGGTCTTCATCACATGATCGACCATTTCAGTCAACTTGTCGCGATCCGGCGCGAAATAGTCCGGCTTATTCGCACTGGACTTATTTTCGTACACGGCGGGCGGTCGAGTGTGTTCCGATCGAATAAAGCGGCTCAAGATGGAAAAACCCGTGTTCGTCGACTGAATTAGAAAGCACCAACTTGCCCAGTTCGATTGTTGAGACTATGTCATCGTTGAGGGCAACGGAAATAACATCTGTCGGATCATGTGGATCAAGCCCGACAAACATCGGAATCGTTTCCGGCTCCGGTGTCATCATAGGTGGACCGACCCATTTGTAACCTCCTACCAACTCAACAAACAAGAGGAGTGTCCAAGCAGACTACCGGGATCATGCAGGTCAAACTCCGGAGAAACCGTCGTAGCCGTTCCGTCATCCTGGAAGGACCAATGATCGTGGATCGAGTTTAGATAAGGTCGAACGGCAGGTGCGCCATCACCCGACGGGGTTGAGTTGATTCCCTGAGCAAAAAGCTGACCATCAATCACTTGGATGTCAAACCGCCGACCTTCATGGGCGATCGCCGCCGTTGAAACAAGTATATAGTGTAACAATAATGATCGCAAATCTTGATTTCATGTTCTGTTCCGACGTTGATGTTGGTTCGACTTCACGACCAGAAACGCTGAACGCATCAAACGGATGCATGGAGACTAGCTGCGACAGAATCTGAAGCGCGGGCCGATTGGCCGGCAAAGGCATATTTGGAAGTGGATGAGTGACCTCCATTCTAGCAAGAAAACCGAGATTTTCTATGGTTAGATCAATGCTAATCCGTGGCTTGACTCGGACAAATGGCGTTAGTAAAGAGTGAATCGGAAGGAGGTCTGACTTTTGGTTGCCTAGCTCCGGAATCGCGTCTGGAACGATGGACGCCAGCATTTCATTCACCCAAACCTCCTATTTTGACGACGATTGAGTTTGTTTGGCAAAATATGCGGTTTACTCAAAGTTTGCGGCCGAGGCGGACGATTAACTTCTTGTCGGTCTAAAAGTCCGGTAAAGCGCGAGGTACTGCAAATGGGTGGTCGCCTCCGCAAAAACCGCTTTGACTGCGAACCGGGGGGTTCGATGGCAAACCGAATGTTTGCCGAAGCGTTGTCGCGACTTGCTACAAGTTACGAAACGTTATTTCGAACGACAGCAGGATAGAATTCCAATGAGCTGGAAACCCTCGAATCTAATTATCGCGTTGATGTGTGCGGCAGTTCTGTTTGCCGGATGCACGCCATCGACTCCGATGTATACCAATGACGCCGGAGATTTGTCGTATTATCTGGATCAGGCAACGAAGATTGACTATCCCGATGTGACCACGGCAACCAGCGACGAAGTCACGCTTGCGAACCGTCCGATCACCGTGATCGATCCGGATTTCGATTCCTATTTTGATTTGACGCTGGAAGACTGCGTCGGTATCGCACTACAGAACAGTAAAGTGCTGCGTGGATACGGAACTCCATCCCTTCAAGGAACGCGCGTTGCGCCGGGGCAGGATAACCTTGCCAATGGACCAGCGGCTGCAGGCACAATCTACAACGTAGCGATTCGTGAATCAGAGCCCGGGTTTATCGGCACTCCCGGACAAATCTCGGCTCCTGGAAGCATCACAACGAACACCGGACTTGAAGGAAACCAGGGTGTCGAGGCTGCACTTGCCGACTTCGATGCTCAACTCACATCCAGCCTTCTCTGGACCAACTCGGACGAACCGCGCAACTCAACATTGACCAGCCCGTTAAACCCGTCTGTATTCCAGCAGGATCAGGTTCAATGGCAGACGGAGCTCGTAAAAAAGACTGCCAACGGAACGCAGATCTTCTTCCGAAACGTCAATGCCTATACCGACAACAACATTCCTCTCGGGGCTGACAGCGGTTTCCAGGAACTCGATAGCTGGTACCGAACCACACTGGAGGTCGAATTGCGTCAGCCGCTATTGCGCGGACGCGGAGCGTTTATCCAGCGGATGCCGATCGTAATTTCAAGAATCGGTACCGATCAGGAACTGGCAAACCTTGATGCTGTGTTGCAAAACATGGTGACCAACGTCGAAATCCGCTACTGGGAACTTTACTGTGCCTACCGCAACTTCGATTCCGCTCTGACCGGGCGCCGTGCTTCGCTAACGACCTGGCGGATCGTCAATGACAACTACAACGAAGGCGCTGATGTCAACAAACAACAACTGGCTGAAGCGAGTGAACAATATCACTTCTTTGATGCTCAGGTGATCGACGCTTACAACAATCTGCTTGTTTCAGAAAACAATCTTCGGTTTCTGCTTGGGATTTCGACCAGCGACTGCCGCATCATCCGTCCGGTCGATGAAGCCGTGATGGCTCCGATCGAATTCGACTGGTGTGCGTCCCTTTGCGAGGCGTTGACTTTTCGTCCGGAACTTCGTCAGGAACGCTGGGAGATCAAGAAGAAAGAACTCTCGCTTGCGTATTCGAAAAACTCATTGTTGCCTGAACTGAATGTAACCGGCCTGTACCGCTGGCTTGGACTTGGAAATCTCTACGGATCAAGCGAAACCAGCAACCCGTTCCCGGGCTCGGACAGTGCCGCAGTCAACAATCTATATGGTGGCGACTATCAGGAATTTCAGCTTGGCGTCGAGGGCCGCATGCCGATTGGATTCCGTCGCGAGTTGTCCAACGTACGTAACGCTCAATTGAAACTTGCCCGCGAACTGGCTCGACTGGAAGACATGGAACTGGATGTCAGCCGTGAACTGGCCGACGCGATTCGGGCACTGGCTGCGAACCAGCGACTGATGCAGATCAACTTCAACCGCTGGAAGCAAACCAAGATCGAAGAAGATCACTTCAAAGAACTGGAAGACGCGGGCGTCGAAACGCTTGAAACAGCTCTTGAAGCCCAGCGTCGTCGGGCACAATCAGAGCAGGCGTTCTACAACGCACTCTGCGAATACAACAAAGTGATCGCGCTGATTCATCGCCGCAAAGGAACGATCCTGGCCTACAACGGAATCGATATGGGCGAAGGTCCATGGCCGGGTAAGGCGTACAAAGACGCACAATCCCACGCTCGACGACGCGGTGCGAGCGAGCATCTGGACTACGGCTGGAGTCGGCCACAAGTAATCAGCCGTGGTTCCGATCGGCCTACCGCCGCTAATCGCGGAATTCCGATGGCAGGCGGACAGCAGTACGTCGCATATCAGCAAGGTGGGCAACCGGGAGTTCAACATGACGGGGTTCCTCAAACCTACGACCCCTACAACATCGCTCCTGAAGGACTGAACCACGGAATGATGAATGGTGACGTCAACAGCGGCCAGCTGATCGACGATTCGATCTATCAGCAGCAGGACATTTTTTCGACACCTCGAATGGAGCCAACGCCGGCTGCTCCATTTGATCAGTCCGCACCTCGAAATGCCCCGCAAGGAGTACCGACCGCACCGCGTACTGACGGACGATCGGCGCAACTCGAAAACAATCCTGCACTCCTCCGGGATGCACGTGTCCAGCAAGTGAGCTTTCAGCAGGAACCGGTCGCTCGCAACGAAGCAAACCCGGAATCGCAGAGTTTGCCAACATTGCAAGCTCGTTCGGGGCAACCGGTTAACGCTCGTCCTGATCGCGACCTGCGGACAGCTCCGCAGAGCAATACTTCCGAAACAGTCCGACCAATGTCAAGCGGCAATTTGAACTGGGAAAATTTTGGCATGTCCAATCCGGATCGCTCCAGCGAAACTCGCGTGAAGATCAAGACTGACGGGTAAGGAAGCTGACATTTCGATCAGTCGTTTGTCAAAGCTCAAGATTAGGATCTGCCGTTCGGTGATATTCGCAAACATTGCAAACTGAAACAGGCTTGCAAAGGAAATTCCATGACACGATTTTTGTCCATTCTGATTGTCCTGCTCGCTACTGTGACAGCCGGTTGCAGCATGTGCTGCGGACCCTACGACTATGACTACCCGGTCTTCGGCGGCAAATTCCAACGGGTGGATCCGGCGCGAGGTCGGGTCGGATCGCGGTTTACCGATCCGTTTGTCGGTAACGGTCCGGGAGCCGATTCCAACCTCCATTACGTCGACCCCCACGTCGAAGATGGTGGTGACGCCAGCCTGGATGGCGACAAGAATGATCTCGACCGTGAACTCGAAGAGATCAAGCGAAAGATCAACGAGAACGAAAACCTTGACGGACTCGACGATCTGCCGGACCCCGATGACCTACCTGATCCTGACGATCTGCCAGGCTTCAACGACCGCCCCGACGCAGATGATCAAACGCGGCCCGAAGAAGAAACCACTGCAGCACAAAGGTGGAACCAGCAACCGACGCGCGGTCGCAACTGGCGTTAGGAAACGCCAACGGAGCCGTTTTTGGCGTAAATCGAATCGTCCGATGCCTCCGTCGGGCTATGGGCTGCTATCACTCTGATTCGCCATCTTCGGCATCGCGTCTCCGGTCACATCGCTCAGCTTTTGTCGGAATTGCCTCGCCATTTCCTGAATTCGTTCGACCGTCAATTGTTCGGTTCTTGCATCCGGGCCAAAGCCCATCGAATTCAACACGTCATCGACGTCCGATTTCTCAAGTTGCCCTTTGAATGCCGCTACCGCAACACTGCGCATGAACTTCCTTCGATGAAAAAACATCGCGCGAACAAAAGCGTGGAAGAAATCAAGATCAGGAATCAACGCACGTTTTTCCGGACGATGCTCGATGTGAATAATTGCGGATTCAACTTTCGGTCGCGGCCAGAACACCTTCGGTGACATGATTCTCAGAATGGTCGAGTTACACAGGCTTTGCATCCAAATGCTCAAAGCACCGTAATCTTTGGAGCCCGGTCCGGCGACAATCCGATCAGCAAGTTCTTTCTGAATTGTCACCGTCATTGATGCCGGGACGATTTCACTGCGAAGTAGATTCGTCAGGATGGGCGTCGCGACATTGTACGGCAGGTTGGCCGCAAGCTTGAATACGCGATCGTCGCCAGTTGCAAGATGTCGCTGAACAGCGTCGACAACCTCCGGTGCAAACCGGTTTTTGTTTTTCAAACAGTCCTGATGCAGGAACTCGATATTATCCAGTCCCTCCAGTTCTTCCCGGGCCAGTTGATAAAGATGCTGATCGATTTCAACCGTGACAACCTGTGCTGCCTGATTCGCCATGATTGCGGTCAGCGAACCCATCCCCGTGCCGATTTCCAGTACCACATCCTGCTCGGTCAACTTTGCCCCGTCAGCAATCATCTTGATCAAATTAAGATCGATTAGAAAGTTCTGCCCGTGCCGCTTGTTCGGATTCAACCCGACCTCTTCAAACCTCCGTCGCAGGTAAGAGACCGTTTGTCGTGATTGCTTTGCCATCTAGTTTCTGATTTCCCTTTATGATTCTCTGCTCAAGACTTCAGTTGTTTTTCGACATACTTTGCCAGTAGATCCGTTTCGATATTTACACGTTCACCAACCTGGCACGGGCCCAGCGTCGTAATGTCCAGGGTATGCGGAATCGCCTGGATGCTGAAACGGTCTGCATCAACATTGACCAGCGTCAAACTGATTCCATCAACAGCCACCGAGCCCTTGGACGCCATCTGCCGTGTAAAGTCAGCAGGCACGCGGAACCAGATATCCGACCAGTCCCCGTGGTCAACGCGTTCGTCGATCATCGCAACTGCATCAATATGGCCTGTCACGAAATGCCCGCCCATTCGCGAACCGACAACGACCGAACGCTCAAGATTGACCCGGCTTTCTGCATCCAATTCGCCAATATTGGTCCGTGAGAGTGTTTCGCTGCCAGCCTGAAACGACAGCGCAGTGCCGTTAATTCCGACGACGGTCAGACAACAACCGTTGATCGCGATACTGTCTCCAATTGCCGCTCCCTCATGAACGACGGGACAGTCAATTTTCAGCTCGGACGCATCTCCATCGCTGACTGTCTCGATAACTGTTCCAACTTCTTCGACCAAACCGGTAAACATTATTCCGCTCAACATTCCGTAGCCAACTGCACGCAGGAGTTTCATGCAGGATCATCTGCCCGCAACGTCCGCGTGTGTATCCTATCCCGCCAATCGCGAATGAGATAGCCGATCTTCAAGCCGGCGATACAATTGCCTTAGAGCGTTGAGCAATTTGTGTGTTCCTTCCACACGTTCCCTTTTCGGCCCTTTTCCCGTGGACACCGATTGGCGACAATGAGCCGCGACAATGGCCATCGAGGATTGAGACCCGGGCCTAACCAGCACCAAAAAACGCCGGCTTTCACACGGTACAACCGATATGTCGAGGACTCAAAATGAACAGCATTGCACACATTCACGGCCGTCAGATTCTGGACTCCCGGGGCAATCCAACAGTCGAAGTTGACGTCACGTTTGCCGATGGTTCGTTCGGTCGCGCGGCCGTACCAAGCGGAGCAAGTACGGGCGCTCATGAGGCCTGGGAACTGCGCGATGGTGACAAATCCAGATTCATGGGCAAGGGCGTTTCAAAAGCAATCAAGAATATCAACGGTCCTCTTGCAGAAGCCCTTATCGGTCTGCCAGGCACGTCTCAGTCGCTGGTCGATCAGACGATGATTGATCTCGACGGCACCGAGAACAAAAAGAACCTCGGTGCCAACGCGCTGTTAGGAGTCTCTCTCGCATGTGCAAAAGCCGGCGCTGATTTTACGACTCAACCGCTCTACCGCTATCTCGGTGGAACGTCGGCGGTACTCCTTCCCGCGCCGATGATGAACATCGTCAACGGAGGCGAGCACGCTGACAACTCGGTTGATGTTCAGGAGTTTATGGTGATGCCCCTCGGGTTCGACCGATTCAGCGATGCATTGCGCTGTGGGACCGAAATCTTTCACCACTTGAAGAAAGTACTCAGCGAAAAGGGACTCAACACATCCGTCGGCGACGAAGGCGGATTCGCACCCGACCTCGGCAGCAACGCCGAAGCGCTTGATTTGATCATGGTGGCGATCGAAAAGTCGGGCTACCACGCCGGCGAGCAAGTTCAAATCGCGCTGGATGTTGCCGCAACCGAGTTTTATGATTCGGGAAAAGGCGTGTACAAAATCGACGGCAAGGAACTGGACTCCGGAGGCATGGTCGATTTCCTTGCCGACTGGGCCGACCGCTATCCAATCTGCTCGATCGAAGACGGCTGCAGTGAAGACGACTGGGATGCCTGGAAAATGCTGACCGACCGGATCGGCAGCGACGTTCAGCTGGTGGGTGACGATTTGTTTGTCACCAATACGACCCGCCTCCAGCGTGGAATCGACGAGGGAATTGCCAACAGCATCCTGATCAAAGTCAACCAGATCGGAACGCTAACGGAAACCGTCAAGGCAATTCACCTGGCTCACCGCAACGGATATACGAGCATCAGCAGCCACCGCAGCGGCGAAACCGGGGATTCGACGATCGCCGACCTGGCGGTCGGGCTCAACACCGGCCAGATCAAAACCGGCTCCGCTTCACGCAGCGACCGGATGGCAAAATACAACCAGCTGCTCCGAATCGAGGAACTTCTCGGCGACAACGCGGTCTACGCAGGGCCGCTGTTTGCGAAAAAACGTCCGGCGATGGCAACGGCAGAATAAAGTGAATAATTAACGGACGCGCAAGCGAATATGCGTTCCAACCAGGAACTAACAACCAAAAACTCCTCATGTACTGGCTAACTGAAGATCCAACCTACGCCGTGATGACCGGACTGCTCGTCGCGCTGGCCCTTGGTTGTTTCGGGTACATGGCGAAAGAACGTATCCTCTCCATTCTGGCTGTGCTGGCGATTCTGTTGACGATCGGAGTTGTCATTGCCGAGCGAGCGATCATCACGGATCGCGAAGAGATTGAAAGCACGCTCTATGACCTTGCGGGCTACGTCGCCAACAACCGGCATGACGACATTCTTCGTCATATCGATCCCAATTCCGAGGCCTATAGAGCAGCTCAACAGGAAATGCCGAAATCTGTATTCAAGAGCTGCAACATCTACAGCATCAACGAACTGGAAGTCGATGATTCATCGTCCCCGCCATCGGCGGTGAGCGATTTCGTTGCAACCGGCAGTGGTACGGCTGCCGCTATTGGCGAAGGCTGGGGACGTCGGGCAGTGACACTTCATTGGAAAAAATTTCCGGACGGCAGCTGGAAAATCGTCCGGTATTCTCATCGTGAACCGACGTCCGACTTTAATCTTTGAGTTGTTCGTTGCTTTGCCAATGTCCAATCGCCGGCAACCCGGCTAGATTCAGTGGCTTGAAAACCGTGGCTATCGCCAAAACGGCTAATTTCCGATCCGAACAGTCCGCTGAAACGATGCACTTGCCGTTTCAATCTTCAACTCATCCTTCCGGAGCCCGAATGTCGTCAGACACAAAATCATCGGCCGATCTTCAGGAATTTATTCGCGACATCCCGGACTTTCCTAAACCCGGAATTGTCTTTAAAGACATCACGCCGCTGCTTCTGAACCCGGGAGCGTTCGAACAGTCAATTGACGCCATGGCCGCGCGGTTCGCTGACGAGAAAATTGATGTGATCGCTGCTGCCGAAGCTCGGGGCTTTTTGTTTGCAGCACCGCTGGCCTTGAAGCTGGGCGTCGGAATGGTCCCGATTCGAAAGCCGGGCAAACTGCCGTACAAGAAACGCTCGTACAGCTACGAGTTGGAATACGGAACCGACACGCTGGAGATGCATATCGACGGGATCGATAAAGGTCAACGGGTTCTCGTTGTCGATGACCTGCTTGCCACCGGAGGCACGGTCGAAGCATGTTGTCAAATGATCGATCAATGCGAAGCAACGATCGTCGGCTGCGCATTCCTGATCGAGCTGAAGTTTCTCAACGGTGCCGATCGTCTGAATTACCCGATCTTCAGCGTCCTTGAATATTAGGCGGTGAAAAATCAGATCATCCACCAGGAATTCGTGGATCTTTTTGTACTCCGCCCAATCTGTCCGCTTGCCAATTGAAAACACAAGTGCCGCGATCGCTGACCGCGTTTCCGGAGTCGCCCATTCCATTTCGTGGCTGTACGCCGTACGACCTTCTTTGGTCATCGACCGGTAATAATCAAGCGCCTTGTCAATCGGTTGATCGGGAACAGGGACCCCGGCGTTCCTCGCGCCTAGCAATCCCATCAACACTGCTCCGGCAACCGATGTATCGGCCCGGGTCCCTTCGTGGTTCGATTTGTTATCCGGTTTCCCCGTTTGTCGCTCCCGGATCCTGAGGATCTACGCACCCCTTGAGACCGCCAATTGCCAGATCGCCAGTCCAGGTCCCGTCTTCCTGCTGCGACCGCGCGAGATAATCCAACCCGCGACGAAAGACAGTTCGCGTTTGAGACGAGATCCCGCCCGAACGGTTATAAATTTCTGATCACGTGCAAAAACTTCAACCGGCTTCTCGTCAACAATCTGGTCGTCACCGTCTGTTCCTTAACGGTCTGTTCCTGTTGAGCCATCGTCACGCCAAAGTTCAACAACAGCAGGAGAGACGCTGCGCATCTTACGAACGTATGCAGGTGTCGCCTATTTCGTTTGAACAATACAAACATGTCGATCTCGTCAAAAGTTGCAACGGTCTGAAGAGTGGAATCCCGACAACATTGTAAGCAACCACGGACAATGCCGCATGTTTCGGATACGAAAGAAAGAAATACGACTTGCGCCGGTGATCCCGCAGATAACAAATGCAACCTGTTTTTCCCGGCTGGGCCCGCGTGCGACTCAGTCAAGGTCGGACGATCGAAACGGCGGTCGGATTCGACCGGACTTTTTTCGAGGTTTCGAGAAAACGATTCGGGGCTTTTCGGAATCTGCCCCCTGCAACGTTGCCGTCGCAGAGCCATGTTGGGGCAATAAGCTATCGGCTAATTCACGTTCGCGCATTCCGGCCACAGCCGCCGGCATTCCGATTTCGCCAAGATATTTTTCCTTGACTTGTGGATGCGAAGTAATCTCTTCGGCAGACCCGCTACACAAAATCCGGCCTTCATTGACAACGCAGGTTCGGTCCGTCGTCTGAAGAATCTCACGAGCGGCATGATCGGTAATCAGAATCGCAATTCCGGATCGTGCGAGTTCTGTAATCACAACCTGAATGTTCTGAACCGTCACCGGATCAATCCCGGCAAATGGCTCGTCAAGCATGATGATCTGCGGATTGCTGACCAGGCACCTTGCGATTTCCAACCGCCTTCGCTCGCCGCCGGAGAGCTTGCCCGCCTTCGTCTTGCGAATATGTTCAATCTTGAACTGGGCCAGAAGTTCCTCAAGCCGTTGATTCTGTTGTCGTCGGGAGAACCCGAGCAACTGCATCGTACCCCGCAAATTGTTTTCAGCGCTCAGTTTGGCAAAGACGCTGGACTGTTGCGGAAGATAACCCATGCCTCCCTCACGACTGCGCAGATACATCGGCCAGCGGGCAACATCTTTGCCATCGAGAAAGACCTTGCCGCGATCCGGCTTGACCAGTCCGCAGATCATCCTGAAGGTCGTTGTCTTACCGGCACCATTTGGACCGAGCAGGCCAACCACCTCGCCTGATTCGACCTCCAGCCCAACACCGTCAACTACACGACGACGACCATAGCTTTTGACGAGTCCTTCGACTTTTAGAATCGGCATCCGTGCGTTCCTGTTTTTGAGTTGTTAGCTGGTAGTTGTCAGTCGCCTTGTCTGGGAACAAACAACTATCGAATAAATCCCATCCGTCCGAAGTTTGGAAAATACTTTACCGGTTTGTTCAATGTATGCGGCCAATAAGTAATCATCGCTCGACCAATCAACATTTCGCGAGGCAAAAACTTCTCGCCATCCCAGATCCGGCCGTCCGAACTGCGCGGCGAGTTGTCGCCCATCGGTAGAAATTGATCCGCCTCCAGAATGAACATCGGCTCTAGCAGGTTCTTGCTCATTCGAAAATGACTCAATCCTTCATCCGTGCTCCATCGCGACGGGTCATTGAAAATCCTGTGGATCGTCGGAACCGGCGTCGACGTTTCGTTTTCAGGATTCGATCCTGATCCTCCGCCGATGACCGACGAGTAGTAAACGTCACGATAAATCATCAACCGGTTGATGTTGACCACCAGCCCCTGGGCGCCAATTCCAGCCGGTTCCGCATCGCCGGGCTTTTCAGGTGAATAAGATGGTATCGCCAGTCCGGTGCGTACAAATTTGCCTGAGTTCAGCTCAATCAGTCTGTCGTTCGCCCAGAGAAACAGCTGGTTGTCTACGTTGGCGAAAACCAACTTGTAGCTGCCTGTTCCCTCGACGCCCGTTGATCCAGTGAACGAGTCGATCTGATTCCCGTCGTCATCCTGAAAGCTGACATCCGGATGATTGCATTGAATCACTGCCTGCCCGGTCGAAGTATCGATCCGGCAGGTAAAATGTGCGCCGCCTTCAACCAGATCCAGCGCGAACACGCCGGAACCCGATTTTATATCGACATCACACTCGACGGCAAGGTCGCCGACCCAGTGAGCCGACGACGACGACTGTTCTCCGGCAGGGATCATTCCATCACGTGACGTTCCCAGCATCGCATGGTTGTAGGTGTAGTAATCTGAGATGATCCGGCCCATCCACTGCCCGTTCTGCCGGTTTGCCGGAAGTTCGCCATTTTCAATCGCTGACCAGTCGTCCGGATCCGGAATCAGGTGCCGATACCGCAGCCACTGTTCGCGGTCCACATCGGAAATGTAGTATTGTGACCGCCCGTCCGAGTAGTTTTCCTGCCAGCCGTCGCTTCGCTCGTCGCTCCACTGTTTCCAGCGTGACTCCCACCCGGCGTCCCGCAAATCGGAGGCACTATGCTCCGTATCATCCACCAGTTGCAGCATCGGCTGGACCTTACCAGCCGGCTTTCGAACGATCTGTTTGTTGCCCCAGGTGCCATCGTCCATCTTGTCGAGCGTATAAATGTCACCGCTTTCAATCAGCAGATTTTCGCTTTCCATACCGATCAGCCGCTTAATAAAATTCTGCTTACCGTTGTTCGGATTCTTGAACACGATCACATCAAACCGCTCCGGCTCCGCGAAGTCGTAAACGAACTTGTTGACCAGAATCCGGTCACCGTTATTTGACACATGGTCCTTATCATGTCGCGACTGCATACTCAGTCCATGCTGGCAGATCGGGCAAAATGTTGAATTCACGCGCCGGCGTTTTTGTGGCGGAGTCGTGGAACTTTCCGAATTCGCACCTGTGCGAAAGCGATAATTGCACTTCGGACACTCGACATCCATATGATGCCCCTGAAGTGTCGGTGCCATCGATCCGGTCGGAATAATAAATGCTTCCGCCTCGTAGGCTCGAAACATCAATGCAAGCACGACTGCAATGACGATCGACTCGATCGTTTCGCGTACGCCGTGGTCACGAAAGAAGCCAAACAAACCGCCCCGCCGTTCACCTTCGTAAGCTTGTTCAGATGAGTAGTCATTGTCTGTCGGAAACGGTCTGCGTCTTTTTCTTGACATCGTATATTGTTCTGCGAGTTGTCTTCTGAGTTGATAGAAATACGTAACGATTCAGAGCACCTGTACATCGACGAATGTTCAGGCGACGGAGGCCTGAATTGTAGGCGTTTTCGGCGCGGCTTCCTACGGGAACTTACTCGCCGGGATGGCTCGCGGTTTCGTCCGATTCGGGAGCAGTTTTCCGGTTTCTAAACGTTCGTTTGCTGCGAACTCTGTATCGCTTACAAACATCGGGCGACCTGGAACTCCCCTGCTTGCAGAATCGCTGACCCGATGCTTATTTTTTCAGGCTTCGAACCACCCCGATTATCCCGGCTCGCGTTAGTGGCCGCTTGAAATGCCGGCTGTCAATCGAAACCGGCACGTTGTCACCAAGCACGAAATACTCGTCCGGACCCAGTTCTCGAAAAAAATCTTTCGGCGGACCGGGATCAACAGGACCTGCAGGTGGAGAAACGAAGTAGTAGATGTCACGCCAGATCCGCACGCGATCGATCTTCAAGCCGCCGCCTTTGCCACTCATCGAAATCAACGAATTCGGGATCGTTCCAGGATCCAGTGCCTGCAGATCGCGGGGAGATTTCCCAGCCAGGCGAATCGAGCAAACTGCTTTACCGCCATCGGAAATTTTCAGCACACCGTCGATCGTTGAAATCTCAAGCCGGAACTTACCTCCTGGCAGTACCGCGTGATCGAGTTTCGTTCTGCACGTCTCGCTCCCGGTGGAAAACTCAAACCACTCTCCCCGAACTGGAAAAGTTAATTCCAATGCATCGCAAGGTCGTTGGATACGGACAATCATCTCAGCGTCCGGTTCGATGGTCCCGGAAATTTCAAAAAACAGATCCTCAACATCGTTGAGCGAACGGGAAAGCGATTGGTTGAACGAATAACTGTCCTTCACATCGACCAAGCCATTGAGACTGTTTTCGTTACTGACTGACGAATCGCCATCGGATCGAATGATCTGAGGACTCGAGTAGCCCGGAACATGAAAATACTCCAGCGAGCCGGACTCGCAACTTTCATCGAGCGACACAAATTTTCCGATCCCGTCGCCCGGGCTTTTTTCGCCAGAGTTCACGAGACTCCAATCGGATCCGGCCGCTCGCCAACGCGATGGCTGATCGGGATCCGTGAATCGCGAGTCATAAACCGGGATCCGCATCTCACGCTGTCGATCGATCGTTTTTGGAACCGGGGAAGCGTTGCAAATAACGTCACCATTGTAAATGCTGATCGTTTCGCCCGGCAGTCCGACAACGCGTTTGATCCCGTCGTACGTCCCTCCCGTTTCGATTCCGTCAACCGACAACGGTTCGCCCGGCCCTCGCTGCCGCGAAAACGCAACGACATCCCAGCGGTCGATTGCTTCGCCTTCGTTTAGTTCCTCAATCAAAACGCGATCCGCGTCGACGAAGGAATCAACACCGGATTTGTTCTGAGCAGAACAGTTCGGGCAGACAAAACGGCCCGCGCCGCGCCGGTCCGACTCTCGATCAAACGTGTATCCACAGTGATCGCAGACCGAACGTATGTGTTCGCCGATAAAAGCAGGAACCATCGAATTGCCCGAGATAACGGCTGCGGTGCCGGACGAATCAGATGCTTCACCACATCCGGAAACCAGAATTGCGGATACGATCAACAACAGCTTGAGTACCTGAGGACTTTTCAAGTGAATCATATGGTTTCGCAAAACAAAGTTCATCGGTTGTTCGAGAAGAGTTGCACTGCCATCTACGTCACCGCTCCCGGAATCAATTTTCATATTCTATACTTCCAGCCCGCAGACGGCTTCCATCTTCTTCAAAACTTGTCACCCTCCTTCGAATCTTGTGTCCGCAAAACAAACACCTTGAATATTCAGAACGCCCCCATCTTCAACTCGCTCTTTCGCACGACACTGATTCCCGTCATGGTCCTGCTGGTTCCCGTCATTCCGTTTCTGATTTTCGGAGAACAGTGCGAAGCCGGATTACCCGGACGATTCTCGAACGCCCTGAGATTTCGACCGGCGGCCCCCGGGCATTTACTGCGGTCGTCCTGACGCTTACCGCTGACAAATCGACCAGCGCCATCACTGCTGCACGGGACGGGCTGGCAATTTCTCTGTTCAACCCCAAGATCCTGCTGTTTTTTCCGGCACTGTTCAGCCGGTTTGTTTCAGAAACAGAGAGCATGGGAGGCAAAGCCTCGATCCTGATTACGCCGGTCCTGGTTGACGGACTTTGATACACGATCGTCGCATCGTTGCTTTCTCATCGCAGCATTCTACCGACGTTGCAACAAAATGCGCGCTGGATCGACAGGCTTTCCGGTGTAACCTCTCACCCGTTAGAAATAGAGTCCTGTGCAGCGAGCCTTTGGATTTTACCGTCCACACACTAGGATTGTATGCACCGGATCAAGTTGTATGCGCCAACCAACGATGCTACGAATTGCAATAATATGAAACCCAAAGTCATCCAACATCCACTTGTCGAATGTCATCTGACGGTGCTTCGCGACAAGAATACGCGGTCCAGTCTGTTTCGCAACTCGATCAACCGCCTGTCGACGCTGCTGGCGTATTCGGCAACAGAAGATCTGGAAACAAAAGAGATCCCGATCGAAACGCCGATACAGAAAATGAACGGCCGGCAACTGACTCATCGAATCGGGCTGGTGCCGATTCTCCGGGCCGGTGTCGGAATGGTCGAAATCATGTTGGATTTGGTTCCCGATTCCGAAGTCTGGCATCTCGGATTGTATCGTGATGAAGAAACAGCCAAACCGGTTCGCTATTACAGCAAGCTGCCTGATAAGAAGCCGGTTGACGTCGCGTTTGTACTCGACCCGATGCTCGCGACCGGGGGTTCAGCGATCATGGCGTGTAACGCACTGGCAGACTGGGGCGTGCCGGAAATCAAGATGCTCTCGATCATATCTGCGCCTGAGGGAATCGATCGGCTGGATAAGGAGTGTCCCGATGTTGAGATTCATACCTGCAAGATTGATGAGCGGTTGAATGAGAACAACTTTATCGTGCCCGGACTCGGTGACGCCGGCGACCGGATCTTCAATACGACCGGACATTGAGGATAGTGAATCTGCGCTCGGAGGCCAAAGGCGCAGAGCTATATTAATTCTGTCACTGAGAGTAGGAAATTCGTGAGTCACCAGGTTTTACAATGTCCGCTGTGCAACAGTCCGTTTCAAATCGCGCCGGAATGGGCCGGTCAGATTGTGGCTTGTCCAACCTGTTCGGGCCAGGTTCAAATCCCTGAATCGCCGAAAATTAAGCGTAGAACGAAAAAGAAAAACCGCATCGAAATTGGCGACAGTCAAACTGCCGTACCTCCCGCTCAATCCGAACAGCAACCTCAGCCAACACAATCTCAGCCGGCGCCGCCCGCGACGACAATACAAAAACAACACAACGAACTACCTGAAACACCGTCACTTGTTGCCCAGGTCATCGCGCGTCAGAAACCGGACGAGACAACCGAACCGCCGACAGGTGCTTCAACCGATCCGTTCGTTCCTCGCAATGTCGACCACCTACTCCCTTCAAGATTTGAGCTGGACGATCCGCAACGTCCATCGCTTCGCCGCAATCCGACCAGCCCGCACGAAGTCTTCATCCCGAGTGCCGACGGTGGTGTCCAGCGGATCAACAACCGCGTCGTCAGCGTGACACATGAAGGGGAGAAAGTGCAGCTGCGCGGTTTATCAGATGAACGCAGAGCGCAACGGCGATGGATTCAGAACGCAATCGTATTTGCGGTCTGCCTGGCCATTTTGCTGGCCGTATTTGCACTGCTGAGAAAATCCGTTTGATTCAAACGTCGTGCCCGCAAATGAAGACCGATACCGGTTCGTAGAGCCTATCCTGAAACCCGGTCAAGACGGCGGGATCCCCGTGTCTGCAGGAAAGCGCGCACAAAGTCACGAAGGCACACGGATCGAAATCTACGATCCAACCCTTCTTTCTGTCGTTGTGCCTTCGTGCGACAGTTGTTCGTCCTGTCCAACAACGGGTTCCGGCTCCTGGTCTTAATTTAGCTATCGGTTTTATCGTATCCATGCGGATGCGATTGATGCCAGTTCCAGGCCGTGCGGATGATCGGCTCGATTTCCTGATAATTCGGTTCCCAGCCCAGCACTTCTTTCGCTTTCGCGGCGTTGGCGACCAGCGTCGGAGGATCACCGGGCCGGCGCGGGCCGGTGAATTCCGGAATTTCGTGGCCTGTAATTTCGCGGCATGCTCGTATCACTTCGCGAACGCTCTGACCGCGCCCCGTCCCGAGATTCACTTCAATCCCTTTTCCGGGCTTGATTCGTTCCATCGCAAGCAGATGCGCCTCGCCCAGATCATCAACGTGAATGTAGTCTCTCACGCACGTCCCGTCCGGCGTTGGCCAGTCCGCACCGAAAATTGAAATCTGATCGCGCTGACCGAGCGCAACCTGCAGCACGATCGGAATCAAATGTGATTCGGGATCATGGTCTTCGCCGATATCACCGTCCGGTGACGCACCTGCCGCATTAAAGTACCGTAGCGCAGAAAAACCGAGGCCGTAGGCGGCAGCATAGTCCACCAGTGCCCGCTCGATCACCAGCTTGGTAAACCCGTACGGATTGACCGGTGCCTGGGTTTCGTCTTCTGAAATCGGGACGGTTGCAGGAATTCCATACGTGGCGCAACTACTCGAAAATACAATCCGGTTGACACCCGTTCGCCGCATCGATTCGAGCAATGCAAGCGTTGCAACAACATTGTTCTGATAGTATTTTGCCGGCTCGACGACCGATTCTCCCACCAGCGCGCAGGCAGCAAAGTGCATCACGGCGTCAATATTGTGATCACCCAGTACCTGTTCAACAAATTTTCGGTCCGACATTTCGCCGACGAACAAAGTTGCTGACTCAACCGCCTGGCGAAAACCGGTACTCAGATTGTCAAGAACAAACGGAGTGTGACCGCGCTGCTTAAGAAGCCGGACCATGTGCGATCCGATGTATCCCGCACCTCCAACGGCAAGAACATTCATTCAGATTCCAGGCTTTGTATTTTCGATGAGGACCCTGCGGCACGATGAGGATCCGGTGTCTATTCGATGAGAGCCGTTGACTACTTTTGTTGGCGTCAGGCGACTTGCGACTGAAACCGTTCGCGGCCAGTCAGACCGGCAATCGTCCTGCGCGGATCATGCATGTTCTGCCAGGCCCCGGCAAAACGCCGGGCGCTGGAAGAGTAATGATCGTAGTGCTCAACCAATTCGTCAATGCAGGCACCGACATCGAAATCGTCGACAGCGACAATTCCAACCGACCCGACCGGCATCGCGTCATCCGAGCCAATCGTCTGCACGCTCAGGTTTTTTACACTGATGTTCGAATGGTGAAAAGCGTTACTCATCCGGACACGGACTCTCGCAGTTTCGGATTTGAGACGGAAATACGCGAGCGAATCACCGGTTCGTCGCGAACGTCCGATTACCCGGCGAGATGTTCCGACCTCCGATGCTCCAGCCATCTCGAAGACTTCGATCTGCGCATACGAACCGTGCATATCGGGCCAGTGCCAGTCGAACCGGATCGCGACTCCGTTTTCGTCTGAATCCGTTTGGAATTCAAACTCGAACGGGCACCGGCTGGTATCGAAGGAGACGATACCTCCGGACGCCGGCACGTTACGACCGTCAACTGACAATGCGCTGAGATCCAATTCCCGTTTTCGCTCTGCTGACGCAATCAATCCGGCAACGTATGCTGCCGACGGTTCCTGAACCTGATCCGCCAGCCACGTTCCAGCCGGCACAATCACCGGTTTTCCACAGCTGAGCAATTCGCTCATCACGCCGGCGCGGCGGCTGAAGTACGTCCGATTGTCGTACAGCAGCAATCCACAATCCGAATCCCTGATCAGTTGAGTGTATTCGTTTTCCGGAAGCGGATGCGTCTTGTAAACAACCGGTTCTGTTTCCCGGCCTGTCGCGGACGCAGGACAGCTAAGTTCAATCTTCTCTTTGAGCCGCAATTTACGATCCGGACGCTGCACCACCAGCTGGACTGTACCGGACTGAAGATGCGAACATCCGATTTGATCGACCACTTCCTGCAACGCGCGCAACTGACCCTTCTCGCGCCGTATCGCCCCGGGGACTGTGATCTTCAATGGTTCGTCGAACGAAAGGACTCCTTCGAGATCGGAAGCGTCAGCAATTTCGTTCCCGGAGAATTCGTCGCCCCATTGATCGCCCGACTCACGACGGTTGTCAACCAGTTTTTCAACTGAACTCGAACCCTCTGCCTGCTCTGTTCCTGCCTGCTCTGTTCCTGCCTGCTCTGTTCCTGCCTGCTCTGTTCCTGCCTGCTCTGTTCCTGCCTGCTCTGTTCCTGCTTGATTCAAACTCGCACCAGATGAGATGATTCGCGCCGGTTCAGAGAGTTTGTGCGCGTTCGGATCGGCCATTTTGGAAAACTGAATTCGAAATTCGGGCGAAACCGGGTAAGTCAGATTTTCGAATCTCGCTGTTCGCAAACAGTTGTATTGATCGGCGAGAGTTTCTGACGTTGTGTAAAAGTGAAGGGCATGCGAAGGGACCCGCCCCAATGCGGCGTCGAAACAGGTTTGAACATCCCGCAGCCGGGATTGCTGCATCGAATATTCAGGAGTCCGGCCGTCAAACAGACTGAAGTGAAACTGCAGGTGCCAGTGAGCCTGGATCGTGCGCGGTTCTGTTGCCATCCAGGCTGCAAGTCCCATCAATTCCAGTTCTGAGACGGTTGTAAAGAAGACATGATCTGAATCAGAAAACGTTGACGGTTGAAAGAATCGATTGCAATCCTGGGCGAATTTGCGAATGAACGAGTGTCGCTTTGATTCTCGATTCGCATTCCGAAAACTATCACGGATCCGTTTCATTCGGGACGCCGGTTTTTGCCGGGATTTTTCCGTGCCCCCGTCGGCCTCCTTGCGCCGTTTCATTGACTGTAAACCGGCAAGCAGGCTGGTGGTCTGGTAGGTGGACTGGCGAAACGCGCGGCGCACCGTCAACCCGGTCTCCGACAATGCGCCGGGCTTGAGCTTGATGCTGGTGCCGATCGTCGTTTCAAAACCCATCTCCACTGCGGCCGCAGCGACAAGTCGTGTGTAGGCTGCGTGATGTCCGCCTTCGTTGTCCAGCGAATGATCGATCAGGAAAAAATTAGGCATCACCTCTACTCCCAAATGCGTGCAATTCCAGCGCGGATGTTAGGCACTGCCCGTAATCTGAGCAATTGCAACACTCATTGCGAAACTCACAGCAGATGCTAGCAGCCGGACGATCGACGTTGCGCGCCGTGATTCCCGGACTGAGATTGACGGCGCGCCCGCAGTTCAAATACAAACCCGCAGCAACCCTCGGCGTACTTCTACAGCGGTTGCAATAACGAACGAGACAACTTCCGGGCCAGGAAACCGCCGGAAAATCACTGACATTCTTCCCGCAGGAGAAACGGCGGAACGCAAATTTGCGATGCGCGCCGAAACGATATGTCTGATCAACACAACAACCCTGAAAATCGAGCAGGGTTCCAACAACATGGCATGCCCAATGAATCGAATGAATCATCCGGGCAAAAACACCACGTCATTACCCTGCCCTACTACTGCCAGGATGAAATTGATCGCTACCTGCAGATCGCCACTCAGATCCGATCCTTCTCCAAACCGGATTGTTCGTACAGTTTTCTCCTGGCTGCAAGCCCGCTGACGCCGCCCAGTGAAAAACTCTATCACGCCTATTCGTCAATCGCCCCGACCCGTTCATTTCAATGCCCGACGCAGGTTTTCGGTTACCCTGAAGGTCCGACAGCCATGTACTGGGACGCGATGGACTACGTTGCCGGGAACTATTCGAACTATCGCGGATTCAGCCTTTGGCTGGAATCTGACATGTGCCCGATCCGTTCAGGCTGGCTCGATGAGCTGGATGCCGAGTGGTTTGCCGGTGGCGAACCGGTGATGATGGGTTGTTATGTTCCTGAAGTCTACAAACACCGGTTCTTCCGCAAGCCGAAATTACTTCTCGATCCGCATATCAATGGTGGTGCCTGCTATTCGCTGGAATTCGCCAACATTGTTTCTCCGGCACTTCGTTACGAAGGCGTGTTTGACATGGCCGTTTTCCGTGGAGCGAGTCAGGTCGGTGAAGTTCGCGAAACCGGATTGATCTCATTCGCAACGATGGGGTCGATTCGCCGCGATCTAGTCGCCAGCAAAAAAGCGCTGGTACACGGATTCATGCAACCCAAAGATCAGTTCATCGCCGAGTGTGTCCGCCCGCTTTCAGCGCGGGAGAAAAGTACTACCGGTCTCGTTCCGGTTCAGACTAAACTCGAGTCGCTGCGTCGACGGCTGCGAGTCTGTTTTGTTCGCAAGGGACATCGTGCCATGCTGGAAAACATGCTGCTCGCCAAAGAACAGTTTGAGAAAAACCGAACGCGTGACGACCGTCATGTAGTCGCCGGACGAATCGAGCCGGCTGCGCCACGCACAGAACAAACACGAGCGGCGTAGGAAAAGGTGGCGTAGGCTTCCCGCCTGTGAACCGAAATCACAGGCTGGAAGCCTGTGCCACTACAACAAAATGATTGTCAACCAGTTCAACACGTTTCCATACGGTGGAGCAGCAACGGCTGCAACACGGCTGCATCATCAACTCCGTTCGCGTTCGGTCGAGAGCCGGTTCTTCTATCACCGGAACGAAAAGAGTCTTCCGGACGCACCGGGATTCCAACAGCTCGAATTCGATCCGCCGAAACGATCGTGGTTGTACAAACTGGGCCCCCATCAGCGTGACAAGAAACGCAAACGGGAAATCCACAGACAGTTCAACCGCCACCTGGCAGACCATGAATCATCAGGCGAAGTGTTTGCCATGGCAGAACTGCCTGATCAAACGCGGCTGGACTGGAACCGTCACGCGGCGGATGTCATCCACCTGCACTGGATATCGTTTTTCGCCGACTATCCCTCGTTCTTTGGTTCGGTTCCGGAATCTGTGCCGGTCGTCTGGACGCTACACGACATGAACCCGCTGACCGGCGGCTGTCACTATTCGGGCGGCTGCCTGCGTTTTGAAACGGGCTGCGGCAGTTGCCCGCAGATCCGGGACCCCGCACCGGGTGACCTCTCAAGTCATACATTCCGAATCAAACAGGACGCCTTGAAAAACCGGCTATTACACATTGTTACACCTAGCCAGTGGCTACAGGATCTGGCCAGAAAGAGCCCGGTCTTTCCGGAAGGTACGACGTTCGAAGTCATTCGCCTGGGATTCGACCTCGATACATTCCAGCCAGTTGACAAACAGACTGCGAGGCGCAAGCTTGGCATTGAAACCGATGCCTGCCTGATCGGTTTCGGTGCGGAAGATATTCGAAACACACGTAAGGGACTCGGACAACTGCTTGCGGCTTTGCCACACGTCGACTCAGGGACTCCGATTGAGTGCCTTGTGTTTGGTGGCGGTGAAATTCCGAACAACATTGACGGACTGCCGGCGGTTCATCATCAGGGATTTGTCGATTCACCTGAACGTCAGGCACTTATTTATTCGGCGGCAGATGTTGTGGTTGTCCCGTCTCGCGAAGACAACCAGCCGCAGGTCGGCCTCGAAGCCATGGCGTGCGGCACGCCGGTCGTCGGCTTCGATGCAGGCGGAATTCCGGAATACGTGCGTGATGGAGAAACCGGATTGCTTGCACCGGTCGGCGACAAATCCGAACTTGCCCGCCGCATCTGTGCCATGGTGGACGCACCCTCGGTTCGCACGACGATGGGCGCCGCCGCCCGCCAAATGATGGAACGGGAATTTGATCTGGTTCAACAGACGGATTGCTACATCCGGCTCTATAAACGAATTGCGAATCAGCCAAACGGAACTTCACTTAGAAAATCGGCATGAATCAATCGTCATCGCACCATCACAACTCGCATCTCACTCGCCAATCCAATCCGAATGCGCAGGGCAAGATGTTTGCTGGCCAGACAATTTTTCGGGCGACAACAGACCGGGTGACCGCCAATCCTGGTCTGACGCTCAAGCCGTGAATGCAGCAACGGCCTGATCAACGACGTCTTCTTCGACCAGAATAATCACGGTATCCCCGGCGTCGATCCGATCCGACGCATGGGGAATACGCACGTAGTCCTGCTGAATCAGTGCGACCACAAGACAACGCTCGGGAAGATTCATTTCGGCAAGCGTCGTTTCGGTTACATGCGACCCTGCAATCACCTCGATCTCAATTACGTTCACCAGCCCGCCAGGCAGTCGTGTTTTCGATATGACGTTGCCTCGTGTGAGATACGACATTACCTGTCGGGCCATTACATCACGAGAAGAAACGGACAGGTGGATACCCAGTTTCGTAATCAGATTGAAGTAGTCCCGACTGCCGATGACGGTCATGATCCGCGACGCCCCAAGCTCGGCCGCTTCCACGCCCAGGACGAGATTGTCTTCGTCCTTTCCTGTACAGGCAACAAAGACGTCGGCACTACCGACCCTTTCTTCTTCCAGATGTTCACGACGTTTGGCATCGCCGTTGATGATCTTTGTCGTTTCCAGCAACCGAGCCAGTTCGGTACAGCGATCCGGGTCCGCTTCCATGATCAGGACCTTGAACCGGTCCCGCTCCAGCGTTCGCGCCAGATGCAGACCGGTCTCGCCTCCACCTGCAATCACGACTCGTTGAGGTGCACGCTGCTCTGCGTCGAACAGTTGTCTCACGCTCTTCATTTCTTCGGGTCGCGAAAAAACCGTAACGCGATCGACGGCGGCCAGTTCGTCGTTTGCGGAGGCAATCCGCATCTTGTTTTCACGGAGGATCGTTCCAAACCGAATATTGGACGAGATCCCGAGTTCGCGAATCGGCACGCCAATTAGCTTGCTGTTTTCCTTAACCGGAAATTCCTGAACTTCCAATTCGCTCCGCGCAAACTGTTCGACCACGACCGACCCCGGATCGCGGATACCCCGAGCCAGCTCCATCGCCGCAAGATGCTCGACGCTCAACATCCGATCGATCTTGAAATGACGCTGGTAGTCGAACGTACTCAGATCGCGAAAGACCGGCGCGTAAACCCTGGCCAGACAGCGCCGCGCACCCATCGCTTTTGCCATACTCGCGGCAATAATGTTGATTTCGTCGTTTCCGGTGACTGCCAGGCAGATATCCGCGCTGCTAATCCCGGCTTGAAACAGCACGCTTGATTGCGATGCACTTCCGAGAATCGCCCGTAAGTCATGCTCGTCATTTGCACGCTTAACGCGATCAGGATGATTGTCGATGACAGTAACGTTGTTGTCGCCCTGACACAGCAGTTCGGCAATCGACGACCCGACCCGGCCGGCGCCGAGAATCACAATGTTCATTCGCGCTTTGTTCGTAAAATTTCAGTTTTTGAAGACATCGAATGATACCGAAAACCGCATGCAAACGATACTAACAACCGCCCGACGATGTTCCAAGGCAGGGCCCAACGATGGAATCCAACACGGCGAAGCCGCGCAGAGACGCTAAGGCGAAGAGAAAAAGGCGTGCCTTCAAGGCACGGGCATGCAGGTTCTCAAACAATTCTACCGAAGCAGTTCACTAGGAAATCTGCGCCTTTGCAACTCTGCACGCGGCATTTTTCCGACCAACAAAAAGCAGGACAAGTGCGCCACACCCGGCTCACTTGCCCCGGATAGAAATCGTCGGATTCAGTTTCTGGCGATTACTTAACGCCGAAAGGAATTACTATTCGTCAGCGGAAATGTCTTCCTCTTCATCCGGATCATCGACTTTCATCTGGAAAAACAGAAAGTGAAAACCTGTATCGTCGCTGGTGACAAACCCGCCCTGCGGAGGAAAAAGGTGTTCAATCTCCTCGAAGTCCGGTAGCGGATTTTCATCCATCGCTCTTCGGACTCCCTGCGCGTAGTCGTTGTCACGAACTCCGTCCATGTCGAACAGCTCCATCGTTTTCTGCTGTTGAATCACCTCAATCAAATTGCCAACAGCAACTGACGGACGCATGAACCATGAAACCGATGGCATTTCGGAGTCGAGCAAACGCGTCATCTTACGCATGACGGTCGAGTACTCTTCATCGTCCGCCAACGATGCTTCTTTGCCAAGTTCGACATCGATCACATGTTCAATGTAGGCCGGTGACCCGATCACAAAGCAGTTTCCAATAATGGCAAATGCCGGATCCATCGGCCGGGTTTCCAGCGGGAATCCACTGCTGTCAAAATCCTGCTCAAACGCGTCTTCGTCAAACGCGTCTTCGTCAAACGCGTCTTCGTCAAACGCGTCTTCGTCAAACTCGCCGCCGTCCTGCTCCGCCCGTTCGCGTCGCCATTCACGCATCCGCTCGCGATTTTCTTCACGTTCTTTCTCTTCACGATCAGCAACTTCTTGTGACATGATCCAGTAATCCATTCCCTCGTACTGCTTTTCGTCGAAAATGGAATCGACATCCGCTTGCTCAGCTGCAAAGTCCATCAGGATGTCCAGGGTCTCGCGGAGCTTATCTTCATCCTTGATCTCGAAGCTGATAATGTTCGTTTCGGAATTGACTCGCGCTGGCGGCTCAATCCAAGCCGCGTGCGTAATCCTGCCGGTAAACGCATCGAGCACATCGGCCTCAAGGTCAATTCCAATTTCCTCGTTGATATTTGTTTCCAGTTGGTTGCGAAACGTACCTTCGCCGCCACTAACCATATCAACCAGCTTTTCCAGTTCGGCCATGAATTTGGGAATATCCCAGACCGTCGTGATGTATCGTGAAGAATCCGCTGGCATCCAGGATTCCGGTTCATCGTTCCCGGGTTTCAATGCGATCATGTCCAGAATTCCTGTGCGCGGACTTGCGAGTAACAGGTGTCCGTGAGTGATCGATTCAAAGTCATCTTCAAACAGGATCACACTTCCACCTGCCGCAAGGACGCCATCAAGCCCCAGTGAAGGCAGGAACGCAAACGCCATCTGAACGCCTGCCTGACCGCGCGTCGCACTTTTGGCAAACTCAATCGGATCAATAAAACCACGAATCTCCGAAGGAAGTCCGCGCGGGCTTTCACAACGCTTCATAATCGTTGCGAATTTCCGGTTGTCCTTCAACGGTCTGACTTTTTCCACCGGAATTCCATTCCAGCGGCTGAGCAGATCTTTCAATTCATCAACATTGTTCGATGCGACCAGCAAACCGTCGCGACGAAAGTACGTGATCTTTGTGTCGTTGCCAGTGATCGTGTGAAATTCGATATCCTCTTCTTTCTCAGTATCAAATTCAGCCCCGTCATCCTTCGCGAAGTCACGAATGGTTTCGATTGCATCGTCCACCGATTCGTTTTCATCATCGACTTCAAAGATGAAAATGAAACACATTTCCTTGAGTCGTGGTGACACCGCCGCGATCGTGATCTCGCCATTGGGCAGCGAGCGGATGTCCTCAAGCGTCATTTCAAACGGCTTGTTCTCTTCAAACGCATCGTTGCCCTGCTCATAGAGTTCGTCGACCAGTCCGCTGATTTTTTCGTTTTTCAAGAGCATGCCGAGCGAGCCCCGTTGCAATTTTTCTGTCAACTCCTGGATGTTCCTGATTTCCAGGTAGGCGACCGTTGTTTCAGGAAGCAATTCGTCGGTCGTTGGTCGCGCCGGCTTTGCATCCTCTTCCTCCTGTGCGATCAGGGCAGGGGACTGCAATACAACGAGGGCAGCAAACAACAGCGCGAGCATTCCGGCCAAACGACCGTTCTGACGACGGGAAATATTCCCATTCCGCCTATTGGCAACGTGCGAGTCCTCAAGTTGTACGTGCATGTCTCTTGATTCCCCGATTAAACAATGCAACATTTCAAATTGCCTTTCAATCTCAGTGATATTTTGTCGTGTGAGTTGTGTATTTGTAATTCAGGTCGAAAAAACAGCTGATCCTCGGCCATTCATTAAACCCGCAAATCAAAGAACTGGTTTCGATGTCTGCCTGGAAAAGCGGAATTTACGAGAATGTCTCACTGGTTCTGCGAGTTTCGCACCCTTCTCAACGCGCCCCGACAATTTTGCAACCCTCGGGTCGCAAGTGAAAATCTGTGGCGGATAAGCCGGTTATTCCACTCATTGTGTCGCAATCGGCCTTTCCAGAACAGCGTGCAACAATCCAAACGTCACGCCCAGTCGCGCTCTTGATTCAGCGGCATAGAGTTCCGATAGTGTATTTGATTCAATCGAGCGAAAAACCAATCGAGGTAAATCTGATGAAACGATTATCCATCCTGATCACAGGCGTCTCTATTTTAGTTTTGTCGAGCAGCACCGTCTTCGCTCAAGGCGGAATCGATGGAGGTGGAATCAATCAAGGCGGAATCGATCAAGGCGGCGGGGATGTCGGCAGGATCTTGGAAATCAGGATACAGGCAATACGCAGACACCAACCACCAACGATAGCGGCGGAACCCAAACGCCCGAAGCGTTCGACCTTCCGGATATCGCCATTACTGACATTACGACCAGCGAGAATATTCGCCGACGCGGCTTCGTTGGAGCCAACACCGAAAATTTGAGTGAGGGTTCAGAAGGACTTGGCTTTGTCGGAGCTGACACAACACTGACTGAAAACGGGACTTTCGGAGGCACTTCGGATTTCTCCGGAACGGGCGGAACAACAGGCGCTGCATCCGCCAATGCTCAGACTTTTTTCACCGTTGAACGAGCAGGCATTCGCGCGCGGGTCCGGCCCGTATTCCGCAGCAACCGCCCGCCAACCACGATCATGTCATCCAGGTTTCAGAGTCGACTGAACCGCATCCCTGCGACCAGCGGACTCGGACAGAGCATCCGCGTCGACATTCAAAATGAGACCGCTGTCATTAACGGTTTCGCGCCGACGGCCGCCGACGCCAAGATGATCGAGCGACAACTTCAACTGGAACCCGGCGTCTATCGGATCGAAAACCGGACTCAGTTCGGACGCTAGTATTCCTGCACAACTTGATCTGCATTTTCGTCGACGCATTCTCCGGCGTTCTGGACAAGATCGAGTTCGATTCGCAGGAGACGGCTTTTGCTACGGACGACATTCTGGTCGGAACGGACGACTTCAGCTTCGACGCTTAGCTCCGGAAGGACTCCTGTTAACCCGTTGCCGGTGTTCTGTTGGTTGACTCCCCAAACTTCGTCCTGTACGTCCGCAGGTTGCGGCTGTGCGTATTGCTGCGGGTAGTCAGGATACGCCGAAAAGATGAGCAATGGGCGTAACGGCTGCGATTGCGGTACCCCCCCCGGACAACGATTCAAGTCGTCAGTTTGAAGTCAACTTGAGTCAATTGGAATGAGTTTCATTTCACGCCGAGTGAGTTTCATTTCGCACCGCACGCGAAAGAAGGAAACCGGGGCTATCGCCCGACGGCTGATATCAGCCGAACGGCGCTAAGCGGTTTTGTCAGAGAGGTCGATCTGAGAAGAAACGGGTCTGGCTACTCTACAAGGCCTCGTTTTAGAACGCGGCAACGATAACGTACGGGAGTTTAGGAGTTCTTTCGCCTCAGAGTCCCAGCCCGCCAATTTCTTCGACATGTCCTTTCAGGCCATCAAGGATTGAATCGAAGACGCTGCCTGCTCCTTCTTCCTCGTCGCGGAAGCTGTACCAGATCTTACTGTGACGGTTGTTGATATTGAATTCGGGACCAATCGGTTCTTCGTAACAAATCAGCCGGAACCGGGCAACGTGCTGTTCGGATTCGTGTGCTTCGTTCCACCGGCGAATAAAATACTCGCCCAACGGCTCACGCAGCGTCTGTCGATCATTGACCAGATTCCGGTGGAGTCGACGCCAGTGAAAATCCGGCATCGCCTTGAGTACGGAATCTGGCCGATCGCGATTGATTGACTCGCACGTGTACAAATCAACTTTCGTTCCGTCTGCCAGTGTCGCTTCGTACACAAACCATGGATTGGTCGTTGGTGGATGGCCGAACATCTGAAAGTGCTGATCGAGATTCAACATCCGGCCGGGCTTGAACAGATCCGGCGAAAGAACTTTATTCAATCCGCTCTGTTTGATGTTTGCGAAATTCCAAAGTACGCAATAGGCCAGAACGAATCCGCAAATCACTTGAGTTGGCTTGCTCAAGTAACTCTCCAACCTGCCGCTGTGCGCATTCACAAATTCGTTTTGCGTGATATCCGATTCGATTACGGGTTCAACATCGGGCATTTCTCTTTTGTCGCGAAAAAACCCGAAGCCCAATCGTTTGAGCTTGAGTAGTCTGAGATTTAGGCGCTTGAGACTGAAACGCTTAGGATTGAAACGCTTAGGATTGAAACGCTTAGGATTGAAACGCTTAGGATTGAAACGCTTAAGACTGAAACGCTTAAGACTGAAACGCTTAAGACTGAAACGCATAAGGTTCAGTGGTTTCAGCCCCCAGCGCCTAAATCTTAATTTCCCTGGAATCAGACTCCCAAGCCGCGCCCACCAACTCCCCGGGATCAGCGGAAGCCAGGCGATTATGCAAATCACGGGGAACATGCCGATGCTCATCGCCAACGCAATTCCCAGATGAAAGCACCAGAACACAATTAGATTCAAGCAGCGGTACCAGTCCGTGTACGCTGGAGAAAAAATCGTCCAGATCAGAAACGCTTCAGCAAGAACAGTCGCCAGGGAAGTCAACTTCAGCAACTGAGGAAACTCCAGCAACGACTTGCCGAAATCCGTGACAAAAATATCCAGATGCAAAACATACTGCATCGCTTCGCCGTACCACCAGGTTTGATTCCACTTGGCAACACCGCAGAAAAAGTACATCAGAAACAGCTGAACGATCAAACACCCCGTCGCCACCGATACGTAACGTTTGTCCGGGTCGCTGTTCAGTTCGCCGGCGCTTTTCAGCAAAACGCTGTCAAGTTCAGCGTCGACGGGCGGTACAATTTCCGCGCGTGGTTCAGTTTCTTCATTGGCTTCTACCGCAGCAACATCAGTCATTTCGGCGTCAGATTGCGAACCGGAATTTTCAGCCGGATGTTCCCCGGCAGGTTTTCTTCCTAGCCAGGCATCCAGCGACCAGACCTTTCCCAGCGGAAGAAACATCGACCAGAACAACATCATCTTGAGCAGGAAATCTCCGCTGCTGATGACCAGCGGATTGCGAACGTGCAGCGAACAAAGCAGCGCCCACGAAGCGATTGTGACGATCCGCGTTCGGTAACCGGCGGCCAGCATCAATGCAAATACGGCGGCAACGACAAACAACGCGACTTGAAATCCGGGACTGCCCCAAAGCCAGTAGAAAGACCAGCTCCAGTTCTGCCAGCCATCACCAAAAACCAGTTGCTGATATTCGAATGACGCGTCACGAGTAAAAAAGCCCCGATCCGAGTACATCTCTGTGATCGTTGGAAATCTGAAAATCAAGTCCCAGATGACACAGACACCCAGAGCAATCCGGAATGCGGCCAGCGAACGCAAGTCGCATCCGAAAACGCGTGCCGTTGATTCCGCCCACGTCGAATTGCGCCAGGCAGAATTTCGATGAGATCGCGAACGAACTCTCGTACGCGATCCTACTGTTGATTCAGAAAAAAACAATGCGGGGTCAGTCATAGGGATGGCGAGCTAACAACCTTTATTTTCTTCCCCATTGCCGAATGAATCAATATTGAAACCGAACAAGTGCCCGGAACCGGCGTTACGGCCAACAGGATTCGATAAGATCACTACAACCGGAGTCGTTTGAGGCGTTGTCTTGCCCCGGGCGGATCCAGACGTTACACCCACGGCCACGTCGACTTACACGTTCTACGTCGGCAGGATGCCAAATGTTACGCAAATTGAGCTGCGACGCAGTTAGGCTGCGGCCAGCTATCAATGACGCCCACACCTGGCACTACATGCGCACCAGGCCCGGAGCGATATCCAGTTCCAGCGATTCGAACTTCCCTGCCTTGAATCGCTCGATCGCAATCGCACCCATCACAGCATTGTCGGTGCAGTATTTCAACGGAGCAAACTGTAAATCAATTCCCTGCTGCACACATTCATCGTGCAACTCGGACCGAAACAACCGGTTGGCTGCAACGCCGCCGCCCACGCACAATGTTCGGACGCCTGTCAGCTGAACAGCAGCGACCGCTTTGGCGACCAGGCAATCGACGACCGCCTGCTGAAAACTCGCCGCCAGATCTGCAATCTGTTGTGGAGAAAGCTCGATCCCGTCAATGTTCACATTACCGGGGCCTGCGATCGCGTACCGAACCGCTGTCTTGAGTCCACTGAAACTGAAATCGAGTCGCGGGTCACGAATGAAGCTGCGCGGAAAACGAAACGCCTCCGCATCGCCATCAAGGGCTGCTTTCGAAACCGCCGGACCGCCCGGATAACCAAGCCCGAGCATTGCGGCAACTTTGTCAAATGCCTCGCCGGCCGCGTCATCGATCGTCCCGCCCAGATATTCCGGACTAAGTGGATCCTGATAACGGTACAGATGCGTGTGCCCACCGCTAACAATCATTCCGACGCATGGATAAACGGAACGCTCTCGCGCCAACTGGCAGGCGTACACGTGTGCATGAAGATGATTGATTGCGATCAACGGTTTGTTAGCCCCCAGCGCAAGGGCCTTCGCCGCTGCAACGCCAACCAGCAGCGAACCGGAAAGCCCGGGCGTGTTGGCCACTGCAATCGCTGACAGCTGATCGACCGTTGTCTCCGCGCTGGTTAGCGCCTCATCGATCACCGGAAGAACCCGCTGTAAATGTGCGCGCGCAGCGATTTCCGGAACGACACCCGAAAACCTGACGTGGAGATCATCCTGAGTCGCGACAACCGAGGATAATACGGCCAAATCGCCCGTAATAACCGCTGCCGCCGTTTCGTCACATGTACTCTCAATGGTCAGAATTTTCAAAGACAATTCCTTTGTAGCGAAACGAAACTTTGGAGCGGGAACCGGGTTAAATAGGGAGGTTCCGGACGAAGTCATTCGGGAGAACGAAGAAGTCTTTTGGATAATCGATGTCAGTATCGATAGCAGCCTTCCGACTGTAAACCCTCGACCCGTGATGCTATCGGCACGGCCACCAGGTGATAATGCCGGTTGAACGGTTGGAGCCGGTTATTCCTGAATTGAATCCGGCAACAAAACCTCCATTCAATGACCCTGACCGGGGGTCTGCTGTTATCAGGCATAATCATAATACCGAATTATCATAGAGCTACATCTACTCCTTCATCGAATGCTCCTTCATCGAACAAGCCTCGGCAATATCTGCCGCGGCCCGTTTCAACCGCACGGATTCAACTCAATATGGCACACTCAATGATGTCAAGGTTCACGCCGATAGCCCGGCTCGCGACCCATGCGCTGATCGCATCGCTTTCCGTTTTCTGCCTGGCTGGTTCCAGCACTGCTCAGGAATTGCAGGAGGAGACGTTCGCAAATGGCACGGCGGCAAGTGCAGCATTGATGCCAGCTCCCGCAGCCACAACAACGATGACCGGAAACACCGCGAATGCGCCTCAGGAATCGGACAAGATCAGATTCTCCTACGCCGATGCAGAATGGATGGAGGTGATCGAAACGTTTGCAAGCGAGACCGGTTTCTCGCTACGTCCAATCGCGCAACCTCCATCGGGAACGTTCAGGTACACCGACAACAGTGAATATACGCCGATGGAGGCGCTGGACCTGATCAACAAGCATCTGTCGCTGGAAGGCTACACGCTGATCCGATATCGAAATTCGCTGATCCTGCGTGAACTCGGAACGCTCCCCGAAGATCTGATCGAAACCGTCACGCCTGAAGAACTCTACCAGCGCGGGAAATTCGAATACCTCCGCTGCCGGTTTGAGCTCGACGAAACGGGTGACAAACTGCGATTGATTAACGAACTGAGAATCAAGGCCCGTCGCCCGAAAACAATGCACACGTACCGGATGAAGTTCGTCGACACCGAATCGCTGTTGTTGATCGTGCGCGACATGATGCGGCTCAACGAATACAACGAGGACGAGGACCAGCAGTTCAAGATCACCGTCGAACCACTCGGTGACCGGCTGTTCATTAACGCGACGGACGAGAAATACGAGACGTTTCTGGGCATCGCCGGCCAGGTCGATGTCGATTCCGATGTCGCAATCGAAGACGGCCAAAAAACGCAGGTCTATCTCCGCAAGTATGCCATCTACGAAACTCCGGAACTGACGATGCAGGTGTTGCAATCAGTGATGCAGGGGCGGGATGTCAATCTGGAACAGGACGCTGAATCCGGCACCATCGTGCTCTGCGGCGCGGAAGCCGACCACGTTCTGGCAGAAAAATCGCTTGCCGATCTCGCCGCTGGCGAAAGTGCCGGCAACTGGGACTTTAATGAGACCGCCAGCCGAACTCGGCAATCCAAACCCCCGTGAGATGACGAACGAGGAAGTTCTCGATCACTACCGGAAACAATATGGACTGGACTCCGTTGACGATTCAGAGGACCGTGCAAACGAAACCGATAGGCAGAATGAAAGTCTCGACAACGGCCCGGCGAAATTCGCCCGGATCCAGTCGAACGAGGTGACGCTATCGACGGACGACAGGGAAACCGGTTTCGCCGGCAACATCGCTTGTATCCCGTCTCCAACCGGTCCAGCAGGAACAACAGCCGGGATCGGGCAACGAGCCTCAAGCGGGCGACACATCAGAGGACAAAGCGGCGCGAGACTTGAACGTACCGGTTCCCGACGACATTGCGGCCCGGGAAAATCACGTTCCCGGCGAGCCCGTCATTGTCCGTTGGACTCCAGTCGGAATGGAAATTTCGTCGGGCGATCTGGATGCCCTCGATTCAATGGAACGGCTGGTACGCAACCGGCTGAAAAAAACGAAGCCTTCTCCTTCCAACCAGATTAAAATTCTGCCAATCGTCAATCGTCAGGCAGCCATCATCAAACTGCGAATCGATGAACTCTTCGGACTCTCATCCGGAGGCGGCGGATTGACCGGAACCGGCGGAATGGGCGATATGATGTCCAACATTGCTTCCAATGCAATGGGCGGAATGGGCGGTGACCTGCTCGGCGGACTGCTCGGCGGCGGTAGTACCAGCAGTGCATCCGGCAGTGGATCGATGAAATTTGAAGGGCTCAATGTCGATATCGCAGTGGAGGCGGACTTGAACTGGATCATCGTCACCGGTGCAACCAATAAGGATATCGCCACGATCACTCAACTTGTGCAGACCTTTGATATCAAGGTGCCTCCTCAGACTATCAGGATGATTGACGTCTATATGGTTCCAGTCATCCATCGGGACCCGACAGACTTACAAGGAAAAATTTCGGCGCACTCCCGGAATACATCGTCGGCGCCGGCGGTGAAGGCGGAGAGCAGGACGAGGCAAACATCCAAAGCATGGTTGAACAAATGATTGCGTCCCAGGTCGAGGGTGGAGGCGGTGGCCCAGCGCCGACGATGGAGATGCCGAAAGCGGTCCTGGGAGTTGATCCGTTCACTGGCAACCTGATCGTTACCGGCCCGCACCACATTTTTCTCGCCATCGAAAGTATCGTTAAGACGCTTGATCAGCCGGAGCCTCCGCAATACGTCGAACGGATGCCAATTGAAGTCCCGATCAACGGAGACGCGCTCGCGAAACAGTTGAAGACGATTGTCGGTGCGAAACTTGTTTATTCCGGTGACGAATCAACTGAAACCCTTGGAAACGCCGGTGAAGGAAACGGAGAAGCCGGTGAGGAAGTTGAAATCAATCCGGGTGGAATGAACGAGCAGCAGATCAACCAAATTCGACGCCAGTTCCAGCAGCAGATGCGCCAGCAAGGTGGTGGTCGTGGCGGTCAGGGTGGCGGTCGTGGCGGCGGGGGTGGATTGGGTGGCCGTGGTCGCGGCGGGCGCTAAGTGAAATTTCTTGCCTCTCCGATCAATGCTGCGCACAGCAATCACGAAAATTTGCCGAATAATTGCCAATTTGCTCGTAAGAGAACTCAAATGCGGCCGTCTCACCGTTACGTAAACGATTCTGTTAGGTTTTCAACACTTGTGCAGTCGGCCTTGTCTGGATGCTTTGAATTCAGAAGATCAACGCTGCACTCGTAGCCAATTGTGGGTAGAATTTCCTGTGATGCCCGTCGTTCTATGTACTTGGTCGATCTATGTACTTGCGCTGGACAATCCGGATTGAGGCACCGTATCGATTTGGCGGCGGAGCGCGTGATTGAATCACGGAAGTGTGCGGGAACCGGTTCAGCTACAACTGAACCATATACGGAACTCGGCTCAGGAATTCGGACAGGGGAAAGAAAGAGGCGGAAACACGATGTCAGACTCATTCTGGTTCATAAAAAATTGCAAACTCTTTGAACAAATGACGGCCGACGACATGCGTTGGCTGGAACAACAGTCGACGATGCGGAAAATGAAACGGGGCGAACCGGTCTATCTACCCTCTCAGGAGGCTGATGGACTCTTGCTTGTTGCCGAAGGCCGCGTCAAGATTTGTCACATGACGCCCGAAGGCAAGCAGTCAATTCTTAATTTTATCGATGCCGGCGAAGTCTTTGGCGAACTCGCGATTGTCGATAACAAAAAACGTGGTGAATACGCGGAAGCGTCCGAAGTGACAACACTGGTTCTGATTCCACAACGAGCGATTCTTGCCGTGATTCAGAAATATCCGCAGGTGGTCATCGGTGTGACCAAGCTGATCGGTATGCGACGCCAGAGAATCGAGCGCCGGTTACGGAATTTGCTGTTCCGCTCCAACCGGGAACGTGTCGTACATCTGCTTCTTGAACTTGCAGAAAAATACGGACAGGCATCAGGGGCCGGAATTGAACTCAATATCCGGCTTTCACATCAGGAAATGGCGAGCATTATCGGCAGCACCCGGGAGACCGTGACCGTCGTTCTCGGTCAACTTCAAAGCGAGGGCATGATTAAGATTGCGCGTCGCCGTATCGGCATCCTCGCGCCGGCAAACCTCGCCGCCGATGTCAATGAGCAGCCCCCAAAACTGTCTGACCCGCTCGCAACCAACCGCACAAGATCCGCTCCCGAAAAAAACCGCGTTGCCCGGGTCGGCACCTAATGCCCGGCCTTGCCGCGACGAGGCGAAGCAAGGCGATCGAGACGCGTTTCAACCGCCCGATTTGACCGCCACTCGGCATGAACCTGTGGCGAGGGCTGCTGGTTGTCTGGTTCAAATGTAAGCCAGATGACAGAACAAACAACATGAAACTACAGAAACCCCCTGCAACGTGAATCGTATAACTCAACTAGAAGAAGCTCGATTTCGGCGCCGATCAAGAACTGGAATTAGACTACACTCCAATGCGGCACTCGCTTCCTCAGCCACGTCTTCGTTAACCTTCCAAACGAAATTTGAATCATGAATCAACAAAAACCTGAATACGATAAGGAATCGGGCTGGAAATCCTGCAATCCTGGAGTAATTTCCCGTTGCCGTCACAAACAACCAGCCAATCCGAGTCGTCGAGATGCGTTGATCACGGCTGGAGGTGTTGTCGGGCTGGTTATCGGTGCCGTGATTCTTCGGAACCAGGTGATCAACAACATCGATCGAGTCCCGGAAGCGCCCTACGCGATCGCCTGTGTTGATGTCCAGGCCAAACTCCCGGCATTTATCACAGCTGAATTGACGCCTGACTTGATGATGAACATGACCACGCATCTCAAGGATTGCCAAACCTGCCAGGTCGTCTATTACGATCTCGGCGGTGAAAAATTTGGTGAGGGCCACGCTGACCGGGCTTAATGGCTCAGGTTTCGCGGGCTTTTTCGCGACTGCAATTCTGCGGCCTAATCGAGTGTCTAGATCGACTCGATATGCAAACCGCGCTCGTGCCGTTCCTTGCGTCGTGCATCGTCAATCAAATCGGAGGGTTGTCTGAGTTCTGACATAGCAGGTGTTATCGAAAAAGCGAAATTGAATCAGCGTCCGGACCATTCTCCACAGCGACCGGCCGTGAGTCCGGAATCCTATTGTGGACCAACGATTTCGTAACGGGCACTGTCGGCAGTTTTGAGCTATATTGATTTGCAAATTACGATAGTCAAGCGAGTTGCCTACCGGATGTGTCCGGGGCGACTTGAGCGGGCGTTAATAATACAGCGTATTTTCATGGCTCAAACCACAGTGAAACACGGCAAAGGTCCACTGTCCTGCGTGTTCAATTTTCGGATTAATGAATGAAGTGTCCATTTTGCCAGACCGACAACGACAAGGTTGTTGACTCCCGCAGCAGCGACGACGGTTTCTCGATTCGTCGCCGCCGGATGTGTGTTGGTTGTGACAAGCGGTATACAACGTACGAACGGATTGCCGAAATCGACATGCGGGTCGTTAAAAAAGACGAATCACGCGAAATGTTCTCAACCGAGAAGATCCGTAAAGGCATCCAGCGCGCCTGCTGGAAACGCCCGATCGAAACCGACAGGGTTGAAAAAGTGATCGCCGAAATTGTTGAGGAAATCTACGACATGGGCGAGACGGAAATGGACAGTGAGAAAATCGGCGAACTGGTCATGGAAAAACTTGTCGACCTCGACGATGTCGCCTACATCCGCTTTGCCAGCGTCTATCGCCAGTTCAAGGACGTCCACGATTTCGTCGCCGAGGTCCGCCCAATCCTTGATCGCAACGATATCAGGGTGAAGTCGGGCAAGAAGAAATAACCGGGCTGACAACCTGGTATTCAGCGATCCCGAGTCGAGGAAAACAGCCAGCTCAGCGACGAACCAGTTCAGCGACTCGGCGCGAGCACAAACTTCGCCGTCGCCATCAGCGCCCTGGAATAATCGTTCTCCTCAAGCGTCCGGGCAAACGAAATCGCATTCCCGGCATGCTCGTTCGCGATTGTGCGGGCGTACTCAATCGATCGGGTCGAATCTAGATTCTCGACAACCCTCTCGACCAAAGGCTCCTCCGCGTTCAGCAACCCGAGCAGTTCATCCCGCGCCGAGCCGGATAACTCAACCAACGCATGAATCACAGGCAAAGTCGGTTTGCGATTCGCAATGTCAGTGCCGAGCGTCTTGCCGACTTGATCCGGCGACCCAACCAGATCGAGAACGTCATCAATAATTTGAAATGCGATCCCGATGTCACGACCGAAATCTTCGAACCCGCGAATCGTCGCATCATCGGCTCCAGACAGCATCGCCCCCAGCGCACAACCTCCGGCGCACAATTCGGCTGTCTTGTCCGACACCACGCTCAAATACTGTGCCTCGGACATTTCAAAGTTGCCCGCCAGCCCGTTTTGACGCATTTCACCGGCACACACACGATTGCTCGATTCGGCCAGCACTCGCATCGCGTCCGCTGATCCCGCCAGGCTGGCAATATGAAACGCATGCGTGAACAGATAGTCACCCAGCAACACACTGATCTTGTTCCCCCATCGCGAATTCGCCGTAGGCTGGTGACGACGGGTTTCCGCGTTGTCCAGCACATCATCGTGAATCAATGTCGCCGTGTGAATCATTTCCAGCGCGGCCGCCATGTTGAAATGGCGGTCGTCAATCGCGCTTTTGCCTTCCGAACCTCTGGTTTCCGCACTGCCATTCCCGGAACGGCTATTCTCCATGCAGCACGCGCCCGAGAGCAGAAGAAATACTGGGCGCATTCTTTTGCCGCCGACTATCCGGCTGTGTTTGAGTAGTTCATCCACCCATGGCGTTTCATTTCGCTGGTCACCGGAAAGTTCATTCGTCAAGATGGTCTCGACCGCCGCCAGTTCGCGTTTGATCGGAGCATGAATCTCCTCCAGCGAAGCCGACCTTTTCGGTGAGCCGTTGAATTGTTCACCCGGCGGATCTCCAATCGGCTGTCCGGTTTCCTGAGAGTCGCTTTTTCGATCGACGATTTGACTCATTTCAATTCCGTTCACTTCGGTTCGACTCACTTCAGTTCCTTCGCGCTGCGTTGGTAGTGACCGCTTTTCCCGCCACGTTTTTCTTCCAGTTGAGCCGGTCCAATTTGCATCGATCGGTCAGCGCTCTTGCACATATCGTAGACCGTCAATGCCGCTGTCATCACTGCGTGCAAGGCTTCCATTTCCACTCCGGTTTTTCCCGTGACCGTCACCTCTGACGTGATCACCATCGTCCGGTCGTCCGCATATTCGATGTCCATGGCAACCGCGTCAATTAACAGCGGATGGCATAACGGAATCAGGTCTGCAGTTCGCTTGGTTGCCATGATCCCGGCAACCCGGGCGAGTGCCGCAACACCTCCTTTTTTTACATCACCGGAACGAATCCGCTTCATCGTCTCAGGCAACATCGACACCCTGCAGCTGGCCCTGGCCATCCGTTGCGAGATCGGTTTCGCGCCAACATCAACGATGTGCGGGTTTCCATCCGGATCAAAATGAGGCAATTCAGTCATGATGAAAATCCCGCATTTGATATACCGCAGCATTCTGCCCGTGATAACCCGAAATGAACGTTTTCCAAACGACCCGTTATAGCGGCAATTGTACCTGTGAAACAGCCATCTTACGCCCGCCGGAGACCAATCGCTTTGGGAGCATTTCCTACGCCTGAACGCGCGGGCCAGATCCGAAGCCGCGTCTGTATGGACCAGCCAAAGATCCAAAATTCATCGTGCCTGCGCGCAGGGCACCGAGTCGATGTGTGTCGTGTCCCAACCGCCGTCTCCGTCACAGTTCGACGAACCGCGATTGATCAAGCTGACAAATCGAAACCGGAATCATATGTTGCCAAATAACCAGTGCTACAAAAGCACTGGTTTACAGGCCGCCGTCATCCTGGCGGCTGCACCTGTGTTTTGCAAAGCAAGAAATCAAACGAACGCCGGGCGAGTGATTCGCTTGCCCTGAACACTCGACGCACAACTGGTTCGACAGCCGGCAAAGGACCTGAGCATGCTCGAAGCGATGGACAAGTCCCCGCCGCTGCGGGAAGCCGCCGTGACGCGTAACAATTTTGGGGCAGCGTAATCATGGGGCTACCGGCTACGTAGCGAAAAACGGGCTGGCTAGAACGCCAGCGCTTAGCAACGCGGGGGTATAGATTCGGTAAAATACAAGCGCATGAAAACGTTGTGGACGATGCTACAAGTCCCCTGTGAGCGTTAAGCAATGCCGGATGGACTGCCTCGTAGCCTCATCCACGACTCTGGTCGTCGCGGTTTCGCTGGGCGCATAAAAAACCGTCGTGTGAGGGTCGTCACACAACGGATGAGCGAAAGACGGCGAGTCGTTATCGTCTCGACAAGGATTCCTGCGACAGGAGTCGCAGTTGGTTAGACGAGTTCCTTGCGAGTGCCGATCAACGTGCGAAGTCGTTCGGCCAGCAAGCTGGCGTCGAAAGGCTTCTTGAACGTTTCGTTAATTGCTGAGCGGTCGAAGGAAATCGGGTTTCCATCATCCGGCAACAGTGCGATTAGAATCGTTTCGGCAAAGTCCGGATTCTTACGCAGGTTTTGACAAATTTGCATCGCTTCCACTTTACCGATCGAGAAATCGGTGATGATGCAGTCAGGGTGAAAACTCTCTGCCTGGATGCCGGCTTCAAAGCCACTGGCAGCCACGGCTACTTTGAAAGATCTCTCGGGCGGCAGTTCCCGTTTTAAATTCTCGATCAATACCTGATCCTGAGCAACGATCAACACTTTGGCCATCGCTTCGTCTTCGAGGTCTCCAAGGGGCATACCATGCTCCTTTAGAAACTTGATCAGGTATTCGCGCGGGATACGACGGTCTTGTGATCCGGGAATCCGGTACCCTTTCAGGCGGCCGGAATCAAACCATTTGCTGACCGTGCGCGGGGCCACTTTACAGATCTTGGCGACCTGTCCAGTTGTGAACACCTTCATCGCAGGCTCTCCATAAACACTTTGAATCGTCTTTCGCTATACAGTTTTGAAACGCACATCGGAACGCTCTCTGCTGCATAACCGTTTATCCCCGGCAATCACTGCGGTCGACCGGGTCCGTCTTCCATCAGTAACGATTGTTGGGTCGGGATAAACTCATAATCGCTTTTGCGGCCCCACACGTTGAACAACGCATGAAGCCTATAAACGACATCGGCTGAACCTTATGTAAATCACCGGGGCAATTCCGTGAATCGTCAGGTTTGGAAAAATCCAATCCTGTTGAATCCGGACGACCGGATTAAATTACCTGGTCAAGCAGCGATGACATCGCCAGGGAGAAACCGACAAACTCACGACACCGTTTGGGTCGTCGTATCGATCATTAGCTGGGCAACGAACACGTTGAATAAACGGATTCACTGCCCACAAGATTCCCCCCTTGGAATCCCGTGTGCGGCGACCCGACTTCCGGCGTAACCGGTTGTTGGGACTGAATAACACGATCATCTGAAATTAAGTTTCGTTTATATTGGGGGTGTTTCTTTAGACTCATTCGATAATCGCACCGGATACGCACTTAGAAGCGCAAATAACAGCTCGAACAATCCCGACCATTTAACCAATCACACGTGTTGAGACGATTTGCCTGCACTTGCAACAAAGTTGCTATCACGTGGGATACGCTTCCAGCTCGTCGCAGGCCGGACAGAAAGCACTCGGCCAAGCCCCAAAAGGAATCAGTAGCCACCGGCAGAGCCTGATGGGCACTCACCAGGAGAGGCGGTGGTTTACGAAAAGAAATGAGACAAGGTGGATGCGTATCCCACGTTACCCGGCGTCGCGTGCAATCGCTTCCCTGGAAATATGCCCGTCGTCGCTCACATCTTCAAACCTCACGCTCACGCGCTTCGAGACACCCGATTCCTGCATCGTGATTCCATACAATGTCGTCGCTGCAGTCATCGTTTTCTTCGAGTGAGTTACGATTACAAACTTTGTCATCCCCAGGAAGCTCTTCAGAACTTCGATAAAACGACCAATGTTCGCTTCGTCAAACGGAGCGTCCACTTCATCAAGCACACAATACGGGCTCGGCGAATACTGAAAAATCGCCATTAACAGCGAAACCGCCGTCAACGCTTTTTCGCCGCCTGATAGCAAAGAGTTGCTGAATTCCGGCTTGCCTGGCGGAGTCGCCACGATTTCAACTCCAGCTTCCAGGGGATCCACCCCTTCTTCAAGCATCAGATCCGCGTGACCGCCGCCGAATGTCTGACGGAAAAGTTTTTGAAAGTTGACCCGAATTGCTTCAAGTGTTTCCACAAACTGACGACGGCTGTCGTTGTTGATCCTCGCAATAATCTTCTCGAGCGTCTCTTTCGCTTTAATCAGATCTTCATATTGAGCCTCTTTTTCGAGATAGCGGCTCTCGATCTGCTCCAGTTCTTCCAACGCGTCAATATTGACGGCACCAATCTGCCCGACTTTTTTCCGCAGGTCCGTAATTTCGTAGTCGATCTCCTCGCGTTTTTCAAGCTCCTCTTCCGTTAACGATTTGTCGGCGAGCTTGATCTCCGCGTGCGCAATGTCGATGTCGTAGTCGTCTTTCAATCGAGTCGCAAGTTGTTGACGTTGCAATGTAAGCTGCTCGACTCGCATCTCAGCCTGATGCATCTGATCCTCAATCGTCCGCAATGCATCACGTCGGCCCGTCATCTCGATCGTTAACTCGCGGCGTTGCAAGTCAAGCTCTGTTCGACTCGCAGTCAGTTTCGTCAGCTCGTCAGCCAATTCGTCTTTTTCTACATTCAGTTTCGCCAGCGAATCACGCGACTCATCAATTTCCCGGGTGGCAACCTCAACGGACTTCTTGTCAGCATCAAGCTGCGTCTTGACCTGCGAAGCGGTCTGTTGATGTTCAGCGTAGTCCTCCCGCAATTGCGCCAGCCGCGTCTCCAACTCCTGCAAAGCCTGCTCGCTTTTCGCGTAGATCACTTTCGCCCGCGTCGCCGCGCGTTCGACTTCGCCGCGACGTTGTTGAGCTTGATCCGCCGAAGACTGACCGGTCGAAATCTGAGACGCCAGCGTCGAAATCAGAGTTTCATTCAGTGAGAGTTTTTCGCGATCGCTGGTCAGTTGCAGTTCCAGCCCGGACAACCGGACTGTCGCGGCCTCCAGATCGCCCGATGATTCGCCATGTTGTTTTTCGAGAGTCGCGAGTTGCTTTTCAAGATTGGCCGAACGGGTCTTGCATTCAGACAAACGCGATGCCATCTCCGTGTTTTCGCCCAGCAAACGATTGACTTCGGATTCTGAATCAACGGTTTGCTTTTTTAGCTGGACGATCTTCGATTCGTCTTCTTCTATTTTTTCACTCAGTCCCGCAATTTCGCGATGCAGTTCTCGAAGTTCGCTACGACGCGAAACCAGACCCGTGCCCGACGACTTCGGTCCGACCACGACTGTTCCGTCCGCTTCGACGACCTCGCCGTCCAGAGAAACAAACCGGACCTTGCGATGTTCATTCGCTTCGCTCAGTCGCAATGCATCGCTGAGCGTTTTAACGACCCAGGTTCCGCCCAGCAGTCGGTTGACGAATGCCGTGAAATCCGGTTTGGCCTGAACCAGCTTGTCAGCCCGGCCAATCACACCGCTCGATCCACTCAGGTCTGTGTCAGGATCGGCTCCCAGGGTTGGCGGATCGCTCAGTTGAATCAGTCCGACGCGCCCTTTAACGCGGAGTTGCTCGTCAGCCAGCATGCTGATCAGCCGCTCGCCATCAACGACCACATATTGAGCCACCTCGCCAAGGGCAACGTCCACGATCGCCGCATGTTGCACGTTCACAGAAACCAGATCAGCGACCAGTCCGACGATTTCCGAAACGGGCCCGCTCCGGTCGGTTCGCGATAGCTTCAACAGTTCCCTCGCACCGGCGTTGATTCCTTCCTGACGTTTTTCCAATTCTTCGATCACCTGTGCTCGCTCCGTCAGCCCTGCATGCCCGGTCTTAAGATCCGCGATGCGAGTCTGATGTGCTTCGAGGGAGGCGCGGTATTGATCGAAACTTTGACGTGCCGACGCCAGCGCAGTGTCTTTTGATTCGGCCTCCTGTTGAAGTTGCGCTCGCTCCCGGTTTACATTTTCCAGCTGCGAACGGTTCGATTCAATTTCGCCTGCCAGCTGTGTAACGGTCGATTCATATCGCGATCTCGATTCGACCAGACTCGAATGCTGGGAATCGCTCGCACTTACCAGACGCCCTATCTCTGTGATCAGCGTCATCAGTTCGGAATGCTGTACCTGATTCTGACGCGACTGTTCGCGCAAACTGCTGACATTCGATTCGAGCTGGCCGAGTTCCGATTCCAGTCGCTTCAGCTCGTCCGATGAATCGCGAAAGTTGATTTCGGCCGCTTCAAGATCCGCCTCCGATTTTTTGATCGTCGAATTGAATTCGGCCGTTCTCAGTTCGGATCGTTCAAGTTGAGCGGACAGTTGCTCGTGACGTTCGCGAAGATCGATCAGCCGGGTCTCGTTCAGGTCCATCCGCGATTTGGTTTGAGCAATCTTCTCCCGCTGGGCGGAACCGGCCTCCTGTTTGATCTGTAGTTTCGTCGTGAGTTCGTCCAGCTCCGTTTCGAATTTAAGCGCTGCGGATTCCCGGGCCTTGATCTCCTTCTTTGCTTCCACCGCTGCGTTTCCGTGTTTCACAACATCAGCAGAGGTCGTTTCCAGTTTTTTCGAAAACGTACGCCAGTCTTTCGTGCCGACAAATGTTCGCAACTGTTGCAGACGTTCGGTGTATTCATTAAATCGAACGGCTTTTGAAGCTTGTGCTTTGACGCTTCGATACCGGTTGCCGACTTCCAAAACAATGTCCGAAAGGCGGATCAGGTTGGCCGTCACCCGCGCGAGCCGTCGTTCGGATTCGACCTTCTTCGCTTTGAACCGGCTGATCCCTGCGGCCTCTTCGAAAATAGCACGCCGCTCTTTCGCGCCGGACTGCAGCAGGCGATCGACTTTGCCTTGCTCAATCAAACTGTACGCATCGGCACCGACGCCCGTTCCGCGAAACAGATTGCGAACGTCTTTCAACCGGCTGGTTTCGCCGTTGATCAGATATTCGGTTTCACCGCTGCGATAGACCCGGCGTCCGACGAGAACTTCATCCGCGTCATAGGGGAACCGGCGGTCGCAGTTGTCGAGTACGATCGTTGCGGTCGCGGTGTTGGCCGGTTTCCGCGCTCCGGGCCCCGTTGAACCCTTGAAGATGACGTCCGACATATCCTTGCCGCGCAGAGATTTCGCGCTCTGTTCGCCGAGAACCCACTTGATGGCATCGACAATGTTGGACTTCCCTGAGCCGTTGGGGCCGACAATGACCGTGATCCCGTCCGGAAATTCAAACCGGGTTTTGTCGGCAAAGCTCTTAAAGCCACTGATTTCAAGCGCTTTGAGCATTTAGATTCTACGGATAGGGAACATTTTGAGTTTGACGGTTTGGGTCGAGCCTATTTGGGTCGAGCCTATTTGGGTCGAGCCTAAACGACGAGAGCGCAATACGTCCTGCACCCTTTCTTCGGGCCCTCCGGGAGGGTCGAGCCTAAGCGAGGGGAGGGTTAAGAGCTCTGACACAACAACGTCTTCTCTCCTCACTTTTTCTTACCTCGCGGAAAACCAATCCGTCAGTTTAGCAAATGATGACCCGCGTTTGGAACGCCCGCTCTCTTTATCTTCGACATCTGTAATCGGTTTTTCAACACGGGGAATCTGCCGCTCGACCGTTCCTCCGGGTTGAAACATGTCGGGAACTTTTCCGCTGACAAACCGCGTCGATTCTTCGGGCGTGTAGTCGCCGACGATTTCCCGATTCTCACCGTTGTTCAAACGGGGAACCGCGTTAACAACCAGCCGCGCGTTCAAGTCGCCTTTTTGTTTTGCGCCGCGAAACATCGTCAACAGCGTCGAGTACTTGCAATTGAAAGACGCGAGAGATTCAACAATGTCAGTCACCGAATTGCCGCATGTTTTTTGTTCCTTTCCATCCTTGCCGAACGTCGAGATCTTGACCTGGCCGTTACCAACCGCTTTGACAGTCAACCCGGTTTCCACATACAGAAACGTATTGCTGACCGTCGCATCGCCGAACGCCACAATTTCCGGGCGTTTGGACCGCGAGAAATGCAGGATCGGGTCAACCGTGGCTGAGTCAACCCTGGCAAGGAAAAAGCTCTCCGACAACCAGCGAGCCGCAACCAGCGGATCTCCGGGCGAACGTTCGGTCATCGCCCTGAACGCTCCGTAGCGAGCCTCGGCACTATCGACATGCATCAACCGCGACAATGCAACGCTCGCGGCAATATGGTCCATCGATGCGAGTGACGTCAGTGCGTGCCAGCGAAACGCAGGCTCTCCGGCAGCCATCGATTCGAGATGGTCAACGCCGTCGATTTCACCCATATAGGCCAGAGATTGAGCAGCGTAGAACTTGACTTCCGGGTCGTCATGCCTGAGCGCCCGTTTCAGTGCCGGAATCCCCTCGCTACCAAACGCTTCGAGCCTCAGTGCGGCAAGTTCAGCGGTTCCCGAATCGAGAAGTTGCTGGTTGAGAAGGTCCAGTCGTTCGACTCTTTCCGACACGGTTTCGTCGTAGGCAATATTGCTCACAAGTTGAGCGAATCGGCCGACATTCAGCCGGTATTCCTGTGGCACTTCCAGCTCAATCAGTTTGTCGGTTTTCGGATTCGCAGCGCCGTGCCGTCCATCCGGCCCGACTGCCGTGAACCGGTCATTGATCGCGCCTGCGATGCTGGTCGATGTCCGGACCGACTGGTCTGTCCGCAACGTCAATCCGAACGGACGATCTTCGTGAGCTTTGCCGCCGCCCAATACAAGACCGCGCACCTGATTCGGTTCGTCATCCCGCGTTTCAAAAAGCGCGGCAGTAAGAACTTCGCCTTTTCCGTAGCCGAGAATATGGCCTTCCTTAATACTCCTCCCGAGCAGAGCGAGCGGGCGCAAGCGCGTTTGCAGCAGGAAGCCGTCGCTCAGGCTGGTCGTACCCGACCGATTAAGCGCTTTGACTTCGATGTCGAAGGCTTCGCCCTTTTTGATTCCCGGTGGAAGCTTGCCCGTGATCGTAACGATCGCGGTGTTCTGACTCGCAACCAGCCTTTTCGAGTCTTCAACTCCGCGCGATTGAAGTTCAGAGACCAGATGTTCTTTTGCGCCGCTGGATGCCGGTTCGCTACCGGTTCCATCCAGCCCAACGGCGAGTCCGATTCCTTCGATCACGGCAAAGTTGAAACCCCAGAGTCCACAGTTTTCCGAGATATACTTCGTGTTATCCTGCTCTTCGGCTTCGACCAGTTTTGCGACTTCATTGTCAGGTGACTGGCCTCGGCGCACGATCTGATTACAGCCCGTCGAGGCAATACTCGCGCTGATTGCGGCCGCACTCAGACCGGTGATGAAGATTCGCCGGCCTCGATTGCCAGCCGGTTGATGCCCTTGAGCTTGAGCGGATGTTTCGTTTTTCGTGTTCAATTTGCGCCTGCCTTCCCTGGCGGGTGACTATGTGACTGCGCACAGCCTGCGCAGATTCGCGGGAACATTAGTGGCGGCGTGCATTTGCGTCAATGCGATTGAGTTGCGTGCATGCAACGTGGGACTGCTACAATGCTAGAAGTCGCTGAAGAATCAATCTCATGCGGACTATTCGCGTTTCTCGTTTGATTGAAATTACGCTCATGTTTGTCAAAATTCGTTTTCATTCAGCAGTCGCTTGCCTGGCCGCCTGCATTGCCGCAACAACCCTTGCCGCCCAAACAACGCCAGTGCGGCAAGCTGCCGACCTTGTCATCACCGGTGGGTATGTCTTCAACACCGAATCCGGCGAATTCGTTGAGAATTCCTGCATCGCCGTCGCCGAGGGGAGGTTCCTTGAGATCGGCGGCAATGCCGCTGAATTCAAAACTGAAAACCGGATTGAGCTTGGCGATGACCAACATATTCTACCCGGGCTGATCGATTGCCACGCGCATTACAACGTCCGCCTGGTAAACAATCGACGTGAAGAGTTCTCGATCATGCCGGTCGTCTATCTCGCAAGCGGAACAACGGTCACGTTTTCGTGTGGCGAGTTTGACCCTGAAGGAATGCTCGGACCGGAAAATGAAGAACAGGAAAGCGACTGGTAGCGACCGGTTCGAATGGCGGCGGCGCAGTAGGCTGGACATTCTTGTCCGACCGAAAATGTCGATGGGAATGCGCCACAATCGAAATAATTCAGAGTTGATCTCTACGAGACGCCGGATGTGCGCTGACGGACAGGAATGTCCATCGTACGTGCCACGATCGCGATCCCAAGTCGATTCGCGGTTTCAACTGTCTGTTACGGTTGACCGGATCATCGACAAGCATTTGGATGCCGGCACGTATGAGCCGCACGCAGAGACGCAGGAAATTCAGCTTTCAAACGAAAAAGGGGGATCTCCACTTATTATGGCGAATTTCGGCGGCCACCGTACCGTTGGAGTTGGGACTTTAATTGATTGTTTTCTCGATTTAGTCTGATGAAGCTACTGTTGAACTCCAGGCCCATGTTGGCTTCTTTGTTTGCCTTTTGTAACGCCTCAAGCTGGCTGACTATTGTTCCTTTCTCAGCATTCACGCTGGAAAGTTGATCGTTAATGTCTGTAATCGTCTCGGCTTGTGATTCCGCACGATCTTTATAGCTTGCGTAGGCTTTCGTATAGAATAATGCTACTGCAAATGCGATTATGGCCATTGCCGCGCTAATGTTCCCCCAGGTCAGAAGCCACGCCCATTTGCTTTTCTTTTTTGGCGGTTCCGATTGTAAATCCACGTTTCCGGCAGGGCGCACAAAAGACAAAAATGGAATCGTATACATTGCTTTTACGGACGCAGCGAAATTGTTCGCAAGGGCGGCAAGCATGAATCGCTCGCTTTCCAATGACCTGCGTAGATCGTCAGCCTGAAACCGAAGTTGTTCAATGAGTTTGTCTTGCATCAGAGACACAGTGGCGGCAACCAGGCCTCGTTGCGGCCTCGAAAGTTCGTCTCCCGTTGCAAAGCCGGTAACGACTGGATTGTCCAGAACCGATTCAAGTGTGCTTTCCTGTTGCATCGCCTCTTGTACGTGTTGCAAAACCATAGCGGTTCGTGGATGAAGTGGGCGCAGCGCATTTGGTCCAGGCATGGATTCGTCCTATGGATTGTGATTCGCCATAACTGTCTTAATTATCTTCGAGTTAGCAGAGACAGAGGCTGCGTTGCGATGACCGGCTGGTCGCTGCGGCCTCAAGACTATTTGCCGTGCGCTCCGTCCGGACTTTCTTCAATCGTTCGAGTCGCGAGAAATTCGATCAGATCCCGGATCTCCGACTGAGTCAAATTTTCGACCAGGTTTTCCGGCATCGAAGATTTGCCTGCGCGACGACCCTCGACCGAATCAACCGGGATCATCGTCACGACACCTTCGGCATTGATCAACCGGATCGTTTCATCCGACTCTTCGGTCACGATTCCAACCAGCGTTTCGCCGTCGTCGGTCAAAATCACCTGCTCGGTAAAACCCTCGGCGATCTCCTTGTTCGGAACAATGATCGCTTCCAGCAAGTACTGACGGTCTCGCTTGATTGCAATGGCAGAGAGGTTGGGACCGACTTCTCCTCCCGTTCCGTCAACCGAATGGCACCGCACGCATGAGACTTCGGTTTTGCCCAGAAAGATGCTCTCACCCGCAATCGCGTCGCCGCCGTGTAATGCCCAACGGTACTTTTTCGTCGGGTCATTTACATCGTCCAGCGACGCGTAAAGCTGGTTCAGTTGTTCGCGAATATCCTCTGATTGACCGGCACGTTTTTCGGCAGCGTTCACAACGTCCAACCCAACCAGCGGTGAAATGAACCCTTCTTGCGTTGCGCCCAGAGAATTCATCAAAAGCGCAAGCGACGAATCGCTTTTCATGTCTCCCAGCGTCGCAATGCACATCTGCGAACGCACGCGAGTTTCCGCTGTCACGCCTGCGCCCATTTCAACCTGTATCAACTCAAGCGCGACAGCTTCGTCGTATGACGCAGCAACCTGAACCAGTGTCCCGGCTAGTTTTGGATCGAGAGTCCTCATATTCGGCCTGAGTTTGTCGGTGATTTCAGGTAGTTGCTCGTACTTCATTTCGGCCAGACTTTTCAGCGCATTGCAGCGGGCGTTGGAATCCGCGTTCGGATCGATTGCGACCTCGTCAAGAAAATCTGCAACCGCTTTAACGCTCAACTTACCTGCCGCAGCAATCGCCGCATTCCGGACTTCGACTTTCGCGGTCGCAACGATCGTTTCAAAATATTCGTTGAGCGCATCGTGCGCCCGCACCGGATCGCGCTCGGGCAGGGGGCGCCAGTCGCCGAGCAGCCAGTCGCGCGAAGACGGCTTTTCCCACGCCGCAAGCATCTGTAACGCTTGAATTCTCATGGCGACTTCGTTTTCTTCGTCAGCTGCGAATGCCGCCAGGTTTTTCGCATGGTAGGAAGTACCCGCGCGATAATTCGCATTCAGAACGCGACGTGCAACTGGTAACTCAAGATCCATTCTTCCCCTGCGCGGGTCAATCATCGCTGCGATCGACGTTATTTGTTCCTCGATCAACTGATCATGAATTGCCCGAACAGACTCCATCACAATCGCGGATTCCGAATCACCAAGAAATCGGTCCAGCCGGATTCGCCCACTAACCTCGGCAGCCTTTTGCCGATTCACCCGATCCAGCAACGCGAGCGGCAGATGAAGTTTCCGAATCGCAATCACCAGAGCCAGCCGCGATCGCAGCTGGTCCCTATTCAGGATTTTTTTTACTGCTGGTTCGAGTTCGGGAGACTCAACCTGTCCCAGCATCCCGGCGATCGCCATGATCGCGCCGTGGCGGACGATTGGATCATCACCATCATTTGCTTCCGCCATTTCACAAACAGCGTCGATCGACTCGGCTGAACCGATTTTCGACAATGCCATCGCAGCGTAATATTGAACGCGAAGACTGGAGTCGCCTAGTAACTTGCGAACGTCCGCCTCCATCACGTACGTTCGGGTATCGCCAATGAGCGCGGCGGCTTGAGCGCGAACTTCCGGATCGGAGTCGTTAAGCAGGTTGCGAACAACATCCATAATTGATCCAGCCAACGGACTGCCTGACCTCCGGTGAATCTGCTCGAGACCCCACAGTGCATGTATTCGCGGCAGCGTTTCTTTCGCGGTCAACACATTTAACAAATGTGCTTCACCATTCCTGATAGTAACCAGAGCAAACTGCGCTTGATAGCGAACACGCCGATCACGATGACTCAACAGCGTGACAAGCTGCTGCGCATCGCAGGTCGGAAAATCAGCGAGCAACGCCTGCACCTCCGTTCGTTCGTCCTCGCGTGACCTGTCCTCGAGTGTATAGATCCGCCCTTTGTTTTCGCCGACCCAGCCAAACACCCAGTCTGCAATGTACAGCTTTCCGTCCGGTCCGAACTCAACATCGGTCGCCAGCATTTTCCAGAACGTCTGATCCATGTCAATGACTTCCCAGAACGCTCCTTTTTGTTTGGAACGGAACGTGCGAACGCCACTGTTGGAAGCTGACCCCCGAAAATCACACAGGAAAAACCGGTCCTTGAAAAAGTCTGCCATTCCTGTGCCCGGGTAAAACGCAAGTCCGGAAGGACCGTCCGTGATGTTTGCGACCGGTGGTATAATGTAGGCCGGAGTTTCATCGTGACAGGGGTGCCAGATTTTTTCCTGGTTGAAGGGTCCGCGATCGGGCAGGTATTGATAGTACATGCGCCAGCCAGAATCGCCTCCGCGCACAACGTAGACCCAGCGTGCTCTGTCACCGCTGTCCGAGTTGTTGTCGCCTGTGAACAAATTACCGTAGTCATCGAAGGCCAGCTCCTGCGGATTTCGCAACCCCGTCGCAATCACTTCCAGGTTCGAGCCGTCCATTTCACAGCGAAACACCGCTCCCGATGACGGGTCTTTGAGAACTCCCGTCGGCGTCTGCACGTTATAGCCGCGATCTCCGATGCTGAAATAGAGCCGGCCGTCCGGACCAACAATCAGCCCGTGCATATCGTGTCCGCGAAACGCAAACCGGACGCCATACCCGGTGTGCAGACTGTTTCGGGAATCCGCGACGCCGTCATTGTCCTTGTCTTTCAACAAGAACAGGTCGGGAATACACGTGTAGTAGACGTTGTCATTCCAAGTCAATACACCCGCGCCCGTTCCCATCTCAATCGCGTTGAACCGGTCGGCGAAAACGGATCCTTTGTCAGCCGCACCGTCGCCGTCGGTATCCTGAAGCAAGCGAATCCGGTCGTCGCGAACCGTGTAGCTGGTTTCGGCATCCGGCTCATGCCGTTTGATGTAGGCGATCCGGTCGGCAACCGTCTGCGCTGCGAGGTCTTCGTCCAGCCACTCGGAATGTTCACGGTTGTCTTCAACGCCGACCTCCTGACGAAAGGTCTCGCAAACAAACACTCGACCCAAAGGATCGATATGGATTGCCACAGGATTCGCTAACATCGGCTCAGCTGCAAACAACTGCATCGTCAGCGAGTCCTTCGGCCAGACAAACCCGTTGATCGCGTCGGCCCCTTCGTCGCTGGCGGCAGCGATTTTCGGTTTTTCCGGCGCAGGAACCTCCTGAGAATTCGCGATCGAGCAGAAGCAAATGGCTGCGCAAGAAACAGCAGAATAAGCAACATGACACAACGAGCGAGCGAAAACAGCTTGATTCATCTTCAACATTCAATCACGGACCGGACAGCCAAATCAGGCTGAATTGTACTCAAATCAGCCGATTGAAAAAGCTGACAATCTATTAATGCTGTTCGAACACGACATCACGATAGAGCTCGGCAAATGACAGTTCCACTCCTATTTCCGGCAGGTCGATCGCGGAGTCGGGTTGCTGACAGGCAAGACGCTCAAAACCTGTTGCCGTTCGCCGATGGACCACGGCCTGGGGAGCGTACTGCTCAAGCATGACATAGGCGTATAGGGAAGGGATCGTCAAGTAATTTTCCTTCTTCTCCTCTTCGTCTACTCGACGCGTACTATCGGACAGCACTTCAATGATTAACACAGGCGAGTCCTGAAACGTTTCCGTCTGAGGATTTGACTGACATACCATCTGCGCATCCGGATAGTAAAAACGAATACCGCTGGCAGTCCTTATTCGAACTTTCATGTCCGAATTGAATTCACGACAAGGGGAGTCCTTAAGCTGCTCTCGCAAAGCCCCTAATACGTTGGTAGCAATGATATTGTGCGCAATCGTCGCACCGACCATCGCGTGGACAGTTCCTCCAACATATTCATGCTTGACATCAGAAACCTGTTCGCCGGCAAGGTACTCTTGCACCGATATCAAGTCAATTTTTCTGGCGGTACTCATAAGGTCAATTGTATCCCGGCAAGACGGATTTTCAAACGACCCGCTTTGGCCACATCCGTCTTGAAGTTCAGACCTGCCGGCGCCGCGCCAGATAATTCGGATGGTCCGTTTTGCCCATCAATTCGTACAAGAATCGACTTGGGATTGTGTCGCGGGCCTTGCCCCACTTGCGCCGTGTCAGCGAGAGCGAAAGCGTCAGATGCTCTTCGGCACGGGTCACACCGACGTAACACAACCGCCGTTCTTCATCGACGCCCGCTTCGTTGTCCGCCAGAGAACGATGATGTGGCAGAATCCCTTCCTCAAGTCCGACAATATAGACTTCAGGAAATTCCAACCCTTTCGCGCTGTGCATCGTCATGAGTGCGATTGCGTTTTTCTTCAGCTGTTTTTCTTTTTCGTTGTCGGTATCCTGATCTCCCAACAACAGCTTGTCCAGAAAATCAGTCAGCTGCGGATTAGCCGACGACTGCTCGTATTCACCCAGCGAGTTGACGATCGCTTCAACGCCGTTCCAGCGAACATCGCGATCTTCGGGCTTGCTGTACAGCCGGTCGATTTCGCGCCGGTAGTTCACACGCTCGATCAGATTGCGTGTCGAATCAACCAGCGATTGGGCTTGACCGATCTCGCGGACATCATGAACGATCGCGGACAAACAGTCCATTCCGCGAATCGATTCAGTTGGAAGGGCCGGACGTGGCGCATCGCCGGTGATCACGTCCCACAGCGAATGCTTCTGTTTGATGGAATGCTCAAGCAGTCTCTCGACGGACTTTTTTCCAATTCCACGCGGTGGCGTATTCAAAACGCGCAGCACCGAGACTTCGTCAGGCGACCCGTCGAGCATGCGCAAAAACGACATGACGTCTTTTATTTCTTTGCGATCGAAAAACGACAGGCCTCCGACCAGCACATACGGCAGTTTGGCTTTTCGCAATTCAGTTTCAAACGGTCGCGGCTGTTCATTCGTCCGAAACAGAATCGCGAAATCACGCGGCTCGCGCCCATGTTCTTCCAGTCGCCGACTGATCAGGTGCACAACCTCGGAAGCCTCTGTCTGCTCGTTGGGAAATTGCAGAACGGTTGGCAGCGGACCGCCGGGCCGCGCTGCTTTTAAGACCTTGTCATGCCGCGTCTTGTTGAAACTGATCAGCGTATTGGCATACTTGATGATTGATTCGGTCGAGCGGTAATTGTCCTCGAGCCGGATGACAGTCGCATCAGGCCAGTCGTCTTTGAAACCGAGAATGTGTTCGACTTCTGCACCGCGCCAGCCATAAATCGATTGGTCGTCGTCACCAACCACAAACAGGTTACCGTGTCCTGCCGCGAGCGCTCGAACGATCCGGTACTGGCTGCTGTTGGTGTCCTGATATTCATCGATCAGCAAATGATCGAAACGTCCGGCTTCCTGTTCTCGAATTTCCTGGTCTTCTGAGAAAAGCTGCTCCGTCAGCAGCAACAGATCGTCGAAATCGACGGCACCCGAAAGTTTCAACTGTCGCTGATATCTTTGATAGCCGACAGCTGCCAGGTGCTGTTGATCGCTGTCTCCGTCCAGCACCGCCTGGCCCGGGTTCATTGACTTGCACTTCCAGCGACTGATCCAGAACAGCAGCTGCGAAGGTGCCATCAGGTTATCCGGTACGTTGATTTCGCGCAGCACAGTCCGAGCGAGCGCTTCCTGATCGCCCCGGTTGTAGATGACAAACCGCTTCGGATAGCCGAGTTGTTCGGCATGACGGCGAAGGATGCGAACGCACAAGGAGTGGAAGGTTGAGATCCGTGGCCGGTTTTCATCGGTCTCTTTTGGCTTCGACCAGGATTTTTCCCACGGTTTCGATCCGGCTGACTTGCCGCCGCGTTTTGCAGCCCGTTTTTTTCCCGGCTTCGGTTTGAGCAGCGCCGTGACTCGCTGCTGCATTTCTTTGGCGGCCTTGTTTGTGAAGGTCACGCCGAGAATTCTACCGGGTGAGATTCCCTTTTCGATCAGTTTGGCAATCCGGAATGTGATGACCCGCGTTTTCCCCGTACCTGCCCCGGCAAGTACGAGCGTCGGACCGGACAGCGTGTTGACCGCATCATGTTGTGGAGCGTTAAGTCCGGACATCAAAATAAATTCTCAAAAAAGTTGACATTTATGAAAACAATGATACGGTCACCGCTCTAGCTTCTGGTCTTTTTATCAAAACAGGGAATAATGATGAAATTGAACATTGCTGTTTGTGCGGTACTTTTTCTGACTCTTTGTTTCAGCTCAACAAACCTGTTTGCGCAGGGGTTTGGGTCGAGGACTCAGCAGTCCAACAAGTAGTCAGCACAAAAATTGGATATGAATACTTTTTCAAACAAGACGTCCTTGTCGTTACTGGTCCAATGACGATCCACAACCCTACGGGAGGTTCCGTTACAGTTACTATGCAACAACATTGGGATCTGCTTATCAGTGCTTGCTTCAACTTTTAGGATTGAATCATGAACGATTACATGATCAGGAGTCGTTTTATCTTGACTGTTGCTTTAGTTACATCATTCGCGTTACTATCCCCGGGCAACTCAAGTTTTGCTCAGTCAGAAAATAAAGCTGATTTGACTGACAGGGAAGCGGCCAGGCATGGGGCCACGATATTGACAATCTTTTTTGATCCACTTTTTTACGAGCCATTGGAATTATCCTCCGAGCAATTGAAAGCGATTGTAAATTTGCAGGAAGCTGCCCTGGCAGAAGACCGGAAACTGGCCGAAAATCACACGAACCGGGAAATCGGTGAACTTAAACCGGAATTGTGGATGGAAAGGTTCAACAAATTTCAGGACATACTTCTGCCGCATCAAGTCGAGTCTCTGGATCAGGTCTACACCTGCTACAAATTTCTGAGTAATCACGGACGTCTTTCATATTTTCTTCGCGAAGTCGATGATTCGCCGATTCAACTCGGTCCCGCCCGGAATGCCGATGTTGGTGCAGTTGCTCAGCCAGTTACCGAAAACATTGCTCGGGAAACATCGTTGTTTCACGAGCAGACAATGGAACATCTTGAGTCCCAAAGGACCCAGATCCTTGATCTGCTGACCGAGGAACAGAAAGCTACATTCTCCGAAACCATCGGACCGTTATACAGGGGGCCAAGGTACGGAATCGTGGGTTGTCGTTTCCGCGATGAATTGAAGGAGTCAGTCACAGAACTAAGAAGCGATGTTGTCAACGAAATCGATCAAGTGCTTCTACCTTATCAATCCCGTCGCCTTGATCAGTTGTTTGCACAACAGGAACTGCTTCAAGCAAGGGGGAGCTACCCAACATTTTTCCTTGCGGCGATGAGAGAAAAACTCGAGTTGTCAACCACTCAAATTGAGACCATTGAACGCCTGGAAATTGAAGAATCGAAGATTTTTTCCGGGATCGCGAGTCAGTTTCAGGAAAGAATCGCGGACCTGATCGAACAGGAAGAAGCGAATGTTCTCGAGTTGCTTGATGAATCTGACCGGGAAAAGTTGAGCGAGTATTTTGGAGCCAATTTGACATCCGGCTGGGTGCACGTGGTGTTGCCAGAGCGGCAATTCGAGAACACGAAACACAGATGGTTCTGCCGCAAGAAGAGAATCCGGATGGCGAAAAGTAAGCTGGCAAGCTGAATGAAGAAACGTTATGCTGCCTAATTGCCCCTTGGCGGCGACCGGCGCTCGATCGGAATTCGCCCAGGTTCTCAATTGCATTCAAGTCAATCAGACTCTAGGCGAACATGTCGAAGAAAAAGAACGAAATCGAACATCTGGACGAAAACGAGATAGCGTCGTGGGCTGAACGAAAGCTCAGCGGCCTCGCCCCGTACGCGTCGCAAATCGCGTTATTGTGCGCTCTGGCATTTGCCGCGTTTGTCGCGCTGGCGTACTTCTACGCGTGGCGACAACAGGGTGAAGAAATCCAGTGGCGCGAACTCAACACCAGCAGCACTCGCGCTGCCATCAGTGGAAACCCTGATGCACTGGTCGAAGTTCACGATTTATATCCCGAGCAAAAGTCCGGAATGTGGGCGTTACAAATGGCGGGTGATCTTGAATCAAGGACCGGACTGGAAAAAATGGCCACTGACCGTGAGACCGGCTTGAAGCAGGTCAATCGGGCGATCGAACACTTCAAAACAATTGTTGATGCGCCCGATTCGGCAAAGACCGACGAGCTTGAGCAACGAGCACTTTTCGCGCTGGCCTATGCCTGTGAGGGATCCGGCGATTTTGATCAAGCAAAAAAATACTACGGCCAGTTACTCGAAGAACATCCCGAATCGTTCTTTCGTGAAGCTGCCGCACGCGGAGCATCCCGAAGCACAAACGATACGCTGATCGCAATGTTTGAGAAGTACAAGTCTTATACAACTGGTGATGCACCCGGCGAACTGCGACCTGAAGCCCCGGACCTTTCTGCCCCTGATTTCAATCTGGATGATCTCAACATGGAGAGTGCTCCGGATGACATCGAGCAACCTGCGTCCGGTGGCGGAGAGTTTGGCGATGGTGATGACTCCGTGGGCGATGACTCCGTGGGCGATGACACTTCGGACGATGTCGCGCCCGGCGAGACCGTTGTTGGTGAAAGCGGCGCGGGCTCATCAATCGACAATGTTGATCCGGCACCGGAAATGCCGGGTGAAGAACCCGCGAACGGCGACGGTGGCTAGTCCGAGCTTCTTTTCGATCAAACCAGCCGGCTGCGATGAGCAATCACGGACAACGCGAAACACCTACGCCTGTTCAGAAGGATTGCTTGCATCCGAACGTCGAATCTTCCGGGCAGGCTTCGCAGGCGCGGCGCGTCATCAATGCGTCTCGAAACGGCAGCAGGTTCTCCAACCGCGTTGGCTTGTCAATTCTCAACCCGCGATCTTTGCGACTCGGTCTCAGGGCAAGAATCCTGTTCAATCAAGTTCGACTGACGCCGGCGCTTGTCAGGACCTATGAGCGGCTTAATCCTGCGCAATCACTCGGCGACCGCGGTGAGCGGGAAGCAGAACGACACCTGCTTCGCAAAGGGTTGATCATCGTCGCGCGCGGATATTCGGACAAATTCGGCGAGATCGATCTGATCGCTGTCGACGGTGAAACGATCGTATTCGTGGAAGTAAAAACCCGTCGCAGCGATTTCGCCGGCGCTCCAGCCGAAGCAGTCGACGATCGCAAGCAGGCGAAAATCACTCGCACCGCGACCGGCTACCTCAAATTCAACCACCTGACTGAGTGCAGTGCACGATTCGACGTGATCGCAATCACCTGGCCGGACGATACGCGTCCGCCGGAAGTTGTGCACTACGAAAATGCGTTCGAACAGTCGGTTTCAAAGTTTCAGCTGTTTTAGGATTCCCGGGGCTGAAACTGGGCCGTCCCTTCAGGACTTTGACCAACCAAGCCCGCCTCAAACATTGAACCAGACATCGTCCGGCACGGCGCCTTCGGTCGGAACCATGTCGAGTTTTTCCAGATAGCTGATGACTTCGACCAGCGCTTTATCGGGCCGGTCAAACGAATCGCTCCATTGAACATGGTCCAGCCAGCCGCGAGTTTCTTCCCGATCGAGTGCGTACCGCTCTGAGATCAATTCGACATTGTCTTCGCGTTGTTTCAGATCGGCGGCAAACTGAGCGGCAAGTTCCAGAATCGTACGGACCGAATCTGCTGACGAATCGAGTACCGACCGGGTTGCACTCGCCATGAATGACGGCCAGCGTGTTGCGCGGCGGTCGATCCGTTTGAATGTTCCATCTTCAACGTGGGGCTGGGTCATCGTTTGTTCCCAAAGAAACAATTCCGCTTCACCGGCTGGCAATGCAGAAATCGCTCCGGCTAGCCCGCCAACCTTGATAAACTCAAACGCGTTGGTATCCCAGCCTCGTTCTGACGCATCAACAATCGCCATTAAATGCGAACCGGAACCCGTTCGACTGACGGCATAGCGTCCGCCACGCGCCTGCTCCATCGTTTCCGATCGGTCGTTGGCTGCGACATAGATTCCCCAAATCAACGGTGAGTTGACGTAAATTTTGCAAAGTCTGTTTTCTCCGCCGCGAAGGATGTTGGCGACGCCTCCTTCAGACAACACCAGGGCGATGTCGAGTTCTCCTTCAGCCAGCGCGCCGGTTAAGGCGCCGGTACCGCCTGGAAAATCGCAGTACTCAAGATCGATACCTGCGTCTGCAAAGGCACCTGATTCCGCAGCCAAATGCCACGGCAGATTGAAATGTTCGGGGACGCCGCCGACGCGGAATTTTCGAGAGGGCATAATGTGGGAAGCAGCAAAAGGGGCGACGGACTCATTCGGACCGTCAAAAGTCTGCGTGATTTGTGTTGACGGAGTTACCAATCGTAAATAGTCAATCGTCAATGATCAACGGAATTGAATTGCGATTCAGGGATTCAAGCGTTCACCGGCACATTGTCCGCGACGTCCCGGCCGTTGGATTTTCCAGTCGATATTTTCTCGACACGAACGGCGCAGACTTTGTACTCGCCGGTTCCAGTCACGCTGTCTCCGGCATCGTTGGTCAGCAGGTTAGCTCGCGATTCAGCAAAGTGCATTGGCATCCAGATACATCCGGGACGAACGCGCGGCGAGACCCGAACTTCCGCTTCAATCTCGCCACGACGCGAAATCACTTTCACCATCCCGCCGTGTTCAACCAGCAGTTTGCGGGCGTCCTTGCGATGGACTTCGATAAAGTTCTGTCGCTGTTTCATGACCGGACCCGGATCACGCCGCGTTTGAGTCGCGGCGTTGTAATGATAAAGCGTTCGGCCCGTGGAAAGCACCAGCGGAAATTCAACGTCCGGTAACTCCGCACTCGGGCGATAGTCAACGGCCATGAATTGCGCCTTTCCGATCATCGGCCCGTCGACATGCAGAGTCCGTGTACCCGGATGGTCTTCATCGGGACACGGCCACTGGATGCCTTCAATTTTCTCTTCCAGCCGGGCGTGCGAAATCCCGGCCATCTTCGGTGAAACCGCCGCCATTTCCGCGTAGACTTCGGCCGGCCCGGGGTACTCGGGCATCTCGTAACCGGATGCGCGTGCCATGTCACACAGGATCCGCCAGTCCTCGCGCGCGTTGCCCGGCGGATCGACCGCTTTCCGCACCCGCTGGACGCGGCGATCACTGTTGGTGAATACGCCGTCTTTTTCTGCGAACGAGCTGGCGGGGAAAACGACGTCAGCAAACCGTGTTGTTTCGTTGTGGAAAATTTCCTGACAAACAAGAAAGTCGCATTCGTTCAAGCCGGCTTCAACCCGGGAAACATTCGGTTCGGAAATCACAATATCCTCACCCATGACGTACAGGCCTTTCATTTCGCCCGACGCCAGCTTCTTCATCATCACATTTAGATTCAATCCATTGTTTGGCGAAAGCGGAACGCCCCAGGTTGTTTCAAATTTCTCGCGAACCGCAACGTCCGTCACCGGTTGATAGCCCGGATAGTAGATTGGAGCCGCTCCAGCGTCGTTCGCGCCTTGAACATTGTTCTGGCCACGCAGAGGGTTCAGCCCGGCCGATCGGACCCCGAGATGCCCCGTCATCAGGACGAGATTTGCGAGCATATAAACGTTGTCCGTACCGTGAGTGTGCTCGGTAATCCCCAGTGTGTAATAAATTCCCGCCTTCTTCGTCGTCGCGTACAATCGCGCGGCTGTGCGGATATCGCCGGCCGGAACACCCGTGACTTTTTCTGCTTCTTCAGGCGTGTATTCCTGGACTTTTTTCCGGACGGCGTCGAAACCTTCAGTTTTTTCGGCGATGAATTTTTCGTCAACCAGGCCTTCATTGACAATCACGCGGGCCATCGCTGAAAGCAACCAGACATCGGTGCCCGGTTTCAGCTGCATATGAATGTCCGCCATCTCAGCCATCCAGATCTGCCGCGGATCAGCCACAATCAACTTTGCACCGCGTTGGCGTGCACGTTTCATTTCCATCGCAATAATCGGATGAGCTTCGGTGGTGTTGGAGCCGATCACAAACATCAATTCTGAATCACGGATTTCATCAATTGAATTCGTCATCGCGCCTGCACCGAACATTGTCACCAGACCGGCGACGGTGGGAGCATGTCACGTCGCAGCACACTGATGAATATTGTTCGTACCGAAGGCTGCCCGCGAGAGTTTCTGCATCAGATAGTTTTCTTCGACCGTGCAACGCGAAGAAGAAACGAAGCCTAGTGAATCCGCGCCATGCTTTTCTTTGACGCGATTCAATCCTGCGGCCGCAACCTTCAGGGCTTCGTCCCAGGTGGCGGGACGGAGTTCACCATCCGCGCCGCGAATCAACGGTTCCGTCAGACGGTCTTCGTGATGGATAAAGTCGTACGCAAACCGCCCTTTGACACAGAGGTTTCCGTCGTTGAGTGTTTCGCCCGGTTCAGGGCTGCTGACTTTGACGACGCGATCATTGTGAACGTGCAGGTTCAGCTGGCAGCCGACTCCACAGAAGTTGCAGGTCGAACGCACTTCGGTTGTCTCCAGAGGCATCAGCTTCGGCGCCTTTTTCTCGATTAATGCGCCTGTCGGGCAGGTGTCGATGCAGCCGCCGCACAATTCGCAGCTCGTATCGATCAGGCTGCGATCGGCGACCGTGGCGATCGTCGTTTCCGAACCCCGGTTGGACAAAGTGATCGCGTTAACCGCTTCGACCTCGTCACAGTAGCGTGTGCATCGCGCACAGAGAATGCAGAGGTCCGGATCGAATTCAATGTACGGGTTGTAGTCTTCGCGACCGGCCCGCGGTGCTTCGACGGGGTCGAGTTTGAGCGGCTCGATCGTTTCGCATAACGCACGGAGCTTGTTGTAGTTTCCGGTTTCGACCGGCAGCCCCGATTCATCCAGCTTGTGATCAGCCATGTACATGCTGAGCAGAACTTTACGGTGGCGATCGATCGTTTCCGATTCGGTCGTGACCTTCATATCGGCCGCAACCCGCCAAGCACAACCCGGCTGGAGGCGACGCTGGCCCTCAACTTCGACCAGACACGATCGGCACGCGCCGGCCGGATCGAGCCGCGTGTCATCGCAAAGCGTTGGAATGTCGATTCCGTTTCGACGCGCAACATCCAGCACGGTCTCGTCTGCGCGAGCCGCATAGGTCGTGCCGTTGATCTCAACCGAGAAAGCTTCTTTGGTCGTCGGTTTGAATTCGCTCATCGCGTTGTCCCGATTGTTAGTACGTCCCTTCTGCCGGAAGGGACGTGAGTTCGCCGCACGCCGGTTCGGCCTCACCTACATCCGAATGGAAGGTGGTGAGGCCAGGTGCACTATCTGCCGGCAAACCGCAACGGTCTGCGCAACGTCCGCTCGGCAGGCGGGACGTACTTCTATTTTACCCGAAACGCATCGGGAAAGTGTTTCTGTGCCGACTCCAGCGGTTTCGCCGCGACCATTCCCAGCCCGCAAATCGAGCCTTCTTCCATTTCCCACCCGACATCTTCGGCGTGTTCCAGCGGCGCACTGTCGCCCAGCTGAATAAATTGATCGACCTGGCGACGTAGATACCTGGTTCCAATCCGGCACGGCGCACATTGTCCGCAGCTTTCCCGCTCGAAAAACACCAGCTGCCATTTGACCGATTCGGCAATATCAGTCGTATCATTGAGCACCACCAGTCCGGCGCTTCCCAGCATGGATCCTGCATCGGCAAGATTTTTATAATCGAGTGGCAGGTCCCGGAATTTCATCGGCAGAAACCCGGACGACGCTCCGCCCGGAGAAAACGCCAGCGGCGTTCCTTCGTAGCCGCCCGCTGCTTCCACGATCTCGTCCAGATTTGCACCGAGCGGCAACTCGTAAACGCCCGGCTTGTTCACATGTCCGGAAACGCAGTAGAGCTTGGAGCCGGGTTCTGTGCGACCTGTTGCTTTGAACCACTTGCCGCCGCGATGAACGATTGCCGGAACGCAACACGCGGTTTCGACGTTGTGCATCAGCGTCGGCTTGTCGCGAAATCCCTTTTCCGTCGGGTAGGGCGGTTTGAGTCGCGGCATTCCACGTTTCCCCTCGAGGGCTTCGATGAGCGCGGTTTCCTCGCCGCAAATGTATGCTCCATGTCCAAGCGCAATCATGATCTTGATTGGCGCGACTTTTTCGCGGGCGTGCGCGACTGCCTTTTCAAGCATGCGTCGCTCGTTGGTGAATTCACCGCGAATGTAGATGTAAATCTCACGCGCGCCTGTCGCCCAGGCCGCAATCGCCAGGCCTTCAATCATCTTGTGGGCCTGGCGGAGAATAATTTCGCGATCCTTGAACGTGCCAGGTTCGCCTTCATCAGCGTTGCAGATCACGTACCGCTCGGTTTCGGCTTGTTGCAAAACACTTCGCCATTTGTAATGAGCTGGAAATCCTGCCCCGCCACGACCTTGCAAGCCCGATGCTTCGATCTGATCGATCACCTCATCGACGCCCATCTCTTTAGCGCGGGCGAAGGCGGTGTATTCGAGGTCTTCGCTTCCAGCCAGATTCATCGGCAGTCCCGGATCGTCCGGGGTGACTCCGGTTTCTTTGCCATTGTAAGTAATCAGCTCAAGGTCTTCATCGAGCGTCGCTGGTGCGCGATCACACTGAGCCAGACAGCTAACCCGTTCGCACGTTTTCCCCTGAGCTTCAAGGTCGGCAGCCAGCTGATCAGCGCCCGCCATCTGGCAGGTCAGCCCGTCACAGATCCGCACGCGCCGGCCCGGTTTGTTGATCAGCGTGTAAAACAATCCGGTGCCCCAGATGTCGGCCTCGGGCACGCCGGTCGCCTCGTGAACGGTCCGAACCGATTGCTCGGTCACGCCTCCCTCATGTTCAAGAAGTTCGAGAACACGTTCGCGTTGGGCAGAAGGTTTGAGCATCGTTGTCGGTTCCGAAAAGGGTTCTTCCGGGAATTTAGTGGCCGTTCTGTGAGCGGTTTGGCTAGCCGCCGGTATTGCGCCAATGCGTCCATCGCAACCCGACCGGTGGCTAGCGCTCACAGGTTCGCTCACGAAGAACCCGAACAGGTAAATCGAACTGCGTTTGCGTTAGGACCGTGTGCTCGACATAAGTTATAACATTATTCCGAAATGTGCATCATCAGTGTATCGTTGTCAACGTACTGAATCAGGCAAAAGCTCATTGCACGACCTTAGCTCTTACAAACGAATCGTAGTCAAAATTGGATCTGCGCTGATTGCCGATCCGGAATCAGGCGTGCGGCAGCAATGGCTGAGATCTCTAGCGAGTGACATTGCCGAACTCCGCCGCTGCGGCATCGAAGTCTGTGTCGTCTCATCCGGGGCGATCCCGCTGGGGAGAATGACTATCGGGTCGAATTCGAATACGGCATCCCGGATGGCGACGGGAGTCTTGACGCTGGACAAGGCACAGGCTGCCGCAGCGATTGGACAGATTGAACTGGTCCGGACCTACGGTTCAGTGCTGGGCGAGGAAGGACTGCTTGCCGCACAGATTCTGTTGACGATCGAAGACACCAGAGACCGTCGCCGCTACCTGAATGCCCGCGACACGATCGAAACTTTGTTAAGTTGGAATTCAATTCCGGTTATCAACGAAAACGACACGGTCGCGACCACTGAGATTCGATACGGGGACAACGACCGCCTTGCGGCGCGCGTCACATCAATGATCGGTGCGGATCTGCTGCTCCTGCTTTCGGACATCGATGGACTCTATTCTGTCTGGCCGCCGGAAAGCGAAGACGCGAAACCGATAGAACGCGTGAAATTTATCTCTCCCGAAATCGAAGCGATGGCCGGCGACGCGGAGTCCTGTTATTCCAGCGGCGGGATGAAAACGAAAATTGCTGCGGCAAAAATTGCAACCGCCGGCGGCGCAGCGATGGTTATTGCGTCCGGTCGCGACCCGAATCCGTTACGTCGTTTAAGCGACGGCGGATCGGCAACCTGGTTTGACCCCGTCGAGTCGCCGGTCAATGCAAGAAAGAAATGGATTGTTGGACAGATCAATGTGAATGGAAAGATTACAATCGATACAGGTGCTGCCAAAGCGTTACGCGGTGGAAAAAGCCTGCTTCCAGCCGGAGTGACCGCGATCGCTGGAGACTTCTCAAGAGGCGATACGGTCGCGGTACTCGATCGGTCCGGAAATGAGCTCGCGCGCGGCTTGATTGCGTTCGACGTCTCGGATGCCACAATGATCATCGGCCAGCAGAGTTCGAAGATCGCGGAATTGCTTGGAGCCGGGTTTCGAACCGAGATGATTCATCGAGACGATCTGGTTGTTCACTGATCAGAAATCGGGATAACGTTTTCCAATGCTTGAATTCGACGTCACACAATTGGCGTTGATCGCTCTGCGACCAATGCGCCAACACAACGAATCCAAAATTACGAATGATTGAAAACTACTCCATTGACGGATTCGGAGTCATTCACCAGATTGAATTTGAGCCGATTGTCTACGACGACGAGTATATTTCGTACTACGAAAAAAAGAGCGGCCGGACCATCAAGCTAGGCTATCAAAGATTCGGCTGGATACTCGGATTGCTCAAACGGATTCCGAGTTCTGTACTTGAAATCGGCTACGGTACGGGAACGTTTATTGAGGCGGCTCAAATCACTGGAGTGGATAACTGTGTCGGATGTGACATAACCAAATATCCTCTGCCGGACGGCGTCATGTTCATGAACTGGAACGACTCGCTCAGAATCGAATGGGATGTCGTGGCGATGTTCGATGTACTCGAACACATTCCGGACCTGTCGTTTCTGGGCAATCTCAAAACAGACTACATTGCCATCGCAGTTCCCTATTGCCGATGGCGGAACCTGGGTGATGACTGGTTCCGCAACTGGCGCATGCTGCTGCCGAACGAGTACCTTCATCATTTCGATGAGGACTCGTTGACTGCGTTGATGCAACACTATGACTTCCGCTGCGTCACCCTGAATACGTTTGAGGACGGAATACGGTTGCGCGCCGCGGAAACAGGGCCGAATGTCCTCAGTGGTTTTTTTGAGAGGATCTCGTGAGTTCAATCGCCGAGACGATGAGCCTGATCGGAGTTCACGCTCGAACCGCGTCCCATGTGCTGGCGCTGACAGAGACAGAATTGAAACGGCGCGCGTTGACGGTCGGCGCGGATTTGATACGATCGAATGTCGATGCGATTCTGGCCGCCAATCGCCGTGACGAGGAAACGGCCAAGGCAGCCGGCAAGTCAGACGCAATGGTCGACCGCTTACATCTCGATGAATCGCGTGTCGAATCGATTGCGTACGGAATACTGAGTGTTGCCTCACTGGAGGATCCTGTTGGAAAAGTAATCGCAGAGTGGCCGCGGCCGAACGGATTGCGGATCAGTCGTGTGAGTTGTCCGCTGGGCGTGATTGGTGTGATCTACGAAAGCCGTCCAAATGTGACCGCCGATGCAGGTGCGCTCGGGTTGATGTCGGGCAATGCGGTGATCCTGCGCGGTGGCAGCGATTCGTTCTACTCGTCGACCGAGATCCACCGCTGCTTGCAGGAAGGACTGACGAACGCCGGTTTGCCCGAAGGGTGTATTCAACTTGTCCCGACGACCGATCGTGCTGTAGTCGGAGAAATGCTCTGCGGGCTGAGCGGCAACGTCGATGTGATTGTGCCGCGCGGAGGCAAGAGCCTGGTCGCTCGCGTGCAATCCGAATCTCGCGTTCCTGTGTTTGCTCATCTTGAAGGAATTTGCCACGTCTACGTTGATAGATCGGCGGATCTCGAAATGGCCCGGAATGTAGTGTTGAATTCGAAAATGCGGCGGACAGGAATCTGCGGCGCTGTCGAAACGCTGCTGATCGATTGCGCTTGTATTGAAACCCACCTGCTTCCGATCGTTGCGGCGCTCGTGGAGTCCGGTTGCGAAGTTCGCGGCGATACGACTGTGATTGAATTCGTACGGGACAAAATCGAAAACGCGAAACAAGCAACCGATGAGGACTGGGATACCGAATACCTCGACGCGATTATCTCCGTGGCGATCGTTGACGGCGTGGACGGAGCGATCACTCACATTCGCAACCATTCCTCCGGACACACTGAATCGATTATCGCCGGAGACGAAAACGCGGCAGCGAAGTTCCTGCGCGAAGTGGATTCCGCAATCGTACTTCACAACGCGTCGACCCAGTTTGCCGACGGTGGTGAGTTCGGAATGGGAGCTGAGATCGGTATTGCAACTGGACGGATGCATGCCAGGGGACCGATCGGCGTGGAGCAACTGACGACTTTTAGGTACGTCGTTCATGGACACGGTCAGACGCGACCTTAGATACGAGTACGTCCCTTCTACCGGAAGGGACGTACAAAAAACCTTGCCGTCTCTAGACAATTCGTCGTGGATGCGAGTAAACATTGAAACGGTTCCCGGACACAAAACCGATCAGCGTGACACTGAATTCCTGCGCAAGATCGACAGCCAGACTCGACGGAGCGCCGACCGCAATGACCATTGGAATTCGCGCTACCAGTGCCTTCTGAACAAGCTCAAAACTGGTCCGACCGCTGAGAACCAGAATGCGTTCGGCAAGCGGCAGTTTGTTTTCCAGCAACTGATTACCAATCAATTTATCAAGCGAGTTGTGCCTTCCGATGTCTTCTCGTGTTACAAGCAGTGTCCCGGAACCGTCAAACAATCCTGCCGCATGAATCCCGCCGGTCCTGTGAAACACAGTCTGGCTCTCACGAAGCAGCACTGGCAGGCGGTTGATCAATTCCGAATCAACGTGCATGGAATCCCGATTGCAGGCCACCAGTCCCTGAGACTGCACGGCATCGATCGAGCCTTTCCCGCAAATTCCGCAACTGGATGTCGTGTAGAAGTGCCTCTGCAAACTCTTGATATCGAGTTCGATTCCGGTGGCGAGCTCGACCCGGACAATGTTGCCCTGGTGTCTTCCTTCAGCAACGGAACCGCAAAACTCAAAGCCCGAAACATCGTCCCGACCAGTGATGATTCCTTCAGAGAGCAAAAAGCCGGCGGCAAGTTCAAAATCAAAATCGGGAGTCCTCATCGTGATTGCGAGCGAGCGGTCTTTGCGACTTCCATCAGGACCAAACACGACGCGAATTTCCATCGGCTCTTCCAGCGCAACGTAGTCGTCCTGCTCGTTTCTTGCGCCGGGTTCAAATCTCAGGACGGAAACTTCTTTTTCCGTTTCGGGATGCTGTTTCGAATCAAAATTCAATTTGTCACCTTTCATCTCTCTCATCTTATCAGCTTTTTCGACGACGTTTGACGGGCGAGATATCCGCGCTCACGCGGGATACTCTTCCAGCTTGTCATCCCGGGTCCGTAAGACAAGCTGGAAGCGTATCCCACGTTCAAGGTCCTCGCTACAATCAACTCGATGGACAATGAAAAAATAGCCGCCACGCTTGATCAACTGGCTGACCTGCTTGAATTCACCGGAGCTAATGCGTTCAGATTGCGCGCCTATCGCAACGGTGCCCGCGTGATTCGTGATCTGCCTGAGCCGGTCAGCACCAAACTGGCAGAAGGCGAAGATCTGACAAAGCTGGACGGCATCGGGAAAGGCGTCGCGGGAAAGTGCAAGGAACTGGTCGAGACCGGGTCGCTTGAACAGATGGAGGAAATTCTGGAAACGGTTCCGCGCACGGTGCTCGATCTGCTGCGGATTCCCAAGCTCGGCCCGAAAAAGGCGGCGGCCCTTTTCAATGAATTGAACATTGCGACGCTGGAACAGTTAAGAGCTGCCTGCGAATCGAACAAGGTGCGCGAGTTAAGCGGCTTCGGCGCAAAGACCGAGCAGCAGATCCTCGAGGGCATGTCGATCGCGGCCGAGGCGAACCTGCGCATTCTCTGGTCGAAAGCGGACAAACTTGCCAATGAAATACGCGTGTTCATGAATCAATCGAAAGCGGTAAAGCAGCTGGAGTTTGCCGGCAGCTACCGGCGCGGCAAGGAAACGGTCGGCGATCTGGATATGCTTGCAACCGGATCGAACGCGAATTCCAGCGCCAAATCCAGCGAGTTGATCATGGATCACTTTTCCAAATTCCCGGGCATTACATCGGTGATCGTGCGCGGCGACACAAAAATGTCAGTCCGGCTGGAGAAAGAATTCCAAGTCGATCTGCGCGTCGTCCCAAAGGAATCATTCGGTGCAGCACTGCAATATTTTACCGGATCAAAGAATCACAACGTCACCGTTCGCTCGATGGCCGGGAGGAAAGGGCTGAAGATCAACGAATGGGGTGTGTACGAGGTCGATGGAGACAATGAAACCCGGATTGCCGGGAAAACTGAGAAGGATGTCTACGCGACGCTCAATCTGCCCGTGTTCGATCCGGAAACACGCGAGTCACGTCGCGAGTTCGAATGGGTCGGAAAAAAGAAACCGCCGAAACTGATTGAGGTCAAAGACATCATCGGCGACCTGCACATGCACACAACCGAAACCGACGGCAAGGCCACGATCGAGGAGATGGCCGACGCCGCCCGCGAGCGAGGTCTACAGTTCATCGCAATTACCGACCACTCGAAACGCGTTGCGATGGCAAACGGGCTGGACGAAGAACGCCTGATCGCTCAGTGGAAAGTGATCGACAAGATCAATAAGAAATCGAAAGACGGTTTTCTGATTCTGAAAGGAATCGAATGCGACATTTTGGAAAACGGAGAGATGGATCTGCCCAATAAAGTGCTCGCCAAGGCTGACTGGGTAATCGCGAGTCTGCACTACGGTCAAAACCAACCGCGGCAACAGATTACCGACCGGATCACCGGAGCGCTTGGGAATCCGCACGTCAGCATGGTTGCGCATCCGACCGGCAGAATTCTCAACAAACGCAAACCGTACGACGTTGATATCGAAGCAGTCTTTCAGGCTGCTTTCGAAAACAAGAAACTGCTAGAACTGAACGCGAGTCCCTACCGTTTGGACTTGAACGACATCCATCTTGCCGCAGCCGGCGCCAAAGGAATTCCGATAGTGATTAACACAGATGCACATCGGGTCATAGGACTGGATAACATGCAATTCGGAATCAAGCAGGCACGTCGCGGCTGCCTGACGAAAAAGGACGTTGCCAACACGTTGCCGTGGGAAAAAATGAAAAAGCTGATCGGCAAGTAACTACTGTGGAGTTTGGCGATCCTGGCCGTATTGGCGCAGCCTTCGTTACTTTTTCAAAACGCTACTTTTTCAACACATATATTTTGTAATATGGGCGTATGTCATGAATGTCCCGTTCAGATCGACGGACTCCCAATCAACGTGCATGCCGGTCATTTGTCAGAGATGGAATCGAAGTCCGGCAGGGTCATCATCAATGAGTCGTCGCGAAATTGTTATCGTGGAACCGGTCCATTCCTGCTGATCGTCGCTCTGCAACTTCATGAAGCAGGAGTCAAGGTCGCCGCGGTTGTAGAAACGGCGCGACGGCGCGAACTTTGGCGGCAGCTTCGGAGCCTCTGCGCGGATCCAAAAATGCTTGCTGACGGTGCAGCTTACATCCGGAGAATTCGTCGGGCGGGGATTCCTATATTGTGGGGACATGTGGTCACTGGCGCAGAAGGTGGTCATGAGGTGAATGTCGCTGTCGTGGCCCCTTGTGACGACGACGGTGTTGCGGATTCGAAGCGAAGTCGGACGATACCGGTGGATACCCTGTGCGTCGGTTACGGATTCGTTCCCGGGCCTGTCAATAATTTAGTGTCATGGTATCTATCGACTGATCTTGAGGCATTCGTTCTTCGAACATGATGGCGAAGTGATTCAAGGCGGCTTTCCAGTGGGGGATCGGCATCGTCCACTTCTTTGATGCTTCATTGATTGCCATGTAAATTAACTTCAATGCAGAGTCGCGATTCGGGTACTGCTTGCGATTGCGTGTGAACTTGCGAATCTGGCTGTTGACCGACTCGATCGCGTTGGTCGTGTAGATCGCTTTACGAATCGAAGCTGGAAACTCGAACATCGATATGATGTGCTCCCATTTCAGTCGCCACTGTTTACTTATCGCCGGATATGTCTCGTCCCGTTTCTGAGAGAAATTTTCCAATTCCTGTTCCGCTTCGATCACGCTGGCCGCCTGGTTTGCCACAGTTTGACTTCTTCATTCAGGTCGGCTGTCATCTCCGAAACCAAAGCGGCCGAAACATCCACTCCGTAGAGTTCCTTGACGATGTCCTGAATGTCACGCGTGGTCATCCCTTTGGCATCGAGCGCCGGAATCTTCTCGTCAAAACCGACCAGACGACGTTGATGCTTCTCGATCAGTTGTGGCTCAAATGTTCCATTGCGATCACGCGGTATGTCCAGGGCCAGCTTGCCGATTTCATCATCGTTCGCATCAGTCCATTGGGCTCTTCAACTGTGGTTGTTATCTGGCTCAGAAGGCGCACGGCGAAGTGCTGATTGGAAGCACAATGGAAAATGCAGGATTCAATGCGACCGGCGGTTTCCGAACAGGTATTGTCGCCGCCCCGCTGACAGCGAAAGTGGTCGCACAATGCGTCGTGAATGAGCGAACAGATGTCGATACAACACCGTTTCTAGCGGCGCGTTTTCACAGTGCGAAGGCGGTCCGGATTTAGCTCGAATATTCTGGAACTCCAACCCGTTGCGCATGCGAGGCGGAGCCAGCCGGGTAACTGTCACAAAACGCCGGGGAAACCACCGCAATCTGGACCCCGCGCGGACGGCATGTTTGCGTCAGTCGGATACGCGATGCTATCAATGAAATGGGACTGTCCCGATACGTACGTGTTATTCACCAGCGACAACGGCGTGGCTGATCAAAACAAAGCACATGCGGATGGGCATCATCTGGCTGATCACGGTGGGTCTGCCGGCCCGCTTCGAGCCGGTAAAGTCTCGACTTTCGAAGGTGAGGTGCGTGTTCCAACCATTTTGTGGGGACCTGGAAGTTTTCCCGAAGGAACGGTGTGTGATTCGATCGCCAGCGCTGGATGTGTTGCCTACTGCTGGATCGACGACGTTCCAGCGGTGGAATCTGTCGCCGCAGCGCGCGGCGGTTCCGGCGTGATGTCAACGATTGCTTTGATGCTGCCAGAAAGCCCCGGACCGCCGTTGGTTTCGAATTCAAGCAGGCACTCGTGCCGGCCGGGTTCATCCTGTCCGGTGTAAATGACGTCGACAATATGAACTTTGCGTTCACCTTCGGTGGCGGGCCGGACCTTGAACGACTTGTTGACACACTTCACATCAGTCAAGGCAAACGGCTGATCCGCCTTGACGACGACCTTCCGTTTTACTTCCTCACCGGGCTCGACGGGACTGAGGGTCAAAACAGCGGGACTCAGTTGCAGGCTTGAAACAACTTTTGCATTGAAGTTGATCGGAAACTGCATCCGACGACCGTTTTCTTCTGCGACGATGTACAGCTCGCCCTGAGAGAATCCAGCCGGAACAGAGTCCTTGAGCCTGGTTCTTAGTTCGTAGGCGACGACGTTGTTGCCGCGATATTTTTCGTTCAGCCCCACGCTGATATGCGGAAACGTACTCTTCACGTCAACAATTCGAAACGAAGGATTGCCCTCACGCGACACCTGGATCACACGCTCAGGAAGTTGATCGACAGCCACCTGTCCGAAGTCGATCTGATTAGGTGAAAAATTGACACCGCGAATAATCGTCCCTCGTACGTTCAGCTGCACTTCGCCGACGAATGGCGAGTCGAATCGGACGGTTATGGTCGCCTGCTTGAATCCGTCGAACCGATGGGAATTAAAACGACAGATTACCTCGGCCGTTTCGTGCATTTTCAGCACACGTTTTGAGGCACTGACCGTGGTGCATCCGCAGCTGGAAAATACGTCGCGAATGCGGATGTCTTCCTGATAATTGTTCTGAAACGAAAACCGGAATTCCGGTTGCTTGTCTTTCGTGACGACGCCGAAGTCATGCTCAAACTCGGTGAACATGTCGCGCGCCCATTGTTGAGCGTCCGCAGATTCAACGGTGCAGAAACTGAACGCCGTGAAAACAAGGAGAAAGCAGATCGTGGCAATTGATCGAAGCATAGATGATGTCAGCGAATGAACTGCGGTTGGAAAAGGCTTGGCGCAGACCGGTTCACCCTGCCATGATCGCGTCGCGAGTGCACTGCAATTAGCGCGTCAAGCGATCAGATGGTTGAGGCGTACCGAAGGCCATTTAGCCGAACTGCTTGCATTCTAGAGCGCCGCCAAGTGGGTGGAAACCCGCACTTTATTCTCATCGTCATTCCCGTTTGCCGACCCTAGCCAATTTGTATTCCAAGCGCGAGTTTGTCCGGCTAGGCAAGATATGCAGCGAGCGATTTGCAAAATCAGGTCGATACTCCGCCATTAACGCAAACTGCGCATTTCAGATAAAATCTAACAGTCGGTCGACAGTTTGCGAAATATCGCTTTCAATTCGGTAGTGCTTGCTTTCAAATCATTCCAAGCACGTTGTTGCACATCGTTTTCGACTCAATCATATTGGCCCTGGAGCTGATTCGTCCTGAAAATCAGGCTCTGGCCAACGGCTAACCCAAACCAGGAACCAAAACCGTGACGGTCAAAGTTGAATGCGGACATTGCCATGGATCGAACAACATCTTTCGCTCAGATTGTTTTCGAATCACGCTGCTTCGATAAGGTGGCATTATGGATCGTAATCAAAAACCAAAACTTCCGTTCGGTCCTGCACTTCTAGTGACAGCAGCATTCATTGGACCGGGAACGTTGACCACGGCAAGCCAGGCAGGCGCGGGCTACGGATACACACTTGTCTGGGCGGTCATGGCGTCGGTGATTGCGGCAATCATTCTGCAAGAGATGGCGGCGCGACTCGGGATCGTGACCGGGGGTGATCTGACCCGCGCGATCCGCCAGAACTTTGCTTCTCCAATCGCTCGGTGGTCGATTCTCGGTCTGGTTCTGGTTGCAATCCTGTTCGGTAATGCCGCGTATCAAACGGGTAACATTCTCGGCGCCGCAGCCGGCCTGAACACGTTGTCCGGGGTTGGGATCAACATCTGGATATTGACTATCGGAGCAATCGCAATGCTCGTTGTTTGGATCGGTCGTTTTGCCTCGGCGGACTGATAACGGCTGCGATTCTAATTACAGCAGCGGTCGCCTTCGCCGGCCAGGAGTCCAGCTTCAAGAATCCGATGATATTGCCCACCAGCTTCGACCTGCGCTCGGAGTGCATGCCGAAGCGTTGTTCGCGATCGGGCTGCTGGCTGCGGGTCTCACAAGCGCGATCACGGCTCCGATTGCCGCGGCCTATGCAACGGCCTATGCAACGGCCTATGCAACGGCCTATGCAACGGCCGGTTGTTTCGGCTGGGGCGGCAACATTCTCGGGCTGATTGTGATTTTGGTTGCAGCGTTGCTTGCGGCGCGTCAATTCAAGAGCGTGATTGGAAAACTATTCGGCGAGTGACGCGACTTCGCCAATCCAGTCGTTTATATTCAACCGATGAAAAAAGCGACTCACCAAACCGACCGCGATACGATCACTGACTTTCGTCAGATCATCAACATCGGTCCGTCGATCGCTGGTGACTTCAGCCGAATCGGGATCAGAAAGCCCGGACAACTGGCCGGGCAGGACCCGTTAAAATTGTACAAAAAAATCTGCAAGAACGATGATCAGTTCCACGATCCGTGCGTGCTCGATTGCTTCATGTCGGCAATTGAATTTATGAATGGCGGACGACCCGGGAAGTGGTGGGATTTTACTCCGCTGCGGAAACAGGAATATGCCGCAGACGTCGATCACCTGCGGGCGAAATACCAGCGCCGTTAGCACTCTATCGAAAGCAACCTTGTGTCAATTCTGAAACTGCTAACTCTCCTGCTGGCCATGCCGTTGTTTTTCTCCGGAATTCGGGTGCAACTCGCCGAAGGGAGTCCGCAGGAAACCGATTCACAGCAGCCCGAGAATCCGACAGAACAGGAGGCACCGGTGCCGCGCGACGTTCAATCAAACGATGACATTGTGATCAATGCCGTGACGTCGCTGGACGACTTGCTCGTTGCAATTGACGGCGACGATCCGGACGTCGCGGTTAAGGCGATTCTCGAATTTGAAAATCGTGAACTCCGTCCCGAGCAGCTACCGAATGTCGTGGAAGCGCTTTTGAATGCGGCCCACAAGTCCAATGAGTTGATCCGGATCGCGGCGGCAGAAGTTTGCGGTCAGATTGGCGAGCCGATCGCCGTACATCTCGAACCGTTCTTGAAATTGGACGACGGAAATCCGGAAATCCGCAAGACATTTTTCGAAGCATGCACGCTCATTCGAAAACTCGGACCCGATGCATCGATGTGGGTACCGGTTCTTACAGAGGCGCTTGATCATGAAGACACGAGCATGCGCAGAGCGGGGCTGTTTGGTCTGGACAACATGGGCCCCGCAGCATTGCCGGCGCTGAATCGTTTGATCGAGTTACTGGATGATGACGACTTCAATATTCAGGTCGGAGCGTGTCAGGTGATCGAGAGCATCGGTGCAGATGCGGCGACGGCTGTGCCGCGGTTAGTGCGACTTGCGGAGGAAGGCAACATTTCTGCGAAGAGTTGGGCCCTGATTGCGTTAGGAGCGATTGGTCCGGTTGCGGAACATGACACTGGCCAACTGATCGCTTCGCGACTGGATGCATTTACATTTACGGAAAAACATCGCGCTTTGCTCGGGCTCTCCTACTTCGGCCCCGAAGCACTCGATTATCTTGAACAGGTCGAGACATTGATGACCGAAGAGCAACTGCATTGCCTGCCGTGGGGAGCCTATGCCTATTGGCGAATCACGGGCGATTCGGAAAAACCACTGAACGTACTCACGGGATTGCTTTCCGATGAATCGTATCGTCGGGATTCGCTGGACCGGTTGGCCGCCATGGGACCCGACGCAGCCGGAACTGCCGGCACGATCATTCAGGCGCTCGCCGGAGCCGAAGCTGATGTGCGCGAACAGTCGATGATCTGTCTGAGGAATTTCGGTCCGGCAGCGGCGTCCGAAATCGAGAATGTCCGGGTATTTCTGGATGACGAAGACGTGTTGGTCCGCTATTACGCGAGAAAGGCGATCCAGGCGATCGAAACGAAGGATTGAGTTCCACTCGCAGTTCGCGACGCCGATCGTTAAGAGGGCTTGATTTTCGAATACTACGCTAAGGACCTGAGCCTGAATGGCCCGATACGGTTTGACGTGGATCGTGGATTGCCTAGAATGGTGAGCTTGGATTTTCGCCAAAGAGATCGTCCGGGATTTGAGGCCGCGGCGAAATCGAATGTTGCCGGCCGGACAACTCGTCGCGCCGGAATCGAAACAAAACAGTTCCTATTACCGGAACGTAAATCGCTTGAGACAATTATGAAATCTGACATTCACCCGAAGTATCAACCTGTTGTGTTCACCGACAAACAGGCCAGCTTTTCCATTCTGACTCGATCGACGATCAAGACGACCGAAACTGTCAAATGGGAGGACGGCAACGAGTACCCTGTTTACTACGTTGACATTTCCAGCGCGTCGCATCCGTTCTATACCGGCAAGCAGCAGTTTGTTGACACGATGGGTCGCGTCGAGAAATTCCGCAAGAAATTTGGCGGCGAATATCAGTCGACTCAGAAAAAGAAGAAGGTAGTCAAAAAATAATTGATTTCCGGCAATGGAAAATTGACAATGCAAAAGCCGTTCTCTGAGTTGAGAACTGCTTTTTCTTGTTCAGCAACGTGAAGGAATCAGCCGTTTGGGCGATTGCCACGGTTTCGCCGCCACTGATCCGGGGCTATCGCCAACGGCTGAAATAGACCTACGTCCGAACTGGACTGTCACCTCGCGAAACAATGACGCCGTTTCAGCTGCGACGTTATCCGGACTACTGCAGCATCTGGACTACTTGCAGCGAGATGTTGTCGCTAACCGGAAAGCTCGCCGCGTTGTACGTGCAGAACTTTGACGACAGCGTAGCGTTAGCGAGCGTCAACGAAGTCGAATCGCTAACGACCGGTTTGTCACCCAAGATCCGGCAGAAAATCATGATCCTGCACAGCCACTCAAGCGGCAATGCACCGGCGGTTGGAGCGCCCTCTGTTGAGCAAGAACCCGACGAACCGGAAAAATGATCGTCCGCAGTTGATGAAGCGGTGGAAGGAAGTGAAACTGCCGGTTTTCCCTGGTGTTGCAACGAGGCTGTTCGTTTCGAGGACGCGCTGGAATAATTAATAACGAATAACAAATTGTGAATAATGAATGAAGCGCGGCCTCCCCGGGGGAGCGTGAACGTGCTTGCTGCACGCTCCCACTGGGATCGTGCAGGTGTCCGCTTCGACCGCGATGGTCATGAGTTTCGTAATCGAGGAACCTGCCGATGAAATTCCCTTACATCACACCCTATATCAACCGGGTTTTTGCGGCGGAACTCAATCGCCGGGATTACATTTATCTCCGGCCGCCGGTCATCGTGTTTTATTTCTTCTACCGGATTCTTGTCTTTCCGATCAAGTTTCTGATCCACCGACGGCCCTGGGGATTCGAATCGTATCTAATCGATGCAATTCTATCGTTCGGGACAAAGTACCTGGCGTCTTACGAAGCGGCTGAGCTATTTCTGCGGCACGTGCAAATCGAACCGTTGATTTATCGTCACTTGCTCGCCCAGTCCGAATACGCGCGGGAGCGGGCTGGTTCCCCGAGAAAATTCAATGGTGTGTTCGGCGACTTCAACCTGGACAACCTCAAAGAGATTCGCTGGAACAACATGACAGTCGGACACGACGAACTGTCCTGGGAGATTGGCGACCATTTCGATCGGGCCGAGTTTCTTGCCAACCTGGAAACCATTCGCGAACTCAAACCCGAGGATCACAACCTGCTCAGCAAAAAAGCGCTGGAGGAAAACAGGAAACACTCGTTTCAAATTCTCGGCGTAACCAACGTCGTGATTCTCGTTGTCTTCACGATCACTTTATTAGGTGACTTGAGGACCACGGTCCGTGCATTGAATTCGTTCGGGTCGGATTCGATAGTGCTGTGGTGCATGAAAATGATTTATAACGGCGACAACGATGTGTTGTCGGATCTGGACTTCTATTTGCAAAGCTCCTCCAACCGGGGACATTATCACAGTAGTGTTTTCTTTTCCGATCCGAGCCAGTATTTGTACTACCATATCGCGTTCGACGAGTTTGTTTACGACACGCTAATGAACCGGACACCGGCTGCTTGTTCGTCCGTGGCTGCGGAATCATAGGAAACGAAGTCAGAAGATGCCGGTACAACTCGTGACGGCGAAACGATCTAGAGCCGCGTCTATGCAATGCTTCATAACCCGCACTGGAAAATTTCTCCCCAACGCGCCTGTTGAGAATGAGGACATCGAGAAATTCATGGGCCGGATGTGGGGAGAATCGAAGATCAAACAGAAGATCCTCGCAGCCAATGGTATCAAGCAGCGTTATTACGCGCAGGACGTTCGCCAGCGATCGACTCATGATGTCTACGAAATGGCCGTGCTGGCGATTGAAGATTGTCTCAATACCGACGGTCCGCAAGATGACGCATCGGAGCAAGCCATCGGCAGGAGCGCTGCTGACACGGTCAGCTATCTCGCTGCCGGCTCAACCAACACGCCGCTGATCGGGCCCGGTTTTTCGAGTATACTTCATGGCCGTCTGAGTGAAGGCCGGATCATCCGCACGCCGATCGAGATCAACTCGAATTCCGGAATCTGCTCATCCGCAGCTCAGGCCATCGTCAACGGTTATCGGGCCGTCATAACAGGCAATCACGCTGGTGCAGTTTGTGTCGGCGCCGAGCATCCTTCGGTCCGCCTCCGCGCGCGGTCGATTCATCTGAGATACGACTGGCGGCAGATGCGGGCCGACCTGAAAAAATCCGAGTGGTTCATGTCCGTGTTTCTCCGATTCATGTTGTCTGACGGGGCCGGGGCGTTCCTGCTGCAAAATGAGAAACCGGAATCGGGGCGCGCATACGAGATCAACTGGACGTACTCGCAATCGTTCGCCAATGAAGCGCCGTTGTGCATGAAACTGGAAAGCGAAACTCTGATTCTCAGCCAGAACATCGCCACGCTGGCAAAACACCTCGGCGCATGTGCTCGCGTGTTCACTGAAAACGCGATGAAGCACCATCACGAATCGCTGGCCAGCTACGACTGTATTCTTCCGCATATTTCTTCGTACATTTTTATTCGCGAGTTGAAAACGGTGATTCGGGAACAGTTGAAAGGAAGCGATCAAAAACCGGAATTCTGGACCAACCTGAAATCGGTCGGGAACACCGGAGCCGCCAGCATCTTCGTCATCTTTGATGAATACGTGAAAACACACCGGCCCGAGTCTGGCACGCGGTTGCTGCTGTTCGTTCCGGAGTCAGGACAGTTCAATTTTGTCCTGATCAGCGTCACGGTGGTGTAGTCTCATGAAACGCCTGGCAATCATTGGTGGCGGACCGAGCGGATTGATCACGTTGAAATTCGCCGTTGAATATCTGAGCGACTGGGAAATCGTTTGTTTTGAACAACAGGACGGATTTCTCGGGGCATGGGGAAAGACTCACTCGCGGTTTGTCTCAACATCGACAAAATACACGACCCAGTTCGCCTGCTTTCAACAATTCGATACAAGACTCCGGAAATCAGATGCGACGACCGATGAGTTTTTCAACGCCGACGAATACGGCGATTATCTAGACGATTTTGTCGGCGCGTTCGGGCTGGCGAAACATGTCAGACTTAATTGTCGAATCGCATCAATCAAGCGATCGAGCGACACGACATCCGGCTGGCATGTGGCTGGCGAGGATCTTGCGTCCGGTGCCCCCATCAACGAGACGTTTTCTCATCTGGTTGTTTGCACAGGACTTGCCAACCGGTTCAAACAGTTCGACACCGCGCCCGATGCAACCATCAAGACGTTGACACGACTGGAACAAATCGAATTTGTTCGCAATCGTCGAGTGATTGTGTTTGGCGGCGGAGAATCAGGCGTCGATCTGGCGGAGCGCCTGAGCGAGCCATCGAGAAACAACACAGTCTTTTTATCTTTGCGATCGGGTATCCGGGTCAGCCCGAGGTATCATCCGATCCGGAATGTGCCGTCCGATTTCCTGCGCAACCGGTTGCTGATGTCATTCCACGAGGACATTCGCAATTCGATCGGACAGCGGTTTGTTGAATTCCGGATCCGCTTCGAGTCGCTGTTGAACTACGTTTTTCGAAGCAGGCAAAAAACCGCGTTGGAAAACCGAACGCTTCAGCAATTCAGGGCCGACTGGAACCAGCGAATCAACCGGCTTGCCCGGGGCAAGCTCTTTAACATGTTCCACAACAAGAGCGATGACTTTCTGACGTCCGCAGCGGCCGGTCGAATTCGAATCGTTGGTCCGAATAGGGACTCCGCGTTTCGTCGATTCTGGAATCTTGAGCAAACCGAATCGTTTGACATCGAACCGGAATTGCTGGTTCCGGCGGTCGGTTTTGAATCGCGGCTGACCGGGTTGCTATGCGGCGAATTCAGGCTGAGCGATTTTCATCTCGGCTGTGTGCACAAAACGGATACGAGTATTTACCTGGTTGGGTTCTCCCGGCCGATCATCGGAAACATTCCAACCATCGCAGAAATGCAGGCGCGATATGTGACGGGATTGATCGCGGGCCGTTATCGCCGCGTTGAGGACCTTGCGGACCTGCATAAGCTCGAACTGGAAACGCAGCGACAAAAATATCCTGCCATTGATGTCGAGGCCGTTCATCCGGTTGACATGTTTCCCTACTGCGACCGACTCGCCGCCGTCATGAAGATCTATCCCCGGTGGAAGGACTTTCGTTCGGTGCGAAAATGGATAAATTTCTGGCTGGCGCCGGCAACGACGGGGCAGTATCTCGACGGCTGGAAAAACGATCAGGGCAGGGCGTCCAGGTCGAATGCAGGCTCAAATTCGCAGCCGTTAGAACTTCAGCCTGTGTTTACGCCGACGCTGCTGAACGGCTTGATGCTGCTGATTAAGCCGATCGATTGTCTGTACCGCCGGTTCGGCCGCAGTTAGCGTGTCTACTTTGACAGGGCGCCGTTACTGACAGGTGGTACCGATGTGCGTCATTTAGTCGTCAGCCATTTCTTCGGCCTCGCGGGCCGCCTTTTCTTCCGCCTTCTTACGGCGTTCTTCCAAGATCGTTTTTGGATCCCGTTCGGGTTCGCCGTTAACAATCTTGTCATGGCCGACGCTTGTTTCAAGATCGAATAGAATTTGATCGACGACGATACGATCGTAGGCCAGATCATCAAGCTTGAATTGTCTCTCTTCACCGCCGTCTTTGTATTGAATCTGTGCGATTCCTTTTTTCTCCCAGCGTTTCTTATCGATGCTCGTGACATTTTCATAGTCGAATGTCCCGCCCCAACTGGAATTCAGGGATTTCCCATCGGACTCCAGCCACGAACTTTTCTTGCGGAAGTACCAGATCAACAGCGGCAGCGCGACCAGTGTGCAGCCGGCTGCCATGATAAACTGCTCTTTGATACTCCACCTAACTTTCTCGGGCTCGTCGGGTAGCGGAAGCCGTTTCCAGTTGTTTTCAGTGGTGCTGGCTGACCACCGTTCGTTGCGTAGCTCACCGTCCTCGATATCGGCAATGGCCGGGTGATATGCATTGGATCGTTCAAGTTCTTTCGGATATGCAACCAGACCGTCGTACAGGCAATAGAGTGTCCAGCCCAGAAGCGCGATCGAAATGATCAGAAACTTGAGAAGGAATTTACCGTCTGCATTTGCTCTCTGACTCATACCGCGCCTTTAACAACCTAGCGAACCCGAACCGTGACTCAGCCGTTCCGGAACTCCGAACTTCCAAGCGAAGATCCAGTTTAGCAGGCTCAGGCCACCTGGTTAGTTCCCCAATCGCAAAATCTGTGGAACGGCACGTGACATATTCGGGTTGTAACGTCAGTGTCGTGTCAAGCGATATTCTAAACGGAGCCGGAATTCACCCGCAGTTGGTCCCAAAACAATTTTGCTAAAAATCTGAAGGCGCCAAATATCAGGCCCGAGTTTGGGATGAAGTAGCGAACGATTTGGTCTATAATGAGAGCTTGGAGATAAGTTAGTCAAGCAAAAGGGGCCTCGAATGGCGAGTGAAGAAGTTACCCGTGATCAATGGGCGAAAGAAACAGAAAAACTTTGTCCGAGTACACAGGCATTCACCGCGTACGAACAACTCGAACAAATGGTTACCGAGGAGACCCAGATCAATTGTGGTTACCAGCGAGTGCAGCGTGGCCAGAACGCCTACTGTACGTTTTCCGGCAAACACGCTGGAATGGATATCATTCAGGTTTACAAAGGAATCTGCCAGTTGAACTGGCGGTGCAAGCCGAAGATTCCCGGGATAACTGAAGAGCAGCACGAGGAACTCAACCAGGCCTTTGAAGATTTCCGGACATCGCTGGGTGGAAAAGAAGGTAAGGGCTGGGAGACGATCAAAGTCCTTCGTCACGGAACTGAAACGGTTGAAGACGTCATCAGGAAGCTCTCAGAGTCGATTGACGGCGTACTCAGCAGTGTCGCTGAGGCGCAGGAAGCGTAGTGCTGGTTAGCTGCACAGTGCTGGTTAGCTGCACGTTGCGAAAACAATAAGCCTTCGGCGGAAATGCCGGAGGCTTTTTTCGTGCAGGAAGAATCCGCAGATTCGAAAGACGGTCGCATCATCACGTGTCCTTGCAAACGCTGCGGGTTTCCCTCGCCTTGTTCACGCTGCGGTCTTGTTTCGTCCTTGCTCACCAGTCGTGGAAACGCGTCCACACTTTCGGCAGACGTAATTTGCACATGATGGACATAGTTACGGTTCCAGAGCGGTTCGAAGATCCCGTTGGCAAACCGTGTTACCAGCAGATTCTGAACGGTCTCTTTACCAAGATAATGATCAATCCGGTAGATCTGTGATTCGTCGAAGTTTCTGCGCAACGACCTGTTTAGTTTTTTTGCAGACGCGAGGTCATACCCGAACGGTTTTTCAACGACCAGTCGTCGCCAGCACGATGCGCCGTTGTCTCGAAGCGCTGCTCCTCCGCTTTGGACGTGCAAACCGACTGCGGCCAGGTTTTCCGGAATCGCCTCATACTGTGACGGCGGGGTTGAGATGTAAAAAATCATGTTGCCACACGTGTTGAATCGTTCGTGCAACTGTTCCAATCGTGATTTCAGACTGCCGAACGAGTCGGGATCAGCCGTGTCGACGCGTTCGTAAAACAAACGATCCGAAAATGAAGCTCGCGACGAATCACTTCCTGGACCTGATTCGATAAACTCGTTCGAGCCCAGGACCTTGTCGCGGAATTGATCGTCGGAAAAATTGCTCCGGCTTGCACCGAGGATCAAGAACTCCTCGGGCAGGTATCCGCCTTTGAACAGCTCAAACACGGCCGGCACAAGCTTTCGCCGGGTAAGGTCTCCTGATGCGCCGAAGATTACGAGGATAAACGGTTCGACGGCTCCGTTGGCAGGTCTTCCAGTTCCGGATTCATTACTCATGTTCGGCGAGGCTCATTTCGTATTCTTCGTTGTCAACTTCTCAATTCAATGTCCGCTTGACGATTCCGCAAGGTTGTCTTTCCCGATCAACAACTTTGCCAGTGAACCCACGCTGAGTCCCTGCACGACAATTGAAAACACGACAACGCAATACGTAACGGTGACGAAAAGGTCGCGATCCATCTCTCTACCCAGCGACAGCGCTAGTGCGATCGAAATTCCACCGCGCAAACCACCCCAGGTCATGATCGTGGAAGTATGCGGAACGAAGTCGAGTCGTTTCTTGAAAAAGTGAACCGGAATGATCAGTGAAAGGAACCGTGCCCCGAGGACGATTGCGATCGATGCCAGCCCGGCCCAGAGAGAGTGAATCTCGAATGCTTTCATCAGCACAAGAATCTCCAGGCCGATCAACACAAATAGGACGGCGTTCATCAGCATGTCCATCAGTTCCCAGAACTTATCAACATATTCTTCTGTCGTTCGCGACATCGCGCTACCGCGGACTGTGTCGTTGCCGACGACCAGTCCGGCAACGACCATCGCCAGCGGAGCAGACATGTGCCAGTAGGCGGCGAGCGAATAGCCGCCCATCACGCAGGCGAGCGTGATCATGACTTCGATTTCGTAGTTGTCGATCGACTTCAGCAAAAAGTACGTGAAGTATCCGAGAATCAAGCCGAGCAACAAGCCTCCGATTACTTCCTGGCCAAACATTCTAGCGACACTCTGGATTGTGACTTCGTTGCCAGCTTTTTCGTCGTGATCTTTTTCGTCGTGCCCCGGGTTGTCGTGCCCCGGGTTGTCGTTTTCCGGGTTGTCGTGCCCCGGGTTGTCGTTTTCCGGGTTGTCGTTTTCCGGGTTGTCGTTTTCCGGGTTGATTTGCCCCGAATTGTCCGTTTGCTCATTGCCCGGTTCAGATTCAGATCCCTGCACGAGAACGACAGGCGTCAAGCGAGACATCCGGTCCAGGTCGAATGTTTCAGCCTTTGCATGAGTTGCACCGCCGCCTGCAATTTTCATGATGGTGAGGAAAACGACGACGCCGACTCCATCGTTAAACAATGACTCGCCGACAATCTTGGATTCCAGTTTCTTCGGAACTCCTGCCCGTTTCAAAATCCCCAGCACTGCGATCGGATCGGTCGGAGAAATCAGAGCTCCGAATAGCAGGCAGTGGATAAACTTTGGATTTACACCGAACAGCGGGAAAATAAAATAGACGAGACCTGCCACGAGAAACGTGGACGTTAAAACACCAATCGTCGCAAACACGAGCACCGGCCAGCGCTGGATCTTCAGCTGGTCAAAGTTCGTATGCAACGCTCCGGCAAACAACAAGAACCCGAGCAGAAAGTCGAGCAGAAAATGTTCGAAGTCAATGCTGCCGATCAGCGAATTGGCAACATCCATCAGCCGCGGTGTGAAATACGTGGTCGCAAACAACACCATCGTAAATGCGATTGCGATCAGCATCAGTCCGATCGTGTTTGGCAGTTTCAGAAACCGGACGTTGATGTACCCGAACAGGGCAGAAAGCACGATAACGATCGAGGCGATTGTGAACAGATCCATGTGGCGGCACGTCTCAAGAAGGAGTTTCGAATCAGGCGATATCTTCTTGAAAATGAGCAAGCCATGCAACCTCACACGGTTGCACGATCTGGAAACCGGCCTCGTTGGCAAGTTTGAAAACTACTGATTAGCCGCCATCGCCGGACGCCGTGTCTACAGGATCGGCGCCATCGCCGGACGCCGTGTCTACAGGATGGCCATCGTGATCGGCGTGGTCGTGGTCAGCGTGGTCGTCGCCGGCCTCGCCAGCGGTCGCAACTTTTTGCTGATCGCCGTGAGCATGATCATGTCCGCCGAGTTGCGGTTCTTTGCCTTCGTATTGTCGATAGAGGTCCAGGATCGATTCTTTCAGTGCACCTGCAATCGCCGGATCCACATTCTGTTTGCACTTCATCGCGGTTACCATCACTTTATGCGCTGCTGCGATTTGCTTGGCGTAATTTTCGTGGTCCGCCTTGATCCGTTGGGTCATGAAATACTGAGCGATAATGTGCTGTGTGTTGGTTGCATGATCCTCTTTGGTTGTCACCCACCGCATCGCCTGGTTGATTGCCGTTGCATCGGCTTTACCTTCGCCCATAGCGGCGTGAAACTCGTTGACGCTGGTCATCGCTTTTTCAATCGTATGCGTGTCTTCCAGCATTTGTTCGAAACGACGCTGGTCCGCATAGATCCCGCACGGCACTTCGCAATGCGGAGCCGGGGCAGGGGGCTGGACTGCTGCAGGTTCAGGAGAGACAGTCGCTGTCGCAACCGTGGCAGAAGCAACGTCGCCCGGCTCACCTGCATTCAACGAGCCATCAAACCCGGAACCGAAAAGCGACTGACAGGCAATAATGACTCCAGCCAGAACTGCGGCGGCGGAGAAAAATTTGAACGTCTTCATAATGTGCCTTATGAGTTTAGTTGCTGAAAGCTGTCGTTCGACCTGCGAAATTGTCAAATACCAGGACAGTTATAACACGTTCCCGAATCAAAGTCCCGCATTCCGGAACTCAATCCGATATCTCAACCCGGGCGTGAACCTGTTCGCTTTTGAAGCAGTGTAGGATGTCGTTACAATATCGGATGCCTGATCGGTAACGACTGATGGCTTTCGAAGACTCACTCACATACGCAATACGAGCCCATGAAAATCTGCACTCCATTGATCGCATTTCTCGCGCTGACATCGGTCTACATTTCAATTCCGTTCGGCTCCCTGATTGCGGCCGCAATCTGCCTTCAAGAAAAACAGCCGTCCGAAACGCTGCCCTCGACTCAAACTGAAGAGTCGGGTGAAGCGACTGATGACGACTTACAACAAGAACCCGGAACGGAAGCGGAGGAGACAGAAGTCCGGTCCGGCGCTTTGGTCGATTCCGAGTGGATCGAAGCAAACGCCGACCCTGCCTCACTGCGGATTATCGGACTGGGACAGACAGTGGAACAATACGGTGCAGCTCATATCCCCGGCGAGGTATTTGTTGACTGGAAAACAGAAATCGCGTCGCCCGAAAACCCGGACCAGTTCAATCTTCCTTCGCAGGAACAAATCGAGACTTTGCTCAGCCGCCTGGGCGTGACTCCGGAAATGACGATCGTGATCTCCGACAACATGAGCAGCCGCCTGAGCGCGCGAATGTTCTGGACGTTGCGATGCTACGGGCACGCCGATATCAGAATTCTCGACGGAGGAAGAAGAGCATGGGTGCAATCGGGGCGTGACTTTACGACCGACGTTCCGGAAATCGAGGCAACTGAGTACCGTGTGTCGGCACCCAATCCGGGTTTGCGAGCGGATCTGGAAGCGGTGCGGCAGTGCGCAAACAACGAAGACGCCGTCTTGATCGACAGCCGCGTCTCCGAACAGTTTTCCGGAACGGCAGCCGGCGGAACGTTCCACACGGGCGTCGAATTTGAACGCCGTGGACATATCCCGTCCGCCCGAAATGTTGCCTGGCCGGACAACTTTGGAGACGACGGCAAATTTAGATCCGCAGACGAATTGCGCGAGCTATATTCAAACGCCGGCGTTGATGCCGGTACAGTCATCACGTATTGCAATGAGGGCATTCACGCGACTGCGCCCTGGTTCGTGATGACGGAGATTCTCGGATACGAAGGTGTGCAGGTTTACGACGCGTCGATGGCGGAATGGTCATCGCAGGACAACAACGAAATGGAAACATCGGACGAGGAAACGTCAAGCCGCGAAAAGTAGATTTCCGGCTCAGTCGTCTTTGCCCGAGTTGCCGCAAGATTTGTTTTTTTTGAATCAACAAGTGCGACGATTGATCCCGGGTGACGCGATCAACCGGACGTCATCAATCAGCTGATAGTCACTTTCCCAGCAAACCGATCCCGGCCGCGCCCGGGCGGAACATTCAAAAGAAAAACCGAGTTACCCCCGGCTGTTCGGCGGCAATTAGAATTCCCCTTCGTGTTGCCTCATTGGAAAAGGTTACCCAAAAATTTTCTCTGGCTTCAGGTAGTGGAACGGGTGTTCGTTTCGCGTTGCCTTCGTCGGAGCCGGCTGTCGGTCGCTCAACCTGAGCGGCGACCGACAGCCGGCGCAGATAAGGCATAAGCGAATTGCCTTTGTTGGAAGGCCGAGGGAGCGATTTGGGTAACATTTCTGGTGAGGCAACGGTAGCGCTTCGGTATCCAAAATGATGAGGCAACACGAAGGGGAAAACTAATTGTCGCTAGACAACATTGCCACCGGAACAAAGATAGCCGTCACATAGCTGACGAACATGAGAATCTGCGCCCAGTTGATTTCGGTACCCGTCACTTCCAGGTAGACGTTCTTGGTTAGATAGATACAGACAATTGACACGTAGCCGGCAGCGTCCGCTGCGGCGATCAGGAATGCGGCGGTTGCAACCGTCTTGAGTGTTGCCAGCAGGCGGTCGAGCAGAATCGTCTGAAGCGGCACGTAGGCAATGTAAAGTCCAATTCCGTTGACTACGAAAAAAGCTCCGGGGCTCAAGATCGCGTTCTTCATCATGATCGTCGAGGTGCCGACTAGAATCGAACCGAAGCCGATCAATCCCATGCATGACCAGACTGCCATTCGGTTACTTCGGAAAATCCAAAGCCCGCACAAAATTACAATTACAGAAATCCCAACGAGCGATTCGATCCCGGCGAAATCGGCGGCTTTTAGTTTGTATCCCAAATCGGCAAGGATCAAATCCATGAAATTGTCGCGTAGCCCTCGATAGGTGATGAGACAGACGTAGGATCCGATCAATGCCATCACGCCCAAAAAATAGCTCTTGAAAAACTGAGTCCGTTCGGACCGCCTGCGTGCTGGCCGAGCCAGGGTAATTGTCAAATCACCCGATCGCAACCTCGAAGCTAGATACTAGAGAATGTCATGCTAATCGACTGCTTTTTCGGGCGGGCAATAAAATTGAGCTGGATCATGCGGTGCGTTGGATTGCGGATGTATCACGGACAAGCACGAATCCCATGACAGGCTGAATCTCCGTGCCGACCGTTTTCTGGAATGATCGACACCTGATTCAATGCATTGGTATGACGTCCAGAAAAAATGGGCGAACCTGAAATCGTCAGCGTCCGTCTTGCGTGCATCCGCGATTTTCAGCACAATAAACGAAGTTCAATTGAACCATCCAGGAGACGTGGCTGAGTGGTCGAAAGCGCTGGTTTGCTAAATCAGTGATGGAGTCAAATCCATCCGCAAGTTCGAATCTTGTCGTCTCCGCTTCATTTTTCTGAGTCAATGCCCGTCGATTCTGCCTTAAGGATCAACGGGCATTTCACATTGAGCACCGATCTCCTGAACGACAACGACCCGGTCAATGCGATTCGGCCAAATCGACGTGAACCACAGCCGCTGATTGCAAACCGAGAATTGCCTGTGACCAGGACAACCGAATGCAGCCGGGTGACTCATTGAAAATGCAGGAATTTGCGCGGGAAGATTTTCCCGAATACCGGAACTGGTTCGCCGATTCGCTGCTCAACGCGCAGCTCGGACCAATGGGCGATGACGAGTGGCTTGAGTTTGTGTTGAGTGGCCCTGACAATTTTTCTACCCGCAAATTTTCTGAGGATTGCCAGACTGATCAGGATCAATGACGGTCCGGCGACAAACGCGCTGGCGAGGAAACGAGGCGCAAGCAACGCGGTGTTTCAGAACGGACGTCCGCCCAGTCCGCAATACAAGAACGCCGTGACGGTATGAATCGAGATCAACCGTAACGAACAAGAGGCACATCACAATCGCCGCGATTGCGAGAATTTCACCGACGATTACAACATCGTGCATCTTTTTGTCATGATACAGATACGCCGGAATGACCATCATCACTCCTCCGGCCGCAACTCCAGCCATGAACGTAAAATTCGCGATATACAGACCCCAGCTGACATGGTCCGTCATGTGGGTGACAATCATCCCGTCCGCTACCTGAACCGCCCACGCGTTGGCTCCCACCAGAGCAACGGCAGTCAACACAAACATCCAGAGATAAAACAGCAGGCTGCCGTTGGTTGATTCACCGATCCCCCACCAGATAAAGCCCGGACAACTGCGAATCGGATGCGCCAAGTCAGGATCGAGCAGGCGTTTTGAAGTTGACGATGACATTTCGTTTTTCAGCGTGGATTGAGATGCTGCAAGTGAGCACGAGTGCTTAATGCTGACAATCCACTAATCAAAAAAGTGGAAAAAGCCCGGCTTCGTTCCGTGGTCTTCTTTCAACACGAAGACCCGCTTGTTATTGAGAACCCGGTTGATATCGGAGTTCGGATCGTTCAGGTCACCGAACACGCGCGCTCCGGTGGGGCAGGCCTCAAGGCACGCTGGCGCGCGGCCATTGCGTGTGCGATGCAGGCAGTAGTGACATTTTTCCATCGTTCCTTGCGGACGCACGCGATTGGAAGATAGCCCTGGTCCGGATTGACTTCCTCGGCAGGAATTTGCGGCTGTTTCCGTTTGAATCGCCGCGCGTGATAGGGGCATGAGGGTTGTGGCAGGAAAGACAACTGACCGGACCGTCCGGTTTGCGGACCGTGACAGGAAACAGCTCGACCGATGGCGATTCAGTGTCTCGTGAATCAGTTTCCGCTGTTGTGTTGTCTGATTGATTCGTTCGATTTGAAAACAGGACAAAACCGGCAATCAGGCCCGTGACGATCAACAGGCCGACAACCGGAATTTGTGCGGCGGCGCCCCGGCGTGTCGCAGAAGTTACCCGGACGTTGCTTGTTTGCCTGGAAAGTTGCACGTCGTTCTTGTATATTTTGAAAACAAGCCGGCGACCGACAACGAAGCGGTGAAAAAGTTCTGAGCCCGGCATCGATCGCACACTTACCTCCAGTCATGAAAAAGTCATGAAACAAACCAGAGACACAACAAACGAACGCGATCTACAGCGACGTCAATTCATCAATGCCAGCGCGATGGCGGCTGCGACGGCAGTGGCATCAGGCTCGTCCGGATACGCCTGCCGGTGACCGGCGGCGGCGAATGCAGGTCTGCAGGCGAAGTCAATGGGACAAAGCTCCCTGTCGTTTCTGCGGTACAGGTTGCCATGTTCAGGTTGGTGTGCAGGATGGCCGCGTTGTCGCGGTGGCGGGAGACAAAAATGCGGAGGTCAACAAAGGGCTGCTTTGTGTCAAAGGTTATCACGTTGGATCCGCACTTTACGGTGAAGACCGGTTGACCCGCCCGTTGCTGCGGGATGGCGACGGCTTTCGCGAGATTTCATGGGACCATGCGATTGATGTGATTGCGGATCGGATCGAAACAGCGCCGGAACGGTTCGCTTTCTACGGCTCGGGTCAGTGGACGATCCCCGAAGGTTATGCGGCTCAGAAATTCATGAAGGGTGGGTTGTCGAATAATCACATCGACCGGAACGCGCGGCTCTGTATGGCTTCAGCGGTTACCGGGTTTCTTGCCACGTATGGTGTCGACGAACCTGCCGGCTGTTACGACGATCTCGATGTCTGCGATGTGCTGATCATGTGGGCAATAATCCTGCTGAAATGCATCCAGTCCTGTTTTCCAGAGTGATTGATCGGCGAAGTCGCGGTGAGACGATCACTTTGATCGACATCGGAACGATCTGGGTTCAGGTAACCAATCCGGGCCAGACGTTGCCGAATCTGAACAAGCTGTTCAATCCGAAGGGTGATGCCAAGGCCGGCTGGAAGACAAGTTTCTCGTTGTCAGCGATGTCTACCCGACCGCGATCACACAACTGGCCGATTTGATTCTGCCATCGGCGATGTGGGTTGAAAAAAATGGCGCGTTGGCAATTCGGAACGCCGTACGCAGCAGTGGTTCAAGATGGTGGAACCGCCGGGCGACGCGCGCGACGATTGCTGGCAGACGATCGCCGTTGCCTACCGTCTGTTCGAACGGGGCATGGAAGGCATGCTGGATCGGGACGGCCGGTTCCTGTTCGAAGTGACCGACGAAAACGACCGACCGGTCTCCGTCTGGAACTGGGAAAACTACTACGACGTCAACGTTGATCAACACTTGTTCGAAGAGTACCGCCAGTTCAGCCGCTTGAAACACAAGGAGCTCGCACCCTACACCGAATACGTCAAAGCACGCGGACTCCGCTGGCCGCGTCCGATCGGGTTCAGCATCCGTTTTTGAGAATGGCCCGGAACGCTGGCGGAAATGGTTACTGCTGATCAAATGGCCGCCCTGGAAACAGCAGCGATGATCGAATCGCCAAAACGTGAGCTGATTTACCCTCAAATCCGTCAATTCCGTTGGACTGGACATATTCCGCTGTTTCGAACCGCAGAGTCAGCCTATTTTGTTGCCTGAAGATTGACCGCTAATTACCATTAAATAGGCGTTCGGTCGATTGTTACGGGTTGCGCATGGCGCGACCGATAACGACTTGTATTCGATCCAATGCACATCGACACGTTGCGCCAAAACACTGCGCGGCAAAACAGCGCGCGCCAAACTACACAATGCGCAACGTCCGGAACAACGCGTCTAAAACTCAGCACGTTTAACAAACAACTCTTCGGAACACAAATTGTCGCACGGGCAAACGGAGCATGACGTTGTCAGCTTCGCAGGGCGCGGCTTTTTCTTACGGGATAGAATTATGTCTGCGGCAATTGACAGGAGAAGAACATCTATGGCTAGTCGAGTGACTCGCATACTTGCAATGGCATTGGTCGCCGTTTTGTGTTCAAGCACGATTGTGTTTGCACAGGAAGATGGCAACGCGGTGACGGGCGGCATTCAAATTGACGCAACCGGAACGCTCCAGTCTCTCGCGTTGTTCGACGGATCGGGCAACCTCAACCGCCAGCGGGCCGAAGCAGCTCGCGCAAGCCTTAACCTGGACTTGCAGCAACAAAGTGACATGCGCTGGGTCTCGCTGACACGTCTTGAGGCGGAAGCAGCAAAGCTGATCGAAGCCGGTCAGCCGTTGCCGCCGGAGATGTTGTATCTCGCCGGACTCAACCGGATCACACACGTCTTCTTCATGCCCGAGACGAACGACATTATTGTCGGCGGACCTGCCGAAGGATTCTTTCTCGATACACACAACCGCGTCTGCGGAATTGAAACACGTTCGCCAACGATTCGGCTCGAAGATCTGATCGTCGCGCTGCGTTCATTTGGTCCCGACGGATCACGTGCTCGAGTGATTTCATGTTCGATTGACCCGACGGCTGAAGGACTTGAAACACTGAAGCAGGCAATTTCCCATGTTGAAACCCGGTTTCAGCCCGGAGACGAACGAGCCGTCGTCGATCTCTACCGTGAATCACTTGGCATGCAGACAATCACGATCAACGGCATCTCACCGAAAACACACTTTGCACGCGTAATGGTCAACGCCGACTATCACATGAAGCTGATCGGTATCGGTTCAGAGCCGAATCCGGTCGGGATCACCAGCTTTATCGAAGCGGCCAATCCGAACAACTTTGGGGGCAACCATTTGCAACGCTGGTTTTTTCAGCCGAAGTACGACTGCGTGATGGTCAGCGAGGATGAAAACGGTATGGAAATGGTTGGCGAAGGCGTTCAACTGGTCGGTGAAGACGAATCCATCGAAGCCGGTGGTCAGCGTCGCGGTCAGGGACGAATGAACCGTGCCAGCCAGCGATTCACCCGATCGTTCACCGAAAAATACGGCGAACTGGCTGAAGAGGCTCCACTGTACGCGGAACTTCGTAACGTGATCGACCTGTCGATTGTCGCTGCGTTCATTCAGGAAATGGATTTCTACGGCAAAGCCGGCTGGGACATGGCATTGTTTGCCGACGAAGAAAAGATGCCGACCCAAACCTACACCGAACCGACCCAGGTTACGCCGGTTGTCAACGCAGTCTGGAAAGACGGATTCTTCATGACTCCAATCGGCGGTGGCGTCAACATTCAGGCCCGACACGCGATCAGCGAAGAGCAGATGAGTGTGGATGAAGAGGGCAGGATTGCTGAAGTCAAAAACAGCGTTGATCTGTCCTCGCTGGCCGAGGGGCAATGGTGGTGGGACCAGGCAAAGTGGGACCAGGCAAAGTAGCCTCGCGTCCGAAACCCCGGGTCTGAAACACGGGAAACCGGGATCTGAACCACGAAACGAGCGACTGGATTCCAGTCGCTTTTTTCGTTCTAATTTCCGCTGGGACTACGGCGTTTCAATTCCAGCATTACTCTTTCTCGGGCAGCGCCTTCGGCGTCGCAGACCATGATCAAAACCGGCAGGACCAAAAAACGAGCCGCGCAGATGGTTGCCTATCCGGGGTATGGGTTCGTTGATCAGGAACGGTGGCGGTTGTGCATCTCCGGTGTCGCGTTCAAGACGCCGGAGGAATTCAATAGGCGGAAGCGGCTGGTGATCCGGATGTTGCGCGGTGCCATGGAAGTGAGTTCGGAACAAACGGACAGCGAAATGTTTCGCTCGCGAGTCGCTCCGTTTATGGCGGATGCCGGCTGGCGGATTCCCGTTACCGTACAAATCGGCAGCCGTACGATCCGGTTGAAAAAGAAGACGCGTCGCAACGGCCACTTCACCGCGAACATCCGGCTGGCTTCGAGGGATGTCGAAGCAGCCATCGAAACTTCGCCCGACGGAAAGCGCCTCCTCCGTTTTGTGGCCTCGACCGATCACCCGAAATCCGCACCGGTCGAAGGCGTGATCCACCTGCTTGATCGGCGCGGGATTAGTGTGATCTCGGACATCGACGATACGATCAAAGTTTCCGCAGTGGACAACCGGCGGGAATTGCTTGCCAATACATTCCTTCGGGAATTCCGGGGTGTTGAAGGGATGTCGCGAGCCTACCAGTCGCTCAGCAAGTCCGGCCTCGATTTTCATTATGTTTCCTCCAGCCCGTGGCAACTGTTCGATCCGCTGCACGGGATGCAAAAGAGTGAAGGTTTCCCTGACGGGACGCTGCATTTGCGAAACTACAAGATCAGTGATCAGATTACCAAACGGGTTCCGATCTTCCGGCGTCAGGGCAAATTCACCGCAATCCGCCGCCTGATGAAAGACCTTCCGGAGCGACGGTTTATTCTGATCGGCGATTCCGGCGAGAAAGATCCGGAAATCTATCGCAAGGCATGTCGGCGGCGGCCTGAGCAGATTGCCGGCGTTTTCATCCGCGAACTCGAAGCCCGCCCGATCTCGGACGAACGGATCCAGCGACTCAACCGCGACCCCGATCTGGTTCGCTGCCAGAAGTTTTCCAGCGCCGGCGAGCTTCAGGACCTGGTCGGGGAAGTCCTGGCTGGTAGTCCATAGCCAAAGTCCGTTGCGGCTGCGTGTCTCGTGGACTTTCATTCTCAAGACGATGACTAGCCGTTTGGGCGATAGCCACGGTTTGCTTCAAGGATGTTTTCGATTGCAGACTGATTTGAACCACTAACAACTATTTAGCCCTTGTGACCTGAGCCCGATTTCGCGATAATCCGTGGCTCAAATTAACAGATAGCCTCATCCGGCCGGTCAAGGACGGAACCGTGGCTGTTACAAACGCACACCAACTAGCCCTAAGGAGCAGTTGAAGATGGCACGTTATACCGGACCCAAGGGTCGCGTAAACCGAAGACTCCAGTCACTCATCTACGAAACAGGCGGAGCATCCCGCGCCCTCGAAAAGCGTGGCAATCAACCCCCTGGAATGCACCTTCGTTTCCGTCGCCCGACCACTTACGGTCAGGCGCTGATGGAAAAGCAGAAGATCAAACACTACTACGGGCTCGGCGAACGCCAGCTCCGTCGTTATTTCGGTAAGGCTACCCGGCAAAAAGGCAACACAGGTGAGAACCTGTTGATGATTTGCGAAAACCGGATCGACAACATCATCCGGCGTATCGGACTGTCGCGAACCCGCGGTCAGGCTCGCCAGGGCGTCGTTCACGGTCACTTCCGGGTTAACGGCCGCAAAGTCGACAAGCCGTCGTATCAGTTGCGTCCGGGTGACGTCATCACCGTTCGTCCCAAAAACAATCTGCTGACCTATTACAAAGGCGTCCGCGAACGCGGCGTTGAAGGCGAAGGCATCGAATGGGTGTCGCTTGACAGTGAAACATTGACCGCAACCGTTCAAGGCAAGCCGGGTCCATCGGACATCAGCCTGCCGGTTGACGCGAACACCGTGGTCGAATTCCTGTCCCGCTAGACGTGGGATAGCACCTCAGCCTGTCGACCAGACTGACTAGACATACAACGGCCAGCCACATTTGTTGGTTGGTCGTTTTTTTTTGTGAGTTGTTGGGCGGGCAGCGTTTTAGTTCAAGATCCAAGTTTGGTTTAAGATCCAGGTTCAAGTTTAAGTTTTTTAGCAATGCCTACACAACTGGTAGTCATCGGCGGTGGCCCGGGCGGATACGCCGCCGCGTTTCTTGCAGCCGATGAAGGGATGGACGTTACGATCGTCGAGGCCGAAGGCAAGCTCGGAGGCAGCTGCCTGCTTCGAGGCTGCATTCCGTCCAAGGCTCTTCTACATGTCGCGCGGGTCGTTTCTGAAGTCGAGGAACTCAACCACAACTGGGGCGTTACATTCGGCAGCCCGAAAGTCGCGATCGATCAGCTCCGTGCCCGCAAAGAGAAGATTATCGATACGCTGTCAGGCGGGCTTGGAAAGCTCGCTTCCACGCGGAAGGTCAAAGTCATTACCGCGTTCGCAAAATTTGACGGTGCGGGCACGCTCGTTCTTGAAGGCAACCACGAATCGATTCCTGAAGGCGGAAAACTCACCTTTGATCATGCAGTCATTGCGACTGGCAGCGTCCCCGCGATGCCCGGTGCGTTCAACATCGGTAGCGACCGTGTGATGGATTCAACCGGAGCGCTGAATCTGGCCGACATTCCCGAAACGATGCTTGTCATCGGTGGCGGATATATCGGACTGGAAATGGGAACGGTTTACGCCAATCTCGGTACGAAGGTCAGTGTGGTGGAACTGCAGGACGGATTGCTGATGGGAGCCGACCGGGATCTGGTCCGACCCCTTGCTCGACGGTTGAAAACGCTGTTTGACGACCGGATTTTTCTAAACACAAAAGTCGGTGGCGTTTCAGCGAAGGGAGACCGGGTCGAGGTAACGTACGAAGGCCCGAACAAATTCGGTTTAGAGGAATATGACCGTGTGCTGGTCTCAGTCGGACGCCGGCCCGTCACGCAGAACATCGGACTGGAATCCACCGCCATCAAAACCGACCAGCGCGGATTTGTTAAACATGACAAGAGTTTGCGCACCGCAGAGCCGAACATCTTCGTGATTGGCGACGCGGCCGGCGAACCAATGCTCGCTCACAAAGCCAACCACGAAGGCAGGCATGCGGTCGAAGTCATCCTTGGACATGCGACGACGTTTGACAAACGGGCGATTCCAGCGGTTGTATTTACCGATCCGGAGATCGCGTGGGCTGGATTGACCGCAGCCGAAGCAAAATTGGACGGCGTCGAACATCAGGTTAGCATCTACCCGTGGGCGGCCAGTGGTCGAGCTCAGGCAATCGGACGAACCGAAGGAATGACCAAGTGGGTTGTTGATCCGACGACGGAGCGAATTATGGGCTGCGGCATTGTCGGTCCGGGAGCAGGTGACATGATTGCTGAAGCCGCGCTGGCGATCGAAATGGGCTGCGTGGTTCGCGACATCACCGAGACAATTCACGCCCATCCAACGCTTAGCGAAACACTGATGAATGCTGGCGAAGTCTTCTACGGCACCGCGACCGAAATCTACAAGCCGAAGAGAAAAGCGAAATCTTAAACCGCGTGACACACGGGGAACAACGCACTCGGAAGCGTGCGCTGAATATGGCGTGTTCGGAAGGGCGAGGCTCCTGCCGAGCCGTATCGAATTAGACAGCCCAACGATTGTAAGCCGACTACGCGGCATAGCGGGATCTTCGCCCTCCCCCAGGCCAACAACTAACAACAACCAAGCCAACAACTAACAACAACAACTGGCAGCAACCCGGCTTCTTCATGACTCAGAAATTCAAACGGGAACTTCGATCGCCGCGCGAAATCCGCAAGATGCGAGTTGCGGGGCTGATCGTCTGGCAGGCGCATCAGGCTGCTTCTCGAATTGCTAGTCCCGGCACAACGACCGCCGCGATCAACGATGTCTACAAACAAACTTTCGATTCCTACGGAGCAACCCCGTTGTTTCTAAATTACGGCGAGCCTCCGTTTCCCGCCGAGACCTGCATCTCCATCAACGAGCAAGTCGTTCACGGAATTCCCGGCTCGCGGGAGTTGGTCGACGGGGACATCCTCAGCCTCGACACCGGTTGCCGTTTGGCGGGTTGGTGCGGCGATGCAGCGGTTACGCTTCCGATCGGAGAGATTTCGGCACAGAACAAGAAACTTCTACGCGTCACCAATGACACATTGAATCTGGCTATCGAACTCATGCAGCCCGGCGTTTTGTGGAGCGACGTTGCGAAAAAAATGGAATCGCTAGTCATTGAAGCGGGCTTTTCAGTTGTCGAGGAAATGGTCGGGCACGGGATCGGCAAAGAGCTGCACGAGCCGCCGCAGGTTCCGAATTACTACAATCCTGATCGGGTTGCCGACGATGACGACTTTGACCTCAAACCCGGCGTGGTGCTGGCGATTGAACCGATGGTCAACACGGGCGTCAAAGAGATCGATTATCTTGACGACGAATGGACGGTCGTCACCGCTGATCGAAAACCGAGCGCTCATTTTGAACACACAATTGCGATCTCGGAGAGTGGACCGGTTCGACTAACGGGACCACCGAATGATAAAGAACTGGCGTCGATGCCCGAGTGGCTGCACGACTCGAGCAAGTGGATAGTCTGGTGAAATCGACTGCCGGTGCCGGACATTTCGGTGGCCCGCAGCATCTGAGCAATTTTTTTTGAATCGGGCAGTCCGGTCCAGTCTCCGACCGGTGTTTTTGTCCCTGCATCTGTTGCGTTCTTCCCCGCGCGGGTTCGTTCTGTCCCCGCTCGCGATGATTGTCGTCCCTGTTTCGTGACCTCCGATTGGATTCACCGTTGGGTCGTGCTAGACGGTTGAACCAATGAGATCAAGCATCGCCGGTCGTCTTGTCGATCCTCTGGTCTCTGTTTTCAGGTGCTGCCGGGGAAAGCGCGGGGTCGGAAAATAGTGTTCCCTACAGATGACAGGCGGACAGTCTTTTAATTTTGAAGCAATAGATTGCATTTTCGAAGCAATAGATTAGATTACAACGGTCGTCATGCAGGACACCGCATGTTCTTGCAGGACACCGCATGTTCTTGATGCCGGCTGAGGTGCGTGTTCGCCTTCCGTCGCTGTATTGACGGTTATCGAAACCACCCGCACGACGAGATCAACGATTGGTGTCTCCCGCCTGCAATGTTTGCATTGTAACCACCATCAAGTTTCGAAATTCAAGGTACCAGGAATGAATCGTTCTTTTGTCGCCATGTTGGCCTGTTTGCTAGTTTCGTGTTTTTGTTGCTCGCGAGCATCGGCCGATATTGTCTACAGTAATTTCGGGCCGGACGATTCTTTCAACACCGGTTCCGATGCAATCGTTGGAAATTTTGGAACCAACTATTTCGAGCGAGGCCCGGGTGTTGGTATTGTCAACTCCAGCTATTTGCTGGACTCGATTGAAGCTCCAATATACAACGGGCCTTCGGATACCGTGACGATGTCGGTGTACGATTCAACCCCGGCAGGATTTCCAAACGTTGTGCTTGAGTCGGCAACGGCGACTGCAGTTAACCTCGGCGAGATTGCCAGCTTCAACTTTTCCGGAATGACAATCCTGGTTGCCGGTGAAACTTACTTTTTTGTCGCGGCTGCGGCAAACGATGGAATGTCGTCGGCTAACTGGAACTTCAACGACCAGGGAATTGAACGTGTTGCCGGCGACTCGCGTACCCGCGGTTCGCGAAATAACGGAGGCAACTGGGCTGAGTTTCCAAGCGTCGAACTTGCGATTCGAGTGAACGCAACGGCGATTCCCGAACCGGCCGGACTCGTTCTGATTGGCCTGCCACTACTCGCCATGCTGGTAAGTCGAAGCAGGCGGTGAAAATCCGGGAACGAAAATCCGGGAACGGAGAGAATGCGCAGCATACGGAGTTCACGCTTGGAAACCCGCCGGGCCAATGGGACGGCGTCTCTGACCATGCCGTCATTCACGCGTCGGGTTTCCATTTCCAGCAATATTCGTGCGAGAATTATTTCAGCCGCTTCACGATATGCCATCCGTATGGACTCGCTGCGTCATCGTATTGAGCAACACCGACTTCTCCGATGTCGAGAATGAACCCGGCGTTGCCGAACGCCGCCACCATCTCGTCACGTTTGAACACCCACTCGGATTGGTCCTTCGAGGTCATGTCACCCTGCTCGCCCGTGTTGACCATGTGGTAGATTCCCGGGTGCGAATCGTCAGTGTGCTGTTTGACCAGTTTGTCGAAGTCCGCTCCGTCGGCAATCTCGGCCATCAACGTATCGACCAACGCGGCGGCTTCTTCTTTTGAACGTTCGACTCCGGGAATCGTACCGTTTTTGAACCCGATCAGAATGTGCTGAATCGTAATCGCTTTAGGTTCTGCCTGTTCGTCATCTGCACCCGTTTCATTCATCGGTTGTTCTCCGGTTTCGTCCATTTTTTCGATGCGCCCATACAAATGACCGCCCACGTCGTTATGCGACCAGGTCCCCGCGTATTTGTTTTTGCGAATCAGCACTCGCGCGTCGAAAGTCCCCAGTCCGGGAATCGTCATCTGGTCGACGGTAATAACCGGTGTCCCGTCCGCCCACTTAATTTCCAGGGGCGGCAACTCCATTTCGATATCGTTGTCACTGTATTTTATTCCCACGGTCAGAACCCAGGCATCCCCGTCGTCCGGCCTGACCGCCTTTTGTATCGTGTACTCTTCAGGAGTCAGCAAGCCGTCTTCGTTCCCGTCGATCGTGAACTGGCCGATGAATTTTGATCCGGTCAGATATCGTTCCAGCTTTTCGATCAACGCTTGCTGGTCGGCAACCGTCTCGCCGGTCTGTATTGCGGGAGTTGGTGGCTCGACATCCTGCGCGGATTTCACCTCATCAGAGCCAGTTGGTGCAGGAGCCGCCGTGTCCTGAGCACTAACGACGGTCAGGCCCGGCCCGATCAGCACGGCGGCCAGAGCGAAACAGGACAGAATCCATTTTGCAATTGTTGATCGTGTCATGATTGAGCGCTGTTCGAGAGTTGATTGGTACACGTGCCGTTCCTCATTATTAGATTTTGGTTCCGGATGTCTGGACTCGAATCAGAGATTGAATGGGTGTAATTCGGGCAGATCCGAGAAGATCACCACCGGAATTATCCGCAATCCGATCCAAAAACACAACTTGCCACCCCGGCTGTAATTTGTGGTGATGGCGGATACAGTCCGGTGCCGAGCCGAATGCAACACAAATATGCGGAGCCGATCGCTGGGAATACAAGCCGTTGCGCATGGCTCGACCATTCATCGAACGCGGCTTTCTGCAAGCGAAGGACTCTTTGCCAACAGTGGTGTTGTCAAGAATCCCCATCATCCGTAAGCTACGCAGAGTGGGCTGCAATACGGCTCATCGTTCAAAGCAAACCTCACAAAATAATGTAATCGCTCGCGCGAAGGAGTCTGCGTGTTCGTCGCCGCTACCACTGATTGTTATAAACACCTTTCGTTTGATGATGCCGTAGGAAAACTCGCGCATCTTGAATTCGCCAACATCGAAGTCTGTATTCGTGAACAAGGCTCGCACATCAAGCCGTCCGAGATTCATGCGAATCTGGAAGCAGCGATTGACCGGTGCATGTCGACCCTTCGATTGAATGTCATCGGATACGGCGTCCATATCGAAGCGGAAGGAGATGAGTACCTGGCGATATTCAGATCAATCTGCCAGTTGGCGAAGGCGACCAAGGTCGTCACGATCACCGTCGAACCCGGAATTCACGGCACGCCGTTCAATGAGGAAGTTGAGCGTTACAAGAAACTGGTCGCGATCGCCGAACAGCATGGCGTTCGAGTCGGGATGCGGACCCGGATCGATCATCTCTCGGACGACCCCGACACGGTTTCGGTCATCTGCGGTCACGTCAAAGGTCTGGCCCTGTCGCTCGACCCGAGCCACTATTTGCACGGTCGCGATACGCCGCGAAACTACGAACCGCTGACCGGATACATTCATCAGGTCTATCTGCGCGATTCGACCAAAGACGAATTGCAGGTCCGGATCGGTCAGGGCGTGATCGAGTACAGTAAGCTGATCAACGTTCTGCGCAAGGAACGCTTTGACCGCGCGCTAACCGTGGATATTGCCCCGATGGACGATGTCGATCACGACGGCGAATTGCGAAAGCTGCGACTGTTGCTGGAGAGTTTGCTGACGGTTTGAAAAGGCCTTGTTTCCTAATTCAATTTGAAAAAAGAACCGCTCATCAATGTGATTGGCTTTCATTTCCGGTGACGTTCAGATTCACGTCCGTTTGATCGGTTTTGCAATCCACACAATTGCGGACTGCGTTACCGAGCAAGGAAAGTAAGTGGCAGTTTCGCCCGGGAAAACACTGCGTTGAAGTAATCGTACTGCCTTCAAAACATTGAATCCATTTGCGAATGTGTTGGTATCGGGCGTCAATCACGAAACGTACTCCACGGTCGGTTCAAATACACACGCTTGCAAGTTTTTTTACTAGTGGTTTCGATTTCTTTGGTTGCCAGTTGCATCGCGTTTGGCCAGGAAACGCCGGACGAAAAAGACGATCCAAGAAGTCAAGATCAGCCGGGAAACTTGAGCAGCTCAAGGATCAGAAGATCCACAGACTCGAAGAGAAACTGACTCTCAAAAACGAAGTCATTTCCGGGTTGCTGGAGGAAAACGTCAAGGCAAAAAAGCTCAATGGGGACCTCTGAAAGGACGCCGGGTTCCCCCTGACACACGCGACACAATCGTCGACTATCTCAAGTATTGGTCCATCATTGGTCAACGGAACAGCCCGTAAGCCGGGGGTTCCTTGCACAAAAGCCAAAATATTCAGGCGAATGTCCTGCATGTGAGGACGACGAAAAGACGGGTAACTCGGTTCTTGAGAAATAGGCTCCGCCAAACCGAGTGGTGTCTCACCTTACGATTATTGATTTTCTTTCCTAAGCGGCTCAATCACCAGCGGACTATCACTCCGTGGATCACCAACACGAATTCCGATATCGCCGTCAAGAATTTTTTCAATCAGCTGTCCAACCAGCTCTGAACGCCAGCCGTACGCCATCGCCGGTTTTTCCTTAAGCTTGATCATCCCGAGCTTTTCCGCAGCCAGCGTGCGCACGTCCTGCGCGGTCCCGACAATCGACGGCGCAATGTTGTTGCTCTTGCAGACGACCGCCAGGGCTGTGGTCAGGAACTGGCCCAGCATCCCGAGGTTGGTCGTTTTGCCGCGGGGCAGCCGTTGCGGAAAGTCCTCCTTCGGTATTTCCAGAGCGTTCCGGATCGCTCCGGCAATTTTGTTTAACGTTCCTCCGGCGATCCGGTTTTCCAGCCCGCGAATCGCTTTCAGTTTCTTGACCTCCGAAGATCCGCGTTTGGCAAGTTCGACTAGCAAGTCGTCAGGGAGTATCCGGCGCGGCGATCGGTTACGTTGTCTTGCCTCGGCGTCACGCCAGATCCAGAGCTCACGGACGATCGCCAGCGGTGCGCGGCTGAGACTCGAAATTCCCGGCATCCGGTGCCATTGCGGCTCAACCTCCGCCCTCACCTGCGACTCGGTCCGCTGTTCCGTTTCGTTGGTCAGCCACTCCAGCCGCCCCGCCTTTTTTAATCGCGCCGAGAGTTTTTCGAACAGCGGATAAAGATGAACGACATCCTCCAGGGCGTAATCGATCTGTGAATCAGACAAGGGCCGTCGTTTCCAGTCAGTACGAGTCTCCCCTTTGTCAATCGTTTTCCCCAATTGCCGCGAAACCAGATTGCCGTACGAAGCGGGGTAGTCCGAGCCAACGAATCCGGCCGCCAGCTGAACATCAAACATATTCTCCGGAGTTTGCCCGCACGCGCGAAAGCAGAACAACAGTTCCTCGCGCGCGGCATGAGCGATCGTTAGCTGGGAACCTTCGACCAGCATCTTCCAGAACGGCGAAACATCTTCAATCGCCAGCGAGTCGATGATTGCCAGACTGGAATCGGTCGCGACTTGAATCAGACAGAGCTCAGGCCGGTAACGGTTTTCAGAAACGAACTCCGTGTCGAAGCCGATGTAGCTGCTCGATTCCGCCGCCTGAACAAATTTGTTCAACTGACGATCCGTCGTGATGTGCTCAAAGTTTTTTTTGTCCGGCATTGAAAGTAAGGTCCGGTGAATAGCTCTGAACCGGCACTTAGTTCGTCATCGCTGTTTGTCAAAGACGTGGCAAAGCAGCGTTGCAGGCGATGAGCGTCAAGTTCGTAATGAGTCAGTAGTTCGCTGTGAGTCGATTGTTCGCTGCGAGTCGGTAGTTCGATTCGCATCGATAATCTATGATCAGCTTATCCGGTTTTGCTTTCGGCGCACAGTTGCCCGCGCTGAACACGTGGTTCCTGCTGGTCCCGAAAATCTATGATTCCTCAATTGCTGGTCAGTGTTCGCAATGCTGGAGAAGCTGCTGTCGTCGCCCGGCATGCGGTCGCTATCGTCGACATCAAGGATCCATCCCGCGGCGCGCTTGGGCGACCGGACAACCGGACGGTGGTCGCAATCGAGCGAGTGATTGACGAAAGACAGCAGCTAAGCGTCGCACTCGGGGAACTGGTTGACTATTTCGACCCTGCCGTTGCGATGCCGGCAGTATCGCGGGCCAGTCGTGTCAAGCCGGCCGTCAATTTTCCTGTCGGCTCACGCTGTTCATTTGCCAAATTCGGAACGGCGGGACTTATGGGTAGCATGCATCGCATCGACGACATATCCGTCGGAGATCAACGTGGCTGGTCGGACTTGCTTCGATGCGCCATTGGACAGATACCGGTCTCGGTGCAGCCGGTTGTCGTTGCCTACGCTGACCACGTTCAATGCGATGCGCCCAATCCGGAACAAGTGATCGCAGCTGCCGTGGCTACCGGCTGTCGAACGATTTTGTTTGACACCTGCCACAAGAACCGTATTGGTGAGCTTGCAAACAGTAAAACGGAAGCGGGTCTCTTTGACTGGATTTCTTCCTCGCGAATGTCTGTCCTGATCGAAATGTGCCACGGACAGGAATTGAGAGTCGCGATTGCCGGGTCGCTGTGTTTGGACGATCTGGAAACGGCGGTAGGCGTCCGAGCTGATTTTATTGGCGTTCGAGGCGCCGTCTGCGAATCGGGCCGCGAGAGTCTTTGCGAACTCCGCTTGCAGGAATGCGTCGAGCGCTTTAGTGCGGCCGTTGAACCGCTCAAGGCTGGCTAGACGTTGGGATTCGCCACAGCCGTTCTGTGTCGTTGCTGCATCCGGCGTCGTTTTACTGTTTCGAGCCTGGCTGCGTTACCGACGATAATTGGTCCTGTGTCGCGCTCGGACGGCTTTCGTCTATTCATATCCGATTCATCGCGTCGATCAATGAAACTTATCAACAGCATACACTGAACGACTGATTGAAACGCTGAACTGCTCTGCGCAAATGTTTTGCACAAAAAACTTGACAGCGTGCATTATTTCTTCATATTAGGTTTGGATGCGATTCACGGATGAGTTATCGGGGTAGGAGCTACCGCAATTATTAATAGGTCTAGCTAAGGAATAGACGTGCGAGAATCGGTATTGGACGCGATCAAGGATGGGAACTGGGACTTTGAACCGCAACATGTTGAAATGGAGGAATACGATTGCACCCGGGCGCTCCCGGGCACCGATGACAAAATCAGCACACTGGCGCAGCGAGCTGAAAACGGATTGCCGCTCTGGCATCCTGAAGACAGAATTTCATACGACGATACGAAAGAAGCACTTATCTAATCTACATCGATCTCATGAAAGTGGCCGCGCTGCATAAGCGGTGCTACCGATGGCAGCGATTGGTCTGCTGTTTGACAACCAGTGATCCGCTGTAACAATTAAGCCCCGTGTTGACGTCGTACCGATTTGCGACGCCGACGGGGCTTTTTTTCTGCGCACGTCACATAATGAAGTTTCTGCACAACTTGTGTGAACAAAGTCTGTATCCGGACTGCCGACGTCCTCCCCAAACCTCCTCTCAACTCCCGACAAAAAACACCTCGTTAGAGACTCATCGAAAGCAATTCATGGCTAAGTTCAAAGTCGCTGTTGACCATTCCCTTCAGCGCGAAGCAGCCGTTACCCGGCTTCAGGGTTTCTCCGAAAAAGTCCGCGAAAATGCACCGGTTGAAGTCACTGATCTCAAGGAAGACTGGGACGAAAACGGAAACCTCGAATTCGCTTTCAAAGCGATGGGGTTTGCCATCACGGGCTTTGTCGAAACGTCCGACATCGATGTCAAAGTCACCGGCGACCTGCCGTTCGCCGCGCTTCCGTTTCGCGGCATGATTGAAAAAGAAGTCGAAAACCAAATCCGCGAAGCAATGGCATGAGGAGAAAAAAAAAGAAGAAGGAAGTGTTCAGGGTTTACGCTTGCGCTTATTGAACACTGAACACTTTTTTTCCTGAACACTTTTTCTCATTCCACCGTTACGCTCTTGGCCAGGTTTCTCGGTTTGTCGACGTCGCAGCCGCGAGCGACGGCGATGTGATACGACAACAGCTGCAATGGAATCGCGGTCACGATCGGCTGCAGGAACCCGTCAACCTCGGGAATGTAGATCACGTCGTCGGCCACTTCGGCTACGCGTTGATCTCCTTCGCCTGCGATTGCAATCACAGGACCGCCGCGAGCTTTGATCTCTTCGAGATTCGACATCACCTTTTCATAGATGAATCCCTGCGGCATCACAAACACACTCGGAGTCTGCTCATCAACCAGAGCAATCGGCCCGTGTTTCATTTCCGCAGCCGGATAACCTTCGGCGTGAATGTAGCTGATCTCTTTCAACTTCAGCGCCCCTTCCAGCGCGGTCGGGAAATTGTAGTGCCGACCGAGGTACAGGAAGTTATTGCATTCGGCGTACTTGGAGGCGATCTCGCGAATCTTGTCATTCGTCTGCAGCGCGGCCTCAATATGCCCGGGCAACTGTTTGATCTTCGAGATCATTTTCCGGCCTGCGTTGTAGCTGACGTGTCGAAGCCGGCCGAAATACAACGCCAACATGACCAGTGCCAGGCATTGCGACGTGTAGGCTTTGGTGGACGCCACCCCGATTTCCGGACCCGCGTGCAGGAAGACGCCACCATCCGCCTCCTGAGCGATGGTGCTGCCGACGACGTTGCAGATCGCCAGCGTGTTGTAGCCTTTGCGTTTCATCTCCCGCAGCGCGCCCAGCGTATCGGCGGTCTCGCCTGACTGGGTGATCGCGAACACAAGCGTGTTCTCGTCCATCGGTGGATTTCGGTATCGCAGCTCGCTCGCATATTCAACTTCGACCGGAATCTGCGCGATCTCCTCGATCAAATACTCGCCGACCAGAGCCGAGTGCCAACTCGTTCCGCATGCGGTGAACACGATTCGTTTGACCTTTTGCAACTCCTGCGGTGTCATGTTTAGTCCACCGAAAACAGCGGTCGCATCGTCCTCGCTCAGCCGGCCGCGCATCGTGTTGGTCAGTGATTCAGGTTGCTCGAAAATTTCTTTCAGCATGTAGTGGTCGTAGTCACCCAGCGAAACATCTTCGGCTTCCATCTCCAGTTCCTGCACGTCGTGCGCGATTAGCCCCCGATCGCGGTGCGAGATCTGAAGATTTTCAGGAGAGATTGCTGCCACCTGATGATCAGCGAGGTAGACGATTTTGTCTGTGTACCCAACCAGCGGCGAGGCATCGCTGGCAAGAAAGTGTTCGCCTTCACCGATACCGATCACGAGCGGGCTGCCCAGCCTCGCGGCGAAAATCGTATCGGGCCAGTTCTTGAAAATGATTGCCAGGCCGAATGTTCCGCGCAGATGTGAGACTGAGTCTTTGATTCCTTCAACCACAAGGCTCCGCGATTCAGCTTCGCCGTTGACCGCGTTATTCAGTCGCTGGCTAATCGTCTCAGCAACCAGGTGAGCCACCACTTCGGTGTCTGTTTCGGAATTGAACGTGTAACCTTTTTGTTTCAGCCCGGATCGCAACTCTGCAAAGTTTTCGATGACGCCGTTGTGTACGAGTGCGAGAAATTCGTCACCGCCCATATGCGGGTGAGCATTGCAAAGCGTTGCGGCACCGTGCGTTGCCCAGCGCGTATGGCCGATTCCGATTCCGCTGCGACACGGTTCGGCGGAGATGGCACCTGCGAGCGAAACAATTCGTCCGACCGATTTTGTGATCTTGATCTTGCTCTGATCAATCGTCGCGGTCCCGGCGCTGTCATAGCCGCGATACTCAAGGCGACGGAGTCCTTCGACCAGAAATTCCTGCGCAACGCGCGGTCCAACATACCCAACAATTCCACACATGATTCTGCCTCGTGATTTCCCGGTTTGTCTCTGGTTGTATCATCGTCAATAATCCGGCCCGAGCCTGAACCGGCTGGCAGCTGAGCGAGCGTCCATCGCCGCGAATCAGAGCTGTCGCGTTCGTTTGTAGCGGTCAGGCAGATCTGGCCTGCCCGTTCGAAATTTCTATCGTTCTGTTTTCCGGCGTCTGTTTTAGCGGAGTCCGTATCGTAGCCTCAATTCAACGGATGTTCTACGGTTAATCGGTCGCCGCAGATATCGTCGGGGCTGTCGGAAATAGAGTCAGCGTCAATAAGATCAGCCGTTCTTGCGACGGACACGGTTTTTGCGACAGAGCCCGGGTTGTCGTCTGTCGGCCATTGCCAAGACTTGACTTTGCAGACCGCTATCGTATTGGCCCTCAGGTGACGAAGAGCATATATGCAAGCGCCACCAGGACCATAACGAAGACGGCAATGTCATATCGTTTGCGACAAACGAGCTCGAACATCAGAGCTGCCATTGGGATCGCAAAGGCGATGGTCGAGTGAACCGGGTCTCGACCATCGACCGTCGACCATTGGCATCACGCAACATGCAATCGTGACGCCAACAAAAAGAGTACGCAGGTTGAACGTCGGTGCCTTTGACGCCGGCTTATTTGCAGAATCTAGTTTTTTTGGTTCATCAGCCAAACCACCAGGCCTTTTTGTGCGTGCAAACGATTGTCAGCCTGCTGGATCACAGCGCTGCGGGGGCTGTCGATAATCGAGGCAGTGACCTCTTCGCCCCGGCGAGCTGGAAGGCAGTGTAGCAGTTTTGCCTCCGATGCCGCCGCGTCCATAATTCGCTCGTTGACTTGAAATGCGGCGAGGTCCTTCAACCGTTTCGCCGATTCCGCTTCCTGGCCCATGCTGGTCCAGACGTCGGTGTAGACAAACGCGGCCCCATCGACAGCGGCAACCGGATCATCGGTTTGAGCGATCAATGTACTGCCGGCTTCGCTGTTGAGGCGATCGACAAACGGCGCTTCGAATTGATATCCCGGGGGCGCAGCAATGTTCAGGCGAATTCCCAGGCGACTGCAGCAAACGGCCAGCGAATAGGCGACGTTGTTCGCATCGCCCAGATAAGTAATTAACGCGTTGGTCGGGTCGTCCGACAATTCAATCACGGTCATCACGTCCGCAAGTGCCTGGCACGGATGCGAAACGTCCGTCAAGCCGTTGATCACCGGGCAGGCGCTGTGGCGAGTTGCTTCGACGACATCGCCGTGACTTTTTGCACGGATCACCAGCAAATCAAGGTAGCCGGTCAGGATCGGCATGAAATCCTGAACCGGTTCGCGCGTGTTCCAGCCGACATCGCTTCCAAGCATCAGCGTTGAGCCACCGAGCTGGCTGAACAACGTTTCAAAACTGACTCTCGTCCGCAGCGACGGTTTTTGAAACAACAGTCCCATCACATGCTGCTGCATCAGTGGCTGGCGTTTTCCGGCGAGCAGTTCCTGTTTGAGCTGCGTGGAGAGATCGAGCACTTCGCGAATTTCGTCGGCGCTCAAATCGAACAGGGAAAGTACGTGTCGCATTTTTTTGGTTCTTTGTTCCTGGTTGTCTGTATCCATTCAAATTTCGCTTGCGTTTTTCGGGAACCCGACGCGTCAGCGAGGACGTGGTCTTTGACCACGAGTCCCTTGCTCACGCTGCGGGTTTCCGACTAATGATTCACGCCATCATCTTCTCAACGACCAGCCGGATCGCCGGACTCAAAATCGGCCGCGATCCTTCCTTTTCATGCAGTGATCACCGTTCCAATTCCTCCGGTCGTGTAGATTTCAAGCAACAGCGAATGGCGCAATCGTCCATCAATAATGTGAGTCTTGCTGACGCCGCGATTGATCGTTTCAATGCAGCCTTCGACTTTGGGGATCATCCCGCCCGAGATCGTGCCGTCATCGATCATCTGCCGAGCATCAGAAACTGTGAGTGACGAGACCAGCGAATCGGGGTCGTCAGGATCAGCGAGCACGCCTGGAATATCGCTGAGGATAATCAGCTTTTCCGCTGACAGCTCTTCGGCAATTCTTGTCGCGGCAGTATCGGCGTTCACGTTCAGGCGCCGACCGTCTTCAGTCTCGCACATCGAGGGGATAAACGGAGTTTGGCCTGCGTAACATAGATTATCGATCACTAGACGATCGACTCGCGTCACTGTTCCTACGTGACCCAGGTCAACGCTCTCGCCAGCCTCATCTTTGAACTCCGGAACGTCTCCGAACAGGACTGGCGTCGAATCAAAGTTCAGCGTCATCGCCCGTCCGCCGATTTTTTCGAACTCGCCCGCCAGGTATTCGTTCGTGTCACGGCCGAGGATCTGTTCGACAATTTTCAGGGTCGCATCATCCGTTACACGACGACCGTGTATGAACTTCGGTTCAATTCCGGCTTCCAGCATTGCGCGGCTGATTCGTCCGCCACCTCCGTGAATCACGACCGGCCGCATGCCGACCGTTTCCATAAAGTGAATGTCCAGCAGCGTATGCCGAAGTGCATCTTCATCGTCCAGCAGTGAACCGCCGAATTTGATCACGGTTGTCTTGTCGCGGAACTTCCTGATCCAGCCGAGAGCTTCGATCAGTGTGTCCGCTTTTTGAATTGCTGCTTCCAAGTGTTTGCCAGGGTTGAAGATTGTGAATTTGTTGCCGGGTTACGTCCCTTCCGGCAGAAGGGACGTACTTGCCTGCCGAGCGGGAATCAAAAGTTGAATCGCGGACCGGCAAGTTTACGCGATCGGTCCGGAATTGTCAGGCTCAGTCGGCCGCGCTGCGGATCTCTTTGCGTTTTTCAACGCGCCGAAAACAATGAACCCCGAGGCGATGGTCAAGGCGATCAGTAATCCGTCAAGAGCAATCATCCTTGTATCGTTGATCTCGCCATGCAGAATTCCGGCCGTAAGAACTCCGATCACAATATTTCCGACGTAGCACATTGGAATCACGATCAGAGAAACCCCGGCCCGCCAGACCGAGTTGTTAATACCGGCTTTGGAAACCGTCCTGATCGTCGTCCACCAGACAAGAGCCATCGTGGGGATTCCGATAATGGTTAGCAACGGCGCAACCCGGTCGTCGAATTCAACACCGTTCGACGTAACGATGGCCAGCGGAATCGCGATCATGAAACTGAGGCTGAACAAATCGACCAGAAAAATTCCAAAAGGTGCGCCTCGCTTTTTTGCCGCGTTATCGATCTGACGGAGAAAAAAAACCGTGATTCCAAGCAATGTCAGGCTGAATCCCAAAGTGAGCAGGGAACTCGGATCGTCGTCATTCACATTTCAGTTCCTGGTTGGCCGCGAACCTTCAACAGCGAAATTCACGCAGGCAATGCATCAGGATCGCCCTGTTCCACATTGATTTTTTCCCACTCCCGCGCGATCGTCTCCACACAATGCCGGATCTGGTCTTCGGTGTGAATCGCGGTCATGAAAATTCGCACCCGCGCCTGGTCTTCGGTCACGGCCGGATGCAAAATCGGTTGAACATTAATGCCGCAGTTGAACAGCGCCTCTGAAAGCCGCAATGCGCGAAGCGAACGGTAGGTCAGAATCGGAATAATTGGCGTTCCGGAAACGCTCAGCCCGGTTTCAAGCCCCGCCTCACGGGCAAGCTTCAAAAACAGCGCCGAGTTTGACTGAAGTTTTGCGACCCGTTCCGGATGTTGCTTTAGCATCCGCAGTGATCCGAGTGCCGCACCCGCATTGGCTGGAGGCATGCCCGCTGCAAACACATAACCCGGCGTCGTGTAACGCAGGAACTCAATCAGCTGTTTCGTTCCTCCGATGAATCCACCGCAACTGCCGAACGATTTGCTGAGCGTGCCCATCCAGAACTCGACATCCGTTCGCGGCACCCCGTACACCTCGGCAAGCCCTCTTCCGGTCTTGCCGAGTGTCCCGATCGAATGCGCTTCGTCGACGAAGAGCCAGGCTTTGTGGCGGTTTTTGACTTCGACAAACTTCGGCAGATCGGGATAGTCGCCGTCCATCGAGTACAGTCCTTCGATCGCAATCATCACGCGACGATATGAATGGCGGACTTCTTTGAGGATGGAATCGAGTTGCCGCCAGTCATTGTGATCGAACGCGCGACGGCGGGCTCCGGAAAGTTCCGCGCCCTGAATGATACTGTTGTGCGCCAGCGAATCATGAATGATCAGATCGCCGCGGCCAAGCACATGTCCGATTACCGATTCGTTCGTTGCATGCCCGCCCGGGAACGTCATGATGTCGCCGACGTCGAGAAACTCAGCCAGTTCCGCTTCGAGAACTTTGTGCAACGTCTTTTCGCCGGAAACAATCCGGCTGGCTGACACCGACGTTCCAAACTCATCAATCGCGTCTTTCGCCGAAGCACTGACCGATTCCTCGCCGGATAGACCGAGGTAGTTGTAGCTGGCGAACGAAATCAAATCGCGTCCGTCGATACGTGTGGTGTCGCCGATCTTGCCTTCGTGAACGCTGAAGAACGGATTGCGGAGTTTGGTTGAATCGATCAGGCGGCGCAGTCTTTGCAGCCGGACAAACTCGGGCATCTTTTCGAGTTGATAGTACGACTCGGGAATTTCGCCTTTGATCTGTCCCGTCGAACCGTTGGTTGAAGCTCGTTTGTAATCGACAACGGGGACGGAGCCGACGTGTTTTTGAATCGCTTCGGCGACTTCACGAACCGTTTCGACTTCCTGCAAAACAGTCTCCGGCAGCTGACCGCCGAATGCGGCGCCGATATCCGAGGCAATATCCGCGCGGGCAAGCGAGTCGATGCCAAGACGGACAATGTTTGTATCGATGGAAACCTCTTTGGCCTGTTCCTTGCCGACCGCTTTGACAAAGTAAACCACGGCTTCGACAACCACAGGTGAGAGCCCTCGCAAGTCCTCATCGGTCCATACCACCGCCTGGACGTTGGTTGTCGGTGCTGTCGTCGTGCCCATACCGTTGTCGCCCGAATCGCGGTATCCGGATTCGTCCCACGCCACCCAGCGCTCGATGGTCTTAAGTTCGTCCTGCTCGAACTTCTTGCGGCAGGCGTGCCGCTGTGTTTTTCCGCTGGACGTTTTCGGAACGCTGTGAGCCCGGACCAGCACGATCGCTCCGGGTGGAAGATCGTGTTGATCGGCAACGCTCGAACGGATTTTGTTAATCACGTTGTCCCAGCTCTTATGCCCGGCGTTTCGTTTTACTTCGCAGACGATGATCAACTGCTCGCCGCCGAAACGATCAATCGAAAACGCGGCCGATCCGCCCGAGTTAATCCGGTCATCGCAACTTTCAACGGTCGCTTCGATGTCCTGCGGGTAACGATTGACGCCGCGTACGATGATCATGTCCTTCAGCCGGCCCGAAACGAACAGCTCGCTGCGGTCCATGAATCCGAGATCGCCCGAGCGGATATATTGTTTGCCGTTGTCCGGTGAGACCTTCGCATGAAATGTTTCTTCGGTCGCCTCCGGTTTGTTCCAGTAGCCTTTGCCGCCGCTGGGGCTGTTGATCCAGATTTCGCCGATCTTGTTTTCCGGAAGGACACGACGCGTTTCCGGATTGACGATCAGGACTTCTTCTTCGTCGATCACCTGCCCGCAACCGACCAGCTGTTTCGCATTCGGGTGGTTGCTGGATACTTCCTCAACGTGGTGTTCAACGAGTGCGTGTTTATCAAAGTCGCGGACGATCGGTTCGTCATTCCGTTTTCCGCCGGTCACAATCAGAGTCGTCTCAGCCATTCCATAACATGGATAGAACGCCGCGTGCCGGAATCCAAACGGCTCGAACTTCTTCGTGAACGCTTCCATAATGTCAGCGCGGACCGGTTCAGCTCCATTGAATGCCGTCGCCCAGCTGGACAGGTCCAGACCCGCGCACTGCTCGTCAGTGATCTTCTCCGTGCAAAGAGCGTAGGCAAAGTTCGGCCCGCCCGCTTCGGTACAACGGTATCGTGAGATCGCCTGCAACCAGCGAATCGGCTTGGTCAAAAATGCGATCGGCGACATCAGGTTTGCGGTGTAGCCCATGTACATCGGAGTCAACGTTCCACCGATCAGGCCCATGTCGTGATAGAGCGGCAGCCAGTTGCAGACGGCGTTGGTGCGCGACATCTGAAATGCGGTTGAGATCATTTTGCAGTTGGCGAACAGATTTTTCTGTGTCAGCACAACTCCCTTCGGCTGGCCGGTCGATCCGGATGTGTATTGAATCAGTGCCGGCGATTCGGGCGACATCGGAGGCGGGCTCCAATGATCGGCCATGTCATCGCGAATCAGATCAGTGCTGACCCATGGAATCTCATACAGCGGTCCGACTTGCTCTCCGCCAGGTGCACGCAACTCCGCAACGGATTCGACAGTCAGGCAAACGGCAGCATCGGCGTCGCGCGTGATTGCATTGATGCGGCCCATGTTGCGGTTGCGGCGCGGCGGGTACATCGGAACCGGAGTGATGCCTGCACAATGGCAGCCGAAAAACGCGGCAATGAACTCCAGACTGGGTGGATACATCATCAACGCGCGCTGGCCCGAATAGCCTTTGGCCATCAAGTGGGCACCGATTGCGCGGGCCCGTTGGCTCAATTCGGCAAACGTAACCTCGATGAATTCGTCTTCACCCTCTGCACTGGCTACTTTGTCGAGAAAACGATAGGCGACATGGTCACCGATGTTTTCGGCCCAGTACAAAATCCGGTCCACAAAATGAGTGTATGGAGGGGAATAGGGTGCGAAAATGTCAACTTGATTCACTTGGTAACGAACTCCACAGTTACGATTCCCCACCTGGCCGTCGGTCAATTCTGTATTCGACATCCAACGCCCGCTACGGCTACCACCGGTTGTGAGCCGTCATTTTCGATTCTTTCTGCGTCTGCGGAATTATAACAGATGGCCTCCCGATTCGGCCCGACTTCACTCCGACAACCGTTTCGACCGGAACCCTGGCCAACGCAATCAACCGTCCCAGACGGCAAAACACAACGGGACTCGCAGGTTTTTCCGGCTTGCGTCAATAATTTTCGGCTCGAATCATTTTCTGCGTCCCAAACTAGTGGGTCGGCAAAGGCACAAATGAACGCGCGGCAAACTAAGTGGCGGACAAACGCTGAACGGAATATACGTCCTCCGGAGAACGAATTTGCGAGTGAAGCTGGGGGGTTTCGTGAATTGTGTTGTCAATAATTTCCGAAGAAGTTGACATTGGGGAAGTTTGAGCCACTAGAAGTTTGAGCCACTATTAGGCAGGCCTTACGTTTGCGGCCACTTCCCTCCTCTGCCGCACAAATTCTATTCTTGAAAACGTACGTGAACAGCTGGATTTAGAGATGGCTCAAATCGATTTTGCTCCCGCAGATTCTATGAATACCGGCTCCCGCTCGCGTGGAACGGTAAAACACTGTCGCTCGTGTTTTCGCAAGGATTTGCATTTTCCAGTTGAGAAGTCAGCGTTTGTTTACGGATTTCTACTCATCGCAACGCTTGGCATGATTCTGGTGTTTCGCCCTTCCCGCTGCGTTTGCTGCGGTACGACTCGCGTTTTTTGAGCCGGCTGCGTTCAACCGTGACTACATCAACCTGGAGCGTTCGACTAGCCGCAATCTGCGTTCGTCCGGATGAATCCAGTCACGTCCCGGTTGCGGCCACCAAAGGTAGACCCCGAACGCTGGTGGCCGTTTTAGCTCAGGTAGCTCGAATTTCGATTGAGGAGGTGATGAATTTTCGTCGGTGAATTCACCTTGAAGGTCAGGCAGATCGATGGCCGGCCTGACCCGTTGCTGATCAGGCAAACGACCATGCGGTATTTCACGGGGAACATCTTCTGGCTGATCGCTCATTTCGAATTCCGATCGAACCGTCTGCCCGTCGCCGGTCGCTTAACCAGCGGCCGGGATCCAAACGGGCATTTTTCATTTCAATGAAGCGCACGGCTACATCGCGGATAGTTTTACATCGCGGACAGTTTTGCGATCAGGTCAGCCGTTCGCGAACTGTATCCCCACTCGTTGTCGTACCAACTGATCACTTTGATCAGATTGCCGGGGCCGTCCATCGTTTTTGTCATCGGAGCGGCAAAGATTGAACTGTGCGGGTCGTCAATAATATCAGTCGAGACAAGTGGATCTTCGGTGTAACACAGCACGCCCTTGAGCGGACCGTCAGCGGCCGCTTTCATCGCCGCATTGATTTCTTCAGCGGTAACTTTTTTCTCCATCGAGCAAACGAGGTCCACGACGCTTCCGCTTGGAACCGGAACCCGCATTGCCATGCCGGTCAGCTTTCCCTTGAGTTCTGGAATCACCAGCGCGACTGCTTCGGCAGCTCCGGTTGATGTCGGGATGATGTTCATCGCGGCTGCGCGGGCACGGTACAGATCGTCGTGAGGAAGGTCGAGAATCTTCTGGTCGTTGGTGTAGGCGTGGATCGTAGTCATCAGCCCGGACGCGATGCCCCAGTTGTCGTTGAGAACTTTCGCAACCGGTGCGAGGCAGTTTGTCGTGCAGCTGGCATTTGAGATGCACTTCATGTCCGCAGCCAGATCACCGTCGTTGACTCCAATCACGCAGGTTAGATCCGGAGCATCTTTGGCCGGCGCACTGATGACGACTTTTTTTGCGCCAGCGGCGAGGTGGGAATCGTATCCGCTTTTCCCGTCCTTCGCGCGACCGCGAAAAACGCCGGTGCTTTCAACCACGACATCGACATCATGTTCACCCCACGGAAGTTTCTCCGGATCGCGTTCTTCATAGATGCGGATTTTTTTTCCATCGACAATAATGTGTTTGTCGTCATGGGAAACTCCGCCCTGATACCGCCCGTGGACGCTGTCGTATTTCAGAAGCGTGGCGAGTGTCTTGTTGTCAGTCAGGTCATTGATCGCGACGACATCAAATTCGCTCCCGCGCGAGGCAAGAATTCGAAAAGTCAAACGACCGATACGGCCGAAACCGTTAATTGCAACTTTGATAGACACCGGCTAGCTCCCTGGTAATTGGGTTGAAAATGTTCGGCTGATTTAGAGGCTCTGAGATCAGCGAATGCTGTGATTTGTTGATTGAATTGATTGAGCGACGATAACAACAAGCGACGATAACAAACAGAATAGGCGACGATAACAAATTGCGGTTGGAGCAGGCAAGTAGGCGCGAGGGTGGACGGCAAACACCCGTAAGCTGCCCGCACAGTCCATTTAGTTCCCGGCTGAGCCGGGTAATTGGTCCGGCGGTCTCGTTCCGGGACGCAACCGACGTTTCATTGCATAAACAGGCAAGTTCGCCCGGCTATCGACAACTCGTTTCCTGACTCCAATAATTCAAATTCAGCCAATTCAATTTCGACTTCGCAGGACCGGACCATGTCGCGGCTCAAGCAACTTGAAACGATGCTCGTCGATTCACCGGACGATGTTTTTCTGCGTTACGCGATCGCAATGGAGCTTGGGTCAGCCGGCGACGACGAACGGAGTCTTGGAATCTATCGCGAGTTGATGAACGGCACGCCGCCCTATGTGCCCGCGTTTTTCATGTGCGCACAGTCGCTGGTCCGGATTGACCGAGAAGACGAAGCTTGCGAAGTTCTAGCTGCCTGTTTCTATCGATTTATTGCTGTAGAACGACTAATCTTCGACAGAAAACTATCGCAAAAGAACCGGACCGCTTTCCGGAAGGTCGTCTGGCATACAAGCATCGCGGCGTTCCAGTTCAGAAAGGAAACGCAAATCGCGGAATTTGTCATCGCGAAGAATAATCGGCTTGATAAAGACGAAAAGTCGCTGGTCTTCCGAGGCTTGAACATCTCTCGAAGTCAGCCGGTTGATGATTGGAATGTCTTCCAGCACAGGCACACCGTTTAGATCCTGTGCGTTGCGTCGGCGAGTTAGACCGCCGACAATTACCGTGTGACCGTCAGGGATACTCACCTCGCTCGTTACCTGATCCGTATTTCGTGGTGGCGGCAGGTCCCCGCCCGGTCCGGTAAAGTTGTTCACCAGAACATCAAACTCCAGATTCAAAAAGTCATCATCCGAGATTTGCGGCGTAACGCTGATCGTTGTTCCCGCCTGAGCGAACCCGCCCAGCGAAGTGGTCGAAACGGTGTTGTTGGAGTTTGTGCTGGAGAAAGGAACTTCCGCGACACTCGACAGAAGACCGGTTGCATTGTCGTTGACCAGAATCCTTGGAGCCGAAATCACCCGCGATCGACGATGAGCTGCCAATGTACGCAACACGATATCGGCAACCTCGGGGTCGATCAGCGTTCCATTGAATCCGCGTCCGGGAATGATCGAAAGGGCACCCGTGGCTGCATCAATCTGGCTCAAACCAAATTGAGTAAACGAAAACAGCCGCTCCGCACCCTCACGGTCGCCGCCAGATATTTCGATTCCGAAGCTGAAATCGTCGGCCGCAGATATCGTCACGACGCTGACTTCAATCAAGACCTGGGGACGGCGTTGATCCAGTTTTTCAATCAGGTCGGCATAGAGCTGCTGAACGGAAGGGTCGGCAACGACGATCAGTGTATTGCTCGTTTCATCAATCGTGACACGAGCTTCGCCGGGGACGAGATTTTCAGTCGTTCCACGAGCTGTCTGTAAAGAGTCAACGCCGGGAAAAGGCACCGTCTCGAGGATCCCGTCCGCCCCGGGCTGCTGAGTACTGCCTGTTCCACCCTGGAAGTCGTCGCGGCCAAATGGAAGGCCCTGGTTTGAGAACGGCTGTTGCTGAAAGCCGGAAGTAGTACCAGACCCCTGCGAAAAATTGCCGGCGCCGAATCCGGTATTGTTGCTGAGGATTCCGTCATTCCGTCCGTTGATTCGATCCTGCGACCGGCGTCTTGCTCCACCGAAACGATCCTCGCCCAGTCGTCCTACGATTGATTGAAGCGTGTCCAGGATATCGATCGCTTTTACATTCTTCAACGTGTAGAAACGAACCGGACTCCTTCCCTGTGATCCCTGGACCTGTACGTCCAGCTCGTCGATGAACTTTCTTATTCGTTGATGGATCTCGGGTCGTGCGGTGACGACCAGTTGATTGGTCTGTTCGTTGAAAGAAGATTGGTAGACACGCGCTGCGGCAGCTTCGTCCAGGCCGACGAGCGACTGTTTGATCAAGTCATCAATCCTCTCACCCGACATGTGCTCGAACTGGTATCGCTGCAGTTCCAGACCAAGTTTAACGTCAAGCCGATCAATCAGCTTCATTGCGTTTTCAATTTCGCGGGGACGCCCGATCATGATCAGGCGGTTGGTTCGCAGGTCGGCCCGAATCTTCAGGCGTTCAACCGAAGCCGTCGATGGGTCTCCTGACGAACCTGTGGTCTGATTGAGCAAGTCGTTGAGCTGCTGTTCAAGTTCCTGCGCCTCAAGATACCTGACCTTGTAGAACTCGGTTACGCTCAGTTCTCTCGGAACGTCGAGTTGCTCAATCAATTCCAGAATCGTCTTGAGTTTTTGCGCAGTTTCGGAAATGATGATCTTTCCCTGCGCCGGAAGCGTCGTAATTGAATTGCCGGGGTTCTGCTCTCCCGAATAGACCAGTTGCCGGATGTATTCCTCAGTCTGGCCGGGTGTCACGTAAGTCAATGAATAGACGGCGGTCAGATATTCGGCATTGCCGAACTGGCCGGGTTCGCCGGTCGGGGCAAACGGGCGTACGCCTGCAAGGGGAACGATCTTGTACCAGCCTTCAATTTCGGCACGAACAAGGGCCAGACCGTTCGATCGCAGCACACCCTGAACAAGTTCAAACATGGTGTCCGGATCAACCGTCGTCTGACCGTAAAACTGAACCTTGTTGGTTTTCCCTTCAAGGTTCCCGTCATCAACGATTCGCATCGAACGAACCTCTGACAGCCAGGCGACAAATGCCGGGAGATCCAGGTTCGCTTTGTCGGCAAGATTGATAACCAGCTCGTCATCCTGTGCGACAGCGTTTGCCGGATTGGCTACAATTTGCTGCTGGGCAGAGACGTAGTCCGTTAAGCCGACAACGCCTGCCAGCAGCAACACTATAGATATAGGAGCATTTTTCATTCTGAATTCCATCTGAAGGTGGTGGCTTATCCAGTAATAACTCACCTGAGTCAACGCGAATTGCCGGACTACAACTCCCTGAAACGGCTCTTTCATGCCAGTTTTTGCCTACATTGCGAAGGACTCCGCAGATCTAACGATCAACGGAACAATTGCCGGTGATTCGCCGCGTCAGGCAAGGGAACTCCTGCGCAATCAGGGCCTGCGAATTGTCAAGATTGAAGAATCCCGATCGAGCATGCGCGGACGAGGTTTTCGGTTGCCATTTTTCGGGCGTAAGCCAAAAGATCATGTCGGCAACTTCACCGGAGAGCTCTCAACGCTGCTGGCAGTTGGTGTTCCGCTGATTGAAGCATTGACAACGCTTTCATCGCAATACTCCGACCGGTTCAAACCGGTGATTGAACATCTCAAGGACAAAGTTGCGTCCGGAAAATCTCTTGCCGATGCAATGGCGTCTCAGGACCATGTTTTTGACCGCTTGAGCGTTAAGATGGTTGAAGTCGGCGAGAATACCGGTAACCTGGAGTCGGTGCTTCGTCAGTTGTCCGGATTCAAGCTGCAATCGTCGCAATTCAAAGACCGCGTACTAACCGCGTTGCTCTACCCGTTGATTATTCTCGCGGTTAGTATTGCTGTGACGATTTTCATCATGTCTGTTATTGTTCCGATGCTTCTCGAAAACCTACTTGCCGCGGGAAAGCCTCTACCATGGCCGACCCGCGTTCTAAAATTTGTCAGTGATACGCTTTTGAACCACGGCTGGTGGATCAGCATCGTTGCGGTCACAGGAATCGTTTGCAGCTACTTGTTTCTACAAACTGATCGTGGCTCAAGATTCCGGTACCGCGCGATCATGAAAATTCCGATCCTTGGACCGATGAGTCGCAAGCAGGAGATTTCCAGGGTCTCCCTGATTATTGCCACGCTGATGAAGAGCGGAGTCGAGTTTATCGAAGCGGTTCGTATTGCTTCCGGGACATCGGATAATCCGCTGTTGCAGGATGCATTGACCGAATGTGTCGAGAGCGTAAGTTCAGGTAGAGAAATCGGCGCATCATTGGACGGGTCGTTTTTTCCGCCGATGGTGGTTCAGGTTTATACAATCGGCCAGCAGTCAGGACAGCTCGACAGCATGCTTCTCCGGCTCGCGGAAGATTTTGACCGGCAGGTTGAGTCCGTTGCGGCACGATTATCGACTACAATCGAACCGGTGTTGATATTGATATTGTCCGTGTTTGTCGGCTTCATTTTGTTTGCCACACTGTTGCCCATTCTGGAGGCAGGAAATGTATTGTAGACCCATCCGTCGGACCAGACTCCGTAATATTGTTGTCCTCGCTCATTTGAGGCGAAGACGAGCAGCGTTTTCGCTGACCGAGTTGATGGTCGTGATTGTGATTATCGGCTTACTCGCTGGCGCGGTTGCGGTCGGCGCTCGCGCGTACCTGGCGGCAGGTAGCCAGGGTGTTGCCAAAATGGAAATTGGCAGGATTGTCGAGGCCCTCGAAAGCTATTCGTCGCAAATGCAGGGCAGGTATCCCGAGACAAGCGAAGGGCTGGGCGTACTCACCGAATCAACAGCCAGGTTTCCCGGCGGGTTGCTTAATGGAAATCTGGACGATCCCTGGGGCAACGCCTACGAATATGTTGTTCCGGGTGATGATGACGAGCCTTACGAAATCATCAGCTCGGGAGCAGACGGTCGGATCGGTACAGATGACGACATTTCCAGTACCGATCTCAGCGAATAGCGACGGTTCAACAGTGAAGTTTGTTGAAATTGGAACACTCGGATCATTGCGATGAAGGTGAAAGAACGACTATGCGGCAACGCGGATTTACTCTGATCGAACTGTCAATCGTTCTTGTCATTGTGTCAATGATTGCCGGAGCGGTCGCGTTCAACTGGCGCAGCGGTTTGCAGCCGGCTCTACTTCATGACTCAATCCGAAAGATTATTCTCGCTGATCGCCAGACACGGCAGTTTGCCGCGAGCAGAAATTGCGAATGCCGCCTTGAGTTTGATTCGGATTCAGGCCGGATCACTTCAACTCGATTCGCTAACGGCAGGGCTGAATCGATTTCCTATGCCATCGACCGGACGATACAAATCTCAGATGTCGAAGCGGTCGACCGGGGCCATGTGATCCAGAACGTGCCGGAAATGTACACCATTGACTATTCAGCTAAGGGGCTATCCCCTACCTATCGACTCCGGGTTCAATCAAACGGCGAGTCAGTCTGGCTGTTATTCGCTGGCGGGACCGGGCAACCAACACAGTTTCAAAGTAAGGAGCAAATCGATGAAGTCTTCGATACGCTCACGAACTAGCGGACTGACGCTCGTCGAGGTTGTGATCAGCATCGTTCTGCTCTCAACCCTGCTAACCGGGATGCTAGTCGCTCATTCGCGCCACATCCGGCAGATGACGAAGGCCCGACAGATTCGACGTGCAACGGAACTCGCCGATGAGTTGATTGCCACCTGGTTTTCAAGCGATGAACCGTTCGCTGGCGGAATCCAGGGGGTGTTCGCAGCGGACAGCGAGTTCTACTGGACAACAGACGCACGTTTGGGCGGCACTGACAATCTGAACTGGCGCACACAGGTGGTTTCTGTTCAAGTTTTTCATCGAGCGGTGAATGACGCGAGCCCGCTGGTTTCCGTTGAAATGATTGAGGCTCTGCCGGAAGATCCACGCCCTGCATCGGACTCCCCTGCCGATGCGCCCGGGGAGGAACAATAAATATGAGTTCGGTTTCCCGGAAAAGTTGTAGAAAAAGATCTGGCCTAACGCTCATCGAATTGATGGCCGCAATTCTGTTGTCGTCGATGCTGTTAGCTGCGGTGACGGGTCTGGCTGCGCGAATGTCACAAGTCAATGCAATGCTCCTTGCCGACAAGCCGGCAGAGTTGTGGCTCGACGACCTGGAACGCCAGCTTCAAACCGACTTCCAGAACTGCCGCTCGATTCAATTCGATCGCGGGCGATTATTGATGGCGGGCTACTTCGTCCCGACATCGTCGCAACTGAACGATCGGGACAACGGCATTGGGGGCCATGTTCCAATGCAGGTTGCCTACGAAATTGTTCCCGGTACATCCCGAGCGCAGTTAATTCGAAAAGAAACACGGCTGGACCGTTCGCCATCCGACAACCGCCATTCATCACTGATTGCTCTCGATGTTTCGTCAATTGACATTACACAAAGACTCGAATCCGACGTCGCCCCCGGTCAGATAACAGTCGAATTGCAAACTGCCGCGTCCGATCGTCCTGTGCGTTTTCATCTGGTACGACATGGAGGAACCGGTGATTAGTCGAATTGCAATAATCAGGTATCGAAACCGGAATCATCGTACCCGGCGCGGCTACGTATTAATGATGACGCTGTTTGTAATTGCGATGGTTGCGATGATCCTTGCCGCTATTTCGACCAGAAGCGTCGCCGAGGCGACTGCCGCAGTTCGTGCTGAACAGAACCTGCAGCGAAAATGGGCGACGGCCAGCTGTCAGCGCGTTGCGATTGAAAACGCTCGCGACCTGCTTACCGGCAGCCCGTCGGGAGAACCAGCGCCCAAAAAATCGGTTTCGTGCAATGTGGCTCTTTCCGGCCTGCGAATTGAGCTGCATGTTGACGACGAATCATCGAAACTAAACTTGAATCTTCCCTTTCGTTCGGCCGGCGAACAAAAAACCAGAGAACTCATGCGCAAGTTTGCTCCGCCCGAGCTCGCCATTCAACTTCGGCCCCTGGATGAGAACCTTCAAAGCGTTACTAATGACCCGTTTGAAAGCTGGGGGCAGGTGTTTAGTGGTGACAACCGTAACGATTTTCCAATGTTATTGATGGATGCCTCCAGTGATTTGTCGCTGTGGAGTCGAAACGTTAATATTCGGACGGCGGATCATGAAGTCATTTTCGAATCGGCACGGCAGGCAGCAGGAACCATTATTGCGGGTCGCGTTGTTTCGGAACTAAAGAACGATCCTGAGGCAACCATCGATTCGCTGATTGGTTCCGCTTCACCGACAGCGGCACAGTCAGAGGCCCTTCGGAAACTTTTTACAGAAGCCTCCGGTTCCCAGTCGCTTTGGATTGTCATACGCGACGGGAAGTCCGTTTCCCGACAACTAACGGTTCGCGAATATTACAGCGACAACATTCACCGGACCCATAACTTCACGTGGTAGTTGCTGATGCGGGTACGAACCCAAAAATTTGCCTGGCAGGCCGTTGCGGCAGTCTGTTTCGTTACGGGGCTGCTATGCATTGCTTTCAACTTCCTGTATCCGCCGCGAGTTGATGTTTCCAAGCCGTCCGCACCGAAACCTGCAACCGTGGCGGCAACGATGCTGACTGCACAGGACTTTGGCAAGTTTGCCGGTCTGAAATTGCAGGGACCGCTGGTCGATCCTGTCGTTGAGTCATCGGAGCCGGAACGAACCGTCGCAACGCCCGAAGTATCGCTGCCGCCAACGATTCAGCTGACGCAGATCCTGTACTCGGGTAATGAGTCCTCACGCGCGGTGTTTTCGGTCGGTAACCGGACGATACGTTGCAAAGCGGGAGACACTGTTGAAGAAGCAACTCTCAAATCGATTCAACGGGACGAAGTCGTGCTTACCTTCCGCGAAAAAGAGTTCACATTGAAAACTCATTAGAGATCCAATCTGTTTTCACTTTTTGACTTCGGCTCAACAAACGATCGTCTCACCGGACACAGCATTGAAAAATCCTCAACTTACAATCTGCTGTCTAACCAACCGGATCATCGCCATTGCCCGCGATGCATCCGAAAACGCAATTGTCGTCGCCGACACGGGGGCGGCGTCCCCATCAACAGAAACGATATCCGACGGAAATATTGACACGTTCGTAAAAGCGATGGAGTCCGCCGGCTATCGCGGACGCCCGGTGGTCCTGACTCTGGACAGTAACCAGGTGCTGTTCATTCCTGAACATGAAGAGGGAACGAAGCAGAATAGTTCTGCCTACGAGCTGGAGACCCGGTGTCCGGTTGATGCCGAGAACATCGCGAGTGTTTCGTTTGGAAACTCATCACTGGTTGCTATTCGCGATCGTGTTCAGCCTGTTGTGGATCTGCTTGAAAGGAGCGGCGTTTCAGTCACACGTGTGACTCCTCTGGCATTGCTTTACTCCGAATCGCTTGGATTGGACAATTCATGTGCCGTTCTTTCTCCAACTGATCCAACCAATGGCGGCGATTCACTTGATCTGATCGTTTGTGATGAGTCTGGCATTGTATCCGGCTGGCAGCGAGTTGGCTCGGCAGCGCGACTCCGCCAGGCAATCGCCGTCAGCGGACTTGACGATAACGATACGATTCATGTGGTTGGCAGTTTGGATGAACGGTGGAAGCCCGCAATCGAGTGCAACATTGAATCGGTCAAAGAAGATGCGATCAGTTGCATCGTCGAGGCCAGCAGGAAACTTCTGGATAAGCCGGAGCAGGAAGCAGATTTCTCCACGTCGTTTTGCCCGGACGCAATGAGTCCGTTGAGAACAGCAACCAACATGGCCATGGCCGCGACTCTATTTCTGCTGATTTCTTCGGCGGCAACACTCTTCTGGCGTGCCTATCAGTTTGACCGGATTGCATCCGAACTTGATTCGCAGTCGAGCAGTATCTACCGGCAAACATTGCCCGACCATCCTCCGACCCGGCTCGTCAACCGTGTTCTTATTCAGAAGCGGGATCGGCTTGAATCTCTCAATGAAACGGTTTTGGAATTCGACAAGACCGAACAGGTTCTTTCCAACCTGCATTGTTTTCTTGATAATGTGCCGACGGACATCAGGTTTGAAACCCGGTCGCTGTCTGTAACAGAAAACCAGATCCGGTTTGAAGGTGAGGTTCTAAACAACGAAGATCTGGGGAAGATGAAGACTCAACTGGAATCCGATCCGCGCTTGAGCCTTTCGAATCAACTATACGGTCGTGAGTTTCTGCTGGTCTATTCTGTTTCGCCTGACTCGACCTTATCCAGCAAATCGAACTCCACTGTGGCCGATGTCGATCCGGAGTCCGGCGAATGATGAACAAGAAACTTCTTGCACTTGCAATCGCGTTGCTGATCTTTGCAAATGTCTACGCCTGGACAAAGCATGTCGCTGCCGGAAATAACGCGGACGACGCTGCCGCGGCTCTTTCAGAGACGCAGGAAACCTCCAATGAGATAAAGGAGCTGCAAACGAGCTCCTTGCAACGCTTGTCACTAGCACCGCGATCCTACGACTTTGCAGACACGATTGTCACGATGTTCGAGAACGCTGGAATCAAACAGGATGACTACTCCCGTCTTGCGGCGGTTCCGGTCAAGACGGACGGCGATGAATCAGGATTGTCGGTGAAGTCGATTCAGAATCCGCTAAACGAACCATTGGAAATGAGTGAGCTGCTGGCATTTCTGGAAATCGCGAATCAGACAACGCCGACTCACGCCATCAACTCGTTGAGACTCGCCCCGGCAACTGTGGGTTCAGCTGATTCCAGCAGCGGTGTCCAGAATTGGAATGCCCAGTTCACGCTGTATTTTCTGCAAAGTCTGGCGGAATGAAATCAGGACGGTGGAAGTACCGTTTCGATGTCGTGAATGTGCAAAACGAGCCGGGCGGGATTTCCGGGCTCGCATTGAGTTCATCTCCGACCGGAAATTCGTCGCAAAACTGGTCAACGGTTCCGCTCTGGGAGAGCGTCAATCCTAGTGATCTGGTACCGGTCGTAGGCGGCGCCGACTCCGATTCGTTGCACAACGAAACGCCTGTGACATCCTCAAGCGGCATTTTTCAGTGGCGGTTCAATCTGAACGCGGACGCTGGAGAACAGGTAGAGAGTATTGAGCTTTCGGGTCTACAGGTAACCGGCAGAAACTTTGCCTCGTTCGGCGGTTTCATTATCGGGAACGGGTGGAGTCAGGTAATTCCGAACGAGTCGTTCAGCACCCAAGCCGATCGCAACCCCTTCTTCGCTAGGCCGATCATGTCGGAGTTGCTCCGACCAAACGGTGTCTCATTCGTTACCAACCGGGCTTGAACTCGGACACGCACATTGGCATAATTGTCGATTCAAGTTAGTCGCGTTCAGCGGCGAAATCGACTCGAAGAGTAATAAGGCGGAGTAGCTCAGTTGGTTAGAGCAGCGGAATCATAATCCGCGTGCCGGGGGTTCGAGTCCCTCCTCCGCTACTCGGTTTCTAACCATCAGGTCGCAAAGAACCGTCAAAGCTCGCAACTTGCAAGGGCTTTGGCGATTTCTCATGCGCTGGTCGCTCGTCATTGCTCTCGCACCCGAATTCCCTGAATCGCATCCTGCGCGCTGCGACAGGCTCTGGCGTTGGGCCAAGATGATTGCGGGACGTGAAGCCCGGCGAAAAAGTGATCTATCAAGGCCGGACGAAGACTGTGGTTCCGGGTGAGATCCGCACCCGCCGCCCAATGAATGCACTGCTGTTCTAAAACGAATGCGAAAAACCTCGACGAACGCCCGTGAAACGGGTTTGGTCATCCGATTGCATTCGTCTCATTTGGGTTGGTAAAGCAACCAATGACATCTCTATTTTTCGAAAGCCGTAAAAAAACGGACGCTGAATTCGGAAGACAACAGCGTCCGTGTTATTGTGGCAGGATGAGCGGACAGTCCGTGAGACGGCGGAAGATAAGAACAATTGTGGACCTTAGTGTCCGCCCACGAATATTCTAAAAGCAACTGCCGTGCCAGTTGAAAACGCTCTTCGAACAGTGCTTTTTCCCGACAAACCAGGCTATCACTTTCTGGTTTGTCTCATACTGAGAACTGAATACAGAATCGGGACAATTTCCTCCGCAATAAGTTTCAGTTTGTGCGTTACTGGTCCCGTTCAACAGCAGCACCACGGGCCACTCCGCCGGTGATGACAATCAATTCGCTTTCCTGAACGACGCCTTCTGCAAACGCGGTTTTGTCGAACTGGATGCCGTAACATACGACCGCGCCGGAATTCGAATCGGCGACGTAGCAGATGCAAAGCCCTGGGCGAAGTCTTCCGACCCGTCCACCGGCAAAGTCCATCGATCCGGTCACCATGACATAGTCGGCCTCGGCAACTTGATCCAGATTCATATCCGACGCAACGTTCGCTCGATAAATCCCTCCGACCGATCCGGTTCGCGTGTTGATCAACCAGCACTGGAGATTGCCGGTCAGATGATCGAGCACAAACAATCCCTCGGCACTTCCATCGACATAGCCGGTCGCCAGCGAAATCGACGTTCCACGAGCTGCACTGTCGGCCTTCAATTCGACCAACTGTTGTTCGAGCGAAACCTGGTCTGAATCGATACTCGCGACGTTGTGTTTCGTCAGTTGAATGCCGGCAAACACACCTGCGATCGTCAATATTGCAGCGATGGTCATCAATGCCGCCGCGATTCCGACAAACGACCGGCGAGGCAACTCGATATTTCCAGCTTTGTTTTCAGTGAGCATATTTGTCTCCAATATTCCTGTTACGTTTTTCGTTTCAGACTCAAACGCCACTCGTTCCCGATCGAATTCACGTGAATCACGAATGTTCGCCAGCCTGATTTTTTACCCCGTGGATCTTACTGAGCATTGTGTTGCCGACGCCTGCGCGACTCAACTAACGCTCTGTTGAATTTTATCCGATCTGCGTCTGTTTGGAACGGACAAACTGACCGTACAACGGCGAATTTGATGATGAATGCATCGCAAAACACAGGGCGGGATCCGAAACCGTCAAGTACAAACAACTCGCTCCCGATTTCACAGTGGCCACTTTCAGTTGTAGTTTTTGATGGGACGGAGAGCTAAACTGTCAATCAGATTGTGAATCTCAGTTTGTTGCCCAACTGCTCACGAGGATGCCATGAATCATTCGTTAACCTTCTTAGCCGTTCGAGTTTCGTTCTTTGCGTTGTTGATTTCCGGTGCGTTGGGTTTCCTGCCCGAGGACGGATTGGCTCAGGAAGAGAAGCAGTCGGAACAGCTGACCGTGCAACAGCAGCAGGACTCCACAGGTGAAACAGTTGAAGATTCATTGCCGTCGACCGAGACGAACCTCGAACAGGAAGGTGAAGCGGACGAACAGGACGCCAATGAACAGGACGACGATCAACCAGCGGGCGTCATGCGGGCCTTGATCGTCGACGGGCAGAACAATCACGCTGTCTGGCCGCAGACAACGCAGATGATGCGCCGCTATCTGGAAGAGACAGGTTTGTTTGTAGTTGATGTCGCGACGACACGCCCCGACGGCGTCGATCCGGATTACAACCCCGACTTCTCACAATACGCGGTGGTGATCTCAAACTACAACGGCAACCCCTGGCCGGACGAAACAAAAACAGCCTTTGACGAATACATGAAGTCTGGCGGTGGGCTGGTGATCGTGCATGCGGCCGACAATTCATTCCCCGGTTGGCGCGAGTTCAACGAAATGATCGGGCTCGGTGGATGGGGCGGACGCAACGAACAGAGCGGGCCGTACGTCTACGTTGACGAAAATGGCGAAGAAGTCCGCGACGAATCAGCGGGCGGTGGCGGCGGTCACGGTCCTCAACACGAATTTGCCATCGTCATCCGCGACGATGCGCATCCGATCACATCCGGAATGCCCGCCGGCTTCATGCATTCCAAAGACGAACTCTACCAGCATCTTCGCGGTCCGGCAGCAAACATGAAGATTCTCGCAACTGCTTATGCCAATCCAGCGCAAAACGGATCTGGCCGTCATGAACCGATGTTGATGACAATCGAATACGGCGAAGGCCGTGTCTTTCATACGCCAGTGGGACACGCCGACTATTCGATGCGGTGCACCGGATTCATCACGTTGCTCCAGCGCGGAACCGAATGGGCTGCGACCGGAGCAGTAACACAGGACGTACCAGAAGACTTCCCCGCAGGCGACGCGCCTACCGAGCGCGAGTTTGTCGAACAGGATGAAGAATCAAAGGGACTTGCATTTCGAATTGAAGAGGTGATTCGAATCGTTGAAAACGGGGATATCGAGGAGATCGTCAACGACTTGTATCCACAGGGCATACGTGCCGATTTCGATGCCAATGGAAACTTAGACGAATTTAAAAGTCTGATCGACGAAAAGATGCCGGAAATGCTGGACGCGTTGAGGAAGATTCCGCGTAGTCTAATAAAAGTTGTTGACGAATCGTACATATTTGAATCCGACTCAATTCTTGGCCCGATGCGATTCACCAAGCAGGACGGTCGTTGGTACGTGAGCTAGGATTCCGTTTCAGTTCTTCGGGTTATTTTCTGAATTTGGTGTGGAATTCAACTCGACCGGGCAGTTTCAATCTTGTGATATTTTGCCAACTACTTCAATCAGCGAAGGCTTAGGACTATGAACGAAGAAAAATTGCACGCATTGGCCGGTTCTGTACTCAAGGATTTAGGCGGTGCGTTCAGCGTTCCGCTCGTCCAAATCGGCGAGAGCCTTGGAATCTATGAGGCCTTGAACGAAAAAGGCAGCTGCACGTCGTCTGAACTGGAAGAATCGTGGGACTCTCGCCACGCTACCTTCATGAGTGGCTGTGTGCTCAGGCGGCGTCCAGCTATGTGCCAATGACACATTCTCGATGACGCCTGAGCAGGCTTTCATTTTCGCCAACCGGGATAGTCCGTTCTATCTGGCCCCGGCGTTTGGCGCGGCGGTCGCGTTTCAACAGAACGAATCGCTCGTTCGCAACTGTTTTCGTACCGGCGAAGGTATTGCCCGGGGCGATCAAACACAGTGTCTGTCCTGCGCAGTCGCAAGGTTTTTTCGACCGGGCTATCAGAACCATCTCGTTCAAGCGTGGCTGCCTTCAATCAAAGGGATGGGAGAAAAACTCGAAAATGGTGCCCGGGTTGCCGATGTTGGTTGCGGCCACGGGATTACGACCGCGCTGATGGCTCAGGCATTTCCGAAATCAGAATTCATCGGATACGATTTCCACGAGGCATCGATCGAAGAGGCGCGCGAGCATGGAAAATCACATAGATTGGCCAACTTGAAATTTGAAGTCGCCAACGCGCGGGAGCTACCGGGCAATTTTGATCTCGTTACCGTTTTCGACTGTCTCCACGACATGGGCGATCCTGTTGAGGGCATGAAACGAATCAGGAAATCGTTGAACGCCGACGGAGCATGCATGATCGTCGAACCGTTGGCAGGAAACTCAATTGCTGAGAACTTGAATCCCGTTGGCCGGCTGTACTACAGTGCATCAACGATGGTATGCGTGCCGACTTCTCTCGCTCAGGAAACCGGCACTGCGCTTGGGGCACAGGCAGGCGAGGAGACGTTGAAAAAAGTCGTTATCGACGGTGCAGGATTCTCGGCTTTCAATCGGATTTCAGAAACGCCGTTCAACATGGTCCTGGAAGCACGTCCCTAACCGCTGTCCTAGTCGCCATCACCTTCGGCGGTTGGCAGATTGGCTGCGCCGCGCCTCCGCATAACAACCAGACCTGCAATGATCATTGCTCCGCCGATCAATTGCATCGCGAACGGAACTTCGCCCAGCAACAGCCAGCCGAAGGTCATCGCGATCAGCGGAACCAGATTCTGAAAAGCAGCAGCGTGCGCCGCGCCCAGTTGCTGGACTCCATAATTCCACATCGCGTAGGCGAGTCCCGTTGAACAGATGCCGGAATAGACAATCACCGCAACCAACCAGGGGTCCGCAAGTACTCTCGCCGTGTTGCCGAACGTCTGTCGAGCGACAAGAAAGTGCAGCGGCAAGGTTGCAGCGATGCTGTAAAAAGCCAGCACAACCGGTGAGATGCTCTTGAGAACCGGGCGGCTCCAGACCGCTCCCAAGGCCCACGAAAATGCTGCTGCACTGACGATCAGGTTGCCAGTCAGCGTATTCGTGCGGTCGGTCGCTGCGGGTTTTGAGAGCGTCACGACAAGCGTTCCGATCAATGCGATGGTCAGTCCGGTCCACGCGATGCGCGACAATCGCTCGTTCAAAAGTAACAACGCCAGGAGTGCCGTCCACATTGGAACGGTTGACATGATTAACGCAGTGTTCCCGGCTGACGTGCCAGCGATGCCCAGCAGAAACAACAGCTGGTAGAAAAACCCGGTCAGTAATGAAATCAAAACGATCGTTGTAATTTGTTTGCGAAGCGGAAGGGCACCGGGTGACCGATCGATCATAGGTCGGCCCTGCCACCGGACGCAGACCCCCAGTGTTATCGCCGAAAGAGCCAGCCGCAAAGCGTTGAAAAGATAGATGTCCATCTCCCCGGTCGCATACTTCATGACCGGAATGTTCAACCCCCAGAACAGCGCAACGCAAATCAGGCTGAATTCCGCTGACCAGTTGCTACGCCCTGACGGCGCACCGTCAACTTCTTGCGAACCAGGCGGGGGCGGTTTTTTATCAGGTTGAGGAACGTTCAATGTCTTATCAAAACAAAAGTCAAAAAAACAAAAGCCAGTTGCCGGCGGACGATACGATGGACCTAAATCGATCGCAGCGTAAAACATCCCAGCTCGGGCGGGCAGTTTATCCGGATTGAGTCATCGCCGGACAGCCCCCGACTGACATGCATCACCGTTTGTCCGAATTCATACGTTCCGCCGCTATACTTGACGCCGTATTTGCTGGGCGCGATCACTGCTCCGACTACCGGAAATCGAATCTGCCCGCCGTGGGTATGACCGGCCAACATCAGATCAAACTCGTACGGCAACGCCCAGTCAATTTGATCCGGCGAATGCGACAACAAGATTTTTAGATCCGAATCGCCGGCAGCCTGCGGCGGCCTGAGCGCGAGATTCTCTGCGCCCGTGTACCAGGGCAGTTCATTTCCAGCCAGATGAATTCGCTGACCGCCGATTTCCACGGTAATCCAATTCCCTCCAGCCCGAATGATATTCTGCGACTTGAGCTTGTTCCGCAGAAGCTCCTCGTCTGTGATCCGGCGATCGTGATTGCCAAGCACATAGTAGACCCCGTGCACTGACTTGAGTTTGCCGAGCACCGTTTCGATCCAGTCAAGACATTGCACGGCATCGACAATATCTCCGGTTATCAAAACCAGATCAGGCTGAAAAGCATTCGCATAGTGAACGGCGCGATCAAAATACCGACGATCAAGCTGTCCGAGAAAATGCAAATCCGAAATATGACAGACGCGCAATCCATCCAGTTCTGGAGGACAGTTTTTCAACGCGAACGTAACGTGCTCAATGGCCAGTTCAGTTGCCTGATTCCCGGGAATCATGTTGAATATTTTCCCGGTGCGCCCGTGCAGCAGCGGCCCGTCCAGCTCGTTGCGAATCTTGACATTCTCAGTGACGTGGCTGATCACTGAGGCCGGACGTGGCGTTGCCAACCTTCGCCAACACCAGCGCAAACAAAAAAAACAACCGAGCAACGTGCAAACAGTTCCGTACCAATACGCCGGTTGAAACCAGTCGGCCACGCTGTCAAACACGATCGTCCCCCGTGAAATCATCATTGCCAGAACCCAGATCATCGGCACGAACACACCGGCGATGATTAGTTTCTCGGAACGTTTCCGACTGCGACGAGGCCAGGCAGTCGCGTGGATTCGATTGAAGAAAACACTCCAGAGACCAAGGTGACCGACGATCGCGAAGGTCCATTTCAAAATGTCGATGATCATGCGGGGAAGGCAGAATTTGCGTAGGGGTCAAATGTCGGTCTTTTGCCGGCTTTCGGACCCGGCGTCGCGATGCCTGTTATCCCTGATTTCGCGTTTCTGGAATAGTGGAACCAACCCTCAGGGAAAGTGATCGCACGCAGCCAGTCCATCCGACATCGGTTGATGTGAGTAACCAAATTCCAGTGGTTTGAAACTAAACACGGATTGACGTGGAAACAGTTGTCAATACGATTAGGTTTTCGGAGCTGCGGGGCCGCTTGCTATGTGCACCGCCCGATCATCACTTCACGGGCAACTTGCCTGGAAATACTCAAGTTTTGATCTTTTCTGGCTCATTCGTTTTCTTTCGAATACCGAACCTCGAATGATGCAAGACTTGACCGGAGTCCTGCTATGAAACATGTATTCTTGACCCAACTGCTTCTAGCCGTCTTCCTATCTGTTCCAGTTTTCACTGCTCGATCCGCCCCCGTGCTGTGCTGGATGCATCAGCCGGGCTATTCAAACTGCTTGACGGCAATCGCGACGGCAACCTCGATCCCGATGAAGCGATGGACGTATTGACGCAAGTCGAATCCGAGTTGGACGGCGAATTATTGTCTTCAGACCGCGTTGCTGAAATGCTTGATCAACACGAGGACGGCGTCATTACACCTACGGAAGCAATCGAAGCAGATTTCGAAGATGAGATGTTCATGGATCCAGAAGATATCAAGGAGGAAGTGGACAGCATCTACACGGAGTTTGATGAAAACGGAGAACGCGCGATTACGAAAGCTGAAGTTGAGGAAAACGAGTTCTGAGACCAAATTAGCGAAAGCGATGCAAACCGTGACGGAATTGTGGACCGGACTGAACTGCTCACGTTCATTACGTCGGACAACCAGCAGGCTGAGCTCGAAATTGTTGGTAACATCGCCGTCATGAGAGGTGTCATTTGTGCAGACACTCCAGCAAAAGTACTCCGTTTGATACACGAACATCCGACCGTTCGCACGATTCAAATGGAAAACGTGCCCGGTTCAATCGACGACCAAGCAAATCTGCGTGCAGCGGCCTACGTCCGAAAATTCAGATTCACAACAATGTTGAAAAGCAGTGATAGCGTTGCATCCGGCGGAACCGAGTTCTTTCTGGCCGGAGAGACGCGAATCTATGAGCCCGGAGCAAAGTTCGGGATTCATTCCTGGGGAGGCCCGGGGTATCAAGGCAAAGACGTTCCGCGCGACGACCCTCAACACCAGCTCTACCTGGACCACTACGAAGAAATGGGAATCCCGGGGGGGGTTTACTGGCGAACACTCGAAGCGGCCCCTGCAAACGACATCCACTGGATGACGGAACAGGAACTCGATGAATACAGGTTTCGATCGACAGCACCTCCGACAAGTTTCGATTCGTCCGGCAACCAACTCCGTAGAGCGGCCGATTCACCGTTGGTGCAGCCGTTGGCCGGCTTGCACGATCGGTTGGTTTCAATTCTCTCAACGAACCGTCAACTTCAATTTTCCTACAGGGATTGCTCGCAGACAGTTCTTTGGCTTTTCATCGTGCATTCATGTTGCGTTGGTATCTAAAGTAACAGGCGAACTCCCGTACGATTTTTTTGGCAGAGACCAAATCATGAAAAAGAAGAATCGAACATTCATTCAAATCAGCATTTTTTGTTTGAGGTCTAGTTACGGGATTCAAACTACAAATGGAATTCAGCCCTGCGGCAGTGGTCTCCGCGATTCACAATTCGCAGAAGGGAATCAGGAGTCCGCTACGCAAGGATTGAGCAATGAACAGAGGACGGCAGACCAATTGCCGGCGAGCGATGAACCGAATGTTGATTCCGGGAAATTGACCGGCGAAACCAAAATGATGATGTTACTTCTCGATCTAAACGACAACGGACAACTCGAATCGGACGAACTTGAAGGCGACGCAAAAGAAATGCTCGACGGACTGGATTCCAACCGGGATGGCATTATCACATCGGAAGAACTGAACGTTGAATCAAGCCGGCAGCTTGATGTTCATTCCAAACTCGCAGACATCGACACCAGGCAAAACCTGCAACGGATTGTCGACTTGCCGCCTGGAACTCATTCCGGGCTCAATCGCCATTTTGTCAAATACACAAACATTATGACTCCCGATTCGCAGCCAATCCACATCCTCGCAATGGATGCATGGTCCAACGAACGAATCCTGCGAGCACGGAAAGTCCTGGAGCATTTCCTTACAGATGTTCCTGACAGGCGATGGGGTGACAAAACTGCGCTTGCCAACGCGATGGCCGACAATCACGCCACGCTGGTATTGCTGAACGATGATCGCGAGATTCGCAATCTGGCCAAACAGTCAAGCGATTCCGGGCTGTGGAACTACGACGAGCCGAATATGCCGGGCAACCATTTTGAGTACATCATCTGCGTCTACGACAACTACTTCGACTTGTGGAAAAACAAACCGGCGAAAATGGAAGGTCGCGCGGCCAACGCCCGGGCGAATCATTCAGTGGTGAATACAAAGCGGACGATCGAACGACCACGCGCGCCGCTGATCCACTTGGTTTTGCGATGATCGAGAAGTTTAATCCGAACTCTCTCACTTACACTGCCGAGATCACAATAACAACGTCCATCAACGTGCCTGGAAACCGGTCCAGAAGCGATGCCAGCGGACCGTTGCCAGCTCCCATAGGTTTCGGATCCGTGATTTGTTCATGTGGATTACCCTGGCTCATACCGTCTCTCCATGTTTGATTGAATTCTGGAACGAATATGAGCGTCACGCAACAGCCAACCGATGAGAGATGTCTTGCGCTACGATGAGTTAACCGATCACCACGTCCCTTCCGGCAGAAGGGACGTACAGTCTCAACTAAACCGTCGCGTCACGTTCCATTCCTGATCCAGCAACGCTCGTACGACCGGGGTAGACTTTCAAGGCTTCGGCCAGGCATGTCATTGCCGCAGCAAGGTCCGTTTCGTTCAGTACGTACGCGATCCGGACTTCATCCCGACCCAGTCCGGGCGTTGCATAGAAGCCGGCAGCGGGAGCCATCATGACCGTTGAGCCGCCGTGGTCGAACTCCTCCAGCATCCACTGGCAGAACGTTTCCGAATCATCGACCGGCAAGCGGACCATTGCGTAGAACGCACCGTTGACCCGCGGACAAACGACCCCCGGAATTTCATCCAGCGATTTCTTCAACAGATCGCGACGCGCAGAATACTCCGAAATCACGCCGTCGTAATAGCTGGTCGGCAACTGATAAACCGCTGTTGCACCAATCTGGCCGAACGTTGGAGGAGAGAGCCGCGCCTGAGCCTGCTTGAGTATCAGATCGTTCAGCTGGTCGTTTTTTGAAACCACGCAACCGATCCGGGCGCCACAGGCCGAGAACCGTTTCGAGATCGAATCAACGACGATCGCGTGCTGTTCGATGCCGTCCAGTGAAAAAATTGAGTGGTGTTCGGAATCGTCGTAGGCAAATTCGCGGTAGACTTCATCCGCGATCAGAAAAAGATCGTGTTTGATAGCGAGCTCTTTCAACTTCTCCAGTGACTCGCGCGGATACAACACGCCGGTCGGGTTGCCGGGGTTGCAAATCAGAATCGCTTTGGTCCGCCCGGTGATCTTTTTTTCAAATGCCTCAAGCGGCGGCAGCGCAAAATCGTCCTCGATGTTGGACGTGACCGGAACAACCGTTGCATCTTTTGCCAGCGAGAAGGAAAGGTAGTTGGCGTAAAACGGTTCCGGAACAATCACCTCATCGCCCGGATTCATCACCGCTGCAAACACAAAACTAAGTGCCTCAGACGCACCGGTCGTCACGCTGACATGTTCGTCGTCCATTGAATGACCGAGACGTGTGTAGTAGGCCGCGATTTGTTCACGCAGCGAAGCGATCCCGACTGATGGACTGTAGGCCAGCACTTTGATATCCGCATCCTGAATGGCAGCAAAAAACTGCGGCGGCGTTTCGATATCCGGCTGGCCGATGTTCAAGTGAAACACGTTCGTGCCGCGCGCTTTGGCGTCGTCGGAAAACGGAACGAGTTTGCGAATCGGGGAGGCAGGCAGATTCAGTGCCCGCTGTGAAAATGTTGGCATTCGAGTGTTCTTTCGATTCCGAGGTCAGTTTGACTGGCCTATTGTCTCAGAACACGCAGAAATTTCCATCCGGACATGTAGTATTGCTGGCCAAAAGGCTTGCACCCCTGCCGCAGCACGCAGCGATTCGCGCATCGCGAGAACTTTTTTGACCGCATAGATTCTTTGATCAGCGCAATCCAGGGGTCGGCGGCTTGCTCGCTCGCTGCGGCTGGAAGCCAACAGCCACGACCGATGTGGCTCACTCCAGTACGGCTGGCTCATCGAGTACAGTATTGTGCGGATCCTTGGAACTCTTCTTTTCCAGCACCAGGCGGATCGGTACTTCACCAAAGTCCAGCGAATCTCTCAACACACCCAACAGATAACGCCGGTACGTTTTGTCAAACACCGAAGGGTCGTTGCACTTGAGCATGATCGTCGGTGGCTGAATGCCGATCTGCGAAGCGTAGAAGATCTTCGGACGGCGACGGTTGGAGACCGGAGGCGGGTGGTTGATCAAAGCTTCGCGAATCAGCCGGTTCAGTTTCGGAGTGCCAATCCGGGAACGCGATTGCTTGTAGAGCATCCGCGTATGATCGAGCAACCGTTTGACGTTCTGTCCCGTTTGACCCGTAATGAATGCGATCGGCACATTCCAGAGCGTCGAGAAATTGTGGCGCAGGTACTCGACCCAGTCGTCGGTTGGCATGTCCTGCCCGGCCATCAAATCCCATTTGTTGACGACGAGGATGCAGGGCTTGTACGCGTTTTCAATATACGACACGAGCTGCCGGTCGACTTTGCTCATCCTTTTGCTCGCGTCGAACATCATCAGCACCACATCGGCGTGCCTGATCGTCCGATGAGCACGGTGAGTCCCGTACCAATCGATGTCGGTCCGCACGCTTTTCCCGCGCCGCAGCCCGGCCGTGTCGATCGCGACCATGACTTTTCCGTCCAGTTCGAATCGAACATCGACACTGTCACGGGTCGTCCCGGCAACTTCGCTGACGATCATCCGTTCCTCGTTAACCAGCGTGTTGATCAGCGTGCTCTTACCGACATTCCGCCGCCCGACGAGCGCGACCTTCATTTCGGGATGAGCCGTTTGGCGTTTGTCGATTTCTGATTGAGCCGGAAGGTTATTCAGGATCGAAGAGATCAATTCACCCCGGTGCCGGTTGTTTTTCGCACTGACGACGACAGGTTCGCCAAGTCCGAGTGAAAAGAAATCGTTGGCGTGAATTTCCCGGTTGTCGCCATCGCACTTATTGGCAACCAGCAGGACAGGTTTGTTGAGCGATCGTAATCGGCGCGAGATGGATTTGTCCAGCGAAACGACACCGTCTTTGGCGTCGACGACAAACATCAGCAGGTCAGCGCCCTGGATGCCGACTTCGATCTGAGCTTCGATTTCCTCATCGAGATCATCGACGTCATTGATTCCGATTCCGCCGGTATCAACGATCTCGAAGTAGCGGCCTTCCTCATTCATCAGCTGAATCATGCGGTCGCGCGTAACTCCGGCAACGTCATCGACAATCGCGAGCCGACGGCCGATCAGCCAGTTGAAGATACTGGACTTGCCGACATTCGGACGGCCAACGATTGAAACCTGAGGGATGGACATTTTGTGACAGCGTTAGCAAGTGAAGTTGTGTAATCCAAGTCAGCCCGGTCTTTGAAAGACGGGACTGCTGGTATGTGAATAATTGATAATGAACAATTATCGGTTAATTGTTAACGACGGAGTTGACCTGCGAAGTCCGAATGCTGCTGCCGATAATTCGACACAACTGACAACATTCGTCGAGCAGAACGAAGAAGCTGGCCTTGAATGTGTCTTCCAGAACTGGACTTTGGTAGTGAATTACAAAGACAAATGGTTCGGGCAGCAAAGTCAATAAAACATTCCTCAAGGTCGTCGCCTTTGGCCATTGCATCCCCTCCATCATTAACCGTTAATTATTTACAATTCATTGTTAATTATTCCTGTTGAGTCTGAGTTCGTAAACCATTTGCTTGCACTCGGCCGAATGCAAAGAGAACTCGACCAATCTAGCTGAACGACCGCTGCCCCGGTATGGCCAAAGGCGTCAGCAGGTTCAAAGAACGCTAACATGACCAAAACCGATCCAGCTAATCCGACCGATGCTACCCTGCCTGGCTGTGTCCGCACCGCGACGTTGCAGTATCTCCGCTCGTTGGAGGCAGCGGGCGTGACCGAAGTTGCTTCGCCGGACGGAAGCTACTCGTTTGAGTTCGCGGATTCGGGTTCGCCGGCTGTTGAGCCGTCGCCGGTAACGGCTCCAAAACCTGCTTCGACTCAGGATCCGGCTTTGGCACAGAAGTTTGATTCCGGTTCATCCCGGGCACAGTCGGCGACGCAACGTGCGGTCACCAAACCAATTCGTCCTGCTGCGGCGGTTCAGGCGTCGACCGATCCGTATCCGGAGTCGCTCGAAATTGCTGCCCGAACGACCGCGCTGAATGTGCTGGCGGATGAGGTCGGGGGTTGCACGCGATGTGCTGCTTTGTGCGCCAACCGTACGAAGACCGTTTTCGGAGTCGGCACGCCAACCCCGAGTCTGGTCTTTTACGGCGAAGGTCCGGGTGCGGAAGAGGACCGGACGGGCGAGCCGTTTGTCGGTGCGGCGGGTCAACTGCTGACGAAAATTATCGGCGCGATGCAACTCTCTCGCGAAGAAGTCTACATCATGAACACGGTGAAGTGCCGTCCACCCGAGAACCGCAACCCGACCGAAGACGAACTTGCCAACTGTCGTGAATTCGCCGACAAGCAGTTTGATATCTTGCAGCCGGAATTTATCTGTTGCCTCGGCAGCGTCGCAGCAAAATCACTGCTGCAAACCAAACAGTCGATCGGGCGAATGCGCGGCAAGCTGTTCGGCTACCGCAGCAGCAAAGTTCTCGTCACTTATCATCCCGCCTACCTGCTCCGCACTCCAAGCGCCAAGGCGCATGTCTGGAACGACATGAAGTTCCTGCTGAAGGAAATGGGGCCTGTCTAGCTATTCAAATCCCGGTTTGGTTTCCCGCAGAATTTCCGGAATTGCCGGTCGGAGTTCTTTCGTTAGGTGCGCGAACTTGTCCGATTCGTTTTTGCCTTCAAGAATCTCGCGCAACCGGGTTACCGTCTGGCTCCGCACTTCATCCGGCAGCCCGTCAAACGAGGGTGAGCAAATCAGGTAGCTGCATGGATAACGAAACAGCCGCGTGTTCAAATCCAGTTCACGCAGTGATCTCCCGTTCGAATTATGTTCGCCCCGCCGGGCAAACTCCGGTCACGTACCATCCTCCCCAACGCTCTACGAACGGACTGGACTGAGTGGTTGTAAAAGAACTGCGGCGGAAATCAGGGTGTCCGGACTTCTCCGGGAAAACGCTGCGCACGAAATACCCCGGGACACGTTGTGTACGTGCTGACGCATGACAGGCGATGCACTCGCCCGCTTCGGGAAACGATTTGGGAGCGCGGCGTAATTAAGTGCAACACGTCAAAAGTCATATCGGGAATCGCAGCAAAATTACTCAATAGGAATTGCGCCGTTGATGTTTCTATTTTCGCTGAAGCATGTTGATGTCGCAACCGGAATCACTGCGTTCCAATACGCTTGATAAACCCGCAACGCAACGCAACGTTGCCTTGCTGCGTTGCATGGCAAAACTCCGTTGTTCCGCTCGATGACGCGCTCGATGACGCGCTGGAGGATTGTGAGATGGGTTGCGCAATCGCTCGCGAAGACCGGGAAGCGCTGTAGTCGCGTTCCTACGCTTATCTTGCCCGTGGTGAAATTGAATTGGCGCTGGAAGATATGGCGCTTGCGATCGATATCAACCCGAAACAGGGCTCGTCCTGTTTATGCCGCGCTCAGATTCACGCCGGCAACGAAGACATTGATCTTGCGATCGAAGACTGTCGCAAGGCGTCTGAGATGAATCCAACCAACTTCCGCAACAGCTTCTATCTTGGATTCTTGTTGTTGGAGCAGGAGAAATACGAGGAGGCAAGCGACGTGCTTGACCACGCTGTTGAGAGCGAGCCCCTTTATACAGAGACCTGCAGTTACCGTGGATACGCGCGAATGTGGACCAGGGATTTCGAAGGGGCGGCGGAGGATTATTCCATCCTCATCGAACGCGAGCCGGATGACGGTAGACACTACCAGCGACGGGCTCAGGCTTATGAAGCGTATCCCACGTTCGAGCTATGAGTCTGCCCGACTACTTCTTGCCCAGGTGAATCAACTTTTTGTTCACAAACTCTAGAATGCCCAGATGGGATAGCTCGCGTCCGTAACCGGAGTTCTTGGTTCCTCCGAACGGCAACTCCGCCTGCGAGCGCGTCGGCTGGTTGACGAACATCATTCCCGTATCGACCTGTTCGGCGACTCGACGGCCGCGTTCAACGTCAGCGGTAAAGACGCAGCCACCCAATCCGTACGATGAATCGTTTGCCAGTTCGATCGCTTCGGTTTCGTTTTTGACGATGTAGACGCTCGCCACGGGCCCGAACAATTCGCGGTCGTAGGTCGGCATATCAGGAGTAATGCCGGTCAAGATTGTCGGATTGAAAAAAGCCCCGTCGCGATCCGGCCGTCCACCACCCAATACGACCGTCGCGCCGGCGTTGACGGTCTGCTGAACCATTTCGTTCAAGTTGACCGCAGCCTCTTCGGTTGATAGCGGCGCGACATCGGTCGCAGCATCCATGGGGTCGCCAAGTTTGAGCGATCCCATTTTCGCTTTGAAGCCACCTAGAAATTGTTCAGCAACATCCTCGACCACGATCATCCGCTTTGCCGCGACGCACGATTGTCCCGAGTTAACCATTCGGCCTTTGACAGCCATGGCAACCACTTGTTCGATGTCCGCGTCTTCGAGCACGATGAACGGGTCATTGCCGCCAAGTTCCAGGACAGAACGCTTTAGACATTTACCAGCTTGTCCGGCAACAGCGGCCCCTGCTCGTTCGCTGCCGGTTAACGAGACACCGCGCACGCGTTTGTCCTCTATTACCGATTCCACAAATTCGATCGGAATAAACAGATTGGTGAACACGCCGTCCGGCAGCCCGCTTTCGGCGAGCAATTGATCAACGGCCTGCGCGCACTGAGGTACGTTGCTGGCATGTTTGATCAAGACCGTGTTGCCCGCCATGATATTCGGCGCGGCGAATCGAACAACCTGATAGAACGGAAAGTTCCAGGGCATAACGCCGAGCAATACTCCGATCGGCGTGTACTGGATATAGGCATCGGCGTCATCGACTTCGACCGGTGAGTCAGCGAGAAACTGCCCGGCGCCGTTCGCATAGAATTCCGCAATTCGAGCGCAATAGTTGATCTCGTATTCGCTTTCAACAAACTTCTTGCCCATCTCCAGCGTGATCAACTTTGCCAGTTCTTCGATTCGTTCGTGCAACAGGTCCGCAAACTTCAGCAGAATGCTTTTCCGCTTTTCGAACGTTGTCGATCGCCAGGCCTTGAAGGCCCGGTCCGCGTTGTCGATCGCGTTGATCGTTTCCGGTTTGCTGAGTGATTCAAACGTTTCGATTTCGAGGTTGTCGAAGGGATTGACAGTTTTGAAAGTCATGTGCGATGTGCGTTGTTGTTCGAATTCGATTGGGCAATTCGTTGCCCTTATGAGTTGAACCATTCAGCCGTTAGCCTTCAAGGCCGGGCGGAACAGAATGGTAAAGCACGTCCCGTTCGGCAAGCGGACGAACAGCAGGTCGCGTCTTAAAGCGTCAAACCTGACGCAGTTTCCCGGATTTGGTTTTCTGATGCGAATTCTGATGCTGTGCACGAGTTAACCCAGCGATTTTCCAATTCAAGGGGTTGCCTCCCGTTCAATAACCGGGAAACTCAAGCGACTCTTCAGGTCGCGATCGATGCGCGACTATTCTCAGCAGCAACGGAAAGTGACGAGACGATGTCTGACCCCAAGCCTGTCTGTCCGCTCTGTTCAACATCAAACTTCAAAAAGCGATTTAGCAAAAAGGGGCGTGACTTTCTTCGCTGTCAAAGCTGCGATATCGAATTGCAGTTCCCGCTCCCGACGCACGAGGAGCTGTCGCAGTACTACGACAATTCGTTTGCAGAAGGCATGTATCAGGAATTTGCTTCGGCTGAGATCATGAAGCGGATGACCGCAACCCGGCGATTGAAAGAAATCAGCCGGGTAATTCCGGTCGAGGGCCGCTGGCTGGACGTCGGTGCTGCCAACGGAATTTTCGTGGAAACGGCGACGGCGAGAGGCGTCGATGCCGAGGGTGTCGAACTTTCTCAATTTGCAGTGAACATGGGACGCGATCAGGGTATCCCTCTTTACTGTGGAACGATCGACGATGTGCCGGAAGAAAAAACATACGATTGTATTACCGCGTTCGACGTTCTTGAACATGTGCTTGATCCGAACGAGTTTCTTGCAAGCATTTACCGTCGCCTGGATGTTGATGGAAAGGTCGTGTTAACCGTGCCGAATACCGGCGGGGTCGTGCGTCGTTTGATGGGACAACGCTGGTACTTTTATATTCCCGAAGAACATCTTCACTATTTCAACCGCAGCAATCTAAAATCGCTGCTGGAAAAGCATGGCTTTGAGATTCAGGATTCCGGCGCGACCTGTAAACCGATGACGTACGATTACGCGTTGACTCAGTTTGCCGAGTTCAATCCGCTAATTTATAAGATGCTCAAAGGTGCGTCGTATCTTGTACCGTCGGAGTTGCGAAAGAAACCACTGCCGCTGCCGATCGGTGAGATTCGATTTGTTGCCCGCAAGGTTGGTGTCCCTGCTGAGAAAACGATAGAACAAGCTGTTGCTGCATCCAGGTTGACCTAACCACGGATAGACACGGATGTGAGTCGGTCAGAATTTGTGTCTATTTGTGGTTTCGAGTCCTTACAGCCGGGTGTTCCGGTGCTTCACGATTTCAAAACTTGTAGGCACATCACGTTTTTCGGCGATTCGAATCTGAAATCCGGCGCGCCATGTTGCTCGAATGCAGCTTTGACGTTTTCATGCCGAACATCGGAATCGCGATGGTCTCCAGTGAGATCCACGCCGCCGCACGCTCGATGTCTTCATCATGAAAGCGTTTCATCACTTGATTTAACGGGCAATCTACCGAGTTGTCTTCGGCCGGAATCTGTTCCGCACCCGTTTCCGCGAAAGCAATTCCGGGAAGTGTCTCGGCGCGGTTAAGTTCAGCCTGAACGGGATCGGGATCAATTGCGAGGACGTTTGCGCCTGCGCCAGCCGGTATCCGTGTGAACGCCATCGATCCACAACCGGCATCGACGACGTGCTTCCCTTTCAGCGAAACAAACCGCTGGATGACTTCTGCATTCGTTGTGCAACCGAGGTCACGGGTAAGGGGCAAATTTAGATTCTCCATTGTTGGGACCGAGCTCGATCAAATTTGTCATGCGTTGCAGGTTGACGAAGCTGTCTTTCCGCCGCGACCAGTCCAGTTCGTGTGAAACGATTCGCCACGCGGTCTGTCCGTACGCTCGTAAGTGTGCGCACCGAAATAATCGCGCTGGGCTTGTAGCAGATTCGCGGGAAGTCGTTCGGTTCGATAGCCGTCATAGTAGGCCAACGCGGCGCTAATCGCCGGCATCGGAATTCCGAGCGAGACAGCCGTTGCGACAACGCGTCGCCACGCCGATTGCGCTTTTTCGACCGCCGTTTCAAAAAACGTAACCGTTCACGGGGTTCGAAACTGATGGTGCAGGGAATGGCTGAACTCTTTACTCTGGCTGGATGAAGAGCAAGGATGACACAATTGCTGAACTCCGCGAGCTGATCGACAAGCTATTGGCTGAAGTGGCGGACTTAAAGCTTCAACTTGCGAAATCGAAGAAGGACTCATCCAATTCATCGAAATCACCGTCGAGTGATATCACCGAGGCAGGCAAAGGCAAGAAGAATAAGAAAAAGCCTGGCCGACCTCGGAAACGGAAGGCCGGCGGACAGCCTGGTCACGAGCGAAAGCTGCGGGAAGCCTTGCCGCCGGAGCGTGTTGACGAAATTATCGAATATGAAATTGATGACTCGGAAGTAGCACGGCTGCAGCTGACTCCCACTGACCAGTTCGAAACGATTCAGCACATCGAACTGCCGGACTCGCCGGTGGTCGTGACCGAACATCGGTTTCGGCTCTACGAAACCATCGAAGGTGACATCTATTATCCCTACGCTCCTGAAGTCCATGGTCAGCCGATCTTCGGCCCGCGTTTGCTGGCGAGCATTGGTTGGATGAAGTCGCGGGCTCACAGCAGTTACTCGACGATCCAACAGTACTTTGAAGACGTGCTAAACGTACCGGTTTCTCGCGGCTATTTGTCGAAGCTCTGCACGGGCGTCGTTTCTGATTCATTGTCCGCCTCGTACGACGAGGCCGATCAATCCGATATCTGCGTTTGACAAAGAACTCTCCTATTGAGTAGCTGATCGAGAACTCGTTCAGCTCGGTTTCATTGTGAGGTGATTCACTTAACTTCCGGCCCGAGATTATGAACGATTGAACGGGTTTGGCAATTGAGGTTTGGTGGATCCCGTTTTGTTTGATGGGCAGCATCCTGATAGACTGGACCAAATTGCTTCGGTTTTCGGTAAGAGCAATCACGTCGTCCACCTCGATTGCCGCAGTCTGGAAGTCAGGCCGATTCGCTGGCAGCACCGTCGCTCTGGTTCGAAGGGATGTTTTAGAGGGTATCGTCGAAAAAATCCAGGCGGACTTCGCGGAGGTGATCGGTCGGAAACCGATGGCGTTTTCAACTCGACCTTCGCGCGGCGCGTATTTGATTCGTGGGTAGGAAAGAGCCGTAGGCGATCCAGTGCAGAGGGCGCGATTCAACGGTACAATTAGTGCTTCACTCACAACAGAGTTGCATAGCACTGGTTATTCAAAGCTGGAAATTTGGATTATTCGTTTGGGCGTTAAACGAGTTTTCGATTCAAAAAAAACCGTGGCGACCGCCAACGGCTAATGTGGCCCGCATGTTTTGCTTTGACCAACCCCTAGAACAACGTCGATAAGTCTGAAATGAAGACTCCGCTGCAACGAATAAAGACAGGCCTGATCTTGCTTGCCGGCGTGTTTGTTGCTTCGACGATCGGATTTCATTTCTTAGGCGGGTACGACTGGCTGGAATCGGTCTGGATGGTCGTGATCACGATGTCTACGGTCGGGTTTGGTGAACATTCCGATGCGGCGCCGGCGATCCAGGGGCTTACAATTTTAGTGATTTTGTTTGGTGTTTCATCTGCTGCCTACACGTGTGGCGGATTTCTTCAACTGCTTCTCGAAGGCGAGGTCGAACAGGCGTTCGGAAAAAGAAAAATGAGCAAAGAACTCAACCGGCTCAGCAGGCACGTCGTGATTTGTGGTTTTGGAAGGATGGGCCAGGACCTCGCGAAACAGTTGCAACATCGGGGAATTCCGATGGTCGTGATCGACAAAGACGAAGAAAAAATCCGTGTCGCGCGCGAATTGAATTATCCGGCGATTCAAGGGGATGCGACGCAGGAAGGCGTGCTTGAAGAGACGCGATTGCCGGCCGCCCGTGCGCTGGTATCCGCACTTTCGTCGGATGCTGACAACGTTTTCATCGCGCTGACGGGGCGCAATCTCTGTCCGAAGATTCAGATCATCGCGAAATCGGAATACGAAAGCAGTTGTCGGAAACTGCGTCAGGCGGGTGCCGATAAAATCGTGATGCCCTATCGCGTCGGTGCCCAGCAGATGGAGCGGATGATTTCGCGTCCGACGACTGCGGACCTGGTCGAGTTGTTCGCCGAAGCATCGCATTTGGAAATGGAACTGGACGAGCTGAAAGTGAGCGATACCAGTTCGCTCGCCGGGCAAACACTGGTAGGCTCGCGGGTCAAGCAGACGTACAACCTGCTCGTGGTCGGAATCAAAGACAGCGAAGGCGAACTGAGTTTTAACCCGGGCCCTGATGAGATGATTAACTCCGGCGACACGTTACTTGTGATCGGGCAGGTGAAACGGATCAACGAACTAAAACGTGCGTTAGATTAGCCGCAGAGGATCGTATTATGCTTCGACTTGGATGTAATGCCTACGTGTCATCCTCGACGATGATCCGCGCGCTGCGGTTGAACGTGATGTAGTACCAGGCCCATTGAATCAAGATCAGCAGCAGCTGTTGCGCCCAGCGGATTTGCTTTGACGCCGGCCGCCCACAGGATGCATCGGTCGGAATCAAACTTTCAACGGGCGTCGCGCCATCCGCAGGAGTTGCGACGATCTTGACGTGATCCGGTGCGACTTCGGCAACCCGGGAATGCGTATGAACTTCGAGTCCGGCGAATCCGCCACCGACAATCACGACGTGGGGGCGGGAGTCATCTTTGTTCCCGGGCATTGTGTCTTTCCGACTCAGCTCTGTTGAATGGCTCATGCAAGTAAAACCGGTAGCTCATCAGGCAGTCAACGCGGAAAAAAAGGTATGACGAACGAAACGGCGTTCTGAAGGTCGCGGTCGTCATTCCGATTGCGACCTGGACCCTGTACGGAGCGGCAATGCTGTCGACGGCGATCGGCCTGGAGGCTTTGTGGTTTCTTGCTGGAATGTTGATGATGTCGTTCAAATTCAGCAATCCGCACTAGCTTCCGTCGGCCATGCCTTGAATCGCCTGGCTGGCTACCGTGTCGATACTGCGCAAATGCAGATCGCGCTGAGGGAACGAAATTTCAATTCCGGCTTCGTTAAACGCGGCGTTGATTCGAGTGTGTAAATCGTCGGTGACCTGCGGACGGCAATCGATGTCAGAGAGGAAAGTCTTTGCGACGAGGTCGAGCGTGCTTTCTCCAAACGACGAAAATACGACTTGTGTGTCAGGATCCGCGCAAGTCTTCGGGTGGCTGCGGCAGACTTCAAAAAGAATTGCTTTGGCTTTTTCCACATCGGAACCGTAAGCAATTCCAACGCCAATTTCGACTCGATTAATTGCGTCGCTGAGCGTCCAGTTCAAGAGCGTGCCCGTAATAAGGTTCTTGTTTGGAATCACGTATTCTTTACGGTCCCGGTTAATGATTGTCGTCGCGCGGGTTTTGATCCGTGTCACTACTCCGGTAAAACCATCGACCGTGATCCAGTCGCCGATCCGGATCGGGCGCTCAAACATCAGAATGATACCGGCAACAAAGTTCGCAAAAATTTCCTGCAGACCGAACGCCAGACCGAAGGTCAGCGCGGTCGCCAGCCATTGCACGTTCGACCAGCCGATTGAAATCGCCCGGAATCCCAGAACGACGCCCAGCATGATGATCACATAGCTGGTGATGGCTTTGATGGCGTAGCGGAACGATCGATCGACCGGAAGTTGTTCGAGGAACAGCATTTCGAGCGTGCTGGGGAGATTGCGGGCAGAGATCAGCGTGACCACAGCGATGACAAGAAAGATCAACAGGTCGCGAACGGAAACGCGACTCAACGCCGGTGAGCCAACACCGTCTTCCGCACCTGCTGAGGCTTCCGAGCCGGACACGACCGGCGCCACGCCCGACACTGCCGCAACATTCACGATCGAATCCGAATCCGAAGCGACCAGCGCGTTTTGTACTGCATCGGTCGGCCAGACGGTGTAACTATCAAGTGCACGCAACGCTGGAAGAACATCGTTCCAGATCATGAACAAGCCGATCGCCCAGACGATCAGCAATCCCAGCGAAATCAGTTTGTGGGCTTGCTTGGCGCTGTCGGCGATGTCGAGATCGAACTGGATTTCGGCCAGCGCCTCGGGGCTGGCCGCCAGGCCGGATGGTGCCGAAGGGGCGGGTGTTGTGGTCGCTGTGGCTGCTGCGACGGCGGCAGTTGCTGCTTCGGCTGCGGTCTGCGCAACTTCGCAGTCAGGGTCGGCCTTGAGCGCAGTCTGTGCTGTTGCCCTCGCTGTTTCCGCTCTTTCCCGTTCCAGTTTCGCTGCTGCCTGTTTCGCCAGCGCGGCTTCCCGGATTGCTTCGCGGTTGGCCCGGATCGCCGCTTCACGTTTGCGACGCGCGGTTTGAATGTGGACGGCGCGTCTGCGGACCAGAATAATTCGTTTCAAAAAGGCCCGGGCCGTCTCGACTACGATGGCGAATACAAATGTCCAGAACGCGCAAGCCGCCAGATTCAACGCCGTATAATAATATCCCCGGAAAGCGAGGACACCGAGGGAAAAGGGCAACAGCAGAATCAGCCCGAACCAGAGCGTCGAGGTTTGATTTGCCCAGGACCTTTCGTTGGCCTTCAACCAGGAATTGAATATGCCGGTCTTCGGATTGAAAGTCAGATACAACAACCAGGCGATAAACGCGTTACCGGCAACGAACAACGAACGATCGATCAAATCGACCCGGTGGGTCAGGTCGAGAGATCTGAAAAACACGATCGCGAACACCAGTAATGAAACCGGAAGTACGACGTGATCGAGGTTTTGTTTGATTTTGGCAACCGCCGTATCGGACCAGTCAAAATGCTGGTTGGCTAGACCTTTTCGACGGCACATCCGGCGAAGGATCTCAAATGGAATCGCGAACAGGCCGGTACCGATCAGCGCGGGTCCCGCCGAATTGAATAACGGATTGCCGGTTTCTCCGAACGCGCGAATCGCAATTCCGAGCAGTAGCGGTATCGACGGAATTGCGATCGCGGTAACCACCGTCAATACCAGAGCGCGAGTGGTGGGCCAGATCGTATCGCATGATCCACGCGACGCGGCAACGCCCATGCGGTCAACCTCGTTTCGCATTCGCGGCTTGAATACTAGCAGCAAAAGAACCAGCATCGTGATCAGACAGGCAACGGCCGGCGACCGCATCAGCACCGACCAGACTTTCCTCAGCGCGTCCGCCCAGCGATCAGGAATGAACGCGACACGGTCCGGATTGTCGATTTCGAGTTTTGAAAACAGCACGTCATTGCTGCGAATCCACAGAATCCGTTCGTTGATGTATTCGCGAAATTCCGATGTCAGCGATTTTAGTTTCTTCTGGTTTTTGTCAACTGTGACCAGCTGTTTGGAAAATTTGTTCAGACTTGAACTCAGGGAACTCAGGCGTTCCTTTCGTGTTCCAATCAAATCCGCGATCGGTGTCGCCAGCTGTTCGAATTCTGTATTTGAGATCGAGCCGTAGTGCGTTTCAATTTCTTCACGGATCACTTCGGGTGTCAGGTCGTAACGTTGCTGGTCGTACTCAAACCAGTTGTATTGAATATCGTCAAGCAGAGCCGAGACGTTTCCACCGGGAATGGTCTCGTTCAACAGCGGCTGCCCACCCACAATCCGAGCGTCCGGCAACTCGGCCTTCAAGCGTCTGAGCATTGCTCCTACCGATGACGTTTGTCCGATCGATTCAATACGCGTTTTCGTCTCAACAAATTTGTCGTGGAGATCCGCGTAGTCGGAGCTCAGTCTCTCTTCGGTTTCGCGTGCGGCTTCGGCTTGCAAGTTGACGTCCTGTATTTGCGAGGACAGTCCGAGATTGATCGTTGAGCTCTCAGCGAGCATTGGATGTTTTTTGCTGAGTTCGTCGTGTTCCTTCTCAGCCGCAGCGGTTGAGGCCGCAACGATTCTTTTTTGAATTTCAGACTGAAGCATTTCAAGTTGAGTGAGCAACTGTTCCGCCTGCGCGACTTCGAGAATTAGTTGATCATGTCGAAGACTCAGGACTGAATTTTCTTCTTCCGATTCGTAACGGCTTTGTTCGGCGAGTTGCGCTGCCTGAGTAGATTCTTCAAGCTGCAGACTGGATTGAAGCATCAACGCATTGGCATGTGCGGAAAGTGTTGCTGCTACAGCGGTCAGCTGGTCGATCTGTGCTTCAAGTTCGATGATTCGCTGAACAGAACTCTCGATCTGGTCGGGAAGATCAAGGCTTCGCGCGATCCGTGCGGTGCTGAGGTTGTCGTTGAGATTTTCTCTCAGCCCCTCAAGTTTGTCACGTTGCTCGTCAACAAGACGATCCACCTCATCTGCCGGAGATAGGAGGCTGACGGTCAGATGGAGCTGTTCGGTACCGGGTGCACTCAGGCGATTGATAACGGACCGTGATTCCGAAGCGCGACTGTTCGCATTTTCGATCGCCAGCAGGTGGCCAGCCTCAATCTTCTTTTGCGATTCGATTTGTTGCTGATTGGATTCCAGCGTGAGGACGTTCGAGTTGAGATTGTTCCTCGTCGTTTCGTCGAGGCTGGTGTCAACAAGGAGCTTCGCTTTTAGCTCATCGATCGCAGGAGCTAGATCCTGTCGCTCGATGCCGTCATCGAATTCATGCTCCCGGTCATCGTCCGGCGGGGCGGAATCCTGAGTCTGAAAGATCAGCCGGTCGCCAGGTTCGCTCGCGTTCGGTCGAGATGAGAGGCGAATCGGCGCGAAACCGGATTGCGGAGAGTCGGGTGTCAGCGCTTGAAATTGGCCCGTTTCCGGTTGCCGTAAATCCAGAACAGGCTGTTCCTCATACGGCCAGGGTCGCTGCTCAGATTGCGCGGCCGAATGCGGGAGTATCGGACCTGCGCAAAGCAGGATAACAGTCGCAAGCGTTGCGAAGATCGCGCGCGATAGGAATGAACGATCGAATATTTTGGCCAAGGTCGTGATCCGAAATTCAAATTCTGCATTGAGCATTGTCGGAACGATAGCAGTCAACCAGAGCGCGCATCATGGAATGTTCGCTCTACTTGCAGCCGGCAATTAGACATCGCACAGCAAAATGTGTCGATATTGATTGCCTGGTGTGGATGTCCGATATGACAGGCGAAAGAAGATCTGACGGTTAGTCAAAGCCGGGGATTCGGGTAGCGATCCTTGCTGTTTGCATTAGCCACGGCATTTTCTGCTTTGCAGGCGCGATCCATCCGCTCTCTGACCTTTCCATCGCGCCGAACATCCTGTCAAAAACGTACTGTCCCTGCTCCCGAACCAGCGAATCTATGTGCTCCGGTTTCATGCTTCCATTGTAGGCGCGTGTTGAACGGTTCGATAGTGTTTGAAATGGGATGCTGGCAGGTTAGACGGCAACGTATTCGTGTCAGTTTCAAACGCAACTCCGTCAATCTCAATCTTGTCTACACGTAAGTTGTAATCAATGCCGGCACCCGGATTGTAGGTGTCATTGACAAAGTGAACGCGAACATCTGACGCATCGAAAGAAGTGTCGCTATTGTAAGTCAATTCCGTGAAGTTGCGGGACGAGTAATCGCCGGCGTTGCCGCCGAAGTCGCCGTTCTGCTCGACGCGCGTAAAGAACGTTGAGGTCTGTGAATTGGTCTCGGCGTTCCAAATCTCCCAGGAACTTTCGCGCTTGCGACTGACCAGCCGGCAAAGTCCGAAACGATTCCGAATTCGTCTACCGGAGTAGATGCAAGGTCGCCGAAGCCCAGCAAATGACCTTTGGGTAGCTCGAACTTGAAACCCTTCTTCGTGAAGACACGTGAACCGCTTCCACGTACCCGAACCGTCGCGTTGTCGATCACCTGATCGCCATAGGCAACAACCGAGCGTACCGACGCTCTGGCCGGGGATCGTTGCTTTCCCGCGATTGTCGAATGTGTTGTCCATCTGGACCGTTACTTCTTCACCGAAAACGACCTTGTAGATCAAATTGCCGAACGTCGCGCCGCGCATCGTTGCTGCATCCGAAACGCGAATTCCGGTTACTTCGACAGCAGGCTCGGTATCAAACACGGAATTCTGCGCACCCGGTGTCGGTGAGCCCTCTGACGTCGCCCAGCTCGAGGCAGCATTGTTGTCAAATTCAGGGTTGATCAACTCCAGAGACGGTCCGTTACCGTCCGGTCCGCCCGGCCATGGCGATGCGTCGTCGTAGCTGATTTCATCAACGACTGTAACCCCGTCGGCAGCGATCAACTGAATCGTCTCTCCGCCACCGGAAATTCCGCCCGAAGCAAATTCAGCGATCGGTGTCACGCCCCATTCTGCTTGAGCAATCGATATCGATGGTAAGAGGATCGCGTACTGACCTGCGCCCAGGGTTATGCCGGCTCCGAACGTCAACTCAAACCCGACAAATGACATGCCCGACAGGTCAACTGATTCTCCTCCGGAATTATAGAGTTCAATAAACCCGGCATCGCCATCAATCGTGCCGTCAGGACCCGGGTTGTAGTGGATCTCGTCGATCACCACGTTGCCCGGTCCAGTCGGAGGGCTTCCGCCGGCGTATTGAAAATAGCCGTTGGCGTGCAGGAATTCGCTTTCACGAAAACCGGGAGTAACCCCGTCCGCTGCCTTCCAGGTGCCAGTCGAAAATACTCCGGGATCTTCTGTTTGAAAAGTCTGGCCGTCGATCACGATCCTGTCGATACGTACATTCCGGTCGACATTGTTTCCGGGATCGTATAGATCGTTTGTGAATGCAATTCGAATCTGGTCAGCTGTTACATTGTCGGGCGTGGAGTAATTGAATGTTTGGTAGTCTCCATTGTTCGCGCCGCTTCCCGGGCTGGTATAGGTCGCAACGGTATTGTTATCGATTTGCAGATCGATACTTTCCGCGCCAGTGGTTCCTGCAGCAAAAATCTGAACGGTCGAAAGCATGACGCGCGGCTCAAGCGTTTCGCATTGCAGGTCGCGGCGGTCGTCATTTTTTCGCAGATCGTTTTTCTCCGAATTGGCAATCATGGATGTCTCACGGTGTAAGTCAAAGGTTGATACCGGCAATCGGGGTTGGCATTGAATCGTTGACGTAAACAAGCCAGGGCGGGAAATCCGCTCTCAATTGAAAAAGAGAACCAAGATCGAAAGAACCTGTCCCTTATGTTTGGCTTTGGAAACGCTCGCGTTTCACTCCGACCACCTGCGCGAATACCGGCTCTGCGGAGAGTGTCATCTGGTTTTTGTTCCCCATGAATTTCATCTATCAGCAGACGCAGAAAAGGCGGAATACGATCTGCATCAGAACTCGCCGTCTGACGCAGGATACCGGCGATTTCTGAGCCGGCTTTGCGATCCGTTGCTCGATCGGATCGCCTCCAATTCGTGTGGCCTCGATTTTGGTTCCGGTCCTGGCCCGACTCTGTCGGTAATGTTGGAAGAAGCCGGGCATCGAATGGAAATCTACGATCCATATTTCGCGCCAGAAGAATCTGTGCTGGCGCGGACGTACGATTTTGTCACCGCCAGCGAAGTAATCGAACACTTTCGTAAAACCCGCCAGGATCTGTTGCGGATTTGGGATTGTGTCAGGCCCGGCGGATGGCTTGGCATGATGACCAAGCTGGCTCGCGACCGTGCCGCGTTTTCCCGTTGGCACTACAAAGATGATCCGACACACGTCTGTTTTTTCTCGCGCGAGACGTTTGACTGGCTGGCAAACAAATGGAATGCAGAGATCAACTTCGTTGGCAACGATGTAATTCTATTCCGCCGCGCAACTAGCGCGCATTTCAAAACACGATTTTGATGGTTTGGTTGCGGACGAGGTTATGAGTCCTTTCCCCGATTTACCGTGAAAAACGAGACTCGTAGCCTCGTCCACTACGGAGAATGACAGTTTCGAAATACCCTCTTCCAACAAGCGTGGGATAGTGCGTCCACTCTGTCATGTTTTGGGGAAACCGGGACCTGTCTAGCCCGGTACAAGGCTTTGCCTCCAGCTTGTGCCGATGGTGTTGAACACAAGCTGGAAGCGTATGCCAAGTCTTGTCTACGCCATTCCAGCCAGCTCGCGGATCTCAATCGTGCCCCCGGGCGAATCGGCTGCCGGGCAGGTTTTCGCAAGTCCGCTCGCCGCCGAAAGATCGTCTGCCTCAACAATTGAATAGCCGCCAACGATTTCTTTTGACTCGGCAAACGGACCGTCGGAGACCATTTTGTCGTTGTTCACAACTTTGCTTCGATTTTCAGAGCGTCGCCGGGCGAAACCATCCAGCCGGCTTCCATGCCTTTGCCGATCCAGGTGTTCCATGACTCCATGATCTTCTGCATTTGATCGGGAGATACTTCGTGTTTGTGTTGTTCTTTCGGGCTGCGGTAGATCAAGAGGTACTTCGCCATCATGTTCTCCAGTTGTTCGACCGCAGATTCTCTGTTTTGGCCGAGAGGTTAAGTTCATTCCGGCACGGTTTTAGTCGTTTACCGGCGGGTGTTTCAATAGGTTGACGAAGGACCGGATCGATCCGGGGCATCCACTTGAGATTTTTTTATCGGGCAATTCGCGGTAGACACCGATATTATTAACGCACTGGACGAAAGCGTGAACCCTGAACCCTGAACCCTGAACCCTGAACCCTGACGAATGCCTCAAACCGCGAACAAACTTGTTGATAATTTTTCCGGCATGAATCTGGAAAGCTGATCTCGGTGCTTGTCGGCTACTTTGGCGTCCGGCATTTTGATCTCGTTGAAGACATGGTTCAGTCTGCAATGTTGGAAGCGGTAAGGACATGGCAGACACGAGGCGTTGCCGACCGTCCTGCTGTCTGGATTCACCCGGTGGCAAAGAACCGGGTGATCGATACACTGCGGCGCGACAAGTCGTTTCAGAACAAAGCAGCTGACATCGTTGCGGCAAACAAACGATGATCGACGAACAGATTTCGCTTGAATTGCCTGCGACTCGCGGACTTGCAGCTCGACTTCACTACGTTCACAACGTGCTCTATCTGATGTTTAACGAAGGCTATTCTTCATCAAGCGGGGAACACGCCGTCCGCGACGATGTGTGTGAAGAAGCTGCGAGATTGTGCCACCTGCTGACTTCATGATCCGTCGCGCGATGGAATTTCTCAGGCATGCGTCCGGCGGAGCAGCGAATACGACTTCGGTCTATCATCTTGAAGCCGCGATTGCGATGCAGCACTGTATTGCGTCTTCGTTTGCAGGCACGAACTGGACTGCAATCATCGGACTCTATGACCTTTTGTTTGAATCACGTCCGTCTCCGGTGTACCGGTTGGTTGATCGCGCAGTTCGGTCTGTTGGACTTGTTTGAGAACCTGTTGATCAGCCGGGCGATCTCCAGTTATCCGGAAACAACCGATGTTCAGATATCTGCGATGAGGAGCGTGACATCGATCAGGCTGACATGCGTTCCGCTGTTGGGCGCGTTTCCTGTCGGTTCCATTTTGTTAATTGTGGTTGCGGCGGTCCGGGCCAGGAAGAATTCGCGTTCGAGCCAAACTTAAGCGCCGACTCAATATCGTCGTACACGTTGTCGGCATCGTTCTTGCTTTTGGTGACCCGGCCTGATAGTTTTGAATTTGGTCTAATCGAGGGAATCATCTACCTCACCAAAAGTGACGAGGAGTTTTTTCATACGTATGCAATTCAAAGGAAGGAGTGGTTCTAACGGTTGCGAATTTAGTGAAAGACAATTCTTGACCGTCTAGTTACCGCGCACCGTTTTTCGGATTCGAACCAGGATTGCGCGAATGTAGCTGGCCGGTTTCGGTGGCATTCGTCTGAACAGTCCCGCGACGGACCAGAACGGCATTGTCGAACCGATTCATCGGCGTATGCGCCATGATCTGTTCGACCCGGTCCGGCGTGAGCACTTTCCTGTTCTGGTCAGCCGGAAAGAAACCGGGGACCAGCGTGTTGACTCGAATTCCCCGCGTCGCCCATTCGCGAGCGAGGTTTTTTGAGATGTTGTGTACGGCTGCTTTCGTCATCGAGTAGGTAAAGACGCGGGAAAGCGGAATCATACCCGACATCGATCTGACATTGACAATCGATGCCTTAATGTCGTTGTCCAGAAAGTAACGACCGAATACCTGGCAGGCAAGGAATACTGCCTTCGTGTTCGTCGCAAAGATCCGGTCGAACTCCTCTTCGGGAACATCTAGAAACGGTGTTGCCGAATTGATTCCCGCTCCATTGACTAGCACATCACACCTGCCTGATTTTTCCAGAATGGTTGCGAGCAGTGCTTCAATGCTGTCGCGCGACGCGACGTCGGCGGCAACAAAATAGCCGCTGCCTCCTGCTTTGCGAATTGACTCAATTCTCGCGTTGGCTTTTTCTTCACTGCGCCCGACTAGAACAACCTCTGCTCCGGAAGAAGCCATGGTTTCCGCTATCGAGCCGCATAGTTCACCTGTTCCGCCGATCACGATCGCCGTTTTGCCGTGAGAGCGAATGTCCTCCAGCACGCGGCGGACGTTTTCCGCTTGAGACCGGTCGCCGGCAAACATTCCGGCGCTCATTGCTTCCGGATGGATCACCTGAAAGTAAAAATTGGTAGAAGATTTTTCCCCTGTCGGAACCTTGCGCCCGCGCAGCGTCGGCAATGAACCGCCAGCCAGTGCCGCCATTATTTCGTTAATCAGCGACAGACCATACTCTTTGTGCGCGCCCAACGGCAGCAACGAAACAGCACGGTTCGGGTCAGTCGTTGGGTTTCCGTTCGCATCCAGTGCGGCGTCCTCCGGCAGCGCGCGATTTTCGCGCCGGTATTGTTGAACTCTGCCCATCGCTACAGTTGACGTTGCCCAGTCAATCACGATGGGATAGCCAACCTGACCGATTCCATATTTATCCGCCAGCTCCATGCAACGCTGCGTCGCGTCGAAGGCAACGGACTGCCCGGGCTTCAATTTCGCATCCCGGATTTCGGCACCTTCAAACCGGCAGGGTCGCTTTTCAATTTCGGCACCGGGCACACATCCTCCCGCCTGACTGCCGAACAGATGATCCAGATGCAGTGCCTTGATTGCGTTGTGAGTCCGGATTCCATGTGTCGCAGCCATTTCGCAAAAACTCGTTGCCGCATCGGCTTCTGATTCGGTGTAGCCTCTGTGCATGTAAGCTGCCCGAACCAATGCGTTGTGTTCGGCCGGGGAAACGACGTAGAGGGATTCAGTTTTTTGCGAGCCGCTGACGTTTACATGCGTCAATTTTTCAGGTTCCCGATTCATCTGAGCCAGCGGTGGACGACTCTCGACAAAGTTGATCAGGTTCTGCGTGGCCATTGTCGCCTGCCGAACGACTGTCTCAAAAGTTCGCGATCCGATATGCGGAGTGATGATGGTGTTCGGGCGGTGAGCAGAATTCTCAGTTGCATATGTTGTCTTGCTCAAATCGAATGGCGGGGGCCGGTGCAGAAATGATCGTGTTATGTTTCGTCCCGCTTCGCAGTTAACATATCGCGCACGGTGCGTCATAACAAACGCAATGCTTCCATTGTACAAATCCTCAGCAACACTACGAAACCCGCCCGCGAACGACCGTGACGATTATGCATCAATTCTTGTTCAAGCCGGACCGATCGAAGCTGTTTCCGCTGCTCGATCGATACAGGCTGACGGAATACACCTATCGGAATCCCGGATCGACACTCACGTGGCCTCGCAAGAAATTTGTCGACGGCCCGGCAGCACAATCTGTCGATGGCGACATGGTTCTGATCGCGCACGAGAAGGTTGGACGGGGAAAGCTGCAGTTTGCTGCTTTGGTCAATGCGATCAAATCGGGAAAAGTTTTTGATCTTGCCTGGACTGACGGGTTTCACAAACGCGATTTTGAAATCGGCGACCCGTATTGTATTCGCAGTCGCAAATTTGGAATCTGGGTCGTTTGTTTTTGCCGCGTGATCTATCTCGATGAATGTGAGACGGAAAAGGGAACATTGTTTTCAATGGGAATCGGCACGTTGAAACGGCACGTCGCAATTGGCGAAGAGCGGTTTTCTGCTTTTCTTGATCGCGAAACGGGCGATGTCTATTTCATGATCGGTTCGTTTTCGAGACCCGGCAACTGGAAGACGAAGCTGGTTGCAAGGACGATGCGCCGGTTGCAAGTCCGATTTGGAGAGGACTGCACGCAGCGGATGCGCGAAGTATTGAGCAAGGTCGATTCAGCGACGCAGCCGGAACTACAAGGCGTCCGTTCATAGCCGGCCTCCCGCCGACGCTATTCGTTTGGATCGCCGGCTGGAATCTAACGCTACGTCCGGTCTCCAACATTCCCGGCTTTTCCGCTAAGATGCTTCACTGGCCAAACCATTCGTCGCATTCACAGAGAAGACCAGCAGCTAACATGTTTGATTCATTACGTGACGGACTCAAGGGTGCTTTCAAATCGATTGGCGGCAAGGGCTCGCTGACCGAAGGCAACATGCGGGATGCGATGAAGTTGGTCGAGCAGTCTTTGCTCGATGCTGACGTTAGCTTTGATGTCGTCAAGAAATTCATGGCCAGCGTCACCGAGAAATCGCTTGGCCAGAAAGTGCTGCTTTCGCTTAATCCGGGCGAAGAAGTCGTACGGATCGTCAACGAGGAACTGATCGATCTGCTCGGTCCGGTCGGCGAAGGGCTGGACCTGAACCAGGACGTCAACATCATCATGATGTGCGGTCTGCAGGGTGCCGGTAAAACGACGACGTGTGGAAAGCTGGCGAAGTTTTTTCAGCGGAACAAGATTCAGCCGATGATGGTCGCGGCCGACCTGCAACGTCCTGCGGCGATCGAACAGCTGCATACGCTCGGCCGCCAGCTGGAAATTCCGGTCTACAGCGAAGAGGGCCAGAAGGATCCGGTGGCCGTTTGTCGCAACGCGGTCAAAAAAGCGCGCGAAGAAAATCGCAGGGTTGTGATTCTCGATACTGCAGGTCGACTGGCGATCGATGAAGAGCTGATGAACCAGCTGAAGGTGATCGATCGCGAAGTTCAGCCGCATCACGTCTTTCTTGTCGTTGACGGCATGACCGGACAGGATGCCGTTAACAGCGCAGCTGCTTTTCACGATGCGCTCGAACTCAACGGCGTGATCATGACCAAGCTGGACGGTGACGCTCGCGGTGGTGCGTTGCTGTCTGTTAAGAGCGTGACCGGCGTTCCGATTCGCTTTATCGGTACGGGTGAACATCTGGACGACCTCGACTATTTCCGTCCCGAGGGAATGGCCAGCCGGATTCTCGGCATGGGCGACATCGTGGCGATGGCCGAAGAGGCGCACAAAATCGTCAGCGAAGACGAACAGCGAAAGATGCAGGAATCGCTGGAGAAAGGTCAGTTCGATCTGAACGACTTTCGCGCGCAGATGGAAAAGATGGCGAAGCCGGGTTTGATGCAGAAGATGATGGGTCTGCTGCCGGGCATGGGTGACTTGAAAAAAGCGACCGCGATGCTCGGGTCGGGCGATACGTCCAAAGAGATCAAGCGGATGGTCGGGATCATCGATTCGATGACGTCCGAGGAAAGGAAAAAGCCGGAAGTCCTCACCAGCCAGCGGCGCCAACGGATCGCCACGGGTGCAGGCGTTCAATCGAAACAGGTCAATGACTTGATCAAACAGTATGACATGATGAAGCCGATGTTGACCGGGATGGCGACGGGCAGCATGGGCGACCGCCGCCAGATGATGCAGGACTTACAGGAAAAAATGATGGACCCGTCCAAGTCCGGGCCGAAGACAAAAAAATCAACGGGCAAACGACTGACGGCAAAACAGCGGGCGAAGATGAAAAAGGAACGTGAGAAACTTCTGCGTCAGAAGAAACGGCGGAAGTAGATGTGTTGCGATCACATATCGATTGCCAATACAAAGTAGTCACCGCTCATTGGGTCCGCTGAAGAACGGAACAACTCGATCCGTTCACCATGACCGGCAATTGACTTTCAATCCGTGACTTGCGACTCGCTCAACATTTCCAGATTCAGGACACCGATCCGTCCGTCTGCTCCAACGGCAACGGTTGTCTGACCGTCGAGCGAACTTGATGCGGCGTAAAATCCCTGATCGCTTAGCGGCTTCCATGACTCGCCGCGATCAAGGCTGAAGTCAGAGCCCGTTTTTCCAATCGCAACAATGGCGGGCGATTCGTGACCTTCTACCGGCAGCGCGAACACGCACGAGCGATAACCTCTGGGCAATAACAGGGGATACAGCAGCCCGTCTTCAATTCCCGGTTCTTCGGGAGCGACAGGATCACCAACCTTATCGGGCACTGTCCAGGTTGCTCCGCCGTCGTTTGTGATGCAGATGTGATCGTCGATATCTTGAGGTTGATCGTAGGTGCCTCCGACGGCGACTCCATTTTCGGCATCAGTAAAAACGATCGAGAACACGCCGCTGGCGGCCCCGGACTTCAACGGAGTTTCAATTGCATGCCAGGTATCGCCGCGATCATGTGACGTCAGAATTCGCGAGTTCGGCGGATCGTCTTCTTTGCGTTCGCCGCCAAGTCCGATGAAAACTCTGTCTCCGTTGATGCACATGCAGGTTCCGCTCGCCGCAAATCCGCCTTCTCCTTCGATCGCTTCCGGCTGTTTTTCGGTTTCGAGTTCACTCCACGTTCGCCCACCGTCAATCGTTCGCACAATGACCAGTTTGCCATCGATCGGATCGCTGAATGCGATTCCGTTTTGATCGTCCCAGAACGAAATGGCGTCGAAAAAAACGTCGGGGCGCTGGTCAGCGAAAACGACTTCCCAGTTTGCGCCACCATCGCTAGTCCGGTAGAACTTTGCGGGTGACGCAATGCCCATCGCGACCGCAGCACCATCGGCAAAACCATGGATGTCACGGAACTCGATCTCTTCGGCGCCCTCCGGGCTGACATCGGTCCAGGTTTCGCCCCGGTCAGTTGAGTGCAGGACAGTTCCGCCGGATCCGCTGACCCAGATACTCTCTCCATTTCCGACGACGTGTAAGCCACGAAAGCTGGCCTTGGACTCGTGCGAAAACTCGTTCCAGATTTCTTTTGTCTGAGGTTGAGGCGCGTTCGAATCCTGTTCGGCTTCCGCTGACTGTTGTTGAATTGCAACCGCACGTTCATTTCCGCTTGTGGGCGGAATGCAACAGCAGGAAAATATGGTACACGTAAGGAAAATCGTTGCGGATGTCGATCGAGTCATCATTGCGTTCCGAAGAATGGCAAGTTGCTGCCGGCCGGCTATCAATCAGGCCGGTTATCAATATAGCAGCCCATGGCCAATCGCCGTGCAACCGGAGTACCCGGTTCTCACAGTGCTTCTGCCGACACTTCGTTTTCCGTGCGGACAGCACGACGGAAGTACCGGTAAATTTTCTTGAGCAAATACAATCCGATCATCGCGAAGACCAGAAAAATACCGAAGCCAATTGCGTTTCCGACCACGAACACGGTTGCATTTTCGAAAAACCTGCGACAATTGATAAGTGATGCATTCCACGCGCTGGTGATGCGGCTGGTAAACGTCGGAGCCTGTTCCGGCACATAATCCCGTTCCTCACGAATTGAAATCGTAACCGTCGTCAGCGAAGTCTGGTCGGTGAGGAATCGCATCCGTCCTTCCATTCGTTCGATCTCTTCGCGGACGCGACCGAGTTCCCGCTCGACTTCGATGACATGCTGTATTTTGTCTTCGGGGCGATCGAGCAACTCCAGAATCCTCGCTTCGAGTTTTTTCTTGTTCTCAATCCGCGCGGTAACGTCAACAAATTCCTCAGTCACGTCGGAAGCGTTTTGGGTACGCGATTCCGGAACGCCGATATCACCGACTGCGTTGAGGAAATCGTCAAATCGATCGACCGGAACTCGAACGGTCCAGTTGCCGCTGCGCTGGTAGCCCTGCATCCGACCGAGATTTGCTGACGCTACGAATCCATCGTGGTTTTCGACCAACCGGGTAATCTGTTGTTCGACACCGTCAAACTGTTCGACCACGACTCCAAGCGACGCGGTGTAGATGATCTTGCGTTCGGTCCTTGAGGGAAATTCGCCGTTTTCTCCCTCCCTCCTGCCTCCAATATCGCTTGAGGAACCGGATGAACCTGAATCATCGAATGCCTCTACGCTTTTGTTGTCCCAGCCGGCGATGGCCGGAGCTCCAGCATTCTGCTCATCCACAGTCATAGCTGATTCAAACTGGCCTCCGCAACTGCAGAGGCACAAGGTGAAAAAGGCGAGACAGGAAACGACAATATTGCGGCGCATGATATGACTCCCAAGAAGATTGCTTTCTCATTCAACGTATGCACGAGTCCATTTGTTCCTTGGAAAATTCGAACAGCCATCGTTTTTGCGATAACGAGCATCATTTTCAGCTACATTACCGAAGAAGCATCATCAACGGACAACAAATTGCAAGAACATGCCCGCACTTGAATTTCTCGCCTACGAACCAACTCCGCTCGGATTGCTTTGCCTGAGACGACGTGAGCTTGTATCGATTCCCGGTACGATTGTGACCGAAGTGACGCTTGACAACGAGTTCCTGATGAGCAGTTTCCTGACGGACTCCGAGCGTGCCCTGACGACGGTCGGGTTGGAGATGGTTGTCGAAGAACGAAAGCCCGGCGAAAAAATAGCGGTATTGGTTGGCGGATTGGGGCTTGGTTATACCGCTGCCGAAGCATTGAAATCGGATCGAGTCAATTCGGTTGAAGTCATCGAATTCCTGCCCGAGGTCATTGGCTGGATGAAAGACGGACTTGTTCCTTTGTCGCCGACGATCAACACAGATTCGCGAATGACCGTGACACACGAAGACGTGTATGCCCGTTTGACCGGACCGGCATTGCAACCCGTTGATCTGGTTTTGATCGATGTCGATCATTCGCCGGAAGATGTGTTGGGCGAACAGAGCCACGGGTTTTATACAGAAGCAGGGCTGATTGCGGCCCGAGAACATCTTTTGCCAGGCGGCGTGCTGGGCGTTTGGTCGTATGCTGAAGACTCGCCGTTGCTGGAGAAAATGAAATCCGTGTTTCGTGATGTGAGGGTCGAGCAGGTGACGGTGATGAACGAGTTGATACGCGAAGAGCAAACTGACTGGTTATTTTTTGGCCGAAGATGAGGAACTGATTTGCGCCTCCGAAAGACAGGACCTACAACCACGAAAGAAACGAAAGTACGAAAACATGCTGCCGTTCCGTGACCCTGAAACTGGACGTTGGTGACGTTGCGTAGCAGATTGGACGCACGGGGTGGACAGTTCGTGAATCGAGCGACATCGTCCGCCTCTCCTTTCGTGTATTTCGTTTCTTTCGTGGTTGTATTCCTCTCCAACAGTCACAATTCCGGGTTGCCAGCACCCACTAAAACCCGTCTAATGTGCGATTCCCGTCAGGTTTCGATTTTGGCGGGTGGGCGATACGATTCTTTCGCGGCTTGATGTTCCAAGTTCAGGCAACGCGAAGGTCCCTCATCGCAAGCATCACGTATGTAGTGGTGCAGCAATCTCTCGACATCAGTTTGATCCAAAACGAAGTTTGGCGATCAATCTGCGTCACCATTTATTACAAGGAAACAAAGCAGTGGCAGTAAGAATTCGTTTGAAGAAGATGGGCCGGACCCATCGTCCGTTTTTTCGCGTATGTGCAATGGACTCGCGGTCGCCGCGTGATGGTCGAGTGATTGAGCAACTGGGGATCTATGATCCGATGGTTCCCGATGTCGATGCCAGAACCATTCTCAATGGCGAGCGGATCGATTACTGGATCAGTGTTGGTGCACAGCCAACGCAAAAGGTTGGAACGCTGATCAAGAAGTACGGTACCGGCGGAACTCATCTCGAAAAACAAGCCGAAGCGATCAGCAAACTATCAACACGTCGCGCGAAGTCGATCGAATCGGCACTTGTAGCTGCGGCAGCCGTAGAAATGCCGAAGATCGAAGAACCGAAACCGGCAGAAGATGCGGCAGCCACTGAAGATGCGGCAGCCACTGAAGATGCGGCAGCCACTGAAGGTGCTGCAGCAACGGACGAGGCAGCCGCAACTCCGGATGCCGAAGCTAAGACTGACGCGCCCGCAGAAGCAATAGCAAAAGCTCCAGCCGAAGAGGCCAAAACGGAAGACGCTCCTGCGTCTGAGGAAAACGCTGAAAAAGCCGAAGAAGCTCCAGCCGAAGAAGCTGCAGCGACTGAAGAGTAGACCGGCACAGGTCTCCTCATACGCGGAATGAACCAACCGGTCACCGGCATTCCGATCTGTTTCTCATTCTTGCTGAGCTTAATTGCCGATGCGTTTCGATATCCTGACCATGTTTCCCGACATGTTTCCGGGCTACATGAGCCAGAGTCTTTTGAATAAGGCGATCGAACGCTCTCTGGTAGAAATTAATGTTCACAACATGCGGGACTGGGCGGAGGACAAACACAGCAAACTGGATGATCGTCCCTTCGGGGGCGGACCGGGAATGATCCTGATGGTCGAACCGATCGTCCGTGCTGTTCGCGAGATCGAAACGATGAGCGAAACGCGGGGCAGAACGATCATGCTGACTCCAGCCGGAAGGCGGTTGGACCAGCGTTTTGTCGAGGAGCTTGCCGTCGAGCCGCGTCTTACACTGTTATGTGGCCGGTACGAGGGATTCGATCAGCGTATTGCAGACATACTTGAGCCGACTGAAGTTTCGATTGGCGATTACATACTCAATGGCGGCGAAGTGGCATCCATGGTGCTGGTCGATTCGCTGGTGAGGATGGTGCCCGGCGTGCTGGGCGATGAGAACAGCAGCATTGATGATTCATTTTCGCGCGGCAACCGGATGCTGGAATATCCCCAATACACGCGACCGCGTGAGTTTGAGGGACATTCCGTCCCCGATGTCTTGCTGGGCGGAAATCACGAGCAGATTCAGAAATGGCGGGACGCTAAAAGTCTGGAAAATACGCTTAAACGCCGTAGCGATCTGCTCGATAAATAAATACACTTAAACGATCAAAAATTACCTTCAACACACTAAGTCAACTCTTAGTTAGAACCCGGATAGAAATATGAGCCAGGAAATCATGAATCTGGTCGAACAGGCCAGTCTGAAGCAGGGCGACGATGTGCCTCAGTTTGAGATTGGAGACACCGTTGATGTCCACTGCATCATCCTCGAAGGCGAGAAATCACGAACGCAGGTTTTCACCGGAACCGTGATCGGACGCAGCGGCAGCGGAGCTCGTGAAATGTTCACTGTCCGCAGGATCGTGGCCAGCCAGGGCGTCGAGCGCAAGTTCCTCGTTCACTCGCCGCGCATTGCGAAGATCGAAGTCAAGCGTTCGGCTGTCGTTCGTCGCGCGAAACTGTATTACCTCCGTGACCGGATTGGTAAAGCAGTTCGACTCAAAGAGCGACGTCGCTAAAAGCGATCGAACAAAGCAAAGATTCAAGAACGCCGGTCAATTGTGACCGGCGTTTTTTTGTCGTCGACTTATCAGCTTTGAGAAATGCGGAATCCACCCGGTCGAAAATGCGTTCGTACGCCGCGCCGATCGTGTAGAATCAAGTCTGATCCGGTAACCGCAGCTAGCGCTGTTCGGCTGAAAAAATTAGCCGATGGGCGATAGCCCCGGTTTCGATTGCGAGAATTGGTTTCGCCAAAACGGTGAAGTCCAAAACTAATTGCGCTACAGCGACGCCACAAGCCATTCGCTCAACAAGATACACGCATTGTGGCCGGAGCATAGCAGGTACGCACGCGCATGAATTGATTCCATACGTGATAGGCAGGCACTTTAGACACTGATATCTTGTTGTTGCAATTCGTGTATGGCCCGATCGAATTCGGCTCCACGGGGCGCGACCATCTCAATTGGTTCGTCGCTGACTGGATGTTTGAACTTCATTCGGACTGCCGCCAGCAACATGCGTTTAATCCCGAACTGCTCGCGAAACAACCGGTTGTGGCGTCGGTCGCCGTACGTCGTATCGCCAATCACAGGATGCGACATGTGATTGAAGTGTCGGCGGATCTGATGTTTGCGTCCGGTGCGTGGGGAAATTCGGACGAGCGAATAGCGACTGGTCTCATATCTGCCGGCTGAAAACGGGACGGTCCATTGCTGCACCGTTTCAAATCGGGTCACGGCATCCTGCGCTGATTTGCAATGGCGAGCCCGTTTGTCGGATTTTCGATCATGCTTTTCCCGCAACGGTTCGTCCCATTCACCGGCCTCCGGCGAATGGCCCCGCACAATCGCCGCGTATTCCTTTGTGATGCTGCGGTCAGAAAACTGCTCACACAGCCGCGCCGCAATTTCAGCATTCAAACCGAATAGGAGAATGCCTGACGTCGGACGGTCGAGCCGGTGAACCGGAAAGACATGACATCCGATTTGATTTCGCAGTGTCTGCAGCACAAACGTCCGCTCATGTTTGTTTCCGTCTCGCTAGTTGTAATGAACGCAATGATCGGAAACTCGACTTGTCATTCGTATAGAAAAACGGCGGGATCCGGTTTTTCCATTGAGGTTTCGGATGATAACATCACCAGTGCCTGATCGAATTCTTCGAACAGAAAATCTTCCGGCAGAATTTCGGCCAGCTCCTCACGATTCAACCGCCCGGTATTGGAAATCACCACGATCCACAGCTCCGACAGATGTTCGAGGAGTGCGTTGATCGGTGCGAGGTCGAATCGATGATTTATGCATTGGCGGATCAGGCGACAGTATCTCTCGGGGGATCTGAAGACGACGCAATCTCCGACATGAAAATTGTGATCAAGAGGTATCCCGACAGCCGGGGCGCAATGCTCGCTCAGGAGTTTCTACATCATTTGAACGCTCAACAATCCAACTAACCACACCACAATCCAGCAAAAACATGAGGAAACAGTATGAATACGAAACTGAATCGTTGGCGCACAGGTCTTTTAACGATCGGGCTCTTTGTTTGTTTGACTCTTGGCGGGCTGTCCGCGCCGGCGCAATCGCAGAGCGTTCCAAACGATCCGCCAACCAATCCTCCGGAGAATGTTCTGCCCACGCAGTCGGACGTTCAAAAATATGAGATAGAGATGTTGTCGGCGCGCCTGCAACTCAATCAGGCCAAAAAGAAGTCCGCAGCCGTGAATGCTTCTCCACGATTGACTGCAGAGTTACTCAATGCCTCGTTGGAACGTGCCGAGAAGCAGGCACGGCTTGCGAAAACGGACAGTCTGCTGGAAACGATCGCTCCGTCGCGGATTGCCATTGCAGAATTCAAATCGGTCGATCGAAAAATTGAAGACCTCGAACAATCCGTGATGGTAGATCGAAACTCGCTGTTCGAAGCGATGGCGGAACTCGAAGACCTGAATGCGCAGCTTGACGACTGGCGCGAGCGGGACGAGTATTTGCCGTAGACGCGAATGACTTTGCCAATGCAGGATCAGCAAAACGAAAAAAGCCCGCTTCAATTGAAGCGGGCTTTTTTTCACTTGAGCAAGTCAAGTGGAGACGAGGGGACTCGAACCCCTAACCCCTGCCTTGCAAAGGCAGTGCTCTCCCAATTGAGCTACGTCCCCGTTCTCAGTGAGCAGATTGCAGTAGGCAGTTAAGAAAAGCCTGCTGCGCAACTGCGATGCTACCGGGAGAACGTATCGGGATGAATTAACATTCCGCCGATCATTCTACCAACTTCCTCGCTACGCTGTAACAGTTCCTCGTGTTTTCTCTCACATGACCGTTTCATTTACCGTCAATAGTGGGCGTACCAAGATTCGAACTTGGGACCTCGTCGTTATCAGCGACGCGCTCTAACCAACTGAGCTATACGCCCGTACTACGTTTTCTTGTGAATCGTTTGATCGCCAATCCACCGTCCGCCTCGCCTGCCAACCACCCTTCAAGAGTGATAATCAGAGTTGCAGGTTCACTTTTGATACGCCGCCGCTGCGGCACAATAATGTCTCTGCAAGGCGAATATTTTATGGCTTTGCTTGTTTCTGTCAAACCGGGGTAATTGGCTTGAGCTGTTCTAGATCGACCGTCAAGTTCGCTTCTGCCGCTAGCGAGAGACCCGATTTTGTCGGCCTAAAAGGCGTAGTCGTTGCCGTTTAACGATGGCATGTCAGGCGTTGTTGCGGGAATCAAAAAGTATAAAATATCCGCATGGCGTCACATGCCGATAGACTGATTGTTCATGGCGACCGGTTCGCGATGAAAGACGTTGTTGATTATGGGACGTTGGTGAAAAACCCGGTGACGTGTACTCACGCGTGGCACCGGCTGGTTATCGGCGGCAATTTGCCGGCTCTTGATTCGCCATCCTGAACGCCCGCTCAATCCAATTGAAACGATTTCGACCTTACAGGTTATTTCGATGCTCAAAGCTATTTTCCGTACCAAAACGGTTACTTCCGTCGTCGCAGGTCTTGCGGTCATGACGTTCGCAATGCCGGCGTTCAGCCAGCAAAACGACGAAATGATTGAAAAAATCCGTGGTGCCCTGGCTAGAGTCAAACCGACCCAACCCGGCATCGACTGTGATACGCCAACCGGCGACGAACTCAATGGTTGCAGGATGGTAGGCAGCGAAGATAAGAAGGTGGCGACTATTTCCGATGCCTCCGGGCGGGTGATTCGAAAGTTCTACGATCGTGACGGCAAGAACGGTATCGACCAGTGGTCGTACTACAAGAACGGCATTGAGGTCTATCGTGATACCGACACCGATCTTAACCGCTTTGTTGATGAGCATCGCTGGATGGGCCCGGCAGGAATGCGCTGGGCGGTGGACAAAGATGAAAACGAGAAAATTGACGGCTGGAAAATGATTTCCGCCGCAGAAGTGGGGGAAGAAGTTTTCCTTGCGATTCAATCGGCAGATGCCGAGCGTTTCGGCCGTGTCTTGATCTCCAGGAATGAACTTCAAGCGCTTGGGCTTGGGCCCCGACTGACCGAACAAATTGAAAAAATTCGTACCGATGCGGCGACCGGATTCGCCAGCTTTGCTCGCGATCAACCGGTTGTGAATCAAAACAGCGAATGGTCGATGTTCGGCACCGACCGTCCGACCATGGTTCCAGCGGGCAATGCGGGAATGACTCGCGACGTTGTGATTTACGATCACCCCTACGCAAGTGTTACCAACGGCGGAAAATACGTTCAGATTTCACTCGGCACGATGGCTCGGGTTGGGGACAACTGGCGCGTCTTGACGCTACCTCAATTCATGCAGGATGGCAGGGCGGTGGATAACGGCGGGCTGTTTTATCCGATGCCGGGTGTCGTTGATCCGGTACCACCACCGGACGATGAATTTGCCAAGGCGCTTGATGAGCGGGAAAAGTTGCTCGCAGCGGCCAAAAAAGGCGGCCTGTCAGATGCGCAGAATATTGAACTTGAGAAGAGGCTGGCGCAGGTACATCTGAAGCTCGCAGATCTATCCGAAGACATGGAAGGTCGAGTGAACTGGTTGCAAAATTACGGTGACGGGCTGATTGACGGGGCTGAATCAGGACGTTATCCGGGCGGGCTCAATCAGCTGAATGATTTCCTTGACAAGACTGACAATAAGAAGGAAGGCCTCGATTACCTTCGCTGGCGCGTTCTGAATGTGAACTACTCGCAAATTGTCAGCGACGCGACGGATAGTGATGCAAGAAACAAGGCGTCGGAAGCCTTCATCGCCACGCTGGAACAGTTCGTCAATGATTTCGAGAAGAGTAAACACGCAGCCGAAGCGATGAACAATATTGCAGTTCACTACGAAGTACTTGAATACGACGACCCGAAAACGGCAGTTCAGTGGTATCGGCGACTCGCGACAGAATTCCCTGAAGACAATTATGGCAAGAAAGCTCGCGGCGCGTACAATCGACTGACGTCCAAAGGGAAAGTAATTGAGTTTGAAGGCACAACGATCGACGGCAAGCCATTCGATCTGTCAGCTGAAACCTATCGCGGTAAGATCATCGTGATTCATTACTGGGAGGAATACTCCGATACCGCAAAGGACGAGCTGGAAGAGGTCTCGCGGATATTCGAAAAATACAAGAAGGATGGCGTGGTCGTTCTCGGCGCGAATCTTGACGAGCCGGAAGTGCTCAAGCAGTTCCTGCGAAGCAACAGCAATGTTAACTGGCCGCAACTGAATGCTCCAGGCGGAGTGGACGACAGCCCGTTGGCCCACCAACTGGGCCCGCTGACAGTACCGATGATCGTGCTGATCAACAAAGAGGGCGGGATGGTCGATTCGGACATGAATATCGAGGATCTCGATCGTGCATTGCAAAATCTGACTCGCGATTAATTTACGTTCGATTGAACAGCTCAAAGCTGCCGAATGTCCGAATTGCCGGATGTCCGGCAGCTTTTTTGTTATACGATTGAGTCGTCCCGAAGTTGTTCTCACGTCTAGATTCAGGAAAGTCATGTTCAATCAGTTGACAGTCACGGCATAGTTTTTTGCTCTATTGTTTTTATCCGGGGCCGGCAATCCACGGCTCGGACACAGCGAGTGGCAATTGAATGAAGATGAATTGGCCGAGTTGTTACAATTCATCGTTACGACGCAGCGTTACTACGACGCGACCACCGATGAAGATCGGTGATGCGATCAACGCAACTGGACGTCGGGTCTCGATCATGGACGCTGCGACAACAATATTAACGCTCAATCTGGAACGGGGAACTCACTCGGTCAAGGTTTACGCGCTGGCATATTCGGCAGGCAATTATCCGGAGATCAGTGTGCTTGGGAGGCTTGATGCTGTCGAGAAACGGTTGCAGCGGCTTCGGCACCGAACGGTTCTTGGTGACAATGCGGAGGCCATGCTTGCGGCTGCCAATGCCGAACTTGAACAGCAGTATCCGGGGGTTGGTGCGTTCATCGTCGATTCGTTGACATCGGCCTACAAGCTTGCTGATGGCGCGATCAAAATTGACTTCGATGCAGAATTCGACGTTGTGGAAACTGGTGGTGCCGTTGACGAAGACGTTTCAGGCGCTTCCTCCCGAAAGTTCCGAATCAACTATCAGTTAGCAGCAGAGAATGAAGAACCGGTGGTTGTGATCAACGAATACAATCCGGCGAAAGGTGGATAAGGGTTTCGGGTTGTTAACGGCGCCGACGTAAAGCCGGCGCTATGTTTCGTTCACTTCGCCGATCTTTCCTCGTGCCAGAACTCGGTCCAGGTGCAGGGCGGATGTTCCGGGATACTGAAGTCGTCTTCACCCACTCTCGATTCGAGAATTCTTAGCTCCTGATCAAGCGAGTCCATAAGAGTGCGAAAGGTCCGGTCCCTTTTTAGATCCGGGTTTATCCGTGCCTTGTGAGAAAAGAGCTGCTTGACTTGAACCAGTTGCCGGCGAGCCAGGGACAATATCGATTCGATCGAACCTGCTCCCTGCCTGGAGGGCCACATGTTGGGACGGCAGAACATGATCACGAGTGCCGTCGCAGCTCGAATCTGATGTGGGAACTTCCGTGGTTCCTGACGGAGAGTTTTCTCGATCAAACGTGCAAACGACGTCCATGATTCGACGGTGCCTAGCCAGCGAATTGCGTCGTCGTGGTCCCAGGGGGCAAGGTTATCATGATCAGTCATTCAAGTTAGCTCCAGAACTTTCCCCAGGAGTCAGGCTGTTCGATTGACGAGACGCGATTGGAAATTCCACCGCGCCGCCGGAGCAGTTCCAGTTCGGTCTTAATCGATGCCATCAATTGATCGTGCAGGTTGTGTTGATCGAGCGAAAGTGGTTTGGTGCGTTTGTCCGTCGGTAGGTTCGCATCTCGCTTGCTGATCCCGCTCAACCTCGTCGATGCTCGCGCAAGAACCCGTTGCTTGTCCGTCGGCCAGATTCCCGGCCGTCCAAGCAGAATTAACATCGCGGAAAGCAGGCGGATGTGTGAAAGGTCAAGATTGTCATCGGTCAGTTGAAGCGTGTCTTCAATCTCGCGGATTAGACCCGACCGTTCCAGCAACGTCGCGAAATATCGCTGCGCCTTCGGATGAGCAAAAGGTGACAGGTTGGATTCAGTTGCCATCAAATAGTCGTTCGTTGGTGGTTTGGATAGACAGCATTATCGCCAGTCGGCATGGCAATCCTGACACGATTTGCCGATTAGACCGAATGCAACGGAAGCTTCATCATAGTCGCCGGATCGACTTGCCTCAGAAAGTGCAACAGCCGCGCTGGCCATCTCTTTCGCCATTTCCGCGTAGCTTTCATCGTCACCATCGTCGGAATTTTCGTCACCAATCACGTGACCCATTGCCGCGATGAGACTCGATTCGTGAAGTATGATCACGAGGTTGTTAGTGAATTCCGGGCGTGATGAAAGCAGCGGTTTGACCGTATCTTTCGCAATCTCCAGACGCCGCATCAGTGGCGATCGGTCCACAACCCGCCCCCAGTCAATTTCATCCGGCGGCGCTTCGTCTTCCGGAATCGACTCGCCTCGAATCAGACCGGACAGGTCTGCAAGCTTGTTCTTTGCGCTTTGGTAGGACTGAGCGCTGCCGACACGAGCGTTTGCGGCGGCACGCTCAAATGAGGTCTGGGCATGAGCAGCAGAATCCTTCCAGCGAACTTCGTCGGTATCGTAGTCACGGATGACGGCAAACAACATCGATAGGATCGAGAACGACTGACGTGCTTTTCGATAATCCGAGCTGAATTTGCCTGGCGTCGTCACGTCGCGCGTCAACGCCTGCTGCAACGCCTTAACTTCGTCTTCAATCACTTCGGAAGGAAGCACGGTTGACCATATCAGTCCGCCCTGCCCCGCTTCTGGCGAATTCGATCCGGTTGAAGGCAAGGTGTCCGACGGCAGCTGAGATGTCGTCGAGTTTGTCCCTCCAGCGTTGTTTCGTGCGGTCTGTCCGGTTAACGGTACGGGTCGATCGCCTGCCAGGCCGTCTGCAAAGAGGTTGTCGAAGTAGATTCCATCAGAGTCTTTTTCAGTGAAAACCGGTCGTTCAACCCGTGTAATCCGGCGAGGCGTGTTGTCCTGCGTCACGACAGCACCGACGGTTCCCACTGCCAATGACAGGGCGATGCAAGTGAGTCTCAAAGCAGGGCGACGGTTCATAACTGACTCGGAAAAAAGAATTTTCTTGTCACACGCATACCGCGCGTTCTAGAATGGACCCGGGAGATTGAGAGGGCGTTCGGGAGACCCTGTTTTTGCTTCGTGCGAAAACTGTATCTTCACGGAACCTTCTATCCTTCCTGCCACTTCCAGTGTTCATTATGGACGATTTTCGCGGCAGTTCAACGCGGCATTCAACATTGCTGTATGAACGACGCAACATGTTTGATGACTTCAGGACCACTGGTGTGCGCAACACCCTCGCCTAGCCTCGATAAATGACCTCCAGCCATGCGCGAAAACGTCAAGTGTCCGTTTTGTAGCCACCGAATGACCGCAATCAGCGAATGCGGCGTTGAGATCGATTGTTGCTCCCATTGCAGTGGGATCTGGCTGGATTCGAGCGAGTTGTCCACGTTGTTGGCAACTTGCAGTTTCAATCCGGACAACTATTTGAACGGATCCCAAAACTCCTGCGGCCAACATCAGTGCAGTCACCAGCCGGATAGAATGTCTTTTGCTCAGTCGATCTTTTCACAATCCGGATTCCACCTTTCTGACATTTCGGATGCGAATGTTGATCAGCCGGCAAATTCGGATGACGACTGGTCGAGCGAATCGATCGAAGTTGATGGCAGCTTTTTTTGTCCGTGCTGTATCGAGCCGTTAAGGATTGGCGGGTTTGCCGAAGGGGTCACCGTTTGCCCGAATTGTTCAGGGATCTTTTTCGATGCCACCGTCATGAAGGATCTGAGCCGCAGCAACGGGCGATGGGCGACCGGGCGGCACGAAGGTCAGGGCTCGGGGCTCGCGACTGCGTTAGTCAGCCGGCTGGCGGGGATTGCCGGCTAAAAGGCGGGAACTCGATTCCATGACGGAAGCACCTGAACCCGATCGGCGCAATTTCCTAACAGGCAATGCGGCTGCGAGCGTCTTGCGCGAGGCGATCGAAGCGGGGCAGCAGGCTGCGACAGATATTGTTGCTGGATCGGAAGCTCCCGAAGTGCCCGCCGTGGGCTCACCAGGATCAGCCGTTCCGTTGGGCATCTCTCGTAGTCAATCGCATCTGGAAACGTATTCGACACGCGCGATGGCCTGCGAATTCGAGATCCTCTTCAACTTGCATCAGTATCGCGGAGCAGGAGCTGCGGCAATGCGGGCGTTTGAGATGCTCGATTCGATTGAGTCGCAGCTGTCGATCTATCGGGCAAAGAGCGAGTTGAGCTGCCTCAATTCAATGGCCTGTCAACAGGATGTAAAAGTCGATTCGCAGCTGTTCGAGCTGCTTTCGCTTGGGAAGCTGTTGTACGAACAAACCGGCGGCGCATTTGACATGACGTCAGGCCCGTTAACAAACGTGTGGGGCTTTGACCAGCGTAAAGGGCGTGTGCCCGACGGAGAACAGATTGAGGAAGCGTTGCAGCTGGTTGGAAGTGATCAGCTGCAACTCGACCGCCGCGCACAAACGGTTCGATTCGGAAGACGGGGCATGCGACTGAATCCAGGTGGAATTGGCAAAGGGTTCGCATTGGATCGGATCGCAGAATGGATGACTGATACTGCCGACGGCGCTGGGATCGGCGATTTTGTAATTCACGGTGGACAGAGTAGCGTCGTCGCGTGTGGTTCAATCGACCCGTACGATCGGCCTACCGGCTGGAAGGTTGGTGTCACACATCCTCTCGCTCCGGCAACCCGATTGGGCGAAGTCCGATTGCGGGATGCAGCACTTGGCACATCGGGTTCAGTTCGACAGGGATTCTTTGATCGAGGGAAGAGATACGGACACATCATCGATCCGCGTACGGGCAATCCGTCGGATTGCCTGCTTTCGTCAACGGTTATTTCGAGTTCTGCCGCGAGGGCCGATGCACTGGCGACGGCTTTTTTTGTGATGCAGCCTGAAGAGGTGGAATCGTATTGCCGGATTCACTCTGATGTTGCTGCAATCCTGGTTGTACCTGATGATAGAGAGGATCCGGGTGGACCTTTTTCTGTCTGCCGAATCAACTTGCGCGATGAAGACTGGACGGAAGTTTAGTTGCGCCGTTGTTGTTTAGATTAGAGTTTGAACGACCCGGGATGGCTTGATTCAAGCAACATCCGCAAGTCGTCTTTCAAGTACTCCGTATTCTCAGCGATTCCGATTCGTTTTGCTCATCGAAGAACACCAACAAGTTTCGAAACGCGGAGATCGCAGAGGGAAAAAATCTCAAACCAGAGAGTTGATGATAATAGGTATCGAAAGAGTCGTTGCTGGAAGCTGGCGACACAACGTTCAATATTCATGAGTGGAGGATCCAATGGCGAAATTCCTGGCGGGTAGAGTGACGTTGGTAGTGTTTTTTGTAAGCCTGTTTGCGGCCGGGATGCATCAACAGGAAATGCTGGCAACGGTTTCGAATCAAGAAACGGAACCACTGCAATCGGAACCGCAACTAACAACGGAAACGGAGTTAGTCGCCGAACTGGAAGCGTTGCTGGTCGCGCAGGACGAGTGCTGGAATCGCGGGGATCTCGAGGGGTTCATGGCGACGTACTGGAAGTCGGAAGACCTGACGTTCAGTGGCAGCGGATCGACGACTCGCGGCTGGCAACAAACGTACGACCGGTACGTGGCGCGGTATCACCCGCCGGAAAAAATGGGGCAGCTCCATTTTGATGGTTTGGAAACAACGTTACTCGGCGATTCCGCAGCGTTGGTTCTCGGTAACTGGCATTTGTTGATGACTGACGGTGAGACTCGCGACGGAAATTTTTCACTGGTGATGAGCAAGATGGATGACGGTTGGAAGATCATTCACGATCATTCGTCAACTCTTGAGCCTCAAGACGCCGGGGAAGCCGGGGAGGAAAAACCAGCTGTCGAAGATGACAGTACAAATTCCGAAACCGAGAAGGTTGAAACTGCCGGCGAGGACGGGGAGTAAAACTCCCGGACCAATCGGCTCTGGACTTTTCAGGGCCGACGCGATTCAGTTCGGCGGAACCGTCCTTGGCCTTCCCCAATGTTCGGCGACGCAGACGGTGAAGTTTCTTGACAACAACCATACAAACGACATGCGACAACGATTCGAAATGCGACTGATTTTCGGCGTGCTGATCTGGATCGGCATTGTCGGTGCAGTAATCCACTTTAGCCGGAACATCATAAAAGACTCCACCGGTGCGCCGGCTCAACTGGTGAGTTTCGTTGCGAATACGACTCGTACAATCGAGTTGCGGTTCGAGCCTTCTCAAACGGTTCGCGTGGGCGATCCCGTTTTCTACGGACCGGATGGGCTCGGGCGTCCAGTCGGGAGAATTGTTCGCGTCGAAACCCGCAATTCGACGAAGGCGGAATACGTCTTTACCGATCGGGCCTACGTTGAATTGTTTGCCTGTGCACCCGCCATTGCGGCTGACGATCGGGTTACATTTCACAAGACACCGGATTCGATCGGGTGGGTGGTCGAGATGATGCTCCCACCTGAAACCCGGAGGAAGATCGGCGGATTAATCTTGAATGCCTTCCGCGACCACCAACAGGAGATCGTCGAAGCGTTACAGCCGGTCGTTGAAGACTCGCTGCGTGACGCGTCCGATGTGATTCGCGCAGACCTGCGAACGGCGTTTGCGGCACGTGAACAACAACTAAACGAGATCGTGCAGCGATTTCAAAAAGAGCTTGTGGAAAAAGAGCTCGTGCCGCTGGTTCAGGACGAAATCTGGCCTGTCATTCGTCGCGAGTCGGGACCGCTGGCCTCTGTAATTGGTCATGAAATCTGGGACGAGGTTTCGGTTTGGCGGTTCACATGGAAATACCTCTATGATCAGTCGCCGCTGCCCGAACGCAATCTGACCGAAAAAGAATTTGCGCGTTTTGCTGAAGAAATGGCGGTTCCAATTCTGGAGGCGCACATCGGTGAGATTGTCACCCTGCAGCAGAAGATTCTCAAAGAAGTCGCAAACAACGAACGTGTGCGTGGTACGGTCAGTGAGAGCCTGCGGCAGGTGGCAGCCGACGAGGATGTGCAGACTTTGATCGCGGAAGTGTTTCGTGAAGTGTTCGTAAATAACCAGCGACTTCAGAATGTGCTGAAGGAAAACTGGAACACGCCCGAAGCACAACGCGCGCTGGCGATTACGAATGACCGTCTGGATCCGACGATTACAGAAATCGGAGTCACCTTGTTCGGTTCGACAACCGGTGAAATCACGCCGGAGTTTTCACGGGTGTTGAGAAACCGGGTTCTTAGAAAGGACCGGATCTGGATGGTGCTCCATCCGGACGACTCACGGAGTACCAGCACGCAAACGGATGTTGCAGGCAACCGGGACCTGCCCGATTATCTGATTGTTGTACCCGGTGAGACGTCAACCGAGATGCCGGGATTTACGCCCAAACCGCAACGGCTGCAGGATGATCAACGATGAGCGGGCCGAAAGAAATTCTACCAGCAACCGACGAAAAATCTCTGCAGTCCAAATCGCAGGCTGGAGTGAGCGGGATGACAGTTCGCGGCCTGAGCGTGGACGCAGGCAGCAGGAACTTGTTGAAGGAAGTTAACGCCGATTTTCCGGCAGGCGAAATCTCGCTGATTGTCGGGCCGAGCGGCGTTGGCAAATCAGTTCTGCTTCGCATTCTCGCGGGATTGATTGAACCCGGCAATGAGGCAATTCACTTTGAAGGGACGGTTGGAATCGACGGCAAGCGTGCGACGGCCGGTCGTGCTGGCGTTGTCTTTCAATCGTTTGCGCTGTTTGATGAGCTGTCGCCCGCGTCAAACATGCAATTGGCTCATTCAAGCGGCGGCGAAAATGCGAGCCAGGTGCAGCCCGGCGAGTTGCTCGAACAGTTACGCGTTCCACACGATGTTCCGACATCCCGTTTGAGCGGCGGGCAGCGTCAGCGGCTCGCGCTGGCGCGGACGTTAGCCTATAACCCTCCAGCCATTTTATATGACGAACCGACCAGCGGCCTGGATCCTTTGACGGGCCGTCAGGTCGCTGAACTGATTCGCGAAACTCACGAAATGTACGGCAAGACATCGGTCATCGTAACTCATGACTACGGTTCATTGATGCCGGTCGCCGACCGGATATTCTTGCTCGATCCTGTGAAAAAAAATCTGGTTGAAGTAGAACGCGACGAGTGGGAGAACATTTCGGCAAAGCTCGATCCGATGTCGCGCAAACAGAGTCAGGATTCAGAGCTGGTATCAAAGCCGTCTCTATCGGAAATTGTCAGAGAAAAACTGGGCGGGTTTTTTGTTCGAACTTCCAACGTGGTAACGGCGTCGATCGCGGGCTTGGCAAGTCTGATTCCGTTGTGGCGCAACCCTGCCTGGGGGCTGCGCTTTTTTGCGCATTATGCGCGGCTGGTTGCCGGGCCGACGGCGTGGTTCTATTTGATCATTGCCGGGTTGATCGTTGGTTTTACTACGACGTATTTCACGTTTCAGTTTCTTCCTTTTGCAGCGTATACCGAACCGTTGCTGGCCGAGGATTTGTTGACGGCGCTCGGGTTTGCGATGTACCGGATTTTTGTCCCGACGCTGACGACGGTGCTAATCGCGGCAAGATGTGGAGCAGCGGTGACGTCAGATATCGGCGGTCGGCAATACGGGAACCAGATCGACGCGTTAAAAACGTTCGGAATGAAACCCTGTGCGTATTTGCTGACGCCAATCATGTGGTCGTTTCTGATTGGAACACCGATTCTGAACTTCCTGTCGTTTGTCGTTGCGAGATGGACCAGCCTCATTACTTTCGTGTGTACGCATCCGGATAAGGGTCCGGATTTCTGGAACTACAATTTCCATCGCGGGCTGGAGGTGATGGGCCAGTTTTCGTTTCGCGGAATGGGATGGCTGACGGCAAAGCTGATCTGTTGCGGGCTGGGCACGGCGATCATTTCCTACTATCAGGGAAGGCGCCCGAAATATTCGACGACTGATGTCAGCCGAAGCGTGACGTCAACGATACTCTGGGCGACTCTGTTCGTGCTTACAGTGCATTTCGTGTTTTCGTTTTTCGAATTCGACGGGCTCATACCCGGTGCTGCTGAATAGAAGTCCGCAAACCTCTATTACAACGGTCGAACGCCGTATAGCAGGGTGGGTGTCAGAGAATGATGTTGACGCTTGTCCCCGCAGATCGCTAATCTCATACCGCCCGGTGGTTTGTCGAGACTCGGAATTCGGATTGGCATTCCTAGCCGGTTGGCGCTTGCCACGGTGTTCGCTGGTGGCCGCAGCTTTCCAGGTCTGGTGATTTTGGAAACCACCGGGATTCGCCGGTTTCAGTGCGTTCTCTTTTTGTTCCACCCTCAACAGGCATTTCGCATGACGAACAAACCCGCTCAGTGAAGTGAATCGGAAAAACGGTTTTTCTGTATTCGCGGACACATGAAATCGGGAACCAACTGGGTGTCGCGGTTCTTGAATCTGCATCCGGATATCGACAGTATTGGCGAATTCCACTGGCACAATTTTTTCGCCACGTATGCGAAAAATCGCGAGACATTTGTATTGCTTGATCGGATCGAAACGGAATGCGAACCGGTTCGACGTGAATTGGAATCGTTTGTTCGCCGGTCGCTGATTCGACTCGCGCGACCGGACGCGAAGTTAATCGGTGACCGAACACCTCATACGATTCATCCGGTTGTGATCCGGGGCGTTCCTCACATCAGCGTGATTCGGGACATTCGGGACATCGTTGTCAGCAAAATGTTCCATGCGTATAACGCGCCGCGCATTTTCCGCTTTTTCGGAAAGAACCCGGAGATGGCAGAACTACGAGCCAAATTCAAAGCGGCCCTGTGGTACTTTCAAAAGCACACAGAGCAACTGCTTTGCCACGAACGGTTCGTGCGAATCACCTGCCGAAATTGGGTTGAGTATGTCGCTGCTGATCGACACACGGCTGAAAAGCGAAATGAATTCAATCGCTAGGGTGAAGTAGGTGATCGGCGCAATTACATGACGGAAAACGCACGCCGCTGGATCAATGAGGAAGCGGGTGGGAGATGGTTCGTCAGGGGTATGTTTCAGCGCTGGATTGGCAGATTGAGCCGGTTGCGGCGTGAGACGAGCCGTTTTGCGAATCCGGATACCAAATTCGGACATGCAGTTCACGAGGAGAAGTCCGTCAGCTAGAATAAACCGGCGGATCGAAACCTGTGCCGACATTTTTCGTAACCATGTAGCTTCGATTGAATCTGATTCGGTCCGAGATCTCCGCATTCGACTCCTGTTCAACGGAATTTTACAATGAAAATATTAAGTTGGGCGAACTTCGGGTTCGCGATGTGCCTGGCCGGCATCGTTTGTCTGTCGGTGGGCTGCGCTCCTCCGGAGCCGGAATTCGTGGTTACGAGTGAAAATTCTTCAGGTCCCGGCGGCGGAAAAGGTGATGGCGGTGGCCGGTCTGCAGCCGACATGGCTGCTGGCGCTTCCAGTTCCGGCGGAGATTCGACTGCGGATGAGGAACAGCTGCCACATTGCAAATTTGTAGATACCGATCTGGACAACCCGGATGATCTAAAAATTGGTACCGAAGTCGGGCAACTCGTTCCCGATATTCACGGGCCCGATCTGTACGGCGAAGAGTTCAAGCTATCGGACTACCGCGGCCAGGTTGTGATGCTCGATTTTTACGGCGATTGGTGAGGCCCTTGCCGTGCGATGTACGATCACGAGCGGTCGCTCGTAGAAGAAATGGATGGAAAACCGTTTAAGCTGATTGGTGTCAATTTTCACGACTCGTTAGGAGATATCCGAGCAGCGGTAAAAGAGAAAAACCTCAACTGGCGTTCGTTTTTCCTTGGTCATGACCCGGCGGTTCTTGAAGGGTTCAACGTTCAGGCCTTCCCGACAGTCATGATTATCGATGCCAACGGTGTGGTGCGCTGGACAGGAAGTGGCGAGAATGACAAATTGATCGGTGATCTGCTTGAGGAAATTGAAGATAGCCAACCGTAAATTTCCTCCGAAAATATGCGTCAATAAACTCAGTCCGTGCCGGTAGTCGCACGGACTGTTTTCATGCGCTGGTCAAGAGAGGCGCGCAATACGACTCATCAGTTCCGCGATACGACTCATCAGTTCAATGACGAATACTGAATCCGGAGTACATTCCGCTCGCCCGTTCGCTAGACGATTCCTGTTCCCGAATGTGGCCACTCATTCGTTCGCATAAGGCATCAAGACAACGTTGGATTTCAGGCCCGGTTCCTTCGAGAAGCAGTTCGACCCGACCATCAGACAGGTTTTTGACATAGCCTGAAACTTCGAAACCGGCCGCAACGGATTTTGAGGTGTACCTGAATCCAACGCCTTGAACGTGTCCGGAAAAATATGCTCTTAAACAACGCATAGGATTCAAATTGAGCCGGTCCCCGGTAGTTTTTGCTCACTGTGAGCTAATGAGACTTCTATGGAACTGGTCTCTGTCAAACTGACTGCTGCAATCGTTTCGCGCAGAATGCCGACGTTGGAAAATCGTTGATCAAGGTCTTTTTGCAGACAACCTTCGATCACAGGTTTGAGTTCGTTGGCCGATTCCGGTAGATCGTCAAGATCCGGCTGCACGGTCAGATGGAGATCGAAGATTTGCGAAATGGATTTGCCGTGAAAAAGTGAACGACCGGTCAGACATTCGAACATCACACAGCCGATTGCGTATATGTCGCTGCGACCATCGACTGCTTCACCACGAATCTGTTCAGGTGACATGTAGGGAGGCGAGCCGCTGATCGAGTTTGCATGCTTGTCGTCACCGGTGGCAATTATTGCCAGACCAAAATCAAGGATCTTGACGACATCTTTGCGACCACCGGTTCTGGCAAGAAAGATATTTCCCGGTTTCAGATCGCGATGAACTAGTGATTTCGTGTGGGCTTCTTCGAGGCCGTCACAAAGTTGAGCGACGATCGCGACCGTCTTCGAAACGCTCATGCCTTTCGTCTGACGAAGTCGTTTTTGCAGTGACTGTCCCTCCAGAAACTCCATCACGTAGTAGAAATCTCCTTCCTTGGTTCGCCCATAATCATAGATTTGGACAGTATTCCAATGAGACAATGTTGCCGACAGTTGAACCTCCTGCTCGAACCGTTCAATCGCCTGTTCGTCAAACGCTGACTCGGACCGAATCAACTTGATAGCTGCCGGTCGTTTCAGCAGGCGATGTTGAGCCTTGAATACAACACCCATTCCGCCACGTCCGATTTCGCGAGTCAGTTCGTATTGTCCATAGTGGCGGGCCGTTTCTGCTTCACGCCGGATCGCATGGACAACGTGCGAGGCGACCGTTGCGACGACGGCCGTCATGATCAGCAGGAACGGAGTGATCAAGCTCGGAGTTTCGATCAATTGACTCGAAGTCAGCCGCAGCTGAACAAAAGTTACGATGGTCGGCAATAGTGCAGCAAAGCCCGTGATGATCGCAGTTCGTCTCCAGTTGGATGGAATAAACATCCCGTAGATTGCAATGAACAACGAGACTGTTGCGCCAATCGTGGCGTGGAGCATTGGAACGGATTCCACGCGACCGGTTGACACAAGCCGTTCGGTTTCGAGAACCTGTACCGTTGTGGCTTCAATAATCGGGACCGCGATCAGAAGGATTTCGAGTAGGCGGAGTACGCGTAGCGAAGCCTTCGGAGCGCGAATCAGGTAGACAAAAATTCCGCTCAACAACACCAGCGCGAATGATCGCTCAAGCAAGTCGGTGGTTGTCAGCCGCCCGGTCAGGTAGATCGGTACCTTGATCAGAATCAGAATTGAAGCGAGTGTCAGGGCCGCAATGATGAGGCGCTGCCTGAGCAGCAGACGTGTCGCTTCATTAAATCGCTGGTTAAGACCGGTCGCAGAATCGGGTCGCTCGATTCCAATGCGTGAGGTGGCCGGTAGGAAGGCGAATGTCTCTGTTCCGGAGTCGACTTGGGCAAATGCATCGGAGTCCGGAGGTTCACGACTCAAGTCAACCGTTTGTTCGAGATCGATCGTCATTAAGCGGTTTCGAAATGAGATTCATCGGATCAGGTCGCGAATGTAATCTGAAGTACGCCGTCCATTGACCTTATTCTACAAGAAACCGGTCGCGGCTCGATGAAAAAATGCGCGAGCGGGACGAGTCGTGAGTATTGCTGAACCACCCGTAAACGAAATAACAGACGATGAGGCTTTGACGGACGCCAAAAAGAACGGTTGCTGCGTAGCAATTGAACAAACACCGTGCTTGGTACCCGCAACTGCTTGCCACAGTCATCACCGCAGCTCAGGAATCAGAGACAACTGACGAGCCCGATGCCAGTTACCTGCTCAATGCAATTGCGGCTGAACATGACAAGGCATTCATGCCACCCAATGCAGATCCGCTTTCCGATGAGCACGTCGATTTCATTCGCCGCTGGATCAATCAGGGTGCTGTGGATGACCACCGGGGAAACGGGCGAAGTTCAAATTTGGAATGTCGAGACCGGCGAACTGCAACTTTCCAAAATCGTCTCATACGACACTGTGTACGGAGTCAGTTGGTCGCCCGACGGCTCCTTGGTTGCTTTTGGATGCACCGGCACCAATCTGCGAGCCGTCGATTCGGCGATGTACGCCATCGCCTTTAATCCGTCCGGTACTCATGTCACGGTCGCCGGTGCTGACGGAATGCTCAGAACCTTCGAGACGGAAACGGCTAGCCCGGTCTCGTCCGTGCGACCGGTTGAAGTATCTGAATCCGCGACGAACCTGTCGACTGTCGCTGACTGGCACTACGAATCGGATCGCATCAGCCAGGCTGGAAATGAAGACACTCCAAGGGATTCCATCAACGGATTGATTGTTTTCCCGACCGAAATCAACCTCGCTTCGCCGCTCGACTACGCGAGCATTGTCGTTCAAGCCAAAACCGATTCGGGATCGACATTTCCGACGTGGCATTCACGCCCGATTTCACTCGCGACGTAAACCCTGTGCTGACCAAACCTGGATGCAATGCGGGTTGTCGCGACGTACTCTGACGGATCAAGTCGGGACGTAGCCAAAGAGGCATTTGTTGAAGCGGGCAATGATAATTCCAACGACGGGCGGGATCACCGGCCTTATTGTTACACTGGCCCGGTCGCCGGTGCCGGCACCAAGCGCGGCTACGTTCACGGCAAATCAGATGAGACGGCATCCGGCCCGCTTGAAGATCCCGTCCATCCAGCCGAACTGCTCGCGACGATCTATCACGCATTCGGCATCGATCCCGAGATGATGGTCATAAACCGCTTGAACCAGCCTCGTGAACTCGTCAAAGCACACGCTGTCAGCGCTCTTTTTGCGTAGCGAGCAACGTCAAGCTGAGAGTTGTGTTTCTATCCAGCCGACCCTTATTGTGTCATGATTTCAGACTGCTAAGAATAAACCGGGCTTCGCAAAACGTTACTTCGCAAATATTTCGGCGAAAATGAAAGAACTGTAGATCCTCATCCCTGGCTCCGATTGCGTATTCCCTTCAAAAACCTACCATTGAGCGGATGACATTCCGAGGTTTGTGCGACAGTCACTTGCGCTAACTTACATCCTCCCTCAAATCCCCCAGGAGATTTACTATGCAACTTCTTGACTCTCTCATCGCTCAGGGTGACCCGATCAATCAAGCTGGCGAAGCCGCCAAAGATACCGTCAACCTGTTTGGCGGAATGTGGAACGATATCACCGGATCACTCAGCAGCCAGGTTGGCAGTTTATTCCCCAAGCTTCTTGGCGCGCTAGTGATTCTGGTCATCGGCTTCATCATCGCAAAAATCATCGCCTGGGTGATGACCAACGTGATCAACCGGACCGGTATCGGAAACAAAATTGGTCAGTACCTCGGATCGGGTTCATCCGAAAACGCCGGCAAAGGATTTGGCACTGGCGCGTTCTGGGTCATCATGGTGTTCGTGGCGATCGCTTGTTTGAATGCGCTCGAACTCGATTCGGTCAGCAAACCTCTCACAAACCTGCTCAACCAGTTCTTCACGTTCATTCCGAAAATCATCGGAGCTGCCGTTGTCGCAGCGGTCGCATACTTGATCGCAATGATTGCCAGGATCGCCGTGCAAAAGGGCCTGACACTTGGTGATGTCGACACTCGTTTGCAACTGAAACCGGGTACCCTGACCAACAGCTTGCCGATGGCAGCTTTTTGTTTCATCATGTTGATGTTCCTGCCTGTCATTTTCGGCGCGCTGCAAATGAAAGAGCTGAGTGAGCCGGTACAGGGGATCGTCAGCCAGATCACGGACTTTCTGCCAAACATGATCAGTGCCGGAATCATCCTGGCAGTTTTCTTCTTAATCGCCAAACTTGCCGGCACACTGACCAGCAATCTGCTCGACGGAACGGGATTCAACAATTTCCCCCGGCATTTGGGTTTGATGAGTGACCCGGAAAGCATGACCACTTCTCCATCGGAACTGGCCGGGAAGGCTTCGATGGGAATCATTCTGTTCATGGGTCTCGCCCAGGCGATCAAGCTGTTGAAGCTGGACATGGTTTCCGGATTCTTCAACGAAGCCGTGGACTTTGCGGTTCCCGTCATCATCGGCGTTGCAATCCTTGCCGTTGGCTTATGGTTGGCGAATATGGCTCGCAAGGCAGTTCAAGCAAGCAGCATGGCTAACTCCGATACTGTTTCAAACATCGCTTTCGGTTGCATCATGGTATTGACCGGAGTCATCGCACTCAAAAAGATGGGTCTGGCCGGTGAGCTCGTCGATCTCGGTTTTGGTCTGACACTGGGCGGAATTGCTTTGGCGTCAGCATTGGCGTTTGGTCTGGGCGGACGTGACGCGGCCGCAAAATTCCTTGACAGACGTGTAAAGTAACATCGAAATGAGAGCGCCGCTGGAACGTGCGTGCAAAGAACTTGTACGTACAAGCCCGGGTCCCCGTGAGTCGGGCTTCCAAGTGGCTGCTTTGAGTTCAAACGCGTGCCCGGTCGCTAAACCTGTTGAGGTTGTTGCGACCCGGGCATCGTGGTTGATTCAACTGCATCCGGTGCATTTTGGTCCGGCATTCTAGTTGTTTGTTTTTTCAACTGCGTAGACAGCATCGAAATCAATCGCGTTTTCCGGGGGATGTTCGTTCGCGTAAGTGACACCTCCTCCGTTTTCCCAAAGACCGATCTGATACCAGGTATCGAGGTACAACCAGCCCTTGCGCGAAGCGTCTCTGGAAAAACGCCTGGCAGGAAGCGCCTGAGCCATAATCAACTCGCGCGGCAGCCGGATGTCGTTTTGTGGATTCACACGGACCATGAACCGACCGCCTTCGCCTTCAATATGAAATTCGGAATCCGCGAGTGATCCGCTTCCTGGCGATCCACCCTGCGCTCCCTTTTCTGAATTCAGGCGATCAAGATTCCGCATTGCCTGTGACAAATCCACCATACCCTGTTGGGACTGACTGGCAGACAGGTTAAGCGCTTTGCGCATTTGCATCGCAAGCGCCGCGTTTTCCGGGGCTGCGAGTTGAGTTCCGGTAAACTGTTCGGCGATCAACTCAATGCGCCGTTATCTTTGCCCCGTTATCTTTGCCCCGTTATCTTTGCGCCGTTATCTTTGCGCCGCTTTGTCGGATGCTATTCCGATCACGTGCAGGGCAGGGCCCGGCGAGCTCATAGGGCACGCCACCAACACCACCAACAACACCACCACCAACACCACCACCACCAACAACACCACCAAAACGGGCACAGTTTGGGCGTTTCGTCCAATCTCAATAAGACACCCCTCGAACGGGGACACCGTTTATTTGCTCCCTGGAAGCGTGTACATATCGTGTACACAGCGTTGTTTGAAATCAAAGAAAGAGCGGAGAGCACGGGATTCGAACCCGCAACCGGTTGCCCGGCACTTCATTTCCAATGAAGCCGCTAGCCATTCGCTTACTCTCCGGACTCAAGATCCTCCGCATTGCAGACTGAACGCGTTCCTATCGCCGATGATACTCAAAACAGACGTTCGCGAAAACAGGATGTCCGGGGATCGGGCACTTACAGTCCGATCACAGTGGCCGAGCATGGCTTCGTTTGCTTCGCAGTTAGCTTTCGAGTAATAATGGGGCATGAATCGCCGAAGCAACAACGCCAATGCAAAAGACTAAACTGCGGGTAATTAACTCTCAAGGAGTCAACATGAACGCTCAGGCAAAAGAGACGCCTACGAACACTGAGAAAGCAGGTTCGAAGTGCATGAACTCGAAAGTCCGGCCATTTCTAATGTTCGAGGGGAGAGCGGAGGAGGCGATCACGTTTTATGCTTCGCTGTTTGAGGAATCTGAAGTCGATATCGTCCAACGTCACGAAGATCTTGACACGGGCACGATAATGCTCGCTCGATTTACGATTGGTGACCAGGAATTCATGTGTACCGACAGTTCGGTCGATCACGAGTTCACATTCACGCCATCGTTTTCAATTTTTGTGACGTGCAAGTCGTGCGACGAACTGGACATTCTGTTCGCGGCTCTTTCCGAAGCGGGCAAAGTAATGATGGAACCTGCTAACTACGGATTCAGTGAAAAATTCTGCTGGTGCCAGGATCGATTCGGCGTTTCGTGGCAGTTGAACGTCGAGAATTCCTGATCGAGGCGAGAGGATGGCCACACTCCTTTCACATCCCCGATAGCGATACGATGTTCGGCGAATTTCGCAGCGCAAACAGCTCAGCCAGATCGGATAACAACCGGCTCTTGCCAGGCTCATTCAACGAGTCAAATCGAGCGAGGGGTTCTTATTCCGCTCATCTTCCGGCTGACTAACCGATTTCGTCCATCTTGCCGCTGATCAGCTTGATGAATTCATCGTTTGTTTTTCGCATTCCCAGCTGTTTGGTCAGCTGTTCCATCGCTTCGACATGATGCATTGACGTTAGAGTTCGCCGCAACATCGTGACTGCGTGGAGCGTGTCGGGATCGAGCAGCAACTCTTCACGTCGAGTACCGGATTGAGTGATATCGATCGCAGGCCAGACACGACGGTCAGAAAGTTTGCGGTCAAGGACAAGTTCCATGTTACCGGTACCCTTGAACTCCTGAAAAATCAGTTCGTCCATCCGGCTACCCGTATCAATGAGTGCGGTGCCGACAATTGTCAGCGAGCCGCCTTCTTCAAACGCGCGGGCCGATGAGAAAAGTTTTTTCGGAATGTCCATCGCTTTGATATCGACGCCACCCGACATCGTACGACCTGTGTTCCCGACCCATTTGTTGAACGCACGGGCAAGCCGGGTGATCGAATCCATCAGCAGAAATACATCCTGCCCCATCTCCGACAACCGCTTACAACGCTCGATCACCAGTTGCGAAAGTCGTACGTGGCTTTCGATGTCCTCGTCAAGTGAACTGGCAATCACTTCGCCGTCCACATTCCGATTCATGTCGGTCACTTCTTCCGGACGCTCATCAATGAGTAGGACCATCAGTTTGGAATCCGGATGGTTGGTCGCGATTCCATGCGCAATGTGTTGCAACATGATCGTCTTACCGGTGCGAGGCGGAGCAACAATCAGTGCTCGCTGACCTTTCCCTAGCGGTGTGAGCAGGTCCATTACACGCGTGGTTAACGGTTCAGGACCGGTTTCCAACTGATACCACTGTTCCGGATTGATCGGAGTCAGTTCGTCAAATCTCTTAACCTCCATGTATTCTTCCGGCGTCTTCCCATCAACGTCTTTGATCTCGCGCAGCCTCGGCCCCTGTTGCCGGCGAGCCGGCTGGACGCTGCCCGTGATCATGACGCCGGGACGTAAACCGAATTTTTCGATCATCGTTCCGGGTACAAACGGGTCAGTCCGCTCACGGGAATAGTTGTTGCCTGGACTTCGCAGAAATCCGTAACCGTTGGGATGTAATTCCAGCAAGCCGACACCTTCGGTCAATTCCGATGCGTCCACGATTTCCGGTTCGCGATTGCGGTTGGTGTTGCGATAGCCGTTGTTGTTGCTGTTGTTGTTGCTGTTGTTGTTGTTGCGGTGGCCGTTGTTGTTGCCACCACCTCCGCCGGATCGTCGACGACGGTTGCTGGTGGAGGTGTTGCCGCCTCCAGATCGACGTGAGCGGTTGCCTCCGCCGGAGTTTCCACTGCCGGAGTTTCCACCATTGGAATTGCCTCCGCCCGAGTTTCCACCACCCGAGTTTCCACCACCGAGTTTCCACCACCGGAGTTGCCGCCACCGGAGTTGCCTCCGCCGGAGTTGCCGGAATTTCCACTTCGAGAACGATAACGTTTTTTTGCCATTGAGTTAGCACCTGAAAATATTGAAGGGTGGCGAGGAGTGATGACAACGAATTGAATGTTGAGAGTCGTTCACGAATGCCACGCTGGGTGATGCGTTTTGAAACGCCAGCTAGAGAGTTGAAAGTAACTAGAGAGTTGAAAGTAAACTGAGAGTTGAAAGTAAACTGAGAGTTGAAATTAGTCAGACAAATAGAACTAAAATGCTGATTTCAGAAAGTAGAAGTTGATTTCGGAATATTGCGTGAATTTCTTCGGATTCGCACGCGGATATCGACGCATTAGCCGCCAACTTTTCCACGAAGATTCCGGGTGGAAACGCACTTTGACGATGTTAATAGCAAAGAACATCGGGACGACTCAGGGCCGGTTTTTGCCGACAGTGGGAGATCTCGAGACTCTAAAATTCTCATTCACAGTCCCCGTCAAAGGGGTTCACGTTCCCGCGAAGGATGTCCGTTCAGTTGATCCTGAACCGGCTGTTCCCCGAAACGGGCGAGTTCCAAACTCGAGTGAAGCTGTCTCTGTCAAATTTGTGTCAACACAATAAGATCAAACAAAGTTCAGCGAGCGTTGAGAAAGAAGTCTGTTCCAAACAAACGGTGAAGCCCTCGATTCGCCAGTAAGCGTCACGTGGCTTCGGAATAAGCAGATACCTGAATCCGCTGACCTAAAAGTACCCTTTGCAAGAAATAAATCAAAGGGTGGTAATCTTCAAAGAAAGCAGTGTGTTTCAGGCACAAGCTTGAATTACGAGTGAAGTGTTATCAAAAGTATCGCCTCTGTCAAGCAGAAGTAAACAGGAAACCTTGAACTTTAAGCCTATTTTACCAAAACCTCCTGGGAGCCCGCAACTAAACAGGCGTTTCCGGACATGCAGAATAAATGGAAAATTTTATCCACCTTTCCATCTGAATCTGCCGATATCGCCAAATGAGACTGATTATTCCTTGCACAGCTGGCAGCCCAATGAGAACGCTATCTGAATCCTGTTATACAGCCATGGCTTTCAGCTTAGTGGCTTCGTTCGGCATTTTCTTCGCCCCGGGTGTCAATGCACAAATTGATTGGTCAGCAGACGTTGCGTCTGCTGGGCAGACCGCCGCCACCGAAGATAAGCTCGTCCTTCTGCATTTTACAGCTGACTGGTGCCGTCCCTGCCGGAATCTTGAACGATTCGTTTTCCCGAACATGACTGTCGAGGAAGCAGTAAGGGCACATGTGGTTCCAGTAAAAGTTGATGTCGATTTGCACCCGGATCTGGTCACCGAATTCGATGTCCAGTCTGTGCCGTTCGATGTTGTTGTTTCGCCTACCGGAAAGGTTGTCCTCAAACGATCGAGCCCAAAATCAGCCGACGGATATGTCAAAATGATCAACGGATTGCGCCGTACACTCAACGGTGGAGCGGACGGTGACCACATCATTAACCCTCAAACCGGTCTCGGCTACGAATCTGATTCAGCTCAATCAGGCGGTTCCGGTTCATTCCAGACATCGCAAACGCAATCATCGCAGGGGATTACTCAGTCAGCCGGACATCAATCCAACAGCTTTGTTCCTTCCACTCCTTCCTTCGCTCAACCTGACCATACGCAACCGGATTTTTCCGATGACAGCCGGAATCTTGCTCGCAAATCAACTACTCCCGGCGAAGTCATGCGGAACCCCTACGCCGATGACCCGATTGAAACTCAACAGGCCGTGCCTACCGGTACCGGTCGTGCCCTTGCGACGTCGAGTCACGGAGAGCCGAGATCGCAGCAGGACGTGCCGTTTGCCTCCGGGCTGCAGGCTGGTCACCTGATCGATAACACACCGGTGAATGATCGCAGCCATCACATGCCGACGACAATCCCGGCTGATGATCCACGATTGACACAACCTCTGCACGACCCGACGAATGGCAACAGCGTCGCCCTGCACGGCAAATGCCCGGTTACTCTGGTCAACCGCGCCCAATGGGTGGATGGCGATCCACAATTCGGCTGTATCCACCGTGGCCGCACCTATCTGTTCGTCAGCGAAGCGGGCAAAAACGAATTTCAGCAAAACCCCGATAAATATTCGCCGCTTCTGGCCGGTTACGATCCAGTCATCTTTCATGAAAGCGGTATTCTGGTCGATGGACTCGAGGAACACGGGGTATTCATGGGACGGCTCCCCAACCAGCGCGTGATTCTGTTTAGCACATCCGAATCCCGCCGCCGTTTTCAGCAAGAGCCGGCCGACTACATCGAATCCGTCCGGCAGGCAATGCTTGGCACTTCTAGCAGCACGATTCGCTAACGAGCGCGGATCTGAAGCGCAGCGCTCGATTTCCGGCATCGAAGCGCACCGGGAGCCGCGAAGCGCCGGCAGCAGGCTTAACGGTAAGCAACCGGTTCTGACGATCATTCCGCCCGCAACACCGGCAGTTCCTGGTTCAGCCGAGATTCTTGGCACTTTCCGGCTCCCTTTACATAATCGTAAGCTAGGTTTCCGCAGAGAATTTTTCGGTCGGGCAATCTGTGCGCTTTGCACAATGTACTCCGTGTTGCGTTTCGCAGCTCGAAACTCGTTCTAAAAGTCACGTCCCGAGGTCTCGCAGCAAGATCTTTATCAAGCGGCAAACAAATGAATACGTTCACAACGAAGTTCAACTTTCACTACCAGCGGTTGATCGCACTGATTGCGATGTTCTGCCTCGTAGCCTTCGCACTGACATCTGTTGCTAACGCCCAGATTCAGGGCTTTACCGAACCGTTCCGAAAAGTCGATCTTTCCAGTGACGAAAGCGGCTCGATTGCGGAGTTGTACGCCGAAGAAGGTAAGGGGTTCGCGAAAAACGAAGTCCTGGCCAGGCTTGATGACCGGGTGCAGCAAATTCAGCTGGAAATCACAACCGAAATGTCGAAGGCAACCAGCCAGATGGAAGCGGCAGAACAGAGCTACAAAAAGCGTCAGGCCATCGTCAACCAGTTGCAGCAGTTGAAAGACAAAGGGCACGCCAGCGAGAGCGAAATTATTCGTGGCTCGATGGAATTGGCCATCGCTAAAGCAAAATATCTGTCGGCAGTCGAAGAGAAAGCAATCCAACAACTCGAAGTGCGCCGTGCTCAATTGCAACTCGAGCGTCGTTCAATTCGAGCTCCGTTTACCGGCGTGGTTTCCCGAATTCACCGTCGCGAGGGCGAGTTCCTGTCTCCGGTTCGTCCTGAAATTGTGACCTTTATCCAGAGTGACCGGCTGTTGGCCACGTTCGCGATCCCGAGTTCGGAAATTTATCAGCTCGAAATCGGCAAGTCGTTTGATGTTCACATCGCAGGTGGCAGTGTGGTTACTGGAACGGTTTACAGTATCGGTGTCGAAACGGATGCTCAAAGCGGAACCGTGCTCGTCAAACTTGTCATTGAGAACCCGACTCTCGAACTGCGTGCCGGCGAGTCCTGTTCGTTGACGCTCGGCTAGGTCGCGGTTAAGCCTCCAGCAATAGCTAGCAAGACAAATCAGACCGCGGACGGAACCGTGGACTTGCCGACACCCCAATCGTTTTGTGAAAATTCAAACAACGAAAACTGATGAACATTTCCCCTCAACCTGCACAAGCTGCCGGCAATCAGAATGCCCGCGTTCAACCGACCGGCGCTCCGGTTTCGGGTGCAGCCGCGGCAGGAGCAACACGTTCGGCTACTTCGCAACGGTTGGAATCTCCGCAACGGTCGATTCGGCTGGAAAACAATTCGCGCAACAAGAGCGCATCTGCGCCGGCGATCACTCCAGCAGAAACGCCCGCCGTCGAAGCACTCGCGATTGAGGACCAGCAGCTGTTTCAACAGCTGAATCGAATCGCGACCGATGCCGATTCCGCCGATCGGTTCTTGAAGACGGCTGCGCGAGTCGTCTGTGAGCACTCAAACTGCCTGGCGCTCTGGATTATTCAGCCGGACGAAGCAGGTGCGTTCCGCAAAGTCCACGCGATCACAGACGAAAATGCGAAGACCGTCTGGGAAATGATCGAGTCCCCTGCCTGCCAGTTGATTGACCACTCGGTGCAGAATCTTCAGCTGAGCGCTGTTCCGCTGCAAATGGCTGATCGCCATCAGGCGGTGAGCGCGCCAATCGAATCCGCCGGGGAAGTTCAGTTTGTTCTGGCGGGATGTTTCTCGATGGAGACACAGGCTGCCGTCCGACAGCAATGGTTGATCGGAATTCTCGCTCAGACGTTTGGAGCTTGGATGCATCAACAAAATCTCGAATCGGCAGAAACGAAAAACCGGTCGCTCAATGATGCGCTGGCATTGATCCAGGTGTTGAACCGAACGGAATGCCTGCAATCGGCATCAATGGCAATCGTGAATCATCTTCGGAAACTGGTGAACGCCGGACAGGTTGCGCTCAGTTTCTGCGACAGTGGCAACGCAGTGCAACTCGTCGCGGTATCCGACGTCGAGTCGGTTGATCTGGCCAGCGAGTCCAACAAGCTGATCAATCAGGCTTGTAATCAGGCGGTCATCGAAAACGAAACACTGATTTATCCTGCCTCGTCCGGAGAGCATTCCCCAGCGTTGCTGCCATTGGAGCAGTATTGTAAGTCGAACCGCCTTGACGGCTGTATTAATCTTCCGCTTGCTAACGAGGAAGGCAAACCGGTCGGATCGGTTCTGCTTGCGATCGACTCGGAGCGTCTCCGAAGCGAGCCGTTTGTCGAATACTTGAGAAAGATGACCGGAATGGTCGCGGCGCACCTGGACGTTGTGTTGCGCGCCAATCGCTCGTTAAAAGAACAGGCGTGGTCATCTTTCCGCAAACTAAAAAACAAGAGCTGGGCAAGAAAAGCGTTGGTCGCTGTCGGGCTGGTCGGCCTTTTGCTTTGCGTGCCAATGCCGTATCGAGTTGCCTGCGAATGCGAAGTGCAGCCGGTGATGCGTCGCTATATCAGTGCTCCGTATTCCGGGATTCTTGAATCAACTCAACATCAGGCCGGCGACGTTGTCGATCAAGGCGAGGTGCTTGCCACGATGGACGGTCGGCAGTTGCGGATCGAGCTGTCCGGACTCCTGGCGCAACTGGACGGGGCAAAAAAGCAGTCCGATTCTGCACTGGCGAAAAGCGACTACGCGGCGTCCCAGATCGCAAAGACGGAAATGGCCAGTCTTGGCGCCCAAATTGAATTGCTCAAGGAACAACTGGTCAATCTGGAGATTCGCAGTCCGATCGGCGGAATTATTGTCAGCGGTGATCTGAAAAAAGCTGAAGGTGCGCCACTTGAACAAGGCCAGACATTGTTTGAAGTCGGGCCACTCAACGAAATGTATGCTGAGATCGCGATTCCTGAATCCGAGATTCAATACGTCGCCCGGGACATGCCGGTCAAGATCAAGCTCAATTCGTTTCCGTTCAAGTCGTGGACGGGAACAATCGAGCGAATACATCCGGGGACTGAACTGGTCAACGACGAGACAGTGTTCATTGCGAGAGTGAAACTTCCCAATGCAGAGCAGTTGTTGCGTCCCGGTTTGAACGGATCCGCCAAGATCAAGTCGGCCTGGTCGCCGCTCGGGTGGAACCTGTTCCACAATTCGTGGGAATCCGTTCGCTGCTACTTGATCTGGTAGTGCAATCCATATCGTATTTTTTATCACATCAAACGCACGGGCTTACGAACGTGAACGAGATTTCGGCCGACAACCTGCCAGCAGCCGGAATGAGCGCGCCACAAGATCCGCAGGAGATGTGGCTGAACTCTGTCCTTCTTGTCCGTTCAGCACTCCGTTTTGAAACGCGAAATCAGGGTGAAAGCTCGTTTGTCGTAGTTGAAGATCCGGTTCGCAGTAAGTTCTTTCAAATCGGAAACGACGAATACCGTTTTATCGCGTCGATCGATGGGAAAAAGTCGACGCGCGAAATCGTTGACGCGCTTCAGGCTGCCGGACACGACGCAGTTACCGAATCATCTGCCACAGCAATCTGTCAGTGGTTGATCAACTCCAATCTCGCCTTCGGAATGGAAGTCGACAATGCGCGTCGGCTTCAACAGCAGTCTCAAGCGATCAATAAGCAGAAAATGATCGGGCTGCTGAATCCGATCAGTTTCAAGTTCAAGGTTTTCAATCCAAACGAGCTGCTCGCAAAAATTCAGCCGATGACCGCCTGGATATTCTCGGCTCCTGTGTTTGCCCTGTGGTTTGTCGTGGCGCTGTTTGCGCTGACGGACATGTGGAATCACTGGGGCGAAGTGAAATCATCCTCGGTGGGAATTCTCGCAGGCGGGCGCTGGTTCTGGCTGCTGCTCGTCTGGTTTGTGTTGAAAGTGATTCACGAGGCAGCACACGGCCTGGCATGTCGCAAATACGGCGGCGAAGTTCCGGAAGCGGGCGTGCTGCTGTTGCTGTTCACGCCGATGGCCTATGTCAACGTTACCTCGATGTGGAGATTTCGCAGTCGCTGGCAACGGATCGTCGTAGCCGGAGCCGGAATGTACGTCGAATTGTTTCTGGCGTTTCTGGCATTCATCGGCTGGGTAAGGCTGGAGGATTCGATCCTGCGGGACGTTTGTTTCAACATTTTCATTACCGGATCGTTGACGACGATCTTGTTTAACGCCAACCCGCTGATGCGGTTTGACGGATATTTCGTGCTGTCCGATATTCTCGGCGTTCCGAACCTCTATCCGAAAGGGACGCGCTGGGTCGGCGACCGGCTGAAAAGCGCTTTTTTTGGAATTCCGAAAACGCCCAATATTTGTCCTCCCGCCGAGTTTCACAAAATCGCGGTTTATGGCGTGATGGCGTTTTGCTGGAAGTTTCTGGTTTCGTTCAGTCTGATTATCGGAGCGAGCGCCCTGTTTAACGGAGCAGGTGTTGCGCTGGCTGCCGTCGGCGCAGTTCTCTGGTTCGGGGTGCCGCTGGTTCGCGGGATCAAAAACCTGTTCGGCGAAAAAGCAGCCCATGCAGTCAACAAAACACGGCTGGCAACAAGCCTGGTTGTTTGCGGCCTGGTTGCGGCGAGTTTGTTTTTCGTGCTTCGAGGACCGGCGACGAAATCTGCTCCGGCAATTGTGCAATTCAAAGACGAAGTGTTAATTCGTGCGGACGCCGACGGGTTTGTCCGCAACATCGCAGTCGTCGACGGCCAGGCAGTCCAGCGCGGGCAGGTATTGATCGAGCTGGAGAATCCGGAGTTGTCGCTCGAACTCGCCAATCTGGATCACGACATCGAGCGTTCGGAAATTCAGATTCGTGTTTACCGCCAGACCGGAGAATCTGCGCTGGCGATCGCTGAGCAAAAGACCCTTGAAAGTCTCGAATCGCAACGGCTGGAAAAACAGGATCAGGCGGCGGGACTGAACATTACTGCGCCGAACGACGGTTTTGTGTTTGCACGGAATCTGAGCGACAAGATCGACAGCTTCATCCGCCGGGGTGACACGTTGTTGAATTTCGCTCAGAAGCAAACCAAAGAGATTGTAGTTTCTGTAGATCAGTCCGATCTCGGATCGATCAAATGCAACCGGGGGGGGTCGCTGCGGGTCGCATTCCCGGGCGTGAAGGTTGTGCATTGCGATCTGGTGCGGATCAATCCCCGGGCTTCGGAAACGCCGACTCACCCGAGTCTTTGTGCAAACGCGGGTGGACCTCTGGAGGTAAAACCAGCTCCGGCAACCGGTGACGATCAACAACGTTCGTTCGCGCTCCTGACCCCGCGGTTTACAGTCGAATTGAAAGTCGATTCCACGACGGGAGCCATGCTCAGAAGCGGTCAACGTGGCCGCGCGTTTTTTGCTGCTGAACGCCAGTCCCTGGGCGCGTATCTTTATCTGGCGGCCAACCGCTGGGTCGAAAAGAAGTTGAACGCCGCGATGCAGACAGCGGCATTCTGAGTGCGTCTTAAACAACGTCGACGCATGTTCGCCCTCCCGATTAGTGGTGCAAACCACCCTGCGCGATCGTTCTCATTCTGACTACCAGTTCAGCGAATCAACGTACCCCAGCCGAATTAACTCCTCGCCGGCGATCTCGTTGAAAATCGATTTCGTTTCGTCGTTGAAATAGTTTTCCCAGTCGCCGACGGCACCTTTTCGCAAAAACTTATCGGGGCGTTCCCTGGCAAAACCCGGCATTAACGGGCCTTCGATTGGTTCAGCCTCGGCGGGATCGACTTCAAGAAATTCGAACATCTTCAGACGCTCGCCCTCCACATCCCGGTGCAGGTCCTCATAGTGAACCAGATGAACCTCTAAATCAGGGTTGTCTTCGATCGCCCGCCGGTCGCTGCGCTGGTGTTCGACCCACCACTGGATGCTCTCGCGGACCATGACTTCGTGACACAAAAGCCGTTCGGGATTTTTTTTGAAGTAGACCGGGTTCTTTTGGAATCGCTCAAGGTCCTTTTGCATCGTCTTGACTCTTTGGAAGAGCTTGTGAACCCCCGGCTCGTTAAACAGATGGTAGGCGCGACTGACCAGCACGTCACGACCGTCGCGGATAATTGTCACGACGGGCGAGTCACGCATGATCAACGGGGTAATCATCCTTGGCGTTCGCTCTCCGATGATTTTCGGCGGTGGCCAACAATGCGCCTTCAAGCTGTTCTTGACGACGCGATCGAGTTGCTCCATCACGTAGTCTTGAAATCCGTCGTCGTGATAGATCGGCAGCTTGTTGAAACTGGCAACCTGGGCCTTGTAGACTTGTTGCCAGTGAAATTCGCCGATCACTTTGATGTCGGGGTGAGTGCTGAGCAGGCCTCCGAGCCAGTTGGTCCCCGATTTCATAAATCCGGTGACCGAAAAGAAACGAGTGTCATCCATGTTTTGTGCTCGGGATTTGTTCTGCAAAAACAAGAGTTGAAAATGCCGATGACAATGTTCGCACGTCTTTGACGGTGCAGCAACCCGGGAAGTGGCATAGGCTTCCAGCCTGTGTCTTCTTCCACGCACAGGCTGGAAGCGCTGGAAGCCTACGCCACGCCAGGTCTCGGTCAATTCATAACGCTTACTGAAAAGAGAGGGTTATGAACCGTCCAATGCAAACAATGCATCGTCCATTTCGGCGGCGCGAGCCACCCACGAAAGCCGCGCAACAAATGCTTGAGCCGGCGAATGATCCAGCCCGGTTCGGTCACGCGCTAGATCACCGATTCGCCTCGCGAGATCTTCTACCGAGCCATCATACAGAAATGGCGAAGTATCCTCTGTCGCAATGCGGAGTAATTCAGGATAGGCTAGCCGGTTGGGTAGCATTGGGTGCAACCCGATCGCGACGGCCTCAGCTGCGGATAAACCAAAAAACTCGTGCGCGGCCGTCGAGACGAAAACATCCGCCGCACTTAAAGCTGAAAAATATTCTTCGCGTGTTGGCTGATAACCAAACTTGACGATCTGCCCGGAAAATTCCGATTCGATTTCAGCGAAACAACTCGGGACCGTCCGAAAACGTTCACCAAGGACGCTTACACGAAATTGAATTCCAGAGTGCTTCAGGATTCGCAATGCAGCGAGCAAGTGCCCGGGCTGCTTGTCGTGCTCCCATCTTGCGGCCCAGACAATGTGCAGGGGTTTGTCGGGGTCGAACGATGCTCGTGAACTTCGGTCCTGGAATTTTTCCGGAAGGTCGATTCCCGGATATTGAACAATTGAATCACTGGCGATCGCGTCGATTTGCTGGTTCGGAACATGGTCCGGCCAGCGTGACCTGATTTCCTGCAGTTGCCCGACGAACGAGTCCAGATTGAATTGCGAATTAAACCAGACCTCGTCCGCAGCAACGGCGGAAGTGAAATTTGTGAATCCGAAATGGAAGTCGCGCGGGTCGTTTCGAGTATCAGGATATGTGAGCTGATTCTCGTGAAAGTAAAGTACGTGTGGCAGGCCGTGGACTTCCGGCGCGACCATGCCGCGAAACTCGGCAACACTCAGCATGTCGGTCACGAACACGGCATCCCAGCGATTTCCTGACGACTGGTTCCGTTCGACAACCCGTCGATTGACTTCGCCCGCCATGTGCATCGCCGAGTGCCGCATCCGCCACTTCCAGTGATGCCCCGGGAGTGTCAGCAACGTCCAATTGTGGCGACTATGTTCAATCCATCCATCAATAAACGCGCGATGGCTGCCCGCGTAATACGGTTCGATCGCGAGAATTTCCAACGGTCTTGCTGTTTCCACGAGCTTGTCTTTCTTTAAGTCGAATGTGGAAATAACAGCTCACCAAACGAATCAAACACCTGCCAGTGATCTGCCATTGGTGCAGACATAGCGACCGGTTCTTTTGTCATCGGGTGCTCAAACTCAATCCGGTATGAATGCAGCGCGATCCATCGTTTGCGCTGGTCTGCGGTTTCCGGACCGAAGGGGAGGGTCGATCCATACAATGTGTCGCCGACGATCGGATGGCCGTGTTCGCTGCACTGGAGCCGGATCTGATGGGTGCGACCTGTTTCCAGCTGTATTTCCAACAACGACATGCCGTTTGCCGCGTCGAGGGTTTCGTAGTGGAGCACTGCCTGTTTCGAATCGGGATGTTGAGCTTCGACAATTTCCGACCGGGCTTCGTCAGGAAGTTTGCGCATGTGGTCGGTCCAGGTTCCTGAAGGTGACTCGGGGCATCCGGCGACGACCGCGCGGTAGATCTTTTTGATCGTCCGGCTCTGCAGTTGCTCCGAGATCCGCGATGTAGCCCGGACGTTTTTGCACAACAGAATGATTCCTGAAACCGGGCGGTCGAGCCGATGCGGAACGCCGAGGTAGGCCCTGCCTGGTTTGTTGTCACGTTTGATCAACCACTGCTTGGTGCGCAGTTCCAGCGAATCAATCCCGGGCGGCGCCTGTGTAAGCAGCCCACCCGGTTTGTTGACGACCAGCATGGCACCGGATTCAATGAGGACGTCTGGCGGCGGAAGTGACGGCATAACAACAAGACAAGAGACTTCATTTAACGAAACATCTGTTCGGCGTCGAAATCTATTCCCGGCCCTTCTTGTACTCCTCGATCAAGTGTTCACGGTCCGTTGCATCGGCTGCAACTGCGGCAACGTAGATCGCACCCTGGTTTTTTGAGCCAACTGCAATCAGGCCGGCTTCGGCATTCACTTTAACTGAAGTAACGTCGTTGACATCAAAGTCCGAATTCCTGATCGGAATGATGACGGGTTCGTTGTCACCGCTGAGATCGATCACATTGATAATCGTTTTTGAATTCAGCCCGGCCGGCTCATTGACCGTAGCAACCAGGTAGTCGCTGGCATCTACGAGTCGCGGCCCGTACATTGAATGCTTCTGATATCCGAGATGGATTTGATCGTCCGGTATTTCAACGCTTCGCTCAACTTCCGTTGAAAACACGGTTACCTCGTCACCCTGCAGCAGGGTAACATCCATTTGTGCGGGTTCAGGAGTAGTTGTGAAAACAACCAGCCGGGTCCAGGCAAAAAATTGAACCGGTGACCCGGCTTTATCAGCAGAGAAACTCAGGTACGCCAGGTTAGACCAGTCGCCCTCTTCAGAAAATGTGTATCCCGCTTCGCCGCCGCTGACCGGAATAAATGAGAACGCACTCGCCCCGCTTTTTCTGAGCGTGCATGGATCGCTCATCAACGCATCATTTGAACCGGCTTTGAGAAGTTGAACCTGCAACTCATTTGCAGCAACATTTTCCGGAAAAAACACACCCGTGATTTCATGCTGTGCATTGAATACCGGATGCCCGCCGGTCCGGCCCGCCTGGCCTTCGCCACGATATTTGACAGTGAACGAATCGGGCAGCGACGAATATTCGATCGCCGGGCCCGGGGTCTGAGCGGTCGCAATACCGGAAGGAACAAGTAATGCGACAACAAGGACAAAGGCGTAAGTCAGTCGCGCGGAAATTATCGATTTCATAGCCATTTCCTTTCTGTGTAGCCAAAACTGCAAAAGCGGACGTGCTCTTAGCGATCACCCGCCGTTTTACATCCCCGGCGAACGCATTGCAAATGCGCCGGTGACTTGCAGCTACTGGTTGTCAGAAAGCATGCCTGACTCGTTGGCCGGACGAGCATGTCCCGCGCTTCGTTACCCGGCCACATGACTGGAATCGGAGCGGGAATCACTCGCACCGTTGCTTCCTCGTCGCGGATTTCTGCTACGGTTTCCAGATCGTCCGCCGCTATTTCTTCTGTTGCCACTTCGGCCGCGCCCCTGCGAACGCCCTCGCCCGCCGGATTTTCCGCGAGCACCGGATCCGCCTTCCGATGTCCGGTTGGTCGGCGGTCCGTGCGGTTGCTCGACCGGAAGTCGTTTGCCGATCAGTTTTTCAATGTCTCGCAATTCGCCTCGTTCGTCCGGTGTACAGAATGAGATCGCAATCCCATCAGCGCCCGCGCGCCCGGTCCGGCCGATTCGATGGACATAACTTCCGGCTTCGACCGGCATGTCGTAGTTGACTACGTGCGAGACGCCGTCGATGTCGATTCCACGCGCTGCAACGTCTGTCGCCACGAGCACAGTGACCTTCTTCTGGCGAAACGCCTCAAGCGCTCGCTGCCGTGCATTTTGCGATTTGTTGCCGTGAATTGAAGCTGCGTGAATTCCCGCTCGTTCGAGTTTTTGCGCGACAACATTTGCGCCGCGTTTGGTGCGAGTGAAAACGATCGTTCGTTCGACGTTATCCTGTGACAAAAGATCGCGAAGTGTGGAGATCTTTTTTCCTTTGTCCAGCATCATGATCCGCTGTTCGATCAGTTCAACGCTTGGTGATTTCGGAGTCACATTCACCGAGACCGGATTGAACAACAGCTGCCGTGAAAGCTCACGTGAGTTTGGCGGCAGCGTCGCTGAGAAGAACAGTGACTGACGTTCTTTCGGGAGTTTGACAATGATCTTTTTCAGTGCGGGAAGAAAGCCCATGTCGAGCATTCGATCCGCTTCGTCGAGCACAAAAATTTCAATGTCGCCAAGGTTGACATGCCCTTGTTGCATGAGATCGAGCAACCGGCCGGGGGTCGCAACCAGCACGTCGACGCCGCGTTTGAGCGCGCGCACCTGACGTTCCTGTTTGACTCCGCCATAAACCAGTGCCTGGCTGAACTTCACGTGACGGCCGTACGTCGTAAAGCTGTCGCTGATTTGAATCGCCAGCTCGCGCGTTGGCGCAAGCACCAGTGCAATCGGTCGGCCCGGTCGCGTTCGGGGTTCTTCATGTCCAATGTAATCAAGGATCGGCAACGCAAACGCCGCTGTTTTTCCTGTCCCCGTCTGAGCGCAACCGAGTATGTCCTGGCCGTTGACCGCCGGAGGAATCGTCTGTGACTGAATGGGAGTCGGTGTGTGGTATTCTTGTTCGGCCAACGCTTTCTTGAGCGGGGCGAACAGGTCCATGTTTTCAAAATTGTTCAAGTGTTTTCTCGCAAATAGATTTTGCCCGGATAGCAGGAGTCCTGATGTTCGGGCGTGAGTTTGCCGGGCGAGTAAGTCGACCCGGCAGATGGTTTGTTGGTTTCGCCGGATACGCAAACGCCGTCGTCGTGTTGATCGACGGCATTTCGTGTCGGGCGTGGCGAACGGACCCGTGGTCCATTGCATTTTTAGAACTTCAGGAAATCTCCAGAGGGACTGAAGCGACTGATGAACATTCGTTCAAGCGCCTCAATCAAGCGATTTCAAAGTGACGACGAAATTGTGTTTTCGTCGTTCGAGAACCCAGGCATCGATTCCGATGATGCAGGAGATTGATCTCGCGGGTCGGGCGGATGTGTCGTATGACCGTCCGCTTTTTCATTCATTCCGACAGAAGCAGGTGCGTCGTTCCAGACAGGTGCGTCGTTCCAGAGAGGTGCGTCGTTCCAGAGAAGAGTACACGGGTGAACGCTGCCATCCAAGTGCAAAAATTGCAAAACGCATGAAAAACAGGAATTGCGGGTCGTTTGCACCCGTCGAATGGAAGATGCTGTCATCAGTATCGACCGCTCGTGTTTCTGTCAGGTGGGTGCTCCGGAAAAGTAACGGGGCAGGATCAATGCCATTCGAGCCAAACATTCAGTACTAACTGCGAAGCTCGAACGTTCCTGAATCGAAACGCTTGCCGTTGATCTGCAGCGTAACATGATGAGTGCCGGGATAAAGCGTGTAGGTGGTCGCGTTGGCACGAAGCACATGACGTTTTCGGAGGGCAACAGTTTCGCCTTTCTTCAAGCTCATCTGTTTGAGTTTGTGGACTTTGGGAGCGAGGACTCCATTCGATTTTACGAAGTCGATTACGTAATCAATGATCAGCGGTTCGTCACGTTCGGCCGTCACGTCAAAGCAAAATTCGATCGCGTCTCCCGGTTTGATCGCTCTCGTTATGATTTTGAATCGATCGATTTTGATTTTCGGTGTCGGATGGAATCCAAGAAACCGCAGCGCGCCGGTATTTCCCTGCTTGATCAGCGTCCGAAGAGCGTGTTTGCTCATCCATGCAAACTCATCCGGTTGTTGCCTGGCCGATTTCTTCCACCGTTTCAGGCGGTCGACTACAAGCTTCGGTTTCGTTTTCGCGATGTCGTTCAAGTGGTTTGCGACCGAGCGTGTTACATAGCGAGTCGGGTCGGCATGTAACTGGTCCAGCAGCGGGAGCGGGTCGGTTAGATCGATGGTCAGTCGTTTCGACCACGGTAACATCGCGCGTGTTCCTTCGCTGGCCAATCGCCTGACGTGATAATTCCGGTCGGTCGCCCATTTCCTGAGTTCCGCCATCGTCGCATCGGTATGAGCATTGATGAATGCGCGGATTGCGTCTTCCATGGAGTGCCGTTTGGTTAGTTCCCTCAGTGTTCGGAGCGAAACTTTCAGGTGCTTTTTTGCCGATCCATTTCGCACAACGAATTCACCGAGCGGAGAAAAAATGAAATCTCCAAAATCGTCATCGGTTAATGTGGGGTCGAGCGGTGGCGGCAGTGCGGCGACAATTTGTGCGGCAGAGACACGGAAGTCGTCATCAAGATGACGTTCAAGGGATTCGGCGATATGCACGATCCGCTCTTTGAGTTCGAGTTTCTTCAGCCCTTTCATTGCGTCACGCACAAACTTTCGATGATCAAATCCGGAATCCGCAGCATGAAACAGATTCGCGAGATACTGAATTCGTTTTCGATTGAAGAGGTGATCTTTGAGGCTGTATTTTTCCGGTTTGTCAGTGGCCATGTTGTTGTCCGGTCAAATCAAATGTGGCAAAAAACTCATCTGGGGGGTTTCAACGGCAAGATCCTCGGCGAGGTACTCGGATCTAAGTACCTATCCCAAAACGATTTTGCGACTGAATATTCATGCAGAAACTTGGACAGGATTAACATGATCGACATTCTAAATGGAATATCACATCATCTGTCGCCCTAAGTTGGAAACTGCGGGTGCTAAATCCGCCGACTATTTTTTTCTGTCACTAATTTTTCGCTTTACGGCAATAGACAGATAGAAACCATCAGCAATGCGTCTGCGACCGCTCCGTTGTTCCTGATCTCAATTCTCTTTGCGATTGAGCCGATGGAAATTGCCGTCTTGGCGATAACCACGTTTTTTCTTTTTTCTCCTGTTTTTTTTTTGATGAAGCCCTCGCCTGCGACATGGAGTCGTTTGCTGCATTTCCGGAAAAACCTGCTCCTGAGAAGCGTTGATTTCGACGAGTCCAAATCACAAAAGTCAACCCGGGTACCGGGGAAGGAAATCGCGATTTGCCGGGGAAGGAAATTCGATGCCGGGCACTAGGTCGTTACGTGCAAAGCGTGTGAGTAAAACGCATCGCGAATGCTCCCCAAAAAAAGTCCAAACTAATTTTTCAGTTTGTTTTCCTGATGTGACCGAACGTGTCCGGTTGCCCGGGAAAATACTTGTGCCGGGAAAATAAACTTGCAATGGTGATTCCTGACGATACAATCAGCCCCGTTCGTTGAGCGTGTCGAGTTTGCTCAATGATTTTCTTTTGAAACGGAGCAGCACCTTGAGTTCATCGCCGAAGAAATTATCATCGAAGAAATTATCATCGAAGAAATCATCATCGAAGAAATTATCATCGAAGAGCCCGTCCGGTTCTGACAACCCCGGTGGCGGTCCGGATTCAAAAGTCAGATCAGGCGGCCTGTTTTTCCCCGGTCTGATTGCGGCTGTGATTCTCTGTGGCGGGCTGTTGTTCGCAGCCGGTAACGGCTGGTTCAGCGACGAAGACCAGCCGGTTGCCGGGATTAATAACGTTTTGGACCCTGTAGATAGAGAATCGCAGGTCGAACCGGTCGTTGATGGTCCTTCGGCATCCGCAGCACTCGGCGTTGCCGACGAAGACATGGTCGACGTCGGCGGCGTTGCGAGGCCGAAACGGGATATTGAATTCGGTGACGCGATTACCCGAACCGAAGGGGAGATCGCTTCAACGCTACCGTTTCCCGGTCGTTCACCCCGTCTCAACGGTGATGAAAATGCAGAGGTAGCTGGACTGGTCGAAGAGATCTCCGGTCTGAACCCTGAAAAAACGGCGATCTCGTCGTTCTTTCAGCCTCAGGAATTCGATCGCGAACAATATGCCGAAAACCCGAAGTCCTATCTTGAAAAAATACGTCCCGGACGGGTCTTCTACCCCGCACAACCCGGACCGGATGTGAATCCGATTGCCTCGAAGTCCAAACCGTTTGTGGACGTACTTCAAGGTGAGAGCGCTGTGCTCGAAGTTCAAGCCGAACCGGAATCTCCTGTCACGTTCTACACCGGAGCGGTCGGTGAGTTTCCAAACAAGCTGACAACATACACGGTTGAGTCGGATGAAAACGGCATCGCCACCGCGAACTATACCGCGACAGCTGGAACTGCCGGGCTGCTTGAAATCCTGGCGGCTTCGCCCGTCAACTCGGGTCAGCTGCGGTTCCGCGTGAATGTGGAACTGCCCGACAACCGTTAGGTACCGGCGAATTATGCGATTTAGCGATCGCAGCAAGCACACCAAAACATCCACGACAGAAACACAACGACAGAAACACAACGACAGACTCAACACACCCGGAGAGCATGATGGACCAACACAAGCATCAACGAAGTTTTTCGGCATCGCGTTTCGTTTCGATTCTGTTGAGCGGTCTGCTTGCAATCTGTTCGATCAACCTCCTGCCGGATGCAGCCGACGCGCAGAATCAGGGTGCCTGCGAGAACTGCGATGAAAGCCGTGTGAGTTTCCGGGACATAATCGTCGACAGACTCTGGAGAGACAGGACGACAGAATATTCACTTCCCGGATTCCCGGTTGATGTCACTGAAACCAAATATGCAGGTACCCGGTGTGTGCTTACCTGCGATTGTCCCGATCCGCTAAAAAACGGCGACAGCGTTACAGTAACGGCTACCTGGACGGCTATTAAGCCGACCGAGGGGTGGTGGGGGTGGTATTCGGCGTACGATCGGGTCTGCCTGCGCGGTACATCGGACATGGTTTTCAATCCTCCTGAACACCATGCATACGGTTGGTACGGCCCGGATCCCGGCCAGTCATTGACCGTGACCGGCACCGGGACCTTTGTTTTTGCAAAGGATACCAGAGGGAATTCCTCCGGCGGCCGGGACTTCAAGGTGGCGGCTTATTCATCCGGATACAATGGCCTGGGAATTGAAGCGACCTGGCACTGCCAGGTTCCGGATGCCAACGGGCCGGGGCCGGCCGATGTTCCCGATCTACCGGTGACCGAACCGGGCGGGACCGGCCAGTGCGGAAGCGGCGGCGGCGGCGGTGGCGGAAGCGGCGGCGGTGGCGGAAGCGGCGGCGGTGGCGGAAGCGGTGGCGGTGGCGGAAGCGGTGGCGGTGGCGGCGGCGGTGGCGGAGAATACGAGCCGACCGGGACAACGAAAATACCCGTCGTCGATGACGTTAGGACTGTCGGGTGGCACACGGACTACATCGTCGAGACGTCCCGTCCGTCGGGTTGCAGTTCGTGTGCGGGCGGCGCGTCGGATTCAGGTTCGCGCCCGGTTCTGTCGTTCAAGCGTCAGCTGGTTCCTTCCAATCAAATATCGCTCGGAAACAGCAGTCCGGGGATGTACTACGATTTTGACTACCGGTTGACTCTGATTGAAGATTCGGCCGGAGACAACATCGGCGTGTTGTTTGACCCCTACACGGGCAAACGGTTTTTGTTCAAGGACACCGGCAGCACCGGAACCTACGATCCGGACCTCGGAACGTACTACAAATCATTCACGCTCGTTGACGGGAGCGGAAACACGGTCGCCAGTCCTTCGGCCACTGCGGGCGGCGACGTGTTTGCGGTTGCCGAACGGCAGAGCGGCTGGAAATGCAGATTCGAAATCTGCACAACCGAGCTCTCGACCGGTGAATACGGGGGTCGTCTGCTTTCGGTCACGAGCCCTGAAGGCTTTGAAAAGACCTTCACGTACAAAAACTTTATGCAGCCCGAAATCGATTCGTCGCCGGCGCGGCAGCTGCAGATCGATACGATCACTGACGCGTACAACAACACCGCAACGCTGAAGTACCACGCCGCCCAGCAGGCGAGCCGCTGGGTTGTGGATTCGGTGGACATCAACAGCGGAGACACGACGCTCGACTATGCGTACAACATCGACGGTCATCTTGAGGAAGTCAAACGCAACGGGACGGTTATTACAACCTACACCTACGGACATGACATGACCTGGGACGCGTCGACGATCAAATGGTCAACGCGGACGGGCCCCGAATCGAAGCAGAACGAGACCGTGTTCCTTGCCCGGGACTACATCCTCTGGAAAGGCCTGCTGCTCAATCAATACACCAACCGGCTGCTCGGCCGCGCCGACGGGACAGGCTACCGCTATCTTTCGATCGCCCAGGCGCCGAATGCCAGCGGACTCTTCCGCGTGAACTATCGCGGGAAGCTGATCGAATGGCAGCGAAACGGATTCCGGCGCTACTTTGAAAACTTTTCTGTCAGCGGTCCGGGCTATGAGGGTTACAGCGGCACGAAGGAACCGGTTTTTGCGCAGCACCCGGGAGCGACCTCGGAACAGATGATCAAAGCGCGCCCGGCAACGCTGGTCAGTTCAACCGGTTATACGGTCACGCAGACGTATGACGCGAACGGGAACCCCGAACAGACCACCTACCCGGATAGCTCAACCGAATTCTATCAGTACGATTCAAACGGACGGGTCACGTACTACCGCGACCGTGCCGGATTCGTGACGCTGACCGAACGGGATGCGGACAACAACGTGATCCGGATCGCTTCGGGTTTGAAAGATGTTTCCGGCCCGGGCAGTGAACAGCCCGAACCGGAAGCGGTTCAGCAGATCTCCGGATACTATCCGTCCGGTCATGCGAACGAGCGGATGCTGAAATGGACGAAAACCAATGCCTACGCCGCAGGCGCGGTCGTCGAGCCTCCGGCAAACGGGCGGACCGACTATCTCTACGATGCGAAAAACCGTTTAGTGGAGGTCCACAAACCGGTTCCCGAAGGCCAGTCAGCCCGACCGGTTGTCACGAACGTCCGGGGCACATCGAACGACCCCGTTGGTGCGAGAGACAAAATCGTGGCCACAATCAACGAAAAAAATGACACGACCACCTACACGTATGACACACTCGGTCGATCAATCCAGACAACGTATGCGGACGGTTCACAGGAACAGGTGTGGCGTGACGATGCGAACAACCGGATCTATCGCAAAGACCGCAACGATATCGTTTCGCGCACTGACATGGACGCCGCCGGGCGGACGGTGAAAACGGTTTCACCCTACGGTTCCGACTCCGACATCCTTGACGGACAGATCGCCCGGCTGGCAACAGCACAGGAACAGTCGGTCGTCACAACCATATTTTTTGCCGGGAAAACGGTACCGTTCCAGGTCATCCGCAACGGTACGGCGACCCGGTATCTGTACGACTACCGCAACCGGCAAATCGTGTCGGGACAGAGCGTCAACACGGATGGTCGGTTTCAAATACGGCGGACCCTCTACGTTGACAACCTGGTGTTCTGCACCACGAGAGTCAATAGCAGGTACAGCCAGCGCAGGTACACGGGTCGCAACGCGGATCAGCGACACGTCCGGACAATCGAGTGCCGCACTCCTTCAATTACGTTCGCGGACAATCAGGCGGTCCTGGATGCGTTGCGAATCCCGACCGCCGATCCCGACTATGTTATCCGTGACGCGGTCCGCGACATCCGCGGCAACCTGACTCAGATCTTTGACGAATACAACAATGAAACCCGGAGCGAGTTCGATGCGCTCGGGCGTCAGACGAAAACGACCGCCGGCTTCGGTACCGCCCTGGCAATGGTATCGGAGACCGGATACGACGCGGAGAACAGAGTCACACGGCAGACCGATGCTGCCGGCACCGTGACAGAGATGGTGTATGACGCGGCTGGCAATGTGAAAACAAGGACGATGGCGAAGGGTGTGTCCGGCGTCGAAATGACCCGTTCGTATCAATACGACATCGCCGGCCGCCAGAACAAGGAAATACTGCCGGGCGGCGGTGTCAGGGAAAGTTTCAGTTCGGACTGTTGCGGTCGTTCGCGCGGATCGAGAGACCCGTTCGGCAACGGAACGATCACAAACCTCGACCCCGGCGGACGACAGGTTCACACAGCCACGGTATCCAGCTACGACGATCACAGCGATCTGAAAAACCCGGTCGATGAAAAAACGCTTGGTGAAAGTACTACCCGATACGGCGTCAACGGCCGTGTCAAATACCGGACTCTCTGGAAAAGTGCTCGCGGTCTGATCGATCCGGAGAATCCGCCGATCGCGGGAATCGACGGCGTTTCGGCAGCGGACGGTGTTACCACCCAGTACGTCTACTTCAAACAAATTAGCACTCCGGTTCCCGGTCAGACAGCCGTCATCAAGCAAACGGTCAGCACGCTCGGTGGCGGAACGGCTGACGTCGATATCGGACCGGCAGTCACCAAAGCCGGCGAAGCTGAATCGGCAGGCGGTGCGGGGATCCGGTGGACCGTTACAAACTTCGCCATCTACCATCCCGTCTTCCGCAACTTCTTCCGCACTTTCGGCAGTGCCACAGTCGTGATCAGCCCCGACGAAAAAACAATGTCGGTTTCACTCAGTGACAACTTAGGCCGTTCTGTGATGACCGCGACGATGTCGGGGCCCGCAGCCGCGACACCCAACGAACTGCTCGACTGGACCTGCACGCGGCATGACGTGGTCGAAACGTTGACGGGATTCGGGACCGTACTCGCCACCAGACAGATCGATCGGGACGGGAATACCGTACGCGGAGCGGTTGACGGAATGGGGAACGGGGTTACCTCATTCGATCAGGACGACAACCTGACCCGGACGACGTTTGACGAATCGGGCAATCCGCTCGTAATGACCAACGCTCTGGCGAAAACAACGACCTATGGCTATGACGCCCTCGGTCGCCGGACGACCGTTACCGACCACGCCGGGAATGAAACCGGAACGATCTACGATCCGGCAACCGGGCGTGTCGTGTCCCGCATCGACGCGAAGGGCAACCCGACCGGCTACACGTACGACGCCCTGGGGCGGGTGAAGGTCACGACCGACCGCCTGGGTAAAACGACGGTTCAGGACCATGACGGCGAAGGGAACCTTGAACTGCTGACCGATGCCGAAGGCAGTGTGACTTACTACGATCACGACTCTGTTGGTCGCCGGGTTGAAATGATGTTCAACCCGATCAACGGCGCGGCGCAGTCCGTTTTCTACACCTATGATGCGGCAGGCCGTCCGGAAACGACCCGGCTGCATTCCGGTATCCTCCGCAAAAACGTCTACGAATTCTCGGGCGTGCTGGACAAGATCGAGTACTACGATTCTCAGGGAACCGCCGATCCAGTGGACGACGTTCTGACCGGAACCGACGACTTCAGCTACGACGCGCAGCTTCGGAAAACCGGCTCGGTCAGTATGGACGGCGTCGAAAAAGTGTTGACCTATACGGAACGCGGACAGCTCGATATCGAAACAACGAAGGTCAACGGCCAACAGCTGGACGTTGACTACGATTACGAAGAACGCGGACGTGTTTCGAAGATCACGTATCCGTCCGGCACGGCAACGGAGTATACGTACACCAACCGGAGCGAGCTCGACACCGTCAAATGGGACGGAGGTCAGATCGAAGACCGTCTGTATGACGAACTCGGACGCCTTGAGCAGGTGGACCGTCCGTTTGTGGATGAAGACCGCGACTACGACGACATCAACCGGCTTTCTTCTATCGATAATCCCGGTGTCGGCAAAGCGACGTACGGTTATGACGGGAACCACAACAAGCTCTCGGAAACCTGGACCGGCGTGATGTCGGCCTGGAGTTTTACCACCGAAAAGCCCGGAGCGTCAACATTCGAGGAAGGCTACGACGACGAGGACCGCTTCCGCCGCTTCATCCGGGGCGGCCAGAGCGAGGATGTCTATCTCGGTCGAACCGGTACCGGCAACATCGACGACCTGAACACGAACGGATCAAGTCTGTCACGCGCGTTCAACGAGGTTCACCAGCTCGACAGGGTCGGTGCAGCCTCGCAGACGTTCGACGATGACGGCAACCTGACCGCGAGTTTTGCAGGTCTTACAAGCAGCTGGAACGATGCGGGCCGGATGAAGCAGTCCGTTACTCCGGCTTCCGCACCGGTCGGAATCGAGGGAACGTGCGACTACGGTTACGATGCCGAAGGCAAGCGGGTCTGGAAGAAAAACACGTCTGATATCGGCGCGACCCGCAATGGAATCCTGGGGAAGAACAATGCGTCGGGAACCGGGTTTGTGATGTACAGTCAGCAGAACGTCCATACCCGGTTTAGGATGTGGCCCGCTCTGGCCGATCATCTGGCCGATCATCTGGTCACCGTTCGCCACAATGGAACGAGCTGGCAGTGTTGCAAATTTTGGCGCTGGAACAATTTCAGTCCGGTCGCCGGCGACCGGTTGTTAGCCGAGGTTGATTTCGGAGTCGCCGGTGAAGGGATCGACAGTCTTACTCCGATCACGACCCCGGGAGTTCATCCGGAAGGGATTCGCCAGGGGTTTACCAGTGGCAATCTGGTATTTTCAGCCAACGTCTGGGCGGGAGGAATCGGAGTGACGGGCACCTGGTTTGAATCGAATCACAGCATGTTCATTTACGCCGGTCCGAACTGCGTGGCCGGGTACGAGATGACTCCGGCTCCGGTACTGAATCAGGAATACGTCTACGCAAACGGGATCGATGCATTGCTGATGATCGATGACGGAACGACGAAGCTGACAGTCACCCGCAATCAGCAGTGGAGCGTGACCGCTCTGGCCGACAACGCGGACGGAAGTGTCCTCGAACGCTACACTTACGATCACTTCGGTAAAAGAACCATTCTCGCTCCCGACGGGACAACCGTCCGCACGTCGAGCAGCTATAATAATCCCTACGGATACACCTCAAGAAGACACGATGAAGAATCGGGCCTCATCTACTTCCGCGCCAGATACTACGATCCGCAAACCGGAGAGTTTACCAGCAGGGATCCACTCGAAACAATCGATGGAGCGTCACTCTATCGGGGGTACTTCGTGCCGAACGGTACGGATCCTGGGGGATTATGTGTCGATGACGTATGCCGAGTAGTAAAATGGGGCTTTGAGCGAACAGTTATTGTCACGATCAAAACTGATGCTGGACAGCTGTATGAAATACCAATCGAACTTCCTCAACTCGATGTTCCAGATATGGATGACGCAATTGAGAAAGTTACCGATAAACTAAAGGATTGGATAGAAGATGCTGGAAGAGGCAGGGTTCCCATCGCTGGCGAACGCATAGCCAAGGCTAACCCCACCAATCTTTTTATTGTTGAAATGAAAGTCGATCTAAGGATTGATGTCTATTACAGTTACAAGTTTGACAGTTTTCTCAGTCGTACAAGACATGATTCGTTTACTGAAGTATTTCCAATTGACAATCGGCTAGGGAATAGCGAGGACATAACTGAAGCGAGGGGTAGAGAAATACTATGGGAAAAAATGCAGCGGATGATCAAGGCGTCTCCAGAAAGAGGGCAGCAACATATGGATTCGTGGGGCGCGTCTGAACTTGCAGGCCTAGTTCGTGCTAACATGAAAAATCGCCATCCTGAATGCTATGAAAAAATGGAATGGTGCCCTACCTGCAACGCCCCTAAGCTCCCTGTACCGGATGATTATCCTTAGAAGATACAGATTTGCTGTTAAGAGAGCGATCAAGAAATGAAAACTATGAGAAAGAAGAGACGTTGGCAGTTTAGCATCAAGCTTGCGGTCTATTCCCTTGTTTTGTTTTCCGTTGTGAGCTGTATTTTTGCTCAAAGATATTTGCGAGGAGTCGCGCTGAAACGACTCCGCGATCTTGAGGTCTCGATTCATTGGACAAGTCTTGGAGAATCTCGTGGCTTGGGTTTTGGTGAAATTGAGACGATTGAATTGCCTGGGGACTCGAACGCATCTGATGAGATTACTCGACTTTTGAGCCGTGTCGGAACTTTCAACTCGATTGAAATCCCTGCAAACTGGGACTTGGGCATTCTTGGCGAGTTTTCTAATGTCAAGCGTGTAGTAATTGAAAATAGAACTCAATTCGACTTTTCAGCTGTTCCATTACCAACTGGCGTTCGCAACCTTAGTATTCGTTGTGAAGCGATTTCTAATGAACACTTGATGTCTAAGTATACTAATTTGGAAACTTTACACATCGCGTGCAGCGAACCCATAACGATTTCGGCAGTGAAGGATTTCCAGTCATTAACGGGCGTTCAGCTAGCCGAGGGTTCCGTTTCCGACTTGTCGGTGCTGGCAACGCTTCCAGTTCTAGAAGACATTGTCATTCGTAAACTCAAGACCCCGACAGATTTGACTCCAATTGAAGAGCTTTCGAGGCTGAAACAACTACGGATCATAGATTGTAACTTGAGGTCCTTATCTTTGAACAAGTTGACTCATCTTGAACATCTTTCGATTTCTGATTCACGGGTGCCAATTGACTTGACGAGTCTTAATTGCCATCAGACTTTACGATCACTATCCGTACGCAGGCCAATTAGCTTGGCTCCGCTTCGGAATATGTGCAATCTTGGCTCTTTAATCATCACGGAAAGTGCGTTGAGAGAAGAAGACGTCGAGGTGATCGTCGGCATCAGTTCATTGCAAAGCCTTACACTAAGTCATGTTGACATTGATACAGATTTGCTTGATCGCCTCAAAGTGAGCATCGGGAGTGTGTCGCATACAGTTCCGGCGGGTGTGCAGCAAACGGGGACATCGGCTGTCTTAAAGATTGTCAAGTGACGAGCGACGTCTCGTTCCAGGGTTGACTGTTTTTTACCATGAGGGAAAAGTAATGGGACGCAGCTCATTGTTTGACCCATAACACAACAATGCACAAGAACAGCCGCCGCGCATTGAGTATTGCCGAAGCATGAAAATGTTATTCGCGGCGGACCCTCTGCAGATTCTCCAGCGGGCCCTGACGGTTCGCGCTTCGCAAACCCTCCACCGCCGATTGCCGGCAGTTGAGACTCAGGCTGCCGAAGGCAGTCGCAAACAGGATGTTTGCGAAACTTGCGGCACGATGCCGCCCCAAAGGTGTGCCCGGGTTACGCAACGGTCAGCCCTTCGAGCAGATTGTCCATTGCCGTGCGGTTTGACGTTCGCTTGCGGTCAGTCGGGCCCGGTTTGAATGCCGCAGGCAAGGCGGATCATGGACGATCCGTCAAAGACAGGCCGTGGCGCCCGGATGGCGTCCGCAGCGAGCGGACACGAAGCGGAGCCGCCCTTGAATCAGGGAAGGCGCTTGGGTGCGGTAGAGTTCAGCAGTTGTTCAGGCGTTGCAACGGATTCAGTTCAAGGCGGTGGAGCGGCGTCCGCGAGCCAGGATTCGCGTTAGCGAACCTGCGGCCCGCAAGGCCCCGCCAGCGGAGGCCAGGGAAGGGCGCTTGCCGGGCGAAGAACTTGAAAACACGTTGCGGATAAAACAACCAGAAAGCGTTCCATCATCGCCAGCCCGATGGCCGGAAGCGGAGGGCGGATTGAAGGGGTTAGCGTTACCTGTCCGGAGCGGCTAAAAGAAACAACAGCGGCTTGCCTGACGTTCAGCCCGCCCTGCGGGGCCGAGCGGCGAACACGAGGTTCGCAACCAGAAGTACGGAGCCATGGATGGCGGAGTTCCTTTTTCTGAGCGGGAGAGCGACCGCGAACGCGAGCTCAAGCGAGTGTAAGCCGGGAGCGGAACTGACAAGCGCGATTGCAAGGCGGCGGCGCAGGGCAGTGAATGCGATCAGGCGCCGCGCGGTGAGGGACGAACAAGCAAGCCCGCATGAACAACCGGAGTCCGTTCCGCAGTTTAAGCTTTGAATCTCGCGGCAGCGGTCAGAGTGGTCCAGTTCCCTCAGCTCAAGCCCTCCTTCAATGCTTTGCCTGAACCTGACAAGTGAAGCCGGTGCGTCGAAGGACAAAGCGGAGGAGGAACGACGGAGCGACTCCGCACGCGCGCCCGGCGGAACGCCCCGACAGTCTCTCAGCCCGGGGTTTTGGATTTAGCCTGACCTGAAGATGTCATCTTCGCCGGAGCCGTCCGTGGTTCGCCCGCGCAGTCGGATGGCGAACACGGATGGCGCAGGTGGAGTGACATCGCGTCATCTTTGCTGGTGGGTCCGGCGGGGGCTCGTACGTTTGCCGTGCGCAAAGTCCCGGCGACCGGCACAGCTTGACAAAGAGCGCGGAGCGGCCCGGCTTCGCGACAAAGAAAGTCTGCTTTCATCCTTGACAGCGGAGGGAAGTTGTCGCGTATTGGTATTTATCGAAAACGGTGTCACGACTTGCGGTTCTCCATCGCAAAACAGTGCGCCTGACGATCAGCAAATACGCGCAACGACCGGAGCGGCCCGGTTGGTAATTCACGCCCGATAACTTCAAGGATTCAAAGATGATCAAAACAACTGCGCTACCCGTACGCGCTCAAAACGGTGCAAAGAAAGTCACAACCACGAAAGATACGAAAAACACGAAACCGAAAAACACAAAACCGGTTTCCGATGTGACGGTCGAAACGAAGGGTGACGAAGTCCACCTTTCGATCGGCACCCGTCACTACCGCGTTCGCGGGCTGGAGAAGAACCATTCCTCGCAGCAGCTCAAAGTCAACGTCCTCGCTACACGCGATGAACTCGTTCACCTCGACACGTTTGATCTCTGCAAAGCACGGTCAAGAGTCTCGTTCATCAAAGCAACCGCGACGGAACTGTTTGTTGACACCGACCTGATCAAACAGGATATCGGGCGGATGCTGTTGTCGCTCGAAGAGCTGCAACAGCAGCGGATCGAAGCGGCCACCCAATCTCAAAAACCGGTCGAGGTTTCGGTGGCTGACCAGCGCGCCGCGATGAAGTTTCTCAAAGATCCGAAACTGATCGAAAACATTCTCGAAGATTTCGACGTCTGCGGCCTCGCAGGCGAAGAGACGAACAAGCTCGTCTGTTATCTGGCCTGCGTTTCACGCAGGCTCAAAAGCCCGCTGGCGATCCTGATTCAAAGCGGCTCGGCCGCAGGTAAAACAACGCTGATGGATGCGGCGCTGGCGTTCGTTCCCGACGAGGATCAGATCCGTTACTCGGCGATGACCGGCCAGTCGCTTTACTACATGGGCGGGACAAATATGAAACACAAAATCCTTGCCATCAGTGAAGAAGAGGGAGTTTCGCAGGCGTCGTACGCGCTCAAGCTGTTACAAAGCGACGGCAGGCTGACGATCGCCGCCGTCGGCAGGAACAACGGCAGCGGACGTCAGTCGACCGACACGTTCGAAGTCGAAGGACCGGTGATGATGTTTCTGACCACGACGGCGGAACGGCCCGATCCGGAACTGCAAAACCGTGGCATCACACTCCGCGTCAACGAATCGCCCGACCAGACGGCGGAGATTCACGCACGCCAGAGGATCGGCTACCTGCGATCCGGCAAAGGGCGGAGCCGTGATGAAATCAAGACGTTGCATCGAAACGCGCAGCGTTTAATTGCTCCGCTCCGGGTGATCATGCCGTGGGCCGATCAGCTGACGTTCCGTCACGACCAGACACGGATGCGGCGCGACAACGCGAAGTATCTGTCACTGATCGCCTCGATCACGCTGCTGCACCAGCATCAGCGAAACATCGTTGATACCGGCGGCGACCTCGTAGTCGAGTCAACAATCGAGGACGTTGAACTCGCCAATAAGCTGATCAGCGAAGTGATGGGTGGATCGCTCGACGATCTGCTCCCGCAGACGCGGCAGCTGCTGATCCTGATTGACAATCTTGTTAATCAGGAATCACGGTCGCAGAAACTTCCGCGAAAACTTGTCCGTTTCACGCAGCGTCAGCTGCGGGAAACGTTCGGCTGGGGTGACGCGCAGCTGCGCAAACATCTCAAACGGTTGATCGAAATGGAATATGTTCTGGCTCACCGGACCGGTCACGGCAACGGCAGGGAATACAAACTGCTTTACGACGGTGAAGGCCGCGACGGCAAACCGTTTCTGCCGGGGCTGATCGATCCGGCGAAGCTGAAAACCCGGCACATTAGCGGGAGATCAAAATCAAAACAGTGAACTCCGGTGGACTTTAACGACAAACCGCACGGCAGAACGAGCGAACCGCACGGTTGTCGCACAGCTTTCGCACCCCGACCGCACGTTTGAGTCCGGTGTCGCAAGTCATGGTGAAAACATGACTTGCGTCTAATCACGGGTCGAACCGCACGCTTTGTCCGTTTAAGAACAAGGCCCCCCAAATAAAACTCATAGCAAAACGTGTTTAACAAACACGTTTCTCTGACTGACGAACCGCCTGTCGCGTAGCGACAGGCTGTTCCTTTACCCGTGTTTCTGTTCGCGCTTTGTGATGCGCGAACTCATCTTTATCGTCGTCGCGCGGGTAACTTCTGTGAAGTTCTGCGCGCTGACACAGCCAAAGGATTTTACAATGATCATGTCAAGTCTTCCCGAACCGAAACTTCTGGTTCACCGGTTTCTCCAGACGATGCGGATGCGGAACTGCAGCGAGCGGACGATTAACTGCTGGCGGTTCAAACTCCACCGGTTTACAACCTGGTGCGACGAACGGAGTATCACCTGCATGTCGGAAGTCACTTCCGGTCTTGTCGGCGCGTATCGTCGCAGTCTGTTCCATTACCGCAACCCGAAGACCGGCGCGCCGCTGAAGTTCGACACGCAGGCGAGTTACCTGATTCCGGTCCGCCGCTGGTTCGTGTGGATGAAGGCGCAGGCCTTTATCGACCACGATCCGGCGCGTGACATCGAGCTTCCCAAAAGCGAGGACCGGCTGCCGACCTCGACGCTGACGGCGGGGGAAATGGAAACACTTCTCAACCAGCCGGACGTGACAACACGTCTCGGTCTTCGCGACCGGACGATCATGGAGACGTTCTATTCAACCGGCATCCGCTGCGGCGAACTGATCTCGCTCGATGTCTACGACATCAACTACGAACGCGGGATCGTCACGATCCGGCTCGGCAAAGGCGGGAAGGATCGCGTCGTTCCCGTCGGAACGCGGGCTCTCTCGTGGATCGAGAAGTGGACGCTCGATATCCGCCCCGATCTTGTTACAAAGTCGAGCGACAACGCGCTGTTCGTGTCAAAGAACGGCAACCGTCTGGGGTCGAATCACATGTCGAAAATTGTCAAGGATTACATGACGTCGATCGGGATCACGTATCGCGGCTCGTGTCATCTGCTCCGTCACACAGCGGCGACGCTGATGATGGAGAACGGCGCCGATCTGCGTTCGCTGCAGATGTTCCTCGGCCACGCCCGTCTGAACACGACGCAGATCTACACGCATGTGAGCATCAAACGGTTGCAGGAAGTGCATCGCAAGACGCATCCCGCGAAGCCGAACGGAAAGCCGGCAGCGGATGATTCGCCGTCAGGCGATCCGTCAAACGACTGATTCTTCTGCAATCTCTTTGAGCGGTGTGCGGTCAGCTTCGCTGACCGCACACCGCTTTCTTTCATGCGCCGCGTCGGGTTCTTCTGTAGCCCCGCCGTTTCTGTTGCTTTACAATAGACGATGTTTAAAACGTCCTACGCGCGCGGGAAAGAATTCTCAAAAAGTGGTCAAGCTGTGTGAAAATTCAGAACCGGCTTTCGAGCAGGTTCGGCGTGCGCGTTTCGTGCGGCGCAGGCCGTATGAAACGCAAAGAGTTGCACCGAATGTTGCACTGTTGTTGATACGCGCCAGGTATTTCGATCCGATGACAGGCGAGTTTACGAGCAGGGATCCGCTGGAATATGTCGATGGAGCGTCACTCTATCGTGGGTACTTCGTGCCGGGACGGGTGGATCCGTTGGGTCTCCTAAGACAGGAAGGCGAATCGCCATTTGCCGGAATACCCCTGCCGACCGCAGAAGCGTGTGAGCCTGATTTATTTGACGAAAAGTGTAAAATAAACCTTTTCTTTGGGCATTGCACTTTTGGAGAAGGAGGCAGGTTTACAACGTGGTTTCGGGGTGCAAATCGCGAAAAGGAGGGATTTGCTTTTAGCGGAAATGGCACCTATTACATGGGCGCGGTGACTTGTTTTTCAAGTGATCTGTATGTCAACCCATCCGAACGGGTTGGGAGTACTTTCGGAGAAAGTGAATTTATTCCGGTAGTGAATAGAATTCCAGGATTCCCGACGACCGATGACATTTTGAGCATAGACAAAGCCGCTTACGATATGGCGCTTGTGGCACTCGATGCCGCAGTCAACTGGGCGTACCAATTATGTGAAAACAGGAATCACTACAAAAACGGGCCTGATGCCGACCAGTACATGGACAAACCGCACGACTGTGGATCAGTTACCATTAGCGCATCTTTCGAAGAGGATTTTGAAAATTTAGTGAATCTTGGGCAAGACAATACGGGCTTTCAAGTAATCGATAATTTACCGAAGCGAAAGATGCATCATTTCAAATTGGAGATTGACTGTGACGATCTCCCCGAAAAAGTACTTCCATCCACAACATACGGGTATGGAAATTGAAACGCCTCTTTCGGTTTCGAATCAGTTCGCTTCTCTTCGTTGTGTTGGGAGTGAGCCTGTTTTTGGCTTGGGTCGAGCTTTCTGCACAACAAACTCGGACTGAGTTTGCCGTAGTGCAGAAGTTGCGGGACAACGGGCTTGAGGTGAGGGCGTTATACCGACATCAATTTCGGGAAAACACCTTTTCCAAATATGATATACGTGCAAAATCTCCTGGCTCCTGGTTCGCACGGAAATTGTGGGGAGACCAGGCATTTGTTCGGATAGAAAAACTGATTGTAAAAGGCGATATCGACCGCGTTGAATGCATGGAACTGCACCGAATTAAGGGGCTTCGAGGGCTGGCCCTTAACTCTCCTTGTTTGACAGATTTATCAAGCCTGTTTGAAATAAAGGATTTGAAGAGTTTAACAATTGAGAATTCCCCGTTAATCCGGTCTGGGAATATTGAGTGTCTTTTCAGAATTGCTTCACTGGAGAAGCTCACAATTATTGATTGTGAAAACATCACCGAGCTCGATTCTTTAGCCACTTCAGAGATAAAGCATCTCATGATAATCAATTGCGGCATTGATGAATTTGACGGTTCCCTCTTTCCCTGCCTTGAGAGGATTGCATTGTTTGAGAACGGAAAACTCCAAACAGTGAAGTGTATAGAACTCTCATCTGGTCTTTCGAGTTTGGAGATTGAACGATGTTCAGAGATTGCTTTTATAGAAATCGCTTGTGCCCGAAAGTTGAAGGGGGTCCGGATTTCAAGCTGTTCCCAGTTAAAAACAATTGTTCTCAAAGATGTTCCGAGCCTTTCTGATTTCGAGGTTGACGAATGTATTGCCTTAAACACTGTTGTTGGTTTGGACGATCTGTCTCCGCATCAAACGCATGTGTCAGATTGCCCGAATCTGGAAACGTTGGCGGGCAGACTTAGGGACTGAGTGCCAGCATTCATTGCACCTTGATTCACTGAGAAAAATCGACGCGCATTCACCATTGCCGAAGCGGGAAAGTGTTATTCGCGGCGGAACACTGGGTGGATTCTCCAGTGGACCTGACGGTGTGCGCTTCGCAAAGCTTTTCACTTCCGCAGCTGACTGCGCTTGCGGGGACACACCTTCGAAAACAGGATGTTTTCGAAACTTGCGGCACGATGCCGCCCCAAAGGTACGCGCGGGTTCAGCAGTGGTCAGCCTTTCGAGCTGGCTGGCCATTGCGTGCGGTTTTGACCAACGCTTGCGGTCAGTCGGGTTCGGTTTGAATGCCGCAGGCAAGGCGGATCATGGACGATCCGTCAAAGACAGGCCGCAGGCGCCCGGATGACGTCCGCAGCAAGCGGACACGAAGCGGAGCCGCCCTTGAATCAGGGAAGGCGCTTTGGTGCGGTGAAGTTCAGCAGTTGTTCAGGCGTTGCAACGGATTCAGTTCAAGGCGGTGGAGCGGCGTCCGCGAGCAAGGATTCGCGTTAGCGAACCTGCGGCCCGCAAGGCCCCGCCAGCGGAGGCCAGGGAAGGGCGCTTGTCAAACGGGGAGTTTGAAAACACGTTGCGGACAAACAACCTGAAAGCGTTCCAGCATCGGCAGCCCGATGGCCGGAAGCGTTGGGCGGATTGATTCGGATGGTTGTGACTACCGGAGCAGCTAAAAGAAACAACAGCGGCTTGCCTGACATTCAGCCCGCCCTGCGGGGCCGAGCGGCGATCGTGGAGGATCGCGCCGGAAGTACGGAGCCATGGATGGCGGAGTTCCTTTTTCTGAGCGGGAGAGCGACCGCGAACACGAGCTCAAGCGAGTGTAAGCCGGGAGCGGAACTGACAAGCGCGATTGCAAGGCGGCGGCGCAGGGCAGTGAATGCGCGTCGGCGCTGCGGAGGAGGAACGACGGAGCAGAGCCCGCATGAACAACCGGAGTCCGTTCCGCAGTTTAAGCTTTGAATCTCGCGGCAGCGGTCAGAGTGGTCCAGTTCCCTCAGCTCAAGCCCTCCTTCAATGCTTTGCCTGAACCTGACAAGTGAAGCCGGTGCGTCGAAGGACAAAGCGGAGGAGGAACGACGGAGCGACTCCGCACGCGCGCCCGGAGGAACGCCCCGACAGCCTGTCCTGTCTGCCCGGGTTTTTGGATTTAGCCTGACCTGAAGATGTCATCTTCGCCGGAGCCGTCCGTGGTTCGCCCGCGCAGCGGTTGGGCGGATCACGGATGGCGCAGGTGGAGTGACATCGCGTCATCTTTGCTGGTGGGTTCTGCGGGGCTCGTACGTTTGCAGTGCGCAAAGTCCCGGCCACCGGCACAGTTTAACAAAACGAGCCCTTTCGCTGAGCGTCACAGCAAAAAAAGAACTCGATTCCTGTAGACAGCGGAGGGAATTTGCTGCGTCCTTGTGTTTATAGAAAAACGCATCACTGCCGGGACATCATCAATCTACAAAACGATGAACCTAACCTGATGTAAAGGACACGCAAAGACCGGAGCGTTCCGGTTGACAATTCTCTCTGATTTCAGAAAAGACGCACCGGCAGTGACTGCTGCCGGCACGTCGGGCTGAAGTCGGATTCACTTTCAAAAAGAAAGAAAACCATGACCAAATCAGCCACCCTCGTTCCGAAATCCGATGATTCACCGTCACTGGAAATGATCGACAACGACCGCGCGGTCTTCACCTCGGGCAACCGTGTCTACCGGATCAGCAACCTTTCCAACAACCATCTGATCGGCAAGCTGATCATCCTGATCAAAGCCTACACGACCAACGAGAAGTTCGGCCATACCGACCGGATCAATTTCTTTCACATCCGGTCTCGCAACAACTTCGCAAAACTCGTCAGCGAACGCTGGCGGATCAATCAGGCAGTTGCAAAGTCAGACATGGCGAACCTGTGCGAGATGCTTCTGGAACTCGGTTACGGCGGCGGTTCGACGGCAAACAGGGCCGAGTTTGGCAAGCGTGGCAACCCGCGTCGAGCTTAACGACAAACCGCGAGGCAAAACGGTCGAACCGTTAGGCAGACGTTACCCATCTGCGGGCCGGTCGTGATTTCAGATTTCTTTTCACAAACCTTGCTGTTGCAACAGTTTGTAACGAAAAACCGATCGAACCGTGAGGCAAACCGGTTTAGGAACAAGGGGCCCCAATTTTGGAAGTTGTCAAACTGGTTAAACCGATCACTTGAAACGTCAAAACGATCGGCTCCGATCACACAAAGATCGGTCACCGATCACTTGAGTGCAAACGCGGAACAGTTGTGACACACGTGACTTGCGACAAAAACCGCTTCAAAACGATCACCCGGGGCGATTAGAGACAAGGGGCCCCGATTCAAATTCAAAACACTGAACCGGGTTATGCGGGTAGCCCGGTCGGTTGGACGGCTTGGAGGACTCTGTCCTTCGGGCCGTTTTTTTATGCGCCAACCTTCTCCGATCCGCGTTCCCGAACACTTTCTGCTCCGCCCGATCAACTACAATGAACATTGTTCAAACTGCCTTACGCGCGCGGGAAAGAAATCTCAAAAAGTGGTCAAGCTGTGTGAAAATGCCGATCGGGCTTTCGAGCAGGTTCAGCGTGCGCGTTTCGTGCGGCGCAGGCCGTCTGGAAAGCAAACGGTTGCACCGAATGTTGCACTGTTGTTGATACGCGCCAGATACTACGATCCGCTCACAGGCGAGTTCACCAGCCGCGATCCGTTGGAGTATGTGGATGGGATGTCCCTCTATCGGGGGTACATGGGGCATGAAAGAGTAGATCCTTCAGGGCTCGCGTGTGATCAGTATTGTTGTTCGTTTAAGGGTAATCGTCCATACGGGGGGCTCTTTGGTGGCTCAGGCATGCAGACTTGGAACGAAAACGTAAAAGCAATTGCTGGTAAGACCGTAGCTGACGCTTGTAAGGCAAAGGCAAAAAGCGAAGGATGGACCGTTGTGCAAGTGTACAAAGAACCCTGTCGAGGTTCTGGCGTTTGCAATGTTGGGCAAAAAAGCAATGTCCGAGCAACTGGAATCGCATATTTGGGTGCCACTTTCGGCGGTCATCCTCGGGATAACGATCTGATTGGCACTTTGGATTTATGGGTTCGCATTATTTCACTTACAAGCGTCAACGGAGGTATTGGTGCAGTTGATAACATTGCTGGCACGCAATCTCCGGGAGCAAGTGACGCTGGAGAGGCTTTGTCGTGGCTGAACAAAATTCGGAACCGCACGGATATTGATATGAACCTCTGGGTGAAAGTTGAGGGGGAATGTTGCAAGAACGGCTACTGGTCGAACTCTTTTGAAGAGCACACCTATTGGTTCAATTGTTCTCAAGAGATTAGCACGACAGTTGAACCTGGAAAGGCGGGCGAATACCTCCAGGAAAATCTCTCGGATTGTTTGCAAATGGCAAAACAGGCCTTTGATTGCGCTCGCTCCAGCAATAATGCGGGGTTATAAATTGATTCAGAGTGAAAACAGTTTGAATCAAAGACAAACGAGATTGAGATTCAGTTTGACCTCGATGTTAATTGCGGTCGTTACGGTAGGAATATGCTTGGGATTAGCGTTGCGGATTCATCGCGATTATCAGTTCAAGTCCGCAATACATGAGACTATCGAAAATGTCAAAAATGGAACTGATTCGATTGACCGGGCGCAAGAGATCGTGTCAGTGCTACGTAAGTCAACGATTAAGTCAGTGAAGAGTCCTGTGATCGCGGATGCGCTCCTCATGGATCGCGGCAAGGGCCGATCAAAAGTGATTGGTATCGACTGGATAGGAAAACAAGCTAACCTCGTGAGTGGCGTTGGTGTTCGGTTCGCGAACGGCGATGAGGTTGAAATTGGTGCCGATCTTTTTTATACCGAGGGGTCGCAACTTTATTTTCACACAACATTTTCAATTCAATTTGCATTCGGTGATGGGGCAAAAACAATTACAGAGGTTTGGCTTATTGGCACAGAATCAACGACAACCAGGGTTCTTGTGGGGGACGGGTCCCGTTAATCGGGTTTAACACATCGATGCACCTTTCAAACCGCCGCGCATTCACCGTTGTCGAAGTGATTAAGTGTTCCTCGCGGCGGAACACTTCCCGGATTCTCCAGCGGACGAGACGGTGTGCGTTTCGCAGGACTCTCAACTGCCGGTGGTTGCAGTTCGGGCTGCCGAAGGCATTCGAAAACAGGATGTTTTCGAAACTTGCTGCGGAATCAAACGGGGACACACACATTCCTGGTACAGGTCAATTGCGGACCACAGCGACATGTGGTCCGCACTGATCACAACCTGTAGTCGCTAGCACCGGAATTGGTTTATTGCATCGGCAAACCGACGCGCATTAACCGTTGCCGAAGCCGGAAAATGTTCTACGCGGCGGAACACCGGGTAGATTCTCCAGCGGACATGGCGGTGTGCGCTTCGCAGAACTTTCTACTGCGTTAATGTCCCGGCTGCCGAAGGCAGTCGCGAACAGGATGTTCGCGAAACTTGCGGCACGATGCCGCCCCACTGGTACGCGCGGGTTACGCAGCGGTCGGCCCTGCAAACTGACTCTCCATTGGCCTTTCGATTTGCGGATCGCTTGCGGTCAGTCGGGTTCGGTTTGAATGGCGCAGCCAAGGCGGATCATGGACGATCCGTCAAAGACAGGCCGTGGTGACACGATGTCATCCGCAGTGAGCGGACACGAAGTGGAGCCGCCCTTGAATCCGGGTCCGTGTTTTGACTCGTAGTGTTTCGCATCTGGTTCGGACACAACAACGGTTTAAGTTCAAGGCGGTGAAGCGGCGTCCGCGAGCCAGGACGAGCGCAGCGAGCCCGACGGCCCGAGAGGTCTCGCCAGCGGAGGCCAGGGAAGGGCGCTTGCCGGGCGAAGAACTTAAGAACACGTTACCGCTAAAACAATCCGGGAGTGTTCCAGCATCGCCAGCCCGGTGGCCGGAAGCGGAGGGCGGATTGATTCGGTTAGCGTTGACTGACCAGAGCGGCTAAAAGAAAAAAGAGCGGCTTGCCTGACGTTCAGCCCGCCCTGCGGGGCCGAGCGGCGAACACGAGGTTCGCAACCGGAAGTACGGAGCCATGGATGGCGGAGTTCCTTTTTCTGAGCGGGAGAGCGACCGCGAACACGAGCCTCAGCGAGTGTAAGCCGGGAGCGGAACTGACAAGCGCGATTGCAAGGCGGCGGCGCAGGGCAGTGAATGCGATCAGACGCCGCGCGGTGAGGGACGAACAAGCAAGTCCGCATGAACAACCGGAGTCCGTTCCGCAGTTTAAGCTTTGAATCTCGCGGCAGCGGTCAGAGTGGTCCAGTCCGAAGATCTCAAGCCCTCCTTCAATGCTTTGCCTGAACCTGACAAGTGGAGCCGGTGCGTCGAAGGACAAAGCGGAGGAGGAACGACGGAGCGACTCCGCACGCGCGCCCGGCGAAACGCCCCGACAGCCTGTCCTGTCTGCCCGGGTTTTTGGATTTAGCCTGACCTTAAGATGTCATCTTCGCCGGAGCCGTCCGTGGTTCGCCCGCGCAGCGGTTGGGCGGATCACGGATGGCGCAGGTGGAGTGACATCGCGTCATCTTTGCTGGTGGGTTCTGCGGGGCCCGTGAGTCTGCAGTGCGCAAAGTCCCGGCGACCGGTACAGCTTCACAAAACGAGCCCTGTCGCCGGGCGCGGCTTCAAAAAAAGTGTTCGATTCCCGTAGACAGCGGAGGGAATTTGCTGCGTCCTTGTGTTTATAGAAAAACGCATCACTGCCGGGACATCATCAATCTACAAAACGATGAACCTAACCTGATGTAAAGGACACGCAAAGACCGGAGCGTTCCGGTTGACAATTCTCTCTGATTTCAGAAAAGACGCACCGGCAGTGACTGCTGCCGGCACGTCGGGCTGAAGTCGGATTCACTTTCAAAAAGAAAGAAAACCATGACCAAATCAGCCACCCTCGTTCCGAAATCCGATGATTCACCGTCACTGGAAATGATCGACAACGACCGCGCGGTCTTCACCTCGGGCAACCGTGTCTACCGGATCAGCAATCTTTCCAACAATCATCTGATCGGCAAGCTGATCATCCTGATCAAAGCCTACACGACCAACGAGAAGTTCGGCCATACCGACCGGATCAATTTCTTTCACATCCGGTCGCGCAACAACTTCGCAAAACTCGTCAGCGAACGCTGGCGGATCAATCAGGCAGTTGCAAAGTCAGACATGGCGAACCTGTGCGAGATGCTTCTGGAACTCGGTTACGGCGGCGGTTCGACGGCAAACAGGGCCGAGTTTGGCAAGCGTGGCAACCCGCGTCGAGCTTAACGACAAACCGTGAGGCATAACGAACGAACCGTGAAGCGGTCGTTACCCGTCTGCGGGCCGGTCGTGATTTCAGATTTCTTTTCACAAACCTTGCTGTTGCAACAGTTTGTAACGAAAAACCGATCGAACCGTGAGGCAAATCGGTTTAGGAACAAGGGGCCCCAATTTTGGAAGTTGTCAAACTGGTTAAACCGATCACTTGAAACGTCAAAACGATCGGCTCCGATCACACAAAGATCGGTCACCGATCACTTGAGTGCAAACGCGGAACGGTTGTGACACACGTGACTTGCGACAAAAACCGCTTCAAAACGATCACCCGGGGCGATTAGAGACAAGGGGCCCCGATTCAAATTCAAAACACTGAACCGGGTTATGCGGGTAGCCCGGTCGGTTGGACGGCTCGGTGGCTTCGGCCACCGGTCGTTTTTTTATGCGCCAACCTTCTCTGATCCGCGTTCCCGTCCACTTTCTGCTCCGCCCGATCAACTACAATGAACATTGTTCAAACTGCCTTACGCGCGCGGGAAAGAAATCTCAAAAAGTGGTCAAGCTGTGTGAAAATGCCGATCGGGCTTTCGAGCAAGTTCGGCGTGCGCGTTTCGTTCGGTGCAGGCCGTATGGAAAGCAAACGGTTGCACCGAATGTTGCACTGTTGTTGATACGCGCCAGATACTACGATCCGATGACGGGCGAGTTCACGAGCAGGGATCCGCTCGAATATGTGGACGGGATGTCACTCTATCGGGGGTACTTCGGAATCAACGGGGTTGATCCGGAAGGGCTTGGGTGTGAAAACATTTGTGATATTGAAGGAGATCCCCGAGGGAACGCAAAAATAGAAGACATCGAAGTGCGAATTGTCTCAGCTGTACATCACCCTGCAACGCTTGCTGTAGCTCATCAAGCGGGAGGATTAGTTGGACTTGGTGGACCAATCAAAAGCTTGCCTGATTTTATGGGAAAGATTGCTGGTATTCCGATTCCTAACATTAGCAACCTCTATATTGAGTGGATTCAAGTTGCTTCTGGTCGCCATTCAGGCTGGGCAGTGTGGATACGATGGCCACATGATAGATGCCGCCAAGAATCTTGCTGCCTATTTTGGGAGCGACTGAACTGGGTAATGGAAGAAACGGATCCAACCGACAAAGACAGCTGGAATCGTTGCTCTAAAGGAGATTTCGGAGCTAATTTCCCAGGCGTGTTCGCTGATTTAGAAAGCGCGGCTAAATCGATTGATGCTTGTATTGACGAGGTCATGCTAAAGTAAGGAAAACCATGAGTTATAAATCATTTGCAAGGAAAAATCATTTGTTTTTGTCTTTGCTGCCTTGGGCTGCTTGCCTTGCGTTAAATACAAGCTGTGATTTTTCGGGAAGCTCAGGAGGGCATGATTCTGAAATTCTTCAATTGCGCAAGATACTTGAAGGTTCCGAAGATGATGCGTTGCGAGCAAGAGCCCAACGCGGCATTGACATGCTTCAAGATCGGCGAATCGATCCTGTTCCTTTTGTGATAAACGCAGCGGTTGTAAATCAACGTAATGCAGACAATCTTTTTTTTGCGTTTAGCTATGTCACCGAAAAATACACAGGAGGAATGATTGTTATTCGCTGCGGTAACCAAGAATTTATTTATATGTTGTCGCCGGAAAAAAAGTTTCAGGATAATGATTTAGCATTCAGAACCGTGTTGGTTTCAGAGCAAGAATGGAACAAGGCCGCTTTATGCAGTATCGAAAAACTTGAAGGGGGGGCAGTGCTGATTCGAGTCAAAAAGAAGGAAAGCAACAGCATTTTCATCAACCGCAAACAGGTGCAGGATGAGGAAGAAAGGTGAAAACGTCGGCGGACCGACCAAGGAACTGGGTGCCAGCATTCATTGGGGAAAAGTAATGGGTCGCAGCCAGAATGGCACTGTCGCGGCTAGATGATTAGTTGATCGCGCAGGTTGTCTATTGACACGCGAGAAAGATTTTGAAAATCTTGCGTTGCCTTGCGAATGATTTAAGTTTCTGCCCTCGCTTGGCGAGATAAATAAGGCCGTAGGGTCAAAAAACTCATCCGGTGGTTTCCAGCGGTAAAATCCGGTTCATAAACGCGTTCATGTTGGGCGAGCGAGGCGGCAGCCGAACGGACTCGATTCCTTCATCGGCGAGAATCTTTCGGAAGGCTTCGCTAAACCGGGTATCACGGTCCATGATCAGACGGGTTTTTCCGTTGAGAAAACCGTCCTCGCAATCGGTCATATTTTTAGCCATCTGTCTCATCGCCTGGCCGCCGTCGCTGTTGGTCGTGCATCCGGCGAAATGCACTCGTCGTGTTTTCAGTTCGATTGCAAAGAGGAGACTGACGGTGACGAGTCCTCGCGCTGTCCGGACTTCGACGTTTGTAAAATCGATCGCCGCGAGAGTTTCCCAATGCGCTTTTAGAAACGTCGCCCACGACATTCCGTTGCGGCGCTCGGGGGCGGGTTCGATTCCGTGCTTCTTGAGGATGTTTCCGATGGTTTGATCTGAAATCTTGTGACCGAGGTTTTCCAGGGCACCGGCGATTCGATCGTAACCCCACGCCGGATTCTCTTTTGCGAGCTTCAGGATCAGTGCAACGACCTCCGGTTCGGTTTCCGGCCGCCCGTTTTTCCGGGGGCGTTCGGAATAGTCCCATTTCTGTGCGACGAGTTTCCGGTGCCATCGGAGAATCGTATCGGGACTGAACAGAGTGCCGATCTCTTTGAGTCGTTTGCGTCCGGGGATTTTCGCTTTGACGGCGAGCCGTCGTCGCTGGTTGTCAGACAACAGGATTCGTTTCTTTCCGATTATCCCGCGGAGAATTTTGTTCTCAGTTTTGAGATACCCGTTTGCTTCGAGTTGCTGCTGGTTGAGCCATCCGGCCAGGATCCATAACAGGAGTTGCCAGGGCTGCAAAATGTGGCTCATGATTAATTTCGGGGAGACGACTCGATCAAATCGTTCAGCTTACACGAAAAAAACCGCCGCGCATTAACCGTTGCCGAAGTGATTAAGTGTTCAACACGGCGGAACACCGGGCAGATTTTCCAGCGGACGTGACGGTCAGCGTTTCGCAAAGCTTTCCACTGCCGCAGCTGACCGGCCTTCCGGGCAGCCATTCGCAAACAGGATGTTTGCGAAACTTGCGGCACGATGCCGCCCCAAAGGTACGCGCGGGTTTCGCAGCGGTCGGCCCTTCAAGCTGATTGTCTATTGCCCTGCGGTTTGACGTTCGCTTGCGGTCAGTCGGGCCCGGTTTGAGTGCCGCAGGCAAGGCGGATCATGGACGATCCGTCAAAGACAGGCCGTGGCGCCCGGATGGCGTCCGCAGCGAGCGGACACGAAGCGGAGCCGCCCTTGAATCAGGGAAGGCGCTTGGGTGCGGTAGAGTTCAGCAGTGGTTCAGGCGTTGCAACGGATTCAGTTCAAGGCGGTGGAGCGGCGTCCGGTCGCCAGGACGAGCGCAGCGAGCCCAACGGCCCGAGAGGCCCCGCCAGCGGAGGCCAGGGAAGGGCGCTTGCCAAACGCAGAACTCAACAACAGAATTAGTAATTGCCTGACGTGAAGACTTTCCATCATCGGCAGCCCGATGGCCGGAAGCGGAGGGCGGATTGATTCGGTTAGCGTTACCTGACCGGAGCGGCTAAAAGAAAAACAGCGGCTTGCCTGACGTTCAGCCCGCCCTGCGGGGCCGAGCGGCGAACACGAGGTTCGCAACCAGAAGTACGGAGCCATGGATGGCGGAGTTCCTTTTTCTGAGCGGGAGAGCGACCGCGAACGCGAGCTCAAGCGAGTGTAAGCCGGGAGCGGAACTGACAAGCGCGATTGCAAGGCGGCGGCGCAGGGCAGTGAATGCGATCAGACGCCGCGCGGTGAGGGACGAACAAGCAAGTCCGCATGAACAACCGGAGTCCGTTCCGCAGTTCAAGCTTTGAATCTCGCGGCAGCGGTCAGAGTGGTCCAGTTCCCTCAGCTCAAGCCCTCCTTCAATGCTTTGCCTGAACCTGACAAGTGAAGCCGGTGCGTCGAAGGACAAAGCGGAGGAGGGACGACGGAGCGACTCCGCACGCGCGCCCGGCGAAACGCCCCGACAGTCTCTCTGCCCGGGGTTTTGGATTTAGCCTGACCTGAAGATGTCATCTTCGCCGGAGCCGTCCGTGGTTCGCCCGCGCAGCGGTTGGGCGGATCACGGATGGCGCAGGTGGAGTGACATCGCGTCATCTTTGCGGGTGGGTTCTGCGGGGCCCGTGAGTCTGCAGTGCGCAAAGTCCCGGCGACCGGTACAGCTTCACAAAAAGTGCGATTCCGCCGGGCGCGGCTTCAAAAAAAGAGTTCGATTCCCGTAGACAGCGGAGGGAATTTGCTGCGTCCTTGTGTTTATAGAAAACGCATCACTGTCAGAACATCATCAATCTACAAAACGATGAACCTGACGTGAAGCAAAGGACACGCAAAGACCGGAGCGTTCCGGTCACTCATTCCCTCTGATTTCAGAAAAGACGCACCGGCAGTTTGCGCTGCCGGCGCGTCCGACTGCAGTCAGGCTCACCTTCTTTACGAAAGCAAACCATGACCAAGTCAGCTACCCTCGTTCCGAAATCCGATGATTCACCGTCACTGGAAATGATCGACAGCGACCGTGCGGTTTTTACCTCGGGCAACCGTGTCTACCGGATCAGCAACCTTTCCAACAACCATCTGATCGGCAAGCTGATCATCCTGATCAAAGCCTACACGACCAACGAGAAGTTCGGCCATACCGACCGGATCAATTTCTTTCACATCCGGTCTCGCAACAACTTCGCAAAACTGGCAGCCGAACGCTGGCGGATCAATCAGGCGGTCGCAAAAGCAGACATGGCGAACCTTTGCGAAATGCTTCTGGAGCTCGGTTACGGCGGCGGTTCCACTGAAAACCGGGCTGAGTTTGGTAAACGCGGCAATCCGCGTCGAGGTTAACGACAAACCGCACGGCAGAATGAGCGAACCGCACAGCACCGCACACCTTTCGGACCCCGACCGCACGTTTAAGTCCGGTGTTGCAAGTCATGGTGAAAACATGACTTGCGTCTAATCACGGGTCGAACCGCACGCTTTGCTCGTTTTGGAACAAGGGGCCCCAATTTTTGGAAGTTGTCAAACTGGTTAAACCGATCGCTTGAAACGGCAAAACGATCGACCCCGATCGCACAAAGATCGGCCACCGATCACTTGAGCAAAAACGCGGAACGGTTGTCAGACCAGTGACTTGCAACGAAAACCGCTTCAAAACGATCACCCGGAGCGTTTAAGGACAAGGGGCCCCAATTCAAATTGAAAACACAGACCGGGTTATGCGGGTAGCCCGGTCGGTTTGACGGCTTGGAGGACTCTGTCCTTCGGGCCGTTTTTTTATGCGCCAACCTTCTCCGATCCGCGTTCCCGAACACTTTCTGCTCCGCCCGATCAACTACAATGAACGATGTTCAAACGTCCTACGCGCGCGGGAAAGAAATCTCAAAAAGTGGTCAAGCTGTGTGAAAATTCAGAACCGGCTTTCGAGCAGGTTCAGCGTGCGCGTTTCGTGCGGCGCAGGCCGTCTGGAAAGCAAAGAGTTGCACCGAATGTTGCACTGTTGTTGATACGCGCCAGGTACTTCGACCCGATGACAGGCGAATTCACGAGCAGGGATCCGCTGGAATATGTCGATGGAATGTCACTCTATCGGGGGTATATGGGGACGGGGGGGATGGATCCAGATGGTCGAGATACAATATTTGACTGGTTTGTCAAACCAGTGGTCGATGCACTCTATGTGCCCAGCGTACCATGTGACTGCCAGTTTTCACATTTTCAGCCAGCACCACCAATAAATCTGGCGACGACGACACCAACTCCAATAGCCCTGGGAGACGGAACTAAAGAATGCAAATATTCTGGAAACTTTACTGCTAGCTACCGTTGCGCAAGCAACTGTTTCAAGGATCCGGCATTGCCCAATATATGTGCGTGCGTAGCACCATTTGGCCCTCCCGTACTTACGTCACTTGTCATCACTTGGGATATGGACATCGTGATGAAACCTAATGATGTTACGTGTCCTGACACAATCATAGGTAGGATCGCAACAAGCCGGAGGGTAAGCTATTCACAGTTACTAACTCCCAACGGCAAAGTGACAGGCAACGGATTTCCGCGAAAACTCTGCGGGCCCAGTTGCCGTTGGCCAATTAACATTATTCCTGATTTGGAACCGGTCTTAAATCGTGCGGTAGGGCAGGGACTGGTGAGTAGCTGGAAGCCATGTTAACGAATCTGAAATGGACTATGCTCGGACTGTACGCAGTCCTATTTGCAGTTCTTTTAGGTTGCAATGATGAGAAGTCCAATTTGCCCGACTCTGTTCGCGCTGAGATAACCAATGGGAGGCTTGATCTAGAAATAACCAGGATCTCAGATTTTTGTCCGAAAACAATTGGGGATCCTTCAACCGTAAGTTCCGTATCAATTAGGGATCGCAATTTTTGCAACGATGACCTACTACTTCTTTCCGCATTTTGCAATCTTGAGATACTGGATTTAGGTAACACACAAATATCGTCGAACTCATCGGAGAAAATTTCCCGATTCTCAAAACTAAAAAGACTTGAATTGCATGATACTCAAATTGGTGATGAGTTTTTTGCCGGTCTTAACTTGGATTCGCTTCACGCCATTTATGCATCCAACTGTCAACTGACGCCCAGCTCAATCCGAACAATTTCTGCTTGTCGCAAATTGGAAATCTTAGACGTTTCTCGAAATCCGAAAATCGACGACCAGGTATTTCGGTATCTTGAATCAACTTCGGAGCTTGAAAAACTCTATTTGCAAGACACTTCCGTGCAGGGGCGGGGGCTCGAAGCACTTTTTGATTCAAAAATCAGGGTTTTGTGTGTTGCAGGCACACCATTGGAGGAGAGTACGACTTTAGCAATCGCAAAATTGAAGACACTGCAAGTTCTCGACCTGAGTAGAAATCTGAACATCAACAATCTTGCCTTGGCTGCTTTTGCTAACCATCCAGGAATGTATGATCTTTGCCTAGGCAGGACAGGAATTGACGATGACGTTTTTAAGGTAGTAGCAAGAATACCTCATTTGCGCCGACTCCACGTTTTTGATTGCAATATTTCAGATGAGGCTGTCATAGAAAACTTGACGAGCATTTCAGAACTTTCATACATTGATGTCACTGGGCTGGATTTATCGCAAGCTACAATAACCAAACTGCGTGATGTTGGCATACAGGTTAAGTACTAGTCGTAGATTTATTGGCAACGTACGCGGCCAGACTTGGGGCAAACAAAGGTGTCATGCACGAATGGCACTGTCGTCGATTTCTGAATTCAACGGCGTAGGGTCAAAAAACTCATCCGAACATTTTTTCCGTTAAAATCCGTGTCAGAGTGTTCCTCCGGAGTCGGGATTTCGGTCGAATCGCTGCTGATCGGGTCCGGATATCGTTTCGGTGCAGTTCGATGCGCAGCATCGAACGGGAAGAGCCTCATGGTTTCAGCGGTTGCTCGACGTGGTTTTCAGGCAGCGCGTCGATAGGATCTTAGAATTCCGCCGAGGCGTTCGGTGGTTTCGACCGGTGCGGAAGTGTCGGGTGGAGTTTCCAGCGGAATGATCAACCGGTTATCGAGTCCCTGATGGTTTCGTTCCTCGTGATAGTGAATCAGATACTGGTTCACGGTGTTTCGCAGGGACGGCTCGCCGAAAAAGATCATCCGGTCAAGAGATTCCTCTTTCAAACTTCTCATGAAGCGTTCGATAAAAGCGTTCAGGTTCGGCGAGCGAGGCGGCAGCCGAACGGACTCGATTCCTTCATCGGCGAGAATCTTCCGGAACGCTTTGCTGAACCTTGTGTCGCGGTCCATGATCAGATGTGTTTTCCCGTTGAGAAACCCGTCCTCGCAATCGGTCATATTTTTGGCCATCCGTCTCATCGACTGGCCGCCGTCGCTGTTGGTCGTGCAACCGGCGAAATGCACTCTTCGTGTTTTGAGTTCCATTGCAAAGAGCAGGCTGACGGTGACGAGTCCTCGCGGTGTCCGGACTTCGACGTTTGTGAAATCGATCGCTGCGAGCGTTTCCCAGTGCGCTTTTAGAAACATCGCCCACGACATTCCATTTCGACGATCGGGGGCGGGTTCGATTCCGTGCTTCTTGAGGACGTTTCCGACGGTTTGATCAGAAACTTTGTGACCGAGGTTGTCGAGTGCGCCGGAGATCCGGTCGTAACCCCACGCGGGATTCTCTTTTGCGAGTTTCAGGATCAGTGCAACGACCTCCGGTTCGGTTTCCGGCCGCCCGTTTTTCCGGGGGCGGTCGGAATAGTCCCATTTCTGTGCGACGAGTTTCCGGTGCCATCGGAGAATCGTATCGGGACTGAACAGAGTGCAGATCTCTTTGAGTCGTTTGCGTCCGGGGATTTTCGCTTTGACGGCGAGCCGTCGTCGCTGGTTGTCAGACAACAGGATTCGTTTCTTTCCGAGTATCCCGCGGAGAATTTTGTTCTCAGTTTTGAGATACCCGTTTGCTTCGAGTTGCTGCTGGTTGAGCCATCCGGCCAGGATCCATAACAGGAGTTGCCAGGGCTGCAAAATGTGGCTCATGATTAATTTCGGGGAGACGACTCGATCCAATCGTTCAGCTTACACGAAAAAAACCGCCGCGCATTAACCGTTGCCGAAGTGATTAAGTGTTCAACACGGCGGAACACCGGGCAGATTTTCCAGCGGACCTGGCGGCTGGCGCTTCGCGGAACTCTCCACTGCCGGCAACCGGCAGTTCGGGCGCAGGCTGCCGAAGGCAGTCGAAGGCAGTCGCAAACAGGATGTTTGCGAAACTTGCGGCACGATGCCGCCCCAAAGGCATGCGCGGGTTACGCAGCGGCCAGCCCTTCAAGCTGATTGACCATTGCCGTTCGGATTGACCAACGCTTGCGGTCAGTCGGGCCCGGTTTGAATGCCGCAGGCAAGGCGGATCATGGACGATCCGTCAAAGACAGGCCGCAGGTGCCCGGATGGCATCCGCAGCGAGCGGACACGAAGCGGAGCCGCCCTTGAATCAGGGAAGGCGCTTGGGTGCGGTAGAGTTCAGCAGTTGTTCAGGCGCTGCAACGGATTAAGTTCAAGGCGGTGGAGCGGCGTCCGCGAGCAAGGATTCGCGTTAGCGAACCTGCGGCCCGAGAGGTCCCGCCAGCGGAGGCCAGGGAAGGGCGCTTGTCAAACGGGGAGTTTGAAAACACGTTGCGGACAAACAACCTGAAAGCGTTCCAGCATCGGCAGCCCGATGGCCGGAAGCGGAGGGCGGATTGATTCGGTTGGATGTGACTGACCAGCGCGGCTAAAGAAAAAAGTAGCGGCTTTGCCTGACATTCAGCCCGCCCTGCGGGGCCGAGCGGCGATCTTGGAGGATCGCAACCAAATAGCATGAGGCCACTGGAAGGCCGAATTCCTTTTTCTGAGCGGGAGAGCGACCGCGAACGCGAGCCTCAGCGAGTGTAAGCCGGGAGCGGAACTGACAAGCGCGATTGCAAGGCGGCGGCGCAGGGCAGTGAATGCGCGTCGGCGCTGCGGAGGAGGAACGACGGAGCAGAGTCCGCATGAACAACCGGAGTCCGTTCCGCAGTTGAAGCTTTGAATCTCGCGGCAGCGGTCAGCATGGCCTGGCTCCCTCCAGCTCAAGCCCTCCTTCAATGCTTTGCCTGAACCTGACAAGTGAAGCCGGTGCGTCGAAGGACAAAGCGGAGGAGGAACGACGGAGCGACTCCGCACGCGCGCCCGGCGTAACGCCCCGACAGTCTCTCAGCCCGGGGTTTTGGATTTAGCCTGACCTTAAGATGTCATCTTCGCCGGAGCCGTCCGTGGTTCGCCCGCGCAGCGGTTGGGCGGATCACGGAAGGCGCAGGTGGAGTGACATCGCGTCATCTTTGCGGGTGGGTCCGGCGGGGGCTCGTACGTTTGCAGTGCGCAAAGTCCCGGCGACCGGCACAGCTTGACAAAGGGCGCGGAGCAGACCGGCTTCGCGACAAAGAAAATCCGCTTTCATCCTTGACAGCGGAGGGAAGTTGTCGCGTATTGGTATTTATCGAAAACGGTGTCACGACTTGCGGTTCTCCATCGCAAAACAGTGCGCCTGACGATCAGCAAATACGCGCAACGACCGGAGCGGCCCGGTTGGTAATTCACGCCCGATAACTTCAAGGATTCAAAGATGATCAAAACAACTGCGCTACCCGTACGCGCTCAAAACGGTGCAAAGAAAGTCACAACCACGAAAGAAACGAATAACACGAAACGGACAACCGCAAAGAATATTACCCCGAAAAAGAAACCGGTTTCCGATGTGACGGTCGAAACGAAGGGTGACGAAGTCCACCTCTCGATCGGAACACGCCGGTACAGAATTCGCGGGCTGGAGAAGAACCATTCCTCGCAGCAGCTCAAAGTCAACGTCCTCGCGACACGCGATGAACTCGTTCACCTCGACACGTTTGATCTCTGCAAAGCACGGTCAAGAGTCTCGTTCATCAAAGCAACCGCGACGGAACTGTTTGTTGACACCGACCTGATCAAACAGGATATCGGGCGGATGCTGTTGTCGCTCGAAGAGCTGCAACAGCAGCGGATCGAAGCGGCCACCCAATCTCAAAAACCGGTCGAGGTTTCAGTCGCTGACCAGCGCGCCGCGATGAAGTTTCTCAAAGATCCGAAACTGATCGAAAACATTCTCGAAGACTTCGACGTCTGCGGCCTCGCAGGCGAAGAGACGAACAAGCTCGTCTGTTATCTGGCCTGCGTTTCACGCAGGCTCAAAAGCCCGCTGGCGATCCTGATTCAAAGCGGCTCGGCCGCAGGTAAAACAACGCTGATGGATGCGGCGCTGGCGTTCGTTCCCGACGAGGATCAGATCCGTTACTCGGCGATGACCGGCCAGTCGCTTTACTACATGGGCGGGACAAATATGAAACACAAAATCCTTGCCATCAGTGAAGAAGAGGGAGTTTCGCAGGCGTCGTACGCGCTCAAGCTCTTGCAATCCGACGGCAGGCTGACAATCGCCGCTGTTGGCAGGAACAACGGCAGCGGACGTCAGTCAACCGACACGTTCGAAGTCGAAGGACCGGTGATGATGTTTCTGACCACGACGGCGGAACGGCCCGATCCGGAACTGCAAAACCGTGGCATCACACTCCGCGTCAACGAATCGCCCGACCAGACGGCGGAGATTCACGCACGCCAGAGGATCGGCTACCTGCGCGCGGGCAAAGGGCGGAGCCGTGATGAAATCAAGACGTTGCATCGAAACGCGCAGCGTTTAATTGCTCCGCTCCGGGTGATCATGCCGTGGGCCGATCAGCTGACGTTCCGTCACGACCAGACACGGATGCGGCGCGACAACGCGAAGTATCTGTCACTGATCGCCTCGATCACGCTGCTGCATCAGCACCAGCGAAACATCGTTGATACCGGCGGCGACCTCGTAGTCGAGTCAACAATCGAGGACGTTGAACTCGCCAATAAGCTGATCAGCGAAGTGATGGGTGGATCGCTCGACGATCTGCTCCCGCAGACGCGGCAGCTGCTGATCCTGATTGACAACCTGGTCAACCGGGAATCACGGCAGTCGAAAGTTCACCGCAACCTGATCCGTTTCACGCAGCGTCAGCTGCGGGAAACGTTCGGCTGGAGTGACAATCAAATCCGTCATCACCTGAAACGGTTGATCGAACTCGAATACGTTCTCACTCACCGGACCGGTCACGGTAACGGCAAAGAGTACGAACTGCTTTACGACGGCGAAGGACGCGACGGTGAATCGTTTCTACCCGGGCTGATCGATCCGTCAAAGCTGAAAACCAGACGCATCAACAACCGCGCAACATCAAAACAGCGAAAGCAGGTTGTCTCTAACGACAAACCGTGAGGCAAACGGGACAAACCGTGAAGCAGGCGCGAGTCATCCGCAAGCCGCTCGTGATTCCGGACAGATTTATGTAAATCACAACGCAGCAACCGGTTGCGTCAATTCACGATGCGAACCGTGAGCCCGGGCCGTTTTGGAGCAAGGCCCCCCAATTAATCACGTGTTCATCGAACACGTTTCTCTGACTGACGAACCGCCTGCCGCGTCAGCGGCAGGCTGTTCCTTTACCCGCGTTTCTGTTCGCGCTGTCGTTATGCGCGAACTCATCTTTATCGTCGTCGCGCGGGTAACCCTTGTGGAGTCCTGCGCGCTGACTCAGCCAAAGGATTTTCAAATGATCATGTCAAGTCTTCCCGAACCGAAACTTCTGGTTCACCGGTTTCTCCAGACAATGAGAATGCGGAACTGCAGCGAGCGGACGATTAACTGCTGGCGGTTCAAACTCCACCGGTTTACAACCTGGTGCGACGAGCGGAGTATCACCTGCATGTCGGAAGTCACTTCCGGTCTTGTCGGCGCGTATCGTCGCAGTCTGTTCCATTACCGCAACCCGAAGACCGGCGCGCCGCTGAAGTTCGACACGCAGGCGAGTTACCTGATTCCGGTCCGCCGCTGGTTCGTGTGGATGAAGGCGCAGGCCTTTATCGACCACGATCCGGCCCGCGATGTCGAGCTTCCCAAAAGCGAGGACCGGCTGCCGACCTCGACGCTGACGGCGGGGGAAATGGAAACACTTCTCAACCAGCCGGACGTGACAACACGTCTCGGTCTTCGCGACCGGACGATCATGGAGACGTTCTATTCAACCGGCATCCGCTGCGGCGAGTTGATCGCGCTCGATGTCTACGACATCAACTACGAACGCGGGATCGTCACGATCCGGCTCGGCAAAGGCGGGAAGGATCGCGTCGTTCCGATCGGAACGCGGGCTCTCTCGTGGATCGAGAAGTGGACGCTCGATATCCGCCCCGATCTTGTTACAAAGTCGAGCGACAACGCGCTGTTCGTGTCAAAGAACGGCAACCGTCTGGGGTCGAATCACATGTCGAAAATTGTCAAGGATTACATGACGTCGATCGGGATCACGTATCGCGGCTCGTGTCATCTGCTCCGTCACACAGCGGCGACGCTGATGATGGAGAACGGCGCCGATCTGCGTTCGCTGCAGATGTTCCTCGGCCACGCCCGTCTGAACACGACGCAGATCTACACGCATGTGAGCATCAAACGGTTGCAGGAAGTGCATCGCAAGACCCATCCCGCGAAGCCGAACGGAAAGCCGGCAGCGGATGATTCGCCATCAGGCGATCCGTCAAACGACTGATTCTTCTGCAATCTCTTTGAGCGGTGTGCGGTCAGCTTCGCTGACCGCACACCGCTTTCTTTCATGCGCCGCGTCGGGTTCTTCTGTAGCCCCGCCGTTTCTGTTGCTTTACAATAGACGATGTTTAAAACGTCCTACGCGCGCGGGAAAGAATTCTCAAAAAGTGGTCAAGCTGTGTGAAAATTCAGAACCGGCTTTCGAGCAGGTTCGGCGTGCGCGTTTCGTTCGGCGCAGGCCGTATGAAACGCAAAGAGTTGCACCGAATGTTGCACTGTTGTTGATACGCGCCAGGTATTACCAGCCCCTCACAGGCGAGTTCACGAGCCGCGATCCGCTCGAATATGTCGACGGGATGTCACTCTATCGGGGGTATTTCGTGCCAAACGCCGTGGATCCGTTTGGACTTTGCGAACCTGTTGGCGTTACTCCAGAAGGTAAGCAGATCATCAAGGTTTCGCCTGAGTGTGCGAAGTTGATGACAGGTTTTGAAGCTGGAGACTGCTTCATTTGGGACGAGTTAGCAAAAACGAAAACCAAAACGCCCTGTCCTGGTGGAGCAATTCGGATTCCTACAGATGAATATTGGAGCGCGCTTTGTCGTGAAAAGGGTTACACAAGATATTTGAAGGGCAGCTGGTATACAGCGGATTCATTGGAGTACTCGCAGTATTTGCGTGGATGCGTTGGAGTTACAAGTTGCTTGTTGGGAAGAGAGGCTTTCACTGCGATGGCAGATGCGGATTGTTACTCCTCTTTGGCAGCCGCCTTGCAAAGACAAGCGGAAATGAAAGAAGAATGCTTTTGTGGTGACGACTCACAGCCAGAGGTCATCGGGCACACGTGGAGAAATGGCAAAACGGCCCAATTCGATGAGGCTTGCAAGCTTACCGGTTATGAAGAGGGAGGTGGGAATTTGCCGGGGGGCACTCGCTATGACTTTGGTTTTTACAGGGACAGCGTTTTCCACCATGCAACGGACACACTTCGAGATCCAAACAATTGTGTCCTGTGCAGTTCACCCGAGGCTTTTCACGACTATCATGACACCGCAGGTTGGCAGACCATTTATTGCGTCGTATGTTCCGGAAACGACCCAACTGGGCGGTAACAACCATTGGGCGAATTTCAATGCGTTTCAATCTCAGAACAGTCCTTTTGGTCTTTGCGATACTTTCATTTGTTTTGGGTACGATGAATTTGTTTCAAAAGGGTGTGTTGGTAACTGACTTCAACGCACTTGGTTCTGTTCCATACCCGACTGAAACAGAATGGTCCGAAATAGTTGCTCGGCATAAAAGTGAGTTGCTCACTGGTGGTACCAATATTCGACACCTCAACAATTGTTTTGCGAACGGATGGCAGCAGTGTTTTAGGAATTTCGTTTTTGAGTATCAACCTTGGAAATATGAGGACGTTATCGCGACTAGACCTGAGCTTTTGGGTGGTAACATGCCTGATACCGACCGTATAGCTGGAACCTATGGATGGCAATTTGCATCAACGCAATTAGACAACTGGATAGAGCTTGAATCTGTTCAAACAGTCAAAGACAGGATTCGATTTGTCAATCGCAGCTTGTACGTGCTTACTGCCTGTTTGTTAGTTTTTCTGTGTTATTTGGCATGCAGACGAAAGGTACGGAAAACGTTGGCGGACAAAACAAGAGGTGAAAACGTCGGTGGACAGACTTAAGAACTTTCTGCTAGCTGTGGTTTTGACGGGCGGTCGGCGTTTTTTTGTTGGATTCTCCAACACAACCGACGCGCATTAACCGTTGCCGAAGCGTTTGGTGTTATTCGCGGCGGAACACAGGGGAAATTCTCCAGCGGGCCTTGACGGCTCGCGCTTCGCAAGGCTTTCTACTGCCGTTCGGGCTCAGACTGCCGAAGGCAGTCGCAAACAGGATGTTTGCGAAACTTGCGGCACGACGCCGCCCCAAAGGTACGCGCGGGTCACGCAGCGGTCTGCCATTCAAGCTGATTGTCCATTGCTTTTCTGTTTGCCTTTCGCTTGCGGTCAGTCGGGCCCGGTTTGAATGCCGCAGGCAAGGCGGATCATGGACGATCCGTCAAAGACAGGCCGTGGCGCCCGGATGGCGTCCGCAGCGAGCGGGCACGAAGCGGAGCCGCCCTTGAATCCGGGTGCGTGTTTTGATTGGCAGAGTTTCGCATCTGGTTCGGTGGTTCAAACGATTTAAGTTCAAGGCGGTGGAGCGACGCCCGGTCGCAAGGACGAGCGCAGCGAGCCCAACGGCCCGAGAGGTCCCGCCAGCGGAGGCCAGGGAAGGGCGCTGGCCTGACGGAGAATTCAAAAACCGTTGCGGAATATGACTCAGTGAAAGTGTTCCATCATCGGCAGCCCGATGGCCGGAAGCGGAGGGCGGATTGACGGGGTTCGTGTTGACTGACCAGAACAGCTAAAGAAAAAACGGCGGCTTGCCTGACGTTCAGTCCGCCCTGCGGGGCCGAGCGGCGATCTTGGAGGATCGCAACGAGAAGTACGGAGCCACTGGAAGGCGTAGTTCCGCTTTCTGAGCGGGAGAGCGACCGCGAACGCGAGCCTCAGCGAGTGTAAGCCGGGAGCGGAACTGACAAGCGCGATTGCAAGGCGGCGGCGCAGGGCAGTGAATGCGCGTCGGCGCTGCGGAGGAGGAACGACGGAGCAGAGCCCGCATGAACAACCGGAGTCCGTTCCGCAGTTGAAGCTTTGAATCTCGCGGCAGCGGTCAGAGTGGTCCAGTTCCCTCAGCTCAAGCCCTCCTTCAATGCTTTGCCTGAACCTGACAAGTGAAGCCGGTGCGTCGAAGGACAAAGCGGAGGAGGAACGACGGAGCGACTCCGCACGCGCGCCCGGAGGAACGCCCCGACAGCCTGTCCTGTCTGCCCGGGTTTTTGGATTTAGCCTGACCTGAAGATGTCATCTTCGCCGGAGCCGTCCGTGGTTCGCCCGCGCAGTCGGATGGCGAACACGGATGGCGCAGGTGGAGTGACATCGCGTCATCTTTGCTGGTGGGTCCGGCGGGGCTCGTGCGTCTACAGTGCGCAAAGTCCCGGCGACCGGCACAGCTTGACAAAGGGCGCGGAGCAGACCGGCTTCGCGACAAAGAAAGTCTGCTTTCATCCTTGACAGCGGAGGGAAGTTGTCGCGTATTGGTATTTATCGAAAACGGTGTCACGACTTGCGGTTCTCCATCGCAAAACAGTGCGCCTGACGATCGGCAAATACGCGCAACGACCGGAGCGGCCCGGTTGGTAATTCACGCCCGATAACTTCAAGGATTCAAAGATGATCAAAACAACTGCGCTACCCGTACGCGCTCAAAACGGTGCAAAGAAAGTCACAACCACGAAAGATACGAAAAACACGAAACGGACAACCGCAAAACCGGTTTCCGATGTGACGGTCGAAACGAAGGGGGACGAAGTCCACCTTTCGATCGGCACCCGTCACTACCGCGTTCGCGGGCTGGAGAAGAACCATTCCTCGCAGCAGCTCAAAGTCAACGTCCTCGCGACACGCGATGAACTCGTTCACCTCGACACGTTTGATCTCTGCAAAGCACGGTCAAGAGTCTCGTTCATCAAAGCAACCGCGACGGAACTGTTTGTTGACACCGACCTGATCAAACAGGATATCGGGCGGATGCTGTTGTCGCTCGAAGAGCTGCAACAGCAGCGGATCGAAGCGGCCACCCAATCTCAAAAACCGGTCGAGGTTTCGGTGGCTGACCAGCGCGCCGCGATGAAGTTTCTCAAAGATCCGAAACTGATCGAAAACATTCTCGAAGACTTCGACGTCTGCGGCCTCGCAGGCGAAGAGACGAACAAGCTCGTCTGTTATCTCGCCTGCGTTTCACGCCGGCTCAAAAGCCCGCTGGCGATCCTGATTCAAAGCGGCTCGGCCGCAGGTAAAACAACGCTGATGGATGCGGCGCTGGCGTTCGTTCCCGACGAGGATCAGATCCGTTACTCGGCGATGACCGGCCAGTCGCTTTACTACATGGGCGGGACAAATATGAAACACAAAATCCTTGCCATCAGTGAAGAAGAGGGAGTTTCGCAGGCGTCGTACGCGCTCAAGCTCTTGCAATCCGACGGCAGGCTGACAATCGCCGCTGTTGGCAGGAACAACGGCAGCGGACGTCAGTCAACCGACACGTTCGAAGTCGAAGGACCGGTGATGATGTTTTTAACGACCACGGCGGAACGGCCCGATCCGGAACTGCAAAACCGTGGCATCACACTGCGCGTCAACGAATCGCCCGACCAGACGGCGGAGATTCACGCACGCCAGAGGATCGGCTACCTGCGCGCGGGCAAAGGGCGGAGCCGTGATGAAATCAAGACGTTGCATCGAAACGCGCAGCGTTTAATTGCTCCGCTCCGGGTGATCATGCCGTGGGCCGATCAGCTGACGTTCCGTCACGACCAGACACGGATGCGGCGCGACAACGCGAAGTATCTGTCACTGATCGCCTCGATCACGCTGCTGCATCAGCACCAGCGAAACATCGTTGAGATCGGAAACGGCGACCTCGCCGTTGAATCAACAGTCGATGACGTCGAACTGGCCAACCGGCTGATCAGCGAAGTCATGGGCGGATCGCTCGACGATCTGCTCCCGCAGACGCGGCAGTTGCTGATCCTGATTGACAACCTGGTCAACCGGGAATCACGGCAGTCGAAAGTTCACCGCAACCTGATCCGTTTCACGCAGCGTCAGCTGCGGGAAACGTTCGGCTGGAGTGACAATCAAATCCGTCATCACCTGAAACGGTTGATCGAACTCGAATACGTTCTCGCTCACCGGACCGGTCACGGTAACGGCAAAGAGTACGAACTGCTTTACGACGGCGAAGGACGCGACGGTGAATCGTTTCTGCCGGGGCTGATCGATCCGTCAAAGCTGAAAACCAGACGCATCAACAACCGCGCAACATCAAAACAGCGAAAGCAGGTTGTCTCTAACGACAAACCGTGAGGCAAACGGGACAAACCGTGAAGCAGGCGCGAGTCATCCGCAAGCCGCTCGTGATTCCGGACAGATTTATGTAAATCACAACGCAGCAACCGGTTGCGTCAATTCACGATGCGAACCGTGAGCCCGGGCCGTTTTGGAGCAAGGCCCCCCAATTAATCACGTGTTCATCGAACACGTTTCTTCTGACTGATGAACAGCCTGTCGCGCCAGCGACAGGCTGTTCCTTTACCCGCGTTTCTGTTCGCGCTCAATGTGCGCGCGAATCCAACTTTATCGTCGTCGCGCGGGTAACTCCTCCGGAGTCCTGCGCGCTGACTCAGCCAAAGGATTTTACGATGAAGATGAAAGAACTACCGGAGACAAAGATTCTGGTTCATCAGTTTCTGCAGACGATGCGGATGCGAAACTGCAGCGAGCGGACAATCAGCTGCTGGCGGTTCAAACTCGAACGGTTCACAACCTGGTGCGACGAACGGGCCCTCGGCTGCATGTCGGAGGTTTCCTCCGAACATGTCGGCGCGTACCGCCGTTCTCTGTTTCACTACCGCAATCCGAAGACCGGCGCTCCGCTCAAGTTCGACACGCAGGCGAGTTATCTGATTCCGGTCCGCCGCTGGTTCGTGTGGATGAAGGCGCAGGCCTTCATCGAACACGATCCGGCCCGCGATGTCGAGCTTCCCAAAAGCGAGGACCGTCTGCCGACTTCTACACTCACGGCGGAGGAAGTCGAAACGCTTCTGAACAAACCGGACGTGACCACACGCCTCGGTCTGCGCGACCGGACGATGATGGAAACGTTCTACTCGACCGGCATCCGCTGCGGTGAACTGATCGCGCTTGATGTCTACGACATCAACTACGAGCGTGAGATCGTCACGATCCGGCTCGGCAAAGGCGGGAAGGACCGCGTCGTTCCGATCGGAACGCGGGCGCTCTCGTGGATCGAAAAGTGGACGCTCGACATCCGTCCCGATCTGGTCACGAAGTCGAGTGACAACGCGCTGTTCGTGTCAAAGAACGGCAACCGTCTGGGGTCGAATCACATGTCGAAAATTGTCAAGGATTACATGACGTCGATCGGGATCACGTACCGCGGTTCGTGTCATCTGCTCCGTCACACAGCGGCAACGCTGATGATGGAGAACGGCGCCGACCTGCGGTCGCTACAGATGTTCCTCGGCCACGCGCGACTCAACACGACGCAGATCTACACGCATGTGAGCATCAAACGGTTGCAGGAAGTGCATCGCAAGACGCATCCCGCGAAGCCGAACGGAAAGCCGGCAGCGGATGATTCGCCGTCAGGCGATCCGTCAAACGACTGATTCTTCTGCAATCTCTTTGAGCGGTGTGCGGTCAGCTTCGCTGACCGCACACCGCTTTCTTTCATGCGCCGCGTCGGGTTCTTCTGTAGCCCCGCCGTTTCTGTTGCTTTACAATAGACGATGTTTAAAACGTCCTACGCGCGCGGGAAAGAATTCTCAAAAAGTGGTCAAGCTGTGTGAAAATTCAGAACCGGCTTTCGAGCAGGTTCGGCGTGCGCGTTTCGTGCGGCGCAGGCCGTATGAAACGCAAAGAGTTGCACCGAATGTTGCACTGTTGTTGATACGCGCCAGGTATTACGATCCAATGACAGGTGAGTTCACGAGCAGGGATCCGCTGGAATATGTCGACGGCATGAGCCTCTATCGGGCGTACTTTGGGATCAGTGATACTGACCCAAGCGGAAAGGCTCGCGTCCGTTGTCGTTGTTATAGGAATTGGTATTCGGTGTATGACAACCCGTCAGTAACAACAAATTGCGGCGGACTAGCAACCACATGCTGCGAGAGCGCTTGCGACAGAGCTGGGTATTATAGTTTCACAGGTGAATGGAGAGTTGTCGGAGCTCGGGATGAGTTCAGTCGTGACAAGCAGGTCCATGAAGCAGCATTGGATGGCATAAAGTGCTGGTGGAATTGCATGGGTGAAATACATGTCAGCATTGCCGGACAGGCATGTCCAGCAGGTGGAGCGGCCTCAGTCTTGACATTTACCCACTTAGAGGTTCCATCTGTTGCCAGGGGAATGCATGTCGCTGACAAGACTACTATTCAAAGTAAGATCGCGCAGATGTTGCGTTCTCGTGGATGGAATCTAAGGAACGGAGGCTTACGTGGCTCGGTACATCAACTTCTGAGGCGTGGCGCTCAGGAAACAGGAAGGCAAACCATTCGATCTGGCCTGAAGTCTGGAGTCGCAGGAGCCCTTCTTGTTGAAGCAGTTTTCTCAGTTTATTGTGGATTCAATTGCAGTTAGAGGAGTTGTTTTGGAACCGTTATTCGAGACAGCTAAGAGTGATCTGCCGCTGCATTACAAAATATTGGATTGGATCGATGGTGCTTTGCCATTCAGGATTCAATCGGTTGCTGCTGGCATTCGATATCACGCCGAGACGCAAATTAAGACACGCAGAAATTTCCCACGGAAGTGCTGGGAGCCCTATTGCAGCAATCTTGATGGCTGCGAAAAGGTCTTAGCTCTGTTGGGCGACAATTTCCTTTGGCCTAATCATTATTTTATTCCATCTGATCCGCTTCATTTGGTTTCGGACACTGGAGATGTTAGTGATTTACAACATGCAGTCGCAGACATTGCGGATGAGTTGTGTGCTGAACACGTAGAGGTTGAAAAAATATTAAGATCGTCACTTACTGTTGGAGAATTCATCCAAGGCCTCTTCCCCGTTTCACAGTGAACGCGGAAAAAGTACGCGGACAGACTCAGGAACTGGGTGCGAGCATTCGTTACGCCTCGATTCACCGGAAAAAAATCGACTCGCATTCCCCTTTGCCTAAAGCCATTGGGCAAGAATAAGGGGTCGGCAAGAATAAGGGGTCCGGAGCCAATTCCGGTTCATAACACATTGCTACACCTTTCAAACCGCCGCGCATTAAGCGTTGTCAAAACCTTTTAAGCGTTGCTCGCTGCGGAACCACTCTTCCGGTTTTCCAGCGGGCCTGACGAAGTGCGCTTCGCCGAACTTTCCACTGCCGGTGACTGACGGTCCAGTTTCCGAACACATCGAAAACAGGATGTTTTCGAAACTTGCGGCACGATGCCGCCCCAAAGGTCCGCGCGGGTTACGCAGTGGTCAGCCCTTCGAGCTGACTCTCCATTGCCTTGCAGTTTGATGTTCGCTTGCGGTCAGTCGGGTTCGGTTTGAATGCCGCAGGCAAGGCGGATCATGGACGATCCGTTAAAGACAGGCCGTGGCGCCCGGATGGCGTCCGCAGCGAGCGGGCACGAAGCGGAGCCGCCCTTGAATCGGTGTCAGTGTTTTGCATCGCAGAATCCAGCATCTGTTTCGGTGCAGCAATGGTTTAAGTTCAAGGCGGTGGAGCGATGCCCGGTCGCCAGGACGAGCGCAGCGAGCCCAACGGCCCGAGAGGCCCCGCCAGCGGAGGCCAGGGAAGGGCGCTGGCCAAACGAAGAACTCAACAACAAAATTTGCAATTGCCTCACAGGAAAACTCTCCACTGTCGGCAGCCCGATGGCCGGAAGCGTTGGGCGAATTGATAGGGTTCGTGTTGACTGACGAAAGCGGCTAAAGAAAAAACAGCGGCTTTGCCTGACGTTCAGCCCGCCCTGCGGGGCCGAGCGGCGATCGTGGAGGATCGCGCCGGAAGTACGGAGCCATGGATGGCGCAGTTCCTTTTTCTGAGCGGGAGAGCGACCGCGAACGCGAGCCTCAGCGAGTGTAAGCCGGGAGCGGAACTGACAAGCGCGATTGCAAGGCGGCGGCGCAGGGCAGTGAATGCGCGTCGGCGCTGCGGAGGAGGAACGACGGAGCAGAGCCCGCATGAACAACCGGAGTCCGTTCCGCAGTTTAAGCTTTGAATCTCGCGGCAGCGGTCAGAGTGGTCCAGTTCCCTCAGCTCAAGCCCTCCTTCAATGCTTTGCCTGAACCTGACAAGTGGAGCCGGTGCGTCGAAGGACAAAGCGGAGGAGGAACGACGGAGCGACTCCGCACGCGCGCCCGGCGTAACGCCCCGACAGCCTGTCCTGTCTGCCCGGGTTTTTGGATTTAGCCTGACCTGAAGATGTCATCTTCGCCGGAGCCGTCCGTGGTTCGCCCGCGCAGCGGTTGGGCGGATCACGGAAGGCGCAGGTGGAGTGACATCGCGTCATCTTTGCTGGTGGGTTCTGCGGGGCTCGTACGTCTACAGTGCGCAAAGTCCCGGCGACCGGCACAGCTTGACAAAGGGCGCGGAGCGGCCCGGCTTCGCGACAAAGAAAGTCTGCTTTCATCCTTGACAGCGGAGGGAAGTTGTCGCGTATTGGTATTTATCGAAAACGGTGTCACGACTTGCGGTTCTCCATCGCAAAACAGTGCGCCTGACGATCGGCAAATACGCGCAACGACCGGAGCGGCCCGGTTGGTAATTCACGCCCGATAACTTCAAGGATTCAAAGATGATCAAAACAACTGCGCTACCCGTACGCGCTCAAAACGGTGCAAAGAAAGTCACAACCACGAAAGATACGAAAAACACGAAACCGAAAAACACAAAACCGGTTTCCGATGTGACGGTCGAAACGAAGGGTGACGAAGTCCACCTTTCGATCGGCACCCGTCACTACCGCGTTCGCGGGCTGGAGAAGAACCATTCCTCGCAGCAGCTCAAAGTCAACGTCCTCGCGACACGCGATGAACTCGTTCACCTCGACACGTTTGATCTCTGCAAAGCACGGTCAAGAGTCTCGTTCATCAAAGCAACCGCGACGGAACTGTTTGTTGACACCGACCTGATCAAACAGGATATCGGGCGGATGCTGTTGTCGCTCGAAGAGCTGCAACAGCAGCGGATCGAAGCGGCCACCCAATCTCAAAAACAGGTCGAGGTTTCGGTGGCTGACCAGCGCGCCGCGATGAAGTTTCTCAAAGACCCGAAACTGATCGAAAACATTCTCGAAGATTTCGACGTCTGCGGCCTCGCAGGCGAAGAGACGAACAAGCTCGTCTGTTATCTGGCCTGCGTTTCACGCAGGCTCAAAAGCCCGCTGGCGATCCTGATTCAAAGCGGCTCGGCCGCAGGTAAAACAACGCTGATGGATGCGGCGCTGGCGTTCGTTCCCGACGAGGATCAGATCCGTTACTCGGCGATGACCGGCCAGTCGCTTTACTACATGGGCGGGACAAATATGAAACACAAAATCCTTGCCATCAGTGAAGAAGAGGGAGTTTCGCAGGCGTCGTACGCGCTCAAGCTCTTGCAATCCGACGGCAGGCTGACAATCGCCGCTGTTGGCAGGAACAACGGCAGCGGACGTCAGTCAACCGACACGTTCGAAGTCGAAGGACCGGTGATGATGTTTCTGACCACGACGGCGGAACGGCCCGATCCGGAACTGCAAAACCGTGGCATCACACTGCGCGTCAACGAATCGCCCGACCAGACGGCGGAGATTCACGCACGCCAGAGGATCGGCTACCTGCGCGCGGGCAAAGGGCGGAGCCGTGATGAAATCAAGACGTTGCATCGAAACGCGCAGCGTTTAATTGCTCCGCTCCGGGTGATCATGCCGTGGGCCGATCAGCTGACGTTCCGTCACGACCAGACACGGATGCGGCGCGACAACGCGAAGTATCTTTCGCTGATCGCCTCGATCACGCTGCTGCATCAGCACCAGCGGAAGCTGGTTGAGATCGGAAACGGCGACCTCGCCGTTGAATCAACAGTCGATGACGTCGAACTGGCCAACCGGCTGATCAGCGAAGTGATGGGTGGATCGCTCGACGATCTGCTCCCGCAGACGCGGCAGCTGCTGATCCTGATTGACAACCTGGTCAACCGGGAATCACGGCAGTCGAAAGTTCACCGCAACCTGATCCGTTTCACGCAGCGTCAGCTGCGGGAGACATTCGGCTGGGGTGACTTTCAACTTCGCCGACAGCTCAAACGGTTGATCGAACTGGAGTATGTGTTGCCGTACAACACGGGAACACGCAACCAGCGTGAGTACGAACTGCTTTACGACGGCGAGGGCCGCGACGGTGAATCGTTTCTGCCGGGGCTCGTCGATCCAGCGAAGCTGCAGCGACCGGCAGAACGCAAACGACCCACCTCAAAGAAGTAAAACGATCACTTGAAAGCTCAAAACGATCGACCCCGATCACACAAAGATCGGGCACCGATCGTTTGTGACGAAGTTGCTAACTGTAGATTCATCAATGCGTTGCGTTGATTTCAGCTGCAAAACGATCACTTGTTCCGTTTAGGAACAAGGCCCCCCCAATTAATGACGTGTTTAACAAACACGTTTCTTCTGACTGATGAACAGCCTGTCGCGCCAGCGACAGGCTGTTCCTTTACCCGCGTTTCTGTTCGCGCTCAATGTGCGCGCGAATCCAACTTTATCGTCGTCGCGCGGGTAACTCCTCCGGAGTCCTGCGCGCTGACTCAGCCAAAGGATTTTACAATGATCATGTCAAGTCTTCCCGAACCGAAACTTCTGGTTCACCGGTTTCTCCAGACAATGAGAATGCGGAACTGCAGCGAGCGGACAATCAGCTGCTGGCGGTTCAAACTCGAACGGTTCACAACCTGGTGCGACGAACGGGCCCTCGGCTGCATGTCGGAAGTCACTTCCGGTCTTGTCGGCGCGTATCGTCGCAGTCTGTTCCATTACCGCAACCCGAAAACCGGCGCGCCGCTGAAGTTCGACACGCAGGCGAGCTATCTGATTCCGGTTCGCCGCTGGTTCGTGTGGATGAAGGCGCAGGCCTTTATCGAACACGATCCGGCGCGTGACATCGAGCTTCCCAAAAGCGAGGACCGGCTGCCGACCTCGACGCTGACGGCGGGGGAAATGGAAACGCTTCTGAACAAACCGGACGTGACCACACGTCTCGGTCTTCGCGACCGGACGATCATGGAGACGTTCTATTCAACCGGCATCCGCTGCGGCGAGTTGATCTCGCTCGATGTCTACGACATCAACTACGAACGCGGGATCGTCACGATCCGGCTCGGCAAAGGCGGGAAGGATCGCGTCGTTCCCGTCGGAACGCGGGCTCTCTCGTGGATCGAAAAGTGGACGCTCGATATCCGCCCCGATCTGGTCACGAAGTCGAGTGACAACGCGCTGTTCGTTTCCAAAAACGGAAACCGTCTCGGACCGACCTATCTTTCGAACCTGGTCAAACGCTACATGACGTCGATCGGGATCACGTACCGCGGTTCGTGTCATCTGCTCCGTCACACAGCGGCAACGCTGATGATGGAGAACGGCGCCGATCTGCGTTCGCTGCAGATGTTCCTCGGCCACGCCCGTCTGAACACGACGCAGATCTACACGCATGTGAGCATCAAACGGTTGCAGGAAGTGCATCGCAAGACCCATCCCGCGAAGCCGAACGGAAAGCCGGCAGCGGATGATTCGCCGTCAGGCGATCCGTCAAACGACTGATTCTTCTGCAATCTCTTTGAGCGGTGTGCGGTCAGCTTCGCTGACCGCACACCGCTTTCTTTCATGCGCCGCGTCGGGTTCTTCTGTAGCCCCGCCGTTTCTGTTGCTTTACAATAGACGATGTTTAAAACGTCCTACGCGCGCGGGAAAGAATTCTCAAAAAGTGGTCAAGCTGTGTGAAAATTCAGAACCGGCTTTCGAGCAGGTTCGGCGTGCGCGTTTCGTGCGGCGCAGGCCGTCTGAAACGCAAAGAGTTGCACCGAATGTTGCACTGTTGTTGATACGCGCCAGGTACTTCGATCCGACGACAGGAGAGTTTACGAGCAGGGATCCGCTCGAATATGTCGATGGTGCGAGCCTGTACAGAGGGTACATGGGAATCGGCGGGACGGATCCTTGGGGACTGGACGTAATCGATAGCTATAGAGTTGGGAGATACTATTACACGGTAGAGGAACATCCTGACGGAAGCTATTCGGTCACCATAACTGATCGCGGAAGCTATCTGAATCCATTGAACTATTGCATGCCGCAAAACGTCCACGTCACGACGATTTACATCACCCTTGACGACATGGGCATAAAAGATTTCATGCCGGGAATTGATGATCTGGCGGTGAAAATAAAATTGCGCAATGTTCAGTTTCTGGAAGGGGTTTCGAGTGCAGCCAATGCTACTCTGGAAATTGGAGAAGCTGGTTTCTATGCAGGCGTATTCATCGTCACGGTTGCCGTGCCCGGGCCCGAAGATGTCATCATTGCAGCATTCGCAGCACGGGGGTTGAGGCTCGCTAAATGCGGCTGCAAATGGAAGGTACTCACGGAGTCGGGCGAAGAGCTTTCGGAGGAAGCTGCCGAAAGGGCTGCAAGAGAAGTCGCCGGAGAGTTCATGGCTCGTGGCAATAGGACACTGCAAACCGGCGGAAACACCCTAAACAAGGGTACTGGAAAATCATTGAACCAGTTTTTTGGTGAAGACTTAAGCAAGAGAGAATGGGGAAGAGCATTGGAGGGCATGAAACGTGAGCTTGGCCTCAGAAATGACCAACACGGCAAGATTTTGGGCAACGGAAATTACGTCGATGATGTTGGCAATGTATTGGGTAACCTAGGAGATTATATCAAGTGACAATGACTTCCCATTTGACGCCAGTCAATAAACTATTTCCAACTTGCGAGCGAACGTGTGCGGAGTTGCGGCTGTATCCGAAAGAGGCGACCGCGCAGGAACTAACAACTTTCCTTGGAGTTTCACCATCGTTTTGCGCTTCAAAAGGAGATAACATCCACAAAAAGAATGGAGTTCGCATTGCTAAAAACTCGTTTTGGATCCTTACCTCGGAAAACGATGTTGAGTCGCTCGATCTTAGAGATCACCTTGATTGGATTCTGAAACAAATTCTTCCCGCAAGAAAAAGAGTTCTTGAATTGCAGCGATTGCAAAATTGCAAAATGACAATATTTTGTATCTGGTGGTCAGCGCATGGCGGAAGCGGTCCAGTCATTTGGCCTGAGCAAATGGAATCAATGTGCAAACTTAATCTTGAATGTAGTTTTGACTTTAACTATTACGGAGAGATGGACTAGCCTCACAGAAGGAGAATAAACAAAAGTAAGGTGTCACGAGCAAAATAAGGTCCGAGCAAAATAAGGTGTCAGGAGCGAATGGCACTTAAAGCTCACTTCCCTTTGTGTTCACCGAGTCGATATTGCTTTCTTGGTTTTGTCATCCATGGGTAGCTCTTTGCCCTTCGCTTCTTGACTCTGGGCTCGTAGCGATCTGGTCGATTGCCAACTTGGTGTTGTCGACAACACCCCAGCAGCGTTTCGCAGAGTTGGTCAATGTCCGCCAAAACGACCAGTATTGGAAGCGTTTCTGACAAGGCGTTGAGCGTTGACTTGAAGCTGATTTGACAGGGCAGCACGTCTGCTCCAATCGCCGCCTCTGCCATCGTTTGGCGCACCAGATTGTAGGCCAGCAGGTGGGCCCGCAATTCGTTTCGAACTCGATGAGGCTCCTTGCAACGCAGGTGCTCCATCTGCATCACCGTTTTGAGTGATCGTAAGTTTAGCTCCGCTTGCCAACGGCGCCGAAACAGCAACCCGATTTCGTCCTTGCTGTACTCGATATCGTCGTCAAGCGAAGTGTGAACAACTATTTCCCGGGTGCGAAATCCCTTTTGAGTCACACGTATTTTTATCTCGCGCACCACGATGAAGTCGGGGTACGATTCGTACTCTTGCTCGCTCATCCATTTTGGACGGTCCGGCTTGTCGATTCGAATCGCATGATCGTCTTTGCCATAGCGAATGCCCGTACGGAAATCTGCCTTCCGCATCTGGTGCATTCGCAAGATATAATGGGCTCCTTGCCGCTCCATGCGGGCCATCTCAAACCAGCCCGCAAAAGCACGATCGGCCAGAAAAACGTCGCCTGAACCGATGATTGTGTCGATGGTTCGAAACAGGCTGACCTCGTGCGTCAACTTCCCCTGATACTTTCCCAAAGCCGTCTCCAACACCACGCCCGTCGAAAGCGCGAACAGCACCAGGACGCGCATGATCGGGAAGCCGCAGCCGGGCTTTTGAGCACCTACCTGAGGATATGCTTTTTGATTCTCCGCTGTGTCGGCCATGGTGACCGTTGCTCCGTCGGCAACGACAACTCGGAGTCCTTTCCATCGCCATTCGTCCGGGGCCTGAGAGTCGATCGCCTTGCCGCTTTCCGTGACGAGTCGCTGCATGGATGGTTCGTCGAGTTTGTCACGAGCGATGCAGTACGCTCCCGTTGCCGCTGAGCAGGAACTCTGCCCTCTGCAGACTCGCCATGCAATCAGTTTGGCAACAGCAGAAATGCAGCCATGGTGGATGCTCATGACTTGCGAAAGAAATACCCAGACCGTGACAGCAGTCGTGTAGATTTGCGCCGAGTCGAGTGTCGCCTTTGCATCTCCGAATGAGTTCTCTATAGTTTCTTGAGAGATCAAAGACGCAAAGAACAGGCCATCAGATTTGCGTGCTTCGCGGACGCGTTGACGCAGTGTGCCGTACGGACGGATCATGGGGCCTCCTTGCCCGAGGGATTGCAACGACGAAATTCCAACCTCTCGTTCGCAGGTGAGGCCCCTGTTCGTCAAGATGAACGTAACCTGCCGATGCACCGGAGCTTACGTACTTTAAGTGCCATTCGGGTCAGGAGCCAAAAACGGCGCATAATAAACATCTGCACCTTTAAACCGCCGTGCATTAAGAGCCTATCCCAGAACGTCAGCGGTTCTGAGAATTGTGTAAGCGAATCAGAACGGAAGGAACGTCGGCGGACAGACTTAAGCGACGGTCTAAGGATAAGTCAAAGACAGAAAACAGGGACAGATCCAGATAACGGATCATAACACTTAATTGCACCGTTCAAACCGCCGCGCATTAACCGTTGCCGAAGCCATTGAGTGTTATTCGTGGCGGAACACCGGGTAGATTCTCCAGCGGACCTGACGGTGTGCGCTTCGCGGAACTCTCCTGCCGGCAAGCGGCAGTTCAGGCTGCCGGAGGCAGTCGCGAACAGGATGTTTGCGAAACTTGCGGCACGATGCCGCCCCAAACGCATGCGCGGGTTACGCAGCAGCCAGCCCTTCGAGTTGATTGTCCATTGCCGTGCGGTTTGACGTTCGCTTGCGGTCAGTCGGGCCCGGTTTGAATGCCGCAGGCAAGGCGGATCATGGACGATCCGTCAAAGACAGGCCGTGGCGCCCGGATGGCGTCCGCAGCGAGCGGACACGAAGCGGAGCCGCCCTTGAATCAGGGAAGGCGCTTGGGTGCGGTAGAGTTCAGCAGTTGTTCAGGCGTTGCAACGGATTCAGTTCAAGGCGGTGGAGCGGCGTCCGCGAGCCAGGATTCGCGTTAGCGAACCTGCGGCCCGCAAGGCCCCGCCAGCGGAGGCCGGGGAAGGGCGCTTGCCGGGCGAAGAACTTGAAAACACGTTGCGGATAAAACAACCAGAAAGCGTTCCATCATCGCCAGCCCGATGGCCGGAAGCGGAGGGCGGATTGAAGGGGTTAGCGTTACCTGTCCGGAGCGGCTAAAAGAAACAACAGCGGCTTGCCTGACGTTCAGTCCGCCCTGCGGGGCCGAGCGGCGAACACGAGGTTCGCAACCGGAAGTACGGAGCCATGGATGGCGGAGTTCCTTTTTCTGAGCGGGAGAGCGACCGCGAACACGAGCCTCAGCGAGTGTAAGCCGGGAGCGGAACTGACAAGCGCGATTGCAAGGCGGCGGCGCAGGGCAGTGAATGCGATCAGACGCCGCGCGGTGAGGGACGAACAAGCAAGTCCGCATGAACAACCGGAGTCCGTTCCGCAGTTCAAGCTTTGAATCTCGCGGCAGCGGTCAGAGTGGTCCAGTTCCCTCAGCTCAAGCCCTCCTTCAATGCTTTGCCTGAACCTGACAAGTGAAGCCGGTGCGTCGAAGGACAAAGCGGAGGAGGGACGACGGAGCGACTCCGCACGCGCGCCCGGCGAAACGCCCCGACAGTCTCTCAGCCCGGGGTTTTGGATTTAGCCTGACCTGAAGATGTCATCTTCGCCGGAGCCGTCCGTGGTTCGCCCGCGCAGCGGTTGGGCGGATCACGGATGGCGCAGGTGGAGTGACATCGCGTCATCTTTGCTGGTGGGTTCTGCGGGGCCCGTGAGTCTGTAGTGCGCAAAGTCCCGGCGACCGGTACAGCTTCACAAAACGAGCCCTGTCGCCGGGCGCGGCTTCAAAAAAAGTGTTCGATTCCTGTAGACAGCGGAGGGAATTTGCTGCGTCCTTGTGTTTATAGAAAAACGCATCACTGCCGGGACATCATCAATCTACAAAACGATGAACCTAACCTGATGTAAAGGACACGCAAAGACCGGAGCGTTCCGGTTGACAATTCTCTCTGATTTCAGAAAAGACGCACCGGCAGTGACTGCTGCCGGCACGTCGGGCTGAAGTCGGATTCACTTTCAAAAAGAAAGAAAACCATGACCAAATCAGCCACCCTCGTTCCGAAATCCGATGATTCACCGTCACTGGAAATGATCGACAACGACCGCGCGGTCTTCACCTCGGGCAACCGTGTCTACCGGATCAGCAACCTTTCCAACAACCATCTGATCGGCAAGCTGATCATCCTGATCAAAGCCTACACGACCAACGAGAAGTTCGGCCATACCGACCGGATCAATTTCTTTCACATCCGGTCTCGCAACAACTTCGCAAAACTCGTCAGCGAACGCTGGCGGATCAATCAGGCAGTTGCAAAGTCAGACATGGCGAACCTGTGCGAGATGCTTCTGGAACTCGGTTACGGCGGCGGTTCGACGGCAAACAGGGCCGAGTTTGGCAAGCGTGGCAACCCGCGTCGAGGTTAACGACAAACCGCACGGCAGAATGAGCGAACCGCACAGCACCGCACACCTTTCGGACCCCGACCGCACGTTTAAGTCCGGTGTTGCAAGTCATGGTGAAAACATGACTTGCGTCTAATCACGGGTCGAACCGCACGCTTTGCTCGTTTTGGAACAAGGGGCCCCAATTTTTGGAAGTTGTCAAACTGGTTAAACCGATCGCTTGAAACGGCAAAACGATCGACCCCGATCGCACAAAGATCGGCCACCGATCACTTGAGCAAAAACGCGGAACGGTTGTCAGACCAGTGACTTGCAACGAAAACCGCTTCAAAACGATCACCCGGAGCGTTTAAGGACAAGGGGCCCCAATTCAAATTGAAAACACAGACCGGGTTATGCGGGTAGCCCGGTCGGTTTGACGGCTTGGAGGACTCTGTCCTTCGGGCCGTTTTTTTATGCGCCAACCTTCTCCGATCCGCGTTCCCGAACACTTTCTGCTCCGCCCGATCAACTACAATGAACGATGTTTAAAACGTCCTACGCGCGCGGGAAAGAATTCTCAAAAAGTGGTCAAGCTGTGTGAAAATTCAGAACCGGCTTTCGAGCAGGTTCGGCGTGCGCGTTTCGTGCGGCGCAGGCCGTATGAAACGCAAACGGTTGCACCGAATGTTGCACTGTTGTTGATACGCGCCAGATACTACGATCCGATGACAGGCGAGTTCACGAGCAGGGATCCGCTGGAGTACGTGGACGGGATGTCACTCTATCGTGGGTACTTCGTGCCGAACGGAACGGATCCAAGCGGGATGGATTTAGCAAGTTTTCCGACAGACGGCGGCCTGCCGGAACAGCAATTGTTTACCACGACTTGCAATTGCAGGTGTACGGAGACGGAAACTAAGATGTGTGGCTCTCCCTCCCGTACAACATGCTCGAAGTTTGACGTGTCCCATACGACCTACGCTGGAATGCAACGTTCTTGCCAGACACTTTGTGCTGCCCGAAGCAATCGGCAAGATAATTGGTCAGGAACGGTCAGGGAATGCTCTGGTTCTCTCGTTCCCGACAAGGCTGGCAACGGTTTTTGTGCATTACTAGTGGAGCAATGCTATGGATTGCCAACCGGCGAGGTGGAAAAGTGCAAAAGGCAAGCAATGATGTACTGTAATTGTGCTAAATCTGCACGCCGGAAAATACTGTCATCAGGAGGACCAGTTTATAAGAACAACAAAAACGACAAGGATGGGTTAGTTTGCACAGAATGCGTAAATGTGTTCGAAACGACATGCGGTAAACTTCCATTTGACTATTTCTACATCAAAGGGCAAGCCGCTTTGGGAGGGGTGCATCGACCTCTCGACTATGTGTACACCGGTGGGCACCAGTGGAACGGTGTGGTTTTTCGTAGCACTGGGGTCGTGATTGCGACAGTTGATTTCTGGGATGATATCGACGCTTGGTATGGTGAAGGACCAGATTCTTGTGGGCACATCAACAACTATCCATAATGAGGATAAGGCGAAAACGACCGAAAGAAGCTTTGCCCACCAATTCCGTGAACGCGGTCGTTTTCTTTCTGGAATTTTTCTTGTGCCGATATTGTTCGTAGCCAGATCGTTAACCAACGGCAGGCTCTCATGAATTCAAAGCGTATTTTAACTTTAAAGGGGATTTTCTGCGTAACAACTATCGTGGGAATATACCTAGGCTTAAACTACGTGCCGTCAGTTCAAAAATTTGAGCGTTCGTTTATTGCGTTGGAAGCGAACAGGCTAAGTATTGCGAACGATCGTTTTTTGAAACAGGCATCAGGACCGCAATTTCAAGATCATGATGCAGCTGAGTTGCTTGTGGCCAGATTAAGTGCAAGTAAAGGCCGATACGTCTTTGACGAACATCGCCTAACAGACTTGGATCAAGACAATAAACTTGAGTTTCTACTCCCAGGCAACAATGGTTGCTACGCTATTGCCGACGAGGGTCTAGGGGTCGCCCTATCTAATTCTAAAAAGAACTGGATGAGTATGGCCGACTATGAAGCTAGTTGTCGTGCAGAGAGCGAGAGAAACAAGGTGCTAGGCAAATTGGTTTTGCTGCTTGGCTGTATTTTATCTGCCGCTTGCCTGCTTAAACGACAGGCAAGAAAAGGTGTACGGAACCGATTCCGGCCAATAACATAATGTTGCACCGAATCAACCGCCGCGCATTCACCATTGCCGGAGCGATTCAGTGTTGTTCGCGGTGGAATACTTTGTACGCCCGGCACGGGCGTATGGTGTACTGGTCCAGGGAACCTGAGCACCCCTCCAGTGAGCGGGTTTTATTCGAAAAACGGCAGTTTTCCGTGGCCAGTTTGGAGGTGATAAAACCGCCGCGCATTAAGCTTTGCCGAAGCGACTAAGTGTTGTTCGCGGCGGAACACCGGGCAGATTCTCCAGTGGACCTTCCGGTGTGCGCTTCGCAGGGCTTTCTACTACCGTTAGTTTCCCGGCTGCCGAAGGGAGTCGAAAACAGGATGTTTTCGAAACTTGCGGCACGATGCCGCCCCAAAGGTGTGCCCGGGTTACGCAACGGTCAGCCCTTCGAGCAGATTGTCCATTGCCGTGCGGTTTGACGTTCGCTTGCGGTCAGTCGGGCCCGGTTTGAATGCCGCAGGCAAGGCGGATCATGGACGATCCGTCAAAGACAGGCCGTGGCGCCCGGATGGCGTCCGCAGCGAGCGGACACGAAGCGGAGCCGCCCTTGAATCAGGGAAGGCGCTTGGGTGCGGTAGAGTTCAGCAGTTGTTCAGGCGTTGCAACGGATTCAGTTCAAGGCGGTGGAGCGGCGTCCGCGAGCCAGGATTCGCGTTAGCGAACCTGCGGCCCGCAAGGCCCCGCCAGCGGAGGCCAGGGAAGGGCGCTTGCCGGGCGAAGAACTTGAAAACACGTTGCGGATAAAACAACCAGAAAGCGTTCCATCATCGCCAGCCCGATGGCCGGAAGCGGAGGGCGGATTGAAGGGGTTAGCGTTACCTGTCCGGAGCGGCTAAAAGAAACAACAGCGGCTTGCCTGACGTTCAGCCCGCCCTGCGGGGCCGAGCGGCGAACACGAGGTTCGCAACCAGAAGTACGGAGCCATGGATGGCGGAGTTCCTTTTTCTGAGCGGGAGAGCGACCGCGAACACGAGCCTCAGCGAGTGTAAGCCGGGAGCGGAACTGACAATCGCGATTGCAAGGCGGCGGCGCAGGGCAGTGAATGCGATCAGGCGCCGCGCGGTGAGGGACGAACAAGCAAGTCCGCATGAACAACCGGAGTCCGTTCCGCAGTTTAAGCTTTGAATCTCGCGGCAGCGGTCAGAGTGGTCCAGTCCGAAGATCTCAAGCCCTCCTTCAATGCTTTGCCTGAACCTGACAAGTGAAGCCGGTGCGTCGAAGGACAAAGCGGAGGAGGAACGACGGAGCGACTCCGCACGCGCGCCCGGCGTAACGCCCCGACAGCCTGTCCTGTCTGCCCGGGGTTTTGGATTTAGCCTGACCTTAAGATGTCATCTTCGCCGGAGCCGTCCGTGGTTCGCCCGCGCAGCGGTTGGGCGGATCACGGATGGCGCAGGTGGAGTGACATCGCGTCATCTTTGCTGGTGGGTTCTGCGGGGCCCGTGAGTCTGCAGTGCGCAAAGTCCCGGCGACCGGTACAGCTTCACAAAGAGCGCGGAGCGGCCCGGCTTCGCGACAAAGAAAGTCTGCTTTCATCCTTGACAGCGGAGGGAATTTGCTGCGTCCTTGTGTTTATAGAAAACGCATCACTGTCAGAACATCATCAATCTACAAAACGATGAACCTGACGTGAAGCAAAGGACACGCAAAGACCGGAGCGTTCCGGTCACTCATTCCCTCTGATTTCAGAAAAGACGCACCGGCAGTTTGCGCTGCCGGCGCGTCCGACTGCAGTCAGGCTCACCTTCTTTACGAAAGCAAACCATGACCAAGTCAGCTACCCTCGTTCCGAAATCCGATGATTCACCGTCACTGGAAATGATCGACAGCGACCGCGCGGTTTTTACCTCGGGCAACCGTGTCTACCGGATCAGCAACCTTTCCAACAACCATCTGATCGGCAAGCTGATCATCCTGATCAAAGCCTACACGACCAACGAGAAGTTCGGCCATACCGACCGGATCAATTTCTTTCACATCCGGTCTCGCAACAACTTCGCCAAACTGGCAGCCGAACGCTGGCGGATCAATCAGGCGGTCGCAAAAGCAGACATGGCGAACCTTTGCGAAATGCTTCTGGAGCTCGGTTACGGCGGCGGTTCCACTGAAAACCGGGCTGAGTTTGGTAAACGCGGCAATCCGCGTCGAGGTTAACGACAAACCGCACGGCAGAATGAGCGAACCGCACAGCACCGCACACCTTTCGGACCCCGACCGCACGTTTAAGTCCGGTGTTGCAAGTCATGGTGAAAACATGACTTGCGTCTAATCACGGGTCGAACCGCACGCTTTGCTCGTTTTGGAACAAGGGGCCCCAATTTTTGGAAGTTGTCAAACTGGTTAAACCGATCGCTTGAAACGGCAAAACGATCGACCCCGATCGCACAAAGATCGGCCACCGATCACTTGAGCAAAAACGCGGAACGGTTGTCAGACCAGTGACTTGCAACGAAAACCGCTTCAAAACGATCACCCGGAGCGTTTAAGGACAAGGGGCCCCAATTCAAATTGAAAACACAGACCGGGTTATGCGGGTAGCCCGGTCGGTTTGACGGCTTGGAGGACTCTGTCCTTCGGGCCGTTTTTTTATGCGCTAACCTTCCCCGATCCGCGTTCCCGAACACTTTCTGATCCGCCCGGTCAACTACAATGAACAATGTTCAAACTGCCTTACGCGCGCGGGAAAGAATTCTCAAAAAGTGGTCAAGCTGTGTGAAAATGCCGATCGGGCTTTCGAGCAGGTTCAGCGTGCGCGTTTCGTGCGGCGCAGGCCGTCTGGAAAGCAAAGAGTTGCACCGAATGTTGCACTGTTGTTGATACGCGCCAGATACTACGATCCGATGACGGGCGAGTTCACGAGCAGAGACCCGCTGGAGTATCTCGACGGGATGTCACTCTATCGAGGGTACATGGGGACGGAACGGGTGGATCCGTTTGGGATGGCAATGCTTCCGCACGAAGAAATGGAGTTTGATGATTATTGGGACTGGTGGAAAGAACGGCACCCTGATCTTACTTTGGACGAATTCGGCAAACGCAGAAAAACGCTCGCTTTAGGTTGCGTTGGCATTACGTTGGTTAATTCCGGATACTCGACGATTGGAGAAGTTATCAAGAATTGTTACCCGACAAAGGCAGAAGCTGAAACAGCTCAATCTGCCCACGCTTGCGGCGCCAAAGAAACCGCAAGGCTCTTTTCAGTTCACTACTGGTGGAGTGGTACGGCATTACCTCGACGCTCCGATGGCACTTTAGACTTAGATCCTTGGCACAACGGAGGCAGGCCGCGCGGTCGATCTGCTGGAGACTGGGACGGCGACGGCATTGATGAGTCAGGCGGCGTTAATTTTGATTTTGGTTGGATGTGTGATGACGGAGCCACAGTTCTTCATGCGGACATGTACGACAATCCTGACAATGACGGCGATGGCACCGGAGACTATTTTCCAACCAAGACGATCCGAGTTGCAACAGTGTTTGGGAGCACCTTGGACGAATGGACAGATAGCTATTCGGATTTCAATAGCGAAGTTTGGTGTGTCGTATGTCAGAAAGAGGACGCGAAATGTACCGATCCATAATGAAGCAGTCTTTATTGCCAGTTTTTTTTCTGTTGTCAGCCGTAAGTTGTTATCAAGCCCAAGAAGAGTTCATGAGTAAGCAAAGCCAACTCAACTTTGCGCTCGGAGTTGAAACTCCGGTTGTAATATCAGGCGATGAGCTGGCACAATCACATGGTCGTTTGGTAACTCTTAAGGGAGTGTTGAGCGACACAAAGATTCCAAGAATTCTGGGCGTTGAGGTTCGGTCAGAGCGAGGTTGTCGTGGATTGCATTGTTATGCAACCGGGGTCTTGATTGGATTAGAGCAACCCAGGGACCCAGAATTTGAAGGAGCCGCAAACAGCAATCCTGATGTTGTGATGCAGTATACGCTGTACTCCAGTTTGCAAGGGGATCTCGCTGTCGCCAAGGCAAACCCTGAACAAGAAAACATGGACGAAACAAACCTGCCGGAAACCGATTCCGGCTCATAACACAGAGCAAAACAATAGACTTAAGGCGGCCAGACTTAAGCGACGGTCTAAGAATAAGTCAATTCGGAAAAGAGTTTTTTCCGTGTAATTGTTTTTGCATACCAGGGGCTCGTAACCGTTCACGGGTCGTGGTCATGCGTCGACGATTTTGTCCTGGTTCTCAGTGGTTGATGGCACAAGAGAAGGCGCAGGTCGCGAGGCGAAACTTGCCTCCATCGCTTCGATCAGAAACTGATAGGCTCTGTTGGCGACAGGTCTCCGAAACGGTCAATATTCGCTCGAGATATCGGCTGCCGGCAACGAATAGGGGGACATTCTACTTTATTCGGTCCATACCCAACCAATGCCCGCATGATGGTGCCTTAACCGGTGGTTTCGTCATGCGGGCTTTTCCGTTGGATTCTCCAACTTCACCGCCGCGCATTAATCTTTGCTGAAACCTTTAAGCGTTGTTCGCGGCGGAACCACCCTGCCAGTTCTCCAACGGACGTAACGGTTCGCGCTTCGCAGAACTCTGCACTGCCGGTGACTGACAGTTCCAACTGCCGGAGGCAGTCGCAAACAGGATGTTTGCGAAACTTGCGGCACGATGCCGCCCCAAAGGTACGCGCGGGTTACGCAGTGGCTGCCCTTCGAGCAGATTGTCCACTGCTTTTCGGTTTGATCAACGCTTGCGGTCAGTCGGGTTCGGTTTGAGTGCCGCAGGCAAGGCGGATCATGGACGATCCGTCAAAGACAGGCCGCAGGTGCCCGGATGGCATCCGCAGCGAGCGAACACGAAGCGGAGCCGCCCTTGAATCAGTGCGAGTGTTTTTGGTCCGGCAGTATTTTGCATCTGCTTCGGGCGTTTCAACGGGTTTCGTTCAAGGCGGTGGAGCGGCGTTCGCGAGCAAGGATTCGCGTTAGCGAACCTGCGGCCCGAGAGGCCACGCCAGCGCAGGCCCTGGAAGGGCGCTTGCCAAACGCAGAACTCAACAACAGAATTCGTAATTGCCCAACGTGAAAGCGCTCCAACATCGACAGCCCAGTGGCCGGAGCGGAGGGCGGATTGATTCGGTTGGTTGTGCCTGACCAAAGCAGCTAAAAGAAAAAAGTTGCGGCTTGCCTGACGTTCAGTCCGCCCTGCGTGGCCGAGCGGCGAACACTAGGTTCGCAACCGGAAGTACGAAGCCACTGGAAGGCGTAGTTCCTTTTTCTGAGCGGGAGAGCGACCGCGAACACGAGCTCAAGCGAGTGTAAGCCGGGAGCGGAACTGACAAGCGCGATTGCAAGGCGGCGGCGCAGGGCAGTGAATGCGCGTCGGCGCTGCGGAGGAGGAACGACGGAGCAGAGCCCGCATGAACAACCGGAGTCCGTTCCGCAGTTTAAGCTTTGAATCTCGCGGCAGCGGTCAGAGTGGTCCAGTTCCCTCAGCTCAAGCCCTCCTTCAATGCTTTGCCTGAACCTGACAAGTGAAGCCGGTGCGTCGAAGGACAAAGCGGAGGAGGAACGACGGAGCGACTCCGCACGCGCGCCCGGAGGAACGCCCCGACAGCCTGTCCTGTCTGCCCGGGTTTTTGGATTTAGCCTGACCTGAAGATGTCATCTTCGCCGGAGCCGTCCGTGGTTCGCCCGCGCAGCGGTTGGGCGGATCACGGATGGCGCAGGTGGAGTGACATCGCGTCATCTTTGCTGGTGGGTTCTGCGGGGCTCGTACGTTTGCAGTGCGCAAAGTCCCGGCCACCGGCACAGTTTAACAAAACGAGCCCTTTCGCTGAGCGTCACAGCAAAAAAAGAACTCGATTCCTGTAGACAGCGGAGGGAATTTGCTGCGTCCTTGTGTTTATAGAAAAACGCATCACTGCCGGGACATCATCAATCTACAAAACGATGAACCTAACCTGATGTAAAGGACACGCAAAGACCGGAGCGTTCCGGTTGACAATTCTCTCTGATTTCAGAAAAGACGCACCGGCAGTGACTGCTGCCGGCACGTCGGGCTGAAGTCGGATTCACTTTCAAAAAGAAAGAAAACCATGACCAAATCAGCCACCCTCGTTCCGAAATCCGATGATTCACCGTCACTGGAAATGATCGACAACGACCGCGCGGTCTTCACCTCGGGCAACCGTGTCTACCGGATCAGCAACCTTTCCAACAACCATCTGATCGGCAAGCTGATCATCCTGATCAAAGCCTACACGACCAACGAGAAGTTCGGCCATACCGACCGGATCAATTTCTTTCACATCCGGTCTCGCAACAACTTCGCAAAACTCGTCAGCGAACGCTGGCGGATCAATCAGGCAGTTGCAAAGTCAGACATGGCGAACCTGTGCGAGATGCTTCTGGAACTCGGTTACGGCGGCGGTTCGACGGCAAACAGGGCCGAGTTTGGCAAGCGTGGCAACCCGCGTCGAGCTTAACGACAAACCGCGAGGCAAAACGGTCGAACCGTTAGGCAGACGTTACCCATCTGCGGGCCGGTCGTGATTTCAGATTTCTTTTCACAAACCTTGCTGTTGCAACAGTTTGTAACGAAAAACCGATCGAACCGTGAGGCAAACCGGTTTAGGAACAAGGGGCCCCAATTTTGGAAGTTGTCAAACTGGTTAAACCGATCACTTGAAACGTCAAAACGATCGGCTCCGATCACACAAAGATCGGTCACCGATCACTTGAGTGCAAACGCGGAACAGTTGTGACACACGTGACTTGCGACAAAAACCGCTTCAAAACGATCACCCGGGGCGATTAGAGACAAGGGGCCCCGATTCAAATTCAAAACACTGAACCGGGTTATGCGGGTAGCCCGGTCGGTTGGACGGCTTGGAGGACTCTGTCCTTCGGGCCGTTTTTTTATGCGCCAACCTTCTCCGATCCGCGTTCCCGAACACTTTCTGCTCCGCCCGATCAACTACAATGAACATTGTTCAAACTGCCTTACGCGCGCGGGAAAGAAATCTCAAAAAGTGGTCAAGCTGTGTGAAAATGCCGATCGGGCTTTCGAGCAGGTTCAGCGTGCGCGTTTCGTGCGGCGCAGGCCGTCTGGAAAGCAAACGGTTGCACCGAATGTTGCACTGTTGTTGATACGCGCCAGGTATTTCGATCCGATGACAGGCGAGTTTACGAGCAGGGATCCGCTGGAATATGTCGATGGAGCGTCACTCTATCGTGGGTACTTCGTGCCGGGACGGGTGGATCCGTTGGGTCTCCTAAGACAGGAAGGCGAATCGCCATTTGCCGGAATACCCCTGCCGACCGCAGAAGCGTGTGAGCCTGATTTATTTGACGAAAAGTGTAAAATAAACCTTTTCTTTGGGCATTGCACTTTTGGAGAAGGAGGCAGGTTTACAACGTGGTTTCGGGGTGCAAATCGCGAAAAGGAGGGATTTGCTTTTAGCGGAAATGGCACCTATTACATGGGCGCGGTGACTTGTTTTTCAAGTGATCTGTATGTCAACCCATCCGAACGGGTTGGGAGTACTTTCGGAGAAAGTGAATTTATTCCGGTAGTGAATAGAATTCCAGGATTCCCGACGACCGATGACATTTTGAGCATAGACAAAGCCGCTTACGATATGGCGCTTGTGGCACTCGATGCCGCAGTCAACTGGGCGTACCAATTATGTGAAAACAGGAATCACTACAAAAACGGGCCTGATGCCGACCAGTACATGGACAAACCGCACGACTGTGGATCAGTTACCATTAGCGCATCTTTCGAAGAGGATTTTGAAAATTTAGTGAATCTTGGGCAAGACAATACGGGCTTTCAAGTAATCGATAATTTACCGAAGCGAAAGATGCATCATTTCAAATTGGAGATTGACTGTGACGATCTCCCCGAAAAAGTACTTCCATCCACAACATACGGGTATGGAAATTGAAACGCCTCTTTCGGTTTCGAATCAGTTCGCTTCTCTTCGTTGTGTTGGGAGTGAGCCTGTTTTTGGCTTGGGTCGAGCTTTCTGCACAACAAACTCGGACTGAGTTTGCCGTAGTGCAGAAGTTGCGGGACAACGGGCTTGAGGTGAGGGCGTTATACCGACATCAATTTCGGGAAAACACCTTTTCCAAATATGATATACGTGCAAAATCTCCTGGCTCCTGGTTCGCACGGAAATTGTGGGGAGACCAGGCATTTGTTCGGATAGAAAAACTGATTGTAAAAGGCGATATCGACCGCGTTGAATGCATGGAACTGCACCGAATTAAGGGGCTTCGAGGGCTGGCCCTTAACTCTCCTTGTTTGACAGATTTATCAAGCCTGTTTGAAATAAAGGATTTGAAGAGTTTAACAATTGAGAATTCCCCGTTAATCCGGTCTGGGAATATTGAGTGTCTTTTCAGAATTGCTTCACTGGAGAAGCTCACAATTATTGATTGTGAAAACATCACCGAGCTCGATTCTTTAGCCACTTCAGAGATAAAGCATCTCATGATAATCAATTGCGGCATTGATGAATTTGACGGTTCCCTCTTTCCCTGCCTTGAGAGGATTGCATTGTTTGAGAACGGAAAACTCCAAACAGTGAAGTGTATAGAACTCTCATCTGGTCTTTCGAGTTTGGAGATTGAACGATGTTCAGAGATTGCTTTTATAGAAATCGCTTGTGCCCGAAAGTTGAAGGGGGTCCGGATTTCAAGCTGTTCCCAGTTAAAAACAATTGTTCTCAAAGATGTTCCGAGCCTTTCTGATTTCGAGGTTGACGAATGTATTGCCTTAAACACTGTTGTTGGTTTGGACGATCTGTCTCCGCATCAAACGCATGTGTCAGATTGCCCGAATCTGGAAACGTTGGCGGGCAGACTTAGGGACTGAGTGCCAGCATTCATTGCACCTTGATTCACTGAGAAAAATCGACGCGCATTCACCATTGCCGAAGCGGGAAAGTGTTATTCGCGGCGGAACACTGGGTGGATTCTCCAGTGGACCTGACGGTGTGCGCTTCGCAAAGCTTTTCACTTCCGCAGCTGACTGCGCTTGCGGGGACACACCTTCGAAAACAGGATGTTTTCGAAACTTGCGGCACGATGCCGCCCCAAAGGTACGCGCGGGTTCAGCAGTGGTCAGCCTTTCGAGCTGGCTGGCCATTGCGTGCGGTTTTGACCAACGCTTGCGGTCAGTCGGGTTCGGTTTGAATGCCGCAGGCAAGGCGGATCATGGACGATCCGTCAAAGACAGGCCGCAGGCGCCCGGATGACGTCCGCAGCAAGCGGACACGAAGCGGAGCCGCCCTTGAATCAGGGAAGGCGCTTTGGTGCGGTGAAGTTCAGCAGTTGTTCAGGCGTTGCAACGGATTCAGTTCAAGGCGGTGGAGCGGCGTCCGCGAGCAAGGATTCGCGTTAGCGAACCTGCGGCCCGCAAGGCCCCGCCAGCGGAGGCCAGGGAAGGGCGCTTGTCAAACGGGGAGTTTGAAAACACGTTGCGGACAAACAACCTGAAAGCGTTCCAGCATCGGCAGCCCGATGGCCGGAAGCGTTGGGCGGATTGATTCGGATGGTTGTGACTACCGGAGCAGCTAAAAGAAACAACAGCGGCTTGCCTGACATTCAGCCCGCCCTGCGGGGCCGAGCGGCGATCGTGGAGGATCGCGCCGGAAGTACGGAGCCATGGATGGCGCAGTTCCTTTTTCTGAGCGGGAGAGCGACCGCGAACACGAGCCTCAGCGAGTGTAAGCCGGGAGCGGAACTGACAAGCGCGATTGCAAGGCGGCGGCGCAGGGCAGTGAATGCGCGTCGGCGCCGCGCGGTGAGGGACGAACAAGCAAGTCCGCATGAACAACCGGAGTCCGTTCCGCAGTTGAAGCTTTGAATCTCGCGGCAGCGGTCAGCATGGCCTGGCACCCTCCAGCTCAAGCCCTCCTTCAATGCTTTGCCTGAACCTGACAAGTGGAGCCGGTGCGTCGAAGGACAAAGCGGAGGAGGGACGACGGAGCGACTCCGCACGCGCGCCCGGCGTAACGCCCCGACAGTCTCTCTGCCCGGGTTTTTGGATTTAGCCTGACCTTAAGATGTCATCTTCGCCGGAGCCGTCCGTGGTTCGCCCGCGCAGCGGTTGGGCGGATCACGGAAGGCGCAGGTGGAGTGACATCGCGTCATCTTTGCGGGTGGGTCCGGCGGGGGCTCGTACGTTTGCAGTGCGCAAAGTCCCGGCGACCGGTACAGCTTCACAAAACGAGCCCTGTCGCCGGGCGCGGCTTCAAAAAAAGTGTTCGATTCCCGTAGACAGCGGAGGGAATTTGCTGCGTCCTTGTGTTTATAGAAAAACGCATCACTGCCGGGACATCATCAATCTACAAAACGATGAACCTAACCTGATGTAAAGGACACGCAAAGACCGGAGCGTTCCGGTTGACAATTCTCTCTGATTTCAGAAAAGACGCACCGGCAGTGACTGCTGCCGGCACGTCGGGCTGAAGTCGGATTCACTTTCAAAAAGAAAGAAAAACATGACCAAATCAGCCACCCTCGTTCCGAAATCCGATGATTCACCGTCACTGGAAATGATCGACAACGACCGCGCGGTCTTCACCTCGGGCAACCGCGTCTACCGGATCAGCAATCTTTCCAACAATCATCTGATCGGCAAGCTGATCATCCTGATCAAAGCCTACACGACCAACGAGAAGTTCGGCCATACCGACCGGATCAATTTCTTTCACATCCGGTCGCGCAACAAGTTTGCAAAACTCGTCAGCGAACGCTGGCGGATCAATCAGACGGTTGCAAAGTCAGACATGGCGAACCTGTGCGAGATGCTTCTGGAACTCGGTTACGGCGGCGGTTCGACGGCAAACAGGGCCGAGTTTGGCAAGCGTGGCAACCCGCGTCGAGCTTAACGACAAACCGCGAGGCAAAACGGTCGAACCGTTAGGCAGACGTTACCCGTCTGCGGGCCGGTCGTGATTTCAGATTTCTTTTCACAAACCTTGCTGTTGCAACAGTTTGTAACGAAAAACCGATCGAACCGTGAGGCAAACCGGTTTAGGAACAAGGGGCCCCAATTTTGGAAGTTGTCAAACTGGTTAAACCGATCACTTGAAACGTCAAAACGATCGGCTCCGATCACACAAAGATCGGTCACCGATCACTTGAGTGCAAACGCGGAACAGTTGTGACACACGTGACTTGCGACAAAAACCGCTTCAAAACGATCACCCGGGGCGATTAGAGACAAGGGGCCCCGATTCAAATTCAAAACACTGAACCGGGTTATGCGGGTAGCCCGGTCGGTTGGACGGCTCGGTGGCTTCGGCCACCGGTCGTTTTTTTATGCGCAACCTTCTCTGATCCGCGTTCCCGTCCACTTTCTGCTCCGCCCGATCAACTACAATGAACATTGTTCAAACTGCCTTACGCGCGCGGGAAAGAATTCTCAAAAAGTGGTCAAGCTGTGTGAAAATTCAGAACCGGCTTTCGAGCAGGTTCGGCGTGCGCGTTTCGTGCGGCGCAGGCCGTCTGGAAAGCAAACGGTTGCACCGAATGTTGCACTGTTGTTGATACGCGCCAGATATTACGATCCCCTCACAGGCGAGTTTACGAGCAGGGATCCGCTCGAATATGTCGACGGGATGTCCCTCTATCGGGGGTATTTTGGGATTGGTGGGGTGGATCCGTTTGGGCTCAACTGGGTGGACACGGGGACATTCGACGATCAAGGACGTCCAGTCTTCCAGGTCAATGGAGGGCACTGTGTAGTAAAAGTATTGGACAACAATGGAAAGCACGTTGCTTCTCAGCTTGTTCCGTGCCCACCTGACCGACCAATTGATCGAGGAAGAGATGTGACTACATTCAACTGCGCCGGCCTTGCTTTTCGCGACTACGAATTCAAATCTAAGGCTGATACCTTGACGAAACTTGCTGGCTGCAAGAACGGCGCACTCGGTACGCCATGTCCGGAAGATTTCAGCCTCAAGTGTATTTTTTACGATATCACTGGCATAGAGATTTTTAAGGACGGGGCAGTCATTCAAAAATCCCAGATTGATGATTTCCATATTGTGTGTAATGGAGGGAAGTGGTGACAGGTGCTGTTCGAAGAATGGCAAAAGCCCTATCGACGGCCCGGGACCTATTGATTCTTTTCCTCCTGACCAACCGTTTCCGCCGCCAACGCTTCCGCCCGGCGTGACCTTAAAGCCTGTGTTTACAACATCAGTTTACTGCTGCAAACCATGACAGAGGAGCCGCAATGGTTAGTCAAATGAATGTTCTTTTTTTAGTTGCAGCGTTGGCGTTGCTGGCAGGATGTGGTGCTTATCAACAAACATTAGATACACCAATTGCGGTGGAGGGCAAAAGCGAAGTGGCTAAATCGCGCGAAGATGTCAAAAGCTTGGTTGACACCACTACCCCATGGCTGGAAGTCACTTTCAACGATATGGAATATATGTTTTGTGCCAAGGATCTACCAGCTTATGGAAGTTCAAGAATCGAATTACACGGCTGGGTATTCCGTAAACACTCAAAACAATGGGAAAGAGTATTTTTAGTACGGACGAATGGTGTTGGTCGTTTGGGGCTTTCAGTCGATTCAAAAAACGGAGTCTTTTCAGCGAGAGGGACGGCTAACAATAAGTTCAAGGACAAAAAAGTTTTTGATTTTGATCTTGATGCAACTGAAGCATAGAAGCAAACGTTGGTGTACTGGTCCAGGGAACCTGAGCACCCCTCCAGTGAGCGGGTTTTATTCGAAAAACGGCAGTTTTCCGCGGCCAGTTTGGAGGTGATAAAACCGCCGCGCATTAAGCTTTGCCGAAGCGACTAAGTGTTGTTCGCGGCGGAACACCGGGCAGGTTCTCCAGCGGACGTGACGGTCAGCGTTTCGCAAAGCTTTCCACTGCCGCAGCTGACTGGCCTTCCGGGCAGCCATTCGAAAACAGGATGTTTTCGAAACTTGCGGCACGATGCCGCCCCACAGGTCCGCGCGGGTTTCACAGCGGACAGCCTTTTGAGCTGATTGTCCATTGCCGTGTTGCTTTGATGTTCGCTTGCGGTCAGTCGGGTCCGGTTTGAGTGCCGCAGGCAAGGCGGATCATGGACGATCCGTCAAAGACAGGCCGCAGGCGCCCGGATGGCGTCCGCAGCGAGCGGACACGAAGCGGAGCCGCCCTTGAATCAGGGAAGGCGCTTGGGTGCGGTAGAGTTCAGCAGTTGTTCAGGCGCTGCAACGGATTAAGTTCAAGGCGGTGGAGCGGCGTCCGCGAGCAAGGATTCGCGTTAGCGAACCTGCGGCCCGAGAGGTCCCGCCAGCGGAGGCCAGGGAAGGGCGCTTGTCAAACGGGGAGTTTGAAAACACGTTGCGGACAAACAACCTGAAAGCGTTCCAGCATCGGCAGCCCGATGGCCGGAAGCGGAGGGCGGATTGATTCGGTTGGATGTGACTGACCAGCGCGGCTAAAGAAAAAAGTAGCGGCTTTGCCTGACATTCAGCCCGCCCTGCGGGGCCGAGCGGCGATCTTGGAGGATCGCAACCAAATAGCATGAGGCCACTGGAAGGCCGAATTCCTTTTTCTGAGCGGGAGAGCGACCGCGAACGCGAGCCTCAGCGAGTGTAAGCCGGGAGCGGAACTGACAAGCGCGATTGCAAGGCGGCGGCGCAGGGCAGTGAATGCGCGTCGGCGCTGCGGAGGAGGAACGACGGAGCAGAGTCCGCATGAACAACCGGAGTCCGTTCCGCAGTTGAAGCTTTGAATCTCGCGGCAGCGGTCAGCATGGCCTGGCTCCCTCCAGCTCAAGCCCTCCTTCAATGCTTTGCCTGAACCTGACAAGTGAAGCCGGTGCGTCGAAGGACAAAGCGGAGGAGGAACGACGGAGCGACTCCGCACGCGCGCCCGGCGTAACGCCCCGACAGTCTCTCAGCCCGGGGTTTTGGATTTAGCCTGACCTTAAGATGTCATCTTCGCCGGAGCCGTCCGTGGTTCGCCCGCGCAGCGGTTGGGCGGATCACGGAAGGCGCAGGTGGAGTGACATCGCGTCATCTTTGCGGGTGGGTCCGGCGGGGGCTCGTACGTTTGCAGTGCGCAAAGTCCCGGCGACCGGCACAGCTTGACAAAGGGCGCGGAGCAGACCGGCTTCGCGACAAAGAAAATCCGCTTTCATCCTTGACAGCGGAGGGAAGTTGTCGCGTATTGGTATTTATCGAAAACGGTGTCACGACTTGCGGTTCTCCATCGCAAAACAGTGCGCCTGACGATCAGCAAATACGCGCAACGACCGGAGCGGCCCGGTTGGTAATTCACGCCCGATAACTTCAAGGATTCAAAGATGATCAAAACAACTGCGCTACCCGTACGCGCTCAAAACGGTGCAAAGAAAGTCACAACCACGAAAGAAACGAATAACACGAAACGGACAACCGCAAAGAATATTACCCCGAAAAAGAAACCGGTTTCCGATGTGACGGTCGAAACGAAGGGTGACGAAGTCCACCTCTCGATCGGAACACGCCGGTACAGAATTCGCGGGCTGGAGAAGAACCATTCCTCGCAGCAGCTCAAAGTCAACGTCCTCGCGACACGCGATGAACTCGTTCACCTCGACACGTTTGATCTCTGCAAAGCACGGTCAAGAGTCTCGTTCATCAAAGCAACCGCGACGGAACTGTTTGTTGACACCGACCTGATCAAACAGGATATCGGGCGGATGCTGTTGTCGCTCGAAGAGCTGCAACAGCAGCGGATCGAAGCGGCCACCCAATCTCAAAAACCGGTCGAGGTTTCAGTCGCTGACCAGCGCGCCGCGATGAAGTTTCTCAAAGATCCGAAACTGATCGAAAACATTCTCGAAGACTTCGACGTCTGCGGCCTCGCAGGCGAAGAGACGAACAAGCTCGTCTGTTATCTGGCCTGCGTTTCACGCAGGCTCAAAAGCCCGCTGGCGATCCTGATTCAAAGCGGCTCGGCCGCAGGTAAAACAACGCTGATGGATGCGGCGCTGGCGTTCGTTCCCGACGAGGATCAGATCCGTTACTCGGCGATGACCGGCCAGTCGCTTTACTACATGGGCGGGACAAATATGAAACACAAAATCCTTGCCATCAGTGAAGAAGAGGGAGTTTCGCAGGCGTCGTACGCGCTCAAGCTCTTGCAATCCGACGGCAGGCTGACAATCGCCGCTGTTGGCAGGAACAACGGCAGCGGACGTCAGTCAACCGACACGTTCGAAGTCGAAGGACCGGTGATGATGTTTCTGACCACGACGGCGGAACGGCCCGATCCGGAACTGCAAAACCGTGGCATCACACTGCGCGTCAACGAGTCACCGGACCAGACGGCGGAGATTCACGCACGCCAGAGGATCGGCTACCTGCGCGCGGGCAAAGGGCGGAGCCGTGATGAAATCAAGACGTTGCATCGAAACGCGCAGCGTTTAATTGCTCCGCTCCGGGTGATCATGCCGTGGGCCGATCAGCTGACGTTCCGTCACGACCAGACACGGATGCGGCGCGACAACGCGAAGTATCTGTCACTGATCGCCTCGATCACGCTGCTGCATCAGCATCAGCGAAAGCTGGTTGAGATCGGAAACGGCGACCTCGTAGTCGAGTCAACAATCGAGGACGTTGAACTCGCCAATAAGCTGATCAGCGAAGTGATGGGTGGATCGCTCGACGATCTGCTCCCGCAGACGCGGCAGCTGCTGATCCTGATTGACAATCTTGTTAATCAGGAATCACGGTCGCAGAAACTTCCGCGAAAACTTGTCCGTTTCACGCAGCGTCAGCTGCGGGAAACGTTCGGCTGGGGTGACGCGCAGCTGCGCAAACATCTCAAACGGTTGATCGAAATGGAATATGTTCTGGCTCACCGGACCGGTCACGGCAACGGCAGGGAATACAAACTGCTTTACGACGGTGAAGGCCGCGACGGCAAACCGTTTCTGCCGGGGCTGATCGATCCGGCGAAGCTGAAAACCCGGCACATTAGCGGGAGATCAAAATCAAAACAGTGAACTCCGGTGGACTTTAACGACAAACCGCACGGCAGAACGAGCGAACCGCACGGTTGTCGCACAGCTTTCGCACCCCGACCGCACGTTTGAGTCCGGTGTCGCAAGTCATGGTGAAAACATGACTTGCGTCTAATCACGGGTCGAACCGCACGCTTTGTCCGTTTAAGAACAAGGCCCCCCAAATAAAACTCATAGCAAAACGTGTTTAACAAACACGTTTCTCTGACTGACGAACCGCCTGTCGCGTAGCGACAGGCTGTTCCTTTACCCGTGTTTCTGTTCGCGCTTTGTGATGCGCGAACTCATCTTTATCGTCGTCGCGCGGGTAACTTCTGTGAAGTTCTGCGCGCTGACACAGCCAAAGGATTTTACAATGATCATGTCAAGTCTTCCCGAACCGAAACTTCTGGTTCACCGGTTTCTGCAGACGATGCGGATGCGGAACTGCAGCGAGCGGACGATTAACTGCTGGCGGTTCAAACTCCACCGGTTTACAACCTGGTGCGACGAGCGGAGTATCACCTGCATGTCGGAAGTCACTTCCGGTCTTGTCGGCGCGTATCGTCGCAGTCTGTTCCATTACCGCAACCCGAAGACCGGCGCGCCGCTGAAGTTCGACACGCAGGCGAGTTACCTGATTCCGGTTCGCCGCTGGTTCGTGTGGATGAAGGCGCAGGCCTTTATCGACCACGATCCGGCGCGTGACATCGAGCTTCCCAAAAGCGAGGACCGGCTGCCGACCTCGACGCTGACGGCGGGGGAAATGGAAACACTTCTCAACCAGCCGGACGTGACAACACGTCTCGGTCTTCGCGACCGGACGATGATGGAAACGTTCTACTCGACCGGCATCCGCTGTGGTGAACTGATCGCGCTTGATGTCTACGACATCAACTACGAGCGTGAGATCGTCACGATCCGGCTCGGCAAAGGTAGGAAGGATCGCGTCGTTCCGATCGGAACGCGGGCGCTGTCGTGGATCGAAAAGTGGACACTCGACATCCGCCCCGATCTGGTCACGAAGTCAAGCAACAATGCGCTGTTCGTGTCAAAGAACGGCAACCGTCTGGGGTCGAATCACATGTCGAAAATTGTCAAGGATTACATGACGTCGATCGGGATCACGTATCGCGGCTCGTGTCATCTGCTCCGTCACACAGCGGCGACGCTGATGATGGAGAACGGCGCCGATCTCCGTTCGCTGCAGATGTTCCTCGGCCACGCCCGTCTGAACACGACGCAGATCTACACGCATGTGAGCATCAAACGGTTGCAGGAAGTGCATCGCAAGACCCATCCCGCGAAGCCGAACAAACCGAAAAAGAAGTGAAATTGAAATGGATTCAGGGAGATGTTTGGTGCCAAACGGTAACCGAATGTCTCCCTTTTTTGTTACCTGATCGGCTACAATGGATTGAGAATAAACGTGCCCACTGACGCCTGTCTATCCAATCAACTTCTCCTTTGCAGTTTTGTCCAATCAACGATAGTATCTAACTATGAACATTAGAATTACTCCCGAAATTCAGGCGGCGCTCAACCAATATCCGGTTGGGCCGATTCGCCTTGAAAGCGATGAGGACGAGAAGCCAGTCTTTCTACTTCGACTGGATGACATCGCCAATCTCCAGGAACTCGTTGACGGACGCGTGCAGGAAAAGCTTGCCGAAGCAGATGCTGACGTTAAAGCTGGTCGCGTTTCGGATTGGGATGTCGAAGGAATAAAGCAGCGGGCTCGAAATCAACACTCCAAGCCGAATCAGAACTAATGCGGCGGATTCAACTTACCCAATCCGCGTCAGATGATCTCGACGAAATTTGGCGATACATCGCCATTGAACAGAGCAGCGAAAGTGCCGCTGAAGGTCTTCTCGACAAGATTGACGAGAAGTTGCGACTCGCTTTGCTGCATCCCGGCATTGGACAATCGGTTGAACATCTTCGCCCTGATACTCGCCGAATCATTGTAAAGCGAAGATTTCTGGTCTTTTACGAAGACACCAACCAAGGCTTAGTTGTCTTGCGAGTACTGCACGGCTCGCGACTTATTGGCGAATCGGACTTCAAACATTTGAATTAGATTTCAGAATAGTGGTCACCGTCGCGAAAATTCAAAAGCAGATCACGAAACAGTTTCGAACTCTGCCCGGAACCGTTTTTTCGTGCGATTCCCGTCAAACCGTTCAATACTCTGCTCCTGTTGCTTTACAATAAACGATGTTTAAAACGTCCTACGCGCGCGGGAAAGAAATCTCCAAAAGTGGTCAAGCTGTGTGAAAATTCAGATCGGGCTTTCGAGCAGGTTCGGCGTGCGCGTTTCGTGCGGCGCAGGCCGTATGAAACGCAAAGAGTTGCACCGAATGTTGCACTGTTGTTGATACGCGCCAGATATTACGATCCCCTCACAGGCGAGTTTACCAGCAGAGATCCGCTGGAGTATCTCGACGGGATGTCACTCTATCGGGGGTATTTCGTGCCGGGAGGGGTGGATCCGTTTGGAAAGCAAGAGACAACTGCAACTTGGGGGGCAGGCATAACGAATGCTGGAGAGAAAAATTCCGATTACCTTTATAACGATGAGATTTGGATCGCTGGTTTTCATGGTTGGCTAGCCGGATTTTGGACAGCGAATCCGCTTCCACTAGTCGTCGATCCTTCTATTCCGTCAGTGGCACAGTTTCGATTTAACGTAAGCGTCTCTGAGCACGGTTTGTCGGATGCGTCTTGACGAAGAGGCCAGCAGCGGTTCTATCGCTGGCGTAGTTTGGCCTGCCGCTGCTTTTCGGCGCGGCGTTTGGCTCGTTTTTCACGCTTGCGGATCTCGCGGTCGCTGCGTTCCTTCTGACGGTACTTTCGGACTGACTCCGGATGAGCCGCTGCCCAGTTCCAAGGCAACAACGGCTCATAATTCGTCTCGCCAGCAAGCAACCGCTGGAGTACATCATTCACGTAAGCCCACACGTCCAAGTCGTTCCGATGAGCACTGCTCACCAACGTCATGAAACCCGCGTTTCGCTCGCCGCCAGCCAAACTGCCGGCGCACTCCAGTTCTTACGGCCAATCGCCACTTGCTTGACGAGTTGTCCACATTGCCCTCATTGTTTTGGTTGTTCATCAGGTGTTTGCCATTTGTTTGGCATGACATCCGACGGCGTAGTGAATTCAGTCGGCGTTGGCGCGAAGTTTTCTTTGGGATGCGTGGCGAGTTTGCCAAGACGCTCTAGCTCCGCTGAGTTCGCCCAATAGATCCATCGACGGCCAGCCAACTTCGCCTGCACCCACGATCGATGTCGCCAGCCTGTGAGGGTTGCCGGATCAATTCCAATCTTCTTTGAGAGCTCTCCAGATCGCCAGAACCCCTGGGGCAGTTTCGGGGATGAACCGATCATTCCTTTGCGCCGCAACGTCAAAAATAGCGCGTTGATATTCGTGAAAGTGAAGCCGGATTGACGGGCTGGCTCAAATCCTTCTTTGTTCAGGATGCAGATGAGCTCACGTCGAGGATAGCCGAGATTGTAGAGCTGCTGGGCCCGTTCAAGCAACAAGTCGCCATCTCTCATATCGTCAAACGTTGCAACCGTTCTCCGTGATTCGTGGTGGCTTTCAAAGCCACCGGACCAATGGATAGTTACCGACAGCACCTCCGTTCCTTCAACGACTTCGACTACGATCTTTTCAATGAGAATGCGCACCAAGTCTTGACGGTCCTTGCCGGAAGTTTGGTCGCTGTTCCAGAGCGAGCGAAAATCGCTGGCAAGCGATTCGATTTGATCTCTCTCCTGGCTCGACAGGGTAGTTGGTACCTCGTCACGAAATCGGTTCAATACTGCTTCGCATTCGCGTTGCGCGACGAGTTTTTCTTCCCACTGCCTCTCCAGTTCGGCCGCGACAAGGCGATTGCCCGGATCGACACTCTCATAGCGCCGTCGTTCCAATTCTGCATCATAAGTTGCCCGATCAACTGAACGTTGGTGATGGGTCTCGAGACGTTTGCGATCTGCCTCAATGTTCTCAGAGGCTTCGAGACTTAGTTCAATCGAGGCGGGTGCGAAGGCCTGAAGTACAAGGTCTTCGATCATTGGCTCAAGCCACCGTCCGTTGAACGACTGGCATAGTCTGCCACCGTACTGCATACGCGCAACACTGCAATCAAACGAGGGGATTTGATCACGGTAGTGGACTGGCATTCGAGAACCACATTTCCCGCAAACGATTCCACCTGTCAGGACCGAGGAACCACGGGAGGCGCCGAAGCTGAATTTCGTGCTGTTTTCTCGAAGTTTTTGCTGGTTTTGTTCCCATTGCTGCCACGTTATGTAGGCGGGTACTTTATCTCGGATCAGCACTTCCCAGTCGCTTTGATTTACACGACGCTGGACCGTTCTGCAATTCCCTTCTGGCCCATTTGTGGGCACCGATTTGGTCCGACCGTATGCATACGCACCCGCATAGATCGGATGTCGCAGGATGTGTAACACGGTGCTCCGATTGGCCGCTTGCCATGTAACTGCTTCCGGTTGCAAACCATTTAACTTTCGTTTGCCGATCTTGATGTCGTTTCCAACAAGATACTTTAGAACCGCATTCGCGCTTCCCAACTCTTCGAACTTGGCGAAGATCAAATGTACAACCTCTTGGGCCTGAACATCTGGCTCGATAGCAACGCCATCGCGGGTCCGTACATAGCCGATCGGCGCCGAAGTGAAATGTTCACCTCGCCGCGCCTTGTTTTTCTTTCCTGCATTGAGCCGAGATTGAAGTACGTGCAACTCCGCCTCACTCATGGTTCCTTTTAGGCCAAGGAGCAGACGGTCGTTGTGATCACGTGGATTGTAGACACCATCAGCATCTCCAAGTAAAGTCCCAAAGACGGCACAGAGTTCCAGGAGTTGATGCCAATCGCGACAATTCCTCGCCAACCGACTCATCTCAATCCCCATCACCATCCCGACATGGGAAAGCGAAATTTCAGCCAACAGTCGCTGGAAGCCACTTCGCCCCTCCAGGCTCTTGCCGCTAACGCCAAGGTCTTCATCAATAATTTCGATCCGTTGACTGGGCCAACCATAAGCTTCGGCAAGATGAGCCAAGTCGTATTGTAACTGAGTTGATTCAACGTTCTCACGCACCTGCCGTGCGCTCGATTGTCGAACATATACAATGGCCGTTTTTGCTAGATGCTGCGTGTCTATCTTGAGGCTTCTCAACAGCCGTGATTTTGACTGCAGCGATGGGGGGCTTACGCCCACAGGGGCATCAATCGCTTTCATGCGTCACCTCGCTCATTTGAGGATTCACATGCGACTTGAGCATCCGAATTGCAACGATCATCAGCTCTTGCTGAGTCGATTTGGGAACCCGTTTCCAGAGTTCCGTCAGTTTTACTACCTGAGCGGGCGTTTCGTTTTAGAAGTTTTGGCGTTTGACATTCAGTTCCTCCTTGAACCAACCTACGCTGCCATGCGACAGCCTGTAAAAGTGCAGAAATACCCACTTTTATCTGAGTTCCGGCTGTCAAACAACCGATCTTTGCCGCCCCGGTGTGGTGCGCTGGTCTTCATCAGCTGCTCGCACTCGTTGTTGTCGATCGGTAACTCCGCGTCGTCAACGTAACGAGTTAGCTCTGCCCGGTGATTGCGAAGATAATTCAAAGCCTTTCGCAAGTCGCTCCTGGGCAACACCACTTGCTCCGTCCGATCGTCAACCGATTCAAGCTCAGCCCGCATCAACGCCCACACCACCTGCGCCTTGGAACGCCGAAACGAAAGCAACGCCTCACCGACAAGCGAACTCTCCTTCGCTTCGGATTCGAGATCGTACAACTCCTGGAACCAGTCCATCCACTTCGTGCGATCTGCCGGATAATCGCCAGCGTTTTCAAACTTGCGACGAGCGTGAGCATTACAAGCGGCGCGCACAATCGCTCCGTCGGACTCCGCTGAGATCGCGCCGAACCCGTGCCAACAGTCTCCCGGAATCGTGCCGCAATAGTTCTCGTAAAACAAATCCGGCCCGTCGCGATGGCGGCTGACCGTAAAGTCGAACACGTTCAACTTCACGTTGACTCCGCGGTAAGCCCGCATTTTGGCGTTGATGCCCGGTTTGTTTTTTTCGAGTGCTTTGGCGTAAACTTCTGCAGCTCGTTTCTGTTTCGCGTCCCTCAGATCAAACTCAGGCAGCACTTTCGGATACAGCAACGTCAAACCGGTGTCGTCGCAGGCGATGATTCGATCTGTCAGTAACGTTTGCTTGAAGCAAGCCAACAGCGGCTCGATTATGAATGCGAACCTCAACTTCGAACTTCGCTGGAACCATGACCAGCTTTTCGCGGACGTCCCACATCGATTCAGGAAGCAACTGTTTCTCGCCGTGATCGGGGCAAGTCTTTTCGGCTTCGTCAACGTCGATAACCTCGATGGTGCGAGGGAAATGAGCCGGAAACGAGTGATCTTTTTTCTTTGGCTTGCGGCGTTTGCGGGACGCGATCAAGTCGGCGTCTTCGGCCGCGTCTGCAAGTCCGTCGGCGGCGTCGGACGATTCGGGGGTGTCGCCAGTCGATTCGCAGCTGGTCCGGATCGGCGATGTAACGCTCGCTCCTGGCCGCGAAAGTTCTTTCCAGAGCTTCAGGTAGTCTTTCTGTTGCTGATCGAGTTTCGCTTCGAGTTGACGAACGATGTCTTTGCTTTGGGCCAACTCTTTGGACTGATTTTGAATCAAATCAAGCAGTTGTTGTTTCGAAAGTGTGCCCGGATCAGTCATGCGAGTAACATAAAAAAGTCCGACGAGGCTAGCAAGCCTGATCGAACTCAAAAACAAAAATTGAGCAAGTTTTTTTCTTCCTCAAGCAGCGTATCGTTTTCGCCTGCACGCCGAAGCGGCCAGCGAAACACCTGAGAGCAACATCGACAATTCCGTGTGTTCGGCGTCAATTAAAAGGGAGCTTTAGCGACAATTAGCTAGGACGGGTAAAAAGTGTTTGATTATCGTTTTGAGCCAATTGGCTGGGCTCTTTTTTTGGTTTGCTTCTTTTTCGCAGTCTCCAGTCGATAGCTTGGAATATTGAGTTCGATGATCACTGAATGGTGGATCAATCGGTCGATCGCTGCAGCTGTGGTCATGGGATCTTTGAAGATCTGTTCCCATTTCGAAAATGGGAGATTGGAACTGAGGAGAACACTGCCCCGTTCGTATCTTTCCGACAACAACGTGAACAAGACTTCCATCTCCTCGCGGCTCTGCTGGACGTATCCCAGGTCGTCGATGATCAGGGCGTCGAACTTTTGAAGCTTCTTGACCGCCCGCTCCAGACGCAAGTCCCGCTTGGCTCGGAGCAGCGTTTGCACCAGCATCTGGCACGTTGTGAAACAGACCGACCGTCCCTGCTTGACGAGTTGATCGCCGAGTGCCGAAAGCAACATGGTCTTGCCTGAACCCGGTTTGCCAAAAATCAACAGGTTGTCCTGTCGGTCCAGAAAGTCCCCGCGCCGAAGCGTCTCGAACTGTTGCGTCACATGCAGTGGCAACCGGGACCAGTCGAATTGATTGTCAAGAAAGTTCAAAAGCACTTGGCGAAAAACAAGTTGGCTGCCAATTCTCCGACACCGATTGCTCACAATCCCAACGAACCGAAAGCTGCGCCGCCAGGCAAACCCGTTGAGCCAGTACTTCCCTCCATCCTTGCAACGGCTCAGCCAGCGCATCCCGTGCAAGCTCAGCCACTTGATGCAATGATTTCGTTGGTGAGCTGGCGACTCTGAAATTTGGATCACAATTCAATTCCGATACTGCACACCTCGGAGCAACGGGTTTAGCACCCGCGTCCTTTTTCAGTTTTTGATGGAACAAGCCGTTAGCACGCTAGGCTGGGAGCGAATTGGGAGTGATCCAAGCCTCCATATTGGTTTCGATTACCTGATTCGGACGGACACGGCCCATACGGAAATCGGATTTCGAGCAAGAAGCGATCTGGAGCTTGTTGAAAACGAGCAATTCAATATTGCCCCAATCCAAAGAGTAATCGCTCAACACACTTTTGATCCGACCAAGTTTCGCTGGTCGTCAATTGCCCGCATTGAATTCCAAACGATCGAATTAACTCCAGAGGAGAGCGTGGCCGGCAATCAGTTTTTGGCTTAGTTATCCTTGTGATCAACCAGATTGATTGGCGAGCTTCGTGTCGGGCCAGGCTTGGACGATTTGATTCTCAAGGAACGAAATTGAAACCAGTTAGTGTTTCAGGAATACGTTTGTCCTATTTCGGCGTGCGAATTTGCCCACATGAGAGCGAGTCCGCACATTCAAATGGACTTTTCTCGCTCCAAGATCGGCAAATCGTTGAAAAACACTCGTGGCACGATGTTTGCATTTCATCGTTACAGCAAATTTCGAGCTGGGAAAAGCTCGCGCAACTCAGAGTGCAGACTCGCAGCGAAACGACGCCTTACCACCATTCAATTCACATGAGGGTATTCCATGACACCGATTTTGATAGCGGTTGGCGTTTCAAGCGCTCTGATGTTTTTCTTGTTTTTCATTATTCCGATCCTGTCAGACCGAAGTAGCAAAAATGCGAACCATGCAGGGTCTTCCCTGGAACGAGCTACAGAAGAACGTTCCGTTTCGCAGTCGGGACCCGAGGCAGGGCAAGAGAACGACTAGTTTGCAGATTCGGGTAGCTGGATGCGTCAATTCGAACTGCCGCAATCGTGCGATCTCAATCAGTTGCAAGATAGCCGGAAACGGCTGGGGTATTGGTTAGGAAGGCAAGCGATTATCGCTACCGCATGAAGTCGTCTAGAATGCAGCTGCAACTTGCCGCTAATTTTCCAATCGAGCGTTGGCTGGTGGCTTTGTCATCAATTAGTTCAAGTCGGACGTTAAAACTGCCTGGTAACGAAATGGAAACTGGTCAATACTCCAATATCGAATTGCTAATCGTCGATGACGAGAACGATTTTCGTGATCAAGCGGTAAGCTATTTCAAGCGAATGGGTTTCAACGTTGACCAGGCTGAAGATGGCGAAGAGGCCCTGAACGTATCGACCAATCGAAAATATGGTGTCGTCGTGCTGGATATTCATATGCCAGGGATGTCGGGCATTACGGTTCTTGAAGAGTTGATAGCGCGAGAGCCGGCCCCCAAAATTATCATGCTCACTGGCGGCGGAACGATTCAGCACGCCGTTGATTCGATGAAAAAGGGGGCCTACGACTTTGTCACCAAACCGGTCAAGCTGGAAAAGTTGCAACGTTTGGTTGTGCGCGCGAGTCGAGCGCATGAGCTTGAAAAAGAAAACCGGCAACTCAAGGCCGTTATTCGGCGTCGCGAACCGGATCATCAAATGGTCGGGCAATCGAAACAAATGCAGGAAGTCGTGCGTCTGATCGAGAAAACGGCTGACTCTGACAAACCTGTGTTGATTCAAGGTGAGAGCGGCACTGGCAAAGAGCTCGTTGCTCGGGCAATTCATCGCGCCAGTCCTCTAACAGAAAAGCCTTTGATCGTCGTGAACTGCGCGGCACTTGCAGAGCAGTTACTGGAGAGCGAATTTTTTGGCCACGAAAAAGGCGCGTTCACAGGTGCGATCGCGTTGAAACAAGGGCTGTTCGAACTGGCAGATGGCGGGACTTTGTTTATTGACGAGTTCGGTGAAATGTCCGGCGGTTTGCAAGTCAAACTATTGCGAGTGCTGCAGGACGGGACGATGCGGCGAGTCGGCTCGGTTGCAGAGCAAAGAGTAAATGTGCGAGTGATTGCCGCCACCAACCGTGATCTGGAAAAGGAAGTTGCCGACAGGAATTTCCGGGAAGACCTTTTCTATCGAATCAACGTTCTGGGAATACACGTTCCGCCCCTTCGGCAACGAATCGGAGACATTCCGATGCTGGCAAATCACTTTGCGGGCGTCGATTGGAAAATCCGTGATGATGTGATGGCGCAACTCGAGTCATATAGTTGGCCCGGCAATATCCGTCAACTGCAGAATGCGATTGAAAGAGCGAAAGTACTTGCCGAAGAAGACAGGATTGAACTGCAGAATCTCCCCCGTGCCATATTACAGAACAAACAGGTTTCCGCATCAAATGGAAGTGTTCATTCAGGCTCGAAACTTGATCTGGAGACTTTGAATCGAATGCATGTCGAAGATACGTATTCGCAGTGCGATCGAAACAAAACCAAAACAGCTCGCGCGTTGGGAATCAATCGTCGATCGTTGTACCGATTGCTTGAGAAATTCAATATTGAATAGAAACACGAGTTTGAGAGTGTTTCCATATGGAAATGGTCCGCGAGAATCAGCCTTTTGGTTTCTGGATTGTCCGCGTTGTTCATCTTTGGCGGTCAAGAGAACATTGTCCACTGCTCAAAGATCAAGACGAACATATTCGCGATTGGGCAGTTCGGCTTTTGGCGGATGGCATTCAGGAACCTACAGCCGAAACTGCCAATGAATTTTTCGATCTTGCAAAAAATGCCCCGTCTGGTTTGGTCAGGCTTTACCTTGCCGGTTCGTTTCCTCGATTCAAGCCCGACGACGCATTGAAAATTGTGGCGGCACTTGCGGCGCACGACGTGGGATAGGCTTCCAGCCTGTCATAAACAGAAATGCAGGATGACAGACAGGCTGGAAGCCTATCCCACGTCTTAGTCGATCACGGCGACAGGCGCTGCTTGTTCCAAGCATTTGATTTTGAATCGAGTTGATATTCGATTCGGTCGTGAATACGGCTCGATCCTCCCTGCCAGAATTCGAAGCGTTCCGGAATGACGCGATATCCGCCCCACTGTTCTGGTTTTGGAATTGAACCCGCTGCGAATTTCCTGACCAACTCACTCAGCTTATTCGTCAACACATCGCGAGTTTTTACGACGGAACTCTGATCCGAAACCCAAGCGCCAAGTTGACTGTTACGAGGTCGGCTAGCGAAATACTTGATTGACTCCGAAAGAGCGACTTTCTCGGCAGTCCCGTTGATTTCAACCTGCCTTGCCATATCCAACCATTGAAACAACAGAGCAACATTCGTGTTTGACGCCATGTGGATTGCTTTGCGACTCCTGTAGTTTGTATAAAACACAAACCCGTTTGTATCAAAGTACTTCAACAATACTGTTCGCGACGACGGACAGCCCTCGGGATCGACGGTGGCCAGGGACATCGCATTGGGTTCCGTAATTTCATGATGCCGCGCCGATTGATACCACGTTTCGAATTGGGCGGCTGGGCATTGGGCCATGCATTCCAGTTCCAAAGGATCGCCGCGATATTCTTGACGATGATGCTTCAAATCCATGTTTGTTTTCTAAAGAAGCTATTTGAGATCAGCAGGGATAATCGATCGACCTATCGCAGTTGAAACGCCCGCAACATGCATGCCACGAGATGAACACTTGATCCGACAAATTGTAGAGTCAAAGATATGCCGTTTTTCATGATATCGAAATTGCGTTCGAAAGCGACCACGTTGGATTGGAAATGGCATATGACTGGTTGCGTACGAGGCGCGCGGTATCGCACGGTTGCGGTTCGTAGAGGCACGAACATGGCAAAGAAAACAACTTTCTCGTAATTCAAACCCAGTAATCGCATCGTTATCAGCTTCGGCATGACGATTGCTGCTATGCTCCAACGTGCCAGACTCTTCATGCGAAACGGCTTGGCGACGAGTTGACCTACACGGAAGAATTTTCGTATTGCCGAAAGCACCCTTTACGGGCGTAACAAAGAGATCACAGGGACAAGAAGAACAGGTTCTCGGTGTTTCCAGTCTTTGTGACTCCGCCTCACTTCGACTCAAAGAATTTAACCGGGACAGTCATGCCGTCGAAAACAATACCAACCGCACAAGCCTCGGATCCCCAGCCACCACCTCACGCTTCACGATTGAAGATGTTGTGTGACGTATTGCAGAATAACGAGGCCCCCTTTCCGATTGACTCTGAAACGGCTCAAGCCTACTACGAATTGGCCGAAACCGGTGTGCCGTTCGGCATCGGTAGTTTAAGCGGAGAAACGGTTGACCTTGCTGAATACGTGAACGCTCAGGATTACGAGTCGCTATCTGCCGATGACCATTTGAGTTGGGCTCAATTGATCGAGGACCAGCAATCTGCCAAGTATGAGTACGCTTGCCGTGAATATCTAAACGGTGAGAAGCTATTTGAGATTGGCGGCAAGTCTATCCCCGATTACTACATCCTCAACGCGAGAATCTTTCAGCAAACCGGTTGGCAGTTGGCTACCGTAAGCGAGATCATCCCCGCCGGAGTTTTCTTCCACTGCCACAGCCACAAGTTCTTTCCGGTTACTACGTTCATGCGGCCTCTTGGAACCGACTATCTTGAGGAACCGGATATCGGACACGACATTGCCGGGCACGTCGCAACGTTTACGATTCCACAAGTCGCACGCGTGATGAACAATCATGGCTTGGCCAACGATTTGATTCACAAAGAAAAGCTGGGAAAACTGAAGGTCGCAACTTCAGATGAGGATCGGCAAAGAATCGAGGCTGAAGCCACAGAGTTGTTGTTGTATGCAGGGCGGCTGTACTGGTTTACCGTCGAGTTTGGGCTGGTTTTGCAGGATGAACAGCTGAAAGCGTTTGGTGCCGGTATTCTCTCCTCTCCCGGTGAAACGAAATTCAGCATCGAATCGCCCGAATCCAATCGAGTTCTGATCGACTTGCGAAATGACCGCGACCTGCTTCGACTGGCAACGACCGACTATCTGATTTGCGAATTTCAAAAAACGTACTTCGTGATGAAGGACTTTGACGCACTGGATAGCCTGACACCTCAGCGAATTCTAGACACAGTTCATAACGCCAAGAACTTGCCGCATCATACCTGGCGAGAACTTGTTCCAGGCGACACGGTCCTGAATGTTGGAACTACGATGACTTCGTCGCTGGAGAAATACTATCGTCTGCTCGCCGATCAGGAATTGGATGATTGTTTGCATCGTGCGGCGATTCGCAACTTGCGTATGTACCAGGCGGGAATCAAGCCGAACGATTCACGAGAGCAAGCCTTCCTGGATGAAATTCCTGTGATCCCGGGGACTTTGATTTCCGAGTTTGCTAACGCAGATCAGAATGGTGAATTTGAAAGTCCGACGCGCAATAGCGACTAGAACACATTTCAACACAAAACGCACTTTGGGAGGACGAGGCTCCATCCGGGCCGTTTTGTCAAACCAATTTTCGATTCCATCAATAACACGGATACAAAATCACCCCAATCATCCAGCGAGAGAAAATGAAAACGCGTACGGAATCGCCGGCAAACACCAAACGACCTGGCCAAAACGCTCGCCCAATTCAACACAGCGATGCTAATTCTCACCAAACAGATGTTTTGGTTGAGACCGAACGCTATGTCCCCACTTCAAACAAAATGCCAAAACCTCCTGGCGTGGACAGCAATAGCCGGGTGCTCTGGGAATACGTTTTGCCAGTCGCGGTGTTTCACTTGCTCATGCCACTTGCGTTCTTCGAATACGTGTTCAGTTGGTGGGGTGTGGCCTGGTTATTCATCGGAAATTTCCTATTCACTTCATTAGGAATCGGAGCGGGCTACCACCGCCTGTTAACTCATCGCGGATTCAAATGTAAAAAGTGGTTTGAATACACTTTGGCGACTTTGGGCGTTGCCAGCTTTCAGGATTCTCCGGCACGGTGGGTGATGGTTCATCGAGTCCATCACCAGCACTCCGATCATGTCCCGGATCCACATACGCCATATGTGAGTGCGTTCTGGTCGCATGTCGGCTGGTTATTTGTTGATAACCGCGAATTGAGCACCGCAGCCGCGTATGACAAGTACGCCAGAGATTTGATGCGCGATCCGTATTACATGTGGTTGCAACGCGGATTGAATTGGGTCTGGACCTACGCTGCACACGCGTTAGTCATTACGGCCATCGGATTCATTGTCGGTCTGATAGCGACCGAAACCTGGACGGCAACTCTTCATTTGACCGTTCAGTTCTTTTTGTGGGGCGTTGTTTTTCGAACGATTTTTTGTTGGCACGTAACCTGGGGCATCAACTCGGTTGCTCACATGTGGGGCTATCAAAACTACAAGACACGTGAAAACAGCCGCAACAATTGGCTGTTAGCGCTGCTCACCAATGGCGAGGGTTGGCACAACAATCACCACGCTGATCCTCGCTCAGCCGCCCAAGGCCATCGCTGGTTTGAGATGGATATCACCTACAGAATGCTTCGGCTGTTTGCGTTACTCGGATGGGTCTGGGATATTGTTGAGCCCAACCAATCCTTATTGTCTCGGCGTAAGATCTAGCCGTTTGGGGATCCAAAACTTCGCGGGCAGCTTCCGGTGAATTTATAAAACAGCCACAACAAAAGGAATAAAACATGCTACCTCCTATTAACTTCAAACTGTGGATCGAAGATCATCGTCATCTCTTGAAGCCACCGGTTGGCAATCAAGTCGTCTACACCGATACAGAATTTATCGTCATGGTGGTGGGAGGTCCAAACGCCAGAAAAGACTTTCACTACAACGAAGGTGAAGAGTTCTTTTATCAAATCGAAGGCGATATCAATTTGCCGATCATTGTCGATGGCAAAGTGCAGGATATCGAGATCAAAGAAGGCGAGATTTTTCTACTTCCTCCGAGAATCCCCCACTCTCCCCAACGCGGACCGGGCACCGTTGGGCTGGTGATTGAAAGGCAACGGGCTCCCGACGAAAAAGACGCTTGTCTTTGGTTCTGCGAAGGTTGCAACCAGGAACTACACCGTGCAGAGTTTCAACTGGACGACATTGTCAAGCAATTGCCCGCACTCATGGACACGTTTTATTCCGACCTGGAGAAACGAACTTGCGCTGGCTGCAAGGCGGTGATGGAACCGCCGATACCGGAATCGTCCAGTTAAAACTGTTCACGCAAACGTGAAACACGGCACCCTTCGAGTCAGTTTTCACGGTCGGCCAGTCAAGAGTCCACGCCTAAATCAAGTCTGGGTAGGGCGTTTACGATACGGTTGGTTTCGAGCCTGACGGAATGGTTCGCATCAGCAGTTTGTAGTACCGCCTTTAGGCGGATGTCATCGGGCGCTTTAAAACCAGCCACTAATGGGCGCTTCAAAACCAGCCACTTTTCGTGATTGTGTATGAAATGAGTTGGTTTACAGGTTTTCTTCGGTCATCGACCCGGTGGGCGCTTTAGCCTGAAGTGGCTGGTTTTGATTTCTTTTTCCGATTGCCCGACCCGGTGGGCGCTTTGGAGGAAGTGGCTGGTTTTGAATTATTGTCGTCTGGCGCAGTTTGGCTTGAATCGGCGACCTTGGAGTCTGCCTTTTCAAGATCGGTTCTTCGATTCTGGAGACGGTAGGACTTCCCGCCAAAGCTGTAGATATCTGCGTGATGCAGGAAGCGATCGAGAATCGCAGTCGCCGTTGGTACGTCGCCAAGCAATTTGCCCCAATCCTCCAATGGACGATTGGACGTCATGATTGTGCTGCGGGTTTCGTACCGTCGCATCACGATCTCAAACAGGAACTCGCCACTGCGTTTGGGCAACTGCTTCATTCCAAAGTCATCGATGATCAGCAAGTCAGGTTTCAAGTACCGATTCATCACGCGCTCATGACCATCCATCGCTTCATCATGGAGAAAGTCACGAACCACATCGAAGATGCTCCGGTAGTGGACGTGATATCCTTGCTTGATCAGTTGATACCCGATTCCTTGAACCAGATGACTCTTCCCCGTTCCCGGTGGCGAGCAGAACAAGACATCGCGACGTTGCTCTACGAACCGCCCTGTCGCCAAGTCGTAAATTTCGCTTTTCTTGATTGCCGGATTGAAGCTCCAGTTAAACTCCTCAAGGCTCTTGAGCTCCCGAAACGCCGCCGACTTCACTCGCCTGGCAATTTGGCGTTGCTTGCGAATGAGCATCTCGTCCTGCAGGATCAGTTCCAGGAATTCGATGTGCGTCAGGTGATTTCCACTGGCTTCTTGCAGGCGGACGTCGAGTGTTTCCGCCAGGCCCGAGAGCCGTAACTTCTTCAGGGTAAACGATAACGATTCATTCATGGGTTAGTGCTTCCTTTCTAAAATCAACTTTGACGAGACTTCCGTACTCCGAAAGGTTTCGGATGAGTGGATGCTTGTCGAGAAACTCAAACGACTGTTGTTGATCAGCTCCGTGCTTGATCAACTGCCGAATGGCTTTGAGGCGATAACAGCCGTTGGCGTGAGCCGTTTCGCAAGCTTGTTCGATTTTTTTGCTGGAGTGTTTATGGCTCAAGTTCAACAAGCCGTGCAGAACGCGAACGGACTGGACGCCACGGTTGGCGACCAGTCCCAACGTCCAGGCTTCTGTTTTTGGCCCAATTGCCGAGGTTTTTCGTAGTAACCAGTCGGTTCCGCGTTCGACAGGGCTGATTTTAGCTGAGGCAATGTGTTCGCGATGGGTACTGAATCTGCCTTCGGTTTGTTTGGCGTGCGTGCAGATCAACTGCATCCGGTTATCGTAAACCCGGACGAGCCTTGAATCCCAGCGAATCCACAGTGTTCGGCCAAGGTGCTCTGGCGGCACGCTGTAGTAAGACTTGTCGACCGCGAAGTGACCATCCCGACTGACCTTGCGTTGGGCTTCTTTGAAGTTGGGGAAACGGTCGACCGGCAGCGGGATCAGGTTGGACTTTTCATTTTCTTCAAAGAGCTTTTTGACTTGCTTTTGAGTCGTTCCGTGGATCCGAGTATCGGCTACCGTTTTTTCCCACTTGAGCAAGTATTCATTCTGGTCGGCAAGGCTTTCAAAGGATCGTCCTTTGAGTGCGTTCTCCTGGACATAATCGACACCCCGTTCGACTTTTCCTTTGTGGCGAGGTGTCCGTGGTTTGGTTGGCATAAGCACCGTTCCATAATGCTCACAGAAGCTCTGGAGCTTGGGGTTGAGATCGGGGTCGTACCAGTCCGCATTGATCACCGCTGCTTTGAGGTTGTCGGGGACGAGTATTTTCGGGACGCCGCCAAAGTGCTCAAAGGCATTTTCCAAAATGGTGATCAAGTTGTCGGTCGTTTGCCGAAAGACAGCTTCGGCGTAGGCTTTCCGGGAATGGCTTAGCACCACCCGCAAAACGTGAGTGCGACGTCGTTTTCCGTTTTCACCGATGATCGGAATTCCCGTTCCAAAGTCAATTTGGGCTTCCTCTCCCGGGCCGACTTCGATGCGGCGAAATGGAAGCGGTGTTTTGTTATTGAGTTTGGCGACATACCGACGGACGCTTGGGTAGCTGCCGACAAATTCATGGTCTGTCACCAGATCTTGATACATTCGTTGGGCAGAAAGTCCTTGTTCCAGCCAACTGAGAATCGTCTCCCGAAAGGGTTCGCAAAGGCTGCGAGAGGGCTGGGCCGCCGCGCCGGCAGGCTCTTGAACTGCCTGCGCCGGCGTTTGTTTAGACGTCGGAGGAGATGTCTCCGACCCGGTGGGCGCTTTGCCAAAAATGGCTGGTTTTGAATCGTCGTTTTCCGAGCCAGACCCGGTGGGCGCTTTTGACGGTGTGGCTGGTTTTGAATCGGCCGACCCGGTGGGCGCTTTGGCTGGTTTTGAGTCCTGGCTCAGATACCGGGACACCGTTTCTCGGTTAATGCCAAGTTCACTTGCGATCCGCCGCTGAGACCAGCCTTGTTCATGTAAAGTCTTAATCGACAGCACTTTAGCCTCTTTGAGTTCGTTGGCCATTCCGTTCGATTTCCTTTCTTACAAAAGAAAGAAAATCTAACGAAACGGCTCTCAAAGTGGCTGGTTTTCAAGCGCCCATCACTGGCTGGTTTTGGGCGCCCCGTGACAGGCGGAAAAACGGCGTAGGATTGCCTCCGGCTAAAGCCGGTACTACGTACGTTAAAGAACATCCCATTGGTCTCCGTGACTATGGACGGGATATTCTTGCCACAATTCCGAGAGCCATTCGCGGCCTTTGTTTTCGAGGTACCAGTGAAAACTGGAATAGGCCCAGTCACCCCATTTGGCGACGTAGCCATGCTTCACGGGATTATTGTGGATGTAGTTCAATGTCGCGAAATAGTGTCGCTCGCTGCGCATAACTCGGTCGCTGCAACGATACCAGACTTGGCGGCCTTGCTGCCGATCTTGTTTGTTGATCTCGAACGAAGTGCGACCATGAAGTTGGCCTTGGGCTTTCGTGAAGGCTTTGATCTCGGGGATTTTGACAAGTAAGTGATAGTGATTCGGCAATACGACCCAGGCATCAATTTCGAGTGATTGACGTTGAAGGTGTTCGAGTAGCTGTTGCTCGAACCATTTCAAGCGATAGGGTTCTTGAAGAATGGTTTTGTGCTCGAAACACGCGCCGGTGATCAGGCGATAAGCATTGGGTTCATGAACATGGGGCGGACTGTGCAATGGAAATCTGTGCGCAACGCGTTCCTTTAACGCGGCGGCTTGAGTTTCGGATGTCCATTTGCAGTAGTCGTACATGTTTATTTGGTTTTCCGGCTAACGCCGGTACTACGAGCTGTTTGTGCTTGTCTTTGTAGTACCGGCTTCAGCCGGTTTTTTTGTTCGTAGTATCGGCTTCAGCCGAATTGTTCCACGTTTCTGGGATTCCGCCTAAAGGCGGGACTACAAACGAGCGTACTTAGGTTGATTTGGTCCGTCGATTAGTTCCTCCATTATGGGGGCAACTTCTTCCCGGAACAATTCGTACGCGGCCAATTCCGCCAAAGCTGGCTTGACTAGCTCGTAGTACCGGCTTTAGCCGGAAATTCTGCCTACAAGCGTGCATTTTAGATTTACCAGACCACTCGGCACCAGTCACTGGACGGCGATCCAAGCAGAGTCGATGTCAAGTTTGGGCAGGGCGTTGACGATGCGGTTGGTTTCGAGGCTGACGGTGATGACACGCATCAGCAGTTCCAGCGGATAGGCGGCGTTGTCCATTGTTTCCGTGGCCCACAGATTGGCGTCGTTGACGATGCCGCTTTTCTTGTCGGTCTTGACACTTTGTCGTTCCATCACCCATTCGATGGCAGGCTTGCCGTTGACGACGTATCCGTAGGCTTCCAGTGGGATGTCGCGGACGGTGATGTATTCGTTGTAAATGATTGTTGTTTTGTCTTTGACTCGTTTCCTGGTTTCCGGATCTTTGACGCCGGGGAATTTCATTTTGCGAACGTAGAAGTGTTCATTGGTGAGTTTCTTTAGTTCCTCGATCGCCGCAATCCCTTCGGCTTGGACCGTGACGCTGTTCGTAGTACCGGCTTTAGCCGGCGGGGCGTTGTTTTTTCGTTTCTCATTGAGCCTGAAGGCGGTACTACAAACATCGAGCGTGACGCCGTGGCAATCGACGGTTTCGTAGTCGAGGTGCCAGTGCGCGAGGTCTCGACCGGCGCGGGAGAACGCCTGAAAATCCTCGAACTTCTTCACCGCCGGAATGCGGGGCAGTTCTTTGCGGAGATTGTCCTTGTACCGCTCGCGATACTCCGGCGAATGCAGCAGGCCGTAGATGTAGTAGAAGAGGTCTTCTTTAGTGATGGAGTCGCCATGATGGTCATACGCACTCCGGAAGTGCTTTAGTCCTTCGTCAAAAATACCGTCGTGAGTTTGGTTGGCATCTGATTGGAACAAGTCAGCATCCTGCACGTCACCACTGTCATCAAAGATACGCAAGGGAAAGCACTGGCAGTTGTCCATGTCTGCATAGTTGTAGCTTGGCGGTAAGTTCGTAATCAAAGCCGAGAACTTCCCGCGATGACCAACGCCAGACAGCGTGATTACAATATTCTGCGACTCTGATGTGGGAAAGAAACCCGGGATCTTGCCGCGTCGTTCGTTTAGGCGGTCATCAAAATAGAGAAATTCTTTCGCGAACGGACGGTAGGGTGACACAATAATTCGCGATTGTATAGCGACAATTAGAACTCCCTTGTTGCGACAATTAGAATTCCCTTGTCCGTGTTGATTGCTAGCGTTTTTGGTAGGCGATTTTCCGAGTCAGCGACAATTAGAATTCCCGTGTTGGCGAATCCTCTTTTTGCCACGTAACTCCTGTTTTCTAGGGAGTTTCGATGGTCAGCGACGGACAAGTCAAAGAACTGCGTCGAATGATTGCCCAGGGCAAGTCGTTGGCCGCATCATCAAGGATGGCAGAAATGAGTGAGAAAACAGCGCGCGATTATCGGGATGACGATCGTCTCCCTTCGAATCGAAAACAGCCCCGAACTTATCGCACTCGCACCGATCCGTTCGCCGACGTCTGGCCGGAAATTCAGCAACGACTCGAGCAGGAACCACGCCTCAAAGCATACACACTTTTTGGCTGGTTACAGGCCACTCGCCCGGGCGAGTTTGCGGACTCGACTCGGCGCACTTTCGAGCGCCGAGTCTCCCAGTGGCAAGCGCTTCACGGCCCCGGCAAACCCGTCTTCTTCAGCCAGGAGCATCATCCCGGCGCGCTCGCGGCCAGCGACTTCACGGTCTGCAACGAGCTGAGTGTCACGATCGCCGGCCGAAAATTCGAACACTCGTTTTATCATTGCGTACTGACTTATAGCAACGTTGAATCGGTCAGCTTGTGTTTCTCAGAATCGTTCGAAGCCTTGAGCGAAGGCATCCAGAAAGCCTTCTGGGAATTCGGCGGCGTACCTTTGCGGCATCGTACCGACTCGCTCAGTGCGGCGGTCAAAAACCACTCCAGTCGCAAGTCGCACACAGATCGTTACACGGCGTTGATGGCTCACTACCAGTGCCAGCCCCAACGCACCAACGCCCGCTGTGCCAATGAGAACGGCGATGTCGAGTCGTCCAATCGACACTTCAAAGCGCGTATCGATCAAGCGTTATTGCTTCGCGGCAGTCGTGACTTCGCCAGCCGAGAAGAGTACGTTGCCTTGGTCGAGCGGCTCGTCGCCACCGCCAATTCGAATCGTCAACAACGCCTGTCTGAAGAGTTGGCGGAGCTCCAACGGCTTCCCGATCAGCGGCTTGATACGGCTGACTTGTTGCTGGGAATTCGTGTCGGTAAGGGAAGTACGATTCGGGTTCGGACCAACATTTATTCCGTTCCCAGTCGCTTGATCAACAAGCAAGTCGATGTTCGAATCGAAGCCGAGCACATCAAAGTGACTTACCAGGGGCACTCGATTCAGACGATGCCCCGCTTGTTGGGCAAGCAAGGCGTTTCGATCAACTATCGTCATGTGATTGACAGTTTGGTTCGCAAGCCCGGTGCGTTTGCCCAGTACAAATACCAGCACGAGATGTTTCCCACGAGCCAGTTTCGGATGGCTTATGACATTCTCAGTCGCGCCCACGCCTCCAAAGTCGCCGACAAACAGTACGTGAAAATTCTGGAACTGGCCGCCAAGGAAAGCCAGGACGCCGTCGATCATGCGTTGCGAGTGCTGATCGGCGCGGGAGTCGCTGTCGATTTCGAGGTGATCGAGTTGATGGTTCACGACGCAGCCAGTTTGCCGCTGGCGACGCAAGTCAATATCGAGGCGCCTGACCTGAATGAGTTCGATTGTTTGTATTCTACATTTGACAAGGAAAGTCTATCTGATGAGCAAGTTGAAAAACCGATCCCCGAAACGGGCAGCCCCAACCACGGCAGCCTCGAAAGCGACGCCCGGCAAACGGCGATCGACTCGAGCACCCGGCAGGGCAGCGAGCCGAGTGGAACCCGGTCGCGACCAGGAGCTGACTCTGCAGTTTCGCGAATTACGGATGCCGAGCTTTCGGGATCACTTCGCCGAAACAGCAACGCGGGCGGCGACCGAAGGCTTGAGCCACTTGGATTATTTATCGGAGCTGACGACGTTGGAATGCGAAACGCGGCGGGAGGGTCGGATCAAACGGTTGCTGACTCGATCGAAGTTGCCGCTTGGCAAGACGTGGGAGTCATTCGACTTCAGCCGCTTACCGCTGGCCATGACTCGGCAGATGGAAACACTCAAGGACGGTTCGTTCTTGGCACGGCGAGAGAACGTGTTGTTGTTCGGCAAGCCCGGTTCGGGGAAGAGTCATGCCTTGTGTGCGTTGGCCCAGCAGCTGATCTTGCGGGACCACAGCTTGTTGTTCACGACTTGCGGGATGCTGGTTCAGCAGTTGCTGATTGCCAAACGGGACTTGCGGTTGCCCAAACTGTTCAAGAAACTATCGAGCTTCGAGGGCCTAATCATCGACGACTTGGGCTATGTCCAGCAAAGCCGCGAGGAGATGGAGGTCCTGTTCATGTTGTTGGCCGAACGATACGAGCGAGGCAGTGTGATGTTGACCAGCAACTTGGCGTTCAGCAAGTGGGGTCAGATCTTCAAGGACACCATGACCACCGCGGCCGCGATCGATCGGCTGGTACACCACAGCGTGATCATCGAGATGAATGTCCCAAGTTACCGTATCGAAACCGCAAAGAAGGCCAAACAAAAGAACTCTTCCCGCCAATGACGAAAGAAATAATCAACTTCTTCATCGGGAATTATCGCGGTAGGAACCGCCGTTACCGGCGGCCCCCCGCACAGATCCGTACGTGAGGAGTTACACTCATACGGCTCCTGCCTTTAGTCGGGCGTGAAATCGCTGATGTGGGTACGGATGTTGGATGCGTAAACGTGGCATATAGATGTCCCGCAATGCAGCCATTCGTTTCCAAGTCCACCGATGTCGCTGACTACGTCGCCGAAGCTGACGAAGCCAGATCTTGGTGACACATCGGACGAATTGCTGAAGGCGAACCATATTGCCAGGAATGGCATGATAGTTCAACCAACCTTGCACGACCCGCGATAGCCAGCGACCCATTTCGCCAACGGAGTCATTCCAACGCTGTCGCAGCTGCTGTTTAATTTCAGCAAGCTTGGCGCTCAGCCGTTTGGCAATGCTCACCCGGCGAATGGTAAACCGACCATGTGTACGAGTCGTGCTGCATTGATGGGCGAATCCCAGAAAGTCAAACGTTTCGGTACGCCCGTCGCCTCGACGCCGTCGGCGCTGAGACACATGACGCCCGAACTCGATCAATCGAGTCTTCTGGTCGTTCAGCTTGAGGCCAAACTTAGCAAAGCGCTCCTGGAGTTCATCCAGGCAGGCGATTGCGTCCGCTTGATGCTCAAAACCAACCACGAAATCATCCGCAAAGCGCACGACGACAATGTTGCCGCGTCCGTTTTGCTGACGCCACCATACGATCCATAGATCCAGGACGTAATGAAGAAACACGTTCGAAAGGATCGGTGAAATCACTGACCCTTGCGGCGATCCTTCTTCGCCCGGAATCCGCTCGCCTTCTTCGATAACACCGGCATGAAGCCATTTACGTATTAGCCGAAGAATGCGGTTGTCACCGATTCGGTGCTCCAGAAATTTGATTAACCACGAGTGATCAATCGAATCGAAAAAGCCTTCCAAATCGGCGTCGAGTACCCAACTCACCTTCTTGTCGGTCAATGCCACGCTTAGCGCATCAAGCGCCATGTGTTGGCTGCGACCGGGGCGGAACCCATAGCTGAAACCGAGAAAGTCTTGTTCGTAGATCGACTGAATCACCCATAGCACCGCCTGTTGGACAATCTTGTCCTCCAAGGACGCTACCGCCAGTGGCCGCTTTCGACCATCAGCTTTGGGAATCCAGACTCTACGAGAAGGCTTGGCTCGATAGGCTCCTCGGTGAATGCGACCGTGGAGATCCTTCACATTGGACTCCACGTCGTTTTCGTAATCATGCCATGTCATCCCGTCGATTCCAGCCGCTGCTGATTTCTTCAAGTTCATGAAGCTCTCAAACAACATCTGTTCATTGATGTGATGAAGCAAAGCAGTAAAACGAAGTGTGCTGCTGTTTTGAGCAGCTTCACGCACGCCATGCAATCCGCGTGACTCACGTTTATCCCGGCTCGGTGTCCGGAGTGAGGCAGGCTGCATCGCGTTTCTATTGGCTGAGTCCCTTTCCTCGATCGGCTCCGCGGATGCTTCAGTTGCACCCTTGTTCGTCGATGTCGAAGGTACTATGGACTCATCTGACTCCCCAGTGACGTACATGTCGGAAGTACCGCCTGAGGCGTTTTCCGGCCGATCCCAAAGATCAAAGAATGATCCCTGGGATGTCACTGGGGTCTCCCGGTTCTCGCGTTTGAAGTTTTCAATCATGCTGAGGTTCTCAGACTCCGCCGTGTCGACCAACGACTCGCCATGACGTTGTTGGACGTGTTGCCTTCCCCACAATTAGACAAGGTCGGCACTCGGATTTAGCTGATTTCGGAGCTCAATAGCTCGCCTGACTGTACCTCTTACCGATGCTACACCCATGCTGTTACCAGTATCAGCGTACGGATCAAGGCCGGAGTGATTGGCTAAATCTTCCCCGTAGGACTCTTTCATTCCCGACTTCAAACCGGTTTATCCCGGCGCTTTCCTAATTGTCGCCGAACAGCGATTCATCAAATGTTAGAGTTTTGCCGTTCTCTCCGTGTTTCAGCAATTTGTTTGACCATTTAATCTTCGTTGAATCATTGTCTACGAAGTCCTTGAACTTGGTATCAGTGTCACTTGGATAGCCTTTGATTTGTTGATCATAAAACTGAATCATTCGAGAAACGTCTTTAGCAAGTGAGGTTTCCGACGCGTTGTAGCACCACGCGTCACGATTAGTCTTTATGCCGCCAGAATATCGTGAGAATACACACTTGTCAGATGCTGACTTCGCGGCAATCTTAATGAATGCATCAAACGATTCATCGCGCTGATCTACCCAATCAAAGTACCTATCTGGCGTAATCTGGCTCCATCGCTCCATCGCTCCGCTTCGGAAATTCCATTGAGACAACCAAATTCAGAAACGACTCTTAGCTTTTCTTCTCGGCTCAGATAGTCGCCAATATCATGCCAATAAATCTGAGCCGGCGACTTGTCCTGACCGTCCTTGACGCGGTTTTTCACAAACGCAGTAATGGCAATCGGCGCACGGGATCCGCCGCCAAAAATCTTTCCAGCTTCCCTGCGCGATCGTTCGCCTGACGTTCGTTGATTTCCTCGCAAGTGAAAGACAAAAATCTTGTCAAACTCTTCCTCAACGCATTTGCGCAGTCCGTCTGCCGAGCGTGCCGTTAAGAAACTAGCGTTGGTTACGAATGAAAGCACGCCGCTGTCGCCAAGTCTGTCGCTCGCCCAACGGATTGCTCGAATATATGAATCGTAAAGTGATGTTTTCAACGTTGCAGATGAGTGCTTTGCGTATGTATTTGCAATACGCTCATCAAGGCCCGAATATTCAATGTTTTGGTTGTTGTCGTTTGCGTCATCTTGCCCAGCCGAATACGGCGGATTTCCAACGATCACCCGAATGTCCAACTTCTTCTGCCGCTTGCGCCGCTTGCTGTTGTCGGGGAAGAACTGCTCGATGAGGTCTTCGCTTTCGTACATCTGGAACGTGTCGGTCAGGCAGATGCCGTCGAAGGGTTCGTAGGCTGGGGCTTCGCTACTGACGCCAGAACCGGCGGCTTGCGCCTTGCCGCTCTCGGAATGGTGCTGGCTCATGATCGAATGATAAACCGCTTCAATGTTGATCGCAGCGATGTAGTAGGCCAGTAACACGATCTCGTTGCAGTGGATTTCGTGTTTGTACTTGTGCGGCAGTTGCTCGGGCGTGATCAGGCCGCTTTGCATCAGCCGCGTGATGAACGTGCCGGTGCCGGCAAACGGGTCGAGGATGTGGACGCCTTCGCTGCCCAGCGTCTGGCCGAATTCATCCTGCAGAATGTCGTTGACGCTGTGGATGATGAAGTCCACCACTTCCACTGGTGTGTAGACGATGCCCAGCCGCTCGGTCATCTTCGGGAACGCGTTGCGGAAGAACTTGTCGTACAGCTCCACCACGATCTTCTGCTTGCCCTCGGCCTTGTCGATGCCGTCGGCTCGGCGGCGAACCGATGTGTAGAACTGCTCCAGAGTGTCGGCTTCCTTGTCCAGCCGGTGTTCCTGCAGTAGGTCGAGAATGTTCTGCATGCCCTGCGAAACCGGGTTGTTGCTGGCGAAGCTGTAGTCGGCGAACAGGGCGTCGAAGACCGGTTTGGTGATCAAGTGCTGGGCCAGCATCTCGATGACTTCTTCGTTCGTGATGCTGTCGTTCAGATCGTCGCGAAGTTCGTCGGCGAAGGCTTGGAAGGCGGCGATCTCCTTTGTGTTTTTCGGGTTCTCGACGATCGCCTTGATGCGGCTAATGTGCGTGTTGGCGATTTTGGCGATGTCGTTGGCCCACTCTTCCCAGTAGGATCGGTTGCCGCATTTCTTGACCAGCCGCGCGTAAAGAGCCCGTTCCAGTTCACCGACGTTGAACTGCAAGCTGCGCTGGATGGCTTTGGGGGCGTCGTCGCCGAGATCGAAATCGCCCTTGCCGTCAGGGGTCGTCTTCCCTTTGGATTTGGGAGTTAGCGTGTCGGTGATGGCAATGACTTCCATCTTGTCGGGAGCTTTTTCGATCAAGTCCAGCTTGTTGACGAAGGCGTCAAAACGGTCGTCGTGAGAACGGAGTGCTTGCAGGACTTCCCAGACGACTTTGTAAACTTTGTTGTCACTGAGTGCTTCGGCGGGGGCCATACCATGCGGGATCACGACAGGCAGGATGACGTAACCCAGTTTCTTGCCGGGGCCTTTGCGCATCACCCGGCCGACCGACTGAACGACTTCGACCTGACTGCTGCGGGGCGAAAGGAACAGCACGGCGTCGAGTGCCGGGACGTCGACGCCTTCGGAGAGACAGCGGACGTTGGAAAGGATGCGGCAGGAGTTTTCATCGGTCGGTTCTTTTAACCAGTTGATTTTGGCTTCTTTCTGGGTCGCGTTCATGCTGCCATCGACATGCTCGGCCTGACAGGTAAGCGGTGGCGTTGCGTCGGCATCTTGCAAATCGTCTTGATAGGCGTCGATAACCTGCTGAAACATCTCGCTGATCTGTTTGGATGAGACTTTGTGCTGTTTGCCAGTCGAGGGTTCGATGACCTGACAGAAGGCAAGGGCGCGCCGCATCGGTTCGGTATCGCCGGAAAGATCGGTGGAAAGTCCCTGTTTGGAAAGTGCTTTCCAACAGCCGATGATGCGGGCGGCATCGTCGACTTTCAACTGGTTGTTATCGTCTTTCAACAAGTCCTGAAGCCGCTCCGAAACGTGGTCTTCGTCAATAGTCAGGACGATGACCTTGTAGTCAGTCAACAGCCCGCGTTCGACGGCTTCGGAAAACGTGATCACGTGCAGTTGCTGCCCATAAATTTCCGGATCGTCCATGGAACAAAGGGCAACGTTGTCCTGAATTGCTTTGGCTTTGGCGATGTTGGCGTAGATTCGCGGGGTGGCCGTCATGTACAACCGCTTGTGCCCATTGATGAAATCCGGATCGTGGATGCGGACAAAGGCCGATTCGATTTCCGATTCGAACGTCGCGCCGGTGGTCCGATGTGCTTCGTCGCAAATGATCAGGTCGAACTCGGACAGATCGTGTTGCGTCTGCGCGTTGTGGACGACTTCGATCGAGTGGTAGGTCGAAAAGACGACGCTCATGTGCGAGCGGTCGTGGCGGGCGTTGATTTCTTCGGCCAGCCGAACGGCGTTGGTGGTTGCCGGATAACGCAGTTCGTGGGCGAACGTTTCTACAGTGTCGGTGTTGGACTTTTTTCGCTTCTTGCCAACCTGTGCATCGGAGCAAACGGCAAAGCAGTGTAGCGGCGTTTTGCTTTGCTGGGTCCATTCGGTGAGCGTTTGCGACATCAGTGCCAGACTTGGGACGAGAAAGAGGACTCGCTTTCCCTTGCCCGCCATTTTTTCGGCGATCTTCAGAGCGGTGAAGGTCTTGCCGGTTCCACAGGCCATGATCAGTTTGCCACGATCGGCTGACTTGAGGCCGCTGAGCACGTTCTTGATTGCCGCTTCCTGATGAGGCCTCGGTTCGTATTTCGGTTTGAGAGTGGGGCTTTGATCGGGCTCAAACTTTGACCAGTCGATTTGGCTGTTTTCAAGGTCGTGCAGGTCGATGATCGAAACGGGAGGCTGTTGGTTAAACAACGCGGCTTCGGCGTTGTCGCCCCAGTGGTTGGTGGTGGTAACGATGATCCGCTGGGAAAACGGCTTCTGGCCTGATGCAGTAAAGAAGCTGTCGATGTCTGATTTCTGGATCTGATAGTCTTCGTCGTAGAATTTGCACTGGATGGCGTGGAATTCGTTGGTTCCACGAGTCTTCGCGACCAGATCAATGCCGGTATCTTTCTTGCTGATACCGTGTGCGTCGGGAACTTCGGAAAGCAGCCAGACGTCGCTGTAGAGTTCTGCATAAGTTGGCTCATGCCGCATGTAGGTGCGGATCAACTCTTCGAAGTAAGTGCCTTTCTCGCGTTCGGTTTCAGAGGCGGTACGATAGGCGAATAGAAGTTGCTGAAGTGGCGTGATGATGTGAGCTAATTCCGTTTGTTCAATCATTGACTGCATCGCTGGTGGTTGGGGACATTTTAAAACCCGTTGAGAAATAGTGCGTAGTCCCGCCTTGAGGCGGAAGAAACCGAGCGTTCCGCCTAAAGGCGGGACTACGAACGGGGTTTTGAATGCTCTCTGCGTGTTTGCGTAGGCCAGATTGTACCCAATTTCCTTGGCTCGGTCACAGTCGGTGTGACGTCAAAAGATGCTCGCATTTTTAAGGGTGCCCGGTGTGTTCCAACCACAAGTGATCGTGCAAACATGAAATCACATCTTGAATCTTGATGGCTGTCTTAAAGCGAAACGTCGATTGCTGCATTCCGTTCAAGGTGGGCATCTCTGACTCCGGCCATTCGATGTGGTTGGCAATCGCGTAGAATACATTGTGATCCTTGAATCGTTGCACGGTTTCAAGCTTGGCGGCCAAGTACTCAGGCGTCCAAAACCCAACGATCTCCAGCAAAACCCGCACGCCAGTTTCATGTTGAAAAACAAAATCAGGAACAAACACTTTCTGGTCCTGATGTAAAACCTCACCTTCCCGTTTCATCGTCCAGCCTTCGCGCGGTTCGTTGCCCCAACTTTTGCTGAACTTTTCTTCCAGTTCCGAATCAAATGTCGGGGCTGGTGTGTGGTGGGAACACAATCCATCAGCTGGGGAAAGACGGAACGTATTTTTCCATTTCGACCTGCGGTGTTGAATGCGAGCTTGCATTCTCCAGTCACTACATGCCAACAATGCGGGAAGAAACCTGGCCAATGCGACTCCGTAGCGTCTTGATTGCCGCAACACAGAAGCAGGACCATCGAACCGAAACACGTAATCGCCATTCGGTTGACGCCTGATCGTATGCATCAGTCGCGCGAGTTTGGCGTAACGCAAAATTGACTTGAAATCATCACCGGCCCAAACCGTCATATCAATCGCATCGTACAGCACCGCCTGGCACTGGGCCACGTTGTACCTTGACAACAGGGCGTCCGCCGATGGATAGCCTTCGAATTCTGAAAGCCGATGGAACTCGACGACGTCTGCGAAAAGTTCCCGTTCAATTTGAAGCCAGCTTTTGTCGAGTTGGCCCGCGATTTCCAGTTTGACGGTTGATTCGCTCGTTTCAAAAAGCTGGTCAGGCGATTGGACAAGTGGATGCCTGTTAGCTGCCAGCCGAAAAACCTGCCGGCGCAATTTAGCGGCATTGCCACGCCGATCCTTGTCAAACTTGCTTTTCTCATCCAGCAATTTACAGAAGGCACCCATTCGACGACTGGGACAGTCGGTTTCGTCGGCGAACACCCGGCTAACAAAACGATGAAGGTCTCGTCGCGTCCGTCCATTGCCATTGCGGTAGAAGTCGAGCACGCGCTCGAGCAAAGGAACAAAGTGTGCATGCTTCTGACGTGTCAAACGATCAGGCACAATCCGACCGGAGTCATATTCGGCGATGGCGAGTTCCCGCGTAAGCATCGCTTTTTCTCCGTCGTCGTGATTTGGTGGATTCGTTGGTGTCCTGACAAACAACTTCATAAAGTGTTGCCGAGGCATTTCCGCTACGACGCAAGATCCGCCCCAGCCGTTGTTTGGCCTGTTTTGTTGACGCAGTTCCGCCCACAACAATCGCGACTTTTACAGCCGGAACATCAACGCCTTCATCCAACACCTGGTTGGCGACGATCGCCGGGTAACTGCCGTCTTGCAGGCCCTCAAGAATATCCAGCCGCTCCTTCTTGCCGCAGTGGTTCAAGAGACAAGGAACCAGAAATCTCAGCGAAATATCACGGGCCATCGCGTTGGAACCCGCGAAAACGATAGTCGGTGTCCCGGCATGCAACCGAAACAAATCTTCAATCACACGCAATTTCTCTTTTGCCCGATCCTCAATCGACTGTTTGTAGCGGTAGGCAACCAACGCCTGCCGTGCCAGTGGATCCCTGCCCGCATCACCACACATGTCCTGCCAGCTAAATGCTGGATCCGTTTGCCGACGATCATGCATGTAGGTTCGTACCGTCAATGAACTTTCATCGTATCGCAGTTGTTCTTCATCTGAGAGCTTGACCGGAATTCGCACGATCTCAAAGTCAGCCAGCGTCTTGCCCCGTACCTGATTGATTGGCAAATCGTAGACAACCGGTCCGATCAGGCAGGTTAAATCGGTATGCCGCCCGTCAGAACGTTGCGGCGTCGCGGTCAATCCCAGCCGCAATTGCGCAATCGACATCAGTGCTGCTTCCCGGCGAAAGTCGCCTGGCAGATGGTGACATTCGTCAAAGATAATAAACTCGAACTGGTTGCCAAGTTTGGACATATGAATTGCCGCACTGTCGTACGTCGTTACCGAAACTGGACGCACGTTGAATGTGTTGTCTCCAATTATTCCTGCGTCACAGTCAAACGCGGCCTTAATTCGCCGGTGCCATTGGTACATCAGGTCGCGAACAGGCGCGACAACCAGAGTCGAGCAAGGGTTAGCGGCCATGAGATGCAGAGCGACTTCTGTTTTCCCGGTTCCCGTCGGCATGACGATCAAGCCGGTTTTGGTTTTGCTCCAGCCATCAATCGCCGCTTGCTGCTCGGGTCTCGGTGAGTGGATGTCTGTTTTCTTCCAACATCCTTTGCGAGATTTGGGAGCATCATCCACAAACTCCATACCCCTGTCGCGCAACGTCGATGTGATTGCCGAATAGTTGAGCGCATCACAACGTAACGCTCGAATTCGCGAATCCCAATGAAAGAGATCGCAAATCGAAACCGGCAAGATTTCCCCGAGAGTCTCACGCGACCATCCATGCAAGACAAGAGTTCCCTGGTCAAATTCAAGTCGCGTGATGTTCTCGGCGGTGTCGTTTTCTTTTGGCTTCATCCACCAATTGTTGCAAGCAAATTCAAGCTTGCCAACCATCAACGATTACTTGACGTCGAATGGGCCTGGCAAGCGATCAACCATTTTGGACGGCTCGACAAACTACTGTCCGGTTTGGGTTGCGGCGAACGTGGGATAGGCTTCCAGCCTGTCAAACAGCAATTGACAGGCTGGAAGCCTGTCCCACTTATTCATCGAAGGGTCCTTAATTCAAGTTGAGAAAGGAATGAACCAACAAGATTCGGTTCTTACTCTGAAGTTGTTCATGCTGAGAAAGATATTGTGTTTCGCCATCAACCCAATCCTTCGATTCCCGCCAACCGAAATCACTGTCGAACCCCGATTGGTTCTGCGGTTCTTTATCAAGTTGTGAAGCAACACGCTCGATACAACGGTCTCTGCCTCCGCAAATTACGTAGCCGACCATTCCTGCGACCCCATGCCCGTTGCTGTACTTGCCGGACGCAAATCGAAACACACCTTCACGGACATACAATCTCGCTAGATCATTAGTATCGCTGCCAATACGTTTACACTCGATTGCCAAGTAGACTTCTTCGTCCCAGTTTTTGTACGTCACAAAAATGTCGATCAGGCCCAACTCCGTACCATCATCAACCACGTCCGACTGCGATTCCCGATCAAATCTCATCCGTGGCTTGGGAGTCATACCCCGTTTTACGATCACCATTTGCTGGCGCAACACGTTTGTAATGTCATCTTCATGAGAACCAATCGAAATTTTGGCGTCAGAAACAACTGTGGGCCACGCTGAATGAAGTATGCGCAAGGCGGTGTTCAAATATCCCTTTTGGATTCTGAGCCGCAAATCGGGATTCGGATTCCCCTGAGTCGATTGGTTCAAACCGTTACCCCACCGGTTCAAACATTTTGGCAAGCACACTGTCCGCATCATCTTGTGCGCGTGCTCGCGACCAGAAACGTCGCTGATTGTGTTTGACGATGATGCAGCGGTCACCATCATAAACGTGGAGCGACCGGCGAAGCTTTGCAGTCGATGTCAAAGGTGCGAGGCGTACCGTATGCGGCTGCTTTCATCAAATTTGGTTCACTTGCGAGCTTGCGAATTGAAAGCTTGTGAACTTTTTCGTTGTGGAGTTCGATCACGCCGTGATTGACAAAACTCTCACTTCTTTCGACCGATGCAAAAGTGACTTTTGAGCTTGAACTCGACGATGCGTTTGCGCCAACGTAGATCAATGCAGGTTGTTTAGCGGATGGGAAGAGTTTTTTGTCGTGCAGCGCAGACAGATTCAACAAAACTCGCGGCTGAACCGACGTGAACAGCTGCTTCTTTGCTTTTAACGATTGCTCTTCGTGGCTAAAGAAATCTTTGGCCCCAATAATCATCCCGAGTCGAGCGTTGGCGTGTGCAAAGTCACAAGCCCGCCAGAGAAATGCCTGATCTGGCGGAGAACGAAATGGAAGCTCGATGGGAGGGGTCTGACTTTCGCAATACTCGATGTGCGATCGTGAGGTTTGCTGACTTTTCGATCGCTTGCCTTTCGGTTTGGTCCATGGGGGATTTCCCACCACAATCGAAAATTGCTTCTCTTGAAAAACTTCCTCTTTCGCGAAGGTCTCGTCATCGAACGCATCGCTCACAAACAGGTTGCGACCTTTGAGGCTATGGCGAAACTTGAGCTGGTTGACTGAGGAAGGAGATGGGTCGAGTTCGAATGCGGTCAAGCACAGGCTGAACGCGGCGATTTCGATTGCAGTCTCTTCCAAATCGACACCGTAAAGTTGATTTGCAAGTACGTCTCGCACAAGCGTCCTGTTTAGTTTTTCGCCGGCAGCCATTCTGCGCGCCACGAGCCTACGGAATGCTTCGACGAGAAAAACTCCTGATCCACACGAAAGATCCAGAACTTTTGGGGCTTCATTCAATGGCTCTTTGAACAGTGCATCATCCAAGACTTGTGAATAGACAAGGTCAACGAGATTCACTGGCGTGTAATGAGTGCCCCTGTCCTTCGCCAACTCAGGATTTCCAGCGTAGATGAATCGCTCGTAAATGGAACTGATCAACTCAATTGGAATGACTTCAAAATCGTAACGCCAAAATCGAATGATTGTTGCCCGCTTGTCAAATCTTGCCGAATAACGATACGTCGAGCGACATCCAACTGAGGCTTTGTGAATCGGTAACTGTCACTTTTTTCGTCAGCCTTGGGAGGTGGAGGAAATAGATCGCCATTGAATGTATCTCGCATTCGCAAGAAAAATCGTTCGGTCGAGTCAGGGTTCAGGAGGACTTCGCTAAACGAGCCGGCCTTCAATCCACGGAACAACTCGGGTGGTAAAACGTCCCTTGCTTCAAGATAAGCAGTGAACAAAGTTCGCAGCATCAAACGGTGTGCCGCTAACGATTTGCATTTTCGCTCTTGAAGAATCTTTGCGGCAGTTTCGAGATCAGTCGCAAGCTGTGTATCAATCCGATCAGCTTTTTTGATTCGCTTTCCAATTCTTGTATCCCAAAATTGGCCGCTTTCAAGGCTGATTCGATCGAGCTGATGGTGCCGAAGTTTTTCGAGATCATCTACGGCCGTTGCCAACAGTTCTGCTGGATGTGTTTTCGATACTTCATTAAAGGGTGCCGGCGAACGAAACGCATTCAAGACTCGAACGGTTGTTGGAGTTACGATCCACAACATTCTCCCCAATCCGTGGTTCCAAGCCGTCCGATGCCATTCCTGGATTTGTTCAGCAGTTGGTTCGGAAGCAAGGCTCTTGAAATATATACACGGAGCGCCATTGATCTCAAAAACGTCTGTAATTCCAAGCTTGTCACGTTTGAAAACCGCTGCATATCGAAATCGACGATCCGAATTCTCCGGGGCATTGAGTTCATTCTGCCCGTAAATGTTTTGCGCACTTCGATCGTTGTCGGTGTCCTTGGCAAATCCAAGCCCGTGAATAAGTTCTCGATATTCGGCGGTGATATTGCGGTCCATCAATGCATCACGCAGCGGAAGTTGAATTCTTTTTGCTACCACCCGAAGATTTGATTCTTCGGCTTAGTAATTTCTCTAAGGCGTCCCAGTCATTTCTCGACAAGGTAGACTCTGAAATCCGACGCAGAAATTCTCTTGCCTTCGGATCCTTCAAGCAGTTCCCTAATGCTTCCGGCAACAATCCACTCAATCGAAAGTATTCAAGCTCGTTCGCATTGAGTGCGTGAGCAAGGGCTTTCACAACATCCTTGGAAAGCCGGCTTGTTGCTTTCCCGTTCTCAATTTTTGACACGTATGAGTAGTCGATTGACGCTTCTTTGGCTAACTCGCGCACAGTCAGTCTCGCGGTCTCGCGGTCATAACGGACTTGTTTTCCGAATTTCGTGGTTGACATTGAGACACCTTTTTTCGGGACTAACTGTGTGGCCATTGTATGGGGCGCGTTGACTGTCAGTCAACATCGCTTAAGGATTGGAGCTGGAGCACTACCAAAGGGTCTTTAGGTGGTGCCTGCTTGTTTGGCTAAGGTCCCATCCACTCCAACCATCCTCGAAAACGATTCTTTTGATGCAAGTTACGTCTTTGAAACACTTTCGAAAAAGGCCAACTTCATAGTGGCAGTTATTTCACGATTGCAATCAGTTTTTCAATTCTCGCAAGATTCTTGAGATCGCGCTGGTAGATTTTGAACGCCAACTGGTGGGATGTCATCGTTTTCGTAATGACCATCGTGTAGGGCCTGCCGGTGCGTTCGGTGACATGCAGACAATCGAGACGATTGCCGTCAATTATCCGGTGCAAATGTTTGCGGCGGTTTTTGGCTAATGGCATCCGAGTTGATGATTGATCGGGATTGTCCAGAAATTGACTTAACAATTTACAGTCCGCGCAGTCGCAAGGGACTTCCGAATTGCGACGTTGATCTTGAGGAGGACGAGGCTTGGTTTTTGTTCGTGACTTCAGTTCCTTTCGGCATTCCTTGAGCCAGTAACCAATCGCGTTCGACCCGGCAGCCAGTTTGGGCAGCGATTTTTCCAACTTGAAGGCTGACGCCAAATGAGTTTCAGTCAAGTCATAACGCCAGCTCGCACTCAGCATGTGGCGCAGCAGTTTCTTAAGCGGCTTGTCCGTTTCGACCTTCAAGAACGCCTTGACCAAAGTCACCAGCAGTTTGCTTTGATTGTCAGCTTGTCGCCCAAGATAGTTGTCGTCAACCATGCCATCAAAATAGTCTCTTTTTCTGAGTTCAGCCAAACGGGCAGTTCGTTTTGCTTCGGCCTGTTCATCTGTCTTTACAAGTGAATCAACGAGTCTGGATGCCAACTTGCGACAAAGTTTATTGCATTGGTCGTTCTTTTGCCGAAGTTGGCTGATCTGGAGAATAATGCCTGCGTTACGTTCGACCATTTCGTTGGTTTGCGGCTGGAACAGGGTTGCGAATTCCTCCTCAAACTGATTCCAACCCAGTTGCTGGCATGACTTCAATAAATCACTGCTTATTGGTGCTCGTGGATCGACGGCCACGACATCACCTAGATATCTGCGAACCACGTTCGTGTTGTTTAGATGGATGAGGGATTCGCAAAACAATTCGCGTTCTACCTCTTCGGCTGTCGAATTGCAGGTCCATCCGTACTGAGACTTGGGTTGCCATGAGCCAATGATCGCGAATGCAAAGTAAGTTGCTTCCTGGACAGCGGCTTCGCGTTTCGATTTGGCAACACGCGATAGACTTTTCGTCATCACGTGGAGACCACCAATCGCGGTGCCCGTTCCCGCGTTGCAAAGGACATCAAAGTGGACCGACCTCGGCCAGATGACTACCGCTGCCCTGTGGTACCAACGCTCAAGCGTCATGCCTGCGTTGCCCGTGTAGCCTTCGAAATCCTCCTTTGTTATTTTCCACTCATTGAAAGGAGTCGAACTTACGATCTCACTTTCGTTTAGGTGAATTTCTCCAAAGTGAACCTTCTTGTCACTCCGATCTCGCCAAGAACTGACAGACAAACCTTCGTCGAACACGTCTTCCATCGTGTACTGGCTTTTGTAAGCTCCATCGCTCGCCTGAGTTTCTTCGTCCTCATCTTCTTCGTCATAGGAGTCGTCGTAGTATCCGCCACCCCGGCGACCATAGCCGAATTGATCCTCGTCGGAGTATGCAGAACCGTGCTCCCATCTGGTTAACAGCCCCAGATGAGCAACCCAACCAGCACGTTCGGCGGCTGCAAACAGTGTTTCGGCCCGAGCTTGGTCCGCGCCTTTCAGCAAGTCGATTGACAGTCCCTTTTCCGAATACTGGTGCTCCAGCGCTATGGCTAGAACACCGTCGGCCCGATCAGCCGTTTCGTCGAACTCCTCGTGGGCATCAGTCCCTGCATTCGATGTGTCCGGGTCTTCCCGTTTATAGGCTTCTTCCAGCAACGCTTCTGTTTGTTCAAGCAGATCTTGAATTCGAGATGTAGTTGATTCGAAATCGGGGGCTTGAATTGACTTCGTTTTTCTTTTGCCTGGTTTGGTGCCAGCGTTTCGTCGAGACTTATTTTTGGAAGTCCTTTGTTTCGAAGGCTTCAATACGATGTTGTACGTTAGGCAAACGCGGTGGCCGGACACCAGCGGCTTGACTTCGTGCTCACAGTCTGCGTAGAAAGCTGCGAAACTGATCTCAAGCCCACTGGCCGCTCCACTCATCCTGATTTTCTGTTGCTTGCCGTTATGAGAAACAACTAATTCTCCGCCATCGTGTTTGGTCGGCAGGCAGATAACGAGTGTCCCGACCATCCCATCCAGCTTCTCACCATCGCGATGCGGCAGAAAAAAACCACCCTTCTCGTAGATCAGCAACTTGTATGGCTCAGCACTTAACGTGTGGGAATCCAGCCCAAGTTCAGCTTGCACTTCAACCAAAACGGAAGCCACAAACGGCTTCCATTTTCGATTGGTGAATTTGAACTGTGTTGCGTCAAGTTCCCAGACTTTTCTCACCGTCGTATCAACGACGGTGTCCGTTCCTTTGCCATAGGGAGCCTGCTGGCAAAGGTTGATCAGTTCCTTGGCATGAGATTTGGAAAGCGGCAAACTCAATTGACCATGACGCTTGATTTCAATTCCTGGCATCATGAAATTGCGCTCACCAAAACAGCAGTATTTTGCTGGTCGGTCAATCGCCTCGAGCGACTTCAGCAGTTTCCGTTGCAGATCGTCACTGTTTTCGATGCCATTATTGTTCCGATTCAGTTTTGACATATTCATTCCGTTCAACGAATCACACAACAACTGTCTGCTGAATTGTCCGGGAAAAGGCAGCATGATTTGCGTGTTAATGCGGCTTGCTCACTCTAGCAGGATACGCAAGATCCTATCATGCATTGCGCAGTGTATTGCCGTTCATCGTCATTTCCTGTTCAATACGAACTGACACAAACCCGGAGGATAAAAAAATGCCGTGTAAACACCTAAAAGAACTTTATCACCTTTGTGAAAAAAACGACATCAAGATTGGTGCGTTGGACGTTGTTCGATTGGTCTGCAATAAGTGCGGCGTGAAAGACGTTTGCCCCTCGGTGATGATGGATGAATTCGACGCAACAGCAACCAAAATAGAAGGAACAATCAACGATAGTTGAAGCCTTCCATCAACACGCTGGCTTTAGCGGCCCGAACGATCGCGATCATGCCCGTCAGTTGCGGTTTTGCAGTTCCTGACAGGCAGAGTATTTGTCCGATTACCCTTGCGCATGTTTACTATCGGTGATGGCATCAGTCAGTTTTTCAAGAATGATCCAGGGATCGAGTTGCATATTCCGGCAAACTTGCTGGAGCGAATGAAAACCGCCCAGACAAAAATCAATTTCAAAATCGCGGAACACACCAACAGCTACGGGGTACTTGTTGACCCATTCGCCTACGGTGCTGTGAATGCCAACTGTAGCCCCGGGATCATTCATTTAGATCTTCTCAAAAAAACGAATCGAAATTGCCGGGCAGGCCCGTTCTCCCGTTCGGCATCTCATCGCTCTTTCGAGGCAAGCAACCCCGGAGAGGGGGTCTTCACATTCCAAGCCAGTCCACAGGCCCGCATTGCTTGAATGATCCACCAGCTAAAATCAAACTGCCACCAGCGAAACCCAAATCGGGCAAGTGAGGGAAATGCATGGTGGTTATTGTGCCAGCCCTCGCCCAGGGCCAATACGCCGCAAACAAAATTATTGGTTGAAAGATCGCCCGATTCATACGGTCGCTGACCAAATACGTGGCAAATCGAATTGATTGACCAGGTGATGTGATGAGTCAAGAAAACCCGAACCAAGCCACCCCAAATGAACCCCAGAAAGGCACCAAAGGCCCCGTCAATCCAAAACCCGATTGCAGTCGGAATTGCCAAACCAATCAGGACGAACAAGAAATAACAATTGCCGACCACAACCAGGGATTTCTGTTTCGTAAGATCCGGGATGTATCGCTTCAAGTCCGGATATGACCAAAACCCTGAAAACAACCAGCCGACTTGTCCATGCCACAGACCTTTGAGCATTCCGCGAATCCCAAAACCGTGCAAATTCGGTGAATGTGGATCACCGACCTTGTCGCTGCGTTCGTGATGCCGACGATGCACGGCGCACCAGACCAATGGATTGCCTTGTACTGAAAGTGCACCAATCATCGCCCACGTAGTCTTAACCCAGTTGTAAGTTTCAAACGAACGGTGTGACAATAGTCGATGAAACCCCACTGTTACGCCAGACGCTGTTATCACCCATCCGGCAATGACCATTGCCAGGTATGGCCACCCCATCCAGCCGTACTGCCAAAGCAAGGCGATGGCTGCGAGACAGCCCAGGAAGGGTAGCGTGACAGCCGTCAACATCGCAACTTTCTGACCGGTTGTTGCCGGTGGAGCCAGATAAGAACTCTCCTTTGCTTCTGATGTGTCGCCAACCTCGTTTTCTTTTTCGACTTTTTCGAGAAACTGCCCGTTGTCACCCAATGGGGTTTCGCGGCTGGTTCCTGATTCACTGCCCCAATCGACTATTTCGTTCTTCATTTGTTTTCCGTATTGTTTTGTATTGTCAAGAATGGTTGTTGCCGACAGACAGGCTGTAAAGCCTATCCCTTTAACAGCCAGGTCATTTCGTTGTGCTGAAATGGGCTTACTGTGCGAATCCGCGCGCATGCCTGCCATTTCAAAGATGATTTCGTGCAAATTCTCCATGCGCGTTCGCTGGAACGGGATTTGCGGTTAAAACAACTCATCTAACTGCAAATGATATTCCAAACTCTGCCGTAAGATCTCATTCTCTACGGCGATAGAAATAGAGAAAATGACTCATACAAAACTAGAAAACTCACTGTCCGCAACGCAGGACCCATTAAAGCTGATCGACGTCGATCACATCCATTTTTATGTCGCCAACGCAAAACAGGCTGCCTATTTCTATGCCAGTTGTTTTGGCTTTCAGATCGACCAGGTTTCGGACCTGACAACTGGAAATCGAGACGAAGCGACCTACCTGATCGGTCAAGGCAACATTCGAATTCTGCTGACTAGCGGATTCACCGCTGACCATCCAGCCAACCAGGAAGTGGCTCGCTTTGGTGACGGCATCAAGGACATTGCTTTCAACGTCGACGATGCCGTTGCGGCCTACGAGCAGGCACTTGCTAATGGCGCGGAGTCAGCCTACCAGCCGATCGAATTTTCGGACGACCTTGGCACCGTGGTAAAAGCAGGTATCAAAACGTTTGGCCGAGTCGTCCACTCGTTTGTCTCTCGCTCGGGTCAATACTCGCTGGAGCACGTCAAGAATGGCGGAATGTTTGCGCCAAAGTTTGACGGATGTGGCGGTCTAGCCGTTAACAAGTACAACGAGGAGAATCCCTGCGGATTGTTCTATGTCGATCATTGCGTCGGCAATGTCGAGCTTGGCAAGATGGACTACTGGGTGCAGTGGTACGAAGACGTGTTGAACTTCAAACTCTTCAAGCACTTTGACGACAATGATATTTCGACCGAGTATTCGGCATTGATGTCCAAAGTGATGGATTCCGGTCGCGAGCTCATCAAGATCCCGATCAATGAACCGGCTGCAGGCAAAAGGAAAAGCCAGATTCAGGAGTACCTCGACTGGCACGACAACACGCCTGGAATTCAACACTTGGCTTTGTTGACGTCTGACGCAGTTGATTCCGTTGACCAATTGCGAAAGCGAGGTGTTGACTTCTTGACCATTCCGGACGCCTACTACGATCAAGTCTGGGACCGCGTCGGTGATATCAAGGAGGACACAAATCGAGTGAAAGACCTTCAATTGTTAGCGGATCGTGATGATGAAGGATACTTGTTGCAGATCTTTACAAAGCCGCTTCAGGATCGGCCAACTCTCTTTTTTGAGATCATTTGCCGCCGGGGCAGTCAGTCATTTGGCAAGGGTAACTTCAAGGCATTGTTTGAATCTTTGGAGATCGAACAGGAACGGCGTGGGAATCTTTGAGGAAGCCAATAGAGCGAGAACGCTGCTTGTAGTACCGGCCTTTAGTCGGATGGAGTTTGTTTTCCGCCTAAAGGCGATACTACGAACTTTCAAAACTGGTTAGAATGCCCTTGAGGTTGTTTTCAGCCCTTGTCGGTAATTGGCTGGTGAAAACTAGCTGAAATCCAAGACACAGAGGCACTGAGATTACAGAGGAAAACCCGTATCTCGATGTCCTCAGTGCCACGGTGTTTCTGCAAACGGCACGTTGCGATGTCATGCCAGGTGAAGCGGCTTCACTCCAGTATAAAAATAAATCCGAAACAGAAACGGTAAACAACAATGACGTTAGACGAATTCTTTGAACAACTTGATTTGATTGGGGACACCGTACCTTTACAGGCCCTCAAAGAAAACTTGTGCGAGGTGACTCTTGAGTCCGACGATGTCACGACATATCTTCGATTTGACAACGGAAAATACCAGCGAAACTTGCTGAATCGCACGCCTCGCTACGAAGCTTTGTTACTCTGTTTTGAGCCCGGACAACAAACTCCCATCCACGACCATGCGGGCTCTGCATGCGGGGTAAGAGTTATCACGGGTGTCGCGACCGAGGTCGGTTACAAACCCGATACAACAGGCTGTCTCGTTGAAGTTGGCACAGGTGAGTTACCTGCCGGTGGTGTTGTGGGATCTAACGATATGGATATTCATTCGCTGGGAAACCTGCAATCCAACGAACGGCTCGTCACGCTTCACGTTTACTCGCCGCCGCTTGGAGAAGTTGGAAACTACTCGTTAGAAGACAATTCAAAAACATTTGTTACCGCCGAAACTCGTGAAGCCAACTGAATGATGGTGGGAGACCTCCCTCTATTGGACTGAGAAACACCAACCAAACCTGAAACTGAAAAATCATGAAAATCGAACAAATCCACCACGTTGCTTATCGCTGCAAAGACGCCAAGGAGACGGTCGAGTTCTACACGAAATACCTGAATATGGATTTCATGCTGGCGATCTCTGAAGATCGAGTCCCGTCAACAAAAGAACCTGATCCGTATATGCACTTGTTCCTCGATGCGGGCAAAGGCAACATTCTTGCCTTCTTTGAACTGCCCAACTCGCCGGAAATGGGACGGGACCAGAACACACCTGAGTGGGTCCAACACATTGCATTTCAAGTCGAAAACGAAGATGCGTTGCTTCAGGCCAAAGCTGATTTGGAAGCTCAGGGCATCGACGTGCTGGGCCCGACCGATCACTGCATCATAAAATCCATCTACCTGTTTGACCCCAATGGCCATCGGCTTGAATTAACGACCGTGACCGCGTCAGAAGAGCAACTCAAAAGGCTGGACGAAGTCAAATGGGAGATGCTTGAGGAGTGGACGCAAACAAAGACTGCTTCCAAAAAGGCAGACTGGCTGCACTCCGATGAATTTTCGAAGACTAGCGAATGAAAACGGCAACCATTGTCGGGGCGGGACTGGTTGGTTCACTATGGGCCGTTTATTTGTCCAGGGCCGGCTACAAAACGACCATCGTTGAACGCCGCGACGATCTTCGCGAGTCAGATATTTCCGCAGGCAAGTCGATCAATCTGGCGCTTTCAATGCGTGGTTGGAAGGCACTGGAAACGGTGGGCGTCAGAGACCAGATCGAACCGTTCGCGATCCCGATGTACGGCAGAACGATGCACGACATAGGTGGCAATCTAACGTACCAGCCGTACGGACAAGACGGACAAGCGATTTATTCCGTTTCCCGGGGCGAGCTCAACTGCCGGATGTTGGACATCGCCGAGTCGACAGGTGAAGCTGTGATTCAGTTCAACCAACGGTGCGTTGATGTTGATTTGGAAAATGGACTTGTCTTTCTGGAACACACAAGGTCCGGCGAAAAGTCAGAGGTGAAATCCGATTTGGTGTTCGCCACAGATGGTGCGTTTTCAGCGGTTCGGTATGCGGCAATGCAAAAGCTTGACCGGTTCGATTATAGCCAGATGTACATTCCTGACGGCTATCGCGAAATCTTGTTGCCGGCAAACAAAGACGGCTCCTACAAGTTGGAAAAAAACACGCTGCACATTTGGCCTCGTGGCAGATACATGTTGATCGCTTTGCCAAACGAAGGCGGCTCATTTACCTGCACCTTGTTCCTGCCACACGACAGCCACGAATTCGCGTTCGACAAATTGAATACATCCCAACAGGTGGATGCGTTCTTTCAGAAAAAGTTCCCTGACTTTCATGCGTTACTCCCAAACGTAGCTGAAGTTTGGGAAGACCACCCACTTGCTTCACTGGCAATCGTACGCTGCTATCCCTGGACACATGGCAAGACCGCGTTGATGGGAGACGCGGCTCACGCGACCGTCCCGTTCTACGGACAAGGCATGAATGCCGGGTTCGAAGACTGCACCGTCATGTGGGAGCTGATGCAGAAGCATGATCAAGATTGGCAAAAAATCTTCGTGGAGTATCAACAGCAGCGAAAACCCAATGGCGACGCGGTTCAGGATTTGTCACTGGACAACTACCTGGTGATGCGGGACAAGGTTGCTGACCGGGAGTTCCTTTTACAAAAGAAGTTTGAGCGAAGAATTCAACAGCTTTACCCGGAGCGATACGTACCGCTCTATTCAAAAGTGTCATTTAGCCACATTCCATATTCCGTTGCCTACAAAGACGGAAGACAACAGGAGGAATTCATCAAGCGCGTCATGGACGAACACGATATCGAAAAAATGATTGAGAGTGAGCAAATCGACAATTTCATTCATTCTCATTTTGCAAAACAGACCGTGGAATAATCATCTGGGCCGTGGGATAGGCTTCCAGCCTGTCTATTTCAAAACCCTTCAAGCGTGACAGGCTGGAAGCCTATCCCACGTTTCAGCGAGAACACAAAACAATGCACACCAGCGAACTACTTGAGCAACTTGCTTCAAAATACGAATCCATCGGGCAGGATGTAACGACCCACTTGAACGGCTTGTTGCACGCCAGGCCGTTGACTTACTGGGACTACATTCAGACCGATGCCTTACTCAACTTGCAAACGCAGCGTACGACCCTGCCGGACGAGATGGTGTTTATTCTCTATCATCAGGTCAATGAACTGATCTTCAAGATGATTTTGTGGGAGATTGAACAAGTTGCCTTTCGCGAAGAATTGACAACCGACTTCTTTGCATCTCGCCTCGATCGAATCAGCCGCTATTTCGACATGCTTTCGTCTTCTTTTGAGATCATGGGCAAAGGCATGGACGTCGAGCAGTACATGAAGTTTCGCACGACCTTGACTCCTGCCAGCGGTTTCCAAAGTGCGCAGTATCGTTTGATCGAGTTTGGTTCGACGGAACTGATCAACCTGATTGATAAACGATTTCGGGAAACAATCGACCGTGACACGCCCTTTACCCACGCGTTCGACCATCTCTATTGGCAGGCAGCTGGAAAAGACCACGAGACGGGCGAGAAATCTACGTTGTTGCAAAATTTTGAGAACCGCTACATGGATGACTTCATTGTCTTCATGCAGACCTACAACACATGCAACCTCTGGTCGAAATACAAATCCTTGCCACCGAACGAGCGCAACGATGCTCAACTAATTGCTTCCATGCGGCACTACGATTTCACCGTCAACGTCACGTGGGTCATAGCGCATTATGATGCCGCGGCAAAATACCTTGAGAGCGGCGAACAGTCAGCCGAAGCAACGGGTGGCAGTGACTGGAAGAAATACATGCATCCCAAGCATCAGAAGAGAATTTTCTTTCCCGATTTATGGTCGGCCGAGGAAATCCAAAACTGGGGAACCGTATCGTCAACGGCCAGTGTTTAACGGGTAGTTGCGGCTTGCCCGCATCAGTCGTTTTTACAACACTCAAGTGTGCCGCTCAGAGCGCTTCAAACGATGAATTCGACGCAGTTTCGGCGTTTGCTTTCGTTGCTGTCGAATTGTCGAACCGGATTCAACCCGTGGACATACAAAAGGCCCCTCTGCAAGAACCGTTTTGACGTAGCATCAAAGTTTCCGCCTCGAATATAAAGAACAACATTCACCAAGCCCGGAGTTTCGAGACAAGAATCTGACAATTGCTTCCGCGAGATGCTGCGCCTCTCCATGAAATTGAAAGAACTCGACATCTATCACAATATCGAAGAGGAAGTAGAATATAGAGCAAAGGCGATGACTGAATCGCCAGGATGATTATTCCGCTTTCGGTACAAGAATTGTCGAAATTCCGCAAACATGACCTCCCTGCCAATCACCAGATGGATCGAACAAGCTGCCGATGGCGACGGAGCCTCTATCCAGCAGTTGTGGCAGCATTATTCGGCTCGCATTCAGCAGTACGCGCGCCAACGACTCGACAACAAGACTTGTCGGACTTATGACGAAGACGATGCAACCCAGAGTGCCTTTCGAAGCTTTTGTCATGGTCTGGAAAATGGAAAATTTGGCACGATCGCAGGCCGTGATAACCTTTGGCGTTTGCTCGCGACGATCACCGGAATGTGTCAACGACATTGAGACAACTTTTTTTACATTTAGTTCTCACTCATTGCATCGTTGAAATTTTGTTCAGTTGCACTCGGGATTTTTTTTGGCATGACTCGGGTGTTCAAAGGTATTGTTGTCGGTAGCATACTTTTGTCCGGTGAAACAGAAGCTGGCTCTGCGGGGACGCAACCAGTTGAGGGATAGCCGGATCGAGGGTGCGTCAAAGACGCGTCGATTGGAGCTCCCGAGCAATTTGCTTCGGGAGCTTCATTCTTTTGTTCGGCAGCTCGCGGGGGCCGGTTGATCCAAACTGCATTGGGGACTTTTGCTGGAACTGGCATGCCTTTAACGAAACGCTCAGGATGCAACAGCCACGCCTTCTCCAACGTTTGCGAGCGTGCTTCGATAATCTCAGGGGCCAGGCCGTAGTGCAACGAACTGGGCGTCAACAAGCCAATCCCGCTGTGGTAATGCTCCTCGTTGTACCAACGGAAAAACGTTCGGCAGAAAGCCAAGGCATCCTCGTAGCAGCCGAATCGCTTTGGAAAGTCGGGACGATACTTCAGCGTTTTGTATTGGCTTTCAGAAAATGGATTGTCGTTGGAGACGTGCGGTCGGCTGTGCGACTTCGTTACTCCTAACGACGCCAACAGTTGAGCTACCGAATGCGATACATCGTTCTGACACTGCAAAGATATTGGTTTTCGTCGAGTAGTTTGGCGTAAACTTGCCGAGGTGACTGGTCAGCAAAACGTTCGCTGTTGAGCTGGTTTAGTACCGCTTGTCGCTCAGCCTTGGCCAGCGCCCGGTGCGGTGTTGGCCGCGGGTTAGCTGTTTGCCAAGATTGACGGCGACGGTAAAAAGTGGCCCGCGAGACGTTGAGGCTGCGACAGGCAGCCGCAACGCCGACGCGTTTGCTGAGACTGACGGCAGCTGCTAATCGTCCTTCTCGGGTGATTTTGTCTGCATCAACTCCGAGACTTTTTTTTGAACATCGATGATCAATTCGGCTTGCCGTAGTTTCTCGGACAAACGATCATTCTCACGTTTCAAACGAACAATCTCCTGAGACAGAGATTCCTTTTGCGTTGACTTTTTCGATGGTGACAAAGATGACTCCTGAAGTTGACGACGCCACTGCCCAACAGTGGATGAATACAAGCCTTCGCGACGCAGCAGCGCTCCGAGCTCACCACGTTGGCTGCACTGATCTGCCTCCATCACAATTCGCTGTTTATATTCAGTGGTGAAGCGACGACGAGCCGCTTTCTCAACGACTTCAGGATTTTCTGAAACTTTTTTTCCGGTTGGTTCTGTCATAGAAACTCTCCGTGCCCTCAACTTTGAAAAAACTCAAAGTTGTCTCACGCATGTTGGCACAGAGGGTCAAGCGAAATGCCTACTCGGTCAACAGCAAGTACATCGGCCTGCGACTGGAAGTCCGTATTCAGCAGGACCATCTTGAACTCTGGTACCGCAACGAGTGCGTTGAAAAAATGCCGCGGCAGTTCGGTAATGGTAAGGAAACGATCGACTTTCGCCACGTGATTGATTCGCTGGTGCGAAAGCCCGGTGCGTTCGTTAATTACAAGTACGTCAATCAGATGTACCCGACGACCCGGTTTCGCATGGCCTACGACCAGCTTCTCAAAAGCACGACGCAACGATCGGCGGTCAAACAATACCTGAAACTGCTGTACGCCGCCAAGCACGAAGGGCTTGACCGGGTAGATGATGTACTGCGTTTATTTTTGAATTGTGACAAAGCGATCGAGGTGGACGAAATTCTGTCCGCCGTGACGGCGCAAACGCAGATTCCCCTGCCGACCGAGATCCATGTTGAAGCGACCGATCTTTTTGTTTTTGATTCTCTACTTTTACACAGGGAAGTGTACGATGACGAAGAAACCAGTTCATTCCGCAGGCAAGCCGCGCACCACGAAGGCGGCAACGAAGAAAACGGAGAAGCCGAAGACGGACTTGCCGCCTACGATCGACACGTCCAGGCTTCCGGAGCAGCTGAAGTCCCTGCGTCTACCGACGTTCCGCGAGAACTACCTGGCGACATCGGACCAGGCGGCTCGCCAGCGGTGGACGCACACTCAATTCCTGGCGGATATGGTCGAGCAGGAGTGTCAGGCAAGAACCCAAAGCCGGATCGTGCGCTTGATGCGAAACTCGAACTTGTTGGCGGGCAAGACCCGGGATCAATTCGACTGGTCCCGGTTGCCACTGCATGTGACGCAACAGTTCGAGACGCTTCGGCGCGGGGACTTTCTGGATCGGCAGGACAACGTGTTGATTTTCGGCAAACCGGGTTCAGGCAAGACCATGTTGCTTTCGGCACTCGGCGATCAACTCGTCAAGCAGGGACGGTCGGTCTGTTTCACAACGTGCCAGATGCTGGTGCAAACGCTGCTCCGAGCCAAGCGGGACTTGCGTCTGGAGCGGGCGGTCAAGAAGATTCAAAAGTTCGACGCCCTGATCATCGACGACCTGGGATACGTCCAGCAAAACCGCGAGGAAATGGAGGTCTTGTTCACGTTGTTGTCGGAAAGATACGAACGTGGCAGCGTTCTCCTCAGCTCCAATCTTCCGTTTTCGAAATGGGAACAGATCTTCAAAGATCCCATGACAACGGCCGCAGCGATCGACCGATTGATTCATCATTCGGTGATCATCGAACTCAATATTCCAAGCTATCGACTGGAGACTGCAAAAAAGAAACAAACCAACAAAAAAAAACAAACCAGTTGGTTCAAAACGATAATCAGCTCTTTTTTACCCGTCCCATCTAATTGTCGCTAAAGCTCACTTTTAATTGACGCCGAACACTTACGCACTTTGGACTCCCTTCTTGCGCGTAAAACGCCGATGTTGAGGTGGCGGCTGGTAAACCGGCAACACTCAACGGTCCTTGTGCCAATTCCATGAAATTTTTCGTCCCTTTGTGCAGCAATAACTCATTATTCCAGCCGCTTCACATGAAGTCGCGCGCTACAAGAACAAGTTGGGCAAGCAATGAAACACATCTCCAAGCGGCAACGATTCTTTGTCAGTTTGGCGATCTGTAGCTTCCTGGGCATGTTTTTCGGAGCTGAAATGCAACGGCTGTTGCTCGGAATCGGTATTGGCATCGCGGTCGGCGCGGTGCTCGGTTTGCTACTTTCGTTGCTCCCCGTCCCAGAAGAGAAAAAACATGACGCAACCCAACAGAAGCCCGGGCGATCAAAATGAATCCAGACGCCAAACCATAGATGAACTATGGACCCGCCTCATTCATTCAAAAAGTCTGGCAGAATTCTACGTTCCGTTTCGGCAGTTCGAGGTTACGCACTGATTAATTTCGCTACAACTTCTTTCCCGTATTCGATCGCAAGTCCTTTCGCATTCAAGCCAGCCCGGTTCCGGATTGTACAATCAGGATTGGCGTCCAATAAGATACGCACAACCTCTTCATGACCAAACCTGGCGGCATCGTGAAGCGGCGTGTCGCCCATCAAATCCTGTACGTTTGGATCGAGCTGCAACTCGTCTATGAGGTATCGAACCGCTTCGATATGTCCCCAAAATGATGCTTTGTGCAACGCAGTCCGGCCAGAGGACGCTTCCGCTTCGTTAACATCGGCGGAATCGACCAGACTCTTCATGATACCGACGCTTCCATGCATCGCCGATTCCCGAAACTCCGCACTGGCGAGATCTGATTTGGTGGGAGTCTCACGTTCGAGACCGGGGTCGCATTCGGCCGGGCAACCCAGGCACATCAGTTTGCCGTAGGCTGATGCAAATTCCTTGAAGAACAAATCCTGATCCGCCGCGTACCGCTCGACGTGAACGCGGAACTCGGCGTCTTCAATCAACGCCATGTCAGTCGGGAGCATGACTAGTTTGTTAGAAGGATCTGTGTACTGAAAATTTCCATCCCAGTCTTTGGGTTTCCATTCAATCTCAAGCAGGTTTTTGAAGTAGGAATTGTCAAACGTCAGAGGGTTGTTCGTCCATGCCCCATCGAAACCACTGCGAACGACATGACAACGACCGACTGTGTGACCTCCGGACAAGGCAACAATTTCCTGATCGTTAAATCCCATCCGATAGAACACTTCGCGAAGGTGATCGACTCCTTGAGAAGCATCAGGAAGTCTGCCATTTGGCGGACAGGTTTTTCCGTCAGGATCATCAGTGCGACCAAATTCAAAGGGTGGCATCGGCCCGCCCATGAATTCGATTGCAACGCAACCGGCGAACGCCCACAAGTCTGCTGCCGACAACCGGGTGTACTTTTTCTGAACATGATGAAGCATGTCTCGAACGATATGAAGTCCAGCATTCGCGTCATCGGAAATTTCCGGTTCGAATCGCATGGTCGCACCGTCAATCCCTCCCGTTCCATCGCTCTTGTCGAATGTTCCGCCTGAATGCCAGGCGACACGCATCGCGATTGGGCAGGCAAACGACTTTTGATTCACGAGGGCTGCGCGCACTTCGCTCTTAAGGGCCTCGATGTTTATCTCGGGATTTGGGCCGGAATTGGACATTACAACGAACTCTCTTTTTTACTGGGAAACATCGGAAGCAATTTCGCTTGGCACCGCAACATACTTCAGGAGCATTGCAAGTTTCAATGCTTCAACACTCAAATTCTCTTTCTGCCAGTCAATCTGATTGTTAGCCAGTCTGATTCTTCGGCTATGACCACTGCCGGGGGCGGACTCGATGTTGTTGCCGCACGTATCCAGCAACTCAATCAGGTTAAACACAACGTTGCCCACAGGTGTCATCAATTCCAAACGGTCACCGACGTCAAAACGATTCTTGACATCGACTGTCAATTCGATGTCGCCCTGAGAATCTGATTTGTCAGAACCAACAACCTGGCAGCCCGTCACCTCCCCGACAAATTTGTGGCGAGTCGAACTGGAATAACCCGTGTCGTAGTTTTGCATGTCCTTGACCGGTTGCCGCTTGTAAAAACCCTCAGTGAAACCGCGATTGGACAGACTTTCCAATTCATCCATCAACCCGGGGTCAAACGGACGTCCTGCCTCAACGTCGTCAATCGCTCGGCGGTAGACCTGTGCTGTTCGAGCGGCATAGAAAGCAGATTTCGTACGGCCTTCGATTTTGACGGAGTCGATACCGATCTCTGCCAACTCACCGATGTATTCAACTGCGCGAAGGTCCTTTGAATTCATGATGTACGTGCCATGTTCGTCTTCAAAAGCTGGCATGTACTGGCCGGGGCGGTTGGGCTCTTCAAGCAGAAACACCTTGTCTTCAACCGAGTTGCACTGTTGCCTCTCATTGCCACGGTTATCGTTTGCTGACGAAACGCCGGACGAACTACAGCAGGCATTTGCCAATTGGTAGTCACCTTCCGGAGTCGCCGTTGCTTCGTTGACCTGGTAAAGCCAGCGGCAAGAGTTCGTGCAATTGCCCTGATTCGAATCGCGATGGTTCATGTAGCCTGACAAAAGGCAACGTCCCGAATAGGCAATGCACAACGCGCCGTGAACAAAAACTTCCAATTCGATGTCAGGACATTCCTCCCGAATCTCGCGAATCTCCTTGAGCGAAAGTTCACGCGACAAGATGATTCGCTTGAGTCCGAAATTCTTCCAGAACTTTACGGTGGCAAAATTGAGAGCGTTCGCTTGCACCGACAAATGAATCGGAACGCCGGGCCATCGTTCCCGAACCATCATGATCAACCCCGGATCCGACATGATCAAAGCATCCGGACCCATTTCGATCACAGGCGCCATGTTTTTCAAGTACGACCGCACCTTGGAGTTGTGTGGCGAGATGTTACTGGCGACAAAAAAGAGTTTTCCCAACTGATGAGCCTCTGAAATTGCCGAAGCCATGACATCGAGTTTGTTGAATTCGTTTTCACGAACTCTCAAGCTGTATCTTGGTTGACCCGCATAAACTGCATCTGCGCCGTAGGCAAACGCACGACGCATGGCTTTCAGCGTGCCGGCAGGTGAAAGAAGTTCCATATCTATTTATTTGATTGAGGGTATTTTCCAAACCGGTGATGAAGCCTTCCGCTCCCGATCAGAAGTCTAACAGAAAGTGAAATAGCAAGTTCTTCATTGGCCTTCCAAATGTTTGGCTGCCCCAAAATGAAAGTCTGATGTGGCGTGCGAATACGCACGCGGGATGTCAAAACCGCACAGCCAAATTACCGGCGGTGACTGCCTTGTTGAGCAATTGGCAGTGGAACAGTTTTTGCAGAGCAGATCGAGTGCCGGGCTAATGAATCACTCAAACAAAACCACGTACTGACTTCTGGAACCATTTCGGATACCTCTTATTCGGCCCAACGTATAAACCAACCAAATAGCACTGCGATTGAAGCAGATACATCGTCAAAGGAATATAATGCTGAGCGAAAAAACGATTGCCATCATCAAAGAAATCACTCCGCTGGTCGCTGCCAACGCCGAGACGATTACCGGCCGTTTCTATGAACTCATGTTTGAAGGCGACCCGGAAGTTAAAGCGTTCTTCAATATGGCTCATCAGGAATCCGGGCAACAACCAAAAGCGCTTGCCGATGCAGTTTGTGCCTACTTTGCTAACATTGACAACCTCGGCGTACTTGGGCCAGCCGTTGAAGTCATCGCGCAGAAACACTGTTCACTGAACGTCCAACCCGAGCACTACCCAATCGTTGGCAAATATCTGCTCGCAGCAATCAAGGATGTAATGGGTGAAGCGGCGACCGACGAGATTATCGGTGGGGTGGCCGAAGCGTATGGATTTCTGGCCGACATCTGTATCAACCGCGAGAAAGAAGTCTACGAACAACAACAAAACATCGACGGAGGTTGGACCGGCTATCGCAAGTTAGTTGTTCAGAGAAAAGAAGTTGAAAGTGAAGAAATCACGTCGTTCTATCTCCAACCTCAAGACGACCAACCGCTGCCCACGTTCAACCCTGGTCAATACATCACCGTTCAAGTCGACCATCCGACGACACCAACTTCGCCACGCAACTACAGTCTTTCTGACAGTCCCCAAAAAGATCACTTTCGAATCAGCGTTAAGAAAGAAACTTCAAAAGTGCCTAACGCACCCGATGGCTTGATTTCCAACTATCTACACAACTCAGTCCAAGTTGGCGATTTGCTCAATGTCGGGGCCCCTTGCGGAGAGTTCACTCTCAATCCGGCAGAAGTTGACGATCAACCCATTGTTTTTCTCGCTGGCGGCATAGGCATCACGCCCTTGTTGTCGATGGCCAAAACACTGGTCGACGATGCCGTATTGGCACCAATCTATTTCATTCACGCCTCCAGAAACAGTTCGGTTCACGCCTTCTCGTTGGAATTAAACCAGATGATTTCCGACAAGGATTTCGTGAACACCTACTTCGTCTACGATGAGCCGCTCGATACCGATTTGGAAAACGGAAAATGCGACGCAACCGGCCAAGTGACAACAGAGTTCATACGTAGTCGGACGCCTTATCAAAAAGCCGAATTCTATGTCTGTGGCCCCAAGGCGTTCATGAACAACGTCCTAGTCAGCCTAAAAGAACTTGGTGTTGTCGACTCGCGTGTCCACCACGAGTTCTTCGGCCCCAAGCAGGAGTTGAAATCGCTGGTGAATGCCTGATTGGTTCGTCACTGGTTGAACAAAGTGAGCAAGAATGGCTGCTGACCTAAGTGTCCGAATCACAAATGAAGGACGCGGTCACTAGCAAGTTCCTCCGTGCCTCTGTGTTTATTTCTTCCCGGCAGCGCCTTTGCAGCTGCCAACTGAACGCTTGTGCGATGACATGCGGTACAATGCCCTCTTCAACTTCTAAACCCAGGCAAACAGTTTTCAGTGAGCGAAGAATCAAATTCCAATCCGGTCTACCAGGAACAATTGGCAGCAATTCTTGCCAATGCAGTTGATGCAATTATCACCATTGATGAGCGGGGAATAATGGTTGCCGTAAACCCCGGGACCGAAAAGATGTTCGGGTTTTCCAGGCAGGAACTGGTCGCAAACAATGTCAGCATGTTGATGCCGTCGCCGTATCAGGAAAGTCATGACGAACACCTGGCCCAATACCTGGCTTCGGGTGTTCGGAAAATTATTGGAATTGGCCGAGAAGTCGTAGGGCGCCGCAAAGACGGCACTGTTTTCCCGATTCACCTGGCCGTCAGCGAAGTCCACATTAACACTCAACGGCTTTTCACAGGAATCATTCGTGATATCTCCGATGTCAAAGCCGTTGAGAAGAAGCTGGTGCAAAACGAACGGCTCGCAGCGATTGGTCAAATGATAGCTGGCCTGGCTCACGAAAGCCGCAATGCCTTTCAAAAAAGCCATGCCTGCCTGACCAACCTTGCCTTTGGTGTCCGAGAGCAACCGGAAAGCCTTGAACTGGTTCATAAAGTCCAAAATGCACTCGATCATTTGAACTCTTTGCTGGACGAAGTCCGCGACTATGCGGCACCAATCGTAATTAAGACGTCGCCAACAGATCTCGAGTCTTTGGTTCGTGAAATCTGGCAACAGATATCGACGGCTCATGCTCAAACGTGCAAACTTCCTTCAAACATTAAGTTTGCCATACAAGCTAGCGACGGTTTTCCAGACAAGCTCAAAGTAGATCGCGTTCGCATGGGTCAAGTGATCTGGAATCTGTTAGAGAACGCTCGTTCAGCCTGCGACTCCACGGACGGGAAGATTCTGGTCGAACTCAATCTCGTTGGCGACGCTGAGCATCCGTTCCGAATCGCAATATCCGACAACGGACCTGGCGTACCTCGATCTGATGATTCAACAATCTTCGAGCCGTTCTTTACAACGAAGACGAAAGGAACTGGACTGGGGCTAGCGATTTGCAAGCGAATCGTGGACGCGCACCAGGGCACGATAGCATTGTTGAATACCGAAAAAAGCGGCGCAAGTTTTGTGTGCCAACTTCCGGCAGGTTGCAAAATTGTGTCTGCCTAGCCTAGCTTGCAAGACATTTGTTGCCCCAGGAAAGCGAGGACGGACGAGGCTGCGGGTTTAGCACCCGCAGTTTCTAAGTCGGCACAAACAGATGATGTACTATTCCCCCGGGATCAAATCAAATAATGAAGTGTCGAAAATCCGAGAGAGCGCTGGGAGTAGGTATCCAGCAGTTCGTTACCGGTATTCGTCGAGCCGATTCTCGTTCCAATCTTCTGAATGCGAGCCTCATGGTTGCAACTGAATCAGACATCGTCGAAATACACGGTCCTCGGCAGTTGCAGAAAATGCACGGGCGCAATGTTTGCTAGCGGTAAGCATGAACGGAGATCAGTTGACCGGAGTGAAGTATCCGAGTAATTATGCTCGACCAATCTGTCCGTTTTCGTGCCCAATTCCGGCAAATCGTTGAACCGATTACTCGCAATCCTGCTGTTGATCTTCGCTACCGGTGTTTGTGGCTGCGCGAAGCTGAGAACAGGAAAGACGGTCAACTATAGAACGGTTGTTGAAAGCGGCAGCCACGATACGGAAACGGCGGAGAAACGGCACAATAGGGCAATGGACCTGCTTTGCGATTGCGATGTATGCGGGGCAGAACAGTTGCTGCACAAAGCGTTGCTGGCGGATGTTTCGTTCGGACCGGCTCACAACACGCTGGGTAAAGTCTACTTCGATCAGGAAAAATTCTACCTTGCCGCTTGGGAATTCGAATATGCGAACCGGTTGATGCCCAACCGTGGCGAGCCGCTAAACAACCTTGGTCTCGTTTACGAAGCGGTCGGGCAGACGGACAAAGCAATTACCTACTATGAGCAGGCCCGTGTAACGGCCCCGGATAGCCCGGAGTACCTTGGCAATTACGTGAGAGCCAGAATTCGTCGGGGAGACCGAACAATCGACCTGCGTCCACTCTTGGAATCTCTCGTGCTAATTGAAGATCGTCGTGAGTGGGCCGACTGGGCTCGTGGGCGACTCGTGCTTGGGAAAATTGACGAGCCCGCCGTTTGCAACTTTTCGTCGTACGGTGATGCCGAACCTGAATTCGTTCCATCAGACGGCGAATTCACTGATACAGAAAATGAGTACACGCCCGCTCCACTGGAATTTGAGATCGACGATCAAGACTACTTTCGATCGGAACTACGTGCCAGTGAGAAAGAATCGGGGGGCGTTTTCTTGCCTGAGCAAAGCGTGAGGCCGGGTAACTAACGGAGTGGATCAGGATTCTATCATTGCCGATCCGATTTTCGATCTAGAAGTCAAATAGCTGCATAACCTCCACGTCGCCGGACGACGACTCAAGTGACAGGCAGCGGTTCAATAGTCTACTTGAGTTGAAATACGCGAGACCTCGGCGACGGTCGTTAGCCCGCGGCGAATTTTTGAGGTTCCGTCCTCCGCCAACAATCGCATACCGCCTGCAACCGCAGCTGTGCGAATTTCTGCGGCATTGGCTCGCTGTTGTATCAGTTCGCGAAGCAGCTCCGTGATCGCCATCAGTTCGAACACGCCGACTCTTCCCCGATAACCGGTCCCTCGGCAATTATCACAGCCAATCCCCTTCTTCGCACTGAAGGTTTCACGGTCGGTGACACCGAGGCGTGCAAGATCCGGGTCTGTCACCGAGTTGTCTTCAATGCTACAGTCTTCGCAGATGCGGCGGACAAGCCGTTGAGACAACACGCCCACCAGAGAACTCGAAACAAGGAACGGCTCGATGTCCAGATCGAGCAAACGGGTGACCGCAGTCGGAGCGTCGTTGGTATGCAGCGTTGAAAAAACCATGTGCCCTGTAAGAGCTGACTTGATCGCCATGTCTGCTGTTTCTTCGTCGCGAATTTCACCGACCATGATGATGTCGGGATCCTGCCGCAGGACGCTCCGAAGCCCGCTCGCGAACGTCATTCCCTTCTTTTCCGTGATCGGAATCTGGCTGATGCCGTCCAGTTGATACTCGATCGGATCTTCAAGCGTCACGACATTGCAGGAATTCGAGTTGATTTCCTTCAGTGCAGCATAAAGCGTTGTACTCTTCCCGCCGCCGGTGGGTCCCGTTACGAGAATCAGGCCATGTTCCATCCGGATCAGTTTCTGAAACTCGGTTAAATCGTCGGCATGCATTCCAAGCTGGTCGAGCGTATAGAGCCTCGCACTCTTGTCGAGCAAGCGAATGACGATACGTTCGCCGTAGCTCGCCGGCACAGAAGCAATCCGTAAATCGATCCTGCGATCGCCGATGTCCGCTGTCGCTCGCCCGTCCTGAGCCAGACGTTTCTCGGCGATATTCATACGGCCGATAATCTTGATCCTGCTGATGACCTCTTCCTGAGACTCCTTTGGGATTTCAAATTGATCAAACAGCACACCGTCGATGCGGAACCGGATTTGCAATCGGCTTTCAAACGGTTGAATGTGAATGTCAGATGCCCGATCCATCACAGCGTCAAACAGAATTGAATTGACAAGCCGGATTACAGGCGGGTTGCCGTGCTGGTCCAGCAGATCCTGGCGATCGGATTTAGAAATCCTGAGGATGTTGTCGTCCTGACGAAGAGTCTGAATGGCTGTTTCTGTCTGGCTTCCCCGGTTTTGAAATGCCAGGTTAATCAGCGAGTCGATTTCCGTTTCGGATGCAAACACGGCTTCCACAGGCAGTTGAAGAAAACGTCCGACCATGTCAATTCTTGACAAACTCTCAATGTCCGCAATCGCAACGGGAACCGGACCGTTGTCGTTTTCGGGTTGCAAGGCAATAACGTGCCATTCGCGTGCCAGGCTGATTGGAAACGAGCTGACGAAGTCCGGGTGAGGAATTCGCGACGGAAGGTCGTCGCACCATCCAGCTCCGCTTACCGACTCCAGTAGCTCGTCAAATCGATCGGAATTTGTCGAACCGGATTCTCGTTTCAGTCTCCTGAATGCGAGCCGCAGGATTGCAACTGAATCAGTCAGAATCAGAGACTCACGTTCCTCGGTTGTCATCTGAAAGGTATTCGAACCGAGCAGATGTTCGTGCAGGCTTGCGATGATTTTTTCGTGACGCACAGAGTGATTCCGGTTGCAGGGGCATCAGAGATTTTACTGTCCCGGTTGTCGCGTGCCAAACGGACGAGTCGTCTTGATATTTCTTCACAACGCTACAATCGAACGGCGTCAGAAGTCGTAATCCGGTCGTGGTGCCCAAGAGCCTTGGCCCAGGAATTGTGACGCCCGATCAGCAAGTGATACGTTGCATGCGTCGATGAAGGCGATATTGCCGGCATCTGCGTACTTGGCGTTGTTGTGGATTTCGTTGACCTTCCTGGGGTAGTCTGTCATCAGATTCCTAAACAACACCTGAGAGAGGTGGTAGCTAAGCTCCAGTAGCTAGTGTCTGTCGTTAAACGGGTTTAGTGTTTTGAAAACCGTGTTGAAATCAAAAAAGATTCCTTGAAGAACGAACCAAAGTGTTGGTTCGCGCGTTGAATTGTTGTTACCACACGACAACCTTCGCAAAACTTCAAGGAATCCGATCATGCGGAAAGCTTATTCGAATCAGCTTCGGTTTGACTGTCAGCCAATCGAACAAGTTGTGCTCAATCTTGAATGCCGGGATGAAATTGTACCCGTTCTGGCGGCGTTACAACATCTTTATTCGCAACAAGAATTGCGTGATCACGCCACGACTTTGATCGCAAGTGATATCAATGCATCGACTCGAAGCGGGCGAGCCGAACCAATTCGGTCGATTGGTGATGGTGTTTGAAGACGCGGCCGGGTTTATCAGCCATTACCACCTGATGGACCGCAATGAACTGGATTCCGATGTCGTTGTAGAGCAGACCAAAATTGCCCAACGCAAACACGGCGGTGAAATTGAAGACGCGTCATTTGATCGCGGATATTTTTCAACCGAAAATCAAACGCAACTCGAGGCGATCGTCCCGCACCCATGCTTACCGCCGCAGCATCGAAACCAATACGCGAAGTGGCTGACGGATTCACCGGAGAAACTTCTCGAATCAAGAAACCGCCATTCCGGAATCGAGTCGGCCGTCGGCGCATTTCAAAGCGGTAACGGCATGAAGCGTTGCCGCGATCAGACGGAGGGGGGTTTGAACGCTGTTGGGAATTAGCCGTCCCGGGACGTAACATTCACCTGTTGGGAAAAATATTGGTGACCAGAGAAAACGCCAGGTGCGAGGCCGCTCGATCCAAACGCAAATCGGCATAGCAACCAGGAAAGTTCCAATCGAACGAAAACGCCAGGCTGTCGGTCTGCGCCGGGTTATTGTTCAACCACAGTTTTCTCAATAAAATCACAAATCAAACCATGAACCGACCCAACTCAACAATCTTCGCGCGTTTCAATCTCAAATTCCGACAAAAATAACACGATGAAATCAATTTAACGACAGACACTGGCTAGTGCCACCGCCCGATCTCAACTTTGCTGGCAATTGCAAACGCCACAATCCAATTGGTTTTGATCTTTCTTTGGCTTCCGTTTTGTTGGCCCAAGTTGAATTGAAACCTGGCCGGAGGTTTGAATGAGACTATTGCGAAAATGGCCGTTCCAGTTCGATTGCCAGCCTTTCAACCCGATCATCAAATCGCCTCGCGATCTGAGAACCTGTTCGCGACGAACAACTGCAAAAACCGGCCAACTGACACCGGCTTGAAAAGGAAAGTGCAATGAAGAAGTTTTGTCCGTTCGAAATGGAACGAATGATGTCCCTCCTTGAACAGGAGGTTGACTTTAACCTTTCGGAAAGCGGTGTTCACCCGATTACGTTCGAATCGCTTTTGCAGAACCATCCCGGAGCAATGAACGAATTGCTGGCGACGGAAATAAACTATCCGCACGTCAACGGGATTCCCGAGTTGCGTGACAACATTGCGCTCACGTATGACGGCGCGACTCGAGACAATGTGCTGGTAACCGTTGGTGCGATCGAAGCAAAATTGCTGGCTGTTGGCAGACGAAGTCTATCGAGGAGCAGAACGATGCGGCAACGAAGTCACGCCGTCGTTTTACGGTCAAGCTGCTTGACCGAACCCGATACTACATTCGAGAAGGCTATCCTGTTTTGCTGAAATGGATGGACGATCATCCCGGCTTGTTTTCATTGACGCCGCCTGACGCAAGTGCCGTCGCCTTTGTTAAATACGATTTTGACATCAACTCGTCTGAGTTCATCAAGCAACTCTATACTGAAAAAAGCGTTTTAATCGTTCCGGGCGATCACTTCGGGCTCGACCATCATGTTCGTGTCAGTTTCGGTCTGCCGCACGACTATCTGACCCAAGCGCTTGATCGAATCGCATCGTTGATTGGAGAGATTCGCCAGTGCCGGAAAAACTAACACCGGCCGACAATCCGGTCGCGGAACTGGTTACCAACCTGGCTGCCGAAATTTCTGCTGCCCACCGCCGTATTGCGCCCTTCATCCGCGAAACGCGTTTACAACACTCGCGAATTTACAGCGAAATGACCGGGGCAAACGTCTATTTCAAATGTGAAAACCTGCAACAAACCGGATCCTTCAAGCTGCGAGGTGCCACAAACAAATATTTGTCTCTTACCGCTGGTTCTGGCAGGGCAGGGGACTATCGGTCTCGAAATCTGCCGTCAACTGGAGCAGGTTGATGCCGTCATAGCATCGCCTGGAGGTGGCGGGATGATTTGCGGAATCTCAGGTTTTTTCCAAAGCCGTTTTCCAGATTGCGGAATCATCGGTTGTTCTCCGGTAAATTCGAACGTCATGATACAGTCGCTTTCGGCTGGCCGGATTCTTGATCTCCCTTCTGAAGAAACGATTTCCGATGGCACGGCCGGAGGTGTGGAATCGGGATCATTGACGTTCGAGCTTTGTCAGCAACTGTTGACCGAAACCGTCTCCGTCACAGAATCCGAAATCGCAAAAAATCTGATTCAGTTTATCGACCGGGAAAACATGTTGATCGAGGGCGCGGCCGCCGTCGCAATCGCAACGCTGCTCAAAAAACAGGACCAGCTTGCAGGAAAGAACGTTGTCGTTGTTTTATGTGGCGCGAATATCGGCACGCAACGACTATTCGATGTACTCACGGGAGAATCACCATGACCCGGATTGTCGACCTCGAATCGATCCGCAAGATGGTCTCATCGCTCGATCTGATTCCGCTGATTGAAGAGGGCTTCGTCGCCTACTCAAGTGGCAATTCTGTCGTTCCGCCAGTCGGCGAATACAACATCAGAAAAGTTGCAGTTCTGGAGGGTCACGACTATTCCAATCATCAGAACGTCGATCCTCCGGGGAAACCACTGCAAGATTGGCTGATGCAATTGCCAGTTCAAACCGGCGTTTTCGCAATCACGGACGCGCTGGGTGTTGCCCCTGGCTCAGCCTGCCGTTTCATCAACCGTAAGATCCCGGATGAGCTTGCTTTGCTGGGTGTTTCGAACAACGAACTGCTTTGCAACCTCGAACACCCGCCGCTTTCCAGTATCAGGCTTCCCGGTAAACGACTTGGATTTGAAGCAGCGAAACGGCTGAATGCCATGATGATCGGCAACACTCGCAACCTTGAGTCAACACGATGACTGCCGATCAAGGTCGTCAACCGGCAGTCATCCGACATCTATTGCATCAATGACCCCGTCGTGGCCAACGCCTTGGAATTCATTGGCACCAACTATCATTTGCCCATTAACGGGGCGTCTGTAGTTAGTTCTTTGGAAATTAGCCGGTCGGGACTCGAACGAAAATTTCGCACGTCGCTCGGTCGCAGTATTCTCGGCGAACTGGTCAGCCAACGGGTCAAATCTGCAAAACGAATGCTTGTAACTACTGATTTACCGCTTGGTAGGATCGCCGGGCAAGACGGATTTTCCAACGCTCGACAGTTTTCCACGACGTTCAAAAAATGCACAGGCGAGCAACCTTCTTCTTTTCGCGTACGCATGACGGGTGACGCCGACTAGACGCTAGACTAATGCCACGACAAATCCAATCGTGTATCTTTCTTCCTGACCGAAAATCAAAAGGCTAACAACGCCAAAAAAGCATCACTGTATTCGGTCTACGCGCTCGGAACTTCCGGCTGCATGATCAACTCGACGATGCTCAAAAGCTGGTCAAGACGGAACGGCTTGTAAAGCACTGCGCCGGCACGAAGTCCGGCCTTCCTCGCTTTGACGATGCAGTGGCCGGGGTCGTAGCCGAACCCGGTCATCAGAATGAGCGGCGGGTTGTCCATCATTTCGTTCAATTCCATCAGCAGGTCGTAGCCGCCGATATCGGGCAGGCGGATATCCGAGATGATTGCATCGTAGGCGTCATCCGGTCCGCAGTTGCGAACCATCATGATCGCTTCTTTGCCTTCATGCGCCGTTTCAACAACACATCCGTATCGCTCCAACAGCGAATGCGCAGATGTGCGGACCGCCGTGTCGTTGTCGATAACCAGCACACGTTTCCCCTGTAACGCCGGACGAACCGGAGCACGTTGAAGACCCGCCGGAACCGCATCAGCCGGGGCAAGCGTCTGGCCAACCTTTTGAATCACCTGTTTGATATCGCGCGCATTTCGCAGAATCGCCCGCAGTCGTTTCACGACTTCCGGTTCGTGTCCGATATAACTTTCGATCACGTGAACGGTGTCGTTAAGAATTTCGTCGACTGGAATCGCAACCGCAGCATGAATCGCTTCCACGCTTTGTTGAGCTGCCGTAGTTTGTTGTGCGGCAAGCAGTTCCAGCTTGTTCAACGCAACCGCGATGTCCATTGCGAACGCTTCGACATACAACAGATCGCTCTCCGCAAACGCACCGACGTCAGGACTTTCAACGTTAAAGGAGCCGATCACCTTGTCGTCGTAGACCAGCGGCACAGTCAGACTGCTGCGAGCTCCAATCAGCCCGTCCAGATACAACGGATCGCTGGCAGTGTCCTCGCACATGTAGCTCGTTCCGGTGGCAACCACAAAACCGGTCACGCCGTTTCCCTCCGGTTCGGCATACAACGGCTGCTTGCTCTCTTCGGAATCAATTCCGACCGAGAGCAGTTTTTCCAGCAAGTTGGTTTTTTGATCGAGCAACCGGATTTCGACAACGTCAAAATCGAGCAAATCATTTGTGTAATGAAGAATATTTTCTTTGAGAAGGTCGATTCGGGATTCGATATCCATATCGAAAATCTCTTCGGGCCGCAAATCCGCCAGCGCAATCCCCGCCTTCCTCAACGCTTCAAGTTTGAGACGATGCAATGTCGCGGCGGTCGTGTCGCGCAATGAAACGACAAGATGGATCGGTGCATCCGGCGTTGTCTCGATTCCGCCCGGATAAAACGGCGCGACGTTCAGAACGAAATAGCGGTCTTTGATGTGCAGAGTCGCGGAACAACAAATCCGTTTGGCAGCTGCCGTTCCAAGCGGCGAAATCTCGTGCCCGATGATGTCAGGCGAATCGATTGCCTCATAAAAATTAAGGCCGCCCATTTCCCGGTCTTCGAACCAGGCGGCCAGCCTTCGATTGTATTGAATGATGTTGTGTTTCTGATCCAGCAGTGCGACGCCATCGGGTAACTGCTCAAGCATTTCTGAATCGAGCAACATTCCGGGAAACGATTCTTCGCCGTCGGGGTCGCCTGAAATTTGCCAGTAGACGGCGTCATGCTGGTTGCCGTTAAGAATCGAAACTGCTTCAGCTAGATCCCGACATCCCGTGACCTCGAGTTCAGGCGACAATTCCGGAGGAATTTTTCTCTCGTCGCCGCCATTTACGAATAGGATCCTGGTCACGTTGATTCGCTGTATATTCCGGTCAGTCGATTAGTGCAGTCGGGGCTCACGCCGCCTCAACTAAATGTACACCGACGGCGGTCAATTTTGTACACCGTTAAATGTAAACGCCCGGCAAAAATTTGAAACGAAGGAAATTCAGCCCATGGCAACAACCGGGAAGTTTCAAGTTAGATTGTGCCGCTTGTTCGGGCAAAGAACGGTCAAATGCCTGTCCGTCTCATCGAAGCGGACCCGGAATGAAACAGCTTTGGAAAACGACGATCGTCGGATAGGATTTCAGCCCTACACGCGGGGATACGCTTTCGGTTTCTTCAAATGCTGAATGCCAGGCTGAAAACGATATGCGTATCCCGTGTTTCAGACCCGAAGTGCTATCGCGGAATTCCAAACCTTGTTAAACCGCTGGCCCGTCGCTAATCCTGACGTAAAATTGTTCAACCGCCCGGAACCTTCCGCGACACCAACACTCATCCACCTGATGGCCAAAAAAAAGAAAAAAAACAGGAAACTGCGAACCGGTTTCCGGAAAAGCCGTGATACGCGCCGGAGGGAAAATGATCTGACCCGGCGATTTGAGACCGATCAGCAGGAAGTCGAAAACATCGCCTCGAGCGAACGGGTATCGGGAAAGGGAAAACTTACGCGTCGCAGGACAGTTAAGGGGGAAGTAACCGAAACGTCTGACGGAGAGTTGCAGGTCGAGCTGAATATCGATCCCGAAATTTGTGTTCAAGGCCGGGTCATTCGGGTTCATGGTCTGGAAAGCATCGTTCGAACGGAAGACGGAATTGAGTACAGCTGTACCATTCGCGGTATTCTCAAATCGCTCGCGACGGATTTGCAACATGTTGTCGTCGCAGGTGACTACGCAACCGTCGAACCCGGCCAATCATCGGGATCTTCAAGTAGCGGCAACGACTCGAATCCGGGTGTGATCGTTCGCGTTGAGCCGCGCCGAAACCAAATCAGCCGGACCAGCCGGCAACGTCGGCAGATCATTGTCTCGAATATCGATCTCGCTCTGATCGTCGCCAGCGCAGAAGAGCCTGTATTGAAGCCGAACCTGATCGACCGGTTCATCGTGTCGGCGGAAAAGTCCGGAATCACACCGGTCGTGGTCATCAATAAGGTCGATCTGATCGATCCGGCGGATCTGCAACCGATCGTCGGCGTCTGGAGCCAGATGGGGTATCCGGTACTGTTGACTTCGGTCGAAAATGGAATCGGCATCAAACAGTTAATAAATTTTGTGCGATGTAAGGACAGCGTGGTGACAGGGCAGAGCGGCGTAGGCAAATCGTCGCTCCTAAACGCGATTGAGCCGGGTCTGCAGTTGAAGGTCTCCCATGTCAGTACGGAAAACCAGAAGGGCCGGCATACCACAACGGCAGCCAATTTAATTCCGCTGGCTGATGGCGGACACCTGATCGACACTCCGGGGATTCGCAGTTTCCAGTTATGGGATGTAATCCCGGAGGAACTGTGCGGTTTCTTTCGCGACCTCCGTCCGTTTGTCAATTTGTGCCGCTTTCCCGATTGCACGCACACGCATGAGGAAGATTGCGGTATCAAGTGGGGCGTGGCGGACGGTAAACTGGATGTCCGTCGCTATGAGAGCTACTGTCAGATGCGTGAATCCGAGTGAATCTTACTCGTCTTCGAACTCAATCTGATTCGTTTCCTGCGGATTAAGACAGAAAAGTCAACCACAGAGGACAAAGAGCTTGTTCTTTCGCTTTTTCTCATTGAACACCGAACCCTGCGTTCCAAAAACCTAACCGTGCATGTCAGCCCGGACGATTCGGGTTGTTCTCCGGGAGAAGCCGTGCCCAGAGCGGCTGAGGCGCGGAGTTCTTGTTGACATCATCGGGAACATTCCTTTTCTCTGCGTCTTGGCGTCTCTGCGCGCAGTCCGTTGAGAGGGTGCCCGGATTTGATTGCTTGCGACTGTCCGTGCAAACTGCCGGCTGCGGACTACTTGAAGTTCCACTGGCCCCATCCGGGATACAACCCTCGTACCATCTTTTTCACACCGCCCTTCATCGGAATCTGCTTCAAGCGGTTTCTCAACTGGAAACGCTGCTTGGCAAGCAGAAACGCTGCGCGGTTAAATCGCACCTGGCCGCAGGAGACTGGCATCGAAGCGTTGCAGAATTTGAATTTGTAGGGGTCGTCGCCATAACCGAAATCCACCGTATTCACTCCGATCGTCGTCGCATGCTGACAAACGCGAAGTATCAATTCGGTTCCCGGTGAATAACGCGCGAATTCAATATCGAACGTGGGGAACCAGTAGTGCAAAATATCTCCACCCAGCATCCCGAAATGCCCCGCCACCAAACGGTCGCCGACCCACATGCACGACAACAACCCTTGAAAGTTGTTACTGGAAACAGAATGCAGCTCTCTCAGCAAATTCGACGCCCATTGAACTGAGAGAGAAGGTTCGTGAGCGGACGTACTTCGAACGCTTCAGCGCAATGACGTCTTCCAGAGCTTCCGGATCCATGCAGTCGAACTCGAAACGGACGGGACCGAACTCACGCTCAAGTGCACGTGTTTTTTGTCCCTGTTTCTTGATCGTGTTGCTGTTTCGGCGCATGGCGTCGCAATAGCTGTCCCACCCTTCGCTGAGGTCGATGTAATGCGCATCGAGTTTATCGAATTCAAACTCGGCAACATCAACCGGCGGATTCGCCAGCGCATGAAACGCGAACGATGAGATTCCGCATTTTTGCAACACTTCCCTGATCTCAAACAGATAGCCGTTTTGTCCGAGAATCCCATGAACGTCGTTTAACCGTCCGCCTACCGGTTCAGCATGGGAGCGGCGCGTTCTTTGAAACGGAAAAAACCCAACTATTTCCCGGGTGGTGTTGCGAAGAACTGCGATCTCGACGTCCTTGCGCACGCGCGCAACGGCTCTGAGAAATTCGAGATCGTAATAGGGGCTGGCGAATTGCCGACTCGATTCGCGAAGTTGACGCCAGATGTTTTCCATCTGGATCGTAAGTCCGTCAACACGAATCAACTCAACTTCACAATCTGGAACGGGTCTCGATTTCCCAGATTCGGCCCCGTACATGGAATTCATGTCTTCGGGTTCGATGGAGCTAGTATTTCAAGGTGTGCTACAGTAGACAACTGCACATACGACACCATCCATCGCAACGTATTTTGATAACGAGGCGTCGAAAACCTGATGTGCGATAGTACACGCTATTTTGATTGATAGAACGGTTTTGTTAAAGCATTTGATCGATAAAAACCCTGGAATTCGGGCAATAAAACCCTCACAACCCACACCGACCTTCAACCCGGCGAGTGCGTTAATCCCACCTTGTCCCGTCGTAACGGCGTCGAACCAGCAGGTAGCCGATTGTTCAAGCGGATGGGTGCAGAACGAAATCCCAATCTCACTGTACATCCAAACTCCAGCGATCAGCCGCTGACTAGAGCATGCTCAACAAACTCCTGAGTCTGGTCCGGCGACGCAAGCGATTGTTAGTCGTTGCCCCGCTGTTGTTGTTTCTCGGAATCGGTCCGTATCTGTGGAGTCGTGCGATGAGTCTCTTTCGCCGGGTTCAGACTATCGAGACCGCGCAGATAGATGCGCCCAAACCGGCTTCTGACGGAGGACTCAATTCAACGCTCCGAATCGTTGCCTACAATATCGCCCATGGACGCGGCGCGACTGATTCCAATCTGACCGAACGCGGTTCGGAAAAATCCGCACGTATATCCCGGATCGCTCAGTTCCTTACAGAGATCAAAGCCGACGTTGTTGTACTCAACGAAGTTGACTTTGATTCAACCTGGAGCGGCGGTCAAAACCAGGCGGAAGCAATTGCGCGAGAAGCAGGGTTTCGCTATCGAGTCGAACAACGCAACATGGACTTTCGCCTGATCTACGGCAGCTGGAAATCCGGCAACGCGATCCTCAGCAAATATCCCATCTCCGATACCGAACTGGTCGAATACCCCGCGTTCAAAAGCTGGGAGCCGTGGATCTGCAGCGCCAAATGCGGGTGTGTTTGCACAATTCGATTTGACGGCCGAGCAATTCGCGTCGTGGCAGTCCATACAGAAGTCCGCAGTGAATCGGTCCGGGTCGGATCCGTTCGTGAAATAGCACGCCTTGCCCGCGCATCAGATATTCCGCTGATCGCGGCCGGCGATTTCAATTCCACACCCGCAGGTTTCCCGAATCATCGAACCACTCCGGGAAGGCGCATACCGGGGCGGCGTTCTTTGGGAAGCCGCTCCAATGGCTATGTTATTCGTCGTTGTCGTCTGTTTCGAGAGGATTGCTTCTCGCCCAAAAGACGTTAATTGTTTACGATGACGGAGCCTGAATTGCCGCCCCACAAACTGTTGGCGGCAGACTTCTACTTCAACGCGTTTTCGCGCGACGCGGTTTGATGCCGCTCACCCAAACGAGATTCCATTGTCCGCCGATTTTAAGAATATCCCTGAGTCAAAAGACATTAAGGGAACCTACTCATTTATCAGCCTCGGCTGTCCAAAAAACACCGTCGATAGCGAACGGATGATGGGCCTGCTGAAACTGGACGGCTACCAGCTGATTTCCGATCCCGAGCAATCTGATTTCGTCGTCGTCAACACTTGCGGCTTTATCGAACAGGCTCGCAAAGAATCGTATTCGGCAATCGACGAAATGCTGGAGCTGAAACGGGCCGGCAAAACACGCGGCGTCATCGTATCGGGCTGCCTTGCTGAGCGTCAAAAAGAACAGATGCTCGAAGATCGTCCCGACATCGATTCACTGGTTGGAGTTTTCGGTCGCGAAGAGATCACGAAAATCGCTGACCGAATGCTGGGCGACATGCAGGAACAACGAACGGTGTTCCAGCCCGCGCCGATTCGCGCATTACCGGACGACAACCGGTTGCAGATCACACCGCAACATTTTGCCTATCTGAAAATCAGTGAAGGTTGCGACCGGCTCTGTACTTTCTGTGCGATTCCGAAAATGCGCGGCAAACACGCGACCAAGCCGATCGAAAAAATTGTCGCCGAAGCAAAACAACTGGCTGACAACGGAGTCCGTGAGTTGATCATCGTTGCTCAGGATACAACCTACTACGGCATGGACCTGTTTGGTGAGCCGCGATTGAAGGAGCTGTTGTTGGAATTGGACAAGGTTGAAGGACTCGACTGGATCCGGCTGATGTATTTCTACCCGATGTACATTGACGACGAATTGCTGAACGTCATAGCCAACAGCATGCGAACTATTCCGTACATTGACATGCCGCTGCAACACGCTGATTCGACGATACTCCGCCGTATGTCGCGACGGGTGAACCGGGAAAACACAGAGAAAACGATCGAGCGGATGCGTGAGCTGATTCCGGATCTGACTTTGCGTACAACGTTTATCACCGGCTTTCCCGGCGAAACGGACGAGCAGTTCGATACTCTGATGGAGTTTGTTGAACGGTTCAAGTTCGAGCGAATGGGCGTGTTTACTTATTCGTTCGAGCCAGACACGCCAGCCGCCAAAATGAATGGCCACCTCGACGAAGAGACAAAAGAGTCACGTCGCGGTCGGCTGATGGAAGTCCAGCAGCGGGTCGCCACCGAATTCAACCAGGCTCAGGTCGGCCGGACGATTGACGTGATCATTGATGCGTCGATTCCCGCCGAGCCTGGAGCGTGGATCGGACGCAGCAAGTTTGACGCCCCGGATGTTGACGGTTGCGTCTTCGTGACCGAAGGAGAACACAAACTAAAGCCCGGACAGATCGTTCCTGTCGAGGTTGTTCACTATCAGGCGTACGATCTGGTGGGCGTGGCTGTGGGTGAACCGCGTTAGTTCGGATTTCATTCCGCCTGCTGCACATCGTTCGACGAACCGGAATCTCAAAAAATATCAAAACGGAAAAGACCGTTCTACAAACATGCCTGAATCGCCTGCCTCAAATCTGAGCGAACAAATGTGGAACGTGCCGAACAAGCTTTCGGCCGCGCGTCTGCTTCTTGCCATCATCTGCTTCATCCTGATCCCGATGCAGTGGTACCGGGCTGCTCTAGCGGTGTTTGTGATTGCCGCAGGCACTGACTGGATCGACGGCTGGTACGCGAGAAAGTACGACATGGTGACGCAACTCGGTCGAATCCTCGATCCGTTCTGCGACAAAATACTGATCTGCGGTGCGTACATTCTGCTGGCCGTTGAAATGCGTGACCTGTTTCCGTGGTATGCGCAGATCGCCGGATGGATGGCTGTCGTCGTTGTCGGTCGCGAGTTGCTGGTCACGGTCCTTCGTTCGTTGATCGAAGGTGCAGGCGGAGATTTCTCGGCGAAAATGGCGGGCAAACTCAAAATGTGGTTTCAGTGCATTGCGGTCGGAGCAGCATTGGTCGCCCTCGCGATAAAAGCCGGTGATCCGGACGTCAGGATTCCCCGCTGGCTGTTCTGGACGCTGACCGGATTCGCCTGGTTGTCTGTTGCATCGACTCTGCATTCCGGCTGGCTGTACATCCTCGGTGCAGCGAAATTCATTGCCGGAGATTCAGGAAAGTAACACCGGGACAATCATGCTGACCAACATTGTCGCCGGCGCAGTCATCGTCGGATTCCTACTGCTCTGGGTTCGTTTTTTCACGATGCCTGCTGATCGGCGAATGAGCTGGCTCCAGCCGCGTAAACGGATTCAATCGCCGATCGGGCTCGTTGATGCTGGCATGATGTATTTTCTGGTAGCCCTTGGAATTATCACCGTCGGGCTCTTTTTAGTTAATGCAGAAACAACTGCGTCTATCGAGTCCGGACCAAACATCGAATCAGACGCGGGCGAAACACTCGGCGCAGAAGCGAACTTACCAACGCCGGCAAGCCCCGTCGCCACCGTGATTGTCGGACTTGCTCGACTAGTGATGACAATCCTTGCCATCGTAATTCTGTCGCTTCGATACAGAAACGGCGCAATGATCGTCGGCTGGCAACCGAAAGCACTGCGACGTGACCTGGTTCTTGGCGGCATGATCTTCTTCATGATCGTGCCTCTCATCCTTGCAGTACAAACACTGCTAACACAGTATGTCAAGTACGAACATCAAACGTTGAACCTGCTCAGTGAGGAACCCAATTTATCCGGAATCTTCGCCGGTTGGTTTACTGCGGTCCTGGTCGCGCCGATTTGCGAAGAAGTTTTCTTTCGAAGCGTATTGCAGGGCTGGCTGCAAAGGATCGATCCAAAGTCCTGGTTCACACCAGACGACTCAACCAGCGCTGCCGATCAGTTTGCGGTGATCGGTGGCGGTTATCACAAGATCGAGGGCCGGCCTGCCGTCAAAACAGCTGAAACAAGACAAGCTTCAAGAGTTGGTTCGTTGCAGACCGGACAGACCGTCAATCCGTATGGGACAAGCACAATCGATGACCATTACCAACCAAAGCTCGTAACCCGCGATTCCGTTTCGACGTGGATGCCGATCCTGTTAAGCGCACTACTATTTGCAGCAATGCATATCGGCCAGGGTCCCGCACCTATCCCGTTGTTTCTGCTGGGCATTGCGCTGGGGTTCGTTTACTATCGCACGCACAGTCTGGTTGCGTGTATCACAATCCACATGCTGCTCAACGGATTTTCGATGTTGATAATTACGTATCAGACTTTGACCGGAAGCGGACTGTAGGATGGACATTCCCTGTCCGTCCGAAATTGTGCAGTCGGACAAGAATGTCCAACCTACAAAACGTCTAGCGGGAGAGTTACATGACACTTAGGTTTGGAATAATCGGCTGCGGCATGATCGCGAAGTTTCACGCGCGCAATTGAAGATACGAACGGCGCGAATCTGGTTGCCTGTTACGCTCGTCGAGGCGAATCAGCAAAAACGTTCGCGGACGCTGAAGGAATCGCGCCGTACGACAACCTCAGTGATTTCCTCAATCATCCAGGGCTGGACGTAGTCACGATTTGTACGCCCGGCGGTGCCCACATGGAACCAGCCGTCGCAGCAGCGAAAGCCGGCAAACATGTGATTATCGAAAAGCCGCTGGAGATCACACTCGAACGCTGCGACAAAATCATCCAGGTCTGCGAAAAGAACAATGTCGTTTGCTCGACGATCTTTCCATCACGCTTTCACTCGTGCAGTATCCTTCTGAAAGAAGCGATCGATGCAGGCCGTTTCGGGCGACTGTCGCTCGGCGATGCATTTGTAAAGTGGTTTCGGACTCAGGAATACTACGACAGCGGAAAGTGGCGTGGCACCCGGTCGCTCGACGGCGGCGGGGCGTTAATGAATCAAGCAATTCACAGCGTCGATCTGCTGACCTGGCTGATGGGACCGGTCGCGGAAATTTCTGCTCACACGGCAACCCTCGCACATGAACGGATCGAAGTCGAAGATGTCGCTACCGCATCACTACGATTTGAAAACGGAGCGTTGGGCGTGATTGAAGCGACAACCGCTTCGTTTCCCGGCACAGTCAAGAAGATCGAGATCCACGGTTCCACAGGAAGTGCGATCATTGAAGAGGAAGACATTAAGGTCTGGCAGTTCGCGAAGATGACTGCCAAAGACAACAAGATCGCCGACGACTTTTCGAACAAGACCGAAACCGGCGGCGGAGCATCCGATCCGTCCGCAATCGGTCACGCCGCGCATGCCAGGCAGTTCCACGACGTCGTCAGCGCAATCAACAATGGAACGTCACCTGCAATTGGCAGCGTTGAAGGCCGTCGCAGCACCGAGATCATTCTGGCCATTTATCAAGCGGCGGAATCGGGGAGGGCAGTCCAGTTACCGCTCGTGAAGGATCCCGTATTCAACAGTCGGAGTTGATATTGACTGTAGGATGATCACGAAAAGAACGAAAAACACGAAAACCGGACTGACCGACATTTTGTCGAATGTCTTTTCGTTAATTCCGTCCGTTTCCCGGTTGTCTATTGTTTGCTTACGCCGCAGCATCATTTCACAGCGCCGTACGCAATTTTTGCTTCGTCGATTCTCTCGATCAAGCTCTCAATGTCGGAAGGTATCGGGAATCCGAGTAACTTCTTTCGAGGAATGAAACAAATCTCAGAACCTAAAACCGATTCCTTCCGCAGACGAAACGACACAAAAGGCGGATCAAAAAATCCGACATAGCTGACGTTGAGAATATCAATCAGCGGAATTTGAATTTCCTGGTTCTTGTTTTTCACTACCAGTGCGTCCTGATCGTCGTGGACTTGACGAAATTCACGAAAATCGAACTGCCGTTCGTCAGCTGTCTTTTTTCGTGTATTTCGTGGTTGTCAAAATCCGTTGCAATAACACTCCAATCAATCTGGTCTCAAATTCCAAAACTTGCCAGAATCACAGTCACCAATCCCGAAGACTGCCAAGGAAGGCCGGAATGTGAAACGGATTCAAAACTTTGCTGAATGCTTGATTTTGCGGCTGATCGTCTGCGCGATTCAAGTGCTCTCCCCCGATGCCTGTTCACGATTGTCGCGGTTCCTTGCCTGGTTCCTTTCGGACGTTGTTAAGTTCCGCCGCAAAATCATCGACGGAAATATTCTCGGCGTTTACCCCGAAAAGACCGATTCCGAATGCCGCGAGATGGCCCGCAACATGTGGTATCACCTGGTAATGATGGGCTGCGGAATCGCACTGGCACCGCGGAAGATCCACGACACCAACTGGCGGAAGTACGTTTTCATCCGCGACAAAAAACAAATGACCGAATACCTGATCGACTACCGACCGCTGGTCGCCGTGTCAGGTCACTACGGCAATTTTGAAATGGCGGGTTACGCGACCGGGCTGCTTGGAATGCCCAGTTACACGATTGCCCGAAAGCTGGACAATCCCTACCTCGACAAGTTCGTTAACCGCTTTCGCAGCTGGAACGGACAATTCATTCTGCCGAAGGAGGGCAGTGCGACGATGGTCCAGGAAGTTCTCGAAGCCGGCGGCATTCTAACTTTGCTTGGAGATCAGCATGCGGGCACAAAAGGTTGCTGGGTCGATTTTCTCGGGCGCCCGGCATCGTGTCACAAAGCCGTCGCGCTGTTTACGTTGTCAGCGGCGGCACCGATGATGGTGACTTATTGCCGCCACACCGACAGGCCGATGCGTTTTGAAATTGGCTGTACCGGAATCGCTGATCCGATGACGATGCCTGATGAATTGCGCGACGTTAAATCGCTGACTCAGTGGTACTGCGACCGGCTAGGCGACGCGATTCGAGTTGAGCCTGACCAGTATTGGTGGCTGCACCGGCGTTGGAAAGACAAACCGGTGCGTCAGTCCAAAAAGCAGAAGCAGAAAATGGCTGCCTGAAACAACCTGGACGTTTCCCGGTCACGAACTGTCTACGCTTCGGAATCCGCCGGATAAGTCGTCCGCCCGATTTCGTCGTCGTCTTCAACTTCGGTCACCGTCACAACATTTCCCTGAATGCGAATCACACGAATCTGACAACCTGATTCGATCAGGCTGCCGTCGCTGATGACGTCCAGCGAACTGCCTGAAAATCCTGCCCGACCTGCCGGGCGCAACATCGATTCGGCGCGACCCCAGTCACCGACTGACACAACCGGATGTGGCTGAGGCACAGGTTTTCCGTCCTCGTTCACCGAATCTGTCTCAGCTGAAACGCCGGATGTGGCTGGATCAAGCACCATTCGGCCAAACACGGGAAGGTGCCCGAATTTCCGTGTTATGAACACTGCGCAAATCATGAACACAAACCCGCTGCACATCAGCATCAACAGCGTGCTGACCAACTTGTTCCACTGACGTCCCGTTTGTGGCAACACAAAATCCTGGCTGGCCATCATCACGCTTGCGAACAGCAGCAGCAATCCCACAAGGCCGGACACTCCCCAACCGGGAATCACGAACACTTCCATCAATATAAAGACCAGTCCAGCCAAAAACAGCAACACCTCCAGCCAGCCCGATGTCCCGCCCAGAAAACGACTCCAGAAAAACAACACCGCGCATAATCCCGCAATCAATCCGCCGACGCCGACGCCGGGTGCACTGAATTCGATGTAGAGTGCAATGAGTCCGATCAGGATCAACAATCCGGTGACGATCGTGCTGTTCAAATAGTAGACGATCGAGTCCGTCGAATTCGGCTGAAACCGTTTGACGTCCCGGGCGTCAAAATTCAATTCAGCTGCAAGCTCGGTATCATCGCCGGCAATCGCGTCTGCAAGTCCCAGTTGCTTCGCTCGCGCGCCGGTCAAAGTCAAGAATCGTTCGGCCCCGGATTCCTCGATCACTTTCCACGGCGCCGCAGGTTTGTCATCATCGGAATCAATGCGATGTTTCTTGTAACGAAGATTGCCGTCATTGCCTGTCTTCGTGTAAACGGCCACGTCGCGATCTATCATCGCCTCGACAAGTTCATGCGGCTTCCCCTTGGATTCAGCCAGGATTTTCGCTTCGCCGACGATGTATGATAGTGCCTTGGCCGGAACAAATCGAAATGCCTGCATGGACGGATCGGCCCAGATCGCTCCGATGTCTCCATAGTTCGCATCGTCATCAACAATGATCTCGTCACACCCCAGCGCCACCAGCGCTCCACCGCTGATCGCTTCATCAGGCACGAACGCAACCGTATGAGCCCAATCAATACTGCGAAGCTTTTCTCCGATCTCAAAACTCTCAGCCAACAACCCGCCGGGGCTATCAATTTCCAGTACTACGAGGTCGACACCCGATTTTTCTGCTTGTGCGATCCGTGAGAAAAAGTACTGGTGCAGCCGACCGTCGATCGGACCGTGAAATTGAATAATCGCAACACGATCGAAAGACTCCGGTCGCTCTTTTTTTGTGTTGTCCACTGCCTGCGCCGCCGCAAGTGACGGCGTAATCGCTGGACCGGCCAAACAGAGTCCGGCCACCGCAACCAGCAGGTAGAGCCGGGCGAACATAGTTCGAATCGCGCGGCCTCGAAACGAAGTGCAATCGGATGCTAGCGGCCGAATCAACCTGCGGCAGCTCCGTTGCGGAACTTCATGAGTCGTCGCCCCTTGAGACGTCGCAGTCGTAGGAATTGGAAGCATAAGAGTGGAGGCTCCAGCGTGCAGTTTCTGCCGCGCGATGAAATCGATGTTTGTTGTCTCCGGCTTTTGCATTCTAATCCTTGAGCCAAATTGGCACAAAAGGTGCGACTGAGATTGAGGTGCTGGATTGAGCAGAATCGCAAGTCTGCAATCCGCATATTGACTCGCCCCCTTGCATTCGTCGGAGGCGGTCCAAAATTGGCATCCAAACCAGCCGTCAGCGTCAGATATCGCGAAGAATACCTGTGATTAACGAGGTGGTTGATGCGAGTAGAGACGTAGAGGATGTGAAAACGGAAGTGCAGGAAGCGCTTCGGAGTGGATGACAACGCTTGAAATAGACAAAGGACGAGCGACAGGCGTTGAAGAATTTACACGCTGATCAGGATTTATGCAGCGTGATTTACAATCGAACTCAGATCCAGGGAGGGATCGAGATGCGACAAAATATTCAAGGTAAACGACTGGCTGCAATCGCCAGAATCGGTTTCAGTTTTCTTTTCGCCGCCGCGATTCTGGCTGGCACTGCGATAACCCCGGGCAATCCCTCCAGCTACGCGTTCGCGCAGAATCCGGGCAATGCGCAGAATCCGGTCAATACACAGAGTCCGGCTGAAAACTCGGCCAATGAGTTCGACAGTGGACCGCAGCTTTACTTTTTCACCAACGAGGCGTGCGGCCCGTGCAAGAGCGTCGAGCCCATTCTGCTTGGAATGGCCGAACAAGGCTATCCGATCACGCGCATTGACACCCATGTTCACCGCGCGTGGGTCGAACAGTTCCGCGTTGCCTCGACTCCGACTGTCGTTTTCGTAGATCGTGACCGTGAGATCTTGCGGCACAGCGGGCAGGTCGATGCAGCGACCGTCGCCGGCTGGTTCGCTCAATCTGGATTCCAGCCGGGTGCATTGACCGAAGAAGAGTTCGTCGCGCAGTACAACCAGCACCGCGCTGCCGATACGCTGAACGCGGCCGACAAGACAACCCACAACGGGACGCGGCAGCCGGGAAACCGCGTTGAAACCATCGCCCTGGATGCGACGGTCCGGCTGCGAGTAGAAGATCCCGAGGGAATTTCCTTTGCGACGGGAACCGTCATTCACTGCCATAACGGCGAATGGCTCGTGCTGACATGCGGCCACGTCTTTCGCGATTCGAACGGCAAGGGCGACACCAAAGTTGAACATGATTTTGGAAACGGGCCGCCACGCACTTCCAGCGCCGAATTGATTTACTACGAAGCCGGCAATCGCGACATCGCGCTGGTTGCAGTAAATGCAGGGGTCAACATTATCCCGGTGGAAATTGCTGATGCGGGAGTCAAGATCGGTCGTGGCAACGGCATTTTCTCGATCGGCTGTGATCATGGCGAGACGCCGACCATTCGCAGATCGAAAATCAAGAACAACGCCTTGTACAACGGCGTCAGCAAATACGATATTTATGGTCGCCCGGTCGATGGAAGAAGCGGTGGTGGATTGTTCACCAACGACGGGCGACTGATCGGAGTTTGCAATGCCGCGGCTGTCGAATTCGATGAAGGAATCTACACGGCGATCGATACGGTCTATTGGCAATTGGAAACAGCCGGACTCGATCACTTGTTCGATCGGCAACAGCGCACCGGCCAGCCCGTCCCGGCTCAGGGACCTGCGATGGCAATCGCGTCGATTCCCGAAACCGCGCGACCTGTTCCGCCTGGAGCAGATCAGGGCTTTCCGGCAGAACAACGATCCGCTCGAGATTTAAACACGAATCCCGCATCGGCAGCCTTGCCCGACGACAGGGTCCCAGCCCATGAACGCGGGTTGGCCGGCCGCATGACAGATTCCGGCTCTGGTCCGCTTGTCGGAGGATTCTCGCCCACCCCGGTTTCGCACGATACCGTGGATGACCATGCAGCCGGGTTGTTGGGCTCGGAATACGAAGTGATCGTAATCGTCCGCTCTCGCGTTGACCCGACGAACACTCAGGCAATCACGTTGACCGATCCGAGCGACAAACTACTCCGCTATCTCGAAAGGGTTGGAAACGAACAATTCGATGATCGTCCGATCGATATGGCTCGCCTGCGACTCCCCATGCAGAGGGTTCGATTCCGTTAGCGGCCGGATTGGGAAAATTCGGAAAAAACCGAGCGATCGGAGACTTTTCCTGTCCTCCAAAAACAGCCACTGCGTGTACGACCACGAGGTGCCGTGAAAACTCGGTGAATCATGAGATTTTCTCCTCAAATCGTGAAGTCGATTCGGAACCGGCTGACCAGGACTCGGTTTAATAGTTCGTGACTTACTAATGTTGCGGGCGCTTCTGCGATCCCGGTAATGCGATCCCGGTAATGCGATCCCGGTAATGCGATCCCGGTAATGCGATCCCGGTAATGCGATCCCGGTAGTGGGGATTCAGGCAGCCCCGGGAAATGGGGTTCTGGCTGGATCACTGACAACGAATCTCTGCCCCAGTCGAATTACACTCAACACAATTTCATTCAGACTTAATCAGGAAACTTGAAATGTCCTATCGTTCAAAAATTGTTGCCGTTCTTGCCGCTACAGCGGTCATGGTGGTTGCCCAAACTTCGCATGCACAGGGTCGTGGTGGTGGATTCATGCGGGGCGGCGGCTCACTCAGACTTCTTCAGGACGAAAAAGTCCAGGGAGAACTTGAGATCACCGACGATCAGATGGATGATCTCACATCAATGACTGAGGACTTTCGCGAAGAAATGATGGACACGTTCCGTGACTTCCGAAGCTTGAGCGAAGAAGAGCGTCAGGAATTGATGGAAGGGATGCAGGAACGGGCCAAGGAGATTGAGGAAGAAGCAAAGGCAGTTCTGCTTCCGCATCAGGTCGATCGGCTCACTCAACTCAATTTTCAGCGCAATACTACTCGTGGCGGCACGATAGGACTGGCTGAGAACGACTCTCTGATCGAAGCTCTTGACATTTCTGAAGAGCAACAGGAACAAATGCGTGAAGCCGCAGTAGAAGCTTCAGCAAAGCTGGAAGAAAAAATCGCTTCGCTTCGACAACAAGCTCAGGATGAAGTCCTCGCCGTTCTGACTGAAGAGCAGCGCACTACGTACAACGAATTGATGGGCGATACGTTCGAGTTCAGCCAGAATCGTGGTTGGGGCGGCCAGCGCGGCGGCCAACGTGGTGGCGGTGATCGTGGCCAACGCGGAGGTGGAGAACGTGGCCAACGCGGAGGTGGAGAACGTGGCCAACGCGGAGGTGGAGAACGCGGCCAACGCGGTGGTGGAGAACAGGGTGGCGACGACAAGAGCGACGAGAAGAACGATTTCTAGTATTCCCGTCGGCGCTACCGATCAATATTGAAAACAATCGGCTCGCAGAAATGCGAGCCGTTTTTCGTGCGCTATGTATCCGTTCTCACGAATCTGCCTGAGGACCATGTAGCTCGGCTTACCAGTCGGGTTCTTTGAACGGATCAATGAGTCCGTAGAGTTTCCATCTTGTTCGCCGTTTCCACCAATGTCGAAGGGTAGCAATTCGGTGAAGTACATCGGTGTCCCATCCGTGTTCAATCGCAAATTGTTCGAATTCGGATTCCGTTGTGTTCTTCATGAATTGGCAACTTAATGAGTGTGCGGTTATCCAGTCAGCATCGAACGATTTGGCTTGGCACAGTAACGAGTCAGGGCAGTGGCTAATCCGGCTCGGCAGGAGCGTCGCTCTCCTACCACGTCGCCTTCGGAATCTTCACCTTCCAAAAGGCGTTGCCTTGCGAATACAGCGCTGAAGCTACTCGGTCATCTCCAGCCATTGATCCTCGGCCTCCGACAACTCGGTTGTGATCGCAGTTACTTGCTCGTGCAACCGCAATGCTTCGGTCGGGTCGGTTTCGCTGAGCAATTTTTCATTGAGTTCACGTTTTTCGTCGTCGAGCCGGGCAATTTTTCGCTCAACGGTTTTGATCTGCTTCTGGCGTTTACGGTGATCTTTCTGCGAATTCTTCTGTTCGGTAAATGAGCCGTTCTTTGGCTTACCGGAACGCGGATCTCCTTTCGAAGACTTGATCGAACCGGCCCGCGCACGTTCACCTTCCTCAATTTCCTTGTTGATGTAATACATATACGACTCGTAATCGCCGATGTAGTTCTTCGCGCATCCATCCCGAACTTCAACGATATTCGTGGCAATCCGGCTGAGAAAGTGACGGTCATGGCTGGTGAACAGAACCGTCCCTTTGTAGTTGTTCAACGCGTTGGCCAGTGCTTCGACGGTTTCGACGTCCAGATGGTTGCCCGGTTCATCCATCACCAGAATGTTGCACGACCCGAGCAACAATGCGGCCATGCAAAGCCGGGCGCGCTCGCCACCGGAAAGCACTTTTATTTTCTTGTTGACGTGCGAGTCGCGAAACAACAATGCGCCTGCAACCTGCAGGCAATCCTGAGTCGTCACTCCTTTGTCGGCGTTGTATTCCAACTGCTCGATCACAGTCCGGTGTTCCGGAAGCGAGTTGTAAACATGCTGTGCATAGACCCCGATGTCGCAACCGTGTCCCCAGCGAACTTCGCCCCCCAGCGTATCGAGTGAACCGGTTAGCGAACGGAGCAACGTCGTTTTTCCCTGACCGTTATCGCCGACGATTGCAGCCCGCTGGCCATGTTCAATCTCAAGACTAATCTCTTTGGCAACGACATGGTCCGGATAACCGATGGCCAGGTCGTGACAGCGAACGGCAGGGCCCTGCCTCGGTTCAACCAGCGGCGCGCGGATATGAGCCGTTGCCAGATCGGATTCAATCTCGGTCACTTCAAGGCGGTCCAGCTGTTTCTGTTTCGAGCGGGCTTGAGAAGCCGTATTGGCCTGGGCGCGGTTTTTGTCGATGAAACGCTTCAGTTGTTTTTGTTTCGCCACCACTGTCGCATTCACGCGCCGATCGTGCTCAATCCGCTCTTTCTGAAATTCCAGAAACGCTGCGATCCTGCCGGGATACGTCGTCAGCTGTCCACCCGAAATATCCATCGTGTGGGTGCAGGTCTGTTTCAAAAACTCCCGGTCGTGCGAGACGATCAGGCAGGCGGCGGGGAACGTCTTCAGAAAATGTTCGAGCAGAATCTGGGTTCGAAGGTCGAGAAAGTTCGTCGGTTCGTCCAGCAACAACAGATTCGGATCGTGCAGCAACAGCGCCGCCAACTTGACCCGTGTCTGCCAGCCTCCGGACAATTCCGAAACCGGACCGTAGAGATAGTCACCCTTCAGCTCGAATCGTCCCGCGACCTCTCCGCATCTCCATTCCGGCGCATCGCTGTCGCGCATCAGAAATTCAAGCGCCGACTCTCCCGGCTGAAACGGATCGTGTTGGCGCAGATAACCGATTCGGAGCGAAGGGTGCCGGACAATATTGCCCGAATCGAGTTCTTCGTCACCCAGCAGTATTCGCAGCAACGTCGATTTACCAGCGCCGTTGCGACCAATGAATCCGAGTTTAACATCATCAATGATCGAGGCTTCGGCATTTTCGAGCAGAATCTGATCTCCGTACCGTTTGTACGCTTTTTGAATTTGAAGTAGGACAGCCACGGTTACAATACAGTCACGGTTACAATACGGAATTCGGAGTGCGGAACAGGGAAAGCGACATTTGTCGGGACGCGAGTATAAAACGTGACGGGTGGTTTTGGGAATGCCTAAGCCGGGTTCGCACCGCTCGCTAATCGTTTTCCCGGTGGTTTCCGAATATACTGCATTCCAATCAGCCTCTCATCCACGGCCACGACTCCGTCCGCTCACAATTGCCAAGCAACGTGTCCGCAACCGCCTCCGCGATCGGCAGTCCCGGGGTTCGCGCCAGCCAGAACCACTCGCCCCCGGCATTGATCTCCAGAAAAACCAGCCGGTCGTCCCTGGTCACAACAAAATCTGCAGCTGCATAGTTCAACCCGAATTCCTCGGTCAGCTTCAAGAGCGCTGTTTCGATTTCCGGCGGCAATTGAAACGGCTTCCAGTCCTCCAGCGTGTTCGCTCCGTCGCGCCGCCAGTCGATTTCGGTCTTCTCCTGAGTCTGGGAATCGATCGCTGCACTAAAGATACGTTTGCCGACCACCGTGGAGCGAATGTCCAGCTTCTTCGGAAACAGCTCCTGGAAAATCATCGGCGAGTATTGCAGCCGAAGGAGTTCATCCAGTTTTTCCGGATCGACTTTGGAAGTGAACACGACAAGCTCGTCACCGTCCCGATAGACCGCGAATGACGATTGCATTTTCGTGACCACCTGATTGTCATGCCGATCGAGAAACGCTCTGGCATCATGCGGATCGTTCGTGAACAACGTTTCGCCGACATCCATTCCGAACTCGTGAGCTTTGTCCAGCTGTAGTTCCTTGTGGTCGGTTTTTCGAACACAGATGAGCGGGTCCATTTGAAAACAGGGCAGGGCCGCGATCGTTCCGTACAACGTGCGACGAGCCTCATTCACACAGGCGGCGCGAGTATCACCGAGCGTTTCAGGGAGGCGGCCTCCGGCAAAGTAACGTCGATACCAGACGGAACTCACATCGCTCAGTTCAATCCGGTCGTCGCCGATCCGGATGAATCCCTGCCCGGCTGGATCGTCCCGGTTTTTTGGAGACGGCGTGCTGATTCCGATGTTGAGCGGGTAGTGATCCGTGTCCAGTCGAATGCAGGATTGTCCGCGTTCGAGAATCCCGGCAGTCACCATGTCAATGCAGTCGTTATCATCGCTGCGCGTGATAATCAAAACACTCATGAATACGTTCGCTTTTCCCCGGCTTGCGCCAAAATGGCTCATCTTGATCTTACGACTTTACAACCACAAGCAAGTGGATGGTCAGCACTTAACAATAGAGTTGTGGACGAGGCTACGAGTCCCCGGAGCCAGCACAAGCATCGGACTCGTAACCTCGTCCACTACGCTCAACCCGGAACCTACTAATTGATAAACCACTATTTGCCATGCTCCGCAAGCGAACTGGCAATCGTTTCCGCAATCGGGAAATTCAGATCGCGTTCGAGCATTCCCCATTCGCCCGCCTGGTTGATCTCTAGAAAAACCGGCTCGCGTTCGGGATCATCAACAATGAAGTCGACGGCGCCAAACACAATTCCCAGGCGTTTCATTAACGTTAGCAACTTGTCTCGACTCGAATCAGGAAATGCTGCCTCAAACCACTCGATTTCACCGTGGTCCGGCGTCCGCCAATCGAGGCCGAGCGATTGTCCGCCGTGTCCGCGAATTCCGGCAACAAAGAAATTTTGCTCAACAACAACTACCCTCAACTCCCATTTCTTTTCGATCAGCGGCTGATAAATTTGGGGCGAAAGACGAGCGACGTCCAGCATTTTCAGATGTTCCGTCGTCACGCGGCAGGTGTAGGCGAAGTCAGGTGCTGCTTCCATCGACGTTGCCATCGGCAGCAATGTCTTGGTGATCAGGATTCCATCGTGGCGATGAAAGAACGATTCAATTTTTTCCGGATCGTTGCTGATCAACGTTTCGGGAATCCGCATACCAATCATTGCCGCGTGTTTCAGCTGCAACGATTTTGACTCCGAACGAAATCCGGAATGCAACGGGTTCATCCAGTATGCATGATCCAACAGCGCAAGAGTTTCATTGAATGTGTGCTTGCAAACTTCCCCGTTATGAGCGACCGCCGCAGGTGGCAGGTCGGCCGGCATCAACCCCGGCCAGATTCGCCGATTCCACACCGCTGTCACGTGACTCAAATCGATCGGCCCCGACTGATCGACCATCATTGCGGTGTAGCCGTTCATTCCGGGCTTGCCTTGAGAATCCGACTGGAACCCTGTCGAAAGACTCAGGAACTGCGGATATCGATCGGTATGAATGACCGTGTTGGCGACTCCCTGCGTGTCGAGAGCCATCTTCACGCGATCGATCGTGTAGAAATCGCCACTGTGAGTCAGAAGAAGAATCATTAACAACTTGGATGGTCGAAGTCGAGAGTACGCCCCGCCTTTCCGGCGGGACGCGCCCCTTGCATCAATTGATCACGGCAAAATGCACGGCAAGTGAATTCCGGCAGAATTAATTGTATTCCACGCTATCCGGGAAACGGACCGGCTCCGGCAATCGGACCGGTGTCATTCCCACCATCTTCGTTGTCTGACGGGAACTTCGCAGTCGTTCCAGAAACGTCAGCCGCAATCGCTGACTCCTGATCCTCATTGTCCGAAGGATATTTGAGCGTCGTCCCGGCAATCGAACCGGCGTTCATTGCTTCGACTGAAGCCGCATCAGTGTGACGCAATTTTCCGGCAGCGATTTGCATCGCGCCCGAAAGCCCGTCGGTTTGTTGTGGCATATGTAACGAGCCGGAATCTTCGTTGTCCGACGGATGTTTCATCGTTTGCTGAGCGCCACCGCCCGGAGCCATTCCACCATCTTCTGCATCGGACGGGTATTTCATTGTTTGAGGATTTCCCCCGCCACCGTCTTCTGCATCGGAGGGGTATTTCATCGTTTGAGGTGTTCCGCCGCCGCCGGGAATTCCGCCGCCGTCTTCATGGTCGGAAGGATACTTGCGGGTTTCGACAACCCCACCACCACCGTCTTCATTGTCAGAAGGGTATTTGTACGTACCGACAACGCCTCCACCTCCGCCGCCATCTTCGTGATCGGACGGATATTTGTGCGTGTGAACGTCGCCTCCGCCACCACCGTCTTCGTTGTCAGAAGGATATTTGTAAGTCGTGACGATACCTCCGCCTCCGCCATCTTCATGATCCGATGGATACTTACGGGTGTGAACATCGCCTCCTCCGCCGCCGTCTTCATGGTCCGACGGATATTTATATGTGCTGACGATGCCTCCGCCGCCACCATCCTCATGGTCTGATGGATATTTGTGCGTGTGTACGTCACCACCGGCTCCACCGCCGTCTTCATGATCGGACGGATATTTTTCGGTGTGATGAACTCCGCCGCCGCCATCTTCGTGGTCCGACGGGTATTTTCGAGTCTCAACAATTCCGCCACCGCCGTGTTCATGCTCGTGCTGATGATCTACGACCCCGCCACCATGCTGGTGTCCGTCATCCCCGTGATCGTGACCGTGATCGACTCCGCCACCATCCTCGTGGTCGGAAGGATATTTTCGAGTCTCCTGAATTGCAGGAGTGGCGGGTCCCCTCGCTGCGACGTAACCGTTTCCGCCTACATGCGTTCCATCGGCGCGCTGCCCTTCGAGGTAGTTGTCCCAAAATGGAGCAGGCGTCGTTCCGCCATTGGCAGCGGCTCCACTGCCATTGACGCTTGCGAGAAACTCTGCTGCGTGCTGATCGTCCGAGTGGTTTGCGGTCCGTCCGGATGTGAATCGAGCAGCCTGACTGGATTTGACGCGTTTCGAATCCGAAGTAAATAGCGGGCTTACGTCGTGGGCCTGATTCTGGTCAGCCATGAGTCTCTCCTGACAAACGCTTTTGTAACAATAATCATAAGTCAAACGGTAGCGGCGGAGCTCGTTGCCAAACGCGCGCAGCTCAATCGTTGTGCAACCCGCCGTTGGGTCTTACTCTAAGCTATTGTCGCAACCGGTACAAACTATTCACCGATTTTTTCGTTGCATTTGAGAATCCGGCCTCAAAAAAACGAGCCGACGACAACGAGAAGAGTCCAGAGCGAGTCCGCCGAATGAGTAATAGCCAATCGAAAGCCCGCCCATCGCCACTGATCCAATCGCCAAGCCTCCCAGCGCGAGTCCGCCACTGATCGACAGCCCGCCAATCGCCATCAGTAAACCAAGGCTGGCACCAGCGAGCGTAAACATTCCAATCGCGCAACCGCCAATTGCGATCCCGCCGACAGCCATTCCACCCAATGCGATACCTCCAATTGCCACTTCACCGATCGCAATGAACCCCCGCGCGACATTGGGTTTTCGCACCTGTCCGTCGTTGCGGCCCATTACGACGTGAACCAGCGGCCACCCAAACAGCGTCAACCCGGATCGATATTCGTATGATGATTTCGCGCGAGTGGGCAGCGATTTTCCGCACATTGAACAAACCGCGTCGGTCAACTCATCAAGCTGGTTTCCGCACGTTGGACAAAACTTGAGTTCGCTGTCAGCGGGCGAGATCAGGTTCATGGTGCGTTCGATCCGTCCTCCAACAATAAAGAATATCGGAAATAGTCCTTACGGCAATCAACTGAATAAAAAGCAGCCCATTTTTTGCGATTTACGCAGTCATAGGTTCTGTTTTTCAAAAGAGTACATTTGAGTTTTTGCGTCGAATTTCAGGTTTGCCAATGTATCCGTTTGTGCGAATGGACACGACGGATAAACTGGCGGAGTCTCATGAACGTGGACATACAACCGTAAAAACGATACCGAATACAACGAGGACAATATGAGAGAATTCAATCTGCAATCAATCCGGCATTTTTTCGTAACATTGCCTGTCGTTCTCATCGTAGTTTCGTTGACGACACTGGCGGGTAACCGGACGGCATCTGCGGATGACTGGAGCCAGTGGCTTGGCCAGTTACGAAACTCCGAGTGGAACGAAACCGGCATCATCAGCAGTATTCCCGCCGACGGTTTGGAAGTGAAGTGGCGGATGCCGGTTGCGGGTGGATACTCCGGACCTGCCGTCGTCGGCGATCGTGTTTTCATCTCGGACTATCTGACCGATGATCCCGAAACCAATCCTGATCCGGGGCGGCGCACAGAGCTGACAGGCATGGAACGGTTGCTCTGTCTAAACGCGGAAACCGGCGAGGACATCTGGAAATACGAATACCCCTGCGACTACGCGATCTCGTACGCGTTCGGCCCTCGAGCCACTCCGACGGTGAACGACGGAGCAGTCTACATGCTGGGTGCCGAAGGTCGATTGAGTTGCGTTCGCGCCGAGGACGGGCAGGAAGCCTGGTCCAAGGAACTTAAGCAGGAATACGATCTCGCGGAGGCGCCGATTTGGGGCTTTGCCGCCCATCCGCTGGTTCACGGTGACACCCTCTTCGCGCTGGTCGGAGGAGAAGGTTCCGTTGCCGTGGCGTTTGACAAATCAACGGGCGAGGAAAAATGGCGCGCTCTATCGGCCGAAGAACCGGGTTACTGTCCGCCGATGATGATCAACGCTGGCGGAACCGGTCAACTTCTGATCTGGCATCCGCAGTCGATTAACAGCCTTAACCCTGAAACCGGCGAAGTCTATTGGTCTGTCGATATTGAACCGGCGTATGCGATGTCGATCGTTGCGCCAATTTTTCACGACGATCATCTTTTAGTGACCGGGCTTCAAGGCGCGTCGATGTTGCTGAAGCTGGACTCTGAAACGCCGGCCGCGACGGAAGTCTGGCGGGGCAAGGGCGTTCATCCCGATCACAATCCGCCAGTCGTTGTCGATGGCCACATTTACGGCATCGATGTAAAAGGCCAACTGCGCTGTATCGATCTAATCAAAGGCGAACGCGTCTGGGAATCACTGGCGACGACTCCGGGAGGCAGGCCGGCAGATTCCGTTACCGGTTTCATAGTTAAAAACGGCGAGCAATACTTCATCATGACTGAAATGGGCGAGTTGATTCTTGCGAAGATGTCGCCTGAAGGCTACGAGGAAATCGGACGTCAACAGTTGCTCGAACCGACCAGCAACTCGTTTGGCCGAAATGTTGTCTGGAGCCACCCGGCGTTTTCGAACAAATGCATGTTCGCGCGAAACGACAAAGAGATCATTTGCGTGTCGCTCGCCGAGTGACCCTCGTCCCTACATGGCCGGCAGCTACATGGCCGGCAGCTACATGGCCGGAGGCTACGCGGCCCGCGTTTCGCTGATTCCCACGGACCCTATTGAATGTGATGCCCGACGTTTCATTTGATTCGCACCGCCGGTACATGCGAGGGAGGTTACGGAATAATCACTCAGCTTTCCCGTGCCGTCCACTGCTGTAAATACGCAATTCTGCCAGCAAACCCCTCGTTCTGCCGGTCGGGTTATGCCGTTTGTATCGGATTTCTGCCGCCTGCGGGAGAATCCGCGCATATCGGATCGTCCCGGTGTTAACAGTTGCTCCGCGCCGCTCGATAAATCAGGCAATGCCCCGGTTTCGTGTCGCACCTTTTGTCCGGACCCTCGGCGAACGATTGTGCGGAAGCAATGGTTGCTCAACCGAATTGACTGAACAAAGGAATGTCCCGTGATCAACAAACTGTTACTCTCTGCCGCAATCGTTGCGTTGACGGCCGCGCCAGCGTTGGCTCAGATTTCGTTTTCCGCCGATTTGCGCTGTGAGCCTGCAAATGCCTGCGGTTCCCAATGCGGATGCGGACACCCGGGTGTCTCCGATTGCGGATGTGCCGATACTACCGGCTGCGGTTGCGGCATTGCCGGGAATCGAGGTCGCAACATCGTGAGAAATATTGGCGGTGGCGGACTGCAAAACCGACGTGGCGGCGGGCTCTTCAGTCGGTTCGGCGGCGGTCAGAATGACAATTGCGGTTGCGGAACCGGCGCACCATCATGTGAATGCGGGGCCCGCGGTTGTGCTTCCGGAGGTTGTGGCGAAGCAAGTGGTTGCGGAGGTTGTGGCGAAGCAAGTGGTTGCGGAGGCTGTGGCGAAGCAAGTGGTTGCGGAGGTTGTGGCGAAGCAAGTGGTTGCGGAGGTTGTGGCGAAGCAAGTGGTTGCGGATGCGGCTCGGCCCGTGAGCCTGTTGGTCAAAGCTACTTCCAGGAAGGAACCGGTTGTGGTTGCGGTGGAAACGTCTACGACGGAGGTTGTGCTCAAACATGCAACGACAGCTGTGGAAGCAGCCGATACATCAGCCGTTTTGGCGGCTGGAACGGTGCCCGGGACTTTGTCATTGACAATGGCGGCACAGAAAACCGCACCACTTTCAAGGAAGGCTACGTTCTCGGAACCGCGTTCGGTCGTGAGATCGGTTGCAACCGTCGGGTCGAACTTGAATTTGCATCGCGCAAAAACTCAGCAGACGAATTTCTGGTCGATGTCGCACCGAACATTATTGCCAGCGATATCTCGGGCGACGTCCGAGCGTATTCCGCCATGTTCAACATCCTCCAGGATTCTGACCGTTGCATTCTTGGAGCAACACCGTATGTCGGTGGCGGCTTTGGCGCAATGTACATGGATGGCGACATCTTCGACGCCAACAACAACTGTAATCTGGATGAGCTGGTTCTAGCATACCAGGCGATTGTCGGAGCCAGCCGCAAAGTCAATTCCCGCGTTTCGGTGTTCACGGAATATCGTTTTCTCGGAACGACTGACTTCGATGTTCCCTGTACAGACCTGGTCGGATTGACCACGACAACAGAAACTGACTACACAGCTGAGAGCGTTGTCTTCGGTTTCCGGATGCGTCGCTAGTCGGCAGCGCTCCAACCCGTGGCCTGTTCAAGAAATCCGGCCGGCTATGACTAGTCGATGTGTCGCAGTTCAACACCGGCTGGCTCATCGAATCGGGGATCGCCAGAAAACCGTCAGCCGCACCAATCACGCCGCCGACAATACAAGCGTTCGTATCTGTGTCGCCTCCGCCAGCGAGCGTTTCGGAAATTGCTTCGACAAACGCTACCTCATCGATTGAAAAACGGTGAGCCCATATGCCGAGAGGAACAACTCGCATGACCGAGCCATTGGCCTTTGAATTCATGCACTTTTCAATTGCCGATCGGCGCATTGACTCTGCACATCCCAAATCCGGATCGATGTAACAACCGAGTGTAACCCGGGTCGTGAAGCCAATATCAAACGGTTGCGAATCGACCCAGGCCATATATTTTGACGCAATACGCTCAATTTCGAAATCCGATCGCCCGGCCAGTCCTCGAGCCAAACAGATTGCCAGTTCGCAATCGTCCGTTATCTGGCCGGGAGCAACCTGCAATACACCGCCGCCGGGCATCGTCATCGCTTTGTCGACTTCTTCATCGGTTGGTTTGCGACCAATAAACTCAAGCGTCGCACCTGCCGCGTCACCGACGCAAGCTCCAATGAAGGCTCCGAGAGCAGCATTCTGAATTTCAGTCGACAGTCGCAGATCTGTGTTCATGGCATTCCGGCAAAGGGTAGTCAAATTCGGTCACGCCGTCCCATAGGAGACTGATCGACAGAAACTAACCACGTCGAATTTCCGAACCCTTGAAAGTGATCTGAATTCGATAAACATTCTTTTCCCCGTTTCGAATTTCGCCCGTTTGCAAATCGATTGACTCGGGTGTTTCCTGAACGCGTTTGTCAATCAATGCGTTGTAACCCCGCTCGGAGAAGATGTCGATCAGCATCGCGAGTGCCAGCGGATCATTCAGCAGTTCCGCTTCGCTGTTTACATTTGCTCGCCCCGAAAGCGCGTGGCGCTCGATGATCGGCATGAACTTCCGCTCGATCAGTTCAACGATCGATTGAAACAGCTTCGAGTGGCTCAATTCGTAGTTGTCGAGGCGTTTTACGAGTTCCTGTCGCGCGTGAATCGTAATCTCTTCTGCCAGTGGCAGATGCCGGATCCGGTCATACGTCCGTGTTTCAAGTTCAAGCGAACTTTGGTACTGAAGCTCTTCGAGAATGTTCTTCTCGACCTCGCGAATCGGTCCCTCGGCGTTGATCGCGTGGTAGTGATAAATCTCCTGCAATGACTGCAGCGCGTCCCACGTTTGTTCTTTGAAAATCTGGTACCGTCTCGCCGCAGCCGCGTCGCTCATGTCGGTAGCGCGTTCCGTCATCAGATTGCCGACACCTGTTTCCTCAACGTCCTTATTATGCAGTGCGACTTCGATCCCACGACGGATCTGCCGCTCAATCGAAGTGTGTTTTTTGACGAACAGAACCATCGCGTGAATCGTCGGGCGACGGAAATGGATCGCCTTGGGCGTATTTTCAAATTCGTTGTGTACCTGGTTGATTTCGTTGACCAGCAGTTTCAAACACTCGACCTGAACCTCGGTTCGCGGGAACCCGTCCAGCAAAGCTCCATCCCGGAACTGCTCCTGTAACAGCTTTCGAAGCATGATGCCGATCACATCGGTGTCACTGACCATCAGCCCTTGATCTTTGATCTTCTGCATCTCGCGCGTCTTGAGCAGATCGCTGACAACGATCGGAGGACAAGTCAGCCCGCGAGCCTTGAGGATGAAACGCGTGTGCGTTCCTTTGCCCGATCCGGGCGCACCGCCGAGCAGAATCAGCTCTTTCGGGAACCTGAGTTGTTCGCGCTCGTATTCCTGTTCGAGCTCTTCCCAGACCGTTTCAAAAATGACTCTGGCGTCTTTGATTTCGAGGTCCTTTATCTCTTCGTCTTTTTGATCGTCAGTCATTTCCGCAGTCGTTGCTTTGGGGCGCCTGGTATTTCGCTGGCAGATGCCGGATGACTTGCCCGCAGTCCAATGTCCGGCTTCACAACGGGGTCGGACACGCAACTATTCGGCGGGGTAACGTGGAATCAAACACAGCACTATTTGAGCTTCAACATTCTAGTGAACAGGACGGGACTTTACAGCAGCGCTGGCAAGAAAGACGCAGCGCTGGTTTGCATAGGACTGTCCCGGCAAATGCGTTTGCTGCGAATTTCGGCCTGGAAACTTTCCATTAAAAAAGCCTCGCCTGATCTGATCAAGCGAGGCTTCCGGTTTTGCTATTCGGCAACTTCCTTATCCGGGAGTTAATTCGATTTCGCCGATATCTGCTTTTTCGGGAGCTCCCGGGCCGATTCGCAGGGCGTGTTCAACGGTCAACGGTTCGAAACCGCGGGCTGCGGCGACAAGTGAATACGCTGCGCCTTTGGGCAACTGCTCAGGCAAGGTAAAATAGCCGTCCCGGTCGGTCTCAGTCGATGCCTGAACGTCGGATTCCCGACGAGTCGAAAGAAAGTCACGCAAGGAAGTTGTCGGTTTCAATGCAATCACCAGTCCCGATGCGATTCCGGGTCCGGTACGGGCATCGACCAGTCGCCCTGAAACTTCGCTGTCTTTGTCGTCACGGCTTCGACCGACAAGCATCTGGCCTTCCAACGCCACCTCATCGCCGATGCCAAGTACCAGCAGATACTCGCCGCTCGGAACCCCTTTGCGATTCGAGATCTTGACCGCCTTGCGGCCTTCCTCTCCATCGTCCCAGGTATCACGTTCGTCCCAGGTATCACGTTGCTCGATGATCGCTTTGCCGCCCGTCGTCCAGATCGCGCTCCAGGGAGTCCCGTTGCGCATGTTGTCGTATTCGAATGTTGCGTAAACCGATTCGACTCCGGCAGGAAGATAATGGCTTGGATTGATCGGGCGTCCGTCATCCGTAATCGACGTTGAAAACACCAGTTCGGAAAACTCAGGCCTCTCGCGGATCCGGTCAAAGTCAAAACCGCGAATCGGTTCCGGCGCGCGATCGGGTAGATTGCTGCTGCCGCGCTGGCCTCGATGTGAATCGATATTCATGCCGGATTTTTTCAGAAGATCAACAGCTGGATTGATCGGTCGCAACCCGCCCATGAATCCTTCGCGCATCGCAACGACCTGGACAACCGAATGCATGACATCGCCAATGCCGCCCTTGCCGGTTGGTTCGGGAAGCGGTTCGAGTCGCGGAAGACTGATCCCACCGCCGCCACTTCGAGATCCGCCACCACGTGATCCACCCCGCGCGACCCGCCGCTGCCGGACTTTTGCTCAACACCGCCAGGAATGGCTTCAAAAAGTTTTTCAAGACCCATAGGAAAACTCGCTATCGTTAATAAACCTGAGGCGCCACGATTGGACGTTCAAATCCACGATTGGATCTGAGAGGATTCGCACGCATGTGACGAATCCAAAATGGCGTTCCGGCGCTCAAATGACAAACGGCAACTGCAAAACGGCAATTGAATGAGACTAATCTGAAACAAGCCTCGCTCAGAGCCGCAGAGCTTTTGTTGAAGTTCCTCGGAAATCCGAATTACAAGAGTTCGATGGTTAGCCTGCCCGGTCCGTTTCGGCCTCAGGCGTTTCAAGTCCAGATGAATCGCCTTCGCTATTTTCACCAATCGCCGGAACACTGCCGGTTTCATCGATTGAATCGGGATCAGCCAAATCACCCTCAGGTTCTTCGCTGGAATCAACGGCCGTCAACTCGGTCTGACTGCGAGGTTTCGAAAGCGCGTCTCCAAACTTGTAGAGACAGAGTTTTTCGTTAACGCGAAGTACCAGTTCGTGTCGCTCAAGAGAAATCGACTCCACAGTCCAGGTTTTGTCATCAAGTTCAAAACTCTCGCCAGTTGCCAGCAGCAGTCGTTTACCCTGCGTCCGGATGTGAATTCCGACGTAGTCCGTGCCGTTCTTGCGCCAGTCACGGTAGTACACCGTTGCCTCGGCCTCAAAGAACGAAGGTGCGGTCACTTCGACAGTCAACATTGCCGGCACCCCACCACTTCGAGGACGCTCAATTTCGTCGTCGTTCTCCTCATCACCGTTCTCCTCATCACCGTTCTCCTCATTCCTGCGGGTGCCACTCTCGCTGCCGGACGCAGACTGATCACCTTCAGATTCCTGAGCTGCTTTCAGCATCGCCTTGTCCAGTGCTTCGACCCGTACACGGTATTCGCCCGGTTCCGCAGCGCTGGCAATCAGAGTTGCTTTTAATCCGTCGTCTTCATCGAGCACAATTTCTGCGCCGTCCAGATCCGAGTCGAGAATTCGAAACTCGACTTCGTCTCCCTCGTCATCGTCTGTCACTTCGAGCGGAATCGAAATCGGTTGACGACAAGCAACCTCAAAGTCCTTTTCCGTGAACCTCGGTTTCGAATTCGCCTTTTCCACGACGTTGATCAGAATTTCCTGATCGGTTGATTTTCGGGGATTGCCGTTGTCGGTCGCCCTCACAACAACCTTGTATGTCCCGATCTCCGCCGCAGCCGCACTGAAGTTGATTCGTTTTGCCTTTGGCGTAGCCTGCTTGATTTCCGGTTCAGACAATTCGCTACTGATCAATTCGAACAGCAAACGATCTTTGTTATCGGGGTCATCCGCTTCGATCGAAAAACTGATCTTTTGCCCGGCGGTTACCTCGGCATCGACTGTTTCAAAAACCGGCGGCGAGTTGCCGGGCGAGAAGATATTTCGACCGGCGATTGTGCCGAGCACTTTTTGTTTGTATTCCTCCGCCGACTGATCTTCCCTCCGGTCTCGAAACGAGATGAAACTGTCAGGCGGGATCTTCAGCTGGTCAAGATCCCGGGCACCATCTGCATCAACCAGCGACAATACATCGACTTCCATGTTGATTTTCAACAGACCTTTGGAATACGATGAGTCCGCGCCGGCATCCGCAGTCCGGTTGGGCGGATTAACTGTCAACGAACGAATTCGATGCAGAATCGCGGCAGTTTCAAAGTCGTAGAGAAGGTTCGCGAAATTCTCAAGCGTCCCGTCAAAGCTGATCCGGTACGTCACCGGGTCAAACACTTTGTTGTCTTTGAAATTTCGTGCCTGGCCGGCAGCCTGGCCGAATTCGAACGCTTCCATTGAATTTCTTGCGGCAAGATTTGAAAGCCACGTTGAATACTGTTCCTTAGCATCATTCAAATTTGAAGGGATGCTGATCGTACGGTAAAACTCGCGGCGGATTTTTGCTTTGGCCGCCTGAAATTCAAGATCCTCCTGAGCTTCAACCGCCGACGCCAGCGTATCCATCTCCAGATAGTTCGCCTCGACCTTGTCCATGAACCACATGAACCCGAAAAACAACATTCCGATCGGCACCAGCGCAGCTACAACCGCCGCCAGCATTTTTTCCCGCTTTGTCATGTTCTCAAACATCAGCTGCCGTATGTTCTGGTTGTCGTCACCAGTTGTTTTGTCGTAGCGTTGGCTTCCAGCCGACGCGATCACTGTTTTTTTGCGTGCTGGCTTCCAGCCGACGCGTCGTCACTCTTTTGATGATCCAACGTCGGCTCGATGCCAACGCTACATCTATCAATTAACATCTACTCGTTGCTCTTCGCCTATTCGTTTGTCTGCCGCATATCCCGCGCGAGTTGATCGATCCATTTGATCGAGTCTGACCCACCGATGAACATGGGATCAACGAGCACGCGAAACGTCCGCTCATGACCGGATGCCTGAGCTCCGGAAATGTCGCGCGCGTTCGTATTCTCTGCACTGATTCCGCCCGCCGTGAACAGCTTCAACAGCTGGTTCGGTTCGCCCGATTCGAATCCGGCGATCACGATGTCCGATCTTGAACCGCCCGAAGCGGGCGTGTAGGCGAACGCTGTCGCAATCGCATCGTCCGGAGTACCGGCGTTCGCACTAATGAGGTACATCTGGTCGAGCCAGTTGATTCTTCCACGAACGAATGTGTCGATCTCGCGAATTTCGCCGATCGACTGTTCGACTGACGGAACACCTTCCCCGCCATCATTCTTCTTAGCCTGCGCATCGTATTTTTCCTGAAGATCAGCAATCGAGCCTGACTGGCTGCGCAGGAACATCCAGCCACCGAAAAGCAATAATCCCAAAACAGCTGCGGCCACTCCGGCAATCCGGTAAAATTTGGTCAGATCCAGCTTCTTGACGACGCGTTGCCGCGGATGCAGGAAATCAATCTGCTCCACGCGGTGCTCTGACGATTTTCTCAGCGCACCGAGCAACGCAGCAAACAGATGCGAGTCTTCGGGCTTTCCAAGGCCGGACCCGGTTTCCGCCAGCGCAAACGGTTCGACGCATTCGGTTTTTACCCCGGTTTGAGTTTCCAGACGGGTGCAGAGTGCAACGTTGTTTTCATCATCATCCACGATCACGATTTCAGCAAACTGCTCTTCGCCCAATCTGCGTGTCGATGACGCAATCGTCAATTTGATTTCGCGTTCCAACTGTGCAGCACGGTACTCCGCGTCTGTCGCCATGCCGGTCTTGACAGTCCGTGTTGTGATCAGTTTCGGTCCGCGTGCGACCGTAATGTCAGTGGTGTCATCGACCGAATCGACGATCAAACGGAATTTTGAACCTTCGATTCGGGAAGCGAGCAATTCCAGTTTCGCGTACGGGCGGAAGAGGATTTCGTTCAACCGGATTCCAGCAGCCGACGCAAGTTCGGTGTACTGCTCACGCGTTTCAGGACTGATGGCGACAGCAAAGACCGTCCGTTCAATTTCGGGATCATCGGATTGCGGCACGTAGTCGGGCAGCCAGTCGTCGTTGAACGAACCAAATTCAGCTCTCGCTTTGAATTTGATCATGTCCGGAAGTTCATCGTCCGGCGCCGGAGGCACCGATAGTTCGCGAAGTTGCCAGTCCATCGTTGAAAAAGCCGTAAACCTCGGCACGATAAACGTCACCACCCGCACAAATGAACGGCAGCATCAATCGCATCGTCGCCAGGTCAACCTTGTTCTCAACCAGAATCCAGGTCTCAAACTAACGGTTCAGATCCGTCATCTCGGGATCGTTCAGCTGAGGCTCACGACTTTCCAGAATCGAATCCAGAATCTCCGACGTCATCCCGGGGATTCCCTCCATCACGACTCGCGGCGCCTGCATGATGTTGATTCGTCCGGGAATTGAGTCGCCTTCGTACGTGGTGATGCTCCGCATGATGGTCGGCAGCAGAAACTCGAATCCTACTGCAGGAACCGGAGAAGCAATCACTGCCTGATCGTTCAAGTCGTCCGGGTCATACGCTGTCGTATATCCGCCAATCAGATCGAGCACCTGATTAAACTGGAACTGCGGTTGCTTCGAGTAGTCGATCTCGAATCCTGCGGAGCTCTGATTGATCTCGTCAATATTTCGCGGAGTGTACGGGCCGTTGAGCCGATAGTTGACGATATACCTCGACCAGTTTTCATCAAACCGGCTGCGCAAATCGGCGTAGAGCTGTTCAAGGTTTTCAGAGTTAATATTGATTCGCGTCAGACCATCCGGGTTCAAATTGCTTTCTTTGCTGTAGAGAGTCAAATAGCTGGCCCAACCCAAAAGCATGTCTGCTTCGATTGCCGAACGGTCGCCAAGTTCGTTGATGTCGATTTTCCCGTTGCGGTTATCATCCTTTCCGAACATCAACTGCGGAGTTACGCCGCGCACCAGCAACAGTTCCTCGATGCTGTCCATCGGCCCGTTCTTGGCCTGATATCCCTCGCCTGCATAGTCCGGGCTTTCCGCTCCGTATTCGCGAACGTCGTCATCGGAATCAACCCAGTCAATGATCGCGTCGGCAATCTGGTCCGTCATATCCGGCAACGCCATCAACAGCGTACGGCCGCCTCCCTGTACATATTCGTCCATGTAGGGAAGCGTGTTGACGTTCAGTTTGCTCGATTCATCGGTCAAGCCATAGCGATGCCCCGAAGGAGTGCCTTCATCGGTAATCGTTGGAGCGATGATCGTGAACAATCCGATTCGAGTCGGATCCTGAGGGTCGATCGCAACCGGCACGCCAGTGAACTGGTTGTTTTCATTGTGCCAGAGCCCGCCGCGTTCGTGAATTTCCTGATCGTTCTGCGACAGGAACAAACGAACGTAGTCCACGCCGGAATCCGCAATGAACTTTGACTGCATCCGGGAAGTCAGCAAACGGGACGACTGATTGTGCGAGCTCATCAGATTTAGAAACGCGAACCCGGACAGCGTCAGAATTACGATCGTCAACAGAACCACAATCAAAATCGTCCCGCGCGAACGACTGCGCGTCGATCGGCGGACACCCGGAACGATTGGACCGGACTGCGACGCAGCGAGGAGACATCGATTTAGTTGATCGTTCCGGCTCATCGATCTTCCTCCTCTTCAAGTTCAGCGACCGGCAGATCAACCACCGTGTAGAAACGTTCCATGTAGTTAGTGCTGGAGGGAGACGAGTTGCTGGTCGTTACCCGGTCCTGAGTGGAGTCCTTTTTTCCAGGAGGCGTCATATCGATTACGAGCACGATTTCGACTGCCTTCGGGAAGCCGCCTTTCTCCTCGCTGTCCCAGCTGTTGACCCGGTTCTCACCGTCAAGGTAACGGAACTGAACCGCGATCGCTTCGCGGCGTACGTGTTCGCAATGAATAACTTTGCCACCACGTTGTAAGTTTTCTTGACTGCGATAAGCCCGCCTATTGCCTGGGCATAAATTGCAAGCACAATGCCGGTTGCTGTAACCGCTGTGCCAACTCCAATCGTGCCGACAGCAACCCGCGATAGAGCTTTAACCAAGCCCTGATTCCGTTCGATAAATGCTGTGACTCCGCCAAGTGTGTTCGTTAGCGAATCCACCCACGAATCAAGGCTGCCAACGGAACCGGCCAATTGAATCTGCAAACCTTCGAACGCTGAATTCATTTTCCGCAATGATCCGCCCAAGCCGGATTCAACCTGCTTAGCGGCATCGCGCACAAACCCCTTATTGTCTTTAAGTGCTTCATTCAAAACGTTTACATTACCGGCACCTTCGAGGAACCTGAAGAAAGCAGCAACCGTTCGCTTGTCTGTCAACTCAAGTGCCTCGCCAACATCAACGCCGCGCTTCTGAAGTTCCTTCAGCGCCGGAATCAGGTCTTTCAATGACTTGACTGGTCTCCCGAGTTCTTTCGCAAGCTTGCCATTTGCGTCTGCGAGGTTAAGAAGGATTCCACGCGTCGCTGTTCCGGCAGTTGAGGCATCGAACCCGGCGTTTGCCAGTTCGCCGAGCAGTGCCGTTGTTTCTGTCAGCGAAAAGCCCATTGCTTTTGCAACCGGCCCTACCTTGGTTATTGCTGTCGAAAACTTTTCCAAGTCAAGAGCGGAACTTGAAAACGACTTGCCGATGATATCCGCAATTTCTCCAACAGAGAGGCTGTCGAATTGCCGTTGGGTCGCTCCAACAACTGCCGCAACGTCAGATAGCTCATTCTTGATGTCGCAGCAAGGTCCAGAATCGGCCGAGAAGACTCAAGGATTGCATCGGGCTTGAAACCGAGCTTAGCTAACTCAACTTGGAGGCTGGCAACTTCCGCTGCCGTGAAACTGGTTGTTCGCCCCAACTCCAACGCCTGCTCGCGCATCCTCCCCAGGTCTTCCGCTGACGCTTGGGAGACAGCGCCGAGGTTTCTCACCGCATCATCAAATTCAACGAACGTTCGGGTTGCGATTGCGAACGGGGCGGCAAGGCCAAGTCCGACGGCCGTAATACCCGCTCCGGCCCTGGTGATCTTCGCAGCTGCCGCTGATATATTCTTTTGCGCCTGTCTTAACAGGGCTTCCACCCGTTTCTGGCCGCGCAACTCCATCGACACGTACGCCGATGCAAGCCGAATTGATGAGCCTAATGACATGGGTACCACCGAGCTTAAGGTTAAACTATTCCACAAGGAGAAAACGTGAAAGGCTTTTTTCTAAAAACTCGCAATGGTAGGGCATTGCTTTTTTTGATTGTATTTGTTTCAGGTTGTTTTATTTGGGGTGCATTTCATGGGACGCATTTCAAACGCCATTCAGAAAACAAAGGGGGTTCTACCTGGGATAACTGGAACGCTGATTACGAAATTGAAAAATCAATGTCACCTGGGAAGCTAATGGAAAATATTCCTGGTGTCTCGGATGCGACCGGGGAAACGACGATTAAGGTAGCGTTCGACTTCAAAGAAACCTCGCAAGCTTACTGGATCATGAAAGAGTGTCTTAAAATCGTTCAAGATTCCGGCAAGCCGATTGACCTGAGATTTCATGGCTACTGCGATGGGTTTCACTCTTTAACAATTTATTTTTTTTATGATTTCGAATGGGAAGGTATGAGCATTAAAGACATCAATCTCAAAACCATTCAAGATGATGATTTTCAGCAAGCTTACAAATTCTGGATTCTGCCGGGCCTAGATACCGATTGAATCCATCACTGAATTCAGCGACTGTTTGATCTTTGGAGTTTGTTTCTGAACGCCGAATTTCCCTTCACTTCTCAACACCAGGGTTCTGAGGCTGATGTGGTCGGCGGTTGCGAGTCCAAGTCCGCCACAAATTCTGAACCGATACAAAAAACGGACACTCAGCAGCTAGAACCTGCCGAGCGCCGACTCGGTCGCTTTCGATCTCGCGAGACGCTCACGCTCCAGCCCGACAGCGTGCAGTTTCCGCCGAATCTTGTAGGCAGTCTGTACCGGATCTGCATCGACAAGAGAGGACAGTTCAATTTCGCTGGCCGCCTCGCCGATGGCGGGCCCATTTATCGGCGGTGATTGTGACGCCAGCGAGACGGATCAAAGTCGCAAGTCTCCTGGAATCGGCCGCGAGAGGATCCTTGATGCCGGGGTCAACCAGCTGACTCGGATCAACTCGACCATCGAGTGATTCGCAAACCAGTTCGCCCGTCACCGTATTTGATCGACCGAGTCTGACAGTTACACCTAATCCTTCAACGCTTCCGCTGGGCGCCGCGTCATTCGGTCGCAGCCCTTTTCGAGCCGACTTGTTGTACAGCGACTCCACACCATCAAGCACGGTCGTTTTTCCGCTCCCATTGCGACCACGGAGGACGACGACGCCGCCTTGCTCCGGGATCGGGATAGTCAGATGCCTGACGGGACCAACGTGATCAATTTCTATTGTTTTTCCCGGTTTATCTGCGATACCCATAGTTACCCTTTCGATTTCGGCCTGGTCGCGGTTGCTCGCATCAGGCCATTTTTCGTTTTTGTTTGGTTTGCTCGGACGATCCAATTCGTGTCTCACTCGCCGTAGCCGTCATTGCCGCTCCTGTCACCGTTTCTGTAGCCGTAGCCGTAGCCGTAGCCGGTTTCGCTTCGGGGGTTTCGCACGTTTCGGAATTGCGGTGGTTTTTTGAGGAAATTTTCACCTGGTTCCCGCTGTGGCAAACGACGGGCAAAAATGATCCGCTTTTGCCTGACTAATAACCTGGCAATCGTGTAAGAAAAGGGTTCTTCCGAGAATTTAGTGGCTGTTCTTTGAGCAGTTCGGCGCTAGCCGCCGGTAAGATCTGCATGGATCCCGAAGTCGTCACGCTGTTGTATGTGTCAAACGTCGATGGTAATGCGGGGCCGCTCGGACGCGGATTGCAAAACGGAAATATTTGTTTTGTCTGCCTCGGTCCCGATCTGGAGAGCAACGAAGCAGGAATGGACGCGTTCGTTGTCGGGCACGAAGTCGGACATTGCCTGAACTTGATCCACACCGTTGACGATCCGAACGTACCCGATGATCTGGTCAACTTGCAGGGAGACGGGCCGTACGAAGATCGTCTTGCCGTTGAAGGGCTTCATGAAACTCAACGAGATACGGTTTGACAAAACCGTCTGGTCAACCAGCGAATCCGCTCTTTTACGAAGGAGCAATCGGCAGAACAGTTGACGGACGAAACCTGGGAGCCTTACCTCTCGAACGCAAGCCCGGACATGATCCGGTTTTCGCTTGCAATGGCAGCTGGCGATTCGATTCCTTCATCCCCCGAAATTGCAACTCAGTTCGCGCAAACCCGATTTGCCGAACTGGCCTCGGAATTCACGGAAGATGAAAAAGCAGCGACGACGAACTCGTTTTTCAAGACACTTTGTTTCCGTTGTCAGCGCTCGAAGACGGGTCGATGGCGGCAGGTGAGCCTGTCGAAAGTAAACAACTGGACGAATTCAAGAAGCAGTTCGCAATTCCAACGGGCTACGACCATCCCAACGAAGTGGCGGCACATACCAGTGGCTATTTGTTGCGTACGGACTATCTTCTGCAAGAAGCCGGGACTACGGAGCTGAGCGAAGACTTGGCAGGAAAAACGCGTGCGGCGTTCAAAAGAATTTTTGCAATTGTCGGTGACTAAATTGCCGGTGACTAAATTGCCGGTGATTAGGCGCGGGCCAAACCACATCTCCCCCAAGCTCAATACACAACCACTACTTCACGTTGACTGCAGGCATGAACATCTGCCGGATCGCTTCAACGTCTTCGTCCGTTTGCGGCACCGATTCCGAATCATTCGTCCACCGCGCGCCCAGAACAGGCGTCTCGCCCCAATGCGCGCCTAACATGATGCAGTTGATACCGGATCCAATTCCAAGCATCGCCACGTTTTGATTTGCCTGGATAAAGCCAAGTTGAGCCGCAATCGCCAGCGTCACCGGCAACGCGGCAGCTCCGGTGTTGCCAAGATGCGAAAACGTGGAAAAATCGATTGCCGGATCGACGTTAATCGATTCCAACATCAGCTTGCGATGAGCAACTCCGACCTGATGGCAAACGGTCCGGTCGATATCAGCGACTCCCCATCCGGTCGCTGTGCACATTCCGGTGAAGTTGTTCCGACCCGTTTCAATACCTCGTTTCATCAGTTCCTCTGAATCGGTCGCCATCAACGGAGCCATTTCGCTGCCGGCCTGGTCCTGATGACTCTGACACAGACCGTTGTATTGCGTATTCGCACGAACAGTGCCGCCGATGAGCCTGGTCTGGCTCCGCGAAATCGATTTGTGAGTCAGTAGCACGGCAACGCTGGCGGAACCGATCGTCAATGAAGCGACCGCCGGCTTAACGGTTTTTCGAGTGTACGATTCGTTCCTGTTGAGTTCGTTAATGGTTCCCTCAACCAGTTGTCGTCCACCTTCCGATCCGACAACTAGCACAGCTCTTGCCTGCCCAAGCTCGATCATGTTCGCTGCCTGGAGCATTCCGTTTAGGATTCCCAAACATGCATTCGAGACATCGTAGATCACACACTCAGGTGGCAGACCGACCCGGTCATGCACCGAACAGGCCGTAGCCGGCTCAAGATGATCGCGACAAACACTGCCATGTATGAGGCACCCGATTTTGTCCGGCGAAATCTGCGCAGCATCTAACGCGCGCTGGCAGCTGCTGATACTCAAATCGCCGGGACGATCCGTGCGCGGCCAGAACCTTCGCTCGCGAATCCCGGTCATCAACTCCAATCTGCCCGCCGGAAGTTTCAACCGCGCATAGAGCGGCGCGAGTTTTGATTCGACATCGTCCGAGGTCCAAACCTCGTCTGGAAGAGTGTAGCCGAACGATTCGATGCAGACTTTGTTGTAACTCATATCAGACTGAATAACTCATGACAAAAAGCGCCACCAGGAATGAACACCAATAGACACGAAACCGTAGTTATGTGCGTCGTGTCCATCTGTGATTGATACTAATCCGTTTCCAGATTGAACTCGGAAATCGAAGCAAACGGCTCGCCGTTGACTTCGGATCTGATGACGACTTTAACATAGCGCCCGCTGACCGGAGGAATCGCAGCGCGTTGTTCCATGTTCGTGTTGGAGAATTCGCCCGACGCAACGGGTTCGCCGAATTCCTCTGTCTCGGAAACATAGACCTCAAAATCATCGACACGACCGTTTTCCTGGCCGTCCTGACGCGGAAGTAACCGGACACCGGTTATCTTTTCGCTCGACCCAGGATCAATCACAAATTCGTGCGGCGGCTGAGCAACGTCGCCCTGCCAACGGGAATGCCAGAACGTTGATTCGTCGTCGTCTAGAATGGTTCCGATCAGACGGCCGTTATGCCTCGATTCGCTGCTGACGAAAAGTACGGTCCAGCCTTCGCGTTCCAATACCCTGCCGTCTTCGATTCTTTTCGTCCGCGCTTTGCGGCGGCCCGGTCGTTGAGCCGGTTTGAATTCAACGATTTCCGATGGCGTGTGAGCTTCGGTCATCATCTCAGTCAGTTGCACGACCTCGTCCGGATAACGATCGGCAACGTTATCGGTTTCGCCCGGATCACGCGCGAGCTTGTAAAGACGAATTCGACTCCCCGGGTTCCTTCCGACATTCAATCGAATCCCCTTCCAGTCTCCGGCGCGAACCGCCTGCTGGCCGCCCTGTTTGTAAAACTCCCGGTAAAGATAGTCGTGCAATTTCTGTTCACCACTCCCCGTCAGAGTCGGAACCATCGAGATCGAATCCGTTCCCTCCGGTAATTCAGCACCCGCAAACTCGCAGGCCGTCACTCTGCCGGATCGCCCCGGCGGCGCGTTCAAAGGCGACCTCGATTCGGGTTTTGTTTCTTTCGAACGTGTTCCGCGAACGGGATGTAACCAATGTGGTCCGCAGGTTAGCTCAGAGGTAGAGCCCCGGACCATTACTCTGGATGTCGCAGGTTCGAATCCTGTACCACCGCAGGTTGAAAACTTGCTAGAAATCAAGCCGCATACCAACGCTGACCTCGTGGCCGGTTCCGCCAAAACCGATACGGCTTCCACCAATCTCAGAACCTGTGGTTGAATCGCCCATATCAAAGTACTGATATTCGATGTCCATCGACACGTAGCCTGTAACTGCAGTCGAAAAACCACCGCCCGCAGTCCAGGCAAACTCGGTCGAGCTTTTTTCAGGGAAAATTGTTGTGTTCATGGCAAACGGCGTGGTGTTGATCAGTGATCCCTTCGCACGATTGTACGACGCACCGACGCCAGCTTTGACGAACGGTGTAATTCGATTGCCGCGGTTGAATTCACGAACCAGGTTGAACATGACGGCGGTACTGTTCCGGTCACCATTGAATGCGTTGTTCTGATTTCCCATTGCCACGTTGGCATCGAATTCCTGTCGCCGGTAGACTCCTTCAAATTCCGTCCGCCAGTTGAAACCATGGCGCCGTCCAACAGCAACGCGGTAGACTTCCGAATCATCGATTCCGGATTCGGGTCCGAATGTATTTCCATTTTGTAAAATTGCCTGAGCCATCCCTTCCCAGATATTGACGCCCAGGGCTCCTGACAGATAAAGGCCACGACCACCGCGGTTTTCTCGTCGATGACCCCGGCTACCAAGACCGAAACCGGCACCTGGCCGACAACCGCTGCCGAGTCCTCCGCCACGAAGTCCACGACCGCCATCGCCACGAAGTCTCGATTCGCGACGGATGCCGGATCCGAAGCGAGCGTCAGAGCCGCAACAACCGCTATCGCAACCTCCTTCATCGCAACTTCTTGATGCCAGCCTTGCTGTGACAGGCCCAGTGCCGTTCCGCGATCCAAGATTTGCGGTTCGCCTAAATACGCCGCCGAATCGAGAATTGTAATCGCCTGAATCGCACGACGTCGCTGCGGCATCAAACGGATTGAACACTCGTCCGCCCGAATTCCAGGGCTTTACCGGTTCGGTAAGGACATCACTCAATTTGCACCTGTGTTGTGCTTGTACGGAACCTGCAAGGCAAACACTGCTCACAAGTAACGCGAGGGCGAACATCTTGATCTGTCTTGTTATTGGCGTCTTCATGCCATCCATCCATATCCAGAAGTGGAACTGTAATCTCATGAGCTTTTGCGCGTGAATCATGATTATTCAACAGTGAAGTATTCAGGACTCTGAGTCTTGTATCGAGAGATCGGGATGTCAGGTTTACCGGGCAGATTGACGGGTGTATCAGATAACCGGCCCCGGCTAACCGGAATAGATTCCCGGGCCGCCGAATAACCGGCAGGGTTTAACAGAATTGAGACTGCTGTCGCTGGATATCGCTGTACTCATAGTCCCAACAATTTGGCTCCCCGGTTCGCAAATGGAGGAGAATACTGTGACTTTCGAAACAAGAAAATCGTTCAAAATCAATGGTTTTTTGTTAGAACCACAAATTCTGGTCCCACTCTGGTAGCTTTCGCGTGAGTAGCCCTAGGGCGAATCGCTCCCAATTTGGCACACTGCGCTAACAAACCAGAAGCGCACCGCGATATTTGCTGCGGAAACTGATGCTTCGTCGGAAACACCTCGGTTGCGTTGCCCTCGAAGACTCCTGCTCACACTTTTTTATTGAACCAAGGAATACGAAACATGCGAACTTCATTGTTAGTACTTGCAATTGCCGTGATGATGGCCGGACCAGCCATCGCTCAGAATCGTGACGGCGGTCGCGGCGGAGAAGGTGGTCGCGGTGGCGGGCAGGGCATGATGGATCCTGCTGAACTCGTTCAACGCATCATGGAACAGGATGCTGATGGCGACGGAAAAATCGCCAAAGAAGAAGCTGGCGGACGAATGGCCGACCGCTTTGACTCGATGGATGGTGATGGCGATGGATTCGTTACCGAAGCCGAAATCGTCACAGCTGTAGAGCAACGCGCCGGTGGACGTGGTGGACAAGGTGGTGGACAAGGTGGTGGACAAGGTGGTGGACAAGGACGCGGCGGTCGCGGTGGTGGACCTGGCGGTCAGGGCGGTCCCGGAGGCGGACAGGGTTTTCGACCGCCACCTCCTGAAGAAATGATGCGCATGCTGCCGATCGTCTCTGCACTCGATGCAGACGGCAACGGCGAAATCTCGGCTGAAGAAATTGAAAACGCAGTCGCAGCACTTCAAGGACTGGACAAAAACGACGACGGAAAAATTGACTTTGCTGAAATGATGCCCGACATGGCACAGTTCGGCGGACCCGGTGGACCCGGTGGATCGGGCGGTCAAGGCGGACCGGGTCAAGGCCGTGGCGGACCCGGTCAAGGCCGTGGCGGACCGGGTGAATTCGGCGGACGCGGCGGCGGACCGGGTGGCGATGGCGGACCTCAACGCCCGCGTCGTCCTGATTTTGAAGGCGGTGGCGATCAGGAGATGACATCGGAAATGACATCGGTTTCGATCAGTCTTCCAGGCATGACTTGAGGCGGTTGCAAGCGTTCGGTCGAACGCGCACTGACTGCTGATGCCGGTTTCCACAACCTGGAAGCTGACCTGGGTTCCAACTCGGCAACATTTGAAGTGGCAGCCGATTTCGATTTCGAAACCACGCTGAACAAGATTGCCGAAAACAATGCTCACGTTAACGGGTGGGAAAAAAACTAGCATGATTCGACGCTCCCGGGGGAGCGACCGAAAAACAAAACGCAGTCCAATATGGGCTGCGTTTTTTTGTTGCGCGGTGATTTCGTGTCATCTCATGTTTTGACGTACGATTTTCCGGACACGAATCGGTGCTGCTTCTTCCAGCCGGACCGTATCTGAAACGTAAAACATTGTTAGTTGTGGAAAGTCAGGAATGTTGATGATCATCGGGCTAAGGAACCTCTCTGCCTGCCTGGGAGGCGAAGGCTCGTTGCATTTGCGAAGTTGTACCCTCGCCAGCGGCTGTCTCCGTAATCGTACCCGTACTTCTCCCACAACCATTGCGGAAAACGCGGTCGTTTTGGCACACTGATCTGCCGCAATTCGCCACCGGACGCAAGCCCGTAGGTCACCGGATATCCGAACGGCGCCGGGATCGATACGAGCAACCATGGAATCGAAAACAGAATCAGCAAGACAACCGTCGAGCTTCTGATCCGGCGATTCGAGAGCCTTGCCGATGATTCCGTTGGTTCGCCCTCGACGTTGGATTTTTTCGATTTACTCTCGTCAACCGTTTTCACTGTTCGCCATTGTCGCATTCGGAATTCAACCTCGTAAATCTGACGAATCCGGATCGCATTGTACACTTTCGATTCAGGGTTCGATTCAATAAACTAACGCTCATGAAAGTGAAACAATCGACTCGCTCCGGTCTACGGCCAGCGGGCAAAGCGCCGGCGCGAAGACGAATCCCTGCTGACAAACATCTGCAAGAACTTGAGTCGGCATTCCACGACACAATTCAAAAAGACACAATTCAAAAAGACACAATTCAAAAAGACACAATTCAAAAAGACACGATTCAAAAAAGTCGTGACGAATCATCTGGCGCTGCCCCGTTTGGCAAGTTCTGTTCGATCCTTGGCATGCTGCAGTCAGGAGCCGGTTCCTACTCCAACCGCTTTCTCGGATACTGGTCAAAACAGCCGCCTGCCCATTATGCGGATCGAATTGAGTTAAGTGCAGGACGAGGAAAGATCGGTTTCGACGAAGCGTGGATGATTGTTACAGCATGGTGTTTTGCAACAGGTGAGCCTGGTCAATGGAGCCGGGATATTCCTGCTCTGGTCACGCACTGGCTGACCGAACCGGATGACGTTTTAGGAATGATCGATCATTCAGTCACAGAGAACTGGACACTGCTGCTGAAGCAGGTCGCCGGTTCAGGGCTGGGCAAGCTGAAAATCACGCCACCGGATGCGCCGCTAGAAGTAACTAAAAAGTCGAACAAAAAGTGTTCGCTTGAGTTTCGCTTTATCGATCTGTTTGCCGGCGTCGGAGGATTTCGCCTTGCGCTTTCGGAGGCGGGAGGCAAATGCGTGTTCTCCAGCGAGATCAACGAAAAAGCGCGCGAAACCTACTTTCAGAATTACGGGCACTGGCCGTTCGGCGATTTGACTCGCTTCAGCGGCGACCATTCAGATCGGGACATTCCGACGTTCATTCCCGAACACGATATCATCGCTGCCGGTTTTCCCTGCCAGCCGTTTTCTCAGGCTGGTCAGAAACTCGGGTTTGACGACGCGCGGGGAACGCTCTTTTTCGACATTCTCAAAATCGCACGGGCGCGCCGGCCTCGCGTGCTTTTTCTCGAAAATGTCAAAGGACTGCGCGGACACAAACGCGGTCACACGTTCCGCGTCATCTGCAAAGCGTTAAAGGAGATTGGCTACAAAGTCTATTCGAAAGTTATCTCGGCCCGCGACTTCGGAGTTCCGCAAAACCGCCAGCGGATATTCATCGTCGCGTTTCGTGAGCCCATCGAGTTCGCGTTTCCAGAACCGGACGGGACTGCGGAATCGTTGTGCATCGGCGACATACTCGAACCCAAGCCCGATCCGAAATTTACAATCTCTGAACGAATGTGGACAGGACACCAGAAAAGAAAACAGCGTCACAAGGAAAATGGCAACGGTTTCGGTTACTCACTGTTCCAACGGTCCGACAACTACGTCAACACGATTTCCGCACGCTACTGGAAAGATGGCAGCGAAATCCTGATCCATCAGCCGCGAAAATCAACGCCACGCGTGTTGACGCCCCGGGAGTGCGCAAGACTGCAGGGATTTCCGGATGAATTTGTATTGCACAAGTCGTCGCGTGCTAACTACCAGCAGTTTGGAAACTCTGTGGCGGTTCCCGTCATACGTGCAATCACGGCTCAGATCGTTGAAGCACTTGGGAAAAACCGGCTAGTTACCGGCGGCCCGACCGATGCCGAGGATCCGCTTGAGCCGGTTCACTATTGAGATGCCACGTCGATTGCCTTGAAATCTTGAGCGAGAACATTGGGCGCCGGCTTTTTGTTGGGATCGCTAACGGTGGTGGTTGGAGTAAACTTGCTTGCAACACGGCTTTTGAGGCTCATTTCATTCATGGCCCTGGCAACCGTATTTCGGCAGGCGGATTCCAAATGTTCTTCCGTCTGAAGTTTTTGAGCGATCTTACAGCTTCCGTAGATGCCGCTGGACCGTTCAAAAACTTCTTTAACGATGCACGAATCGAAGCCGTACGCCGGGCTCGCGGACCCGGTTTTGCGCCCGGCCAACGGTAGTAGCCGCTCTTGCTGACCTGCAAGACTTCACACATCATCGTAACCGAATACGAGTCGCGGTATTGTTTGATTTCAGCCCGGTACTCTGCGACCGTCCCGTCAGGACCACTGGGATCCGGCTCCGGGGCATACTTGCGGTGCCAGTTCCGAAGGCTGTTCTCACTGACGTTTACGGCCTCCGCTGCCGCCTTAAACGAGTAGCCTTCGCTCACTACAAGATTCACAGCTTCTCGCTTAAACTCTTCCTTGAATGTTCGACGGTTCTGTTTGATTTTCGTGTTCATGGCATCCTCCTGAACGGATTGTCAATATTCCGCCGGAGTCCACCGGTACTGGGCTAACGCAGTTTATTCCGGTTAGTCAAATTCTGCTGCCGCACTGATTTCGATTATTCCTTGCCCGGCGAGCCATCTCATCTCCAGCGCTTGAAACGCCGAATCAGACTCCATGCGCTCCGATAGACCGGCACCCTGGTCTCTCTTCATCATCCCGCGCTCTTCATCATCCCGCGCTCTTCATCATCCCGCGCTCTTCATCATCCCGCGCTCTTCATCATCCCGCAACCGATAAGATGTCAACGCTCAATCAGGCCGCAATCATCATTCACAGTCTGCCAAGGCCGCAGTCCGCGCGGATTCTATCGCAGCTTGAAATGAGCGATATTGATGATGTCCTGGATGCGATCGATCAGATCGAGGAGTTGACCGCTGAAGAAATTGCGCTGGCCACAGGTCAGTTCAGTGCCGCAACCGGTTGTTCGACTCGACCGATCGCCAGGCAGAAACGGTTGGAGGCCGCACAAGTAGTAGATAGACGATCAACGAGTGGGCGGGCAGCCCATGGAACCAACTTCCGCGCCGACGTCGGCAATTCAGCTGTCGTCGAATCGGATTCGATTGATCTTGATACCAGGTTCGGGTTTATTGCCGACGCGTCACCGCTTGAGCGAACCCGGCTCCTGCGCGATGAACACCCGCGCAACATTGCGATCGTGCTGGCTGAACTCCCGGTTGGAGTCGCCTCAGGCATCGTCAACGAACTTGAGCCCGTCCTTCGGGTTTCAGTACTCCGCAGGCTCTGCGACACGGAACTGCCGTCCGATGATGACGTAACACAACTCGTCTATATGTTGAAGCTTCGCTACAACAAGCTCGTGAACCAGCAGTTCAGTCGCAGCGGAATTGAATGTGCCGCGAACGTGATCAGTTGCACCGACCCCGACACACGTGAGGTCTTGATCGAGCAGATTCGTTCCAGCGATCCGGAACTCGCTTGCCGGCTATCACAGTCAATTTTCAATTTCGACGACCTGGTTATGCTGGACGACGCGCAGATCAAAATGTTGCTGCGGCAGACCGACACTTCGCTCTGGGCCCCAGCGCTCAAAAACGCGACGTTTGAAACTCGCAAAAAGGTGCTACACAATATGGCGTCCGTTGCCGGGCGCGTACTGAGCGAGGAAATTTCTCTGATTGGCAACGTCAATGAACCGGTCGCCAACCGCGCTCGACGGGAAATTGTGGCTCAGGTGTTGAAGTTGTTCACGCGTTAATCACTGATTCGTCAACGCCGGCACGGGACATGGTGATGATGTCGTTCACGGTCAAGCGAGTGCGCACGCCGTCCGCCTGAATCTGATTCATGATCACGCCTGCTCCCTCGCCGCTTTGGCTGAGCGTAATTGCGTCGTTGATCGACACGGCCTGTGAAATTTGTTGAGCCTGTACTTCGCGGAACTGTGCGTCGCGCTGACGAAAATCAGCCTGACGTTGCCACGGGTTTTCGATATGACGATCTCCAGCATTTCCAAGAAGTCCACCAGCGATCGCGCCGACCGCACCTCCGATCAGTGCGCCCTCAGGTGTCTCGTCGTTTTGATGTCCGACCACGCCGCCGATGATTGCCCCAGCCACGCCGCCGCCAACTGCGCCTCGATCACGTTGTTGCTGAAACTGCCCAAACGCGCTGCTCGTTCAGGACTTCGCACGATTTCGTACGACCACTTTCTCGATCAGATCAACCGCCATTTCAACGGCAGGACCGGGAATCGCGTGCTGACCCCGGAACTCAACGAAGTCCACGGCATGTCCTTTGCCCATCAACATCTCATGCAGATATTTCGCACCCGCAAACGGAAGGATCGGATCGATGGTGCCATGCGATTGTGCGATTGCCATTTTTTCCTGATCGTCCGCAGCCGTTTTCCAATCCGATTCGCATATCAAAGCGCCCGACCAAACGATCAATCCACCCAGTGCCGGCTCGCAATGCAGTGCGACATCAGTCGACAACATCGCTCCCTGCGAAAACCCGCCGATCGCGATCCGCGATGCAGGAACATCGTACTCCGCCTTTGCAAACTCGATGACCTCATTGATCATTTCGCGACACGCCGGCAGCTCAGATGGCGACTCTTTCCGCATTTCGCGCATTTCACCGGTTTCCGAAAGCCGTTGGATTTTTTCGATGTCGATCATCCACCAGGCGCGGGAATCAAACACCGGATCGAGTGCCAGAGGCGCTGCCGGAAAAATGAATCGCAAGTCAAGGTCAGCGGCCTTCATCCGTTCGCGAACCCGGTCCAGCAATTCGCCGCCGAGTGAAACGAGGTCGGTTCCGGGCGCTCCGAATCCATGACAGAGAATCACGACGGCATCGGGCGCCCCATCGCAAGATGAGTCGGCCGCCACTACGCAATCGAGCTTGCCGATTTGTTGTTGGGTATATTCGATCATATTCTATCTCACGTTTTGAATTCACGGTTCTCCCGGAATGTCTATGTCACCAGAAACCTAAACTTGGAATTGGACTTAAACTTAAACTTGAACTTGAACTCAGTTCGTCGACGGACATGCTGGAAGCGATCCCACGTGACCGCACCTAACAATCGGTTTCCCAGTCCGTATCAGAATCCCGGCCGAATTTGAAACCGCCGTTAACCGGCACGATTTGTCCGGAGAAAAACCCTGCGTCACGTCCGGCTAAGAACCCGGCAACGGCTGCGACATCTTCCGGCGTTCCCCAGCGTCCCATCAATGACTCTCCCTGAGCGCGGGCAGCCCATCCGGCAGACGCGTTTTCGCCCCAGCTGGTTTTTATCCAGCCCGGAGCGATGCAGTTGACGCGAACATTGGGCGCGAGCGATTGTGCGAGTGATCGCGTCATCGCCATGATCGCGCCTTTGGTCGTCGCAAAGAGTTCGCCTGACTCTCCAGCCATGCCCTGCCACGCCTGGTCCCAGCCCATATTGATGATTGCAGGGCGAAACGATTCGTTTCCGGCATCCGTTTCGCGGGCATGCTTCATACGCTGGCCGGCAATCCGTGAAAGCAGCAATGTTGATCGAACGTCGGCGTGCCAGAGATAGTCCAGTTTCTGCTCAAGCGAATGACTTGCGCGCTCGCCTGTCAGCACGTCGCCTCCCGCATTGTTGACCCAGACATCCACTGCGCCGAATGCGTCCCATGCCGATTGAGCAAACCTGTCCAAGTCAGTCGCTGAGTCAAATTCACAGCCGACGAACGCAGGCTCGATGCCCGAACCGGCATCCAGCCTCGCAATTTCCTCAGCCACAGCTTTCGAATGCCCTGACTCGTTCCGGCCGTGCAGCACAATGCGAAAACCGTCCGACGCCAACCGCAGCGCGATCGCGCGTCCGATGCCCGATGTCGATCCAGTGACGACTGCAACTCGTTTACTCATTGGAATCCGATTCGTCTGGTGCGCCTGACTGGATTGATCCTGCAATCGGCAGCTTGTAGCAGGCCGCTTCGACATCGCTACGAACCAGCAAGTAGTTTCCGGCAAGACAAAGCGTGTTCCAGCAGACACCGTCAATCGTCTCGATTTTTCCGAGCTCAACAAACTCATCAGGATTTGCTTCGACCAGAAACAGTTCGCCATACTCCGAATGCACAAGAAGCAGATCGCCGACCAGCAGCAATTGCCCGTGCCCGAATCTGCCTCTACGTTTCCACATGCGAGTGAGATCTTCAACCCGGCTACATTCCAAATACCCGTCGGAAAGACAATAGGCGTGTCCATCTTTCACGACCGGATTGGTCAACTTTGTCTTGAGAACACGCGGATCGGTTTTGATTACGTCAACTGCGATCTCACTTCCATCCAGTTCGAGTTCAATGAGCGCGCCACCGACTCCGTAACCCTTCGACAGGATCAGTTGATTCTCTTCACCGGCAGCCGTCACCTGGGAACAATTCGCGGCGCCGTTGCTGGTTCCTTCGCGATCGTACTTCCACAACTCGCGACCATCGTCAACGGCGTAGCCTGCCGCTGCGGATTCGAGCACGATGACAATCTGATCGATGCCGCACAAATTCATCCGTACAGGCGACGAGTACGAAATCATGTCAGTTCCCGCCTGCCAGACTTTCTGTCCCGATTCCAGATCGAATCCCAGCAACGTTATTTTCCCGCCTTTGATCGGGCCGCCGCCGGGAATCACGACCATGTCATTGATGATCAAAGGCGAACCGGCATGCCCCCATGCAAGCGACGAATTTTCCTCATAGGCGTACTTGAGCCCGTAACTGTCCTTCGATTCATAGAGTTTGACCCCCAGCATTTCGGCAAGATCGTGTTTCCACAAAAGCGATCCATCCGCGCCGTCGAGACAAACGAAATGGCCGTTCGCGCCCATTGCATAGACTCGTCCGTCATGAATTATCGGCGTTGCCCGCGGCCCGATTCTTCCGAGGGAGACCAGATCGCGGTGCCGCCCGGGATGTTTGTAAATCCACTGCATCTTTCCCGACTGAACGTCATAGCAAGTCACGCACTCGAACGAGTCTCCGTCCGGATTGGGCACCGGTTCATCTTCGGTGTCTTCTTCCAGTTCGCCCGGTTCACGCTGTTCCATCGTGATTGCGTAGCCGTTTCTAACTGCAAAACTGGACCAGCCCTCACCGACAGGCTGCTTCCACAACTCGATCGTTTCAGATTCAAAACACCCGGGGTCTATTGGTGGCAGGTGATTGAGCACGGCGTTCCGGTTGGGACCGAGAAACTGAGCGAAATCGCCATCCGTTTCAGTACTGAGATCAACGGCGAATTTCGAGGTACCGATCGTCATTTCGGGTTCATTCGCGCCTTCCCGGCCCAGCAGCCAGCCGAACGGGCCGATCGGTTCAAAATGATGGACGCCGATGCCGTCGCCGCTGTTGACCGGACGCAGAACGAAAAAGAAAAACAAAGGAATGCAAACCGGAAATAGCGCAATCAACAGTCTGGGCAAAAACGCAATCGAGTTCCGGTATAAGAATACGAGCATCCAGATAAGGCTGAACACCAGAAAAAGCAGGACGATAAAAATGTTGATGGAGACCGGGTCGATTCCCGTCGCACTTTCGATTTCACTGGCAAACGTTTTCGCGACGATACTGACGACAAGCCCTAGTAAAGCAAGAACCAGCAACCACTGCGGAAATCTGCGTTTCGAGCGTGAACCATCCGGAGGTTTCGATTCGCCCTTGTCTTTGTTTGTCGCCATTGTTCTGTCCGCGAGACTTCCAGTTGGTGTTATTGGTACGAACAAGTTAACAAAACCGTCAATCATGGTCGAGTGATGATGGCGTTGAGGCCCTGAGCGGACAATAAGACTCCGCCCGGTGAATCCGTGCAGGAAGCAAGATCTGAGTCGTGCCTCAGTCTAACGAAACATACAGACAGACAAAGAATGTGGAGGCCGGAACACCGATGTCCGGATCTTCGACTCACGGAACACACAACTCTCAAGAATACTCAGGAGCGGAACGATGTCTGCCAGGTCCGAAAAATTTACCTTCCAGAACGCCACGGGAGAGACGCAATCGAAGCGCTTCGGGAGAGGGGAATGCCGCCGAAAATTCTGATCGGACACAGTCCGGGCGGAGCAGCTGTCCTGTATCTGGCGGGAGAAATAGAAGAGGTCGCATTGGTTGCGACAATTGGTGCACCGGGTGAGCCGGCACATGTGGCTCATCTGATTGACGGCAACTTGACCGCCGAACAAAGGACACGACTGTTGGAAATCGCCGACATGTGTCCTGTGCATCGGACGCTGACGAATCAAAAACAAATCCTCACCGAAGAGGACACCGCTGTTTGATTGAGAAATACAGGTATTTGTGAAAAAGAGAATAACGAGCGGTAAGAATCGTCGACTCGGATCGTTTGCCTTTACACCGCCGTCAATGTAATCGCTGCCGCCGATTTGTTGGTTACATCGCGCTGCCATTGTCAAGAATGTTTGCCAGGTTGTTCAAGTCCCGTGATCAAAGAAACAAGAACAGGTTGTGATGTCCGAAACAATATGCGTTGCGACTTTCAGTGATTTACAGGATCGCAAACCCGTTTACGCGCTGGCCGGCGAGGTTGATCTTGTCGTCATCCGCTACGACGACCTGGTGTCAGTTCTGTACGGTCGATGTCTTCACCGTGGAGCGCTATGAGCGACGGGCATGTGGATGGAGACAACCTCTTCTGCGCGGTTCACAACCGGGACTATCGTATTGACTCCGGCGTCAGCGCATACAACAACGCCGAAGCCGATATGTCGTTCGGTGCGCTTAGCGAGGAAGCCAAAGTTGCTCTGGCGACCGGAGCCGAGCTTGCCGGGACCGGAATCTGTAGCGGCGAAGGCGGCATGTTGTCCGAGGAACAGGCGGCGAACAGTCGCTACTCTTACGAACTCGCGTCGGGACGGTTCGGCTACTCGATCGAAAAAGTCAAAAAGCGTCAGGCGTTCCATTTCAAAGCCGGGCAAGGCGCGAAGACGGGGACCGGTGGCCACCTTCCAGGAAGCAAAGTCGCTGGCAAGATCGCGGACGTTCGCGGATTGAAGGAAGGCGAAGACGCAGTAAGCCCGTCAAGGTTTCCGGACTTCAACGGCGTCGAAGACTATCGGCGGGTTGCCGAAGAAATTCGCGAAGCAACGGATGGAATTCCGATTGGCGTAAAAATGTCTGCTCAGCATATCGAAGACGATATTGATTTTGCGCTGGGCGTTGGCATCGACTACATCATTATCGACGGACGAGGAGGCGGGAGGTCGCGGACCTTGCCGGAATCCGCTATGCCGGTGCAGGTGCAGCGAAGGCATGACGCAGTAAAAGCGAACGGGTTCTTCCGGGACATATCGGCTGTTCTGTGAGCAGTTCGGCGCTAGCCGCCGGTTTTGCGGCAATACGTCCATCGCAACCCGACCGGCGGCCAGCGCCATTCCGCTCACAAGTTCGCTCAACCACTAACTTCAATGAAGAACCCACGAATACAAGCTGATAACACTTGCCGCAGGCGACTTCATCGAACGTGAAGCGGCCCATTCGGCGCTCGAAGTGGTCGCAGAACTAACGCTTGTCATTGTTTTGTTCATCGACGCGTCGCGCATTCGGCTTCCTTTGTTGATCAACGACTACAGAGTACCTTTGCGTTTGCTGGGAGTCGGGCTCCCGCTGACGATCATTTGCGGAACGTTTGCCGCAAAATTGATCTTTCCGGAGTCTGCCGTTGCTCCGACCAGCGCGCCTTCACCTGCGTTGCCGTCGGGTGCAGCCCCGTTCAAATTCCAACAATTCCGGAGACCTCTACTACCCCGTACAGGACAAAAAACCACTCACTTCGGACTGTTGCAGCTGAACCTGCAATACGCTGCTAGCGACGTCTTCGGTTCGTTTTGATTCAACCGGCGGCATTAGTCGCGCCGAACATACAAAAAGGAGATTAAAAGCCGACGTTGACAGCCGCATTTGACTCCGGTAATCTCCCCGCCCAGCAACCAGATCACCCGCAATACAGGACGCCTGAACCAGATGAAACAACCACTGACTGTGATTGTTCCCTGCAAGAATGAGCGTCTGAATATCCGTCCCTGCATCGAGAGTTTCAACTCGATTGCAGATGAGATTCTCATCGCTGATTCCGGATCGACTGACGATACGATGGAGATCGCCAGTGAGTTCGACAAGGTCAAGATCATCGAGCGGGAATACATCACCTCGGGCAACTTCAAGAACTGGGCGATCCCGCAGGCAAAAAATGAGTGGGTGCTGATCGTTGACGCTGACGAGCGGATTACGCCCGAGCTTGGCGACGAGATCGTAATGGAACTTAGCCGTGGCGCAACACGCGATGGCTACTGGATCTATCGCGACAACCACTTCATGGGACACCGGCTACGTTTTGGCGATGCACGATCCGACCGGGTTCTGCGTTTGTTCCACCGGGACCGTGGCCGCTATGAAGGTCCAAGCGACCACGGGGAAGTTCGTATGTCGACAGGCAAAGTTGGCTGTCTAGAAAACAAGATGGAGCATTTTTCGTTCTACAATTACGACCAGTTGTTTGCAAAGCTGCATCGGTACACAACATTGCAGGCTCAGCAATGGCACGACCGGGGAATGAAAACATCCTATTACAAGATGTTTGTCCGCCCGTTCTGGCGTTTCTTCCGGGAGTTCATACTACAGGGCGGAATCCTGGACGGTAAACCGGGGTTGCAAGCCGCATGGGTCTCCGCGTTCTACTCGTTCAACAAACAGGCTCGCTTGTGGACGTTGAATAACGCAGCGCCGCAAGTTGATCCTGAATCGGGACGCGAACGTACCTATCCTGTGCTTCATGAACAAGACGATCGGTATCGCGACGCGGCATAGTCCAGGCCGTTCGCTCATCCGCAAGAAACCCGGTCGAAGCTCCTAGGCCCGGTGTTCGAACTGCCGGCCGATATCGTAGATCTCATGAGTTTCGAGTATCTGATCGTTTCGCTCGAACAGCGTTTGAATACAACGACGGTGGATCTTCATCTTTAATCCACCCACGCCGATCGCCCCATAGCAAGTCGTTCCGTCGCGATCGACAGCCTTGTCCAAAACCTCGACTCCGCCGATTCCTGCGGGCGGAACCGCGTTGAGATCGATGGCAACTGCGGGAACACTTTTTAGTTCGGACCAGGCAATCGAGACAAGTTGGATTCCAGCCGCCCCGGCAGCAAACAGAACGTCCGCTCCATCGATACTATCCAAAGTCTGATCGAGAGAATCTGTCTCACACGCCAGCAACTGACCGATCGGTTTTTCGCTGTGTAATCCGTTTTCAAATTTCCGTGAAACCGAATTGCAAACGGATTGGGCTCTGGCTTTTCGCCGTGAACAAACACGGACGTTCGCGCCTCGCGCTGCAGCAAGCTGAGCGACTCGCAATCCAACTGGTCCGGTTGCCGCCAGAACGGTCACTGTCTTTTCGCGCAATTCAATGTGTTTCTCTGCAGACAAAACCGCAGCGACCGCAGTTGTATTGCTGCCGTTGGGGTCCGACATCATCGAGACCCGAATGGGTCCGAAAAAACACTTTCTGGAAGCACGAAAAAGGGCACTGGCCTGGTCAACATCGCTGCCACCGAAAAAAATCGCTGTATGATTCAAATCGTCGGGACCGCGCGTGAACATTGCTCCATGAACGATCGTCTGAATCTCCATTGACGTTACATTGCTATAGGGAAGCAACCGGTCGACCCCCGCATCGATGGCGACAATCGAATCGAATGAACCGGCGTGCGGGTCACCATCGATTTGAACCAGAATATTTTGCTTGCTCATGGCGAGACGGATCGATTCAGAGTGTGAGGAATTTCATCGGACTTAAGAAAAACGCCCGCAACGGCGATCGTTGCAGGCGAAAATTGTCGTGGTCAATCAGGCTCTTTTCAATAGCTGACCAACTCAATCCAGTGCCTTGCCGATGCGATTCAAACCAACAGGCTTTTACCAAGGACAGAAGACCAAGACCTAGAATCCACGATACGGATGCGCAGCTTCTTCTTTGCCGGCGATCATTTCGTCGGCAGACGGCTTGTTGCCCATCGCATTGGCAATTGCCATTTTAGTTGCTTCGTAGTTGTAGTCGTGGATCTTCTTGTCGTCTTCAGCTTGCGGGTGAATGAATACGCCGCACACGCAAACGAGCCCTTCGGACTGGTCCTTTGGAATGACTCCGTCAGCCACCGAATCAGCCACCGCTTTAGCGACAGCAGCCTGAGCAGGCCCGAACATCTGCACTGCCTGTTTCATACCTTTGATCGTAACCTTGGTTACCATCACCGTCGCTGGTTTCACAGCAAGGTTCGGCGCCAGTACTGCCAGCAGGTTGTTGTGCCCCTCGCTTTGATTCGCAAGTGCGTTGGCGAATGCAGTTCCAACCGGACCATCCTTTGATCCGATCATCAGATCGATATGAGCGATATGAGCGATTTCGTTTCCGTCACCCGCGAGTGCCTCACCAATGAACATCGACATTTTCTATTCTCCTGTTTGAAATCGGCGCGGCATGCCACATTGGGCGCCGCGCGTGAAACTGATAGCCGGACAAGACGCTCAAGCGTGTAAGCGCGAACGCGCTCAGCAACCATGATCCGGTGCCTTTTTTATGGGAAGCAAGTAGACTATCAGACGCGCCAGCCGATGCCAACCAGCCGGATTAATGCGAACACAGGAATGACCTACCCGACAATTGACCGCGTTCTTATCGACCGGATTCTCGTTGCCGGTGCAAGCGCCCGCGCGATTGCCGCAATGGCTGGGTCAACCGGTTACCAGGTACTCGCCGCCGACCTGTTTTCCGACCGTGACACTCAACAATTAGCCGAGTGCCGACGAGCAAACTCGTTCGATCGATTTTCGGAAAGTGTATCCAGCGACTCGTTCGACGCGTGGCTGATGGCTGGCGGAACAGAAAATCATCCGGACGTCATTCGTTCCCTCAACCAGCGAGCCCGGATGCTCGGCCCGGATCCGACTTCAATTTTGCGCTGTCGGGATTTTCGAGCTTTGCGCCGGTTTCTTCAGACCCTGCCGTCGAATCTGCCGCGCATGCCGGAGACGTATTTTCTTCCTGAGCAAGAAGACATTGTTGACCGGCTTAGCGTTCTCAATGGACGGTGTAAAGACAGTACTGGACTAAGCGGCGACCATTCAGCATTCAAGTGGATTTACAAGCCTGCCAAAGGGGCAGGAGGCCACTCGATCCGTTTTGTGTCGACCGAATCGTTACTCCCATCCGACGCGGACTGTTTCGTTCAGCGTCGCGTGTTCGGCCATTCGTTCAGCGGACTGTTTGTTGCCAGCGGAACGGGATGCAAGTTGCTGGAATTGTTTCACCCGTTTCGAGCAAGCAACTCTCCCAGTCCCTTTCGTTACGAGGGATCGATCAGCGGCTGTGAGCTGTCAAGCGGCGACCTCAAAAAGATCCAGCGCGTTGGTACGGCGCTCGCGAGCGAGTTTTCAATCACGGGGCTGTTCGGTATCGATTTCATTCTCGCGCCGGACAAGGTCTACTTGCTGGAAATTAACCCGAGGATACCTGCGTCCGCAGAAGTCTCCCGCATCGATGCGTCCGAACTGTTCCAGCTGCATGTCAATGCGACGACAGGCATTCCATCTACCATCCCGGCGGCCACTCGCCGGCCGCGAGGCAAGGTTGTGATCTATAACGACGGGCCGGAGTGTACGATCAGCAATCGGCTTTCGGATTACCTGTTGGAGAACGCTCAAATGTCTGGCAGTACAAAAGATCAGCCCGGAATACAATTCGCCGACATCCCGAACCCCGACGAAGTGATCAGAACCGGGCAGCCAATGTTTACTGCTCTTGCAAGCGGCAGGGACTTGAATGAAGTCGATCGAAAACTCAATCGGCAAGTTCAATTGTCTCGTTCAATCGATTCGCTTATCGACGGATAAACCTTCACCATTCCGGCATTCAATTCGAGCGCCGTTTGGCGTTTCGCCGGAAGATCATCTTCACAAAAAATTGCTTCGACCGGGCATTCCGGTTCACACGCCCCGCAATCGATGCAGTTGTCGGGATCGATATACAACATTTCAGGACCCTCATGGAAGCATTCGGTCGCTGGTATTCGTGTTTTTTTGAATGCGACGAGATTTCATGGCTCGCTGGCGAGGCGAAGTTCCGCGTCCTTGCCAACGCGGCGGGTTTCCGTTTTCTCGCTGACGCCTCGACAATCGCGTCAACTGGCGTCCCGACGCGGTTTCATTTTTTCCTGCTTCACGATTCTGTGAATGCAGTGCATCGAGATTCCTAGGCCAACGCCAACCCAGATCATTGCTAACAAAAGAGCGGCAGTTTGCTCGGAGACCAGGCCAAGACGCAAGTTTGATCCATAGGCAGTATGCAGATCGTGATTGGTGAATTCGGGCGTCTTCTGACTGCGCGCATTTTCCTCAACCGCAAGGCCGAAGAAATCAATACCGATCAACGATTGAATTTTCCAGGGCCCTGATTGACCAGTTGTTCGCCGGCGGTTGAGAGAAACACCTCCGCCATTTTCGTAAATTCCAGATCCAATTGAAGACGAATACAACAAACCGAGATCAACATCAAGACCGGCCGTTGGTTCGTCCAGCACGATGAATTCATCGATTCCGAAATCAGTCTCGCGGGCGATCTGAACGCGCTGTCGGTCTGAGTTTCCAGCAACGACAGACCGTTGTCGAGTTGACTTTTGAACCAGCTGAACCAGAACTGCGTCAGCTGAATCTCCCCTTGTTCGACGGATTTGTTCGACCGTCATTGTTGGTTCGCCTACCCAGGCTCGATAAATGGTCCCAAGGTCAAAGACCTCGCCCGGAGAAAAGTAGTCCGGCAGTTGTTGATTCCGATCCGTACAATCGAATGTTGAGTACAGGAACAGATTCTTAGACTTCATGTACCCGACAATCACCAGACGAAAAAAATCCCTGCCGCATTTCAAATGCACCAGGGATCGACTTATCAGGTTTCTCATTCCGGTCTATCGACAGAAAACAGGCGGCATTCAACGAGACGCGAACCCACGCCGATTTCAGCGGCTAGCCAGCCAGTCTCGCAATTCGGTTCACCGGCTCAAGCGATTTGTCCGCGGACTTGTAACGGAATTGCATCACGTAGGCGTCTTCTACCGTGTCGTCGTAGTAGTCACGCAAAACGGAAACAGCCCGGAAGTCCAGGTTCTTAAAGAACATCTGAGCGGCAAGATTGGTTTCGCGAATTTCAAGGACGATCCGGTTGCGGCGTTGTTGCGAAAGCTTGCCAACCAGTTTGTTGACCATCTGCTGGCCGACGCCGCGCCGGCGGACATCGGGGCGAACCGAGAAATTCAGCACATGCAGCTGATTCTTGTGCAGTTCGTAGATCATGAAACCGACAACGCGATCATCATGTTCGGCAACCATACCGATGCAGTTTCGCTGGCGGAGACATCGTATGAAGTCCTCTTCGGACCAGGGAAACTCGAAACTGCTTTTTTCGATTTCCAGAACTTCCGCCATATCGCGACGGATCATCCAGCGAATATGAACATCAACACCGACTTCTTTTTTTTGTTGCATGACAAAATCCTTTGTCAATCGCCGGCTTGCTCTCCCGGTTTGCCACAACAGACAACTGCTGTTTCAAAAAATCCGGAATTGCCGCTCGACTATGTTTGGCTTCCTTACCGAATGGCGTCCGTACCGTTCTTAGGATTCACCGATCATCAGTGAAACCACTGTGTTTGCTCTTCGTCAGGGGCTGTTTCGCATTCGGCCGTCGTTGATTCGGCTGAAGTGAATACTGACTTGCTTCCTGTCGATTTGCTGCTCGTGATTTGCATCACCGCAACTCGAAGAGCGACTCGTTTCCGAAATCGCACTGCGACGGGACGTAAGGTAGCAAATGAGGTGCGCGGTGCCAATATTGAACACGGCGATGGTTTTACCTGTTCAGCAAGTGCGAGCAGTCCCGGAATTCATCGGCTCAATCCAGGTTCACGAAAGCGAGCAGGGATGTTGGAGCGTTCGGTCTTGTCGCTGCACATTCCAGTACTCGTTTTTCAACTCAAACCGTATTCTGCTGCTTGAGCTTCTACCGTCCAGCTACGAGCTATCAATGACTGGTTCAAGAATTGAACAAACGAAACAGGCTGTAGCGGTACTCAACCAATCAGCTCGTCGCTAGCAACCGCAACAAGAAGCGCCACGCAAGGCGAAATAGCGAGGCTAGGCGATTCGAACGGCGATCAATCGCAATCTTTGTTAAAGCTCCAACCGTCGAAGTATCGACAGTAATTGAATAAGACAACGCAACCGGTACAGACTGCCAGAACACTTTCGATCGAGAGATTTCATTTGTTCGCGACAGGTTTGATCGTCGCAAGGATCGATATGAACACGTTTTCAAGTTCAGGTTTAGCTCATAAGTTCAGTATCTCAGAAGTTTCAACGTCGCAGGCTTTCTACGTATTCACGTCATGCTAACAACAACCACACTCACCGTTCTGACATGCGTTACCGTCGGGTTCGGATGGTTGTACGCGATTGTGTTTCTGTTGCTGGCCATTGAGAACCGTAGATTCTGGCGCGCTCGGGATCTCCAGACGCCTCCATGCCAGATTCGATATCCGCGATGTCTGGTGGTGATTCCTTGCAAGGGAATGGAGCACAACTTGCGCGAAAATCTGTCCTCGTTCTTGCGTCAGGACTATCCGAATTACGAAGTCGCATTTGTAGTTGAGGATAAAGACGACCCGGCCGTGAGGACCATTCAGATTCTGATCAGCGAAAACCGCTGCGTTCAATCGCGGCTGGTGGTCGCCGGGCGAAGCGAAAACGCTGGACAGAAAGTACACAATCTCCGTGCCGCGACGGGCGACCTGGCTCCGGAAATCGAGTTTTTGGTTTTCGCTGATTCCGACTCTGTCTCGAAAGGCACATGGTTGCGCTGGTTGACTGGAGGTCTCGGCAAACCGGGAACCGGCGCGCGAACCGGCTATCGGTGGATGATTCCGCTCAACAAGAAACTGCCGACACTGATCGGCTGTTCGCTCAACAACGCCGTCGCATCCATGTTCGGGCCGGGAGGTCACTTTCTGGTCTGGGGAGGATCATGGGCAATCAAACGAGCAGTGTTTGACGGCGCGGGGTTGCGCCAGGCCTGGTGCGGTGTGCTGAGCGACGACCTCGTTGCCAGCCGCGTCCTCCGCCTGAACAATCTCAAGATCAACTTCGAGCCTCAAAGCGTTTGCACTTGCCGTATTTCGTTTACCTGGAAGCACCTGATCGAGTTTGTCTCCCGGCAGTTGATCATCTCGCGATTCTATGCCCCCGGTTACTGGGCGTTGGCATTGCTAACAACATTGTTCAGTCAACTTGCCTACTGGGGCGGACTGCTTGGTGGCGGATGGCTGGTCTATTCAGGCAACTCCATCGGCTGGTGGTTGTTGGCATCGTCTGCCGGGCTGCACCTGACCAGCGCGCTGCGGAGTTTGTTGCGTGGCAAGATGGGACGAATGATGTCCAGCGAATGGCCGCGACACCGCCGAGCGAAACGATTCGATTCGGCAGCCGCGCCCGTATATGGGCTGTTCCTGCTGGCCATGATGGCATATTCGTCAATCGCCAACAAAATTGTCTGGCGGCGGATCGGTTATCACATCAGCCGCGGTGGCCGAATTCTGCTACTCGGCCGAAAAATTCAAAACCCGCAAACCGGACCAAACAAACAAGAGCGTCCTCAAAAGACCGCAAACTCTACGAATACAACGGACCAACAGGCCTCGCCGTCCACGCCTACCTTGCCTGCTAAAAACCGGCGGGCAGCTTGATCGCCGGCCGTTGCCCAGTTCGTGGTCGTCAGAAGCGCCAATGAGAAGGCGTTTAAGAAACAACGCTCGAATCAACAATCGGGGCCTGTCCTCAATCAAACACAGGAATTTTCAATGAAGATCGTCCTCTGGGACACGCAACGCAATGATGTCCAGAAAGACTTTGCCGGCGGAATGGGAGTCGGAATGCATCCGGGCACCGGCGGCTGGCGCGGCAAACTGGTTCGCTACATGTATAAGCGGGACAACCGACCGGTCGCATTGAATTTTGCCTACCTGTCAGCGATCCTGAAACAGCTCGGTCATTGGGTCCAATACGTCGTCGATGAAACACCAGATGCAGATCTGTACATTTTCAATCCCGCGTTGATGACGCTTGAGATTGAAAAAGAAGTGATCCGGAACATCAAACGACGATCGCCGGCTACGCGCGTATTCGTCGTTGGTCAGGTTGCGTTTGCAATGGCTCAGGAATTTGCCGGAACGGGCGCAGTCGTGTTGCGGGGTGAGCCGGAACAACTGCTGTACAAACTGGACCAAATTCTCAGTTCTCCGCAGCATGTGATCAATATCGGATCGGTAAGCGATCTCAACGACCTGCCGTTTCCGGACTGGTCAGCATTTCGCTACAGTCGTTTTCGGATCAAATACGACTTCTGGCGGTTTCCTTCGACCTTTATCCAGCAGAGCAGGGGATGCACGTTCAAGTGCAACTACTGCCCCTACATTCTGGCGGAAAACAAAACACGGTTCCGTGATGCTGACAGTGTCGTTGCCGAAATGCGCCATGGTATCGAGAAGTACGGGTTCGAGTCATTCAAGTTTCGTGATCCGCTCTTCGGTCTGAACCGGAAAAATGCGCTCGCCCTGGCAGATGGAATTCGCGGGCTGCCGAAGAAAATACAGTTTTCGATCGAAACGCGTGTTGATCTGATGAAACTGGAGACCCTGACCGAGTTAAGAAAGTCCGGACTGACGAGTATCACGATCGGCATCGAAACGCCCGATGAGAACACGCTCCGTCGCTATAGTCGCGTCGCAATTGACGACGATCGTCAACGCGAATTTGTTGTGCGTTGCCGCGACATGGGAATCCGGACTGTGGCCGGGTTCATGGTCGGTTTCCCGGACGACACATCTCAGAGCATCCTTGACGTTTTGAATTATGCGAGGGTTGTCAATCCGACCTTTGCCAATTTCAACATCGTAACCCCGTATCCGGGCACTGGTTTTTATCAGGAAGTGAAAGACCGGATCGGCAGCCACGACTATTCGAAATACTCTGTCTATCAGCCCGTAATGCAGTACACTAATCTAACCATGGGCCAGGTTGCCGAGCTTCACGGGCGGTGTTTTTCGAAGTTCTATTTTCGCAGTCGCTACTTCAAGGACAACGCCCGGTTACTGTGGCCCGGCATCAACCGCTGGTTGCCCGAATCGAAGGATCGTACTTCATTGACCACGGACTCTGCCGGGCGAAGCATCGGGGAATCTGGCAAACGAAAACCAGGTAAGCCGGTTCTTCCTGTGACAGCTTCTTCCAACGCTGGGGAAGCTCCCGACAGTCGAGCGGCCTGAATCCGATCCTGGCGACTATCGGTGCGAAGTTGCGGCCATCTGCTCAAGCATCACACGAACACGATCAACCAGCGGATTGTTGGCGACCACTTTGTGATCGCGATCGAGAATCAACACGTAAGGAACAAATGAAACTGGACAGCGTTTCATGTATTCTTCCGAACTAGCATCGTCCAGAAAGGTCATCGAAGGTATGCCGGCAACAAGCGTCGTGAATGGCTGAGGGAAAGCGGCAGCGTCTCCACAAACGGCGACGAAACGAACTCCCGAAGACTCCAGATAGCTCAAGTTTTTGAAACGCGTCAACGCCTGGATCGAGTCCACGTCATGCATTGAAAAGAAGACGACGACGGTAATCCGGTCATTAAAATTGTTCGCGACCTGCTGCTTCGTAAAATCGACGCCGCGGATGACAAACTCAGTCCCGATCAGATTCTCCCGCTTTTCCAACATCTCAAACATCAGCTCAACGTGATTGATGGTCACCTCGTCCTGAATCAGCGAGACCGAATCCTTCAGTAGCTGCATCAGGTTGTCTGCCTGTTCTTCGCGCCCCGACTGAGACAAACAATCGATCGCTTCAATCAAGTTCCGGTAAACTCGCCGCGAGCCAATCCGCGTCTCCGCCACTCTATTTGTGAGCCATTCCAGCGTTTCGACCGCTTGTTCATCTGGCAGCGTCAACAACGTATTCAACGACTCAAAATCCGTATCTCCGACAAGGATCCGGTCATGGATTTTTGTCCCTATGTCCCAGGTTTTTTTGTCTTTATTCTTGCGAAACTGATCGCCGACAAACCGGTGCAACAAATGGATTTTTGCCTCGTCGATTTGCACTGTACCCGTACGGCTCTCCCCCTTCGCATACAACGTGATCAGAATATCGTTGAACAAAACAACAGTCTTATACTGATTCTGAATGATAGGAATCGACTCTTCCATCTGGCTATACAGCAGTGAAAAATTCTCTTCCGTAGGATTCTTGAAATAGGACAGCAATTTGGTCTGGTTGAGGACATAGTGAGCCTTGGCTCGCAACGCCGGGTCTTTGTCATTGAGCATTGGAATTGCTTCATCCAGCAGTTCCTGTCGAATATTTCCGTATCCAAGTTCATGAATGTGATTCAGCTTGTCGAGCACGACCATGGCATCAATTTTGGTTTCGCGCCCAATCGTAATGTAACGTTCATCTTTCTCATCTCTTCCGGCTCGTTCGATTTCACTGCCAAGAACAATGCGGTTCTTGAGCACCTCAACGCGGTTCGGGAGAGAAATTCTGCCTATTTTAGAGCTGAGTCTCGACGCAGTAGTGACCCACTCCGATACCGTGCCTTGCTTGATGAGCGTTTCAATGGAGTTTTCTACCGTCTCAACATTTTCAACTTCCACATCGTCCTGTTGAGGATTCTGACTCGTCCAGTAGTAGTAGATCCCGAACACGATCGCGGGAATGCAGATTCCAAAAATCAGTAATCGGCGCAGGAACAGCCGTCGCCTTGCCCGCACAAACGAATTGGATCGGCGCTTCCGGCGTGCCGGTTCTTGTCTAGTTACCATTGTTCCCGGTTAATATTGGTTTATCGATTGCAGCGACGAAACAATTCGCTGATTCGTCCAGTATACCGTTGAATACGGATATCGTTAATGATAGCGAAATTTCGACACACCTCGCTTTATTGATCCTGGCGTAATCGCCAAATTGGAATTTTTTGGATCGTGTGGCCAGTTCATCACAGTCACCACCATGAACTCGCGCTCAATCATGAGATCGCGCTCACGAGTTTCAGTAGCAGTCCTATGCGCTAGAACAGACGGCGTCAATCACAACACGTCTCTTTTTCAAAGACAGGTCGGCCAGATCAAAATATCTTCGAAGAAATCAAACCGTCAAAGGGGCAAGGGACCCGCAACGATTTCATTCCGCTTGATTTCGACAACTAGCTTGCAATACATTCTCCGCCACGGACACAGTCATTACGGCTCTAGCTCAATGCGGTAAAAATATCATCAAGTAACGAAAGCTTGCTCAACAATCCAGGATCGGTTGTCGTGTCCCCGGAAAAGTGCAGCTCCCAGATGGTCGATATGTCCTCGTGCGGGTTTGTCCGCCCGTAGGAATCTGCAAACGAAGCGGTATTCAAATACCACCAGTTGCCGTCACCGGACAACGTATAGCTGCCCGAGCCGGGGTCGGTATCCACCCAGCCGCTTAGGCTCATGTAGTCCGCCCACTCGCCTGCAAGTGACGGCATCGCCTGGGTCAGCTCAAGTTCACTGTCCCAGTTGTGGCCTATTTCGTGCTGCACAACCGCCTGGAAGCTCACGTTCGTTGAGGCGTTTGACTCGTTCCAGTCAAGGATGTGAATCTCGCGGTCAAAATCCGTGTAGGTGATCGATCCATCCGGATTTTGAATGTACGAGTAGGAAAGATAGTTGATTCCCGCAGATCCACCCAGGTCGGCGTATTTGTAGAGTGTAAGATCACCGCTTGCCACGCTGTCCCGGAGCAGTCTGTTGCTTCCGGTTTCGTCAAACAGCTGCTGAAATGCATCGTCAAGCACACCGATTTCAGTGTCGTTCCAGTTGCTTGTTTCGTTCTGGAAAATCAAGCGGGCGTCGTCGATGGCATGCTGGTCAGTGAGGACGTCTCCAGCTGTAGTAAGAAAGCGATCAAGACCGGAACCGCCGGTGAGGTTATCGTTGGCACCGGTGCCTCCTGCAATTGAGTCGTTGCCTGCTCCTCCGTCAATCGTATCGACTCCGGCGTCCCCGCGAATCACATCGTTGCCGTCGTTTCCGAACATCTTGTCGACGCCGTCTCCACCGTGAAGTTCGTCGTCTCCCAGATCCCCGATGACTTTGTCATTGCCGCCGTCTCCGTACAGAACATCGTTGCCGTCGTCGCCATCGATGAAGTCGTTGTCGTCCCCGCCGTATAACAAGTCGTTGCCGGTATGGCCACGGACCACATCCTCGCCAGCTCCACCATAGAGCTCATCATCACCATTTTGTCCGTAGAGTTTATCATCGCCGTCATTTCCTTCCATGTAGTCATCGCCGTCAAATCCGATCAGCGTGTCCGCACCATCGCCGCCATACATCAGATCGTTCCCGCGATCGCCCTGAATGTAGTCATTGCCGGCTCCACCGATCAGAGTATCGTCAAATTGGCCACCTCGAACTACATCATCGCCGGCTCCTCCATCCTGGAAATCAGCCCCTGCCTGGCCGTAGGTCTTGTCGTCACCGTTTCCACCGTTGATCGTATCAACTCCGGTAAATCCGGTGATCGTGTCGTCGCCATCGTCGCCGTTGATGATGTCGTCGCCAGCGTCCCCTTTCAAGTCATCGTTACCAGCGCCTCCGTTGATCGTGTCGGCTCCATTACCGCCGCGAATCATGTCTGCGTCGCTGCCACCGCTGATTGTGTCATCACCGTCCTGGCCGAAAAGTTCATCAGGTCCGTTGCCACCGGTGATAATATCGTTGCCCGGACCGGCTCGAATGACATCACGGCCAAATCCGCCACCAAGCGTATCGTTTCCGCCATGACCGTATAAAAAAGTATCAACGAACGAGGAATTGACAACGATGTCATCTCCCGTCTGACCGTAGAACTCCAGCCAGAACAACGACTCAAGATCAAACGCCTGAGTATCACCGCCGGTTACCGTTACGATCGCTTCAACACCGTTTTCAGTAATGGTAACTTCATCGGCCTCAGCGGTTCCCGTGACCGTTATGACCCCGGTGCCTCCGTCGAACGTAATAACTGCTGCCAACATCTGACGTGATTCAAGCTCTGCGTACGAGTTTCGAAAGCCGGAATTTCTTGATTGACGCGACGTGCGTTTGGCAGCCTTATCGTGGAGGGTAGACGTTGTAAATAGTTGGCGAACATAGTCAGTTAACATCGATTCGACCTGAAAGGTAGATTAAAAAATGCCCTTCGACAGCTGAAGAAGGGGCGCAAGCAGTTCGGACGCTCGGGTCAGATAAACCCTATGTCGATAACATCTTTTGCCCGACATTTTCACAAGCCAGTTACCGAATTTCTCAGCGGGTTTTCCCCACAGCATGGTTTTTCGCTGCAATCGTCACATGTGTAACAATGCCCAGTGAAGTGGACCCCAATATTTGGACCACGGGCGGGCAATTCTTAGATGGAGGGTGTTGGACGTTTTGCTTGGCCTGTCCTGTATACCTCAGCTGGCGTTTGGCGATCAAGAGATTGATGCCGACGCTCATTTGAGTAAAAGCGAAAATAGCTTTTTAGCCCTTTGTGTAAATCGGTTCCTTCCACATATTCCTTGAGATAAACTTCCTCATATTTCACGGTTCTCCAAAGGCGTTCGATCATCACGTTGTCAATCGCGCTGTCATTTTGCGCCTGAAACAGTACCAGCTGTTTGCGCCCCAAACGGTACCACTTCCTCCTATCTTAACATTGGTTGTCTGAATGGTACTGTTTGCATTATTTGTCTTCGGATGCCGACCCGGTTTGCGCTTTGGTACTGTTTGAAGTTTTTCTGGATTTATCCAAACGATAGCTTCGGCCGGTCAACTGGAGCACCTCGCTGTCTGCCAGGAAGCGGTCTAGAATGGCGGTCGCGCTGGGAACATCGCCCAGTAGTTTGCCCCATTCTTCCAACGGACGATTGCTGGTCATCATCGTGCTGCGGAGTCCATGCCGGCGCATGATCACTTCGAACAAGTACTCGCCGCTGCGTTTGGGTAGCTGCTTCATTCCCATGTCGTCGATGATCAAAAGATCTGGTTTTAGATACCGGTCCAGAATCCTTTCCGTTCCGTCCATGGATTCATCAAGCATGAAGTCGCGAACGAGATCGAAGATACTGCGATAGTAAACCGTCATGCCCGCGCGGATCAGCGCAACCCCGATCCCCTGGCAGAGATGACTCTTCCCGGTTCCCGGAGGTCCAAGCCACAGCACGTCACGCGCCTGGCGAACGAACTTTCCCGTGGCCATCTCAAAGATCTGACTTTTGTTGACCGACGTGTTGAAACTGAAATCAAAATCTTCCAACCGACGGAGCTCGCGGAAGTTCGCTTTCTTGGTTCGACGAGCGATCTGTCGATCCCCGCGTACGTGCAGTTCATCCTGCAACATCAATTCAAAGAATTCACGATGCGTTAACGCGCTGGATTGAGCTTCATGCAGGCGCAGCTCCAACGACTGCGTCATCCCGCTGAGACGAAGCTTTTTGAGTAACGGTAGTAATGGTTCAGCCATGTCTAATTTCCTTGAATACTTTGATGCACAAACTCTTCATACTCACTGACCGGTCGGATGATCGGATGTGAGTCCATGAACTCCATGGTTTCCTGACGGACTTCCCTGCTGGACTCAAGGAAGCTTTTGACGGCGCGGTAGTTGAGCGTGTTACTTCGCCATGCTTTGTCGCACGCCTGTTCGATCGCAGTCGTTTCATACTTTTTGCAAAGGCTCAACAAGCCTTGAAGAACGCGGCACGCTTCGACGCCGCGACCGGCCACGACCGCTTCCGCCCAGCGAGTCGCCGAAGGCCCGATATGCCTTGTTTTCACGAGGAAATACTCGATTCCTTTTTCGACGGAGCTGATCTTGCGGGAATGGATATGGGCATGATCGGTGCTGAACTTCCCCGGCTCCTGCACCAGGTGCGTCGCAATCAAATTCATTTTGAGATCAAAAACACGAAGCATTTTCGAATTCCAGCGGACCCAAACATCCCAACCCAGATACTCTGGAGGAACACTGTAAAAGGAATGCTTCACTGCTACATGACCATCGCGTGACACGCGTCGCTGGCCTTCGTGGTAAAACGGAAATCGTTGCTTCGGAAGTGCACCGAGTGCCCGTTTTTCAGCGGCTTCAAAAAGTGCTTTTACTTGCTTTCTGGTAGTGCCGTGGATCCGCGTGTCGGCAACGTTGGCTTCCCATTCAATGAGGTGTTCGTTTTGCGCCGTGAGCGAATCGAACTGGCGTCCCTTCAAGGCATTTTCCTGGACATAGTCAACACCCCGTTCAACTTTGCCTTTGTGCCGTGGCGTGCGCGGGCGGGTCGGCACAAACGCACAACCGTAGTGTTTGCAAAAGTCCACGATTTTTGGATTGAGTTCCGGATCGTACCAGTCAGCAGTAGTGACGGCGCATCTGGCATTGTCAAAGACAACCGTTTTAGGAACTCCGCCGAGCGCCCAAAAAGTATTCTCCAGAACGCGAATGAAGTCTTCGGTCGTTTGCCGGAAGCAGGATTCGGTATAGCCTTTGCGTGAGTGGCTGAGGACGGCGCGGAAGACGTGAGTGCGTTTGTGTTTGCCGTCGGCGAGATTGATTCTGGCTCCGGTTCCGAAGTCGACCTGGAGTTCGGCTCCGGGTTCGACTTCGATACGACGAAACGGCAGTTCTGAGTTTTCCTGAAGTTTGGAAACGAACCGGTAGACAGACCAGTACTTGCCGCCGAATTCGTGTTCATCGACGAGGTCCTGGTGGATGCGCTTGGCACTCAGGCCGTGCTCGAGCATCGCAAGGATTCGGGCACGAAACGGTTCGCAAGTGCTCGTTGACAGGGGCTTCGTGACCGGCAATGTCGGGGCGTGACCAGCCGCCGACCCGGTTTGCGCCCTGGTACTGTTTGAATCCCCGGACCCGGTTTGCGCCAGCTCGGCAGAGCCGGTTTGCGCCTTGGTACTGTTTGAGCGAAATTCGGCTAAATGTCGCCGAACGGCACCGCGAGAGATGCCAAGCGTCTCCGCGATCCGTCGCTCCGAGTAGCCGGCAGCGCGTAACTGCTTAATTGCCAGTGATTTATCCATACCTAACCGATTCGCCATCACCAGCTCCTGAGCCCGTTTCAAATTTGAAAACGAGTATCTCAAGCTCTATCTCTGGCTAAATCAACTGGTACTGTTTGAAGCGCAAATCACTGGTACTGTTTGGGCGCAAACTGACAATGGAACGACTCGATTGCATTCAAGGCCAATCGTCTTTGTTCGCACCAGTCGAAGAAACGAATCGCATTTCGAAAATACGCTTCACGAGTATTGGCGTTGCGAATGTCGTCAGTGAAGAACGTGAAGAAACGCTTCTGTGCTTTGCGACCTGCATCGACAACAACCGCAGGAACGACGACTGAATTCGTAGAGAGAGAGTTGGCGAAGTTTTGGAAGGTTCGATTTGCCCATACGAATGACTAACACAAGTCATGTCGTTTGGAAAACATAACGTCCTTTATGTTATCCATAATCAAGCTGGGTCTTCCGATGCAGTTTTGCACACGAATCCGCGTTCGGCGTTTCTCGCCGACGCGAGATTGGGGAACAGCATGAACGGGAGTGGTATGGGGGGCTTGTGCTACTAGTCTCCCTTCGGGCTGTTGGGTGAGTTTGATTCCTCTCTTGTTGCAATCCCTGTGATTTTCCCTTTCGAGACTAATTCGCCAAGTTGTTCCACTCTCCCATCAACGCTTTGTAATAGCTGTCGGATTTGCTTCTTTTTGAAACCCGCTTTGCGTGCGACCTCGATAAACTTGCTTATGAGGTCTAGCTTCGCTGCTTGTAACTGAATCTCTGCCTGGTCATTTTCAAGTTCGAGTTGTTTAGTAACCGCAGCTTGATGTCCACGGTTCATATACATTTCTGCAATGCGAAGTAGGAAGTCCTTTAGGTGCCCGATAATCCCGCTTGCTCCCGCAAGGTCAGTTATACCAGGAGAGGAAAACTCAAGGCGATGAATTGTTGCGGGTGGGTCGGGCTGGCTTGGTATATCATGGTCTCGCCATTCGTTAAGAGTTCGTGATATAGCTTCAAGAGGGTCCTCGCTATCGAGCCAAAGATTGCGGGAAGACATCAGCGAGAAGAATTGCTCTGCTTCCCTTGGGTGCATGTCAAACATGTGCATCATTTTCTCAAAATGACGCCACCGTTTTCCAGAAAACGGAAACTGCCTTTCGCTCCATGAACAGAAAACATGGAGGTCATAAAGTTGTTGGATTGTACGCAACGTTTCTGCGTACTCGTTTAGCGTCCAGTTTTGGTCGATGCTGATTCGTAAAATGTGAGCCATAGTCCTGCCTCTTGGGGTTGTCATGGTGTTAATGCAAGAAGACTCCATCATAAAGAAGAAAAGCCCAAGTAACACGCTTCCGGACCCAAAATTGCAAGGTCGGCTGAAAACTTCTGAGCCGTTTTGTCATCGGGCGCTTTAAAACCAGCCACTAATGGGCGCTTCAAAACCAGCCACTTTTCGTGATTGTGTATGAAATGAGTTGGTTTACAGGTTTTCTTCGGTCATCGACCCGGTGGGCGCTTTAGCCTGAAGTGGCTGGTTTTGATTTCTTTTTCCGATTGCCCGACCCGGTGGGCGCTTTGGAGGAAGTGGCTGGTTTTGAATTATTGTCGTCTGGCGCAGTTTGGCTTGAATCGGCGACCTTGGAGTCTGCCTTTTCAAGATCGGTTCTTCGATTCTGGAGACGGTAGGACTTCCCGCCAAAGCTGTAGATATCTGCGTGATGCAGGAAGCGATCGAGAATCGCAGTCGCCGTTGGTACGTCGCCAAGCAATTTGCCCCAATCCTCCAATGGACGATTGGACGTCATGATTGTGCTGCGGGTTTCGTACCGTCGCATCACGATCTCAAACAGGAACTCGCCACTGCGTTTGGGCAACTGCTTCATTCCAAAGTCATCGATGATCAGCAAGTCAGGTTTCAAGTACCGATTCATCACGCGCTCATGACCATCCATCGCTTCATCATGGAGAAAGTCACGAACCACATCGAAGATGCTCCGGTAGTGGACGTGATATCCTTGCTTGATCAGTTGATACCCGATTCCTTGAACCAGATGACTCTTCCCCGTTCCCGGTGGCGAGCAGAACAAGACATCGCGACGTTGCTCTACGAACCGCCCTGTCGCCAAGTCGTAAATTTCGCTTTTCTTGATTGCCGGATTGAAGCTCCAGTTAAACTCCTCAAGGCTCTTGAGCTCCCGAAACGCCGCCGACTTCACTCGCCTGGCAATTTGGCGTTGCTTGCGAATGAGCATCTCGTCCTGCAGGATCAGTTCCAGGAATTCGATGTGCGTCAGGTGATTTCCACTGGCTTCTTGCAGGCGGACGTCGAGTGTTTCCGCCAGGCCCGAGAGCCGTAACTTCTTCAGGGTAAACGATAACGATTCATTCATGGGTTAGTGCTTCCTTTCTAAAATCAACTTTGACGAGACTTCCGTACTCCGAAAGGTTTCGGATGAGTGGATGCTTGTCGAGAAACTCAAACGACTGTTGTTGATCAGCTCCGTGCTTGATCAACTGCCGAATGGCTTTGAGGCGATAACAGCCGTTGGCGTGAGCCGTTTCGCAAGCTTGTTCGATTTTTTTGCTGGAGTGTTTATGGCTCAAGTTCAACAAGCCGTGCAGAACGCGAACGGACTGGACGCCACGGTTGGCGACCAGTCCCAACGTCCAGGCTTCTGTTTTTGGCCCAATTGCCGAGGTTTTTCGTAGTAACCAGTCGGTTCCGCGTTCGACAGGGCTGATTTTAGCTGAGGCAATGTGTTCGCGATGGGTACTGAATCTGCCTTCGGTTTGTTTGGCGTGCGTGCAGATCAACTGCATCCGGTTATCGTAAACCCGGACGAGCCTTGAATCCCAGCGAATCCACAGTGTTCGGCCAAGGTGCTCTGGCGGCACGCTGTAGTAAGACTTGTCGACCGCGAAGTGACCATCCCGACTGACCTTGCGTTGGGCTTCTTTGAAGTTGGGGAAACGGTCGACCGGCAGCGGGATCAGGTTGGACTTTTCATTTTCTTCAAAGAGCTTTTTGACTTGCTTTTGAGTCGTTCCGTGGATCCGAGTATCGGCTACCGTTTTTTCCCACTTGAGCAAGTATTCATTCTGGTCGGCAAGGCTTTCAAAGGATCGTCCTTTGAGTGCGTTCTCCTGGACATAATCGACACCCCGTTCGACTTTTCCTTTGTGGCGAGGTGTCCGTGGTTTGGTTGGCATAAGCACCGTTCCATAATGCTCACAGAAGCTCTGGAGCTTGGGGTTGAGATCGGGGTCGTACCAGTCCGCATTGATCACCGCTGCTTTGAGGTTGTCGGGGACGAGTATTTTCGGGACGCCGCCAAAGTGCTCAAAGGCATTTTCCAAAATGGTGATCAAGTTGTCGGTCGTTTGCCGAAAGACAGCTTCGGCGTAGGCTTTCCGGGAATGGCTTAGCACCACCCGCAAAACGTGAGTGCGACGTCGTTTTCCGTTTTCACCGATGATCGGAATTCCCGTTCCAAAGTCAATTTGGGCTTCCTCTCCCGGGCCGACTTCGATGCGGCGAAATGGAAGCGGTGTTTTGTTATTGAGTTTGGCGACATACCGACGGACGCTTGGGTAGCTGCCGACAAATTCATGGTCTGTCACCAGATCTTGATACATTCGTTGGGCAGAAAGTCCTTGTTCCAGCCAACTGAGAATCGTCTCCCGAAAGGGTTCGCAAAGGCTGCGAGAGGGCTGGGCCGCCGCGCCGGCAGGCTCTTGAACTGCCTGCGCCGGCGTTTGTTTAGACGTCGGAGGAGATGTCTCCGACCCGGTGGGCGCTTTGCCAAAAATGGCTGGTTTTGAATCGTCGTTTTCCGAGCCAGACCCGGTGGGCGCTTTTGACGGTGTGGCTGGTTTTGAATCGGCCGACCCGGTGGGCGCTTTGGCTGGTTTTGAGTCCTGGCTCAGATACCGGGACACCGTTTCTCGGTTAATGCCAAGTTCACTTGCGATCCGCCGCTGAGACCAGCCTTGTTCATGTAAAGTCTTAATCGACAGCACTTTAGCCTCTTTGAGTTCGTTGGCCATTCCGTTCGATTTCCTTTCTTACAAAAGAAAGAAAATCTAACGAAACGGCTCTCAAAGTGGCTGGGTTTCAAGCGCCCATCACTGGCTGGTTTTGGGCGCCCCGTGACATTTCAACCGATGAGGGCTAATGCATCTTGAACGTCAATCGGTTAGGAATGGTTTACCACAACTATCCCCTGACCGGAGCCATTCAAGATGCACTTCAAGACTATCTTCAATCGGGTGAAGTCGCGGGCTGTTTTGCGGTGAGCTGGGATCACGTTTACAATTCGGTAAAACACGCGGTTTCGTGGGGCCTGCAGCGGCGGGACTTAAGCAGCATTGAATCCATTGGTGTCGATGAAGTGCAATGGAAGAAGGGCCACAAGTATCAAACGCTGGTTTATCAAATTGATGAAGGCCGCAAACGCTTGTTGTGGATTGGACCCGACCGCACGGCCAAAACGCTGTTGCGATTTTTTCGTTTCCCGGGCAAGGAGCGTTGTTTGTTGGTGCAGTTTGTGTGCAGCGACATGTGGCAAGCGTACTTGAAAGTGATTGCCAAGAAGGTTCCTCAGGCGATTCATGTCCTGGATCGCTTTCATGTGATGCAGAAAATGAGCCGGGCGATCGACAAGGTGCGGGCCGGCGAAGTCAAGCGGCTCAAGGCCGACGGCTACGAACCGGCGCTCAAAGGCTGCCGGTGGTTGCTACTGAAACGACCCGCCAATATGAGCGAGAAACAAACGGTGAGGCTGAAGGAGTTGCTGCAATACAATTTGCAAAGCGTCCGCAGCCATTTGATGAAAGAAGACTTTCAACAATTTTGGAAGTACACGTATCCTGCCTGGGCGGGAAAGTTTTTGGATGCTTGGTGTACCCGCGCGATGCGAAGCAAGATCGAACCGATGAAAGCGATGGCCAAGACGCTCCGCAGCAAACGGGAGCTATTGCTCAACTGGTTTCGCGCTGGCGGGAGTCTTTCGTCGGGAGTCGTCGAGGGATTCAACAACAAATTAAAACTGATCACCAGAAAATCCTACGGATTTCGCACCCAAGAAGCTTACGAAACCGCGCTATATCACAACCTGGGGAATCTGCCTGAACCGGAATTCACCCACAGATTCTTCTAGGGAGGCTTTTTTTTAAGCCATTCAAGCTGAACCTTCAAACGGCCAATTTGTTCATACAGTTCTGGCGACTGAGGTTCATCGGAAGGCTTATTCTGTTGTTTCGGCTTGCCATCAAGGAAGATATCTTCGGCTCCTTCCTGAAGTTGTTTTTTCCAAAGGGTAATTTGTGTTGGATGAATCTTGTGCTTCTGAGCGATCTCGGAGATCGTCTTGACGCCTTTGATTGACTCTAACGCTATCTTGGCTTTGAAAGACGGTGTGAACTTGCGACGCTTCCTGGTCATGTTGATTCCTTGGTAAATGTACTGATCATCTCAGTCGTGTTTTACCAAGCAAAACCACTCGTTTCCATCTTAGCACGTGGTCCAAATATTGGGGTCCACTTCACAGATGTAACAATGCTCAGATAACTCGAAACGCAAGCCAGCCCCGGTCAATCCAGGATATCTTGCTCAGGAAATCGGCCCATCAGGAAAAGGCGAAACAAAAATGAGCGTCAGCCGAATCGACTGACGCTCACTCAATTTCGCTGTTCAAACATTTACCAGATCTTGATCCGTTCCGATTCAGGAACCCAGAGCAAATCGCCTTCCTTCAAATTGAACGCATCATGGAATGCATCAATATTGCTGACCGGACCGTTAGCTCGAAACTGTGACGGTGAATGAGGATCCGTTTCCAACCGGTTCAGCATCTCGTCGTCGGTGTATTTCCGCTGCCAGACCCGGCTCCAGCCAACAAAGAACAACTGGTCCTCGGTGAATCCATATAGATCTTCCCGGGCGGTCTGCAAATCAGCGATCTTCATCGCTTTATAGGCGATCGCCAGCCCCGAAAGGTCACCGATATTTTCACCCAGCGTACGGTCACCTTTAACGAACTGTCCGGGCAACGCTTCATAGGAATCGAACTGGGCTTTCAACCTCTCGCCCAATGCGTCAAATGCAGCGCGATCCGTGTCGGACCACCAGTTCACCTTGTTGCCGTCCCCGTTGTACTTGCTTCCCTGGTCATCAAACGCATGGCTGATCTCATGTCCGATCACCGCACCAATTCCGCCATAGTTCAACGGAGCCGGCGCGTCGGGGTGGTAAAACGGAGGTTGGAGAATCGATGCCGGGAAAACGATTTCATTCAATGAACCGTTGTAGTAGGCATTGACGGTTTGAGGCGTCATGCCCCATTCGACCCTGTCCACCGGATCGTTCAAACGACTCGTTACGCGGTAGTACTCAAACTCGGCAGCCCGCGTCATGTTTCCGAAACAGTCATCGGCCACAACCTCTAGCGCTGCGTAATCCCGCCACTCGTCCGGATAACCGATTTTCACTTTGATTTTCGAAAGTTTGTCTTTCGCACGAATCTTGGTTTCGTCCGTCATCCATTCCAGTTCGTCAACACTCTGGCCGAATGCTGAAATCAAATCGGCAACCAGCGTGTTTAACAGCGCCTTGTGTTCCGCCGGAAAATGCCGTTCGACATAGATCTTCCCGACCGCCTCGCCAAGCACGCCTTCGGTAGCCTCGACCGCACGTTTCCAGCGATCGCGGTTCTTTTCGACTCCGGCCAATGCCTTGAAGTGAAACTCAAAATGAGCATTTACAAAAGGCTCCGACAGATAAGGCGCGGCTTTGTTCAGCATCTTGAACTGAAGATACTGCACCCAGTCCTCCACCGGCGTTTCCCTGATCAGTACATCCAACGCGGCAAAGTAGTCCGTCGTGTCAACATTCAGCTCAGTGAAATCAGCCAATCGCGCGGCACCGAAATAGGCATCCCAGTCGAGATCAGGCGTATGTGTCGCCAACTCATCGCGAGTGAACTTGTTGGTTGTCAAATCCGGATTCCGCAACTCCTCACGTGCCATGTTGATTTCTGCCAGTTTCGTCTCAAAGGCAAGAATCTTTTCGGCCGCAGGCTCTCCGTCTTCGATGGACGCAATCTCATACAGCCGCACTACGTATTCTCTGAGGCTCTGTCTCGCACCGGTGAACTTTTCTGCATCGTCGAGATAGAACGAGCGATCCGGTAAGCTGATTCCATCCTGGCGGAGATAGATCATGTACTTCGACGAATCTTTGGGATTCTGGTCAATGTAGATTCCGACCGGCGAGTCGATCCCATAAATCTGCAACTCGCCCAGGGCACGAAAAACATCAGCGTGTGTCTTCAACCCTTTGATTCCGCTCAATCTTTCTTCAATCGGGGACATGCCCAGTTCGTTGGCACGTTCTATGTTCATGAAGGAGCTGTACATATCGCCAATTTTCTGTTCGACCGATCCCGCAGCACTTTGCTTTGCTGAAAGCTCGTCTACGATCTTGCGGATTCGCATCTGCGAAAGATCCGCGAGCCGAACGAACGACCCGTAGTTTGACTTGTCCGACGGAATCTCCGTCGTTCTCAGCCACGTTCCATTGACGAACTTGAACAAGTCGTCCTGAGGTCGTATTTCTCTGTCAAAGGCAGACGTGTCCAGGCCCGTATCCAGAGTGATTTCCTCGTCCGGTTCCTGAATCTCATGCTTCGGCGCGTCCGTCACCTGCGCACCAAGAAACTCCGGCGATCCGGAAACGGCAAACAACACTGCGGAGCAAAACATAATGAAGTAACGTATCATTTGGATTCCTTGGGCTATATTCTCAATATGAAGTAGTTGTCTTGTTGACATTCTACAAAAATAACTTCGTAGCAGTACGGTGGGACCTCCGTGTCGGATTTTCCGGCCGGTGTTTATCCTCGGAGAATTTTGAAAAACCTATCGATATCGCACTGTAGTTCTTCGATGAATTCCCAGGGATTCCTGGTTTTCGGGCGACGACATCGGAATTCAGTGCCGGTTTGACGGGCAACTCGCAATGGAGGAAAGTTCTTTGCACATTTCGAGCGACTGAACTATCTCAAGCGAGCAGACTTGAAATGGGAACAGCCAAAAGTCAAAAACAACCTAGGTTGAAAAAAAGGAATGACGCCTGCGAAACAGCCCGCCAATCTTCGATCGGCGGGCTGAGTTCTAGTTTCGGAGTCAATTTCTTGATCCTGAATCAATCAACAGTTTCGTCGGTCGCGTCAACAACCGGAGCTTCAGTCGAGCCTTCTTCGAAAATCCCGAACGGGGCATCCGTTGTATTTCCGCCGTTGGCAGGAGCGTCAATTTCAGGCGTCCCGGTATCAAACAAATCTACATCAGACGGCTCGGTCTCAATCTCCGGCTCCAAATCGAACTGAATGTCGGAGTCGGGCATCACTGTTTCTGCCGGATGAGTCGTTTCAATTCTGGTCTCCAGCGGCGTGTTCTGTTCGGCAGCACGATCCATCGGCTCAAAAATCGAGCCGGCTGCCGGTACAACCGGACCGTCATTCATTTCCGCACCAGTCAACGTGCTCACGTTTGGAATTGACGGAACCGTGGATTGTATTCCAGGTAGCACAGGTGCATTATATGTCGCAGTTTCAGAGGACCGCAGTCCAGGAACAACCGGGATCCGACCTGCCGCGTTCAGCTGGCCGGCCATCATTTGTTGGCCGGCCATTTGGTTGGAGTAACGTTGCGTTGCGTACGGATTCACGTACCTGATCGTTCTCGCCGCGTTCGACCATCGCATCGAATGATGCCTTGCCCACGCCGACATCATCAGCCAGCTTTTGTAACAACACACGCTCGGCGTCATTGGCGACGCTGTCAGCCCCAGCGACACAACATGCCGCGCGAAGAATTTCCACTCTAACAGTTGGATTCATGTTCATCCCGCTTGATTGGAACGAACGCCGATCCGGGCCCGGGAATGATCTCTTGATTCAGATCCAGGCCAGATACGGCCCCCGCAGTCGAGCCGTGATTCGACGCACAATTTTTTCAAACAGAATTGTGGCGTGTCGAATTCCGATCGTCAACCGGGAACCGGACTCGTCGCAGGCCAGGCAGAAGTCGCGAAACACATGGACACCGGGAACTGCCCGGGAACTTCAGACTTTACGTTCATGTGCTTCCATGACTTTGTGCGCGGTTTGACGAACCGAGGTAGCAATCGGACCTAACGGTCCAGCGTCATCCCGGCATCCGCGATATCCGTGCCGTAGACCTTATCCAACAAACTCTGGATTGGTCCGACATTGCTTGCCCTTGCCGGCCAGGTTGTTTTGATCTCCGAACCTGACTCGGTCGTCACGCCACTGTCGTACCAGAACCAGCCGCCGGAAATAATCCCGACCACTTCATGATCCGAGTTGAAAACAGGACCGCCCGAATCGCCGGGAAGAAGCGGAACGTCTGCAAAAATTTTCTCGCCACTCGACGGCGGAGACGCGGTCGCGGAAAAATGACGCATTCTATCCAGCGTCGAACCGCCACCAAGTCCGACAAGCTCGAGAGCATCGCCACCCTCAATCGAACGCGTCGCCAAAGTCGCAGGCTTGACGTCATCGGGAACCCAGACCCAGATCAGAGCAACATCCCTGGCTTCGTCGTATTGAGCAACACGACAACCCTTTGACTTGCGGCCGTTGGCAAACCGGACGCGAATCTTGCCCTCGTTATTGTCTTCCTGAACAACGTGCCAGGCAGTCAGACAATAACCTTCGAAACCATCTTTGATGGCCTTGTCCGTGTCCACGGATATGATGACACCTGTTCCAGTCCCCACGCCCGACTGAATTTCCACGATCGATTGATGATGATCAGCGGATTCAGTCCACGTCCAGATGTCCGTGTCGATTCCGACTTGGGCCGACGCGACTGGACATGCAATGAGAGCGAAAAACACTACAAGAACAGATTTGTATAGACCTTGCTTCATCGGTATGCCTCCCCTGGCAATTTGGATAAGTCACACCGATTTTGTTAGCAGCCAAAACGTCGCCGCCGAATCCGGCGTGACCTCAACCGCCCGAAACCTGAAACTGTTCCGCAGTTTACCGGACGGATTACCCAGGTTTATTAATCGACATTCTCGAGGGGTAGCAAGAGAAATTTACGACCCAATCGCTGTTTCACAGGACAGTTGTGAGGAATATCCCCCCTGTTAGACGATTAAGGGAGTCGATTATCGCTCGCAACATTCGGACAGCGTTATAGTTAGCCCAATCGATTGTTCGCTTAACGCAGCTAGCACAAGTCAACCTTTTTGTCGCGATTTGAAAGCTCAAAACGACGATTGAGCAATCCGACATCTGTGCGGATATCTGAGTTTCTAAACACGAGCGAGGCAACGTTCAGCGTCCTGATTGACTTTCACGCGCGCCGTCGTTCTGTGCCGATTCCCAGCAGGCGTCGAGCACTCTTTGAGTCTTGCACGACCACTCGGGCCAGGCTGGCTCGATCTTTCCGGAATTTACGATGTCACCGAAACGCCGGAACAAATTGACCTCCTGCGCTGAATCGAGTGAGTCGGCATGTTCTTCAATGTTTTCATCAACCGCGTTCTCGTGCATTTTGAAGTTGCATCCGTTTTCGGCGAATTCCGATTTAGTCACTCGAAAAGAAATGGCGGGCGTTTCGTTTTCACTGTTTGCAAACGGAAGCACGAAATCGCGAAGATGGATGTGTCCCTTCGTTCCGCTGATGCTGGCCCATTGCCGGTGCCAGGTTTCAAAGCTGTTGTAGAATGTTGCCGAAATACCCCCGGCAAACTGCAGGTCGGCAGAGAACTCCATCGGAACTACAGACGGGCTGTCAGCGCGTTTCAGCGACGACAACATCCGTGCTGAAACGGAAACGGGCACCTGTCCCTTCATCACCCAGATTGCCAGCCGCGCGGTGTACCAGCCCAGATCTCCCGGGCACCCGTAAGGCTCCATTCGGCTGTCGGTCCGGATGTTCCCGGTTCTGAAATCATCCGGCGCAAGAAAACTGAACTGAGCATTGTTTTCAGCACACGCGGCAATCATCTCATCCAGATCGCTCGCGGAAACGGCACACGGTTTTTCGCACAAAACATGCTTGCCTGCGCGAGCACTGCGAATGACCAGATCTTTGCGCATCGCGGTCGGCAGCGGAACATAGACTGCATCAATTTCAGAATCATCGATCAACGCATCGTATGACTCGAAAGCTCGCGGTCGGTTGTCAAAGGGAACCGTTTGCTGGCAGGATTCAATAAACGATTCCGCCTTCTCCAAACTGCGACTGGCTACTGCTGCAACAATGCCGTTACCTGCCAGCTTGATCGCCTGCCAGTTCTTTTTGGCAATCTGAGCTGTACTCATGATGCCCCATCGACAACATCTCTTGTCCGTCATACATGCCCCGCAATTCAACTTAAACTTATTACTAAAAAAAACCTAAACTTCAACTTGCCCATGCGCCAAAACAGGACGCAAGCCCGGACCGCGACTCAGGACCTCTAAACCTCATCGAGTGCATCTTTCAGCGCGTGAACCTCTGCCGCTCGCCCGATCGCCGTTGCAGTTACCTGCTTCCAATCGATCCCGATGAACTCAGCAAGTTTATAAGCAAGATGCAAGTCCTGAACACCGCCAAATTGATTGACCATACGGCCTGATTCGTAGATCGTATTACGATCGCTGTCAAATCCTGATTCAAATCCGTCCTTCAGCTCCTCGATCCAGATTTCCGGAATCCCTTCCCGACGACAGACCGGTTCAGACCAGATCTCGTCGCCTTTGCATTTGAGTAACAGCATCATGGCCTTGGGTTTTGTGAGTGTCATGTTGATATGATCCGGCGATTCTTGAACTACCCCAACGAGGCGTATCCTCAAAATTCCCCTATTTTGTGTCGAATTAATTTGCGCCACCCGATTTTCGAGTTTTGGCAGGTTGCCTGCAAAGCACAAAGACTTGAAAATATCCAGGTAGTTCAAGACAACGACTACTCAACCTCCTATTCTCCGGTTAATCTGATTCCGGCGCAACCAATGTGGCAAAGCCACGTCTCTCCCTTTGAAAGGACCATTCACATGTTTCAATATTTATCCGGAATGATCGCGCAAGACAATGTTGCTGAAGCCGCTGGCGATCTCATCGTTCCTATTCTGATCGCCTGCGTGATCGGCGCGATTGCCGGATTCCTCGCAGGCCAGATCATGAAGGGTCGTGGATTCGGCCTCGTTGGCAACATCATCGTCGGCATTATCGGTTCGGCAATTTTCAGCTTTCTGTTCGGTTCACTCAGTCTGTTCAATAACACCTGGCTGGACGCGATCCTCGGCGGAACGCTCGGAGCCGTACTGTTGCTGTTTGTGATCAGCCTGGTCAAAAAAGCGACCTAGGCTCTACATCAAAACGCGATTAACAACAGCCACAGCGCTCTACGCTGTGGCTGTTTTTTACATTGCCACGGTCAAATTGCGGCGACGGCTACTCCGCGAGGTGTGTATCGAGCCAGTCAAAAAAGACACGGAACCAGACAATCGAATTCTGCGGCGACATGACCCAGTGCCCTTCGTTGGGAAAGTACAGGAACCGCGATGGCACGTCCTGCACCTGAGCCGCTGTGAAGGCCTCCATTCCCTGAGTCACCGGCACACGAAAGTCCTTTTCGCCATGGATCACCAGCAGTGGCGTTGACCAGCCCCGCGCAAATTTGTGCGGGGAGAACTGTGCGTACTTCCGCTGCACCTCAGCACTGTTCCAGTAGGGGCCACCGAGATCCCAGTTCACAAAGAACAGTTCCTCGGTTGATCCGTACATCGATTCCAGATTGTAGACGCCGCAATGCGAAATCATCGCGGAGAAGCGGTCTTCGTGATTACCCATCATCCAATAGGCTGTGTACCCACCGAAACTCGCGCCAATTCCGCCGACTCGATCTTTGTCGATATAAGGTTCAGCGGTCATCGCATCGGTCGCGCTTAGAAGATCCTGCATTGCCTGTCCGCCCCAGTCTCCACTGATTTGATCATTCCATTCCCGTCCGAATCCGGGCAGTCCGCGGCGGTTGGGTGCAACGACGACGTAGCCTTTTGAAGCCATCATGTGGAAATTCCAGCGGAAGGAAAACCACTGACCGATCTGGCCCTGAGGCCCGCCCTGAAAATACGTCAGCATCGGCCACTGCTTGTCCGCAGTCGCATCAAAATCAGGAGGCAGAATCACCCAGCAGTGAATCTTTTTCCCGTCCGTTGCATCCACCCAGCGCTCTTCGATTGCTGGCAGCTCAAGACCGGAGTAGATTTCGTCGTTGATATGAGTCACTACCTTTTCGGTTCCATCATCCAGCTGAATCACCGACAGTTCTTTCGGACGCAACATACTCATCTTCGAAACGAGTGCCGACTTCCCGTCGGGCAGGATTTCGATAAGGGACCAGTTGTACCGGCCTTCGCTAATCTGTTTCGCTCCGGGCGCATCAACTGAAACGGTGAACAGCTGATTGGTTCCTTTTTGCTCGGATGAAAACATGATCGACTGCGAATCAGGCGACCAGGTCGGATCGTGAGTCGTCTGATCAAGACCCTCGGTCATCTCGCGGGTTGAACCGGTTTCGCGATCGATCAACATGATCCGGTTGCGATCCGCTTCAAACGTTGGCTGCTGCATCGACTGGTAGGAAAGATACTTTCCATCCGGCGAATAGACCGGATTGTTGTCGTAGCCCTTCTGGCCCTCCGTTACGTTTTTTGGTTTCGAGCTGCCATCGATCGCAACCGTGAATACGTCGCTGTCGGTTGACTCGGCCCAGTCTTCAACATCCTTCATTGTGAATGCAATTTCAGTTCCGTCAGGAGACCAGTTGAATTGCTCGGATCCGCCAAACGGAGGAACCGGCGTATCGGCTCGAACACCCTCCATCAGGTCAGTCGCCTCGCCCGTCATCATGCCGTTCTCATCCAGCGCGGCAACGTGCAGGTGCGAGTATTTGTAATCATGCCATGCGTTCCAGTGCCGGTACATCAACCCGTCAATGATTCGTGCCTCGGCTTCCGGAAGATCTTCGTAGATGTCCGTCACTTCGTCATCGAGTTTGACGTCGGCGGTAAAAACGATGTGGTTTCCAGTCGGAGACACTTTCAGGTTCGCAACGCCGTCTTCGATTTCAGTCAGCTGTGTTACCTCTTTTGTGGCAATGTCGACCGACCAAACCTGCGGAGCGTCTTCGTCTTCATCACTCTCTTCTTCATCACTCTCTTCTTCATCACTCTCTTCTTCATCGTCACTCGGATCTTCCGCTTCAACCTCTGCATTGTCGTCGCCTTCTTCTTCCTCAGCCTGTTTTCCCACAAACATCAGAACATTCTCGCCATTGAGTACGACCCATTGAACGTCGCTGATCGAGTCCCAGCCTTCGAGCGTTGTTTGATCCGTATCGGCAGTCAGAGAGGCGACATGCAAAGACGAACTGCCTTTGTTTTCCGCGACGTCATAATGTCTGACCGTGTAAGCCAGAACCCGGCCGTTAGGCGAAACCGTGCCTGTCCCGAGACGGCCCATTTCCCAAAGCAGTTCCGGGGTCAGGCGTTTTGATTCGCCCGCTCCAGCAAAGTCAGTGGCGACAGTAGCGCCCGGTGTTTCATGCTCGGCCGCTGCCTTTGCGTTTAATTCCTCGATTTCGGTTTGAGGAATCCAGGGGGCAGCATCAAGTATCAATGTGTGGTGGAACTGAGCCAGAAAGACGACCGCAATCGTCAGCGCGAATCGCGAGAGCATAAGTTGTTCTCCAAAAGAGGATTTGTTTTCTGCAATCAAAATCGCCGGCACGTTTCATCACACTCGGTCTCGGCGACATTCGCACTACTATACCCGCGCGCTACACCGCGCGGAATTCCCGTTTCACCTGGTCAGACGTTCAAATTTGGATCTCCCGCGTTGTTTCAGCTGGATCACCGGGTTAGCTGGATTGACATGAGAGACGGTAACCATAAAAAACGCGGCGCTCGCCAATGCGGCTGATTTCCGATCCAAAGCTTTCTGGAACAACGCGCTCGCCTGCCGTGATTGTCGTCGTTTGCTTAAGCGTACTCGCAGTTTTCAGTTCGTAAAACGGCATTGAACGACCGGACGCAAGTTGCTATGAGATCAGGTCCGGCAACAACTTATTCATTGAATTTCTGCGAGTTCAGGGAGTCCGACATGCTCACGATGTCACACGCGATTCGAATTTCGATCCGGCATTCGCTTGAGAACGCTTTCGTTGTGATCGCTGTTTTGTCGGGATCGATGTTTGCCCCGGTGCAATCCATGGCACAGGAATTCGATTTGAACAGCGGAGCGAACAACGCACAGATTGACGCGCTGGACAATTATCGGATCGACAACGCGCACACGTCGCTCGTGTTCGCGGTCAGCCATTTCAATCTCAGCTATACCTACGGTCGTTTTGACCGGGTCTCGGGCGAATTCGACCTCGACGGAACAGCACCGTCCAGATTCGTTTTCATAATCGAGTCGTCCGGCATCAATACGAATAGCAGTGAGCGCGACGAACACCTCCGCAGCGTCGATTTCTTCGACGTCGTTCAATTCCCTGACATTACGTTCGAGTCAATTCGAATCGATCAGGTGGACGAAACCTACAATGTGACCGGCAACATCACGATGCTCGGCACGACCAAAGAAATCACGATTCCTATGCAGATGGTTGGCATGGGACAGGGACCGTTCGGAAAAACTCGCGCCGGTTACTTTGCAAAGTTCACAATTAAACGCAGCGAATTCGGTATGGAAAAAATGCTCGCCGCAGTTGGAGACAACATTTCGATTACATTCAGCTTCGAAGGGATAAAACGGGAACCGGGCGATCCGGTTATTGACCTGGAATCCGATGACACATCCACCAATGGAACCATTGATCCGAACCCGGATTCCATATCGCCGTTCGACACGCCCGAAACTGATTCGCCGCCTGAAGGTGACTCGTTGGTTCCGCCTGCTGAACCCGGACCATTTTCCGAAGGTGGCTAGGCAACTGGTGGGCGTGCTGGTTGCAATCTTCGGAATCGGATATCTGCTTGCCGACCGGAATCCGGCTGAGAGCCGCAATGTTGTGCTGATCGGGTTGCTCAGCAAACTCTTCGGACCAGTCCTGGCTGTCGTCTACATGTTGATGCAGTGACAACGAGACAAATGTCAGCAAGTCAAAACGAGACAAATGTCAGCAAGTCAATCTGTGCCGGACCGAGCGATTGAAACGGCTGGATAGCGTTCGAAGGTGGCGGCAAGGTCTATGTGCACTCATCCACCTGGAGAGTCCGATCCAAAAACCGAATGAAAACGCTAACGACCTGGAAGATACAGTTTCCCGGGGAGCAGAACGGGACGCGTCCGAAGTTTCCAGTTGTGTTGGTCCAGTGCATCGCACTAAGGCGACACCGTGATTGTTCCGAAATTGATGATGACGAATGTAGGAGAGAGTCAAATCAACAAACATTCCGGATCGAGCGCAACGTCCCGCTCGGCAAGCAGGGCGTACTTCCTTCGGCTGAAAATCACGACAACCATGAAATCAAATCGGCGTCGATTCATGAGATTGAACAGCGGGAACCAGCCATGTCGAATCAAGATTGACGGTTCGGAGTTCGATGCGGAAATTTCTGATCAATCGATTGGCGGGCTCAAAGTTGTCGGGCTGTCTTTGATTGTAATGCCCTACAACAAGCCGGTAATGGTTGTTTTTCAGGACGAGGAGATTTCCGGAGCAGTCAGGAGTGTGACTCGCGACAGCACCGGGCAATTCGAACTTGGCATACAACGCGTTGAAGAAAACGAACCGTTACCTGAAAAAAGTGTGTTGCTGCTTAACTGCTACATTCAACATGAAGGACGCGATATCGTCTGCATCCCAATTGCAATCGATCCTGCTGAGCCAAACCGGATGAAAATCCGGCTCTTCAACGGACACGAGTTCGTAGTCAACCGGTCGCTTGTGATCCCCCATACCCGCCTCGAGCGCGAGGGGCAACTGATCGACCTGGCTGTTCGCGACTGGATCGCACGACTCTACGGCATCCCCGGTCACAGCGTTCTCGATTTTGAATTCGGCGCGATGAACCCGGTCGAGGCCTAGTTCACTTGCCTCAGCCAAGCCGGGCGGATCATCCTGTTCATCGTTGCATCGCTTGCCTTTTCGTGAATTCACTCGGCACGAATCCGCCATCGCAACATCGCACGATGACATACTCGTTGGCAACAGCGAACATCATGCCACTGCCTTGATCGCGACGGCGCTTTGACCACCCGCGTCGAATACAGATATACAGCTGTGGGCGATTCACAAATGCCGACTACAATACTCGTCACACAATAAGAACATTTACACATTTGCGCTGACCTGCGGAAACTGGCGAACGATGACCACCGAACCTGACAACGAGACCTGGAAGCCTGATTCCTGGCGGAAACGAATTGCCGCTCAACAACCCGGCTATCCGGATGCTGTGGCATTTTCCGATTCCCTTTCACGCCTCGCCAGCCTACCGCCATTGGTGACCAGCTGGGAAATCGAGGACTTGAAGGAATCGCTGGCTGATGCGGCCGAAGGGCGCGCTTTTTTGTTGCAGGCTGGTGACTGTAGCGAAAGCCTTGATGATTGCCGCAACGAAACGATCGTGCGCAATCTGAAAGTGCTGATGCAGATGAGCTTCGTGCTGATCTACGGATCGATGAAGCGTGTGATCCGCGTCGGTCGAATCGCGGGACAGTACGCCAAACCCCGCTCAGCAGATACCGAGACGCGCGATGGTGTTACTCTCGATGTTTATCGCGGAGACATCGTCAATCGCAGCGGATTTACCGAAGCCGACCGTCGTCCCGATCCTGAGTTATTGCTGCGAGGATATGAACGCGCTGCGTTGACGTTGAACTTTATCCGCGGCCTGAGCGCTGGCGGATTCGCCGACATGCATCACCCGGAAAACTGGGACCTCGAGTTCGCGTCCGATTCGTCACAATACAAACAGTATCGCGAAATGGTCGATTCGATTACCAACTCGCTCAAGTTTATGGAAGCCGTTCTCGGTTCATCGATTCAGGAATCGCATGGCGTCAATGTTTACACGTCTCACGAGGGTTTGCACCTCAGCTATGAGGAAGCTCAAACACGCCGCGTGCCTCGTCGCGAAGGCTGGTACAACCTCAGCACACACCTTCCCTGGCTCGGTTACCGAACGCGGGACATCAACGGCGCGCACGTCGAGTACTTTCGCGGGATCAGCAATCCAATCGGAATCAAAGTCGGGCCGAAATCCGATCCGCACGAGCTGATCGAACTCATCCGCTATCTGAATCCACGGGACGAACGAGGTCGGATTACTTTGATCCACCGATTTGGCACAAAAGAAATCGGCGGTGTGCTGCCCGGTTTAATCGGTGCGATTGAGTCAGCGAAACTTCCGGTGCTGTGGTGCTCCGACCCGATGCACGGCAACACTTACACGACAGACGAGGGTGTGAAAACACGCAACTTTGTCGACATCTCGGCGGAACTGGAAGAAGCGTTTGACATCCATCGCAAGTGCGGCTCGATTCTCGGCGGCGTGCATCTGGAATTGACCGGCGATAACGTGACCGAATGCGTCGGTGGAGTCAGCCGTGTTTCCGAACCGGATTTGAAGAAAGCGTATAAGAGCTCGGTCGATCCGCGTTTGAATTACGATCAGGCGATGGAGATTGCGTTTTTAATTGCGGATGCGATGAAGAACGGAAACTAAACGCCTGTTCATTGATTGCTACTCATGATCAACCGGGCGCAGCCAGCCAACAAAACTGCATTTACACAGAATCCGATCAATAGAGTTTCAGGGTCGATAAATGATCCAGGACTAACCCGCTTCGCCCCGGAAGAATTGCCTGTTGGCGAAGAATCAATAGCGGTGTACTCAACCGTTTGTATTGGAATCGGCCCGACCGTTAACTCGACTGATGGTTTATTGCCGCAGACATCAAAAAAACATGTCATGGGAAGCAAGATCGCCAGTAACCGGATACGGTTTCTTACACGTCCGGGCAAACACACGTTTGGATCTGGTTGATCTGTCTCTGGTTGCCAGGTCATCTCAAAGCTTCAAAAACAGGGATTTGCCTGGCAGAAAGATTTATGGCAGAAAAATAAAGGTGTGGGAATTCAACTCACAAAAGCCGTTTCAATCGTATCGCTGGTCTGTCATTCTACTCTTCTTCATCCCCTCTCGTGTTTTCGGATGGATACGGCGGGGCCTCGTCGTTGATTTCGGCAAGTGCATTGGCGGCCGCACGTTGTTCTGCCTGCTTCTTGTTCTTGCCCCACGCGGCAGGAAACTGTCGTTTTCCAATCACGGCTGAAACCATAAACGACTTGTCGTGATCCGGTCCGCTGTTACCCTGCAGGCGATAATTGGGCGGTGACCCGAACCGCTTCTGCGAAAACTGTTGAAGCTCGGATTTGTAGTTGCTGCTCAGCTGACCGGCAACAGCGGCGTCAACCTGATCCTTGACGAACGGCAGCAGAAACTTTTTCGCAGCGGTCATTCCGCCATCCAGATAAATCGCTCCGACAATCGACTCGAACGCATTGGCCAGCAGGGAATCGGGCATCGAACCGCCGCCGCCAACGCCTTTGCCAACGATCAAAAAATCGACTAGCTGGAGCTGCATCCCGATCACCGAGCACGTCTTCCGGCTCACAACCGCCGACTTTACTTTGGTCAGGTCGCCCTCTAGCCAATCCGGAAACCGGTCAAACAAATATTCGCAGACGATGAACCCGAGAATCGAATCGCCGAGAAACTCAAGACGCTCGTAGGAAAGCAGCCGCGTGTCGGAAACGGAGGCATGTGTTATCGATTCATAGAGCAGCTGTTTGTCTTTGAATTCGTGGCCGAGCCGTTTTTCGCATTCGACCAGGATTACAAACAGCTCCTCCGAAAATGAAGCTCTCGCGAAATCATCAATCATCAAGTTGGTTCCCATCAGAAAGTCAATGCAGCCCGAAAAATTCGGGCGGGGCGGAAAGATGAATTCGTCGCGGATGCGCGAGTGGAAACATCAGTCGGGAACCATTCAAAAGAAACCTCTTGATTGCGAGGTTGATTTCGAAGAATTCCAGTTGGCACGATTATGGCCATTGGGATGTTTCATGTCAAAGCCGGTTCTCCGTTTGCGTTTGGCATCCGGAACTGCCACGGTCGTAGATGCAGTTCTGTCGCAACTGCTATTCCGTCGAAGCTGCTATACTGCCGCAAAAGAAACTCACTCAATCGATGGACGGAAAAATGACGAACGGCGTTGGAGGAACCTCGATCAACGACGCGATTGTGGCTCTAACCGAAATGAACGAATCAGGCGGGAACAATTACGTTTCCGGGATACCGGTCAGCGGCTTGAAAATTTACAATCGGCGAACTCGACTAGCTCAACCGATCGAAATTTGGCAATCCGATTCAGTCACGCTAGAATTCGGAAACGTATGGTTGGCATCCTGCCGACGATCAAATCCTGCCATGATCACGCGTCGGCAGGATGCCAACGCCACACGATTGCCGAACGACTCTTCTCTTTGATCAATTGCCTCAACCAACGAAGACGTGAGTCTCAACCAACGAAACCCCAATCAGGCAGTGACAAAGACATGAGCGAACCTGCATCCCATACGCCACCGGACGACGCTCCGGTCCTGGACCGTGAATCAGCTTTGGAAACGACGGCCGGCGACGTCGAACTTGCGGACCTTTTGCTGACCACCTGCATCGAGGACGCACCGAACATCATTTCCAGCGCGAAAACGGCAATTGCCGAAAGTGACTGGGGCACTGCCCGCCGCAGCGGTCATTCGTTGAAATCGAGTTTCGCGGCTGTCGGCGCCATGGCCGCGTCAGCGTCCTCTGAAAAGCTGGAATTCGAAGAATCAGACGACGCGGGAAGTTTCTCCACCGCTATTGCGTCTATCGAAGCTGCTTATGACAAACTGGTCGCACATGTGAGCCGCTGATGATTTCGTTGCCGGGCTTTCGGAACTCGGCGACGTCACACAAAGAAAGATGTTCGGCGGCGTAGGAATCTTCTGTTCCGGCAGAATGTTTGCGCTGGTCAATTCCGCCGGCACACCCTACTAGAAAACCGATGAGACCGTTGCAGCCAAATTTGAGAAACTGGGAGCTGCCAAATTCGGCAAGATGAACTATCACGAAGTTCCCGAAAGCGTACTCAACGATCGTCGAAAGCTGCTCACCTGGGCGCAGTCGTCGCTGGAAATTGCGGTCAGCGCGAAAAAGCAGATCGCATTCCTGCCGGCCTGTAAACCGTCAATTGTCACGATTGATCGACTCGATCGTTCCAGAAGCCTCCATCGACGTTAACTGTCGAACGGCATCGTCATACGCTTCGTCCGGTAGGCCTGGATTATAATCAACAAGCTTTTCGCGCAGTGTTCGTTTAAGAACAACCTCGCGATCTGTGCTACGACCTAAAAGACTATTTGGCCCAAAATCTTCCTGGTTGTAGGAATATACCGACCGCCACCCGAGCTGGGTTTCCAAGTAGTCAGCCATCGTTTGCTGGACAAGTTGATCTTCTGAGTAACTTCCAATCATCGTTTTCACCAGGTTTTTCTGGCTTTCAGTGGTTTTTATCGTTTTCTTGGCTAATTTCACTTGCTTCCAAGATCCGATAACATACTATAAACTGAACAATAAAGGCATTTCCTGATCAACTTATAGTACATTACGATGAGAGAAACAAAGGCGTTTCTGCCCAAACATAAGCGAATTCTCAAAAGCGCCGGTGAAAACCTGCGTCTCGCTCGATTGCGCCGCAAACTCTCAGCCGCCAAAGTAGCTGAACGCGCTGGGATTAGCCGAAACACACTTTACCTTTTGGAGAAAGGCACACCAAGCACTTCGTTGGCGACAGTCTTTCGCGTATTGATAGTGCTCGGCTTGGAAGAAGACTTTCTTGAACTTGCAAAGGATGATGAACTTGGACGCAAGCTCGTAGATGCGCGTCTAAGCAAGCCACGAAAACGCGCACCCAGGAAAAAAGCTTTGCCTAAATAAGCAAATGAGCAGGGAAATACACGTCTTCGGAGATTGGCAAGAGCTGGGCGAAGTTCAGCGAATGGGTTTGTTGCGCGCGAATCAAGTACGCGGTGCCGAGACATTTTCGTTCGAATATGATCCCGACTGGCTGGCAAGCGATCACGCAATGTCACTTGATCCTAACCTATTACTATATGAAGGTCCGCAATATCTAAACGATAACAATCGCCCAAATTTCGGCCTCTTCCTGGATTCCAGTCCGGATCGTTGGGGACGACTGTTAATGGAACGTCGAGAAGCCGTTGCCGCTCGCCAACACGACACAGAGCCGCGACGGCTTCTTGAATCCGACTTTTTGTTAGGTGTCCACGACCAACAAAGGATGGGTGGATTGCGATTCAAAGAGTCAATAGACGCCGAATTCTTGTCGAACAAAGACGGCATGAATGCACCTCCATGGGCAAGACTACGAGAACTTGAGAACGCTGCTTGGCAAATTCAGTCCGACGATTCAGATAATGATCCCAATTTGCGCGAATGGCTCAATCTGTTGATGGCCCCTGGCTCCTCAATTGGCGGTGCGCGTCCGAAGGCCGGAGTGTGCGACGAACAGGACCAACTGTGGATTGCAAAATTTCCGAGCCGAGGAGATGACATTGACATTGGCGCCTGGGAAATGTTGGTCCATCGCCTGGCAAAACAAGCAGGCATTGAAATCGCGGATAGTCAAATTACCAAATTCGGTCGGCAACATCACACGTTTATGACGAAGAGATTCGACCGTGTCATCGTTGATGGCGTTAGGAAACGCCGACATTTTGCCTCCGCGATGACGATGTTGGGTTACGGCGATGGAACAAGTTACCACGACGGAGCAAGCTACCTGGAACTGGTTGAGTTCTTGATGCAGCACGGCGCCGAAGTGGAGTCTGATCTTCACGAACTTTGGCGGCGAATTGTATTTTCGATATGCGTGTCCAATACAGACGATCACTTGCGGAATCACGGCTTTTTGCTGCAAGCCGATGGATGGAAGCTCTCACCTGCTTACGACATCAACCCGAGTCCACATGGCGACGGGCTGCATTTGAACATTTCAGAAGTCGACAATTCGTTGAGCCTTGAATTGGCCATGAGTGTTGCGGAATACTTTCGGCTTGCTATTCAAGAGGCCGAATCCATCATCAACGCAGTCAAAACCTCAGTCCGAACGTGGCCGGATGTTGCCAACCAAATCGGAATTGCGGGGTCAGAACAAAAACTGATGAGCCCGGCTTTTCGGGTGGTTAACGAGTGACCACGATCAGATTCGCATGATCTGAATTTGCGTCAGTTGCTTTCAATCGTTCAAATTCTTGCGATAGATTCTGCGGTTTTGTCGATAGATTATCGAAAGGTCAACGGGACTGTGAAAATCAGCGCGGTCGATAGATTATCTCAAAACGTCGATAGATTATCGAGAGATTAGCTACCGGCAGGATTAAGGAAATTTGATTTCAACAAGAACTTCCAGTCGGCGCGAGGCATCTTCGATCCTTCCCGAACAGTTTTCGACGCTAATTGAACAAAAAGATCGCTTGAAAGAAGGCAAAGTAGGTAATTGCGATTCAACAGTGGTGAAGAACGAATCACGATTGCATCAGACGACGTAATCCCTCCCGTGAGGGCGATTCCAACCTTGTGAAAACAGGGTCGGATTTTCCCGAATAAAATGTCACTTTCTTGATATCGAAACTTACTGCTGCTTACGTCAGCTGCCCGCCCCCATTCACCGAGCGTGATTGATCTGCGCGGGATGTGCTCAAGTCCGATGTATGGTGTTTCAGCGTCTAGCTCTTGTGGATTGACTTGGTCACGTATATCAACGCACATTTCCGACAGTGGAACACGTTCCCATCCGTCGGGTATGCCGTTCTTGATGGTGGTGTGTTCGTGGCCGGGGAAGCGGAGGTGGACGAACCACTCCTTGTAGAGCAGCCGCGCCGACAGCTCCAGCAACTCGATCCGACGACGGTTGTTCTCGATCAAGTCGTCATAAGCAGACAGAACTTCTCCAATTCGATTCTGAATCTCGATCGAAGGCACCGAAATTGCGAATCTACGCAGTTCACCAAGTAGCAGGTTTTTTTGGGCAGCCCCACCTGCTGAATTAATTAGTCGCGTCCTTTCTGAAGCAAGGCAGTAGTAGAGATATTTCGATGTAATTTTTTCGCGAATTGGCTTGAGGACTGCCACACTTTTTTGAAACGTGGTTCGAGTCGTCTTGTCGTCTTTCGGCGCTACGGCCAATCGTCCGATTGTTCCACTATTCGTCAAAACCACATCGCCCGCGGTAAGATCGGTTCGCCGATGCGTTTCGGCGAAATCTGAGCGAGTTATTTGGCGCGCGTTTTTGTAGTGGATTCGCCCGTCACGAACGTCTTTGCAACTGATGAAGTAATACCCCGAGTCGACTTCGTTTTGACAGTCACCGTGCTTTCCATCCGTGATAAGGCTGCAAAGTTCGCCAAGTAGCGCCTTGTCCGATTTCATGCGCCCAACTCCTCGAAGTTCTTCTAATCCTTTTGGCCAAGGTGACCGCTTCGGATTTAAGGCCTTCCAGTTCGACGTGGATTTCACGTAACGCTTCCTCAAAGTCAAAATCTTCGTCGACTTCCTCAGGCGCAACGCTGACGTAGCGTCCCGGTGTCAGGCTCCAGTCGTTCGCTTTCATTTGCTTCTGACCAGGCCTTTTACGTCGACTAGCTTGCCGTCGGGGAACCGGTCAACCAACCAGTGGGCTTGTCGCCAGAAGTAACGCACCTGTTTCAAGGCAACGACGGCCAGTTGCCGAGCTTCATCAGCGGATTTGCGCGCGGCGGTGATTTCGCGACTGTTCCAGTCATCATGATCTTTGGCTTCACATGCGTTTTCACAAGTTTCGATCACGCGAGCGGTCAGTTTGTAAATCAGATCGCTGTCCCGAACCAGGTCGCGGCCCGCTTCGGCCAGCGTTGTAAACTTGTCGGTTAGTTTGCTCAGGGCGGACGGCGAATCCTCAGTCGCCTCCCACTTGTCGGATGCCTTAGCCAGATTTTGTTGAAAGGTTTTTGCTGCCGACTCGTATTGTTTGAGTTCCTTTTTCAGTTCAGCTAGGGATTCCGACGGTGCTGGAATCTCGATTGGAGCAGAACCGTTGTTGGAAGCAGGAGTCTTGGGCTTGCCCTTAAACGATTTGATGAACGGTGAAATCAACCCGATCGCTTTGGAGATCGCCGCTTCAAAATCCGGCAATGGATGAACCGCCCCGTCATCAACCGTTTCGTACTCAAAACAGGCCTGGCCTTCGTCGATGACTTCCCGCAAATATCCGGAGACCAGTTCCAGGAACTTTTCCTGCTGGCCGCGATACAGCCAGACGATGGCCATCAGGTTCTGTTCCTGCTCCGGGCTGAAGTCATAAATCTTGCGGGTGACTTTGGTGTAGACGTTCCGTGCGTCGATCATCAGGACTTTGTTCTTGTGAGCCTTTGGTTTGTCCCGGTTCAGAAACCACAATTCGCAGGGAACGGTTCGCGTGTAAAAGAAATTGGATCGAATGGCGACCATGATATCGACATCGCCCGTCTCGATCAGCTTCTGACGAACTTTGGCTTCATCGCGCCCGGCACTGGAGGCCTGTGACGACATGACGAACCCGGCCCGGCCTTTTTCGTTGAGGTAACTGTAGAAGTAACTGATCCAGACGTAGTTGCCGTTGGAGACTTTGTCCTTTTTGTTCACACCGGGCAGACCGAACGGCAGCCGAGGATCGGTTTTGACTTTGTCCGCGTCAATCTCGTCAACGTTGAACGGCGGATTGGCCATCACGTAGTCGGCTTTGCCCACCAGTTCATGCGGATCTTCGTAGTAGGTGATCGCTTTTTGAATATTGCCTTCCAGTCCATGAACGGCCAGGTTCATGCGGGCCAGCCGAATGGTGGTGCGTTTTTTTCAAGGCCGCGAAACGTCAGCCGCTCACTGGGACTCTGCCCATGCTCCTCAACAATCCGCGCACTTTGCACGAACATACCGCCGCTTCCACAAGCCGGATCGAGTACCGTGCCGCGATCCGGGTCGAGTACGTGTGCAATCAACGAGACCAGCGAGATGGGCGTAAAGAACTCGCCGCCATCGTGCGCTTTTTGATCAGCGAACTTGGTCAGGAAATATTCGTAGATCCGACCAAACACGTCTCCGGAGACTTCTTTGAGTTCATCCGGGTTCTGCGTTCGCAACAACTGCCCCAATACGTCGTTGTCCAGTTCCTGGTATTCCGATTTGGGCAGGCTGCCGCGAAGGCTGGTGTAGTCTTCCTCAATCGACTCCATCGCTTCGACAATCGCCTTGGCTCGGTCGGCGCTGTCAGGCAGGGAGACGAGGTAATCGAACCGGGCTTTGTCATGGAGGAATATCGACGATTTCTGTGAGAAGTCTTCTTTCTTCAGCGCCCGCGTTTTGCCACCGCGAGTCGGGAGGTTCTTTTCAATCTCTTCTTTCACGTTCAGGTAGCAGCTGTAGGCATGCCGCAGGAACAACAATCCCATCACGGGCAGGAAGTATTCGTTGCTGGCGTAGGTTGAGTTCGCGCGAAGTGTGTCAGCCGCGCCCCAGAGGCGTTTTTCGATGGCTTCGATATGTTCAAGTTGGGGCATTGTGTTTTTGTCTCGGCTTTCGTGGCTGAACCGGCTTCGCAGTCTTCTTCAAAAACGCTTGAAGGTCACGGCGACGAAACAGTCGATATCCACTTGCCGGGTTACGGTGCATTGGTATGTCGCCTCGTTCCGCCCACTTACGCAGCGTGTTCTGGGCAACTCCCAGGATCTCCGCAGCTTCGGCAGTCTTTATGTAATCAGTTAGCTTCGTCATCGGTCTTTCCCGTGACATTTTCAAAAACGCAAATCTATCAAAGTCTGCACGCCCGGAACATCAGACGGACAAGTCCATTTTCACGAAGCCACTCGTAAACTTCCCCGGCATTACGTTTTCAAACTAACTTATGAACCTTTCCCGGAACCCATTGTTGGACAGGACGAACATTGTCGCACGAAGACACAAAGAAAACGGCAGGATCGTAAATTTTCGATCTTTGTGCCTTCATGACTTTGTGCGCGCTTTCCTGAAGACATGAGATCGTGTCTTTGACCAGGTCTCAGGATAGGCTTTGACCGTATTGGCTCGCCATTTTTTGTGAAAGGATGATACCGATCAGGGATTCCAAAAGATTCCAAGCCAACAAAGAACGACGAACGCTGCCAATTTTGGATCCAGCCGTTTGTCGATCGAATCAAAGTAGAAGTCTGATTCGGATGCTGCAACGAAGTCAATCAGGAGAAGTCGCCCAGCGCAGGAAAAAAGACCGGCGTGATGATTCACACCGGTCTTCTAAGTTGCGGGGACAGGATTTGAACCTGCGACCTCGAGGTTATGAGCCTCGCGAGCTACCGGGCTGCTCCACCCCGCACCGATATAATAGAAAGATCGGCAGGGCTGTCGAGGCCTATTTCAGAAATTGTTCAGATTTGAAAATGACGGACGAAAACACCGTCCGTCGTCCAGGGTGACGGGCTCCTGTTAACTGTCCAGGTCCACGCCAACGAAACCAATCTGCCTGGCAGCTTCGTAAGCGGCAACGCCAACGCTACATGACAGGTTAAGGCTGCGAACATTCGCGGTGGTAGGAATTCGCAACAATCGATCGCCGGCGGCCGACGTCAGAGACTCCGGCAGGCCGCGCGTCTCGCAGCCAAATACCAGCGTATCGCCCGGGAAAAATTCAACATCGGCATAGGAACATTTTGCAAACCGAGAGAAATACCAGACGCGTTCGAACTGAAGATGCGACCGATCGAGCAGATCATTCCAGTGATCGGCAACTTCCCAGTCCAGATGCTGCCAGTAATCGAGTCCCGCGCGACGCAGCGTTTTCTCGTCTACTCTGAATCCGAGCGGACGCACCAACCACAGCTTTGCTCCCAAGGCCACACATGTCCTGCCAATTGCGCCAGTGTTTCCCGGGATCTCGGGCTGATACAAAACAATATTGAGCAACGGGTTGTTCGTTTTGTCCGCTTCCGTTTCGTTTGAGGCAGTCAAAGTTAATGATTCCAGTTAAGATTGTTCCGGTGCTACGGGGCACAGTTGAAACCGGCACACATGGTTTGTCAAAGTGGTAAATGCGGAGCGGCGAAAATTTCTGTGTAGGTAATTTTGTTCCCCCCCCCCACGCGTAGGCTCGACCTTCCCGGAGGGCGGGTTCAGCAAGTTTTGAGCCTGATAATCTACCGAAACACGTAATCTGGTTCTCCAATATCCAACCGTCATTATCAGTAGTCGCTCATGGTTCAAATCCAACGAAACAAAACGCGCGAAGTCAAAATTGGCTCGATCACGATCGGCAACGACAACCCGATTGCAGTCCAATCAATGACTGCCACGAAGACTCAAAACGTTCCTGCCACCGTTGCGCTGGTGAAACTAATGCAGGACGCGGGCGCAAACGTGGTCAGGATCGCCGTCGACAGCAAGAAAGACGCAGCGGCGCTGGCGGAAATTCGCGAACAGACAACTGCAAATTTGAGCGTCGATTTGCAGGAGAACTACCGGCTTGCTGAAATCATCGCGCCGCATGTCGATAAGATCCGGTACAACCCCGGCCACCTCTATCACCACGAACGGGAAAAGCCCTGGCAGGAAAAAGTCGAGTTCATTGCCGGAGTCGCGCGCGAACATGATTGTGCAATTCGTGTCGGAGTTAACTGCGGCAGTATGGACCCTGCAAAGAAGGAAAAATACGATGCCGATGACTCGATTACACCAATGCTCGAAAGTGCGGTTGAGCATTGCGCTCATCTCGATGGCCTCGGCTTCACTCGCTATTGTGTTTCGCTGAAAGACAGCGACCCGAGAAAAGTAATTGAGGTTAACACGCGTTTTGCCGCTGAGCGACCTGAAGTGCCGCTGCATCTGGGTGTTACCGAAGCGGGCATGCCACCGGAGGGCGTCATCAAGACCCGGATCGCATTCGAACAATTGATCGGCAAAGGGATTGGTGACACGGTCCGTGTTTCGTTGACAGTTCCCAACGACCGCAAAGGCGAAGAGATCGAAGCAGGGCAGGGGATCATCCGCGATATTAATGACGGTCGTGTTCGCAGCGTGGTCGAATTCAATACCGACACTCTCAATATCATTTCCTGCCCGAGTTGCAGTCGCGTGGAAAACGAAGCCTTCGTCGACCTGGCTGTCAAAGTCAAAGAGATGACGGAATACGCAATAGAACACGCGTTGACGATCGCCGTGATGGGCTGCCGCGTCAACGGTCCGGGCGAAACCGACGATGCGGATCTCGGACTCTGGTGCGGGCCGAACTTCGTGAACCTCAAAAAGGGAACGCAGGAATTAGGCGCATTTAAGTACGATGAAATACTGCCCAGGCTAAAAGATGAGCTGGACAAGCTGATTGACGGAGCACTGAACACTGAACACTGAACACTGAACACTTCTTTCCTCCCATTTCAATGATCAACACACTGTTTCTTCCTGAACTTCGCGAGATGCTGGCTGCTGGAAGGTCGTCGGAGATGGCGGAGTTCTGCGCGGCCATTCACCCGGCTCGTGTTGCCGAATTCATGACCGGTCTGAAACCTGATGAAACGTGGAGTGTGCTCGGGCATTCGGAACTTGAAACCCGCGTCGATGTCTTTGAATACTTCGAACCGCAAAAACAGATCGAGATTCTGGCGTCGCAGGATGTCGATCAAATGGCCGAACTGGTCGCCGAAATTTCTGCTGACGATCGCGTTGACCTGCTCGAACTGCTTGATCCGGAACTTCGCGACGAATTCGTAAAACGCCTCCCGGCTGACGACCGCCGCGATTATCACCGGTTGAGCCAGTATCCTGAAGGTACGGCCGGCGCGGTGATGACTCCGGAGTTTGCAAAATTTGCTGAATCGTTGACGATCCGGCAGGCGATGGACGAAATCGGCAGACAGTCGGAAGAATACGAGACGATTTATTACCTCTATATTGTTGACGACGACAATCACCTGCGCGGCCTTGTGTCAGCAAGACAACTGCTCGCGGGAATGCGCCAGCCGGAAACCCCGCTGAGCGACATCATGGAAACCAGCCTGATCACCGTTCGCGCGGACGAGGATCAGGAAGATGTCGCCAACAAAGTGGCGAAGATGGACCTGCTCGCAATTCCGGTTGTCGATCCGAATCATCGGATTCTTGGAATTATCACGCACGATGACGTGATCGACGTGGTTCGAAGAGAGGCGACAGAAGACGCGCATCTCGCAGGTGCCGTCGCGCCGCTCGATCAAACCTATCTCCGCACGCCAATCCTGACACTCACCTGGAAACGCGGAATCTGGCTGGGTCTGTTGTTTTTCTTCGCACTGGTTACCGCGTTTGCTCTGGACAATTACGAACATGCGTTTGTGCGCTGGGCGTGGCTGGTTCCCTTTATTCCGCTGGTCATCAGTAGCGGCGGCAACTCGGGCAGCCAGTCGGCGACGCTGATCATTACGGCGTTATCGCGAGGGCATATTACCGTAGGCGACTGGTGGCAGATCGTCTGTCGTGAACTGGCGATGGGAATTTTGCTTGGTGCGGGACTGGCAATTTTCGGATACCTGGTTTCGGTGTTCTTCATTCCGGACGATCCCGAGTTAACCTGCCTGGCCGTATTTGTGGTCCCGATTACACTTCTGGCCGTTGTGGTTTCAGGAACACTAACAGGCAGCATTCTGCCGCTGCTGTTTGAAAAACTCGGCTGGGATCCGGCGATGATGAGTAACCCGTTCGTGGCCGGGATCGTGGATATCGTCGGGATTGTGATCTATGTTCAAGTCGCGTTTCTGCTAATGAACTAGTGGCTTGTCAAAGATCAAGATGGAATCAGGTGGTTGATATCGCCAACCGGCATTGCCAACTTTGACAAACCACTATATTCCCCGCACTACTTCCCGCTCCGCTGACTATTCGAGTACTCAGATGCTCTGCAATCACCGGACTATTTGCTGATTCCGGCCTGAATGCAGATGAAGAGGGACATCGAAGCGGATTTCTTGTCGCTCATTAACTCAAACGAACGCGAACAGGAAACACGAATTCAGAACTTTGCTGCTCAGAGTATGCCCGGGCTCGAGCGAATCCGGGCTTGGGAGCCGGAGAATTCATCAGGCGAGGAATTGAAGGCAGTAGTCAAAAACTACCTCGAACCAATGAACTTCGCCGCCACGCGAATGCAACTCGACCATGACGTCGAGTACCTGCTGTATTACGCTGTCGAATTTCCTCAGGCACGATCGCGACTGCAGCAAATTGTGCCACCGGACCTGATCCCTGAAAATGGAAAACGCGCAGATATTCAGAATGGACGCGATCATCCAATGGTGGAATCAACACGCGCCGGAGTATCGGTTCGATGATCAGTTGCAAACGTTTGTCAAAAGCGACTCGTAAACAGCGCAGTTAGCGACCGATGCCATCAGCTTCAACATCGTCGGGATTGCGCGAATCAAAGTCTTCGGGCAACTCAAAATCAATATTCGGTCGCTCGGGAAACCCCGGCTGGTGAAACATTTCCGGCGGGTCTTCTAACGGTTTGTCAGCACGTTCAACCGGCTCAACCAGGTCGGCACGAGCCACTTGAAGTGCTGAGAGGTTGTCAGCGGAAATGACGTAGTACCAATTACCGTAGCGTTCGTTCAAGTCATTGACCACTTCCTGTCCGGCATCAACTCGTTTGATAAACGCCTCGACATCCGCTTCGTAGCGAGTCAGCTCGATCGCGTATTGGGTGTCCGCATCCTGGTAATTTGCGAGCGCGGTGTCATATTCGCGAAACTCACGCGGGCGTTTTTCTTCTTCTCGAGCTACTGTTGGCGGATCGACCGGAACATCCTGTTCGCCTTCCTGTGCTTTTTCGTTTTCATCGGCACCTGGTTCTTCATCAAGCGAATCCGGCGTCGGTGGCAGATCGTCATCCGTTCGTTCAACCTCACCCTTTTCTTCCATGTCATCTGTCGGTTGGACATCGGGAGGCACGACGTAACCTTCGGGCTTCACGGGTTCGACCGGTATTTCAGGGACGACCGGCTTCGAGCCAAGAAGCGTTTCGTCGAATGCGACGCGTATCATCAGATAGCGGTTTTTGGCCTCTGGTTCATTATTGGATTCGTTGCTCGATTCGCCGTCTGCATTTTCGTCAGCACCGTCATCCTCGCTATCAGCTGACTCACTTTCTGCTGACTCGCTTTCTGCTAACTCATTCTGTTCAGGATCCCCGGGATCCGACGAGCCGATTTGAATTTCGTCTTCGTCACCGACCACGCTTTTGCCGAAGCTCAATGTGTACAGAACACCTTGTTTCGTTCCGACTCGCATCATGCCGCCGTTGGAGACGATTCTGAGTTCAGGATCCTCGGCAAAACCGAAACCACGCTGTTCAAGTTCGTTTTGAAGCTTGCTGAATTCCCGTAGCTTGAGTTCGGGATCTGCTTCAAGTTCCGGGATATCGTAAATCGTGAGATCCGGTTTGATCAGTTGCTGTTCTTTGTACCTGTACTTCGGCCGGACACCTGCAACTCGCAAGTCGCCAAGGACACCCAAAATCGACTCGACCGTTTGTTGAACGAGCTGTTCCTGTTCCGCAAAAATATCCTCCAGTTCCCACGCGCCGAACTCCTCGTTTCGCGTCAACGTGATCTGATCTCCACGAACCATCGCCAACTGGCCGGGCCGTCCATCAATTTCCCTCAACTGGTAATTGTCAAAATCGAGCCTCGAAACGGAGGGCACAGCAACCTGCAACAAATCGGGTTCGATCCAGTCGGTAAATCTAGTCGAAAGATCGATATCGAATTTGACTTTGTACGTTTGCTTTTCGTCTGCCCGACGTACGTAGTAATATTTTTCCGGTTCTGCATTGGGATTGAATTCCAGACCCGTGTCCACAATTTCCACTTCGTCCGCTTGTTTGCCAATGATGTAGTCGGCCAGGATATCGCCGTCAGCGTCTTTCATCGTCAGCCGTTTACCCATCGCGTCGAGTTCGGAGATGTCTTCACTGAGTGGATCAACAACGCCAAATTTTTCGTAGTCGCTTTCCAAACGCCCGACCAGAGAGTCACGTTCGATTCCGATCAAGGACGTTGCGGTTTGGGCGATCCGGTAATTTGCTTCGGCAGGATAGTCATAGTGTGACGGAATAACCCAGGTCCCGTCCTTTTGACTGATGCGGAAATCTTTCATCGTCGCCGACTCGGGATCGACCGCGTAGACTTCCAGCGACCGCGCATCTGCAGCGGTGGTGAATTCAGGGAAAAACGGCTGGCCTACTTTTTCAAAATCGGCAGACTCCGTTGGAGCCGTCGCATAACTTGCAACTCCTGCGGCAACAGCCAGCGCAAGTCCGCAGCAAACAAAGGTCGCTGTCCGAATGGATTCGTTTTTTTTCATGGGTCTTGTCGTTGTTGCGAGGTCAATTTGAGATGCCAAAAAATGCCTGGAATCAGGTTACAACTCTTCCGGTAGTGGACGAGGTTACGAGTCCATGCAGCTTTGGCAAGGGACTCGTGCCTCGTCCACTACGTTTACATACGTTGGCACTTTATCGAGCTTATTCTCCAGGCGATGTTTAGTTTGTCAGCTTCACGTGATTTCCGGCAGAAGGGACGTACTTCGAATCCGGTTTCCCGCCAGTTCAAACCCTGCGGTCAGGAGTCAAGCTGCTCCGCTCGCGCATCCAGCGGTAACCGAGCACGATCGATCCGAGCAGGATTGCAGGGATCGGGGCGAACAGAACTGCGAGTACACGGAACGCGGATTCCTTGAGCGCGATCTTGCGGCGAACTTCGGCTTCCATCTGGCCAACTTCTTCGTCAAATTTCTCCTGAAGTTTGAGTTCCTGAATCTGCAGGCGTCGGGCCTCATCCGAAGCCGCCTGAAACATCTGCTGAGTCTTCTCGCGGTTGCTCAGAGAGTCATCGTTTCTAAGTTTCTCGCTTGCCGCCGTAATTTTTTCTCTAAACGCTGCCAATTCCTCCTGCTTTGTCTCTTCCGCTTCCTGCTCTTTTGCTTCGAGTCTGCTTTTGAGTTTCCGGTTGCCCGCCTCAATCACCTCCAGCGTTCTCGGGACCGGCCGCCTGTTTCTCAGATCGACGAATTCAAACTTTCCCGCCAGCACGTCGATCGAGTTTTGAAGCAGCGTAAGATTATCGAGTTCGCTGCCGAGTTCACGCGCCTGAAGGACGTGAACCTCGGAAATGAGATCGAGATCAGCAATGTAAACAACGTTGACATTGTCGGGTCCGCCGGAAATCTGCGCAGCGATCGTATGAGTATCAGGATCCATTTCGGTCAGCGGATTCGGGTTAAGGATGATCAGGTCATTCTCGGTCAATTGACTTGACGCGGCCGTTTCAGTGACCTCGCCAGTGCGCCGGTTCACCATCGTTTGCATCGGAGTCATCGTCAGCTCCTCCCACCGCGTCGTTCCCGAATCCGGACCAAGTGATATGATCGGCTCGAACTTCAGCTGACTGTCGGGACGAGGTTTGATCTCGCCGGGATAAAGCAGCAGAATTTCATTGAGCCCTTTCGTAATTCGGTTGTTCGCGTTCAGTCCGATGCTGGAGCCGGTGTCGGCTATTTCCTTGACGCTGCCGGGGATGACGTTACCTTCACCATCTTCTCGATAACTGGTGGTTGTACTCGTGGTCGTCGTTCTTCCGAACTGCCCCCATGAACGATCCGATTCCGGCGTTCCGACCCAGACAAATGATTTGTCGTAGGGGCCGGTCGCCGCCAACTGGCCCGGATCCTGATACGGAGGGTAGTTTCCGCTGAAATTCGGGTGTGGATTGTCCAGCGACCAGACCACCGAACCGTTGTCCCAGTCAATTCCGAGAGCGTCAAGCAGTTTTCCAGCCCGGCCTTGATCGTCTTTTGGCATGTACGATGCGGCCACAAAATCGTGGTACGGATTCTGCGGTCCCACCCGCGGAATTCTTGGCGCCTGGAGGACGCCCAGCATCGTCGGATTTTGAATTGGCCAGAAAAACGGCAGTGGATCATCGATGATCAAGACCGGATGACCCATCTCTATGTAATCGACCAGAGCCTGCATTGCGGGGGGGTCAAGCGATGAAGCATAAGGAACAAAAAGGACGTCGGGCGCGGTTTGCTTTTCCTTTTTCGATTCGCCTGTCGAGTCGCTCCCATCACCGTCCGCACTTTTTTCTCCGGATTCAGCTACCGGCGAAAGGTCGGCAGCCAGTCCGACAAGATCATTCATCTTGTAGTGGGTCACCTCATAGTTGCGGTCCAGCAGTTCGGACGCGGTCATATAAGGTGGCCATCCACGCATGCGCCGCCCATCGATTTCGGGACTGCCAAAGTGAATGTCGGTTTCGACAATGCCCAGGTTGACCGTAAAGTTTTCATCGGTCGTAACTCCAACCGCCCGCGTCAATTCATATTCAACGGACGCTGCGGACTCGAACATCGGCAACACCACGTCGCCCACGACTGCACCGAGAAAAATCTCCTGCTCGATTTTCTTCCCGCCCGACTCGGACGTCACAAGCTTCGACGTGATGCCCAGTTGACGGGCTTCCGTTTCCTTGTCGCTGTACGGCTCCACATTAACCAGCCGCACGTCAATATTCGGTCCGCCCTGAACCTGGAATTGGCGCAGCATTCCAAGCAGTTGTTTCTTCGTGTTGGCGTACTCGCGGGGAACGTCTTCGCTGACAAACGCCTGGATCGTCACCCGCCGGTCGGCTTCGCGAGCTGTTTTGAGCGTCTTCTGCGTCGTTGGCGTCAGCGAGTACAAACGTTCGCTGGTCAGGTCAAAGCGCGAAGGCGCATGCGAGGAAAGCGTTCCGACCAGATAGTTGAGGGCAATAAAACCGACGCCCAGAAACAAAGCTCGAACCAGAAAGTGAGCCGTCATTCCGGTCGTCCGGCTGCCGCTCCAGTGGCGACGGCTGATGACCGCCATATTCAGATAGAACATGAAGACGATCATCGTGAGAAAGTAGACGACGTTGGAGAGTGGAATCAGCCCGACGGTAAAGTCCTGAAGGTTCCATGAAAACCCGAGCTTTTCAACATCGAAATTCAGCCACGAGGCCCACGCCTTGTCAGCCAGATCCCAATCAAAACCGAATGTCCGCGCGATCGAATCGATGGGCTCAAGCAGCGACCCGCCGCGAAAGTACTCGCCCAGCAAAACCGGAATCGCGCAAAAAACTGCGCCTAGTACGAACGCAACTGTCGAGCTCCCGGTCAACGACGAGGCGAACATTCCGGTAGCCAGCAGCGCCAGTCCGGCCAGCCAGTAGCCGGCATAGGTCGAAGCGATAATCCCCCAGTCCGGCAGACCCATTCCCGAAAGAAAAAACAGGTTCACTGCCGAAAACGCCAGCGCGACGGTGTAGACAGCAGCAACAGCAAGATATTTGCCAAGCACAATCTCGAAGTCGGAAGCAGGCAGCGTGAACAGGATCGCGTCGGTACCGCTACGTTTTTCCTCCGCCCAGACATTCATCGTGATCGCAGGAATAATAAAGAGCAGCAGCAGCGGAAAGTAACGGCTCAGCTGATCCAGATTCGCGAGGTTGTCGGCAAAAAACTGCGGGCTGAACGTCAGCACAGCGCAGATCGTGACGAATACGACGATGAACAGGTAGCCGAGTACGCTGGTGAAATATTGTTTTAGATTCCGCCGGAACACAGCGGAAACGACATGCCATCGAAACATGGTTATTTAGTTTTGAGAAAAAGGGTGTTCAGTGTTCAGGAACGTGACTTCGCATTCCATATTCGAATCTCATGCCACTTGAAATTTTGTCAGCGAATGAAATTTCTCTTCGAGCTTTTTCCGATCGCCCATTTCAGCGATCGAGTCATCAAAAACGATTCGCCCGCGATCAATCAGAATCACACGGCTACAGACGTTTTCCACTTCCTGCAGAACATGCGTGGAAAGCAGTACCGTTTTCGTCTCCCCGAGTTCGCGTATCAGCCGGCGAATACCCACCAGCTGATTCGGATCAAGTCCGCTGGTCGGTTCGTCGAGAATCAAAATGTCCGGGTCATGCAAAAGCGCCTGCGCCATACCGACTCGTTGACGAAAACCGCGAGAGAGTTTGCTGACAGGTTTGTTCCAGACTTCCTGCAGGTTGCATTGATCGGCAACGTAGCTCATCCGTTCACGCCTTTTTGAAATCCCGAGCCCCCTTGCGCGACCGAGGTAGGCCAGCGCGCTTTTGGGCGTCATCTCGTCGTAGAGCGGTCCGTTTTCGGGAAGGTAACCGATGTGCTGGCTGGCTGCGACCCGTTCGTACTCCATCGAGTGCCCGGCGATCGTGACCAGGCCTCTGGTCGGAGCTACAAACCCGGTCAACATTTTCATCGTCGTCGATTTTCCAGCTCCATTTGGGCCGAGAAACGCGCAGACCTGATTGGCAGGCACGGCGAATGAGACATCGTTGACGGCAGCAAACGGACCGTAAAACTTGCATATGTTCTCGACGACGATTCTTGGCGTTTCGACCGTCGCGGCGGTATTTTCTGTCATGGCTGTCCGAGCTGGCTCGTGATTATTCGTTGATTCCGGATTTTAGTGCGTGATGGGGTCGAAGTGCAATCTGACCTTGGAATTTGAACGACCGGGTAATTTCCCGGAGCCAGCTCAATTTTCAATGCATTGATGCATCTTTTCGATGCCCTCATGGACAAGGCTTCGATTGGAGTTTGCGGAAGCACAGAGAGCAATTGGCTTGGCAGGCAGTTTATTGTCGCAAAGGTGCGGGACACAAAGGAGGAGAATCGCGGGCTGAGACCCGACTACGGGCTGTCGGCAAGCTGCTTACGCATCTGAGTTCCGGAATCAGCCTGCTGAAATCCCAATTTCCCAAGCACTTCAACCATCGCGAGGTCGTTTTCGCTGGCCTGAACTTCGACCAACCCGATTCCGTCCTGCATCAAGTGCCGCATCGATTCGCCAAGCAAAAACAACTCAATCCCTTCGGACGGCTCTGGCTCTTTGTTGACATTAATTGCATAAAGCCCCCGCGCTTGAACGCCCCATTCGGATGCGAGAGGCTGCACATCCCGGAATATTGCTCTGGCAATTTCGTGATGGTCGCGGCGATCAACGACCTTAAACGTCTCTCGCTCGGCAACGCCCAGCGTGCAATGGTCCCACCAGGATGCGTGCAAGTCTTCAACGGGAGTCGAAAACTGGACCTGCCGCCGGATTGCCATCTGTGTCCGGCCGACGACGGGGCGGAATCCGGTAAGCGAACGTGTGAAAATTTGAATCGTCTCTCCGGCAATAAACCCGCCGCGTTCGAATGCTAAGCGGGAGGCTGTGTCTTCGGCAAGACAGCCCGGTACCCGGCTGCCACCATAGATGCCGTTGTAGAAAGGTCCGCAAGGAAAATCGCTGCCGACCGAAATGGTTTTTGATCCGCGCCGTTCCAGATATTCGACTCCAAGTCGAAGGAGATTGTCTTCGGCCTCGCGCGCGTTCTCACCTTCGATGACCTGCATCAGACTGATAATCCCGTGTGACATATCGAGATCGGATCGAGCTTCATTCGGCGCGAATCCTGCATGAATCATCCCCAGCGGTCGACTGGTCCCATCGTCGAATTCTCTAATCGCAAGGATCAAGCCGGCCTGGTCGAAATAGGGTTTGGCAAACACGCGATCATTCAGTGTGGCGCGCGAAATTGCTTCGACCACTGCCCGTCGCTGCGGCAACCCGCGCCAGATTTCAACAATCAACGGCGGATCAGTATTCAAAAATGGCCGGTAGGTAATCAAGGGAGGAAGCGACCGGGGAATTCCACGTTGACATGACCAAAGACAAGATGACAATCAGAACATAACGCAATTTGTTGAAGAGTGGAAATATGACAGGCCTACGAATCGAAAGGTATTGACCATTGCACTGGATGACAACCACAAACAACCATTCGGATTGCCAGGATTATCCCGCCTTGATTCCGCTCCCGATATAACAATTCACTACAGTAAATCCTCATATGGCCAACAAATCCGTTAGTGCGAAAAACTACGCCGGTCATTGCGACCAAGGCTGATTTAGCTGCCTGAAACTGGATGTTTGGATGTTGCAGGATTCACCTGATTTCAGGTATTGCAATCACCCGACAATGCAAATCCCGGCTAAGGGAAAAACCTGCTCAGAGTCGCTTAAGCGCCAACCGTTCAATTTGGGCGATTGTTCCGCGTTTCAAAGGCGAATGACCTTTCGCTCAATTGCGAATTGGCTAAGATTAAAGGCGTTCAAAAAGCCATTTCCGGTTCTGCTCCTCTAGCGATTCTTCATCACAGGATGTTCGGTCGTCCAAAAGGCCCCATGGATCACACTGATAGCAGATCTGCGTTTCGAGTTGCATAGCTCGAATTCGGACGTTCGGCTTGAAAAATGCTCTTCCAGAGTCGCGACACAAGGACGATTGTTTGCGACGTGTCCGGCACGAACTTTAGACCTACGCAAAGAATCGTGTCGCCACCTGTTCACTTCCATGAATTGACTTCAACTGGACAAACTTGCATGGCGATAAGAATGAACTGATACAGCTAAGACTGTAGTTTTTTTGGCAGGCGCATGTAGCCGTTTGCCAAGCTTTAAGTTCTCCCCGAGGAAACGTTATTTTGACGGTGCTTTGATGAACCTTAAGAACCTGCGAAACATTGGAATCTCTGCCCACATCGACTCTGGAAAAACGACTCTGTCGGAACGTATTTTGTTCTACGCAGGCCGTATCCACAAGATCGAGGAGGTACGAGGTGGTGGTGACGGCGCGACCATGGACCACATGGAACTTGAAAAAGAACGCGGCATCACAATCACCTCTGCGGCTACGTCCGTGACCTGGGGTGACTACGGTATCAACCTGATCGATACACCCGGTCACGTTGATTTTACCGTTGAGGTTGAACGTTCGCTGCGCGTCCTGGACGGTGCGGTTCTGGTTCTGTGCGCCGTCGGCGGCGTTCAGGCTCAATCGCTGACTGTTGATCGACAGATGAAACGTTACAACGTCCCTCGACTTGCGTTCATCAACAAGATGGACCGGACCGGTGCCAATCCGGGCAAAGTTGTCGGCGAGATGCGTGAAAAATTGAATACCAATGCCGTTCTTTTCCAGCTGCCGATGGGCCTCGGAGAAGAGTACGAAGGCTGTATCGATTTGATCACTATGAAGGCCTACTACTTCGATGGTGACAAAGGCGAAAAGGTCCGCACAGAAGAAATTCCGGATCAGTACAAAGACGATGCGGTAACACACCGTCAGGAGATGCTTGAAGCGTTGTCGATGTTCAGTGACGAGATGATGGAACTGCTGCTTTCTGAAGAGGAAGTGCCGGAAGACCTGATTCACGCCACGACCAAAGGCGCCGTCCAGAGTTTAACCATCACACCGGTACTGATCGGAACTGCGTTCAAGAACAAAGGCGTTCAGCCGCTGCTCGACGCGGTCTGCCGTTATCTGCCGTCTCCACTTGAGCGCCAGATTACGGCACGTGTCTGGGATAACCCGGAAGAGAAGATTGAACTCAAACCCGATCCGAATGAAAAGATGGTCGGAATGGCGTTTAAGATCGTCGAAGATCCATTCGGTCAGCTGACGTACTTCCGGATTTATCAGGGTACAATCACCAGAGGATCGACGTACATCAATCAGCGTACGGGCAATAAAGATCGCTACAGCCGGATTCTGCGTATGCACTCCGACAAGCGTGAAGAAATTGACTCCGCCAGTGCCGGCGACATCGTTGCCGTCATGGGAATCGATTGCGCGAGTGGTGACACATACGCTTCGGAAGCAAAACAATGTTCGCTTGAGAGCATGTTCGTTCCCGAGCCGGTAATCAAAGTTGCCGTCTCGCCTTCCGAGCGCAGCAACTCTGAAAAACTTGGCAAGGCCCTGATGCGTTTCCGAAAAGAGGATCCGACCTTCCGCGTTTCAACCGACGAGGAAACCGGTGAAACGATCATGGCCGGTATGGGCGAACTTCACCTTGAGGTTTATGTCGAGCGGATTCGGCGCGAGTACAAACTGGAAGTAGATGTTGGCGCTCCCAAGGTGTCGTACCGCGAGACTCCAACCCAGCCATGCAACTTTGATTACAAGCATAAGAAACAGTCCGGCGGTTCCGGTCAGTTTGCTCATATCAAAGGGACGCTCGAACCGTTTGACGAGGAAGCTTTGGAAGAGGATGAAGTCTGCAAAGACAACTTCATGTTTACAGATTCGATCGTCAGCGGTCGGATTCCGAAGCAGTTCATTCCAGCGGTTGAAAAAGGGATGCGTCAGTCGATCGTCAAAGGGACACTCGCCGAGTACCCGGTGGTCGGTCTTATGTGTCACTTGAAAGACGGTGCGTACCACGACGTTGACTCTTCGGAGATGGCGTTCCAGACCGCATCCCGCGGTTGTTTCCGTGAGTACATGCCGAAGACCAAACCGGTCTTGCTGGAACCTGTGATGAAATGCGAGATCGAAACTCCGGAAAATTTCCAGGGTGGAATCGTCGGTGACCTGACCGTTCGCCGCGGAATCATGGAATCGACCGACATGCAGCCGGACGGCAGCGTGAAGATCATCTGTGAGGTTCCGCTCAGCGAGACATTCGGATACGCAACCGATCTGCGTTCGATGACTCAGGGACAGGGCACGTTCACCATGGAACTGGCCGGTTACCGCAAGGTTCCGTCGCACGTTCAGCTGACGATCATCGAAGAACGTCGCAAGGACAAGGAAGCGATGCTCGCGGCTCGTTAGGATTCAATCGAAAGGTTGAAACCAGCGAGTCGATCGTCGCGGGTTTATTCACTTTCAATGACGCGGTACCAGCGGTCTGCCATCCGGCAACTGTCGGGAATAAAGAAAAACAGAAGCGACCGGGCAGTTTTGTCCGGCCGCTTTTTTCGTAGCGTTGGCATCCAGCCGATGTCATCGTCTCGTCACGTACCTCCTGCGGGACGTGCCGATCTGAGAGCATGCCAGTTCAACTCCAATCGTCCGGCATTTCGTTAGCCGGCGCTAACGTACTTTCCGGCAGAATTTACGTCGGCAGGATGCTAACGCTACCGAAGCTCGGCGATACGATTTATCATGACCGCATGAAAAATCAAAAACCGACTGGAATCGACGATCTCAATTCCGACGCTGCGCAGTTCAATCTCGAAGCGTGGGAAAAAGTCGCGGCTCAAGGCAATGAGTTGTTTCATGCTGCATCGCCCGAACAGATTGAAGCCGCGCGCGGCGGACAGCCGGGGATCAAGATCACGCCGATAAAAAAAGTGCCGCGTGAATGGCTGATGCCGCTTGCCGGTCGCGATGTCTTGTGTCTGGCAGGCGGAGGCGGATTACAGGGCCCGATCCTCGCAGCGGCTGGAGCGCACGTCACCGTCACCGACATCAGCCAGGGTCAGCTTAATCGGGACCTGGCGGTCGCCAAACGTGAAGGCCTGGATTTGACAACCGTTGTTGCCGATATGTGCGACCTGAAACCTCTCGGCGACGAGAATTTTGACCTGATCGTCAATCCGACCGCCGTTTGCTACATCGAGGATGTTATGGCGGTCTGGCGCACTGCGTGGCGAGTCCTCCGCCCCGGCGGTGAGTTGGTTGTCGGTTCGATGAAGCCGGTCAATTTCCTCTTCGATGCAATCACACGTGACGAAGGCGAACTGGATGTTGCGCACAAGATTCCCTACAACGACCTCGAACTTTCTGAAGATGAGCAGGATCTGATCCTTGCTCCGGACCGCCCGGTTGAGTTTTCGCACACCCTGACATCGTTGATCGGCGGCCAAATCGAATGCGGATTTAACATCACCGGATTCTATGAAGATCGCTGGGGTGGCGAGGACTGTTTGAGCGATTTGATCGACGTGTTCTTTGCAACGAGGGCCGTGAAAAACTCGATGTGAACTGCCGTACGGACACTCGATGCCGATATTGACAGCATCCAGAATTGTCCTGAATGTTCTCGTCAGCGTTTCATGCGATCTTGCTGCATTTCTTCAAAGTCCTCCTGTTGCTTTTCACGGTCGCTGGCAACTGCTACTTGATACTTGCGGTCGAACTCCATCGAGAATGCATAGTCAATTTCGTGAATGTCCTCGCCCACAGCCCGTGCCGGGACCTCGGTGTCCCAGCGAAGGATGCCTCTAGACCGCATGTCGCGCACGTAAACTTTGTCTGTACTGAGCGGATGCTCGGGATCGATTAGTGAAACCCTGATGTCCTTTTCCTGTTCGGAACTCGGCAACCGATCGCCGACTCGAACGCTCACCGGCGCATCTTTGTAGTTCTCAATCACGAGGCGATACGTCAATTCGATCTCGCGATTGCCACCGTTGATGGTTGTCTGTTTGTCAACAAGCTCGCGTCGCGTTCGCAACTGGGAATCGGCTCCAAAACCGACCACAAACGTCTGCCCCCTCGCAACGGTTGGTATCTCGCCACGTCCGACAAACAGTCCGTCTAAATAAACCGTCACTGGACCGCCGAGCAGATCCTCTTGAGAGTCGTTGTTGAGTTCCGCTTCTCGATAGACATAGCTGGTTAGAATCGGGTTGGCGACGTGGTAGAAATCACTGGCCAGATCGGTTTGCAAAATCCGAACCATCTGTTGGCTGTTCCGACTGGTGAGGCTGACAACGGAATTCAATACGTAACTGAGACTCGGTTGTTCGACCGATATATCGATCTGTCTTTGTAATCCTTGTGCAACCGACAGATCGTCCGTCAGTTCGATACATGAAAGCTGATTGACTGAGTCGTTCAACCCCCAGCTGTTAGCAAAATTATCCCGAATGTTCAGCGAGTTCCCTACCGCATAGATCGCCTCCTTCTGTTGCGAGTAGATCATCTTCAACTCACCTGCACGCCCGCCACCTCCGAAACCGCCTTCTCCGGCAGCCTGCGCCATTCCCCCCGGACCGGAATTTGGCACTCCGGCTGGAACGAGAGTCAGTTTGAAAGGAGCGAGACCCGGACCGGATGCGCTGAGGGCAGGGGACGCCGTTGAAAGCGTGAGGTTCACATCACGCCAGTCCTCACCGCTCATCTGGTAGATCAATCCGTTGTATTCAACCCGCGTTTGTTCGTTGTCGCCTTCTGCCCGAATGGTGTCTGCCCGAACGGTGTACGACGGCGACCAGCCGCACGAATTGACGAGGTAGTTCAATCGAATTTCGCCGGCTGCCGGATTGTTCTTCTGTACAAATAGAACCGCCTCGCGAATCGTCTTGGACGCGCCGGTGGTAATCTCGCTCATTTTTCTCTGCAACAATTCCAGTTGCTGCTGAAGATCATAGAGAGCCGAGCTAAGTTCGATTTCCTGTTTGGCAATTTCGTCCCGTTTGGAAAAATTGAATTCTGTAATCTCCTTCAACGCTACCGCATCAAGCACTCCGTTGGAAAGTTCTGTTGTAGCTGCCGGTGCGACGAAGTTTTCGAGCTTGTCTAGATAGGTGGACTGGCTTTTAAGGAGCCCGGACTGTTTCTGATTGAGCTCGATCTGTTTTTGAACCGCGCGTATTTCGGCTTGAAGGTCACGGACTTCCTCGCGCGGCGACGTGCCAACGGCGCGGGTTCGAAACTGAACTGCCCGCACTTCAATTCCCTCGGTCGATTCCGCAAACAGACTGTTCGGCAACACGTTTTCCGGCAAACTGCTGACGACGATCTCTCGAATTTCTGCATCGCCGGCAATCTCTATTGTACGCGTTACGCGAGCTTGATCCCGGTAGAGCGTTACGTCCGTGACACGGCTTTCAACTTCGATCTGGTCTGCGGACACACCGGAAGTAAGAGCCAGTAACGACAAAGCCAATGTAAATGAACTTAGGTAACTCATCTTTAATTCTCCCTGGGTGTGCGGATACGTGTGATCAATCGACGTAGCAAGTCAATCGATGGTTCCCTGGCTGCCAAATAATCGGTCCACCATGGATGAATGTAAACCCACTCAGCAAAAACAGTATTTGACCACGAATGAACACGGATACACACGAATTTCATACTGTCAAATTATCCGTGTTCATTCATGTCCATTCGCGGCTTTTAGGATAGCAGCTCAGCTCCCTTGAGGGCCAGGCGTTGCTTCACGCTTTACATTCCTGTTACATTCCAGCGAGTCCTTTTCCAAAGGCTGTGAAACCGTAAGATAACTGTTCCTCTTCCACTCATTTGAACCATCGAACTCAACATGAACCGCAATCGCGCAACGATTTACTCCAATGGAATCGCTGACTTTCAACGCGTCTTCGAAGTTACAAAAAAGAAACCGCTGACAATTTCACTGCCGGTTCGCCAACAGCATCTTGCTGACGTGCTCGGATCGCTGACCGTTTCAGGCGATGTCCGAATCGAACGACCGCCGAGTTTCGAGCCGGAAAATCGCGATCAAAGCAACCTGCGCATCAACGTCGAAGACGCATTGGTATCGCTCGCGTCGCAACTCGGCGGCGCAGAGGTCGCGGTCAAAACGGCCGCTGAGTCTTTCAAGGGCCAACTGATCGGGATGGACGGGCAACAATCAGCGACTGGAGGCGAGCCGATCTCTGTTCGCTACGTCGTTGTCATGTCGAAGAATCAGATTCGCAGGGTCCCTGTCGGAGAAATCGAAGCGTTGTCGTTTCCTGATCCGGAGATTCAATCTGAAATCGACAAAGCACTCAGTCGAAGTCTGCGCAATATCAAACCCAACAGCACGTTTGTTGATATCGAACTCAGTACGGAAAAAACGAAGACCGATGCGATCGTTCAATACACGATCCCAGCCGCCGCCTGGAAAATGTCGTATCGAATCATGCTCGACGAAAAACATCAAATCGAATTACACGGTCACGCGATCGTTGACAACAACACCGACGAGGACTGGAACGATTTTATCGTCAGCGTCGTGATGGGCCAGCCGATCACGTTCGGCACTGACATCGCCGAGAGCAAGATCCCGGAACGCGGCTACGTCGAAATCGTACAACAGTCGGCGATCGGGAATGTCGAGTTTGATCGTGCCGTCCAATTCGACGGTCTGCACGCCGGGGCTGCCGAAATGGCGGGAGGAGCTGGCGGCGGAGAAATGCTCCGACAGTCCGCGCCTAAAATGAAGATGGCGAGAGTATCAAGGCGCGGCCGGGCAGCATCCGCACCGACTGCGGAAGTCGAAGATGCGGGCGACTTTTGCATCTTCCAGTCTGCCGCGCCGGTTTCCATCGACGCCCACCACAGCGCATCGATCCCGGTTTTTGCAACGACACTTGACGATTCGACAGCCGTATTGTCCTATCGCACCGATCGACATGCAATTCGACCGTTCCGCGCGATCCGGTTTACAAACTCAACCGACCATTCGCTCGGACGTGGAGTCTGCACGGTCTACGACGGCACAACCTACGCCGGAACTTGCGTGCTGCCAGCTTCCAAACCGGGCGACACGGATCTGGTCGCTCACGCGCTTGAGACCGGGGTTCGCGTTCATGGTGAAACCAAACCCGTCATCCGGCGGCGGACCGGAATCAAGATAAGTGACGGCGTTGCGATTGAGAATACTCACGTGATGTCAACGACCTCCTATGTCATCAACAGTAGTCGCGATGAAGCGTTTCCGATGGTCGTTGATCACGTTCATCGCCTCGGGCGCAAAGCAAAAATCGAATGTCAGCTGGTGCGTGACGGCGCCCCGCCGGAACAGGTCGAGATCAATCTGCTTCCCGATGCGGTTCGGGTTGAATTTAGTCTGCTTGAGCAGGATGTCGTTGCCGTCACTTTTGTTGAATCCGACGTTCAAAAGTCGCGGGTCAATCTGGCTGGCGGATCACCGGATGCGGAACAGTTCCAGATCACCTGGCTCTTTGAAAACATGATCGAGTCCAATTCCGGACTGCCGGTCGATCAGGCGATCACAAAATGCATTGAGCTCCAGAAACTTCTCGACGAGAAAACAGATCAGGTCCGCCATGCGAAGGCTGAAATTGAACGCCTCGCTGCGAGGCAGGAACGTCTGCGCAAGAACGTGCAATCGGGCGGCCCGACTGACCAGCTATCGAACAAATGGCGAAGCAGTCTTTCGCAAGCCGAAGACGCCATCGTGCAGCTTGAGGACGAACGTATCCCTGAATTGGAAACAGCGCAGCGCGAATTGCGACAGCAGCTGTACGGTGCGTTGAATGCGATCGCGGTTGACTGGATCGAATCGTAGTAAACGCGGCGCGAGCGAAGCCGCAATTCTGAGCGTAGCGAGTTTCTCCTGCCCATCTGAAGAACTTTTTTCTAAAGTCAGACCACTCCAAGCACCAACTTGTTTATGCCTCACACCTCACAGGACAATACACGCAAGAAATAAATTTCCTTCCCCATGACCAAACGTGTCACTGCACCTGATACAGTAGGGCTACCGCTCGCGCTACGCGAACCGGTCAGGAAACAATCAGGTGAGTCAACGAATGACCTACTATGCACATAGCCTTGAAGATCAGCCTCCTGAAAAATGGGAGACGATGGAGCAGCATGAGGAACTCGTTGCTGAATATTGTGCGAAGTTTCTGAAGCGAATTCATCCAATGTTGGAATCGTGGGGCGATTTGCTGGGACGTTGGCACGACTTGGGAAAATACTCGAACGAATTTCAAACATATCTATTCAAAGCAAACGATCTTCTGAATCAGTTGCCTGATATTCATCGCGCCGAAACATCAGGGAAAGTCGATCATGCGACTGCAGCAGCCCAATTGGCCGTAAGTTCGTTCGACACCAAAGGCAAAATGCTGGCGTATGTTTTTGCCGGTCATCACGCGGGACTGCCCGACTGGGATGACGGCTCAAGTCAATCTGGACTGCTGCAACGACTAATGAAAAATGTTGCCAACTGGAAGGCCAACACCCCGGACAAATTGATCTCATCTTCATTTCCGGGCATGCCTGCCTTTTCAAAACCTGAAGACGCTCAGACCGCTGCCTTTCGAGTTTCATTTTTCATACGGATGATTTTTTCAGGGCTCGTGGATTCGGACTATCTCGCAACAGAAATGTTCATGTCGCCTGCGCGAACGATTGAGCGACAAACAAATGGTGTTAGCATGCGACAGATCGCGGATGTGCTTGAGTCCAAGGTATGGCAGCTTCAAGCTGATGCAAACGAAACAACGGTGAACTCAATTCGCTCTCGTGTGGGCCTTGCATGCCTTGACAAGGCAAAGCTTGCGCCCGGCTTCTTTTCGCTTTCCGTGCCTACGGGGGGTGGCAAGACCATTGCGTCGCTCCGCTTTGCTCTTGAACATGCGATCACGCACAAGATGGACCGAGTCATTTTTGGCGTGCCATTTACAAGCATTATCGAGCAGAACGCGAAAGTCTATCGTAGTATTTTCGACGGCTTGAGTCCTGAAATCGTGCTTGAACACCATAGTAATCTCGATCCCGATTCTGAAACGAACACCAATCGTCTTCAGGCTGAAAACTGGGACGCGTCGATTGTGGTTACGACGAATGTTCAGTTTTTCGAGTCGCTTTTTGCCTGTCGTACATCTCGCTGCCGCAAGCTTCATAGAATTGCAAAAAGCGTAATCATCCTTGATGAAGCCCAGACGCTTCCTATTGAATTGCTGAAGCCGACCATGATGGCGTTGAAGGAACTAGTCACCACGTATGGATGCAGTGTGGTGTTGTGCAGCGCAACCCAACCCGCCCTCAGCTATCGAGAGGATTTTTCGATCGGGCTAAAGGAGATCCGGCCGATTATTGACGATCCATCCGGACTGCATCAATCGCTGAAACGGGTGCGGGTTGAGGTCGCTGGGCGTCTCGATGACGACGAACTTGCACGGCAGCTTGATTCATGCAATCAAGTGCTGTGCATTGTCAATACTCGCCCTCACGCCGCCTCCCTTTTCGAGAGCCTGAGGCAAAAGGATGGTGCGTTTCATCTGAGTACCAGGCTTTGTGCCGCCCACCGAATTGAGGTCATGGATGAAATCAGGGATCGGCTCAACCGGAAATTGAGCTGCAGGGTGATCAGCACGCAGCTAATTGAGGCTGGAGTCGATGTGGACTTTCCCGTTGTCTATAGGGCGAGTTGCGGTCTCGATTCGCTTGCTCAGGCTGCAGGACGTTGTAATCGTGAAGGGCGACTCGATTCTGGTCGAGTTGTCTTTTTTAAAGGGAAAAAACTGCCTCCACCTGGGTTTCTCCGTCAATCCGCTTATAGCACTAATGAACTGTTGTCAGAATTTAGAGAAGATCTTCTTTCTCCAGATGCAATCAAGGCCTATTTCGAACTTCACTACTGGAAAAAATCTGCCAACTGGGATCAGCACAAAGTTCTTGAACCAATCGGAAAGCGTCCCTCTGACATCAAATTCAATTTTCGCGAAATTGCCGATCGATATCGGTTCATTCGTGACGCATCCGAAACGGTCTTGATTCCGTTCGAGGACGAAGGAACGTCGCTGATCGGCTTATTGGAAAATCCGCATTTCGTTCATCGAAATACGTGGAGAAAACTTCAGCGATACTCTGTTCAAGTGCGGCAGATTGAGTTTGCAAAACTTGTTGATGCTCTTGCAGTTGAGAAGAAACACGAACGATGGGTTTTGACTCAGGGGCACCTCTACGACGATCAACTTGGTTTGTTGATGGGAAAGGTCGACGGTGTTTTGCCAGTGAAGGACCTCGTGCTGTGATTCAACCAATCAAAAGCGGCCACCCATTTGCTGGCTGGCCGCTCATTCTGTTTTCAAGCAACAAACTTATAAATTGTTTCAACCCACGCCGAAATCGGCGACTGTTTATCGAGGCTTTTTGGGCAACTCCCTTCTTTTTCTCATATTTCCAAGGACACGGAATAGCTCGTTTCTGGAGACGTCAATACCGAGTTTTTGAAACAGTTGTTCAAACTCTTCGGTGTAGGGCAATTGATCCACAGCGACACTACAGTCCTCGTAGAACTCTCGCAATTTATCTTTTTCAGTATCCGAAGGTTTCCACATTTGAGTCTCCTTGACATGGGCATTTGACACACTTATAAATTGAACCATACCAGATTTGATCTTATTGTCAATCGTAACGGAATCCAATAGATGGACATTGAAAAGAACCGCGTTGCCGTCAAAGTCTGGGGCGATCTTGCCTGTTTTACACGACCGGAGATGAAAGTGGAGCGTGTTAGCTACGATGCAATGACACCCTCCGCCGCACGCGGTTTACTCGAGGCAATCTACTGGAAACCGGAAATTCGTTGGGTGGTTCGCAGCATTCAAGTACTCAACGGGATTCACTTCACCAACATCCGTCGCAATGAATTAGGCGGCGTTGGTCCGTCAGATAGAACCCTGAAATCCTACCTCTCGGGTGAGAAAACGACTGCGTTGGCCCAAGTAATCGAAGACGATCGGCAACAACGGGCGACCACGTTGTTGAAAGACGTCGCCTACATCATCGACGCTCACTACATCGTACTGAACAGCTCCGTACCGCCGCAAAAGCACTATGAAATGTTCAAACGCCGGGCGATCAAGGGCCAGTGTTTTCATCGCCCCTATCTTGGCTGCCGAGAATTTGTCGCTGATTTTGAATGGCACGATGGCAGGCCACCACAGATCCATGAGTCACTACAAGGCCCTCGTGATCTCGGATTTATGCTTCACGACATTGATTTCGACAACGACATGACCCCACGGTTTTTCCGTGCCGAAATGTCGAACGGCTTGATCATTGTTCCTGACTTCGACAGCGGCGAGGTGAAGTCATGATCCTGCAAAGACTTTGTGAATACTACGACCGAATTGCGTTGGACCCAAGCGTCGAAATCGCTCAAGAGGGATTTGCGCCTCAGAAGGTCTCATTTGAGGTCGTGATTGAAGAGGATGGTTCGCTTCACTCCATCAATGACATTAGAGATGTGTCAGGAAAAAAACCGGCCCCGCAAATCATGCGACTTCCGTATGCAAAGCGGACGAGCGGCGTAAAAGCCATGTTTCTTTGGGACAAGGCTGAGTACTTGCTGGGTTGGGTTCCCAACGAAATTGCAGTCGCGCCGGAACAAGAATCTGAAACAGACCAAAAGAAAAGGACAAAAAAAATAGAGCGGGTCGCAGCTTGCTTCACAGCCTCCGCCGATTTACATATTGGCTTCGACAGCGAATTGTCGCACGACGAATTTGTCTCGCTTGTCAATTTCTACAAGTCCTGGAAACCTGAAAAGCTGAACGTGGATCAACAGACGCTATTGGGAGATGTAGGAACCGGCTTCGGCATTTTCAGGATTCGAAGCAGGAAGTCGTTTGTTCACGAGAACGAAGAGTTGCGTACGTTCTGGAGGAATTTACAAACATCGCCAGAACCTGATTCCGTACGAGGCACTTGCCTGGTCACAGGAATCAACACTGAACTCGCCCGTCTGCATCCGGTCCTCAAAGGCGTCCGCGATGCCCAAAGCTCCGGGGCGTCAATCGTTTCATTCAACGACGACGCCTTTACGAGTTATTGCAAGAAGCAGAGTTTCAATGCGCCCGTTGGAGAATCATCCGCTTTCAAGTACGCGACCGCTTTAAATAAATTGCTTGAACGGGATTCCAATCGAAAACTACAGATTGGAGATACGACTTGTGTGTTCTGGGCTGACGAGCCAACCGTCTCCGAAGATATTTTCGCTTTCGGGCTGGATTCAGGGAAATTTGAAGATGAAACCCGGGCAGCAGAAATTGGCAACCACTTGAAACGAATTTCTCAAGGTGAGTCTACAACACCGGATTCCGGCACTGCGTTTTACGTACTGGGGATGTCACCGAACGCATCACGAGTTTCGATTCGGTATTGGATTCAAAGTACTGCTGGTGAGCTAGTTCATCGTGTCGCTACCCATCAATCAAGGTTGGAAATCGCGAAGAGTTCAAATGACCGTGAGTTCATTCCACTTTGGCTGATCCTAGCGCAGACCGCGCGAGAATCCAAAGAAATCCAACCACAACTAGGCGGTGCGTTGCTGCGAGCTGTCCTGACTGATTCTCGCTATCCGGAATCGCTCCTTGCAGCAATCATTCGGCGCATTCGTGCAGAACGTGAAATACGACACCCGCGAGCTGCAATCATCAAAGCAATCTTAAACAAAAACTACCAAATGGAGATATCGATCATGCTCGACATTGAACGTAGCGAATCGTCATACCAGCTGGGCCGACTTTTCGCGTCACTTGAACGAGCGCAGGAGAACGCACTCCCGGGGCTCAATGCAACGATCAAAGACCGGTACTTCGGTGCGGCGTCATCGACTCCCGCAACTGTATTCCCAAGGCTGATCCGATTGGCACAACATCACCTCGCAAAACTTGAAGGTGGACGTAAAGTCGTCGCGGAAAAACGCCTCCGGGAAATCATGGGGCGGCTCGACGGATTCCCTTCCCATCTAGGGCCCGCTGATCAAGGTTTATTTGCAATCGGATACTACCACCAGCGACAGGATTTCTTCACGAAAAAGAAGAAGGACGACGAGTAGATCTTGCGATTGTTCGCCTCATCAGAATCGTCAAACGGCCGCCACGAAGCCATCACAAAACTCACGGATCAATCACTTCACAGAAACAACTGACTAGGAAAAACGAGATGGAAAACCGATACGATTTTGTTCTGCTATTCGACGTAACTGACGGAAACCCCAATGGCGATCCTGATGCTGGGAACCTACCTCGCGTCGATCCGGAAACTGGCCACGGACTGGTTACCGACGTTTGTTTAAAAAGAAAAGTCCGAAACTTTGTTGACCTCACCCATCATCATGAAGAAGGATATCAAGTCTTCGTTAGAGAGAAAACCATTTTGAATCAGACGATAGACAGAGGATATTCGGAATGCAATCTTGACTCGGAAGAAGCGAAAGCATCGGAAAAAAAGAAAGACAAATCAAAAAAGAGACGCGACGAAATTTCAACGGTGCGATCGAAAATGTGTGAGCTGTTTTATGACGTCCGAACCTTCGGGGCCGTATTATCAACCGGTGCCAATGCCGGTCAGGTACGGGGCCCCGTTCAACTGACATTCTCTAGGAGCATTTGTCCAATCGTATCGTTGGAGCATACGTTAACAAGAGTGGCTGTTACAAGCGAAGTCGACGCCAAGCGGAAAGAAACAGAAATGGGACGGAAGTTTACCATCCCATATGGTCTGTACCGATGTCACGGTTTCATCAATCCGTTCCTGGCAAGACAAACTGGGTTTTCAGTCCATGATCTGGAACTGTTCTGGACATCGTTGGAAAAAATGTTTGAGCTTGACCGTTCAGCCAGTCGCGGTCAAATGGCGCCTCAAGCTTTGATTGTCTTTGAACACAAGGATCCACTTGGCAACGCGGCAGCTCACAAACTTCAACGACGGGTCTCAATCACGCGTAAGAATGTTGATGAACCGCCAAGAACATTTGACGACTACACAGTTTCTATCGACGAAGCAGACTTGCCAGCTGGAATCACGATTGATCGGCGGTTTTGATTCTTGAACGATGCCTAGTTGGACAGCGCCGGTTTCCCGATTGTATACGGTAAATCACGTGCTTTCCTCCTTTGGATCACACGACTTGATTTTGTCGACGTCAATTCCGAGCTCCTCGTAGAGTTTGCGTCTGGTGTTCGTGTGCGACTTGGTTGCCTGGGCATTTCGTTTCCGATGATACGCTTGCCGATTGAGCTCTTGTTCAAATCGTTCGTCTCGTTGGGGCTGTGGCAAGTCTCGATTTTGAAGATAGACGTTGATAACGCTTCGAACTTGTTCGACAGTTAGCTTTTCAAACGGATCATCGATCTCCAGATCGTCCCACTGTTGTCGCAGTCGACTGCTGAAGAGAAAACTTAACTGCGTCACGAACCAATGGCGATGAACGCAACGCCAGCCACGCACTTCAAAATGATCCGGACCGATTTCCTGCTTTGCAGTTCGGAAACATGCTTCAATCGCCCAGCGGCCAAAGGCAACCTGCAACAATCCTCGCAATTTGACTCCGTCACGTCCAATCACCTGATTGGATAGAAAATATTTCACCTCTCCGGTACGAACGTTGCGGGCGACGATCAAGGTGTGCTGTTTGGCTGGAAGTTTGTCTTTGGTTTTTCGCCAGAACGGAGTCCACTTCACTTCCCAGACTTCCGGCCCGCGATCGGTGTCTTTGATGCGGTAGCGCTGCCATGCTTTCTCTCGAAAGACGGGCGAGTAAGTTGCCAAATTGTCAACGCGCCGACTGACATCGGCTTTGCGAGTTCGAGGAACTTTGGGGTGGCGACCTTTCTTCTTCGTGGATTTCGGATTCTTGCGTATGACTTTCGGACGTTGTAGCCAACCGTGGAAATTTCCGGGGATTTCGCCAACAAACGCTTCACCAAGGTCGTCCAGCCCATCCAGGAATGCGGTGTCTCGACCGTAAAGTTCATCGAATGTCCAGGCTTTGACTTTGATCCCGTTGGTCAGAGCGTGCTTGACTTGGGCGAGAGCAATTTGCGGCTTGGTTTGAAACTCGATTTCATCAGGCACATAGTTTTTTTTCGACGCACCAGATCGCGCGTGTCGCTCTCCTGCAGGTACATTCGACTGTCGAGCAAACACTGAAATCCAGGAGCCGAATAACCCAAGTGGACTCCTACGACGCAGTTCTCGATCTTGCCACGGTTGCCGTTATATTGCCGGCCAACGCCAACGGTATCCCGACCGCTTTTGTGCGTGCCTGATTCGTCAATCAAGCCGATGGCATTGGGGGCGGCGTGGTCGCGAGCGATGATCTGCTGGCAGCGATCACGAAGCTTTTCTTCATCCCACTTGATGGACTCCAGAAACCGTTGTAATGTTCGAGGAGGAGTTTTGAACGTGAGTGCAATTGCTTCGCAATTCTTCCGCTGAATGTCAGAGAGTTGCCCCTGGACATAAATCTTCAACAACCGCCGACCCGCTCCACGTTCGAAACAATCCCAAAACATTCGCAAAAACTGATACAGCAACGCGCCGATGCTTGCAATCTTCCTTGGCGATAACATGACGATCCTCCGTGAGTCCATGTGACTGATATTTCACACGGAGGGTCGTCGCTTTCGCAAAACAACGGAAGGTCGATTTTTACAAAGGGAAATGACAAAACTGGCGCTGTCCAACTAGCCCGCTCACTCAAAAGTAAACCTTCGATTTCCGACCGTTATCGGGCTGGTGAAGCGGATGCGGCGGCGAGTGGTTTTGTCATCGATAATTGTTTCCAGCTCACCTTCGGTAGCTGTAATGTCCTGAGCGTCGCGGAGAATCGCGAAGCCGGGGCCGAGTTGGCCAAGTTCAATCCGTGTTTTGCCCACGTACAAATTGAGTTTCACTTCGGCTGAGAAAGTTCCATTGCCATTGTTGCTGGAAATCATGACAACTCCTGATGTTCAAAAACGAGCCGAACGGTTCCAGGCAAGTCGAAACCTGGTCTTCGAATCCTGCCTCGGTGTTGGAACGCAGGGTAGCGTATTTGTGTTTGCAATTCCATCCCGGACGGTCCACGAAAACGATCAGGTTGCTGTCAAATTCCATGACCGGGAAATTGCGTACCAACGGGAACTGAGCGTCTACTTGAGACTTCGGGAACTGGGCGTTGTCGAAGTTCGCGGACACATGGTTCCTCAATTGATTGACTACGACGACAAATTGCTTGCCATCGAAATGACGATTGTCAGCCCCCCGTTCTGCCTCGACTTTGGCGGAGCCTATCTCGATCGCCGACCGGACTACTCGCCCGAAGTTTGGGCCGACTGGCGGCAGATGAAGTCAGAAGCCTTTGAAGAAAACTGGCCAGCGGTTGAGAAAATACTTGCTGAATTCGAATCGCTTGATGTCTTTATTGCGGACGTGAATCCCGGCAATATCAGGTTTGACCCCAACTAAGTTATGTTAACCGAAGACCAGCTCCTGCCGATTTCCGCGTTACAGCATCTGCTGTTTTGTGAGCGGCAGTGTGCGCTGATTCATGTCGAACGGTTGTGGGCCGAGAATCGCTGGACTGTGGAAGGAAACCATCTGCACCAGAAGGCTCATGGCGAAGACAACCATCCCGGCAAAACCCGGATCGAGAAGGGTGTAAGAATAGCACGTGGGCTGCGGCTCAGATCGCTTGAATTCGGGCTCACTGGTCAGGCTGACGTAGTTGAGTTTCATGACAAAGAAACGGCAATTGACGGGGACGAGCAAGATCAGAAATCCACGCAACTCGATACAGGGTATCAAAACCAGAGGGTGATACCCGTCGAGTACAAACGGGGCAAACCGAAAAAAAACGATTGCGATCGAGTACAAATCTGTGCACAGACAATGTGTCTTGAGGAGATGCTCGACGTGCAGATTGCGGTCGGCCATCTTTTCTATGGCAAGCGAAAACGGAGAACTGAAGTTCGGTTTGATGAATCGTTAAGAGCAACGACAATGACAGCAATCGAGCGGCTCCGCGAGATGATCGATAGCCGCGAAACGCCGAATGCCGTTCGCGCGCCGAAGTGCGATTCATGTTCACTACTCAACCTCTGCCTTCCGGACTGCATGCGGCTGAAGACCGGAGCTGGAAAATTTCATGAGCGGCAACTTGCAACTGTACTCGCTGCTGAAGGTCCGGATACGGACGATTTCGAAAATGACGAACCATGAATGGCAATGTAATGCATTGCTGAACCACTCCGGAGAGTGACATGAAGAGACATCTCAACACCCTGTTTGTAACCACCGAGGGCTCCTATCTCCGCAAGGACGGTCAGGCGTTGGTGGTCCGCGTGGAGAACGAGAACCGGTTGCGATTACCGCTGCACAATCTTGACGGAGTGGTCTGTTTCGGGAGAGTGAGTTGTAGCCCGTCGTTGATGGGAGCCTGTGCGAAGGCCGGAGTCTCAATTTCTTTTATGAATCCATATGGCGGATTTCTTGCAGCCGTCGTCGGATATTCACCTGGAAATGTTCTGCTCCGTCGCAAACAGTATCGCGTTGCAGATTCTGAGGAATCGAGCCTTGCAATTGCAATCCAGTTTGTCTCAGCCAAAATCGCCAACAGCCGAAGCGTGCTGTTACGTGCCGCACGAGACTCTAAAGATGACCAGTCAATTGCTGAGCTGAAACAAACGGCAAAACAACTTGCGTTCGATATTCAGTTTCTGCCACGGGCTAAAAATCCGGACCAGCTGCGAGGCATGGAAGGCGATGCGGCAAACAAATACTTCCAGACTTTTAACGCAATGATCTCACCGGTTGCGCGGGACGAGTTCAAGTTTACTGTTCGTTCGCGTCGGCCGCCGTTGGACCGGATCAATTGTTTACTTTCATTTTTGTACAGCATGCTGAGTCACGACACACGTAGTGCCTGCGAAGCGACTGGCCTCGACTCGGCTGTCGGATTTCTTCATCGCGACCGGCCCGGACGTCCGGGAATGGCGCTTGATCTGATGGAGGAATTCCGCCCTTTTTTTGTTGATCGGCTGGTCCTTTCCCTCATCAATAGGCGACAGGTTAAAGGATCTGAATTTGAGATCACTGCCAGCGGTGCGGTGTTGTTGAGCGATGTTGTTCGGCGACAATTAGAATTCCCCTTTAGCGACAATTAGAATTCCCGATGAAGAAGTTGATTATTTCTTTCGTCATTGGCGGGAAGAGTTCTTTTGTTTGGCCTTCTTTGCGGTTTCGATACGGTAACTTGGGACATTCATCTCGATGATCACGCTGTGGTGTACCAGCCGATCGATCGCGGCCGCGGTGGTCATGGTGTCCTTGAAGATCTGACCCCACTTGCTGAACGCCAAGTTGCTGGTCAACATCACACTGCCTCGCTCGTATCGTTCGGCCAACAACATGAACAGGACCTCCATCTCCTCGCGGCTTTGCTGGACATAGCCCAAGTCGTCGATGATTAGGCCCTCGAAGCTCGATAGTTTCTTGAACAGTTTGGGCAACCGCAAGTCCCGTTTGGCAATCAGCAACTGCTGAACCAGCATCCCGCAAGTCGTGAACAACAAGCTGTGGCCCCGCAAGATCAGCTGCTGGGCCAACGCACACAAGGCATGACTCTTCCCCGAACCGGGCTTGCCGAACAACAACACGTTCTCTCGCCGTGCCAAGAACGAACCGTCCTTGAGTGTTTCCATCTGCCGAGTCATGGCCAGCGGTAAGCGGCTGAAGTCGAATGACTCCCACGTCTTGCCAAGCGGCAACTTCGATCGAGTCAGCAACCGTTTGATCCGACCCTCCCGCCGCGTTTCGCATTCCAACGTCGTCAGCTCCGATAAATAATCCAAGTGGCTCAAGCCTTCGGTCGCCGCCCGCGTTGCTGTTTCGGCGAAGTGATCCCGAAAGCTCGGCATCCGTAATTCGCGAAACTGCAGAGTCAGCTCCTGGTCGCGACCGGGTTCCACTCGGCTCGCTGCCCTGCCGGGTGCTCGAGTCGATCGCCGTTTGCCGGGCGTCGCTTTCGAGGCTGCCGTGGTTGGGGCTGCCCGTTTCGGGGATCGGTTTTTCAACTTGCTCATCAGATAGACTTTCCTTGTCAAATGTAGAATACAAACAATCGAACTCATTCAGGTCAGGCGCCTCGATATTGACTTGCGTCGCCAGCGGCAAACTGGCTGCGTCGTGAACCATCAACTCGATCACCTCGAAATCGACAGCGACTCCCGCGCCGATCAGCACTCGCAACGCATGATCGACGGCGTCCTGGCTTTCCTTGGCGGCCAGTTCCAGAATTTTCACGTACTGTTTGTCGGCGACTTTGGAGGCGTGGGCGCGACTGAGAATGTCATAAGCCATCCGAAACTGGCTCGTGGGAAACATCTCGTGCTGGTATTTGTACTGGGCAAACGCACCGGGCTTGCGAACCAAACTGTCAATCACATGACGATAGTTGATCGAAACGCCTTGCTTGCCCAACAAGCGGGGCATCGTCTGAATCGAGTGCCCCTGGTAAGTCACTTTGATGTGCTCGGCTTCGATTCGAACATCGACTTGCTTGTTGATCAAGCGACTGGGAACGGAATAAATGTTGGTCCGAACCCGAATCGTACTTCCCTTACCGACACGAATTCCCAGCAACAAGTCAGCCGTATCAAGCCGCTGATCGGGAAGCCGTTGGAGCTCCGCCAACTCTTCAGACAGGCGTTGTTGACGATTCGAATTGGCGGTGGCGACGAGCCGCTCGACCAAGGCAACGTACTCTTCTCGGCTGGCGAAGTCACGACTGCCGCGAAGCAATAACGCTTGATCGATACGCGCTTTGAAGTGTCGATTGGACGACTCGACATCGCCGTTCTCATTGGCACAGCGGGCGTTGGTGCGTTGGGGCTGGCACTGGTAGTGAGCCATCAACGCCGTGTAACGATCTGTGTGCGACTTGCGACTGGAGTGGTTTTTGACCGCCGCACTGAGCGAGTCGGTACGATGCCGCAAAGGTACGCCGCCGAATTCCCAGAAGGCTTTCTGGATGCCTTCGCTCAAGGCTTCGAACGATTCTGAGAAACACAAGCTGACCGATTCAACGTTGCTATAAGTCAGTACGCAATGATAAAACGAGTGTTCGAATTTTCGGCCGGCGATCGTGACACTCAGCTCGTTGCAGACCGTGAAGTCGCTGGCCGCGAGCGCGCCGGGATGATGCTCCTGGCTGAAGAAGACGGGTTTGCCGGGGCCGTGAAGCGCTTGCCACTGGGAGACTCGGCGCTCGAAAGTGCGCCGAGTCGAGTCCGCAAACTCGCCCGGGCGAGTGGCCTGTAACCAGCCAAAAAGTGTGTATGCTTTGAGGCGTGGTTCCTGCTCGAGTCGTTGCTGAATTTCCGGCCAGACGTCGGCGAACGGATCGGTGCGAGTGCGATAAGTTCGGGGCTGTTTTCGATTCGAAGGGAGACGATCGTCATCCCGATAATCGCGCGCTGTTTTCTCACTCATTTCTGCCATCCTTGATGATGCGGCCAACGACTTGCCCTGGGCAATCATTCGACGCAGTTCTTTGACTTGTCCGTCGCTGACCATCGAAACTCCCTAGAAAACAGGAGTTACGTGGCAAAAAGAGGATTCGCCAACACGGGAATTATCGCGGTAGGAACCGCCGTTACCGGCGGCCCCCCGCACAGATCCGTACGTGAGGAGTTACACTCATACGGCTCCTGCCTTTAGTCGGGCGTGAAATCGCTGATGTGGGTACGGATGTTGGATGCGTAAACGTGGCATATAGATGTCCCGCAATGCAGCCATTCGTTTCCAAGTCCACCGATGTCGCTGACTACGTCGCCGAAGCTGACGAAGCCAGATCTTGGTGACACATCGGACGAATTGCTGAAGGCGAACCATATTGCCAGGAATGGCATGATAGTTCAACCAACCTTGCACGACCCGCGATAGCCAGCGACCCATTTCGCCAACGGAGTCATTCCAACGCTGTCGCAGCTGCTGTTTAATTTCAGCAAGCTTGGCGCTCAGCCGTTTGGCAATGCTCACCCGGCGAATGGTAAACCGACCATGTGTACGAGTCGTGCTGCATTGATGGGCGAATCCCAGAAAGTCAAACGTTTCGGTACGCCCGTCGCCTCGACGCCGTCGGCGCTGAGACACATGACGCCCGAACTCGATCAATCGAGTCTTCTGGTCGTTCAGCTTGAGGCCAAACTTAGCAAAGCGCTCCTGGAGTTCATCCAGGCAGGCGATTGCGTCCGCTTGATGCTCAAAACCAACCACGAAATCATCCGCAAAGCGCACGACGACAATGTTGCCGCGTCCGTTTTGCTGACGCCACCATACGATCCATAGATCCAGGACGTAATGAAGAAACACGTTCGAAAGGATCGGTGAAATCACTGACCCTTGCGGCGATCCTTCTTCGCCCGGAATCCGCTCGCCTTCTTCGATAACACCGGCATGAAGCCATTTACGTATTAGCCGAAGAATGCGGTTGTCACCGATTCGGTGCTCCAGAAATTTGATTAACCACGAGTGATCAATCGAATCGAAAAAGCCTTCCAAATCGGCGTCGAGTACCCAACTCACCTTCTTGTCGGTCAATGCCACGCTTAGCGCATCAAGCGCCATGTGTTGGCTGCGACCGGGGCGGAACCCATAGCTGAAACCGAGAAAGTCTTGTTCGTAGATCGACTGAATCACCCATAGCACCGCCTGTTGGACAATCTTGTCCTCCAAGGACGCTACCGCCAGTGGCCGCTTTCGACCATCAGCTTTGGGAATCCAGACTCTACGAGAAGGCTTGGCTCGATAGGCTCCTCGGTGAATGCGACCGTGGAGATCCTTCACATTGGACTCCACGTCGTTTTCGTAATCATGCCATGTCATCCCGTCGATTCCAGCCGCTGCTGATTTCTTCAAGTTCATGAAGCTCTCAAACAACATCTGTTCATTGATGTGATGAAGCAAAGCAGTAAAACGAAGTGTGCTGCTGTTTTGAGCAGCTTCACGCACGCCATGCAATCCGCGTGACTCACGTTTATCCCGGCTCGGTGTCCGGAGTGAGGCAGGCTGCATCGCGTTTCTATTGGCTGAGTCCCTTTCCTCGATCGGCTCCGCGGATGCTTCAGTTGCACCCTTGTTCGTCGATGTCGAAGGTACTATGGACTCATCTGACTCCCCAGTGACGTACATGTCGGAAGTACCGCCTGAGGCGTTTTCCGGCCGATCCCAAAGATCAAAGAATGATCCCTGGGATGTCACTGGGGTCTCCCGGTTCTCGCGTTTGAAGTTTTCAATCATGCTGAGGTTCTCAGACTCCGCCGTGTCGACCAACGACTCGCCATGACGTTGTTGGACGTGTTGCCTTCCCCACAATTAGACAAGGTCGGCACTCGGATTTAGCTGATTTCGGAGCTCAATAGCTCGCCTGACTGTACCTCTTACCGATGCTACACCCATGCTGTTACCAGTATCAGCGTACGGATCAAGGCCGGAGTGATTGGCTAAATCTTCCCCGTAGGACTCTTTCATTCCCGACTTCAAACCGGTTTATCCCGGCGCTTTCCTAATTGTCGCTGACTCGGAAAATCGCCTACCAAAAACGCTAGCAATCAACACGGACAAGGGAATTATCGCGGTAGGAACCGCCGTTACCGGCGGCCCCCCGCACAGATCCGTACGTGAGGAGTTACACTCATACGGCTCCTGCCTTTAGTCGGGCGTGAAATCGCTGATGTGGGTACGGATGTTGGATGCGTAAACGTGGCATATAGATGTCCCGCAATGCAGCCATTCGTTTCCAAGTCCACCGATGTCGCTGACTACGTCGCCGAAGCTGACGAAGCCAGATCTTGGTGACACATCGGACGAATTGCTGAAGGCGAACCATATTGCCAGGAATGGCATGATAGTTCAACCAACCTTGCACGACCCGCGATAGCCAGCGACCCATTTCGCCAACGGAGTCATTCCAACGCTGTCGCAGCTGCTGTTTAATTTCAGCAAGCTTGGCGCTCAGCCGTTTGGCAATGCTCACCCGGCGAATGGTAAACCGACCATGTGTACGAGTCGTGCTGCATTGATGGGCGAATCCCAGAAAGTCAAACGTTTCGGTACGCCCGTCGCCTCGACGCCGTCGGCGCTGAGACACATGACGCCCGAACTCGATCAATCGAGTCTTCTGGTCGTTCAGCTTGAGGCCAAACTTAGCAAAGCGCTCCTGGAGTTCATCCAGGCAGGCGATTGCGTCCGCTTGATGCTCAAAACCAACCACGAAATCATCCGCAAAGCGCACGACGACAATGTTGCCGCGTCCGTTTTGCTGACGCCACCATACGATCCATAGATCCAGGACGTAATGAAGAAACACGTTCGAAAGGATCGGTGAAATCACTGACCCTTGCGGCGATCCTTCTTCGCCCGGAATCCGCTCGCCTTCTTCGATAACACCGGCATGAAGCCATTTACGTATTAGCCGAAGAATGCGGTTGTCACCGATTCGGTGCTCCAGAAATTTGATTAACCACGAGTGATCAATCGAATCGAAAAAGCCTTCCAAATCGGCGTCGAGTACCCAACTCACCTTCTTGTCGGTCAATGCCACGCTTAGCGCATCAAGCGCCATGTGTTGGCTGCGACCGGGGCGGAACCCATAGCTGAAACCGAGAAAGTCTTGTTCGTAGATCGACTGAATCACCCATAGCACCGCCTGTTGGACAATCTTGTCCTCCAAGGACGCTACCGCCAGTGGCCGCTTTCGACCATCAGCTTTGGGAATCCAGACTCTACGAGAAGGCTTGGCTCGATAGGCTCCTCGGTGAATGCGACCGTGGAGATCCTTCACATTGGACTCCACGTCGTTTTCGTAATCATGCCATGTCATCCCGTCGATTCCAGCCGCTGCTGATTTCTTCAAGTTCATGAAGCTCTCAAACAACATCTGTTCATTGATGTGATGAAGCAAAGCAGTAAAACGAAGTGTGCTGCTGTTTTGAGCAGCTTCACGCACGCCATGCAATCCGCGTGACTCACGTTTATCCCGGCTCGGTGTCCGGAGTGAGGCAGGCTGCATCGCGTTTCTATTGGCTGAGTCCCTTTCCTCGATCGGCTCCGCGGATGCTTCAGTTGCACCCTTGTTCGTCGATGTCGAAGGTACTATGGACTCATCTGACTCCCCAGTGACGTACATGTCGGAAGTACCGCCTGAGGCGTTTTCCGGCCGATCCCAAAGATCAAAGAATGATCCCTGGGATGTCACTGGGGTCTCCCGGTTCTCGCGTTTGAAGTTTTCAATCATGCTGAGGTTCTCAGACTCCGCCGTGTCGACCAACGACTCGCCATGACGTTGTTGGACGTGTTGCCTTCCCCACAATTAGACAAGGTCGGCACTCGGATTTAGCTGATTTCGGAGCTCAATAGCTCGCCTGACTGTACCTCTTACCGATGCTACACCCATGCTGTTACCAGTATCAGCGTACGGATCAAGGCCGGAGTGATTGGCTAAATCTTCCCCGTAGGACTCTTTCATTCCCGACTTCAAACCGGTTTATCCCGGCGCTTTCCTAATTGTCGCAACAAGGGAGTTATCGCGGTAGGAACCGCCGTTACCGGCGGCCCCCCGCACAGATCCGTACGTGAGGAGTTACACTCATACGGCTCCTGCCTTTAGTCGGGCGTGAAATCGCTGATGTGGGTACGGATGTTGGATGCGTAAACGTGGCATATAGATGTCCCGCAATGCAGCCATTCGTTTCCAAGTCCACCGATGTCGCTGACTACGTCGCCGAAGCTGACGAAGCCAGATCTTGGTGACACATCGGACGAATTGCTGAAGGCGAACCATATTGCCAGGAATGGCATGATAGTTCAACCAACCTTGCACGACCCGCGATAGCCAGCGACCCATTTCGCCAACGGAGTCATTCCAACGCTGTCGCAGCTGCTGTTTAATTTCAGCAAGCTTGGCGCTCAGCCGTTTGGCAATGCTCACCCGGCGAATGGTAAACCGACCATGTGTACGAGTCGTGCTGCATTGATGGGCGAATCCCAGAAAGTCAAACGTTTCGGTACGCCCGTCGCCTCGACGCCGTCGGCGCTGAGACACATGACGCCCGAACTCGATCAATCGAGTCTTCTGGTCGTTCAGCTTGAGGCCAAACTTAGCAAAGCGCTCCTGGAGTTCATCCAGGCAGGCGATTGCGTCCGCTTGATGCTCAAAACCAACCACGAAATCATCCGCAAAGCGCACGACGACAATGTTGCCGCGTCCGTTTTGCTGACGCCACCATACGATCCATAGATCCAGGACGTAATGAAGAAACACGTTCGAAAGGATCGGTGAAATCACTGACCCTTGCGGCGATCCTTCTTCGCCCGGAATCCGCTCGCCTTCTTCGATAACACCGGCATGAAGCCATTTACGTATTAGCCGAAGAATGCGGTTGTCACCGATTCGGTGCTCCAGAAATTTGATTAACCACGAGTGATCAATCGAATCGAAAAAGCCTTCCAAATCGGCGTCGAGTACCCAACTCACCTTCTTGTCGGTCAATGCCACGCTTAGCGCATCAAGCGCCATGTGTTGGCTGCGACCGGGGCGGAACCCATAGCTGAAACCGAGAAAGTCTTGTTCGTAGATCGACTGAATCACCCATAGCACCGCCTGTTGGACAATCTTGTCCTCCAAGGACGCTACCGCCAGTGGCCGCTTTCGACCATCAGCTTTGGGAATCCAGACTCTACGAGAAGGCTTGGCTCGATAGGCTCCTCGGTGAATGCGACCGTGGAGATCCTTCACATTGGACTCCACGTCGTTTTCGTAATCATGCCATGTCATCCCGTCGATTCCAGCCGCTGCTGATTTCTTCAAGTTCATGAAGCTCTCAAACAACATCTGTTCATTGATGTGATGAAGCAAAGCAGTAAAACGAAGTGTGCTGCTGTTTTGAGCAGCTTCACGCACGCCATGCAATCCGCGTGACTCACGTTTATCCCGGCTCGGTGTCCGGAGTGAGGCAGGCTGCATCGCGTTTCTATTGGCTGAGTCCCTTTCCTCGATCGGCTCCGCGGATGCTTCAGTTGCACCCTTGTTCGTCGATGTCGAAGGTACTATGGACTCATCTGACTCCCCAGTGACGTACATGTCGGAAGTACCGCCTGAGGCGTTTTCCGGCCGATCCCAAAGATCAAAGAATGATCCCTGGGATGTCACTGGGGTCTCCCGGTTCTCGCGTTTGAAGTTTTCAATCATGCTGAGGTTCTCAGACTCCGCCGTGTCGACCAACGACTCGCCATGACGTTGTTGGACGTGTTGCCTTCCCCACAATTAGACAAGGTCGGCACTCGGATTTAGCTGATTTCGGAGCTCAATAGCTCGCCTGACTGTACCTCTTACCGATGCTACACCCATGCTGTTACCAGTATCAGCGTACGGATCAAGGCCGGAGTGATTGGCTAAATCTTCCCCGTAGGACTCTTTCATTCCCGACTTCAAACCGGTTTATCCCGGCGCTTTCCTAATTGTCGCTATACAGATGTTGCGCGTAAACGAGTGTTGACAGCGTATCAAAAGCGAAAACAGGATACGATCACGCATCCGTTTCTTGGCGAGAAGACAACGATCGGTTTGTTGTTTCATTTACAGGCGCGTTTGCTCGCTCGACATTTGCGCGGTGACATTGACGCCTATCCTCCGTTCATCTGGAAGTAAATATGGTTGTTCTGGTGACCTACGACGTGAGTACGACAACCAAGGAGGGCCGGCGGCGGTTGCGTCGAGTGGCCAAGACATGCCTGGACTACGGGCAACGCGTTCAGAATTCTGTATTCGAGCTCAAAGTTGATCCCGGCCAGTGGGCAGAGTGCAAGAAACGTCTGTGCGACGAGGCGGATCCGGATGAGGACAGTTTGCGATTCTATTATCTGGGTGCCAATTGGAGGCGTCGTGTGGAACACGTTGGGGCGAAACCGTCGGTCGACCCGGACGGGCCATTGTTTGCATAACGCGAACCGCAAGCGTTGTCGGAATTCCGGCCAGGTTCGCGATGCCGCGAATCTGTTCGTTCTTTGACAATTTTTCATTCTTTATTATTCTGGTTTGCCTCGATCATTTCGTCTGGCAGAGCGTTCGCGATTCATTCGTTGTATGACGTTGGCTCGCCAATAGTTATGATTGAGGGTCGCGCCCTCACGGGCGCGTGGATTGAAACTCGAACCGGCACCATCCACGCTCAAGAAGTTTATCACGTCGCGCCCTCACGGGCGCGTGGATTGAAACCTGCTGCGTTATTTTTGATCGCTTGATGTAGTCGCGTCGCGCCCTCACGGGCGCGTGGATTGAAACACCGTCGAGAGCCCCGCCAGAAGCACGGTCAAAAGTCGCGCCCTCACGGGCGCGTGGATTGAAACTCGAAATCTGACCACGTTACACCGAAATCGTAACGTCGCGCCCTCACGGGCGCGTGGATTGAAACGTACTCGTCCGTACGCGACTCCCCGACCGTCGCCGTCGCGCCCTCACGGGCGCGTGGATTGAAACTCGATAAGTATCCGGACCTGGTCGAAGTTGCGGCGTCGCGCCCTCACGGGCGCGTGGATTGAAACAGAAAAAGAAAGACGGGGAGTCGCTCGGGAGTTCGTCGCGCCCTCACGGGCGCGTGGATTGAAACCGCAAAGTTTGGCGCTCGTCGCGGAAGCGATCGGGCGTCGCGCCCTCACGGGCGCGTGGATTGAAACTGATCGGTACCGTCGAGTCCGGCGCGAGTTTACGTCGCGCCCTCACGGGCGCGTGGATTGAAACCGACAGTGACGTGTGACCGGCCCGCCCTGATACTGTCGCGCCCTCACGGGCGCGTGGATTGAAACCGTTGACGTGGCGGCGCTTCTCGGTCGCGGCGGTCGTCGCGCCCTCACGGGCGCGTGGATTGAAACTGTCTTTGCCGGTCTCTTGATCGGCGGGATTGTCGTCGCGCCCTCACGGGCGCGTGGATTGAAACGTTTCAATCTGCCAGTGGTCTGCCACACGTGGCAAAGTCGCGCCCTCACGGGCGCGTGGATTGAAACAGCAGAGTTGATACGGTGTCAGCCCGAATCGTCGGTCGCGCCCTCACGGGCGCGTGGATTGAAACTCCGCGTGTATACGTCACCCCGTCCCATTGAATTCCGTCGCGCCCTCACGGGCGCGTGGATTGAAACTGCGCAACACGAAGGCGGTTCGGAAGTTTCTCGACGTCGCGCCCTCACGGGCGCGTGGATTGAAACGCTGCGGATCGGGCGTTGGTGCCGGCGGTGATGGCTGTCGCGCCCTCACGGGCGCGTGGATTGAAACGTTATTCGCGCCGACGTTGATTCGAACCAGAACCCAGTCGCGCCCTCACGGGCGCGTGGATTGAAACAACGCTAGCGCGCCAAACCCCGACGCGGTACTGGTCGCGCCCTCACGGGCGCGTGGATTGAAACAATCAGACCTGCAAACGCTGATGACTCGATGCACTGTCGCGCCCTCACGGGCGCGTGGATTGAAACATCGAACGCAATTATGTTGTCGCTGTCTTCGCGTCGCGCCCTCACGGGCGCGTGGATTGAAACGCCTGCTCCTCGCCGGTGGTTCCGTATGACTTGCCGTCGCGCCCTCACGGGCGCGTGGATTGAAACGGTTATGGCGGTGGCTGGTGTCGAAACGATGGTCACGTCGCGCCCTCACGGGCGCGTGGATTGAAACCGTAAATCAGACGTAACGGAGACGCGGCTACTGTCGTCGCGCCCTCACGGGCGCGTGGATTGAAACAGGATGAGAGGGACTAAGTAGTACTACAGCGCAACTGATATTGGTGCGCAGGTCGGGTTTGTCGGGACTGATTGTAGTTGATCGTGCTCAGGCCGGGGATTCCGGACGATTTGGTGCTGTGTTTTCGTGTGCGGCAACGACCGGCGCGCAAGGCGATCGCAGAATGCCGTCCGCTTGAAACTACGGGGTCGTTTTTTATCCTGAATCCCATTTGCATTTTTCAATTGTTCCCATATCGATTCCCGCTGCCTCGAGTTTTTTGTTTCTGGTTTTGGTGTGACTCTTGCGGGCCTGCGCGTTGCGTCGCTGATAGTACGCCAGTGCCTTCGCGGTTTTTTCAAGCACCATCCGGGCGTTTTCCGGAGTCAGAAACAGTGACTCGATCAGTGCCGACATCGCCTTCTTCATCTGGCTGACGGTCAGTTCAGGATACGGCTCAAGAAACGTCTGCCGCATCCGTGCCAGAAACAACAGCGACACGGCGCTGAGGATCAAGTGCCGCAGTACGCCAGGATACGTTCGCACCTCGAACTCGTTCATGCCGATGCAGCTTTTGTCATCCTGGAAACAGCGTTCAACCCGCCAGCGTGAGAATGCGCATTTCAGGATCGCTCCGGGGCCTGTCTTTTCCTGCGCGTTGCTGAGAAAGTATTTCAGCTGTTCGGGGTGGCTCACGTCCCGAACCACAACCAGATGATTCGCGCATGATGGCAGACCGTTCTCGTTCTTGCGATAGACCGTCGCACGTTTTATCTCGACCACTTTCGGTCCTTTCTGCGTGTCTTTGACGTGCCATTTTTCCCACTCCCGGGCTTTAAAATCCTGTGACTCCAGGCATTCCTCAACTGTTTTTGCTTTGGGAGTACCGGCAACCAGTCGCGGAGTTTTTCTGCTGCGACCGCGACTGCCTTTGCAATAAGGGCGTCCGGTCGTTTTCGGCAGATCACTCCAGACCCTGCAAATACGCGGGACTTCGCCTACATAAGCCTGTTTTCGTGAATCCAGAGTACTCAGAAACGCGGGCTTGGCACCGTACCATTCGTCGAACGTGAGCCAGTCGAATGTGATCCCGTTGTCCGTCGCACGCTGATGTTGCTCCAGGGCAATTTCTGTTTTCGGACGGTACACAACATCATCGGGAATCTTCGCCGCGCGACATCGCCCGCGATCATCGGACCAGCTCTCAGGCAGAAAAAGGTCTTCATCGATAAGGCAGTGAAAGTCCTCGTGCGCGTAACTCAAGTGAACTGTCACTGCACAGTTGTCGGTCTTGCCGCTTTGCCCGCACCACTGCCGCTGAACTCCGGGAGTCCGGGCTCCTTTTTTCGGAAAGCTGGTTTCGTCAATGATCCCGATCGAATTCCGGCCCGCGTGGTCGCGCGCCACAACTTTTTGAATCCGGTTGCGAACCTGTTCGTGGTTCCAGTTGTAACTGCTGAGAAATTCCTGCAGCGTCCGCGGGACTTTACCGCAATGCACTGCGATCTGTTCGACATTCTTGCGATCAATCTGAGCAACCTGACCCTTGACGTAGGTGTGAATATGGGCCCGGATCTCACCGCCGCCGCACTCCGAAAACTCATTCAAAAACTTTGCCAGCTCCGGTTCCAGCTGACGAATCGATTCCACATCCATGCGGAGCACCCAAATTGCTGTTGCGTCGGAAACAGCATAGAGTCTCCAATTGACCGTAATTCGCCAATGTCAGTTGCGCTGTAGTACTACCTGATTCCGGTCCGCCGCTGGTTCGTCTGGATGAAGGCGCAGTCCTTCATCGAACACGATCCGGCGCGTGACATCGAGCTTCCCAAAAGCGAGGACCGTCTGCCGACCTCGACGCTGACGGCGGAGGAAATGGAAACACTTCTCAACCAGCCGGACGTGACAACACGTCTCGGTCTTCGCGACCGGACGATCATGGAGACGTTCTACTCGACCGGCATCCGCTGCGGCGAACTGATCGCGCTTGATGTCTACGACATCAACTACGAACGCGGGATCGTCACGATCCGGCTTGGCAAAGGCGGCAAGGAACGCGGGCGCTTTCGTGGATCGAAAAGTGGACGCTCGATATCCGGCCCGATCTGGTCACGAAGTCGAGCGACAACGCGCTGTTCGTGTCAAAGAACGGCAACCGCCTCGGACCGAATCACATGTCGAAAATTGTCAAGGACTACATGACCTCGATCGGGATCACGTATCGCGGAAGTTGTCATCTGCTCCGTCACACAGCGGCGACGCTGATGATGGAGAACGGCGCCGATCTCCGTTCGCTACAGATGTTCCTCGGCCACGCGCGGCTAAACACGACGCAGATCTACACGCATGTCAGCATCAAACGGTTGCAGGAAGTGCATCGCAAGACGCATCCCGCGAAGCCGGATGGAAAGCCGGCAGCGGATGATTCGCCGGCAGGCGATCCGTCAAACGACTGATTCTTCTGCAATCTCTTTGAGCGGTGTGAAACTTCCGATCGGGCTTTCGAGCAGGTCCGCCGTGCGCGTTTCGTGCGGCGCAGGCCGCTTGAAAAGCAAACGGTTGCACCGAATATTGCACTGTTGTTGATACGCGCCAGATATTTCGATCCACTCACAGGCGAGTTTACGAGCCGAGATCCGCTGGAGTACGTCGATGGGATGTCACTCTATCGTGGGTATTTCGTAACCGTTCACGGCTTTAGGAGCGAAGGGGTTTGATATCCGGTCAAATTTGCCTCGGTGGCCTGTTTCAGAAAGTCAAAGAAGTTTCTGTTTTGCTTTGAGCAGGTCGCGATGGCCGTCCACATCCGCTCATGATATCGCTGCCCTGCGAGACTACGAGTACCTTGCGTGATCTTTCGGTCGATCACGCAATGACGTACTTGCTGCTCGGCGTGGTTGTTCGTTGGCTCTAGCGTAGCCTCGAACATAAACCGAAAGTAGTCCTGCGACATGTCATATTGGGCAACGCCTTCTCCTTCAGGATACTCCACGATTCGAAAACGATCGGTAAGGTTTTCTGCTTCCTTGCAATCAGGCGGCTTGCGGATGATTTTCAGAAAACGATCACGCTGAATGAGCATCGAACGATGAAATCCCTCATCCGACATTTCGTCGCGACGATGCCAAGCCGAAAACATCTTTCGCGAACTTGCGATCACGAATTTCCGCCGCGTCGAGTTCGTAAACAAACGATTCGTTGACGCGTTCAGGAGGAAGGGGCTCACGAAGTTGGCGTTTGCGGCCTTGCTGGCCACCGCGTTCGGATTTCTTCCGCCGGTCTGTTTTCTTCCTGGATGGTTTGACGATGTCGCTCGAAGGAGATTTCGAGGACGTCGAGGAGTCTTTTTTCGCCTTGGCGAACTCAAGCTTGAGTGATTCAACTTCGACCGTCAGCGCGTCAATCTTACATGATTGCCGTTCGACAAGCTCGCGCAGTTCCTGAATAATCAAATCCTTACCGTCCATCAAAGAACAATACAGATTTGTGGAAACCAGCGAACTACCAATTTCTTACCGTGAACGGTTACGTTTTTTTTCTGGTTCGGCGTTGTGTCTTTGATGAACGCTTGGATTGGCCGCTGTGTTGGCGTCGTGACATGGTCAGATTCCTTTCCGACTGAATCGTTTTCAGTTAGGTGTCATGGGGAATCTGACCTTTTTTCATAATTCAACAATCGTGAAAAGACCGGTTTTTGATGGGTGAAAACTCTTCACGGCGTTGGCGATAGCCCTTTTCTTCTTCATAATCTCGGCTTCATAATCTCGGCATTTTCTCCGCAAATTGTTGGTCAACCAGTTCAGGTTTACCAATCAGCGCGGTTGTCAGCGGCGTCCCCCGCTCGATGTTACAAGCCGCTGTTTTACCGATCACAGATTGAAGATGTTTGGGCTTCAATCCGTACCCCGGCCGAATCGAGCGCACATTGTCGTTTGTGAACTGCTCGCCAGCTTCTATGTCGGCAACTGCGTACAACGAGCGCCGGAACACAACACTGGCGTTTTCTTTTTCTGTCCGCTCGTAGCTCACACTCCCCAACGCACGTTCCACAATCCGGACGGAATCGACCATCCCGCGAAACTCGTGTGGCTCGAGCGAAAATGAACTGTCGGGCCCGTCAACGCTCCGCGAAATCGTAAAGTGCTTTTCAATTACGGACGCGCCGATCGCGACTGCGGCGACTGGCACTGCGATGCCCGGGGTGTGGTCCGACAATCCAACGTTGACTCCAAAGCGTTTTGAGAGATCCGGGATCGTATTCAGGTTCATCGAATCAGGCGGCGCCGGATAGGCGCTCGTGCACTTCAAAAGTGTGAGCGGGACGTCGGATTGTTGTACAACTTCAACTGCTTCGCCGATTTCCTCCAGCGAAGCCATACCGGTCGACATGATCATCGGGCGACCCATCGACGCGGTGTACTCGATCAGATCGAGATCGACCAGTTCGAACGACGCGATCTTGTACGCAGGCGGATCGAACTGTTCGAGAAAATCGACAGCGGTCCGGTCAAACGGTGACGAAAAGCAATCGAGTTCCAGTTCGGCGGCAACACGAAACAGATCGGCGTGCCATTCCCAGGGTGTGTACGCGGATGCATAGAGGTCGTATAGCCGCTGTCCGGCCCAGATCGTTCCTTCGCCGATTTGAAAATCCGGCTTGTCGCAGTTCAGCGTAATCGTATCGGGCGTGTAGGTTTGCAGTTTGACGGCATCAGCCCCGGACTCTTTGATCGCGTGCAGGATTTTTACCGCCTGCCCAAAACTCTGACCATGATTGGCCGACATTTCCGCGATCAGATAAGTTGTCCCGTTTTTTGATGCCAGGTGTGATCTCAAAGTTGCACTCCGCTATCGGCAGCTCCATGTTGTTGATTGACCAGCTGTGAAACCCGAGTGTTCCAGCCGTCTTTTTCGAACAGGTACATTAGTCCGTCCTTGTCTTTCTTGCGATGGAAGGATCCTGGACCGGCCTGCGGTTGGCGGTCGTTTTTCATTTGCTTTATCAAGTCCCAGTTTCGATAAAACAGCTGTTGGATTTCTTCTTGCAGCATTTGATAACTTGTACCCAGAGTTTCTTCATTCGATTCAAAAAAAACTTCCTTTTGAGCAATGATGTCACCCGTATCGATGCCCGAATCCATGTAATGAATGGTCACGCCTTTGGGAGTATTGTCAACGAAACTCCACAAATTCGGGTCTGCTCCCCGGTTAGATGGCAAAAAGGAAATATGAAGATTGACGGCACGATCTGGAACCAGATTGAGAATGTCTTCTTTCAAGATGTGCCGATAGCCGTAGCTGACAAGGAAGTCGAATTCGTTTTCCTCGACCCACGCAGGGGAAATTTTGTCACAGGTTGCAGTGACTCTTGCCTCTCGTTCTTTCAGCCAGTGTAAAACCGGCGAGTCATCCGGCCCGAGGAACAGAATTTTTTGGGGCATACGAATCAACCTGGAAAAACCAGTGAGTTTACGTTCTGACCGGGTGGGTTTCGAACGGTAATGCGAATCACGTTTGCGTCAAGCGACTCGAACCATCACAGCGACTCGAAGTATATCAGGTTAAGCGAATCGTTGACGCCCAGGACCTTGGCAAGCTGAATTGCACTTTGCGGACCGGGCTGGTAGTTAGTGGCTGTCGGTAAATTGATTTCATCGTGTTATTTTTGTCGGAATTTGAGATTGAAACGCGCGAAGATTGTTGAGTTGGGTCGGTTCATGGTTTGATTTGTGATTTTATTGAGAAAACTGTGGTTGAACAATAACCCGGCGCAGACCGACAGCCTGGCGTTTTCGTTCGATTGGAACTTTCCTGGTTGCTATGCCGATTTGCGTTTGGATCGAGCGGCCTCGCACCTGGCGTTTTCTCTGGTCACCAATATTTTTCCCAACAGGTGAATGTTACGTCCCGGGACGGCTAATCCCCAATAGCGTTCAACCCCCCCTCCGTCTGATCACGGCAACGCTTCATGCCGTTACCGCTTTGAAATGCGCCGATGGCCGACTCGATTCCGGAATGGAGGTTTCTTGATTCGAGAAGTCTCTCCGGTGAATCCGTCAGCCACTTCGCGTATTGGTTTCGATGCTGCGGCGGCAAGCATGGGTGCGGGACGATCGCCTCGAGTTGCGTTTGATTTTCGGTTGAAAAATATCCGCGATCAAACGACGCGTCTTCAATTTCACCGCCGTGTTTGCGTTGGGCAATTTTGGTCTGCTCTACAACGACATCGGAATCCAGTTCATTGCGGTCCATCAGGTTGGTAATGGCTGATAAACCCGGCCGCGTCTTCAAACACCATCACCAATCGACCGAATTGGTTCGGCTCGCCCGCTTTGCCGCGACGATTGTCTAAAACGTTTGTTGCTGCTCAGTCAGCTCTCTCTGGGAGGCTCAGTGTTCGAGAATTTTGTCGCCAGGAAGGTGTGTCGGAAGCTTCGCTGTATCAGTGGCGGAAGAAGCTCGCGACGTCGTCGAAAACTGCGACTTCAAAGCCCGTTGATTTGAAACTTGGCTCTCCTGCGTTCCTTCCGGTAACGTCGTCCCGACTAAGTCAGTTCATTCAACTGACGACGCAGGTGCTCTCAGTGACAGCCCGGGTGGATATTCTATCCAAGTGCCGGAGACCGCGACGAGTGATTTGATTTTGCGAACTCTCAAATCGTTTGACCAGCTTCGGGAGCCCAAGCCATGTTGAACATTGCCAGTGGGACTCGAATTTATCTTGCTGCCGGCGCGACTGACATGCGGCGCGGGTTCAACGGTCTGCAAGGCCAGGTCACAAGTGTGCTTCAGCAGGATCCGCTTTGGGGCCATCTGTTTTTGTTTGTCAATCGTCGTCGTGACAAACTAAAGATCCTTTATCGGGATCAAGACGGCTTGGCGATCTGGTACAAGCGGCTTGAATCGGGCAGCTTTCAGATTCCGTCCGCGAAGCCTGACCAAACGCAGGTCGAAATCAAAAGCGATGACTTGATGATGTTGCTTCGTGGCATCGACCTTTCGAGCAAACGCCGCAAGCGGTACTCGCGGGAAAGCTGATCGCAAACTCAATCGTGTTTTCAATTCAACTTCGATTTCAACGATGCTCCGCCGAGGCTCAAACTGGCGGAGCATTTTGTTGCAAAACTTTTCGTCAAGTTTGAATCTCGTGAAACTTTTATGACTTTAGCTGGTTTGTACTTCCGGAAGAATATCTCCAGGGGCATCGTGACTTTGCTTCGGTGGCCGCTGCGAGGAAGGAGCATTCGGTTCCGATTCTGGAAGCTTTCAAAACGTGGCTCGATGCGAAAAAGGATAACAAGCGGATCTTGCCCAAGAGCCCAATTCGATCGGCGTTCACCTGCACGTTGAATCAGTGGGATGCGTTGTGCCGTTATACAACCGGGGGCTTTCTGTCTTACGGCAATAATCTTGCCGAAAGGACGGTGAAAACTCCAGCGATCGGGCGGAAGAACTATTTGTTTGTGGCCAGTCACAACGGTGGCTGCCGGGCGTCGCTTCATTATTCGCTCGTCAGCAGCGCGAAGTCCAATGGCGTCGAGCCGTACGCTTGGCTGAAGGATCTGTTTACTCGGTTGCCTTATCATCGCGACGGGGAAGCGTGCGCGCAAGCTGCCGCAGGCGAACCAGTAACTTCAAGCGAACTCGACTATCTGCTACCGGACGTCTGGCTCAAGACCAATCCGCAGCACAAGTGGACGATCGACGAGATTCGAAGAAAAGAACGAGAAGCAAAGGACGTGTAGTTCACGGAACGCTCACCTTACATGGCATATTAAGTCTGGAAATTGTATATTTGGATTGCGTTAATCAAACAGGACATTTACATTTGCGTCCCGGAAAAACACTGGTGATTCTTTGATCCAGCATTGGTGTCGCGTTGATCCAACAAGCGATTGATGAAATGGAATCTGGCGCAGTTTCCATTGACGGCGAACCACTACATTCACAACTAGGATCTGGATACGCCAAAGCTGAATGAGCCGAAGACTCACTTACCAAAGTCGAGCGACCAATGGTCTCGGGACAATTCTTGAATACATCGAGCAGCGTTCTGAGCAAGGGGCCATCAATTGGCTTGACCGATACGGGGAAGTTCAAAAAGGGATTCGCGAAAATCCAGATCAGTTTTCTCAAGCACCAGAAAGTGCTGAGCTTACCTTGCCAGTCCGCAACGCAATTGTGTGAACCAAGAAGGGACTTCCTTATAGAGTTGTCTTCGTTGAGAAAACGGAAGAGATCGTAATACTCTCGATTCGAGGTCCCGGTCAATCAAAACTCGAACGTTGAACGAAGTACGGCTGGCGGGACTCGAACCCGCACGTCCAAAGGACATTGGATTTTAAGTCCAAAGCGTCTGCCAATTCCGCCACAGCCGCGTGCTATTACTCTTGTCAACGATTCACAGCGTCAATTATCTAAACACGATATCTTTGTCGCAAGCGGTGTAGTTGCAAAACTTCAGTTTTGACAAAACTCATTTTTATTTTTTTGGCAAGTCTGAGGATCTGTTTCAACGAAACGATTGCAAACCATCACGTGATTGGTGGAAGTAATTCACTGTTGGTCGTTGGTAGTCCGGATCATCGTGGATTGTACCGGGGATCATTGTCGAAACGAAATCAAGATATGTTACAAAGCCGAAATTAAGACATTCATTTCAGCGATTGCCAACAATGACGCGCTTTCCGCAGAGTTTTTGATGGATTTGGAAAGCCCCGGCATCGAATTTGGGAATGACGGCCAAATTTCCAGCAATTTGACCTCCATGTTCGGCGATTCAACCGACGGGAAATCAGATGCTTTTTCCGAGATCCTGGCGAAATATCAATTGCGTCCAAGTGACCAGATAAGTCGAACCAATTCAGTGATCCTCAATACAACAGTTGATCCAGCGGATCCGGAAAAGCGCCAAATTGTCGTTCATGGATTTGAGGTAGCGAGCGTTCTGGAAACGACTGTCGATTCCGAGGTGCTGGAACTCGTAGCGAAGGACATCTTCTTTCCTCCCGGCTGCAACAGGCATTGCCTGATGTTCAACCTAGGTGCACTTCAAGCAGGCGTTGCTCTTGCAGAGCATCGAGTCGGAAATTGGACATCAGAAAAGTAATTTGGTTCCCGGCGGCTGGAAAGAAATCAGTAAAATTCGTTATTGAATATCGCACGTTGACTTGCGACCGGTCAAATTCTTTACGGCTCGCAACAAACTGACACCCGCCAGTTTTGTCCGGTCCCGCCAGGCCGAAGCGCCGACGTTTGAGGGAGTCAAACCGAGCTTGCGGATCTTCTTGTTCAGCCGGTGAAGCGACTGCCGGTCCGCGGAATCTTTCGTTTGAAACGTGACGCTGAACGAAATCGAAACTTCAGGCCCGTTTTCTACATAGTGAGGCGCGACAACGGGAAAGTGCAACCCTTCGCCTTGAACAAGCTCGAAACTCTGACCACGATCACGGTAGGACTCTTTGAATTCCAGATTGCGATGCGCTCCGTCGAAGAATTCCTCGATCTCGTTTTCGCTAAGCACTTCCCGATCATTCTGTCCGAACATCCGGATCTTTTTGGATCCGAGAATCTGCAGCAGGAAATTATTCTCCGGATCAATATGAAACGGAGTTACCGAGCCGGGCGATGAGATGAAGATAAATCCCTGCTCGTACTTCATGCCCGGCGAAACCAGATCCGAATACTCCTTGATTTCCGATAAGCAGTTCATTAACAGTTCTTTGTACGCCGCGTTCCTTTCAACGTTTTTCAATACCATCCACGAGTCGCAATTTTCAATCCGCTGAATCGTGTCAGCAATCGACAAGCCGTTTTGCGGCGTACGGCCGGGATCCTGGGTCACCGGCAAATCGCCAGCGTTGTACTCGACGCGGTCTTCAGGAAGGCTCTTCGACAGCTCAATCAGGCTCTCCAATGAAAACAACTTGTGATCCGAGAGATTGTGACCGACCTTGAAAGGCTCCCGGTTAAAACGATCAACGAAATCATCTTCAAACAATTCCGACATCAAGGTTGACGGGGCAGGGGAGATTGAAGTTTCTGTTCGTGTCTGAATGTTGCTGAGTTTTTGAATCATGGTGTTGTCTCCTCAAAGCAGGTGAGTATTTCGGTGTGATTTGATGGTTAAATGTGAATGTGTAGGAGAGACCGGTGAAGGCTCCCCGGTCGCTTCGCTTCCCCGGCCTTGCTAACGCGCGGGTTTCCTCAAGGCTGTCGCCTAGTTCAGTCAATTGACGATTGCCAGTTTACCATTGACGACCGGTCTCCCCGGCCGCTACTACGTCCGACCCTCCCGGCGGGAGGGTGCCGCCCGGGCATGCCGCTACTTCTTAAACAGTTTGCCTGTTGCTTGAACCAGTGGCATCGAGGCGACGGCAAAACGGGATAGCTGCCCGCCGATCGCGACGACGAAACTCTGATAACGATTCCGGTCCTTCCAAACGCGGTTGATCATCGGATGGTCGGGATCGGCACATGAATCCATCATTCGCACATCGCAATCATGCAACCGTTTAATGTTGTGCAGTTCGGCAATCAGCCCGGGCGAGTATTCGGCATACGATTCGTCAAAGGCGGTTTTGAATGCGATCGCGTAGTCTTCGTGGTGAAGGTCGAATAGCATTCCAATCGGCTGATTTCGATAGGCAATTTTCAGCATCGCAAGCTTACCGGTCGCCGCCATCCGCTGGCTCATCTCCTCAAAGAAACCGCAATTGGATTCTTGAGACGCCAGCGCCGTTTTTCCCTGCCCCTTCCAGCCGGATGCTTCAAGACTCAGGAAATCTCTGGTCCATTGCGCGGCAGAATCATTGTCCGCCAACGTCGTCACTTCCAGTTCGCCATCCTTGCCGAGTTTTCGTTCGAGTCGCAGGGTGTTTTTTCGACAGCTTTTTGAGACTTTCGTTTTGATATAGGTTTCGGCATCCTGCATCGGACAAAAACACGCTCGCGTAAATGCATCGCGACGAAAGACAGTTGCTGAATTCCGGTACAAAACGTCGGTCAAGACTTCCTGAAACTCGCCTTCGCCGGCAACCGTATCAAAACTGAGCAGACTCGCTCCGGTGTCCTTGCTAAGCGTCTCGAATATGTAGCTCAACACTTCGCGTCCGCAATCACGGCGAATCAACGGAGTGCAGTCAAAACACTGGTCGTGCTTCCAGATTTCCAGACACGAAAGCGGGTATCCGTAGAACCGTCGACGGGCCACAGGCATCAAGGCACACAGCACTTTCTGCGCGTCGGGATTGATTCGTTGTGGAGCTTCAACAACCAGTAAACTTGCGGTTCCGTTATTCAGATGCTTGAAGGCCGGGATCAGGAATCCCGGGTCAAAGCAGAGATTCGGACGCATCGCAACTTCAGCCAGTCGTTTCCACGAATCGACAATTGCTTCAAGCTCATCCGCCGAGTCAATCAATCGTGATTTGAATTCGAAGGCCGGGAGATCCGGTTCGCATGTCCTGTAGTGAACCTGAGCTGACTTTCTTGGCTTCGCGTTTTGTATTCCAGCCAAGTTCGGCTTTGCTGGTCGCTCGCCGGGCGTACTCTTAGTCGTTATCGAGTTCAATTTCTGAATCATGATGAAAAGTCTCCCGCGATGTTGCCGGGGGAAGTGATATTTCCGGACGATGTGTTGTTGGAACTGTGTGTACCGGTGAGTAGCGACTTTCCGAATCGCAGCCCGCGAATGACTTGATGTTTGAACGTCGTCGGCCAGTGGTTGGCGATACAGCGAACGGTGTAGAGTGGAACGCGTGCCGCGCCCCAGAACTTCTTGTACGGTTCATTGCCGCGAAGGAAATCGAAACTCTTGCTGCCGCGTTCAATCTCACGGCGGATCGTATGGGAAAACAGCAAATGGCCGGGTTCAAATCGCACACTGTCCGGACAGATTCCTGACTGGTACATCTGTAGTCCGCCCGGAGCGGCAAGGTACAGGTGGGCAACGATCGGGCGACCATCAACTTCGCATACCACGATCTCAGCCAGCCCGCGTGCGAACAGCGGGCGAACAGCTTTGATCAGGAAACATTGAAATTTCCGGTCGGAAAAAACTCCGGGCTCGCCTTTGAACTCGAACCGTTTCTGATGTAACTCAACAAGTGTGTCAAAAGCTGCATCAAATCCGTACCCGTCTCCGGTCGAGCGAACAACAGCTTCGCCGCTGGCAAAACGTATTTCCGCCTTGCGAATTTTCCGGCGCAGTGATTTATTTCTTTCGCTGACAAACTGATCCCATTCCCAGGAAGCCATCGCTTTATCCGCCAGTCCGTTCCACGGCTCTTTCAGTTCAACGAATTCCGTTTCAGTAGTTACAATCACAAGCTTCATGAATTGACTCGAAAAATTTGCTCAAAGACCTGTCGGCGAAGCGACGTTTCGCAAGAACAAACAGCAATCCGGGTGCCAGACAAGGGCAAACGATATTGCCCTCATATGCACGAACTTCGTGTTGCCAATCAACAACACGGTGATGCAGAAGATAATCCCTGATGAGCCATTTGTGCGATTCGCTTCTGTTCGCGTCGTAACGATCGTCATGACTGTCCTGCCACCGGCGCGCGAGTGAGCGAAGCGCCGAATCTTGTTATCGCGGGCTTTTTGCTGGCGATTTGCTGAACATTTAGTGCAATGTGGGATAGTCATTCCGGTTTTCGCGCAGACAATGGATGCCAGAGACAGGGAGTAAATGAAGGACCGGAACAAAGTTCCTCTCAGGAAACAAACATGAAAAACATACTCGCTCTGATCATCGCGATTTCAGTTTCTACAGTTTCGTGCAGCACCGTGTTCGCACAAACGGAAACCGACACGACCGTTCTGACGGAAGCCGACCGGCTACACGCAGATGCTCAAAAAATATGTCCGGTCTCAGGCCAGCAACTCGGTTCGCAAGGTGAGCCGGTGAAAATCCAGGCGGGTGAACAAATCGCGTTTCTTTGCTGTCGTGAATGTCTGGAGCAAAAAATCACGACTGAGCACTGGCAAACCGTTCAGGAAAATATCGCGAACACTCAGGGAGTCTGCCCGGTGACAGAAATGCCAGTCGATTCGAGCATGGATTCGGTGGTGATTAACGGACGGCAGGTTTTTGTCTGCTGCCCGGATTGCATCGAAAACGTTCAGGCTGATGCGAAAGGTACATTGGCGAAAGTCGAAGCGAGCTACGCAGCGTTTGTCGCGGCAGAACGTCAAGCAGAAAGCGATCGCCATCACATCGCTGCTCAGAAAATCTGTCCTGTCTCCGGCGAGGAACTCGGTTCCCGCGGTGTACCGTTCAAAATCCAGGTGGGCGAAGAGCACGCGTTTCTGTGCTGTGCAGAATGCCAACAGCAAAAACTCGATGCGACGCACTGGGCTGCCATCCAGGCAAACCTGGTTTCAGTTCAAGCGATTTGCCCGGTAACCCATCAGCCCGTTGACGGCAGAAGCGAATCAACGGTGGCAGGTGGCCGACGGATTTTTGTTTGCTGTTCTGATTGCGTCGAAACCATTCAGGCAGATCCCGGTGCATACGTTGAAAAACTCAACCTGCAAATCAGCGCAACGACTCCGCTGCCTGCTTTCGATTTCGAATCCATGGAAGAAGAGTTGGATGCCGGCGCGACAGGCCGACAATAGCAAACGTTTTCTTATTTGCATCGCTGAAAACCTTCATTCTGAGGATTCGGTTTCCAATTCAAAATCGATTACGTTTGTTCCAGCCGCAACGTCGTTGAACAAATTTGAGTTGTCGTTGTACCGTGACGGTATCAATTCCGGCACTCAACTTACTCTCCAACTCGATATGCAGATGAAAATGCAAAAGAAGGTAAGACCGTTCTGACCCTTACAAAACTGCGTTAGCCCAGTACTGTCGGAGTCCGGAACGGAAGCAGATGACGCCGTCAACAGGAGCTTTCTCGACGAAAACTGAATACCGCAGTTTTGTATCTGAAGTCTCCCGTAACTGGAGACACAGCTGGTTGTTGTTTATCGCTTGAGCGACGAAGCTCGCGAACTTTCCGATTCGGATATTGGACGCGCGATCGTAAAAGGCGTACTTCGATTTCCTGTCCGAGGCGAGAAACCGGATGACGAAGTCAACTTAGGATTCGTTTTCCGCCCGCCCGCCGATATTGCCAACAACTGAAGATTGCCGAAAAATTAAACTAAACTCGAACTCGATACTTGCCCGGACACGACTCGTTCACCGCATGCCACGGATCTTCGGCATTTCGGATCACATCAAACGTAAATGGCATCAGCAGTTCCGTTGCGAATTCAACCGGATTGTGATCAACAACCAGCTTCCGCAGAATCTTCGCAGAGATCGGATACCACCTCGCTGCATCGCCAGTCCAGCGAACCTGGATGCCGGCTTGCTGGTCTCTGCGTATGAATTCCAGTTCCTCGTTGAGAATTTCATCGAACAACTCAACCGGAACGCGACCATGATTCACTTCAGCCCACAGCTCCCAGCGTGATCGTTCGGTCGTCGCGAGATCGTCCATGATCCGGACAAACACCGGATCGCCGTTGATGTCATTCATCGTCGCAGGTAGTGCAACACATCCGTTACCACAAAGCCAGTCCGTGATGTACTGCAGCGCCTGAAAAATGTTGTAGCGAACTTCGGCCGGATCATCGTTCGCGATGACATCCGACTGCGTAAGGCTCGCTGCCAGAACGCTACGGTTGTAGAGCGGGTCTTCTTTGTCCAGACCTTCGACATCATGTGAGTTAACGAAATCGATCAGCTGCGATGACGCAACTTCGTCATCGACCAGCGCACGTATCAACTGTTCGAGTGAAGGGTCAACGGCATTTTCGGTGCGACGGCGGAACGCCTCAACCAGCGCCAGCCCCGGTCGAACGAATGCCGGATGCGCGACCCAGAAACCGGTCAACCCGCGTTTGAGTTGCGTGATGACGTCCTTGATATAGCCGACCATCGACACCTGATAGGACGCGGGATTGTTGTCCTCATAAAGAACACCGTACATACCACCGATTCGAATTGCCCCGATCGGCGCGAGCGCTTCAACGAGAAGATGATGCGATTCGCGAATATGGTTGATCACGATATTCGGATCCGCTTTAACGGGAATCCGATAGTTCGGATCGTGTCGGAACAGCCGCGCGGTTGAGCCCAGAAAATCATGCCATCCGAGCGACCCGCCCAGAAAATACGGCGCAAGCGCTGCGGCAATTTCGCGAATCCGGAAAATCGCCCGGGGATTTTCAAACACAATAAACAGCCGTACCGTGCCGGATTCGTAGGTCGGGTGCAACACACCAATTATCTCTTCCGCAACTTCGATCAACCGTTTCAGATAGGCCGCCTCGAATTCGTTTTCCAGTTTCGGAATGTAGAAAACACATGCCTCGGGCTTGCTCCAGTTGTGAAACAGATGCATCGCGAAATCGAACAGGTGCAGTGGCAGCGGATTGCCGTCGAGCAAATGACTCCCATCCGGCAGAGCGAGCCCCGGGATTCGCTTGATCGGAATCGAGAGCCCTTCGTCATCAAGCCGGTAGCTCTTTCCGCTGTTCGGATCATCAAATGTGATCGACCGGTCAAAACAGCCGACCAGGTTCTCGCATGCGCGAAGAAAGCTGCGCATCAACGGCGTCCTGGAATCTTCATTGTCTGCCCCCCAACGCGGAACCGTGCCGGACTCCGCGACCAACCGCGTGATAACTTCCGGTTCATCAACCGGTTTTCGATTCAGCGCATTCATCGCGTTGATCGCCATCTTCGCCGTATCGGGCGGACCGAAGAGGGTGACTTGATACCCACGCAGAAACTCCGGGACATCGACTCCAGCCGGCGACGCGACTTGATCCCCGGGCCCCACAACAATCCGGCCTTCGTCGTTCTTTCGACCGATCACCGTTTCGTAGCCAGCGTCCAGATAATCACGTTCACTATTCCGCTGAGTACATTCCAGCGTTGTGCGGTCCATAAATTCCCGATCAATGCGTCGTTGCTCCAGCACTCTGTTGAGCGGTTCTTTTACGGCTTGATAGAGTTCACAGACAAACTGGAGTGCCTGGTCAGTTTCGATGTCAGCAAAGTCGGCGCGAAGCCCTTTAGCGATGCGCAACCCTTCGATCGCAGCAACCGGTTCCGCGTCGGAATTCAATCGCTCAAGCAGCGATGGCGGGATGAAGTCACCGTAGTAAGGTAAGTCGTAGATCATGAAGATACGTGGCTCCCTTTCCTCGCCGAGTGTCCAAACAAGCGCGACGGCAAAACGTAGCATAGGCTTCCAGCCTTTGATTTCGTCAACACACACAGGCCAGAGGCCTATGCCACTTAGCTACCCCGATACGTCGAATAGCCAAACGGGTTGAGCAGCAGCGGAACGTGGTAATGCTGATCGGTTTCTCTAACTTCGAATTCGATTCGCACGACGGGATAGAATGATTCGACGCCCTGTCCGGCGAAATAGTCAGCAACCAGAAAATTGATCCGGTAGTGCCCTTTATCGATCTTGTCAGGCGAAAGTTCGGGCACGCGACCGTCGGCGTTGGTCGTTCCGCTGCCGGCCCTTGTCCAGCCAGTCGTCGAATCGCCGTCGGATCTTAACTCAAGCTGAACTTCGATCCCTTCGGCCGGTTTGCCGCGCGACGTGTCAAGCACGTGTGAAGTAATTCCGCTCATGCGATTAGTTTCTCCAGTCGAATCAAAGTGATTTTCAGTTGTTCGGCGGCCGCGTTTTTCAGTTCCGTCCGGCGATCGTTCGGCAAACGGGACTCAAGGATCTCAAGCATTTCGGCAGCCGATTTCCCTGACGCGAAAACGATAAAAATAAATCCGAATTTATCAAAGTACTCGTCGTTCGCTGACGCAAGTCGCTGAATCGTTGCTTCGCTCGCGGAATCGACTCCCGATTGCTCGCCGCCTGCGATCTGTTTTGTGTTGGAATATTTTTCTCGCAACGAGTCGATATTGCCGATCCGTGGATGAGCTGAAAAGGCCTCGAGTAAATCACGTTCACCCATTCCTCTCCATGCATGATCAGCGCGCATTCGGACGTCTGCATCGTCTCTAAATTCGCCACCTTCGATCATGCGCGAAATCCAGCCCTTCGCCGCACAACATTTCTCAAGAATTTCGGACAGCTGCGCCTGGTTGAGGCGATTTAGGATCAACGCGACCCCTTCATCCTGGTGGGAACCTACACTTGAACGGCTGAGCAATCGCCCCGATGGCTCGCCATGCAGTTTCCCGTCTGCAAACACGACCCGGCCACGCACGTAGGTCCGATGAACCGAGCCCGACAATTCTTGTCCTTCATACGGCGTGACGGGGTGACGGTGAAAAAGCTCTTCGCCGCGAACGACAAAATTCGCATCCGGATTCCAGACTACAAGATCCGCGTCCAGGCCTTTTTCGATGCGGCCTTTCTGTTTCAAGCCAAAGATATCTGCCGGTCGCGATGACCATCGTTCGGCCAGCATGTCGGGCGTCCAGCCAAGATCCCGGCCAATCGTCCAAGTTATAGGCAGAGTCAACTGAAGCCCCGCGATCCCTCCCCAGGCTGCGGAGAAATCTCCTTCGTCCAGTCGCTTGAGTTCGGGAGGGCAAGGCGAGTGATCGGAGCCGATCGTATTGATAAAACCGTCGTCAACGGCCTCACACAACGCTCGGCGGTTGGCATCGTCCCGAATCGGTGGAGCACATTTGAACGCTGTTGCCCCGTCCGTGATCTCTTCCGCCGAAAAATAGAGATAGTGCGGACACGTTTCAACGGTCAGCGGCAACCCTTCTCGATTTGCCGCCCGAATCATCTCCAACGCCCGGGCGGTTGCTAGATGAACGACGTGGATTGGCGTTCGAAATTCGCAACATAGATCGATCAACAAACTGATTGCGTCCAGCTCAAACTGGTCCGGTCTTGAGGCTGCGTATTGCGAATAGGATCGTGGATCATCCATCGCCGGTGCGGGGCCTGTGATCTCGGCATGAGCCAGTAGTGGAACGCTGGATGAACGCAGCAACTGCAAAGCCATTCTCAGTTCTGATTCGCGGGCAGCAGGAAAATCGTCAAGTCCCGAATCACAAAGGAATGCTTTGATCCCAAGCACACCGGCGTCAACAAGCGCAGAGAGTTCGTTTTCGTTGCCGGGAATCAGCCCGCCATGAAATCCGACATCGACCCGGCATTTACCCGCTGCTGCCGCCCGTTTCTGCACCAGCGCGGCCAATGTTGTGGTCACCGGCGAACTGTTGAGCGGCATGTCGATGAGCGTCGTGACGCCCCCTGCTGCGGCAGCTGAAGTCGCCGATTCGAAACCTTCCCATTCGGTTCGGCCCGGTTCATTGATATGAACGTGAGCGTCCACAATTCCAGGCGAGATCACAAGGTCGCCGAAATCGGTCAGCGGAATTTCAGCCGGGACATTTTCGCGATCAGTGATTTCGAGAATCAACCCGTTTTCAATGACTACCGCTTCGGCGATCACTCCATTCGGAGTTACAACGTTGGTGCTGTAGATTGCAAACACGTTGTGCTGTGGATCAGACCTGGATATCATTCTTGAACAGCCTGTTCGGGTATCGTCGTTGTTCTATGCCTCGCGGCGGATGGTCGCTGAGATCACACCAAAAGGCTCGGGCGTCGGAACAAAAATGTCGTTGCAATTTTCCAGATTCAACTTGGCAATATCGGCCTGCAAATGATGCTGGTTGGGCATGTTGAGCGAAATCTCGTCGATTTCAGGACAGGCTGCCAGCACACTGCCGGCCATCTCGTGCAACGTCTTCTGAACCGAAGGCGAATACTGATGAGCGAACACGTCGAGCAGCAGATTTCTGACCGTTCCGCGAATCGTTGTCCAGTCGTGATGCACGTCACCGCAGGGCCAGTCGGCTGTGATCGTGGTTGCGAAAATCCGGTCGCCCGTTTCCTGCAACGTCGTAAATTTATCTTTCAGAAACCCCTCGAAGCCGGACTCCGTTGTTTTCAGAACTTTCAAACCGAACAATCCGGAACGCATCTTTTCTCCATCAACCGATGACGACGCAACGCAACTGTTCTGTTCACTGCCGCCCCCGGTAAACGCGTGCCCGTGATCTTCGCCGTCCAGATCGATCCGCTTCCACAATTGCTCAGTTACGGAAACAGTCGCCATGCCCACATGATCGAACGAGTCATAAAAATGATTCGCCAAAGCCAGCGCAAATTGTTCGATGCTATCGACGCCATTCGTTCTGGCGATCGCGTAGACCGTATTCTTCATCGTATCGGTCGGTACGACCTTGCTGTTATCTCCCTGCGAATACGCCGAATCGAAATCGCCTTCAAGCGCGATGTTTGCCACCAACTGAATAAAGTCGTGATGCTCGTCGCCGCGACTAATGTAGGAGAGACTGACCTGTGACTTGCCGTATGATTGTTTGACCAGTTTGTTGCTCATAGGTAATTTCCGTTTCTGCGGCCGTTTGTCGGTGCATTGGTTAGCTGAAAGAACCAGGCGCCCAATTGGGCTACGTTAATCAAATCGCTTGCCACGTCAAAGCTCTTTTTCCGTTAGCCGGTCGCGATGGATGTCTTTGTAGTAGATATAACTTGCAGGCGTCTTGCCCATCGCGACAAACCATTGCGGACAGTACGACGCCATCCAGATGACATCGCCTGCTCCAACCGGATGATAGTCCTCAGACAATCGGTACACGCCCTGACCTGAAAGCATCAATAATCCGTGCTCCATGACGTGGACTTCAACCTGAGGCAACGTCGCTCCGGGCTGATAGGTGAAAATGTTGACCGCCATATCGAGTTCAGGAGCGATCGGCAACAACGTTTGCAACCGAGCGTCTTCATCGCCCATGAACGGCTCGCCCGAAATATCGTCCGCGTGCCCGACGACGTGCGACGGACCGCTGACATCGGGATGCGGCCGGTACTCTTTTTCAAACACGACCAGCCGGGCAGAATCCGCACAGCTGATCATGTGGCTCATGCCCTCGGGTATAAACACGAACGAGCCGGCGCGAAGATCATGTTGTTCAATTGAGTCAGAAGGGTCGCGAACACTCTCGCCGGTGTCATTTGAATCGATCACGATTTTGCTGGAGCCTTCCTGCACGTAAACAAAACGCTGGACCGTCTCCCCCGGCTGTCCGCTTTTTGAGCCAGCCTCCATCATTGCCGTGTATTGAGAAAACCGAGCGCCCATTTCGGGCGAGATGTGAATCACGGCCGTTGTGTCTACCCAGTCGATCAAGGGTGAGTTCACATGCGTGTCGGGCGTAATCAGAGCGTAGTCGCCTGAGTACCTGCTGCGTGTCTGACCAAAAACCTGCATCTATTGTTTCCTTGAGTAGAACGAATTTCACTCCGTTTTCAGCATTGTCGTCGTAGAACGGAAATCATCCCTTCTAACCAGTCGCGATTCCAATCAGTGCACCAACCATCACACCCAGCGCCGCTTGTATATCGTCGGGCGAGACGAACTCGTCCGGATGATGGCTGATTCCGTCGCGGCAACGAACAAACAACATACACGATGGAGCGACCTGCGCCATGATCATCGCGTCGTGACCAGCACCGCTGACCAGCGAAACGGGCTCGCCCCCCGCATCAACAACGGCCCTTTGAACCGCTTCGGTCAGTCGCGAGTCCATTGGAACTGCCGGTGTATGCTGAGCAACCACTTCACTCCCAACGTTTCTCGATTCGCTGATCATCAAGACGAATGACTCTATTCGGGCAAACGCCTTGTCCCGGACCGAATCCGTTTCATGACGCAGGTCGAGTCGCAGTTCCGCGCTGCCGGGAATCACGTTCGATAGCCCCGGCCGTGCTGCAATATCTCCGACCGTTGCAAACAGTCCCGACGTCTGCTGGCCAAGCTGTTCAATCTCCAGCACCAGCTCAGCCGCCGCCGCCAGTGCATCGCGTCGTCGATCGTGCGGAACCGTTCCTGCATGCCCGGCCATTCCGGTAAACGTGATGGTTGCACGCGACTGACCGGCGATCGCCGTGACCACGCCAACCGGAACGTCGGCTTCCTCAAGTACAACCGCCTGTTCGATATGCGCCTCCATGAACCCGATCAGGTTTCGCGATTTGTAGCTGGCCGAATCAACTTCCTCCGGTCGACAGCCAAATTCCCTTAGTGCATCGCGAATACTGATTGAGTTCCTGTCGAGCCGATCGAAATCAGCCGGATCAAGACATCCCGCAATCCCTTGCGAACCAATGAAAGGAAACTGGTAGCGAACGCCTTCCTCTTCTGAAAAAGCGACGACGTGAATATCGAATGGCAGTTCGATTCCAGAAGTTGCCGAACATTCGCGCAGAACTTCTGCAACGCCAAGACCGAGCAGCACGCCCAGCATTCCATCAAACCGCCCCGCGTTGACGACCGTATCCAGATGCGATCCGATCATGAACACCGGCTTTGAATTACCGCTTTTACCGATCAAATTTCCGGCAGCGTCAAGTTCGCCTTCCATTCCCGCATCGCACATCCACGATTCCAGCTGTTTGTGCGCAGACTTCATCGCTGGCGAACAAAAAACCCGCGTCAGTCGATCCGGACCTTCATCCGAGTGCCCGGCAAGTTCGTCACATCGATCGGCGACTCTTTGCGCAGCAGCGCGCACAGGACCGGGATCGATTGAAAAAGGCGGCAATTTCATTGTTAGGCAGGTGGTAGGTTGTTTTCACCGTATAAGCGTGTGAGCATTCTCGGTATATTGGAAATATCCGGACATGATCGCAATCGATTAAGCGTCCCTGCCGTTTCACGCCCAAAGCGACGGCAGGACTTCAGCCGAAAACTGTATGCGAAACTACATCCTACTCTTTGTTAACGGCCAGCAACACTCTGTCACCGGTTCGGATGCGCTGATAACGCTATCCGATTTCCTTCGCCACCGATTGAAGCTGTGCGGAACGAAAATCGTCTGCTCTGAAGGCGATTGCGGATCCTGCAGCGTGCTTTGTGGCCGGCAAGATAAAGACACGATTCAGTATTCGCCAATCGATTCGTGCATCGGATTTGTATTTCAGTTCGACGGTTGCCACATCGTGACGGTGGAAGGACTGAACGGATGCAACGAGACAACTGGCTGTAAGAACAAGAATGCTGGCAAGGACCAGAACAGTAAATCATGCGGTGACAAGCTAAACGGGGTTCAGCAGGCAATGATCGATTGCCATGGCTCGCAGTGCGGTTTTTGTACGCCTGGTTTTGTCGTCGCAATGACGGGCGTCCTTGAGCAAAACAACGCGCCAAGCGAAGACGACTGGCGACACGCGCTGACGGGGAACCTCTGCCGCTGCACGGGGTACTCGCCGATCATCGAAGCCGGATTGAAGAGTGACACTGCAAACACGCCGCCAATCCGAAGCGTTTATCCGGATGAAACATTTCTTCGCAGTGCAAATACGAGTGCAGAAGAAGCGATTGAAATTCAGTCTGATTCAGGAACGACCCTCTATTGCCCAACCACAATAGCAGCAGCCGTTGAGTTTCTTGACCTTCATCCCGATGCCAGGATTGTGGCCGGAGCAACCGACGTGGGAGTTCGCTTCAACAAAGGCGAGCGCGATTTTCAAAACTGGTTGAGCCTTTCGCGAATTCGCGAAATGGAAGGAGCTGAAGTCGTCAGCGGGGAAAACGGCAACTCGATCAACGCCGGTGCCCGCGCAACCTGGACCGAGATTGAAAATCTTGTTCGGCATCGAGTTCCGCAGTTCCACAGCATCGTGTCGATATTCGGTTCGCCGCAAATTCGCAATATGGGCACGATCGGCGGCAACATCATAAACGCGTCACCGATCGCCGATTCAATACCGTTCCTTCTTGTCTGCGAGGCCGAGTTCGAATTGACCGGAAAATCCGGCACGCGAACGGTCAACGTCAACAGTTTTTATCAGGACTACAAGAAGTTTGATCTTCGCTCCGGTGAGTTGCTAACGCGAATTCGAATCCCGCTTCCTTCAAAGAACTCGAATCTACGACTGTACAAAGTCTCGCGCCGACGCGATCTGGACATCTCGACCTTTACGGCCGCCGTTCAAATCGAGGCCGACGACACAGAAAAAATCACGCGGGCAGCAATTGCCTTTGGAGCCGTTGGGCCGGTCGTATTGCGTCTACCCGAAACGGAAGCCTTCCTGGTCGGGAAAACCCTGTCACTGGAAACGATGATTGCCGCTGGAGAAATTTCAGCCGGAGAGATCACTCCGATCAGCGACGTGCGGGGCGGCGAAGATTTCCGCTACACGCTTGCTCGCAACATCCTGCTCAAATACTTTCATGAAACTCAGGCGCAAACGGTGGGGGTTGAAGCATGAACAAGCATCCTGCCAAGAGCACGACCGGGTCGCCAGCTTCAGCAATACGTGGCGGATCGTCCGTAGGCAAAACGATTCCGCACGACTCGGCGATCGGACACGTCACCGGAACGGCACCGTACATCGACGACCTGCCTCGTCGCGAAGACGAATTGTACGTCGGCTTTGTCGGCTCACCGGTTGCCAGCGGTACAATCAAGTCCATCGACTTCACTACCGCCGCCGAGCTTGACGGCGTGAGGGACATATTCACTCATGCTGCAGTCGGCGAGTACAATATTTTCGGACCCTTGATTTGCGATGAGCCGTTTCTTGCGGCGGACCAGGTTTCCTATATCGATCAACCGGTCGTTGTGATCGCCGCCGAATCACCCGAAGCCCTCAACAAAGCGCGTTCGCTGGTAAAAATCGATGTCGACGAGTCGACGCCGATCTTTGCGATTGAAGACGCGATTTCAAAAGAGAACTACATCGGTCCGCGCCGCCGGATTCGGCGCGGCGATCCGGACACCGCGATTCAATCCGCAACTCATCAGCTATCGGGCGAATTCCAGATCGGCGGACAGGAGCAGTTTTATCTGGAGTCTCAGGCGGCAATCGCGTTTCCGGGCGAACAGGGCCAGTTGTTTATTCACTCGTCCACACAGAACACGACCGGGATCCAAACGATGGTCGCCGAAGTTCTCGAGCTCTCGATGCATCAAGTTGTCTGCATTTGCAAGCGGATGGGCGGCGCGTTCGGCGGAAAGGAAACTCAGGCCGTGATTCCAGCACTGATGGTAGCGATGGTCGCGCGTCGAACGGGCCGGGCGGCACGAATCGTCTATGACAAAGACACCGACATGGCCGTTACAGGAAAACGGCATCCGTATCTCTGTCGTTGGTCTGCCGGCTACGAGTCCGACGGCGAAATCACCGGAATGAAATTCGATTTCTTTTCCGACGGCGGCGCGGCGGCAGATCTTTCTACGTCCGTGATGGAACGAACATTGTTGCACGCCGACAATGCCTACTTCATCGAGCATATCGAGATCAACGGCCAGGTCTGCCGCACCAACACACCGCCCAACACGGCTTTCCGCGGATTCGGCGGTCCCCAGGCCGTCGCTGCGGCCGAGAACATTATTGAACGTATTGCCGAACATTTGAAAACTGATTCGCTCGACGTTCGGTTGAAGAATCTCTACGGAACTGATAAGCGCAACGTGACTCCCTACGGTCAGCTGTTCACCGGCAACCACCTGACCGGAATCATGACGACGCTGGCTGAATCATCGGACTACGCCGCGCGCGTTTCCGAGTTGCAAAAGCGTAACGAGTCGGACCCGATCCATTTGCACGGAATTTCGATGACCCCGGTTAAGTTCGGGATCTCGTTCACGACCAAGTTTCTTAATCAAGCAAACGCGCTGGTCAATGTTTACACCGACGGTACCGTTCAGGTTTCGACGGGCGGCACCGAGATGGGACAGGGGCTGAACACCAAGATCCGTCAGTTGGTTGCCGACGAGTTCGGGATCGCATGGCATGACGTGATCGTAATGCCGACCTCAACGGAGAAAAACAACAACACCTCGCCGACCGCAGCATCAGCCGGCACGGATCTCAACGGCGCTGCGGCCGTCGACGGGGCTCGCATCATCAAAACGCGGCTGGCTGAATTCGCGGCAGGGCATTTTGCGTCTCCGGAACTCGGCTTGATTCCGTCTCCCGAGCACATCGTTTTTGAAGATGGAATGGTCCGGGACCGGAGACGACCCGGCGTTAGTATTTCGTTCGCCGAATTGACGGCGACCGCGCGGATGGAACGCATTGATCTCGGCGCACGCGGTTTTTACAAGACGCCCGGCGTCGATTACAACCGCGAGACCGGACGGGGCAATCCGTTTTTGTATTTCACGCAAGGTGCCGCCGTTGCCGAAGTAAAGATCGACCGGTTCACAGGCGACCTGGCTGTACCGCGAGTTGACTTGCTGATGGACATTGGCAAATCACTCAACCCCGGCATCGACATGGGCCAGATCACGGGCGGATTCATGCAAGGCATGGGCTGGGTGACGGCTGAAGCTCTCGTCTACGACGCCGCAGGCCGGTTGCTTTCCCATTCGCCGACCACGTACAAGATCCCGGCAATCACCGATGTGCCGCCCGTATTTAATTGTGCGATGTACCCGAACGACGACAACCTGCACTGCATTCGAAGAAGCAAAGCGGTCGGCGAACCGCCTTTGTTGCTGGGCGTCAGTGTCTGGGCTGCGGCGAAAAACGCGCTTTCGTTTTTGCCGTGCGACAACGATCCGGTTTTGCGGTTGCCTGCAACCGGCGAGGAAATCCTGCGCTGTATTTCTGCAGCGTAGCAACCAATGTCCTTCGTGGCAAAAGACCCGGAGGGCGAGGCCCGCCGTGCGTGATACCAAACGAAACGTCCCTCGATTCAATTCGCCAGGTCGCAGCGACCGCCCAGCCATTTTCATGACACGAAAAACTCATATCGAAGCCCTTTCGCAACTCGCCGCCAACGGCGCACCGTTCGTCGTAGTCACGATGCTCGAATCGCGCGGCAGCACTCCGCAGGATGCCGGAACAAGGATGCTGGTCGATGCATCGGGACTGGCGCATGGCACGGTTGGAGGTGGCAAAGTCGAATATCGTGCGATCGAAAATGCTCAGGCAATGCTGATCGATCCGGCGCGCAGCCGCGAGATCATCGACTGGAACCTGCAGCGCGACATCGGGATGACCTGTGGAGGCGCCGTCAAGCTCTTTTTTGAAGTCTACAACCGCGATGACTGGCGGATCGTCCTGTTTGGAGCCGGGCATGTTGCTCAGGCGCTGGTTGCGGTTTTGTTGACACTCAACTGCCGGATCACATGCATCGATTCGCGCTCCGAGTGGATGGACAAACTGCCGGACAATGAGAGCTTGACCAAAATCTGCACCGACGATCCGGCAACTGAAGCGAACAAACTGTCGGCTTCCGACTATGTAATCTGCATGACGATGGGCCACTCGACTGACCGTCCTGTCCTTGCAACTATTTTCCGCAACGGCATCCAGCCCGCGTACCTTGGCGTGATCGGCAGCAAAACCAAACGCGGTGTGCTGGTGAGGGAACTGATCGCTGAAGGGATCGATAGCGAACGGGCCGGGCAGTTTGTCTGTCCGCTCGGTCTGCCGATCGGCTCCAGCCAGCCAGCCGAAATCGCGATCAGCATCGTAGCCCAGCTGCTTCAGATTCGTGACGCAATCGCGGGATAAGTTTCGTATCCCACGTTGGCTGGAAGCGTATTCCACGTTCAATTACGAATTGCGGAAAAAACTCAAACCGTTCTACTAACAAATACTGAAACCAGCAACCTGCTCCCGAATCCCTTCCAATGAAAAACATCCGGAATTTCTGCATCATCGCTCACATCGACCACGGCAAATCAACCCTTGCCGACCGGCTGATTCAGGCCTGCGATGGAATCTCCCAGCGCGAGTTCCATGACCAGATGCTCGACTCGATGGACATCGAGCGTGAGCGCGGAATCACGATCAAAAGCAACACCGTTACGCTTAACTATCGAGCACCGGATGGTCAGGAATACCTGCTGAACCTGATCGATACCCCGGGACACGTCGATTTCTCGCACGAAGTCCGTCGCTCTCTGATGGCATGTGACGGTGCACTCATTGTTGTTGACGCATCGCAGGGCGTCGAAGCTCAAACAGTCGCCAACCTCTACCTCGCGATGGAGTACGATCTCGAACTGCTCCCTGTGATCAACAAGATCGATCTGCCGGCCGCTGACGTGGACAAGGCGCGTGAGGAAATCGACGAGGATCTCGGGCTCGATCCGTTCGCCGCGATTCCTGTTTCCGCCAAGACCGGGTTGAACATCGAAGACGTGCTGGTCGGCATCGTTGAAAAACTTCCTGCTCCCAAAGGCGACCCGGATGCTCCATTGAAAGGCCTGGTCTTTGACGCCCACTTCGATAAGTACCGTGGCGTGATTTTGCAGTGCCGTATTATGGACGGGACGTTAAATGCGAAAGACACGATTCACTTGATGCACGGCGGTCGGGACTACAAGGTCGACGAACTCGGTTACAACCAGTTCAAACTCAACCCGAAGGACCAGCTGATTGCCGGCGAGGTTGGTTACATCGTGGCCGGAGTAAAAAGCGTTCAGGACATCGAAATCGGCGATACAATTACACTCCTCGAACGTCCCGCCGACGAACCGGTTCCCGGATATCAAAAAGCGCGACAGGTTGTGTTTTCATCGATCTATCCGATGAGTACTGATCAATACGCCGACCTGACCAAGGCGCTTGACAAACTGGCGATCAACGACGCCGCGCTGATTTATGAAAAAGACAGTTCGGCGGCACTTGGATTCGGGTTCCGTTGCGGGTTCCTCGGGCTGCTGCATCTGGACGTGATTCAGGAGAGACTGCAGCGGGAGTTTGATCTCGGTCTGGTCATCTCAGCACCGTCGGTAAAGTACAAAATCACGCTCAAGGACGACACCGAGATTGAAGTCGACAACCCCGGCTACTGGCCCGATCCAACCAGCATCGAATCAATCACCGAGCCCTTTATCAAAGCGTCGATTCTGACTCCCGAGCAGTACGTCGGCCCGGTCATGGAGCTTTGCCGCGAACACCGCTCCGAAAGTCAAACGATGAATTATATGTCGGCCGGACGACTGGAAGTAATCAGCGAAATGCCGCTGGGCGAAGTCCTGTTCGACTTCTATGGCAAGCTGAAGATGATCACGCGCGGCTACGGCTCGTTTGACTACGACCCGATCGAGTATCGACCGACCGACGTCGTGAAAGTTGACATTCTGGTTAACAAGGAACCTGTCGACACGCTTTCCTATCTCGTTCACCGCGAAAAAGCCCGGACCCGTGCACTGCACTACTGCGAGCGACTGGCCAAAGAAATCCCGCGGCACCAGTTCAAGATTCCGATCCAGGGTGTGATCGGCGGCAACGTGATCGCGCGTTCCACAATCGCGCCGTTTCGTAAAGACGTGACCGAGAAACTGTATGGTGGTGACGTGACACGAAAGAAGAAGCTGCTGGAGAAGCAGAAAAAAGGCAAGGCCAGGATGAAACAGTTCGGCAGCGTGAACATTCCGCAAAAGGCGTTCGTCTCGGTGTTGCGGGCTGACAAGGATTAGAGACGGGCCACCTCTGACAATTGACAACGGACTAATCGCCAATCTCGTCTGATTCGAGCAACACTTCGTTCATCAATTCCGTCAAATCCCGCTCCGCCGCAAAGTTGCGGATCGTACTCTGTTCTTCGCCCGGGATCATCTCACGAGGATACATATCGAGTTTGAGAGACTCGATCGTGTCAAACTGCTGAAACATCTTTCCAGATTCAACGGCGGACTTAACTGCGTTCGCGTCGAACAGAAAACAAGACTGCTCCAGCGATTCAAGAAACGCTCCCGGATGGTTCCGGGGCGCATCGTTCGACAGCACAATGTCTCATCCGGTCGATGGCAGATTGATAAAGTTCGTCGATTTGTGACATTCAAGTTCCTGTACGTTGATACAGGATTGTAGCTGATTTCCTGGCGACTCGAGGAGGCTTCAGTGGAATTCGATCGCTTTGATTTATGCTGGAGATTTCGATTTTTCAGGATACGGCAGAGATACGGTGGCTTCCAAATGCAGCCTTCTCGCCGACTGACAATTATGGTCAGTCTCCATTTTGCTCAACCGAATGCACAAAACCGGGATGATTCGCGGCGTGCCGGCAGTTCATCCGAAAAATCAATGCAAGAACTGTCGCCCAATCCTGTGAACCGTCAAACAAACAACGGCACAAACTCGAACTGGTCGCCATCGAACAATCCCTTGTCGCTGAGCTTCAAACTCGGAATCACAAGCAACGCCATGAACGACAACGTCATGTACGGCGCACGGAGCGAACATCCGGACTCTTTGACGCGTTGATCGAGTTCGCCGTATTTCCTTCCGACCGACTCACACGATTCTGTGGACATCAATCCGGCAACCGGTAAAGGCAGCACGTCCGTCGCTCCGCCGGCAGAAACCGACAAACCCCCGCGTTGCTCAACCACCGCGTTGATTGCCGCCGCAATATCTGTGTCGCTGACTCCAACAGCTACGACGTTGTGAGAATCATGAGCCACGGACGAAGCCAACGCGCCGACATTCAAACCGAATCCGGTAATGAATGCGACTGCTGGAGGTGCCGCAGCGTAACGGTTCACAACGACGATCTTCAACAAATCGCTTTCCACATCGGCAACTGCCATTCCGTTTTCGACAACACATACCCGCTCCTGACAACGCGTAATCAACTGACCATCGATCGCTTCGATCACACGAATGGTTGACGATGCTGCTTCGACCGACAATTGCCCAGCCACAACCGAAGTCTGCACGAACTGGTTCAGCGTTTCCGGTTCGACTACCGGCATCCGACATTCGCCGCCCGAAGCGACCTTCACACCATCGATGTACGTTTCCGCGACATAAAAATCGACCAGATCTTGAACCACAATAAAATCCGCGCGATCGCCGACTCGCAACATTCCGACGTCCAGCGAATAGTGTTCGACCGGGTTCAAACACGCGACCTGCAACACGTTCATCAAATCGCGACCGTTTGCAACCGCGCGTCCGGCCAGCTGATTGATATGGCCGAGCAACAACTCGTCCGGATGCTTGTCGTCGCTGCACAACATCACAGAATCCGGATGCGAATCGATCAGTGGTTCCAGCGCGTCAAAATTCCTCGCGGCCGAGCCCTCACGGATTGCGATCTTGCAACCGGCGGCGATCTTATCAAGCGCTTCGGCAAGTGTGAAGCATTCGTGGTCCGTTGTGATTCCAGCAGAAACGTATCGGGCTGCTTCTTCGCCGCGCAAACCGGGAGCGTGTCCGTCGACCGGTTTACCTCGCTCTTTGGCTGCAGCAATTTTTGACATGACTTCGGGCGAACCGTTTAGCACACCCGGGAAATCCATCATCTCACTGAGATAGCCGATTTCAGGATCGTCCAGCAATCCGGCAACCGCATCCACGTCAACGGTAGCGCCCGCTGTTTCGAAAGGAGTCGCAGGCACGCAAGCCGGTGCTCCAAAGCAGAACTTGAACGGAGTCGAAGCGGCGTTTCGCAACATCATCTGCACACCTTCGACACCGCAGACATTCGCGATCTCGTGCGGATCGGAAACTGTGGCGACCGTCCCGTGCATAACCGCCGCGCGAGCAAACTCGCCCGGCAACAGCATCGAACTTTCAATATGGATGTGCGAGTCAACAAAACCCGGCATTAGAAATTGCTCAGCCGATTCGACCCGGCTGATATCCGTAATCATGCCGTCAACGACCGTAACTTCGGCTGCGTAGATCTCGCGGTTATGAACATCAACAAGGTTGTGTTTGAGCGTGAATTTCATGGCAGCAGCTTTTCGTAGGATGGACATTCCTGTCCGTCATCAGTCTTCGGTCGCGGTCGGACAGGAATGTCCAACCTACACAATCGCTATCCGGAGCGGCCGTTATAGACGGGCCTGTCCGTTGCCGCAAAATCGCGGAACGCAGCGCAAGCTTCTTCGCCCAGCAGACCGTCCTGAACTTCGATTCCGCGTTTCTCGAGTTCTGATTTCCAGTTCGGATGCACGGGACCTTCATCGAACCCGGTAATCCGCTCAATTTGCTCGCCGCTCGCCGCACAGATGACCGATCGCACGCCGGACCAGGGAATCGAACCGAAGCACATTGCGCATGGGCGACCGTTGACAATCAGCTGGTGATGCGGCAACCCCGCTGCCCCGAGATCGAAACAGCCAACCGTCTTTTGGGCCAGCGAAAGCGCAACGATTTCAGCATGAGCCGAAGAGCAACTTGCAGGCACGACCAGGTTCACTCCAATCGCAACGACCCTGCCTGTATCTTTTTCAAACACGCCGGCAGCAAACGGTCCACCGGTGTCGTTCTCAAAGTTCAACCGCGAGAACCGGATGATTGTCCGCATCCGCTCAGTCGGATCTTCAATCGCATCGGGCAGTTCGGACTGAAGCTGAATCGCCCACTCGGGCATTTGAATTTCAATGTTCATGATCTGATCATAACGTTTTGAGCGCAAGCGTGGCATAGTGCTTCGAGCCCGCTAAAGCACAGTCGCTACCCGTCAAATCAGACCCAAGCGCCGGTTCGCAACGGACTCGCCTGCCCAAACCACTACTCGACGCGACTCAGCCGTCTGGACAGCGCCGTGAACCTGCCTGAACTCTCACGCATTCGTTCGGCGAATTCCTCCGAGCGCGTGTCGAACAGTACGCCGCCTACCATCGCACCGCAGACGGGATTGCCGATGTTGCAGAAAACTGAGCGATCAATCAAACGATCATGTCGCGCACCCGCAATCGCCGGATGCGCCGGATCAATCAGAGTAAAATCTGCACGACCGCCAACCTCGATCCCAGCGGTCGAAAGCCCCAGCGCCTGCGCGCCGCCGCGACAGGTTGCTGCATACAAACGACGGCCGACCGACTGCGTTTCCGTTCCGAGAATCGCGCGTTGTTGCGATTGCAAACGCTGTCCATACTCCAACGTTCGAAGTTCGTCACGCCAATCGACGTTGATGTGTGAGTCGCTTCCGATTGAAATCCGTCCGCCACGGGCAAGATGTTCTTCTGCCGGAAAAAACCCGTCACCGAGATTCGCTTCGGTCGTCGGACACAACCCGACAACTGCGCCGCTACGGGCGATCAGGCTGACTTCCGAATCAATCAGATGAGTGGCATGAATGAGACACCACCGTTGGTCAACATCGAACTGATCAAACAGGAACTCAACCGGCCGTTTACCATGCGCCTTCAAACAGTCGCCGACCTCCTGCATCTGTTCGGCAACATGAATATGGACCGGCAACGATCCGCCCCCGGTCATTCCGCGAACCGCGTCCAGTGCATTGCGCGCTGCATCAACCGAAACCGCCCGCAATGAATGCAAAGCAACACCGGTTCGAACTCCCGGCAATATCAGGTCATGACAACGGCTGAAAACTTTTACGAATTGCCCGACTGTCAATTCAAAACGTTTCTGCCCGCCCGACAACGGCGAAGAATCGAAACCTCCACGTTGATAGAGGACCGGAATCACGCAAATCCCGATGCCTGTTTCCTGAGCCGCGCGAATCACAGCGTCCGACATTTCCGGCAAATTAGCGTGTTGTTTTCCACCAGGGTCGTTGTGCAAATAGTGAAACTCGCCGGCCCACGTGTAGCCTGCTGCCAGCATCTCCAGATAAAGCTGTTTCGCGATCACGTAGACGTCTGCCGGAGTCAACTGCTCCAGAAACTCATACATCAGCTTTCGCCAGGTCCAGAAACTGTCCTGCGTCGCCGTCCGGAATTCGCTTAGCCCGGCAAAAGCGCGCTGAAACGCGTGGCTGTGAACATTGACCATGCCCGGCAATGCGACCGCGTCCGTATTCACAGAATGCTCAATCGAAAGGCCATTTTCGATCTCGACGATTGTCCCGTCGCCATCAACGGAGATCGCCACATCGTCACACCACTGGTCACCCACGAGTACGGAGTTGAATCGATAGGTGCGGCCCTTTGTCCTGTCCAGATTCATCATTCGCCTGCCCGTTTTTCCTGCATCAGTTTTCCGCCTCGATAAGATCCTTCGCAGGGATTGGTGCCGATCCCATACAAAATTTCAGCCGGTGACTCCACGTCCCAAACAGCGAAATCCGCCTGCAATCCTTCGCGAACCATCCCGATCTGTTCCTGCAGTCCCAGCGCCCTCGCGGCATTGCGGGTCATCCCGGCGAACGACTGCTCCGGCGTCAGGCCAAACAGGTTGCATCCCATGTTACCGATCAACAACAGCGATGTGACCGGAGAGCTGCCCGGATTACAGTCCGTGCCAATCGCAATCGGAACGCCGTGTTCAATCAAAGCCGGGACGGGCGGTTGTTGCGTTTCCTTCAGACAATAGAACGCTCCGGGCAGCAATACAGCAACCGTCCCGTGTTCCGCCAAAGCGCGACAATCGTCCGGCGTTAGATACTCCAGATGATCCGCCGAAAGCGCGCCCCGCTCCGCAGCCATGACTGCACTGCCGGTATGACTGAGCTGTTCGGCGTGGACCTTGATGTTGAGTCCTGCCTTTCTTGCTGCTTTAAACACGCGTTTGGTCTGAGCGACGTTGAACGCGATCGATTCGCAGAACGCATCAACGCTCGTGCAAAGTTCTACAGCGGCAGGAATCATCTCGTAGCAGACCAGATCGACGTACTCGTCGGCGCGGCCTTTGAATTCCGGCGGCACAGTATGCGCGGCCAGCAAGGTAGTCTCGACGTGAACACCGCTCTTTTCGCCTACCGTCCGGGCGGCGCGTAACATTTTCAGTTCGGTTTCCAGATCCAGGCCGTAGCCTGATTTGATTTCTACGGTCGTCACTCCCTCAGCCATCAGCTGTTTCAACCGCCTCAGAGCCATGAAGACCAGCAATTCCTCAGGCCACGATCTCGTGTCTTTGACCGTCGAGAGAATCCCGCCCCCTTGCCTTGCGATTTCCTCATACGAGACTCCGCCAAGCCGCATCTCCCACTCGCGTGCCCGGTTGCCTCCGTAAACCAGATGCGTGTGGCAATCGATCAGCCCCGGACTCAACAAGCGATCGCTGCCCGAAATCACATCAACCGTGTCGTCAAATGCGGGCAATTCCTCTTCGGCAACCAACCATGCGATCCGTCCGTCAACGACACCGATCGCATGATCATTGACCGCACCGTACGCAGCGGATCCTCGCTCGGGGTCCATCGTCGCGATCCGGAATCCGGTGAAAACAGAATCAGGTTTGGGAAGATTCATAGCAACTAGTTCTGGCGGATCGGTTGCGCCCGGGACGGCAGGGAAATTTTAACCACGGATGAACACAAATGGACACGGATCACCGGATCCAACGTTGAATCGACGAAACCAACTCGCGAAACACAAGTTGCACAGCACCGGCTTTCCCGGCGTCCCACGTCAACGATTCCTCATCCATGTAGGTCGCTTGTGAAAGCTCAATCTGCATCGCAAACACATTGTCATCCGGTCGACCGAAATGCCGCGTGATGTAACCGCCGACGAAACGTCCGTTTACGACATAGTTATAACGTGGATGCAGATCGATCACATCAGTCATTCGATCGACAACTTCATTGGGACATGACTTTCCGGAGTTGGTCCCAAAATTGAAATGCCGCAATGTCCCTTCAAACAATCGTGGCACGACCGAAGCGATCGAATGCGCTTCGATGAGGAACGCGATGCCGTGTTCACTTTTCAGACGCGCGATTTCGTCAGTGATTTTCGCATGATAAGGGCTCCAGGTCGTTTCGATCCGCCGCGCGATCTCGTTTTCGTCAGGCAATTCCCCGGAGTAAATCGGGGCTCCGTCAAAGCAGGTTTCCGGAATCAATCCCGTCGTCGTCTGACCGGGATAAAGCGACTCATTGTCGCACGGCCGGTTCAAATCGATCACATACCGCGAGTAATTTGCAGCAATCACACTCGCTTTTTCCAGCTCGGGAAAATCGTACAACCGGTCAAGAAACCAGTCCGTATCGCGCGATGATCGCCCGTCATCGGTCATCGTTCGAGCGACCTCATGCGGAATCGCCGAACCGTTGTGCGGGATGCTGACCAGCAACGGAATCGAACCCTGTTTGAAAGTGAATGGCATAAGGCATATTTTTCATGGGAAAGTACTTCCGAACTCTCACGTGGGATACGCTTCCACGGTGCCGCGCCTTGCACGTGGCGTCCGAGCGAACACAATATACATCAATCCGGAAAAGACATGCTAAAAGGAAAACAAGATGTCCACGACTGCTAAACCAACTTCCATCAAAGCTCCAACCGGCAACCGGTTGACCTGCAAATGCTGGCTCACCGAAGCGCCGATGCGGATGTTGATGAACAACCTTGATCCGGACGTCGCAGAAAAACCGGACGAGCTGGTGGTTTACGGTGGCATCGGGCGCGCGGCTCGCAACTGGGATTGTTACCACAAGATCATCGAAACGCTCAAACGACTTGAAAACGACGAAACACTGCTCGTCCAGTCCGGAAAACCAGTCGGCGTATTCCGTACCCACGCCGACGCACCGCGCGTGTTGATCGCCAACAGCAACCTGGTTCCTCACTGGGCGACCTGGGAACATTTTCATGAACTCGATCGCGCCGGTTTGATGATGTACGGGCAGATGACCGCCGGTTCCTGGATCTACATCGGCAGCCAGGGAATCGTACAAGGCACGTACGAAACTTTTGTCTCTATGGGCAGGACTCATTTCGGCGGCGACCTGACCGGCAAGTGGATTCTTACGGCAGGCCTTGGCGGAATGGGCGGCGCTCAGCCGTTGGCGGCGACGATGGCAGGCGCATCGATGCTGGCCATCGAATGTGATCCGACGCGAATCGATATGCGATTGAAAACCGGGTACCTCGATCACAGTGCTGCGTCGATTCATGATGCGATGGAATTGATCAACGACGCTGTTGAAAACGGAAAGGCGATTTCGGTGGGCTTGCTGGGCAACGCTGCGGAAATTCTTCCGCAGATGCTTGAACAGAACATCCGCCCGGATGCGGTCACCGATCAAACGTCAGCTCACGACCCACTGAACGGTTATCTACCGGTTGGCTGGAATCTCGAAGAAGCAGAAGCGCGACGCAAGACCGATCCGGAAGACGTGATTGCAGCAGCCAAACAATCGATGGCGGCTCATGTCAGGGCGATGCTCGAATTTCACAAACTCGGCATTCCGGTTTTTGACTACGGCAACAACATCCGCCAGGTCGCCAAAGACGAAGGTGTTGAAAACGCGTTTGATTTTCCGGGTTTTGTTCCAGCCTATGTTCGTCCGCTGTTCTGTCGCGGCATCGGCCCGTTTCGCTGGGCAGCGTTGTCGGGTGATCCGGAAGATATTTACAAAACTGATGCAAAAGTCAAAGAGCTGATTCCTGACGACAAACATCTGCACAACTGGATGGACATGGCTCGCGAAAGGATTCAGTTCCAGGGGTTGCCGTCGCGAATCTGCTGGGTCGGGCTTGGAGATCGACACCGGCTCGGACTCGCGTTCAACAAGATGGTCCGCGACGGCGAGCTTGCGGCTCCTGTTGTGATCGGTCGCGACCATCTGGATTCTGGAAGCGTTGCCAGTCCGAATCGCGAAACCGAATCGATGGCCGACGGTTCAGACGCCGTGTCCGACTGGCCACTGCTGAACGCGCTGCTTAACACAGCCAGCGGCGCGACGTGGGTCAGCCTGCATCATGGCGGCGGAGTCGGGATGGGTTTCTCACAACACTCAGGCGTTGTGATTTGTTGTGACGGAACGGTGGACGCGGACCGAAGGATTGAGCGGGTTTTATTTAACGATCCGGCAACGGGAGTGATGCGGCACGCAGACGCAGGATATGATACCGCGATCGAATGTTCCCGGGACCAGGACCTCGACCTGCCGATGATTTAGGGACATTGTGGTAGCGTTGTCCTGGACATTGTCAGGAAGAACCCGTGGCTTGCGTGAAACGGCTAAGTTTGCCCGACCACGTAGCTGCGCAAACTCAACACAGAACTCATTCACGCCAAAACTCACAACGCCAAATGCTAACGATTCAACCGGGTCAATTGACTCATTCTCAACTCGAACAATTCAGCGCCGCACCCACACAGGTTGAGCTCGACTCAACCTGTTACGCCAACATCGATCGTTCGCACGAAGTGGTAAAGTCGCTGATCGAAAAAGGCGATTCCGTTTACGGGTTAAATACCGGATTCGGACTGCTTGCCAACCAGAAAATTTCCAAGCCTGACCTGACCGTACTGCAGGTGAATCTTGTCCGTTCGCATTCGGCCGGTTGTGGACCGCTGCTGGATGACAACGTCGTGCGCCTGATTATGCTCCTGAAGGCCGCCAGTCTGGCGCGCGGTTTTTCCGGTGTCCGCCGTGAAGTCGTTGAGATTCTCGTCGCCTGTTTGAATGCAAATATCCTGCCCTGCATCCCGTCGAAGGGATCCGTTGGTGCGAGTGGCGATCTCGCGCCGCTTGCACACATGAGTCTGGCACTGATTGGCGAAGACGAAGTTCGTGTCGACGGCGATGTGCGGCCGGCCGCAACAGCGATGAATGCTGCCGGAATCAAGCCGCTGGAACTTGGCGCGAAAGAAGGCCTCGCGCTGCTCAACGGAACACAGGTTTCAACCGCGCTGGCGCTGGTTGGATTATACGGAGCGCAACACGCGTTTCAGGCAGCGGTCTCAACCGGAGCGTTGACGGTCGATGCAGCCATGGGGAGCGACACACCGTTCGATCCACGGATTCATGAAATCAGAAATCACCCGACGCAAATTGCCTGTGCAGCAATGTATCGGGAACTGCTTAACGGCAGCGAAATTCGCGACTCTCACCGTGACTGCGGCCGTGTTCAGGATCCATATTCTCTTCGTTGTCAGCCGCAAGTGATGGGTGCATGTCTGGAATCGCTGCACCATGCGGCGACCGTTTTGATTCGTGAGGCCAATGCGGTTTCAGACAACCCGCTCGTTTTTCATGAAGACGAATCAATGCTGTCGGGCGGGAACTTCCATGCCGAACCGGTTGCGATGGTTGCCGATCAGATTGCGGTTGCGATCGCAGAAATCGGCGCGCTCTCAGAAAGGCGCATTGCATTGTTGATTGACAAACACCTCAGCGAACTGCCTTCATTCCTGATTGCGGACGGCGGACTCAATTCCGGATTCATGATTCCGCAGGTCACCGCAGCGGCACTCGCGAGCGAGAATAAACACCTCGCATCTCCGGTCAGCGTCGACTCGCTCCCCACAAGCGCCAATCAGGAGGACCATGTCAGCATGGCAACGTACGCAGCGCGGCGGCTTGCGGAAATGAATGACAACACAGGCACAATTCTCGCGATCGAATTGCTGGCCGCGTGCCAGGGAATCGACTTCCGTGCGCCGCTGCAAACGAGCCCGCAATTGAGTGCACTTCATGACTCCGTCCGGGCACTGGTTCCGAAATATGAACGCGACCGCCCGTTTCATACCGATATCGAAATGGTCAAGACTCAAATTGTTGCGCAACAGGAACTGGCGGATTTGTTGCGAGTAAACTCCTAACCGGTTGTCATCAACCCGGCCCATAAAAAGGGCAAGATATGCGTTCGAAAGTCAATGCCGCTTTATTCCTGATGATCTGGTCCGTTCCTTTGTTCTCCTTTGCCAGCGAACGAAACATCCTCCTGATTGTGACGGACGATCAAGGGAAAACCGCAGGCTGTTACGGTGACACTACAGCTCATTCGCCGAACGTCACTTCAAACTTGCCTTCAATGAAAAAATAGATCTCGTCCTCGTTCGAGTGAACATGTCCGGGCGGACCAAACCCTTTGGGGACATAGAACTTCATCAATTCATACGCGCCGCCGGTCGATGCAGAGTCAGCCAGCAGTTCGTACCCGGTTCCGAGAATTGAATCGGCGGGACGACCCGCGACCGATCCTTAAATCGCCTGCGGATGCGAGGTGACACCTGGATCGAAGCCGGGTTCTTTTTTTGAATTCATGCCTGTTCCTTCTTCACGTTCGTCGTAGAAACGAAAAACAAAACTACGAGTGAACGCCAATCAACACGAATGTCAATTGTCATTGGCGTTATTTGTGTGCATTCGCGGTCAAGTCAATTTCATTATTGGTTTCTCTTTGATAGACCAACCGTTAGTTTTCAAAATAGGTGTAACCGTCCAGGCTTTCCCGGAACAAGGTCAGCATCTGCTGGCGCTGGGCGACGCTGATTCTACCTTCGCGAACCGCAGCTTCGGCAGTCGAATGAAATCGCTGATATAGCTCCTGCGGCTGGTATTCAACATAGCTGAGTACATCGCTGATGCTGTCTCCGTGCAACTCGTGGACAAATTCAACCCGGCCTTCCGACGTCACCCGAACGCTGGCAACATTCGTGTCGCCAAACAGGTTATGCAGATCGCCGAGCGTTTCCTGATAAGCTCCGACCAGAAACGCGCCCAGAATATAGTCCTGATCCGGTTTTATTTTATGCAGCTTTAATGTCGGGGCAACTTCACCGTCGGGACCAATGAACTGATCGAGCTTTCCATCACAGTCGCAGGTCAAATCGGCAATGATGGCACGGCGATCCGGTTGTTTGTTCAATCGGTGCAGTGGCATGACAGGAAATACCTGCCCGATCGCCCAGGCATCCGGAAGCGATTGAAAGATGCTGAAGTTTCCGTAGTAGATATCGGCCAGCGAATCCCCAAGCGACTGCAACTCACGAGGAGGTCGCTCCATTTGTGGCACCAATTCTGCGACTCGGGCGAGAACCGTCAAACAAATGTTCTCGCCAAGAGCAAGGTCGCGAAGATTAACTGTACCGCCGCGAAACGCTTCACGCAGTTTGTCGCGGGCATAGATAGCGTCGTTGTAGTTTTCCTGCAGCCGACGAAGTTCGATATGCTCCAGTGTATACGTCAGGCTTTCCATTGCCTCGTGGATGCCGTCCGGAATCGCATCAGGCAGAGGTTCCGCGTCAAAATTTGTGACCGACAAAATGTTGAACAGCAGGACACTCATGGGCGCAACCGTCCAGCGACCGCTCTCGGTGATCAAAACCGGATGCTCGATCCCGTGAGCGTCAAACGAGTCCATAACCGATTCAACGGAGTCGATACAGTACTCTTCGAGGTCGTAGTTGCGCGAATGAACGTCGGTGCTGGCGTTGCCGTCGTAGTTCACAGCCAGCCCGCCGCCCAGATTGAAGTACGCGAGCGGAACGCCGTCACGAGCGAGATCGATGTAGTAGCGGCACGCCTCGGCCAGTCCTTCGCGAATATTGCGGATGTTGGGAATCTGGCTGCCGAGATGAAAGTGCAACATTTGCAAACAGTCCAGCATTTCCTCTGAGCGCAGCAGGTCAACCATCCGGATCAGCTCGGTTGTCGTCATTCCGAACAGACTCCGGTCACCACTGTCGTTACTCCAGTGACCGTCAACGCGGGTCGATAGTTTCAACCTCGCTCCGATCAAGGGACGGACCTTCCAGTGTTGCGATCGTTGAAGAATCAGCTCCAGTTCGCCCTGCGTTTCAATGACAAAGAAACATTTGAAGCCCAACCGAATCGCTTGAAGCCCGAGATCAACGAACTCAGCGTCTTTGAATCCGTTGCAGACGATCAGTCCGCCGTCGGTATCGCTCCCGGAAGATGGCACCGGCAAAGTTGCGATCGCGATCAGCAGTTCGGCTTTGCTACCCGCCTCGATTCCATGCCCGAATGTTGCACCGGCACGCGCGATCTCGTTGACCACGTGACTCTGTTGGTTAACTTTGACGGGAAAGACGCCGCGGTACGTGCCTCGATAACCTGATTCGCGAATCGCGTTTTGAAAGGCAAGATTCAGCCGGCTGATCCGGTCATCGACAAGATTTTCGAACCGCAACATGACGGGCATGTTCAATCCGCGCTGTTGGAGTCCGTCAATGATCTCAGTGAGTTCAACCTGAACCGTGCGGTCGTCTACCGGCGCCTGCATCGTCACGTTGCCACCTGCCGAAATGCCGAAGTAGCCTTTGCCCCAGCGGTTGATTCCATACTGCTGCGCCGAATCTGCGATTGACCAGGGTTTCTGTTTTCCGTCGGATTTCGATCCGGATGTGGAATCAGATAAAACTGCTTCGGGCGATTCAGTATTTTTTTCGCCGTGATGCCGCGCGTCGGTTCGGCGTTTTGATACACTGCCGGACGACGAATCAGGTATGGGAGAAATCGAGTCGGGCATGGATGTCGCCGAAAAAGACGGATCAGAAACAGTATTGAGTCGCAACGAAATATTCGGATGGAATTCTACTTCGCTGCTATTCGAGCAGGTAGTCGCCTTTTGGCAACCAGTCATTTGCTGGCAAGCCGACGGGGCAGAGGTGTACAATGCAACTAACCGGGTTCACTCACGTGTCAATCAACTACTCGTCCGGCAACCTCATGTACAACTCGCCTCATCTATGTATCTCAGGCTTTCGCGATCGCGCGAGTGAGTTGCTTGGTGAAATGCAAACCCGGTTTGGAGGTGATTTTCCTACCACCATTGAGTTTTCCGATTTCGCCCGCGAGACCGGCGTCACGGTCGACCCGGTCGCTGATCCCGACGAGGCGTTGATAACGTGGATCGAATGGGAGTACGAACTTTTCCGCGTTCTCGAAAAACAAATCGTCGAACTTCGCCTGAAACAGGGCTTTGAAGAAGTGGACGAGTTTCTGTCGTATTCGCTGAGCGTGCAGAATCGCCGAAAGTCACGGACCGGACATGCGCTGGAGAATCACCTGATCCGAATATTCACTGACAACGGATTGAGATTTTCCAACTCGTGCGAGACCGAGAATAAATCGAAACCGGATTTCATGTTCCCGGGTTGCGAGGAATATCATGTCGGCGATTTTGATCCGAAACGGCTGACGATGCTTGGCGCAAAAACGACCTGCAAAGATCGCTGGCGGCAGGTGCTCGCCGAGGCTGAACGGATCGACGACAAGTTTCTCGTAACGCGCGAAGAGGGAATCAGCGAAAACCAGACGGACGAGATGCAGGCTCAGGGACTTCAACTGGTCTTGCCCAGGCGATTGCACGCGACGTTCACGCCCGCGCAGCAGACCTGGCTGTACGACATGAAGATGTTTATCGACTACGTCCGTGCGAAGCAGGGATGAGCCGTGATCTTGCGAAGCAGGGATGAGCCGTGATCTTGCGAAGCAGGGATGAGCCGTGATCCTGCGAAGCAGGGTTGAGGCCGCAAAACAGTGCGAACGCTCAGTTGTCCTCTTCGGGTGCAACGACTACCAGCTCGTGGTTTTCGACATCGTATTTGTATTGAGCATCCCCGGGAAGAACCGGCAACTCGATATTGTTCGGCAGCAATACTCTCTCAATGAACTCGTCATAGTCTTTGGGGTACCGGCCCTCGGCTCCCCAGAAAAGATTGACCGCCTGTTGAACCTGCAGGCTTGCGACCCTGCCTGCAATCGGCCCATAGGCGTGCAATGGATACGTGAACATATTGCCGCCATCGGATTCCGGATCGGTGACCTGGTTTTCCGCGTCCGGGTCGTACTCGCCAACGTCAGATGTCGTCCGACCGATGATGTTTTCGCGCGGAGGCTTGTCTTCCTGAGTCGTCCCTTCCGGCGGTGTGCATCCTGCTGCGAGCATCGCACCGGCGGCGACGAACAACAATAAATAACAGGCTATGTTTGATCGTTTTAGAGACGCCATCAATTGCTTTCGCTAGGAGGACTATTGGGGGCTGCAACGATTGCAGGATAAATCGACGTAAGAGTTTGAAACGCGTAGTTGCGGAGGACGCGGAGGCTCGGGATGCGAAAAAACGACTCTAAAAAATTACTCGCAGGCCAACGCGTAATTCTCGTAACAATCTCATCTTTTCTCCGCGCACTCCGCGTTTTCTAACTTTCAGCAGCTCGTTTTCGGTCTGTCTTATTGTAGACGCCCACACTGTTTTCACAAAACCGACTGTCAATCCCTGCTGGTCCAGCCACTACAATGACTGCTTATCCAATCTTGCAACCCTCGGAGACACCCATGTCCGATCGCACCGTCAACCGCGCGGTTGAACACTCAATCGACCGACGCAACTTTGTCAAGTCTGCAACTGCAGCTGCGATGGGTGCTTCAACAATTCTCGCCAGGCAATCGTCCGCTCAGGAAACGGCGGTCCGGGACCAGCCGAAAACGACAGAACAGGAATCGCCTGAACCGGAAGCGCCTGCCGTTCAAACCGACAGCCGGACAGACGAGCCGGTCTATGTCGGAAACGATGAACACCGATACCAGGTTCATCACGACTGGTTCCAGCTCCCGGAGCCGTTCGCATGGCAGACGACGCACAACGTTGCAGTCGATAAATCGGGAAACGTCTACGTGGTTCACGAAGGGCGTCTGGACCAGCCCGATCATCCCTCGATTTTCGTTTTCGATTCGGCAGGGGCCTACATTCGCTCATACGGCAGTGAACTACAGGGAGGCGGACACGGTCTGGAGATTCGTGAAGAGAACGGCGAAGAGTTTATTTACGCGTCGGCCTACCTTTCGAAAAAGTTCATCACGAAAATGAACTTGCAGGGCGAGCAGGTCTGGCTCAAACGTGCTCCCATGGAGTCCGGGATCTATGCCGAGAACGAGGCGACTGCGCCGGACGGGGCATGGGGACGTGATCGCTACATGCCAACCAATTTCGCGTTTCTGGACGACGGGGGATTTCTGGTTGCGGACGGATACGGTTCGTGGACAATTCACCGTTACGACGCAGAGGCCAATTTTGTTTCCCATTTCGGCAGTCCGGCCAGGTCAGACGAACTCGATGACGAAGAAGGGAAATTCCAGCTGCCTCACGGAATCTGGATCGACGATCGCGAAGAAGAAAAGCTGATTGTCGTCGCTGACCGCAAAAATTTTCGCTTGCAGTGGTTCACACTGGATGGAACACACGTCCGCTCCCGGGACGGATTCCAAAAGCCGGCCAACATTGATGTCCGGGGCGACCTGATGTTGGTCCCCGAACTTCACGCTCAGATCACGCTGTTAAACAAAGACAACTCGGTTGCCGCTGTTCTGGGCCAGGACGAAGCGTGGACAGAGAAAGTTCTTGCCGACGGCGCGTTACGAACTCGACCTGCCGACTGGGTAGACGGTCGCTTTATCCATCCGCACGACGCCTGTTTTGATTTGGAAGGCAACATTATTGTCGCCGAATGGGTCGACGGTGGTCGCGTCACCAAACTAGTGAAGGTTTGACCCGGCCCGGCGTTGTTTAGTTCCAGTTAACTCCTTTGATCACAGATTCCCCACGTCCGCAGTTGGTGACTCACTCTGTACTTCCCCGGCCGCAGCAGCCCACTCGGCGTAACGTCTTGTAACTTCTGCAGCCACACAATCATCCGTGTGAAACACAATCCGATAGCGCAATTTCAATTGCTGTTCCGCTTCCAGTTTTAGCTCGCCGGTTCCCGGTTCTGCGCCCGTAAAGTGATGTAGCCCGAATGGGTTGGCCGCCAGCAAGCCGTAGTCACGCGCGTGCCAGGTCGTTGGGTGCCGGAAATTTGAGGGGTGATCAAACATGGCGATCCCCACTTCGTTGCCGTCAATAAGTCCGCTGTAGTCAACCCACGCAGCCGGCTGGCCCCAGCATTCGGCGTCCGTTTGACCCGCGCTGTTGGTAATTCGTCCAGTCACATCATTCACACCATCATCCGGAGCACCGACCAGCCGAAGCTTCGGATGTACGCGAATCGCAAAAAATCCTTCCTTCGTATCGGCGAAACGGATTTCTCCATGGCTGGCGATCATCGTTTGCGTCACATCAATCCAACGCGTTTGATCGTCATAGCCAAACTGATAGACAGCGCTGTCGCTAAGTACAATCGAGTCATCCGATTTGTCAATCCAGTTGCTGTGAGTACGGAACAGGTTCTGTTGTTCATCGACCTCGATTTCCTGAACTTTCACCGACCCCGATCGCTCTGACCAGAAATCAACGTGATTGATTTCGTGTCCGGTCCAGATCGACTTGTGGTGTGGATGGTCAGTCTGTTCTCCGGCGATCTCCTGCATTGGAAAATGTCGTGTCATTGGAATCTGCCCCGGGCCGTAGACCGGATAAAGGACCGGTTTGTCATAACTGGTGTGGTCAAAACAGGTGAACGGCTGATCGCCGATTGCCACCACGATTCCCAGCTCATCGCGAGTCAGGGTAAGTTCGTCATTGGACAATTCGGATTCCGGCCGCCTGGTTTCAGCCGAATCAGGTTCCGGACTCTCGTTGGCAGGAAGCTGTTTCGCCGGCGTCTGTTGACTCGATTCCTCCTGAATGGCACCGGCTGCGAATCCGGCAACCGCCAGACTCAATCCCAGTGCAAGTAAACAGGCCGGGTATTTTCCCGGTGCGTTGAAGCTGATTCTCAATTTCGATTCCGCCATTGTTCAAGACCTCACAGAACAAATGCATCCGGCTGGTTGTTTTCTGGATTCTGTCGTTCTAGCATTCCTGTCATTGAATTCCTATCTGCTGTCTAGACTCCCGATCCCTCAGTTGCTCCGTTGGTTCCGACTCAACTCGACTCACGGAACGATGCCTGACGGAAATCACTCAATAAAATATGCTGATCATTTTTACAACCAGTTACGTAGTACTGACGATTGCGCTCGGGTTGTTTCAAACCGTTTATGTTGTGCTGTATGTCCGGTTCATGAATCAGGGCATGCGACCGGATTGCAGTGTGAAGCCGCATGACAGCGGTTACGACCAGCTCCATGCAGCTGTGATCCTATGCCTGCGGGGACTCGATCCTTCGCTTGAGCAGTGTCTTGCCGCAATTTCAAATCAGAGCTACACCAGTTTCGAATTGCATCTGGTGTTTGACGATGTCGATGATCCGGCGGTTGGAGTGGCGACGCGAACACTTCAGTCATCGGGACTTGCGACGGTTCCTGCGTTTCATTTTATCGATCATTCCCGGTTTCAGCAGGGAAGTCTCAAATGTCATGCGCTTGTATCGGCGATCGAGGCCATCCAGCTGCGTCGATCAGGCGAGCCGGATCAGAGTGGACCTGAACCAGTCGTTGATGTCGTTGCCCTGGTGGACGCTGACTGCATTGTTGATCAACACTGGCTACGCGATCTGATTGCACCGTTCGATAGCCCTGACGTAGCTGCAACGACGGGCAACCGCTGGTTCGAACCGGGGCAGGACGAACCCGGAAAATCCAACCTCGGTTCTCAAATGCGAATGATCTGGAACGCGGCCGCGATAGTGCAGATGTACCTGTATGACATTCCATGGGGCGGATCGCTGGCAATTCGTTTTGATTCGCTGCAACAAACCGGCTTGATCGAAAAATGGAAAACCGCGTTTTGCGAAGACACGATGATTGCCGCTCATTTTCGGGAACATTCCGGCGGCAGTCACGTACAGCGCGTCGTTCGCGTACCGAATTTGGTCGTGGAAAACCGGGAAACAACCGGATTGAACGGCGCGTTTCGCTGGGTCACGCGGCAATTGCTTACCGTTCGGCTTTACCACCCGAGTTGGCCGTTCGTTCTTTTGCACGCACTTACGATTGCCGTTTCACTCGCCGCACTGCCTGCGTTGTTGATCGTCGCAATTGCCAGTGGACACTGGCAGACCGCTTCGATTCCGGCGGCGGCCGGTGCAGCCTATCAGCTAGTTAACTACTTACTGATTGGCTCGATCGCTTCATCCAACCGTCGCATTCTCGCGCTGAGAAGAGTAGACGCAAGTTCGACCCGATCCGATCGGACAGAACCCGTTCTCAAACTCAATCCCTTTGCAGTTCTGACAGCGCAACTGGTTCAGCCCGGCGCGGCGATCGCAGCGTCGTTCAAACGAATCGTGCATTGGCGCGGCATCCAATATCGGATCGAGCGCAGGCAGGTCCAGATGCAACAATACCGCGCGTGGAACAACATCCGGTCGAGCGAATATGAGTCAACGGAAACGACCTCCGTTCACTAGAGCAGTGACAGGTGCCCGATATTGGCTGATGCAGCGTCGGTTTATTTGCGTAACAAGGCCGGGTCAAGATCCAAATACCGCTCCAGCATCGGAGGCCCGAACTCGCTTGACCCCGCGCTACCGGACATCGCTGCAATGTCGGCAATGTCCATTTGCACGAGGCTGTTCGAGTTCCGAGGCAAACCGCGTTCGATCTCGTAGGAGTCGCCCTCAAATCTAATCTGCCACTGGCCGCCACCGGCTCCGTGAACGTCCAGACCGATCAGGAATGCATCGCTGCCGCCGAGCGTCCTAACCAGTTGCAACAAACTGCCCGCAATATTATCGAGATAGCGGTCGAGCGGGAAATTAACCTCCGGGGACCCGGCACGCCCCTTTCCCCAGTTGTCCGACTTTCCGAACTTCAGAAACCGGACGATCATCGCCTCATCGATTGCCGGACAGGGGAGATGACCGGCAAACTGACGTACATTGGAACGGTCGAATTGCGGGTCGTTTTTTTCGTAGGCCTCATAGACCCTCGCATTTTCAAAAAACCGCATCGCAAAATCGCTGTCACCAACACGTTCCTTGTCGTGCCCGCAATATTCCACACCCGATGAATTAAAGTACTCATAGCAGGCATCGATAATCTGACGCGGTGTTGTGCAATGGTCGGGCGTCAGGTGATACGTCCGTCCATGCGCTGACGGCGTGCATACGATGTGAGAAATAACAGCCGACACCCAGTCAACGGTGATCAGGTTTCGCGGTTCGTCGCCGGTCATCGGCAGCTTAATCGGAGTTTCAATCACGCCGTCGGAATTCGGAGGCTGCGCTGAAATAATAGTCGACAGCAATCTCAAATACAGAAACAGGCCGTGGTAGGTTGAGGTGTATCCCGTTTGTGAATCGCCCACGATGACTGCCGGCCGGAAAATCGTCACGGAGTCAAAATGGCCGGCGTCGCGAACTGCTTGCTCGGCCTCAAACTTGCTCTTTTCGTAGTCGTTGCGGAAATTCCGGATCGAGCCGAAATCAGATTCCGGAACGATACTGTCTCGAATCCCGCAGACGTAGGCTGTCGAAACGTAGCTGAGATTCCGCAATCCGTTGTCCCGGCAGAACTCGATCACGTTTTTTGTGCCGCCGAGGTTGGTACGCCACGGATCTGCACTTCGATCGGAACCGGTAAAAGTCAGAATCGCGGCGTTATGAATCACATGCTCGACATGCTGCGAGATCCATCGAGTCGCGGATTCGTCGAGGCCGAGATTGTCTTCGACGATATCGCCTTCAAAAACAACGGGACGTGGCAGGGAAATTCCCAGCTCGGCCTCCCACTGTTGCTGAATTGCCTCGACCCGGTCTTCTACAGACATCTGTTTCGAAGGACGAACGATCACCGCCAGGCGGCAACCGGCAAGACAAAGATCTCGCAAAAGATATCGTCCCACCAAACCCGTTCCGCCGGTCAGCAGGATGTAGCTGTTGGACAAGCGCGCTCGGGAGGCACTATCAGGTAGTTTGTTCACAGGTAGGAACCCTCATGACCACAACCACAAAACGGGCTGCGAATCGGTTATACTTCTCTGTTCCAGTCAAAGTTCTATCGACATTTTCGCGCCGCTGGGTTGCCTCAAATCCAAACGTCGGGATCAACGAACCGCCAACGCGGAGTTCGTAACCGGTGTTCATTCAGCGACAACAAGTGTCGAATGCCTTCGTTTCGTGACAGACTTGAAACGAATGCGGTGGAGGTGGTCAATGAACAGAGAGCTTGAAGACCATTCTAGCTCAATTCTACTTCAGACGAAAGTATTCCTATCCCCCGATCGTCGGTTCCGCCCCCGATTGCAATTTCTTTCCGTCATTGCGCTGCTTTTCTTTGCTATTTCTTCCGTTTGCGGCCAGCAAGCTGCGGAACAATCCGAACAACCGTTGTCTGAAAACGACTCAACGGGACTTTTCATTCACAGCTTCCTGTCGGCTGAAGAACTTTCTGATGGCTGGATCTCTCTCTTCGATGGCGAGACATTCTTCGGCTTGAACTCGGGTGTGTTCTTCCGCTGCATCCCGGGCGAACTGATGAACGGATACGAGTGCCGGATACAAAATCAGTTTCACGCCGGCGACCGGACCCGGCCGTTCGATTGCGGAACCGGCGGTATCTTTCGCCGCACCGAAGCCCGCGTCGTCAACTCCGACGACGAATCCTGGTTCACCAGGACAATCATCGTTACGGGACCGCGCGTTTCCGTCTGGGTCAACGGCTATCAAGTCACCGACTGGTAGGACACGCGCGAACTCGACCCAAATCCGCACCGAGGTCTACGACTGGAGCCCGGTACGATCATTTTTCAGGGCCACGATCCGACGACAGACATTCTGCTCAAAGATATTCGCGAGAGAGAGATAAAACCGCGACGTTGAACATCACGTCTGCCAGTTGATGACTGATTAGACTCGCCATACAAACGGGCTCCGGCAGGGCACCATGATCCGAGGCATGTGTTTCCCGGGTCCGCCCGAAATCGACGGTCGTTCCAACCGCCCGTCCGTTTTCGTTGTTCTTTATACTGCGGTTTCGATTGTCCTGCATGTTGAGCATCCGTTTTCCGTCTGACAGTTCCACAACCGCACACTCGGTCGCGTTGTCCCGGGCAAAATTGGAGACGGTCCACGTCTTACCATGGTCACGGCTGAACGTGATGTTTGAAAACGGATGGCCATTGTGGTCACGACCCCGGGTTGGCATCACCAGCGTTCCATCCCGAAGCGTAATACCGAAGCGTAATACCGAAGCGTAATACCATTGCCGGGTGCCGGAGCAAACAGCCGCCATTCCGGCTTCTTGAGTTTTTCCGTCCAGTTCTCGGGCTCACCCCGGTTCAGGCCATTGTCGTTACTGCGAACGACCAGGAACCGGGCGGTCATACCGGCTTCATTTGCCATTCGATTCGCATTGAACAGTATTATTCTTCGATCGATGCGACCTCACCATCGCCAATCGTCGCAAGCGCGCGGAACAGGTCGATTCGAATCCCGTCTCTAACGAAGTGCGTGGAACCGTCGCCCAATACCACATTGATGCCTCCCGAATGATGGCTACGAAAATCCTCGAAGTGGCCGTTGGGATCGTTCGGTCCATGGTCGGCCGAGCCAACGATTCGTGAAAACGGTTCGTCAACTTCCGGAACCATTCCGACCCACGAGATCGGGCCAAGCTCGTTGGTTCTTTCGGCAACGATGATCGTATTACTCAAACCATCCGTGATTTCGGTCAGCTTCACTTTGCTGTTCGCGAAGAATGCCCCGTTGCCTGCCGAAGGATCAGCCTCGATTTCCTGATTCCCGAAAACACCTGAATAATTGCTACGGCCAACAAACAACTCGCCGTGGTCAAGCACCGGATCATGAACCAGCGAACCGGTTTCCGTCCCATTATCATGCTCGATATGGGTATCCAGATTTACAATCATCGGCTGAGGATCCGACGGACAAAGAAATATCGACAACGGCTTGTCAATCATCGCAGAATGGACCGGATCATTGATCGGCACATCGAAGTCGATTCGTTCATGCAAATTCCCCGCTTCAATTTGCGGAAGTAGAAATGCGGCCCAGCCCCAACCCGGTTTTGACGCAGGGTCCATCGGGTCACCGTTCTTCCAACCCGGCGGCAATTCCTCAAACGATCCGGCGTAATGCTGAAGTGCCAGTCCAATCTGGCGCACATTATTTGCACATTGGGTTCGCCTTGCAGCTTCCCGAACGTGCTGAACAGCCGGCAGCAACATGCCGACAAGAACTCCGATGATCGCGATGACGACCAGAAGTTCGACGAGTGTGAATCCGTTTCTTGTTTTCATTTCAATACAAATCTGATGAGTGTCGATCGGACAGGGGCCAAACCTGAAAACTGCCGGCGACTTCACCAAATGAATTCACGTCAGCTGGCGGGAAAAAACGCGGGAATGGCCGGGGAATGACTGCGGAAGTTCGGACAAAAGACAACTCGCTTCTGCGGTTACGCAATCATTGCTCAAAATGTTCGTCAGGCAATAGTCAGGAATGTTAACTTTTCTCAACTTTCGACAAGCGTGCCCCGTCAGATTCATGTTGATTTTAACAAAGTCAGCCCGGAAGCATTCGAGTCAAGCTCAAATCTCCAATGTTACCATCTCGAAAGTGACGAAAGCTACGCTAACTCTTTGTAAGCTGCCTCAGCTTTTTCGGCAGTGGAAAGCTGACGTTCTCTTCACGGACCAATACCGGCTCAACCGTCGCATCAAAACGCTCGACCAGCCAGTCGAGACATGCCTCGACCACCGTTTCCGGCGCGCTGGCGCCGGCCGTGACAAGTACGGATTGCCTGCCCTCAAACCACTCCGGTTTCAAGTCTTCAGCACCGTCAACAAGGTGAGCTTCGATTCCGGTTTCGGCTGCCAACTCGCGCAGGCGCTGTGAGTTGGAACTGTTCTGGCTGCCCAGCACGAGACAGACTTCCGCGCTGGCGGAGACTTTCCGGACGGCTTCCTGACGGTTCTGAGTCGCATAGCAAATGTCCTTCTTGGAAGGATTGACCAGATTGATAAATCGCTCGCGAAGTTTCGTGATGATCCGGTTGGCGTCATCAACCGACAAAGTCGTCTGAGTCAGGTAGGCGACTTTCGCGTCATCCGCCACATCCAGTTTTTCAACATCCTCTGCACTTTCCACGAGGATCATCGCTTCGGGAGCTTCCCCCATCGTCCCGATGACTTCGTCGTGCCCTTCGTGGCCGATTAGAAAAATCGTATAGCCTTCGCGCGCGTATTTAATCGCCTCGAGATGGACCTTCGTCACCAGCGGACAAGTCGCGTCGATCACGTTCAGATTCCGGCTGCGGGCAATCTCACGTGTCTCCGGTGAAACCCCGTGAGCAGAAAACAGCAACACGCTGTCCGGTGGAACCTCTTCAAGATCATCGACAAACACCGCGCCTTTGTCCCGAAACGACTCGACCACGTACTTGTTATGCACAATCTCGTGATAGACATAGACCGGAGCACCGAATTTCTGCAGTGTGAGATCAAGGCTCTCGATCGCCATGTTAACGCCCGCACAAAAACTGCGGGGACTGGCGAGAAGTATTTTCATTATTTTTTCGCGTGAGAATTTCTTACGGCTCCAGTTTACCGGAACGACCACCGAATCGGGAGACTTCATTGGACAGCTCACCAACTCGCCCGCCCCGCACCTTCGCCCGCAAGCCGCTCGCTCCGAAGCCCCAACACTTTAAAAACCGCCGAAATGCCCTACACTTAACTCTTCGCTTAACTCTTCAATCAGCCCGCTTTGGAAACCCGCTGCGCAGGGCTTGTCGATTTAATCAGCCGCTTGGGCGATAGTCCCGGTTTCGACGCCACTGAACCGGGGCTATCGCCCAACGGCTGATATAGATTTTGAGTTTCCATTCCCGGACAATTACCGCTCTTAACATGCCAGGAATTCATGACAACCGGAACTGAAACCGGCCAGCCGGAAAAACGTCCGACCAAAGACGCCAGCCAGCCCGAGGCAGCCGGTTCAGACAGAGTTCAACCCGGCTACAAGAACTGCCGCACGACCGTCAAAAAGTTCTTCAAGGACTATTTGTTTGTCGGAGGAAATCTGCCCGGCGAAAAACAACGGGGACTCGATCCGCTGCTCACTCATCTTATCAAGGCGATCGACATGCTCGACCTTGAAAGCGACAACGGGCAGTCCCTGGAAGTCTGGACGGAAATTCGTGACGAACTGCACGAGTCACTCAGCGGATACCCGCAGTCAGCGGAACAGGCCGCACTTGCCGACGTGACCATCAAACATGAAATTCCCGAGACCTTTTTGTTTGACGTGCTTGACGGTGCCGACCACTGGATTCGAAACCGGAAGTTTGAAACGTATGATGAACTGCTGGAGTTCGCTGCTCAAACCGGCGGCGCAACCATGGCGGCCTGTGTCCCGGTTCTGGGATTCGAAAAACCCGGATACGAAACCGCTGCGGTCCGTTGCGGTCAGGCAATCATGCTGACTCAACTACTGGCTAACTGTGCGACAAGTGCAAAGCAGAACCGGAACCTGCTACCGGTCGCCGACCTTGACGAATGCGAGGTTGTGTTGCATCGAATGAAACTCAGGCAAGGCGGGGATTCAATCAAACATCTGGTTCGTTTGATGTGCTTCCGAATCGAAAAGCTGTTTTACGAAGCCGGCAAGCTTGTCCCGCACATGGATTTTGACGGCGCGCGAACTGTCAAATCGCTGCTCGGGATTCACTGGCTGATGCTGGTCAAAATGCGGCGCGAACCGGAACTGGCACTGGCGGAAGAAGGCGTGCTTTCACGCGGCGATATGTTCAAACTGAAAACAAAACATCTGCTCGGACTGGAAGGGAACATCCCGGTCATTCCGGAAGACCACGGGCATCATTGAGCTCCGTTTCAATGATCACGGAAATCGTTTCCGCTGCTACAACAGGTTCATGCTATAACAGGTTCATGAGAAGAGACCTTCTAAAAGTCGCAGAGCGAGCGGACAAGTTCTTTATGAACCAATCACCGATCCATGACACGATGCGACGGTTGTCAAAAACGCTTGGTGAAATGGAGATCCCGTTTGCCGTTGCCGGTGCGATGGCTGCCAATGCGCACGGGCACCGTCGAACGACCGCCGACGTTGATGTTCTGTTGCGTCGCGAAGATCTGAAGAGGTTCAAAGACGAGTGGATCGGTCGTGGCTGGGTTGATAAGTTTGAGGGCTCAAAGGGCTTTCGCGATGCACAAACCAACATCGATATTGATGTTCTCATTGTGGGCGATTTTCCGGGCGACGGACTGAAAAAACCGGTTGCATTTCCCGCTCCGGAAAATGTGTCTGATCCGGGCACCGATGACATTCCGTTTTTGAATCTGTCTACCTTGATCGAACTAAAACTCGCCAGCGGGATGACTGCCGATCACCGGATGCAGGATCTTGCCGACGCAATGAATCTGATCCGGGTAAATAAACTGCCGATTGAATTCGTTGAGAATCTGAATCCGTACGTTCACAAAAAATTCGAACAAATGTGGAACGCAGCTCAGGTGGACGAGGACTATTGAAAGCCGTGAAGGAAACGGACCCCGCCCAATTCATTCGATGATCGAGACTATATAGGCGGCAAATCGCCTGTTGACTACCGGCCGGACATCCGATCTCGATCCGGCATTTCCCGGTCAAGCTGCCTTTCCTCCTCTGCTCCCCGTTCAGCCTTTTCTCGAATCAACTTTTCGCAGGTTTCTATATGGTTATCAATCGTACCGGCGGGACCTCCGCTACCCTCGGGGTAGTAAGTGATAATTCCTCCATCAACCAGGATCTTAATAAGGTGTTCTTTTTCCGTTCCGGTCACTACCACGCCGGTGCCCGGGTCAACGGGAACTGTTGTGTCACCTTCAATAACTCCCAAAACGACATGCCGTCGCGTGGTTCGATTACTATTGAGAGTCGTCTGGATTTTTGGTTCATTGATCCAGCTGATGCTAATCAATTCAATATGGAACCAGTGCGATTACACCCTTTCTTAGCAGCCAGCTTGAGTTGATATTGGCCAGTTGCACGAGCGAAGTTTCCTGACAAACTCCCGTAATCTTGAACTCGAAACGAACCGGCCAAACGTCAAATGCGAATACCAAGAAGATTTACAATCCTGTCATTGCTGCTTCTGACGCTGCTGGTATCCGTCGTTCTGGCTTTCCACATTTCCAGCGAGCCTCACAGGAATGCGTTGAGGGAGCTTCGCGCCAATGGAGTTACCATTACGTTCCGCCGTCCGGAACCGACGTTTGTTGACAAGCTTCTAGGTGACTATCGGTTCGATAAAGTAAAAAAGTTGAGTCATGAATATTCCAGACAAGTCGATGTTTCCCGGTGGGTGCCTGATCTCAACAGTCCGGATGAGTTCGATGCCAGCGAAGTGAATTTCACGGACGATTCCCTGGCGTTTCTACAGCCACATGCGCGAACGATGAAGGTCCTTTCTCTGAAACAGATACCGCCCAACCCGGAGCAGTTTTTCAGTCGGTTTGAATCGCTGGTCGAATTAGAATCGATGCGACATTTCGATTTCAACTGGTTGCCCAACCGGAAAAACTGGAAATCTTTGAGTCGTCGGCGCGAATCCCATCCAACCTTCGGAGATGTGTCAATCTTACAGAATTGACGCTTCAAGGTTGCCCACGCAACTGGCAATTGGGAGGAAACCTCGATCTAAATGAACTTGCAAGTCTGAAACAACTTCGACGCTTGACAATTCGTGACCGGCCTTCACTTGAAACCATCGCGCCGCTCAGCGAACTGAAGAATCTTGAGGTTCTTATTGTTTCGCGAACGGGTGTCAGGGACTTTAGTCCCGTCTCGAACATGCCGGGGCTGCTAGCCCTTTGTGCCAGGCAGAACATAGTTGAAAAAATGCCTTCATTTGAAAATCAAGCATGCATTGAGATCCTCGATTTTGGCGACTCTTCAATAACCTACGCGGGAACGTTCAAGAACCTGCATCGTTTGAAGTTTCTCTCGTTTGACTGCCATCCGGATTCATCTTTGGATTTGGCCGACGTTGGTGATTTGCCAGAGATTCAATACCTGCTTGTTGGTCATGCGAACATTACCGGAACGCATTTACAGGGCTGCGACAATCTGACCCTCATTGCTTTCACAGAATGCCAAATCGATGAAACTCTGGTTGAAAAAATCCAGTTGGCCCGACCGGGTTTGAAAATTGAAACGCACAAACAAAAAGTGCATGAACGGAATCCTCTGTTTCCGAATTGACCGGCCAAAGCAACCGGTAGACGACGATTGATCAATGACGAAATCACCGTGCTAAAAAATTGGTGTTGCCGGGAAACGGAATGAATTCCGTTCTACGATTCGCCCAGCCCGACCATCTCCAGCAGTTTCAGCGCGTTGGTCGTCTCGGCAATTCCCTGTTGCATCCGATAGTCGAACGTCATCTCGCGTTTTCCGTCAACGTCCTTGAATTGCTCGCTAAAATGAACCGTCTGACAGGCGGCTTCAAGATCGTCCGTCGTTGCAAGATCGAGATCGTGTGTCGAGATCGCTCCGATTGAGTTCTGATCGATCAGGCGGCGAACGACGCGGCCAACCGCAATCTGCCGCTCGCGCGAATTCGTGCCCTGCAGGATTTCATCGAGCAAAAACAGCATCGCCCGATCCGGATCGTCGTCATAGCGAGCGGCGGTGTCAACGATTTCTTTCAACCGCTTCAGCTCCGCCATGAAAAACGAAACGCCGTCGGACAACGAGTCGCTGATCCGCATGCTCGTTTCGATATGAACGGGAGGCATCCGCAAACTCGACGCACAAACGACGCTTCCCATCCCGGCCAGAACAGAATTGACTCCGATACTTCGCAGCAATGTACTCTTGCCTGACATGTTGGATCCGGTCACCAGCAGCACGGTGCCTGCCGGTCCGACATCGACATCGTTCGGGATCCGGGAACTATCGATCAGGGGATGTCCGAGCCGCTTGCTGGAAATCAACAGGTTGTCGCTTTCGCTGACGGGAACGACTTCAGGAAAAACCCAGTCCGGATGATCGGCGGACAGCTTCGCCAGCGCAGCGAGCGCTTCCCACTGGCCGAGATCGTCGAACCAGCCGCGCGCAAGATGCCCGTGTTTTGACTTCCACTTTTCGAGCAGATCGAGAACGTGAATGTCCCAGAAAAATAGAAACTCGAAGATCAGGTAGATAATAAAGACGGCTCCACTGCGGCGCAGATTCGCCAGCCAGACCAGGTGGCCGAGTCCGTGAATTTGCTTCCGGGCATCACCTGAATCAACCAGCAATCTCTGCTTGATCTCTTTCAGCCGGTCCGAATCGGCATCGAAATCGGCAATCATATCGAACAGCCGGATGTAGTTGCCGACTTCGTTCCGCCGCGATGAAATCAGATTGAAAATTTCGTGCGTGCTGCCGGAATAAAAAATCGACAGCCCGAAGTTGATGACAACGGCCACCCCGAGTATCAACAGCGCGATGAGCGCAGGAGCCAGGCCGGTGAACATCAGAAAGATCGCAACAAGCGAACAGACAGAGATCGCTCGGGTGAGGTACACCAGCCAGCGACGGGGCTTTAGCCAGTGTTCGCTTTCAGTCCACTGCACAAATCCGGCGGGGCCGCTGGCCGAAGCCTCGAGCGATTCACAACGGAGCCGCAATTCCTCGCGGTAATCGAGCATGGGCGCCAATTCTGCGACGGCGGCCTGCCGGGCCCGGACTTCGTCCGGCAGCGAGTTTTCGAGCATCCAGTTGCGCAACATCGATGTGCCCAGCGGCGTGCGCGTAACGCCAACCAGTTTCATCAGCGAACTCTCACCGAACAGATCGAGGTCGATCCCGGTCGCGCGAAAACTGTCCGGTACATCGACCGGCCGGGTTTTGATTTTCGCCCAGTCACGTCCGATTTGCGCGATGGATTCCTTGTAGATAGTGGCCTGCAGCATCGCGGTCCGCATCGTCGCCTGCATCCGCTCATGGAAAAACGCGACGGCGAGAAATCCAATGAAAAGGAATCCCGAAAGTAAAAACCATGGAGTGCGAATTCCGGCAAATGTTGCAAACCCCGCAACAGCAGACCCGATCGTCAGCAGCAACAGGATACCGCGCAGATAGCCGACGCTACTCCAGCGTTTGCGGATCGATGCGATCGTCCCGGTTACGGTTTCGACTTTGCTCTGATACCGCTCAAGCGCCTGAGCGGTCGTGGAGGGCAGGGCGGTTTCACTTTCGGCGCTGTGTGGCATCGGGCGCGTTCGTTCGGTTGGAGTCATCGGAAAAGATCGTTGGATACGCTTCCAGCCTGTCTGGTAAAGCTCCCCGACTGTCGACAAGCTGGAAGCGTATCCCACGTCCGGTATTCTAAAGGCCCGACAGCTCCGTCGCCCGTTTGACGCGGCGGATGGCGATCATGAACGCGGCCGTTCGCAGGCTGACGTCGTTCTCGTTCGCTTCCGTCCAGACCTCTTCAAACGCGGAGGAAAGAATCGAATCGAGCTGTTGACGAACGCGGCTGAGGTCCCAGCTGTAGTACTGCCGGTTTTGAACCCATTCGAAATAGCTGACCGTTACACCGCCTGCGTTGGCCAGGATATCGGGCAACACGACAATACCGCGATCAAACAGTCGAACATCGGCGTCCGCATCGGTCGGCCCGTTTGCACCTTCAATAATGTACCTGGCTTTTATTTTTTCCACGTTGTCCATCGTGATCACGCCGCCGATCGCTGACGGAACCAGCATTTCACAATCGAGTTCCAGCAGCTCATCGTTCGTAATTTTCTCAGCGCCGGTATAGCCTTCGAGCGATCCCTCTTTCAGCGTGTGCCGCAGTGCGTCGTGAATGTCCAGACCTTTGCCATTGAAGTACGCACCCGTTACATCGCTGACAGCCAGAATCGGAAACTCGGATTCGTACATGTACTTGGCCGCATGAGCACCGACATTTCCGAACCCCTGAATCGCCACTGACACATCGGCCGGACGACGACCGAGCCGCTTGAGCAGTTTGAACGCGAGAATTCCGCAGCCGCGTCCGGTCGCTTCTTCACGTCCTTTCGCGCCGTAGTCTTCTACTGGTTTCCCGGTGATGCATGCAGGATTGAAACCGTGATACTTTTCCCACTGGTTGCGCATCCAGCTCATCGTATCGCTACACGTTCCCATGTCCGGCGCGGGAATGTCCTTGTCGGGGCCGATGATCTCGTGAATCTGATCGATGAACTTCCGGCTGATCCGCTCCATCTCTTTTCGTGACAGTTTTCCCGCGTCAACACAGATGCCGCCCTTTGCTCCGCCGTAGGGAATATTTACGACGGCTGTCTTCCACGTCATCAACGACGCCAGCGCGCGAACTTCATCCAGATCGACGTCCCGGTGATAACGGAGACCGCCCTTCATCGGACCGCGCGCGTTATTGTGCTGAACGCGATAACCGACCAGTGTTTCGATCGTGCCGTCGTCCAGCTCAACCGGAACCTCGACAGTGATCTCCCGCATCGGCATCTTCAACCGTTTACGCATACTCGCTACAAGCCCGAGCCGGTCGGCGGCGCGGTCAAAGTAGATCTGAGCCGCTTCAAAGGCCTTCATGGAATGACTTTTTTTCTTGTCTTTTGCAACCGTCGTGTTCATGGGGCACCGAACGTGAGTGTTCAATTTTGGGTACGAGTGATTTCTTGTGACCGCGAATCATCTACAATATCTTGAATCGACCGGTTTCTTCAATCGCTACGAAGCAAATCGCCGATTTTCCGGAACTAAGGGCACTTCCGTTCGTCGGGAATTGAGCAGCGCCTGGCCCGGCGAGACATCGGCCCGCGTGAGACAAAATAACTTCGTGAATATAGACAAAAAACAATTTCTTGAACGGCTGACTGCAGGCAATCTCGTCGATCCGGCATTGCTTGGCAATCGACTGGCAGAGTACGAAAAGCTGAACGGTTCGGCCACATCAACGACCCTCCCGGGCGACCCTGCTGATTCCAGTGAACAGGATCCGGCCAACCCTGGCGATTCGATGGGCAGTGGCGGTTCGCCAGGCGTTGACGGTGGGGGCAGTGAAACCGGTACGAACCACAAACCGGCCAACTCGAACGATGCGCTGTCGCTTTCCCGCTGGCTGGTCAACAAGAAGCTGATCACAGGATGGCAATGTGAAATACTGCTGGCAGGTCATGCGGGACCGTTCAACTTCGGAGGATATCAACTTCTCAACCGGTTGTGCGACGGTCCGATTAGCGGCCAATTCGAAGCGCGACATCTGGCAACCGGTTTCCCCGTTCTGTTGACCTTTTTCGAAGGCGTTGACGACAAGAGCCTGGATCAGTGGAACCAAATCGAAAAACTCGTTTCAACCGTCCAATCAATCGACGACCCGAATCTTGCTTCAGTCCATGATTGCGTCGTTCTTCCCGCACATCGTTTCGTCAGTTCTAAAGCAGCAATCGGTCGCCCTTTGAGTTCTGTCCTGTCCCCTTCGGGACGTCTGCCGGTGAGCGACGCCTGCCGGTTTGCTGCTGTGATCGCGGCCGCAGTGAAGACCATGCATACCAAAGGGATGATCCACAATGCGATCTCGCCGCGATCGATCTGGATGCAGTCAAAAAAATCGGCCTATCTTCGCATGACCGTTTCGCCGGATGTTGAATTTGACAAACCGCCGGAGGGTCAGGAGTCACCGTCGGGGCATGAATCAAAATACGATTACCTGGCTCCTGAAGTGACCGGGGACGAGCCGGAAGTTTCGGCGGCTTCTGATTTCTATTCGCTCGGTTGTGTGCTGTTTCGAATGTTGACGGGACGGACAGTCTTTAGCAGCGAGAACGTTCATGACGTAATCGAAGGGCATCGCTCGCGTCGTCCGCCGTCTTTGGCAAAAATGAAACTACCGGCTCCGGTCGAACAACTTGTGACGGAACTGTTAAACAAAGATCCTGCTCAACGACCGGCCGATCATGATTCCGTCATACAAACTCTGCACACTGCAGCGGGGATAAGCAATGCGCAAGGCGAACCGGAACGGTCCGCCTCCAGTTTGAAGATGCAAGCCGCAGAGGCACGGTATCGAAACTGGATTGCCCGGAATAAACCGGGCGGAATTGATGTGCTCAGCGACAAACGGGTTGCCGGGGCTCCTGAAATCACGGATGGCACGGCAGCTTCGATCATAGTCGACTCGACGGCTCCGGTTACCGTGAATTCCGGGCCGGACAACACGACCGGTTCGTTTGCACCAGACAAAGACGCCGCCAGTAGTGCCCGGACCGTCCGCAAGAAAAACAAACCAATGCTGCCCATCGTGATTGCGTCGTCCCTGCTGTTGCTCGGTTCAGTGGTCGGAGGAGTGGCATTTTGGGCGAACGGGTTGCCCATCGCCTCCAACGAAAACGGTGACGATCCGTCGGGTGAAGGATCGGACGGGACGGGTTCCGTTGATGAAGAACCGGCAGGCAATACGGTCGCGGTGGACCTGACACCGGTTTGGGTCGAGCAAACTTTGATTCCTGATGACCGGAGCAGCCTGTGGGAAACGCCAACCGCAGGTCCGAACATCGATTTCACGTACGTACCTGATGGCCCCCGGATGTTGTTCGTATTCCGGCCCGGGCAAATGCTGGCTGATCCTGGAGGCGAACTCCTGCTCCGCAGTCTCGGTCCGCGAATGAACAGCCGGATCGCCAACTGGCAGGCGCGAACAGGTGTCGCACTCAGCGAGATCGATCAGGTGATCGTATCGCTTCATTCGACGGGAAACGAATACGCGGCCAGCTATGTTGTGCGGCTGGAACGGCCCGTTTCGATTTCTTCTTTGTCCGCATCCTGGCAGGGCGCAACCGCCAGCGAAACGAGCGGTGGCAGCCGGATTTTCAACATTGGCGGACAGTCTTACTTCCCGGTTCCCGGCGGAGACGCGAATTCAACGCTCGCATTTGTTCACGGTCCAACCAACCTGGTTACGGAAGTCGCTGATAGCGGGGGAGCGTCGGTATTGTCTGGAAGTTTGCAGAATCTAACCCGGTGGACTGATCGCGAACGGGATTTCACGCTCTTGTTCTTAAGACAGGCGCTGGTCAATCAGGAAGGTCAAGAGTTGATGGCCGGTCCGCTGCAAACCTTCAACCGGAAGCTTGATTTCCTGATGCCGGACGCGTTGCAGGGAGCAATGATCAGCCTTCATCTGGAAGGCGCTCAAGATCCGGAGTCGGATCGTCCGGGAGCAATAATCGATTCACGTGCCAGCTATTTCGAAATGGTTCTCGACCAGTCACTCGATGTGAAATCGGGCGAACTAAAAACTCAAATGGAAGCATCAATGCGCACGCAACGCGATTTGTTGAATGCATTTGTATCGTCCATTCCGCGGTCAGCGTACTGGGACAATGTGCGGTTGCGATTCCCTTTAATGGTCGGCGATTTCTATCGCAACTTGCGCTGGGGTGTGGAAAACGACCGGGTCGTTGCCAACTGCTGGTTGCCTGCTGCCGCCGCTCACAACCTGATCGCGGCTTCGGAACATATTCTGACATTCGGAAGCAGTGCCGGATCGTCGGTTGCTGACAGCAATGACCAAACCAACCCGATGCCAGATGGATCAGGAGGAACCGGAACGGAAATACCGCATACACTCGAAGAACTATTGCAAACGCGGCGGAGTTTGAATCTGACAACCAACCCGGATCTGGTCGTGCTGCTGAGTGACTTTCGCGACGAACTGTCCGACGATTTCGGCGAATTGCCGTTCCCGCTGGCGATCCGCTTAATCGGTAATGACCTTCAGCGCGACGGAATTACGCAGAACCAGCGCCCTGGCCGGCTTAAACTGGACGATAAGTCTGTGGCGGAAATTTTGACTGAGATCATGGTTCGCTGTAATCCGAATAAAGATATCAGCGGTGCCGGCGATCTGAATTGCAAACTGGTCTGGGCGATCGGTGATGATCCTGAACAGCCCGGACAAAACGCGATCCTGATCACCACGCGGCAAGGAGTGCTGGAGAAAGAATTGACGCTGCCAGCGGCATTTCAAATCAAAGAGTGACTGAAAAGTTAGCGGCCGCCAAATACGGAACGCGGCGCACTTGGGCGCATCGGAAGTTCCGGATCTTGTTGCAAGTAGAACAACTGCAAAGACAACAAACGTGATACAATTTTCAATCAGCTGCGACACCTGCGCTGCGAAACTCAAGGTGACCCATGCATCTGCGATCGGGCAGTCGCTGGCCTGCCCGAAGTGCGGAAGCATGGTGCGCGTTCCGGCCCCCCCCGGGTGGAAACCGCCGGAACCCGAAGTGGCTGAAGCGCCGGATGAATGGAGTCTGGCTGATTTGAGCTCGGGACATTTTGACGATATTGAAGGCGTTCTGTCGCAACAGAATCCGCTCGCGCAACAAAAACCGGCCACCCGAACTCCCGTACGACAGAATGTGGCCTCTCCAAATCCGGCCGCTCGCCCACCATCGACACCTGCGTCATCGAATCCTGCATCATCGACGCCCAGGGCACGACCGGACTCAGTGCAGCCCGAACCTGCCAAACCCGCTCAATCTTCACTGCCAACAACTGCACCGAAACCGCCGAAGCGATCGCACGGGGCCTCAACTGAAAATGACGCATCGCCCATCCTGCCTGATGGTCAATGGGTTTCGCCGGAGACACAAGCTCGAAAAAAGAAACTGCTGATCGCCGGATTAGTTCTCGGTGCATTGATTATTGCCGGGACAACGATCACTGCATGGATGGCAAACACAGGGAATTCGGCAGCCGACGTTGCTGATCCCGCTGACACCGACGTCAATCCGGACGGGAATGCAGATAGTGGCAACAACAGCAGCGACGAAACTGACAAAAGTGGAGACGAAAACAAACACGATGAAGTTGAGAACCAACATCCGGATGAAGACGAGACGGTCGAAGAAACAGAAAACGCCAACCCGTTGATCGTCGACTCAACTCAAACGCCGGAAAATGAATCAAGCGATGAAGCGAATGATTCGGCCGGCGTCGATACAAATCAGACCTCTGAAAACCAGTCTGAATCTGATGAGATGACGACTGAGCAGGAATCGACTGACCAAAATCCACTCGTGACCAATCCGCTCGACCGCAATCCGCTTGCGGAAACCGGGGGAATTCTTGACGGCGCGATCACGCCGGGCATCTCGGGACCGGGGCAACTCTCTTCGATATTGCAGGAAGCTAACTCGTCGATTCTCGAAATCCAGAATCTGGCCGACTCAATCCGTGATACCGAGATTTCCGGCACCCCGAAATACTACCTTGAGAAACCGGACAGCAAACCCGCGGACGTCACGCGGCAACTCGGATTGATCTGCCCGGGGATGGAGTGCAAAGACAAACCCGTGATTGTCTTCCTTCGCGAAATCAGCGCAATCACCGGACTGACCATCGATGTTGATGTCGCTTCATGGCAGGCTGCCGGAATTCCGCTGAACGCAAAGATAGATTTGCATATCGAGAATCAGGACTTTGGCACAACAATCGACGGCGTGCTTGCCGATCTGAAGCTCGTAAAACTCATCACGCCTGACGGGATGATTGTTGTCGAAGCAGCGAATGCAGTGACTCAATCGGAATCGGAATACACGCTGCCTGCAATCGCAAACCCGACTCCCGAGCGCCGCGCCAATCAGATCAACGCGATCAAACAACTCGTCGATCCGACATCGTGGTTGACCGAGACCCATGCAGCCACGCTGCAAATTAACGGCAACAAGGTTTCGGTGAAGCAGAACCTCCACGGTCACTGGCAGATGCGCGAGCTGTTCAACAAAGTTGCTGCGGCGAAACAACTGGTCGCAGGTCTTGCGGATGCCCGGTCAAAAAATACGCTGCAAACGCCCTGGACGTCGGCGGCAGGATCAATCGATGCGGAGATGCCGGTTACGCCGTCCTACCCGACACGCATTGAATCGCTGCTCACCCGGATCCATCAAAGGTCAGGCGTATCGATTCTGGTGGACTGGCGATCAGCGACCCGTGCCGGCTGGACTCCCGCGACGATCGTCCCCGGAAATTTTGCTGAATCGACACCGATCGCCGCTGCTCAGGAGTTGGCCGTCGCGATGGATTTGACCGTTCGAGTGATCGATTCAAAAACGCTTCAGCTAACAACATTCGATTCCGCAGCAAAGACCAACGAGCTGGAAATCTTCTATTGTGGCGACATCCTGAAAGGACCGCTCACCGAGGAACTGCTCAGCGAGCTGATTAATCAGACGATCGGACCGAGATTGAACTCGACCCCCGGCGTTCGCGTCGATTACGACCCGGAACTCAAGTCGATCATTTCACTTGCGCCACAACCGCTGCAACAACAGCTGGAAGCGATTCTAAAACGGCTTGCGGCACTGTAGCCGCTTGCGATGTCGGATGTCTGCGTTTACCTGACATGCAAATTTTTTTGTTTGGCAGGATTTTTTGACGCGGAGGCGCGGAGTTCACGGAAAGGAAAAAAGTGTCGCGGTCGAAAAACAATTGAAATAAAACCAACCGAAGCGACTATTGTAAGCGATCGTATCGCCAACCCGCCACAATCACTTTCAATGTGCTCCGTCCTAATTCTCTTTTGCGTACAAGTCTCTCTGCGTGCTCCGCGCCTCCGCGTTTTAAAACTGACTGCCCGGTTCGAACCGGAAACGGTTACCAATAGTCGTTGCACGGGATTCCCCGGCTCCACATCTTTCCTGCTTCGCTTCAAACCGTCTCTGAGTCGCGGCCGTATTCGCTGCTGCTCGCGCCGAAGTGTTCCGCTTTGAGCGAATAGTGCTCGTCGAACCATGACTCAACCACCGCATCCCGTTCGCGATCATATTCCGGGGCAGCGGAAAGAGTCTTGCCGGCAACCGGATCACGAACTTCAAAGTCATCGATCAGAATCTCGCCCGATTTGACCACCCAGCGCGGGACCGAAAACATCGTTTCGTAATTATCGTCCGGGGAATAGACCGTGATATCCGCGTCCGCACCGACTCCTAGATGCCCCTTGTTCTGCAAACCGAGAATCCGTGCCGGACCGGACCGCGTGATGATCGCGATCTCTGACAATGTGTACTCGCGAGTTAAGTCGCCCAGCGAACAATGGTTCAACACTTTCGGATTGACCGTCTGAAGGACCTCCGTTCGATAAGCGTGGTCCATCAGCAAGCGGATGATCCGGGGATAAGCCAGAAAGCTGCCGCCGTTCGGATGGTCCGTACTCATCACCACTTTCCAGGGATCATCGACCAGCAGATACCACTCCAACCCGATCGCCCATTGCAACGCGTGAACGAAATTCCGGTTGCGATATTTGATCGGGGAGACACCGCAGCCTGATTCCATTTCCGTGTCGGCAGAATACCATTTACCGCCGTTGATCTGATGCAGATAATGCCCGAGAGGCCCGTCACCGGTCATGCTGGTCGTCTGTCCGAACATAACCTGCCCGACATCAACGGTTACATCGTTCTGCGAATTGATAAACTCCGCCAGTGGACCGACGCGTGAATCGAGCGAACCTTCGTCTTCATCGCCACCGCCGTAACTGTGAAACTGGATATGCGTCAGGTGCGCGCGGCTGCCGGCAACGGTCTTCAATGTTTCCAGAGTCGTCGTCCAGTTGCCCGGCATCCCGAGGTTGTTGGTGTGAATGTGGACCGGGTGCGGCAGCCCGAGCCGATTCGCCGACCGGGTTAGACCTTCAATTATTTTTCGCGGAGTCGTTCCGTCACGATCGATTGGCTGATCCAGATCGGTCGCGTTGCCGGTGCAGGATCGTTTCCAGAGTTCGACACCGCCTGGATTAACCAGCTTCGGCGCGAAGGCGCCGCAACGATTCAACATCCAGCCCAGGAACGCATCGAGTCCCCGGGAATCGTTCCGGCTGACACAATCGAGTACGAAATGATTGTTGCCCAGCAGCACGTAAAACCCGGTATCGACATTGGGCACCCGGTTAAATTCGCCATGAACATGCCGCGCGATCAGCGGGGAAACGGCCGCATCAAAACAGGTGGTGTATCCGAGCCCCGTGTATCGATAGCCGGTTGTAAAAATATCGGGAACGTTTGCCATCACGTTGTTCCCGGATTCATATTCTCCGGATGCGCGGGAGTCGTTCGCATTCCGGGTCATTTCGGGCTGCATTTTCCGCGCGACATTGACTTTCGGTCCGGCGATATGACAGTGCATATCGACTCCACCGGGCATGACGATCATTCCGCTGACATCGACGACGCGAAGACTGACTTCGTCGCCCGCATCAGGCGCTACAACGATTTTGCCCCGTTGAATCCACACGTCACCGACCGTCTGATCGATTCCGTTTGCCGGATCAACGATCGTTCCGCCTGTGAGGCGCAGGTAGGCCATCTGTTAATTTCAAGGAGAAGAATACGACCTGGACAATTCGGCGAGGTTGCAACCCCCGAGGCGACACCTGCAATTATTCTAACCGTTGTACCGCCCCGAACGCTAACGCGGTTTGTTCGGCGCGGTCGAACGACGCTTGTACTTGCGTTTCCTTTTCGCCCCGGCCTTTTGCTCAAACGATTCGCCGGCTCGCAGAGCTTCCTTAGTCAGCTGTGCATCGAGTTCCCGGAGCGACGGGTCGTTCTCGATTTTGATTTCCAGATCGGACAGAACTTCACTCAGTTCGGCATAGTTGTCCTTGATCCGCTGCATCCGCCGCTGGACCTGTGGACTTATTGCGCAGACGGACCCGCCATCGATTTCGATCCTGCCTGTGGGAACTCGCTTGCCGAAAAACGCCATGGGCTCAGTCGAAACTCGAAAAGAAATTTGTGGTTGGATAGCAGGCAGATAAAATGCACTGGTTCGATTGTTGTTGCACGATCATGCCGGGACAAGCCCCACGGCGTTGATTTCGGGATGTTTACCGACCGCGTGTTGCCGGACTTCGGGACTTCCAGCAGCCTCATTGGCTGTCCATTCGTCCGCCACAACCGGCAAAGTTTAACGGATAATCCAGTCAGTCAAGCTGATTGAATCAGACATGTTGGACGATCCAGATGGTGTCAGTTTTTTGCCGGTTCCAGGACGATGCAAGATGTGGAAAAATAGACTGGAACTTTTTGCGCGTTTCCGAGATCGATTTTCGCGCCCAGTCACCTGAAAATGCCGGACTTTTCTTCATGAGCAGATTTCAAAACTTCGTTTTTCAGCTGCCGCTGACCATTGGTTTTGTGACCATGGTCTCAGCACCGATGGACTGCTGCGCGATTCAAACCGGCGGGCCTGTGTTTCGTACTCCGCTCGCCGGTGCCCCCGCTGATTCGAATTCAGCGCAGGATGACGAACGCAAGACTCCGCTCGATTCGATACCGCAGATGGACGAGACCGGAACTTCCCCCGCCGACAACTCGCCGGCCACCCGACGCAGTTCGGACATCTTCACTGATCAGACTGGTGATTCCGGATCGCAAGGGACTGACGTACCGGGTGCCTTCTTTCCGCTGGACGACAAACTGGACCTGAAACCGCAGGTCGTCATTCCCGCGCCTCTGGTCTCTGAGTCGGGCCAATCAGCGTCAAACGGCAGCTCAGATTTGAATAGCAACGCCGTGCAGGGCGCCGAACCTGCGATCAATAAAATCAATGACAACACGGGGATGCCGCAAACGATCGACGGTACGATTGAGGAAATCGGACCTGGCGTGGCAGTCGGCAACGACGAGGTTGACCAACGAGCAGACGAGACTGCCGTTCAGCGACCGGTATACCGTGGAACTGCTGGTACAGAGCTGGTCGTCCAGAACTATCCGGATGGCAATCCAATGCTCCGAAAAGAAGTCGCCCTGGATGCTGACGGCAACTACCACAACCACGGACGCTGGGAAGTGCTTGATCGTAAACAGCAACGTCGGGCAAGCGGCCAGTTCCGGGAAGGCAAGATGGTCGGTGCCTGGTATCGCTGGCACGAAGCGAACGAAGGCGGGATCTTTGCTGAAAAACCGTTTAATCTCTTCAAAGGCCCGTTCCGGTCCGTCGCTGCATTCTCTGGTGGCAAGCTCGATGGAACGTGGGCGATTTTTGATTCGTCCGGTTTGAAGATTTTTGAGATTCAATATCGGGAAGGGGTCCGCGACGGAACAGCGACCTGGCTCTATCCTGATCAGGGCAACATGCGGCGAGCCAATTTCGTTGAAGGAAAGCTTGACGGCCGGCTGCTGGAATGGGACGAGCAGGACAAACTTGTGCGTGAAGAGGAATACAGGTCGGGCCGACGGGTAATCCGGCAATCAACGTGGTACCGCCCGGAATTCAAAAGCTCGGAAAACTCGTATTTGGACGGGACACTCGAATTCGATGGCGATGATGACTGGTGGAAAGCCAGTCCCGCCCCGATGCGACAAACCGGCGAACGAGTTCAGCACGGACCCGCGAACGTCTGGTACCCCAACCGCCAGCCGAAGATGAAAGGTCAGTACGACGAAGGCAACCGCGTCGGTCGTTTTGTCTGGTGGCATGAAAACGGACTGAAACAAGGCGAGGGTGTTTTCGTTGATGGCGAAAAAACAGGGCACTGGACCTGGTGGCATGACAGTGGACGCAAATCAATTGAAGGACGATTCGAAGACGATGCCGAAGTCGGAGTCTGGACGTGGTGGAACGAAGACGGCAGCGTCCGGGCGACTGAGAACATGGAATTGAAGAACACTGACACTAATTCCGAAATCGGCTCCTCCGGCAAGAATGCCAGCGGAAGTGATTCCTCTGGCTTCAAAGACGTTTTCGAAAACCGCCCCTTTGAAGACACCCCGACGCTCAATGATAGCCCGGTCGACGCATCGGGAATCGAGCAACTGATTCAGACGGACGAAAACACTTCCGTTCTGGAACAACCGGGTGCCAACGCCGGTTCAGGTGACTCTGATCGGTTCGTTGATATCGAGTTTACGATGGATGCAGTCGATGAGATCGAAAACGGCTCGTTAAGTACCGGTGGTGTTCCAGAAGAGATTCCTTCGGGGGTTCCGGTTGAAGATGTAGTGAATCCGGAAACATCGAATTCAGAAAACCCCGGCAACTGAAGTTCATATCACGGCTGCTTATCATACGATGCCGTTTTCTTTGCACCGGCCAATAGTGCTTGCACTCTGCTGCCCGTCATTGGACGGAAGCCTCTCTGGTATTAGGATGCTCCGTTCATCATGGACATAAACTTCACCCAAAGCAGGGATTGATTCGTGGCGGGCCGAAAATCGGCTTGGTTCATGCTCCAGCTCACGTTCGGATTGGACATTTTGCCGTTTTGGCGATAGCCACGGTTTTTCTCAGAGCAACCGTGACTATCGCCAAAACGGCTAAGTCTAAAACTCAGCTGGAACGATGCACTAGCACCGAATCACAACAACCACTTCAACAGCCACTTCAACAGCCATCGCCATGAACGGATTCACGGGGATCAGCGCATGCGTGCGTTGCTCTATCACAGATCGTAACATCGCCAACATCACAGATCGTGATACCGTTTGCCGGGAGCATGACGTCGCGACGTCGATCTTGCTGGTGACTCTCTTACTTGCCTGCTTCTTCGCGCTTCCGCAATCAGTTTTTGCGCAAACGGAAGGCGGAACTGAGCCGGCAAAATTGACTTCTGTTCAAATCGCTGTCGAACGTGCTCCAGAAATTTCTGACGGCACCGGAGGTATGAGGCTTGCCGCGCAATGGAATCATGACTCTGGCTTGAATGCAGATCAGGGCATTCCAGATGGCTCCGGCCAGTTGGTTGACGAAGATTCGATGCACCTGAATCCAACCAATTCCAGGGAATTGAAAACAGCAGTCCATTCTGCGTTCGCGACCAGCCACGGCGGATGGAGCTGTGACGAAGTGATTCTCAACGACCGGTTGCACACCGCTTTTATCGCTGCTGTTCAACTGGAGCTACCCGGCACGACCGTGGAAGAAGCTTGCTGGACGCTATTAAATCTCCGCAAGGCGGGAAAACTGAATGTTGAAACCACGCGCCGATCACCGTCCAATTCCGGGGACGACCTCGGCCACATCGCAGAAATTGCGGCTCGAACGGTTCAGGACCGGTTCGGCGTTTCGACCGACCGGATCATGTCCAGCCCGGAAATGCGAGCCGAGTTTGATGCAATCGTGATTGAAATTGACGGGGCAATCGATACCTATCAAGCACGGCGTGCAGCGTTCCGGATGCGCAAGACCCGCAAGCTGAAACCGGAGTTGATCACGCGAATCGCGGACTGGAGCCGGACGATCGAATCGTATTCCGGAGCTGCGATTCTGGAAAACCCGGAGCTGATTCAGCAGCATCCCGGGGTCTACATCTTTCGCGATGCCTCCGGTTATCTGTACATCGGCCAGACGGAAAACCTGCGCGAACGACTGGCGACTCACCTTGACCAGTCGCACAGCCAGTCACTGGCAAGTTATCTGACGGCACACGGCGCGGACTCGATCACGATTGAAGTTCACGATTTCGATCCGGAATCCCGAGCCAGGGAAACGATGATCCGCCGGGCGTATGAATCCGAACTGATCGCCAGCCGCAAACCTCGCTTTAACATACAGCCGTAGGAAAACTGGTTCACTTGGACGGCAAACCTCGCCATTCGGTCGGATTTGAAACGCAGAGTCGCGGAGGACGCACAGGAAACCGGCTAAGCTCATTCATGTTCCTGCTGCGGATCAAATTCCAGAACGCGTTTCAGGTAGGCAACACCGAAATAAAACGGGATCGTATCCAACAGCGCGATCACCACCTTGAACACATAGCCGGTTGCGATAAACGTCATCAGCGCGGGCCACAATTCTCCAGCCGGTGTATCTCCATTCAGCCCCGGGATCCCGAATGCATAAAAATGCGTGATCAAAACCACGGCGACGGTGTCGACCAGCTGGCTGATCAGTGTTGAACCATTGTTACGCAGCCAGAGATGTTTTCCGCGCGTCAGCTTTTTCCAGAAGTGAAATAGATAGACGTCGCAGAACTGGGCTGCCATATACGCAATCATCGACGCCATGACTGCACCGAACGTCAATGCGCGAATTTTGTAAAACGCGAACGAGTCATCCGTGACGGCAGGCAGTCCATCCTGCATCTGAGGCACTTCAGGAAGCGTGCCGCCGATCCAGAGAATAGACACGACCCAGAAGTTCAACAACAAGCCAACCAGCACGACCCAGTTTGCCCGGCGCCTTCCGTAGAATTCGCTGATGAAATCGGTGCATAAAAACGTGATCGGGTACGGCAGCACACCGACCGCGACTGCGAAAGTCAAACCGGCCGGCGATGCCCATTTACCCATACTCCAGGTCCAGCCCGCGTCGCCGGGGTCACCGCTGAACAGAACAATAAACCGGCTGACCCCGAGAATGTTCAGCATTGTCAGCGAGCCGAGAAACAACCCGGCCAGAACCAGGAAAACTCGCTCACGCTTCGCATGGAGTGCAGAGGCTTCAATCGGATGAAGGTTTTCGTTCAGCGACATAGTTCGGTTAGTTTAACTCAATCACGTGGGATACGCCGCGAGCGCTAATACCTTCCGATTGTCGTCGCTCGCTCACGCGTGAGTTGCAATAGGCTAAACGAAGGATTTGGGCGACGACGTTCTGTTAATCTTTTAAGGGACTTCTTGGGGTGATTTGGTTAGGGAAATCAGCCGTATTGGCGATAGCCAAGGTCTTTGTTTCACTTGTCTCGGTCTATTTCGACGGAGCTGTGGAATTCGGCAGGATCTAACGTTTTCCGGATAAACCCGGCCCCGTAAAGCTCCCGGTTTCGCTGATGTCACGGCGCAAAAATCAACCCGGGTACCGGGGAAGGAAATCGCGCTTTGCCGGGGAAGGAAATTCGATGCCGGGCACTAGGTCGTTACGTGCGAAGCGTGTGAGTAAAACGCATCGCGAATGCTCCCCAAAAAAAGTCCAAACTAATTTTTCAGTTTGTTTTCCTGATGTGACCGAACGTGTCCGGTTGCCCGGGAAAATACTTGTGCCGGGGAAAATAAACCTGCAATGGTGATTGCTGGCGATACAATCAGCCCCGTTCGTTGAGCGTGTCGAGTTTGCTCAATGATTTTCTTTTGAAACGGAGCAGCATCTTGAGTTCATCGCCGAAGAAATCATCATCGAAGAGTCCGTCCGGCGACAGCTGGAACTGCGGGGCTGCTTGAAATCCTGGCGGCTTCGCCCGTCAACTCGGGTCAGCTGCGGTTCCGCGTGAATGTGGAACTGCCCGACAACCGTTAGCCAGCGACCGAAACCTGCGCATTTATCAAGACAGGCGATCGCAGCAAGCACACCAAAACATCCACGACAGAAACACAACAACGACTTAACACACCCGGAGAGCATGATGAGACAGCACGGGCATCAACGAAGTTTTTCGGCATCGCGTTTCGTTTCGATTCTGTTGAGCGGTCTGCTTGCAATCTGTTCGATCAACCTCCTGCCGGATGCAGCCGACGCGCAGAATCAGGGTGCCTGCGAGAACTGCGATGAAAGCCGTGTGAGTTTCCGGGACATAACGGTCGACGGACTCGGAATTACGGAATATTCACTTCCCGGATTCCCGGTTGATGTCACGGAAACCGAAAGGACAGATACCCGGTGTGTGCTTACGTGCGATTGTCCCGCTCCGCTAAAAAACGGCGACAGCGTTACAGTAACGGTTACCTGGACGAATATTGAAGATCCCGGCGGACCGGCTGTGTGGAGGTTCGATGCGTTCAACCTGCACGGTACATCGGACATGGTTTTCAATCCTCCTAAAGACGGCGTATACGGTTGGCGCGGCCTGATGCCCGGCCAGTCATTGACCGTGACCGGGACCGGCCGATGTTCCCGATCTACCGGTGACCGAACCGGGCGGGACCGGCCAGTGCGGAGGCGGTGGCGAAGAATACGAGTCGACCGGGACAACGAAAATACCCGTCGTCGATGAAGTTAGGACTGTCGGGTGGCACACGGACTACATCGTCGAGACGTCCCGTCCGTCGGGTTGCAGGGCCTGTAAGAAATCTTGTGTCAGTAGCAGAATTTTGATAGCTGATATCAGTTTTTTACCCACAGGAGAAGAAAAGCATGGACGCGAAATTACGAAAGCAAGCGGAAACTCTGGCCACAGAAATTGCTGGTCAGGCAACCACAGTTGAAGAGCTCAATGGACTGATGCGAACGATGATGAAATCGGCAAGCTGGCCCTGGACATACCGCGTGATCGCAATGGAACGTTTGAGCCACAACTGATCGAGAAGCATCAACGTCGTCTGGTCGGTTTTGACGAGAAGATTCCGGCGCTCGATGCCAAAGGGATGACCACGCGTGACATTCAGGACATCGTCAAGGAACTCTACGGAGTGGATGTTTCGGCCGCTTTGGTTTCGGAGATGACAGCCGACCTGAATGAAGAAGTCAAACTGTGGCAAACCAGGCGGCCAGCGTGATCGAAGCGGAACAGGAATTGGAAAATTTCTCTCAGAAACGGGACGAGAAATATCCGGCGATAAGTAAACAGTGGCGACTGAAATGGGAGCACATCATATCGATGTTCGAGTTTCCAGCTTCGATTCGTAAAGCGATCTACACGACCAACGCGATCGAGTCGGTCAACAGCCAGATTCGCAAGTTCACACGCAATCGCAAGCAGTACCCGAATCGCGACTCTGCATTGAAGTTAATTTACATGGCAATCAATGAAGTGGGCGATGCCGGTCCCCCACTGGAAAGCCGCCTTGAATCACTTCGCCATCATGTTCGAAGAACGAATGCCTCAAGATCAGTCAATAGATACCATGACACTAAATTATTGACAGGCCCAAATCCTGTACGGAGACGCTAATACGCAATCAAATCAACTTTTGTTCAGCAAGGCCACTCGGGTTCACTGACATACGCCCCAATCGTTACGACTTGTCAGGCTGCCTCAACTGACCGTTAACTTTCACGCGTCCGTTGATATCGACTTCTACTTTGTTTCCCGGATTAAGCTTCCCGTACGAAACACCGTTCACTTGCAGCTCGAAACCGAATCGCCTATTCGTCTGCATGGTCACGATCGCGGTTCCTGCAACCAGTTCAACCTGAGCATCAACGGGCGACGAATCGTCATCTGCATCTATAAGCGTACCCGTCGTTTCGACCGAAGGTTCGTCCGTTCCTGCGCCTTCGATCTTAAACTGCACACCCCAGACCAGAGCGATGCAACGACCACCGGCATTCCGTGCATACCCATTCTGCGTCGGCGGAAAAGTCTGCGAGCCACCGCATCCAGCCAGCGGCAACAAGGCACTCAACAACAAGGCGCCAAACAACAAGGCGCCAAACAACAAGGTGCCAAACAACAGAGCAACCAACACCGTGCAGGCACCGGCTCTGGCAATGCCTCGATACGAGGAGTTAAGCTGAATTGATATGACAGGGTTTCTCATGCTCAGAATTCACTCAGTCAGAACTAATACCATCCGGCCTTTTCATTCGATCAGAAACCTGCCTGATCAACCGCCTGGTTTCACGCTTCAGTTTACCAGGCCACGATCGTGGTGACGAGGACAACCCGGAGTTCGAACATTCTGATTCTGCCGTGCGGTCATAGATCACATGCCCCTTGAACGTTCCCTCGAATAATCCATTGGGCTGATAATATTGGTGCTGCATCCCACGAGTCTGGAGCCAGTGCCCGTACATCAACGCTCCGGTTTTTTCGAGCGGTTCGAGTGTTCGACTGAGCAAGTCGATCGCAGCGTTGTGATCTTCCGGCCGGTAAACTCCACCGAGGTCCCGATAAAAACAGGGACCAAGCAACACCGATGGCTTTCCGTGAAAAACGCCTTCGATGCCGATACTCGATCCAAACGAGACAACGGTGTCGCAGGCCAACAGCATCGCGTAGGAATCGATCGGCGACTCGGGGCGGATCACTGTCAGGTTTTCCAGGTCGAGCGTCATCATTGCCCGCTTCCGCGCGTTGTCGATTTTCTTCTGGTTCGGGTGAACACGCAGATAAAGATGAACATCGGGAGCAGCAACCTGCATCGATTCCGCAATTTCCTGTACGGCTTCGACTTGATTCTCGTAAAGATGATTCGTCCAGCAATCCCCGATCGCGACAAACTCATCGTCCGATGAACTGAAAATTACAATATTCCTCCGAGCGTTATCCCAACCGTCGGGCAACTTTCCCTGGTCCTGCGATTTCACAAACGATGTCCAGTTCTTTTCAACCCTGCCGATTCGATCAAGAAACCACGACGCACCGATTTCATCACGCATTTTCGGGTCAGCCTCTACCCAACGTTCGCAGATGTTCTGAACCGTCGCCGGAATTTCGTGAACGAGGTGATTCTTGAGCACTTCAAAATGCTGGTTGTCGCATCCCCGTTCGTGCATGAAGCAGTCGGTGTTTTGCATCTGACATGCACGTAGTACAGCTCGCATTGCGGCGAACCGTCCATTGAAAACGTAGACCCGCTCTGGCTGGTGCACGCGAATATTGGCTAACGTATTGCGATAGACCGTCGCTCCAGCTCGTAAGAAACGGTTGAGCAACTCGCGATGTTCGACAAGGTCCGGTTCCGGGTCGCGAATAATCGAAACCAGCGACGACAGTGCGGCATATCCAAGATCAAAATTGTCGATTCGGAATTCTTTTAGAGCATCCATCGAATCAAATTCAGGCAACGTTTCCTCGTAATCGCTGAAACCTGAGACCGAAACTCCGTGTTCTTTTCCTATGTCGATCAAATCGAGGCCCATCGCTCGCCGACCACGACAGTCGCGGCACTTCTCATCCTCATGGCTGGAATTGAAATCACAGCAGGCTAGCTCACCGGTGCAATTAATGAACTCAACCATGTCACCAGCATCGATGTGTTGCTGAGCGATCTCCAGCTCAGTCTCGTAATGCGGCGAAACCGTTCGGTAGGGAGAAAAGACTGCGACCTTCACGTTGTTGAGCCTCCGGTCTGGTTCCGGAAAAATGTTGATTCGATTTCGGAACCTGACATGTAAGCAGGGAATTGGTACCTGAATTTACGCCGCAATTCTTGACTTCCGGCGCAACAACTTTTTCCACCACGGCTTGAGCCCGGAACAACCGGTTTTCAAGTCGGGTTTCAGATGAGCAAACATGTTTCGATAGGTCCAGTCGTCGGCCACCTGATCGCGCGCGATGTTGAGTGGATGCCGAAGTTTACCGTCATCTTCAAACGCGGAAAAACGCGGTTGGTTCGCAAGCGGAGAAGCGGAATCGACCGTGTGTGTCGCATCGTCACCGAACCCGATATTGGTCACCAGATTTTTTGCAGGCAGAACAGTTCTGCCACCATTCATCCAGCAGGCGTAGAGCCAGGGAAAATCCCATGTATCAATGTTGCCTGCGTGCTGGTTGTTGAAAACATGATTCCAAATTTCGGATTCGCCTTCCTGTTCAACGACGTTACCCAGCAGTCCGGAATCACGTGTTTGAGGCCAGTCCTGCATTTCAACGTCGTAATGATCCCACGCGCGGCGCCACGACGCCCAACCCCAGATATGGGTCCAGCGCGAGAAATAATAGCTGTCAGAGGTACAGCGGGACGGCTGAAAATTGCTGCCGGAAATCGACATTATCTGCGGCTCATTCCGATATCGTTCAAGCAACTCGCTGCAGAACGAAAAAAACGAATCGTCTGGCAGGCAGTCATCTTCGAGAATGATCAACTCCTCCGCCTGCTCGAATGCCCAGGTAATTCCGGTCGCCATTCGTTTTCGGCAGCCCAGGTTCGTATCGGAGTAACAGGTTTGAAAATCGCACGGCCAGTCAACTTTGATCACGTCGCGCGTCGCCTGAACTGCTTCTCGATCTCCCGCGCGATTCCGGTTGGGTCCGTCGCCAATGACCAGCAGCCGCTCCGGTCTTTGTTTCGCAATCGTGCGGAATACTTCGCGCGCCGGCTCCAGCCTGTTGTAAACACAAAAGGCGACCGTCGTTTGCAGCGAACTGGAACTTGGCAGGGTCATTCTAATGATCTACGGAACGATGTTGGACTATTGTGAAACACCTTCGGTGTTCAAAACTCAATGGAACACAGCCAGACCTTAGTCCGAATCGGAATTTCTACCAAGATCACCCGAAAGCCCGGCCTCTTCGCGGGTGCATTCTGCACTTTGCAGGTTTCTTGAAGTATTGAGAATGGCGGTTCGGCAATTTGCGGGCTCCTGAACAAGTTGTCAGCCATTCTTTGTCGATTATGACGTGGAAAGGACCTCACGCAAAGGCGCGAAAGCGCAGAGTCCGGGTACTTTCCTTTGCGAGCCTTGCGCCTTTGCGTGAAACTTGTTTTTTGGTCCTCGACATCGCCATCGTTCCGCAGAGTTGTTTCGTCGCCATTGTTCCGCAGAGTTGTTTCGTCGCCATCGTTCCGCTGGACGAAATAACCTTCTTCCGCGACCCAGCAGGAAAGACCCTGGTCCAGGGGCAATCTTCGGCCATATTCAAACTGACGCGTACATTTTCCAGCGCCATTGGAACGGTTACGTTTCGAGCTGAACGCGAGCGAACTGCGAGGTGCAGATGAGGATGTGTGTACGATCCGGTGTTGCCGACTTTGCCCAAAACCGTACCGGCATCGATCAGGTCGCCCGGTTCAACCACGACACTGTCCTGCCGAAGATGCAGCGCTTCAAGAATCATGTCTCCGCCGATGTCCAGCACAAAGTAGTTCGGGTTACGGCGAGTCCATCATCTGCTGGCACTTTTCCGGCGTCAATCCTGGAATTTGCATGTGGCGGCCAACAAAGTCCCGGCTCCGAACTCTGTAGCGGGATCGTATTTACGCCAACCATGAATTTTGCTAAATCGTGCGACCGGTTCTTCCTCGAAAACAGCTTGACCGGCGTACCGTGTATTTCCGGACTTACATTTCGCTTGCATCGAATCAGCGATGCTGACACGACACATTAATGCCTGACATTCTTCCGTTCAAAACGCAAAACAAGACTCCGCCGATGTTGTTGAACATCGGATGCGGGCGACAGTTCGATGCGCGGTGGAAGAACATTGATCTGGAGTCAACAGACCCCTCTGTAATGCAATGCGACGTCACGGGCGGGATACCCTTCGAAACGGGGCATTTCGACGGGGTCTATCACTCGCACATTCTTGAACATTTGAAACCGCATCTCGGTCGCGCATTGATGGCGGACTGTCTGAGGGTCCTGAAACCCGGCGGAATTCTACGCGTTGTCGTCCCCGATCTCGAACGAATCGCCGAACTGTACCTGGAAACGCATCATCGCGCGTGGAGCGGAGACGAAGCAGGAGCTGTCAACTACAACTGGATGAAACTCGAGCTGCTCGACCAGATGGTTCGCGAGCATTCGGGCGGTCGGATGGGCCGATACATGTCCAGCCCTGAAATCAGAAACTCGGATTTCGTCCGTTCGCGAGTTGGTGAAGAGGTGAACATCAGTCGCACGACGGGCAAGGTAAATTCACCAAAAGTCCGGACACCGGACAAATCGCTCACGCCGGAAACGACACCAAAGGTCGACACGGGATCGACGAATGACACCGCGACGGCGGCCTTGATCCAACCGAAACTTATCGGGTGGAGAGCGCAGCTCGGAATTCGAACACGTAAACTACGTGAAAAACTCGCACGTGAATTTGTCCGTTTGACACTTGGTCGGCGGGGCGTCGGCGCACTCGATGAGGGACTGTTTCGTAGTCGAGGCGAAATCCATCGCTGGATGTACGACCGTTATTCGCTGCGTGAACTTTGTCGTGACGCCGGATTCATTGCCTTCCGCGTCTGTCGTGCCTCCGAAAGCGACATTGACCGGTTCACCGATTACCGGCTCGACACAGTCGGCGACCACATCCGCAAACCGGATTCTCTGTTTATCGAATGCCGGAAGCCGAAGACACCTGTTGAAGAATGCGGCGCTGCCCAAGGTCTTCAATCGCGTGGCGGGCAACTGTGGCAGTCAGGGCGTTTCCAGTTGCAGCGATGACCGCTAAACTGGTTGAAACCGGCAACGATCCTGCCGGTATTCGCTAAATCCGCAAAGCAATCTCGATGCCAAAATCCGTGCCTGACTGGCGGGAACTTTACCCGTTCGACTCCAACTATCTGCAACTGGACGGGCACCGCATCCATTATGTCGATGACGGACCGCGGTCGGACGACGTCGGTCCTCCGGTGGTGATGGTTCACGGCAACCCGACCTGGTCTTTCTACTGGCGCGGATTGATCAGCCGGCTCAGCCACTCAAACCAGGGCACCCGACACCGTTGTGTTGCGATCGATCATCTCGGTTGCGGGCTCAGCGACAAACCGCCGGATCATGACTACTGCCTGGAATCGCATCGCGACAACCTCGTGCACCTAATCGATCGGCTGAAGCTGCAAAACGCGACGTTGATGGCGCATGACTGGGGCGGAGCGATCGGGCTGGCCGCATTGCTGGAGCGTCGCGACGTTTTCAAGCGCATCGTTTTGTTCAACACCGCCGCGTTTCCACCACCGTTCATTCCGTTCCGAATCCGCGCATGTCGCTGGCCGGTCGTCGGTAAACTCGGCGTTCAGGGACTGAACTCGTTTGCACGTGCCGCAGTAACGATGGCCACCGAGCAACGGGGCGGGCTAGAGCCACAGGTCGCTGCCGGCATGCTCGCTCCCTACGACAGTTTTGCCAACCGGATCGCGATCTACAATTTTGTCAAAGACATTCCCGCATCGCCGTCGCACAGAACCTGGAGTCTGCTCGAAGAAATCGAAAACCAGCTCGGTTCGCTCAGCGATCTCCCGATCATGATGGTCTGGGGAATGAAGGACTGGTGCTTCCGACCCGAATGTCTTGATCGTCTGGAGTCGCACTGGCCGAACGCGGAAATCCACCGGCTCGAAAAAGCCGGCCACTATGTCGTCGAAGACGCAGCGCAGGAAGTTGAAGATCTGGCCGCGCGGTTCCTTGGCAATAACTAAAACAGCGAAGACTTGAATCCGTACTGGCGATATCAGCCAAATGGCGATAGCCACGGTTTTTTTCCGGTAATCGTGGCTATCGCCAAAACGGCTAAGCCCAGCCCAGCTGAACCAATCCAATAGTCCTGAAGGGACGGCTCTAACAAATTACCTACAACCACCTCCTCCTAACCATTAGCTCTCCACTCTCCAACCTGGCACCCGGCAACCTGACACCCGGCCAGATTGCAACACTCGCATGTTCGCTGGAGGTCTCTGCACCCAAACCGGGCAATGTCCATCGCAGCGCTGACTTCGAAAATCTGACTCTCAACGATTTTCTCGTCAGCAGCGTTCTGCTCGGCAGCGCGATTGACCGCGAAATGACTCAAGACAAAGCACGCGTTGGCGCAATGGTACTCGATGCCGTTCAATCCACGCGTGAAGTTGTCGGCAGCAATACGAACCTGGGCATCGCGCTACTGGTCTGTCCGCTGGCCATCGCTTTCCAACAAAACAAAGATCTCGACTCGCACGCGGTTCAAAACGTGCTCCGTGATCTAACTGTAGAAGATTCAAAAAACGTATACGCAGCCATCCGAACCGCAAACGCGGGAGGATTGGGGCGCAGCCCGGCCAACGACGTCGCTGACGAAGCTCCGAAAGACTTGATTGACGCAATGGAATCAGCTGCCGAGCGTGATTTGGTTGCCAGCCAGTACACCAATGGACACCAACAGGTATTCGATGACGTCGTGCCGCGACTCGCTGACGGAGCTGAGAAATTCGGCGATTTGAATCACGCCATCGTTTTCGCTCATGTGGCAATGATGGCCCGGTTCCCTGATTCGTTGATCACAAGAAAATGCGGCAAGGAAACAGCTCTGCACTCGCAGATGCTTGCCGGGAAGGCAATGTGCACATTTGAGGCGGCCGGCAACAACTTTTTCGACGCGGCATTTCAACAGGCTCTGTCTTCACTCGATTTCTGGCTTCGCAGCGACGGCAATCGCCGCAACCCGGGGACAACAGCTGACATGATTGCCGCAGGATTGTTTGTTGCAATTCAGAACGGTCACCTGACAGATTTGCTGGCTGCAGGATAAACTGGACTCGCAGCGTTCACTATCACCGCGGACCCACAACTCCATGTCAGACAAAACCACTAACGACCATTCCATTCCAGCGAACTCAACGAGCGCCGCCTATCGTGTCTCGCTCGAAAAGGAACAGGTTGTTTTCAGCGCCGCGCACTTCATCACCTATAACGGCGATATTTGCGAGCGTCTTCATGGTCACAATTACCGGGTCAAATGTGAAATTGCCGGACCATTGGACGGAAACGGTTATGTGGTTGACTTTATCGCGCTGAGGGATTCGCTGCTGGAAATCGTCTCTCGTCTCGATCACCGCGTGCTCCTGCCGACCAATCATCCAACGATTAGTGTTGAGTCCGCCAACAACGAGGTCATCGCCCGGCACGAATCGAAACGCTGGGTCTTTCCAGCCGAGGGTTGTGTGCTTCTGAACATCGCAAACACAACGGCCGAACTGCTTGCGTGGTGGATTGGTCAGCAACTCAAGTCCGCGTTGCGCGAATCGGGTGTCGAACCGGAAACGATTGTCATGTTCGTCGACGAAAACCACGGTCAGTGGGCACGCTGTGAACTTTCATAGCACACAACTGCTCTTTCAGTATTGGCCATCGTACTCCTGCATATTTGGCGTCAGCGGGCCGGTGGTAGCGGTTATTCCGATGAGTCGACTCCCTTTGCGTTTCGATCCTTGTCGAATATTCAACGCTCCGACCGCCGACCTGCCGCCGACCTAGACTCGTAAGGAATTCCAACCTTTTATCGAGTCAAATCGTGATCGTCAAACCAGGCCAGCATCAGAATCAGTCCCTCAACGCTCAAGTCGCACGGGACACAACCGGTGTCTTGCACCTGATCAATGGCGAACATTTTTCAGGCGCTGAGCGGGTTCAGGATTTGCTCGCATCGGCACTGCCACAGTTCGGGTATGACGCGGGTTTCGTCTGTCTAAAGGCAGACAAATTTCCTCGCGTAAGAACCTCCGAAGGGCCGCTTCACAAACTGGAAATGCGAAACAAATTTGACATCTTCCTCAATAAGAAAGTTGTCGAGATCGCGCGTGAGCAGGATTTTCGAATTCTGCATGCTCACACGCCGCGCACCCTGCTGATCGGACGACTTGCCGCAGCGAAACTCCGTTGTCCGCTGGTTTATCATGTTCATTCACCTGTCGGACGAGATTCAGCCAAATCGTTGAACAACCGTATCAACACCTGGATCGAAACATGGGCCTTGCGCCGCGTTGACAAGATGATCTGCGTTTCGAATTCTCTGCGTGGTTACATGAAAGAGCTTGGTCACCGCGATCAAAAACTGGCAGTCGTCAGCAACGGGGTCGCAACGATTGACGATCTGCCATCACGCCAGCCGCCGGATTCACCCTGGACGATTGGCACGATGGCTTTGTTTCGCCCGCGCAAGGGAACCGAAGTACTGCTCGACGCTCTGGCAATTTTGAAAGACGAAGGCGTCGACGTTCATGTCCGCGCTGTCGGGCCGTTTGAGACACGTGAATATGAAAACGATATAATGGAACACGTTCGACGGCTGGGAGTCGGGTCGATGATAACGTGGACCGGATTTCAGACCGACGTCAACGCTCAGTTGGAACAGATGGATTTATTTGTTCTGCCGAGCCTCTACGGCGAAGGGCTGCCGATGGTCGTTCTGGAGGCAATGGCCAATGCGATCCCTGTAATCGCCAGCCGCGTGGAAGGTATCCCTGAAGCGGTCCGCGACGGAGTGGACGGTTTGATCTTTGAACCGTCATCGCCGGTTGACCTGGCCGCAAAAATCGAGTCGCTGGTCGGCGACCTTGATCGCTGGTCATCCATGAGCGTCAGTTCACTCGCCCGCCAGCGCGAACATCTGTCTGATCTCAGCATGGCGCGCGGCGTGGCCGAGGTCTACGACGAGCTGCTGAGAGTCTGAACTTAAACTTCAACCAAGTACCTATCTCTGCTAGGGGTCGGATTCGGACAACCACGAATACCAGCGCTCACGTCAACTCCCATCGATGGCGACACATCGAGTCGAGTGGTTGAATTCAGGCATTCATCTGCTGGGCTAAAGCAGGATTTTAAGTTCGAGTTTAAGCTTATGCTCAAGTTTATGCTCAAGAAATAAGACACCTTGAATAGAGATTGAATCGAACATTGGTCGACACAAGAAAAGCCGCAATGTACGATTTCTACGATGAGCACACCCTCCATCATTGTCCAACGAGCCCGGCCGGAAGACCTCCCGGGCGTCGCTGCGTTCCTAAAACCGTTTATCGACCAAAATTGTCTGCTCCCGCGAACGGAAGAGGAACTTTCGAAACTGCTTGGCGTTGCCTTCATCGCGACGGAGGCCTCTGAAGAGGCTTTCGAATCACCCGTAATCGGATTCGCGGCACTGGAAATCTACTCACGCAAGTTGGGTGAAATTCAATGCCTTGCGGTATCTCGCAACCACCGCAGGACGGGGATCGGTCGCCAACTGGTGCATCACTGCGTCACGGCGGCGAAGGAATCGGGAGTCCTTGAGCTGATGGCGATTTCTAACTCGGAAGCGATGTTCGCGTCGTGTGGTTTTCACTATTCGCTACCCAATCAGAAACGGGCGTTCTTTATCAGCCCGCAGACGACGAACAACGCTGAAGCAGTGAAAGATGGAAACCCGCAGAGTTAGCAAAGGACGGCCATCTTCAGCGAACTTTCGTAGCGTTGCCATCCTGCCGACGTTGCGTTTACAGGAAGTAGTGTTCCACGTCGGCAGGATGCCAACGCTACGTGCTACGCCTGGAACAAATGCCGGATCATCAGGTAACCCAGAGTAAATATCCCCGCATCGACAACGAGATGACTCAGCCATGGTGCTTTGAGCGAACCTGAACGTTGATATAGCCACGCCCAGAAAGTTCCACCTATGCAGATTGCAGCGGAAAAAAGCCAGACCAGAGGCGAAGTCCAGCTTTCGAAAAACACGGCCAGCAGGATCACATGGTGCGCCATGAATCCGAGGCTGGAGATCAGACTGGCAATCGGCACAGGCACGAACGTCTTCAACTGACCGAATACGAACCAGCGAAAATAGTATTCCTCCAGAAACGAATGCACCAGTGCGTAGAAAATTCCTACGACCAGACACTTCAGCGGTGAGTCGATTCCGGAGTCGAACGTTTTCTGTTTGACTTTTTCCAGCAATCCGGCCGCGAATTCAGAATCGGCCAGAAACAGAAAGTAAATCGACATCATCGCGGTAACCACCAGCGCACCGAAACATGCGCCGATGATGTAGTCACGATTCGAGGGTCCCGCCCTGTTTTCCCGAGCGGATTGCTCCCGTCTCAAGAACCCGCGGTGGAAAACCCAGGCGAACGCAATCGGAAATCCGAATTGAATCGTCTTGCCGATACCGTACGCGATCTGCTTCGTCGAAGGCGGAAATTTATCCAGCCAGACAAAATAGACCAGCGTCACAATCGACGGAAAGACGATCGCGAAAAGGATGGCGGCAAGTCTACGATTCACTGCGATCGTTATTCCGGCAAGTGGACCGTGTGGTAGCTCGGGTTGAAGCCTGGAGGTGGGTTGTTGGGATCGCCGCCGGGATTTGGATCCATTGTTATCTTTTCGAAAAGATGGTGATACTGTTACGCGCCGTCCACGCGACTCATTTGCATTGCTCTACCATGATTCTAGGCGCTATTGGCGCAAATATTAAATGCCGATACGGAAAATTTTTCCGCAAACGCCGAACTTGTCAGAGGTTCCGTCGGCAGTCCAGAACTTTCTCAATCGCATCCGCAACTTTTCGTACGTTCGATTCATTGCCAAGTAACACCGGGTGATGCAGCAGAATGGTGCGCTGAGCCGCAATCTGCGAGTTAGCCAGCGGCACCGGTTTGCGACACCGCCTTTCGCTGCGACGGGTGAAACCACGAAACGCGGAGTCAATGGCAACACCCTCGGCCTGAACGGCCGCGATAAACTCCTCGCGCCCCCAGTCATCCGGTTTGCTGTGCAACAGCCACGGAAGTTTGTAAAAGGCCGGCAGAGTCTCGCCGTCATCGTCGATCGCAATTTGTTGAAGCGGACCGAGACGCGGCTCGGCGGCAAGACGCCCGTTCAACACGCGAGCCGACTCATTGCGGCACACCGTGAATTCATCCAGCGTATTCAACTGCGGCAACAACGCGGCGGCCTGGAGCTGGCTGAGCGGAAATGCTTCATTGCCCCTTGCGCTGAAAATCCGGGCACGCCGGGCCACCGAGTCGCTGGTCGTCACAATTGCGCCGCCGCGCCCCGCCGAAAGCAGTTTGCTGCCTCCGAAACTGAGTACGGAAATATCACCCAGCGAACCGAGCGGCTGACCACTGGATAATCCGCCGGGCGCCTGGCAATTGTCTTCAATCAGAACAATCTTCTTGCCGGTCAATTCAAGCGAGTTTACTTTGAGATCAAACATTGATGAAACGAGGGCCGCACGAATTTGTTTGATCGGTGCGATTTGGCCATGAAGATGCGAGACGATAATCGCAGCCGTCTTCTCCGACACAGCGCCCCCAACCAGTTCCGGATCGATCACCCAGCCACTCTTGACCACATCCACAAGCACGGGCCGAGCGCCGATTGCCTCGATCGCGCGAAAGTTACCGGGAAAGTCGTAGCCCGCCAGAATCACTTCATCGCCCGCAACAACACCGGCTCCCCGTAACGCCAACTCGACCGCGATCGTCCCGCTGCAACAAAGCAGAACATTCGGTCGGCCAATCCCTTCCGGTTGAAAACGTTCAGACAATTTTTCGCAGAGCGTTTCCGTCCACCGCGCTTCGTAGCGGCCCCAGCTGCCGTCTTCGATTGCCGCGGACACCGAGTCGCGAATCGCGTCAGTTGTTATCGGCCAGGCCGGAGGACCTTCGGCAATGACCGGAGCGCCGCCGTGTATCGCAAGTGTGCTGGATAACAAACCGGTCTCTCTTTTCTCGCTGACAGATGGTGTTTCGATGGTTGCGTCATGTTACGCTAACCAACGGCGTATTATAATTCCCCGTATCCGATAAGCCTCCGGGCTTGTCGCTATCGTTCATCGAAATATCGGTACGACGGCTTCGGAGAGCCACCGTACGTTCGCGGCCAAACGCCGCGCAAACATTCAGACAACATGAAACCTATTCGCTTTCTAATGATCGGCGGCTTCCTGGGCGCAGGAAAGACAACAACCATCGCTGCGCTGGCGAAACACTACGTTGATGCGGGGTTGAAAGTCGGACTCGTCACCAATGATCAAGCCTACGATCTGGTTGATACCCACACGCTGCGCGCAAAAGGATTTGACGTTGGCGAAGTGCCCGGTGCCTGCTTCTGCTGCAAGTTTGACGACTTGATCGAAACCGTAGACGGGATGTCCGGCGATGAACCGCCCGACCTGATTATCGCTGAGCCTGTTGGCAGCTGTACCGATCTGTTCGCGACCGTGATTCAGCCGATGCGGGAATTGTTCGGCGACCGATTTGAGCTCGGACCGTTGATCGTGTTGCTCAAGCCGGAACATGGAAAGAAAATCCTTTACGGGAACGGCGAAAAAAAGTCTCGCGGCTTTTCGCCGAAGGCCGAGTATATTTTCCTTAAACAGCTTGAAGAAGCCGACGCGATCGCAATCAACAAGGCTGACAAACTCGATCATGCCGGACGGAAAGACTTGATTGCAGCCGTGGAGAAACAGTTTTTCGGCAAAGCCACGTTTGTCCTCAGCAACCTCGATGGAACAGGTTTCGAAACACTGATCGAAATAGCCGGTTCTGATCCGCCGCAACGGTTGGAAATGATGGAGGTTGACTACCAGGTCTATGCGGAAGGCGAAACGGAACTCGGCTGGTTGAACTGCTCGGTCAAGGCAAAATCTGATGAATGTTTTGAACTCGATTCAATTGTGTTCGAAATCGTCAAACGAACCGGTGCAAAGCTGGAAGAGCAGCGATGCGAAACTGCCCATCTAAAGGTGCTGGGCCAGACGATAAACGATACGGCTGTCGCGAATCTGGTCGGCTCGGAGGAGAAGCCTGAATTGTCGCTGGCAAGCGAAATCAAAACTCAGGCCGCTGATATTCTGGTCAACGCACGGGTCGCGGCATGCCCCGAACAGCTCGAAGCGATCGTTCGGGAAGTCACCTCAAATCTAAGCATTGAAACCGGAGTCGTGCTGACCGTTGGCAAGATGCAGAGTTTCCGACCCGGAAAACCGGTGCCGACTCATCGAGCTGTCTAATTAGACCCCGTCGTCCGGCATTTCACTATCGATGCCAGCACTTATGCCGTTGACGCCCGCTTCTGAAAACTGGTAATTCTCGCCGGCTTTTACCTATTTATTCCAGTGTCGCGCAGATGCGCGCGGCGTTGGCGTACGCCATTTGAGCTGCGCAAAAATTGAACGCGAAATTCAGGCCAAACCGGGATTCCTTGCACTTGACCGGACAGAAGTTCAATTCGAAATTCAATAGCTGCTGGTGTTCGCCGGTGCGCGGTTGTCGAACTCAAATTCGACTGTTTGCGATTGCCGTCATGCTTCTAGTGGCAGCTGCCACAGGTTGTCGGCTGAACAACGAAATGTCGGTGCGCCGACTGGCACGAATCGCGCAGCTGGGACAGGGCGATACGGTTCAGGTTAAGCAAGTCAAACAGCCACGCCAGATCGGAACCATGGGCCGCGCGTTTTCACGCCCGCCTGAACCAGGCGAAAGAACCAGTCAGGTATTGCGGCGATATAACCTGCTCGATCGATACGCGGGTGAACCGGACGTCGTCATTCGCTGGATGAAAGATATCTGTGCAGGGTCGCCCGAACTTGAGGAAGTAAACGCGCTGGCGGAACTCTCGCTCGCACAGGCCGACTGGTCGATGCAAACCGGCGACCAGAACCGCGCAACACAGCTTTATGCCACCGCCGTCGTTCATGCCTATCAGTTTCTCTTCGATTCGAAGCACGACCTGAAACGAAACGCGTATGACCCGCAGTTTCGTGAAATCTGCGACGTTTACAATCGCGCGCTTGAGGCGGTAATTCGCGAAATCTGCGTTGCCGACGGACTCGATGCCGGGGCTACGTACACGATTGGCAACGGGGAACTCGCAATCGAACTGTCAACACGAATTGAGGGACGCTGGGGTTCGTATCAGTTTAAGCGATTTGAATTGACCAGCGACTATCGGATGGAAGGCATTCAAAATCTATACCACACATACGGTCTGGGTGTGCCGCTGATTGCAATCTACGAATCAGATCCAACGGCCCGTGCGGTCGATAACTTCTACCCGCCCGAGCTGACGTTGCCGATGACCGCATTTTTTGAAGTGGTCGATGCGCCGGTCATTGCCGGAGGCGCAGGCGATGCCCGGGACGAATCTACGACACCGGTTCGTGCCGTGTTGAAACTGTATGATCCACTCGAAAAAACGACCGTCTATACCGACGGGAGAACGGTGCCTCTGGAAAGTGACATCACAACACCGCTCGCCTATCAGGTAAACGACGCGCTGTTAAATACAGGTATCGCGGCAACTGTGTTGATGCTGAATCCGGCGGCACTGGAGAAAGACGTGTACGGGCTGTATATGCTCGAACCGTTTGATCCTGACAAGATTCCGGTCGTCATGGTCCACGGGTTGTGGTCCAGTCCTGTAACGTGGCTGGAAATGTTCAACGATCTTCGAGCCAATCCCGATCTCCGTGGCAACTATCAATTCTGGTTTTACGGTTATCCGACCGGTCAGCCATTCTGGATTTCGGCACGACAAATGCGCGATGATCTGCGACAGCTGAAAAACCTGCTTGACCCGGAACACGATTCAAAACCGCTGGACCAGACGGTGCTGGTCGGTCACAGTATGGGCGGACTTGTGTCGCGATTACAGACCATCGATAGCGGCGACCAGTTCTGGAGAATTATCAGCGACGAGTCATTCGACAAACTTGACGGGGACGCCGAGTCTCTGGCAGCGTTGAAGGAGACATTTTTCTTTGACGCGAATCCGGGGGTGCAACGAGTCATCACAATTGCGACACCGGAAAACGGGAGCAGCCTGGCGTCAACAACGGCTCAATGGGTGAGCGACAAACTGTTCACGTCGCCGGACATCGTGACCGACTTCAGTCGGATCGCTTCGCGGAATCGAGACACGCTGCGGGACCCGGAGCTCTTAAACGTTCGCACCAGCGTCGATTCACTTTCACCCGATTCCCCGTTTTTCGCTGTGATGCAATCGGCGACAGAAAAGTCAGACATTCCGGTTCACAAAATTATCGGAGTTGTGCCAACGAAGGGCTTATTCCAGAGCGACAGCAGGAGCGACGGCGTGGTCTCTGTCGATAGCGCCCGGGCATTTCCGGCAGTTAGCGAAATCGAGGTCGAAGCGGAACACAGCAAGGTTCATCAGCATCCACGCAGCGTGCTGGAAGTCAGGCGGATTCTGCTGGAGCATCTCGTTGAACACGGGCGTATCAAAGACCCGCGTCTGCCGGTGATTCCAACTTCCGCAAACACCGGCGATGACTCCGGCAGCGTGAGCCATGCGTTTCGAAAGGAGTAGTTAACAGGTACCAGGTCATACGGCTCGATCACGAGAACTGCGGCTAGCGCCGTTCGGCTGATATCAGCCGATGGGCGATAGTCCCGGTTTCTTCATTCACTGCCTCGTCTTTTTCATAGTACCTCGTGCCGTTCGGCCTCTCCTCAGCGCATGAAAAAACGCTCCGGAGAGCGCTAATGCATCAATAAAATTCGGCGAGTTGACGGCAGCGTCCATGCCGCATGTTGTTTTTGTCAACTTTGTCGTTTCATCGAAGCGGTCTTGTTTGTCTTCGTACCTAACCACCTCGTTGAGTTGCGATCTACTTCTCGCGCGAAGTCAGTTCGCTGACGATCTGTTTGAGCCGGTTGCGTTTCAGTTCGATCGGCAAACGATCCTGAAACAAGATCGTTGGCTCTTCATCCGGATCGCTCATCCGTCTATGAGAACCGGCCGGGCCTTCCAAACCCGATTGCGAATCCGTGCCTCCGCCTGCATTGGAGCATTCGCCGGTTTCAGATTCACCAAACACAAGCGTAATCTCTTCGAACTGTGCAGGCTCGTCATCGATCGGAGATGGCGGCAATTCGCCGCGAACAACGCGGACGTGACGCGGAGCTTCAATTCCGATTCGAACCGTGTTTCCTTTAACCTTGAGTACCGAGACCTTGATGTTGTCACCAATGACAATATCCTGGTTTTGCTTCCTTGATAGTACTAGCATCGTTCACTCCTTTGATAAGACGTCCGACCTGACATCCGACAATACGCGATCATCGTGAGTCAGGTTCATATTCCGTACAAAGCTGAGTCGCAGCTATCGTGCCAGACTTTAGCCAAAGAGTGAATTTCAGCGCAGAAGTTCGCAATTGGTGGAAAGAACGACGAGTCGCGCAGCTAGCCGGTTCCCGCTAGTGCGGGGATGCTTGCACTTTTTACAAACGCCGATTTGCAATTTTTGCAGAATGAGACTGACAATCTGAGAGTCAGACATGTTTCGGGGCCTGGAATGCGACGCCGCCAACTCGGCCACATCTATTCTTCATCGCTAAAGTTGCCAAAATTAGCTTACTCTTCGTCATTGATCTCGAGATCCAGGTCGTCGATCTCGTCAAGCATCGAATCGGTGACGGAATCTGATTCAATCGCATCAACGTCATCCTCTTCCGAATCGTGTTCCGGATCAGCAGATATGTGCGAGGCGGAATTCCTATCCACGATTCCATCCAGGACTTCGCTGTTGCCGGCAACTTCATTGGCTCCTGCGGCAATTTGATCGCGCAGATCGGCGGCAAGTTCGTAGTCTTCTTCTGCAATCGCTGCGTCGAGGCGAGTTGCCAGAGTGTCGCCAATGTCGAACCGTTCTCGCAACCCCTCGCGGAATTCGACGAGCCGTTGAACGAGTTCATCCTCCTGAAACTGTTCCTCTGCATCGTACTGCTCGAACAGAGAACGCAGTTTGTCGAGCCCTTTGTCGACTTCGGCAATTGCGGCCACTGCGGATTCATCGTTTCCGGATTCCAGAAGATTCAGCGCGGCAGCCTGTGTTCGGTGGTACATCACGAACGGCCGGTATTGTTCGTGGGAGATCGTCCACTCTTCGTCGGGCGAAAACTGTTTGCAAAAATCCATGAGGCCGAGAGTATGATCCGCGTCTGCGACTGCGCGTCCGAATTCCTTAAGCTGCAACCAGCAGACACGGCGGTGATAATACTGTACGAATTCGCGATCGATTTCGATGCAGTCGTCGTCTTTGAGTTCGAACGATGCGTCATCGCAGGCGTTCTTTTTCAGCATGTCGTAATACGAGTTCGCTCCTTCGGGGCGTTTACCATCGGGACGGCCTTCGATTTCGAGCTGAAGAATCCCCATGTCGACGCGCATTTGCAGGAATTCCCGAGTGGCGTCTTTGAGCAGGCGGACATTCACGCTGAACGGGTCGAACGGCCAGTTTTTGAGAATGTGTTCGATGTTGAATTTGTCATCGTCCTTCTTTTTCTTCTTGTCCGCTTTCTTGTTGTCGTCCGCCTTCTTGTCGTCGTTGCTCATTTGTTCCTCTCCTATCCGGATCGTGCGCGTCACGACTCATTTTTTTCAATCGTCAGAATTTGTCACCGGGGCCGGTCACAGGAAATTATAGGTTTTGAATCTGCCAGGCTACGGGAACACCCCGGAAAATTCGTCATAACCGTCAAGAGGAATTATTGGATTTAGCGGTTGTACTCGATTGAAGAGACGGGCAGGTGGAATCACCGGCGACAAACAAGTTGACGGCGGTCCGCGTTCCTGGCTGATGCCAAATCTGGACTCGTCAACCCGCTCAAATATCCAGCGGTGATGCATTCCGTCCCCGGGAAAAGAGACAGGATCCTGAACTTCTCGCAGATGAATCCGCGCAAATTGGACAATGAACAGTCGATCAGACAGTAAAAAACGTACCTGCAATTCCGAACTCGCCAACGTTGACTTGATTACCCAATCATTGGCAGTGAAAACGAGGTCGCCGCTTGCGAAGCCATCACCTGAATCAGATCGCCAACAGCCACCAGTGCGGCAAGAACCTGACCCGGTTCCAGAGAATCGTAGCCAGGCGAAAGGGAGCTGAGAAGAAAAGCGAAGCGCAGGTGGGGGTGGGCTTTGTGTTGATGCTAATTCGTAATATCTGCCGTCGCAATCCGATTTATTATTCTCAACAAGTGATTGCGCTAATCCGGTTAATGAATGCGCTGAGGCAGGGGGAATTCCGGGACAGAGGGAATTCCGGGACAACCAGGGTACTGGCGAACCCGGTTCTGTTGCATTTTTCGCACCAGTGCCGTTGACGCGGTGCCGGCTTGCAAACCGGGGTTCAATCGTCAACGCGCGGTTTGCGACGGGATTGTTTGCGAGCGGACGTGCGCTTTTTTTCTTCCAGACGGCGCCGAACCGATCCCCTGGACGGCCTGGTCTTTTTTCGCCGCTTCGGCGGTGTCGCAACAGATAGAATAAGCTCCCGAAGTTTGTCCATCGTGTCGGCAACATTCCGGCCCTGGTCCCGATATCGATGCGATGTGATGACCACATCTCCGGTCTTCGAAATCCGCCGCTTATACTTTTCCACAAATCGGATACGCACGCCCTCAGGCAGACATTTTGAATCTGCAATCCGCCATTTCAAGATGACTTTACTGTTCACTTTGTTGACATGCTGCCCGCCGGGTCCGGGCGAGCGCGCAAAACTAAAGTCGAACTCTTTTTCGGAAATCGAAATTTTGTCGTTAACAATCAGCATCGCGGGACTGCAATTTGTAGATGGAAAAAACTACGCGGATGAATCAATCAAGTTTATCAGATAGATTATCAATCCAATCAAGACAGTCGGGAGAAGAAATGTTCAGTTTGAAAACGGCAATCCTGATCGCGATCGGTTGTACCGCAGCGATTCTCAGTCCGATCTCCATTCCATGCGTGAAGGAATCGCCGGTTCAAGAGCAGGCGTCCGTCGAAGACCTGTGGACACGCGATGGTCAGGACTGGCCTGATTTCCTTGGGGCGGGTAGGACTGGCAAATCCCCTGAAACCGGACTCGCCGAATTGTGGCGGCTCAACGGGCTGAAGGTCTTATGGAAGTGCGAAACCGGTGAAGGCTACACGATCGGACCCGTCGCTGCCGGACGGTACTTTCATTTCGACCGAATCGGTGACTCAGCGCGACTTCGCTGTTTGAATGCGGAAACGGGCGAGCCAATCTGGGAGCATCAATTCGCATGTGAATACGAAGACATATACGGCTACGACGGTGGTCCCAGAGCAGCCCCGGTCGTCGATGGAGATCACGTCTACATTCTCGGACCGGGCGGAATGTTGAAGTGCGTTTCAATTTGCGGCGATGGAGATTCGATCGCCGCAGGCGATGTGATCTGGGAGAAAAACATCGCAACCGAATACAACGTCGTACAAAATTTCTTCGGCGTCGGAAGTGTACCGCTGATTCACAATGAAAAGTTGCTTGTGATGGTTGGAGGAAGTCCCGAAGACGCCGGTCGGCAGCTTGATCAGGTTCGCCCCAACGAGTCACTGGTCATTGCGCTCGACAAGTCGACCGGGGACGAACTGTACCGGACCGGCGACGACCTGGCCAGCTACAGCTCGATGACGCTGGCTGAAATTGAGGGTCGCACGGTCGCGCTTGTCTGGGGTCGCAGCAAACTGATTGGCTTCGAACCGGAAACCGGAATCGAGCATTTTGATTTTAAATGGCGATCGACCATTCTGGAGAGCGTCAATGCAGCAAACCCGGTCGTCTCGGATGATCAGATTTTTCTTTCTGAATGTTACGGCCCGGGAAGCGTGCTGCTGAACATTGCCGATGATGAACCGACCGTTGAATGGAGCGATGCGAATCGCCGGGAAAAAGCGATGGCAGCGCACTGGAACACTCCCGTTTTGGTCGACGGATTTCTTTACGGATGTAGCGGGCGTCATTCCCGCGAAGCAGAATTGCGATGCGTGGAATTCGCCACCGGCAAAGTTATGTGGTCGCATCCCGGTTTGCCCCGCACTTCAGCCACCTGGTTCGACGGGCATCTTGCCGTGCAGGGAGAAAATGGCGAGCTGTTGTTGGTCAAAGCGAGCCCGGAAGCGTATGAGAAAATCGCTCGATACGACGGATCTGACGCTGAAGTGAAACTGGCTGACCCTTGCTGGTCAGCACCAGTGATCAGTCACGGGCTGATGTTCGTTCGCGGCAAGGACCAGGTCGTTTGTTTTGAGTTTGCCCGGTGAGGCGAGGTACGCTAGCAACCCGTTGAGCAGCCGACGGAGGTTGCCCGGTCAATAAAAAATAAGGAATCACAAATAAGAAATTATTAACGTCTCAGCGCCGTTGCAAACACCGCGAGACAAGTTATTGGCGAGCTTCAATTGACCTTGGAGTCCGCCGCGTCGATGCGGTAAAACACGGCTCCCGTATCACCGGCACGTTGCATGGAAGCATAGCCCGCATGAAGAATCTGAATCGAGCGCTACGGATGGCGCTGAAATACAAATGGTCCCTGATCGGATCATTCTGCTGTAGCGCACTCGTTGCGCTGTTGTGGAGCGCGAACCTGGGAACCGTCTATCCGTTCGTTGAAGTCGTCTTCAACAACAGGACTCTACACGACTGGGCCGACGACAAGACATCCAGCGCCGAAGATACGATCAAAGAAAACCGCACGGCAATCGTGGAACTGGAAACGTGTCTGGCAGAACAAAAAAAAGCCGGCGACGAAGACGCAGTGAAATCGACTCAGGTTGCGATTTCGGTTGCGGAATCGGAAATCACTACGAGTGAAGCGAAGCTTGAGGGCCTTGCCCCGGTTCGGCGCTGGATCAATCGCTGGGCGCCGAAAGACCCGTTTCAAACGCTTGTCGCACTGATGGGCATCATGTTTATCGGGACAGTGTTGCGCGGAATTTTCCTGATGGGCAATATGATTCTGATCGCCCGGGTCGGACAGCGAACCAGCCTGGATGTTCAGAACACGGTATTCGAAAACGTGTTGAAAATGGAAATCAGCGAACTGGATGTCAAAGGGACAGGCGATTTGATCAGCCGGGTGCGTGGCGAAACCGGCGCAATCGGCGGCGCCGTGATGACGCTGTTCGGTAAAACGGTTCGCGAACCGATGAAGATGATTTTCTGCCTGACCGGTGCGGCGATCGTCAACTGGCGTCTGCTCTTGTTTTCAATGTTGATCTGCCCACTGGCAGGCTACTTCATGGTCGTCCTCGCACGGCTTGCCAAGAGCGCAAACAGGAAAGCGATGGAGGAATCAGCGAAACTGCTCACGAGACTGTTTCAAGCGTTCGTTTATCTGCGCGTCGTCAAGTCTTTCACGATGGAAGAACATGAACGGGACCGCTTCCAGACGGTTGCACGCGACGTTTACAAAAAAGCGATGCGAATCAGCTGGTTCGATGCGCTGGCCCGGGTCAACAATGAGATGCTGGGGGTCTGTATGATCAGCCTGAGCGTTCTGGCTGGCGGATATCTGGTCATGAACCAGCAGGTCACTCTGTTCGGAATCCGGATGTGCGCCCAGCCCATGTCGGTCAGCACGATTTTTGTGTTCTTTGCATTCCTGATCGGTATCGCCGACCCGCTCCGCAAGATGGCCGATTGTTACAACCGGATTCAAAGCGGCGTTGTTGCTGCCGACCGTGTGTTCCCGCTAATCGATCAAATACCCGCCGTTCGCAATCCGACAAACCCGATCGCGGTTCCGGCCGGGAACCCGGGCGTCAACTTTGTCGGGGTCGATTTCGAATATTTGCCGGGCACACCGATTTTGAACGAGTTGAGTTTCGAAGTTCCCGCCGGTTCTTCGCTGGCAATCGTTGGACACAACGGCTGCGGCAAGAGTACGGCCATCAACTTGCTGCCTCGATTTTTTGATGTTGGTGGCGGGCAAATTGAAATTGGCGGAACAGATATTCGCAAATTCAATTTGAAACTTCTTCGAAAGAAAATCAGTTACGTGACCCAGCAGACGATGTTGTTTGGCGACACAGTCGCGGAGAACATCGGGTACGGATCTCTCGACGCAACGCGCGAACAGATTATCTCAGCCGCCAGGAAAGCACACGCACATGAGTTCATTTCGGAACTGCCTGAAGGCTACGATTCGAATATCGGCGAGTACGGCGGCACGCTTTCGGGCGGTCAGCGGCAACGAATTTCGCTGGCTCGAGCGATCATGAAAAACCCGGAGATCCTGCTACTCGACGAAGCAACCAGCCAGATCGATCCGGAAAGCGAAGTCCTGATCCACAAAGCGCTCGCGGAGTTTATTGAGGGCCGGACAACGATCATTGTGACGCACAGGTTGTCAACGCTGGATCTTGTCGATCGGATTCTGATCATGCGACAGGGCAGGGCGATCGATTGTGGAACTCACGAACAACTGCTGGCCCGGTGCCCGGAATACCGGGCGATGCGCCAAACTGAACTTGAAGGAGCCGCGTGATGAACAGTCCTCCGGCCCGCCGTAGCGCGACGATCGCTCAAACCGGTTCGGAAGGATCGCAGATTTCGCCTTTCGAGATGGTTCGATCGGCCCGGGATGTCATTCGCTGTGAAGCGGACGCCCTGGCTGCTGCTGCCGAAAACGTTCCGGCGGACTTTGTCGCAGCCGTGGAAATGGTGGCGCAGTGCCGCGGCGCTGTGATCGTGACCGGAATGGGAAAAGCAGGCTGGATCGGACGGAAGATTTCAGCTTCGTTTTCTTCAACCGGAACCCGCAGCCATTTCCTGCATCCAGCCGAAGCTGTCCACGGTGACCTGGGATCGGTTGGCCCTGACGATCTGGTCCTCGCTTTTTCCAATAGCGGCGAATCGGGCGAAGTCGTACAGATTCTGCCTTCGCTGCAAAAACAAAACGTGCCAGTCATTGCCGTGACGTCGAACGAGCAATCGACGCTGGCGAAGTTTGCCGATCTGACGCTGAATTACGCGCGGCGACCGGAGGCTGGACATCTCGGCCTGGCTCCGTCAACCAGCACGACTGTGATGTTGGCGATCGGTGACGCGCTGGTGCTGGTCGTTTCGCAACAGAAAGCGTTTCGCGATATCGATTTCGCACAATTTCATCCGGGAGGATCGCTCGGACGTCAACTCTCCACCGTTGATGAGGTGATGCGACCGATCTCCGAGTGTCGAGTTGCCGGACAGAACGAGACGATCCGCGAAATTTATGTTCGCAGCCACAGTGCTGACCGGCGTGTCGGCGTGATTCTGGTCGTTGACGACGCGGGCAAACTAGTCGGGCTGTTTACCGACAGCGACCTTGCACGAATGCTCGAACGACAACAGGATTCCGGGTTTGATGCTCCAATTTCAGACGTGATGACCAGTGATCCGGTAACCATCACCAGCGGCGCGAAGGTTTCTGTCGCGGTTGAAACGCTGGCCTGCCGCAACCTCAGCGAGCTGCCCGTGATCGACTCGACCGGACGGCCAAGGGGCCTGATCGATATTACCGATGTGGTTCGCATCTAAGATTCGATGTGACTTCAAACGTTGACGCCGTTTTTCATCGGGTGGCGGCCACTCATGAGGGCGGCGCGGGTCGGCGACGGACGAAGGCAGCAAAACACGTACGATGGCTCTCCGAAGCCGTCGATTTTCACCAAGCGGGCACAGAGGCCCATTGTACGTCTGCGACCACGAGCATTTGTTTCGGAACGAACACGTATTTTTCCTTCCCCGGACCTGAGTGCAGTGCTGATCCATGCTTGTAACGTCCACCTTGAATTGAAGACGATCGAGCATTGCATACCTCAAAAGAACTGTTACAACCTGTGACTTGAATTCACTCCTGTATTTCAAGTTTCGCACACACGAATTGAATCGCCATCTCAATGGCGGAAGTTCTGAAACGAAGGATCCCCAATGAACATCTCGCCGCTTAATATTGCACGCAACTTGACCCGCAGCCTTTTGAACTACGCCCGTCCAACTCAAAGGCAATGCGCTAAGCAACGATCTCGAAAACGTCCTGATACCGGGCGATTGGAATTCGCAACACTGGAACCGCGAAAGTTGCTGGCCGGATTTACGTCCGGCGAGTTCATTGCTGGACCGGACGTTGCCGGCCTGCGGCCTGACATGCTTGGCCGGCCTGCGGCCTGACATGCTTGGCCGGCCTGCGGCCTGACATGCTTGCTAAAGGGTACGTATTTGTTGGAGATCACAGTGCGAGTAATTCTGAAACATGGAATCTTTCGATCGGCCTGAACGGAACCGGCGAATCGTATGTCCACGAGGCTGATCAGGCAGGAGTGGTCATTCGCGACAAACGCAATTTCAAAACAGGCGAAACGTACGCCGCGCAACTAACGCATACCGGATCCACTTACGATTCGGGCAATGAAGATTTCGATTATCGAGCCTGGGTTGATCGTGATCCAAGCCCGGCCTGGACATCGGGCGATACTCCTCGCAGCGACGCAGAGTTCTTTATCACGGACTCTGCCGACGTTCTTCAAAAGCGCTTCTTCGGTGACAACGAAAATCCGATTTCCACGTCAACTCCCGATGCCCTGATTCATTTCCCGGCGATCGATCTGGACATTGACAGCCTCAACGACAGCGGGTTTGCTGTACCGAATGACAATCCGGCCGAAGACTACACAGAGTACGACAACCACTTCGGCAAAACCGTTGATATCAATCCGGATTCCGACGTTTTTGACGCGCTGGCAACGAGTTTCGTCCCGGTTCGCCTGGCTTTGTCATCGAACGTAATCGGAGTGATTTCGTCGTTGTCACTGGTGTTCAACTACGACATGGCGGACACCTCGGGCAGCAGCGACGGATTGATGCGGCTCTGGACAAAGGACGCCGATCAGGCGCGGACTCCGGAAACCGCGCCGTACTACGGATCCGACCTGATCCCGTCGAACGTTCCTATTGACCCGCACAACTTTCATCTTTCCAACGGACAGTCGCTCTACAGTGCGCTGACAGGCGGCGAAGGTGCGACGTTGTATCTTGAGGGAGTCAACGAGACAAATCGTTATTCGCTATATGACAGTATCGAAGTCAGCGCGATCGTGAGTGTTTCGACCGGTGAGACGAACTGGTCGGGAACCTTGAGCGATACTGTGCACGTCAGAACCCTGGAACAGGAAATCAAGAGCGTGGAATTTGTACCGACTGACGAACTCGACCTTTCGAGTGTGGCCGATGCGCAAAACTACGGTTTCCTGGAGACAGGCACGAATCCAAATGGAACCGACGATCCAGCAAATAAATTTCGAAATCGCCTAATCGAACCGGCATTTGGGGGAGGCGATCGTTTCTTTCCGGATTCGGATATTCAAGACACATCTCAAGGCAGAAATATTGTCCGTGTACGCGCAGTAGTTGAGGGTTTGGACGAGGGGGATAATGTCCTGTTCCTTGCGGTTGACGTTGATGACCCAACAAACGATCGAAAACTCGATGCAAATGACACGACGACCAAAGAAAACGGCTCAGACAACCGGGGCCGTTTGGATGATTTCCACAACCCGGGCGATAGTGCGAAGGTAACACGCACATCAGGTGGATTTCACGGTCGATTACGATCAGTTAATGACGCCGACGGCCAACAGACTTTCGGCGACTGGGGCGGGGAACATGATGTGGTTGAAGCCCAGGTCAAGATGCTGGATGGACAACTTGTTGCAGAAGTCGATCTATTGACCTCGTTCGCTCCTGGCGACAATTTTCGGGTTGTTGCTGTGACCGAGGCGCAACGTGCGAGCATTGAAAACACAACGGTTAAAAATGAAGACGATAAATTCCAAATCGCAACAGATATCGAAAGTCCATTGCTGTCGCCACAACTAGCTGTCTGGCGACATTTGCATGTGGAAGATGACACAGCTGTAGGGCAACCACTTTATTCTTTGATGCAGCCGACTGTGAACCGGCAGGAAAATCGGTTTGCAGACGCCTACATTGTGCCGAACTACGATGTTGTCGCAGCGGTTGATACCTCGGATCCTCCAGCCGGGGGTCAGCTAAGGCTTCGCGCGAATAACTCTATTGCTCAAGATCAGATTGACGCGATCGAAGTGCATCGCCAAACCAGAGATATTGAGTCACGAACATTCTGGGCAGTTTACATTACGGATAGCTACACATCTCCGACACCGCCCCCTGCGTCCCCTGCGTCCCCTGAACTGCGCGAATATATCGCAGGTGTCACCAGCCACCTCGATGAAACTGCTTATGAGTTTTCCGTGGTATTCGATCAGGACAACGTTACCTTCTATGAAGATGTTGGCGGTTTGGTCTCAAACCCAAAGATCGTTGTGCATGAAGTTGGCCATCAAGTTTTGCAATACTCATTTCATCGGGGGAATACGACGGATATTGGTGCCTACGGTGGTGCGGTCACGGGCAACAGCCATGAGCCGTTTGATATCGACTATTGGCAGGACAAGGGACTTAATATCATGAACGAATCTGCGGTGGAAGTGCCCATGAACAATACGAAACTTGGAGACGTCGATTATTTCTTCTTTTGGCGCAGTGATATTGATCGATTGCGACGGCAAAACGAGATCTAGACCATGAAAAATCCCATTCGGTTTTCACTGCGTGCGATACTGATCATGGTCGCAATTGCTGCGATCCTGCTCGGTTTCATTGTTCAGCCAGCCCTGACGCAACGCGCGGTTGTGCGTGAGTTATCGGAAAAAAATACAGGGTACTTCGAAGGAGTCTATTACGATTACAATCTCGATGACACCTGGGAAAAAACCGGCCTTCCGAAATCAAACCTGGGGAGTATGCTTGCCCGGAAAAAAGGACTTCTGCCTTTGGACTTCCAGTATTCAGTGGTTGCCGTCTCGTTTGAGTCAATGCCGAAATTTGAAAACTGTCTTTCACTTCTAAAAAAACTGCCACACCTGCGAAAAATATTTATCGGACGTGATCACCCCGATAATGCTCCGTATGGAAGTTCATCGGAAATGGAGGAAAGAGTACAAGCCGAGTTCCCGAACGTCGATTTTGTGGAATACACACGAATAAATCGCGTGGGATAATCGGCCGTTGATTTCGTTTTTGATGCGCTCGTGGGCAACCGCCATGAGCCGTTTGATATCGACTATTGGCAGGACAAGGGACTTAATATCATGAACGAATCTGCGGTGGAAGTGCCCATGAACAATATGAAATCTGGAGACGTCGATTATTTCTTCTTTTGGCGCAGTGATATTGATCGATTGCGACGGCAAAACGAGATCTAGACCATGAAAAATCCCATTCGGTTTTCACTGCGTGCCCTACTGATCATGGTCGCAATTGCTGCGATCCTGCTCGGTTTCATTGTTCAGCCAGCCCTGACGCAACGCGCGGTTGTGCGTGAGTTATCGGAAAAAAATACAGGGTACTTTGGGGGAGTCTATTACGATTACAATCTCGATGACACCTGGGAAAAAACCGGCCTTCCGAAATCAGACCTGGGGAGTATGCTTGCCCGGAAAAAAGGACTTCTGCCTTTGGACTTCCAGTATTCAGTGGTTGCCGTCTCGTTTGAGTCAATGCCGAAATTTGAAAACTGTCTTTCACTTCTAAAAAAACTGCCACACCTGCGAAAAATATTTATCGGACGTCGTCACCCCGATAATGCTCCGTATGGAAGTTCATCGGAAATGGAGGAAAAAGTACAAGCCGAATTTCCCAACGTCGATTTTGTGGAATTCACTCTACTAAACCTCGTAGGATCGCTGGCGTGGTATTCGAACAGGCCTACGATGATGCGGTCACGGGCAGCGGCCATGAATTCCTTGAAACCAGTAGACAAAAAAAGAGCCTCCCTAGAAGAATCTGTGGGTGAATTCCGGTTCAGGCAGATTCCCCAGGTTGTGATATAGCGCGGTTTCGTAAGCTTCTTGGGTGCGAAATCCGTAGGATTTTCTGGTGATCAGTTTTAATTTGTTGTTGAATCCCTCGACGACTCCCGACGAAAGACTCCCGCCAGCGCGAAACCAGTTGAGCAATAGCTCCCGTTTGCTGCGGAGCGTCTTGGCCATCGCTTTCATCGGTTCGATCTTGCTTCGCATCGCGCGGGTACACCAAGCATCCAAAAACTTTCCCGCCCGGGCAGGATACGTGTACTTCCAAAATTGTTGAAAGTCTTCTTTCATCAAATGGCTGCGGACGCTTTGCAAATTGTATTGCAGCAACTCCTTCAGCCTCACCGTTTGTTTCTCGCTCATATTGGCGGGTCGTTTCAGTAGCAACCACCGGCAGCCTTTGAGCGCCGGTTCGTAGCCGTCGGCCTTGAGCCGCTTGACTTCGCCGGCCCGCACCTTGTCGATCGCCCGGCTCATTTTCTGCATCACATGAAAGCGATCCAGGACATGAATCGCCTGAGGAACCTTCTTGGCAATCACTTTCAAGTACGCTTGCCACATGTCGCTGCACACAAACTGCACCAACAAACAACGCTCCTTGCCCGGGAAACGAAAAAATCGCAACAGCGTTTTGGCCGTGCGGTCGGGTCCAATCCACAACAAGCGTTTGCGGCCTTCATCAATTTGATAAACCAGCGTTTGATACTTGTGGCCCTTCTTCCATTGCACTTCATCGACACCAATGGATTCAATGCTGCTTAAGTCCCGCCGCTGCAGGCCCCGCGAAACCGCGTGTTTTACCGAATTGTAAACGTGATCCCAGCTCACCGCAAAACAGCCCGCGACTTCACCCGATTGAAGATAGTCTTGAAGTGCATCTTGAATGGCTCCGGTCAGGGGATAGTTGTGGTAAACCATTCCTAACCGATTGACGTTCAAGATGCATTAGCCCTCATCGGTTGAAAAACCGTTTATACTAATCTCGCTTGTTGAAACGGAGCTTGTTGAAACGGAGTTGGGCTCTGCTGAGGAGCAACCCAACAAGGGATCAGCAAGTGAGGGTGGAAGTATTCCACGACGGTCGAAGTCATGCGATTGCATGGCTTCGACTTCTTCAAAATACTTTTATCCTCCCGTGCCTTAAAAAACCTCCGGCCGGAATTGTTCACCCACAGATTCTTCTATAGAGCCATGTATTTAGCGGCTGTGATGGACTGGTTTAGTCGCCACGTGCTCAGTTGGCGTTTGTCCAACAGTATGGATGTGGACTTCTGTGTGGGCGCGCTGGAGGATGCATTGCATCAAGGTGCGCCAGAAATATTCAACACCGATCAAGGCTCGCAGTTCACCAGTCGAAAGTTCACCGGATTGTTGAAGTCCAATGACATTGCCATCAGCATGGACGGCAAGGGTCGCGCGATTGACAACGTGATGATCGAACGCCTTTGGAGAACCGTGAAATATGAGGAAGTTTATCTCAAGGAATATGTGGAAGGAACCGATTTACACAAAGGGCTAAAAAGCTATTTTCGCTTTTACTCAAATGAGCGTCGGCATCAATCTCTTGATCGCCAAACGCCAGCTGAGGTATACAGGACAGGCCAAGCAAAACGTCCAACACCCTCCATCTAAGAATTGCCCGCACGTGGTCCAAATATTGGGGTCCACTTCAAACATCATGCAACCGCTGCAGCAGCGGCGCAAGCTGGTCGAAGTATTTGAGCCCGGTGATATCCTTTTCCTGGATTTTCTCGGCAGCTTGGCGAGGCATGGCAACAATCTCAACCAGGCCGTAGCACCTTCTTGCATGCTATCGGTCAAATTTACAATCGCAGCCGCATCAATTGCGGCGAAATCCCGTTCTTGCGAATCGAAAGAACCAATACGCAACTGCCGTGCCGAACACTATTGTGGGTGTCCCCGTTTCCCGGGCGTTTCCCGGGCGTTTCCCGGGCGTTTCCCGGGCGTTTCCCGGGCGTTTCCTGGGCGTTTCCCGGGTGTCCCCTCCCGGGTGTCCCCGTTTCCTCCGTTTCCCGGGTGTCCCCGTTTCCTCCGGTCCACCTCGTCTCGGCATCAGGCAACGCTATCTTGACCTTCCAGCCGTGGTAACTGCGGCAGCATGTAGCTGCGCGGCGTCAGCCCGCAGATCCGAAAGCGTCGCGCCACGACCAGCTGTGGTAACGGCGACAGCAACTTCCAGTCCGAGATATTCGTCTACAAATATGCACTTGACTTCCATTCAAAGAACGCAAACATTGCGCATAGCACAACAAAAACAACGCCGCACTGCACACGAAAAGCAACAAGCGCCCGAAAGAGGCGAATACCCGAACATAACGCAGCTTACAGGCATCTGAATTTCATCAATATGAGAATCCGATGTTCGACTATCCCGCCTGAATAATCCAATTCGAGACTTATTCGAGAGCGGATCTGATCAAAAATTGGTTGTAAGAATGAAAAAACCGGAAACAAAAATCTTCGTCAATCGACTCCGAAAGTTGATGGATGAACGCGGAACGACACAGTCGGAGCTCGCAAAACAAACAGGTGTCTCCCAGGCAATCATCTCAAGGCTGCTTTCAGGTAGTGCCGCAACAACTTCTCGTGAGAACGGACAGAAGATTGCGTTGTTCTTCGAAGAACCGTTTGCACAGATGATTAGCGGTGCAATTCCGGTTGAGTGGAACAGCGCGAAAGATGATTTGTTGCACACAGACGGTGTGAAAATTATGAACCACGCAGCCCGTGCCCTGCTGGAGGGGCTTACCGGCGGAGTTACGGGACTCATCTCAAGTGCCGGCGACGCCTACAAGGAAATCAGAGATCCGACGCCGGGCAAACTGGCGTGGTTATTGCTGCATCGGAGCATGTGTGCCTCGGTCGGCGAACTGACAACTCAATTCCGCGATGATGGGAATCTCCTGTCTTCTGACACGGATTTCAACCAGTTTCAAGAACTTGTGGCCAGCGACATTCAGGACACTCTACGAGAAAGCAACATCGTCATCGACAGATTTTTCTTTGATAATCCGGCTCCCGAATTTGCAACACACGTGGGAACAAAGCTGCAAGCCAGGCTTGAAGAGTCGGGAATCAAGTCTAGCCAGGCCCGTGCAGTCTCAAATCGACTCGAATTCTATTTTGCCAGCGCGGTCTCTTCAGCTCTTCAGAAAGACAACCAGTATGGACCATTGCTGGTCGCCGGCAATCAATTCTTCAATGAGACTCTTGAAAACCACCGTCGATGGTCTGCCTATTCGCGATATCTGGAGCGACTGCCGCATGAAGGGGTCTTCGATGAAGAGATTGGGTTGAGCGACGTATTTATGCATCTGCGGTGCTATATCAACCGACCGGTCAACCATCAAGATTCGACGAACACAGATGTTCGAGTCGGACGATCAATTCGTCCGCAGACTGACAACATCGATACCGAGCCGCGCACCTGTAAGACCAAACGCGTCTATTCTTTACATTTCTTGCAGCTGAGAAAGTGGTTGCGGGATCAGGCTAATAAGTACCGTGTCGAAAATGCGTTCAGGTTTGTTAGCGGTGACCCGGGCAGCGGAAAATCCTCTTCGACTCGGATGTACGCGAAAAGCCTCGGTGACGCGCTGCAGGCGAAAGTAGTTGTTGTCTCGCTACACCGGTTTGATTGGCAAGGCGGATTTGTAAACGGCATGAAGTCATTTTGCGAACGCCATGATCCTCCGATTCCAACGGAGTGGCTTTCCAGCAACGAACCAATGTTGTTAATTTTCGATGGACTTGATGAACTGGCGATCACAGACAAAGGGGGCCCTGAAGCAGCTGCCGCATTCGTCCGGTCGGTTTTGAGCTGGCGTTCCACATCAGCAGCAACCCGTGAGATCAGCATGTTGTTTATCGGTCGTCCGCTGGCAGTCGACTGGTCAGAACAGGAAATCGACCAATGCGAAGTAATTCACTTGCTGCCGTATCTGATCAACAAGAATGATGGCCGTCAATCACAATTGCATTTCAATCGCCCGGGCGAAATAACAGATCGACTGGAGTTGTTCACAGAGGACGAGGCGATCGACATTCCCTTCGTTGAGATTGTGAACACCATCAACAGCGTCAATTCCTGCGATGAACTTCTGGAGATCGATCAACGGATTGCCTGGTGGCAGAAACTTCGGGGCGTGAAATCAATCGAAGATGAGAGATTTCCCGAACCGCTCAAGGCACCGTCGTTGGAATCTCTGACTCGTGAGCCGCTGATCTGCTACCTCGTTGCGCGCAGCTATCTCGCAAACCCGAACCGATTTGGCAAGGAGTTCAACGAGTGCGACATATATGACGAAATGTTGACGTCTGTGAAGCGTCGCGTTCAAAGGGAAGCCAAAATCTCTGACAAAGAACGAGACCGTGGCGAAGCAGAACTGCCCGGCACGCGCGATATCAAGGCGGACGATTTTACGGAAATTCTCGAAGACATCGGATTAGCGGCCTGGCATCAAGCAGGTCGAACGGTAACTTTCGAAAAAGTTTTCAGTATCTTAAGCGATAAACACAAACGAATCCTGGGCAAAGGCATCACTCAGCAGGACGCCACGTTCCGATCGGGACTATTGAAGCTGATGGTCGGATTCTATTTTCGTTCGACAAGCAGCGCGGAACAAAACGGCGTTTTCGAATTCACTCACAAGAGTTTTGGTGAGTATCTAGCCGTTCGACGAATGATCTTTGGCGTGAAGCAGATTTGTGAGCAACAACTTGAGTTTGAAAGTTCGTCGAATCGCGATATTAAAGGATGGGATTCGACCAGGTGTATGCTGGAGTGGATCCGATTGTTCGCACCCAGCCGTTTCTCGCCGGGAACGGTTCGATTTCTGGTTCCTGAACTTCTGAGGCGCAATTCAGCAACCGGTATGCCAGTCTATTCCACAAAACAGTTGCAGGAAATTCGTGAGCTGGTTCTTTCGCTGCTTTACGATATCCAGCGGCATGGCTTGCCAATGGAACAGATTCCTGCTTGCTCAACGTTTGCATCAATGCAAGTTTCGGCACGCCGGGCAGAAGAAGCACTCTTCGTTCTGCATCACGCGATATGCGGTGCTCTAAGAAAATTAGATGGAAACTCTCCACCAGTTCGTACCGGCCCCCGATTGACGAGCAAAACCGGACACAGCAGACGTCAAGCAAAAATCTGGGAAAAAGGGGAGCAGTTTGGCTCGCAAATCGTCAGGATTCTCGGACAACGCAAATTCTCGAAATGGAATGCGTTGACCAGATCACTTTCCCTTTTTGACCTCTCCGGGGCGAACCTCTCCGGGGCGAACCTCACCGGGGCGGACCTCTCCGGGGCGAACCTCTCCGGGGCGAACCTCATCCGGGCGAACCTCTCCCGGGCGAACCTCACCGGGGCGAACCTCTCCGGGGCGAACCTCTCCGGGGCGAACCTCATCCGGGCGAACCTCTCCCGGGCGGACCTCTCCGGGGCGAACCTCATCCGGGCGAACCTCTCCGGGGCGAACCTCTCCGGGGCGGACCTCTCCGGGGCGAACCTCTCCCGGGCGGACCTCTCCGGGGCGGACCTCTCCGGGGCGGACCTCTCCGGGGCGGACCTCTCCGGGGCGGACCTCTCCGGGGCGAACCTCTCCGGGGCGAACCTCTCCGGGGCGAACCTCTCCGGGGCGAACCTCTCCCGGGCGGACCTCTCCGGGGCGAACCTCTCCCGGGCGAACCTCACCGGGGCGAACCTCATCCGGGCGAACCTCTCCCGGGCGGACCTCTCCGGGGCGAGGATCAAAAAGGAAATTTTATCGGCCGAGCAGCGGAAGTCCAGTTTTGGAGCCCCCATCGATGTTGGCTGAGGCAATCAAGTTGCGAGTTTCAGTTTCCACTGTCCCGTTTTGCGACCCTATCATAGACTAGCATTTGTCAATGCCGCATTTCCAATTGGAGTCAAAAGTGGACAAAGCCAAAGTTGCCGACACGTGCCCGAAACAAGTTGAACTTGAAGCTGGCAAAAAATACGCCTACTGCACCTGCGGACTTTCTGATTCGCAACCGTTTTGCAACGGAGCACACAAAGGAACTGCGTTCACACCGGTTGTCTTTACCTGCGAAGAATCCAAAACCTCGCACCTCTGCCAGTGCAAACAGACAGGCAACAAACCCTATTGCGATGGCTCTCACAGCAACCTTGGCGATGCGGGGAATGCGAAACCGAGCCTCGATCTCGTGCATCCTGCGGAAGATCAAGGAGAAGGCGGAGGTTGTTGCGGCGGTTCCGGTGACGGATCAGGCGGTGGCTGAAGCATTTGATTAACTTGCAGTTTGCAAGATATTCTGTGGCTTTGCAAGATATTCTGTGGCATAGGCATCCAGCCAAACGCTCATTAGAAACTCCGTTTTCGACGCGATGCCGGCAGGATGCCAACGCTACGTTTTAACTGACCTACATATTAACTGACCTACATACGGAATCCACTCAATGAGCTTTCGCGGCAGCTGGGCACTGAAACTTGTGCTTTGGATATTGCTCGCGATGGTGATCCTTTTCCTGTTTGTCCTTCCAGTTCTGACAACGTGGTTGCTCAACCGGTCACCGGAATCTGCAAGTCTGATCGAGAATTATCTTCCGATCGTTGAACTGGTCCAAGGTTATTTGCTTCAAGGACTAACTGCCGCCTGGGTGTTTTTTCTAGGCGCTTGTTTTGCGAGTTTTCTGAATGTCGTCGCCTGGCGGATTCCTCGCGGACGCAGCATCCTCGGCAGCAGCGCCTGTCCGCACTGTGAAACGCGACTTTCTTTTCGCGATAACGTCCCGGTGATCGGCTGGATCCGCAACGGCGGCAGGTGTCGTACGTGCAAGACGCCGATCACGCCCCGGTACGTCCTGGTTGAGATCCTGCTCGGTTCGATCTTTCTGTTATTGGTGTTGCTGCAACTTGTCAGTGGCGGGATCAACCTGCCGCTGCGCGATCCGACAGAGGTAACAAACGCGTTTGCCGGTGTGCTGATGGAGCCGGAGTGGGATCTGATTCAGATCACCGGACTTCATTTGACGCTAGTTTGCAGTTTGTTTACGTTCGCGCTCGTTGAGCTGGACAAGCGAACTGTACCGTTCAACATTTTTTTTGCGTTCGCGTTAGTCGGAATCGGAACCAGCGTCATCTGGCCGGCGGCGCAACTGGTTGGCTGGACCGGTCCCGTTGATTCGATCGCCGGTATTAGTGCGACGAGTCCGCATCTCTATCTGACATTGCTAATCGGCCTGGTCACCGGAGCGTTTGTCGGACTGATCACCTGGATGCTCAACGACATTGCTGGCATGCTCACGCCGAAAAAAATCGAAGGCTCATCTATTGAGAAGCTGCCTGATCATGCAATCGATGACCAGGACGCAACTGCACAGGTGGCGGAAAACCCGGAGCACCGTTCGAGTTTGTGGAATCTCGTATTCTCGATTTCGATTTGTGGTTTGTTCCTCGGATGTCAGTCCGCTGTTTCGATAGTCCTGCTTTTTCTGGTAGTTCGAACTTGTATTCGCGTTGTCGCAACCGACAACATTCCCGCCGTCAATGATTCGGCTGCGGTTGGACTAGCCCTGCTTGTCCATCTTGGATCGTGGCGAGTATCAGCCCGGCTTCCATGGTGGCCTGGACCAGGTACACCTGCATCAACATTGCTGATGGTGGTCGCGATCTCAGGCGTTGCAGTTTTCGCCATGTGGATGCACAGTAAATCTGCCAATCGGAAAAACATTCAGCCATAACATGTGCGCTGGTAGACACACAACACGATCACGAACTGCAGCACGATGCTTGCATGGGTTTTCTCCCGAATCCAGGTTCGTGCGGAATTTTTCCGGCCTGATTTATCCCTCCAATCGCTCCCCGTTGATGTTGGCTAACTTCTTTTTTTGAAAAGATTTAGTGCCCCATGGCCGGTATTGCGATTGTCGAGGCAAACTTGAAGGAGCAAATGAGGTTTCCGTCCGGAATTCATATCGTGTTTTCCATGGTGAGTGATTCAGGCTAGGATAAACCCCCTTCCTCTTCGACAGTGATTCGTATCACGCCGCCTGAATTGACTTCGTGAGTCGCTTTTCAATCGCTGTTGCTGCAACATTGACGAGACACATTCGTGATAGAACGATTCAGAAACCTGATCGCCCGCCATCCGTTCGCAATGCTGATTGCAGTCTGCGGGCTGGTCGCATTGGCAGCGCTGAATGTTCTGAGCCCCGGCGCTTCACCTGCGAAAGATCAGTCTAACGTCGTTGAGCCGGGAAGAGCTGCGGCGCTGATTGCGCATTCTAATGAACGCGAGAACCGGGCTGTCGCTCCGGGAACGTTGCCGACCGGGTCTCTACCGGTTGCAAACATCAACGTGGCCAACTTGGACGATCCACTGTTCGAGTCGTCACTCATCCCGCAACGTTCAGTTCGTTCGCTTGAGTTGAGCGACCTGGCTGCAACCGCGCGAGTTCCTGATCCGCCCATCGATCGTGCCACGACAAAGCCGACGACTGCCATCGATACTTCCCGTGCACTGGTCCGGCGAAATCGAACCAGCCTGATATCCGGGGCATGGGGAAACACGGCCGGGAAATTCACTGCAAGGATCGATTTCAATCCATATCGGATTCGGCGGGCTTTCCGGCCAATCGACGCAAGAGGAATCTGGCCGGACCGGGTTGCTCCAGCGAGTTCCAATCCCCTGAACGAACTGCTCGCGATTGAGCGTCGTATCGCAAAGTTTGCTCCCGATATTCGGCGATCCATTGTTTCAGTCGAAGGTGGGAGCGGATTTATTGCTTCTCCTGACGGGCTGATCATTACAGCTGCTCATGTCACCAAAACTGCGGGACGCAAAGTTTTTGTACAACTGCCCGACGGGACGATGATGCGCGGCATGACACTTGGAAGCAACGGCTCGACCGACCTGGGCGCCGTTCAGCTTGATGACCGGGGCCCATGGCCGTCACTTGAAATCGGTGATCCGGCAGGACTAGAGCCCGGGGACTGGTGCGTCTCAATGGGATATCCGATCACGTTTGCCCGCAACCAGCCCGCTGCAATTCGAACAGGTCGGGTGTTGACGACCAATGGCAACCGGATTACTACCGACTGTGTGATCATGGGCGGCGATTCAGGCGGACCGTTGCTCGACACCTACGGGAAAGTGATTGGGATCAATGTCGGTGTAACAACGGATATCAACAAGAACATTCATATGCCGGTTGACCGGTTCATCGACGATGCCCGGACGATTCTCGCCGGTGTCGATCTTCGCAGCCCCGGAGCGATTGAAGGCCAGACCTGGTTGGGCGTTCGCGGTGTCACGGACACAAACATCGTCCGTGTCCGCAGCGTAAAATCGGGTTCACCGGCGGAAAAGGCGGGGCTCAAATCAGACGATGTCATTCTCGGAATCGACGGTGACAAAATCGAATCGTTTTCTCAAATGATCCGTATCGTTCGAGCTCATAATGACGGCGATGTGATTGTTGCCAGGCTAAACCGCTTTGGCCAGGTGATTGACCTCCCCGTCCGACTGGAAAAATACTGATGCGAATTTTCCGGACGACAAACGAGCCGGCGCCCGGGATTGAGATTTCGCCACGTATTGCCGGTTTCGCAATGCTAGCGATCGGATTCCTGTTTGCAGTGTTCAGTTTCACCGACTCGGCTACTTTCGCTCAAACTACGTTCGCTCAAACGGCAAACGACGCAAGAGCTGATTCCGAATCCGACATCCCGACCAGCGGAAAAGGCGGTCCGGAGGTGGTGTCGATGATTGAACCGGTGGCAGTCAAACTCGCAGCACGGGTAGTCGAGTTTGTTGACAGCGGGGAACGCATCGCATTGGGAACCGTGATTTCGGCTGATGGAATCGTCGCGACGAAATCGAGTGAACTCCCACAGCAGGGCCACATCGCTTGCCTTGATGCAAATGCAACGGCGTTGCCATTTGTTGTTCTTGAACGGATTGAATCGAGTGATCTGGCCATTGTGAAAATCGACATTTTCAATTCGAATGTTGCTCCGGCATTTGCAGATTTGCCTCCTGTCTCGTTCCCCCAGGCGACGAACTCGCCGGAAGCAGGACGATTCGTGATCAGCGTTTGCAGTGAAGACGTCCATTCGATGCTGGGAACTGTCAGCATCGAAACCGCACCGTATAAGACTTTTTCGCCGGTATCCATCGACAGCGTTGACCTTGGAATGTCCTGCCAAAGCGTCGGTGTACGTGCCGATATTTATCGCAACCACGTTGCACAGGCTCCAGCACAATCCAGCGACGGCGCGGTCGAGGCGTATCCTTCGGCATTGCTGGTCACTCGTGTCTATCCGCAATCGGTAGCCGAATCGGCCGGTGTTCTAATGCACGATGTGATCTTCAAGATCAACGGAGAGACATTCGGGGACACCCCCCGGCTGGACGAGTTTGTTGAGTCGTTAGTGCCCGGCGAACGGATACGCGCGGTCGTATTGCGAGGTGACCAGGTTGTAACGCTTGAGTCCCGTGTGCCGCGAACGTCTCGGCCGATCTTTCATGACCGCTGGGGCGGCGGACCGTTCAGCCGGCGGCGATTCGGTTTTTCCGATGTGATTACGCATGACACGCCACTGCCGGTCGATCAATGCGGCGGGCCGCTTCTCGATCTCGAGGGCAACGTGGTTGGAGTTAACATTGCTCGCAGTTTGCGCGTCTCCACACTTGCATTACCGATCGGCTACGTACTGACGATCGCTGATCAGGTTCGCACCGGGACAGCTGGAATCGAGCAGCCGGGCGTCGGGCAACTAAGCGTCGGGCAGTCGGGCATAGGGCAACCAGGCTCTGACCAGCCGATCATGCCTGCCACCGGGTCTGGCGACTAGGTGATAAAAGGGCTGACGCCGGGATTCGGTTCGCGCCGCCCATCAATGGTTGCCGTTTGGGATGTCACTGGCTCAACTCCGAATGTACTAAAACGCACAACGGAACTGGCATGGCTGCTGACCAGCTTCTTGAACTCCGTTTGTGATTTACGCGCGGGCGTCGATGGACAATAATCTCGTCACTTGATCGCAAGAACCAGCAAAACAGGATACCTATGAGCTCATCGATTTCAGACGGTGCGGGACAATCGCCAATGGAAACCGCTAAGGCTGACGTTGAATCGGGAAACACAGACCAGTGCGTCAAAGACCGATACTCCGCAGCGTCCCGCGAAATGGAACCGGCACTTTGTTGTCCGGTGGTCTACGACCAGCAATACCTGGATGTCATTCCTGACGAAATCATCGAGCGAGATTACGGCTGCGGAGATCCGTCGCCTTACGTACGGCCCGGTGACACGGTAGTCGACCTCGGATCAGGTGGCGGCAAGCTTTGCTATATCATTTCCCAGCAAGTGGGCGCCGAGGGACAGGTGATCGGTGTGGATTTCAATCCGGACATGCTCGAACTCGCGCGCTCACATCAGCAGGGCATCGCCAGAAAAATCGGCTTCGAAAACGTGACGTTTCGTTGCGGACGGATTCAGGATCTGGCGATTGACCTGGACCAGCTCGCCAAAGAACTCTCACAAAGAACAACCTCCTCGCCGGAAGATGCCCTGGCGATCATTGAACTGCCCGAGCTGATTCGTCGCGAGCGACCGATGATCGCTGACAACAGCGTGGACTGCGTCGTCTCAAACTGCGTCCTGAACCTGGTTCGCGATCAGGACCGGCAACAGTTGTTTGCCGAGATCTTCCGCGTTCTCAAGCCGGGCGGTCGCGCTGCGATCAGCGACATCGTCTGTGACGAAGACGTACCCGATCATTTAAAAGCAGACGGTGTTTTGTGGTCGGGCTGTCTTTCAGGCGCGTGGCGCGAAGATCGATTTGTTGACGAATTTGCAGGTGCCGGATTCGGAGCCGTCACGATTGACAAACGGCAGGAAGAACCGTGGCAGACCGTGGAAGGTATCGAGTTCCGCTCGGTGACCGTGCTCGCCACCAAACCACTCGGAACGGTTTGCGTCGAAACCAATAAGGCGGTCATCTATCGCGGTCCTTTCGAAAAAGCGTTTGACGACGAAGGACATCTTTATGTACGCGGACAGCGAACAGCGGTTTGCGACCGGACATTCCGTCAGCTGACCGGAGGCGACTATGGAGATTCGTTCATTGAAGTACTGCCCGTCAAAGAAGTCCCGCCCGAAGGTGCACCCCTGTTTGACTGCACTCGACACCGTCTCCGCGACCCGCGTGAAACCAAAGGCAAACAGTACAAGCTGACGGTTGCGGCGGCAGGCGCGTGCTGCGGAGGAGGTGAATCAGTGGAATCCGCTGCAAGCGGGTCAGCAGGAGAACCACCCGGCGATTCCTGCTGAAGTTAGTCCATTGCGATGGTCATCGCAAAAACTCTGTTGATTCCCGCGACGCTTCCTGCCCTTTCTGAAAGTACCCGTTGAATAAACTACCCGTACTCACGTTGAAACGTCGCGGCTCGGAACTGGCGGCAGCTGAAAAACAGGTCGAAATACTTCAACAGCGCGGAAGTTTTGCAAGATTTGACGAAACGCTGGAACAGCACGGCTTGAACGCCCTGGTTGCTGACGGCGTTGAGATCCTTCAAGTCAATGTCGGCAGGCTTTGCAACATGACGTGCGAACACTGCCACGTTGATGCCGGTCCGGACCGCAAACACGAAAACATGTCGCGCGAGACGATCGATCATTGTCTGGCAGCGATCGACACCGGCGGAATTCAACTGGTCGATCTGACGGGCGGCGCGCCGGAGATGAACCCGGGATTCCGCTACTTTGTCGAACAGGCCCGAGCTCGAGGTTGCCATGTGATCGATCGGTGCAACCTGACGATTCTGATGGCCAATGGCTTTGACGACCTCCCCGGGTTTCTTGCTGCGAACTCTGTCGAGATCGTCGCGTCGCTCCCCTGTTATCTGGAGGAGAATGCCGACTCCCAGCGCGGTGACGGAAGTTTCAGGAAATCGATCGCGGCATTGAAACGACTGAACGAGCTTGGTTACGGGCGTGAAGATTCGAAGCTGCAGCTGACACTGGTCTACAATCCGGTCGGGCCGTCGCTACCTCCGGACCAGGCCGGACTCGAATCCCGATATCGCGAAGTGTTGCAACGGGAATACGGAATTTCGTTCAACCGTTTATTCACGATCACGAACATGCCGATCAGCCGGTACCTCGATCATTTGCTTGAGACAGAAGAGTACGATTCGTATCTGCAAAAACTGATTGAGGCATTTAATCCTGCGGCGGCTGAAGGCGTCATGTGCCGGAAGATGATTTCAGTCGGATGGGACGGGCGCCTGTTTGATTGCGATTTTAATCAGATGCTGAATCTTGCGACATCCGCCGGCTTGCCCGCACATATCCGCGACTTTTCGGCGAGTAGTCTCGGACTGCGAACAATCGTTACGGGCCGGCATTGTTTCGGCTGTACTGCGGCGGCAGGGTCGGGTTGCCTGGGCGCAATCGATTCGTAAATCGTAGTTGATTCCGCTTACCTGTACGTCCCGCTTGCCGGGCGGAACGCTGCAATAGACTCTGCGATTCGTTATCCCTCACGCTCTTTTTCCGAACGCCGAACTCTCTGGTGATTCACGTCCTTCCGGCAGAAGGGACATACTTGCATCTAAACAAACCGGTTGATGTAGTTCTCAAGAAACTCCTGCCGGCCGCTGATATTCGGCCCGGCGTCTCCTTTTTCCGCTATGATCCGGGACAGCGATTCAAAGTTGTGTTTGCCAGATTCAATTTCTGCGCCAAGACCGGTATTCCAGCTGCCGTAACGGGTGCCGAGAAAATCGTCCAGTCCGCCATCGGCGCGAATCGCTGCGGCGATCTTTAAACCGCGCGCGAATGAGTCCATTCCGCCGATATGAGCGTGAAACAGATCGACCGGATCGATGCTCTCGCGCCGTACCTTGGCGTCGAAGTTCACTCCACCCGATCCGAGACCGCCGTATTTCAACAGTACCAACATCGTTCGCGTGGTCAGATAAATGTCAGTCGGAAACTGATCGGTGTCCCAGCCCAGCAGCATGTCGCCGGTGTTGGCATCGATCGAACCGAGGCAACCCTGCGCGCCGGCATAGTCAAGTTCATGCATCATCGAATGACCCGCGAGCGTTGCGTGGTTCGTCTCGATGTTTAGCTTAAAACGGTCCATCAACCCGTACGCACGGAGAAAATTGATACAGGCCGCCGCGTCACTGTCGTATTGGTGCTTGGTTGGCTCTTTCGGTTTCGGCTCGATCAAGAAGTTCCCTTTGAACCCGATCTTGTCCGCGTATTCGACCGCCATATTCAGGAACCGGCCGAGATTATCCATCTCGCGTTTGATGTCGGTGTTGTAAAGATTCATGTAGCCTTCACGCCCGCCCCAGAACACATAGTTCTCGCCGCCGAGTCGCACCGTAATCTCCATCGCCTTTTTCACCTGCGCAGCGGCGAAGGCGTAGACCTCCGCGTTGGAGCTGGTCGCAGCTCCGTGCATGAACCGTGGATTGCTGAACAGATTCGCGGTTCCCCATAACAAGCTAATGCCCGTACGCTGCTGTTCCTGCTCCAGCACATCCGCAATCGTGTCGAGATTATCATTGGACTCGACGATCGACACGCCCTCCGGAGCCACATCGCGATCGTGGAATGCATAAAACGGAGCGCCCAGTTTCTCCATGAATTCAAATGCGACTTTGACACGGGCGATTGCATTATCAAGAGATTCGCTACCGTCATCCCAGGGGCGACAGAGTGTCGGTACTCCAAACGGATCGGCGCCGCCGGCGCGAAACGTGTGCCAGTAGACAACACTGAACCGGAGGTGCTCGCGCATCGTCCGGCCTTCGACAACTTCTTCCGCGTTGTACCAGCGGAAAGCAAGCGGGTTGGATGATTCGGGCCCTTCGTATTTGATCGACTCGACCTCGGGGAACGCTGACATCTAGAGCCCTTCGAATGTTGCGACTGTTAATAATTGGTTGTTCGGTGCTTTGAAACGATCGACAAAACAATCGTTCGACTGATTCTCGCAGTCACGAACCGATTGCTCAACCGCGGTGGTTTTTTGAGGCACCGGTCGGTCCAGGCCGGTTATCCGGATTGTTTTCGTGGCGATTCGCAATCCAATCGTTGTGTCAAAACCCGATTCGCCAGCCGTTCCATCGTATTGCATTCATCTGCTTCATCTGCTTCATCTGCTTCATCTGTCCGATGGGTTTGGTCGGATCCCTGTTTGTCTGCGTCACTCTGTTTTTCAGCGCCATCACGGTTTGCTGCAATCAGACGGAATGCATCTTGTTCATCGGAATCTCAGCCTGCGCTTATGCGGCGTTGGTGGTCGCGAAACGATATGTTGCCCATGTCCTCGATGCTGAGGGAGTCGCATCGACCATGCCTGCTGCGCAGCCCGGGTTGCACGCGCTGATCCCGATGCCTGGTTCAAAAATGATGAAGCGCTGATCCCGGCTGTCATGGATTCCCCGGGTCAGTTTTTGCGCGAACGTCGAATCAACCAGTCACCGAGTCTCGTCGAGATACGTGAGGCGATAAACAACAGCCGTGCATGCCAGGGAATGATCAACTCTCGTTTTCGAGACTCACACGCGCGGAGAATCTTTTGCGCAACGTCTTCGGGGCGAATTCCTTTGACCGGCGCTCCGGCACCTGGACGAGTCGCTCCGGCTGGAAGGCCTTCTGACAAATGCTCATAGCGATCGTGTTGCTGAAGCGGATCATCGTTGCGAATGACAGGACCGGGGCTGACCAGCAGAACATGCACGCCGCGCGGCGCTTCGAGTCGGAGTTGGTCGGTGAACACAGAAAGCGCATGCTTCGATGTGGAATAGGGCGCGACCAGCGGCCAGGCCGTTCGCCCTGCGAGCGATCCGATGTTCACCAGATGGCCGCCCGAATCCTCCAGTTCACTCATCACGGCGCGACTACAGCGAACTGCGGTGTAGAAATTCAACTCCATTAGCTCGGCATAGTCCTCGACCGTTGCGTCGAAGACGCCTGCGCGGGTTGATTTGCCGACATTGTTAACCCAGACATCGATTTGTCCGCGCTCAGAAATAATCTGCTCCACAGCGCGGTTAACGCTGCCATCGCTTGTCACGTCCGTTTCAATTGCGGTAACAAGTTTACCGCGCGCCGTAAAGTCGTGGACCACATCGGAATTGCGCTGAGAATTGCGGGCCAGAATAACGACATGGGCTCTCTCGTTTGCGAATGCCCCGACAATCGCCGCGCCCAGCCCGTCGGAGCCTCCGGTTACAACCACTACTTTTCCTGCCCACTTAGACATCAGGTGCAGTTTCTCTGTTAGGTAAAGAGGATTTCGCGAAGTGCATCAATCTGTCGACGTACGCATCCTAAGCTCGATTGCTGGCAGACAACGCTGGCAAAACGTTGATTCCGGATCATTTTGTTAAAGCTTGTCTCCGGAACGTCCGATGCCGATTGTATCAACCCGGTAAAGCAGGCAAAGTTTGCGGGTCGGAGAAATCTCGCGGGTTCAAACTCAGCTTGCCCGGCATTTCAATCAAGGAAGAAACGATGAAAACCAATACGACTCCCGTCCAATTGAAGGGCCTGGCGTCATTGCTGGTTGCGTCATTGCTGGTCGTCGGCAGCGGCTGTCAGTCGCTCAATTCGTTTTCGTCAAGCCAGACACCTGCCGCCGGCCCGGCTGGAGCAGGTAATGGCGGATATACCGTTGCGATGCATAGTGTCAAGAAAATCAAACCGTTCCGTGGAGTGCTGAACACCGATCCGACTCAGCCAACGACCGTTCAAACAGCATTGGATTCGGCCGGTGCGTCGAAACACTTTCGCGGAATGGAAATTGAACTCATTCGCAAAGTCGACGGCGAATACCAGCCATTGCGATTGCCGGTTGACTACGTTGCACGCGAAAAAGCAGTCAAAATGGAACAGGACTACGCATTACATCCCGGTGATACGATCAACATCCGTGCAAAGTCCAACTCGCCGATCGATCAGATTCTTGGCACACTTTCCGGCGCGACAGGGCTGAAGTAGGTTCTTTCGAGTCAATTCCGGTATCGCGATCAGCTGGCTTGGATCCACTGGTGCAAGTTCGTAGCGTTGGTATCATTTCCTCTTCTCCGGTGAACCTCGCGAGCCGTTTCACCTACAATACGTCTGAGGAGTTGAGCAGGCGATCGCCGGTTTACAGTTTCGACTGTAGCGGGAGGAAAGTCCGGGCTCTATAGGACAGGATGGTCGGTAACGCCGACCGGCCGTGAGGTCAGGGAAAGTGCCACAGAAAGTAAACCGCCGAACGCAGGTTCGCCTGGCGTGGTAAGGGTGAAATGGTGAGGTAAGAGCTCACCGGCGCGCGGGGTGACTCGTGCGGCCTGGTAAACCCCATCCGGAGCAAGACCAAGCAGAAAGCAGTGGCGGTCCGTCGCGCTATGACTTTCGGGTAGGTTGCTCGAGCCGGCCAGCAATGGCCGGCCTAGATAAATGATCGTCACGCAGCAATGCGGACAAAACCCGGCTTACGGTCAACTCCAATTTTTGAAGAAGAAGAAAAGGAGGGTTCAGGAAAAAGAAGAGTTCAGGGTTCAGGGTTCAGTAAGTCAGTACTCGCCGGCTCTCAAGCGGCAAAAGCCATCGGACACGTTACATCGGAATACAGACTCAGATTTGATCCCTGAGCCGAATGGCACTTAAAGCTCACTTCCCTTTGTGTTCACCGAGTCGATATTGCTTTCTTGGTTTTGTCATCCATGGGTAGCTCTTTGCCCTTCGCTTCTTGACTCTGGGCTCGTAGCGATCTGGTCGATTGCCAACTTGGTGTTGTCGACAACACCCCAGCAGCGTTTCGCAGAGTTGGTCAATGTCCGCCAAAACGACCAGTATTGGAAGCGTTTCTGACAAGGCGTTGAGCGTTGACTTGAAGCTGATTTGACAGGGCAGCACGTCTGCTCCAATCGCCGCCTCTGCCATCGTTTGGCGCACCAGATTGTAGGCCAGCAGGTGGGCCCGCAATTCGTTTCGAACTCGATGAGGCTCCTTGCAACGCAGGTGCTCCATCTGCATCACCGTTTTGAGTGATCGTAAGTTTAGCTCCGCTTGCCAACGGCGCCGAAACAGCAACCCGATTTCGTCCTTGCTGTACTCGATATCGTCGTCAAGCGAAGTGTGAACAACTATTTCCCGGGTGCGAAATCCCTTTTGAGTCACACGTATTTTTATCTCGCGCACCACGATGAAGTCGGGGTACGATTCGTACTCTTGCTCGCTCATCCATTTTGGACGGTCCGGCTTGTCGATTCGAATCGCATGATCGTCTTTGCCATAGCGAATGCCCGTACGGAAATCTGCCTTCCGCATCTGGTGCATTCGCAAGATATAATGGGCTCCTTGCCGCTCCATGCGGGCCATCTCAAACCAGCCCGCAAAAGCACGATCGGCCAGAAAAACGTCGCCTGAACCGATGATTGTGTCGATGGTTCGAAACAGGCTGACCTCGTGCGTCAACTTCCCCTGATACTTTCCCAAAGCCGTCTCCAACACCACGCCCGTCGAAAGCGCGAACAGCACCAGGACGCGCATGATCGGGAAGCCGCAGCCGGGCTTTTGAGCACCTACCTGAGGATATGCTTTTTGATTCTCCGCTGTGTCGGCCATGGTGACCGTTGCTCCGTCGGCAACGACAACTCGGAGTCCTTTCCATCGCCATTCGTCCGGGGCCTGAGAGTCGATCGCCTTGCCGCTTTCCGTGACGAGTCGCTGCATGGATGGTTCGTCGAGTTTGTCACGAGCGATGCAGTACGCTCCCGTTGCCGCTGAGCAGGAACTCTGCCCTCTGCAGACTCGCCATGCAATCAGTTTGGCAACAGCAGAAATGCAGCCATGGTGGATGCTCATGACTTGCGAAAGAAATACCCAGACCGTGACAGCAGTCGTGTAGATTTGCGCCGAGTCGAGTGTCGCCTTTGCATCTCCGAATGAGTTCTCTATAGTTTCTTGAGAGATCAAAGACGCAAAGAACAGGCCATCAGATTTGCGTGCTTCGCGGACGCGTTGACGCAGTGTGCCGTACGGACGGATCATGGGGCCTCCTTGCCCGAGGGATTGCAACGACGAAATTCCAACCTCTCGTTCGCAGGTGAGGCCCCTGTTCGTCAAGATGAACGTAACCTGCCGATGCACCGGAGCTTACGTACTTTAAGTGCCATTCATCCCTGAGCCCTTTAATCCTGAACCCTCCGACTCTGAACCCTCCGACTCTTAACCCTCCTTTTCTTACTCAAGTTCGCTCTTCCAGTTCTGCAGGATTTCCAGCGCAGCCATGGGTGACATCTGATCCGGCTCAAGCGCCTTGACTTTGTCCACTAACGGATGATGCACCGAACCGAACAAGGTCAACTGAATCTCGCCGCCTGCGTTCAGGGAAGGGTGAGCGGGTGCGGACATCATCGCATCGCGGCTCGTTTCGACGTCCGCATCTTTTTCCAGCCGCTGGAGAATCTGCTCGGCCCGCGCATTGACCGATGAGGGAACTCCTGCCAGCCGTGCGACGTGAATTCCGTAGCTCTTGTCCGCGCTGCCCGGGACGATCTTGTGCAAAAAGACTATCTTCTCGTCCCACTCCTGAACCGAGACGTTGAAGTTGCGAACGCCCGGGTGAGTTTCCTCCAGACCCGTCAACTCGTGGTAGTGCGTCGCAAACAGACATCGACACTCGAGGCGGTCGTGCAGGTATTCCACAATCGACCAGGCAAGCGAAACGCCGTCGTAGGTGCTTGTGCCGCGCCCGATTTCGTCGAGGATCACCAGCGAACGTTGCGTGGCCGTATTCAGGATCCGCGCGGTCTCAGTCATTTCGACCATGAAGGTACTCTGACCACGCGACAGTTCATCGCTCGCTCCAACCCTCGCAAAAATCTTGTCAACGATTCCGATCCGCGCACTCCCGGCCGGCACGAAACTACCGGCCTGAGCCAGCAACGTGATCAGCGCGACCTGCCGGATGTACGTACTCTTGCCCGCCATATTCGGGCCGGTAATCAGGTGCAGAAATCCGGCGTTCCCGCCTTCGGCTGAACCGCCCGGCTGCCCAAGCGCCGTGTCATTAGGAATAAATGCGCCTAACGGCTGAACCACATCAAGAACCGGATGCCGGCCTTCGATAATCTCCAGTCCGGTGTCGTCCTGCATCACCGGACGGCAGTACGATTGCTCGACCGCCAGTTTGGCCAGTCCGGTCAACGTATCCAGTGTGGCGAGAATCGTTGAGTTCAGTTTCAATCGCGATGTGTGAGCCCGGACGAGCTCGCGCAGTTGTTCAAACAAAGCCAGTTCGCGTTCCTGCGCCCGTGATTCAGCCGAGAGAACTTTTTCCTCGTACTCTTTCAATTCGGGCGTGATAAATCGTTCCGCGTTTTTCAATGTCTGTTTGCGGATGAAGTCATCAGGAACTTTGTCGCGGTTGGACTGTGTGACTTCCAGGTAGTAGCCGAAGACTTTGTTGAATCCGACCTTCATTCCTTTGATTCCGGTATCGTCGCAAATTTTCTGCTGGTAGTTTGCAATCCACTGCTTGCCGCCCGAGGCAAGTTCCCGCAGCGAGTCGAGCTGTTTGTCGTAGCCCGGTTGAAGGAAGTTGCCGTCGCGCGCCGTCGTCGGCGCCGGATCAACCAGTGCTGACTCCAGTTCGGCGCGAAGCTCAGGACAGAGGTCGAGGTCCGATTCCAGCTGCGAAAGCATCGTGCTTTTCCGTCCTGCAAGCTTTGCCTTGATCGCCGGCAGCGCTGCGAGGGTTTTGCTGATGGCGAGCATATCACGCGGGCTGGTCCGTGCCGTGACGACACGCGCAATCAGCCGTTGCATGTCATAAACGCTGCCGAGCCCTTCTTTCAGTCCGGATTGTAGTTTCCGGTCACCGGCAATTTCCTCGATCGCATCGTGGCGTTGTTCAATTTGTTCGCGCGAAGTCAACGGATTGGCCAGCCAGCCGGCAAGCATCCTGCTACCCATTGGCGTCTCGCAGCGATCGATCACGCCAAGCAACGACCCCTCGCGTTGTCCGCTGCGGATCGTGCGGTTGATCTCCAGCGAACGCCAGCTGGCCGAGTCGATTTCGACATACTTGCTCTGGCGAAACGGCTGCACGCGATCGATATGCTCAAGTGATCCGCGATGAGTTTCGCGCAGGTACTCGATCACCGCTCCGGCTGCCGACACGGCAACGTCGCCGAACGATTCGATTCCGAAGCCTTCCAGCGTCGCAACGTTGAACTGTTCCTTTAAAATTCTGGTCGCCGCATCCTGCGCGAAACACCAGGCAGGTCGGCGGGTGATCATCACGTCTTCATCCGGCAACTCAACGCTGCTGGTCTCAGAAACGAGAATCTCCCGCGCTCCGATCCGGGCAAGTAAATCAGGAACCGCAGCGCGCCGTACCGCTGTGACAAAGAACCGCCCGGATGAAATCTCCGCCCAGGCAATGCCGACCGGTTCATTTTCGGCAGACGTTTTGCTTGATTCCGGATCTCGCTTTGTTCCGTTTTTTTTCCGGCGGACTTTCAAATTGCCTTGAGTGGAAACAGCAACCAGGTAGTTACAGACTGCCGGGTCCATCAGGGCTTGATCGGTAACCGTGCCCGGCGTGACCAGTTGTGTGACTTCACGTTTAACAAGCCCCTTGGCCGTTTTCGGATCCTCGACCTGTTCGCACACCGCAACCCGCCGACCGGCTGCGATCAACCTGGCAAGATAACTGTCCAGCTGATGGTGGGGAAATCCAGCCATTGGAACGGTGTTGCTCTTGTCGCGGCTGGTCAGAGTCAGGCCGAGTTCGCGAGATGCGATTTTTGCGTCCTCATGGAACAACTCGTAGAAGTCCCCCATCCGGAACAGCAGCAGAGCGTCTCCGCATGCTTTTTTGGCAGCATCATATTGGCGCATCATGGGCGTTTTGTTTGACATGCCCAGATCGTAACAATCCGTCTGTGAACCGCTAGTAGTTCAGATCAATGCTGGCAAAATCCCGTGTGAACAGGCATCTCCCAATCAATACAACCGAAATCGTCTCCCATGGCGGCTGAACAACGAGGACCAGCCATACAGAAAGACTCAACGATAAAACGCAACATTCGTGTTACAAAGGAATTCAGCAAATTAGCACACTTTTGTCCGGTAAATAACGAACAAGAATGAGTTGAGTCTCGTTCTCCTGCTGGTATATTGGAGAACCTACAACTGGAAAAGTCTCATCAAGAACGGCGCTGTCCGTTCGCAACGTTTCCAATCTTATTTTGCTACTGGAGGATCAACTGTGGAAGCGCTATCTAGACAACAACAAAATCAATTACAACCGCAGGCCCCGTTTGTGCTGGGCCAACTTGGCGGCAGCGACCCGGAAGAAGAAAAGTTCGACTTCTGGGGCGTACTTAATCGTCGCAAATGGCTTGTATTTCTCGGGCTGATTACCGGTCTTGGCCTTGCAGGTCTCTACTATGCACAAACGGATACGATCTACCGGAGCGAGGCCCGGGTCAAGATCGAGCCCAAGGATCCGTTGATGATGGATTTCTCCGGCTCCAAAAGATTTGCACCGGGCTCGGAGCTGTTGAGCTACCGGCATGACCGGTTTATCGCTCAGCCGAATATTGTGCAGAGCTGTCTCGAAAAATTCCGGCTTTACACACTCAAGTCATTCGAGGAGCTGGTGGAGGAAGATGTCGTTCAGGACGTATTGGACAACATGGTGGTTGTTCCCGATCCGGAGGAACATTTCATTTACGTCATGAAATACAATTCACGCGAAAAAGAAGATGCGAAGACGATTCTCAACAACATCATCCGGACCTACAAAGAAAACCTTGATGATCAGTACCGCGATGAGTATCAGAAATACATCGTACTCTTGACCGATGTTCGCCGGGAATTCGAAGCCGATTATGCCAAGAAAGACCAGGAGCTTGAAGTTCTTGTTTCGATGAACAATGGCACCAGGATTGACCCTGCAGGACGAAACATCCACCAGATCATGGTCAGCAACCTGCTCAAAGAACTGGAAACCGCAAAGGATGAATTTAATACCCACCTGCGCCGAAAGGAATTGAGCGAGGAAGCTCTTGGACGCGATGCTGAGGCGTGTCGAGACCTGGTCTGGCAATTCAACCAGGATGGTGTGTTAAGTACACAATCGACTGAAATTGCCGACATCAAAGTTCGCAATACGGAACACATCAAACGACGAATCCAGGAACTTGAAACCCAGTATCTGACACTCATTGAGAGGCTTGGACCCGGTAACCCGACAATGATTGCGATCGCCAAACAGGTTGACGGTTGGAAGAAATATCTGTTCGAACTCACAAACGAAGTCAGTGACCAGACTACCGGAGGTATTCCTGATAACGAAGTGCTTCGTCGATTAGTTGCTTCGATTGGCCCGAAGATGCTTGTGCTTCAAACGAAAATTCAGGCAGATCAGGAGTTGTACGAGGAACACCTTACCGAAGCCAGAAGGCTAACAACCGTCCAGCAGCAAATCGAACGTGTTGAGCACGATCGCGAGTACATTGAAAGCCTGGTAAAAGAGACTCACCGGAAAATTGTTGAGATTGATTCCTCGGGCCGCCTTGACAACGTGCGTGCACAGGAAGGTTTCAACTTTCAGGTTCTGATGGACGCCTCCAAAGGTGATGTTGTCTGGCCGGAATTACACATTGTCCTGCCAATCGGCGGATTGCTCGGACTCCTTGCCGGGTTCGGACTTGGCTGTCTTGTCGAAATCGCGGACAAAACATTCCACAATCCTGACGAGATCATGAAGCAGTTGAATTTGCCGCTGATCGGTCACATTCCCGTGATCAGCCAGAGCAAACGGTACGTTGTCGAAAACTCCGACATCGATCCGATTGTCTGCTGTTATCATCGACCGAAGTCACAGGTATCCGAGGCTTTCCGGGCAGTTCGGACCGCCCTGTACTTCAACACTCAGGGCCAGGCTCATCAGGTGATTCAAGTCACCAGCCCGACGCCGGGTGATGGTAAATCAACCCTCGCGTCCAACCTTACAGTTTCGATTGCCCAGTCAGGCAAACGGGTGCTGTTGGTGGATGCGGATATGCGACGCCCGCGACAGCACGTGACATTCGGTGTGACCTCCAACGAGGGATTCGCAACCGTCTTGAGCGGGATGTCAAACTGGCGGGACGTCATCTTCAACTGTGACGAAATTGAAGGACTCTCGGTCATGCCGTGCGGTGCCAAACCGCAGAACCCGGCAGAGCTGAGTACGTCGCCGCAGGTAAAAGAACTAATTGACGAGATGCGGGAAGAATTTGACTTTGTTGTGATCGACACGCCGCCACTTCTGGCGGTCACCGACCCTTGTCCCATCGCAGCCCGCGTTGACGGTGTAATTCTCACGCTACGGATTAAGAAAAACGTTCGTGTGAGTGCTGAGCGTGCCACCGACATTCTTCGAAATCTGGGAACGCATGTATTCGGACTGGTCGTCAACGGTGTCGGTGCCCAAACGGGTTACGGCAGCCAGTACACATATGGTGCCTATCGTGCAGGCTATGCATACAACGGGTACGGTTACGGGTACGGATACGGGAATGGCCAGGGCAACAAATACTACGACGAAGACAAGCCCGGTCGCCGTAACGCAACGACTCCTAACATCGAAGCTCAACCAGCGAGTCCCGGACAGGAGTTGCCGGGCTAACAGCTCACGATGAATCCAGTGGCAAGTCAATCTATTTGATTGGCTACGTCAGGCGTCTCGGGACTGATCCTCACGAGACGTCTTTTTTGCGCGCTCGTTTATGCAAGGTCGCCCTGCAATGGCTGTTGGCGAACGTTCCTTTGTCGTTTTGAGAATCAACTTGAGACGTGTGTGTTTCAATGGTCACTGCCGCCACTTGGAAAACGGAACTTTTCGGACCGCTAGCTGCGTCATTTGCCGGCGATGCTGCTGACCTGTCTGCCACCAGAGCGATTTGCTACAGTCCCGAGCCGCGCGTTAGACCAACCCAGGCGCTAACCGGCTCAACTAACCTGCAGGAAACAGGAACCGCACGATGGATAGCGATTCCAATTCAACTATTCAATCTTCAAGTCGATACCTGTCGTCTACCGTGCTTCTGGCTGCAGCTTTGCTTTGTATCTGTCCAGGATGTGCGGAAGGAATGTTCTGGAGAACAGGCCAGTACGCACCCTGGGTCCGCGACCAGTGGGCGGCCGAAGAAAAGATTGCCGACACCTTGTTCTCCAGAAAGCGCCAGCTGAACGACGGAGTCAACTCGGTAAAAAACAGCGCCATCGATCAGCAGGAACCTGTCGCAAGGCAGTTAACAGAAATAGTCAACCGCGATCCGGTTCTGTTGATGCGTTTGCACGCTGTAAAACTGCTGGGCGAGCTGAACTGTCCGACCTCGATTCAAGGGCTCGCGGATGCATCAAGCGACCACGTTTCCGATGTTAGAATCGAAGCGGTTCAAGCTTGGGGGCGACTACCCGGTCAAGTTGCCGTTCCGCGACTTCAGGAAATAATCGGCAGTGATACCGATGAGGACGTACGGGCGGCCGCGATCCGCGCGATTGGCGATTTTCCGGGGCAGCAGACTGTTCGCGCGCTTTCGATGGCGTTGGACGATCGCAATCCGGCAATCCAGCTTCGAGCGACTGAGTCATTGGCCAGAGTTACAGGCGAAAACAAAGGGAAAAACGTCCAGGCATGGCAACAGTACGTCAACTCAGTACTAGGCCAGGATCGTACTCAGGAATCCGATCCGGCTGAAATGGTCGCGGAACTTCCGTCGACCGGTGCGTTGTCGGGATCCAGTTCGCCATCCGCCAGCGCACGTTCCAACGGCGCATTTCGGCGCTAGGAGCGGAGAATAATGCGATCGCTAAATCGATCGTATTCGCGCAGGAGTCAGTTGATCCCTATTTCCCGGCATCGTTTCAGATTCGTCGCTTTCCAATGGCCCGGGTTGATTGAATCCCTGCGCCGTAATAAATTTAGTCTGCCAGCGATGATCCGGGTGTCGCAAAACAACATGACGATTCAGGGATGCGATGAATCTTTCCGACAGCCAGACAACTGATCTGTTCTCTTTCGTAGGGGCCGCTTCCCGATTGGCCAGGACTTCCCAGGCAGATGCAGTCCTGGTTCTGTTGGAAGTTGAAGTTGACTGGGCCCGTCTCAAGAAGAAATCGGCCTCCAACCCGGGCAGCCTCCTGATCGCTACGCCGAGTGAAAAAGTTGCCGAATCAGCGCGCGAGGCCGGACTGACGGCTCACTATCTCGAGGTCCCTGCCGCCTCCGTTCAGGATCAACTGACCCAGGCCGTTCTAGCCAACGTCGCCGCAGAAACACTGTTGCCCGGATCGACCGTCGTAGCCGTTTACAGCGGCTTCGACACCGTGAATGTCGACTCGATCAGCGTCGTCCGGCTGACCGAACGACTGGGACGACTGACCGCCCGCGATTTGAAGAAACTGAAAACGAAAGTTCCGCTCGACACACTCCGACTGGTGGTTGATCTCGCTGTTCGAATCGGGCGCGACGGACGCGAAGGCAAACCGATCGGGACGATGTTCGTCGTCGGTGATCATCGCAAAGTCAGTGAAGAAAGCCGGCCGGCCGGATTCGACTTTGTCAAAGGCTACACCCGCAAGGAGCGCAATCTTTCCGACTTTCGCGTCCGTGAAGGGATCAAGGAAATCGCGCAGCTGGATGGCATGTTTATCGTAGCGTCCGATGGCACAGTTGAGGCAAGCTGCCGGTTGGTCGATACGTCGCCTGTTGAAGTCACGATGACCACCGGACTCGGATCCAGGCATTTCGCCGGTGCCGCGATCAGCAAGACAACCAGCTCGATCGCGGTTGTCGTCAGCCAGTCCAGCGGCACCGTCCGCATCTTTCAAAACGGCGAAGTCGTGCTGCGGATCGAACCACTCGAACGCGCGATGAAATGGAAAGACTTTGAAAACGATCCGCCTGAGTCGCCGTAGCTCAGGATCGTCCGGATTCACAATCCTGCTGAAGCGGCATTCGAAATGACCACTTCAACCCCTTCCGCCGGTTCTTCCTGCTCCTGCGAATAACCCGGTTATCACGTCAGGCAACTCTCTTTCCGGTTTGTCCAACCACGATCCGATCCAGCCGACCAACTCGCCCGGCCGATGAAAAAGATACGCCCGGGTGCGATCGAATCCGGCCTTGGAGCCTAATTCACGCCGCAAATCCGATGACATCTGCCCCTCCGGGGAACTGCGGCATTTTGACCCGCCGGTTTTTGAACGAATAATTCAATGCAGCCGGCGAATCAGAACTATCGAAGATGATCAGAGACGACGTTCGCCCGGAGAACAATCAACTTTTCGCTCGCGTCCGATCTTCGACCTGAACAACGACTCTCGCGATGAACAACGACTCTCGCGCTGAACAACGGCTCTCGCGATGAACAACGACTCTCGCGCTGAACAACGACTCTCGCGAATAACGTAACCGCAAAAACAGTGCTGGGTAAACACAGCCTGAAAACAAAATGGAACTTGAAGAATTTTTTGAACGACGGCGACGGCGAGGCGGGCCTGATCCGCAGCAGGTGCGCCGCTGGCTTTATGGTTCGGCCCTGATCGGTGCGATCGGAGGACTCCTGTTGCTCGGCTGGTCGATGATGTATCGGGTGGATGCGAGTGATCAGGGAATCGTGCTTCGTTTTGGTGAACATGTTCGCACGGTTGAACCCGGCCTGCAGCTGAAATATCCGTGGCCGATCGAGAAGGTCTACACGGTTCCCATTCGCAGCATTCAAACGATCGAGTTCGGCTTTCAAACCAAAGCAGCAGGCCGCGTCACCCAATACGCACCTCGCAATGAAACGACTGACGACGTTGCCGACATGCTGACCGGCGACTTGAATCTGGCTCATGTCGAGTGGATTGTTCAGTACCAGATCGCGGACGCTTACAAATCGCTGTTCAATCTTGGCGGCGCGGGCAGTGAATTCTGGAATTTGAAATCGTCGATCGACACGAATGACGTCAACCCTTCGATTCCCGACACCATCAGTGATGTTTCGGAAACCGTGATGCGAAAACTAGTCGGTGATCGCAGCGTCGATTCGGTCCTGACGATGGGCCGCGAGGAAATTGCCGCTGATGCGAAAATTGAAATCCAGGCAATGCTCGACCAGTTCGATGCGGGAGTGAGCGTTATCACAGTCAAGATGCAAACCACATCCCCTCCCGAACCGGTCAAAGATGCTTTTCAGGACGTTAACAAGGCCCGTCAGAACAAGGAACGCGTCGTCAACCAGGCCGAAGGTGAACGTAATCGCCAGATCCCTGCAGCGCGCGGCAAGCGGGACCAGATGATTTCGGAAGCCGAAGGTTACGAGCAGCGCGTCGTTATGGAGACCACGGGACGCATCAATGCCTTCAACGCCAAGCTGGCCGAATACGAGAAGGCGCCGGAAGTGACGAAACAACGTTTGTATTTGGAAGCGATGGAGGAGGTTCTCTCCAACATCGGCAGCAAAACCATCATCGATGATTCGGTGGGCGGAACCCTGCCGATCCTCGATCTCAACCCGGGACAGTCACGCAATCCGCTACGCAATAACAAGTAAATCAATAACAAGTAAATCAATAACAAGTAAATCAATAACAAGTAAACCAAAAACAAGTAAACCAAAAACAAATAGTGCAATAACGGCGCATCAACAGTAGGGCAGTAGGTCGCTTGTATCCAGGACAGCCGACAACACTGCGCGACACAAAACAAACCATGCCGAGGAATCCGTGAAACGATCAGCCATTCTTACCACTCTAGTCATCTCAACTCTGGTCGGTGTCGTGCTTTATCTGGCAACGTATATCGTGCCAGAGGGCAGGCAGGTTGTGATTACCCAGTTCGGCAAACCGGTTAAATACGTCGAAAGCCCGGGTTTGAACTTTAAGATTCCGTTGGTACAAACGGTCAATATGCTCGAAGCCCGCCTGTTGCCGTGGGACGGCGAACCTGAGAACATGCAAACCCGCGATAAGAAACGGATTTTCGTCGACTGCTGGGCACGTTGGCGGATTGTCGATCTGGAGACTTTCTATACCAACGTCCGTTCGGAAAACAAAGGCCAGAAAATTCTCGACGACATTGTTGATTCGTCAGTCCGAAATATCATTGCAAAAAACAACCTGATCGATCTCGTTCGAACCACCGACGACAAACTCGAATACGAAACCGAGGAACTCGAACGGACCGCTATGTCGCGGGACAAAGTTAACACCGGTCGCGAAAAAATTGAACAGGCGATCCTTGCCTCCGCCAGCGAGAATATTCAGGAACTTTACGGCATCGAACTGGTCACCGTGCATATCAAGCGGGTCAAATACAACGACCGCGTTCGTGACACAGTCTTCGAACGGATGCGAAGCGAACGTGAGCGAGTCGCCAGTCTATTCCAATCCGAGGCCGAAGAAGAGGGCAACCGCATTCAGGGTCTGACCCGCAAGGAACTCGATCAGATCGAAGGCCAAATGAAGCAGCAGGCATCGGAAATTCGCGGGCGGGCTGATGCGGAAGTGATCAAAATTACTGCCGAAGCGTACTCACGCAATCCGGAATTTTTCGAGTTCCTGCAAAGGCTGGAAATGTACAAGAACTCGCTGTCGAGCGACACCAGTCTGATTCTGTCCACCAACAGCGATATGTTTCGACTGCTGAAAACCACTGACCCGATTCAGCGGTTGGATCCTGATGTTGAAAATGATTCAACCGAGGAATCAGACGACGAAACTGACGAGTAACATCCGTTCGGATTCGGGACTTATTCATTTTCCAGCGGGCAGGATTGCTGAACCTGTTGAATCACTTCGCGCGGAATTCCGATATCGATCACTGCTACCTTGCCCGTGTGCGCGCGAGCTGAGTTCTTTTCGAATCCGGTCCTGGCAGCGACGAGGGTCAATGTTGCGTCTGCACGAAACGTTGTTGGTGCCACGATTCCGGTATTGCAGTCCAACCATGACCGGGGCCGGGCTGGTTGCACCGGCCCTTTGCACCGGCCCTTTGCATCGGTATAGCAAACGACTAGGCAACCCGCAACAACCGGCTTCGGTGAACTGGCGCGGCATTGTCAAAACGATAGCCGAACGCGTCAATGTCTTCGGCATACGCCTGACTTACTTTGGCGATCGTCACCTCGTCATAGAACGTCCGGAAGTCCCTCGGCTCACTGATATTCAGATGTGGAAGCGACGCCGTTAAGCAAAGTTGCTGTAGGATTTCCAAGAAGTCTTCTTCGATCCTCTCGAATCGTCCAACGTAATTCATCAGCACACGACCATCACGGCCTTTAATCATGCTGAGCTGAAAACCGATCCGCTTGCGAACCGCATAGTCAACGAATTTCCCAAACTCCATAGTGCCCACCGCGTGATGGCGCTTGTCGGCCGGGTTCGAGCGGATGGAGCAATAGTTCGACACCAGTAACTCAAACGGATTGCGAACGAAGCAGAATTTGAACAACGAGTCAAAAACCCGTTCAGGCATTTTCTGCTGAGCCTTGTCGGCGCGCGAGTGTCGGCGGTACTGGTACGACTGCCAGCTACCCAATAACAGATTCGAATCGATCCCAACCCGTCCGAACATCCGGTTCTGCCAACACGATGCCGCGTCATGGCCGTACGGTCCCATTGCGGCGCGAACGCTCGTTCCTCCCGTTTTGGGAATGTGAGTGAAAAGAAAACGATGCTCATAGGAAACTATCATTCGAAAGCTCCACGGGTGCTAGCGATGGTCTGTGATTTGCGAGTATTGTCGCCTGTAAAGGCTATTCAGAAGATCGACATGACGACCATTGCTCCGACAATAGCATCGCCTTGCTCGATAGAACGTGGACAGTACACAAAACATGAATTGATAGAAGAACATGAACAACGCGCACAAACGAACCCAGCCGACGAGTTAGACGTCACAACCGGAATCATGATTCTTGTAAGGCGCATAACCGTAGTATTTTGGACGTGAATCCAAGCGGACATGTAACCACGATACACCCATTCCTGCAGTGCTCAGCCAGACCGGATGGTCATTGATTCGATCCTGAAGAACTCGTCCAACCACTATCCACAGCCGGTGAAGCTGTGGTGACGATGCACGTCGTACGAACGCTGCAAGATGACCGTACGGGCCGGGTATGTCACCAGATGACAACGGCCTGTCAGGGCAGGGCACGATCAAATGCGCATCTCCACTGAGGTTTTTGAAGTCGGCCACGGCACCGGACGCCGAATGACCGTCGTCCTCTTCACGACCACCTGGTTCTTCGGCACTTGCAAATTGAAATGCGAAGTGACTGGCGAACGCATGTTGATCCACTGGTCGCTCCAGCCCTGGCGCACTGAGCAAAACAAACTCGAACTCTCGATCAAATGAAGCTGCGGAAACAGGCGGCGTCTCCCAGCGAAAACCGGTAAACGGGCTGCCGGCTAAAAGGTCGATAAAAAATTGCCGGAATTCACTGCTCTCAATCCACAACAACGAAACTTCGCGAAAAGAAACCGGGCGGCCGTTCCTAAGCGGCCGATAGTAAGTCACTCGATTTCTGGTTAACTCTTTGACTTCACAATTCCACATTGGCGTTTCTTTCTGTTGCGACTTCTTTCCATGACGATTCGAATGCTCTAAGTTTATCAACATGCGCCCCGGATTTTTTCACACAGCGATCTGCTTTCTCATTTTTTTCATCTCCGGCGCTGCGGCGTTGATTTATGAAATTTCGTGGTCGCGCCAGATCGGGCTGCTGTTCGGTCACACGGTTCATGCTGCGGCGGTTGTCCTTGCTAGTTATTTCGCCGGAATGGCGATTGGACAGTTGATCGGGGCAAGGCTTGCTTCCCGCGTGACACCACTCCGGGGATACGGGTTCGCCGAACTGGCGGTTGCCGCCTGGGCCTGTCTGATTCCGTGGCTCTTGAAACTTTCGGAAACTCCTGCCGTCGCTGCCTGGTTGAGTGACCCTTCATTCGCATGGCAAACCTCTGCACGGACCGTGTTCTGTTTTCTGTTGTTCCTGCCCGCAACCACTGCTCTGGGTGCAACGTTGCCGATGATGGCTCAAATGCTGGCCACCGATCGTTCAAATGTTTCGTCCGCCGGTCGCGTATCGTTTGCCTACGCGCTCAATACAGCCGGTGCGCTGGCGGGAGTCATGATCGCGACGTTTTATCTGCTGGTCACGATCGGCGTTCGTAACAGCAGCTATCTCGCCGCCGCGCTTTCTGCGGTTTGCGGCATCGCGGCGATTGTTCTGGCGCGAACTTCAAACAGCGAAAGCGGTTCGGCGACTTACGGCGATCGAACGGGCTCAGCGCTGGCCGCTGAGGTTCCGCAATCCGAGCAACACGGCCTTTCGCTTAGGTTTTGTCTGTTTCTTGCCGCGATATCGGGCTTCGGAACGCTCGCGCTCGAAGTGCTCTATGTCCGCACGTTTTCTCTGGTATTTCACAACAGCACTTATACTTTCGGCGCGGTGCTGGCCGTGTTCCTGTTTTCGCTGGCGCTGGGTGCGGCCGTTGCCGGTTGGCTCGGACGCTGGTTTCAGGCGCGAACACTGATCGCTGGAGCGACACTTGTCGGGAGCATTGCAGTTCCTTTATCTGTCCTGGTATTTGTCGAACGTACTTCGCTGGACTATTTCGTTTACGGCAATTCGTTTTCGAGTTACCTGTACGGCGCCTTCGGTTTGGTCGCGCTGATCGTGATTCCGCCCGTCACGTTGCTCGGCGCGATTCTTCCTCTTGTCTGGAAGGCAGCCGGCCTTGCGGATGATGGTGCCGGGAAAACAGTCGGTCGATTAACGGCGGCAAACACAACCGCGGCCGCACTCGGTTCTCTTGCCGCAAGTTTTCTGTTCCTGCCTTTTGTCGATCTCTGGCCGTCGTTTGTCGCATTGGCCTTCGCATTTTTTGTAGCGGGCTCGTGGGTCCTGCTCTCACCACAATTCATCCTTCGCTCGTCCAAAGGAGCGACCAGCGGTTCTAAACTCCGGCTTCCAGCTGCTTTGATTTGCGGCACTCTGTTTTTGTTGATCGCGTTCGCTGCCTTGCGCAGCCCCGTACAATCCAAATGGGGGCACGAAAAAGAAAAAATTCTTCAGCGATGGCATTCACCCTACGGCTGGGTCGACGTCGTTCAGAACCGAAATTCCGGTGCGATGAAGGTCAGCCAGAATCTGCATTATCGTTTCGGATCGACCGGTTCCAGCAGCGCACGCGAGAACCTTCAGGCGCATCTGCCCCTGTTGATGCACGACAGCCCGCGAGAGACATTGTTTCTGGGGCTCGGCACTGGAATGACCGCTGCCGGAGCCGTTCCGCACCGTGAAGTCGAAGCGATTACGATTGTTGAATTAATTCCGGAGGTCGTCGATGCGACACGGATGCTGAGCTGTTCGAACAACAACATCGTCGATCACACCAAAACGAAAATCGTCGTCGATGACGCACGACATCTGTTGCTCGGCAGTGAAAAACGATACGACGTCATCGTCTCGGATCTGTTCGTACCCTGGGAAAGCGAAACCGGATATCTGTACACGGTCGAAAACTACCGGCTAGCGCGGCGACGGCTTACCGACGGCGGAATCTTCTGCCAGTGGCTCGCACTTTATCAGATGGGACCGGGTGAATTTGAGTTGATCGCCGACAGCTTCGCCAGCGTGTTTCCGAACACGACACTCTGGTGGGGCCAGCTTACACCGGACATGCCGATCGTTGCACTCATTGGCAGCGAACAACCCTTGCGGCTCGATTCAAACAAGTTGCGATCCCGAATCGATGCTCTTCGTCTTGAACCGGGTCAAGAAACAGACTCATCTGTGCAACCAACTCCTCTGGATCGAAGGATCGTATCGCCTGAGTCATTGTTCAAATTGTACGTAGGAGACTGGAAGGTTCGCCACGCAGACTGGTTGAACACGGATGAGTATCCGCGCGTCGAGTTCCTGACGCCGGTTTCGCATCGTGACAGAGAGTTGATCAAGAACGTGACGTTGAGCCGGTATTTTGACAATGTGATTGCGGGACTCGATTCGAGGGGCGCGGCGCTTGACGACTTGCCGAATGGGAAGACGCGCGATCGAATTCAGTGGCAGCGTATTGTGCTGTTTGGCGAGTGAGTAACGCTGGGGGTTTCAGATCTGTCGGTCGCTTCGCTTCCCCGGCCTTGCTAACGCGGCGGGTTTTCCCTGTCGGTCGCTTCGCTTCCCCGGCCTTGCTAACGCGGCGGGTTTCCCCTGTCGGTCGCTTCGCTTCCCCGGCCTTGCTAACGCGGCGGGTTTTCGTAGTGACCGATTTTCACACGCGGCGGGTTTTCGTAGTGACCGATTTTCACAAGTGTCTCCCCCAATTAAACTATGTGACTCATTCAAAACCGGAAAAACCCCTGCTTTCGGGTGTAAATCCCGGTTGTGAAAGCATTTGCGAAAAAATCGAGGCTTGACCTTGGAGCCGTTGGAGGACAATATTCACCGGCTTGGAACGAGCGTGTGAGTTTCCGCGCCCTAAAGCCAAATCAAGATTCAACCGAAAAGACAATGAAAACCGTTCTGATAAAACTCGCAACTCTGATGGCCATGGTTCACATGTCCCTGGGCTGCGCGTGGCATCATGGGCTGGGCCATTCGTCTTGTGAATCCGTTGAGGCAGATAGTTCCGCCTCAGTTTGCGATCACGATCACCGTCGCTGTCATGCAGACCACAGCGATCATGAACATGCCGTGATTGAAACGACTAAATTTCAATCCTGCGATCACGGTTCATGCGTTGCGAATCACGGTTCATGCGTTGCGAATCACGGTTCATGCGTTGCGAATCATGGAACGCATCACGACCATGCCGGTTGCCACGATGACGGCTGCCACTTCATCGTTGCGAAAACTTTTGACTGCAACGGACTGGTTCCGCTTCATCTATATTTCGGTGATGTGGCAGCTGCACTGATCGTGTCTTGCAACTCGGTTCAGCTCGATCGTTTCAACGAATTTCATCCCGCCAGCGCGGCCTTTGCGACAGGGGTGCGCGCCAATCTGCTGCTCGGCGTCCTGATCGTCTAGCTTCACTGCCGCGCATATGACCTGACCATTTACGTGTCGAGTCCATTTGCGTTTTCTGCCACTCGCATTCGCGAGTTCTTTGATTTGCCACTAGTTTTTGGTGCGCGCAGTCACTCATTCGGGAGACACGTTGCACACGAAATGTCCCCAACTGACCGAACTTACGTTCCGGACCGAACACATGACCACCAATCAATCCAGTCAAAACCGATTTTCCCGTCTTCAACGGTATGCGTCTCCCATTGGATGGGCCATCGCCTTGATTGCCGCAGTCGTAGTTGCAATCCTGACGTTTCCGCAATGGAAACCGTATGCGGTGACTGCCGTCAACTACATCCGGAATGTGAAGCATGAAACGGAAGACGACCACGCAGCTACAGCTGACACTACGCCGGACACATTGAAGCTGAGCGACGCGGCCTGGAAAAACATCGGGCTTGTGACCGGAGTCGTCGAACCATCCGATTTCGTCAAACAGATCTCGGTTCCGGCGATTGTTGTCGAGCGGCCCGGTCGTTCCCAAACACGAATCACATCGCAGATGACCGGAATCGTCACGGAGGTTCATCCTCTTGAACGGGAAGTCGTCGAACCGGGAACGCCGCTGTTTGAGTTGCGACTAACACACGAGGACGTCGTTTCGTCACAAAGCGAATTCCTCACCGAGTTACAAAACCTGGATGTGGCTCAGCGGGAACTGACCCGGCTGGAACGAATTCCCGACGGAGTGGTTGCCGGCAAGCTGTTGTTTCAGCAGCGTTCGGAACGGGATCGGGCCAGGGGTACCGTTTCCGCGTTGAGGCAGGCATTGATTCTGCATGGATTTTCCAGGCAACAGGTCGCGTCCATTGAAAAGAACCGGCAAGTGATTGGAACATTCACCGTTGTTGCACCTCCGTTCACAGACCGGCACGAACACGCGGATTTTGATCATCAGTATCACGTTCAGTCCATTAATGTAAAACGAGGCGAAGCGGTCAGCGCTGGCCAGTTGTTGGGTACTGTGGCCGATCATTGCCTGTTGTACGTTGAAGGGAAAGCGTTCGAAGGGGATGCTCTGCGTTTGGAGAACGCGCGCAGCGAAGGTGTCGCTGTCACGGTCATTCCCGATTCCAGCGGTAACGCTGACGGGGCATTGAGCCTGAATGTGCAAAGCGTTTCCGATCAGATCGATACTCAATCCCGCGTGTTGCACTTCTACCTTTTGCTGCCGAATCAGCAGGCGGCCCGACGCCGGGTTTCGCGACCCTCAAACTCGCAGACGTCATCCTCGCAGGCTTCGAACATTGTCGCGGCCAACGACTTTGCTTCATGGAAATACCGGCCGGGCCAGCGAATGGAGGTGCTTATTCCGACGTCAAGAAAGATGAAAAACAAGATCGTCCTGCCACCGGACGCGGTTGTGATCGACGGACCGAATGCTTTCGTGTTCGAGCAAAACGGCAACAACTTCGACCGCAAAGATGTCCAGGTGTTGTATCGCGATAAGGACTCGGTGGTGCTGGAAAACGATGGCATGCTGGTCGGAAGCACGATCGCTCTCAACGGAGCGTTCCAAATGCATCTGGCATTGAAAAACCAGGCGGGCGGAGCCGTGGATCCTCATGCAGGACACAGCCATTGAAACGAAAACTGAGTATGGGAATTGCCCGGCGAGGCTGGGCTGATCGCTGAGAAAGCTTCGAGTGAATAATTAATAGTGAATAATTAACGAAAGCGGTCGCTGCGCTCAACGCGCTCAACACTGAACACTGAACACTGAACACTGAACACTGAACTCTGAACTCTGAACTCTGAACTCTGAACTCTGAAACTAAAATCCTATGCTTTCAACACTACTCAACGGCGTCATCCGCGCAGCGTTGCATAACCGAATGCTCGTTGCCGCAACAGCGACATTTCTGCTGCTGCTCGGCGGCTGGCAGATGATCAACCTGCCGATCGATGTCTTTCCCGATCTGAACCGCCCGCGCGTCGTGATCATGACCGAGGCGCATGGCATGGCTCCGGAAGAAGTCGAAACGCTGGTCTCGTTCCCGATCGAAACGGCTCTCAACGGCGCGTCCGGCGTTCAGGATGTTCGCTCGACTTCGGGGGTCGGGCTCTCCGTGATCTATGTCGAATTCGACTGGGGAACGGACATCTATAACGACCGGCAGATCGTTGCCGAACGGCTGGCGGTGGTTACCGAGCAACTGCCTGAAGGCGTTAACCCGCAACTCGCTCCCATCAGTTCGATCATGGGGCAAATCGTCATGGTCGGCATGTTGAGCGAAACAAATGAACAGACGTTCCTAATGAAACTTCCCCACGGGGAGTCAATCATCAGCGAGTTGAACCGGGGGCGAGCTCCACCGGAACTAGTCGAGGCACTGGCAGCCGTGGAGACCGGCGAATTCTTGCAAGCGGACGAATTCTCACGGTCCGAGGAACTGGTTGTCAAAACTGAAATCGCCGGACAGAAATGGCTGGTCGGAGATCGTGAAAATGATCGCTGGTACGCGGTTGTCCCGTCAGAAAGAAACGCCGGCTCGGTCTCAGTCCATCGCCGCACGTCGCCGATGGAACTGCGGACGCTCGCGGATTGGGTCGTGCGGCAACAATTGCTCACGATTCCCGGAGTCTCCCAGGTGTTTGTGATGGGAGGCGACCGCAAGCAGTTTCAAGTGCTGGTCGATCCGAATCTTCTGCTGGAGTTCGGTGTCGCGCTTCACGAGGTCCAGGAAGCATTGTCGATGAGCAACTCCAATGCAACCGGTGGATATCTGGACGAACAAGGACCCAACGAATACCTGGTTCGCGCGATTGGTCGTATCGAAACGATCGCGGAACTGGAGGAAATTGTCGTCGCCTATCGAGACGGCAAAGCCGTGTCATTGCAAAACGTTGCCCGGATCGTTGAAGGAGCTCAGATAAAACGGGGTGACAGCAGCGTGTTCGTTCGACCGTCGAGTCAAAATTCGGAAACCGATTCGAAAATTGACTCTGATGAAAATCCAACTTTTACTGGCGGACCGGGAATCATCCTGACTGTCAACAAACAACCGGGCGCGGACACAAGCGAAGTCACTGAGAAGATCGAGGCGATGCTTGCCGGACTCGACGGACGACTGGCGGACGACGTTCGACTCGAGCCGAACGTCTATCAGCAGAAACAGTTCATTGACCATGCCATTGAAAACGTCGTCGAAGCACTTCGCGACGGCAGTATTCTGGTCGTCATCATCCTGTTTCTATTCTTGCTCAATTTCCGTACGACGTTTATTACGCTGACGGCGATTCCGCTTTCGATCGTCATGACGGCGTTGGTGTTCTGGGTATTCGGTCTATCGATTAACACAATGACGCTTGGTGGGCTGGCGGTTGCGATCGGAGAACTGGTCGATGATGCGATTGTCGATGTCGAAAATATTTTCAGGCGACTAAAAGAAAACAGACACTCGCAGACGCCAAAGAATCCGCTGCTGGTCGTGTTTCAAGCAAGCGTGGAAATTCGCAATTCGATTGTATTCGGAACGATGATCGTGATTCTGGTGTTCATTCCATTGTTCGCGCTGAGTGGAATGCCGGGCCGGCTGTTTGCACCGATGGGAATCGCCTACATCGTTTCGATTTTGTCGTCATTGCTCGTTTCGCTGACAGTGACTCCGGTCTTGTCGTACTGGTTGCTGGGGCAAAAGGACTCGCCGCTGGGTGAAGAAGAGGAAAAGGACTCGTTCCTGTTAAGGTTCCTGAAATGGATCGCTGGTGGCTGGATCGGGTTCAGCCTGCGAATGCCGGTTCCGATTCTGGGTTCTGCCGCCGTTGCTGTATCGATTGCAGCGATTGCTTTGGTTTCGCTTGAACAGGATTTCCTTCCGCCGTTCAATGAAGGAACCGTGCAGATCAATGTGCTGATGCCGCCGGGGACGTCGCTGGAAAAATCGACCGGGATCGCTCGAATCGCCGGTAACCGGATTCGTGAGCTGCCGGAGGTTCGCACGTTGTCTCGAAGAACCGGCCGCGCGGAACTCGATGAACATGCCGAGGGCGTGAATGTCACCGAGTTCATTGCGTCGATGGACGAATCAACTCGTTCGCGTGAAGAGATCCTGAAAGACATTCGTGAACGGCTGGAGGATGTTCCCGGGATTGTGGTCAGCGTCGAACAGCCACTGGCTCACCTGATCTCGCACATGATTTCCGGCGTCAAAGCGCAGGTTGGAATCAAACTCTATGGCGACGATCTGGGAACACTGCGCCGAAACGCAAAACTGATCGAAGCCGCCATCAAATCCATTGACGGCGTTGCCGACGCGCAGGTTGAACAGCAAACGGAAATCCCTCAGTTGCAGATCCGCGTCGACGGCAGCGCATTGGCGGCGTACGGACTAACTCGAAGCGAGGTCACCGAATATGTTGAAACAGCGATGAACGGAACTGCGGTCTCGGAGGTGCTGGCCGGACAAAGAAAATTTGACCTGCTTGTTCGACTTGATGAACCGTTTCGCGAAGACCTGGAGTCACTGAAACGGCTGACGATCAACCTGCCTGACGGCGGCGTCGCCAAACTCGAAGACGTCGCGGATATCCGGGAGGCTCTTGGACCGAACCAGATCAAACGTGAACAGGTTCGCCGGCGGATCGTGATTCAATGCAACGTCAGCGATCGCGGGCTGGTCGATGTCGTGGACGACATCAAACAGAAGATCAAGCCGATCGTGGACGGGCTGCCACCGGGTTATTTGCTTGAATACGGCGGTCAATTCGAGAGCCAGCGGAAGGCGTCCCGTGTGATCGGGATCTTGTTTGCCGTTTCGCTGGTCGGAATGCTGCTGGTTTTATACACGATGTTCAAAAGTTTCAATCTGGCTCTGCAGGTGATGATTGCATTGCCCATGGCGTTTATTGGCAGCGTTGCCGCGCTCCGGATCACGGATCAAACGCTGACGATTGCAGCGATGGTTGGATTTATTTCGCTGTGTGGAATTGCGACCCGTAACGGTATCCTGTTGATCAATCACTACCTGCATCTTGTTAAACACGAAGGCGAAACCTGGTCGCGGGAAATGATTGTTCGCGCTGGAAAAGAACGATTGGCACCGGTGCTGATGACATGTTTGACGACCGGGATCGGCCTGGTGCCGCTGGCGATGGCGGCGGGCGAGACAGGAAAGGAAATCCTGTATCCCGTCGCAACGGTGATTATCGGCGGGCTGATTACGAGCACGGCGCTGGAGTTCCTCGTTCGACCGGCGCTATTCTGGATGTTCGGGATGAGTGCCGCAAAACGCGTCGTTCAAACAGCTGAAAACCAGGTGCAGTTGATTGAGGAAAACCACGTTTCAACACACGACACTGTGGCTTCCGACGCTCAATCGCGTCCAATCAACCGGTGAAACGTACGTCCCTTCTGCCGGAAGGGACGTGAGGCAGAAGAGAACAATTGCTGACCGAACAACCCGGTTCTTTTTACAAAATTTACCTCTAAATCAACGGGCCCCAAATGAAACAACTCACTAAGAGACTGACAACAACTTTTGCTGTGATTGCAATGGCGATCGTTTCCTCCGGATGCCCGGACTCGGGAACGACCGGGCCTGAAACTTCAGGCACGCAAACGGACGAAAACGATCACGGCCATTCCCATGCTGATGGAGCAAACCCTCACGCGGATGATCACAGCGCGGCGGACCATTCGCCAAAACATGGCGGACACATTATCGAACTTGGCCACGACCACGAATACCATGCCGAACTTGCCGATGACCGCGGCGCCCATACCGTAACGGTTTACATGATGGATGCGCACATGGAACCGATGACGATCAGCCAGTCGACTGTCTCATTGACGTTGACCGACGATACAACAACCGCGACGTTCGAGTTGCTGGCGAGTGCACCGGGCGGATCGTCGGAATTTGCGTCCAGCGAACAGAAGCTACTGGACATGCTGGAAAAAGATGGCGTCAAAGGGAAACTGAGGGTCACGATTAACGGCACCCCTGTTTCCGGAGACGTGAGCCACGATGGCCATGCACATGGAGATGCCGAAGGCGAGGACGCTCATGCCGGGCATAGCCACGATTGATCGCGACGAATGAACCAACCAACTATCAAATACGTAGACCGTCCGGCCAAAACCCGGACACAACCATTACCGAGGAACCTATGAAGACTATATTTCTTACGTTGACAACGATCGTTTGCATGTTCATGCAGGGATTCGTTTCGGCTCAACAAGTTGATCAGGCAGTTGAGCAACAACCCGCCGTTCAACAAACTCCTGAAACTCAACCTGTTGAACAGCAACTCAGCCAACCCGGGGCGACCGAACCTCAACTGGCTCAACCACAGGAAACGCAGCCACAGGCAGCGCAACCTCAACTCGAACCCCAAACGGTCACTCTTCCTGAAACGGGCGAGGACGTTCAAGAACCGGTTACCGATGGCGTCGCGAGGAAGATTGGATTCAGACTTGTTGACTGGCACACGATCCACAGCGATGGAACTCAGGCGACCACGGACCGAATCGCCACGCTTGAGGAAATCGGCTGTGAAATCGGACAGGTCAATCACGGCGATCATATCGATACCGTCTATCGATGTGCCACGTGGAAGGCAATTGACATTGAAAGCGCAGAGAAACTGAAGCACTGGAATGACTGGCTCGTCGAAAACGAATTCGACACCGTCGCCTTGAACCCGGCCGCCAATTCGCCCATGCCGACCGTCGCGCTGCGTCATGCGGACTCGAAAACAATTCATGTTGGCAGCCCGGAACAGGCGGAGTCGATTCGCGTGACGTATGAAATGATTGGCTGCCAGGTCTCGTTCGAGAATCACGGCGATCACTCGGACGCGAAAATTCGTTGCCCTGAATGGATGACAATCGGATTGCAAAACGGACCGTCAGCTCATCTGTGGCAGGACTGGCTGAGCAAGTCGGGGTTTGAAACGCAGCACGACCACACCAACGATGCCTACGACGCACATGCCGGACATGATCACTCGCATGATGGGGGCGACCATAGCCACAATCACGAGGGCGGTCACGATCCCGCTGACGGAAATGAAACCGGACATGAACACAGCCACGACGACCATAGCCACGAAGGCGACGCCGGTCACAATCATGGTTAGAAATCTGCGGCAGAATCGTTGCGAGCGGATTGGTTGTTATAACCGTCGAATCCAAACCGTATCGAATCAAAAAACCCCCGGCTGCAAAGATGCAGCCGGGGTTTGTTTTACTTACAAAATGTTGCGTGATCGTCTCAGCGCATACTTCTATTCAAACTGACGTCCGGATCGACAGCAGCCTCGGCATCGGCAGCCTCAGTATCGGCTTTTGCAAATCCGACAAAGCAGCCGCAGGGAATATCCCACAACTTCAAACGAAGGCAACCGATGATATCGCGGAGGCTCCACGATGTCGTTGCCGGAGTCTGCAACAGCGGCAACGCCTTCATCGTTTCCGGCAGGCGGTAAAATGGGATTTTAGCATTCAGATGATGGACGTGGTGGTAGCCGATGTTGCCGGTCATCCAGTGCATTACAGGGCCCATGGTCATGAAACTTGAAGAGTGCAGGGCGGCACCGGTGTACGTCCACTCTTCTTCATCGCGGATTTTGGCTTCGGGAAAATTGTGCTGAATGTAAAACAAGTAGGCTCCCAGCGCTGTGGCGATCAATGCCGGTGCAATAAACACGAACATTGCGGTCGTCCATCCGGTAAACCACACAAGTGCCGCGACGAAGCCCAGGTGGACAGCGAGCGACAACAGCGCGTCGAGATGGTGGCGTGCATCTTCGATCAGCGGCTGAATACACATACCGTACATGAAAACGGCAAAGTAGCCGAACACGATGACCAGCGGATTTCGCGATACCCGGTACTCCAGCCGTTCGCTCCATGTTGCGTCGCGGTAGTCTTCAGTGGTCATGATCGGAAACGTACCTATGCTTGAACCGAACAACTTTGAGTTATGTTGATGATGGTGGTTATGCGAATGTCGCCAAACGCTTGGAGGAGTCAACAAAAGCCAACCGTACAGATTCAGAATCGAACCGGCGGTACGAGAACTCTTGAAAATCGCTCCATGCTGGTAGTCATGATAGAGAATAAACATGCGGACGATCGTCAGTGCGGTGATCAGACTGGCAGCAGCGCGTACCAAAAACATCCCGGAAAATGCCGCAACGGTCACGCACACCGCCCATGCGGCAAGTGTCGTTAACAAGTGCCACCAACTGGTCAGACGGTGCTCGGATGCGAATTCACGGCTGTCGATTAAGAGCTCACGATCCCGTGCTTTGTTTTTTTCAAGCGTTGTGAACGTCCGTTCCGGACACTGGTTGTGAGCATGGCCCGCAATCACAGGCGTTCGAGTTCTCACGTTGTGCCCGGGTCCGGACTTACTCTCCACCTCGAAAACATCTGCTTCCAGGATATCGGCGAGATGATGATGTCCGGTTGCTTTGAGTCGTACAGGTTGCGGAGGCTGAAGTTGTTGAAGTTGTGGCATGAACACCGGATGGGGAAAGTAGGTTTGCGTAACTTGCTCGATCGCAAACGCCAGTTTCGGGCAACGCGATCATTGCTACAGATTCAGGGAGATTATCGGCTTCGGGCCATCGCGGTCAACGGCTTTGTTGTTTCGGCGAATCAAACCGGCAGCGAATGTAATCCGAATGTAATCACAACAGGACAGGAACGAGTTGAGTTGCCCGCTGGTGCCGGTATGTAAGCGAAATGTAATGCGAAATGATTGCATGGTTTTCCGATATGTGTGCTGCCAAACCGGATTCAACTTTCTTGGCGAATCCGGTGCTGCTAGTGGATTGCCAATGTAATTAGCCTCCCTGGAAGAATCTGTGGGTGAATTCCGGTTCAGGCAGATTCCCCAGGTTGTGATATAGCGCGGTTTCGTAAGCTTCTTGGGTGCGAAATCCGTAGGATTTTCTGGTGATCAGTTTTAATTTGTTGTTGAATCCCTCGACGACTCCCGACGAAAGACTCCCGCCAGCGCGAAACCAGTTGAGCAATAGCTCCCGTTTGCTGCGGAGCGTCTTGGCCATCGCTTTCATCGGTTCGATCTTGCTTCGCATCGCGGGGGTACACCAAGCATCCAAAAACTTTCCCGCCCGGGCAGGATACGTGTACTTCCAAAATTGTTGAAAGTCTTCTTTCATCAAATGGCTGCGGACGCTTTGCAAATTGTATTGCAGCAACTCCTTCAGCCTCACCGTTTGTTTCTCGCTCATATTGGCGGGTCGTTTCAGTAGCAACCACCGGCAGCCTTTGAGCGCCGGTTCGTAGCCGTCGGCCTTGAGCCGCTTGACTTCGCCGGCCCGCACCTTGTCGATCGCCCGGCTCATTTTCTGCATCACATGAAAGCGATCCAGGACATGAATCGCCTGAGGAACCTTCTTGGCAATCACTTTCAAGTACGCTTGCCACATGTCGCTGCACACAAACTGCACCAACAAACAACGCTCCTTGCCCGGGAAACGAAAAAATCGCAACAGCGTTTTGGCCGTGCGGTCGGGTCCAATCCACAACAAGCGTTTGCGGCCTTCATCAATTTGATAAACCAGCGTTTGATACTTGTGGCCCTTCTTCCATTGCACTTCATCGACACCAATGGATTCAATGCTGCTTAAGTCCCGCCGCTGCAGGCCCCGCGAAACCGCGTGTTTTACCGAATTGTAAACGTGATCCCAGCTCACCGCAAAACAGCCCGCGACTTCACCCGATTGAAGATAGTCTTGAAGTGCATCTTGAATGGCTCCGGTCAGGGGATAGTTGTGGTAAACCATTCCTAACCGATTGACGTTCAAGATGCATTAGCCCTCATCGGTTGAAAAACCGTTTATACTAATCTCGCTTGTTGAAACGGAGCTTGTTGAAACGGAGCTTGTTGAAACGGAGTTGGGCTCTGCTGAGGAGCAACCCAACAAGGGATCAGCAAGTGAGGGTGGAAGTATTCCACGACGGTCGAAGTCATGCGATTGCATGGCTTCGACTTCTTCAAAATACTTTTATCCTCCCGTGCCTTAAAAAACCTCCGGCCTGAATTGTTCACCCACAGATTCTTCTAGGGAGGCATAAAAAAAGGCGACCGCAAATGAATGCAGTCGCCGTGCCAATCGCCCTCGATCCTCGTTAAACAAATTGTTCTGAGAAGCTCAAGGCCTTTGTAGATCCGCGCGTTTCCATCGGAATCACGGAGAGCTGATTTGAGATGCCGGATGCCACCGGCGGTTTGCTTACGGGATCAGAAAAAATGCTGCTCCAACAGCGGCCTGGCGGTGTCGCCCGTTCAGCGAAACTGGAAACGGATCTTTGAGCCACGGAGCACAATCGCCCGGCCGGTAATACCCAAGTGCATACTGACACTCGTTCGGCGGATTGATTGATGTCTGATGCGGCAGGAACAGAAGACTGGAGAAGAAATGTCCGACGCTGTGAACCGGTTGCATGAATGGACCATGCGAATGCCCGTAACGTTCCAGCTGCACGTTTTCAAAGTACAGCGGCTTGTGACAAAGCGAACTTGCCTTCCACGTGAATGTCTGTGGCATCCAGTTGCGTCCGTGGAACGGCGGATTGCCGAGCGTACACTCAACCGGAATTTTCCAGTAGTCAGCGACCGCGACCATGTCCTGATCGCTCAACCTTGCAAACGAGATTTTCTGATTTCCTCCGCCCGCGTCGATGATGACATAGCCTCGTCGGAGATCAATCATCGTTCCGGTAGCAAGCGGATTCCCGCCTCGATCGGTCCATGTTCTTGAGATCACCGTGAACTCGGCACTTCTTGAATGCCGCTCGGGGCTTACATCCAAAGCGATGTTCGTAATCGGGTTGTTCAACAGTTCGTCGCGAAACTCCTGACACGATTTCGAAAACGGAGCCGGATCATCGAGTTCGTCGTCATCGTCGCTGGAAAGCGGGCTGTCGAGCGGATCGTCGGTATCGGAACCGTTGTCATCGATATCTCTGAGCGGATCGTCCAGCGGATCATCGAGGTCCGGCAACGCTTCCAGATCGCGAAGCGGATCCTGAAACCTGTCCGGTGTGCCTTGATCTTCTTGACGCAGCGAATCAATCGAATTGCGCTGGTCACGGTCCTGATTTCGAAGTGGGTGGTTGGTCTGCAACGCTCGAGTGTTGTTACCGTTCGAACTTCTGCCCGGCCGTTCGAGTATCGAAATCGGCCGACCGTCTTCATCCAGCATTGCTACCTGTTCGTGAGCGTGCTGAACCCGGGGGGCGGTGCCACGCAGCGGCGGATAATCAGCGAACGGATCAGCCATCGCACTGCGATCATCTCCATCCATTACGACCTGTTGAACCGTTTCGTCCCGCTGTTCGGTTTGACGTGTTCTCAGTTCTTCTCGAATCGAAAGGGCGATCGGATCAGTCTCCGGTCGCATGTGCTCGACGGGCCGAATTGACCGATAATATTGCTGTGCTTGTTGTGTGTCTCCGTTGTTGTCAATGTGTTGATCGACATAGTGTTGATCGGCATAGTGTTGATCGACATAGTGTTGATCGGCATAGTGTTGATCGACATAGTGTTGATCGGCATAGTGTTGATCGGCATAGTGTTGATCGGCATAGCCCTGGTCGGCGTAGCTCTGATCTTGAACGTATTCGTCGATATAATATTGGTCGCCGACAGAACTGGTATTTCGGTAACGGTCGGATCGGAGCAGCCCTGCAATACGATCCTGAAGTCCCGGTCCTCGTCGCGCTGTCAGGTTCGCTCCGGACAATTGACCACGACGGAATGAATCAACCATTCCCGATCTTGGCTCAAAACCGGTACCCTGTTGAAACGCCGTGTCGGTCGGCAGAGATACAGGTGGTCTGACTTGACGTCGGTTACCAGCATACGGATTCGGCGCGACATGTGGAGTGAATGCTTGTGGCGGCTGGAACCCGACGGGAGGAACCGCTGACGCGGCTGGTGTCTTATAGTTGACCGGAACAACCCGACCAGGTTGACCGTAACCCGGTGCATTGGCTACCCGAGGCGCCGACTGAGTGTTGTAGACCGTTCGTCGATAGCGGCTATCGTTTTCATAGCGGCTATCGTTTTCATAGCGGCTATCGTTTTCATAGCGACCAGCGTTTTCATAACCAAACAACGCCGCGCGCTGTCGTTCGTATTTCTGCTGTTCAGCGATCTGCTCCCGCGCATTCTCTGCGCGAGCCCTCGCCGCAAATTCTTCAATGCTCATGTTATCAGATCGGTCACCAGAGTCCGGACTCGCCGCCGGGCTGGCATGAACCGGCGGAACATAACCGTGGTTGCTAACCGCCTGAGTCCCGGTGTCCGCTCCCGGAGCGATTGTTTCGTCCGAGAAGTTAAAACTCGGCATGTGAGTTTCAGCAGCAAAGGTCTGGTTCATTGCCGGAGCGACCTGTGGCTCCGGCTGTTGCCGGGATGCCGGTTGCACAACCGAAGGAGATTGTCCGGGCGCGGATTGAAAATGTGCTGATTCAGCTTGAGCAGGTTGAGGCTCGTAATACAGCGCCTGCCGGCTGATCGGAGCAGGACCGGGAAAGTCCGTGGCGGCAAACGCCGGTTTTTGGTCTTGAGCTGGAGCATGTGTTGAGGCGGGTGCCGGACGGTTCGCTTCCTGTTGAACCGACGTACCGCTACCGCCTTGCATCATCATTTGTGCGTCGCGATGCCAGTTGCGGTTCACCTGAGGTACTTCGCCTTCAACATCGAGTGAAATCGAACGAGGCATATTTTGAGCCTGCACCGCAGCGGCTCTTCCGAACTCGGCCGGCGCCGCAACCTGAGTTGTGTTGTCGTAGTACGCGCCCGATGCGCGACTGGTTTGAGCATGTGCATTTGAACCGGACAGAAAAACCGGAGCGGCAATGGCAAATAACGCGGCAAGTTTCAGCGACCGTTTCATCCAGCCGTAGCGGCTGTCCGTCCTGGCGGAGAATCTGTAACTGCCCGTATTGCCGGAGAATACGTCGTCGCTTGAATCGGACAACGCTGTGAATCCAATCGGCGCGAATTTAGTCGCTGCCGCCGGACGGATATTCCGTGCTGTAGTTCGGAGCTTCCTGAGTGATCGCAATGTCATGGGGGTGACTTTCTCTAACGCTGGCTGCCGACACACGGATAAACCGCGCGTCAGTTCGTAGTTGATCGATTGTCTGCGTACCGGCATAACCCATGCCTGCACGTAAACCGCCGACCAGCTGGTAAACGAAATCACTTAGCGCCCCCTTAAAAGGAACCCGACCTTCAACGCCCTCGGGCACCAGTTTTCCCGGTGCAGCCGACGATTGTCGATAACGGTCGCTGCTTCCTTTCGCCATGGCTCCCAATGAGCCCATTCCGCGGTACACCTTGAAGGTGCGCCCGTGGAACAGAATCATGTCACCGGGACTTTCTGCAAGTCCTGCAAACAGCCCGCCAATCATCGCGCAGTTTGCTCCGGCCGCAATGGCTTTCGTAACATCTCCCGAGTAGCGAATGCCTCCGTCTGCAATAACAGGGATGTTCTTTTTCGCCGCCACTTTGGCCGCTTCGTAAATCGCTGTGACCTGCGGAACACCAATTCCGCTAACCACGCGTGTCGTACAAATCGAGCCCGGTCCAATTCCGACTTTTACCGCATCTGCTCCGGCTCCAATCAATGCCTCGCAGCCTTCGGCGGTCGCAATGTTTCCCGCGATCACTTCGATTTCAAACTGTGCCTTCAGCTCGCGAATCGTCTCGATCACGTTGCTCGAATGTCCATGAGCACTATCAACGATCAACACATCGACGCCATTGTTGATCAGCATTTCGGCCCGCTCGAAATCGTGCACGCCGATCGCTGCTCCGACCCGCAACCGCCCCTGCCTGTCTTTGCAGGCATTGGGGAACCGCTGCATCATGTCGATGTCTTTGATCGTAATTAGTCCCGTTAGTTTGTTATCTTCGGTAACCAGTAAAAGTTTCTCCACCTTTTTAGCCGTCAAAATCTTCTCAGCTTCCACAAGCGTTACATCCCCCGTTGCTGTCACGAGGTTGTCTTTGGTCATTACCTTGGAAATGGGCGTTTCATCCGATTCCAGAAAGCGCAAGTCGCGCCGCGTTAAGATGCCTGCCAGCGTTCCGTCGGCTAGCACGATCGGAATGCCGGAAACGTTGTGCGTCTGCATCCGTTCCTGAGCGTGCTGCACGGTTGCATCAGGAGGGAGCGTGACGGGATCAAGAATGATGCCGTTGGCGCTCCGTTTGACGTTGTAGACCTCTTTGGTCTGCAACTCGGCAGACATGTTCTTGTGGATCACGCCCAGCCCGCCGACTTTGGCCAGCCCGATTGCCATGGCGGATTCAGTGACGGTGTCCATCGGGCTACTGAGCAACGGAATGTTCAGGCCGATTTTTTGAGTCAACCGGGTGGATACGTTGACTTCGGACGGGACGACTTCAGAGTAGGCGGGTTCGATCAGGACATCGTCAAAGGTGATGCCGGTGTAGCGAATTTTGTCGTCCATGTTATTGCCTCACTCAGCCGATGCGCAGGTTCGTGGCTTTGATTTATGAAGCAATGGATTATGTTGTTTTCCAGGCGTTTTTACAATCGGGCGACCAAGAGACACGCAATGAAGCAAATCAATAGGGAAGTTTTTTGTCCTAATCGGAGCCCTCATTGCCGCGATGACCGTCTGGATGATTGCTGACGCCTTACAGCACAATCCAGTCGTTTCTCAAAGTGCGAGTGTGTTTGCATTTGGATTCATACCTGTCTGGAGCGTAGGTCTGGTTTGTTGCATCGGAGGGATTTCTATTTTTTTTGGCGGGTAGATCGGCCGGACTGTCGATGAGTCGATCTCGTCGCTAAAATATTCCTGTTCAATCGAAAGCACTGGTTCCGCAACAACAGGTTCCTGGCCACTTCTTCATTACTTCCATAAGATTGACATACTCAGTCGTGTCCGATGTCCCCGACAACGCAGTCACCGTTTCCCGCCTGAGCGCAGCGATTAAATCGCATCTCAACTCGCGGTTTCGCAACGTTCAGGTCGTCGGCGAAATATCCGGGATAAGCCGTGCCGGTTCGGGACATGTCTATCTGTCGCTCAAAGACGAACACTCACAGATCAACGGAATCATCTGGAGTTCCACGGTCGAGCGATTGCGGTTTGATCTCGCAAACGGGCTGGACGTTGTTTGCGTTGGCGACGTCGATGCCTATCCGCCGCGCGGAACGTACCAACTGATCATCCGCCAGGTTCAGCCTCTTGGCATTGGCGAGCTGGAACTGAAATTCAGGCAGCTGCACGCGGGACTCGATGCTGCCGGCCTGTTTGATCGAGCGGGGAAAAAAACGCCTCCCGCGATTCCGCGCCGAGTTGCCGTGGTCACGAGTCCGGCGGGAGCAGCGATTCGCGACTTCCTCCAAGTTGCGATGCGCCGCTGGCCTGCTTTGGAAGTTGTAATCGTTCCGGTTCGAGTTCAGGGGCCGGGTTCTGCTGAGGAGATTGCGACCGCGATCAACGCTTGTGGAGAATTCGAACCGCAGCCTGATGTTGTCGTCGTGACGCGGGGTGGTGGCAGCATTGAGGATCTCTGGAGTTTCAATGAAGAGATCGTCTGCCGCGCGGTTGCAAGCTGTCCCGTCCCGGTTATCTCGGGCGTCGGTCATGAAATTGATACGACGTTGTGTGATCTTGCAGCCGACGTTCGCGCACTCACGCCAAGCGAGGCGGCGGAACGACTCGTTCCCGACCACCGCGAATTCCGGGAACGTCTGGATTCCGCACGGACACGAATGTTGCGAGCGTTGCAGTCGAGACTATCCGTCGCAAGGCAGCAGCTTGATTCGCTCGCCGCGCGTCCAGCGCTCAGTCAACCGCTCGAGCCCCTCAAGCGTGCCGCGCTGGATGTGGACGAACTGGAACGCAGGCTTGGCCACGACATGCGCGGCCGGTTCGTATCCGCGCGTCAGGAACTTGGAAACCTAGCCGCGAGAATGGAATCACTCAACCCGCTGGCTGTTCTGGCTCGCGGCTACAGCCTGACCACCGATTCGGATGGCAACCCGCTGGCCAGCGTTGACAGCGTGGCCAAAGGCGACGCGATACAGACACGACTTGCGGACGGCACAATCGTAAGTCGCGTTGAAGAAAGTCGTTGATCGCTCTGCGATCAAAACGCGCGCTACATCTTGCTACGCCCACAACTATCGCGGCTTCGCCATCGAGACGCTTTATTGATCGAGCGGTTTGCCCGGTCGGAACTTTGCGGTGCAACCAGTTCTGCGGTACGCACGTTTTGATTGCGGAGCAATCAACGACGATATAGTTCGCACGCCCGGACTGCCACAACCGATAGTTCCCGATCGTCGTTTTGGTAATCCGCTGGCGACGACCGCATGAACGAATCCAGTCGCCCGCCAGTTGCAACACCGCGAACGCCTCGTCAATGAGCGCGTCGTCCAGCAAAACAAGTTCACGTGACATCCGGTTGATTCCTGCACGAACGGCTAGGCCACAATGTCGGTCAACACGTTTCCAGCCACATCGGTCAGTCGAAAATCACGACCTGCATACTGGTACGTCAATCGCTCATGATCGAGTCCCAGCAGATGCAGGATCGTTGCATGCCAGTCGTGAATATGACAACTGCCGTCGACAGCTTCGTAACCGTATTCGTCGGTTGCGCCGTAACTAAATCCACCTTTGACGCCACCGCCGGCCATCCAGCTGGTGTAGCCCTTGTTGTTGTGACCGCGGCCGTTGCCACCAGGCCCGTCTGGAGTTCGTCCGAATTCGCCGGACCAGACGACCAGCGTTTCATCCAACATCCCGCGCTGTTTGAGATCCGCCAGCAAGCCGGCGATCGGTTTGTCCACCTGGTCGCACGATTCAGGCAGCCGGGTTTGCATGTTTGTATGATGATCCCAGCCGTCACTGCTGACCTCAATAAACCGCACCCCTGATTCTGCAAGCCGCCGCGCGAGCAGACATTGTTTGCCAAAGCCATCTGTCGGTTCGCTTCCCACCCCGTACAGATCCAATGTGTTCTGCGATTCCGCTGAGATGTCCATCAATTCCGGCAATTCCGACTGCATCCGGAACGCCAGTTCGTACGATTCAATCACGCCCTCGATCTCAGGCTGCACCTGATCGCGTTCGAGTTTCTGCCGGTTCAATTCCTGAATTAGATCCAGCTGTTGCCGCTGCTCGTTTTTGGAAAGCAGCGGATTGCGGATGTTAGGAATGGCATCGCGTTTTTCAGCCGGCTGACCGCGTCGATCTCCCCGTCGACCGGACGGACGTCCGACTTTTGTTCCCTGATAGATCGCCGGCAGAAACGCAGTACCGAAGTCCTGGTCCTTTCCCGCAGGCGGATTCAAGGAAACAAATCCGGGCATGCTGTCGTTTTCCGTTCCCAGTCCATACAGCGTCCATGCTCCGAGCGACGGTCGCACGAATTGCGGATTGCCGGTATGCATCTGAGTCTGCGCCAACGGATGCACAGGCTGGTCCGTGTTCATCGATCGGATCAGGCACAGATCATCAGCCATCGATGCGACCTGCGGAAACAAGTCCGAAATCCACAGCCCGCTTTCGCCGCGCTGTTTGAATTCCCAGGGGCTCTTCATCAGGTTGCCCCGGTTTCGACCCGCCTTACCGTGATCGCGAATCAAGTCAGGCTTGTAGTCAAACGTATCAACATGCGAGGGTCCGCCCCGCATACAGAGAAAAACTACACGCTTGGCCCTGGCAGCGAAATGTGGCGCCTTGGGCGCGAGTGGATTCAGCGAACCTTCTTCATCCTGCAGCCAGAGCCCGCGCGGAGTCGTCGTCCGCGCCGCCGCCTTCGACGCCAGCGCAGCGAGTCCTGAAAAAGCAAGATAGCCGAAACCCGACGAGACCGATTTCAGTATCTGTCGACGGCTTAGGAAATAGTTGTTCATTGTTCGCTCGTTTCTAGAACCATTCCGCAGGATGGACATTTCGTACTTTGTGCAGGATGGACATTCCTGTCCGACCGTTACATTGTCAGAAGGGCCAGTCGGACAGGAATGTCCAACCTACGCCCCCTCTGAACCCTCCGACTCATCGACAGGCGATCTTCGCCTCAATCCAGAAATCTAAACTCTGCTGACGCGAAGATCGCCTGACAAATCGCCGCGAGCCGCGCTTGTTTGTCGCTTGTCCGCTGACTTTCCGGTTTGAAGGTTTCGATAAACCCGCGCAGCGCGGCAAGTTCACCGGCACTCGCGTTTCTTCCGTACGTCCGCCTGAACACCGCGTTCAGTTGACCATTCACCGTCTTATGCCGTTTCAATATCGAGGCTGCCATCTCAGCACTTTGTCGAATGACAAAGTCATCATTCAATAGATACAAACATTGCACTGGAGAATTCGTTGTCCCGCGCACACCGACCACCATCGAAGGTTCGGCAAAATCGAATGCGGCCAGCGCCGTCGGCACATTGTCGCGCACAACCGGCAGATAAACGCTCCGATAATTGACCTCGGCATCATCAATCAACGACACCATCTTTTCCCGCAGGTCGCGCATCCTTCGCATTGAGTTGGCACGGTTCCCTCCTGAACCGGCGTTGTCCATTGCTTCGTTCATCGAGCCGCCGGTCGCCTCGCGTATTTCGCGCACCAGTTCAATGCTGGATGTAATTTCACCGTCGCGTACAACGGTCGGGCCAGCAGCGGAAACAATACTTCCGTCCGGTCGCTCAAGATCAATTTGGCGGCTTGCGAACAGCATCGTGTCACGGAGCGCTTCCGCGTCCAGCCGGCGCGGAGTGTGTCGCCAGAGCAACTCGTTGTCCGGATCACTTTCAAAAGCAACCTGGTTGAATTGCGAACTCCGGCGGTAGATCCGCGAAGTCGCGATTTTCCGAATCAGTTCTTTGATGGACCACCCGTTCTCCATAAACTCAATCGCCAGATGGTCAAGCAATTCGGTATGTGTCGGTGGAGTGCCCGTCGTCCCGAAGTTTTCTGTTGAGCGAACGATTCCGTTACCGAGCAGGTGTTTCCAGATCCGGTTCGCCATGACCCGGGCAGTCAACGGATTGCTCTTATCGGCCAACCAGTCTGCCATTTCCAACCGACCGCTCGACCCGCGTTTTATCTGTGGCTGGCCCCCGGACAGAACTTGCACCAGCCCGCGATCGACTTCGTCTGATGGCTGATCGACTTCGCCGCGTATCAGGACTCGTGCGTTCACCGGTTTCAACCGGTCCTGAACTGCCATGACAAACGACAACGGCCGACCATTTTCATCGACGGAGTTGACCATCTGCTCCAACACTGAAATCTCCGCGCCCAGACGTCGTTCCTCGCCCTGACTCAGCTTTGGAGCGGCTGTGTCGGGCCGGTTCTGACTGCGACGGCGGGCACGACGCGATTCGTCATATTTCTTTTTGCTCTCAACGATCTCCCGTTTCATCTCTTCAAGTTCGCGCTTGGGAATCGATTTGAATTTCGAGTCCTTGTCGGGGACCGGCATCACGATCAGATTTGAAGGGCGGCGATTCTGCCGGGAATCGGGCGTTCCATAGTGTGTCGACGTACTCAAGAAAATCCCGGCCATCCGGTAGTAATCGTCCTGAGGAATTGGATCGAACTTATGATCGTGACATCGTGCGCAGGCCACCGACATCCCGAGGAACACCCGCGTCGTAACATCCAGCTGCTCATCAACCAGATCCAGCGCGAATTGACGCGGATTAGTTTCCCGAAGCGCCTTCGGTCCGATCGTCAGAAATCCGGTCGCTGTCAGATTCTCCGCCCATTGCTCGTCGTCATTGACCGGCAGCAGGTCGCCGGCAATCTGCTCGCGAATAAACCGGTCGTAGGGTTTGTCGTTGTTGAAAGAATCGATAACATAGTCGCGATACCGATACGCGTAGGGGTACGTCGCATTGTGTTCGCGCCCGGTCGATTCAGCGTATCTTGCAACATCCAGCCAGTGCCGCCCCCAGCGTTCACCGAACCGCGGACTCTCCAGCAGACCATCCACAGCAATTGCAACAGCGCGGTCCGGATCCTCCGCATACGCCACAACAAACCAGTCGACCTGCTCCTGATCGGGCGGCAAACCGATCAAGTCATACGACAATCGACGGACCAGCGCCAGCGCGTCTGCATCGGCGGCGGGCTTGAGCGAAGCTTGTTCGAGTTTTGAGAGAACGAACTGATCGATTGGCCCACGAGCCCAGTCGGCTGTTTTCGTTACCGGCGGATCACTCGCTACCGGCGCGGTGTACGGCCATTTCGTTTTTGATTCGGCTATTTTTTCCGGTGTGATTTGCGCCGTGTAATCGCGTTCTAACTTTGCTGCAACCCGCGGGTCCGGAGCCCCCATTTCAACCCAGTGACGAAAATCGGCAATTGTGTTTGCAGCCAGCTGTTTCGACGGAGGCATGGCAAAGTCCTCATACTCCAGCGCCTGAATTAGAATACTCGCGTCAGGATCCCCGACAATGATTGAGGCCCCGTTGTCGCCTCCAGCAAGTAATCCGTCGCGAGTGTCGAGTTGCAATCCGCCTTTGGTTTGACCGGCCTGCCTGCTGTGACAGCTGTAACATTTCGCGGCCAGAACCGGCCGGATTTTCGTCTCAAAAAATTTCGTCTGTTCGTCCGTTAGTTGTTCTGATGCAGGTTGTTCAGTCTGAGCGAATGCAGATTGAAGTTGCCCTGCAAGAGTCACGGCAGCAAATGCAATCATCGTCAGAGTCAGGTTGTACCAGCGATTTCGTGTCATTTGTCTGCCGTGATTGGATTGAACATCAAGAGACATCTATTGGATCTTCTACCGACCGCGCGGTCGGCCTCGACGCCTGTTATCGGCACGACGGTTCGGCTTATCGTGTTCCATTTCGGCGGACCTTCGTTCCTGACCTTTCGCTGAACGGCGATGGTTCCGGTCTGAGTCAATGTCGTGCCGTTCTGTGTTGTCACGACTGCGTTGCTGGCCTCGTTGCCCGTCGGCGCGATGTCGGTCGGCGCGATGTCGGTCGGCGCGATGTCGGTCGGCGCGATGTCGGTCGGCGCGATGTCGGTCGGCGCGATGTCGGTCGGCGCGATGTCGGTCGGCGCGATGTCGGTCGGCGCGATGTCGGTCGGCGCGATGTCGGTCGGCGCGATGTCCGCTGGCTCGTTTGCCTTCGGTTGGTTTGCCATCATCGCGATTGCCAGCACCCTCTCGCTTGCCACCTTCACGATCGCCGGCACCGCCACGTCGCGGCTTGTGTTCTTCAGCACCTTGATTGTCGCGACCGCGGCGACCGGCTCCATCCGAGCGATCATTTCGTCGAGGGCGATTTGCACGACTGCCGTCAGCTTGGCCAGGCCTATCACGGTCTGCTCGACCACGGTCATCTCCTCGATGACGCTGAGCAAATGTTTCACCTGACGACGCCAGACTGACGGCGACAAAACTGACGGCAAAAACAAGTGCAGAATAAGCAGCTGACCTTAACAGACTCTTCATCGATACTCCCTTGACTAGAAATTGTCCCCGACTCACGCACCAACCCATATCACGTAGTCATTCGGCAATGAGGACAAAGTTCCAGTTCCAAACATCCGGCCGGTTTTCGAACCAAGCCAGCTTCGACGTTATTATCGTCATTTTTGTGTCCGGGCGGAGTCACTCATCAGATTCGGCCGGATGGTTTGACAAAATACCGGACCTTTGAGGTGAATTCCCGGTTTAATCCTGTATATCGGGGGTGCGGGTCCCTGACCGACGTGACAATATAATGCAGCGGAGCAGGACGCAGCGAACATCCGTCAAAACAATGCCCGCCGTATTGCTCAACAACACGCACCGTTCAATTCACCATCACCTGCCGAACTATTCGATGCCTGACCTGCCAAAACCAACGTCTGATCTGCCCGAGCAGGAAGAGATCATTCAGCAATTGACCGCCCAGCGCGAAGAAGCGTTGGCGGAGTATTTTGCTGCCTGCCAGCAACGGCTGAAACGGATCGTCAACTTCCGACTCGACTACCGGCTGGGGGGCCGTGTCAGCCCGTCGGATGTGCTGCAAGACACTTACGTCCGCGCGGCGCAGCGAATTGACAGTTACCTGAGCAAACCTTCGATGCCGTTTTTCGTCTGGCTGCGACTGGAATTGAACCAGCGATTGATCGAATTGCACCGTCATCATTTCGGTGCAGGTCGTCGTGACGTGCGGCGCGAGGTTTCGCGAAAACGTCACACATCCGACGCAACGTCAATGGCGATTGCGGCCCATATTGTCGCCGGACTAACGTCAGCCAGTCAGCTGGTCGAGCGGGCAGAGCAGATCGAAGCCGTCGAAAAATCGCTTGAATCGATGAATGAGCTGGACCGCGAAGTGATCGCGCTCCGGCACTTTGAAGAGCTTTCCAATATTGAAACCGCTGAAGTACTCGAGATCTCGCCGAGTGCTGCGAGCAAACGCTATCTCCGCGCGTTGAAAAAGTTACGGGAGATTTTTGAACAGGCACAAAAATGAGAAGAATGGGTTCAGGTTCAGACACTGACCACTAACCACTAAGATCTAACCACTAAGATACTAAGATCTAAACCATGAACCTTTCACACGAAGAAACTCTCGAACAGATCGTTGCTGAATTTACGGCACGGCTGCGCGACGGTGAAACGCCGACCATCCCGGAATATCAGCAGAAACATCCGGGGCTCGAGCAGGAGATTGATGATCTACTCGCCTCGGTCGCGATGATCGAGGGTCTGAAGCATCCGGCCGAACCCACGTCCGGCGTCGTTCAGCGGGACATCGACCACTTGATGCAACTCGAACGACTCGGCGACTACCGGATTATCCGGCAGCTTGGTCGTGGCGGAATGGGAATCGTCCTGCAGGCCGAACACGTGTCTCTCGGTCGTCCCGTTGCCATCAAAGTTCTTCCTGCGCGGCTGGTCACTGACGAAAAAGCTCTGGAGCGGTTCCGCCGTGAAGCCCGCGCGGCCGCCAGCCTGCACCATACAAACATTGTTGGAGTGTTCGGTGTCGGACAGAGCGAAGGGTACCACTATTTTGTAATGGAACTCGTTCGGGGACAGCCGGTCAGCCAGGTCATCCGGGATCTGAAAGGTATCTCAACCGGAAGCGACAGCACGCATCACTCGCTTGAATCAGCACCGACCCGTTTCGACGACAACAATAGCGACAGTGCCGGCGGGCACGACAACCGTGGCGACAACGGACCGATTCTCGCAGGCAAACCGTTGGATCCTGATGATACGGTTGGCCTCAGCGATACGTCTTCGTTCCGGAAGTCATCGGTTACCGATCTATCCCGCCGTGAACTTGAATCTGACGATACAGGTTTTTCGCTGAATGGAACGGCGATCCCCGTTGCCAAAATAAAAAACCACTACCGCTGGGCGGCAGGAGTCGCCGCTCAAACCGCCGATGCGATGACCTATGCACACGCGCAGGGGATTCTTCACCGCGACATCAAGCCATCCAATCTTTTGCTCGACGGCCGAGGGACAGTTTGGATCACCGACTTCGGCCTGGTCAAGAATTTCACGAATCAGACGATGACGGCGACCGGCGATATCATCGGTACTCCGCAGTACATGGCTCCGGAATCGTTCGAAGGCCGCTACGATGCGCGCAGCGAGACGTACTGCCTCGGTTTGACCCTTTACGAAATGGCCGCTCTACAACCGGCCTACGCTGACGCAACGACGCCTGAAATTATTCGCGCGATCACCAGTGCTCCACCGGCAGCGATTGCAAAAGTTGAACCGTCAATTCCGCGCGACCTTGCAACGATCATCGACAAGGCGATCGCCCGCGAGCCGCGTGACCGCTACCAGTCGGCGCCGGATCTGCGCGAAGATCTGCACGCGTTTCTCGAAGACCGCCCGATCAAAGCCCGACGAACGTCACCGTTTGAGCATGTCTGGCGCTGGAGCCGGCGGAATCCGCTGGTCGCTTCGTTGCTGGCTCTTTCGGCGCTCTTGCTGGCGATGGTGGCGGTTGTTGCCTCGGTCGGCTACTGGTCAACCGGACGTGCCTACGCGCAACTTCGTGATAAGCATGAACATCTGCTTGAACAACAGAAACAAACCGATGCGGCTCGAAAAGAAATGGCAGTCCAGTTCGAGCGGGCTGAAGGGAACGTCGATCTCATGACGGAGATGTTCGACGATATGTTTGCGGAAATCGTCTTTCGCGGATCGCCGGAGCAGAATGAAACCGACCGTCAAGGCGTGCTCGACTTCGAAGGCTTTCAACAACTGAGCAGCGTGGAAACAACGGTCACCAGTCGCGATGCGGAATTCCTGGAGAGCATGCTGGTTTTCTACCGACGGTTTGCCGAACAGAATGCGGACAACGAGGGCCTGCGTGACGAAGCGGCTCGCGCGTATCGCCGGGTCGCCAACATCTACCACCTGATCGGTGATTACGAAAAGGCCGTCGACGCCTACCAGCAGGCTGCCCGGGCCTACAAACGGCTGGTCGCCCAGGACCCTGAGTCGATCGAGCGCGTCATTCACCTGGCACGAACGCGCACCGAACTCGCCAGCGCTCTGATTCGAAGCGGCGCGACGCCCGGGCAATCGCACAACGAACACGTTCGAGCGTTGAACGACCTGCGCAATCATGCGGCAGCATCGACCACCGCAATCCGGCTGGAAGGAGCGAGGACGCTGATTTCCATGACTGCCATGACTCCCATTGAAATCACGCCGGATACTCTGGAACAGTTTCGCGAAGGAATGATCATGGTCCCGGGCGAGGATCTGTTGTTCGATCTTGACGGCCGTCGCCTCAATCCGGGTCCCGGTTCACAACCTCCCCGCCGCCGTCCGGGCCAGCGTGGCAATCCGCCTCGCGACGAGATACCACAGGATGGACGAGCTCAGGACGGCCGTGCTCAAGATGGTCGCGCACCGGACGGGGCTCCAGGTCAGGAACCGGGTCGATGGCCCGGACTCTATCCGGATCGCGGACCGCGTCCGCCTCGATTGCCGGGTTTCGGGCCCGGCGGTCCGCGCCCGGATGACCCGCGAATGTTGCTGGACCGACTGGCCAAAGACAAAAAACATATCGGCGATGCGATCGAGATGCTGGAAACCGTATTGCAGGAAGAGCCGGGAAACGAAGAGGCGCAGCTGCTACGGGCAATGTGTTACTGCCGTGACGCGCAGATTGCGTACAGCTCGAACGATGATGAGTTGAGCGACCGATCGCTTCAGGTTGCAATCTTCGACCTGGAGCGACTGACCCGTTCCAGTCCGGACAATTTGGACTACCAGTTTGTTCTGGCTGAAACGTGTTCGCTGCCGGTCAGTGATTCGGTTGAGGAAGATGTTCAGCGTCTGACACGGGCAAGGGAGATTATCGATTCGCTGGTGGAAAAATCGCCCGGCAGGCTGGAGTATCTTCAGCTGCAGGCGGGCGTGAACAGCGAACTCGGATATCTCCATCGCGATGCCGAAGATCTGGATGCCGCGTTGAGTAGCTTTCAAAAAGCGAATGAAGCATTCAATCTGGTGATCGACGAAACGCCGGCAATCCCGCAGCTCTATTTCCGGCGCGCGGTGATCGACCTGAACTACTTCGCGCTGATGATGCGGAATGGCGATTTCAAAGAAGCCCGTCAAATGCTCCGCCGCTCTCGAAACAGTTTCCGATCTCTGAGAAAAAACGCGCGCGGCCGCGAACACATGATCCGCCTGATCGGCATGTACGATCAACTGCTCGAGCGCGTGCCGGAGTAAGCTGAAACTCGCGGATGTGCATTTGACAGCTATAGAACAAAACCCATCCGAATGTACAAAAACAAGGAGGCAACCAAACACGTAATTACAACCAATGACACTATGAAAAAACGGTGGCTTGAACGAATGGTCCAAAACCCCAAGCTGAGAACAGCCAGAATTACGACAATCGAAAACTGCCACCAGAAATACTGCCCGAATGCTCTGCGCTCAAATGCACTTCTCTCTCCCAGATAAGGCAGCGAGTCAAAAACAGGTAGCGAAAACAGCCGTTCAGCAAGAATAACTGCAGCCGTAATCGAAATAGAAAGACATAGAATCGACCTGATATCTGTTGTCTTGAACAAGTCCCGCGCCGGCAGAAGAATTGCACTGTCCTGGTTCAGCGGTAAATGGAATTTCAATCTGAGCCAGTGAATTAGTAAAAGTCTCCTGCTGACGAAGATCTCCGCATCCTGCGGAGAAGGTTTTTCGCATCGGGGCTAAAATCGGAAGTGAAGTGAGCGACACCGAAGCATCGCTCGACTTCCGTTTTCAGCGATTGTTGGGCGCTCGGGTTGCTCCTCAGCAGAGCCCTGTCCTCCAAACAACTTTCTTTAACGTATCGCTAACCCGCCAGGGTTGCAACTTCGTCACGACGAACAGCCAGTCGCTTCGCGCGACGATTCTCTCTGGCAGCCTCTAGCTTCCGGTCACGAGCATCAACGATTTCGCTGGCTCGACCGGCAAGCTTGTCGGCCGGCGTCACGTAGTCGATCGCACTGTGAAGCCGGACGTTGTTGTAATGCCCAACATCATCAGTGACTCGTTTCATCGCTTCTTCGATCGTGCGCGGGCACGAAGGGCGAATGCACTCGTCCTTCAACGTCCCGTGCCATCGTTCCAGTTTGCCGTTGCTTTGAGGATAGTACGGACTGGTTCTGACATGTGTCAGACCGAAGATTCGCATGAACACTTTGAAGTCTTTGGCAATGAACTGCGGACCGTTGTCGCTGATGATTCGCGGCCTGGCACCGGGTGTTTTTTCAAGCGCCTTTTGCAAAACCAGCTCCACATCTCTCTCTTCCATCTTCTCGCGAATATCCCGGTGCACGATGGAACGACTGAAGCCGTCGAGCACCGAAATCAGGAAGTAAAACGTCCCGCCGGGGTTCAAGTAGGAAATGTCGATGTGCCAGTGTTGGTGCGGTTTTTCCGGTTGTTTGAAGCCTGTACCTTTCCTGGTCGGCTTGACGGTTTTACGATCAAGCAGACCCGCTGATTTGAGAACTCGATACGTCGTTGAAGGACTGACGGCGACGACATCCGCATCAATCATCATGAAAGTCAATCGCCGATAGCCTTCGAGCGAATTGCGAAGATGAAAGTCGACGATCGCTTTCTTTTCCCGGTCTTCGATCCAGTAATCACGCGGGATTTTCCCGTTGTGCTCGTTGACTTTGCCGTCGCGTTTTTTCCAGGTGTGATACTTGCTGGCGGCCAGCTCCAGCCAGGCGAGCAACTGCTTGATCGAAGTCTCCGTACGATCCGTCCAGTACTTCAAATAGTCAACTACGCAATCACGTGTGTCAGGGGGAACCCGGCGTCCTTTTAGAGGTCCCCATTGAGCTTTTTTGCCTTGATGTTTTCCTCCATCAGTTCGGCAATAACCTCGTTTTTGAGATTCAGCTTTTCCTCAAGCTTGTGGATCTTTTTATCCTTGAGCTGCTCAAGTTTCCTGGCCGGGCGTTTCGGTTGCTTACCGGGCTTTTCGAAGGAACGTTCCGCCTGTGTGAGAACCACATCGATCCACTGATGGATCTGACCGGGCTGAAGATCATGTTCGGAAGCCGGATCGCTGACGGGAACATGGTCTTTGAGATGACGACGAACGATTTCGGCTTTTTGAGATGGTGTGAACATTCTGCGTGTACGGGACATGGATTTCTTTCGTAGAATCAGAGTATACCAACTCAGATTCAAGAAATTCCATTTCCATCAGAGGCAAGACAAACGAAGAAAGCCTCTTAGATAGAATTGTCGTTTGCTTGGACGACTGGAAAACTATACTTGAATTCAGCGCCAGCGACTACGCCCAAATAGCTATATCCGTCCGACAGTTCATTTGATCAGTGCGAGACCAGATGTTGAACACCTACCCTACACGACACAGAACCTGTACAGACAAACTGTGACCAAGAAAAAAGCACCGACAAAAAAGACCGTGAAGACTTCTGACGATGACGTCGCACCTCCTTTCGAGCATTCGCTTGCTGAACTGAGGATGATCGTCTCCGCGCTGGAGCAGGGGAATCTGACGCTTTCGGATTCGCTCGAACAATATGAAAACGGAGTCCGCAGTTTGAAGAACTGCTACCGCGCGCTGGACGAGGCTCAGAGCAAGATCGAAATTCTGATCGATCTCGACGACGACGGGCGACTGGTGACGGCTCCGTTCGACGGATCGGCGACCGGGTTCAACTCCGGACGTCTGAACGATCCGGGTAATGACGGCAGCGACGACGGGCAAGATGATGCCCGGGAAGACGACGAGGAGAACGCGGATGTAGACGATCCGAACCGTCTGTTCTAGAATGCATGTTGTCTTAAGTGGTCGTCTGGACACAACTTGCGAGCAAAACGATGTCCCGGGGAATCCGATTTTTCAGACCCGAAATTCATAAAAAATTCTGCAACTGTATTCGCCGGGTGTTGCCCGGTCGAACCAAATGCGGTTTGAAGATTTAAGGGAATAGAAGCCGGAACTAGTGATCTTGAAAATCGGTGCGTTTCGGCCCTCTTTCAACCCGGGAAAAAAGGTATGAAAATTTTGGACGCCGCTTTGTTTTCTCCCGAAATTCTTTCTTTGCGCACTGCGATTGACGAGCGGCTCGACCTGTATTCCTCCTTCGGTCGGAATCTGCAGGATTCATTGGACGATGACCCTCCAACCTGGCAAATGGCAGATGACACGCCGGATCGATTGTGTGAAGCGATCCGCTACATGCTGCTTGCGCCCGCGAAGCGGATTCGCCCGCTGCTGGTTCTGACGGCTGCGAAAGTCTGCGACGGCAACTCAGCCGACAACAACCCAATCGCTGACACCGAACTCATCCAGCGTGCGCTACCTGTAGCGTGTGCGGTTGAAATGATTCATGCGTATTCGCTGATTCATGACGATCTGCCGGCGATGGATGACGATGATATGCGTCGCGGACGACCAAGTTGCCACGTTCAATTTGACGAAGCGACCGCAATTCTGGCTGGCGACGCGTTGATTCCGCTGGCCTTCGAAGTCATCTCGCAGGAAATGCAACCGGTTTCGACGGCTGCGCGTTGTGTTCGGGTTCTGGCAAAAGCCGCCGGTGCTGCGAGGCTGGTCGGCGGTCAGGCCGACGATCTGGCGGGCGAATTTTCCAATGGAACGCTGGAGGATCTTGAGAAAATTCATCGCCGCAAGACCGGAGCCTTGCTGACCGCTTCGCTGGAATTGGGAGGAATTGCGGCGGATGCATCGGATACCGAGTTGCAATCGCTGACTTATTTTGGAAAACACCTGGGTTTAGCGTTCCAAATCGTGGATGATCTGTTGGATTTGCGGGGCGAGCAAGCGAAAATGGGAAAGCGAACAAACAAAGACGCTTCGCTGGGAAAGATGACGTACCCCGCGCTGCTGGGTGAGACACAGAGCGAGCAGCGTACTCGCGAACTTGTCGATGCCGCGATCGATGCGATTGAGCCGTTTGGCGAATCAGGCCGACCGCTGGAGCAGATTGCCCGCGTCGTCATCGATCGAACCCGTTGAATATTGAATTGAAACTACGCCATGAAAAACGCTATGAAAACTGAAAATGACTCGCCGAAAAAGAGTCCCGCTATTCTTCCCACGATTCAGTCGCCGAAGCAGCTGCACGAAATGAGCATTGTGCAACTGAAGCAGGTAGCAGACGAGATCCGCGAGACGTTGTGCAATTTGCTCAGCATGCGAGCCGCGCATTTCGCGTCCAACCTGGGCGTTGTCGAATTGACTTTGGCGTTGCACAGCGAATTTGATTTTCTTAAGGACCGGCTCGTGTGGGATACCGGTCATCAGATCTATCCGCAAAAACTGATTACAGGGCGCTTTGACGAATTCCATACGATCCGTACCAGGGGTGGATTGATGGGCTACCCGAATCCACACGAAAGCGAATACGACCTGTTCATGACCGGCCACGCGGGCTGTAGTGTTTCGACCGTTGTCGGATTGCGCAGCGGCGACGACCTGATGGGCAACACTGACAATCATTCCGTCGCAGTGATTGGCGATGGGGCGTTCCCGTCCGGAATCGTCTTCGAAGCGTTGAACAATGCGGCGGAACTCAAGAGCAGGATGCTGGTGATTCTGAACGACAATGAAATGTCGATCTGTCCCCGCGTCGGCGGCATCGCGGGTTATCTGGACCGGCTGCGCACGAACCGTTTTTATTCGGGCATGAAGACTGAAGTCGTCAACATACTGAACAAGGTCCCCGTATTCGGTGATCCGGCAGAGCGCCTGCTGTTCCAGATTAAAGAAGGTGTGAAGGCCGGCATTCACGGCGGAATGATGTTTGAAGATTTCGGCTTCAAATACTTCGGGCCGATTGACGGACACGATGTCGCGCTGGTCAAAAAGTACTTGAAGATGGTGCGCGAAATCGACGGACCGGTTCTACTGCATGTGATTACGGCCAAAGGACACGGATTCAAACCGGCTGCCGAAGATCCGGTCTACTTTCACACGCCACCCGCATTTGAGCGAGACGGCGAAACCGTCGTGCCGAAGTCGAAGAGCAGCGTGAAGGCGTACACGAATCATGCCAGCGACGCGATTCTCGACCAGATGAATCACAATGAATGCGTAACGGTCATCACGGCGGCGATGTGCCAGGGCAATAAACTGGAACAGGTTCGCGAAAAACACCCGGACCGGTTCTTTGATGTCGGCATTTGCGAGTCGCATGCAGTGGCGTTCGCTGCCGGTCAGGCAAAAGCCGGACTACGCCCGATCGTTGACATTTACAGCACATTCCTGCAACGGAGCTACGACCAGATTTTTCAGGAGGTCTGCCTCCAGAATCTGCCGGTGACGTTTATGCTCGACCGCGGCGGCCTGACAGCCAACGACGGCCCGACGCATCACGGCACGTTCGACTTCGGTTACATGCGACTGTTCCCGAACATGGTTGTGATGGCGCCCGGCGATGCGAACGACATCGGTGGCATGCTCGATTTCTCGCTACAGCACGATACCCCCTGTTCAATGCGATACCCTAAGACAACGGCCGCCGAAATCAATCGCGAGCTGCAGACAATCGAACTGGGCAAATCGGAAACTCTCAGCTCAGGTGCAGACGGCATGATTGTCGTTGCCGGGACACCGCTTGCGGCCGCTGTTGAAGCTGCTGAAACGCTACGGGCCGAAGGACTCGATGTTGGAGTTGTGAACGCCCGATTTGTTAAGCCGATCGATCGCGAGATGGTTCGCCGCACCATCGAAAACGCCGCGTTCGTAATCACGGTTGAAGAAGCGATGTTGGCGGGCGGATTCGGCAGTGCGTTTCTTGAAGCCGCAACTGAGATGCGGCTGGACACCCGCAATGTTTTCCGGATCGGCGTTCCCGACCGGTTTATGGAACATCAGGACCGGGACGAAGTTCTGGCGGTGCTGGACCTTGATGCACCGGGAATCGAGCGGCGCTGTCGCGAAGCGGCCAAAGAAGTTTCAGTTGGCAACTCGGTAACGACGTAAACTGCACATGAGTGATTCGTTCCGGTTCGATCAACGACTAATAAGGAATGCTCAGTGAAAAAATCGGGTGAACGAATCAAAGCGATTCTTCTAGGGTCAGGAGACAGACGACCGCAAATTATTCCTCAGGCGAAAAAGTTGCGTCCGGTTCTCGACAAGTACGTCGATGTTGTCTGTGAGGATTTCGAGTACGGTCGGTCGCTTGAAGAAATTGACGCGGGCATCGCGATTGTGCTGGGTGGCGACGGTTCGATTCTCCGCGCCGCAAAACAACTCAAACATCGTCAGTTGCCCGTGCTGGGTGTCAATCTTGGCAAACTCGGATTTCTTGCCGCGCTGCAGCCTGACGATCTTGAGTCCGCGTTGAAATGCCTTGACTCGGGCAAATACGAAATCGTTGATCACTTGATGATGCAGGTTCAAGTGATTCGTGACGGAAAAGTGATAGCAGATGAGGTCGGGCTCAACGAAGCTGCGATTCTCGGTGGCCCCCCCTTCGATATTCAGCAAATCGAGCTGTTTGTCGATGGAACGCATGCGACCAGCTACAGTTGCGACGGCCTGATCGTCAGCACTCCGATCGGCTCGACCGCCCACAATCTGTCGGCCGGCGGACCAATTCTGCGCAAGAACCTGCAAGCGTTTGTGATTTCGCCGATCAGTCCGCACACACTGACTGTACGACCGGTTGTCGATACGGCAGACCGGATTTACGAGATTGTGGTAAGCAAGCCGAACGATTCGACTTGCATTGTTCTCGACGGACAGGTTATTACACAGTTATCAGAAACTGATCGGGTTCGCGTTTGTCGCGCCGAAAGTGTGTTCCAGCTGATCCAGATCGAAGGCCGGAACTACTATCAAACGCTGCGTGAGAAACTTGGCTGGGGCGGCGATTTCTCCGCCGCCAAATAGAATAGGCCCCGTTGTAAGGCCGGGACCTACTGGACTACAGCGACCCTAACTTTGACATTCGCGTGCTGACTGACGCAGGTCGGTTGAAGCATGAATCATTTGCGCATGGAGGTGTAAATATGAGTACCCGCCGCTCCCGCTCGCCGCAAGTTTACGGTTTGAGTTCGTTCGTTTTTTCTTTTGTCTTTGCAAATGTGGCCTGCGTTCCAGCTGTGTTGCTACTGGCCTCGATCTTTGCATTCGGGTTGTTGACGTCAGCTGCGTACGCCCAAACTACCGGATCGGACGACACGCCTCCGTTCGCCGCGACACCTGTCGAGTTCGTATCGCCACCCGTTCAAGCGTCTACGGCTGAAAACGGAACGCAACAGGAAACGGCAGAAAATTCAGCCCCGAAAACTCCGTCTACAAACACGGGTAATACATCGGAAGAGGACGCTGACAAAACTCATACGCGGATGCTGCTACCGATTCCGGCGAGCGATTCAGACAGCGCGGCGGTCGTTCAGGACTCGCAGCCCGATGATAGTTCGCCGGAAAACAATACGGTTGTCGGCGCTGCGGAGTCAGTTGAGTCAAGTGCAGAAGCGGGAGAGTCAATCGAATCGATTGTCGATTCCGTTACGAAAAACATGAACGACAAACAGCTTTATAAGCTGGAGTATCGTTTGAAGGAGGGCGAAACCATTCGCTGGAACGTGGAGCATACCGCCAATACGGAAACGCGGATGGCGGGGCATTCAGAAAAAACATCCATGCGCTGCCAGTCGGTCAAACGCTGGGATGTCACCAACGTTGATTCGCTGGGCGGAATGACGTTTACGTACAGCATTGATTCAACGATTGACTGGCTTCAGATTGGCGAGAACGAACCGGTCACCTACGACAGCACATCAGACCTGGATCCTCCGGACGACTACAAGGCGATGGCGGACAAGATCGGTAAGCCGCTGGGCGTGATTTCGACCAATCCGACGGGGCAGATTACAAACAAGAATACGAGACTGCACGAATCGAGTTTTGGCGCGGGCGACACGACCGTTCCGCTGCCGGACAAACTGATTGCAACCGGTCACAAGTGGTTTGTCCCGCGTCCGATGACGGCGACCGATGAGAGCGACCGAACCTTGAACCTTCAGGCGCGAACTCACTACGAATTGGTACGAGTCAAACTTCCTCATGCCTACATCGCGTTCCGAACCGAGGTGCTGACTCCAGTCGATAGCCCGCAAGTCGAGTCACAGATCATGCAGCAGATGACGCGGGGATACCTCGTTTTTGATATCCAACGCGGTTTGCCGGTCAAGAAGGAGATCGAATGGAACGAACAGGTTCAGGGCTTTGCCGGGCCGGACAGCTATCTGGAATATGTGGCTCGAATGACCGAAACACTCATAACCGATGACTCTGCCGTGACCGGTCAGCCGGCACGCAGTTCGCGACGAACGGGTGCGGTCGAACTAAAAACACGGGATGCCGATCCTTTGATCCGGAAGTGATCTTTTTCGCTGACCAATTGACGGACAGAATTTGGGCTCGGACTTACGAACACAGATTTTTTCCTGTTTTTTCGTACCATCTTATTGCAGACAATTACTTCCGTTGATTTTTGAGGAAAGCCCAATGGCAAAAGATATTGAAGAGCGGTTGTCAAAAATCGAAAAGGAAATCCAAAAATTGAAAGAAGAGCAAGGTAAGAAAAACTGGATCGCAAGAATTTCTGGCTCGTTCAATGATGACGAGGAATTTGATGAGATATTGCGACTCGGTAGACGGGACAGAGTTGCTGACCGCGTAAACGAATCGCCCGAATAGTTAGTTCTCATGTTTGTACTCGACACAGATCATATTGGCATCTTGCAACGTCAACGCGGAGCTGAATTCGACACGTTGATTGCGAATCTGTCAAAATGCGATCCTCTGGAAATTTTCACCTCGATCGTGTCATTCCACGAGCAGATCAATGGATGGACAAAATACATCAAGGGCTCAAGTGACACCTCCAGGACCGTACGTGGATATAGTCAACTCGAACAAATTCTAACCGACTTTGCAAACGCTCAGGTTCTTCCATTTTCTTCTACTGCGGCGGAAGTTTTTGACGATCTTAGGACTCGAAAAATTCGAGTTGCAACCATGGACCTTCGCATTGCCTCGATTGTGATTTCCAGCCAAATGACTTTGCTAACCCGAAATGCAGTTGATTTCGAGAGAATTCCAAACATCAACATCGAAGACTGGACGGTCTAGCGAAGTCCGACCATTGTTGGGAACAACACGTCTACAATCAGTGAATGAGCAAAGTTACCCGTAACGCGACGATCTGGAGCATCGCAACTTTGTTGTTGATCGTCCTGGTTGCCGGATTCATGTCGGAGGCGGACTGCCGTGTCGCGGTCAACACTCTATTGCTCGGCGTACTGGTTTCGGTGATCGCGATTCCACTAGGCGCGATCACTGCATGGGCGGCAAGCGGTCGGGGCTTCATTTCCCGCACGCTGCTGATTGTGCTGATCGGCCTGTTGTTTGTCCCGTTGTTTCTTCATGTCCCGGCATGGGACGCAGCGATTGGCAAACTCGGCTGGTTCACGACGGTGCGCGGTGAGGTCGTGAAAGCGTTTCTGGACGGATGGCCGGCAGCCGTCTGGGTTCACGCAGTCGCCGCGACTCCCCAGGTCGCTGTCATTTTTCTGCTCGGCAGCCTGACTGGTCGGCGCGTTTTCGAAGATCAGGCGCTGTTGGAGACCGGACGAGGTTCGGTTTTCTGGCACGTGACAATGCCGCGATTGTTTCCACTGGGAATGCTGGCGGCACTTTGGACGATGGTTGGCTGTGCGAGAGAGATTGCAGTAACCGATCTCTACCGGATCGGAACTCTCGCCGAACAGATTTACCTTGGGTTCAGCCTCGGAGCATTCAACCCGATTCAGGGAACGTGGTCGGTAGACGAGCTAGCGGACGCCGCGGCAACCGGCGGGCTTGTGACCGTTGCAATCATTGGCTGGCTGGTTGTTTCTGCGATCTGGTTGTTTTCCGGGCTGACTCGAATCGAATTCCATTCCGATCAACAGCAGCCTCGCGCCCCGGCTAGGTCGTCGGCTGCTCGATCTGCGATTTCCTTCGGCTTGCTGCTGGTTCTTGCCGTAGTCCCGCTTGGCAATTTGTTTCTTCGCTGCGGTCTTTTTGTCGAACATGTTGACGACCGCCCCGTGATGTCGTGGTCACTCGATCAGGTATTCGACGGGATCTCACGCGTGTCCGGCGAAAACCTGGACGCGTTGACCTGGTCGATTCTAATCGCAGCCGTCTCAGCGACCGCCATTCTTGCAATCGGGATTCTTTTCGTTTGGGGAGCTCGAAATTCCCGTGTACTTTGTTTCCTGCTGATTGGTGCCATGGCAATCTCGTGTGCAATCCCGGGACCCCTGATCGGAACCTGGTTGTCGCAGCTGTTGTCAGGCAATAACGGCGAGACAATGATCTGGTTATACGACCGAACGATTTTCGCGCCGGTCCTGGCGACCATGTTGTTTTGCTGGCCGCTATCAGCATTGATCCTGTGGTTTATTTTCCGAACCGTTCCTGAGGACTCGCTGGAAAATGCGCGTACCGAAGGGGCAGGGTGGTGGAACCGGATGATACGAATAGGCATTGCGGGAAACATCGGGGCGATCATCGGTTGCTGGCTGATTACTTTCGCCATTTGTCTTGGCGAGCTTTCGGCGTCCCAGCTTGTGCTTCCTCCGGGAATGGACACGGTACCGCGATTGACGCTGGGCTGGCTCCATTCGGGTGTCGATGAAATGACCGCAGCAATCACAATTGTCAGCGTTGGAGGAATAATTTTGCTTTCTTTGCTCGGCTGGTCGATGGTCTGGTTGAACCGGCACTCAGGGAACCGACAATAGAAAGTAGTCGTAGCGCTGGCAGGATGTCGCCGTGAGACGGGGTACGTCAATTAAGAAACGTCCGATCGGAACAAACAATGTGGCACAACCGAACCCGCTCATTCGTTTTCGCGTTCGTACTTCTTATTGCGGTTGTTCCGATCACACCGCGAATCGAATTGTCAGCTGATGAAGTTACTTTCATTCGCAGCGAGGTCGAACGAACGCTGGCTGGTGAAATCGTCGCGGTTGCTCTAAACGAAGAGATGCTTTTTCGTAGCAACGATGGCCGGTTGTGGACCATTCATCCGGACGAACTGGTCGAATCAACCGACGATGACACGATCGTACCGGCAATGACAAAAGACGAGATCGGCGAACAACTATTGGCAGAGTTGCCTGACGATTTTTTCATTTACGAAACTGATCATTTTGTTGTTGCCTATCAAACCAACAAGGCCTATGCCCGCTGGGTAGGCGGACTGAACGAAAAACTGTTTCGCAACTTCGAAAAGTTCTGGGAGAAAAACGACTTCGAACTGACCGATCCCGATTTTCCGCTGGCCGTGATCATTTTCGGCGACAAGGCCGGTTACACGCAGTATCTCCAACGTGAACTCGGCCCCAACGGCGGTGACATGGTTGCCTACTACAATCTGCTGTCCAACCGCGTTGCGATGTACGATCTGACGGCGGACATGGTCGCACCGGGACAAGCTGCTAGAAACAACCGGCGCGTGAATGAGATCCTCTCTGTGCCGGCTGCCGTTCCGATGGTGGCGACGATTATCCATGAATCGACCCATCAGTTAATTTTCAACCGCGGCATGCAAACACGGTTTTCGGACACGCCGCTCTGGTTGAACGAAGGACTAGCGATGTACTTTGAAACACCCGACCCGAATTCCGAACGCGGCTGGAACAAGATCGGCGCCGTCAACATGCTTCGCTACCCCGGATTCATGGAGTCGATTGCAGCGCGGCGTGCTGATTCTCTGGAAATGTTGATCAGCGGCGAATCACTGTTTCACGATCCGGAAACAGCGCTCGACGCGTATGCGCATTCGTGGGCGTTGAACTATTTTCTGCTGGAGAAACATCCGGAAGAATTTACAGCTTACATTCAGCACATGTCCGAAAAGCAACCGCTAGACTACGACATCGAAACGGTCGCCGAGGTGAGGCTTGGTGACTTCCGGCAGTTTTTTGGCGACGACCTGAACGTTCTTGACCGGGAGTTTATCGCGTATATGCGATCGTTGAATTGATCATTTACCTGCGTGCCACGTGCTCTAACCTTTTCAATAACGCCCCTGTCGGTTCAACTGGCAGGGGTGTTTGTCATTCAATCGTCAGCTAGAAGAAACTCAAGAAACATCCCATGAAAAACGGAACAGGAATTTACTACGGCGAGTACCTGCGACTCGATGATTTGCTCGGTGCCCAGGAACTCGAAAGCGAAAAACTGGGAAAAGCGGCTCATGATGAAATGCTGTTTATTATCACGCACCAGGCTTACGAACTCTGGTTCAAACAGATTATTTTTGAGCTCAAATCGGTAGTCGATATGTTTGACGATCCAGTGGTAGAAGACAAAAACATGGGCCGTGTTTTGCACCGCCTTGGACGGATCATGACGATCCAGCGCGTTTTGATCAATCAGATTGACATCATCGAAACGATGACGCCGCTCGATTTTCTCGAGTTCCGCGATCTGTTGGTACCTGCATCCGGTTTTCAAAGCGTGCAATTCAAACGGATTGAAATCATGCTCGGAATCCGGCGGAAAAACAGGCTTCCAGCCGATCAGGAGTTCTTTCATTCCCGGTTGACCGATACAGACCGGTTGTCCCTGGAATTGTCGGAGGGACAACCGACGTTGCTGGACCTGACCGATGCGTGGCTGGACCGGATGCCGTTTCTTGAATTCGGCGATTTTGATTTCTGGAATCAATACGCGGCGGCAGTTGAGAAGATGCTCGCCTCCGATTCAAAAATCATTGCCGAAAATAATACGCTAACCGATCGCGAAAAACAGTTTCAACTGAATGACCTGGAAGGGACGCGTGTCCGGTTCGATTCGCTGCTTGATGAAAACAAATTCAATCAGCTGCGAGACGCGGGCGAGTTTCGCCTTTCACATCAGGCGTTCCTGGCAGCGCTGTTTATTCACCTGTATCGCGACGAGCCGATGTTGTATCAGCCGTTTCAATACTTGAATTCGCTGCTTGGCATCGACGAGCTGTTTACAAACTGGCGTCAGCGTCATGCGGTCATGGTGCAACGAATGCTGGGAACCAAGATCGGAACGGGAGGTTCGTCCGGACATGATTACCTGAGCCGGACGACAGCACAGAATCGCGTTTATCTGGATCTGTTCAATATTTCAACGTTTTTGATTCCGCGCGAAGACCTGCCGGTGTTGCCTTCGGAGTTACAAAAGGCCCTCGGGTTCTTTTTTAGCGGACACAAATAGATACGTTTTCAGCAGGACGAAGATGGCCTACGAATACGAATACGCCCGGCCGGCGCTGAGCGTCGATATCGTTGTGCGGCGAACGATCAACGACGTGCCACATATTCTCCTGATTGAACGACTGCGGGATCCGCATGCGAATTGCTGGGCACTGCCCGGCGGATTCATGGAGATTGATGAGACGCTTGAGCAGGCTGCGATGCGGGAACTCGAGGAAGAGACCGGGTTAACCTCCGATTCGATTCCGCATCAGATTGCTGCTTTTTCGACTGTTGATCGTGACCCGCGCGGACGCGTAATCTCGATTGCGTTTGAGGTCACCGTTGCAGAAGATGCGACGGCGGTTGCAGCCGATGACGCAAAGTCATTGCGGTGGTTTCGGGTTGATGCACTACCCGATCTGGCGTTTGATCACGCGGAGATGCTGGTCAGGGCGGGTGTCACGGAATAGAGTTTCCAGCAAAACGCGGGATACGCTTCATGCGCCGGCGATTGTGATGTGTTTTGACCTGGTCATCTTGCTCCACTAATAATTTCAACCACGAATCACACGAATCTACCTAATTCCCAACCGTCTTATATTCGTTCAATTGTGTGATTCGTGGGATTAAGATCCGGTTCGAAATTCCTGCGATTGACGGCGGAATAGAGGCAGCATCAGACCAGATACGCCTTCAACGCCGTCACAAACCGCCAGACATCGTCAAATGAGTTGTATAGCGGAACCGGTGCGGCGCGGATTACGTTCGGCTCGCGCCAGTCGGTACGGATGCCGGCCTGTTCCAGTTCTTCGTGAACCGCGCGTCCATCGACTGTTTTTTCGTCTCCGTCGAGGTTAATCGTCAGCGACAACTGACAGCCACGCTCCGAAGGCTCTGACGGAGTGATGATTTCCACCCGATCGCCGAGAACCGCCTCCGAAGACCGAGCGAAAAAACCGGTAAGCAACTCGGACTTTTCGCGCAACGGAATCATCCCGCCCGCTTCTTTGAACACGTCCAGCGATGCACGGATCGCTGCGAGCGATAGAACCGGCGGGTTGCTTAACTGCCAGCCTTCTGCCGTCGGCATCGCCCGAAAGTGGTTCTCCATTTTGAACCGCGTCTCTTTGTCATGGCCCCACCATCCGGCCATTCGAGGGAGCTCCGTGTTGGTCGCATGTCTTTCGTGAATGAAACACCCGGCCACCGAACCCGGCCCTGAGTTGAGATACTTGTACGAACACCAGGCCGCGAAATCGACATTCCATTCATGCAGCGCCATCGGCACGTTCCCGGCTGCATGAGCGAGATCGAATCCTGCGATCGCACCAACGTCATGCGCGGCCCTTGCGATTTGCTGCATGTCGAACACCTGCCCGGTGTAATACTGAACTCCGGGCAACAACACAAGCGCTAACGAACTGCCAGCTCGCTCGATTGCAGCACAAAGGTCGGCCGTCGTGATCGTTTCACATCCATCGGAAGGCGGAACTTCGATCAGACAGTCTGCGGGGAGATTGTGCAGCTTGACCTGCGAGCTTGTCGCATAGTGGTCGCTTGGGAAAGCATGTTGCTCGATCAGGATTTTGTTCCGCTCGCCCTCAGGTCGATAGAACGTCGCCATCATCAGGTGAAGGTTGACGGTCAGCGAATTCATCATCACAACTTCACTGGATTTTGCTCCGACAATTTCAGCCATCGTTTCAGTCAGGAATTCGTGATAGGGCATCCAGGGAAAATCGCCCTCGAAATGGCCGCGGACGCCTCGTTCCCGCCAGGCCTTGAGTTCGGCATCAAGATATTCCTGTGTACGTTTTGGCTGAAGCCCAAGCGAGTTGCCGACAAAGTAGAGTTCGTCTTCGCCGCCAAGCTGCGTGACGTTGAACTGAGGAATATGAAATTCGCGCCGAAATCGGGCGAGGGGATCTTCAGCGTCGAATTGTCTCGCGATTTCGCTGCCGCGCTCAACAAGATTTTCGGGGGTCAGATCGGAAAGAGATTCTGGCATGATCGGTGTAAATGAACTGTTATCGGGAGATTAAAGTCACTTCGTAATATCAAAAATCAGAGGGCGAGACGGAGCTGCGTCGGTTTTCCAGGCGGGGCATCCGATTTCCAGCAGATAAACGCCATCGGTTTTTTCGTCCGGAACAAATACGAATTCAGTGATCGTTCTTTGAGTCAATGAACTGCCCGCAAGCATGTGCATTCCCTCAGGAACGTTCCAGAACAAATGATGATTCGTCAGCAACCCGTCATCATACATTCGGTCCAACGACGGGAAATCGACCAGCAGGTGATCAATTTTCAATGAATCGATCAGAGTCATCGCTTCGCACGTAAAAAACGGCGGCTGATTTTCTTCTGAATAGACAGCGCTTTTTTTGTCATGACTGTTGGGAAGTGTGCGTACGATCAAGGCGTCAATCTCGTCGAACACCGTTCCTTCCACCACCGTTCCTTCCACCGACAATCCTTCAATGACCTGATCACGGTTGCCGCCGACGTTCATACCGATCGAATCGACTACATCCCGAACCGCTACAGCGGTGATCACCCGGTCGGTTTTCTCAAGCTTCGGTCGATAGCTTTCATCGACTCCCTCTGCGGATACCGGTTCCATGGAAATGACGAGTGCCAACATCAAACCGCGCGGAGCAACGCCCGCAATCGGAACGGCATCGTTGACAATGTGCTGCACCGATTCTGTATGAGTTCCGTTGCAATGCGTCACCAGAGAGACGATATCGACATTGCAACCGCCTCCCATATTTGTTCGACCGACGAAATTCCCGATCTCATAGGGCCTCAAACTCGCCGGGTCTGCAGCAAAATGGTTCGGCTGTGGACCGCCAAAGTTGACATCGATTGCCAGCGAGTTTCCGGCGCTGAGGTCCGAAGCATAGGTTTGGCTGCCAAGATTGAATTGGATAATCATAGAGTGTTGATTTGCATAGGGTACACCGACGCCGATCCGTCCGGCTGAACTCAATCATATCAAATCTGTGATCGGGATTCGCCAATCCGAAAAGGAAAAACCTGCGTGGGCTGAACTTGACGCAGCATTATGATAAATTCAAGCGTGGAATTAATCAGGAGCAACGAATGAACTTGAATTTATCAGGACGCCGCGCCGTTGTTTGCGGAAGCAGCCAGGGAATTGGTCGTGCGATTGCGATCGAGCTGGCGGCACTTGGGGCAGATATAACGCTGGTCGCACGGAACCCCGAAAGACTGGAATCCGTTTCGCGCGAATTGAACAAGGAATCCGGGCAGAAGCACGAAATGATCGTGGCGGATTTTTCCGAACCGGCGCAGGTCAAAATGGGCATCGACCAGTTTGTCGGCAGCAAGAAAACGGCTGAGATACTTGTTAACAACACCGGCGGTCCTCCGGGCGGAACGGCAATCGAAGCCAGCATTCATGAATTCCTGGATGCGTTTAACAACCATCTGATCTGCAACCAGCTGTTGACTCAAGCGCTGGTGCCCGGAATGAAGACGAAAAAGTTCGGTCGGGTCATCAATATCATTTCGACTTCGGTCAAGCAACCGATTCCCGGGCTGGGCGTTTCGAATACGATCCGCGGCGCGGTCGCGAACTGGGCTAAGACGCTGTCGATGGAACTGGGCCCGTTTGGAATCACGGTGAACAACATTCTCCCGGGCTTTACACAAACGGCGCGGCTCGATTCGATCATTCAAACCAGGGCGGACAAGACCGGACAATCGGTCGAAGCAGTTTCCGAAGCGTACGCCGGGACGACTCCTGCGCGCCGCTTCGCCGAAGCGCGAGAGATCGCATGTGCGGCGGCGTTCTTGGCGTCGCCTGCGGCTTCGTATATCAACGGCGTGAATCTGCCAGTCGACGGCGGGAGAACGCTGAGTTTGTAGGAACTGCGATGTAGCGTTAAACACGAAGGCACAGAGGACACTGAGTTTTGTTAATCTGTTTCCTCTGTGAACTCTGTGCCTCTGTGTTTTAGAACTGACAACGTATCGAAACTGACTAATATTACAATAATCACCGTGAACAGTTACAGAAAAACAGAGCCGGCTTGATCAACATTCAAAACTACATCAACGGCGAACTGTGCGAGCCGGAGCTAGGCGGGCGGATCGATAATTTCGATCCGGCAACCGGCGGAGTCTACTCGACGGTTCCCGACAGTACGGTTGAAGACATCGATCGCGCGGTTGATGCAGCGGGCGACGCGTTTCAGTCGTGGTCGTCGCTGCCGGCTGCCGAACGGGCTGCAATCATTGAACGAGTTGCCGCAGCTATTGACGTAAATCGCGAAGAACTGGTCAAACTCGAATCGCGTGACAACGGAAAACCGGAGTGGCTGGCGCGGGCAGTAGACATTCCACGCTGCAGCGCCAACCTGCGTTTCTTTGCCAGTCTGGTTACCGGGTTTGCGTCCGAGTCGCATGCGATGCCCGATGGAGTGAATTACACTCTCCGAAAGCCGTTGGGTGTCGTCGCCTGTATTTCGCCATGGAACCTGCCTCTGTATTTGTTCACGTGGAAGATCGCGCCGGCGCTCGCGGCAGGAAATTGTGTGGTTGGAAAGCCGTCCGAAGTGACGCCCATGACAGCGTACAAATTTTCAGAGATTTGTATTGACGCCGGATTGCCGGCGGGCGTGTTGAACATCGTTCACGGAAGCGGCGCGAAAACCGGAGACGCGATCACCAACCACGACAATATCAAAGCGATTTCCTTTACCGGCGGCACGACAACAGGAGCCCACATTGCCGGCGTTGTTGCCCCGAAGTTCAAGAAGTTGTCTCTGGAACTTGGCGGCAAGAATCCGAATATCATTTTTGACGACTGCGACTTCGACTTGATGCTGGAGACGACGCTGCGCAGTTCGTTTGCCAATCAGGGTCAAATCTGTTTATGCGGTAGTCGGATCTACGCCCAGCGTGGAATCTACGAACGCTTCAAAACCGAATTTGTCGCTCGAACCAGCAGTCTCAAGGTTGGCGATCCGCAAGACACTGATTCGAAACTGGGAGCTGTTGTTTCAAAACCGCATTTCGAAAAAGTGCTGAGCTGCATCGAACTCGCACTCAGCGAAGGCGGCACAGTTCTTTGCGGCGGCGAACCTGCGCCACAGTCAGGTCGCTGCAAGAATGGCTGGTTCATTCAGCCGACGATCATTGAAGGACTCGGCAACGACTGCCGGACGAATCAGGAGGAGATCTTCGGACCTGTTGTAACGATTCAGCCCTTTGACGCGGAGTCCGACGCAATCCGGATGGCGAACGAATCTGAATACGGTTTGTCAGCAACGGTCTGGACTTCGGATATCGGGCGCGGGCATCGAGTGGCTGATCAAGTTGACGCTGGCGTTGTCTGGATCAATTGCTGGCTGGTTCGCGATTTGCGGACGCCCTTCGGCGGTGTAAAGAGTTCGGGCGTCGGACGCGAAGGAGGACTTGAGGCGTTACGATTCTGGACCGAGCCGAAAAATGTTTGTGTGAAATACAGGTAGACCGATGCCCAACGACCCGATCAACGCATTCGAAGCTCCCGAACCAGTCGGCCTTTATCCGCATGCGCGCCGTGTTGGCGATTTGATTTTTCTTTCCGGCGTCGGACCGCGAAAGAAAGGAACGAAAGTAATCCCCGGTGTAGAACTCAATGTTGCCGGGGAAATTGCCTCCTACGATATTGAAGCACAATGTCGCAGCGTTTTCGAAAATGTACGGACGATTGTCGAATCTGCAGGTTCGTCGTGGGACAAAATCGTAGATGTCACGGTTTTTCTGACCAATATGAAAGACGACTTCAAAACCTACAACAAGGTTTATGCCGAGTACTTTGCGGACAACCAGCCATGCCGGACGACCGTTGAAATATTGTCGCTGCCGACGCCAATTGCAATCGAGCTGAAGTGCATTGCGACGATTGAAGCTGGATAGGACAACCCGCGTCTATGCCTGACACGATCAAACTTCCTACGCTCAAAGATCATCATTCGCATCCACTGCTGTATGCATCGATGGCGAGGGCTGTCGACCCGGGCTCGGTGGAATCGCGTGCCGAAGCGCAACGCCTCGTTCGCGAACAGGCCGGGCATGGCGACATCGAACTGGTGCTGGTACTCGGCTGGCGATCGGAAAAAAGCCGCACCGCCGTTACCGGATTGAAACTGTTTGCTGACGGAGCAATCGGCCCGCGAACTGCGGGTATGCGTGAACCGTTTATCCGTGGCACAACCGGCAGCAACCACGGCATGCTGGTCTATTCTGATGACGAACTACGATCCACGATCGAATGCTGCCTCAATCTGAAACCGGCTCTCGCAATCCACGCGATCGGTGACTGGGCGATTGAACAGGTGATTGCAACTCTTGAAAAAATCGACCTGAAAGCTGATCGACGAATCCGGTTTCGAGCCGGGTAACGATCTGATTTTCGGCAGCGACGGGATGCCGCACGGAATCGAGTACGCTTTGCAGCAGGCTCTGTTTCCGCCGTTTGAAGGGCACTCGTTGACGGTTGATGAATTTAGGGCTGGTTATTGCGGAGAAGATGAGGCCGAACTGGAACTGAAAATAGACTACGACCTCGGCACCGTTCATCTGAATTGATGTTCGCGTTGGCAGCCATCTTGCATTTTTCGCGAGAGTTAATCTTCGGTGCGACCTACGGTTAGTTCTCTATGAAGATCATCATTCCAGGCGGATCGGGGCAGGTCGGTACGATTCTCGCGCGGCACTTTTCCGGCGACCCGGACAATGACGTCGTGGTGTTGACTCGGAAAATACCAAATCGTGATTCCTGTAAATGGCGGCAGGTTCGATGGGACGCGAAAACGATCGGCTCGTGGCAAAGTGAATTCGAAAGCGCCGACGTGGTGATCAACCTGGCAGGGAAGAGTGTCGATTGCCGCTACACACATGAGAACCGCCGGATCATCAAACAGTCGCGAGTCGATTCGGTGAACACGGTGGGAGGAGCAATCGAGGCTTGTTCGGTGCCGCCGCGTGTCTGGTTACAGGCTTCGACCGCAACAATTTATCAGCATACGCTCGAAGGGCCGGCAAACGGTGAAACAGACGGAATCCCCGGCGGCAACGAACCGGGCGTACCTGACACCTGGCGGTTTAGCATCGATGTTGCGAAGTCATGGGAGGCCGCAACGGATACGTTTGAATTGCCGGAAACCCGGGTTGTGAAGATGCGCGCAGCGATGATCATGAGTCCTGATGCCGGTGGCGTTTTTGATATCCTGCTGGTCCTGGTCCGAAAGCGGCTGGGCGGACCGATTGCCGGGGGTCAGCAGTTTATGTCGTGGATACACGATCAGGATTTTGTCCGCGCAGTGGAGCGGTTGATCGATGCTCAATCTCTGAGCGGCAATGTTAATATCGCAGCACCGAATCCGATTCCTCAACGTGAATTCATGCAAACCATGCGCGATGCCGCAGGCATTCGCATCGGATTGCCCGCGACGAGATGGATGCTGGAGATTGGAACCTGGCTGATGCGGTCCGAGTCGGAGCTGGTTTTGAAGAGCCGCAAAGTTGTGCCGGAGAAGCTGCTCGATTGCGGATTTGAGTTTGAGTATCCCAAATGGAAAAATGCGGCGACTGAATTGTTTGGCCGCTGGAAGGAATGCTGACCAGCGTAAAGTCCTTGCAGTTCACTTCTTGCTTGCTTTCATTGCCTGATCCGAATCTCATTGATCAACCCGGAATTCGGGTTTGGCGGACGGACAATTGTCGCACGAAGTCACAAAGGCACGAAGAAAACGCGGCGTCTACCCAACTCTGGCGACGTATTCTTCATTAGTGTTCATTAGCGATTGTGCTAACGGAGTTTGACATGGCCCACCGCAAAAAATGTGGAGAGCGGGCAGTCGCGTTTTGATCGCGGAGCGATCAACGACTATGCCAGCTTGCGTTTGATGGTTGTGCCGTCTTTGGTTGTTTGCACGTCGTAGCCGGCGTCTTGAATTTTCGTTCGCAGCGAATCGGCGAGGTCATAGTCTTTTCCGGTGCGAGCTGCATCGAGTTGGGTCGCCCAGGCTTGCGCTTCTTCGTCCGATCCACCGCCACCCTGATCGAGATCGACGGCCTCAGCGCCTGCAATGCCTTCGTTGATCGGGGCGATCGACAACACGCTATTCATCATCTTCCAGACGGCGAGCGATTCCTGTGGATCCGGATGATCACCGCGAATCCACGGATGCATCACTCCCAGCGCACCGGCGATGTTCAGATCGTCCGCCAGAGCGGCGGCGAATTCGGCCAAGACCGGATGCGACAGATCAACGTCAGTCGATTTGCCTCCGGTTTTCGATTCCAGTTCCTCGCGGAAGTCAACCAGCCGTGTGATCGTCTGTGCTGAATCGACCAGCCCCTTCCGGGTGAAGTTCATGTTCGATCGATAGTGAGATTTGATCAACTCGAAACGCAATACGGCAGGATGGACCGGCTTGCCGTCCGTGACTTTGCCTTCGAACACATCGCGCGCGGTGAAGAAGTTGCCCTTGGATTTCGACATTTTCTCGCCTTCGACGAACAGGAACCGCGCATGGATCCAGAATTTGGCAAACGAATCCGCGCCGGTCGCACCGCATGATTGAGCGATCTCGCATTCGTGGTGTGGAAAGATCAGATCTTCGCCGCCGGTGTGAATATCGATCACATCGCGTTCGAGAAGTTGACGGGCCATCACGCTGCACTCAATATGCCAGCCCGGGTAACCCACGCCCCACGGTGAAGGCCACTTCATGATGTGATTGTCGTCCGGCTTCCAGAGCATGAAATCGGCAGGGTGTTTTTTTCGAGCCTGGTTTTCGTCCGAGACACGACCGCCCGCTCCGCTTTGCAATTGCTCCAGCGTATTGCCGCTAAGCGATCCGTATTTCGGAAAGCTCTCGACACTGAAATACACCACGCCGTCTTCTGAGACATACGCATGCCCTCGATCGATCAACTTTTGCGTCATCTCGATCATCCCCTCGACATGAGCCGTCGCGCGAGGAACGCGGTCGGGATATTCAAACGCAATTATGTATCCGAGCTTTTTCGCGTCGTCGAGAAACGCATTCGTGTAATAGTCGGCAATCTGGTAAGGATCGTTCGGGTCTTCGATTGCTCCTTCAGGAACGCGGCCTGACTTTTTGTTTTCTTTGACCCGGTTGGCGGCTTCGGTCATCTTGTCCGCTTCGCCTTCGACCATGTGTCCGACATCGGTGATGTTCATGACATGGATCACGTCCAGCCCGGTCAGCTCGAGCGAACGACGCAGCAGGTCACCGAACAGGAACGAGCGGAAGTTGCCGATGTGCGCGAAGTCGTAGACCGTCGGTCCACAGCTGTACATGCGGACGACGCCGGGTTCGACGGGCGTGAATGGTTCGAGCTGGTTGGTTAGCGAGTTGTAAAACTGGATGCTCATCGTAGGCGTTTCCGCAAGTTTGTTGTTTCAGACAGGAATTTAGCAGCAAATAGATTGTTCGCTCAAGGTGAACTCGGCAGCGAACAACCAATGAAGTGAATAATCAATAAGGAATAATTAAGTGGATGTCGACCAATACATGAGGCCAGCAAGGACTCGCTGAACTAATTATTGTTGTTTGTTATTCTTTATTATTTGTTACTCCGGCAGCCCCGTCAGGTCCCAGATCTCGTACAACCAGGGCTGTACCCAGGGATTGTTGGCCGCGTACAGAGCAGAGACAGCACTGATGCCGAGCAGCAGGAAGCAAGACGCACGGCCGCGCCGGGTGCGTCCCAGCCAGTCAACAATCGGCAACATCGACACCAGCCAGAGCGGAGCGAGCCAGAACAACCATCGCAACGCACTGCTCCAGCCTCCATAATTTCGGTTCATCGGCGGTTGCCAGGCGATGTAGTAGAAAAGGACAATCGCCGTCAGCCCGATCGTCATCAGCCCGAACCAGCGCAGGTTCATACGTTCGTTGAACAGAAGTGCGAACATGCCTGCAAAGCTGAGAATCCAGAGCGGGGTCAGCGAGAAGATCCCGTGATGTCCGAACAAACAGTGGAACGCGTACAGCGACAAAGATTGCTGCCCGAGATCGACGTTCGATTTTTTGTCCGACGTCCAGTAACTGCCCGGGAAGTCATACCGGTTCTTCCATTCGTGAATTTCAAAGTCATTGGTTCCGGTCCCGCGCGTGATCGCTACTTGATTGGTTGACGATCTGTCACGGACGACCCAGCGTTCGACATTGTCAGGAATGGTTGGCCATGCTCCAGGTTCGATGATCGGCGACAAGATTTCGATTTCTTTCTGAATCGCTGCGGCAAGTTCGTCCGGTAGCGTTCCATTGTTCAAAATTGTCGCGAAACTCTCCGGATCGCCCGCCTCTATTCCGGCAATCACAGGTCCGTCGCTTCGGTGAGCGTATGCCGGCTTCCAATCACCATGCGCGAGGTAATTCGTTCCGAACATTCCAGCGGCCACCACCAATGCAGCAGGTACGAATGCGAACAGTGTCTTCATTGGCGATTTCATCAGACACAGCACTGCGGCACAGGCCAGAAACGACAGCGCAGGAAGATCACAACTCGCTGCGAACGCGGAAAACAATCCGGCGAGAAAAAAGTCTCTCCAGCGCAGCACTTTTTCGCCGACCAGTACGTTGCGGTAGATTTCTGCAATGCAATAGACGGCGACCATCACGCCGACTGCGGCTGGCAAATGGTTGTTCAGTGAAACCGCAAAGCTGGACAGATACGTCCCGAATCCGGCTGCCGCGACGACGAAGTAACGCGTCCAGTCGCGGACCAGAATCTTGTCGACGACCGACGCAAGGCACCAGAGGAACACCGCCCATGGCAAGACATTGCCCAGGACAAGCAGGATGCGTACCACTGGCACCGTGTTGCCGGTCAGGTTCCAACCCGACAATGATCTGATGGCGGTGTACTTGCCCGCCATCAGTGTCGGCAGCAGCGTTGGTTTGCTGGAGTACGAATGCACGTCGCCGTCTGCGCCAACGTGTTTGACTTTGTCGATCGTGTCCCAGTTGTAGACCGGGTCCGCAATCACTTCATCAATTTCGTATGTTCCGTCGTCCCCGAGCGAACGGATCGTACACCAGCGACTACGGTCATTGGCTGAAAAAAACGGAGAATCGTCGCCGGATCCAACCGTCATCACACGGCCCGTGATCATGGCCAGCGAGCAGACAATCAACACCCAGTAGATCGACCAGTGACGCTGCGCGCAAAAGTTGCTGATTTCTGCGGGGCAGGCAAGTGAAGAATTTTCGCTCATCGGTCGTATGTCTTCGGCCTTCGACGTGTTTAATACGCGGGCTGCAAACGGGACATTGTAGCAAGAAGTGCTGTGTTCGTCCTTGATCGATAGTCGTTGATCGCTCCGCGATCAACGACTATACCGCTCGGGTTTGCGAATCGTCATCATGATCGTTGTTTCGAGCGTTTCCGACCGATCCTGCGACAGGATTGTCTTCCGCTGGAATTTGTTCGCGGACGGAGTAAGGCTCCGTCTCCCGCATGCCACGAGCAATGAAAAGCTCTGCCAAAAATCCAATGCACAACAATTGCACGCCGACAATAAGAGCAGCCAGCGAGTAAATCACGATCGGGCGTTGATGAAGCGGAATCCAGTCACCGAACAGGGTCATTCGCAACATCCAGTAAACCGCCATCCCAAACATGCCCGGCATTCCGACTGCAAATGAACCGAGTCCGATTGTTCCCAGCACGTGCTGAGTACGCTGGTTGAAACCGGTCAAAAAGCTGACCGTCAACAGGTCGAGAAATCCCTTGGGCAATCGCGACCAGCCGTATTTTGAAACGCCGTGTTTACGAGGGCGATGATTGACGATTTGTTCGCTGACCCGGTATCCGCGCGCTGCGGCAAGTACAGGAATGAACCGGTGCATTTCACCGTAGAGCTTAACTTCGTTGAAAATTTCGCGGCGGTAAACTTTGAATCCGCAGTTGTGATCGTGCAGATTAACGCCAGTCATCCAGCTGACAAGTTTGTTGAACAGCCATGACGGAAGGCGTTTGCCGAGTGGATCATGCCTGACTTTTTTCCAGCCGCTGACCAGATCAACTTCCGGTGTCATCGCTGGAACCGTCGTCGATGAATATCACTTCCACATCCAAATCATTGTCCGCCGAAACCGTTTTGATTTCCTCCCACAAAGTCGACAGCGAACCTGCTTCGTTAAAAACGGAGATGACGACTGAGATTTCAGGCATGATTGATTCCGGCGTTGGCCGTTGCTAAGAGGCCGGTTTGAAAGTTCTGGTTGATAATCTGGTTGATAAATAGAGTATAGCTGAGACGATGATTTCCGACGCCAGCCAAACCAGGCGAATGACGACGGCCGCAATGACCGCAGTGCCGATGCCGAATCTGGTTCCCAGCAAGGGAACAATCACCAGTTCGCGAACACCCAGCCCGCCGGGTAACATTGACACAAATCCGGCAACTGTCGCTAGTGCAACACATAACAGCGTTAGCGGAAAATCCCCTGGAACAACCCCGGTCTGCTGCATCCCGCGAAGTACCAGCCACAAACTCAATCCGTTCAGACACCAGCCAATCGTCATCACGAACCAGCCGTAGGCCATCGTAGGCAGATCGAGTCCAGCGAATCGATCTTGCGTTTCTTTGGAGTCTTGTTCGGATTGAGATGTCGGATTCGCTAACGCTTTCATGAAACCTGAGACTCGTGTGGCAACCGCCCGGAATACGGACGGCCAGGTCAACACGCCAGCCAGAACAGCCATCACTATCGCCGTTAGACCGAGAACCCGCTGTTCGCGGAACTGAAATGCAATCAGTACAGCCGAAATCGCTGATCCGACAAAAATCCACGACAGCGTTTCGACGAAAACGCTTGCGGTCGCCGGCCCGGGTTTCACATGTGGTCCGCGAATCATGTCGGTTCGGGCAACAACGACCATTGCTTTACCCGGAACATACTTTGCCAGTTGGCTCGCAAAAAACGCCAGCATCGAATTGCCAAACGCTGGTTTCTGCCCAAGCGATAGCAGAACGCGATGCCAAAACGACCCCGATAGCGACATACTTAGAACGTAACTGACAACGGCCACCAGCCACCAGCCGGGACTGACTTCGTCTAGACGGAACCCGGTTTCTTTCAACTGGCCCGCCGCTTTGAAGATCATGTACCCAAGTGCAATCACAACAACGACCGCGACAAGAATGCGGACTATTGACAGCCCCGACAATTTGCAAGGTTGAGTTTCGGGCGTTACCGTATCGGTTTCGGGACGTTTGAGGTTCAAGAAATCTTGCTGACCCGGGGATCGCTGGTTGTAGAATTCGGTTTGAGGACGACTTTTTCGGATTGCCGCCCTTGAACCGACTTTTGCTGTCACTTCAGGCCCTCGCAAATTATCCTGAACTAAGATTCTCTGCGATGGCAGTCCTGAGAATTCGAGACGTGATTCCCGGCTCTGCGCTAGCACGGTTTTTCCGTGAAAAGGAAAACCGATGCGGCTGCTTTGCAATAACGCGGCTAGCGGGGCGGGATTAAAATCCACGCCCGTGCTAAGGCATCGGGCCTGCAAAAGCGAGGAATTCGCTGATTCCTTCACTTGGCTGCATGGTTGCTGAATTTCACTATTTACCATCTCCCGCTAAAATGACTAGGATGACCCCGACTCAAAAAACAAATCATACTACAAGCAAATGTGTGGAGCTGATTCCATGAAGGGAATAACGGTTACGCTACTGGTTCTGCTGATGACAGGGACTGTCGTTGGTCAGCAGGACTCAACACAGGCGCCGCGTGCACCGGGCCGACTGATCCTGCCTCTATCGGACGATGCACTTGACTATCTTGCGCAAAACCCTCAGGGGCTGATTTCCCGCATTGATAACGCGGCCCAGGGTTCGGTTCGCACCGTTCACATCCAGCATTCAAGATTCAAAGATCAGGCAGCTCCGGCTGCGCAGGGTACTTTCGAGTGGTGGCTGGACGATCAAGACATCAACCGCCTGAAACAACAGCCCATTGAAAACGATATTCCCCGCGAGCTGCAGGACACGATTGTCCGGGTATTGCTCGAGTACGAACCGACATTAGCCGTAACCCAGGCGGGCGGAGGTTTCTCTGAACCGACTCGCACACAGGCTGGCCATTCACATTCACACGACCATTCCAATACTAATCATTCCAATACTGATGCGCAGCGGTCCACACAGGAACTGGAGCAACTTCGACAGGAACAGTTTCACGCGGAGCGAGTCGCAGACCAACGTGCCCGTGACGCAGTGAATGCTGCACGACCCGCACGGGATTCGGGTGGAACATTCCAGCACACGAATCGTCAAGAGACGCGTCCCGTAGACCAGGGCGCGTTCAACAATTCCAGATTCGACAATTCTCCGCAGCGGAGCAACCCTTCGCTTGAAGAACGGTTTCGGAGTACACGAATCGATTCGAATGTAACGAACAGTCTTTTGACGGAAAACGCACCGCGACAAACGACTAATCAAAATGCGCGGGGGACATTCAGTCCTTCGCCCATTAACGCTCGGCAGACAATCCCCCGGAATGACGGATCGACCGTCGTCCCCCGCACGGTCCGGAACGGCAACGGCTTTCGACAGCCTGAGCCAACCCGGGGCAGTCGTGCCTTTGGCAATGATCTGGTCGAAATGCAGATTCTTCAACGCAAGCTCGATCAGGAAGCCCGGCGACAGAATCAAGTTGCTCGCGATCAGCAGAACGAACGGGAACGTCTGGAATGGGAACGCCGACAGATTGAAGACGATCGGCTGCTCAAACAGACAGCCGGTTCGCGTGTGTTGTCCGGGCAGGATCGTTTCGCATCCAACGATCGGTTCGCTTCAGCCGCTGATCGCCCGATGGTCAGACCGGCTCAAGTTGTTACCGAAATTACCAACTACGACACCCATGGAATGCCCGCCCGGACAAGTCTAACGCCTCAGCGAAGACTGGACCAAATGCTTGCACAGGGGCCCAATCCGACCAATGAATCGTCATTAAGAGATCTCACAATGGCAGTGCCCGGTCCCCAGGGCACTCGTGTCGCAGACAACATCGACCGTGTCGCAGGAGCTATCGCAGACAACATCAACAACCTTGCCAACGGCAATCAAGCGCCGGTGACCGATTCGACCGGCCAGGCGCTCAATCAGGGTCAAACAACCTTTGATATCGAGGAACGGCAACGAGCAGAGCGGAGCCGCGTTCTTTTGCTAACCATGTTGCTCGCTTCCATCGGGCTCAATGTCTACCTGGCCTGGATATCCCGTGGATTCTATGTTCGCTATCACGAACTTGCTGACGAACTTCGGGAAACGTTTACTGCGGCTATGTAGGATTTTGAAAAAAGTTCTGATATCCGGACGCTGGCAGGATATCGGTATTTACAGGTTTGGTGGCTGGCGACAGAATACCGCGCGTGATGTCGGGCTCGGCGAAATGGATTCCGCCACCGGTTGAACGCAACAAACGAATACGAACGTGAGTCGCTGCGGATGCATCGACTGGCAATGAACACTTAAAGGCAAGGAGTGCTGCAAGTGAATACCCTTTCCAGATTATTTCCAGTCAACACACGCTGTGTTGCAGTTTTTCTGACCGTCATCGTGACGGTCGTCTCCTCCGGCATCCAAACCGCGTCTGCGCAGACAAATGTTGCGCTTTGTGATATTGGTCTGGTTTTCAAAAACCATCCGAACTTTTCGGCTGAGCTGGAATCCCTCAAACGGCAGGCAGGCGAATTTCAGCAGAAAACGATCCGGATCCAGCAGCAATTGGCACAACAAGCGGAAGCCTTGAACCAGTATGCACCCGGTACTGAAGACTACAAAGCCAAGGAAAGCAAACTTGCTTCTGAGGCTGCCGTGCTGGAAGTCGAACAACGCGATGTGATGCGGAAACTGATGCAGCAGGAAGCGACGTTGCATTACGATACCTATATCGAGGTGACCAACGTCATCTCAAGCTATTGCCAGACCCAGGGAATTCAACTGGTGCTGCGTTACAACAGCGAAGAAATGGATCCGGCCAATCCGGGTTCCATCATGCAGCAAATCAACGGTAGCGTGGTCTACAACCGGAATCAGAACGACATTACCGAAGCGATCATGCGTGAGGTGGCCGGCGCCGCCGCGAACGCTGAACGTCGGTAGCCGCGCCGCCCGAAAGGGTGGGACGATTGCCATTTCGAGTTACTTCGTTTCGGAAAGTCAGAACCTTGCAAGCTGTCCCTCGATTTCAGACCACCATTGAACGCTCGGTCACGGTTTCCGGATTCGGGTTCTGGAGCGGGCTGGATGTGAACCTTGAGTTTCGTCCCGCCAATGCAGATTCCGGAGTTGTGTTTGTACGCAATGATCTGCCCGGCCATCCGAGAATCCCTGCTCGAATTCACCATCGCGTCCACGGTCCGCGCCGCACGACCCTGGTTCGAAACGGTTGCGCCGTCGAACTGGTCGAGCACGTCTTATCGGCGCTGTACGGGATGCAGATTGACAACTGCGAAATCTGGATCAACCGTGCAGAAGTTCCCGGGATGGATGGTTCGAGCGAACCGTTTTCCACAGCGCTCCGTGATGCCGGACTGGCCACGCTGACATCCCCGCGCGTTTTCACAAGCGTCACGGGAACGATTCAAGTCGGTGACGACGAATCGTGGATTCATGCAGAGCCGTCAGAAACGGGCGAACTCGAGCTGACCTATGTGTTGGAGTACGATCACCATCCACTGCCCGGGAAACAGGAATTTTCCGCGAAGGTCAATCGCGAAACATTCGGAACAATCATTGCGCCCGCCAGAACATTTCTTCTCGACGACGAAGCCCGCCAGATGCGCGCGGCAGGCGTCGGCAAACGAGTCTCCAACTCCGACATTCTGGTCTTCAATGAACTGGGACCGATCGATAACGCGTTGAGGTTTGAAGACGAATGCGCCCGGCACAAACTTCTGGACATGGTCGGTGACCTGGCCTTGCTGGGAACCGGACTGGCTGGCAAGTTCACAGCTTTCAAAAGCGGACACAGGCTGAATGCCCAGATGGCGTTTGCACTCATGGAGCAGTCAGCACTGGATCCTTCCGGGATCGAACGGTCAGCCAATGAGCATTCGGAAAACGCGGAACGCAAGCCGTCCGCGTTTCCGCAAATCAGGCCACCTCAATCCGCCAAACCCGGAGCCGAATTTCCGGTTGCGGGAGTTCCAGTCGCTGGCACAGTACTCAGTGATCGGGGCAGCATTCCGGATGTTGTCTGACGGACAGCGAATTTGCAACGACTGAAATCACCACACAAGCACACAAGCAAGCACACAAGCAAGCACACAAGCACAGAAGCACAGAACACGAAACAAGAACGACCCACAGCCCTCCTGGCACAACAACGCCAACTCGGCTCGATAACTACAGACTATTCGATTCGCAATTACAACGAATAACAATCGAACGGCGCAAGAGGCCAGCAACATGTCAACAAAAATCTCGAAACTAGCCGTCGTCGATCCAGCTGCAGAAATCGATCACGACGTTGAAATCGGACCGTTCTCTGTTGTTGGCCCCGATGCACGGATCGGACGCGGCACGAAACTCTATAACAACGTCACGATCCTCGGATGCGTGACACTCGGCAAAGACAACGTTGTTTCGCCCGGTGCGGTGCTCGGCGGCGACCCTCAGGACATCAGCTACAAAGGCACACCAACCAAGGTTGTGATCGGCGACCGGAACGTGATTCGTGAGGGCGTTACGATTAATCGTGCGTCCGAAAAAGAGGACGGCTTCACGCGGCTTGGCAGCGACTGCTACCTGATGGGCAACGTACACGTCGCACACGATTGCAACGTCGGCAATCATGTCATCATCGGTCAGGCAACGATGCTCGGCGGACACGTCCATGTCGATGATCGCGCCACACTTTCAGGCGGGATCGGGATCACTCATTACGCATCGGTCGGGCGTTATTGTTTCGTTGGCGCTTGCAGTCGTGTGCTACAGGACATCGCACCGTTTATGCTGGCCGACGGAAACCCGGCCCGCCCGCGCTGCATCAACATTGTCGCACTCAAACGGAATAATCTCGGTAAAGAAGTTGTCGTCGGGTTAAACGAGGCCTACCGGCTTTTGTACCGCGCTCGCGTTGGACTGAAAAACGCGTGCGACATTCTGGAAACCAAGGGCGGCATGGTCGACGAAGTCAAACATCTGCTGGACGTGCTTAGTGTCTCCCAGGAAGGGCGGCATGGACGCGGACGGGAAAAAAGGAGAACAGCGGCATGAGTCAGCTTCGTATTGCAGTGATCGGCGCAGGGCACCTCGGACGGATTCATGCAAAACTTCTGGCTACGGTCAAACAGGCACAACTCGTTGCCGTTGCCGAACCGGGACAGCAGGCTCAGCGCCAAATCCGCGAGCAAACCAGCATCGAAATCGTCACCGACTACCGCGATCTGACCGGTAGGATTGATGCCGCCGTGGTCGCTACTCCGACACGGACTCACCACGACATTGCAACTCATCTTCTTTCCAACGGCATCCACACGCTGATCGAAAAACCGCTGACCGACAGTGTCAGCGATGCACAGGCGCTGGTCGAACTTGCCCGCCAGACAGGCACGGTCGTTGCTGTCGGCCACTGTGAACAATTCAACGCTTCGATCCGCGCTGCGGTCGAACAAATCGGAACGCCGAAGTTTATCCAGTGTGCACGCATGAGCGGTTACACGTTCCGATCGACCGACATCGGCGTCGTTCACGACCTGATGATTCACGATATCGACCTGGTCAATTCACTGTTTGCTGGAAATGTTGTCGATACCAGGGCCAGCGGGATGTCGGTGTTCGGCGGGAATGAAGATATCGCTCAAGCGAGGCTACAGTTCTCCTGCGGCGGAATTGCAAATCTGACAGCGTCCCGGGCGAGTTTCAAACCAGAACGCAGTTTGCAAATTTTCGGCACCGATGGATTTGCCGCAGTTGACCTTGCGACCCGCATGGTTGACTATGTACGGGTTCCTGCCTGGATCAAGTCCCGGCAAATGGACTTCGCATCCATCACGCCCGAGCAGATGGAATTCGTCAAAGAAAACCTGTTCACAAAAATCCTGCCACGCCTGCAAACTGAAATCGAACCGGTCAACGCGATCCTCTGTGAGCAACAGGACTGGATCAACGCGATCCGGTTCGGCAGCGAACCGCGTGTCGGAGTGCAACAGGGATGTGAAGCAGTCGAGATTGCTCAGACCGTGCTCGATTCACTGGCCGTTCATAACTGGGGTACTTCCAGCACGAACATGACCGGTCCGTTCGCAACGCCAACCGTTACAGACGTTGACAGAATTCGTAATCCGGTCCCCGAACAACTCGTTGCTCCCGAACGGCAGCAGCGCCGTGCGGCGTAGCCGTTGCCAACTGCTTCTAGGCCAGATCGCGGTCTTCAAAGAATACCAGGGCCAGCAGCATTGCCATCGCGCCATAGATGACGGTGTAGATCAACGACCAGCCGAGATAGGTCAGCGGCACATCGTTGTTGGTATTGATCGCCGCCTGAACATCAAAGTGGTCAAGCACCGGGAAGATCACGGCGATTACCTGACCAAACAACACCACCGGCTCAAACGCATTGACGGCATCAGCGGAATTCACGATCAACGGCGTCAGGTGACCCAGCACATAGATCGAAAAACAGAGCAGGAAGTTGACGAGAATTCCGAACCGTGTTGAGATCGCAATGGCAATCGCAACGAAGATCGTGACTTCCAGAAACGTCAGCACCAACGCAGGCGTCATCCGGGTTGCTTCCAGAAAACACTCCTCCCAGGCCACGTCGCCTTTGGAGGATTCCCGCGCGTCATAAACCGGCTTGTACGCGGTCCACAACTCGAACCAGAGTCCGAGGATCACGAACATCGCTGCGATTGCCAGACAGATTCCGGCGTACTTGCCGAAAATAAACTGGCGACGACCGACCGGTTTCGAAAGCACCGTCAGGGCGGTCCGGCCTTCAATTTCCTCGGAGACCGATTTTCCTGCTGCCCAGATTGCCACGAAGATTGCCAGAACCCGGATTAAGGTCAGCCCGGAATCTTTGTACATCTTGATGTCTTCACCGAACGTGTTGTACGGGATCCAGATCGAAAACCCCAGAAAAACAATGCCGACACTCATTACGAAGATGTACACCGGCTGGCTGACTTCCGTTTTGAAAGTTGACAGCGCGATCGCACCGGTCTTCGGCAGCGCTGCCATGAACGCAAGGTACAACAGATAGACGCCCAGCACACAGACGGCGGTGCAAGGGACAAGCCAGACTTCGCGGTAAATCGGTTCGATATTGAGTTTGAGTTTTACATGCGCATCGGTGCCGCCCAGATTGTTGATGTACAGGCGCGAAATCTCCTCGTTCGGAATTCTGCCGTTACCATCCGGTCGGCGGAGGAACGCACTCGATTTGTGCGATGGATCCACTGAATACCTCTGCTGAGACCCGATTTGCGAGGTGATTGGCTGCGAGGCAAGTTCAATCTTCTGGTCCGTCTGGATTTCCACAAAGCGAACTTCTTCGCCGTTGAATTCGATCGGAAATTCGTCACCCGTATGGTTCGCGGCGCTTGGGCTGACCGTAAAATCCCTTTCGATATCAACGGCAAACGGAAGCCTGGCGATCGACTGCATCATTTCAAAAGGCTCTTCGACAAGGCGGAAGTTTCCAAGTCCAAGGTTCATCGAAAGGAGTAGACCAAGCAGCGCGACGACCGTCATCTTGACCACAACAACATTCATCCACGATAGAAATCCCTCCTGACACAGCCGGAAGCTGTCGCTCACCCGGTCCTTGTCGATCAGACCCCAGAATCCCCAGGCAACAAACAATGCGACGGGGACAACCAGGCAGAGCCCCAGCCTTGAGTGTTCGTCAAAATACGCTCCCGTCTCACTGATCGAGCTGGAATAGAACCAGAGATACATCAGCACCCAAAACGCGGCAACGATCGCCGACAATCCGAATCGAAGTCCCGGATCACGGCTCACTGAATTCAGAAACGGAATTTTTGACAGAAGTGCGATCTTGGCGAGCAACAACAGGATTAGGACCAGCCCCAGTGCAAACCCCAGCGCCGTCAGCCAGTACGGTGTCAGCCAGACGGTCGCCCCCAGCAATGGCTCAACAGCAAACGACGAAAACCAAGGCGGGGAATGGGTAAGCGTAGAAAAAGCGAGCGGTTCAGGAGCCATCATTAGCCAGCGTGCAAAGTCGAGTGGAAAACGTCATATCGTGTTACGCTTATTATGCTCGCGCGGTTCAGATTTCACAAAGGGACACCCGAAAATTGCTGGACTGACGTGCCAGGTTCCAGAAAGCAAACAACCGACTGGCTGGACGCATTGCGGTCGCGAGAAACGTGTTTTTTGTTGGCCAATAGAGGACGAATTCAAAAGCGCAAGCGACCGTTTGGTGTGTCCAACCGGATCTTCGAACTCGATATTGTAATCGCTCCCCGGGATTCGCAGATGAGTCCAGCGAAAAAAACCCCACCGCATGCAAAGCACACGGTGGGGCCGGAACAGAGAAGAGGCCGAAATAAATACAGGAGCAACCAAATAATCCCCGCAATTTTGTGCGAGCGTCCTGCACCCCTGATCATAGCAAGTCCCGCGTGAATGTCTACAATTATTCACTTACTTTCATTTTCTCAGGCCGGATCGTCAACGATCTGCACAATCCAACTGCGGAAATTGCACGAAGAAGTACCAAAAACCCGTTCAATCGGACTCTTATCCCCCCGAAATTGATACAGGTTACCCAGGTTCAAACACCGGACGTTCGGGCATGTCTGGCTGAGGAGACGGAAGAAACTGCTTTTGGTCAATCTACTTATTAGCACGACTAGGAAAGCGAAACATATTCCGGCGGACTACTCCGACCAGAAATCGACAACACAGACTTTCTCTATCTTGCCGTCCAGTAACTCCACAAACTTCTGATGCGCAGGATGAGGCAGATACGCATCGCGTCCTGCTTCATCGGCGAACGTCACCATGAAACAATGGGTGTAACCCTGTGCCAGATTTTCTGCGCTGATGTTGGTTCCGTTTTCATAGCCGATGATGGTATCGACCTGATCTCTCAGCGTGCCGAATTCACGGACAACTTCGTCGATGGCAGCCTGATCCTGATCGTCTTGGAATTGAAACAAAACGACATGCCGCAGAAATTTGCCTGATTCAGCGTCAGCAACCTGCGGCTGAGCATCAGCACCCAACCCGAGCGCACCTAGCATCTGCTCGGCGACAAACCGGTTTCCAGCTTCGTTCAAATGGACGCCATCGGTCGTGAGTACGCCTGCAGCGGAATTGTCCGGGTTTGCCACCTTGAGTTCCTCGATAAATGCCGAACGCAAGTCGAGAAGTCCGACTCCCGTTTCAGCAGCAACCTCGCGGCTGATCTGGCAATACTCATCAAGCATTCCGTCAAGCTCGTTGGAGCCGTCTGTTTTCTCTCCAATCACGCTGGCAGTGCATAGAATCACGCGTGCGCCCGTTGCAGTTGTCTTCGCAATAATATCCTTGAGCCCGGTTTCGAAATCCTCTTTCGATGTTCCCCGTCCACTTTGCGAATGCCAGACATCGTTAATTCCGATATAGACAAAGACAACGGTCGGCTCTAGTCGGAGTACATCATTTTCCAGCCGCGTCTGAAGATCGGGAACCTTGTTGCCGCTGATCCCAGCGCCGATCACATCGATCGAAGCTTCCGGTAACCGTTCGGCGATCCGGCTTCGCACCATCGTAATGTACCCGTCCGGTCCGGCGCCGGACTGTGTGATTGAGTCACCTAGAAATACGATCCGCTCATGCTCACCGAGTTGCTGCCCATAAAGATCTGACGGCGTAAGAGTGATCAGGGTCATGGCGCTCAGAACCAGGATGGCAGGAAAGAAACGTAGAAACATCAACTTTGCCAACAACGACTCGTGTGGCGCGAAAAAACTGTTTGACATGTTGGTCCGGTTTGAATGGGGTTCACGGCATTGGTTGCGCAAGCTGTCTGCTCGCGCAGGCTATTGTTCCAGGTTCTATAGAAGAATCTGTGGGTGAACAATTCCGACCGGAGGTTTTTTAAGGCACGGGAGGATAAAAGTATTTTGAAGAAGTCGAAGCCATGCAATCGCATGACTTCGACCGTCGTGGAATACTTCCACCCTCACTTGCTGATCCCTTGTTGGGTTGCTCCTCAGCAGAGCCCAACTCCGTTTCAACAAGCTCCGTTTCAACAAGCGAGATTAGTATAAACGGTTTTTCAACCGATGAGGGCTAATGCATCTTGAACGTCAATCGGTTAGGAATGGTTTACCACAACTATCCCCTGACCGGAGCCATTCAAGATGCACTTCAAGACTATCTTCAATCGGGTGAAGTCGCGGGCTGTTTTGCGGTGAGCTGGGATCACGTTTACAATTCGGTAAAACACGCGGTTTCGTGGGGCCTGCAGCGGCGGGACTTAAGCAGCATTGAATCCATTGGTGTCGATGAAGTGCAATGGAAGAAGGGCCACAAGTATCAAACGCTGGTTTATCAAATTGATGAAGGCCGCAAACGCTTGTTGTGGATTGGACCCGACCGCACGGCCAAAACGCTGTTGCGATTTTTTCGTTTCCCGGGCAAGGAGCGTTGTTTGTTGGTGCAGTTTGTGTGCAGCGACATGTGGCAAGCGTACTTGAAAGTGATTGCCAAGAAGGTTCCTCAGGCGATTCATGTCCTGGATCGCTTTCATGTGATGCAGAAAATGAGCCGGGCGATCGACAAGGTGCGGGCCGGCGAAGTCAAGCGGCTCAAGGCCGACGGCTACGAACCGGCGCTCAAAGGCTGCCGGTGGTTGCTACTGAAACGACCCGCCAATATGAGCGAGAAACAAACGGTGAGGCTGAAGGAGTTGCTGCAATACAATTTGCAAAGCGTCCGCAGCCATTTGATGAAAGAAGACTTTCAACAATTTTGGAAGTACACGTATCCTGCCCGGGCGGGAAAGTTTTTGGATGCTTGGTGTACCCGCGCGATGCGAAGCAAGATCGAACCGATGAAAGCGATGGCCAAGACGCTCCGCAGCAAACGGGAGCTATTGCTCAACTGGTTTCGCGCTGGCGGGAGTCTTTCGTCGGGAGTCGTCGAGGGATTCAACAACAAATTAAAACTGATCACCAGAAAATCCTACGGATTTCGCACCCAAGAAGCTTACGAAACCGCGCTATATCACAACCTGGGGAATCTGCCTGAACCGGAATTCACCCACAGATTCTTCTAGGGAGGCACTTTTTTCAACGGAACCAACACGGCGTTTAATGAACGTCCCGACCTGAACAAAGCAAACCCGTTCGAGAGGGAACAATTCGACGAGAATTTCAAGAAAAAGGGGCTGGCGTGGATGATGGCGCTCGGGAGGATTGAGCTGGCATCCACTCTATCGTTGTACGGGAAATCAAAACTTCCGTTTGAGGCGATTGAGCCCACCAAATTCGAAGCCGAACAGTACCTGCTGATCCTCAGCGACGATACTGTCGCGCATTTGAAGTCTCTTGCCGGTGAACAGGGGTTCAAGGAAGTTCTCGGCCGGGGCGCAGGGCCGACACCTGGACGCTGGCCTACCTCGGGCGACTCAAGCTGATCAAGGACATGTTGAGCACGCTTACCCGCGCAACAGGAGCGGAGGGATCGGCGGTGACCGAAACGTATCGAGTCGAACTCAAACGGTATGAGAAAAAACCGGTCAGGTCCGTTTTGAAGTCGACCGGAGAAAATCAGTTAACGTCTACGCTCAACCGTTCGGGCACGCTTCGAAGGGGCCGCCGTACCGGATTCGAATCAGACGAACAATGCGACCAGTTTGTCCGCGACACGTTTCCAGAAACGGTCCAGACCGTCACCAGCGGCGGTGGCTAACCGCGTCAGGTCTTCATCCGCCGCATGGCCACCACGGCCAGCGGCGTGAAGACGATCACCGGCAACCAGGCAGCCAGCGCGGCCGGTCGTATCAGGCTGTAGGCGCCCAGGCTGGAGCAACCGATCGTCGTACCTTGAACCGCCAGAACAACCAGCAGGCACAATCCTGTTGCGGCAAAAATGTTTCTATCGATTCTGGCAATCACCAACGGCAAGCCCAGCAGCAACAGCGTCAGATCAATGATCGGTTTGAGAATTCGCGAATGCAGTTTGACCTGCTGACCATGGCCGTACCACATGCGCGGCTTTCGCATCGAATCCATCATTTCCGGCAGCGTCGAATATTGCTCCAGCTGTTTTCCGTAGGCGATTTTCTCAACATCCAGATCGATCGCAACAAAAACCTGATCCGGTTTCAACCATGACTGATCGCCCGGCGAAAAAACGACGATACGATCATCGTGCACTACCGAAGCAACCTGCGACAAGTCCTCGGGTATCGTAACGCCATGCATCATGATTCCGTCCGGATGGCGATGCGTTGCATCAACGATCGTGGCCTGTTGACTGCGAATGCGCGGCGTCCCGGGGCTCAGATAACCGGGGATCTGAATGTCTGCTTCCTTGATCCTCTTTTCATCGATCAGCAGTTCATTGCCTCGAATTAGCAATCCGGTCGCCGGGTCTTTGTAGAACTGCATTTCGACTTTGCCACTGTCGTTCCAGTTTCCCGGCTCGCGCACCAGCTGCGCACGTACTTCCGGAATCCAGCTTTCCCGATTCAAGATCGTGATCCCGATCAAAACGATGGCGGCGAGCAATATCGGGCGCGCTATCCGCGACTTGGAAACTCCCGCTGCCTGAACAGCAGTCAGCTCGTGGCGACGCTGGATCATGCTGAACGTAAACACAGCTGAAATCAGAATCAGGATCGCCGCCGTATGATCAAAAATATCCAGCGCCCGAGGGCCATAGAATTTAACGATGAACTGTGGCATTCCGCCGGACTTTTCAGCTGCTGCGACCACTTCGTCCAGATTGGTGAACAAGTGAATCACGACCGCCAGCGCAATGAAACTGATCAGGCTGATCGCGAATGTCTTTAAGAATGTGAACAGCAAATAGCGGTCGAATATCGTCATCCTGACGTCCGTTTGATCATGATTCCATTCCCGGGCTAGTTTAGTATAGGCGTAGACATTGTTTTGCCCGACAGCAGTTACGACAGTGGGCGGTAATGGCAGTCTACGCAGTCGGTTTTCAAGGGTTCATGGCATTCGACGGCAAAAATGTGCAAGCATTGGGTTGCAAGGTTGGTTGGCGACCATCACAAACAATGCCTTAACTGTTTCAATGAAGAAAAACAGGATAAAAGACCTTTTAAGATCACCTTCAATCAACCGAAGCGGACACGGATGCCGTTCCTTGATCTCACAACTCGAATCAACCGCCTGGTCTTTCCGCCCGTTTGTGTAACGTGTGAATGCCAGTCGGACCATGCGCATCGGGGATTTCCCGGGGACCCGCGCATGCAGTTCTGCCATGACTGCCTGAATGCGATGTCACCCCCCGCCCGGAATGTCTGTAGAAAGTGCGGAGCAGCCAGTGATCGCAATCCTTTTCCTTCCGGTTGCAAGCTTTGCCACGACCTCGACCTGCGATTCGAACGAGCGGCTGCAATAGGCAACTACCGTGGAGTTTTGCAGGAAGCCGTCATCAAGTCGAAACAACGACAGAACGAATCGCTTGCATTGCAGTTGGGTCGTCTGCTCGGCCTTCAACTAAAACGAATCGGGCTGACTGAAGGTGTCGACCTGATCATGCCTGTGCCAACCCACTGGATACGCCGGCTAAGGCGCGGTTTTCATGGCCCGTCCGTGATCGCCGATGGAGTCGCGCAAATGACTGGAATCAGCAAGTCAGATCATGTGATTTCCTGCCAACGGCCTACGAAGAAACAAGGCATGCTCACAGGAGCCGGTCGTCGGGAAAATGTCCGCAACGCATTCGCTCTCCGGCCTCGTGCCAGGGTTGAAGGGCGAACCGTGCTTGTTATCGACGACGTGATGACTTCCGGTGCCACTGTTAGCGAAATGGCTCGAACCCTATTGCGCGGCGGTGCCAGCCGTGTGATCGTCGGCGTCGCCGCCCGAGGTGCCGGAGTCAGCTGAACATTTCTTCAAGAGATCCCGGACCGCCGTCGGAACTCACTGGGAAAGTGTCTTAAGACGTCCGTCCGGCAGAGTTGGATGAGCCTCAGGTCAGCCCGGCTCCTGGTTGTCGCCGCGTTCCAAACGGCGACAATCCGTAACCAACGTACCTTCCGGCAGAAAGCACGAACTTCTGCTCTTTTTCAGCCTGACTGGTCGCTCCGGGGGGTCGTCGCGTAGAATCCAGTCACACAGAATCTAGTCGTTTACTGGAATCCCGATCCAAACATGAGCTCAGAAGAAACGCCCGACGCAATAGAACCGATCGAAACGCCCGAGAGAAAGATGGGCTGGTTTCGGCGTTCGATAAATCCGTTCCGAATTGCGACGCTTCGAGGTCTCGGTGTCGTCCTGCCGCCGTTATTGACAATTATTTTCTTCTTCTGGGCCTGGAACACGATCGATCGTGCGGTGGTCAAACCGGCGCGTTCGGTGGCGACTCGCGCTTTAGTCTGGTCCATGGACAAAACACTTACGGCTGAAGAAGTCGCGCAATCAGAAACCGACAAGGCCGGTCGGCGCTCGGATGACAGGCAGACTTATTTTGATGCCGAAAATGTTGCCTACGAGCGCATTGGAAAAAAGTGGATCCCCGGAAGCATCATCAACTATATCGACTCGAATCCTCCCGGGGTGCCGGCGCTGACCGCTGATGCCGTCTATCGGCACTACGTCAATCACCGGTTCCTAAAAAACCGTTTGCTGATTCCGTTTGTTCTGGCTCTGTTTCTTGCGTTCCTGTATCTGACCGGAAAGTTGATTGCGGCCGGAATCGGGAGAATTATCTGGCGCAGTCTTGAATCGCTGATCAACCGCGTACCGATCATCCGCAATGTTTACTCGTCGGTAAAACAGGTGACCGACTTCGCGTTCAGCGACAGCGAGAAAATTCAATTCAACCGGGTTGTAGCACTTGAGTATCCCAGAAAAGGAATCTGGTCGATGGGTTTTGTGACCGGAGAAAGTATGGCCGACATTCGCGACGCTGCCGGTGAGCCGATGTTGAGCGTACTGATGCCGACCAGCCCGATGCCCGCGACGGGCTTCACGGTGTCGGTCCCGAAAAGCGAAACGATCGATCTCGATCTGACCATCGACCAGGCGATTCAATACTGTGTTAGCTGCGGAGTTGTCGTGCCACCCCATCAGCTGCCTCGACCCGTGGTTGACGGCCGGGCACGCCTGGTTAGCGGTCAGGTTGAAACAAATAACGCGGAATCGGAAAACCCGAACATGATGCGGTCAGCGGATTCCGGTGATGAATAAGTCTCTTCGACTCGGTACACGCGGCAGCCGCCTTGCGCTCTGGCAAAGCCGGCATGTGCAATCAATGCTGGAATCGCGCGGCCATCAGGTTGAGTTGATCATTATCAAAACTGAAGGTGATCGCGACCAGTCTGCGCCGCTGGCGAACATTGGAGGGCAAGGCGTATTCACCAAAGGGCTGCAGGACGCGCTGCTGGATGACCGGGTGGATCTGGCGGTTCACAGTCTGAAAGACCTGCCCACAATCGATGTCCCGGGATTGCAGATTTCAGCGGTACCCGAACGCGAAGATCCACGGGACGCCCTGATCGCACGGGAATTCATAGACTTCGATTCTCTGCCTGTTGGCGCGACCATTGGCACCGGCAGTATCCGTCGACGCGCCCAGTTGTTGAAGCTCCGGCCTGATCTGGTCATGAAGGAAATTCGCGGCAATGTCGAAACACGAGTCAACAAACTAACTGACGGAAACTTCGACGCGATCGTGCTCGCTGCCGCCGGACTTAAGCGGCTCGACCTGCTCCGGCATGTAACCGTGTACTTCGCATCCGATCAGATTTTCCCAGCCGTTGGTCAGGGAGCTCTTGGGATTGAAACGCGCGACGACGATCCGGCCGTTATTGCGGCTGTCGATCCGATCTCGCATCCGGAGTCATTTCAACGCGCCATGGCTGAACGATCGATGTTGAAAAATCTACAGGGTGGCTGCCTCGCGCCGATCGGCGTTACGTCGCGCGTTGAAGGAGATACGCTCTCCCTGACCGGAGTCGTCCTGTCAGCTGACGGATCAACGCGGCTCAAGTCTTCAAACGCGGCAGCTCGCAGCGATTTTCTTCAACTCGGCGAGTCAGTCGCCAGGGAGCTGCTCGATTCCGGCGCAGACGGGTTGTTGCTTCTCTGAACGGAACCGCTGGCGCTTCCAAAACCCCGGCCATCTTCCCAATTCGGACCTGGAACTCTCAACCGGTTTTAACCGTCCACTACCCGTGGCGGTCTCTCTTTCTCCCAAACAGATTGCACGCCGAATCTCGTCCGCCATTGTCACGTGACTGTAACACGCCTCGCTCATTAAGCACCGGGCAATCCTTTAGGACGCTAAAATCCATTGAGTCATTGATACGTCACTTTTTAATGTACTTTCTATTTCAGGTAGTCCTGGATCATGCTCATAAACTCTTTGATCGCAAACGTAGCATTGTAATCTCAAGATCCAAGAGAAAGCTGGAATGAGAATGGTATTAACAGTTACCTTTTCAACATGAATGGCGCTGGCGGTTGGAACTTAAATCGATGGACAAACGCCTTCTATCCGGGAACAGGTTTTACCACTGATTTTGCCGGGAAACGGCACCGGTTTGCTCATGGCACAAGTTCCGCAATCGAAAATACACATGGCAAAGGCCATCTTAAGATTCGCGTTGTCGGCGACGAGTTATCTGTCTCGGTCAACGACATTGTTCTCGGCGACGAACAGGTAATCAACGGTGAGCCCGTGATGGGTGGCGAAGACTTCAGCCACTACGGACGAGCCGGCGTGCCCAGCCTGATGTATTTTCCTGGCGTCGTTGATCAAGCCAGACTCGACCGCTACAAAGATCCTGGTGTAACGCCTCCTTCGCTGCATTCGGCTGAGTTCTATCCCGATATTGAGCCGTCGCTGAAGACAGGAATCATCAGCATGACAAACGCAGTGCTGGAGCTGACAAAGAAAGAGCCCCGTCAAACCGATCCGAACGAAGAAAAACAGTTGCCAATTGCCTAGCCGCTTCTGCCTAGCCGCTTCTGCCTAGCCGCTTCTGCCTAGCCACTTCCGGCCGCGACTTTGCCAGACCAGTCTGTGCAGAACTTGCTGCTCTTACACTGTTTTGAAAAATTTCATTGGCGTCTGTGAAAGCAATAACATGAAAACGCTGAAACGTCCACTCGTCCTTTTGTCCGCCGCATTCCTGGCGTTAACCATGACCGCTCCAAAAAATCTACATGCGCAGTCGCCGCCGGTCTGCAAGAAAGTTCCTCACAATCTCGAATCAAACGGCAACCTTCGGGTCGACGAATACTACTGGCTCAACCAGCGCGAAGATCCGGACGTGATCGACTATCTCAATGCGGAAAACACCTATCGCGAATCCGTGATGGCTGAGACCGATGTTCTACAGGAAAAACTCGCTGCCGAAACAAAAGCTCGAATCAAGCAGGACGACTCGACTGTCCCCGCACCTGATCGCGGATACGAATACTTCAGCAAGACAGCTGACGGATCGCAATACGCGACTCACTGGAGACGCAAATCGGGAACCGAAGAAGGCTCCATCATCCTGGACGTTAACAAGATCGCCGAAGGTCACGAATTTTGCAGCGTCAGCGGACTCAGTGTCAGCGCCGACTCGAATCTGCTGGCCTACGCCTATGACCTGGTCGGTCGCCGCAAATACAAGATCGCGATCAAGGACCTGACAACGGGCGAATTATTGTCCGACGAAATCTCGCACGTGACCGGCAATATCACCTGGGCGGAAGACAACCAGACGTTATTTTACACGCGACAGGATCCACAGACTCTGCGCTGGTACCAGGTCTTCCGCCATACCTTGGGGACGGATTCCAAAGAGGACGTACGGGTGTACGAGGAGAAGGACGAGGAATTCAGTGTCTCGGTCGGGAAATCCCGCTCGAAAAAATTCATCATGATCGAATGCGAGCAGACCCTCAGCAGCGAAGTATTGATCATTCCTGTCGACGATCCGACACAAGCGCCTGTCGTGCTGCAACTGCGGGAAGCAGATCACGAATATGGTGCGGACCACATCGGTGACCATTTTTTCATCCGCACCAACCTGGATGCGACCAACTTTCAGCTTATGAAAACGCCGGACACCTCGACGACGAAGAAAAACTGGACGGCCGTGATTCCGCACGACTCGAATGTTTTTCTTGAGAGCTTTGAGCTGTTCGACAACTGGCTGATCGTCGAGCAAACTGAAAACGGGATGACTCAGATCCGCATGCGCTGCTGGGACGACGACGAACTGCATTCGCTCGATTTTGGCGAGTCATGTTACTCAGCGTCGGTGGGTGTCAATCGGGAAGCGGATACCGACACACTCCGTTTCAATTTCAGCTCGCCAAGAACACCGCCCAGCGTTTTCGCCTATGACATGATCTCGCATGAGAAAACTCTACTGAAGCAGGATGAAGTACTCGGCGGGTTCGACCGCGAAAATTACAGGACCGAGCGGATCTGGGCAACCGCCGCGGACGGAACCCAGGTTCCCGTTTCCGTCGTCTACCACCAGGACACACCGCTCGACGGAACCGCTCCCTGCCTGCTGTACGCCTACGGGTCGTACGGTTCGAGCATGACGGCCGGTTTCTCTTCCAGCCGCTTCAATCTTGTTGATCGCGGTTTCATTTACGCGATCGCTCACATTCGCGGTGGGCAGGAAATGGGCCGGCACTGGTACGAAGACGGCAAGTTGCTGAAAAAGAAAAACACGTTTTCGGACTTCATTGACTGCGGCCGCCATCTGGTTGAAAAGAAATATGCCGATCCCGCGCGGCTCTACGCACGCGGCGGAAGCGCCGGCGGATTGCTGATGGGTGCGGTAGCGAACATGGCTCCGGAGTTATTTGACGGAATCATCGCTGACGTTCCATTTGTCGATGTTGTTACGACGATGCTGGACGACACGATTCCGTTGACCACCAGCGAATATGACGAATGGGGCAATCCGAATGAGCAGGAGTACTACGACTACATGCTTTCCTATTCGCCCTATGATCAGGTTGAGGCAAAGGACTACCCCAACCTGCTGGTGACGACGGGGCTGCACGATTCCCAGGTTCAGTACTTTGAACCGGCCAAGTGGGTCGCGAAACTCAGAGAGCTGAAGACTGGCGACAATGTGTTGCTTTTGAAAACCAGCATGACGGCCGGACATGGCGGTGCATCCGGTCGCTATGAGCGATACAAAGAAATCGCATTGCGTCACGCGTTCCTACTCTGGCTGGCAGGAATCAGCGAGTAGGCATTGAAACGAGCAGGTATAAAACACTGAACAAATCCGGAGCCTGCCTTCCGTCATTCGGATGCGGGCTCCATTTTTTCCGCCTCGTTATGAAACTCGATATCCAGCGTCTCGCTGAACGAGACGTATCCGATCGCTGCGATCGTACTGGAATCAACTGGAGTACCTTCGCCGGAATACCAGCGGATCAGTGTTGGCATCGCTATCGCGGCAACAGCAGTTATCACCAGGAGGCTTAACAGAGAGACCTGAATTCTGCGCAGCTCATGTTTGTCCGCGTATTTTCTTGAGTCAACTTCTATTGTGACACCGCCCGTCTTGATTCAATCACTCTCTCACCATGTACTCCATACTACGTGTCAACTGACTTGATCGCTGCAACAATTTCGGTGTGATCTGGAAAACGGCCGGATTCATGCTTGGAGAAAACCAGGTGGTCATCGACCCTCACATCAAAAACGCCGCCTTTGTCTTCGATCAACTCCGCATCAACATCGAATCGATTCTTCAACTCGGCCGCCAGACTGGAGGCCTTAGGAAGATAGTTTCAGATGCCGCAATAATTGATTGAGATTTTCATTTCGTTTCCGCCATAGGAATGTGTCCGGCCGAAAACCGGTCGGTTTTTGTTTCAGTTCGAGCTGAAGTCCGGGGGGAATGACTGGCTGGAATCGATCACTTTGTGTGTTGATTCGTTTTTCTTTGAGATCATCTCCGATACTCTCTCGATTCTTGCAACAACGTCACTCAATTCAAGCACTTCTATCTGCGACACGGCATCCAGCGATGCGGAATAGCAGATCAAATCCGCCATCAATCCAGGCGGAAGCGACTCAACAGACTCTCCCAGCGTGCTCTGGCCGAATCCCGGATGTAGCGCAATGTACTTCCTAAAGACCTCAGCCAGATGTTTTGTCTGCTGTTCTAAATCCATCGTTTCGGCAGGGCCAACGTCTTCAATGATTTCAACCTCTGCCCGGCGATAGGGGGTGTCGCCGGCGATTTCCTGCACGATTTTCGCTCGGCTTGAACCAGTTAGCAGCATGTTGTAACGCCCGTCCTGCCGCCGCGAATGAGTCACGATTTTTCCGATGCAAACGGTCGAGTAGATTTCCGGGTCGCGCGAGCCGGGTGATTCGTTTTCCCAACCCGGCTTAAGTGTCGCCATCGTGATCAGCTGATCCGAAGCCAGCGCGTCTCGCATCATTTGAATGTAACGAGGCTCGAAAATATGCAGGCCTTGCATCACGCCCGGAAAAACCACGAGATCCGGAAGCGGAAACAGCCGGACCTCACCCGAAAAATCACCGGGCAGCGAAAGGTCAACTTGATTGAAAGGCATGTTTGCTGGATCTGGAAAACGAACTCAATGTCACGACACATCGCATTTGCGGCCATCACTCCTGGCTCATGAACAACTGCAACACGTACCAGAACAGCAGGGCAACCGATGAAAACAACGCCAGTGATGCCGCAACGTGTTGTTCGGTGTTGTAGTGATGCATCACATTGGATGTGTTGTACAGGATAATTGCCGACGCCAGCGCGACCATAGCAACCGGGAACCAGACTCCTAGAGAGAACCCGCCGGTCAACAGCGCGACCAGCCACATTGGGCCGCGAAGCTTCAGCAAAAGCGGCTCTAGGGTCGCTCCGAATAAAGTAACGATCAGTGTCTCAAGGAGTACAAAAACGAGAATTGCGCCCGCCAGATGAGCATAGGTCCGGCGCATGAACCTGACTCGATCACTCACTGCCGCTTTTTCCACGGGTCCGTATCGAAACGATTGCTCCGGCGATTGGTAGGGATTGCTCATGTTTCTTGTTTTTCCGCTTGGATGGTTGCAGCGATGGCCGACATGCATAGTAAAAATAGTCGCCTTATAGCCTACGGTCAACAATCCCGGGAGACGCCTCAAACGCTCCAGTGGCGTCCCGCACCAAGAGGACTGATATCGCCGTAAATTGGCCGCTGAACCGACGAAAGCAAGTCCTCTCAGCGAAACAGGCCGAAACAGGCCGCGCGCCTTGACACTTTCGCGCAGGCAAAACACAATCACGTCCAGAAACGATTTCTGAACGACCCGCTCAGCCCACAATCCACCGACGTCGGCCGGCAACTAAAACTCAAATGATGGAGCGCTGCGATGATTCTTACGGGCGAAGAGATTCACCGGAACCTGGGAACCGACATCAATATCGATCCCTTTGAACCGTCCCAGCTGAACCCGAACAGCTATAATCTCACGCTGCATCACGAGATCATGACGTACGAGGAAGTCGTGCTGGACATGAAAAAGAGCAACCGCATCCGGCGGTTTTCCATTCCGGACACGGGACTCGTGCTCGAACCCAACCGGCTGTATCTCGGTCGCACGGTGGAACACACAGAGACACACAATCTGGTACCCATGATTGAGGGCCGTTCATCGATTGGACGGCTCGGTTTGTTTGTACACGTGACGGCCGGTTTCGGTGACGTTGGATTCAAAGGGTTCTGGACCCTGGAAATGTTCGCGATCCAGCCGGTTCGCATCTATGCCGGAGTTCAGATTTGTCAGATCTTTTATCATCAGGTCGAGGGCGCGATCACCGAATACAACAACTCGGGCAAGTACCAGAACAACCAGGACATCCAGCCGAGCCTGCTCTATCGTGAACTGAATCCACACACCGCTCACGAAGAAGATCCGCAACTGACTCTCGGCTTCAAGGGCAGTTGACCCTGCCGTTCGGTTGCCGCAATGCTTGCATCGCGCACCGGTTTTTCGTGTTAGTTTGAAAGCTCAGTGGCAAACCTTGACGGCAGTTCCGGTCGTGCGTTGCACCAGAAATTTCTCTTCATCGTTTTCCTGTTATTGCTCAAGTTGATCGTTGAATGCAATTTGCGAACCGGTAAATTGTCTTCAACAAGCGGCACGTTGCCGTTACACGATCAACCCCGGCATAGTAGACAAAACGATGAGCGAAATTGACCTGTTGCTTGAAAATGCGTTGTTACGAGACCAGATTGAACCGTTCGCTGACGAGTCGGTTACGATGGTGGATCTGGACAACATGTCAATTCGCCGCGAAAACGAATACCTCTCGTCCCTCCTGGCCTGGGAAAAAGCTCCCGTTCTACCGATCAGCCAGTGGTTTGAACCGGCCCTGAATCTAGTTGACCATCGCTCGCTCGAAGACGCACCACTTAAGCAGCAATTGCATCAGGTGATCGGGCGTTTGTACGAGCGGAACATCATGCTGATTTCGACCGGACATTTATCAGACCGGCAGTTGTACTGCCTGATCGCGCGAGACATCCTGCCTGCTCAGGAAAAAAAAGTCGTCCTGCCGGGCAAATACATCCGCTGGCAATGCCTGGATCCCGTCGTCGATGCGGAATCGTGGCTACGTTTCTACGCCTCAGACGAAGACCGCGCGAAATGGTCGTTCGAAAATGAATTGCCACTGCCGCCTCGCGAGCGGATGCCGGTCCCACGCGTGATGCCCCAGCATGTCGGGCTGGGTGACAGCGCTGGAACCTAGAGTGGTTCGTCATGCTGTAGTGCAGTGTGACGGCTAGGAACTCGGGTAGTGGGCGAGGCGACGAGTCCTCCAATACCTGGTTTTTTGCATTGGACCCGTCGCCTCGTCCACTACGTGCGGCCCTAAAATCAAGATGGAACGATGCAGTAGTCGGACCCACAGAATTCAGAAATTTCGCCTTGGAGGCTTAGCGACTTTTTCCGACTGTGCATGCAAACCAACGATTACGCCCTTCTTCGGCGACGACCCTGAAACGCTAATCCCAATAAACCGATCACCGCGATCGACGACGGCTCAGGGATACTGGCCAAAGCACTCACTTCTGACTGGCTGAGCGCGTGGTTGTAGATCCGCACATCATCGAGCGATCCCAAAAATGACCGGTTGAATACACTGTGTTGGCCCAACCATATTTCGGCGCCGGAAGGATTGGGGGTGCCGCTATATGCCAATGAACCCAGAAGCGTTCCATCGACGTACACTCTCAAGTCGTTTCCGTCGAAAGTTCCAACAACGTGGTTGAAGCCCGGGTCAAAGAATCCAGTCGGAAATGCCTGCACCAGCTCGGGAAACGTACTGCCGTTTCCATAGGTAAAACTAAGATTGTTTGCCGAATTTATTTGCAACGCCCATCCAGCATTGCCGCCGTGGTTGCTGTCTGCCAGAAGGCGAATGTGATTTTCCAGGACGGTATCGACCCACATCGCTATCGAGAACGCAGCAGTCGGTTCCAAGTCAGCGCTACCTGGAACTACAACTCGATCACTGTCACCGTCAAATGAAAATGCACTGCCGATCACTCCGCTAGTGTACGAAGTGTCGCCAACCAACATTCCATCATGTCCGTTGCCAGTCGAATCACTGGCCGTATCGTCACCCGTAAGATGTGCGACTAGATCAGCGTGTGCGTGATCGAAAAAAAACAAGGTCAAACAAACAACAGTTGCAAATATCAGGATTGACTTCATTTCGGAACTTGTGGTTAAAGGAATGCATACAGTTTTGGAAAGTGCGGTCTGGATCGTGTTCGTCGTCGGCTGTTTGTGAATCCCCGTTTGACCGTCGCGGATGACAGGATTGCCCCGATTTTCCGAAAATATTCCGAACATGTTGCAAAACACGGGGAAACCGGTACTTTCCGGGGGTGCGGCCTATTCAGAAGAACCACCCGGGCATCTCTATCGATTACAAATCGTCTTTGTCATACTGACGATCCTGCGGTATTGAAAGAGACCGCAGGGACTCCCGAAATACGGTCGGATTATTGGAGTTACAATGAATGGAACCGGACGTGAACAGTTCTCCCAACATGGCTGCACGGGACTCAGGGCATGGAAAATGAAAACACGGACTGGCTTCAAGACTTGATTGAACGCAGGGATGGCTATGACACTGAAGCCGTGCGCCGATTTAGCGAACGGTTGTTGAGACTTGCCGGTTCGAGGATGCCGGATCAGCTCCAACGGAGACTGGACCCGGAAGACATTGTACAGTCAGTGTTCCGCAGCTTTTTTACGAGGCATGCAGCAGGCAAATTCGAATTCAACGAAGCAGCAGACCTCTGGCGTTTGCTGGCGGCAATTACCTTTCACAAAGTGCAAAAAAAGATCCGTCACCATTTCAGCCTGAAACGGGACGTCAATCGGGAAGTTGACAATGATCTTCCCGCACTCCCTGTTCGGGCAATTGAGCCAACTGCATCATCGGTCGTTACGATGACCGAATTACTCGATCAAATACTCGCTGAACTACCGGAAACTCACCGCGAAATCGTCCGCCTCCGTCTGGACAATTATTCGATGAACGAGATTGCGGAACAGGTCGATGTCTCTACGCGAACAGTTCTACGCGCGATGAACCTGGTCCGGGAGGTTGCGGGGGAACTAGGTAACCGGCCATGACATTGAAATACTGGCGGGACCACGAGCCAATTCTGCTCGCGTTTGAATCCGCGTGGCGAAAAAACACTCCACCGGCGATCGACATGTGTCTTGCTGGAGTCATAGTCAATGAACGAACGTCTCTGGTTGCTGAGCTGGTGATGATCGAATTCGAGCATCGATTTCAGCTGGGCAAAGTATGCGATATGGACGATTACTTTGCCACGTATCCGGAACTGGTCCAGGATCCCGATGTTCGCACCGAATTACTGCGCCACGAGTTTCGAATGCGGAAAAATCTTGGTAGTCCACCCACTGATCCGGAATTGAAGCGTCGTTTCCCCGGTGACAACACGATCGTTGGTTTGAGAAACGAAATTTTTTCTGAGCCTGTCGCATCGATAGAATCGCTGGTTCAACCGGGCGCCGAGATTGACTCTTATCTTATCGAACAAAGAGCAGGTCGAGGCGCATTCGCTTCCGTTTATTCGGCGGTTGATACGCGGTTGCAACGGCGGGTTGCGATCAAGTTTTTGACTTCCAGCGAAATCCGGCACGAATCGAGAATCCGACTACGCCGCGAAGCTCAAGCGGTGGGAGCACTTCGGCATCCCAACATTGTTCCTGTCTACGATACAGGAATCTATCGGGAGCATGACTACATCGTTACCCGGTTTGTCGATGGCGTCACGCTTGATCGTTGGTCGACAACGAATCCACCGGGTGTTCGAGAATCAGTTGAAATTGTGTCTCGCCTCGCTTCGGCACTCAGTCATGCCCATAGCGCCGGTATCGTTCATCGCGATATCAAGCCGGCCAATGTAATGATTGAAAACGGCGTTCCGCAACTGGTAGATTTCGGATTGGCATACATTGGTGACAGCAGCCAGCGTTTGACCCTTGAAGGTGATTTGGTTGGCACACCCGCCTATATGTCTCCCGAGCAGGCAGCCGGCCAGGGCTGGCAAGCCGATCCGCGAAGCGATATCTACGCCCTAGGTGCGCTGTTATATCAAATGGTGTTTCAGAAACTTCCTTTTGAGGGAACAACGACGGAAATTATCAGTCAGATCATTCATCGCGAGCCTGCAATTGAGCGCGATTCCACGAAAGGCATCAACCGTGACCTCCAGATAATTATCCTGAAATGTCTGCAAAAAGAGCCGCTACACCGGTACCAGTCGGCGGCTGAACTGGAGCACGATTTAAGTTCCTATCTCGATGCGAAGCCGATCAAGGCGCGGCCCGTGAGTTTGGCGGGGCAGTTGACAAGATGGTCGAAAAGACGACCCGGCGTTGCAGCGTTGTTGGTGGGTGTCGCAGCACTCAGCATTTTCGGAATCGGCGTCGCTTCGCAGCTTCTGTTTGTAAGTGCCCAACGCGATCGGGCACAACTTGCCGAACAGGAAACGCGGGGGCTATTGGCAAATTCGGCCGCCGACGCGGGACGACTGGCAATGCAAAAAGGGAAGATGTCGGAAGCAATCAGGCATTTCGAACAGGCAATACAACAAGGATATGAAAACCGACCCGAACTCCTTCTAAACCTGGTGGAGGCCAACTTTGTCCTGCAGAACTACGACGACGCGGCAAACCGGTTGAGGGAAACGATTGTAGAAACCGATGACTCGCAGCCGCTTTCGGCATTGACTCTGTGGCGCGCCGAACTTGCATTTGCGGGATTCCCGGAATTTGGCGACAGCGAACAACTATTCGAACGCGCGCGAGACCTGAACCTGAGTTCCGCAGATGCAGAATTCGTCCTCGGAATGCTGGCTGACACCTCAATTGGCGCAGCTAACAATTTCCGCAAAGCGGTTGAACTCGATCCGTATCATCATCGAGCCCGGCGCATGCTGATACTTTTGTTGCTTTCTCTGGCAAAAGTGGGCGAAGCTGACAGCGAGATCGGAATCGCCAGGAATTTGTATCCCGCCGACAATGACTTCTTATTGCTGGATTGCCTTAGTCAGGCAGTCGCCGGCGATTTGTCAGCGGTCGAAAAAAATCTGAACGATTCCACACTTGATTCAGAAGCAATTCAGGACTGGAAACAAATGTGCAATTCGCTGTTCACAGCTGCCCACGATACGCAGTCCGGCACCGGTAACGGGCAAGACACGATCCAGTGGCTGGAGAATCTGAGACGCCGGTTTCGCAATGAATTTTCTCCGTTGCTTCAGGAAAGAAAAATGCGATTGCCGCCGGAGATCGAGCGAGCGTTCGTCGAGTTTTCATCACAACTGCCGAATCTCCTTCGTCATGGAGAGCTGGAATGCACGAAAGCCCTTGAATCACTGGTGGAGGTCCACGCGGAATCGTCACTCTATCTTGCGCTAGGTGATTTGAATCTGGTCAGCCTGGGAGCAGTCGCGGATGAAACAAACGGCGAAACCGAATTGCTTGAGCAAGCTCGTGAAGCCTACCGCGCCTCGTTGCAATTCGACGGATATTTCAAACAGTCCGATCAGGCGCCCTGGCTGGGAATATTTACCACGTCAATGATGCTGGCCCTGATTCATCAACACGATATTGAAGCCAACATGTTGGAATACACGAAGGCATCGCGGCAAATACAGCATGAATCGGTCAGTTCATTCAGCCGCGCGAGAGCTCTAACGCTCGCGGCGTTTGCCGCCAATGACCTGGATGAGGCCGGGCGATGGATTACCCGGTGGCTGCAACTGGACGCTCCCAACAAGAGTTCGAGAATCGATGTTGTCTGGCACCGGGCGATCCTGTGTCAAAAACGACAGGACTGGCTGGGCGCGATTAAGTTCTATCGAGGCGTCCTGAAACTCGATCCAAATAACGAAGCTGGACAGAACGCCCTGGAAGCCGCGATCCGAAATGCAGAGACGATCATCAAATGATTCTGCTGACTGGATAGCCGAACGAAGACTGCTTGCTTTCGCAGCTGCTCGATTTATCGGGCTTGCACAAGCGGCTGGTCACGCTCGGCCACCGCTTCAGCACCGCTGATCGCTGTTGCAATTGAACGCTCTTGCGTCGTCTCACTGACCCGCGAAGCATGCTCCTCCATCGTCACCACATCGTAGTGCTTCTGCATCAGCTTCATCACATCGGAAAGTATGCCGATCTTAAGTGTGGCTGAGATGTTCATGCCCGGGAAAAAGCCCATCTCCCGATCATCCTCCTGACCGAGGAAATCAGTCGGATGCAAAAGGAACGACGGCTCGACATTGAACATCCGGCACATCCAAAGTGCAAACCGGATATACATCATCGCCAGAGTTCGTGAGTAGGAACCAAGATACATCAGGTAGCTCGCATGTATCGGTAACTTGAAAACCGGCATCGTCGTCACCGGAATTTCCAGCAAACGTCCGGGTTCCAGATGCCAGTGATACGGCATCACCGGCTGGAATCCGTCGCTCAGTTTTCCGAAAAGAGACTTGCGCTGTTCTTTCTGGCGGCGATTGAAACGGGAGTGCAGAAAAAACCAGGTCCGCGCCAACGGGCCGAGGAACGTCGGAAACGTGGAGCCATCGTATTTGTAGCCACGACGAGCAAGAACTCGCAATACTTCGTCGGAGATGCTGAATCCCGGTCCACGAAATCCGACCGGTTTCTTTCCTGTTGCTTGAAAAATCGCCGACTCGCCCTGAGCAATTTCATCGTTCAACTGCTCAGGAGTGTACAAATGCAGCCACGGTTCGTGATGGAATGAGTGACAACCAATTTCATGTCCCGCATCCGCAATCCAGGATAGCGCTCGATGGTTCTTTTCCAGGTCAGCATCCTGGCCAACCACAAAAAACGTAATTGTCAGTTCACGATCAGCCAGAAATTCCAGAACCCGCGGCACAACGATATCGAAATACGATGGAAATGTATCCCAATCCGAGTGACCCTGGGTTTTCAGATAGGCCCATTTGTTATCGAGGTCCAGCGAAACGCTGGCCGTCGGTTTGTTGACGCTCATAGTTGGCAATCACAAGTTCAAGGTGTCAGTGTTGTATATTCGTGCTGTGCGGGCATTCCATCCCGAAATGCCGCGTCCGTCTATCCGGCCGAACTTTCCGGCAACGGTCCGTTAAGGTCCGACGCAATATCAGCCAGCTCTCGTTCGCCTTCAGAGTTCGATGGAATGCCTGCCTTGTCGCCCAACATGTGTTCGATCAGCGAGCAAAAACTCTCTGCCGTTCGTTCCGGCGTAATGTGTTCGACCGAGTCCCGGGCGACGCGCCCCATCCTCGCCAGCTGCTCCGGGCCCGTACTCAACGCCCGTTCAACCGCTTGCATCATGTCTTCCTCGTCCGTGGGCGAAAACATCCAGCCGTTTTCCCCGTCGCGACAAATTTCCTCCATCGACTGAGCGTAACGACTGCCGAGAACCGGAATCCCGGAGGCCATCGCTTCAATCGGAACCAGCCCCCACTCATCGGCTAAAGTCGGAAAGACACTAATGTCGGCGTCGCGGTATTCGTTTGTTAGCCGGGCGGTATCGCAGTTTCCGCGAAAGACTATTTCCAAACCGTCAGTAATGCAGTCTTCGACTTGATCCTGCAGCGGACCCGAGCCGCAAAGGGTCAGGACAATTTTCCTGGTTTCGTTTCCCGAAGTTACATATCGGTTGAGACAACGGGCCAGTTCAACAATTCCCTTACGACTGCTGATCGCACCACAGTACAATAATCGAACCGTACCGTCGGCGCTGTATGTTTTCTCTCCATGCCACGCCGAATCGAGATCGAAACAATACGGAACGTGATGCAAACGGTCATCGGAAAAACCAAGGCTCTTCAAATATCGCAGACAGCTCGGACCGTTGTAGGTGCAGCAATCGACCGTTCGGCGCAACACCGTCCGCAACATCCGCCTCAGAATTCCTCTTTCCCGTTCGATGTGTTCGGACATGTTTCCGACCATCACCAGCGGAATGTCCCGGTTCCAGAACCTGAACCACGAACTCAACAGCGTTCGCATTCCCAGCTCATACGAAAACACGATATCCGGCTGAATTTTGCGCAGTTGCCGCGACGTATCGACCGGAACATGTATGAAATTGGGCTCTTCAAATCCGCTGGAGTGTTTCCACTTTGAAGTGTACATCCAGTTCTTCTGAACCCGGACATCCAGCTCGTTCCATTCGGCTTCCCAGTTGCGATCAGGTTCCATTTCTGTTGACAACAGAATTGTCAAACGTCCCACCCGTTGCTCAAGCGCTTTGTAGGCGAGAACGTGGTGCTGCCGGATGTAGTTATTCAGGATAACGACATGTGCCTGATCGAGCGGCGAATTGAATTGTTGATTTGTCATAGCAGCTGCGCCTCGCGTTTTCCGGAACCGCCCGAAAGCTCAACCTCGTTGACTTCCTCTTCCTTTTCAAACGTCACGGCCGGATCATCCTTTAGTCGCCACATCAACAGCGCCGTGACCCAGACGATGGTCGGCATTCCCGCTAGAAAGGAAAACGTCACGTTTTCGAAAAATCCGTTCACGATAATGAACGCCGCAATTCCGTCCAACGGATGATAGCGGTACCACATCTGTCCGGCGCGATACAGAATCATCATCAGGCAGGCCAGTCCTGCAAGAATTCCAGCCGATAACATTACGTTCAACACCATATTGTGAGTGTAGGACGAATGGTCCGCGAGCAGGTATTTAGATGACGCGGCTCCGTAGCCGAAAACAGGCTGCTCCTGGATCATCCGCCAACTGTATTCCCAGATATCCAGCCGGCCGGTAGCGCTGGTCAACTCGGATGCTTCACCCGACTTGGTCAGCGAAGCCAGTTGAGTCTCAAACAGTTTTCCGAAGTCCACGAAATTCGACATTGCCATCACGCCGATGACCCCCGCGATCGCCGCAGCAAGGTAGTATCGATGCCAGCGTGAATCGAAAATCACATTGCGATAGGCGATGAACAATGCGACCACAGTCGCCATCAATGAGGTTCGCGAGACGGATGCCACCAGCGCAGCGCCCGCAGACAGAATTATCAATGCCCGCAGTTTTCCACGGCAGCCGTAGCTGGACCAGAGTACCGTACCGAGCACGATCGTCATCCCGGAAAACTGGCCCAGCGTATTCGAGTGTGCGAGCCCGGACATCCGTTCGAATGACTCGCCGTCGACAATCGGTTCAGCAAAGACTCCGATTTCAGGCACAAAAACGTACGTGAACCAGCTGCCCGCATTGAACAACGCCAGCGCCCAGAACACCGTGTTTAGGACCGGTAAAAGGCCAAGCTGAACGATCGCCGTAACGGTCGAAAGCACAATCGCGCCTAGCGTACCTGTCGATGCCAGCGCGTTGGTTGTGTCAATGGCACCGGGAACCGCCAGGCAGAAAATAGCCACGATCAGAGTGATAAAAATGCCCGGCACGCTGAACAGTAATTCACGAACCCGTTTGTCCATCGCGAATCCCCACGTCCCGTAAAGCGCTGCGATTCCGCTGATGCAGAGTTTGACCGCCACCTGAAAATCAAGTCCGACCTTGCCTTTCTCCGCGACGAGATCAACAAGGTTGAAAAACGAAGCGGCGAAGATCACGAAGAAACCGATCACGACCGGCAGCGGCTTATTTGCAATGTCTCTTATTATCTGACCCGGCGAATAGAACCCCGGGCTTCGCGACTTCATCCGCAAATTTTTCATTGAGTTGTTGTCAATCTTTATCATCCGGCCACCCCCGCGACATCAGGACTGCCACCTGATCCACTTGCGCCTGAATTGTTTGCGTCTATCGAGTTCTGCTGACTTACGTCGTGAATAACTGCTACCGAAATAATCAACATACTCAGCGCCTGCCCGACACAGGCTGCCATCGGAATACAGACCAGCCCGAGCGAACTGTACGTCAATACGAATCCGATCATCGCGAAGATGCTGATGACACGTGACCAGACACCGATCATCGGCTTGCCACGCCCTTTGAGATATCCATCAACCGCCTGAAGATACCCCTTAATCGCACTGGCGGGCAGTAGCCACATGGCAAACAAGATCGAGCCGGCAAATTTGTCGCTGTTGAGCCAGACAATCAACCACGGCAGGATCAACATGAAAATCAACGTCGCAACAATCTGCAACGCGATCAATCCGGCCATTACTCCAACCGCTTCTTTGACTGTGACCCGACGTCCAGCCGCACCGGCGTTGAACGTGAACACACCGAGCGCGTTGGGAACGATCGTCAACAGAGCGGCTGCCGGAACGGCCACAAAATAAAATCCTGAATCTGCCATCGAAGCACAGATTACGATCAACAGCACATCCAGTCGCTCAAAAATTTCCGTCGCGATCATCGATAGCGCGTACGTCCGGCCCTCGCTAAGCAGCTTTCGGGCATTGGGAATCGCGGCGTCACTTTGAACAACGATCGGTTCAGCCGACGATGCTTGAATTGCTTCTGCCGGCAGTTCGTGTTCAGTCCGGGAGCCATTCTCAGACGAGGATCCGAACAGCGCCCTGAACATCGCAGCGATGCTCATTCCTCGCAGGGTTGGCAGCAAGCCGAGAATTCTCGAAACGACAAACACGATACACATCACGTTTACCATCCCCAGCCCCGTCAATTCCGGCAGACGCAACACGAAAAAAGCAATTGCGACCAGCGCAGGAAATGCCAGGGCAAACAGCAGGCGGTTGACGTTGTATCTTGAATAGGATTCCGTCCCTCGATCGACCGCGGAGATCGTCAGGTGCATGTGCTCCAGAGGAACAAACAGGCAACAGAGCAGGCACATCGGGATCAGGTAGCTTTTTTCAGGCACAAAAAACAACAGCGCACCAATCGATGCCGTCGCAGCAACGGCCGCCGTTATCAATCCGCTGATCAAACCGAGGCGGGCCGCAGAGTATTTCAGCGAGACTGAATTTGCCACGCCGCGCCGCGCGTAGGAATTCACGATCTCGATTCCGCCCAGCAATCCGGCCCACAGGAAAATGTCACGGGGGAAAAAGATCGCAGTTCCGAATTCGCCACGTCCTTCGGCACCCAGGATACGCGCAATCATCGCTCCCTGGAGCGTGTAGATTCCGAACACAGCCAACGTGGTGACAACTGTAGCGATGACGCTGCGAAGGTCACGAGTCTTGTCGGCATCCCGCGCAGGTGAGCGGGTAGCAGGAGATTGACCGGGAGCGCGCACCGTTGCCTCGACTGGCCAATGCTGTTGTTCAGTTCCGCCAGGTACTGAACCGACTGCGACTTGTTTTTCCATCAGGCTCATACGCAGCAAATTTACTCAACCATCAGAAACGCTTGTCCAACAATTGTGAACGGATCGAAACGCTCCTGTGGAGCCGATCAATTCCAGTCAATTGTCAGATATCAAAATCGAAGGGGCCCCGGTACAACCGAAAGGCCCCACATCTGTTTCACATTGTCCCTGCCTGTTGAATTTCAGACAGAACCTTTGTGTAGCAGAGCAACCAGCGCAGTCTTCACAATCAATTTTGAATCGTAAAGAAAACTTCGACGCTCGATGTACTGCATGTCCATCCGCATCCACTCATCGAATTTTACGTTCCGTCCGCCTTCAAGTTGCCAGATGCAGGTCAGTCCGGGCAATACACGCAAACGATGCCGTTGCCAGCGACTGCATTCAGCTGATTCATCAACAGGCAGCGGGCGCGGGCCAACGACACTCATCTCGCCCCGGATAATATTAATCAACTGCGGTAGTTCGTCGATACATGACTTGCGCAGATATCTTCCGACAGTCGTGACTCTCGGATCGTTGGACAGTTTGAATGCCGGACCATCCTGTTCACTTTTCGCGCGCAGGTCATTCTGTCGCGCTTCGGCATCAATGCCCATTGTGCGGAACTTCAGGATTTCAAAGCACTGCCCGTCTTTTCCTTCACGCCTTTGGGAGAAAAAAACCGGCCCCGGCGAACTCAGCTTGATGGCTACGGCCGTTGCCAGAAATACGGGCGACAAGAGAATCAGCCCGGTACCCGAGGCGACGATATCGACCGCTCGTTTCCAAACAGGAGTTCCCTCGCTACGCGCAAATGCCGTCATCCTCGTGACAGGCTCAACCCAGGCAGGTTCGAGTTCGGACAGGCGTTCCGATCCTGATACCGCCTGCATCGCGGTCGCAAGTTCCTCTTCAGCCTCAACTTCACCGGATCCAATCTCATCTGCTTCGTAGCGCTTGCCAGCGGATTCGCTGCGGCCATCTTCGTGCGGCTGTTTCAAGTCACAACATTCGCCGCTCATGGGAGAACCAGAAATGCCTTCCAATGAAAGATCGCCGGCGCTTGAGGCGACGTCGTCGTCCCAGGGGTAGATCAGTACATCGGTTTCAACCCTGAGGTCGTGGTTCAGACAAATTCGTGCCAGATCGTTGGACACGTTCCGTGCACCATCCAGCTTTGTCTCCGGCAACAGTACCGCAAGGTTGCCGTCATACCATCCGATGATGTCGGTGATTCGCAATCGTTCCTGAAAATCGATCGCGAGTTTATCCAGTTTCCGTCGCCCGCGCGACGACTTGAGGTCCGGGCTACCGGAAAACCCGAGCAGCAGCAACGCAAACTCGCGGTCCATCGACCGGCGGTTACTGCGCGCAGTTTCCTTGGCCAGTCCGACCAGAAACTCATTTGCCGATACGACTGCCGCACCAGTTGAGGGGTGACTGCCAAACGGCAAACGCAATACACGTCTTAACAGCGACTCGTTGTTTCGCCGAGAACGAATGATCATTGTCCGTAATTCCAAAGTTGTAAACCAAAGCTGTAGCAGGTGTTGCACCGGTGATACGTCCCTGCCGACTCACACCGCCCTTTCCAGTTACTCCTTAGGATTTGTTGATCACAATCCCTATGATCTCCACTCCAAGCCCTTCCATCTGTTTCCTGAATCTGCTGATCTGACGCTGGTCAATTTGATTTGACTCGACGCACAAAATCACGCCGTCCAGCTGGCCGGCAATCGAATAGCACGCCGTCAGATGGTTGGCGACAGGGAGGTCGAACACAACATACCCGAATCCGTTGAAGCTGTCGGAAACGACATTTCCAAGCATGTCAAACGGAAGTTCCAGTGCATCCTGTCCGGCAACCCGACCACTGCCAAGCACCGACAAATTCGGCAGCGGCGTTTCGTGAATTAACTCTTCCGCATCCTCGAAACCGGTGATCAACTCCGACAATCCGGCCGAACGGGACTTGCCCAGACGGCGGGTGACAAAGTGCTTTCCAAAATCGGCTTCGACCAGCAGGACTTCGTCCCGAATGATTGAAGTCAACGACGAGGCCAGATTGAAACTGACTGTACTTCGTCCGGCCTTGGCGACCAGTGAGGTCACGCCCACATTCACCGGGCCCGGGCGGCTACCGGCCCAGCGTCGAACCTGTCGCGCGAGTGATACAAAGTGCGGACGCAAACTGGAACTCGGGACAACGCCCGCTCGGCGCGCCTGCTGGTGATCGCGGCTGGTTACTCGTTCAATCATTTTAGTTCACCATGTTTCTGCTGGAATAAACTCGCGGCAGCGTCACAAGCACAGGCAGTTCCAGAATCTGCTCGACTTCCTCTTCGCCCAGCGCGGCGCTGAGGTGGTTACGCTCAAAGTAAAGTGCCGTTCCGAGTGCGGCAAGCATCGACAGCGCGACGCCCAGCGGAGCAATCAGTTTGCCTTTCGGGCTGATGTGTTTGACCACCAGGTTACCGGGCTGCAACACACTGACTTCGCAGATATCAAATTCCGAAAGCGCCTGCACCTGAGCAATTTTGCTTTTGTAGACTTCCAGTCGCTGGTTAGCGACATCGACGTCGAGCTGTAGATCGCCGGCTTTGATTTCGGCATCATTCAATGCCACCAGGTCCTTTTTTGATTTTTCAACTTTTAGATTCACATCATCCAGCGTCGCGCGGCCCGCATCGCGGTCGACCATTGCGTTGACATAGGAAATGTTGACCGAGTCGTAAACCGGATTCGGCTCGGAGGCGGTTTCAACCCGGTCGACATCCATTTCTTTGAGCGACTTCCGGGCCATCTCAAGCTGCTCGGTGATTCGCATAATATTCGGATGGCTGTCTTTGAATTTTGTTCGGGCTGAAATCAGCTCATTCTCCAGTTTGAAGACCTCCGTCCGGGAATCCTCAAACGATTTCTTCTCAACACCGGCCTTGGGAACCGAGATCATCCGGTCCACTTTGGCGACTTCCGTACTGAGCAACTCCACTCGTTTTTCTGCACCCGCCAAAGCGGTTTCAGCGGAAATCCGGTCGTTTTCCAGTCTTGAAAGTACCTGGCTGAGCGTATTTCGCTGGTCGGCAGTCGACAGGACCTGCAGTTCGTTCCGGAAATCGGTCTGAGCCGAAATCGCCTTGTCGCGTTCCTGTTTGGCAGAGCTAAATCCATCCTCGTAGAATCCGGTCGATCCGCTAATCGAGTGGATGTCCATTTGCTTCCGGCGTGTATGAGCCATCACGCTGTCGGCCAGTTTCTGCGCCAATCTCGCTGAACGCGCTTTGAAGTAAATCGAGATGATCGACGTTTTCTTTTCTGAATAAACCGTCATGCTCCGGTCGAGCAACTTGGCAGCTTCTTCGTGCCGTTTGTTTTTGCGGAACTCATCCTGAGTCATGCCTTCGGCACCCCCGTCACTCGAACTGAAATTCGGCAACGGCAGATTAATCCGGAATTTGTCCCAGGGACTCTCCAGAATTTTCTCAGCACCGATCTCTCTAACCACGTCGTCGATGACAGCCCGGCTCTTGATCAGCTCGACAACCGATCGGACTTCGGTTTCGCGTGAGTCCTGAATCGAAATTCCGTTCGTGCCGGCTGCCGGTGAAACGCTGGTCAGATTGTGACCACTGAGCAGGACATTCAGTTTTCCCTCGGAGCCAAATTTTCGCGGCCACAATAGAAAAGCGACCGCAACCATCGACATCACAAGCAGAAACATCATTGCCGATTTGAACTTGTGGCGGCTGAGTGCAGCAAGAATCTGAGCAATGGTTATCTGGTTGCTGTTCATATTGAGGCTCGTGGATCGTTACTCGGTGGCTTTTGGGCGTCGTATCTCACCGGTCGCATCTGCCGAGTCGGTTTTGCCGCCAGTCATTCCGGGAGTTTGAATGCAGCAAAGGGGATGCGGGGAGGGTGGATTACGGGAAGCGGCAAACGGGAAGTGGAAGTGTTAACTGGTAGTCCGGGGTCCGTAAGGCGATCGACCTACCAGGTTTCTGGTCAGCAAATCATCGTATGAAAAGTTCATTATGATTGGTGCCCATGAATACTCAGAAAGGAAAATCAGGTTTCGGGATCTGAATTTGGTCTTAGTCTAAACAACCCGGCTTCGAATTCAACTACTTTGCACTGAATAGTACGCCAGTAAATTGAATTTCGATCCCCTGATCCGTTCACCCAAAGTGGACATCTTTTCTTTGAAAAACAAAGCAAAACCGCCCGTTTCGCACATGGCATTTTTCCCTGGCACTACTTAACCCGAACGGGGATTCTGGCACTACAGGCGGAATTTGATGAGTGATGATTCTTTACCTCATCGGTTCGCTTCGGAGAATCGCAAAATCGATTCAATCAGCTCAACCTGATCCGAAAACTGCTCCACCTGCACATCAGGGTCTGCCTGCTGCAAGTCGTGGTGGCAACCCGCTCCCGTCTCAACAGCAACGACTTTCGAATTGATCGATCTCGCGCAGGCGATATCAGCAACTGTGTCGCCAATAACCCAGACTTTTTCAGGTTCAAACCGGTCCCCAACATTTTCCCTCGCAGATTCCAATGCAAGCCGGGCAACGTCCGCACGGTCCGAGCAGGAATCTGTTCGTTCGGGTCCATCCCGCAACGAGCGAACAAATCAGAAAAAATACCGTGATCCGTCCGGCCGTGAACCTCCAGCTCAGGAAGTTCGCTAATGCCGAATAACTCATCCATCGCACGTGCAGAAGCTGCCATCCCTGCACCGCGAGATCGGATTAAGGTCCCATCGATGTCAAACAGCAAGGTCCACATGGTCTTTCCGGCTTTGTAAATGCAAGTGAGTTGAATTCGTAACAAAAAAACACGCGTGAGCGAGGGACATTGGTCGAAGACCACAAAAGGAAACCCGACGCGTGAGCGAGGGACATGATCGAGGACCACAAAAGGAAACCCGACGCGTGAGCGAGGGACATGGTCGAAGACCACAAAAGGAAACCCGACGCGTGAGCGAGGGACATGATCGAGGACCACAAAAGGAAACCCGACGCGTGAGCGAGGGACATGGTCGAAGACCACAAAAGGAAACCCGACGCGTGAGCGAGGGACATGGTCGAAGACCACAAAAGGAAACCCGACGCGTGAGCGAGGGACATGGTCGAAGACCACAAAAGGAAACCCGACGCGTGAGCGAGGGACATGGTCGAAGACCACAAAAGGAAACCCGACGCGTGAGCGAGGGACATGGTCGAAGACCACAAAAGGAAACCCGACGCGTGAGCGAGGGACATGGTCGAAGACCACAAAAGGAAACCCGACGCGTGAGCGAGGGACATGGTCGAAGACCAGGAATCCGATCAGCCGGCCCCGCATTCGCTTCATTCACAGCCTGGAATTCACAAACGAGTCCAAACAGCGAACACAAATTACACAGAGATTACAAAGACATTACCTCGCGTTTTTGCGGCTCATTCAACGGTTCTCAACTCGGTAATTTGTTGCTAAAGCGAGCCTGCACTCAACTCGCTGAAATACAAAAGCCTGCCGCGCAGCCCTTTTCGGAGCGTTTCTCTGCCGATCGCGACAACTTTTCACATTTGCAAAGCCGATGGTTGTGGATATAAAGCGATGACTTTTCCGCTCTGCTTTGAGCGAGATTTACGCTCCACTTTGAGCCCAACACGTAACTTTGAGCCCAACACGTACGGAATTTCCGAACGCATCTTCATAACGGGTAACCAACATGTCAATCGTTGACGAAAACAAGAAAAAACTGGCTGAAGCGAAAGCGGGCAACAGGGGTCCGCACTTCAATTCGGAAAACAACTCGAATTCGGAAAACGACCATTCGACAACTCAAGCCACCGCTAAGTTTGACGAGAAGCTGGAGACTTGCATCTTCGAAAAAGACGCAGTACTCGAACCCGAAGCAACGTTGTCTCAAAAGACAATGATGCTCGGAGCAATTGTCGTTCCGACAATCGGGCTGATCGTGGCGATCATGTGGTGCTGGCAAAACGGTTTCATGGGCTGGTCATATTTGGCAATGTTTTTCATCGGCTGGATGATGACCGCGTTGGGAATCACAATCGGCTTTCATCGTTTGATGTCACATAAATCGTTTGAGACCTATCGATCGGTGCGGGCGTTCTGGATGTGTCTCGGCGCGATGTCGGTCGAAGGTGCGCCATTGATCTGGTGCGCGGTTCACCGTCGGCACCACAGCTGTAGCGACCAACATGGCGATCCGCATTCGCCGCATTTGCATGACGGCGGTTTCTGGAACGTGGTCAAAGGCTTCTGGTACGCCCAGGTCGGCTGGCTGTTTGCGGGTTACTGGTCGTATCCGAACGAGGAAAAGTACATTCCCGATCTGCTCAAAGACAAACTGCTGGTCAATCTCAGCAATTTCTATGTCGTGTTCATTGTGATCAGCCTTGCGATTCCAACCGGGATCGGCTATTTGATCGGCGGCGGTAAAGGCGCGATGCTCGGTCTTCTCTGGGGCGGACTGGTCCGGGTATTCTGGACGCACCACATGACCTGGGCCATCAACTCGGTCTGTCACATCTGGGGCAAACGCGACTACCAATCGAACGATCACTCGACCAACAACTGGTTTTGCGGATTGCTCGCCTGGGGCGAAGGCTGGCACAATAACCACCATGCATTTCCATCCTCAGCGCGACACGGTCTGAAGTGGTGGCAAGTGGATGTTAGCTGGATGATCATCCGCGCAATGAAAGTCTGCGGTCTGGCCTGGAATCTGAAACTTCCCAGCGAACGGGCAATGGAAGCAAAAAAAATGAACTAGTGGAAATCCAAGCAACATAATGTTGGCATTCCGCCAATGTTAAATTTCGATTTTCAGCGTCGGCAGGATGTCAACGCCGCCCGCGCTGCCACCTCCTCTACCTTCGCTGCCGCCCGCTTTGCCTTTGCCGTCGAGGGTTGCGGTCAAGATCTCCGAAATAATCCTGTTCCCGTTCCTCGCGGCTCGGACCATCGGGAACAAACTCAAACAGGAACACCGTTGATCTCGTGACAAACCAGATCATGAAGCCGAACCAGACGACCCCATAAAACGCAATGATCTTCTGATTGATCACATGATTCGTTGTTCCGGTGATCAGTGGAACTGCGATCATGAAGGCAACGGCGATCAAACCCGAGCGCGGAAACAACCCCGCACACCGAAGCAAGCAACATCATCCCGGGGTCGCTGAAGAAATTCTGAGTCACCGAATACTGGCCCGGCACCCGGTCACCGGGATAGTATGCCGCTACAGCCACGGCAACGATCATCAACTGGATCAGTCCGAGGACCGCCAGCGAAATCGCAGCGATGCCGGCAAGGTTGTATCTCCGTTCAATGTGCCCGAAAGTTCCTTTTGTTCGGACCTCCGGTTTACCGGGTTGTTTTTCCATCTTTTCGCCTGTTCTGTTCCCGTTTTCGCCCCAATCATCCCAACCGCAATGTCTTCTCGCGCAGATTCCCCGGTAATCCATGTTCTTTCTGGTTCGTGTTTTTTCGTGAGCCAGGTTCTTTAGTGATTCCCGCACACTTAAATGATAGCATTGTTATCAGCCTTAGAGTTACAGGCCTCGCAATTCACTACTGCCGACTTTGCTGGAGCATGTCGTGCAACACGCTTGCGACTTTCTGAATCAGCAGACGTAATCACGGTCGGGAATTTGCTCAGGAAAATCAGACAGTTCGAATACTGCATCGCGAAACAACTTGCTGTTGGATCGGTGTTCACGATGTTGTTGGTCGCGATCTGCCCGGTGGATGGCTACGCCACACAGACCAGTCAGGTTCGACCACAGCAATCTGATCAAGCCGACCTCGATGACGAGCCCGCAATCGACTCGCTGGTCGGACAGTTGGGTGCCGGAGATTTTGAAACACGGAATGCGGCTGAAGATAAGTTGATCGCCAGAGGCGAAGCGGCGGTCGAACGGCTCACCGGAGCCCGAATGTCGCAGGACAGCGAAACGCGGTTTCGAGCCAACCGGATTCTCGCTTTGATCGAAAAAGCAGCGCTCGCACGCAGGCTGGAGCTGCTGGTTTCGAGCGATCCGTCCGACCACGAACGGTTTGACTCGCGGCCGCTGGATGGCTGGCAGGAGTTTGCGTCAATTGCCGGTCGTTCCGCTGACTCGCGAGAATTGTTTGCCCGGATCTTTGAGCTTTCTCCGACTCTATTCGAAGAAATTAGAGACGGAGTCTGGGTGCCTGATCTTAAGAATCCGCAGACAGAAATTTTGTTTCGAGGTACGGGAATGTCGATCGATTCGTTTTTCAAATCGGTGACATCCGCCTTTCTGTTATCGATCGCTGAGCCGGTCGCTGATGATAACGCTTTTCAGCAGACCGAAATCCGCCGCTTTCAGATCGCGACCACGTTCGATCGGCTGAACGATCCCAACCTTCGCGCCTACGTGGATTCGACCGGCTACCGCCGGGTATTCACGTCAGTTGCCGCCAACTGGATCTCCGGAATGAACACCGGCGATCCGGTCATCGCGAAAAAGATTGTGGACGCTGTAAACAACGCGCGCCTGGAAAACTGTTCTGCAACTCTGGTGGAATTCTCTGTGAACGAAAACTTCGACGCCCGGTTTCGCGCGTCGGCAATTCGAACTGTTTGCCTGACCGGTACAGCGACGGACGTTGCTTTGCTCAACCCGCTGATCGATTGCAACCGACATGTAGGATTCTTCCCGGTCAACAATAATCTCGCGCGTTCGAATCCGGATCGTATCGAGATTGTTGACGGAATTGCCAGCGTCGCTGGCCCTGATTATCCGTCCGGGCAGGCAAAATCAACACAGGACTTACGAGGAACCAGCGATCCAGGTGCAACGCTTGAAACCGCCGACCCGACCGACAGGTATGATTCCAGCAGCGAAGTTTCTGATCGCCGAGGTCAGCAGGTTGAAGTCCTGCTTGGCGACGTCGCACTGCTGGCGGCAATCGTACTTTCGCACAAACAGCCGTTCGAATTTGGATTTGAGTCGTTCGCAGGTTCCATCACGCCCGATGACAACATGCAGCTTGAACACCAGCTGCGGGAATTCCCATTATCGCGGGCAGGTTTCACTACGGCAGCTGCACGCGGCATTGCGAGAAAACAATGGGGCAGTTTTTATCTCGAAACAGGGAATGAATGATGGCGGCTACTTCTTTGGAAAACGCGAACCGGAAAATGTTACTAAAACTGCGGATGACCCAGGTCGTCGCACTTAACTTTCCGATTGCTCCGCGCGTGTTGAAAAAATACGTGCCGAAAAATCTCGAACTTGATTTTTTCCGCGATGATGAAACGTACGTCAGTTTGGTTGCCCGAAAAATCAGCGGCGTCCGCGCCTACGGTTTTCCGCTTCCTTTGACGACGGCGTTCGGCGAGCTGAATCTTCGATTCTATGTCCGCCGCCCGACAGAGTCGGGATACAAAACCGGAGTTTGCACCATTCAAAATTACGTTTCCAGCCGCCTGGGTGCGCTGGTTCTCGGAAGGATGTTTGATTCGAAGATCGACCGGATGAAAATGAAATTCGACAATACAGGTTTCACCGGCAAACAAGTTCCGAAAGTTGACTATACGTGGGAATCGAAAAACGGAAAACCAAACCGGCTGAGAATTCAGGCGCGTGACCGGATTAACATTGTTGACGACTCGAAAGTCGGGTTCATCCTCAACCACTTCAACATCTATGCAACCCATGAGGGAAGAACGCTGGAATATTCCGCAGATCACCCGCCCTGGACAATCTGGGATGCGGCTCAGGCAAATTTCACCTGCGATGTCAAAAGGCTTTTCGGTGAGGAATTCGGCAAAGCACTCAAACGCCGTCCGGCATCGGTCTTCGTTTCCGTTGGTAGCGGCGTGACCGTATACCGACCGACTGAAGTTGTCTGAGACGGTCTGAGACGCCCGAGAATTGCTGTTCAGGCCAAATTGCGTATAATCTAATTCGATTCGAAAGTGCATCGGAAAACGAAAACGCGAATCCGGAATAACGTAGAACACCCGGCTTCGAATGAGTCCGAACACCCCTTCTCCCGTCAACAAAGAACTGTCATGAAACTTTACAAGCCAATGCACTTCGTCATCGTTGGGACAGCGTTGTTGTTTACCTTCTCTTCATTTTTCCTGACTCCGGATTCCGCCTTCGCGCAGAATGCGGCGACTGTTGACCAGCAAGAAGAAAACCAGGACAAAGCGGAGCCGGAAAAATCCGACGCGTCCGGATTCATACGAATTTCGCGCGACGCTGAAGGCAACGCTCAGGCAATGCAGACATCGGTTACCCGTTACGAATTCGAAAACGAAGACGGTGACACAGTGACCGTTGATCTCATCGGAGTTGTTCACGTCGGCGAACAGGAATACTACGAGCAATTCAATGAACAGTTCAAGCAGTACGACGGGATGCTCTACGAACTGGTTGCACCGGAAGGGACCGTGATTCCAAAGGGCGGCGGGCGTGACGATGCCGGCACGATCACCAATCCAGTTGCTGCCTTGCAAAAGGGGATGCAGGCTTCTCTCGGACTGGAATTCCAGCTGGAGCATATCGACTATACGATGGACAACTTCATCCATGCCGACATGACACCGGAAGAATTCGCTGAGAGCATGAAGAACAATGACGAGAGCATCGGGAAGATGTTTCTGCGTGCGATCGGTTCGAGCATGGCATTGCAGAACTCAGGAAAAAGCCAGGGCACCGAACTCAAGTTGCTCCGTTCGCTGATGTCTGATGACAAGTCAGAGCTTCGCGAGGCGATGGCAGCTCAAATGAAGGATCTGGAATCCGGAATGATCATGTTTGAAGGTCGCGAAGGATCGACCATTATCAACCACCGGAACGCGAAGGTCATGGAAGTCCTCCAGCGCGAACTCGATTCCGGCAAGACACGACTGGCAATCTTCTACGGCGCAGGCCACCTTCCGGATATGCAGGACCGGTTGCTTGACGACTTCAGCATGAAACGCGGCGGTCGTTTATGGATGGACGCCTGGAATCTTCAATCTGAAGAAAATGACTCGCAGGATCCGGAGAAGTAGCCCGCGACTAAGGACCTACGGAATTCAGGCAGGAAAAGCGCGCACGAAGACACAAAGATTGTGTTTACGATCTGCTCCGTTTTCCTTAGTGGCTTCGTGCGACCTTTGTTTGAACCGGCAAAATTTGTTTGCTGGATAGGCTCGATGGAAGCGAGCTATAGTTGTAAATTCGCGGCATGATATTATGAACGTCGTAGTCGAGTCCTGCGAACAGATCCAGGTAACTCTGGTGCAACGCCGCGAACGTCTTCTCGGCCTGAGGCGTCACCATGCTGCCGCAAAAAACGAAAAAGAAACAGGCTTCGTCAATGTTTGAAGCCGCCATTGCCTTCAGTTGGGCGCAGGCGTCGGCTATCAGCGACACCGAAGGATCGATCGCTTCGGAAGAAAAGGAAGTAGTAATTGTGTCGTCAATGTACTTCCGGATTTGCGTCCGAACTGTCCTCTGTTCGGTCATCACAACTGAGCCGGACGATCGTCGGGACGTCGCTACGCACTGCTGATAGCCTTGCTGAGACAGGCCCGGTGAATTCGTCTTCGATCGCCCGTCGCTCGAAGTGACAAGGCATCTGACGAAATTGTTGCGGCAAACCATCCGGAGATCCGCCATATCAAACTCGCGCATCAAACGGCCTACGCGCCGAACGCAGGAATGTATCAGGCTTCTCCCTGGGAAGTCTGCTCACCCGAAACCGCAGGCAGCTTGACTGCGGTCGGATACTTTTTTGCACGGGACCTCAACCGAGAGCTGGATGTTCCGGCCGGCCTGATCAATACCAGCTGGGGCGGGACAATCGAAGAAGCCTGGACGACCGCATTTCAATCAGCGCTGGCGGATGAAGACGACCCCGGCGATATTCACCCGGGAAACAAACAGGACGTCGGTCGACGGCTCGCACTGTTGGCTTTGAAGAATGACTATGCGAAAGAGGTTGTGGCATCCGACCTCTGACGGTTAGCGTGAAGGATCAGTCCGCATTTTCGAAAGCGCCGTGTGGAAGTGGAGAACAGCTGGAAGTGGAGAACAGGGGGGCACATACGAATAGTAGTAGCGATCCGTTCGAATCTGATCGACAATTCGCCGATGTTGCACAAATTAATAAACCAGCTCGTGTGTCAGTAAGCTATTGCACAACGAGGCGGATATCCGATCGATTAGTTTGAGTTGAACTACGGCAAGTCATTACTGACAGTTGCTTTGCGACGTTTGATCCCGACGCACAGAGTGCTGTCAATCTTGTTTTCGCTAGATGCGGCCCTTCGCCTGACTCCAACATTTCGGTCATTTCGGTGCCATTGAGCGAGATCTGGAACAACGAGGAACAACACATGCCAGATTGTCATTCGCAAATCGAATGGACCGTTTCGAAACCTGCAAATCTCATCAAAAGCAGGTTTCTTCCTAGCCCGCACAATGCTGATCGAATGCACCAACTCGCAGCAAAAACTCCGACTGCGGCGCGAAAACACCTCAACCACCACCCCGACCGATTCCTGCCTGATCTTTGGCACGTTGATTGCAATTGGGTGGGAGACCTTAATTCCAGCCTGCCAATCATGCGCTCGGTTTGCGCGTGGAGTTCCAGGTTGAAGGCTTCAGGTAGGTTGCAGAGATCTGATCAACACCGGACTGAAACGACCTAAATCAAACAAGCGGCCGGTCAGGTCGCACCAGGCAATAAAGACAATCCACAAACCGGAGGAATCCTGTGGCAAAACAAATGGTATTCGATGAAGCTGCCCGCAAGCCGCTTTTGGAAGGTGTTTCCAAACTCGCTCGCGCAGTTCGCAGCACTCTTGGCCCTCGCGGCCGCAACGCCATCCTCGATAAAGGATGGGGCAGCCCGAAAATCACCAAAGACGGCGTGACCGTTGCAGAAGACATTGAGCTCGATGACCCGTTCGAAAATCTCGGTGTGCAGCTCGTCAAAGAAGCCGCCAGCAAGACCAACGATGTCGCCGGCGACGGAACGACAACCGCGACGGTTCTGGCCGAGGCAGTATTCCGCGAAGGCCTGAAGATGATTGCCTCGGGGTTTGACCCGATGGCTCTTTCACGAGGAATCGCAAAAGCAACCGATGCGATCTGCGCAGCGATTACGAAACAGTCACAGCCGATCGATGTCAAAAGCAAAAAAGAAATCCAGCAGGTCGCTACGATCGCTGGCAACAATGATCCTTCGATCGGCAGCGTGCTGGCTGAAGCGTTTCTCAAAGTCGGCAAGGATGGTGTGATCACGGTTGAAGAAGGCCGCGGTGCAGAAACAACAGTCGAAGTTGTTGAAGGAATGCAGTTCGATCGCGGTTTCCTTTCACCTCACTTCGTCACCAACCAGGACGACGTCAGTGTCGAACTCGAAAACTGCCTCGTGCTGATTTTTGAAGATAAGATCTCCTCGAACAAGCCGCTGATTCCTCTGCTTGAAGAAGTCAGCAATGCGAAAAAGCCATTGCTGATCATCGCTGAAGATGTCGAAGGCGAAGCACTCGCGACTCTGGTCGTCAACAAGATGCGCGGCATTCTGCAGGTCTGTGCCGTTAAGGCCCCGGGCTACGGCGACCGCCGCAAAGCGATCATGGGGGACCTTGGTGTGCTGACAGGCGGCCAGGTGATCTTCAAAGACCTCGGCATCGATCTGGAAAGCGTCCAGATGAAAGACCTTGGCAAGATCAAGAAAGTCCGCATCACTTCCGACGAAACGATCTTCGTTAAGGGCGGCGGTTCGAAAGACGCGATTGAAGAACGCATTGCACAAATTCGTCGCGAGATCGAAAACACGGACAGCGATTACGACCGCGAGAAACTTCAGGAACGCCTGGCGAAACTTGCCGGCGGCGTTGCTCAGATCAACGTCGGTGCTGTCACCGAAACAGAAATGAAGGAACGCAAAGACCTGCTCGTCGATGCAAAGAGTGCAACGGCAGCCGCACTCGCTGAAGGAATCGTGCCCGGTGGCGGAGTCGCATTGCTTCGAGCCGCCAAGGCTCTTAAGAAAATCGGCGGCGACCTGACCGGTGATGAAGAAGCGGGAGTTCGGATCATCGAGAAAGTTCTCGAGTATCCGCTCCGTTCGATCGCCGAGAACGCTGGCTACGATGGCGGCGTTGTCGTCAATCGCGTACGCCAGATGAAAGGCAAAGCCGATGGATTCAACGCCGATAACGGACAATACACCGACCTGATTCAAGCAGGCGTGATTGATCCAGCCAAAGTGGTTGTGACCGCTTTGAAAAATGCAGCCAGCGTTGCTTCGCTGTTGCTCACCACGGAATCCCTGATCGCTGACATCCCGGAAGAAGCCGATGAAGGCGGCGACCACGACCACGGCATGGGTGGGATGGGCGGTGGCATGGGCGGCATGGGTGGAATGGGCGGTGGCATGGGTGGAATGGGCGGTGGCATGGGTGGAATGGGCGGTGGGATGGGCGGCATGGGAATGATGTAGTCCACGCTCGCAGACTGGGCTCCAAGCCGGTTGAAAACTCGTTGCTCTGACTGGCTGAACAATTAATAAAGAACAACAAATAGAGAATAATTAAGTTTGCGACGTAGTTTCATAGCAAACAACTGAACATAAAACGCCCGACGCAAATGCTGACGGCATTAAACCAAAAATAGTATCAAGGAAAATGACCATGGCTAAATTAAAAATCCGTCCTTTAGATGATCGTGTTGTTGTTGAGCCTCAGGACGCTGAAGAAACAACGGCTGGCGGAATTGTGCTCCCGGATGCAGCTCGCGAGAAACCACAGCGTGGCAAGATCGTCGCTGTTGGACCGGGCAAACTGCTCGATAGTGGCGAGCGTGGCGATCTGTCGGTTGCTGTCGGTGACGAAGTGATCTTCGGCAAGTACGGCGGAACTGAAATCGAAGTCGAAGGCATCGATGTCAAGATTCTTCGCGAGTCGGACATCCTCGCGAAGGTTGTGTAACACGGACGTATAGCGTTGGCTTCCAGCCGACGCGATTCACACGTCGGCAGGATGCCAACGCTACCAATAAAACAACAAACTTGAGGATATTACCGTGGCAAAACAACTTCTATTTGAAGACCACGCTCGACAGCGGATGCTCAAAGGTATCGATACGCTGGCCGATGCCGTGGCAATCACAATGGGTCCAACCGGTCGCAATGTGATCATCAACAAATCGTTTGGCGGACCGACGGTCACCAAAGACGGCGTAACGGTCGCCAAGGAAATCGAACTCGAAGACCGCTTCGAAAACATGGGCGCCAAGCTTGTGATCGAAGTTGCCCAGAAGACTTCGGATCTGGCTGGCGACGGAACGACCACCGCCACCGTTCTGGCTCGAGCCATTTTTAAGGAAGGCATCCGCAACATTGTTGCTGGAAGCAATCCAATGGCGGTTCGCCGCGGAATCGACAAAGCAGTCACCGCAGCCGAATCGCACTTGCTGAAAATGGCGAAGAAAGTCTCGAACAAAGAAGAGGTCGCGAATGTCGGTGCAATCAGTGCCAACAACGACCGCTTCATCGGCGACCTGCTTGCCGAAGCGTTGCATCGCGTCGGACAGGACGGTGTGATCACCGTTGAAGAAGGCAAAACAGCCGACACGACGGTCGAGTACGTCGACGGTATGCAGTTCGACAAGGGTTACATCTCGCCGTACTTCATCACCAACGCGACCGACATGAACTGCGAATTCGAGAACGCCAAAGTTCTGATCTTCGAGAAAAAGATCAGCAACATTCGCGACCTCGTTCCGATTCTGGAAAAAGCCGGACAGTCCGGTCAGGCTCTGATCATCATCGCCGAAGATGTCGATGCCGAAGCGCTGACGCTTCTGGTCGTCAACAAACTTCGCGGAACTCTAAACGTTTGTGCGGTTAAGGCTCCCGGTTTCGGTGACCGCCGCAAAGCGATGCTCGGCGATATCGCAACCTTGACCGGCGGAACGCTGATCAGCGACGACCTCGGCATCCAGCTTGAAAATGTCACGATTGAACATCTTGGAACGGCTAAGAAAATGGTCGTTGACAAGAACAGCACCACGATCGTTGAAGGTTCCGGTTCTCGCAAAGAAGTCGAAGCACGAATCGCTCAGATCCGTACACAGATTGACCAGACGGACAGCGACTACGATCGCGAGAAACTGCAGGAGCGTCTGGCCAAACTGACCGGCGGTGTTGCTGTGATCAGTGTGGGTGCTGAAACCGAAGCGGACATGAAGCAGAAAAAAGCCCGCGTCGAAGATGCCTTGCATGCGACCCGTGCTGCGGTTGAAGAAGGCATTCTACCCGGTGGCGGAGTTGCTCTGGTTCGCTGTCGCGAAGCGATCGAAGGTATTCGCTCGTCGGTCAAGGGTGACGAAAAAGTCGGCATTGATATCGTGATCAGCGCACTGGATGCTCCCATTCGTCAGATTGCCAGCAACGGCGGAATCGACGGCAGCGTTGTAGCTGACATTGTTTCCGGCAAGCCGGCCAACACCGGCTACAACGCTAACACCGGCGAATATGTTGACATGTTCAAGGCTGGCGTGATCGACCCTGTGAAAGTTGTCCGCACCGCACTGGCAAATGCCGCAAGCATTTCCGGTTTGTTGCTGACGACCGACGCGATGGTCTCCACCTTCGACGACGAGGACAAGAAGAAGCGTCGTGTCGAAGGCGTTGTTGCCTAACGCAATTGCAGCTGATATTCACAACTGGACTTGAGCAACGATCGACTTCGTTGCTCTTGTCCGTTTTGGCATGCCGTTGAACTGCTCAAGATCAGGCATAGCCGTTTGCGGATTGCCGCGGTTCGCGTTAGTAGCCATGGCTATCGCCAAAACGGCTGATATTCGAAGCGGCAAACCAGGCTGCGATCTGCTCCATACCGCTTAGTCGCGTTTGACACGATGCATCAGAAAATGTTTGGTTGCGGAATTGGAATCCGCGACACGAAATTTGTTTTAAGAAACTCGTTTCATGGCAACTCGACGCGACTATTACGAAGTGCTTCAGGTTTCGCGTGACGCGACGGGTCGTGATGTTGCCAAAGCGTATCGCAAACTGGCTGTCAAATATCACCCGGACTCCAATCCGGGCGATGACGAAGCAAGCACCAACTTCAAGGAAGCGGCTGAAGCGTACGAGGTGCTCAGCGACGAAAACAAACGCGCTCGGTATGACCGGCACGGTCATGCAGGTGTTGATGGCCGGGATTTCCATTCGGCTGAAGACATTTTTGCCGCGTTCGGCGATTTGTTCGGCGGCGGAATGTTCGGCGACCTGTTCGGTGGCGGCGGACGCCGGGGTCCGCAACGTGGAAACGATGTCCGAGTCGACATGAAATTGTCGCTCGAAGAAGCAGCTCGCGGTGTGAATCGAACGCTCAACCTCGAACGTTCACATCGCTGTGAAACGTGTGACGCGACCGGAAGTGCGCCGGGCAGTCAGGCGGAAACATGCGGTCAGTGTGCCGGCCAGGGCCAGGTCCTTCAACAGGCGGGAATCCTTCGCGTGCAAACGACCTGCCCGGTATGTCGCGGGCGGGGAAAGATCATTGTCGATCCGTGTCAGGATTGCAGCGGCCAGGGTTTTGTCGCGAAGAATGTCGAACTCGATGTTGCGATTCCCGCAGGAGTTGACGACGGTATGCGGGTTCGGCTGACAGGTGAGGGCGAACCCGGTCCTGACGGCGGTCCGGCAGGCGACTGTTACTGCTTCATCTCGGTTCGACGGCACAAGCTGTTCCATCGTGACGGGCAGAATCTGATTTTACAAATGCCGGTTTCCTACACCCAGGCTGCGCTCGGGGCGGAGATTGAAGTTCCGACTCTGGATGGCCCGGACCGGTTAACGATTCCGCGCGGTTCGCAGTCGGGCGAAGTCTTCAAACTCAAAGATCGCGGCATGCCGCATCCTCAGGGCGGACGGACTGGCGATTTGCTGGTTCAGACGTTTATCGAAACCCCGAAAAAGGTTTCGTCCGAGCAGGAAGAACTGTTGCGGCAACTAGCGGAGCTGGAAGAAAAAGACGTCCTGCCGCAGCGAAAGAACTTCCTCGATCGCCTCAAGAACTACTTTGCAGCAACTAGTTAGAATTCAACAGCAGCCCAAATTTGGAACAGCCGAATTATTTGCTATGACAAACCGGCCCAGGTCAGTACGAAGCTGGAGAAATGAATATGAATACAGAACCGGAAAGAACGACTGAGGAATCTCAGGACGAAATCGATCTGTTCGACCGGCTGGATGATGAAGCAAACGCTGACCGGAACCCGGATGTCGGCGCTGACACGATCGGCTTTGTTCCAGCGGATCAGAATGCTGATGGCGGCAGCGAAATCGAACAGCTTCATACGAAACTTGCGGACGCAGAAAAGCGCGTGCTGATGGCTCATGCGGACCTGGAAAACTTCCGCCGCCGCACACGGCGAGATACTCAGGACCAGCTGAAATACGCATCGCTGAAAATGATGAGCGACCTGCTGGATGCTCTGGACAACCTGAACCGTGCGGTCGACTCGCATCAGAACGAAGAGGGTACGACCGGTCTGCTGGAAGGTGTGAACATGGTAGCCGGGCAGATTTCGGCGGTCCTCGAAAATCACGGCTGCAAAAAAATCGAAGCACTTGGCGAGCCGTTTGATCCGAATCTGCATCAGGCTATTCAAATGCAGGCGAGCGACGAGTACCCGGAACAGACGGTGATGCAGGAACTGCGCAGCGGTTACCGTTTGCATGACCGCGTCGTCCGGCCTTCGCAAGTTTTTGTCTCGACAGGACCTGCATAGAATGGATTTTTTCCAACCGGTCGCAGAGCAGCGGCAAAGCATAGCAGTGACCAAGAAAAACAGGATGAATTCCGTTCGATCTATCTGAGGAACCCGATGCCGACTTACGATTACGAATGTGACGCCTGCGGACACGCGTGGGAGCTGTTCCAGAACATTACCGCTGATCCGGAAAAGAAATGCCCGGAATGCAAGAAGAAAAAGGCGCGGCGGCTATTCGGCACCGGTGCGGCAATCGTGTTTAAGGGTTCCGGTTTTTATCAGACCGATTACCGGAGCGAGTCCTACAAAAAAGGCGAGGAGAAGGACAGCAAGAAGAGTTCGGACTCGAGTGACAGGAAATCGGGCGAGAGCAAATCAGGCGAAGCGAAGTCCAGCGACTCCGGATCAAACAAGAGCAAACCAGCCTCTGACCAATCGAGCGGCGGAAACTCAAAGGGCGGGAAATCCGGCAGCTCCGATTCCTAACCGGGGAATTCGTCCCTTCCGGTAGAAGGGACGTACTTTGGGCTCAACATCGCTTCCTGTAGATGGGGCGGACTTGCTGATTCTGGCTGGAAATAATACACTATCGGGTTATCAAATAATTTGTTTCCGCACGAAATAGTCTTCGCCGGTGTAGCTTCTTCAATTGGCAGCCGACAGCATTGGGAAGTTCGCGCATTCGTAGCGCCGGGGTTGCAGGTTCGACTCCCGCCGCTGGCATTGCCTGAACCTGCTGCACGCTATGGCTGATTGAACACACAGACTTGCTGATTGAAAAGACAGAACCTGCCGATCGAAACAGAGAACCTGCTGACCGAAAAATAGCACTGTCATTTGAAAACCGGAGCGCCAGACGCCAACTATGGAAATTTCACAGCCACCAACATCGCCACAACTTGAACTCAAAGATATCCTGCTGTCCAACAGCTCGTTCGGACCGAACGAAATTGTCTTCATCTCGACACGGCTCAGCAACGATTACTCGCAGTTCCCTCAGCTCCGCGATTTGACTCAGGAGCTGGAAAACCAGATCGACCGTTCACCGGCATCGTCGGTTCGGCTCGGCGTCTGCCAGTATCTACTTGGTCGTTACCAGGACGCCGTTCAGACGCTGGAAAACGCGGACGGCGGCGCGCTCGCACATTTCTATCAGGGCAAGTCGCATTTTGCGTTAAGCAACACCGAGCGCGCTATCGCCTGTTATGAATCGGCTTCAACTGCAGGCTACGACAAAGACCTTTGTTCGCTGGCGATCGCGGAAGCGAAACGTCATGCGGCTGACCTTCAAGGCGCGATGGAAATTCTTGACAACATGTTCGGCCCGGTCGAGCAGACGTCGGAGTATCTGTATCAACGCGGCGCAACGATCGCGGCGATGGGCAACAACCCGGAAGAAGTGATCAAGCTGTACGAGCGGGCCGTCGAATTGACAGACACACATCCGGGCGCGCTGTTCGGACTCGGCCTTGAAAACGACCGCCGCGGCAACGACGAAAAAGCGATCGAGTTATACCAGCGTGCGGCTGCTGTTTTCCCGGCCAACACCGGATCGTTGCTGAACCTCGGTCTGCTTTATGAAGACCACGAGCAATACGAACGAGCAGCGCGTTGTTATGAGCGGGTTCTCGAATCTTTCCCGACCGATTCCCGGGCGCTGTTGTATCGCAAGGATACCGTGGCATCGATGGACGAGCACTACGATCATGACCGCGAACGCCAGCGTCAGGCGATTGCCGGTGTGATGAGCATTTCGATTTCTCAATTCGAACTGTCGGTCCGCTCGCGGAACTGCCTGCAAAAGATGGGCATTACGACGCTGGGCGATCTGACTCGCGTGACCGAAATTGAATTGCTCAACAGCAAGAACTTCGGCGAGACTTCGCTGGTCGAGATCCGTGAAATGATGGGCAACAAGGGCCTGATGATCGGGCAGTTTGCTCATCAGAATGAGGAAGAGCAGGAACCGGTCGACCTGAGTCACCTGACTCCGGACGAACAGGCGTTGATGGATCGTCCGATGTCGGATCTGAATCTTTCCGTTCGTGCCCGGAAGTGTATGACCCGACTGGGGCTGACCACGATTGGTGAACTGATCCGCAAATCGGCAGACGATCTGCTGGAGTGTAAAAACTTCGGCGTGACCAGCTTGACCGAAGTTCGCGAGAAACTGGAACAGGCGAGTCTGAAACTGCGCGGCGAGTAATGATCGGGTTTGTTGCCGGGCTTGTTGCAATCGCGCTGGTTTTCTGGATGCTGTATCAGCACGGGAAATTTGTCCTGCCGCGGATCGTGGTTGGATGTACGGGCAAACATACGGTTGATCGGTTCACGATCATGATCTGCGATTTCTGCTCGCTGGATCGCCTGACTATCGTCGCGGTGCTGTTTCTGGTTGTGGTTCCCTGGATTCTGATCGCGAAACCCGGCGCGACGATAAGTTATTGTGGAACGTCCGGTTTCGCGCAGCACAAATACCACATGGATGGCCATTCATTCACAGTGAAAACCAGACCGTAGACGTTGACCCCGCATTGCGTCCAGCCAAGAGGACTCAGCTGGAATCCACAGCAAGTGAATGGCGAGAAGAATTTCTGAACGGGCCGCCATTGAAATTGCAAATCGATTTGCGTTTGCACACCAGGGTTCCTATGGGATCGCAAATTCGATCCGTGCCGGACTGGAAGCACACTCCGACGCACCTGGAAATTTACGGACTTGACGAGTCTGCATTGCGCGCATCGATTGAAAGCAATGGGCAAAAAGAAACGAAGTTGCGTTTTGAGTTTGACGACTCAGTTGAAGATCCCGATACTCTTCGGGGAAAAATCTACCAACGTTTTGACAAGTGGCACTTCGACCCGTCGCTAAAATCGGTCACCCCCGTCGTCGGGTAGTCGACTCACAATCATCAATCATTCTCGTGTACCGGATAATTACGTCGTTCTATGAAACCCGGATTCAAATACGAACTGCTGCACGTTGACAAACACTGCGGCGCGCGGCTTGGTCGTCTAATCACGCCGCATGGCGCGATCGATTTGCCGGCCTTTATGCCGGTCGGAACCTGCGGGACGGTCAAGGGACTGACGACGGGGCAGGTCGAGCAAACCGGCGCGCAGATCTTGCTTGGAAACACGTATCACCTTTCGCTGCGGCCCGGGAGCGACGTTGTGCAAGAGATGGGCGGGCTGCATCCGTTCATGGGCTGGTCACATCCGATCCTGACTGACAGCGGCGGGTTTCAATTGTTCTCTCTGGCACAGCTGACGAAAATAAAAGAGGAAGGCGCGACGTTCCGTTCGCACATCGACGGCAGCAAACTGGAACTTTCGCCCGAACGAAGCGTCGAGATCCAACAGGAACTCGGCTCGGATATCGCGATGGTTCTGGACCACCTGATCGAATTACCGGCGTCGCAGAACGATATCGAAGATGCGATGGAGCGGACGACTCGCTGGGCGAAACGGTCGCGAGACGCACATACGCTGGATGCACAGATACAATTTGCGATCGTCCAGGGCGGGCTCGATCCGGCAATGAGATTGAAAAGTGCAGAGCAGTTGATCGACCTGGATTTTCCGGGCTACGCAATCGGCGGTTTGAGCGTCGGAGAAACGCCGCCGGAAATGTACTCAGTCCTGGACGTGATCTGCCCCGCATTGCCGGAGCGGAAGCCGAGATATCTGATGGGTGTCGGCACGCCGGCGGATCTGCTGAATGGAGTCCGTCGCGGTGTCGATATGTTTGACTGCGTGATGCCGACCCGAAACGGACGAAATGCGATGGCATTTACCGACGAGGGCGGGCTGAAGATGCGTAACCGTGTTCACCGGACCGACCCGCGTCCGATCATGCCGGGCATCGACATGCCCGGTTCCAGCTTGAGCCGAGCCTACCTCCGCCATTTGTTTATCGCCAAAGAGATGCTCGGGCCGATCCTGCTGTCGATGCACAACCTTGCCTACTACCAGCGGCTGATGCGAATGGCGCGTGAGGCGATTGCTGTAGATACGTTTGCTGAATTTCACGACCGGATGACCGCTGGATGGAATAAGGCCTGAAATACCCGAAAAAAACAGCGCCAGAGACGACCTTGGACTTGCCTGAAAATCGCGAAAAAATTATATTTCACGCGGTATTTTGCATCGGGCAGGGAACTTGCCGGTTTCATTCGCCCAATGTTTCATTACGCGATTGATTGTTCGTCAATCGTTGTGCCGGATTGCGATAACTCAAAACGGATTTATCCGGATCGCTGTCAGCATACAGTCTCTGTCCCGATCACTTTTGATCCGAAACGGGCGACTGGAGCGACGGGGTTCGCACAGATCGAAGAGTGTTTCAATCGGCAGCTTTTGACGAGCAGAGTTGCGGACGGATTTCAGGTTTATGGTCAATCTCTATCAAATTTGCTGGCTCGTTTGTGCCCAGATCAACCCCGGTGCGACAGGTGCCGGCGGTGCCGCTGAAGGCGCGGGAGAAGCTGTCAAGAAAGCTCCCGGCATGTTTGACAACTTGCTGTTCTTTCTTCCGGCAATGTTGATGGTGATGATTCTGTATTCTCTGTTTATGGGCCGTTCGCAGAACAAAGAGAAGGACAGGACTGCAAGTGCAGAACGCCTGGCGGGTCTAAAGAAAAACGACCGGGTCGTTACGGCGGGTGGCATTATCGGCACCGTCGTGAACATCCGCGAGGACATGGACCACGTCTCGATCCGGGTCGACGATTCGACCGGAGCGAGAATGCAGGTGCTCAAGCAGTCAATCGCACGCGTAATGAACGATGAAGATGATGCAAAAGACCAGTCGTAACGGCGAATCAACTTTACGATCCGACCGTCACCGGTAACTGGAAGCATCAACCGGATCACCCGGAAAAGTCCCGGCGATTCTGTTGCAGACATAAACTGCGTCACCGACGCGAAACAATCGTTCAATTCTATACGGGAACACTCAATGTTTGAGTCAAGCACGTGGTCATTGCTCGCCCAAGCTGCGCAAGCCGCGAAAAAAGACCCAACTTTTTTCGAACAGTATCAATTCTACTTTTCGCTTATCGGCGTCATCGCTTTGTTCGCGATCTGCTGGGCAGGCGGTCAATGGCTCGCCAGGAACATCCGCCTGCCGGAATACGGCACCCGCCTGGCTGTGATCATAACGACCATTGTGATTGCTTCGCTGCTGGTAGGGCTCAAGTTCCCTCCCAAGTTCGGCGTCGATCTTCGAGGCGGCATGAACCTCGTCGGTTCAATCGATACCAGTCTTTACGACACGGGCGAAGGGTCCGGCAAACGTGTCGAGGCGAAGGATATTATTCCGCAGTTGCTCCGGCGTGTTGACCCGGCCGGCCTGAGTGAAATCATGATCCGGCCTCTTGGCCAGGACAAGATCGAAGTCGAGATTCCATCGGTTGACGCCCAGGAAGCAAAGGAAATCTGGAAGCGTTTGACCGAGGCCGGTCACCTCCAGTTCCGGATCGTCGCGGATAGCAATTACCCGGCGCACGCGAATATCATCTCCGAGGCCATTGAGCAGAATGCGTCTGGATCGCAATCACGAATCGTCTATGAACTTGACGTTGACGGAAACCGGATCAACGAAACCACGTACGACGAGAACGGGACCGAGTTATCGAAAGACAAGATACTAGCCCGCTGGTTTGCACTTGCGCGAGAAGACGTTGAAGGCCAGGTAGACAAAGATAAAGCGATACCGATCAAGTTTGTTCCGGGGAGACAAAACCTGATCCGCGACGCGGGCACCGGACAGATTCTCCAACTTCCACCGTTGCCAAACTCGAATGCCGGAAAAGCTCTCGCTGAATGGTGCAAAGACAACGGTTTCCGGACTCCGCAGATTCTCATGCTGGAACCGGAATCGGAACGCAGTAACGTTGAAGGAAAACACATTAAGTTCACACGTTCCTCTCGGGACGAACGTGGACGTCCTGCTGTCTCGTTTACGATGACAAATGACGGCGCGCGGCGGATGAACTTGATGACCACGCTTAACAAGCCGGACCAGAATGACAACAAGAAACTGCTCGGTATCGTACTTGATGAGCAATTGCATTCCGCTCCTTCGATCAATTCGCCGATTACCGAACAGGGTGAAATCAGCGGACGTTTTACAACAGAGGAAGTTCGCGACCTGATCATCAAACTCGATTCGGGTAAGCTTGACGTCGCGCTCAACAAGAATCCGATCAGTATGCAGTTCATCGAGTCCCACCTCGGTAATGAACTGAAAACCAAAGGACTCTATTCGATCCTCGGGTCGTTTGTCATCGTTCTGATTTTCATGGTGATCTACTACCGCTTCGCGGGCTTTGTCGCTTGCGGGGCGCTGTTCTTGAACCTGTTGTTCATCATGGCGCTGGTGATGTCGATTCAACAGCCGTTAACGCTGACCGGACTCGCTGGACTGGTACTGACGATCGGTATGTCGGTCGATGCAAATGTGCTGATTTTTGAGAGGATACGAGAGGAACTCGAACGCGGATCCGGTTTGCGGATGGCGATCAACAACGGTTTTGACAAAGCGACAACAACCATTGTTGATGCGAACGTCACAACACTGATCACCGCGATCGTTCTCTACGTCATCGGTACCGAGCAGATCAAAGGCTTCTCAGTCACTCTGATTCTCGGGATCCTGATGAGTATGTTTACTGCGATCTATTGTGCGAAGACCGTCTTTCTGATCGCAGAACGTAAACGCTGGATTACGAAACTCAACATGATGCGGGCATTGACGAAAACGAGCTACAACTTTATCGGCAAGCGTTTTCTCGCAGCCGTCGCTTCGATCGCCCTGATCTGCTGCGGCCTGGTCGGCATGTATATGCTAGGTCCGAAAATTCTTAATCACGACCTTCGCGGCGGATCAACAGCACGAGTCGTTTTCAACAAAGCGATGGAAGCGAAAACGATTCGTGAAAAACTGGATGCAGTTACTAACATTGATGGATACGACGAAGAACTTGAATTCACCGTCTCCAAACTTACTGATCCGGACTATATCGATCGCGTTTTCAAGATCGACAGCAATCTGGCAACCTATGACGGTAAAGACACGTCGCCTTATAAAGATCTTGCCGGCGTCCTGAGCGATACGTTTGAAGGTGATTTGACGATGTTGTCCGTTGACATTGGTAAAATCCAGAAAATCGACTTGGACGGAAATCCGGTTAATTCCACTGATCCAGTTGAGGATCCGGAAGAGGAAGATCTGTCGGGGCAATCCGGTTCGTTGAATCGTGCTCCACAGCTCAATGGAATCGGCGCAAACGTTCAGCTGCCGTCAACAACTGAAATGCTTGCGTTGTTACGCCCTGCTTCAATCTTGACTCAGGACGACATTTTTGACGGGACCGAGGAAGCTGCTCCCAGCGATGCAAGCTCGGCAGTTCAAGATTCAGAAGTGCAGGAGTCGGACGATGAAGCCGCGCCCGGCGAAGAAGGAGTTGGAACGGAAGCTCAGGATACGGATGATCTCGTCGCGCCAGGTGACGAGGGGGCAGGGGAAAGCGAAATGACTGACGGTACCCAGACCGATCCGTTAACCAGCGACTCGCTTGTAACACCGGATACACCGTTATCCGGAGGCACATTTGGCGGTTCGGATTTGACCGCGCCGGCAACCAGTTTTCGGAACAAAGTCGCTGTCGATTTAACATTCGGACAGAAAATTACCGGGAAGGCTCTGCGAACGATTCTGGCTCAATCAGCCAGTGAATTAGATATCAGCCTGACTGAAGAACAGATTGATGTTCTTCCAGACGATATTCCAGACGACGATGACAACGTTAACGGATTCCCGTCGCAGAACTGGAAAGTGACGTTTGATCTTAACAGTGAAGATGATGTCCAGACAATTCTCGGTAGCTGGTCCAGCGAATACAACGAGACGCCGTACTTCCCGACAACCAGCGGAGTCGGTGGCCAGATTGCCAGCGATACACAATGGCAGGCGCTCGGAGCGATCATCGCCAGTCTTCTGGGGATCATCGCCTACGTCTGGATTCGTTTCCAGAATGTTGCCTTTGGTCTCGCAGCGGTTGTCGCCCTGATTCACGACGTGCTGATTGTGCTTGGCGCGATTGCGATCACCCATTTTGTGGCCGGGTATCTCGGCTTCGTGAAAATCGAAAGCTTCAAGATATCTCTACCGGTGGTGGCGGCTCTCCTGACGATCATCGGTTATTCACTGAACGATACGATCGTAGTGTTCGATCGGATCCGCGAAGTCCGTGGCAAGCGATCGGAAATTTCGGCGGATATGATCAATACGAGCATTTGCCAGACGCTGAGCCGGACGATTCTGACATCGGTCACGACATTTATCGTGGTCTTCATTCTGTACTGGTTCGGTGGTGACGCGATTCACGGATTTGCGTTTTCGCTGGTGATCGGAGTGATCGTTGGAACGTACAGTTCGATCTTTGTTGCATCGCCGACTTTGCTCTGGCTGATGAACACGGTTGGATTGAATCCGGGCTCGGTCGCTCCGGCAGGAGCGGGTGAAAAGTAAAACACCAGCGCTCGCAGACTATGTTAATATCACAGGCCGGTTGAGACTTCTCGACCGGCTTTTTTTTGTCGGCAGACAGGAACAACCAGTAAATCTGCGCGTATCAATCAGTTGTCTCAATCAACCCGAGCAAGTTCATGCCCAACATAGCCCTTCAATATTACGGTTTCGTAATCGTCATCGCATTCACTTTTTGCAACTCATGTTTCGCATCTGCTCAACAAACCGCGGAACAAACCGCACCCGCGATTGAGGTTCAAGACGTTGATTCTGAACAGTTCGATCGTCTGGAAAAATGGCATGGATTCGATCAGGGCCATTTCACGATCGCAGGTCGCGCTGCGTATCTTGTCGCACCGGAAACCGCCGCGTCAGGAAAACCGTGGGTCTGGCGAGCTCGATTCCCGAATTTCCACGCTGACATGGATATCGAATTGCTCAAGCAGGGATTCCATGTCGGCTACATCGATGTTGGCGGGCTGTTCGGAAACGAAGAAGCGATCGCAGCGGGCAACGATTTCTACAATCACGTAACCACGAACTTCGACCTGAACCATCGGCAGTACTCGAAGGCGTCAGCCGGGGCGGACTGTTCGTCTACAACTGGGCCGCACAAAACCCGGAGTCCGTCGCATGCATCTATTGCGACACGCCGGTTTGTGACATTCGCAGCCGGCCCGGCGGCAAAGGCACGGGACTCGGTTCCGTTCCGACGTGGAACGCGTGCCTGAGACAACACGGCCTGACCGAAGAACAACCCGGCCAGCCATTTGAAGTGATCCGCGTTTCTGAAGGAACTGATCAGTCGAACGGTCACCACTTCACGGATCCTGATCCGGATCGAGTCGTCGATTTCATTCTGGCAAATACGTCTCCAGAGCAGAATTTTCCCGTCCATTCGCTAACCGAATCAACGCGAATTGTCTTTCTGGGAGACAGCATTACCTACGCGGAAGGCTACGTTGCAGCGAAAGTCGAAGCGGCCGGAGCGAAACTGGTTGAGTATGTTAATCGCCGGCGAATCGACGAACCTGAATTCACTTTTCAATCGGATTCAGTTCACCCGAACGCCGCCGGCCACCTGTTTATCGCCTCGCAGCTCTCCCGCGCCCCTGGTGACCAAAGCCTGAGTGTGGATGATCCGGATGATCTTCTCTTGAGCAACCGTTTTGAGCAAGAAACATGGCTCAAGGTTCGCGAAGGCATGATCGTCCGCCGTGATGCCTATCTTTCCACTGCCGGACACACGCGTCCCGGCATCGCTGCAGGCTTGTCCATCGAACAGGCGGAACTGAAGGCAGCCGAATTGACTGAAATAACCCAGTCCATTGAATCCGCCGAGTCTGATAAATGAACTGGAATCAAGCCGTTGGAATATCCTTGCGTGAAAACACAATCAGGCCGATGGTCCACGCGACCAGCGCAAGCCCGGACAGGATCAGCATGTGCTGTACCGGCCAGCCTCCTTCGCGCACCGATTCGACGGGGCGGAAGTAGCTGAGCAAGCTGAGAAATCCGATCCGCGAGATCGCTTCAACAAACTGCTCAAGAAAATTCAGAATGATGGAGAAAAACGCCAGCGCGACGACCACCCCGATCGCCGGACCGCGGCGGTTGAGCAGGCATCCGAACATCGATGCGAGTCCCCCCACCGCCAGATTTAGACAGAAAAAATTCAAGGCCGCCGCGTTGTAATTTGTTAGCAATACGTCGCCCGTCTCAAAAACATGAGTTACGATCGCAAAGCCAATCAAGGGGCAGGCGGAAATCAAGGCAGCTGCGAGCATCCATACCAGCGATGTTGAAACATAAACCTCAGCCCGCGAAACCGGCAGCGACAACAGCAAATCGGCTGTCCCCCGCTCGACTTCTCCGGCCGTGACTCGTGTCGCGGTCGCAATGATCGCCGTCCAGGCCAGCCCAAAGGTTACGGCATGAGTGAAACAAACCGCAAATAGAGTGCTGATCGACACGTCACCTGACACGTCGATACCAAAACTGGCGAAGATTTTTTCGAGGAATGGAAACTTCGAAAAGAACTCCAGCATCTCCGTTCCCATATTCAGCATCGCCCAGGAAAATAAAACCACAAAAGCAATCAATCCCGCCGCGCAGAAGACCAGCGTCCAGACCGAATCGGCAAATGTCTTGCGAAATATTGCGAAATTAAACATCGGTGCCCTCCCGTTCGCCCTTTTCCGGGAGATCAGGTTCATCGAAGTCCGGTTCGCGATAGCAGGCGACGAAAAGGTCGTTCAAATCAGGACGTTCGATGACCAGGTCCTCAACCTGAAAAGGCTTCAACCACGCCAGCAGCGTGGCAACGCTGCCCGTCCATGCGCCGGAAACACGGCGGTTGGCAGGTTCTGCGGCAGTCAACTCGACCGGCATTTTTGAAGGCAGATTTTCGGCAAACACGATCTGTACACGTCGCAGCGCTCGCGCGCGCATTGCATCGATCGTCTGGTGTTCGACGATTCGACCTGAGCGCAGAATCACGGCTTCATCACAAAGGTCCTCGACTTCGTCCAGCGAATGGCTCGAAAACAAAACGGTCCGACCGTCCAGGGAAACACCCCGCAGTTCCTCAAACACGGCGCTGCGAACCAGCGGATCAAGCCCGCTGGTTGGCTCGTCGAGAACCAGCAGTTGCGGTCGATGCATCAACGCCTGGATCAGGCCGAGTTTCTGCCGCATGCCGGTCGAGTATTTTCTAACCGTCTTGTCGAGCTCTAAACCAAACCGCTCTGACAGTCGGTCAATTTCTTCGGAGCAGTTACGGCGACGCGCTCGGGAAAAAAACTCCAGCGTTTTGCGCCCGGTTAAGCCGGGATAAAAATGTACGTCTCCGGGCAGGTAACCGGTTTCGCGGCGGATCTCTTTTCCAGCAGTCCGGCACGATCTTTCAAATATCGTCGCGTTCCCGGAACTGGCGGAAATCAGTCCGAGCAGAATACGGATCGTCGTTGTCTTTCCGGCACCGTTCGGTCCCAGAAATCCGACAATCTTTCCTTCTCCCACGTTCAGCTCGACATCGGACAACACTTGTTGGGTGCCGTATGACTTGCAGAGCTTCTCCGTGCTGATCACACTCATTTACATTCCCCGATGAATTTGACCCGAGCAACATAACGCTCATGCCCTCCATTGCAAACCGCGAAACGTCGCCCACTGTTTCGGAATTGCCGTTGAGTTCGGCGTGGTTTTTGAGCAAACCGGCAGAAAACCGGCCCCCAAAGTTTTCGTGACCCGAAAAACCGGAATCTGTAGAGATAGGATCGACCCATCCGGAGCGGAAATGCGTAAACACTTTGAATCGCCGGGCAATAATTGCGCGGTTAAAATTGTTTCCAGTTGCCAGGAGGGTTGCCACGGAAACCGAATATCGCAACCGGTCGCGGGACGGAGTCCTGAATCAAACGATCGTGATTTGCGTTGGGAGTTTTCAGTATGCGCTCATTTGTTCAAATCGTCATCGGTATCGCCATTCTCGGTGCGGCATTCGTTTTCGGCCAGCGCGTTCACCAGCAGCAGGTGAATGATGAAACTCGGGCGAACAATGTACCCGGTACATCTGCCGCCGATGCTGACACTTCATGGCAGAACCGAACCGGCCAGTCATTGATTGATCTCAGCCAATCGACACCTGCAGCGCAATCAGGTGTTCAACCGCTTGTACCGTTCCCGAATTTGCCAAGTGACAATTCGGCGATCCCGCAAACTTCTGTGGAGCGTAGTTCCACCATGCCGAATCACCTGAGTGGTATCCCGGTCCAGCGCGAGATTTTCGCACCGTTGTATTCCGGTGAGCGAAATTTGACGGCTCCGCCGTTGAAGACTGCTGACCGGATTCCGCCCGCGCTGAAAGTTCCCTTTATTGAGCCGGACTTTTCCGAGGTCAATTCGGGACACACACCGGCGTTGACACCAATCGCCCCTGCTCTGCTACCTGCAAATCAACCGAAAGCGAATCAACCCGGTTCAAACGATGGAGCAGGAAATCGACCGACCGCTCCTGAATTCACAATTTATCCGGACGCCGACCGCGCCTCCGCAAGCGACTTTGCCGGACAGGTCGCGCAGCAGGACGCCCGTCCCGGAATCGCGCCGGTTGCTGACCCCTTAATTCACCCGGCTGCGCCCGCGATGCAATCCGAGTCATTCGATTCCCGCTACGCCCGCCAAAACGAAACTTCGCGTCAGAGCGTCGCACGTCCGGAAATGCCGCATCCCGATTCCATCGTCAACCGAAACTCGGCAATTGAACCGGACAGTCTGCCCGGTTCCGATACGTCCTGGGCGGATGCGTTCAATGAACCGTTGCCGCAATCCGGACCGACTGCCAACTCCGAACCAACAACACAAAACGCGTTAGTCGTGCCCGAGGGTCGCGGGTTGCAAACAGTACTCGATTCAAACGTTGCACCGCAGCAGAATTTTCGACCTCCTGCTCAAGATGGAGCAACTCGACCACTCGTGGCGAATTCGCAGATGGTTCCGTTCCGGTTGAGTGACCGCGCGAAAAGCGAACTGGTTGCGGTCGCAACACGCCAAAACGAATTCCAGCTCACAACCAACCGGTTCGTCCGGCACCGGACAGAGCAGGGGGACACGCTTCAGCAAATATCAACCGAACACTTCGGATCGGCTGACTTTTATCTGGACATTTACCTCGCCAACCAGGACCAGTTGCGAAATCCTGCCGAAGTTCCTTCCGGAATCGAACTACGGATTCCGGTTTACGAATAGAGTCAGGCTCCTGTTTCGCGGCTACTTGTCCTGATTTCGACCGGCATTCAATCCGCCGCGATTCAGTTCGTCCTGACCATCGTCGTCATCTTGTTCTCCGCCACTTGCCGCACGACCACGAGCCTGCCATCGCAATGCGTCGCTGAGACTAACGACTTCGGCTTCAATAAAATTGCCGACATCTTGAAAAACAACCTGATGATCAGGATTGCCAGCGAGGTCGATCGCCGACACTCCGGTTTCGTAGGGCCGCATCACGGACAAGTGGCTTTGATCGAGGCGCCGACGGCTGCGCGTCAGCGCCGTTTCCAGCGATGAACCCTCATCCGCCTGTTCTTCGTTATCGCCCGCCCATGAAAGCATGACTGCGATCGGTCGTTCGATATCCTCGCCCGTGAAAATGCCTGTCCGAAGTGCCTGCGTCATCGATGCCGATTTGAACCTCCGCTCAGCGCCGATCATCGCGACAGCTTTCACATCCTGTCCCTGTTTGCGTCCATTAACCGGCTGCCACGACCAGTCCGAAACGCTCCAGTGAGATGCAGGGATCGCCGATTTTCCGACGGTAACCACGGTCAACAATTCGATGTTTACCTCGCCGACGTTGTTCTTGCTCATCATAAATTTTTTGCAGCGTTCGATATCGTTGACAATCGTCAAGAACGCCGCCGCGTTGAAATTCGAGCGATCGATCGGATCATCGACATCCACGACTTTGGTACTCGCACCGTGCCCGCGCAGATCGGGTGCAATAACAGAGTGCCCCAGCGATTGCAGATAAACCGCCATCGAAATAACGGCCTGACGGCTACTGTCAAAATCGTGCAGCAACAGTACAGGTACGGTCATCTTGGACGGTTTGCCCGCATAGTAATCGCATTGAATCAGTACACCGGGCAGATTCCCCGCTTCATTCGTTTCCAGAGTGACGACTTCTACTTCGGGCGGCTGCCATTCCTGCTCTTCATCCGTCGTCGTGGTGGACGGTCGTTGGAACGGACTCGGTGCAGGCCGGTCAGTCCCTTGCTGATCAGCGCCCGGCTGCTCGTTCATCGGTTGTTCGTCAGGTGCCTCGCCGCCCGGATTTTCGTCTTCAAACTCCTCAAACTCCTCAAACTCATCGAATTCATCCTGACAGCTCGCGCATACAGAACCCGGCAGGACGAGCGACACAAACCCGAATGCGAAACAAGACCAGAGACAAACGCAGCCAAAAAAGGCGGGTGCCTTAAAAGAGCCGAATCTCATATCGAGGCCAAAAGGAAAATTTCGATTCGTAGTAGCTTTCATATCAATCACCGGTCCGGAAATTGGATAGACGTTTTCTCGCAGCAATTCCTGCACGCACTCGTCTCAAACGCACTCGTCTCAAACGCACTCGTCTCAAACGCACTCTTCTCAAACGCACTCTTCTCAAACGCACTCTTCTCAAACGCACTCTTCTCAAACGCACTCTTCTCAAACGCACTCGCTCTGCGAATAATTCCTGCGAGTCCGTCGTCAACCCACAATAACTCGTGGTTCATGCCTCAAATTATTGTAGCGCGTCACATCTGTATCGTAGAGACCCCGTCAAATTGGACTTTGGGATCAAAACAGGACGGGAAAAGCAACACAAACCACTATTTTCTGTAAATCAGAACGCGACTCCCTGTAACTGTGTCAAGTTATCTGGTTTTGGGTTGCCTGACACCGTTTTTCGTCCGAAAATAAACTTGTCAGAAAAATTGGAACGGCTCTGACGGACGCGCGTACGAATCGTCAATCGGGAGAGGTCCTTTGAAATTCCTTCGTCGATGGTGGCAGGTCAAGACCGGGCGGGTGGAAACCCCGATCGACGGTGCCGTTCCCTTCTGGCTGTTGAGCTTCATCGTTCACCTCGCCATCCTGGTCCTGCTCGCCTGGATCATCATGCCCGACGACAAAGATCGCAAAGTCGTTCTGGTTCTCGATACCGAACCTGCAGCTGAGATCACGGAGATCGAACCTGCTGAAATCGAACTGGACGACATGCTCTCCGAGGAAGTCGGAGCAGATAGCGACCACTCGCTCGAACTGGCCGCTTCGGAAGCTCAGATGGTTGACCTTATCAAAGAAGACCCCGTCGAAGTCGACCTGCCCACATACGAAACCGGCGAGCTGTTTACCAACGATGACTTCCTGATGGCGACGGCAGAAAAACTATCTGACCGCACCATCAACGGTTCGGTTGGCGAAGCAGTAGTTGGCGCCTCCGGCGCGGTCGACCGGATCACTCAGGAGATTGTCAGATCGCTTGACCAGCGGAAGACTCTGGTTGTCTGGATGTTTGATGAATCAGCCAGTCTACTGACCCAGCGCGAGGAAATCTCCGCGCGGTTTGATAAAGTCTACGAGGAACTGGCGATGATGCAGGCCGCCGGAAACGAGTCGTTTGCAAAACACGGCGACACGCCGCTGTTGACTCATGTTGTCGGATTCGGTCGCGAGCTGCATCACCTGACCTACCGCCCAACCGACGACCTGGAAGAAATTCAGAACGCGATCGCCGAAATCCAGACAGACGTAAGCGGCATTGAAAACGTGTTTTCATCAATCACGGCGATCGTACAGAAATACAAGTCACTTCGCCGAATCAACCCGACGACCCGGGATCGCGAACGCAACATCATGATCATTGTCGTATCAGATGAAGCGGGAGATGATGGCGACCAAATTGATGATTGCGTACGCAACTGCACGAAATACGAAGTGCCGGTGTTTGTCGTCGGTATTCCAGCCCCGTTTGGACGGCGAGAAACCCAGGTGAAGTGGGTTGATCCCGATCCCGAGTTTGACCAGACGCCGCAGTTCGCGCTTGTTTCGCAGGGGCCGGAAACAGTGTTGCCTGAGCGAATTCAGCTGGACTTCACCGACTATTCGGGCGATTTCGATATGATCGATTCAGGGTTCGGACCGTTCAATCTGACCCGGCTTTGTTTCGAGTCGGGAGGAATCTACTTTGCCGTACATCCCAACCGGAAAACCGGCCGCTCAATCGGGCGCCGTGAAACGATAAGATACGCAGCGTATATTCAGCGGTTTTTCGATCCGGGGACAATGCGACCGTATAAACCGGACTACGTTTCGCGCGAGGAATATCACAAACGTCTCAAGACCAACAAAGCGCGACAGGCACTGGTGGATGCGGCCGAGTTCACTTCGACCGGCGTCCTCGAAGCGCCCGGTCTCCGTTTCCCCCGCCTCGACGAAGCGAGGTTTACCGAACGGGTAACGCTTGCCCAGCGCGCTGCGGCCCGCGTGGAACCTGCCCTCGAACGATTGTACGGAATTCTGAAGCAGGGAGAAAAGGACCGTGAACGCGAACACGAACTTCGCTGGCAGGCCGGCTACGATCTGGCAATGGGCCGGGTTCTGGCCGCCAAGGTTCGCGCGACCTCCTACAATGCGATGCTCGCAATGGCGAAAACCAGCTTGAAGTTTTCCGCGCCGCCGGACGATGAAACGCCAAAGAACAATGTCTGGACCCTGGTTCCCGAAGACGTTATCGAGACCGGATCGCGCGAGGAAAAACTCGCCGATCGCGCGCGGGAGTACCTCACCCGCGTCGTCGAATCACATCCCGGGACACCGTGGGCGCTGTTGGCCGGGCGTGAACTGGAAACGCCGATCGGCTGGCGCTGGGTTGAATCGTATCAGGAACCGCCCCGTCCCCGTCCACCTCGTGAGAACAATAACAACAACGTCCAGCCGAACAGGCCGCAGCCGATGGAAAACGCGATGCCGCGCCCGAAACGCCAGCCACCGCAGTTGTAGTCCGTGGGATACGCTTCCAGCTTGTCGCAGTTTCCGCCACATTCCTTTGCTGTCCGACAAGCTGGAAGCGTATCCCACGTGTTTCCTAGCGAATCAGGGTCGCGTCTTCGGCGACTGTTTCAAGTTCGTCATAATCGTAGAACTGACGGGCGATGTGCTGAGTCAACTTTGCCAGATACAACGCCTCGAATTGCCGTGGCGACGTTTGAATTGCAGGCCGTCCCGATTCGGGGAACGCGTAATGTTCCGGCCCGAGAATAAACTCGACACCATTGCTGCTCGCATTTTCGGTTCCCACATTGATGACAGTCGCCGTCAAATCCGCACGGCCTTTGTACATCGTTGATCCTTCATGGATTGAATAGGACGAAATCTCAATCGCGAGAACCAGGTCCGCGTCTACGCCGCGCCCCAGCTCAACATAATCGCGTTCGTCCCAGCCATTCGTATCGACCCAGCGCTCGACATCGGAGGGCTGGACCATTTCAATCTTTTTTACGACCGTGGCGAGTTTGTAACTAACGGAGTTGGCGATCGTATACGTCAGCGTGTCGGGCCCGTATGCCGAAGCGTCGGAAACGCAGACCACCGCAACTCGTTTTCCCTTCAATCCATCATATTTAGCGTCAATCTTGTGTCCCTGCACGACGTACATGATCTGAGCAAGAGTGCCACATCCGCTTACTACGCTGATGCAGAAAACGATCGCCAAAATCAGCAGCAGCCGGCCCGGAAAAACCGGTCTCTGTCGGCAACCGGTCGGGGGCAAAGCACGGTTAACGATCGAATCCACGTCAAGCGTTGTGGCTCTGAAAGGCATCATCCTTGATCCTTGTAGTTGATTCGCAATTTATTCTATTTGACGTCGATATCGTGCAACGTCGTGTTCTTCCGGCATTCTTCGTCAGCAAAAAATCCGCCACAGCCAGCTGAACAGGATGACTGACGCCGGGATCGTGACAGCCACAATCGCAACATCCGTTCGCAGCGGTCCGAACAACCAACGTCCGCGCCAGCCGGAAACGATCAGCCAGGGTATCGCCACCGTTGCAACGACGCCCAGCAACAACCCTCCGGCGTTGACTCTCGCTGCGCTGATCAAATCGCCCCGGGTGTAAAACGACCATGACGTTGTCATGCCGCATTCCGGACATCGCTTTCCAGTCAGCTACAGGAAACTACAGGGGGGAAGTCCCGGCTGCCGGTGCGTTCCCATTCCGGCGCTGGATGGCTGGAGACAACGCGCCGTAATCAGCAATGCAAACAACATAACGCCGGTTCCGGCCAGCAAAATGCGGTCGGAAGTCAACAGTCGGTGCTCGATACTCTGATTGGCTGGCACAGTTTTCCTGTAGATTCGCGGGGACGTTACCGGTTTTGATGAGCTGGCTCAAGATCAGTCATCAGGGATTTGAGCGGATCAACACCGTTTGTAAATTTTACGCACGTGGCATACGCATCCAGCTTGTGACAGCACGTTAAAACACAAGCTGGAAACGAAAACCATGTTCTATTCTTCCTCATACATCTCCGCTTGGCGCTCGTTGATCGTGATCCGCCGAATGCGCTGAGCCTTGCCCGTCGTCGCATCGACTTCAATCACGACACCGTTGATTCGCACGTCTTCTTTAGCGACTGAAAAAGGAAACGGCCGGAACGTGATCGTTGCCTGAAGCACTTTTTCGATGTTACGACCGAGGATCGAATGATGCGGGCCGGTCATGCCGACATCACAAATAAATGCCGTGCCGCCGGGCAGAATCTGTTCATCCGCTGTCTGCACATGCGTGTGAGTTCCACAAACGGCTGAGACTTTCCCGTCAAGAAAACGGCCCATCAACTGCTTATCGCTGGTTGCTTCCGCGTGAAAGTCACAAAATCGAATCTTCACATCGTCCGGAATTTCCTCCAGAACGCGACCGACGGCAGTGAAGGGGCAGTCAACCGGACGCATATAGACCCGCCCTATGGCGCTGAAGACTGCGACCCGATGTCCGGTTTCAGTTTTCACTACCGTCCAGGTCTTTCCGGGTGCATCGGACGGATAGTTGGCGGGTTTAACAATGTTCGCCTTCTCATCGAGGACATCGATGATGTCTTTTTTGCGATAAATGTGATCGCCGAGCGTAATGCAATCGACGCCAGCTGCAATCAGTTTGCGGTAGATCGATGGAGTGATCCCCGATCCGCCATCCGAGTTTTCCCCGTTGGCCACAATCAGGTCAATCGATTCCGCGCGCCGAAAACCCGGAATTGTGTCGGTGACGATGTTAAGTCCCGGCTTGCCGACAATGTCCCCGATAAAAAATATTCTCACTGTGGTCTACTTTCGTGGGTCTTTGATGGGCAACAAATACGACCGGACAAGAAATACGATCGGACAAAGAAGGCAAACTAATCGGAGGTCTGTGAACCAGTCAGTTACATTCCTGGTCGCGATGAAACTGGTTTGCCTCAAATTAGTTTGCCTTCCGGTCAACGATCTGTGACTTCTATTTGGCCAATTCCAGAAACCGCGATTCGCGAATCACCGTCACCTTGATCTCACCGGGATAGCTCAGTCGCTCCTCATACGCGGCGGCAATATCGCGGCAGATTTTGGCAGCTTTGTTGTCGTCTGTGTCTTTCGCACTGGCGAGGACGCGAACTTCGCGACCGGCCTGAACCGCGAATGCGCGCTGAACTCCGGCAAATTCTTTTGCGATTGTTTCGAGTTCCTCCATCCGTTTGATGTAGCGGTCGAGCGATTCGCGCCGCGCTCCGGGGCGTGATGCGCTACAGGCGTCGGCGGTTGCAACGACCACCGTGTAAGGATGTTCGATCAGAATTTCGTCGTGATGACCGAAGGCAGCGTGAACCACTTCCTCCTCTTCACCGGCTCGCTTGAGAATGTCCGCGCCGATTTTCGGATGCCCGCCTTCCATGTCATGATCCGCCGCCTTGCCGATGTCATGGAGTAAACCGGCGCGTTTTGCAAGTTGGCCGTCGAGCCCCATCATTTCGGCCAGCATCCCGGAAAGAAACGCGACTTCGATGCTATGACGCAGCACGTTCTGGCTGTAACTGGTCCGGAAATACAGCCGCCCCAGCAGTTCGACCACCTTCGATCCGAGTCCGTGAACGTCTACTTCGTCCATCGCCTCGGTTCCCTTGCGGCGGACAAACTCGTCCATTTCCTTCTGCGTCTCAGCAACAATCTCCTCGATCCTCGTCGGATGAATTCGTCCGTCAGTGATTAGCTTATCGAGCGACTGGCGGGCGACTTCGCGACGAACCGGATCGAAACCGCTGACGATCACAACACCGGGCGTGTCATCGATAATCACATCAACGCCCGTTTCTTTTTCAAACGAACGGATGTTGCGTCCTTCACGGCCGATGATCCGGCCCTTCATATCGTCGTTGGGAATGTCGATCGTCGATGTCGTTGATTCGGCAGTGTGAGCGGCTGCAAAACGCTGAGTCGTCATCAGCAGGATTTCGCGACTTTTCTCTTCGCAGACTTCCTGCATCCGTTTTTCGTGTTTGAGAATCCGGCTGCCGACTTCATCGGTGAGTTCATCCTCAAGCAGCTTGAGCAAACGTTTCGTGGCTTCCTCTTTGCTTAGCTCCGTCATTTTGTGCAGCTTTTTCCGTTGCTGGTCAAAGATACTGATCAGGTCTTTCTCGTGCTGCGCTGCCTGTTCGAGTTTGACCTTCACGCGGTTTTGAGTCTGCTCGATAAACCCTTCCTGTTTGACGAGATCATCCGCCTGTTGATCAATTTGAACCTGCCGCTTGTCCAGAGCCCGTTCACGCTGGTGCATCTCTTCGCGCTGGCGGCTGAGTGCGCGTTCGAACTCCGCCGCACGTGTCAGCTCCTGCTCCTTGATCGAAAGTTCGGCGTCGCGAAGTTTTGACTTTGCATCCCGATCGGCTGCGTCCAGAATATTTTTCGCGGTCGCAGAGGCACCGCGTCCGACCAGAGAGTTGTAGAGAAACAATGCCCCCGCACCCAACAGCGCGCCGACAACGGTGCCGGCAAGTATTTCAGTCCAATTCATCGATCGTGCTCCGAATATCTGGAGTCACATCAAGCGGGATGAACTGCCGGCAGCTGAAAAGACAAATTGCTTGTTGCGCCAGAGAAAAACGCACTGACAACCCGGTTCGTACCTATTCTGTTTCTTTCATCGTGCATGCTATGCAAGACCGCAGAGCAGCCGTCAGGTGCCGGATGGCTGAACGTCGCGCCGTCCGGCAGAACCGGATCCGGCGTTTCGGCCCGGGGTTCTTTCCGAAACCACAACGCGGACGATTCCGTCATCGAATTCAAACATCTCCCGGTCAGGACAAAAAACGACCTGAGAGAATTGAACCACCCGGAACAAGATTGGCTGTTCGCGAAGTGAACTCGTACGAATCTTCCGCGCACAGCAGGCTCGCGGCCCGATCGACAGCGCCATTCGCCGGACGGTAAAAACCAGCGGCGAAAAAAGCACAGAACAAGAATTGAAAATAAATTAACGGGATGCATCGAATTTCGTTGGCTGGGCGACCGAAATCCGGTCGTGCAGCAAAATTACGTGAACTGAAACCGGATTACACGCGACGAAAATGCAGCGTGGAAACCAAGCCTCAGGTTGTTCACTGTTTCAGGCTAACCGACAACGTGTCATCGCGTTACGCTTGTGTCACTTTGTCTGTTTTTTTCCATGACCGAACCTTGATTCATATACGAGGCTCAATCAACACCGGACGTAGGCAACGCTGGAATCCGGCTCGCGATCCAGTTTATCAGAGACCGATAATAGTACAATCGACGTGCGCACCCGCAGCGCAAGTAATTGCTTTGCTGCGCAAAATGGTTGCCCCAGGGCGTCTCGTCCGGAATTTCAATTCTCTGGAAAGTAGTCCCGGCACTCGAAAGCAGCCATCGTATATGAATCAGGCCCGCCGGAACATTGATGAAGGAGTCGGAACTGCCGTGAAATCAAGCCCGCAATCGATACTGGAGTCGATCAAACATCGCGTCCTGGAACGCTGGCCGCTGGAAAAATGGTCCCGCGTAAAAACGCTGGTCGCGGTTTCCGGAGGAGCCGACAGTGTGGCAATGCTGCGAGTGCTTGTCGATTGTTGTCCGAATCCGGGCGGGCATCTGATCGTCGGCCATGTGAATCATCAAACGCGGGGAGAACAATCCGACGACGATGAGCAGTTTGTTCGTGAGCTTACAGAGCAATTGCGGATTCCGTTTCTCCGTACACGGCTCGACCTTCCGCATTCGGCGACCGAACAACAATTGGCCGGGGAGCCCGTCACCCGGCTCAACATCGACGAGGCAACTTTGCGAGCGGCGCGTTACAACGCGCTGGAAAAAATGGCCCGTCAATCCGGAACTCGCTACATTGCGACCGGGCATCATCGGGATGATCAGATCGAGACGGTCTTGTTCCGGCTGTTTCGCGGGACGGGTCCTGCGGGAATAGGGGGCATTCCGGGCCACCGACCGGCGTGCGAAGGGCTGACGATCATCCGTCCGCTACTTCCGGTTTCGCGCGCCGAGATCAAAGAACTGCTTGTCGAGCTAGCGCTTACCCACCGTACCGACGTGAGTAATGACGATTCGGCCTACACCCGCAACTTTATTCGCAATGAACTGCTCCCAATCATTCGTGAACGGTTCGGGGATAGTGTGGATGGCTCGATCGAGCGACTGGTTATGCAAACGGTCGAGCAAAGCCGGTTTATCGAAACGTCAGCCGCGCAGTTTGATGACGCCGTTGTTGTTTCCGCAAGAAATGATGGATCGAGAATTGAAATCGACTCCGACACCCTTCGATCGGTAGCGCCGGTATTAATCCGGTGTTTGCTGGTTCGGTCGTGGCGGCGCGCAGGCTGGCCGGAAGGCGCGATGAGGTTCGCTCACTGGCAAACGCTGTGCGAGCTAGTGACCAACGGAACGCCGGGCCCCGCGATCAACCTGCCGGGAAATATCCGCGCTGAACGAACGGGTTCGTTGCTAGTTCTTACCCCGCAATAGACGCGCTGCTTGTGGCAAGGCTGATTGACTTTGCGGGCCGGTCAACAGAGCAAATGGATTACCGGTTATATGGATGTCGCCTCCGGTCCTATTGCTTGTCAGTTCTCTGTTTTCGGTCGCGGGTTTGTATGCGATGTCATCGGTGACTGGAGCAATGATTTTCAGCGCATTTGTGTTGTATGCCATCGGACAAACGTTTTACTGGCCAACAATGCTGGGCCTGGTATCGGAACAGTTTCCAAAAGGCGGAGCGATGACCTTGAACACCGTTTCAGCGATGGGCTTGCTGACGGTCGGAATTTTCGGGTTTCCGTTTCTCGGTGCCGTGCAGGATCATTATAAAACTCGGACCGTAATGGTTCAGGAAGCCGACAAGTTCGAAGAGGTGAAAACTGACGAGACCACGTTTACGGACATGACCAATCCCCAAAGCCCCGATGAAAAACCGGTTTATGAGCTGAAGAATTTTTTCGGCGTTAACTACGAATCAGTAAACTCAGGCGAGTTTGCGACTGACTTCATGATGAGATCCGCAGGCACAAGAAGCTCGGACCGGCACGATAGATATCCTGTCGCAATCTCTGTCGCATTCCAACCGCTCAATCAAGCGAACACGACGTTTGTTTCGGGCACAAGCCGCAATTCCGACCTTTTCGGTACGCTTTTCCGCAATATTCCGGTCAAACGACTGTACATATCGGCTGGAGATCAGTTAGAGTGCCTGGAGTTCGACGCTTGCGTTTCATTATCCTGCGAGAAACCGCAGGGCAACGGAATCACACAGCATGTTGGTGACGCTCTTGTCCTGTTCGCTGCTGGACGCGAAGTCGTAGCAAGCGTGGTCTCGCATGAAATCGGGCACAACTTGGGTTTGTCCCATATAGTGGCGGCAGAGAACCTGATGCAGGCCGGTGGTTCGTCCAATCAGGGTGAACGACTCAATGCAGCCCAAATCGCAACGGCACGAGCCAGCCAGTTTTCCGTGCCAATCTCGGCTGTACCGGAACCCGGTTCAATGTTTGTGATCGTTGTCGGACTCGGAATCGCCGGAGTTCAACGCCGTCGTCTCGCTGCGTGAGCCGATGAAGTTAGACCTCGAATACCTCATCGCTCTCGCTGCATAACTGCGAAAGACGAACATAGTGACGGACAACAATCTTGCACCGATCACACTTTTCGCAGTTCAGTTGTCCTGGTTCAGCGGTAAATGGAATTTCAATCTGAGCCAGTGAAGTAAAAACGTCTCCTGCTGACAAAGATCTCCGCATCCTGCGGAGAAGGTTTTTCGCATTGGGGCTAAAATCGGAAGTGAAGTGAGCGACACCGAAGCATCGCTCGACTTCCGTTTTCAGCGATTGTTTGGCGCTCGGGTTGCTCCTCGGCAGAGCCCTGTCCTCCAAACAACTTTCTTTAACGTATCGCTAACTCGCCAGGGTTGCAACTTCGCTGCGACGAGCAGCCAGTCGCTTCGCGCGACGATTCTCTCCGGCCTCTTCAAGCTTTCAATCCACTCGTCCTTCAACGTCTTCCGGCTGTTTGAAGCCTGTACCTTTCCCGGTCTTCGATCCAGTAATCACGCGGGATTTTTCCGTTGTGCTCGTTGGCTTTGCCCTAGCGGTTTTTCCGGCTGTGATCCTTGCTGCCGGCCAGCTCCAGCCAGGCGAGCAGTTGCTTCATCGAAGTGCCGGAACGATCGGTCCAGTACTTCAGGGTCCAGTACTTCAGATAGTCAACGACGCAATCGCGTGTGTGAGAACCAAATCGATCCACTGATGGATCTGGCTGGGCTGAAGATCATGTTCGGCAGCCGGATCGCTGACGGGAATATGGTCTTTGAGATGACGACGAACGATTTCGGCTTTTTGAGATGGTGTGAACATTCTGCGTGTACGGGACATGGATTTCTTTCGTAGAATCAGAGTATACCAACTCAGATTCAAGAAATTCCATTTCCATCAGAGGCAAGACACAACAACCCGCTTATCCTTCCAAGCCAATTCAATTGACTTAAGGAGCGACTGAATGGTTTCAGGTTCGCTTGTGCTGATTGTGGGAACAAAAATTGTTGTCCGTCTATTTATAGCCATTCCAGCCAACCATTGTGACAAATTATTTCAATGTTTTCTTTGTCATCCGCAAGAAGCACCAAGCCGGATTCGGCATCTGGGACTAAGGTATGTGAGGTTCATCTTTGCTTCCAAAATCACCTTGCCCCACGACGTCATGTGGTCTCCAGCGGAGCATTTTGCGATCTCGGCGACGAAGCTACCGCCAGCTGCCCGGAATCGAAGTGTCAATAGATGCAATGAGCCATCGACAACGCGACGAAAGTGCGGCATTGACCCCTTGAATCCACGTTCGCGAAAAACAGGCACGATCCGTTTGAGAACAACGCCGTTCATGGTTTCGCGATCAGCCAAAGCTCTGTGGCCGCCAACGGGGCTATATACGTCAAGCTGTCGCATATGACGAAATGCGACTCGTCAGCCTATCCTACACCGTCCAGTCCCTCGCTTCAAAACCCCGCAAACTTCCCGGCTCGTGCAAACTTGAATTGTGCTGGCACAGACTCCTCAAAAATGATTGCGTGGAAGTGCTGGCAGAACGCGGATCGTCCATAGACCGATGACCGGTCCAACTGAAGTTGCGCACTCGCCTCCATTTCTGTACCATCCGCCACGATTCCGCACCTAGGTTTTCCCTGTTACCGAGGGCGGTATCGATCGAGTGAATCAACTGTTGCCAACCCAGAATCAAAACCGGTTATGGCTCGTCGCCACCTGCAAAACCGATACGTCCAAAATCGACGCAACTTGAACCGACGCAGCTTGCCAGCAGCAGACGCTTCGTCACGGTTGCGCCGCTGGGGACTCGTCGCCTCACTCGTTGGCCTGTGTGTGATCGCCGGCGTCACGGTTCTCAAACAAAAACTGCCCGGTCAGATTTGCGGCGAGTGTCGCTCGCGTTTGCAGGCTGTACTCAATGACACAGGTCTGGTCTCTTCCATTCGCGACACCACGTTCATCGAAGGTCGTGGGATTCAAATTTCCGATCTAATAATTCACGGATCGGCAACCAACTCGACGACGCAATCCAACGCGCACATCTCGACGGCAGCAAACTCCTCCGATACCGATCCGCTGCTGGAAATCTACAGCGTCTTCGTTCACATGCAGGCGACAACGGCTCAACTGGTTGCAGGCACAGCAAAGCCGAGCCGCGTCGAAATACGAGGTGGCAAACTGACGCTCGCTCGCAATGCTGACGGCACATGGAATACCGGATCGCTTGATCGTTTAGGCAGCCTCTCCTGTGACGGCCCGCCGGTTCCCGTTTCGATCACCGATTGTACGCTGCGAATTGTCGATCACTTCCAGAACCCGCCGCTGGAAATCAATCTGCGTGACATCAGCATCGAGGCGAAACCGGTTCAGCATGATGGACGGCAGTTGATGCAAATCAGCGGAACATTCGCCGGCAACAGCGTCGCCGAAGTCGGATTTAGCGGCTACTACGAATCAGAAACCGGACGCTGGTATGCCGAACAGATACGCGCGAGCGAGTTCGCACTGTCGGCGGACATGTTAACGCTGATTCCGCCGTCGATTCGAGGTGATGCCGAATCACTGGTTGCGCTCACGGGGAATCTGAGCGTCGACGGACGCGCTGAAGGATCAATCGCCGAACCCGGAAGAACACGGTTTGAGTTGAACGGGCAGTTGCGGGATTTCTCGGTCAACGACCGTCGCCTGCCTGCGGCGATCTCACGAACGAATGTCGATTTCGTTGTCAGCGACCGGCATTTGCAAGTCAAACGCGCAACAGGCGTGGCTGATCAGGGGAGCTTCGACGTTTCCTATTGGCAGGATGGTCTGCTTTCGCGCGGTGACTGGCAGTTTGCCGGCACGGTCAACCGTCTGGATTTTACCGAGCGACTGCATCCCTGGCTCTCAAACGGATGCCGGAAATTCTGCGCAGACTTTTCGCCGACGGGAACTTCGGACATCCGTTTCCGATTGGCCTCGACCGGCGGCACGGTTCAGCGGGACGTCCACGCGATCATCACTGATATGTCGTTCGAGTTCGTAAAGTTCCCGTTTCGCACCGAGCATTGCAGGGGAACAGCAATCTGGGTTGGCAATGAGCTTGAATTCGATTTGATCGCGGATGAAAAACGGACTCCTCTTCGTCTGAACGGGCGTGTCCACAACCCGGGCCCGAATGCGACTTTTGAAATGGCGCTTGCTGCCGAAGGGCCGGTTGCGATTGATGAAAAACTTTACGGTGCACTTGGACGATGGCCGAATCTGCAAAAAGCGTTGCGTGATTTTCAGCCGAAGGGTGATGTCAGCGGCGTCGGGCGTTTGATCAAGGCCGATCCAAATCTGGAACACGTCAGCCGGGAATTCGACATTCAACTGCTCGATTGCGGAGTCCGCCACCGGAAATTCCTTTACGACATTCAGAACGTTCGAGGCACGGTCAAATATCGCGGCAACAAAACAATGTTTGAAGAGATCGAAGGTTCGAGCGGAGACGCGGCGGTTCGCTGTAACGGCTCATGGGACGAACGTACAGGACTCTCTCTCAGGTTTCTGGCGGAACAAGTCCCGATCGACGACAAACTTCGGACTGCTGTGAATTCACAGACTCGCGAAATCTGGGATTCGTTCCGCCCGCGCGGAAACATCGGACTGATGCGAGTTGACCTGTCGCTTCCGCGCGGTCAAAGGCAAGCCGACGTCACCGTCAGTGCTGATCTGACAGAGACTGCGGGCAACGCCGGTTCAGTTTCCATTTTTCCAACCTGGTTCCCCTACGAGATCGTCGGTCTGACCGGACGGATTCAAATCGGAAACGGAATCGTCTCGATGGAAAATCTGCGGGGTGGCCACGGACGAACGTGGATTACCTGCCAGGGCGACGGTCGTTACTCGCCCGAAGAGTGGTCGGTTTCGCTAAAAAATCTGATCATCGGAAGTCTAAAGGTCGATCGCGATCTACTCACCGCATTGCCGGGCTCGCTCGCACCGGCGATCCGTCAGCTACAGTTTGACGGATTGGTCAATGTGGGCGGTGAGGTTTCGCTCGGTGGCCGCGTCAAACGCACGGCACTGGCTGGGAACGGTCAGCAGGGTGGGCAAGGAGAACCAGGCGGGCAGGGCATCGTCCAGGCAGGGTACAACGAATCCGTGGCGGCAAACAACCATGGGCGATTGCCTGCACAGACTCGTCCCGAGGAACCGACGAGAATTCCGCGCACTCAGTCTCCGCCCCAAACATCCGTAAATTCCGGGCTGGCAGCGGGAGCCAGCATTGGATGGAATCTTCGCTTCAACATGAATCAAGCTGATCTGATGATCGGAATGCCGGTTCGCAACGTGTTCGGAATGGTACAGCTGGTCGGCAACTATGACGGACAGACGGCAGTCTGCCGGGGCGAACTGGCAATCGATTCACTGATGCTGCACAACGCCCAAATCAAGAACATTTCGGGGCCGATCTGGATGGACGAAAGCGGCGTCGCAGTCGGATCGTTGGCGCAACCGCCCGGATCACAGGCTGCTGTCCGACAAGTCACCGGGAAAATGTTCGAGGGGCAGTTGGTGATCGATGGCAAACGATCGTCTGCAAACCCGGGCCAGTTTATTTTGGCGGTCGGCCTGAGCGACGGTGACCTGAAAGAAGCGGTCAACGACTACGCGCCGCAGATGAATCAGATCAATGGAAAATGCTACGCGTCGCTGCGGCTGACCGGTGACGATTCCGGAACGCGTTCGTATCGAGGCGGCGGAACGGTTTCGCTTAGAAACGCGGAAATATATGAACTGCCGGTGATGGTCTCACTGTTGAAAATCTTAAACGTGAAAGAAGTCAACCGGACGGCGTTCGACAGCGGCAATCTCGAATTCGCGATCACTGGCGATACGCTCGATTTTCAGCGAATAGAATTGATCGGCGACGCAGTCAGCCTGATTGGAAACGGACAGATGAGCATGGACCGGCGGATCGATCTAAACTTCTATTCGGTGATAGGTCGTGGACGCTGGTACATTCCGATTGTCAGTGAACTTTACAAAGCCGGCAGTCAACGTGCGCTGTGGATCAACGTCAACGGTTCGTTCGACGATCCGCAAACCCACAAACACATTCTTCCGCAGTTGAATGATTCGATCAGAGCCCTTTTGCAGGGACGACCTCAGGCCACCAACAACTACCCCGTCATGGAGTTTTCACCCGCGCGAATAAACCCGGCGGCCGAAGAGTCGCTTCCAGTCGGTTCTTTTTACCTCGATCGCTAACCAAGTCGATCCGCAAAAATTCAACTTCAACTCGCAACCATCTAACGCTGCGGGTTACATTTGACGGCAACCTGAACCTCACCCGAACTCCAACACAAACCATGGCAACGGGGCCTTCTCCGATCAACGGTTCAGCGGCTGGCATTCCGCTTTCACGAATGACGGCAGAGACGTCGGGTCGTCAGACCCGGACTCGCACTCAATCAAACGAACACGGAATCGCCGATACGTTTGAGACTTCGGATCGGGAAGGAGACGGTCGCAGCCCGCTCGATCGTAGCACGCAGGAAGCGCCAAGCCGGACGGAACCAGGCGGGCAGGACGCAGGTGAAAACAACGTTCACAAGAACAGGGCAGGTGATCCCGGACTTGAAAAAGGCGGCACGATTGACCTTTCGGGTTAGGGCTCAGATCCAGGCACTGCGATCTTCATGCAAGCACCGTCGTACCAATCGCAGGGTCCGGGATTCAATCTGCACTTTGTTATTTCAGCCGGGTTATTTCAGCCGGGTTATTTCAGCCGGGTTATTTCAGCTGGCAGTATGGGTACAAACAAACGTTCCAGCGGGCTCCAAACGCTGGTTTTCTGTGGCAGGAATACCCGGGTCAGACATCGAACATCAGAAAAACGAGTTTCACGCAAAGGCGCAGGGCTCGCAAAGGAAAGCACCGGAACTCTGCGCCTCGCGACGTTGCGTGAGGCCCTTTCCACGTCACAATCTACCAGGAACGCCGTCCAGTCCAGCGAAATCCTGATATTGGATCCGTTGGCGAATCCGGATAAACTCTAAAGGCTCAATATTGCGACTCATTCAAACACCAACGGCAAGGATGCTTTCTCGGTGACAAGTGCAACCCGTCAACAACGGATCGTCGGTCAGATCAATTCGCTGCTGCTTCCCGCAGCGATGAATCTGTTAAACTTCCGAATCGCACACTACGACCGCGCCGTCGACCCGGCCCGTCCTGAATACAACGAGCATGTTATCTTTGCTTTCTGGCACGAGTACATCAGCGTTGTGCTGCCCCACTGGGGACATACGCCGCTGACGATTCTTGTCAGCCAGCATCGCGACGGCGAGTGGCTGAATCAGTTCGCCGAACATCTGCGAGTACACATTGTCCGGGGCAGCAGCACCCGTGGCGGTTCAGCAGCGATTCGCCAATTGAAAAAGCACGGTAAATTCTCCAGCATTGCAATCTCTCCTGATGGCCCGCGCGGCCCGCGCCGCGAAATGGCGATGGGACCGATTTTTCTGGCCTCGCTGCTGGGCATGCCGGTCGTTCCGGTTGGCCTGGGCATGGACCGGCCGTGGCGCTGCAACACGTGGGACAAAATGGCGGTTCCCCGACCGTTTTCCCGGGCGCGGATGATCTTCGGACCCAAGATTTACATTCCCAAAAAATGCTCGCGTGACGAACTGGAAAACAAACGGCTCTCCGTACAAGAACTAATGAACAATTTATCGGACACTGCAGATAATTGGGCAGTTTCGGGTGAAAAGATGGTGGGCGAACAACCGTTTGTCCGGGCACGACGAGCCAATCGGATGTACTTTCCCGCAAAACAACGAGCAACCGGAGGCGCACGACCGGCGGTGATCGAACGTGGAACGAAACGTGTCGTTGACCGGGCCGCGTAGACCTCGCATTGTTCACTCAGTAACAGGGCGTTGAGTACGAACCGTCAGCGAGAAAAAGGAAACTCGCCGCGTTAGCAAGGACGCGGGTCTCCGCCCACCTATGAGCAATGAAATCACGCCGCAATGGCAATGAAATCGTTGACTTCGACCACACCTTTGCTGAACCAGGGCTTTTGCAACCGGGTCACCGTGGCAACCGCCTAGGTCGCGCTCCGCGCTATCAAGTTGATTCGCGCGTATTCGGAATGACGGCTGTTTTCCATTTGGCACCGTTGAATTCTCCGAAATAAAAAATGCTTCAATCATTGGCATCCTTGTTGCGTTAGCTGTTGCTCGTCAGTCGAAAAACGATTTTCGAACAATCAAACACAGCTAATTCAGTCAAGGGAGACGGCGATGAAGGCAGTATTTACTGGAACAGTTTTTTCAAGAACAGTAACGGCGCTGGCAATTGCAGCATCGATGTTCGCGTCCGCAGGCCAGGCGTCTGCTCAAATCGATTCGGTATTTGACCGGGCTGAACCTGCAGAAATCATCTCGGAGCTTGCGGCTCCGGCAATGGAACTTGGTCAACAGGAAATTGCTCAGGCGCTTTCAACCGTTGGCCCGTTGGATATCCAACCCGCGCCGTCGGCGGCACCAGGCACGATCGAGCCTCTTAGAACGAATCCGCAGGCCGGTCCGCAAGGTCCGGACCAATTCGCTGCAAGGTCTCGGCCCCAGTTCCCCGGTGGTCCCGGTCAGCAGGGCCCTGGATTCCAAACTCAGCCCCGAGCTGTTCCCGCAGTTCAACGGTTCGTCGCGCCGCCAGCCCTGGTACTTCCGCCCACTTGTGGTTTTCAACCACAGTTGGAGTTCAGCGGACGAATGATTCCCGGGGTCGGAATGCAGGTTCTGTCAACAAAGTTCAACGGCGTTGCGATGCGAACTGGACTTGAGCCGGGCGACATTATTGTCGAGATCAACAACCGCCGGATTACGAATGACGCGGCGTACGCAGAATCGCTATTCAACGCAGCGGTTTACGGCGGCGGACATGTCGATCTGGTCGTCAAGAACATTCGCTACCGTCCGGGATGCACACTTAACCCCGAGTACGTAACGCGGCACGCGGATCTTCCTGAACATTGCACCAGCGGAATCGCGGTAGCCGGACCGGTTGGACCACGGTAGACCGGTTGGACCACGGTAGGTAGTGCGTTGCCGAAAATTCAAGTTTCAAAAGGTCGCTCATTTGAGCGGCCTTTTCTTGCGCCGGTCAACCCGTGTCCTTATCGACGAATCTGTATTGCGCGACAACGGTTACGAATCGCGGACAAGCTGGAAGCGTATCCCACGCGCCCTGGTTCCGGTTCCTCTTCGCATTTTTTGTCTTGAAGTCCCACCACGCCCGGCTATACTGCGCCGATAGGGATTTGAGCCGCTTGCAGCCTAAACTGCTAAAGAGCCTTCACATTGTTGTCGCCCGAATTATTTCGGACGATATTTGTCAGACGCTGACAACCGTGAACTGCGGTGTTTGATTTGCCCCGGGTTCACATCGCGTGTTTTTCCCGGCAGTTCAAGCTACTGTATTCGTCGACCATGAACCGGGAATGGCAATCAATGCCGTCCGAAGGTCTGGCGGCGACCTCTTTCTTCAGTTTGCTGCAGGTTTACCTGCCTGATTCAACGGCCTGATCCCTGTTTTACGACACCGTCAAACATGATTGCGACACCGTCAACCGCCGGGAAATGGACATGCTCTTGAACACTCCAATCGAAAACTCGAAAAACGATCGAACACAAAGCAATGATCGATCACACAGCGAAGACCAGCCGTCAATCAACGCCCGGTCAACAAATTTTGAAAACCCGGCATCTTCGATCGGCCCGGACAATCTTTCGACCGTTTGCGTCCATGCCGGCGAAGCGCGGAAAAAAGGCTACCATTCGATCACCGACCCGATTGTCTGTGCTGCGACGTTCACTTTTTCGGACACGCAGGAAATCCTGACGTTTATCGAACAAAACCAGGAGCGGGGCGAGTACGGACGCTACGGCGTTCCCGGCGAGCGCGTCGTCGAAAAGAAACTGGCGGCTCTCGAAGGCGCCGAAGACGCGGTTCTGTTCTCATCCGGCATGGCGGCAATGGTCGGGTTGTTGAACGCCAAACTCAGCGCCGGCGACGAGATTGTCTTCTTTGACGAGTGTTACCATCGTTCGCGCCAGTATTGCCGCGAACACCTTTCTCGCTTCGGTGTCACGACTCGTCAGGTAAAGACCGGAGACTTCGAAGCGATGGACCGGGCGATCAACGACCGGACAAAACTTCTGGTTAGCGAATCGCCTACCAACCCGCACCTGAGCATCATCGATCTCGAACAGTTTGCGGCTCTGGGAAAACGGCGCGGAGTAGAAACATTGATCGACGCGACGCTGGCGACGCCCTACAACATTCGTCCCGTCGACTACGGCATCGACTACGTAATGCACTCGGCGACGAAGTACCTTGCGGGGCATAACGATCTTCTCGCGGGCGTTGTCCTCGGTTCAAAAGAAAAGATGGATCCGGTGCGTACGCTTCGAGGAATCACGGGGTCGATCAACGCAGCACACAACTGCTACCTGCTCCAGCGCGGGTTGAAGACGTTTGAACTCCGGATGCAGCGACATAACGAAAATGGAATGGCCGTGGCGAGTTTCCTGGAATCGCATCCACGTGTCGCGAAAGTCCTCTATCCCGGACTTGAGTCACACGCATGGCATGAAACCGCACGCAGGACGATGCGGGGATTCGGGGGGCTGATCACGTTCGAAGTAACGGATGCGGATTGGAAGCAAACTGCTGCGGTCGTCGATCGCGCAGGATTGTTCCGCATCGCGCCCAGCCTCGGCGGTGTCGAGTCACTGATCGAGCAACCTCTGGTCATGAGCTATTTCCAATGCACTCCGGAAGAACGCGAGCAGTTTGGAATCAAGGACAACATGATCCGACTGTCCGTTGGAATCGAAAACAGCGCAGACCTGATTGCCGATCTGAAACAGGCCCTTGATTGTTGAGCCGTTCGGGAAGCCAAGTGCGAAACCAGGTTTGCATTGCATAGGCTCGCCGCTGATGGTTGGTGTCGGCAAAGATGAATGTTGCATCGGATTCAAGTGCGATCGTCGCGTCACGAATCTGAATTCGAGCAAACCAGGGCGTTTTTTGAGTATTTATTGTTACCTCAGCCCGATGCACGCTAGAGGTATGTGATCGGGCACGCTGGAGGTATGTGACGTTGCCGACTATGTGGGCATGAGTTCGGACAACTCCGGTCAATGCCGGAAAATGTTGACTGTGCCCGGACTTTTGGACATGATTTGGTATCCCCGCGCTTGTTCATGGCACTTTCTGCACAATTGAGTGCAGTTGAGTTTGTTAGATCCACTTCCACGGAGATCTGAGATGCAAACATCATTCGCGCGAAAAGCATTCACACTCGTTGAATTGCTTGTCGTTATCGCCATTATTGGAATCCTGATCGGCATGCTGCTGCCTGCTGTCCAACAGGTTCGAGAAGCGGCGAGACGCACAACCTGTCTAAATAATCTGAAGCAGATCGGTCTGGCCGTTCACAACTATCACGATACGTTTGGCGAATTCCCGGCGAACGACGGTGTTCCAGAAGGCGAATCAAGAATTCGGTCTTCATGGCTCTTCAAGATCCTTCCGCAGATGGAGCAGGGCAGTGCTTATGACCTGATGATCCGGGATGACACGGATTTTTCCGACAACGGCGGTAACACGACCAGCACCGGATGCGAATCTGATGGGTCGGGTCTCAGGGGTAGTGACGAGTCAAGGAAAACCGGTTGAAGGCTTAATCATCGAGTTCTTTCCGGAATCGGGCGATCGCCCTTCCATTGCAACGACCGATGCTGCGAAAGGCCGGTACGAACTCTATTTTTCTGAAAGACAAAAAGGGGGCGGCCATCGGACAACACGACGTTCGATTCGAAATGCGCGGCTCGACACGCACGTTTACCGAAGAGGAACAATACGGAATGCCGCCTGCGGCAGCCGCTAATCCCGGTGGCGAGGCAATGCCTAAAAACACATCGTTTCAACCCGACCCGGTCGAGGTCAAACCCGGGCGCAACGAGGTTAATTTTGAACGACTGCCAACCGAGTAGCCGAGCCCATTTGTTCTCGCTGCTTTTCTTGCATAGCAATCGAAAATGCGGGGCCGCCCGGCGCGATGCCGGACTGTATCGATCCCATCGACGCTGCTCAACCGTCAGTTTCCGAATTTCCAGGATCGTCCTGAAAGTCACCGCGAGCGGCAAACTTTACCAGCACAGGCCTTCGGCCTGGATTTCCCGTTAACCGCCGTGTGGAATTGCGGTTTCAATAGTGATAACGCAGCCTGCTTGAAGTCGGCTATCGTCAATAATTCGCGCGGATTAAACTGGCTCGTTTCCAGAAACGTCTCAAAATCAGGCGGCAGGAGTACATCCGGAATGAGTCGAATCCGTATGGGAGCAGTCTCCTACTTGAATACCAAACCACTGGTGGAGGGACTCGATGCGCTGGCGGACCGTTATGAAGTTGTTTTCGATTTTCCCGGTCGGCTGGCTGATCGACTGGAATCCGGTGATCTGGATGTGGCGCTGATTCCATCCATCGAAGCGGTGGATCGTGACTACACGATTGTCTCCGACGCCTGCATCGCCTGTCGTGGTCCGGTCTGGAGTGTGAAGCTGATGAGTCGCGTTTCTCCGGAAGCGATTCGGACACTCGCGCTGGATGAAGGCTCGCGAACCAGCCGGGTGCTCGCGCGGATCCTGCTAGAAAAACAACATGGTGTTCGACCTGATTGCACGCCACTGAACATTAGAGATGACTGGCGCGAAAGTCCGGCCGATGCCGTCCTGATTATCGGGGACCGTGCGATGCGGGCGGCTGAACCTGAGTTTCCCGTTGAGATTGATCTCGGTCAGGCCTGGAACGACTGGACCGGATTGCCGTTTGTGTTTGCCGTTTGGGCTGCCGGAAATAGCGCCGCCATCTGTGCCGACCGGCAGAAATCTCTGGACGACTTGACCGAAGTTTTGACAAACGCACGAAACGAGGGGCTGAATTCGTTGCATAGAATCGCGGAAAACCAGCACGAAGCCTACGATCTAGGCATTACGGAATGTTACGATTATCTGCACCGGAAACTAAACTTCACGCTCGGCGACGACGGCAAAGCTGCGTTGGAAAAGTACTACTCACTGGCTGCGGAACTGGACCTGGTCTGCGAAAGTACACCACTTCAGTTTCATGGTGCGGGTTGCTGAAACTGCGATCCAGACGGTTACCTCATCTGCCGGCCTGCGACGATGCATCCGCTTAAAAACAAAACATTACACAACAATCCCGACACTATGATTCGCAACATACTCAATCAGGCAGTTGAAGGAAAACAACGACTCTCTCCGGAGCAGGCGCTGGAACTTCTGAAGTCAACTGATTTGTCATCGCTTGGTGCGGCGGCAAACGCAGTCACAGCGCGGATGCATCCGGAATCGTACCGCACCTATAACATCGACCGGAACATTAACTACACGAACGTCTGCACCGCCGTTTGCGATTTCTGCGCGTTCTATCGCGGACCGAAAGACCCGGATGGCTACGTCCTTGATCGCGACGTATTGTTGAAAAAAATAGAGGAGACGGTCGCGTTTGGGGGGGACCAGGTATTGCTTCAGGGTGGCCTGCATCCGAAATACAAACTGGACTGGTACGAGGATATGCTGCGTGAGATCAAACAGATGTTTCCTCAGCTGAACGTACACGGTTTCAGCCCTCCGGAAATTTATCACTTCACCAAAGTGAACAAACTGCCGCTGGAGCAAGTCCTCTCCCGTTTGAAAACTGCGGGCCTCGGCAGCCTTCCGGGCGGTGGAGCCGAAATTCTTGTCGATCGGGTTCGCGACGAAATCACGCGTGGCAAAGTCATGACCGACGACTGGCTGAACGTGATGCGCGTCTGGCATTCGCTGGACGGTCGAAGCAGCGCGACGATGATGTTCGGTCATGTCGAAACTCTGGAAGAACGAGTCGAACATCTGGTTCGACTGCGCGAGCTACAGGATGAAACAGGCGGATTCACGGCGTTTATCTGCTGGACGTTTCAACCTGACAATACACAGATGTCAGAGATTACACCGGCCGGTTCGTTCGAATACCTGCGAATGCTGGCGGTCAGCCGGATGTTCCTGGACAACATTTCCAACATTCAATCGAGCTGGGTGACCCAGGGACTGAAGGTCGGACAGTTGTCGCTGGTCTACGGCGCGAACGACATGGGCAGCCTGATGATCGAGGAAAATGTCGTCGCCGAAGCGGGAACTGTCCACTATCTTACGCTTCAGGAAATTCGCGACGCCATCAGTGCGATCGGGTTCCAGCCCCGGCAACGAGACGTTCACTACGAACTGTTTGATGAAGCCCGCGCCGTGTCGGCAGTCGTGGCAAACGAAAAGCGGGTCGATCAACAACGGGCGGCTGCATCGGCTCCAGTCTATCAGCTGGCCGAATGAGAGCGATCAGCCGGCGAAATTCCGCTCGAACGCGGGCTCCATTCCTGTAGAATAGAGACGGATGCTGACGCTGCAAATCGTGGTTCAGTCTCTCGCTCATTTCTAAACGCCCCGATCATTTCTCCATATCCGGCAATGACCAAATGACGAATCGATTCATAAAATCCGGAATCGCTCCCGCGATTGCAACTGTTCTTACTCTCGTGATTTCACTTGCGTGCCCGCATCAGTCGATTGCCGGTACGCCAGAAGACGATTTTGACGAAGCAGCGATGCAAATCGCGATTCGCAATGTTGTCGAACAGGCTAGCGCAGCAACCGTCGGAATCACAGAACAAAATGACGGCATGATCACAGGCGGTTTCAGCGGCGTGATCATCAGCGTTGACGGCCTGGTCCTCAGCGCAGCTCATGCGATACAACCCGGGGACGAATATCGGGTGACCTTGTACGACGGACGCGAAGTCACTGCACGAGGACTCGGACGCGAACCGAATATCGATTGCGCAATGTTGCAAATCACCGACTCGGGCGAGTGGCCGGCGGCACCAATGGGCTGGTCGTTTGATTTGAAAGAAAACCAGCCCTGCGTCAGCATCAGCCATCCAGGCGAGCTCAACACCGAGCGCGGACCGGTTGTCCGGTTCGGGCGAATCGCTGACCCGAGTTCCGGTATCAATGGTTTCATCTGCTCAACCTGCTTGATGGAGCCCGGGGATTCCGGGGGACCGTTGTTCGATATGAACGGCCGCGTGATCGGGATTCACAGCATGATTCAGGAGTCGGAAGAAGAAAACTACGATGTGCCTATCGATGCGTTTCGCCGTTTCTGGCCGGAATTGAACGCGGAGAAAACTTTCCGTGCCCGCAGCGTCCAGCGCGGCCCCTCGTTCGGAATGCGATTGATCCGCAGTCGGAATGCATCGGGACAATCCTATGACAGCCAGCCCATCGGCGGCGTACGCGTCTTCCGGGTTGAGGAGGATTCGATTGCCGGCCTCGCCGGGCTGCAACGGAACGACCGGATCATCAAAGTTAACTCGCAGCGTGTGCTCAGTTCCTACGAAATCGAAAACACGATGTTCGGCCTGTACTCGATGGGCGCCGATCAGCTGGAGTTGACGGTTGAACGGGACGGCAAACGAATCGATCTACAACTGGACGTTCCTGACATCGATGGCGAAGACGGTTCGTTTATCGCCGATCGGGAATCAAAGCTGCCAACGGTCGAGCCCGTCGCGGAACTGGCACGGATCGAATCCGAATTCAGTGAAATTGAAGAACAACTTGACGATTACTCCGCTCTTGTGACCAGCCGGAAAAACGGTCGGACCTCGCGCGGGATGGCAACGGTGATTTCAAGTGTCGGAATCCCCGAAGCGTTGCAATCGGTTGTCGGAGAAGGAAGCCTGCTGGTCGGAAAAAGCTCACTGGTGTCCGACCATCCGGTGGCGACGCTGGAAAATTCGACCCGCATGCCGTTGGAAGTTCTTGCCCGGGACGAAGACAACGACCTGGTGCTGCTCTATTCGAAAACGAAAATTGCGGACGGCGTTTCACTGACTGCTGTGGCCGGAGATGACGGCGACCTGCCGGGTGAATTCCTGATTTCGCCGAATCCGCGCAATGATGGCACCATCAGCGTTGTCGGCTCGTCGCTGTTCAAATGCGAGCGGCTGGAAAGTTCGGGGTTCTTCGGCGTGTTTCCTGAATTCCAGAATGGCAAAGTCGTACTTGGCCGGGTCGTTCCGGACCAGGCTGCCAGGAAGGCCGGATTCCAACGCGGCGATGTGATTGAGACGATCGCGGGAGAGCCGATTGATTCACCGGAGGCGTTAAGCGAACAGTTGGGGAAATTTCTACCCGGCGATGAGGTCGTCATCTCAGCAACTCGCGACGGGGAACCGATCGAGAAGACGGTCGAGCTTGGGCTTCGTCCGAACGAAGGAATGCATGTTGCCGAAGATTTCGAAGGTGGCAAAAGCGAACGTCGGGACGGATTCGACGAGGTATTTGTTCAGGGTGCGGTGGTCACGCCGCGCGAATGCGGCGGGCCGGTCTTTGACATCGACAAGACATTCCGTGGCATCAACATTTCACGGTTCAGCCGGACGCGGTGTTATGTGTTGCCCGCGCGGCTCATCCGACAGTTCGTTGACGATGCAGCTGGAAATGTTCAGCAGTAATCGTCAAAGATGGCGCAAAAAAGCAAACCAGTCGTTGCGACGCCGAACCACTTCAGCCGCTCACGTGGATTCGTTTCCATCTTGTCTTACAACTGCGGGGCGACAAAGGCTGGAAGCGTATCCCACGCCGGGTCACCAAACAACTACTCGTCCGATGCGCGGAACCACGGGGTCAGCACCGGGGCATGTTCGCAGAGTTCGTTGTCGTCAAAATAGAGCGCGATTTCGCGGGCAGCTGATTCAGTCGAATCCGAAGCGTGAACCAGATTCATTTGCCGGCTGCTGCTGAAGTCGCCGCGAATCGTTCCCGGAGCAGCTTTCAATCCGTTGGTCGCGCCGAGCATCTCCCGAACCACCGAAACTGCTTCGAGCCCTTCCAGCACAATTGCCACGACCGGAGCACCGGTGATGAACTCCTCGAGTCCGCCGTAGAACGGTTTTTCAACGTGCTCCGCGTAATGCTGTTTTGACATTTCCGGTGTCACACGAATCAGCTTCATTGCGACGATGTTGAGAGCTTTGTCTTCGAACCGGTTGATGATTCGTCCAACGACTCGGCGCTCAAAAGCGTCCGGCTTGAGGAGGATGAGTGAGCGTTCCATTTTGTCTACCCTTGTCTGGTGGTTTTGTTTGGGTACCGGAGTCACGGAGACGTCCGGCAGATCTTTATTGAGTTTCCGAACGCAAAGCGAGTCCGGCTACGATTAGAAGTACCGGCTACGATTAGAAGTATTCGTGCAACCAAATATCGCACGCAAAAGCAGGGCGGATTTTAGCAAACCGGGTGCCGAAGCGGAAACGGGTGTTCGTTACCGCAATTCCCGGTCTGCACACACAATTCCGCCTTTCTGTTTCCGCGTGCGATCCAACGGTTCACATTCGATTCTGCTCTGGGCCGAACTCGCTTCTTCTCGTTGGTTCCGGCTTGATTTATCGCAGGTTAACACGTCAAATATCTGCGAACCGTTATAAAAGGCGGCGTTTGCAGAGGACAACGATTCGTCTCTGTTGAACCCTCCGCAGATACGAGAAATTCAAATGGCCACCGGCACGCAGCAGTTTCCCCCTACTCAAAAACCATCCGAATCTGTCTCGGGGGTCACTGTTCGCCTGGCAGGCGATTCCGGTGACGGTATGCAACTGCTCGGCACCCAGCTGACCAACACGTCTGCGCTTTCGGGGAACGATGTTGCCACCTTTCCGGACTTTCCGGCTGAGATCCGTGCGCCGCGCGGAACCCGTGCAGGCGTCAGCGGTTTTCAGGTCCAGTTTGCATCCGAAGAAATATTCACACCTGGCGACGGACTCGATGCCCTGATCGCAATGAACCCGGCCGCACTGGTGACGAACATCGGCGACCTGAAGCGTGGCGGAATTCTAATCTGCAACTCTGACAGCTTCGCCGAAAAAGATCTCAAGCTGGCCAAGCTTGACGACAACCCGCTCGAAGGCGAGATGGTTGAACCGTTCCGACTGATCGAGGTTTCAATGTCCGCTTTGACGCGCGAAGCCGTGAAACCAACCGGGATTTCCACGAAACTGGCCGACCGATGCAAGAACTTTTTCGCGATGGGCCTGGTCTTCTGGTTGTACGGTCGCGACGCTGAACCCACGCTCCGTTTTATTGACGCCAAGTTCTCCAAAAAACCGGAGATCGCCGAAGCCAACCGGCTCGCGCTTAAGGCGGGCTGGAATTACGGCGAAACGACCGAACACTTTGCATCCACGTATCAGGTTTCCGCTGCGGACCTGCAGCAGGGAACGTACCGTAACATCATGGGCAACCAGGCGCTGGCGTGGGGGCTGATCGCAGCAGCAGAGCTGAGCGGCAAAGACTTGTTTCTCGGTTCGTACCCGATCACTCCGGCCAGTGACGTGTTACACGAGTTGAGCAAGCACAAGAATTTCGGCGTGCGGACATTTCAGGCCGAAGACGAAATCGCCGCGGTTTGCTCGGCGATCGGTGCTGCGTTCGGAGGGAGCATGGCGGTGACGACCAGCAGTGGTCCGGGCATCGCACTCAAAGGAGAGGGAATGGGGCTCGGCCTGATTCTCGAACTCCCCTTGATCATTATCGATATCCAGCGCGGAGGGCCAAGCACAGGTTTGCCGACGAAGACCGAACAGTCCGATCTGCTGATGACGATGTACGGACGCAACGGTGAATCGCCACTGCCGATTATTGCCGCCAGCAGCCCGGGCAACTGTTTCATGGCAGCAATCGAAGCCTGGAGAATCGCGACCAAATTCATGACGCCGGTCATCATTCTGTCTGACGGCTACATTGCCAACGGAAGCGAACCATGGAAGATTCCTGAGGTCAGCAGCCTGCCAGGAATTGAGATCACTCATCCGAGGCAAAATGGCGAACCGTTCATGCCGTATTCCCGAAACGAAAATCTCGCCCGTCCATGGGCCATTCCCGGCACGCCCGGGTTGATGCATCGAGTCGGAGGTCTGGAAAAACAGGACGGCACCGGCAATGTCAGCTATGAGCCTTCCAACCACGAATACATGGTTGCGACCCGGGCAAGGAAAGTGTCGCTGGTTGCGGATCACATTCCTGAGCAGGAAGTTTTCGGATCAGCATCGGGCACCCTGGTCCTTAGCTGGGGTGGAACCTACGGTTCGAGCCGGACTGCGGTGTCGCAATGCATCGCCGACGGAATAGAAATCGGGCACGCTCACCTCCAGTGGCTCAATCCGTTTCCGAAAAATCTGGGCGATCTGCTAAAACAATACGATCGCGTGCTTGTTCCTGAATTGAATACCGGCCAACTGTTGAAGATCCTCAAACACACATTTCTGGTCGATGCTCAAGGGATCAACAAGGTTCAGGGGAAACCGTTTAAGGTGGGCGAACTTGTGATGGCGATCAAGGATGCTGTGTAGGTAACTGTTTGTTTTCCGGTACGAACGGTCTTTCTGACTGGCGATTCGCAGTGACGTGTCGATGCGAATAATGAATAAGCAATAATTAACAACTAACGAAAGCGCAAGCGGACGTTAGCTGAACACTAAGAACCAGGAACTCCCATGAGTACCGACCTACCTTTATTGAAGCCTGCCGATTTCGCATCCGACCAGGATATCCGCTGGTGTCCGGGCTGCGGCGACTACAGCGTGCTTGCGCAGATGAAAAAAACGCTGCCGGCGATCGGGACCAAACCCGAGAACACTGTTTTCATTTCCGGAATCGGTTGCTCAAGCCGTTTTCCTTATTACATGAACACGTACGGCTTGCATTCGATTCACGGTCGCGCCCCGGCGTTTGCGACCGGCTTGAAATCGACTCGTCCGGAACTGGATATTTGGGTAATCACGGGCGACGGAGATGCGCTCAGTATCGGGGGCAATCACCTGATGCATGTGATCCGCCGCAATGTTGACCTCAATATCGTACTCTTTAACAACAGCATCTACGGTTTGACCAAGGGACAGTACTCGCCCACGTCGGAGGTCGGCAAAGTGACCAAGAGTACGCCGCGCGGTTCGATCGATCATCCGCTCAGCCCGCTTTCGATTGCGATCGCTGCAGAGGCGACATTTGTTGCCCGAACCATTGACGTGAATGCAAAACACCAAATCGAGGTGCTCAAACGAGCTCAGGCGCATCGCGGGACATCATTCATTGAGGTCTACCAGAACTGCAACGTGTTCAATGACGGGCAGTGGGACTACATGAAGGACAAGAAAACAAAGGCGGCCAGCACGCTGATTCTGGAACATGGCAAGCCGCTGATTTTCGCAGACGGTACACGCGGGATCAGACTCAACGGTTTGAATCCGGAAGTTGTCGAGCTTGACGGCAACATTGCCCATGATGATCTCCTGTTTCATGACGAGCACGCCGAGGGCCCCGAACTGGCCTTCATGCTCAGTCGAATGCGGGTCCCTGACTTCCCGGAACCGATCGGAGTTCTTCGTAGTATCGACCGGACGATTTACAACGTCGAGATCAACGCCCAGGTCGCCGACTCGCGGGAAGCGCTGGGCGAAGGCAGTCTGGAGAAACTGTTTACAGCGGGTGACACCTGGACTGTCGAGTAAACCCGGTTGTCTGTAACCAAACGAGTTCTCATCCTCGCCGAATTCGGCGTCATTAACGGCGGCGGGAATTCGCTGCTGGCCGTGATCGGTGGCCTTCAGGACCATGGATGGAGTTTCGTCGCGGGCGTTGAGCCCGATTCCAGCTTCGCGGCAGCGCTGCGGTCTGTGGGAGTGGGCAACAACGGATTTTCTTTCTTTCGTCCCGTTAACGAAACGGGCGCATCGGTTCGCAAGGATCAGCGCGAAATTCGCGACGATCTGAAACAGCTGTTCCTTTCTGTTTCGCCTGATTTGATTCATTGCAACAGCTTGTCCACGTCCCGCATTTGTGGACCGGTTTCACACGAGTGCGGCGTTCCAGCACTGGGATATGTGCGCGACATTCTAAGACTCAGTCGCCGCGCGATTGACGACATCAACTATCTGGACCGGATCGTCGCGGTGTCTCATGCGACACGGGACTATCACATTGCGAGAGGAGTTGGTGCTGAAAGGTCGGTCGTCATTCACAACGGCATCGAAACAGGCGCGGGTGCGATCTTCCAGCCGGAAGGCAAACTCGCGAGACTACCTGACGGGATCGAACGCAATTCGTCCGCTCGTGTGCTGTTATCAGTTGGTCAGATCTCGATGCGCAAGGGTCTCGACACGCTCCTGGAATCGTTCGCTCTTGTAGCCGCAAGCAACCGGAACGCACATTTGTTGATTGTCGGTCAGCGACATGCGACAAAAAATGAAACGGTCGAATTTGAACGCGAGCTTCGATCGGTTTCAGAATCGATTGACCGCTCGGCGGGAGAGAAACGCGTTCACTGGCTGGGGCGGCGGACGGATGTTCCTGACCTGATGCGCCGCAGTGATCTGCTGGTTCATGCTGCGAGGCAGGAACCGCTGGGGCGCGTGCTGATTGAAGCCTGTGCAACGGGGCTACCAGTGGTTGCAACGAACGTTGGCGGGACCACCGAAATATTTTCTGCCGGCGACGAATTCAATCCACTGGTCGAGCCGGATGACCCGTCATCGATGGCAGAACGAGTTTTAGAACTACTGGCGAACGATTCACTGTCCCGGCGGGCCGGTCAACACAATCTTCAAACTGTGCGAGAAAATTTTTCGATTTCGCGCTGTGTAACGGAACTGCACAGACATTACGGGCAAATCGCCAACCGCTGACTCAAATAGTCCGCCCGATCGTTGCAAACGGCGATCGCGAATAGCGGTGACAGCCAAAACAACCCGTTCCGAACAGGCGGAATTTGCGCGACATGATACGTTGCTGCTTGATCCAGCCGCCGTATGCTGCGAAAATGGTGTTGGGTTGAAACCGGGGACTTAGAAGGCGAACAACGGTCATGGCATCGACATCGAAAAATGAATTTCTTTCCAGTCTTCGCCGAAGTGGAATCATCGATGATGCCGGGCTCGAGGAAAAAATTCGCGGGATCAAAAGTAAAGACCCTCTCAAAATCGCCCGCAGCCTGATCAAAGACGGAACGCTGACCAGGTGGCAGGCGAAATATCTGACTTCAGGCAGGACCAAGCTCCGGATCGGCAACTATCTTCTGCTGGAGCGTTTGCGGCGTGACGAATATGGCGACCGTTTTCTTGCCACGCATGAACAGTTGCATCGCCGCGTTGAAATCCAGCTGATTCCCGATGAGCTGACTGCGGACGAAGCAGGCCGCGAACGGTTTACGGATAAGGCCGGGTTGGCGTCAACCATTGATCACCCGAATCTGGTTCATGTTTATGACGTTGATCAGGTGGGCGGGCGCTACTTTCTGATTCTCGAACACATCGGCGGCAAGACGCTTGCTGAAAAAATTCCGTCCGGGCTGGTTCCGCTGGATGCAGCGAAGATTGTCCGGCAGACGATTTCCGGACTAACCGAAGCTCACGCAAACCGTATCGTTCATGGCAAAGTGTCGCCCCGAAATATCTTTGTTTCCAGCGACTACCAGATCAAGATTCAGAACATGTTGCTGCCATCGCTGATGGAACCGGACAACCAGCATGAACCGGTTAAGGATATCAACAATGCCGCGAAAGTGGGCTGCAAGCTGTTAAAGAAAATCCGTAGCGATTCTGCACTCGACGCGGATCCTGACGTTGAGAACTTGAACGTCCTGCTCAAGAAAATGGCGCGGGCGAAACCGGAACAGCTCGACGATTTAACTTCGGAACTGGACGAATTTGTAGACGTTGGCTCTGAAAATCCCGGCGGTTCGATCATCCTGGAAGCTTCCGTGGTCGCGTCAGCTAGAAAACGCAAAAAGACCGGGACCGGTATTCCGCAGCTGGTGTCAAGTGAATCGGGTCGGAGACAATCAGGTGCGGATGACAATAAGTTTGCCGACGCGGAAGCAACAAGCGGGCTGACCGGAATCTACGGCAATAACCCGGTCCTGTTCCTGTCAGGACTGGCTCTGGCAAGTCTTCTGTTGATTGGCGGACTCGGTTATTCCGGTTGGACTTTGACTCACGGAGCTGGATCGGATAACGGAACGTCGGTCGCCGACGGCGGATCTCAGGCGGTTCCTTCGGGTAGCAGCCTGGCCGTTTCGGACAACATTCAGAACTCGAACAACGATACCGAAAATAATGTTGACCCTGACTCCCCGGAACCGGATTCGTCCGGCCTGATGACCACCGCGCAAATGCAGCTTCGGAACGCGGTCGTAACGAGCGGGGATCAGCCCGAGGGCAGTTCAGCTGAAAATAATACGACGGACGTAGAGGCGGTTCCCGACGTCGTAGTTGCCGATACGACACCGGATCTGGATGCCGGCGATGGAGTTTCCGAGCCGGACTCTGAATCTCCGGAAGAATCCATGACCGCATCTCCGGAAGAACCCATGACCGCGCTGAAACCGGAGATTCCGATAGAAGAGCCTGTGGAAAAAGCAACTGAAGTGCCGGCGGTTGCGGAGGAGACCCAACCGGTTGCGACAACGGCGACGGCGGCTCCGGCTCCGGTGGTTGTCAACCCGGAAGATGCCAACGAGCCGTTCAAGGCATTGCCTCGATCCACAGACCTGCCGGAATTTACGTCGACCGAGCCGCATACGATTGGAACCATTTACGTTCCGAACAATTACCTGCTGAAAATGGAGCTGATTTCATCCAGGGAAATCAGCAAGAAGCGGGCCTTGTTTGAAATCAGCCGCACCGAAGCTGACAAACAACGCTGGGAAGTCGTCTATCGGTCTAAAAAGAATGACGACCCGTTGAAAGTGGCTGAATTCTGGCGGAAAGACAACCAGATCGGATTTGCCTGGACGTCTGAAGCCGCCACTGAGGAAGCGGCGAATTATCTCCGCAACTGCCACCTCAAAATGACCGGGAACAAAGACAAGATCGCGTTTCTGCCCTTGCGCAGTCCGGTCGTCATCGAATCGTTTACGCTCAATGCGGAAAATCTTGAAACACTTGTGGAAACCAAAGTAGGCTATTTGCCTCACGAGGATTCAATACGACTTATGATCAACAGCATCGCGCGTTACGAAGGAATTCAGAATCGCGATACCGGGGGTGAACTCCACATGGAGCCGCGAATCGTCGGGAACGAACAAAGTGCGATCTATTATTTCCGACGCGATGTTGATCAGTGTTTGATGATCATTGAGGTGGTTCCCGATATTGTAAAACAACAGCTTGTGGTTCATTCAAGAGCGTTGGGGAACAACGGCGGCAATTGGGTATCTGTTTCGGTTGAAGACGTTAACCAGCTTGCGCTTACGTTTCAGCAAGCGGCAGAACAATTGCAATACCATGCGGACCAAATTAGCAGCGCATCTACTCCCACAGGAATGACGATCACTGCATTCGAGGCGCAACAGGTTCAAGCGAGGAAAGACGCGAAGGCAGCAAATCTCAGGTCATTAATTGCAACTGAGAAACAGACGATGTTGCCCGCGATTACATCGAAGAACATTCCATTCGTGGTTTACTTTGAAATCGGAGGAATCCGTACCGAACTGGCGATCTGCAACACAAACTAGTGTATTTGTTGTTCCAGCTGAGTTTTAGACGTAACCGTTTGGCGCTAGCCACGGTTACCCGAAAAAACTGTGACTATCGCCAAAACAGCTAATTTCCCATCCGAATGCTCGCGTTGGAAATTCAAGCAACTACTCTGCCGGCACTCGCCGCACTTCATCAGGCCGCAACGTATGCAGATTCAATGGTTTCCGGGGCATATGCACAAGGCCCGAACGCAGGTCAAAGAGATGCTGCCTCGCGTCGATCTGTTTATTGAAGTGCTCGATGCGCGGATCCCGTACAGCAGCGAGAATCCGATGCTGCGCGAACTGCGCGGCAACAAGCCGGCTCTCAAGATCCTGAACAAGGCCGATCTTGCTGATTCCGCCGTCACGCGCCAGTGGCAGGATCACCTTGAGCAACAGCGTTCGATCCGGGCCCGGGCAGTTTCGTCCAAAGATCCGGACTCCATTCGCAAACTGGCGGGCGTCTGCCACGAGCTGTTTCCGGAAACGAAAACGAAAATCACGGCGATGATTGTCGGTGTGCCAAACATTGGCAAATCGACCGTAATCAATATTCTGGCTGGCAGAAAAATTGCGAAGACGGGAAACGAGCCGGCGGTGACCAAAGGCCAGCAGAGGGTCCGGATCGGCGAAGGCGTCTTTTTGTGGGATACCCCGGGAATGCTCTGGCCGAACGTTGAAAACCCGAAAAGCGGGATGCGACTGGCGGCAACAGGCGCGGTTAAGGATACGGCGATGGACTACGCGGATGTCGGATTCTTCGCCGCAGCATATCTGCTGAAGGCGTATCCGCACGGATTGAAAGAGCGGTATTCGCTGGACCAGATTCCGGATGACGCCACAGCGTTCTTCGAGGAGATCGGCCGCAAGAAAGGCTGTCTTGGCAAACGGGGCGTTGTCGATCTCGACCGGATCTGCCGGATCTTTCTAACCGAACTGAAAGCCGGAATGCTGGGTCCGGTCACATTTGAGACTCCGGAAATGGCGATTCGGGAAGAAGCGGAAACGGTCGTTTCCCGCGAAGAAAAAGAACAGAAAAAGCTCAGACGAAAACAGGACCGCCGCCAGAAATTCAAAGAGAGCCGGCGGAAATAGCCCGGAATCGTTCGACCTACGACAGTTCTTCATCCATCGAGTCCCGGTTCGTTTTGATCCGGTGCCTGGCTGCTGATTCCTTGATCGAATCACACTCCAATCTTCGCAGCCGACATTCAGCCGGGCACCGGTTCGGTTTACAATGCTCCGCTTCGATTCATCTACCTGGAAACATCATGATCCGAGTTGGCATTATCGGCGCGACCGGCTACACCTCGCTGGAATTGATCAAACTGCTGCTTCGCCACCCTGATGTATCGATCGCGCGTCTGACCAGCCGGAACGCCGACAGTCCGCTGGCCGGCGAAGTGCACGCGTCGCTGTCGGAGCGTCTGGATCTGCGACTGAGCGCATTTTCAGTCGATGATTTTGCCGACAATGTTGATTTCGCATTTTCGTGTTTGCCGCATGCCGCGTCTGCCGCCATCGTTGCTCAGCTGTTACAGAAAAATATCCGGGCTATCGATTTCAGTGCGGACTATCGGCTTTCCAGTACGCAGCTTTTTGAAAACGTCTACTCCACCGCTCATCCGGATCCCGAGCGGGTGGGTCACGTGCCCTACGGCATACCTGAACTGTTTCGCGATTCGATTCGTGACGCGACGGTCGTTGCAAATCCGGGCTGTTTCCCCAGCAGCGTCCTTCTGCCAATTGCGCCGCTGTTGTCAAAACAGCTCATTCAGCCGGACCCGATCATTGCAGATTCCAAAACCGGAATCTCAGGCGCAGGCCGCAAAGCTTCTTTGACCTTTCACTATCCCGAATGCAACGAGTCGGTTGCAGCCTACGGTGTCGGGACTCATCGCCATATGCCCGAGATCGATGACGTCATCGAGCGATTCAGCGGCGCGAAAACCAACATCGTATTCACGCCGCACGTCGTTCCGATGGATCGCGGTATCTTGTCAACGATCTACGCCTTGCCACCGGAGGGTATCCCTGTGGCAGAGGCAGTCGAAGCTGTGAAACAGTGCTTGTCGGGCTACTACGCTTCAGAACCGTTTATTCGAATGTCGGACAAGCCACCGTTGACTAAGTCAGTTTCCGGTTCAAACTACTGCGATATTCATGTCACGTCCTGCGGCCGGCAGATTGTCATCCTTAGTGCGCTGGATAATTTGATCAAAGGCGCTTCCGGGGCGGCGGTTCAGAACTTCAACGCGATGCACGGTTTCGATGAAACCACAGCGTTGGGGTAGCCGAACGATATTGAAATCGGTGCGTCTGTTTGTAACCCGTCCGTTTTTTGAAGCCAGCTTTTTTGAAACCCGCGAATATTGTGTTATGAAACTCCCGGAACGATTTAAGTACTCGAGTATCGCCTGCGGAGTCAAGGCTTCAGGGGCAGACGATCTAGCGCTGGTGGTTTGCGAATCCGAGTGTACCGCAGTCGGCGCCTACACGCAGAACCTGGTTCATGCCGCAAGCATTGACTGGAACCGCTCGATCACTCCATCAAGTTCGGTGCGCGCTGTGGTTATCAACTCGGGCAACGCCAACGCCTGCACCGGTGAAGAAGGAGTGGCGGCAAATCGCGCGATGGCCGAATCGGTCGCAAAACACCTTACAAACAGTGATGCGCTCGCGGCCGGCGAGGATGCAGGCGAATCGTTACCCGTTGATGCAAGCCAGGTCCTTGTTCTTTCCACCGGTGTCATCGGGCATCAACTCCCCGTTAATCCAATCAGACAGGGAATCGCGCACGGCGTCAAAGCACTGGCCATCGGTGAGGCCGCGTTCATGTCGGCTGCCAACGCAATCCTGACCACGGACAAGGGGCCGAAAACTGACTGTGTCGAGTTCGCGATTGACGGCGTGCCGGTAACGATCGGAGGGATGTGCAAAGGTGCCGGGATGATTGGACCGAGGATGGCGACAATGCTCTGCATCATCACGACCGACGCCAAAATCGAATCAACTGTTGCTCATGAATTACTGAGCCGTGCGGTGAACCGGTCGTTTAACCGGATCAGCGTGGAAGGGCATATGAGCACCAACGATGCGGTGATTCTAATCGCAGGCGGAACCGGCGCGAGCCTGGATTCAGAAGAGTCCCGTGTTTTGTTTTCTGAACAGCTGGATTCGTTGTGTTTGCGGATGGCAAAAATGATCCCTGACGATGGTGAAGGTGCGACTCATCTGATTGAGGTCCGCGTCAGCGGGTGTTCCTGCGATGCGGATGCGGACCGGATTGCCCGCGCGATTGGCAGCAGCAATCTGGTCAAGACTGCGATTACGGGCGACGATCCGAACTGGGGCCGAATCGTTTCAGCCGCCGGATACTCGTGTCCCGCTGATCTGGATGCAGGCTCATTTTCGCTGCAAATCAACTCGCATTCCGTTTTTCATGACGGTCAGCCTGTCCCGTTTGACGCAGTAGCCGTCAGCCAATCGATTGCCGACAACCGCGAGACGCTCATCGAAATGACCGTCGGCCGGGGCCCGGGTTGTGCGGCCCACTGGACCAGCGACCTGACGAGTGCCTATGTACATTTCAATTCGGAATATCACACGTAATTCCGCCGGACCGGTGACGATTGCTGAAACAGTTGACAATCCGGAATGCTCTTCCAACCTTAAACGTCGTCCCTCTGCAATCTGCCCGGATTGTGCTAAAATTCCGGCCCGCCATTCGGTAGCGCAATCTATTTGCCGTTGCCAGGCAGGACCGCGATCGCGGAACGATTCCAGCCCTAAATTCAATCTTGTAACGGAACTAGATTCCGGAGAAACACCGATGTTGACGGATTCAATAACTCATTTTCATCCGGTTGTAGTCCTCCCGGAACACGTTGATGTCGCGGAAAAACAGTTGATGTTCGGCTTGCCCGGCGTCTCTATTTTGCTCGCAGCCGATGACGATAGCGACGGCGACGAAAACAAAAGCAACGACGAAAACAAAAGCAACGACGATAACAAGAGCGATGACGATAACAAGAGCGATGACGCTAAGGACGACAGCCCGGTGGAAAAAGTTGTTGCACCGGCTCCTGTTGTCGAGCCCGAAATCGACGTGGATGAAGACGAAGAGGACGACATCGAAGAGGAGTTCAATGAAGATGACTTCGATGAAGACTTCGACGATGACTTCGAAGAGGAAATCGAAGGCGAGTACGATCTGGAAGACGATCAGTACGGTGAGGATTTCGACAACGAATTCGGTCACCTGACCAAGCCAAAAGAAGATGGCGCAAAGGACGCTGGAAAGAAGAAAAAGTAGTTGCCGGTTGAACAAGATCCGCCTGGTTCGTGTCATGCTCAGGATCCGAAGAAACAGGCCCCGGCCCATTCAGCCTTCTTCAGCCAACGGAAACCGGAATGTCGATGCCGCTTAAGGAAAAGACTGTGTTTGATGAAGTGAATAGTGCCAGCTTTCCTGAACAGGAAGAGTCGGTCCTGAAATTCTGGCGCGAAAACAGCATCTACGATCGCGCCCTTGAGCAACGCCGCGGTTCGCCACGTTATGTTTTCTACGAAGGTCCGCCAACGGCCAACGGCAAACCCCATCCGGGACACTGCCTGACCCGTGCGATCAAAGACCTGTTTCCGCGTTACAAAACGATGCGCGGATTCTACTGTGAACGAAAGGCTGGCTGGGACACACACGGGCTGCCAGTGGAAGTCGAAGTCTGCAAGGAAATGGGCATTCACTCCAAGGAGGAGATCGAAGCCTTCGGGGTCGAACCGTTTATCCAGAAGTGTCAGCAGAGCGTCTGGCAGTACATGCAGCAGTGGGAGCAGATGACCGAACGACTCGGATTCTGGGTCAAACTCGATGATGCTTATGTCACTTACCATCAGTCGTATGTCGAATCGGTCTGGTGGTCGCTGAAGAATCTGTTTGATCGCGGTCTGCTATACCAGGGTCATAAGATCATCTGGTGGTGGGCTCAGGGCGGCACAGCGCTGAGTGCGGGCGAAGTAGGGCAGGGCTACCAAACGGTAATGGACCCGAGCGTGTTCGTGCTGTTTCCGCTGGTCGATCGGGAAAACACCAGCCTGCTGGTCTGGACAACCACGCCGTGGACGCTGCCAAGCAACCAGTTTGCGGCTGTCAATGAGAAACTGGAATACGCAACGGTTTACGATCCGGAGTTGAAACAGAATTTGATCTTTGCCAAAGATCTGGTTGAGCCGATCGGGGCAAAACTTAAACGCGAACTCGAAATCAAGTCGACCTGTCCGGGATCGGATCTGGTGGGCGAGCGATACGTGCCGCCGTTTGACTTCTACTACAAATCACAAGGCGAAAAAACAGGAAAACTGAAATCGGGCGGTGAGCAACACGTTGCCTGGCGAATCACTTCAGCCGATTTCGTCACGACCGACAGCGGCAGCGGTGCCGTTCACGAGGCGCCGGCTTTTGGCGAAGTTGACTACGATCTGCTGATGGCCGAGCGGGACCGCTTTGAATCCGGCGAAGGTCCGGACCTGATCTGTGCAGTCGCTCCCAACGGAAAATTCACCTCCGAAGCGCCGGACTACGAAGGCGAATGGGTGAAAGACGCCGACAAACCGATCGTCCGCCGGCTCAAAGAAGAGGGCAAACTCTACTTTCAGGAACAGTATCAGCATGAGTACCCGTTCTGCTGGCGGGCAACCGAAGATCCACTGATCCAATATCCACGAGAAAGCTGGTTCATCAAGACGACCGAATTCAAAGACAAGATGCTGGCCAACAATCAGGAGATCAACTGGTTGCCGAACCACATCAAAGACGGCCGGTTCGGCAACTTTCTGGAAAGCAACGTCGATTGGGCGCTGTCGCGCGAGCGTTACTGGGGTACACCGCTGCCGATCTGGGTCTGCGACAAGACAGGTAGGCAGGAGGCGATCGAAGGTTATGAAGAACTGCTCAGCAAACCGGGAGTGAGCGGAACCGACGTTTGGGAATCCGCCAAGGCAGCCAATCCGGAACTGCCCGAAGATTTGAAAGTTCACAAGCCTTACATCGACAGTGTGACCTACGATTCGCCATTTGAATCGGGCGGACAAATGACGCGCGTGACGGAGGTGATCGATTGCTGGTACGACAGCGGCGCGATGCCATTTGCCCAGTGGGGCTATCCGCACAAGAACAATGAAGAGGGTGGAAAAGGGCACTTTGAGGCTCAGTTCCCCGCCGACTTTATCAGCGAGGCGATCGATCAGACCCGGGGCTGGTTCTATTCGCAACTGGCAATCAGTACGCTGCTGTTCGGCGATGAGAAAAAGTTTCCGCATCCGTTCGAGAACTGCATCGTGCTCGGCCTGATGCTTGCAGAAAGCCTGATCTGCGATAAGTGTGGACATCGCCAAACAGATGAGGCCAGGAAGTGCGACCAATGCGGTGGCAAGCTGATCCGCAAAACCGAAAAAATGTCCAAACGGCTGCGAAACTACAGCGCGCCGCAGGAGATCTTCGATAAACTCGGCGCCGACGCGCTGAGGTGGTATTTCTTTGCCAATCAGCCGCCCTGGACGTCGATCATCTACAGCGAGCGCGCGATCAAAGAGAGCATCCCGGAATTCCTGCTGCGCCTTTGGAACGTCTACAGTTTCTTTGTACTGTACGCCAACATCGATCGCTTCGATCCGGCCAGTTCAGTAGGTAGTCCCGGTCAACTCACCGCTGAGGATATGGCGGACGGCAAAGGTTTCCGCCCTGCTTGCGATCGCGGCGAACTCGATTGTTGGGTCCTGAGCGAACTCCGACGCACGGTCGATCTCGTCACGTCGAGGATGGACGAGTACGACAATTACACGGCATGCACCGCGATCAACGCGTTTGTTGACGGGTTGAGCAACTGGTACGTCCGCCGCAGCCGTGATCGATTCTGGGCAAAGGATACCGACTCGCCCGACAAACTGGATGCGTACTGGACGCTGTATGAGTGTTTGCTGACGATCAGCAAGATGATCGCCCCGTTCGTTCCGTTTGTTGCTGAAACGATCTGGCAGAATCTGACCGCCGCGTTCGGCGACCGCGCAGCGGACAGCGTTCATCTGTGCGACTATCCCACATTCGATTCATCAAGCATCGACTCAGATTTGTCACGGCGGATGTCATTGCTTCAGGAAGTTGCGTCGTCAGGGCGTTCGGCCCGTGCGAATGCGAATCTGAAGGTGCGACAACCACTTGCCGGTGTTACCGTCATCCTCAACGAATCAAAGGATCAACAGTGGCTGGAACAGCATGAGGAAATTCTCCGCAATGAACTGAACGTGCAAAGCGTTACCTACACATCTGACGCCGGCGAGTACGTGACCTACCAGATCGTACCGAATTTCAAACGGCTCGGTCCGCGTGTTGGCAAGTTGATGCCGAAAGTCAAAAAAGCGTTTGCGGAGGCAGATGGAGGCGAGATCCTGGCAAGGCTGAACTCCGATGGCAAAGCGACGATTGATGTCGAGGGTCAAACCATCGAGCTGGACAATGAAGATGTCGAAGTCCGGCTGAAAGCAAACGACGGCTGGGCTGCGGCGCAAGGGCCTGGAGCAGTCGTTGTGCTTTCCACCGAGTTGACTGCCGAGTTGATTCGCATGGGCTACGCACGCGATATCGTCCGAACGGTTCAGGAACGGCGCAAAGAGCTGGACCTTGAGCGAACAGACCGGATTCATCTGTACCTGGTAACCGAGGCTCAGGATTTGCTTGATGCAATCGCTGAAAACCGCGAATACATCATGCGCGAAACGCTTGCAACAATACTTGAAACTAGTGAGCCCGCTGACGGAACGGATTGCATCGAGGTCGAAATCGGTGAACATCCGCTAAGAATATTTGTACACGTCGATAGTGCGTAGGATCATGCCCGACGAGTTTTCAATCTGCGTCTTGATTTCCGGGGGCGGCACGACGCTGCGCAATCTAATCGAATGGCGCGCATCTGGAAAACTCAACGCCAATATCTGCCACGTCGTGTCCAGCAATCCCGATGCAAGTGGACTTACATTTGCTGAAGACGCCAACATTCCAACCACCGTGATCGACCATCGCGAATACGCGGACTTTCACGCTTTCAGCGACGCGTTGTTTTCCGCCTGCCGTCACTCGGGCGCTAAACTGATTGTGATGGGCGGCTTTCTGCGGCGGGTTTGCATTCCGGAAGAGTTCGCGAACCGGGTGATCAATATTCACCCAAGCCTGATTCCGGCATTTTGCGGAAAAGGATTCTACGGAAAACGAGTGCATCAGGCCGTGCTTGAATACGGATGCAAATTGAGCGGGTGTACGGTGCATTACGTCGACGACCAGTTTGATCACGGACCGATCATTGCGCAGCGTACAGTTTCCGTTGAGCCTCTTGACGACGCAGCGACGCTTGCCGCTCGCGTATTTGAAACGGAATGCGAGCTCTACCCCGAAGTCATCAACTGGATCTCCGACGGTCGTGTGAATCTGAACGGGTGAACCGCAACGATCTCATAGCCACCTGGTCAACTTAAAGGCCTCAATGAACATCGCAACGATCAAAGAAGAAATCTGTTCCATCGGTCGACGAGTCTGCGACAAGGGATTCGCCGCTGCCAACGAGGGCAACATCTCGTATCGAATCAGCGAAAACGAAATTTTGTGTACGCCTTCGCTACAGTCCAAGGGATTGCTCAGTCCCTGCGACATTTGCACAGTCGACATGCAGGGCAACCAAATCGCAGGCGGGAAGAAACGAACGAGCGAAATTCTGCTGCACCTGGAAATCTATCGCAACCGCCCCGACGTAAAAAGTGTCGTTCATTGCCACCCGCCGCATGCGACCGCGTTTGCAATTACCGGTGAACCTGTGCCGGTTTGTCTCCTTCCCGAGCCGGACATTTTTCTCGGCGAAGTTCCTATCGCCCCGTATTCCCGACCGGGTACGCAGGAGTTTGCTGAAACCGTTGCGCCGTTTGCAGGTTCAACGAATACTGTCATCCTGGCAAACCACGGTACCGTCACCTATGACGTGTCTCTCGAACGGGCATTCTGGTGGACAGATATTCTTGACGCGTACTGCCGGATCTTGATCTTGTCACGGCAAATCGGCCCGGTGAAATACCTCAGCCGTGAGGAAGGAAGAGAGTTGCTGGATCTTCGCCTTGAATGGGGATTCGACGACAAGCGTCATGATCTCGAAGGTGATGTCCGCGAGTTTCTTGCATTTCGCGACAAGTGGGACGCGTCCGGACTGAAACAATCCGCGTTTCCTATAGGTGCCGAACAGGATTCCGACGCCAAAGAAAATTCCGACGATCTGGTCGAGCGAATTGCCCTCCGAGTCGTTGAACTGCTCAAGAACCAGAACAGCAATTCCTAATAAGGCATGCCGGTTGCCAATGTTCTGATGGATTTTTCACGCCCGACGATTGAATGCGTCATACTCGAAGGTCCTGTTGTAGTGTTGGGCTGTTAAGGACAGGGCAATCGGTGCCGTCAAACTGTGACGATCTTGCGGGTTGTCCACCATCCATTGTTCAGATTTCTATATCTGTTACCAAATGAATTTGGAAAACAACCCGTAGAATCCGAAGTCTAAAAATACCCAGCTCGTATTTTTGGATGACGGACCATGCTAGCGAAATACTCAATCTTATTGACTTGTGTCGCTCTGATCATTGCTTTCAGCACGCAAGCTCAGGCACAACAAACTCGTTTCGACCGTCAGGTCGTTGGCGTCGGGTTGTTTCAAGATGAGGAACCCGCTTCGGAACTGACCGAGCAATTTGAACGGCTTGAACTTCGTCTTCGCGAACTGGAAGATGACGTGGAAGAGAAGTTGAAGTCCGCTGGCGGCGATGATGGCGATGCGGATCTGGAAGAGTTCGAAGAACGGATCGCGAAACTCGAAACTGGCTACGAGTACCAGCAGGAATCGATAAACGACCTCGATGGAACCCTGCCGGGCTTGATCTACCACAGTCACAATGGCCCGAAGATGAACTTCTTCGGACGGATTCACTATGACTACTGGTCCTTTCCGGATGTTGACGACACTGTGTTTCCACTAGAAGGCGGAAATCCTCAGGATCGTTTTCAATTCCGACGGCTTCGACTCGGCGTCAAGGGTGATCTCAATGACAATATCGGCTACAAACTGGAAGCGGAGTTTGCGGGAGGCGGCAGTTCGTATCGCGATGCATATATTACTTTCAAACATCGTCCGCGTTTCAACACTGTGATTGTCGGCAATCACAAGCGACCCTACGGGCTGGACCACTTGAACAGCAGTCGCTACAACCTGTTCCTTGAACGACCGTTAATTGTCGAGGCATTCAATCAGGACTCGCGGCGGCTTGGAATTTCGTCAATCGGCTACACCGAAGACCAGCGTGTTAACTGGCGCTACGGATTGTGGAACCAGGTGTTGACTCAGAACATCGGCCAGTATGTCGGGGATCATTACCAGCCCGAGCTCGCCGGACGTGTCGCGTTCACTCCCTGGTACGACGATTGTTCGGGCGGAAGAGGCTATGCTCACTTCGCTGTTTCCGGATCCGTTGGTAACCCTGACGGCGGCGGTGCTAACAATGCGGCACGCTATCGCACGCGCCCCGAAGCGCGAACAACCAACCAATGGCTGGATACCGGAACGATCGCCGGTGCGGATCACAACAGCCTGATTGGTCTCGAAAGCGTTATCAATGTCGGTGCATTTCAATTCACCGGTGAATACATGCGAGCCAATGTCGACCGGGACGCCGCATTTGGAAACGGTGCGGAGTTCGATGGAGGATATGTCCAGATCGGCTATTTCCTGACGGGCGAGCACACGCCATGGGATCGTAAAAGGGGTACGCTCGGACGAGTAAGACCGTTTGAAAACTTCTTTACGGTTCGCGACTGTGATTGCAACGTCCGTCGCGGATTGGGAGCAATTCAGGTGGTCAGCCGGTATTCATGGGCCGATCTTACAGACGAAAATATTGTCGGCGGAGAGGTGCGATCGCTGACCAACGGTTTTAACTGGTGGTTCAATCCCTACTCACGACTCCAGTTCAATCACATCATCGGCGATATCGACCGCGGAGCGGCCGGATTCGGCGACTATCAGGTCTTCGGGATGCGACTGATGGTTGATTTCTAGTCAGCGTTCGCATGCTCTGGAAAACAACACTCGTCGATCCAGCAGTGCGCTGACATATTCACAGTAAACAACAAACTACGACACGATGATGAACGAAATGCCAAGTGCAAAACGGAATCTATTTTTTGGAATGGTTGATATGGCCGGAATGTCCCGAAGACTGCTCATCCTAAGCGCAGCACTATTGATGCTCTCATGCGGAGTCTTATCAACAGAAACCGCTTCGGCGCAAATTTTCAAACGTGCCGGCTGCCAGGGCGGATGCGACTCAGATTGTGGCTGTGCTCAATCCAATTGCGGGCAACCGGATTGCGGTTGTCAGAGTTGTGATCAGAGTTGTGGTCAATGCCGCGAACGCAGTTGTCGACTTCGCAACTGCCGGAGATGTCCGAAGTGCCAGAACGATTGCTGCCAACTGGAGGCGAAACCGGAAGAGCAAGAACGGAGTTGCTTCAAGGTGGAGCAAAAGTTGATTTGCATTCCTACAGTCAGGTTGCCATGGCAGAAATGCTGCCCGTCAACGAGCAAGACACGGACGATCAATGTCTTGAAGACGCATACCTACAAGTGCCCCGGCTGTGATTACGTCTGGACTGTTCATGAGCCCGAATTGACCCATCCGAACTATGATGGAGAAACGGCCCCCCACTATCATCCGAATGAACAACCGTACTCTGACGGTCACTACGGTCAGCATCCCGGAACAGTTTCATCTGCCGGCCCCTATCAAAACTACGTTGAAGGGCAGGGCTATCAGGAATTTCCTACGCCAGTTGGAAGCGAACACCGGATGCCCGATCCGGTTCAACCGGGCAACAACCTTCTCCAGCCAGCAGGACAGACCATGCCCGGCGTTCCACAACCGCCTCTCGAACAGTCGTTCTACCCTGAGTTGGGCACCGGCACGGGCGGATAACCAGGATCATCGCGCAATGCAAATTGGCATCGATTGCGATAACAAAATTCGCCTGACTATTGACTGACTATAAAAAAGCCTCCCTGGAAGAATCTGTGGGTGAATTCCGGTTCAGGCAGATTCCCCAGGTTGTGATATAGCGCGGTTTCGTAAGCTTCTTGGGTGCGAAATCCGTAGGATTTTCTGGTGATCAGTTTTAATTTGTTGTTGAATCCCTCGACGACTCCCGACGAAAGACTCCCGCCAGCGCGAAACCAGTTGAGCAATAGCTCCCGTTTGCTGCGGAGCGTCTTGGCCATCGCTTTCATCGGTTCGATCTTGCTTCGCATCGCGCGGGTACACCAAGCATCCAAAAACTTTCCCGCCCGGGCAGGATACGTGTACTTCCAAAATTGTTGAAAGTCTTCTTTCATCAAATGGCTGCGGACGCTTTGCAAATTGTATTGCAGCAACTCCTTCAGCCTCACCGTTTGTTTCTCGCTCATATTGGCGGGTCGTTTCAGTAGCAACCACCGGCAGCCTTTGAGCGCCGGTTCGTAGCCGTCGGCCTTGAGCCGCTTGACTTCGCCGGCCCGCACCTTGTCGATCGCCCGGCTCATTTTCTGCATCACATGAAAGCGATCCAGGACATGAATCGCCTGAGGAACCTTCTTGGCAATCACTTTCAAGTACGCTTGCCACATGTCGCTGCACACAAACTGCACCAACAAACAACGCTCCTTGCCCGGGAAACGAAAAAATCGCAACAGCGTTTTGGCCGTGCGGTCGGGTCCAATCCACAACAAGCGTTTGCGGCCTTCATCAATTTGATAAACCAGCGTTTGATACTTGTGGCCCTTCTTCCATTGCACTTCATCGACACCAATGGATTCAATGCTGCTTAAGTCCCGCCGCTGCAGGCCCCACGAAACCGCGTGTTTTACCGAATTGTAAACGTGATCCCAGCTCACCGCAAAACAGCCCGCGACTTCACCCGATTGAAGATAGTCTTGAAGTGCATCTTGAATGGCTCCGGTCAGGGGATAGTTGTGGTAAACCATTCCTAACCGATTGACGTTCAAGATGCATTAGCCCTCATCGGTTGAAAAACCGTTTATACTAATCTCGCTTGTTGAAACGGAGCTTGTTGAAACGGAGTTGGGCTCTGCTGAGGAGCAACCCAACAAGGGATCAGCAAGTGAGGGTGGAAGTATTCCACGACGGTCGAAGTCATGCGATTGCATGGCTTCGACTTCTTCAAAATACTTTTATCCTCCCGTGCCTTAAAAAACCTCCGGCCGGAATTGTTCACCCACAGATTCTTCTATAGAGCCTTAAAAAGTACGAAGGCGACTCGGACTACAAAAACAAATCTGCTTGGATTTCTTCCCGACTTTTAACTTTGCGACACGATTTGTTTGAAACCATCAAGAAAGATCGTCAGCCCAACTCACTAATCATTGGTTCGTGGAACATCCTCGATCCGGCTATCCCTCAACTGGTTGCGTCCCCGCAGAGCCAGCTTCTGTTTCACCGGACAAAAGTATGCTACCGACAACAATACCTTTGAACACCCGAGTCATGCCAAAAAAAATCCCGAGTGCAACTGAACAAAATTTCAACGATGCAATGAGTGAGAACTAAATGTAAAAAAAGTTGTCTCAATGTCGTTGACACATTCCGCTGACTGGGATTTTTTTGTGTCGGATGTTTCCACGCACAAGGGTGGCAACAATGAGCGCATGGCCTTCGTGTATAACACAAAACGTGTTTTCTTCCGCAATCTGATAGGTGAGGTTGTTTTGCCCAAAGAAGGATTGATTGCGGGTGAACAGGTAGCACGTTCGCCATTCTTTGCTTCGTTTCAGGCCGGATGGTTTAAGTTTTCACTTTGCTCTGCCCATATCATATTTGGAGACGATCTGGCATTACGCGCAGCAGAGATCAAGGCCGTTGCAAGTGCATTGGTCAAACGGGCAAAGTCAGAAGACCAAGTGCATGTTTTTCTGGGTGATATGAACATCGAGAAAAAAGATGACGAGGTTATGCAGGCGCTAAGGGACTCGAAAATGACGGTTCCATATTTTGGGCCGACGAATATGGGCGGCAACAGATGGTTCGACCAAATGGCGTTTATCGAAAAAGGTAAAGCTGGACGCAAAACCCGCCTCCTACGACACGGGAAATTTGACTGGCGTCACGCTGTTTTTGGGCCGCATCCAAAGCATGACGCGCCTGAATTGACAGCGAAAGACATTGCAGATGGCAAAGCTCGCCTCACGGCAGCTGAAATTCTAAAACACTATGACAAGAAAGTGGAGAAAATCCGAATCGCGCATGGCAAAGAGCCTTATGCCGATTGGACGAAATCCTACAAAAATTGGGCGACGTTTGAGATTTCAGACCACCTGCCGATTTGGATGGAACTTGAAATCGACTATTCAGACGATTATTTGCGTCGTTATCTCTGAAACCGCCAACAGGTGATAAGGCTTCATTTCTTAGTTTAGACTCAGTCTTGGCATTGGGTTCCGGTTTTTCATCGACCGAAAATTTTTCCGCAGAGTCGATTTGTCGTTTCGGAGTGTCGGTGGCATCGGCGAATGTCTAATTCGTGAACGGATTGTTTGGAAAAATGGAGCATTCTGCTTTCGTCACTAAACTGGTCAGCAAACGTGTCCAGCTCAATGAAAACAATGGAATTAATGTAATCAGTGGAATGCAAAAACCGCGTTTTTTCTCGTGTAAAGCTGGATTTGAAAACCGGCGATGGGGTAACTCATCCGGGGGTTCGAATCCCTCTCTGTCCGCTTTTCTCGCTCTTCTCTAACAAGTCGAGACTCGGTTCCGGGCCCACCCTCGTTCCGTCCTTGTGTTTGTCGCAGAACGCAAACCATTAGTGGCCGGTGTGCGATTCTTTCAGGCAACAATCGAATGCTTCGAGGATTTTCTCACTAGTCGTGGCGTTTTTCGTTTGCTCAAGGAAGTCGGTCTTCAAACAGAGCCGGGAAAGTTCGGCAAGGATCTTCAAGTGATCCTGCCGCTGGTTGGGTGAACCGGTCGTGAAAATAAAGACCTCTGCTTTCTCGTCGCGGCCGTAATCGATCGGAATCGCCGTGGTCAGAATTGCGACCGTCGAATCGGTGCTACCTGCCTGGGCAAGAGTCGCGTGCGGCATCGCCAGGCCGTTTCCGACAAACGTGTTCTGTAGCTGTTCCCGTTCCCAAAGCGCGGACCTGATGACGATCGGGCTGATGTCCGGATAATGCGAGACAAGTAATTCAGTTGCGAATCGAAACAGATCTTCTTTCTTGCCAATCTCCAGTTTCGCACGGATCAGTTTTTCGTCGACAAAGCTGCCGAGGTCGAACTCTTTTTCAACCGGCAGATGCTCGATGTCGAATGCTTCGTGCGTGTGGGCTGCCGGTGTCTTGAGCCAGAGCACGCTGCATTCGGCATCGCGCGTCAGCCGGTCCTTTGCCGTTCCGAGCAAACGGCCGGCAAGCGTCCGGTTCGGTGCAGCACCCATGATCATCAGGTCGTAGGCTGATGACGCCTGTTGTATTGCGTCCAGTTCGCCGGCCCCGCCAAGAACAACCGCTTTGGTCGGACTGACGCACAAGTCGCGCAGTTGATCGATATAGTCCGCACGGGCCTGTGCGCTTGGAGAATCGCTGCCGTCAGGAACAAAACAGATGAAGTTCAACTGGGCTTTGTAGACCAGTGCCAGATGATCTGCGGTGGCCACGACCAGCGAATCATGCGGGCCCGGTTCAGCGAATACCAGGATCTCGCGGATATAACGGATCCCTTCGTCTTTGAATACCGCGAGGTTGCAGTTCAAGTGGTCCTGCAGCCAGCCAAGCGGATTTTGCATTGACATGCCGAACCGGCGGCGACCTGCTGACTCCATGACCACCCATTCGCAGTCAAGGCGCTGTGCGACTTCGTGAATCGTATTCACGACGTCTCGAGTCACGGTTTCTTCATAAAGCAGCTGAACGTTCTCGACTTCCGCCATCGTATGAATCCGCCTCCGCAGAGCGACTGAATGCTGGTCTTCATCCATGGCGTCGGCTAGCTGAACCTGTTCAGGAACATTGGTGATCAGCAGCACTTCCAGCTTGCGACCGTGCGCAAGAGATGCACCCATCTCAACGAGTGTCTCCGGCGAACGTTCGGATCCGAACAGCGGCACGACGACGGCGGCTTGCTGGGCAGGTCCGTGTTGCAGACGATTTTCCAGACTGGTTTCAGTGTCAACGTTTTCGCGGTTTTCGGCTCTGAAATCCGGATTATGTTCGGATTCCGATACAGCATCGAGAGCTTCCATGACCTGTTCGCTGGCGTTGTCCCCACTAACGAGGTCACGCCGCTTTCCCATTCTGCCGACAACTCCGCGCCGCGACGTTCGCTTTTTTCCATAGCCGAAGTACGAGACTGCACCGACAGCAACGACACAGCCGATAGCAATTCCGCTGGTCGGCCCCATCGCGATCAGCAGGACGATGCCGCTGGCAAATCCGAACAGCTGAATCCACGGGTAGAAAGGAGATCGGAAACCGGGCTTGTACCATCCCCCCGCATTTTCCCGCAGAATAATCACCGTCGCGCAAACAAACATAAACGCGAGGATCATGAACGCGCTGGCGAGTTTCGCAATTTGCTCGACCGGCAGAAAAATGATGCTGACTGCCATCACGAGTGCGGTTAACAGGATGCTGTTGACTGGAGTCTTGAAAGTTGAGTTGATCGTCTTGATCGAAGCGGGTAACAGCTGGTCACGACTCATCGCGAACGGGAATCGAGACGCGGCCAGCAACCCAGCGACGGCCATCGAAACCATGGTGACCACCGCAAATACGGCAGCGACTGTTCCGGCGGTCTTGCCGCCGATGATCGTTGCGAGTGTGTAGATCGGATGCAGGTCGGGATACGCTTTTGCGCCGTCGCCTGTCAATGGCCCGGTTTTGCCTTCGCCGGTCAGCTGTTCCATTGGCACATTTGTGACGAGCACGAAAACAATCACGACGTAGATCAACATCACCGTCAGCCACGAGATCAGAATGCCCAGCGGCAGATTGCGATCAGGGTTTTTTACTTCTTCCGCAATTGCTGCGACTTTAGTCACTCCCGCGTAGGAAACGTAGACAAAAGCTGCGGCTGCAATAAACCCGGAATAACCGTGCGAAAAACCATCGTTAAGATGAGCAATGTTTGTCGTGCGGATACCGGCAATCGCCAGAATCACCAGCGCGATCAGAACACCCGAGATAATGAACTTCTGCAGTTTGCTAATGACGCTCACGCCTGAAATATTCAGAAGAGTAATGGCGACTAGCAACACCAGCGCGATCGGCCGGAGTTCAGCCGGCGTCAGCCTGATTCCAACCAGGACAGACAGGTAGGCGCCGAAACCAACCAGTGCAAACGCGCTTTTTAGGAGCAGTGACAGCCAAAGCCCGATGCCGGAGATCGTTCCGGCCAACGGTCCAAACGTGCGCTCAAGATAGACATAGGTTCCGCCCGATGTCGGCATCGCTGTCGCAAGTTCCGACTTCGACAGAGCCGCTGGCAGAACGGTCAGACCGGCGACCAGATACGCCAGCCAGACCATCGGCCCGGTTTTGGCTGCGGCCAGTCCGGGCAGCACGAAAATTCCGCTACCCAGCATGGCGCTGATGCTGATGGCGACGACTGCGCCGAGTCCAAGTCTGCGTTCGAGCGTTTTCAGTTGACTGGTCTTTGCTGCTGCAGGGTGATGCGGGCAATCGGCGCGCGGACGGTTGAAGTGCACGGGGTTGGCACGTCATAACACACGCGTGGTTTTTCTTGAAGACCGAACTGTCATCCTAGCAGATGTTCACCGTGAGGTCGTCGATTGGCTCACGTTGGTCGTAAAGAACAGCACTTGCAGTAACGGCTGCGATGGTTGGTTTCTGAATCGGCCTGATGGAACTCGTTCTTGTTGCGAAGATTTTGACTTGTTGCGAAGATTTTGATTCCATATCAGTTGTGACCGTCAAGGCTGAATTTGAATCAGATTGTCGTCGATATTCGGCTATTTCCCATTAAAGCGTACATCTATACTGGCCTGCTGGATTTGAGCACCGACCGTACGGAACACCGCGTTAACTCCCGTGTTCCAGGCCCACGTTACGGATGCTGAATTAACTGAGTCGAGTGCAAAAGTTGAACCGGAGCAGATAGTGTCATCGTACAAACAGCGGATCCTCGTCACCGGCGGCGCTGGATTTCTCGGATCGCATCTTTGTGAACGACTTGTGAGTGAGGGACACGATGTGATCTGCCTCGACAATTTTTTCACGAGTCAGAAGCTCAATGTTGCCCATCTGCTTGACAAAACGAATTTCGAGTTGATTCGGCACGACATCATTCATCCGATTCACCTGGAAGTCGATGAGGTCTACAACCTCGCCTGCCCTGCAGCTCCCGGTCATTATCAATACAACCCGATCAAAACGATGAAGACGTCGGTGCAGGGCTCGATCAATCTTCTCGGCCTCGCTAAACGCTGCAATGCGAAAATTTTTCAGGCATCGACCAGTGAAGTCTACGGCGATCCGGAAGTTCATCCGCAACCCGAATCCTATCGCGGTTGTGTGAACCCGATCGGAGTCCGCGCTTGTTACGACGAAGGCAAACGTGCGGCCGAGACATTGTTTCTGGACTATCACCGGATGCACAAACTGCGGATCAAGGTCTGCCGGATTTTCAATACATACGGTCCGCGCATGCACCCGTTCGACGGTCGCGTGGTCAGCAACTTTATCCGTCAAGCTCTGGCGGGTGAGGACATTACGATTTTCGGCGACGGCTCGCAAACCCGCTCGTTCTGTTATCGCGATGATCTTGTCGAGGGCTTTATTCGATTGATGAATACACCCGGTGAGATCACCGGGCCGGTCAATATCGGAAATCCGGGCGAGTACACGATCAAAGAACTGGCTGAGTTGACCATTGAACTTGCCGGCAGTAAATCAAAGTTGGTTTACAAGCCGCTTCCACCTGATGATCCGACACGCCGCCAGCCCGATATTACGCTGGCAAAAAAACACCTCGACTGGGAGCCGAAGGTTCCGCTTCGTGAGGGATTGCAGAAAACGATCGACTGGTTCAAGACGATCGATCCGGAAGAGTATCGCCCCCCGACGCCGAACTACTGAGCGAGAGGACGGAACGCTGTTTCGACAAATCTTCAGCCAAATGAAGTTCGTCATTGAGATGGAAAAATCAGCTGTTTGGCGTTACCCAGTGCTACTTGCTTCAAGATTGTTCCGGCGTACTTTGGCGCAATTGTGATTTCAAACCCTCCCCTTGCTCAGGCTCGACGCTCCCAGGGGGAGGGTGAAGCAAGTATACGTTTTGCTTGGAGCAAGTTCGCCAATCATGCATTCTCAAAATGCAGGTGCCCGCCCAGCAACCGGCTCGCATTGACAAACGAATGTGCAAAGTTCAGCTCATTAAGGACTTCAAAAAACTGGTCCCGCATCGATGGCATCTCGAATTCGAATCCGATCAGAGCGTGACCCTCGGACTCGCCTGATTCGATAAAGTTGAAGTAGCAGATGCTCGTCAGCCCGCTCGATCGCCGCATCAACTCGCGCAAGGCTCCGGGGCGATCAGGGAAATCGACGCGCAGAAAGCAGGGATCACGGGTCAGCCCGGGTTGAAAAGGAATCACCCGATAGGCAACCGTCTGGTCCCCGGAGACTTCGGTTGCTGAAATCGTTGTTGAATTCAGCCGGGCAACAAACTGGTCCAGCTCTTCCGGAGTGGCATTGAATCCCAGTACGGGAGCGGCGGTGTCGAGAGACGTTTTCCCGTATTGGAAATCGACGATATTGACTCCGTCCATCAACTGATCGAGCAGATTAATCAATGAGCCTTTGTTTTCGCTGATCTCGAACTGGAAATAGCGGAGTGAGGGCTTGGACATCTGGCTGCGCCGCGCGATTACCGGGATCGTCAGGAAGTCCGTATTCGATCCGGACACAACGGCCACCACTGATTCGTCGTGTGCCGGTCGATTGGCAAGCACAGCAGCCAGGGCAATCGCGCCGGACGGTTCAGTGATCAGGCGTTTTTCCTCCCATGCGACCTGAATCGCCGCGCAGACTTCATCGTTGGTCACCGTGACGATCTCGTCCAGAAGACTTTTGCAAAGCTCAAACGTAATTGCGCCCGGCAGCGCGACTGCAGTTCCGTCACAAAAACGATCGACTTCTTTCAACGTGATTCGTTGTTGGGCTGCCAGCGACTGGCGCATTGAATCCTGTCCTTCGACCTCAACACCGATGATCTTTGTCGCCGGAGATTTGTGTTTGCACCAGGCTGCGACGCCGGAAGCAAGTCCCCCGCCACCGATCGGCAGATAGATCCTGTCCACCAAAGACATCTGTTCGAGAATCTCAACTCCGACGGTTGCCTGTCCGGCGATCACTTGAAGATCGTCAAACGGGTGGATCACGGTTGCTCCATTTGATTCAGCGAAAGCGGCGGCATGCGTCTGTGATTCGTCAAAGTTGTCGCCCGCGAGGACAATTTCAACATTGGGGCCGCCATGTTCCAGAACAGATTTCTGTTTCAAGAGCGGCGTCGACGTCGGCATGAACACGGTTGCAAACAAACCGAGTCGTGAGGCAGCTGCTGCGACGCCCTGTCCATGATTGCCTGCACTGGTGGCGATGACGGGGCCGCGGAAACCGGACTCGACCAGCCATGACATTTTGTTGAACGCGCCACGCCACTTATACGAATGAATCCGCGACCGGTCTTCGCGTTTGAGAAAAACATTCGCGATGCTTGAAGCTGCGCCGCCCTTCACCGTGTCCGGTCCGGGCAGGCGCAAAGGTTCCAGCGGCGTTGGATCGTCCAGCTGATACACAGTTTGAACGGCCCGTTCGATTTCGGTTAGCAGTGATTCGTACATGGTCAGGCTCGCTCAGGCCGTAGCTGTCTGACTTGTGCGCCGGCCCGCCACATTTCCGAATCGCGAATCTCACGCAGCTCTTCATCGAGTTTTTCTCGGTAGTCGGGCTGAGCATTCGCTTCGATCACACGCTCGGCTTCTGCGCCGGTCGCAACCCGCTCGTACAGATCGTCGAAAACCGGAGCGACGGCGTCGCGGAATTTGTGCCGCCAGTCGAGCGCGCCGCGCTGGGCGGTGGTCGAGCAGTTGGCGTACATCCAGTCCATACCGTTTTCGGCAACCAGAGGCATCAGGCTCTGGGTCAGCTCTTCAACCGTTTCGTTGAATGCTTCGGACGGCGAGTGACCGTGTTTTCGCAGCGTGTTGTATTGAGCTTCGAAGACTCCGGCCAATGCGCCCATCAGAATTCCCCGCTCGCCCGTCAAATCCGAGTAAACTTCCTTGCGGAAATCCGTTTCAAACAGATATCCCGAACCGACGCCGATCCCAAGCGCGATCACGCGATCATTGGCACGGCCCGTTGCGTCCTGAAAAACGGCGTAGCTGGAATTGAGGCCCTTGCCTTCAACAAACAGACGCCGCAGAGACGTACCCGATCCTTTAGGAGCAACCAGAATCACATCGACATCCTCCGGCGGGACAATCCCGGTTTTGTCTTTGTAGGTCACGCCGAATCCGTGAGAGAAACAGAGAGCTTTGCCCGGAGTCAGGTGTTTCTTGATCGTGTCCCAGCAGGAAATTTGCCCGGCGTCTGAAAGCAGGTACTGGATGACGGTCGCTTTTTCCGCAGCCTGTTCGATTGGGAAAAGCGTTTCGCCGGGAACCCAGCCATCGGCAACCGCTTTGTCCCAGCTGGCGGAATCCTGACGCTGGCCGATGATCACGTTGAAGCCGTTGTCTTTGAGGTTCATCGACTGGCCGGGGCCTTGAACGCCATAGCCGATGACCGCAATGGTCTCGTCTTTCAAAACCCCGCGTGCTTTGTCGAGTGGGAATTCGTCACGGGTGACAACATTTTCGATGGTTCCGCCAAAGTCTAACTGAGCCATTTCTTGTACCTTCGTTTTTGAGAGAGTTGTATGTCTAGTTTTGGAAGCCCGATGCGTGGTCAAAGACCCCGCGTCCTTGCTAGCGCGGCGGGTTTCCGAAAAGTGGTCGAAGACCTCGCTGTCCTTGCCAACTTCTAATGCGAGGCCGCGACTTCAAGCTCATCGAGGATATGTTGCAGTTCGCGCATCGGTTTTGCGACCGCGACGCGACCCGACTGAACAAATTCGAGAATGCCATACTGATTCAGATCGTTGTACAGCGCTTCGATCTGTTCTGAAGTGCCGACTTTTTCGACCACCATGTATTCGGGTTCGATTGCGATCACCCGTGCGTGATGATTCATCAACACACGCTGATCCGGTTTCACACCAAGGTCTTTGGTCGCGACTTTGATCAGAGCAAGTTCCTGAAATACGATCTGGTCTTCGGGATAATAGACGATGGTGTAGACGTCGATCTGTTTCTCCAGCGCAGTGACCAGCTTGCGGACGTGCTCCTCTTCCAACAGCACGGTAATCGTGTAGCGGGAGATCCCGGGCACTTCGCATTTGCAAACGGTCAGGCTTTCGATGTTGATATGCCGCCGGGTGAATCCGGTCGTGATCCTGTGGAGCAATCCCGATTTGTCGGCGCTGAAAACGACGATAGTAAAATCCTGTTTCATTTTTTCGCTCGTGAAATAGTGTTCGCGTTTTGTTGTCTGTGACCGGCTCTTTTATTAACGGTAAGCTACTCCAAACGTATATCGGCTGCTGCAGCGCCGGCAGGAACCATTGGAAAGACGTTGTTCTCTTTGCCGACCAGCACCTCCAGCAAAAAAGCGCCCTCATGGTTCAACATCGAGGCGACCGCATCTTTCAGCTTTGATCGCTCGGAAACACGGTCGCATTCGACACCGAATCCGCGACAGACCATCTGGAAATCCGGATTCACCATTTCTGTCGAGGCGTACCGCCTCTCAAAAAACATCTGCTGCCATTGCCGGACCATGCCGAGAAATTCGTTGTTGAGCAGCAGGATTTTCACGTCCACGTTGTTTTGCAGGATGACTCCAAGCTCCTGGATCGTCATCTGGAATCCACCGTCACCAACGACAGCGATCACATTGCGATCCGGGGCACCCATTTTTGCTCCGATTGCGGCGGGCAGGCCGAAGCCCATCGTGCCCAGTCCTCCGGACGTGATGTTGCTGCGGGTCTGTTTGAAGTGCGCGTAACGGCAGGCGATCATCTGATGCTGTCCGACATCGGTGACAACAATCGTGTCTCCGTCCGTCAATTCGTTGACATGCCGGATGACCTCGCCCATTGAGATCATCTTGTCGTCGCCCGGATGCAACTCCGCGTTGATTACTTTTTCCAGCTCCATTTTGTCACAGTCTTTGAAACGCTGATGCCATTCGGGGTACGACTCTTCCCGAACCATCGGCAGCAACGCGGTCAGGACCTCTTTGGCGTCGCCAAGAATGCCGACATCAGCCGGAACATTCTTGTTGAGTTCGGCGCGATCAAGCTCGATGTGAATCACCTTTGCCTGCTTCGCGTATTTTTCAAGATTGCCGGTGACCCGGTCGTCAAAACGCATGCCGATCGCAATCAGAACATCACATTCGTTGGTCATCACGTTCGGTCCATAGTTCCCGTGCATTCCGAGCATACCGACGTTGAGCGGATGATCAGTTGCCAGCGCCGACAGTCCCATGATGGTCCACGCCGACGGGATGCCGGTCTTTTCAACGAATGCTTTGAGCTTCTCCTCTGCGGTTGACAGGATCACCCCCTGGCCGAAAAGCACGAACGGGCGTTCGGCACCGTTGATCAAATCAGCAGCTTCCTGCAACGCTGCATTGTCCAGTTTCGGACGCGGCACGTAGCTTTCAATTTGCTCGCAAGGCTGGTAGGAAAAATCGAGTTCACTGAACTGGGCGTTTTTTGTGATGTCGATGACGACCGGGCCGGGACGACCGGAGGCGGCGACATAAAATGCTCTTGCGAAGACCTCGGGGATTTCAGCGGAGTCCGTGATCTGGTAACTCCATTTGGTAACCGGCATTGTGATGCCCATTACATCGGTCTCCTGAAACGCGTCGGAACCTAGCAAATCTTTGGGGACCTGGCCGGTGATACAGACCATCGGTGTCGAATCGATCATTGCGTCTGCGATTCCGGTAACCAGGTTGGTCGCACCCGGTCCGGATGTGGCGATGCAGACTCCGGTCCGCCCGGTCGCGCGGGCGTAGCCCTGCGCGGCATGGGTCGCACCCTGTTCGTGGCGTACCAGAACATGCTGTAGCTGGTCTTTGTATTTATAGAGTTCATCATAGACCGGCATGATCGCGCCGCCCGGATAGCCGTACAGCAGATCGACGCCTTCAGCGATCAGGCAGCGAACGACTGCTTCACAGCCGGCGATTCGTTCTGTCGTCTGAGCGTTGGTTTCATTGTCCGTTTTGAGTGCCGGGATCGACATGACGTTTTTCCTGTACGTAGTTTCGGGAGCGGATTTGTGTTTGGTTTTGATGATTGGAGTGGTCGAGATTAGCCGTATTGCGATCGCCAAGGTTGCATGCTCAATACCGAGCAAATCACGGGATCAATATTTAGTTGAAGTAGAAGTTGAGCGCGATGATTACTCGATGGGGCACGTTGTTGCCCCCAGGGACGCTGATGAAACATTTCGGGCATAGCGGGCGAGAACGCCCTGCGAGTAACGAGGCGGCGGAGTCTTCCAGCCAGCGCGGCGCGATTCGAGATCAGCTGCGACGCTGAGCGTTCGATCGGGAACATTAATCGTGATCTCGTCGCCGTTGCGGACGAGGGCGATCGGTCCGCCACGAGCCGCTTCGGGTGCAACGTGTCCGATCATCATGCCGTGCGTTGCGCCACTGAACCGTCCGTCAGTAATCAACGCGACATCCGCGCCAAGACCGGCTCCGATAATCGCGGCACTGACGGCCAGCATCTCACGCATCCCGGGACCGCCGGAGGGGCCTTCATTGCGGATCACAATCACCTCGCCCGGATTGATCCGGTCGTTCATGATCTCGTTGAAGCAGTCCTCTTCGCACTCGAACACTCGGGCCGGGCCGGTAAACGTATTTATTTTGGCGGGAGGAAGTTTCATCACGCAGCCTTCGGGCGCAAGCGATCCGCGGAGGATTGCGAGATGCCCGCTCGATTTGATCGGGTTGTCTGCAGCGCGGACGACTTGCTGCCCTTCGGTTTCTTTAGCTTCGTCCGAACAGACGAAAATCGTCTTTCCGCAAACTGTCGGTTGGTCGTTTAGCTGGCCGAGCTGTTTCAGTCGCGCAGCGATCACAGCGATACCGCCCGCGTCGTGTAGATCTTTGGACAGGAAGCGGCCGGTCGGTTTCAAATCGGACAGCACGGGAACATTGCGGCTGATCCGGTCAAAGTCGTCGATCGTGACATCGAGTCGAGCTTCGCGGGCGATCGCAATCAGATGCAGAACCGCGTTCGTCGATCCTCCGGTGGCGATCACAGAGGCGATGGCGTTTTCGACTGACTCACGGGTGATGATCTTGCGAGCCGTCGTTTGCGAGTTGAGCAGATCCATGATCATCGGACCGATTTCCGCCAGCTGCTCGAAACGGCCCGGATCGTTCGCGGGGACTCCATTGACCATTGGCGAGATTCCGAGCAAAGTTGCCGCCGTCGACATCGTGTTGGCCGTGAACTGTCCACCACATGCGCCTGATCCGGGGCAGGCTTCCCTTTCGATCCGGTTGAGTTCGTCATCGTCAATCGTCTTGCGCGCATGCGCTCCGACCGCTTCGAAAACGTCCTGAATCGAAAGGTCGTTTTGTTCTCCGCCCGGATCAATCGATCCCCCGTAGACCATCAATGACGGCAGGTCCAGCCGCGCGAGTCCCTGAACGGTTCCGGCGACAGTTTTATCACAGCCCGAAATTGCAACGACTGCATCGAGTTGATGACCGGTGACGGCAAGTTCGATCGAATCGGCCGTCAGCTCCCGGCTGACCAGCGAGCATTTCATCCCTTCGGTTCCCATCGAGATTCCGTCGGAAACAACGATCGAATTGAACTCGAATGGCACGCCTCCAGCCGCACGAATCGATTCTTTGATTCTTGCCGCTGTTTCACGCAGATGGATATTGCAGGGCGTAACCTCGGACCAGGTATTGGCGACTCCGATGAAGGGTTTCTTGAAGTCGGCATCACTCAGACCCGTCGCCCGCAACATGGAACGTGCAGGTGCACGGTCGAATCCTCGTTTGATTGCATCGCTTCGCATTTTGCTTCCACTTGTCCTGTTGCTTCCGGTTTCTATCAATCGTTCTGATTGATCAGCTGCTGTATCGACCAAAAAAAAGCCGCTCCTGAAAGGAACGGCTTTGAGTTTCTGATCAAAAAAGAGAACTCACGCCATTCCAGAGTATGGAATCAGCACAATCAGTAGTAGCACAATCACAATGTCAGTAAGAACAAAGATTCCCCGAGGAACAGATGTTTGTGAGCGTAACGCTGTGAAGGATGTAAGTGGTGCGAAAGTTCTCATGTACTCGAATCTATGCCGAAACATTCCCTGCGTCAATCTTGAATTGCATTCCCTGCGAAAAACGCGGTCCCGAATGCGGGAAAATGAGGAGCCAGGGATTTTGATGTGTGCCGATCATGCCCGTAGGTCGAGTTTAAGGAAGGCCGCAAACCGCTAACGACGACAGGAAAACTTTGTCGAATTCTTGAAATTGATGTGCCCGCACATCCACGCCGGTTCAGAACTGAAAGTAGATAAACGGCGTTGTAGACATCGAGCGAAAAAACAAAGCGACCGACCAGGCAACGGCGTAGCCGGCTGTGAAGCCCGCCCAGTTAGCTTTTTGCCAAAACGAGGTTAGAAGGTCCCTGCTGGATGCCCAGTGGAATACGAGTAATGCAGCAATGATGCACCACAATATCCAGGACGATTCCGAGATTTGACTGTTGCCTGTATCGGTCAATCCGGCCAGAGCGGAAACGATCCAGGTGGTGTCACCGAGCGCGTGCGCACGGAAGGGAACCCAGGTCACTGATACGAATGCGAATGTTAATATCCAGCCGATAAACCCGGTGGTAAAAGTAGATTTGAAACTCCCGGTTGCCTGACTGAAAATTTTGTGAACGACCAGAGCAAGTCCGTGCAAACCACCCCACAATACGAAGTTCCAGGATGCACCATGCCACAATCCTCCAAGGAGCATTGTGATCATTAGATTTTTCTTCGCAGACCAGTGTCCGCCTTTGTTTCCACCAAGCGGGATATATAAATAGTCACGAAGCCACGTTGACAGGCTCATATGCCATCTGCGCCAGAAGTCGGTGATGTTCCCGGCGAGGTACGGAAATGCAAAATTTTCCCGAAGACGATATCCCAGCAGCCCCGCAGTTGCGATTGCCATGTCGCTATAGCCGGAAAAATCACAGTAGATTTGAATCGAATAGAGTAGGACGCAGCAGTAGACGCTTGAAATGTCATACAAGGTCGGGTTTGCATAAAAGCTGTCGACAAATGGCGAGAGGTTGTCAGAGATACAGGCTTTTTTGACGAACCCGCAAAGAAACAGGACAAGGCACCACCGGAAATCGACATCGGACAGTGTCCGTTTTGTGTTGAGTTGCTCCAGAAAATCGGAGGCTCTGACAATTGGTCCTGCAACCAGTTGGGGGAAGAATGAGACGAAGAGAGAAAAGTCCAAAAAATTTCTGGTCGGGCTGATTTTTCCCCGGTATACATCAATCGTATAGCTCAACGTCTGAAAAGTGTAGAAACTGATTCCAACTGGCAGGACGATCTACAACGAACGAAGCTGCCCTTCAATTCCGGCGGCTGTTAGCGTTTGATTGAGCGAGTCGACGAAAAAATTGAAGTATTTGAAAATCGCGAGTAGTCCGAGGTTTAGAACCAGACTCGCAAGGAGCCAGAGTTTTCTGTTCTGTGTTTCTTTGTTGGCTAATCTGAGGCCCACGATGTAGTCAGTGACCGTCGACAGGACAATCAACGACAGAAACCGATAGTCCCACGCGGCGTAAAATCCATAGCTGGCGATTAGCAGGAGTATTTTCCGGAATCGATTGCCGGTCACCGCCCAATACAGCGCAAAGACAATCGCGAAAAAGATAAAAAACTTGAGCTCAGTGAAAATCATTGGTTTGCAGCTTCAGTTCTTCTCTTGTTTATTGCATCAGCAAGTCTTTCGCCGACCGCTTTGGAAAAAATACCGGCGCCCTTTTCGTCGAGATGATTGGCGTCGAGCCAGCAGTCAGACCTGGTAAATAGATTCCAATCGGCGCTTCGGGGCGTGAAGTCGAGCTGTATGACGCCCTGTCGATTTTCGGCAATAAAGTCCTGAATCGCGTAGTCTTCGTGAACTCCTGAAGTCACAGGGGGAAACACAACAATAGGCGTACTGCCCTGTTGGATGACGAAATCAATATCTCGAAGTATTGCCGCCCCTTCTTTTCGAGTGAGTTTTCTTGATTTTTCACCTCCGTCATTCGTTGAAGCTCGCTGAAGGGCCACATTGATTCTGGCAGGGTTTCGATGGAGTTGGCGTTCCTTGTTCAGTTGCCAGCCAAATTCATCGTGGTGGGATTCCACGCCGTCGTCGCCAATCGTATTTACGTCCGGAAGCAACAGGTCCGCGCCGACCCCGAGATTCAAATTATTGGTGATCAGCGCCGCAATGATGAATGCGCTCGGACCATAGCGCTGTGTCAGAGTTCGGTTGGAATAGAACTTTGTATCCAGTCTGCTTTGAACGTACTCGTAAGAGGAAAAGAAACGAATCCGTGCATGAAGCATGTTTTCAAAAGTGGGTGTCGCACGGAGTTCGCATTCCATCATCACGTATTCGATTTGAATGGGAGCAGCATCCAAAGCGCGCCTGACAATAAATCCGCGTTCGGGAACACTCAAAGCCTCAGTAGGACCTGATGTCATGACCCAATCCGGTCAATACTTCGTCGAACACAAGCGGATTGAATCCGAAATCAAGGTGGCTCGGACCCACGACGATTAAGTTGAATTCCCTCTCGTGATCGCTGAATCCGTGAAGTTTCGAATCAATGATGCCCAGGTCCGGATGCCAGTATTTCTGCGTGAAAAGAAAATTCAAGCATCCGCATGAAAGGCAAAAAACAACTGTGAACAGGCTGGCCGCCCAGAAAGAAGGTAGTATTTTCTGCGCTGGATTTGAGACTCGACATGATCGATATTCAGCCATGGCTGCTCTTATTTTGCAGGGGGGGTCCAGTGTGTATTTCAAGTTCGTTTGGCGGGAGAAAGCCAGGGATGATCCTCAAGAGAGGGCTGCCGTTCAGGCATTGGCGAGAATCTATGTCAGAACATTCCACACGTCAATTTTAATTGCGGACGATGCGCCAAACGCGTGAAAAAAGGCAACCTGCACGGCGCAGGCTGCCTTGGTTTGCTATATGGAACCGGGGACGCCGGATTTCAGTCAATATGACTTTGATTGTGGCAACTCGAGTGTTGCGACCGCTAATACAGGTCAGCACAAGAAGAGCCCGAGGGGAGTTCTTGGTTTAGGACCTGTGTTTTCCAAAACGACTAGCTGTCGTCTGTTGTTTCTTCAGTGTTGTCAGTGTTGTCAGTGTCCCCGGTTGTGTCCGCATCTCCGGCACATCCGGCAACGGCGATCAGGCTTGCGATTGCAAAAACAGCAAACGCAGCTTTAAAAAATTTCATCTCAAACTCCAATCAAAAAGTGAAATGCCCCGAACCAATGTGGGGGCCCTGAAACCGGTCGGCGACCGGAAATATTGTGTCAGGCGATTTCAAATCGCCGGGGTCTGTCGACTCGAATGTTCCGTCAACTCGAAGTTTCCGGAGCTTTTGATCGCGACAGGCTTTTACGGTAAGCTCGATTCTTCTTGTTCACAAATAATTCGCTCAGCCGGTGCTGGAACGAGCAAAAGTCACTCCATCGGCATCGCGTCAAAAAAAATGAATGCAGGCACGATGAAGCTCGATTGTATCGTATTGGGAATTGGCGGTGTTGGCAGTCCGGCAATGTACTTTGCTGCGAAAAAGGGCTGGAATGTTCTGGGAATCGATCAATTCGGTGCAGCTCATTCGTTTGGTAGCTCTCATGGCCAGACCCGGATTATCCGGACTGCCTACTTTGAACATCCGAACTACGTACCGCTGGCTAAAACTTCATTCGCGATGTGGGATGAAATCCAGGCAGAAAACTCGCAGAATCTGATTAATCGCACCGGATTACTGCAAATAGGTGACCCTGGCGGCGATGTGATCAGCGGGATCAACGAAAGCGTAAACTTACACGGGCTCTCGGCTGACGTTCTATCCCCGTCTGAAATCATGGAGAAGTTTCCGGTTCTCAAGGTCAACGACTCCCATGTTGGCATGTATGAAAAAGAAGCTGGATATCTTCGTGTCGAGCGATGTGTGGCCGCCTGGGTGCAACGAGCGTTGAAGGCCGGTGCTTCAATTCGGACCGACACCTTGGTCAGCGGATGGTCGGTTGAAGACAACGGGACGATCCGCGTGGACGTCATGTCCGGCGGGAACGGCCTAGGCAGCCCCGGCGTTGGCGAATCGCTTCGGTGCAACCGTTTGATCATTGGAGCCGGAGCGTGGAGCGATTCCCTGTTGCCCGGATTGGCGTCCCATTTGCAGGTACTACGAAAACAGCAGCAGTGGTTTCAGCTTGACCGGATTGACATGAAGGTCGGCAATCGGTTCCCCTGTTTTCTGGTGGAAAACGCCAACGGGATTTTCTATGGTTTTCCTGAGATTGATCATTTGGGAATGAAAGTGGCGGAGCATGGCGGTGGCTCGCCCGTTGATGATCCGTTGCAGTTGGACCGGACGCTCGACGGGGCGGAACTGGAACGCGTCGAGCAGTTTATCGATGACCATTTTCATCACACACGGCGACGAATGGTGCGTTTCAGTCAGTGCATGTATACGAAAACACTCGACGAGCACTTTGTTATTGATCATGTTCCCGATCGTGATAATGCGGCATTCGACAATGTCGTTTGCGCTGCGGGGCTGTCCGGACACGGGTTCAAGTTTGCGCCGGTGATCGGTCAACGCCTGGTGGGAATGCTTGAGGGTGAGCAGGATCCGCTATTCGATTTCCTAGGACGGGGCGACAGGTTTTGAACCGGGCCAGATTCGTCTTGGGCACTCCGATTCTTGATCAACCGATCTACGCGTTGCCCGAAATCGGGCGCCATGCGACAATTCGGGCGTACAAGTTTCGTGATTGAGAATTTGTCTGACGCCGGGGTCTAAGAGGAGGCACGGAAATAGATGGAACGCAGCGCGGATGTAGTGGTAATCGGATCAGGGCCCGGTGGCGAGGGAGCTGCAATGCAGCTGGCCAAATCGGGCATGAACGTTCTGATGGTCGAGAAGTATGAAAAGGTTGGCGGCGGCTGTACGCACTGGGGGACGATTCCGAGCAAGGCGCTGCGGACAGCGATCTTCCAGGCAGGCGAGGCGCTGAATCACCCGCTGATCGTCGCCTCCGGAACAAAAGCGCGTCCGACGGTCAAGGCGATGGGTTTGTCCGCGCAGCGGATTATCGATGCTCAGGTCGAGATGCGCCGCAAATTCTATACCCGCAATAATAATGTCGAAGTAGTCTCGGGACATGCCCTGTTTGTCGATGACGGGACCATTTCAGTTGATGGGACAAAGTCGGGCTACAGCCGGATAGCCGCGGTTATCTGGAGGTCGATGAATGTTTCCGCACGAAGGTCAATACAATTTACGCGGTCGGCGACGTGGTCGGATTTCCTTCTCTTGCCAGCGCGGCCCACACGCAGGGCCGGGCGGCGGCCAACCGGATATTGAACAACGACCTGATTGCTCGATGGCATCCGAAATTCCCTCTGGTATATACACCAGCCCCGAAATCAGCAGCTTTGGAAAAACGGAAAAACAGCTTACTGAAGCGAAGGTCCCCTACGAAGTCGGGATCGCTCATTTTCAGGCTCTATAGAAGAATCTGTGGGTGAACAATTCAGGCCGGAGGTTTTTTAAGGCACGGGAGGATAAAAGTATTTTGAAGAAGTCGAAGCCATGCAATCGCATGACTTCGACCGTCGTGGAATACTTCCACCCTCACTTGCTGATCCCTTGTTGGGTTGCTCCTCAGCAGAGCCCAACTCCGTTTCAACAAGCTCCGTTTCAACAAGCTCCGTTTCAACAAGCGAGATTAGTATAAACGGTTTTTCAACCGATGAGGGCTAATGCATCTTGAACGTCAATCGGTTAGGAATGGTTTACCACAACTATCCCCTGACCGGAGCCATTCAAGATGCACTTCAAGACTATCTTCAATCGGGTGAAGTCGCGGGCTGTTTTGCGGTGAGCTGGGATCACGTTTACAATTCGGTAAAACACGCGGTTTCGCGGGGCCTGCAGCGGCGGGACTTAAGCAGCATTGAATCCATTGGTGTCGATGAAGTGCAATGGAAGAAGGGCCACAAGTATCAAACGCTGGTTTATCAAATTGATGAAGGCCGCAAACGCTTGTTGTGGATTGGACCCGACCGCACGGCCAAAACGCTGTTGCGATTTTTTCGTTTCCCGGGCAAGGAGCGTTGTTTGTTGGTGCAGTTTGTGTGCAGCGACATGTGGCAAGCGTACTTGAAAGTGATTGCCAAGAAGGTTCCTCAGGCGATTCATGTCCTGGATCGCTTTCATGTGGTGCAGAAAATGAGCCGGGCGATCGACAAGGTGCGGGCCGGCGAAGTCAAGCGGCTCAAGGCCGACGGCTACGAACCGGCGCTCAAAGGCTGCCGGTGGTTGCTACTGAAACGACCCGCCAATATGAGCGAGAAACAAACGGTGAGGCTGAAGGAGTTGCTGCAATACAATTTGCAAAGCGTCCGCAGCCATTTGATGAAAGAAGACTTTCAACAATTTTGGAAGTACACGTATCCTGCCTGGGCGGGAAAGTTTTTGGATGCTTGGTGTACCCGCGCGATGCGAAGCAAGATCGAACCGATGAAAGCGATGGCCAAGACGCTCCGCAGCAAACGGGAGCTATTGCTCAACTGGTTTCGCGCTGGCGGGAGTCTTTCGTCGGGAGTCGTCGAGGGATTCAACAACAAATTAAAACTGATCACCAGAAAATCCTACGGATTTCGCACCCAAGAAGCTTACGAAACCGCGCTATATCACAACCTGGGGAATCTGCCTGAACCGGAATTCACCCACAGATTCTTCTAGGGAGGCCAATCTTTAGGCCATGTCCCAAGTTTGGAACGCTTCGCGGGGCAATGGGAAAAGAAGAACTTTCCTTTACGAATAGCCGGAAACTGTGCTACCGTGTATTACAAGTCGAATTGCAAATAGAAAGCCGCCAACGATGTTAGACGCAATAAAATCCAGGAAAGAAAAACTTGACTCCCTGCGGCCTTTGCCGCCAGAGGCAGTGAGAAATCTTGAAGCCTGGTATGACCTGGAATTGACGTACACGTCAAACGCGATCGAAGGCAATACACTGACGCGAAAAGAAACTTCGTTAGTGATTGAAAAAGGAATTACGGTTCGTGGCAAGCCATTCAAAGATTATCAAGAAGCGATTGATCACCACGATGCCCTGCGTTTCGTTCGTGAATTGGTAGAACATGATCAGCCAATCACTGAAAGAGACATTCGCGACATCCATCGGCTGGTAACGTTCAGCACGCTCAAGCTGGAGGCGGGAGCTTACAGCAAATACGAACGAGAGATTTTTGGTTCGAAGGTTGTATTTCCTGGTCCCATGAAAATACCCGGACTAATGGAAGATCTTGGGAAGTGGCTCGGCCAAGCCACGCCTTCCCCGGAAACCGCTTTTGAGGCTCATTTGCGGTTGGTTTCGATCCATCCTTTCTCTGACGGCAATGGTCGAACTTCACGTTTGTTGATGAATTTGATCCTCATGAAAGACGGATATCCACCGCTCGTCATTCTGCCAGAGGACAGAGAGGAGTATTTTGCGACGCTTGAGAAGCATTCATTGCAGAGTAGTTCTGCCGATTTCTATGCCTTCCTGGCCGAACGCCTCAATACGTCTCTCGACAAATACCTCAGTTTTTTACAGCCGGGGATTGATCCCGAAAAAAAGCCTGAAGGGCCATCTGGCCCTTCAAACGAATAACTACTAATCAAATTTTGGTGGCCGCGTGTTGATCCTGTTGTCCGAGTGTCTGAAAAAAATCCATGGATTCCTGGGTGAAGCATCCTGGCTGTACTTGCGATACCCGGACAACAAATATTTGACATTGAAGGGTTGGAAGTGATACTCTTAATGGATGGCAAACGAATATGAAGCGAGTTTTAATAGTATGAATGCAATGGAAAACGTCCCAATTCCAGAAGACACGGTCAACGCCGTCAGGTCGTTACTACTTCAGCGAGGAGAGAAGGATATGAATTTGCCAGAATTCATCAACCAGATCCTTCGTAGAGAAATATTTCATCAAACCGTTGCGGAAGTCAAACTGCACAACGCAGATGTCGATACGGATCTGCTGGATCAAGAAATCAACGACGCGGTGAAATGGTCTCGTGAAAATCGTCCTTGATACCAACATTCTCATTTCAGCATTGCTGGTAAATCGTGGGGCTCCCGAACAGCTTTACCAACACTGGCTCGGTGGTTCATTTCGGCTGGTCACTTCAGCAGAGCAAAAAGCTGAGTTAGAACGCGTGTTTTCGTACCCAAGAATTGCGAAGCGCGTTACCGCCGAACAGGCCTCAAAGCTGCTGGATAACATTGACGCTGCGGCGATATTCGTCGAGAACCTGCCCACAGTGGATCTCTCTTCCGATCCAGACGACAATCTAATCTTGGCGACTGCAATTGCTGGCAATGCTGACCGGAATGTGTCAACGACATTGAGACAACTTTTTTTACATTTAGTTCTCACTCATTGCATCGTTGAAATTTTGTTCAGTTGCACTCGGGATTTTTTTTGGCATGACTCGGGTGTTCAAAGGTATTGTTGTCGGTAGCATACTTTTGTCCGGTGAAACAGAAGCTGGCTCTGCGGGGACGCAACCAGTTGAGGGATAGCCGGATCGAGGGTGCGTCAAAGACGCGTCGATTGGAGCTCCCGAGCAATTTGCTTCGGGAGCTTCATTCTTTTGTTCGGCAGCTCGCGGGGGCCGGTTGATCCAAACTGCATTGGGGACTTTTGCTGGAACTGGCATGCCTTTAACGAAACGCTCAGGATGCAACAGCCACGCCTTCTCCAACGTTTGCGAGCGTGCTTCGATAATCTCAGGGGCCAGGCCGTAGTGCAACGAACTGGGCGTCAACAAGCCAATCCCGCTGTGGTAATGCTCCTCGTTGTACCAACGGAAAAACGTTCGGCAGAAAGCCAAGGCATCCTCGTAGCAGCCGAATCGCTTTGGAAAGTCGGGACGATACTTCAGCGTTTTGTATTGGCTTTCAGAAAATGGATTGTCGTTGGAGACGTGCGGTCGGCTGTGCGACTTCGTTACTCCTAACGACGCCAACAGTTGAGCTACCGAATGCGATACATCGTTCTGACACTGCAAAGATATTGGTTTTCGTCGAGTAGTTTGGCGTAAACTTGCCGAGGTGACTGGTCAGCAAAACGTTCGCTGTTGAGCTGGTTTAGTACCGCTTGTCGCTCAGCCTTGGCCAGCGCCCGGTGCGGTGTTGGCCGCGGGTTAGCTGTTTGCCAAGATTGACGGCGACGGTAAAAAGTGGCCCGCGAGACGTTGAGGCTGCGACAGGCAGCCGCAACGCCGACGCGTTTGCTGAGACTGACGGCAGCTGCTAATCGTCCTTCTCGGGTGATTTTGTCTGCATCAACTCCGAGACTTTTTTTTGAACATCGATGATCAATTCGGCTTGCCGTAGTTTCTCGGACAAACGATCATTCTCACGTTTCAAACGAACAATCTCCTGAGACAGAGATTCCTTTTGCGTTGACTTTTTCGTTGGTGACAAAGATGACTCCTGAAGTTGACGACGCCACTGCCCAACAGTGGATGAATACAAGCCTTCGCGACGCAGCAGCGCTCCGAGCTCACCACGTTGGCTGCACTGATCTGCCTCCATCACAATTCGCTGTTTATATTCAGTGGTGAAGCGACGACGAGCCGCTTTCTCAACGACTTCAGGATTTTCTGAAACTTTTTTTCCGGTTGGTTCTGTCATAGAAACTCTCCGTGCCCTCAACTTTGAAAAAACTCAAAGTTGTCTCACGCATGTTGGCACAGAGGGCAATGCACATCCATTAGATCAAAAATGACGCGTTTATGTTCAACTTGTCAGCAGTAAGGTGCATAGGGATTTGTGGCTTCGCGATTCCCAAAAACCTCACTTCAGATCTCGCATAATTTCCTTGATATGTTGAAGTTGCCAATAAATTCCCGTGAGAACCGAATAAACTTCGTTGCGAACGAATTCCGGACGACAGACTCGAAATTGGGGAAAGAAATGAATACCGAAGAGTCATCCACTAAACATTAGTTGACTTTAGGATTAAACATTGTAGATTACCCATCTTTTCGTTTGTTAAGTTGTGACGATAGAGCATCATGCCACACGATGAAAATCTGCTTCGAAATAAGTTTGCGGATGTTTTCGACGCTAGCAACGAATATAAAGATGACGGATCGTTTTTGGGGTGCCGATTTGAAGACCATGTGCAGCAGTTGTGCGCGACAAAGAAAAATGGTCTTTCACTAGTTTTGGATTTCGCGAAACTTGGCAAGCTAGTTTTCGACCTAAGAAAGTTTGATCTTTGGATCTCCCTAAACCTAATGCCGACAGTAGAACGATTGGTAGATGAAATTGAACAAGATTCTACGAATGAAAATTTACTCAAGCAGGCTTCCGTGGTCCTCCATCAAGAATGCCGGTCCAGCAAGCCATTACTTGAATCTATTACTCGTCAATGCGTAAACAAAAATCCGATTGTCAGACAATTCAGGTCCCTTGGGAAAATACTGTGTCAATTGACCTTGGAAGACCCGTCAGCCGGTAATGCTAAAACGGTCAAAAACTTACTTTCTGATATGGGACACTCAATTTATCTGACACTCAAATTGGGAGAGAAGGATTCACTGGAAGAAAATCCCTCATGGAAAAAACAAAAGTTCGAAAAGTATGCGCAAGAAGTGTGTCGATTTTGTCAGGACTACGAGCAGTATTCCATTCGAACTCTTCAAAAGACGCTGATCGATGATCTAATCGCTTCGATCACTACCGAACCATCAAACGTAATCATGAGTACGGAAGAATTATCAGATGTTGGAGCCATATTTTTGAACGCTGCTAATGGCATGGACTCATCAGCCTTCGGAAAGTTCGTATGGCAAAATTAAACTTTTACAAAGACGTACTCACAGGAAAGGCATCTAGCCTCAATGAAGCCTGTCCTACGTGATTGAAACAAACCAGATGAAAAAGATAAAAAACTGGAATGATCTCGTTGCTAACGTTCAAAAAATTGCAACGAATGGCGACGGCGTACCCAGTCCCCATCAACTTGCTTCACTAATTGATTCAAACAACGAAACATCGACGATTCAGGGAACTCTGAGCTTCCTGAGAATATTGCTTGCGGCCAAGGCAATTTCTGAATCAAAAGGCAAGGTCGGATTGAAAATATATAAACTATTCCAGGCATCCAACCGGGACCTGCAAAAACATCTTTGCAGCAAAGGTGAAGTGCTGATTTTCGATTTTGACTTGCTACCCAGAATTGCGTCGGAAGCAATTCCCTTGGACGCAATATTTGAGGAGGTCTTGCGGTTGCTTGAGCGATCCACTACCCGCCAACTTCGTCTTGATTCCGGGAATTTGAAACAACCGCCAAGCCCAAAAGCGGGCCGCGTAGCCTATTCGGGTTCTCTGCGATTTGGCAATATTGAATTGTACCTGAATGATTGATTAATGGCCCGGACAAAGCCAAAGTAAAAAACGTGCGTTGGAAAGGAATTCAACCAATTGGATTCTTAGACATGCACCTTGATTTTCACCAAGAACTTTTCGCCACTTTTCTACAGGCAGATAGTAACCTCGTTATCACGACGGACAGGCCGTTCCACTCGCTCCACCAGCAATTGCAGAAAGCGTTGAACGATTACCGTTCCAGGCTAGAAAAGTTTTCTTCAAAAACTGTCTCTAATGGCGCCGAATGCCTTTCTTCTGATATCTATTCGTGCCAATCGTATGTTGCTTTTGGATCGGCAGATACTATTTCTTTTTCTTTGCTCGATGCATTCCACCCTTTCTTGGAAGTTTCCTCGCACCAGAACATTCCTGTTGAACAGTCGTTTGTAGCATTTTGCCCCGTATTAAACTCAAATTCTTCGCCACAGATTGTTAGCCCTAGGAAATTTCTGCACAGCGACGAGGTTGGCGACTTGCCTTTAGTTGCATTTTCGAAACTGAAGATCAGTGGACTTGCGACTCTTGGGCTGGGAGCAGTACTTCAAAACTCAATACTTAAAAAATGCGCAAAGATAATTAATTTCCAACTCAAGAAATTGCTTGAGTATTCAGAGCAAAAACCTTCAAACCAGTTTGACATTCAGAGTGTTGACGTAGCGGCAACGCGAGTCTGCATTTTGCTTTCGCTCGGTGCCGACGATTTGATCGTTATCGTCAAGACCAGCAATTATAGTATTGCGACTTCACTGATTGTTGAACTTCGAGAATTAAAGATTGGGGAAGTCGCAAATGAGATTAACGATCAATGCTACTTAACTAATCGGCAAGAAGACTTCGATTTCCTCACAAGGTTTAGCAAAGCTAGGGGCAAGCCTAATCATAAATCAATTGGTGCCCTCGACGTTTTTGTCCAGTCTCACACAACACTCGGTGTTTCCATGGACAGCTTTGCTAACGATCGTGAAAATATTCGAGGATTGGTCGAAGTACGCCCACGGGTTCAGATTTCGCCTGGGCAGTTGAAAATAACAGAAGAAAAAATCTTGAATTATCTGAGAGGATATTTTAGGGCGACAAGAACCCACGAAATAGAAAGATCTAGGTGCCATCGAGTGCTAGTTGGCCAAGGTGAATACGAAACCACTCTGTCAAGTGATCTTCGTTTTAGCATGAGTGCAGTCGAGCTTTCGGACTTTATAGGTGCCACCAATGCACTTGGTCCAATCTTGAGAAATAGCGACGAAGGCAACAACGTTCTGTCATACTCAACTCACCTAATTGTCCCGGTGCCTCAGGAAACGGAATTCGAGAAAAGCAACGTGAGTAGGGTGTCGCAATATCCTAACACTACAGAACTCACGCTATCTTCGATATTGTCGAAGTCGGACGAAAAACTATTCGGTGAGAATGGTCGTTTTTGCAAGCGCAAAATTGATGGCGCTATGCGCGCCGTTGGACTGCCAATGCCGTTGCGGCGTGCAGTCGATTTGCTCTTCAAGAATTTGCGATCGCACTTAAACGACCAAACGACGTTTGATATGGTTCTCGACTTGCTTGACTATTTCAACCAACTTTACGAATTCATTGTTGATGACCTAAAGTTGTCCGCCACCAGACGAGGGCTTGAATACAGCATTATTCAACATCTAGGACACTTGGTAGACGCAGCCCAAAGCGCGCTTCACCAAAGGACATACTCAATTCCGAATTCCGATTTGCCTGACCATTCACTTGCTTGGTTAAAAGGCGGCCTCAATCAACTTGTATCGGCTGTCGATGTACCTTTTAAGTGCGGTCTTGGATTACTAAAGTGGTGCAAAACAACAGGTTTCGGCAAGGATTTAACTAATCTTGATTTCTTGACCGTAGAAAGCATGGTGGCTGGGGCAACTAGGCTTTCATACGAAATAACGCCAAGGTACCACCACGTTCGTTCAAAGCCCGATACTGGGTCAAGAAACATTGTCGTCATGGATATGGTAGCGGGCTACATTGTCTCTCCTTTTGTGTTTGTTGACTGCTTTCACGAATCGTTTCATTTGGTTTTGGATGAGTTCGATGCCAACGCAGCAGAACTGAACCTTTCGGAAAAAAGCAAAGACAGACGACGAGAGATTTTTGCAGATCTTATGACCGTGCATTTCATTTTTGGTCGCCGGAAAAAGCTCTTTCCTCTTTACAACTTGCTCCGTTACGACGGACATCCACAAAGCAACGCAGCCGACGAATATCAAACCATGAAATTGCTTGTCGAAGTAATAGTACGCACATTCGTTGTTGATAAGATTGGGCGAAGTTCAAATTTGCATAGAGATTGCCTAGCGATAGAACAAATCGCCAACGGCCATTACCGAAAGACAGAGGAATGGTTTAAGCAACTCGAGTTTTTCTTTTCCAAGTGGTGCAACGCAATCACTCATTACAAGTTGTTGAGAAAGGAAGTGAGCGAGGCAGTTACACGGGAGATGCTGCGAGAGACTTACGATGATATTGTCAAAACCTCTTTTGCAACTCTTGGTGATGTTGCAGAGTTGGCGTTTGATATATATCAAGGCTATGCAAGTTCCTATTTTCCATGGAAAATCAGGAATGGGCGTCGACGCCTTCAGAATTATTTGGGCAAGTGTATCGATGCCAGTAGAACGCCGAATGAATACGCAGCGGCTGATTATTTTGGGAAAGATTCGCAAGTCGTTGACGGCCTGATGTTTGCTTCAGACCTTATGAATTCCTACCTTTGGACCTTGTACAAGCCTCTACTGGAGCAAGTGCATCACACAAAACGAAATTCAAAAGGCCGACTGTCCATCAGCACTTTGCGTACTGATCCTGTGCAAACTTACTATGTTGACAAATGCTATCCGGAACTATTTTCGTGGAATTGGGAAGGCCGTAGAAAGAAGCTTGATGCAGAGCGAGCCGTAATCGAAGGCCTTTGGAGTCTCTCTTGCCGATTTCGTGGACGCAGATTGTCATGGCTGTTTGAACAATAAAAGGATGTAAAGATATGGCAAAGAAAAAATCGAAAACTCGTACTAGGACAAAATCGTCTGCGGTATCGACTACTTCGCGGAAAGCACGAGCATCGACGGCTGGCCTGTGGAATATAGCTTCCAGCGCAAACAGCATTATGGGTGGCGAAATAGTCAAACTGTTAGTTGCCCGCAAGAAAAACACAGACATAGCCGAAGACGACAGACTTCTCCAAGAAATTCTGGAATGGGCAAAGGGACAGGTCAAACAGAAGGTAATCGAAGACAAATTAGGTAAAGCAGTGCCGAATCTGGAGGATCTCTTTAATCTGGAACTCGCATTTGCTATCAGTACTTCTGTTTTACCAGGGTACGCTACGTTGGACGCCAAGCATATCAAAGGGATTAATGACGCGATAACAGAAATCGAAAAATACTGTATCGACCCAAGCAAAAAACGGCCAATCAATTTTATGCTCAATGCATCTCCGGGCGCGGGTAAATCGCATTTTGTTGGCTGCATAGCAAAACGAATGAAGACACCCTATCGAATTGAGTCCGTCGGCTACAACATGGCGACGATGGAAAACTATTCCGAGCTTGCTCCAGCATTGGATGAAGCCAGGAATCTAAAAGTGGATGACAAGATGCCGCTGTTATTTTTGGACGAATTCGACACGGAACCCTCATTTTATGCCTTGCTATTGCCGCTCATGTGGGATGGAGAAGTCAATTTGGGCGACAGGAAATTGAGGATCGGACGGTGCATCATCGTCTTGGCTGGAAGCGACGAAAAATTGCGCAAGGAACTCAAGAATGCGCGCCGAATGGAGATTCCCGATGAAATTGATTTCAAAGACAAAAAGAAACTCCCTGACCTGATATCTAGAATTAATGGCGGTGAAATTTCGATCCCACCGTTCAGCGACAGCAATCGTAATATCGCTCGGAAACCTGACAAGGTTTGCATCGCGGTCGCGTTGTTAAGAAAGAAATTTGGAAAGGACTTGACAACGGTTCCAGTTGCGTTCCTAAGGTTTGTTGCAAGAACTTATTTTCAACATGGCGTTAGAAGCATTGAACATCTGGTGGGCGAACTTCCTTTTGAAACCAGGTCCAAACTTAGTTTCAACCAGGACATACCGGAAATGGAAAGCCAAGACTCGTTGCTCGAAAGCAACTTGGCCTACCATCTTGGTAGTTCGACCGACGTGAGAGGAGTACACACCAACTGGACTGGCAGTTGGGCGAATAACTTCGACGTCAGCGTCGGGGTTGAACATTGTGAGATTTTTGTTTCCACGAATGAATCGGACAAAATTACAAGCCATTCCGTAATGGCAAGGCTGAGCCAAATTCGAGCAATGTGCCGGTGAATACGAATGCTAAGACCGGTCTGAATCCTCAAGTAAGTTGGGAAGGCGTTTGGACGCAATTACAATTAAAACTTGACTCCGGTCTATTCTTCCGATGTCTTTCCATAAACTATTGCAGGTTCAAAGAACTGCTGCGAAGGCATTGCAGTTATCGAGCGTGGCATCTGTGCGGGGGTGACAGTCTCTGAGAACGTCATCCATTGGGCCCTTTGATATCTTCCGGTTTGACGAGGTCCTGACTAGGTCCTCGCAGGTTGGTAATGAAGACGACGTCATTGCGAATAATAAAGAGAGCTCGGTAGGGCAGTCCGCGACGAGTTTTGAAGACGACATTGCGAACATCGTCTTCGTGTTCATCGTTCTCTGGGGCGAAGTGATAATTCGTTGGCTGTTTGGAGAGCTCGACAAGGAGTTTTTTCCATCGTCGATACCAGGTAGACGCTCCTTGAGGGGAGCGTTGTTGAAGCCAATTCAAGATGTAGTCGAGATCTCGCTCGGCCTTGAACGAGAGTTCTACGCGATATTTCATTCAGGGATGTTGTATTTGGTTCGAAGTTCTTCCGTGACTTCGTCAGCAGGTCGCGTTCTGCCTGCGTCAACATCGGCGATGCCTTCGCGAATGGCGGCGTTGATTTCGTCGCGATTGGTGACGGAGTCCCATTCCACGAGCAAGTCACTAAAGGTCAATTCAGCTTCGCCGTTGTCTAAACGGGCTACGGCGAACTGATGAAAACTGTCGACTTGGTCTCTGGTAATACTCATGACTTAATTCTCCGCGGTTGCACGTATCTGTACAAGAGTATCATGCGGATTATCGGCGGGTCAAAAATAACTGGGGTTGGCCTCAGTAATTAGTGGTTTTTCACGTTTTCGGATTCAACCAGGTGTGTTCGACTTGCTGGACAGCTTCTTGTTCTTTGTCGAGGAAGTGTTGAACTTCATTGGCACACTTAATGAGGCTGGCGTTATGCCGCCCCCAATTGTCGGTGACTTCATCCCAACCGCTTGGCACTGTGGTTGAGCGTTGGTAGCGATAGTATTTTACTCGACGCCAGAGCCAACCGATTTCGGGGCCGATGACGACAGCGTGAACGCTGCCGTGCTTGGTTTTGAAAAGTTGTATCGCTTGGGGCTTCGCATTTGTTGAGGCCATTGCTGTTCGGCGACAATTAGAATTCCCCTTTAGCGACAATTAGAATTCCCGATGAAGAAGTTGATTATTTCTTTCGTCATTGGCGGGAAGAGTTCTTTTGTTTGGCCTTCTTTGCGGTTTCGATACGGTAACTTGGGACATTCATCTCGATGATCACGCTGTGGTGTACCAGCCGATCGATCGCGGCCGCGGTGGTCATGGTGTCCTTGAAGATCTGACCCCACTTGCTGAACGCCAAGTTGCTGGTCAACATCACACTGCCTCGCTCGTATCGTTCGGCCAACAACATGAACAGGACCTCCATCTCCTCGCGGCTTTGCTGGACATAGCCCAAGTCGTCGATGATTAGGCCCTCGAAGCTCGATAGTTTCTTGAACAGTTTGGGCAACCGCAAGTCCCGTTTGGCAATCAGCAACTGCTGAACCAGCATCCCGCAAGTCGTGAACAACAAGCTGTGGCCCCGCAAGATCAGCTGCTGGGCCAACGCACACAAGGCATGACTCTTCCCCGAACCGGGCTTGCCGAACAACAACACGTTCTCTCGCCGTGCCAAGAACGAACCGTCCTTGAGTGTTTCCATCTGCCGAGTCATGGCCAGCGGTAAGCGGCTGAAGTCGAATGACTCCCACGTCTTGCCAAGCGGCAACTTCGATCGAGTCAGCAACCGTTTGATCCGACCCTCCCGCCGCGTTTCGCATTCCAACGTCGTCAGCTCCGATAAATAATCCAAGTGGCTCAAGCCTTCGGTCGCCGCCCGCGTTGCTGTTTCGGCGAAGTGATCCCGAAAGCTCGGCATCCGTAATTCGCGAAACTGCAGAGTCAGCTCCTGGTCGCGACCGGGTTCCACTCGGCTCGCTGCCCTGCCGGGTGCTCGAGTCGATCGCCGTTTGCCGGGCGTCGCTTTCGAGGCTGCCGTGGTTGGGGCTGCCCGTTTCGGGGATCGGTTTTTCAACTTGCTCATCAGATAGACTTTCCTTGTCAAATGTAGAATACAAACAATCGAACTCATTCAGGTCAGGCGCCTCGATATTGACTTGCGTCGCCAGCGGCAAACTGGCTGCGTCGTGAACCATCAACTCGATCACCTCGAAATCGACAGCGACTCCCGCGCCGATCAGCACTCGCAACGCATGATCGACGGCGTCCTGGCTTTCCTTGGCGGCCAGTTCCAGAATTTTCACGTACTGTTTGTCGGCGACTTTGGAGGCGTGGGCGCGACTGAGAATGTCATAAGCCATCCGAAACTGGCTCGTGGGAAACATCTCGTGCTGGTATTTGTACTGGGCAAACGCACCGGGCTTGCGAACCAAACTGTCAATCACATGACGATAGTTGATCGAAACGCCTTGCTTGCCCAACAAGCGGGGCATCGTCTGAATCGAGTGCCCCTGGTAAGTCACTTTGATGTGCTCGGCTTCGATTCGAACATCGACTTGCTTGTTGATCAAGCGACTGGGAACGGAATAAATGTTGGTCCGAACCCGAATCGTACTTCCCTTACCGACACGAATTCCCAGCAACAAGTCAGCCGTATCAAGCCGCTGATCGGGAAGCCGTTGGAGCTCCGCCAACTCTTCAGACAGGCGTTGTTGACGATTCGAATTGGCGGTGGCGACGAGCCGCTCGACCAAGGCAACGTACTCTTCTCGGCTGGCGAAGTCACGACTGCCGCGAAGCAATAACGCTTGATCGATACGCGCTTTGAAGTGTCGATTGGACGACTCGACATCGCCGTTCTCATTGGCACAGCGGGCGTTGGTGCGTTGGGGCTGGCACTGGTAGTGAGCCATCAACGCCGTGTAACGATCTGTGTGCGACTTGCGACTGGAGTGGTTTTTGACCGCCGCACTGAGCGAGTCGGTACGATGCCGCAAAGGTACGCCGCCGAATTCCCAGAAGGCTTTCTGGATGCCTTCGCTCAAGGCTTCGAACGATTCTGAGAAACACAAGCTGACCGATTCAACGTTGCTATAAGTCAGTACGCAATGATAAAACGAGTGTTCGAATTTTCGGCCGGCGATCGTGACACTCAGCTCGTTGCAGACCGTGAAGTCGCTGGCCGCGAGCGCGCCGGGATGATGCTCCTGGCTGAAGAAGACGGGTTTGCCGGGGCCGTGAAGCGCTTGCCACTGGGAGACTCGGCGCTCGAAAGTGCGCCGAGTCGAGTCCGCAAACTCGCCCGGGCGAGTGGCCTGTAACCAGCCAAAAAGTGTGTATGCTTTGAGGCGTGGTTCCTGCTCGAGTCGTTGCTGAATTTCCGGCCAGACGTCGGCGAACGGATCGGTGCGAGTGCGATAAGTTCGGGGCTGTTTTCGATTCGAAGGGAGACGATCGTCATCCCGATAATCGCGCGCTGTTTTCTCACTCATTTCTGCCATCCTTGATGATGCGGCCAACGACTTGCCCTGGGCAATCATTCGACGCAGTTCTTTGACTTGTCCGTCGCTGACCATCGAAACTCCCTAGAAAACAGGAGTTACGTGGCAAAAAGAGGATTCGCCAACACGGGAATTCTAATTGTCGCTGACTCGGAAAATCGCCTACCAAAAACGCTAGCAATCAACACGGACAAGGGAATTATCGCGGTAGGAACCGCCGTTACCGGCGGCCCCCCGCACAGATCCGTACGTGAGGAGTTACACTCATACGGCTCCTGCCTTTAGTCGGGCGTGAAATCGCTGATGTGGGTACGGATGTTGGATGCGTAAACGTGGCATATAGATGTCCCGCAATGCAGCCATTCGTTTCCAAGTCCACCGATGTCGCTGACTACGTCGCCGAAGCTGACGAAGCCAGATCTTGGTGACACATCGGACGAATTGCTGAAGGCGAACCATATTGCCAGGAATGGCATGATAGTTCAACCAACCTTGCACGACCCGCGATAGCCAGCGACCCATTTCGCCAACGGAGTCATTCCAACGCTGTCGCAGCTGCTGTTTAATTTCAGCAAGCTTGGCGCTCAGCCGTTTGGCAATGCTCACCCGGCGAATGGTAAACCGACCATGTGTACGAGTCGTGCTGCATTGATGGGCGAATCCCAGAAAGTCAAACGTTTCGGTACGCCCGTCGCCTCGACGCCGTCGGCGCTGAGACACATGACGCCCGAACTCGATCAATCGAGTCTTCTGGTCGTTCAGCTTGAGGCCAAACTTAGCAAAGCGCTCCTGGAGTTCATCCAGGCAGGCGATTGCGTCCGCTTGATGCTCAAAACCAACCACGAAATCATCCGCAAAGCGCACGACGACAATGTTGCCGCGTCCGTTTTGCTGACGCCACCATACGATCCATAGATCCAGGACGTAATGAAGAAACACGTTCGAAAGGATCGGTGAAATCACTGACCCTTGCGGCGATCCTTCTTCGCCCGGAATCCGCTCGCCTTCTTCGATAACACCGGCATGAAGCCATTTACGTATTAGCCGAAGAATGCGGTTGTCACCGATTCGGTGCTCCAGAAATTTGATTAACCACGAGTGATCAATCGAATCGAAAAAGCCTTCCAAATCGGCGTCGAGTACCCAACTCACCTTCTTGTCGGTCAATGCCACGCTTAGCGCATCAAGCGCCATGTGTTGGCTGCGACCGGGGCGGAACCCATAGCTGAAACCGAGAAAGTCTTGTTCGTAGATCGACTGAATCACCCATAGCACCGCCTGTTGGACAATCTTGTCCTCCAAGGACGCTACCGCCAGTGGCCGCTTTCGACCATCAGCTTTGGGAATCCAGACTCTACGAGAAGGCTTGGCTCGATAGGCTCCTCGGTGAATGCGACCGTGGAGATCCTTCACATTGGACTCCACGTCGTTTTCGTAATCATGCCATGTCATCCCGTCGATTCCAGCCGCTGCTGATTTCTTCAAGTTCATGAAGCTCTCAAACAACATCTGTTCATTGATGTGATGAAGCAAAGCAGTAAAACGAAGTGTGCTGCTGTTTTGAGCAGCTTCACGCACGCCATGCAATCCGCGTGACTCACGTTTATCCCGGCTCGGTGTCCGGAGTGAGGCAGGCTGCATCGCGTTTCTATTGGCTGAGTCCCTTTCCTCGATCGGCTCCGCGGATGCTTCAGTTGCACCCTTGTTCGTCGATGTCGAAGGTACTATGGACTCATCTGACTCCCCAGTGACGTACATGTCGGAAGTACCGCCTGAGGCGTTTTCCGGCCGATCCCAAAGATCAAAGAATGATCCCTGGGATGTCACTGGGGTCTCCCGGTTCTCGCGTTTGAAGTTTTCAATCATGCTGAGGTTCTCAGACTCCGCCGTGTCGACCAACGACTCGCCATGACGTTGTTGGACGTGTTGCCTTCCCCACAATTAGACAAGGTCGGCACTCGGATTTAGCTGATTTCGGAGCTCAATAGCTCGCCTGACTGTACCTCTTACCGATGCTACACCCATGCTGTTACCAGTATCAGCGTACGGATCAAGGCCGGAGTGATTGGCTAAATCTTCCCCGTAGGACTCTTTCATTCCCGACTTCAAACCGGTTTATCCCGGCGCTTTCCTAATTGTCGCAACAAGGGAGTTATCGCGGTAGGAACCGCCGTTACCGGCGGCCCCCCGCACAGATCCGTACGTGAGGAGTTACACTCATACGGCTCCTGCCTTTAGTCGGGCGTGAAATCGCTGATGTGGGTACGGATGTTGGATGCGTAAACGTGGCATATAGATGTCCCGCAATGCAGCCATTCGTTTCCAAGTCCACCGATGTCGCTGACTACGTCGCCGAAGCTGACGAAGCCAGATCTTGGTGACACATCGGACGAATTGCTGAAGGCGAACCATATTGCCAGGAATGGCATGATAGTTCAACCAACCTTGCACGACCCGCGATAGCCAGCGACCCATTTCGCCAACGGAGTCATTCCAACGCTGTCGCAGCTGCTGTTTAATTTCAGCAAGCTTGGCGCTCAGCCGTTTGGCAATGCTCACCCGGCGAATGGTAAACCGACCATGTGTACGAGTCGTGCTGCATTGATGGGCGAATCCCAGAAAGTCAAACGTTTCGGTACGCCCGTCGCCTCGACGCCGTCGGCGCTGAGACACATGACGCCCGAACTCGATCAATCGAGTCTTCTGGTCGTTCAGCTTGAGGCCAAACTTAGCAAAGCGCTCCTGGAGTTCATCCAGGCAGGCGATTGCGTCCGCTTGATGCTCAAAACCAACCACGAAATCATCCGCAAAGCGCACGACGACAATGTTGCCGCGTCCGTTTTGCTGACGCCACCATACGATCCATAGATCCAGGACGTAATGAAGAAACACGTTCGAAAGGATCGGTGAAATCACTGACCCTTGCGGCGATCCTTCTTCGCCCGGAATCCGCTCGCCTTCTTCGATAACACCGGCATGAAGCCATTTACGTATTAGCCGAAGAATGCGGTTGTCACCGATTCGGTGCTCCAGAAATTTGATTAACCACGAGTGATCAATCGAATCGAAAAAGCCTTCCAAATCGGCGTCGAGTACCCAACTCACCTTCTTGTCGGTCAATGCCACGCTTAGCGCATCAAGCGCCATGTGTTGGCTGCGACCGGGGCGGAACCCATAGCTGAAACCGAGAAAGTCTTGTTCGTAGATCGACTGAATCACCCATAGCACCGCCTGTTGGACAATCTTGTCCTCCAAGGACGCTACCGCCAGTGGCCGCTTTCGACCATCAGCTTTGGGAATCCAGACTCTACGAGAAGGCTTGGCTCGATAGGCTCCTCGGTGAATGCGACCGTGGAGATCCTTCACATTGGACTCCACGTCGTTTTCGTAATCATGCCATGTCATCCCGTCGATTCCAGCCGCTGCTGATTTCTTCAAGTTCATGAAGCTCTCAAACAACATCTGTTCATTGATGTGATGAAGCAAAGCAGTAAAACGAAGTGTGCTGCTGTTTTGAGCAGCTTCACGCACGCCATGCAATCCGCGTGACTCACGTTTATCCCGGCTCGGTGTCCGGAGTGAGGCAGGCTGCATCGCGTTTCTATTGGCTGAGTCCCTTTCCTCGATCGGCTCCGCGGATGCTTCAGTTGCACCCTTGTTCGTCGATGTCGAAGGTACTATGGACTCATCTGACTCCCCAGTGACGTACATGTCGGAAGTACCGCCTGAGGCGTTTTCCGGCCGATCCCAAAGATCAAAGAATGATCCCTGGGATGTCACTGGGGTCTCCCGGTTCTCGCGTTTGAAGTTTTCAATCATGCTGAGGTTCTCAGACTCCGCCGTGTCGACCAACGACTCGCCATGACGTTGTTGGACGTGTTGCCTTCCCCACAATTAGACAAGGTCGGCACTCGGATTTAGCTGATTTCGGAGCTCAATAGCTCGCCTGACTGTACCTCTTACCGATGCTACACCCATGCTGTTACCAGTATCAGCGTACGGATCAAGGCCGGAGTGATTGGCTAAATCTTCCCCGTAGGACTCTTTCATTCCCGACTTCAAACCGGTTTATCCCGGCGCTTTCATCGCGGTAGGAACCGCCGTTACCGGCGGCCCCCCGCACAGATCCGTACGTGAGGAGTTACACTCATACGGCTCCTGCCTTTAGTCGGGCGTGAAATCGCTGATGTGGGTACGGATGTTGGATGCGTAAACGTGGCATATAGATGTCCCGCAATGCAGCCATTCGTTTCCAAGTCCACCGATGTCGCTGACTACGTCGCCGAAGCTGACGAAGCCAGATCTTGGTGACACATCGGACGAATTGCTGAAGGCGAACCATATTGCCAGGAATGGCATGATAGTTCAACCAACCTTGCACGACCCGCGATAGCCAGCGACCCATTTCGCCAACGGAGTCATTCCAACGCTGTCGCAGCTGCTGTTTAATTTCAGCAAGCTTGGCGCTCAGCCGTTTGGCAATGCTCACCCGGCGAATGGTAAACCGACCATGTGTACGAGTCGTGCTGCATTGATGGGCGAATCCCAGAAAGTCAAACGTTTCGGTACGCCCGTCGCCTCGACGCCGTCGGCGCTGAGACACATGACGCCCGAACTCGATCAATCGAGTCTTCTGGTCGTTCAGCTTGAGGCCAAACTTAGCAAAGCGCTCCTGGAGTTCATCCAGGCAGGCGATTGCGTCCGCTTGATGCTCAAAACCAACCACGAAATCATCCGCAAAGCGCACGACGACAATGTTGCCGCGTCCGTTTTGCTGACGCCACCATACGATCCATAGATCCAGGACGTAATGAAGAAACACGTTCGAAAGGATCGGTGAAATCACTGACCCTTGCGGCGATCCTTCTTCGCCCGGAATCCGCTCGCCTTCTTCGATAACACCGGCATGAAGCCATTTACGTATTAGCCGAAGAATGCGGTTGTCACCGATTCGGTGCTCCAGAAATTTGATTAACCACGAGTGATCAATCGAATCGAAAAAGCCTTCCAAATCGGCGTCGAGTACCCAACTCACCTTCTTGTCGGTCAATGCCACGCTTAGCGCATCAAGCGCCATGTGTTGGCTGCGACCGGGGCGGAACCCATAGCTGAAACCGAGAAAGTCTTGTTCGTAGATCGACTGAATCACCCATAGCACCGCCTGTTGGACAATCTTGTCCTCCAAGGACGCTACCGCCAGTGGCCGCTTTCGACCATCAGCTTTGGGAATCCAGACTCTACGAGAAGGCTTGGCTCGATAGGCTCCTCGGTGAATGCGACCGTGGAGATCCTTCACATTGGACTCCACGTCGTTTTCGTAATCATGCCATGTCATCCCGTCGATTCCAGCCGCTGCTGATTTCTTCAAGTTCATGAAGCTCTCAAACAACATCTGTTCATTGATGTGATGAAGCAAAGCAGTAAAACGAAGTGTGCTGCTGTTTTGAGCAGCTTCACGCACGCCATGCAATCCGCGTGACTCACGTTTATCCCGGCTCGGTGTCCGGAGTGAGGCAGGCTGCATCGCGTTTCTATTGGCTGAGTCCCTTTCCTCGATCGGCTCCGCGGATGCTTCAGTTGCACCCTTGTTCGTCGATGTCGAAGGTACTATGGACTCATCTGACTCCCCAGTGACGTACATGTCGGAAGTACCGCCTGAGGCGTTTTCCGGCCGATCCCAAAGATCAAAGAATGATCCCTGGGATGTCACTGGGGTCTCCCGGTTCTCGCGTTTGAAGTTTTCAATCATGCTGAGGTTCTCAGACTCCGCCGTGTCGACCAACGACTCGCCATGACGTTGTTGGACGTGTTGCCTTCCCCACAATTAGACAAGGTCGGCACTCGGATTTAGCTGATTTCGGAGCTCAATAGCTCGCCTGACTGTACCTCTTACCGATGCTACACCCATGCTGTTACCAGTATCAGCGTACGGATCAAGGCCGGAGTGATTGGCTAAATCTTCCCCGTAGGACTCTTTCATTCCCGACTTCAAACCGGTTTATCCCGGCGCTTTCCTAATTGTCGCTATACACATTGCGAACAAATAGCACAACGGGTGAAAAAAACAAAGTTGTGGGGTGCACGTCGCGGCATTTGCGTGACTATTGTCATCGGGCGCTTTAAAACCAGCCACTAATGGGCGCTTCAAAACCAGCCACTTTTCGTGATTGTGTATGAAATGAGTTGGTTTACAGGTTTTCTTCGGTCATCGACCCGGTGGGCGCTTTAGCCTGAAGTGGCTGGTTTTGATTTCTTTTTCCGATTGCCCGACCCGGTGGGCGCTTTGGAGGAAGTGGCTGGTTTTGAATTATTGTCGTCTGGCGCAGTTTGGCTTGAATCGGCGACCTTGGAGTCTGCCTTTTCAAGATCGGTTCTTCGATTCTGGAGACGGTAGGACTTCCCGCCAAAGCTGTAGATATCTGCGTGATGCAGGAAGCGATCGAGAATCGCAGTCGCCGTTGGTACGTCGCCAAGCAATTTGCCCCAATCCTCCAATGGACGATTGGACGTCATGATTGTGCTGCGGGTTTCGTACCGTCGCATCACGATCTCAAACAGGAACTCGCCACTGCGTTTGGGCAACTGCTTCATTCCAAAGTCATCGATGATCAGCAAGTCAGGTTTCAAGTACCGATTCATCACGCGCTCATGACCATCCATCGCTTCATCATGGAGAAAGTCACGAACCACATCGAAGATGCTCCGGTAGTGGACGTGATATCCTTGCTTGATCAGTTGATACCCGATTCCTTGAACCAGATGACTCTTCCCCGTTCCCGGTGGCGAGCAGAACAAGACATCGCGACGTTGCTCTACGAACCGCCCTGTCGCCAAGTCGTAAATTTCGCTTTTCTTGATTGCCGGATTGAAGCTCCAGTTAAACTCCTCAAGGCTCTTGAGCTCCCGAAACGCCGCCGACTTCACTCGCCTGGCAATTTGGCGTTGCTTGCGAATGAGCATCTCGTCCTGCAGGATCAGTTCCAGGAATTCGATGTGCGTCAGGTGATTTCCACTGGCTTCTTGCAGGCGGACGTCGAGTGTTTCCGCCAGGCCCGAGAGCCGTAACTTCTTCAGGGTAAACGATAACGATTCATTCATGGGTTAGTGCTTCCTTTCTAAAATCAACTTTGACGAGACTTCCGTACTCCGAAAGGTTTCGGATGAGTGGATGCTTGTCGAGAAACTCAAACGACTGTTGTTGATCAGCTCCGTGCTTGATCAACTGCCGAATGGCTTTGAGGCGATAACAGCCGTTGGCGTGAGCCGTTTCGCAAGCTTGTTCGATTTTTTTGCTGGAGTGTTTATGGCTCAAGTTCAACAAGCCGTGCAGAACGCGAACGGACTGGACGCCACGGTTGGCGACCAGTCCCAACGTCCAGGCTTCTGTTTTTGGCCCAATTGCCGAGGTTTTTCGTAGTAACCAGTCGGTTCCGCGTTCGACAGGGCTGATTTTAGCTGAGGCAATGTGTTCGCGATGGGTACTGAATCTGCCTTCGGTTTGTTTGGCGTGCGTGCAGATCAACTGCATCCGGTTATCGTAAACCCGGACGAGCCTTGAATCCCAGCGAATCCACAGTGTTCGGCCAAGGTGCTCTGGCGGCACGCTGTAGTAAGACTTGTCGACCGCGAAGTGACCATCCCGACTGACCTTGCGTTGGGCTTCTTTGAAGTTGGGGAAACGGTCGACCGGCAGCGGGATCAGGTTGGACTTTTCATTTTCTTCAAAGAGCTTTTTGACTTGCTTTTGAGTCGTTCCGTGGATCCGAGTATCGGCTACCGTTTTTTCCCACTTGAGCAAGTATTCATTCTGGTCGGCAAGGCTTTCAAAGGATCGTCCTTTGAGTGCGTTCTCCTGGACATAATCGACACCCCGTTCGACTTTTCCTTTGTGGCGAGGTGTCCGTGGTTTGGTTGGCATAAGCACCGTTCCATAATGCTCACAGAAGCTCTGGAGCTTGGGGTTGAGATCGGGGTCGTACCAGTCCGCATTGATCACCGCTGCTTTGAGGTTGTCGGGGACGAGTATTTTCGGGACGCCGCCAAAGTGCTCAAAGGCATTTTCCAAAATGGTGATCAAGTTGTCGGTCGTTTGCCGAAAGACAGCTTCGGCGTAGGCTTTCCGGGAATGGCTTAGCACCACCCGCAAAACGTGAGTGCGACGTCGTTTTCCGTTTTCACCGATGATCGGAATTCCCGTTCCAAAGTCAATTTGGGCTTCCTCTCCCGGGCCGACTTCGATGCGGCGAAATGGAAGCGGTGTTTTGTTATTGAGTTTGGCGACATACCGACGGACGCTTGGGTAGCTGCCGACAAATTCATGGTCTGTCACCAGATCTTGATACATTCGTTGGGCAGAAAGTCCTTGTTCCAGCCAACTGAGAATCGTCTCCCGAAAGGGTTCGCAAAGGCTGCGAGAGGGCTGGGCCGCCGCGCCGGCAGGCTCTTGAACTGCCTGCGCCGGCGTTTGTTTAGACGTCGGAGGAGATGTCTCCGACCCGGTGGGCGCTTTGCCAAAAATGGCTGGTTTTGAATCGTCGTTTTCCGAGCCAGACCCGGTGGGCGCTTTTGACGGTGTGGCTGGTTTTGAATCGGCCGACCCGGTGGGCGCTTTGGCTGGTTTTGAGTCCTGGCTCAGATACCGGGACACCGTTTCTCGGTTAATGCCAAGTTCACTTGCGATCCGCCGCTGAGACCAGCCTTGTTCATGTAAAGTCTTAATCGACAGCACTTTAGCCTCTTTGAGTTCGTTGGCCATTCCGTTCGATTTCCTTTCTTACAAAAGAAAGAAAATCTAACGAAACGGCTCTCAAAGTGGCTGGGTTTCAAGCGCCCATCACTGGCTGGTTTTGGGCGCCCCGTGACATTTGGTTCCCGCTCAGCAAGCAAAGGATGCAGTTACAACCATGGTACGGGAAGTAATCAAGAAGCTTGCTCCTGCCTATTAGCAAGATAAGTGCCTTGAATTTAACGTAATTAACCGAAGGTAGTTGAAATGTACAAAATAATTGGGATCGTCGCTTTAGTATTGCTGGCATTAGCTGGCGGAAGCCAATACTCCAGCCAGGAAACATTGACAGATGAACCGCTGCCAGGGTCAAACAGACTATGCGAGCCGATTCAACTTACGGCCAATGGCAAGTTTGCAACGCTGAATTATGGCAAGTTCATTGAGATCGTTGATATTGAAAAACCCGATGCTCGTCGGCGAATCCAAATAGATTCGATTCTGCAGTCGATTCACGAGCCGAATGGCAATATGCGAATTGAAGCCAAACGGGTAACTCTGCATCCTGGTGGCAATCTAATCGCCATCATTACACATCTTGGCCCGACACCAGGTTACACAGCGTTCTTCGACCTAGAGAGGGAATGCGTTGTCCGCTACGACCTGGCTCGCTACAGCCATATTGCATTCTCCAGCGACGGAAAGTGGATGGCTGCCATCATTGATGGGAAGTCGTCGATTTGGTCGATGTCCGATAGCAAACTAATACACCCAGTGTTCGTCACTAACGCTCGGTCTTTTTTCAAGCCGAAATTCAATTCGGAATCTACGCTTTGTGTAGTCGGCTGTGAACACACAGGAAATGAGCAGGCATATACAGACTTGCAAGTTCTCGATTTAAAAAATCCATTCCAACCACTTCACCGGATTCAGATCATGGGCGGTAACGTATCAAGGTGCGTTTTCAGCGGTGACTCAGCCGAAATCATGTACCAACATGGTGCAGAGCTAATTCATTCCTCAATTTCAAGCGATGTACTTCCGGGCTCCATCAAGCCAATCACGGTCAGGGGCGGCCTGATTGACGTACAATTTGTCGGCGACGACAAAAACGTGATCACACTTAGCTATGAGCAGAAGTCGAATAGGTTACAATGGGAGTCGATTGCGGCTTTGTGGGAGTTAGGCGATGAAGACAAAAGGTTTGAGTTGTTTTCCAGACAGGGACGACGCCCGCAACGTATCGAGTTAAACCGTAGCGGTACGCATGCTCTTTTCACGTCAGAAATTCTGCGCGATGATGGCATTAAATTGGTCGAATACTCACTTTACGACGTGAATTCACGATCGTTCGTCTGGGAAAAAACGACAGGTCCGCTTGAGCCTGTTTACGTTGTTTTTTGTCCGGATGGGTTGCATTTCCTGCTTATTGAGGGGCCGGAAGCCGAGACCATCGACATCAAGGCAATCAATAATCAGAGATAAATAGATTGATTTGTCACAGAAAGAGACAGGAGCACTCACCTTCGCAACGCCCTTGCACTCAGCGTCCGCTCGTCATGCCACCAGCCCCAAATCGACCATCAAATGGACTGAAAAGTTCTGGCTCCAACAAGCCGAAAATTTACTTCAGCTGCTTGCCGACTACCTGAGCCAGAGTCGGCCGACGGACGCCTTCTGGAAAAGACAAACCGGATCTAACGCATAACCAAACTGCCAGCTAAGTTAACAAAGTGCAGTCCACATCCATCAGATACGATCATGTTTTGTCAGATTGTTCCGGAGCTTGAGCTCAGGGCTTCTCATTAAGTGAACCTATTTTGATTGTGTTCGTATAGCGTTCAGATGTTTAATGGAGTTTGAATTCGCTTAAGGAGATATTTGAATGTGGAGTTCGCCCCGAGGCGGTTTGTTTGCGATTTTCGCAGGCATCGCCGATCCACGCGGACGAATGGGACGCGTCACAACTTGCCAGCAATGCTTGCTGGTATGACTTGCGGAATTTTGGCAGGAGCCAGAAGTCTGACTGGAATCACTCAATGGCTTCATGATCAAGAAGTTAGCTTTTGGCATCAACTTGGCTTTCTTCGTAAACCGCCCTGTGCCAATTGCTTTCGAGATTTGTTGCTGGCCCTTCCGGCTGCGACTCTCGAATCGGCGATCAGCCAGTGGGTTAATGGACTGGTCGAATCATCTGAGAGCAGTGCTTTGCTTCAGGCGGTTGCGATCGACGGCAAGACGCTTCGAGGAGCGATGCAGGAACATGGCAGAAGCATTCACTTGCTTGCGGCGTTGGACCACGCTACTGGATCGGTACTGAAGCAACTTCAAATGCCGCCCGAAACCAATGAGCACAAAACGGTATTGAAACTTCTTAAAAGCATGGTTCTCAAGGGTAAGGTAATCACTGGCGATGCGATGTTTTGCCAACGCGATCTATGCGAGGAGATTACCGATTCCAGTGGAGATTATCTTTTTACCGTCAAGGACAATCAACCAGACTTGAAGTCAGCCATTGCAGCGGATTTTGAGCTTGGATTTCCCCCCCCGGCACCGAGGCCAAACGCCAACAGCAGCTTGATGTTCATCGCACGGTCAACAAAGGGCATGGGCGTATCGAAATTCGAACGCTCTATGCCAGTTCAAGGCTCGATCGTACAGCGCGTATCTTTTTCCTACATGTATCCCCAACGTTCCCATTCGCGTTCCAATGTTGTTCTTGTTCCATTGAGTTCCTGCCGAGTTGGTAAACAGAAAACGGGGGTTCCCCTTCAGCCTTGCAACGATGCCCCAAGCGATGTCGTTACAATAGATTTTCCGGTCGCATTTATTGCGCTTTGTTTCGCCTATCGGAAGGACGCATCGTTTGTACCGGCTTTCCACATGAGACGACCTCAATCGCCAAGCCTCCTGCGGTCGACAGCCAGTTTCCCAGCAAAACAAAATCAAGTCAGCGAGATATTTGTCTGAGTGCTTTAGCATCTCTGTGAAAACAGGTTTTTCGATGTAGTTTTTCCGACGGCCCGACACCGGCTTTTCCAACGCCATGATTGGGTTGTGGTGAATTCGCCCGCGTTTCATCCCCCAGTTGTACAGTCGCTTGATAATCTGAACGGCCCCCGCACGCCGTCCGGATGAGATGTCTTCCAGGTAAGCCTCGAATTTATCAACCGAGAGCTGATCGCATTCAATCGCAGCGAGCCGATTGTCTTCGAGCCATACAGAAAGCTGTTTCGCATGCTCGACGTAAAATCGATACGTGCCTTTGCGTCGGTGCTTCTTCGTCCAGTCAAGCAGCTCGTCCATCACAACAAGCAGGCAGTCTTCGTAGAGTTTGACTTGCTCTGCCTTGATCGCATGAAATCGACGAAACGCCTCGTCCCTATCGTCGGATAGCCGAATACGCTTTCCGTTGATCGTGGCGCACCAGATTTTCTTTTGCTTCCAATACCAAGGCTTCGAGGGGCGGGCCATAGATGGCATCTCCTGAATAGTGACCGGGTTTAGTGACCCAATACTATGAGAGACTGCCTAATAGGCAATAAAAAGCGGACAGAGAGGGATTCGAACCCCCGGATGAGTTACCCCATCGCCGGTTTTCAAAACCGGTGCCTTCGACCAGACTCAGCCATCTGTCCTGCGCTTTTTATCGTGTCAAATCAACTCGACACGATTCTTGAAACAACACAAATGGTTGTTGTGTACTTTCAGAATCTTATCATCTCCCAACAAATGGTAAAAGGTCACACGGTTTCTACTGTTCCACTTTTCCTGGCAAATCCAGCTTGTTGCATTTGATGCTGCACAGTGGCGTTGGCCCAATAGTTTTTTTAGCATCGGTGATGGGATTGTCGCGAAATGCCTCGACGAGAATCGCGAAGAGCGAGGGCGCATTTTTCGAATTGAAACTTGCTTCCATCGCTTCGATAAGGAACTGACAGGCGTTGCGACCTTGCTGGCGACCAGTCTCCGAAACGGTCAAGATCCGGCCCGGATATCGGCTCCCGGCAACACTCCGGGTCCAAAGCTCGGCTTGCGATAAATCACCGCCGGTCGAAGCGCTCGTTCGGCAGGATTATTGGTTGGCTCGATCCCCTCAACGCGAGTGAACGTCCACTGGTGTTGACGAATACTTGCCATTGGTTGACTCCACTTTCGGGTTGGGAGTCAAATAGTACGCACTCGGGATTAGGCTAGCCAGCGATGCAAGGCCATGTGAAACCAATTCTGTTGTACATCTGGTGAAACCAATTCTGTTGTACATCTGGCAGGTGTCCAAGCTATGCGTTTGGCGCAGCATTGGCAACTGCCGGTTGCGGCATGGTTTTAGAGTCGGCATTTACACAATCAGGTTATTACCGTGAGTATGGTTGTCGATCACAATCGAGCCTGGTCAATTTACTTTTGCGATCCTTTCGGGAACCAGCTCGAATTGACGACCTACGATTATGACGTGACCAGGCTGGCACTGAGTCAGGCGCGCGAATGAGCTAATCGCGCGAATAAGTTCCATATGCGCGGGAAAATTGCGAGTGCTTGGGTTCCCGGCATCACCTATCATGAAGCAGGCAGTCATTTCACCAGGTTGCGGTTCAAGCAGACACGGTTCAGGATCGCGCTGAAACCGGTGCCGCTGAAAAATCCGAAGCCGCACAGGAAACTGAAGGTGAAGCTAAGACGGATGGCGAAACCGATGCCGAACTGCAGGTTCGTATCGATGAGACGCGGATCAAGTTGGCAGAAGAGATAGAAAAAGGTCTGTTACCGGGATTTGCGGTCACGCTTGTTAAAGAAAACGAAGTCTTGTTTCAAGAAGCATTCGGGTACGCCGATGTCGAAGCGGAAACGGAATACGCCAATTCGACGATTCAGCCGATCGCGTCGATCAGCAGACTCGCAATCATGCTGGCGATTGATGACGGGCGTTTTGAGCTGGATACGAAGATCAACGATGATGATGATTTCTACATCAATTGCTACCGAATCGCGCCGAATGCCGATCTGACAACGCCGGGAGCAGAAGCTTTGCTGGAGGCCGGTGCGATCGCGGCGGAACGTAGACCGCTCGGCGAAATGCTGAAGTCATATCTCAGCGAAAACGGTGAGAGCTATCAGACGACCAACTTTCTGGAAATTTCAGCCGGACAGGAATACGCCGACAGTAATCTTGCCGCTTCACTGGCTGCTTATCTCGTCGAAGCTACAACTGGTATGCCCTACCACGAATTCATGGACACCCGAATTTTTCAGCCGCTGGAAATGACTGATACCGGGTTCGTACTCGATACTGATCGGAGCGATCAGGATTCGAGCCTGTTCTATGCAAAAGACAAACCGTTTCCTGCCTATGCCAATGACTCCTACCCCGACGGTTTTATCCGGACCAGCAATCGGGATTTGACGAAGTACATGCTGGAAATGATCAACACGTATCATGGAGACCAATATCTCGGAGAATCCGGAGGACGTTGCGAAAAGTTTTGGCTTGGCAGTTCGTTCAGTAGTCTCAATTCTTGAATAGTGTTATTGTGTGCTTCTGTTGTTGATGAAAATCCTCGACGACGTGTCGACATCTGCTCCGGAGCAACGTCTTACGGGTTTTTCGAGCCGCCACTTCCGTTTTCGCTGACCGATCGAGAGTTTCCGTTGCCAAACCAGGGGTTTTTGCCGACACGCGGTTCGTTGATGCTGGACGTAATTTTCGTGGCGATGTTTGGTATCGTTGCGGTGATGTATTTCAGCGTTTATCTGGTCCGCGTTAGACGACTGGTTCGGATCCATCGCGCGATACAGATTTCCACCGCGCTTGTTCTGGCAGTCGCGATCGTAGCGTTCGAAGTGGACGTTCGTTTTTTTACAGACTGGCGCAAGCTCGCCGAACCGTCACCGTTTTTCCAGAGCGGGATGGCAACGTTGTGTCTGTGGATTCATCTGATGTTTGCCGTTCCCACGCCTTTTGTCTGGGGATGGACAATCTTCAAGGCGCTGAAGAACTTTCCTGCGTCGCTGGTCGGGCCCGATATGAAAGCGCACGCAGCGGCCCATCGACTTAACGGCTGGCTGTCGGTCGGATTGATGACCGCGACAGTAGTGACCGGTTCTGCTTTCTACTGGATGGCATTTGTCGCCGTTTGAATTAGCTGCTGCCCTGCTGTTGAGAAAAAAGAGTTGCGAGCTATTCCCGGGGCGCGTCTTCGTAGGCGCTGAGGACGACCTTCAAGTCAACGGGTTCGCCACCGCGAAGAACGGTGATTTCCAGCGTGTCACCGACATCGTGCATCGCAATCTGTGTTCGCAGATCCTCAAATACCACGATCGGCTGCCCGTTGACCGATTCGATCACGTCATCAACTTCCATGCCGCCCTTGTCCGCACCGGTCTCGGGAATAACTTCACTGATCTGGCAGCCAACGCCGTTCAATTGACTGCGGACGCCCAGGAACGCGCGTGGTGTGAATGATAAATTGAGGTGACGCTGCAATTGAAGATTGCGGTAATCCTCCTGATCAAACTTGCATCCACTGAAAACGACCGAGGTGATCCCTGAGCTTGCAAGGTCCTCAAACACACTCGATCCGAGTTCCATCCCCCCCAACTCCAGACGGGATAACGGATCCATGGAGACAATTCGAGCCAGGTTGGCATCATCAATTTCGCAGTCATCGATTGTGATTGACGACAGCGAAGGCGCTGTTGCAATCCGTTTGCAAAGAAACGAGTCTAGTTTCTGGTTCTCAAATACGACCTCGGCCAAAGCGTCCGGCAGTCCGACTTGTTTGACGGCAGCAGAGCTGATTTCACAGTTTTCGATTTTCAACTGACGAAAATTCGGAATCGAACGCAATACTTCCAGCACTCCCCGGTCAATTTTCTGATCGTGAAATTCGACCAGCGTCAGCGTTGAAATGTGCGCCAGCTGGCGAAGGTCGTCGTCATTGCCGCTGAAATTTGAATCGATTTTGACGCTGACGGTACCGCGATTGACCGGCTGGTTGCGAAATCCGCCGATTCGAAACCCGCCCCGAACCTGTTGTGGATTTGGCTGAACGCCAGTCAGCTCAGCGGCATGGTTGACTGCGGCTGCGCTTTCAGCGGAGTTGCCGTCGAGTAGCAGCTGACGGTTCTCCTCGATCGATGCGTTCATGATTTCGGCAACCATTCGCCGCCGTTCATTGACCGACATTCGTCGCCGTCGCTTTGACGCCGGTTTAATACTCTCATCGGACTCCTGCTCGTCGGATTCGCCGCCGTGTTGGCTCAGCGGGTCGCCGCCGAAGTTCATTTCAAATTCGATCAGATGCCTGGCGAGTTGACGGGTTTCGTCAAACGTGTCCGTCACTTCGGCGCCACTTGCCCGTAGCGCCGCGATCGCCTCGTCTTTGCGTTTGACGTTCCATTCCATCAGCAGGATTTGCGTTTGTTTTTCAAGTTCTACTCCCCGACTGCCGTATAACAGCTTGAGCAATCCGGCAGCTTTAAGAAACGTCTCTTCGTTGCCGTTGGTTCCGATCTGTTTGATGCACTTTCGAATTCGCCAGACCGATTCCGGCGTTGCGCTTAATGAATGGTTCGCCATCGGTCCGAGCGCTGTCGCACCGAGGCTGGAGAGTCTTGACGTGGCTGAATCACGAGTGCGAAACTTGTCGGAATCCAGGTCCGCAATCAGCTGTTCGATCGACTCTTCGGCCAGTTCGATCGAGATGTCCTGATTTTCCGAAGAGGTCTGGTCGGCTTCGTCCTGCCCGGAATCGTTGTTTCCGGACTGGCTGGATGATTCAATGGCCGGTGTCGCAAGCTGCGCAACTGCGACCGTCTCAACAATCTGCAAAGAAAAACAGATTGTCGTGGCTAGCATCAATGTGAACGGAATCCGCATCGAAGCCATCCTTGCGTCCACCCGCCGCTGTTCTGGCGTGCGCGATTTTCCGGGCCGGTGGGTCATGCGGTCGTCCATACATATGGAGGGAATTTGCGAGGGCATTTTCGTGTCGGTTCTCATCTGCATCGTATCGACGGCCTGTATGCATGTCGAGTGGAAAGTTAGGTGGTTTGCGGCCCTCGCCAACCGGACTATGCAAGAAAATCTCCTGCTTTTACTGGACTGATACAACCATGCCCGCCGAACTAACGAATACATACGGACTGCCCGGGAACCGTTTCGAGTGTTGAACCGGTCACCCATGGCCAGCGCCGGGCAGTTATTCTTTGAGCCAGACGGCGGAATCAAATGAAAATTCAAACCACGCGATTCGGTGCGATTCAAATTGAGCCCGATGACATTTTGTTTTTCCGTAGTGGACTGTTGGGCTTCGAAGACTGTCGCCACTGGGTTCTTCTTGCTGATGCCGATAACAATGCAGTCGCCTGGCTACAGAGCATGCAGCATTCAGATATTGCTCTGCCGGTCGTTTCTCCGCGTCGATTTGTTGCCGATTATCAAGTTCGGCTTGATCCGGGCGATGTCGATGTGCTCCAGTTAACTGCTGTCGAGCAGGCCTATGTGCTGGGTGTGGTTAGCCGGGACGAGGAAACGCTGACGCTGAATCTTCGCGCACCGCTGGTCATCAACCTTGACCGCCGAATCGGTTGTCAGGTGATTACAGTCGATAACCAGCCAATGAAGTACGAGCTGGCAACGCTGCCGACGACCCTTCGCCGATCAGCTTGATCGAGTTGTTCGTCGCCTTTGTGATTGTGCCGCATGTGATTGTGCCGCATGTGATTGTGCCGCATGTGATTGTGCCGCAATCTTGCGAAGCTGGCGCTATTCAACTCTCTCCGCGCGACACCCACGAATTCAGGCTTTGGCTTGACCCTTCCCGCTCCGGCTCGACCGTCTCAGATTAGCCACCCGGCACATTGAGAACGAACAGCTCTTCTATTCCTCATAATCCGTTTCCGCCAGATACTGCTGAACCCGGTGCTGGCATCTTTCCGATATCACACAGGACGATATCCGCTAGCACATCGTTCGCTGCCGCAATCGCGGCACCGGCAAAGACTCGCGTGAGAGTGCAATAAAACCGTAGCGGTCATCGCGGCAAAGGATTGCCAATTCATTGCATCCGGCCAGGTCTTATACGGGCTGAGTTGGATCAACAGGGCAGTCAGCGGGGAACATTCCTGGGGAAGTTCCCGGAACAAAATTTTAGTGAAGGAGCCAGCCATGCTGGTCTTGTCGCGACATCGGGACGAAAGCATCATGATCGGCGATAATGTGATGATCACAATTGTCGACGTTCGAGGGGACAAAGTGCGATTGGGCATCGACGCACCGCAGGAGATTCCCGTTCACAGGCAGGAAGTCTACGACGCCATCAAGCACGAAAACGAAAAGGCCAGCCGACTTGGACCTGCCGAAACGCGTGATATCGGCAACTGAATCGAACGACCCGAACGAATACCTGTCGCTCGGAATAGAATTACACAGATCCGTATCAGCTACACTGAGCAAACATCAAGAATTTGATCAGGGTCAGCGATGTAGGAAGTGTAGAAGGGACCAAATTCAGCGTATTTAGCGCTGGCTTGATCGAAACGCATATTGTAGACGATCTGTTTCAGGTGGGCCGGATTGGTTCCCCAAAGTGTTACTCCCCATTCCCAGTCATCGAGTCCGATTCCGGTAGTGATCAGCTGGGTCACTTTGCCGGCAAATTTGATTCCGCTTCTCGCATGCTCGGACATCAACCGGTGTCGTTCGCTGGCGGACAACATAAACCAGTTGGCTGCGGGTACCCGCCACTTGTTCATCGGATAGAAGCAGGACACGGGCCAGTCCGGAAACTCGGGCGTCAAACGCTGGACGTTCATCTTTTCAAGACGCTGCAAATAGGCGTCCATCTTTTTCTGGAACGCGGATGATTCCGGATCTTGACCGGATCGTTTCAATCTCGTCGCGTATTGTTCAGGCGATTGAACGTACTCGGAAATTTCAGAGATCGAAACGTACGACCATTCGACACTCAGGACCGGCCCGACGTCGGAACCCATCAGCGCCTGGTGAACGGACTCAACACGAATCGGATCGGGGTCCATCAGCATCAGCGAAAAGTCTGCTTTGTGCCCCGATACGATTCCGGTTTGGATCCGGTGGATATCTGTAAACGAGAGGATGTCGGCAAAGTCGCTGCACATCCGGCTGCGGGTTTCGGCAGTCAACGAACTGAGCGCCCGGCGGTCGAACGAATAGAAGTAGTGCGAACAGTGCCATCCATCGCCCGGTTGAACATTATTGGTTTCGAGGCCGATATCTTCGATCGTTTTCATCTGGCTTAACTACTTTCTGATTTCAGCTTCTGATTTCCAGCGCAACGAATCGCCCAACATCCGGGCGGGACTCTGGCTGAGACAATTTTCGCCGAAGCGGCGGAATCAAGCATTGACTACGACTTGAGCAGTTTCTCTACACTTTCAAGCAGCCGGTCCATGGTAAACGGCTTGTGAATATAGTCATCGACGCCCAACAGCTCTGCGTATTGTTGGTGGCGTTGCCCTTCATTCCCCGTAATCATGATGACCGGCACGGGGGTTTGACTGGTCTGACGGATTCGCTCAAGAACCAGAAACCCGCTCCGACGCGGCATCATCATGTCAAGAATGACCAGGTCAGGATTCTGGGTTTCGGCAAATGCGATTCCCTGGTTTCCATCCCGGGCAATCGATACTTTCAGCCCCTTCGCCTTGAGCGCGTACTTGATCGACTCGACGATTTCCGGATCGTCATCGACGACGAGCACATGTTTTTCGGGACCGTTCTTCGATTCGGAGATTGTTTTCGACATGTCCCGGACTTGGCGCAGTGATCTGGTACTGTAACTGAGAATAGAGTCTTCTTGGAGTATCTACACAGCTTATTCCGAAGTTGATTTTCGCTTCTTGTCCGCGCAACCGCAATGATAAATGGAAGAAATTCTTTTCCGGACGGAGCTTGAATTCAGAATGCTCGTCCGGACTTCTGACGGAAATCGTCCGTTTGCGAACACAATCCGCATTGCCGGAAAATCCGTCTCTGTTGCAACCGTCCGGAAATCCGGAGAACGTGAAGGCTAAAAAGGGTACTCAGGGGCCAATCTGCTGAATGTCGCTGGCAATCTCTGCCGAAATTACAGATGAGTCTATGCGAAGGATCGCGGCCGTCTGCGCGTATATGTATAGGGAACGGGACCATGTGGCGATCACTTTTTCTTGCTGTCGGAATCTACTCACTCCTGCTTGGAGGTCAGACGCTGGTCGTGGATCAGTTTCTCACCGCAGGTCCGCGCGATTTGCCCGGGATCCGCGATTCCAACGCGGCAAACATCAACCAGGCGTCGTATTCAGCACCCGGGTATTACAATACCAATAGCCAGGCGAATCCGTTTGCACGGAATGCGGCCAATCCGGCACCGAATATCGATCCGGCCGTCAACGACAACCGTTACCTTACCGGCCTTCAACATTCACCCTATCAATTGACCGGATACGGTTCCGGCAACAATGGCGGATCGTACGATTCAGGCTACCGTACCGACGGATTCTCAACCGGCGGCGATCAATACGAAACTGCATTTCAACCAGCTCCGGGATCGCTGGTTCGCCAGCGAATTATTCGAACCAAAGACTGGATGCCATGGAGCTTGATCGCGTTTGGCTCAGTCGTCGTGATTTACACAACATCTTTTTCACGAAGAGGTTCCGATTGAGCAGCAACCTGGCTTGGCCAACAACAGATTGATTGATCATCAAACGGTGATCTGATATTCCTTTACAGGCCCGGCAGCGAGGCGTAGCATTGTTCGGGCTGCCGGAAGATGGTTTGCCTACCGCCCCCATAATAATTGCCGCAACATCAACTGCCGTCGGCTCGCCCGATGAATGACACCTGCCAACCGCTCGTCCCACGTCCACGATCCAACTCCTGCGCTTGCTATGAACGTTCCAGAAAATATGACGCTGAAGGATACGCTGGACGAATCCGGAAAAAACGGTTTGGGGGCGGATGCGTCGATCGTGATCTCGGACTGGTTCGGCTGGTTCGCCCGGATCTCGATTCTGGTCGCGATTGTTGTTTCTCCATGGTTGTTCGGTGGTGTTCAATATCAGGCAAAATTCTGGATCGCAGCTGCGACGCTTGCAGGACTTGGATTCTGGTGGTTTGAAACGGCCGTCAATCAAAAATCATCGCAGGTCTTTCCGTATATTGGAGTGCTGCTCGGGCTGGGTATTCTGATCGGACTGCTTCAGTTGTTGCCGCTTCCTGAATTCATGCTTGGGCGGCAAACCGAATTGTACGCCCGATATGCAACCGACGCTTCAAACGTCAACAATCCCGAAGTGCTGAAGGCGATTCCGGTTCGCATGACGATGAGTCCGGAGGGAACCTGGTATACGATCCAGTTGCTGTTCATTGCATTTGCGGGATTGCTGCTCGGTTGCAGGTTCTTCCGCACTCAAAATCACTTGACCCTGTTACTGAGCGTTTGCACATTCAACGGAGCGGCGATTGCGTTTTTCGGACTGATTCAGAAGATGACATTTGATCCGAAACATCCAAAGTTGTTCTGGTCGATTGACCTGACCAATGGAGGTGTACCGTTCGGGCCGTACGTGAACCGGAATAACTGTGCCGGGTATCTGTTGATGTGTCTGGCAGCCGCGATTGGTTTGTTGATCGTGGTTTCCAATCGCAATGCCGGAGGACTCAGCGCGCCGAAGCTGATTGTCAGCAAGGAGATCCCGTTCTGGAGGCAGTTTAACTTCTACCTGTTGCGATTCATTTCAGAGTTGACGGCAGCAAAGATCGCGACCCTCATTGCAATGACGCTGATCGCCACCGGAATCGTTTCGACGTTGTCGCGCGGTGGTGTGCTGGCTCTTCTGGTCGGTGCGATCATTACGCTCGCAACCTATGCCCGGGCGCGTCGTGCAAGCTACGCCGGACTCGTCTTTCTACCTCTGGTCGTTCTCGTGATCGCATTCTCGGCATGGGTCGGATTTGGCGAACAATTCCTCGAACGTGTGCAGGAAAAGTCCGAAGCACAGTCAAATTCCCGTCTTGCCCACTGGCAGGAAATGATCCCGGCGACGTCCGAGAACGGGTGGCTGGGCTACGGTTTGGGCAGTTACAAAAATGTCCACAGGATCTACCGGGAAACACGGGAACTCGGAGCATTCCAGTTCGCCGAAAACAACTTTCTTCAGGCACTGGTTGAAGCGGGCTGGCCTGGACTGATCCTCTACCTGCTCGCATTCTGCCTCGCCCTCTGTTATTCGCTCCTGTTGATGACGCGTGGTACGTCTGCAGGGACCGTTGCGCCCGGAGTGACCGGCATGTTTCTGTTGTCGAGCCAGGCGGTTGCCTCTTTCTTTGACTTCGGGTTTTATCTGCCGGCAAACTTGATCCTGATGTCGGTACTGGTTGGCTTCCTCGCCTATCACGCCCATTCGCTGGCTGGCCGGTTGAAAAAGCAGACATGGCTGAAATATCAGCTGCCGAATCATCTTGTGCAGATTGCACTGCTGATTGTATTTGCCGGAGTTACGTTCTCAACGCTCGATTTTTACCGGCGATGGGAAATTGACAGCGTGATGGACGTCAAGGTCCGTAACTTTTCCCCGACTACGTTAACGCTGAAAGAAACCGAAGATAAGATCGGTGCGATAACGCCCCTGCTCAATCGAACCTCGTCAGCTCAGGCTCTTGGATATACGGCCCGGTTATGGATTCATCGTTCGCGACTAAAGGCAGCCGAACAACTCGACTCGTTGAAGGCGATCGATTCGATGCCGGAATCAGAGCGTGTCGCCTGGAGGGCTAAGAACTGGGATTTGACGCAACTGGCTCGAATTGACGAGCACGTGGCTTCGATTCGCCGGGATGAATCGGAGTACGCGGCGATCGAGTTTACTCGTTCCCCGTTTGCCGTTGAAAACTACCCCCGCGCAAGATTGTTCCTTGAACTCAGCCGTCGACAATCTCCGATGCAGGCGTCTGTTCATGCCCAGGTTGCCCGACTGAACTCGATCGCCGGAAACCGTCGCAGTTCGGAAATCGACATGGTCCGCGCTATCGAACTGGCCCCGGGAAGCGACTACTTCAATCGGGAAGCGGCGATCTTTTTTATCAATGCCGGGCAACTTGACGTCGCTGCGCCATATCTCAAACGAATGATGGAACTCGATCCGCGAAAGTTCGCACTGGTCATGGAGATCGTTTCCGGTCGATCGGGCCGCCTGCTCAGGTCGATGAGCGAGGATGTCCTGTTCGCGTCGGTTATCCCCGACTCTCCGCAACTGATGTTCCAGTTTGCGACCAGGCACGTGAAGAAGGACTCACCGGTCAGACTCGAAGCACTCGAACGTGCAGAAGAATTGCTGGGAGCACCGTTGCCGTCCGATCCCGAACAGATGCTCCTGTCAGCGAACATCAAACTCGCCAAAGGTGATCTCGACGGAGGAATAGAACAGCTGGAACTTGCAATTAACAGCAGCCCGGGTGACTATGAAACCAGACTCCGGCTCGCCCGCTTGCTCCTCGAAAACGGGCAGCTCGACGAGTCCCGGGAACATGCCGAACGATTGCTCGATTTCAACAGTCGAAAAAAAACCTACATTGAATTTGCTGCCGAAGTAGATGAGGCTATTATGAAGCGGAACGAGGTCAAGGATCAGGAGGCCGGCAATTCCTGACGAACCGTGCATGCACCCGATCCGGTTTTCATTCATGCTGACGTGAACCTTGAGGACACCAGCAGCGTACATGGTGCGTTCCCGAATCACGGTGATGCGATCATGCCGAAATACCAGTCGTCCAAACGAGTTTGCAACCAGGAATTTATTAGCTCTACAGCCACCACGACAAAATGAACATTACTATCACCTCACTCGTCGCCGCTTTCATTCTGTCCTTCGTGCTGATGCCGTGGCTGATGAAAATTGCGCCAAAGATTGGACTCGTTGATGCGCCCGACGATGCACGGAAGCTTCACAAGAAACCGGTTCCGATGGTCGGTGGCCTGACCCTGTTTCTTTCGATTGCTACCGTCGTTCCGATCTGCTTATACCTGGCCAAAGACACACTTGCATTCCGCCCTTATGACGTTAGCGAATTGACCGGCCTGTTGATCGGATCAGCGGTGCTGCTGCTTGTCGGTCTGATCGATGACCGGTTCCAGATGCGGGGTCGTCAAAAGCTGTTCGGACAGTTTGTAGCGATCACAATCCTGATCGTTTCCGGATTCCAGTTTGACGAGCTGCGCTTTGCGGGTATGAAGTTTGACCTGGGTATTTATGCGGTGATCGCGATCTACGCCTGGATGCTGGTGTCCATCAACTCGATCAATCTGCTGGACGGAGCAGACGGGTTCGCCTCGACAATTGGAATTATCATGGCAATCGCGCTGTGCATGATGTCGCTGCTTCAGGGCAAGATGGTCGATGCGATCGTGATTCTCGCCCTGGTGGGCGCAATGGCAGGATTTCTGAAATACAACTTTCCTCCGGCCAAGGCGTTTCTAGGAGATTCCGGTAGCATGTTGATCGGGTTCCTGTTGGGCGCGCTTGCGATCCGTTGCACGTTCAAACAGGCGACGCTATACGCATTTTTTGCTCCCGTCGCGCTGCTGGCGATTCCTCTGATTGATACATCCGCCGCGATCATCCGCCGCCGGTTGATGGGACGCAGCATTTACACGGTCGATCGCGGACATCTGCATCACCGGTTGATGAAGAAGGGCTTCAGCCCGCGCATGACGCTGCTCTGGGTCGCCGCGCTCTGCTGTATGACTGCGGGCGGCGGAATCATGGCGATGTATTTCGGGCAAAGCGAATATGCAATCGTCTCGATCATTCTGGTCATCATCGTGATGGCTGTCGGAAAGATATTCGGTGTCGCCGAACTCCAGCTTGTTTCCAACAAAGCGCTTTCGATTGGGCGTTCATTCGTCGGCATTCGAAACCGCGATCCGCACGTCCAGTCAAGCGTGCATGTTCAGGGCAGCCACAACTGGGAGGAACTCTGGAATGAGGTTTGTCTGTTTGCCGACGACCATCACCTGAACGAAATCACAATCGATCTCAACGTGCCCTGGATGCACGAGTCGTTTCACGCGACTCGGCGGTTGTCAGGAACTAAAAAAGACGCGTCACGAGAATGGTACGCCCGCGTGCCGCTGATTGCGGATAAGCGACTGGTCGGGCGGATTGATGTGCTCGGACCCAAAGACGGGCCGGATCACCATGATGTGCTACACAACCTGGTTCAGTTTCTCCCGGAAGTCGAAACGCTGCTGCTTGAACTCGAAGCCTCCGTCCGTTCACAGAAGCATCAAGATGACGGGAAAGAAGCTCCCGAAGACGAATCGATCACCGTCAGTTCGTAGGCGGCCGGTCCGGGTCTTCCCCTTTTTTCGTTATTGATCCCGTTGATCACGCCGCTAGCTCCCGTTGTTGATGATCAGAATTGATTGGGGACTTGCTTTTTTGGCGGATCGCAGCCAATAGGCTATAATTCGCCGGCGTTGACAATGCCGGTTTGAATTCATGGTCGGTAGCTCACGCAACGAATCGGACTCGCCACTCAATCAACGGATGAGGAGCAGCGAATGACCAGCACGCTCTATTTTGTACGACCCTGCCCTACCTGCGGGCGACGAACGCAGATCGCCCTGGATTTTCTTGGAAGACAGGTTGGCTGTCAGCACTGCGGTCGCGAATTTTTAGCCGATGGCCCGGACAGCGAATCGGCGGCTGTCGATGATCCAGTCAACTACTGGATCAACTTCACCGACCACCAGCTCGCGGCGGACCACGATTTCTACCCGCAGGAACTGAACCGGATTCCGAAATAGGAAAGAAGGAAATGAGGGTTCAGGGTTCAGAAAAAAGCAGCGCCCGAACCCTGCGTCGTTTCTTCCCGTTGACAGAACGAGTCGATCCAGCGATAAATAGTACTCCGGCGGTGATTTCGCCGGTGACCCGGGGCGTTTAGCTCAGTTGGCTAGAGCATCTCGTTTACACCGAGAGGGTCGGGGGTTCGAGTCCCTCAACGCCCATTCAGCCGTGTTTTCTGACAAGCCGTTGTCGGGAAACGCGGCTTTCGTTGTATCGCCGTTCCTGTTTGCCGTCCGCTGCGGTCCGTTTCCGTCAGGTATGGCGTACGATTGGGCGTACGATTTTCTTACGCCGCTGTCGTCGTAATCCTCTTTTCGAATCAAAGCGTAATTCTTCATCGCGGTCCCGGCTGAGTTACCGGACCACATGCATGCTCGACGGAGACCATAATCATCCATCAGATCAGTTTCCGCACTTAGGGTACCGCCCAGATTCGTGTAAAAATGCACTCTAAGCCGGACGCCAAGATGAAGATTAATTCATAGAAAGTTGCAGTGCCTGCATGTTCCTTAACAGGACAAACCGCGTCGCCGTTTTCTGGCATTCAATGCGGCGAAATAAAGTCCGAAAACTAGCACGCATGATGATGGTTCCGGAACCGCTACCCCAAGTCTTAGAGTGTCGTACTCAACACCAGAACCAAATGCTTGCGAAAACTCATCATTAGCAAAAAGGTCTGTTCCTGGGCTTGAAGGATTGGATACAGCGACTCCCGCATAGGCATACTGCAGAGGATTATTCGTGAAGTCTGACAGCGACAGTCCGAAGTCGCTTAATCTGACAGCCACCTCAACGAAGTTACCAGTACTTCTTGCCAAGCCCGCAGCTGTTGAATCGTCGTGCGAATCACCGTTTGCTTCGTTGCTGTCATCGTCAAATGTAACATTTATCCCTGATCCGGTGACATCGTTGTTGGTGTCTAACAGCCGGTTAACTTGCCCGCTTGTGTAACCCATCGTCAAAGCGGTTGCGTCAGAAATTTCAACTGCAGCTGAGACGCCAGCTGTCGGTTGAAAATAGAAATAGTAATGCCCTTTGAGACCTTGGTTAATTCGTGGATCGCCAGCCTTGGACTCAAATCCGCCAACCACCTCCCACTGAACGAACAGGTAATCGTCACCCATGGAGTTGCCGACGCCCCACTTAGCAGACTTGAGATCGCCATATCCGTAATAAAGGTCAGTGGTGGTCCAGGTTGAGCCGCTAATATTTAACGTATCGTCCTTGACGGGTCGTTCCCACAATTCATTGGAATAATCTTCTGCCGTCGAAGAACCGGTCCAAACACCAGACATTGATGAAGTCTCAGACCACGTGAAATCATCGCCTGAATTTTGATAAACCGGAGAGATATCGGCGTTGGCGTTGATTGAGACAAAAAGTAGTAAGCATCCTACTGTAAGACAGGTTCTGTAATCCACTTCTCGCTCCGGTCATCATGATGTTGTTTTGATTGAATCAGCCTATAGCTGAAAATATTGTAGTTGGCCGGATGAACAGAATACAGTGAATTTTTTGATAAAGCAACAACTGTTCTGTAAATTTCCTGGGGATCGGTTTCTTTTGGATTAGTTTTGGAAAACGAGGTATCTCATTTTTCCGGTCTCCCAATCGTCACTGAGTTCGACGAGAACGGCAGTTACGAGTCGAAGCAATGAAGCTTCGTTTGGGAACAAAGTCGCGACACGAGTTCGACGTTTGATCTCTTTGTTTTGTCGTTCGAGCATGTTAGTGGTTCGCATGCGTTTGCGATGTTCTTCAGGCAGCTGAAAAACGGCCAGTCCTTCGGGTATGTTGTTTTCGGCCCAGATCGCGATTTTTGGCGCGGTGTCTTTGTAGCACTCGACAAAGCGTTTCAGTTCCTCCGTAGCGTCCGCTAAATCCTTGGCATTGAAGACGTTTCTGAGGTCTTGAGCGACTTGCTTTCGCATTTCAATTTTTGGAATGTATTGCATCGCGTTTTGCATCAGGTGAAACTGGCATCGCTGCCAGGGGACGCTCGGCATCATGGCTTTGCGTGCGGCCTTGAGTCCTTCGTGAGCGTCGCTGACGACTAGTTTCATGCCGTGCATGCCGCGTTTTTTCAAAGAGCTGAGGAACTCACGCCAATGAACTTCTGCTTCTGATAACGAAACGCCAACGCCCAGCACGCTTCGGTTTCCACTGGGAAGCACGCCGATCGCAATCAGAACGGCACAATCTCTGACACTTCCATCGACGCGAACTTTCTCGTAACGGGCGTCCAGGATCAGGTATTCGACTTGTGAAAGTGGCCGGTTTCGCCAGACTTCGAGTTCTTCATCCAAGAGTGCTGCGGCCCGGCTGACTTGCGTGCTGGTGACCTCCAGCCCACAGAGCTCAGCGGTAATTTTGGCGACTTTGCGAGTCGAAACGCCCTGGACGTACATCTCGGCAACGGCGAGTTTCAAAGCCCTTTCGCTTCGTTCCCCGCGTTCCAAAGACGATGGGTAAAACGCACTGTCCCGCGTTTGCGGAACCTGAAGTTCGAGTTTGCCAAGGCGGCTGTTGACGGTTTTATCTTTGAAACCATTGGCGTACGACCTGCGATCGTCGGTGCGTTGATACGGAGCGGCATTGAGGTACTCACTGCGTTCGATTTTCATCGCTTCGTTGAAGAGGATCTGCATGGCGTTGGCCATTCCTTCAAAGCCATGTTCGGCTAACAACTGGACAGCGGCGTTAAGTTCGTTAGAGTGATTCTGGTGGGTCATGTGAGGATTCCTTTCAAAGTTTTAGACACTTCAAAAGAAACCGATCTGGCCCGCTCTTTCAAGCGGTCGATCAAATTGGCTGGCTTTTTATTTGATTCGCAAGCTCATCAAACAAAAAGCCAGCCAATTTGTCAAACATAATTTACAGAAAGCAAGTTACACTACCCAACTTCGTCCAACGTCCCTGAAAGTCTTGAAGAGAAGGCCCTGAAATAGACTTGGGTCCAAAGGCAATATTAGTTACTCCCATTGAACTTGAAGCGGCGAGATCAGCCGCTTGCGGTTTTAGCGACAATGCAAAAGGTTCAAAAGCTTGCGTCGTGCCCATCAAAGGCGATGAAAAGTAGGAACACTCATACCAGCTAATTCCGTGTTCCGGGATTCGGCAATCTCCATACCAAAGTGATGAACGCCATTCAAACCTTGGAAAATCTTGGACCACACTAACCATGCCTGCTCCATAGACTTCCCAGCCAGATTGCTGGAAATCATCTTTAGAAATGATGTAGCTTGGCTCGAATTCGATGATAAACACCGCTTGCCCAAGCGTCATTTTGTAAGACACCACAGTACCGGAATCAAAGGTAGATTCTATGTTCGGCGTTAACTTGGTGAATAATTCGCTTGTGTTTTACGCGATAGCTTCAAGCTGAGCATATCCATCAGCGGTAATGGTTTCTCGACTCTTTTTTGCCGCCGAACGTTTCATTTTGTCTACTTCATCGTTTGCTTTTGAGTCGGCCACAGAAAGTCCTGCATCAGCCAGCATTGAAAATGACGGGGGAAGCTCTTCTGAATCCGTCACATTGGTTTTCAATTTTTTCACTGCTTCAACGGATGGACGTGCGTCCGGCGACTTGCTGAGCATCCCCAAAACAAGCACCGAAAGAGATTTGTCTTTCAAGGTTAAACTGGGAGGCGTTTCCCGACAGTGTTGGCGTTTGTAGTCCTCTCGATCCGGCCCATCAAATGGCGGCCTACCACTTAGCAACGCGTAAGCAATACATCCTAAGGAATAAACGTCAGATGCTGATGTCGCAGTTTCCTCATTCCATCGCTCAGGCGATGCATAAGGTTGCGTCAATGCCAACTTGTGGGTCGTGTTAGCGGTAACTTGATCAGCGATCTTCGAAATTCCAAAATCTGCGATCTTCCACTTGCCGTTGTGAAGCAAAATATTCGCTGGCTTCAAGTCGCGATGGACGATGTGCCTAAGTTCGGTCAGACCGTTGGCAATCTGGGATAAAATATCTTTTGCGTGAGCCTCGTCGAACTCAGAGGACTTGATGGCGTCTTCAAGGCTTTGCTCTGCAAGGGGCATGACAATGAAGCAGTTGTTCGTGGCGTCTCGTCCACATGCAACAATCGGAATTACGTTTGATAGTGAATGCCCGACAAATCCTCCAGCAATCTGCAACTCTCGCTTTTCAGGCGAGGACGACAAGCTCAATTTCAGTCGTTTAACGGCTACCGATACTCCTTCTCCAGAAATTCCCTCGTATACAGCACCGTTGTGTCCGGGCGTACCGAGTGGCTTGTCGGTCCAGTAGGTGAACGCATTCCCATTGATCTCGATGTTCTTGGCATCTTGTCCGGCGGGTTCTGTCTGAATGAACTTTCTTGGGACCGAAAAATGCCACGACGACTCAATTCGTCACAAAGATCAACGTTTTTTACTGCCCAATGGGTACGGTTCATTTCCAGTTTGGAAATATCTAACTCAAATATGGGCGGCTTGGACAAGTCTTCCCAAGTTAAAAATGATGGCACATCCAGTACTTCGTATTCGATGCGAACTCTTCCTTGTCTGTGAGCGGTTGTTGTAATAAAGCCAAACTTTGGTGCGGTCTTGTTCCAGGTTTCTTGTGCAAAAATACAAGGGTTTGCTTGCAGGGCAACCAAGCTTTTGGCTGACAAATCCCCGAACTGTTCTGAAACTGTTTTGGACGTGTATTCGTTGTGTGAAACACAGCGGTCTGCATCGAAAAACACTGGCTTGCCATCCCACGCAGATTCGGCGCCGCTAACTAACAAGTTGTACATTCACGCTCCATCATTCGAGTTGTTTCTGAAATTGTAGCGAATATCAAACTTGATGTTCAAACCTAATCGACTCAGAAAAGTCGTTGCATTATGTCCTTCCATTGTGCCACTAGGAAATCGTTGGGATAATCCGAATGCGACCACCTTCTCGCCAATAGCCGCCATGTTTTGGGAAGATGCCGCGCAGTTTTCCGATTCTATACTGATTTCACTAATGACCGGCGTTTCAGGAACAACCGATGGGCTATCAGATTTTAGATGTTGATGCGTTTGTTAGATCTGTGGAGATAAATCGCAAATCTCCACACGCAATTTTCTTGGGAGCCGGCGCTTCAATCAGCTCTGGGATACCATCTGCAAATACATGCGTAAACCTCTGGAAAAAGAGTATTTTCGAAACGAAGAATCCAGCACAGAAGGACTTCGTCAGCGAAATCAGCCTCCCAGTGGTGCAGGAGAGGATTGACCGCTGGCTGAAAGCGAATGAGATTTGGCCAGAAGAAGGGCAAGACGACTACGGATACTTTATTCGAATGTGTTTGCCCATTGAAGCTGACCGCAGAAACTTCTTCGCAACACAGGTTGGGGCTGCGAAGCCACATGTTGGGTATCGCTTGCTGTGTTTACTTGCTGAAGAACAAGTTATCCGCAGTGTTTGGACAACAAATTTTGACGGATTGGTTGGAAAGGCATCAGTGGGCTCTTCCACGACGGCAATTGAAGTCGGAATAGACTGTCAACAACGAGCAGATCGTCAAGCAAATGCTGATGAACTACTTTGTTATTCTCTTCATGGTGACTTTCGTTATGACAAACTGAAAAACACAGAGAAGGAACTACAAAATCAGGAGGAAAAGCTGCGCGAGAAATTAGTCGAAACACTGAGATCTCAGTCGTTGATCGTATCCGGATACAGTGGACGAGATCCATCGATTATGAAAGCCCTAGATGAAGCACTCGTTCACGAACAGGGCGTGGGTAAAGTATATTGGTGCGGTTTTGGTGATGAACCGGATTCCTCTGTAGCCGAATTGCTTAGCCGAGCCCATCAAGTTGGGCGTGAAGCATTCTTCGTGCCTGGGGTTGGGTTCGATGAGCTGGCTGTCCGGCTATCGCGACAGTGTCTTTCCGAAGGCAGGATGAAGGCAGCAATCAAAATTATTGGTGACAGAGATTCTGTTTCTGCGCCCTACTGTGGTGATTTCAAATTTAATCGAAAAAAGACCACTGGCCTGATCAAAAGCAACGCTTTGAAACTTTCTCTTCCTTCTGAGGCATACTCATTCGACTTGAAGGAATGGCCTGAGTCTCAGGTTTGGAAGGTGATCCAAGAACGCGCTGAGGAATTTGGGTTTGTTGCTGTTCCCTTTCGCGCGGTTATTGCTTTGGGGACCTTGGATCAGATAAAAAACGCATTTGCAGGAAATATCGACGGTGATATTGAACGGTCGCCAATTACGAACAACGATCTAAAACTCAACAATGGAGCAATTCATTCGCTCGTTCACACAGCGCTTCTTCGATCTATCGCAGCGCATCGCAATCTCAACGTCTGCGGACGCGACGTACTTTGGGAGCCAGCGTCGTTCGATTCGCATAAATTAAACGGTGTCACATACGCTGTACACCACTGTATTCACGTCCGAATCCGATGCATCGACGGAGAGCCACACATGACGCTTGATCCCTCGTTTTTCGTGCCCGCAATTGAGGGAGATTCGGTAGAGGGGCACAAAGAAGTTCGGAAAAACAAACTTGGTTACCAGCACAACGACAAGTACGACGTCGACTTGAAGCACTGGCTTAAAATTTTAGCAGGCAATGCCGAGTCGGAAGCCAAGTACGACTTCCCACCAAACACCGCCGCCTTTCAATTTGGACACGATCTCGTGCCTTCATTTGGAGAGATTGAAGATACGCCGAAACACGAAATCGCTTTGACTGAGGGACAACGGAAGCACGTCAAAAACACTGGAAAAACGTTTCCTGAACCGAATCTAATGTTTGCAACTCTTGCAGGCTGGGATCCGACAACTGACACGAATCCAATTCGAGGATTGGCGAATTTTGGACCATTTGATACGAAATCATTGGTTGATAGCCCGCTGGGCGACGTGAATCTTTCGGTGATATGCCCCCAAGCGGAATCAAAAATGCTTGAGAACTTTTTGTCGAAAAAAAATTCTCATATCAAAGCGAAGCGACAAGGAGAGTATTTGGTCGACTACAAAGGCTTCTCCGAAATGTTCAAATGTGCTTTGAATACTCCAAAGATTGGAGATGCAAATTGGTTGGTCTTACCGGAAATATCCGAGACTACAGACGCACTTGCCGGTTGTCGTGAGTTAACGAAGAACATTTCTGAACGGGTATTGGCATCCTCCACACTTGGAAGGTCGGTGGTTCTTGTGCTTACACCCAATCGCTGGGCAAAATATCGTCGAGTAGAAACCGATGATCATGTATACGATGTTCATGACGATGTGAAAGCGTATGCGGCAAGACAAGGTATATCAACACAATTCTTAGATCAAAACACGCTAAGCCCGTATGATCCGTGCCGGATTTGGTGGTGGCTTGCTCTGGCAATTTACACGAAAGCGATGCGAACCCCTTGGGTTCTGCAATCCCTAGACGAAAACTCTGCATTTGTTGGACTCGGCTATTCGGTTGATCACAAGTCAAGCAATTCAAAAAAGATTGTTCTTGGTTGCAGTCATTTGTACAACGCTCAAGGACAAGGTCTTCAGTTTCGACTCCGGAATATCCAAGACGCAAAACTGCGCCGTGATCGAAATCCATATTTGTCATTTAACGAATCTCGACAAATGGCAGAGACGATTCGACAGTTATTTTGGGAGTCGCACCAAAGGCTCCCCGAGCGCGTTGTTATCCACAAACTGTTTCCATTTTCAGGTGATGAAATTAAGGGGATCAAAGCTGGACTCAGCGGTATCAAACAGGTCGAACTACTTGAAATTAATCACGAGCCATCATTGCGATACCTGAATTCGCGTTTTAAAGATGGAAGATTTACGATAGACGGGTTCCCAGTTAGGCGGGGGACAGCATTACGAATCTCAAATGATGAAATGCTTCTTTGGGTGCATGGGGCGACGTCGGCACTAACGGACTACAAAACTTATTTTCAAGGAAAGCGTCGAATTCCAGCTCCTGTTGTTATTCGACGGTATGCTGGGACATCTGACGTTTCAACCATCGTAAATGAGATACTTGGGTTGTCCAAAATGGATTGGAACTCGGGTGATCTGTACTCTCAACTTCCGGCAACTGTACAGTCTTCTCGTACCATCGCGAGGATCGGACGACGGCTTGCTGCCGTCGGGCAGACTTCGTTTGACTATCGGTTATTCATGTAAAACAGAATTGAGGATTTGAGGTCGGATTACCATAAAATGACTCCGGGAGAAGAAAACAGGGACAAGGGACAGGTCCAATAAACCTGCTTCGGTCACATCGCACCTGGGGAACGAATAAATCTTCTCAAAATGCGTTCGGACGATGAAGCCGAAGCGATTTGCGATTTGATCCTTTGCTGCATCAGCGTGCAAGTCGACGCCGACAAACGCAATGGAAGTGACAGTCATAGACCGGTTCGATGGGGAAGAAAATCTTCTCCGAAATTTCTTGCAACTGATTTTAATCCTGATAACTTTTTGATCACTCGTGCCAATGCATCGAGGCCGAACCTAATCCCAAAATCGTGAAACATTATGACTGATAGTAATCATCAAGTTTCCCCTTCTTCCAAAGTCCCATCATTGAGACAACAAACAAAGAGTACTCAGCATTCCTGTCTATCTCACCATTTTCCGGCTGAAACATTGGCCCAATGCAACTGCGGAGGAACTGCCATGAATTAAACGTTTCGGGGTGGAACGGACCGCGATTGTGCCAAAAAATCGAAACGGCTCGCCAAAAAAGTTCTCCAGCACGTGTATTGTTTTCTTGTTTTTCTTGAATGTGAGCCAATGCAAGATAAGTCCGTCCTACATACACGCTGAGCCGTCGTGTGGATTTCCGAAACATGTTCGGGGAAATACCTGAAAACGTGCCTTTGGGAATCTTTGCGTCCCAGTCAATCGAGATGCGATCACTCCCACTAATTAAAATAGGCTGTTCCAATGGATTTGGTAGAGGTGGATCATATTTGTAGCGAGTTTCTTTCCATAACGCAGCCAATGCAAATCTATTCGCAATATCTATCTCACCGGTTTCTTGATGAGCAATTGCCAAGAGGCGTTCACGTTCACAATCAAACGAAGGTTTTTTGGTCTCGGGCGACCTTTCAAGCTCAGTGATAGCATCCAAGAATTGAGAATCCCGTATTTTGACCAATGCGACCGTGTTCGAAATTTGCAGCTCTGATTCCGAACCTAAATTCTGTTTCGCTCGATTATCGTTTATGACAGAAACAATCCCTTTTGCATCACTGGTACTGGCTATCCGCGACAGGGTGGCAAGCGCCAATAGAGACTCAGATTTGGGGTCTTTTGATTGATAGAAAATGGTATGACCCCAGATCCATGTTTCGTCGAAGCTCGCTTTTTCAATAACCGCACATGAACAATTCCCGTATTTCAAAGCGTCGTCATATCGTCCTCGGGAAAGGAAAAGTTGCCCGAGCATTCGGTAGAACTTAATCGTCGGAAACGCGATTTTTATTTTCTCTGCATCCTCAGCAACCGCCAAAATGTGAGGCACCAACAATTCCCAATTAAACCAAATACTCCAATTATCAGTGCCGTTTTCGCAAAGACGCTCAAACTCCTGCTTTATGAGTGCACATGAAAGAAATACGGACATGGGTTCTAAGCCAACCTTATACTTCACCCGAAGTGCTAATCGCACGACAGGATGCAATTCAAAGTAGCTGCGCCCGCCTCCAACCCAAGAGATTTGTGAATATCGAACTAGTAAGTTAAGCATCTCAGAGCGGTTCCAGCTGGCGAGTCCTTTCACGTTCGGCATGGATTCCAAGTCGAATTCCTTTTCGTCTCCGTTTTCGCTCAGGGTTTTTGAGATAGACTTCTTAAGACCGGGTTCGGTTATTGTTTCCGGAAACATTGCAGCTGAAATTGGTGCCGATCCGAGCGATGCGCTTTGCCAGAGAATTAAATGGCTGTGAGGTGACCGCTCTTTGATTTTCGACCAACTAAGCTCGAATGCAGCAACTACAGAAATCGGATAGTCAACATCCAAAGCATCGAACCATGAAATAGACTCGTTTGGTGTCTCCCGAATACGGGTGAGATACTCTTCAAACAAAATGTTTTCGTTTCTGACATACGCCGCACAAACTTCGAGGGCCAAAGGTAAGTTACCCAATTCCAATGAGATTTCATCTATAACCCCCCGTTCTCTGTCGTCTTCTCGAGCAGTTGAGGCGATTAGATACTTTCGCGATTCCTCAGCAGGTAACACACCAATTGGAATTTCCCTTACTGAGTTTCCCCATCCTTTGATTCTGGTTGTTATGACCACATGGACGCCATGTAAGTCATTCAACAGACTTTTTACCTTTTTTGCGGTTTCCTCGTCATCGACTCCATCGAAAACGACGAGAACACCAAACTTCTCAGCACAGCTCGACAAATAGGAACACACATGGCCTAGAGTTTGCTCGGTAACGGCCATTGGTTTCGCGAAACTCAGCAAAGTCTTTTCAATTGACTCAGGGGTTTTCCCATCAACAAAGAGTTGAATGCCATAAATTGCCTGCGATTCGTGCGCAAATTCAATTGCGGCGCGAGTCTTTCCATAACCACCGTTCGCAACAAGTGCCACCGGCTTACAGCTTGACGAACCATCCAATGGTTTACAAAGAAGCTTTGCAATTCGAGACGAACGATTTGCTCGGTCGACGTATAGAGATCCAAGCGTCGGTGGAACACGCCTTAATTTGCTGGGGTGTGTCGGTTTTAAGTCGAGGCGAGAAAGCACCTCTTCAAGCATTTCGGTGTTTTCCTCATTTACTTTCAACAAGTCGTCTTGCATTAAACCAATTTGGTCAATCTTTTCTGTCTGTTCCTGATGATCTTTTGCAAGGTTGCGAACACCGCTTTTCACATCTCCAACTGCATCGAAAATTTGTTGAAGCTGAAGGTCCATTTCATGAAATGAACTTTCGATCAGCAACCAAGATTGCTTGTGCCGCTTTCGATCTTCCCGGTCGTTCTTACGCAACCATCGGTGCAATTTCCGAACCAAACTGTGGTATTGGTCGGAATTCTGATGTTTGAATTCTCGTAGCCGCTCCAACACCTCTTTCTTTCCGTCGTCAAAGCTTGTCGCAAGCTCATCCACCCCTTCAGTAAGCTCATCCAGACCTTCAGTGAGCTTTGCGAAAAACATCAACTGCAATGCTGCGTAAGCTTGCCCTTCACCTTCTGTCGCGAAGTCTTTCTTCAAATGTTGGTCAATGAACCACGCCGTCCGTTTTTCAAGATACTGGCAGATCATAATGTGTTGAGATCTACCGGCCACTTTCTGATCAATGGCCCTGAGCCAGTTTGTGAGCAGTTCTTGCCATGATTTGGTATCAAGCAATTTCATTCTTCCAAAATCAACCGAGCCATCTTTGTTGACAGCACATTTGAAAATGTTTGGCAGTTCGGTTTCTTTGATTGAGTCGCATTCAAGATTTAATTTGACGCTGGCCAATTTTTTCAGCGCGGTCTTTGAGGCTTTAAATTCAGCCATGCTGGATGCTTCACTGAAGACGCTGGCAATCGCACGTCCAACAAGCTCTTCCAGATCACGGTTGCCATGAAGTTTTTTTAGAGACTCGCGATCTACCCATACCTTCTTGAGTTTGGCGTAGACTCCGTCAGTACCAATCGCTGTCAACACACCTGCCAAAGCAACAACAACAGGGGCGGCAGAGCAACACGAAGCCGTAACTCCCAAACAAGCAAGAAGCCCGGAGGATAATAAGAATTCGAGAGGACTTTTCATGTCGAAATCCATGTTTATGCAAAAACCACACCGATCACTTTTATATCCGATGCCAATTTGAGCTGCAAACTGGTATTCGTCCGCCGTTTGCGCAAGGTCTTTGTAAAATGTCCGTTGGACGTCCTCGAATCTGAATCAGCCATCACCGTAGCAGGGCCGCTTTCCATTCCGGCTTCAATCATTGAGTCCAACTGCGCTAATTTTGGGCGATGTCAACCAGGACGGCGTCGTGGACTTTTTGGACGTTTCGCCATTCATTTCGGTTCTGTACAGACAAGGTTTTCAAGACGAAGCGGATGTCAATGGGGATAGGCACTACTTGCCCCCGTTCAAAAAGAATTGAGTCTAGCTCGCTTCGGTGACCGAGTAGGGTGGTCCTCTCGAAACGCTTCGGTCACACCGATGGTTCCAGTGGTCATTACCAATTCGCGTCGGCGTGAAACTTCGAGGGGCTTAGAAATTGCGTTCGAACGATGAAGCCGATGTAGTTTCGGGATCTGCAGCAAGTGCATCGGCCTGTTAGATCTCTGTAGTTTGTGATTTCCATGATTTGTTTTGGCCCATGCCTGCATTAGACCAACTTAACCAAGTTTGCGGTCTTGCCGAATTATGACAAGGCCGCCAGAAAGCTGTAAAAGCCGCAAAGCTATATGTAATGGAATCGAGCACCCCTTCAGGAGTTGCAGTCTTGAGTATCGCGCGAACTATCGCAACAATGAAGTGTCTTATTGAGTCGCGGTGCGTCTTGCTTCCTCTCTTCACGTTACTTGAATCTAACAATCCTGTATGACATCCACGCCGCTCAAGTTTGGTCAACAGCAGAAACTGACTTCGCGGCTTCGAGAACTTGTATCAGAGTATCCACGCGGCGTCGGAATATTCAAGGAAGTCCTGCAAAACGCGGATGACGCCGGTGCTTCCAAGCTGGATCTATTTCTGGATCATCGGAATTTCGAGAGAACAGGACTACCTAAATCAACAATGGGTTGCTTGTTGGGTCGTGCGATGGTGTTCGTCAACGACACCGCTTTCTCCGAAAACGACTGGGAAAAGATACAGGACATCGCAAATAGCGGGAAAATGCTCGACACGGCCAAGACCGGAAGGTTTGGTTTAGGTTTCAATTGCGTTTACAACGTCACCGACTTCCCAATGCTGTTGACTCGCGATCGGCTAGGTATTTTTGATCCCCACGCCGAAACTGTTGAATCAGCGACACTCGCGAATCCGGGTGCATCATGGAGGTTGTCTGAGTTGTGGGAGAATCACCCAAATCTACTCACGCCTTTTAAGGATTTCGGTCTTGATGAAGGCCAAGAGTATTTCGATGCAACTGTCTTTCGTCTTCCACTTCGCAATCAAACAACCGGGAAACGCAGCGACATCTGCCAACAACCATTTAACTCTAGCGACTTTCGCGAGGTCGTTGAAAGTGTGCAACGGCACGGCGGAGAGCTGCTGCTATTTCTAAACTCCGTTCTTCAATTCAGTATCACGGAAATCAACGCGCGAGGTGAAACGAAACAAACACTTCGCGTATCAACCGTAAATTCAGCGGAAGTCGAATCGGTTCAGCAAGAGCTAAGTAAAGAGTTAGACCAACCAACCGAGACTTTGTTGGACATGGCGCCACTTTTTGACGACCAAACATGGTTTGGAAAACATGAAATCTCTGTTCAGGCCGAAGGCGAAGAAACGAGAGAAGTTTGGTGGAAAGTTCGCGGGTTATATTCCAACGACGACTTGATTGAATCCGCCAAAGCAATGGGAGCGCTTCAAAAAAAGGCGATTCCTTTGGCAGGAGCAGCTGCTCGGATTGATTCAACCCGTCCAGTTGGCGGATTGTCTTGCTCTTTACCATTGCCGACCAATTCGAATACACCCCTGAACATCGACGGCTACTTTGACATTTATAGTAACCGCCAAGACATCTTTCAGGACGTTGGCGCAACCGGAGTTGATAAGGCACGATGTGTGTGGAACCAACTACTCTTGGAACACGGTTGTGCGATCGCCGCAGCCGAGTTGTTGGAGAAAGTCGGCAAGGAAACGGGAATTCCCCTTTACGAAAGGTGGCCAACAGTTCCGCCCAATGCCTCTGAGATTCACGAACGAAAGCGTTTCGTCCGCAATCTACCGGAGTACATCTATTCGGCCTTGAAAAACCGGGATTGCATTGCCGTCAACGATGGGTCGGCTTTAGTTGTTCCCGGCGATGCAAAAGTCGCAACGAAGAAGATTAGCAAGCTTTTGTTAGGCGAGAAAATCTCAATTGCCAATCCGACTCCGCCATCCCATGTCATCAAGGGCATGGCCGCGGTTGAGAGCGAGATTCCTACATTGACACAAGAGAATGTTAGGGACTTGCTTCGTGATTCCGATTTCGTCGACTGTGAGCTTGTCGATGCGAAACGGAACTGCCTTCAAGATCGCGATTCAGTTTTAGCCTTGCTTGAGTTTTGTCTGTCCGACAACGATCCTAATGACTTTGAGGATGTACCTTTGGCATTGATGTCGGACGAGTTGTTGCGAAAGTTTGACTCTGATGAAGCAAAGGCGCTTTTCTTGGGTTCAGAGCAAGAGCGTGGCCTGCTTGGCGGAGCTGTGGATCTATTCCTCCATGAAGATGTCGTCGCACTAGATGTGGAGCTACTTCCAAACGTTCGTTCGATCGCGATTGACGACGTGGTAAGCGAAGCTGCTGAACTGTATCGTTCGGTTGGGGAAGATGGATTTGTCGAGTACGATTCCTCGGCTGACGACATTCCAACTTACGAATGGCTTTCTCGCTTCTTCGACTATTGCGCCGAATCTATCAAGACGCAGCGTTTGTCTTTTCTTCCTGAAGAAGAGTTACTGCAGAGTTTACCACTGATTCCCGATAGCTCAGGGCGATTGTGGGGGCTGTGTTTAGACGAGACGCCAGTATTCATTCCTAAGACGCAGCGACGCCCTTGGATTGTTGATCTGCTTACATCGGCCGGAAAGGAAGTGGTTACCGATGCCGACAGTCCCGGGAAAGAAATTTCCAAATTCAGAGTTGCAATAGATTCCGATCATGAAATCGAACGCGTCATTCCAGAGAAGCTGGTGGAATATGCAGCCAATGATGCGGACACGTATGAGGCTCTAATAACTGCTGATAGCATCACGAATGAATCATTCCTGGATTTCGTCTCAACTTCGCAAGCGGGCGAACACAGCTCGTTTTCTCAGCAGTTGGCCGACTTGGATGTGTTTCCCGTCAAAGGCGGCGGATTCACTTCCATCAAGGGCGGTGTCTATCAGTCATCGGGATTTCAAGCCCCTGATATTTCAGCCGAGTTTACGATTCTCGACGACCGTGATGGCCGATGGTCAAAGCTCTACGACCTACTTTCGGTCGAGAAGCTGACACAAACAAGTTTCGCGACAGACTTTGTTTTGGAAGATTTTTCAAGCATCACACCGGACCACCAGTTTGTAGCTTTGGAATGGCTCAGATCGAATTACCACCTTGTTCTAGCTGAGTTTGCCGACAAGGCCGTAGCGACAGAATTTAGACTCAAGCTCCGATCAGCAAATATAATCCGAGGAGAAGATGGAGAATTGCACGCGGCCAGAAACCTTTACCATCCCGACTGCAAAGACCTTATCCGTTTGCTTGGGTCTGCAGCAAACTTTCCGGATCAACAATTGTTCTTTGATGAAGATTGGCTACAGTTCCTTGGAAACCTTGGGATGGTTCGAATCGTTCGGTCTCGTGACATCCTAACAGCGATCGACGATTTGATTGAATCTGGCTATTCGCGTCGCGTCGTAGATCAGCTTGGAAAGATAGCGAAATTTATCGCTGACAGTTGGGATTCACTTTACGTCGACTCTCTGTCGGGTGAGCGGTTTGCAACTGGTCTTGCGAGCCGAGCATGGCTTCCCACGATCAGCAAATGCCCATCCAACGTTCCTTCAACACTGTTCAAGTCACCATCGAGTTCATTTTTTAAGCCCGCAGAAATTGCTAGGCGGCGCGATCTTGACCTCGTTTGTTCTGTCTTGCCAGTTTGTCTCTTTCCAGTCGATGAAACCGTAGGAAAAGCAATTGGTCACATTGGAGCGACGGAGAAAACCGTACTCGCTCACTTTGACAATCTGATTGAGTCGTTGGACAGCAAGAAGTCAGCGAACAAGTTCGAGGTGCGAATTCTTGAGAAAGCATATCAATACATAGGTCGCGCTCTCAATAAACAAGAGCCTGTCATTTCCGCGCAAGATTTAAATGCGCAGTACCACAATGTTTACTGCCTTATTGACAAGGGTAACAAGCTCTGGGCTCCGCTGGATACCTTTGAGATACCCGTACCTTACTTCCTGAATAAGCGCCGTTACATCAAGTTCGCTGGTGACAACGAAGAGCGATGTCTTTCCGCACTTGGAAGAAAAACGGCTCCAACATCCGAAGACTTTCGCGAATTCCTAGATGAATTGGCCGACGATCTCGATGGAAAGGCGATTGAAAATTCCGAACGGAGCAAGTTTCGTGAGACTTTTAGAGCAGCCGCAAAAGCAGCAACCGCAAACGAACTGTCAGGCAGTGTCGTGCTTTCCGAAGAAGGATTCCTCTGCAAGTCAAACGAACTGTTGTTTTTTGACGCACCTTGGCTTGAGAAACGAGTGATGGAGTCGGAAATCGAGCTTGTAGATCCCGAGCTCGGGCCTTCCGTTGCTGTCGCGTTCGGTGTTGGGATGGTTTCGAAGGTTGTTACTGAACGAATCACAGATCACGAAGACAGCAAGGATGGAGATTTGTTGTCTATCTGCCAACAACTCAATGAAACCATTGAATCAATCGAGTTCGTCAATGGAATGTTACGTTTACTTCCTGAAAAATTCAAAGCGGAAGATGTCGTTCAGCGATTCGAAAATTTTGAAGTAGTTGCTGCAGCCGAGATTTCGACAGAGCTTTTTCGCGGTGAAGACGCCGTCGAGAATAGTCTTGGGCAATCAAGTTTTGTCTTCGAGAAAGGACGCGTCTACGTCACGTCGCTGAAAGAAGCAATTTTGCGAGTCAAGGTTGCGAAAACAATCGCTGAGCAGATCTTTTCTGGCGTCACGGTTTCTGATTTGAACATTTCAATGATGTTGTCAGACGAACCGTCGAACATTGAATCGCTTTTGGATCAGCTCCACGTCTCAAAACTTCCATCTGAGCGTGCTGTGAAGGTTCCCGATGCCGACGAATCAGAGATCAGAAAGTCGCAGCAACTCCTGTCTGACGATTTTGACAGCGAAGACCTTGTTGCTGAACCGGTTACGGGATCGCATGAAACGACTGGAAATCGTGCAGGTTCTTCGAAGCGGAAGCCCTTCGCAGCCAAAAACTCTGTTGTGGGCTCTAACAACTGTAATTCGGTGTCTGGCCGAACAGAGAAAGACTTCCCGACGACAAGCAAAGGAAAAGGGCAACGAACTGGCTCGCGAACCCGTACGGGCAGAGCAGTCTCGTACTTGGGCGGGGGAGAAGCCACGAGTGCGGTGAATTCATCGGGCGACCAGAGTCCCAATCCAACCGTTGATTCTGCCATCGCATTTGTGCTCAAAGAAGAAAAATTGGTTCGCTCGTCTAAGCAAACAGAACGCGATCACGAAATAGATGTCGAATCAACGGCAAAGGGCTCGGACGAAGTAGAAAGACTGATAACGGTGATCGGCCTTCCCGGCGCATGGAACGATGCGGGAATTCGACTCACGCCGAATCAGATGGCATTTGGTCGAAAGAATGGGGATTCACATTGGCTTTACGTGGTTGAATTCTCAAACGAACCAAATCGCTCACGGATTCATGCGTTTCGGAATCCCGTTGAGCTGATCACTGAGTATCGAATGGATGCAGGCTGGACACAGTTCGCAACAGAGACGCTCGGAATGGGAATTGTCTCGCCTGTCGAAGGTGGTCGCGTGGCAATCACTGGCTCGGGCGAAGGCGAAATCGTTTCGATCAAGACTTTCAAGGAATTTAAAAAGCTTAAGATTCGACTCGACAATGATGAAACGATGGAAGTCAAATTCCCTCACCTTACAGTGAAATTCCTCAATTAACGGAACTGAAATGGCAAGAGTGTTTCCACAGCTGACTGAAGCAGAGCTCAACAAGCTCAAGTCGAATGCAGAAAGAAAAGTCTATCATCGTTGCGCCGAACTCGATTCCGAGTTGATCGTTGTTTTTTCCTTCCCTTGGATCAAGCTGACGTCTTTTGGAACACGGCGAGATGGTGAAACGGATTTCCTGTTGTTTCACAAAACGAAAGGGATCCTCTCTATCGAAGTCAAAGGGGGAGGTGTCGCGTTTGATCCTGCAACTGGCAAATGGACGTCAACGAATCGGAATGACGAAGTGAAGTCGATCAAAGATCCCTTCAGACAGTCGCATGATTCCAAGCACGCTCTGAATGACTTTCTGAATGATGATCGGGAGTGGCAGCGTCTCAGTCTGAACCCTACACGGGGGCACGCGGTTCTTGTTCCAGATATCAATAATGTGAGTGCTCAGAAATTGCAGGGATCTGGACGTCAACTGGAGATTATCGGGTGCGACGCAGATCTTGAAAGGTTTCCCGAATGGATTGATTCGGTTTTCGATTTTTGGCACAACCCAAACGATTCAGCTAGGACTTCGCTTGGAACTTCAGGGATGGATTTCATCAAACGAAGACTTTGCACGCGAGTAGAAGTCAAACCTGCTCTTTCGTCTGTGCTGGCCGACGAAGAGCAAGAGCGTTTTCGTTTGACTACTGAGCAATCTCGAACGCTGTCGCTGCTTCGGAATCAAAAGAGGGCCGCAATCTCAGGAGGAGCGGGAACAGGAAAAACTGTGCTTGCTCTTGAAAAGGCAAAATTGCTTGCTGAATCAGGCGTCAAAACGTTGTTGCTTTGCTACAACGGCCCGCTTGCAGATCATCTCAAAGAAGTAACTCACGATTTCGAGCACCTTCATGCCATGTCGTTTCATCAGCTCTGCAAGTTTTTTAGTGACGTAGCGTTCACCAACACAGGACGTGATTTCATGAAAGAGTCGCTTGAGCAAAACAGAGGCAAAGACAAGTTCGACGTCTGTTTCCCCTACGCATTGGATGAAGCAATTCCGCATGTCAATCTCAAATTCGATGCTTTAATCATCGACGAAGCTCAAGATTTCCGAGATGACTATTGGATGCCAATTGACACCTTGATCGAAGACAATGAAAACAAGCACCTCTACGTCTTTTTTGACCCGAACCAACAGCTGTATGAAAAGAATGCTTACTTTCCGATAGCTGACGAACCATATCCGCTTTCTTTTAATTGCCGAAACACCAAGATAATTCACGATCTTGCCTATCAGTTCTACGAAGGTGATCAGATTGAGTCTTCTCCAATCCTTGGGGAACCCGTTGAAGCAATCATCGGGCCAAGCATGAAGGTTCAATCAAAAAAACTTCATTCCCATTTGCTTGAATTACTAAATAAAGACGGAGTTAGCCCGGGCGACATTTGCATCCTCGTTCCCAGCGAGAACACGAATGACTACGTCAAACTCTTAAAAGAAAAGTCGTTGCCGGGCGAAGCGTCATGGATCGAACGAGAGATGGGGCATCGTGACAAGATTTGTATTGAAACAGTCAAGCGATTCAAGGGGCTGGAGGCGACCTACATCTATTTTTGGGGTGCGGACGAATACAATCGAATCGACCATCCGGAACTACTGTACGTAACGATCAGTCGGGCCAAATCTCGGCTTTGTGTTGTCGGAACCCAAGCCGCTTGCGATTCGCTTCTTTCCAACCAAGAATAACAAACCAATTGGCTCAAAAATTTGATAGTAAGAGTTTCAGGCTTGGCGTCGATCCCCGCCGCAAAAGGAATTTCTGTAACTTTGCAACTAACATCGGTCAAAATGGCCGATGCATTTTCGCAAGATGCTTCATCAGCCTCGGCGTGAAACGCCGACGTAGTTTCAGAAAACGCATGGATGATGAAACTCAGGCCAATATGTTCTTGGCAATTCATTTTCGCGTTCATTTTGATTCTGAAAATCTGGCTGGCGGCTTCACGTGAAGTTCGATTCTCTCTGAATAATGCAGTGTGGAATTCAATTAAAGGGGAACTGCGTCTCTGCGCCCACTGAGTTCCATGCAAGACCTTTTTCGCCTTTGATTCGAAAAAATTGTTCGTGCCAGACGAAATAGCCTATCACCTCAAGGGTTGGATCTGTCGAATTCAATCGTTCGCTGACGGCAAACTCTGTAATCTGATCGGACAAATCTCTGCTTTCTAAGTTGCTGATTTCGTGCTATCTATGATTCGTATAAAGTGGGTTATACGAACCAAATTCACGGTGCACAGGCAATGAATAAGCAAACGGTCAAATTTATAGACATTGGTTGGCCGGACCCTTGGCCAGAAGAAAAGGACTTTCCCGTAGATGAAGAATTGTTGCGATCATACGTGTATGGGACATTACAAGGGCATGCCTGTAAAAGCGTTATGCTCGCGATTTCGCACTATTCGAACTGGGGCGAAGCGTTTTCCAGAATGGACCGTGAACGTGACGACCAATTTCATAGCGAAATTGTATTGCAGGCTATCGTCAGAGTCGACCGACAAGACTTCGTGAAAGTATGCGATGTGTCGTGGCTCAACATTTGGCGTTCAATCAAAGCCGACCCTGAATTCATAAACCGTTTTGCAAGGCATCCAAGAAAATTTGAAGAATTCCTTGCTGCAACATATGACAAGTTGGGATTCGATGAAGTCACTCTCACTCCAGCAAGCGGCGATGGCGGGAGAGATGTAATTGCCGTAAAACATGGTTTTGGATCGATACGCATCCTTGAACAGGCCAAGGCATATTCTCCTGGCCATCTCGTGACTCACGATGACATCCGGGCAATGTTAGGCGTTCTTCAAACTGACCCCAACTCATCAAAAGCGATAATCACAACAACGTCCGACTTTCAACCTGGTATTTTCACTGGTCCAGAATTCAAACCGTTCATGCCGCACCGTTTGGAAACTAAAAATGGGAAACAACTCATTGAGTGGTTGAAGGGGATCGAAGAACAGCAACAGGATTGATGAAAAATGAAATAACGAAAGTCAGCCAATTGCCCCCGGCGTTTGGAGGCGATTTGCCGAGGAGTTTGGCCGAGCTTCGAAATGTCATCGAACAAGCAAAAGCTGCCTGGCTTGCAAGAACCGAATCCGCAAAAACGCGCATTGCATATGGCAATGATCTTGATCAATTTTTGGCGTTTCATGGAATCAATCCTACGCATATCGAGCAGATGGCTTGGATTGTACCTGAGCAGGTTACAAGCTGGCGTGACCATTTGCTTAAATTTGGTGGTCGGAACGATTCATTCGGAAATCCGCAGCCTGCCGCAAATTCAACTGTCACTCGAAAACTAACAGCTCTGCGATCATTCTTTTCATTCTTGCAAAGCTACGGCTACCGAGGGGCAAATCCAGCTCACCCGGATTTCGTAAAAGCCCCTCACGTTTCAGACAAAGGATTGACACCTGCGATCATGCCAAAGTTAATGGCGAGGCTTCTTGACGCACCAGATATTGACAAGCCTACCGGAATCAGAGACCGGGCTCTGCTTTCAGTTTTCGCTTATATGGCCGTTCGCGTTGACGAACTTCATCACATGAAAGTCGGAAACATTGTTCGAGACGGTGAACACACAATCATTCGAATCAAAGGCAAGGGCAATGAACTGCGTCGTGGCGTGATTCCGCCAATCGCAGCAGCAGCCGTAAATTACTGGATTGAGTCCGCCGAGATATCAAGCGATCAAACTGGCCCATTGTTCAGGCCAGGCAACAGCGCAAGAGGCTTAGGAAAAGATGGATTCGCCAGACGGCCAATTTCGACACGAGCGACGCAAAAACTAGTCAAGAGGTATTGCAAAGAAGTTGGAATCGAGCGAACCGTAAGCGTTCACTCGCTTCGCGTAACTGCTGCAACCGAAGCAGACAAGGCAGGCGTGCCGTTGATTGATATTCAGCACTGGCTTGGCCACAAAGACCCGCGAACAACATTACGATACATTCGTGGTCAAGAAAACCTTGATCGCAGTCCGGCATACAACATTCGATACGGCTGAAACGCGTTTCCAATCAACGGCCCTCAAAGAATTTTTTCCCGATGCTCTGGTGAGCGGAAAAACATTCTTTGCGAGTGCCTATTAAGTGAAAGAAACGCGACACAACGCCGAAAACGAATGCGACCACACACTTTGCCACGTTGATCGTTTTGGTAGCCCCGTAGGCAGCTGGCGCGAGGAAATAATTGAAGACCAGAACTTCGGTAATCGCACCAAAATCATCTGTTGCGCATGCGGCAAATTCTATGGCTACTTGGTTCGCACGCCTAAAGAACGATCATATGTTCGCTCAAGTTCAGCTTAGATGGCAAGCCAGCCCACTCAAGTTTCATCCAGCAAAAGTTATCATGACTCAACTCGAAAATGTTTGGCTGTTGCGATGATTTGGTTAGCCTTACAATTGCAGCAGGCAGTTGTCCTTTGTTTGTCATGAAGCTGAAAAATTATTTTATTGCCGATATCCAAATGAAAATCAAAAACCCTCTGCTATTTCTCGGTTCGTCAACTGAAGCGCGAGAGCAAGGAATTCCACAAGCATTTGGAACCGCTGTGGAGAATGCCGCACGCGTTGTTCCGTGGTGGGACGCCCCGCAATTTTCCGCTATGGAAACGACCATCGACGCGTTGTATCAGGCCGCAAATGAATACGATTTTGCGATCTTTGTACTTACACCAGACGGTAACCGTTCACGGGGCGCAGTTACTGAATTTGTCTGAAAGCAGCCAGAGCAATTATTCCGACGTTCAGGCGTCTTTCAAATTTTGTTTTTCTCGATTTGTAACCACCGACCACTATCTACCACCCAAAATCACATTCGCGTTTTTCGAGCGGCAATTTTAACTCGGTTTTTGCCGCTTCCACGACCCGTGAACGGTTACCACCAGACGATACACTTCGCAGTCGAAAAAAAGAGTATTCGTGTGCTAGAAATAATGTCATGTTTGAGTTGGCAATGTTTCTTGGCGCCATTGGCCCCGATCGCACGATGGCCGTTGTACAACAGGGTGTAAACATCAAGCTGCCGTCAGATCTGTCAGGTGTGACAATTCCTCGATTCGACGTAGGTGACGAATACGACCTAATTTCAAGTGCGAACAAAGCATGTATGACTTTGTTGTCGAAGATTAAAAAACACGGACGCAAGAAACTGGACTTGCTTTTGGCACGAACTTGGAATTTCAATTCCAAAGCTCGCAATTTTGAAGTACAGGTCGCGTCTGAGAGGTTGGTGCGCCAACAAAAAATATTGGGCGATCGCCAGCTTTGTATTGCTGCGAGAATCGCAAATCGGGCAGTTGATTTTTTGGATGATGAAAACGTCGTTATTGGGCAACCAAGGAAAATACCTGAAATGGTCTCGGAAGACCTTCAACTTACCGTTGAGAGTGACTCGTTTGGCGAGTACGACACAAAAATCGCTAGTTCAAAGATAGAATCGCGGATGCTATTGGTACCGAATGATGTAGACATCAAACCAGCAAATACGTTTCGACGGGCACTCGCTGGCGGATGTTACGAAATGGAATCCATGTCGGTAACATCCGGTAATACCATTTGTCTAAAATGCGGCACTAAAGCCGCTTTATGATCCACACTTTGGATCGTTTGGATCATCCGCTGAAACTTCGCCGTTCTTGGTCTTTAGTCCGGGTGAATTGATCAAGCGTCGAATTTGACGCTCCAAGTTTTCTCGAGTCTCATTTGGATAATGGGGTTTTAACGCGTTCAATAGATCGCCGACCGACCAATAATTTCGGCCTCACGTGTAACCTCGTTGAATCAAATCCGTTTTCATTCGCTGTATTAGTTCGGCGTCGGTGGGCATCAGTTAAACTCCCTAGAATGATTTTCTGCAAACACGGATTGATTGTAGCATTAGAAGACAAATGGGGAATCATGACGAAACACCAAGCATTCGGACACCAATCGTGCCATCTTTGAGAGTCGCGTAAGCGAATAAGGATAAAGCAACAACTGTTCTGTAAATTTCCTGGGGATCGGTTTCTTTTGGATTAGTTTTGGAAAACGAGGTATCTCATTTTTCCGGTCTCCCAATCGTCACTGAGTTCGACGAGAACGGCAGTTACGAGTCGAAGCAATGAAGCTTCGTTTGGGAACAAAGTCGCGACACGAGTTCGACGTTTGATCTCTTTGTTTTGTCGTTCGAGCATGTTAGTGGTTCGCATGCGTTTGCGATGTTCTTCAGGCAGCTGAAAAACGGCCAGTCCTTCGGGTATGTTGTTTTCGGCCCAGATCGCGATTTTTGGCGCGGTGTCTTTGTAGCACTCGACAAAGCGTTTCAGTTCCTCCGTAGCGTCCGCTAAATCCTTGGCATTGAAGACGTTTCTGAGGTCTTGAGCGACTTGCTTTCGCATTTCAATTTTTGGAATGTATTGCATCGCGTTTTGCATCAGGTGAAACTGGCATCGCTGCCAGGGGACGCTCGGCATCATGGCTTTGCGTGCGGCCTTGAGTCCTTCGTGAGCGTCGCTGACGACTAGTTTCATGCCGTGCATGCCGCGTTTTTTCAAAGAGCTGAGGAACTCACGCCAATGAACTTCTGCTTCTGATAACGAAACGCCAACGCCCAGCACGCTTCGGTTTCCACTGGGAAGCACGCCGATCGCAATCAGAACGGCACAATCTCTGACACTTCCATCGACGCGAACTTTCTCGTAACGGGCGTCCAGGATCAGGTATTCGACTTGTGAAAGTGGCCGGTTTCGCCAGACTTCGAGTTCTTCATCCAAGAGTGCTGCGGCCCGGCTGACTTGCGTGCTGGTGACCTCCAGCCCACAGAGCTCAGCGGTAATTTTGGCGACTTTGCGAGTCGAAACGCCCTGGACGTACATCTCGGCAACGGCGAGTTTCAAAGCCCTTTCGCTTCGTTCCCCGCGTTCCAAAGACGATGGGTAAAACGCACTGTCCCGCGTTTGCGGAACCTGAAGTTCGAGTTTGCCAAGGCGGCTGTTGACGGTTTTATCTTTGAAACCATTGGCGTACGACCTGCGATCGTCGGTGCGTTAATACGGAGCGGCATTGAGGTACTCACTGCGTTCGATTTTCATCGCTTCGTTGAAGAGGATCTGCATGGCGTTGGCCATTCCTTCAAAGCCATGTTCGGCTAACAACTGGACAGCGGCGTTAAGTTCGTTAGAGTGATTCTGGTGGGTCATGTGAGGATTCCTTTCAAAGTTTTAGACACTTCAAAAGAAACCGATCTGGCCCGCTCTTTCAAGCGGTCGATCAAATTGGCTGGCTTTTTATTTGATTCGCAAGCTCATCAAACAAAAAGCCAGCCAATTTGTCAAACATAATTTACAGAAAGCAAGTTACACTACCGATTTGCCTATCTACGGAAATTTTCGCCCCAATTCTTTCGTTCCTTGCACTTTGAATCGGAATCGCCCACTGATGATGCTCCCGCACTTGAAGCATTGTCACTATTGCAACAACTGAATGAGGACAACAAACGAAAACTACCGGACGATGTCTCTGTAGAGTTTGTACCGGCTCGGTTTCGCAAAGTCGTCGATGCCACGGCCCCGGAGCGTCGCCCCTGGGAATGTTCATTACTCTATGCGATTCGGGATGAGGTGCAAGCTGGGAATCTCTCACTGCGAAACAGTAAACGCTATGGAAAATTCGACGATTTCTTTATCCCTCGTGCTGAGTGGGAAGAGCTACGACCAGACTTTTTCCAGCGGTCCGGTTTGCCGTCGGAGCCTTCTCAAGTAGCAAAGTATTTGTCAGAGCGTTTGAACGCGGCATACGACAGATTCTTAGAAACCGCTCCAACAAATAGCTACGCCACCGCAGACGAAGGCGGTTGGAAATTGTCGGTAGATAAAAGCGAGCAGCCTGACGACGACACTCAGCATCGCATCGATAAATTCAAGTCCTGGCTAGGGAATAGCATTCGTCGTATCCGATTACCTGAGCTACTAATCGAGGTTGATAATGCCACAGGCTTCACACGGCACTTCATGACGCCAACTCAACAGAGTAATCGCAGTGCAGAGGATGTTTGTATAACTCTGGCAGCAGTGATGGCCCACGGTTGCAATATTGGCCCCTACACGATGGCTCAGCTTACGCCCGGAATCAGCTACAAACAGCTCAAAAGAGTAAGCGATTGGCAATTGACCGAAGACTCCCAGCGTAATGCTTTGGCGGAATTGGTTGCCGCCATCGCTGGACTAGACACGACCCTCACCTGGGGGCAAGGAAAAACATCAGCCAGTGATGGACAACGATTCTTGTTTCCGCGAAAAGTCTTACAGCAAACGTATAGCCCTCGTTTCAGTGATTTTGCGTTGGAGTTTTATTCGTTCGTTTCTGACAACTATGCCCCGTTTTACAGCACGCCAATTGAATGCACTGACCGCGATGCTGCTCATGTGCTCGACGGCTTGCTCTACAACGAGAGCGATTTGGAACTTGAGGAACATTACACCGATACGCATGGCTACACTGAAGTCAATTTTGCCGCGTTTGCCATGCTGGGCCGTCGCTTCTGTCCGCGGATTCGTGGTGTCAAGCACCAACAAATCTATCGCATGGATAAGGAACGTGAATACGGTGCCTTGGAAAATCTCGTCAGCCGTGCGGATCGGACCATCAAACCCGATGTAATTGCTGCTCAGTGGGATAGGCTGGGGCATTTCTATGCTTCGTTGGAACGCGGACATACGACTGCGAGTGTAGCTTTGCGGCGACTCGTTCGATACTCAGCCAAGAATCGGTTCTTTCGTGCCAATCGCGACTTGGGCCGTGTGTTCAAAACCGAGTTCATTTTGCAGTATCTCTCACAGCCACAACTTCGTACTCGGATTCGGCGAGGCCTGCTCAAGGTTGAAGAGTTACACGCTTTGGCCCGTGATGTCTTTTACGGTAAGCGAGGGCGGGTCAATGCCCGTGAAATTCACGAACAGCTCAACAGTTGCAGTTGCCTAACGTTGATTTTGGCTTGCATCATTTACTGGCAAGCTAACGAGATTTCAGAGTGTTTGAATAGTTGTAAGCCGGAAGAATTGGGCCTGGATCTGGATTGTCTGGCACACGTCAGCCCCATCGAATGGGACAATGTCGTGCTCTACGGAGAATATAGACTCGATAGGAAACTTATCCGATCTGCTTAGCGTGCATTTTTACACGAATCTGGGCGGTACCCTCACTTGCACGAATTGAGTTCCAGAAATTCGTCCAGACCGTTCCCCCGGAGGCAATGTGCGTCCCTTCTGTCGGAAGGGACGTTTCTCATGAAGCCGCCAGACTATTCCAAATCGTCTTCTTTACTCACGCCCGGCAAACCGCGAATAAAGAAAAACGTCAGCAACAAAATCAAGCCGGCACCAAGATAGGGCCACTCGCTTCCGTATTTCCAGTAGATCGCAGCGCCGGCAATCGGAGCCACGGCGCGTGCGAGCGAACCGACCGAGCGAAAAATTCCCAGCACCGCACCCTGCTCGTTTTCCGGTGCGTACAGACTGATCAGTGAATGCAGGCTGGGCGTGACCAGCGAGGAACCGACCGACAACAGAAACAGCCCGAAAAACATCTGCCACTGGGCCGCGCACAAACCGACAATCACCAGCCCGGGAATGACCAACAACCAGCCTGCCAAAGCAACTTGTTTCTCTCCATACTTTGGCACGACTCGCCGTACGACTCCGCCCTGCACCGCGATGATGATCAGACCGATATAAACAAACAGCATTCCGTTATTGAATGGCGTGTAGCCGAACCGGTCTTTGGCGAGAAACACGAGGGTAAACTCCATCGCAGCAAACGCCGCGATAAAGACAAAGTACAGGCCACTCGTCAGATTCACTCCGGCATGACGACTTGGTTTGAACAAAGCCAGCGGATTGATCGGTCGTGTCGAACGGTTGCCCGAATCGACCGTCAGTGTTTCCGGGAAGATCGTCAGCAGCAGAATGAAATTCACGACGCTCATGAACATTGCAACAATCGCCGGAACAGAAAACGGATTGATTCCGGGAATGAACGAAAGGCTTCCGGTTACATTGACCAGGCTCAGCACGCCGCCGATCGCAGGCCCGATGATAAAGCCCAGTCCGAACGCAGCACCGAGCATCCCCATCCCTTTAGCCCGGGATTTCTTGTCCGTCACATCTGCGATCGCCGCAGTCGCCACTGAGAGGTTCCCCGCCATCGCTCCGCCAAACAGTCGCGACAGAATCAGCAACCAGAACGCATCGGCCATGACCCACATCAAATAACCAAGCGCGGTGCCGAAAACGGTCATCACCAGAATCCGTCGCCGTCCGTTCCGATCCGAAAGGGCGCCCCAGATCGGAGCGGCAATGAACTGTAGAATCGAATAAAGCGACCCGAGAATTCCTCCGAACAAAACCGACGCAGCGAACCGGGCCTGCCCGCCTTCGAGTCCGCTCAGTCTTTCCAGGTTTTCGATCAACCCGTGCAACCAGCTGCCCGCCGGTTCTTTGCCGAGGTAGTACTCGAGCATGTCCGGGAATAGCGGAAAGATAATCGAGAACCCGACCAGATCGAGAAACACGGTCAGCAGGATCAGGTAGAACGCCGAACGGCTCGATTTTTCGTGAGTCACATTGGTCCTTTGGTTCGCCGCAGAAAATCTACAGCCGTGCGGGGCGCGTCGACTTAATCAGCCGTTTTGGCGAAAGCCACGGTTTCGGCGCTACTGAACCGGAGCTATCGTCCAACGGCTGATTTTGATTTCCAGTTTTCCACAAAAACGACAAGCCCGTACGTTGTCGGTTCCCGACGCGTGCCTTAAATTCTTAAGGAGGTTAGTATTCAAACAGAATCGGGCGTCACTGGCTATTACATGGGAGAAATATAATGGCGAACAACTTCGGTCGGATCATCATCGGTGCCGCGATTTCAGCGGTCCTGATTTTTATGTGGGGTTTCGTTTTCTGGGCGAATATTAATAGTCCTGAATGGGCGATCAAACCGGTTCCCGGCGATCAACTTGAAGCCGTCAATTCGGCGCTGAAGGAACTGCCTGCCGGAACGTATGTTAGCCCGTGCAAAGGGCAGATCGATGGTGAGGACGCGGAGGGCCGGGCTGTTCGAATGGAATCAGGGCCGGTTGTCATGTTGAGTGTTGATCCCGACGGTGCGCCGGCGATGGACCCGAAGCAGCTGGGCGAGGGGTTTCTGCATGGATTGCTCTCAGCGCTTGCTGCAGGGATTCTTCTGGCAATGGCCGCGCCGGCATTGAGAAGTTTCGTCAGCCGGTTTTGTTTTGTTTTCATGCTGGGCGTGTTCACAACGCTCTGGGCTCAGCCAAATCATACGATCTGGTTCTTCCGTTCCTGCGGATCAACCACGTGGTTCATGATCTACGATATCGTTGCGTGGACGCTGGCGGCGATTGTGTTGGCCGCGTTGATTCGATCCGTGTCGGGTAGCGGCGACGGGGAATAGCGGTGGCTGAATTTGACAAACCGAAGTCGAGGCGACTGGAGCTGATCGCGGCAGCGCTGATTCCGGGCGGTGTTTTCGTCAGCTTCGTTGCGTACTCCAGCATTGCAAGTTCCTTTTTCGAAATCGAATCGGGCAGCTCGTTCATTCCTTTCATTGCATCCGCAAGGCTCGTGGCCGCTTCGTTTTTCATTCCCGATTTGATCAGCTCCAGACGCAGACCGCGCCCGTGATGTTCTGTTCAGTAATGACAACCATTGATTGCTGAAACAGCGGTGCCGATCATCTCACGCTGAACCCGGGTCAGCGAACCGGGCTCGTGCATCAGTTCGACGTACAGATCGTAGTGCAGTCGAAGCACTTTCGGATGGACGTAGTGGATGCGCAGAATGTTGTCATCATCATCGACAAGACATTCGGGCGGGACGGGATCTTTCGGGCCGTATTTGATAAACGCCATGTGATTCTCTTCGATTAATTCAAAACAGCGCCTTGCTCCGGCGCTCGTACGCGTCAGCGAGACATTCGCTCATTCGCTGTTGCAACAGCGATGTAATTTCCACGTCGCTGAGTCCTTTGATCTCGTCGCTCGTAATCGGCGTTCCAATGACCGCCTGAATATTTAACGGTATCGGAAAACTCCTTTTTCTTGGCCAGGCTTCGAACGTTCCAGCGATACCAATCGGAATCATGGGCGATCTAACCCGTTTCGCTAGAGCGCAAACACCCGGTTGAATCGGCTGAAGCGTTCCGTCCGGAGTTCGTGTTCCCTCCGGAAAAATCAACACGGACTCGTTACGTTTCAGACGCCGCAATGTTTCCTTCATTCCTGATATGCCGCCCGATTCGCGATCGATTGGAATTGCGTCCAGCTGATCGATCAGCCAGCCGAGTCCGGGCGCGCGGCTGAGCGATTCTTTGGCGAGGTAGTTGGTGCGGCGGGGATAGATGCTGCCGATGATCATCGGATCGAGATGACTGGCATGGTTCACACACAGGATCATTCCGCCGTTTTCCGGAATCCGATCGATGTTGTGAACGCGCAACCGGAAGTAAACCGTTGCCCAGATCCGCAGTACCGCGCGCACTCCGTCCTGGATCGATCGTTTAATAACCGGCCGGGGAGGATCGTTGAGAAAGCCCATCTCGAATTCAGTGTCCGCGTAACGTGCGATAATAAAAACATGTGTCAATAAAGTGACATGTGCCGGCAATGCTGTCAGGTCGTGTATAATCCCCGTCTGAATTTCTTCAGGACCCGGATACTCACAACATAGCTCGATCAATTCCCGCCACAAGCGCACCGGAGAGGATTCCATTTTGAAAATCGGCTCGACTCTGATCGATGACACGTTTGCCGAAGCTTTCTCGATGAAGTACTCGCGTCTGATCGTAACCGCAGTCGACGAATACTGGCTCGACGCAGCCGTTCGCGAATTTTGCGGCTATAGCACCAGTGTCATCGGCTGCGATGCGGAAACCGGTGTTGAATCAAGGATCGACGCTGAGCAAACCGATGACGGGCGGCCGGGTGCTGCGATTCTGGCCTTCGGATTCTCAACCGGGGCTCTGGGAAAAACGATCGTCAACCGGACCGGGCAATGCCTGATGACGTGCCCGACGACGGCGGTGTTTAACGGCCTGCCGGTGAACGAAGCCGACGATGATGATGCCGTCATCCCGCTGGGAAAACATTTACGCTTCTTTGGAGACGGATATCAAAAGAGCAAGAAGCTGGGCGAGCGCAGGTTCTGGCGGGTTCCTGTCATGGACGGCGAGTTTATTGTCGAGGAATCGCTGGGTGTAAAAAAGGGTGTCGCCGGTGGCAACCTGCTGATCCAGTCGGTCAACCAGGCAACCGGGCTCGCCGCCGCGCGCCGCGCCGTCGAAGCAATCGATTCCGTGGCCGGCGTGATTACTCCGTTTCCGGCCGGAGTTGTGCGGAGCGGGAGCAAAGTCGGTTCAAAATACAAAGCGCTGCGGGCGTCGACATCCGAAGCGTATTGTCCCACGCTCAAAGGCCGTGTCGAATCGAAAATTCATGACGGTGCAACCTGTGTTTATGAAATTGTGATCGATGGAGTCGACTTTGACCCGGTAGCCAATGCTATGCGTGCCGGAATTCGAGCAGCCGCCGGCGATGGTACGGTTGCGATCGGAGCAGGTAACTACGGCGGCAAGCTCGGCAAGCACCATTTTATGTTGCATGAGATACTTAGCTGATTTGAAATTGCGTTCTGCGGTTTTCGAAGTGTTGAGGTTGGGCACCGCGTGAAGGACGGGTTTAACCGGCCGCCATCCTTCGGAATGGCAGAAGTCGTTGCGCCGGTTTTTTGCGATGCCGATCGTCGTGCTGGCCGAGTTGAAGAAAGACTCGATCGACTTCGAAGAGCGGCGGATGCGCGATCTTTACTCTGTTGAAGATGACTTTACGAAGGTCAGTGCGCTCAAGCGGACGGGGATCGGACGTGCGCGAACGTGTGTCATCCTTTCCGATTTGAGTGGCGGACGGAGCGAACAGGATGCTGACGCGCGCACGATCCTGGCGGCGGAGACGGCGGAGAAAATAAATCCTCGATGGACACCATCGAGTCGCCGCAGCTCGTCAGGCGGGTATCGACGTGCCATATCGCAGCATTCCCGAGGTCGATTTACCTAAGTTCAACTATCGCAACCTGAATGACGTGTTGACTTCAGCCTCGGAGGCATTTGGCCGATGAGTACGACGACCCTACAAGTCATTGATGATTACGTTCAGCGAGTCCGAGAGTCAGTACGACTCCTACAGGAACACTTCCGGATTGACAATTTAATGGAAGGAATCAGAGAACGAACGATACCGAAACGCGGAACTGTTGATGAACACGGATTAGCTTTCACTTTCCATGGAATTGGTTGCTTAGTCGAAGAGCCTGACGCAAAAATTGACTTCGACTTTGGTCCTGACGGAACGGTTGGCGGTTTCGACTCGTGGCGAATCCTTCAATTTCTTGAGAGTTGCAACGATTACGACACTAAGCAATTTACGCAGGGGAGTTTAGAATCAGATATTCAGACGTTGGTCGCATCTGGAGTTGTCCTTTCGTCAAAGTGGGAACCGAGTCTACATCTGTTTTACTTGGCAAAAAATCATAGTTGGCGGTTTTGTACGTCCCTTACGTTGTGATGCTAGCTGTTCTCTTCGTAACCTGGCCTTGTCCCGTTCAATCCGGTTTTGGTATGCAACCTGCGGAAATTGCTCGGCGAGTGACCGATGTAATGAAAGAGAGCTGCTCCCGCCAACAACGCTGTGAGATGCGGAACGTATCTGACGGGTGACAACGGGCCGGAATAGACACCTGTGAACAACCCGACGAATTTCCAACTAACAAACCAGGCATGGACGCCGGTTCGTTCGAATTGACTTGAGACAAAACAACATTGCGAATTCTCTGGAGTTCGTAGAGCCTTGTCTGACCCGTCAATTCTCTCGACTGCCGATCCACGCTGCACCTGGGGCGCCCGCGTACTGACGCGACGTTTCAGGCAAAGTTCAAAAACATTGTGGAATCGAGCCGATCTATGTCTCAGTCGAACTCAACGTCTTCCTCGAATTCAACATTTCAGTCGAATGAAGAACGGAGCCCGCGTTTCACGCGCGCGATTTTCTTTCGGATCCTTGCCGTGCTGGCCTTCATCGGGCTGGGGACGTTTGCCGTCATCCACTCGTTTGGCCACAATCATGATCACGAACATAGCGACGATCACACCCACGCGGATGCAGCGGACGATAACAGTTCGAATGATGCATCAGAGTCGAAACCTCTGTTCGCCAGCGCGGACGTAGACGACGGCTCAAGCGTACAACCGGCAACAGCAACCGATCAACCTGCTCGCGGATCGTTCGGAGCCGGCACACCAGCGCGAACAAATCCGGCGGTTGCAATCCAGCCGATCGTCACCGGACGACAAACTCTTCCTGAAGCGCCAGGCCAATTTGGAAATGCCGCGCCGCAGGACCGGATCGCAATGCGACCCAACATGCCACAGGCCGGAGCACTGGAAAACAGCCGGAATGCGTTGCAGAACGCGACACAGCGAGCCGGCGACATCGCTGGAGATTTACAACGCAATGCATCCAACGCGGCCGGCAACGCGCTCAATGGCGCCCGGCAGACCGCAACCAATGTCGCGAGCGGAGCGCAACAGGCTCCCGGAGGCACCGCGAACGGTTTGCGAACATCGCTTGGAAACACTCTCAACACAAACGGGCAGGGACTGCAGGCAACACCCGGACGCAATCCGTTGGCAACATCGCGGGGAACCGCTCGGTCATCCGGCAGCGCGTCGCAGCTGAAACCACCCGGCGGATTCCGGCCGGACACGACAAATCCTGCCACACCGGCCGCGAACCCGTTTGCCAGCCCACGACCAAACACCAGCCAAAGCGCAGGCTCCCCTGACGCTACCTCACTTAACACCAGCCCGTTCAATTCAGATCCGTCCTCCTCGAGTGCGAATTCCGGATCAGCAAGCCGAAACCCCGCCCCGGCCGGACGGCCCGCCAATGGACTGGCTCAGGACTCGCGTTCAACATTCGGATCGGCGACCGGCCTTCAGTCGCGTGGCAACTCTGTTCGCCGCGATCCACCTTCGCTATCGGGTTCGACTGCAAACATGGCACGGCCAGCGTCTCAAACGCAATCACAAACACAAATGCCGCGTGCACCGGAGCCGCGCGGGTTCGGATCAAACACTCAAATGCGACCCTTGCAGGGAACACCCGACCCGTCCACATCCGGGATACGGCCGAATACCGGCACAATGAACAGCGGTCGTTCCGTTCCTGCGATGGCGGCCAGCAGTTCGCGCCCGACAGGAACCACCTCTGCGCCGCTGACAACTAATGCAACCACGCTGGCGACGCCGGGGGACCGTGTTCTCGAAGGCGCGCAGGCTCCATCGTTGACCGTCGAGAAAATCGCTCCACGCGAAGTTCAACTCAATCAACCGGCAGACATTCAAATCGTCGTCCGCAACACCGGGCGCGTGACCGCTCAGGATGTTCAGGTGTACGACCAGATTCCACAGGGTGCCGAACTATTACAGGCCGTACCTCAGCCGACTCGAAACAGGAACGGAATCGCATGGCAACTGGGCGAGATCCGTCCCGGTCAGGAGAAACGAATCCGGCTGCAGTTGCGTCCGACTCAGACCGGTGAAATTGGCAGTGTCGCGCATGTGACGTTCGCAACTCAGGCTTCCATGAGAACGATCGTCACCAAGCCGGTCCTGAACATTTTCCATTCGGCCAAACCTAGAGTCATGATCGGCGATACGGTTGTGCTCGACATCACCGTCGAGAACAAAGGTGACGGCGCGGCCAGAAACGTCCTGATCCAGGAAAACATTCCACCGCAGTTGGCTTTCACCGACGGGTATCGCGAAGGACTCGAATATGAAATCGGAACACTCGCACCGGGTCAGTCAAAACGACTGCAACTCACGCTGAAAGCCGCCAACATGGGCCGATTGCGAAACGTGCTGACCGCGACCGGCGAAGGAGGCATCACTGCTCAACACGCTATCGATATGGAAGTCGTCGCACCCGCTTTGATGGCAGTCGGCAGCGGACCAAAGCGGCGCTACATCAATCGCGAAGCGACGCATCAGTTTTCCGTCGAGAACAAAGGAACCGCAGCGGCAACCAATGTCGAACTGATCGCCAAACTTCCGACCGGATTGCGTTACGTGAATGCCAACAATCGCGGCCGCTACGATGCAAACACACACGCGGTTTACTGGTCACTGGCCGAACTGGCTGAGAATGTAATCGCCAACGTCGAAATAACAACGATACCGACGGCGCCGGGCAACCAGCAGATCGACTTCGAAGCATTCGCGGATCTTGGACGCAAGACATCGGCCAACCAGGTTGTCTCGGTCGATCATCTCGTCGACATCTACTTTGAGATCGACGATGTCGTTGACCTGATCGAAATCGGCAGCGACACCAGTTACAAGATTGAGATGGTCAATCAGGGCACCATCGCAGCTTCGGAAGTGAAACTACAGGTCGATTTTCCTGCCGGAATTCAGCCAACAGACGTTGAAAGCAACCTGCCGAACCAGATTCAAGGCAACCGCGTAATTTTCTCTCCGATCGCAAGCATGAACCCCGGCGAGAAAATGAGCCTCATCATCAATGCACGCGGAATCCAACCGGGCGATCATCGCGTTGCCGCTCACATTCAAACGTCAGGACGTGAAACTCCGGTGACAAAAGAAGAGACCACGCGTGTCTACAACGACCGGTAACGTATCAGCGACCATAGACTTCACCCGACTCTAGCATTTCGATCGTCTTGTTCAAATGGCGTTCACGAGTTGCGGTGCGTTTGGAGTTTTTGATCTTGTAGATGAACGAGTAGCGGTTCGCCGCGCTCAGCGAGGCGAAAAACTCTTTCGCCCGCGCATTCCTGTTGAGCAATCGCTGCAAGTCGGCCGGAATTTTCGCGGTCGATTGTGAACTGTAGGCCGCCTTCCAGCGTCCGTCTTTTTTCGCAGCGTTGACCTCCGCCAGGCCGCCGTCGTATTGATCGAAGTGGCTGAGCAGCCATTAATGAAGTGCAGCCTGAGTCATAAAAGGACGGACTTCGAGTTCCGTGGCGGGCTTTGCTTTCGTCGTTTTCTTTATTGCCATCAAACCACTTCCTTGAGGATTCAGCCGTTGGGCGATGCCCGGTTTTTTCAGGACGAACCGGGGCTATCGCCAAAACGGCTGATTTACGTTCGGCAATTATTAACAACGGCTCTGAATTGCCTGATCTCAGCTTCCGCCAAAACCAGCCACAAGCTTTTCAGTCAGCGTCTGCTGCACGATTTTGCTGATCGCTTTAAACTCCTCGGAACCGGCCGCTTCACACCACTCGAATAACACGGATTCGGCGGTCACGGGAACGACACCCGAGTTCTCCATTCGCCGCAACGCCGTGTCATGATCCAGCTGATCGCGCGAGCCGACCGCGTCAACACAGATGAAAACGTCAAAGCCGGCTGAAATAAAGTCGAGCGCGGTCTGCCCGACACAAACGTGGGTCTCGATTCCAGTCAACACAAGATTCCGGACTCCGGCGTCTCGAAACGAGTCGGAAAGTTCGCGACATTCGCGGCAACTGAACATTGTTTTCTCAGGCAACGACGCACCGTCGGGCGCGATGACATCGCGCACCGAAGGGACGATCGGCCCGAGTCCCTTTGGATACTGCTCGGTCGCACCAATCGTCACACCCAGAATATTTGCTCCTGCGATCAAGCGTCCGATATTCCATTCGATCTTCCGCCCGTGATTGACGTGCGGAACGAGCCGCTCCTGCAGGTCGATCACCAGCAAAGCTGAATTTCCCCGGTCCATCAGCATCGGGCTGCGCGCGGGCACGGTGTCGTTTATATTCATGTCTCTGTTTTACGTTGACAGAGGGCCTGATGGCAAGCGATAGACAATGGAAACCCGACGCGTGAGCGGGAGACGTGGACTACGCAGAGGGTTCCTGGTTTCGGCTCGCTGTGCCCGGGTCCTTGCTAACGCGGCGGGTTCCCTTCGAGAGCTACGCTTCGAATGGGCCACTGGTGACCCAGCCTCAAATGACTAACATTAAACAGTTCGACACGCTGCCCGAAGTGGGGCCTCGTTCGAACCCTCGGAATCCAGCACCAGACAAATCATTGATGAAAATACATGCGACAACCATTCTAACCGTCGAGCACAACGGGTCAGTTGCCATGGGTGGCGACGGCCAGGTGACGCTCGGTACTGCTGTCATGAAGGCCGATGCGATGAAGATCCGCAAACTGCTCGACGGAAAAGTCCTGTGTGGATTCGCCGGTAGCAGTGCCGACGCATTCGCGCTGATGGAAAGGTTCGAAGCGCGGCTCAAGGACTCGCCCAACAACATCGCCCGCGCTGCAATCGAGCTGGCGAAACAGTGGCGGACTGACAAGGCGTTGCGACAGCTGGAGGCATTGCTGACCGTGACCGACGGCGGTACGACACTGTTGATCAGCGGAACAGGCGACGTAATTCAACCGACCGACGGCATTGTCGGTATCGGATCGGGCGGCAATTTTGCCATCGCCGCCGCACGTGCGTTGAAAGCCCACAGCAATCTCTCTGCAGCCGAAATCGTCCGCGAGGCCCTGTTGATTGCCGGGTCGCTGGACATCTACACGAACACCAACATCACAGTCGAAGAGCTTTCTGCCGAATGATCTTTGCCTGCCGGGAGCAGCTTCCGTCAGAACAAGAGACGCGCGCTATCGAAGTGAAATGAAACAGGAACACCATGAACATCGCTGATAATCACGAACCGATCCGTACGCCGCGCGAAATTGTTGAACAACTTGACAAACACATTGTTGGCCAGGCGAATGCCAAACGCGCAGTTGCGATCGCGATCAGAAACCGCTGGCGGCGCCAGCAACTGGACGAGGAACTCCGCCGGGAAGTCGCTCCGAAGAACATTCTGATGATTGGATCGACCGGTGTCGGCAAGACAGAAATCGCGCGACGGCTGGCCCGCCTGACCGGAGCTCCGTTTGTAAAGGTCGAGGCGTCGAAATACACCGAAGTCGGCTATTACGGGCGCGATGTCGAAAGCATGGTCCGCGATCTGGTCGAAAACGCGATCGGGATTGTCCGCGCTGCTGAACGGGAACGGGTCAAGGAAGAAGCACAGAAACGAACCGACAAACGACTGCTCGATCTACTCTGCCCGCAACCGGTTTCGTATGAATATACGTCCGTCGCTCAAGTCAAGGTGGCCGGTTCAGACGAGGAAGGAAACGAAACCGATCCGGACGAGACTGTTCAGCAGGCTGTCGAGTCCCGCGAACGGACCCGCGAAAAAATGAAGCAGATGCTCGACAGCGGTGACCTTGAAGAGCGCGAAATCGAGATGACAATCGAAAGCAAAAGCGCACCGATCATGATGGGTTCACTCGGTGGCGGCGGTATCGGTGGCATGGACAATATGGATATGGATCTTCAGGGCATGTTCGAGAAGATCATGCCGAAAAACCAGGTCACTAAGAAGATCCCGGTTCATCGGGCGCGGACTATCATTTTCGATCAGGAGTGTGATCGATTGCTGGACGACGAAAAAATCAACTCACAGGCGATCGAACTGGCCGAAAACCTCGGCATCGTCTTTCTCGATGAAATTGACAAAGTCGTTTCCAGTGAAGGAAAAGGGGCCGACGTTTCGCGGATGGGAGTTCAACGGGATCTGCTGCCAATCGTCGAAGGAACGACGGTTCAAACTCGATACGGCTATATCAATACGGATCATGTATTGTTTGTTGCCGCAGGCGCGTTTCACCGCAACCGTCCGAGTGACTTGATGCCCGAGCTTCAGGGCCGGTTTCCAATTCGTGTTGAACTCGATGATCTGACGACGGATGACTTCGTGCGGATTTTGAAAGAGCCGAAGAATTCGTTGACCCGACAATATGAAGCGTTGTTAAACACCGAGGGAGTCAAACTGACTTTTACGGACGATGCGATTCAGGAGCTGGCAACATTCGCGGCTCAAGTGAACCAGACAACGCAGAACATCGGTGCCCGCCGGCTGCATACGATTCTCGAACGGCTGCTCGAAGAACTCAGCTTCGAATCGCCCGACATGCAAATGGGCAACGTTGAGATCAACGCGGAATACGTGAAGGATCGGCTAAGTGCGATCGCAGAAAACGAGGACCTGAGCAGGTTTATCTTGTAAGTGAACAACGTGGCGGTTTGTCGAAAACGTTCTGCACCGTCCCTCCGGGAGGGTCGGAGCCTAAGCGACGGGGAGGGATCAAAATCGCAGATGACTCTACGAGTCTTCCGCTTTATCGTCAGCTTCTGTCGTCCCCGATTCCAGTTGTTCTTTACGCCATTGCCGATAACGCTCGGCAACGTCTTTTTCATCGACCGGTTTTTCGCCGTAGGCAATATGTTGAACTCCGACGCTGAACATATCCAGCATCGCCATGCCGAATATGCCAAGCACTAGAAACAGAGTCATAAACGTCAGCGAACTGAGTACGAGCGAGTCGGTTACCCAGTACATCGTCGCGATCATCACGCCAACCGAAGCGATCATAGCGCTAACGGTTGCGCGGCGACGGAATTTTCGAATTTCGAAACGCCGGATCCTCTCTTCACGGACTCCGTCGAGCGTCGTACGCAGATGGGCCTGATGCCGGAACATCAGGACGATTCCGCCGAGCATCGTGACCAGCCCAAGCAGCAAGATTGATTGCTGGCCCGCAACACCTGCCAGAAGCACCGAATGAAACGGGCAATGCGATAGGTCCGTGTTGAACATTCACCGTTCACTTTCCCTGATTCAACTGCTGCATCTGTCGCAGCCATTCCAGCACGACCCGCCCGACTTTGTCCAGCGATTCTGCCGAGCAGTTTTCAACCGTGTCCTGAGTCGTGTGCCAGTACTGATTGCCGACCTCCGGATTCGGATAGTCGAAATCAATAATGTCACACGTTTCAATTCGCGCGATTTGATTCAACGGCAAATGGTCGTCCCGAATTTTATGTCGCTGCTCAGCCGAAAACTCCGTCACTCCCAGCTGCCGGGCAACGCCCCAGATGCTACGCGTTAGTCGCGGCGCAAAGCCAAGGCTGTTTCCCTCGTAGTGAATCTGCAACTCCTTGTCGCCGATCATGTCGACCAATACACCAAACGTGTAGTTTGCCGGAATCCGCCCGGCTGCGTACTCGTTGGCGAAGTAGGTTGAACCAAGGAACATCTGATCGCGCCGGGCGACATAGACGAACTCCTCGCCGTCAAAAAAAACCAGGTCGATGCCGTACGGTCCATCAAGATCCGCCATATGATTGCCCAGTTCGTGCAGCAGCGCCGTACCGCTCGCACCGTCGTTGGCCCCGATGAACACGCCGCCCGGGTTTACCTGGTCTGCATCAGGGAACGGTCGGGTATCGTAGTGGCAACAGATCAACAGTCGCCGTTCGCGATCAGGATGAAAGCGGACGGCGAGGTTGGCCAGCTCAACAGCCTGGCTGGTCATCGGATGCATCACCTGAAATTTTTGCTGGAACACCGTCGCCCCGAGTGCTTCGAAGTGCGCAGTCAACATCGCCTGTTGCTTGTGCATCCCGTCGGTGCCACTCACTCGAGGCCCGATTTCGCAGATTTGCTTAAGCACCTCAAATGCCGCGTCTCCGTCGAACTCCGACGGAGCCGGCTGCTCTTGAGTCACGTCCGTTGTCGCCGGGCCTTGATTCGCAGCGTCTTGATTCGCAGCGTCTTGATTCGCAGCGTTGGCCGCATCGTCCGATTGAACCCGGGCCGGCCCGGTTGCTGGCTGAGTTGGTTGCGTCGCTGGTTGCGTTTGCAGAACTGGCGCGACTTGTGGCTGCTGAACCGGAGCGGGCTGAGCAAAAACCGGCGAGACGAGAACCGACATCAGCCAACAAACGACTGTGAGCATTGGCAACCTCGCCCGCGTCATTGAAACGGTCAAACTACCGGTTCTTACGAAGCGGCTCGGAAAAAAACGAAACCGGACAATCATCTGAATCTCCGCGCGAAATTGCTAGCGAAAAAGTAAGGGGGTAGTGCCTTAGTAGTAGTGTGCAGTGACTGTGTTATACCACACCGGGTTGCGTTGACGTATCGCCACGGATGCCGGACGAAACAACTGAAAATAATCGCGAGTGAATTCGCAACGTATCATACAGGTCGCTTCAGGGGTGAAATGAAGCTACGTGACTTCACGTCGCCTGGAACACTTGCATTGTGGCAAACACCGGTCTGCACTTAGAATTCCGGAACGATTCGGCTCCCGGATATTCAACCGCATACGCACATGGAAGATGGATTGAACTCTTATGGAAGAACAAACAATGACACAGCCGGCCACTGCGCCCCTGAGCGCGAATGTAGTTACCAGGCTCCAGCAGGACATGGTTGCGCTTTGGCATGAACAGGAGATCAACAATCCGTATTTTGATTTTCTTGCAACGGTCTGCCATCAGCACAGTTTCAACTTCCAGCTCTGGCACGAAGAAGACATCGCCCGCAGCCCCGACGTCGATGACCCGGTCATCGCAAGGGTCAAGCGATCGATCGACCGGTTCAATCAGCAACGAAACGACTGGATCGAAAAAGTTGACGACGAGATTTCATTGAGGCTCGAATCGACCGGCGTCAAAGCGGACGACAGCGCACCGCTCAATACGGAAACGCCGGGGAGTGTGATTGACCGGCTCTCCATTCTGGCTCTGAGAATTTTTCACCTTCGCGAGCAAACAGAACGAGTCGATGCTTCTGACGAACACCTGCAGTCCGTTCACAGAAAACTGGCAGTCTGTCTGCTGCAAAAAGACGACCTCGAGCTGGCGTTGCAACAGTTGATCGACGGAATTTTTTCGGGCCGTTTGCGGCACCGTACCTACCGGCAGTTTAAGATGTACAATGATCCGGCTTTGAATCCGTATTTGTACCAGGCCAAGCGCAAGTCCGCGTAGGCGTTCCGAAAGTTCTGCCGCGCACCTTCAATCGCCGCTCATGAGTACGACTAAAACCGAGCGTGTGTTTGCAACAGGGACTTCAACGGCGCGGTCATGCCTGTCACTGGTGATCGTCGCGGTTTCGCTAATACCGGCTGGATTGTTGTTGTTTTCATTGTTCGCCGGATTTTCATACTTTGCAGAACTTGCGGGTGCGTTCCGGTTGCAGTTTCTGATCTTGCTCCTGCCGTTTCCACTGTTGTTATGGGCGGTCGGGAGCTGGCGCTGGGCGTTGGTTGTAACAGGACTGGTCGCCTGGTTCGGCATATCGCTGGCAACCGTTTACGTTCCACCGATTCAGCCACCGCCCGGGCCCGAACCGATCAAGATCATGAGTTTTAATGTGCTGGCTCAAAACCGTAGCTTCCGTAGAGTTCTGACAGAAATCGAAACTGAAGACCCGGACATTATCGGGATACTGGAATACGCCGAGGACTGGCCACTAGCGTTGAAGAAACTCAACGGCGAGTACCCGCATCAATTGCTTGTTCCCCGCTGGCACGGATTCGGCGCAGCAATATTCAGCAAACGGCCGCTGACAGATCCCGAGGTCTTCATGCTGCAAAAAGATCTGACCGACATTCCGGTCCTTTCTGTTCGCGTGAGCTGCGGGCAGGAAACGGTGCGCATCGGACTGATCCATGTATTGTCGCCGACCAACCATTTCCGGTTGCACCGCCGAAATCAACAGTTCGAGGAAATCGGCGAGTTGTTGGGGAGAACCGATGAACCGCTTGTAGTCATGGGCGACTTCAACTGCGTACCCTGGTCACCGTTTCTAACAAGACTTCGACGTGACTGCCGATTGCGCGATTCGCGACGCGGCTTCGGGCATCACGCGTCGTGGCATACCGCATACTGGCCGCTACAAATTCCAATCGACCATGCGTTCGTATCAGGCGATGTTCATGTGCATGAGCGTCACATCGGCAAACATGCCGGAAGTGATCACCTGCCACAGATTCTCACGATTTCAGTGAAATAACAGATGGCTCAAGCTTGAGTTTTGGACTGCCCGGGTTCCCAATCCAATCGATCTTTGGAATCGGACTTGTTCCCGTTAATATCGGGCAATGCTGTCATTGGATGGCAGGTATGTCAAACGAGCAAAAATTGAACTCCTCCGGTCATGATGACTCGCAGTTTCCTGTTTCCAAAAAAATATAGTCCGAATCAGAAACCGGACATGATCCGTGTCCCCGATGCTCCGTCGATTCTGATCACACGGCTCAGCCATATCGGGGACTGTGTATTAACGATACCCGTTGCAGCCGCTTTGAAACGAAGATTTCCTGATTGCACAATCGCATGGGCAGTCGAAAAACCGTCCGGCCAGTTAGTTGAACTCTCTCCGCATGTTGATCACGTAATTGATGTTCCAAAGTCGTGGATCAAGAGCGGAAAACACTGGCGCGACCTGCGCAGGACATTTCGGCAGCACCGGTTTGATCTGGCTATTGATCCACAGTCCATCTCGAAGAGTTCTGTGCTGGCGAGATTATCCGGCGCGAAAACACGGATCGGGCTTCGCGGTAAATGGGCGCGCGAGCTGGCTCCATTTTTGAACAACCATCAGGTCTCCGTCCGCGCTTCGCATCTGGTGGACCGGTCGCTGGGGATGCTCAGTCCGCTGGGAATCGAATCGTCACCCTGTTCCGATGCCGTCCGTTTTCCGATGCGAGTCTGCGAACTCAGCCATGAATCGGTCAGTCGCTGGATGACCGCACAGGGATTGCATGATTCCGGTTTTGCGGTGATCAATCCGGGAGCGAGTTGGCCTTCAAAGCGATGGGAAACCGATCGCTTCGGCCACGTTGCAGCACACTTGATGAACACTCATTCGATGCGAAGTGTCGTCGTCTGGGCCGGTGAAGCTGAACAACAGATGGCCGAACGCATTGCCGGGATTGCAAACGAGACTTCCGATGGTGCTGTTACGGTCGCAGCCCGGACCAACCTCCGCGAACTGCTGGAACTCTGCCGGCAAGCGCAGTTCTTTTTCGGATGCGACACGGGTCCGCTGCACATCGCCGCCGCTGCAGGAACGCCTTGCGTCGGCATGTACGGTCCGACTCGCGCCGAAGATTCAGGCGCATACGGATCCGCTCACATCGTACTTCAAGTCCGGTATCAGTCCGGAACCTCGCGTCAGCGGCGCAGTGCCGCCAACGATGCGATGCGGGAAATTTCAGTTGAGCTGGCTTGTGACGGCTGCGACCGGATGATTGCAGGCGGCTCCTCAGGTTTCAAGATTGAGGCCGCGTAATCAGGGTTGGCCTGTGTGATCAGACAGGTTCGTAAAACCGGCTGCTGTTATTGCGGCCGATCGTCTCCAGCGCCATCGTCTCCAGCGCCATCGTCGCCCGGGGATTCATTGCCGGGCACATCATCACCCGAATCTTCATCGTCAGGCGTTTCATTTTTTTCGGACTCGATGCCATCGAATCCCGGGCGTCGTCCATCTCTCTCCGCACCTGGAAGCCGATGCCCGGCACCGTCGATCGATTTCTTTTCGGCAGATTCCTCGAGCTCTTCTTCCCGGTCAGCGTCACGCCGATTCAGATATTCGGACGTTGGCAGATTATCCCGTTCGCCATCTTCCTTTCGAAAATCGATCAATCCCTGCAACGGGAATTCGTCCTTCCATTCGATACTGGAAATTTCCAACATCCCGTAATACGTGCCGATTTCCCGAACGATCTGGTCGCCGAGATCACCGGTTTTCATAAGCGGATACTTTTCGAAGACTTCATCCCACAGGACGAATGCTTTTTCATAAAGAGAAATCGCTCCTTCTGAGGTCACGATTCGCTCACTGGTTTTCCGGTTGAAAATATACTCGTCATCGAACATCGAACGTGCCGCAACCTGTTGCGCGTCATGCAGAGCGCGGCGGGCGCGAAGTGTGATCTCATCCGACTCGCATTCTGTCCGGACCCGCCAATACCTATAATTGGCAACGCCTTCCTGTTGTTCGATGGATCGAATCTGCGCCGACACTTCTGCAATGTCCTCGATAATCCGCAGTGCCTCCAGCTCATTCTCCTTCGGGATTTCCTTGAGCACGCGGCCGTCAACTGTACGATCTTCTTTGAACAGCCTGAGATTCAACCTGCTCGCAATCACAGTCTGCTCATCATTTCGCTCTGACATCGGCAAAGCCAGAATTTGTTTTTCTTCTTCAGTAAATTCCAGCTGGTCCATCGTTTCTTCGATCAGCTGATTGCGGACACCGGGTGCGAATTCATCGAGTTGTTCGCGCAGTCGTTCCAGTTCATTTTGAAAACCGACCATCCCCTCCAGCGTAATCGTGGTATTGAGCGTGTTGGTAACCGGTCGCCGTCCATATTCGATCCACTCATCCCGCGACTGTTGCCAGATCTCCTGAATGTAGGGAGTCGATCTGAATTCCTCGTTCAGCGATTTCCCTTCATTGCGTAGCTGAGCCGGCCGTTTTGAAAAATACAGAACGTCGCCTGTCTGCTGCTGAACATTCGGCTTTCCTACAAGCTCGCGCGAAAGCTGGTGCCAGTTGTAGGCCATCCTCCAGCTGTCGTAACCGTAGTCCTCGCCTTCATAGTAGAAAGCAGGATCAATTTGGTCTGCCATCTCCTCGTGAAACGTGTTGTCCTCGCGAAACATTCTCCGGAACTGGACCTTCTCATCTGATTTTCCAAGTTTCATACCGGTGAAAAAACCGAGATGGTCAAACATCCTGTGGTCGGTGCGGTTGTAGGGCACTCCCTCCTTCAGGAACGAGATCCCTTTCTTGACCCAGTGGTAACGATATTCGTAGTCGTCGAATTCCATCGAGATGTTGTAGGAAAGATTGTGAGCCTGAAACTCCCAGACCTTGACGAAGTTCGGCTGCACTTTGATCAGCGCCTGAAGCGTCGCGGCCAGTCCATCCCAGTCCTCGACTTTCCGCTGTTCAGTCGCCTGCATCCAGAGTATGTTGACGGCAACGCCACGCATTCCGAGAGTCGCCAGTTTCATCGTCTCGCTGGCAGGATCGATCTCCATCAGGTTCGCCCGGGACAAACCGTGCTCGGTCCGCAACCGGGCAAGTTTTCCGCCTTCGTTTTCATGCCGTCCAATCGAGGAAGGTCGCGCGATCAACATCAACGGAAACACAAGCAGCGCAATCAGGCCGACATACACAATTTTTCGCATGAAGCTGGAATTTTTCATTTGGCAATTTCCCGTGTCTTCAAAGAAAAGTAACCGAGAAGCGATAGTCCAACAACGAACGCCAGAGTGATTGATACTGCAACAAGCATCCGGTCCATGCCGACCGAATAACCATGCGTGAGAAAATCCGAGAAATTCAACCGGGAAAAATCAGGAGCAAGATACGTCAACGCATCCAGCATTCTGAGCAGCAGTTTGTCGATGTTCACCATTAACGTGGTCGCGATGCCAGTATCCATATCGGCAATCATGTTCTTCTGCGTAATCACGCGGACCAGCGACTCAATTGGCCCGCCTCCAACGGCGTCGGGTCCCCTGAGATCCCGTATGAATGTTGAACTGAACCCGACAATCAAAGTCGCTGCGGCAGCAAGCATCGTTAACGGGGCGTTCAGAAACGTGCTGAATGCAACACCAAGTGAAATCACGATCATCAGCTGGCACCAGATGCCGATATATCCCTTGAGGAAATTCAGCCAGTAGACATCGTCGTTTGCTCGAAAATAGACATCGGCCCGAGCCACCCCAATATATTGACTGCGGTCTTCACACCGCAGGGTCAATCGGAGGTTGTGACCGCCTCCGCCGGCATAGTCCTCGAACAGATCGTAAATCCCTTCCTCAACGACTTCACCCTCGGAATTGATCATGCGCCCCGACAGCTTGCGGGGAATCTTCAACGTTTGCAACGTGTACTCATTGGTCTTAAACGGAACGGGTTCGGATTCAAACCGGGTTTCGTTGTTTGGATCGGCAGGAATACTACTAAACGTGACGCTTGCCCTCACTCTGGTTTCAATGTCCGCTTTGAATGTCCGGAAGATGCTCAGGTTCAGGTCCAGTTTCAATGTGTCGGCATCTACGAATTTGTTTTCAGTGAAGTTTTCAAAGTCAAACAATGCTCTCGACAATGACGTCGGCGACGTACCGGAGCCACCATCCACATAGCCCCGATAGGTCCATTCGCGACCGACACTGATTCCTCCTTTTTTCGGCTTTCCTTCACGATCAAGAAAACCAAGCGTACCGGCATACACAGGAACCCGGGCGCGAAAAAAACCGACTGCCGGACCCACCGTTATTCGCGCGTTTTCACCTTCTCCGTCGATCGAGACCGGATGCGTGTGCCCGGCGAACGGAGCACAAACGAGCATGTGATATTCGATGGTGCCGTTGTCATGCGGAATTTGCTTGACGATGCCCTTTTGAAAAACCGGTGCCAGAGGATCGTCCGCAGAACGGATCTCGCGGATCAGGTCGATCCGGTGGTTATGCCCCGAGTTCGAGGTGGTTTCACATTCCATGTACGCGTTTTCTTGCACCTGTTTGCCGCGACGTGAAAGTCCGTCTTCAATCTCGACAAATTCAGCGAGTGTCTGTGTGTCGCCGGCCAACAAGTGCTCATGCGACAAACCGCGCCATACGAAAAAGAAACTGACGATGCCCATCAATGCCAGCATCAACGTTGCCAGCAGCCCGAATCCAAGGATTCGCCCGAGGACAATTTCGGTGGCCCGAACCGGCTTGGTCACGACCGTGTAAATCGTTTTGTTCCTGATGTCATCGGGCAAGCTGAACGAGCTGAGCAGAATTCCGACCAGCAACACCAGCATCTGTGTCCCCCACAGCACAAAGTTCACGTAAACCCGGTCCGGATGATCACTTCCCGAGTTCATGAACCAGCCGCCGAAGAGCAGGGCGGCAAAGAAGAGTGCAAACGTGGCGAGAACCACCTTCCGCTCCCACGCTTCTTTGATCGCAAGTCTGGCCATCGCGTTAATCCGGCGCGGAGACGTACCGAGAAAATCCGGAACCGCCTCAAACAGCACCTTGGCAACAACATCGAAGGCCTCGAAGGGGCCATGCCGGAATGACGCGACCAGATAGCCAACGAAAATCCCCAGCGACACGGCGACCAGCAAAATGATGCCGAACAGTCCGCTCGCGCCGAGGATCCAGTCAAGGAAATTTGGAAATTCTTTTACTACCATGTTCGATTCGCGGTTCTTTAGTGGTTCGCGATTGCTTTCGTCGCCGTTAGTACCAATTGTTCCGATCCAGGAACCCGTCGGGGGAACACCGCGATAAAACGGCTGGTCCCCAATAAGTAATCTGCGACAATCACGTCCCGTCGTTGCTGTCGTCAGCCGTCGCGCTTGCTTCCGCCGCTCCGGTCGAACGATGACCGGGCCGCGCCTGACTCTCGCGAACAATATTGAGGAACAGCTCTTCGAGGTTCATTCTTGGATTTTCCATGGATAGCACATTGCCTCCGTGCCGCTTGACCACCTCGCGAATTTCCTGCTGAGCTTCTTCCGGGAGATTGGTAGTACGAATTTCGGTTTTGTCACCGACCTTCAGCAGGTTGTCCACGCGACCCAGTTCTTTCAGGTCGCCCTGATAAAGGATCGCGATCCGGTCGCAAACATCCTGAACATCGGCAAGCCGGTGACTGCACATGACCACCGTCTTTCCTTCTTCACGCAACTGAAGAATCATATCCTTCATTTCGCGCGTGCCGAGTGGATCAAAACCGGACGTCGGTTCATCAAGCAGGACAAGTTCCGGATCGTTAATCAAGGCTTGAGCCAAACCGATCCGCCGTGTCATCCCTTTAGAGTATTCCTTCAGCTGCCGCTTGCGGTGCTTGTCCAGTCCGACTTTTTTGATCAGCTCGTCAGCGCGCTGCCGGCGAACGTCGGCAGGCATATCAAACAACCGCCCGTAAAAATCCAGGGTCTCATCAGCGTTTAGAAACTTGTACAGATAGCTTTCTTCCGGCAAATAGCCAATCCGCTCATTCTTAGTCACCTCCGATGCTTCTTTGCCGAATACCATCGCCCGGCCACTGGTCGGAAACAACAACCCGAGCAGCAGTTTGATTGTGGTCGATTTACCTGAACCGTTCGGACCCAGGAGACCGAAAATTTCGCCCTTACGAATTTCCAGATCCAGAGCATTAAGAGCCCTGACCTTTTGCCGGCCCCAGAAATCGCGGTAGATTTTGGTCAGGTTCTGGGTTTCAACAACGATGTTCGGATCGTAGTCAGGATTGGTCTGTTCAAGGCGTCCGGCTTTTGTGTCTGTCGCCATATTTTCGTTGTCCTAAATCTCTATTTCGTTGCCGGGTCTCTATTTCGTTGCCGGGTCTCTATTTCGTTGCCGGGTCTCTACTTCGTTGCCGGGTCTCTACTTCGTTGCCGGGTCTCTACTTCTTTGCCGGGTCTCTACTTCTTTGCCGAATCTCTACTTCTTTGCCGAATCCTCTCGCCCGAAACATCCGGAGGCAGGTCTGATTAACGGTTGCCTGGTTGGCGATCACTGTGCGGAATGGTTGAAGACTACTGCGCGGATCTCACCAATTAGTCATACGGGGCCGGGTTTCCGGGGGTTCGCCAGGTCAAAAAATTCGATCTCGCAGACTCGATTGCGGTGCAGTCATGTTCTGCCCGGTCGCAGAAACCGGGGGTGCTGGAGCAGGCACTATGATACGTGTCGCGTTTTGCCTGTTCAACCTGTCACAAGCCGCCAATAATGAGTTATGCTGCTTCCGCCACATTCCCGTTGCAGCAAACGCAGCCTGCCCCTCAGAAACGTACATGAACCTACCCTCGTCCAACATTCCCATCGGCGTCCAGCCTGCCGAAACCGATTCTGAAGAGACACGATTCGAGCTGCTGTTTTCCCGCTTGAACTTCGAGCGAACGGTTCGAACAGGCAGCGGGCACTTCAAGCTCAAGAACATGCTCGATATCGCTCGCTGGCAGAGCAATCCGCATCTTGCCTATCCGGTAGTGCATGTCGCCGGAACGAAAGGCAAAGGTTCGGTTTCGACGATGGCAGGCTCGATCCTTTCTGCATCAGGATTGAGGACAGGCATCTACACGTCTCCGCACCTCGAATCGGTTCGCCAGCGGATCGCGATTGACGGCGGGTTCATCTCTGAGGCTCAGCTACAGAGCGTGCTTAAGCAGATGCGCGAGATGATCACGGCCTTCGATGAACAGGCCGAGCAGGGCCGTCGCCGCCCGGTAACATTTTTTGAGTTGATTACTTCATCCGCGTTTCTACACTTCGCGAATCGCAACGTCGATGCCGCTGTCTTCGAGGTCGGGCTTGGCGGACGTCTGGATTCAACCAATATTTGCGAACCGGAAGTAACCGTGATCACAAACATCAGTCTCGACCACACCCGTCAACTGGGCGAAACGCTTGAGGAAATCGCTGCAGAAAAAGCCGGCATTATCAAACCGGGAATTCCGGTGGTCAGCGGCGCAATCAACCCGTCTGCCGCGGGTGTCATCGAACGCATTGCAGCCGAAAACAATGCACCTCTTTACGTGCTGGACCGCGACTTTTTTTTCGAAACCAGTGAAACAACGTTTTCGACTTTCGGAAATGTCGGACGTAAAGACTTCCGCCTGGACCGGCTTGCAACGGGAATCCCCGGAGCGCACCAGATCGCCAACGCCAGCCTGGCGGTCGCGGTCGCGCAACTCATGAACGAAGGCAACCGGGGCATTACCGCTGACTCGATCCACGCCGGCCTGTCGAGCGCTACGCTGGCGGGTAGAACAGAAGTCATTGACGGCGAACCGGCCGTGATACTGGACATGGCACATAACGTTGCATCGATCGGAGCTCTGGTCGATGCCGTTCAGCAGCTCGATTCGTGGCGGAATGCGTCAACCAGAAAACTGGTGATCGCAATCAGTCGCGATAAGGATGCAACCGGGATGCTTCGACTCCTGACCGGCCAGTTTGACGAAATCATCATCACCCGGTATCAAACGAATCCGCGCGGCATGGATCCCGTCGAGTTGCAGGAATTGGCGACACGACTGCGTGACCAGATGAACCTTGCGACAACGATCACGGTCAGTTCTGAGCCGGTCACGGCCTGGCAGGTCGCTCGCGCCGGATCGGATCCGGGTGGTTTTGTCTGTATTACCGGTAGCGCATTTCTAATTGCGGAACTAAGGCAGGTAGTCATAGCGCGAACATTGTAAACCGCAGCTGGCGCCGTCCGGCTGATCTCAGCCGATGGGCGATAGCCCGGGTTCCTTCTTTTCGCGCACCTTGTTTACGACGGAACAAATCGACGTCGCTGACAAAACCGCGCTAGCCGGATTCAACAACTTCGGCCGGTGGTTTCTCAACCGGTTGCAAATCGAAATTGTGTTCTTCGTGGCCCGGCAGAAACTCAATCGCCACCGCGATCGCGACTCCCAGCAACAACATCGCCGACAGCTTGCCGCGGTCGTGGGAATGGAAATGGACTTCCGGTAGCAAATCACCCAGCGAAATACACAAAAAGATCCCGGCGGAAAACGCCAGCGCAATCCCGAGAATCATGTCGCGCGATTCCCCGAACTGGCCAATTCCGGCCGTGAACAAAATCGCTCCCAACGGGCACATCAGCGCGAACAGAATGTTCACCGCCAGTTGCTGGTTCGGTTTCCAGCCCCGTGCTGCCATCAATGATGTAATCGAAAGCGCGTCCAGCGGCTTGTGCAGCACGATGGCCAGAAACACCCCCATGCCCGCAAGTGACAATCCGCTGCCGGCACCGGAAACTGCTGCCGCCAGAGCAATGCCGTCGACAAGCGTGTGAACCGCCAGCCCAAAACAAAGTCCGGCCCAACTGAAATCGAGTGAACCATCATGCGAATCACAGTGAACGTGGTGATGGTCTTTTTCGTGATCACACAATTCCTTTTGCTTGTGATCGTGATCGGCATCAACCGCCAGATCGTGCTGATGAAAATGAAACAGCCGGATCATGAAGAACATGAACAGCAATCCGACCAGAGCAACCATCAACGGCAGTTCAATGCTCTTGAGCCGGTAAATCGAATGGGGCAATAGATGCAATAGTGCGACGCCCAGCATCACTCCCGACACCAGACTCAGCGTCAGCTGGATTCGCGTATGCGTCAGCCGAACCAGCTGCGGCAACATTCCTCCCAGTGCTGAACAGACGGCGATCACCGCACAGTAGATCATCAGCAGGTTGGAGATACCCATCGCACAGTTCTTGAAGGTTCGATGTCCTGAATTGAATCAAAACATCGTACGCCAAGCGGGTTCAATAACAAGGCGTCACATTCGAGCCCCGACAGACCAGAAAATGTCTCGATCAGCGATGCGTTGCACAGATATCTGGAGACTGGTCGATTATTTAAGACTACTCATTGATCAAAACCGAGGGCGGCTGTCCGGTTTGTCCCGGCTCGAAGATGTCCATTTGCGAAGGAGCAGTCTGCGGTGCGGACATCGGCTCCAATGGCGCGAGTTCAGGCTTCACCGGCAGGAAATCCGACAGCGGATACTGCCCCGAATTCAAACCTGCGTTTCCCTGTTGGCTTGCGCATAACATCAACGCGATCTGCTGCTGCATCGTAATCGAGCGGGTGTATTCATCGATCGAGTGCTTCCGTGCAACCTCATGAGTCACGTTGAACTGACGCACGTTGAACACGTGAGAAAACCCGGAATTGAACAACTCTTCAAGTGACACATAGTCACGTCGGTTCCGCCGGCGCGCCAGACCCTCGGCAAGTTTCGCGACGCGGTCGTTCATATTGCGGAAGACCAGGGTGGCGCTGACTTCGCGGCTTAACCCGGGACCGCATGCAAACGTCTTCGAAAAATGACTGTTCAATGCAGGTGCAATCAATGCCAGCCGATAACTGTTGCCATCAACGCAGGTTGCACAATTCCCTGCGGGCAGCTCCTGCATCGCCGATAGCGAAACCTGGGCCCCGAGGCTGTACCCGACCATCGTGATATTCTGATTGTGAAACTGGTCAAGCATGCGGGCCATGGTCTTGCCGGTCACGATTGCAAGCTGAGCCTTCGCTTCGTAGTCGCGACGCAATCGCAGCGCGTCCTGTTCACTTTTCCACTGAACAACAACATACCGGATTGCAGGCCGACAGGCGTTGCCGCTGAAAAGATTGCGATACGCCTGCAAACTGCGGGTCACCGACCAGTGCTCGTCTGTGTTGTAGCCGTGCACGAAAAATACGGTTTCGCGAGACGGATCATTCCGATGGGCTGCCAGCAAATCAGCCAATCCGGCATCGCACCATTCTCCACATTGCCGGCGACAGACGCGAATCCCGGAAAGATCGTGCGGATTGCAGCCTGTCTCTCTGACATTTAGCAGCCAGATTTCGTCTTCTCCTCGAATGGCGACCTCTTCGCTGCAAATCCGTTTTCTGACTTTGATGCGCGTCGCCGATTGGGCGTAACGATTTGTATGTAGCAGCAAAGGCTCAGCGACCTGTGTTCCCGGCTGCGCGATGACTGCAACAGCACCATCTGCATTACTCAAGGGCAGGAACATCGATGACAACAGAGCCAGGCCAACGAGTGAGAATGAGCAAAGGAAATGGATCCGGAATGATCCGTGTCGAGCGGACGACTGGTTTGCTGGTTGATGAGTCATGGGGCTGCTGGCCTTCGTATTCTGGCGTCTGGCTGTTGAACAAGTCGTTTGACCGGAGTTGATCCCCGGTTCCCCGGGCAATCAGGATCTCCGGACACTCCAACGCATGGCCTACATTCCGGACATCCGGTGCGGCCCGAGCGACTGGAAATCGTCTCGAAATGCGATTTTTTTTTTGCTGGTCAATCGTAGGTCGCAAATAGCAGGCAGGTTGCGCGAATTTGAGGCTTCCCGAAAATAAACACCGCAGCACGAATTTCGCATTTAGGTGTCAAAAAAACGAAAGTTCATGAGAAAAGAAATCAAACCAAATCGCTTGCATTTCGTTAACGGCGAGGTACGTTTTCCCACCCCGGACCTTGAACCGGTTTACTTTAAAGGAATGAAGATATGAAGAATGTTGTCTCTCTCGTGGCTGTCGCTGCATTGGTTTTGATTTCGTCAGGCTGTACCAGCGGGCCCCTGAGCCAATGGTTCCGCGGCGCTCCATGCAGCGCCTGTAATCCCGGCGTTTCGCTTCCACATGGCTGCAACTCCAATACGGCGACCGGCTGTGACTCGGGAGTTTGCGGTTCGGGCGTCAATACACAACCCGGCTTCGGTGCCGTTCCCAACACAACCGGATACCCCGTCTACCCTGAAGGCTCGATTGAGCAGGGCTATCAAGGCGAATTTCCCAATGGACCTATCGGGCCAGCACCCGGTTACCAGCCGCAAATGTACGGTCAGCCCGACTTCAACGCCGCACCGCTTGTCGATCCGTTCGGTCAGGCTGCGCCTCAGGGAGGGATGATGGGAATTGATCAAGGTGGAATTGTGATGCCACAGGTTTCGCCAAACCAGGCAGTCCGATAAACGATCAGCACCGGCGCAACTTCTACAACCGTCACAACTACAACCCACTCGTACACGGTACAAATCAGAACGCGACTCCCAACCCGGGCCGTCATCCCAAAAGGCGGTCTTGTTTGATACGAATTCAGTACCACGTCAATGAAGACGCGGTGGTTCCGGCCGATCCTGAGTCAGAACCGCACTGAATATTTCCTGAAACGAAAGGCATGTTAATCCGTGCCTTTCGTTTTTTTGTGCCTTGCCTGATTTTCGACCGCCAATTACGCCGAAAATACGTAGGTCATAACCGATTTGAATCAGGAAGACGAATCGGTTTGTATCGCCCCGCGCCGCTCGAGCCGGCAACTACAATAGGCGATATCGACTTTGTTTCGCCACATTCAATTCAGCTCAGGCAAGAACCATGCAAGCCTCGAACCGGTCGAAAATTGTAAGGCTGTTGGCCGGGATCAGTATATGCCTGGTCGCCGCTATCGATTTCAACGTCTCACTTTCAGGAAATGGCAGCGCACTTGCTCAACCGGCCCGGGCACCACAAGAGCAGACTCAAACACCCGACGCTCCTGCCGCGGAATCAAGCGCCACTGAACCGGGCGCACAGCAAACCGAATCGACTGAACCGGTTGCTCCCGTAGCCCCTGCGACTGGCGAACGAGCTGCTGAAACGGTTGATCCCGCTTTGGCTGAAACTCCAACCACGGAGACTCCTTCGGCCGGCAATCCGCTGGCCGCAACCCCGGATTCGGCAGACACACCTGCTGAACCAGTGGTTGCCGGTGCTGTCACGATCGGAGAACCGGTCGAGTACAAATGGCGAGTTGGCGTGCGAATTCAAACAGGAAGCAAAGCGGTCAAAAACCTGCGCGTCACTTTACCGGTTCCGGTTGACTGGCCTGAGCAACGAGTCGAAATTGTTGATGAGGAAATCCCGGCTGAAATTCACCTCATCGACTATCGAGACGGCGATAGCGGCGTCCGGCAGATCGTCGCCAACATTCGTTCGATCGGACCTGACACTACGATCGATTTGAATGTCACCTTCAACGTCGATGTCGCACCGGTCGCAGCTCCAGCCGACACTTCGGTGCTAACGGTTCCGGACAGTGTCCACAAAGATTTGAAACAGTACCTCGGCACAAGCCCGGGAATTTCCTTTCGCAACGCTAAACTAAGAAAACAGGTCAAAGAACTGGTTGAAGCTCAAACTAGTGCATGGTCACGGGTCGAGTCGATTTACGACTGGGTCCGGGAAAACGTCGAGTACAAGGCCGTCCCGCACGAGGATACAATCAGCGTCTTTCGCGCGGGAGAAGGATGTGCCGAAGACCTCGTAGGATTGTTTGTTGCGATGTGCCGGGTCCACAAAGTTCCGGCTCGCATGGTCTGGGTCGATGGCCATCAATACGCGGAGTTCTACCTGGTTGATGAAAACGGAACGGGACACTGGTTTCCGTGCAATGTTGCCGGGCTTCGCGATTTTGGCAGCGTATCCGACGCGCGCATCATTCTGCAAAAGGGAGACGACATCAAAGTCCCCGAAAAACAGGAAGCGTTACGTTACGTGAACGAACACGTCGTCGGAAAAGGAAACGTAAAACCGGGCGTTCAGTTTTACCGCGACCTTTTGCCGCGATAGCCGGCAATGACTCAGTCGAACAGGCATCGCTTCGAACACTCTTGATCGGCGGATCCAATATGCCAAACCTATTTCGACAAATCCGTTTTTGCGACGGTAGCTATTACACGCGCCTGTTGGCCGTTTGGGTTGCTGTCGGATTTGTCTGCTCATCTTCTTCCACTGCATTGTGGCAGGAAACCGGCACTCAGGTTCCTTCCTCGCAACAAGACGACGAATCTAATCCTTCAGAAGATCAGCAGATTGAAACTGAGGAACCAGTCAATCCCGCAGCCCCCGGCCTTTCCGATTCCGCCTCGTTCGTCTGGCAGTTCGGCATTGAGACAACCGCGACCGGCGCCGCAACCGGGATCCTCGCCACCGCTCCAATTCCGGTTGAGTGGCCTGAGCAGACTGTCGAGATCATTGACGAGGAAAAAACAGAAAACGTCGGCCGTATCTCCGTCAAGAAATTAAACGGAGAAGCCCGGCAGATGGTGGTCCGCATCAACCGGCTTAACTCCGGCGAGACCGCGCGGGCAGTCCTGCAAGTCCGGATTACGCGCAGCAGTCTCACCGCCCCGGAGCAAACCGGGTTGCTAACCATTCCACGCAGTCCCGGTTCAAAACTGCGGAAGTTTCTGCGCCCCAGCCCGATGATCGAAAGCAACGATGAGCGGATCGAGGAAATTGCTGCAACGATCGCTTTGGACGAGACGCTGACCGACTGGCAAAAAGTTGAAGCAATTTACAACTGGGTCCGTGAGAATATCGAGTACGAGTTTGCCAACGAAAATTTCTCCTGCCTTGAAACACTCGACAAAGGAATCGGCGACTGTGGCGAACTGACGGCGCTGTTTGTCGCTCTGTGCCGCGCGAAAGAGATCCCGGCTCGCAGTGTCTGGATTCCCGGTCACGCTTATCCGGAATTTTACCTGGAGGACGCTGACGGCAACGGATTCTGGTTTCCATGTCAGGTCGCGGGCGAATACGAGTTCGGAGCGATGTCTGAAACACGACCCGTTCTGCAAAAAGGGGACAGCTTCAAACTGCCCGGCATGTCCGAGCCAACCCGGTTTATCCAGCCAACACTGGTTGCCAAAGACGCGGCCGGCGGACTCGACTTCCAACACATTACTCAGGAAATCGAGTTTGCGGATCAGCCAGATTCGGAATCCAGCCCGCGCCGTTCGCTGATGAACCGCGATGAAGAAGGAGAGCCGGGTGTGCCCGACGAAGACAATGCCATGGACGCGGATTCGGCAGACCATTCGGACGGATAGTCTTTCCTTGCAATGGCTTCAACTTCCTTGCCCGCTCTCGCAGCGTTTGGAATTAAGAGTAAGATTAGAGCCTGGGACTGGATTCGGCTCGACCGTTTTTCGAATGACGAATTTTCTTGTTCTAAACCGTGTTTATCCGATCGCCGCGAAACTGAAGTAACACAGATGGCAAACAAGAAATCCTCAGACAAGAAATCGAAAAAGAAGAAATCAAGTTCACGGCGGCGCATCACCGTTCCGGCTCTTGTCAAAATGAAACGCGATGGTCAGCGGATTACCATGCTGACCGCGTACGATTTCACAATGGCGCGGATGCTGGACGAAGCCGGCGTTGATGTTCTTCTGGTTGGTGACAGCATGGCGATGGTCGTTCAGGGCCACGAAAACACACTGCCTGTTACGCTGGGGCAGATGATCTACCACGCGGAAATGGTCGGTCGCGCCGCCAAACGCGCTCTGGTTGTGGTGGACATTCCGTTTCCGATCAATCATCAAGGAGTCCGCCAGACTGTCAAAGCAGCCGGTAGAATTCTCAAGAAAACGAAATGCCACGCCGTCAAACTCGAAGGCGGCGCCGAACAGGCGCAGGTCATCGAAGCTCTGGTCGTCGCCGGAATCCCGGTGATGGCTCACGTGGGTCTGCGTCCGCAAAGTGTTCATGCGATGGGCGGCTACAAGATCCAGCGTGATCACGAACAGCTGATTGCCGACGCCGGGGCGGCTCAGAACGCGGGCGCATTTAGCATCGTGCTCGAGTGCATTCCGACAGCAATTGCAGCCGAATTGACGGCGCGACTGGATATCCCGACCATCGGAATCGGAGCCGGCGCTGAATGCGACGGGCAGGTGCTGGTTATCAACGACATGATCGGCATGAACAGCGGCTACGTTCCTGGATTTGCCAAAGCCTACACGGACGTCAAAACGGCAATCGATGGAGCAGTCAAATCCTGGTGCGGCGAAGTTCGCGACGGCACGTTCCCCGACGCAGATCATTCGTTTGACTAACTACCTGTCGCACAACGATTGTGCGACTAATTCATGTCAATCCTGTCAAAAACGGACTGTATCGGGTTCCGCGATAGGCGCTAAGAAACACGGGAAGCCGGAGAAACGAAATTCTCATCGGCGCTTATCATAATTAATCACCATTTGGCATTCATTAATTATTCACAGCCAACGGCCTCGTTGATATTCGCCAGCCCGGTCTCATCCAGCTTCTTCAGCAAATATCGATTAATGTCCCTGACCATTCCCGGTCCGCCGTAGATGAAGCCCGTGTAAACCTGAATCAGCGATGCCCCGGCACAAATCATCTGCCACGCATCTTCGCCGTTCATGATTCCTCCGACTCCGACCACTGGAATCCGGTCGCCCAGCTGGCGATACAGTTGGCGAACCACGTCCCGAGATCGCAAAGTCAATGGCGATCCGGACAGACCGCCTGCACCGATCGATTCAACTTCGGACGAAGGTGTCGTCAACCCGTCCCGCGAGATTGTAGTGTTAGTCGCAATCATCCCGCTGATCGGAATCTCGAATGCGATCTGCACGATGTCATCCAGCTGGTTATCGGTGACATCCGGAGCTATTTTCAGCAGGACCGGTTTCGGCGAAACATCATGATCCGTTGCCAGTCGTTGATTCAATTCAACAATCCGGGTCAGCAATTCAACCAGCGGTTCACGGTTCTGCAACGAACGCAGACCGGGTGTGTTCGGCGAGCTGACGTTGACCGTGAAATAATCCGCATAGGAAAACAGGCGTTCGAAACTGAAAAGATAATCAGCCGTCGCTTCCTCGACCGGCACAATCCTGGTCTTGCCGATATTAATCCCGAGCAGCCCGTTTTGCAGTTTCGGTGAATCTGCCAGCCGCCGCGCCGCGGCATCAGCGCCCCCGTTGTTGAATCCCATCCGGTTGACGATCGCGCGGTCTGCAGGCAGCCGGAAGAGTCGCGGCTGCGGGTTGCCGGATTGCGCTTGACCTGTGATCGTGCCGACTTCCAGATGCGAAAATCCGAGCAGCTCCAGCTTCCTCTGCCACCGCGCGTCTTTGTCAAAACCTGCAGCGAGCCCGACCGGATTTCGAAACGGCAAATCGAAACACGTCGTTGCCAGACGCGGATCCTCAACGCGATAGCGGCTACGCATCAGCGCCGCGACCGGACCTGTTGCGGCGCGACTAAACGCGCCCATCGATAGATAATGCGCTCGTTCAGCCGGGAGACGAAACGCCAGCTGCCGCACAATACTTTTCCAGAGATTCATTGCTACCAGTTCAGCCCGACGTCCTCGCCACCCGACTTGCGACCGAGCCCGCCTTGCAGCGGCTCGTCCCGTTTGGGAACGGCCAGTGGACGCAGCGGCACGTCCTCCTCTTCAGCGCCGGCTTTCTTTGCGGCTTTCTTAACCGGAGCTTGCTGGGTTGCCTTGATCGACAAACCCATCTTTTGCGACTCGGGATCGATCGAAAGAATCTTAACCGCCACTTCGTCATCTTCCGTGACGACATTCTTCACAGCAACGACACGACGATGAGCCAGCTCCGAAATGTGTACGAGTCCCTCGATCTGATTGTCCAGCCGTACGAACGCGCCGAACTGGACGATCCGCGTGACCGTCCCTTTCACTTCGTCGTTGACCTGAAACGTATCGTGAATCTTCGCCCATGGATCTTCCAGTGTGTCGCGATAGGAGAGCGACATCTTGCCGGTATCCTGGTCGAATTTATCAATCTTGACCTGAACTTTCTGGCCTTCCGCAAGCACATCACGGGGATGATCAACGCGCGACCAGCTGAGTTTGCTGATGTGTGCCAGCCCTTCGAGCCCGCCGATGTCGATGAACGCTCCGAAATCCATCAGCTTGGTCACGATTCCGTCGTGGAGCTGGCCGACTTCGATCGTCTTCATCAACTCCGCACGTTTCGCTTCGTTCTCGCGGTCGAGCAAACTGCGGCGGCTGAGGACCAGTTTCTTCTTTTCCGGATTAACCTCCATGACAATGCATTGAAGTTTTTTTCCGACATACTCTTCCAGATTTTCGACACGGAACCGTTCAACCTGGCTCGCAGGAATAAACCCGCGCAGTTTGTTGACTGTCGCTTCCAGCCCGCCCGAATTCACAGCCGACACGACTGCTTCAACGACATCGCTTTCGTTAATGTCGTCCCAGTCAGCAACGCTGATTGCAGCACCGGGAATCGCCAGTTCATACAACCCGTCTTCTTTGTTACGGTCGCGCACAATGACATCGACCGACGCCCCGGTCTCAGGCAACTCTTTAAAGTGCGCCGCTGAAACGATTCCCTCGAACTGGTTTTTCAATTTGAAAAAGACATTTTCTCCGTGAACGCGCGCAACAACGCCCGCCAGTCGTGTGCCCGGTTCAAGCTCTGATTCCTCGGCCGAGGTGGTCGCAACAACATCGTCCATTGAGATGTCGCCGAGCATCGCTTCGATTTCCGCGTCGATGTCCTCGCCCAGCCCGGCCGTCGATTTGACTTTGGCGTCCGGCAGAACCTCCTCCGGCGGAGTTTCTTGTTCGACCAGTTGTATCGGATTGGCAATCGCAACCTGAACCGCAGCCGGTTTGGCGACCGGAGCTGCCGCATCACGTTGCGATCCGATTCGAATCGCCGGTTTGGCCGCAGGTTGCTCCACATCTTCTCCGGCCGTATTGTCAGCGTTCGCTTCGGAGGCTGCCGGAACTTGCTTTTCGGGGACAATCGAGACCGGAGTTCCGGACGGAGCCACCGTGTCGAGAGGAGTTGTTTGTTCTTCGACAGGTTCGGAATCAGTGCTCATGTTCAAGCAATTGGGGAAAGAGAAAAAGAAACGGCGACAGGGTTTTGCCGTGTCAAAATAGTGCTGGTGCCAGTTTAGCAAAACAACCACCATTCCGGCCGGGGAACGCAAATTTTTCCGAGTAAATTTGCGATTGATTTTACACTCGTTTTGCGTCTGATCATCGGCGGCGTCGGGTCCGAATTCCTTACCCGTCCGGATCGTCCAGCAACTCCTGGAGTCGCCGACCTAATTCCGCCGGATAGCGTGCGGGCCAGGTATCATCAATCAGCCGCAGCGAAATCATGTCCTGCAAATGAACCTGATCCTTTCGACGGTACGACACCAGTTTCATCTGAACCAGGTTCTCAAGCGTAACGGTACGGAATTCGTTGACAGATTCATTTGGCTCGATATCCGGAACGGGAGCAAGATCACCGGCGCTGACCTTCTGTCCGGCTAGCAGAACATGGACCGCGTCACGGGCCGAGGCGTCTTCTTCCTCGACAAACATATCGAGCCCCGCCGTATTGCGATGAAAGAAACCCGCGCCCGTCATCGCTGTAGTGAGCGCAGGCAGATCCTCAGGGCGCACGAGAATGTCTACATCACGAGTTGTTCTGACGGCAGCGATATCAACCTGTGCGACCCATGCGCGGACGGCATGACCGCCTACAATCGCGTAAGGAACACCGCTCTTCTCAAGAATCCGAACCGTCTTTCGCAGCCGTTCGTTGACTTTTTCCACCGCGCGCTCCATTCGTGCGTATAGTTCGTCGCCGGAATATTTGAATTCAATCATCCTGTTATTGTAGACGTATCACTTCCGCCTGGAAACGAGTGAAGGGGTGCAGCGTGTACTTCACCTCCCATCATTAAGCGTAACCGTTCACGCGGTTTTTCACTTTTGAATTTTCAACCACCGATGGACACGGATAAACACGGATTTATTCCAGTCCTTTATCCGTGTTCATTAGTGTTCATCCATGGTTATTTTCAGATGGCCTGCTCTGAGGCGTGAACGGTTGCCATTAGGCAAACGCTGTTGCGTAGCCACCAGAACGGCTAATGCAATCTTGAGATCCCCAAGTCGCTAGAAATCGACTTCGCGGGACAACAGCTCGAATTCATCGGTGCGGAAAGGCGAAGCCGGCAAACCAGCGGAGTTGAAAAAATTTGGCTCGGCCGAGTCATCCCAGGCAAAACGAACTTCTTCAGGTTCAGAAACATCGGGTGAACTGACGATGACCGCATCTCCGTCGATCACCGCGGATGCGGGCACGAATATTCCATCAGCACCGCAGACCGTGAAATGACTCAACGAATCACTGTCACGTGCAATCAGACCGTCGCCGGTACTCGCAAAAACCAGCCGGACTTTTCCGATCCGCGTCGACATCGATTCGAAAACCGGCCCGCTAAAGACCGCCACTTTGTCTTCATCGGGCAGCCGCCCGTCATACGTCCCGCTCAGCGCCCACAACGCCAATCGCCGCCCGACTTCCTGTTTGTTTGGTGGTCGAAATTCGTTCACGTTGCCGATATCAGTTGTGACAACCATTCCAGTATTGGCAACCGATTTCACTGTCATCCGTTGAGCCTCACGCAGTTCCGCCAGTGCTTCGGGGGCCATGCCGTTGTAGCGGAAGGGTGCAAGCTGAACAAAGTAGAATGGAAACTCCTCGCCACCGGCCAGCTCGTCTCGCCAGTTTTTGATCAGGGTTGGAAACAATGATTGATACTGCTCGCCGCGCCCGACGTTTGCTTCGCCTTCGTACCAGATCGCACCGCGAATCGCAAAACCCTTTAACGGCGCAATCATGGCGTTGAACAAATTCCCCGGCCGGTCAACATCGTTCAGCCCGGTAGCGTTTTCGTCCCAATGTCGTAGCAGAGGCGCGAGTTCGGACAGATCGTCCATAGCCATTCGTGATGCCCAGGCTTCACATCGTGAATCGCCGTGACTGGCTTGAATCAATCCGATCGGCATATCAAGCGCACGGCTCAGTTCACGTCCGAAGAAATATGCAGTTGCCGAAAACGACCCGACAACTTCAGGCGAACAGCAATCCCAGAGCTGGACTTTTTCAAATTCATTCATCGGCTCCGTGGAGGTTGAATGCTCGATTTTGAACAGCCGAACGTTGTTGACATTTCTTGCCTGCTCGATTTCCGTGTCCGGATTCAGCGACTCACTGACCGGCCATTCCATGTTCCATTGCCCGGAACAGAGCCAGACTTCGCCGGCCATTACATCGCTGATCACGACTCGCGGTTCTGCACCGTCAACCGAAACGTCCAGCTCAAACGGTCCGCCCGGTTCATGCGTCTGAATTTCGACCAACCAATCGCCCGAATCATTTGCCTCGGTGTTGTAAGTCTGCCCGTCAAACTGAATGACCATCCGGTCCAGTGGATCCGAGGTGCCGCGCACTTCAATCGTGGAGCTATGCTGCAGAACCATGTGATCGGAAAAAATCTTCGCCAGATTGATATCGGCAACTGCGGAAGGTGAAACCGCGAATAGAAAACCGGCGGCGAGCAACAGAACCGGAAGGGCTTCTTTTCCTTTGGTCACAATCATTGTGAAATCCCGGAGCAAATCTGGAAGGACGGTTTAATCTGAATGGCACAGAGCAACTATGTCGAATGATTGTGCAGTCCAACATTCTAGCTGCAAAATAGATTTTCTCCAGTTTCCAAACGCTTGAAGTCAAATGATTTAACTTAACTTTATCGGTCCCTGGCTGATCGCAACAATTTCGTCATGCTGCTGAAAGACATACTCGAGTGGATTGACCATCGCGTTTCCATCCCGGGAGTGAACCCAACGCCGTGAAGAGTTTTCACCCATCAAAGACACAACGCCGAACCAGAAAAAAAAACGTCAAGCGATTGGCAAGCAGAAGCGTTCTAATAGACAAATCGCCAACCAGGCGTTGAATGCGTTCTTTGAATCAGAGACAGCGTCAGATGCAGAGCATCGGCGGACGTTTCTGGGAAATTGGTGGTTTTGTTCCGATCGCCTTTGATGGATCGCGTAACAGTGCGTCGCGAACCTTCTAAGTCACCACTGGAATCCGCGCTTTGAGCAGTTGTTTAACTTCCCACGAACCAGCCTCACCGGACATCAAGCTGACGAATTTTCGGTCGGCCAGCTTTTTGAATGCTCTGACCAATCTTTCCCTTAACTTGTATTCGTCCGAATCCTCGGGGAAGAAGGTTTTCCAAACCTCCAACATCACTTCGACTTGTACAACGCAGCGCTCGTTGTCCAAGTCTTCATCTTCAAAGCACCGATACTCGTCTCGCAACAGTACGCACAACAACGACGGTTCATAGCCCAACGCCGTCTTCCTGAACAACCTTGGTAGCCGTTCGTACCCGCCAGTTCGAAAGTCGTCACCGAATTGGCGCAAGTACGACATTCCCTCGGCTCGATTAACAACCAGTGTCATGCCGAGTTTCGCGAAGTAGTTTGTTAGTTCGAATTCATTGGCCTTTGTGATGATGGAGTCCATCAGAAAAAGCATCGAGGCTACCGAGGAACAGGACAACAAGATCCTCGCTGTTCCCGGCGATCTGGAATCGAGTCTGCAAGCTGCCTTTGTTTCGGGTCAAACATCACCTGACACGAGCAGAGAGTTGTTCAAAGTTGCCAATATGGGCCTGGAAGAATCTCTTTCAAATCGCCAACACATATTGATTGCAGAACGGAATAAGAGAATTGAATTTCGTCGTGGAACATCGTTGGACGAGGCCGAAAACGAAAAAATCAAGGGATGGCTTTCGAACGACGAATTCTGGAATGAAATGGAGATGCCTTCGAGGCAAGCGAGGCGCGATGCGCTCGATCAAATTCTAAACGTATTGACTTCAGAGCAAACGCAAATGCTCAGGACAATAATTATTGATGATGAACTTCTTCAAGGTGCGGCAATGCGAAACGATCTTCTGTATTTCCAGCTTACATGAGACTTTGAGCGGCAGCGAACTGGTGATGAAGATACGTCCGGATGGAAGGTTTTCCTACGAGTACTTTTCGCAGCCTGATGCAGCCGTCCCAGCGATGATCAAGCTAAAAACTTACGATCCGTCATTCGCCAATCGGGTTGAACTGGCTGACTTTCAGTTGGAAGAGATCGAAGATGTCGCGCAACAGTTGAACTCAGCGCGTTCGGAAACCCATGAAAAGGCTCGATTGACAGAGGATTCTGATCTGGCAGATGAGTTGATGTTCGCTGCTGAAGAGATTGTTTCAGACAGGCTTGACCGAATATTGCTGGAACACCAGAAAGAACTGGTAAAAAACGAAGTCAGTGCTCAGCTTTACAGCAGGCTGGGGATCCGTTGGTCACTGCTGCACGATCAGGTGGAAATTGAAAATATTGCTGAGTCCGGCGACGAATCGGTCTGTGGTTACCCGGAAGCCGTCGTGCCCATGGAAATGTTGAACAGCGAAGGACGCGTCATGAGCGTGTATGAACTTCGACTCCAACTCGAACAGTGATGTTCACCGTTTGTGAGCGGCCAAACGCGGCGTGATTCCCATTTCAACGAACGCTCAGATCAAAAAGGGAAGTTGGACCGAATACGATGGAGATCTGATCACCGTGACTCTTTGCGAGTTTCTAATCCGGCGCACTGGGAAAAATCCGGCGAGATCAACGACGTCTGGAGAGATCACGTCTGGAGATCAAAAACGAAAATTGATGCGCGGACGATATCACTCAGGCAGCAATGACGCGTAACACGCGACTCCTTGAGAAGTGAGTTCGCAAAGCCGGCGAGCTCTTTTTCGAGAAAATTCTGGCACTTGATTCCGACGGCAAGCTGATCTTGTTCCTTGTCTCCTAACTGCCTTTTCCTTTCCCAAATTCTATTTGTTTGCCGTTGGTCTGCGGGAACGATACGTGCCCTTCATGATCAGCCAGTTCAGACAACGCGGCGAAAATCAAGTTGGACAGGAAGGAGCGAAAAGAGGAGCTATACAGTCCCCACGCTGCGTTCATCTCGGCGAGGTTGTTGTGTCGATCGTAAAGGACTGGTTCGTGCCACATGGCGTATCGGTACCTGGGGCGAGAGTGAACCCACTTGACCGCGTTAAAGTCAAGTTTGTCGCAAATGTAAACCGGGATTGCGTAGTAAGCGCAAATGCCCCGCGGCCACCTTCGTTTTCGTTTCTTTTTCAACAGATCGAAAAATCCTGAGATATCCGATTGAATTTGCCCGGATCGAATTGATTCGGATCTTCGCAGAAATATGCCGGCCACAATGTACGTACCCGACACCCATTGCTCGTGATACGCATCTTCAGGAACGCTCTGCATTTTTGCACGGTGAGACTTGCTATTCGATTGACTCAAGAAACTCGACGAAACTCGACGCCCCTCTTTCTGTCGCAAATGCGATTGCGTCCATGTTCGACATGGTTTCGGTGTTGTAGCAAACTTTCCAGTCGATACCACTTTCGACTAAATATTTCCCAACCTCCATGTGTTCGTTGATAATTGCTCCGAACAGCGGATTACTTTTCGATTCCGAAGTATCCATGATTGCTCCGTTGCCAAACAGATATTCCACAACCTCTAAATGTCCGTTGGACGCCGCGCGGTGCAACGCATTGCCATCGGCGATGCCTCCTTTCGCGTTGATCTCCAGTCCGCGTTCTATAAGCGTTTGGACAATTTCGACCTTACCAAATGCCGCCGCAACGTGCAGCCAGGAACCGAATGGTGTATCCATATGCAATGATTCGGGATGCGCCGAAATAAAATCGTTCAACCCCTTGAGGTCGCCGGTTTTAATCATTGAACGGACATTCTTATGTATCTCTGCATCGGTCAAAGGCATGTCACTATCGGCTCGCCGCCAATTCTCCCAATTCACGTAGCAATTCTACAAAATCGTCATAGTCGCCACCAAGCGTATCAAGCTCTTTCAGTTTGTCTACGACGTTGGTCAATGCACCCAGGTCGTGTTGACCAGGGATTCGATTCGGTGCCCAGACGAGATTTTCGACACCATAGATCGGATCGATTCCGACCTTTCTTAAAATATGCTGTCCCTGGGCAACAAGGATTTGCTGGTCTGTTCCAAGTCCTGTCTTGAACAAGATGTGATGAGCATGCGGGTTCACCATCCCAGCTGGCGCATCCCCAATCATCGTTCTCAGGTAGTTACCATAATCGAATCCTTCGACAAGTGCGCCGTAGGTCCTTTCGACGCCGTTGACGGTATACGCTGGCGTACGACCGACAATGCCGCCCGTTGCGCTTGGACCGCGACCGGAATACAGAAGGCCAAGATCATCGACCCCTCTTCCCCCGTTTGCTCCGGCGCTCAAAAGTCCGCACCGGCATCGACGAACTCCCCGATAACAACAGCCTTGTCTTCATCGACACCGAACACATTGTGAGCGGTTCCGCTAACCGCCTGTGATGTCAATGTCCGGACCTCTTCGCCGTACCACAGTTGGCGAAATCCAGCCTGTGTCGTGTCAAGTCCGTGAGTTGCAACTGCGGCTCCAGCAGGTACCGCGACAACCGTCCACGATCCACCAACAGCAACAACCACACCACCCGCCGTTTCCAGCACGCCTTACACCGCCCCAAAAACGAGTCCAACCGCGATCACTACCGTACAAACCGGCGGTCGAACAATAAAACTCACCCGCGAATCCGAAAGCAGATACGTCTGAATCACCATTCGTGACATCGGTTGAAAAAGCCAGTTCATTGGTTTCAGGGTCAAAGAAAAATCTGGAAATATTCCAGTTGGAATCGCCATCGGTTGCGTAGATTGTGAATTGATCAAGACTGTCAACATTTGAATCAGATGGCAAGTACGCAATCAATCGACGATCCGAATTGTAATGGACCGTTCCGAATTGAGGCGCATCGACCCAAACGACCTCGAATCGGTCTTCCGGAATGAACCCGTTCGTGAAATCCCCGCCGACTGAACCATCCGAGTTTGCCGAGACGAGTGCCGTTGAAGTCGTTAGATCGGACTCGCTGCCAGTGTTGCCCGATTGCGCGCCAGCCTGATAGCAGGGGACAGCGAGCATTGCGACAAGCAAAGCACAAGAAAAGAACAGCCTTGGCGTTACGTTCTCCAGATTCTCACAGATGACTTAGTTGACTCTTTCGCAAGGGACAGCCTTAGTAAAAAAAAATCGTGACCGTCAAGCCACCGATCAACGAATCGAAAAGAAACACAAAAGTTTCGTTCCCCACCGGGCATGACGTGACTTGATGAACTGTTCGATGAATCATGGCTTTGCGGCGAGCCCCAAAAAAATGCGTAACCATTCACGGCTGTTCGTTTTTGGGTAACCCGCCGCGTGAGCAAGGCTGTTCAGCGTGTCCTTGCTAACGCGGCGGGTTACCAATTTTCGCTTCGCGACACGGGCTTTGACTAAGACCATTGAAGAACCGTGAACTGTTACAAAAAACTCGGTTCAATTGTCATGAACAATCGTTGTCATCAGCGCCGGTTATGCCACAGGCCTCGCTACTTCACAAGAACTTATGACGCATGTATACATAACGGTTGGCGATAACACAGAACCTGACTGGAGACAATAAAACATGACGACCGAAAGCAAGTGCCCGGTAATGGGCGGCGGAAACACGGCAGCTGGAACCACGTCGAATCGAGACTGGTGGCCGAATCAACTGAATCTGCAAATCCTGCATCAGAATTCGCCATTGTGCGATCCGATGGGCGAGGATTTCAGCTACGCCGACGAATTTGCAAAGCTCGACCTCGATGCACTCAATAAAGATGTCGAAGAGTTAATGACAACTTCGCAGGATTGGTGGCCGGCCGACTACGGCCACTACGGGCCGCTCTTCATCCGGATGGCCTGGCACAGCGCGGGCACCTACCGAATCAGTGACGGTCGGGGTGGAGCATCATCCGGTTCGCAGCGGTTTGCTCCGCTCAACAGCTGGCCTGACAACGTCAATCTCGACAAGGCGCGGCGGTTGCTCTGGCCGATCAAGCAGAAATACGGTCGGAAAATCTCCTGGGCCGACTTGATGATCTTTGCCGGAAACTGTGCCCTCGAGTCGATGGGTTTCGAGACGCTTGGCTTCGCCGGGGGGCGCGAGGACATCTGGGAACCGGAAGGCGATATCAACTGGGGACCTGAAAGCGAATGGCTTGGTGAAAAGCGTTACTCGGGCGACCGCAATCTCGAGGATCCTCTCGGCGCGGTCCAGATGGGTTTGATCTACGTGAATCCGGAGGGCCCCAATGGCAACTCAAGCGCACTCGATGCAGCCAAAGATATTCGCGAAACGTTCGCCCGGATGGCGATGAACGACGAAGAAACGGTTGCCCTGATCGCCGGCGGACACACGTTCGGCAAGGCTCATGGTGCAGCCGATCCGGATCAGTTCGTCGGCGCCGAGCCGGAAGGTGCCAGCCTCGAAGAGCAGGGCCTCGGTTGGCAAAACACGTATGGAAGCGGAAGTGGCGCCGATACGATCGGAAGCGGTCTGGAAGGTGCATGGACGTCCGAACCGATAAAGTGGGACAACGGCTTCTTCGACAATCTGTTCGGTTGCGACTGGGATCTGAAAGAGAGCCCCGCCGGTGCGAAGCAGTGGATTCCGACGGATCCTGCCGCAGCGACTGCCGTCCGGGATGCACACGATCCGGAGAAAACTCATGCTCCAATCATGTTCACGACGGACCTTTCCCTGAGGATGGACCCGATCTACGGTCCGATTTCAAAACGCTTCCATCAGAACCCTGACCAGTTTGCCGAAGCATTCGCCAAAGCGTGGTACAAGCTGATGCACCGTGACATGGGTCCCGTCTCACGACATCTCGGCTCGATGGTTCCGGCGGAACCGCAGTTGTGGCAGGATCCGCTTCCCGCAGTTGATCACGAGTTGATTGACGAGCAGAATATCGTTGAACTCAAAACTCAAATCCTGGCTTCCGGTTTGTCGATCTCGCAACTCGTTTCGACGGCCTGGGCTTCGGCGGCGACCTTTCGAGGAACGGACAAGCGTGGAGGAGCGAACGGTTCCCGAATTCGACTCGCCCCGCAAAAAGACTGGGAGGCAAACAGCCCGGTCGAACTTGCAGAAGTTCTGAGGTCACTTGAACAGGTTCAATCGGAATTCAACAGCTCGCAATCCGGCGGCAGGAAAGTTTCGCTCGCGGACGTTATCGTCCTCGGTGGTTGCGCGGCCATTGAAGAAGCCGCGAAAAAAGCGGGCCACGAAGTCACGGTTCCCTTTTCGCCGGGCCGCACCGACGCGTTGCAGGAACAGACCGATGTCGACTCGTTCGCTGTGCTCGAACCAACCGCCGACGGATTCCGCAACTACATGCCTCCCGAGCACACCCGTTCGGCCGAAGAGCTGCTGGTCGATCGTTCCCATCTGATGACGCTTACCGCGCCGGAAATGACGGTGCTTGTTGGTGGCATGCGAGTCCTGAATGCAAATACAGGTCGATCTGCGATTGGTGTCCTGACAGAAAATCCGGAAACGTTGACCAACGACTTCTTTGTAAACCTGCTCGATATGAATCTGGAATGGAAGAAGCATTCGCAATGTCCGCACTTGTTCGAAGGTCGCACATCCGGTTCAGACGAAGTCAAATGGACAGGCACCGCCGTCGATCTTGTCTTCGGTTCGAACTCGCAACTCCGGGCGATCGCGGAAGTCTATGCCTGCGATGATTCGAATGAGTCGTTTGTAAGTGACTTCGTTGCGGCATGGACGAAAGTGATGAATCTTGATCGGTTCGATCTTGCTTGATCACTTTGTGTTAAATTGATTCCATGTGTTAAATTGAGTCCATGTGTTAAATTGAGTCCATGTGTTAAATTGAGTCCGCAAATTCGGCGCACAAAAAACAGGCTCGTCGATTCGGTCGGCGAGCCTCTTTGGGCGTGTCCACGTTTGTGACGAAACCGGGGCTATCGCCCATCGACTGCCATTGATTTCCCCGAAATGAACCTGCGCGACCGACATGAAAACATCCGGTTCCCCAAAACACCCGGCCTGCCAAAGCCGCCGGCACGCGTTTACGCTGGTCGAACTGCTGGTTGTCATTGCGATCATCGGCATTTTGATTGCCATGCTGCTGCCTGCCGTTCAGTCAGTGCGTGAGAGCGCGCGGCGGACGACCTGCTCGAACAACCTTCGTCAGATCGGAATTGCTTTGAGCGCCTACCATTCGACGCACGAGGAGTTTCCAGTTGGCTGTACCGAATGGCGGGGAACAGCCAAACCCGGCGCGCGGCAAATCGCCTGGAGCGCACGAGTGTTACCGCAACTTGAACAACAGATAGTATTCGACGGACTCGAACTAAACGAAGCATTCGACGCACCGGCCAACGCGACTGCCGCAGCAACAGTCATTCAGACGTTTATCTGCCCTCGCGGGCAACGCGGAAGCCAGCTGTCTGAAGGTCGCGGACCGGCGGACTACGGCGGCATATACGGCGAACGGATTAATGGTCCCAACAACCCGCCCAAGGGAATCATGCTACACGACACCGGGGTCGCTGCCGATGAAATCGCGGACGGACTTTCGTCGACGATCATTGTTGCCGAAGACGTCGACTGGCCGGACGGCCAGTGGATCAACGGCAGGAACCTTTTCGATCAGGCGTTTGCGATCAACGCGGCTCCCGCTTTCGAAAACGACATTCGCAGCGGACACCAAGGCGGCGCGAACTCAGTCTTTGCCGGCGGGAGTGTTCACTTTCTATCCGAAACGATGGCATTGAGTACGCTCGCGGCTTTGTGTACGCGGGACTCGGGCGAGATTGTTGACTTTCCTTAAACGATTTTGACGTCCGGCCCGCAAGCTCGCTGGATTCTTGAAGTTCCAGCGAATTGCTTACAGGCAGATACTTCCCGGATTGGCTCGTGTTCCGTCACCTCCAATTTGACAATCACAACTATTGAACAGGCAACCTGCTCATGCGAAAAAATCCGATTCCTTTTCTCCTGATCACCTTTTCCACAACACTCATTTCACTTCAATGCTCGCAAACCCGCGCCGACTCGACCATCGGGTTTGAAGACATTGCACTCGACGCATCGAGCTCCAACGAAGCGACCGGTTCAAACCCGGGCTCGTTCTTCAGCCAGGGCGTCGAATTCAACCGCTCGTGGGTCAACGAATTCGATTGCTGCCCGGGAGGATGGGCAGCGAGCAACCGGACTGATCAGACCACTGCCGGATTCACCAACCCGTATTCAGCCTTCATCGATCCGACGGGCGGCGGGGCAGAGGGATCGGGAAATTTCGCGGTCGCAACCAGCTTCGCGCGGGGTGAATCCGTAGTCACATTGCACGGCGACTTCGTCATTCAGGAACTTTCTCTGGCCAATACGACCTACGCCTTCCTCGCAATTCGCGACGGAAATGACGGAGGCGGGAACTTTGTTCGCCAGTTTGATGCAGGCGACTGGTTCCGGCTGGAAATATTCGGTATCGATTCAACGGGGGGCGAGACCGGCCGCGTTGAGTTTCATCTTGCTGATTTTCGCGACGGCAATTCACTGATCGTTGACGACTGGACCAGCGTTGATCTCACGTCGCTCGGCACCGTCCGTTCTCTGGAATTTGAACTGTCGTCAACCGATAACGGAGACTTCGGAATGAACACGCCGGCCTATTTCGCGGTTGACAACATTGTTGTCGGAGTGCCCGAGCCGGGCACAGCTTCGCTCTTGTTTTTGAATGGTGCCACAGCCCTCTTTCTTCGCCGACGCTGTTGAGACCAATCTGATCTTGCGCTGTCGGCTACAACCACGAAAGAAACGAAATTAACGAAAGGAGGCTTTCTCCTTTTTTGGTCGAATGTCTATTCGTGTTTTTCGTTCTTTTCGTGGTTGTAATTTACCAGAATCACAACTCCCAACAACGCGACCGGCGGGCCTTCAAACACCGTCCAAAACCACGGCATCGCCGACGTCAAATCGATGCCCAGGACTACCAGCCCGATCACGATATGCAGCCAGCCGATGAGCGGAACGAGTTCCCAACATCGCCGCATGTTCCAGCCGATCACAAATATCACACAGCCGTGTACCGCATACAGCAAAGAAGTCGATCGCGCAAGATAAACCACAATCGGATCGTCAGGAAATTCGCCAAGCCCCAGCCAGTCGTGAATCGTTGCCATGACCGAAACCGGAAAGAAAACCGGGATCGTTGCCACCATCAGTCCGGCTCCAATCAGCAGCAATAGCCGCCGCAGCCAGGCTCGAGTCTTGTTGGTCGGTTGATTCATTAGTCGTAAAACGGAATTCAATCCGTTTCCTTAAGAACACATGTCGCCATACCGTTCCCGTCATATACGTGTCGCTAGCTCGACCGCCGACTGTACTTTTTCTCCGGAGGCGCTTTGGCGGAGAGAGCTTTGCGGTCGACAATCATCTCGACGCCGCCTTCGCCCAGCAGGTCACGCAGGCGTGTGCACATCTGCTCGGTAACATCAACACGTTTGCTCGAGTCCATTTCGACTCGCATTCCGTTCTTCAAACAGACCTCGATCTTCATAGCCCGTTTGCCGGGATAGCCGCGAATGATTTCATGCACATTCTTGAGCCCGTTTTCGCCATGCAGATCCTCGTCGATCAAGACGCGAATCCCTTGCGTCATACTCGTGCCAAGCTGATCGATCGGAATCACTTTGTCCACGATCATGTTCGGTTCATCACTTCGATAACCCAGTCGGCCTTGCAAAACGACGATAGCATCAGGCGTCACAAGGTCGCCGCAGTTTGCAAAATCGCCCGGCCACAAAATGCACCGGATAGAGCCTTCGACATCTTCAAGATCGAACATCGCATACTTCGTCGGATCGTTTGGATTTTTCTGGTTCTTTGTATGAGAGTGTTTGATTGCTGACACCATTCCGCCCATGCTAACGCGGTCGCGGTCTTTGCAATTCGCAAGCCCGTTCGTTTTGTGCGAACAGTACTGAAGCAGGCGTTCTTCGAACTCGGCCAGCGGATGGCTGGTCAGATAGTAGCCAAGCACTTCTTTTTCGGCGACCAGCAGCTCGCGCTCCGGCCATTCATCCATTTCCGGATACTCGACCTGAGCCGGCTTGTTCCCTGTGTCTTCGGCATCGTCTTCAAACGCACCGAACAGATTCTTCTGGCCGCTTTTCCTGTCCGCCTGCAGCGCAGAGCCGGCTTTGATCGCGGAATCGAGGACCGCAACCAGTTGCGCCCGTTTCGCGCCGAAGTCGTCCATCGCACCCGATTTGATCAGCGTTTCCATCGACGAACGGCTGCACTTCGTTGATTCAACCCGCTCGCAGAGATCGTAGATGTCTGTGAAAGGTCCGTTCTCTTTTCGCTCGTGAACAATGGCCTCCGCCGCCGAGGCGCCGCAGCCTTTGATCGCGCTCATGGCAAAGTGAATCCTGCCGTCAGCCACCGTGAATTTCACGTCCGAGCTGTTGATGTTCGGCGGCACGACTTCAACATCCATCCGCTGACAGTCTTCCATATGTTCAACCAGCGAATCCTTGCTGGTAAAGTTCCGCCCGGGAATATCGCCCGTCAACAGTGCCCCCATGAACTCGATCGGGTAGTGCGTTTTCAAGTAGGCTGTTTGCCACGCCACCAGCGCATAGGCGGTCGAGTGGCTTTTGTTGAAGCCGTAACCCGCGAACTTCAGAATCATGTCCCACATGTCCTGAGCTTCTTTTTTCGAAAGCCCCGACTCCTGCGAACCCGCCATGTACTGTTCATAGTTCTGAGCAATCAGCTCTTCTTTCTTTTTGCTGATCGCTTTGATGCACGTGTACGCGGCGGCAAGAGGAATGTTGCCGACACGGTTCAGGATCTGCATCACCTGCTCCTGATAAACCATGACGCCGTGAGTTTCCTCAAGAATTTCCCTGAGGATCTCCGTCAAATACTCAGCCTGTCGCCTCCCGTTTTTCACATCGACGTACTGCTGAACCATTCCGCCCTCAAGCGGACCCGGTCGATATAGCGCAGCCGTCGCCACGATGTCCAGAAAGTGATCGGGCTTCATCTTTTGCAGCAGATCACGAATCCCGCCGCTTTCCAGCTGGAACACACCCTTGGTCTCACCGCTCTGTAACAGCGCAAAAGTCTTCTCGCAGTCGAGCGGGAATTTCAAAATGTCAAGTCGCTCGCCCGTCGTCTGTTCAATCAGATCGACCGAGTGGCTGAGGATGGTCAGCGTTCGCAGCCCGAGGAAATCCATCTTCAACAGTCCGGCTGCCTCGACGTCGTTCATCGACCATTGCGTAATCACATCGGTCTTGCCCGCCACCCGACCGAGTGGAACATAGTCGGTCAACGGCCCGTCGCCGATCACAACCGCTGCCGCATGTGTACCGATATTCCGCGCGAGCCCCTCCAGCTTCCTCGCAAAATCAAGCAACTCGGTTATCTCCGGATCGCCTTCATAAACGCTGCGCAAGTCCTCGCTTTTTTCGATCGCTTCGTCGAGCGTGATTCCCAGCTGATCGGGAACCATCGCTGTCACCTGATTCACACGACCCAGGGGAATCCCCAGCGCGCGGCCGACATCTTTGATCGCCGCACGGGCTTTCATGGTTCCGAATGTGCCGATCTGAGCAACGCTTTCCTCGCCGTATTTTTCTTTCACATACCGAATGATGTCACCGCGCCCGTCCTTGCAGAAGTCGATGTCGATATCGGGCGCTTCGAGGCGGTTTTCGTCGAGGAACCGCTCGAAAAGCAGACCGTATTTGATCGGGCAGACATGGCTGAGATACAGAGCATAACAAACAATCGCACCGACACCGCTACCACGAGCCGTAGCTGGAATTCGACGCTTGCGGGCCTGATCAACGAAGTCCCAGCAAATCAAAAAGTAGTTCGCAAAACCAAGCTTGTTGATCACGCCCAGTTCACGGTCGAGCCGTTTCATGACGACCTCCGCAAGGTCACTTTCCTCCGGGTTCTCTTTGTCGTAACCGCCGGGCAGCATCTCCTCGTTGCCGTCATACCGTTCGCGCAGACCCTGAAGGCAGAGTTCCCGCAACCGGCCTTCAGGCGTCTGCTCATCAGGCAGTTCGTAGACCGGAAAAAACCGCTTGCCGAGTTCCAGCAGTATATCGACCGAGTCCGCGATCTCCTGACTCCGCGAAACGGCATCCTCAAGGCCGACGAAACTGGAGTACATCTCTTCGGGCGGGCGTAGATAAAACTGGTCGCCTTCCATCTTCATCCGCTTGGCGTCGGTCCGGAATCGCCCCGTGTTGATGCACAACATCACGTCCTGAGCTTCCGCGTCACCTTGATCGACGTAGTGGCAATCGCTGGTCGCGACCAAAGGGATCCCAACTCGGTTGGCAACTTCGACCGCACCGCGCAACTGCTCTTGCTGGATATCGACGCCGTTGTTCATGATCTCGATGAAGTAGCGATCACCGAACAGATTGTGGAACCAGCCCGCGACCTCAGCGGCTTTGTCCAGGTGATCTTCAGCTCCATTTCCGCCGCGACCCAGCACGCTGCGACTGAACTCGCTCGACACACAACCGCTCAGACAAATGATGCCCTCGTGATGCGCTTCGAGGAGTTCCTTGTCGATCCGCGGTTTGTAGTGAAACCCTTCCAATGCGGCCGATGACGCCATCTTCACGAGATTCTGAAAACCGGTCGCATTCTGACAGAGCAGCGTCAGGTGGTAGCTCGAATCCCGCCCCCTGCCGCCTTTGGTTTTGCGGCTTCCCGGAGCAATGTAGGCTTCGTAGCCAATAACCGGATTGATCTCTTTCTTTTTGCACTCACGATAAAATTCAAGCGCGCCGTGCAGGTTGCCGTGGTCGGTCAATGCCAGCGCATTCATACCGTGATCGACTGTGCGCTGGACGAGCTTTGGAATCGAACTCGCCCCGTCGAGCAGGCTGTAGTGGCTGTGGCAGTGCAGGTGGACAAATGGTCGTTGAGACATGGCAATAATCAAAAACAACAAACAGGATTAGTTAATGGACCGACCCACTGGAATGAATGCATCCCAGCCGCCGTCAGATTCTAAATTCCGGGGACGGTTTTGAACATCGACCCCAAAGTCCCGCAAAAACAAAAAGCGGTTCTGTTGCATAACCGGCATATCCGCTACGCCCCGAATCGCAATGGCGGTCCCCTGTAGCGATTCTCCTATTGGGGGAATTCCTGTCGTCAACCGCTAATCCGAACCTATGCTTCTACATGCTGGAAGATCCAGTCGAAAATGCGCTCGACTGGACGGCAGAAACTAGCCAAAGACCAGCCGAAACTCTTTTGTAAAACCAAGTCATCATGAGCACGGAAATCGACCAACTTGACGACGGAACACAAATCGTCGAACAACATGATTCGAAATCATCTGCGCCTAGTGCGAGCCAAGCCGACAAGATCGTCACCAGCCTTGAAGTTCTGATCACGATGCAGGAACAGCGCTCAGTCGAACTTCGCAGTTCATTTCAATCACTTGAAGAACGATTGAACGAAATTGAGCAAGCCATCAAGAGTTCTCCCGGCCCGGACTCATCATTCCCGTCCGACGATGAGTCTGATATAGAAGATCAGGAATGGAATCATCGCAAACAGAGCATCCTCGCCGGCTACGGACTCACCGACAAAGAAGGCGATGAGGACGGAGACAAGCTCGAAGACAAGAACGAAGCCACTACAGGTCTGGAAGCCGAAGATGCAACGCTTGAAAAGTCTGCGGACAAAGATGTTGATCAGAAACAAGAAACTGAATATGAAATTCCAGCTATTGATGCCGCCGAAATCGACGCGTTAAAAGAAGAGTTGCGTCAGAAAATTCGCGAGTCCGAGGTAAAACTGTCGATCAAGCGAACCAAACTCGAGCAACGTGAAGCTCGTATCGAAGAAAAACTCGCACAACTCGAACGTCGTCGCGAATACCGGGACAGTGTTGACGAAAACAGCGCGGACGATTCTTCAGGCATGCTCGGACGATTGAAAAAGCACTTGCAGGTCTTTTCAAAGGCCAAGGCGGAAGACACCGACTTGGAGGAAGCTCAGATCAGTGAGCTTGCTGAGGAGCTGGTCGACGAATTGGCGAACGAACTCGAACATTCAGATGATTCGGATGAAAAGCCGGCTGCCTTGCTGAAAGACGACAGCGACCACGAATAGCGCATGCCGCAATCGTCCTGGTTGAATAACTACGAAAAGACCCGGGTTGCTCCGAGGGTGTAAGTCGTGGATCGTAAGTTCCAGGAAACACAGGTTGTTCAAATTTCGTGACAAGATTCTGCCTGAGGAATTTGACAAACGGTTTTCGAGTTTGTTAAGACCTTCCCCGTCAGTCGATTCAGATTTGATTGGCCCGCAATGGAGGCATCGTGATGTCAGGAAGCAGCAGAAACGGCTTTTCACCAAACAAATCAAACCGGCACAGTTCAAGACGGTCCAATCGACGACTCAGGATTCGCGGACAGAAAAACGCAAAGCACCCGAAACTCAATACGAAAAACTCGAACCGCGCCAGATGCTCAATGCGACTCCGGTTGCGTCCGGTGATCCGCTGTTTGAAACGGATCTCAACACGGAACTGACGATTACCGATCCGGCTCTCGGTGTGCTAGCCAATGATTTTGATGCTGAAGGTGATTCGCTGCTCCATGCGGGTGTGTTGACGTTTGCCCAGGACATCAATGATGGAATGCAGCTGGTCTACCGCTCCGATGCAAGCGGCAGGGCGATCATTCAAGTCGATACGTTCCTGACCGCCGGGACTGCGATTCCAAATTCGATTACGGCCAGCCTGGTGTTCGATGGCGTTTCCCGGGGAAGCGTCGAGTACACCAGCATGTCAGGTCTGTCCGCCGGAGACCCGATTCGTTTTGCCATGCAAACGGACGAGTTCGACACCGGAATGTATGACTGGACGATGACCGTTGAACTCGATTATGGATCGAGCCGGACGACGCAGACGTATCAGGGTCAGCAGGCACACTTCGGATTTCTCCTGCGTGGAAGTTGATTATCAGATTTGTCTCGGGCAGACAGAGCAGATTGACACCGAAAAAAGCTGAACAAATTCGACGACAGGTTTGAAAATGGGAATCAAAATGTTCGCCCGAACGATTTGATGTCGAGTAGGCGCGGGGATTACTCTCCCGCGCCTCTCCCGGAACCGGACTTGTGGGCCCACATCCGGCTCTTCAAGTCAAGTATCTTCGAACAGCAATCGTTGTTCGCAGTCCCGTGGAGTGTGAAAGTCGTGCCCCCGGTTGTGCAGATTGGTCAGGCGGTCGGCGAACCAGGCGTTAGGATACGCCCGGGAAAGTTCCCAGTCGAGTTCGTCTAAAACGACGTTTGAAAGTAAAGGAGAAAGAGCCAGACGGCCCAATAACCGTTGGTGATGAACACGGTCGAAGAACTTCGAAAGATCGATACCGGGCGTCGTGGATAGCGGCCCACTCACCCTGACCGGACAGCCTGCGCTGAGATTCACTTGCGTTCGGTGCTACAGTTCGCTAACAGCTTCCATCCCACACGGCCTCACGGCGTATGCTCGATCAAATTCTAGGAACTCAGATTTCACATTCATGCAGTTGCCGCGGAAACGGAATAGTATTTGCGAGTTGCTTCGATACAAAAACGGCTTTGATGTCGGTCGATCACCTCGACCTGCGATCACTCCGTCAATATCGTGGGCAGGTTGTTAGCGATTTCGTCAAAGATCTCGACCAGTTCGTCACCGTCGTTGGCATGGTAGTGGCGTCCGCCGCCGACGGCGGCAACGTCACGCATTTTCTGCTGTTCGGCACCTTCGGAAAACGTGACCGTGTGAACGGTCACGGTCGGGTGACTTTCCAGAGCGTCGCGGGTCGCATCAACCGGATCAGGCCATTTGTTGTTCTGTCCATCGGTAAGCACGGCGATCGTCTTGGCTGCAAACGGACGCGGGTCCGGCGGGTTGGTTGCGAAAGGGTCATACACACCGTCGCTGTCTTCGAGAATAAGCGGGAATCCTTCCTTCAATCCCTTGCCAATCGCCGTTGCTCCGTAGGGCATGATCTGGTTGACGACATTGTGCAGTTCCTGGTACTTGACCGCTGAATTGCCTTCCGTCTGGAGAGTAAGATCCGCATTCGAGTTCGTACTGAACGTCACGAGCGCAATCAGTTCTTTCTGGTCCGTCTCGCCGAGTACATCGGTAAAAGTCTCAACAGCTTCAAGGAGTCTCGCCCAACGGCTGAAACGTGGTGCCTTCCGGCGAAGTGAAACGTCAAACGCATACTGGGCCATCGGATGTTCCGGGCTGCCATAGGGATCATTGAATCCAGATTCGCCGTCGGTTCGAAGACGGGTTTGAGGATACTGCCACCTGTAATAACCGCGCTCCCAAAGATAGTTGTTCGGCAGGTTTGCGCTGGTGAAATCATCATAGTAACTACCCTTGTTGTAGTAACGCATGATCTCATAGGCGACGTTGAACGAAACTTCCTGCCGCAAATACGACTGATGGTAGTAGTTTCGTGCGCGCCGCCAGTCGTTGTAGTTGATCCGGCCCCAGTTGTAGAGGTCGTCCAGCGTGTTTTCCCATTTATCGATGTCCTCGTACGCGAGCATCGATCCACTGCGGTCGAGAACCAGAGCAATGTCGCGATCGACCTGGGTCGCAGTGGAGCGGCGGTTGACTTGAACGCGAGTGAATCCCGACATCACCTGGAAAACCAGCGGAAACTGCCGCTGTCCAGTGACACGGACGCTCGTCGCCCGTTGAGTTTCATTATCGACATCCTCTTTGGATACCTGGTGGAATGCATGCCTACCCAACCCGTCTTCGCGAATGGTAAATCCGAATTGGATGTCCCGCTCTCTGCTGGTGCGGATACTGATCTTTTTGCCGCCGACTTCGTTCAGTCGCGCGTTCGCTTGGATGGCGGCGTAGGCCTCGTCCGTACTCTGGTGAATACTCAACGCGCGACCGCCGGCATGGGAGGCCGCGTCCGTGCAAATTTTCATTTCCGTCGTCACCAGTTGCAGGTAGGCGAGATTGATTGCGAACCCGCAAAGAATCATCAACGCAGGAAGAATCAATGCGAATAGCGGCAGCACTGCTCCGCGTCGCTGGTTGTTTGTACTCGGTCGGTTCATTTTCCCGGTCCTCCGGAGATTAAAGTTCGAGCAGCAGTTTGCCGCGCTGGGTGGGTCAATTGATGTATCGGTCGGCATGTCTCTTGCGTATCAGTCTTCAAGCCCGTTGAAGAATCCGTTGTATCTTTCGGACCCCATCGAAGCTTCCGTGATGATTTTCTTGTCGTGATAGAAAGCCTTGAATACGAATGCGTTGTCTTCCATCGGAATTTCGATTCGAACATTGATGTCGGTCGTATCAAAGTCCAGCTCCGTGCCTCCATTGATATCAACGGTCGCACCTTGCGTCCCGAGCCGGCCAAGGATTCGATTGGCTTCATCAATTCCCTCCTGATGGGAGGCGCCTTCCACCATGGAAATCCGTGCGGCTTCGTATGCGGCGTTCTGGGCGATGTTCCGAATCATGCTGATCCGGGCAAACTCGACCGTGCAGAAAATCAAGAGCAGCAACACCGGGGCAGCCAGAGCAAACTCGACTGCAGCCGTTCCAGTTCTGTCGCGTTTCCGGGATAGTCGTTTGAAGTTCATTTCGTTTGTTTCCTGCTCAGCGTCGTTGTTTTCGCGTCGTTGTAATTTTTGTAGATGGCTGATCGCAACTTTGGAGCTGTCAATACTTCTCAGGCTGTGTCTTGTCGTATTTGCGGCTCGACGCGACTTAGTCATCGAATTCACGCACCATCGACACCTGCGCCGATGCATTTTTGCCTGCCAAAAAGTCAAAGACATAGAGCGAATTGCCCGCGGTTGGAGCTCGCACCGTGACCGTGATCGTGTCGAGTGCATCGAGATTCGAAAAATCCGCTGGCTCAATGATAACGCTGTAACCAATGACTCCTCGTTCGTCCAAAACCTCCTCACAACGGTCTTGAACCATTTCAGCAGTTGCCCGGCGGCGAACGCCAACGCGAGCTCCTTCGAACGCTGCGATGGTTAGTGTCTCTTTCAAAAACAGGCCGGAACACGTTTCCAGTGTGCCGAACATCATCAGGATGACCACCGGAACACAAAACGCACATTCAACCGCTGCGGATGCACGACGCGATTCGCGTTTGTACGATTGCCGAGCCGGTGATATGCTGCGCGGACTGTTTGCCCGTTGCCGAGTTGGATAGTCATTTCTGCGAAACATGTTTCAGTCTTCATAGAGATCGATTGTCAGTTGAACCCTATGTCTAAATTCCGACGTATGCCTTGCGGTCCCCGAAAAAGATGGGGAAGGACTCCGTCCGCGTTGTCAATTCCCGCGTTACCCGCAAAACCCGACTCAATCCTTCAACAACGGGCCTGGGACAAGCCGAAACGTGCCAACGCTAGCTGCTCGCGTCAATTAATCTGCGGAGGCGGGTATTTTCACCAGACCCCCGGCATTCCCGCACAATCATTGAAGCCGGGACAGTCGTTACAACCGATATAACCTGCATCATGACAAACGGCTCAAGCAAATCGAAAACTGCGCTACCGATCTACGGTGCAGTCTTCCTCGGTGCGCTGCTGGGCGGATCGATGCTCATTCCGAAACCCTCAGATAGCGATCTGCAGCCGCAATCCATTTCGATGAATGATGACTATGTCAGTGACAGTCACGATGACGCAAATGGACATCTGAACGACGGATATCAGTCGGCTGACGATCCGGAAGCTCAGATTGAACAAACGGGACGTGACGTTTCGCAGCCAAGCAGAACAACGGGCGTCCGGACGAGTCCAAATGACCTCGCGACTAGCGGCGTTGAATCCAATACTCATGCAGCGTCGCAACTTCTTGCCAACAAATCGAATCGAGACTCAGGAATCTTTGGCAATGCCGACTCCGGCTTTGAATTGCCGGCTATTCAGGATGAGCCTCAGCCCGTTGATGGGCGGGAGTTCGCAGATCGATTGGACGAACGAGCGGCCGGGAAGGAAGACGCGGGCGCGAACATTTCAGAACCGGAGGCTGCTCAATCAACGGCTGTTCAATCAACCGACATTGAGGCAACCACTCAAGGCGCTCAACCAACAGCTCAAGGCACCGAACCGGTGGATCAGGAGGCTCGATCAACGGACCAGAGCGAGGAAAACGAACAGGGAATTTTCGAAATCGATGCCGAATCTTCAGACGGACGGACGACCCCAGCGCAACCTCACGGCGACAACAAGCAGTTTTTCCGAGAGAATCTTGGCCATGGTAATGCCGATTTTGCACCGCTACCGCCACACGGCAGCGGAGCCAGCCTCGACAATGTCCCCGGACGAATTGAGAACGGGCATTTCGCCGAGCCCATCACGAATGTGCCCCAACACAATTCGTTCCCGGCAACGGGTGACGGCAGCCTTGTGGAAATGCGCGACTCCAATCCGGGAACATTTTCCAATCCGGAAAACTATCGAAGCGAATTCTCCCGGCAAGGCTATCCGCAGGCTGGAACTGAAACTGGAATGTACCTGGACAACACTGGTCCTGCGAATGGTCAATGGATCCGGAACGACATCACAAATCAACTCGATCAACGCGGAGTAATGTTCTATCCGCTCGAAGACGAAAACGGACAACTGAACTACGCGAGCCAGGTTTCCTACAACACGTCCGGGCTGACGATTGCGGACTTTGAGGCGATGGCGATCGAAAATCATCCAACGCTGCACGCGGCACGGGCGATGGCTGTGGCTGAAAAAAACCGTGCTGAACAAGCGGCCCTGCCGAACAATGTTGTCCTTGGAATGTTCGGTGAAGAGATTGGTAACGATGACGAGGGAATTTACGGAGCGTACATTTCACGCGACATTCGCCGGGGTGGAAAGCGGCAACTTGGCTACGAGGCGGGCATGCGCGAGAGTGAAGTTGCTCAGGCCGGTGTCGCGCAACTGCAGATGAGGCTGTTGACTGACGTGCGAATCTCATATTTCGATGTCCTGATTGCGCAGAAGCAGCTGGAGATGCTGCAGCAACTGGCCGATGTCGCTGAAAAATCGATCACCATGGCGGAGCAGCTGGTGGGTGCTGAAGAATCGCCGCAAACCGATCTGCTACAGGTCCGAATTCAGGCCGGGAAACTCCGTGTACAGATGGAACAAACACGGGCAGCGCTTTGCGGAGCGTGGCGTTCCCTTGCGACGGTCATCAACCGTCCCGGAATGGCGCAGCAATATCTTTCCGGCTCTCCTGACACGCTTCCCGAATTTATCTCATGGGACGACTGCGTGCTGCGAATGTCGGCGAGCCCGGATTTGTCAACTGCCAACGCAAAGGTCACTGCTGCAGACGCGCGGCTGAGGCAGCAACTTGCCGGACGTGTACCCGATTTACAGACTCAATTTTCAATCGGGCACGATACGGCCACGGACGACATGTTCGGGAGTTTCCAGGTCGGCGCACCGTTAAACATGCGTAACCGGAATCAAGGGAATATCGGGGCGGCCCGCGCTGAATACCGGGCTGCCGTCGAATCGGTCAATGCCGTCCGGCTCGGGTTGCAGAAGCAGCTTGCGGTGGAATTCCAGTCGTACGAGACAGCGTGGAAAAAATCCCGCGCCTTCACCGAACGGATCATGCCTGAAGCGGACCGGACTCTGGATCTGGTAACTCGCGCGTACCGTGAAGGAGAAGTTGAATTCCTGCAGTACTTCCAGTCTCAACAAACGAACATCGATCTGACGACCGAGTATCTTGCATCGCTTCGTCAGCTATGGACATCACGAATGCGGATTGAAGGCATGTTGCTGAGCGACAGCCTCGAATAAACAAGGAATCCAGGCCCTTTTGAAACAGAGGGTGATAGAATGAAAGCCGGAACCAACCACCGGAATCATCCGCTCGCAGAAACAAATCATGGCACAGTCAAATCGAACCGTATCGCTCGTTACCGGAGCCGCGCTTGTCGGGATCGGAATGGTGATGGGCTACTTCGTCAGGCCGATGGTCAGGCCGATGGTCAGCCCGCCGGTTGCCGCCGTTGAGCCCGAGGCTCCGGCAGCAGGTTCCGGCAAAATCGTCGTGGTCAACGAAACCACCATCGACAACATGAATCTCGAAACCGGCAAGTTTCAGGTTCGCAACTACAACGAACCGATCCGGATTCCGGCTGAAATCGTCGAAAGGATCCCCGGCGGACGTCGCCTGATTGTCGCACCGGTCGGCGGTCGCGTTGACATCGTACACGTTTCGCCGGGCGAAGCGGTTGCTCCCGGCGGAGAACTGTTTGATCTGATTATCACCGACGAGGAACTTTCGCGTGCTCAGGTCGATCTGCTGGGTGTAATCGCTGAAACCAACACCGTTCGAAGCCGGCTTGAAAAACTTCGCGGACTTTTGCAATCCGGCGCCGTCGCGGGAAAGAAAGTCAAAAATGTCGAACTCGAATTGCAGAAACTCGCCGGCAACCGCCAGGCTCTTGTGCAGGAACTTGAACTGCGCGGCGTCAGAGATTCGCAGGTTCAGCAGCTGATCGGCAGCGGTCGGCTGATCGAGTCTGTCAAAGTTTACGCCCCCGATCTGCCTGACGATGTCAGTTCCGACCATTACTTTTTCACCGTCGAGTCGGTCGATGGAATTCAGGGCGGCAACCTGGTGTCCGGCGGGAAACTCTGCGAACTGACGCACCACGGCACGCTTCTGATCAAAGGACTGGCATTCGAATCGGATGTCGAAAAAATCTCGGAGGCCAATGCTGCGGGTGAGCGGTTCACTGCGGAATTCGGCGAAGGGCCCAATACGAGTCGACTCGAAAACCTGCCGCTGTTGTCGATCGACAACCGGGTCGACGACCGTTCGCAAACGTATCCGGTCTATGTCGAAATTGTGAACGAGGTTACGGGCGAAAGCCAGGACGCCCGGGGCCGCCGCTATCTGCAATGGAAATACAAACCGGGCCAACGCGTACATCTGGAAGTTCCGGCCAGGGTCTGGACCAACGGCGTCGTTGTTCCGATCGATGCCGTTGTTCGTGAAGGAGCAGAAGCGTTTGTGTTCAAAAGACTCGACCATGACCACGGCCCGACGCCTGAACCGGTTGTCGAGTTTGAGAAAGTTCCAGTCAAGATTCTGTATTCCGACCGGCGATTTGCGATTCTTGAAAAACAGTTGAAGCTGGATCTGTACGAAAACTATGTTCTCAGTCAGGCGTATCAAATCAATCTGGCGTTGAAGCAGGCGTCCGGTGGAGGCGGCAACTCGCACGGACACTCCCGCGACTAAAAGAGCCGCAAACTACACCCTCCCCCCGGGAGGGTCGGACGCAGTAGCAGCCGGGGGAGGGCGCGGCGCCCAATGAAACTGTCGACAACTCCAACCGCCGCCATTGCCATTGCCAATAACGGCTGACCCCAGCCTTTTGTAGCTTTCATTTATGAGTTGTAGAGTGCTTTTTGTTTTGCTTTTTCGAGGATGCGAAACGTGGACTGGTGACCGCGATTCTTTTTGTTCATCGGTTTCGGTTTGGGTTTCCACTTCCCTTTTTGATACTTTTTGAGATTGATCTGCTGACTCAGCCGACGCAGTTCGGCGGCAAGTTGGGTGGGAGTCAGCGAACCGTACCTGATTTCCCGGTAGTCAGCTTCCAGAATTACAGACATCCCTTCGGCAGTCGATGCGACTTCGTGACAAAGATAATACGTCGAAAGCTGATCGGCTGCTTCGCGACCGTGAACTCCCGCCACCACGCCGCGAACCACTGACAACACGTTGTAAGAAACCAGCGCCATGCAAAAGCCGAACAACGCGGCTTTTGGATAACCCGGACTTTTGATTTCGCCTTCCAGACTTTCCGCCATCTTTTGGAAAGCGGTTTCGATCGTCCAGCGTCCCGCATAAATCTCCGCAATGTGAATGGCTCCCACTCGTACGGGCAAATTGGTAACCACATGAATTTCCGCATCGCCATCGCGAGTCGGTTTATTGAGTACCACCGTGATACGTCGATCGTTCCTCGTTTGTCCGGTCCGGTCAGTCACCTGCATTGCCTGCTCATAGACCTTGCCGGTGTCGCTGTTTCCCACGAGCTTGCGACGGCCTTTGAGTTCGAAAGGCAGCCCGCCATGCTGGCGAATCACGAAGAAACCGCCACGGCCACCAGTGCCCGCAAGAAAATCAACGGTGCAAAAGTTCCTGTCGGCGATCAGCAAGTCACGTCGCTCAATGGTCTGCAGAAGTTCCGGCAGCAGCGATCGTTCCTGGGCATGGCCGTCCTCGCACGGCAGCACGTCAATCGCCAGATCGTACTGCGGATCATAAATCACCAGGGACTTGCCCGGCAGCGGTGCGATGTTCATGTCACGCAGTTCGCCGATCGGTTCGTCGCAGATGACGTCGACGATTTTCGTGCGATATTTTGTTTATGATGACAGCCCAACCCAGTTTGGGAAAACCGTCGACGAATTTCTCAACGAATAATGCAAAAGGCGGATTCACAGTGTTTAGCATCGGCGAGTTTTCGAGAATCACCGGCTTGACTGCCAAAACGATCAGGTTCTATCACGAAAAACAAATTCTGGTACCCGTTCGCGTCGAAGTTGGTTCTGGTTACCGGTACTTTGACAATAACAACATTGAAACAGCGAGAGCGATTTCGAGTTTGCGGGCGATGGAGTTTTCCGTGGACGAAATCAAGTCGATTCTCGAAAGTTGCGATCAAGACAAAGACGTCGTTCAGCAATTGGAGCAACGAAAACATGAAATTGCGAAGACAATTGAGTCGCAAACCGAGATCGCCAACGGGATTGGCAGGATTCTGAAACAACGACGGGCGTTCAGGAAGCTGGCGATTCAGGAAGGCATCATCGAGGAACGTGAACTGCCGGCCATGTTGGTCGGCGGTATTGGAATGACGGGTAAATATTCCGACGTTGGACGCGCATACGGCAAGCCCGGACGAGCCCTGGGCCGCTACATATCCGGATCGGCAATGTGCCTTTATTTTGACACTGAATACAAGGAGGATGTGGCCGATTTTGAGCCTCTTTTTCCAATTCGCGAAAGAGTGGACAATCCGACAATTTCTATTCGCGAACTACCGAGTTGCCTTGCAGCCTGTTTGAAACATGTTGGGTCGTACAAAACCCTTGGTCGTTCATACGTTCATACGCAATAGCAGGATGGTTGTTTGTTCGGTCGCACCTGTTGTGGTCGCCGGTGCTGACGCGCGCGTGGCCAAACAAACGAATGATGACGGAAAGATTGTTGTCATGGTGTAACCTCGTTGGATCAAAACAACATGCAAACGTGACTCATTTCACTCGGCAAGAAGAATACGGAATTATTGCATTTCGAATCTAGCGGTATTTCGACTCAGGCTTAGGTTTTTTCGAACCGGCGGATTTCGACTTGTTCGATTTCTGTGCAGCAGCTTTCTTTCGCGACGAACGACTGGATCCCGGTTTCTTCTTCGGCGTCTTCTTTTTGGTTTCGCTGAATTTCTTTTTCTTCTTTTCTTTTTCTCTTTTCAACTTGCGATCCACCGCTGTCGATCCGGATTTCGGAGCCCATTCTTTTTTCTGCCGCCGCTTCCGCGACGAGTTCGGTTTTTTTCCGGACGCACCATCCGACCTGCCTGAAGACGGCCCGCCGGAATTCCGCTCGCGTTTCTGGCCCTGATCGCCTCCTCGAACTCGCCCGCGATCGGTCGCTCTTTCTCCTTCAGAACGAATCGTTGCACCAGCGAGCCCGAATTCCAGCAAACGCTCGTCCGGATCGACTTTCGCCACCACAATCGTCACGACATCGCCCAGCTGAAACTGGTTGCCCTCACGGTGTCCGTTCAATGTGCGTGACGCCTTGTCGAACTGATAACGATCCTCCGGGAGATTTGCCACAGGGATTAATCCTTCAGCCGGGAGTTCGACCCCCTGGGCAAAGATGCCGAACTGTTCGACTCCGGTAACGACCGCTTTCATCTCCATACCGACTTTGTCTTCAAGAAAATTCAGCAGCTTGAGTTTGATCAGTTCCCGTTCTGCCTGCTCGGCGCGGCGTTCAAGATCGCTGCAGTGTTTGCCCAGAGAAGCGAGTTTGTCAAAATCGCTGAACGGCTTTTTCCCGTCGATCAGGTCTCCGACAACGCGATGGATGATCAGATCGGGATAGCGGCGAATCGGCGACGTGAAATGGCAGTAGGCTTCGCTTGCCAGTGCGTAATGTCCGGTTTCGATCGGGCTGTAAATCGCTTTCTGCATACTGCGCAGAATCGCAAAGTGGATGGCGTGCTGTTGCTTCATGCCCATCGATTCATCAACCACCCGTTTCAGTTCAAACCGGTCCTTCAAGCTGCCACACTCGATTCCAACTTGTTGAATGAACCTGGTCAGGTCTTTCGATTTCGCTTCAGAGGGTGCTTCGTGAATCCGCCGCATCAGGAACAGACCTTCATCCGCCAGCTTTCCCGCAACCGCTTCGTTGGCTGCAATCATGAACTCTTCGATCACCTGATGGCTTTCGGTATGTTCCTCGGCGTGCGCACCGCACACCCGGCCGTCTTCATCAAGATCGATCCTCACTTCCGGTAGTGCAAGATCGATGCTGCCGCGCGCCTTGCGTCGCCTGCGCAATTCCATAGCCAGCGTGTGCATGTTGCGAACGAGTTTGAATACACCCGGCGTCAGCCGTTTCTTCCACGGTTTGTCGTTTTCAAGATACTCGTCAACTTCCTCGTAGCTGAACCGATGGGCACTATTGATCGCGCCGCGATAAAGATCTGTCGCAACAGGCGCACCATCGGACGTGAACTCGATCATCGCGGTCATCGTGTATCGAACTCGATCCGGCTGTAGCGAGGCAAGATTGTTGGAAATCAGTTCTGGAATCATCGGGATTACGCGGTCCGGTAGATAGACACTGGTTGACCGTTTGAATGCCTCTGCGTCAACGTCGGACCGAAAGGGCACAAAATGAGAAACGTCGGCGATATGGACGCCCAGTTTCCAATGTCCGTTTTTGAGTTTTTCCAGCGAGATCGCATCATCAAAGTCACGCGCTGTTTTTGGATCGATCGTGATCACCGTAGTTCCGGTGAAATCAACGCGACCGTTTGCAATTTCACCTTTGAATTTCTCCGCCTGTTGCCGAGCACTTTCGAGTACTTTTTCAGAAAACTCACCGGGCAAACCGTATTCGTGAATGATCATTTTTGTATCGACGCCCGGCTCGCCACGATCACCGAGCACTTCGACGATCACACCCTCACCCTCCTGACGTTCGGACGGGAATCGCGCCATTTCGACTACGACTTTGTCACCGACCCGGCAGTTTCGTGAGCTGGCATCGCCGACCAGAATCGCCGCATCGAAGACGCCGCTGTCAATTGTCACGACTCCGATCCGGCCCCGCTCGCGGTAGGTACCGACAAAGCGGTTGGTTTTCCGGTCAAGCACATCGATCACGGTTCCGGACGTACGGGTTTCCCGTCCGGTTTTGCGAGTCGAGGTTCTGATCCGGACCTGGTCGCCATCGGCTGCGTCAGCCGTTTTGTTTTTGGCAATGTAGATATCTTCGCTGCGGTCCGTAACGGTCGAACCGCGGGGAGTTACGAATCCGAATCCGGACGGGTTGCGGCGATAGATGCCGATGACTTCGTTGGCTTTTGGTTTGCCGGATGATTGACCGGGCGAGGAATTCTGGCCGCGAGATTGTTTTGTGGACACTTTGCCGGACGCGCCGCGATATTGCCGATCGCCCGGATCCTGCTCTTTCGCTTTACGCGGCTTCCGAACCCTGCCTGGAAGAATAAGATGTCTCGATCCGTAAACGATTTGCCCGTCGTTGACCAGGACTTTGACGGCACGTTTGAGTTCTTTTAGCGAGTCGTCGTCTTTGAAACGGAGTTTTTTTGCGATTGCGGTTGCTTTGAGCGGCTTGTAATTTTGGGCGTTAACAACGGCGAGAATTTTCTGTTGGATTTCTTTAGATGCTTTCATGCGGCAAGTTTAAGGCTCTACACCACGAAATACCATCGTAGTTCAGAACGAATTCTGGCAGGAAGATAGCCGGACAGTATTTTCCTGCCAACATCTTCCTGCCAGACACAAACGCCAAGCGACTAGCTGCTGCCCCACTCACTTGGTATGTTCACGGCGCAATCCGGATTGGTTCCGCGATCACGCAATCGGTTCAGCGCCGGAGTCGAAACAGAAGTCGCGGCTGTTGCTGGTTGTAACCACCGCCAAACGCATTTGGCTGCGGTCGAAACCGGCGGGCCATCGGCTGAATGCCCTGGACAGGTTGAGCGCGATTCCGGGTTCGGGGTGCCTGTCCCATTTGCATCGAGTTTGCGACGCGCCGGGCGCGTTGGTATCCGTTTCCGTGAATCCGGCTCGATCCATTGCCTGCATTGAAATACTGCATCGCAGCGCGAGCTGACGCGGGCGACACGTTGCGCGCTGCCCACGCGTCGGCTTCCGCCTCCGCCTGCCTCAGATTCGTGTTGTTTCTGATATGTCCAAGGTGAAGGTGTGCGTACTCGCGGGCTCGCACGAATTCGCAGACACCCGGTCCTACCGCGCGACATCGGGCCGGATTGATCGTGACCACCGGATTTCCGGATCGGTCGTAGCTGGCCTGCCCGATATCGTTGAGCATGAAACTTCGCTGCATACGAATTTGCGTCTGGCAGTCGAGTGAACCGAGAATACAGGCTGCGAAAACCAGAACCGAAACGGAGCTTCGTCACAAAAAAGAAACAGTCATCGCATTACCCCATGATCAAGAGAGAAGAAAAGAAACGTTCAACACCGTCGTGGAAGTGGTGAGACGCCGCTCTCAGATTCGAGGTAGAAGAAGCAGAATAGATAGTGGAGAAGCAGCAGGACGAAGCCAATTAGAAGTGTAGAGTTTGCGAAATGAAATACAACGCGATTGCAAAAACGACAGCCAGCTGGTACCCGGCTTTGTTTACCGTCTTCGAAAACGCGACGCCGATCATTCCGTACATTCAATTCACAACTGTTCAGATGCGGCATTGAAAAAAAGAAACGCCGCGACTCATCCGGTTCCATCGCAACTTGCGCAATCTCAATGCGGCAAACGACTTGAGCAATCTTCCGTGCGACGAATACAAACGGAAAGCGTTGACGACGTGAATGGCCAAACCAGCGAGTGCCGGGAGCCGCCCGAACTGCATGCACGACAAACTCAAACGCGATGGCAATCTCACCGATTCCGCTTTGTTAGATAGTTCGCTTTCGTAGGCCGCCGCTACGAACCTTTGTAGATCTTGCGCTGAAGCGGCGGGTTGTAGACGGTCCAGACACTGCCTTTGTTCATGTCTTCGTCGATCAACTGTTTGACGCTGTGGATTTTCGCATCCAGATTATCCAGCTGTGCCAGAGCGATCGCCTCCAGCGTCATCGGAAGTTTCGGGCTGCCGAATTCCAATGAGCCGTGGTGGCTGACGATCATGTGGCGTAGGCGGTTAGCCGTCTCTTCAGGGAACGTTTCGCCGGACATCTTTTCCGTTTCCGCAATCTTGGCATCAAGAATCTGCACTCCTTGAACGAGATGACCAAGCAACTGACCGGAGTCGCTGTAACCGAGATCCGGTTCATAGGTCAACTCGGTCGTCTTGCCGATGTCATGCAGAAACGCGCCCATCATCAACAGGTCTGCATTAACGCTCTCGTATAGCGGTGCAACGACGGCGACCAGTTCCATCAGACTCAGCACGTGTTCCAGTAGTCCACCGTGATAGGCATGATGGTTCTTGATTCCTGCCGGTGCAGTCCGGAACTGGCGCAGCAGTTCTTCGTCAACCAGAAAACACTCGGCAAGATTTCTCAACGGCTGGGCATTCATCGCTCGAAGCAGGGACCCGACGCGCGCGATCATTTCGTCGACCCTGGCGGTGGACAACGTGATGAAGTCTGACTCGTCGATCCCGTGATTGCTCGACTTCTCAACTCCCTTGGCCAGAATCTGCATCGACCCGTTGTACAGCTGCGCAGTCCCTTTGACTTTGACGTAGTCGCCGTTGCTGAACGACTCGTAGAGTTTCTCACTCGCGTTCCAGAGCATTGTGGTCATCGACCCCGTTTTGTCATTCAAACGGAGTTGCAGATACAGATCCCCGTTCCGGTTCGGACGCAGTTGTTTTTCAGAGGCCAGAAAAATCTCATCGACGGCTTCTCCGTCTTGCAACTCGTTAACAAAGCGGCGACTCATAGCGGCTCCGGTGTTTCTGCGGTTGTATATGATTGCGGGATCCAGCCGAAATTCTAAAACGCGTTGTACCTGGGTTCAATGGCTGTGGAGTCCGCAAACTGTGTAGCACAGTTGTCTTAACTGCTCAGCGAAACTCGTTTCACACATCTTCCCGTCGCCGCTCACAACTGAGACAGCCGATAGCTATAAAGACAAGATCAACAATTTCTCGTTCAGTTGATGCTCCGATAGTAGACAAGGATGCCAACGTACAATAAAAGCAGGGTCAATTTTATTCGGTGAAGTCCCGATAAATAAACAGCTACGTCTTCTATTCGCGGTCACGGGTCTCGCGACCAATTTCGTTTCCGGTCTGTGGTGGCATGTCAGCACCGGCGAAGCGGACATCGCTTGCTGAACCTTCGCATAGACAGACCCGACCAGTTTCTTGCTCTATGCGAATTCGTTTCTTCATCGATGTGCTGAGTTAGCGATTCTGCGGTTGCAAAAATTCGCCTGGCCTCGGCGTGCCGATTCAACCGGACCAGGGCAAGCGAGGTAACGCTGTGGGTGCAATCAAATCATGCAGGCTACCGAGATTCCGGTCCGCCTGATCGTAGATTTGCTGCTGAACTGCGATTGACGACTGGGTTTGGGGCGCAACGGTGCTACCGGTTGCAAACTCCAATGGTCACAATTCGTTTGACGCCGGTGAGAACCGGGCGTTCGTCTCCGAGCAATTGGACTTTCGACTAACTGGAGCTGCTGTCCCCGAACCGGATTGTGCTACTTTTTGTTAATGGTCTGCCTGGCAGCAGGCATGGTCAGACTAAAAAGATAATTGTCGGACGAAACCGTTGGCAGACCAGAACGGACTCGTCGGCCAGAAGATGTGAAACAGAAGATTTGTTGCGGACTTTCTTCGCCATTCCCACTATCAGCCACCCACTGCCCCCGAACCTGCATGCCGTTAGAATGGTCGCTTATGTTGCTCGACCGGGCAACAAGAAAAACGACATTCATCGCGAAAAAGAAACCGGCGCAGAAACGAAAATGGCGAAAACAGGAATCTCACCAACACGCGACGAGAACTACCCGGAGTGGTATCAGCAAATCATCAAAGCAGCCGACATGGCGGAAGTTTCGCCGGTGCGCGGCTGCATGGTGATCAAACCCTGGGGCTACGGGCTCTGGGAGAATATGCAGGCGGTGCTGGACCGGATGTTCAAAGACACAGGTCACGAAAATGCCTACTTCCCGCTGTTCATCCCGAAAAGTTTCCTCGAAAAAGAAGCCGGGCACGTCGATGGATTTGCAAAGGAATGCGCGGTCGTGACCCATCATCGTTTGGAACCGGGACCTGATGGCGGTCTGGTTCCAGCCGGACCCCTGGACGAACCGCTGGTCGTCCGGCCAACCAGCGAGACTATCATCGGAGCGATGTTTGCCAAGTGGATTCAGTCGTACCGTGATCTGCCGTTGAAGATTAATCAGTGGTGCAACGTTGTGCGATGGGAATTGCGTACACGGTTGTTTCTACGCACCACTGAATTTCTCTGGCAGGAAGGCCATACCGCTCATGCGACAGAGGAAGAAGCGCTGGAGGAAACCCGGACGATGCTGGACGTGTATGCCGACTTTGCCGAAAACTACATGGCAATGCCGGTACTCAAGGGAGAGAAAACGAAAGGCGAACGGTTTCCCGGTGCTGATTGCACGTTAACTATCGAGGCGATGATGCAGGATCGCAAATCGCTGCAGTCGGGCACTTCCCATTTTCTAGGCCGGAATTTCTCTAAAGCGCAGGAGATCAAGTTTCAGGATTCCGAGGGCAACGAGTCGTTTGCATGGACAACGTCGTGGGGCGTTTCCACTCGACTGATCGGAGCGTTGATCATGACTCACAGCGACGATGACGGTTTGATCCTGCCTCCTCGCCTTGCTCCGAAACAGATCGTGATTCTTCCCGTGATTCGCAACGACTCCGATGCGGCGCAGGTTTATGAATACTGTGATTCGCTGAAAGACGAACTCTCGGCTCAAACGTACCACGGCAAACGGCTTGAGGTACTCATCGACAAACGTGACCTGCGCGGCGGCGAGAAAAAGTGGTATCACGTCAAACGGGGAGTTCCGATTCGTGTCGAAGCCGGACCGCGCGATATCGAATCGGGCAGCGTCTTTGTCGGCCGGCGCGACCAGCCGAAATCGACCGGAATGCCACGTGCTGAATTCATCGCAAACGCCACGAAAATTCTCGACGAGATTCAAACCGGGCTTTTCAAGCGTGCATTGAAACTGCGGGAGGACAACACGCGCGTCATCAAGTCGTTTGATAAGTTTGAAAAGTTCTTCACTCCAAAGAACAAGGGCAAGCCTGAGATTCACGGCGGGTTCGCTGTCTGCCATTTCGTCGACTGTCCGGAAATGGAAGCCAGGCTGAAACCGCTGAAGGTCACTCCGCGTTGTATTCCACTGGATTTTGAACCGGTTCCGGGCAGGTGCATTTTCACCGGCCAGGAAACCGACCGCCGCGCTGTGTTTGGCAAATCGTATTAAACGAACCGTTTAGAAACCCGCCGCGTTAGCAAGACTCGCGAGCGTCAGCGGAGGAAACCCGCCGCGTTAGCAAGGGCCGTGTGGTCTTTGACTGAGTCCCTCGCTCATGCGTCGGGTTTCCCTTTTTCACGCTCTTCATATTGGCTTTGCTTTCATGGGCGAAATTCGTGAACACCGAAACGTGATGCTGATCGCCGCGCTGGTCAGCCGGTTCGATCACGCGCTCGAATGGGGGCGGGCACAACTAATCGAGCGTTATGGCCCGGTCGAAATGGCGAGTACTGTTTTCGATTTTACAGAAACCGAGTTCTACACGAAGTCGATGGGAGAGGACCTCAGGAAGCAGTTTGTTGCGTTCCGAACGCCGTTCGATCCGGCAAACATCGCTGAAACCAGGATTCACTCGAATCGACTGGAACAGGAATACGCCGGCTCGTTCGAGCAAGACGTTGAACGTCCGCTGAATATTGATCCGGGCTACATCAGCGAAGCGAAACTTGTCCTGGTGACGACCAAAGACCGGGATCACCGAATCTACTTGCAGGACGGAATCTACGCCGAGGTCACACTCCATTTTCGCGGCGGCGGCTGGCAGGCCCAACGATGGACGTACCCGGATTACCAGCGCGAAGACTTCCAGGACTTCTTTTCCGGGTGCAGAACTCATTTGAGAACATCGATGCTTCGCCGCTAGTGCTGTGGTTTGCGATCGGGGAAACGCACCCTGTTTCGCAACTATGTCGGGAGGGAAGAAACCGGGGCTATCGCCCAACGGCTGATATCAGCGGAACGGCCCTAGTCTCGCGGTATTTGTTCGAGAGCGCCAAACGGCTGGTTTCCGACCCGAACACTTATCACGGTCTGAGTAGTGAGACGATTGTCTTCAGAGTAGAATGTGGTCTCATCGGAAGCTCTCGGCTGCCACTTGTTTGCTGTTACCATCCCGGAAATCGAATGTCGTTTCTTAAGTATCTAATATACGGAATCATCGGAATTGGACTCGGCATTGCGGCTGGCTACGCGGCACATCAGATGACAGCCGCAGGGACACCGGAAAATTTCTATCATGACCAATGGGCGCAAACCCGCGAATCGTCCCCGGATTCAATGGACGAAGGTCCCCTTGAGGTTGATGAAGCTGAATTCGATTTCGGAGTCGTCAGTGGCAACTCGGTGCAGACTCACGACTTCCTGTTCAGAAACATGAGTGGCGGACCGGTTAACATCTGGTGCGAACAGAAATCGGAGGGACCTGTGTCGATCGATCTGAGCAGCGACAAAATCGAAATTGATGCTGGAGATTCCTACCGTGTAACCGCAACTCTGACTGACGCATCCGAAAAATTCTCACAGAAGTTTTTCGTTGAAACTGACTCACCTGATGTTCCCAAAATTGAACTAACGCTATCGGGCTCGTCGCAGTAGCACGCACGGGGGCGCTGCGAAAACCAGCCCAATTCCCGCAAAGGTGTCGGAGTCGATGATCCGGGGAAAACAGCGCAAGTGCGGCCAATCCACTTGAAAAGCCGTTGCCATTTACCCGTTTCCGCGGAACCGCTATTCTTGATCCGGGCATTCTTGGTCAGGGAACAGTTAAATTCAGGGCGGCATCGATGAAGGAACAACGGATTGGCATTGGGATTCATGGCGCAGCGATCGCCTTCATTTATTGTGCGCTGGCAGGATGTTTTGCCTCAGCGTTCTTTGCCGACGACTCGGCTCAAAACGAGCATGAACTGACATCATCGATGAGCCGTATGACGCCTGTTTCGAAAACGGAGCCTCAGGAATCCGACGAACGGGAAGAGGCAATTCTTCGCGCAGAAAAAAATTATCAGGAGAAGATGCAGGAGTTCCCGTCCAAAGACGAACTCGCTGCGGACTGGGAAAAGCCTGACGTTGCCCTCTTTATTACCGGACGCCTTCACGGGTACATGGAGCCTTGCGGCTGCACCGGGCTGGACACACAAAAAGGCGGATTGTTGCGTCGGTTCGCAGCAAGAAAAGTTCTGGAGGATAAAGGCTGGGACATCGTCATGATCGATGCCGGCAATCAGATACAACGATTCGGGCAACAGCCGCTGATCAAGATTCAAAAAGTCTATCAGGCACTTTGTCAGACAATGAACTATGAAGTGATCGGTTTCGGCATCGATGACTTCAAACTGCCGACCATTGATCTGATCCAGTCCATGATGAGCGCGCAGACAGACGAAAATCCGTTTACCTGTGGCAACGTCACGTTGTTTGACGATCCGACCATGAGCAACTCGTTCCGCATTATCGAGCGCAGCGGAAAAAAGATCGGCGTAACCTGCATCATCGGCGACGAACATTTGCCTGCGCTGAAAAATCAAGGCGATCTGACCGTGATCGATATGCAGTCGGCGCTCACTGAGATCGTTCCGGAACTGCAGAATGCCGATTGCGATCTGCACGTGCTTGTCGCACAAACATCCCTGGACAACTGTCGTCTACTGGCTGAGAAATTTCCCAACTTCGGCCTGCTTGTCACGTCCGGAGGTGCCGGCGATCCGACGCTGATGCCGGAGGAAATCGTAGCCGGCAATCATACAACCCGGATGATACAGGTCGGCGTCAAAGGGATGTACGTCGGGATTGTCGGGTTGTACACAACCGGCGACGGCGGCGCGGAAATTCGCTACGAACGAGTACCGCTGGACTATCGTTTCGAACCGCCGATTCGCGAAACCAATGAGATCACGGAAATCTTCACAGCCTATCAGGATGAACTCAAAGCGATTTACATCGGTAACAACAATCAGGACATCCGCCCCCGACAACACCCGTCAGGCAACACGTTCGTCGGCAGTACGAAATGTATGGACTGTCACGACGACGAATTTGCGATCTGGGAGGAAGGCATCGACGGCAACGACACAGGAATCGGACCTCACACACTCGCTACTACCAGCCTGACCGAGCCGGGCGAACGGACCTGGGTACCGAGAAATTTTGATCCGGAATGCCTCAGCTGCCATGTGACCGGCTGGAATGCTCAGGGCTATTTTCCCTACATCTCAGGGTACATGGATCTGGAGGCGGACGTTCAATTGCATGCCAACGGTTGTGAAAACTGCCACGGCCCCGGTTCGGCTCACGTCGAAGCGGAAAACAATCCGAATTCCATCAGTGCCGGGTTCGCGAACCTGGATCAGGATCGCAACGGTGGCCTGGGCGCTCAGGAGTTTGAACGTGTCGTGGCGGGAAATCCGGAAGCGTTTGCCGCTGTCGACACTGACCGCAATGGATTCGTTTCGGTTGATGAGTACACTCAGTTTCAACTCGGACGTCTTCGCAATGACATGGTGTTAACGGTCGAGCAGGCAAAAACGGAACACTGCCAGTCCTGCCACGATCTGGACAACAGTCCCGACTTCCTGCAGGACGGTGGCTTCGACGAATACTGGGCAAAGATCAAACATGGTGACGGCGAGTAGATCGAGGTGGCCCGGTGTTAATCAAAGCCAGGAATGTGGGTTGGTGAATATTAGCCGATTTTCCGGAGAAGCCATGTTCGTTCGTTCCGATCGCCAAACTCTTTCGCAAGTTTCCCGTCGCAAATTTGTTGGCTCGTCCGCAGCGGTCATTGCAGCCGCAGTCGGTTTGACCCCCAACGCGTTTTCGCAGGACACCGATCAAAAACAACCTGATCCGCCAGTCGAACCGGCCTCCGATGCTCAGGACGACGTTTCTCTTCAAGGACGGATATACAAAACCCTGAAAATTGGAATGGTTGGAGTTGAAGGTTCGCTTACGGACAAATTCAATGCGGTCAAAGAAGCAGGCTTCGAAGCGATCGAAATGAATTCGCCGGGGATGAACGTCGAACAAACGATCGAAGCGATCCAAAACAGCGGGTTGCCCGTCGACGGAACGGTCTGTTCAACGCACTGGAGTCCGGAAAGCCGCCACACCAGCCCTGATCCGGCATCGCGGCAGCTTGCGCTGGACCATTTGAAGAACGCTATTCGTGACACACACGCTGTTGGAGGCAGTTCGGTGCTGCTGGTAGTCGGTCACGGCGATGACGGTCCGGTCGAAGCAATCTGGAAACGGGCGATCGATAACGTCACGCTTGCGCTGCCGGACTGTGCACGGTTCGGAATCGACATCGTGGTCGAAAACGTCTGGAACAAATTCATGTACGACCACTCTGGTGATTCGAATCAGACGGCGGCCGGGTACGTCCGTTTTATCGACGAATTGAACTCACCCTTTGTCGGAATGCAGTTCGACATCGGCAATCACTGGAAATACGGCAGCATGGGCGACTGGATCCGCCAGCTTGGTGCAAGAATCAAAAAGCTTGATCTTAAAGGGTTCTCCCGGGCAAATGACGGGTTCACGAAAATTGGCGAGGGAGATCTGGACTGGGCCGATGTCCGATGTGCGCTCCAGGAAATCAACTACTACGGCTGGGCTGCAGCTGAGGTCGGCGGCGGTGACCTGGACCGTTTGAAAGAAGTTTCAGCGAATATGGACGTCGCGTTCGGTTTGCAAACGTAAAAGCGACTAGGAAGGATTTCTGGCAGCTTTTTTCCGGCAATCTTGAAACTAATCCCGTTTTTCTTTCGTAAAACGTGAGGGGGAATCGTCTTTCTAATAGCTCGGGTCCGGGTTTCCTGCGTCTGGGCCGTATTCAAGGAATACAGCAGCGTCGAACACTTTCGAAAACCAGGCGGACATGAATCAGCCCGTGGAAAACTCGAAAACTGAACCGGATCTGACCGGTCGCCAGATTGGTGACTACCTGCTGATTCGTCGTCTGGGTCGAGGCGGGATGGCGGATGTCTATCTGGCCGACCAGATTTCCCTGAAGCGTCATGTTGCCCTGAAGGTTCTGTTTTCCGAACTCGCCAAGGACCGCTCATACATCGAACGCTTCGAACGTGAAGCGCAGGCAGCCGCCGGATTATCCCAGTCCAACATCGTTCAGATTTACGAGATCGGCGAACAGGACGGCATACACTTTATTGTTCAGGAATATGTCCCCGGGCGGAATCTGAAACGATACATCAACCGGAACGGCGCGGTTGAACCGGTGATGGCAATCAATGTCATTAACCAGGTCGCGATGGCATTGAAGAAGGCGGGGGACGGCGACAACGTCGTGATCCATCGCGACATCAAACCTGAAAACATCATGCTCACGCCCGGCGGCGTCGTGAAGGTAACGGACTTCGGCCTCGCGAGAGTTCATCGCGCTGCGTCTGAAGGAACGCAGGACCTGACGCAAATCGGCATCACGATGGGAACGCCGTTGTACATGAGCCCTGAGCAGGTTCAGGGCGGCCCGTTGATCCGCGTTCGGACATCTATTCCCTGGGCGTCACGGCGTGGCACATGCTCGCGGGCAAACCGCCGTTCGAAGCCGAAAGCGCACTCGCTGTCGCGCTGTTGCACGTCAATCAGGACCCGGAACTTCTGTCGTCGTTGCGTCCCGATGCGCCGAATGAACTATGCAATCTGATACACAGGATGCTCGCCAAAGATCCGGATGACCGTCCCGCCGACGCCAGCACTGTTTTGCGCGAGCTAAAAAGAATTCGCACGGACTTCGAAGGTGATTGGGATGATCTGATTGGCAAACTTGCCGCAACGGATCCGGCTTGGGAAGCAACTGAGAACACGATCAAGTCAGACCTCGCCGTTACCCGACAACTACAGGCCGTCATGCAGGACCCTCACCGGCCCTGGTGGAAGAATGTCAAAACGATTGCTGCGTTGACCGTGCTAACCCTGTTGGCGGTCGGTGCAGGCGTCTGGTATTCGCTGAACAACCCGCCGCCCGATCCGCTGGCTGCCGGGCAGAGTTCGCTACAGGGAGTTGTCAAGGTTCAGGAATCTCCGAAAGAACAGCCGATTTCGACGTCCTGGGATCGCAACAGCCATGTCCATTGGTGCGACTCCATTTCGGTGCAAGTATTGAACCACAGTGAAGATCGTGTGTCGCTTCGCCAGACGCTCATGTGTTTGGCCGTCAATGGTCACTTCATATTTTGTGTAGTCCGAATTGTACGATGTTTTCTTTCGTTCTCGCTTTTGTTTTTCCTTTATGCGAACCTGGAATTCTTCGGCTTCGGGCAACGGAATGATCTGCTGAACATCCAACAACACTTGCCCTTCGCGTTGGTACGGTTGAATTCGGATACAGCGGATGTCGATATCCCTCTGCGTAAGCCAAAGAACGGCCCCGGTTAGTTCAACGGAAAAATTCGCTGACACGAGAACGATACGGACGTCGCTTGCGAAGTCTTCATCATTTCCGGTATCCCAGCCAAGAAAGTTGAGAATCGTCGATTCCGCGTCTTCCTCGATTTTACGTTTTGCCAAATACTTCTCAAAAACGTTGACGGCCTGCTCAAAAGTCATCGTCGATACCATCGCGGCGTACCGAACGGACTGTAACTCCATGTGGCCGCCTTTCTCGGTTCGTTTTAGCTCAATAACAACCAGGTTTGCTTCCTGATCGATCGCCAGCAAGTCGATCCGACGACTGCTTTCGTCCCATTCGCCGAATTCTTCGCCAATGACAAGACAATCGGGCGCAACAATTTCGACCTGATCGCGAAGAAGCCGTTGAAGATCGTCTCGTTCTCTAATACCCAAGATCGAAAATGCCGACTCGGATACTTCACTAAGCTTGTCGTTGGAATATTCGTAAATTGCCATTTCAACCTGTCCTGAAACTCGTCTAGCGTTAGCTCGCCCGAATTTACATCCGGAAATTCTGATTGATCCACCACATCAACCGGCTGGCGAGCGAGCGGTAGCCGGTGGAAATTCGGGCCTGGCCACCGAGTCCGATTCTCAGCTCCTCCGGCGTCAGACCGCCGACTGTTTCAGGGTCAAGCTCGATCTGAACCTGAGCATAAAACTGGATACTCGACTGTTGATGTGCCGCGACCATCTCGGCCACCAGGTCAGGCAACTGGACAAATGCAGCGTTCGGGTCCGCCGGAATATTGTAGTCATCACGTTGCACCGAACGATCGCTGACTCCGGTCATCACGACTTCAGTTTCAATAACGAAATCCGGGCGCGCGTAGAGTTTGATCCGGACCTTGTCCCCTTTTTTTGCGAAGTTGATCTGGTCTTCGGTCAACAGGATCACCGCCTGCCAGCTGGAATAATCTGCAACTTCGCAAAACCGCTGGCTGTACACCGCTGAAACATCCGTGTTGTTGCCCGACAGAAACGACTGCGAATCCAGCAACGGAACTTCCGGCGGTTGCTCGACAGGATGTTGATAGGGAGTCGCCAGAACCGTTCCGGCGATTCTGGTTTTCAACGTCAACCTGTCCTTCTGTTCCTCGTAATGCACGATCAAGCCGAGAAACTGCCGGATCTCGGATTCAATCTGCGGCAGCTTGAGTTGCTCTTCCCCCGTGGATGACGGCGACGCTTTCGTTTGCTGAGCGATCGTTCGCTGCAGTTTCTTCTCCTCCAGTTTCTGGTAGGCAGTCAACAGAGCATCTTCGACTTCGAGATTGCGTAGCACTGCGATTGTGTCGCCCGCATTGACAATGTCGCCGGCCTTGACCTTGATTTCATCAACGACTCCCGACTCCCGGACGTAAATCGTCTCGTAGTTCCCGGGAACCAGAATCACGCTGCTTCTCAACCGGTGCGGAAACGGCAGGAACAGTATGAATGCGATCAGGCCTGCAAGAATTGAGAGGACCAAAAAGAATCGAAGTTTTTTCACTTGATGCATCCGTCCGGGAACAGACATGTATTTGTAAAGTTTGTAGCCCGGCATGACCAGAATTCCAATCAAAGAAAACAGGGCAATGCCGATTCCGATCGACTCCAGACCGTAGGGCTCCAGCCACCTCATCAGGAACGTGAGGATTGCAAACAGGATGAACCAGCGGTACAGAAACGCGGCAACCGTAAACATCGCAAATGCCCATGGGCGATTGGAGGGCATCAGCTGGTCATCTGGAATCTCAAGCCCCAGCCAATGACGACCGAGCAGGGTGGTCAATGCGCTTGTGGATTTTTGCTGGAGATTGGGAATCTCCAACAAGTCGCTCATGATGTAGTAACCGTCGAAACGGAGCAGGGGGTTACCGTTAAACAGCACGGTGCTGACCGAACTGATCAACATCACCTGCAAACAGATATCCTGAATCATTCCCGGCTGAACAAACCACCAGATGAAAGTCGCGATCGTGGCGAGAATGATCTCGACATACATCCCTGCCGCACCGATCGCCGCTCGATGCCATTTGTTCGGCAACCGCCAGCTGTCCGAGACGTTGCAGTACAGACAGGGTGTTAGCACAAGCAACATGAATCCGATTTCGTGACACTCGCCACCAAGCCGTTTACAGGACAGTCCGTGACCGAACTCGTGAAAGATTTTGGTCACGCACAATACGCCGACGAACAGATACCAGTGGCGCGGATCGAAGAAAGCTTCGAATCCCGGCAACCTTGACTGAAATTCCTGAAGATTAATCAGCACCGAAAGCAGCGCGATCGTTGCAAACACAGCAACCACGCAAGCGGTCACCCTGGTGAAAATCCACCAGCAATACTTGTCCAGAAAATTCAGAATCCGCTCGGGATCAAATCCGCGATATCGGATCGCAAGAATGTTGGCCATCTGTCCGAACCGCTCCATGGCAGCGTTCTTGCGGCCCCGTTTGAGCAGCTCCATTCCCTGTCCGGGCATGTCGGAGATGACCAGCCCGTCGCGATGAAACCGGGTCAACAGCTGTTGCAATTCACTGCGTGTGATTCGCTTCGGCGCGTGTTCGGTGTGATAGTTTTCCTGCAGCTCATCGATCGAGCGGTTCCCGTTCAGCTGACGCAGGATATAGAAAACGTGCGGTGGAAACTGATAGTACTTCTGCCCGAGAGGTTCTTTAACGACCCAGTATTCAACACCCTGATAAGTCTGGCGATCAAACGTCAGGTCCGATCGCATCGTCATCTTGACCGGCGGAGCAGCAGGCGGTGTTTGTGGTTGGGCTATCGACAAGGAGATTCAATAATGCGAATTGGTGCTGTGCTGGATTAGTAAATGCCCTCCACCTTGGGAGAGTCGGACGCTGGTGCGGCAGGGAGGGCTGAAAACACAAACCTAGAAAAACAAATTTGTGCGCAGGTAATCGTAAATCTGATGGAACCAGACGAAGCCCATTGGCTGACGACCGCATTGTATCTTCGCCGTCACACCGGCTCCGGGGCGGAGGTCGTCCGGGTTCATTTCGCTGACATCGGCCCGGACGATTGCACGGAACTCGCGGTTGCCGGATTCCGAAACCTCAGCCCGTTGAGCAATCCGCAACAACTCGCCTTCGAAACCAGCGTTGGCATCGATTCCAACAATGAACTCGACCGTTAGTGGTTTGCCGTCGTTCGCCTGCAACGCGCGGGTCACATAGCCGACTTTATTCTCGGGAATTTTCAACTCCAGTTCCCACGGTCCATCCGTCTTTTCCACCGACATCACAAACTGGCCATACTTCACCGGCAGCTCTTTGAGCCGGCGATTGGCATCCCACGTGATCACCTCGCCCTCAATCGGACTGTTGATATTCAGGAACTGTTGTTTGTCCTCCAGCAGCCTCTTTCTCGCCTCCAAACTGTTGATCGTGTTCTCCGCAGCCTGTCGACGTCCGGTCAATCCGATTTTTTCTTCCGGACGCGTCTGCCGGCTGTCCATCAGTTCCAGCCGTTTGACTGTTTGCAACTCGCTTTTGGCTGTTTCGATCTGTGCATCGACATCGGCGAGCGCCATTTCCAGCTGTGAATCGCGAATCCGGAGGAGTGGCTGGTTTTCCGATACCGTTGCGTTGTCGCTGACAAAAACTTCCTCGATCGTGCCGTTCGCTTTTGCAAAAATGTTCCTGCGGATCGTCGGGTGCATGACACCGTCAACTTTCATTTTCAGCGGCGCCTGATAGAAAATCAGCGCCAACACGAGCAACCCCAGAGCAGCCAGCGCGGTCATCGATTTGGCAAAATGGTCGCGGAACAGCCATTTGTTCACAGCGCCCAGACGACGCCAGAGAGGCAACAGGAAAACCTCGCTGTGCTGTCGTGCATTGTCAAACGAAAGTTCAGCCTGGGATACGATCAGTTTTTTCGTTTCCAGAATTTCTTCCTCGGTCACATCCGAATCAAAATACTCCAGGACCAGAGCTCCAAGCTTCATCGGGCGATCCCTGAGCCGTTTGTTCATCTCCAGATCAGGAACTTCGAGCGGCCGTTTTGCCAGCGGAATGACGGCCAGCGTCCGGCAATGCGACTCGTCGAGATAGTCGTTGATTTTCGTAGCGGCTTCCGGGGCCAGTCCCTCCGTATCGCCAATCACCCAGAACGGTGTATCAGCACTGACGCTGGCGGTGGCGACATAGCCGAGTTTGCGAATCACATTCGCGCGGTTATCGAAACGGTCCTGGCTGCTGATCGCCGTAATTTTGCAGCGCCGACCATTCCACTTTGCGAAACTGACACGGTCACATCCGAGCAAACGCCGCGCTTCGTTGGCAATAGCGTACGCTGTCTCTTTGGTGTCGAGCGAACCGTGGACCTCGTTGATGTATTCGAGCTTATTGTTCCAGCCATCAGCACTTTGCGTGAGCCGCGCAAGATCCTGCTGCTCATGCCAGCGAGGAAATAGCTGCGCAATCTGGCCGAGAAAACGGAGATAGCCTTCCTGCGCAGATTTCGTGATTTCCGTTCGCTGCAACAACTCCAACGAACCGCAACATGTTTTGGTGCGATTGTAGATCGGCGAAAACAGCATCAGGTAGGGAACCGGGCTTTTTTCACCCTCAAGCGATTCCGAGCTCAACCCGAGCGACTTTTCGGTGCCGATCACTTCACGGACCAGGCTGGAATGTTGTTGCGCATTCGGTGCAATTGACTCCGCAGATTGACTTGCGGCCTTGTGGGTGACCGCCGGAGTGTTGTCTCCGTTCACCTGCCAGAGCAGCGCGCCATGAGCGCCGGTCAGCTTGACGACTTTGTTCAGAACCGTCTGGCAGAACTGGTCGAAATTCTGTTCGGTCTTCGTCATTTCGCTCAACTGGCGAATCGTATCGCGGACCTCGGCCTTGATTTCGTCGGCCGTGTAAGTCGATCTGGTTTCACCGGATGACATAAAGCTGTTTCTTTGGTTGAGGGCCGAAGATTGGCCGGTGGAGGATCTTGCAATCCGTGCGCTGTCGAAAGCGCTATCACGGGAATGGTGATCTGATTATAGAAAAATCACGGCTCAGGTGGTAATCCAACCGGGAATAAAAAGAGGCCGAACTGCTCGAGCTGCACATTAGTCATAACTGTCAAGGATCGGATCCAGCCCCATTTCACGCTGGGATTTTGACAACTCCTTCTCGTTGAACATCAGAATTTTACGGGCACGGTAATGCTGGTTCTCAACTTTTTGCTGAGCCCGCTTTAGCTTATTGACCCACCATGTGTCGGGGCGGTCTTTGCACGTCCGGCGAAGCTTATCCGCAGTCTGTTTGCCAAATGCCAGATCGAGCAGTTCGTCTTCGGCCGAGACAAACTGCTGAACGGTACCGGGGTCCCCCTGGCGTCCACAGCGTCCGGACAATTGCAGGTCAATCCGGCTGCTTTGATGAAGCTCGGTTCCGATCACGAACAGTCCGCCGAGCCCGACAACCTCTTCATCGATCTTGATATCGGTACCGCGTCCCGCCATGTTGGTTGCTACGGTCACACGATTCGCGTTTCCTGCCCGGGCAACAATGTCGGCTTCACGTTCGACCTGCCGTGCGTTAAGCACCTCATGTTCGACACCCGCCTCCTGCAAAAACCGATGAACGATCCCGGATTTCGCAATCGATCGGGTTCCAACCAGGATAGGCCGGCCGATTGCGTGAATTCGAATGATCTCTTCGACGATTGCCTTCCATTTGTCCTCTTCCAGAAAGCTGAACCGGACCGGCAGATCCTTTCGCTGGCTCGGCCGGTTGGGAGGGATCACCGTCACCGGCATCTTGTAGATTTTCTTGAATTCGCGACGAGACGTAACGGCCGTTCCGGTCATCCCGGCGATCAGTGGAAAACGGCTAACAAACGCCTGCACCGTTATCTTCGCCTGCGTGTTGGTATCCATCGTGATCGTTGCGGCTTCTTTCGACTCGATCGCCTGATGAATCCCGCGGCTCCAGCGACGCCCTTCGGAAATCCGCCCTGTTGACTCGTCCACGATCACGATTTCGTCATCGCGAAGCACATAGTCACGGTCGAGTTTGTAGTCGCGATCAACTTGAATCGCGCGTTCCACAAAGTCATACATTTCCAGCAATCCGACGCCGGCGAGTTCCGCCGGTTTACGGATCGCCCGAACTAAAGCAGTCCCTTCAGGCGACAGATCGACTTTCCGTCGCTCGCGATCGTACCAGTAGTGTTCGTCCTCCTCGAAATGCCTGACTGCGTCGGACGACCACTGATACAGAATCCGCTGCTGGTTCTGCCCCGATTCATCCTGAGCCGAGCTGATAATCAGCGGCGTACGTGCCTCGTCGATCAGAATTGAATCCGCTTCGTCAATCAGCAGAAAATGAGGATGGCGGTGGACGGGCAACCGGACCGGCATATTCGCAGCCGCTGCGCCATACCACATCTGAGCTTGTTTCTGATCGCGCTCCATTGAGTGATCGCGCAGGAAATCGAAACCGAACTCCTTCATCGTGCCATAGGTAATATCGCAGCCGTAGGATGCACGACGTTGCTCGCGCGACATTTCGGTTTGAATCACGCCAATCGTCAACCCAAGCGCGCGATAGACAGGCTGCATCCACTCGGCATCCCGCTTTGCCAGATAGTCATTGCTGGTCGCCAGCAGCGTGCCGCGACCTTTCAGCGCATGAATGAACATGGGCAGAGTCGCTGTCAATGTTTTTCCCTCACCGGTCCTCATCTCTGCGACGTGCCCCTGACACATCGCCCGACCGCCATGCAACTGAACATCGTAGTGCCGCATCTCGAGCTTGCGCGAAGCGACGGCTTGAACCAGAGCAAAACCATTGACTAGCAAAGGCCCGATCTTGTCAGTTTTCCTCGACTCAAATGCCAGATCCAACGCGGTATCATGCAGCTGTTTGTCGCTGAATTTGTCGTACTCGTCCGCCTTCTTTCTGATTGACGGCAGAAAGGCGGGTGATTTGACGGACAGAAAATTCATCGTTTGACCGGAAAGGCAACAGCGGGCCGGAATGGAATACACCGGAGGCATAGGCACGAATGACGCATCGCAATCATCTGCAATCCGCGCGCTCCGTTCCGCGCAGGAAACCCCGAGCAAAACTACAGACATTGCAAAACGTCGAAGCGTCGCATACGCATTTTAGCCGCCCCCCTGCGCCAAACCAACGCATACCGGGATCTTTTTTGGAGTGAATGGAACAAAAAAACACGCTCAGGCTTCTTTCAGCCAGAACGTGCCAGTTTGCCATTTAGACCCGGGTCGAATGGTTACGCTACCTCAGCGGCGCACCCGCCGCGCGTGACCGACTTCACTCCCGGAGCGTCGATACCAATGAGCGATTCACCGCCCTCGGTTTCGTCCAACACGATGAAGCAATCGTCGTCAGAGTCACCGATGATCACGTCCAGACCCGTAAACGCGGCCCGTGTTGTCGTCACGATACGGGCATCATCGGCGTCGAGGATACTGCCGTTGGAGTGCAGGATCAGCCGGTCACCTGAAAAGTTATTGCCGACGATTGTGAATCCCTCTTCGCCGTCGCTGGCGTTTCCGTTTTCATGAATGTTCGTGTTGCCCTTCGAATCAGAGTTCAAGCAAGCAAACTCAAGAACGTCCGTCGTTTCACCGCCGAGGTTGATCAGAGAACCGGAAACCGTAAGCCGGAAGTTGACCCGCGTTTCAGCGAATCCAGTATCAAGCACGTCGCCGGACGCGATCAGTGTCATACTGTTGGCGTTGTTGATTCCGGTCAGAACAACGCTGCTGTTGTTTTCGTGAACAAACACGTTGCCTGATGAATCAAGTGTGATGACTCCGGTGTTGAACGATGCGTCATCGCCTACGCTGATCAATGTCCCCCGAAATGTTGACGCGCCCACAACCAGTGTGTTCGCGTCTACCGCATCAAGGATCGATCCGGTCGAGTTCAACTGCAGCGTTCGAACGTGACTGTCGCCGGTCAGCAGCGTTGAGCTGTCCTCGCTGACCCTGGCCGCTCCATTGGCTTCATAGGTGTTGACTGTCAACGAACCGAAGTTCATTTCGTCCGACCGCTGATCGCCAAGTTGAATGTTGGTCGCCAGGATGCTCATGTTGCTGCCAACACGAACCACTGCCTCTTCGGCATTGGTCACCGAACCGTCTGAAATAATGTCAGCCGCCGGAGACTGGCTGCCAAACTTTGCGAGTTCGTCGGGATTTGCGATCACCGTATTACTGTCTTCATGCACAAAGAAACGCTGGCCGGTATTCCACTGGATCGAACCCGCGTTAAATTCGTCGTTCTCTGTATCGCCGATCGTAACTGATTCTGTTGCGATAAACCTGGCGTGCTGAGCAACATTGAACGCTGCATCATCGGCGTCCGAAATTGTTCCCATCGCATTCAAAGTCAAATTTCTCGCAAAGTTTTTCGGCTCGACAATCCGGATATTGGAGTCCGCCGTCAATTCAATGTCACCTTCCGAGTAGAAGTAGAATGTCGCCATGTTCCAGCGATCCGTCATCGAATCACCCAGAGTGATGTTGTCCGCCTCCAGACCGGTCGTGAACTCAACATCCACCATTGCGCTGATTCCGTCGGTCATATCTCCTAACGAAGTAATGTCCAGTGTCCGCGCTGAATTGCTGCCGACGATATGAGTCCCGTTGTTCTCAAAGAAATCGACATGACCTGCTGCATTGAACGTCAGCGAGCCTGCTGTGAACATATCCGCAGAGTGTTCCCCGATCCGGATCCGGTTCGCCTGGAAATCGGCATTGCCAGCCACAACGAGAGAAGACGTGCGACTATCGAAAATCCCGTCATCAAGAGCGACGGCCCGAAGGGATCCAACCTCCGATGATCCGCTGAAGACAAGATTTCCGTCTTCATGCAGTTCAGCATGGCCCCCGGTGTTCAAAGTCACACGGAACAATTCGACCGTGTCTTTGTCGGAGTCCCCCAGAGTCACCGATTGTCCTTTGAATTCGGCTTCGCCAATGACGCTGATGACCGAAAATTCAGTGTCGGTGATCGACCCCGATGGAGTACTAATCGTTAGATTTCCCCGGACTTCAGCACGAACAATTTCGATATTGTTCACGTCGGTGATCCGGACATTGTTCTGCCCGATGGCTGCCGTTCTGATAGAGACCGGACCGCGAAAATCATGGTTCAGGTTGTTCAATGCAATCACGTTCTGCCGTGAATTCAAACTCGTCGTTCCACCGACTGTTAGTTGCCCGGCGTCTGAATCGCCAATTCCGCCATCCGTTTGAACCGTAGTCAGTGTCAGGTTATTCGAAATGTTGTAGTTTCCGGTAACCGAAATCGAATTCACGAGATCGACCGTCACGTTGCGCAACGTTCCCGCTGAAAAGTCGCCGGCAAAACCAACCGCCTGCCCGGTCATCGTTCCGTCACCAATAATTCTAATATCACGGATATTCAATGCTGCCTGAGTTTGATTTCCATCCTGCTTCGACTGCAAATCGGTGCTGCCGTTAACGGTTGCAAGTCCGTCCTGAACCGAAATCACAGCCGACATGTCATTTCCGGTCAATGAAACCGAAAGCAGTCCGTCGCTAAAGGACGTGATCGCAGCAAGAACTCGACGGTCTTCCAGCGTGCCATATTCAAATCGTTTTGGCTGGCTGCGCTTTGATTGATTGTTTTGGGGCTGGATACAACGTCCTGCCGCTCGCTTATGTGTTTTTCCAAATATCGAACGCATTATGTTTCCTCCATGGGTCAATGTTCTTGCAGCCAAACTCAACAGGTCCAACGGGTTTCAGTACGACAGAATTCTGCACAGTGAAAACTGTCTTGCGCGAGTTTGAGAGGTCATCGATGAGTGAGTGGTAAGCCCCGGGTTGGGAGACCCGGGGTATTGGCGAGTTTGAACAGGTAGCAAGGATTCACACGCGGCTCAACAGCGGTTGTCCCCAGCACTATCGGTCCCCAGCACTACCGGTCCCCAGCACTATCGGTCCCCAGCACTACCGGGCGGGTTTGCATGCAACTGCTTGCTAGCGGGACGGTTCACGTTGAGACCGGGAGTATTCCGTAGGATCGCCATCGACAAGATCCTGCCAGATCAATAGATAAAGCAGCCCGTAAACTTAAATGGATCAAAATTCGTCCGGACTGACTTTATTTCAACTGATTTCAAGAACGATGGCAAAATTTGACATCAGAAAAACGTCGCGGAAATGTTCCGTCAGTGGTCGCCCGTTTGAACCCGGTGAAGCGTTTTTTTCCGCTGTCAAAGAAGATGACGAGGGGCAGCTGATCCGTGTTGACTACTCAAACAAAGCCTGGGAACAGGCAAAGAATGACGATATAGAACCCGGTAGTACTTCATCCGAAACGACCGGAGATCAATCCATCGCAGCGACTTGCATCGGGTGGTGGAAATCAAAGATGCCGGACAACCGCGGAGGCCGGGTTTACTGGGCTCCGACTCCGGTTCTACTGGCCTACTTCGATCATCTGCTGAAACAACCGGGCATGGAAGATGTTGCGTTTGTAATGTCAATCGTTCTGCTGAGAAACCGGACGCTGAAACTAACCGACACCGATGATCAATCAGACCCGCCACTGATGACCTTCTACCACCGCGCCACGAAGACCAGCTACCACGTTTCATCGGTGGAAGTTTCATCTGAACGGATTGAAGTGATTCAAGCTGAACTGGCAGAACAACTGTTTACCGACTACCGCGAAAACGGATCTGAAAACAGCGAAAACGGATCTGAAAACAGCGAAAACGGATCTGAAAACAGCGAAGACAGATCTGAAAACAGTAGCGACGCGGAAGATGCACCGGGCGACTGACACTCAAACGGCATCACAAATACGAACGTACACAAAGAACCGAGTCAACGATTTCAAGGATGAAAAACGTGACGAACCAGGTCCAGATAGCCAGCAGGTCGAACCGCCGCTTCACCCCGGTTCGATTCGCACTGCTGGTCGTTGTCATCTCAATGACGTGTACCCAAACCGGATGCCAGATCTTCGACCGGTTTCGGGCATCGGAACCGCACATTCCAACCGCCTTTCAACAACCGCCCGACCGGCAGCAATTGATCGCTCATCTAAACGCGCGTGCGGAAAAAGTGAAACAGCTCAAGGCCAGCGTCCGCGTCGCTGTCGATGGCATGCCGACTCTGCGTGGTACCCTGGCCGTGGAACGCCCGAAACGACTGCGATTGAAAGCCGGCTTGCTGGGAGTCTCTGAAATGGGTGTCGATGTTGGAAGCAATGACGATCGATTCTGGATCTGGACACGGGTCGCTATGCCCGGAGAAACACCATCTCTCTATTACGCCAACCACGAAGCCTATCAACGCAGCGCCGTCCGCAGGGCAATTTCGCTCGAACCCGCGTGGCTGATCGATTCGCTCGGACTGACTTCATTCCTTCCGGGTGAACAACATGAAGGACCATTTGCGCGGGAGGACGGACGAGTCGAAATTCGGACGCACCGACAGACCGTGACCGGTCCCGAATTACGCATCTGTGTCGTCGACCCGCAAACCGGACTCGTCAGCCAGCAATCGACCTACGACGCGAACGGCCGGTTAATTGCATACGCAAATTCGATCAGCTACCAGCTGTACCCCGAAGCCGGAATCAGCCTCCCCCAGCGCATGGAACTCTACGTTTTTCCAGCTCAAGGGCAGAGCATGAAACTGGTTGTCGATGCTGAGAGCTATGAAATCAACTCGCTGTATGGTGACCCCGATCTGTTGTGGTCGATGCCTCAGCCGCGTGACATCCCGATGATCAACATCGCCCGAAACGCAATACAGACAACAGCGGGAACAGGGCAGGACCATCCACCAGCCGGCGCTCACCCGGGTGCGATTCACCAAAACGCCATCGGACCGGGAACAATTGAACAACGCCCGCTGCAACAAAACCGGGTAAGCCCCTACGGCAACGGCAGCACCAGCTATGACAACCGGAATCCCGGCAATACGAGTCCTGCAACCGGCCGCGCCCAACCGAACTATGGCTCTGCCGGAGGCACTTTCCACGGGCGACGCTGATTCAATGATTGCCACAACTGCCGAACCCGTCAATCCGGGTTTACAGACCCGGATGAGTGTCCTGCCCGAGCCGCACTTCGGGAAAGACTGTCGAATCTGCGCAGGTTGACACGGCATTTTCGGACTACTACGATTCACGGATCGTCCGGCGTCACCGGGCTCACCCGAATATTTTGCTGCCTCTTGCGAGAAGACGAGAAGGAGAAACTTATGACCCATGTCGTAGCCAAACCATGTGACGGTTGTCGTTACACGGACTGTGTCGTTGTCTGCCCGGTGGAATGTTTCTACGAAGGCGAAACGATGCTGTACATTCATCCGGACGAGTGTATTGATTGCGAAGCATGCGTGCCCGAGTGCCCGGTCGAAGCGATTTTCCATGAGGATGATCTTCCCGCCGATCAACAGGAATACACTCAAATCAACGCTGACAAATCGGAAGAATGTGAGAACATTACCGAACACAAAGAGCCGCTGACCGACGAACGTCCTTAGGTTTGAGTTCCGTGGATCAAACGTCCGCTCTCAGCTGTGCGAAACATGACGCTGAACGACAACGGACGTCGTTCGAAACACACGGGTCGAATTCAGACGTTGCTCGAATTCAGACGTTGCTCGAATTCAGACGTTGCTCGAATTCAGACGTTGCTCGAATTCAGACGTTGCTCGAATTCAGACGTTGCGCCGTAACGACTTTCGTTTCGGCGTTTTTTCATTTCACTCGTGACTCTTGAGCGCGCGAAGCGCATTCCGCGCGACGTCATTCGAAAGAACAACCATCCCGATCCTTCTCATAAGCGATTCAAAACAGTAGCAAGCACATTCCTGATCCTTCATGCTCCGACCGGTTTCGCAATCTTTTGATTCTGAGCTATTTTGCTTGCATCGTGTTCCGACCCACGATTACGATGATAGCCGTCAGCGCGGCAAATCAACTTATCGCCCGCCGCGAAACGGAACCTTGAGGAAGGAATTCAATGATCCATCACAGCTGCGACCGGTGTCACCGGACGATCGATTCAAAAAACGAAATCCGCTACGCTTTGCAAATCGAAGCGCACGCAGCCGTTGATTCCATGGACCTGGATTTTGACGGACCTGCTCAAATCGATGAGCTGCGGGAAATTCTTGAGAACCTTGACGAAGACCAGCGCGACGAGCTTCGCAGCGAAGCCTTCCAAAGCCGCCATTTTGATCTCTGCTCCGAATGTTATCTTGAATACATCCGTGATCCGCTCGGGACCGCAAGAGTCGCTGCACCAGGATTCAGCCGGAACTAGTACAAGTGCATTATTCCGGCTTAGTTCAAGACTTAGCCGTATGGCAATCGGCAAATCTTCGAAATCCCTAGGCGGATTTAACGGTCGATTGAATCGATTCGACAACGCAGGTCCCCATCGCTTCGGTTCCGATTGAATCAGCACCTCTTGCAATATCGGTCGTTCGTTTCCCCGAAGCGAGGACGCCGCGTACCGCATCTTCGATCGATGCCGCTTCGTCCTCCAATTGCAATGAATGCCGGAGCAACATTGCGGCAGCAAGAATCGTCGCCAGCGGATTGGCAACTCCCAGACCGGCAATGTCGGGAGCCGAACCGTGAATCGGCTCGAACAGTCCGGCCGTGTTGTCGCCCAGAGACGCTGAAGGAAGCAGGCCCAGGGACCCGGGCAACATCGACGCGGCATCGGTAAGAATGTCGCCAAACATATTGCCCGTCACAACAACATCAAAGTCGCGCGGCCGGCTGATCAGGTGCATTGCCATTGCATCGACCAGTTCAACATCATACTGCACCGAAGGAAATTCGTCCTGCATTACCCGGGCGGCTGTCTGTCGCCACAACCGGCTCGCTTCCAGTACGTTTGCTTTGTCAACACTAACCAGCCGTCCGTCACGACTGAGCGCCGCACGGGCAGCGATCCGGACGATCCGCTCGACCTCCGGCACGCTGTAGACCATGGTCGAAAACGCGGTATCAACTCCGTCGACATCACGGCGCTCTGACGGACCAAAGTAGATTCCGCCGGTCAGTTCGCGCACAAATAAAATGTCGGTCCCTTCAACCACATCCCGCTTCAGGGGTGAAGCATCGACCAGTTCGGCAAACGTCTGGATCGGTCGCAGGTTGGCATAGAGTCCCAGCTCTTTACGAATCCGCAACAGTCCCTGCTCGGGGCGGACACGGGCAGTCGGGTCATCCCATTCGGGCCCGCCGACCGCGCCCAGCAAGATTGCATCCGCATCACGGCATGCAACCAGTGTCGATTCCGGCAGCGGGTCACCTTCGGCGTCAATCGCTGCGCCGCCAATCAGGCAGGTTTGAAACTCGAGCTTGTGGCCGAACCGGCCGGCGACGGATTCGAGCGTGTGCTGTGCCTGAGTAACAATTTCCGGACCGATCCCGTCACCGGGCAACAAGACAATTCTGGCGTTCACTGGTTTTCCTTCGCTTCTGACGTGGCAGGCGTTCGCATTTGAAACACTGTATCCGGACAGTTTACCCTGTCGAAGCGAAGCGTGGGATAGGCTTCCAGCTTGGTCGTGGGATACGCTTCCAGCTTGTCTTAAGAATGGACAGATTGGAGAAAAGGTGTAAGTGTATCCCACGTTCCGGTCAGCGACTGAGTTTCACCATTTCCTGCCTGGCATCGACAAACGCCGCAGCATCAGCCTGCATCGCCGACTCCAGCCTGTCCTCATATCGAAGAAAGTAGTCATCGCTGCCGGACTGGACCAATAGTTCCGCCCACTGTTCGGGAAGTTCAGTCCGATCCGAAGGCGGACCGAACAGACGCCTCAGTTCGTTGCCCCTGCGATCCGCGTGATCCTGCTCAAAACGTTCTTGCAAAGTTAACTCGCGACGTACAAACTCGGTTGAAATCTGCCGCGCCTGATCGTCGCCGTCCAAATAGATCGCAACAACGAACGATCGACTGGACTGTACCGGTTCGGTCCACGAGCCCAGCACACGACGCTCCCCCGAAGCGCGGCATTGGACGGCAAGCAAACCGCCGCGCCATGTGCGAGGTACACGATACGCGACGATCAGATCACGGCCTCCCTCGAGTGTTTCAGTGTTCGACGGATGAAAGCGGAAGAACGCCCCGGTCCCGCGTTCGATCGTTCCGCTGGCGACGAGCACTTCGTGCTGAGGAATTTCAGCGTAACGGCGACTGCTTGCGGCGTCTGTCGAGAATCCGGCTTTAGCTGAACCTGCAAATGGTGCGGGCGTCGACGTTCCCGACAGATTAATGCCCAGATCCGCGTCCCGGCTGCTGCGCTGTTCGACTGCAATTGTTCCATCGATGTTGCTGAACGTCTGCGTTCTCGGCCCGTAGCCGACCAACGGATAAACCATCCGGTTCCAGCCGACATCAAAACGAAATTCACGGATATCATTCCGGTTGACAAACTGAATCTGAGACGAAACAGGAAGCACGACTTCGATCATTTTTTCTTCGGAGGAAATCGGCACAGCCGGAACAACTTCGCGAGCGATCGCCAACGCCGGCGCATCGAATGATACCGGACCGGGTTGAGCGACAGAAATTTCCGACCAAAATGCGAGCAGGAAAATTGCGAGGAAGGGTGAGAGCGATCTTGCAGAAAAAAACAAACGGGACATCGGGCGCGCTCCGGTGACGGGAAACATTCGGGGTGCTATCCGTGCAACCGCGATCAAAACTCCGTCATGGAGTACAGCGAGAGTCTAATAACAGGAAAGGTCAGCTAACAAAAAGGGTCAGCCACTGGTACGAAGCGGCGGCGAAAAAGGTTCGGACACGAAAATGGTTCAGACGCAAAACACGCACTCAAATGAAAGCACTCGCAACGCCGGCAATCGTGTCTTCCGTGGTTGGCCTCATTCGCCAACCTGAACAACAGAAAAACTCTCAATGCACTCAAACCGTTCCGGGTTTTCAACCGGCTTGTTCCCGGGCCGCAAACTCAACGCAATCTGCATCCCCGATTCCCGGGCCGCATCAAGTTCGGCTGCAACATCACTGAGAAAAAGAATCTCGCCGGGAACACAATCGAATTCACTGGCAATCGCCCGATAGCTGTCGGCAACCTGCTTCGGACCGGTCGTCGTGTCATAGTGTCCATTGAGCAACGGCAGCAGATCACCCGCAACGGAGTGACCAAAGAAGAGTTTCTGTGCGGCGATACTGCCTGACGAATAAATCCGCACATCAACCCCGGCGTCGTTCCAGGTTTTTATCGCCGGAGCGACATCGTCATACAAATGAGCCACCATCTGCCCGCTATGAAATCCGTCTTTCCAGATCGCGCCTTGAAGTTGTTTCAAACCGGTCGCTTTAACATCGCAATCCATCAGCGAAAGCACTCCTTCGCCCACGCGAATCCGAGCCTTTTCAGGCGAGAGTGAATCCGGCAACCAGCTATTGAGACCCGCGTGTTCAAAATCGACTGCGAGCAGCGGCAAACACCGCTGCACGGATTCTTCAGACCAGTTATCCACAAGGAACGTCGTGAGGTTTTCACGGACGTAGGGAAACATCACGTCGTAGACAAAGCTGATCGAGGAGGTGGTACCTTCAATGTCGAGCAGAATACCGCGAATGGATTGGGGCATGCGGACCGAGCGGGTGGTAACGGGATAAACTATCGGTGAAAGGACCGGGATCTAATCCCGTCTTCGCGTTGAATCAAGATCTGCACTCCATGTCCCGAGCATCAAGTAGCGTTTTGATCGCGGAGCGATCAACGACTTTGGCCTACAGCTTGACTACGCTGTCGAAATCGCCATCGGTTTCTGTTTCCAGATAACTGGGGCCCATGCAAAGCGGAGCGTAATTCACGTGGGCCGAGTCTTCCATGTAGTGTGGAGTCCAGCCCGATTTGTTCTCGAACAACCGAATGCAACGAATGGTCTTGTCACCGCACAGGTTGAACCAGTGGTGCGTCCCATTGGGGACGCTGATCAAATCGCCGCCTTCGACCGTAATCGAAAACACCGGCTTGTCACCTTCCGGATTGATGTGAAAGACACCGCTGCCGCGAACGGTAAAACGAACTTCATCTTCGGTGTGAAGATGCTCTTTGTCGAATTTGGACAGCATATCATCGAGCCCCGGAGTTTCCGGATTCACGTTGATCACGTCGGCAGTTACAAATCCGTGCTCCGATTTCAGTCGCTCGATTTCAGGCGAATACGCTTCGAGAATTTCCTTGTTCGTTGCGTCCGGACCGATGCGGCCTTCGACATCCCATTGTTCAAATTCGATCCCGTACGGTTTAAGAAACGAACCGATTTCTGCGGGATCTGAAATACTACGATCAGAATCAGGGATATGGACTTTCGCCATTTGAGCGGTCTCCGGTTTGCTGGTTCAACACGATGTGGTTGTTGTACGTGCCAAGCGGTAATTGTACGTGCCGATCGTCGATTGCTTCAACCCGTCGCGGATTACTTCAACCCGTCACGTCGCGCGATGATCTCAAACAGAAATTCGTAGACTTCCACATGCCGGCGCGCTGAAAATACATCGCGCCCCCAGGTATACAGACCGTGGTTGCGGATCAGGAAGCCATGTGTCATCGGCTGGTCGAGCCCCGACAAACACTGTCTCACTTCTATTGCAAGCGATGGAGTGTCCTGCGTGTTCTCAAAAACCGGAACCCAGTGCGTCTCTTCGTGGGTCGTAATTCCTTCCAGCCCTTTCAGCATCTCGTAGCCGGTGATTTCGATTCCGCCCGCATCAAGAAAATGATCGGACAACAGCGTGCCCCAGATACTGTGCGTGTGAAGAATACTGCCGACTCCGTTTTGCCCGGCAAGGATCACATGCAACATTGTTTCGGCAGACGATTTTTCCTGACCGGCTTCGATCGGAACGCCGTCGGCCCCAACGTGAACGAAATCCGGGCGCGCCAAACGCCCTTTGTCTTTGCCGCTGGCCGTCACAATCAACTCGACCGGGTTGTTCGACAACACCGCGCTGTAGTTGCTGCTGGTTCCGACTGACCAACCCCGCTTATGAAACAGCCGCCCGCATGCCCGCAACTCATCGATCAACGATTCGTGTCCGGCCAGCGGATGAGCGTCGTCGAGCGGTAATTCTTCCATGTTGTTCTGCATTTTGTTTCCGGATGATTCGATTTCTATCGTGCATGTCAGGGGATGTAAAAACCTGGCTTCACGAATTGTCCGCAAAAGAGGCCGAGATCATTGATTGTCAACGTAGTGAGCCTTCGTTAAGTCTGAGACTGAAGACTGAGCATGGTTTGCGTTTGGCTTCTGGTGGATGTTTCGTTGTGATGATGGAGCAGGTATCTTAGAAAAAGGGTTCAGAAAGAAAAAGGGTTCAGGGTTCAGAAAACGCAGGCCTGAATCCTTTTCCCCTGAATCCTTTTCCCCTGAACCCTTTTCCCCTGAACCCTTCTTTCTGAACACTCACTATCATGCCAATCTGGAAACGCAATAACTGGGACGAAGAGGTCGACGAAAATTATGGCGACTATCATCACGACGGGCCAAAACGACCGAAGCAAACATTCATCCCGCATCTGCTGGGCATGCTCTTTACTGGCGTGATCTTTCTTGCCGCCGTTCGATTTGCCGGTGGCCAAATGCTGTTTGAAAAAACGCTCACAAGTCTTGCCGCGCCGTGCGGACTGCTCTGGCTGGGACTGCTGGTGCTGGTCTATTTTTCTTTTCTATTCAAATATCGAGGTGCCGCGATCATGGCGCTGCTTTGCTGGCTGTTTCTGTCGCTCGCCGGCAACAGCTTCGTCGCCAACTCGCTGACCCGCTACGTGGAGGATCGCTACCTTGAAACCGACGTCATGAAAATGGAGTCGTTTGACGTCGTGTTTGTGCTCGGCGGTGGAACGAACATGAAGCCGAGCGGAATAGCTCAGGTAGGTGGAGGTGGTGATCGAATCGTGACCGCCGCGCGGATGTATCACGCGGGCAAGATCAAATCGATCGTCTGCACGGGAAGTCAGTCACTTCGTTCAAGCGACAAAGACCTGCATCCGGGAGAAGAGTCGCGACAGATCCTGATCGGGTTGAACGTTCCCGAATACGTCGTCGAACTTCCGATGCGCGGCGACAACACGACGGAAGAGATGCAGAACATTCGCAAGTGGATCGACGCTCATCCTGACACAACGCGAATCGGAATCCTCACCAGCGCCTATCATCTGCCGCGCGCCATGCGACTGGCTCGAAGTAACGAAATTGTGGCCGGGGGGATTCCCGCCGGCTATTTGACTCAGCCGTTTTCACCCGGACCCGGCTTGCTTATCCCATCCGCAGACAGCCTGGCCAATACGCGGGCAATGTTCAAAGAGATCATGGCCGGCTGGGTCGGGCGGTAGGAAGTAGCATTGCCATCCAGCCGATGTGGCGAGCTCACACGAACACGTCGTCGCCAGAATGTCCACGCGACGCTTACGCGCCAACCTCTTCGCCGTTCCTGATCTTCTCCAGCCACGGATCGAGGTCGTCAAAGATCTTGCCGGGCGATCCTTCGAAGACGCGGCCGACTAACAGATTTGTCAAATTCGCTCCGTGATGCGGATACGCTTTCATGAACGCGGCAAAACTGAATTCCTTCGTGTAGAACGCGGCGACCAGCTTGCGAATCCAGTTCACGCCGGCGTCGAATTCGCGTTCCCACTTGCCCAGCTGTTTCGCTGACACGTCGTTTCGATGCAGCCCCTCTGCGACCGCTTCGCCCGCCATCACTCCGCTTTTTAGCGCTAGAAAAACGCCCGAGGAATAGATCGGATCGATGAATCCGCCCGCATCGCCAACCAACACCCAGCCGTTGCCCGATTTTTCTTTCGCACGATACGAAAATTCCTTGGCAATGTGATAACGACCGGTCCGGGTCGCATCCAGTAGTCGTCTCCGGATGCCGGGGCAGTTTTTCATTTCCTCCTGGAATGTTTTTTCCGGTGAACCGCCTCGCTTGAGAAGGAAGTCGTTATCGCCCACAAGCCCGACGCTAACCGTTCCGTCCCTGAGCGGGATGTACCAGAACCATGCGTCTTTCGATCCGGTGTGCAGGATGCAAGTGACCTCGGGATTTTTTCCGCCCGCGCGAACCGCTCCTTCGAAGTAACCCCAGATTGCAGCTTTGCGAAGATCCTCATACTGCTCGATCAGCTTCAACCGGTTCGCAATCAGTGCGGACTGACCCGACGCATCGACGATGACTTTGGCAGAGACTTCGTGTTCTTTCCCGTCAGACGTTTTCACGGTCACCCGGTGAGGCGACTGTTTGCGGATGTCGATATCGAGCACGCGCGCTTCGTCGACGCAGGTCGCGCCGCGGTTGAACGCTGCGTCCCAGAAAAGTTTGTCGAAGTCTTCGCGCTTGACGTGCCACGAATCGCTGCTGTCGCGGTCGTCGTAGTCACGGAAGATAAAGGGCTTCGATTCTTTGTCGCTGGCACTGACGAACTGGACGCCGTTCTTGCGGGTGAAGTCCAGCGATTCGATTTCGTGCTGGATTCCGAGCCGGTCGAATAACCAGTAGCACTCGGGCATCAGCGACTCGCCAACATGAAATCGCGGAACCTTGTCCCGCTCGATCAACAGCGTAGCGAGTCCCTGTTCGGCGACGATCGCCGCCGTTGTACAGCCGCCCGGTCCGCCTCCGATGACGAGGCAATCGTAAATTCGTTTTGCAATCATGGCTTCAGCTTTATTTTCGTTCAGTTATTTGCGTTCAAGAGTTGGGCGACACGATGAATCCCACAGAATTTAGCAACCCGGCCATGGCCCGCTGGTCCGGATATTCCAATCTACGGAACTACGGCCAGCGCCGTTCGGCTGAAATCCGAGAGTCTCATGTTATACGAAGCGATCCGAAATTCGTATTTTCAATGACCGTCCCGTCGTGAGGATCTTGACTTTCTCATCAGATTAGCGCGAAAAGGAAAGCTGGTGGGTCATGAATCTGCGACGATCTGGCCATATCTCAGGCAGGCCCCGATTATCTATAATCAAAACGTCCATCAAAACGTCTAATCCGATCAGAGTCCCGGGTCTCTGGAAATTCAGCCTCAATCATCAGAACAATGACAACTTCAAAACAATCTCGATTCAGTCAGTTCGCTTTTTCAGTCATCCTGTTGCAACTGGCATTCATTGCCGGCACGCAAGCGCAGGCTCAAATAGCAATCGATCCGCCTGAAGTTCAGCAAGCTGACAATGAAAAAGAAAGCCGCGACAAAGAACGTATCGAGCCAACATTTGTCAGCGGATCGAGGCAACTCACTTTCGAAGGTCTGCGCGCCGGCGAGGGCTACTTCAGTGCTGACGGAAACTCGATGGTGTTCCAAAGTGAGAGGATCGACGGCAATCCTTTCTTTCAGATCTTTGTGCTCGACTTTGAAACCGGAGACATCGAACAGGTTTCACCCGGGCAGGGCAAGACCACCTGCGCCTGGATTCACCCGGACGGTTCGAAGGTAATTTACGCTTCAACTCAGGACGATCCGGAAGCCGAAGCGAAACAGCTTGAGGAACTTCGGATGCGCGAGGAGGGCACTGAGCGGCGTTACTCATGGGACTACGATTCGAACTACGAACTTTTTGAGTACGATCGCGCGGAGAAGACTTATCGCAAAATGACCGACGCCGTTGGTTACGACGCCGAGGGTTCCTATTCGCCGGACGGGTCGTTGATTGCGTTCGCCTCCAACCGAAACGCGTACTCAACTGAGCTTTCGGAAGAGGAAAAAAAAGTGTTCGAAACCGATCCGGCCTGCATGATGGATATCTTCATTATGAATGCGGACGGAACCGGTGTGAAACAACTAACCGATGTCCCGGGCTACGACGGTGGCCCTTTTTTCTCGCCTGATGGATCTCGAATCTGCTGGCGACGGTTTGCCGAAAACGGTGCGACTGCGGAAATCATGACGATGAACATTGACGGCAGTGATCAGAGACAGCTGACAAATATGCGCGCCATGAGCTGGGCTCCGTTCTATCATCCGTCGGGCAAGTACTTGATTTACACTACCAACAAACACGGATTCGGAAACTTCGAACTGTATCTGATCGATGTCGAAGGGAAATCGAATCCGGTTCGCGTCACGGAAACAGACGGCTTTGACGGGTTGGCAAGTTTCACGCCGGATGGAACGCAGTTGACCTGGACCTCCAACCGGAGTGAAAAGAATCTGTCGCAGATTTATCTGGCCGACTGGAATCACGAAGCTGCACTGTCAGCTCTCGGTGAATCGATTTCCGACCCGGAAATTACCGCAGCATCCGACACTGGACGTAGCACCGCCGCAGAAACGAAGTCCGGATTCGACCAGGCTGATATCGGGCGGCATGTGAAATACCTCTGCCAAAAAGAACTCGGCGGACGAATGACCGGCACACGCGGCGAGCGTCAGGCAACCGCCTATGTCGCCGCATACATGGACAGTCTCGGGCTGGTTCCGGCGGGTGACGACGGTTCATGGTTTCAGGAATTCGAGTTCGTTGCCGGTGCAGAACTCGGCGACGGCAATTCGCTGAGCGTCAACGGTATCGTCGATCAGGAACCCGAACTGCCGCGCGAAGAGGGTGGCGGAACGCCGGACCAACTGAAAACGGGCGAAGACTGGATGCCGCTCAGTTTTTCCGCCAATACGGAAGTGGAAGCGGGCGTGGTCTTCGCAGGCTACGGAATTGATGCGCCTGAGGTTGGAGACAACGCTGCCTATACTTCATGGGGCGACCTGGACGTCGAAGGCAAATGGGTGATGGTGTTCCGCTTTCTTCCAGAAGATGTGCCGGCCGAGCGACGTCAGTTTCTGAAGTTCTATTCTGAAATCCGCAAGAAAGATTTTCAGGCGCGCGGCCGTGGTGCCGTCGGCTTGATCGTGGTCAGCGGGCCGACATCGGGTGTCAACAATCAGCTAACCGGGCTCGCAAGCGACTTTTCGGAATCGGGTTCCAGCATTCCCGTCGTCTCGATCACCGATGACCTGGCTCAGAGCTGGTTGAGCGTTGCGGGCAAAGACCTGGCGACGCTTCAAAAGGAGTTCGATTCCGGGCAAGCTGCGACCGGATTCGCGCTCGAGGGAGTGACCGTTCGCTGCAAAACGGAAGTCAAGAAAATTGTTGGCAACGGTCGCAATGTGATCGGACGGTTATTGGCTGGTGAAACTCAATCAGAAACATCAATTCTGGTCGGCGCGCACATCGATCATCTGGGCAACGGTCAGACGAGCGGGTCACTGGCTAAAAACGATGAGAAGGGTCAGGTTCACGCAGGTGCGGATGACAACGCTTCGGGCGTCGCTGGCATGCTGGAAATTGCCGAATATCTATCCGGCCAACAACGTGCGGGGAAACTCGAATTGAAACGGGATGTGATTTTTGCGGGCTGGTCGGGTGAAGAGCTGGGGCTGCTCGGATCGAAGTACTTTGTCGAATCGTTGCAGGCGGAACTGATGGCTAACTCTGAAAATTTGGAAGAGCCGGGCGAAGAAGTGATGGAATATGTGGTCGTCGTCAATGAGGACGGTTCGCTAACCGCCGCTGGACAGGATCAGTCATTCGAAAAGACGGCGGAGATTTTTGGCTACATCGCATCGAGCCATCCGGATTTCACGGTTGTCGTTCGAAGTTGCGCAGCAACGAAAACCGAGCATGTCGTGAAGATAATCGATCTGGCAAAGGAATGTGGAATCGATAAGTTATCCCTTTCAGTCGGCAATCTGACGGAAGAAACAGATTCGGCTACGGCGGATTCCAATGGAATCTATCCGCACATCGCTGCCGCGTTGAACATGGACATGATCGGCCGGATGAGCGACAACGTCGTTCTGCAGGGCGTCAGCTCAAGTGACTACTGGCCCGGAGCGATCGAAAGCAAAAACGCCGTGGTCGGTTTGCCGGTCTCACCAAGCAGCGAAACCAATCTGCCGACCGATGCAAGTTCGTTCTACGTGGCGGGCGTGCCGATTCTTTCCGCATTCACCGGTTCCCATACCGACTATCACACGCCGAGGGACACACCGGAAAAATTAAATTACATCGATGCGACCCGGATCGCAAGATTGATGGGGCTGATTGCCCGTTCTCTGGCAACATCGGATGAGCTTCCAAATTTCATTGAGCACGAATCCGAACCGGACAAGGTTGTGCGCGGCGGTCTGCGAGCCTACCTCGGCAGCGTTCCCTCGTATGGCGAGGATGTCAAAGGTGTGTTGCTTTCTGATGTCACAAAAGATGCCCCGATGGACAAAGCCGGCGTTGAAGGTGGAGACATTATCGTAGAACTTGCTGGAACGAAAATCGAAAACATCTACGACTATACGGCTGCGATCGATGGACTAAAAGTCAATCAGGAGGTCGATATCGTTGTGATGCGCGCTGGTAAACGGGTGAAGCTGAAGGTCACGCCCGGATCACGGGAATAATGTGTCAATCAAAGCAGGAGCGGGACGACTGAGATCAAAACACTGATGAGGTGGTCAACAGTAAATAGGGCCGGGTTGACCTGAAACGGATCGTGCGCAGCGTCCGCCGACCTCAGCCGCTACGATAGAAGGACTAAGGCGCCACAAACATTCCTCGCTCAATTTTTCGCAGCTTATTCCTGTCCCTTTCCTCGGAGCAACTCGTGAGAACCAAGACTATCTTCGGACTGCTGACCCTTGCGATGCCGGCTTTCCATTCATCGATACTATGCGCATCGGATTACGCAGTTGTCGTCTCTAGTGAGGTGCATCAGGACGCCGAGTGGGCAGCGGTTGTCGAAGCACTCGTGACAAAACACGATGCATCGGTTATCGAGTTTGCAGATTCGATCGAAGATATTCTGCCGGAACTCCGGGAACTGTTTCCAAGCTATACCTGCTTTGTCGTCCCTCCCGATTCAATCACTCCAGAACTCGTTCAGAGCATTCATCAAATGACACGGACACTCGATCAGGATCCGTATACCGACACGCTGTGGGCGATTCTAACCGGCTACGACGCGGCCAATGCGCTGGCCATCGCGGAGCATCGTGAACCGCTTGAGATCAACAAGGTTGCCTCGGGAACAGAATTTGCCATCAATCTGGTAACCGAAGGGTTGTGGTACGACGAACTAGTCAAGAACAAGTTCGTTCAGAAGTTTCCAGGCAAGAATGCGGAACAAACTGAAGGGCCCGACGATACTACCCAGGCGCTGGCGGATACGTTGCAGGACTATCGTCCTGACCTGTTTATTACCTCAGGCCACGCCACGGAGGCCAACTGGCAGATTGGTTTCAGCTACAAAAACGGGTATTTCAAGTCGGAAGCTGGACAGATGTTCGGGCTCGACAGCGAAGGCAGCAGGATCGAAATTGATTCACCGAATGCCAAAGTCTATCTGCCGGTTGGTAACTGCCTGATGGGCAATATCGCAAACGCTGACTCAATGGCGCTTGCATGGATGAATGATATTGGTGTGAAACAGATGGCCGGGTACATGCGGCCAACCTGGTTCGGTTACATGGGGTGGGGATTGCTGGATTATTTTGTCGAGCAACCGGGACGCTACACTTTGACCGAAGCCTTCCATGCCAACAACCACGCGCTGATTCACCGGCTTGAAGATGCCGACACTCCGTCCCCCGACATTCGCGGGCTTACGTTTGACCGCGATGTCGTTGCTTTTTATGGTGATCCCAAATGGTCAGCCAGGATGGCGCCGGCTGAATCCTACTTCAAACAGGAACTGTCGATCGACGAGGGAAATTATACGTTAACGATCACGCCGAACCGGGGCAGCGATTCGTTCAAGCCGGTCAACACAAACGGTTCACAACGAGGCGGTCGTCCGATTATTGAATTCCTTCCTGATCGTGTTTCGAATGTCAAAATAACGAATGGAAACGAATTTCGACCGGTTATCACCGATGACTTCATCCTGATTCCAAAGCCCGATGAGTGCGACCCCGAACAACCGATCGTCATTCGCTTTACCGCCGAAGCGATTTCTACCGACACGGCTGGAAGACCTTGAATCCGCACGCTCAGTCACCGAACCAAACGAAGTCACACAACAGTTACTCTAACGGGATGCCATGTCGCGACTAATTTCGTTTCTAATTTTGCTGGCGGTGATCGGCCTGCTTTCAGTCCTGTCGTTCAAAATTCTGGCAAACTTTCTGGTCCCGCTTTTTCTGGCTGCCCTGCTGGTCGTTATTTTCCGGCCGCTGCATTTCTGGATTCTGGAAAAGGTCGGGGGACGTCCTCGAACGGCAGCTATGTTGACGACGCTCGGCATCCTGTTAACCGTCCTCATTCCGCTATCGCTGTTAACCCTGCTGGCCATCGGTGAGGGTCGCGATGCGGTCAACAGTTTCAATCCTGGAGTTCTTGCCGACAAAGCGCGCGAAATGCGTTCGAGCTTGAATCTTGATCTGCCAATTGCGGCCGAAATCCGCGCGATTGATCAGAAGTTTGACGAAATGATCGAAGCAGATGGTGCCAACGATCTGCACATTCATCAGGAAGCGTGGTTCGCCGTTAAGCAGCAGTCCGAGTTGATTGCGGCAAAGCTGGAACTGTCATCCGAGCCGGAATCCCGTGCCCAACCCGTTCCGGAAAGTCCGGATGAAGAACCAGATGACGCAACTTCCGAAGAACCGGCACCGGAGTTGTCTCTGTTGGAGGCGAATCGTTCAGACGATCCGTGGCAGCAGTTTATCAATCTCCAGCAGGCTGCGAACAAACTGGAATACGAGATCAATCAGCTCGCCACTGATACTGCAGACGAGCAGGTCGCCAAAAGCGAACAGCTACACGAATACCACGACCTGATTGCCGAAGCACGATCGAGTTTTCAGGACGCGCGGAACCGGATTCTCGGAGGCAAGTCGTGGGCGACGGTCAAGTTGCTGGCGAATCCTGACGATGAGCAAATCTCGGAATACAGTTCACGGATGCTCGGGTATGTCCGTGACTGGATTGTCAATCTCGGCAGCAGCGCAGGCACGTTTCTAATGAGCCTTAGTCTGGGCAGTTTCATCATGATTATCGCGCTGTACTTTTTTCTGCTCGACGGCCCGAAGATGATGACGACGCTGCATGGGCTGTTTCCGATGGATGACGATCACGAACGGGAACTGGTAAGCGAATTCAACAGCGTCAGCCGTGCGGTTGTGCTCGCGACGCTTCTTTCAGCCCTTGCCCAGGGTCTGCTGGCTGGAATCGGATTCTATTTCTGCGGACTCGACTCGATCTTTCTACTTACGGTGCTTACTTGCGCACTGGCAATGATTCCGTTTGTCGGGGCAGCGGCGGTCTGGGCTCCGTGCTGTTTGTATTTGTACTTTTTTGAAGGCAATACGGTCGCCGCGATCGGGCTGGCCGTCTACGGCGTCGCTGTGATTTCGATGGTCGACAACATCATCAAGCCCTACATTCTTCACGGCCAGTCAAAGCTGCATCCGTTGATCGCGTTGCTGAGCGTCCTGGGCGGGATCACGGCACTCGGGCCGATCGGAATTCTGGTCGGTCCAATGGTCGTTGTGTTCCTGCAAACCCTGCTGAAAATACTCCAGCGGGAAATGAGCGCCATGGAAAGGAATGAAGGAAACGAGTGGTCACCATTCGCTGCCGCAAACGGATTCGATGACGACGACGATTCCGCTGAATCGAGTTCAACATTGAAGCCGGACGAGGCTGATTTGAATTCCTCTGAGCCTGATACAACGGATCCAGCTGTGCAGCCAGCAACCGAATAACATTCACGACGTTACGATTCACACGACTTTGTATTCATGAGCCGACCGAAACGATCAATTTTTCGCCGTATCGTCACGCGGTTGGTGCTGGTCGGAGCGATCTGTATTGGCGGCCTTTTTTTCATGAGCTATTCAACACAAAAGCCTGATGGATCGGGTGTAACCAACGGACGGCTCACTGCGTGCCCGGATTCGATGAACTGCATCTGTTCGCAAGTGGACGTAAACGACCCGCACTTTATTGCGCCGCTGCCTTACATAGATGGCTCAGGTGAACAGACCCGTGAACGGATTGTCGCGGCGATCCGCTCTTTACCGCGCGCACAAATTTCTGAAGAAAGCCGCAACTACATCCAGGCTCAATGCACGAGTCTGTTATTCCGTTTTGTAGACGACCTGGAATGCTATTTTGATGATGATGCGAAACTGGTCCATTTCCGCTCGGCTTCGCGGGTCGGAAAATCCGATCTAGGCGTCAATCGCAAGCGGGTTGAGCAATTGAAGGCTGCCGTTCAGGAATCCTCGCACGCCGGATCATGATCATGAAAGCCATTGGTAACAGAATCATCGCGCTTGCAGGTTCCGGAACTGCCGTAAACGTAAGTATTCGCGTTCCGGCGGCAAGATTCGCGCCCTGGCCGGAGACAATTTCTGCATCCGAGGTAATTGTTAGCCGATAGGTTCCCGGCCCAAGCACACCTGGTGCGCCGACGGGTGAATCGTCCAACAGATCGATGAATTCCAAATCCCAGTCGGCCCCCAACCCGGCTTGACTCCCGAGCGCGCCACCACCAAGGACATGAGGGCCGTCGAGTTGGAAATCGACTGATGCGGTCGCCGAGGAGAACACGTCTTCAAATCCGACAGGTAACATTCCCACACCGGATGCGGTGCTGGTTCCGGCTGATACGGTCAGCGTATTACCTACCAGCGCCACGGTAGCATCAGCCGCCGCTTCATACGTGTCGCCCGGCCCCACGTCAAATAGTGCCATCACCATCTCTGACCCGGGAGTGTTCGAAGCCAGGGCATCGTTATCACTTGCCGCTGTCGCGTTAAGATCCAATAAAACGCTGTTAATTACGACGTCGCCTCCAGCAAATGCGGGGCAGGTTAGCAAAACAAAAAGTGCAAGTGATACGAAACGAGCGAGTGACGCGTTCGAATGAGGCATGATCAAGTTCCCTGCTGCTGGAACACCGGTTGAAGAGTCAAATTGCTCAGAAAGACGCCGCGACGAACCATTGGTCGCAGAAAATCCCGCGTACCCACCAACAATCCTGAATTCCCGACAAAAATTCAGATTTCCGCATTCCGGCCCGGGACCATCTCAACGCGATCTCCAATTGAGACTTCGCCCGGATCGGCCACGCGTGCCGTCACACCGCCATGGCCGCGCATCGCGTTGTAACCACCAGGGCCGAGATTTTCCTCCATCCGGCTGCAAGGCGGACAGTTTCCGGTGATTTGCAGAATGGACTCGCCAATACGTACGCGGCGGTCTTTCAATGCCTGCAGGTTGATGCCACTAACCACAATATTCCTGCGGACAAGAGAAGGATCAATTTCGCCGCAACCAAGAATTGATGCAACTGCAACAAGGTGTTCCTGCTGAATGAGCGTGACCTGCCTCTTCGCGCCCGGCTGACCGTTGAAGTGATCGCCAATGAGTCCGGAATCCAAGTCAATACTCGCAGATTCGACTTGCTCGATCTCACTTCGTCGCTCCGGTCGCAATCCAATCCAGCGAACGACCCCGACTTGCGGCATCGTTTCGAACAACTGTTCTATTTCCAACGACATCACTCGACCGAAAAAATGAAGTTCTGAAAACCAACATGAACTATCGTAAGCCACAAGGTGGCTGATAGGATAGTTTTGTCAAAATACAAAACTAGAATTATCCGTTTTGGTGATCGCCACGGTTACCAGGCAATAAACCGTGTCGATCGCCACGAGGGCTAATATTGCCTTCCCAAAATTTTGGCTTTGACAAGCCATTCGATTCAATAACCACTTGAGCCAACATGAGTCCCGAACCTTCAACCGGTCTGTCAGGCAAGGCAGTGCTCACCCGGACCACCGATTGCGGACCGATCACTCAGTTTGTTGAAAACAACTACCGCCACTTCAATGCCCGTGAGTTGGTCGATGCCGCTCGCGCGTATCGAGACATGGTCGATTCCGGCGGCAAGATGCTGGTCGCGATGGCTGGTGCGATGAGCACGGCGGAACTCGGCGTTTCTCTGGCCGAGATGATTCGGCAGGACAAAGTCCATGCGATCTCATGCACGGCAGCTAACCTGGAAGAAGACGTTTTCAATCTGGTTGCCAATAACGAGTATCGGATGATTCCCGACTATCGCGGACTCTCACCCGAGGACGAAAAACAGCTTTGCGACGATGGTTACAACAGGGTGACCGACACCTGTATTCCTGAAACCGTGATGCGGCACATCGAAGATCCGTTCATGGATATTTGTTCCGAACTTGCTGAGCAGGGCAATTCACTGTTTCCATGCGAAGTCTTTTTCAGGATTTTCGAAAGCGGAGTGCTGACTCAACACTATCAAGTTCCTCCCGAAGATTCGTGGATGCTGGCGGCGTGGGAGAAAGGAATCCCGGTTTACTCGCCCGGTTTCGAAGATTCGACGCTTGGCAATATTTTTACTGCCCGCGTGATCGAGGGAAAAATCAAATCGCATTCGGCATTGAAGAGCGGGACGCAACAAATGCAAAGCCTTGCCGAATGGTATGAAAAAACTGACGCTGAATCGCCGATCGGTTTCTTTCAAATTGGTGGCGGGATTGCCGGTGACTTCGCGATCTGTGCGGTGCCGATGCTTGTTCAGGATTTGAAGAAAGAGATCCGCATGTGGCAGTATTTCGCCCAGATTTCGGACTCAACGACTTCGTATGGTTCGTATTCCGGAGCAGTGCCGAATGAGAAGATCACGTGGTGCAAACTGGATGTTGAAACGCCGAAATTCATGATCAACTCCGACGCCTCGATTGTCGCTCCGTTGATTTTCGCCTATGTGCTGCGTCAGTAAATCGCATCAAGATTTCAACTTCAACTTCAACTTCAACTTCAACTTCAGTGCGAGCAACTTTCTAAGTTTGGGTTTAGGTTTCAGTACGCTATGCGATTCGTGTCGCTACGATCAAACCCCAGAGATACGGCGGCGAGGGAAGATGAGTGTACTTGATCTCACCCAGGCCAACCTTTTCCAATTCCGCGCGAAGTTCGTCCGGATGATGAACCTTGCCTTTGCTGGTCCGGAGCGCGAGCTCAAGTTCGAATACAAGTCGATGCCGGTCACCCTTTTCCTGCCCGGGAAAAAGGTCGGCGATGGCAAGTTCGTGATCGGGTCGAACGAGGCCTGCGAGTCGCTTGAACAACTGACCACATTCTTCAAGCGTGTGCCGATGCGCGACCCCCGCTAGAACGACGAGGTCGAATCCGCCGCGTCCCGCTTCGTCGCTGATAATTGACGGCAGATTTTCATCGGTATAGTCTGCTTCGACGAGCTGCGCCCGCCCATGGACGCCGACGCCTGTCACCGATTTTTCGGCTCGTTTCAATCCCGCTCGGTCATCAACCAGAACCAGTTGGCATTCCGGATCGCGATGCGCAAGCGCGGCTCCGAATACTGCGGCACCGCATCGAACTTCCAGAATCCGCAAACCGCTACGCGACTTTCCCGCATCCAGGGCATCCACCAGGTCAAGAGCGGCGGGTGTCTGGGTCCATTCACTGGCTGCCCATTCGCCCTGAAAATCAGCGTCCGTCACAGGAACATCGTTGTGGCCGGGCAACGGAGTTCCGGTTCGCAAGAATCCGTTCAGGTACTGCCAGTGCCGGTCGCCAAAATCGCGGAACGATTCCGGGATCATTTTTCCAACGGTAGACAGAGCAAAATCGTCGCCGAATTTCTGAATCAGTTCCGTCTCGCATAACACGCTCATCAGTAACTTGAGCGAGTCGCGATTAAGCGAAAGTTCGCTGCTCAACTCGTCGAGAGTGTGTTGTCGTTTCTCGAGCAAATCAAAGACGCCGATGTGAGTCGCGGCGCGGATAACGTGAGTCAACGCATTGCGGTCCTGCAGCCGGATGTAATCTTCGATTGCTTTGATTTGAGGCGTGGACATCTGCCGGTTCCGGATTCAACAACGAGCGATCAGCATTTGAAAAAGCACGAAACAACGGTTCTAACAACTTTGGACAGCCATCCGCAACGGCAACCGGGCGATCAAACCCGGGGCGCCATGCAGTTGATCAATAGCGAAAAGCGGCCGGGTTTCATCGAGGCATGCTGGCGAGCGCATCAAACTGTATCGAATATCGGGAAACGAAGGCGGCCTGACGGGCAATAACCGGCACTGACGTTGATATTGTCAAACCTTCCGCAGAACGGTTGTCGATACAACTCTCAATACCGCCCGTTCATTGGGCGCTGCTATGAATCGAATTCCAGTCACCGTTGCAATACTGTTTATCGTCTTGTTGAGCGGATGTCACTGCCAGAGGGCTTACGAATCGGTCTGGAATATTCCCGACGGGATGTATACCGCAGACAGCTACCCGGCCGGCAACATTGTTGAAGAAGACCAAAATCAACAGACGGCTCAAAACAAAAAAACACGGCGAATACCGTGCTTTCGTAAGGGTGGCTAAGGGGAATTGAACCCCCAACCTCTGGAACCACAATCCAGCGCTCTAACCAATTGAGCTATAGCCACCGTTTTGATTTTGTGTCCTGTGCAGACCTGGTGAGCGCGACAGGACGGCCCGAATTTTAGTCCTCGTGAATAATCAGGTCAACGCGCTATTTGAAACGGGGCCCTGAAAACGGGACATGAAAACGGGGACACACAGGAATATAGCGAGGGTTCGCGCATTTGGACTGCAATGGGCTTGCGGGGTTACTCTTCTCCTGACCCAGCCAGTAATTTGGGTCGCTAAAACGGGAACTTGTCGTCGATCTTCATCTCTGAAAGCTCGACGAGAAACCCGCCCAACCGCTCGACCAGCAGATCCATCATTTTACGGCCTTTTTCGGCGGTCGCCTCGTGCGGATTTGCGGCATCGGAACTTTCGGTCAGCAAATGCCACGGTCGTGAGATCGAAACCCAGCCGTTGTTGATGGCAGTCAATTTTGTTGGCTGCTTCGACCCGTCATTGGCTCTCAACGTTCCGTCGTCATTCTTTGCAATCAGGTCATCAAAAAACGCCAGTGCAAACGATGTCTCCATCTCGCCGGCATGATCTTCGCCATGAGTGAATATGTCGAAGTAAACATCGTCCAGCGATTGGTACCAGTTGCAGAGAAACAAACGCGCTTCATTTTCGCCGGACAGTTCGCGGAGCAACGGTTTCATCTCGTTGCCGCCGTGCGAGTTGAGCAACATGATCTTGCGGACGCCGCTGTTAAGAAGCGAATCGATCACATCACTCACAAACGCAAATCCAATTCGAAGTTTCATGCAAAAAACGGCCCCTGGGGCCGTGAACCCGTGTTATTGGGGTATGTTCAAAAAAAGTCCGGGAAGTGTGTGGACGCCAGGCCGGCCAGGCAGCTAGTTCCAAATACAATCAAAGCACTCGACCTGGAGCGATTGCAGAAAGAAATACAGGGTGCCGGAAAGTCAAAGGAATAGCCTCACATGTCGCCAACCCGGAAACGAAATTGATGGCCTGTCCGCTCAGCAAATCATGGCACCGAAAATTCTGAAGAGTTGAAATGGCAAATCCTGAAGACGAAGTCACGATCGAGGAGATTGTTGCTTCGTTTTCTGCGCGCCTGGAGAACGGCGAACTCCCGTCGATCCCGGACTACAAGAAGAAGTATCCACAGCTGGCGGAACGCATTGACGCTGTCCTGTCGGCGATTGTGGCGCTGGAGAATATTGGTTCCGGTCCGCAGGAACGGAAACTGGCGGTTGACGATTCAATTCCGCAGGAGCTGGGCGACTATCAGATTGTTCAGGAAATCGGTCGCGGTGGAATGGGAGTCGTTTTTGAGGCACAACACGTATCGATGCGTCGCCGCGTTGCGCTCAAGGTTCTGCCGAAAAGTTCCGCCGGAAAGACCAACTACTCCTTCTGATTTGGAAACGATTATTTTGAAAACGATTGAGCCAGGCAGCAGCGATTTCAGCCGTCGCTTCGGTCATCGTTTTGAAGCGATGGCGGCGATTCAGGCCTGCACCGGTGGAATGTGGACGTCAACGAATCTGCCGGCGACGAATTTCAAACCACACTCTCCGGCCCGGTTACGCTGGTCGCAGAAAGTCCAAACAGGTTGGCTTTTGACTCGACCGGCACTGTAATCGCAGGAGGATTCAAGTCGCGCCCGCGAGCGATCAATACATTGGACGGCAGCTTGATCACGCAATCTGGTAGTCACCCGGGATTGAACAAGATCGATATTTCTGCAGATGACAAATGGTTGTTGACGGGGACCTGGAAAGGGAAAGATGTCAAGATATGGAACATGCAGACGGGCGAGCAGGCAAATGCGTTCTTGAATGATATCAGCAACGCTTCGCCGACCGCACATCCCGTTGACCCTGACGCTTACGTTGTTGCCGGCAGCGGGATTCGGGCCGGTCGGATCCAGCAGTCGCAAGAACCAACTCCGCTTGAGCACTCGTTGTTTGACGAATCCGGAGTCGCTGTCTTCTCGTCCGATGGAAAATTAATGGCGACCAAGAACAGTCACTACCAGCTAACACTTATCGACCCCGAAAGCGGACGTCCACTTGCCACCTTCGAAACGCTGGAACAAAGCCGCATCCTCGGGTTCGATTTTTCACCGGATGCGAACGTCATCGTATTGTCCTGCCATCACAATCTCCAGCTATTGGATATTTCACAGGTTCGCGATGAGCTGGAAAAACTGGATTTGAACTGGTGAGTTGCCAACGATTCCACTTGGAGCTACTCGTTGATCGTCAAATCTTCACGGAGCGATTTTAACCGGTTGAATCCCTGCGGCGTGATTTGAGTGCTGCCCAGATCAACCGTTTCTAAATTCGGCAATGCCGCAATACTGTCAATGCCGGCGTCCGTGATTCGCGTATGAGCGAGCCGCAGTATGGACAGGCCTTGGATGCCACTGAGTGAAGCCAGTTCGTTATCCGTAATCGATGAACCACTCAGATCCAACTCCACCAACGCGTCCAAATTCTGCAAAGCAGATAACGTTCCAGTATCGACAATGCAATTTGTGAGGAATATCTGCTGGAGGTGTTTGCAATCTCTGAGCGGCTCCAGCATGTCGCCGGTCAACTCGTTGTCGGTCAGATCGAGCCACTGGAGATGAATGCACTCGCCTATTTTCGTCATCGCCTCACGCGTAATCGATGAGGAGGGGAGGGCGAGTTCTGTTCGAAGTGCAGGAGACGTCAAGAACTTTTCGACTTCCGCCGAATCGGGGCTCAAGTACTGTTCGTATTCGGCTTCAATTTGTGCAAGGTTCATTCCGAGCACCTCTTCAAACGTCTCTGGTTTCAGCTTGCCCTGATATAAAAGTTTAATGAACGTGGCGAGATCGTGTTGATGGGCGCCGTGATTGTGATCCATCAACATGTGCGCAATGCCGGAACTTTGGGAATAGAGCCGCGCTTGATCGGAGCGCTGTTGAAACTCTTTGCGACCGACGTTCGCGATTTCGACGAGCGGGACATTGAATCCCTCGCGGAATTTCCGGATCCGCGCGAACTGAAGCGTCGCGAATCGAATCCGCCAAGGGAAACATAGCCGTCGTAATCAACCATCGACTCGAAGTACATCGCGATTCCTTCGCCCAGCCAGATGTGACCGTCCTCAAACGGATCTGTCTGAGTGCGAATCGACTCCTGAAATAACTGGTGCGTCAGTTCGTGACGCCACGTGTCGTGATTGGCAGAATTATCGCTGGCAAAGATGAACGACGCTTTCATCGAATCGTTGTAGTAGCCCTCGGAGTATTCGATACCCGGAACAGAACTACTTAGTTGAGCGACATACTGTTCTTTGTCGGCAAAGAAAATGACATCGTATTTTTTTGACGGGCGAGGCGCTTTGCCGTTTCCGCCGATCCAGCGTGCGACCGCGTCGGACCGCGTGTGGAATTCGAAAAACACTTGACGCCAAACCGCCTGCCAGCGTTCGAGTTTTTCGGCAAGCAGCAACGTGGTCGCTTCGTCGGCTTGAGAAGCGATGTTGAAGTGCGGCGTCGATACTGAAGCCCACGTTTTAGCGGGCCAGTTCATCGTCGCGTGTTGCTTCGTTGCCGTCTTGCTTTTGAGACGATCGGATGCGACCCGCCAGCCATCATCGGTTTTTTTGTGGTTGAGCATTTCGCGGACGGCTGCGTGATCCGGATCGTAGTAGAGGACTTCATTGAGAAACCGAAACGCCTGTGTTCCGCTTCCCTCGTTCGCAGCACGTCGGGCAAGCTCAAAAATCCGTTCCGCATGTTCCCTTCGAAGCTGGAGCAGCCGCGTTTGCCACTGGCCGCGCAAGCCTTCATCGATTGCCGGCATCGCATCTTTGCCGGGCAGAAAAATGTAGGTACGTTCGGGGTCGCGAATTTGATACCAGTCGAGCGTTTCTCGCGCCTCGTCGGACAGGCCTTGTTGCTCGCAAATGTTTGCGAGTTCAACAATCGTCTCTGCCCAGACACGCTCGACAGTGTGCCGTTCGATGCGCCAGTTGGTTTGGGCCTCGATCCCGGCTGTCTGCTCCTGCGCATGACTCGGTCGCACAATTATCAGGCTGGAGATCAACCCGCAGGTCAGAAGCGCAGTTGCAATAAATTTTTGGCGATGTTGCATCAGGAGTTTAACAATCTCTCCAGCCGGGATTCGCGTTCGGCATCAACGAGTTCTTCAAAACTGAATTCTGGTCACGTTTTCCAGCCGTCAGGTAGGCCGTGACCACTTTTTCCATATCAACACCCTGAATACAGGCACTTTCGAGTTCGGCCCATTTGATCGGGTATCCCGCATGCGCGGCGGCAATTCCATGTGGAATGATCCGCGACGGGCTGATTCGCCTTAGGCGCATTCCGATGATTGAAATCATCGAGATCGGATGGCCGCTGATGAAAGCCTGAAGCCACGGTCGCGCAAACATCATCGCAAAGAACACCAGCAGACAGAAAACGATGAACACGAAGATAAGCACAAATATAATGACGAAATTCGGCGCTGCCTGTGCCACGATTTCTACGAAGTGCATTGAAGTGACTCCAACCAGCTATATTTTTTCTACCACGAATCTGCACGAAATAGAGTCTTCCTGGTGTCGTGTCGATTCGTGTGATTCGTGTGATTCGTGGCGGACGAAAAGTAACTACCTTTCAGCTTCCCGCGATCCATTCTATCCCATTAATGGTCCAGCAGGTCATCGAGCTGGTCAACCAGCGAGGCAAAGTGTTTGAGTGCGGTATCGACCGGTTCGGGACTTTCGAGATCGACTCCGGCATCCCGCAGCAGGTCGAGTGGATATTTGCTACAGCCGCCGCGAAGGAACCCGAGGTAATCGTCCAGTTCGCACGGTCCGCCGTTCAACACCCGCTTACTGATCGCGATCGCGGCTGACAAACCGGTTGCATATTTGTAAACGTAGAACGCGCGGTAGAAATGTGGAATTCGCAAACACTCAATTGACAACTCTTCATCGATCGCAAAGTCCGGTCCGAAATAGTCCTTCAGCAATTTGCAATAGGTTGACTTGAATGCGTCGACGGTGAGTGGTTCTCCCGCTTCGCACATTTCGTGTGTAATTTTTTCGAATTCGGCAAACATCGTCTGGCGAATCACCGTTGCACGAATCGAATCGATTTCATTGTTGAGCAGATAGGCTCTGAGCCGTTCATCATCGGCATTGTCAAGCATATGCCGGGTGAGCAGTTGCTCGTTGAACGTGCTCGCAACTTCGGCGACGAAAATCGTGTAGTTGTAATACTGATACGGCTGGGCACCGATCGAATGGAACGAGTGCATTGAATGGCCGGCTTCGTGCGTGAGCGTGAACACATCGTTCAGCACTTCCGGTTTGTAATTCATCATGATGTACGGATTGCCGTCGTACGTTCCGTAGCTGAACGCGCCGCTCTGTTTGCCCGAGTTTGGATATCGATCGCACCAGCGTCCCGAAGTCAGACCTTCGCGAAGGACGTTGCAATAGTCGTCACCGAGCGGGGCAAGCGATTCGATCACGGTTTCGACAGCTTGTTCCCAGGTGTTTTCGATTTGAATGTCGCTGAGAATCGGCACATAGGTGTCATAGTGATGGATCGTTTCGAGTCCCATCTTGCGTTTCCGCAGATCGTAGAACTTGTAGAGCGCAGGCAGATTGTTTCTCACGCTGCTGATTAGATTGTCGTAAACCGATATCGGCACGTTGTCCGCAAAGAGCGCCTGATCGAGTGCGCTGTCGTAGCCTCGGGCGCGGGCGTAGTAGACGTCTTTCTGGATCGAACCGTTGAGAATTGCAGCAAGAGAATTTTCGTGAGCGGTAAATTGCTCGTAATACTGGTGGAACGCTGTCTTGCGAACGTTGCGGTCGGGCGAAATCAGGAACTGCGAGAACGTGCCGGGGGCGAGCTCAACTTCCTGGCCTTTCTCGTTAGTGACCATGCCGAACTGGAGGTCCGAGTCATGCAGTTGGCGGAAGATTCGCGATGTCGCGCCGGCCATCTCGCCCTGCATCGCAATCAGTTGCTCCTCTTTCTCGCTGAGAGTGTGCGGCTTGAAGCGGACAATCCGTTCAAGCATCAAACGATATTGCTCAAGTTCCGGAGCTTCCATATAGCTGCTCATGGTGGCGTCGTCGATCGCCATGATCTCGGGACGGATGTAGCTGGCAAGTTCACCGGCGCGGGTGGCGATGTTCTGGAATCGGCCCATCATCCGCTGATACGTACTGTCGGATGTGTCTTCTGTCGTTCGCAGATATGCGTAAACTCCGAGTCGTTCGCCCAGCCGGTCAATTTCGCTGTCAAAGTCCAAACAGGCGCGAAGTGTTGCGGCATCATCGCCGAGTCTACTTTTGAACGATTCGAATCCCGGAATTTTGGATTCGAATTCGTCGAAGGCCGCATCCCACTGCTCGTCGCCCGCGAAAAGTTTAGAGAGATCCCAGGTATCTTCGACTGGGACAGCGCTTCGTTCCGGTAGTCGGATTGCAGTAGCCGGGCTCATTGTCTTCTTTCGCGGTTCAGGAATGCGCTGTTTGGGAATGAAGGTGCGGGAATTATAGGGAATTCCGCTGAAAAAATGGAGCCGGATTGCGGACGGCTGCGCATCGACATCTTGCGAATCATGAAAGACAGCTCTCAGAAGCCGGCGTCCACTTTCCACGACGGGCTTGGAGGCTCAATGCACCCGAAAAATTCGACAGCTCGACTATATCAGGATGTCGTTTTGCGGTTGGATTGGGGCAGGCACATCGGTTTCACCTAACATCTGGCGAAGGTCGATTTCGATCGTGCAGCAGAGTGCGGTGAGCGGAGCATCGTTGACGAAGTTCTCGAACGGATCCTCGCTGGAATCGCCAACAACTTCCATTGTGTAGAAAATCCACGAAATGACCACCGAAAGCGGAACGGTCGTCCAAATCATGAATTCACTGCGTTCTGCAAATTGAGGAACTATTGCCAGCGGAAGACGCCTTCTTCGACCGGTTCGTTCGCATGGTGTGCCGAAATGAAACTGAGAACCTGGTTGGCAAATGACCGGCTTGTGTTGACGATCCCGCCCCAGATCTCCCTGGCTTCCCAGCATCGGTCGTAGGCCTGGTTGTTTTTGGACCTGACGTGTATACATTGATTTTCTTGTGCCAGTTTACAGAGAGATGACAGGTCAACCGGCGTATTGCAGCCGTCAAACCGATACGAGTCCCGGCAATCTAGCAAAAAACGAGCTGCGGATTAACGCGGCTCGTCTGGTGATCGCTGAACAAGCAGGCTGGATTTGTTCTCACCGGCCCCGAGTTGCGTAACCTGGAGAAAGGTGGCTGGGAGCGATCACGTTGTCGCTTTCGGAAACACCGGGAGCCACCAGGCCGAGATCATTTTCAAAGATCGGATCGCCCGCCCACGCATGCCCCGACACAAATGCAACCCGTCCGTCTTCAAACAGAAGATTCTGGCCGCGACCATTGTGATTTTCGCTGCGACGCCCGACCAGGCATCGCGACGGCATGTCCGACAACAGAATCACGTGCGCTCGACCGAGGTTGGTCAGATGACAGACCTGATGCCCATCCATAAATCCAAGCGTGTAACCGTAGTCGCCGCCCATCGTCTGCCTGAGAAATACGAGCCGTGTTCCGCTCGCGTTTTCAATTTGCTCCCGGCCGGGAATACAAATCAGCGAGTCCGACGCGAGTCCCGGGCAACGGAATGTGCTATCGTTCTGGACCAGTCCGCTCTCCTTCAGAATCGGTGCGTAAATTCCGCTCGCTGAAAGATTGCCTGAATCCGGAATTGTTGGAAACGCGCCATCCGGATCTCTGGAACTGTAGGAAAGCATCGCTACGCCCAGAGACTGCAGATTGCTCTGGCATGACATCAACCGGCTTTGATAACGCGAATAGGCGATGGCCGGAAAAAGCACTCCGGCAAGCACGGCGAGAACAGCGACACCGACCAGCATATCCGCCATCGACCATCCACCGGAAAACTTGCTTCCAGCGGTCGCCGGTGAAAGACCCGTGCCAGTCGAAAAAGCCGCATCAGGTTTTGATTCCGCGTCACGAGTTCCGGCGATCGGAGATTCGGGATGGACAGGAACCATACCTGCACCAACCCCGGGCATCCGCTCAGGACAGGCGTTGGTTAGAGAATTGTCGGAGAGCTCAAAATCGCGACCACCGGTTTTTTCGAACGTGGCCACATGTTCACAGGCACGACGCGCAAGCCCGGGGGGGGGACCGGACGGGCGATCGATGTAGTCGAGCGGTTGAAGTGCAGCTTTGATCTGCAACAACTGGTCTTCAAGCTCCTGATTCGAATCGATTTGTTGCTGCACTTCACGATGTTGTTGAGCATCCAATGCTCCTAACACGTAACCCAGCAAATCTTCTTGCGACGGGTGTTTCACTTTTTCTGATCCCAGATTTTTCCTGGATACCGGTCCGGAAGCCGTCAATCATTGACAAACTTGGTTCGATTTTTCCGCCGCGTTTCAAATTGCCAAAAAAGCAGAGCAATCCGGCAGCAGCAAAAGTCTCGTGGAAGGTATCGGTGGAGGTGGTCAAGCATCCTCAACTGGATGCACAAATTTCAAAGCACGATCATTCACTCAATCATTATTCATCTGTTGGTCTTCTCGTTCGTCTGCTCACGCACCACGCTTCCCGAACTCGAAGCGGGATTTTCCATCACAACTACCGCCGCGCCCAGCGAATTCAAACCCTCCCACTTCGCTTTGGCTCCGACCCTCCCAAAAAAGGGAGGGTGCAGCATGTTAATCGACCTGCGTCGTGTTCCAGACATCGGTCAATTTCGAAATCGCCGAATGCAAGCGGCTCTTTACGGTTCCCACCGGGACGTCAAGGACTTCAGCAGCTTCGCGATACTTCATCCCCTGATAGTAAACCAGGTGAATCACGGCGGTCATCATCTCTGGCAGTTCGTCCAGTTTTTCCCGGACAATCTGGCGGCGTTCGGACGACATCGCAGCATCTACGGGTCCGGTTTGATCGCTTTCCAGCAGATTCACCAGGCGCCCCACATCCTCATGGTCCTGTTCACGGGGCGTATCCAGACTGACCATCCTGTGTCGTTTGTTTCTTCTTCGAGCATCGATCGCGGCGTTGGTAGCGATTGTGTAAAGCCATGGTCGAAATCTTCGTCCTTCTTCAAACAGATGGCCCTTCAAATGGACTTGAAGAAACGCTGCTTGAAAGACGTCTTCTGCCATTTCTGCATTACCCAGGTAGCGACGAAGGTAGCTGAACAATTCGCGCTCATAACGGTAGACCAGCTGAGCGTACAGCTCGCGGTCGCCCGATCGGCGATAATCCAGCAGAAGTTGCTCGTCCGTCATAGGGTTCGTCTTGGCAGCCATCTGCTGCGTAAAGTTATTGTGGAAATCGAGATTTCTGGCATCCATGTCTAATTACGTATTCTAACCGGGTTTGTTCGTTCAAAACTCGCAAATCCTTGAATACGTCTCCTCGAAAAAAGATAGGTTTGTCGTTTGCTGTTAGGACTATCGTTCAGGGGTTTGACACATCAGGTCGTTTGACACTGATTTTTTGCCGATTTAGACTCGTTGGCAATTCCCAACAGTCTCATAACGCAACCTTCATGCCAGACAGGACGTTTATGTCTCAGAATCAATACCGATGGGCCCGCCCGGGCGACGTAAACGCCTTCTTTGGCTTGATGTTAGACAACATTGCCGGATTGGTTCTTACTGTCAGCTTGCTCTATTTCAATTTTGGGTTCCCTGTAGAATTTGCCCTCGCCTACATGGTTCCCGGAACAGCGATCGGAGTTCTGGTTGGAGATCTTCTCTATTTCCGGATGGCATTCCGGATGGCAAAGAACGAAGGCCGGGACGATGTCACCGCGATGCCACTGGGTCTCGATACACCCAGCACAATCGGCATGGTCTTTTTCGTCCTTGGTCCTGCCTTTTCCTTGAAACTGGAAGCGCTGGCGGAAGCAGCAGGACGAAACATTCAGCAGTTGAAGCTTGATGCCGCTGCAGATAACGCGCCGGCAGCCGTGACGGAATTGCTCAGCACGATGCAGTGGGACGCTGCGATGCACGCTTGGAAAATCGGTATTTGCGCGCTGTTGATGACGGGCTTGATCAAGATTGTCTGCGCTTTCTTTTCGACAAAGCTGCGCGACCTGTTTCCCCGAGCCGGATTGTTGGGGTCGCTTGCGGCAATTGCTTTGGTGCTGATCGCGTTTATTCAATTCCAGAAAATCACCGAAAGCCCGATCGTTGGCTTTGCGGCGATGATCATCGTGTTGATTACACTGATCGCGAGAGTCCGATTGCCCTGGAAAATCCCCGGCGCTCTGGCGGCTGTGTTGGTCGGCTGCGCAATTCACTACGGTTTGCGGGCGATTGAGTCGGGATCAGGCATGGTTTTGTTGCCTCCCGAACCACCGGCGTTTGCGGGTGGCGGCCTGACCGACTGGATGATTGTATTTCAGTTCGGGTGGCTGGGCTCGTTCAACGAAGCCCTCGGCTATATGCCCTACATCCTTCCGTTCGCAATCGCGACCGTCATCGGAGGAATCGACTGCGCCGAAAGCGCAGCGTCTGCAGGTGATGATTTTGACACGCGGAAAGTAATCGGCGTGGAAGCGTTCGCCACGATCGTCGCAGCACTGTGTGGTGGCGTGATTCAGAATACTCCGTACATCGGTCACCCTGCATACAAAGCGATGGGCGCTCGATCGGCTTATGTGCTTGCCACGGCTCTGTTCGTCGGCGGGGCAGGGCTGTTTGGCTATTTCATGTACATCTTCCAGTACATTCCCGAAGTCGCCATCCTGCCAATCCTTGTTTTCATTGGATTGGAGATTACCGCGCAGAGTTTTCACGCGACTCCGAAACGACATTACGCTGCCGTTGCAATCGCGTTCGTTCCGGCAATGGCCAAACTGGTCATGATTTATCTTGACCAGTTCCTCAAGGCAACGGTCGGCCTGAACCTGCCCGAGGCAATCGGTGACGGGCGTCTTGAAGGGCTGTACATGATGATGCGGATGCTTGCCGGTGGTTTTATCATTACCAGTCTCATCTGGAGTGCCGCGCTGGCGAAAATTATCGACCGTCGAATGGCGATGGCTTCATTCTACTTTGCAATCGGCGGAATTCTGGTTTTGTTTGGAGTGATGCATACGCCGCTCGACGGTGAAAAAATGTTCCTTCCGTGGAACCTGAAGTTTGAGGACCCTGCCGTGTTCTCGTCGGTTATTCAATACACGCTAGGATATCTGGTCATGGCGTTGATATTGTTCCTGCTGGGCTTGCTCATGAAAAACGACCTTAAAGACATCGATTCGGATAGCGATTTTGAATCACTCGAAGCGTAGTCGGCCAAGACACAAGGTATGCAAATGACCATCGAACGAGTACCTGAACCCGAGGTGATGGATACGCGTGAGGAAGCCGTCGACTACGACGCGATGGATCACGCAGAAGTCAATGTCCGGTTCGTCGAAGAACTGTTTGAGTTTGCTCACACGGTGCGCCCCGAAGGGATCGCGCCCAATGAAGAGGATCAGCAGCGGGACTACGATCCGGATGATACGACTGATTATTCGCTCGGCGATGTACTCGACCCGGGCACCGGCACCGCACAGATTCCGATTGAACTTTGCAGCAAAGATCATCATTGCCGCGTGATGGCGATCGATATGGCAACCCACATGCTGGATGTCGCCAAAGCCAATGTGCAGTTTGCGTCGCTGGACATGCGAATCACGCTGTCACACATGGACGGTAAAGCGATGCGGTTTCCGGCTGGAATGTTCGATACAATGATGTCCAACAGCATCATCCACCACATTCCCGAACCCATCGACTGTTTGAAAGAGATGGTGCGGGTCACACGGGAGAAGGGCATTCTGTTTGTCCGGGATCTGAAGCGTCCGGACGACGAGCCAACTCTTGAAGCGATTGTGAATCAATACACGGGCGACGAGAACGCACATGCGCAGCAGATGTTTCGCGAGTCGCTATGGGCTGCACTGACGCTGGACGAAATCCGCGGGCTGGTTGCGTCGCTCGGGTTCGACGATTCAACGGTCGCAGCAACTAGCGATCGGCACTGGACATGGGCTGCGACGAAATCTTAGGCGGCATGCTTTGGCACCTTGGGCTATGAAATGTCAGCCAGGACCGAAAACCTGAAACTAAACGCGACTACGAGTAGGCACCGGTCTTCACAGGTGCGGTCGGCACATTGATCGCCGTGCCTTCGACCTCGTCTCCCGCGCGGATGATCTGCTCTATTTCCGCCGCCGAAGAACCGCGTTCGATCAGCCGCTGCTTCAATCGCGTTTGACAATTAATCTTGTAGAGGCTGTTGGCTGTCGCGGCCAGAACCCAGATCACAAAAAACAGGCATGTGCAGCCGTCTCGCGCATTCGGCTGGATCGAATGCCCGTCCAACCATCTTAACTCTCTTGTCGCCTTTCGTTCTCTCTTTGATTTTATTGGATGCGAATCCGGAATGAACCGGAATTTGGTTACCTATTTCCCGCCAAGCCGCATTCATTGTGTTGGACTGCGAAAAATTCAGCTCGTTTGCTAACGTCTTGTTGCCGGTTTTGGCCGCATGTGACATAGTGACTAGCATACTTGGGCCGTGTTTTGCGATGTATGAGCCGCAATGGTTGAGTGCTTCCAACTCAATCAACGATCACGTTCCGGAAACCGAAGTCATAATTACAAAGTCGCAATCAAAGCTGTGGATATGAGAATGTTGAATACGTTATGGATGACTGGAACCACCCGGTTGTTGCCCGCCGTCATTGCCGTCCTGTTCGGGCTGATCACTTCGACTTCCTTCGCAGCGCCCGCGATGCTGCAGCAGGACGCCACGGTTGATTTCGAAACTCAGATCAAACCAATCTTTGAAACGCACTGTGTTAGCTGCCACAAGGATGGGGATGATGAAGGCGGATACCGAATGGACAACGCCAACGATGCGTTGAAGGGTATTGCTGGCGGCGATCTGGATAACAGCGAGGTCTATCAGCACATGATCGGTGAAGAAGAGATCATGCCGCCGGAAGAGGAAGACGATGCTCTTTCTCCGGATCAAATTGAAACCGTCGGCAACTGGATCACGCAAGGAGCCGACTGGCCTGAAGGGCTGAAATTGACAGAAGTTGCTCGCGTTCAGGATGCCGCCGATGCAACGGACGATACAATCGCCGACGACACGACAGCCGACGACACGACAACCGATGACACGACAACCGATGACACGACAACCGATGACACGACAACCGATGAGACGGAAAAAGCCGCAGCAGAAGACGAAACCGTGTATCGCGCGATCGGGTCGCTGCATGCGGCGGCTGTTCACCTGCCGATCGGATTGCTGCTTGCCGCCGGTCTGTTCGCTCTGTTTTCACTGCGCGGCAATTTTGTGATGAGCGACTGTGCGTACTACTGTCTCTGGCTCGGTACCATCGGAGCGATCGGGGCTTGCGTTACCGGTTGGTGGTACAGCCCAATGGAAAACCAAGGAACAGTCGCAGTGATCAATGACCTCTTTGATCAGAGTCATGACGTATTCTGGCACCGGTCTGCGTCGCTGATTTGCACTGCCGTTGCATTGTTGCTTTCTTTGTTCGCTGCCGGAGCAAGGGCCAAAGACCCGGAAGACGGTGTTCTTTGGAAATTCGGCTGCATTGTACTCGCTTGTGGAATTGGATACACCGGGCATCTTGGCGGTGAGTTGACCTATGGCGAAAACCATTACAAAGATCTCAACAAACTGATCTCAGGATTCATGGGAGCTGAAGAACCTGGCGAGGAAGGTGACGCCGCCGATGATGTCGGCGTGGACGATGTAACCGGAACAGGTGAAACCAGCGAAGAAGAATCATCATCCGACTGAGTTCATCCCTATCGATTGACCCGCAAAACTGACATGAGAAACTGAGTTGGGGCTGTCAATCGACCAGTAACTACAAGAACGCCTTCATTTCCGAAGGCGTTTCTTTTTTTGCGCCCGCCCGATCGTTACCGCTCATCGCTCTGAACGCGTGAACCGGTGAAATGTTACTTCTGCCCTGCATCCAAAAATTCTCAAAAAGCGCACTTTTATTAGGGGGATTCATCTGAAAAAGGCGTCTATAATTCGGAGGACGGTAATGCCTCTCCACATCCAAACAACAGGAAAACTAAAATGGCCAAGTCAATTTCATTTCTCGCAGCAATCGCAATGATGTTTGCAGTTGCTCAAGTTTCGTCTGCTCAATGGAGCACGCACTACGATCAAGTGCCTCACACGACAACTCACACCGATCTGGTTCCGCACGGGAACCACCTCCACGCAGTACCTCACACACAAACACACTGGGACACGGTTCCACACACGACCTACAATCCCGGGTACTACGGCGGTTACAATGGTGTTTACAATGGCGGTGTTTACAATGGCGGGTATGGTGGCTACGGAGGATATGTCCCTCACACAACCACACACACGGACCTCATTCCTCACGGCAATCACTTTGACGCAGTGCCTCACACACAAACTCACTGGGATCCTGTCTATGGCGGCGACGGCGGCGGCTACTACGGCGGCGGCAATCACTGGAACGGTGGTGGTGGACACTGGGGTGGCGGACACAATCACGGTGGATGGGGCGGTCACTAGGCTGAATCCGGTTCGTTCACGACACAACTCGTTTGTGAGTGCGCAGTGAAAAAAAACTACAACGAAATAACGGGCGGCTGGAATTTCCGGCCGCCCGTTTTCGTTTGCGCAAGTTTTGCGGAGCGTATTCGATGCGCGTTTTGTTCGGTCAGTGATTGCAGCCGGCATGACCGCAACCCGAATGCCCTCCGCCGCCTTGAGGTCCTGAAGCAGGACCGAATCCTCCCGGGTAATTCGCTCCATAATTCGCCCGGTAACCCGGTTGCCTGAAACCAGCCGGCCCGGCATTTGGCTGAACGCGGTTCTGCTGAGCGTAACCGTTTGGAGCGTAGCCTGGTTGTGAAGGACTGCGCTGCGCGTGACCGGATCGGGAGTAACTGGATTGAGCGAAATTTGGCCGGCCGAAATTCGGAAGCGAAGGACCGGCGTTGTTCTGGTACGCCCCGCCTGCAATCGCCTGCCCGGCAAATCGTTTGCTTGCAAACGTTCTCGGCGCGGCAGCATAGTCGGTCCGTGCCTGGCCGCGGAATCCAACTGCATGATCGTTTCCACCGTGATCATGTCCACCGTGATCATGTCCACCGTGATCATGCCCACCGTGATCATGCCCGCTATGATCATGCCCGTCATGGTTGTGCCCGTCGTGATTATTTTCGCCGACGTGTTCGTGAGCTGTTTCGAAACCCGCCCCATTCAAAAAGTCCTGCCAGACATGCGCTGCCTGTTCATTGGGCAACGCGATGGTTGCGCCCGATGGACATCGGATACTCGCGTCAAAATGGTCGCCATGATTTGCAACTGAGACCTCACACCCGATCGACTCGTACATCTCCTGCGCGGTCCGCGCTTCGGCTGCGCTGCCCACGTGAAGCGTCTTCCATCTGGCCATCCTGAGCGCCACGCGGGGCATCGGTGAGTCCGCCGTCGGATTGAGAACCAGCGTCTCAAAATTGTTCGTCGCCAGCCACTCCTGCCAGCTGTCGGCCAGCTGCGTTGAATCAACCGGAATAGACCGCCATGCGGGACAACGGAAGCGAACGTCTTCATGGTCTCCATGCCGCTGCCTGTTGACTTCACAACCGAGCCGGTCAAGCGTTGTGATCATCTCCTGCGATTCGGGTGTGGTGCCGTGAATCGTTTTCCAGTCACTCATCCGGAAACCGACTCTCATTGCCGGCGCGGTCTGCGTTGACGCATAGCCTGGAGGTTGCAATTGTTGCTGAGTCTGAGTTTGTGCGTGAACCCGCATGGGTACGGCCAGTGTCATTGCTGCACAAACAGCCGCAGCAACGGGAATATTGATTTTGAGATTCGACTTGGTTTTCATAGTGTTTCCTTTTTCGGGCATTTCCATTTCCGGAACTGCTCCGGGTTGAACCGACTGACAGTACGCAGCCGCCCGGGAAAAGGTTTGGAAGAAAACCGGCTTGCTTCACAACCGCTGGCCGAGTCGTTAATTGCAGCGTCTTACCGCTGCCAGCATTGTCGGTAGAATCATTAAAGTTGAGTGCTTCAGCCAGGAGAAGGAAACAACGGCCCGCATTTGCCTGAATCGTCATACAAACCCAAACCAGCGCCCAAACCAGCGCCCAAACCAGCGGAGACGTCACGATGCCCACGACGGTTAACGGAATCGGAACCCATTACTACGACGATGGACTTCAGGTTCAGCTCGATATGATCAGAAAAAACCTGGACAAGAAGATGCGAACAGGAAGTGAATCGTGCGGACAAATCTGCCGGAGGATTTTTTTCCCTACAACGCTTCCAATTCGATATCACATTCAGGCAACGAGTCAATAAAAACCCGCCCGTACTGCTTCGTCTTGATTCGCGGATCAAGAATCACGACGATGCCCGTGTCCGATTTGCTCCGGATCAACCGGCCAAAGCCCTGTTTGAACTTGATCACGGCTTCGGGCAACTGGTAGTCGTTAAACGGATTGCCGCCCGCACTGCGAATCGCATCCAGCCGCGCTTCGAGGAGTGGCTGATCGGGCACACTGAACGGCAGCTTGGTGATGATCACGTTTTTCAACGCGTCTCCCTGAACGTCCACGCCCTGCCAGAAACTGGATGTCCCGAACAGGACGCCGCGCGGATTCGCTTTGAATTTTTCCAGCAACTGAGTTCGTGAGGTTCCGTCGGCCTGCGAATACAAGGCGTAATCGTTTTCCTGCAACCACGGAGTCAGTTCCTTGACTGCTCGACGGAGGAACGCGTAACTGGTGAATAACACAAATGCACGCCCGTTCGTTTGATCGACGTACCGGCGAATCGCGTCGATACACTGCCGCTGATGCAAGTCCTTCTCTGACGGATTGGCCATGTTCGTCACCAGAATCAGCCGAACTTGCGACCGGTAGTCAAACGGGCTGCCGAGCTTTAGAGAATTCGCCTGAGTCAATCCGAGTCGCTGCTGAAAAAAGTCAAATGACCGGGAACCAACGGCCAGTGTCGCGCTGGTGAGAATGCACGTATCGACTTTGTTGAAAAGATTTTCACGCAGCTCCGGCCCGATATCGATCGGAGCCGCCATCAAATTCGTCCGCGATCTTCCATACCGGTTTTGTACCGTTTCGATCCAGTAGACACCGCCTTCCATCTGTTGCAGCCGCCACTTTTCAATTTGAGCCGCCATGATCGCCAGACGATCCGCATTCGAGTTGAAGTCCTGTTTGTCGGCTGGCTTCTTGAACTTTTCGCCCATCTGATGAACGGCCTGGCTCAACTCTTCGAGCACCGGCGACAACGGGTTTTTGACGATTTCCGGTGTCTTCACCCGAACCGACTCACCCCGGCCGCCTGTCGCATCCTGACCCCCGCGATGGTGCCACGCCCACTGATCGATTTCTCCGAACATGTCCTCCGCCGCTATCCGACACCGGGTCACCAGATTCTGCGCGACGCGGTTTTCATGATGGACCAGCAAGCCCTTATTCGTTTTGTCGTTGTACAGTTTGTTCAACGTGTAGTCGATCTGGCCCGATGTGATTCCCAGCCCGAGATGGTCACTGGCAGCATCCTGAACTGTGTGCGCTTCGTCGAGGATAACGGTGTCGTAGTCCGGGAGAATATTCACGCCCAGTTTCCTCAGCGCAAGATCGCTGAAAAACAACGCATGATTCACGATTAGGATATCTGCGTTCTGCAGCCGAGCCCGCGCTTTGAAATAATGACAGTCCTTATAGGTCGGACATTTGCGGCCGAGACAGTTGCTGCTGTCGCTGCGAACTTCATCCCAGACTCCCGGCAAGACTCGCAGATTCAGATCCGCGCGCGAGCCGTCCACCGTGTCGCGTGACCACATGCGCAGCTGTTGAAGTTGTGAGTGCTCGTCTTCAGAATTGAAAATACTGTCCGCACGTCCGATCGCCTGCTTCAACCGGCGTAACGAGACATAGTTGCCGCGACCCTTGGCCAGGACTGCCGAAAATTCAAGCGGGATTACGGCATTGAGCAGCGGCAGGTCTTTTTCGATCAGCTGTTCCTGGAGGCTGATCGTGTGTGTGGAAACAATGATCCGCCGCTTGCCGCCTTCTTTGCTCTCCTGATTTTCTGCAAGCGATAGGATGGCAGGGACAAGATAGCCGAAACTTTTTCCGACGCCGGTTCCCGCTTCAACGACCAGATGCTTTTTTGCGCGAATCGCCCCGGCAACCGCGTCCGCCATCTCCAGTTGCTCATCACGATGTTCGTATGAATTCATTCGGGCAGCAATCAAGCCGCCATCGCCGAGTACATCGCGTGAATTCATGAGGCCGTAATCTATCGAATGAAAATGAGAGCGGACTTATTAGACAGGAGACGCGAATTTGCGAGAAGCGGGTGGTCCGAGTAGGGCCCGCTGGGATGAAAAGGAATATTTGAACAGAAGGCAACAGAGCAAACGGAGAGTCCTCAGTAAATAAAACGACTGAAATCGACTTGATTTGCGGCTCGCGCGAACCCTGGTTCGATCTTGTTGTCTCTTGGAGAGAGCCACGCGCGTTCAGCACGAATGGCAGACCGGAAACTACCCGCACCCGGCATGAGACAAGCTGGAAGCGTATCCCACTTTTCACCGAAACAGGAGACCCAGTAAATGGAATTTCAATCTGAGCCAGTGAAGTAAAACAAGTCTCCTGCTGACGAAGATCTCCGCATCCTGCGGAGAAGGTTTTTCGCATTGGCCCTAAAATCGGAAGTGAAGTGAGCGACACCGAAGCATCGCTCGACTTCCGTTTTCAGCGATTGTTTGACGCTCGGGTTGCTCCTCAGCAGAGCCCTGTCCTCCAAACAACTTTCTTTAACGTATCGCTAACCCGCCAGGGTTGCAACTTCGCTGCAACTTCGCTGCAACTTCGCTGCAACTTCGCTGCAACTTCGCTGCAACGAGCAGCCAGTCGCTTCGCGCGACGATTCTCTCCGGCCTCTTCAAGCTTTCGATCGCGAGCATCTACGATCTTTCCGGCTCGACCGGCAAGCTTGTCGGCCGGCGTCACGTAGTCGATCGCACTGTGAAGCCGGACATTATTGTAATGCTCAACATCATCAGTGACTCGTTTCATCGCTTCTTCGATCGTGCGCGGGCACGATGGAACGACTGAAGCCGTCGAGTACCGGAATCAGGAAGTAAAACGTCCCGCCGGGATTCAAGCAGGAAAGGTCGATGTGCCAGTGTTGGTGCGGTTTTTCCAGGTGTGATCCTTGCTGCCGGCCAGCTCCAGCCAGGCGAGCAGTTGCTTCATCGATCTGGCTGGGCTGAGGATCATGTTCGGCAGCCGGATCGCTGACGGGAACATGGTCTTTGAGATGACGACTACGGAAACATTCTTTTGAAGTTGCCATTTGAAAACGGTAGCGAACTACTGTCGACAACTCTTGATGGCTTCTTTAAGAATCTCACATTTTTTGATGAGTAATCTTCGATGAATGATAATCCTTATCACGCACCGGCGAAGAATTCAGACCGACTGCGCAAACCAAAGTTACACCACGTGTTTGCCTTGAGCTTTTTGGTTGTGTTTTTGGCGATGCTGCTTTTGCATTTCCGACCTGTTATTCGAAGCGATGCTATTATCAGTGTTCCCTTGATCAACGTCTACCAAGAAATTTTTCGGCCTTCAATGCTTGGTTTCAAGCCCTTGATTTTGGGAGCGATGTTTGAACATGTCCTGTTTTCGTCAATAGGCGTCTGCGTGTTGACGGCGTTAGTTTGGTTGGTCACAGTTGTCCGCCGTTCCAAAACGAATGAATGATGGACCAAGATCTAAACATGAGTTCGCAGCGTCGCCCGGTGCTGAATTTCAAGCGGCACTGAATTTACAATGTCCGCGTCAGCCATCGCGGCAACCTCGCCGATGATTGTGACCATCGGACTGGACATTCCAGAACGATCCACAACGTCGGCGATGGTTCGCAGCGTTGCACTGGCAATGCGCTGACCGGGCAATGTCGCTCGCTCAATCGCGGCGACCGGCGTTCCACCGTCACGTCCAGCTTTTATCAGCGCGGAAGTCAAAGCACGAAGATTGCGACATCCCATCAGGAAAATCACGGTATCAATTTTTGCAAGCGCGGAAAAATCGGGATCATGTTCGGGAAGCGTCGGATCGGTCTGGCCGGTCATCACGGCGAACGACCGGGCAACGCCTCGCGATGTTACCGGAATGCCTGCGGCTGAAGGAGCAGCAATGGCGCTGCTGACGCCCGGCACGATCCGGCATTCAATTTCCGCCGTGCGGCAGGCAGCAAGCTCTTCAGTTCCCCGACCAAATACAAACGGGTCGCCGCCTTTAAGCCGAACGACTTCGTGACCGTTCTGCGCCCGTTCAACGATCAGATCGTTAATCTGTTTTTGCGAGATCCGGTGGTGGTCGGGGTATTTTCCGACATCGATGATTTCTGCACCGGCACGGCACCATGTCAAAATTTCCGGTGAAATCAAACGATCGTGAATCACGACGTCCGCGCGCTCGATCAGATGCATGCCGCGCACGGTAATCAACTCGGGATCACCCGGGCCTGCTCCGACGAGATGGACGATGCCTGAATTCATGGTTTAAACTTCTTGCTGGTGCGCTGCTGGTGCGCTGCTGGTGCGCTGCTGGTGCAAGGTGTCCATCTTTTTCTGTATTCAAATCACAAGCTGGAAGCGTATGCCACGGTTCAGTGAGTTTCGTCTCCGCCGGTTACGATCGTTTGCAGGCCGGCCATCCGGTCGGCAGCGATTTCGAGACAAATGTCGGCAATCTCCGGATAGAGCCCAACCGGCAGATCGCAAATGCGAATTCCACCGTCGACTGTGGTGACGCGAGGGTAGCCGTCGTCCGTTCCACCGGGCAAACCGAATGCAACGGGCACATCATCCGTCGCATGCGGGCCACAGCTGATCAGAAACGGAATCACAATCACATTCTTACAGCTGAGCGAATCGGCAACTTCCTGCATGTGCGGCGATTGATCGATGAATGCGATGCGCACGTCGATCGGGCAGTCAGACTTTTTGAGAAAACGTTCGACGGAATCGCGCAACCTGACAGTTGATTTTCCGCTGTTCGGATGCCGCGTCGTTCCATGGCCAACAACGACTGCCACGGTGTCTTCCTGCTTCATCCGCATCACGTTGACCAGCGTTTGAATTCGATTGCTGACAACGTGCGCGATCACAGGATGAGTTCCAACGGCAGGCGTGACCATTACACGATACCGATCCAGGTTCTCGTTGGCTCGAAGCTGTTCGGGAAAAACGGACTGCGAATAGTATCCTTCGCTGGTCATTAGCGGGATCACAATCACATCGCCCGGGGGCAGGACTTCAAATACGTCGCTGATTTGAGGAACGCCATTAAGCAGAGCCGGGCATACAGCGGAAAAAACTCCGGACTGCTGTAGTTGCCCGGCCAGTTCATAGAACGGAAGGTTTGCGGCCTCGGTTGCGAGTGAACCATGCGCAGCAAGAACCAGCGAACACGCGTACGTCTCCGGCATTCGTGCGACCGGGGTTTCTTCGGCAGCTCGTGGAAGAGGTGGAGAATCGGCGGAAGTACCAGCTGAGTCAAACGGTGAGGGTTGGCTAAAGTGATTCACGTGCGCTTTCTGGTTTGTGTTCGTTGTTGCTGTTGCGGAAAATGAAAATCAAGACAGCTGTACGAGCTGAAGGTTGAATTCATCGATGGTCGCTGTCTCCTTACCGGTCAGTTGCCGGCGCGGCGCACCATGCCGCATTGCGCGTTGATAGAAGTCACCGAGTCCTTCGTTCGGCTTTCGATTTTCAGCCCACTGCTGGAGCAGAGGGCGAAGTGTTTTGATGACTGCTTCGATTTTTACGTCGGCGGCAAACAGATCCGACATCCGGTCTCCTGCCAGACGCCCGCCAACAAACAGGTGATAAATTCCGGGGCGACGACCGACCAGAGCAATGTCTGCCGTGTAAGGACGCGCGCACCCGTTTGGACAACCGGTCATTCTGAATGTAAGCGGAATCTGATCGACTCCCAGCGATTCCAGTTCGGCGGCGAGGCCACGAACAAATTCCGGGGCCACCCGTTCGGATTCGGAAACCGCCAGACCGCACGTCGGCATTGCGGGACACGCCATCGAATGCCGAAGCACGAGCGGGAGTTTTTCGACGGCAATCACGCCGTGATCGGCAAGCAGCTTTTTGATCGCTTGCAAATCGGCTCGACGAATTTTGGTCAACAGCAGGCTTTGCTGCGCCGTCAATGTCACGCCGACACCGAATTGAGACACGATCGTTTTCAATGCTGTCTTCAATCGAAATTCACCGTCGTCTTTGATCCGGCCGTTTTCGATGAAGACTCCGTAAAACCAGAATTCATCACTCTGCCGGTGTTTGCCCAGCCAGTCGACCGGTTCGATTTCGGGGATTTCCTGCCACGTATTGACTTTGAAATCGCAGCGATTACGCAACGTTTCAATAAACCAGTCGACTCCGCGTTCGTTGATGAGATACTTCAATCGCGCCTGTTTCCGTTCGGTTCTGTTGCCGAAGTCGCGATAGACTGAGGCAATATTGCGCACAACAGTGACGGCATCTTCAAGTTTGACGAAACCGATTTTATGGGCGAGTTGAGCGAACGTGTTGGCGCGACCATGGCTCATGCCAAGTCCGCCACCTGCGACGACATTGAATCCGGTCAGTTCGTCATTTTCAATCACTCCGATCAAACCCGCGTCGTAGGAGAAAATATCCAGCTGGTTGTCTCTCATCAACGTGACGCCAACTTTGTATTTTCTCGGCAAATAGTTTTCACCGTAAAATGGCTCGTCCTCTTTCGTGTCGATGACCCGTTCGCCATCGATCCAGATTTCGTGGTAGGCGCGAGTGGCAGGTCGCAGATCCGCCGCGATAGCGCGAGCAGTCAGTCGAATGGTTGAGTGGATCTTGTCGGTGAACGGCGGCGCGGTGGCCATCACGTTCCGGCAGACATCGCCGCAGGAGGCAAGCGTCGTCATTAACGCTTCGTTGATCTGCCGCATCGTCTCACGAAGATTGCCTTTGATGACGCCGTGAAACTGGACCGCCTGACGAGTCGTTACCCGAATCGTGCCGTTGGCGAACTCGTCGGCGATCCGGTCAATTGCCAGATACTGGTCGGCGGCCAGTTCTCCCGCCGGCAACGTGACGCGAATCATGAAACTGTATGCCTTGCCAAGTCCTTCGGCACGGCGTGATTTTCTCAGATCACGGTCGTCCTGCTGGTAGGAACCGTGAAATTTGATCAGTTGCAGATCATCTGCTTCAAACTTGTCGAGCGACGGATCTCGCAGAACTTCATCAATCGTTCCGCGTAACAGCTTGCTGGCGACCTTCGCGATTTCGACCTTCGACAGTTTGGCTGATTCCGGCTGTTGTTTTTCTGACATGGTCTTTCTCTATGCTTGTTTCTGCGTCGTGGCTTGTTTCTGAGTTTCTGCGTTGATTTGTTGTCGAACTTTTTTGTCCCGCCCCGGAGTTCCGTCAGCAGCGCTAGATGTTGTAATGCAATCCGCACTCGGTCTTTTCGCTTCCTTCCCAGCGCCCATCTCGTGAGTCGGATTCCGGTGTGGAACCGGGTACCGATCGCGTGCAATGAATGCAACCAATGCTTGGATACCCTTGCAAATGCAGCGAATTGAAAGGAACACCGTTGGTTTTCACGTATTGCCAGACGTCAGCGCGCGTCCAACTGGCCAGCGGGCAGAATTTCAGAATTTCGTAGCGCCAGTCCCATGACATGACAGGATGGTCGGACCGTTGATCGGTTTGAGTTCGTCGAAGTCCGGTAATCCAGATCCCGAAGTCGCCGATGTTTTCCACCATGGGAACGACTTTGCGAATGTGACAGCACTGGTTCGGATTGTTTTTCCAGAGACCATCGCCATAATTCTTTTTCTGCTGATCGATTGAAACCGGCGTCGCCCACCGCACGAAATTCAAATGAGAATATTTCTCTATCAACCGGTCGCGAAGTTTAATAGTTTCTGGAAAAAAGAATCCAGTATCGATATAGGCAACGGTCAATCTTGTTTCGCCGTGATCGGGATCGCTTAAGCCGATTTCCCTCAGGGCCTTCGAGCAAATATCGATCAGTGCGCATCCCTCCATACCAAATGATGTTGTCAGTGCTAGTGGCTGGCCTCTGAACTTTGCAAACATCCATTTGACAAGCTCGACAGGCGCACTGGATTCCGAGACAGCCGAAGCCGCCGGTGGCTGTCCGATTTGAAAAAGTCGGGCGTCAGTGAAATTGGTGTTCGTCGGGTGCATCTTGGATGGAAACAAAGGCTCTTTGATGGGTGGACTCGTCATTCGGGAACAGCTTGAAGTTCGGGCGCGGAACGAAAAAAGCCGCAGGGTTTGAATCCTGCGGCTTCGATGTTTTGAACCATAGCCTGGCCAGCTCAGCGATTTCGCAGCACTCCTGTTTTTGCACGGCGGCAACAACCATACATACAACAGCCAAGTCCGCAGCGTTTTTCAACGGCGGTACGTGTTAGCGTGTTGTTGAGGTAATGCATGCCTGCAAATACTAGATCACTGGAATTATCGGCAAAGTCAAACAAGATCCGTGATTGTTGTTGAAAGTAAATCGATGTCAATCCTCCAAAATGCGCAGACTGCATACGTTTTTAGCCAGCGGCAACACGCATGCTTTAATAAGCGGGGAAGGTGAATTGGCAGGACTCAGGGGCAAAAGAAAAATCGTGTTTGGTAGCATCGGCAACGCAAGCAGATCTAAACAGGATCACAAACCGTGGACTGAGCAGTTAGTTCTTTCGAGTGGTCTTTTCGGTTCAGCTCGCATGCATTCCGGTCCGCCTCCGCAGACCCCGATCGATCGCGGAGGCTGGTCCTCGCGAGATGCGGGGGTTTCGCCGACTATGCTGCGGCCTTAGCCGTTGTCTTCGGCGACTTGGTCGCGGGTTGGCGAGCCTCTCAGTTATCGCCATCAACAAGTCTCAACCTGAAACTACTGTCCTGATTTAAGACGAGTCCATTCGATGATAACTTCGTTTTCCAATCGTTTTCGCTAATATACGCTCTGGCACGTTTGTTGCGGTAGTAGTGATTTGGAGTCCAGTGAAAGATTTCTTCCTTATCTTGATCTCCCGAAGCTATTGCCTCCTTCGTCACTGGACTCCTTTATTTTGCCTCATTGGTCCGACGGAATTTCCGGAAGGACAAGAAGCCAACGACTCGACCACCTCACGGTACTGTCGCTCTTCAGAGTCGCTGGCTTTTTCTATGCGCTGATCCAAACTCGCACACTGTGAGTTTCCAGCCGGCGGACATTCGAATCGTTCCAGCCAGGTTATTGGTCTCAACTTGTTTGCTCTAGCCACGGTATTGTGCTGAAAAAACCCGGGCTATCGTCCAACGGCTGAAAAAAACAGGACTGGTGGGACCGGTGTATTGGCTGGCTACGCTGAATTCAAAAAGCGACATGTCGGAACAGCATCGCCATTCCCTGGCCGCCGCCGACGCAGAGCGTTGCAATCCCGAGTGTTTCCGGATTGCCAGATTCTGCCAGCCGGTCGTGCAGGGTCATCACCAGTCTCAAACCGCTCGCGCCCAGCGGATGCCCGAGCGCCAATGCTCCGCCGCGAGAGTTGATTCGATCGAGCGGGATATTCAGGTCCTCAGCTGAGGCCAGAACCTGAACCGCAAACGCCTCGTTGATTTCGTACGCGGCAACGTCGTCCGGTCCGATCCTGTTGCGCTCGAATATTCTCCGGACTGCCGGAACCGGGCCAAGACCCATCAATTCCGGCGGCACGTGCGAGGCTATCGAGTCGAGAATTTCAATCCCGGACTTGATCCCTGCAGACTTTGCTGTTTCGTAGCTGACGACCCACCCGCTGGTCGCTCCGTCGGTCAGCGGCGAACTGGTGGCAGCTGTTACAGACCCCGTTTCTTTGAATGCCGGTGCAAGGCTGGCGATCTTTTCGCGATTGACGGGAACTCGAATGAACTCGTCACGTTCGATAAGAAATGGGTGGATCTGGTTTGAGTAGAAACCGTCAGCGTAGGCTTTATCAGAAAGTTCGTGTGAACGCGCCGCAAAATCTTCCTGCGTTTCGCGAGTTACGGCCGGGTAACGGTCTGCGACGTTTTCCGCCGTCTCGCCGTTGGGAACGTAGGCCAGCGGGTACGTTTGTTTGATCGAGTCCGATTCGGAAAAATTAGCGCCCCGTCGGGGAATGCGACTCATCGACTCGATTCCCGCAGTCAGAAACAGATCGCCCCAACCGGAGCGGACCCGTGCGGCGGCAATCGCAACGGCTTCCATGCTGCTGGCACACAACCGGTTGACCGTCATTCCCGGAACATCGAGTCCGGCACCGATCGCTGCCATCCGTCCAAGGTTGTAGCCCTGTTCGTGTTCCGGGTAGGCGCAGCCGACCACAAGATCTTGCGGCCCGAGGTTCCAGAGTTCGCCGCAGCGTTTCTCCTGCGCGTTGAGTATTTCGACGAGCAAATCGTCCGCCCGTGTGTCTTTGTAGACGCCTTTGAAGGCACGGCCAAAGGGAGTTCTTAGTCCGCCTGTGAAAATTGCGCGATGCACGAGGTCATTCTCCGAAGGTCCGGTTGATCAGAAGAAATACAGACATAACGTATCAATTGTTACTTTGTGCTTTTTTGTGACGAGTGCGCCATTGCGTCTCAGTCAGCTCTAGCGATTGCATTGAAAAAAGAAATACGAGCATGCCAAGTGCGACGAAGTGTACTGTCTTGAATCGCGGTCCGTAAGTCTTGAGGGAAATCGGAGGAGGGATTGTGTCGCTGACCATGTTAATGATGGTCGCGTGAGGCAGTTCCCGTTTCAAAGAGTTGGTCGCTCTCTGATTTTCTGAATCGTCATTGAGATAAACGATATCGAGATGTCGCATGTTCCGCAATGAACCAATCAGTTCCGGCGAAAGCTCGGTATCGACCCAAACGGGCCTTGGTCCCGAAGGTGAAGAATCCAGATGCCCAAGGCCTACGCGGGTTACACCTGTGCAAAATGAAACCCGAAAAAGTACTTCAGCTGTGATGGCACTACGAATTCGTAGTACGAAACGCTATTCGTATCAAACATCGAAGAACGGTCATCGATCGTTACGAATCGTTGGGTTTTCCGTTGGATCGCTGGCTCCGATCAGCTTTTTTGATTTCGCGCCCTGCCAGGTTGTCCTTCAGCAAAGCAATGCACTATCAATCCCGAGATCATCAACTGCCACGCCATCTGCCAGGCGATCAACCGAAAACTGTTTTCCAGTTGGAGTAAACACACCCAGGTTGGTGACAATCCGATGCACCACCTGCATTCCGGTCAGGGGCAGTTTGCATCGTTCAAGGAGTTTGATGTCGCCCTTTTTTGAGCGGTGGCTGAGCATGACGAGTACCTGCCCGGCCCCGTGAACCAGATCCATTGCTCCGCCCATCCCCGTGACCTTTTTTCCGGGAATCATCCAGTTTGCAAGATTGCCTTCAACATCAACTTCCATCGCGCCGAGGACACAAACGTCGATGTGTCCGCCACGAATCATGCCAAAGCTGGTTGCGCTGTCGAAGTAGCTGGCTCCGGAGCGGACTGAGATCGTTTCCTTGCCGGCATTGATCAGCGTTGGCGAGACGGTTTCAGCTGTCGGTCGACCGCTGACTCCGAGCACGCCGTTCTCCGAGTGGATCCAGACATCGCGTGACGGGCCCATCCGTTCCGCAATCAGTGTCGGCATACCAATTCCCAGATTCAGAGACGCTCCATCAGGAATCAAGTCGATTGCTGTGTCCGCCATTTGCCCGCGCGTCCAGCCGGCGGGAAGTTCGGTTTTGCTCAAGGGATTTCGTCTCGTGTTTGGTGTGGTTTAAGCCTTAGATCTATGGCCGGTCAAGCTTAACATTCTTTCCCCGGGGCCAATACGTAACGTCGACTTGTCGCGGCAGGGGACTACAGCCTGATCAAACAAGACTTTCCTGTCAGTAAATTTTGACCGCAGATGAACACGAATTCCTGACTGTTGATCCGTGTCCATTCGCATGCACCCGTGGTTAGTTTTTTCGCCGCTTGATTGGCGTTCATGTTCGACCAGTGCGTTTACCGCGGGCCCGAAAGTGAATCGGTGCCGTCGGGACTGAGCCAGCTGAACGGATACGTCGGATCGTCCATTTCCATCGCCTGCTCGGTCAGGAACAACGGGCGGTCCGTGTCGAACATGACCGCCATTTCCGCCGTGAAATCGACTTCCATACTTTTCATGATCGTGCCCGGATGCGGGCCATGAGGAATTCCGCCGGGATGCAAAGTCATCGAGCAGGGCTCGACGCCTTTTCTCGATCCAAATTCGCCCTCCACGTAGAACAGGACTTCGTCTGCTTCAACATTGCTGTGAACGTACGGAACCTTGACTGCTTTGGGATGATGATCAAGGAAGCGCGGTGCGAACGTGCAAATCACAAATCCGCGTATCTCAAACGTCTGTTGCACAGGTGGCGGCAGGTGAAGCGTACCTGTCAGTGGCTCAAAGTCCCAGGCATTGAATGTGTACGGATAAAGAAATCCGTCCCAGCCAACAATATCGAATGGATTGTGCGACATCGTAGTCCGCGTCAATCTCGTTTTATCTTTGATCAATATTGTCGTTGGAGTTTCGTCGTCGATGTTCTGCAATTCGGTCGGGCTGTGAAAGTCACGTTCGTAGTAGGGCGTGCCGAGAAAAAGCTGACCGTCCTCATTCAAGTACTGCCTAGGTATCCGGACCGGCGCGTTGCATTCGAGAATCATGTGATCCTCGTTCGAGATGTCGTCGCTGACCATCAGATAGTTAGTCGTTCGCGGGATCACAACATAATCGCCGCGACGATAGCGAAGCCGACCGTAGGTCGTATCGATGTAGCCGCTGCCTTGCTGAATGAAAATCACTTCGTCTGCCGCACCGTTGCGATAGATTTCTGACTGCTGCTGATCAGGTCGAACGCGGTAACTGATCAGGTCCTCATTGAACAACAGAGGTATTCGCGACGTTATCGGGTCGCCGCCACGTTTCATCTCCGCCGTTTTCAAATGATGATGACGAAGTTCCTGATCCGCATACGGCGTCAGATCCATCGTGCCCACGTTCTCCGTCGATTCGATCCGAGTCGGCGGACGGTGGTGGTACATGATGCTGTAGGTCCGGTCGAAACCTTGAGTCGTCACCACGTGTTCGTAGTAAAGCCCTTCGCCGAGATAGCTCTCGCCGTCATTCTCGAATTGCATGTGGCGTTTAGGCGGAAGAATTCCAAGTGAACGATGGGAAGGCATTTTGTTACCTGCTGAATTTTCTTTTACGAGCGACCGGAAACCCCGGTACTATCGTTGTATTCACCAGCCAGTGAGTTGGCAATTGCGGACGACCGCGTTAGGTTAATTGCAGCGAAAATTGTCCTTATTGAGACATTTCGTCCTTGCTACCGCAGCGGGTTTCCCGTTTTGTCCTTGCTAACGCGGCGGGTTTCCCGTTTTGTCCTTGCTAACGCGGCGGGTTTCCCGTTTTGTCCTTGCTAACGCGGCGGGTTTCCCGTTTTGTCCTTGCTAACGCGGCGGGTTTCCCGTTTTGTCCTTGCTAACGCGGCGGGTTTCCCGTTTCGTCCTTGCTAACGCAGCGGGTTTCCCGTTTTGTCCTTGCTAACGCGGCGGGTTTCCCGTTTTGTCCTTGCTAACGCGGCGGGTTTCCCGTTTTGTCCTTGCTAACGCGGCGGGTTTCCCGTTTTGTCCTTGCTAACGCGGCGGGTTTCCCGTTTTGTCCTTGCTAACGCGGCGGGTTTCCCGTTTCGTCCTTGCTAACGCGGCGGGTTTCCCGTTTTGTCCTTGCTAACGCGGCGGGTTTCCTTCGCGGACGAAAACTCTCTCCATCGCAAACACTAACGTTCACATCCACTCAAGATATCGGAATTCCATTGAGCCAAATCAACGACAAGAAAACAGTTGAACCCGGGTCTAAAGTAGCCGTTGTCACGGGCGGGTCGAGCGGTGTCGGACTTGCAACCGCGAAACGCCTTTCTGCTCTTGGCTACTGCGTCGCAATTTGCGGGCGTCGAAACGAGTTACTGGAACAGGCCATTGAGCAGCTGGTTTCTGTTGCGGGGTCTTTCGCAGATTCAAACTCTGCGGCAGACGACTCAGATCGCTTCTTCTCTGCGGCGGCTGATCTTTGTGACGTGAACCAAACACAACAATTTGCCCGCGACGTAGTAGCCTCTTTCGGACACGTAGATGTGCTGGTTAACAATGCCGGGATGGCACCGTTGGCACCACTGGAAGAAATGACGGATGAGTCGTTTGAGCAGACCCTGGACCTGAATATTCGCAGTCCGTTTTATCTGACGCGACACTTCTGGCCGCAAATGAAGTCACGAGGTTCCGGGACTGTGGTCAATGTGTCATCGCTGGCAGCCGTTGATCCGTTTCCCGGATTCAGCATTTACGGCGCTTCGAAAGCGTGGCTGGATCTTTTTACTTTGGCACTTGCGGCGGAAGGAGCTGAAGCCGGCGTGCGCGTTTGTTCTGTTCGGCCCGGAGCTGTTGAGACTCCATTGCTGCGTAGTCTGTTTCCAGATTTTCCTGCGGAGCAGTGTGTTAGTCCTGACGATGTTGCGGCGACGATCGTAGGTTGTATCGAACAGCCGGACTATTATCCGTCCGGCCAGGCATTTGAAGTGACGAATCAAACGTAAACACTGCAGCTGTGAAAAAACGAATAGCGAATAGCGATCGCTTTTTGCCAATCTCCAATCATTCGCGGATTGTTGTCCTCGATTTTCGATGCGCGCTTCTGATCGGGGAATGTGCACCTGCCGGCACGCACAGTTCACCCAGCCGGAACAGTTTTACATTCATCCGGGCTATCACCCGGCTTGAACCGCTGACAATAGCGCGGTTTCTACAAATATTCAGGTTGGTCCGGATATTCTCTGAATGCCGGTCGTCCGATCAGACGATTTCAACTGCATCACATCCCGCGAAGACCAGGCTGCTTCGAAAGTTCAGAAGCCCGTATTTCAGGAGTCCCCATGATTCGTCGATTAATGTTGGCAGCGATTTGCGTTGCCTTGTTCGCGTTTGCAAATCAGGCTGGCGACGTTCAGGCTCAGGAAAAAGCGTACGGCGCGACCTGGGGCGGTTCGAACAGCGGCAACCTCGATCGCTTTTATCACTACCCGTACGTCTACTATCCGCAAAACTACTGGGGCGACGATTACTACAAATCGGCCGACAGCATGTACTACCGCTACCCGCAGGAAATGCGGATCCCGGTTTACAACCGCCACTGGCACAACTACTACCCCAGTTCCCGCCGTTACCACTGGGGGCACCAATTCCTGACCGACGTATTCTAGGAGTCGGCAGGTCCCGTTTGGAAACAAGCGGATCAGATTAGCAGGCAAGCTTGAAACCCGCGCCGGAATTCCGGCGCGGGTTTTTTCAGGGTTCAGGGTTCAGGGTTCAGGGTTCAGGGTTCAGGGTTCAGGGTTCAGGGTTCAGGGTTCAGGGTTCATCTCGGATCGTCAGAAGCCTCGTCCTCTTTTTTCGCGGCACTGCTTTTTTCGCTGCACTGCTTTTTTCGCTGCACTGCTTTTTTCGCTGCACTGCGAAAATTCCATTCAATTCGCTTGCGAATGCGTTCGTTAATTATTCACAATTTGTTGTTCATTGTGAATTGTTCCTTCTTATCGCCACAGCGTTCATTCCTTCGCGGCGTTTCAATCAAATTCAACTCGACCGGTTTATTCCGTCTCAGACTGATCGTAGACTGCCTGCAGGAGCGTTTGCACGTCTTTGAATTTCTTTTTCGAAGCAAGCGACATCTCGAGTCGTTTCCGTGCATCGATTTCGCTGTGGCCCAACTCAACCAGAATCTGATGCGTCTCTTCGACGATGTTCTGTTCCAGTTCAATCTCGGGACCGCCGTTAGCTCCGCGCGGAACCATCAGGGCGAACTTCGCCATTTTGCGGCGCAACTCGGCAACGATCTTCTCCGCCATCTTGGCTCCGATCCCTGGAAGAGTCGTCAGCGTTTTGACATCCTGCTGCTCGATCGCCTGTGCGACATCCTGCACCGGACGGACCATCGCCCTCAACGCTTTCTTCACTCCGACGCCCGCGACGGAGCAGAACTGTTCAAAGAATTCACGTTCAATGCGGCTGTTGAAACCGATCAATCGAGGCGTCATGCGCCCGCCTTTTTGCACGTTGCCATCGATGTACTGAATCGTGTAGAGACTGACTTTCTGTCCAAGCAGCATTTGCAAATGGCGTCGAGTGAAATCCGGAATCAGGACCTGATACTCGAACGGATCGACGCCGATCGTCGCGGCGTCATCATCAATTTCCAGCAGTTTTCCCGTTAGTTTTGTGATCACGAAAGTCCCGTCAGGTTGTTGGTTAAGGAAAGGAAGCAGTGGCACACGGCGATCGCGAGGGCATCGGCTACATCCGGCGGTTCCGGTGGAGCGGCCAGTTGTAACTGACGCTCGACCGCGAATTGCACCTGGGCCTTGGAAGCGCGTCCGTTGCCGGTCAGCACTTTTTTGACCTGCGTCGGCAGATAGCTTTTGAGAGGTAGTTTGTACTGGCCGACGGCGAGACAAATCGCGCCGCGGGCGTGGCCCATGATAATCGCCGTCTGCGGTCGCTCGTAGTGGCTGTAAAGTTCCTCCAAACCGACGACGTCCGGCTTGAAGGTCTCCAGCACGTCGATAATTCCTTCGTGGATACTGCACAGCCGCTCGGTCAGATCTTTCGAACGTTTGCTGCGAACGACTCCGGCTTCAACAACGACCGGGCGGTTGTCAAAAAAATCGACGACTCCATAGCCGGTGATGTTCAAACCGGGATCGATACCCAGTACACGGACTTTTTCAGCTGAATTCATGGATTACCATTCACGTGTTGAGACCCTTGCGATACTGATGCGTACATTTGCCTCCTGCAGTTTCCCATGCCAAAAATACGAGTTGGAGATATTTGCTTTTTTTGACGGCAGCCACGGTTTGTCCTGGAATAAACCGGGGCTAACGCTCAACGGCTAATATCTCGAACCAGCGTTCGCAACGAGCTGGTTTTTTCACCGCTTCTGTTTTTGATCAACCGGTACGATAAACCAGCGCGACACATTGAGCCAACATCACCTCACCATGGCCAACCTGTCCGACCCCCTCACCGGTTTTCGCTTTGACCCCCACTTGATCCGGCGAGACATTCAAAATCGCGGCGATTCGTTCGGCGATCGACCGCTTGAAGGGTGACAGTTTCGGCTGCTCGGCAAACACGATACAGTCTAGATTTCCGACTTCGTAGCCCGCCATTCGAACTGACTCTGCTGCCAAAGCCAGCATCTCGGCTGAGTCGCGATCTTTGTTGGCGGAGTCTGTATCGGGAAACAGCTCTCCGATGTCCCCGAGTGCAGCCGCACCGAGCAACGCATCGGTGACAGCATGCAGTAGCACATCGGCATCGCTATGGCCCTGAAGGGAACTCGAATGAGGGATGTCAATTCCACCCAGTCGAAGCGGTCCGCCCGGACCAAGGCGGTGAGTGTCATGTCCGATTCCGACTCGTATTTGTGGCAGCACGTTTGATCTCGATCGTTTTATTGGTGATTTGCCAGGTTCTTCGTGGAGTTAGTGTCTGAGCGAACTTGTGAGCGGAATGGCGCCAGCCACCGGTCGGGTTGCGATGGACGTATTGCCACAAAACCGGCGGCTAGCGCCGAACCGCTCACAGAACAGCCACTAAATTTCCGGAAGAACCATTTGCTGGATCGCTTGTCTTCATTGAATTCCACGAAGCAACCTGAATCTTAATCTAACCCGCACAAGTTCCGCAGGCGGCATCCGGCCCGTATTTTGCCTGGCCCGCATTTGCCCGATGGCCGTGCAAACACGGGCCATGGCCGACGATTAGTACAACAGGCACGGCCCGCGCAACCGAATTGCGAGCTTGCTGCGCCAACATTGAAACACTTTGGAAGACTCAAATGAACAACAGAAAGTCTTTTGCCAGTGCGGACATCGTCCTGTTCGCCGGTGTGCTGACGATCATGTTGACACTGGTAGTTGGTTACGCATGGATACCCGGCAGGCCCGCGGAATTGCCCGTCGCGCCCGAGCAAACTCAAACTCAGCTGGCCGACTGGATTGAACGACCACCTCTGGCCCAATACAAAACGCCGGGGCAGCCGCTCAAGGCCGCGCAGAACAACAACGTCGAGTGGTCCTCTGAAGAAATCGAGGTTGCGTATACTGACTATCCGGATCAAAACTACTCGGGAAAATTCCGGGCGGAAAAAACGACCGCCCCGGCGTTTGATGACGACGCCATCTTCAGCCCACGCGATTCGACTGCGGGTAGTTCAGGTTTGTCTGAAGGGCCCGGCAGCGAGAGCGGCGAAGATGGTCCGTTCGATTTCGCTTCCATTTCTGAACTCCCACCGATCGAAACCGCGACAGAAAACACCGATGGCACCGACATTTTTTCCAGCAACGCAGTTTCGAAATCCGTGAAACCCGAACTACCACCGCTTGAAACGGGAAATCCCGGTTGGTGGATGGAGGAGATTCAGGCTCCGATGCTTGCTGACCGCTCGCAGGTTAAAACGTCATTGGATGACATCATCTTCGTCGCGATGCAAAACGCGCCGCAAATCAAGATCCTGAATTTGCAGCCCGCACTTCAAGAGCTGAATTCAACTTCCGGCTCACATTGCAGCTGGACCGATCTTGTCGAAACGCGTTGGAATTCCGCAGGAAATTCGGCTGACATGCAGCTTGTGTTCGATTTTTGCAGCCCGCCACCGCGCGGACCGGGCAGCCGCTCGGGAAAGGTCATGCTCGCGAAGCTCAACCAGCAACGGGTCAGCGATCGTACCCTTCAAGAACTGCAATCGTATCTGGTAGAGGTCGTCGACGGTTATTGGAAGGTTTACGTTTGCCGGGCAACACTTGCTCAGCACCGTCGCGCATTGGCTCGGGCAGGATCGCTGGTTGAATTGCTGACGAAACGCGCGGATATCCAGGAGAACATCGACCAGCTAAAACGAGCCGAAGCGGCGACCGCCGCGCGTCATTCGGACGTCATCCGAAGCGAATTCGAATTGGTCAATGCTCAGGATCGGCTGATCAATCTCACCGTCGGGCCCGGGTCGCAGGATGCTGACTGTTTAGAGTTGCTTACCGAACCCTTGATGATGGGCTGTTGTATCGATGTGTGCATTCCCCACCAGACGCAGTTGGCGTTACAAAACCGCCCTGAAATCATGCAGGCAATTGCCGACATTCGCTCAGCAACGATCAACGAGGACGTTGCCGACAGCGATTTGGTGTCGCGGCTGACGACGGTGCTTTCCCGTTCGACTGATAATGGCAAGGGACGTGACAACCGGCCGGAAGTCAACCGCGCCCAACTACAGTCCGAGATTTTTCAGCAGCAGTTTGAAAAAACCATCGGCAACGTGGTGCTAGAATCGCGGATCGCATCACGTAACCTGCAACGCCTGAACCTGGAAGTCGCCGGCAACATGATCGCGATGCAAAAGGCATCTGAAGAGCTTGATCTGATTCGGCAACGGCTGAACGTGAATCTGGACCTTCCCCGCGCCGGCAGTTTTCACATCGAAGATATGCTCGCTTCTCAGGCCCGTTTGACACAGGCCGAGTTGCGGCTGGTCCAAAGCCAGGCCGACCAGGCGCTGGCGATGGTTGAACTCAAGCGTGCCACCGGTCAGTTACTTCGCGCCGGCGACCGGACCATTCTGGCCGAGCAGGCCGCAGCGATTCCGGTCAATGTTGGTCCGGAACTGCACTTGGTCGAGCAGACATCATTCGAGCAGAAGACCGGATTTCGCCGGCCGCGTCGCGATCGGTAGGAACTGACGCGCCGCAAAGTTTCGCTAGCCGCCAGCACACGAGCACGACGACGATCAATTGGACATTCCCGGTCCATTTTCTGATCAAGGCTCCACACAGGTTCGAATTGCGTGCAACATTCTACCAGTGTTGGTAAACGATCCTTATGAAAGTGAGGAGGCAGAATGGCAGGCATTCGCGGAAGACAGGGGCTCGCTAAAAGCGGGTTTCCCTAGCTCACAATTCTCTCAAGCAGCAGCATTCTGTGTTCGAGGAATGACCTCAACAAACTTCGACACAACAGAATTCGGCTCACCAGGAAATGGAACGATCAGCATCGCGGTTTTCCCGGCTGAGCTGTCGTTCCGGGCGATTTACTACCGATCTCGATCACCGGGCAAAAGACAGAGTTAAGCTGAGCACCGATCTCCCCCTGAAAAAAAGCAGCTTAAACACTGACGCGCCCTGCGACGAATCAACCTCAATGGAGAAACCGGCAATGCACAAACCGGCAACTCAGACAGGATTGACGAGCGGCTTTTGATAGCTGTGGTCACAAGCAACTTCACACCTCAGGAAGCTCGCGGCAGTTCGTCGCGGGCTTTCTTTGCGCGCGCGTGGCTCCACTCGCCCGCCTTCGAAAATGCCGCCGAGTTGTGACTCCACAGGTTCAATCGTCTTCTAAGGTACTCAGTGAGTCCAAATGAATCCGGGCGATTTGCCCCCTCAGGACCTCATTCTCAAAAGGGTTGGCTTCAACTGCGACCTCAAGATGCTCCCTGCATTTACGCGGCTCGTCAGTCATCTCTTAGAACAGCGCAATATAGAGATTGGCGTAGTAGATCTGAGTCTGCTGTTGCTCATCGGTCCGAGTCGGGGCAAGCGCTGCGGCTTGGACCTGTTCCGAATCCATACGCCCGGCAAACAGTTCGTAAATTTCATCCATCGGGACTCGTGAGTCAAACTGAATCGGGATCAGCTTTTTTCTTGCTTCATCAAGCCCTTCAACGTGAGATGCACAAAGCATGTGCCGGACTGCATTCTCGACATCCTGCGAGTTCACTGTTTGATGGGTTTCAAACTGAGCCTTGCTGCGACGTAGACATCGACTGCAAGCTCCGCAGGCGTGGCGACGGCAGGTTCCGCAGGTGTCTCCAGTTCAGATAATTCGGGGCTCGTTTCAGCCTCATTCGTTTCAGCCTCATTGCTGGAGTCGGTCGGCTCCGCATTTGGCGAACAGGATGCGAGACACATGACAGCAATCGCGATGAAAACCGTGACGCAAACGCGAGCCGGATCCAACGACGGAGCTACGCAACATGGAACATTGATGAGTTCTGTTTTCATGAGCAGGATTATGAATTGAGACTGGCTGAACTACAATCACCGCATACTCTTGCCGCCCATCCCCCGTTGTCTGGCGGCAAAACAGGCAGCAGTCACCAAAAAGAGAAACCGGATGACCTCGACACGAATCGCGCTTTTGCAGCAGTCTGTGACGCAAAACAAGCAATCCAATTTCCAGCGAGGACTCATTGCTGCTCGAACCGCTGCAGAATCCGGAGCGAACATTATCGCGTTCCCGGAACTTGGCATCGAGTGGTTCTACCCCCAGAATCCGGCCGATGACGACTACCTGTCGCTTTCCGAGACGATTCCCGGCCCGATAACCGAAGCGTTTTGCAAACTGGCGCGCGAACTGGAAATCGTAATCGTTCCAAATTTGTTCGAGCGCGACGGTGACCGGGCATACGACACCTCTCCCGTGATCGACGCCGACGGATCGCTCCTTGGAACTACCCGGATGATACATATCACCGAGTACGAGTGTTTTCACGAACAGGGTTACTATGCCCCGGGCGACCACGGATCGCCGGTTTATGACACACGATACGGGAAAATAGGAGTTGCGATCTGCGATGACCGCCACTACCCTGAATACATGCGGGCTCTGGCAGTTGGCGGCGCCGAGATCGTGGTGGTTCCCCAGGCCGGCTGTCTGGGCGAGTGGCCACATGGACTTTATCACGCTGAAATGCAGGTCGCCGCGTTTCAAAACGGCTACTTCACGGCGCTTTGCAATCGAGTCGGCAAGGAAGAGAAACTGACATTCGGCGGCGAGTCGTTTGTCTGTGATCCGGCAGGCAAGGTCATTGCAACTGCGGGGCAGGGGACTGACGAAATTCTCTACTGTGATATCGACCGGCAGATGGTTGCCGAATCGCACGCCGCGCGATTATTCCTTCGCGATCGCCGCCCCGAGTTGTACGCGGCATGGCTGGATCGCTAGTGTCCACCGCAGCCCGGGTTTGGATTAGCCGCTTTGACGTTAGCCACGGTTGCCCTCCAGTCTAGCGCCAAAACGACTAATGAGACATCCCAAGAGTGAGTTGAGGCAGAAAACTCTCAGTTCGGTTTGAACGTGGTCATATCGAAAGTTGTCTGTCGCGTCCGGCGATCTCCCAGGTTCCGGTTACCTTTCCTTTCTCAACAATCGTGGCTGCTTTGTGAACGGCGCTGGTTGGGCAGGCATGACGCGGAATACACAGTACAGCATCACCCGGCTGGTATTCGTTTGCTCGCAATGTTTTTAGAACAACGTGCTCCTCGGTTTGATGCGCTTCCTCGCCGTCGGGAAAGTCAGGCCAGTCAAATCTTCTTCCCGCCGGCTGATCGGCAGCGCATGATTTATGACCGGCGTCCAGCGTCAGAAAACCGCCGCGTTGATTGCTGACCACGCGCGTGAGCAGAGCCTGAGCCGGGATGAAATTCATTTCAGGAAACAACTCCGCCAGCAGCCCGTCATGCAACGTCACTGTTCCCGGACTCAGTTGAATGTCCGGTTCGCCCAATTCCGCAATGAAGCCGAATGAACCACTGCCTCCTGTGACGATCCGGCTGATCAGCAACCCGGTCATCATTAGTTGATTGCGAAACGTTGTCAGCCGCGACCAGGTTGCCTCAACCGCAATCTTTCGATCTGCCGGATCCGCTTGACGATTGTGTCCGTCGTACCAGTGCAAGCCGGTCTCACGCACGCCCGGAGAGGTCGCCATCGTTTCGTACAACTCGATCGCTTCCGGCCCCGGCTCAATTCCCGTTCGACACATGCCCGAATCGAGGTCCAACAGCAGTTCGAATTCATGCCCCGCACCACTTACTTCGGAGGACAATAATTCAAGCACATCCGGATGATCGACCAGCGTAGCGAACCTGACCGAAGGAAACTTGTCCATCAGTCGAAGCAGTCGGCCGACGTTCGGACCAACCAGTTGGTAGGCGATCAGAATGTTTGTTACGCCTGCGCCAGCCAGCATTTCCGCCTCAGCAATCGTCGCACACTTGTGATGCGTGATGCCTGCGTCAAGCATCAACCGGGTGACTTCGACTGTCTTGTGAGTCTTACAATGCGGGCACAACCGGCCGGGTGAACCGGAGATTCTGATCATCTCGTCGATGTTGTGGCGAATCAGTTCTGGAAAAAGCACCAGCCCCGGCGAAAAGATGTTCGTGGTGTCGTCGATCCGGTATCGCGAGTCCGTTTTGAGCGGCGTTGTCATTGTTGTGCCGTTGGGCGGTCGGGGCTAATGGGCTAAAATCGCTGCTTCAAACATCGAAATCATCAAGGTCATAATGAGCGATCGAAAAATTCTCGTCACTGCGGCTCTGCCGTATGCCAACGGGGCGATTCACCTCGGGCATCTGGTCGAATATATCCAGACCGATATCTGGGTCCGGTTCCAGCGCCTGCGCGGTCATCGCGTCCTGTTTGTCTGCGCCGATGACACTCATGGTACTGCAATCATGATCCGTGCGCGCAAGGAAGGCAGCAGCGAGGAACAGATCATCGCCGAATCGAGCGAGGAACATCAGCGCGACTTTGCCGGCTTCAATATCAGTTTTGACAATTACGGCAGCACCCACAGCAGCGAGAACCGCGAACATTGCCATGAGATCTGGCAATCGATTCGCGATGCGGGACTGGTGAAAGAAGATGATGTCGATCAGTTGTTTGACGTTGAACAGGGCACGTTTCTTGCGGATCGTTTTGTTCGCGGAACCTGTCCGAACTGCAAGACGCCGGATCAGGCAGGTGACAACTGCGCCAATTGCGGATGCACTTATTCACCGGTCGAACTGATCGATCCGGTCAGCGAACTCTCCGGCATGACTCCCGAAGTCCGAACCGCGCGGCATCTGTTTATCGAGCTCGAACAGCTTCACGATTTCCTGCGCGAGTGGACTCAAAACGGCGGCCATCTTCAATCCGAGGTTGCGAACTATCTCAAAGGTCACTTTCTTGGCGACCCTGAGTCCGAAGAAGGTGCCAAACCACTTCGCGACTGGGACATCTCCCGACCCGCTCCCTATTTCGGATTTGAGATTCCCGATTCACCCGGCAATTTCTGGTACGTCTGGTTCGATGCTCCGATCGGCTACATCGCCTCGACCCGGCAATGGTGTGAGAAAAACGGGGAGAATCTGGACGACTGGTGGCGGAACGATCAGACCGAGATTCACCACTTTCTCGGAAAAGACATCATTTACTTTCACACGCTATTCTGGCCCGGCATGTTGAAAACGGCCGGACTGACGTTACCAGAAAAAGTTCACATCCACGGATTCCTCACCGTCAACGGCGAGAAGATGTCGAAGCGAAAAGGAACCGCTTTCAAAGCCGCGACCTGGCTCAGGCATCTCGATCCGGAACCGTTGCGATATTTCTACGCATCGAAACTGGGCGCGCGGCTGGACGACATCGATTTGAACCTCGAAGAGTATATTAGCAAGGTGAATTCTGACCTCGTTGGCAAGGTCGTCAACCTTGCTTCGCGAAGCGCAAAGTTCATCCAGAGAGTTGGAACGGCGAAAAACTATCCGGACGACGGCGGGCTGTTTGAACGCGCGGCAGCGGCGGGTGACTCAATTGCGGACGCCTACGAATCGTGCGAATACAACAAAGCGATGCGGTTGATCATGGAACTGGCGGATTCCGCCAATGGATTTGTTGAAAACGCCGCTCCCTGGACAATGAAAAAAGATCCTGATCGCGCAGACGAACTTCAAGACGTCTGCTCAATTGCATTGAATCTGTTCCGCCAGATTGTGATTTATCTGACGCCTGTCCTTCCGGGGTTGGCTGGGAAAACGGACGCGCTGCTCGGCACCTCGGGCCCAGACTGGACCGACACGAAAACACCGTTGACCGGAACGCCGGTTGCAAAATTCAAACATATGATGAAACGAATTGAACCTAAGGATATTGAAGCGATGACTGAAGAAACAAAAGAACTGGCGGCCGAGGCAGTTGCCGGAGAAGCTGCTGCAGCGGCGGCGGACAAATACAACGACAGCGGCGACTCGCTGGCCGCTGAACCGATGGCCGACGAGTGCACGATCGACGACTTTGTCAAAGTCGATTTGCGTGTCGCACGGATCGTAACTGCTGAACATGTTGCAGAGGCCCGCAAGCTTCTCAAACTGACGCTCAGCCTCGGTGGCGAAAATCGCAAGACTGTGTTTGCAGGAATCAAGGCGGCCTACAAACCGGAAGACCTCGAAGGAAGACTGGTCGTGATGGTCGCCAATCTCAAACCGCGCCAGATGAAATTCGGTCTGAGCGAAGGGATGGTTTGTGCTTCTGGACCGGGCGGTGAAGATGTATTTCTGCTCAGCCCCGACTCAGGCGCCGTTCCAGGACAGCGAATTCACTAACACACGTCGAAAATGGTCGTTGACTGATTTGACATGAAGACTTTGAAATAAACAACCGGCGTACTGACGCACCGCGGTCCAAAGGGCTCAGCTTCAGGCGATGCGACCATGTGGTCGTGCGAAACAACAAAGTGCATCACTGCCGCGGCGGTGGAATATCTTTCGATCAGTCCGACCATTTGCTGATCGAGTGGAATCAGGTTTACCGCAATGCTCTCCATGACGTCGAACAGCATAGCGGCATTTCGGTCTACCAGTCGCAACGTCGCGGAGGCGACGACTCTCAGAACTTGACCGCCCCGAGTGGAAACAACCAGTTGTATCCGGGAAAGATCCTTGTTGAAAACAACTTGTGTTTCAGCAACGGCGGGCAGGGCATTCACAACGTGAATGTTTACAACAACATTCTTGTCGCCCGCAATGGAAAGAGAGCCAACCTGCAATTCGAACGTGGATCGGTATGGTGGGATTACAATGTTCTTTTCAACGGCCCGTCCCGGGGTGCCAACAACCGGTCGCATACGATCTTCAGCAACCCTCGTCTTCGTTTTGACGAATTTCCGAAGCCGGGAGACGGCAGTCAATGCGGGCCTGACGCACCAGAATATGTTCCCGCTGGATGTTGATGGACTGCCACGGATCATTAACGGAAAGACTGACATCGGCTAAACGGGAAACCCGCAGCGTTAACAAGGGACGCGTGGTCAAAGCACTCGTCCCTGCTAACGCGCGGGGATTGCCGAAATGCTCTTGCCCAAGCTAACTACAAACTGCGCCGCAGCTGGTCGGGTAGCGATTCGGGAAACAAACAGAAACTAAACTCGCGCGAACCGAGAATCCGGTTCGCGCGTTTTTCATGCGCCAGTTGACTGCGCCGGTCTTGCAACGCGTTGCGGCGATCACCTAACAACGGCTGCATCTGTTGATTGCTGGCAACAATCCGCCGATGGCGTCGGCGCTGATCCGTCCCCGGCACATTTTCTTTTTCGATCCACTCCCGTTTGTCGGCAATGGGTCCCGCAGCCGAATGTCTTGCCTGGTCGTCCAGCAAGGTCTCAGGATGAAACTCAATCTCACGGAGTTGTCGATCCACGTCCGCAATACGCTCCGGGACCTGATGTTGATATTCCGATGGCAGCTTCATCGTTGCAGTCGCCGTCAGGTAGCCGGGAAGTTGAACACCGTAATATCTGAACGCAATTGCGTCCGTCAGCTGATCGTATTTCGCACCACCAATTCCGTGAACAAATAAATGGCTAAGCAGAGTCCGGGAAAACATCGTCAGCACCAGCGCTCGTGGACGAATCGCAACTCCTTCGCCCAACCGTTCAGTCCATTCGCATGGATCAGTTTTACGAGGGACGTGAATCTTAACGTGCTCCAAATCGGATAGGTCAAACCCGCTCACGTTTTTTCGAACGAATAGCCGCTTGCGAAACGGACTGGATTCCTGCCAGATCCAGAACGGGACTTCAATCCAACCGTCGTCTTTCACGTCTAGAGCAGGGACCGGATGCGAGTGACTGCGAATCCGGTGGACGCGGCGATACTGAAACAGCGAATCGTTGTAGATTTCGGCGTAGCGAGCGGCGTTTGAAAAAATTTCGAATGCGACGGTCGCAAAAGCGCGAGTCTTCGCCAGCTGACTGACCGGGACTTCCAGTGTGTTGAGTCCGTATTCCTGTTCCTGGCGATGACGTCCCGCTGCCAGCGAATGTCCGAATCTGTCTTCCGGATCGCGCGATGCCAAAACATGAGGCCACAGTCTCGTGACAAGCGGATCGCCAACCAGCGACGCAATCGCACTTGCTGCGCGAGTACCAAACGACGCAAATAACTCTTCGTCCTGAATTTTTCGTAGCTCAAACGGAATCTGCTCGTACGGTTGGTCGATCTCCAGCCCCGTCATTGTGACCGGGTCCGAATCGAACGAAGGGGCTCGAACCGATGCAGAACTACAGACATCGTTATCGACGACCAGATTGAGAGCGACACAACCGAATTGCTGACCGATTGACGACAACAGAAAATTCTTGAACCAGACGCCCGGATGAAACAATGCGGGCTGATGTCCTGACATCACGATTCGCGACTGGTTCAAAGTGGATTCATCAATCTCAACATCGCGATAGCGTCGCGTGTACGAAACCGCCATTCTCAAAATTTCGCGCTGAGCCTTTTCCGCGAGTCCGGCGAGCGGGCCGGTTCCGTTGGAGATGACCCGATGACTTTCAAGATTTGATGTCCACAGCGCGTCAATATCCGCTGGAGTGATCAGTACACCGCCATGGTCCGCCGGCGCTTTGAGTTTGCGGTAGAGAATTTTTCCCGGCGGTGGACTTGAATCCGGCGAACCTGAATTCTCGCGTGCGCCCGGGTCTTCGCCGGGATTGCGACTCGAATCGTTCGCCGGTTCAGCCGGTTTTTGCTGCTCGGAGTTTTTCACAGTCGGAGGGCAGTGCATCAAAGGCGCGGTCGAGAACTTCCAGATAGTACTTCAGGCGAGTTGCCCCGTCGTCAAGATTTCCGCCAAACGAACGGCTCTCGTCAAGATAGATCAGCGGCACCGCAACTTCAACAACCGAGAGTTTCTGGAACGCAGCCTGCACCCACAACTCCAGCGGCATCGCGTAACCGGTTTCTTTCAACTCCAGCTTCGCCAACGCGTCGGTGCGATATGCCTTGAATCCACAGAACGCATCGGTCAAGTCAAACCCGAGTCTTTTGTTGATCACAGCGGTGACTTCATGATTAATTTTTCGACGCTGTGCAGGTGGTGGCGTGTCAGATTTGAACGCTTTCAGATACCGACTGCCGGAAACGACATCGGCTCCCGTATTCTCACAGGCGGCAACGAACTGTTGAATCCGCTGTGGTTCGTGCTGGCCGTCGCAATCGATCGTAACCAGAACGTCGAAGTCGTTTTCGATCGAGTAATCAAATGCCGTCACCAGCGCTCCGCCGTAGCCCCGGTTCGGGTCGTGCGTTACGACCGAGATGTCATTTCGGGCTGCGAGTAACCCGGCAGTGCCGTCGGTCGAACCGTCATCGATCACCAGAACGTTGTCGCAGTGCCGGACGACTTCGTCGAGCACCTCGTTGACAGTTGACGCTTCGTTGTACACCGGAAGCGCTGTGAGAAATTTGGTCTGCATATTTTTTCGCCGAGTGGCAGTTGAAAGAAAACTTCATCGCGTCATTCTAGGTACAAGTTTTGCGGGGTCAACGCAAGTTAATTGATGCGGATTGTGAGGGCGTTTTTTTGCGTGTTTCGAGTTGCTTTTGAGTGTCTCAGATCACGTTGACCGGATCGGACTCTTTTTCGCTGGCCCAGATTTCCAACCCTGAAAATTCTGCTGCCAGGGTGTCGGCCAGCACTTCAACTGCAAATCGTTCACTTGCATAGTGACCCGTCAGGACTAGCGAAACGTTGCGTGCCTGCGCTTCGAGGCAGGTGTGAAATGTTGTCTCGCCGGTAACGAATGTGTCACAACCGTTTTCGATCGCTTTGTTCAGAAATGAACCACCGCTTCCGCAGGCGACGGCGACATGCTGAACGGGCGTAGCCAAACCATCTCCGCCTGCCACCACTTTGACTGCGTCGAGTCCGAAACTTCTCTTGATCGATTCTGCAAACGCGCTGATCGTAACCGGGGCGGCCAGTCTTCCGTGCCTGCCTGCTCCAATCAATACTTCCGCTTCCGCCTCAACTGGTGAATCCCCGGTTGAAGGGACGAGCGGCCGTAATCCGGAAAGACCGAGTCGTTCGCCCAGAAGTTGATTGATGCCTGACGTCGCCGAATCGAAACCGGTGTGGGGACTGTAAATCGAAACACCGGCGCGAATCAGTTTCCAGAGCAGCTGCGATGGCGTTTCGATCGTGGTCAGTCGATTTAAGGGACGGAAGGGAAGGGGGTGATGCGACACAATCAGATCAGCTCCGCGCGCAATCGCTTCGTCCGCGCTCGGTGGAGTGACCGTCAGGCAGGTCATGATCTTCGTTACCGGCAAACCGGGGTCGCCGACGATCAGCCCGACGTTGTCCCAGTTTTCGGCCAGGTCAGTTGGTGCGAATGATTCGAGGAAGTCGCAAATATCCTGGATCGTTGTCATGAGCAGTTGGTTGTGGTTATGTGCTGAGTCTTTGCCGGACCTGATTATGGAAGTATCATACGCTTCGGGAAGAGGAGTAGGATGGACATTCCTGTCCGTCCTTGAAACTTGTCATGACGGACAGGAATGTCCATCCTACATAAGTCTGTGATACCGACGAAAAATGCTACAACTAAAAAAAGGAATCCGGCTCGAAACGCTCGGCCTGCCGTTCAAGGAAGCGCTTGTCGTTGCCGCGCGAATCGGGGCCGACGGAGTCGAGATCAATGCGCGAACCGGATTGCGTGCGGACGAACTCAGTCGGACAGGCGTACGACATTTGCTGAAAATGTTGGAAGATCTAAAGCTCCGGGTCTGCTCAATTCACTATCCCACTCGGCGCGGCTACGAAAATCCGGAGCAACTCGAACAGCGGATTGACGGGACAAAATCAGCGATGAAGCTGGCGTTTGAGCTTGGCTGCGGCGTCGTCGTAAATCAGATCGGTGCTGTACCCGAAGACGACGAATCCAACGCCTGGAGTACAATGGTCCAGGCGCTAACGGACCTGGGAGTTCACGCTCATCGCGCTGGGGCATGGCTGGCAGCGGGAACCGGCGATCAACCACCGGAACAGCTAGAGCACTTAATCGATGCGCTGCCGACCATGGCAATCGGACTCGATTTCGATCCGGGCAATTTATTGATAAACGGGTTTTCGCCGAACGACGCGATGAAATTGCTCGGCGAAAATGTGATGAACTTTCGGGTTCGCGATGCCGTTCGCGATCTGGCTCAGGGGCGCGGACTGGAAGTGCAACTTGGACGCGGAACTGTGGATTGGCCGCAGTTACTTGGCGAGCTCGAACAGCGAAGCTACTCCGGCTATCTGACCATCGACCGGACGGCGGCGCCTGATGAAGTTGTGACTCAATCTGCCGAGTCGATGGAGTATCTGACGAACCTGTTCGGATGATGACGTAGCGTTGGCTTCCAGCCAACGACGAACATCGCTTGGGTTCGACCCTCCACAAGCGTCCTCCAATGGGAGGTTGAAGCTTGGCCGCTTGCGCGTTCAATAATTAACTATTCACAATTCGTTATTCATTATTAATTGTTAAATAGTTATTCCCTGCTCGTACCCTCCCCGGCCGCGACTACGTCCGGCCCTCCCATGGGGAGGTGCAGAACTGGACTATGCCAGAACGGTTTTGTTCGGTTCGCCCGGAATTTCCTGTACGTAGCGCGGGACTGCATAACCCGGAAGTTCGGCGCGCAGCGTTGCAATGATTTCCTGCCCTTGCTCAACCGGGACTTCAAAATGCGCTGCACCTGCAACGCGATCCAGCTGATGAAGGTAGTACGGCAGCACTCGACATTCGATCAATCGCCGGCTGAGTTCGATCAATGACGGCGCATTGTCGTTGACACCTTTAAGCAAAACTGACTGGTTGAGCAGCATGATTCCGGTGTCCGCCAGTCGCGAGAGTTTTTCTTGAACTGTCTCGTCGATCTCGTTGGCATGATTGATATGAGCCACAAAAACAACTTGCAATCGCGTTCCGGCCAGCACATCGATCAGCGGCTCCGTCAGTCGCGTTGGAATCACAATCGGCAAACGCGAGTGAATTCTCAACCGGCGAAGATGCGGAATGTTCTCTAAACGGGAAACCAGATCGGCAAACCTGTCATCGGACAACGTCAAAGGATCACCGCCGCTGAGCAGAACTTCCTCGATCGACTTGTCTTTCGAGATTTTCTCGATTGCTGCGGCCCAGTCGTCGCGCGACCCTGAGTTTTCGCTGTAGGGAAAATGTCTTCGAAAACAATACCGGCAATGAATCGCGCAGGCACCTGTAATGACCAATAAGACGCGTCCGCGATACTTATGCAAAAGCCCCGGTTGAGGATTGAAGCCTGATTCCTTCAGCGGATCATCCTCGAAGCCGGCGGCGTCCTCCGATTCCGCTGCGACTGGCAGAACCTGGCGCAAAAGCGGGTCGATCGGGTCTCCGGGCTTGATCCGGTCCAGGAACGCCGGTGGCACGAAAACGGGAAACGGGTCCATTCCAGTGGCTGTTCGAGTGAATTCCTCAGGCAAACCCAACGCGCGGCAAAGTGTCCCGACGTCTCGAATCGCCGACTTCATTTGCTGCTGCCAGGGACCTTGCGGGTCAAATTCAGAAGAACTCAAACCGGCGCGGACAATCTGCTTGTTTCCGGGTAAAATTGCCATGCCTTAAAAGTAGTCTCTGACCGGCCGATCGGAAAGTCGCGACTTGCAAACCGCTCAAATAACAACCATACAAATATCTTTAGAAGAACAGTAGCAGGACCTATCGTGGCATACAAAACCAGTGACTTTCGCCGAGGCCTTCGAGTCCAGATTGACGGCGTGCCTTACATGATGACCGAAATGGACTTCGTGAAGCCCGGAAAAGGGAACGCGATGTACAAATGCAAACTCAAGAACCTCCTGCTCGGCACGACACTCAGCCGAACCTACAAAGGTGGCGATACGCTTGAAGAGGCGGATATTGAAGAAACTGACGTTCAGTTTCTGTACAAACAAGGCGACACGTATGTGTTCATGCACAAAACGACCTTTGAACAGTACGAACTCGACGCGGAAAAAATCGGCGAGGACTGGCGTTATCTAACGGACGGACTCAAATGCCAGGTGACGCTGTTCAACAACATCCCGATCATCATGACACCGCCGAATTTCGTGGAAGTGAAAGTCGAATATTGCGAACCCGGTGCCAAGGGTGACACTTCGACTAACGTGACCAAGCCGGTGAAAGTTGGAACGGGCGGCGAGTTCCTGACACCGATTTTTATCAAGATAGGCGATGTGATCCGCATCGACACGCGGACTGGCGACTACGTTGAACGTGTGAAAACGTAGACCCGTTTCCAGCGCGTCCTTGTTAACGCGGCGGGTTTCCTTTTTTCGCTGCGCAACACGGGCTTTTGATTAGACCGCTTGATGTTCTTTGCTGTCAGGCCGCGCGTCTATTGTTGCGTCCCGCGTCTGTGCATTGAGCCGGGTCGTTCAGCGCCGAGATGATGTACTCAGCGGCCCTCGCGGTTGCACCTGACTTTGCATAGCGGTTGCAGAGTTCGTCCATCAATGCGACTTTCTCTGCTGCAGCTGATTCGTCTTTGAACCAGTGGACGACATGCGCGGCGATCTTGTCACTGCGGTCGGATATCGAGAGGTATTCCGGCATCACCGCCTGTTCGGCTCCGGGGGCATCGGGGTCATAGACCGACCACTTAGTCCGCCGAATCCTGTCGCTGCCGATCAAATTAACCAGCGTGATGAACTTGATTTTCAGCATGAATCGCTGGAGAAACATGAACAGCCGGCTGGGCCGATAGACGATCACCGTTGGCTTGCGATGAAACATCAACTCCAGCGAAACCGATCCGCTGCAGGCAATGCACGCATCAGCGGACTTCATCAGTTCCGGAGTCCGCTCCAGGAACAGCTCAGCATCGAGTTCCGGGTTATCGGTTTCATGCCCGGCAATCAGTTCGGCGGCGCGTTTGTATTGGCGGCTGTTGTAACCCGCCACAGCGACTTTCACGTTTGCCACCTGTTGTTGAATGATCGAGGCTGCTCGCAAAAGTGTCGGCAGATGGTTTTCGACTTCCTTGTTGCGCGACCCCGGTAGCAGAGTCAGCAATCGGGTTCCGGCCGGTTTGATCCCGTCCATGAACCTGGAGTCAAACTGTTGCGAGTGAAGCTGGTCAAAAAACGGATGGCCAACATAGGTCGCTTTGCAATCGCGTTGCTCAAACCAGTCAACTTCAAACGGCAGCTTGCAAAGCACGTGATCAACCCACTTGCGAATTTTCTTAACTCGCCATCCGCCCCAGGCCCACATTTGTGGAACGCCGTAGTAAAAAACCGGGATTCCATTGCGTTTCGCGCGGCGGGCGACCCACCAGTTGAAACCCGGGTAATCGATCAGTACAACTCCATCGACTTCGTTGTTTTGAAAATAGGTTTCGGCGTCTTTGGCAAGTTTCAGAAATGTGCGGATTTTTTTTAAGGCTTCGACGATGAACATGACCGCCAATGCAGTCAGGTCGTAATGCAATACGCAGCCTGCCGCCGCCATTTTCGGTCCGCCGTAGCCGACACATTCGATCGACGCATCTTTCGCACGAAGATGTTTGATCAGATTAGCTGCGTGCAGATCGCCACTCGGTTCGCCAACGGAAAAGAAAATTCGCACGGGATCATCCTTGATACCGGGATCTTGTGACCTGGGATTGATGCCGGGTTATCGCAAAAATGCGATTTTGGGTACAGAGCGAAATTTCAGCTTTTGACTGAATGGTCGAGGCGTAGCGTTGGTTTGAGGCGGAGTGTTGGCATCCTGCCGTCGGTCATGCTGTCACCCAACGAACCGGTAGTGTTGGCATCCTGCCGACGGTTGTATGGGCAACTCGTGGCAGGATGCCAACGCTACGAATCTTGCAGGACGGATGCGGAGCCGCGCAGGCGTCATTCATTGATATGTAACGAGTTCCAATCCGGATCGCGTTTTTCGAGGAACGCGTTGATGCCTTCTTTCGCAGCCGCTGTCGTTCGAGCCGCAGCGGTTTGGGCGGCACCGATGCTCAACTGAGTGGTCAGATTCTCGCCGATCGTTTCATTGAGCATCTGTTTGGTTGACTGGTGTGACTCTCGCGCCCCGACCGCAATCTGTTTCCCCAGTTCGCTGCACCGGGCCCAGACAAAATCGTCTCCGACAACCTCGTGGAAGATTCCGATGTTGAGTGCCTCAGTCGCGGAAATCGGCAGCCCGTTGATCATCATGCGCGAACAAACTCCCGTTCCGACACGAAAGGCAAGCAGCGGCGCTGCAAGTGCCGGACTCAAACCCCGCAGCGCTTCGGGGAAACTCATCTGTGCACTTTCGGCGGCGATGACCTGATCGCAGGCAAGCATCAGAGCGCAACCTGTACCAGCGACCGCGCCGCCGACTCCAGCCAGCAGCGGTTTCGGGTATTGAAGCATGTACTCGATCAACTCCGCCATTTTCTGCACGTCGGCGTGCCAGATTTCCATTGCTCTTTTGTCGGCTGATGTTTCTTTCAGCTGATGCAGGTCGGTGCCTGAGCAGAATGTGGAACCCGTTCCGGTCAGAATCACAGCCCGAACCGATGTCTCCATCAGGAAATCCTCCAGCGCGCTGTGGATCATCGAGACGATTTCACGCGACAAGGCGTTGGCCCGATCAGGCCGGTTAATCACGATCGTACCGCAAGGAACGTCTTTGCGGACTTGAACATTGTCTGAAATAGCAATCATATTCAATACAGAAGATCTGCGTGAGCTGGTTCACGAATCGACGGGAATATTGTGTGATTTGAATTCGTGGAGATTCGTGGCTGAAAATAAAAAGGTTCCCGTCGGCAGGATGCCAACACTACGAGTCCGACGGCCTACGCGCCCATCGCGTCTTCGAACGAACCTTCGGCGACCGGGAAACACAGGTTGTCGCGAACCCAGGCGATCCCATCGGCGCTGGTGGCGTCGCCATCGCGGAAATCGCTCTCGGCTTCGACGACCAGCGGCGCGGTTTCGCTGCCCATCACGCTGCAGTAGCGCGCCGGATATCCGATGTGCATCATCAACTCGGCGTAACGTGTCATGTTCAAATCGCCGGTCGCAAGGTCCGTGAACTGCATTGCTCTTCGCTTCCAGTCGCCTTCCATTTTTCGAAGCGGGATGTTCTTGCGGATCGTGAAGTTTTTCACATGACAACCGTAGACACGCGGACCGACCTTCAGGAATCGAGTCTCCCAGTCTTCGCCTTCCCAGCAATGAGACGGGTCGGCGTTCACGGCCAGGCATTTGTCATCGTCGCAAATTTCGACGAGCATATTGAACTCATCGGCACAGCAGGCTCCGGTTCCCGGATGTATCTCATGAGCAAGATAGATGCCCAGGCTATTGGCACGAGCACGGAGTTTCGCGGTCTTTTCAATGAAACGGTCCTGACCTTCTTTCTTCAAATCAAAGCCCGGTCCTTTCCAGAATCCCCAGGGGTATCCTGTTGCCATCTCCCAGCCGAACGCGACGCCCCAGAACATCGGAATGATTTTGACGCCCAATTCCGCGCACAGATCCATCAATCGCAGCAGGTAGTCTTCGTAAAAATCCTCAAGCTCTGATGGTGATTTACTCTGATTCGGACCATGAATAAACGGGTGTCCACTTTTGGTTCGGGTCCAGGCACTGGTGTGAACCCAGAACGGACAATGAGCCGAGATTCCATCGATGTTGAGCCCGTTCTTTTCGAATTGCTCACGAATTTCCTGAACCGACTTGAACGACGAATCGTCTTCGGAACATTCGAGCATGTAGTTTGAAGGCTGAACACCTGCAGCACCGGACTGTTTTGCGAACGCGAGGAAATTTTCGAGCCCCTTAGGCCCGTGTTGCGCGCCTTCGATGCTGGAGTGAAAAATTGGTTTGGGCATGGTTTCTGTATTGGTGGAATGAAATTTAGCTAGTAAACCAGTTTGAAAATCATCGGCGGGAAGCAGAGGATCGGAATCGCAAGTGATGCCAGCCCCAAAGCCCAGCGGAACGGTCCGAGCGGGACGCTGTCGTCACGAGTCGGCGGATGATTGGTTCCCAGCAACAGCACGAGCAGGACCATGATAATCAACATGAAGTTCTGGTGGTAAACCATAAATGCAATTGCGAACACGATTGTTGCACGGGCGATCAAGTGAGCCGCCTTTCCAAACAGCGTGTAGGTAATGTGCCCGCCATCCAGCTGACCGACCGGCATCATGTTCAGCCCCGTGATCAACATCCCGACCCAGGCGGCGATGAAAATCGGATTGAGCTGGTTGATCCAGACAGGTTCGCCGGCGACGTAGCCTTTGACTTCGCTCCACTCGGCGACCCAGTGCATGATTAAGGGAAGGCGAAAACCGAAGCCGCTCAGTGGCTCGGTCGTTAAGTCCAGCTGAGCGATACCGATAAACATCAACGGAATGGCGGCGACCAGACCGGCAAGCGGTCCGGCAATTCCGATGTCAAAAATCTGCCTGCGGTCTGCCAGATTTCCATTCATTCCAATCACCGCCCCGAGCGTTCCGATCGGGTTGAATGGAAATGGCAGAAAAAAGGGAAACGACGCAGGTACACGGTAATAAACAGTTGCGATGAAATGGCCCATCTCATGCAGCATCAGGGTCAACAGCACCGCGAACATATACATCAGGCCCTCAGGCCAATGTGCGATGATCGCCTGCCGCATATTTGTCAGCTCGCCCGTCCACAGACCCGAGTAGTCGATCTGCAACGGTAGCCAGCTGTTGGCCCCCACCCAGAATGTTGAAAGACCGGTCAGAATAAACAGAATTGCGGGCAACCAGATTCGTCGCGGTTGCGGATAGTAAACGGGACGCGGAGGCCGGTTGGAGGAACGTTTTCCAGTTCGTGGATCGGGCCGCGCAGACCGGTTTCTTCCGGGTCGCTGGCCTGGCTTGTCCGCCGGTCCGGATGCTTGATCATCATGTGTAGAAGGCATGCGATCAGGATACACAAACGCCGCGTAACGGGCCATGGCCGTTCACTATTGTCCGTTCACATAATGCAAGCCGGATCTGGATCAGCCGGTTCCCGGCGTCGCTGTTGTATTAACAGACGGACGAATCCACATACAGTGGCGGGTAGCTGACCTGTCCGGAACGTTTGTAAAACGGTCCGATTAATTCTGCTGACTTCTGACCGGTTAGTTCTCTCGTCAGTCGTAGCGACAACGGCCGCGCACTATCAGCGCATCGTTGAAGCGGAGACGTTCAGGAAAACGCCGCTCAAATTCAGGTGGCCATCAGGGAACGAAAATTCATCCGGCGTTAGAAAAACGACCGGCCCTTTTTCTGCTCCGATCAAAGCCGGAGCGTCATTGTTTGACCAGCGAAAACTGCCCGATCAAAATCCAGGCAGTAATAAAGCTGAACGCAATAAAGGTGTTTAGAAATTCGATAGACATGGATCTCATTCCTCTCTGTTTGCCGTCCGGAATTCAACCGGCGACAGAGGCATTGAAAACGATCCATCCGTGAGAAAGTGCAATCATCCGTGCAATGGTTGTTTATCGGAACACGGCTGAACAAATTCCAGGAAAAAAGTTCGCGGCGGTAAACCTTCGGCAGACGTTTGATTGAGAGTGTTAAGCAAAGTTTCGCTGAGCATTACAAACGGCATAGGGTTCGGTAAGAGGAAGGGTTCAGGCTCGCCTGCCTTTCATCAATGGTTCTTTATTTGTCGTTCCTTATTAATTATTCACAGCGCACCAGCTCAAAGATTTGTCACGCTTCAAACCGTTGAGTACAGGATGGGGCAGACTTTAATGATCACTCGCTTCACCGCCGCCGTGCGGGTTGCGGACGCTGTGAACCAGATCCACAACGTCTTTCGGTGGCGGAGCCGTCATCAGCGAAATCACAATTGTGACGACAAAATTCAATACCATTCCCAGCGTTCCGATTCCCTGCGGATTGATCCCGAACAGATGGTCTTTCTCTAGCAGCAACGGAGCGTCGAAAAACATCGGCAACACTTTGTGTGTCGTGCACAACGTGATGTAAGTAAACGTAAACGCCAGGCCGACGATCATTCCGGCCACTGCTCCGGTGCGATTGATTCGCGTCGAAAAAATCCCCAGGAATATGACGGGAAAGAAACTCGCAGCGGCCAATCCAAATGCGAACGCGACGACTTCGCCAACGAATCCAGGCGGATTCACGCCGAAATAGCCAGCAATCAATATTCCGAAGATGATCGCAATCCGGCCGATCATTACTTTCTTCGCCTCACTCGCTTTCGGTGTGACGTAGCGGACAAACAGATCGTGTGCCAGCGATGAACTGATGACCAGCAACAAACCGGCAGCCGTCGAAAGCGCGGCGGCCAATCCACCGGCAGCTACCAGAGCGATCACCCATGGCGGCAGCGATGCAACCTCGGGCGTCGACAGAACCATGATGTCACGGTCAATCGTTGACTCGCTGGTTTTTGCAGTCGTCTTGTCACCATCGCGGTCTAGCATTACCAGTGAAATATTGCCGTCGTTGTCGAAGTCTTCAAACGACAACAGCCCTGTCCGCTGCCAGCGAGTCGCCCAGTCCAGAGCTTCGCCGTCAGCCGAACGGAGACCGTAAATTACCGGGTACGTTACTTTCTTTTCTTCACCGGCTCTTTTCGCTGACGCTATTGATTTGATCGCCTCCTCACGATCAGCTGGAAGAACGAACGTCTGATCCGGCTTTTCCGCGTCGCCCCATTCGATTGTGACGTTTTCGATTCGCGAATTGTTGAGGCTGGTGATCAGATTGTATCTCGCAAACATCCCCAGCGCCGGTGCGGTTGTGTACAGGATTGCAATGAACAAGATTGCCCAGACCGCTGAATAACGTGCCGCACGCACATTCTTGACCGTGTAGAACCGAACAATCACATGCGGCAAACCGGCAGTGCCAAACATCAGCGCAGCAGTGATGCAGAACACGTTCAGTTTCGAAAACTTCCCGAACGGATCGGTATAGTTCGCGCCGTGCCCGAGATCAATCAGGATCTGGTCCAGTTTCTGCGGAATTTCACTGGTCACAAACGCCGACTGCGGAATCCAGTCGCCGGTCAGCTGATGAGAGATCGCAACGGCTGGAATAATAAACGCGATGATGAGAATGAAATACTGCGCAACCTGCGTCCAGGTGATCCCTTTCATACCGCCGAGCACAGCAAAAAACGCAACGATCGCCATTCCAATAATCACACCCCAGACCAGGTCAACTTCGAGAAATCGGGAAAACACGATCCCGACGCCTTTCATCTGCCCGGCGACGTAGGTCAGCGAAATAAATATTGCGCAGACAGCAGCGACAACTCGCGCGGTTTCGCTGTAGTATCTTGCTCCGATAAAATCCGGCACCGTGTAATGCCCGAACTTTCTCAAGTAGGGTGCGAGCAACAGCGCGAGCAAAACGTAGCCACCGGTCCAACCCATCAAATAGACCGAACCATCGCTGCCCGAAAAACTAATCAGCCCGGCCATGCTGATAAATGATGCTGCGCTCATCCAGTCGGCAGCGGTCGCGGCGCCGTTGGCGATTGCCGGAACGCCCTGCCCGGCAACGTAGAAGCCCGCCGTTTCGCGAACCCGGCTGCGCCAGCCGATGACTAGATACAACACGAATGTTAATCCGACGAATGTCCAGGTCCATGCACTCGTTTGGTCCATCGCAGCCAACAGAGGCAAACTCAACTGCGAGAGTTCAGTCATTTGCCGCCTCCGATGCGTTCGTGTTCCACAGCTTTGTCGAGTCGGTCCATCACCAGAGCGTAGGCCAGAACCAGAAACACAAATACGAAAATCGAACCTTGCTGAGCCATCCAGAACCCGAGTCCGATCTTGCCGATCAAAATCTGATTGAGTTCTTCGATGAAGAAAATGCTGAGTACAAATGCAACGACAAACCAGATCGTCAGCAGAATTGAAACGAGGATCAGATTGTTTCGCCAGTACGTTCCGGCTGTTCTGTCTCGTTCGGATGCGTCGCCCATGAATGGCTCTCAACTCTCGAAGGCCGGTCTGGAATTTTCCCAGCCGGACAATCTACCACGGGCAGCGCGGCGTTGCACGTCAGAGCGATGCGTAAGCTCGCTATTCCCTCACTCCAACCTTTCAATTGCGAAAGCGTTGTCGAGTTTTGCGAAACCGAGTTTTGTATAATAGTCCATCGCTTCCGCTGTAGAGAGAAGCAGCAACTGACACTGCGATCCGTTTGGGTCCCGGACCCGCTTGACCAGTTCCTGCCCAACGCCCGTTCGTTGAAATTCCCGATCAACAGCAAGATCGGCGAGATAACAAACCCAGCCAACGTCTGTCAGACACCTCGCGATCCCAACAATCCGGTCGTCGGTATAAGCAGTGATGACCAGATTCGAATTGTCCAGCATGGCTTTCATTCGCGCCGTATCTTCTACCGGGCGCCGCAGTCCCGATCGGCGATACATCTCGATCGTGGCTGTCAGATCCAGTTTTGCATTGACTTGGTAGGTGATCATGCCGTCAACGGTGGCGCTTATCAAAGGTAACAAATGAGTTGTTCAGGCAAATGGAAACCCGCCGCGTGAGCAAGGGCCGCATCGTCGAAGACCATGGAAAAGGAAACCCGCCGCGTGAGCAAGGGCCGCATCGTCGAAGACCATGGAAAAGGAAACCCGCCGCGTGAGCAAGGGCCGCATCGTCGAAGACCATGGAAAAGGAAACCCGCCGCGTGAGCAAGGGCCGCATCGTCGAAGACCATGGAACAGGAAACCCGCTGCGTGAGCAAGGGCCGCATCGTCGAAGACCATGGAACAGGAAACCCGCCGCGTGAGCAAGGGCCGCATCGTCGAAGACCATGGAACAGGAAACCCGCCGCGTGAGCAAGGGCCGCATCGTCGCAGACCATGGAAAAGGAAACCCGCCGCGTGAGCAAGGGCCGCATCGTCGAAGACCATGGAAAAGGAAACCCGCTGCGTGAGCAAGGGCCGCATCGTCGAAGACCATGGAACAGGAAACCCGCCGCGTGAGCAAGGGCCGCATCGTCGCAGACCATGGAAAAGGAAACCCGCTGCGTGAGCAAGGGGCGCGGCGTCAAAGACCATGGAAAAGGAAACCCGCCGCGTGAGCAAGGGCCGCATCGTCGAAGACCATGGAAAAGGAAACCCGCCGCGTGAGCAAGGGCCGCATCGTCGAAGACCATGGAAAAGGAAACCCGCTGCGTGAGCAAGGGCCGCATCGTCGAAGACCATGGAAAAGGAAACCCGCCGCGTGAGCAAGGGCCGCATCGTCGAAGACCATGGAAAAGGAAACCCGCAGCGTGAGCAAGGGGCGCGGGGTCAAAGACCACGCCCTCACTAACGCCCTTTTGCAAACCCGCAAAACGGAAAATGGTACTTGATTGTTAGCCCGGACTCATAGTATGCTCATACATTGGACTAACGTAAATAACCAATAATTGCAAACACAACCAGTCCAATAAAAACTGCCTTCAACAGGCCAATTTACTCAGGCAGGAGTTTGTTCCATGACCCGAACGATCGCTTTTCTGGAACTCGGTTTCATCCGGCTCGATCGACGCAAGAAAACATCGCTCGTCCAGCAATTCTACGAAGCACTGCGGAACGCGATCTTGTCAGGTCAGCTTTCGCGCGGGCACCGGTTGCCATCGACTCGCAGTTTCGCGACGGACCTCGGTGTTTCACGAATGACCGTCGTCAACGCGTTTGACCAGTTGACCGCCGAAGGGTATCTCAACGGCAGCGTAGGTCGGGGGACCTATGTCAGTGAACACCTGCCCGAAGAACGCCAGCTCGTCAAGTTCAGGCCACCGAAATATGATCCGCTGACGCCGACCGAAGAACTGCCGCGAAAACTATTTTCCAACCGGGGCCGGGACTTCGAAAAAGCGTACCCGGACGACAGCGACTTTCCGGTTGACGCCAAACCGTTTCGCGCCGGAGTTCCGGCATTGGATGAGTTTCCAATTGACGTCTGGTCGCGTCTTTGCCGGCGGCGCTGGAAACAGGTTTCTGAAAGCGACCTGACCTATGGCGACCCGGCCGGATATCTGCCGCTGCGGAAAGCGATCGCTGGCTATGTGCGCGCTTTTCGCGGTGTTCGCTGTGACGAATCGCAGGTGATGATCGTCAGTGGAACTCAGCAGGCCGTGGACGTCGTTGCGCGGATTGCAACCGATCCGGGCGACCGTGTTCTGTTCGAAGACCCGGGCTACCGGCGCGCCCGCGCGGGGTTTAAGGCAGCTGGCGCGCGAATCGTGCCCGTCCCCGTTGATGACAACGGGATGATTGTCGAACAGGCGGTTGATAAGTTTTCGAATGCGCGAATTGCCTACGTCACGCCCTCACACCAGTTTCCGATGGGCGTAACACTTTCAATCGAGCGGCGGATGCAGTTGGTTGAATGGGCCGAGAAAACAGGCGGCTTGATTTTCGAGGATGACTACGACAGCGAATACCGCTATGCGCAACGACCGATCCCGGCACTACAGGGACTCGATCGGGCAGGGCGGACGATCTACGTCGGAAGTTTCAGCAAAGTAATTTTTCCTTCGCTCAGTATCGGTTACGCGATCGTTCCGCCGGGCATGGTGGATCTTTTTCGCAAAGCAATGTCGCTGGTCGGACGCCCCGCATCGACAGTGGATCAGCAAATTCTGGCCGACTTCATCGAACAGGGCAACTTTGCCCGGCACCTGAGACGAATGCGAACGATCCACGAACAGCGGCGAACGACACTGGTTGAGAGTATCGAGCAGAATCTCGGGCTTCTGTTGCGGATCGTCGGTTCGGACGCCGGCCTGCATTGCACGGCACTGTGGCGGGACAACCGCGCGGACGAGCCGATCGTTGAACGGGCCGGGAAAAACGGCATCGTATTGAAAGCCGTCTCAAGATTTTTCTACACCAACAGTTCGCCGCGTCTACGAAACGGATTGATCTTCGGATTCGCCAGCGCAACGCCCGGACAGATCAAATCGGGAATTCGACGATTGACGGCCCTGATCGAGACGACTCCTCGCTAGCGTCGCCAACGGAAGGTTTTTACGTCACCGCCCCAACCATGGATGGGCGGTTTGAACAACGATGGATTTTACCAACAGAGCGAGGCCTGAACAAACACCGAAGGTGTGGCGAAGCCTCTTGCGTAAAAACCATGCTTGCCGCCCTGCAAGCAAGAAAAGGCGAAGTACTTCGCTTTTTCGGAAAAGCCGTCTGTTTTGCACCAACCGTGGCAAATGGAGCTGACAAATCGCTTCAGGCATCCACCAGCACATCGACCGGTAGCTCAAGAATTCCCGCCAGCGCCGTCATGGCCGCGCGGGTTTCAGCGACCAGAGCCGGATCGGCCAGGTCGTCGGGCGACAATTGTTCCCGATAATAGGTTTGCACCCAATCGACAAGCCGCGTGTAAAGCGACTCGGTAAAGATCACGCCCTGATGGACGGCCTGTTGCTGCGCCTCGTTCAAAACCACCCGCAACCGCAAACAGGCGGGGCCACCGCCGTTGTTCATGCTTTGACGTAGATCAAGAAACTCAACCGAATCGACCGGATTCTCATCAGCAATCAACCGTTGCGTGCAGGCAAACGCATGCTCGTTTTTCTTGCAGTCCATCGGACAGACCAGCGTCATTCCGCCATCCCTGCGCGAAAGCAACTGGCTGTTGAACAGATAACTGCTGACAACATCAGCCAGCGGAATCTCGGAACTGGAAAACTCGACTACAAACAACTGCTCACCGAACAACGACTCAAACCGCTCGCTCATCCGGCCGAGAAACTGCGGCTGATCAACAAACGCTTGATCATGACAGAGCAACACATTTGCGTTGCCGACGGAAATCACGTCGTTGTGAAAGACTCCGGCATCGATCGCGGCGGGAGTCTGTTGAACATAAATCGTATTGTCCGGATTGAGTCCATGCCGGCGGGCAACGGCCTGACACGATTCCAGAGTCTGTCGGGCCGGGAATTTCTTCGGTGAATCTACAGATGAATTCAGAGCTTCGCGGCCGTAGACAAACAGCTCCAAACCCGGGCGTGAATGATCCGCTGTGAGCCGGGTGTGATTGGCGGCTCCTTCATCGGATAGAGACATCGATGCGAGCAGCGGATCGTGAACGGTGAATTGTGCCGCATTGGAGAAAATTGCCCGGAGAATGCGAGTGGTGGACGGCGGCTCGATCGCGCGATGCAGCGTGCTGGAAAGATTTGCCGGTGTCAGGTGCAGCCGCCCGTCTTCGCAATCGGCGGAAGGGGAAACCGTTGCTGCGTTGGCGGTCCACATGCTCGATGCGCTGTACCCGACGGCCAGCAACACCGGATCATGCGTATGCGCGGCATGAACCACCTCGGCATCGGTACCCGTGAATCCGATTCTCCGAAGAAAGTCCAGACTGGGTCGATGGAGCGGCGGAAGCACTGCCTGGGCAATTCCCAGCTGCGAAACGGTTCGCATTTTCTCCAGCCCCTGCAATGCTGCCGATCGCGGTGAAGAGACTGAATGACCGTGGCTGGTTGAAGCGACGTTGCCGTAGGATAAACCGGAAAAGTTATGCGTTGGGCCGACGATACCGTCGAAGTTGTACTCGAGCGTCATGACGATACTGGAATTGGTTGGGTGTTCGTTTGTTGTGGCCGGAGTAAAGTTCTGATTGCTGAGGAATCGTAACGACTCACAGGTGAAGGAAAGGATACCCGATCCGCTTTCGATGGCGTAGTCTTTGACCCCGCGTCCCTTGCTCACGCTGCGGGTTTCTTTTTGCATGCGTGGTCTTTGACCCCGCGTCCCTTGCTCACGCTGCGGGTTTCTTTTTGCATGCGTGGTCTTTGACCCCGCGTCCCTTGCTCACGCTGCGGGTTTCCTAATCAAGATCCGTCGCTCTCCGTGTTTTCAGTTTCGCCTGGCTCGTCGGATTCGCTTGCCGAACCAGGGTTCGGGTCGTTCGGATTGCCCGCGTCGGACTTGTCGCTGCTATCTTCATCCTTGCCATCGTCACCAGCTGTATCGTTATCTGCCGCATCGTCGTAGGCCACATTTTCATCTCCGGCATCTTCATCAGCTGGCTGAACTTGAATCCACTCTTTGGGAATCTCAAGGTCGGGAACGAAACGTCCGGCTGTATCTTCATCGATGACATAAAACCAGCCGGCGAATTCGCGGTTCAAGTCGGCGGCGATCTGGCCTGCATTTTCGCGCCGCTTCTTTTGCTCGGCAACCAGTTGCAAATATTGTTTGTTCTGCCCGGCGTCTTCGGGTTTTTCGATTTCGGGGAACGAGCCGGGATTCACATCGGCAACCAGCATCAGGAAGCGGGAGAGCTGACCACCGTTTCCGCTCGCTGAATCAGTGATAGAACCGATCAGAAAATTCGTCACGACCCCCTCGGAGGTAATGAACTTCAGCAAGCCACGGACCGATTCGAACTCATAATACACCGTGCCGAATCCCGATTTTCGAAACCCGAAAGGATACAGTCCCTGAAACGCTGCATCGGGCGCGGATGCGTCAGCCGACCGGAGCACATTTGCCAACGCGTCGTCTTTCTTGATCACGTCGACCACGTTGAAGTCCATGATCAGTATCGTTTTCAATCCTGAACTCCCCTGCGACGCCCACCCCGCATTGCTAAGCAGCCCGAACATTTGCTCAGCTGCGGCACGCTCCTCATCGGATCCGTCGACAGGCGGAGCAACGGGATGCAATTCGCCGTCCAGTTCGAGCGGAGCTTTAATCTGCATCAACCTGTCGGCCGGGCGGAACCGGGATTTATACAGATATTGCGGTTCCGAACCGGTCGCCAGAGCGTCGCTGGCAATTCGATAGTTGTCGACCTGAGCGATTTCAAACAGGCGATTCGGCGGCCCGAATCTGGCAGGGTTTGTATCGACCCAGTCGCTGAAGTCGACTTTCAAAATGTCGGCATCGAAGTTTGTGACAAAGACCGGTGACTGACCGGGGATGCGCACGTAATGCTGAATCTGTTGGCTGGTGCTCTTGACCTGTTTGCCAACAATCAAGCTCGCGATCGATTCGTTGTCTCGATTCTCAAGTGTAATTCTAGTGCCGTATCCGGAACCGGTTTCGGTCATCGTCTCGCCCGGATCGACAACTCCGTATTTCATATGAAACGACTGCGTGTCTTCTTTGACATCATTGATCACCAGTTTTCTCAGCGCCACCGTCGCCTCGGAGATACGTTCCGTGTTTCCAGCGGTAAAGTTGTTTTTTGCCGGAAGAATCCACTTGTCATTTCGTTTGCGAATCCGAATCGTTTCCGGCTCTCCGAGTTCACCGTTGAAGCGGACAACTTCAATCCAGCTGACATCTTCGGGAACATACTCTTCGAACAACTCCTGGTCCTTCATCTCGGCAGCAGAGACGATTTCGGGCCATGGGTAGAACCACGCGGCCAAAGCTGCGCAGACCAGCGCGACCAGACCCATCAAAAGTGTTGTAGGAATTCCTGATTTCATTTCTTTTTTCCTTCAAACGGAATTCGTTGAGGCGACAGGGATAAAGTCAAAGACCGCTTGTTCTCTGCCAATGCGGCGGACTTGATTGGCTGAATTTCGGTCTTCTATTTCAATCTGCGTGCCTTTGAGATTCCCTCGCGTTCGCGAAGTCGTCGTCTGGTGTAAACGATCAGCCCGACCAACAGCGGAGGAATCGGTGGAATCAAAACAGCCATCAACTTGAAAAACCGTTGCGTTTCCTGAATCTTTGACTCAGCCCTGAGCTGGATGTCGCGAAGTTTATTCCGCCGTTCGTTGTCCAGCAACTGACTTTTTTCCGCAACTTCCTGCTGCTGTTTGGCGATTTTCTGTTTCAGGATTGTCTCGAGCCGCTGGTATTCCAGCTGGTCAACCGGTTCATTTCGTTCGATCTTTTTCGTCATAGCCAGATAACTTTCCGAAAGTTTTCCAATATCCTGCTGGATCCGCTCTTCCAGTTTTTCCCGCTCGATTTTGTCTTCGGTGAGAAATTTCTGCCGTTCCGCGAAGACTTCTGCCGTCGCAGCTTCGATAACTTCTTCAACAACCCGCAGCGTCACGTGTCGAAACTTCCGGTTTCTTAGTTCGAAAAAGGAATCAACGCCGGACAGATAGTCGATTGCGTTGAGCACGAAAGACATGTTCTGATTTCGATATTCGACACCCTCCTGAATCGGGTTGTTTCTAAGCCTGACAAAGTAGTCGGACAACAAGTCAATGTCGGCGACGTAAATCACATTGGTATTCCGCTTGTTACGAGTTTCCGAATTTTCACTCTCCGGCAGTTCAATGCTGGCAGCCTCTGTGGAAAGCGGATCAACAAACCGGGACCCGAAAATATGCGCAGCGAACCACATGGTCTCGTCTGCCGCGCCGCGTTTGGTGTCCAACAAGCGCCGATCACCACGAGTTTCCTGCAAGTCCAGCGTATTGATTACACCCAGTTTGTCTGATGTGACGAGCGGCTCGATCGCAAGCGTTGCGCCCGGTAGCGGCGCAAAAAATCCGGCGTATTGCAAGTTGAGTTCAGTGATTCCAATCGTCGCGGCGTGCTCCGCGAACTTGCCCGGAAACGCATCCGTCTCCTGCCTGACGATGATCAGTTCTTCTATGTTTAGCGTTGGATCCCGGGGATACGGGTTCTCGGATTCCGGTTGCCACGCGATCAGCGAATGCGGTGGATTGGTCGCAGTGTTTCGCTCGACATTGATATCGAGTGCGTCCCAGAGTTTTTGCATATCCGCTGCCGCACCGCCCTGACGATCAAGCATACGCGGATAAAATGTTCCCGAGACATTGGATTTGAAACCATCGCTGCGCGGGCGGGCTCCCTGGACGGCAGACATTTGCCAAAGCGGAAACGGGTCTTCAAAGATTGCCGTTGGCTGGCCGGACTGGATTGCTCCAATCAGATTTTCCATTTCTCCCGGAGTCATTGTTGAAGGCTGTATCACCAGCAACGTGTCGTATCTTCTCGTAAGAGGTACGCCGTTTTCGTCGGTTATCCACACCGAAATCGGACTGGCCGCAGAAACCGGTTCCACGTCGTATTGTTTTTCCAGTTCGCGAATGATCTCCAGCCGCGGAATCGGAACCGAGGTTCCATCCTGCGCGGTCAACCGGGTTCCCATCGGAAACGCATCCGTTTCGACGACTCCGATCTTCTTCCGTCCGGATTTCGAGACCGTGTCAATCGAGCGCATCAGTTCGTACTCGACCGGCGTCCCGGATGGAAAGAAGTCGATCACCACCTGCTCCAATCCGCTGGTAATCGCAACACCCATCACAACCTGATCCTGTCGCAATGCACCGCGGGACTGGCTGGTGACCGATCGAGCGCGGATGCCATAGCGCTGCTCCGCTATGATCGCCTCCTGGCTGAACGGCTCGATCCCCTGATGCAGACTGACCTGCAGTTGTTTTCCTGCGCGAACATCAAATTCCCGCAGCAGGTTAACGAGGTCGTATTTGGCCGCAACAAACTCAGTCGGAATATTGTTGCTGATAAACGCCTCGATTTTGATCGGCGGTTTCTCCTGATCCGCTTCGGCAGCCAGTTCGTCGAGCAGTTTCTTCGTCGATTCTGAAAGCGTGCTGACTTTCTCCGCTGAGATGTCCATCCGGGCACGGGATGCCGGGCTGTACTGCACGATGACAACTCCGGCAATTACGGTGACGACCAGAAACGCCGCTCGCAGGATATAGTGCCAGAACATGCTCGTACCATCGCGGCCTCCCAGCCAGTGGCGTCGTCCAATCAGAATCAGACTCAAATAAATTCCGATCACGACGATCCCGAGAAAGTAAAAAATCGAGGGCAGTGCAACCAGGCCGCGGCCGAACGGTTCGAACCTTTGTAGCAAAGACCAGTCGAACAGCCGTGACACCCATTTTCCGCTCGAAAGAATCACGTCCGCGTTGGAAAAGAACGCCAGCGGAGCATTGAACGCCGCGCCGAAAATAAATCCAACGGTCAGATTGTTGGTCAGGAATGAAGCGACCATCCCGATCGACAGCATCGAAATGCCCATAAACCAGTAGCCCATGTACATCGAAAACAGCAGCTGCGTATCCAGATGGCCGCCAGTCATCGCCAGCAGAACAGCATAGTTGGAGAGCTGCGAAAAAAGCAGTGAAACGGTGAACACCCAGATGGCTGCGAAATATTTTCCGATCACGATATCGAAATCGCGGGCGGGAAGCGTCAGCAACAGTTCGTCGGTTCCCTGCCGCCGCTCTTCGGCCCAGATGCTCATCGTGATCGCGGGAATAAAGACCAGCATGATGTAGGGGAGAAACCGGTTCAGCTGATCAAAATTCGCGAGGTTGGTTGTGAAAAACTCGTGCGGCCAGAATGCGGCGAACGAAGTCAACAACACAAAGATGCAAAGAAAAACGTAGCCGGTCGGATTGCTGAAGTAGCCCGAGAAATTCCGCTTCATCACAGCAAACGCAGCCTGACGCCGGAGCAGCGGCATCATCAGCAGAAATACGGCCAACACAAAGATGATGTCGATGATGACCAGAAAACAAAATTCGATGAACATGATTTTTCTTTAGTACGCGATTCGTGTGTACGTCCTTGCTGCAGAAAGGACGCATGGCAGGAAGAGCCGGACGTTTTTAGGAAACGGAGTCGGCTTCCTCAGGGTTTGTTGATTCATGGGCCGTCTCATCCTGACCAAAGTCCCGCTCGAGTTTGACTCCCGTCACAGGATCATGTCCCGTCAAACCGGCGAAAACGTGATCGAGCCCGTTTCCGTCGGGGTCAATTTGATCAATCGGACCATCAAAGACTTTTCGACCTTCGTTAATCATGATGACGCGGTCCGCCATCGCTTCGACTTCCTGCAGGATGTGTGTCGAAAGCAGGATGGTTTTTTCTTTTCCCAAACGACGCATCGTCTGGCGGACCCCACGGATCTGGTTCGGATCGAGTCCCGAAGTCGGCTCGTCAAGGATCAACACTTCCGGTTCGTGGATCAATGCCTGAGCCATCCCGACACGCTGGCGATAGCCTTTGGATAACTTAGTGATCGGTTTGTAAATTACGCTCCCGAGCGCACAGAGGTCGACCACCTTTTCGATTTGAGCAAGCTTGGTTTTCTTGTCCATGCCGCGAGCTTCTGCGAAAAAGTCGAGCAAACTGAACGGGGTCATGTCCGGATAAAGCGGCCCGGTTTCCGGAAGGTATCCGAGCTTTCGCGAACCAGCCAGTCGTTCCGTGTTCATATCATGACCGGCAATCCGTGCGATTCCTTCCGAGGGTGAAAGATAGCCCGTCAACATTTTCATCGTTGTACTTTTGCCGGCGCCGTTGGGACCCAGGAACGCAACGACTTCGCCACGATAGACCTTGAACGAAACGTCGCGCGATGCGGCAAAGATTCCGTAGAATTTGGAAAGCCGGTCTGCCTCAATCATGGGCTGCCGGTTTTCCTGTTCGTTCGTATCTGATTTGAGGTCACCGGAATCAGCCTGCGTGTCCGGATCGGCTGGCCCCGTGACATTTTCGTCAGTTGGATTTTCTTCAGACATAGGATTCGGTCGCGAGGGGGTTACCGGAAAGTGTTACGTAGATTTTGAATGCAAGTTACCAGGTTGTCGACCGCCGCGCGGCAAAACAGACATATTTGTTCCCGCGCGCCAAACGAACCCTGGTTCAGCTATCCAGTTTCTACGTTTTAACAACCCAGCCGGTTCACGGTTGTTCGCGAGACCGAGACGATCGCCCAAACGGCCAATCCTGGTCTTGAGCTTTGACCAACCGGCCGTCGCGTTGAGCTGGAAATCGTCGGCGGCCCATCAGGGAATCAGCAAAACCAGGGCTACTCGTCGTTCCGATTGAGATCCTTCTTGACCTTGTTAAACAGATCGATGAACTGGGAGGGCGGCTGACTTCGAGCAGCGTCCTGAGTATGGCCGCCGGTGTTATCGCGTTCGGTCGTGATCTCTCGAGCAGAACTGCTATCCGGTACCAGCCCCAGACTCTCCAACGCATCTCGATAGCGCTGCTGAGCCGCCACGTCGCCCGATTCCGCCTCCGCTTTCATCTGATTCCAGCGATCAACGAACTCGCCAAGCTCTTTTTCGGTGTAGTTGAGCCGGTCAAGCAATTCAGGATCAGGATCGGTTTTTTGCTCGTTCAAATTTTTCAGGATCAAGTCGGTTGCTTCCTCTGCGAATTCAAGATTGGCCTGCTCCTCGGGCAGCATCGAATCACCGCTAACACCAGCGCCACCTGTCGAGCCGCCGTTCATTTCCGTCGAGGAACTCCCGTTCGATTCCCGGTCGGATGGCTGGCCAGTTGAATCGGATTCTCCCTGACCGGGCTGACCTTCACCAGGTTGTCCCGGCTGATCACGGGCTTCCTGTCCTGGTTCTCCACCTTCCTGACCCGGTTGATCTCCGCCTTCCTGTCCTGGTTCTCCACCTTCCTGTCCCGGTTGATCTCCGCCTTCCTGTCCTGGTTCTCCACCTTCCTGACCCGGCTGATCTCCGCCTTCCTGTCCTGGTTCTCCACCTTCCTGTCCCGGTTGATCTCCGCCTTCCTGTCCTGGTTCTCCACCTTCCTGACCCGGTTGATCTCCGCCTTCCTGTCCTGGTTCTCCACCTTCCTGTCCTGGTTCTCCGCCTTCCTGACCTGGTTCTCCACCTTCCTGACCCGGTTGATCTCCGCCTTCCTGTCCTGGTTCTCCACCTTCCTGACCCGGTTGATCTCCGCCTTCCTGTCCTGGTTCTCCACCTTCCTGACCCGGCTGATCTCCGCCTTCCTGTCCTGGTTCTCCGCCTTCCTGACCCGGTTGACCTCCACCCTCCTGGCCCGGTTGATCTCCGCCTTCCTGTCCCGGCTGTTCACCTGGCTGCTCTGGCTGATCACCATCTTGTTGCTCAGACTGTGATTCAGATTCATCCGCCTGCTGTCTTCGCTGGTCTTCTGAATCGGCCTGCGCGTCGTCCATGTTTTCTTCCAGATACTCCATCAATTCCCGTATTCGCTCGCCATCCGAAGCATCTTTGGGAAGTTGCTCCATATCACCCGCTGCGAGATTCTCATCGCGTGTCCCTGGATCTTGATTTGGCGAATCGCCGGCCTGCGTTTGCCCGGGTTGTGTTCCGCCGTCATTCGATTTCCTGGAGCCACCGTTCGCGTTTTGACTCTTCTGACCCTGATCTGTGTTATTTTCTCCAATCGATTCGCTGCCGGTTCCTCCTGACCCTGCCGCGTTTCCTTGTTCGGTTCCTCGTTCCCCCGCTTCGTCGCCGGATTGCGATCCCGATTGACCGTCGCCTTGCTCAGATCCCGTTTGTTCGGTGGCACTATCCTGTTCGTTGCCGCCCTGATTGCCGGGTTCACTTTCACCGTTTTGTTCAGCACTGCTTTGCTGATCTTCATCCGGTTGCGCGCTATCCTGCTCAGCGTCATTCTGCTGTTGCGGATCTCCCTCGTTCCGAGGTTTCTGCTGTTGCTCGACGTCTTGTTGCTCGTCCGGATCATTCGTTCCACGAGGGTCGTCGTTCTGTTCCCGTTCGTTCAGCTCCTGTTGGTTCTCAGGCTCATTCGGTCCACCGCGCTGGTCTTGATTCGGATTTTCCGTTTCGGGATTCTGCTGGTCCTGTTCAGGATCCGGTTGAGGATTCTGCCGACGTTGTTCTTCGACGGTCGGTTCACGAGCCTCCGTGATGTGAACGGTGTAGTTTTCCGTCCGCGCAATGTTCGGATCAGGCGCTCCGCTGGCCACCGAAACCCGGTTGTCCAAAGCGGTCGCAAAAAACACCGCTTTGTCCCCCACCTCAAGACCAAGATCCTGAGGCGAAATAAAGTACCGCGCTCTTACTCGCTGGCTGCCGTCAGTGAACGTCTTCTTCATGTCCGGATCAAGGACGTTTCGACCCTGAGTATCGACATGCAAATCGATCGCACTAATGTCGAAATCCAGATCGCTTGCTTCCACTTGAACCGGCAGACGCTGGTTGACCGGAATTGAAATCTCACGGCGGGCCGGATCGATAATTGTAACTTCCGGAGCCAGATCGGGCGTGATTCGAACCGGATAGACGTTCGGGTTCTCGCTACGGTCATTCTCTTTTGAGACAAAGCTCAAACGGAAATGGGTGAACGCGGGCCGGTCGCGGGACGCATTCAATCCGGCAACAAACTGAGCGGTCGCCTGCTTTTCATCGTCGACTGCCATTTCAATCGTACGGTGGACCATGTATTCCGCTTCAATGAATGCCGTCTCTTCGTTTTCGCTGCGGATCGGATCGGATTCGTCCCGGACCGGCTGTCCCTTGAGCCGTAGCAGCTCCACGTTCGCAACATGAATCGGTAGATTGGCGACAGCCTGCACCGTGATCGCGGTTCCCTCGATGACCTGAACCACTCCCTGCCCGTTGATCGTTCGTTCGGGGAGTTTCGTGTAGTCGGGAGGCTGAATCAAAACGGATTGAATGCTGATCGTAGGATTTGCTCGAACTCTGACGGCATAGTCCGGCGAAGTGCCGTCGCGCGCAACGACTCGATACGAAAGCGACTGCTGCACCCCGGCACCGTCTGTCGTCAGTCGTGCCCGGTAGCTGGACGCGCCCGTCGCAGTCATCTGCATTTCCTGATCCAGCAACTGACCATCGTCACTGGAGTAGATTATTTTGACATCGCGAGGATCGTGTCCGCCGGTCACCATCGCCGTCACCTCAAGCGGTTGACCGAAAAAGATATCGGTATCGCCGGGCGTCACGTCGCTGATCTGCACGATCGATGGACTCGAGATTTTTGCCGCTGGCGAAAAAATCCGGCCGATCGCGGGAAAAGGACTCTTCGGCGAAAACATCGTGTACAACACCGCCGCTGTCACAATCCCGACCAGCAGAAAACCGGTCCGGATCAAGCTGGAGCGATCAACCGTCGATTCCTCCGGAACAGATGCGAGTTTTTCCGCTGCCTGCCTCGCAACAATATCGCGAACAGCCCCCGGAGTTTTCACTTTGGTGTCGCGCAGATGCAGATAGTTCAACAGGCGGTTTTTGAACCCGGGTTCCGATTGCTCGATCATCTGCGCGGCGTACTGAGGATTCACGCGACGAATCAGCAGAGGAAGAATAAAGTAGACCGAATACGCAGCGGTCACAACAAACAACAACGCCAACGAGACCCAGCGACCGGTCGTTGTCAATGAAATGACCCACGAATCGACGACGATCAAAACAAGAAGGACGCCCAGCAACAGAGCGACCAACCCGAGTCCGTACGCCACCAGGTCGAATACCTTGACCTGACGCCTGGTTTTTTCCAGTTGTCGGTTCAGATAATCCTGAACCTTGACCGAACGCTGTTGCCGCTTTGTCGCGGGCCGGCGTCGTTGAGTTGTTCCCCGGCTCGCCATGCCTGTTCTCTCTTGACCGCTTAATTATCAAATGCCAGCCGTTGGCTGAAAACGGAAACCCGTACAAAAATTTCAAGTGAAGGGTTTCACCTAAATTATAGACGACCAAAGGGCAGGGCGGGTTTCAGTTGATTCCCGAAATCGCGCTGATTTGCACCAAATATAGGCAGGCAGAACCGGTTTACCCGATGAGATTGCACACCGCTGGTTGCTCCAAGCTACGAACATACGACTGCGGGGAACCGTGGCTATCGTCAAAGCGGCTAATCCAATCCTTGAGCCTCAACTGATCCACTAGCCTTCCGGTAACTTATCTCCGAGCACGTCGCGGCGGTTCAGTTGAAAATCGCGTTGCCGCAATAAACGCTGACGATAGAGTTTCAACAATTCGCGATTCCACTCGCCCGGCGTTTTCTGATCAAGCATCTCTCGCGTCTTGTCGTCTAGAGTCCGGTAAAAAGACTTCAGCTGGGCGTCTGTTACGTGACGCTTAGCCCGGGTCGCGGCGATGCTCCATTTAACAATGAGTTCTTTCTGTTGCTGTTCATCGCGCGCCTCAAGAATATTCAGTCCGCTCGACGAGAGTCCTCCATAGCGCAGATCCGGTATGTACTTGAACAGGATCTCGCCCGCGTACTCCGGATCGACTCGCCCGATCAATTCAAAATCTGCAACACGGACAAAGTCATCGCTGTTTTCAGAAAGAAACTCGATCAGCTTGTGTTTGAACTCATCGCTTTCGAGGTGTTGGCGGACTTGTTGTTTTTCTCGAATCAATACGCGGCTCAACCAGGCCAGCACATAGTCAACATCCTCCAGCGGAAGAAAGCCTGTCAACTCCGCCATTTGCTGCAGATTTAATTCACGAATCGTTTCCAGCCGCTGATCAACCGGCAGATCCAGGACGGTTCTCATCTGAGCCGGTTCGAGATGTTGAAGCCACGAGAAATACCGTTGCATCACGGCCACTAGTTTTTCATTCTCCGGATGACTCGACACTTCATCGTGCAATTCCCGAACCCGATGCCGGCCTTCATCGGTCAGCTGTTCAAACGCGCGCTGGTTGCGGCGAAGATGATCGAGCTGCGCCGGGTGATAGGCGGCAAGGTCATTGAGATCGTCAGGAAAACGACCGCTCCCGGTCCCTGAAACATCCCTCTCTCCTTCGACGTCGAGGGTGCCCACCGGGTAGATCTGGTTTTCAATAACGTCGCCGTGCAAGACTACCGCCAAACGCTCCAGAAAATCGACGCTGTCCACCATCTTGTAGAGATCGACATTTTCGATAACCGGCAGATCGTCAAACAACTGTCGTTCAGGCGCTGTTTGAACGTAACGTGTAATTCCTTTGGCGACGAGAAACACGGTCAGCTGGCTGACAAGAAACTGTTCCCGAAACTGTCTGGTGGCGGATCAACGGTCGTCCCCGAGGCAAACACATCTTCTGAAAATGCCGACAACGAAGATGGACTCCGAAGATAAACTCTGAAGAAGAGGACAGGCTCAAAAGAGAAAATTGGCTCCGGAGAATAGTCACGCACATTCTAGCAGGTCGATTTGAGCTGTGAACGAAAGTTTGCCGGGCCAGGCTGCACCTCTCTTCCGGCAGAAGGGACGTACGCCCCGCTTGCTTTCCCGGTTCACGTCCGTTCCGGCAGAACGGACGTACTGACAATTTCCAGCAGTTCGATGACCGGCTGCCCGTCGCAATAAATCATCGCTGTGCGACCGGACACTTCTTTTCCTTCCTCGACATCCAGCGCCGCCGCAAGTGCCGGACCGCAATGAATCGAATAGAGCTGCTCGAGCTTGACCTCCCTCAACACGTCATGTTCGATCAATACGCGTCCCAGGGGCGTTTGTTGGGATTCAATCTCGGCACGCACCGGATCGGACAATACAGAACGGTCGAGTCGCACGATTCCGTACTGAACGACTTTGTCGTCGGACTGGCAGGTCAGCAGGATCTCGCGGGAATAAAAATCGTCGTCTGTCCGCGTTCGCAACACCCTGACATCCACCGGACTGCCGTGATGTCTTTCTATCGTCACCGTCATATGCCGCGAATGATTCAACAAACTTTGCGCCGGTTCCTTGAGATCCTGCGCATTCACAGAATCGAATTCGCCAAGCAACTCGCGTTGATCAAAAAAAAGCCCGATCAGTTTTTCGAGTTCGACTTCGGATGAATCAACTGGTTTCATTGATCAGCAGGCTTAGAAGAGTTCGCAAAGAAGTACGGCACACAAACGCAAGAGCGGCGACCGACAGAATTCGACTCGTCGATTATAGCGAATCGGAGCATGGCAGAACGACCCGATAGCTTGCGAAAGGTCATCCGAAAAAAGATGGTCAGCGTGTCTGAAGATCTACGACTTGATTTTTTCGCCAACGCGGATCATTGCACTGGCCTGATCGACGGCCTTCCTTTTGATTTCCATCAGCTCGAGATTTTCGCTCGCCTTGTTTTTGGCTTCGTCGAGCGCAGTTCGCGCGGCCGCAATATCGATTTCAGCAGACAGAATTGCCCGGCCGGTCATCACCGATACGACGTTTCCTTCAACTTGCAAAAAACCGCCATCGATGTAGTAGCTCGTGTCTTTGCCGCCAGCTCGAACACGAAGCTCGCCGGGACCAAGCCGTCCGATCATCGGAGCATGCCCGGGCAGAATACCCGCTTCACCATCGATCATCGGAATCGCGATAAACTCGCAGGATTGATCCAGCTCCGTTGCTTCCGGAGTGACGACGATGATTTGAAGTTCTGACATGAGAGTAGCTGAGCGGTTCTCCGCTCAGAAAATTAACCAATAACAAAATTTCGAGGAACGAGTGAGTTATTCATTCGCAACAATCCTACGACTTAGCCGCCATCTTTTTGGCTTGCTCTTCCGCCTGCTCGATGACGCCGACGTACATAAACGCTTCTTCAGGAAGATGATCCCATTTCCCATCGCACAACTCTTCAAAGCTGCGGATCGTTTCTTCCAGCGGAGTGATCTCACCCTGCTTGCCGGTGAACACCTCGGCGACAAGGAACGGCTGCGAAAGGAAACGTTCGATACGACGGGCGCGATGCACGATCAGCTTGTCCGCTTCTGCAAGTTCGTCCACACCGAGAATCGCGATGATATCTTGAAGTTCCCGGTACCGTTGCAGAGTCGTCTGAACCCGCCGGGCAATCGCGTAGTGACGATCACCCACATAGTGCGGATCAAGAATACGGCTCGACGAAGCGAGTGGATCCACCGCAGGGTAAATTCCTTTTTCCGAAATCGAACGCTCAAGATAGAGGAATGCATCCAGCTGACCAAACGCGGTCGCCGGAGCAGGGTCAGTCGGATCGTCCGCAGGAACATAAACAGCCTGGACCGATGTGATTGCACCTTTATTCGTCGATGCAATCCGCTCTTGCAGGGCACCCATCTCGGTCGCCAGAGTCGGCTGGTAACCCACCGCCGAAGGCATTCGTCCGAGCAGAGCCGATACCTCCGAACCCGCTTGCGAGAACCGGAAAATATTGTCAACAAACAACAGCGTGTCCTTACCCGTCTGATCACGGAAGTATTCCGCCATCGTTAGAGCTGAAAGAGCCACACGCAGACGCGCACCGGGCGGCTCGTTCATCTGACCGAACACCATGCACGTCTGCTCGATAACTTTGCGACCGGTCTGACCGATCTCTGTTTCCTGCATCTCGAGCCAAAGGTCAGTACCTTCACGCGTCCGCTCGCCCACGCCCGCGAATACGGAATAGCCACCGTGCGAACTCGCGATACGAGCGATCAGCTCGGTCAGAATAACTGTCTTTCCAAGACCCGCACCACCGAACAGCCCGGCCTTGCCACCACGAACAAACGGAGTCAGCAGGTCCACCACTTTGATTCCGGTTTCGAACAATTCCGTGTTCGTCGAAAGTTCATCAATGCCCGGCGCCTGGCGGTGAATCGAACGCATCTCTGCGGCATCCACTTCGCCACGACCGTCAACCGGGTGGCCCAGCATGTTAAACACACGGCCAAGTGTTGCTTCCCCGACCGGAACCGAAACCGATGCGCCGGTGTCGATGCAATCGCTGCCGCGACGCAATCCTTCGGTACTACCCAACGCAACACAGCGAACGCGTCCGCCGCCAAGGTGCTTGGAGACCTCTCCGGTCAGCCGTCTTTTTTCGCCACCCGAATCAACGTCGATGTAAACCGCGTTGTAGATGTTGGGCAGGTTTGCTTCATCGAATTCGGCGTCAAAAGTCGAGCCGATCACCTGCGTGATACGCCCCGTGCCTGCTGCAGTTGCGTTTGCCATTTTTATTTCCGTTGCAGTGGGTTATGTAGCCACAATTGTCAATTGTGAGCGTGTTGTTCAATTGTTTAAACAGTAGGGGGTCGCGTAATCCTAGCCCTCAAGCGCCTCAACGCCGCCGATGACTTCCATGATCTCGCCGGTAATCTGTGACTGACGAGCACGGTTGTAGGTCCGTGACAGGTTTTTGATCATGTCGTTCGCGTTTTCAGTCGCACTCTTCATCGCGATCATCCGGGCAATCTGCTCGCTGACCGCCGCGTCAAGAAAACACTTGAACAATTTGACTTTGAAACTGGTCGGCACGATCTCTTCAAGGATGCTTTCAGCGGAAGGCACGAATTCGTACAGTGATTCGCCCTTCTTGACTGCGTCGTCCACGGGAGTATCAGCGCCTTCAAGTTCACCCAGGGGAAGCAGTGTTTCAATGACTGCCTGCTGCCGTGAACTCGTAACAAATTTCGTGTAGGCCACGTCCAGCCGGTCAATTTCGCCTGCCGAATACGCCCGCAGGTAACGGTCGGCGATCGCTTCAACTTCCACAAACTGAGGCTGGTCATCGAAATTCGTAAACGACTCCTCAACTTCCATCTTCCGGAATTTGAATCCGGAAATTCCACGTTTGCCGGAGACTTCGGTGCGAACTTTGCTTTCATGTTCGGACTTCATTTCGTCGAGCTTCCTGATTGCCATCCGCAGCACGTTGCCGTTGTAACCGCCGCACAAACCGCGATTGGCCGTGAGAACGAGTAGCGTTTTGTTGTTCGTTTCTTTGCGAGGTTCGAGCAGCGGATGAGTAACTTCGAGTCCGGCGCGAGCCAGGTCGGCCACCACTGCCGTGATCTGCCGCGTATAGGCCGTTGCTGCGCTGGCGCGGTCCATTGCCTTCTTGAAACGCGCAGTCGCGATCAGCTCCATCGTTCGCGTAATCTTTTTGATATTGCGAATGGACTTGCGTCGTTTATCAAGTGCTCTGGCGTTTGCCATGGTTCAGCTTCCACGTTGTATAAAAAAATCGTAGCGTTGGCATCCTGCCGACGGGTGTCCCGTTTTCCTGGCCCCAAGTAACGTCGGCTGGAAGCTAACGCTACGTCCTGTTCTACCTGCGGAACGATTTGTTGAAATCTTCCAACGCTCCGACCACCAGTTTGGTTGTCTCGTTGTCCTTCTTCTTCATCGCATCGCCATTGTTCTTGTTGGCTTCGAGATTATCCCAGACGTCCTGCTTTTTGCTGTGGATATAGTCGAGGAACTCGTCCTGCCAGCGACCGACTTCGGTCACAGGAACTCGATCGAGATAACCGCCTGTACCGGCAAAGATCACCATGATCTGGTCAACGTCGTTTAACGGTTTGTATTGAGGCTGCTTAAGCAGTTCCACCATCCGGTAACCGCGGTCAAGTCGAGCTTGAGTCATCGGATCGAGGTCGGTTCCGAGTTGAGCAAACGCTTCAAGTTCACGGAACGAGGCGAGGTCAAGACGCAAACCACCGGCAACATTCTTCATCGCTTTCACCTGGGCGGCACCACCCACACGCGAAACCGAAATACCCGCGTTCATCGCAGGTCGGACACCCGCGAAGAAAAGATCCGGTTGCAGGTAGATCTGACCGTCGGTAATCGAAATCACGTTGGTCGGAATGTAAGCCGAAACTTCGCCCTCGAGAGTTTCAATAATCGGCAGCGAGGTGATCGAACCGCCACCGAGTTCGTCACTCAGTTTGGCTGAACGCTCCAGCAGACGGCTGTGACAGTAGAACACGTCACCGGGATACGCTTCACGCCCGGGAGGACGACGCATCAGCAGCGACAATTCGCGATAGGCAACTGCCTGCTTCGAAAGATCGTCGTAGACAACCAGGCAGTGGCCGCCGTTGAACATAAAGTGTTCGGCCATCGCGGTTCCGGCATACGGAGCAATGTATTGCAACGGGGCAGGGGCACTCGCACCGGCAACGACCACGGTGGTGTAGTCCATCGCGCCTCGTTCGGTCAGTTCCTTGATCACGCCCGCAACCGAGCTGTCCTTCTGACCGACGGCGACGTAAAAGCATTTAACGCCGGAGCCCTTCTGGTTGATGATCGCATCCAGACCGATCGCGGTCTTACCGGTTTTCCGGTCACCAATGATCAGTTCCCGCTGGCCACGACCAACAGGTGTCATCGCATCAACAGCCTTGAGGCCGGTCTGCATCGGCTCAGTAACCGGCTGGCGTTCCGCGACACCTGCAGCGATCACCTCAACAGGGCGTGTTTCCGACGAGTTGACCGGGCCTTTTCCGTCGAGCGGATTGCCAAGCGGATCAAGCACACGACCAACGACCGCGTCACCGACGGGAACCGACAACAGGGTTCCAAGAGCTTTGACCTGGTCGCCTTCGGTAATCGTCAGATAATCACCGAGAATAATGATACCGACGCTGTTCTCTTCGAGGTTGAACGCGAGGCCGATGATGCCGCCCGGAAATTCAACCATTTCACCGGCAGCCACGTTGGTCAGACCGTGAACCCGGGCGATACCGTCACCGACTTCAAGAACGGTTCCAACTTCTCGAACGTCGATCTGACTTTCGAACTGTTCGATTTCCCCCTGGATCACCGAGGCGATTTCGTCAGCACTAATTTTCATTGGATTCCTCGTTTATGTAAACGAATTTTGCTTTGTGTTTGATTTTTGTATTTGTGTTTTCGCGCGGGATCAAAGGACCTGTCAGCTGGCAAACCGTTCCAGCTTTTCGCGGATCGCATCACTGGCTCGCTTTACAGCAGCCGAGCGAACCTGAGCCAGCCGGTTGACCACGCTGCCGTCGTACACGGTGTCACCAACGCGAACGACCATGCCTCCAATGATCTCCGGATCCACGACCGCTTTCAGGTTGACCGTCTTACCAAGGATTCCCGTCAGCTTTTTTGCCACGTTTTCGCGAACTGATTCTTCAACGGAGCTGGCAGTTGTTAACGTCGCTTCGACACGGCCCGCCATCTCATCGTGCATCTTGTGAGCGGCTGATCCGATCGCCCCCAGGCAATCAAAGCGGCCTTTATTGCCGACGACTTTCAGAAAGTGAATCAGATCCTTGCTGACTTTCTTTCCGAACGCTTTGTCGATCATGCCCAGCTTGCCGTCGATCTGAACACGCGGCGATTCGAGAGCAGCCTGGAATTTCGGCAGCTGGTTGACTGCTGAAACGACTGCGTCAAGCTCTTCCACCAGCGAATCGATCGAGCCGTTCTTTTTGCCGACACCCAGCAGCGCTTTGGCGTAGACGACGGCCAGCTGTTGCTGGTCGGTATCGAAAACGGTCTGATGTTCCGGTGTTTCGCTCATTGTTCTTTCGTTGCCTTGCTACCCGTCGGCTTCAGCCGCTTGTTCCCGTTGGACGAAAAACAGGATGCGTATCCCGCGTTAAGCGCCGGTAAACCGTTCAAGCGAATCTTTGATCAGTTTCGAGTGATCGTTTTTGTCGAGCGAGCGGCCGACGATACTGCCTGCCAGCGAAACGGCGGAATCGACGCTGCTTTCGGCCAGCTCGCTTATCGCAGCCGACTTGGCTGACTCGATATCGGCCATCGCCCGTTCGCGATTACGTTGAGCTTCGTCGTTGGCATCGGCAAGGATTTTTTCCTTGACGCCGATCGCATCGTTTTTCGCTTCCGCAATAATCGCAGTCGCTTCATCCTGAGCGCCGGCCAGTTTGTCCTCATATTGTTTGAGGCTGGCCTGCGCCTGCCCCTCAGCCTGTTTGGCCGAATTGATGTTGTCCTCAATGGACTTCTCGCGCGCCTCCAGGCCGTCAAGAATCGGTCGCCACGCGTACCTGGTCAGCACAAACAGCAATCCGACAAAAATGACCAGCGTCCACAAGCCGAGGTCAGCCGGAGCGTCAAGCGGATTCGGTCCGCCTTCGGCAATCAAAACCTGCAATTGCATGAAGTTCATTCTTCACCTGTTGTGAGTAACAAATCTGTGACTCGGATAATTTACGACCGGTCAAATTGCCGGCACCCCCGGGGCACCGGCCAATTCCGAATGCGATCGCACCAGACTCGTGGCGATTACTACGGTTTGGGAGCCGCCTGCAACAGCGCGACGATAATCGCGAAGAAGCCGGCACCTTCAATCAGAGCAGCAAAAATAATCGCCGCAGTCTGGATCTTGCCGGCCATGTCCGGCTGACGTGCGATACTTTCACACGCTGACGCGCCGATCTTGCCGATACCGAACCCGACACCGATCAGAGCCAGACCGGCACCGATTGCTGCGATACCATAGACCGGTGAAGACTGAGCCAGCATTAGCGCCGAAGCGCCCGCTTCCTGAGCCACTGCGGGTGAACATATCAGGCCCAGACAAAAAAACGCGCAAAGCATTAACCATTTCGACATCTAATTAGTCTCCGTCAAAAATTTACCAGGTCGTATTCGAAAATCTGCGGACAACGCCGCAATCAAGTAACAGGGGTTACAAGCCCTAGTGGGCATGCTGGGCCGATCCGATAAAGAGCGACGCCAGAAACACAAACACGTAAGCCTGCAAAAAGGCCACGAACAATTCCAGCAGTCCCAACGCAATCGAAGCCACTAAAGAAAGTGGTGTCACCAGATACGTCAGTGACGAACCGGCAACCGCTCCGATAAATGCCAGGAAGATCGCCAGAACCAGGTGGCCGGCAAACATATTTGCAAACAGACGAACGGCGAGTACGAAGTGCTTGACGAACAGTCCGAACATCTCAATTAACCAGATTGCCGGGATCAGAATGACCGCCAAAAACGGCGGCAGATCCATGCCGGGTACCTGGGCTTTCAAAAACTGGACCAGACCCATCTTCTTGATTCCTGATCCAACGACGACCAGGAACGTCAGCACAGCGAGTACTCCCGTTACAGCCATCGATCCCGTCGCCGAACCCATGAACGGAATCATTCCGATCAAGTTCAAACCGAGGATGAAAAAGAACAATGTCAGCAGGAACGGAAGGAAGCGGTCCGCATCCTTGTCACTCATTGTCGCGCGAACCATTTCGTCGCGAACATAGACAACAAATGTCTCGAGCAGATTGACAATCCTCCCCTTTGGGCGTTGCCCGCCTTTGATTTTTCGTGCCAGCCAGATGAAAACGACAACGAGGAGGACTGCAGTAACCAGTTCAAGAAACATGAACCTGGTTGGCCGGCCAACGAACGAATTGCCGAACATCGGGTCTTCTTTGGTGTATCCGGTGAGATTCGGAATGTCGATTCCAGGAACTTCGTGACCGTGCGCATCCTTCTCCGCCCTGTTCAGATTCATGAATCGCGGCAACTCGATATGGTACGAGTCCTGAACGTGGGCGAACAGATGCTCCTGCGACAGGTAGTCGATTGCGTCGTGTTCGTGATCGCCTTCGTGCCCTTGCCCGGCTTCGTCATGCCCGGCTTCGTCATGCCCGGCTTCGTCATGCCCGGCTTTTTCTTCCCGCCGTATACGACCGGGACCTGTGGCATAGAACTCCACATTACCCGGCGAAAGATCGCTTCGCAGGAACGGATTCGTTGTGTCGCTAAGCAGTCGCACGATCGACCTCACTGGAGTCCGAGCCAGATTCGGAACCGGAATTTTGTTCGGGTTGAGAGTAACGCATGAGTGACAAGCAGACGCCCGTCATCAAGCCGACGAGATAAAACGCACCCAGGAAGGCACAGGCACACGTGGCAAAAGCACGGCCAGAATAACCGGTAATAAACAGCAAGGCGACCGCAGGAAGGCCAATGCGACAAAATGTCGCGAGCCCGATGCGCGTCATTGCCAGCTCATTTCCGGCCGGGTACTCGGCGAAAAACAGGCCCGCCATCGCGCCGATATACGCGACCAGAAATGTGACGATGATTCCCCATGCCGGAAACTCAATGCCGGCCGCGCTAGCCACCAGAAATCCAATCGCCAGACCGATCGCCATAACGACTGACAACATGATCGAACGGGCAACCAGGCCCCTGGCGGAAGGTGACAGCAGCAACTTGGAAGCCCGTGACTGTTTCATTGGATGTGGGCTATGTTCGTCAGGTCCTGGACAGAAATTTAGCTTGAGCCGTTCATAAACGAGCCGCCGGTTTTATTGGAGGTCTCGTAACAATCGCGTATTCGCTGAACCGTCTGCTCAGCGATCTACCGAATCCGTTTCATCCGCTTTTGGCACGGAAGGCTCATCAGAGAGAATTCCCCCCGGAGCCAACATCTTCATCATCTGCCAACCCGAAGCCGCCATCCCGAACAGCAGACCGAGTACAACAAACAAGGCAACCGTGCCGAATTGTTGATCGAGGTAGAAACCACCCACAATCGGAAGTACCAGGCAAAGCGAGACGGTTATTAGCCGCGAAGCGATGTCCACAGCTTTTGCAGTCGCTGACCGATGGTCTTCATAACCTTCCACCTCATAACCTTCCACCTCGTCAGCGCCGTCTTGATCAGGACGCGTTTCGCCGTATCGATCGTCACGCTTGTTCATGGTTACCCGCGATCTAAAGGCCCTTCGCTGAAACTGCGAAGGCCGGTAAATCTATCTCAGGCTGCACAAACGTACAACCCTGACGGGAAAAGATCGAGAAATTTTTCACAAAGTTTATATAAAGCACTACTGATAAAGAGCTTACGAAATCCACATGGGCAAAAACTAACGAAAAAGCAGTGTTCTAATCGTCGCAAACCATTATCCTCAAACAACTTGCGACGACTATAAGAGCTTCTGAATGCTCTGTTTTGGTTGCAAAATAACGCGATTTCGGATAATATGGGTGATGCGAAATGTGTGCCTGCAATTTATTTCGCAATCGATTCGAAACCGATTGCGAACCTGCATGATCTGAATTTCGCAATGTCAATGAGTCCGGATTCGCCACCTCTCCGGAACATCGACGGCAGTGCCATGAGACACCACTGCCAGGAGCAGACGACGTTGGTTGGAAGGGATCCGATCTTTGCGAACCGGTTTGACGTAAGGGGAGAATTACGCAAACCAATGGCGGTAGGCTCACACGCGAACTTCAAGTGCGCGCGGTGAATCGACCCTTGGCAGCCCGCTTTTTTGCGGGCGGAGGAATTCCTTTGGTTACAGCAGCTTCACTTCGGACGCAGACGTCCAAAGATCTGGCGAGGATGGCAAAGCAAAAAGGCGTCACAGGGTGGCACTCGATGCGAAAAGAACAACTCGTTCGAGCCCTTTTGAAACTAGCAAAACAAAAAGCCCGGAAATCCAGTAGTTCAGCCAGGACAAACGGCTCTGCAAAGGCAGACGGATCAGCAAGAAACGGGTCGGCCAGAAACGGGTCGGCCAGAAACGGGTCGGCAAGAAACGGGTCGGCCACTACACGGAAATCGACGCTCAAAAACAAGCTGGTCGAATCAGATCAAGTTGATTCGCGGATTGCTCGAAAAATCCGTGATGAACGTGAACGTGCCGAAAAACTCAAAGACCTGGCCCTGGCAAACTCTTACGCCAAAAAACCGACTGCCCCCGACACCGACCGGATTGTACTCGTGGTGCGCGACGCGTACTGGATTCAAGCTTACTGGGAAGTCACCAAGCCGACCGTGATGCGAGTCCGCGCTGCCATGGGCAATGCCTGGTACGGTGCCAAACCGGTCCTGCGATTGATGGAAGTGCAGGGGGACGGCACCAGCCCTGTCGAGAACGTGGTCCGCGAAATCCCTGTCCACGGCGGAGTCAAGAACTGGTATATCGACGTGCCCGACCCTCCCAAATCGTACCGGATCGCAATCGGTTATGTCTCTGGTGAAGGCCGGTTTTATTCAATCACTACCAGCAACCTCGTGAAGACTCCTGAACCCGGCGGCGTGCTGGACAACAACTGGGCCGATATCTCATCGGACTACGAACATTTCTATGCAATGAGCGGCGGCTACGAACCGAACACGGACACTCGCGAACTGCAGGCTGTCTTCGAAGAAAAAATGCGTCGCCCCATGAATCCCCCGGATTTCGTCCGGCTCGGATCCGGCATTGGTGGCAAACGAACCGAATTCCCGTTTGAAGTCGATGCACAGATGGTTGTCTACGGCGCGACTGCTCCGACAGCTAATGTAACGTTCGGCGGTGAACCGATCCGGCTGGAAGATGACGGAACGTTCTGCGTCCGGATGCCAATGCCCGACCGTCGACTGGTTCTGCCCGTTGTCGCCTGCAGCCGTGACGGCACCGAACAGAGAACGACCGTCCTCGCTGTCGAACGAAACACAAAGGTCATGGAACCTGTGTCGCGCGAAATCGGCGAAGAGATCTGAGATTACAATGTTCGGTACGTCCCTTCTGCCGCAAGGGACGTCGCTCTGCAAAAAAAGGACGTGACAGAAAAATCTTATCGTCGCGGGATGCCAAAACTAACAGCAAATCGAACGCGGCTCAGCTCGGAATACAGGCTTCGAAACATAGTCGCCTTCACAATGCCCGGCGTAGGTCGGGCATTTTTGATGCGCGCGATGTCACTCATGTTTGATGCGCGCGATGTCAAATGACTGGAATGCGAAATGGACCTTGAGGTGAATCGCTTGACCGGACCCAGGCAAGAAAATAACCACCGGCTTTGAACCGGTGGTTTTCGACTGCTGTCGTCTGAATGTTTGCTGATCTGGATGTTTCCCGGGCTAGTACCCGCCACATCCGCCGCCGTATCCCCCATAGCCGCCGTAACCACCATAATGGCCTCCGTAAACGGGACGGGCGACGCCGTGGTATCTGCCACCGTAACCACCATATCCCCCGTAGCCTCTATACCCGTTACCGATCGACAATCTGCTGTAGCCGTTACCGATCGACAACGCAAATCCGTTGCCAATACCGTGACCGTAACCTCCATAGCCACCGCGACCGAAGTGGCCGCCGTGCCCCAGATGACCGTGGCCGTGATGTCCATGGCCGAAATGCTGTGCCTGCGACTCCTCGGCCGACACAAAACAGAAGATCGCAAGAGCCGCGAATAGAATTGCAAAACGCTTCATGAGGATTCCTCGTAACAAGTTTCAAAGAGGGTTAATTCGGATCGGCGAAGCACTGTGGGTACACAACCGTTCCATCGACATTTAAACGCATACTTCATGCCAAACGCGGAAACTCGGGAACCAATCGAGCTAAGCTCAATAACACAAATATGTTGCAAGATCCGACCCGATTCGGACCGCAGAAAAAGTTGTGGTCGAATCATGGACAATGTGTTGTCAAAGTGAACAGGAATGTAGGATGGGCTTTCTCGCAAGTACTATCTTGCTCCGGTCCCTATGTCTTTCCTTGATCCGTCGATGCCAAAGAAATCAGAACAGATCCTGCGGCTTCCGCCAGGCCAGCAATGGGTTGCGCCCGGAAAATGGCCGGTGATCGGCGAACGGGAACCCGGTCCCGGCGAACCGCAGTGGACGTTAACAATCACTGGAAACGTCGATCACCCCTGCACATTCAGCATCGATGAACTCAACTCAATGCCGGCATCGCGAGTGAAGATGGATGTCCATTGCGTCACGCGCTGGTCGATGCCGGATGTCGAATTCGAAGGTGTCCTGCTCAGCAAGATCCTCCAGTCAGCAGGTGTGAAACCGGACTCGGCGTTTGTGTCGTTCGTCGCCCGATCGGCCAGAAGCCACTCAACATCACTCGAATTGCAAACCGCGCTCGACTTGGACACACTGATCGCAACACGGGTCAACGGAAATCCAATTCCGCCCGGTCATGGCGGTCCGATTCGAAATATTGTTCGTGGCCGTTACTTTTACAAGAGCGTAAAGTGGTTGTCGCGGATCGAAGTTCTGACCCGTGACAGGCTCGGATTCTGGGAAGCGGAATCGGGATACCACAACATCGCCGATCCGTGGCAACAACAGCGATACATGGCTCCTGACATCGATCGCCGCGCGGCGGCAAAGCTGATTGAATCGAGGGACTTTTCAAGCCACGACCTGCGCAGCATTCAGCTGACCAATATGAACCTGGACGGGCTCCAGGCGCGCAACTCGCTGTTACGGGATGCACGGTTTGAAGATGCCTCGTTAATCAAAGCAAACTTTGCCGGTGCCAATCTGTCCAATTCGCATTTCGACGGCGCAAATCTGCAGGATGCACGGTTCGTTGGCGCTGATCTCGAGGGCGCCAGTTTTTCCGGAGCCGATCTGCGCGGGGCAGACTTTTCAGGCAGTTTTCTGACGGCCGCTTCCTTTTGCGAAATCGATGCTGGGGGAACGATCACTAGTCCAGCCCATTTCGACGAGACGACGATCATGAGCCACGAATTGCTTGCGCCGCTGACTCCAGCTCAGGCCGAATTCGTTCGCAACAAGACCTCGCCTTGACCACCTTGCCTCGATATCTACAGAGCACGGCTCATAACTTCCGGCTCGCTCGTACTGTTCGACAAGCGAAGCTCGCGCCGACCGTGCAATCGGCAAAGAGCGAGGCCGCCAACCAATCAAACTGGAGGGCGAGGCTCCTGCCGAGCCGCGTGGGCTTTAGCCGCGAAGTCGCTGTCACCATTCCCGCCCAATTCGCCTTGTCCCTGAACCAGCAGAACTATCCAATGATCCGGTAAACAGGCTCCATCAAAAACGACGCAAAAACCGACGTGCGACGAAACCTGCGGACTCAAATAACAAGAACCGACAATCGGAGATACCAATGGCAACCGCATCGCCTCCATCGATCGACAACATGAAACTCCTTTCGCCCCGCCGCAACTCGACCGGCGCAACCACCGTCGAACAGCTGGTCAGCGAACAACTCGATCACTTCAACATCGACAAGGACTCGGAGTACGGTCACACGCTTGGCCGGATCGTTCGGCGGATGTACGAGAGCCAGGACGACATCAGTCATCTTTGGAAAGTAACTCTTGAATCAATGAACAGCCTGGATCAGGAAAACAAGATCTCCCGGTTCAACGCGAAAAAGTTTCTCTCTTTTCAGCTGGCTAAGGTGCTCGACACGCTGCAAAACCCGTTTCGCAAGACCTATCAGAGTCTCGGCATGTCAGGCGAAACGCTGACCTGCAAAGGCCCGTACCCGGTTTTCGATAACGTGACCGCATTGTTTTCTGCTACGCCAGTCATCACGCGAACAGCGACTTACATCTATGCCTGTGCGGAGTGGATTGAAGATGCGTTTCGTGGCAAGGAGTTGATGCTGGAAATCTATTCGCGGCTGTTGAATCCGACCAGCGTTTGTCTCGCCAACCACATCGTTGATCTCGAAGCCGGCCCGTATGCCGGCGAATACATGGCCTGGAACTTTAACAGCGGTATGGCAGCGATCGACGGCGCACTATCCCATCTGCTCGGACGCGATGACATTTTGATCACCAGCCGCAACATCTACGGCGGTGCTCACCAGCTGATCAACGACTGGTACGCCAAAGAAGGCAACCTCGAAATCGCGGTCGAGTATTTCGATGGCTATTCGATTGAAGACTTTCGCGCTGTGATGGCAAAAGCAAAAGAAAAGCATGCTGACCGGCTCGCGGAGGGACGTAAGATCTATGTCTATCTTGAATCGCCCTGCAATCCGATCGGCTACGTATTGAATGTGCCGGAAATCTGCGCCGCAGCACACGCAGAGGGAAGCAAAGTCATGCTCGACGCGACCGTCGGTACTCCGTTTCTCGTCCGTCCGCTCCAGCGTGAAGACCCCGCCGAGCGTCCTGACTTCGTGATCCACAGTTACACCAAGGACCTCAGCGGCTGTGGCGCGGTCATTGCCGGCTGCGTGATCGGTCCCAATGTTGAGATGTTTATACCAAAAGGCCAGACCGTTGGCGACAAATCCTGGGACCAGACGATGTTCTGGAACGTGTACTACGTCAAAGGCGCGTTCCTGAATGCCGACGCTGCGTTTGAAGTGATGCAGGGAATGAAAACTCTCCACGTCCGGATGATGCGGAAGTGTATCAACACAATGATCCTCGCCAGGTTCCTGCATTCGCATCCGCAGATCACGGTCAACTGCAACGTCATCGAGTCTGACAAGAACTTCGACTTCCGGAAACGGTTCATGTATCTCGGCCTGCCAGCTCCGTTGTTCACGTTCGACATGGGTGCCGTTCCTCGCGATGCATTCCAGCGGTTCTTTGACGCGTTGTCCCCGATGTTCGGCCACATGATCAGTCTCGGCCAGTCAAACACGATCGTTAGCTGTCCTTCGCTGACAACTCATTCAGAACTGGACGAAGAAGATCTGCTTGCCGCCGGCCTGACGCCAACCACAATCCGATGTGCGGTCGGAGACGAGAACCCGATGGACATGATCAGCCATATCATCTACGCAGCTCGTGCGACGATCAATCAGTCGTCGCCCGGATTTACTGACGGCTTCATGACGGACCCCGAAGCACGGGAACTTATCCGCAGCTGCTACATCGATATGCACACAGCCCATGTCGATGCTCAACTGGCTGAGGCGTAGTATCCCGCGACGCAGTAATTTCTCGAAATGCGAAAGTGATCAAAGAAAAAAGACGCGCTGCAACGATGCAGCGCGTCTTTTTTCGTTTGACTGTTCGGCAAGTCTAGCCTTCGAACTTTTTTACGATCACTGACGCGTTGTGGCCGCCGAAGCCAAAGCTGTTGCTCATCGCGTAGGTCACTTCGCGTTCTTTTGGCGTGTTTGGCGTGTAGTCGAGATCGCAGTTCGGGTCCGGCGTGTTGAGATTAATCGTCGGCGGAATCACAGAATTGTGTATCGCTTTGATCGAGAGAATCAATTCGATGCCGCCACTCGCCCCGAGCGAATGACCAAGCTGGCTTTTGGTGCTGCTGATTGCAAGCTTGTAGGCATGATCGCCGAACACGCTTTTGACAGCCTGCGTTTCCGCTTTGTCACCGAGCGGCGTACTCGTCCCGTGCGCGTTGATGTAATCGATCAGATCCGGATTGAGCCCCGCACTTTTCAGCGCCATGTCCATCGCAGCGGCAGCCCCGGTTCCATGCTCATCAGGCGACGTAATGTGTCCGGCATCGCAGGTCGTTCCGAATCCGACAACTTCGGCCAGAATTTCTGCACCGCGTGACCTGGCATGTTCGAGCTCCTCAAAGACCAGAATCCCTGCGCCTTCGCTAAACACAAACCCGTCACGGCCTGCGTCAAAAGGCCGACTCGCACCCTGCGGATCCTCATCGTTCGTTGACAACGCTTTCATATTGGCAAATGCGGACAGGCCCATCCGGGTCATGGCTGCCTCGGTTCCGCCTGTAATCATCACGTCGCAAATATTGCCTCTAATCAGCTCCCATGTGTTGCCCATCGCGTTCGCTGCACTCGCGCACGCAGTTGCGACGCTGTAGTTTGGTCCTCGGAATCCGTAACGGATCGCAATGTTCCCGCCGCCCGCGTTGAGCATTAGCTTCGGAATCGTCAAAGGCGAAACACGGCCCGGACCTTTGAGAACCAGACGCGTCATCTGCTCCTGGATCGTATTGAGCCCGCCGATTCCTGAGCCAAGCAGAACCCCGGCACGGGACAAATTGCATTGGTCAACGTCCATTCCGGAAGATGCCATCGCGTGGTGGGCACCAACCATCGCGAACTGCGAATAGCGATCGATTTTGTTTTTCTCTTTGACGCCCAGAACATCGGACGGGTCCCAGTCATGCAGGTCACCACCGAATTTGACTTTGATATCCGAGGTATCAAAGAGTTTGATATCGTGAATTCCGCTCTCGCCGGCGAGTACACGGTTCCAGCAATCTTCAATTTCACAGCTAAGCGAAGTTAGAATTCCCCAGCCCGTTACTACCACCCGCCGTTTCATATCACCGTCCATTGATCGTCCGTTTCTGTACGTCCCGCGCGAAAATACGTCAATAAATGAAGTGCCTCAATAAATATCTTGCGTCAAATATTCGCGTCAATCAATTTTATCACGCTGGCGGGACGCCCCTTCCGGCAGAAGGGACGTACTACTAAATATTCCAAAACACAAACCGCGACGAATCCGATAATTACCGGTTCAGCGCGGCCTGGTTTGTTTGATCAGAGAACCGGTCGGCTCTATTGAAGGCAATCGCTTGCCCAAAAAATATCAACCGATCGGGCACTGCCTATTCGGCTCCAACCGTGCCTTTTTCGATATGATTGATTGCTTCACCGACGGTTTGAATTTTCTCGGCAGCGTCATCAGCAATGTTAATGTCGAACTCTTCTTCGAGTTCCATTACCAGCTCAACGGTATCAAGAGAATCCGCACCCAAATCGTTTACAAAATTTGAGTCGCGGGTGATTTTTTCTTTGTCAACGCCCAGCTGTTCCGCCACGATGTTGACAACGCGTTCTTCGACCGATGCCATATATCGGCCTCCTTCTAACTAAAGCTCGTAATAGATTTTTCATCCGAAACATTCCCGCAACATTGCCTTTCACCCGATACCACGAGGGCCGTTGTTTCAAGGATCAGATGCCGATGTCCGAACGGATAAGAATAGATGATTCCCGTAAAATAGGTCAAGCCGACAAACCGCCCATTCCGGTTTTTGTCCTCATTTAGCGGGACAATCAAGCGATCCTGACACGGCATTTCCGGCTGGACAAGCGCCGCAGGCAAACCGGCGGGGTGAAGACTCTTAGGAGCCGGTCTTAATCTCCTGGGTTGGCCGCTTCGGATATCGCCATGGCTACTTCGCAATAACCGTGCCCATGCCAGGGCTGCCTACAATCTCACGCTTGACGGAAACTAGCCGGTCATTCCGCCATCGACCGTCAACACCTGACCGGTGATGTAGCTGGCTGCCGGAGAAGCAAGAAAAAGCACGCACGCCGAGACGTCGTCAGCGGTTCCAATTCGATTCGCCGGGATACGTTTCTTGACTTCGCCCAGAATGGAATCGCCAAGAGCTTTCGTCATTTCGCTTTCAATGAATCCCGGTGCGACCGCGTTCACCGTTACTTTTCGTTTGGCAAGTTCCTTGGCAAGGCTGCGAGTCAAGCCGATCAGTCCCGCCTTGGATGCCGAATAGTTGGTCTGACCGGCGTTCCCAATCAGCCCGGAGACGCTGGAGATGTTGATGATCCGGCCATAGCGGGCACGCATCATTCGCTGACTCGCAGCACGACAGAACAGGAACGCGCCTCGCAAATTCGTGCTGATCACGTCGTCCCACTGCTCATCACTCATGATCGGAAGCAATGTATCCCGTGTGATACCCGCGTTGTTGACTACGATATCCAGACGGCCCCAGTCTTCGGCAACCGTGTCGACAATTTTCTGGACGTTCCTGGTTACCGAAACATCCGCAGCCATGACTTCAGCCTTACCTCCTGCGTCGGATATTTCTTTGACTGTCGCAGCCAGTTTTTCCTCGTTACGAGCGACACAGGCAACCCGCGCACCGGCAGCCGCAAGTGCAATCGCCATCGCGCGGCCCAACCCCTGCGAAGCCCCGGTGACGATTGCAGTTTGGTCAGTCAAATCGACCTTCAATGTTTCCAGACTCATATTCGTATCCTGTTGTTAGCAACTTCAGTGTCTTCGCAGCCAGTTGTCTCTCCGCAACCTACGCGTCTCGGCAACCTACGCGTCTCGGCAACCTACGCGTCTCGGCAACCTACGCGTCTCCGCGTTTTCTACCTTTTTGTTCGTCCCTAATCGAGCGTGCCATGCACTTTGGTTTTTCCCGCGATCCGTTTCATCAGGCTCCGTAACACGCGGCCACTTCCAACTTCGTAAAATTCGTCAAAGCCCGCATCGAGCATCGCCTGCATCGAATCCTGCCAAAGCACCGGCGAGCAAACCTGCTGAGTTAGCAGGTCCGTGAACACGTCGCCCTGAGTATGGGGCAGGGAATCAACGTTGGAAAAGACCGGGATGCGCGCGTTCGAAAGCTCAACATCATCGAGTGCCGACGTGAGTCTGGCGACGGCTGATTCCATGATCGGTGTGTGAAACGCGCCGGCGACGGCCAGCTGAATTGACTTCATCGCGCCCGCTTCCGCCGCGACGTCTTCGACTTTTTCACAGGACGCACGATGCCCGGAAACCGCAATGTTCCCTTTGCAAAGCAAATTAGCGACTTGCAAAATTTCGCCTTCCACCCGGGCGTCATCGCAGACTTTTTCAACCTGTTCCCGATCGAGGCCAAGCACGCTGACCATACCCGACGCTGTTTCGTCAGCCGCAGCCTGCATCGCTTCGCCCCGTTTTTGAACCAGCCGCAAACCGTTCTCAAAGCTCATCGCTCCCGCAAACGCCAGCGCGGTATATTCGCCCAGGCTCAGTCCTGCGGTTCCTTCGCAAGCCTCGACAATGCCGGGGGATTCCTGCTTCAGTTTTTCAACCGCCGCCATACTCGTCACGTAAAGCGCCGGTTGGCTAATGACTGTTGAATTCAATTTCTCGACCGGTCCGTTAAAACAGAGCTCGGCCAGATCGTAGTCGAGAATCGCAGCTGCCTGATCAAAAAGTTCGCGGGCCGCAGGGAGAGATTCGCACAGCTCTTTTCCCATGCCAACTGACTGCGCGCCCTGGCCCGGGAAAAGGAAAGCAATTCTAGACAATGGTTCGTTCGCTTTTGAGTCGTTGACTTATGTAGACAGACGCCGGAGCAGACCGGATGGCTCCGTTGACACCTGCCAGCGTAAAGCTCACATAAAATCATGTCAATTGCGGCAACAGCGTGAAAACCGTCCTAGGGATCCCCGCCCGGTTCTTCAAACAAGCTTTGCTGGTCAAACATTGAACCCGCCGGAATCTTGTAATCCAAATGCTCGTAAGCTTTAGGCGTCGCCACCCGACCTCGCGGAGTACGCAGGATCAACTCCGACCGCAACAGGAATGGCTCAACCTCATCGGACAGCGTGTCAGTCACTGTATTCATCGTTGCCGCGATCGTCTCAATACCGGTCGGACCTCCCTGGCAAACGCGGATCAGCGTGTCCAGATATCGTCGATCCTGCCGGTCGAGTCCCAACGTATCGATCTCTGCCATCAATAGCGCGTCGCGCGCAACCTGTAGCGTGATCCGTCCGTCGGCGCGACTTTGCGCGTAGTCCCTCACCCAGCGCAACCGGTTGTTGGCAATCCGGGGAGTGCTGCGACTCCGTTCCGCGACCTCCTCGGCGGCATCATCCTCAATCTCAACCTTCAACTTTTTCGCGTTCCGCCTCACGATCTCCTGAATATCCGCCGTCGTATAAAAATCCAGATGTTCGCGAATCTGAAACCGGTCACGCAATGGCCCCGTCAGCATTCCGGCCCGGGTCGTCGCGCCAATCATCGTAAACGGACGAAGTTTGAAGTTGTGAGTCCTGGCGTTCATCCCTTCACCCAGAATCAAATCGATCCGGAAGTCCTCCATCGCCGTGTACAAATATTCCTCGACGCTTTTCGGAATCCGGTGAATCTCGTCGATGAACAGAACCTGCTGCGGGCGAAGATTGGTCAGACTCGGAACCAGATCTTTCGGGGCCTTGAGAGATGGACCGGAAAGAAAATCAATGCCAACCCCCAGCTCGGTCGGAATGCAATGTGCAAATGTCGTCTTGCCCAGGCCCGGCGGCCCGTCAAACATCACGTGACCGAGACACTCATCGCGCGCTTTGGCGGCATCGATCGCAATCCGTAACCTCTCAATCACCTTTCGCTGGCCGACCATCTCGTCGAAACGGGATGGCCGCAAGGAAGGATCGTCTTCTTCCGGATCCGGATTGTTTGACAATATTGGTTCGCGACCCACAACAGACATCCATGCTAAACGAGTTTGAAACGAGCGGGCAGTCTGGCTGGTTTGCCAGGTCCCGGCAGGCCACGTAAATATAGCAGGGTTTAACGCCTTTCAAATAGCGACGTCAAAATAGCGACATCGAGTGTCAGCCATCATGAACACGTTCCGTCCGTCGCGCAATCAAGGCCATGCTCAGCTAAAATCAAGTTATCAGTTCTTTTCTCAATCCCTTCCGCATCCCTATCTGACAACGTTAATGAGCAAGTCACGTCAGTTCAGCCGAAATCTCAGCCGGTTTCTTTCCCGGACATCTTCGCCGGTTTACATCGTTGGCCAGTCGTCCGCCGCCGATCGTTTCGCCCTGCAAGTGAACTATGCCAACGAGGCAATGCTTGAGTGGCTGAAGGTTTCCGCCGATGAGATTCTTAACAAACGACTGGTTTACAGTAGCCAGCCACTCGACGATCCGGTCGAACAAAAACTGCGCGGGCTTTGTCCGGCACCTGAACTGCTGGCTGCCACATCAAAGCTCAGCTCTGAGCAGGAGGGACGAGAATCCATTCGTTCGAAAAACTTCGACGTTTTCATACAGTCCGGGTCTGGAGAAAGCCAGTTTCGTCAGGCAACCGGATCGATACTGGATTCAGGCAAACTCGACAGCCCTGAAATCCTGGTCGTTTGCGACGGCGCAGTCTTTAGCACGCCCGCTAGGACCGACTCATTTATTCCGGTTGAAATGCATGGGCAGTTGCACGTCGCGATGACAAAAATCGCGAGCACTCAGGGCGACAAATTTAACTCGCGCAGCCTGATCGGAAAAAGCCCGTTCGTCACAGGCATTCGCAAGAAATTCCAGGCAGCCGTTGAATCAACCGCTTCCGTACTAATTGTCGGACCCCTGGGCTCGGGCAAAGAACATTTAGCACGCAGCATCATCACCGAGCGGATCAGGGCCGGCGAAACCAAACACGGTGAAAGCAAACGCGGCGCTGGCACAGCACTTCCGCCGCTCGTCATCGATTGTCCGGTCGCCGACCCCGAGTTGATCCAGCGGTCGTTGCGGGAACGTCGCCGACCGACGACCGGTCAGCCGATGCAAACACACCTGCTGCTACTCGACATCGACGGTTTGTCTGAATCGGCTCAGTCAGAATTGACGGGTTTCCTCGAATTGCCCGGTTCGGTATTCACGATGACTGCAACAGCGCAAACGTCACCCACAGAACTGGCCGAACGAAACCGGTTCCATCCTGCGCTGGCGCATTCGATCAACACGCTGACGATCGAGCTACCGTCCCTCAGCGCTCGGGCTGAAGATATTCCGTTGCTTGCCCAGGCTTTTCTTGAGCAACAAAATGTAATAGCGGCAAACGCAAAGTCCCCAACACTGGCGTCGTCAAACAATGCAACAAGGCCGAACGGCAGACAACTCGGGGGGTTTTCTCCGCTGGCAATGCAGATGCTGTGGGACTTCGACTGGCCGGGCAATCTGAATCAGCTGGCCGGAGTTGTGCGTGAGTCGGCCGTGGCAGCGACGGGTGGATTGATTGAAGCACACGATTTGCCGGAATCCTTCCGGGGGGCGCTCCGCGCACGTGAGCTGGAAAAACCGGAGGAGGTTTCGATTTCGCTGGTCGATTATCTGGCCGACATCGAAGCGGAATTGATCGCCCGCGCCATGCAACAGGCCGGCGGCAACAAATCCCGCGCAGCAAAATTGCTGGGCATCAGCCGACCGAAACTGTTGCGTCGATTGCAATCGAACAATGACGATCCGGAAAAAGAAATGCTTGACTCTTCCGCATTTGAAGAAGCCGACGATTGAACGTTCCGGTCCGAAATGAAACTCACACCCGGGAAAACGATGAAACCTGCCCCCAATCTTATCTTGCTAAATCAGACACCGCGTTGGGCGGCTGCGATCCGACGCCGGGGGTTTACCTTCGAGGGGCTGGACTGCCGGATTACCTGGGCCGTCGATCTTGACGACCTGATACATGAAGCGAGGCGGAGGCCGGGCTCGGCTGCGTTAGTCGAGCTGGATAGCGGCCTCGTCGCGGAACAGTGCGCTGACTTTGCAGTCAATGCGAATTCCGATACCCGGCTGTTGCTGGTCGCGGCCGGAAACTACAAACTCCGCCCCTGGCTGCCTTTGCTAAGAGTCTCAGGATTCGCCGATGTGATTCTCTCGCTGAACGAAATCGAACGCTTTAGAATAATCGCATTTCGACATTTTTCCCGCTGCGGTCAAACTTCGGAATCTCGTTCTCTCGAAGAGTCCATCAAACTGGAACTGCCGTGGAAGCCCGTGACCGGTTGAAATTGATCGAGCATTGTCAGCACCGGTGACGAATCCGCTCGAGCTGGTCAATCCGGCTGACATCAGGCCGACCGATTTCGGTAGAATGCCAACACGATCAAGCAACCCTCTCAACACGGAAACCAATGAGCGACAAAAATCAGGAATTATCGGCCAATATCAAGTCGGCGCTGAAGCAACTGAAGGATCCGGAAACCGGCAGGCCGCTCAGCGACAAGCAGATCAATACGATTGATGTCACCCCGGATGTGCCGGAAATTATAGTCGGGCTGACTTCGTTTTCATCGCCATTGCGCGCTGATTTCGAAAATGAAGTTCGACAGCAACTGGCTGCCTTGTTCGATAACGAAAACGAATACCTGCTCGAGATTGCCAACCATGATCGTCCGGCGCAACCCAAAGGGCAGGTCGGCCTAACGGCCAAGGCAGTGGTCGCGGTTGGCTCAGGAAAAGGCGGGGTTGGCAAAAGCACGTCAGCAGTCTGTCTCGCGCTGGCATTGAAAAGGGCAGGGGCGAAGGTCGGTTTGCTGGATGCAGATGTTTACGGGCCGAGTCTTCCGCATCTGACCGGAACACGCGGACAAGTCACCAAAGTTGATGACAAGATTCAGCCGCTCGATTTCGACGGCATTCCTGTCATGAGCATCGGGTTCATGGTTCCGCCCGACCAGGCCGTCGTCTGGCGCGGACCGATGCTGCATTCGGCAGTCACAACATTTGTTCGCGATACGGCCTGGGGCGATCTGGATTATTTGATCATCGACATGCCGCCGGGAACCGGTGACATCGCGCTGAGTCTTTCGCAACTGTTGCCGCTGTCAGGATGCGTTGTCGTCTGTACGCCGCAGGAAGTCGCACTGATCGATGCGATCAAAGCAGTTGCAATGATGGAGAAGGTTAAGATCCCGGTGATCGGGCTCATCGAAAACATGAGCTCGTTCATCTGCCCGGACAACGGCAAGCGGTATGACATCTTCGGCAGCGGCGGTGCAAAAGAATACGCGGGCCAGGCAGGGATTCCGTTTCTCGGTGAGATCCCGATCAATATCAACATGCGGCAGCGGGGCGATGACGGAAAGATGGAGGCCAACTTCGAGGATGCCGAGGTGGCACCCTTCCTTGAACGAATCGCCTACGAATTCTGCCGGAATCTATCAAACAAGCTGGCTGAAAACCCAACCGCATCCGCCGGTTTGCCCGTCTTAAAGTGAACCCGCCCGTTTTAAAGTGAACCCGTAGCGTTGGCATCCTGCCGATGCACACAACCCGACGTAACAACGTAGCGTTGGCATCCTGCCTGAGCGAGTACCATTACAGAATAACGGCCCGCCGCGTGAGCAAGGGACGCGTGGTCTTTGGCCACGTCCTCCTGGAGTAACGGTTTCCATTGTCATTCCGGGCGACGTCGGGCGCAAGAAATTAGGGCCGCACTCAAGCGAGCGGCCCTTTCTTGTTGGGTCAATAAAAAACAACCAGCGAAGTCAGAAAAAGACTACTTCTTGCGCTTTACTTTGCGCTTTTTAGTAGCTTTCTTCTTTTTCTTCTTGGTTGCTTTTTTCTTTTTCTTTTTGGCTTTTTTCTTAGTAGCCTTTTTCTTTTTCTTCTTAGCTTTCTTCCTTGTAGCTTTCTTCTTTTTCTTCTTCTTGGCTACTCTACGTTTCGACTTCTTCTTGGCTGCCTTCTTCTTTTTCTTCTTCGCAGCTTTTTTGCGTTTGGCCACAGGACGTCCTCCATTAATAGACCAACGTGAGCTGTCAAATCGACGTCGAACGACGAGCATCAACCAGCGACGACTCACAAAACTATAAACAAATCTTTTTGCTAAACGGAATTCCGCTGACTCCGAGGCAAATCAAATTGCTCTTACCGTTGTTGTTCAAACAAACAATCAACTGCATCAGTTCAACTACAACGGACATTCCATCGGATAAAGTTTTAGAAGACTGGATAGTTTTTTCAATATTGGTTTGACGTTTTATTTCAGTTTCAAGTCGCGCACGCATTACTTTTTCTCGCGAGCGAACTCTGCAATCCGAATGACTTTCTCGAAACAGCCGCAACAACGTCAAATCAGAACCGTTTTCAACTGCAACGAAATGTTAAGCTTGTCAAAACGGTTTCTGCTTTCCCGAAATCGTCGATGAAGCATTGCCAACACCGGAACAACGCATTGATGAAGCGTTGTGTGCAGGAACATCCCGCATTTGCAGAAAACGACCGAAAACTGCGTTTTCTAAATGTTTGAGCAACTATTGCTTCCGGAATTCCGCCTGAAACGGCCCCTGAAACGGCGTTCCAGCCCGTTCAGAGCGATTGTTTGTAGACGCAATCAAACGAAAGATTTCAGGCGATGTAATGCTGATCCTTAAGCGTTGTCACGAACAGCTTCAACAAAAGCGTACCTGACAAAACAGGTTGTTCATGTTCGCGTTCTAATTGAAGTTAATTGACCGCGTTTACTTAAGGCATTGATGAAACTCATAAGCGCGCGATAAAAAACTTCGGAAAAAATTTGAATTTTTTTCAAAACAACTTGATTCGCGCGCATGAAAAACAAAACTTCGCGCTTTGAATGTCGAACGTGGCAAACACGCTTCGCGTTTTTTATTGAAATTGCCTGGCACGTTTTTTCGTGCAAAGGAAACCCGATGCGTTAGCGAGGACGTGGTCGAAGACCGCGATGCCCTTGCGTACTCGGCGCATTTCCACATGCATGTATGGTTCTCCGGCGTGTCGGCAGCCCGACTCGCTACCAGGGACCGCGCCCGCCGAATCGCCCCGCTTGCCGGAGCGATTGATAGCTCATGAACGCGAGATAGCCGAATAGAAACGCCATGAATCTGTTCCCTTTGCTAAGTGCGAAAACAGCAATCAACGCGCCGGCAGCAACGGATGTAATGATGCTCATCCGAATGCCGTCCATTCCGCCGTACTTGGTAAACAACTGTCTGGAAATCTGACCGCCGTCCAGCGGATAAATAGGTGCAAGATTGACGAGGCTCCAGAAGATATTGAAAAAGAGACCGATGTGCAAAAACATTGAGACACCCTGAAACAGCATTGGATGCGGGTCGAGAATCGAACCGTTAAGATCGGGGATCACCGTCGGAATCAGCATCTGAAGTGAATATTCGAGGCTCCCCCCCAGTAACAGAACGACGCCTGCCATCACCGCACCAAGCAGGAGTCCGGCCAACGGTCCCGCAAACGAGATCACCATCTGCTGATCAGGTCCGATGGGGACTTGTCTCCCCGCATTCCATGATTGACCATCCGAGATTGCCAGCCCGCCCATCCAGTAGAGGACGATTCGCGACGGGCGACCGTAGTAGCGGTACGCCAGTGTGTGTCCAAGTTCGTGAACCAGGATCGAAATGAAAAACACTGACGTCAATATAAGCAAATTGACACCAACGTTGCCGCCGCGAAGGAACGAATGTCCCAGCAGGATCGGCATGATAAAAAAGGCGGGATGAACTCGCACCGGGAAATTGAGAAACGAAAAGGTCAGATCGTAGTTCGTGCGCTGTGGCTCGGACAGTAACATCGGCTGCAGGCTCCGTGTGATTCAATTCAGTTTGTTCGATCCAGTTTCCCACCGCGCTCGCGACGTGGGATTCGCATCAACACCTTCACCCTCCCCCCGGGAGGGTCGGACGCCGTAGCGGCCGGGGAGGGCGCCGGTTCTGTTTTTCATCCCGTGGTTTGCAATCGAGACGAGCGCCTGTTTTCTACTTGCGACTATCTTCTACTTGCGACTATCTTCTACTTGCGCTCGACTCCGTACTCTTCAATCTTGCGATAGAGCGTAGCACGGCTGATGCCCAGCAAGCCGGCTGCTTTGGGCACGCTGTCTTTGGTTCGCTTGAGTGCATCGATAATCAGCTTGCGTTCCCAGTGATCAATTCTCAGCGTCTCAAATTCACCTGACGCTGCAGCATCGCGAATTCCAATGTCTTCGTCGCGGATTTCGTTGGCTTCCGCCATGACAACCGCACTGTCGATGACGTTTCGCAACTGCCGTACATTCCCGGGCCATTGGTACGTCAGAAGCCGCGTATTGGCCTGATCGGAGAGCTTCAAATCGAATTTCCCGTGGCGGTTGCGGAAGTGTTCAAGGAAGTGATTGATCAACATCTGGATATCCTCGTCGCGATCACGCAACGGGGGAATGTAGAGTTCATAGACGCTCAACCGGTAGAACAAATCCTCCCGAAACTTTTTCTCGGCAACAAACTCCTTCAGATCGCGGTTGGTCGCGCAGATCACGCGAACATCGACCTGAACTTCCTCAGTGCCGCCTACCGGCAGGAACGGGTGTCCCTCCAGCGTTCGCAGGAGTTTTGCCTGACCTTCAAGCGTCAGCTCACCGACCTCGTCAAGAAACAACGTCCCCAGATCAGCCTGCTGGAACCAGCCGATGTGATCACGGTCGGCGCTGGTGAATGAGCCCTTCTTGTGTCCGAACAACTGGCTTTCCATCAGGTCGCGGGGGATCGCCGCGCAGTTGACGCTGAGCATCGGGCGCCCGGAGCGCGGACCGTTACGATGGATCGCACGGGCAACCAGCTCCTTACCCGCTCCGCTTTCGCCGCGAATCAGGACCGACCCGCTGGCTTTGGCAACGCGCAAAATCCGCGACTTCAACTCCAGCATCGCTTTGCTTTCACCGAGCAACTCATCGGAGTCGCCCGATTTCTGAACCAGCCGTTCATGATCGGCGACAAGTGACGCCTGCCGGTTGGCCCGGGCCAGCGATCGGGCCATGATGTTTGCCATGGCGCAGGCGAGTTGAAAATGCGAATCATGAAACGGCTGACTCTGCCGGTACAGATGGATCGCACCCTGAACTTCTTCTTCGTAAATCAACGGGACGCAGATCGAGTCAGCAAAGACTTCCGAGGTCTCCTCGATTCGAATCGCACGTTTCTGTTTGACAACCCGGCGGGTCAGGTCCTCGTTAAGCTTCAACTGCGGGGTCTTGTCTTCTGGAAAGACCATTTTCGGTTTGAGCTGACCGTCATCGGAAAGCCGGAGAAAACCGGCGACCGATGCTTTGGTTCGCTCAAACAACCGCCGCATGCAGATCCCGACAACTGATTCCGGATCATCAACGCCCAGCAATTTAACGCTCAGCTGAAACAGAAAGAAAAAGTCCTTTCCCCAGTTGTGCCCCTTGAGAAAGTTCAGTGTGTACTGGCCGGTTTGCCCGGGGTCCATGGATTCGTCCAGCACGACCGTCGCTCCGGTCATCCGGGCTTCGAATTCAGGTTCTGATTCTGATTCCGGCTCCAGTTCGGCCGGTGATTTTTCAAGGAACGTGAACATCGTGCTACCGATCCGCAATTCGGTTCCATCGGCCAGCCGAGCGTTATCAATCGTCTGGCCGTTAACGAATGTCCCGTTGCTACTGCCGTTATCGCGAACCCACCAGCCTTCATCCTCGTGATAAAGTTCCGCGTGAACCCGCGAACTCTGCGGGTCATTGAGTACGATCCGGCATTCCCAGTCGCGGCCGATCCGGTTGTCCTCGCCGGGTTTCAGTTCGAATCGGGCGCCCGAGTTGGAACCGGCGTTCATGAGGAGAAATGCTGACACGGATTGCGCTCAAACTTTCTTGGAACTTCGTAATTTCGCGCCGCGACACGTTATCGATACCGGCAGGATTAGCCGCCGTCACGATTGAAGCGTAACGAATGAAAAAAAGAACCGCAGCGCGATGGCCGGAAGCGCACGGGTACTGAATGGTAATAACTGTGTTGGAATTGGAGTATGAATTATAAGTCGCCGGACCGTTTTCGTCGATGAACCGGGCGGATGCAGATTGTCGAGCTGTTGATGATTGGCCAGGAACAGGAAAATAGTAACGCATCAACAGCATGAAGTTGACGCGTAGCGTTGACAAAACCTGCTGCACCCTCCCCGGGAGGGTCGGAGCCCGGGCGACAGGGAGGGTTTGAAATCACCAGACGCGACAAAGCACGGGACAGTAATCATGAAGCAAGTGTCATTGGGCCAGCGCCAAAACGGTTGATTATTCATGCTACTTTTGACGAACTTGATTTGGCTAATCGATTACAGAAAATTTGATAACGGAGAGAAAATTGATAACTGAGAAATGAGAAATGGTGTCTGGCAGAAGCTTGTATAAATCATGATTGGCCGCTTGATGCGTGATTGTCCCGACAAATCCGATTGCCTGAGTGAAATGTTCAGAAAGTTCGGCATAAGAACCGGAACCCGGTCGGGTCAGTCGGGGTTTTTGTTCGGGGAAGGACGTGAAATACCAGGATACGGCGGACAGCCCGGTCGCACACATCGGCAAATCGATATTGCCGACGGGCGTACCAATCCCTAGGATTCCGGCGCGGATTGCTGCTAAAATGCGATGTCTGAGTTGCCTCGGATGCCATACAAACAAGGGACAACTATGCGTTTAAATAATTACTCATTGATACCAAAGCGACTGTTCTTTTCAGCGCTGGCTTTGACCTGGTTGTTTGCTTCACCCTGTCGCGCAGACGAGCTCGGTAAGGCAACGGAAATCGACAAACAGATTTCCAAAATGGTTGCTCAACTGATGCAGCGCGATCATCTCTCGGCCCGCAAACTGGATGACACCATTTCTGAGCGGGCGTTTGATATGTTCATCAAGAGCCTTGATCCGATGAAGACGTATTTTCTTGAAGAGGACATCGTCGAATTTTCCAAATGGAAAGACGAACTCGATGACAAGATGGTGGAAGGCGACTATGAGATTGCTTTCGCGATCTTTAACCGGTTCATTGAACGCGTGGATCAGCGGGTTGCCCAGGCGCTCGAGTTGATCGACGAAGAGCACGACTTCACGATCGACGAGGAACTGATCACCGACCGCGATGCAATCGAATTCCCGAAAACAGATGCAGAAGCCCGCGATGTCTGGCGTAAGCGAATCAAATACAACCTGCTCGTTCTAAAAAACGATGACGACGAACCTGCGGACGCGGGTGAAGGTGAAGAAGGCCCGGGTGAAGAAGGCCCGGGTGAAGAAGGCCCGGGTGAAGAAGGCCCGGGCAAAGACGAAGCCGAACCTGAGCAGAAAAAAGAAAAAGAGGAACCGGAGGAACTGCTACGCAAACGATACACGTCGTTCAGCAAACGCATGCATCAGCTGGACAATGAAGACGTTGTCGAGATGTATGTAACGGCGATCACAACCAGCTTTGACCCGCATACTTCCTACATGTCGACCGGAACATACAAGAACTTCATGATCGCCATGGAGCTTCAACTCGAAGGCATCGGAGCAACGCTACAGGCAACCGATGACGGATTCACCGTGATCAAACGGATGGTTCCAGGCGGTGCCGCAGCCAAACACGGCGGACTCAAAGTCGATGACAAAATCGTTGCAGTCGCTCAGGCGAACGAAGATGGAACCAAAGGCCACCGGAAACTTGTCGAGGACTTCGGTCTCGAAATGCACGATGTAACCGGCATGAAACTGGACGATGTCGTCGGCATGATTCGCGGCGACGCCGGAACGGTCGTGCGACTCAAGATCATGTCCGAAGACGAAGAGGGCCTGCACACGCTCGCAATCGTGCGCGAAAAAATCAGCCTTGAAGACAGCGCTGCCAAGGGCAAAGTATTCGACGCAGGTCAGGGCCCTAACGGCAATCCGTACAAAATCGGCGTCATCGACCTGCCAAGTTTTTATTCTTCAATGGGCAGCGGAAACGGCGGAGCCCGCAGTACAACAAAAGACGTCAGGAAAATTCTCGATGACTTCAACGCGGAAGGCGTTGATGCCGTCGTGCTGGACCTTCGAAAAAACGGTGGCGGATCACTTCGCGAAGCGATTGACTGCACCGGTTTGTTTATTGAAGCGGGTCCGGTCGTTCAGGTCAAAGACGCCTACGGCCAGATTCAGGAACACAACGATGAAGACGTCAGCATGTCCTGGAACAAACCGCTGGTCGTGTTGACCAGTAAGTTCAGTGCGAGTGCCAGCGAAATTCTCGCCGGTGCCGTTCAGGATTACGGTCGCGGGCTGGTCGTCGGTGACACAACGACTCACGGAAAAGGCACGGTTCAAAATCTGATTAACCTGAACCAGCTGATGTTCAAAGTCGCCCGTCCGCCCAGCTACTTTGGTGCGTTGAAGATCACAATGCAGCAGTTCTATCGCCCCAACGGTGACAGCACCCAGAAACGCGGAGTCCTCTCGGACCTGGTACTTCCTTCGATCTACGACCACATGGATGTCAGCGAATCGGACCTCGACTACCCGGTTGAGTTCGACCGGATTCCGGAAGCCAGCTATTCCGGCTACTCAATGGTACCGGCGGAAGTCTTGAAAAAGCTTCAGGCAGAATCGCTCAAGCGAGTCGATGCATCTGAGGATTTCGACCGTGAAGAGCGGAAGATTGAACAGTACGTAAAGCAGAAAGAACGCAAGTCGGTTTCCTTGAACGAAGAAGAGTTCATGGCTCGTCGCGCTGAGATGAGTGCCGAAAAGGAAGACGAAAAAGCAATCGAAGAGCAGATCAACGGCGAGAAGGAAATTGAGCGTGACTACTACCTCGACGAAGTTCTCGAGATCACAAACGACTACATGAACCTGATCAAAGATAAAGAGATTGCCCGGCGTTAACCACTTCGAGCATGCCGTTCTTCAAACGGTTACCGGCGGCCAGAAACGCGTCGACTTCATCGCTGTCGACCCATCCTCGATTGGCAACCAATGACCGCGTAAAAATACCAGCCAGCGTCTCGCAGGTTTCGTTGGCTGCCGGCGATTCAGCGAGCAGGCCGGTCAGGTTCGGCACCATGCCGAATTGCTTTTGAGCATTGTCGATGAATTGCTTCGAACCCCAGGGGCCGTGTCTGCGGTATGGATCGTAAGGTTGGTCATTGTTCTCTCCGTTTGAGGTCAAAAAAGTGGTTGACTTGTCCTAACGCAAGCGATGTGCCAGGCAGGAAGTCCCGAAAACGACCGTGAATTGCGAGTCTTCAATTCACAGATTTCCGAGGATTCAAGATTCTGAGACCCGATTTCACAAGTATTTGCAAGCGTTTAATAAGTTCAGCAAGGTTCAAGTGGCAAAGTTGTGCTGCAAATCGCCACTTATTTCATCAACTTTGTGGTTTTGTGTTAGGATGACCGCGCAGCGATTCGGGTTGAATAATTCGATTCAGGCGGACGCTGCTCAACACTTTTTAGGATTTGATAATGGCTGAAGGCACGATTAAGCGACTTACTGACAAAGGTTTTGGATTCATTGACATTGGCAGCGAAAAGGACTTGTTCTTTCATTCGTCCAGCCTCGAAGGAGTGAGCTACGACGAACTCCGGGAAGGTCAGCGCGTCTCGTTCACAGAAGCGCGCGGAGAAAAAGGGCCATGCGCCGAGAACGTCCAAGTAGCGTAGCGCTCCTGCGGCTATTCGTTCAGATTTCAACTCTCTCGATTTTGGAGAAACAAAATGGGTGACAAGGGCGGAAGCAAAGACAAGGGGAAAAAAGAAAAGCAGAAAAAGGCAAAGCTAAGTCCAAAGGAAAAACGTAAAGCGCAAAGGGACAAAAAGAACGCGCGTTGACTGGGACAGGCGAAGCAGTAATACCAGGACAGGTTCAATCCGATTGAACCTGTCTTTTTTTATTGGCCTTTGCGATCCGCGGTCGCGGTGATGAACATGGATCAAGCGGTGGTTGACGCCGTTATCGCAGACTGGAAAACTGCGCCGGTAGGAGGACGTTTGCGAGCCGCATTGAGATTGCTGGAAACGCAAACCCTTCGTCCCTACGAGATAACATCGGGATTCGTTTCTGAATTGCAAGAAGCAGGCCTGGATCGCGTCGCGATGAAGGATGTTGTGACGACAGGATTCCACTTCAACTTTCTCAATCGCGTGACGGATGCGTACGATTTTCCGCTACCAGATCCGGAACAACAGAGTCGACAGGCTCGGATACTGAATTTTCCGGGACGACGGGTACGTCCTGACCCGTCATCGGTGATGGGGAAGGATCACGTAGCTCGTCCAGCCCAAATTGATGCAGGACGAGACCACTTGTTCAGTATTCAGGGAGCGACCGACCCTCTGTAGCGGCGGGACGTCGAAGCCTATGCAGCGATGAAGTGGCGAGGTGAACGACCGCAAACTGCAACTACCGTTCCTCCTGAACTAGTTGAGTATCTGGATTGCCTTTCATTGCCTGCGTACCGAATCACCGATGAGCACGTTACGAAACTGAAATCCGCTGGCTTTACCAACGAGCAGCTCTTTGAAACTACATTTGCGGCCGCATTTGGTTCTGCAATGCCGGCGCATGCAAAGACACGAAAGTACGCCGTGAAAGCGTCGCGGAACCTATCCTGGCAGAGCAATTCGAAAACCAGGACTGCTGTTTGGCAATCTGAGGCAGGGTATCCTCCGCCTGAAAAACTCATCATGGCTGATGACACAAGATTCTGATTGAGTTGCAGCATGGCAAATGCAATCTCCGTCGATCGCCGGAATATCAGGAAGCGGTTGAAGGTGCATTAGGCGAAAAAGCACCTCCTGCGCTGGTGTTATCTCTACGCAAAACATTAGGCATGATCGGTGCGAACGAGTGGAGAAAAAAAGGCGTGTACGTCGCTGCCTTGAAAGCGAACATCCACGCGAATTATGGAGTGTTTTCACCGATTCGCGGCGAGGACCTGGATCTCATCGATGCCGCTGAACTGAATGACACACAGATCGCGTGGGACATCGGGACCGGCTCAGGTGTCATCGCAGCCGTGCTAGTGGCACGCGGTGTTCAGCAAGTGATCGCCACAGACACCAGCAACCGCGCGTTGCAATGTGCCGCTGAGAATATTCAACGTCTGAATATGCAAACAAGGATCAACCTGGTTGAGACAAGCCTGATTCCCGAAGGCAAAGCCGACCTCATCGTCTGCAACGCGCCATGGCTGCCAGCCAAAATCAATACGCCGATCGAACGTGCCATCTACGATCCGGAAAGCCAGATGCTGTGCGAGAAAATGATAATTCATCCTCTGTTACTTGAACGCCGTTTGGATCAAACTTCAAATGTTCGGCGACAATTAGAAATTGAATCGTAACTGCGAAACGTGCTGATGCTAACGAGTCTGATGTTCGTTGGTGGGATAAACATACCGGCCATTGTCAACAAACCTGGCGCTATCGCTGCCTGGATCTGCGTACCCCTGCATCTCCAGAGCCAGCCGTGTTTCGGTCGGACCCGGCACCACAAGGCCAAATCGATTCACCTCCGATGCATCGGCTTCGACAAATGAAACGGCAGCTCGATCGGGTTGTAGCCCGGTATCCCCGGTTCGCGGATCATCACGCACGGAGAAAAACAGAGTCGCAATCGCCACAACGGCGATGATTTCCAACATTAACAGTCCGGGCAATGAACCCTTCTTGTCGCGACGACGTCGGGTTGGTCTTTTTCTTGTAGACATACGATCTCCTTAGGATGCACATTGCTTCAATGCGTAGCTTCTGATGATTTAATAAATTCACTACGAGCAATCGCGATGCCATGTTCCTGATTGTTTGGTCAATCTTGTATCGTTGAAGCGATGCATGCGGAACATCAGAATATTCGGCCTGAGTGTCGTGTTAGAGGCCGGCAATTCCGTTCAGTGAATGCTTGCGGGTTGTGCTTGCTGTCGCAGAGTGGATACTGCAAACCCCGTTTTCGCGACACCTTGATTGAAAAATATGGAAAACTCGAACCAGGCAGACGGCACCCAAAAGGACGGCGATGTCACGCAGGATCGCCGCGACGATATAGCCCAGGCGTATTTCGACCAGCTGAAGTTTTCGCCATATCCGGTTCAGGAAGAAGCGTTGCTCGCATGGTTCACCTCGGATCAGGGCATTCTCGTTTGTGCGCCGACCGGGACCGGCAAGACGCTTATTGCCGAAGCCGCCATGTTCGAGGCGTTGAAACTTGGAAAGACTGCCTATTACACAACGCCTCTGATCGCACTGACCGATCAGAAGTTTCATGAAATGCAGGAGGCTGCCGTTGGCTGGGGTTTTTCGCCGGACGATGTGGGTCTTGTTACTGGCAACCGCAAAGTCAATCCAAATGCGAAAATCCTGGTTGTCGTCGCTGAAATTCTGCTCAACCGTCTTCTCCATTCCGAAGCGTTCAACTTCGACGATGTCTGGGCTGTTGTGATGGACGAGTTCCACAGTTTCAACGATCCCGAACGTGGAATCGTCTGGGAGTTCGGGCTTGGGATGTTGCCGGAACATGTCAAGACATTGCTCCTGTCAGCAACCGTTGGAAACGCGACCGGGTTTAATCGCTGGCTAGGCAATGTTCATTCGCGCCGATTACAGCTGATCGAAAGTACCGACCGTAAAGTTCCGTTGTCCTATCACTGGGTTGAGGACGAGATTTTGCCGGACCAGATCGAGAAGATGGTTGCAGGCGACGACGAATCCCGGCTGACTCCTGCGTTGTTGTTTTGCTTTAACCGGAACCAGTGCTGGACCGTTGCGGAAATGCTCAAAGGAAAAAAGTGCGTGACGCCGGAGCAGCAGAAACAGCTCTCCGTGAGACTTGATGAATACGACTGGTCTCAAGGAGCCGGGCCGAAGCTGAAACAAATCCTGATTCGCGGCGTCGGAGTTCACCACGCAGGAGTACTTCCGCGATACCGGAGAATTGTTGAAGAGCTGTTCCAGGAAAAATTGCTCAGCGTTTGCGTTTGCACCGAAACACTGGCGGCCGGAATTAATCTGCCGGCGCGGAGCGTTGTGCTGCCGACGATCCTGAAAGGGCCGCCGAAAAAGTTGAAACTGATGGAACCCGGTGGTGCCCATCAGATGTTCGGAAGGGCAGGGCGGCCTCAGTTCGACGATCGCGGCTATATATTTGCTCTGCCCCACGAAGACGATGTCAAGATTCTGCGGTGGAAGGAAAAATACGATCAGATTCCCGAAGACACCAGGGACCCCGGACTCCGAAAGGCAAAAAAGTCGCTGAAGAAAAAACAGCCCAAACGTCGCGAGGGCCAGGCCTATTGGAGCGAGCAGCAGTTCGACAAATTAATCGCTGCGCCGGCGTCGGATCTGGCCAGTCGCGGTCCGTTGCCGTGGCGGTTGCTGGTTTACATGCTCGATGCGTCACCTGATGTCGAACGGATTCGCAAACTGGTGCGTGGCAGGTTGCTTGATTCACGGAAACAGGAACTCGCGCAGAAACAGCTCAATGAAATGTTGCTCACGCTCTGGCGAGGTGGATATGTGACGCTCGATCCGAAGCCGCCGTTGACCGACACCGCTTCGACCAGCGACGTTTTGAGCGGCGATGAAGGCCCGGATTCGAATGGTGCTCCTGTACAATATACTGACGAACCCGCTCCGGCATTGACGCTTGACCTGGGGCAGCGACGTGCGGATTCTCCGGAAGAAGCCAAGGCAAAGTTTCTGGAAAGGGTCACCGGTAAATCGAGTACGGAAAAGTCCGGCGTCAGCAAAAGCAACCAGAACGAGGATGAAGAACCTGCATGGAAACCGATCACGGCGACTCCGACTGAGAAGCTTGACGACCTGATGCTGCTACGAGGCGTGCATCCATTGTATGCCGTGTTCCTGATGAACCATTTGGGCATTGCGGACCGGAATGAACGAATCATGGCGTTCGAGAGCCTGCTCGAACTATCACGTTCGGTTGGTCCGGCGATCCGGATCCCGCGTCATGATGAGTTGCCGCCTGGTCCTTTGGCGACCACGCGGCTCGATTCAATGTTACTGACGCGCGGGCTGGCGACGGCTCAGGAGCTCGGCAATGACCGCGACGATGACGATGAAAACGGTCCGAAGCCGTGGGAGGACGACTACGTTCATGTACTGACTCTTCCCTATAAACTGCAGCGATTGTTCGCTGCGGATTTTCCGAAGGTCCAGGATCTAAAAGTCACACCGGTCTGGGTCGCCGGAGAAGCATTGCAATATGGAACCGACTTCAACAAATACATCACGAGCAACAAACTTCAAAAACAGGAAGGCATTGTCTTCCGGCATCTATTGCGTCTCGTTCTGTTGATTGATGAAATGGCCGGGCTTTGTCCGCCTGACATTTCACATGAGCAATGGCGTGAGGAACTTTATGAGATCGCCGATGCACTTGAGAGCATGTGTCGCATGGTTGACCCGAAGAGTACTGAGCAGTGGCTGGCGGAGAATCGCGGGGACAAAGGAGAGGACGGAGACAGTACTTCCAGCTAGACAAACGCGGGATACGCTTCCACCTTGTCACGAATCCTGCTATCCACCGTCCATAACAGTTCCCCTGCGCATGACAAGCTGGAAGCGTCTCCCACGTCGTTTCGCGACGACCGGAATTTGTTTAAGATTGGAGCTCAGATGGCGAATACGTTGGTGGGAGAGTTCTTCTTTTCTCTTCTTTGAACGAATTCGGTCATAGAATTCCGGACGTAGAATCCACATCGCAACGGGCCAATTCAATGGACAATGTAGACATCAAGACTCCGAGTGCCATCAAGCCGATCAAGTTGTACGATCACCTGCCGGGAATTCTGGCGGGCTATCCCGCAGTTCTGTTTCTGATCTTCGGTCTACTTTCCTGGCCTTTCTGGGACAAAACCATTGGGATGCCGGACGCTGACGGGAAGACGCACGAGGTTATTGAACAAGTTGGTCTCGTTGATCCACACATGTTGTTCTGGATCGGACTGACCGTAATGATCCTCTGGTACATCGCGTTCGCATTCAATCTTCCCAAGAACAAATTCCTGCTGGTATTCGGGCTGGTTGGAACCTTTGTTGGAATCCCCGTTGCCCTGGAGCTGACTGGACTTATCAGGCCTTTCAGCTGGCTCGGGCGAGTGCTTCAAGGATTTGCCCCTGAGCTAAACACCGGTGGCTGGTTCCTGATGGGGCTGTCATTCGGCGGAATCTGGCTCGGTAATTTTCTCTATAGCCGGACTCACATGCGCGTGAAGATCGACGAGTCAGGCTTGACGTTGAATCAGATCGGAGGCAAGGGTGAACGGTTCGAGTTGATTGGTTTGAAAACCGAAAACGAGCCAATCGACTACCTCGAGTTGTTTCTTGCCGGTGTCGGTTCGCTGTCGTTGAAGACAAGAATGAACAAACCGATCTTCAAAATGAGGCGTGTGATCGGACTCTATCGAACCTGGTGGTGGCCGTTCAAGCAGAGCAAGCTTGCCCGGATTGAAGAGATTCTCAGTTACCAGGGCAAGGTTCTGTCGGTCGATCATCAGGACCGGGTTGACGCGGCGGACATGGCGGACATGGACGGGGAGATTGTCGGGGATGAAGAAGCCCTCGGAGAAGAAGAGCACAACGCCGAGGACTCCGGGCCGGGGCACGACACGACCGATGAGCATCGCGGCGAGATTTCCTGATCACTGGCGGGTAGCGGAGGCATGCGGTTTCCCCGCGACCATCCTCAGCGCCCGGTCAAACCATATGCACGAGCACCAAACAGTGTGAGAAGATCGTGAATGAATTCACGCGGTTTGTCATTCTCGAACACCGTACGCCTTGGGGCTCTGATCGCAAAGATCACTTTGATCTGATGGTTGAACGGCCACCCGATCAGCTCGAGAATCCCGATACTGATCACCGACTGGCGACCTGGGCCTTCGAATCGCCGATCGACCTGATCAATCAGGTAAACCCGTTTGAATTGCCGTTAATGTTTTTGCCTGACCATCGAACTGACTACCTCGATTACGAAGGTTCTGTTTCAGGCAATTTCGGGCATGTCCGCCGGGTTCTCGCTGGATCGGTGACTTGGGTCGCTCGCAACGACTCCAACATCGAATTCCTGCTATCGACGGTTCGCAGCACATGGCGTGTCGCAATTACGGCTGACGACCAGAATTGCATCGCCGGGTTTTCTCTTGAGTAGTTCCGAAAGCTCTTTGCCTCGCGATAGATGCGAATACGAGCCAGACACCGATCAACTGTCGCGCGGAATCTCCGAAATTCCTTAAATTCAGACAATATTCCGGAATGATTGCCGAATAAGGCCCCATGAGCATGTAATCGCGATGCGTTCAGGGGATTGAGCGGCGAAGCGAATGCCATCAAACAGGGGAAACATAGTGGGATACGATAAAGACGGCTACGAGGGTGCTGGCTACGGTTCAGGTGTCGATTTCGGTGCGGAGAGCCGAACCGAAAAGAGCTATGTCAAATTCGTTCCAGTTGGCTACCCGGACACACATTCGATGGCGGTCGGATATCTGTTCTGGATTATCGGGTTCACAGGAGCCCACCGTTTTTACTATGGCCGGAAGCTAACCGGCATCCTCTGGTTTTTCACCGGAGGTCTGTTTGGCGTAGGCTGGCTAATCGATTTGTTCCTGATTCCGGGAATGGACAACGATGCCGACCGTCGTTACGCGCCGGGCAACAGTGATTATGCGCTGGCCTGGATTCTGCTGATATTTCTGGGCATGTTTGGACTCCACCGTTTCTATCAGGGCCGACTCTTTACGGGACTCGTATTTCTGCTGACCGGAGGCCTGTTCGGTATCGGATACGTATTCGATGTTTTATCGCTGAATGAACAGATCAGTGAACGACATCAACATCAGCAGGTCGAGTTTTCGTCAATGCAATACGGTTGGAGCTAGTTACATTTCGCTTGCTACGACCCGTCCTGCACATCGATCTCTTCAGCGTCCTGCACATCGATCTCTTCAGCGTCCTACACATCGATCTCTTCAGCGTCTTCGGCACGTTCCATGATGAAACGGAATCGCGCGGACGCGTCGCGGCCCATTAGTTCACTAATGACCCGGTCAGTCTCAAGGTGATCGTCAATCTCAACCTTCAGAATGCGCCGTGTTTCAGGATTCAGTGTTGTGTCCCACAGCACTTTGGCCGGCATTTCACCGAGTCCCTTGAAACGCGTGATCTCCGGGTTTGCGCGCCCGGTGTACTCTTCAAGAATACGCTCGCGATCCTCTTCATCCTGAGCCCAGTGCGTCTCTTTTCCGAAATCGATCCGGAACAGCGGTGGCATGGCAATGTACAACCGGCCGTCAGCAATCAGGTTCGGCATGTGCCGGTAGAAGAACGTCAGCAGCAGTGTCGTAATGTGGTGGCCGTCCGAATCGGCATCGGCAAGTAGAATGATCCGGTCGTAGCGAATGTGTGATACGTCAACATTGCGTCCGATTCCGCAACCGATCGCGGTGATCAGATCTTGAATCTCTTTGTTCTCAACGATTTTCTTCATCGGAGCGTTTTCGGTGTTGAGCACCTTTCCACGCAATGGAAGGATCGCCTGATACTTCCGGTCGCTCCCCTGTTTTGCGCTGCCGCCGGCAGAGTCACCTTCGACGATGAACAGCTCGGAATCCTTGCGGCCGGCGCGAATACAATCCCGCAATTTGGCCGGCAGCATCGTTCGCTTTCCTGCCGTTTTTCGCGAGACGGCTTCCGATGCCGCGCGCGACGCCGCCCGCGCGCGTGAGGCGGCAATGATCCGCGCGATGATCCCTTCAGCAGTGCTGCGGTTTTCATTCAGCCACTGCTCCATCGCGGGCCGGACCGCGCCATCAACGGCGGACTGGACTTCGGGGTTGTTCAGCCGGTCTTTGGTCTGTCCCTGAAACTGTGGCTCAGCAATAAATATGCTGATGATTCCGACCAGTCCTTCGCGAATATCCTCGTGTGTGATTTTCACTCCACGCGGAATCAGATTGTGCATGTCAAAGTAGTTGCGGACTGCCTTAGTCACTGCCGCACGAAAACCGTTCTCATGCGTTCCACCGTTGCCGGTTGGAATCCCGTTGACGTACGAGCGGATGTGCTCATCGGTCGATTCCGTCCATTGCAGTGTCAGCTCGATCCGCGGATCATCCGCCTTGTTGAATGTAAACGGAGTCTCATGAATCGGTTTGGCTTCGCGCTGTTTCAGGACTTTACTGAGAAAATCAACAATGCCGTTTTCGTGATGAAACGTTGCTTTGGTGCCGTTAACGTCATCGGCGAAACTGATTTTCACGCCTTTGTGCAGAAAGCTGACGATCTCCAGCCGTGCGGCGATAATTTTCGAGTCGAAATCCGTTTTTGGGAAGATCGTTGCGTCCGGCGTGAACGTGATCTCGGTCCCGGAACCTCGAACTGCTCCCTTCAGCTTTTGCAGTTTCGTCTTCGCGATCCCTTTGGAGAATTCCATCCGGTGCTGAGCGCCGTCACGGCGGACGATCGCGACCAGTTTTTTGGACAACGCATTCACCACCGAAGCGCCGACACCGTGAAGTCCGCCAGCCGTCTTGTAGTTGTTGCCGTCGAATTTTCCGCCCGAATGCAGAATCGTCAGCACCATTTCCAGCGCCGGTTTTTTTGTTTTGGGATGTTTGTCGACGGGGATTCCGCGACCATTGTCCGATACCGAAATCGTTTGCCCGTCTTTGTGCAAATGCACTTTGATTTCGGTCGCGTGGCCGTTCATCGCTTCATCGACCGAGTTGTCCAGAATCTCCCAGACCAGATGATGGAGTCCCACGCTGCCGACGCCGCCGATGTACATGCCCGGTCGCTTGCGGACCGGTTCCAGCCCCTCGAGCGCGACGATATTTCTTGCCGTGTATTTTTTCTTCGTGGCAGTGCTCATTCGTACTCTCTTTAAATCGAAAAATCCTGTATCTCGACCCTCCCCGGGTGCGCCAAGATCATCTCTTTTTGTTCATGGTTCAAATCAAATGTTGTCGGGCTACGCAGGATCTTCCTCCAGAGGCGCGGGAGCTTCTGGCGGAGGTGTGATGATCTGCGCGATCTTTCCGTTTTTCTGAATCTCGTTGCCGCGTCCGCCACGCGAGGTGACGCGGTACTTGGCGGTCGAAATCGTCTTCTTCGCACCGCGATTGGTTTCCACAGTCAACAGGTCGCGGTCGCCCGTTGAAGTTTTGAATCCGACCAGCCGATCCGTTTTTGCAAGTTTGATCAGCATCACACCTTTCCCGGCGCCGGACAGATAATTGATTTCCTCAATCGGACAGATCATCGCGCGACACTCGTGCGAAATCGATAAAACGGTTTCGTCGCCATCAATCGGGTAGGCACCGATCATTTCTGCTCCGGCGGACGGCCGCGCGTATTTTCTGCCGCTGCGCGTGGAGACTTCCGCGAATTGTTCGAGCCCGAACCGCAGCGCGTACCCGTTGCTGCTGGCGGCGAAGCCATGAATTTCGGGGCAGAGTTCCGGTTTCTTCGGGTCTTCGGAAATGTCTCCGATCACGCGCGGATCAAACGAAATTGCCGCAACAATTTTTTCGCCGTCTTTGGTCTTGAAGAGCTTTTGAATCGGATCGCCAAATCCGGTCGAAGCAGGGATGTCGACCATCCGCGCGGTGTAACAGACTCCCTTGGACGAAAAGAATCCGACGGTGGCCCGGGTCGATCCGGCGACGACAGCCAGCACTTCGTCCCCCTGGCGGACGCGGCTTTTCGCTGGATCGGGAATCTGCTTCTGGCGTTTGACCCAGCCGTCGCGGGTGATCAGCACGTGACAGTCCTCCGCGACGATAAAGTCCTCGGCCGAGTATTCTTTTTCCTCGGCGACCGCTTCAATTTTTGTTCTCCGTTTTGACGCATCGTCGCTACAGAAGTCCGTAATCAGAGCTTTGATTTCGTCGCTGACAATTTTCCAGCGACCGGATGCGTTGGTGTCGTCGGTGCTTTCTTTGAGCAGTTTTCGAATTGCCCGTGCACGTTTTTCTTTCTTTTTCAGTTCGTCCAGAATCAGGTTGATCTCCAGCCGCGCGATCCGGTACAGCTTCAGCTCGAGAATCGCATCGGTTTGTTCTTCGTCCAGTCCGCCCTTGGCTGCAGGAAACCGCTTCATAATTTTTGCAGCCGCGTCCGCCTTGCCTTCCGACTTTCGAATGATCCGAATGATCTCGTCCAGAGCATCAAAGACGGTTACGAATCCGCGAAGGAGATGCAGTCGGCGCTCTAGTGATTTGAGCTCGTTTTCCAGCCGGCGCGTGACAACGTCGAGTCGGAAATGCAGGAAGTGCCAGAGGATCTCTTTCAGCCCCAGCCGCTCGGGTCGTCCAACTTCCGGATTCTCGGTCGGAACGAGGCAGGTCATGTTGACGTTGAAGTTGGACTGTAGCTGCGTGTTCTTAAATAGATACGCGAGTACCTTGTCCTCGTCAGCGCCCTTTTTCAAAACCAAATCGATTCGAATGTCGTCGGCGGATAACTCACGAACTTCCTGGATCAGCGGCATCTTCCCGCTGAAAACAATTTCACCGATCCGTTCGACAAGCGTTGTCTTGTTAACGGCGAACGGGATGCTGGTGATCTGTAGAATCCGGTTGCCCTTGGGTGCCGAGATTGATTTCGTTGTGCCGCGCAGTTTGATCGTGCCCTGACCGGTCGCGTAGATATCGCGCAGTTCCTCTTTTGTGTTGATCACACGGCCGCCGGTTGGAAAGTCCGGACCCTGGACCGCGTCATTGGCAACCAGTTGATAGCCTTTGATCTCCGGGTTTTCCAGCAACTTCAACAGCGCCTTGCAAACTTCTTTGAGATTGTGCGGCGCGATGTTGGTCGCCATGCCCACGGCGATCCCGGTTGCGCCGTTGATCAGCATGTTGGGCAGGCGGCTGGGCAACACGACCGGCTCGTCCCGGCTACCGTCGAAGTTGGCTTTGAATGGAACGGTGCGCGTGCCGAGGTCCGTTAGAATCTGCGACGAGATCGGGGTTAGCCGGCATTCGGTGTAACGCATCGCAGCGGCATTGTCGCCATCGACCGAACCGAAGCAGCCCTGGCCGTCAACCAGCGGCATTCGCATCGAAAAAGATTGAGCCATCCTCACCAGCGCGTCGTAGATCGAGCTGTCACCGTGCGGATGATACTGGCCCATCACCTGGCCGACGACCGTAGCACATTTTCGATGCCTGGCCGTATGCGACAAACCCAGCTGGCCCATCGTGTACAAGATCCGCCGCTGCACCGGCTTCAATCCGTCGCGCACATCCGGCAACGCGCGGCTGGTAATGACAGAGAGCGAATAATTCAAATACCGGGTCTGGGCGGCAAGACGCAGCGGTATCGTGACGAACCCGTCATCCTCGTTGTCGAACAGAGTCGCTTCGCTGTTGCCGCTACCATTGCCGCTTTCCGAACCTCTGCCGGCCTTTGTTCGAGACGATTTGGCCTTCGCTTTTTTTCGCGTTGAGCCGTTCTTTCCGTTTTGTGCGGCCGATTTCTTGCGGGTCGATTTTGCTGATGAAACAGCGGGCGATTTCTTCTTTGGACGACGCTTTGCCACGTCCTACCTCGTCTAAATTCCGGGTCTGGAGCTGCCGATACAGGTACACATTTGACCCGGGACTTTGCCAGTGAAATCAACAATCGGATGTGACAATTTGTGTCTACATCGGAAACGAGCGAAACATTTCAAACAATAACTACCAGCCCGTTCAACCGGCTGTCCGCGCGTTCGTCGTCGATTCTTTTGAGGAACTCATCGGAGGGTCCGTGCCGCTGAGTCCAATTCAGTCACTTTTTTCGCCGGATGGCTCCCGCTTTTTCGAGAACCCGAATCCGTTCGTTGAAGCGGTGACAACCGCTAACCATGCCGCAAATTCCAGTGCCGCAGGCTGGTCGGATTGTACCAGTCTGCGCGTCCCGGTCACAACCGGTTTTTCCGGTTGTAAGACAGCAGGATCGAGTTTGCGCTGCGCGATAACGTGTTTGTCTGTCGGGGGTTTTCGGTTTCAGCCGATTTTCCGATGGGAAACCCGGTTTCGTTTCTGGCTCGCTAGGCTACATCCCGTCCGTCGTGACGTGGCAAACGAATATCAGGTGTTGAAACCGGCGACTCCGAGAACCCACTGCAGCAAGGGGCTGGACGATCCGGCCTGACTGCGCACTTCATCAGAATCAGCCGCCCGGTCATCGCCTGCGGTCATTAAACAGGAGCGAAAGAATGATATCTCGCAGCGTCATCGTCGCAGTCGCCGCCGCAGTTTGTCTTGGCTTGTTAGCTCAAGCAGCACAAGCCCAGTCGAACGGCTCGCTGACCAACAATCTTTTCTCACAGTACTACACTCAGCCGGGAGCCAGCTCGGCGACCGCCGGAATGTACCCGGCACCTCATCCGGTTCCACGACACGTCGGCAGCTCGTCGTACACATACCAGCCGCTGATGCCGCACGAAATGATGTACGCTCATCAGCGCAACTACTACAACTACTACGGCGCACCGAACTACTACGGTTCACGCTATGGCTGGAACAACGGCGGCGGTGGACTCACCAAGACGACAGTTGTCTGGCAGAACGGCTGTAACCACATGGGGCCGCTCCCGGGGAACGGGCATTTGGCAACCTGGCAATATGCATGGCAACAATATCTGTACTGCATTCAAAACGGCGGAGGAAACTGCAACCAGTATCTCGGTGGCAGCCGCAGCGGACGTCTGCGTGGTCACTTCGGCCAAAGTGGCGGATGCGCCGGCGGTGAATGCGATTCGTATGCAGGTGCCGACTACTTCGGTAGCGGAGCGGGTTGTGCCAGTTGCGCTCAGGCAGACGGCGGCACTCTCGATCGTTAGATTCCGCTCGCTTTGTTGATCGCCCCTACTTTTTCGTTCAGCATCATTCGGCAACGGCCGGTCGGAAAAACAGCACACTCTTTAGAGGTCTTAAACGATGAAAAGAATCTTACTGGCAGCCGGATTGTTCGCAGTCGCTGCCATCATGGTGCCCGATGCCAACGCCCAGCACTGCGAAGGCTGTGAATCAGGAGCAATTCAGGGCGGTGGAGGTTTACTTCATGGTCGCATCGGCGGGCGCCGGAGCTTCAGCGGTGGTGGAGTCTATAATGACCAGGGCATGGTTGTTCCCGACGAGTTTGCCGGACGTGCTCCGGGGCACGTTCAGCGGCTCCGATATTCGCATCAGGACCATTTCGGTCCGAATCCGCATTTTGCCTACAGCCGCAACGGACTCGAATCCGGTTACACCTACGAGTGGAACAAGCAGCAAATGGTGACCAATCCGTGGCATGACAGTTACGACTACTGGCGTTTTGGCGGACCAACAGCGCTGGTGGTTCCTGCAACCGCTTCGTTCCAGTCGCACTACGGCTGGGGAGTCGGCCAGACCAAAAGCAATCCGATCTATCATCAATTCGGATATGGCAACGGCGGTGGCGGAATCCTTGGCGGCGGCGGAAACAACCCGGCTCCGTACTGGCCGTACAGCACCGATCAATACGGTGTTTATCCGGTTCGTGCTCCACACTAGAAGAGAGCAACGGATGGCAGCCGGCCCTAGCCGAATGTCGTAAGAGCTAAAGACGAGTCAACGGTCGTGCAGTCAAATGCACGGCCGCTTTTCTTGCGCCCATTCAATCGCGGACATTATTTTGAACCGGATTGTATCTTTGTGAATGCGCAGGCATGGTGAACGCTATCAGTTAGTCTTGCCCAACGGTCATTTTCCTAACGAATCATTCAGCCTAACTGCTACAGAACGATGCTCACGGACATGTGTGATAAATGGCCCGGCGTATGCAATGTTGGCTTGCCCCCCACTCAAACAGGAGCAAACCAATGTTGATCACACAGACTGTACTCTTCGTCGGATTCGTCATCGTCACCATTATGGCCATCTCAGTCGCGCGGCCGGTGACGGGTGACAATACTCTTAGGACCTAGATCGGTTCAAACCAGCTCATTTAGAACTGAGTTCGTGAACGATATCGACCAGTGCGATTGCATTTTCGACCGGCGTTTGAGGGAGAATTCCGTGGCCGAGATTGAAAATGTGGCCGGGTTTTCCGGCTGCCTGATCAAGAACAACTGCTGCCTGTCTTCGGATTTCCTGCGAGTTGGTCAGAAGGGCGGTTGGATCGAGATTTCCCTGAACGCTACGGTCATGCCCGACGGTTTGCCATGCATCATCAAGGTTCACACGCCAATCGATGCCGATCACGGCAGCGCTTGTTTCGGCCAGCATCGGCAGCAGGGCAGGGTTGCCCGTTGCAAAATTGATCACGGGAATTTCTGCAGGCAGCGAATCGATGATCTTTTTCACATACGGCAGAGCAAACGTGCGGTAGTCGCGAACGCTCAGGCAGCCCGCCCACGAATCAAAAATCTGCAAACACTGCGCCCCGTGCCGGATCTGGCCCAGCAGGTAAATTGAAATCGAGTTCGCCAGATGTCGCATCAGCTGATCCCAGGCTGCCGGGTCGCTGTACATCAGCGTTTTCGTATGCGCATAGTTCTTGCTTGCACCTCCTTCGATCATGTAACTGGCCAGCGTAAACGGTGCTCCGGCAAAACCAATCAAAGGCATTTCCGCCGGAAGGTCTTTTCTTGTTTGCGCGACGGTTTCCATCACAAACATCAGTTCGTCGTTGTTTTCGAGCGGGCGGATTCGATCGATGTCTGTGCCCGTGCGCACAGGATTGTGGATGACCGGGCCGTCCCCCTTGACGAATTCCAGTTCGCAGCCCATCGGCACGAGAATCGGCAGTAGATCGGAGAAGATAATCGCTGCATCCACACCCAGCTTTTCGACAGCGGTGCACATCACCTCGCTGCACAATTGCGGGTTGGCGCACAATTCCAGAAACGAAACCTTCGCCCGGACGTCGCGATATTCCTGCATGTAGCGACCAGCCTGTCGCATCATCCAGACCGGCGTCACATCGGTTGGCTCGCCGCGCGCCGACTTCATGAACGGGCTGTTGTACCACGCCGCGTTTTTATCGAGCTTGAATCCGGCGGAGGCGTCGGTTGTTTTCCCCGTAGAAATCATGGCGGCGTTTTTGAGTCGATTTTTGTTTTTTGTCAGCTCCACAGCCCGGTGGATGACGCTGTCGGCGGATCCTGAATCGGCAATGGTGTTCGATTTAATTTCGTGGTCAGCCGCCAGTTGCCGGTCCCAAACCATGGTTGCAGTATCGTTGCCGGCAGCGATCACGGAAACCCCGCCCAGCAGATGTCGCAGCTTTGTGAACATCCGGGCGGGAACGACGGAATTGAAAGTTGTTTGTTGTGCCGTCCCGGAATCGGGCGAGCTTTCCAGCAGAAAACTGTGAACGAGGTGCACGAAATGACAGACAGCGGATGGATTCAGGAAAACAATCACATCGATTTCGCTACGATCAAGCCGTGAAAGCAAACCGTGTGTGTCAGGCAGATATCGGCTCGCGGCCGGACGGGTCCCGTCGTCAGCTGCCGGACTGGTTGAGCGTGAGATAGCAAACGGATCAACGCGAATGACATTTGCGCCACGCGCCGCGAGACCGGCAGCAAGCGTCACGTCCTGTACTCCCGACTCGATCGCCACTGTCCGGTTGAGTACCGGCATTCTCTGATCCAGTAAAACGAGCAGTTGCCTCCAGTGATCGTTCTTGACGCCGACGACAACCGGTTCTCCAGCCGATCCTGCAAGCTCCCCGGTTTGTGCCGGGCCGTCTTCAAGCAGCGCCTGTGTTTCGATGCCCGATTTTGCTGCTCCCCCGCCTGCCGCCTTCGAGGCAACCACATCAATGTCGTTGAGCGAATCAATCAGCCGCTGTTCATAGCCCGCTTTGTGCGCTACGGCGATGATTTTCTCAACTGCAGCCTGCGTACGAAGAACGACCAGATCGACGCCGCCCGTGATGGTTTGCTTTACAAACTCGGAAACCGGATTTTCATCAAAGCGGGTTTCGTAGATAAATTCGTTACATTGGATTTCGTCAGAATTCGAATCGATTGCGATGCGCGCAGCCCGTTCGGGGGGACGGAGATCTTTTCCATTAACGCCGACCAGCGCAAGACGGGTTGGCTCGCTATGTTTTTCCGGTTCGATCATGTTCGAATGCTAACACCCCTGTAAACCCGGACAAGTGGCTTCAACGGAGTTGCAATAGCCGGCTGCAATTTATCAAGCGTGTTAGCCGACTAGTTGCACTGTTCCAGCCTGGTTGTATGTCTGCCGTTTTGGCGATAGCCCCGGTTGCCCGAAAAAACCGTGGCTATCGCCATACAGCAAATCACTCGATCAAAAAATCCAACTGGAACAAAGCACTGCTAGCGCAACCCGTGGATTTCCGTATCGACTAAGCTGATGTTTGTGAAACTGAAATATCTCTGGAAATAGCAATCGATGAGCGAATCGACTGACCTGTTTGACGAACTGAAAACGACTGCCGAGGTCCGCGGTGTTCCCGATGCGCTCCGGTTTCTGGCTGATCATTTTCGCCGGGAAAAAAAGCACCATCAGTTGTTCGAAGTGTTGAAAATGCAAACGCGGCACCGGATCGGGTTGCCGCTGTTGCACGAAAGCCAGCCGGATGAGATTGACGAACCCGGGCGACGTCAGCTGGAGGATGGTTTGCTGAGTGCGTGCAGAGAGGTTGGTACGCTGTTGGTTCGAGATGGCAACCTGCAGGACGGCTGGGTCTACCTTCAACCGGTCGGCGATCCTGAGCTGAACCGCGAGTTGATCCGCAACATGCCACTTGATGATGAAAACACCGATGCGGTTGTCGAGGTCGCATTGTCCCAGGCTGCGGATCCGGAATACGGTTACTCGATTGTGCTGCAGAAATATGGAACCTGCAATGCGATTACCACAATGGACACGCACGCGATGCACTTCGACAAACAGACTCGCGGGCGGATGGCGGGGATGCTGGTCGAGCATATCCATGATGAACTGACATCAAATGTCAGGCTGCATATCGAGCGGGAAAAAGGGCTGGACGCAGCGTCAGAAATTTCAAAAGAAGCAGGTCTGAGTGAAATGTTGCAGCTTCATCCGTGGCTGACAAACAACGGGTCACATCATATCGATGCAACACACCTGGCATCGGTCATGAGAATTAGTACCGTGGTCGAAGACGCCGGAGAATGTCGACGACTGGTCGAGTTGGCGGAGTACGGCGATCAACTGGCGGACGAATTCCAGTTTCCCGGCAACCCGCCGTTCGAGGACGGGTACTGCGACTACCGGATGTTCTATCGGGCACTGTATTGTCACAAGACGCAGGCCCGGCAGGCAGACAGCGAGGAGGCCGGATTGGAAAACGTTGAGGACAAGGAAGCGATTGAAAAGGGAATTCAACATCTTGACCGGAAGTTAAGATCGGCGGAATCGAAGGACGAACAGGTTGTCGCCGAGACGCTCATCGATCTGTTGTATCGAACTGGAAGTCGACAGCGGGCTCTCGACGTGGCGATGGACCGGCTTGCGGGGGAGGGCGGATCACAGGGAATCGCGCCGCTGATGTTTGAGATTGCCGACAGTAACAAGGAGCTTGAAAGCGTGATGCATTTCTTTCGTGAACGGGAAGACCTGCTCGGATATTCGATCGGTTTGTTGAAGAATCTGAGATAGCTGATGACCTCCGGGGGACGAAGTCACAGCGACAAGCGTTCCTGGAGTCTGTCGTGAATGAGCGTTTTTGCTCCCGTTAAGTAAATAAGACGAAAAAAACAGCCCGCTCTCAAGACGAGAACGGGCTGTTTGTTTTTTCATGGCTGAGCTAATCAGTCGATGACTGATCCGGCCTAGTTTCCGCGAAGCGAGAACGCTTTTGGATCAACCGTAGGTGCTGAGCGAAGTGCTCCGTTACCTTCAGGTGCCAGCTGTTCGCCAGTTGCTTCCGGCAAGGCTGGCTGAACATCCTGCAAGATCGGCTGTGATTCAAACGACTGACCACCCTGGATGGTTGATCCGTCCTGATAAATTACGCCGGAATCCTGCTGGATCACGCTACTACCGGCATCGCATTGACCGTATCCACCATCGTAGTGCTGGTGTCCGGCATCGTATCCGCCACCGCAGCCACCGTCGCATCCGCCGCCACAACCCGAGTTCGGGCAGGGAGGATTGCAATCCTTGCCATCGTAGCTCGAAGTTCTGCGACCACGCAGACGATCAAGCAGGCTCAGGTTGGCAACACGACCGCGAACTCCGCCACCATTGCAACCGCAGTCACCTTGGGAAGATCCGCAGGTTCCACAACAGGACGAACGTCCTATTGGAAGATTCGATGCAACACTGCGTACCGGAGCATGACGACCGCTTGTGCAAGGGTCACCGCAGTTACGGCTTGTAGGCCGGAGTCCGGAAACTTTTCCGCGAATTCCACCGTCAAACAGACCGCATCCGCCACCGCAACCAGAGTCACAACCGCCACCGCAACCTGAGTCACAACCGCCACCGCAACCAGAGTCACAACCGCCACCGCAACCAGAGTCACAACCGCCACCGCAACCTGAATCGCATCCGCCGGTGAACAGACCGCCACCGCAACCAGAGTCACAGCCGCCGCCACATCCACGAGAGAATAGTCCACCGGAAAGCAGTCCACCACCACAACCTGAATCACATCCGCCACCGCAAGGAGCGGCAACAGGTGTACACGGAGCTGGAGCACAAGGTTGAGCAACTGGAACACATGGCTGAGCAATCGGGCGATGGTAAACTGGAGCAGCCATTACTGGAGCACCACAACCACCACCGCATCCGCCAGACAGCAATCCGCCGCCGCATCCGGAATCACATCCGCCACCGCAACCTGAATCGCATCCGCCGCCGCAACCTGAGTCACCACCGCTACCGCACGAGAACAGACCACGCAGACGACCGCCCCCGCGGCGGGACAAAAGCCCACATCCGGAAAGCAGACCGCCACCACAACTGTCGTTGCACGAGTCGAATCCGCCACAACCGCCGCCACAACCGCCGCCACAACCGCCGCCACAACCGCCATCGAGCAATCCGCCGCCACAACCGCCATCGAGCAATCCGCCGCCACAACCGCCGGACAGAAGTCCGCCGCCGCAACCACCATCGAGCGATCCGCCGCCGCATCCACCGGACAGAAGTCCGCCGCCGCATCCTCCACCACCTCCGCGATGAAGCAGTCCACCACCACCGCCGCAGCGACCGGGCAGACCGAAGTTAAAGTTCAATGTAAGGCTGAGGCTTCTGTCCCCGCTACACGCTGAACCGGGTGTGTCACAACAGGACGATGCACAACCACATCCACCGCGATTCAACATGCGGCTGAGTAGTTCATGAGCATCGCTGGTGCTGTTGAAACACATTGTGGCGCCTAGCATCAGCGCCACCGCAGCTAATTTGAGTTTCATCGAGACTCGTCTCCTTTGATAGGAACACAATTCACAGTCCATCAAACCTCTCAAACGCAGTTGATGAATTCGGCCGCACCACCAATCCGCGCTATAAGCAAGTTCGAGTGAACCTGCTTTGCTCGAAAAGAGTAACAACGAATGGTTGTGGTCGGTTTGATCGCTTGCGCAGTGAATAGTGTTCTACGATGAACGTTGTCGCACGAGTCATCCCTTGACCCGAAGAAATACGACTGTTTCCCGCGCTTTAAATCACGGGAAAACGTTGTTTTAATCATCTTCAACATCGACTCACCATTAAAACCGCATGATGCTGGCGAAACGAATTCCACAATTGCCTGATGCCATTGTCGTGCCGGTTTGCCGGATGGTTGTCGTCAGTCAAACTTTCCCGGTTGGCGCGATCATCCCAGTCCGCGAAAGATTGCGATCGCAGACTTCAGTTACGGGCTGGTGATTGACGCTTTGGTGGTTTTGAGGTGAAATTCCACCTGAAACCGGCGTGTTGGGAAACAGAGTCAGCCCGATAACCGGTACAGATTCACAATTCTCGCCCGGCGAGTCGACTACAGCCCGGAGCCCGATCATAATGAAGCTGGTCAAAATCAAAGTCCGAGTGCTTGATCAGGCCGACAAAGTTGAATATTAACCTCCATCCGATTGATTGGTTGATTCCGCGACGCTCACACCAATCGTTGGCAGTCGTAGTACAACCAGAAGCATGTTCCAAGCAATGCACCACCGCACCAAATACTCGCCGCCGGTCAGACCTGTCCGATCGTGGATTATCGCGACCGTTTGTCTCATCGGATTGCCGGTGTTGACCGGATGTAATCAACACCGTTATCAGCCGGCGAACTGGCGCGACCAGGTCAACGCGACTCAGCCTTTGCGCAGCGACTCATCTGAGGTTGTCAGCACAGGAACCACGCAGGGAATGAGAGCAGGGGCACTCAGGGATTCAGGCAGGGCACCACCCGGGGTTTCCGATCAGGTTCCACGCAAGGTTTCAGGTCGGGTATGACGCAAGGATTTCGCCCGGAACAAATCCCGGCGGCTGGAAGACTTGACCGGTTGCCGCCCGTTCGCAGCGGGACGACTCGGTGACTCAACCGGCCCGATCGTGAATAGCGCTCGAGGTAGAGTTGTTTCGCAAAGTTATTGAGTAGTTCAGGCTGCCGCGGATTCAGCTGACCAGCAGTGCTAACAAATCTGCATCGTTCCAATCCGAAGAGGGCGGCGTAGCTAAAGTCGCGACTTCCGATGACGGTTGATTTTATTCAACCACGAAAAAACACGAACACGGAGTCCGGTCAGTTTTCGTGTCTTTCGTTGATTTCGTGGTCGTCTATCCCTTCTTCGCTGAAACGAAACGGACGGCGTAATTCCGATCCTATTCCGCGATCTCTTCTTTGACTTTCATCACGAAGTGCGGCTGCTTCCCTTCCGGACTTAAGTCACGCGCTTTTTTCTCGGCCGCTTTTCGCTGGTTGAATTCGTAAAGCGCGACACGTTTCATGGCGTGGTTGAACACGGCCCAGTAAACGCGTTTGCGAATATCCTCGGCGGCTTTGGCACGACCCTTCCGTTTGGCCTTTTTCTTTTTTACCGGAGCCGCATCGTCATCTGCGGCTCCTTTCTTGGTCGTTTTCTTTTTCGCAGCTTTTTTCGCCGTTGTCTTTGCCGTTGTCTTTGCCGTTGTCTTTGCCGTTGTCTTTGCCGTTGTCTTTGCCTTTGCCGCTTTCTTTGCCGCTTTCTTTGCCGCTTTCTTTTTAGCTGTCTTCTTCGCCGGCGTCTTGGCAGCTTTCGTGGTCTTCTTGGTGGCTTTCTTCGTCGCCTTTTTCTTGGCCATAGATTCAGATTCCAGTCGTGTCAGTTTCCAGTAGGTTCAAATCCCGGGCGGATTCGAATTCCGGGTAAGATTCCAAACGTAGGTACGTTCAGGCAGGCCACGCCCGCATCAAAATCAACCCGCTATATTAACATTGTTGTCGCGGATTGCCTACCGGACAGGTGGTCAATCGTCCGCGTTCCAGAAGCGGCTTCCAAGTGATTTCAGCAGCGATTTTCACAACTGATTCAGGTTCGCCGCGTTGTTCACTTCCATGTCACTTTCCTGGACATTGGCCTCGGGCTAGTCGGCTAGTCATCCATGGCTTGAGTTTCGGGATCGTGGCCGGCATCGCGTGTTCGGGCGATATGCGCCTTTCGCTGACACGCGTAATCGTCCAGAGACAGGTCACTGAATCCGTCAATTCGAATTGGATTCAACGGAGGTCGTCCGGCGGATTCCGGACCCGCGCTCGATCCATCACCGGAGTCTGTTCCCGCCGCCGTCACTTTTTCAAACAGCTTTTCCAGAACTGGACGACACCAGCCACAACCGGTTCCCGCCCCCAGACACTGACTGATTTGGGAGACGCGGACCGGTTTCTCAACGCGGATAAAATTCACGATTTTCCGCTTGCTGACATGAAAACAGAGGCAAACGTCGTCATCTGCTCGCGTTGTGTTTTCAGATTGCATCGATTGATTCCTTGCCCAAATGATTTACCAGGGTATTTTAGTAGCACCCCACATGAAAAAACAATGAACATCCGTGATGCAATGTCGCCGATATTCGTTCCCGCCTACTATTGCTGCCGTTCATATCAGTTTCGATCAACGCCGAAACGGAACCCGTCAACCAACGGAACTGCCAGCCTTGCGCGACTATGCAGGAATCAGCAACCAAGCAGGAATCGGCAACCAAGCAGGAATCGGCAACTTTGCAGGAATCGGCAACTTTGCAGGAATCGGCAACTTTGCAGGAATCACCGTGAAGCACCTTCTGAACTACCTGCTGAAACTCGACGACTGGGTCGTCAAGAAAGAGCAGTCGTCGTTCCGCGCAGGACAGATCCGCAAGTGGCTCTTCCAGCAGCGCAGCTACACGTTTGATCAAATGACCGACCTGCCTCAGGCGTTTCGCGAACTGTTGCAAGAGAAGTTTGACATTCTGTCAACGGAAATTGTGCGCCATGAAACCGGTGATGACGGCACCGAAAAACTTCTGCTCAAACTGGCGGACGGAGGTGTCGTCGAATGTGTGCTGCTCCGCGAAGGTGAACGTCGAACAATCTGTGTCAGCAGCCAGGTCGGTTGCGCCATGGGCTGCGTTTTCTGTGCCAGCGGACTTGACGGCGTCATGCGAAATCTAACCGCCGGCGAAATCATTGAGCAGATGTTGTTGCTTGCCGCGCTGCTACCGGAAGAGGAGCGGCTCAGCCATATCGTGATGATGGGAATGGGCGAACCGCTCGCCAATCTCGATAGCGTTCTAAAGGCCCTCGAATGCGCCAGTTCACCTGACGGACTTGGCATCAGCGCTCGACGGATCACGATCTCTACCGTGGGGCTTCCTGCGGCCGTGATTCGCATGGCCCGATTGAATACTCGCTACAATCTGGCGATTTCCTTGCATGCGTCTAATGACGACTTGCGGACAAAGATCGTTCCAGTCAACGAGAAGATCGGTATTGAGCAATTGATGTCGGCGGCAACCCAGTACTTTGAAACAACCGGGCGGCGCTTGACGTTTGAGTACGTACTGCTCGCAGGAATCAATGACAGTGTGGATCAAGCGAACGAACTAGCCGATCTGTTGCACGGCCGCGCGTCGCTGTTGAATGTGATTCCCTATAATCCGGTTGCCGGGCTGCCGTATAAGACACCGACAGCAGCAGGAATCAGGAGATTCCGTGAAGCGCTTGAACGTCGCGGCATCGTGGTCAAATTCCGCCAGCGGAAAGGCGACAAGATTAACGCGGCCTGCGGACAACTTCGACGAAGCCAGCTTCCTGCGGCAGGCGTCTAACCATTGCTAACGCAACGTCCCGCTCGGCAAGCGGGATGTAGTTTACTTCGAATCAAAAAACTTCTTCAACACTTTTTCGTCCGGCACTCTGGTTAGCAGCGAAACCAAAACCAGCGCCAACGTCGAAGCCAGTGTCACCGTCGCGATCGGCGACATCAGGGGGATCTCAAACAGTCCCAGCGAAACCGGCTCTTCCGGAAATGTGTAGCCCTTGTTTCCGCCGTAGTCAGACTGTTGAAACAGGACGAACCAGGTAACCGCTGTGGCGATGACCGACGCAATGGCTCCGATCGCAGTGACGCGTCGCCAATACAATCCTGCAACAACGATCGGGAACAGACCCGTAAATCCGGTGAACGACCAGATGCCAAGTTCGAAGACCGATCGAGGAAGATAAATACTCAACGTAAACGTGATCGCGACGACTCCGATGACAAACGACCGCGCCAGCCACAACGCCCTGCGGTCGCTCAATTCCTCTCGGGAAGTCAAACGCGAGAACGGCCTCGCAATGTCTTCAGTGAACATTGTGCCCAGGCAAAGAAACTGGCTGTCCAGTGACGACATGATCGCCGCCAGAATTCCTGCCGTCAGCAAACCACCGAGCAACGCGCCGGTGTGATTGCTGACCATCACGGCCAGAATTTCGTTGGTCCCTGTGCCTGCCGGAACGCCTGACAAATCGGATGCCGCCCAGACACCGATCAGAACGCAAGGAGCCCAGACGATCAGCACCATGATTGGATGCATCACGATCGGCAGCTTGAACGCTTTTGCACTTCTCGCGGTCAGCCAGTGTTGAAACACATGCGGGAACATCCCGACGGATAACGGGACGAGCAAATAGGACGCGAAAACCGACCAGGGAATTTTTGCCATCGATAGTTTTTCCGGCGGCACGGACTGTGTTATTTTATTGATGTTCTCGAAAAAGTTATTCGTTCCGCCCATCGAATTCGCAATGGTCACGAACGTCACCAGTCCGAGCACCATAAACAGTGCTGTCTGAAATGCGTTCGCCCAGGCGGTTCCGCGCATCCCGCCGAAAAATACGTAGGTCAGTACGACGCCGCAGATGACTCCCGAAGCAAGATGTTTGGGAACACCGAAGCCCGAACTTTCGAACAGCTCCATCTTCGCGAACGCACCCCGGGTCACCGCGTTAATCACCGCGCCGGCGGCAACCACTCCGACCAGCAAATACGTAATCACAAAACCGACGAGCAATGGAAACAACAAATACCCCAGCAGGTTGCTGTCGAAACGGGCTTTGAAGTATTGGATCTGAGTCCGGAATCCGTTCGTGCGACCGATCTTCCAAAGCGGAATGCCGATCAGGAAGAAACATGCGGAGTGCATGATTCCTGCAGCGGATGCGAGTTTGCCATAAATCCCGACCCCCTGTCGAAACGATACGCCGGTTGAACCGACCAGCGCGAACGCCGTCATCGTGGTTCCGAACAGCGACATCAAAAGCAGGAATGGACCAATGGAATGCGAGGCCAGCATGTAGTCGTCGGACGTTCCGCGAAAGAAACGGCTTGCGAAAAATCCGAGGGCCAGCAGAAGCACCAGATAACAGACAATGACAATGAGCTGGGTCACTGAGAAGTCTCCTCAGTCGCGTTTTCTGTGTCACCTTCATCCATGACTTCATCGACTCCGTCGGGCCAGCAGAATTGCACAACCAGTATCCACGCAGCTGCCGTCGCTACTGAAATCAACATGTGGTACGCCAGCGGATACGGGAGAAAATCGTAGAGCAATTCTGAATGTGAAAACTGACGGAAGTCCAGATGAGCGCAGATCAATAATCCGATTGGCAGCCAGGCAACGTATTTCATGGGTCGTCATTCTCGGGTCGTTGGAATGGTAAAAGGCAATCGTCAATTGTCATGTAAATGAAGGGCAACAGCCTTAGGGAACCCGCCAAGCGAGCAAGGGAGCGCGGTCGACGACCATGGAAAAAGGAAACCCGCCGCGTCAGCAAGGCCGGGAGCGAAGCGACCGAGGAGGGCACCCATCCTGAGTTTAGACTTTCATCCACTGCATCCGCAATCACTTCGCGGCTTTTCCCGTAGTTCGTTGATCTTTACGCTATTCCACATACCCGTTAAAAACCGGGACAACATTTTCCTGATGGAACTGGCTATGAACGTCGTAACGCAATCCCGATCATCCGAATCTAATTCGCCACCGGCAGGAAGCTCACTGACAAAAAAGCAACGACGGATGGCGCGCAATCACGATCGGACGGCGTGGGCGTACGAAACAGCGGCTGACATTTTTTCTACCGGCCAGATTGCAGCCAGCAAACGTGACCAGATTCAGGAGATCAAACCTGGCGACCGGGTACTATTGCTCGGTGTAGGTGCTGGAGAAGACGCAGTGATGGCCGCTGAAGCAGGCGCAATCGTTACCTGTGTCGATATATCGCGAGGGATGCTGGACAAGCTTCAAAGAAAACTCGACCAGGAAAAACTTACTGCCGAGCTGATTTGCGACAGCGCGTTGCATCATGACCGGGCAGGGCACTATGACATTTGCTGTGCGAACTATTTCCTGAACGTGTTTCGTCGCGGGATGATGAGCGACATGTTGAACCATGCAGCAACCCGGGTTCGCGCTGGAGGAAAACTAATGATCGCCGATGTGGCCATGCCGCAGGGTAACCCTGTCGCCAAAGCGCTCGGATGGTTGCATCTCAGATCGGCAATGGCCGGTTGCGTCGCTCTGGGAATGCTCAAATGGCACGAGATTTATGACTACCCGGCAAACTTCGACGATGCCGGTTTGAAGCTTCAGCGCGTCCGCCATTTTAGACTCGGGCGAATTGGACCGGTGGCCTATCAGAATATCGTGGCCACGCGCAAACAGTAGGATGGACGTTCCTGTCCGTCTGACGCAAGAGCTGCCAAGGGAACTGCGCAAGGTTGTGCTTTCGTGGTCAGAATTTGACGGCTCCTGACCTAGGCGGCTTCATTTGTTTTTTCGCGCTGGCTGAAGTTCACAGCCATGAATACCGCGATCAAACCAACCGCTACCAGGTGCGCAGCGAACTCAATCTCGTGCCAGCGAGTCAGGAACACAGTCAGGCTCAGCAACAACAGCGTTATCCGGAATTGTGCACCCAACGGTCTAAACGCATAACCTGCAATTGCTGCTGACAAACCGAGGATCGCAACGAGCGTTGTTCCAACATGCGCCGCGACAAGCAATGGACTGGCTGCCGTGTTTTCAGCGGTGAGCATTAACAACTCCGGCCGCAACACAAACGCGAACGGCAGCGCAAAACCAACCAGCGCAAATCGAAACGCTGCAAACGCGGACTTGATCACATCGCCGCCTGCAATCGCGGCGCCCGCGTAGGCCGCCAGCGCAACCGGTGGCGTCACCATCGACATCATCCCGAAGTAGAAAATAAACAGATGAGCTGCCAGGGGCGGCGTATCGAGGCTGATCAAAACCTCGTGAACCAGCATCGCCATCAGCAGATAACAAACCGCCGACGGCAAACCCATTCCGAGGATGATTGTCGACACCATCAGCAACAACAGCGCAACAAGGGCACTGTCATTTGCAAAGCTTTGAATGACGGCCGGAAATGCCGTACCGAGACCTGTCAGCGAGACAATTCCGAGGATGATCCCGACACAGGATGCCGCGACGATTAAAGCCATCCCGCCTTTGGCTGCATCAACCAGAGCCGGGAAAATCTTGCGATGATCGAGGCGAGTCTCGGCGTGAAACATACTCAGGATCACGATTCCACCAAGCGCGATGCTGACAGCCAGATAAACCGTCACGCTCTTGAACAACAACATTCCGATCAGAATCAAAAACGATCCGAAGAAAACAAAGCCCTGCCAGAGGACCGGTTTTCCCGAACGGGTGTCGGAGTGTTTTTCGGATGCATTTGCTTCCGCTTCCCCGTCTTTGGCTTCCCTGGCCAGTTCCTGATCGACACCGACGCCGATTTTTTTTGAATGAAAATGAACGGTGGTTAGCAGTGCTGTGTAGTAAAGCATCGCCGGGATCAGCGCGGCCTTGATAATCTCGACATAGGTTACGGCAGGCTGCACGAGCTCCAGCATCATATACGCTCCCGCGCCCATGACAGGCGGCATCAGGGCACCGCCACTGCTCGCGGCAGCCTCAACTCCGGCCGCCGTTTCCGAATCGAACCCGGAACTTTTCATCAGCGGAATCGTAAACGTGCCGGTCGTCGCCGTATTGGCAACCGCACTGCCGGACAGCGATCCCATCAGTCCGCTGCTGACCACCGCGACCTTTGCCGGCCCGCCCGGGCTGTTTCGGAACAGTCTGCGCGCCAGACGGATCACGTATCCAGTTGCCCCGGTCTGCTCCAGCAAAGTGCCAAAGAGAACAAACAGGAACACGTAGAAGAACATCACTTTCAGTGCGACGCCGAAAACACCGCCATATTGTAGAAACGTCTTCTGAACGATTTCAGCCCACGATTTTCCACCATGCGGGAAAGCCCAATCCGGCATGCTCCGACCAAAATAGGCGTAGGCAACAAAGATCAGACACAGGATCGGCAGCGTCCATCCGATCACGCGGCGTGTTGCTTCGAGGACCAGCAGCAGACCGACCAGCGCCATTACATAGTCGATCGCTGTTTCGTTTCCGGAGCGGTCACCGAGCATGGTTCCATCGATCCAGAATTGCGACAGCCTGACTTCGCTCTGAACGAAAATGTATCCGAACGTTACGACGGTGGCCGCGATCAAGACCAGATCGGCAACGTTTGACAGCAGAAGGTCCGGTCGCTTCTTGACCAGCGGACGGTCTAGAAAAACCAGGATCAGACCCAGCATGCCGAATATTGCGAGCGCCGGATCGAGCGCCAGGATCGTCGTATTGGCTGCGACCAGGACAAACAGACACAGCACAACTGCGAGCAGACAAAAGGCAACGTTCTTGTTGCGAGCAAAGCGGTCGGTATTTTCTACGGGATCAGGCATTGAGCGCTGCGTCTCTTATATCCGACGGGGAGGGAAACAAGTTCACAACCTGCGGGAACAACGCTCTACTCCTGCCAAATATCGATCGCTTTGTAATACCTGATCGCTCCGGGATGAAATGGCACACCGGTACCACGTACGACATTCTTTTCATTGATCGCTTTTCCCGCCGGATGCTTCGCGGCAATTCGCTCCCGGTTTTCGTATAACCGCTTTGTGAATTCGTAGACCAGTTCTTCATCAACATTCGCGTGCGTGATGAACTGCATGTTTCCTACATTCAGACCTGTGAAATCAGCGTTCAAATCCGTGTACGCATCAGCTTTGACTGGAACCGGAAAATAGAACGGGTACTCGCTCAACTTTCCTGTTACATCGGCATCGAGTTCTACAAAAACGATATCTTGAGTTGAGCAAAGTTGAGTGACAGCGGGAATCGGAATCGCGCCACCCATGAATGCTGCGTCCGCTTTGCCATCGGAAAGCATATCTCCCGCGTCAAAGTAGTTTCCGTTTAACGGCGTCAAATCGTCGTAGCTAAGGCCGTGCGCGCTTAGCAGGGGTTTCAGGAAGTAGTCAAAACCTGCTCCCGAAGGACCGAGCACAACCCGTTTTCCTTTCAAGTCGGCGACCGTTTTTATTCCCGAATCTTCCGTCGTCACAAAGACGCCAACGTTCGGTGCCAGTGTTGCCACCGATCGAACTTGAAACGGCGTTTTCCAGGCACCTTCGCCTTTGACAGCAAAATAGGCGATGCCCGCATTGGACATCGCAAATTCCATTTCGCCCGCCTGAAGTTTGCGAATATTTTCCTGAGTTCCTTTAGTCCCCTGAGTCGAAACAACCCAGTCCAGATCACCTTTGTTTTCACCAACGACGCTTGAGATTGCGTTGCCAACCGGCGCAAACGCGCCTCCGTCCGGCGCAGTTCCCACAGTGATAAACTGACGCTCGACAGTGGTCCTCGGCCCGCAACCGGAATTGACTGCCAACAATGCGCCGATTCCGAAAGCAGCTGCGAGGAGCAACAGAGTAAAAAAACGTGAAGCTTGAATTCGTGCGGACACCATGAACTAATCCAAAAACTGAAACAAAAAAACGCACTGGCCGATTGCATCTCAGACCAGTTAAGGAATGATAACACGCCTGCCGGTCAACAGGTAAGGTTTTGGCGGTCAATTCCTTTCGGATTGCCGCCCAGTCGCGGAACGTCAAACCGTTCACAAATGAGTCGGCTACCTAATCGTTAACTATTCCGTATTTGTTAGTTCTTATTAGTTATTGTCTCCCGTGTCCTCCCGAAAAAAACGCCGCACCGCCACCTCTGTCAGTGATTCACATTTCGTTCAGATGATGGAGTGGATTGCGATGGAGTCCGCTGCTGAAATCGAACGGATGCAGGAGCGGCAGAAAACCCGCAAGGAAGCGGACGCGGAAAAAACGGGCGAGACGATTCTTGATCTTGCCATCGCCGATCATCGCAGCGGTTTGGGTGGGCGACACCTGATTACGTTTCATCGCCGCAGCCGCACGCGACCGATGCCCTGGCACCGGCTGAAAGCGGGCAGCCCCGTAATCATCTCGTCGTTTATGGACACTGAACACGAGTCGTTTCAAGGTGTTGTCAGCGCAACCTCGCGCGATTCAATCCAGGTTGCACTGAATCGTTATCCGGACGGAGCAAGATTCCGGATCGATTTGACAGCTGACGAAATCACCCGTCGCCGGCAGATGGCAGCGATCACTCTGGCGATGGACTCGCGCGGCAGGTTGGGTCACATGCGAAAAATTCTGATGGGTGAAACCGAGCCGCAGTTTTCAGAATTACCGAAACCGTCAACGCAGGAACCAACGTCTGTTCTTAACGAATCGCAACTTGCCGCCGTCGAGTTCGGTCTTACGGCGCATGATGTAGCGATCATCCACGGACCGCCCGGGACGGGCAAGACGACCACCGTTGTCGAATTGATCGTCGCCGCGATAACAAGGGGCGACAAGGTTCTTGCCTGCGCACCGAGTAACACCGCCGTCGATAATATGCTCCAACGGCTGGTCGATGCCGGTCAGAAAGTCGTTCGCATCGGTCATCCGGCGCGGGTTGCCGAATACCTGCGCGATCATACACTCGACGGCCTCGTCGAAACTCACGAAAGCGCGGATGTGATTCGTGATATGTATCGCGAAGCCGAACAGCTCTTTCGTCAGGCGGATAAGTATTCGCGATCGCGGAGTTCATTAAAAGGGCGAGCGCGTGGACAAAAGGGCGAATGGCGCAGCGAAGCCCGCCGGCTGAAACGGGACGCCCGCACAATGGAACGTCATGCGGTCAATCATATTCTTGATCGCGCTGACGTTGTTTGTGCGACGATGACCTTCAACGAAGATCTGCTCGGCGACCGCTGGTTCGATTTGCTGGTGATCGATGAAGCCTGCCAGAGTGTCGAGCCCGGTTGCTGGATTCCGCTGGCCAGGGCCGAGAAAGTTGTGCTCGCCGGAGACCGATGCCAGTTGCCGCCGACGGTGGTTTCGACCGAAGCAGCGCGGCAGGGGTTCGAAGTATCGCTGCTGGAACGTGTGCAAAAAATCTACGGCGAATCGGTGACCCGGCTGCTAACCACTCAGTACCGAATGAATGAACCGATCATGAATTTTTCCTCGGAAGAGTTTTATGGCGGAAAACTGGTCGCCCATGATTCGGTCTCCGGACATCTGCTTTCCGATCTGACAACCGTGAAAGATAACGAATTGACCCGCGCGCCTTTGGCCTTTATCGATACCGCCGGAGCAAACTGGGACGAGGAGCCGGAACCGGACGGTGAGAGCCGCCGAAATCCCAAAGAGGCAGACTTGCTGATCACAAAATCGCTGCAACTGATCGAATCCGGTGTCGCCGCGAAGGACATTGCGATCATTGTTCCGTATGCCGCTCAGGTCCGTCTGGTTCGGACACTCGCCCGCGAAAACATGCTCCTCTCGGGAATCGAAATCAACACCGTTGACGGATTTCAAGGCCGCGAAAAAGAGGTGGTGTTGATTTCCACGGTACGATCCAATGCGACCGGCGAAATCGGTTTTCTTGGCGACCGCCGGCGAATGAATGTCGCGTTGACGCGCGCGCGGCGAAAGCTGATCGTGATTGGCGACAGTGCGACGCTCGGACATCACGCGTTTTATCAGCGGCTGCTGGAGTACTTTGAATCCATGGGAGCGTACACCAGCGTCTGGACCGAGGGGGCTGTCTAGCAGAAACGACGCCATGATTTGGCTCACCGCGCCGAACAACGGCGGGAATCATGATCACTGCGCCGACAACCGCCAGCGCGATGCCGTCTCCGTGAGTCAGCATATTAGCGCGCTCTTCGAATTCCGGCCGTCTCATATGGGTCGTCTCATCGTCTAGCCGTCGTTGCCATCTTCGACAGGTTCAACCGCTGGTTGTTCAAGATTCCGCAACTCGATTTTCCGGAATTCACATGGATGACTTTCCGCCTGGATCGAAATCGTGCCGCAGCTGAGCATTTTGTCCTGACCGTTCGCCATTAATTGTTGCGCGTCGCTATCGCGATCATCAAGCTGAGGAGATTGAAATTCGAAAACGGTTTCGCCATCGATGCGGTGCCGGAAGATTTCGTTTCCGCGAACTTCGATCTCAACCGTCACCCAGTGATCACCGTTGTCGGGAGTCGAGTTTGAGTTGATACAGTGTCGAAGGTCGAGATCGCCGTTGAACACGATGTTTGTGCCCGGAGTACAGACATTCAGGTTTGGCCGTTCGTTCGTGCCGTCGCCACCAAGTAGCTGGACCTCAATGGAAACCGGGAATTCCTGTTCAACGCTCATCGTCGCAGAATCCTGCCCGTGCAGCATCAGTCCGTTGTTGCGAAATGCCCAGCCCGGTCCGTCTTGCACCTGTGCTCCAACGAACCGGTATTCCACTCGCAAGACGTAGTGTGAATAGGGAGTCTCGTAGAACAAATGTCCGAATCGTCTGTTGAAGCCTTCATCATAGTTGTCGTAGTTGACTTCAAGCACACCGTTGGTCGCCCGAAACGTCTCGTTGAAGTTGACGCCCAGCTCGCATCCCCGGAATTTCGGCGTCCAGCCGTTCAGGTCGTTTCCGTTAAACAATTGAATCCACTCGCTACCCGGGTTGGTGGGGATCGCATCGGAAAGCGGTTCTCCGCCGATTGTAAGTTCGCCGGCTTCTTGTTGGTCGACTTGTTGTTGACGGGCAATGGTGGATTCTTGAGCCAATCCGGCGTTGGCTGCAATCAGTGCGGTCAACGAGACCAGGCAACAAGCTACCGGGGCCGTTCGTGTCAAATTGATCGTAAGTATCAAATATCGTGCGACTAGCATTGGAATTCCGTCGGTTGAAGCGGGATCGAAATAAGTGTGCGGAGCGAAAAAAACGCAGGCAAACGCCGGCCCGGCTCTGAAAATAATGCCTTGCGTTGAGGCACCTGATTTGCATAATAGCTTGATTCGGCACCGGTTGCACGGATGCCCTTAGAGAACAAGGCGATTCTTCAGCGTTAGATCGTCGGAATACAGAACGCTAACTCGCAAGAACACAAACGCTAACTCGCAAAAACAATCGACTAGATTTACAGGACTCAATCCTTTGCCAAGACCAAAATCACCCAAGGGCCGCGGGCGGCGGAAAGCAAAAGCGAAAACCCGCACAGTGCGTAAAGACCCTTTATGGGTCGACGGCCAGCGTCCGCGCCCGATGTACGTGGATTACAAAGACGTTGACATGCTCAAGAAGTTGATCAACCGCCACAGCCGGATTGTTGGCCGCCGCAAAACCGGTTGCTCCTCGGTATCACAGCACGCCGTCACTGAAGCCGTCAAACGCGCGCGCTTCATGGCGCTGTTGCCGTTCAAAGGCGACTAATATTGCTTTGCTTTTTGACCGCGTGAATTACCTTGCGGTTTCTGTCAGAACTGCGCGGCGCCCCATACGGGTGCACGGCGCAGTTTTTTTTGAGCCGTTCGGCACCTGCACCGCAATTCTGTCTACTAACTAACAAAAAACGTGAAGGTCGAGATTGAACCAGCTCACGATCACAGCGTTCTCCACGCATTGTTTTCAACATGGTGGTTCATCAGCGAACCCACTGCGATCGTGACATAGTTTTCCTGCGAGGCAATCGCGCAAATAACCGGGCAATCAGCTAAAGAAACGAACCTTGAGCAAAACATTTAAACAGACGCGACGCGTCGAGTTCCGCGACACAGACATGGCGGGAATCGTGCATTTCTCAGTCTTCTTTATCTACATGGAAGAGGTCGAGCACGAGTTGCTGCGCGAACTCGGGTTTGGCGTGATCTGCGATGTTGGTGATCAGCGAATCAGTTTTCCACGAGTCAACGCTCAATGCAACTATGTCAGCGCGATCCGGTTTGAAGACCTGATCGATATCGAATTGACGGTCTCACGGATCGGGGAAAAGAGCATTACGTGGCAATACGCGTTTTCGAGAGAGGCCATGCCGGTCGCGAACGGAAGTATCACGACGGTTTGTTGCAAGTTTCACAATGAGCTTGGAGCCGGGCGTCCGGAGCCGGTTGCCATCCCAGCCAGGTTCGTTGATGCAATCCAGCCATACGTCGTGGATTGACGTAGGCGTAGCCGGTTACTCAATCCGATCGGATGAGCAGGTTCGGGTACGAGTCATGGAATAACAATGGTGCCCTCCCCGGCCGCTACTAACGTCCGACCCTCCCGAAAAAAGGAAGGGGGCAGTACTCCGCTCACTCGCCGGCCAAACCCGAGATGCCGAATGTCGCTTTACCTTCAACAACTGACCGTTCGACTTGCTCGGGGCCTTGGTCAACTGGATGAGCCGGTTCGTGATCTGCATACGAACTTTTTCCTTTCCGCTCAGCGTGACGACGGCGGGTTTGCCGGGCGGATGGGCGACGGTGATCTCTACTACACGGCGTTCGGGCTGCGCGGGCTTTCAATTCTTGGTCAGCTGTATGACGAACCTGCGGAAAGAGCAGCCGGTTTTTTGCGTTCACAGCTGGCTCAGCACCAGACGATCGTCGATTTCTTTTCGCTGTTTTATGCTGCAAATCTGCTGAAGGTTTCAGCCGGCATCGACATCTTTGATCGTGCGGATTTGACCTGGCCCGATAAAGTCGCCGCGTTTCTTGCGACGCTGCGGCGCGAAGACGGCGGCTACGCCAAAGCGCCCGAAGGACAGGCGAGCAGCACGTATCACACGTTTCTCGTCGTGCTTGTAATGGAGTTACTGCAGCGTCCGGTTCCCGATCCGGAACAAGTGATCACGTTTTTGAATTCGCGCCGCGACCCCGAAGGAGGCTGGCGGGAAATTCGTGTGAGCAAACGAGCGGGAACGAACCCGACGGCAGCAGCGGTTGCGACGCTGATGATCTTAAGCGGAGCCATGAAAACGGAATTTGCGGAACAGCCACTCCAAAATCCGCTCGATCACGAAACGAAAGAGCTGACGCTTGATTTCTTGTGCGAGATGCAAACGGACGAAGGCGGGCTGCGAGCCAACACGCGGATTCCGATTGCGGACCTGCTCAGTTCATTTACCGGAGCGTTGACCCTGGCTGATCTCGATTCATTCGACGAGATGGATGTTGAACTCTATCGGAAGTATGTAGACTCAATGCAGTTGCCCGACGGCGGATTCCGCGCCGCAGCATGGGACGACGCCCGTGATGTCGAGTATTCGTTTTACGGACTCGGTTGTCTGGCTCTGCTGGCGGGTGACGCGGGATAGTGCTTCCAGACTGTCATGGAGCCGCTGAACCATTCAACCGAGAGTCTGTTCGACCACGAAGTTGTCCAACCACGAAAAAACCCAAAGACACGAAAAGACATTCGACAAAACTCTGAACTCCGAAAACTCAACACTCAAACCATGTCTGATTTTACCGCAATTGAGATCGTCAAAGAGTTCACGACACCGGCAGGACCGCTGCGGATCCTCGATGGAGTGACGGTCGAGCTTGACCGTGGCGAATCGCTGGCCGTGGTTGGTGAAAGCGGTAGCGGCAAGAGCACGTTTCTACATATTGCAGGGACTCTCGATTCGCCGACAAGCGGAACGGTCACGCTGCTCGGCGAAGATCCGTCCGGCCTTGGTGAAAAACAGCTTGCGTCGTTCCGCAACAAACGGATCGGGTTCGTTTTCCAACAACATCATTTGCTCCCTCAGTTGTCGGCACTTGAAAATGTGTTGATCCCGGCTCTGGCAATGGGGAAACCAACACAGGAGACAATCGATCGAGGCAGGTATCTGTTGGAACATGTCGGACTCGCTGAGCGGATGACACACCGGCCCGGCGTGCTTTCAGGCGGTGAGTGTCAGCGAGTTGCAGTTGCGCGAGCATTGATCGAGAACCCTGATCTTGTCCTTGCCGACGAACCGACCGGATCGCTGGACGAAGCGAACGCACAGGCGATTGGCGAGTTGCTCCTCGAAATGCAGCGACAAATCAAATCCGTATTGATCTGTGTTACGCACAGCGAGAAGATTGCAGGGCTGTTCGGTTCCTGTGCGAGATTGAAAAACGGTCGAGTAACGGGATGAGCCGCGAATGAAGAAGGCAAACTAATGACGTCCTGGCTAATCGCAATTCGCAGTCTTGTCTATTATCTGCGATCGAATCTTGCCGTCGCAGCCGGGGTGGCGGCGGCGACGGCAGTGTTGACCGGCGCGCTGGTGGTGGGCGACAGCATGCGGACCAGCCTCCGTGATTTGTCGCTTGACCGGCTCGGGAAGATCGACGAGTTGATTGTCTCCGACGGGTTCTTTCGAGCAGAACTGGCCGAAGAGCTCGCACAGACCCGCGTGTTTGAAGGCAACTACCTGGCGGCGGTTCCAGTGATCATGTTTCCTAACGGAACGGTCGAAGGGCGACGCTCCATTGACGGCAAGCCGGATAGGTCGATCGGCGGAAACAAAGACACTGTTCGTGCTTCGAACGTAGGTGTACTCGGCGTCACGCCGAAATTCTGGAGTCTCGGCAGCGGTGCAATGACCGGGCACGAAGATGAGCTTGAGTCTGCAAAACGCGGCGTAATCATCAACCAGGCGTTGTCGGAACAGCTCTGGCCCGAAGACGCCGTCGGGCGCGAGATAAGTCTCCGAATCCCGAAGCCTGTCGCACTTCCTTCCGACAGCGCACTCGGGAAGACGGATGACCTGATCGAAAGCCTCGTGCGGCTGAAAGTTGTCGCTGTAATTCCGGACGAGGGACTCGGGCGTTTCTCGTTGACTCCATCTCAAACAAACGCACCCAATATTTTCGTACCCATCGCGTTGTTGCAGGACTCGCTCTCACGATCATCGCTAGCCCATAAAACGGATTCGAAACAAGCCAACGCGATCCTGCTTGCGGGAAAGCCCGGTTCGCCGGAGGAGACACCGAACGAAAACACGTCGGTCAGTCTGATGAATACGCTACGACCCTCCCTGGCTGATTGCGGATTGAATTTGAAACGAGTCACTCAAAAATTCGATCCGCAACGTGAGCCTGATGATAACGTGCCGGCTGCCGAGCCTGAGTTAGCCGATTCGGAACTCACCGAACCCGAGTTGGAGCTGGTCTATGATTATTGGAGTCTCTCATCAGAACGGCTGGTGATCAGCGATTCAATTTCGGATAACGTCTCGACCGCGTTTCCTGAATCACTACCGGTCTTTACCTATCTCTCGAACGACATCCGGATCGAAGGTGAATCGTCCGGCGTGCCGTTTTCGATGATTGCTTCAGTCGAATTCGGCCCGCGTTTCGCGCTGCAATCATCAGGCGATCAAACGATCGATTCGATCAACGACAACGAAATCGTGCTCAATTCCTGGACGGCCGAAGATCTCGGAGCGGAACCTGGCGACAGGGTTGTAGTGACTTTTTTCGAACCGGAAACCACACACGGGAATCAATCAGCCTCCCAAGCCACGTTTGTCGTTTCAGCCGTTGCCGCTCTGACCGAACCGGGCGAACCGTTTCGCGTGCGCCGCGGCGATGTCGTAAAAGCGACTTTCCTGGATCGTCCGACTCGAGCCAACGATCCTGATCTGACGCCGGTTGTTCCGGGTGTTACCGACGCGGATTCGATTGAGAGCTGGGACCTTCCGTTCGAAACCGCCAGCGTAATCAGACCACAGGACGATTCCTACTGGAACGATTACCGGACGACGCCGAAGGCATTTGTATCGCTGGCCGCCGGGCGGGCAATCTGGAGCAGCCGGTTTGGCAACACGACTTCGTTTCGCATTTCCGCCAACGCAGGTTCTCGCGACTATTTGGAAACAAAGTTGCTCGACCAGTTTGCGAATTCCGATTCCGGCGGGCCTCCCGGCTTTCATCTTGTTCCTGTCAAGCGGCAGGCGATTGCGGCATCATCCGGATCGACTCCGTTTGACGTCCTCTTTCTTGCGCTTTCGATGTTTGTGATCGGTTCGGCATTGGCGCTGGTGTCGTTGCTGTTCCGGTTGAGCTTGCAATCGCGCGCGGCGGAGATCGGTGTGATGAAAGCGGCAGGCCTGGATCAGAAAAAAGTTCTTTCGATCTGGCTGCGCGAGATGCTGGTTGTCTGCGCGTTGGGCGCGATCGCCGGAGTATTGCTTGGGATCGGATACGCGGCGTTGATGATTCACGGGCTCAGAACGTGGTGGGTCGGCGCGATTTCCCAGCCGTTTGTCGAACTGCATGCCGGACCGCTGAGTTTAATTGCGGGTCTGGTAAGCGGTTTGCTGGTTTGCTTGTTGACGATCTGGTGGTCGCTCCGGTCGTTTCGCAAAGTTCCGGTCCGCAGTCTGTTGTCCGGTCAGTTGGAGGAAGAAAAAAATTCGGCTTCGCTCGATGCTGTCGGGGTACTCGTTTCTAAAATGAAACGCGGAAAAGGAATGAAATCCGTTCTACGCGTCTGGATCATTCCGGTGTTGGTCGCCAGTGCGATCGGGCTGTCGGTCATGGCAGCCGGGTTGTCGGGCGACGCGCAGGCAGGTGCGTTCATGGGATCGGGCTTCTTGATTTTAAGTGCGCTTTTGATCTGGAATTATCGCTGGTTACGTGGTGATTCAGGAACCGAAGAAGGGCAGGGCGGTGCAGCGATCAGCGCGGGACTCGGCCGGTTAGCCTTTTACAACACGCGTCGAAACCCGCTGCGCAGCACGTTGACGATTTCACTGGTTGCGGTCGCAGGTTTTCTGATCGTTGCGGTCAGTTCGTTCCGGCTCGCACCGACAGAGGCGGGGACGGCGGGATTTGACTTTATTGCAGATAGTTCGCAGGCGGTGTTTGAGAATTTGAATACAGTCGAAGGGCAAACGAAGCTACTCGGCACGAATCATCTTCTTGCCGAATCGACCCGGGTTTACTCGTTGCGATTGAAGCCCGGTCAGGATGCGAGCTGCAATAATCTTTATCAATCGACTCAACCGCGAGTGCTGGGTGTGTCCCGGGAATTTGTTGAGCGGTTTGATTCGCCCGATGCCACCGCGTTTGCCTGGGGAGCAACGATGGCGGCGACCGACAAGGAGAAAGCAAACCCGTGGCGGCTGCTCGAACAAACGCAGGATGACGATGCGATTCCGGTGATGATTGACAAGAACACAGCGAACTACAGCTTGAAAATTTTCGCAGTTGGTGGAATCTACAAAGTCGCCTACGACTCGGGCGAGACGATTCGTTTCCGCGTGGTTGGTTTTTTGAGCAACACGATCTTGCAGGGCAGCTTGATCGTTTCAGAGGAGAATTTTACCCGTGCGTTTCCGAATATCGGCGGGTACCGGTTTTTCCTGATTGACCTGAAAAAGGAAACCCGCCGCGTGAGCAAGGGCGTGGTGGAAAAGGAAACCCGCCGCGTGAGCAAGGGCGTGGTGGAAAAGGAAACCCGCCGCGTGAGCAAGGGCGTGGTGGAAAAGGAAACCCGAATCGTGAGCAAGGGCGTGGTGGAAAAGGAAACCCGCCGCGTGAGCAAGGGCGTGGTGGAAAAGGAAACCCGAATCGTGAGCAAGGGCGTGGCCGGAGACCACGAAACCACTGCGGCCAACACCGCAATCGCCACGCTCGAATCGCGACTCGGGGACGAAGGCTTCGACGCGCGGGACGCTAACAAAACACTGGCCGGGTTCATGTCGGTTCAGAACACTTACCTCGACACGTTTCAATCGCTCGGATTACTTGGATTGTTGCTCGGCACATTCGGGTTGGCGGCTGTTCAAATGCGCAGCGTACTTGAACGCCGCAAAGAGTTCGGTCTGATGCGGGCTGTCGGTTTTGCACGTTCGCGGTTGTCACGAATGATCCTGCTGGAGAACGCGTGGCTGCTGCTGATCGGCCTGGTGACTGGAATCGTGTCAGCGGTCTTTGCGACGTTGCCACACTATTTTGTCGGCACCGCGTCGGTGCCGTGGGTACCGCTAGCCGGGATGTTCGCGCTGGTGGTCGTTGTAGGGTTGTTCGCCGGGCTGTTGGCTTCGCGACTTATTGGCCGGATCCCGTTGATGGACTCGCTGCGATAGCAGAAACGAACGATCAAGAATATTGAGACGAAGAAAGTTTTAGACACAGAGGCACTGAGGACACAGAGAGGTAGGGGCAACGGACACCGAGGGCAACTGCTTGCCTCGGGGGACTTGCCGTTCGGCCCCAGGTTGAGCTAGGATTTTGTTCTTCCAATTCGACAAGATTTGCCGGTGTGGCGGAATTGGCAGACGCGATGGATTCAAAATCCATTGGGGGTAACCCCGTGGAGGTTCAAGTCCTCTCACCGGTATCATTTGGCACGGCATATACCGTGTCAAATGATTTTTTCTTTTCTGCATCAGTCGGGTCACAGGCTGGGTCAATCGCTGGGTCATCAAGAGATGATAAAAGGAACGATTTATCATCAATCGAAGTGATTGATGACTCACTCGGCTTTAAATCGGCTTGATTTACTCTAAACACCAATTAAAGCACACCAACAGCCACTCTTCCTACAGGGGTGGCTTTTTTATTGAGCACGACTTCCCGCCGTGAACTATTTCTTTTCATTGGTATCTTATGATCAGGCATATTCCAACATAGGCATATGAAGTGGACCCCAATATTTGGACCACGTGCGGGCAATTCTTAGATGGAGGGTGTTGGACGTTTTGCTTGGCCTGTCCTGTATACCTCAGCTGGCGTTTGGCGATCAAGAGATTGATGCCGACGCTCATTTGAGTAAAAGCGAAAATAGCTTTTTAGCCCTTTGTGTAAATCGGTTCCTTCCACATATTCCTTGAGATAAACTTCCTCATATTTCACGGTTCTCCAAAGGCGTTCGATCATCACGTTGTCAATCGCGCGACCCTTGCCGTCCATGCTGATGGCAATGTCATTGGACTTCAACAATCCGGTGAACTCTCGACTGGTGAACTGCGAGCCTTGATCGGTGTTGAATATTTCTGGCGCACCTTGATGCAATGCATCCTCCAGCGCGCCCACACAGAAGTCCACATCCATACTGTTGGACAAACGCCAACTGAGCACGTGGCGACTAAACCAGTCCATCACAGCCGCTAAATACATAAAGCCGTTGCGCACGGAATGTAAGTTATATCTGTACACCAGACTTGATTGGGCCGCACAATGGCCAGACCTCGAAGCAAGTAAGGATAGACTTGATGACCCGAATTCCGCAGGGTAGTGCGTCGCTTTGGTGATATGCCTTCAATGCCCATTTTTCGCATTAAACGTTGGATTCGCTTGCGATTCACCTGGTAACCTTGGTCTTCTAAAAAGTCCACCATCTGCCTTGAGCCGCGTGCCGGACGCCGAAGGTGTTCTTCATCCATCAGTCGCATGAACTGAACGTTCTCCTCCGTCTCCGGTTGCGGGGCATAGTAAATGTTACTGCGTTGGACTCCAAGAAGCCGACACTGTTCACGAACGCTCAAATCCAGATTTTCAAAGTCGATCCAACGACGAGCTTCACTTACTGTCTTGGGCCACTTTTTTTTTGCCTCCCTAGAAGAATCTGTGGGTGAATTCCGGTTCAGGCAGATTCCCCAGGTTGTGATATATCGCGGTTTCGTAAGCTTCTTGGGTGCGAAATCCGTAGGATTTTCTGGTGATCAGTTTTAATTTGTTGTTGAATCCCTCGACGACTCCCGACGAAAGACTCCCGCCAGCGCGAAACCAGTTGAGCAATAGCTCCCGTTTGCTGCGGAGCGTCTTGGCCATCGCTTTCATCGGTTCGATCTTGCTTCGCATCGCGCGGGTACACCAAGCATCCAAAAACTTTCCCGCCCGGGCAGGATACGTGTACTTCCAAAATTGTTGAAAGTCTTCTTTCATCAAATGGCTGCGGACGCTTTGCAAATTGTATTGCAGCAACTCCTTCAGCCTCACCGTTTGTTTCTCGCTCATATTGGCGGGTCGTTTCAGTAGCAACCACCGGCAGCCTTTGAGCGCCGGTTCGTAGCCGTCGGCCTTGAGCGGCTGGAAGGGAGCAGTGGTCACGCCGACCAACAGGAACTGCTCAATTGGGCGGGACGAATCAACGACGCCGGCAGTCTGAAAAAGGTCGCGCTGGTTCATTGTGAACTCGATAGCGCGACCGAGATGAAAAGCGAACTGGTGAAATCAGGCATCGATTCGGTGATCATTCCCGCACGGGGCGATTCGATGGAACTGGTTTGACGTGAGGGTATTGCAGGCATTTTCGGCTGCGATGGTCCGATTGTAGCGGTCGAGCAGAAAAACAGAGACGGTTCGCTTGTACTCCCGGCGGACTTCAGTGCATCAGAGCAGGCCGTTGTTGCGATGACGTAAGTGCCGCTGTTTGCCGCCGGACAACAGGAGGACAGCGGGAGGACAGCGGGAGGATGTGCCGCGCAAAGTTCTGGCGCGACTAGATGCTGAGATTGCCTCATTCAATGGATATGGGCTTGACCTGGTCGGCTACGGCTACTCTCGCTTTATGGGAAAAAAATGGAACGCCTATCTGCTGTCCAGCGATCGCCGACGTCCGGTCGAAGTCACGGATGAGGGCGGGAAAATCACCTGCCTGATTCTCGGCATCACTGATACGGGACTGGTTTATTTAACTGGCAAGAGCCATGTTCAAATCGACATAGACGGAACCCGGACAGGTGTGCCATTAGTCGCCACGGCAAATCGTCTGCAACGGCCCGAGTTCAGTATCGACTCGTTCAACCAGTTCCAGTTGGCACTACAAGGGCAGAGCGGGCGGCTGTTGAAAATTCGTGCAGAGGGCATATTTCACTTCATGCACTACGAAGCAATCTTGTCCGGCTGGTGGGCGTACAATTCGTCGCTCCGTTTTTCGAAACCGGAAACAATGCCGACCCTGGCTGAAATTGTCGCAACTGTCGACGGTCATCCGCAGTTTGTCTTCCGCCGCAACGCGGAACTGGACAATGCCTATCAGCTGGGCGGCGAGATTCTGAAAGAAAATTCAAACGCGATAGCAGAGACCAGTACGATTTCGAAGTCTTTGCAGAACTCAGCGTTTTGAGCATTTGACGAACGAATCGGTAGTCTTAACCACGGATGGACACGAATTGACACGAATTGACACGAATTGACACGAATTGACACGAATTCCATGCGGACAAGATTCGTGTTCATTTGTGTCCATTGGTGGTTGAATCTGTCTCTGCTCACCGGGTTCTAAAGCAAAACCCTCTTCATACGTTGGAATGGTGAGCGGCAGTCAGTTACGGACTGTTTTCTTAACCACGGATGGACACGAATCGACACGAATTCCATGCGGACAAGATTCGTGTTCATTTGTGTCCATTGGTGGTTGAATCTGTCTCTGCTCACCGGGTTCTAAAGCAAAACCCTCTTCATACGTTGGAATGGTGAGCGGCAGTCAGTTACGGACTGTTTTCTTAACCACGGATGGACACGAATCGACACGAATTCCATGCGGACAAGATTCGTGTTCATTTGTGTCCATTGGTGGTTGAATCTGTCTCTGCTCACCGGGTTCTAAAGCAAAACCCTCTTCATACGTTGGAATGGTGAGCGGCAGTCAGTTACGGACTGAAACCCTCTTCATACGTTGGAATGGTGAGCGGCAGTCAGTTACGGACTGTTTTCTTAACCACGGATGGACACGAATCGACACGAATTCCATGCGGACAAGATTCGTGTTCATTTGTGTCCATTGGTGGTTGAATCTGTCTCTGCTCACCGGGTTCTAAAGCAAAACCCTCTTCATACGTTGGAATGGCGAGCGGCAGTCAGTTACGGACTGTTTTCTTAACCACGGATGGACACGAATTGACACGAATTCCATGCGGACAAGATTCGTGTTCATTTGTGTCCATTGGTGGTTGAATCTGTCTCTGCTCACCGGGTTCTAAAGCAAAACCCTCTTCATACGTTGGAATGGCGAGCGGCAGTCAGTTACGGACTGTTTTCTTAACCACGGATGGACACGAATCGACACGAATTCCATGCGGACAAGATTCGTTGTCACTTTGCGCCTGAAACAGTACCACCTGTTTGCGCCCCAAACGGTACCACTTCCTCCTAACTTAACATGGTTTTAAGAATTGGTACTGTTTGCATTACTAGTCTTCGGAAGGTGACCCGGTTTGCGCTTTGGTACTGTTTGAATTTTTCTGGGATTTATCCAAGCGATAGCTTCGCCCGTTCAGCTGAATCACTTCGCTGTCGGCGAGGAATCGGTCTAGGATCGCGGTCGCGCTGGGTACGTCGCCCAGCAACTTGCCCCACTCCTCCAACGGTCGATTGCTCGTCATCATCGTGCTGCGCAGGCCATGTCGCCGCATGATCACTTCGAACAAGTACTCGCCGCTGCGTTTGGGCAACTGCTTCATCCCCATGTCGTCGATGATTAACAGGTCCGGCTTGAGATAGCGATCGAGGATTCGTTCGGTTCCATCCATGGACTCATCGAGCATGAAGTCGCGAACGACATCGAAGATGCTACGGTAGTAGACCGTCATCCCCATGCGGATTAGCGCCACGCCAATTCCCTGGCAGAGATGACTCTTTCCTGTTCCCGGGGGTCCCAGCCACAGCACGTCACGCGCGGCGCGAATGAACTTTCCTGTCGCCATCTCGAAGATCTGACTCTTGTTGACCGACGTGTTGAAGTGGAAGTCAAAGTCCTCAAGCCGACGCAGTTCACGGAAGTTCGCCTTTTTGGTTCGACGCGCGATCTGTCGATCTCCGCGAACGTTGAGTTCATCCTGCAACATTAGCTCAAAGAACTCGCGATGCGTCAGCGCGCTGGATTGGGCTTCATGTAATCGCAGCTCCAACGACTGCGTCATCCCGCTGAGACGAAGCTTTTTGAGTAATGGTAATAGTGGTTCGGTCATGTTAATTTCCTTGAATACTTTGATGTACAAACTCTTCATACTCACTGACCGGTCGGATGATCGGATGTGAGTCCATGAACTCCATGGTTTCTTGACGAACTTCCTTTTTTGATTCAAGGAATTTTTTGACCGCGCGATAGTTCAGCGTGTTGCTTCGCCAAGCTTGATCGCAAGCCTGATCAATCGCGGCGGCTTCGTATTTTTTACAAAGGCTCAACAGGCCCTGTAGAACGCGGCACGATTCGATGCCGCGATTTGCGACAACTGCTTCGGCCCAACGAGTCGCTGAAGGCCCGATATGTCCTGTTTTTTCAAGGAAATACTCGATTCCTTTCTCGATCGTACTGATCTTACGGGAATGGATATGAGTCTGATGGGTACTGAATTTCCCAGGTTCTTGAACCAAGTGAGTGGCAATCAAATTCATCTGTTGATCCAAGACGCGAAGCATTCTTGAATCCCAACGGACCCAAACATCCATCCCCAAGTACTCAGGCGGAACACTGTAAAAGGACCGCTTCACGGCCACGTGCCCATCACGAGACACTCGTCGTTGACCTTCGTTATAGAAAGGGAATCGCTGCTGAGGCAGCGCGCCGAGAGCTGGTTTTTCAGCGGACTCAAACAGAGCTTTTACCTGCTTCTTGGTGGTCCCATGGATCCGTGTATCGGCAACCTTGGCCTCCCACTGAATCAAGTGTTCGTTTTGTGCCGTCAGCGAATCGAACTCGCGACCTTTCAAAGCATTTTCCTGGACGTAGTCGACACCGCGTTCGACCTTGCCTTTGTGCCGTGGCGTGCGAGGCCGCGTTGGCACAAACGCGCAGCGGTAATGTTCGCAAAAGTCAACGATCTTCGGATTGAGTTCTGGATCGTACCAATCGGCGGTGGTGACGGCGCATTTGGCATTGTCAAAGACAACCGTTTTCGGAACTCCGCCCAACGCCCAAAACGTATTCTCCAAGACGTGAATGAAGTCCTCGGTTGTTTGTCGGAAACAGGATTCAGTGTAGCCCTTGCGTGAATGGCTGAGGACGGCGTGTCACGGCGCGAAAGACGTGAGTACGTTTATGCTTGCCACCGTCGAGTTTAATTCTGGCTCCGGTTCCAAAGTCGACTTGGAGTTCGGCTCCGGGTTCAACTTCGATCCGCCGAAACGGCAATTCTGATTTCTCTCGGAGCTTGGAAACGAATCGGTAGACGGCCCAATACTTGCCGCCAAATTCATGGTCTTGGACAAGATCCTGGTGAATGCGCTTAGCACTCAGACCGTGGTCGAGCATCTCAAGGATCTGGGCTCGAAAGGGCTCACACGTACTCGTTGAGGGCGGCTTTCCAACTGGCGATTCCGTTGCTCGATGGTTGGCAGACCCGGTTTGCGCTGTGGTACTGTTTGGTTGAGACGCATCGGTTTGCGCCAACTCGCCAAACCCGGTTTGCGCCTTGGTACTGTTTGAGTCATGTTCCGCCAAATGACGTCGAACTGCGCCACGCGAGATATCAAGCGTCTTGGCGATACGTCGCTGAGAATACCCTGCATCGCGTAACTGCTTTATTGCCAGTGCTTTATCCATACCTAAATGATTTGCCATCACCAACTCCCGAGCCTGTTTTCAATTTGAAAACAGGCATCCGAAGAGCTGTTCTGGGCTAAATCAACTGGTACTGTTTGAAGCGCAAATCACTGGTACTGTTTGGGCGCAAAGTGACAATACCGATGTGCGGCAGCGGCTGAGCCTGCTTTCGCGCTTTGCCTCTGGCCACGGCCCGCTGCATGATCCGCCAGGTTGCTTCCCAGCCGATCCGCAGAATCCGGCTGGCTCCTTTGACGTTTTGAGTCGCTTTGAGAAGTTCAATCGCAAACGCTTCGAATATCAAAGTAAACCGGCTGCCGGACGAGGACCACGGAACGGAGGCCTGCTTGACGCCGTGCTCGGGGCATTCAACTCGAGGAACCGAACATTCAAGCATCGTTTTGAACTGGCAGCTATCGAGATGACGCCAGCGGCGCGATCCGGCGTGATCGTAGCAACCAAGTTCACGGTCGCATTCCGGGCAGCAGAATTTCGTCCCTGCCGGGTGTTTCACTTGAACAACAATCTCCTGCTCTTCCATGTTCAAGTCCACATCGACAACTTTCCACGGCGAAACCAAGCCGAGGATTTGCTGGTAAAGATCGGTGTCTTGCATCGAGGTTCTCCTTTACAGGAGAATTCTACAATACCCACACTAAACCGCGATGGACCGTTTTAAAGCGCCCGATGACAATTCGTTTCGCCAAGTCAATTCAACCTGCAGTTTACGTGAGCCCTTATGAACTTTCCAATCTCATTTCGAATCGTTGTTGTATTGGCGTTCTTCGTCTTGCTAGGTATCGACCGTTGCGATGGCCAAACGATGACCCTTTCATTTGGAACACCTTTAAAAGTTACCGAAGAAGGCTTTGAGTTCGAGTTTGTCTTTTACCGATCGATTACAGAGGAGATGGTGCAGGATTACACAGTAGAGGTTCCCTACACCGTAGAAATTTCTAAGGAAGATGGAACAACGGAAACGGTTGAAAAGACTCGCATTGAACAGCGCAGTCGTAAGTTTCCAGTTACGAGACATGTTGGTGAAAAGCAAGTAGCAGTGAATCCGTGGGACAGGCTCAAGCTAACGAAACTTAATGGCGAATTGGCGGGGAAGAAAGACATCGAGAAAGCGATGGCGAAGAAGCGAAAAGTACTCTTGTTGCGAGTCGATGAAAGACTTCCACCGCTGGCGGCAGAAGTCTTAAACAGCGAAATTGTGATTGTGCAACAGTTGCCACCAATAGAGCCGGCACCCGCTTCGGACGGTAGTCAGCCAGTGGAAAAATAGGGTTGGTCAGGTCGCGCTCAAGTCGAGAACTCGTTTGCTTTCATGTTTAGTCAGTAAGATATTTCATTATGCGTGCCTCTATTTTTTCTAGATACTGTGCCTCCAATACTCCCATGTCAATTTTTTTGCCTTCGCTACTTGTCGTCGATATCATGTTCTTGAGCCGGGCGAAATCCGTTTGCTCCCAATTGAAATCATGATCACCTTTCCGTTCCAGCACCGCTTTGGTGTAGAAATCAACGCAGCGAATACGCCGGTAGATTTGGCTCTCCCCTACTGTGGTGTTGATCAACTTTTGGAATAGCTTGCGAATGGTTGCGTCATGTACCTGTCTTTTGCGGAACAATAGCGGCTCATAGACTTCCGTGGACTTGGCAATTTGGTCTTGAACACTGGATGATGGCAACATGCTATAGGTTTGCAAAACTAATTCTCGATACTTCCCCCACCACATACTTGAATGCGCAACGCCAGACAAAATGTCTTCTGCATGGTCAAGATTCATCGCGACATCGTCGAGTGTCGCAAAAAACTGCCTTGTTTGCTCACGCAGTTTTTCAGCTTCGTTCTTGTCTTCAGCTTTGGCTTTGCGCAAAACATTTTGTAGTGTTTTTTCAATTTCGTTTTTGCTCGTGATCTCAGCCATGGACAAAATGCCTTCTACCACTTTTTCAAGTTCACTTTTATTCGTGACCTCAATTTTAGCTAAGGTGACATCTAGCAATTGCTTTAGCCTCACTTTATGTTCAGTCTCCGCTATGGTTGAAGCGTTTTTCAGTAGTCTTTTGAGTCCCTCATTGTCTCCAGCTTGGACATTAATCGAAACACTTTTTATGATTCTTTCAAGTTCTTTCGTAGCTTCCGCATCAGCTTTATCCAAAGTGCTTTGCAACAATTGACGCTGACAGCTTGCAGTAAACAGATAGACTTCCGCTCGACGCAATCTGATTGCTGCTAAATGCAGCCCCCCCAAACCACCTGGTGATTTTGAAAGGAGCGCCATTGCTTGGTTGAGGTGGCGATGGGACTCGAAAAAACGGTTTAAATATGCCAAAGCAATCCCATATATGCTCTGATATTTTATTCGTAGTTCAATTTCTAATCCGAGGTGGCTAGGAGCAACAATGCGAAGTAGTCGCAACGCTAAGTGCAGAAAGGCTGTGGCGTGAACAAGTTTCGCGCGAACGCTGTAATTTTGCCAGTTTTGAAAAGTATCTGATTCTTTGTTGGTCAAGACTTCCATTTTTGCGCGCTTGAAAAATGCATACCCTGCTTCACCGAACATTTCAGCAAGCCACAAAGCGTACGGCTCTTCCGTAGATATCTTGTCGTCCTTCACTTCTGGTAGAAGGAGTCCAAGGATACCCGTTTTTGTCTCGCGTATTCGGGTTTCCAGATTTTGTCGCTGTGTCTCGAGGTCGGATGCAAGATCTTTGTCTGACACGTTGCCCGCTGACGCGCTGGCATGTGATTCTAAGTGATCACTGATCTGCGTGAAAAACGGCCGAATATACTTTTCCAATTCACCGAATTTTGGAAATTTCAGTCGCGTTGCGGAACCCCTGAGCTCCGTCCACCAGAGTTCCTTGAATGTGTCGATTGCAAATAATTTTGAAGTCGCGATTTGTTTGGACGATGCCCATGCATTCCTATGATCCTTGTTTGACCTAACTGCAGACAATGAAGCTGGCGAGATACCGCAAAGTAGGCCGTGATTATTTCCACGATCTTTGATCAAGTGATGAACAAGATCTAGATCGTCTTGCAAATGTTCCAGTGTCGCCAGTAAGAACTTCTGTTCCGCAAAGTCGATATTCTTAATTTTGGTAATGAAAACCTCTAGGGACTTTTTTATGCCGTTGTTCGCGCCGAAAAACGGATCCGAATCGTGAATATTCATCCAAAGCGGAATCCAAGGAAGACCGAGCCGAATTAACTTCCGCAGTTCGTTGGCGGCCGTGTACGCCAACGTTTTTCGGTAGATTTCGATACCGTTAACGTTCTGTTCGATGTCAAGCCGAGTCGGCTTGGCCACGGCACAGTAAATAAGCGATTGAAAATAGTGGTAGATCGCTTCGACGATTGGATTTGCATGGCCCGTGGAAAAAAACGCCTCCTGGTACCAGTTTGCAATCCAAAGGTGAGTTCGACTCTTAAGTTGTGCGGGAAACTCAAGTACTCGCCCTCCGGGCTCGTAATCGGTGCGCTGCAGATCAGCCTTCTCGTTTAGTTTTAGGCTAAAATCGTGACTTAGGATGTCTTGAATAACGAGTCGTGCATCGCGATACTTCCAGACATACGATCCAGACTTGGAAAGAAACGCATCGTATTTGTTCAGAAGCTGCAACCAGTTGTCTGACTTCAGCTTCCGAATTAAATCATTATCTTTTGAGAGAACTGCCCGGGGAATAGTCGAGACAATATTCAGATTTACTGAATAGGCCTCTTGCTTGTCTGCCGTTGTAAAGGGCGTTTGTTCGATCCTTCGGTCACAGGCAAAAGAAAACGGACAATTAAAAACAGCTTCGGCTAGAAACGAACTGACGTGACGTGATTGCCGGAATAGCGAAAGGGCGAAAAGGAACTGATATTTTTGATTGATCTCTTTTCTGTCTAATTCAGCATTAGCTACGGTAACTTTTTGGTGAAATGGCGGAGCTGAGAAATAGTTGTTAATTAGAGCATTTGTGTTTCGATGAAATGCGTCACCTGCGGGCTCTAGTTTTTGGATGTTTGGGGCAGTGTTGAGTGTGTCAACTGACGACTTCATTTCTCCTAGTCGTTCCGTCGAAAATTTGCCGGAAATGTTTTCATAAAGTTTCATGCTGTCGTAAAATTGTTGGAAGGTTCGAAGGTCGCTTTCTTTGTCATTGCCGTTGTCTTTGCTTTCTTTGTCTTTGAAAAGAGCGATGTCTACGAGATCATGAAGTTGAAGCTGGCCAACCAACTCCTTTCGCAGAATGGGCACGTAGTTTTCCAATTTGTACTGCTCTCGCTTGTGACGACTTTCCGTAAATGGCATGTACAAAACGTTGATTCCACATTTCGTCATGAGTTGAAAAAACAGATTGAGCTCTTCGTATTCATGCTTTTTCCATGCATTCCCTCCCCATGCAGCGCATCCACCAGGAACACTTCTACCGTAGAGGAAAACAAAAATGTCAGTTTGCCAAAGGCCGTCCTCGCCTTTAACGCCGTACCCCATATAGTGCAGCAAGTTTAGATAGTGCTCAGAGATTGCATTTACATCTTTAAGCTTGTCGGTTTTTCCCTTCGTGTCCAAATTGCGAAATGGAACTGAATACTGCAGGTTTTCGCTTTGGTGAAACCCTCCCCAAAGAGACAGCGTCCTAAACAGGTCGTCTGCGAGATAGCGTGGGGAAGGGTGGTCTTGCATTTCCAACCAAATGCATGTTTTGAATTTTTCTTGAAGCGCGTCGAACGCGATCGCTGAAGTTTTGATCGCATTCGATTCGATTTCAAAAATTTTGCAGGTCGTCATCGTTCCTTTTTTGTCGGCTCCAAATGGGAGCGGGTAAATTCGAAAACACCCTTCGCGGTCAGTACTACCAACGAGGATTGATTCGTCTTGATTTTTACCCTTAGGTTTCGCACTAGTCACTTTTTCACAAAGTTGACGCTTCACCGCGCCTTCCAAGAGCTGCCCTTCAATCAGTTTTCCAATTTTTTGCTGACTTTTTGTAGGGCGATAATGGTGATCGTCATGAATATCGATCAATGGTCGCGGCGGGATTTTGTGAATAAACTCGTACGCGAATCCACCCGCAGGAAGACAGAAGCTCAACTCTTGATAAAGCTCGTAAAGAAGTAAGTCCGGTCGGCGGGTCTGAATGACTACAATTCGCTTTTTGTATTCATCCTCAAAAAAAAGCTGATCGAGATGGTCGAGGTCGCCATCGCTGTAGCAGACCCAGAAAAGTTTGAAGCTAGGGTCTAGGTCTAGCAAGTATTTCATCAGCAGCACACACCTACGATCGTTGCCCGAATACCCAACGACTAATAGATGTGACGGCAGATGCGGCTTTTTGTTATTTGGGGGCGATATCCGAACTCCTTCTTCATTTTGATAGCCAAGCACTGCTTCAGCAAATCGCCTCTTATCCAGTTCTGTTGGGGGAACATCGCAAGAAAAATCGGCACGAGTATCAATTAAGCTGCCGTGAAGTTTCAAGACCGTAGATTTTGCTTTGATCGTAAATGCTGGCGGGATTTCACCTCCCGTTCGGACATCCAATACTTGCGGCTGAATACCCATGCCGGACAAAGCCTGTTCAAGCAAACTGTCGAAGTTGGTCGTCAAGTAGGCTCTCAACCTGAGCGGTCTGGACAAGTGTGCCAACATCGTGTGACAAAGATTAGGTTTGCGGCCTTCGGTAATATGCCGGTTGAAACTGTCGATAACCGAAGGATCAAAACTTCCCATAGTTAATTGAGTATCGCCATTGGAGGAGGACCTAATGGTTGCAGTTGCTAAAAACTCGAGCGTCGCTCTCCAATCAAATAGATGTCTGATGCCCGCTTCAATGACGTACATCGGCGATGTTTTGGAGAGGTTCGGGCTCGATATAGGAAGCAGTAGTGTTTCCAGCTGACCCGTTTGTCGGAGCGTGGCGACTCTACGGGCATCTTCTTCGCGAACTTCTGAGGTCGCAGTCAAAACCCGCGGGACGAGCGGACGAAAAAACTCATTCAACTGATCAGATGGGTTCGCCATGTTGGTTCTTCCGAACCCTGTGATTGGGCCATCCTTCTCATAGTGAAGCTTTGTTCCAGTTTTCTTGCAGATCAACTCGAAATTCTGAAGAATTCTATTCGTATTGTTTTCATGATCTTTTTGACTAGGAAGCGCAGGCCATCCTAACGAACGGATGTCCCAGCTATCAAACAACACACTTGCGGTTGCATGAGCGAGGAATTTGTCGAACGCAATTCCCATCAGTATGCCAGAGGAGGCGCTGATGCCGCTGCCCAGAAATGGACTAAACCCAAATCCACTCCTGATTTCGTTTCTGATCTGTTGAATAAAACTTGATGACAATGATTCAACTTGAAAGCCGGTATGTTCTTCGTTCAACACGTTGATGACTTTCTAGTTCTGGTTGTGGAGCGATGCATTTTTAGGCACGCGCTTTGTTGCCAAACTGATTGACTCAAAGCTAACTATTTGCCGTGACGACTAGCGAGCTAAGATAGTTGATGAGAGCCGCAGAGTCGAATATTTTATCGCTGGTATTTTGAACAAGCGACGGACATTGTGGCGGGTTGAGTTATGCGAATGTTCATTCCCGCAAAATATTCGAATTGGATCAAACGAACGCAACAATGATGTTGGGACGGTCCCGCGCAGATGGTGGAGATTCAAATTCCTTCGTTTTGCTTCTTCGTTTTCATCCCGGCCTACACCTTTGGAGGAGTCGCGTATTAAGCATGTCGCTTGAACAGGCAACGGAGCTGACTGAAGGATTCCATCTGCCGTCTCGACAGCCATTGCGGAATGTGTCAACGACATTGAGACAACTTTTTTTACATTTAGTTCTCACTCATTGCATCGTTGAAATTTTGTTCAGTTGCACTCGGGATTTTTTTTGGCATGACTCGGGTGTTCAAAGGTATTGTTGTCGGTAGCATACTTTTGTCCGGTGAAACAGAAGCTGGCTCTGCGGGGACGCAACCAGTTGAGGGATAGCCGGATCGAGGGTGCGTCAAAGACGCGTCGATTGGAGCTCCCGAGCAATTTGCTTCGGGAGCTTCATTCTTTTGTTCGGCAGCTCGCGGGGGCCGGTTGATCCAAACTGCATTGGGGACTTTTGCTGGAACTGGCATGCCTTTAACGAAACGCTCAGGATGCAACAGCCACGCCTTCTCCAACGTTTGCGAGCGTGCTTCGATAATCTCAGGGGCCAGGCCGTAGTGCAACGAACTGGGCGTCAACAAGCCAATCCCGCTGTGGTAATGCTCCTCGTTGTACCAACGGAAAAACGTTCGGCAGAAAGCCAAGGCATCCTCGTAGCAGCCGAATCGCTTTGGAAAGTCGGGACGATACTTCAGCGTTTTGTATTGGCTTTCAGAAAATGGATTGTCGTTGGAGACGTGCGGTCGGCTGTGCGACTTCGTTACTCCTAACGACGCCAACAGTTGAGCTACCGAATGCGATGTCATCGATGGGCCACGATCACTGTGGATGATTAGCTGATCCTTTTTAACTGGCTGTTTTTCGATGGTTTCCCCAATGAGTTGCTTGGCCAAATCAGCACTCTCGCGATGGGCAAGCATCCAGCCGACGGTGCAGCGACTGTAGATGTCGATGATCGTGTAAAGGTAGTAGTAAGTCCATTTCTCGGGGCCTTTGAGTTTGGTGATGTCCCACGACCAGACCTCGTTGGGGCCACTGGCCAGGAGTTCCGGCTTTCGGTACTGAGGATGCCTGAGCTGATTGCGACGCTCACGCACGTTTTCGTTTTCATCGAGAATGCGATACATCGTTCTGACACTGCAAAGATATTGGTTTTCGTCGAGTAGTTTGGCGTAAACTTGCCGAGGTGACTGGTCAGCAAAACGTTCGCTGTTGAGCTGGTTTAGTACCGCTTGTCGCTCAGCCTTGGCCAGCGCCCGGTGCGGTGTTGGCCGCGGGTTAGCTGTTTGCCAAGATTGACGGCGACGGTAAAAAGTGGCCCGCGAGACGTTGAGGCTGCGACAGGCAGCCGCAACGCCGACGCGTTTGCTGAGACTGACGGCAGCTGCTAATCGTCCTTCTCGGGTGATTTTGTCTGCATCAACTCCGAGACTTTTTTTTGAACATCGATGATCAATTCGGCTTGCCGTAGTTTCTCGGACAAACGATCATTCTCACGTTGGCTGCACTGATCTGCCTCCATCACAATTCGCTGTTTATATTCAGTGGTGAAGCGACGACGAGCCGCTTTCTCAACGACTTCAGGATTTTCTGAAACTTTTTTTCCGGTTGGTTCTGTCATAGAAACTCTCCGTGCCCTCAACTTTGAAAAAACTCAAAGTTGTCTCACGCATGTTGGCACAGAGGGATGGGTAGATGTTGCTCCAGGATATTTGGAGATCGACTTTGTTGCCCATTGTGGTGGCAATCTTAGTGGGTCCTTTATTCATAGCTTCGTTGCGACCGACGTCTCATCTGGGTGGACTGAAACGGTTCCGCTTATGGTCCGTGAACAATCTCTTGTGGTCCATGGGTTGGCTAGTCTTCGCAATAAATTTCCGATTCCAATCGTCGGCATCAACTCCGACAATGACAGTGCGTTTATCAACGAATCCGTTATTGAATATTGCGAATCCGAAGGGATAACATTCACACGTTCGCGTCCTTATCGAAAAAACGATCAAGCGTGGATTGAGCAGAAAAACGGATCAATTGTTCGTCGCTTTCTTGGCTATTCTCGATTCGCAGGTCCAGTGGCATGTCAAGCGATCGCGCATCTTTACGAACGGGTTCGCTGGTACGTCAACATCTTTCAACCATCTTTCAAACTGAAATCAAAGTCTCGGGATGGAAGCAAGGTAAAGAAAATCTATTTGCCGCCCAAAACACCGTGTGAACGTTTGCTTTCGGATCCACGAATCTCCAACGACACCCAAACTCTTCTGACAGAAAAGCAAGGAGAATTTGATCCTCTCGAACTGCTTCATCAAATTCGACAATCGCAGGCTGCACTGGTAGCGTTATCAACTGATGGGCGCGGAACAGCGGAACAAGAAATCAATTTGGAAGAATTTCTATCGCAACTGCCAAAGCTATGGGAGAAGGGCGAGGCTCGTCCAACTCGCCGAAGTAAGCCAACAGAACCACGAAATTACCGAACGAGAAAGGATCCGTTCGAAGGCAACTGGGCTGAGGTGTTGGAGTGGCTCGAAAAAGAACCAGATGCGACAGCTTCATGCCTTCTTGAACGCTTGATTCGCAAACATGGCAACAAGTACAGCACGAGTCATCTTCGAACTCTTCAACGACGAATTGGGAAATGGCGTCACATCATGGCTAGGCAACTCGTCTTCGGCTCCTAGGTGTCCTGCTAGACCCACACGCCAACTTCGCAGAAAAAAATGCTATCATTCACGAGCTTCGCCCGTGAATGATAGCATTTTTTCATCGTTCGTTTCGGTAACCTTTCTGGATGAGGCAACACGAGAGGGAATTATCGCGGTAGGAACCGCCGTTACCGGCGGCCCCCCGCACAGATCCGTACGTGAGGAGTTACACTCATACGGCTCCTGCCTTTAGTCGGGCGTGAAATGCTGATGTGGGTACGGATGTTGGATGCGTAAACGTGGCATATAGATGTCCCGCAATGCAGCCATTCGTTTCCAAGTCCACCGATGTCGCTGACTACGTCGCCGAAGCTGACGAAGCCAGATCTTGGTGACACATCGGACGAATTGCTGAAGGCGAACCATATTGCCAGGAATGGCATGATAGTTCAACCAACCTTGCACGACCCGCGATAGCCAGCGACCCATTTCGCCAACGGAGTCATTCCAACGCTGTCGCAGCTGCTGTTTAATTTCAGCAAGCTTGGCGCTCAGCCGTTTGGCAATGCTCACCCGGCGAATGGTAAACCGACCATGTGTACGAGTCGTGCTGCATTGATGGGCGAATCCCAGAAAGTCAAACGTTTCGGTACGCCCGTCGCCTCGACGCCGTCGGCGCTGAGACACATGACGCCCGAACTCGATCAATCGAGTCTTCTGGTCGTTCAGCTTGAGGCCAAACTTAGCAAAGCGCTCCTGGAGTTCATCCAGGCAGGCGATTGCGTCCGCTTGATGCTCAAAACCAACCACGAAATCATCCGCAAAGCGCACGACGACAATGTTGCCGCGTCCGTTTTGCTGACGCCACCATACGATCCATAGATCCAGGACGTAATGAAGAAACACGTTCGAAAGGATCGGTGAAATCACTGACCCTTGCGGCGATCCTTCTTCGCCCGGAATCCGCTCGCCTTCTTCGATAACACCGGCATGAAGCCATTTACGTATTAGCCGAAGAATGCGGTTGTCACCGATTCGGTGCTCCAGAAATTTGATTAACCACGAGTGATCAATCGAATCGAAAAAGCCTTCCAAATCGGCGTCGAGTACCCAACTCACCTTCTTGTCGGTCAATGCCACGCTTAGCGCATCAAGCGCCATGTGTTGGCTGCGACCGGGGCGGAACCCATAGCTGAAACCGAGAAAGTCTTGTTCGTAGATCGACTGAATCACCCATAGCACCGCCTGTTGGACAATCTTGTCCTCCAAGGACGCTACCGCCAGTGGCCGCTTTCGACCATCAGCTTTGGGAATCCAGACTCTACGAGAAGGCTTGGCTCGATAGGCTCCTCGGTGAATGCGACCGTGGAGATCCTTCACATTGGACTCCACGTCGTTTTCGTAATCATGCCATGTCATCCCGTCGATTCCAGCCGCTGCTGATTTCTTCAAGTTCATGAAGCTCTCAAACAACATCTGTTCATTGATGTGATGAAGCAAAGCAGTAAAACGAAGTGTGCTGCTGTTTTGAGCAGCTTCACGCACGCCATGCAATCCGCGTGACTCACGTTTATCCCGGCTCGGTGTCCGGAGTGAGGCAGGCTGCATCGCGTTTCTATTGGCTGAGTCCCTTTCCTCGATCGGCTCCGCGGATGCTTCAGTTGCACCCTTGTTCGTCGATGTCGAAGGTACTATGGACTCATCTGACTCCCCAGTGACGTACATGTCGGAAGTACCGCCTGAGGCGTTTTCCGGCCGATCCCAAAGATCAAAGAATGATCCCTGGGATGTCACTGGGGTCTCCCGGTTCTCGCGTTTGAAGTTTTCAATCATGCTGAGGTTCTCAGACTCCGCCGTGTCGACCAACGACTCGCCATGACGTTGTTGGACGTGTTGCCTTCCCCACAATTAGACAAGGTCGGCACTCGGATTTAGCTGATTTCGGAGCTCAATAGCTCGCCTGACTGTACCTCTTACCGATGCTACACCCATGCTGTTACCAGTATCAGCGTACGGATCAAGGCCGGAGTGATTGGCTAAATCTTCCCCGTAGGACTCTTTCATTCCCGACTTCAAACCGGTTTATCCCGGCGCTTTCCTAATTGTCGCTATACATTCCATGCATTCGTGGGCCGACAGTTAGAGAACGGCGGAAGAAACTTGACGCCACAACAAAGCGTTAAGGAGTATCAAGCGTATCCGGACGAAGTGCGACGAATGAATGAACGGATTCAGGAGTCAATCGACAGCGGGCCAGCCAAGCCGCTCGACCACGAGGCATTGATGGACGAAGTCCGGAGAGAATTAGCCGAGGAAGGGATTACCGACTAGATGGCAAAAGTGGCATGGAGTCCACAAGCTCGGGTCGAGCTAAAAGAGATTCTCAAATTCATTGCTCGAAATGACGGACGTCCGCAAACGGCGGCGAAAATCGACGCCGAGATTCGAGAAAAGCTGTTGCTCTATGCTGAGAGCCCAGGCATTGGGCAACGCTATGCCGGATTGCTCGAAGGAACGCGTTATTGCATCCAAAAAGGTGGGCAATTTTTTATCGACCGATTGAGTCAGGCATCGAGGTCACCAACGTTATTGATACGGCCCGCGACTTTTCAAAACTATTTAGTACGAGCAACTGAGCGTTAAGCCCGAAGCGAACCAATCAGCTTATTGATCTGTTCAGGCGTTAGACACGCCCGCAATGTGTTTGTGATGTCTTTCAAATGTTCATCCGACAGCGTACGATTTGGCGTACAGGTTTCGGACATGATGGAAAGAGGCGAGGATTCGCGGGTATTGGAGACGTTGTTCGAGTCCCTCAACGCCCATTCAAGCCGCGCCCACTCAAGCCGCACCGAGAGCCGCACCGAGAGCCGTTTTCACGCTCGACGGTGACGGCTTTTTTCGTGCAACCAGTTTGTTTGCTCGCTCTTCCTGTGCCTGATTTCGAGTCAAACGCATTTGTACATCGGAATTAGTTCGCTATTTACCCCGCACCGGCAAAGCCTGTTTTGCGAATCAACGCCTGGTTCATTCCGTATGAATGGGAATACAACTGCGAAAACAACTATTGATTGCTTTATTGACCCCGGTTTTTCGTTACTTGAGCCATTCTTTCACGTGCCGCATTCGAAATTTGCGGTTCGCTGTTCCCGCCACCGTTCTCAGCTTCATCGGCTCGTAGCTTGAATTCACGGTCGACGCGAATCATAGTTTTGCGAAACCCGTTGCACAGCCCGCACATTCCAAGATGCATCCAGAGTTGAACTCGGGTCCAAAACGGAAGTTTCTTGTCGAGCGATTGCGAGACGATCTGAGACACGTGCTTGCAGGTATACATGCCTTTCATTACTTACCCTCCTCAAACCAGCGTTGCTTCATACAACTGGACAACTGTAGTCTTGCTCGATGAAGGATCACCCAGTAATTCGTCGAGGTGATTTCCAGCTCCTTACAAATGTCTTCTGATTTCTTCTCGTCCATAGCGCGAAGTGTAAACACGTCCGCCTGTCGCACCGGCAGCGTTTCCATGCAAATCTTCAGTATTTGCCAGAAATCCTCACGGTCCAGCGAATCCAGCGGTTGACGAATTGCCGAGCGGATTTCTTTTTTCCAGCTGCCATTTTCGTCAAACAGCATTTGCGAAATGTCTCCGGATTCTTCATTCATGTTGACCGGATCTCGTTTCCGACTGCGATAGTAGTCAATGATTTTCCGTTTGAGAATTCCGAGCAACCACGCTCGTTCGTTTCCGCGCCCAGCGAACTGTCCGACATTTTTTAATCCGGAAAACATCGCCTCCTGCACGACCTCTTCCGCTGCGTCACCATCTCTCAATCGCGACAGCGCTATGCGGTAGAGGTAGTCGCCATATCGTTGCACCCAGGTTGACGGGTCAATTTGAGGCGACTCCGATGCGGTCTGTTTGTTCATTGCAGATGGAGAGGTTAGAGAAATGGTGTTGGCGTCATGCCGGTGTCAGGATGATTGATTCCGGCGACAAACAGCTTGCCAATTGCGTCTCGCATGATCCTATCATCGCACCGCGTTTCAACCAGTAGACAACGCGGTGCGGATACACTCGTCGGTGAAAGGCTTAACCAAGCAGGTCGATATCGGCGGATTTCCTTACATTTTTATTTTGCCAAACCGATTTTAAGTGCCTGCCCCGTTGATCTCTTCATGTAAGGAAATGATTGCCACAACGACGAACCGATACCAAATCCAAGTAATTCGACATGCCGGGTCGCTTTTACCGGAACTGCCTCACAAAAGGAACTCGATGATTCAACGACAAGAATCTCCAAGAGCAAAAACACGGCGAACGAAAATCTTGACTGCCTTATTCGTGCTCCTGCTTGCTGGCAGCGCAGTGGTCGGACTGATGGAAATGAGCAACTGGACGGTCAGTAAACTGCTTGCCGGATGGTTCGGGCCACCCAAAGTCGAGTTGCAGGAATCGTTTGCCGGGAAGCCTGATGGGGGCGCATTTGATCATTCGGCGTTCGATGCGTTGCTGAAAGAACACGTCGATTCCGACGGCTGGGTTGACTATAGCCAGCTGAAAGCAGACCGTGACCGACTGAACGTATACATAGACGCGGTTGGTGCCGCAAACATGGAAGTACTAGGTCGAAATGAAAGGCTGGCGTTCTTGATGAACGCGTACAATGCGTTCACGCTAAAACTCATCGTCGAACACTACCCGCTGGATTCCATCAAAAACATACCCGATGCCGAACGGTGGGATGCCGTTCGTTGGAATCTCGCCGGTCAGACCGTTAGCCTGAATCAAATCGAGCACGAATACATCCGTCCGAACTTCAAAGAGCCGCAGATCCATTTCGCACTCGTGTGTGCTGCGATCGGGTGTCCACCGCTACGCAATGAGCCCTTCAACGGTGCCGACCTGGAACAACAGCTGATGGAACAGGCGGACTATGTTCACCGGCATCAGACCTGGTTTGGTTATGAACCCGGAACCGGCCCGCTGAAGTTGACCCAGCTGTACAACTGGTACGGCGACGACTTTGTTCAAGTCGCAGGCTCAGTTGAAGAATTCGCTGCGAGGTATTCACGCGATCTCCAAAACGACCTGACGTCCGGATTGCTGACATCCGGATTATTAAAGATTCAATGGCTTGAGTATGACTGGACACTCAATGACTCAGCTCAAAGAACGAAACGATAGAGACATCTGTCGAAACGAGCGGACATCTGTTAAAGCCTACTCACGATCAGATAGGCCATTGCCGCGATCCCTGCAGCCAACGGCAAGGTCGTGATCCAGGCCAGAAGAATAGTACCGATCGTCTTCACCTTTGCACCTCCGGAAACCGCACCAATTCCAAACAGCGACCCGCAGCTGACATGGGTCGTTGAAACAGGCAAACCCAGACGACTAGCGCCGATAACGATGAGTCCTGTAATAACATTGGCCGTGAACCCCTGGCCGTGATTCATCGTTGTTATTTTCTTACTCATCGTCTCAGCGACTCGCCGCGCGCACACAATACCTCCGATCGCAATCACGATGCCGACCAAAACGAGGCTGCCGGATGTGCCAAAGGCTGGAGCTAGCAATAACAAAGCAGCAATTTTGGGTGTGTCGTTAAGGCCTCTGGCAAAGCTCACGATGCCGGACGAAAGAAAATGAAGTTTGTCGAGTGTCTCTCCTGCCGAAACACCGAGAACATCTCCTTGATATCTGCTTTCGCAGGTAACGATGGTACCCATGGTCGCCGTCAAATGCTCTGCCCGTTCAAGCGCGATAGCATGGCAGTTCGTCGGAACGGTTTCAAGCATTTCCTTCCCGGCGCAAAGACATATATCCCGGGTAATACCCATTCGTTGTCGACAAAACCTCAAAACGGGATATGCAAGTAACGTAATCACAACGGCGATCATCGGACTGATCAGGAGCGGGATCAGGAAATTCGAACTGAGGTTGCCGAGGTTAAGCGCTGAACCTGCCGCCAGTCCGGTTCCCATCAATGCGCCAATCAAGCCGTGCGTTGTTGATACCGGCATGCCGATTCGGGTCGCAATCAGGACAGTCAGTCCTGCTCCCAGGGCGACTGCCGCTGCAAACGCCGGCTGGCTCGCGATTGTGTCTTCGATGAGTCCCTTGCCACCAAAACTCTTGATCAGATTGCCCGCCAGCAACAAGGCAGTAACCGATCCAAGCATTGTGGTTGCCGTCGCCCACGCCAGGGCGCGGCGGTAGTCGGTTGTTCCACTGCCAAACAGCGTGGCGACTCCTTTGAAATTGTCATTGGCTCCATTTGCAAAGGCGACGCACAGTGCTGCAACGACAACAAAAATATATATCATTGGTTATTCAATCCTTGCAGTTGCATCCTGATCGTCCTGGCTTGTTTCTACGTCAACAACGGGGTTTGCAATTCCAAACGGGCAATACGCATGTGTCGAAATCTGGTCGGTTTCCTTACGATGATTTGCCAATGGAATTTCCAAACGGTCCTGAAGGAGCTTTCACCTCCACTTTTCCAGTTGCGTCAATCGCGGTCAGTTTGGGAACTGAGCAGCAACGAAGCTCCCGATGGCTGGAAGTGCTGGCACACAATTCGTTGCCGGCATCCGTGATGCGATAGCGGATTCAATTTAGTTTCCTATTTCTCAATACCGCCGTAAGGAGTTGAATTGCTGTTCGTCCAACTGGTACAAGCGTTCAGTATCTGGTTTCGTGCAGCGATACCGAATCCTGCGACTCCACAAGATTCAGATGAAAGGAATCACAATCATGATATTCAAGATCCCCGCATTTTCGCTTTCGTTGGCAATCGCCGTTTGGGCGTCGGTCGTCGCAGGTCAGGAGGTCACTGTCGGGCATGAGGTTTCCACTAACCAACAGGTCTCAATGGATCACATTGACCATTCGCTCTGGCATCAACTCCTGCAAAAGTATGTCAACGACATAGGGCAGGTTAACTATGAGGCATGGCACGCGTCGGCTGCCGATAGTCAGGCTCTTGACAGCTATCTCAGTACGCTCTCGACGGCCAACAGAGTAGTCGAATCCACTCGCAATTCCCAGTTTGCTTTTTGGATCAACGCTTACAATGCCGTAACCATCAAAGGGATCTTGCGGGAGTATCCTACGACTAGTATTCGCAATCATACGGCGAGGCTGGTTGGGTACAACATTTGGGATGACCTGCAGCTTGTCGTTGGCGACACGCAAATTTCGCTCAATGATATGGAGCACGAAGTGCTACGGAAAATGGGCGATCCTCGAATTCACTTTGCTATCGTTTGTGCATCGCACAGTTGCCCACGCTTGCTCAATCAAGCGTACACTGCTGAGGGCCTTGAGAATCAACTGGTCTTGAACACAAGAGCGTTTTTTGCGAATCAAGAAAACTTCGGATACGACGCTGATCGGCAGCAATTTCAAATGTCGTCAATCATGAGCTGGTTTGCGACGGATTTTGGAGACGACCAGGCGACTCAGCTCCAAACCATCGCACCCTACCTGCCAACACAAGCCGCATACGACGCGGCAATCGCGAACTCAGTCAGCGTTTCGCACCTGGAGTACGACTGGAGCCTGAACGAGCAACCACAGCCAGATCCGCAACAAGCAGAACTGCAGCAAACGACAGAAGGAAGCGGCCGGCGTTAGACAACTCCCAAAACTGGTGTGAAAAACGGCGGCCATGGCGCCAACCATGCCGTCGTTTTTTTTTGTGACCCTACGCACGGTTCCAGCTGAGTTGCCGACTCGAAAACTTAGCTTTATCAATGCACCCGCCTGGGAATCACAGGCACCCGGATGCCGAAACGGCAACCGACCGATAAACTCACGCGATTCCAATGCTCTATGTCATCTATCACACATTGGCAGGAGATAACCAGGTTTCATTGTAAGCATTGTCCCTGGACTTCGTCACGAATCGTGCGACGGGATTTTGTCGTACTCAGGGTGGATTGCCAACAAGGTTGCTGGCAATACCGGATTCATGGATTGGAATCGTTAGGAGTCGAAATGAGAATTACAAAAGCGATACTGTTGGCAGCTCTATTGTTTCTGACAGTTGGAACGGCTGGTTGCACTACAGGAAAACCGTTCTGCGCGTGCTCGTCCCAGGCTCCGGAATTGCCTTTTACGGCGAGTCAACAAACCGTTCAAACGGCTGTTCATGAAACAGCCGTCCACCAAACTTCTCACGAAGTTTCATATTCGCCATCCGCCACTCCGTTAAGCACACTCGGGCCAAATGACAACTTTCGTGAGCTAGTCGGAAACGCTTCGGGCACCGTTTTAGTTGACTTTTATGCGGATTGGTGTGGCCCATGCCGAAAACAAGGCGGAATTTTGGAGGACATGGAAAGCTCCTCCAGTCAAAAACGTGCCTCTATTATCAAGGTCAACGTCGATCAGCACCAACAGCTCGCACGCGAGTTCGACGTGTCGAGCTTGCCTACTCTTTTGGTTATCAAGAATGGAATGGTCATTGAGCGCCAAAACAGGATTGGCTGATCACCAGAGAGTTGACGACTTGCTATCTCGATAAATGACAAAGGAACATTTGTGCTTCCAGGCAATAACCGTCCGGCTGATTGTCAAAAAACGAATTCGATACAGCCGTCAAAATAGTGAATCAAAATATGTTCGCGATAGCTAGTTATCGGTAGTCGTAAAAACGAGTATTTCGATCAGACAAGTCTTCTGCAGTTTTCGCTGCGGAAATTTCCGTTTCTCAACGCATAGGATATTTCAGATGTCTCGAATCAGTTTTCATTCTTCGGCGAAGTTGGTTTGCGCGATCGCTCTGGTAGCAATGCTGGGCTCGGTTGCCAACGCTCAGTCAGGTTCCAGAAACAACATGAGCGCCCCAAGCCGTTCGGCTGCCCCGGCTCAGTCGTATGCTCCGGTCCAGTCGTACGCTCCGGCCCAGTCCTACGCTCCGGGTCCGGCGTACGCGCCAACGTCTCAGTTTTCCGCACCTTCACGTTCCGGTCAGTCCGCATCGGTATTTACTACGCCTCCCGCATACGCTTCGCCTGCCATTCTTGGCAACACTGCCTACCGCGCGCCGCTTTCAGGCTACAACAACAGCGGATGCGGTTCATTCGGTCATTCCTATTCGCCCAGTCCCTATTCACACAACGCCTACGGTAGTGGTTATTCTCGCCCCGTTTTCGGACGGCGATTGAATCATGGTGGTTCATGTTCGGGCTACTAGTTTATTCGCTCGGCTGGTCAAGCGAACGGAGGACAGGACAGGTTTCACCTGAGCGACTCGGTTTCCTCACAGCTTGGCCGGCATTGGGTGCTGGATGTAAACAAGCGTTGAATTCGTTTCCAAGTTTACTACGCAAGGTAAATGCGAATCGTTGGTCTCTTTCTGTCTTGTGATTTGCGTGCGATTTTGGACGCTGGAGATGCCATGACAAACGAAAATGCGAGTCCGAATGGAAGACCTGTCAACATTGGCAATGCCCCGGTTTCGATAGTGGACGTAATCATTCCTGCACTTAATGAAGAGGCCTCATTGCCGTTGGTGTTGGGAGACTTGCCGAAGGTGCGTCGAGTATTCGTGGTTGACAACGGATCATCCGATAACACGGCGGGGGTTGCCACCAAGTTGGGCGCAGTCGTTGTTGACCAGCCTCAACGCGGGTACGGCGCGGCCTGTTTGCAGGGCCTCGCGGCGATTAGGGAGCGAATTCAGGCGGGAGACCGACCGCCGGGAATTGTTGTGTTCCTGGATGCGGACTATAGCGACCATCCTGAAATGTTGACCGGCCTGGTTGAGCCGATTCAGTCAGGCGAATTCGACATGGTGCTGGGATCGCGATTGCTGGGAAAACGTGAGCTAGGCGCGATGCCCTTCCAAAGTGTTTTCGGAAACAAGTTCGCTTGCCTGATGATGCGGTTTCTGTTTGGATTCCGATACACCGACCTCGGGCCGTTTCGTGCAATCGAATACTCCAGGTTGTGTGAGTTGCAAATGTGCGATGAGAATTTCGGTTGGACAATCGAGATGCAAATCAAGGCTGTACGTGCAAACCTGCGAATCCATGAAGTACCGGTGCCGTATCGAAAGCGAATTGGCAAAAGCAAGATAAGTGGAACGATCATGGGATCGGTCAAGGCAGGCTCAAAAATACTCTATACAATCGCCAGGTACGGTCGTCTGAAAAACCGGAGCAGGCTTACATTGCGAGCCACCGTCATATCGAAGAAAGAATCGAAGCAGGCGGTCGCGTGAATGGCTCCAGGCGATTGACTGACAAACGTCGCCGCATTGAATCCGGTCTGCGTGGCGAGGCCAATGGTATTGGTCCATTGGCGGTTCTTGCAGTCGTCTCGGCGGTGATATACGTCGTCATCACATTCCTGAGCTCACAGTTTGCCTTCGCAAGCCCGACGACCACGCGTCCGATCATCCTGGTGCTGCTGTTTTTCGGACTGTTGTTTGCAGCTTATTTGTTGGCAATAAGATATGCGGCAAGAGCAAAGCAGAATTCCGGACTGACATGGATGATCGTTCTTGCGGCGATTGCATTTCGCGTGATCGTGTTTTTTTCCGTACCAATTCAAGAAGTCGATATCTATCGGTACCTGTGGGATGGCGCAGTCTCTTCGGAGGGCATTAGTCCCTTTCGTTATCCGCCGCGTCAAATCTTATGGGCTGATGCAACTGGCACGGAAGATTCAGAACTGCGCAAACTGGCAAGACTGCGAGACCAAACCCCGGCATTGGCGGAAGTATTAAGACGAGTGCATTTCGCTGACTTGCCAACAATCTATCCACCGACCAGCCAGGCAGTCTTCTATTGCGCCGCACAGACGACGCCCGGGGATGCTTCGGTGGCGACGCGTGTCCGGGTAATGAAGGCGTGGCTAATCGGGTTCGACCTGGGCATTCTGCTGCTGGTCATCCAATTGTTGAGAATTAGCCGGTTGCCTGCGGGCCTGAGTCTTGTCTACGCCTGGTGCCCGCTTCTTCTCAAGGAAATTGCCAACAGCGGGCATCTCGATGTCATTGCAGTTTTTCCAACGACATTGGCTGTATACATGGTTGTACGATTGCAATTCGGATCGGAGAAAACGCTCCCGAACGCAAAAAACACGGCCGGCATGGTTCTGACCGCACTGATACTTGCGGCAGCGATTGGAGCGAAGCTCTATCCGGTTGTTCTCGCGCCGTTGATTCTGTTCACATTGCTACGAAGATTTGGCTGGTGCGCACTCGTTTTTCCGACGGCTGTTTTTTTTCTTGCAACATTCCTGCTGTTGCGACCCATCCTGCCGACGCCGTCCAAATCGGTCGTGACGATTTCGGCCAATCAAAGCGATCCATCGGGCATTCTGCGTCCGGCTGGCACCGATGCGATTGAATCATTTCAATCGACTGGCCAAACACCTGATCAGCTCGGTCCGCGCAATGACCCAAGTCTGGGCGTGACCACATTTCTTAAGTCCTGGGAAATGAATGATTTCATTTTCATGATCCTGGTCGAGAACCTGAAACCGGTCGTCGACGGAACGGAAAACACACCTGTCTGGTTTTCAATCGTTTCCGACGATGTGCGGCAGCAAGTCGTGAACTCTGTTGCCCGGCGTTTTTCGATTCCGGTTGCTGAAGCTCCCTTCATGGCTACGCGACTCGTAACCTCGTTCGCATTTGTCATGATTGCCTGTTGGCTTGCGCGGCGCGCGAGTAAAAGGCAGGACATCGCAAGCTTTTGTGAAGCAGGCTTCTTAACGCTCGCCTGGTTTTGGCTTCTTCTTCCAACACAAAACCCCTGGTACTGGTTGTGGGCATTGCCTTTATTGCCGTTCGTACGCAACCGGGCGTGGCTGGCCTTGAGTGGAATCGTCCTGGTTTACTATTTGCGATTCTGGCTCGACTACCATTTCGCAAATACAGCGGTCATGGGGACCGCGTACCATGGCACTGCTTTTTTCGATTTTGTCGTTACCTGGCTGGAGTATGCCCCCTGGTTCGTTTGGCTCGGCATTGAGTATTGGCAACGCAGGAAGATATCAAGCGTCTAGATTGACAATCGCCGGGCCACACACATTCAATCACTTAGCTTCGTTTGTTGATCAGGATGCCCGGACAGGATCTTATCAGTTCTGGATTCGACCGTCAGGAAACGTCGCAAGATTGAAGCCATGCCGACAAAGACACCCAGGAGTCCCCCGAGATAACTTGCGTTGTGCATGAACCCTGCCTGTAGAAAACCAACAGGGTTGGAGATCGGTTGCCCATTGAATATCAGTTCACCAGCAGCTTGGGGCGTGATTGTGAAATAGGCGTATAGCAAGGCAAGTAACGCGAAACTCATCGATGTCATAAGGACTAATCCGAAAACACGAAGCATCCAAACGAAGTAGCCGAATGTTCCTCTTATCAGGAGTCCGAAAGGAATAAGAAAAACGCCCAGGACAATTCCCATCCACCGGGAAGCCTGCCACCCAACGATCGCCGCGCCATGACGTTCCGGGATTGAAGGCGCGATCCCAAACTGTTCAAACTTGAACTTGGTGAAATACTCGGGTGAGACTGTGTATGACAGCTGGTTGTGAATCGCGCCGTAGACTCCTGAGAGTACACAGGCGATAACAAAAAGTAACAGAACGCATGGGAACCGGTGCAATCGTTTTACCTGCGTTGGACAAGACAATGAATGATAGCTCCGGGTGAGTAGAGCGTTCTCTCTCTTGTTTAGGATACGGTTTGTGTTCCCTGTTGGCCACCTGTTTCCTTTGGTGGTGTCCCAATATCGTATCCATGCAAAATTGAGGAACGCCCCCTCGCAGATCCGGACGTGCCGCTTTCCAGCATCCGGCTCCCAGATTTCACTTGGCCCTCTCATTCAATAACCTGCGGTTGAGCGCGATCAGGTCGGTCAAACCTTTCGGACCTGCCAGGGGATGAACGTCGGTAAACCTGTTGAAATCGTTCCCGTTCACATAGCTCTTTTGACTCCGGCGGCTCAGGTGACGCTTGGCCATCCCGCGAACCTTGCTGCGGAACGCCATCAGTAGCGGCCAATTATCATTGATGCCGTAATACTGATAGTGACCTCGAAGTTTCGCGTTGAGGACCTGCCACATTTCGCCCACCGGTGTCGATAGCTGATGATGAAACCAAAGACGCATCTCGCACAGTTTCACTCGAAGCTTCTTGCCTGACGTTTTCCTTTTCAACTTGAATTTCCCGCCGCGACTAAGGCCGCAATAGTGAGTGAATCCGAGGAAGTCAAACGTCTCGGGAGCGCCGCCGCCCTGTCGCTGGCAATCGCGACGAGCAAAGCGTCCGAAACGGATCAACTTGGTCTTATCCTCGGCGACTTCAAGAGAGTATCGGCCCAGACGTTTCGGCAGCACCGTTTGGTATCTCCTTGCATCGGACTCCAACTCGAAGCAGCAGATGAAATCATCCGCAAATCGAATCAAGTGCGATTCACCTCGCAGCCGCGGTTTGACATCACGTTCGAACCACTGGTCCAGCACGTAATGCAAATACACGTTGGCGAGTAAGGGTGAAAGACTTGCTCCTTGCGGAACGCCTTCCTCGGTGGCCTCCAGTTGGCCGTCGATCATCACGCCCGCGTTCAGAAAACGCTGAATCAGATGAAGCAATTCCGGATCGCTGATGCGTATTCGCAACAGCTCTTCCAATCCTGGTGCTTTCCCTTTCTTGAGTCGGCCAGAAGCATCCAACAACAACTCGTTGGTGAGCAGCGAAAACAGGTTGTTAAACTCTGCTTCGGGGAATGCCTTGGCTCGCTGAGAGATGCGATCGAGCCGGGTTAGCACTGAGGGTCCGTCTCTGTGTACGGGCAGTGCCCAGTCTCGATCGCGTGAAATCCTGACCGCCTTCCCTGCATCGACATTACCCGACTTCGATTCGACTGGTTGGTCTTCAGTCGTCAACGGTACGATTCGGTCATCCGACTCCCTGATCGTCATTTGTCTTTGTCGCTTATTCCACTCCTCGGACATACTCGATTCGTCACGACTGGCTGTCGCGATGCGAGTCAAGAACACTCAGGGGCTCACTGGTTGCCTGTTTGACACAATGTGTTGAGCGAATGGGCCGCCGACTCCGGGTCTCTTCGAACCACTCGCCGTGACGCGGTGCGAAGTGTTGCCTTCAGGAATGCACAGACCTTGGGCAGATTCCAACAGATACAAATTTTCGGAGCTAATTCCATTCATTGCTGCGAGGCCACCCACAGTCAATTCATCCTCTCAAACTTTCTGTGTACGCTTCAAAATGTCATTTCAGGACAAGCCCTTATAAACATCCTGCAACACTCGATACCGGGCGCTTGGCTAAAGCTTACCCGGACGGGATTCGCACCCGCTAGTCAAACAGACCTTGCCAGTCCGCACGTCCAACATTTTGTTATGCAGTCTGTTCGGATTCACGTTTCAAGCCACGCAGGTAGTTTGAGTCCGATCCATTCCAAAGACAGAGTCGGCAACGCCCGCCGACAAAGTCGTGATCACAGTTGGGGTACCCGTAGAGATGATGCGCGCATTCGGGGCACAGTTTGGGCATCTGTGATTTCGACGGGGAAATATGTGCTGCCGCATTCATCACATTCTTTGGTGTTGACCGGTTCGGCGACGCTCACGGCTGTTCGATCGATGCTGCAGCCGCCAATAGTGCTTCCGCGAGGCTGCGAGCTTGTTCCGCAGCTAGTTCGAGTTCAGTGTTAGCCATTGCGCATGAGTCCGGGATTGACGGATCGTCTACCCATGTCACGTCATCGAGGCTGGTGTCGGGGTCGATATCCCACGATTCAATGTTCACGCACCCATCTTGAATTGCGGGGGTGACTTCAATGAAGCCCTTCCGATACGTGTGAATTAGCATAGCAGCCCGCGCCCGGGGAGGCAAAAGTCACAACTATCAAAAGGGACCGTAACGAATTCTGGGGACGGAACCGGTCTTTCGTAGCGCATCGAAGATCAGAAATGTCGCGAGCGCCTCCAAATCCACTTGCGGTCGGGGCGTTCCACCAACACCTGAATCAGGTTGTGACCCACCACAGCCGGATAGAAAAACTGATGACACGAGCAACACAATTAAGGCTATTAGCTTCACGACAGATCTTCTCAAACTGGATTACGAAGGGTGCAGTCAGCGTGGTAGCAGTCTGATTGGTATTTGAGAAAAGTGACGTTCGTGGCTCAATACGTTTTTTGTTTTGCGACAAGAAACGCGAGAAACGAACGCCACATGATTGAGTCTAAATCTTTGATGAAGGAAATGCCAGCACTGATTCAGTGCTGGCAGCCCAAGTTGCTTCTGCGGTTGTTGCACTGCTCTGGCGACTGGTCGTCGCGGTACGATCTTTTTTCCGCCGGGTCGGTTACGCCGGAATCGACCGTGCAGCTGGAGCTTCGTCTGGAAACCATTCTCCGCGAGTTCGGTCGCCGGATCCTCCAGCACACGCTCAATGGACTGGAAGCCGAAGCCGCCACTCGAACGCTTGCCGCGACAGACGATTGTGTGCCGGTGCTGCGTTACGTCACCGATGCGGGCTTTCATCCACAGGCATGCTTTCGCAAGGTGCTTTCACCGATGAAGCACCCGCGAACCGGGCGGAATCTCACGGGTGCTCCGCAGTGCGGCCCAGTTGAAACGACGGCACGGGTGCCTCGGGACCCGGTCAGACTACGGGACGGCGACGGCGTATCTGAAGAAGTATCGCAATGTTCAGCCGTTACTCAGATGACTGCACCCAAACCAGTAGAGTATTTAGACGGAAACGCAATCTTGATCTAGCCTGAAGCGCATTGTCTTTATCCTGTATCTACGGGCGATCGCAGCCAGTGACTGCCTGATAAAGGTAACCGTTCACGGGTCGGGGCTCACGCAGTGCCGGTTTCCATTTGACTTTCAGTTTGCATGGGCACAAGCGAGGGCGCATTTTTCGAATTGAAACTTGCTTCCATCGCCTCGATAAGGAACTGACAGGCGTTGCGACCTTGCTGGCGACCAGTCTCCGAAACGGTCAAGATCCGCTCCAGGTATCGGCTCCCGGCAACACTCCGGGTTCCAAAGCTCGGCTTGCGATAAATCACCGCCGGTCGAAGCGCTCGTTCGGCAGGATTATTGGTTGGCTCGATCCCCTCAACGCGAGTGAACGTCCACAGGTGCTGACGACGAACATGCAACTCGTTGCAAATGCCAACCGGGTTTTCGTTGCCGCTGAAAACACCTCATAGTAGCAACGCATCGAACCTTTTTCGGATCGGTCGAACCTCTCTTTGAAGCGTCGACCATTTGATTTCGCCAGTGCGATAGCGCCGCCAGTACTGGAGCAGCAACTTTTGCTGGCGGATCAAGTCATCGCCAAGCCGTTTGACCTGCCGGTCTGGAGAATCGATCATCTTCTTTCGTTCTGGCGTAGTTCCAGAAACGGACTTCATCCATCAGACCTTGGAAATAACGGGGATGCTTTTTGTGGTTCATCCCCAGAAACACCTGGTAAGGCGTGTCACTAAAGTCGGCGGCTTTCTCGACTGACGAAGCTTCCAATAAGCCGTCGATGTAAAGGTGAAGTCTGTTGTCGTCGCCCCTAACGACGGCAAAATGGTGCCACTGACCGTCGGTCATGTTGGTCTGGCTGAAGAGGGCGATTCCTCCCACACGCCGGGAGGGTTGCGGTGAATAACCCGCAAACGTCCGTCCTGGAAGACCTCAGCTCCCACAGCGGTCTTCTCACCTGATCTGAGAGTGAAAATAGAATAAGGCAAGGATGTCGAACTCGATGAGCCGGCGACAGGCCAACGTAGCGTGCTAAAGAATCGGGGCCATGTTTCAGCAGCCAGGCATAATGGAAGACTGCGGCGTACCAGTTCTGTGCCGTGGTGGCTGCTTCGGCGTGCTCTTGATGCCAAAACGGATCGAAGCGAGATTTGGCTAGTCGATAGGCTATTTCGTCAGGTGTGTTTTTGAACTCAAGATCGACAAGCACGACATTGTTCGATTCGGTGGTCACCAACCATCGACCGTTGCGAGAAGTGTTTGTGGTTACTTCCGGCAATTCCCATGTTGCATCTGGAATCGTTTCGCGCGTTGCGACATCCCAAACCAGTTTTTCTTTTTCGGACTCCGAGTAGATTCGCGAACCGTCGGCGCTGAAGCTCACCGTTGTTACCGTATCCGAATGCCCGCTGAGGAACGTGGTTTCGAGCTTTTGCTGTGCGTCAAAGATCTTAACTTTGGCGATTCCCACGGCAGCGACAGCTAGCCTGCCATTCGGACTGAAGTTGACGGAGAAGCTGCCTGAGTTCCCGAGGAGAAGGGACATAATCTTCTCGCCGCTAAAATAACCATCGGATCAGGAAGTGACATTGCCTGCGGAAACCGGTGTCCGATCGCATCGATCCTATGACCGGCTTCCTGCAATAGCGGATTTCCTTGCAATCCAAGCCGCACGTATTCCTCGATCGTTCCGGTTTCGCTAGCCGTTTCGACCGGCACAGTTTCACCTGAGGCTGCATTTGCAAAACACGGATCGCAATGTCGAAACGTCTGTAATGCTGCTTGCGGCGAGCGACATCCTGAGAGAATCAAGACGAATAGGATCAGCAATAATCCTGTTTTGCTCACAGAATCGACCTTCCAAACAACAATGACGCTCAACACAATGAGCTGTACTAATTCGTTATCGTCGGAATGACCGGCATAACTGCTGACAGCCTTTCCCGCTGGCATTATCGAAAAAACCGGCAAGGTCTAGTTGATGGTTTCCTCGCGATCGTATGGAACAAGCCGCGTCGTAGTCATATTTGGACTGAGCCCGTTGAACAACTTTTTCTAAACGCTAGGGTCGAAAAACAACTTCTGACGTGCGAATTTTCCTTTAGACAAACGCCTACCATGTATTCTTCGGTGTAAAAGAAAGTCGCAGGAGCTAGAAGGGCCCGGCACCCGTCTCGCAGGATTGTTGTTTGAATAATTCCAAGCTCCTCCGCCAATCGCGAATGCGGACATTCCCTATAATTCAGTTCCGTTTGCACACAATCCTTACTGCGCCCAATACTTCGGAATGAATTGAGGCAATCTTCTTTCCTTTTAATTTCGTTGCAAAAAAGCCTGTCGAAAAAGACTCCTCGGTGAATTTGAAACGTTGCGAGACTCTATGAAAAAAAGCGAAACAACTGAACCAGTCCCCGAGCTCGATTCTATCGAGAAACTGGCCGACAAAAGAATCCTGATTATCGACGACGAACCGGCAGTAACTGCGATCGTCTCGACCTACCTTGTCAAAGGTGGATTCCCTCACGTGAAATCCGAAAACGATTCCCGACATGCGATGGCTCTGATCCGGGAATCCGAACCGGATATGGTTCTTCTCGATATCAGCATGCCCCACCTGTCCGGAATGGAGATTCTGGAGCAGATTTCCAGTGACCCTGACCTGGATAAAGTCATCGTCCTGATGCTCAGTGCGGCTGGCAAAGAATTGGAAGACCGTTCTTATGAACTTGGCGCACTTGGGTTTCTTCCCAAGCCTGCCCGGGCGGATGCGGTCATTCGAATCGTCTCATCAACATTTCGAATTGCCAATCGATTCGGGTCAAGATAGCGAAACGTTCCTGTCGTCAACTCCACTTTTGTATTCGATCAGATTGACCTCGGGTCCTGTAACACAGGCGAAAGTGATTTGATCCGTACCTTCGACAAACCGCGCCACGCTCAATCCGTTTCGCTCGAAGTTGAATCATCGACGGCATCGCTCGCCTCTGTGTTTTCTTCAGTTGGCTCGATTGCTTCAGCTGTCTCCTTAACATCAATCGATTCGTCTGCTTCCTTCGTTTCCTCAGCCCGCTTCGGTTCAAGTGCTTCGGTCGGATCGTCTGCTTCAATCGGCTCGTCTTCACGATCCTGCGCCAACAGCGCCTGACCGTCGAGCTCACATTGGCAACAATCCGAACGGCTTTTGAGGAATCAGCTGAGTCGCTCATTGTTGTAGATCGGTTTCCGGAAGTTACTTCAATTACGTGCGATAGTAACCGTAATTGTCGTCAATTGCGGACGGATCGCACAGCAATCAGTTAAGAAATCGGGGACAATTCTCAAAAGTCAACCGAGGGTTGTCGGCGGCAATATCCGGGGCAAAGTTCTCTTCTGGAGTCCGGATTGCATTCGGAATATTGGAACGAGTTCGGCAATCCAGTTCCGGCTTTTTGCGAACCTGGAAAACCACAACAATGCTGCTGCGATCACGATGACCAGCAAGGGCATGACCAGGGCGGATGGTCCCATGGCGTACATCCCTCCGTAAATGATCATGCTGAACGACATCTGGACGATCACTGCCACAAGACAAATTGCAAACAGAGGAACAGCCCGGCCTTTCCGCATCAGCAAACAAACGCACCCCGCGACTCCGGATGTCACGGCGATACCGTACACGAAATAAATCCAGGAAGGAATGGACCGGGCCCATTCCTTCTGAGCCTCCGTCCAGGATTTGATCATTGCTTCCTGAGCGAACAACTCCATCGCGAAGGCGGCACATCCCATCAGGTTTCACAGCAACGCCACAACGGCGATTACCCAGTACCAGCGAGGGACCGGCATTTTCGTTGTTTGATTCATTTTTTTCCGATCCAGCAAGTTTGAGTTGTCAGCCATCTGTTTCTAACCGATTCCGCCGAATACTGCTTTGCAATTCTTGCGAAACGAACGGAAAAAACGGCGGCAAACACACATGTAATCAGGGCAGGAATAAGGACTCCTGCTCCATCTTGACGGGGCTGAAAAACACGGTCGCAAAGCGTGCGGTACACGTTCAAACGAATCAGGAAATGCTCAAGACGACCGCAGGGTTTCAATTCACCTGATTTGTGACCATTCAGGCATCTGAAGCAACAATGAAAAACAACAACCGGCCAAACAAGCCACTCTCTCACCGTGAATTGAAACAATAACACGGCGCTTCCCGGCAAACGAACTTATTGACCGCGAAAAAACACGAATAAACCCCAATAACCGGTTGGTGTTCGTGTTTTTGCAAGTACAACGAGATTTTCATGGCTCGCTGGCGAGGCGAAGTTCCGCGTCCTTGCTAACGCGGCGGGTTTCAGTTTTCTCGCTGATGCTTCGGTATATGCGTCAACTGGCGTCCATTCGCGGTTTCATTTTTTCCTGCTTCATTTCGCTGAAGTGTTACCTGATTTTTTGTTTCGATCGAATTTGAAACGCCGCTATTCAGACCGTGATCGGTTGAGCAATTCCCGAAACCCAACTACGATTTCGGTTCAGATTCCAAGTGTTGGGATTTTAGCTACTAGATAAAACACGTTTCCTTCGGGCAATTCCCTCGCAATCATTCGTTCTGGACACCAATGCAAAAAACAAACGTCGCAATTGTTGGAATGGGAACCGTCGGGACCGGCGTCGCCCGGCTGCTGCTCGATCATGGTGATCGCACTGCCCGTCATGCCGGTCGTACGCTCTGGCTGAAACACGTCATGATTCGCGATCTGACCAAACCGCGCGATGTCGATCTGCCCGAGGGCCTGCTCACAGACGACATCTCGAAAATTGCCAACGACGAATCCGTTTCCGTCGTCGCGATGCTCGTCGGCGGCATTGAGCCAGCGCGGAGTTACATGCTGCAGTTGCTGGAAAGCGGCAAAGACATTGTCACGGCGAACAAATCGCTGCTCGCAACACACGGCCCGGAACTGTTTGACCGCGCCCGACAACTCGGTCGATCGATCGCTTTCGAAGCTTCAGTGGCGGGCGGCATCCCGATCATCGCCAACCTTTCGCAATGTCTGTCGGCGAACAAGATCGAATCGCTTCAGGGAATTCTCAACGGCACCTGCAACTACATCATTTCGAAAATGGATGACGAAGGCGCTGATTACGCATCTGCGCTGGCGACGGCTCAGGAACTCGGATTTGCAGAAGCCGATCCTGCGATGGACGTCGATGGAACGGATGCCGCGCAAAAACTCGCGATTCTTGCGCACCTGTCATTCGGCGCGCGAGTGGACTGGCAACAGATTCCGCGACGAGGCATCGATTCGATCAATCCGGTTGATCTGCGTTATGCCAGACAGCTTGGCTACCGCATCAAACTGATCGCGTATTCGCGGCTGGAAAAAGGCGAGTTACAGTTAAGCGTTGCGCCGATGCTGGTCAAGGCAGGCAAACCGCTGGCGGAGGTTCGCGAGAACTTCAATGCTGTCAGCGTTGTCGGCGATGCGGTCGGTCGCGTTTTCTTTCACGGGCAGGGTGCAGGCCAGATGCCGACGGCTTCCGCCGTGGTCGCTGACCTGATCGATACGGCCGTCGGACGAACAGCATTAACGTTTAACACGCTCGAACTCTGGGCGGCCAACCGTCCTCGTGTCGACATCGCATCGCACGACGACATGATGAGCCGGTTTTACATGCGGTTCGATGCCGAAGACCGGCCAGGCGTTTTGTCCTCCATGTCAGCGGTGATTGCCAACAACGGAATCTCAATCGCTTCGGTCTATCAACACGAGCCCGATAAGAAAGATCGCGTGCCGGTCGTGATTACTACTCGTCCGGCACCCGAGTCCGCCGCCGCGCGCGCCATTGCCGAAGTCGAAAAACTTCCCTCGATCAATTCATCGGCCGAGCGATTTCGAATTCTCGGATAGCTGCGGGCAACTTCATGCCTCATCAGAAATTCTTGTTGACCGGTTCTGAACTCTGCACAACTTCGGCTACAATCTCTGACGTTACAGTTCTCCCTTTAGAAATCTCAACTCATGAAATATGTGATCGTCATCCCGGACGGATGCGCTGACGAACCGCAGGAAGCGCTGGGTGAAAAAACGCCGCTCGAATCCGCCAACACGCCCGCGATGGATCGCATCGCCGCCGCCGGCGTTGTCGGCCGCGCCAACCATACGCCCCGGCATCTCACTGCCGGTTCGGACGTTGCCAACATGAGCCTGCTCGGATATTCGCCGCTTGAGAACTTTTCCGGCCGCGCTCCGCTGGAAGCCGCTGCACAGGGAATCGAACTCGGCGAACACGACTGGTGCATCCGCTGCAACCTCGTCACGATCCAGGACCAGGTGATGCGCGATTTTACGGCCGGCCATATCTCAACCGACGAAGCCCGCCAGTTGCTCGCGACGGCTCAGGAAAAACACGACGTCGGTATGCTGCCCGGCAAGTTTGAGTTCACCGCCGGAGTCAGCTATCGCAATCTGCTGGTTTATCGGGGCAGCAAAAATGAACCCGCGCCGTTTTCGATGGAGACCCGAACCACTCCTCCGCATGATCTGACCGACCAGCCGGTCGCGGACGGATTCCCGCGCGGACCGGGGAGTTGCCAATTGGCCGAGTTGATGAGCAACAGCGCCGACTGGTTCGCGGATCATTCTGTCAACGCCGCGCGTATCGGCAACAACGAACCGGCTGCAACCAATCTCTGGCTGTGGGGACTCGGTCAGCGACCGCGTCTCAGACCATTCGCAGATATTTTCGGCAAACAAGGCGCGATGATCACAGCCGTCGATCTTCTGCGTGGACTTGCTGCGCTGATCGGCTGGGACCGGATCGAAGTCCCCGGCGCGACCGGCTACCTCGACACGGACTACGCCGCGAAAGGCAGATCCGCAATCGAAGCGATCTCAGAATACGATGTTGTTTGCGTCCACGTCGAAGCGCCCGATGAAGCATCCCACGAGGGCAGGGCGGACGAAAAAATCAAGGCACTTGAGCAGGTTGATTCGCAAATTGTCAAACCGCTACTCGAACATTTCGAGTCAATAGGCGAATACCGGATTCTGGTGACGCCCGATCATCCAACATTCATCAGAACGAAGACGCATACTCATGGCGATGTCCCATTCACAATCTGTGGTTCGGGAATCGAACCGGACGCAGCGGAATCGTACGGAGAGACCGTTGCGGCAAAAAGCGACCTCAATTTTGACGAAGGCTGGAATCTGATGCCGTATTTCGTGGGATGAGTTTTGAAAATTGTTTGGGAGATTTGTCGTTGAGGTTGGGCTGGATGCTGTGCAGAGTCGAAGTGAATAATTAATAGTGAATAAGAAATAATCAACAATTAATGAACCTCCCCTGCGGGTTGGTGAAGATTCAAAGTAATCAACAGGATGTCCATTCCAGCAAAACCGCCCGGCGACAAATGCAAGGACCCGGCGCGCGAATCCTGTCCGCTGGCATGCAAATACAACCACTTCAAATCCGATGACCTCACGATTCATGCGTGGGAGTTGAAGTGTCTGAACTGCGGCTGGCGGGACACGATTGGATTCCGCAGCGATGAAGAAAAGGACGTTGCCGAAGATGAGAACGATGACGATACCGACCCGACTGTCTGCCCGTTCTGCGATGCATGTGACATGAAGCCGGGGAAAAATCCCTGCCAACAATAAATCACAAGGCAAACCTGTGCAACCTATTCGGCCGCCGGATCATCCTGAGGCATCCGTCGCACAAAGTCCTCGACCAGTAACATCGCACCGCCTGCGTGATTGATCGTCTGTAGCAGTTGCTCCATCGACGAGACCTCTTCAACCTGCTCATCGACAAACCACTGTAGAAACTGAGCGCTGGCGAAGTCGTTGTTCCCGGTCGCCGCTTTCATCAACACATTGATTTCGTCAGTAACCTTCAGTTCCTGCTTCAACGCGTATTCAACAGCTTCGCTAGGCGACTTGAATTCGTTCTTGAATTCGGGCAGAGCCGGAATGACCGGGTGGGCGCCGGTCTCGAGCATGAAATGCACAAACTTCATCGCGTGCATCCGCTCCTCCTCAGACTGGCGATAGTAAAACGCTGCCAATTCGGGCAACCCTGCTGCGTCGAAATAGATCGCAATCGCAATGTATTGCTGCGAAGCGGAAAACTCGCTGATCAGTTGAGCATTCATCAGCTCAACAACCGACTTATTGATTATCAAGGATCTCTCCGGAGTGCTGGTAAACGAATCGATGCGCAGGTTGCGGCTCATAACAGTAAACCGTGAACCGGACCGGAGAGCAACCGGGAATGAAAAAATGGTTCATCGTTGAAGTTAGTGGCTGAGAAGTTGGTGTCCGTGAAAGTTAGTGGCTGAGCGAACTTGTGGGCGGAATGGTGCTAGCCCGCTAGCCACCGGTCGGGTTGCGATGGGCGTATTGCCGCAAAACCGGCTGCTAGCGCCGAACCGCTCACAGAACAGCCACTAGATTCTCGGAAGGAACGACAAAATAGCGGGCAAAACCTCGGCCATGTTGCAGCCGTAATGTCATTCGAGCGAGACAACGCGTTCAACGAGCAACCCTGGCAACCAACTCAGAGGCCCAAAAAGAAACTCAGGGAGAATCTCGCCTGTCTGTCTAGGGAGAAACATAGCGCAACAGATTGCGGAAAGGCTGTCCGTCCACGTACGCCGTGGGTTGGCCAATGATACCCTGGCCGAGGTAAGCCCCCGGTGGCATATTCTGCAATCGGATAATCGGCTGGTACGCGCCCGTCCCCCGATAAAGCGGATTGAACCAATTGCTAAACGCTGACCCGGCCTGACCGACCTGGCCATTGACTCCGTTGCAGAAATTACTGAATCCGTTCGCACCGCCATATCCCTGGCCAACTGGTGGAACCTGGTAGTTGTAGGCCGGATTCGACCCCGGATAGATTGCCGGCGACTGAAAAGTCTGCTGAGTCGGCGTCTGGTAGCCCGGCGGCATCTGAACATTCAACGAAGGCGGCTGATTCGCCGGGGCTTGAAACCCGCCCTGGTTACAGTTGCAATTCTGGGCAGTGCGAATCTGGTTGTTGTAATTCGGATTCGCGTATTGGGCATTCGGGTACTGTGCGTTGGCAACGTGAGTCGAACTGACGGTCGCGGGTCGCGCGTCAATATCGCGTTTCGGGACGTTGGTCTGAGCGCCGCCAAAATTCAGATCGTTAGCCTGAAACGCGCTATGTTGAACGTTGACGCCCGACGTGAAACCAGGTTGTTGAAATGGTCCTGATCGATTGGGCCCGCCCGAATTCGGATTGAGCCGCGCTGTTGCTCCGACCGGCTGTACCGGCCCCGACTGCGGGTATCCTCGTTGGGCTGCAGGGTACGGGTACGCTGCCGTTCGGGAATAGTCCGGCGCGATGCTGCCGCGAACCGATTGGGGCACGTTGGTGGCAGCCCCTGCCGGCGTACCGCTAATCGTTGTCGAGGTTGCGCCCGGCTGAAAGAAACCGCTGGCGTTGCGATTGTAGTTCCCATCGCCCGGACTTCCGCTGCCGGGTCGACTGCTTATATCCGGGATTCCGGAAATATCGGTGCGAGTCTGAATTCCAAGGCCCGGAATTGACTGTGTTGTTACCCGCCCGCCACCTGGCAGCGGCGATGACGAACGAATGTATTCGCGAGGTGCAAACCGCTCAGAAGTTCGGACGCTTCCGTTGTCGGCGACCTGACCGCTAGCCACATTCGAAACGAAACTCATCCAGACAATAGTGCATGCAAACGCAAACATAGGATTGGCGATGGAACGGATTGAATAATTCATTGATGCATCCTTTGCGTGGTCGTTTCTGAGGAGGGAGCAACTTTCGCGTAGCCTTCTGCGGGTCCTACGCAGGAAATTGAATTTTGTGCGAACTCGATTCACCAACCGCTATCAAGCAACTTGCATATTGTTCCAGCCAAGTTTGACTTAGCCGTTTTGGCGCTAGCCGGGGTTCGTCCTGAAAAACCGGGGCTATCGCCCAACGGCTGAATTTCCGACCCGATTATTTGGCTGGACCATTGTACTAGCACGCCGGTGCTTCGAAGGCGCGGCTAGGAACCGGGCTGTAATTAGCAGGATCGATCGTTCGGAGCAATATCGCCCGAACGATAGCATTCGTTGTCAAGGCAACTGACAACGATCCAAACAGGCTATTTTTCCGAAGAAGATTTCTTTCCGATTCTCGCAATCCTGATTCCAAGCCTTGCGTACAAAATCGTCATGAACGGGCTGATAATGTTAAAGAAACAAAACGGCGCGAATGTTAACACGGCGACACCCAGCACTGCATGTTGCGCCGCACCACAGGTATTCCACGGCACAAGCACCGACGTCACGGTCCCGGCATCCTCAAGAGTCCGGCTGAGGTTCCGGGCATCCAGGCCGCGATCCTCGTACACCTCACGGAACATTCGACCGGGAACAACGATCGAGAGATATTGATCCGATGCGGTCGCATTCACAAACAGACAGCTTCCAGCAGTGGTAGCGACCAGTCCTGCATCTGATTCGGCCATTCGAACGAGTGGTTCGGTGATTCGCCGCAGGAACCCGCACGACTCCATCATGCCCCCGAAACACATTGCCGTAACGATCAGCCAGATTGTATTCAGCATTCCCTCCATTCCCTTTCCCTTCATCAGCCTGGCTGCCGCGATTTTCCCGTCCAATGCCGGGACCTGATGGTCCATTTCGAGTTCTTTTTTCTGGTCGACGTAACCGTCAAATGTCAGACTCTCATCGCCAGTCGCGACGCGGGCTCGTTCAAGCAGCATCCCGTCACGTTCAGAAGTCCATTGATCGACTTCAGGTTCGGCAGCCGCTTCGGTCTTTAGGGCCATCGCGTTGATAACTCCTGAATAGGCGGCCTCATAGTAGGGCGGTGTTACCGTTTCTCCCTGCTCATTTTCAGTCGGCTGAACGGTCGAAACAGAGCGAACCATTTCCGGCTGAAGGATAACCGCAAACAATCCGCCCAGCAGCACGCCAATGAATAGTGCAGCAATCGCGTTGACGCGCATCACAACCATTCCCAGCACTGCCAGCGGAACCAGGAATAACCAGGGAGTAATATTGAAGTTCGCCGCAATCGATTCCTTGAGCGAAGCGGTGTCGATCGTCTGAGTTGCGTCGGGTTCGATTGAAAATCCGATGCAGAGAAAAATGATCAGAGTGATCGTAATGCTCGGCACCGTCGTCCAGAGCATGTATTTGATATGCGCTATCAAATCCGTTTCGGCCATCGCTGCCGCGAGATTCGTGGTATCGGACAACGGTGAAAGTTTGTCACCGAAATATGCGCCCGAAATAATCGCGCCCGCCGCCAGACCCTGACTGATTCCCAGCGCATCGCCGATGCCGAGCAGGGCCAGGCCAACCGTTGCGATGGTCGACCATGAACTGCCGGTCGCAAGGGAAACGATCGAGCAGACGACTACGCTCGCCACCAGAAAAATCTGCGGGCTAAGCAGGTCCAGCCCGTAATAAATCATAGCCGGAACAACCCCGCTGATCATCCACGTCCCGGTTAACGAGCCGATGAGCAACAGTAGCAGCATCGCCATCATCGACGATTCCAGGCTGCTGACGATTCCCTTCAACATGTCCCCGAAGCGAAACTTCAGCGTCAGACCAAGAACAGCCGCGACGGCTGCGGACAGCAACAACGCGATCTGGTTGGGACCGTACGATGCGTCGCCTTCATAGAGTCGAACATTAACGACGAGCAAAGCGATAAGAACCACGATCGGCAACAATGCCATCCACAATGGCATCTGCTTCTTCCGCACGTCATACAGCGGGGCGCCTGCGCTCATGGAAAGAACTTTCGGAGAAATGGAAGAACGCTCGCCATGATAACGACAAGCGAGTGAGCAAAGAACCCGGTAGCTCAATGCAACATAAACAGCCGGATTGCAAACACGTTTTCGCTGATCAACGACACCATGTTCAAGCTTCAAACAACATAGTTCAAACTTCACACATCATGAAATTGCGGAACCTCCGAGCCAGTACAAGGCTTGCGTCATCGGGAAACACCCATCGAATTCGCCGATTGTCATCGTAGTATCCGCCGATCTCCAGCTTTTCGCCCTGCAACAACTCTTCCTGCGCGAACTCGTCGAGCCTCTTGCGCAGGTGATCGGAAACGCCTTTGCATTTCGTCACGCCACGGCAGGTCAACGTCATCCGAACCGGATTTCCCATTCGGAAAAAACGATAGATCAAATAGACGATCAGCGCAATAAAAAGAAATCGAATCAAAATTGCCATCGGACTACTCTAGCAAACTTCGATCCGGTCAGCGAAACGAAGGTCAGGCGAATTGCCTCTGCAAGGGGCGTCAAAGATGCTTCGTCCTTGCTAACGCGGCGCGCTTCCCCGGCGTACCGGGATTCGAAAGGACGACAAAGAAGACGAAAACGAAAAAAGGAAAGGCACAACAATGGATCGGACTTCTTTTCGTGTCTTTCGTATTTTTCGTGGTTGCAAAAATCCACTGCGGAATAAGCGGCTCTACGAAAGTCGCAAGCGAGCCCGGTTTTGCGAGCCGCTCACTCTAACGGCAACTACGCAGCGGCATTCTTGATCTGTTCAGGTTGCAGTCCCGCAACCGGCAGTGAAATCACGAACCGGGTGCCGCCGGTCCACGTTGCGTCATACCGCAAACTGCCGCCGTTAATCCTGCAGATTCGCCAGGCTTTGGATAGACCGAACCCCAGTCCGCGTCCGGCTTCGCGACCCGAGTAGAACGGGTCGAACATGTGACGACAATTTTCTTCGGTCGGGCCGCGCCCATTGTCGGTTACCGATATCGATATAGTCCGGTCGTCACGGCTCCAGATTGAGATTTCGATTTGACCGGCACCGACGGCGGAAATCGAATGAACTTCTGTTGTTGTTTCGTAATCGAACCCGGTATTGCCGGTATTCGTTGCCGCGACCGCCGAATTCCCCGCATCGACCGCTTCAACCGCATTCCGCACCAGCGCTGCAAGTGCAGCGGCGACCTGGGTTCCGTCGATATGGGCATCCGCAACGCCCGGATAAATGTTGACACGTATTTTCGCACCGGCATCGCGCGCGTTTGCCTGCCACTCACGGGCAACGGCTCGCGCAATCCGGTGCAGGTCGCAGTTTTCCGGTCGAGCGGCGGGCGGATGAGCAAACAGCATCAGGTCGGAAATCATCTCGTGCGCACGCATCGCCTGGTGATAGATCACCGCCAGCTTGCGACGCTGTTCCGGAACGGTTTCCGATTTGAGCATCGTTTGCGCTCGGGACGCAATGTTCGCCAACGGGTTGTTGATCTCATGGCTGGCACCGTAGGCCAAGCCCTTCATAGCGAGCAGCTTCTCTTCAAGCAGCCGCTCCCCGAATTCGGCATCGTTCTTTTTTGCCTTCGCGGCCAACTGAAACAACGTTCCGAAATCGCCCGGTTGGTAGCCAGCCGGTTCTCTTGTCGCGCCACGTCTGCCGTTCGAACCAATTCTGCGACAGTTGAATGCTTCTGCCTTCAACTCAGATCCGACCACCAGCTCTATCCAGCGTGAAGCTTTTTTTTCGTGGACTCCCATCGTGGTTTTAAGAATCCGAGCTAGACATTTCCTAAGCGATTTGTTTCCCCGTCCGGTTTGAAAGTCCGCGTACGCGCGCATGTATTTCCTGGATTTAACCGCCAACTCAATTCGTTGTGACGCCTGATTGCTGGTCAAACCGCGGTTCAAGCGGCGGATACCCGATTCAAGAAACCATGTCGCCAGCTGACTTGCATCCGTAGCCGCACTGATTCCAAACGAAACAAACTCACTCAGCGCAAAAATCAGCAGCAGCGGACTGCGTTCGAAGATCTTTTGTAACTCAACAACATCCGTATTCGCATTGGAAGAATGCGGGCCGCATTCGAATCCAGCCGAATTACATTTCCCCGCTCTATTGCCCACAAGTACAGCCAGCTCGACAAGATCGCATTCCGCGCATGCGAGGCTGACGAGCTTCCGGTCAATCACGATTTCGGGGAGACTGCGAAACACGATCTTGCTTTTTGAAGGATGGACGAGTGGATTGTCAGTTTTGAATATCCGGGTAGTGGGCGAGGCTACGAGTCCCCGGGAGTCGGACTCGTAGCCTCGTCCACTACGGCCACCCCTAAAATAAAAAATTGACAAATCACCAGTACGTACGATTTGAACCGAGCCGGTCGACTTACTTCGGCGCATATATGACTAGTACAAGAAAAAGCGTACCACGCCATTTCAGCAGGTGCGCTTTAGTTGATTTCTCAGATTGCCGCGAGTCTGATTTCGGCAACACGCGAGCGTTTAGCTGGCAGCCGCCTTTTCCATTTCCAGCATTTCGAATGCGCGATCCAGCAGATGATCGACCGAAAACGGCTTGTTGATAAAGCCGTCTGCTCCCGCAGCACGGAGATCCGCGATTTTGTCCTGCTCAACCATTCCCGAGATGCAGATGATCTTTACCGAGCTCATCGTCGGATCGTTGCGAACCCGCTGGCAGACCTCTTTTCCGTTGATATCCGGCAGCATCACGTCCAGCACGACGAGGTCAGGGCGGAATTCCTTGACAAGCATGCCTGCATCGAAACCATTGTTGGCCTTTTTGACTTCGAAGCGGTGGTCCATCGAAAACGCATCGCTCATCAACTCAACCAAATCCTCGTCGTCATCGACAATCAGGATTTTGCGTTTGCCGCTTTCCAGCGCGTCGGTTGGAATCCCATTCTCTTTCATGAACGCATATAGATGTTCACGGGGGATTCGGCGGAACTTGCTTCCGGGTACTCGAAAGCCCTTGAGCGATCCGTTGTCGAAACAACGAATGATCGTCTGCTGAGAGACCTTGCAAATTTTGGCGGCTTCACCGGTTGTAAAGACTGTCTTTTTGGTCATTTTACCATCCTCTCCCTAGGCGTAGCATACGGGACGTTCCATCTCGACGAATGGGTGTTCGTTCGTCCCGCGCTCGATACCGTAATGGTGGTGTTGTTGTTGTTTATCCGGAATATTGCTCAGAGACCCGCCCGCTCGCAGAGTCTCTCTGTTTTCCCGAACTGTGTAATTGGCCCCGAAAGACCTGATCGGCAATGTATACGCAAATGCTTTAACTTACTGCGTCAACATTAACGGGCTATTTCAGCGCAGCCTCCGTAATTGCCAAAACTGCCATAGCGACCGGATTATATAGCCCCTGAATTTCCGGTCAAGATTAATCAAACCGCGTAAGCTTTTGATCCGACGCAACTTAGTCGGATAGTCCACGCTTATCGTTTGAGTGCGAAAACTGTCCACACGGATCAGAAAAAACGACATCAATCTCAGCGTTTCTGCGTAATCGCGATTCCAGCTACCCAGATTTCGACCGGAGTTGCTCCAACTTCCAACGAGCAAAGTGCTGGCACTTTTCGCAACGCTTGTGGTTAAGTCAAAGCAAAAAAAATGTGGGTTGGCGATCTTAACGGTTTTGGCGATAGCCACGGTTTTCGCCGGCAACCATGGCAATTGCCAAAACGGCTAACCCCTATCTTAAGCTTTGACAAACCTCTCGTCGATGAGTTGAACGAAACGGGAATTGAATCAGAGATTGCATTCAAAAAGACAATGCTGCTATAAGTCCGTCGCCTTTTTTTGAAGGCCGCCGCATTAATATGGACAATCCCGCTTCCGCCCGTTGATATTGCATTCCCAGGATACAGGCACTTCTTTGAACTCGTTATGCCACAGTCGATCAAGTCTTAGTCGTTCAAGGTTTGGCCGTTCGAATCACATTCCCCCAAGCGCCAAATCTATAACTCTGATCGGGTCGCTCGGAGTTCTGCTCATCTCGACCTGCATGATGACGTTCTCTGGATGTGGAACAACGACCCAGCGGCTTGGCACGGAACAACTGTTGATGTCAGACGCCGTTGATCAGGCAATCGGGCAGATTGATTTCAATCACATGGACGGCCACAGCGTCTACCTTGATACGAAATATCTCAAGCCTGTTAAGGGGGCTGGCCCAGTCAATTCGGAGTACATCATCAGTTCCCTTCGACAACAATTGACGGCTTCCGGATGCCTGATTCAGGACTCAAGGGCAGACGCCGACATCGTTGTCGAGCCGCGCGTTGGCGCCCTGGGAACTGATGGTCATGAAGTGACATACGGAATTCCGCAAAACAATTCGATTGGATCAGCTGCGTCGGTGTTGTCGGGCGTGCCCGCGATTCCTGTCATCCCTGAAATCTCGTTCGGAAAAAATGACGAACTTTCGGGGATCGCCAAGATCATCGTGTTTGCCTACGACCGGGAAACCAGGGAGCCGCTCTGGCAATCGGGGATTGCAAAAGCGGAAAGCAACAGCAGCAGCACCTGGATCCTCGGCGCTGGCCCTTTTCAAAAAGGCACAATTTACGAGGGCATGCGTTTTGCGGGCAAGCCGATCGAGGAACACGAATTTTCCCGTGCGTTGCCCGCTCCGCGCTCGTTTCCCGGCCGACGCCTTCGCGATTTCGCATTGAATCGGGCCACATCGGAAAAAGCTACTCTCGCGCATCAGGCTGATGAACAAACGCCCGAAGGACCTGCGGACTTCATGGCGACGCCAGTTGACTTTAGCCACCCGTTTGTGTTCCGCCAGATTCCGGCCCGTAATATGAACGACATTGACGATGCGATTGTAGATTCGATCGAAGGGGACGAAGCGGCGAAAGACAAAGAGGAAGATGCCGTAGTGATCGACGGTGATACTCAAGGCGAAAGCAAATCTGCGGGGAGCGACGCCGAACCGGAAACAGACGAAAACGTAGTGCAAACAGGATTTGAGGAAACCTCCGACAAGTAGTTTTCGGTTCCGGTTTGTGTATGATGGACCCTTCACAGATCGCTTCATTGAGCGGTCTAGAGTCGTCGGGACCGGGCGTGGAACATCCAGTCCCATCTGAATCTTGAACAGGCAACACGGAACCGTTCAAATGAAAACTACTATCCCAATTTGCGGTGCCTTTTTTTTGGGCTCCCTAGAAGAATCTGTGGGTGAACAATTCAGGCCGGAGGTTTTTTAAGGCACGGGAGGATAAAAGTATTTTGAAGAAGTCGAAGCCATGCAATCGCATGACTTCGACCGTCGTGGAATACTTCCACCCTCACTTGCTGATCCCTTGTTGGGTTGCTCCTCAGCAGAGCCCAACTCCGTTTCAACAAGCTCCGTTTCAACAAGCGAGATTAGTATAAACGGTTTTTCAACCGATGAGGGCTAATGCATCTTGAACGTCAATCGGTTAGGAATGGTTTACCACAACTATCCCCTGACCGGAGCCATTCAAGATGCACTTCAAGACTATCTTCAATCGGGTGAAGTCGCGGGCTGTTTTGCGGTGAGCTGGGATCACGTTTACAATTCGGTAAAACACGCGGTTTCGTGGGGCCTGCAGCGGCGGGACTTAAGCAGCATTGAATCCATTGGTGTCGATGAAGTGCAATGGAAGAAGGGCCACAAGTATCAAACGCTGGTTTATCAAATTGATGAAGGCCGCAAACGCTTGTTGTGGATTGGACCCGACCGCACGGCCAAAACGCTGTTGCGATTTTTTCGTTTCCCGGGCAAGGAGCGTTGTTTGTTGGTGCAGTTTGTGTGCAGCGACATGTGGCAAGCGTACTTGAAAGTGATTGCCAAGAAGGTTCCTCAGGCGATTCATGTCCTGGATCGCTTTCATGTGATGCAGAAAATGAGCCGGGCGATCGACAAGGTGCGGGCCGGCGAAGTCAAGCGGCTCAAGGCCGACGGCTACGAACCGGCGCTCAAAGGCTGCCGGTGGTTGCTACTGAAACGACCCGCCAATATGAGCGAGAAACAAACGGTGAGGCTGAAGGAGTTGCTGCAATACAATTTGCAAAGCGTCCGCAGCCATTTGATGAAAGAAGACTTTCAACAATTTTGGAAGTACACGTATCCTGCCTGGGCGGGAAAGTTTTTGGATGCTTGGTGTACCCGCGCGATGCGAAGCAAGATCGAACCGATGAAAGCGATGGCCAAGACGCTCCGCAGCAAACGGGAGCTATTGCTCAACTGGTTTCGCGCTGGCGGGAGTCTTTCGTCGGGAGTCGTCGAGGGATTCAACAACAAATTAAAACTGATCACCAGAAAATCCTACGGATTTCGCACCCAAGAAGCTTACGAAACCGCGCTATATCACAACCTGGGGAATCTGCCTGAACCGGAATTCACCCACAGATTCTTCTAGGGAGGCATTTATTTAGGCAGCCTGACGAATTTCAAACCACCATTTCCCTGTATCAGACCAAAGGCGTTGCACCTGGCCAGGTGCATAGACTTTGACGGACTTCTGAAACATTGGCGGCCAACGACCAGCTCAAAGAAAAGCGGGAAAGCACAATCGATAACCCCTATGAAGACAGGGGTTATGACGCTGCATGTCCTGACGAGTCATCGTCTGACACTAAAACTAAAAAGTGGAGGCGGCGGGGATCGAACCCGCGTCCCGCGATCATTCCGTGACGGCCTCTACGTGTGTAGTCGATTATTTATTTTTCATTTCGTAAACCGCCAATCAACAGGCTGTATGCGATCCTAGAAGAAAACTCAATTTAGCAGCAAGCGTATTCGACTTGACTTGTTGCGATCTGGAATTGGTGACCAGATTTCAAGGCTCTCCAGCAAAACCTATCATCCGGGGCTACCGTTTTGTTAAGCAGCCAGAGCCAAGTTGTTGTTGGCAAATAAAGTTGTAGTCAGATTTTTACGTGGCCCTCTGACCAACCACGACACGCCACCAGCACTTCCTAAATCCGGTCGAATCCTATTCGCCCCCGATTTTCAGCTTGCCATAAAACAGCAAACCGTTCGCAGCACCTGATTGGTAAAGACCAGGCACCGCGACCCAACCATTATTCGGTCGATCGTACCCTGCGGCTAGCGATATTCGCCCTTTTCCGACTGATTCAACACGTTTTATTTGCTGCCGACAGTATCGCCATACTGAAAATTCCAAATCAAAAACCGTGGCTATCGCAATATTGATAAGCAAGTAACTGTGCGTGCAGGACAAACCTGCACTACGCTCTTTTTGCCAATAAGACCTCAACAGCGATCATGCAACGAAGTTGATTTACGAAGATTCAAAGAAATGCTCTATTGCTCATAATAAGACAACGTCGAATCATCGCAGACATTCCCAAAAAGCAGAAAAATTGCGAGCATTTTTTGGCAATGCCTGATACGGACATGGGTCGGCAAAAAGAGTTTAAGTTTGCATGATCTAATTCTTGATCCCTTTGGCAGTCGACGTGGTGTCATTGCCGATCAGGGATCGACGATCCGCAACCGTTGATCATTTTGGACAAGAGAATGAATCGATCGTCGAGGACGAAACAGACCCCTGTTTGGCAGTATTGAATGAGCGCATCAGGTGATGACTGGGGCAGGCTCAAGAGTTCTTTGAGTGACGCGTCAACTAGCAACCAAGAGCATTACCGGGGGGATTAGTGGGGGGACTTGAGAAAGCGATTAGTCCACAAAAAAACCGAAGCCCGTTAAGACCTCGGTTTTTATCGTCTCAAAAAGTACGCCCGGCAGGATTCGAACCTGCAACCCTCGGTTCCGAAGACCGATATTCTATCCAGTTGAACTACGGGCGCGTGCCAACAGGATATGACGGAAACGGATATATTTCAACACGGGGAATTGTTCCGGATACTGAATTGGAATCCGGTTTCGGCAATCCGGCGGGATATGAACGGGTTCGGGCGAGCTTCGAAGAGCCGGCGTCTAAATCCGGTGTCCGCTCACGGACGGTCCCACCTTGCCCTCAATACATTCGTAATCCGCAAAGAGTCACACAGGTATTGCGTCAAAAAAAGCCTGCTTTTGCGACTTGTTTTGACTTTCACATTCCCAGTGTGATAAACTTGAGAGATGCCGTGCGGATTCTTGAGGCGGATCGTACGGCGTTCCTTTTCACACTTCCTGTAGCTGGTGGAACCACCTGTCGTCCCTCTGCGGACCTAACCGGTGTTGAGCGACAACATCCGTGATGCAGCCAACAAGGCTACCTTTCCATGACTCCCATTACCTTGCGCGTTCTTGACGGCGCTGATCGCGGTCGTGTATTCGAACTGACTGATGCTCCGATTACAATCGGTCGCGAAGAGGGCAACACCATCCAGCTGAACGATGAACGGATCAGCCGGTTTCATATCAAGATTCAGAAAGATCATGACGACCTCGTCCTGACTGATCTGGAAAGTACCAACGGAACCAAGGTCAACGGTGAAGATGTGCAGCTCAGAATCCTCCGGCACGGTGACATGATTGCTGCCGGAAGGAGTACCCTGGTTTTCGGAACACGGTCCGAGATCAATCAGCGGTTCGAAGGGCTGTCAGGTTCAGAGTTTGTCGATCCGCCCGAGAAGATTGTCAGCAACGATGACTCTCTGTCGATTCGAAAAGACTGGAAAGAAAATCCGAACTTCCAGCTCGCGTTACTGGACATGGATCCGCCTGGACTTCCCGAACGGATGTCGCCTGGACAGGCGGCACAACTTGCTGAGATGCTGGAGTTCCTTCACGTGCATCTGCGGCGGATCATTTCCGATGTGCAATTCGGCAGCCGCAGCCCCGGCGTTGAACTGCCGATGGAGCAGTGGCAGAAAGTAGTCGATCTTCAATCCAGGCTCGCTGAGTACCTGCGCAAGATCGGACACCAGGAATAGACGATCGGATCCTGAGCGGTTGTTCTACTAGAGCAGCTGTTCCAGTTCGCCAAAATTCCAACCTCGATTCATTACGTCCCTGTTTCTGCGCGTTCGTCTTTGTTGCACAAAATACAAGTTTGCCTCAGCACAGATACCGACAGGTTGAGCGCAACAGCATCCGGACAACGGGGACAATCCCCACGCTCATGATCGGCGAAGAAGATCGTACTATCATTTTCCGCTATCACGTTTCGGTTGCTACGATTGAATACATGGATATAGCGATTAACTGAGCTATACCGGCGATGCGCTTGCATCCCCCCGCAATTTCGGCGATCCAAGGCGACAGTGCTCCATTCAGCTGCCAAGTCGAGCCGACGAAAAAGAGCATTGGCTTCCCCAGCGCGATGCTTGTGTCATCTCAACCGCGCTAGCTCGCTAGCAGTTTCGATGTCACCCAGGAGGACGAAGTGCGCGCCGAGTGACGCCCCGATCACTTCCAATAGACCGACAACCGGCGCGAACAAAACGCTACGAACAAGAAACACGAACTGCCAATGTTGACCACCCAACAACACATTCTGTTCATCAATCGTTCCTACTGGCCCGACGCCGAGGCGACCGGCCAGTTGCTGACCGAGTTGTGCGAACAGGTTGCAACCGACGGACGTTATGAAGTCTCTGTCATTTGCGGCCAGCCGAATTTCAATCTCGAAGGACACGAGTTCCAGTCATCCGGCGCGACCACGCACAACGGTGTCAAACTGATCCGGGTCCGTCATACGCGGTACGACAAGTCAATGTTTTCCGGTCGCGTAATCAACTTTATCACGTTCCTGATCGCAGCCACGTGGCGCGCGATGCTTTGCAAACGACCGGACGTGATTGTGGTCGAGACCGATCCTCCGCTGCTGTGCCTTTCCGGCTGGCTGGTTTCCGGACTCCGGCGGACGAAACTGGTCTGCTATCTTCAGGACATCTACCCGGATATCGCAATCGAGCTTGGCCGGTTGAGATACAACTGGCTGACGCGGCTGCTGCGATGGAGTTTCCTGTTTGTCTACCGGCGTTCCAGCCGCATCGTCGTCGTCGGTCGCGATATGCGAAAGTGGCTGATCAATCATCTTGTCAAACCGGAAAAAATCCGCGTCATTGAAAACTGGGTCGACACGAAAAAGGTTGTCCCTCTCAAAACGGACAATCCTTTTCGCAAGCGATTTGATCTCGAAAACAAGTTCGTCGCAATGTACAGCGGCAATCTGGGGTTTACCCAGCGATTCGATCTGGTTCTCGACGCAGCCGAAGCACTCAGGCACAATCCGAAAATCGTGTTCGCATTTGTCGGCAACGGTGTCAAACGGAGCTGGCTTTCTGAGGAGGTTATCAAACGCGGACTGCCGAATGTGCGAATCATTGACTACCAGCCGAAATCGGAGTTGTCCGTCAGCCTCAGCGCGGCCGACTCGCATTTCGTACTGCTCGACAGCAAGCTGACCCAGCTGATGATGCCCAGTAAGATTTACTCAGCTCTGGCGAGCGGAACACCGATCATCGGCATCGGCAAAACGCGAACCAATCTCGGCCCTGAGCATGTCGATTCCCATCTGGCGGAAATCATCGAGGGCGAAGGCGCGGGCTACTTCATTGATGAAAGCCAGTCCGGGTTGCTCGTCGAGAAACTCGAACGGCTTGTCAGTCATCCTGACAAAGCGGAACGAATGGGAACCGCCGCCCGTCGCGCGGCTGAGCAGAACTATACGCGTCAGGTTCCGATCGGCAGTTTCCTTGATCTGTTCGCGGAGCTGACGGGAATCGTTAAATTGAATATCGAACAGTCACATGACAACGAGGGAGCCGGTGCCGGGTGTCACGAACGCCCGTCGGCAGACGTTTTCTCATCCGCATCTCTTTCGATGGACCGTGCGGGCGACGACGGAATTGTAGACGTGGTCAATAATGTCGGCGCGATCAGGGTTCCCGGTCAGCCGGTCGCAACGCATACAGCTCACGACCCGAACCAGCATGCGATCAGGCGTTTCTTTGAGGGACTCGGGCGTCCCGCAAACGAACGGGCAAACGCTGCCTCGGGCTCACAATTTCGACACCACCGTCACCGAACATTGAAAGGGATGACGAGCGTCAGCGATGAATTCAACCGCTCTTCATTTCAAACCGGCGCCGGTTCTGATTCACGTTATCCACAAGACTATTGACGGCAAAGACAGGTCGGATGGCGAAAACGCCACGCCTCAAAACTGCATTGAATCTGCCTAAAAAAGACTCCGTCACCAAACAGGCTTCACGTGAGCCTTCGTTTCTGAAAAAAGTCTTTCTACTCGCCTTGCCGTTTGGACAGTTCCGGCTTGGGATGGTCTTTGCTCTGGTGTTGCTCCAGGGCCTGTTTCAGGTTATCGGAGTCACATCGATCTTTCCGTTTCTCGCATTGGCTGCGGACCCCAAGCGGATTTACGATTCCCAATACGGCCGCTGGTTTCTGTCCTTCCTTCCCGAGATGGACAATGGCCAGCTGTTGACGGTGGCAGGCGTTTTTGCAATCGCGATGCTTGTGATCGCGAATGTACTCAACATTGCCAGTGAGTTTGTCCGCAATCGTTACGCGCACGACTTCGGGCACTGGATGCGAATGCGACTGCTCAACCGTATTCTTGATCAGCCGTATGGATACTTTCTTGAAAACAACAGCGCAGTTCTGCTAAAGAAAGTCTATTCGGATGTCATGGGCTATATCACGGGTGTGCTGTTACCATTGCTCGAATCGACGGCCCGCCTGGTTACGTCAGTTCTGCTGATCATTACCTTACTGTTCATCCACCTGAAAATCGCATTGACTGCCGCAGTTGGTCTCTGCGGTTTTTATGCCGTTATCTATTTGATTCTCAAAAAGAAACGGGAGCAGATTTCCAGGGGGTTCCGAATGTCATGGAAGCAATGTGCCATTGAATTGCAACAGTTGTTTGGTGGAATCAAACCGGTCAAAGTTCACGAAGTCGAAGACAACTTCGTCGAACGCTTCGAAGCTCCTTCGAAGCTGATCGCTAAACATGCGTCGTGGATGCCGGTTTTCATGCACGTGCCGCGGTACGTGATTGAACCCCTGGCGTTTTCCGGTCTGATTGCGATTGTTGTGTACCTCAATATCCGCGGCCGGAACATGACGGCGATCCTTCCCAACATGGGTGTTATGGCACTGGCAGGATACCGGCTGCTACCGTCGCTCCAACTGCTCTACAGCCAACTGACGCAGGTTTCCGGAGCAAGATTTACGATTGAGGAAGTTTACGAAGAGTTCCAGAAAGCTGAAAACATCGCACCGCGCGAACGTATTGACCAACCTGACCCCCTGGACTGGAACGAGTCGATTCGTCTTGAGGAAATTACGTTTTACTATCCGGCAGACAATCGAGTGCTGGATAACGTATCGTTGTCAATTAAGAAGAATACGTCAGTTGCATTTGTCGGAGCCACTGGAAGCGGTAAATCAACCATCATCGATTTGATCACCGGGCTGCACAAACCGAACAGTGGCAGAATTCTGGTTGATAACAAACCCATCGTTCAGGAGTCTTTGTCTGCCTGGCGGGCGACGATCGGGTACGTGCCTCAGGATGTTTTCCTGACTGATGATTCGATTGCAGGCAATATTGCGATTGGAATTCCAACAGACGAAATCGACACCGAACGATTACACGAAGCTGCACGAGTCGCACAAATCCTGGACTTTATTTCAGATGAACTTGAGGATGGTTTTGAAACGATCACCGGTGAGCGGGGAGTTCGATTAAGTGGAGGTCAACGCCAGCGTATCGGACTTGCGCGGGCCCTGTACCGCGACCCGTCGGTTCTGATATTCGATGAAGCAACCAGCGCTCTGGATAACGAGACCGAAGCCGAAGTGATGGCTGCGATCAACGGACTGAGCCATCAGAAAACAATCATCATGATCGCCCACCGGCTTTCGACGGTCAGCGATTGCGACAGAATTTATCAACTTGAAAACGGAAAAGTCAAAGTCGCCGACTTTGACCAGTTGCCAATCTAGGTTTTGCCCAGCACTTTCTGTTAATGAGCCGCAACAAAGCACTGTTTCAAACTGCAACAGAGGTCTTTACTCATACGATCCCGCGCTTGTGCTATCCAGTTGGTATCAATCGTTTGGATCGTTTGGATCGTTTGGTATCACGAATCAGGTCCTCAAGGTCGCAAAACAGTGTTTTCATCTGGATACCCCAAACCGCCGGAACGGCCATTTGGACAACGCTGAATAATTCTCACTGTCCGAAGTTGAAAGATCCTTACGCCGTACGCCACTGCTTTTGCAATCATGGAATGGTAACGTTCGGACACCAGTCCTATCGTGGTTTGAAGAAAACCGGATATGTCAAACAGAGTTTCGACGACTCCTCGTATGAATTCTGTTTTGTCAGGAACCCATATGATCGAGCTGTCTCCTCATTCCACTATTTCAAGAAGCACGGAGTTTTCCACGCAAACCTTACGTTTACGACCTTTTGCTACATTCTGCGTGATGGTGCATTCGATCCCGTCGGTCCGGTTTTGCGACGCGCGGTTTCGTGGCTTCCACAACCGATGAAACGTCTGATTACGATTTCTCGCGTCAAAATTCAGCAACGGATTCTGCGTTGCAGAATTCACTTTGGTCTGAATTCAGATAAAGAAATCTACCGTTTATTCGATCCCACATCGGATTGATCAGACCATGAGCGGAGTCACCAAATATGACGACATCGGCAGCGGGAAAGTCTATGACGCCGAGTTTTTCAAAGGACGAAACGCGGCCACACGTTACGCGGCCGAAAAAGTTCTGGCGATTGTGGCGGATCTGATTCCGGAAGTCAGATCTGCCGTCGATGTCGGCTGTGGCGTTGGCACCTGGCTGTCCGTTCTTAGGGAACGTGGAGTCGACGACATTTGCGGATTCGACGGAAACTGGGTGGACCATAGTCTGCTCGAAATCCCGGTCGCATCGTTCCGTGAAACGAATCTTCAACAACCCGTTGAATGCGACCGCCGTTTCGACCTCGCAATCTCGTTGGAGGTTGCCGAGCATGTACCTGAAAACTGTGCCGATACGTTTGTTGATTCCCTTACAGCTCTCGCTGACTTCGTTTTGTTTTCAGCCGCAATTCCAGATCAAGGCGGAGTCAATCATTTGAATGAACAGTGGCAATCGTATTGGGCGGAAAAATTTCAATGCCGCAGCTATATCGCCACCGACCCCGTCCGCTCACAAATCCGGGCAGACAAGCAGATCTCCATTCCCTATCGACAGAACATCCTGTTGTATGTCAATGAAACACGAAAGCATGAGGTCCGCGCGGACGTTTGCGAGGCCGCATCGCTTTCTGTTGCCCACCCTGAACTATATGAAATCCGGAATTCCAAATCTGTCAAACAAGCGTTGCGGGATTTACGAACAACAGCTTCCGCAAAACTGAGACGGATGTTTGGACGAAAATAGCCTGCGATTCGGCCGCAAGTTTCCGCCGAATCGATCAATCCGAAATGTCAGTAATCAACAAGGAACCATCAAAGACAGTCGATCAACCGGCGCGAAACAATGTCCCTGAACTTGACGGAAGAGTTGCGTTGGCCTGTTCCGGGATTGGACATGTCAATCGTGGCTACGAAGCTTCTGTGTCCGAACTGTTTGACGCCGTCAGCACCCGGATCGATGCTCAACTGTATCGGGGAAAAGGGAAGTCGCCCGGTAAGAGGTGCCTCACTACGATTGGTCGCCGTTCAGCGATTTATCGAGTCTGGCCATTGAGCCGGATCTCAAGCTACTCGCGATACCGGAACGAGAATCATTCGTTTGCCATGCACCTGATCGCCAGCCTTATCGCACGTCCTGTTGACATCGTGTTCACCCCGGATCATTGTCTGGCTCTGCTGCTACGACGAATTTGCAAAATCCTGCCCCGCAAACCTGAAGTGGTTTTCTCCAACGGGGCACCATTCGAAAATGCGTTTTGCAATCGTTTTGATGCAGTTCATCAGAAGTCGTTTGAGCACTACGCGCGATCGCAAGGCACGCCGCTGGAAGCAAAATCGTGGTTGATACCCAATGGCTTTGAGGCTGAACGCCTGCGACAACCCGATTCGTTTTCAAGAACAGAAGTCCTTGCCGGATTGAACGTTGACCCGACAACAACGGTCGTTCTGGCCCTTGCCGCTCACAACATCGCACACAAACGAGTGGGCTGGTTGCTTTCCGAGTTTGCACGGCTGGATCAGCATCAGTTCACGCTCGTCGTTGCCGGGCAACCAACTTCGGATTCCGACGAACTCCGTAGTCTCAGTCGTCGCCTTAACTGCAATGCAAAATTTGTTACCGTCCCGCACCAGGAAGTTCCGGGGCTGATCTGGTCGAGTGACATCATGACGCTATGCTCGCTTTCGGAAGGATTCCCCAGAGCCGTTGCCGAATCAATGGGCGGAGGCAAGCACATTTTTGTTCACCCGCATGACAATGCAAAATGGATTGTCGGCGATAATGAGTACTGTTTTGTCGATATGGAACAGGAATCAGCACTTGCTGATGCCTTGCGTCAATCGGCAGACCAGCCTGATCGGGTCGCCTCAAGCGCCACGAAAAACCACCAGCGGTTTCTGGAAAACTTCACCTGGCAAAAAGTTGCGGACGCCTACATCAACATGTTCCGGGAAATCCTCGAACGACGGCGATCCGGGATTTCCAGTTGAAATGACTGCCAGAAAAATCTCTGTGATTATTCCAGCCTACAACCGGGCTGGCCTGATTGGCGAGACTCTAACAAGCATTTTTTCTCAGTCAGTGGCACCGCATGAAGTGATTGTTGTCGATGACGGATCAACCGATGGCACTGCCGATGTGGTTTCGGCATTTGATCCATCGATCAAGCTTTACCGCCAGCAAAACCGAGGTGCCGGAGCAGCACGCAATCTGGGATTTGAAAAAACAACCGGAGACCTGATTCATTTCATGGACAGTGATGATCTCGCATCGCCCAACACGTACAAAACACAAAGCGAAGCACTGGTTCGAATGAACGGGGACTTCGCCTATGGCCCCTGGATTAAGACGCGATTTAGCGACCGCCAGGTCAACTTTCAAAAAGTCGTCGTTCAGCAACGTGCAGTCCCTGCCTCGCCGGAAATGTACAAGTGGATTCTGCGTGGCTGGGTAACGGTGTTTCAACCGTGTTTAATGACGAGACAGCTCATTGAAAGAGTTGGGCCGTATCGGTCAGACCTGAAGCCATCGGAGGATTCCGAACTGTTGTTCCGGATTGCGAAGTCCGGCGCAAAGTTTGTTCACACTCCGGAAACGATACTGCTCTATCGCGTCCACCCTGACGCTCAAATCTCAACGGAAAACACACTGGCTCAGAGGGAGGATTGGGTGCGTTATCTGGCGGTTCTTGATCAACACCTCGCATCCAATGGCAAACTCGATCTGCAAACCGCAATCACATTCGACTTCAGAAAACTAAGCGCGACGCGTGGCGAGGGTGTTGACGGCATCGAAGAGACGAGACAACTCAGCGATAGCGTGTCCGGAATGCGGCAGGGACTCGACACAGTCACTCGCCCTGTGCGACGGGTAATTTCGAGATTGCGTCGCATGCGATTCGGAGGCAACTATATAAGGGCACTTGGACCGGCACCGATGACTCGCTCCCAATTGGATCTTGTCAAACAGATGGGATACGAACCCGCTTGAAATCCAGGATGATTAACGGTGTCAAGAATCAGATCTTCGCGGCTCGCCACGGCTTCAAAGGGTTTCCTGTCACTATCGGCGGGCAGCCCTATCGCGTTGACGAAGGCCTGCGCCGCTGGAACTTCGAACAGGAAGAGGAAGTCCGCGCGTGCATCGAGCAAAACCTGAATCCGGGCGATACCGCTGTCGACGTCGGTGCCAACTTCGGCATGCACTCGCTGGTGATGGCCAATTCGGTCGGTGATAAAGGACGCGTCATTGCCTTCGAGCCAATCCCGGCAAATCTCAAACTGCTCAGAAAAAACATCGCTCTCAATGGCTATCAATCGAATACAGAAATACGCGAAACCGCACTTAGTGATCTCGTCGTTGCCCGGATTGAAATGTCGGTCGATAGCCAGGGAGTCGATCCGGCAGCGAGTCTGATGGGTGACAACACGGGCGACAGTGAAAACTCAACCGGCGAAAAGATCAGCGTCGCCAATCATTCGCTGGACAATCAGCTGTATGATCTCACACCCACATCCGGATGCCTGATAAAAATTGATGTCGAAGGTGCGGAACTTTCCGTTCTAAGAAGCGGCATCGAATTCCTGAAACGGGTAAGGCCGCAACTCCTCATTGAAGTTCATGACTACGCCTTACCCGGGTTCGGCGAAACGACTGAATCGGTTTACCAGTTCATTCGCCGGCATGGCTACAAAATCCAGGCGCTCACCGACATGAACAATCACAACGGACACTATCATCACATCCTTGCCACTCGCAAATGAGTTTGAAAGGTCAGTCACGTGCGTAACGCCAATTGCATGAACTGCGGTTCCTATGATCTCTACCGGTTTATCGATCTCGGTGATCAACCGAACGGAAATCACTTTCCCACGTCTGAAATCAAAGACAACGAACAGATTTTTCCGTTTGCAATGATGGTTTGCAAATCCTGCTGGCAGGTTCAGTTGGAAGAGTTTCCATCGCCGGAATTCATGTTCTCGAATCACCCCTACGTCACTGGAATCAACATGCCGGTCGTCGATCACTTTGACCGGCTCGCAGCGAGGACGGTCGAACGATTCCGGATCCCAGCCAACTCTATGGTCGTCGATATCGGCTGTAACGACGGCACATTGCTACGAAAGTTCCAGGGGCAGAACATGCGCGTGCTGGGTGTCGATCCCGGACGGCTAACCGGACGGCTTTGTCGTGAAGCAGGCACAACGGTTTGCCAGACATTCTGGAATGAGGCGACAGGACGTGCCCTGAAGCAACTGCATCTCGAACCACAAATCATCACTGCAACCGCCGTCTTCTACCACATCCAGGACATTCACGACTTTATCCGCGGGCTTGTTACCGTGATGAATGATGAAACGATTTTCATCACGCAGTGCGTCAACTTACAGGACGTTATCGAAAAATGCCAGTTCGACCATTTCTACCATGAACACACGATGATCCATTCAATCAAACCGCTCAAACGCCTGTTTGAAGAACACGGAATGCGCATCATTGATGTCGAACATGTCGACGTTCATGGTGGATCGTTTATCGCTTACGTCGGATTAAACGCGAATGAACACGCAACCGCTCCCTCAGTCGAGCAGTGGATCAAGCGGGAGGAAAAGGCCGGGCTGTTTGAGACGGCAACCTATGACGAGTTCGCAACACGTGTGGGCAGCAACCGTTCCGCGTTACAGGCGTTGTTGAAAAAACTGAAAGCGGACGGCAATGAGATCTGGGCGCTTGGTGCGCCGCTCAAAGGAAGCACTCTGCTGAATTTCTGCAACGTCGGTCCGGACTTGATCACCAAAGCGGTTGAGATCAACGAGTTCAAAATCAACAAGCTGACTCCCGGCACTCATATCCCTATCGAAGATGAGCGACAGCAAACCGAGTCGCCCGATTACTTTCTCGTGCTCAGCTGGAACTTTCTCGATTTCTTTATGGACAAGTATCGTGATTTTCTGGATGCGGGCGGCAAGTTCATTGTGCCCAATCCTGACGTGCGTGTAATTTCATCCGGGGGCGGGCATTCGGTGACTCTAAGTGATGGACATCATGGCGAAGATCAACAGGAAGTGGTGATCGCATGAAAAACATCATCGTCCTTGGAGGTACCGGTTTTATCGGACGCCGTCTGGTCGAAGTATTGCAGGAGCGGATCGGAGATACAGGTCGGGTGATTGCCGTCAGCAGTCGCGACTGCGATCTGGTCAGTCGCGAATCGACGTTCGGCTGGTTCGAGCGTAATCACTGGACGTTTGATTGCGATCACATTTTTCATCTGGCTGCGGTTTACAAAGCGGGAGGCTGGCCGGCGACTCATCCCGCGACTCAGTTTCACGCGAACATGGCGATCAATCTGAATTCGCTGGAAGCGTGGAAGCGGTTCTTTCCGGCGGCCCGTTTCACAAGCGTTGTTTCCTATTGTATGTATCCCGATCATGATCAACCGCATCCGGAAACCGAGCTATATGGCACGGAGCCGGAGCCGTATTTGTTCGCGTACGCCTTCACCAAAAAAGCATTGTTGATCGGGCAGGAAGCGTACTGCAAAGAATTCGGTTTGTCGGCAACGAGTTGTGTGCTTTCGACCGTCTACGGACCGGGGGACAGCTTTCTCGAATCATCGCATGTGATGGGTGCTCTGATTGGCAAATTCTCACGCGCTGCTGCGGCCGGTGATGAAGAAGTCGAAGTCTGGGGTGATGGAACCCAGGAACGGGAATTTCTATATGTGGACGATGCAGTTGCCGGTGTGATTGATGCTGCGGAGAACGCGACGTCGCCGGTGCTGAATCTGGGAATGGGCAAAGCCTGGTCGATACGCGAACTGGCCGAAGAGATACAGAAACAGACCGGGTTCACTGGAAAGATCAACTACAACACCGATCGTTTTGTCGGAGCCAAACGACGCGTACTGGACGCCAGCAATGTTCGCGAAGAACTGGAGTGGCGACCGCAAACGAAACTTGCCGACGGAATCCGGGCCACGATGGAATCGTTGAATCAAACGGGGAACGGTTCTTGAGCTCACCTTCTGAAGTCTTAACTGTGCAATCGTCTGACGAAAGTCAAACTCTTGACCTAACGGGCAAGCGGCTATTAATCTGCGAAGAAGGATTGATCGACTACAACGCTCACTTCTATTCATGGATCAAGGCGATACGCAAGATAAATCAGAACGCGGGGGCTGAAGTTGTCGTCGCTGCTAATCAGGGGATCGTTCCCGCGATCCGTGACGAAATGGATGTTCATCCCGTCTTTTCACGAAACAACTGGTCCGACATTTACAACTCGCGAGGAAGGCTCGGCCGTGCGTTTGGGATCCTGGAACACAACTGGATTACCTATCGGGAAGTCAGCCGGTTGCTCAAGCAGATCGGACCTGTGGATTGCGTGCTGCTACCGGCGGTTCGGAATTACCATTTGATGGCCTGGAAACGGCTTTGCCGGAAACAGCTGAACTCCGGATTCAAACGCCTGGTGATTTTTCTGCTTAACTCGCATGCCGTCTACAACGACGACTTTACCGACTACTCGTTTAAACGATCCTCGAATCTGATGCGACGACTCGTTCGCTCATTTAAGCCCTATGTCGAATCCGGTCAGGTAATCTTGTGCGGCGACAGCAAAGTGACGTGTGGTGAGTACGAACGACTAACGGAACTTCCGTTTCGTGTTTTTCCGAGTCCGGGTGCGGCGTTAAATCTCGAACAGCAGTCGACCCCGTTGAATCAGGGAATCAACAACAACGCGGCTGATGGTCCGACGTTTGTCACGCTGGGAGTTTCGTATTTTGACAAAGGGATCGATCTGCTGCAGACCGCAATCCTGAAACATTTCGAGGATCGTCCGGATTCCACCGCCCGGTTTATCGTTCAATGGAGCCAAGAGACAATTGACTACGACGGCAACCGTGTTGAGATTCAGGATGCATTGCGGAATCATCCGCGAGTTGAGTTGCTCGAATCGACGCTTTCCGATGAGGAGTATACCGCGAAATTTTCATCTGCAGATTTTCTGGTTCTACCGTATCGTCGCAAAGTCTACTTCAACCGAATTTCAGGCGTTGCCGTTGAAGCCGCCTGTTCGGGCATCCCGATGATTGTGACCGAGAATACATGGCTCAGCCAGGCACTTGAACAATTCGGCAGTGGAGTGACGGTGCAAGACAGCAATGCCGGCGACCTCCTCGACAAAATCAATTACTGCGGTGAACACCATGCTGCATTGAAACAGGATGCGACCGGAAGGCAAGCTGTGGCACTCAATTACAATTCGGCAGAAAACTACCTACAGTGCCAATGGAAATGAAGACTGCGTTAGTCACAGGCATCACAGGACAGGATGGTGGATACCTAAGCAAGCTGTTGCTCGACAAAGGTTACCGTGTTTTTGGAATGCTCGACAAGAGCCGGAATTCGAATCTCTCCGGATTGAAATACGTTGGGGCGCTTTCGCAGCTGGAACTCAGGCAGTGTGATCTGCTTTCATTCACGGATGTCCAGCGGATTATTCTGGAAGCAGAGCCGGATGAGATCTATCACCTGGCCTCACAGAGCAGCGTCGCACAGTCTTTCGCCTCACCTGCGCTGACGATGCATGTGAACACTCGACCTGTGATCAACATTCTTGAATCAATACGGACAATCGCAAAGGCGACACGGTTCTATCATGCCTCCAGCAGTGAAATGTATGGACGCGTTGAGAACCTGCCGATTTCCGAAGACACGCTTTTTCACCCGGTCAGCCCCTATGCCGTTTCGAAAGTCGCTGCTCACCAGACGGTCAGTTGTTACCGCGATTCCTATGACCTGTTTGTCGTATCAGGGATTCTGTTCAATCACGAGTCGGTTCTTCGCCGTGAACATTTTTTTACGAAAAAGCTGATTCGAAACGTGCTCGCGATCCATTCAGGAGAGCAGGAATCGGTTAGCTTCGGAAACCTGGAAGCCCGTCGTGACATTGGCTTTGCACCTGACTATGTCGACGCGATGTGGCGAATGTTACAACAGGACGAACCCTACGACTATCTGATTTGTTCCGGCAAATCGGTGTCCCTCAGGGAGCTGGTTGAACATGTTTTTGGTCGAGTCGGCGTCGATTTGAAAAGAATGACAATCGATCCCGGCTTGTTCCGTCCCAATGACATCCTTGATATTTACGGAACCAATGATCTGGCTCGGGAAAAGCTCGGCTGGAAATATCAGCGAACTGCGTTCGAGGTGATGGATCTAGTTCTTGCCGAATCCAAACAAATGGCTGGCATCGCCTGAAACTCCGGCATGGACCTTATCATCCTCAACACTTCACGGTATGGCGGTATCTGCGACTATTTGCATTGCCAGGCGAATGCCATGACAGACCTCGGAGCAAATGTTGCGATGGTCGGCGTTGCTGGCAATGAAAAAAGCTCCAACGCTAGTTATGAATTTATCGAACTCTGGAAAGAACCCAGAGTTGTCAGTAATCGTCTGGTAAGAAGATTGTTATTCGCCGGCAACCTGGTTGGCAATGCGCGTTCATTTGCACGATTTGTCCAATCGCGACCGGAACGAATCGTGCTGTTTGGTGGATACTTTGAGTACCTCGCGCCATTCTGGTGTCGACCGTTTCGCAAACTGTCCCAACAAGGCTGGAACATCGGATCAATCATTCACGATCCTGTCAGGGACTATGTTGTTGGCCCCGGGTGGTGGCACAACCGATCGATCCGCGCTGCGTTTTCGTTTCTTGACCTCGGATTTGTGCACGGACCAACGAGTGTGGTCGAAGATGCTGGAGACGCTCAATTGATTTCACTTCCGATCGGCCCTTTTCCGTTTCCTGACCATAAGAGAACCGGACGGCAATTGCGCGACGAAATGGGAATACCTAATGAATCGACAGTCGTACTTTCGTTCGGGCACATTCGTGACGGTAAGAACCTTGACCTGCTAATCAAGGCAATAGCTGGAAATCCAGATCTGCATCTAATCGTTGCAGGTTCCGAACAATCGAGTGGTCAGAAGCCTGCAGCGCATTATCAGAGCCTTGCGAAGAAACTTGGCGCAGGCGAACGATGTCATTTTGAAACGAGATTTATTAACGACGAAGAAGTCGGAACTTTTCACGAGGCTGCAGATCTGATTGCACTTACCTATAGCAGCGACTTTCGATCAGCAAGTGCGGCTCTTTCCACGTGCATTCACTATCAGAAACCGTGTATCGCTTCATCCGGTCCGGGACCACTGAAAGAATCAATTGAACGATATGAGTTTGGTGTTTGGGTGGAACCGGACTCGGCAGCTCACATCGAGGCAGGTATTTCACAACTTCTGAACAAGCCTCTCAGCCCCGATTGGAATAGATTTTCCGTCGAAAACTCATGGCGTCAGAACGCTTCAATCGTACTGGATGCGTTTCGCCGTCTCGACTGATCGTATAACGAATATTATGCAATCACGAAACAGGTTGTTGAATAAGGTCTTGCAATTGATCGAGGTGGCTCGAAAAATTCACTTGCCAGTGCCGTCTCAAATGGTGAACGGCTTCACTTCATCAATATACGCCGCAAATTTTTTTCGGAACTCTTAGGTCAAAGTAATTGAATGACATTTAGGAGTTTCACCGGTGCGGTTCTCGCCTACTGCTACAACGCGCTGCTAACGTTCGTCCCTGCTCACTGGCTGCGCACATCATATCTTTCGTTGTACCTGCTCAACCGGGGACGAAAAACTAATGTGCAAATGGGCTGCCGTTTTCTGAATGGACGACGGGTGTCGCTGGGCAATTGCAACGTGATAAATTTCGGCTGTCTGCTAGATGGAAGAAAATTCAACATCACAACCGGCAACAGTGTTTCGATCGGACCGGAAGCGGCCATTCTGACGCTCGGGCATGATTCGCAGTCGCCCGATTTTGACGACAAGGGTGGTGACGTGACAATTGGCGACCGGGTCTGGATTGGCTATCGGGCGATCGTGATGCCGGGCGTTAGAATCGGCGAAGGAGCGGTCGTCGCTGCCGGCGCAGTGGTCACCAAAGACGTTGAACCGTTTTCGATCGTCGCCGGAGTTCCAGCTAAACCGATCGGCAAACGAAACGAAGATCTGGTTTATGAGCTCGACTTCAAGCCGTTTCTAATTTGAAAAATCCGACACCAGCCAACAGCACGTGATCTCCCGCTGCCAATCTGATTTCCTCAATGTTGCCCGCTGGGTGGCGGCTGCGCTGGTGGTCATTGAACATGCACGGAACCTGCTGTTCGTTGACTACGGTTCGCTGCAACAGCCAACATTGATCCACAAAGCGTTTTACTTCCTGACCGGGTTCGGACACGAGGCGGTTGTCATCTTCTTTGTGATCAGCGGGTTTCTCGTTGGCGGCAAGGCGCTGAAGTTGTGGCAGGAAGATCGATTTGAATGGCGACGATATCTGGCTGACCGTACCAGCCGTTTGTTCGCTGTTCTGGTCGCGGCTCTGGTAATCGGTGGAGCACTGGACCTGACGGGGACCAACCTGTTCGCCTTGACTGGAATGTACGACGGGAAAACAACCGAAAACATAGTCGTGCTGCCCGAGAGCGTTAACGCCCGTGTCACGCCGCAACATTTTGCCGGCAACCTGTTGATGCTTCAGGACATCACGGTCGAAACATTCGGGAGCAACGGTCCGCTCTGGAGCCTCGCTCATGAATGGTGGTATTACCTGTTGTTTCCGCTGGCGCTGTTTGCGTGGCGCGGTTCGCCGATTGTTCGTTTTGTCTCAGTTGTTTTGCTTGTTGGAATCTGTGCGCTGGTGACGCGTTATATCCTGATTCTGTTCGGAGTCTGGCTGATCGGCGTTTTGTGCTGGATCGGTAACCGACGTTCGATGGTGCCCTGGCCGGTCGGACTTGCGATCTTTGGCGCAGGTCTGGCAACAATGCGGCTGGAGATTATTACCATTCCATTAGTACCCCATTTTCTACTCGGTGCCGGCTTCGGATTGATGCTTCACGGATTGAGCGGCGGCGAACGGGTCTTGCCGTTCGCCCGAAGTTCAAAATTCCTCGCTGATTTTTCCTACTCGGTCTATCTGGTTCATTTTCCCGTGCTGTTGTTTGGAGTCGCCTGGTTGATGCAGGCCAGTTCGAACTTGCATCGACTCGATCTGACGCCGAAAAGCTTTGGAGTGTTCGTTTTGATGGTCGTGGTTGCGTTCCTGGTCTCATTCTGCGTATCGCTGATTACCGAACGGAAAACAAACGGACTTCGACAGTTGATCTACCGCATATCGGGAATTCAATGAGCATCAATAATTCTCGTTGGATCTGTTTTCAGATCGGTGCCCGTGAGCACTACGCGATTCCGCGTGCGCTCGCGCGACGGGGTCTGCTTGGCTCGCTCGTGACGGATGTCTGGACGACACCGGATGCGACGCTGGGGAAAATACCGGGGCGGACCGGAGCGATCATGCGCTCGCGATTCGAAACGGAACTGGTTAATGCGGATGTCCACGCGTTCAACAAATCGTTTCTTGTGTTTGAAGCGGCGGCGCGGTTGCAGCGCAAATCCGGATGGCAAACGGTGATCGAGAGGAATGACTGGTTTCAGAAACATGCGGTGAACACATTGCGCATGTTATTGGACAAGCCTGCCAAATCTAATCCTCAAGGGCCCGATTCTCACTCAACAAAAAAAACTCCGGAGGGGAAACTCAACGCAGTGGACGCACTGCATAAGGACGAACGAAACTCGACCGTGCCGCCAGTCGTGTTTGCCTACAGCTACGCCGCGAAAGAAATCTTCGCCGAAGCCCGGCGCCACGGCTGCAAAACGGTACTCGGTCAAATCGACCCCGGACCGGAAGAGATTAAACTGGTTAATCGGATCGAAGCCGAACATGGAGCGCCGTTGACCGTCCGGCCGCCAACGGAATACCGGGAACGGTGGCGTGATGAATGCGATCTTGCGGATCTGATCCTCGTGAATTCAGAATGGTCAAAAGAACTGGTCGTAGGTGGCGGTTTATCGGACGAAAAAATTGTTGTCGTTCCACTTGCCTATCAAACGCCTGGAAATTCGAACTCAACCACCGTTTCCCGTGAGCCGGTCCCTGACTCATTTGATACGACGCGACCGTTGCGGATGTTGTATCTGGGCCAGGTAATCGCGCGCAAGGGTGTAATCGAACTGGCGGCGGCGATCGATTCGCTCTCTGATCGACCGGTTCACTGGACAATTGTGGGTGGTGGCGACACTGTATTAATGCAACGATTGGCCGGCTGTCAAAATGTCGAAGTCATCGGGCAGGTCGAACGCGAATCGGCGGTCGAATACTACCGTGATGCAGATGTGTTTATTCTGCCGACTCATTCCGACGGATTCGCGATTACGCTGCTGGAGGCAGCAGCCTTTGGTCTGCCGATCGTGGCGTCACCGTTTTGCGGGGACGTCGTTCGCCACGGAGTTGACGGATTGGTGTTGCCGGATGTCTCTGAAGGTTCGATCGTTAGCGGAATTGATACATTACTGGGGCGGAGTGTCGTTCGCGGAATGAATGAACAAGAACGAACGCTGAGAACGATTGATGATCTTGCGGATGATCTGTTAACTATCAACCACGAAATAGACTAAAGACACGAAAAGAGATTTCCGTAGACATAGGACTGACATCTAGAAACATGCAGCAGTACATTTGCGTGAATTCGGCCTGTTTCGCGGTTCCTCACAAATCAACATAGCTCCTTGTCGACAATAGACTTATTACCGATCGAGTTCTGGGTGGCGGTGGCGGTGCTGGCCGGAGCGATGCTCTATGCCGTGACGCAAATTCGTCGCGGGACCGGGTTGCCTTTGCTGGCCGTAACTGGAACGGTCGTGTTCTGGTATATCGGCGACGTTTTCTACAACGATTACGCAGACAACCACGTGATGGTTTTCACGCCTGCCACGCTTTCGACCGCCTGGATACAGGTCGCGTTTTTCGGCGGTTCGTTGCTGGCAGGCACTGCCCTGTTGCATCCAGTCATCAACCGGGATTGCGAACGCAGCCCGAGCCGTATTTTTCAGCTATATCAACACGGAGCAAATCAATCGACGATCCAAAATACGCTCGGCTTGTTTGCAAAAATCAGCTGGGGAATCTGGATCGGGCTGATCGTTCTGGCATTCGTCAATGCGGGTGAAGATGCGTTCCGGTTTGCGTTTCCGTTTGTTGGCAATCCAGTCAATCCTTTTGTGCGCGGGCGGATCGGCAGCGGGCCGTTGTCCGCCGTGTTCTCGCTGGCGACAAATTTCCATGTCCTGGTTGCGGCCGGATTCGGGCTGGTCGCGGCACTCTCACGGAACCGCTGGGTCCGCACCTGCGGATTCTTCGGATGTCTGATGACATGGCCCTGGTTTCTGCTCAATCGAACGCGCAACACGATGCTGGCTGCCTGTGCACCGGGAATTATCGCCTGGGTTTGTGTACGGTTTCGAGGGCCGATCTACGTGAAAGTCATCCTTCTGCTTTTAGCATTGTTCGTCGGCGACACATGGTTGCGGTTCGTAATGGAGGCGCGCAACCGCCAGCAGAATGTCGCGCAGTATTTTTTCAACAGCGAAACATCGGACATCATTGATACTGAGACCAAACATGCCGGCTTGAATATGTACGAGGAGCTTTGCTGGCTAAACCGGTTAATGGAAGAAGGAACATATTCGCCGAACTGGGGCCGGCGATATCTGGCCGAGGCAGTCAATCCGGTTCCCCGTGCGATCTGGTCGGGCAAGCCGATGATTGGAATTGATTACGCGATCGCCCGAGGCCAGGAATGGTCCGGAGCCGCCGACGACCAGGCAGGAGTAGGTGCTTCGATTTCGACGGGGATGATCGGTCAGGGAGTGGATAATTTCGGTCCGTTCATTGGTCCGATCGCGGCCGGGCTGTTGATGGCGCTGTGGGTGATCTTGCTCGCGCGAATCGATTTGCACGCAGGCAGCACCTGGCACCTGCCGCTTTATGCGATCGGACTGGTGCTGACTTTCAACTGCGGTCGCGATATTACGTTGCTGGTCCTTTATCCCTTCTTTTTCGGTTACACGATCGTGCTGTATCTGGACTACCAGCAAAAACAAGGAGCCGGGGTTGCGCGTGCCGGAAGATGAAAATATTGTTGATGATTTGATTCCGTTTTCGAATTTGAGCATTCATTGAACGTCTGTATTCTCTTTTACAACCTTGGCGGTTATCACCTCGCGCGATTTGACGCTGCAAAAAGAATGTGTGATGCCAATGGATGGACACTCGGCGGAATCGAAATTGCCGGCAGCACGGAAGAGCATCCCTGGGGAGATGTCAAACGGCCGGGATACATTCGAACGCTGATGCCGTTTCGAAACGATCCGCAACCGACTGTTGGCGATCCGGACCTGCTAACCAGCGCATTGCGGGAACTCAAACCGGATGTGATCGCCATTCCAGGTTGGGGCTACGATTTTTCCAGGATCGCGATCAGATGGGCTCGAAAAAATCATTGCCGCCTGATTCTAATGAGCGAATCGAAAAAGGATGACTCGCCTAGGAACTTTCTTATAGAACTCGTCAAGAAACACTACTGTGTCAACAAGTTTGACTCGGCACTGGTTGGCGGAAAAAAACACCGTGACTACCTGATTGAACTGGGCATGGATCAGACTGGAATATTTACAGGGTATGACGTCGTTGACAATCAACATTTTACGCGCTCGGCGCAAACCGCGCGGGGCGGGAAACCGGGTTCGAGACCTGACGGCTTGCCGGATCGGCCTTATTTTCTAGCGGCGACCCGATTCCTGCCGAGGAAAAACCTGTCCATGTTGATTGATGGATTTGCAGCCGCAATCAATTCCGGAAAAATGAAAGCGGACTACGATCTTGTCGTGTTGGGCGGCGGCACACCGGAACAGGAAAAATCAATCGGGGATCAAATCGTACGTTTGAAACTGGAACGGCGAATTCACCTGCCTGGATTCGTCGAATATTCTCTGATTCCAACCTGGTACGCGTATGCGGATGCGTTTGCGCATCCTGCGATCAGTGAGCAGTGGGGTCTGGTTGTGAACGAAGCGATGGCTTGCAGTTTGCCGGTTCTGTTATCAAACACATGCGGGTGCTATCCGGAGCTGCTGGATGAGGGGGTCAACGGGTTCTCGTTCGATCCGCATCGCGCTGACGATTTAGCCCGTGCCCTGATTGACATCTCCCGCGCCGATCTCAAAAAAATGGGAGACGCGTCGCTTCAGAAAATCAACACTGAATTCTCAACTGACGAGTTTGCATCCGGTTTGCTTTCGGCAATCCGGACGATTCCGGAGCTGTCCCTGGAATGAGTGGACAACAACCCGATCCGAAAACGGTCAAATCGCATTTTGATGATCGCTCGGCGACGTATTCTGATTTGTTCGACGACTCGGTCCGGACTGGAGCCGGTCATCGTTTCCGAAGCCGTCGCGACATCATTGCGAAACTGACGAAGAACCTGAGCGGACGTTTGCTCGACTGTGCGACGGGCACCGGTGAAGTCACACTTGCGGTGCTGAAGTCGGGCGAATTTGATTCCGCGGTAATCAACGACCTGTCCGAGGAAATGTTGAACAGATCCCGCGATCTGCTCAAAACACAACTGCCCGGAAAAAGTCTGGAGTTTTCAAATACAGGCGTGTTTGATTTGCCGGACTCGGCCGGTCGATCGAACTGCGACGTTGTCATGTGTATCGGTTTGATCGCACATGTCGGGCGGCTCGAAGAGATGTTCTCGACTGCGGTAAACCTGTTAAAGCCAGGCGGGCAGTTCCTGTTTCAGACCACGTTGCTGGACCACTGGGGCGTGCGAATGACGCGCAGGTTGTCTGAAGAGAGGCATGTTCGCAATCATGGTTATGCGATCCGGCACTATTATCATTCGGAAATTGAAAAGGCCGCAGAGGAAAATGGATTGAACATCCTGGTGCGCGAGCGTTACGGTTTCGATTTTCCATTTCTTGATCGCGTGGCACCCGGCCTGGGGCACTATCTGGAACAACGGTTTGCAATTCGTTCCGGAACGAGAGGATCAGAGGCGATTTACGTTTTACAGAAAACAGGATTCGAACCGGAGTCAACAATCGAATCCGCTGATTCAGAGACGGACCATTTCAGGGACGGTGACTCCTAGATGCAGGTGCTCTTCCTTACGCTTTCTGTTTCCCGTAAAGCGGGCGGTCTGTTTTTCAGTGTTCGCTCACTAGCAAAAAACCTGATTCACTCGGGCGTCAGGTGCAGGGTCATTGGCCCGCACGACGAGTTCTCGGATCAGGATCTAGCTAAGTGGAACCCTGTAGAAGTCGAGACGTACGAAGTTCAGGGACCTGCAACGATCAGTTATTCGCGCGAAGTCACACCGCTCGTTGGCACGCCCGACATTCAGCATATCCACGGAATCTGGATGTACCACTCCCGGGTCAATCGACAAACGGCGCTTGGGCGAAAAATCCCCTATCTGATTTCGCCGCGCGGGATGCTGGACCCGTGGGCTGTCCGGAACAGCCGTTGGAAAAAGAAACTCGCTGGCCGGCTGTACGAGAACGCTCATTTGCGCGACGCGGACTGCATTCACGCGCTGTGTGACTCGGAAGCGGAATCGATTCGGGCATTCGGACTCAAGAATCCGATCTGCGTCATTCCCAATGCAGTTGACGTGCCGGAACCGCTATCCGGGCCGGTTGTTGACGAGGTCAGCAGTGCAGTTGCCACTGATTTCACGGTACGAAAAAAACGACTGTTGTTTATCGGAAGAATCCATCCCAAAAAAGGGCTCTCAGAGTTACTTGAAGCACTCAGTCGATTCAATGTCGACCAGCGGAATCGTTGGCAGTTAACAATCGCTGGCTGGGATCAGGATCATCAGCAGGATCTCGAAACCAAGGCTCTACGGCTTGGCCTGTCCGGGGACGTAGATTTTGTCGGCCCGCAATTCGACCGGAACAAGCAACAGTTGCTACGAAGTTGTGATGCGTTTGTCCTGCCGTCGTTCAGTGAGGGGCTGCCAATGTCAGTACTTGAGGCCTGGTCTTACGGGCGCGCCGCAGTGATCACGACCGCCTGTAATTTGCCTGACGGCGTTCACCATAAGGCTTCGATCACGTGCCGCCCCGGTGTGGACGGCATCGAATCCGCTCTGCGGACGCTGTTTGCAATGAAACAAGACGAACTAATTGAAACGGGCCGCAATGGGCGGGAACTCGTCACACAAAAGTTCACCTGGCCAACCGTCGCGAAGCAGATGGCCGACGTTTACCAATGGATGCTCGGCAAATCGTCCGTTCCGGAAACCGTCCGTTTTGACTAGCCGTGCCATGCCGGATTCGTGTCAACACGACGCACTCCGGCCTACACTATTGCCGATCGTCCAGGTCGAAACTAGGCTGACGATCAAACACCATCCGGAAACCAATCTTCATGGCTGAAACAACGATCCTTGTCACCGGAGCTGCAGGCTTCATCGGTTCGCATGTCATTGCGCAGCTGGCAGTCGATGCTGAAACCCGGGTCATCGGAATCGACAACATCAACGACTACTACGACACGTCGCTAAAACGCCATCGACTGGAACAGCTGAGCAGTTATCCGCAATTTCAATTTTTCGAAGGGGATCTGACTGACCGGCCGTTCCTGTCACGCGTGTTTGCCGAACACCGGTTCGATTCGGTGATCAATCTTGCTGCACGAGCCGGGGTGCGCTACAGCATGGAGAATCCCCACGTCTATCTCGCAACCAATTCGACGGGCAGCTTGAATCTGCTCGAAGCAATGCAGGCGACCGGCGCAAGCAAGTATGTGCTCGCCTCGACGTCGTCCCTGTATGCAGGTCAGCCGATGCCGTTCTCGGAATCGTCGCCTGTCAACGAACCGATCTCTCCCTATGCTGCTTCAAAAAAAGCAGCTGAACTGATGGCGTATTCGTTTCACCACTTGTACGACTTCGACGTTTCCGTCGTCAGATATTTCACCGTGTACGGTCCTGCAGGGCGACCGGACATGAGCTACTTCCGTTTCATACAGGCAGTTTACAACGGGGACCCGATCACCGTTTATGGCGATGGAAATCAATCGCGAGATTTTACGCACGTCGATGATGTGGCTCGCGGAACGATCGCGGCGACACGGAATGTCGGATATGAGATCATTAACCTGGGCCGGGGCGATCAACCGGTTTCAATCAATTCAATCATTGAGAGAATTGAATTGATTCTCAATCGCAAAGCAAACGTCCAGTACGTTCCGGAACATGCGGCTGATATGAAATCGACCCGGGCTGACAACTCCAAGGCAAGAAATCTGCTCAACTGGGAACCGCAAGTCGGAATCGACGACGGACTCGCGTCATGCGTGAACTGGTTTACCGCCAATCTTCCATGGTCGGCGAAGATCTCGCTTGAGACAGGCGTCAAAGTCAGCGAACGAATTGCGGTTGATTCAAGCAGGACCGTTTGATCAAAGACGCGCCGCCCGGTAGCCTGCTCGCACCTCCGATATTCCCGGATCGTTCCAACAAACTCCTGATCGTGAATTACGAACAAGCACTTCCTGGTCTTTCTATCTAACCATGCCTTTTATCGATCTCTCTAGATTTGACAACTCGGATTTCGACCGCGGGGCCGGGCGGATCAAGGAACTGGTCTGGATGATCGTCAAGGCATTCTTTTTTCAGCTTCATTTTCCCCTGCCATCTGTAGTGCGTCGAATGCTGCTGAGGATGTTCGGCGCAACGGTCGGCCGCGGAGTTGTGATTCGTTCGGGTGTGAACATCACGTTTCCGTGGCGTGTTGCAATCGGCGATCATTGCTGGGTCGGCGAGGACGTCATCATTCTCAGCCTGGACCATGTGTCGATTGGCGAGAGCACCTGCATCTCGCAACGAACGTTTTTGTGCACGGGATCGCATGACTTCGGGACAGAAACGTTCGACCTGGTAACAGGGCCCGTTGAAATCGGGCGCGGGTGCTGGATTGCCGCGATGGTTTTCGTTGGCCCCGGCGTAACCGTCGCCGACGGGACATTGCTCAAGGCAGGCAGCCGTGTTTTCAAAACCGGGCCGGGAACCGGGAACCGCTCAAATCCAAGCGGGGCAGAATGAGCGGACAGGGTGATCACGATAAACTTTTCCGGGTCCCGGATCGGACCACGCGAATTCGGGGCGTAGTCGCAGTCGCTCATTGGTTTATACTGGATGACTCGCCTCCAACACCGCTTTCTCTCTCTGGACCAAATCTCTATTGGCTTGAATGAACTCATCAAGGTCTAACCGGGTGCTTCTTTTCGCGGCAATTGCTGCGCACGTGCCTATCGGATTCGAATACTCTTTAAGAATGTGGAAGGCGGATCACTACCAGTTCTTTCCGCTGGTTCTGCTGGTCGTTGCGTATTTATTTTACGTCAAACATGACTACATCGCCGCTGCGAAAGAACGAGGTGAAGCGGTCCTTTCGATGGGCCTTTTTCTATTCACACTTGCAACGGTCACGATTGCCACGCTCTTGAACTCCAGTTTCGTCGGGGCGGTATCGATGTTGCTGCTGGCAGGAACGACGGTCTACTGGGCACACGGTCGATCCGGGTTCACTCGCGCCCTGCCGCTGTTGAGCATACTGATATTTGTCATTCCGCTTCCCGGGCGGCTGGATGAAAGACTGATCTTTGGACTCCAGGTTCTTTCCAGCCGGCTGGCCAGCTGGATGCTTGACGGAATCGGTCAGGTTCATTTTCGCGAAGGCGTGATTCTGATCACGGAGCAGAAACAGTTTCTGACCGAGGAAGCCTGTAGCGGTGTGCGGAGCCTGTTTTCGTCGCTTGCCGCAATCGCAATTTACGGACTCATCAACCGGTATTCGCCGACACGACATTTATTCAACGTGTTGCAAACGATCTTCTGGGTCGTCGTTGGCAACGCGTTGCGCGTCGCGATCGCGGTTTTTGTGACCGACAATTATTCGGATGTTGTCGCCGAAGGGGCAGGTCACCAGTTGCTTGGTATCGTGATATTCTGGTTCATCCTGCTCATGGCAATCAGCGTCGATCATCTAGTAAAGTCAATCTTCCCTGCTTCGCCGGATCCGGAGTTGGCTTATGCGGATACAGCGGCAGCAAAGGGAGACCACCGTTCGCCCTCCTGGTTAAGCCAACCACTACAGTCATTTGCCTGGGCGGCAGCATTGAGTGTGGCATTTGCTCTGATCTTTCTGATCGGCGCCCGCATGATCATGGTTCGTCAAAGTCGTGGTCTCGGGAATACGGTGGTGGCTGCCGAGCGGTTGCCATTCCCAAAATTGACTGACTTGCCCGAAACAATCGGCGAATGGACCCGTATCGATTTTCAGCATGAAAGCCGTGGTGAACACAACCTCCAAGCCGAGGACTCCTTTATCTGGACGTATCAGCGAGGCGACCTGGAAGCCAGACTATCGATTGACTGTCCCTGGGACAACTGGCACGATCTTTCGATCTGCTACACCGGTCTCGGCTGGAACGCCAGGAACACTTTCAACTATGGTTTGAACAGCGGGCTGGAAAACGACGTTGAGGATGTCGGGGACGAGGATAAACGGGACAACGCCCCAAACGGGTCGGAGACAACCGGCTACACAAGATCCGACCTTGTCAAGGCGACCGGTGAATCAGGCGTCGTATTCTTTTCATCGATCGATCGAAACGGAAATGAAATAACGCCGATGTTTTCGTCCAGCTACCTCAGTTTTGGTTCAGCAGCGAATCAGATGGCAGACAACATCTCGATGGCGCTCGGGATGTCATCGGATACTTCGCAGTCAGGTATCGCCCTTCCGGCATCCACTCTCCAGGTATTGTGCATCCCTCCTCGAGGTTTTCGCGACGGCGAGGTTGAACAGCTGAAAGTGTTTTTTCTGGAATCCAGACAGCTGCTACTGAAAACGCCGCGCTATGGGAATGACCGCTCAAGTGGAAACGAAAGCCCGGTTACGGCAGAGAAATAATCATGCGTTTCATTATCAACCAGTTCGTCCAGCTGTTCAGCAATCTCTCGGATCTGCTGGAAGTCATTTTTCGAATCCCGTTTCGAGCGCTCGGATTTTCGCATTCCCAGGGTGACGAGGATCAACGCGGCATCGTGATGAGGGTTCTGACGGGACTCGGCAAGCTGCTGTTGATGCCCTTCGTGCTGATTGCCGGAGCGATCATGTTGCCGGTCCGCGCGATGACGGTTTTTCCGCCCGAACGCCGCCGCGACTTTCTGCTGGGTGTTCCGTCCGTTCTGGTATTGCTTGTAATCTTTACCGCTGCGTTAAGAACGCCGATACGAGCGGAAAACATTAACAACAAATACCGGGGTCTTGCGAAACAGGCGCTGACCGACGGGAACTTCGAACGCGCGGCAACTTATTGGGGCCGAATCGTAAATTCAACTTCCGATCCGGGTGAAAACGATCTTTACAGCTGGGCGATTTCGCTGAGTCAAACCGGAGACGATCGTGCGTTCGGAATCATCAACCGGCTTGCGCCTGACGATGCATCCGGAATGCAGGCTGCCCATGAACTGAAAGCGATCAACCTGGCGGCTAATCTAGAAAACAACTCTGATCCCGCAAAACTCAAGACGCTCAAACACCACCTCGATCAATGCTCGTCCATCGACTCATACCGGCTGTATGTTGCCCGGGGGGCGTACTATCTGGGGATTGGCGAAAAGGAAAAAGCAGTTTTCAATTTGGAAAGTGCTGCCAAAATCAACGCCGGGCTCTATTTGGAACTTGCCCTGATTCACGAGAAAAACGGCGATGAATTCCAGAGAAAGAAAGCGTTCCAGAATGCGCGTCTGGCATTTCAGAATCGACTGGATGCAGAACCGTTTGACAATGTTTCGAGGATCATCCTGGCCAGGATCCTGACAACCACCGATCAACTGGACGATGCCGAAAAACTGCTCAAAGAAGGTCTGCTGTTGAACGATGAACGGAATCTGCGCGAGGCGATGTCAGGCTTTCTGGTCAACAAGTATGACCGGACGGAAGAGTCATTGGAATTCAACAGACGGCTGGAGATGCTACACTCCGCGCTTCAATTCAGTGTCAACAACACCGAGGTCTATGAGCGGCTTGGCAAAGCACATTTGCAATTTGAACCGGAGAAAATCGTCGAGGTGAAATCACTTCTGATCCAGGCGATTGCCGAAGGAGAAAACGCGGCTCTTGCTCATTTTACGCTCAGCAGCATACTCTGGCAGGAAGGCGAAAAAGAGCAGGCGTTCTGGCATGTTGAACAGGCATACCGCATCATGCCCGGCTACATTTTTGTCGCCAACAACCTGGCCTACATGCTCGCAGTTGGCGAACACAAAGATCTCGAACGCGCCCTTGAACTCGCCACCGAAGTCGTCTCCCACAGTGCCGATCCACGATTCCGTGACACCCTCGGCACCGTTTATTTTGAAATGGGCGATTATGAAAAAGCCCTCGGCGAATTTCAACAGGCGCTCAGCGCCGGGCTATCAGGAAATGCGATGACGCATGAAAAACTGTTCCGGATCTATTCGGATCTCGGGCAGTCCGAGCTCGCCGAAATCCACCGTAGGAAATCCGTTGACCTCCTTGAGTCCGCCTCGACTCAGTCTGAATAGCGTTCACGTTTGTTCCGCTCAACTGTCGCAACTGCAATTTCACCAACAGTAGACTCCTTCCCGGGGATGCTCAGGGAAACGGATGAGCGTATGGGGCCGGTTGCATCAGCTTTTTCCCAGACGTAAGTGTCATCCCAACCGCAACAAACTACTTGTCCGTTGAATTCGAATGCCAGCAAGCGATTAACCGATCAAGATCAAAGGACAATACCAGGAAATTGCGCTGGAACGCAAACCAGCTAAAATTCCAGACAAAATCCAGTCGATCTAACCGAATAAGTGCGTACAACAACGACCCCGGCTGGATCCTTGCTATGACCACATCAACACGGCAGGCGCGGTGTTCCCTCATGCCAGCCCTGCCTGATAAGCAAGTTTGCCTTTAGCCTATCTCCGGTCTGTAATTCAAGGTCACCGGCTGTGTGATTCCAGATTCAGCACGCGATCCTATCCCGCAACTCCTCATTCCCTGATCGTCAATAATGACTCTCGTTCCACTTGATAACCGCTATCCGGGAGAATCTGCCCAGCCGGTTGGCATGCCGAACCTCAATGGCATGCGTCAGGAGGAGCCACTCTCTTCGGTAGGTCTGGATATACCGGGCGCGTTGTTCCGTCGGAAATTCGTGGTCATCCTGCTGGCAATTCTCGGTGCAGGAATGGGCTACCTGAGCTACGCCAGGCAACCAGAGGTCTATTCGTCGTCATTGCGGCTGATGATCTGGTCCCAGGCACCGCCCAAAATGGTTCAAGGCGAATCGATCCTCAGACAGAACTCGATTCCCAAACATCAGAACCTGCTGCTCAGCGAAGTGGTTCTGCGTGACGCAGTCGAGAATCCGGATGCCGGGCTCAGCAAGCTGTCGAGTCTTTCCAATTCACCGTCTTCGGTCGGAACGCTTAAGCAGATGCTTTCGGCGCGGACCGTCAGTAACAACGACGACACATTGATCGTCACTGCCGTTGGCGAGAACCCGGATGACCTGCCACGAATTCTCAATCAGGTTGTTGATTCGTATCAGGAAATTCTCGAAAAGGATTCGCAGGCCGTCGGAAAAGAAATGGTCGAGTTGATCAAGAAATTCCAGCACAAGACGGACACCGAACTTTCCACTGCGGAACGCCGGTACCTGGAGCTGGTCAAAGAACTTGGAATGACCGCACGGATGGACAACGAGAAAGTCGGATTCGTCAATCCTCATACACAGCGGTACAACGAGCTGGTTGCAGAGCTGGAAAAAAACAGCAACCGTCTCGTTGACATCAACCAGCGTTTAAAAATGCTCCGGGCAGCTGCCGGCTCTGGTGACGAGAACCAGATGTCGGTCGTCGCGATTGAAGGCCGGCAACATCTCGGTTTGCATCATCCCAACCATAACAACCCTGACGGAGCAGGGAACACACACGAACGGGCCGCGACACTACAGCCGCTCAACACGCGGATAAGTGAGCTGGAGGATCGAATCATGTCGCTCCAGTTTGAATACCGGCGACTGGGTCGGTCGTTTGGAACCGGATCACCCGATATGCTCGCGCTCGAGCAGGATATCGAGCTCTGGAAAGAAGAGCTTGTCCGGATGGAACGTGAAAAGGCGATGACCCTGGGCCAGGAGGTTGCGGATGAACCTGCCGATCCGGAACAACTGAGGCGCAACCGTGAACGACAATGGACCGTATTGTATTTCGTTTCGCTTCAGCGCGACCGTGAACGGTCGATTCACGCTAGAGAAGTTCTCGAACGGCAGATCGGTGAGACGACACAGAAGGCGACCAGAATTGCCGGCAACGTCGCTGAGCTGAACGTATTGCGGACCCAGATTGTAGAGAAACGAATCGCCGCGCGCGTGATTCTGGATCGCATCTCGGAAATCAATGTGCTTTCCAATGACTACAACATGTTCAAAGTCCGCGTCATTGATTCGCCGAGGAATGGATACAAAACCGCGCCGGTGCTGACCAAGAGCCTGGGCTACGGAACGTTCCTCGGCTCATTGCTAGGCATTGGATTGGCACTGTTGATCGATCGCTTTGACATGTCGTTCCGAACTCCATCCGAGATTTTCGGGAAACTTGGCGCACCGGTGATCGGGCGCATTCCCCGGATCAAAGCCGAGAAAGGTCCGGTCGATGTCAAAGGTTCGACGTCTCTGGTCACCGTCCACCGTGCGGGCTCCGGCGCTGCAGAAGCGTTTCGTGCGGCTCGGACATGCATCTTTTTTGCGATGTCAACGCACGGCTACAGGTCGTTCCTGGTAACCAGCCCTTCACCGGGTGACGGCAAATCGACGTTCGCATGCAACATCGCGATTTCGATCGCTCAGGCCGGGAAACGAACGCTTCTGGTTGATGCCGATTTCCGCCGCCCTCGAATTCACCGTTACATGGGTGAAGCCCTTGAGCCGGGAATTACGGAAGTGTTGAACGGTGAAGTTCCGCTTTCCAAATCTGTTCAGCGGAGTTTCCAGGAAAACCTCTACCTTCTGACAACCGGCGGCCGACCAAAAAACCCGGGCGAACTGGTAACATCCAGCGAATTCAAAGAACTTCTGCACAAGGTGACTGCTGAATTTGATGTCATCATCATCGACTCATCGCCGCTGCTCCCCGTTGCCGACGCCACGGTGATTTCGTCGTACATCGATGGCGTGTATATGGTGATGCGAATTCGCAAAGGGATCAAGATTTCGGCTCAGCGGGCACGCGACAACCTCGACAGTGTCGATGCAAACCTCCTCGGTGTGGTAGTGAACGGGATGGACGAGAATCCGCACTACAACGAATACGGATACTACTACAACACTCACTACCGTGATTACGGCCGGTACTACGAAAATGGAACGACCGATAAGGGGAGTGGCAAGTCCCGCAAACGCATCCGCTCCAATACGTAGGTGTTGAGTCAGACAAAGTCGTGTCACACTGTTGAGTCAGACAATCGGCAAAAAAAGCGAGTGATCCGTTTTCGGGTCACTCGCTTTTGTTTTTGAAGCGTAGAGCCCGCCGTCTCCGATCATGCCGTTGAGAAAGTTCCAGTCGTTATCAACGTGGTCCTCGCCAGCGTAGACAAATCCATAAACGCGTTCGTTCAGCTGAAATTTATCGTCGGGCGTAAAGGCCCGCGAGCGGGTCATCTCCAGCGGTTCAAAAATCCGGTCCTGAAAAAACCGGTGGACCGGCTGGCCGGAAACCGTTTCGATCATATGCCCGAGAATCACTTAACCGGTATTCGTATCGTTCGCCGGATCCAAAATCAATCGCTGGCTTGAACTCGGAAAAAAGTTCAACGAGATCTTTATTGAAGGCTGTTTTTCGTTCGTCGATCGGCGTTTCAGTATCCCAATTCTCATCGAACAATCCCATATAGTCAGGTAGTCCACCGGTATGATGCAGCAGATGCCGGATCGTTACGCCTTCGTACGGTAGCGAAGGGAGGTGTTTGCGAATGTCGTCGTAATGAATAGTCGTCGTTGGCAATCCGGCCACAGGTCTGCCGGATTCGTTAATACGCAATAACAAAACATTAACATAGATCGTACTCGATAATTTCGGATCTGTTGTAGGATACATTCCGACCCGGGAATCGATTAGACTCGGGGAATTGCTTAAGCTGTAAAAACCGAACTTGTTTCCTTCTCCAGATTCGGACGGATCATGCCCGGAGACGACACGACTCATCAGGACCTAACCGGCGAACAGCCGCACGACGGCCCAGCGCAAAACAACGCTTCTTTGCGCGACAGCGAATCCCTGTTTCTCTCGCTTGTTCATAGTATTCCGGCTTGTTTTGTTCGCAAGGATATTGAAGGCAGGATCATTTTTGCCAATGAGAAGTTTGCGTCACTGATGGCTACCAGTGCGGAGAAAATGATCGGCAAGACCGTTGCCGATTTCTATCCCGATGAATTCGCTGAAGAATCGCGGCTGGAAGACGAACAGGTCATGAGCAGCGGCGAAGTAATCGAAGACGTATTTGAAGACATCGTCAACGATCGGGTGCATTATTTCGCATCGCGGAAGGGACCGGTCCGGAACGATCAGGGTGAAGTTGTCGGGATTCAAACGATATTCTGGGACATTACCGAACAGCGGATCGCCGAGCAGGCGCTGATGGCGGAGCGGGAACAGTTGCGGGCGGCCAAGATCGCCGCTGATTCCGCCAACCGGGCAAAGAGCGATTTTCTCGCAAACATGAGCCATGAAATCCGCACGCCGATGAACGCGATTATCGGTATGACAGATCTGCTGCTGGAAACCCAGCTGACCCGGACCCAGCGCGAGTACCTGGACATGGTTCAGCATTCCGGCGAATCGCTGTTGACGCTGCTTAACGACATTCTTGACTTCTCGAAAATCGAAGCAGGGAAACTCGAATTCGATCTGACTACGTTCGACATTCGCGAGTTTCTGGGCGACACGATGAAGGGACTTGGTTTCCGGGCTCATCACAAGGGTCTGGAAGCCGCGTTCCGTGTTGATGATAAAGTCCCGAAATTTCTTCGCGGGGATCCCGGCCGGCTGAGACAGATCGTTGTCAATCTGGTCGGAAACGCGATCAAGTTCACGAGCAGAGGAGAAGTCCTTGTCGAGATCGAGTCCGTTTCCGAAACCGATGATGAAGTGACGTTGCAGTTTTCGGTGATCGATACGGGAATCGGCATCGCACCGGAGAATCTGGACAAGGTGTTCAAAGAATTCGAGCAGGCTGACGCTTCCACCACGCGAAAATTCGGCGGTACCGGGCTGGGCCTGGCGATTTGTTCACAGCTGGTTCAGTTGATGGGAGGACGGATCCGGGTCGAAAGTGAACTCGGAACAGGGAGCCGGTTTAATTTCGAGCTGACTCTGGAAATCGATCACGATGCACACGCTGTCAACGGAAATGACGGAGCGCACGTGAATGTTCACGGCGTCCGCGTTTTGATTGTTGATGACAACGCAACCAACCGGCGAATTCTCAAAGATATGCTGACCAACTGGGGGATGAATCCGGCAACGGCATCCGGTGGCGCAGCGGCACTGCAGGCGATTTCCGATGCGGCGGACGAACAGGATGAGTTTCGACTGGTCATCTCCGATGTCAACATGCCGGACATGGACGGGTTGATGCTGGCCCGAAAAATTGTCGAGAAGTCGTTACTGAGTCCGGACAGCGTGATCATGCTGACCTCCGGCGCACGACCGAGCGATTCAACGGATCTACAGTCGATCGGGATCCGCCTGCATCTGCTTAAACCGGCCAAGCAGTCGGAAATCTACGACGCCATCGTCTCCTCCCTGAGCGCGCAGCCGGGACAGATCTCCTCCCTGGAGTCCGTTGTTGAGTCCAAGCCACCGGAGCCCGAACGGAGCCTGCACATTCTGCTGGCCGAAGACAATCTGGTTAATCAAAAACTGGCGATCGGGATTCTCGGCAAACTCGGTCATCACACGACGGTCGCCGTCAACGGACTTGAAGCGCTTGAGCAACTCGAAAAGAAGCACCGGTTTGACCTCGTCCTGATGGATGTTCAAATGCCGAAAATGGACGGGCTGGAAGCGACCCGCGAAATTCGCCGGCGCGAAGCGGTCAGCGGTACGCACATTCCAGTTGTGGCGATGACAGCTCATGCGATGAAGGGAGACCGCGAAAGTTGTCTCGCCTCGGGCATGGACGACTATCTGGGCAAACCGATCCGGCTCAAAGACATGTCCGACAAACTGGATGAACTGTTCAGCGACTGAGACGGATCCGCCCGGGCACGTGGGATACGCATCCAGCTTGTCTTGCGAAGTTCTCCCGACGGTCGACAAGCTGGAAGCGCGTATCCCTCGCCCTCCCGGTTTCCTCAGCCTTCAATCCAGCGCGACTCGAGCGACTTTCCGCGACGCAAACTCTGCCAGGTTGATCCGCCTTCGCGTTCACCGCCTCCAACCGGCCCGAGAACGATATGACGCGTTCGATCTTTTTACTCGTCGGCGCAGACGCGGGTCAGGCCAGCAGCCTCAAGCGCGGCTTTGCCTTCGAAGCGGGCCGCTGACGCAACTGCTTTCCAGTCGTCAACCACCAGCGCTTGAGCGGTGTTGCCGAGATTCGTTATCCACTTCGCGCGCTTCGGTCTAAATGTATCCGGCGTCGTAAAACTCAATTCGACGAAGTCGCGGCTGGACGAACCGGATCCGAGATCGCTCCACGTTTGTACGACGGCACCGTCAATCTCAAGGTCAATAATTTCCTCATCGGTTGTCCCGGCTGGGAATACCTGAACTGTTGACAACATCATCCGGTCTTCAAGTGCCGTAACTTGCAAATCGGATCTACAGCTGTCGAATCATTCAAGCCGGCACGATTGGTACGGAAAAACATGGAGCACCTCAGGGTGATGGGCAAAGCGGTTTCGTCTCGCCAGTCATTGTATCTGGTCGGTTTTCGTTGTGTCCTAAGCAACTCGCGGAAAACATGTTCGGTAAAATACAAACGAATGAAACGTAGTGGACGAGGCTACGAGGCCCTTGTCGGCGTTATGCAAACCTGCATGGACTCGTTGCCTCGTCCACTACCGAAGTTATTTTCACCTGATGCCAGAACGAACAATTGATCCCCCAAACCAGCGGCAACCAGTCGTGGTAGATAATACGTGCAAATCCGGCTTATTGAACGCCGATATTCGATGCCATAGGATAGCGAACATACTTGGCGGCTGATTTCAGGGGATAGCCGTGACCGTGAACCCGAATCCGTTTTCAATCGCCGATTTCGGCAGGAGTCATCAATGTTGTTACGAGTGTTTCTACTATTCCTGATTCTGATTCCCGTCTCAGCAGGCTCAACAGCGGCTCAGAACGAAAATGCAGATTCGACCAAACAGGGATCCGACGAGAGAAAGGTGTCCGACGTGACTGATGAAGAAGATCCGTATCTCTGGCTCGAAGACGTGACCGGCGAAAAGCAACTGGACTGGGTTCGCGAACGAAACAAATCCACTCAGGAACATTTCGAATCAAACGAATTGTTCATGACACTTCAGGACGATCTGCTGAACATTCTCGATTCAGATGAGCGGATTCCCTTCGTCTCGAAGTCGGACGACTGCTACTACAACTTCTGGCGTGACAAGGATCACGAACGCGGGATCTGGCGGCGAACCACGCTGGACGAGTATCGCAAAGAGGATCCGAACTGGGAAACCGTGCTGGACCTTGACACTCTGGCAGCTGAGGAAGGCGAGAACTGGGTCTGGGACGGCGCATCGATATTGAAGCCCGATTACGATCTGGCTCTGATTGATCTGTCGCGCGGAGGAGCGGACGCATCCGTGACGCGCGAGTTTAATCTCAAGACCCGGCAATTTGTCGAAGGCGGATTCGAACGTCCGGAAGCGAAAGGCGGCATCGGCTGGATCGACCGCGACAGCGTGTTTATCTACACCGACTTCGGCGAAAGTTCGATGACCTCGTCGGGCTATCCGCGAACTGCCAAACTCTGGCGGCGCGGCAGCGACCTGGCTGATGCCGAAGTTGTCTACGATGGTCTGCCGGACGACATGTACATCGCCGCCATGCATGATGACTCGCCCGGTTTTGAACGCAACTTTGTCAGCCGGACCCTGGAGTTCTATAATGACGAACTCTACCTGATGGATGACGCCAAACAGCTGATCAAAATCGATGCTCCCAACAGCGCCAACAAAAGCGTTTTTCAAAAGTACCTGCTCCTGGAACTGCGGCAGGACTGGGAACTGGAAAGCCGAACTTACCAGGCCGGTTCGCTGTTGGTCACCGGTTTTGATGATTTCATGGCTGGCAAACGCGAATTCGACGTGGTCTTCGAGCCAACCGACAACACGTCGCTGGCCGGATTCTCTCCTTGCAAAGACCACATCATTCTGAACGTGCTTGAAGATGTTAAGAACAAGATCTACGTGCTGACAGCTGAAGGCGACGAATGGAAACGCGAACCACTGATTGGCGCACCCGAAATCGGCACCGTCAGCGTCAGCCCCGTCGATGCTGACCGGTCGAACGCATTCTGGATGACATCGAGCGACTACCTGACTCCAACGACACTGTATTATGGTGAGATCGGCGGCGCGCCCGAACAGTTGAAACAACTGACTCCAATGTATGATGCAGAGGGATTGCAGGTCACTCAACATTTTGCCACCAGCGCGGACGGGACAAAGGTTCCATATTTCATGGTCGCTGGCGACAACATTGAACTGGACGGAACCAATCCAACGCTGTTGTACGGCTATGGCGGTTTCGAAATTTCTCTGACACCGAACTACAGCGCGGGAGTCGGCCGGGCATGGACCAGCCCGGGTGGAGTCTATGTTGTCGCTAACATTCGCGGTGGCGGCGAGTATGGTCCGCGCTGGCACCAGGCAGCGCTGAAAGAAAACCGCTTGCGGGCTTATGAGGATTTCGCAGCTGTAGGTGAAGACCTGATCGCGCGGGGCGTAACCAGCAAAAACCACCTGGGGATTCAAGGCGGATCGAACGGCGGTCTGCTGGTCGGCAATATGGTTGCAATGTACCCGGACCTTTTTCAGGTAGCTGTTTGTCAGGTGCCGTTGCTTGACATGCGGCGCTATCATCTGCTGTTGGCCGGTGCGAGCTGGATGGCGGAATACGGGAACCCCGACACGGAAAATGAATGGGAGTTCATTCAGAAATTTTCGCCGTATCAGAACATTAGAGAATCGACGACCTATCCGCCGGTGCTGTTCATGACTTCGACGCGCGATGACCGTGTTCATCCGGGTCACGCGCGGAAAATGATGGCGTTGATGGAAGCTCAGGGGCACGACGTTTCCTACTACGAAAATATCGAAGGCGGACACGGCGGTGCTGCCAACAACAAACAACGCGCGTACATGCAGGCGCTGGCGTATTCGTATTTGAGAGAACGACTGTTCGGCGAATAAATGCTGATGAACAATAGAGGCTGCTGATCGATGTGTGGACGATTTACCCTAACGACATCTCCCGCTGCCTTCGAGCGATTGTTTGAAGGTTTGGAGTTTCCCGACCTCGAACCGCGTTACAATATTGCACCGACGCAGAATGTGCTGACGATTCGGGAACGTTCAAACGCCAGCAGGATCGCGCCTTTTGCCTTGCCGCAATCCGGGCAGTTGTGTTGAGTCATGTCGATCCTCGTTTGGCTTCGGCTGAAACTGCATTGTATCGCTGGTTGAAATTCGTATTGTCGGCCAACTATTAGGGACTGTTATCGGAACCAGGGGAACAACGCGGCCGGCAACAATCCGGCGAATCCCTTATCCAATCGAATAAGATGATGGACTTCGCCCTGGATTGCCGCTAAACCTGCTAACAAGTCCGAGCTAAGCTAACAAGTCCGAGCTAAGATGCGGGTTGACGGTTTTAGCTATGTTACAAGAAATATCCACCTGTCAGGTAGCGACCAAAATGATCTATAAAGCACTCGTAACCGCTGTTGCCGTTGCGGTCTGTTGTTTCAACTCGCAAACATCGGACGCGTGGCAGCGCAAGATCTCGGTCGAGGCCGAGTTTGTTCCGGAGACCGCAGTCCCCGGGCAGGAAGTGACATTGAATCTTCACGTTGAAGTCCCGGACGGCTACCACATCTACGGATCGAAGAACGATATCAAACCGACTGAAATTGAGTTCGCTGATTCCGAACTTGTAGCGTCGGGCGAACCGGCAATTCCTCCTGGCAGAATCAACTACAGCGATGGCCATGTGGCCTATTGGATCGAGGGAGAAGCAGTTCTTTCGCAACAGTTCACGGTTCCGGAAACAGAAAATGGATCCGTTAATCTGACCGGAAACGTGGGTTATCTGATGTGCAACGAAACGGGCTGTCTGCCGCCCGCGAAAGTTGAATTCACTGCTTCTCTAGCGATCGAATCGCACGGAGACGAGGCGACCGGTGATCATTCGCCGACTGCTGAGCCGTTCCGCTCGGAAGAACTCGCAGCGCCCCGTCCGATGACCAATCAACATGGTCCAATCGGGTCCAGCGACCGTTTTGCTGCGCCGACTTTGGCGGACATCGATGGTGACGGAACGCTGGATCTGCTGGTCGGAAACTTCGGCACTGACTGTGAAGAGTTTAGCATGCCGGCTGATGATGAATCTGACCCGGACTCCGACGAACAAATGAGCATTGGCTCGGCCGCCAGAGTGAAATTCCACCGGGGCGAGCACCACGACAAGAACATGGAATTGGTGTTCGGCGAAGGTGACTACCTGAAATCGACCGACGGTTCGTTTGTCGTAACCCCGACCTGGTGATGCCAGGCTGCACGTTCGCAGTTTGCGGATCTCAACGGCGACGGACACAATGACTTGATTCTTGCTGGATACGATTGCACGATCACCTGGTATCCCGGCAGAGAAAACGGCGAATTTGATTCGATGCAAATTCTCAGCAAGTCCGATGGTACAAAGTTTGCCGAAGTCGGATTGCACGCGGAGTTCTGGGACTGGGACGCTGACGGCGATCTGGATCTAATTACCAGCAGTATCATGAAAGGCCTGCGAATCTACACCAACAACGGCACAGCGAGCGAGCCGGAATTCGATACCGACGGGGAAACGATCATGGCCGGTGACAAAACCACTGTCGGCGAGATGTCTTTTGATGAACCGGAAGACGAGGAGTCCGATGAACAATCGAGCGGATCATTCATTCACGCTCAACCAGTCATGCACGACTGGGACGGCGACGGCCTGGACGACCTGTTGATTGGCGGATCGAATATGGAAACAGTGAACGAGCAAATCGTCTGGTGCCGCAACACAGGCAAATCGGGCTCACCTGTTTTTGCATCACCGGAAATTCTGTTTGAGACATCACCGGAGGACGAAGCCGATATGTCGAGTGTCCGGCTGATCGATGACGGAGAAATCCGGCAGGTTGGCACACACTTGAGATTTGCTGTCGGTGACGTAACCGGCGACGGGCTCGACGATCTGGTTGTCGGCGACAGTTGCTACAGCGTTGGACTCCTGAAAAGCGTGGTCGATGGTGACGAAAAAGTCGCTGCGGCGTATGAAAATTATCAGGCCGCCGCCGATGCAATGCAGGACGCCTTCTCATTCGAAGCGGCGGAAATCATGGCCCCTGCTGAAGTTGCCGATGACGCCGGAATCGAAACCGATGATGCGGAAGAGAGCGACGGAGAGGTAGAAGAGCCTGAAGCAGAAGCATTCGACGAGGACGCTTTTGATTCCGTCTGGGAAGCAGAAATGCAGGCGACAGAAAATCTACTCGAAGCCTACAAGAAAGCTGTGGGTTTGCAGGAAGACGAAACGCTGTCCGCCAAAGGACGCGTCTGGTTGTTAGAGCGTCGTTGATAACCCGGCGAGTATAATAACAGATCGAGCTTTGCTGCTGACGCGGTTCGTGTCGGCAGCATTTTTTTATGACCGGTTCGCGGCGCAAGCTGCGAAACGAAAGACCGCAGGGACTGATATGTCAACAAAACAAACCGGCAACCTGGAAGGCATTTTTGCCGAAGCGATTGAGCTTCCGGAAGACCGCCGCTCGACGTTTATCCAACAGCGGTGCGGAGGCGACTCGAAACTGCGCGCCGAAGTTGACAGCCTGCTCGGCAGCCATCAGAAAAACGAACAAGGCGGGTTTGTCCTGAACCGCGAGCTTGGTGCGACTCTGGCTCCGGTTGCGTCCGTTGCGACAATTGCCGAGGCGACAGGAGACACGATCGGCCGCTACCGCCTGCTGGAAAAAATCGGCGAAGGCGGAATGGGCGTTGTCTACATGGCTGAACAGCTGGAGGGAGTCTACCGCCGCGTCGCTCTGAAGATCATCAAACTCGGAATGGACACGCGTCAAGTGATCGCTCGATTTGAAGCCGAACGTCAGGCGCTGGCGATGCTGGACCATCCCAATATCACTCAGGTCTTTGACGTTGGATCAACCGAGGCAGGGCGGCCGTACTTCGTCATGGAACTGGTTCGCGGTCAGGAAATCGTCAAGTATGCCGCAGAGAAACCGCTGCCACTCGAAGCGAGACTGAGACTGTTTGTTGCGGTTTGCAATGCGGTCCAGCACGCGCATCAAAAGGGCATCATTCACCGCGACTTGAAACCGTCTAACATTCTGGTCACTCACTTCGACGGCGTGCCGACACCGAAAGTAATTGACTTCGGAATCGCGAAGGCCATCGGTTTCCGGCTGACCGACAAAACAATGTTCACCAGGTTTTCGGCGATGGTTGGCACGCCCCAATACATGAGCCCGGAGCAGGCGGAGAAAAACGGTGCGGATGTTGATACACGCAGCGACATTTATTCGCTGGGCATTCTGTTGTACGAACTGCTGACTGGAACGACTCCCCTGGCCCCGGAAAAGTTGCGGGAGTTAAACCCGTTGGCGCTGGTTGAGACGGTTCGCGATTACCAGATTGAAACTCCATCGACTCGAATCGCCCGTGCACGGTTGAATCTTGGTTCGAATGAAGACGAAGTGCGGCCGATGAACATTCGCGGCGAACTGGACTGGGTGGTCATGAAGTCCCTCTCCCGCGACCGAACCAAGCGATATATGTCGGCGCATGAATTCGGTGCTGACATCGAGCGGTACCTGGCCGGAAACCCGGTACTCGCCGCAGCACCATCTCGATTTTACAAACTCAAAACACTGCTCCGAAAACACCGGACAGCTGCGACGACAGCCTGCATCGTCTCGCTGGCTCTGATCAGTTCCGCAATCGCCTGCGGCGTCTTCGCCATCAAAGCGCATCACGCGAACCAAAGGCTGACAGACTCCGTTGGAGAATTGCAGACAGCGGTGACAGAACTGGAAGATGCAAAAATCAAGATTCAATCCGCTGCCGACGAACGTCTTTTTGACCTTGCCAACACGATCGCGTTGTACCGGTTTGAAAACTCAACCCAGAACGAAATATTCCGGATCGCAAAAAAACACTACCCCCGGTTTTTCTCGGTTCCCCAGGAGTTTATTGACGAGATTACGATCAACGAAGACGGCGTGGTCACGAGTGAAATCGTCCCGCAAGATCTCGAATCCGGCGAGACCGATGAAGACATGTATGCGATCGGTCCGGCGCTTTACGGATATGAACTCGATCCGCTTTTCCAGCTGCCACAAAACAAACTTCTTGAAATCCCGCTGAACCGAATCCAGACAACGATCGAGCGAAATGCTGAACAACGCGAACGAATCGAGAGTGCCTACGAAGAGGATTTTCGACGAAATTTTCCTGACGAATTTGAAGGCACTCCCGTCTTTTTCAATAGCAACCACGATTCAAGTCAATTGAGTGACCGTGATCGCAAGATGGCAGATGAAGTGGCTAAACTTTATCAATCCAGTCGCACCATGTTCTTTCAGATGCTGGTTACAGAATACCGCCGGACGTTCGGCAATGGAGCAATTCAGGTTGCCGATGCATTAAATTTGCTTGCGGCAAGCATGATCAAGGACGGCCAGATCAACCCGGCCAAAGTGACTTTGCAACAGAGCCTCATGATTGCCGGGAACAACGATGACGTCAGGTATTCGTACTGCGAGATCACCGCACAGAAACTGCTCTATGAGATTTCGAAACAATAAGATGATTGGTGTACCCGTTTCGGCGTCGACGGGATGCGGCATGACGGCTCTTGAGAGAGGTTATTCGTCTTGAGCGATAGCGGAACGGCGGTAGACGCAGTCGAATAACCGGTGAAAAAAGAAGTTTGGTGATATGGGCTTCACTGAGCCGTGGATTCCGAAGTCTTTTAAGAAGAGAGCCGGCGACGTAAGTCACTTGTTGCCGACTTACGCCTGGACAAACAGATTCTTCATAATGTCTTGTTCAACGGCAACGAACTCCCACTGAAAATGCCGATCTGAACTCGATTGCTACTTGGACTGTGATTCTGTCAATATGTGATGTCAATTGACGAATACAACAAAGATGTAGACATTCTATCGCCTCGATCCGCCAGAACCGGGAAAAAGGGATGAGGCGATTGGAGACCCTACAGCCGAATGAGGATGCCAAGCCTTCTACCCGTCAATAGAAACTCTTTTATCGGAGAATTGATTGAGATTGTATGTTACCGGCAATCGTAGTAGACCATGGTATATTGCCTCATCAGGCAGTCGATATCTCGTGGCGACTGAAAAGCGAAAACGAGGGAGGCAAAGGGAACTGAATGTCGTCCTCACATCATGACATTACATTGCTGCTGCAAGAGTCCGCTTCGGGAAACCGGATCGCGGCGAACGATTTGTTTGCGCTGGTTTACGAAGAGCTTCGCCGAATGGCAGGGCGCCAGCTTGACCGGGAATCACCCGACCATACTCTGCAATCGACTGCGCTGGTTCACGAAGTCTGGTTACGTCTGATTGGCGACCGCAAGAATGTTGACTGGAATGACCGGAATCATTTTTTTGCGACTGCAGCCACGGCGATGCGCCGAATTCTCGTTGACTCGGCGCGTTCCCGTCAGAGGCTCAAACGAGGTGGCAAGAATGCAAAGGTCCAGCTGCGCGACGATGATCTGGTCAGCATTCCAGATGACGAATTACTCGCGCTGGACGAGGCACTGGAAATGCTGCGTGAAACCGATGAAACGAAGGCGAAGCTGGTCGAGCTGCGATATTTTGCCGGGCTGACCAACGCCGAAGCCTCTCGCCAGCTTGGCATCTCGACCGCAACGGCCGAGCGGTACTGGGTCTTCGCCAAAGCCTGGCTGCGAAACAAAATGGATGTTGACTAACGAGCCCTTACGTTCCGGATCTGCTGACTTCGACTGTTGCGATTGATCCGCAGACTAATACACCGAAGGTGTTACACAAGCAGCAAGAAGTGCGGAGGGAACTAGTGGATTGTCAGGGATAGATATTAGGGTTGCCTCAATGGTTTAAATCGGTGCTACTTTGTGGAACCAATTCTCGAACCAGGGAGGGTTCCACCATGAGTACCAGGAAGTATATCGTTCGATTGACGAATTCGGAACGTGAGATTTGCAAAGAAGTTGTAGGCAAGCTTAAGGGCACAGGCCAGAAAGTTCGTCGAGCCCAAATGTTGCTTAGAGCAGACGCCGATGGCCCGGCATGGACCGATGCTCGGATCGCCGATGCGTTTTCGTGTCGGACGAAAACGGTTGAGAACGTCCGGCAACGATTTGTTGAACTCGGCTTTGAACAAACTTTGGATCGAAAAAAATCAGCCACCGCTGGCGCAAAGAAACTTCTCGATGGCAAAGGAGAAGCTAAAGTCATTGCCATGCGACTTGGAGAACCACCGAAAGGATATGGTAAATGGACGTTGCGTTTACTGGCTCGCAAAGTTGTTGAGCTGGAGATCAGCGACAGGATCAGTCACGAAACAGTGCGGCAAACTCTTAAAAAAACCGCCTGAACACGAAACGAAGTATCGAATACCGGGTCATTCCGCCGGAGTGCAATGCCGAATTCGTGGCTCATATGGAAAACGTGTTCGCAACCTATGAAAAGCCGTACGATCCTTCGCAGCCGGTTGTTTGCATGGATGAACAACCGGTGCAACTGGTGAACGAAACACGGCAGCCAATCCCTGCTACCAAAGACCATCCCAGGCGAGTCGATTACGAACCGGAACAGGCTCGCCAATACATTCAACGGATTGACTTTTGTTTTACGCCCAGGCACGGAAGTTGGTTGAACATTGCTGAGAACGAACTAAGCAGCATGACTCGTCAATGCCTTCACGGGCGAAGGATTGGCGAACTGGAAACGCTACAATCTGAAATCGGAGCATGGTCGATTGATGTCACAGAAACACAACGAGGCGTCGACTGGCAAATGAAAGTCGAAGACGCTCGCTGCAAACTAAAAACCGTATACCCTGAAATTCAATGCTGACAATCCACTAGTCTCGGATTTCGGGCTTGAGAACCCCTGAGTTTTTCAAGTTCCTTTTTTGACTGATCCAGGATTAAAACTCCCGCAGGTCGCGTCTAAAGTTATTTTATCCAACAATTGTATTCTACCGTGCCAGCAATCTCCCGTGGAGAGCTCGCTGCCTTCGAATCCGGTCAGTGCGAATGGATACAGCACTGCTAGAAGAAAACATCGACCCTCCCCGGTCTATTCTTTCGTCCGGGGAGAGTCGCGTTCGGCGGAAGATTAACGACAAGGGAATTCGCGTTCCATTGCAATTCCACCGGCCAGTAATTTATCATGTACTCAACCGCGCCAATGCGCGGATGACGATTTTTTGACAAGGCTGCAGACTATGAGGCGTTTGAGCGGGTTTTTCGGCAGGCGGTGGAGCGTACAGGAATCCGCCTGATCTGTATTGCCTGATGCCGAATCACTGGCATCTGGTCGTCTGGCCCTCTACCGACGACCAGCTGTCAAAGTTGTTGGCTGGTTGACGCTGACCCAAACTCAACGGTGCACGCCCATCGCCACAGTGCCGGTTCCGGCCATGTTTATCAGTGCCGTTTCAAATCGTTTCCGGTTCAGGACGATGAACACTTCTATACAGTCTGCAGGTATGTGGAGCGGAACGCTTTGAAAGCCAATCTGGTTCGCCGCGCCGAAAACTGGCAGTGGAGCAACCTCTACCGCCGGCATCAGGGGAACGTCGCGGAAAAGGCGCTGTTGTCAACGTGGCCGTTACCAGGGAAGCGGGGATGGCTGGAGTTTGCCAACAAGCCGTTGACCGACAGCAAATTCGACGCGTTGCAACGGAGCATTCAACGAGGCTGTCCGTTCGGCGACAAAGACTCGTCGGCCAGAAAAATCAAACAACTCGGACTCGAAAGTACCGTTGCCCCGCGAGGAAGGCCAAGGAAACGATAAACGGTTCCTACACCGTTTCTTTTGCTCTGCCACCGTGAGTTGCTGGAGTACAACCTCAAGAGCATTCAAAGCTACTTGATGAAAGAGGACTTTCAACAGTTCCGGAGTTACACGTACCCGGCATGGGCTGGCAAGTTTCTGGATGCCTGGTGTACCCGGGCGATGCGTAGCAAGATTGACCCGATGAAGAAGATGGCCAGGACGCTGCGCAACAAACGTGAGCTGTTGTTGAACTGGTTTCGTGCCGAGGGCAGGTTATCATCAGGTGTTGTTGAGGGGTTCAACAACAAACTAAAACTGATTACCCGGACAATCCTCGAAATTGAATTCAAACCGCTCGCAAGATATCCGCGAATTCGTGACTCAATCACGGATGCACCGATGGGCCGCTCGGGAAACTGGCTCTAGTTGAAAACACGACGTTTTGGCATAATGTCGGGTTGCTTTGACGGAGGATAGAACCCGCAACGGCACAACAATTGAATCCAAATTCGGCGAAACATTAATAATATAGAGGAGAAGCGCATGTACAAGATTCTCAACACCAAAGCACTCGGTGCATCCGGGCGGCAGAACGAGCTGATCGAACTCGCCCTGACCCACAAGTTCCAGGGCGTCGAAGTTGACATGCTCGACCTGGTCGGCCGCCACGACACGCTTGGAAAAGAATTCGCCTGCCAGTTCCTGCAAAGTGCAAAGATCGATGTCGGCACCTTCAAGCTCCCAATCGAATTCGGTGCCAGCAACGCTGACTTTTCGGCTCAGTGCGAAAAGCTGGATACGATGATCGATCTGGCCACAACGCTCGGCGCAAAACGCTGCTATGTCGAGATCGAACCGTCGAGCGGGTTGACCGCGTTCCAGGAGAACTTCGAACAGCACAGAACCCGGTTGCACGACCTTGCCGATCGATTCAAAGAGCACGAAATCAAAATCGGTTTGATTATCGACCAGAGCAAAAAGCCGGCAGAAGATGACTACAAGTTCATCCGAACTGCTGAAGAGTTGCTGACACTGGTGAAAACCGTCAGCCACGAAAACGTCGGTATCTGCCTCGACACGTGGCAATGGGGTGTTCGCGGCGGAGCAATGGATCAGCTGTCCGACATGAAGCCGGAGTCATTCGTCGAAGTTCGGATGGCCGATGTTTCACTGGAAGCCGACCCCGGTGCGATCAATTCCGCTGACCGAGTAATGCCCGGCGACAACAAAGATTCGATGTCGGTTCGCATCATCAACTTCCTGATCGACGCAGGTTTCGAAGGCCCGATCGCCGTTTCCGCAGATTCGGTTTTCTTCGGCAAGACAAATCGTGACAACATTGTCGGCTCGTTCAGCAAGCGGCTCGATCAGCTGGCAGAAAAAGAAGACCTGCACGCTGTTTCGAAAGAAGAAGCTACAGCGGAAGCCGAAGCAGCTGAGGCGGCAGCAGGCGACGACAAGGAAACCAAAGAAGGTGAACCTGTCGCAGCAGGCGAAGCTACCTAGGCCAGTTCGCTCAGGTTACAAACGACAGTCCAAGCCCGGTCAATTGATCGGGCTTTTTTTGTGGAACGTGGGATACGCTTCCAGTTGATCTGACGATTCCGCGACAAGCTGGAAGCGTATCACGCGCAAAACGCCGCTAGCGTCGCGGTGATTTGTGCTGCGGCGCGAAACTTTGCGGGCTGCGTAATTCCGAACGGTCATCGAAGCTGGTTCGCTCGCCATGGTTCCACCTGATTTTCAGGTTGCAGCGCTCCGATTGTAACTTTCATGCGGTTTGTGGCGCGCGTCCCGGGCGCGCGTCCGGGATGCGGCAAAAGCCTGCTCACGTGATCGGATCTTCGTTACATGAAGGTTCTGCCGCCTTGATTCACCGGGAATTCACACGAAAGAACGATCGATGGATTGGAAAACAAACTGCCGTGTCTTCGTCGGGGCGATTGCAGTTGCCGGTATCGGCTATCTGACGTGCACGCAGATTGACTGGAACCATAGCCCCCTCACCGGCATGACATCCGGTAACGCAGGCAGGTCGCAAACGTCCGCGCCGGACGAATCACATTCGCTCGCGACTCCGCAAGCAGATTCGGCAACGGCTGATTACAACATTTTTTACAACCTCGATTCAGACGATCCAGCAAGCGAAGGCACCGGCGCGTTGTATGGAATGGTTGATGCGTCGAACCGGGGTAGCGTCGACGTCACAACCCGTTACGAACATTACGGTTCGCTCAACAACGAAACCAGCGACGACGATTTCGCAACTGATCAGACGCTGATCCAGTCGCCGGACACATCGTCAATGTTCTCGTCCGACGACTCGGAGTTAACGCTCGTTGACGAAATCGGCGCGGCCAGTGGAAACGGTCTGGCGACCGTGAATACCGGAAAACCCGAAGCCGTCACTTCGACTCAGCAGGTTGCGGTTGGCCGCGGCATGCATCAAACCAATCCGTTCATGGACGGGCCGCTTTCGGGAGTCAGGTCTTCTCAGCAGGCTCCGAGTCAATTCGCCCGAAATCAGTTCGCACCAGATCAAGTCACTCAAAACCAGTTTCCCATTGACGGCTCCACCGCTTCCCGATTCAATTCGATGCAGGTCGGGGGAATTGACAACGATCTGAATTCGCTACCCCGCGCTGTGGAGATCGGCGCAGACTTCGGTGCTTCGAGTTCGCTCGCTCCATCAAGCGCAATTACGCCGCGTGGATACCGCCTTCCGGATTCGATTGCTCAGAAAGCAGCGCATCATATCGAATACGGAAAATCACTCGCCCGGCGAGGTGCTTCGCAATCGGCGCGGCAGGAGTTCTACCACGGCCTTCGTTTAATTGCTCAGGCGAGTGACGCCGGATCCGGCAACACACACCATACGGCCGCATTGAAACGGGCAATCACGACCTTGCGCGAGGCAAGCGAATTCCATGTTGGCGACAGCGAAACTCAAATGGTCGACAACATCGCGCCGATCGTTGACGCTCACACCAGCAACGTGATCAGTATGGAACGAGCGGCAGGAATGACATCGATCGAGGCGTTGCAGCAATACTACGCTGCGGCTCAACACAATTTCGAAATCGCGGCGGGCAGGAACGTTGTCTCCGGCGAAGCATTGTATTGCCTGGGAAAACTGCATAGCTCAATGTCGCAGCACGAAACCAGTGCTGAACCGCTGGGTGTTGCCAAGTCAATCTTATACCACCGCACTGCTGTCACTTGTGATCAACGCAACTACCGCAGCGCCAACGAACTTGGAGCGATGCTGGCTCGCAACGGTCAAGCGGATGAAGCGATCGGTCTGTTCAAACAGAGTCTTCGGGTCAAACAGACGTCGCAGGCCTGGAACAACCTCGCAACCGTTCATCAACGGCTCGGCCAGTCCGAACTGGCGATGCGAGCGGGCGGCGAAGCGGAGCGAATGGCTAACCTTGGCGGATTCCTTTCGGTTCAATCGGGAGTCGAGTGGCTGGATGCTGCTCAATTCAACGCACGGGCTCCGAAGGGTTTCCAAAACGAAACGATGGCCCGTGTTCCGATGCCTGCTCTACCGGATGAGCCGCGAGTTTCCCGAGCACCGGAAAAAGAGAGTTTCATGAACAGGATTAATCCGTTCAGGTAATCGTAGCTTCGTCCACTACGCTGAAATAAAGATTGCCAGACGGCCAGACGCTACGACGTAACGCCTCGAACAAACGCAATCGCTACCAACTTACGCGAAGAAGCAACAAATTCTGCAAACGCCTAAAGGCGGGCATCAATATGAACACTAATATGACTCAGAAAACGAAATCCAAATCGTACATTTCAACGACAACACTCGTATTCGCGAGCGTCGCGCTGGTGGCAGTTTTTGTTGCGTTTCCGGCGATGCGAGGACAACTGCGGATGACAGATTCGATGCCGATCGAATTGATGCAGCAAAACGAAGACGGTGTCCGTGCCAGCGGTGTCCGGACTGCGTCGTATGTAACTCCTGCCCGCGATCGCAACCAGCTTGGAGCAGCATTGGCTGTGACGGGCGACACGATTTATCAAGCCGACGTACTGCCTGTGTATCCGAACTTTGTTGACGTGGAAACCGGGCAGGAGATTCAACTCTGTCAGGGCTTTGGCTACGGCGATGGTTGCTGCGATTCATGCGGAATCGACTGCGGCGGAGAATGCGGTAGCTGCGATGACGGCTGCGGATGCGCTGTCATGGCTGACTGTGATGGCAACTGCGGAGGCGCATGCGGTAACCCGGGATGCGACGGAGTACTGGCCAACACCTATGGCGCTGATCCCTACGGCAACGGTGGTGCGGGCGGTAAACCGATGGTGGGCGTGGACAGTTTCAATAGTCGTGGACGCGAACCGGGCTGGAGCGATCAGCACATGGTTCCCTGGGAAGCGTTTGCCTACGGTGAATACGTCGGACCGCACCGAACGCCCCATGTCGGCGAGTACCGGTTGCGTATTAGTGATCAGCTTGAATTCGTCTACATGTTGACACGCGAACGTTCGCGCGATCCGTATCAGATGTACGTCGGCGACACGATCTCAATTACATCACGTGAAGATCCTTCGATCAGCAATCCGTCGATCATTATTCTTCGCGACGGCATGATCACGCTGCCTTACATCGGGCAGGTTCGCGCATCCGGCAAATCGGTCGCCGACCTCCAGCGTGAACTCAATGACAAATTCGCGGAATACATCAACCGCCCGGGAATCGTCCTGCAGGTTGTCAGCGGCGACACGCCGTTGAATGACCTGTTACAGACGGTAGACGCCCGGGCAGGGCAGGGTGGTCAACGCCAGGCCGTCACAGTAGCTCCTGACGGAACGGTTCAGTTGCCAATGATCGGCAGCGTACCCGCGATCGGTTTGACATTGGAAGAAGTTCGCCGGGAAGTTAACGCCCGATACCAGCGGCGTATTCGTGGCATCGAAGTCACACCGATTCTGACTCAGCGATCCGTTGGAGTTTGCTATGTGGTTGGCGAAGTTGAAAACCCGGGTCAGGTTTCACTGAACGGACCGACGACTGTGCTGCAAGCTCTGGCTCAATCGGGTCAGATCGGCGAGGGAGCAAACCTGCGTCAGGTGATTGTCTTCCGCCGCGATCATAACTGGCGGCTGATGGCGACACGACTCGATCTGGCTGGAACGTTTTACGGACGCCGGCCGCATCCGACTGACGACATCTGGCTACGGCCTTCGGACATTGTGATGGTACCGAAGAAACCGATCCAGCGATTTTCGGAAGCGGTCAATCTGTACCTGACCAATTCGTTGTACGCGATCTTCCCGCAACAGGGCGTCGCGCTTGACTTCGACGGGTTTACGAACCTGTAAGGAACAAATTCCGAATCCTAACGGAAATCCACAGACGATTTTTCAACCACGAATGGCACGAATAGAGGTTCTTGTTTGATCGTTGATTCGTGTCATTCGTGGTTGTTCATCTTCGCGGTAGTTCAAATAGCCGCCCGCCTAACCGCCAGGTGTTGAACCGGGAGCCGATTCGCCACCACTAACGCTTGGCGCACCAAGGAGCCCGGTCAGAACCTGGCCGGCACTCTGTAATGACATGTGAATGTGCGTCACGTTCTGCTGATCGTCCATTAAAACCATATACGGCACGGACTGAACGCCAAGCTGACCATGCAGCTGGCGATGCTCTTCTGTTGCTTGAAACAATGAGACCCACGGCGGTGACTGGTTGGTGAACAGACTCTTGGCCGTTGCAACGTCCTGATCGACACAAACCGCGACCAGTTCGAAACCCATGTCCTTGTAACGGCTCCAGATGTTCAACATCGCCTGCATTGCGCCGACGGAACGGGGTTCACTTGCCGACCAGAAAAACAGACCGACCACTTTCTTGTTCTGGATTTGCGTCAGTGCAAACTCTTCGCCGTTATCATTCTGCCCGGCGATAACGATTTTTGTCCCTTTTGTGTTCATCCGCCGCATCGCCATTTCCTTGTCGCTGACTGCAGCATCGACGATCATCGGATCAGGATTGTTCCGCGTCGCGGTTTCCAGTGCCGTGTAGGTTGCACCGGCCTCGCTCTGCATTCCCAGTGATTCCATCCAGCGTGCAGCGCTGACGACAGTAAAGTAACCGTCGCGCCCGATCCCTTCGCGACTGGCAATGTTCTGAACGACCTGAACAAACGCCGCGCGGTCAGCTGCAGGGTCCGACTGGACAGCGCGGAACATTTGTATGTAACCGATTTCGTCCAGATAGATCCGGTCGCGAAGTGACGCACCCAGTTGATTCCACGCTTCGTCCTCGTTTCCGTCCGCTGCTGTTGCGATCGCCAGCAACATCTGTCTCGCCGGACCGGACTGTCCACCCCCGGCCATTTGTTCAGCAGCCGGGTACAGCTGTCGGGCGACTTCGATATCGCCGGGAAACGCGCCGAGCATGGCGTTGACCTGTCCTACAACTTCCGCGCCATCAGGCGACTGGCTGCGGGCAAGATCTCCCATTGCAGTCGACAGATTCAGAAAGTACGCCGACTTGCGGATGACCATATCCTCGTGATTCAGATTGGCCGCCGTAAACTGTTCCAGCTGTTTTCGCGCATCGGCATGTCCGAGAGAGGAGAGCCCTTGCAACGCTTGACCTCGCATGTGAAACGGGACCGATTTTTGATTTTCATCGAGTGTCAGTTTCGAAAGATCGTTTGAGATTTCCAGCAATGCCTGATAGTCCGCCCCCAGTTGTTGCTGGTTGGCCTGTCCGCGTCGCAGATTCAGCATCTGGGCATATCCGAGCATGCTGGGAACCGCCTCGGGCCCTTCAGTCTGCCACGGTTTCTGTTGCAGTCCGGGTTGTTGCTGACTGTCCGGCGCAAACCCGCTGCAGGGTGAGCAGTCACCAAAACAGAATGTAGCGCACAAGACAAAACTAAAAAACAAACCAGGACTTTTTGCCTGAAAACTATGATTCATTGCCAATCGCCGTAAATAGATGTTGTGGTTCATTTCCGAACACGGTCTCGGTCAGCCAATTTTAGTGTATGGGATCGTGTCCGCATGACGGCCTCTCATTCTCATATCATTGCAGAAATCGAGATGAAGGGGGGAGTCCCAAAGCGGATTGTCAACGGGGGTTTGTTCACGTTCCAATTGAGCAAATGCTGTACAACCGGAAACAAGCCAATAAAGATTGTGGCTATTCGACCGTGGTTATTCGAATGGTGAAAGAACCAACGAATTCCTCGATTTCGAACCGGATGCATAAGCCTGAGCGTGGTCCGGGACGACGCGTGCTTGTTGGCGCTTCGGGTTTCCATTTGGCTGACATCGAGGCACCAGGTATTGTTTTCCAGGCTGTTTGCAATCGGCGCGGGACAGCACCATAATGCCGGTTGCGAGCTACGTTTTTTTGAGGCTCGTTGTCACCGCCGACATTATCTTCCTGTCGATACCGTCACCAACTCGAGCAGACAAAGTGCGATCATGGATCTTGGTCAGCTACGTTACTTTACAAAAATCGTCGAGCACTCCAGTTTCACCCGCGCTGCCAAAGACTGTTCGGTTTCGCAACCGGCGCTTTCCCAGCAAATCGCGAAACTCGAAAAGGAACTCGGCCAGCCGCTGTTCGAACGGCAGGGTCGCACGATCCGGTTGACGGCGGCCGGGCATGTTCTTCAATCGCATGCCGAAAAAATTCTTCAAATGGCCGATGACGCCAAACGCCAGATCACCGATGACGGTGAGACAGGACGAATCTGTCTGTCGGCGATTCCAACGATCGGTCCGTACTTTCTTCCTCAACTGCTCAGTGAAGTCGGGAGCCAGTTTGCAAAGGCGACATTCCAGATCAACGAGGATGTCACCGACGACTTGCTCAAGCGTTGTTCCAACGGCGACATCGATGTCGGTATCGTCGCCCTGCCGGCATCGGCCAAGTATCTGACCGTCGAGCCGTTGTTTGAAGAAGAGTTGATGCTGGCCGTCGCGGCAGAACATCCGCTGGCAGGTAAAAACCGGATCATGGTCAAAGACATTAAGAGTGAACCGTTCGTCCTGCTAAGCGGTGAGCACTGTCTGTCTATTTCGATCGAGGACTTTTGCAACCGTCAGAGTTTCCAGCCAATCGAAACGTCCCGGATTCAGCAGATGGCAACGGTCAAGAACCTCGTCGCTCTCGGGTATGGAATCACGTTCGTTCCAAAAATGGCAACACTGACCGAAAGGGATGACCGGATTATCTATCGGTCAATCGTCGGCGATACGCCAACTCGCACGATTGCGATGTGCTGGAATCCGTATCGGTATCAAAGCCAGCTGATGTGCAATTTTCTCAAAGGTGTCCGCGAATTGAGCGATCCGAGAGTCTTCGAGACAAACGGCGCGACGAGATCAACACCTCCAAAGAAAGCCCGCAAGCCGATTCGCAAATAATTCATGTCAATTTGCGTTAAGACCGCCTGGTTAGCGATTCTGTTTTGACGGGTTGCGCCCTTCTGATATAGACTACTGCCTGGTTACATCGTTCCGACGCGATTTCGCTTCAACGGCGTTTCCCTCCCGGCTGAAGATTCATTTCCGGTCCAACACAGGCGCACAGCGTGAATCAGTTCGCGGTCTCTCTCCTCGCCGACATTCCGTCGCGCATCAATGGTCAAACGGTTCCTTCTTCGATCGCATCTTTTTGTCCGGCTATCCGGGACGGCGATACAACGATGAGCTCTCCGATGAAGACAGGGAGTTCTTCGAGGCCAAAGTCAGGCCGTTGCTGGTAGCGCACTGCTTTGAATGCCACGGCCCGGAAGTCGACGGCCCCGATGGCGGACTGAGCCTGGCAACGCGGGCAACGATGTTGGCAGGAGGTGACACCGGACCGGCAATTGAACCGGGTGACAACTTCGTGCTTGCCGGGCTTGAATCAGCCGGACTCAAGCCTGCCAGCGATGCATCGCGGCGGACATTGATTCGGCGATTGAGCTTTGACCTGACCGGGATGCCGCCGACGTCTACCGGGATCGATGACTTTCTCGCTGACGATTCCGGGGCTGCGGTCGAACGTGTGGTGGACCGGTTGATTGTGAGTCCGCGCTTTGGCGAACACCGGGCGCGTCACTGGATGGATCTTGTGCGGTATGCAGAAACCGGCGGCCACGAGTTTGACTATCCGATTCCCGATGCATGGCGGTACCGTGATTACCTGATCCGAGCCTTCAACGCGGACGTTCCATACAACGATTTGATTCGCGAACACATTGCCGGTGACTTGATACAACAGCCTCGGCTGAGCGAAGGCACTGAAGCAGGTGAATTCAATGAGTCGATTCCAGGAACCGGATTCCGGTTTCTTGGCGAGGACTTTCACGCGCCGGTCGATGTGCGGGCGGATCAAGTCATGCACTTTGACAACCAGATCGATGTGATGACGAAAACGTTTCTCGGGCTGACCGTCGCCTGCGCCCGTGCCATGACCACAAATTCGACGCGATTTCGACCCGCGACTCCTATGCGCTGGCGGGTTATTTGAAAAGTTCACGCCGGCAACAGGCGATGCTCGATCCGGGTGGCAACATTCAATCCGCATTCGAGCAGGCAAACCGGCACCATGATTCGGCTGCGGGAGCTGCAATCGAATTGCAATCCGCGTTGCAAACAGCGGCAAAAACGACTCGAGCGCAAATGGACGCGGGCGAAAATACTCTCTTCGAAAAATACCTGACTGCTTCGCCGGAAAAGTTGCGGGGAGATCCGGACTGGCATCAGTCAGACGATTTGAGCGCGATTGAAGGCGAGTCGCTGGAAAACGTGGAGGCAAGTGCGGGCAATGCTGAACCACAGCACAAACCTGCGTCGGACGGATTCAGCTGGCGCAATGACCGGCAGTTGATCTGGCAGGGCGCATCGAAAAACGACACGCTGAATTTCAAGTGCGAATCGAATGACACAGATTCGACTGCGGGCGATTCGGCAGACAGTCCCGGCGAAACGCGGACCTGCGATCTGTTTGTGAATCTCACCAAAGGAGGCGACTACGGCACCGTATCGATTTCTCTAAACGGAGACTTGTTGAAAGAAAAACTGGATCTATATTCGACCGATCCGACAACGACCGGACGAATGTCTCTGGGGCGAGTCAAACTGAATTCGAACGAGGTGGCGTTTGAGGTCACGATCACGGGTCGCAACGAACAGGCGACCGCGTATATGTTCGGTCTGGACTACGTCGAGTTTGTGCCGGTTTCGACTGCTTCAACCGGCGAACACGGCCTGGCTGATATCGCATCGCGCGACGGATTGGATGTCGGGCTACTTCAACGAATGGTCGAAGCGATCAACTCGCCACAGCTGGCAGCCGCGTCACATCCGCTTAGGTTGCTTCAGCAGCTATCCCGCGTCGGAGCGTAAGTTTTTCGTTGCCGGTGACATGTCACATCCGCTTAGGTTGCTTCAGCAGCTATCCCGCTCCCCCGGTTCAACGGACAAGAAAATTTCTTGATGCGGACCTGCCCGGTTTTGTCGTACTCAATGGCGGCTTGATTCCGCCCGGCGGACTGGACTGTTTCAACAGCGGGTTTCTTCCCGCCGCGTTTCAAGGATCGGTCTTCAAGGCAGGCGAATCCGGACGGACACCGTTTGCACAGGGTTCCGACGGTCGCGATCACAATCCGTTTGGCTTCAGTCTCTGGCTGGCGGGCGGCGGAGTCAAAGGTGGAACGATCTTCGGTGCAACGGATGAATATGGCTACAAAGCGATCGAAAACAAAGTCGAGATTCACGATCTTCATGCCACGATGCTGTACCTGCTGGGTCTGGACCATGAACAACTGACCTTCCGCTGGTCGGGTCGTGATATGCGGTTGACCGACGTTTATGGAAAGCTGATCACCGGGATCCTCAGCTGAGTTCCAGCGGAAACAACCGGCAGCGGCTTCAATTCCCAATCAGCGCTTTGTCGATTTCGTTTTCCAGCTGATCAGCCGGTACATTGATCCGCTGGACTTTGCCCTGTTCATCGATCACCAGCAGATGCGGAGCCCGGAGCACCGGATATCGTTCGGCAAAAGCACTGCGCTGTTCGGAATCCGCATCTCCGGCCTGGAACCACCAGTCGGGCGCGTCCGTTGAAAGCTGAACAAAATGTTCCTGCATTTCTTCCGACAACAGCTCATCGCCGAAATCGTCTCCCAAGAGCACTGCGACGACCGAAACTCCGGCAGCCTCGTGCCGGCTCATGATTTTCTTAACTTTTGAAAAGTACCCGGCTGACTCCTGACCGGCATCCCAGAATACAACAATCTTGATCCGGTCATGATCGGAAAACTCCTCCATCCTCCCGTCGCGAAGAAACGCTCCGTCAATATCCAGCTTCTGTTCGCGACACGACATCCGCTTCAATGACGCGCCGCCGATTGTATTTGCGAGCCGGCAGTCTTCGCGTTTCTGAAATCTCGAACTTCGCTCAACTAGATATTCGGCCAGCTCTTTGGCCAGCTCGAACTCCAAATTTTGCTCCAGCCACTCAAGGGTTCCGCCGATGCGCGAGATAGCACCACGTCCTATTTCCGGATGATCGATCAGCTGACGAATGGTCTGCCGCAAGGCAATTCTGCCGTTTTCCCCGTTGGCCCAGTAGTTGGCCTCTACCTGTTCGATTCCAATCCGGTGCAGCAACAATGCGTCGCGCAATCCGCTCACTACTTCCTCGACAGGTCCGTTGCCCTGGTTTTCTTCGCTCATTCGGTTGAGCAGTGATTCTGCCAGATCGGGTGAATCCATGACCAGCTGACGAATCAACAGGTTAATTGTTGACATGGCCCGTTCGTCGGTCGGGTAGTCGCGAACGATTCCTTCAATCGACCCGGAGGCCGACTGAAAATTCGCAGCCGTCATGTTTTTCCTGAATTCGAATACGTCAACTTTGGCGATGGCGAGCCTGGACAGACGGGCTATTTCTGAATTCGAGTGATGAATATGCGGAACTGCCGCGTCGAGCAACAGTTTTGCAACCGATCCATTTTGCAACTGGTGGTGTGAGTCAAGGCCGTAAATCTTTGTTGCCGCGTTAATCTTGCTCTTGATTGCGAACGCCCGGCGACCCTCGTTTCCAGTCAGTTCAAGCAGCCGGTCGGCAAGCCGAATCCGGTTGGTCAAAACTTGAATTGAATACGCGACTCCCCTTCCGGCAAGACTGGCTTTGTTGTGGTTCTTTGCCGCACAATAAATTCGATCCTCAAGCTCGGCCTTGAGTAATTCATCAAGTCCAGCGATGCGGCCGGTATCATCGTCAACCATCATCGACCGCGCGCCGGCACCTCCATCATTGCCGCCTGTCTCATTCGCGCTCCGGTTTAATTGGCCAACCGCGAAAGCTATCATCATCACTGAAAGAATCATTCCGACCAACATCGCGATGAAATTGGCGGCCGGGGAACTTGTGCGTCGCCTCGCTTCGATCTTGTGCTTTTCAGCGTGAGCCAGCTCGCGTTTCTTGTTGGACGACAGCCTTTTCCGGCTGGATTTGGATTGACCTGACATAGTCTCGATTCAATTTGATATCAATTCGGATGACCCGGCAAACACCGGAACGTTGCAACAGGAAACAACGGTGATTTGGCAAAACAATAAATGCGAGTTGGCCATTCTAACCATCGGGTGATAGCCACGGTTTATTGCCGGCAACCGCGCTATCGCCCAAACGGCTAATCCAATTCTCAAGCTGACAAACCACTACGGAAGTTCGATTGTCGTTGCCCCCCCCGTGGAATCCCCGGCAGAATTTTCCGGAGAGCCAGCAGGGGAATCGACTACCGGAGGCGCAACGTACGCCATTCGCAACTGGTGCAGTGTACCGGTTAATAGTGCAGATTCGTCTTCGCTTAGATTCCCATTCGTTTTCTCAACCAGTACATCCAGCGTATCGATAAAGTGTTTTGCCATCGGCTTGTTGATCGTCGGCTGCCCGCTCACCGGGTCGGGAATATATCCGAGCGAAGCCAGAGCCTGCGTGGACAAAGTTGAGACAAGAATCGTAAACGAAGCTTCAGGCAACTCCTGAGCATCAGGCGACGAGTCAGGCCCGGACTCCTGCTGTTGTTGCAGCTGCTCTTTTTCGTTTTGGACTTGTTGTTTCCAGTCGTCGTCTACGATAATCTTCGGTTCTTCAGACATTGTTCTATTTTTCTTCGTGCTTAGTTCTTTGTATCTATCTTGCCGAAACATCAACCGGTTCTTTTTTGCTGCAACGGACTGCTGCCTCGACAAACCCGGAAAACAACGGATGTGACGCGGTAGGTTTCGACTTGAATTCAGGATGATACTGCACAGCCACAAACCACGGGTGGTCGGCAATCTCAACGATTTCAACCAGCGACTCGTCTTCGCTCGTTCCGGAAATCACCAGCCCGTTGGCTTCGAACTGCTGGCGGTACGTATTGTTGAATTCGTAACGATGCCGGTGCCGTTCGAAAATTTCTTCAGCGCCGTATGATTCCGCCGCACGTGATCCCGGCTTCAAAGCCGAAGTCTGAGCACCCAACCGCATCGTTCCGCCTTTGTCCGTAATCATCTGCTGGTCATCAAGCAGGCAAATCACGGGATGATTCGAATCTTTGTCGAATTCGGTTGAGTTTGCGTTTTCCAGATTGACGCAGTTTCTGGCGAACTCGATCACAGCGCACTGCATACCGAGACAGATTCCAAAAAACGGAATTCCCCGGGTTCTCGCCCAGCGAATGGCATCGACCTTGCCTTCCACACCCCGTTCGCCGAATCCGCCGGGAACAAGAATGCCGTTGTATCCTGCGAGCAGGCGTTCAGGACCTTCCCGTTCAATCTCTTCGCTCTGAATCCGTCCGATTCTGATTTGCGCGCGGTTATCGACACCCGCATGATCGATCGCTTCGTAAATTGATTTGTAGGCGTCTTTATGTTCAGCGTATTTGCCAACGACCGCGATGCTGATTTCGGTTTCCGGATTCCGCATCGTGTGAATCAGATTTCGCCAGTCGGAAAGATCCGGACTGCCTGCGCGAATGCCGAGTCGTTTCAAACAGAGTTCATCCAGGCCGTGTTCCAACAGCGACATCGGCACTTCGTAGATCGAGAAGTCTTTGTCACGCTCCTCGATTACGCTGTCGATCGACATGTTGCAAAACAGCGCGATCTTCTTGCATTCTTCCCGGGGCAGTTCGCGTTCGGTACGGCAGATCAGAATATCGGGCTGAATACCGATCTGTCTTAACTGGCCGACGGAATGTTGAGTCGGTTTCGTTTTCAACTCGCCCGCCGCTTTCAGATACGGGACCAGCGTCAAATGAATGTAGAGACAATTTTCTTTACCGACATCCAGCGGGAACTGACGGATTGCTTCCAGAAACGGCTGGCTTTCAATATCGCCGACCGTGCCACCGATTTCCGTGATCACCACATCAACGTCGTCGCCGCCAAGTCCGTGAATGCACGATTTGATTTCGTTCGTGATATGCGGGATCACCTGAACCGTCTTGCCCAGAAATTCGCCGCGACGTTCTTTTTCAATCACGCTCAGATAGATTTGCCCGGTCGTGTAGTTGCTTTTTCGCGAAAGCGGGCTGTTAGTAAACCGCTCGTAGTGGCCGAGATCAAGATCGGTTTCGCTGCCGTCGTCGAGCACATAAACTTCGCCATGTTGATAGGGACTCATGGTCCCCGGATCGACGTTGATGTAAGGATCGAGTTTCTGCATCCGGATTTTCAGGCCTCGCCGTTCGAGCAGCAGGCCGATTGACGCGCTGGTCAGGCCCTTGCCGAGCGAGCTGACAACGCCGCCGGTTACGAAAATGTGCTTGGTCATCTGATTCTGATCTTTCAAATCCGTTTGCTGATTGAGGATTTCCGAATCCCGGAATTGTAAGCACATTATTATACGCAGGAAATCATCAACCGTCTTGCCCGTGAACCGACAGAATCAGTGGAGAATAAGGGACCGGATTTCGAGTGGCATTTTTCTGCAACATTCATGATGCAGGTGTGTTTGCTTGAATCGAGCCGTCCGTTACTTCCGCATGACGCCGCCGAAGAATGTCACCAACAACAGAACCGAGCGAACCCATCACGATTCCAAACACTGCGCGGCCCATCCCGTGCTTTCTTCCCTCGCTCTTCCGAATATCGCGAACCGCAAGAACTCCCGTGACCAACGCGATCGGCGCGGGCAGCAGGCAGATGGAAACCAATCCCAAATACCCGGACACGATCGCGAGAATCGATCGGTCCACCGGAAACAACATTCTTTCACGGGCAGTATGCTTCACAGGCATCCCCGGATTGGCCGGAGCCTGGTACGGTGTGGCGAAGCCATGTGGCTCGTTCGCATCGACGGGCAACGCAACATTCATGCCTGGAATCTGTATCGTCTCACCACATTCGGAACACGGCCCGGTCTGACCTGCGAACTGATCGTCAACGAGAGTTTGGTGATTACAATGAGGACAGGTAAAATCGATAGGCATCGTTGATCTGAATCACAATTTGATGAATGAGGACACTGATTTACTATTGAGATGACCGTTCGACAAACGCTCGATAATCCTCTGCCGTATCGATTCCCGGTGCAGCTTGGTCGACGATGCCAACAACAATCGTGTGACCAGCCTCAAGAATCCGCAATTGCTCAAGCGATTCTGTCGTTTGAAGTTTGGAAGGAGCCAGCTGGTCGTACTTGAGCAGAAAATCTCTTCGGTATGCATACAGTCCGATGTGTAAATGAAACACCGCCGGATCGGCATTAAGTAAATCGTCGCTCCAGGTTCGCGGATACGGAATCGGAGCCCGGCTGAAGTAGAGTGCCTCAAAGTCCGCGTTGAACACGACTTTGACGCAGGAAGGATCGTCCAGCAGCTGCCGGTCGCGAATCGGAGTTGCCAACGTGGCGACTGGAACGTCAGGGTTTTCCTTCAACAACCCGATCGCCAGGTCGATTGTGGCACCTTCAATTTCAGGCTCGTCGCCCTGGACATTAACCACGATTTCGATTTCCGTTCCGAGACTACCAGCCACTTCAGCGACCCGGTCAGTTCCAGATAGGTGGGCAGGCGAGGTCATGACCGCGACGCCACCGAATCGTTCGACCTCCGCGACGATTTCCGGATCGTCAGCCGCAACGACCACCCGCTCGGCCAGCAATGAACCGGCTGCTGATTCGCAGGTGTGCTGAAGCAGCGATCGGCCGGTTTCTCTGAGCAGCAGCTTACGAGGAAGGCGAGTCGATTCCAGTCGGGCAGGGATCACAATGACAGAATTCAAACTGTGTCCAATCCAACTGGAGATTGAGGCATTTGTCGATTCGGCAGGACGGCCAAAGCGCCGGAAAACTATATCGTAACAGTGCTGCGTCGTTTTGGCGCGATGCGTTGTCGACGAATTGCCCACTGCCTGCGTCCGCGAGATCCCGAATTTATTCAAACGGATATTAAGGCATTCAGGTTCAGTGTTTACAATGGGCCGCCCGGAGGCAGTGCAATCCGCCTTCTGAAACCCGCTTTGCAAACGATCCAGTTGACACGATGACCAGAATCAAGACGTTGTATTCCAGTGCGATAGGGAAAAAATCCATCGCCGCTCTCACCGGGCTGATTTTGTTTGGTTTCCTGATCGGTCACGTCGCGGGCAATCTCAAAGTCTTCACCGGTGCCAGTTCAAATGGCGTCTATCATATCGACGAGTACGGCCAGTTTCTTAAAGAACTCGGAGCACCGATCCTGCCTTACATGTTCGGGCTTTGGGGATCACGCCTGATCCTGCTCACCTCATTGATCGTCCATGTGGTCGTCGTCACGCAACTCGCACTCCAAAGCGCAGAGGCCAGGCCGGTTGCCTATGTGAAAAGCAAAAAAGCTGCGGCGTCCATTGCCGCTCGCTACATGATGGTGACCGGGATCCTGATTATGGGGTTTGTCATTTTTCATATCCTGCATCTGACCGCAGGTATCTTCGACGACAAGTTCATTCACGGAGCGGTCTACCAGAATTTGCACGGCTCATTTTCGAATCCGTTTTTTGCCTGCGGATACGTTTTGATGATGATCGTGATCGGGTTTCATTTGTTTCACGGCGTCTGGAGTCTGTTTCAGACGCTCGGCCTGGACAACCCGGACCGGAACAAGTCACTGCGGATGTTTGCGATTGCGACAACTGTATTGATCGTCGCGGGTTTCATTGCCGTCCCACTGGCATTCGTTTTAGGCGGATTGCCGGAACCGGCCGGTTATCCGCACGAGTTGCTTATGGGGCATTAACCTGATGAGAGTTGGCTACGCGGCTGAAGCCCACGCGGGTCAGCAGGAGCCTCGCCCTCCCGACGCTGAACACTAATAACTGAACCCTGAACCCTATCTTCCCCATGCTGACATTAGATGCAAGACTTCCGGGCGGTCCGATTGAGGATGCCTGGACCAACCACAAAAACGAACTGCGGCTCGTTGGACCCAACAACCGCCCGAAGTACAAGGTAATCGTGGTCGGTAGCGGGCTGGCTGGTGCGTCGGCGGCCGCGTCGATGGGCGCGATGGGCTACCGGGTTGAATGTTTCTGCTTTCAGGATTCGCCGCGACGAGCTCACAGCATTGCGGCGCAGGGCGGAATCAATGCTTCGAAAAACTACCGCAATGACGGTGATTCAACATGGCGGCTGTTTTATGACACTCAAAAGGGCGGCGACTATCGCGCCCGTGAGCAGAATGTTTATCGGCTGGCCGAACTAAGTACCGCGATCATCGATCAGGCGGTCGCCCAGGGAGTTCCGTTCGCTCGCGAGTACGGTGGAAAACTTGCCAACCGGTCTTTCGGCGGCGTGCTGGTCGAGCGAACATTTTACTGTCGGGGCGAAACGGGCCAGCAGTTATTGCTCGGCGCGTATTCGGCTCTTGAAGAGCAGATCGCGAATAAAACGGTCGCGATGCACACCCGTACCGAGATGATGGATGTCGTGGTTGTCGACGGCCGCACGCGCGGCATCGTCGTTCGTAATCTTGAGACCGGCCGGATTTCCTCGCATGCAGCGGACGCGGTTGTCCTCGCAACCGGCGGCTACGGAAACGTATTTTATCTGTCCACCAATGCAAAACACTGTAACGTCACAGCAACGTGGCGCGCTTATTTGCGGGGAGCAGGTTTTGCGAATCCGTCGTTTACGCAGATTCATCCAACATCGATTCCGGCGTCGGGCGATTATCAGTCCAAGCTGACATTGATGAGCGAGTCGCTGCGGAACGACGGACGGATCTGGGTCCCCCGCGATCCGGACGAAAAACGTTCCGCCAACGAAATCCCCGAATCCGAGCGCTACTATTATCTGGAGGAGCGTTACCCGCGTTTCGGAAATCTTGTGCCTCGCGATGTAGCCGCAAGAAATGCAAAAGACGTTTGCGACAAAGGGCTGGGCGTCGGTCCAACCGGCTACGGCGTCTATCTGGACTTCGGTTCGGCGATCAATAACAAAGGCAATGAAGCGGTTGTTGCGAAATACGAAAACCTGTTTGAGATGTATCAACGGATTACCGACGACGATCCTTCGACAACACCGATGCGAATCTACCCGGCCGTTCACTACACCATGGGCGGGCTGTGGGTCGATTACAACCTGATGACTTCGGTGCCCGGAATGTACGCGGCGGGCGAAGCAAATTTTGCCGACCACGGAGCCAACCGGCTTGGCGCAAGTTCGCTGATGCAATGTCTGGCCGATGGCTATTTTATCGTTCCGGTTACGATCGGCGATTATCTCAGCCGCCACCAGCCCGGCGAAATCAGTACAGAACATCCCGCATTCGCTGAAACCGAAAACAAAGTCAACTCGCGGATCGATTCATTGTTTGCGATCGGCGGTAACCGTTCGAGCCAGTCCTTCCATCGGGAACTCGGCCAGATCATGTGGGAACATTGCGGCATTTCGCGAACGGCTGAGGGACTCAAACGGGGACTCGAGAAGATTCCGGCATTACGTGAGAAATTCTGGCGGAACCTGAATCTGCCCGGCGGCAAACACGAGTTCAATCAGTCACTGGAACATGCCGGTCGCGTCGCTGATTTCTTTGACTTCGGCGAACTGATGTGCCGTGATGCTCTGATGCGTGAAGAGTCCTGTGGCTGTCATCTCCGCGAAGAACACCAGACCGACGAAGGTGAAACATTGCGCAACGACGAGGATTTTGCTCACGTCGCTGTTTTTGAACATACCGGTAAAGACACCGAACCGGAGCGGCATACCGAGCCGCTTTCGTTCGACGCGCTGCCGCTGGCAACGAGGAACTACAAGACATGAAAATCAAACTACACATCTGGCGTCAATCAACGCGAAAAGAAAAAGGCAGGATGGAGTCCTATCATCTGGACGACGTCATGCCCGACATGTCCTTTCTCGAAATGATGGACTCGCTGAACGAACAACTGACCGCCGAAGGTGCTGATCCGGTAGCTTTCGACCACGATTGTCGCGAGGGAGTTTGCGGAATGTGTTCGATGGTCATCAACGGCGAAGCGCATGGACCTAAACACGAAACAACGACCTGCCAGTTGTACATGCGACACTTCAAGGACGCCGCTGAGATCTACATCGAACCGTGGCGAGCCGCTGCTTTTCCGGTCGTCAAAGATCTGGTCGTCGATCGTTCCGCGTTTGACCGGATCATTCAAGCGGGCGGATACATCAGCAATCACTCCGGACCGAAACCCGAACCGAACTCGATTCCTGTCGAGCCTGATGTTGCCGAAACCGCGCTGGATGCGGCGACGTGTATCGGCTGCGGCGCGTGCGTGGCGGCATGTCCGAACAGTTCGGCAATGCTGTTCACTGCCGCCAAGGTTTCGCATTTAGGAATGCTGCCTCAGGGTCAGACCGAACGCTTCGAGCGGGCAGGTTCGATGGTTGAGCAGATGGAAACCGAGGGCTTTGGCAGCTGCCGCAACTACGCCGAATGCGAAGCTCAATGTCCCAAAGGAATCAGCATCGCGTTTATCGGTCGCATGAACGCGGACTTCCTGAAAGCAATGTTGGTCGAACCCGCCGACCGCCGCAGCAAAATGAGCGCTCAGTAACACGGCCCTCATCCTGAAAGACCCGTGAAAACACTTGTTTTTGAGTCATTTCAACAAACAACGCTTGACGCACGACGTGTTTGTCGTACGACAATCTTGTCGTATGTCATCGCGGTTTGTTGAACGGGATCATGAAATGGCAAGTCAAATAGGTATTGGGCATGTAGTCGGTCGAGATGCGTTGATCGCGCGACGCCAACGGTAAGCCGATAGCAAATGCCCTCTTGGCACGGACCATCCTCGACGAGATGGCACAGACGGATTCGCCTCAAGAGATCGGCGAGGTCTGCCAAAGCGTGAAATCGAAACTCGCATTTGAAGATCGAGACCAAATTATCGAGTTGCTCTCGTCTCTTTCAAAAGATCACTACCTTATTTGCGACACATCAAAAAGATACACGTTCCGGTTTCCTCTGGTTCGACGATGGTGGTTGCTTGCACAGGGGTTGAATTCATGAGTGGTCGCCAGTCGATCTCGGCCTGCACACCGAGCAATACCGATCCCGAAATTCTCGAACGCATTTTTGTTCAACGACATCAGTTGCTGGAAAAAATCATCGAACGCCTGGCTAGGTGAAGACGATACATTTGTTGGATTGATTGATCTCGCCTTAGGCATTGTTGCCGCTTTGCGTGATCAGTATCCGGCCGGGTTTAGCAAGAACTTTCGCGAAGATGTCCGAGGGCTGGAACCTGATGAGGCAGCAATCGCCATCCTGAATTCTGTCATCAAGTGTCTCGAAAATCGAAACATCATCCTTGTGATGGAGAATATGGATCGAGCTTTTTCCGGCTTGGGCGAATCAGGACAGAAAAAATGGCGGGCCTTCCTCCAGGAAACTTCCCGAATCGCAACGCTTGCCACCTCGCAGCAACTGTTCGACGGAGTCTCCAGCCGCGACGGAGCTTTCTTTGGCTTTTTCGACATCCATCTCATGAAGCCGTTATCCGTCGATGATGCACGCGCATTGATACGAAAAATCGGTATCGAGCAAAACGAACACGATCTGGTCATGTTTCTTGATTCACCCGACGGTCGATTTCGAATTCGAGCATTGCACCACCTCGCCGGTGGAAATCATCGAATGTACGTGATGCTCTCCGAGTTTCTAACCAAAGAATCATTGGAAGACCTGGTTGAAGCTTTTGAGAAGCTTGCTGAGGAGTTAACACCCTATTTTCAGGAACGAATCCGATCGCTACCTCCGCAACAAGCAAAACTGGTACAAGCACTTTCCAATGCGGACGGAGCGATGACGGTCAAGAACATCGCGGAAGAAACGTTCATCCCGGAACGAAGCTGTTCAAAACAGCCGGGATCGTTGCGAGATAAAGGCTACGTGCAATCGCAAAAGCGTGGAAAGGAATCGTATTACGAATTGGCAGAACCATTAATGCGATTGTGTCTGGAAGTCAAAAACCAGCGTGGAAAACCGCTGCGGCCCGTAACGCAATTCCTAAAGGTGTGGTTTCCGGAAACAAGCGTTGAGCCGGAATCCGAAACAAAGAACAGCCTTTCGCGAGTTGAACAATATCGAATCGCAGCGGTCGCGACGCCATCAATTTTTCACGACGACGTCTCTCAAAAACTTACTGATGAAACTGGAACACTACTCAGTGTCAATTGCTACAAGAATGCGTTTGAACTGATTCAGGAATTGAAATGCGCCGATCTGATCCGAAATCCGATCGGCCCTTGTTTGAACTGCCTTTGGAAATTCGAACAATCGTGCGAGAATTGATTGTGAATTCGCTGGGGCCGATAGAGTAAGCCAACCCGGTCGCTTCAGCCTTGTTGGACTAAAGCATCTCTATCGCTCGATCAGATCCAGAACTGAACGCTGCTCTTCCGGCAGTTCGGTGAGCGTATTCATCCGCTCGATCGCTTCGAGGTTGTAAAGCGGTCGATCAGGAACCGGTGGCAGATCAAGAATCTGTAGTGACGATTCGCTGGTTGTATCGGCGGGAGCTACCGGCGGCTGCACCCGATCGCTTTGGTTCAGAGTGTTCGACATGCCGCCGGTGTTCGAAAAGACAGGCTGAATCGCTGACGAACCAGTCGAGACATTTCTGAACGTCGCTGCCCCTGCAAAATCTCCTTCGCGGGGAATCGCTCGAAGCGTTAATGGAGCTGACGCTGTCTGGTCATCGGTCGTACCATGCTCATCGACGATCGTACCATATTCCCGGGAAGGCTCAATCGTTGCCCGTTGCGGTTCGATTGTCTGCGATGGGTCAGGGATCATTTCCACATCCAGGTCCGCAGAATTGTCACGATTAATCTCGCCCGGGTCGCTTCGCAGTGAAGGATGGTTTTCGCCGGGCAGCGGGCGAAACTCAATCGTTTCTGCAGGGAGCCCGAATTCATCGACGCGGTTTCGCGAGCTGGCTTGAATCATTCTGGCTGAGCTTGAGGCTTCGATTTGATTCTGATTTTCCCTGGCAACGATCGCTTCGTATTCCGGCAAAACATAGTGGTTTATCGACGGCCGGGCATGCAGCACGACTCCCTCCGGCTCCTGCTGAACATCTTCCGGCGCAACCGTTGTTGAAACAGGTAGAGGTTTAACGGGTTCTTTTTCCGGCTGCGGCTCTTCCACCGGTTCCTGATTCGAGGCAACTGGTTCAGGTTGAGCATCGTCTTTTGACATTTCCCTTTCCAGGTCGGGTTGTTCCGGCAAAGGTTGCGCCTGCGGCAGGACGTTTGCGACCTCGCCACGATCACTATTAGCAACCGCTTGTCCGGAATCGTAGTAATTCTGCGCGTACAACCCGTCATGTAAGTGGCCCGGCGTCCCGGCGACATTGCCGTAGCAATCACCGCCTTCGCATGCCGTGCAGGACTGGCAGTCGGGGTTTCCGCAGGGTGCCGCGTCGCAGCATTGCGTATCGACGAACTGAGCGTCACCGTTCTGGCCATTGCTAAAAAAGCGGCCCTCAAGCAGTCGCCCGCCGAACAGCCGGCAGCGTTCGCCACCGGTGTGACAACCGGAAAACGCGACCGTGGCCGCAAGGAGACAGTAAGTCGTAGTTCGTGCAAGACGCATAGCTGATCATCCGTAGGAAACGCAATAACCTTCCCATCCATACAACCGGGACGGTGCCTGCTGAAAAGTATCGACAGGAATAAACCTGACCAGCGGAATTAGGTTCAACGCGGAAACAACGGGAATAACCGACACGAGAATCCGTTGCGAAACATTCGGCAAGGATTAACAAATGCCATGTCAAACCGGACAACCCAAACCGGATCACCCGTTTGCGCGTTAAAGTTTTCCGGTTGTAGGATGAACTCAGCATGATAATGATTCCCACGATTGCCCCGACAACCACGAGGCCAACGAGTCCGATCAGAATCATGCTTAATAAAGAAATACTCTGAGTCATTGTTTGCTCCTGAATCCAGAATTCGATCGAAGAATCGTTCGTTCGATAACGGTTAAGTCGATAACTGGTCAATTTTTGCGGCAAGAATAAAGTCGTTTTCGCTCAGTCCGTCGAGCGTATGAGTCCAGATTTCGATCGCAGCGTCTTTGTAGTTCTCAAGGTGCAGGTCCGGGTGATGACCGGCTGCCTCGGCGATCTCGCCCACCTTTTCGAAAAAGGCCAGTCCTTTGAGAAAGTTGCCGACATTCCACTCTTTGCGAATCCGCTTTCCGTCTTCTGTCAGCGACCAGCCGGGAAGTTCCGTTAGCTGTTCGTGGACGAGATCGTCCGGATACTTTGCGACACGGTTGTCGGTACCGGCACAATTTTTGGCGGCAAGTTTTTCAGCTGTTTGAATTTCCATGACTTGTACTCCTGGTTGGCTTTTTCATCAGTGCGCGTCCTCATATCCATATTCCCTTGTCCGTAATTGAAGTCAACTGCTTCCGTTCAGTCGCAGCAACCCGGCATGCGGCTCAAGCGAATCGATCACGAATTGAATGAACTTTGGCGGTCAATCGTCATTGAAGTGGCGTCCGTCATGGCTGTCTTTCGTGCGTGTTTGTTTTGTCGGGCCGGGATTGGAGCTAAAGAATCAGCCGCATTAGCGGTAGCCAGGGTTTCGAAGCGAATCGCAGCCATTGACAAGCGGCTAGCCTGACGAATCAATTTCCTCATCACTGAAATGTTTTTGGATCAGCGTGCCAAGCTCGCCAAGCACATTCACGACGACTGCGACAATGATTCCCGAGAGAAAAACCACCGCAATTGTGGCCAGCTGGTCAAGCAGCGTAGGAGGCATCAGCCGGGTGAACCAGCTCGCGACAAATACCGACACGCAGCAACAGACCAGCCACGCCAATGCTGCGATCACGTAGTGCCGCAGGCGAATCGGCGGCAGATTGGTCCGCACCGGAGAAATCGAGGACGTGTCGGGGAACCACGGATCAGCCGGTTGGCCTTCGCGGCCGGTTCCGCATTTCCAGCACCGCATAAAATTTCGCGGAGCCTGCTCGCCGCATTCCAGACACGTCCATTCGTTCATCGGCCTGAAATTCCCTTGTTGCGAGCGAGCGTGGTAGTGACAAGTTCATTTACGCTTCATCGTCATCTTCATCGTCCGGGTCCTCATCTGACCCGTCGTCTGAGTCCTCATCGGATTCATCATCGTCTTTCTCTTCATCATCGTCTTTCTCGTCGTCATCGTCTTTCTCGTCGTCATCGTCTTTCTCGTCGTCATCGTCTTTCTCGTCGTCATCGTCTTTCTCGTCGTCATCGTCTTTCTCTTCATCATCGTCTTTCTCTTCATCATCATTTTTCTCGTCGTCCTTTTCTTCGACGTCCTTGTTCTTATCTTCTTCGACGTTCTCCATTTCGCGCCACGGTTTTTCATCAACGTAGAAATCGAGTTCGTCCTCCAGACTCTGCTGCTGTTCTTCCATCCGCTCGATCTCGTCGGGATCGTTGTCTCCGTCTTTTTCTTCGTCGATCATTTCCTCGTTGACATCCATCCCTTCCTGGATCCACTTTTCTGCATTTTCGAAATCACCATCTTCGGCGTAGGCCGAGGCGAGAGTCGACAGAATATGCGGTGCGCGGTATTCCGTCAGCTCACACGCTTTGGTTGCCAACTTGATCGCCCGTTTGCCGTCACGAAGATCATCTTCGGTGGAAGTCGAAAGCAGCCAGGCCAGATTGTTCAGCGTGCCATCGTCCCCGTCATCCATCTCCAGCGACAATTCGTAATCCTCGATCGCCTGATTGTGCTGGCCAAGCGACAGCCGCGCGTCACCACGTCCGCGATAAATTGCCTGGCGAACCGGATCAAACGCCTCTTCTTCGGGAACTGTCCGAAGGACCTTGTTGTAAGTTGTAATTGCCCGCCGCGGCCGTTCATCCGCGTTGTACAAACCGGCCAGCTGAATTGCATAGCCGGGACTTTGCGGCAGATTGTCGGCCAGAGTTTTGTAGTCAACAATCGCACCGTCGTAGTCGCCCTGAACCGTCTTGATCCGGCCCCGCATTGCGATGGCTGCAACCAGCCCCTCGCTCTGTTCCAGCGCCTGCTCGGTATCTTCGAGTGACAGCTCGTAGTTGCCGCCCATCAAATAGGCCTCGCTGCGAACCATAAGCGCTTCGTTGCTGCTTTCATCCTGTTCCAGAGCATGAGTGGCGTCCTCGACCGCCGCATCGTAATCCTCTTTCGCGATATTCAAACCCGCGCGGAACAGATAGGTCTGAATGTCGTCTGAATCAATCTCAATTGCCTCGTCAACGATTTCGAGAGCTTCGTCGAACATGTCTGCTTCAGCCATCGAGGTCGCGACGCGCTTGTAGGCCTCAACATTGTCCTCCTCCGACTCCAGCCAGCTTTTGAAATCCTTCAGTGCTTTTTCCGGTTCATCGTTGCGAAGATAGTACTCCCCGCGGGCCTGCAGGGCGCGAACATTTTCCGGATCGATCTTGATCGCCTCGGTCAGGTCCTCCAGCATCGCTTCGTCGTCGTTGTCAGCTGCCGAAAGAGTTGCCCGCGTGATCAACGCTTCAGCCATTTGAGATTCGTCGTCCTCTGAAATTTCGATCACTTTGTCCAGAGCTTCGCGGGCTGCATCGGTGTCGCCGCCATCCTCAATGTTCAGCCTCGCGACTAACAGATACGCGTCGGCCATCTCGGGACTCAATTCAATCGTTTGTTCCAACCGGACCAGCGCTTCGCGTCGATACTTTCTCCACCGCCGGTCGCGTCCTTCGGCAGCAAAAATCGGATCGCTCAGTCGTTCAGCATGTTCAAACAAGGTTGCGGACAGCAATTCCTCGGCACTCGCCTGGCTTTCGTCGTCGAGCCCTTTGTCGATCGCCGATTCGCAAAGATCAGCAACGTCGTCGAGGTCGCGAAGCGTTTCAGCTTCGCCTTTTCGCTCAAAAGCGGCTTCAAGGTCCTCGCCACCTTCCTCATCCTGCGCAAATGCAAGTGACGAGATCAGCACCACGGCGACCAAAGTAGACGAAAACAAGATGATACGATTCAATTGACAAATCCAGGCTGACGCCATCGGATGGACTCCCGCAAAGTGTGAGGACGGTTTATTCTGTACCTCTTATTCTATTTGATTTGATACGCTCCGAAAATCGCTTTTGTCAGAGAAATTACAACCGGAATCCGCCATGCCCATTGCCACACTGCTCGAACCTGTCCCTTCACTCCGGATTCTGGCCCTGTTGTTTCTGGCGGTGCTGTTCCTCCAGTCCGGCCTCGACAAGGTCTTCAACTACAAAGGCAACCTTGAGTGGCTGACGGGGCATTTTGCGAATAGCCCGCTGAAATCGATAGTCAGCACGATGCTGCCCGTGCTGACCGTATTGGAAGTCGCTTCCGGTGTGCTGTGCGCCGCGGGAATCGTAATGCTGCTGGTCAGCGGCTCGACCGCGATCGGGCTGGTCGCTGCGCAGCTCTGTGCAATTTCTATCATTGCGCTGTTTTTCGGTCAGCGAGTCGCACAGGACTATCCCGGAGCGGCGACGCTGACGACTTATTTCCTGATCGCCATGGGCGCGATTTATCTATTCAGCAATCCGGTAGTCTAAGGCCCGGTTGCCTCATCGAATGTCCAGTGCCAAGTTCTTAAGGCTAGCCGTTTTGGCGATAGCCACGGTTTCGTCAAAAAAACCGAAGCTAGCGCCTAGCGGCTAAGACGCAACCCTAGACCATCGTATAAAAAAACTGCTCGGCTACGATCCTGCCGTCTTTGACTTCCAAGACAGCGATCTCTTCCATCGAGACACGCCCGCGTTCTTTGAACGTCGCATCGAAACTCATCGCGCAACTGAATTGGTTTCCGGCCACGATCGGGTCCCCGACTTCCATGCCATGCGCGATGAACGGATAACGTGGGTAACAGACAATACCGAGTGGAACAATAGTTGATATGATTTAGGCATCCCCGCATTCTGCAAAATCAACATTCAGACAAGGAGAGCACGTTGCAGCTCTATAAATTCTGGACACGCAGCGCTGGAGAAGAAAACAGGAACTCGAATATTTTCTGCCTGGGTTATTCAAGTGGTCCAAAAACAGGATCGGCATCCGCAGGGGTCCCGTGTACGCGGGCTCCAGACGGATCAGGTCATACACTCCCTGCGCGAGAGAATCCAATTCGCCAACCGGTTGAAATGCGCTGACATAATGAACGTGACGGAAATGCTGCATCTCCATCAACACTGCATCGCCGCCAGGAACCTTTCCATAGAACACCGAATGCGGATAGGTTTGCGGAATTCGTGTTTTCCAATCCCAAACGGCTTTGACCGTCGGACTCCAGCCTCCTGCCTTGGGTTTCTTTTCCGAAAATCCCGTATTGTCCCACAATGACTGATAGGGCGAGTTTTTGCTCCCGAACACCGTGACAACTTTTTGCTCCAGTACGAACTGGCAGGCATCATCGATCGTCTTGATCATGACTCAAGTTGCCTTCGCCTCAAGAAACGTCCGCCACGGAGTCCAATAGAAGGAGTCCAATAGAAGGAGTCCAATAGAAGGAGTCCAATAGAATTTGTCCCAACCGTTTGTCACGCCCTCAAAGTCATGTTCGGGAACGGCGAGCCGGTCGCGGGCAGGACTATCGATTGTCGAATTACGGATCTCATGTCTCACCATGGGAAAATTTTTCGAGTTGCTGCTTCAGTCGATTCCACAAGTCCGCCACGCCGACCTCATCTGCTGCGGTTGCCATATATTCTTTGTTTGCTGAACCACCCAGCAACCTTAAGACCCGGCTGATGTCGTCCCATTGGCGTTCAGAAGTCTCATTGCCAAGCCGATACCATTCGAGCTTACTAACAATGATGTCTTCGGCGGAGGCCAGCGGGACTTCGAGTTTTTCATTGCCGCCGATTTCACCGGGTTTGGCCCTTGCAAATGAACTGGCATCAAACGGGCGACCACGGCTCACGAATACGTCAACTTTGAATGAAGTCGATAAGTGTATCAGGTTGAAACAACTTTTTCGTTCGATCGCGTCGCGCATCGCGGATTCGCTGGAGTAGTATTCGTCGGTCAGCATTTCCAACAGGGCGGAAACGTGCGACTCGTTCAAATCCGCGACCAAATCGACATCCATCGTACTTCGCGAAGCGCCGTGCCATGAACTGGCAACACTGCCACCGACAAACCACGCCACGTCCAGAGCTTCAAGAGCATCTTTGACGGGTCGCAGCGCTGTTACCAGGTCGTCAAACTCGATCAACCGTCATGCCTTTTGTGATTGAAGGTACTCGCGAACACCTTCTGCCAGTTTTTCGCCATAATTAAGCTCGATAAACTTCAGGCCGACTTCCGATTCATCAAAGTCGGGATGCCGTCGTCGAATCGCCGCTTTGCATTGGCGCGCGACTTCGGCACTGAGCGCGATTGCCTTTCGAACTCTTTGTTCAGGTGACATCCCGGCAAACAAATCGAATTGTACTCGCTCAGCTTCCGCAGATGTGTCTGTACTATAAGGATGTTGAGTAGACATCGAATTCGTTTCAGTTGAGCTATTGGCTTCCAGCCAGTTCGGGTTTAATCCTATCGAACCTTGCCCGGAAAGCAAGCAAACTTCTTTACTGGCCTAAGACGGCTGGATCAACAGAATTGACGGCTAATGTTCTGACTCCAGTACCTTTCGCTAAACAACGTTCAGTCGCAAACATACAGCGGTTGAACGACGATGAATCCGCTATATTGCCGGCTCAAGCCCATGCTTGCTTCCAATCTCATGAACCAACTGGTTATTCAATGGATTCCATTCGTCACATTGCTGTTTGTTTGACTCTGATCCTTGTGCTCATTCCGGCAGTTTCAAATCAAGCTAACGCTCAAGACAAAAAACCGGACAATCAGAAACCGGACAATCAATCGCCGGATATGCGAAACACGGTGATCGTTATGGGAATGATTCATGGAAATCATCGCGAACCGGGGCCGTACGATCTTGAGCACCTCAGAGACATGATTCGGAAAATTGAACCTGATGTCGTCCTGACCGAAATCCCTCCCGATCGACTCGAAGAAGCCGCGATACAATTCAATGAGACCGGAAAGATCACCGAGCCGCGTGTCAGCCTTTTTCCGGAGTATGTTGACGTTCTTTTTCCTCTGACCACGGAAATGCAATTTGAGATTGTGCCCTGCGCAGCCTGGACCGAAACGATGAATGACAGTCGTCGGGCCACGATGACAGAACTCCGCACGACCCGGGCTGCACAATTTGAAGAAATGACCGCTGCTCAAAATCGCATCGATGAAAACATCGCGGCGCTTGGTGGGGCTGACGATCCGGTTGTCATACACACTCAGCAATATGACGACTTCGTCAAAGTCGGGATGGAACCGTATGACCGCCACTTCAACGATCTGATCGGCGAAGGTGGCTGGACGAACATCAACAATGCACATTACGGGCTGATTGAAAATGCTCTCGACCTGCACAGCGGGGAAGGAAAACGATTTCTGATCACCTTCGGAGCGTGGCACAAATACTACATTGAAGAACAACTGCTCAAACGTACCGACATCAATCTGGTTCCCATGTCCGAATACCTTAAAGAGTCTGACGAACCAACGACCTGGCCACGTTTCCGCTTGAACGGCAACGGGAACAGTGCCTACGGTCAGACAGAAATCCAAACTCCAATCGCACGTTGGAAATATGCAACCGGAGATGTGATCGAATCTTCGCCGGCAGTCGTTGATGGCGTAGTGTACGTCGGCGGACATGCCAAACGTATGCACGCGATCGACCAGACAACCGGCGAACTCAAATGGGAGTTTAAGGTTGGCGGCTGGGTTCGGGCGAGCCCTTCGGTTGTTAACGGTGTCGTCTTTTTCGGTGCGGACGATAACAAGTTCTATTCCGTTGACGCGGAAACCGGCATGAAAAAATGGGATTTTGATTTGGGGGAAGGCGGAGAGCAGTCGTCGCCTGCGATTGAAGGTGACTACGTTTACTTCGGTGCGTTCGACAACCACGTCTATGCCCTGGATGTCGAAACAGGCGAGCTGATCTGGAAGTTCGATACCGGCGCAAGCATGCTTTCCTCTCCGGCATTGAATGACAACTCCCTGTTTATCGGAACGTACGAAGGCAAACTGTTTTCGATTGATCGAAAGACCGGCGAAGAAAACTGGGTTTTCAACGAAAACGACCAGCCGATTTTTTCCTCGCCAATCGCCAATCGTGATATCGTGACGTTCGGCTCCTACGATCAACACGTGTATGGTGTGAACGTCGCCGACGGGTCGATCAGCTGGAAATACAAAACTGAGGGCGAGATCTTCTCGTCACCGGCAATGGTTGGCGATTCAATTTACATTGGCAGCAACGACGGCCATCTGTATTCGCTCGAATCTGACGATGGTGCGCTCCGCTGGAAAACCAACCTGAATGGAGCCGTCTTTTCTTCTCCGGCCGTCACCGATCGCTCAATCTACGTCGGCTCGTCGGACGGACACTTGTATGGACTCAATCGCGAAGATGGCAGCGAACGCTGGCGGTACCAAGTCAGCAACGAAGCTGAAGACATGATTAACGTCTGGACCTCACCCGTCGCGATCGGCGGCTGGATCTATTTCGGTAGTCACTTTGGCGAATTGATCGCGCTTGGAGAAAATGATGAGGCTGCGCCGAAGTAGCCGAATTCGTCATCGTTTTGGCAGGACTTGCTTGACAGAACATACGAGATGACCGCTGGAATCTGTAGACCATGCTCATCCTGCAAACAAACAGGAACAGGGCGTAATTCGCGCCATTTTGTCGCAGTCTGTTGCGATCAGGTTTGGGCCGCGCGACTCCGACCAATAATTGTTCAGTTAGCCCAGATCACGCGGCCACTTTGATACGAGCCTTGAGACCCACGAACAGGTCCTTTTTGCCCTGTTTGTTCGGCTCAAATGGGCAGGTTTCGGTTGAACAATTTTTTGACCGCGACTACACTTCTCGTTTCGCAAATCGTTCGCCTGGCGAGAAATATGACGTTTCCCTTCGGGTGATTCACCGGGCAACCGTCCGCTCGAAATTGCCCTCGATACTAATGTTGCTGGATTTCCTGTTGCTGATCCCGTTGGCCGCAATGATTGAGTCTTTGCAACATTGATCGACGGTCACAAACCCGATCAAACCGGGCAAACATCTGCGCTGAATCCCGGTTGCGACGATTGAACGGTCCAATCGCCTGATCCAACAGACATCAGACAAAACGGACGACAAAAACACGAATAACACGACCAATCTAAAAACGACAAACACAACCAACTTTTTCCAAACCAATAAGGCTCTGACAATGTCCCCTTTCCTTCGTTTTAGCAGCCGGATGTTAATCGCATTCGGATTCGCTCTGACAATTTCGATTTCCGCTGGCGGGCTGTTGCTCGCTCAGGAAGACAATGCGGTCGCCGCCGCTCAGGATACGACCGCACAGAACGCGGATGATTCCGGAACCGCTGAAACTTCTGTCGCTGACTCCGCTGACTCAAACGGCGCTGCAAAAGGCGCTGGCGGCTCCATGTTTACGCTGCTCAGCTATTTGATTCCGCTGTTTGGACTGATCGGTCTGGCATTCACGTACTGGAAATCGAAATGGGTGGCTGACCAGCCGGTTGGCACTGAACGAATGGAACGAATCGCGACCAACATTACTGACGGTGCGATGTCGTTTTTGAAAGCCGAATATTCGATCCTGTCGATTTTTGTCATCGTGGTGGCTGCGTTGTTGGGATACGGTGCGATGCAACAGGGCGACACGTCTTCGCCCTTGATTGCACTTTCTTTTGTTCTGGGGGCCGTCTGTTCCGGTCTGGCTGGATTCATCGGAATGAAAGTTGCAACCAAGGCGAATGTTCGAACGACCAATGCCGCGCGTGACGGACTGGGCAAAGCTCTGGAAGTTGCCTTCTCCGGTGGCTCGGTTATGGGAATGGGGGTCGTCGGCCTGGGTGTGCTCGGGCTCGGTGGCTTGTTCGTTCTGTACACCAGCATGTACGGAACTGACTCGACTCAGATCGTTCGCGTCATCACGGTTCTGACCGGATTCTCATTCGGTGCATCTTCGATCGCATTGTTCGCTCGTGTTGGCGGCGGTATCTATACAAAAGCGGCGGACGTTGGTGCCGACCTTGTCGGTAAAGTCGAAGCCGGAATTCCAGAAGATCATCCGCTGAACCCTGCAACGATTGCGGACAATGTGGGTGACAATGTTGGCGATGTCGCGGGAATGGGTGCTGACCTGTTTGAGTCATACGTCGGTTCGATTATTGCCACGATGGTTCTGGGTGCTGCGTTCATGACGGCGACCGGATTCGCAGGCAACGCGGACGGTTTCAGCGGTCTTTCGGCGGTTCTGCTACCGCTGGTTCTAGCTGGAGTCGGTATTCTGACTTCGATTGGCGGAACGTTTTTTGTCAAAGTGAAAGACGGTGGAAACCCGCATCATGCTTTGAATATCGGCGAGTTCGGTTCAGCAATTGTGCTGCTCGTTTTGACTTACGGAATTATCAAGTTGATGCTTCCGGATGCGTGGACATCAGCTGATCCTGTGACCGGCGCGATGCTCAGCTACACATCAACGGGAGTTTTCATCGCGATCATTCTCGGTCTTGTATCCGGACTGGCGATCGGAAAAATCACCGAGCATTACACCGGAACAGGAACGGGCCCGGTTAAGTCGATTGTGAAACAGTCGGTTACCGGATCGGCGACCAATATCATCGCCGGGCTCGGCGTCGGCATGATGTCGACCATGTTCCCGATTCTGATTATCGCGATTGCGATTATCGGTGCCTACTCGTTCGCAGGCTTGTACGGAATCGCGATTGCGGCAGTCGGAATGCTATCCAACACCGGTATTCAACTGGCGGTTGACGCATACGGGCCAATCTCTGACAACGCGGGCGGGATTGCCGAGATGGCTGACCTGCCGCCGGAAGTTCGAGAGCGGACTGACAAACTTGATGCGGTCGGTAACACGACAGCTGCGATCGGAAAAGGATTCGCGATCGGTTCCGCCGCCCTGACAGCGCTGGCTCTGTTTGCAGCGTTCATAACAACGTACAACGCGAGTCATGCTGGAACCGTAATAACAGGTATTAACATTACGAACCCGTACGTGATGGCGTCATTGTTTGTTGGCGCGATGTTGCCGTTCCTGTTTTCGGCGATGTCGATGAATGCGGTCGGTCGCGCTGCGATGGCCATGATTGAAGAAGTCCGTCGACAGTTCAAAGACATTCCGGAACTCAAGGCAGCTCTGAATGTGATGAAAAACAACGATGGCGATTACGATAGCTGGTCGAAAGAGGATCAGGCGACGTTCGACGCGGCTGACGGCAAACCGGAATACGGAAAGTGCGTTGCGATTTCGACTCGTGCATCGATCCGCGAAATGATCATACCCGGCCTGGTTGCGGTTCTGGTTCCCGTCGCTTTCGGTTTCATTCCCAGGTTTCTGGGGACACTTGCCGGCACTGACACGACGACTTTGACGTATCAGCTGTTTAACGGAATGAGTGGCAACACCAACGCGATGATGCTCGGTGGTTTGCTCGCCGGTGTAACGGTCAGCGGCGTACTGATGGCTCTGTTCCAGTCCAACGCGGGTGGAGCATGGGACAACGCCAAGAAGATGATCGAAGAAGGCGCTGAAGTAAACGGCGTCAAGCTTGCCAAAGGCAGCGAAGCTCACAAGGCTGCGGTTGTCGGTGACACCGTGGGCGACCCGTTCAAAGATACTTCGGGTCCTTCGCTGAATATCCTGCTGAAGCTGATGAGCGTCGTTGCTCTCGTGATCGCGACGTTGATCTAGTCCTGACTGATTGAGCCTCTTAGCTGATCAATCTTATTGAAACCAAAAGTGGCTGTTCGATATCGGACAGCCGCTTTTTTCGCGGGATACGCTTCCAGCGTGTCGCAATTCCCTCCCTGTCTATCCTCCGACGACAGGCTGGAGGCGTATCCCACATTGCGTGTCGATCCTGACGCTCGAATCGATTTTACTACCGCGCCTGTCATACCGGGCGTTCGAAGGGCCTGATCATTCTGGTCAAACAGTCCCGCCCGGTTCGAGTGTGTCCAGGCTGGCAGGCTGGCCGATACAGAATGTGGCTCATCGCGCCATGTTCGATTCACGGTGCTATGCCCTCCTGATGCCTGAATTGCGGTGTTTCGCTGGATGCCCTGGTGCTGGAGACGACAGATAGCGGGTTTTTGTTTGGAATCGATGCCGATTCCGATTATTGTGGAGGCTGGTTGCGGTTCCTTATTGCGATCAATCTGCGCTCTGAGCGGTTCGAATCTGAGTATCGAATGGGACTCGGAGTATATTCTTTGCGACGAACATTCTATTGTTGGTAGTGGACAGACCGATGCGGGCAAGGACCATCGGCGTAATAACGGGAGTTCTTTTGATGAGAACGTCATTGATGAGTAAATGGTTGAAGCGAACTTGCTCGACGGATGCTGTGGTCGCCGTCACAACAATCTTGAGCACAACAATCTTGAGCACAACAATCTTGAGCACGGCGACATTGTCTGCCTATCAGGAACCTGCGACTGCTAGTCCGGTTGTCTTCGAGGTCGTCGATGACCCGTTTGACGCACCAGCTGAAACGACGATGGTCGCCGGGGAAGCTGTTGTTGAAGTCGAAAAAGTTCGGCTCACCGCCGACGAACGACGCGACAAAAAACGTCAGGAACGAACACTCAATTCGATCTGGAAGACGCAGGAAGTCGTCGAAGGGTTTGAACCAGTCAACATGTTCGTTGCAGTGGACACCGGCGAAATTGATGTCGTTATCAAAACCAAAAGTGCGGCGGAAGCGAACTTGATGGTGACCAACAACTCGGATCGTCCGCTGGCGATTGAAATGCCTCCCGCATTTGCTGCGGCACCTGTTCTGCGTCAACGCGGCGGAGGAGGAGCCGGTGGCGGACGATTTCGCGGCGGCCAACAAGGCGGGTTCGGCGGACAAGGCGGTCAAATCGGCGGTGGCGGCTTCGGCGGTGGTCAACAAGGCGGCGGATTCGGCGGCGGCGGTGGGCAGCAGGGCGGATTCGGTGGCGGTGGTGGAGGAGGGATCTTCAATATTCCTCCCGGTCGCGTCGGTCGAATTGGAATCAACACGGTTTGCCTTGAACACGGAAGACCCGATCCGGCATTGCGCATGGATTACACAGTCATCCCGCTGGAATCATTTTCAACGGACCCGAAAATTTTTGAAGTCTGCCGGATGCTGGCAAACGACGAAATCGGGCAGAACGTTGCTCAGGCAGCCGCATGGAACATTGCCGACGAACTGCCATGGGAATTCCTGCTAACCAAAAACCGGATTGAGCGAATGGATGGATCGTACGAGCGATTCTTCTCACCGAATCAGCTGTACATTGCTCATCAGGCTGTCGCGGTCGCTGCGGAACGGGCCGAAGCTCGACTTGAGCAACAACAAGTTCCAACACAATCGCCCGGCGAAATTCGCGAGCGTGAAGAAGCAGCCGGCGAATAACGTCTCAAAGTAAAGCAGAACCAGAGCCGGCGGGATTTTCCCGCCGGCTTTTTATTGTGCGCTGAACCAACGATAAATAGTGGTGCATGTTCGGGAGAGCGAGGCTCCTGCCGAGCCGCGAGCGTTCACGTGAGCCGTGTTTTTCCTGGCTCTACGCAACTGTCTTCCGTTTGTAGCCTTGCCATGACTACGCCGGCTGAAGCCCACGCGGCTTGGCAGGAGCCTCGCCCTCCCGACTCAGGCATCAGACAGCGACTCAGGCATCAGACAGCGACTCAGGCTCTCTCAACAGGAAACGCCATCGCCCCGTCAATCGAATCCAGCCCGAGCGCCACCATCACCAGCCGGTCAATTCCCAACGCAACGCCACAGCACTGAGGCAAACCGTGACGCATCGCTGCGAGCATCCGGCTCTCACCCGGCAACGCTTCAACGCCGTCATCAACACGCAACCGGTTGTTCCGTTCGTTTCTTCGTTCTAACTCGGCAGCATCCAGCAATTCGTTGTAGCCGTTCGCGAGTTCAACTCCATCGATGTACAGCTCAAACCGATCGGCAACCGGCGGATCATCATCGCGGATCTTCGCCAGCGCGGATTGTGATGCCGGCCAGTCGTAAACGATGACAGGAGTTGGCCTTCCCAGATCTGGCTCAATCGCATGAGTCAGCAGCAGGTTCAGCCATGCATCGCGATCCTCATCCGCTTTCGGGTCCGGCGCGCCAACTTCAATTCCGAGTTCAACGGCCTTCGCACGCAGTTCCGCAACTGGTGCTCGATGCGGATCGATTCCAAGATGTTGTTGAAACATTTCCGCATAGGTGATCACCAGCGTCGGCCCTCGACCTGTTACATGCTCCACCAAATCGCCAATAAGCGAAGTTGCTTCCGCCGTTGTTTGCCCGGTTCGATACCATTCCAGCATCGTAAATTCCGGATTGTGCAAACGTCCTCGCTCGCCCCTTCGGAATGCCGGACCGATCTGGTAAATCGCGTCGGCGCCCGCTGCCATCAGCCGTTTCATCGCGAACTCCGGCGAAGTTTGCAGGTACATTTTGTCGCGTTTGGAATCCGGCAACAAATCGCCGGCAGCAATGCTCAGCGGTTCCAGATAGCGGTCAACAACAATGTCGCGCGAAATGACCGGAGTAGTCACATGAAAGAATTCCCGACTTTCAAAAAACGATCGAACATCCACGATTAATGCAGCGCGACGCTGGAGCGTTTCGATCGTTGCTGAAGGGAGGAATTCCAATTCAAAGGATGTCGGTTCAGGCTTGTTCATCCGGCCAGTTTACACCAACTCATGTTCTCTTAGTGTCTTTGTGGCTTCTTGCGACAATGTCCGCCATGTCCAGGCTTGGATCTCGAAACATGCTATCAATACTCAAACCGCAAACCGCCGATCACATTATGAGCGCGATATGGACCTTCGAACGCCGGAGCGAGCGGGTTGTTGGATACCAATATCAGGTCTTCTGTTGAGAAATAGCGATACTCCGCGTACACCTTCAAGTTCCGGCAGACGCGAGTCGAAAGCCCCGCCATCGCTTGAAAAGCGAGTGTCGAATTGTTGTCGAATTCGAAATCGGAACCCGTGAATTGCGAGTCGGCTGCCAGATAGGCGTAGCCGATACCAGTGCCGACATAAGGTGTAAACCTGGTCCGGTTCGAAAAGTCGAGATAAAAATTCGCCATCGCGGTGTAAATTTTCACCTCGCCTTCAAAGGGCAGAAATGCGGGATCCGTCAGCGGGTCGCTTGTATAGTCGGTCTCATCGGTGCGATATCCAAACTCAAAGTCCATACGCGAACGGGATGCAAACCGTTTGCCGATGCTTAGCCCGGCGAAATAGCCGTTGTTGAATTCACGGTCAGTACCGCCACCAAACAAATCTCCGGAGTCTGTTTCGAACCCCTGGTTCCATCCACCAAACATCCCGAACGTGCAAAGGTCGTTCTCATTGACTGGTTCGCAATCGAAATAATCGGCATAGCCCGGATCAAGTTGTTCGCCACAACCTGCATCGCATCCGCCCGTTTCGCAGCCGGCTGTTTCATAGCCGCCAGTCTCATACCCGCCTGGTTGGTGCCCGTATCCCTGGTCCGATTGATATGGCTGCGTCGGATAAGGCTGGCCCGGGAACGGCGCACCCTGATAGAGCTGGGTCGGATATTGCTCCGGAGCAAACGACGGCATCATCTGATTCTGAGATACAAATTGTTGCGTATTTGGCATCGATCCGTACGCGTCCTGACGATAGCTGGACGGAGCAAATGTTACGGTTGAGTCACCGTAGTTTCGAGTTGGCTGAAAATCAGGAACGCCGGAATATTCGCTTTCCGAACATGACGAACAACTGCATTGAGCCTGCACGCTCTGAAAGGTAGCGAATGCTGCCAAAAGAGCAACTGTTACCGAGGCGACAAACGTAAGTACTCTCATCTTCATTCACCGAAAAAGTCAATTGTTGGCCGTGTAACCGCGCACTTGCGCAGCCGGAAAAGTCAACGTAATCGTCTTGATCTGAAATCGGGAATAGCTGGCACAATTCGCCAGTGAAGTTTCGTTTGAGCCAGCAAATATCGAGAGGAATTGCTGCCAGGCAGTCAACGCAAGCACGCATTTGCTGGCAGACTGTCGCCGATTGCAATGTACTCAGCGGCGACCAGGGATTAATCGCCGTACGCGATGTAGTTGTCCTCAGGCCGGCTCTTGAGCTTGCGCTTATTGATTGTCCGTACGCAAGCATTCCAGCGGAGCACGGCATCATCGTTGTCGTCCGGCGAAAGTGATTCGGCCTTTTCGAAATGCTCCAGCGCTTCGCGGAACAGGTCGTACGCTGAGTGGTTGCTGCCCGGACTGGTGCGCGAGACCATCGAGCGGGCGGCTTTCTCGCACATCAGACCTGCGTAGTAGGCGCGATCGTATTCGCTTGCCAGCTGTCCAACCAGTGACCTGGGTTCCTTCATTTTGCAGGAGCGGTTGTTGAACTGGTCGGCGATCGACAGGATCAGGGTGATCAGTGCCTGCTGATGCCCGGCGTCATGTTCAAGAATGTCACGACAGATACTCTCCGAATTGACCGGATCGTTTAGCAGCCGGTAATGCCGCGCTTTCTCCATGGCTGAACTGATCGCGTTTTTGTTGAGCGGTTTGAGTTCCATGCATGTTCCTGTTTACGTGGCGGTGGCTTCCAGCCGCTGTGACAGCAATAAGCTGCGGCTGGAAGCCACAGCCACACCATCACTTCTTCGGTTTGAATATCCGGAACAGCTTTGTCAGCGGATCGTAAAACTCATCAACGACACGTTCCTTGAGCGGAATGATCGCGTTGTCCGTGATTGTAATATGCTCGGGACAGACCTTGGTGCAACATTTAGTAATATTGCAGTAGCCGATCCCCTGTGATTTTTTCAGATCGGCCAGCCGGTCCTCCGTGTCCAGCGGATGCATCTCCAGTGCTGCATTATAGACAAAGAAGCGCGGCCCGATGAAATCGTCGTGCTTGTGATGGTCACGCAGAACGTGGCAGACGTCCTGACAGAGGAAGCACTCGATACATTTGCGGAATTCCTGGACCCGCTCGACATCTTTCTGCTTCATCGTCCAGCTGCCGTCATCGTTATCCGGAGCGCGCGGCTTGAGCTTTTTGATCTTCTTTTTGACGCGATAGTTCCAGGACACGTCGGTGACGAGGTCTTTCATGATCGGAAATGCCTTCATCGGCTCGACGGTCACCGGCTGGCTGGTATCGAGATCATCCATCCGCGTCATGCACATCAGTTTCGGCCGCCCGTTGACTTCCGCCGAGCACGAACCACATTTTCCGGCTTTGCAGTTCCAGCGAACGGCCAGATCATTCGCACTTTCGGCCTGGATCTGGTGGATCGCATCAAGCACGACCATTCCTTCGGTGATGTCGGTCTGATAATCCCGGAACTCGCCGGATTCTTTATCGCCGCGCCAAACTTTGAACTTCGTTGTCGCCATGGGTTAGTTCCTGGTTGTTAGTTGTCAGTTCCCGGTTGCTTGCGATTGGCTGTCACATTCCAGGAACTAACAACCAAGAACGGGCAACTACTTGTGATCTTCAATAATTTTCGTCAGCTCAGCCGGCATCGGCGGAATCGTTTCCTGTACAACCTGCATGCTGCCGTCGCCACCGCGTCGAACAACGGTGTTCACGTGGCTGAACGCATCGTCCTTTTCCGGATAGTCGTCACGGGTATGTGCGCCGCGACTCTCGGTGCGAACGATTGCCGAACGGGCGACGGATTCAGCCGACAACAGCAGGTTTCTCAAATCGAGCGCTGTGTGCCAGCCGGGGTTGTACTGCCGGTTGCCCGGCGCGCTGACGGTTGCAGCACGCGTCTTAAGTGCCTCGATTCCGGCGACGGCTTCCTGCATTTCGCGGTCCTCGCGAATGATGCCAACCTTGTCCTGCATCATGTTCTGTAACTCGTATTGAATCTGATACGCACCGCCTTGAACCGTTGCGCGACTGGAATCGAGCGGCGCAAGTGCGTCGGCATGAGCGGCGTTGACGGCGTCGTCGGAAATTGAAACCGCGCCATTCGATTTCGCAAATTCGGCCGCGTGTTCGCCCGCCAGTTTGCCGAACACGATCAGGTCGGACAGCGAATTGCCGCCGAGTCGGTTCGCACCGTGCAATCCAGCCGCACATTCGCCGGCCGCGAACAGCCCTTTGACCGTCGACATCTGCGTTTCACCATCGACACGGATACCGCCCATGACGTAGTGGGTTGTCGGGCCGACTTCCATCGGCTCTTTCGTAATGTCGATCCCTGCCAGTTCTTTGAACTGGTGGTACATGCCGGGGAGCTTCTTCTTGATATACGTCTCTGCATTCGGGATTTTTTCCTTGATCCAGGCGATGTCCAGAAACGCGCCGCCGTGGGGACTGCCGCGCCCTTCTTTGACTTCTTTCAGGATGCAACGAGCCACATGATCGCGAGTCAGCAATTCAGCCGGACGCCGCGCGTTGCGATCGGTTTTAGTCACGTAACGCCAGCCTTCTTCCGGGTTATCAGCGGTCGAGCTTTTGTAGTTGTCCGGAATGTCGTTAAACATGAACCGTTCACCTTTGTTGTTCTTCAGGATGCCGCCTTCGCCGCGGACTCCTTCAGTCACAAGGATCCCGCAAACGCTTGGCGGCCAGACCATTCCGGTCGGATGAAACTGAACGAACTCCATATCGATCAGGTCCGCGCCGGTGTGATAGGCCAGCGAATGGCCGTCGCCGGTGTATTCCCAGCTGTTGCTGGTGATCTTGAACGCGCGTCCGATTCCGCCGGTCGCCATAATCACGGCTTTGGCTTTGAACAATTTGAATTTACCCAGCTCGCGCGTGTAGCCGAACGCCCCGATAACACGATCGCCTTCTTTGAGCAGACTTGTGACCGTGCATTCCATGTGGACATCGATGCCCTGGTGAATGCCATGATCCTGAAGCGTACGGATCATTTCCAGGCCGGTCCGGTCTCCGACGTGAGCCAGTCGCGGGTGCGCATGGCCGCCGAAGTTCCGCTGCATGATCCTGCCTTCCTTAGTCCGGTCGAACACCGCACCCCAGGATTCAAGTTCGCGAACGCGGTCGGGCGCCTGCTGAGCGTGCAGCTGGGCCATCCGCCAGTTGTTGATGTAATAGCCGCCGCGCATGGTGTCGGCAAAGTGTGTGCGCCAACTGTCGCGTTCATCGACGTTGGCGAGGGCCGCTGCCATCCCGCCTTCGGCCATCACGGTGTGGGCTTTTCCGAGCAGTGATTTGCAAACCAGCCCGACTGAGACGCCGTTGCCTGACGCTTCGATCGCCGCACGGAGGCCCGCGCCTCCCGCGCCGATCACCAGAACGTCGTGTTCGATTGTTTCAACTTCTGCCATTAAAAGATCCTGAAATCGGTCCAGATGCCCATGGAGCACAGGCGTATATAAATATCGGAAAATGCAACCCAGAACAGACTGCACCACGCCCAGACCATGTGTTTGCGATTCAAGCAGCTGACACAGTCGTAACATTTTGTCCGTGTCGGACTGCCGGTAAATTTATCCATCCAGCCGCCCGCAATATGTCTGAGCGAGTGACATCCCAGCGTGTAACCTCCGAGCAGGAAGACGTTTAGACACAGAACGATTGTGCCAACTCCCATCCCGAAGTTTGTAAACCTGCCGTCGCCATCGACGGTTTCAAAAAAGAAAGCGCAGATCGCATCCCACGAGAGGAAGCACAGGAACAAGAGTGCGAAATACAAGAAGTAGCGGTGGATGTTCTGGATGATCAGCGGAAAAAAGTTCTCGCCCGGGTAGTTGTTGCGAGGTTCGCCAACGGCACATGAGGGCGGATCGGCCCAGAACGCTTTGTAATACGCGCCGCGATAGTAGTAACACGTCATCCGGAATCCTGCCGGGAACGGCAAAATCAGAAGCGCCGGAGAAAACGGAATCCAGCCGGGCCACCAGCCGGGTTTTGCACCGAACCAGCTGTGATGTGAATCGCCCCAGAGCACGGGCGAGTAAAACGGCGAGAGATAGTTTTTGTGTTCGTAGTATTCGCCTTGAAACGCAGCCCAGGTCGCATAGATAATGAACGAACTCAGAATCGTGAACACGGTCAGCGGCGCGATCCACCAGGCGTCTTTTCGTAGCGTTTCCCCCCATCCGCGTTTTTCCAGCGCGGACAAATCCTCAGCCGCACCTCGATTTCGAGCCGCCCGTGTATCGTCTGCCATATTCGCTCGCCACCGGTCGCTGGAATATCGTGAAAGGTTACGCGTGATAAATCAACCGTGATTGACCAGAAGGGGATTGTCAGCCACCGGACGGTCGATGTCAAACCCGGCGATAAAGCGGACCATACACGATCCAGCCGGTCGGCTCCAATTCGGCACCGGGAGGCAAACGACAAAAAAAGAAACGCAAAACAAATTCCGATTTCGTTTAGTATATTGGTTGGAGCCAAATCTCACTTCCGGAGTTCAAGAAACGATGCCAATTGACTTTACCTGTGGAACCTGCGGAAAAACATTGCGAGTGCCTGACGAATCAGCTGGAAAAAAAGCTCGCTGTAGCAATTGCCAGACTGTGGTCGCCGTTCCCGGCGGTGCACCGACGGCAGCCCCGATGCCGGCAGCCGGCTCAACCTTCCCTCCTGTCAAAAGTCCCGGAGACAATGTGGGAGCGACCGCGACGCCCAATCCCTTTGCCGTCCCGAATGTCGGACCTCAATACGGCTCGAACATGCCGCATGTAAGCGCCGGCGCAATTCGGGCCGATGCAGTTGCTCCTCTTAAAGACGCTGCATTCTGGATGCAGCTAATCGGATGGGTCAACATTGTCGTTGGCGTGCTGTGTTGCCTGACGATTGTCGGAATCGTCGTCGCGTGGGTGTTTATCTGGCAGGGCATCTGTCTGAAGAACTCAGGCGATTCGTTGAAGGCAGGTCTAAGTGACGGCAACGTACACAATGCGTGTAGAAATCTGAAAACCTATTTCACGATCATAGGCGTGTTGATGATCATTGAGCTCGTCTTCACGGTTCTCTGCTTCCTGTTTATTATTTTCTTTTTTGTCCTCGGCGGAGCGGCTGCCGGCGGCGGATTTTAGGGACCGGTTGTTCGATTAGGACCGATTGTTCGATTAGGACCGATTGTTCGATTAGGATTGTGTGCCGGTTAGCTCTTCACGATTTCGAAAAACGTGAAGCAAGTACCAGTGGTGCGCTAGCTGCGGTTTCTGCGCGCAACCGTGGCTGTTGCCAAGACGCCCAGGCCCAAAACGCCCGGAAAAACAAGTGCGCATATGCAATTGGATCCCCAGGCTGGACCAATGAACTAGTCCTTGCGGTCGGTTTTCCAGACGGGATCCTGGTGCGAATCGGAGGTTGAACCGAACCAGCGGGTGAGCGTCATCTTTTGCTGCGTGTAGAACTGGACGCTTTCAGTGCCCTGGATGTGCAGGTCGCCGAAGAACGAATTGTTCCAGCCGGTGAACGGAAACCACGGCATCGGCGCGGGAACTCCGACATTGATTCCGATCATGCCTGCGTTGAAGTGCCGCTTGAACTGCCGGGCGGCGTAACCGTCACGGGTAAAGATCGACGCGCCGTTACCGAACGGACACTCGCGGCCCATCTTGATTACGCTGTCCAGATCGTCGGCACGAATCACTGACAAAACCGGTCCGAAGATTTCCTCCTGCGCGACTTTCATCGGCTGTTTGACCTGATCGATGACGCTCGGACCGATCAGGAAACCGTCTCCTTCAAAATCGCGCCGGCCATCGAGGGCAACCGTTGCGCCTTCTCCTCTGGCGATGTCCATGTATCCCGCCACGCGGTCCACATGGTCGCGGCGAATCAGCGGACCCATATCGACATCTTCGTTTCCATCCGACGGACCGACGCGCATCGAACCTGCGTATTCGCTCAGTCCTTCAACGAGCGGGTCTCCGATGCTGCCGATCGCAACCGCGATGCTGCCCGCCATGCAACGCTGGCCTCCGCATCCAAACGCGGATGCCGCAAGCGCTTTGACGGAGATATTGAGATCGGCGTCGGGCATGATGATTAAATGGTTTTTCGCACCGCCGGCCGCTTGAACGCGTTTGCCGTGTTTCGTTCCGGTTTCGTAAATGTATCTTGCGATCGGGGTTGATCCGACAAACGAAACGGCTGCGACATCGGGGTGAGTCAGCAATGTGTCAACGCATACTTTGTCACCATGCACGATGTTGAAAACGCCGTCCGGCAACCCGGCCTCGACAAGCATTTCGCCGATCAGGTTTGCCGAGAGCGGAGTTTTCTCCGACGGCTTGAGCACAAACGTGTTTCCACAAACCAGGGCGACGGGAATCATCCACATCGGTACCATCGAGGGAAAGTTGTAGGGAGTGATGCCGACACAGACTCCGACCGGATGCCGGATCGTTTCAGCGTCGACGTCGGTCGCGATGTTGGGCATCGTCTCGCCGACGATCAGGCTGGGAATACCGCAGGCGAACTCGACCATCTCAACGGCGCGTTGTACTTCCGCCCGTGATTCGGCCAGCGTTTTACCGTGCTCACGAGTGACCAGGGCCGCGATCTCGTTGAAACGGGTTTCCATGATTGCGCGAAACTTGAACATCAGCCGCGCGCGTTCGACGACCGGCGTTTCACTCCACGCAAACAGTGCGTCTTTGGCTGACTGAACGACGTCCCGCGTCTGGTCTTCTGAGCACAGTGGAACTTCGGCGATCGCGGCACCGGTTGACGGGTTGAAGACCTCGGAGCTGCGATCCGTTATAGACTCGACCCATTTGCCGCCGGTAAAAATTGGAACGGAGTCGAGCGATTGTTCGGTGGTGGACATGAGTTTTGTCTCCGCGATTTCTTATGTGAGCAAATTAAACGCGGGATACGATCCGGCTTGTCGCTCCCGAACAGGCAGTAGACAAGCCGGATCGTATCCCGCGTTGACAGGCTGGAAGCCTGTCCGGCGCACCGATATGATAACATAACTGCCCACAGAGTTTTCACTTTCCAATCTCACATCCCACGGTTGAGACCATGTCGCGAATTGTAAAAGGCGCCTTGATACAGGCGAAGTTGTGCGAACCCGCTACGTCGCCGGTCGAGAAAATTAGTAAGGCGATGATCGACAAACATGTAGATCTCATCGGCGATGCTGCAAAAAAAGGCGCGCAGTTTGTCTGTCTTCAGGAGCTGTTCAACGGCCCTTACTTTTGCGCTGAACAGGATGCCAAATGGTACAACCTGACTGAAAAAATTCCCGATGGCCCGACGACCAAACTGATGCAGGAGCTGGCCAAAAAACACGAGATGGTGATCGTCGCACCACTCTACGAGGAAGATATGCCGGGGGTTTATTACAACTCAGCTGCCGTGATCGACGCCGACGGCAGCTACCTGGGCAAATTCCGCAAAATGCACATTCCGCATTGTGCTCCGGGGTTCTGGGAAAAATTCTACTTCCGCCCCGGCAACCTGGGCTATCCGGTGTTCGACACGCGTGTTGGAAAAATCGGTGTATACATTTGTTATGACCGGCACTTTCCCGACGGAGCACGCTGTCTTGGTTTGAACGGAGCCGAAATTGTGCTCAACCCGTCGGCAACCGTGGCTGGACTGAGCGAGTATCTCTGGAAACTGGAACAGCCCGCACATGCGGTCGCCAATCAGTACTTTGTTGGAGCGATCAACCGGCCGGGAACCGAGGGTCCGTGGAACATCGGCGAGTTTTACGGGCAGAGTTATTTCTGCGATCCGCGTGGACAGATCATGGTCGAAGGAAGCCGCGACACCGATGACATTGTGATCGCGGACCTGGATCTGGATTTGATTCGCGAAGTCCGCAATACATGGCAGTTCTTCCGCGACCGACGACCCGACAGCTACGACGCAATTGTTGCTCCGTGAGTTGATGACCGTAGGCTGGACATTCCTGTCCGACCGCACGTACGGACAGGAATGTCCATTCCACAGCCCAACCCGATCTGCCTATGACCGACGAGAAACTCAACGACGGTGTCATTTACGGACTCGACGATAAACCTCCGGCTCCACGCGCGACGGTGCTGGCCTTGCAACATGTGTTGACGATGTTCGGTTCAACGGTTGCCGTGCCTTTGCTGCTCGGGCCCAGGATGGGAATGAGCACCGGTGAGATCGCAATATTAATCAGCAGCGTCATGTTATGTAGCGGCATTGCAACGTTCATACAGGCCACGTTCGGATCGAGGCTGCCGATCATTCAAGGCGTTTCATTCAGTTTTCTGGCCGCATTTACATTCATCATCGCATCTGTAAAAGAAGATGGTGGAACTGCATCTGAAATGATGCAGCACATTGCCGGCGCAATTCTGGTCGGAGCAGTTATTGAGATGACAATCGGATTTTCCGGGCTGTTCGGGTTGATTCGCAAGGTGCTCTCACCGGTTGTTGTCGGCCCCGTAATCATGCTGATCGGGCTTGCGCTCTATCAATTTGGTGCACCAATGGCCGGGTCAAGCTGGCCAATTTCGATCTTGACCATCACATTGATTATTGTGTTCTCATATGTGCTGGCCCGCCAAAACAGAATTTTCCAGCTGTTTCCGATTCTGCTCGCGATTCTGCTCGGCGTCGGAGTCTGTGCAATTCTGACCTACGGCGATTTCATCGATGATAAGCACGCAGCTTATCTGAAAACTGAGCATGTCACTGCGGCCAGCTGGCTGCGCGCGAATCCGGCCGACGTATTCATGCCGTGGGGGTGGCCGAAGTTTCACGCAGGTTTCATTCTGGCCGTGCTGGCGGGCTACCTGGCCTCAATGATTGAGTCGTTTGGCGACTATCACGCCTGCAACCGGATGGCGGGCGGTGAAGAGTTAACTGAGGAGCAGCTTTCGCGCGGGATCGGTTGTGAAGGCGTCGGTTGTGCGATCACGGGAATGCTGGGCGGGTTCAGTTCAACTTCGTATTCGGAAAACATCGGGCTGGTTGGAATGACGAAGGTCGGCAGCCGTTACGTTGTACAGATCGCGGCTGTCATCCTGATCCTGCTCGGACTGTTCGGAAAATTCGGCGCGATTGCCGCTTGTATGCCAGAGCCGATTGTCGGCGGATTGTATTGTGTGATGTTCGGTCTGATCAGCGCGGTTGGAATCAAGGAACTAACCAAGGCCGACTTGAATGTTGACAGAAACCTGTTCGTTGCCGGTTTCGCATTGTTCATGGGCTTGAGCGTGCCGTTCTATTTTGACTCGGACCCCGGCAAGGCGATGCTGGAGCAGGTCGGAACATTTTCGAAAGGACTAAGTGATGTCATCGGGTCGATTGGCAACACGGGGATGGCCGTCGCCGCGATTATCGGCCTGTTGCTCGACAACACGCTTCCGGCAACAAGAAAGCAACGCGGGCTGGAGTGAGTTGAATGCGGCCCGAACTTAAACCTGAATTACCCGGCCAGTAACGTAACGTGGCGTGGCGAATCGTTGCGGAGATTCGGGCTGAATAATTAATAATGAATAACAAATTGTGAATGATTAACGGAAACAGCGCAAGCGATTCTGAACCCTGAACCCTGAACCAAAGGTACCTCCATGGCTGATCTATCCACGACCGTCAACGGACTCAAGATGCCCAACCCGTTTGTAATCGGTTCGGGCCCTCCTGGAACCAACGCCAACGTGATCGGCAAAGCGTTTGATGAAGGCTGGGGCGCAGTGATTGCCAAGACGATCAGCCTCGAAGCGGAAAAAGTGATCAACGTTCAACCGCGCTACGCGCGACTCCGCAGTCGTGAATCGAAAGAGATTTTTGGCTGGGAAAACATCGAGTTGATCAGCGACCGCAGTTTTGAAACCTGGATGGACGAGTTCAAATCGCTCAAGGACAAATACCCGGACCGGATTCTGATCGCGTCGATCATGGAAGAATACCGCAAAGACGCGTGGTGCGAGATCGTCGGGAAATGTCAGGATGTCGGCGTCGATGCGTTCGAGCTGAATTTGTCCTGCCCACACGGATTGCCCGAGCGAAAAATGGGATCGGCGATGGGCGTCAATCCTGACCTGGTCGAGGAGGTGACCGGCTGGGCGATGAGCGTTGCGAAGGTTCCGGTCTGGGCCAAGATGACGCCGAATGTAACCCGGATCGAGGACCCGACATCGGCAGCGCTTCGGGCGGGCGCCGATGGCATTGCGGCGATCAACACGATCCGCAGCGTGCTGGGCGTCGATCTGAAAACGCTGCGGCCCGAGCCGTCGGTTGAAGGATATACAACGCCCGGCGGCTATTCATGCCAGGCAGTGAAGCCGATCGCGCTGAGGAACTGCATGGAGATCGCGACGCTGATTCGCAACGAGTTTCCGGATCGAACGCTGAGCGGAATTGGCGGCGTTGAAACCGGGCTGGATGCGGCCGAGTTTATATTGCTCGGATCGGACTGCGTTCAGGTTTGCACCGGCGTGATGAAGATGGGTTACAAGATGGTCAAGCCGATGATGGACCAGTTGGCCGGATTCATGGACGAGCACGGGTTCAACTCAATCGATGATTTCAAAGGTCATTCTCTGCAATTCTTCCGGACGCATGCCGAGCTGGTCGAGATCCAGGCAAAGGCGCGGGCAGAAAAGAAAGCAGCGCATGAAGAGAAAATGATCCGCGAAGACGCTCAGTGGACCGGCGACGATTTCGTTGATCAGAGCGATGCGTTGTCGCGCGGGTAAACCGAAGACCCGAAACGGGAAGCGCTGCGAACCGGACAGCCGTCTTCTGGATTGAATACCGTCGACGGCTAATGCACTGGGCAGCTGAAAAAGTCCGCCCGGGTTTCAAAGAAACATCCCGGCAATCGTTCTGGATGACCGCGATCGTTCAGTTTCTCATAGAACGTTTCGAAGCAGAAATTCCCGTGTTGCGGGTACAAAAACGAGCTGATGATATGCCCCTGTTTTTCCGGCGGCAGATATTCCTCGAACCCGAGTGCCCGCATGCCGGCCAGAAGTCTCTTGCAGTTTGACTGATACCTCAACTGTCGCGCTGCGACGCCACCTTCGTTCTTCAATTCTTCAATCGCCTGACGAAACGCGAGCATGGTGTGCGTCGGCGGTGTGAATCGGAACTGTCCGTTCTTATCCAGCCCCAGCCACTGTGCATGCAGGTCGAGGCTGAGCGTTCGGGACCAGCCGACAGTTTGTTCCAGTGCTGAACGGCGCGCGATACAAAACGAGAATCCGGGCACGCCTTCAATGCACTTATTCGCCGACGAAACCAGGTAGTCGATTTCGCACGACTCAAAGTCGAATTCAACGGCTCCGAATGCACTCATCGAATCTACGAAGTATGTTTTCTTGTGTTTGCGGACGACGGCACCGATTTCCTGTATCGGATTCATGATTCCGGTTGTGGTTTCACAGTGAACGACGGCCACGGCAGTGATCGATGGATCCGCCTCAAGCGCGTCGTTGATACCGGCAGCCGAGACACGCTGGTTCTCATCACACTCGACGATCACAGTCGGAATCGAATGAACGTCTGCGATTTTCTGAATTCGTTTTCCATAGACCCCGTTGATCGCGATCAGCCATTTGCCGTCGCGTGGAACCCGCAATGATGGTCAGGTAATTGGTGATTTTTGATTGCAACATCCAGTTTTCCCGCATGGGGGGGCAAAAAGGCAGCCATTACTGCAGGTTTTACCATCTCGGGGTTGAGATGAGTGCCCGGTTAGATAAACTGGGCAACTGAAGATCACGACGATCTGCGGCTCGCGAAACTTTTTTCGGGCCGCAATTTTTGTGCGCGAACTGTCTGCTCGATTGCCCAAACACCCGTGCTGGGGAAAGCAATGTTGATGCTATCAGACAAGATTCGCTCATCGTCACCCCTTACCTGACCGATACTACCGGTAACCGCTCCCCCCGGGATTCAATGTGCGTGCAGTCTTTTGGCTGAGTCGCAGCTTTGTTGTTCAGCCAGTTTCGACTGGTGTATTCGTCCTGGAAGGGTTGAGCATGAGTTTAGAATTCCACAGTCACATCGGCCGCACGTTACGGATCGCTTTTCTGATCGCGATGCTGGCATCTTGCTCAATCGCCAGCGCTCAATACGCGACACCAGGTTATCAGGGCGTAAACGGACAACCTCATTCGCAGGTCGCGTATTCGTCCCCGCAAGCACAGGTCCATTCCGGACACGTCTATGATGCCCGGGCCTACCCGGATTCAGTTGTCTACCCGGATTCAGTTGCCTACTCCGATGCAAATTTCTACTCGGGCGGAACTGATCCGCTCGCATCTATCGAATCGCGTCTCGATGCAATGCAGTACCAAATTGATACAGCATCAACGATCGGCAACTGTGCAGGCTGCGGTGAATGTTGCTCTGATGGATGCGGTCGCAGATCTCGCCGTTGCGGACGTCGTGACTGTTGTGATCAGGGGCAGCGCAAACCAGGGTGCGGACTTTACTTTGGTGCAGCTGTTGTATACGCGAAACCGCATCTCAAGGAAGCATTCCAGCATTCTCAAACCAACACACAAACCGGGCTTCAAACGCTAATCCCGTTTGAGTACGACTACGACGACTCGATTCGTGGCCACGTTGGATTCCGAACACGCAACGGATTCGGAATCCGCGGAACGTACTGGGGATTCGATGCGGATGGACAGCCCTCAACCAACACCGCCGACGGGATCAATGTTTATGGAGCCCACGCGGTCAACATTATTTTTCCAGCCAACATTTTCGCTCAGCTTCCCGGCGAAACAATGACGAACGCGGATTCGCTGGAGACGAAAGTCTACAACGTATATGCAACCTACGACACCAAAGTTGGCAGCTTTCATTTTGGCGGCGGAGTCGGACTGCGTCACGCCCGCCTGGAACAAACGCTTAATTCGGCTGTCATTTCACCACAGGGCATGCCGTTCCGCCAGCTCGCATGGCAACGCAATTACGAGGGGCTCGGTCCTGCGTTAACGGTCGATGTTCGTCGCCGGATCGGTCAGTCACCGTTTTCGATTTTCGCATCGGGCGGAGGTTCGCTTCTGTTCGGAAAAAAATCGCTCAATCGGACCGTCCTCGGCGACCAGAGCCCGATTCCAAACACGCCCTTTCTCTCGATCACTGATTCTGACGAGGTCGTTGGTATCGGTGAAGTCAATTTCGGCTGCGAATGCGCACGTCAACTCGGCTGTGGAAAGACAATCGCATTGCGCGGTTTTTACGAAGGCCAGTTGTGGGCCGAAGCCGGCGCGCCAACCCTGGGCTTTCTCGGCTTCGAAGGCTTTGGCGCATCCGTTGAACTCCGTCGTTAGACAAAGTGGGATTCGATTCCAGCTTGTGACCAGCACCTCCAGCACCTCAATCGATCGCAAACAGATAATCGCATGTGGTACATTGGGTGTTTTGAAGCCAAAGCCACATCCGAGGAACTACGATGGCCACGAGAACCGCCAACCCGATTGTCAAAGACTGTCTCGACCACACACTGTTTTCATGGTCCAAACAGGGCGGGCTGAACCCGATCAACGCCGAAAGGGCTGACGGCGTCTATATCTACGACCGCGATGGCAAACGCTATCTCGATTTCTCGTCTCAGCTGATGAACGTCAACATCGGACACGGACACGCCAAAGTCAAAGCTGCCGTGTTGAAGCAGATGGACGAGCTGAGCTACGTCTATCCCGGCATGGCCACCGAAGCACGTGCGCGGCTGGGAGCAAGACTAGCCGAACTCGCGCCGGGCAATTTGACCAAAACGTTTTTTACGCTCGGCGGCGCCGAAGCCGTGGAAAACTCGATCAAACTGGCACGCGCCGTTACCGGTCGCCCGAAGATCATTTCACTTTATCGCTCCTATCACGGAGCAACATACGGAGCGATGTCGGCTGGCGGCGATCCGCGGCGTTTCGGCATGGATTCCCAGCCCGTGCCGAATCACGTCCATGTCGAGAACCCGTACTTCTACCGCTGCCCCTGGAACAGCGAGTCGCTTGAACAATGCGGCCAGCGCGCAGCCGCAGCAATGCAACGGGTCATCGAGTTTGAGAATCCGGGCAGCATTGCCGCCGTGCTACTCGAAGGCGAAAGTGGTTCCTCAGGCTGCATCAAGTATCCACCCGACTACTGGCGGCTGGTTCGCGAAATCTGCGACCGTCACGGCATTCTGCTGATCGACGACGAAGTGATGAGCGGCTTCGGGCGAACCGGAAAGATGTTCGCAGTTGAGAATCACGCAGGCACCAACGGCCATGTTCTGCCCGACATGATGTGCCTGGCCAAGGGATTGACGTCGGGATACCTGCCGCTCGGCGGGCTGATCGTATCGGACAGGATCGCCGCACAGTTTGAAGAACGAGCGCTGCCGATGGGGCTGACCTACTCTGCGCATCCCGTTTGCTGCGCCGCAGCGCTGGCGACCATCGAGGTGTATGAGGAAGACGGCCTTGTTAACGCGGCAGCTGAAATGGGTACTTATCTCGAATCGCAAGTCGACCGGCTGAAACAGAAACATCCGTCGATCGGCGACTTCCGGAATACAGGTCTGCTCGGCTGTTTCGAACTCGTCAAAAACCGCGAAACGAAAGAGCCCGTTACGCCGTGGAACTCCGCTCCGGATCAAATGGAAGCGACAACCCGCATGGCCGCAAAGATTCGCGAGCTGGGGATGTTCACATTCGTACGCTGGAACTGGATCTTTGTTGCTCCGCCTTTGAACATCACAAAAGAACAAATGAACGAGGGACTGGAAATTGTTTCCCAGGCGATTTCGATTGCTGACGAGTACGTCGCATAGGTAGAGCTGGCATCCTGCCAACGCGAACACCGACGGCCCGAACAAAATGTCTGCTGGAAGCCAACGCTACGATTGCCTGGCAAAACAATGAACGACAACGACCAACTCTATCTCAATGCAGCGATCGATCAGGCCAAAAAAAGTCTCGACGAAGGCGGCATCCCGATCGGTGCGGCGCTTGTGATTGACGACACAATCGTCGGGCTCGGGCATAACCGCCGCGTGCAGTTGAACGATCCGATCCTGCACGCCGAAATCGACTGTATTCGCAATGCCGGTCGACTTGCTCCGTCCGAATACCGCCGCGCAACGATCTACACAACGCTGTCACCCTGCGCGATGTGCAGCGGAAGCGTGTTGTTGTTCGGAATTCCACGAGTCGTAATCGGTGAGAACAAGACATTTACCGGATCGGAATCGTTGCTTCAGGAATACGGTGTTGAGCTTGTTCAAAGTGAGAATACCGAGATCGAGTCAATCCTTTCACAGTTCATTGGCGAACATCCCGAACTCTGGTATGAAGATATCGGAAAACTTTCGTAGTACGGAGTTCATTCCGATCCCGCACCACAAATTCACTTCATCGACGCACTACACGGAGACACCCATGTCACTGCTGATCAAGAACGGACGCATCATTACCGCAACAGACGACTACGTCGCCGATATTCATGTCGCAGGCGAACAGATCGCGGCCATCGGAACCGGTTTGGAAATCGACAACGACGATGCCGAAACTATTGACGCGTCAGGCAAACTGGTTTTTCCCGGCTTCATCGATCCGCATGTTCACATCTACCTTCCGTTTATGGGGACGTACGCCAAAGACGACTACGAATCGGCCAGCAAAGCGGCACTTGTGGGCGGCACGACAACGCTGATCGAAATGTGCTGTCCAAGCCGCGCCGAATCACCGCTCGAAGCGTTCGAATTGTGGAAATCAAAAGCGGACGGAAAAGCGGCCGTCGACTACTCGTTCCACATGGGTGTCACCCGATTCGATGACCGGGCCGAATCAGAGCTGCGCGAACTCGTCTCGCGCGGGTTGGCCTCGTTCAAGATCTTTCTCGCCTATCAAGGCGCATTCGGAATTGATGATGAGGAGCTTTTCAAGACGCTCAAGCTTGCCAGAGAACTCGGTGTGATCGTGACAGCTCATTGTGAAAACGCCATTGCCGTTTCGCAGTTGCAAGGTGAGTTGATTGCGGCGGGCAAAACCGGTCCCGAATTCCACGAACCGTCCCGGCCGGAATCCGTCGAAACCTCCGGCGCACAACACTTGATGACATTCGCCGAACTCACCGGCGCGCACGTTTACGTCGTCCACACTTCCTGTGAAGGCGCTGTTCGCGCGATCGAATCAGCACGCGGTCGCGGCGTCAATGCCTGGATCGAAACCGTGATTCCATATCTCGTGCTCGACAAGACGTACGCGGAAAAATCTGACTTTGAAGGAGCCAAATATGTCATGTCGCCGCCGATTCGCGACATCCGGAATCAACCGGTACTCTGGAACGCACTGCGCAATCGTCTGATCAGCACAGTCGGCACCGACCATGCCCCGTTCGATTTCGGCGATCAGAAAACGATGGGCAAAGACGACTTTACGCGAATCCCCAACGGCATTCCAGGCGTCGAAGACCGAATCAATTTGCTGTACACGCATGGAGTTGCCGCCGGCAAAATCGATCTGAACACATTTGTTGATTGCGGCAGCACACAAGCCGCGAAGCTGTTCGGGCTGTATCCGAAAAAGGGCGCGATTCAGATCGGCAGCGACGCCGACCTTGTCATTTACGACCCCGATTATCGCGGCACGATTTCGTCTGAGACTCAGCAGATGGCCGTCGACTACAGCGCATTTGAAGGTTGGGAAATCAAAGGCCGCCCGTCGCTGGTCACCGTTCGGGGCGAAATTCAATCGCGAGACGGGAAGTTCGTCGGAACAATCGGCCGCGGCGAATTTCTCGCGCGCAAGCCGAATCATTTTTGACGTTCTCCGGTCATCGCAAAGCGAAGCGAAAAAAAGCCACGGAGTGGCGAAAGCAATTAGCCGCGGGTCGAGCGAAGCGAAAAACCGCAGCCAGGAAGCGTCAGCGCTACCAAAGCCGCGGAGCGCCGACAGCGGTTGCATGTGCCGATCTTGCCTTGCCCTGAATCACGCAAAACAATGTAGTGAGTAGCGAACCGGGTCCAGTCAATGTGCACAAACGTCACAGTGCTCCAGTCCTGCCAGCGAAAACTCGCGGAACGACATCTCGCGCAGATCAAAATGAATGACGCGATTCTCAAGTGACCGCCCGAAACCGGCCAGCAGTTTGATCGTCTCCATTGCGCCCATGCAGGCAACCGTACCTGACGTTGCACCGAACACAGGAAACTCGCGCTTCCAGTATTCGGGCGCGGCGGGAATCATACAGCGCAGACAGGGACGACCGCCAGCTGGAAACGTTGTGATCGTGGCCGACGTGTCGTACATCGCGCAGTTCACCAGCGGACGATCGTGACGTACGCACGCATCACTGAGCGCATACCGTTCCTCAAACAGAGGCGCGGCCCCGACACAGACATCCGCCTGCGGAACCCATTCGTTGGCGAGTTCGTCATTCAAATTCGCGGCGATCGGGACGACATCCAGCCGCGGGTTCAGATCTTTCAGTCTCGCTTCGATCGTTTCAATTCGAGGCTTGCCCAGCCAGTCATGCGTCATCAGCAGCTGGCGGTTGAGATCGGAATGTTTGACGTTGCCGCCATGCGCGATGATCAGCCGGCCGACTCCTGCCGCAGCAAGCTCATAGGCAACGACGCTGCCGAGCCCTCCGCAGCGCGAAACCAGAACGGTACTGTTTTTCAGCCGTCGCTGTCCTTCTTCGCCGAATCCGGGCGTCCAGATCTGCCACTCGTACGTTTTCTGTTCCTCACCGGTGAGAGATTCGGCAGGCTGTTTTGGAAGGTTCTTTTTCATCGTGAAGGTCAGTTCAATGGTAAATTGTCAATCGTCATAATTTTCAAACCATCAAGTTGATGAATCACGGTTCCCAGCTGTTCCGCTTCGGCTGCATTGTGCGTGATTTGCAACACAGTCGCGTTTTCTTTTCGGTGAACGGTGCGCAGCAATTCCACCAACCGACCTCGCGTCGCATCATCAAGCGCACTGAGGGGTTCGTCCAGACAGAGCAGCGACGGTTTGAACGCCAATGCACGCGCAAGTGCAACCCGCTGCCGCTCGCCGCCCGACAAACCGCGCGGATAGCGCTCGAGTAATTCCTCAATCTCCAGTAGACGCGCCAGTTCGGCGACCCGTTTCGCACGGTTGGCTTTGCTGGTTCGACGCATCTCCAACCCGAATCCGATCTGCGAGTCGATTCGCATCGTCGGGAACAGAACAGCTTCCTGAGGCACGTACCCGATACGGCGGGCCGAAGGCGCTAGCCGGGAAACGTCACGACCGTCGATCATGATCCGACCGCTCGTGATGCGCCTCAATCCGCAAATCGATTCCAGCAGCGTTGTCTTTCCGCAACCGGTCGGGCCCATCAGAATTGCGTAGGCACCGACTGGAATTTCCAGATCGATATCGCGCAGGCAGAATTCACCCTGGTGGACCGTGACTTTTTCAAGTGCGATCATACGACGGCTCCCCGTTTGAGGTTGCCGCCCAGAGTAATCAGTCGCGTAACGATCAAGACAAGAATCGCAACCGTTACCAGGATCAATGACGCCGACGTTGCGCCGCGAAGATTTCCAAACTGGAAATTTAGATAGACCGTGGTTGAAAGCACTTCTGTTTTCATTCGCGACGTTCCGGCAAAGATCAGAATGGGACCGAACTCACCCAGCGAACGCGCCCACGCAAGCGTGAATGCCGCCACGCCGCCGCGCCATGCCTGCGGCAACGCGACGCGCGAAAACGCTTTGTAGTGGCTCGCACCCAGTGTCAACGCGACTCGTTCCGGTCGATCGCTGATCTGCTCGAACGTGTCACGCATTGTCCGGACGGCGAACGCGGCCGCTACGGTGAACTGCCCGAGAATTACTGCCGGAATTTCGTAGGTGATCCCGCGAACGCCCGGAAATCCGACTGCGGAAAAAAAATCGCGGGTCGCGCCGTCCAGCCAGCGTCCGACAGGTGACTGAAACAAAACCAACAGACTGATTCCGACAACGAGCGGCGGAAGTACGATGGGAATGTCCAGCAACGTGTCAATTAGATATCGCATAGCCAATGCAATCCGGCGTGCGAACGGACGCCTCGCGTATCGTTCAGCGATCGTGTCCCGCCCCAGTCGTGCCAGCACATAGCCGGTCGGAATCGCAACCCACATTGAGAGGATCGCGGAGATCGTACACGTGATCAGGCTCAGCCAGATCGAAAACCGGACCCGTTCGTCAGCCAGCGAATCACGCAGGTCCTGCCAGCTGGCAAATTGGAAATCCGCTCCGACCATCGCCACAATCAGAAACAGATAGAGCAGTCCGAATGCAGACATGGTGGACCAGAAAAACCAGTTAAGATTCCCTGGTGCTTTCATGTTTGCTATCGCCACCGGACGTTCGGGCGCAAATTCACGATCCGCATCTGCTTCACGATTATCTGCATTTGCATCATCCATCTGCGGCTGCTTCATCAATTGTCGGATACGTTTGCCCGCATTCACCTTCGTCCGAACTAACGGTGCTTGCAATAGCGAAGGCAGGTTTAATCGTGACCCCGGTTTGTCATCATATGAGTCATCCGGAATAAACTCCCGGACTGGAAAATCCCCCCGGACCCGGGCAGAATGTCCAGCCGGAACAGAAAGCAAGTTTCCGGTTTGTTTTGAGTTTCCCAGTGGTGAACCGATGCGTTTAGGCGTCGTATGACTTATAACTGATATCGCGGCATAATTCACATCCCAGCGCTCGCCCGACACGTTTATTTCCCCGGCAGCACTTTGTCTCCGGGCTATCAGCTTTGGCTGAGGCCGCTCTTCCGTCTTACATGTGGACAAACCGATGCCTCTTGATAATGACAATGTCAATACACTTCAGCGCAGCCCGCTCCGGCACAATGCGCACCTGCCAGGGCGAAATGCGCAGCAAACTGAAGGCAAAGTCTCCGAATCTGCGCCTGATTCGTCGGGTGTTGGACATCCCGTCCACTCGGTTCGATTCTCTTTCGGTCAAACAGGAATTGATAATCCCTGGCAACAGTTCATTGACCCCGGATTGTTTCGGCAAGATACGCGCACTCATTCCGCCCTGCAAACCAGGGATTCCGAACGGCGAACTTTAAGTGATCCAGGCAAGCCATTCGGCAATCCTGACGCACCGGCTGAAACGGAGGTGAAGGAAAAGGCGACTGGTTTGCGATCAGAATCGGGGACGATCGACGCACCGACAAAACGGAAGTTTCCGATATTCGAAAAAGGCGAAGCCGTTACCTCTGCGTCGTTGGCTGTGCCATCAAATCCGGTGAAATTTGTTCCACAACGCCGGACTGGGAAACGGTTTGCCACTCGGACTTTCCCGAAGGTATGGGTTCCCGTTCTGCTCGCGGTCTGTTGCGCAGTTGCAGCCGGAGCCTCGGGTTACCTGGGCTGGACCTGGTTGACATCGTCCAAAATTGCCGGGTGCGGCAGTAGCGGCATGTTCGATTGTTCTCACGTAACAAGCACCCGCTGGTCGTGGTTTGTGAAGATGCCGGTCAGTTTGCTGGCTGCGGGAATGTACATCATTATGGGATGCAGCCTGGTCGTCGCCTGCCTGCCGATGTGCGGAACACAATTCCGCAGATTCGGATGGACGCTGGCCAGTCTGTGCGCAGTGTCCGCCGGACTTGCGGCGATCTGGTTTATTTCCTTACAGGGTCTGGTCGTCGGACACTGGTGCCTATGGTGCCTGGTCGCGCATACTTGTGGACTGATTGCGGCGGCAGTTGTTCTTTTCACTCGACCATGGGGAGTAATATCAATGAAGATTCTAATAGCGATGGCTCTGTCAGGAGTTGGCGTACTAATTTCCGGTCAGTTCCTGATCGATCCACCTCCTCAACATGAAGTGATCGAATTTCAACCTGTCCAGACAGTTCCGGCAGGTGACGGTTCAAACGACGGGAACCCGCAAACCCCGGATGACAATTACGCACCTCCGGTGTTTGAAGCACCGATTTTCGAAGCACCCAGTTTTGAATCGGACCTTCCAGCCGCTGACACACCGGCGACTGATGTCTCTAAATCCGCCGGCCGGGTTTTCGGTCTCTCGCTGACATCGCTAGTCAATTCTCTGAACCCCTCCATGTTGCTCACAGTGCAGGAATCGGGAGAATTTTCCGGCGAGATCCAGGAGATACCTGCCGCAGAATCAGAACCGTCTACGCAGGAGCCCAAGGACCCGGTACCGTTTGATACCGGCAAAACTCAGAATCAAGAAAACGCTGACCAGGGTGCCGAACAGGGCAATACGGCCGAAGACGACAACAACACCGAAGACGACAACAACACCGAAGACGACACAAATCCGGATAGCCAAAGCTCCGAGCAGGACGACGCTGCTCAGGACGACGCTGCTCAGGACGACGCTGTTCAGGACGACGCTGTTCAGGACGACGCTGCTCGGGACTACCAAACGCAGGTCGACGCTGAACAAGTCGATCCGGTTCCCGTCGAACGGCGTCTCGTTTGCATCAACGGCGGAACGATCAAACTGGACGTCGCGCAATGGCCTCTCTGCGGATCAAAAGATGCGAAATATGTCTTCGTCAAGACGTTTGATTACGCCTGTCCGCACTGCCGGCGCACCCATCACGTTCTTTCGGGCGCTCGAGCGCAACTGAATGGTGATGTCGCCTGGATCATCCTGCCAGTCCCGTTGAATGTTGAATGTAATTCCACGATTACTCAGACATTGCCGAAATTCGTTGAATCGTGCTTGCTTTCGAAACTCGCCATCGCGGTTTGGCGAGTGAACCCGGAAAAGTTTACCGAGTTCCATGAATGGCTGCTGACCGGAGAAGACGCCCCGCTGTACGCAGACGCCCTTGCCCATGCTCAAACTTTGTGCGACCCCGATCTGCTCCATGCGGAACTGGAATCGAAGCGGCCGGATATGTATGTGGAAAAGAACATTCAGCTTTACGCTTCGTCAGGTACCGAAGTTGTCCCCCAGCTGATGTTTCCTACGTCCAGTATTGTTGGCGAGTACACATCGGTCGAGGGACTTGTTGACTTCATTCGGCAACAATTGCCACAGCAATAACTTGCCTCCATTGAACGAGCAACGTGGATAGCGCATGAAAAAGAGCCCGATTCGCATGACATTCAATGCATGAAATCGGGCTCGTGTTTTTTTCTGCCGGAGTGCGTCCTTATCGGAAACGCATCCTATTCGCGGCTTTCCAAAGTGTACTGGTCGATCACAGCCCGATAAGTCCACGTGTAATTCGGAGCAACCGGATCCCAGCCGAGCCTGACATTCACCTGTCCGGTTTCCGGTTGAACATAGTCTGCCGGGTTTCCGCTCAGATCGACTTCGTACAACCGGTCATGCTGTCCGGTCCTGATACGCTGCGAACCGAGACTGTCATACTCTCCTGTATTCCAGTTGTATACCGAGGTATGAAGTTTCATTCTGACCCGTAGTCCAACAAAAATCCGGGACTCAACGACCATCTTCAATTCTAAAGGCGAATCAGTATCCAGCTGGGTGCCAAAGACGACTGAAACATCCTGCGAAATACTCTTGTCGTTAGTCTGAGGGCTGATCTCCCAGAGATTATCGTCCGACTCATCAACATCGGCGGCTGATCCGGAAAACGTGGTACCGTTAATCATCGTCCTGGTGTCAGCGACGTAAATAACCTTCCTGGGAAAGTCACCTTCGTTGACAGTCATCATCGTGTTGATCGAAGGATTCTCAACTTCGTCGACTTTTCCCGACGGTCAGCGTACAACCAGCTTCTCGATCGCGGACGCAGTTCCAATCCCGAAATAGCTGTTATGGCTGCAACTGATTCCGTAGCTTTCACCGGACCGGACTTCCCGCATCTGCATGCCCCAGGAACCGTGCAGTTCCAGTCGCGCACCGACACCGTTGATATTGCTTTCAACGCCGACCAGCCGTACACCAAAGGAATTGCAGCCCACGATTGCTGGCCAGTTTGCAGTCCGACCGTGCCGGCGACATCGGTGTAACTGTTGTTGCCGTCGTTCCGAAACAAACGGTTGATTCGACGCGGATCAGTCGAGCTACTTACGCCTTGCCGGCATTTGGATAAATACATATCCAGCCAGCCGTCGTTGTTGATGTCAGCCAGGTTGACGCCCGGAAGAAACAGGTTACTGTCCGGAATCGTCGTCCCGGTGTAAGCAGTTCCGGTTGAGTTCGCAAGCAGTTTTTTGATGCCGTGCAAGCAGTTTTTTGACGCCGTTATAGGATTCGCCCGTGACAACATCGTTGAATCCATTCTGATCAACATCACCAATGCACATGCCCCACGATGCCCCGCCTACATCTCCGTAGCTGAAATGTCCGAATGTCTGACCGGGCAGGTTTTGATATTCAATGTGAAGATCCCTGGCGTTTTCCAGATGAACGATGTCATCTTTTCCGTCGCCGTTCATGTCGGCGATACCGATCGCACAGCCCGAGTTGCAGGTATTCGCTGTTAAGGCACTGCTGGTTGAATCGGTAAACGTCACTTGCGCAGCCAATGGATGGGACACAAGTATCAAAGTGATCGCGGCAAGTCCTGAGTAGAGAAATTTTGAAGATGGCTTCATGGATCGGGCACTTCTTAAATTCGAATTAGTAGCAAGCAACAGCATGATAAACTCCGCCCCAAAAGTCGTTAGTAGGCGTCAATATTCACGAAAACGTGCCCGGAAACGAGATCTGTCAAACATTCGTATCGGGGAAATCGAGCCCCGTGGCAATTTCTCGCAAGATTTGAGAGAAATCGCCTTAGTTCCCGGACGTTATTCTCGCAATGAATCAGGCGTCTCGAATCCGTTCTGCACAAAACGTTCACGGTTTTCAGGACAAATAACGGTTTCAAAGAATCGATCCATCAACCGCGGGTTTCGTGTAGATCGTGAAACTGCCCAGGGCTGTACCGCCAGCGAATTTTCCGTCGCTCCATCAATTTCAACTATTCTCAACCCGCTTTGAACTGGTTCGCTATTCTGAGCCGCAATGACATCTGAACGGTAAACAAATGCGACATCCAGACCGCCAGCGAGCAACTGACTGATCAATGTCGGTCCAACGTCCACCGACACGGCTGCATCGTTTTCCAGCCGCTCATAGACACCTTCAAACGGTTCTTCCGAGAGCATGATTTTCGTCAAACGCCCCAGCGCAGACTGAGTCGGATCACAGATGCCGACTCGCAACGGGCTTCCTGCCACCAGCATGCCGGGGAAATGTGAAGGGTTGCCCAATTCGCCGTCAGCAAATTCCGTCATGTCCAGATCCGCTCGGACCGCCATCACAATCCGGTTGTTGCTGACCGTTGTGGGCTCCCGAAACCGATCCCGGACATCATCAAGAAACATCCGGTCACAAGCCAGATATGCGTCCGGAAATAATTCATCATCCCGGATCGACTTCATCGACGCTACCAGTTTCCCGCAACCTTCCCAGCGAGGGTAGATATTGACGCCTTCCCGCGCAGCAAACTCGCGCACCGAACGTTCCAGCACCGGAGTGAACATCGAACCACAATAGAGATGAATCTCAGGGACCTCCTCCCATGGATCGCCTTCGATAAACTCAAACCCGAACGAATCAAATTCCTGTTTGCCGGTTTCGGGTGCCGTCAGGAAGCGCGCGAACTTTAACGCTGCAGAGGCGTTCTCAGACGATGCGACGACACCGATCGCTATGTTGCTTTGGAACCCGATGCTGCCTTGAAACCCGGCGTCGCCCTGGACTTCGGTATCAACTGTTTTGGCATCTGCGAGCCTCACAGCGATTTTCAAAACCGGCTCGCCCGATTCCGAATTGATCTGTGCGACGGTCGTATCCCAGACGATCGCCGCATCGAGCCCACCTGTAACCAGCGACTGGGCAAGGGTCATGACGTTTTCTGAATCGGTTGCCTTTCCGCTCTCAAGCTTGCCAAGCAGACCATCCGCTTCCGCAATACGCCGCGTCAACCGTCCAACTGCAGCGCGTTCCGACGCGATTCCAAACTTCAATTGTTCGTCTTCGGATCGGGCACGGTCGAGCAGTTCGCGGAGCCCGGAAATTGAACGGGGCCAGTCCGCCGCGACCGCAATCACGGGCCGTTGCACCGCCAGCGGAAATCGTTCGGCAATCACGCCTTCTTCATGAGCGGTCTCGAGCAATCCGGCGTCCGCGCTGATCACCATGTCAGCGCCGCGCTTGATGGCGGTTTCAAATTCCGTTTTGATCTGACCGGCAAGCTCACCCGATCCACCGGTCCGCGCGATCTCGATATTCGCATTGAACGTTTCGTTATAGATCGCCACGATTTTTTCAACCGGCCTTGCAACACCGGACGCACAATAAACACGTACCGGCGTCCCGGTCGCATTGCCGCGCCGTGCGTCCGGACGAAGCTTAAGCGCAAAAAAACAAAGTCCGGCGACCAGCAGAATCGATAGCGCGAACAACAAGGCCGGCTTTGACAATCCGTTTCGCCGGCGAACGACCTGATACTTTTTCATCGGCTGACCTTTGTCGTTTGAACCAGCCTTCCAGAATCAAATTCCAACACACGGTCGGCGAACTGATCAATCAAACCGTCGTGAGTCGCAACCAGAACCGCGCCACCATCTTCGGCAAACTGCTGCAACGTCTCGAAGACCAGCCTCGCATTTTTCGGATCGAGATTTCCCGTCGGTTCGTCTGCAATCACCATGTGCGGTTCATGCACCAGCGCTCTCGCCAGTGCCGCGCGTTGTCGCTGACCGTGACTGAGCGCACCGGGTTTGTGCTGCAGGCGATCCTCCAGCCCCAGCCTCGCAAGCCAATTCCGCGCCGCATCGGAAGTGACGCCCTTGACCATGCGCACATTATCCAGCACGTTTACATACGGGACCAGTTGCAACGTCTGAAAAAGATAGCCGATTTTCCCGCTGCGCAAACGACTGCGAGTTGCCGGATCGGCGGCGTAGATATCGTCGCCCGCAAACAACACGTGCCCGTTCGTCGGTCGCTGCATCGCTCCGCAGTCGAGCAGCAGTGTCGTCTTTCCACAACCGCTTTCGCCCTGCACACCCACCATTTCGCCCGCGCGCAGCTCGAGATCGACTCCGGTCAACACACGCAATCGGCCTCCGGCCGCAGCATAGTCATGCCCGGGATCTTCAACCTCCAGCACAATTTCTGAGTCGTTATTCTCCATTGATTCACTCATTTTCTTCTAATCACTCATTGCCAGTTCACTCATCGTTATTCGGACAAGTAAACCGCCGGATGACACATCGTTCATAGTCGTTGATCGCGGAGCGATCAACGACTATGAATCTCTACCGATCAGATCCGCCGGATGACGCATCGCCCAGACCATCGCAGGCATACTGCTCGCCAGCGCTGCCAGCGCGACTGCAACCACTCCGATAATCAGCGCCGCGTACCAATCGACTGCAAACTTCTTTCCGGTTTCCAGAAACAACGGCTCGCCCTGAGCCAGCGCCAAATAGGCGCCGATCAAAATTCCAATCGCCGCCCCTATCGCCGTCAACAAGACCGCGCGGAACACAAACATTGCCATCACTGATCCCTGTCCATACCCGAGCGCCTGCAGCACCCCAACCTCCGACGTCCGCTGGTACGCATTGAAACCGGCCAGACAGAGGATCGACAAAACCAGCAGTCCCAGAGCATGTTTTTCAACAGTCCCGGATTTTCCCTGCTGACAACACGAATTTTCGATCGGGCATCCGCCATTTTCTCACGGCGGAATATCAACGCATCACCGGTCACTGCCGCCAGTTCGTTTGCGAGCACAACATCCGGTTTCTTCCCGGTCAGTTCGCATTGTTCGCTCGCACATTCAATCGCCTCGATCCGGCTGATTTTTCCTGGAAGATCAAAAAGCGACTGAGTATCGTCAAGGTTCAGAAACGCGCACGCATCCTGCCACGTCCCAATCGCGCTGTTGACGCGGCCGACCGTAAACGACTGGCCATTGATTTGAATTTCAGAATTATCATCACGACCGACGCCCAGTTTTTCCTCAAGTGAACTTCCGAGTTGGACTTTCCCCTGGTCGATCGTCTTTTGCATTTTCGCTTTCGGACGGCCGGGCATGTGGGTCGAAGCGGCAATTCCGACAACTCGCGCCGCGGTCGAACGTTCGCCGTGTGAAAACCCGGTCCTGCGATCGAGTATCGGAATCAAATGGTTGAGTGATGCCTTATGTTCGAGCTGGTCATTGACCAGTGAACCCTGCATCGTCACATCAGAAAATTCTCCATCAGCGTGATATTGAAATTGATCGACGGCGGCGGGAAGAATCACGACGTTCGAGCCGATGTCGCGCGCTCCGCGTGTGACTTCCCGCTGGTAGCCTGAATTGTTAACCGCAAAATACGCCAGCGCGCCGGTAATCGCAGCGACGATCAAGGCAACCAGCAGACTGGTTTTCCAGCGGTGAAAAATTTCGCGCAGGGTAAGCGTTAGCGGATTCATCGTTTGTGGTTCCTGAGTTTCATCCATCCGAACATCGCAACGAGTCCGGCAATCAGGCCGAAAAACAACGACCACGGAATTCGAGTTGTCGACTGTTCTGAGGAGATGTCAGGGACTGATTCTGACGTGTCCGCAACCCTGGCCGTAGAATTCGACTGGCTGGCTGAAGAAACCGCTGTATCCGCTTCGCCCGTTTCAGAGTCGGCCGTTTCGGAACCGTCTCCTTCATCCGACCCGGCCACTGCAGGCAGGTTATCCAGATCGTGAATCACCAATCCGCCGCCGATGTCCACGCGCTCATTATTTTGAATCGCTTTGGCATTCTTTTGAATAATTTGAGCCACTTCGGCAACGACAAATGCGGCATGCGGATCAAAGCTGAGCGAATCCCCGGCAGCCCGCTCGAGTTCGCGGCTCCATGAGTGAATCATCTGCTGACCGTACAACCAGTCGCGATCAAGATCGCACTCGCAATCAGAACCGCAGACGCCGGCGCGGGCAGTCAGCGTATCGACAGAAATCGAATCGCCGCTGAGCACTTCGCCCAGTCGCCGGCCCTGCCCGTAGACGATCGCAACCGAGGGCAGGTCCATTTTGTCAATCCCGAGTGAGTTCAACAGCCATCGTTCTTCGGCAATTTGGTCTGCCGCAACTGTCACGATTGCAGGACCATGATCTGTCGGTTTTTCCAGCGTCCACATCCGGCGCTCGATTTGTCCGGCCGCTAGTTGCACCGTCTCACGTACCGCGGCATCGATTTCACGGTCACCCGATTCAACCACCAGCACGACACACAACGCATCGACAACGTGCTCAAGAATCCGGGAACGCGCGGGCGAACCCAGCAACCCGTCAAGCGCCGTATCAATATCATCTTCTTCAACCGGGTATTCCGTATCGCCCGGTCCGACCAGTTTCATTTGCGGCACGCTCGAATCCGCCGTCGTTCCGCTGTTGAAAGAACGTTCCTCCAACCAGACGAAGTCAACATTGGAATGTTCCAGTTTCGTTCGCAACGTTTCGCTCCATGCATTGACCTGATCATCGGTTGCGTCCGCAGGCTTCTGCAGCTGCAACTGCCACGGGTTGCCATGCACGTTAACAAACGCGACATCGCGCACGCTGTACTTGCAGCGTAAAGTGGAATAGTTCGCCGTATGCAGAACGCCCAACGACACAGCCGGCGCGAAAATCGCTGCAATTAGGAGGCCCATCAGGTTGGCTTTCGATTTCGTAGTCACAGAATTTCGCGTTTGAGGGGTCGCGCGGATGTTTCGGCCACCCGATGACGATAAACTTAATTGTTCCTTATTTGTTGTTCCGTATTAATTATTATTTTTCCGCACCACCGTCGCCCGACTCATCCGGAAACGCCTCATCAACACTTCTCGGCAAAAACCCGAGCGACGTTTCCAGCCAGGTTCCACATGAACAACCGCCGCCACCTTCGGCGGACAGCAGCATTCCGTTCGCCGGAACCACGCTGATCCAGCAAGCGGTCTTCCGCAACCAGCAGGCTCCCTTCGAGCGTCGCGTCTTCGTGCCGTTCGACAAACGTGTGTTTTCCTTCGCTCAACATTCCGGTTTCAACATCGACCGCACAGATGTACGACTCGCGCCATGGCAAAAACGATGCACCGAAATATGCCACACCGTCGCGAACCGTGACGCCCGTTCGAATCGGAAAATAGCTGATCAGCCGGTCATTGTTGATCAGCCGTCGTTGCTCTGCCGCTTTTTCCAGTGACGGATTGAATTTCCAGATCAGCTCGCCGGTCGTTCTGCTCAAACAATAGGCGTTGCCGTCGTCGCAACCGAACAGCACGCTGTCAACGTATCCTGACTCGACGAACCGAAGAACACGGACTCGCCATCGCTAACCGGATGAAAGCAGGCGTCGTACTGACGCATCGCAGGCAGATCGCGAATCAGGTTGTAGGCATCCCATCGCGCCGGTCCATCCCATGCCGGATCGGGAGGTACATCTGATTTCCACTGCCACGCCGGTTCAAGCCTGGCAACACTCAGCTCGGAGTTGACGTAACCGGATCGGGCATTGTCATTGCGAAACGCCGGCCATTGCTGAGCCGACGCGGACGGATGAACTGCAAAAGCCGAAACCAGCAGAACAATCAGCAAAGTTATCTTTGAGGTCATAACACGTGCCCGGCAAACCGATTTGAAAAAGTGCGAGCCAACATTCTAGTCGATTGTCCGTTGAGATTCATTTGCAATTCGATCAGAGGCCGTCCTCGCTGGTTGCCGGATCATCTATAATGGGTGCTTAAACAAACAAGCATTGACCAATCGCGCAGCGACAACGACTTTCTGCGCGGCCACAACCCGAATTGGCTCCGCCGCTTCATTATTTTCTTCCAGTGCGGCTCGGCATCGCATTGCCAGCGCATCACTTTGAGAGCAATAAGAAAGTTGCTATGAAAACTACCGCATTCGGCTGGAGCCTCGCTTTCCCAGTCACGCTTATGTCATCGCGTTCGATCACGCAACATTTGAGCGTTCTCATTGCGTCTTCAATTATCCGGGCAATTTTCGCAACCCTGATCGTCGAGCCCGTTTCGGCGCAGCTCTTCAGTCCGGGAATCGATTCCGTTCCCACCTCCCGGGTGCCGGCTCAATTCACGCCGGCGCAGAACTACAGGGCGCGCGGGCCAGTCGATGTAACGCGATTGCGACAGCCGCAACAAGAACAGTACACACTGGCGGCCGATGACATTCTGGGCGTTTTTGTTGAAGGTGTCCTTGGCGAACTCGGTGAAAATCCACCGGTGCATTTTCCGCCGCCCGGCAGTGATCTCAAACCGGGACTTGGCTATCCGGTGCCTGTTCGCGCGGACGGCACGCTTGCGCTGCCGCTGATCGATCCGCTCCCGGTGGCCGGGCTAACGCTTCCACAGGCCGAAGCGCTGATCAAGCGAGCGTATGCTCAGGGCGATCAGCCGTTCGTCGCCGCCTCCAGCGCGCGGATCCTCGTTTCGCTGCTGGCGAAACGAACGTATCGCGTTTATGTAATTCGCGAAGACGACCCCGGCTCCAGCGCGCGAAGCATCAACCAGCAACGCGGGGCGACCCGGCGTTCTGATCGGAGCGGACGCGGAACTGTATTGCAGATGGAAGCGGGCCAAAACGACTTGCTCAACGCATTGATCGAAACCGGCGGATTCCCGGGCGTGAACGCCAAAGACGAAATTCGTGTCGAACGAGAACGGCAACAACAGGTTCCGGACGAGGCCGCATTCCAATCGGGCACCACTCAATTCAACAGCGCCGCAAACGGAACCCCGGGCTCCAGCACTTCAGGCTTCAGTGAATTTCCGCGGTCCGGTGCAGCGAACATCCACCGTCAGAACTTTTCCGGACGCAGAGTAGACAATCGCGCTGATTCGGTCGCCTCCAGATCAATGAGCGCCCGCCCGATGGTATCGGGTGCGATGGCTTCCGAATCAATGAATGCCAGTCCGATGAACACCGGTTCGCATACGAGATCAACCGAGTCGCACTTCTATCGCTCAAATCAGGGCGGGTTCACCGGCCAATTCCGGCAGGGCACAAGCACTCCGCGTGCGGAACTGCGCGACGGCGACACGATTTACGTCGACGCGAAACCGACGGAAGTCTATTACACTGGCGGGTTGCTTGGCGGCGGAGAATTTCCTTTGCCGCGCGACCGCAAACTGGATGTATTCGAAGCGGTCTCGATTGCAGGCGGCCCCGTAGGCGCTGCGCAGGGAGCAGGGCAGGGCGGGCCTGGAGGAATACCATCGCTACCACCCACCGAACTGATCGTACTTCGCCAGCAACAACAGGGACCTCAATTTGGCAACGGCCAGATTGCAATCGCGGTCGACATGAACCGGGTGTTGAATAATCCGGCAGAGCGAATTCCGGTTGCGCCCGGCGACACGTTGATCCTCCGCTACAAGCGTGCTGAGGCACTCGGGAATTTCGGCATCGGCGTATTCAACACGTACGGCCTGCGCCAACTGATTCGATAAGTTCCATAACAAGCTTTATTCGGGCAACATTCGCTTTGAACGAGCAACCAGCGACACCTGCCACTGAAACGAACGTAACGGCCCGAACGATGACCATCATCGGTATCGCCGGTGCCTCAGGCGCGGGAAAGAGCTTATTCGCGCGGCAACTGCATGACCGACTGATCCACCAGCGGTCCGGGCGGGATGTTTCGATTTTGCACGAGGACTGCTACTACCGACAGCGCGACGACTTGAGTTTTGAACAGCGTGAGCGGATCAACTACGATCATCCGGAAGCGTTCGAGCATGCATTGTTGATCGAGCATCTAAAGCGATTGCGCTGCGGTGAAACGGTTCCGGTTCCCGACTATGATTACGCTCTGCACAATCGCAAAGCGGAAACGACGTCACTCAGCCCCCCGAAAATTCTGATCATTGAAGGAATTCTGATTCTGCATGATCCGGCATTGCGCGAGCAGTTTGACCTCAAGATCTTTGTCGATGTTCCGCTGGACGTTTGTCTGATCCGCCGTCTCCGCCGCGACACCCGCGAGCGCGGCCGGAGTGTTGAGTCGGTGTTGGAGCAATACGAATCAACGGTTCGCCCGATGTTTCATGCCTACATCGAGCCAACCAAAATGAACGCCGACATATTCGTTCCTTATAGGTTACGTCTTCGTCCGGCTTGGGGCACTTTGATTGGGCGGGCCGCTTGCCGAGCCAAGCCATGATCAAAGTGCCCCAAGCCGCGCGGGGATATAATGGAAGCGTAAGCCAGCAGAGCGTTACGAATCTTCGTTCCTTGACGCTTGACGTCTTAGTGAGAACTCCGAACGCTCTGCTGCTCCTTCGATCTGACGGATCACTCAGATATTGCTGTCCAAGCTTCGCGATAAGGTTTCCGCTGCCATTGAAGGGCTGGCTTACTTCTTCAAATCCAAACTCATTTTACAGAGTGTCTCCATGAAAAACAAATCACAAACAGAAGTCGGACTGTGGATCGGCATTGACTGGGCTGACCAAAAACATGATGCCTATGTCATTGACTCAAACGGCCAAGGGCAACATGAGACCTTCGAACAAAGTGTCAGGGGAATCGAAACCTGGTTGGCCCGGAAAATGGAGCAATCCCAAGGTAAACCAATCGCGATTATAATTGAAAAAAGCAGTAACGGGATCTTTCACGCACTCATGATGCAGCAAAACGTGATCCTGTATCCGATTAACCCCAAGCAGTTCGCACGCTATCGTGAGAGCTACCAAAATGCCGGCACCAAAGATGATAAAAACGACGCACGTCTACTGGCCCGGATGCTGCGCGAACGACAATCGGTTCTTCAGCCCTTTGCGTTGGACGACGAATCAACGCGTCTGCTGGACCAATTATGCCGCAACCGCCGAAAGCTCGTCGATCAACGTGCCAAATGCAGGGTGCGCCTGAAAAGCCAGCTAAAAGCAAGTTTTCCGTTGATGTTGGAGCTGAAAGTTTCGTTCAACGCGATGGTCGCTCTGCTCAAACGCTGGCCAGATCCCCGGCAGGCCAAACGCGCCAATCCGGCTACCTTGAGCAAGGTGCTCCGCGCTGCAGCCATTGGCAACGAGCCACAGGTTGAATCGCTGATCAAGCAGAATCGTGAAAGCAAACTCCTGACCAGTGATGCTGCGATTCACAGTGCTATGGCAATTGCGTTTAGGGCTCAGTGCCAGGTTTGGTTGGAATACGGCAAAGCGATTGAGCAATTTGACGAAGCGATCAAGTCCGCCATGAAGACGCATGAGGACTCGAAATTGTTCGCGTCTTTGCCTGGAGCCGGGGCCGCATTGGCACCACGGGTGCTGACTGCTTTCGGTTCAAATCGTTCAAAATATGACGACGCTGAAGAGATCGCTGCCTTGTCCGGTATCGCCCCGGTAACGAAGCAGAGCGGAATGTGTCAACGACATTGAGACAACTTTTTTTACATTTAGTTCTCACTCATTGCATCGTTGAAATTTTGTTCAGTTGCACTCGGGATTTTTTTTGGCATGACTCGGGTGTTCAAAGGTATTGTTGTCGGTAGCATACTTTTGTCCGGTGAAACAGAAGCTGGCTCTGCGGGGACGCAACCAGTTGAGGGATAGCCGGATCGAGGGTGCGTCAAAGACGCGTCGATTGGAGCTCCCGAGCAATTTGCTTCGGGAGCTTCATTCTTTTGTTCGGCAGCTCGCGGGGGCCGGTTGATCCAAACTGCATTGGGGACTTTTGCTGGAACTGGCATGCCTTTAACGAAACGCTCAGGATGCAACAGCCACGCCTTCTCCAACGTTTGCGAGCGTGCTTCGATAATCTCAGGGGCCAGGCCGTAGTGCAACGAACTGGGCGTCAACAAGCCAATCCCGCTGTGGTAATGCTCCTCGTTGTACCAACGGAAAAACGTTCGGCAGAAAGCCAAGGCATCCTCGTAGCAGCCGAATCGCTTTGGAAAGTCGGGACGATACTTCAGCGTTTTGTATTGGCTTTCAGAAAATGGATTGTCGTTGGAGACGTGCGGTCGGCTGTGCGACTTCGTTACTCCTAACGACGCCAACAGTTGAGCTACCGAATGCGATGTCATCGATGGGCCACGATCACTGTGGATGATTAGCTGATCCTTTTTAACTTGCTGTTTTTCGATGGTTTCCCCAATGAGTTGCTTGGCCAGATCAGCACTCTCGCGATGGGCAAGCATCCAGCCGACGGTGCAGCGACTGTAGATGTCGATGATCGTGTAAAGGTAGTAGTAAGTCCATTTCTCGGGGCCTTTGAGTTTGGTGATGTCCCACGACCAGACCTCGTTGGGGCCACTGGCCAGGAGTTCCGGCTTTCGGTACTGAGGATGCCTGAGCTGATTGCGACGCTCACGCACGTTTTCGTTTTCATCGAGAATGCGATACATCGTTCTGACACTGCAAAGATATTGGTTTTCGTCGAGTAGTTTGGCGTAAACTTGCCGAGGTGACTGGTCAGCAAAACGTTCGCTGTTGAGCTGGTTTAGTACCGCTTGTCGCTCAGCCTTGGCCAGCGCCCGGTGCGGTGTTGGCCGCGGGTTAGCTGTTTGCCAAGATTGACGGCGACGGTAAAAAGTGGCCCGCGAGACGTTGAGGCTGCGACAGGCAGCCGCAACGCCGACGCGTTTGCTGAGACTGACGGCAGCTGCTAATCGTCCTTCTCGGGTGATTTTGTCTGCATCAACTCCGAGACTTTTTTTTGAACATCGATGATCAATTCGGCTTGCCGTAGTTTCTCGGACAAACGATCATTCTCACGTTGGCTGCACTGATCTGCCTCCATCACAATTCGCTGTTTATATTCAGTGGTGAAGCGACGACGAGCCGCTTTCTCAACGACTTCAGGATTTTCTGAAACTTTTTTTCCGGTTGGTTCTGTCATAGAAACTCTCCGTGCCCTCAACTTTGAAAAAACTCAAAGTTGTCTCACGCATGTTGGCACAGAGGGTCAAGCGAAATGCCTACTCGGTCAACAGCAAGTACATCGGCCTGCGACTGGAAGTCCGTATTCAGCAGGACCATCTTGAACTCTGGTACCGCAACGAGTGCGTTGAAAAAATGCCGCAGCAGTTCGGTAATGGTAAGGAAACGATCGACTTTCGCCACGTGATTGATTCGCTGGTGCGAAAGCCCGGTGCGTTCGTTAATTACAAGTACGTCAATCAGATGTACCCGACGACCCGGTTTCGCATGGCCTACGACCAGCTTCTCAAAAGCACGACGCAACGATCGGCGGTCAAACAATACCTGAAACTGCTGTACGCCGCCAAGCACGAAGGGCTTGACCGGGTAGATGATGTACTGCGTTTATTTTTGAATTGTGACAAAGCGATCGAGGTGGACGAAATTCTGTCCGCCGTGACGGCGCAAACGCAGATTCCCCTGCCGACCGAGATCCATGTTGAAGCGACCGATCTTTTTGTTTTTGATTCTCTACTTTTACACAGGGAAGTGTACGATGACGAAGAAACCAGTTCATTCCGCAGGCAAGCCGCGCACCACGAAGGCGGCAACGAAGAAAACGGAGAAGCCGAAGACGGACTTGCCGCCTACGATCGACACGTCCAGGCTTCCGGAGCAGCTGAAGTCCCTGCGTCTACCGACGTTCCGCGAGAACTACCTGGCGACATCGGACCAGGCGGCTCGCCAGCGGTGGACGCACACTCAATTCCTGGCGGATATGGTCGAGCAGGAGTGTCAGGCAAGAACCCAAAGCCGGATCGTGCGCTTGATGCGAAACTCGAACTTGTTGGCGGGCAAGACCCGGGATCAATTCGACTGGTCCCGGTTGCCACTGCATGTGACGCAACAGTTCGAGACGCTTCGGCGCGGGGACTTTCTGGATCGGCAGGACAACGTGTTGATTTTCGGCAAACCGGGTTCAGGCAAGACCATGTTGCTTTCGGCACTCGGCGATCAACTCGTCAAGCAGGGACGGTCGGTCTGTTTCACAACGTGCCAGATGCTGGTGCAAACGCTGCTCCGAGCCAAGCGGGACTTGTGTCTGGAGCGGGCGGTCAAGAAGATTCAAAAGTTCGACGCCCTGATCATCGACGACCTGGGATACGTCCAGCAAAACCGCGAGGAAATGGAGGTCTTGTTCACGTTGTTGTCGGAAAGATACGAACGTGGCAGCGTTCTCCTCAGCTCCAATCTTCCGTTTTCGAAATGGGAACAGATCTTCAAAGATCCCATGACAACGGCCGCAGCGATCGACCGATTGATTCATCATTCGGTGATCATCGAACTCAATATTCCAAGCTATCGACTGGAGACTGCAAAAAAGAAACAAACCAACAAAAAAAAACAAACCAGTTGGTTCAAAACGATAATCAGCTCTTTTTTACCCGTCCCATATCGCGGTAGGAACCGCCGTTACCGGCGGCCCCCCGCACAGATCCGTACGTGAGGAGTTACACTCATACGGCTCCTGCCTTTAGTCGGGCGTGAAATCGCTGATGTGGGTACGGATGTTGGATGCGTAAACGTGGCATATAGATGTCCCGCAATGCAGCCATTCGTTTCCAAGTCCACCGATGTCGCTGACTACGTCGCCGAAGCTGACGAAGCCAGATCTTGGTGACACATCGGACGAATTGCTGAAGGCGAACCATATTGCCAGGAATGGCATGATAGTTCAACCAACCTTGCACGACCCGCGATAGCCAGCGACCCATTTCGCCAACGGAGTCATTCCAACGCTGTCGCAGCTGCTGTTTAATTTCAGCAAGCTTGGCGCTCAGCCGTTTGGCAATGCTCACCCGGCGAATGGTAAACCGACCATGTGTACGAGTCGTGCTGCATTGATGGGCGAATCCCAGAAAGTCAAACGTTTCGGTACGCCCGTCGCCTCGACGCCGTCGGCGCTGAGACACATGACGCCCGAACTCGATCAATCGAGTCTTCTGGTCGTTCAGCTTGAGGCCAAACTTAGCAAAGCGCTCCTGGAGTTCATCCAGGCAGGCGATTGCGTCCGCTTGATGCTCAAAACCAACCACGAAATCATCCGCAAAGCGCACGACGACAATGTTGCCGCGTCCGTTTTGCTGACGCCACCATACGATCCATAGATCCAGGACGTAATGAAGAAACACGTTCGAAAGGATCGGTGAAATCACTGACCCTTGCGGCGATCCTTCTTCGCCCGGAATCCGCTCGCCTTCTTCGATAACACCGGCATGAAGCCATTTACGTATTAGCCGAAGAATGCGGTTGTCACCGATTCGGTGCTCCAGAAATTTGATTAACCACGAGTGATCAATCGAATCGAAAAAGCCTTCCAAATCGGCGTCGAGTACCCAACTCACCTTCTTGTCGGTCAATGCCACGCTTAGCGCATCAAGCGCCATGTGTTGGCTGCGACCGGGGCGGAACCCATAGCTGAAACCGAGAAAGTCTTGTTCGTAGATCGACTGAATCACCCATAGCACCGCCTGTTGGACAATCTTGTCCTCCAAGGACGCTACCGCCAGTGGCCGCTTTCGACCATCAGCTTTGGGAATCCAGACTCTACGAGAAGGCTTGGCTCGATAGGCTCCTCGGTGAATGCGACCGTGGAGATCCTTCACATTGGACTCCACGTCGTTTTCGTAATCATGCCATGTCATCCCGTCGATTCCAGCCGCTGCTGATTTCTTCAAGTTCATGAAGCTCTCAAACAACATCTGTTCATTGATGTGATGAAGCAAAGCAGTAAAACGAAGTGTGCTGCTGTTTTGAGCAGCTTCACGCACGCCATGCAATCCGCGTGACTCACGTTTATCCCGGCTCGGTGTCCGGAGTGAGGCAGGCTGCATCGCGTTTCTATTGGCTGAGTCCCTTTCCTCGATCGGCTCCGCGGATGCTTCAGTTGCACCCTTGTTCGTCGATGTCGAAGGTACTATGGACTCATCTGACTCCCCAGTGACGTACATGTCGGAAGTACCGCCTGAGGCGTTTTCCGGCCGATCCCAAAGATCAAAGAATGATCCCTGGGATGTCACTGGGGTCTCCCGGTTCTCGCGTTTGAAGTTTTCAATCATGCTGAGGTTCTCAGACTCCGCCGTGTCGACCAACGACTCGCCATGACGTTGTTGGACGTGTTGCCTTCCCCACAATTAGACAAGGTCGGCACTCGGATTTAGCTGATTTCGGAGCTCAATAGCTCGCCTGACTGTACCTCTTACCGATGCTACACCCATGCTGTTACCAGTATCAGCGTACGGATCAAGGCCGGAGTGATTGGCTAAATCTTCCCCGTAGGACTCTTTCATTCCCGACTTCAAACCGGTTTATCCCGGCGCTTTCCTAATTGTCGCTAAAGCTCACTTTTAATTGACGCCGAACAAACGATGCCGTTTTGAAGTACCCGTGGGCGATGGCCGCAGGGAGTGCCGGTCAACCGGGGCGAGTTTATTTCGGCTCCGAACCGGGCGGGCTGCATGTCAGCAACGACGATGGTGAGAGTTTTGAAATTGTCGAAAGCCTCTGGAACGATCCTTCGCGACTGGACAAGGATCTACCCTGGTTTGGTGGCGGCCTCGACAAGCCTGCCATTCATTCTATTCTTGTTGATCCCCGAGATGAGAATTGCTTGCGGATTTTCTACCTGACCCGGAAGTTGACGTCGGGCACGATCCACACATCGTGGCTCAATGCTCCTCGAGTCCGGATGTCATGTGGCAGCAGAATCACTGCGGGATATTCAAGACCCTGGACGGCGGCTCAAACTGGTTAAATGTTTCAGAACCCGAAGGCGACCAGCGTACTGCGCACTTCGGTTTTGTAATTGCAGTCGATCCGAAAGACGGTGACACGGCCTGGGTTGTTCCAGCCGAATCCGATATGGTCCGTGCTGCGGTGAAACGCAGCCTCTGTGTTTGCCGAACGACTGACGGCGGAAAAACCTGGCAGGCCTTCAGGGAAGGTCTGCCACAGGACAACTGTTTCGACTTTGCACTGCGTCACTGCTTGATTCAAAAAGAGAACGAGCTGGTTTTGGGCACCGCATGTGGGTCGCTTTATCATTCAGCCGATCGCGGCGAATCGTGGACCGCGATTGCGAATCACCTTCCGCCGGTTTATTGCGTGATCGACGCAGGATAAGAAACAAATCCAATGAGCAAGGTCAATCAGCAATCTTCTTTCGGCGTTCAATTCTCTGACGCGTTTCATTTACAAACGAATTGATCCTATCGAGATCGTACAAATCAATACAGCTAAATTTTGACGCTGTTTCAACCGCCGATTTCGTATAGCCCGACGTAGTAAAAAAATACGCTTTTATTGCATCAGTAGCCATAAACGCACCAACAAAGTCTCGAACCTGGCTGGCAGAAACGTTTTTGTCCGTGTACCGTTTGCACTGAGCGATTCCGAATAGCGAATCGTCAAGCCAGATAGAAACGTCGACTCCATTGTCAAATGATCCACCGACAACCTCTGTCCTATATCCCAACCCCTGAAACAACCTTCCCACAAATTCCTCAAATTCATCCGCTCCTAGATCGAGCAGTGAATCCCGAGTGAAGTTAGATAATTCCTCGTGTATCGATCTGAGATCGGCATTTTCGATACGTTCACTCATACGACGGCGAATCGTTTCGTTTCTCTGTCTTTCAGTCACGCGGTTCTTGTCTTCTTCGACCCATCTTCGCTCCGTATAAATTTTGACCAGCTGATCAACCGTTGAAACATCAAGTCCTTTTGCCCGCCCTTTTAAGATGAATTCATCCAACTGGCTCCAATCAGCTGTGTAGGCCCACAAAATTAGCGATTTCGCTTTCGCCTCTCGTTCCAGTTTTTTTGCCTTTTTTTCTTCCAACCTCGACTTTTCTTTCCCTTGTTCAATTTCCAATGCTTTCAAGCGTTCCAGTTTTTTATTTTCAATTGACAAGTCGACTTGGTCAGACCCTCCGTTCGAATCGTCTGAAGACTGGGAAGTTTCGCTCCATCGCCTAAATTCGTAGATACGTTTTACGATTGAAATCGTACGTACGCTAAACTGGTTTTCTAAACTCAGAGACAGGAACTTCTTCACTTTGTTTAACTTGTATGTGTTAACCCAGTCGATAAAATCGAGATCGTTCTTAAAGGGCACATAAAAAATTGTGGTGCATTTGCTACAACGCACCTTACTACCTGCCGGCGGCAAATTGATTCGGTATGTTTCATCGCAACATGTGCAAATAATAAATTCATGTCTATCCGACATCTTAACTACCATGCCCCTCAAGATGCAGCATCACCAGTGCAATGTCTGCCGGTGTTATCCCGCTGATTCGCCCTGCCTGATCAAGGCTTTCCGGGCGGAACCGGGTCAGTTTTTCTTTCGCTTCCTGTCGTAGATGCGACAGGGCTCCGTAATCGAAATCGCCCGGAATTTTTTTTCCGGCCATACGTTTGTGGCGATCGATCGTCACCTGCTGTCGATCGACATAGCCTGAGTACTTCACGTCAAAAATCAGCTGCTGCTGAACTTCAAACAGGACATCGCCGAGTTCGGGAAGCGATCCAACCAGGTCGGGCCATAACGTCTCGGGACGACGCAGCAATTTCTCAAGCGTGTGTTGTCCTTCTCGATTTGACTGAAGCAGTTTCGACACGCGGGCAATCTCGGTTTCCTTCTTTTCCAGTCGTTCGACTCGATCCGCGCCAACCAGCCCTATCTCCGCGGCCAGAGGCGTCAACCGGCGATCGGCATTATCCTGACGCAGCAACAATCGATATTCGGCCCGGCTGGTAAACATCCGGTACGGCTCGTCAACACTGCAAGTCACGAGATCGTCGGTCAAAACTCCAATATAACCGGCGTCGCGCGACACCGGAAATTCACCCGCGCCGCGCAGCTTCAACGCCGCGTTCGCTCCGGCGATCAATCCTTGCGCGCCGGCCTCTTCATAACCGGTCGTGCCGTTGATCTGCCCCGCAAAATACAGTCCTTCCACATCGCGGGTCTCCAGCGTCGCCCGCAGTTGATCCGGCGGACAGAAATCGTATTCGACGGCATACCCGTAACGCATGATCTGCGCGTTTTCGAGACCGGGAATCAACTGGAACATCTTGTCCTGCACATCGCGCGGCAGCGACGTCGAAACGCCGTTGACGTAAACCTCCAGCGTGTCACGACCTTCCGGTTCAAGGAACAGCTGGTGTCGATCTTTTTCCGCAAATCGAACCACCTTGTCTTCAATCGACGGGCAGTATCGCGGGCCGCTCCCTTGAATCTGCCCCGAGTACATCGGCGCGCGATGAAGATTTTCCTCGATCAGTTGATGAACGTCTGGATTTGTGTACGTGATCCAGCACGGAATCTGGTCGACGTGAAAATCGTCCGTCAAAAAAGAAAACGGTTGCGGCGCGTCATCGCCGGGCTGAATTTCGGCGCGGCTATAGTCGATGGTCCGCCCGTTCAATCTCGGCGGTGTGCCCGTTTTGAATCGCTCCAGCCGGAACCCCATGCGGTTCAATGCGCCGCTGATGCCGGTTGTCGTACCTTCGCCCGCCCGACCACCCGCCGTTTTTGCTTCGCCCGTGTGCATCAATGCTGAAAGAAACGTACCGGTCGTCAGGATCACGACAGGCGCGACGTAGTCGATATCGCCTCGGACGTGAACCCCGACGATCCGTTCCCGCCCCGAGACATTTTCGCCAGAGACTTTTTCGCTGAGCAGATCTTCAACAACTTCCTGCCTCAGCTCCAGATTATCCTGCCGCTCGACGGCGGCCTTGATCCAGTTTTGATACGCTTTTTTATCGGCCTGAGCGCGGGGCGAATGCATAGCAGGCCCCTTACGAACGTTCAACATTCGAAACTGGATTCCTGTCGCATCGATTGCCCGCCCCATCAACCCGCCCAACGCGTCAATCTCGCGAACAAGATGCCCCTTGGCGACTCCGCCGATCGCAGGATTGCAGCTCATCTGTCCGACAGTGTCGAGGTTGGTGGTCAGGAGCGCCGTCTTTGCACCCAAACGCGCTGCAGCGCAGGCCGCTTCGGTTCCGGCATGTCCGGCCCCGACCACAATCACATCGTATTCGTACTTGAGTCGGTTCATTCGTTCTTAATTCAAACACGCCGCCTGGAGACGTCCATCCTACTGTCATCCTCTGGAATAAGGAAACGAGCCGGATCGGCAACCAGGGTTCAAGCCCCGTGTTCGATCACGATTTACGACTCATACCGAGATACTAGGTACGTCCCGCTTGCCGAGCGGGATGTCATGGCCAAAGACCACGCGTCATTGCTAACGTAGCGGGTTCCCAAAGGCCGCCGCCTGCTTCAGTCGAATGACAATTGACGACTGAACCTCGGTCGCTTCGCTTCCCCGGCCTTGCTAACGCTGCGGGTTTCCCAAAGGCTGCCGCCTGCTTCAGTCCGCTGTCGATTGAACGATCGCTTCGTCGGCCTACCTTCCAGCTGAAGGAACGTACACAAAACTTCAAGAAAGTTGTGACTCCGAGGCGATTTGCGACCTATGTTTCAGATGGCGCATCGAATCGTTGCGATTCTTCAAAAAGAAACCGACTCAGCAATCAATGCTAACGGCACCCCAACTGGATCGACCCCGGTAAACCCATGTCAAGTCAACTCGCAGACTCCGGCCAGATCGCCGGCAGAGATCCTTCTGAACTAATCACGACAGAGTTCGAACCAGTTCTCCATTCGGGAAACTTTGAGACATTTGCCCAGTTCCGCCTGGCCTATTTTTCGCGTAACGAACCGACGCTTTGTCTGGTTCAGGCGGCCGAACTTCCGGCGGTGATCGCATGGCTGCGTGACACGGACGATGTAGTGCTCGAGGATTCGCCTGAAAGCCTGATTGCGCTGCGGCTGGCACGTCTCAATCACGAAATGGTGAAGACCCGTGATCCGCTAACCGGATTGTTGCGGCGCGACAACATGCTGGAACTGTTGTCGAAAACCTGCGTTCGCGCAACCCCCGATGCACCGGTTTCGCTCATTCTTGTCGATATCGATTTCTTCAAATCACTCAACGACGAATTCGGGCACGGAACGGGCGACGAAGCTCTAATCGCCGCCGCCGCGCTACTTAAACTCATCTGTCCGGTCAGTTCGGTTCAAGCACGAATGGGTGGCGAACAGTTCGCTGTTGCGATTCAGGCAGACGTCAACGTTGTCAAATCGCTTGCCGAGCGCATTCGCTGCGAATTCGAAAATCACCATTGGCCCCACAAAAGAAAAATGACCGTCAGTGCCGGAGTCGCGACGACGGCCGAGCCCTGTCAGCCACAACAACTGATCGGCCGCGCGGACGAAGCGATGTATTCAGCCAAAGCGGGTGGACGGAACGCAGTCGCCTGTTTTGATGATATCTTCAAATCGCTCAACGGCGACAATCATGAAATAGACGTGGTCGGATTGGAGAACAAAGCACGCGTGCTCAGCGAACGTGTGACATCGTTCATCACGCTCCGGACCAACCGGATGATGCGGAATCTTCGAAAACAGGCCGACACCGACGGGCTAACCGAAGTCTACAATCGTCGCTACCTTGACCGCCGTCTCAGCTCCGAATTTAACGCCGCCGAGACAAGTCGCGAGACATTTTCTATCGCGCTGATCGACATCGATCACTTCGGCGCAATCAACAAAGAACACGGCTGGCCGAGCGGCGATCTTGTACTCAAGTCGGTCTGCAAAGAAATTGCCGGAGCGATACGGGAGTCGGACTGGGTTGGTCGCTACGGCGGCGAGGAATTCTGCATTGTGATGCCCGAAACCTCACTTGCTCATGCCGTGATGGTAGCTGAGCGGGTTCGTCACCGAATCGAGAAAAAGGAGTTCGTTTCAACATCCGGACTCCCGCTCAACGTCACGCTCAGCGCTGGAATCGTTCAATACCAGCCAAACGCAGGCGCCAGCCTGGCTGATCTGATCGAACGCGCGAGTCGTCATACGCTGGAGGCAAAACGCGCAGGCAGAAACCAGCTTTATTCAGATTCGGTTTCCTGATGGAAACCCGTCGCGTCGCACGCTTTGGCCCCCCCGCGTCAGCAAGGGCGGGGAAGCGTAGCGACCGATCGGGAAACCCGCCGCGTCAGCAAGGGCGAGTGGTCTTTGACCACGTCACGGGTTCCTTTTGACGGCTTGCCTCCGCAGCGGCGTTCGCGTTTCTTACAGCTGCGGAGGGATTCTATTTACACAGGTGGGGCGAAGTTCTGCGTCCTTGCTTACGCGGCGGGTTTCCTTTTTTGCGGCTTGCTTACGCTGCAGTGTTCCAGACACGTTTCTTCAATGCCCGGCCGTTATCCTGCTCATTGATTCCGGAATCGCCTCAATGATATCGGTGGCGATCATTGACACCTCGCCCTGTTTTTCTGCCGCCAAATCTCCGGCCAACCCATGCAGTTCGACGCCCGCCTTCGCAGCTTCAACCGGCGACAATCCCTGACCTATCAGCGCTGAGATGATTCCGGTCAACACATCGCCCGAGCCTCCGGTTGCCATCCCGGGATTCCCTGTGTCGTTTCGCCACTCGGTTTCCCAGTCAGCGACCAGCGTCGTGTGCCCCTTGAACACCACGGTCAGATTCGCCGAATTAGCCAGCTCGATCGCAGACTTCTCAAGCGCCGCCCGCGTAACGTCGCGTGCGGACATCAAGCGTGCGAACTCTCCGTCGTGCGGCGTCAGGATTCTCGCACCGTTGTGTCGGGACAAATCGGTACCGGCCTGATGAAGATGATTCAGCGCGTCCGCATCAACGACCATCGGTTGCGGTGCATTGGCATACAACTGAGTCACCATCCGTTGAAGATGGCTTTCTTGCGACAATCCCGGTCCGATAGCAATCACGCTCGCCCATTCACGCCGCTCCTCCAGTCCCGCCAGAATGTCCCTGCCAATATCAAAATCGTCTTTTTTCGAGTACTCACCTGCAAACGCCTCGACCATATAGCAGGGTGAAAATGCCGAAACGGCCGACGACGAAAACGACGACGTCGCAATGACAACCAGACCGGCGCCGGATCGCATCGCAGCCAGACCAGTCAGGCTGATCGCCCCGGGCATGGGCGCCGAACCTCCAATCAGCAACAGCCGTCCATAGTCACCTTTGTGCGATTCGCGTTTGCGATTCATTATTCGCGCAATCAAGTCGGTCGTTGCATACGATCGCGCAACAGATTCCGATTTTTCAATCCTCGATACATCGTCTTTACCAGCTACTTCGTCAGCGCGACCCCTCTGTTCCAAAGGCAAATAGCGTGACGGTGTTTCCTTGAGTTGATTCGTGGCTTCGTCAATCGACTTGTTTTCTTCCTGCGCGTCGTTATCACCGGTTGCGGGAAACATCAGCTCCGCAAAGTTCGCAAGCGTGATCCGGCCGGCGCGAAACCCCCTGGCGGCTTGTTCAAATTCGTGTCGATTCGGTTTGGACTTCATGGTGATTCCGGGATTGGTTACTTCCGATATTAATTGTCGTGCGGTTTTACTACAATGCTCCAGTTAACGATGTTTGCCAACGTTGCGGAAAAACGTCTACGTATTTTCGCATCCGGCGACAAACCTGGACAAAGGACAAATAAACGATGCCCAGTTGTGTGCTGGCCTATTCCGGAGGACTTGATACGTCGGTCATCCTCGGGTGGCTGATGGATGAAGGTTACGAAGTTCACGCCGTCTATGTTGACCTCGGTCAGCCCTGCGAAGACCGCGACGAAATTCTTGAGAAAGCCCGGACCGCCGGTGCCGCTTCGGCTCGTATCGTCGACGCGCGCGAAGAACTCTGCCGGGACTTTGCTTTCCCGGTACTCGCCTGGCAGGCAAGATATGAAGGCCCGTATCTGCTGGGCACGTCAATCGCCCGCCCGCTGATTTCGAAAGTCTGCTTGCAGGTCGCGCGCGAAGTCGATGCACGGGCCTACGCGCACGGCGCGACAGGAAAAGGAAACGACCAGTGCCGGTTCCAGCTGGCTGCCGAAGCACTCGATGCGAATATCGAAGTGATCGCGCCCTGGCGGATGCAGAAGTTCCGCGACCGGTTTCCCGGACGCACCGAGTTGATCGCCTACTGCGAAGAAAAATCGATTCCGGTCAAGGCTTCGACCGCCAGGCCTTACAGCAGCGACGAAAACTGTCTGCACATCAGCTACGAAGCCGGCAACCTTGAAGCGCTGGATGTGTGTGGCGTCGATATCGTCGAATTCGGAATGGGAGTTTCTCCTGAACAGGCTCCTGACAAAAGCGAAAACGTCACCATCGATTTCGAATCGGGAGTGCCGGTTGCGGTCAACGGCAACAAACTCTCAGCGCTGGGCGTCGTAGAAACGCTCAACGAGATCGGCGGACGCAACGGCGTCGGCCGGATTGACATGGTCGAAAACCGTTTCGTCGGGATGAAAAGCCGGGGCGTTTACGAATCACCGGGGATGACCGTCCTCTATGACGCTCACCGGTACATCGAACAACTCGCGTTGGATCGCGACCTGATGCATCTTCGCGACCGGCTCGCCCCGGAAGTTGCGGAGATGGTCTATTATGGTTTCTGGTTCTGCCCGAAATTTGACTCGCTGCTGGCGTTCAACGACAGTGCGCAGCGAACGGTAACCGGAAGTGTGGGATTGAAATTGTACAAAGGCAACATTGCGGTGGTATCGCGAACGAGCCCCAACAGTTTGTACGACGAGGCAATTGCAACGATGGAAGGTGGCGGTTCGTACAATCAGGATGATGCCGGGGGATTCCTGCGGATCCAGGGTCTGCCGGGGCGGGTTCAGGCCGGAATTTCGCCTCGCGAGTATTAATCGTCGTTTGATCTGTGGGCCGGTTGATTGCGTGCCGCTGATTTGCGCAGGTGGTTCGCGCACGATCAAAACGTATGTGTGAGTAAAATCTGATTCGCTGAGAGTTTGGAACAGAAATGCAGCTCTTCGAAAATCCGGTCATGCAACGCGAGTTGCTGGTCAACCTGCGCATGCCGCGCGCGTTTGTCCTGATGCTCGTTTATCAAGCGCTACTCGCGGCGGTCGTTTATTTTGCCTGGCCGGCCGACAACGTTCGAATCGATTTAACCTCAACCGGAAACAGCCAGCTGGTCGATCTGTTTTTTCTCGGCCAGTACATTCTCGCGTCGTTGATGGCACCCAGCTTTGCAGCCGCCGCGGTCACGGGAGAAAAAGAACGCAAAACGTACGAGATGCTGCTCGCCAGCCCGCTGCGCCCGGAATCAATTGTGTGGGGGAAACTGGTCGCGGCATTGACTCACCTCGCGATTCTGATTTTCGCGTCGCTGCCGATCGTCATGCTCTGTCTGCCGCTCGGAGGTGTTTCGTTTTACGAAGTTCTGGCTGCCTATCTGGCTCTGATTGCCAGCGTCGTGACCTTCGGAACAGTTAGCGTTGCGTGCAGCAGTTTTTTCTCGCGGACCTCGGCGTCGCTGGTCGTTTCGTATCTGCTCATTCTGCCGATGGCGCTGATGGGCGTACTATTCTGGTCGTCACTTGCCAACTATGGCGACCTCCGATTCAAGCTTGCGGTGACTGTGATTCCGGGAATTGCAGCTGCGATTTCGATCACGCTGTTTTATATCACGTCGGCGCGAATGCTCTATCCGCCCGATGTCGGCAGCGAAGGAAACGAAGTCGTTGATCTGGATCAGGAAGCCGCCGAGGCGATCGGTCTGGTCATCCAGCGCGACCAGTTCCCCGACATGCTGTTCGCGCCCCCCAAACGCGACACACTGATGAATGACGGTACCAATCCGGTCTACGACAAGGAAATGCGCAGCGAGATTTTCGGCAATGGTACTCTGATGCTTCGACTGGTGATTCAGATCAGTATGCTGCTGGCAATTTTCCTGATGGCCTGGTTCCTGTATATCTCCCGATCGAAAGCGCCCTGGTACATTTCGTACGTTGTACTGTTCAACATTCTGGTCGGTCCCGTTTTCAGTGCCGGCAGCGTCACCAGCGAACGCGAGCGGCAAACGCTGGACCTGCTTTTAACCACGACAATCACACCGTGGCAGATTCTCTGGGGCAAATTAATCTCGGGGCTGCGCGTGTCGAGTGTGTTGTCGTCGTTTCTGTTGTGGCCCGTCTTTCTTGCTCTGTTGATGGTGTCGGACTATTGGGGCAACGTACCGACGATCATGGCCTACGTTCTTATATTTTGTTTCACTTGTATCACGACCGCCAATCTTGCGCTGTTCTGTTCAACACTCTTCAAAAAGACAAACGTCAGCTTGATGGTGACCTACGCGACGATCCTGCTGCTCTATGTAGTTCCCCTGGCATTGTCGTTTTTTGCGAACGAGTATTTTCCCGACGCCCCGTCCACTCCGACAGTCAACGCGACGACGGTAACCAGCCCGTTTTCCGCAGCGTTTAATTTCCCGCTGTACGTGGATGATATGACGACCAGCGAAACGATCTGGAGCCGTGAAACTACCGGGACGTCGATATTTGGTTACCCCTTACGTGACCTGCAGCACTTCGGCGGCTACGTTTTGTTCACGACGCTGTTTAACATGATGTTGTTCGGTTTAAGCTACTGGATGTTCAATTCCCGCTGGCGGGTCGCGGCGGGATCGGAGTAACGGTCGATTCAATGTTGCGCTCAACGATGAAAGCACGTCGGCAACCACCTTCCTGTGAGGTCAGTATGTTTCGTAGCGAGCGTTCCAGGTCCTATCGGTTCAGATCCAGTCGTTTCAAACTCAATCGATTCAGATTTATCGCGCTGCCGTTCCTGTTGCTCGGAGTTGCGCTGGCGGCAGGCGCCGGACAGGAGGAGGAACCCGATGCGCTAGCGAGGACGTGGTCGAAGACCACGAACCTTGATCGCTGGCCCGACTACCAGCACCGGCCATTCCATCGTTAACGCTTCGCACCGGGCGATTCCCGCCGCAAAAAACGTTTCTGGTATTGTCGGGCCGATTCGACTAGATTAGCAACATTCCAACCAACCACTTTGCACAACTGCCGTGACACCTACTGCTCAAACGATCGAATCGATTGTCGACAAACATATCGACGAATTGATCACCGTCCGTCGTCATCTTCATGCCTTTCCCGAGCTCCCGTGGCAGGAAAATGCAACGACCGAGTATCTCGAAAGCCGGCTGAACTCATACTCAATTGCCTCGTCGCGCGGACCGCGCAACCGCGGACTGATCGTAAACCTCGGAGACGCGGTTCCAGCCGTTGCAATTCGCGGTGACCTTGACGCGATTCCAGTCGAGGAAAAACGGAATTGCCGTTCGTCAGTAACTCGCCGGGCGTGATGCATGCCTGCGGCCACGACGTGCATGCGACGATTCTGCTGGGAACTCTGATCACGCTGAACGAACTTCATGACCGGGGCGAATTGGATCGTTCGGTTTCCATTCGCGGGATTTTCCAGCCAGCCGAAGAAGTCGCTCAGGGTGCCGGCGAAGTGATCGACGCAGGCGGTCTGGAAGGCATACGGGCAATCTTCGGCTTTCACGTTGATCCTTCCCGCGAAGTGGGGCGGATCGGACTGAAAACCGGAGTCCAGACTGCCTTCTGCGACGAGGTCCTGATCGAAGTCTCGGGGGAGGGTGGTCACAGCGCGCGTCCCCATGAAACGGACGACCCGATCCTGGCCGCCGTGCAGCTCGTATCCGCGCTTTACGGGCAACTGCCCCGAAAGATTGACAGCCGCGCGCCGGTAGTGCTGTCCGTCACACGGATCGCGGGCGGTTCAACATCGAACATCATTCCCGCTGAAGTAAAAATCGGCGGAACGCTGCGGGCTCTCGATATCACATCGCTGACCGACGCCCGTGAAACGATTCATCGCGTTGCGGCCGGGATCGCGACTGCTACCCGCACGGCCATCCGCGTTTCAATCGAGGGAAAATGTCCCGGTGTCATCAACGACGGAGGTATGATCGCTTGCGTCCGGACTGTGGCGACCGAATTGAGCGGAGCTGACCGGATTGACAACATCGATGCGTCAATCGGTGGCGAAGATTTTGCGTTTTACACACAGAAGATTCCCGGCGCGCTGGTTCGGATCGGCTGTGGTTCGGAATCAGCAGGCTATCACGATCTTCACTCACCGCATTTCACAGTTGATGAGCGGACGATCAAGATTGCGATTAACCTGATGGTCAACGGCCTGATCCGCTGGAGCAGAAAATCAAACGGCAAGACGGCCGGACTGGCGGAGTTGAAATAGTAGATCAAGAAACCGGCAACCGACGGCCGGGGAAACTTTCATTTTGCGAGGGCAACGACATGGGCAAACTGGATTTCACTTCTAACGCACGGCCCACAGTCGGTATCGAACTGGAAATGGGGCTGGTCGACAATGAAACGATGGCCCTCAAGAGCGCATTTGATGATGTGCAGAGTCATCTCGAAGGCGCGGACAAAGAGATCATCAAACAGGAATTGATGCAGTGCTATGCCGAGGTAAACACGGATGTCTGCGAAACCATCGATGACGCAAAAGTCGACCTTGAAGCAAAACTCGCAATTCTTGAACGGGCAGCGGACAAAGCAGGTGTCGGACTCTTCTGGGGCGCTACGCATCCGTTTTCCAGTTGGCGTGATCAGAAAGTCTCGGAAAACGAGCGCTATCACAACCTGATCGAAATGCTTCAGGAAATGGCCCGCCGGCTGGTCACATTCGGACTGCACGTTCATGTCGGAGTCGATTCAGGTGACAAAGCCGTGATGATTTGCGACCGGATTCTTCAGCATCTGCCGACGCTGCTGGCCATCAGCTGTAGCAGCCCGTACTGGGACGACCATCCTTCAGGTTTGCAGTCACACCGCTCAAAAATCATGGAAGGGCTGCCGGGATGCCGCCGTTGATGCGGAACTGGAGTGAATACACCTGGCTGGTCAACCACATGATCGAAACCGGGTTCATCAAAACCATCCGTGAAATCTGGTGGGATGTCCGTCCGCATCATAAATTCGGAACGGTTGAGGTCCGTGTCTGCGACATGCCGGGCAATCTCGAAGACGCGCTTGCGATCGCGGCGCTGGTGCAGTGCCTGGTTACCGCGCTGTCGAATCTGATCGATGAGGGGACGTACCAGCACGACTGTCATCCGCTGCTGGTTCAACAGAACAAGTGGCGGGCCTGCCGGTTCGGCAACAAGGCCCAGCTGGTCAACATGTCGACTCGCGAATCACAGTCGGTTGGGCTGATCGTCAATTCGCTGGTCGACCATCTAATGCCCACCGGCGAAATGCTGGGCTGCTCCGAACAACTGGACCATGTCAGGCAAATTGCGGGCAATCCAAGCTGGGCAGACCGGCAACTCGCCATTCTCAAAGAGACCGGATCCAAAGAGGAGATTGTTCGGCGCTTGATGGCCCGGTCGCGGATCACACAACCGGTGGCTTGAGCCCAGCAAGGAAACCCGCCGCGTTAGCAAGGCCGGGGAAGCGAAGCGACCGACGTGCGACCGATGGCAATCTTCGGACAGGGACCACCGTTGCCGGGCGATTGATTTAATATAGAATGTTGGCTGCTCTTTAACATTCCATCTCCACCATCGGCACGCCGATACTCCAACCGACGTCGCAATCCTCTGCGACACGTCCGGTTCTGAGTGAGACGCGCGCCCGGGAAAAAGACCGAGGCGACAATATGAGTTCCGTAGAACAACTACTCAATACGCCCCTGCATGCCTGGCATGTAGCGAACAGCGGTCGGATGGTGGACTTTGCCGGCTGGTCGATGCCCGTTCAATACACCAGCATCATTCAGGAACACGAACAAACACGTAACGCGATCGGCATGTTTGATGTCTCTCACATGGGACGCCTTTTTTTCAGCGGAACCGGTGTCGGAGAGTTTCTCGATTCGCTGACCACGCGACAGGTTGCCGGCGTGGATGTCGGCAAGATCCGATACTCGCTGATGGCAAAAGAAGACGGCTGCATTCTCGATGATGTGCTTGTTTACTATCTGCCCTCAGCCGACGGTACTCCGTTTCATATGATGGTTGTTAACGCCAGCAACCGCGAAAAGATCGTCAGCTGGATCAACTCGCACATTCCTGCTGACAGCGACATTGTGCTGGACGACCGCACGGAATCGACGGCGATGATTGCCGTTCAAGGCCCGAAGGCAAATGCAGCCGTTGCGACAATCGCGGCGGTCAATCCGGATGAACTGCCGTACTATACCGGTACAACTTCAATCGTGAATGGATACGAGACCATCATCAGTCGTACGGGCTACACAGGCGAAGACGGCTGCGAGCTAATCGTTGACGGGGAATACGCCGCAGAAATCTGGGCGGCTGTCTACGATCTTGCTTCCGAAGTCGGAGGCGGCGCAACCGGACTCGCCGCACGTGACACGTTGCGGCTTGAAGCTGCGATGCCGTTGTATGGCCACGAGTTAAGTGAATCGACGAACGTCGCGCAAACCGGATTACGCTTTGCCGTTCAAATGAAAAATCGCTCGTTCATCGGCAGGAAAGCGATTCTCGCAGGTCGCAAAGACGAATCGCTGCCGGTCCGCATTGGCCTGCAACTGGATACAAAACGGGTTGCCCGGGAAGAATGTGGCATCCTTGTCGGTGGAACCAATGTCGGCACGGTCACTAGCGGGACGTTTGCCCCGACACTGCAAAAGTCGATCGCAATGGGTTACATCAATAAAGAACATTCTGCATCGGGAACAACCGTCCAGGTTGATATTCGCGGCAAGACTTATGACGCACAGATCGTCGATCTGCCATTTTATGACCGTAACGAGACGTAGTCCCGCGCGAACTTCAACTTCAACTTCAACTCAAGAGCCTACAGTTGGCAAAGCAGGTGTTGCTTGACGAAACCGGGGCTATCGCTCATCGGCTGATTTCAGCCGAACGGCGCTAGCTGCGGTTGCCGGCCAATTTTCAAATTCAACTCTTACCTCTCGACTTTTTGTTTTGGTAACACGAACTCGCGAGGCAGGATGCCAACAAACTAACAACTAACCAGCCAGGAAAAAGGAAAACTATGGATCCGACCCAACTGCTTTACGCCGAATCACACGAGTGGGCTCACATCGAGGACGGAATTGCGACGATCGGAATTTCCGCGCACGCCGTCGAAGCGCTGACTGACCTGGTCTACATGGAACTGCCGGATGTCGGGACCGAAGTTACCGCCGGTGAATCGTTCGGCGAAGTCGAATCGGTCAAAGCCACCAGCGATATGTACTGTCCGGTCAGCGGCGAAGTGACCGAAGTCAACACGGAACTTCCGGACCGGCTCGAGTCGCTCAACGATGACCCATACGAAAACGGCTGGATCATCAAGGTCAGGATGTCGGGCGACGCGCCGGATTCGCTGATGGATCACGCTGTGTACGAAAAAATGTGCGCTGAGTCGCATTAGTGCTGACACGATAACGTTCCGCATGCGAGCGGGACGAATTTCATTCGAAAGTCTTCATCACCAACCACTGATCTATCATGGCAATTCAGGAACCGAGCGCACCGACACTTGCGTCGCTGCAACAAAACGACTTTATCCGGCGGCATATCGGCCCGAGCGACACCGACATTTCTGAAATGCTCAGGTTGCTCGACCTCAGTTCGCTTGATGAGCTGACCGATACTACTCTGCCGCAAAGCATCCTGATTGACGCACCGCTGAACATGCCTGCGCCGAAATCAGAAGTCGAGACGATTGCGAAACTGCGCGAATACGCGGACCAGAACCGGGTCTTCACGTCGTTGATCGGAACCGGCTACTACGGAACGCACGTGCCTGGTGTGATCCTGCGTAACGTGCTGGAAAATCCGGGCTGGTACACGGCCTACACTCCCTACCAGGCAGAAATCTCACAGGGCCGCCTGGAGTCGCTTTTGAATTTCCAGCAAATGGTGATGGATTTGACGCGAATGGAGATGGCCAATGCCTCGTTGCTGGATGAAGCAACTGCGGCGGCAGAGGCGATGGCGCTTTGTAAACGTGCGAGCAAGAACAAAAACGAGACGTTCTGGGTCGCCGACGATGTGCATCCGCAGACGCTGGACGTCGTTCGGACCCGGGCAAAATATTTCGGATTCGAAGTCGTCACCGGACCACTCGACAATTTTCCGACCGACGGCATCTTCGGCGCGCTGGTGCAGTATCCGGGAACAACCGGCGCTGTTCGCGACATCAGCGGTGTCATCAACGCGGCGCACGAACAGAAGGCGCTGGTTTGTGTAGCGTCGGATCTGCTGGCGCTGGCGATGCTGAAGCCGCCGGGGGAACTTGGCGCGGACATCGTGTTCGGTTCAGCGCAGCGGTTTGGAGTTCCGGTTGGATTCGGCGGGCCGCACGCTGCGTTCTTTGCGACCCGCGATGCGTACAAACGGTCCGCTCCCGGACGGATCATCGGCGTTTCAAAAGACAAACGTGGCGGAGTCGCGCTGCGGATGGCGATGCAGACCCGCGAGCAACACATTCGCCGGGACAAAGCGACGTCCAATATCTGCACCGCCCAGGCACTGTTGGCGAACATGGCTGCGTTCTATGCGGTCTATCACGGGCCGGATGGAATCCGCGCAATCGCTCAGCGCGTGAACCGAACAACCGAAATTCTCGCGGCCGGTCTGAAGTCGCTCGGATTTGAACTCGAACACGAGAACTTCTTCGACACGATCTGTGTCAAGTCGAATACCGCCTCCGCGATCTACGACCGCGCGATCGCGGCACGTATCAATCTGCGACGGATTGGCGATGACACACTGGGGATCAGCCTGGACGAAACCTCGACGCCACAGCTGGTCGAGAAACTCATTCAAATTTTTGCCGGAAAGGACTGTTCGCTTTCCGCAAGTTCGCTGGAATCGAAAACGGAGTCCGAGTCGATTCCGGAAGGTCTGGTTCGAAGGAGCGAATTCCTCACGCATCCAGTGTTCAATCGTTATCACTCCGAAACCGAAATGCTGCGTTACATCAAGCATCTGGAGAACCGCGATTTTTCTTTGACGCACGGGATGATTCCTCTCGGCTCCTGCACAATGAAACTGAACGCGACAACCGAAATGATTCCGGTTACGTGGCCTGAATTCTGTAATCTGCACCCGTTCGCACCTCGCAATCAGTGGAACGGATACGCGGCAATGATCCGCGAACTCGAAAAGTGGCTTGTTGAAATCACGGGCTATGACGACATTTCGATGCAACCGAATTCAGGCGCGCAGGGCGAGTACGCGGGTTTGCTCGCCATCCGCCGTTATCACGAATCGCTCGGACAGTCGCACCGCAACATCTGCTTGATTCCAAGTTCAGCACACGGCACCAACCCTGCGAGTGCGAGCATGACGGGGCTGAAGGTCGTCGTGATCAAAACCGATGACGACGGCAACATCGATATGGACGACCTCAAAGCGCAGGCCGAAAGATATGCGGACAATCTATCGAGCCTGATGATTACGTATCCAAGCACGCACGGTGTGTTCGAAGAAACCGTGACGGAAGCCTGCGAGCTCATTCATCATCACGGCGGCCAGGTTTATATGGATGGCGCGAATATGAACGCCCTGGTTGGCGTGGCAACTCCCGGCGGAATGGGCTCGGACGTTTCGCATCTGAACCTGCACAAAACGTTCTGCATTCCACATGGTGGCGGCGGCCCGGGAATGGGACCGATCGGCGTCAAGAAACACCTCGCTCCGTTTCTCCCTAACCATGTTGTTCAGTCACCCGGAACGACTCTGGCGGGAGACACACTGGCGGACGGCGGCGCTGTTTCAGCGGCTCCCTATGGCAGTGCTGCGATCCTGCCGATTTCATGGGCCTACATTTATATGATGGGCGGTTCCGGATTGAAGAAAGCAACGCAGGTCGCGATTCTCAATGCAAACTACGTCGCGACACGGCTGGAAGGAAGTTTCGATGTCCTGTATCGAGGTCGGGGCGGACGGGTCGCTCATGAGTGCATCGTTGACATCCGGCCCATCAAAGCGGCGAGCGGCATTTCAGAAGTCGGCATTGCGAAACGGTTGATGGACTACGGTTTTCACGCGCCGACAATGTCATGGCCTGTTCCCGGAACGATCATGATCGAGCCGACCGAGAGCGAGTCGAAATTGGAACTCGACCGTTTCTGTGACGCGTTATTGAGTATTCGCGAGGAGATTCGAGCAGTCGAAAACGGCGACGTCTCAGCCGACGATTCATTACCGCAAAACGCCCCCCATACTCTGGCTGATGTAACCGACGCAAACTGGAACAGGAGTTATTCGCGCACCGACGCTGTGACGCCCGATGCTCATACCCGACGCAGCAAATTCTGGCCGACGGTAAACCGGATCGACGATGTCTACGGCGATCGGAACTTTGTCTGTTCGTGTCCACCCCTGTCAGCTTATGAAGATCACAGCGAAGACGAGTAGTAACGAAAACGAAAAGAACGAATTTGATTTGGACGTGGAACGCGCTCGACTGATTATCGATTCGCCGGCAGCGGGCGACTGGAACATGTCGGTCGATCAATCGCTGCTTGCGAGCGCCGATTCGACGGGACAAATTACGCTGCGATTCTATTCATGGGCCGAGCCAACGCTATCGCTCGGCTACTTCCAGAATCACGCGTCGCGGTTGCAACACGTCCCTAGCGGAAACTGTGCGCTGGTCCGGCGGGCTTCGGGTGGCGGAGCGATTGTTCACGATCGCGAGATTACCTATTCGCTTTGTGTGCCATCGGCAAGTCACCGTGCAGTCGAAAACTCGCAGCTCTATCATGAAGTTCACAACGCAATCGTCGAATCGCTGGCCGAGCAGGGAATCGAGTGCGGGTTCTTTGCCGCGAGCGGAAATTCGAACGACGACCGGGCGAGTCAAGGCGACGCGATCGGGGAAAGCGATGCGGCATTCCTCTGTTTCCAACGGCGGACCGACGGTGACCTGGTATGCAACGGCTACAAGATCTGCGGCAGCGCACAGCGGCGGTTAAAGAACTCGCTGCTTCAGCACGGCAGTCTTCTGACAGCGCAGTCCGGACAGGCGCCGGAACTGCCGGGGTTACTTGAGCTAACGAAACGCTCAGTGGATCACGACCGGCTGATCGCGGCATGTTCGAACCGGGTTGGCGCGGTACTGAATCTGGAATTCGCCAACGGCGCGTTAACCGAGATTGAAGTGGAAACGGCTAAATCGATCGCCGCCGGTCAATTTGGAAATGAGTCGTGGACTTTGAAACGATGACCAGCAGCCGGTTGCTAGCCATTGTCGTCCGATCCCGAATCTTCGCGACGTCCCTCGTTGCGTAATTCGTCGAAGTCGTAGAGGTCAACAAGTTTGAGCACCAGCGGATCACGGCTCTCGACCCGGGTTTTCATCAGGTTCGTGTTGCTGTGCCAGACTTCGAACCGGTCAATTTCGATACCGATCGATTCCTGATCGCCCACGTAGACAAGATCAGCCGGATATTCAATAAACTCGATCATGCAATATCCCGGCCCTGCATCGATAGAAAATGTTCCATCCTCTGCCGAGACAAACGTTTGACTCGACAATCCGCTTGATCCGGAAGTTATTTTCATTTTCAAGCCTTCGACCGCTGCACCGGTGTCAGATTGGGTGACCGTTCCGCGAACCATAAAGCGCCGGGAGTCCCCTGGTTGATCGGGTCCTCGTTCGCTATTTCTCATTTCGCCGGCATGGGGCTGAACATTTCCCGGCAATGAATCGTGTGGATGACTTCCATTTGGATGGCCACCCTCGGAATGAACATTGTGAAGGGCAACAACAATCTCTGCTTTTGCCACTTCGCCGGGCTGAACTTCAACGGGGTTCTTAAAGTGACTCCATGGTGAACGACTGTCTGCTGCAACGATGGCTGCCTCTCCGACCGCGATCGCTGGAACTGAAAACGAACCATCGTCACCGGAAACACAATGCGCGGCACCATTGTGGTCGTCCGGGCCCGTCATGGTGATGATCGTGAATTCGAATCCGCCGAGTGGCCTGCCTCCGGAATCGACCACGCGACCGTCGATTCCGCCGACCGACTTCAGGATTACATTCCGGTTGATTTCCTGTTCATAGTTTTTGACCGGATAGTGCTGTATGCCGTGGGACCGCGAATTGACTTCGAGCACCGGAATCGACAGTGCGGTAAACAGGGGATAGCTGACACTCCCGTCGTCATCGGCGATCCGCTTCAATTTTTCTTTTAAACCGGGTGGCATCGGTAATGTGATTCAGGGGCGAAAACTCGACGACCTGAATATTCCCTTCACAATGAATCCAGACGGTTGCAAGCTGGTCACTGGAAAACTCAGTTTCAGTCGGCTCGCCGGATTTCTCATCACTGTTTGTTCCGGCTGCGGCTTCATTCCGGCCAGGCGAAACTTCAAACGAAAAGCTGCCGTCAGAGCCCGAAACAGTGTGAAGATACCAAGCCGATTCTTGATTGTGGACTTGACCATCGACGAGGTCACGGCGGTCGGCTGAGCTATCATCAAACAGTTCAGCCGCGATCCAGAGGTCAACGCCCACCACCGGTTTTCCGCTAACGTCTCGCACAAGTCCCCCAAAAGCTGCGGACTCTGCTTGCGTTTGCTTCGGGGAAAGCAGATCGACTCCCGAAATATTGGTTTGGTCATTTTCGTCCCCCCCCGAAAGAAGCGGCAACGAAAACGACCATGAGGGTCAATGTTGACGCAACGACACAAAGCCTGGTGTTTCGGGCAAGCATTCAAGGTTCCCGGGTAGTGTCCTGTCGTTCGTCAGATCGGCCGATCGTTCTGATTCAAAGAATGAACCTGATTGTATTGCGTAACCGGAGAACTGATCGGTGGAAATTGGCAAAACGTTCGAGTATTCGTGAACATTGAAAATGTGGGCGCAATGTCGATGGAGCAGGAGTAAAATTCGGCTCGCTGTTCCCGGTATTGGATTTGACAATTCAGTATTGCCGAAGATATCATTAACAGCTGGCTAGGGGCTTCCAGCTGCCCCACAATCGTGCGGGACGGCAAGAGGCAGTCGTCCCAGGCAAAGCGCCAAAGTGAGTTCCTTGATTCAAGAGAGAAGATCAGGATGCAGGTAAGTCTTAAAGTCGTCGGCGGGAAGAACGACGGACGGGAAATCAAGATTGCGGTTCCGGAGTTTATCATCGGTCGTGGTGAAGAAGCCCATCTTAAGCCGACTAGCGATCTTGTCAGTCGCCAACATTGCGCGATTAGAATCAGTGACGGAAAGGTCTTTGTCGAAGATCTCAAAAGCCGCAACGGTACATTCGTCAACGGACAACCACTAAAGGAAATCCATATCGGCAAAATCGGTGACACGGTTCGGGTCGGGCGACTTCAGTTTGAATTGATGATCGATCACGTCGCCGCAGGAAACAAGAAACCCAGAGTCCAGGATGTTGTCGAAGCTGCAGCGAGAACAGCGGCAACCGGCCAGCCCAGGGCTTCAATTGAAAACAGCATCGCAAGCTGGCTGGTTGAAAACATGGATGAAGAGCCGTTGTCGAATGAAAAGCATATCATCAACCATGCGGACACGGTTCAGATGAATCTTGAAGACACGATGACACTGGATCAGGAAAGAGAGAAACAGGACGACGAAAAGAAAGACAAAGAGTCTGAAGGCCCGGTCGAGGAAACGATCAGCTCTGAAGACGATAAGAAAAAGAAGAAGGAATACGGCAAACTACCTTCCAAGCCGAAAATGCCACATGGCGATTCAACAAATGCCGCAGATGATACGCTGCGACAGTTCTTCAGCCGTCGAATGTAGATAAATTGCTGGCTGGCAAAACGAAAACAGATAAAGCAGGACTCATTTTAGAGCCCTGCTTTTTTTGTGCGGCGAACTGGAACAATCGACCATTCGAATTTTTTGTACTTTTTTCTCAACGTGCCGGAGAAGAATCCAAGCAATCACCGTATTTTGCGAAAACCTCTATTAATCAAGCGTGCTGTCTGGTGAGAAAAAAGCTGCTATTCAAAGCTACTATTCACGGACGGGCTACCTGTAGTTAGTATGGCTGACAGTCTGCTCGCAAGATTTTTCGAATCCTGAAACCTGACGGCGGTTTCAGGGTAGTCTCCATGCTTCCTACGCTGGCGGGGTGAATCGTGGCTGAAGAACTAGCTTTTCTGGTTAATCGATGTCTAGACGGCAATCAGGCGTCTTTCGGTGAACTTGTTGCGCGTTTTCGTGGACAGGTTTACGGCCTGTGCTACCGGATGCTTGGACAGCGGGAAGACGCGGAAGACGCAACACAGGAAACATTTGCCCGGGTCGTTCGCAACCTTCACCGATGGGACCAGGATCGCGCTTTTGAGCCGTGGTTGCTGACAATTGCCGGCAACCGTTGCCGAACAAAACTATCCAAACGAATGCGACGTCCCGGTTCGGTAACGCTTGAGCATCCGATTCCTGATACGTGGCATCTGCATCATGACGCAAACCAACTGGCTGAGGAGATGAATCTCGTCCTTTCAACCATCCGCAATGAATACCGGAACGCATTCAACTTATTCCATCAAAAAGAAATGTGCTACGAAGAGATTGCGTCCGAAATGGATGTACCCCTCGGCACCGTCAAGACGTGGGTTCACCGCGCACGGCGAGAGCTGATATTGAAGCTCAGAAAACGAGGAGTTTTTAGTGAGTGCCAAGGCGTGTACACAGTTTGAAGACCGCATCCACGAGTTGATGGATTCCCGCCAGCCGGTCTCGACCGATTCGCATCTGAAATCGCATGCAATTACCTGCGTGCTTTGTCGTGCGCTGATGGACGATTATTCGACGCTCGATGACTTGCTTTCCGCTGACCTGCTTTCAGCGACGACCGGGACGCGATCGGTGCAGCTTCGTTCCAACGACCAGAGTGGCCTCAATCGAAATTCCGATTCAATGTCCGGACAGAACAAAACACGATCTAGAAAAACTGCGCCCCGAAAACATTCGGAATCATACCGGGGCATCAACCGGTTCAATGCGTGGACGGCGGTTGCATCGATGTTGCTGGTTGCATTGACAGCAGGGTTGGTATGGCAGGGTCCGCGCAACGCCGATTCAGGACTCACAACCGCGTCAGTTGAACTGATCAATGACGGGAATGAGGCGGGTACAGATTCGGTTCTATCAAATTCGATCCCAACCAATGACGAGCCACCGCAGGGTTCCTGGACGACCGGATACGCGTCTGCAGGGCAGGGTGTGGCAGAGATACAGAGCAGAGCCGGAACTCAGAGTATCGCCGGGATCTCGCGAGCCTCGTGGTCCGAACTGCCCGAAGAGCTTCAGCCACTGAACTCTTATCTTCGCATCTCCAGCGAATTGCCCGGAGTCCATCCGTTTCGTAGCAGCATCGACGCAACGTTCAACTTCTTCTATCGAAGTTTCCAGCCGCGGAAGAGCAGCGATCAGCGCGATCCTGAACAGTCCCGGCATCGGGATAGCAGATCGCCTCTGAACCGAATGATCTGCAGCATTTCGTAGCGGAATTTGCAAACCAGCCTGTTGCACCTGACTGCCAGCAGTCCCAATCCGTCACAACCGGAATGACCGGCCTCTTTCACTGACTGTTCAAGTTTTTCCAGTTGTTCAAATCGATTTCTTCCCTACTCGTTGCCTGAACGGTGTATTTTTTTCCGGCTTCAAGATGGCGTTCATCCGGGTCAGTAGCAATACACCAAACGAGTGTGCCGGTTTTTGCGTTGCCGGCCAACAAAGGGGAAATCGATGGCCGGGAAAACTGCGAAGAAATCGACAGGCAAGAAAAACAAGCCTGACTTGAGCAAGCTTGACGAAACCGGAATCCGTAAGGTCAGCGATCGTCGCCAGAACGATGTTTCCGTTGCAAATGACGGCCGTAAGGCTCATCGCCGACGCCAGATTGACCCGACTACCTGTGAACGGGAATACACCGATCAGGAAATCGAATTCATGCAGGCGATGGACGAGTACAAACGACTGAGCGGCCGGATGTTCCCGACCTGTAGCGAAATTCTCGAAGTGATGACCAACCTCGGGTATCGCCAGATTGCAGATCAACAGGAAATCTACAACCCGAACTCGACCGACAACAACAGTGAACCCGACGTTGAAATCGAAGACAACCTGGTTTAGTTACTAAACCCGACTGTGGCCCCGTTGCGACTGGCCTGAAGCGGTCAATACGACTCTTTTTCCGGGCCTGCCTAAACCAGGTCCTCCGACGGCAAAAACGAAGGGTACTCATGAGCTAGCACATGTATTAACAGTTGATTCCCGACAATGAGCGGCAACTCACGTCCGGGGTTTCGTTGCCATTGCCCGCATGTATCGCTTTCATTATCTTCTCGCACCCTTAACTCCTGTCGCGAAGCCCTCGCGACCAACGAATCCAATACCAGGCGAGTTCTATGGACGGAACAGCTTTCAACAAACCGACCCGTTCTTTCCTTCACAAACAAGTCGAGGCATACCGCCTTGCGATTGGCGCGGGCTGCTTGACCGTGTTGCTGGTTCTATCCGGTTGTAATCTAAAAACCAACACGCTCAATCAGAACGGTGTTCGTGCGTTTCAGTCGGGGCAGGTTCCGCAAGCGATCAACGAGTTTCAAAAAGCGATGATGTCGAATCCCGGCAACGCGGATTCATACTACAACCTTGCTGCAAGTTACCTTGCGCTGGGGCGTCAGCAGCAAAACAAACAATGGTTCGATCAGGCGGAGCAGCTTTACCGCCAGGCGATTTCGGTAAACGATCAGCACGTCGATGCACACCGGGGGCTGGCGGCACTGCTGGTTGAAACAGACCGGAAAGACTTTGCATTTGATTTGCTGCAAACCTGGCAGGGCCGAAATCCCGGGGCGACTTCCCCGTTGATTGAACTGGCCAGGTTGCATCAGGAATTCGGCGATGACCGGAGAGCAACTGATTTGCTGGCTGACGCGCTGAGGATCAACGGGAACGACGCGCGCGCATTGTGGGCGATGGCTCACGTACGGGAAGGTCAGGGCGAACTGCAATTGGCGATGGAAAACTACGCGAGAATTCTGCAAGTCGATCCGGCTCAAACCGACGCGGCCTCGCGCATCGCAGCGCTTCAAACAAGAATGGCGAATGGTTCGGCCAATCCGGGCCAGAACCGGTATGGTTCGAATCCGGCGACCGCTCGACGGTAGCACCGTTACCGTGGTGGTGTCATCAGCCTGTAGTCGACGGCCTGCGGTTGCTGGATACAGACCCGGATCGCACACCGGACCTTCCGTTTGACAAGGGACGATACGGAAGCCAATCAGCTGATCCTGTGCGGTTCAACCGTATATTTACCAATTGCGACTTTTGTCGGGAGACTCAGGTCGAATGAACCTGCTTTTCGATCTCCCGCAGTGTACCGAGGCCTCAATCAGGGGTTTTCTACTGATTGCGATTCTGTTCAAGTAACTGGCGAAAATCAGTTTCTTATTCCGGTGCATTTATGTCTGTTGAAACGACCACCAATCGAGCTATTAATTTCTCTGCCGGCCCTGCGGTACTACCTGTCAGCGTGCTTCGGCAAATACAGGATGACATGCTTGCCCTTCCCGGAATCGGCAGCAGCATTCTGGAAATCTCCCACCGCAGCCCTGCCTTTGTCGCCATTCTGGAAGACGCCAAGTCGCGGATCATCGACCTGATGGACATCCCGGAAACACACGACGTGTTGTTTCTACAGGGTGGCGGGCGATTGCAGAATGCGATGATCCCAATGAACTTTTTTACCGACAGTTCTCAAACTGCCGACTACATCGTGACCGGCAACTGGGGGAAAAATAGTGCGGCTGAGGTCCATCGGTTCGGCAATTTGAATCTGGCCTACAACGGCGCTGACAGCGGATTCAACCACCTTCCTTCGCGGGACGAAATCAATTTTTCCGACAACGCAGCCTACATTCACTACACATCGAATGAGACGATTCACGGATTGCAATTCAATGCACCGCCGGCCAATGGTGATGCGCCGCTGATTAGTGATTCGTCTTCCGATTTCATGTGCCGTCCGGAAGATGTATCAAAGTTCGGTCTGATCTATGCCTGTGCACAGAAGAACGCGGGCACGGCGGGAGTCACGATCTGTGTGATTCGGAAAGACCTGCTGGAACGTTCGGGCGATTTGCCCTCCTACCTGAGTTACCAGCAGGTTGCTGCAAAAGACTCGATGCTTAACACGCCGCCGACGTTTGCGATTTACGTTACCGGTCTGGTTTGCAAATGGTTACAGGAGGAAATCGGCGGGCTGGAAAAGGTTCATGCCTTGAACGTCGAAAAAAGCAAACTGTTGTACGACGCGATCGACAACAGCGGCGGGTTCTACACCGGCCACGCTGCCAGCCCCGACCACCGCTCCATCATGAACGTCGTGTTCAAGCTGCCGGCTCCGGAGTTGGACAAGCAATTCCTCAACGAAGCAGGCGCTGCCAATCTGACGACGCTCGCCGGCCATCGTTCGATTGGCGGCGTCCGCGCCTCGATCTACAATGCGATGCCTCGTGAAGGCGTAGAAGCCCTGGTGACATTCATGCAGGACTTTTCGGCAAAAAACGGCTAGCGCGAATCTGACAATTCTCAAACCAAAGCAATCCCGACGGACGACTTCATGACTCATTCTGACAATAACGGATCACCGTTTCGCATCGTAGTGCTCGACAACCTTGCGTCACGCGGGTTGGAAATGCTGGAGGCCGAAGGCGGAGTTGAGTTCGATGTAAAAACCGGGCTTTCCGGTGAAGAACTTCGTTCTACTCTGACCGAATACGACGGAGCAGTTTGCCGAAGCGGCGTGAAAATCACTGCGGAATCGCTCGCCGGCAACACAAGATTGAAAGCGATCACCCGTGCCGGAGTCGGAACCGATAACATCGACAAAGACGCTGCATCGGAACAAGGCATCGTCGTTATGAACACGCCGGATGGAAACAAGGTCAGCACAGCCGAACTGGCAATGGCATTGATGCTGTCCCTGTCCCGGCACATTGCGCCTGCACACGCAAGTTTGATGGCGGGCAAGTGGGATCGGAAAAAGTTTCAGGGTTCGCAACTCGCCCGGAAAACGCTGGGTATCATCGGGCTCGGACGGATCGGTCGTGAAGTTGCCCGCCGGGCAAAATCATTTGACATGAAGGTCATCGGATTCGACCCGTTCCTCAGCAGCGCCCAGGCCGCCGAAGCACGGATCGTTGTTGTCGATGATTACAAAACAATGCTCCCGGGGATCGATTATCTTTCGGTTCACACACCGATGACTCCGGCAACCAAAGGCCTGATCAGCGACACTGAGATCGCACTGATGAAAACCGGCGTCCGCCTGGTGAACTGTGCCCGGGGCGGAATCTATGACGAAGCCGCCCTGGTACGCGGACTCGAATCGGGCAAACTAGGCGGCGTTGCTCTGGATGTGTACGAGACGGAACCGTGTACCGACAGCCCTCTCTTTGCGATGGAAGGTGTTCTATGTACGCCGCATCTGGGAGCCAGTACCGAAGAAGCGCAAATCGATGTCGCTGTGGAGGCGGTTGAGCTGATGATCGATTACTTGAAAAACGGCGAGGTAAAGAATGCCGTGAACAAGGTGCAGGCGGTTTAGGTGGTCCCGAATCTCAAGGCGGGCTAATTCAAGGCTGCCCAATGCGTCGAGACTCCGCAGCTAAACCCACGCGGCTCGGCAGGAGCCTCGCCCTCCCGATCGCGCTCCTCCCGGTCCGCTTCTTCCGGCTGCGTGGCCACCTCGCCCGTCCGCCTGGACTAGTCCCACGATGGTGTGAGCGACCCTTCATATGACCGTTCACCGCAGAGCCTTTGAACGCGCCGCAATCCCTGGACAACCGTTCTGTGCGAATGTTCTTTCGCTGGTTGTTCCGGTTGTAGCGGTCGTTTTATCGACAATTGTTCCCGACCAGTTATCGTGGCAACATCGGGCAGGTCAGTTCGCGTTTCGGGACGGCTGGAACACAGTGCCCGACAAAAAAACGTCTTTTCTACCTGCCTCGAATGAATCTGGTTATTGGAATCGTCATCATCGCCTGCCTGTTTCTCAGCGAAACCGGCGCGCGCGAATCGGTTGACAATCTGCCGATGCGACTGACTGCCGTGATGTTACTCACGTTTTCCGTTCCCGCGCTGGCACTCTTTCAAACAATCTTCGTTTCCCGGTATTGGAACATCGGCGGTCTTCCTCATTCCCGACAGGACTCGATGCTCAAAAGGATGTCGGTTTGCCACTCCGCAGTCTGGCTGGTTGCGAGTTTGATGGTGATCACGTCAACCGGGTGGCATTCGATTGTTCGGGAGAACTGGGGACTGTCCCGGCTTCCACTCATCGACGAGATCTTGATCATCCTGCCGATGCTATTCTCGTTGATCGTTTCATGGGCGGTCTTTTACGAACTGCAAAGAGAAATCTCAAAAAAAGAAATCTCAAACGGTACCGCTGCCGACACTCAGACCCGAAAGCAGACCTGGTATTCGATCGTCACTGACCCCGCACGGTTGCAATACGTCGGAATTCGGGTCCGTGTTTACCTGCTGATGGCACTGGTGCCTGTGATCTTGTTTGTCGTTTTGCGCGATCTGTCGAATCCGGCTCTGGTTTCCCGGACGGTCACCGGAGTTGCGTTGATCGCGGTGACAATGTTTATCCTGCTGGGATTTCCGTTTTTGCTGTGCCGGATCTGGAAAATTCGTGCCATCGATGACGCTCAGCTTTATCAACGACTGACAAACTTCTGCAGACGCGAAAAATTGATGGTTCGTGATGTTCGCGTCTGGGATACCGGCGGCCAGATCGTAAACGCGATGGTCGTCGGAATGGTTCCGGGATTCCGGATGATTCTCATCAGTGACGGACTGCTTCGACATTTTCCCGAGCACGAGATTCAGGCGATCCTCCGGCATGAAGCGGGGCACATCCGGCTGATGCATTTGCCGGTTCGGGTGATGTTCGTCCTGCTGCCTTTGTTCGTAGTCGCAGCACTGGAGAGCTGCGGCTATTCGATTCCGGACTCGATCGGAACACTGGCTGTGAATTCCGGTTTGCCTGGCGGATTCGCGTGGATGGTTGCGCCGATTGCATACGGTGCGTTTGTTGTGATCAGCCTCGGCTGGCTGTCCCGAAAAATGGAATTTGAAGCCGACCAGTTTGCTGCCGTTGACAACAACCAGTTAGTCTCCGAAAACGACGGCACTGTTGCATTGCTGGACGCGCTGAAGAGGCTGGCGAAACTCGATCCAGCCAAAGCGGCAAAACCAACGCTGATGCATCCGGGGTTACTCGAGCGGATTGCCAGGATCCGGCAACTCATCGGCCAGCGGAATCGGGAACTGCCACTGCCGTTGATCACAAACCGGACAGCCACCAACCGCGTTTCACTCAACAACCGCATCTTTTTCGGTGTCTGCCTGTCGGCAGTTGCAGTATTCGGCCTGATCATTGTTTCGATCAAGGTCTTGATTTGAGCCGGGTTTTTCAGTTGACAGCCAACATCCACCAGACAGTGCCTACAACCGGAACAACCGTGTCGCGTGTTCAGCGAAATCAACTGCCCTGAAAACCAAAAGGAACCAGCGTCGTAACGGGAGGCTATCTTTCTTCGAAATTCGCCCGAGGCATCCGCCTGCAGAACAACCCGATTCAGGTTTCAACATGGACTCGACACCGACCAGCCTGACTCACAAGATTCAGTCAATCGTATTTCATGACCCTCATCTGAACGCGCGAAAAATGCGGTTCGCAAGCAGGGGTGGCCAGGTAGTGATCAATGGCCAGGTGAAGTCTTTTTTTGAAAAACAGATGGCTCAGGAAGCAGTAAAACGAATCGACGGAGTACAGTCCGTTGTTAATCAACTAGAAGTGACCTGGAACTGACATGGCCGAAGCAACAAGCGAAAACAGGCCGAAGCACAATCCCGACCAGCTCTGGTCGATGGGGCTGATGGACAAAAAAGAGCTGGCCAAATCCGCACGCCAACAGGCGAATGAAATGGCGGAGGCGTCTGTCTTTCGCTTGTTCATGATCGTGACATTCTGCATCGTGTTCCTCGTCTGCCGCTACTACATGCTGTAGGCCAATCTCCCTGAAGGCGAGCCGGCAGCGAAGCTCAATGCAAAAAGAAAGTACGAATCCAAAAACGGACTCGTACTTTTTTGTTCATCGCAAGATATGTTTGCGTTGTCGCAGCGGCGTTAACCGCCGTCACCAAACGGGTTGGTATCGTCATCACCAAACGGAATCGAATCGCCGCCACCTCCGGCAGGAACGAGTTCGCCTTCTTCCATGCCCTCTCCGTCAAATGCTTCTCCGTCAAATGCTTCTCCGTCAAATGCTTCTCCGTCAAACGCTTCTTCCTCAAGCATCTCGTCTTCGCCGAACTGCATCTCACCTTCGCCGAACTGCATCTCACCTTCGCCGAACTGCATCTCACCTTCACCAAACTGCATCTCACCTTCACCAAACTGCATGTCACCTTCACCAAACTGCATGTCACCTTCACCAAACTGCATGTCACCTTCACCAAACTGCATGTCACCGTCCATTTGGCCCATGTCCATCGGTTCGGACATGGATTCAATCGCCTGGTTAGCAAGATTTCCGATTGCGTTATTGAAATCTCCCGGCTTGGGGATGATGATCGCGACCGTGTCCCCGTCGGCGGTGGCTTCCAGCGAGTCCAGAATCTGGTCCGCAACGTCTTTTACAGCAGGATCCGGAATACCCTGATTCGACCCGTTCTTTCCTGCAATTTTCGCCATACCTAGAACCGAGTCCAGTCCACTGCGAAGTTCTTCTGATTGGGCCGAGTCATAACAGGTCGCCGAGATTTCGATCAGATTCGCCGCATCAAAATCGATTCCCATTCGCAGATTTTTCGAGTTGTCAATCAGGTCCAGGTACGCTGAACCCATTGCGTTCATATCGGGACTCTCTTTCGCCATTGCAACAAGCTCCGTGGTAAACTCCGACTCCCCTTCAACATCGACCGCAAGTCGAACACCATGATCGGGAACTTTGGACCAGGCTGCCATCAATCCGTCTGAAAACAACTCTTTGCCGGTGCCGGCCAGGATGTATTCGCGCGTTCCGAATTCGATCGTCGTTTCATCCAACCGGTGGCCCAGTAAATTGGTAAAGGCATCGTTCGGCTGTAGAAACGTCCGGCCGTCAATTTCGACTTCATCCGCATTGGTGGCAAACATATCAAGGATACCGTCCGCCTGTTCGCTCGTGGCCATTTGAATACGAAGAAACAGATTCACGGGCAAAACCTCGGGGGGGGCATTCCCAGCGAAGACCGATGCTTCTTCTATGGATGCCGGCAGATTAAAGGCACCGAAGATGCGGTCAGTTTCCTGAATCGGCACTCCGGAGACAAACATTGCCAGCGGAGTCTCATTGAGCAGCTTGTCGAGGTCGATTGACGACACGAATTCACCATCACGGATTTTCTTCAGACGCAGATCGAAAACCACAGTCGCCTTCTGGTCATCCGCGATCGGTGACTGTGCGCACAAATCGATTGCTATGCAAAAACAGAATCCCACCGCCAGGGCGAGCGTTACTAATCTCGTTCTCATGGTTTCTCCCGAAAGATAAAGTTCTTTGTTAATTTGGTGTACATGCTATGGGTGTTCAGTGTCTTCTCTTGAACACCACTGCTCTGAACATTAGCCGTTTTGGCAATCGCCCAAACGGCCAATCCAAATTTGAGCAGCATCGAGCAGTCATAGGCTCGAGCACGGCTCTGGAGTCGTCGAATTTCAGAATGAAAAACGGAATCCTAGCGTAACCCGGCCACCATTGCTCGTCCGATATCTTACCCGATATCTTACCCGATATCGAAACCGGCCGAATGACGCATGTCGATGCTCTACGAGCCAACCGTGGATTTCATGTATGCAACCGCCTTTTCCAGCGCAGGCTTGATGTTCTCCGGCTGTTTTCCGCCTGCCTGAGCGAGATCCGGCTTGCCGCCGCCACCACCGCCTACGACCGGGGCAATCGTTTTGACCCAGTCACCGGCACTGATGCCGTTTGCAACCAGCGATTTGCTAACGCCGGCGACCAGCACAACTTTATCGCTGCCGTCGGCCGCAGCAAGAAACAACGCCACCGGCCCGGGCTCTTTTTTGCGCACCGCGTCAATTAATCCGCGCATCATATTCGAGTTCGCTCCGGGCAGTTCCTGAGCAATGACAAGAGTATCGCCGAATATCTCACCCGAATTGATGAGTGCATCCGCATCCACGACCGGCGCGCCGGCCCGTTCCTCGATCTGACGAGTCAGCGATTCGACTTCATCGTTCATGATTCTCACCCTCGCGGCAAGTTCGCCTACCGGAATGTTCAATCTTGCTGCTGCCGAACGAACGGCATCGCGAATCGCGAAATAGTTGTCTGGCTGTTCATCACCTGACACATCCGGAGAACCTGCCGCTGCAGGCTGTCCCGGCTTTCCAGAATCCATCTGCTTTTTCAAATCCTTGACTTTCCGGTTCAGACCATCGACCGCTTCAGCAATTTGCGAAACACCCACATTCAAGATCGAAGCGATTTCGTTAGCAGCAGACGTGATTTCCTGCTGGTTCTGTAACGCCTTCTGACCGGTTAACGCGATGATGCGTCTGGTTCCCCTGGAGACACCTTCTTCGCTGACAATTTCAAACGCGCCGACCTGGCCTGCAGATTTCAGATGCGTACCGCCGCACAGCTCTTTGCTGAACTCACCGATCGATACCATTCGGACCGGGTCAGGGTACTTTTCGCCGAACAACATCATTGCCCCGGCGCTACGGCCTTCCTCGAGCGGAACCGTCTGCGCCGTCACGTTTTCTGCAGCCGCAACTTTCTCATTCGTCATCGACTCAATCGAACGCAATTCGTCGAGCGTTACCCCGGTCTTGTTCGTAAAATCGAATCGCAACCAGTCATCAGTCACCTTGGAGCCACGTTGCTGCGCATGTTCGCCAAGCATTTGCTGTAGCGAGTAGTGCAGAATATGCGTTGCGGAATGTGCACGCTCGATTGCGTCACGTCGATCCGCATCAACCGTCAGTTGCACCTCGTCGCCTACGCTGATTTTTCCGCGCGAAACGGAACCATGGTGAACGAACACGTCGCCATTCTTTTGAGTATCAGTCACCTGAAATTCTCCGTCCGGGCCGGTGATCGATCCGGTGTCGCCGACCTGGCCACCTGATTCCGCATAGAACGGAGTCTGAACCGTGACCAGCATTTGCTTCCGGCCTATCACGACTTCCAGGCTCTGGTGCGATTCGCCTACCGCCACAAGCCCGCAAACTGTCGAGGTATCTTCGGTCCGGTCATATCCCGTAAAAAAAGTTGACTTGACTTCTCGCTTGATTTCGTCGATCGGCCCGGAATTCCCCATTACCGTGTCGGCAAGCGTTCCACTATCCTTGCCATGTTTATCCATCGATTCCTTGAACGCATCCCAATCGAATTCCAGCCCGGTCGCGTCAGCCATCGAGTCGGCAATTTCGGGCGGCACACCATACGTCTGGTAGATACCGGCGATCGCTTCACCGTCGACGACTTTACTCCCCCGTTTGCGAACGTCATCAAAGACTTTTTCTACACGCGGAATGCCATCTTCAAGCAACTGATAGAACCCGGATTCCTCCTCCTTGATCACCTCGGCCACACGCGACTCCGTCTCTACCAATTCCGGATAGCGACCAGAGAGTTTCTGAACAACCATTGGGACCAGTTGATAAAGAAACGGTTCGCGCATACCCATCTCGTGCCCTTGAAACACGGCACGGCGGAGCAAACGGCGAATCACAGAGTTTTCTCTTTTCTGGCCGGGGTAGACGTTTTCGTGAATGGCCAGCGAACAAGCGCGAACGTGATCGGTAATCCGTCTCAGGCGTCGTCCGTCATCCGAATCAGCATCGTATTGGACGCCGCAGATTTCGCCTGCAGCTTCGACAATCGGAAGCAGCGAATCAATATGGAAATTCGTCGAAACGCCTTGTAAGGTTGCTGCGATACGTTCCAGGCCCATTCCGGTATCGATGTTTTTTGCTGGCAGCGGTTGAAGGTTGTCCGGTGGATCGCCGCTCCGTTCGAACTGAGTAAAAACCAGATTCCAGATTTCGCATTCCGGGCCGTTGTCAGGATGAAAGAAGATTTCGCTGCAAGGCCCACAGACACCATCCGGTCCGCTGCCCGGAGCTCCGGCCGGCCAGAAGTTGTCGTCCTCGCCCAACCTGACGATCCGTTTTTCCTCCAACCCGACGTCGTTCGCCCAGATTCCAGCTGCCTCGTCGTCATCGTGATACACCGTCACAGTCAGACGCTCCGGATCAATCGCCAGCCACTTTTTGTCGGTCAGAAATTCCCAGGCCCAGTTGATTGTTTCTCGTTTGAAGTAGTCGCCAAAACTGAAATTTCCCAGCATCTCAAAAAACGTATGGTGGTATGCCGTCCGACCGACGTTTTCGATATCGCCCGTCCGCAGACATTTCTGCGAACTCGTTGCGCGTGTAAATTTCAGATCCACCTTGCCGAGAAAATGATCCTTGAACGGATTCATGCCGGCTGGCGTAAACAGAACCGAGTCATCGTCAGGTACGAGCACATCGCTTTCGCAAACCGTATGGTCTTTCGATTTGAAAAACTCAAGGTATTTTTCGCGGAGGGTATCGGTTTTCATATTCAGGCTAACTCTGTTTCTGTTTTAGTTACACCCTCCCTGTCTGTGGGAGGGTCGGAGCCTAAGCGACAGGGCGGCACGCACGTTGAATATTGCGAGGAACTGCGTCAGGCAATGTGTGCGTTGATTCAGGCTGCCCAAACCGTTGGACATGCCCATTACGGCAAGGTTCGACACAAATATATCGCGGTAGTTAAGATTGAGTCAGGGTGCGGCACTAGATTTCGCCTGGTCCCCGGCCGCCCATCAGTAACCAGCGGCGGCGCAGGTGGTATGAGCAAGGCCCCTAAAAAGGAGCCGAAGGACTGAGCGGTTCGGCGCTAGCCGCCGGCATTGCCGCGAAAGTCTCAAACCGGCCTCAGCCGGAAGATAGCGCCATTCGGCTCACTTTTGAACGGCAGCGCCCGATGGGTACTCACCAGCAGATCCGGTGGTTTACGAAAACCAATTATATCTCAATCCGGTTTATTCGTGCCGGATCAAAAGGAGCGAGGCTGATTTCGTTTGGCTTGTCCTCCATCAGATTGCTGATCACGACCGCAGTCCCCGTCGAAAGATGCAGACCCCCGCGGAAATGCCCTGTTGCCACAAAGCAGTTTTCGCAAGGAGCCAGCTGGCCAATGTAGGGGAATCCATCATTCGTCCCGGGACGCAATCCCGCCCACGCCTGCTGAAACGTCTCTTCAGAAAGTTCGGGGATCACACCGTTGGCGAACTCTCGCAAACGCTGAACCGCAGCTACCGTGGTCGTTGCATCAAATCCCGCTTCTTCCAGAGTTGAACCGACCAGCACATGCCCGTCAGCTCTCGGAACGATGTAGGTGCCGCCCTCGTAAATGACAGGCGCGAATTTCTGTCGATCGAGTTTAAACAGCAACATCTGCCCGCGAACAGGAACCATCGGCAGCCGAAACCCCAACGGTTCGACAATCTGACCCGACCACGATCCGGCCGCAATCAGATAACGGTCAGCGACGACCGTTGTTTCGCCGTCCCCCCCGGATTCCTGTATCCTCACCCCGGAAATCCGCTCACGATCGCCACAAACCTCCAGCAAACTGACATTGACGAACGTGACTCCATTTTCGGTGCATGATTTCGTTAGTGCGGCCAGCTGGTCCGGATTCCTGATTTGCGATTCTCCGGGCAGCCAGGCCGAACGGCACGATTCCGAATCGAGAAACGGTGACGACAACACCGGAATCAACTCTCTCAACCGGCTTTGTTCCAGCCAACTGCTTTCAATCCGGTCATCGCTCCATTCCTGCATCATTCCGATCAATGACGCGATCTCTCCCGGAGAGCGGGCAAAATAAACCGCGCCGCATTCCCGATAACCATTGTCGACGCCCGTTTTCTGACGCAGTTTTTCCGACCATGCCCGATGCAGTTCGCTGCTGAGTGCGCGGAGCTTTTCCAGAGGATGGACCGCGGTTTCGGCACAAACGGGGACCAGAATGCCGCCTCCTGCCCAGGACGCCTGTCCGCGCGGTTGCGGCTTTTCCAGAACCGTTACCGTGGCTCCGCGCTGTGACATTTCATAGGCAACGGACAGCCCGATCACACCGCCGCCAATAATTATCAGATCATTCATGTTCGGCCAGATATTCGCCTGCGATGTTTTGTAGTTTGCGAATCAACGATGTGTGTTGATCGTCCGCGATGGAAAGAAATTGTCGCAGATCATCCAGTTCGTCAATGTCGTTCATCGGTTCAAGGAGCGAATAACTCGCGCCGCAATTCTCAATTCGGTCCACAGTCTGAGCGAAAACCGACGGCGTACTCCACGAGATACCTTCGAACAACCGGGTAAGCCTGTCTGTGTCTTCCATCTTGTTCCGAACACCGATTAGATAGTATCCGCCGTCGGTCGATGGACCAATGACCACATCATGATCCAGGAGAATTTCGTGGGCCGCCACGATCGCCTCTGACGATAAGTCCGGAGTATCCGATCCGATAATCACTACAGTTGCTGCGCGATTCGATTTGCTTGTGCCAGTTTCCGGATCCAACGCCCGGGACAACAGGTCCCGAAAACAAGCCTCCATTCGTTGTCCAAGATCGCCGCCAGACTGGGGCATCAGATTCCAGTCGGGAGCGATCTCGGAAAACTTGTGCCCTGAGTCAGCCGGCGAGAAAACCAAATTCAACTCCACCTTTGCCTGCAGCGTATTCGTCGAAAACTCATCGATCAGATGCTGTAGAAACAACCGGTAAATGCGGCTGGCAGCAATCGGGCCGACGGTTTTCGCGAGCCGCGTTTTGACTTTTCCCGGCTCCCAGAATTTCGCGAACAGGCCAAGTTGATTCAATTTGATGGTCCCTCGTTCGATCGTTGAATAGTTCGCTGCGCGCGTCAATTGCATCAATCGCTACAACCAGCGTTCGCATACGGTTACCGACAAGTTGAGTTCCACAAAGTCGCCGGCTGTTTTGTAGGCTGATACTCCGTGTGATATCCTGTTGCAGCACTCAGCTCCCGAGCAACTCCGATCGCAAATCACGTGAACAGGGATGGTTTTGGGGCACACGAATGGGTCGCTCAGTGGTATCATAGACTCAGTGGTATCATAGATAGGCGACATCACAGGTTATGGGGCGCGTTGAAAAAGTCAGCCGGTCGTTCCGGTCCCGAAGAGGCGTAGCAAGCAGTAAAGAGGCATAGCAAATGGCGGATCCGAGCGCCAAAAGCTTTCTAAAAATTCTCGAGCGCAGCGGGATCGTTGCGGACTCTCACCTCAAAAAGTCTCTTAAGGAACTGTCCAAAGATTCCAACGGCAGTCTGGTAACAACCGAACACCTTACCAAACATCTGCTCGACAACGAACTGATTACTCCCTGGCACGTCGAAAAGCTGATTGCCGGAAAATACAAGGGATTCTTCCTGGGCAAATACAAACTGCTCGGGCATCTTGGAACCGGCGGCATGAGCACCGTATTTCTGGCAGCGCACAAACTCTCGGCGCAAAAACGGGCAATCAAAGTTCTGCCACGCAATAAGGTTCCTGACAAGAGCTACCTCGACCGATTCTATCGCGAAGGAAAAGCGGCGGCGAGTCTCAACCATCCCAACATCGTCCGTGTCTACGATATTTGCAACGAGAACGACACGCACTATATGGTGATGGAATTCGTCAGGGGGAAAGACCTATACGAAATTGTGAAAGAGACCGGACCGCTGGATTTTAATGAAGCCGCTGACGCAATTGCCCAGTCCTGTGCCGGTCTGGCTCACGCTCACCAGCGGGCGCTCGTGCATCGCGATATCAAGCCGGCAAACCTGTTGAAGATGGCTAGCGGAACCGTCAAGATTCTTGACCTCGGTCTCGCGCTGCTCAGGGAAGATGACGAGGAATCGCTGACGATTCTGCACAACGAGCGGGTCATGGGCACCGCTGACTACCTTGCACCCGAACAGGCAGTCAACAGCCACAACGTCGATCATCGTGCTGACATCTACAGTCTCGGTTGCACGTTGTATTTCCTGCTCACCGGCCATCCTCCGTTTCCGACTGGATCGCTGGCGCAGCGAATTGCGATGCACCAGACCCAGGAGCCGGAGGGAGTGTTGACCAGCCGCGCCGACTGCCCGGATGCTCTGGTTCGGGTTTGCGAACACATGATGAAAAAAGATGCCGACGATCGCCCCCAAAACGCGAGGGCCGTCGAGGATATGCTGCGGGAGTTCATTGAAACGGGCGAAGTTTCCTCTCAGGCTCCGGCGATTGCAATCGATACGCGTCGCCAAAGCACGAAGTCCGACGCCGGCAAGAAGGACAAGGGCCCCCGGGTTTCGTTTGACTCGTCGAAGACCGAAACCGCGACTGCCGTGTCGTCCGGCCCGTTTGCGATTGATGTGAACACGCCTGGAACCGGCTCGAGTAAGATAGGATTCTTCGGTAACCTTGGGTCGAGCAAATCCAAAGGCTCCGGGAAACGTAAGGGTTCCGGAAAATCAAAGGGCTCCGGGAAATCCGGCACAGACAAGACCGGCGGATCAGGAACGACCAGCGGATCAGGGATCCACAGCAGCGATTCCGCAAAATCCGGATCATTCAAATCCGCCCCTGAACCAGTCGTCGGAAAAATCCCGCTTAACACACCTGGCAAGAAACGCAAAAAGAAGCCTTTGCCGATCTGGATTCTGATCGCCATGATCTTGTTAATGTTCGGCGTTCTGCTTGGCGTCTTAGCCTTGGTATTCTCTATTATCAACACACCCGGCACCGGACAGACACCGGTCACCTGTCTGCAACATTCGCCGTTGATCGCGCCCGGCGACACACCGGATCCCAATCCTACGCCCGGCGGTGAAGTCAGTTTTACCGGCCAGGTTGCACCGATCATTGTCGCCAAATGCGGCACCTGTCACGTTCAAGCCAGACGCGGCGGTTTCAGTTTCGCCAGCTACAACGCGCTGATGAACAGTACCGTGGTGACCACCGGCAATGCGCCACAGAGCCGAATGGTTGAAGTGATTGAAAGCGGCGAAATGCCCAAAGGCGGTTTGACGGTCGAAGCAGACGAGTTGGAACTACTCAGGCAATGGATTGTCAAAGGCGCGAAATTCGATAGTTCCGATGCGGACACAAACCTGTCCGAACCTGGCGACCAGCCTGCTCCGGATCAGCCTGCGATGCTGCCGCCGACGGTCGAGGCAGCTACCGGAAATGAAACAGTCTCGTTCGGCCTACACGTCGCTCCGATCCTGATCGAACACTGCGCGGGCTGTCATATCGACACCAACCAGCCGCGAGGAAATTCTAGCATGGCAAACTTTGACGCCCTGCTGAAGGGCGGCGACAGTGGATCGCCTATCCAACCGGGCAACTCGATGGCCAGTAATCTGATCGTAACGCATCACCGGGTCCGGAGGCGCTGAAATCATGCCGCCCGATGGGAAAATTCCTGATGAACAAATTGCACTGATTTCGACATGGATCGAAGAAGGAGCAAAATATGACGGCGGCCAGGCGACGATATCGGTAAAAACCGTTGCTGCCAAAGTCATGGCCGACTCTCAGACGCACGAACAACTGGCGGAATCGCGATCCGGGCTTGCTGAAAAGAACTGGGAACTCGTGATGACCGATTCGCCGGCAGATGTTGTTCAGACGGAAAACTTCTTGATCATGGGGACACACGCTACGATTTCAGTGAATTTGGAACGATGGTTGAGAAACGTCCGATCCCTTCCGAGCTTTCCGGGCATTGGGGTTTCAACACGATCGATGCATACGCTGTTGTTCTGATGACCCGAAATCAACAGCCTGAGGACATCAAGGTCTCGCTGGCGACCCAAATTGCATCGACCTATTCAGCCGGACTAAGCCCGGATGTTCCGCGCTGGTTCGCTGACGGGGCAGGGCACTGGCTCACATCGCGGGTTTACTCGCGCGAGGATTCCGTCAAACAATGGGAGGACGATGCCGAAGAAGTGATGGCGAACATGCGCAACGCTCGGGATCTAGTCAGCGGCAACATGCCGGCCCACAAGGCAGCGCTGGTGAGTTATCTTTTCGTGAAAAAGCTCCGTTCGAAATCCGGCAACTTCAAGAAACTGCTTCGCGAGTTGAGATCGGGTTCACCTTTTGAGGAAGCATTCGCTACTGCATTCGGACAAACGCCTGCTCAAATGATGGGCGCCGGCGAAGGGGACGACGCCATCCATTAGCGGCCATGCTGGCTGCGACGATTTGTGGAATACTGACCGGAGTACGCGGTTGTACTGCGATTGCCCAGTGGGTCAACAATCAGGAAGTTGAATTCTGGCATGCGCTGGGATTCACAAGACGCCCTCCTAAAACAAGTTGCTATCGTGATTTATTACTTGCATTGCCAGCGGAAACGTGCGGGAGGAGTTTCAATCCGACCCGACCGATGGAAGTCTGTTTGTCTTCATCAACCGCCGGCGCGACCGGATGAAGCTGCTGTACTTCGAGGGTGGCGGATTCCGGTTGTATTACCGGGTACTCGAAGCGGGATCACTTCTCCCGAACGCCTGACCGGGAGAAGCGATGCCGCACTGGGGGTTGTTCCGGCAAGCGTACTTCGGGTAGACGGTCACGCGAACTTTGAGTTGAGGGCGTTCGAACTCAAGCGTTTCGGTGCGGTCCCACATGGAATCGGGAAGCAGTGTTTCCCGCCGTGATCCGGGCAGGTCTTTTCCGCTTCAGGCAGTTCGGCGGTGACTTCGTAACGAGGCAGGTGTGCGGGAAGGCTCTCGTCACGTTTCTTTTTCGGCTTGCGACGCTGGTGCGCCGGGATCAAGTCGGCTTCTTCCAGGGCATCGCCCAGTCCCGCCGCTGCGTCGGCCGAGTCGTCGGTATCGCCAAAGTCCAGACGAAGTTGATCGGGGTCGGCAATGTAGCGTTCGCTGCCAGCGTTTCAAAAGTCCCCGCTTCGAGCACCCGGTAATACATCCAGAATCCACCCGCCTCGAAATGCAGCAACTTCATCCGGTCACGGCGACGATTGATAAAGACAAACAAGCTCCCATCAGTCGGATCCAATGAAACCCGTTCAAATCGTATTGGGCTAACCGGCTTAAAAGCCTCCGCCGATGCGACGTGATTGGTGAACGTGACGGACTCCAGCGCTTTGAGCTTTTTCCGCCACGCATAAAACGACGGCTGGGAAACGCCTTCGGAGCGACAAAACTGTACCACGGTCTGCTCGGATTTGGAAAATCGCAACAGACGCTCGCTCCACTCCTGTACTTTTCTCGATCTGGTTTGCTCTGACATCTTCGGTCTCCTGTTTGAGAATTCACCAAAATCCTCAACATAAGACACCCGTCAACAACCGTTCTGATGCGCGCTTACGATTTTCTTGCGGGCATTGGTGACCGTGGCGGTTCCCGCTGACCACCGGACTGCTTGATGATGGCTTGCATGCGGTCGGCCGTTTGCCGCACCAGTTCTCGCGAAACGTCCGGTTCGATCCCTTTAAGTTTGTCGTATACAGATTTGACTGTGACCGAAATCTCTTCCTGCCGATCAACAAAGGCGGCGTTGATGCCGGGATGAATTCGCAGCACCACCTGCCCCATCAGGTCGGCAACCGTCGAAAACATCAGTTCGCTCGAATACTGCACAGAGGCATGCTTTTCAAATATCTCATCGAGTCGTCGCGACGAGAGTACGTTCTCGATCGCCGCACGAGCCATTACGCTGACCGGTTTCTTTTTGGCAAACCTATCAAAAGCCTGATCCAGAAACTTCATCGAATCCATCCATTAATATCGGGGCAACACAAATTACAATACGTGTCGCGTTCTACATCCAACGTATCCAGAATCCAAAATGCTTGCACAGAAAACAACAGCTACAAAAGGCTGGGGATAGACCCTAGTTGGACAGCGCCAGTTTTGTCATTTCCCTTTGTAAAAATCGACCTTCCGTTGTTTTGCGAAAGCGACGACCCTCCGTGTGAAATATCAGTCACATGGACTCACGGAGGATCGTCATGTTATCGCCAAGGAAGATTGCAAGCATCGGCGCGTTGCTGTATCAGTTTTTGCGAATGTTTTGGGATTGTTTCGAACGTGGAGCGGGTCGGCGGTTGTTGAAGATTTATGTCCAGGGGCAACTCTCTGACATTCAGCGGAAGAATTGCGAAGCAATTGCACTCACGTTCAAAACTCCTCCTCGAACATTACAACGGTTTCTGGAGTCCATCAAGTGGGATGAAGAAAAGCTTCGTGATCGCTGCCAGCAGATCATCGCTCGCGACCACGCCGCCCCCAATGCCATCGGCTTGATTGACGAATCAGGCACGCACAAAAGCGGTCGGGATACCGTTGGCGTTGGCCGGCAATATAACGGCAACCGTGGCAAGATCGAGAACTGCGTCGTAGGAGTCCACTTGGGTTATTCGGCTCCTGGATTTCAGTGTTTGCTCGACAGTCGAATGTACCTGCAGGAGAGCGACACGCGCGATCTGGTGCGTCGAAAAAAAACTATGTGCCTGATGAAATCGAGTTTCAAACCAAGCCGCAAATTGCTCTCGCCCAAGTCAAGCACGCTCTGACCAACGGGATCAAAGTCAAAGCCTGGACATTCGATGAACTTTACGGTCGAGACACCGCATTCCTGGATGGGCTGGACGACCTTGGTGAAGCGTTTGTTGGCGAAATCCCCGGAAATTTCCACGGTTGGCTACAACGTCCGAAAGTCATACGCAAGAATCCGAAATCCACGAAGAAGAAAGGTCGCCACCCCAAAGTTCCTCGAACTCGCAAAGCCGATGTCAGTCGGCGCGTTGACAATTTGGCAACTTACTCGCCCGTCTTTCGAGAGAAAGCATGGCAGCGCTACCGCATCAAAGACACCGATCGCGGGCCGGAAGTCTGGGAAGTGAAGTGGACTCCGTTCTGGCGAAAAACCAAAGACAAACTTCCAGCCAAACAGCACACCTTGATCGTCGCCCGCAACGTTCGTACCGGAGAGGTGAAATATTTTCTATCCAATCAGGTGATTGGACGTGACGGAGTCAAATTGCGAGGATTGTTGCAGGTTGCCTTTGGCCGCTGGGCGATTGAAGCATGTTTCCGAACTGCAAAGCAGGAAATCGGTCCGGATCATTTTGAAGTGCGTGGCTGGCGTTGCGTTCATCGCCATTGGTTCGTGACGCAGTTAAGTTTTCTCTTCAGCAGTCGACTGCGACAACAGTGGGACGATCTGGAGATCGATGATCCGTTTGAAAAGCTAACTGTCGAACAAGTTCGAAGCGTTATCAACGTCTATCTTCAAAATCGAGACTTGCCACAGCCCCAACGAGACGAACGATTTGAACAAGAGCTCAATCGGCAAGCGTATCATCGGAAACGAAATGCCCAGGCAACCAAGTCGCACACGAACACCAGACGCAAACTCTACGAGGAGCTCGGAATTGACGTCGACAAAATCAAGTCGTGTGATCCAAAGGAGGAAAGCACGTGATTTACCGTATACAATCGGGAAACCGGCGCTGTCCAACTAAGGTACCTTGTATTTGCCGGGGACAAAGAAATCGGGGCCATATCGTTTTCTGAAGCAGGCGTCCAAGCTGTGAAACTGGTGTTGGCTGAAATTCATCGATATCTTATCACGTTGGCATGTCTGAAGAGCCGACCATCGACGAAATTCTTTCCAGCGACAAGCTGGCACTCGGTGTCGCTCGGAAGATCATTCGGACGCAGCAAAAACAGATTGAAGAACTCAAGACGCTGATCGAAAAGAACGCCGGTAAGAACCCGGCTCCGCGTCTTGATGAATCCTACTCTCTCTCGGCCGAAGCCAAACGCAAAGAGCGACAAAAACGCAATGCCGAAAAGAAAAAGAAGAAAGCAAAACGGAAGGGCAACAAGAATGCCCGCATGACCACGGCGGAGAAAGTCAAACTCGCGGTTCGCACCGAAACCGCCTTTCCTGCCGACCGCTCACCGGCTGATTGCAAACTGTCTCACCACCGCGTCGCCTGGCGGCTGGAAAACGGCCGTGCCGTGCTGGTGGCCTACAATATCTACCGCCACCGCAACGAATTCGGCAAACCTCCCGGGCTCGTCGGACGCAGCGAATTCGGCATCGAGATCATGGTGTCGCTGGCCTACCAGGTTTATGTTGTCGGTGTGTCGATCGACAAGGTGTGCCTGCTGCTGAACTTTTTCGAGCAGCTCAAACTTCGCAAATCCCAGGCCGATGCCTTGCTCAATCAGCTTGTCCGTGCCTGGGAAAGCGAGTTTGAAACACTTTGTGCGTTGCTGTTGTGCACGATGAGGTGGCGGGCACTAACAACGCGTCGGAGCGTCAGTTGCGGGGCGATGCAATAGCTCGTAAGACGGGCCGCACGAGCAAGACACCGCGAGGGGCTCGTCGCCAGAGCATCATCAGCAGTGTGCTACAGACGATCGGAAAACAACTGAGCGAGTTCCGGCTTCGGGGAGTGATCGACGAGATCAAGCGTTGGACGGCGGTGGGACAGAGCTGCTTTGAATCGATGCACGCTGAGCTTGCAACCGACAAGAACCTGACCAAAGAAGGAATTCTCGAACGTCTCATTATCGATGCGGACCCGCCAATCGCCTGCAAATAATGCAGACGCGAATCTATGCCATGCGCACAGCTTGGACGCCTACATTCGGGACGGTTCACGCCGTCTTCTTCAGGGCGAACCTTCATTCACAGTTGGGGGCTCTGCTTCTCTGCGCAATGCAAAAACTTCAAAGGCCTCGCGCAGAGACGCAAAGCCGCAGAGGTTTGGAATCATCAAAAGGTCTGACGGACTCACTGATCAAGCTACGAAAATGGCCGCCGATCCGATTCGACGGCCAACTCGGGTCAAGACTATTTTCTTGTTGAACTAGTGCCGGCGGTCACGTCCTGATTCAAGACGTTTCGTCCGAGGAAGTCCTGCATGTGATCCGCGATCACGTCACCGTCTTCTTCGAGGGCAATGTGGCCGGGTAGTGATTCGATGCCGCCTGGCTTGCTCGCGGAGCGGGTTCAAGTACCTGGGAGTCGGAGGCCCCAGGCAAGCGCGAAGCCTTTCAAACCAGCTCGATACTCAGTCCGTCCCAGGCGACTTGAATTCCGTCAGGAAGTCGCGGGTTGATTTCGCGGTAGTCGACGCTGCAGGCGCAATGCGTGAAGTACGTTTGTCGCGCGCCCAGCCTCAACGCAATTTCCGTCGCCTGTTCGATATTTAGATGCGTTACGTGCGGCGTCTCTCTTAGCGCGTCCAGCACCAGAGTGTCCAGCCCCTGTAGCAACGGCCAGCTCGAATCCGGAATTTCACTGACGTCCGTGCAATAAGCTACATTGCCGATCCGGAATCCCAGCACATCGAAATTCGGACCGTGCTTCAACGGAACCGGTGTGACCGTCGCGCCAAGAATTGAAAGTGGACGATGGTCGAGCGGTCGTAGCTCAATCGACGGAACGGCACCGGCATGCGTTGGATTGAAGTCGTCAGTGAATGCGTAGTCGAACGCTTTTTTCAGCCGCTGTTGAACTTTCCCGGTACCGTAAACGGGAATCGCGTGCCCCAGGTAATACTGAAACAACCGCAAGTCGTCGAATCCCATCACGTGATCGGAATGCTCATGCGTGAAGATGACGCCGTGAACGATTCCGATTTTTTCCCGTAACAGCTGAGTCCGCAAATCGGTTGATGTATCGATCAACAGGTTACCGCCGGGGAGACCGAGAATCGCGCTGGATCGGGTCCGGTTGTGTTTCGGGTCGTCACTTTGACAAACCGTGCAGCCGCAACCGATTGCCGGAACGCCAACCGATGTGCCGGTTCCCAGCAGTATCATGCGACCGCTGATGTCGGTCGTGAACGGTTCCTTCTTTTTCGGCTTGAGCGTCAAAATTTCACTTTACGGATGGTTACGACGATTGCACTCGGTTCAGTAGCGTTTGGCTTTCTGCCGACAGCAGGTGCAACTTGCACCCCCCGAACGCTGAAAACGCTGAAGAGATTATTGTGGACGTCGGCAGGATGCCAACGCTACATTGACTCGTCAACTTTCAATACTGGCAATATGGCAGCAATTTTTGGCAGAATACCGATGGAGAAAGCCGCTTTGTCGAGATGCGGGAACTGCATATCCAAGTAATCCGGCGAATTAAGTGGATTGCAAGCGTAAACATCGTTCGCTAACCCGCTTGCGCGATCACCCATGGAGCACTTCAAGGGCGATTCCCGAACCCTCCGGCATACGAATTGCGTCCGAACTCCTGAATCGGCGAGTTTCCGACGTGTGATGCGGATGCGATCTCCGTTGACCACTAACAATAGGCACTATAATCTGTTACCGGGAACGGGTTTATGTGTTCCCGTTTCTAGCGGAAAAACTCTCCGAAATGCAAGATCTGACTTAAGAACAAGATCTGACTTAAGAAATGGTCGCGGATTCCGGTTCACTCCGGTTCCTTTCAGCCGCCTGCAACAAGCTGGCCTCTGTACGGGACCGGTCTCGACATAATGACGAAACAATAGCGGCAACATTACTTTGCCGGCGGCAGGAAAAATGGAAATTCTCGAACGGTTCTGGGAAAATATTACTTACGTCTTCAACGGACTTCTTGGTGGTTTTGAGCGGATGATCACTGGCCTGTTCGGGTCATCCAATGCGCGAACCGTTAAGAAAATGGAAGGCCGTGTCGATGCGATCAATGCTCTCGAACCGACCTACGAAAAGATGTCGGACGACGAGCTGCGCGAACAAACGCTCAAGTTCAAAGAGCGATTGAAAAACGGCGAGACAGTGGAAGATATCATGTGTGAGGCGTTTGCTGTTTGTCGTGAGGGTGGCAAGCGTTTTCTTGAGATGCGTCACTACGATGTGCAGATGGTTGGCGGCATGGTGCTGCACCAGGGCGCGGTTGCCGAGATGGTAACCGGTGAAGGTAAGACACTCGTCGCGACATTGCCGGCGTATTTGAACGGGCTCGATGGGCGCGGTGTGCACGTGGTTACGGTCAATGACTATCTCGCGCGTCGTGATATGGAGTGGATGGCTCCTCTATACATGGGCCTCGGCCTGACCGTCGCCGCGATCCAGTCCAACATGCGCGTGCTCGACCGGCAGAAAGCATACGCCTGCGACATCACGTACGGAACGAACAACGAATTCGGTTTCGACTATTTGCGCGACAACATGCGCAGCGCGGCTCGTGACGACGACCGGTTTCCGAAACAGCGGCAGCAGTCGCAGGGTCCGCTGGCCTTCGCCATCATCGACGAAGTTGACAACATTCTGATCGACGAAGCCCGCACGCCGCTGATTATCTCCGGACCCGCGCATCGCGACATCGCTCAATACGCCCGTGTCAATGACATTGCCAACAAGCTCAAGCCCGAGCTTCATTATCAGGTCAACGAAAAAGACCACACGGCAACGCTGACCGATGAAGGTGTGCGTGAGGCCGAGAAACTCGCAGGCGTGGAAAGTTTCTACACGGCGGGCAATATGGAATGGCCGCACATGATCGACAACGCGCTCAAGGCGCACAATCTCTACAAGCGCGATGTGAACTACGTGGTCAAAGAAGGCGCCATTGTGATCGTCGATGAGTTCACGGGCCGTTTGATGGAAGGTCGCCAGTGGAGCGATGGTTTGCATCAGGCCGTGGAAGCCAAAGAGGGCGTGAAGATTAAAGAGGAAACTCAGACGCTCGCGACGATCACACTGCAGAACTATTTCAAACTGTACGACAAGCTCTGCGGGATGACCGGTACGGCGATGACCGAAGCCGGCGAGTTCTGGGAAATTTACGAGCTGGACGTGATCGCGATTCCGACCAACCGTCCGATGCAGCGAGACGAAATTCAGGACGTGATTTACAGCTCTGAGAAATTCAAATGGCAGGCCGTTGCCGATGAGATCGAGGACTATCACAAATGGGATCAGGTCGTTCTGAAAAACGGCGACATCTTTGTCGGTAGGATCAAGAGTGAAAACGACAAGGAGGTTGTGATTTCCGGCAAGGGTGATGGCCGGCAAACCACGTTCAAACGCAGCGAAGTCACCAGCGTTCATACGGCGGGTCGCCCCGTTCTTGTCGGTACCGTCTCGATCGAAAAGAGTGAACACCTGAGTGACCTGCTTAATCGCAGAGGCGTCAAGCATGAAGTGCTGAACGCGAAGTTTCACAAGAATGAAGCCGAGATTGTTGCTCAAGCCGGCCGGATGAGCGCAGTTACGATCGCGACCAACATGGCCGGTCGCGGTACCGATATTATTCTTGGCGGTAACCCGGAAAATATGGCCTGGGCAAGATTGCAGGATACCTACGCAACCCGTCTGGATGTTCCACTGGAAGAGTGGAATGAACTGGTCGGGGAAATCGATCAGGCGCATACCATGACCGAGCAGGGCAAAGAGGTCAAGGAAATGGGCGGCCTGCATGTCATCGGAACCGAACGACACGACGCGCGACGGATCGATCTCCAGCTGCGCGGTCGTTGTGGTCGTCAGGGCGATCCGGGAAGCAGCAAGTTTTTCCTCTCGCTGGACGACGACCTGATGCGGATTTTTGCCGGGCCGTACGTCAAACGAATCCTGGAGATGGGCGGATTTAAAGACGAGGTGCCGATCGAAAGCAAGATGGTTTCGCGACGGATCGACGGAGCTCAGAAGAAGCGTGAAGAGTTCAACTTTGAGATCCGAAAGAACCTGCTCGAATATGACGAAGTGATGGATGAGCAGCGGAAGCGGGTTTACAAATTCCGCCAGAACGTCCTCGACGGAGTCAGCTGTCGCGAACTGGTTCACGAGATGATCCGCGAACAGGTCGAAGCGAACCTGACCACCTGCCTGGACTCCGCGTTCGGCCCCGAATCGTTTGCTTCGTTTGCCGGCAACCGGCTTTCCACGACACTCGAACCGCGTTCGTTCCGCAACCGCGAACTGGACGAAGCGATCAGCATTGCCCGTGACGAAGCCGAACGTAACGCCGAAGGCGAAATCCTCAGCGCGATCGAGGAGAACCTGAATCTCCGCGAAGAGGAATCGGAATGGAAATGGAAAGCGCTGGCCAAGTTCGTGAACACCCGCTGGGAAATGAACATGCGGGCCAAAGAGCTGAAATCGATCGGGCGGGACATGCTCGACCAGGCTCTGATTCAGAAGGCGCGGGCCAGAATCCAGAAGATCGAACTCAGCGAAGGCGAGCCGATGCTGTTGGCCGATTTCGGCTACAAGACGGCGACACGCTGGGCGAAAGCTAAATTCGGAATCGATATCGAAGTCGCCACCATCGAAACAATGCACACCGACGAAGAAGTCAAAGACCATATCGCCGGACTCGCGGTTGCCAAATACGACCAGAAGGAAGCCGAGTATCCCGTCATGGCCGGGATGTACCAGTTCGTCCAGCCGACCGGTGGCGGTGCGCAGCCGAGGATCGACCGTGAAGGACTGGTTCAATGGGCCAGCCGCCGGTTCCATTCGGAAATGTCGATCGATGATCTGCGCAACAAACAGCGGGACGAGATTCGCGAACTGCTGGTATCCAAAAGCATTTCTCACCAGCAACTCGCGCAGTCGGCAATGGAGACGCTGCAGGAAAAAGTTTCGACTCTCTCCGACAGCGGCGAAGTTCCGCTGAAGAACGCCAACGGCAGCGCGACGAATCTTGCAAACTGGTTCAAGGAAACGCTCGACTTCGAGCTGGAACTTGAGGCATACGAAAAACTTGAGCGCGAGGATCTGGAGAAACGACTCGAAGCGATCGTCGAAAATCACTACCACCCGGAAATGCGCCGGATGGAACGGATGGTGCTCCTCGAAATTGTCGACAGCGCGTGGAAGGACCACCTGCTGGCGATGGATTACCTTCGTAGTGCTGTCGGCAGCCGTGGCATGGCTCAGCTTGATCCCAAGGTTGAATACAAACGCGAAGGGATGCGGATGTTCGAAGGGCTCTGGGGCTCGATCGGTGAACGGGTTACAGATCTTGTGTTCCGGATGGAGCAGATGAACGAAGGCTTTGTCAGCAACACGCTACGTGAAACCAGTGCAAAGCACGAGGAACTGCCACCGAATCAGCCGCCTCAACAACGGCCGCCGAAAGGAGGTCAGGACATGACCAGCGAACAGGATGATGCAATCGACCGTTCGCAGAATAAAGGCCGGATCGATCCGATTCGCAACCGTGATCACAAAGTCGGTAGAAATGAACCGTGTACATGCGGCAGCGGGAAGAAGTACAAGTCGTGTTGCATGCGAAAGCAGTAGAACAGGCTTCAGTCTGTCCGCAGGACCAAATAACGACGGAGTGAATTCCGTTCGACGTACATCACGAAAGGACTCGTGTGCTCTACAACCTCCTCTATCTCGTCGCGCTGGCAGTTGCGTCGCCGTGGATGTTGTGGCGGTACATGGTTCAGAAAAAAAACCGGCGAGGATGGAAACAGAAACTGCTCGGGCTGGTTCCGCAATCCGACCCTGCGGCTACCGGGCCCTGCATCTGGTTTCATGCGGTCAGCGTCGGCGAAGTCAACCTGCTCCCTGCGCTGATTAGACGGTTGCAGGCTTCGGACGCTTTGATCCGTTTTGCGATTTCTACATCGACAGAGACCGGGTTTGATCTGGCGAACAGGAAATTTCCCGACCACAACGTCTTCTTCTGCCCGATGGATTTCAGTTGGGCGGTTCGAAACGCGATCAAGCGGGTCAAGCCGGACATGCTGGTTCTGACTGAACTGGAACTCTGGCCGAATCTGATCAACATCCCGATGAGACACGGGATTGACGTTATCGTGGTTAACGCACGCCTGAGTGAGTCAAGTTTCAAGGGCTACAAACGTATTGGCTGGCTGGTTCGAAGTGCGCTGAAAAACATCAGCCTGATCGCAGTTCAAAACGAAGTTTATGCAACTCGTTTTCTGGATCTGGGTTGCAATCCGGAGCGTGTTCGCGTCACTGGCAATGTGAAATTCGATGGCGCGATGACGACGCGGAGTTTCGCGACGGACAATCCGGGTCACGCGTTCGGAATTCAGTTACCGGTGGAATCCTCGTTGCAGGATCCGGTTGTAGAAAGACAACTATCAGAAGGCGCGGAACCAGCCGGTGCAGCCAGCAAAACGAAGGGACCCATTGACCACGTCTGGGTCGCCGGCAGCACGCAACCTGAAGAAGACAGTGTAGTCATTGAAGTCTATGAACAACTGCTGAACCGGTTTCCTCAACTCCGACTGGTGCTGGTTCCCCGGCATCCCGAAAAAATCACGCATGCCTGCGAATTAATGCGCGAACGAAATATCCCGTTCGTCCGGCGATCCGAAATGGGGGCAGGGCGGGGCTCGAATGTTGAGGTAAAGCCGGTGATCGTTGTTGATGTGATCGGCGAGCTTGCGTCCTGGTGGTCGCTGGCCAATGTCGCTTATGTTGGTGGCAGTATGGGGTCGCGTCGAGGCGGGCAAAACATGATCGAGCCTTCTGCGCTTGGGGTGCCGGTTTGTTTTGGTCCGCAAACGCGAAACTTCAAAGCGGTGGTCAGTAGTTTGCTCACCGAAGAGGCTGCGATTGTGGTCAGAGATGCAAAAGAACTAGCCCGATTCATTGCTCAAACCATTACTGATGCAAAAGTTTCAACGGCAATGGGACAACGTGCGAGGGCGGTGGTCGTTGCCCAGCAGGGCGCCGCCGATCGGACAGTCGGCATGATTCTGGACGTGCTCACTCAATCAACGGGTTGTTCCCGTGCATCGCAACGTCGTCAGGTTGGCTAATTTCTCGTTCGCAGCATTCATGATTGCAACTGGAGAAATTGAGCGGCTTTTCTCTTCACTCGGGCCACTGAAACAGCCTGGATAAATCCGCAAAAACCAGTGTCCCGAAGGTCTGGGCGTTGAGCAACCACCGAGGCCTAAGTTATAATCCCGAGCTTGTATGTGACCGCTTGATATCGCTTCTACCGGCATTCTCCGGGAACTTCCGGCTTCGGTATCGTCGTGCATTTGACAACTGAAAATGTGAAGTTTGATTCGAGGAGAAAACTGTGGCCTCTGGAAAATATTTGTTTACAAGTGAATCGGTCAGCATGGGCCACCCCGACAAGCTGGCTGATCAGATTTCAGACAGCGTGCTCGATGCGATGCTGGAACAGGACCCGCAAAGCCGCGTTGCCTGCGAGACGATGGTGACCACTGAGATGGCTGTCATCGCCGGTGAAATTACATCGAAAGCGAAAGTCGATATTGAAAAACTGGTTCGCGATGTGATGCGAAGAGTCGGCTATACAGATGCTGAAACCGGAATCGGCTGTGACAGCTGCGAAGTGATCGTCAAGCTTGACCAACAGAGCCCGCACATCGCAATGGGCGTGGACGCCGACGGTGCCGGCGACCAGGGACTCATGTTCGGGTATGCTTGCGACGACACGGAAGAGTTGATGCCGTTGCCGATTGCACTTTCGCACAAGATTCTTGACCGCCTTAACAAAGCCCGCTTTGCAAAAAAAGTTGACTGGCTTCGTCCTGACAGTAAGTCTCAGGTCACCGTGGAATACGATGGATTCACGCCGGTACGCATCGACACCGTTGTTGTTTCGACTCAACATTCACCGGATGTCGACAATGATACGCTACACAAGTTTATCATCGACGAGATCATCACACCGGTTCTGCCAGCAGACCTGGCGGGTAACGACATCAAATTCCACATCAACCCGACCGGAAAATTCGAAATTGGCGGGCCCCACGGAGACTGCGGTCTGACGGGACGTAAAATCATTGTCGACACCTACGGCGGCTGGGGCCGTCACGGGGGCGGTGCATTCAGTGGCAAGGACTCGACCAAGGTCGATCGCAGTGCGGCCTACATGGCGCGACACGTTGCCAAGAATATTGTCGCGGCTGGATTGGCGAAACGATGCGAAGTGCAACTGGCCTATGCGATTGGTGTTGCCGATCCGGTTAGCGTTCACGTTGACACTCAGGGCACGGGAACGGTCGAAGATTCAATCATTTGCGAAATCGTGAAAGAGCATTACCCCCTTTCGACTCAGGGGATTATCAACTACCTGAAATTGCGTCGGCCGATTTTCGCGAAGACTTCGCACGGCGGTCACTTCGGTCGCAACGATCCGGACTTTACCTGGGAAAACACGGATTCAGCAGCTCAACTCTCGGAAAAAGCGGCGGTAGCAGCTCAGGTCTAGCCTACCAGTCGGGCCTAATCGTTCACACCATCGTTGAATCAACTACGATGACCTGCGGTGTTCAACCGGGCCGATGTCAAATCAGAAATAACGGCGGTCCATTCGGGCCGCTTTTTTCGTATGATGAAGCGATGACAGGAAACGACACCAGACAAGAAAAAGTGGATCCGGAATCGTTGATCGAACAAATCCTGGCGGATCCTGAAATGACGCAACACATCATTCGATCAGGTCCGCCGGAGTCTGAATCTCAAGTCTCCTATTTTCGCTGTTCGTTTGAACCGGGCCGGCAGCGATTTGCATTGCACGTCCCCCTTTCCCCGCCTTTGCAATCCGTACCGGAAGTACAAACGATGGTGATGGACTGTGACCAGGCCAGAATCAGAATCACTGATCGCGAAAAGTTCGGTGTCCGCGCCGAGATCATACTCGATCAGCCTGCTGTTTCGGCCCGGCAGATTCTGGTCGAGATCATCACGTATACGGAATCGCTCTAGTTGATCGTTTCAATGTGAGTCTTCCACTGGAAGACGAAAGATAATGACAACTCCATTCTGACCGGACTCAACACATCGAATTATGAACGCAGAATCAAATTCCCCGTCGCAAACTCACTCGCACGATTCGCTTTTGCAACTGACATCAGAACACGGCCAGCAACATTTGCTGGATCATTGGGACCAACTGGATTCCGCCGCACAACAGTCGCTGGGTGAGCAGATTGTTGCGATCGATTTTGCGCATTTGAAGTCCCTGTTTGAAAAACAGGATGATGCCGTCAGCTGGGCCGACCTTGCCGCTCGCGCGGACGTTCCCTCTGCAGTCACCGCTGCCGATTTCAAAGACCCGGAGTCGTACAACTCAGCCTATCAGACCGGAGCAGCGGCATTGAGCAGCGGCGACGTTGCGATGATCCTGACGGCTGGAGGGCAGGGCAGTCGCCTGGGATTCGAGCACCCGAAAGGAATGTATCCGATCGGACCTGTCAGCAATCGCACATTGTTTCAGATATTTTTTGAACACGTGATGGCGCGGGCCGGCCAGTTTGAGACGCGGATTCCGATGTTGATCATGACCAGTCCGCCGACTCATGCCGAGACGATTGAATATCTTGAAGCGAATCAATATTTCGGGATGGCTACGGACGATGTTCGAGTGTTCTGCCAGGGCACGATGCCAGCCGTTGATGGCGAAGGTCGCGTGATTCTCCTTGATTGTGGCGAAGTATTTGCCTCGCCGGACGGTCATGGCGGAATGTTGGGCGCATTGGACGGGAGCGGGTGTCTGGCCGAAATGGACGCGCGTGGAATCAAACACATCTTCTACGCACAGATCGACAACCCGCTGGTCCAAGTCTGCAATCCGGCCCTGATTGGATGCCATATCAATGCCGGTTCGGAGATGACCAGCCAGGTGGTCCGCAAACGCGAACCGCTACAGAAAGTCGGCAATGTGGTCAGCGTGGACGGCAGGACCCGGATCATTGAATACAGTGACCTCCCCGAGGAATTTGCCCGGCAAACCCGATCCGATGGATCGCTCAAACTCTGGGCCGGAAGTATCGCGGTTCACATTTTTACCACGGATTTCCTGAAACGGTCGGCGGCCGATTCCGGTTCGCTGCCGTTTCATCGGGCCAGCAAGAAAGTCCCGTTTATGAATCCGGACGGCGTCGTTGTGCAACCCGATGCACCGAATGCAACCAAATTTGAACGATTCATTTTTGATCTGTTACCCCGGGCCGACAACGCGATCGTCTGTGAAGTCGAACCATCAGAAGGTTTCTGTGCCGTCAAGAACGCTCCACCGGCCAGCTCGGAAACGCCTGACCATGTTCGCGAAGCGATCTCGGCATTGCATTCCGGCTGGTTGATGTCAGCCGGAGCGGATGTCGCAGATAAAACTGTTGTGGAGATCAGCCCTTTTTTCGCGGTCGAGCCATCGCAGGTTGCCGCTAAAGTAAATCCGGGCGACTCATTCAGCGGTGAAGTTTTTCTGACTTGATCAGCATCAGCCTCGCCAGCGGTCTGCTACCGAAAAAGATTTCACACTTGATTGTTCATATACCGTAATAACAGGAAGGCAAACTCAGATGTTGCATGCGACGATCATGGCTGGCGGAACGGGTACACGATTCTGGCCCGCAAGCCGGAAGGCAAACCCGAAACAGTTGCTGAACCTGGTTGGAGACCGCTCAATGATCCAGTCGACGGCCGACCGAATGGAAGGACTTTGTTCCGGCGATCAGCTGATGATTGTGACCAACCGCTCGCTCGTCGATGCCGTCGTCGAACAGTTGCCCGACGTTCCTCGTAGTTCGATCATCGGCGAACCTGCTAAACGCGACACAGCACCATGTGTTGCACTCGCCGCCGCAATGGTCGCGAAGAAGGACCCCGACGCGACGATGGTTGTGATGCCGGCGGACCACGTGATCGGACCGGTTGCCGTGTTTCAGGAAGCGATCCGACACGCCCAGTCGCTAGTCGAGGAGGACCCGACGCGAATCATGACGTTCGGCATTCGGCCCAAATATCCGGCAGAAGTTTTCGGCTATATCGAGCGCAGCGAAACGAGACTTACTGGAAATTTCCCGACTTTCGGCGTGACTCGATTCTGCGAAAAACCTGATGCGGCGACGGCCAGGAAATTTCTGGAGGCGGGGACGTTTTTCTGGAACTCGGGGATTTTTGTCTGGAAGGCGGCGACGATTCTGTCCGCTTTGGAAAAATTTGAACCTGCAATGATGGAGCGCATTACGAACATTGCTGCCGCTATTGGAACCGACGGATTCGAGCAGACCCTCAATACAGAATTCACGGCGATTAAAGGAACCTCCATCGACTACGCAGTCATGGAAAAATATGACAACGTGAATGTCGTTGAAGCTCCGTTTGACTGGGACGATCTTGGAAACTGGACTGCGGTTCCCAGACTAAGCGGCGTTGACGGGGATGGGAATTCAATTTCTGGAAAGCATCTTGCTATCAAGACATCCGGTTCTATCATTCGTTCCGAGGGCGGTCATTTGGTCGTGACCGTCGGACTCGATGACTGTATTGTGGTGCACACTCCCGGAGCAACATTGGTGGCGAGTAAGAAAGATGAAGCTGCGATTCGCGAAGTTGTAAAGCAGCTGGAGGAAAAACAGTGGGAAGAATATCTGTAGGTGAATTGCGTCTGCGCGTTGCACGATTGACAGCGTTCGCAAGACGGTTGTCGTTTGCACGGTTGTTTCTTTTCTTAACCTTGTTGTTTGTCGCTGCTTGGGCCGCAACGGTTGTCACCGGCGCAACCGGCGAAGAGCTATCGAGATCGTGGGAAGAGTTTGAGAAGACGCTCGCTGTACCGTCAGCTGAATTCGGAATCATTGCCGGCGGGCAGCTCAACGGCTACTTCGTGTCCGAGGAACAACGGGTACGAATTCCGGACGCAGAACCGGAGCCCGGCAATGGCTGATGAAAACGTCGCCGGTGAGAACAAAGCAATCGAACCTGCAGCTGACGAAGAAGTCAAACGAAAACGTTCCGGGGCCGACTCTGAGAAACAGGCCGCCACGATTTCGTTGACAGGGCGTTTGGCCGGAATCGATTTCGGCACTCAACGCGTCGGCATTGCCGTGACCGACATTGAACAAACGATTGCCAGCCCTTTTGAAATCTATTCCCGTCGTTCAAAAAAGCTGGACGCACAGTTCTTTCGTGAGTTTGTTCGTGAAGAACAGGTTGCCGGATTCGTTGTCGGGTTGCCTGTCCACATGAGCGGCGATGAAAGCGCAAAATCGGTCGAGGCACGCGCGTTCGGCAAATGGCTCGCGGAACTTACGGACCTGCCGGTTGTCTGGATCGACGAGCGATATTCTACGGCGGTTGCACGTGAAATGCTCAGCGCGAGTACCCTCTCCGGGAAGAAAAGAAAAGCGATGCTGGACAAGCTTGCCGCACAGGTGATTCTGACGACCTGGCTGGAATCAAGAACCGGCGAAGTGGAATCGCTGGACGGTTGAGATCCAGAGGAATTCGCGCGGATTACATATCAACCTGCGAATGAAGCACGATCCGGTTACCTTCACTATCGACAACGATGGCACGAAAACCGTGAGGTCCAATCGGATGAACAGCCTGCAGCACTTTGCCGCAAAAGTTCTGGATGTTGGTCAACAGAGACGCCAAGAACGTTGGAATAAAAGCTGGTCGCTCGATCAAGATCGACGACGGGGATGTCAAACCACACGGCCCGGTTGTTTTGTTGATTGAGGTCACTCATTTGTATCGATTTCGGTTACGATCCAGTCGAGAGTTTACGGCGGTCTTTTTCGAGTTTCGATTTGGACTTTTCGGCTGACCGGAGCTTCGATCCGATATCGCCCAGTTCTTCGCGGTCCTCTTCGATTTGTTCGTCGAGCTCTTCAAGCCGTTTTTCCATATCGGCAAGCATTCGTTGAAGTTCAGCACGGCGTCCACCGTCTTCGCGAAGTTTCTTTTCCAATTGTTCTTTTTTGCGTGGAAGAGTTTTGACGATGCGAGCAACTTCTCTCAGTTGCTTGTCGATCTTCTCGATCTGAACTTCATTCACCTTGGCCGGCGCAAAGTCACCGGTTCTCAGTTGCTCGATTACCGGACGCACGATTTCAACCGGCAAGGCCAGGCTGAACACGCGTCCGCCCCGGGCAATATTCAGCCCGACAACACGGCCGCCGAGATCGACGACGGGACCGCCGCACTGATTGGCCTGCAATTGCGAATCATGTTGAAATGCCAAAGGGAAATCTTTGCGTCGTGAACTTAGTTTGCTGCCCATAGTATTTTGTGCATTCGAACGGTCGAAATCCGGGTTCACGTTGGTTTCGTCAGCCAGGTTCAATGTGAGTTCGATTTCTTTTTCATCACGAAGGACGGTCAGCATGATCAGGTCGTTCGGATCATACTGAGCCAGCGTGTCCCGAAGGTCCTCGTAGTTGTTGATCTCAATTTCATCAATCTTGATGATGATGTCGTCTGGTTTGATGTTTGCGCGATCCGCAGGAGTTCCGTCGATAACTTCAGTAATCAGCACACCGTTGTCATCACCCACATCCACTGGCCGGATGCCTACGAAGGCACGGGTTCGAGGTATCTCTCTGGCATCGACACCGACAATTCCACTCCCGACTGGTTCGCCTTCAGCGTCAGGCGTAACAAGCCACTGGCCGGTTGCCGGGATGTTTGTATCGCTCCAATTAACGACCGGTAGACCGGATGCTTCTATTTTCAAGAGTGCGAGATCGGTTTCCGGATCAACGCCAATTACGGTTGCCTCCAGCCGGTCACCGTTACCGAGTTTGCATTCGATCTCGCCACTCAATTCACTGGCTTTGGTCAGAATCAAGCCGTCCTCGTCAACAATCGCACCGAGGGCCAGCCGTTTGCGCCCGTCCATCACGGTAACAGTCGAATCAGAAACTGACTCCAAAACCGGTTTGAGCAGATCTTTGAACTCCGATGCCCGCTTGGAATATTGTTCCACATCTGAACGAGGACGCGTTCGAGCAGGCTTGTCATCCTTTTCGTCGTCAGCTTCCTTTTTATCTTCGTCCTGTTCATCAGCTTCCTGTCCCGGATCGGATTCCTGTTCCGCAGCGGGAGGATCGATCGTGGAGTTTTCCTGGGCCAATGCGATGACAGGCACGCCAAAGGCCAATGCAAGCACAATGAGGATTGCCAGACGTTCGAAGATTGTTGATTTCATGTCGTTAGCCTGTTTCGAAGGTTGCCTGCCGGTCGAGTTGAAGGCAGGAGTCGTTGGGTCGGTTCGCAGGTTTGATTCGTAAGGATGGGCAGGCAAGATCTGCGGTACTATTTTTCGCCAACCTTGATTTCAAATTCGAGTTCCTCGTCATCACGCTCGACGATAACAATCAGTTTGTCGTCCGGTTTGACATTTCGCATCGCGGTACGGAGTCCGGTTTTGTCTTCAACGTCCCGGTCGCCGGCCTTGATGACAATATCGCCGGATTTGAGCCCTGCTTTTTCTGCAGGCCCGTCTTCATCGACGTGGTCAATCTCGTTGGTTTCATCCACAAGGCCCAGTCCGATAAAGGGGCGAACCGGCACTCCAATCCGGCGTCCGGCAGCCAGGTCATCCCACTCGTCGGAAAAAATGTCCACAGGAACGTGAAAATTGTCAACAAGCGTGCCGCCAATCCGGCTGTGGATGCCGATCACGTTACCTGCCATGTCAAACAGAGGGCCTCCTGAATCTCCACCGACCAGCGTGCAGTCGGATCGCAGGACCGTGTCGTCAATTCCGATAAGGCGTCCGACGCGAACAACCAGTCCGCGGTCCTTGTCCATGCCGCCGGGATGACCGATCGCAAAAACCCACTGGCCCTGCGTCAAAGTTTCGGATTCGCCCAAATCGAGGTAGGGCCAACGCCCCTCATCAACGATCTTCAGCATTCCTGAATCGATATTGCTGTGATGCACACCCAGCGTTCTGGCATTGACTTCGGTTCCGTCCGGGAATGTCACAGTGCAGTTAATACGCGGTTTCGAGATTACGTGAGCAGCGGTCAAAATATAGCCGTCGCGTGAAACGACGACGCCGCTTCCCTGAGCACCCTGACACATGATGTTGACGGTCGCAGGCTTGCAACGTTCCGCCATTTCGGCAACGTGCTCCTGCATTGCAACCAGCTGTTCAACCGACTCAGGAACGTCACCTGCGTCCATGAATTCAATACTGACATCGGTGCTGACGCGCGATTCATCGTCTGCTTCGTCATCTTCATCCAAACTGTCATCGTTGCTTTCCTCGTCGCCTTCATCCCCCTCGTCGTCAGCATCAACGTTTTCATTGTCATCCTGATCGTCGTCCGACTGACCAACGGGCAATGTCTTTTCGGCATCAGCCTCGATAGGTAGGTCGTCGCCGGAATCGTTCTCAATTTCGCCATTCTCAACGCCAGCATCGTCGCTACTATCCTGATCAAGATCAGGGATGATCTTGCCGGGCACCGTTTCCTGGGCGGAGAGAGTTGGAACCCACTGCACCGAAGAGACAAACAGGAATGGTACGAAAAAAAGGAGGGTCAGTGCGGTTGCCGCAATCTTGGTTCGCTGGATCATTTATGTGGGTTCCTCGTTTCGCGTCGAAAATGGCGGTTCTGCCGAAACACCGCAAACTACCGCTGTCTATTGTAGCATTTAGGATCTGGATTCGTGTATCGTTCCATCCCGAAGGTGGGAATTCCGACCAATTGAAGCCGGTTTTGCAGCCTAACCCCAAATTACACTCGACTTTTCACATTGTTTGTTATGAATCGACTGGTCATTGGATGCGGATACATTGGACACCCCGTTGCTCGTGCCTGGGTCGATGAGGCAGACACTGTGGTCGATGAGGCAGACACTGTGGTCGATGAGGCAGACACTGTGGTCGATGAGGCAGACACTGTGGTCGATGAGGCAGACACTGCGTATACGATGACACGAAAGCCTGAGCGAGCGAAAAGTTGGGCGTTGGAGGGACTGACTCCGGTTTGCGGTGATATTACTAAACCCCGAACCCTTCCAGAACTACCGCTTGTTGACACCGTTTTGTTTTCCGTCGGCATGGACAGCACTCAATACGAAAACATTCGGGACGTCTATGTTGGCGGATTGTCCAACGTCCTCCAGCAACTACCGGATAAAACCGCCCAGCTGATTTACATCAGTTCCACCGGAGTCTATGGAAATTTCGAGGACGGTTTTGTTGACGAACAGTCGTCGATGGTGCCTGAACGGGACGGTGGACGAGCATGTCTGGAGGCGGAAACTCTAATTGCCAACAGCCGGTTTGCCTCGCGCTCGACGATTCTTCGTTTGGCTGGAATCTACGGTCCGAATCGGATTCCGGCTCTTCAAGCGATTCGTGACCGGGATTGGACGAAATTGAACCCGGACGGCTACATCAACCTGATTCACCGCGACGATGCGGTTCAAGCAATCCTGGCAACCGCACGTCAGAGAATTACGGGCGAGACAATTCTGATCAGCGATGGTATCCCGCTACCTCGCAGGGAGTTCTACCCGATGGTTGCCGAAGCCGCCGGCGCAGAGCCGATCCCAGCTTCCGTTTTCGAGAATTCGAAACCGACGAACAGGAATCGTTCGAGCAAAAGAGTCTGCAACGAAAAGATGAAAAAACTGCTCGACTTCAAACTGAAATGGAGCGATTTGAGATCCGGTATCAAAAACTCAATCCGGGGTTGAAGAGGTCGTTTGTACGAGTTGCCGACCGTCAGCCACAACCCTAAAATGCGATATTGTAAATCCCAAACAATTACAGCTGCTTTCAATGCAAACCCGTAAGCCGGTCTTTCCGCATATTATCGAAGTCAACCATCAGCTGGGCCATGTTCTCGGCTGCAACGTCTATCTGATTTTTGATGGCGACGAATGGGTAATGATTGATATCGGTTACGAAGAAGCGGTCGATGAGATCATTGAAATGGTCCGCGACATTGGATTTTCATTTTCGAAGTGCAAGTCTCTGATCGCGACCCATGCGGATGTCGATCACATCCAGGGGCTGGCCAAAGCAAAACAGATTCTTCGCGCCAAGGTTGCCGCTCATCCGTCAGCTGCCGAGCCGCTCTCCCGAGGTGACCGGATCAAAACGTTCGCCCTGATCGAAGCCCAGGGAATCGATATGGAGATGCCCGCCGTCGAAGCTGAAAGGCTGATCAGCGAAGGCGATACGATCGAAGTTGGAGACCTGAAACTCGAAGTCTGGCTCACACCGGGGCATACTGACAGCCAGCTTTCGTTTCGAATGGACGAGTACCTGTTCAGCGGAGACAATATCTATCAGGATGGCTGCATCGGGGCGATCGACGCACATCATGGTAGTGATCTGGTCGCATTTAAGAACTCGTTGACCCGTATTCTGGAAAGCGACGTCACCTGGTTGCTGCCCAGTCACGGTCCGATTTTCAAAAAAGACAACGCTCTATTACAGGCTGCGATCGATCGAGTTGAAGGTTATCTTCACATGGCCGACTTCGGCACCTGCGCGATCGACTGGCCGATGATGGACCAGTTCGAAAAAGACATCGCGGCCGGAAAGATGCCCGGGGTGTGAATGATCAAGCTCTCACGCGAAATCCGGTTTGCGCTAAGTCCGCCAGTTACGCCGCAGGCAGTCAACTCATGGGCAGCATGGCCGGCAACTGACCTGATCGCGCCGCACCTTGTTCTACGTTGTGTTGTCAGTGGTGATCCGCACCCGCAAACGGGGTACCTGTGCAACATCAAGCTGATCGACGATCTACTCCGATCGATCGTGATTGACCGGCTGATTCCCGAATACAAACCCGGGCTTTCGGCAGCTGAAATGCTCGCTGCCGTCTATGACGAATCCCTGCTTCGCTGGTCAGCTGGTACGGATGATAGTGATGCACAACCGGCGATCGAGTCCATCACATTGGCGGTTTCCCCGCATCTGACGTTTGAAATAAGATCTGAACATCCTGAAGTCACCGAATCAAACCCAGCTGAATCAGGAAGTACGATGATGGCTCAAACGACGATCCGAACGACCCAACAGTTTGAATTTTCCGCGTCGCATCGTCTGCATTGTGCTGATCTAAGCGACGATGAAAACCGGGACCTGTTCGGCAAGTGCAACAATCCGAACGGGCATGGTCACAACTACGTGATTGCTGTGACGCTTCGCGGCCATTTGCAACAGAACGGGACGACCCCGGCCAGCGAACTGATCTCGCTCGCCCAATTCGAATCGACGGTCAAACGGCTTGTGATTGACCGGCTCGATCACAAGCATCTCAACCGGGATATCGACTATTTCGAGACGACGATTCCGACCGTCGAAAATATCGCGATCGCCATCTGGAACTGGCTCAACGGAAACTTCGGAACAGCAACTCTGGACAATGTCCGGGTTTACGAAACGCCCAAGACGTGGGCAGAATATTGCGGGGAATGATCCTCCGTGATTCAGCAGGACAACATCGCTGTTGTTAGCTAATTTCCAACCGGTTCAGCGCATCAACGGCGTCTGCGACCTCGGCTTCAGTTGTACACAAATGCGGTGCAAACCGGAGATAGCCGTCACGCGGCGTAATCACGATTCCTTCTTTTTCCAGCGCGCCGGAAATCGCGGTGGCCGACGAGAACTGTGGAATCAGCGATAAAATTCCCGATCTCGATTCGGGCGGATGGACCACAGGCTGGTACTTCTCCGTATCGATCTTCTCCAGCGCCAGTTCCTGAAGAGCAAAATTGTGATCGCGAATCTGCTCCATCGTATGCGGAAGAAAGAGTTCCTCGACGCCCACCGAAATTCCGTCCAGTACCGAGTACGTGACCGTTGAGTATTCGAACTTCTTTCCAGTCGAATGCGGATTCCATGTATGGTCCAGATACCGAGTATCCTGATGCATTTGGTCAGCGCCGCTCATCGTGATCTGAATTTTTTCGCGGAACTCGGGACAGGTGTAGAGTACACCGGTTCCAACCGGGCCCATCAGCCATTTCCACCCGGCGGAAGCAACCGCAGCCACACCCCATTCTTCCGGATAGACTGGCAGGCAGCCCAGGCTTTGGGCAGCGTCAATCACAAGATCGATGCCGTGTTCACGACAGATCCGACCGAGTCGCGGCATATTGGCAGCAAACCCGCTCGTAAACTGCACATGACTAAGCGCGACAATTCTCGTTCGATCGGTGATCTTCGCTTCGAGTTCCTCAAACGACCAGCTCCGGGCAAACGTACCGGGAATCGGCTGAGTGTACGGCCGATCTTCCTGAAGAGGATCAACATCGGATAACAGGACCAGCTTGACACCGTGCCGCTCCTGCAGCCGCCATGCGTAATGGTTGGCGGGGTATTCGTTGACATAGCTGATGATCTCATCGCCGGGTTGGAACGGATATCCGTTGGCGATCATGCAGATTGCCTCGGACGTGTTCGTCGTCATCGAGATATTTTCAGGCGACGTCTTTAGCAGCTGACCAAAATTGCGATGAAACCGATTGGCGATGTGCTCGTCACCCGAATACTCAATGATCATCCCGCGACCGACTTCGACCTGACGGTTCAGACAGTGAGCGGCGCGCTCGGCGGCTATCCGATTGAGCGGAGATACGCTGCAAAAAGCGAGAAAGTTTGTGTTTTTCTTGACCGGAAAACGGTCCGGACTTTTATCGAGTTGCATATTTGTAATTTCTGAGTGTGGATTGTAGTTGCGTTTGGAATTCCTCTGCTTTTGCAATGCAAAAGAACCCGCCGCGTGAGCAAGGGCGCGGAGCGTTCCAGCTATTTGTCTCGCGATGCTCGGGTCCTTGCTCACGCGGCGGGTTTCCTTTTTCCACTCGCGATGCTCGGATCCTTGCTCACACGGCGGGTTTCCTTTTTCCACTCGCGATGCTCGGGTCCTTGCTCACGCGGCGGGGTTCCTTTTTCCACTCGCGATGCTCGGGTCCTTGCTCACGCGGCGGGGTTCATCCTGATTAGCCGGGAATCTTCTTGCGAAGATCGGGAATGATCTCCGCAGGGACGAATTTTGCCAACTGTTCGTCGTCGGCAAGCGGTGCGATTTGCTTGATCAGCGAACTTGAAACATGCGTGTAGTTTCCGTCCGCCATCAGGAAAATCGTCTCCAAATCGTCGTTCAGCTTTCGGTTCGCCATCATCATCGTAAACTCGCCCGCAATATCGGTCAGAGGACGAACACCCCGAATCATCACCCGCGAATTACACTCCCTGACGAAATTGACGGCCAGACCTTCGAACGTCCTGACTTCGACATTGTCAAATCGGGAGGTCACCCGTTTAACCAGATCCCTTCGTTCAGCCGGGTCAAACAAACCTGCTTTTTCGCTGTTGATACCGATCCCGACAATCAATTGATCGACCAGTCGGGCGGCACGTTCAATGACGTTCAAGTGACCGAGGGTGACCGGATCGAAAGACCCCGTATAGACCGCCGTTTTCAAGATTCGCTCCAGAAAAATGCCAGGTTCGACCGCGACGCGGATCGCGAAGCGGAGCAGCTAATTCCGTATAACCGGAATGATCATACCTGGCATGTTCAAACTCGAACAGGTTCACGCCCCCTGAAACGGTTTCCGAATAACAATATACTGGCGGCAGCCCCTCGCTAAATCCGGGCGAACTGCCATTTGTTGGCTGAATCCCGTCGTGACACAGTGGGCCAGGCAACTATACTGGAGGCCGGTTTCCTATCGGTACCCGTTTCCCCCCGGAGTCGAAACGGGTTGCGAAAAATTCATGCGGCTAACTGCCGGCTTAATAACGACTTGCGTATTAGAGGATAACTGCCGGTGCAGAAAGGGCTTTGCTATATCGCATTGACGATTGCCGTCATTGTATTTGCCAGCTTCCTTGCCGATCTCGTCCTCGGACTTCTCGGCCAGAAAGCGATCGCGCCGTTCCACTTCGCGAACATGATTATGGACATCGTGTTTGTGATTTGCTCACTGATCTTCGGGCTTCTAAGCTGGTTTACGCTCAAGGAACAGGTTTAGCGCAGTAAAACTGGACTCCATCAGAACACTTCTCTCCCTCCACACATTTCTCTCGGCCTCTTTTGCCGATCCTGTTATAATCCGGCCACTCTCCACGTTAACTTTTCTCGACGTGAAAGTTCGGCCAGCGATGAAGCATTACCTTTCCCGACGCCAGGTATTGACGCGACTGGTACGTGTCCCGGGCTGCGCGCTGGTTGCGAAAGCAATGATCGGACATGCGTTTCCTGCTCCGGCTGAAGCAGCATCCAGCACACTTTTCCGCAGCCCCGCGAATGCCAGCTATCCCGATGATGATCTCCAGGCCGCAACCGAAAAAGCGCTTAAATGGTTGAGCGAGAACCAAACGCGTTCGGGCAGTTGGCCGCATGACACCTATCCGACCGCCATGGCCGGCCTTGCCGGAATCGCTTTACTTTGCAGTGGATCGACAACAACTCAGGGACCGTACGCCCGACACATTCGTCGAACCGTCGACTACCTGACCAGCAAATGTCGACGCAACGGACTGATCGGTGATCCACAGCGCGACAACCGCTACACCTATGGCCACGGTTTCGCCATGCTCTTTCTGTCCCAGGTGCTCGGCGAAGAAGAGGACATGGACCGGCGACAGGAGTTAACAGAAATTCTCGAACGGTCCGTCCAGTTCAGTGTCGATGCTCAAACCGGCGAAGGCGGCTGGGGCTATGTCAGTTCATCCGAAAGCACTTTTGATGAAGGATCGACAACGATCACCCAGGTGCAAGGTCTGCGTGGATGCCGAAACGCAGGAATCGTCGTGCCCCGACAGGCGATTGATGACGCAAAAAAATACATCTACAAATGCCAGAACAAGGACGGCGGAATCTCCTACAGCACCAGCCAGCTCGGTTCTTCACGGGCAGCGATAACGGCTGCTGCACTGGCGGCGCTCTATAATGCCGGGGACTACGAAAGCGAATACATTCCGACGATGTGGGAATACTGCAAGAAAAATCTGCACAACATTCAGGAAAATAAATACGGACACTGGCACTACACCTATTTGTATTACACGCAGGTTGTCTATCGACAGAGCCGCGACGTCTGGGAGCCGTTCCGTGACAAGTTGTACGAGGCGATTCTGGCCTCGCAACAACCGGATGGATCATGGGAAGGGCAGGTGGGCCCCGTCTATGTGACGGCTTGTAATCTCGTCATGTTGCAGATGGATAACGGCTACCTGCCGATCTTCCAGAGGTGATGTGAGATACGCACGCTTCCAGCCGGTCGCTATGCAAACTTCATCAATGCAAACTTCATCAATGCAAACTTCATCAATGCAAACTTCATCAATCGACAATCGCTACTCGGCAATCATCAACCCCAAACTCCTCATTGATTGATGATTGTCGAAGTAACAGGTGTCAGTTCAGGTTTCAGAGTTATTCGCTTGCGTTTTTTCTGAACCCTGAACCCTCACTTTCCTGAACCCTTTTTCACCATCGCCGCAACCAGCCCGGCGAAGTTGTAGTCACCGGCAACGATATCCGGCTCAAATCCTACAGCTCGCAATGCGTCGGCGGCGGTTGGGCTAATGCAAGCGAACCGGGTCTTCTGTAGCGAATCACCAAAAAGAGCTACCGTTGAGCGGGCGATTGCCGAACTTGTAATCGTTACCCAGTCGAACCCGCCCGCCTCGAGCGCGAGTTGCACGACCGGATCTGCAACACTCACATCCACACTTTGGTAGACCACGACTTCCTCAAATTCCAATCCGGCCACCGACAATCGTTCGCCCAACACCGAACTGCCGCGATTCGCACGCAACAACAGGACAGGGCAGGGGGCCTCATCTTTGATCAGGCAGTTAGCCATCGAGCTACTGTTGGAATGTTCGGGAACGAAATCGACTTTGCAACCGGCTCGAACCAGCGCTGCTTTGGTCGCGGCACCAAAGGCTGCCAATCGTAGCGAACGGTACTCACAGAGCTGCCGTTCGGTAAACCGTGCGAGGAAGTGTTCAACTCCTGCGCTGCTGAGAAACACAGCCGTGCCAAATTGCTCAAGCCGTGAGATTGCGCTTTCGATTGCCGCAGAGTCGTCTGTCGCCGCAATTTCGATCACCGGATGACGTGTCGTTTTAGCACCGGCTTTGGCCAGCAAAGACTCAAGGGAAGCGAAGCCGGACGTGTCCGAAGCAGCAATCTTGCTCTCCGGACGAGTAACCAGAACCTGCTGACCGGCGAGCGTCCGGTTCTTTGCGGGATCCGTTTCCGGGCTGTTTTTAGGGGTTTTCATTGCGTTTTGATTGAGGCCTGGGCCGGATTGGGCAAATGCAGTTAACAAGACCTTTATCCAGCCGGAAATTAACGCTGGACAAAATCGGGCTAAATTGCAATATTACGTGATCCCCAAACAGAAAATTCTATTGAAATAGAAGCGATCAGGAAGATATGCCAAATAATCCAAGTGCAGCCAAGCGGTTGCGTCAAAACAAAGTTCGCCAGCTGGCGAATAAAGCGGTCAAAACCGAATTGCGAACCCGCATCAAGAAAGTTCTGGCTTCCGTTCAGGAAGGCGATATTGCCGGCGCTGAAGCGCAGTTCAAAGACACCGCAAAGCGTCTTGATCAAGCAGGCGCGAAGAACGTGATTCACAAGAACGCTGCAGCCCGCAAGAAATCACGCCTGCAACGCGCGATCAAAGCCGCCAAGGGCTAACCCGTTCGACGGTACACAGAATTGGATGGACCGTATCGGCGATAGCCACGGTTAATCAACGATTCAGAACAAGCCCGTCTTTCTAAGTCGGGCTTTTTGCATGCGCTGGCGGTCGTCGGTCGCGTGCTTAGATCAACCGCACGAAATCGATTCGTGCCAAATCAAACGCGACGCAATGCTTCGATCGGGTCGAGCGATGCGGCGCGTTTTGCAGGATAGATCCCGAACAGCAACCCGGTTGCCATCGCTGAAGCGACGTGATAGCAGTTTGTCGGCAGGAATTGAAACCCCCGCGTGAAAAGGAAACCCGCCGCGTTAGCAAGTGCCCCGAGCTCAGCGAGACATCACCTTCACGGCGGCTGGAAGCCACCGATACACTCCGAGCGCAGTGAGACGAATCACGGTCACGGCGACTGAAAGCCACCGCTACGACCCGATATCGCAGTTGAGGCTCCGCATCTATAATCGCCCGAATGTCCATCATCGAGATTGAAAAACTTACCAGGTCCTATCGTGTCTATCAAAAACGCGAAGGGATCAAAGCGTCGATCACCGGTTTGTTCAAACGGGAATATCGCGAAGTCAAAGCGGTTCGCGGAATCGACCTGCAGGTTGAAGAGGGCGAGTTCGTGGCGTTTCTCGGTCCCAATGGCGCAGGAAAAACGACGACACTCAAACTGCTTTCCGGCGTGATCAATCCTGACTCGGGAACGTGTCGCGTGATGGGCTTCACGCCCTGGGAACGAAAAAACGAATACCGCCGCCGGTTCGCGCTGGTCATGGGTCAGAAGAACCAGTTGTGGTGGGACTTGCCGGCCCTTGAGTCATTCCGGCTGCATCAACACATATACGGTATCGATCCAACCGAATTTGACCGTACGCGAGATGAACTTTCCGAGATGCTCGATTGCGACCATTTGCTGAGCCAGCCTGTTCGCGAGTTGTCTCTTGGAGAACGGATGAAGATGGAGCTGATTGCGGCGCTTTTGCATTCGCCCGACGTGCTGTTCCTTGATGAGCCGACGATCGGCCTGGATGTGATTGCCCAGCACAAGATTCAGGAGTTTCTTCGGGACTACCAGCAAGAGCGCAGGAATACGATTCTGCTGACCAGTCATTACATGAAGGATATTGCCGCTCTTTGCAAACGGGTGGTGATTATCGCCAACGGTTCGATTTATCACGACGGATCACTTGAGGACATTATCGACCGGTTCAGCAGTGAAAAAATTGTCACATTGCAGTTACCGGACGATTCCGCGTTCAACGAACTTGTTCCAACACTGAACGTTTTGAAGGCCGAACCGCCGTCGCTGAAGTTTCTTGTCGAACGGGACCAGGTTGGCGAAACACTGAGTAATATCCTGACTCGATACCGGGTAAACGATGTGGCGGTGGAAGATCCTCCGTTGGAGGAAGTGATTGCCGATGCATTTACGAGCGCCCAGGAACTGGAGGACAGAAACGGGGACTGAAATATGCAAGCCAAACCGTTATCGTTTAGCTTGCAAATTGATTCGAAGTTATTGCGCCGTGCGTTCGAGTAACCCTCCCCGGTCGCTACTACATCCGACCTGCAAGCGGGAAGGTGCAGCCTTCACCGTCCTTGTAGGGTCGAGCCTGGGCGAGGGTATCGCGGACAACCAACAACTAACACCACCAACCTAACTTGCTTGCTGACGCTACAACCTGGTGGACTTTTTTCCGCGTTTCGGTCAACGAACGCCTGGTGTACCGGGGCGATTTCATGCTTGGCACACTGATGAGGTTTCTGCCAACGTTGACTCAGATCTTTCTCTGGTGGGCGATCTACGATGTAGTCTCAACCGCCGGAACCGCCGATTCGCCAGCAGGACCTGACGGCACGATTGCAGGCTACGGCTTCGGCGACATGGTGGCGTACAACCTGTTGGTCATCATCAGCCGCGCGTTTTCCAGCATGCCCGGGCTGACCACCGGCATCGCCAACCAGGTCCGCGACGGCGAGATCAAAAAGTTCCTGATCCAGCCGATCGATATGGTCGGTTGCCTGCTGGCTCAGCGGGTTGCCCACAAGCTGGTTTACTATCTTGTGGCGGCCCTGCCGTTTGCGCTGGTGTTTTATCTATGCGGAGGATTTTTTCGAAATGGCTGGCCGCCGGCAGAAGTGCAGGTTGTTTTTTGTCTGTCGCTGGTTTTTAGTTTCATGCTGGGCTTTTTTATGGAAGCCTGCATCGGCCTGATCTCATTCTGGTTTCTTGAGGTCACTTCGCTTGCTTTCATCTACATGCTGATGAATTTTTTCCTTTCCGGTCACATGTTTCCGTTAGAGCTGCTGCCCGACGGCATCGAAGGCGCGGTCGGATTCCTGCCATTCAAATTTCTGGCCTATTTTCCTGCCGCAGTATTCCTGGGCAAAGTCGAGGGAGCCGACATGTGGTACGGGTTGGCGCTGGAGATCTTCTGGGTCTGTTTCTTTATCGGTCTTTCCAGGTTTTTGTGGCGGAAAGGCGTGAAGCGGTACAGCGGCTATGGCGGGTGAATCTGGCTTGAACCTTTTTTGGTCGGGCGAACGTCAACAATACGGTTGCGATGAGTGAAGTGAATGTTTAATAGTGAATAACAAATTGTGAATAATTAACGAAAGCGCAAGCGATTTGAACGCTGAAAATTGACCATGAGTCCGTCCTATTTGAAAGTTTTTCTGACGTTTGCGCGCAATTCGCTGGTGCGCGATATGTCGTTCCGGACTAACTTTATTCTGCAATGCATTACATCGATGTCGTGGGCGGCCATGAACTTCGGGCTGTTCAAGATCATTTATGGAACCAGCACTTCGCTTTCGATCGGCCGCGGGACGGGCTGGGGCGAAAACGAGTTCTTTATTTTTCTGGGCACCACATGGATCGTTAATTCGCTGATCCAGACTTTCGTGATGGCCAATGCTCAGGAATTCAGCGAGTTGATTCGCACAGGTCGCCTGGATTTCGCTTTGCTCAAGCCGATCGATACGCAGTTTCTGATTTCGTTCCCGCGCGTCAATTGGGCCGCACTTCCGAACGGACTGCTGGGGCTGGTGTTGATCGTTTATTACTCTCGGCAGCTGACACTCGATCCCGGCAAGGGATTAAGTGTTTCTGTTTTGGGTGTGCTCGCGTTTCTGCTTTTTCTGATGTGTGGCGCGATGATCATGTACAGCGTTATGATCGTGCTGGCTTCGAGCAGCATCTGGCTTGGTCGCAATCAACATCTGAGCAACTTCTGGTTCTACATCACGAACTTCTATCGATACCCGATGGAAATCTATCAACGGAGTGCCGTCGGCTGGTCGCTGTGGGGAGTGTTCACGTTCCTGATTCCGATTCTGGTCGTGTCCAACGTTCCGGCAAGGGTTCTCGCGCAGCCCCTGGGCACGCCGTTCAAAACGTGGGAGATCTGGCTGGCCGTGTTCACCGTTTTCGCGGCGGCCGGAAGCTTGCTCGCCAGCCGCTGGATTTTCAAACAATCGCTGGGAAGTTACCGCAGTGCCAGTAGTTAGCCGATTCCTTTGTTGCTTGATTCCGTAGCAGACGGATCCGGCAGGGCAGGGCCGCGCTGGACGCGTGTACCGATTGTGAGGGTTGAAAGCGGTAAATATCGTTCCGACTGACAGCAGGCTCGATAATCGCCGATACTTTGCCGATTTTCACAGGGTCCTTGTACGCAAGCCTTGAATCCGCAAACCCCGCTTTTAGAATTGAGCAAGGTCTAGATGCAACCAACGCCTGGATACGATGGGGAATCCCGGCGAATGCGCTTTTGGTCATCCGCTTCCATGACTCGACCGCCCCAACGAATTGAATTCACGCCTCGTACCCACACCGACGAACACGCCGGGCAGACGGAACACCTGTGTCTGCCATGCGAAACTAACAAAGACGGAGCCGAAGCTGATGGCAAACCCACTGATCCCAATGGAACAAGCGGCGAATATTCTCGGACTGTCGGTTGAGAAACTGACAGAGCTGCGTTCCAACAACGAAATTTTCGGCTATCGCGACGGAATGTCGTGGAAGTTCAAAATGTCGGAACTGGAACGCGTCGCTACGGAACTGGAAATCGAAATCAACCGTTCGCCGATTGTCGATATTTCTGATTCCGTGATCGACCTCGCGGGCGAGTCGGGAATCGATCTCGGCTCGGGACTCGGGAGCTCCGATGTCGACCTGGCAGATTCACAACTCTCGATTGGATCAGGACCGGGTGATTCCATCATTGGAGACCCACTCCTGGACGAACCGGTTTCCGGCACACCCGATGACGACATGCTCAGCGAGGATTCAGCAACAACACTGATCCAGGAGTCTTCGTCCGACTTGATCGAAGACGATTCATCGGTCGAAATCAAATCGCGTCAAACCAGCGATCTCGCCAAAGCAATGGACGTTGATGACGACCTGTTGCACTTGCAGGAGAGTGTGGAGGACATGCGATTCGACGACAGTGGGGAGTTGAATCTTCAGGACAGCGGCGAAATCAATCTCGACAGTGAAGACGCGCTTTCGTTTGGGAGCAGTTCATTGGAAAATGCTGCCGGCAGCAGCAAGAAACTCGCGGCCGAAGATACCGGCGACCTGCTGGATGAGGTGGAAGCAGGGACCGGAGATAGCCCGTCGGATACCAGCAAGATGCTGGCCGACAACGATGATATGCTGCTATCCGAAGACGACCTGTTTTCCGACGATCTATCGCTGGGCGAAAGCGGATCCTTCGACAGCGCCGCGCTCAGCAGCGACTTTGAGGACAGCGGCGGCGTGATGGAAGACAGCGATTCCAGTTCCGAACTGGTCTTCGATTCGATGGAAAGCGGTATCAACCTGTCGGCAAACGAGAGCGGCATTTCGCTGGATGAAGGAAGCTTCGCAGTTGGCGGATCCGACATCGATTCGCTCGAACTTCCCGACGACGACATGATCGTGCTGGAAAACCCTGCCGATATGGCTGCGCAAACGATGATGCAGGAAGATGATTTCAACCTGACGCCGCTGGAGGAGAATTTTGACGACGACACCAGCGGATCGCAGGTGATCGCACTTGAGGATTCAGAAATTTACGCGGACGAATCATCAGCCACAATGCTCGGCGATGCCGACATGGTTGCTGAACCGGCGATGATCGAAGACGGCGGCGGGATGTATGACGACGGATTCGGCGGTGCGGGTTACGGTGACCCCAACGCAGGCCTGGCTCCGATGGGCGTGGGTGCTGCTCCGGTCATTCCCGAAGCGCCGTTCAGTATCTGGCAGACGTTGTCGCTGGTAACCGTGGCAGCGTTGCTTTGCACAGGTGGCATGATTGCCTACGACATCTGTCGCAACATGTGGCTGCCTGAAGGTTCGGTCGTCAGTACGGGTGTTTTGCCGTTCTTCCTGGATCTATTCAACATCGGCAACTAGTCACGGGTACGATGCATTCCACTCATTGATTGCAACGGCTCGTTTTCTTATTTCAACGGCTTGCCAACTTGTTCGCAACGACTGGTTTACTTGTTCGCAACCTTTTTCAACCTGGCGATTCATGTCGGAAAAATCTGCTGCTATTTCCTGTACCTCTCCAGAAACGGCGCTGGAATGTTTTTCACGATCGCTAATCGACTACGCGGGGCTTTTCCCGCCTGCCGGCCTGCCGATGCCGGAAGTCATTTCAAACTTTGCGCACTACGTTGAGGGGCGGGTTGCCGGCACAGGTGATTCGTCGATGTTGGCGCGGTTGATCATCCCCGCCGCGCGGCTGGCCGAATTCGAAAAACTTGCTCAGCCGAAATTTTCGAGTAGCGGGACTCCCTGGCGAATCAGTGCACTCGTTGCTCCGGTGGATGCGATTGAACAGGCGTTTGATTTCGGCATGTCGGGAATTCGCCAGTTCAATCAGCGACACGCCGATGGCAACAGCAAAAACGCAGGCGGCACGGCCGTGATTGACGCAATTGAGATCAAGGCCGTGACGGAGGCGAATGCTGGTGAGACAATTTCCCGACTACGCAACGACCGGCTGAGCGTATTTATTGAATTGCCTCACTCGGATGATCCAGGCCGGTTGATCAACGCGATTGCCAGACAAAATTGCTCCGAATACGAAGCTCGGTTTTTCGCCAAGATACGAACCGGTGGCGTAACATCAGACCTGATCCCTTCCGTGGAACAGGTGGCGAGGTTCATTTATTGTTGCGCAGACAACATGCTCGGTTTGAAAGCAACAGCGGGATTGCATCATCCGGTTCGAGGTGAGTTCGCATTGACCTACGAAAAGGATGCGGATCGTGGTGTGATGCACGGTTTTGCCAATGTATTCGCGGCGATGTGCGGCGCATTCGCCTACGGATTTTCCGAATCGCAGATCATGCGGGTGTTGGAAACGACTTCGACAGACGATTTTCAGTTCGATGGCGAGACGCTGACGGTTTGCGGAACCTCCATGTCAGCCATGCGAATCAAAGCGGTCCGCCGCCTGTTCGCCCATTCATTTGGCTCGTGTTCATTTGACGAACCGCGCGCCGAATTGCGCGAACTGATCGGTGGGTTGTAGCGGTGGCTTCCAGCCGCCATGACCGCAACTGTCTCGCTGTACGCGGGCCCTTGCTCACGCGGCGGGTTTCCTTTTTTGCACACGTTTCCGAAAACTCGCCTCGGTCTGCATGCGGAATTTTGTCGCAGTGAGCTTGCTTCCATTGGGAGTACAGGCATTTCGTAAACGGCCCGATTCCGCCCACTCCAACCGGGCTTCGACTGCGGGTAAGATTGATTGCTGGTTCTCTTGTTCAGCAACCCATTCGAATCACCAAGTTAGATTTGCGATGTACCAAATTAACGAAACGCACTCCCGCGAACTGACTTCGTGGGTGGAAGCCGCTAACGAGCCCGATAGCGACTTTCCGATCCAGAATCTTCCGTACTGTGTTTTTGAAAGCGACGGTAGCGCGTCGGTTGGAACTGGAATCGGCGACCGGATCTTGAATCTCCGCGTGTGTGTGGAGTCAGGGCTAATCGAAGCGCGATTCAAAGAGGCGCTGTGCGGCGAAACACTCAACGGAGTGATGGCGTTGCCGGTAGCGGATCGCAGAACTCTGCGGGAAGCGATCAGCGGGTTGCTCAAATCGGATTCAACGGCTGATCGGGCACAGGTGGAAAAAGCACTCGTCGGACAAGCGGATGTGAAACTCTGCCTGCCCGCGCAGATCGGCGACTATACGGACTTCTATGCTTCAGTTTTTCACGCCACCAATATCGGCAGCATGTTCCGGCCGAACAATCCGCTATTGCCCAACTACAAACACATTCCGATCGGATATCACGGCCGGGCTTCGAGTATTGTGACGAGTCCGGCGGACGTCCGGCGTCCGACAGGCCAGAAGAACCCGATCGACGAAAACAGTCTTCCCGTTCGCGAGCCGTGCAGGTTACTGGACTATGAACTGGAAGTCGGGTTCTTTGTTGCTGAAGGTAATGAACTGGGTACGGAAATCGGAATCGATCGCGCGGAGGACTTTCTGTTCGGGCTGACGCTGGTCAACGACTGGTCGGCCCGCGACATGCAGAAGTGGGAGTACCAGCCGCTCGGACCGTTCCTTGCCAAGTCGTTCAACACAACCATCTCGCCGTGGATCGTCACGATGGAGGCGCTCGCGCCGTTCCGTGTACCGGCCCTTGAGCGACCGGACGGCGACCCGTTGCCACTCGATTATCTATCCAGTGCGGAGAACCTGACGCATGGCGGCGTTGACATTCAGCTTGAGGTTTTTCTTGCGTCGGAACAAATGCGGAATGAAGGAATCGCGCCGGTCCGGCTGAGTCGCGGCAATTTCACCAACATGTACTGGACGATCGCTCAAATGTTGACGCACCATTCAAGCAACGGTTGCAACCTGCGACCGGGCGACATGATGGCCAGCGGCACGATCAGCGGCCCTGAGCGAGAGTCACGAGGCTGCCTGATGGAGCTGACCTGGGACGGCGACAAAGACAACCCGGTTCCGGGAACCCGGCGGACGCCGATCAAATTACCGACGGGCGAGGAGAGAAAATTCCTGGCCGACGGCGATCAGCTGACAATCACCGGGTATTGCGAGACCGGGTCGCACCGGCGGATCGGTTTCGGCAGCTGTTCGGGTGTCATCCTTCCGGCCTGAAGCAACATGTGTGCATTGAATTGTTATGAAACTGAATAAGCTACCATCGCAGACCACTGTTTTCACCGCCGCGATCCTGGCCGTTGTTGCGTTCGTCATCGCGGGCGCGACCGGCTGCCGGCGTGTTAAAGAGCCAGTTGTGGTTCATGAGATTCCGAAATCGCGATCCGGCCTGGACGAACTCAATTCGCCGCCGCCATTTATTCAGCAATTGCTCAATGGACAGTCAATGGCGGAGGACAGGGTGCCGAGCCGAATGGTGGTGGCAGTCGCCGAGCGCGGTCCCCGTATCTGGTTTTTCAAGATTCTGGGACCGGTTGAGCAAGCAAACGATTCCGAGCCGGGATGGATGAAGTTTCTTGGCAGCATCGAATTCGTAGACGATGAACCAATCTGGGAATTGCCCGAAGGATGGGCGAAAGCTCCCGGTAAACCGGAGCGATTTGCGACGCTGCAACTGAACCAGTTATCGCCGCCGCTAAAAATGGCGATCACCGTGTTCCCAATGCAGTTCGACCCGTTATCCAACGTCAATCGCTGGCGTTCGCAAATTGGCATGCCGCCGGTTGCGAAATTGGAAGGTGACCTGACGACGTTGGCGGGCAACGGATTCGAGTTCCAGCTGTTCGACGAAACGGGTATGGCGGTTCTTGAACACGGGTCGGGTGGCGGCATGATGGGCGGGCAACGTGCTGGCTCAAACGGTGTTCCAACAGTGGAAACGCCCGACGCATCGACAGAAATCGAATTTGCTCCGCCAGCAGGTTGGGAAAAAGAAGAGAGTTCGATGTCGTTTATTCGCGCTCGATTTGTAAAACGGGAGAGCGACAAAACCGCTCATATCACCGTCAGCGAAATGGACCTGAGAAACGGCTGGGAAGATGTGGTCGGGCAATGGTCGGGACAAGCCGGCATGGAGACGCTAAGCGGTCCCGAAGCAGCGTTGCGGACGAGCAAGACGATGCTCGGCAGTGGCGATGACGCTCAGGAACTGAACCAGTTGCGATTGATTGAACCGGATGAGGGTATGACGAAGGGGGTCGTCGGAACGATGCTGACTCGCGGCGACACGAACTGGTTTTTTAAGCTGTCCGGTGATAAGAAACTGGTTGGAGATTCCGAAGAAGAGTTCGCAGCGTTTTTGAAGAGCTTCCGTTTTGTTGAGTAGGCAGCACAATTGTTGACGACCCGTCGATCAATCAGGCCACTCACTTTGTCAGGATCACTCACTTTGTCAGGATCAATTTGCCCTGCCGGGTACGTCGCAAGCGATAGATTTGCCCATTGTTTTCGATCCAGATTTCGTCGCCGCAGCGAGCCAACGAATCGAAGCTGATGATCTTCGGCATTGATGAAACATCTGCCGGCTGAATTTCCGCAGACGTGTCTTCAAGGTCGCCTTGCGGACTTGATTCGGGATTGGGCGTATGACCGGTCATGTTCAACGGCGTGTTTGTATGCGTTTGACGAATTGAGCCAGATACTTAATAAACCTGCAAATGAAATGGTGGCAGGCAAATCAGGCCTGCCGGACCTCGTCTACTTGCCGATATTACGACTTTTCGTTAAATTCGCAGTTGAGATTGATTCTCAATTAGAAGTCTTTCCCGACGACGCAGCAAGCCAGAATAGTGATTGCCACGATTTTCATGTGGTTTTCAGAGTCAGCCAGCCACGCATCGGAGACGCCACGCCGGTAAAAGCCGGCGTGCATCCCACATGGCTAACTCTGGAGATCCGAGAGATGTTAACCCGAGAGAGTTTTCGCGCAGGCACACTTTCATCCCGATGCACACCGGAACCCCCGCGGCAATCCCCGCAATCCGATTCGGAGATTTCCGCTTCAAGACCAACGATAAGTCGAGCTGCGATTTTTTATTCTTCTACGGTGCGGAACGAGTCTAAACGCCCCGGATTTACGCTCGTCGAACTGTTGGTTGTCATTGCAATTATTGGAATCCTGATTGGAATGTTGCTGCCAGCTGTGCAGCAGGTTCGTGAAGCAGTCCGTCGAATTGCGTGCAGCAACAACATGCGTCAAATGGGTCTGGCAACATTGAACTACGAATCAACGTTCGGGAATTTCCCGTCGTCATGGCGGCTCCCCAACGGAGCATCGCTTACGTCCTCCGGCGTCGATGGTTGGAGCGTGCAGGCTCAGATTCTTCCTTACCTTGAAAAAGTAAACCTCTACAGCGAAATTGATTTTGATGTCGGCTATAACGACACGCCTCCGATCAATCTTAGTGGGCAAATGGTTCGAATGCCTTCGGCCCGAATTGATATGTATCTGTGTCCATCAGAAATCAATGACAAGTTGAGGCTCAAGGACGGTGCGCCGTATCACTATCCGCTCAACTACGCTGCCAATGCAGGAGTGTGGTTTGTATTTGATCCCGAAAGCGGCCAAACAGGCAGCGGCGCAATGGGAACGAATAAGGAATATCGTTTCAGCTCATTTTTGGACGGTTCGAGCAATACGCTGTTTTACGGTGAAGTGAAGGCCTACACACCCTATTTCAGAAACGCCTCAATGAGTGGTGATCTTGCGATTCCGGTTGATCCCGGCAGTGTTGCCGGACTGGGAGGCGACTTCAAAACGAACAGCGGCCATACAGAATGGGTAGACGGTCGCGTTCATCAGGCGAGTTTTACAACGGTATTCCGACCAAACACAGAAGTGCTTTATGAGACTGGCAGCATCGAATATGACGTTGACTGGACTAACCAGCAGGAAGGAAAATCCACAACGGTCAGGACGTTTGCGGCTGTGACATCGCGCAGTTTCCATTCAGGTGGCGTCAACACCTGTCGCGCAGATGGATCGGCTTCGTTCGAGTCCGACAATATCGACATCGACGTCTGGCGCGCTCTGTCGACCAGAAACGGCGGCGAGGTTGTGAACGAATAGACGCAGATCGAGCCAAAGAGAGACGATACCCGGAGGGCGCAGCTTTTACCGAAAGCTTGCACCCTTTGTCTTTCCGATCGATGCGACATTTATTCGCGGGAACGAACGGGCAAATCACGTAGTTACGTCCGTGTTTAACATCGCCACGCCAAACACGTTCCGGTAAAATTGACGTTCCAGCTTTTGCGACTAACCAAAACAATCGCCGACATTGAAACCGGACGGAACGAATGGCAACTGGAACACGACCGAACATGCTCCTACCTGCAAGTGACGCTTCTCCCCTGGATCAGGCGATATCCGTGCTGCGGGCGATTGTCGAGCCGCTCGCTTCACTGAAGCTAACCGTTTTTCTGCTGGTCGGCGCGGTGTTGGTAACGTGGATCGCGACGCTTGATCAGACCCGTATCGATGTCTGGGAACTCAAGCAAAAACACTTTCACAATTTTCTGGTCGAAGTCCATTTCCGCGATCTGCTCGTTCCGAAGTGGTTTCCCGGATTGCAGAATATCAACGGCAGCTTCTTTATCCCCAGCGGCATGACGCTGATGGTTGCGATGCTGATCAACCTCGCGGCTGCACATATGCTGCGGTTTCGCATTCGGGCGCGCGGAGTGCGACTCGCAGCCGGCATCGGGGTTGGCATTCTCGCGATCATGATGACCTGGATGGTGGTCTACAACCGTTACGACCCAAACGGATTCCAAACACAGCCGGCTGAATGGACCAAGCTCTGGTCCTGGATGCAGGTGCTGCTTCTCGGATTATCGGTGTTTGCAATCGCAGGATCCCGGATGACGGCAAGCAAAAAACGAATGGAGCGAATTCTGCTCGGGTCATTCGGCGCAATCGGACTCGGGATTCTCGTACTACTGTTCGCGCTTGGGAAGGGCGCGTTCATCGGGGATTCCGCAATGCGGATTCTCTGGCAACTGATGCAGTCAACGATCGTCGCGCTGGTGGGGCTGTCGGCCTGCATCCTGCTGTTCCAGCGACGTTCGGGAATCGTTCTGCTGCACCTGGGAATTGCCGGATTGATGGCCAACGAGATCTACGTGACGCAAACCAATCAGGAACAGCGGATGCAGATCGACGAAGGGCAGACCGCGAAAACAGCGTTTGACATTCGTTCCAGCGAACTGGTGATCGTTGATCGAAGCGACAAAGAAACGGATCGGCTGATTGCGATTCCACATAACAGGATTTTTGAAGGGGCTGAACTCAATGAACCGGATATGCCATTCCGGATTGTGATCGACGAGTACTATGCGAACTCGGAAACGATGAAGGCCAACTCGGAAACCCGCGCAAAAAACGGACTCGGCCAGTTTTTCATCTCAACTGAAAGGCCGAAAGTCGCGGGCGCAGCAGCCGGCAACAAATCTAATATGGCATCCTGCTATGTGAGCATTTACGAAAAAGGCTCTGGAGATCTGCTCGGCACCTACTTGCTCAGCCAGGGTTTGTATTTCGCTTATGGCATGGACACCATTACCGTCGACGGCACGAAATGGGAATTCGCATTGCGTTTTCAAACAGAGTACAAACCGTATGACATCAAACTTGAAGACGTCGAAAGCGAAAATTATCCGGGAACGGGCATCGCGAAAACCTACATATCAAAAATCGTACTCAGCGATAGCGAAAAAGAAATAACGAGCAACCATGAAGTCTCAATGAACAACCCGTTGCGTTTTGCCGGCGAGACGTTCTACCAGTCCGGATATGAAAAAGACTCGGCAGGCCGTGAATCAACGGTTCTACAGATTGTGAAAAACCGCGCGTGGATGGTGCCCTATGTCTGCTGCATGATTGTTGTAGTTGGCCTGGCAACTCAGTTTGGACTGACGCTGTTGGCATTTATTGAAAAACGCCGGCGAATGGAACAGTCGATTCGTGACAAGTTTGCCAATCCATACGCCTCCGAAATCCCGGCACATTCAATAGCTGGTTTCGACAATGAGAAAGGGCAGGGCGGCTCGGACCAGGGTTTTGAGTCGATCGTCATTGAGGATCCGTGGATCAAACGCTGGTTACCGGTTTTTCTGGTTGGGATTTTTGCACTCTACGTTGGCAAAGAATATTACCCGGCGGCGCGCAAACCGGTTCGCAATGGCGAAATGCGGCTGGATCTGCTGGGACAGTTGCCGGTGACCTATGAAGGCCGGGTCAAACCGCTGGACTCAGTTGCAAGAAACCTCGCGCGCGGTCTGAGCAACCGGGAGGAGATTGTCTACAAAAAACCAGGCACCGGCACGATGAGCGAAGGTGCGCAGAAGTTGCTTGAGTTAGTCGAGTCCGGATCGGAAACAGAAAATGACTACAAGCATGAACATGAAAACGATAAGGAGCCTGCGATCCGGTGGCTGGCAGATTCGATGTATCAGGCTGCGGGCTACTATCGATATCAGGCGTTCCGGATCGAGGACCTGAACGTACAACAGGCACTCGGTCTAAAAAACCGCAAGGGCCTGAAGTTCTCACTGGATGAACTGGAAGCATCGCGACCCGAACTGGATAAACTTCTGGTGACGATTGACCCGAAAAATCCGGGTTCGCTTTTTGAAAAGAGATTGCTGAAGGTTCGCGGGTTGTTTGAAAGGTTTGACGGCATCCGGATTCCGATGATTGATATCGGAGAAATCAGAGAGCTAAGCGTGCTCAGACGGCTGGACTTCGCGTCTCAGCTGTCCCGTGCGAGCCGGGCTCCGATGGCGGTCCCGACAGGCGACCCGGATCCCGGGAAGGCCTGGGATTCCGTTGCCAGTATTGCCAACCGGCAATGGCTGGCTGATTTGGCCAACGACGAATTTGAAACCAGCGATCCGGAAATTCTCGCCTACCTGATTACAGTACGCGAATACACAAACCCCAAAGTCGCTCCAAAGATGATTCGCGGCACGATTCTGAGCATGATCAATAACGAGGAAACTTTAGAAACGCTAAAAGAAATCACTGGCAAAACTGGCGTCGGCGACATCACAAAAGCACTCTCAGACCTGGATACCTTTAAGAAGATTCCAATTGAGATTGTTGATTCGCATACCCTGGAAGTGGCGAAAAAAATTCAGAAAGAAATCGAGCCGAAGGAGCAACAGATTCGAGAAACAGTTCGTGCACAAATCAGAGACATTATCGGCGCTGACGCGACCCGTGTTGAAGCACCCGATAACGAATACGCATCGTTGTTGTTGAAGCTCGGACCGGCGTACCGGGCAGGCGATGCGGAAACATTCAACACCACGCTGGAGAAATGCCTGACGATGGTTCGGGCTGATCCACCGCCGGGAATGAAACCGTTCGGAGTCAAACTCGAATCCTGGTACAACCGTGCGTCGCCCTTTTACCTGGCGATGGCGATTTTTCTGGTCGCGTTCGTGGTGACCGCCTTTGGCTGGGTTTTCTGGAATCGGACGTTGAATCGAGCGGCAACCGGCTTGCTGGCTCTCGCGTTTCTGGTTCTGGTCACCGGAATGTCAGCTCGTGTGCTCATCTCCGGACGGCCGCCCATCACAAACCTGTATACCACGTTTTTGTTTGTAGCCACGATCTCGATCGTGTTCGCGGTTGCGGTTGAGTGGATCACGCGCAGCGGCGTTGGCAATCTGGTCGGATCGTTGGTCGGTTTCCTGACGCTGATGTGGGCGTGGACGATGACAATCAGCGATGGCGATTCGTTTACGGTACTGGTTGCCGTACTCGACACGCAATTTTGGCTCTCAACGCATGTAGTTTGCGTTACGATGGGTTACGTTGCGACGCTGGTCGCGGGCATGCTGGGCGTTACGTTTATCGTTGCCTCGATGCTGTCGCCTGCCTTTGATCGCGAGCAACGAAAACTGCTGGGCAATGTCATTTACGGCATCGTTTGTTTCGGACTGTTCTTCAGTTTCTTCGGAACCGTGCTTGGAGGGTTGTGGGCAGACGATTCATGGGGGCGATTCTGGGGCTGGGATCCAAAAGAAAATGGAGCCTTGATGATCGTACTCTGGAATGCCGTCGTGCTGCACGCGCGCTGGGCGGGACTGGTGCGGGCGCGAGGTATTGCGGCCCTGGCCGTGCTCGGCAACGTGTTCACGATGTGGTCATGGATCGCTGTTAATGAAATGGGCGTCGGGTTGCACGCCTATTCGGACAGCGAAGAGGGCAAGATGTTCTACGTGTCGATCTTCTGGTCGATCATGATTTTCACAGCTGCGATCGCGATGATTCCAACCCGGTACTGGGCGAGTTATGCCAGCGATGCAGCGAGTGATTAACCGGGCCGTCATGACAATCTGAAGTTTGCGTTCGGCACGCCTTATGATTGCGTGGCGAGCAGTGGACAGCGCGGTGTGTCTTGGCGTACTGCCAGAGAGTCCTGATCCAGCTGGGACCTCACCAAATAAAACCCTCCCCGTCGCTTAGGCTCCGACCCTCCCGGCGGGAGGGTGAAGAATTGCGCACCCTCCTTGATGAGTGTCGAGCCTAAGCGAAGCAAGTCACGGAAACCCGCCGCGTTAGCAGGGACGCAGAATCTCGCCACACCGGCGGTCAATGGAATTCCCGCCGCACACAAGAACACGAACACCAAAGCGTCAGCGAGAGACCGGCGAATTCACCGCGTGCTCGAAATTTGCTAAAACGGTCGGTTTGGATTCTGATGGCTGGCTCTCCGGGCCCGGCAGGAATCACTGAACAATATCGACGAACTGGAAAGCTGAACAACATGGGAACAAAAGTTGCAGTCGTCGGAGCTGGCGGGATGCTTCAGTATCACGCCGCAGGTTTTGTCAAAGCGGGTGCCGACGTGGTTGCAATCGCAGACATGAATGCAGAAGCTGCAGCAACTGCTGCTGCCCAATGGAATGCAACTCCCTTTTCCGACGTCGCTGAAATGCTGGAAAAATCAGGAGCCGACGCAGTCAGCATTATCGTACCTAACAAATTTCATGCTCCCCTGGCGATCGAGTGCCTGAACTCCGGCAGGCATGTTTTCTGCGAGAAACCGCCAGCCATCAATGCAGCAGAGGTCGAGCAGATGATCGTGGCCGCAGATTCTGCCGGCAAACATCTGATGTTCAACTTCAATAACCGCGCGCGACCGGAATCGTACGCCATGATGGGACTGATCGAAGACGGCACCGTCGGTCGTATCAATTCAGCCCAAGCCAAATGGATTCGCCGCAAAGGCATTCCCGGTTTTGGTGGATGGTTCACAACTCGATCGATGGCGGGTGGCGGGCCGTTGATCGATTTACTGCACATGGTCGATCTGGCGATGTACTTCATGGGTTATCCGGAACCAGCGCATGTACTTGGTCGCACGTTTGACGACTTTATTACTGATCCTTCGTTTAAGGGCCCGTGGGGAATTCCTGACAACGCGGACGGAAAAACCGACGTGGAATCCGCTGCACACGGATTCGTCACGTTCAAGACGGGTCAGGCGTTGTCGCTGCAGGTCTCGTGGGCAGAGCTTGTGAAACGTGAAGAAGTTTCGGTGAATTTCCAGGGGACCAAGGCCGGCGGTAAAGTCGAACGGTTGTTCGGCACCGACGGCCTCGACGATACGGCGATCGACTCCTGCGAGATTTACTACCAGGACAGCGGTGATTCGATTGACCGGACGATCGAAGTTGAGCCATGTGAAGACATGGGTCGTTCCCGCTCAGCCGCCAACTTTGTCGGAACGATTGAAGGAACCGAGCAACCGCTCAACACACCCGATCAGGCGTTGTCGTTGATGAAGATTATTGATGCGATCTACCAATCAGCCGAATCAGGAACGCCGGTTTCAATGTAGCCAGAGCAAATATTCTACGGCGGCCAAACTTTGGACTGCCGTTTGGCGATAGCCCCGGCTTCTCGGTAAAAACACAGGTATCACCGAAACACAACACATCAAGTGAAGACAGACTGAGAGAATCAATGAACCGGAAATTACGCATGGGAATGGTGGGAGGCGGTCGCGGCGCGTTTGTCGGCGCGGTCCACCGGATGGCTGCTGCTTTGGATGGTCGAATTGAACTGGTTGCCGGCGCGTTCTCTTCCGATCCGGAAAAGGGGAGGGCGTCGGGCGAAGACCTGTTCCTCGATCCATCCCGCGTTTATGCAACGTATGCCGAGATGGCGGAAAAAGAATCCGGGCTCGGAGAGGACAAACGAATTGATTTCGTGAGCATCGTCGCCCGCAACGATATGCACTTTGACGTTGCGAGAACATTTCTCGAAGAAGGAATCAACGTCATCTGTGAAAAGCCGCTCGCCTATTCACTAAATCAGGGAAAACAGCTGAAGGCGATCGTCGATAAATCCGGGCTGATATTCGGGCTGACACACAACTACACCGGCTATCCGATGGTCAAGGAAGCCCGCGCGATGGTCGCAGATGGAAAACTCGGTCGGATTCTCAAGATCGTCGCCGAGTATCCACAGGGCTACGCGATTACCGCTCTAAAAGAAAACGAAGAGAGCGCGATTTCGAACTGGCGAATGGATCCGTCGGTTTCGGGCGTCTCAAATTGTATCGGCGACATCGGCTCCCATGCGGAAAACCTTGCCCGATACATTACAGGCCTGGAGATCGAAGAGCTTGCTGCCGAGCTGACGACGTTCATTCCCGGTCGAACGCTGGACGATGACGGCAACATGCTGATCCGTTACAAGGGCGGAGCAAAAGGAGTGCTGTACGCTTCGCAGATTTCCACCGGCGACGAAAACAACCTGAACATCCGCGTCTACGGATCCGACGCGTCGCTCGAATGGCATCAGGAACATCCGAACGAGCTGATTATCAAGTTTGCGGAACAGCCGCGACAGATTCATCGCCGTGGAAACGTCTACAACGGTAAAGTCTGCGGGCAGAATACGAGGCTGCCGTTCGGACATCCAGAAGCGTTCATCGAAGCATTCGCGAATGTCTATCTCGGCGTCGCTGATGCAATTGCCGATCGAATCGACGGAACCTATCCCCGCGACGGCGGATACGATTTTCCAACGGTCGATGACGGCGTTCAGGGGATGGCGTTTATCGAAGCAGCTGTGAAGTCTTCAAAACACAACGCTGCGTGGACGAGGCTTGAAAGTTGAACCGCGGACCGTTGGCATCTGCTGGATTTCGCATGTGTCTGCTAACAATACGCGGATACTGTCGTTATTTTTTATGGGGTTTCCTGTGTTTTGTTGATTTTGCCAACGTCCGATAATGTTTCTTATGTTCGGTTAACGTGGGTTGCATCTATGGTCCCATTCGCAGAGTTGCCTGTATCCGATTATCGCTGCGGCGCGGGCGCAGGTTCAAGCAGCCCTTCGATCGCCGATCGAGCACCGTTGCCAATCGCTTCGGCACCCTGCTTGAGCAGGTCTTCGGTGTTGATCGAATAGTTGAATTGAGGAAGACCGTTTTCACCTTGAGTCACGTACGGCAGCTGGCCCGATTGCTGTGTCTGCTGACTGGGCGCTGGCTGGATGGCACCGGGTTGATTTGAGTACTGACCGCTTTGTGGCTGATTGCCGTATCCGGAATTTTGCTGATAACCGGACGGATAGTATTGAGGCGATTGTTGCTGGTTTGGCCACGGCGTTCCGTAATTTGAATTCCGATTGTTGCCTGACTGATTGCTCCATTGATTGTTGTTCGCCGGCTGCTGCCATTGACCGGGGATATCCTGATAGCCACCGGTCTGTTGATTGTTGCCCGGCTGGCTTCCGTAGTTCGGCTGGTTCGATTGATAATTCACTCCGCCAGCCGGATTGGAGTAGGGCGATCCGCTACCAATATTTCCGCCAGTGGAGTTTCCGCTATTGGGATTTGCATTGGAAGAGTAACCGGCTGGCATAGTCTGGCCGCCGTTTGGATTGCCTGCATAACTGCCGTTCGGGTTGCCCGGAGTTTGGAGCTGACTCTGGCCGTCCCGCAACGCCGCTTCGTAACGTTCAATATAGGGACCGATGACTCCGTGAAATTCCTGTGGAACCATCGAAGTCAGTTTGTCGATTCCACGCGTGATGTATCCGCCTGATCGGGAATAGAAAATCGATGCGCGAGTGTTGTCGCCAAGCAGCGTGACAGCGAACATCGTTACCACCATACAAAGCAACACGCCTTTGGCCGCACCCATCAGAGCACCAATCTGCCGGTCGAAACTCTTAAGATGCATTTTCTTGATTGACTCGCGCACGCGTCCGAAAATCAACCAGACAATCAACGACGTTCCCAGGAATAAAATCAACATCGCGATAAACTTGTTCATCGGCGCTTCGACGCCAATGAACCTGGCAAGCGGCGCGCTGAAATTCAGAGCGACAAGGTAGCTGATGAAGATGGACGCCATCGATGCGATCTGCCACGCGAGTCCTTTCCAGTAGCCGAATAAAACCGCGCTAAGGAAAATGATCAGCATGAATATGTCATAAGGTGACATTCGTTTCTCCTGAGTAGATCACAACAACAATGAGTCATATCAACGCACGAACGCTACAACTATTGTTTATTGCATTCGCGCACTCCGCGCGGAGAACTCTAGTCAATCCGGTCAGGTGCAGGCAAGACAAGACCTACACTATTTAACTTAGCCGCCTAACTTCGAGTCTGGATCAATGCTTTGCTAGCCGCGCGCGACAGCGGCTCTTTGCTAGCAGGTAGGGTTGGCTGTCGTGGAGGAAGCGATGAGTCCCAGCTCTGAGGCACTGCAAGGAATCGTAGCCTCGTCCACAACCCCTAGCGACGTATCAACTGCAACCAACGAATTTTTTGAACACTCCCCTGCCCTTTGTTTCGTTTGCGGCCGACCGGTGAGAAGTTCGTTTATCAGAATCCGGACAATGGGCGGGTTTGAAAAAGAAATTCCCCGCAATCCCGAACTTGCAGCGAACCATTGTGACCCGTCGAACGTGATGTCGTTTTGCACCGAGGCGGCGATTGGGCTTGGTCGCTTCGTCGGGATGATCTATCAATTTCGGCAAAGCGGTTGTTTCAAACGCCGTTTGCGACACGAAAGCTACCTGACATTACGGCGACCATGGCGGATTTCAAAACTCACATTACGACAAGCACCGTACTTGGCGTCGGCTATGCCGTCGCTGCAAATCAGGTGTTTGATGTTCCCGTGATGCATTGCCTGGTTGCCGGAGCACTTTGCAGCGTGGCGGGCATGCTTCCGGACCTGGACAGTAACTCCGGAATCCCTCAACGCGAGATGCTCTCCTTCGTTTCGGTAATCGTTCCGATGCTGATGCTTGATCGATGTGAATGTCTCGGGATGACACCCGAACACATGGTCTTCATCTCTGGAGTGATATATGTATTCATCCGGTTTGGAATCGGGGCGATCTTCAAGCGGTTTACCAGGCACCGAGGCATGTGGCATTCGATTCCTGCGGCGCTGATCGCCGGGATGGTGACGTTCCTGGTTTGCCTTTCGCCCGAACTGGGCATCCGGCTATTCAAAGCCTGGGCAGTCGTGATTGGATTCGTCTCGCATCTTATCCTCGATGAAGTCTACGCCGTTGACTGGCAAGGCAAAACAATTCGTGTCAAGAAATCATTTGGTACGGCGTTGAAACTGTTCGGCTCGAGCAAGCTGGTCAACATCGCAACGTATGGCAAACTGGTGTTTCTGATAGTCCTGATCGCCAGCGATGCCTCGGTGATGACTTATCTGGGCCAAGCGCCGCTGGAGATTCCATGGGATGCGCGTGACTGGGTGCTGAACCGGTTTGCGGAAATGGAACACGTTCATCGTTGAGGCGACGCAGATCGGAATTCAAACCGACCAGAGCGATCGTAGATTGCGGAACGGAATAAATTCCGTTTTACAAGCTGGAAGCGTATCCCGCTAATACGTCTTGTTGCTGTCGATCAGAATCGTCACCGGACCGTCGTTCACCAGATGGACCTGCATGTCAGCGCGAAAGATTCCGGTCTCAACATGAATGCCTTTGGACCGAGCCAGTTCAACAAAATGAAGATACAATTCGTTGCCAACATCGGGCGAGGCAGCTCTTGAAAAGCCAGGGCGTTTGCCTTTACGAACATCGCCCAGCAAGGTGAACTGGCTGACGACCAGCATGGCACCGCCGGTATCGATCAACGACCGGTTCATCTTGCCGTCGTCGTCTTCAAAAATTCTCAGCCCGATCGTTTTTTCGGCCAGATAGGCAGCGTCGTTTTCTGAATCGCCCTGCTCCACCCCAATCAGCACCATCAATCCGTGTTCGATTCGACCGACCGTCTTTTGATTCACTTCGACGTGCGATGAACTGACTCGTTGCACAACTGCTCGCATAGTGAGACGGTACCGTTACCGGTCGCCGCTCCCGTCAGATCCGATAGAATTGTCCGGCGATGCAAACGATGCGGGTGCAAACAATGAATCGCGCTGCCCAGCCGGTTGATTGGATTCTGCTCGATTGCCCGCAGCCTGATTGGCGACCGGTTGATTGCCTGCCGACACCTCCTGTCGCTGGTTCATCTGGGCAACGTACTTCGCGGTCATGTCGTTGGCCTGGACGTCTGCCAAGTCAATTTGAAATACCGAATCGTCCATCGAATTGAGCCGGGTGACGTCGTACAGTTCCAGCATCGCAATGGTTGTCATTGGCTGATCGGGAACACCTTGCCGGGAATCGCGCTGTGACGGATCGAATCGAAGGAACGCAATCCGGTAGGGAAACAGGTGAAAGAAATCATCCGCTCCAAACGTCAGTTCAACTGCGTGAGGGACCTGGTCCGGCAGATTCATCCAGTTGATTTCAGGTACCAGTAATTCGGATTCAATCTGACCCGCCAGCGACGTGCGCAGCATCGTTTCGTCCCAGACACCACGTACGACCAGAGTTTCAACATCTCCCAACCTGGAATGATACGCAGGAGCGAATTTGAACGAGCGGGAAAGATGTTCGAGCAGACTGCTCAATCCGCCAGTCGCCATCCAACCGCCCGGGCTGCCGGCACTGCGGGATGGAGGCAACCGTCCGGCGTTGGCCGCTTTGTGAAGTCGATCAAGGTCAACCACTTCAATTTGCTTGATCGAGCCCGCCCGCTCAGCACCCGAATCAGAAGAACCGGGTTCCGATTCGGCGGCTGTTGGCGTCGTTTTTCCGGTCGCAAAAATGCGGTAGCAGAACCGGCCGTCGCAAATCTGAGTCAGTCGTGACACGTTGGACGTTGCGCCGCTGAATAGTTCAAGTTTTGATTTCCGCGTCCCCTGTCCTTGATGCGCATAGCTCCCCGAAGCATTGAACTCATTCTCAAACATCCGGGTTTCAAATCGGACCCGAGAAGTGAATGGCATCGAATCGGTTAATGACTCGGCGGCGTCAACAACCAATTGTCGGGCATCGGGATCGGCAAACCAAGCTGATCCGCCCTGCCCCGCTAGATTGCTTGCAGTGTCGTCTTTTCTTTCGTGGTCGTTGTTTCCGTTTTGAATCGCAGCGTCTTGAATGGCCGGTTGGCTCGCTAGCTGATTCGATAGTTGATCTTCATCGTTTTCAACTGCATCCGAGTCAACGGCGTCGGGTCGTTCACCGAAGAGTGGAATCCGGGCATCGTGGTGCTGACTCCACAGCCAGCATCCTGCTGCTATCAACACGAGCGCTAAAGGTAATTCCAGCTTCATGAAACGGATGTGCGGATTTTTCCAAAGAAGCGCGTTATTCCGCGCCGAACTATAGAACAACGAATGAAAAGAAAAGCAAGTTAAACATCGTGCATCGAAGCGCGACGTTTTGACTGTCGCGCGGAATGCAGACGACCGACTGGAAATTTCCGGCTGGTTGTTTGACCGTGGCTGAGCTGGATTGCTCATCAGGGCAATACCGTCGCGGCGCTGCATTCTAGAAACGGCTTGTAACCGGGTCTATGTCGATTTGTTTGTCCATTGAAACATTTAAAGTCGCATGAGAGCATGCGGCAACGTTTGCACCGGATTCGATCCGGAGCTTAATTCCTAGGGGGGAATCTGATGTCTGCACGTATTTCTACGGGCCTGGTGATGCTTGCACTCGCCGTGTTCGCCACCGGTTGCCAGGTGCCAGTTGCCAGAACGGGAATTCCCGTCAGTAACAATTTGCCGCCGGCCCGCATGTTGATGGAACCGGGACCTGGAGTTGGCGGACCGGGGCCGGGTGTCTTGACCGCTTCTGCGTCACGCGGTGGCGGTGGTCCAGCCGGTGGCCTTGCCGCCTATGGTCCTTTCGGTGCCGTTGCAAACCAGAGCGTTCAGGTGTTGTTTGGCAAACCTGAACTGATGCAGGTCACATGGGATGTCACGGGGATCGGTCGTTATGATTCGTCTCCTCTGGTAGTTCCGGGCCGTCAGAATTTTGCACAGGGTGGAATCTATCGCCTGAAAGTAACAAACATTGACGGCCGTCCGGGAATGGAGTTGTATCCGACGCTTGAGGTTGGAATGTCCTCTCCGCGCACCGCCGCCTATCTGGCTCACGCAGCGATTCCAGTCCAGTTCACCAACGAGGACTTCGATCAGGTCGTTGCAGCCAACTTTGTCACCAAAGTCATTTACGTTCCAGATCCCAACTATCAGGAACTGGCACTGGCTGGAGTAGATACGCTGGTCAGTACACGGCTCGATCCGGGTGTTGATCCGATCGTGGAAGCCGACCGTCGCGGAACGATTCTGGCGATTGTCCGGATGGGTAACAAGGACCTCGAAGTTCCCGGACTTGATCCGGAACTTGCCGCCGGTGCCATGCCTTACGGCGGTGGAATGGGCGGATCAGGATCACGGGGATACATTTCCGGAGTCAACGGACCTGCCTACGGAATGCCGTCGGTTGGAACGAACATCGGACTGCCCGGCCCGCCGCATATTCCACTTGGTGGACCTGCAGGCTTACGAAACTACAGCATGCACAACCATACGGCGATGCAGATCCCGGGACCGACGCCGAATGTAAACGTTCACCTCCGGCAGAAACCGGGTCTGACGTATCCTCGTCCGGCCGACAAGGTTCTGATTCAGGAACACACCATGCGTCCGCCGCACTATAACACTCAGCCGCCATCGGATCAGGTTTACGGGCAACTGCCCGCGAACTGCCCTCCGGGACAGCTGCCGGGCGGATTCCGCCAGCGGTAACGTGCGGGACACCAGCCAACCGACGCCGTGTGCGAACAAATGCCAGCAGCGTTTTAGGTCCGGTGACTTGATATGAAAAAAACACGAGCCGCGTGCAGCCCCTGGCGACTGCGGCTCGTGTCGTTTCAAACACGACCATGAATCAGGCAGACAAGCCGATGAAAAGACTATTGATCCTGCTGCTGGCGGCACCCGTGCTCCTAAGCGCAACGTTCGCGTTGGGGTTCCAGGAACATCGCTGGAATCATCCGCTCCAGACATCGGACAATCCACCGGGTGTCGCAGGGCGCAATGCGGTGTTGGCGAACCAGAACCTTGCCGGATATGTACAACCGGTTCATATCCTCGGTCCCGAAGGTTCGCTGCTCAGCATGTGGACGGGCCAGGGATTGCAAGCGGCAACGTCATCCGACATCAATGTCGGGCTGATGATCGGTTACGCGTACCGATTGAAAGTTTCACACATCCCGTTGAAATTCGGCGCGGAAGTCTATCCCTCCATCGAGTTGCTCGACCGGATGTATCCGCCGCCCGGCCTCGAAGCACAGTTTCCGATTCAGATCGTACTCAGTCAGGATGATCTCGAAAAAGCGATCCGGGGGAAACTGGTTACGAAAGTGATCTACGTTGAAAATCCGGAAAAGGCCCTGCCCTTCGCGCAACAACCGCGTGATGATCAGCCAGCAATTCAAGTCAACGGAACCACCGATCCACTCGGCGTTGCCGGGCAACTCGGGCGTGCGGTTGCGATTGTGCGAATCGGTTCACGAACGCCAACTCCGGAAGAAGCGGGTTCGCCCGGGTTTGATTTTCTGGCTCCGGTCACCGACCCGCTACCGGCACCTCTGCCGACGCTGCCGGACATGGAATACCTCGAAAACAATCAAGAATTCGAAAATCGTTTGAATGATACAACGCGACCCGTTCGTGGAGCGGTCGAACCAGATGGATCACGTGATGAAAACGCGATGTGGAACCAGGGCGTTGGGGATTCAACGAGTGGACAAACCCGGCAAACCGGATTCAACGCGGGCGGTTCATTGGAACGGCCATTTGATCTGGTTTCGGGATTCGAGCCGTTGCTTCCCGACGGTCCAAAACTCCCGCCGGTCCTGTCGGGTGAAGAGTATTTGCAGCAGGTTGCGCCGTTACTTGAACAAGGAAGGCAATAACCGTGCATCATTGCCACAGTCGGGAACGAACGACTTGACTTCGACGGAATGTAAAATGAAAATTCAATCCCGATCTCATCAACCGGTTCACGCAACGGTCCAACGACTCGTTATCGTGGTGTCGTTAGCAGCCGTTACGTTGTTGTGTTGCAGCAGCCGCGCCGTTGCACAGGACCCGGTATTTCGATTGATGCATCGTGCTTCGGAAGTCGGTGAGGGAAATCCCGTGCCCGGTACCGTCGATAAATCATGTGGCATCCCGGAGCCGGATTCAGATCCGGCCACACAAGTCGACTGGCAGGAGGATGCAAACGCCTCGGCAAGTTTCGCAAATCGCGAAGGGACGTACCTCGATCCGAACGACGTCTTTTATCCCGATTCAATCCGGCGGCAGATGAGCCGTGCGGGAAAACGGCCGCAGATTCCTCCCAATGCCCGACGAGATGAACTGCTGTTTGACGGCTATGACCGTGGGCGTCCGGTTTCCGTTGACGAATCATGGAATGTGTACGGTCTTGATACCGAAGACACGATCGGCCACTTTGATACGCTCGATGGTCGTCGTCTTGTTTCACCCAGCAACCGGGTCGCGATTTATGCTCCTCGTTTCGGGCAGGTTCGTCAGGTCGCTGATTTCGGTTTTGCCGATTCGACAACCCGGTCTGGAAACCTGCTTGACCGTAGCCAGATGTTAATAGCTGGCGGGCGTGACTTTTCGACGACGACCAAACAGTTTGAACAAACCGTTGGAGAGGTGGGAACTTCCAGGGCCAGCAGTTTTATCGATGAAACACGCGGCATCGCCGGCCGGTCGGTTACCCATATCACAGGACTTCGAAATCACTATGCACCGTATGAGAACCTTGAGATCATGCGGTTCGGTCGTTTCAGTTCGGCGGAATCGTCGCGGCTGGAACTGGGAATGCAGTCAGCGAATGTCTGGCAGGACAATCTTGGACTTCAGGTTGCTGCTAAGCTTGCCCAGCCGGTGATTGCCAAAGATGTGAATCGTGTTCAACAGCTAGAAGTGATTGATACCGATGGCGATAATCACATTCTGCGAGTATTCAAAATTGCCTCGCAACTCGCGGCACGTCCGGGCGACGAGGTCGAGTTTTCGATTCGGTTTGACAACCTCAGCCCGCGCGCGATCGGCAATGTCACGCTGATCGACAATCTGACTCCACGCCTTGAATACGTGCCGGGCTCGGCAGAATGTTCTCTGGAATCTGATTTTCTGGTTTCACCCAATGCAGAAGGATCACTTCAACTTCGCTGGGAGATCCGGAAACCGATGCCGGCGAGCTCCGGTGGCATGATCCGTTTCAAGTGCCGCGTTCGATAGCGGCCATCGGGAAAAATCTTCTGACTGACTGCACGTCTCGATGAACTCATGCAGGCACGCAAGATGGCGGGTATCGCAATGTTGGCAAACTCTCAATTTAGCGACAGGCGCACGTCTTTTGGATATGCGGCGGTCCTTTCGGTGTGTACGCGGGCGCGGAGAAGGTTAGAATTGCAGGACAAGCTCAATTCAACCCTGGACCGTCGATGAATTCTTCACTTGCTACAACTTCTTCAAGCCCCGTGCGTTGTTTCCCTACGCTTCACCCTGCACGACCGCGTCTGACCAGACGACGCGACAACACAATGCGCCTACGCGTGGCTCATCTTGTTGCTCTGGCCGCATTCCTGATTGCCGGAATTCTGCCGGGCATGTTGTTTGCCGGTGGTGGCCCCGAGAATTTACTGCTGGTCGTCAATCGCGGATCGGATTCGTCAAAGATGATTGCGAATCACTATATTCACCTCCGTGACATTCCCGCCCGAAACGTTGTCTACCTGGACAACATTCCTAATCAGGAGCGAATTAGTTTTCGGGAATTCGAGGAGACGATTCTTGATCCGCTCGTCAAGACAATCAAAGACCGCAAACTCGACGGCAATATCGACTACATCGTTTACTCGTCCGATTTCCCAACAGCGGTCACGGTCCGCCACGAGCGCGCGAAGTTTAACGAATCAGCTAAAGACGCACCCGGCGGAGTTCAGGCGGTCGCAAATTCCAAGCTGTATGTCCCTGAGGCGTCGATCACATCGTTGACCTATTTCGTTTCCTCTCTGATCAACGATGACTATTCGTTTTTCAGACTGAACTCAAACCCGTATGCGCGAGTACAAAACCCGCAATTATTGAGTTCACCTTTTTACGGAGAAGCGCTGGAGAAACATAAATCAGCACTTCAGGACATTCGTGAGCGCAGGATTGACGAAGCGATTCCCGTGCTGGAGGAGCTGGCGAAACAACATCCACGGCAGGTTGCAGTTACTTATTGGCTGGCCCGTTGCCACGGAATCAAAGGGAATGTTGAAGAATCAGCGAAGTGGTTGCGTCAGGCGATCGGCGGCGGATGGGCGTACCGCGACTTTACCCGATCGGATCTGGCATTCGATCCGGTTGTGGACGATGAAAAATTCAAAGCGGTTCTCGACCAGATGGAGAACCAGGACTTCTCATATCTTCCCACCAGAGGATTTCGCAGCACCTACATCTGGGGGCCCAACGGCATGATCAACGGCACGCCGGACCAGGGACGACCCAACATTCTTTCGACTTGTCTCGCCGTCACCCGGAATAAAGGAATGTCCGAGGCGGAGGCGATTGCGTACCTCGAAACGTCGGTGGCTGCGGATGATACACACCCGACGGGAACCGTCTATTTTTGCAGTTCAGCAGATGTGCGAACGAAAACCAGACTTCCTTTGTTTGCAGGTGCAATTCAGGAACTCGCGGGGTTGGGCCTGGGCGGTGAAGTCATTGACGGGCATTTCGTCAAGAACAAACACGACATCGTCGGCCTGACGATGGGGCGAGCGGTCTTTGATGTTTCGGAATGGAACAGCACAATTATTCCCGGTGCAATCTGTGAAAACCTGACCAGTTACGGCGGTACGATGCGACCAAGAACTGGACATACGAAGTGTACCGAACTGCTTCGGCACGGAGCAGCGGGTTCCAGCGGAACGGTATGCGAACCTTATGCAGTCGTTGCAAAATTCCCTCACCCGAGGATTCACTGCCACTACGCGCGTGGATGCTCACTAGCCGAATCATTTTACCAGTCCGTTCATGGCCCATTTCAACTACTCATCGTTGGCGACGCACTATGCCAGCCATGGGCAGTTCGCCCCGAGTTTGACGTCACCGGTCTGGAATCCAACGCCGAAGTCACCGGCAAGGTCGATCTTAAGTTTTCCTATGCAGAAAAAGTTCCTGTGGCCGGAGCCGAAGTCTATCTCGACGGGAAACTGCTCCAGCGAGTCCGGCGGCCCAGCCGAATCGTGTTCGACTCATCCAGGTTTTCCGATGGCTACCACGAACTGGTTTTCATCGCCGTCGCGGACAACATTATCGAAACGCAGGCGCGGAAAGTGATTCCTTTTACGATCAACAATTCCGGACATTCGGTGACGCTGACCTGCGAACTGGACCAGTTGAACTGGGACGGCTCGATCAACCTGGTTGCCGGTTCGAATTGCGGAGATGAAATCCAGCTGATTCAGAATCACGATGTCATCGCGAAGGGCGGACAGTCTGAAGTGATCTTCAAAGTCTCCGGCCGGAAGCTAGGGCGCGGACCGGTCACTTTGCGGGTCGTCGTTGAGAAAGACGGAAAGCAGATCAGCAGCGTGCCGCTGGAACTGACGGTCAACGGTCTGGTCGCAACGACAAAATCCGAAACCGTCGAGCTAAAACGGTAGTCGTTGAAAGTGACTCCATTCAGATACAATAGACGCTTCAACCTGCACCAGCTGGCCGCCCTCGTTTCAGTCTCCGAGGACACGCCAGTTCGATTCAACAAAACCCGCCCACGGAATCAGAGCTATGGACCGGAGTTGTTCCTTTTCATTTTCATATGCCCCGTCATTTGCGCTTTGTCGTTCTCTCTCTCGCGTTCTTGGTTACGGATTCATTCTGTTAGCCGGACCGCTGTTGATCGAATCTAAACCTGCGTGGTCGCAGGATCTGGCTGCCGTCGGGAATTTCGAGGAAAGCGGAATCGTCCGCGCGATTGCTGCGGGACAGATCACCGTTGAGCCTGAAGGTGGTGAGGCGACGGTATACAAGGTTCAGGACAAAGACGAGGACGCTCTTTCACTGGATGGCGACCGGGCCATCTACCGGTTGCCGGCCGAAATCCGCGTTTCCGGCACACTGCCAATCAACTTGCTCGAAGAGGGAATGGTGGTCGAGTTCGAAACGCAAATGAACCGCTCCGGGAAAACCGAGGAACCGGTGGCGTCACTGAAAGTCGTCAATGCGGATGTTGATGAATTCAAAATGGCACCGCGTATTGTGCCCGAAGAGGACAATTTCGAGACCGTCGATGTTGTGGGCCGGGTTGTTCGCGTGTCATCAAAAACGATCAAACTGGAAGTCCCCGAATCGCGTGTCGCACGTCGGGGTCAAATCACGATCAAGATCGATCCTGAAGGAACGATGCAACTGGAGATGGATGATCTCAACCGTGTTCAGCCCGGCGACATCGTGAACCGGATGGCGGGAACAGAACTCACCAACGGGATGCGGATCGTTCGCGAAATCGATATTACCATGGTAGCCGAGCGGGAAACCGCGACGACTTCATTTCACGATCAGCTGGAACAGCAATACAGTGATCTCCCAGATGAACCAACCGAGCCGCGCGAAACTCATTCTGATCATTTCGTCTTGTACACGGACATTTCGAAAAGGCAGTCGAGTATTCTGTTGGCCAAGCTCGAGACGATGTATGAATTGATCGCACGCTACTACGGCCAACGGCCTCGCGATGTGATTGAATGCTACGTCGTCCGTGATCTCAGCCAGTGGGGTGACAAACTGCATCCCGAAGGTGTCGCGAAAATCCGTGAAGGCGCAGGTGTTACGCGGTCAATGTCAAGCGGCCGTCAGGCCAAATCGATCGTCTATTCGTGTGACAAGCAGGATATTGTTCAGCATGAAGCTGTGCATGCGTTCTGCTCGATGGCATTCGGATCGTCAGGCCCGGTCTGGTACGCCGAAGGGATGGCCGAGATGGGAAACTACTGGCGACCGCGTGAACTGGCTGTCAACATTGACCCGGTGGTCGTTGAGTATCTAACCAGTGCCGAGCCGAAAAAGTTGCGGGACATTGTCGCGGCCGGACAGATCACGGGAGACTCATGGCAAGCCTACGCATGGCGCTGGGCGTTGTGTCATTTGCTTGCCAGCAATCCGAACTACTCGCAACGGTTCAAGCAGCTGGGAATGAACCTGATGGCGGAGAACGGCGACTCCTTTGACATCGCATTTGGCCCGATCGCGGATCAGATTTCGTTTGAGTACGACCAGTTTATCGAAAATTTCGGTAACGGTTATCGCGTTGACCTGTGCACGTGGGACTGGGAAACACGCGCGTCGTCGATCTCCAAACGAGGCAAATCGAAAATTGATGTCGATGCCGCCGCCGGCTGGCAGGCGACCAAACTGGAAGTAAAATCCGGGGAATCGTATGACTATGTAGCCGAAGAGACGTGGAAGATTTCAGCAACGGGGGAACCGTCAACTGCCGAAGGCGCTAACGGCGAAGGCCAGCTGGTTGCCGTCATCCTTCATGATTTCAAATTGACCGAACCGATCGTGTTCGGCGAAAGCGGCTCGTTCGTCGCTCCCTATGACGGCCAGGTTTTTCTCCGGTGCAACGATCGCTGGACTGAACTAGCGGACAACTCGGGCGAAGTTGAAGTCACATTCCGTCGGACGCCTGATGAAGAAAAAGGCGAATAGGAATAGACCTGCATTGAACTCTCGCTTTTCAAACCACGCGGTTTGAGTTTTCGACAAAACCAACTTGCCAATCCGAACCGGCTGTTCAGTTTATTTCGCACTACCAAAAATAAAACGGCCGGTCCGCAACCGGCCGTTTTCAATGAACGCTCTCTGAGTCTTTGTAATCCGTAGCCTAACGCTTTGAAAGGCCATCACGGATTTCGGTCAGCAGCACGACTTCGTCGCTCGGCGGCGCATCGTCTTCTGCTGCCTTCATCCATTTGGCGGCGATCTTCAAGGCGATGAAGTTCGAGAATGAATGCAGCTCCCGACCGGCGAGTGATATCAGTAGCCAGCAATTGTTAACAAAAAGGCGGTCAGAAATAGCCAACAACCCATGTTCACAATCGGACGTATGATCCTCGGACCTTATTTGTACACCCGCGCGACTTCGACCAGCGTCCGGACCATACAACCACTTGCTCCGGCATCGATCCAGGCAGCCGGTTTGTCGGCAAATGATGGACCCGCGATATCCAAATGCACCCAGGGCGTGCCGCGGACGAACTCCTCAAGAAACTTGCCAGCCGTTATCGCTCCACCCCAGCGACCTTCTCCGAGGTTCTTGATGTCGGCAACTTTGCTTTTGATCTGGTCAGCAAACTCGGCGTGCATCGGCAGTGGCCAGACTCGTTCACCGCATTCGTCGGCTGCCGCACAGACCGCGTCCGACCAGGAATTATCGTTTGACATCAGACCTGTGATATCCGTGCCGAGAGCCACCACACACGCACCGGTCAGAGTCGCCAGGTCAATCAGTTTGCCAACCCCGGTTTCAACTGCGACGTCCAGTGTATCAGCCAGAACCAGGCGGCCTTCGGCGTCGGTATTGTGAACTTCAATCGTTTTCCCGTTGCGTGACGTCAGCACATCGCCTAGCCGGTAACTGTTGCCGCTGATCATGTTTTCCGCCAGCCCGACAAGACCGTTGACGTTCACGGGTAGTTTCATTTGTGCGATCGCCGACATCGCACCGACCACCGTTGCTGCACCCGCCATGTCACACTTCATGGTTAGCATCGACTCGCTCGGTTTGAGCGACAGACCGCCCGAGTCAAACGTAACTCCTTTGCCGACCAGACCTAACGGCTTTTGCTCGTCCAGGCCGCCTCGATAGCGCATGATCACCAAACGAGCAGGCCGGTCCGACCCCTGAGCAACGCTCAATAACGCCCCGCATCTTTCCTGTTCCAGCTTTTTCTCGTCCCAGACTTCTACTTCGAATCCCGATTCCTTTCCGGCTTTCACGCACTGGTCGGCAAACGTTTCCGGGTAAATCTTGTTCGCTGGAAGATTGACCAGCTGTCGCGTCAGATTCATTGCGTCGCCAAGCTTCTGCCCGCGCTCGATTGAATCAGATTCTGTGTTGGCCCAATAGAGTGTTTCGGGCGGATGGATCTTGAGTTCCTGTCTGCAAATGTCCTGCCCGACACAGCCCGTGATCGCACCGCAAACAGCATGGTCTGCAAACGCGGTGTCGATATAAAACGCGACTGTTGGCCGCGCCTTGGCTGCAGCCTGTTTCGCTACAGCTCCTGCGACACGATAGGCGAGCTCAGCCGAATCTTCGTCGGCACTCCCCTGCCCTGCAATCACAACCACGGGAGCTGCAACGCCGGCCGGAGCCAGCAATGTTGTGATGGAAAGTTCATCGGCAGAAAGTTCATTCGACTGAATCAACCGGCTAATCGCGCCGTCCGTCGCCGAGTCGAGGATGGCAATCGGTCCGTCGAGCATTGGTTTGCCTGCGTTGTCGTTGCGAATTCCAATCACAACGGCGTCGGCTTTGATTTCAGCTGGCGATGTGCTGGTTGTTTCGATTTTCATTTTTTCCTGTCTAGATTGATCGCCAGTTTCTGCCGGCGCTTGTTACATGTAAGTCGTTATTGATCGTGTTGTCCGAATTGAATTATTGCGGTTTTCGTGTCTGCGAACAACTTACAAAAAATTGCCCCGCATTTGAATCCGTCGCGCCAAAGACCATACTGAGCCGAACGGAACTACCCTGTTTCGCACCCCCGTTTCTTAATCCCGTTCCGCATTCCGCTCCCCGAATTTGAACCATGGGTTACCGTAGCCTCCGCGATTGTTGCAACGACCTCGAATCGAACGGGCATCTGGTACGCTTGTCCGAGCCGGTTGATGCGTATCTTGAAGCGGCGGAAATTCAGCGGCGCGTCTATCGCTCGGCCGGTCCCGCGATCTTGTTCGACAATGTGACCGGAAGTCGATTTCCGATGGTTTCGAACCTGTTCGGCACCATGGAACGAGCGCGGTTCATTTTCCGGGATACTTTCGAAAACGTCCGCCGTGCTGTGCAGTTGAAAGTCGATCCGGCTCAGGCGCTGCGGCAACCCCTGAACTACTGGCGGGCACCGTTGATCGCCTGGCAGATGCAGCCGAAGAAGAAACGGAGCGGACCTGCCCTGGCGAATGAGTGCGCAGTGTCGGACCTGCCAATGTTGAAATGCTGGCCCGATGACGGCGGCGCGTTTATTACTTTGCCTCAGGTCTATACGGAGGATGTTCGTTCGCCCGGATTGATGAAATCAAACCTGGGCATGTATCGCGTGCAGATTTCGGGCGGCGAATATGTGCGCGACCGTGAGATCGGCCTGCACTATCAGATTCATCGCGGCATCGGTGTGCACCATCGCGCGGCAATCGATGCGGGGAAACCGTTTCGAGTGAGCGTGTTTGTCGGCGGCAATCCGGCGATGACGCTGGCCGCCGTGATGCCATTACCCGAGGGCATGTCCGAACTTACATTTGCCGGAGCGCTGGCGGGGCACCGGATTCCAATGACGCCGATCGCGAACGGAACATCCGTTTACACTCAAGCCGACTTTGTCCTTACGGGTACGATCGATCCCGAGCGGCAATTGCCCGAGGGCCCTTTCGGAGATCACCTGGGCTACTACTCACTGGCCCATGACTTTCCGGTCTTGAAAATCGAGAAGGTCTACCACCGGAACGACGCGATCTGGCCGTTCACGGTTGTCGGCCGTCCGCCACAGGAAGACACGACGTTCGGAGAGTTGATTCACGAATTGACCGGTCCCGTGATCCCGACCGTCCTGCCCGGCGTTCGCGCTGTCAACGCGGTCGATGCGTCCGGAGTTCATCCGTTGCTGCTGGCGATCGGCAGCGAACGTTACGTCCCGTATCGCGAAACGACCGCACCCCGGGAATTGCTGACGCAGGCAAACGCGATTCTCGGACAAGGTCAAATGTCGCTGGCTAAATTCCTCTGGATCATTGATCAGGCGGCAGCGCCGGAGTTGGACGTCAACGACATTGCAGCGTTTTTCCCTCGCGTGCTGGAACGAGTTAACTGGACTCGCGACCTGCACTTTCAAACTCGAACCACTATCGACACACTCGACTACTCCGGCAGCGGGTTCAATGCCGGATCGAAAGTCGTCATTGCAGCGGCAGGAGATGCGATTCGTGAACTCAGCACCGAAATTCCGGGAGGCCTGAACCTCCCGGACGGGTTCGGCGATCCGCAGGTTTGTCTGCCCGGCGTTCTCGCCATCGCCGCCCTCCCCTTCTCAGACAGCGGCACGAATCGATCCGGAACGGTTCGAACGGACGAACACGTCAAACGTTTTTGCGCTGCCTACGATCGCAGTTCACCCGTCAACCGATTTCCACTGATCGTCCTTGTCGATGACTCTGAGTTCACTGCGCGAACGCTGAACAATTTTCTCTGGACAGTCTTCACACGCTCCAACCCGGCAACGGATATTGAAGGATTCGATTCGTTTACCAGGCACAAGCACTGGGGCTGCCACGGTTCGCTGGTAATCGACGCCCGAATCAAACCTCATCACGCGCCGCCATTAATCGAGGATCCGGCTGTGACAAAGAAAGTCGACGCACTCGCATCGCGAGGTGGCCCGCTGGCGAAGTACTTGTAGCGTTGGCATCACGTACGTACCTTCTGCCGGAACGTACGTCTGCGACAGCGACTGCTATTCCGCCCTCGCGCCGCGACGCATAGAATGCGGCTTTTGAAGGCAATCTGAAAGGCAACCCGTGACCGACGAACTGTACAGCAACAGCGATCTTGACGACCGGCTCAAAGAGATCATGGAGCATCCCAGCTACCGGCTGGCCTATCTCGATTCGGACTTCATTCGTCAGGAGGATCTGCGCCCGCTGCGTCTGGAACTGGAACTGCTCAAGCCTGAAATGATGATGGATCAGGCCGGGCTCAAGTCAACCGTCGTGGTTTTTGGCGGTACTCAAGTCGCGCCCGCCGAAGTCGCAAATCGCTTTATGGACGAAGCGCAGGAAGCGATCAAAAAGAACCCGAACGACCACACCGCTCAACGCAAAGTGGTTCGAGCAGGACGAATGGTCGCCAAGAGCCGGTACTACGAGGAGTGCCGCGAGTTTGCGCGGATCGTCACCGATTACAACAAGCAGTTCCGCGACGGCGAGTTTATTGTCAAAACCGGCGGCGGTCCGGGAATCATGGAAGCCGCCAACCGTGGCGCCTACGAGGCGGGCGGCAAATCGATGGCGCTTAATATCACGCTGCCCTTTGAGCAGACGCCGAATTCGTACATCACGCCGGGTTTCTGTTTTCAGTTCAACTATTTTGCCATTCGCAAGATGCACTTTCTGCTCCGCGCCAAAGCACTCGTTTGTTTTCCTGGCGGATTCGGAACGCTCGACGAACTGTTCACCACGTTAACGCTGCGTCAAACCGGACGCATGCAGGAGATCCCGATCATCCTGTACTCCGAGGAGTACTGGCGGAACATCATCAATTTCCAGTTCCTTGCTGACGAGGGCGTGATCCGCGACGAACATCTGGCATTGTTCCAGTTTTGCGAAACGCCGGAAGAGACCTGGAAGGTCATCGCCGACTTTCACGGTGTTGACATTTCCTAGTCCTCAATTTCGTAGCACGGAGAGCAACTTGGGAACGTTCGAGCACTAAAGGTGCGTAGCTGGAGTCGCCAGACTTCAGCCACCTGCCACAAACGAACTCTGGCGAGTCCGGCTACGACAAATCGGACAGCTAAATATCGAACGCCCATTAACCACGGATGCACACGAATAAACACGAATGAGGGACTGGTCGAAGGACCGTCATTTTATTCGTGTCGATTCGTGTGCATCCGTGGTTCGTTCAGAACGAAATAGATGTGCGAGCGGACCGGGTCTCGAAAACATTGCATTGTGATTTCCTGAAATTTGAAGGGCAATAAGGACGACCAAAAAGACCTGTCTGGCACGTTGAAAGACCGTACCCTCATTCAATACCGAAAGCGTTACAGTTCCCCTCTGATCCGTTACACCGCCAGCTTCAAGAACAGCGGAGCCAAGGAACGGATAGGGTTCGAGTTTCACCTTCGCGCCTTCAAGCAGCTTTCCGTCCATGAAGACCGTAAGATGGTGTGACATCATGCCTGCACTGGAGTCCTGCCACGCGCGGATTCGAGCCGCAATCTCATCGGCGGAAATTTGCTGATCGCTGTTAACATCCAGACCTTCCAAACTCAATCCCGGAGCAGCCGCCAGCGCGCTCGAAGACAGGCTGCCGCCACCAAATCCTACAGATCCCACTCGTTCAACTTTCCGGCAATCGCCCGGAGATCATTGCGGCGTTTTTCAAAGAGGCCGAACATCACCAGGATCGAGACGCCCAGTCCAATTCCAAAGGCCCACCATGGCCAGACGTGACCAATCGCGCGATGAGCGTTCGCGACCATCGCAATCATCGAGGTCAGCAGGAACAGCGTACCGAGGTACAAAAATGCGCGGACCTGCAATAGAATCCCCAGCATGATTCCCGCCAACGAAAGCCCCGCAAGAATCACAGCCGGCCACATTTCACGCCCGATCCCGCTGATGAAAATTTCGCTCGTCGAACTCACGTAGATCACGACGACGCAGATGTAACGCAGCATCGCCAGTCCGCCGCGCGTCAGCCGGTCCTTGTAAACCTGCCCCGCAATCAAAACTGAAATTGCCGGCGGAATCAGGAACAATTGCGGATGTTCGAGAATCGAAAACGAGATGAAGTCGCCATAGAACAACCAGAGTGCAACATTGCCGAACACGACAGCTGCCGCGCCGGAAAGAATTGAACCGTGAACGTAGCTGATCATCAGGTAGATCAATCCCGCCGCGAACAAGACCAGCGACGGCTCGGCCTCGGACGAAACCGCAAACACGCCGACCGCAATCAGTATCGGTAAAACCGCCGCCGTGTTGAATAAAGGCTCAGCCAGCACGTCCAGTTTTCGCTGGTCCAGCAATCGGGCAATGCCGACTCCGCCGAACGAAACAAGCATCGCAAGGTACGGCCAGTAATCCATAATCCCGATCTTGAACAACCACGGCATCGACAGATAAATGTGCGCGACCAGCAACACGGCGATCGCCTGGGCTGCGTAGACGTAGACCTGCCGCATCTTCAATGAGAACGCAAACGGATCGTGCTGCGGCCGCAGCGCGATTGTGATCAGCCCGGCAATCATTCCCAGCACAACAACGATCACAGCGACCGCAGTCGGAATCGACAATCCGCATCCGTCTTCGGGCACAAAGTGTTTCCATTCCAGTGCGACGACGGCAAACAGACTGACAAACGCGAGAATACAGGTTGCTACCGACATTTCTTTGAGCGATGTCAGCCACGTATCTTTTTGCTGAACCCAGCGAGTGACAACATTTCCGTAGACCAGCATCAAACCGGCCATCGCGAGAAGAGTCCGCACGCACAGCTTCAACGGAATGTCGGCGTCCAGCGGTGAAAGATCGGCCCAGGCCAGAAAGACAACGCCGACGGTCACCAGGCCCAGGCTGACTGACTGCAGCCACCGCCGGGTTCGCTCGTTGGAGAGCAGTCCCCATCCGGGTGCCAGCGCAAACGGAACAAACACAATCACGTAGCGCAGCGCCCTTTCTTCCACTTGCAACATGCTGAACAACGCCGCCGGCAAAAGCAGAAAGGTGAAAACCGCGGCAATTATTTTCAGTGTTCGCTCAACCCGCGCTTCGTGATCAGGCGGACCGGCGAATTGCGGTTGGCGAACGGACAGATGATCGGCAAGTTGACGGTAGGCAATTCGCCGGTGCCAGAACATCCCGGCAATTGCAACGACCAGAGCCATGCCAAGCTGTCCGGCTATCGCAGTCGTGTCTCCCGTAAATGCAAACGCACTGATCAACAGAGCCATTGCAATCGTCCAGAGATAACGGCTCACGATTTGTAGTCGACGATTGTCGTTCCACCAGTTAACGATCAGCAGAATGAACACCGTTGCGAATGAGGTCATCGCTAGTGGACGCACAAGACCGGTCCCGATCACACTTCTTGATTCCGTGAACGCGGCGGCACAGGCCAACAGAGTTACGATACTTCCTCCAAGCACAACGATCGACGGCATCAATGAAAATCGAGTTGTCAATTTCTCATGGTGGACGCGCGTGCGGTAGACACAGAATCCGACCCAGCCGGTTGCTGCCACACACGTTGCAATCATGAAAACGTAAATCACGTTTCCAGGCTGGTTCAGCACAAACTTTGGCGGGCTGACTGCACTGTATAGAAAGCTGCCAGCTGCGATTGGAATTGTGGCCACTGCTGACAACCAGCCGCGTCGCAGAAACAAACCGGTCAGTAGCGTTACGACAGCGACGCAAAGGATTGCTGTTTCGTAGCCAGCGAACCATGGTTGGTTCGCCATCGCTCCTCGCGCAGCGAAGATAAACGCGATCGCAGTCGCCAGGAGGATGGGCAGAGCCTGGAGCGAGTTGGCTGGTGCGTTGTAGGGCGAGTTTAGGTTTGGGTTTAAGTCCAAGTTAAAGTTCGAGTTTGAGTTTCGCTCCGAGAACCAGCCAGCAAGAGACATGCCGATTGCTGAAACGATGACGGAACCGAACATCAGGATGCGGTATGCGATCCAGGGAGCGGTTGCGCCTGCTTCGCTGCTGATCAGAATCCGGTCGGTCGTCGCAGCTGTCATCGCGACGACAATCAACCCGATCCACGTCGCCATCCACAACCAGCTGACGGGATTTCGTTCGGCGCGCAGCTGTTTGTTCCAGACCAGAAACGCGAGCAGGCCGAACAAGGCCAAAGCCGCAATGCCGAAAGGGCCGGCGGCGTTGTTGATCCAGCCACCCGACTTTGCGGGCGAGTAGAAGTAGGCTGATCCGATCAACGTTGCCAGACCGGTAATCAGAAACCCGTTGATGAACGTGTGGGTCTGCAACTGGTCAGGGATCAGCGCACGAAAACCGTTTGCTGTTGCTGGTTCAATCGTTGCGAATACTGCCGCTGATCTTTCCGTGCCATTGATCCGGTCGCGGAACCACCACCAGACGAAACCGTACAGCGTCATTCCCGGTGAAACGACTTGCAGGATTTTCAAAAACCGCTCGGTCGCCAAAGCGGGATGCGGCGAAACAAACAGCAACACGATCAATAGAATCACAAAATATTGAAAGACCAGCGATCCCGCAGTCGCCAGCCATTTACGTCGCTCGGAAATCGCGTAGAGCAGAAAAGTGCCGACGACGATGCCGATTGGAATTCCATATGAGATCTCGATCATCAGGTTGCCGAACCATGACGGTTTTAGCGGACCGCCCAGTGACGCGCCGCCGTGAATCATCACTCGCCAGACCGTCATTGTCGTAATGGTCAGTACGGTCGAAACAACGATTGCCAGCCAGACGTTGATCAGTTTTTGACTCTGCCCGCTCCGCCACGTCGACGCGCCGCTCAGCGACAAACGGTTCCTGGCCGTGACCCAACCCGGAATCATCGGGTGGCGCAGAGAAATCAAAACGGCTCCAGCCAGTCCGCCGACCGGAAGCAGCCATCGCAGCGCCGATCCGATCGAATGGCTCGATTCGAAAGCTGCGCTGCCAATTGCAAACGCGACCATCCACGTGACGATCGTCCAGAATCCGTCGACGAACCGCGGTCGTTCGAACATCGCCACAATCAGAGCAACGAAGACGGCCACCACCGCGATCGCTGCGTAGGGAAGCAGGGACGCAAGTGAGAAACTGTATTCAAATCCGGGCAGCAGTTCCTGTGCGACTCCGAACGAAAGCCCGATGGCGGTCAATCCTGCCAGTCCCCCGGCACAACTCCATGATACAACTCGATCGGCACGGGCAGGTTCGTGTGCCAGCCACGCCAGCGCGGATTGTTTACCTGTACCCGAAGATGCCTTGAATGCGGCAGCGGCCAGCGACCAGAGCGTTGCCCAAACACTAAGCGCTGTGATCTGGATCAGCCAGTGCGCGGGCTGCGTGTATTGCGGCCAGCCCAACCGCTGCGCATACGCGGCGATCGCGACGCAAGACGTTAGCGCGCCGGCAAATTTGAAAATCCCGGCCGCGTTTGAAAATGTCACTTCTGTAAACGGATCGGTTGCCGGTGCGTCGTTTTGACTCGACGCAGAGCGTTCATATTCCGTACGCATTGAAATCGCGATCAGCCCCCAGGCGATTGTTGCAACTACTGAAAACGCAACGGTTACATGAGGTGAGAGAACAAGAGTAAAAAATGCGCCCAGACTTGCCAGCGCGGCCGATGCTGCAGCCGGCAGCGCGAAACTGGCGGGCGTCGCACTGGTGGGTATCCTGCTGGCCAGAGCCGTTGGTTCGAGCATGGTTGATGAGGCGTCGGTGTCGGCTGAAACTGCCCTTCGCGAAACCAGCCGTACTGCGGCCGCGCCGATGGAAAGAACCAGTGCCAACAGAGAGACGATCAAAACGTAGGACCCGCTCCCCTGCCCTGCTGCGCCGGGATCGATCAATGACGCAACCGCCGATGAAGTCGTCGGGTCCCAAAGGACTGCGTGCGCCAAAAAGACAAGCGTCAATCCGGCGGCGGCCATCGGCAGCCAAACCAGTTGCCGGATCTTGATTCCTGCCGCGACCGAACCGAGCGCAGCGACTCCGGTTAGCACGGTTGCTGTCAACGTGTCAAACGAGTCAGTCCGGTTAAGCATGCTCGCCGTTAAAGCCAGCACACAGCCCAGCCCGAACACACCTGCAGCGCTTGACATTCCGAACCGGCGGGATGCGGACCGGGATTGGGGATCTGTGATTCGTGTTGAGAACCACACCTGCAGCGCCGCAATCACCGCGCCTGCAGCCAGAAGACAAAGCCCGCTTTCACCACTGACAAATGCGGAAACAAGTTCTTTCAATCGGGCAGACGAATCAAGCTTGAAACTTCCCGTCGCAAGATGCATCACCGCCAGCGCAGTGACGGCAAGCGACCACCATGCGGCAGGCAGCAGTTTGTAGTTGGCCGTTTTCGATGCGAGCAAAAGATATCCGACGGTCAACACAGCTGCATTGATGACCAGCACCGTCGGGTTGGCAACACATAGAGCCAGCGAAGCGACCGACATCAGGACACCGAGAATCTGCATTGCCAAACCGACGACCTGCATCGTGCGACGATCGTTGGTTTTGCTGGTCGAGTCTAAGTTTGAGTTTGTGATCAAGTTCGAATTCCGGTTGCCGCGTTCGATGAGCCAACCGATCCAGATTGCACCGAGACAGATAATTGAAACGGCAGGCATGATGGCAACAGTGCCACTCAACATTTCCGGCACAGAGCGAACGACAGCGAGGACGACGGCGCAAACTGCGGAAAACATTGCAATCCCGAACATTGCTAGCAGACGGTTTGTCCCGCGCAGCGAGAGCCGGTCGCGATTTACAAAACGACCTGTAGACAAAACCGTTCCCGCCAGAAATCCGGCGACAACCGGCAAACAAAGCAACGCCGTACGTAAACTCGAACCATCAGCCAGCCGGTTGATCAGTAACGTCCCGATCGCTGCTCCCATGATCGACATGACGAGCGGCCAATAGCCCTTTCGCAACAACGAGCGCGACGAATACCAGCTCATCAAACCGAATCCACCAAACCCGACCACAAGCGCGATCCAGAGCATCGGGTCATCGATTGCGCGGCGCGTATCGCCTCCAGTCAGGATGCAGGCGGCGAGCAGGTTGATCGGAATTAACAACAGTCCGATCACCAATGCGCCCCGGCTGGTGTTGCGCAGCTTCCATTTGTGCAGCGTGTAATTCCCCGCACCATGAATGGCCGCCGTAATCAGCATGAACATCAACGCTGAGAAATAGGGGATCGTATCGTTCAGCTGGTTGCGCAGGCTGACAACCAGCCCGACTGCGCTGCCGACGATTAGAATGCCACTGGCAAGTTCGCCCCAGCGTATGTTCTTGTCCTGCATGAACGCGGACATTAATTCGCCCATCGAACGGCGAGGAGTCGGTGCGGGTGGATCAGGCATGTCCCACGGCGCGGGCTTTGCCGGCGCACGCGCTGGTGCAGAAGTCGGGTCGGCCGGTTGCGTCGCCGACAACGGCTCCGAACCCGTTTCCGGCACGAGAGGCGCGTAGTCAGCGGCGGCTACGGCGGACGTGTCGATCGCAGATACAACCGAAGCCTCAACGATTTCCAGAGGCTCGTTCGGCTCAATCAACTGAGTTCGAGTCGGACTATCCGGCGATGAGTCTGACATCCTGACCGCCTCAGGCGATTCTGCCGCCGGAGCTGATTCGGTCTGAACGCGTCGAGGCAGTTTGACGATCACTCCGTATTTCAGATCCAGTAAATCGCGGGCCTGTTGATAGGCCTGTGTCGTAATTTCGTTTTTGCTCAGTAATCGATTGAGCAGATGGGCCGCAGCTACGGCGTCTTCGTAAACGTCGCGCGGCGCGCCGGGCGTTTTTTTCCGGACCGTCGTTTCGCTGCCTCTCGGAGCAAACAGTTTCGCTAAGGCCATGATGAAACCGTAAATCGCAAATCCGATGAATGCGACTGCGATCAACATGCCTAAACCTAAAATGACTGGGAACATTGCTCTTACCGGAATTGGACTGGGCGACAGACACTGTCGATTGAGTTTTGGCTACCAAACGACGATTGTGTGAACACTATTGTGCAGCATTCAGATTACGCCGTGACGTGCCGGGATTGCTTTGGAACGGAATCGCTGATTTCCTGGCCGGCACGACGTGGAAAGATAGGTTTTTTCGCATTGCGGGCTTGCGAATTTCGAGCTCCATTTCGGCACGATTGGCCGGATCGTTCCGGAAATCCGGCCTCGGGGTTCAAATTCCGGAGTCTTCAATCCACAATGTGCGAGACACCAATTCCGCCTTCTCGAAACACAATCAACCGGGGTGACGATATGAGCAGACAACGATGCCTGAATTTGATTCTTCATCGGACCGCAATGTTCTCGATTGCAATTTTGCTGGCGGGCGTAGCGATGGCGGCTTCGGGATGGAGTCCGCTGGATGAATACAAAAGCGGAATTGTCTGGCCCGAACCTCCGGTGATTTCAGCCGGCGATGCGACCACGCCACCGTCCGATGCCGTTGTTTTGTTTGACGGAACGAGTATGGACGCGTTTGCAAACGGTGAGAAGTGGATTGTCGAAAATGGCGTGGCGACCGTCAGCGGCGATTCGGTCAAGTCGAAGGAGTCGTTCGGTGACTGCCAGTTGCATCTTGAGTTTGCGACTCCGGCGGAAGTCAAAGGCGAAGGCCAGGGACGCGGGAACAGCGGTATCTATTTCATGGAAAGATATGAAGTCCAGATCCTTGATTCGTTCGAAAATCAAACCTACTTTGACGGGCAATGCGGTGCGGTCTACAAACAGCAGCCACCAACAGTGAATGCCTGCCGGGGACCGGGCGAGTGGCAAACGTACAACGTCGTGTTCACGGCACCCCGTTTCAACGAAGACGGTTCGCTGGCAAGCCCTGCATACATCACGGTTTTCCACAATGGAATCCTGATTCACAACCATTTTGAACTGGCAGGTGGAACGTATTGGGAGAGACCGCCCGGCTATTCTGCTCACGAGGATCGACTCCCGCTGTCGATTCAAGATCACGGCAACCCGATGCAGTTCCGCAACATCTGGATTCGCGAAAACGTCCAGCCGCTGGTCGGAACTCCACCTGAGGAAAAGGCGGCAGAAGAAGAAAAGTAATTCGTGTCGTAACATCCTTGCCTCAATTCGCGGTCGGTTCCAAATCTGAGGAGCTGTACGATCTCCTGAACAGTCCGGCTTCATTTGGACCCGCGCCCGCGTCAGGGATACCCGCGACAACGGGGTCTGTCCGGACTCTCAAATCGGGTACACTTGACTCGACTGGCGCCTATCTTCTTTTGAAGCCGCGCTGGCGATCATTGCACAACTTTTTTATCAACTCTGGACCAGCACATGTCGGACCTTGGCTTTCCCGTAATCGAATACACACAGGAACAGACCGCGCGCGAGCGGGGGCGAATGCATGGCGAAGCGTTCCGCGATGGAATTCGCGAACTGTACGACATCCGAATTGACCTGATGCGCGAAAAAAATCCGTCGATGGATGACGACCGGATCGCCGACCTGGCTTTGCAACAATGGATGGCCAGCGAAGTGTTCGACCGCGACTTGACGATGGAGCTGCAGGGGATCTGTGACGGTTCAAACATGAGTCGCGAAGAGATTGTGGTGCTCAACAACTACACCGACTTTCGCGATATCCAGCTGGACGATCAGGGCTGTAGCGTGGTCTACGCGAACTACGGTGCCCCGATCGCGGGCCAGACGTGGGACATGCATGGAACGGCCAGGGACTATGTCTGCTGTATCAAGGTTCCCGATTCAAGCGGTGAACTCGAATCGGTGGTGTTCAGTCTTGTCGGCTGTGTCGGCATGATGGGTTACACGTCGCAGGGTACAGTGGTCGGTGTCAACAACATCAACACCAATCGCGCAAAGGTCGGCACGATGTGGCCGGTTCTGGTTCGCAAAATGTTGACCCAGAAAAACTACGACTCGATGATCAGAACGCTGGAAGCAGTGAATGTCGCATCGGGACATCACTATCTGGTCGCTTCCAACGATGCCGCCGGAATGTGGGAGGTGATGCCGGAGTTATGTGAACTGGTGGAATCGAAATCAGCCGGCGAGGAGGGTTCGATGTTCCACACAAATCATTGTCTCGGTCGCGAAGCCGCCACGCGCGAAGTTTCGCTGTCACAGACCTCTACGACTCACATCCGTTTCAACCTGATCCAGAAAAAAATCGGCGCAGTGCGAACGTATGAGGACGTTTATGCATTGCTCAATGATCACGAAAATTATCCCAAGAGCATTTGTTCTGCCTGGCAGTCTTCTGCCCAGGATCCTTCGATCACGTGCGGCGGAGCGGTCGGCGATCTTGCATCCGGTCGCGTTCAAATGTGGCGGGGCGATGAAATTCACGACGACAATTTTGTCATTCATGATTTCCAGCTGAAGATTGCCGCCGGGGTCTTGAAGAACTGAGTCCGGGCGTTCGCTGCATGAGCCGGGAAAATTTTCACTACCGCATTATTCACAAACTCCGGGCGCGATTCCCATTGAACCATGACGCCGTACTACTTCACCTGGAACGCCCAGAACCGGGCTGTCAATTTTCCGGTTTCGCACGCTGAGCATGACGAGTATGTGCTGCCGGACGGTCGGCGGATCTTTGACATGATCTCGACCAGTTTTCAGGCCAACTTCGGTCATTCGCATCCGCCAATCGTTGACGCCATCACCGCTCAACTCGGACAGTTGCCGATCGCGTCGCCCAAATCAGCGTTTGACCTTAAGGCCGAAGTTTCGCAAAGGTTGCTGAATCTGCTGAACGTCCCCTGCAATTCCGGCGCAAAAGACCCGGGCAAGATCTTTTATACGGTCAGCGGCGCAGAATCGGTCGAGAACGCACTGAAAGTTGCGAGGCAGCAAACCGGTCGTCCGATCGTCATGGCCCGGCAAAAGAGCTACCACGGTGCGTCGTTAGGCGCACTGTCGGTTACCGGGGACTGGAGAAATAAACCGCACTTAACTTTCGATCAGGGCACGCTGCGGATTCCTGAGCCGGCAGACGACCCGGACCTGACATCGACACGTGAGATTGTGCTCAAGGCAGGTCCGGAAAATATTGCCGCCGTGATTGTGGAAACGATCAGCGGAACCAGCGGAATGGCAATTCCGGAGCAATGTTGGTTCGATGCGATGTTCGAACTGTGTCGGGAGTTCGGCATCCTCTACATCGCCGACGAAGTGCTGGTCGGTTTTGGTCGATGTGGAGACCCGTTTGCGTTCCAGTCGTTCGGCCTTCGCCCCGACATGATTGCGCTCAGCAAAGGTATCACCGGCGGCTACATCCCTTTTGGAGCGGTTTGGACTTCACCTGAAATCGCAGCGCAGTACGATGATGAGGTTTTGTCCTGCGGGCTGACAAATTACGGCCATCCCATCGGACTCGTAGCGCTCGGAGGCGTTTTGACAACCATGGCCGACCCTGTTTTTCAGCAGACAAAGGCGACGCTGGAAAAAGTGATGACCCGCTACGCGAATACGTTTCGGGAATTTGAATTCGTATCCAAAGTCCGTTGTCGCGGCATGATGATGGCGGTGGACTTCGAGAACCGACCGCCGGTTTCCTGGCAGCAGGGTTTTGATGCCGGCATACATTTGTACGCGAACGAGGAAATGAACATTCTCGCGCCGCCGTTGAACGCCTCAACGGAGCATTTGACCGCTGCTCTCGACAAATACCAACAACTCTTGAAATCAAAATGACGAAAAACTCAAAAGTCTACGAAAACGCGAAGACTGCTCTTCATGATGTGTTTGACGGCATGTCATTGATGAGTGGCGGATTCGGGCTGTGCGGAATTCCGGAAACCAGCATCAAGGAGATTCGTAGTCGCGGAATCAGGAATATTCATGCGATCTCCAACAACATCGGCAACTCGGGACGCGGGTTAGCCTGGCTGCTAAAGGAAAAGCAGATCTCTGCCGCAACGTGCAGCTACGTCGGCGGCAACCCGGATCTCGAACAGCAAATGCTGGCCGGCGAAGTCAACGTGACGCTGGTTCCGCAGGGGACATTCAGCGAACGCATTCGCGCTGCGGGGATGGGCATCCGCGCATTTTTCACGCCGGCCGGCCATGGGACGCTGGTCGCTGAGGGAAAAGAGGTTCGGGAATTCGACCGGCCATGCATCATGGAGCTACCGCTGGAGGCTGACTTTGCTGTCATCAAAGCAGAGATCGGCGACACGTTCGGAAATCTCTGGTTCAAGGAAACGGCCCGGAATTTTTCACCGCTGATGGCAATGGCCGGTAAAACGACGGTGGTTGAAGTCGAACAACTGGTCGAACCGGGCGAAATCCGACCGGAAGATGTCCATCTGCCGGGTGTTTTTGTTCAGCGGATTTACCAGGGTGTCGATTACGAAAATGTGATCGAAAATCCCGTTCTTGCGGATTCGTAATGGTCTGCCCGTCTTGGTCGAAAACGGTCTACTAGAACCGTGCCAATTGGGTTGTCGCTTCTTGCCCTGCGGAATTACACTTGGAGTAGAGCGGAGTTCGCGCTCTTCTGCGCTGTTAGTCTGGGTTCTTCGTGAAAGTTAGTGTCTGAGCAAACTTGTGAATGGAATGGCGCTAGCCACCGGTCGGGTTGCGATGGATGTATTGCCGCAAAACCGGCGGCTAGCGCCGAACGGCTCACAGAACAGACACTAAATTCTCGGAAGAACCTTAGTTTGAAAAGAGAAAACCATGATCCAGTCCAATCCGAAATCCGCTGCCCTGTCGCTGGATCACCGTGAGTTTCGCACCGACGAATTCTGGAGAGAAATTCCAGCATGGAAAGACGTCTCGGCTGACGAGTTCGGGGATCATCACTGGCAGTCGAAAAACCCGGTCCGCAAACTGGACAACGTCGTTGAAGTGCTCGGCTCACGTATTTCGAATGACTTTGTCGCGGATATCGAAGCCGGTTTGCGAATCGCACCGATGAACATCCGGATCACACCGTATGTGTTTTCGCTTTTCGACTGGGACAACCCTTACGATGATCCGCTCCGAAAACAATTTCTGCCTGTTGGCTCCCAGATGCTGCCTGACCACCCGTATTACCTGGCGGACAGTCTATACGAAGATGTCGATTCGCCGGTTCCGATGCTGACACACCGCTATCCGGACAAAGTTCTGTTTCTGCCGCTGACGACATGCCCGGTTTACTGTTCGTATTGCACGCGCAGCAGGGTCATCGGTGGCTCAACGGACACCGTTGATAAAGACACCTACGGCGCGAATGCAGCCAAATGGGAAGATGCACTCAAGTACATTGAAGAGACGCCTCAAATCGAAGACATCGTGATTTCCGGCGGCGATGCATTCAACATGACCGCGAAACATATCGAACACATCGGCGACCGGTTGCTTGGAATCGATCATGTCCGTCGTCTGAGATACGCGACGAAAGGGATTGCGATCCTTCCGATGAAAATCACCACGGATGAAAAATGGATGACGGCGTTCCTCAATGTTCATAGGAAAGGACGCGAACTCGGCAAACAGGTTGTGATTCATACGCACTTTTCGTCTCCCCGCGAGATCACCCGCTATAGCCTCGACGCAATGGATCGTTTGCATAGCGAGGGCGTCATCGTGCGGAATCAGGCAGTCCTGCAACAGGGCGTCAACCACGACCCCGAGGTCATGATCCGGATGACCAAAAAGCTCAGCTACATGAACATCCAGCCGTACTATGTCTACATCCATGACATGGTCCCGGGCTGCGAACACTTGCGGACGACTCTTGCGCAGGGCGTCGAAATGGAGAAACTGGTTCGCGGCACGACAGCCGGATTCAACACGCCGACATTTGTCTGTGACGCGCCCGGCGGCGGAGGCAAGCGGCACGTTTCAAGCTACGAACACTACGACGAAGAAAACGGTATTTCAGTCTGGCGAGCTCCAAGTGTAAAACCGCAGGAGCTGTTCCTGTACTTTGACCCGCTCTACAAGCTGAGCGAGGCTGCACAGAAACGCTGGGCGGATTCCGAGTCTCGCGAAAAAATGGTCTTTGACGCCGTGAGCGAAGTCCGTAGTGACCTGACTGAAAAACAGCGTCAGAAAATCAGCGGTCGGCTCGAGCGATCGTTGCAGAAACAAAACGGATAATAAGGCAACCGCGACGTAGAACGGAGTTCACTCCGTTCCTGTTAATTGCCTGGATCATTCAGTTCCTCCAGCCGCCGATCTTCCCGTGCATGGAATCAAGCCCGTTTTACGATTCCGGCATGCCTTCTGCAGTAATCCGGAAGAACTCCGAAAGCTCAAGCATGGACGCCGGGCGGTTTTCAACTTCCTTCTCCAGGCATTTCATGCACATCGCATCCAGTTCCACCGGAACCGTGAAGTGTTTCGCAATCTCCGACGGCTTTGACGGTGTCTCTTTGACGACGCGGTTGAATGTTTCCTGAATGGTTGCACCGCGAAACGGCTCACGCTGGGCGAGCACTTCATACAACACGATCCCCATGCTGAAAACATCAGTGCGCTGATCGACGGGCCTGCAGCCTGTCACTTGCTCCGGAGACATATACAGCGGCGTTCCCGGGCGCTGACCGGCGGATGTCAGGCGGTCCATCATGTAACTGCCCGGCAGCGATTCGTCGTCATCCTGCCCCCAGACTTTTGCGACACCCCAGTCGACAAGAATCACCTCGTTGAACAAGCCGATCATGATGTTTTCCGGTTTGACATCACGATGGATCACGCCGTGCGTGTGAGCGTAGTACAGCGACTGACACGCTTGATTGAGGGTACTGAGAAGAAATTTCAACGTGAATTTGGCAATATACTCTTCGTCGCCCCGGGCGATTTTCGAAATCACGCTGAACAGATCGTCCCCTTCGATTTTCTTCATCGAAAAATAGAGGTGGCCTTCATTGTCGAGTCCGACTTCATAAACCGGCGCAGTATTCGGATGTTGCAACTGAGCCGTGATTCGGGCTTCGCGAAGAAACCGTTTCCTTTCGGCCGACTTATCCGCCAGCTCTGCGGGAAGTCGCTTCATCACAACACGTCGGCCCATGTACTGGTCGTAGCAGGAATAAAGAACACCATTCCCGCCCTGCCCCAACTCTTTGAAGTCTGTGTACTTTTCGAACGTGTTTTTGCATTTAGGAAGATCGTAGTCTGTTCCTGAACGAAAAATGCTCGGGTAGATCTTGGGCTGATTCTGGCTGGACATGGCTGGTCTTCTTTATTCACGGCCCGCAGAAGTGCGAGCCGTTGAGTCGAAATTCGGCTTGTTGTTTTAGCAGATCATGACGCCTTGTTTTTCCTGCATCACGACCCTTCCGGCTGATGGGAGTACTGGACCACAGCATCAGTTGCGAGCCAAACAGGGTTGGACAGACACGCCATTGTAGACATTGTTCTGGTCCTGCTGTTCATTCTACGTTCACAGGTTGAAGAAAGTCTGATTGAACCCTGCCCGGGCAGGTGTTCCAATACCTGAATGAAAATCGAACCTGCAAACGAAGACCCGTCCAAAGTCTATTCACTGATGATCCGCGCGATCACACCGCGACCGATTGCCTGGGTCTCGACCGTTTCGGCGGGCGGAATTCCGAATCTGGCTCCATTCAGCTACTTCAACGGAGTCTGTAGCGACCCGGCCGCTTTGATGTTTTCGCCGGTCAACCACGCGGATGGGGCCAGGAAAGACACGGTTCGAAATATCGAATCGAATGGACAGTTCGTGGTCAACATGGTCCCACACTCGCTGGCAACTGAAATGCTAAAAACGGCAGGCCGGTTCGATCATGAAGTGAGCGAATTCGATACGGCAGAAATAGAAACCGAGCCCGCAGAGAAAATTGCTCCACCAAGCGTCAAAATCTCGCCGATCAAGTTCGAGTGTGAGTTGATCCAGATCGTTGAGATCGGATCCGGACCGCTGGCCGCAAATCTTGTGATCGGGAAAATTCTGCTGATCGATGTTGCCGATGACATCCTTGGTGACGACGGCAAGATCGATCCCGAAAAAGCCGACTTGATCGCAAGGATGGGCGGACGCGCGTACGCAACCACCCGCGACCGATTTGACATTACCCCGGAATCCGAATGAAGACTCTCTTCCACCTCTTTGACCGTCTGCTCAGCAAGTGCACACCGGACCCGTTTGTGCTGGCGATTTTTCTGACCGTGTTGACGATCGGTCTGGCGACGTGGAAGACAGAAAGCACGTTGGTCGAGACTGTCGATTTCTGGGGGAGCGGATTCTGGGATCTTGTCGGATTCACGATGCAGATGGCGATGATCCTGCTCGGCGGCTACGTCGTCGCTACGTCGCCGCCCATGAAAAAACTGCTGACGCTTCTTATCGGTTACGTCACAACACCCGTTCAAGCCGTCTTATTCTGCACGCTATCTGCAATGCTCGCGTCGTGGGTCAACTGGGGTCTGGGACTTGTCGTTGGCGGCGTGGTTGCGATCGAAGTTGGCAAGCGAATGCCCGGCGTTTCCTATCGTGTACTGGTCGCGAGCAGCTACAGCGGCTTTCTGGTCTGGCACGCCGGGCTATCCGGTTCGGTTCCTGTCGCCCTCAACACACCGGACAACCACTGGCAGGAATCGCTTGGCGGAGTCATTCCGCTTTCAGAGACATTGTTTGGAACGGTCAACCTGGTCGCTCTCGGAGCGATGTTGATTCTGTTGCCATGTTTGAATTTGTGGTATTTGAAAATGTCGGCCGTTGACGGAACAGTACTGGATCTTCCGGAAACTGAGCTGGAATTCGACCACGTTGAAAAAAGCCCGGACGGTGAACACGGCAAGACCGCAGCGAGTTCCTGGCTCGAAAACTCCAGGCTAGTGACCGCAATGTTGGTAATTCCCGGTCTAATCTACCTGGGCAACCTAATTTGCACCGGCGATTTCAATCTGGATTTGAAGTCGACCCCCCTGATTCTATTTATCGCGGGCATGCTGTTGACCGGCACACCGGGTTCATTTATTCGCGCGGTAACTGAAGCGATGCCGAAGATCGCGCCGATCCTGATTCAGTATCCGCTGTACGCGGGGATCGCGGCGGTACTCACGCAGTCCGGGCTCGCCGCGCAAATCGCTGAAGCTTTTGTGGCGATGTCCAACAAGAATACATTCCCGCTGCTGACATTCTATTCGGCCGGCATCATCAACTTCCTGGTTCCATCAGGTGGCGGGCAGTGGACCATTCAGGCGCCGGTCGTGATCGAAGCGGCCAATACACTGGGCGCGGACATTCCGAAATCTGTGATGGCCGTGGCCTGGGGCGATGCCTGGACCAACATGGCTCAGCCCTTCTGGGCGTTGCCGCTGCTTGCGATTGCGGGGCTGAAAGTGAAAGACATCATCGGGTTCTGCGTGATGACACTGATCGCGAGTGGCATCGTTCTGAGCCTGGTGTTCTTGCTGGTCAGTTAACACGAGCACCTCCGAGTCGAACGGTTTCCATTAGCGTGTTTGGATCGAACAGTATTGGTTGGAGAAATAATAGATGGCCGAAAAAGAAATCTTATTCAAACAAGAATCACATCAAATCGTTGGCTTTTCGATGGAAATCCTAAACGCAATCGGGCACGGACTTCATGAAAAGATCTATGAGAATTCGCTCGTAATAGATTTGCGATTGATGGACATTCCGTATCTTCAGCAAAATCCGTATCCAGTCATTTACAAAAATACCGAAGTCGGAAAGTACATTCCGGATCTGATTTGCTACGACAAGATCATCGTCGATACGAAATGCATTGAAGAAATCACGGACCACGAGATGGGGCAAATGATCAATTACTTGAAGATTACCGGACATCGACTTGGTCTGATCATCAACTTCAAGAAGGCTCAACTCGAATGGAAGAGGGTTTTGCTTTAGAACCCGGTGAGCAGAGACAGATTCAACCACCAATGGACACAAATGAACACGAATCTTGTCCGCATGGAATTCGTGTCAATTCGTGTCCATCCGTGGTTAAGAAAACAGTCCGTAACTGACTGCCGCTCGCCATTCCAACGTATGAAGAGGGTTTTGCTTTAGAACCCGGTGAGCAGAGACAAATTCAACCACCAATGGACACAAATGAACACGAATCTTGTCCGCATGGAATTCGTGTCAATTCGTGTCCATCCGTGGTTAAGAAAACAGTCCGTAACTGACTGCCGCTCGCCATTCCAACGTATGAAGAGGGTTTTGCTTTAGAACCCGGTGAGCAGAGACAGATTCAACCACCAATGGACACAAATGAACACGAATCTTGTCCGCATGGAATTCGTGTCGATTCGTGTCCATCCGTGGTTAAGAAAACAGTCCGTAACTGACTGCCGCTCACCATTCCAACGTATGAAGAGGGTTTTGCTTTAGAACCCGGTGAGCAGAGACAGATTCAACCACCAATGGACACAAATGAACACGAATCTTGTCCGCATGGAATTCGTGTCGATTCGTGTCCATGTCCGTAACTGACTGCCGCTCGCCATTCCAACGTATGAAGAGGGTTTTGCTTTAGAACCCGGTGAGCAGAGACAGATTCAACCACCAATGGACACAAATGAACACGAATCTTGTCCGCATGGAATTCGTGTCGATTCGTGTCCATCCGTGGTTAAGAAAACAGTCCGTAACTGACTGCCGCTCACCATTCCAACGTATGAAGAGGGTTTTGCTTTAGAACCCGGTGAGCAGAGACAGATTCAACCACCAATGGACACAAATGAACACGAATCTTGTCCGCATGGAATTCGTGTCAATTCGTGTCAATTCGTGTCAATTCGTGTCAATTCGTGTCCATCCGTGGTTAAGACTACCGATTCGTTCGTCAAATGCTCAAAACGCTGAGTTCTGCAAAGACTTCGAAATCGTACTGGTCTCTGCTATCGCGTTTGAATTTTCTTTCAGAATCTCGCCGCCCAGCTGATAGGCATTGTCCAGTTCCGCGTTGCGGCGGAAGACAAACTGCGGATGACCGTCGACAGTTGCGACAATTTCAGCCAGGGTCGGCATTGTTTCCGGTTTCGAAAAACGGAGCGACGAATTGTACGCCCACCAGCCGGACAAGATTGCTTCGTAGTGCATGAAGTGAAATATGCCCTCTGCACGAATTTTCAACAGCCGCCCGCTCTGCCCTTGTAGTGCCAACTGGAACTGGTTGAACGAGTCGATACTGAACTCGGGCCGTTGCAGACGATTTGCCGTGGCGACTAATGGCACACCTGTCCGGGTTCCGTCTATGTCGATTTGAACATGGCTCTTACCAGTTAAATAAACCAGTCCCGTATCAGTGATGCCGAGAATCAGGCAGGTGATTTTCCCGCCCTCATCCGTGACTTCGACCGGACGTCGGCGATCGCTGGACAGCAGATAGGCGTTCCATTTTTTTCCCATAAAGCGAGAGTAGCCGTAGCCGACCAGGTCAAGCCCATATCCATTGAATGAGGCAATCTCAGCATCTAGTCGCGCCAGAACTTTGCGCGGCACATCCTCCCGCTGTCCTCCTGTTGTCCGGCGGCAAACAGCGGCACTTACGTCATCGCAACAACGGCCTGCTCTGATGCACTGAAGTCCGCCGGGAGTACAAGCGAACCGTCTCTGTTTTTCTGCTCGACCGCTACAATCGGACCATCGCAGCCGAAAATGCCTGCAATACCCTCACGTCAAACCAGTTCCATCGAATCGCCCCGTGCGGGAATGATCACCGAATCGATGCCTGATTTCACCAGTTCGCTTTTCATCTCGGTCGCGCTATCGAGTTCACAATGAACCAGCGCGACCTTTTTCAGACTGCCGGCGTCGTTGATTCGTCCCGCCCAATTGAGCAGTTCCTGTTGGTCGGCGTGACCACTGCTCCCTTCCAGCCGCCTGACCTCTGCCTTGACATCGTATTCCTGTCCGAAAATTCTCACCTGCGACTTTCCGTCCAACAATCTCCGCCCGAGTGTATGCGGCGCCTGGTAACCGGTGAACATGATGATCGTATCCGGTTTGTGAATATTGTTTTTCAAGTGGTGCAAAATTCGTCCGGCTTCACACATCCCCGACGCGCTGATGATAATGCACGGCTCGTCAAACGCATTCAGCGCCTTGGAATGTCCGACCTTGCGGACCAGATATAAATCATCAAACGCGAGTGGATCGCGATCCTCCTCGTTGATCAGCGCGTCCAGCGTTTTCTGGTCGAAACATTCCGGATGCTGGCGAAAAACCTCCGTTGCATTGACGGCCAGTGGCGAGTCGATGAAGACTTTGATCGGTGGAAGCCGGCCGGATTCAGCCAGCCCGTTCAACCGATATACGATTTCCTGCGTCCGCCCGACGGAGAACGCCGGGATGATCATCTTGCCACCTGATTCGAAAATGTCCTCAGCTGCCTTTTTCAGATCAGCAGTCGCATCAACTGCCGTCGGATGCAGCCGGTTGCCATAAGTCGATTCCATGATCAGATAATCAACGTTTTCGACCGTGTCGGGGTCGCGCAGAATCGGCATTCCCGGTCGCCCGACATCGCCGCTGAACACGAGGCGAACAGGTTTGCCGCCCGGTTTCTCCGCGTCAAGATTCAATTCCACGACGGCGGCTCCCAGCATGTGTGCTGCAGAATGAAAACGACAACGGACACCGTCCAGCGGGGAAAACTCATCATGATATTCGACCGAACGAAATCGCTTGAGTGTCTTTGCGGCATGTTCGGTCTTGTACAGCGGCTCAAACGGTGTTTGCTTTTTCTTCTTTCGTCTCTTGTTGACGTATTTGACATCGCTGACCTGGATCCTGGCGCTGTCGAGCAACATGATGGCGGCCAGATCGCGGGTTGCCGAAGTCGCATAGATCCTGCCTTGAAATCCGGCTCGAACCAGTGAGGGCAGATTGCCCGAATGATCAATGTGTGCATGAGACAAGACCACGATATCGACGTTTGCAGCTTCAAACGGAATTGTCCGGTTGCGTTCGAAGGCAATTTTCCGCCTCCCCTGATACAGCCCGCAGTCGAGCAGAATCTGTTTGCCTCGATAGTGAATCAGATGCATCGATCCGGTGACCGTCTGCGCCGCGCCCCAGAATTCAACTTTCATAAATCTTTTTCGGTTCGAGGTTTCACGGCGCTGCAAAGGCCGCAGTTACAAAACGGGAATTGTAGCACTTGCTCGCGAACACCGGCAGGATGGTAGTGGCTTCGAGCCGACACGAAACACACCGGTGTCGGCTGGAAGCCAAGGCTACGTCTTTTCCGCCAGGCGGCGCTGGAACGACCCGTCGGCAATGCTCCAGACAAACGCCCAGTGAGTACCGAGTCCGGCCAGCACGAACAGGTGAAATGTTTCGTGCGGCCCCCAGACTTTCTGTATGAAGACCGGCCAGCCGAAAGTATTGATCAACGCACCGGCCGAGTAGAACAGCCCCCCGGCAAGCGCGTACACGACCGCCCGCCACCCGTATCGTTGCCAGAGCAAGAACGCCGACCACGCTCCGATCCAGCCCATCAGCAGAAAAATACCGTCTCCAACAACGGACGGAATACTGTCGAAAAAGATCGTACGAAGGGTCACGCCTGTGATCGTAATCGTCCATAACAGAAGAATGATCAGCCACCGTCGCCAGCCGTGAAACAGAATGCCGTGAATCACTGTAAACGTACTTGCGATCATCACGAAAATCGCCGCGACGTCCAAACGAAGCATCACCGCGCGAGCCGTGCCGTCAACCGTCATCATGTGATAGACGAAACTCATCGATAGCAGGAACAAGGTCGCCAAAACAAACTGGAGCGAAAACAGGAAAACCGGTCTCGACCTCCACGCACTTCGGAGCAGGAAAATTGAAAACGCAAAAAAGATCACGGTCCCGACCAGATGCGAAAGACTGCTCATCGGATCGTTAAATCCGCTGATTGAATACCACTCGTCCATGATTCGGTTTTTGGTTCGCAGGTGGCGAAATGTTCACAGGTGCCGGAATGTTTGCCGGAATATCTAATGGTAAATTGCCAATCGTCAATGATCAATGCAACTCCGTTCGCTTCGCTCACGCGGACACGATCCACTTTCTATTCGGGCAAATACAGAAACTTTCATGTCGCCCCATGTTGGCGTATCTACATTAAAGCCGCGATCTCCCCAACCAAAACTGGGATGTGTCGCCTGCGGGAAGTCATTGAACCCCGGATAGTCAAACCCGGTCGTCCAGTCCGGCGGTCGGACGCAACTGCCGTGTCCCTGTTAAATCGATCGTGCGAATTCTGCGATGCATTTGTCGCGTCAGGACGGTCACGTCGGGTTTAGGTCATTCCTTTGGGAACGATGGTAGCGGGAATTGAGGTGCAGGGAAATTCTTAATGGTCCGGCAATCGTCCGACTCATTCAAATCGATCGTATCCAACCGCCGATTCTCCCTAAATCGCTATGCCCTGGCGCGCTTTGTCATTGCGCGCTTTGTCATTGCGCGCTTTGTCATTGCGCGCTTTGTCATTGTGCACAGTGTTCTTTGTACGTTTCCTCCCAGGCAACTGTAAACATCTGGAATCACCATGCCTTCAACCTACAACGGAGTCGGGACTCACTATCACGGAAATCGACCCCAATCACTCCGGTTCGATCCGGACGCGGGCAGTCGGCATGACTAAACTGAACCAGCTGGATGAAGCCCAGGTTTTGATGGAGCCGATTGATGCGCCAAATCCGGCCTATGACCCGGCGTTGTTTTTCGTGCTGGCAGAGGGCTACCGGATGACCAGTACACCTACCACGCAGGCAAACCGTTTTACAAATTCGATGACATCCATTTTCCGTTCGGCTCATTTCCGCAGTCGGTTGAGGTCGACAGCAAGGTCCAGTCAACGGCTCGAGTCCTGTGCAATTTCGAGCCGATGGATCCGTACTTTTTCATTGCAGAGCTGATCGATGCGGATAGCGATACGCAACTTGGAATCACCGAGCGAGTTCTGCATGCCGATCCGGACAATATTGACGCATGGGAATCCTATGAGATTCCGGGCACGATGTACGATGAGCTGCCTCGTTGCGTCGCGTTTGTGAAAACGGAGATGAATGACGAATTCAATCTTGAACTTCATCGCTATTATCAGAATCTGACTGAAGCACTGGTTTCGGAAACGGCGTTTGCAGACCTGGTTCGGGAATACGACAGTCGTCTCGCGGACGATGCAGACAACCCCGACCTGATCTACCTCCGCGATCGACTGGAGAAGACGGTCTCATCCAGCGCAGAGTACATGTACCGGACGCTGGAAAAGGACCCGGAGCATGTGCACGCAATGATGGCTCTGGCGTATGAAAAAAACAGCGTGGGCGAACACACCGAGGCGGTCGAATTACTGACCCGGGCAAGGGAGCTTGATCCGGATAATGAAGACCTTCGGGAACTCTGCCAGTCCGCATTGCTCGCAGCCCGTGACTTCGAGAAGTTCGAAGCAGAAATGAAACGCGCGCCAAGTTCCTATCTGGAGTTGATTAACCAGATGAACTACCTGGTCAAATCAAAACAGGTCAAGCAGCTTAAGTTACTCCGTCAGCGATATATTGGAGAGGCTGGCGAGGATGGTGGGCTTCTGTTCGACGTTCATGACAGGTATCTGGTCAAGAAATTTGACGAGATGGAGGAACTTTCTCGCGAGATTCCGATTCCCCAATACGGCGATTTGATTCAGTTCTCTGTCGCGATTGAGACAGGTGACCTGGATCAGGCGAAAGAGACGTTCGGCGAATTGGAGCTCGACTACGCTGATTACGAATTGCTGCTTGCGATCGCGCTGCACCATCAGGGGAAAACCGCCGAGTCGGAAAAAGTTCGGGCCGAGTTCGTTGAGAAAAGCTTGCAAAAGGGTTCGACCGAACGGGCGTTCGCTGAGTTGTTTCGCGGCTGCGAAACACGGGCGATCGGCGTTGAAGAGCTTCGTGAGCTATCCGTTGATCCAAGGCGAAAACGCGTCTATGCGATTGCGCTGCGCGAGTTTTCCACAGAGGCAATACCGGGACTCGACGAAGAGGTCCGGATGTTGAACTACGACTACACGTTCCCCTGCCACTTCATCAACAGCCGTTTGAAGCCGGAGGAAGAGGCAACGGCGAGCAAGTAGCCTTGCTTCAAATCACACCGGCCCGGGTATTTTCCGATCCGGACCTTTAGCTGGAACCATGCACTAGATCACGTAGCCTGGATCAGCCAGTTCGCACTCGCGGCTGTTTGAATTCAATGCAATCCCGCCCGAAATATGCCATGATTTTTCGATGCCCAAACGGCGGACGACGCTCGCGGCACGGCCGCTTCGTCGACCGCTGCGGCAAAGAAATACAACATCCGCACCTGACTCGCGAATTTCAGCCAGTAACTCCGGCAGGAATCCACATAACCTCGTCAGAGGAATGTTACGAGGCGGCGCATCCAGACCCATCTGCTCCCAGTTGCCAGCAAACGAGAATTCGTGCGGTTCGCGTACATCGATAATTACCGACCCGCGATGCGAATCGAAAAACTCCTTCAAGCCGTCCGGTGGAATATCCAGTGACGACTCGCACGATGTGGCGTCCGGATCTTTGATCAATCCGCAAACGAGTTCCGAATTGGTCTCGTCGGTGATCCCGACATCGATGCCCGGTTTGGCCGCAATAAAATCTTCGCGCCGCATCGGCACGACCGGGTCAAGAACCGACGCCAGAAACTCGTTCGTTTGCAACTCGGCGGCCAGCGTCGTCGTGAACTCGTTGTTATAGTCATGGGTCGGGCAAATCACCGTCGAGTCAGCGCAGATGATTTTCGGCAGCCGATTCAGCGAATCGAACATTCCTTTAATCGTACTCGATTCAAAATCCGTCCGGCCGATCCCACCCATCAGAATCGTATCGCCCGTAAATGCAAACCGGACGTGTTCGCCGGACAGTTTTCCATCGACCGGCGTTCCGACCAGATAGGCACAACTGATGACCGTGTGGCCGGGCAATTGAATTCGGGCCATGATTTCGGTGCCCGCCAGCCGGACATATTCCGCGAGCTCCTCGAGTTCGCCATTGCCAACAGTAACCGTTCCATCTGCCTGATCCGGCCATCCGAGCAAATCTTCTCCATCCGCAACGGGGAGCACATGGTCGCCTAGAACCTGCAACAACATTTTTCGCGGCGAATCATGATCGACGTGATTGTGCGTATCGAGAATCGCTACAACATTGCTTTGCTGGCAAAGGACCAGAGTTTCAATCCGCTCTGCCAGTTCTTCAAACGGGTCGATAATGATGCACCGTTTGCTTTTTGAATCCATCAACAACCATGTGCACATCGAGCCGCGTTTGAGTTGGACGAGCCCGTCCAGTGGACGACTGTCAGCCCTCGGCGTTTCCGAAACCATCACACACGCATCACAGAGAGCCATGCCGACGCTGAGGATCCGTTGGCATGCGGCGTGAATCTCCGATTCAGTATTGAGCGGACCGAACGACATGCGAATCGCCCCTTCACTGCGCCAAAGCTCCAGTCCCATTGCGTCCAGAACATACGACGACACGGCATCGGACCCGCAAGCCGAACCGGAACTCACCCGGATTCCGGCGGCGTCGAATAGATCCAGCAGTTCTTTGTTGGAAAAACCGCGAACGGCAAAGTTGATGGTCGTCGGGACTGCGTGTTCAAACGGGGTATTGAACACGATCGTTGGAAGGGCTTCTTTCAGGCTGGCAACCAGTTGGTCGCGGTAACCTTCGAGCGTCTCATGCGGTGCAAATGTTGCTGACGGCGATTCATTCAGCAATTGCAATACTGTCGCGATCGCCGCAACTCCCGGCAGATTTTCCGTGCCGCCGCGCGCTCCGCTTTCCTGGCCTCCGCCTGCCATCATCGGAACCATCGGCGTGTTTTCGCGCACATACAAAAGACCGATACCCTTGGGTGAATAGATCTTGTGACCGCTGGCGGCCGCATAGTTAATCGTTGTGGCCGCAAGGTTGAGTTTCATTTTTCCGACGGCCTGTACACAATCGACCAGCCAGACGCACGATTCGTTATTCGTCCGCAACGATTTTTCAATCGCAGCCAGATCGTGAATCACGCCGGTCTCGTTGTTGACCGACATTGTGCAAACCATCGCGGCATCCCCGGCATTCGCGGCGATAAATTCCAGATCCGGTGTGCCGTTGGAATCAACCGGAATCGCAACCACTTCACAACCGGTTCCCAGCAACCGGTTCCAGTGCATCAACGCCTGCGGAACGGCCTTGTGTTCCGTAGCGGTATAGAGAAGTTTAAACCCCTCGCTCTTCGCGCCGGTCTCGGCGCACTTTTCGCGAAGCGTGCACAGCGTCGAAAAAATCGCCATCTGAATCGCTTCCGTCGCGCCGCTGGTAAACACGATTTCGCCGGACCCCGCACCAAGCACGGAGCGAACCAGGTCACGGGTTGATTCAAGCAGGAATCTCGCTCTCAATCCGGAAGTGTGCGCGCTGCTCGGATTTCCGAACAAGTCCTCCATCGCATCGAAAGCCTGATTCGCCGCTTCGGGCAGAACGGGAGTGGTCGCGTTGGAATCGAGATAAATTTCGGTATTGGATTTGGTCATCGCCATGGTCCATATTTAGTGTGAGAGCAACCGCTCCTGGTCTTGTTCGTACTCCTGATCTTAATCTCCTTTTGACTGCCGGGCTATGGATAGCGGAATCGGGCGGCATTAGATGGAAACTTTTCCGGTTCCGTAGCGCTGGCATCCTGCCGACGTGAAGACAAACGACGGAGAGGGAGCAAATGCAAAGTGAGTGGCATTGAGCGATCGCCCTGGTTGCCCGAAAAACCGTGGCTAACGCCAACGGCTAACTGGACGTCGCGCCTAGCCTGCGCGTCGTCGTCTGCCTTCTGACCGGAGAGCATCGTTCGGCAAGACGACATCGGATGATGGATGCGACTCGCCCTGTTCTGCTCCAGATGCAGTCCCGTCCACGCCCGCCATCGACAACGACTCTAGCCCCTTGATATGCAAATCCTGCTGAGGAAACGCGATCTCGATATTGCGTTCGCGGAACTTTCGGTCGATCTTCATATTCAGTTCATGGCGGACTTCGGCAAGGAAATCACGCGATGCAATCATGACTCGCAGCTCGAAATCCAGCGTACTCGCACCAAACTGTTTGAACACGACCTGAGGTGCCGGATCGTTCAGCACCCGCCGGCTCGAATGTGCCACTTCCAACAAGCTCTTTTGAACGAGTTCCGTATCGGACCCGTACGCAACTCCGACTTCGAAAATCAAACGCGACAGCCGGTCCGACAACGTCCAGTTCATGACATCCTCAGTGATAAATTTCTTATTGGGAACGATCAATTCGCGATGATCCAGATCCTTGATCGTCGTCGCCCGCAGCTGCATTTGTGTTACCGTTCCGGTCACATTGTTGACCGTCACCAGATCACCGACTCGTATCGGTCGCTCGATCAGAATAATAATTCCGGAAATTAGATTTGCAAAAATCTCTTGCAAGCCGAATCCAAGTCCGACGGTCAAACCGGCGGCCAGCCATTGCAGGCTCGTCCACGAAAATCCCGCCATTTGAAATGAAGCGAGAATTCCGAACACGCCAACCAGATAGCGGACCACAAACGAGATTGCATATCGTCCGCCCCGGTCCAGCGGCAAGCGGTCGAGCAGCGTAATTTCAAGCAGGCCCGGCAGATTCCGGCTAAGCACCATCGTGATCGCCAGCATGCCAACCGCCATCAGCAAATGCTGAATCGTGACCCATGACTTTTCGCCGGTTTCAGTCAGCTGCGTGGCCGAATGCCACACGTGTGTATCGAAGATTCCGAACGACGGAATCACGTGCGCCCAGATCGACCAGCCGACAACAACCATCGTCACCAGTGCGGTCACTCGCAACAACTGGTTCACCTGGCTTGAGATCCCTTGAATGTCGATTGATTCCTCGGCGTCAATTTCGCCGTCATCATCACGAGTCAGTTGTCTTAGCTTGATCCGAAACTGGGTGATCAACAGCAACCGGCTGACCAGCGCCGAAGCCATTGCAATTCCGATCGTGAGCAGAACCGTCCAGAACATCCTCCAGCTCAGTGTCACCGACGTGAACTGGTATCCGAGCGACGTCATCACAGCCAGACAAATCGGTGCGGCGATCGCCGTTCGCAGCAACATCTTCCGGCCAACGCTGAAACTGCTGAGTTTCTGCTGGTTTGCAGGGTTATCGCCTTGCATCCAGGTCCCGAGTTTTCCGGCTGCGATCCAGAGTCCGGCTGCAAACATCGCCATCGCGCCGATGAAAAACAATCTTCCCAGCGACCCGTAATGCCGGCCGTTGTCGAATGTCTCTAATGCGGTATACAGAAACTGAAACGGAATGGAGAACAGAATCATCCAGTTAATGCCGCTCGCCAGTGCGTTGCAAAGCTGCGGTGACCATCCGTAGTAACTCTCGGCAACCCCGTGTCTTTTGAGCGACTTAAAGAGGATCAGACAGCAGAACAGCATTGGCAGCGTCATCACCAGCGAGCGCAGAACGGACCCGCGCAGCGAACTCGCTTCGTAGTTCGGCAAAAGCTGCCAGACGACCAGTCCCAGCAACAGCGGCAACAAGAGCGCCGCGCATACCGCGTGTACCGTCGCACGCAGGGTCGGACCGAACCGGGAAAATGACTCAATATGCCTCAGCAACGTCGGGTTCGGACCCGCGTTTTGAACCTGTTCAGCAGCCTCGTTAGAGCCGGTTGTTTGTTGATTCGTGATTGTGTTACTCAATTTTCCGAGTCCCGAAATTGGATAGCGGCTTCGGTGGTTTCTTTAACGGCCTGACGTCCGCGACGCGTTTCCGTTCGAGGTTTGATACTGCGGGTGAACAAGACCAGTCCAGCCAGGCTGACAACCCAAAGCGCGGTGCGCTGTGGTTTGTGCAACAGGCTGTCCAGCAGTTCGCTGCCCAGCTTCGACCACTCGCCCGCCGCGAAAAACGTTGCCAGACCGCGTGCCGCAGGCTTTAGATCCGCCGGGCCGATCGTTGCCGTGCTGCGAATCCAAAGCGCATGTTCGTCAATAAAACTTCTTGCTTCGACGGTTTCGGTCACTAGTGTTTGACGCTGCGTCGCAAGATCGCTGAGCAACCCGCGGTACCGGTCAAAGTCGCTGCGCAGGTCATCGAGGTACTGCCGCTTCGTTTCCGTCATCTTCAGTGCCGTGTCGGCCAGATCGTCCTGTGTCAGGCTCGATCCGTTGGTTCCTGGCAGCAGCGAATTGACGAACTCGCGCGGCAGAGCAAGCGGCTCACGTTCCTCATCCAGTCGCAGCAGTTTCGTATTGACGGCTTGAAGTTCGGTATCGATCTCGCGGATCCGCGCGTAACTTTCAAATGGTGGCAACAACACCCGGCGGTTTTCCACCAACAACGCACCATTGGCGACCGTGACTCCGGCCGTTTCAATCCGGCTGGTCATCGTTTCGCGTCTCGAATGCACGTCGGCGATTTTCGCATCGATCGCAGTCTTTTCTTTTTCGGCAGTTTTAATGAGCTCGAAAGCTTCGATTCGTTTTTCCGTCAGCTCCTGGTTTCGCAGTGCCAGCTTCTTTAAGGCTGGATGCGCATTGAGCGCCAGAGCCCGCGCCTCTTCAGCCTGCTTTTCAATTTCACGTCGTCGCAGTCCGGCTAGTTCCTGTTCCCAGTTGGCGACCTGTTCGGAAAGTAGTCGAACGTATCGTTGCGAGACATCGTGACGCATCGGCAACACCTTCCCGGCCACTTCCTGCCACTGGACTTCAGCGGCCAGCATTTTCGAGCGTTCAGACAATGCAAGCTGCTGCGCGCTCAGGAGGATCCAGCTGTAGACTAACTCATGATCGTCGTGGTCCGTTTGGGTCAGTCGGGCCTCAACGTCCTGCATCTGGTTGCGAACTTCTGCGCGAATCTCAGGGATCTTTGTAATCCGGTCCCGCTGCTCGTCGCTCGTATGTTGCAGCGTCGATAGCCTTGCCTGTTCGTCGTCCAATTCGGTTTTCAACAGTTGAAGCTCGACGGCTGGTGTATTCGGTCCGGCAACCGGCAGAGGCGCGGGCAGCGGGTTGGCTGAAAGCCTTGCCTCCAATTCGATCAATTCATCTGGAAACGATGCCATCTCCGCTTCGAATTGCTTGAGTTTACTTTCGCTGGCTTCGTGCTTGTGCAATTCTGCCGTAGCCGCGCTCAGGATTCCCAACAACTCCGTTTTTTGTGCGTCGTCGATCTGCACGTCATGTTCCAGTTCAGATTTGTGCGCTTTGATTTCCCGTTCAATCTCACTGCGCAGATCATGATTGTCGGTTGGTTCATGGTGCGGATGGGCTGTGTGGCTACGAAAAAGATCGATTGGAATGGCGGTCCCCGGCACATAAAAAAGCTGGTGGGCTCCGTCTGTGTTGTCCGGCTGGGCGACCGGTCCAGCAGGTGTATTCGCATTGGCTTGAGTATCCGGGTTGTCTGTTGAGCCTGGAAAACCTGGAAAGGGAAATCCGAATTGCTGATTGTAGGATGCAGGCGCAACATTTGGATCGTAGTTCGTTTCTGCCGAGGTCAATTGCTCAGATCGATGTTCGTGTCCGTCCTGCTCGATTGACTCATGTTCATAGTGCGAGTGGGCCAGCCTGCCGGAGTCTATTCGCGGCAATGGCCGCGCGTCAGTGATCCGCGACCAGGGTTCGGGCCGGGCCTCGGCGATCGATCTGGCGATGTCCGTATTTTCATCCGGTTCAGTCGAATTCGTGTACGGCAACGGCACAGCTGCCGACTGCATTTGCGCACGAAGATCGAATTCATGTATGACATTCAACTCGACCGGCGGCTCCCCGGAAAATACCGGCTCAAGCCACGGCCCGTCGAGCAACGGAACTTCAGCCTGAAAAACTTCATGCCGAGGATATACAGCATGACCCGAGGCGCTGTTGGCAATCGGCGTTTCATCCTGCGCGATCGGTTGCAACGTGCGCGCACCGATTGGCTGCAGCATCCCCGCGTTGCCGGAATGATCGTAGAAATCCTGAGCTTGAATCTGCCCGGTCACCAGGGAGGCGAAGCAGAACAGGCAAACGGTCGTGGCACGTAAAGCAGTTGTCATTTCAGCTCGATCGTTTCGGGCTTGTTAGTTATCATTAATACAACCACGCGCAACGATGGCAGTTGTCGTGAATCCAGGAACAGAGAACGTATGCACGCGCACCACTCCAGCTGGCCGCATCCAGCGGCGAGGGAGTCTAGAAGAGTCCGAAAAAGCGGACAAGATCAACAAGATGGCGGCAAACCCGGTGTCAAACGACAAAGCTCATTAATTCGTTACGCCACACGCAAAACTATCTAAGCGAATATCGGTCAACCGATCCGATTGAGGCTTATCAATCCTGTGCCCCAGCCCAATGTTGCAATAATCAGGACAATTGGTCAATCAACACGAAAAACTTTCATGACTTCGTCTCCAAGATGGTTGATCACTTTCACAGCAATCCGGCCCGATTTAGGTTTCAAAAACGGACGGCTGATATCGCTGTTGAGGCTTTCCCAGGCTTCCTGGTTGATCTCTGCTTTTAACGTGGTCTTGAGGGACTTGTAGGGGTCGCCGGCTCCGAGGAAATACGCGTGGCGGACGAAGAAACTCTCTTCGTTGTAGTCGGTGTCGATGAACCAGCAGGCGATGCCGTCGGTACTGTCGCTAATGACCTCGCCAGTGTTAGGTTTGAAGACATCGACGCCGTTGATTTTGACCTGGATGCGATCGCCGAACCGGCCATCGACTTCGATCAGGTCGATGTCGGGTTCGCCGAAGATCACGAACAGGTTGCCTGCGCCGGTGTTCTTCAGGTCGTCGGCCATGTGCAGGTCGGCATTCATGCGGGCTTTGAGAACGGGGACCTTGCCGAGTTTGTCAAACTCGGATGAGTGGGCGTCGAAGTTGAAGGCGCAGGCGATCAGGCAATCGAAACTGGCGTCTCCTGCTTCGCGAGCGGCGGCGACCAGGTCGGCTCGGGATACAGTACCGAACTCGGGGCCGATGAAGATACCGGCTCGTTTTTCAATTTGTTCGTTCCCTCGCTCACGCGTCGGGTTACCGTCAGCATCTCCGTTCCCTCGCTCACGCGTCGGGTTACCGTCAGCATCTCCGTTCCCTCGCTCACGCGTCGGGTTACCGTCAGCATCTCCGTTCCCTCGCTCACGCGTCGGGTTACCGTCAGCATCTCCGTTCCCTCGCTCACGCGTCGGGTTACCGTCAGCATCTCCGTTCCCTCGCTCACGCGTCGGGTTACCGTCAGCATCTCCGTTCCCTCGCTCACGCGTCGGGTTACCGTCAGCATCGTCGTCGGGCAGATCGCCCTCGATGTACTGGCCTTCGGCGCAGATGTATTCACCTGGCCAGCCAGTGAGCGTGGTGAAGTTAATTTTGTCTTCTCTAGCCGACTGTTGGACGCCGGAGGTCTTCAAGTTTTCGAGGATGACGCTGACGAAGTCGTCGACTCCGTGGCCGTAATCAAGTTTGCGTTCGGCGACGTTTTGGGAGGCGGTTTTTTTGGCGGGGTCGATCAGTTCGTCGTCATGGTTGACTCCGAGAATGCGATGGGGTGAGAGGGATTCGACGGTGAAGGGGCCGGCAACGCGGACTTTGGATTTGTCTTCGTAGGGCCGGTCGTACAGGTTTTCAAAGACGGCTTTGGCTGCGATCGACGCGTCAATTTCCTGTTGGCGCTGGATGCGAATTTTCCACCAATCCGCGTGCAGCTTTTTGGCGGCGTCCGACCAGTCTCCGTCATCTCCTTGTGGGGCCTCGCGAGGAATCTCCCACTCCTCCCACTTTTGTTTGAGGGCTTTGTTGAGGTCTTTGCGAAGCGGTTCCAGTTTCTCTTGAGCCTGTTCCCAGATCACGTCGATCTCCGCGTTATTCGCAATCGAGCCGGAGGTAACATTGAAGGCGCGACGATAGACGAATCCGTGACGTATGTTGCCGGCAACCGACGCTTCAGATGCTGTTCGGTTCTCAAGTTCTGCAATCTTAGCTTGTCCAATTTTGGAGTCAGCCAGCAAATAGTATCGATACTTTGCACCCATGACCCTTGCTCTTGCAAGTGCGAGAGCGACGCGAGACGTGTCAGCAGTTATCCAACGGCGGCCCAGATGCTCAGCAACGCATGCCGTGGTGCCGGAACCACACGTTGGGTCAATAACCAGATCGCCAGGATCGGTGGCCATAAGCAAACATCGTTCAACAACACGTTCATTTGTTTGGACGACGTATACTTGGTTGGGCGCTCCTCCAAACCCGTCCCACCAATTCGAAATTTCACGAATCGACGGTTCGGGCGTGTGTCGAATGAAGCGCACGTCTGTTCGTTGGGGCAGAAGGCGGTTCGCCATCGCCAACCGTTCCATACCCGGAGTCGAACCGTCATCTTGGACAACAGTGTGTTTCCAGCATTGCCCTGCTTTGATTGGGAAGACGCGGCCTTGAAAATGGAAATCGAGCGACTGCTGCCGTCGATGGCCGCCGCTTTTTAGGGGATTGGATGCGAACAGCTTGGCGGTAGGGTACCGCGACTTCAGAGCCTTTGATCCTGTGGAATACGATTCCCCATCACGCGATTCCAACTCGGTGAGTCGCAGCCTCTCACCGCTGGGTAGCTCAACGAATGGAAAGTCTTCGAACAACTCCGCGTCTTCGCGAACGTCATAGGCAGGTCGAAATTTCACGTGGCCGGAGGCTTTCTCGCTCTTCCCGTACCAGAGAATAAAGTCGTTGACGGCATCAAGAGTTCCGCCTTTCTGACTTCCTTTTTTCTTGACAAGAATCTCTGTGATACAATGCTCATCCCCGAACACTTCATCCAACAATGCCCGAACGCGATGAACATTCTCATCCCCAATCTGCACGAAGATTGATCCCGACTCACTCAACAAATCTCTCGCCACCGTCAGCCGGTCTCGCAGATAAGTTAGATACGAGTGGATCCCGTCTCGCCACGTATCGCGAAACGCCTTCACCTGTTCCGGCTCGCGTGTGATGTGATCTGACTTTCCATCCTTCACGTCGCGGCTGGTCGTTGACCACTGAAAGTTACTGTTGAACTTAATGCCGTAGGGAGGGTCGATGTAGATGCACTGGACTTTGCCTCGCAGCCCTTCACGCTCGGCCAGCGATGCCATCACCTGCAGACTGTCGCCCAGGATCATGCGGTTGGTCCAGTTGGCATCGTGCTGATAAAACTCGGTGCTGCGAGCCTCGTCGGGCAGGCCATTGAAGTCGCCAAATAGATCCAGTTGCAGACCTCCACCCGCTTTGTCGTCGCGATTGTCCTGCTTTTTTGTTTCCTTGAGCAAGTCGTCGATCAGAACTTTTGGATGAACTTTTTCCTTGTCGATTTCTTTTTGGTGGTTTTCTTTTTGGCCATTTGTTTTATTCGTCCGTTCCCGGCAATGAGTCAGGGTTCTTGAGGGACTTTTTGTCTTCAGATGCGATCCGACGTTCGACTTTCTTCAGGTCTTCAGCCGCAGGCAATTGCTCTGGCCGAATACCGCGTTGGAGGAGCGTCTGCCTAACGGTTACGATTATTCGTTACATGTTCGGCCGAGATTGACCGTTCGTTATCCAGGTGTTTCTCGCGCGAATTGTGGATCGTAATCTCCGTCGCAAAGTCCTTGGCCTTCAAGATGATCGTGGGGGCGAAGTCTGCCAGGGCACGCTTAACAGGGACGTTCCATGTTGACTTCATTGCCTGCGTTGATTTTCCAAACAACGCTTTATCTCCTTTGCTTCGAATAAGGCCAAAGTTTTTTGCACCACCCGTCTGCTGATAGATGATCGAAGAAAGCTCTTTTTCGGTTACCGTTAGCTTTTGCCGGGCAGTTACTCGTTCTGTTTCAAGTAGACGTTTTTCTATCAGTTCAGCTTTGCGAGTTTGAATTGCAAAATAGGTCTGAGCGAATGCGATCTCCTGTTTGCCCGGATCACCGTTTTGAGCAACCAGATAGCAGGCGTATCGAGTGAGCATGATGTCGTCAATTTGACGAGTGCTGCCAAGGCCCAGCTCCACCATTTTGCCGACGTCGGCAAAATGGTCAAAAACCGTGTGTTCAGAGACTTCGCAGGCCGTTTTCGCTTTTGAAATGACATTCAGGAAGTTGGCCCATTGGGTGTATCCAAGAAGGATTTGCAGGTCCCTTGCCAGCCAAAATTCCACACCGTTTTCGGTTGTCTGAGCATGTGCTTCGAATGTGTCGGTGAGAGTAATGACGGTCTCTTTTTTCATGATTTTTCTTCTCCTCGAGGCACCATTCTTGAGCCAGCGATTGTGTAGGTTCAATGAGTTTTCTTTGACAAGTTGTCAAGACCGGGAATCTTCAAACGGCTGCCTCCGCAGCAGATTCGGAACGCGCGGTGTCGATCAAAGATCCGAATTCTCGCTTGAGTTTTTCTTTGAAATCAGATTGCATGGCATAGACTTCTGTGAACTCCGCAAACGCCCAGCGTCCGAAAGTCCCTAAATTGTCGACGCCCGGAATCCAGTAGACGTCCATTGTGTTCTTCTTGTCTTTAGCGTCCTCGCCGCGGTAGCCCTTGACTTCGACAATCAGATTTAGTGGGTCAAGTTGGCCATCGATCGACTGACCATCATCGACCTGAACGATGAAGTCAGGCAGATATTTCCTCGGCTCGGAACCCAACAGGTAGGGTACCTCCAGCCCGAGACCCTGATTCTTGACGTAAGAGATTACCTGCGGATGCTTCTCGGCAATCCTGCAAAACTCCGCTTCCCAGTCACTGTCGCACATCACCCAGTTGATATGGCTTTTTCGTGAGTCGGTTTCGTACCGGGTTTTCTTCGACGAATTGAAACTGACATGACGTGTCGAGCCGACGGGATTGTAGGGATCCAACAGCACCTTGATCGGTCGCTCGTCAAGTGATGCGCGGGTGATCGCGGCAGAGATCCGTTCACAAGCCATGTTGGCGAGTTCCTGGTAGATCAAAAGAGCCGGATACGTTTCGCCTTTACAAACCAGATGCGAATCAAGCCACTGTCGCGTGATGCGTTTAAGTTGTCCGAACAGATGCAGCTCCGGTTCTCCACCCGGGTCGCGGAACTTTTTGTAAAGCAGATGTTTCGTCAAGTGAAACAGAACGGTCGGAAGACGCATGTCCTTCCACACGAGGAAAACGAATCTCCAGCGATTCGCGTTCTGGATTGACCGCCCGAACATGAATTGTTTCGCGCGGCGGAGCCGGCTTTGACACAACGGGTTTTGCTGTAAAGTCAAACGGGATTCCCAGAACATCCGCGTATTCGACATTGAACAGATTTTCTTCGTTCAATTCGTATGACTGACGCCGCAGCGCCCGACCGATGACCTGTTCACACAATAACTGTGTTCCGAATGCCCTGACACCAAGGACGTGCGTAACGGTGTTTGCGTCCCAGCCTTCGGTGAGCATCGAAACGGAAACGACACAGCGGATATTGGCGCCGAGCCGGTCACGTTTGCCAACGGTGTTCATTACTTCTCGCAGCAGCGTCGCATCGTCAATTTTTTCGCCAGCCTGAGAGTTGCCGGAACGTTCGATCATCTCCCGACGGAATCGGTCTATTTCGTCGGAGGCCATATCGCGAAAGTTCTTGTCCAGTGCTTCGCCGGACTCGAGCTGTTGGCTATCGATCAGGAGAGTATTCGGAATCCCAAGTCGCTGTCCGTTTTCGTCGTAATTTCTGAACAGTTCGAAGCGGCCGTTCTGAATTTGTGTTGTGCCGTCTTTCTTTTCGACTTCGACTTCGAATCCGGATACAAAGTCATAAACCAGTTTGGACGTGGAAGTGTTGTTGCAGACAACGATGAAACACGGCGGGACTCCGATGCCTTCATCTTTCCATAGTTCAAATGTCTTCTCGTAGTGCCCGTACAACGCCTCCATCGCCGTTTGCAATTCCATTGGCAGGTCCAGTGGATCGAGCTTGCCTGATTTGCCTTTGCCCTTCTTTGGCATTTTTTTGGCAATGTGCTCCCGGAGGTTGCGATAGATCGGCATTTCGTCGCCGGTGATATTTTCAGCGACAGGAACTCGCGGCAGTTTAACGATCCCGCATTCAATAGCATCCATCAGAGAAAAATCACTCATCACCCAGGGAAAAAGAGTTCCTTCCGCGTAGCCGGATCCACTTAGAAAGAATGGCGTTGCCGAAAGATCGATTACCTGGGCGACGCCGAGTTTCCGTTTGACCGCTTCAATTCCATTGATCCAGAGCCGTGCGGCTTCAGTGTTCCTTTCAGCCTCCTTGCGTTCGTCACCCTTGAGTGCTTCGTCATCTTCTTCCGGCGGTTTTTCGCGGTAGCAATGATGGGCTTCGTCATTGATCACCAGGACGTTTTTCAATCCCATCAACTCAGGCATTACTCGCTGAATCATCTGGCCTTCTGTCTCAAGCGTATTGAGCGGCTCGCCACGGCCCTGAAGCAGTTGACGACACCCTTAGAGATTTCCATCCGTTCACGAAGTTTGAACGCGTGGTAGTTCGTGATGACAATCCTGGCTCGGTCGAGTTCCGGCAGCATGTCGCTCGGGACAATTTCGCGAGTTTTGTAATAACTGTCCGGATCATTGGGCATTAGCACGCGAAGGCGATCGCGAATCGTGATGCCGGGCGCAATCAACAGAAACCCGCGCGTAAACTTCTTGCTATTGGGACGCCGAACAGCATTGATCGTTTGCCATGCCATGAGCATTGACATCACAGTCGTTTTGCCGGCACCTGTCGCGAGCTTTAACGCAAGCCGCATCAGTTCAGGATTGGCCGATCCGTTGGCGTTTTTTAGATGGTCCAGAAAGAACCTGCCCTCTTTGCCTGCTTTGGGCGCGACTTCCGTCAACCAGATTGCAGTCTCCGCAGCTTCAACCTGGCAGAAGAACGGGCGAAGGCTTTGGAATTTGTGAGAACGCCAATGTTGCAACAAACGCGCTGTCTCCGGGGTGACGCGCCATTTCGACGGATCCGGAATTTGACGCCACGCACCGACTACTTTTCTCAACCGATTGATGTTTGAAGTCAGATCGTATTGCTGTTCCGCCGTTGAAATCCCACCGTCATCAAAAACGATCTCGACCTGATCCGCTTTCTTCTTCCTTTTTTTGGGCTTTGGGATTGGAGTTATGAACTCGGCAGGGCGGCGCGACTCAGTAATCAACTGCGTCGGCTGGCCGTGCTTGTCAAGCTCCCAGTGCCGACTCGGGTGCTCGTATGGCGAATTCAAGATCGGCTTATCAAAGAACGGATTTGACATTTATTTGCGACCGAAAACACACCAACCTGGAATGCAGGGCATCGATGCGCATTGGGAATGGGAGAGAATGGAAAGGAACGAATAAGTGAAATTGTAACGAATTGACTACGAAGTAAACAACGCTCGTATCATTTCAAATAAAAATGCTCTTCAACAATCCTGGACGCCGGAAAAGAATCAAGCACCGTCTTATGGAAGTGCAACGGCTAGGGAAGGTCTTCTACTGGTTAGTGATTTCGAGTCCAAACTCAACCAACATTGGCCCCCTGCGTGTGCCTTGCGTGATGCGACGGTCGATCACCACGTGGCGAATCTGTTGTTCGCTATGGTTGTTGGCGGGCTCAACGCCAGCGGCTTGAGTGAAGCGAAAATAGTCCTGCGACATGTCGTAAGTACTGCCATCAGTCACATCAACGACCGCAAACCGCGCAACGGGATTCGTCGCCTCCTTGGTTTTGGGAGGCTTTCGCATGATCTCCAGAAATCGGTCGCGATGTAGGTTCATCGAACGTTCGAAACCATCCTTTGTCATCTCGTCGTGACCGTGCCATGCCGAAAACAGCCGTCGCGAACGATCCAAAAGCTGCCCGGCCCAAGCCCGGGTTTTCTTGTCCGGGTGTTTCAAAAGAAATCACATGTCGCGGATAAGATGAGCCCAACAATACTGAGCCTTGATATCGTAGTTCCAAGCGAAAGAGCAATTGGCGGAGAAGTAATCAAAGTTCAAATAGCCCTTGAAATCTTCGCCGACGAGTTCCTCAAGCACTGCCCGAGATCGACTCGTCGCGATGTGAAAGACCGTCATGATGGCGGAGCTGATACACCACACCCAGTTCTTCTTGCCGTTGTTTTTGAAGCTCGTTTCGTCGCTGCCAAGTTGAGGCTGAGCAGGAATCGCAGCTTTGGCATCGTCGTACGAGGCGGACAATGAATCAGAAACGACGCCCGTGCAGAGCTTCGACAAATAGCCGCGAGAAACCGGTACGTTTAGCACGTCTTCAAAGTACTGTTGGATCGTCGAGTAACTGCTGTGAGTCCGCGACTTCATCCAACCAATGCTCGCCAGCAAACGCGGGCCGAAGATCGGCTGACCATGGACTTCAGGAGCGTAGGGATAATAGATGTCACCTTCGATGGTTTCGTAGAGCCGAAACCGATGTTCGGTCACGACCACCGGCGAGTCCGGCAGTTCGATGTGCTGAATCGTTTCGAACTGGTCAGTGGGAGTCAGCTGCAGCCGTGCTACTTCCGAGTCATCAATTTCATATTCGATAATTTCGTCAACACGCTCCGGCGGCAAGGCTTCCCGCAGCTTTCGCTCGTGACCAGGCTGTCCGCCGGCCTTCCGTTTCCGAGGTCGGCCAGGCTTTTTCTTATTCTTCTTGCCTTTGCCTGCCTCGGTGATATCACTCGACGGTGATTTCGATGAATTGGATGAGTCCTTCTTCGATTTCGCAAGTTGAAGCTTTAAGTCCGCCACTTCAGCCAATAGCTTGTCGATCAGCTCGCGGAGTTCAGCAATTGTGTCATCCTTGCTCTTCATCCAGCCAGAGTAAAGAGTTCAGCCATTCCCTGCACCATCAGTTTCGAACCCCGTGAACGGTTACGAAAAATCCTTAGCGACGGCCAATGCATATTTTGAAAAATGGATTGGCGATAACACAGAATCAACATTCCAAGGGGAAGCAGCCGATCAAATCGAGTTGATTGACCGGAAAATCAACTGGTCGATTGCAAACCAACAATCAACCGCCGAATTGCAGAAACAAAAACAGTCCGTAATCAAGAATCCGAACGACCCGGAGGAATGGGAAATAGATGATCAGAATGAGCGGATCAAAATTGCCGAAATGATGGGCGTGAAAATTCCAAAAGACCTTGACCCTGAAATCTTAGATGACTTGGTAGGACAGCGCCGAATTTGGCAGGAGCGTTTGAAAAACACCGAGCCGCCCGCTTTTGAATACACGTTGCAAAATCAAGTCAGTTCGTTTTTGGCGATTGAAAAATCCGAAGGTAAAGCAGAACAAACTTACAATAAAGTTGTGAACCGAATCAACAGGATAAAGAACACGACAACAGAAACAATCATCAATGGTAAACCTGCAACGATAACCATCTTGTCTGAATCAATGGACGTGCGAAACATCAACACGACGACGGTTGATCAATTTTACGTATGGGTCAAATCAAATTACGAATCGCCGCGCAAAGTTTTCGGATTTTTCCGACGCCTGTTGAAACATATGATTGAACGCGAAGTTATTGACCCAATCGCCAACCTGAATTGTAAGCGTTCCTTAGCACGGTTATTGACGGGTGTCGTATTTTGGATGATTTCCTTTGGAGGTCACCATGGCACGTATTTCAAAATCGGAGCGAGTTGAGCTTTGGCGCGACCGTTTGCATCGCCACTCTCAATCCGGGCAATCGATCGCCCGATTCTGTGCCGCCGAAAGTGTTTCGGCTCCGTCATTTTATCAATGGAAGCGACGCCTTTTCCATTATGTCCGAAACTTGTACGCCAAATCGTACGCTGTCGGATGAACATTTGAAAGACATCACAAACACATTGCGGGCGTGTCTAACGTCTGAACAGATCAATAAGCTGATTGGTTTGCTTCGGGCTTAACGCTTAAAAAAAGCCGGAACCGTCTGGATCCGTATCTATCAGGGAACATGACAAAGTCAAACACAAAAGAGAAAGGCTAAATCGAATTAATGCAGCGTCAACTCGCTCAACTCTTTATCATAATTTCAGTTGCTCGTACCAAATAATTTTGAAAAGTCACGGGCCGTATCAATAACGTTGGTGACCTCGATGCCTGACTCAATCGGTCGATAAAAAATTGCCCACCTCTTGTGGATGCAGTAACGCGTGCCTTCGAGCAATCCGGCATAGCGTTGCCCAATGTTTGGGCTCTCAGCATAGAGCAACAGCTTTTCTCGAATCTCGGCGTCAATTTTCGCCGCCGTTTGTGGACGTCCGTCATTTCGAGCAATGAATTTGAGAATCTCTTTAAGCTCGACCCGAGCTTGTGGACGCCATGCCACTTTTGCCATCTAGTCGGTAATCCCTTCCTCGGCTAGTTCTCTCCGGACTTCGTCCATCAATGCTTCGTGGTCGAGCGGCTTGGCTGGCCCGCTGTCGATTGACGCCTGAATCAGTTCATTCATTCGTCGCACTTCGTCCTGATACGCTTGATACTCCTCAACGCTCTGTTGTGGCGTCAAGTTTCTTCCGCCGTTCTCTAACTGGCGGCCCACGAATGCATGGAACGCTTGAAGGTCATTTTCTTGAGTACTCATACTTGGATTATACCACACCAGGCCGGGAATTTGCCATATCGAAGACGCCGACCGGTTTTCGATGTTAGAACGTAAGCGTTCCTTAGCACGGTTATTGACGGGTGTCGTATTTTGGGTGATTTCCTCTGGAGGTCACTATGCCACGTATTTCAAAATCGGAGCGAGTTGAGCTTTGGCGCGACCGTTTGCATCGCCACTCTCAATCCGGCCAATCGATCGCCCAATTCTGTGCCGCCGAAAGTGTTTCGGCTCCGTCATTTTATCAATGGAAGCGACGCCTTGCCGTAACGCTTGCTGAGAATCAGGAAACTCAAACTGATCTTGCGCGACCACAGCAGCCTTGTTTCCCGGAAGTTCAGATCCTTGGTCAGGCTTCGCCAGCATCGGTTTCGCTTCCCGGCGGAATTCATGTCCAACTGGGAACCGACCCCGGCATCGCGGCGACCATCGTCGATCGCGTACTGCAACACGCCTGCCCGACCGATGGGCTGGCAACCGCAACAGGGAAGTCAAAGCCAACCGCAACAGGGAAGTCAAAGCCATGCTGAACATCCTGACCAACTGTCACTTCATGATCGAGCCGCTGTTGGCTTACTTCAAGCAAACGTTGCTGAGTGATCGAATCATCGCCTGCGACGACACCGGTTTGACGTTGCTGTATCCGAAAGTGCTGCCGGACTTTGGCTTGAGGGACGCGAAACAGAAACGAGCTGCAGAAGTTTACGCCAAAGCACTCGAAAAAAACAAACCGGGCATCAACGCCAAAATGCGGGCTTACCGCGGAGTCAACGTGAAGTTGAACGTGAAGTTGAACGTGTTCGACTTTACGGTCAGCCGCCATCGCGACGGGCCGGATTTGTTTTACGAGAACTATTGCGGCACGATTCCGGGAGACTGTTGGCACGGGTTCGGCGCGATCTCAGCGGAGTCCGACGGAGCGATTGTGCGCGCCGCTTGTAATGCTCACGCTCGTCGCAAGTTTGAAAACGCTGGCGATTATCCGGCAGATCGCACGAAGTGGATGGACTGGTTCCAGGAGTTGTACGATCTCGAATCCGAAGCGAAGGAGAGTTCGCTTGTCGGTGAGGCGTTGCTTTCGTTTCGGCGTTCCAAGGCGCAGGTGGTGTGGGCGTTGATGCGGGCTGAGCTTGAATCGGTTGACGATCGGACGGAGCAAGTGGTGTTGCCCAGGAGCGACTTGCGAAAGGCTTTGAATTATCTTCGCAATCACCGGGCAGAGCTAACTCGTTACGTTGACGACGCGGAGTTACCGATCGACAACAACGAGTGCGAGCAGCTGATGAAGCAGGTTGCAGTGGGACGAAAGAACTGGAGTGCGCCTGATGTACTGAGCCGAACTTCAGGACGAATGAAGGCTCAGGATGCCTTGTTGGCAATGTTTAAAACCTTGGCCGTCTGATCGGCCATTTGTATCCGGGAGGTAAGTTGCCATGCGCGAAAGTATGTCGGCGAAACAGCTCCTCCGAGAATGCGGGACACAGGCGAAGTCTCAAAGCCGTGGTAGTCCTGCTAGATAGAGTCTGCATATGGTTACTTTTAGAAACCGACGAACTCCTTCGGGAAATTGCGCCCTCACCCCCGTTAACACTGAGACCGTCTGGGGTTGGAAGCCCGGAATAGGGGATGATTCGAAACGATTGAGCGCATTAGCCAGTGGCAATCAATCGAAACAGTCTTTCACTGTGGTAGTCGTTCGAGCGATCAGCTATCGAACGATGTTTCGAAGGAACAGCGGACCGCTGTTAGGAGTAAGAACGCCGGAGCCTAAGTGCAGATGTTTGAGTGTCAACAAGGGAACCAGGGAAGCTCATTCGATGAGGGTGATCTCGCAACCTACTCAACTTCGGTTGACGCAGGTCTCACTGATGAGGCGAATGAGTGGCGGAGTCGCCGTAGTAGTCTGCGATTGGGAAAGCCAATTACATGGCAAAGGGCGACAGGAAGTGCTGTGTCGGATCGTGGAAGGGTTCGTATTTCGAGAGGGTTCTCGATGAACGTGAAAGTGGTCCAACGAAGATTGTGGGAACAGTCCAGACAACATCGGGAAAATCGCGAGTCGAGCTTGCCGTTATTCCCCGCCGATCCTTGCGACGGTCGGGTACGCAACTTGATGGACTTGATGCACCAACCGCAATGGATTGCGGCGGCGTGCGACCGTGTGCTGAGCCGTTCCCGAGGAAAAGCTGGAGGCATTGATCGGGTTACCGCGTCGGAATTTCGACAAAACTGCCGAGCGGAACTTGAGAAATTACGCCTCGAACTGAAACGCGGAAACTACTTTCCCAAACCGTTGCGTCGCACAATGATTCCAAAGCCCAACGGAAAACTCCGTAAGCCGGGAATTCCTTGTATTCGTGACAAGATTGTTCAAGAAGCCATTCGCATGGCACTCGAGCCAATCTTTGAGATTGAGTTCCACGACAGTTCCTCTGGGTTCCGTCCCAATCGAAGTACCCATCATGCGGTGCTTCGTTGTCAACAAATGTTGCAAAAGCGTTTCACCTGGGTCATCGAAGGTGATGTCAAATCCTGCTTTGACGAGATTTCTCACAAAGCTATTCTTCGATGCCTGCGAAAGAAGATTCAGGATAAGCCCTTTCTGTCGTTGATTACCAAACTGCTAAAGTCTGGTGTCTCAATCGATGGCAAGGTTCATCCAACTGAGAAAGGTGTTCCGCAAGGTGGCGTAGCATCTCCGCTCCTATCCAACGTGGTCCTCAACAAGCTGGACTGGTTCCTGCATGCCCGAGGACGACATGGCTTGGCATCGGGCTACGCTCACAAAGCGGGCCGCCCGAACGTTCGGTTTGTACGCTACGCTGACGATTGGTGTGTGTTTCTCACGCGCTCATCAAAGCAACGGGCATTAAGATTACGAGATCAACTTCGAGAGTTTCTGGCTTCGCAATGCGGCGTCGAGCTCTCGGGTGAGAAAACTCGTGTCACTCACGTTCGTGACGGTTTTGACTTTCTCGGGTTTCATCTTCGTTATGGAATTGGAAGTCGGGGACTGCCAGTCCCCAAAATTCGGGTTCCACGAAATGCAATCACCCAAGGTGTGCAACGCCTCAACGAGGCAATGCGCTGGCAACCAACCCAACAAAGCGGTGCGGCAAGGCTGGTTCGAGGATCGGCAGTCGTAACTGGGTGGGCCAACTACTATCGGATCGCACACGACTTCTCGCGTGCGGCCAACACGTTGGACTACCATGCTTATTGGGTGGGTGTCAAAGCGCTGTGTCGACGCTACGACATCAGCATCGCACAGTGTATCCGCAAGTATGGTCAAGGCGAGAATCTCAACATCAGCGGAAGCTATACGTTGAGGAAGGCCCAAGACGTCAAATCGACTTGGTACCAACAATCGCCTTCTCCTTACGAACCGGGCACCGGGTGCTATCTTGACGACGTTGACTGGGAGGAAGAGGTCCGACAATATGAAAACCGGCAACGTCCGGGACGCATGGACTTCAAGGCTTGGGTGCTATTCCGGGATGGCGATCGCTGCCGCAACTGCGGCTCAAAGGTCACTTCCGACACATCCGAGACGGATCATGTCAAACCTGTTAGCAGTTTCGCCAGCTACACGCAGGCGACTCATTTGCTTAACCTTCAGACTCTGTGTCTGAGGTGCCACAAGGAGAAACACGCGATGTAGCCATCGAGGCATTCTGGAAAGCCGGATGCTTGGAAACCTTGCACGTCCGGTTTGGGGTTGGGGCCCGGGTGAGATTCCCGGGCCTACACCACTGTTCGCAGGCAGTTTGGCTGGCGGCGAGCGAAACGCGGGTTTCATGACGTTGGTGAGCAGTGCTCATCGGAACGACTTGGACGTGTGGGCTTACGTGAATGATGTACTCCAGCGGTTGCTTGCTGGCGAGACGAATTATGAGCCGTTGTGCCTTGGAACTGGGCGGTGTCTCATCCGGAGTCAGTCCGAAAGTACCGTCAGAAGGAACGCAGCGACCGTGAGATCCGCAAGCGTGAAAAACGAGCCAAACGCCGCGCCGAGAAGCAGCGGCAGGCCAGACTCCAGCAGCGCTAAAGCCGCTGCTGGCGGCTTCGTCAAGACGCAACCGAAAACCGTGCTCAGAGACGCTTACCAAGGTAACTTTTCTGCGTTTTCCTCAACCATCAACGCAAAACCAACAGGTGTCCATCGCAAACCAAATTCGGGTGAAGTAAATTCAGGTTCTAGTGGGAGAAATCCCGTGGAGGTTCAAGTCCTCTCGTCCGCACTCGAAGCAAGGGTTTCCAGCAATACGGCTGGAAACCCATTTTCGTTAGCGTACACGCAATGTACACGACCGCTCTTGTTCGGATCGACCGACGACCGACGGTTACCATCCATTACCGAAAATTTCCTGACTTAGCGCCACAACGTCCGATTGCATACGACCATTTTCGAAAACAAGTTGTTTGAAACTGTGACAGATCAACACGAATACAGTTTTATTCCAAGACCGAGAAAGAAGTTGACGCCCATATTATCAATTCAATTGCAAGATCTGGTTTACATTGACTGACGAATTCGTGTAAAAGGCTAGACTAGCCTTTCCAATTTTGTCGCCGCACAACAAGCGTTCAACTCAGAGAATTTCACCAACCCCTTCGATCCTGCGTGGTGCCAGTCGGTTCGAGCCGAAGCCATGTGGGGGTGGGGGTGTTTCCTCGGAAACGACGTCCCGTAAACCGTTTGCATGCGCAAGCATTGTTGCCCGAAATTTTGGGTGGGGGTATCAGCTCGGCTGATCGTCACGGTTGGCGAGCCGCCGAGCGTGTTGGTGACGATGTCGGTCGCGGCGAAGGGCATCCGACTTCGAACCTTCCGCTGCGTGGCGGCAAGGGCCGGATCTATGAGGGTGGAATTCGCGAACCGACGATCGTCCGCGCGCCCGGTTTGACCTCCGCTGGATCGACTTCCGAATCTGTGATTTCGAGTGTCGTTTATGGAAGACGACGAGTACGCGCTGTATGATCTCTCGACCGATATCGGCGAACAAACGAACATTGTTGATGACCGTCCGGAAGTTGCAACGCGATTGAAAATGCTGCTTGCCGAGTGGCAGACGGAAGTTGATGCAGAATTTCCAACGAATCGATGAACTAAATGAAAACTGAATCCCTCCCTGAAACAATCTCCTGGAACGGATCAGCCTCTGCCGGCCATCTTACGCTGATCGATCAAACGCTACTCCCGACGGAAATGAAAACGATCGATTGCACAGACGTCGAAACGGTCCGGGAAGCGATCAAGATGCTGCGAGTGCGCGGGGCACCTGCGATCGGCATCGCTGCGGCGTACGGCGTCGTCGCCGGATCTCAAACTGTTTCCGAGGATATCGGCGAATTCAAAACGCGGGTTGGCGAAGTGATCGACTATCTCGCAACCAGCCGGCCGACCGCAGTCAATCTGTTCCGGGCGCTGGATCGGATGCGTCATGTGGCTGATGGACTCGGTGACGGCCGGCAGGTGCCTACCGCCCGTGAAATGTTGCTGGCCGAAGCGATCAAAATTCATGAAGAAGACCGGCGGATGTGTCATGACATCGGCGAACACGGTTTCGATTTGCTCTCCGACGTTGACGGCGTGTTGACTCACTGCAATGCGGGCGGCCTGGCCACCGCTGAATATGGCACGGCGCTGAGCGTTTTCTTTACGGCTCAGGACAAAGGAAAAGAACTGCATGTGTACGTCGATGAAACGCGACCGCTGCTTCAAGGTGCGCGACTGACGGCGTGGGAACTGATGCAGCGTGGAATTCCGGCGACGCTGATCTGTGATTCGATGGCGGCTCAGGTCATGCGCGAGCGGAAGGTACAAGCTGTTGTCACCGGCGCGGACCGGATTGCGGCCAATGGAGACTCGGCGAACAAGATTGGCACGTACTCGATTGCTGTACTCGCCAAACACCACGGGATTCCGTTTTACATCGCAGCGCCGAGCAACACGTTTGATTTGTCCCTCCGCTCGGGCAGCCGGATTCCAATCGAGGAGCGTAGTGCAGACGAAATCACTCACGGTTTCGGTCGGCAGACGGCTCCCACAGGCGTCAACGTTTACAATCCGGCTTTTGATGTGACACCGGCCGAACTGATCGCCGGAATTATCACCGAACGCGGCGTGATCCAGCCGGTGAACGTGCAGAACATTCGCGATACGCTGGGCTATATTTAAGCTCGTGGTCTTCGACCACGCCCTTGCTAACACTGCGGGTTTCCTGTCCACGTTTAGATCGACGCAGAAGACTCGCCGGTGGATTCGAACGGTCGATACTCAACCATCTTCACGCTACGGCCATCAATCTTATAGTCGATCTGTCGCCAGCGTATGCTTCGAACGAACAACGCGCTCAAGCACGACATGGCGTAGATCGTCTGGATCACCGGACCAAGCAGGAACAGTTGCACAAAACGCGGCAACGAAACTCTGCCAATCGCCGCTCCGTTTTCCGCCAACCCGCTGGACAGGACTGCACGACGGACTCCGCTGCGCACGACAACGTAACCGATTGCAGTTCCCATACTGAATAATAGAAGCCCGAGAAACGACACTGCGACAGCGGTAGGATTTCCGGCGATCCATGACCAGACGATCACAACCTCAGTAGCCGTCAATAACGCCATGGTCAACGAAGCATGAACAACGGTGTTCAAGAATGTTGACTCGTACATTCGCGACCAGGTTAGCATTCGCGTGATGTAGCCTGATACATAACCGACTGAACACGGATCGCGGTTGATCGTTATCAACGCAGATTCGAAATGTACATCAAGTCCGAGTGTGTCCAGCGATTCGCGGATCGGTCCGTCGTCAATGACCGAGCGACTCCAGGCCTCGATCAAACCTGACTCCCGAACGTCGCTCAGTCGCATCGCGCACGTGCCAGCCCACGGGTTCTTAAACATCACCGTGGGCACAATCGCGCCCGCGTTCCACATGCTGCGCAGGATCGAGCCCGGATTCCCATTCTGCGGTTCAAACCACTGATTACCGGTGACCGCGCCGATTTGAGGATCACGCAACGGCATGACGGCCTCTTTCAGCCATTCACGATGAGGCGTCACGTCGGCATCGACCAACACGACCACTTCGGCATCGGGCCCTGTGTGTTCGACCGCCTGAATCAGAGCGTGGCATTTCAATCCGCGCTGGAGTTGATTGGGCGTCGGCGAAATCATTTCATGGATCTTCAAACGTGATCCATGCGCATGGGTATCCGCCAGTTCCTGAAGCGGCAGCCAGGCCGGGTCCGAATTGCAGTCAATAACGGCTCGAATCTCGTAATTGTCATAGCCCTGCTCCAGTAAACAACGTACCGATTCGATCAGCGACGGATCGAGCCCGCGTAGCGGTAACAGAACGGCAACTTGCGGGTTGAACGAGTCAGTCGGCAAAAAATTGACTGTCCCCTTGTCCACTCCCGTCCCCTTGTCCAGCAGACTCCGGAAATAGATCGCCAGAGCAATCTGAACCAGCGCCATCAGCGACAACAGTGAGGCGACGATCAGCGATGCAGTCAACACCATGCGAGTTCCGGGCGTTTAGAGGCAACACTATCGATTTGAGAAAGCCAGGCCGGACAACAGCCGGTAGAAATTCGGCAGATCGCGCCAGAAGTCAAGATTGGCCCATGCGAGCGCAACCGGTCTCGCGCCACGTTTGTCCAGCGTCCACGACGCGGTTGCGCCGGAGATGATATTGCGTCCGCCCGCAAGTTCCTGATTCCGTCGCGCTTCGGGGCCGGTGACGTAACAGGAACGGCGACCGGCTCCGGTGTGAGCGTAGTCGTGGTTCTGATGAATCGCCGTGATCACGGACGATGCATTGACGACCGGCACGCCGCGACGTTTTGCGCTGGCGACCATCCAGTTGTCCCAGTTGCCGCGTCCAACAGCAAATTCGGGCATCGTTTCATAAACATCTCGCGTAAACGCAAAATACTCTTTACAAACAAGCGCAGCCGCACGGCCATTCTGTTCCGCCTGGTTGGCAAGATTTTCCACTACTGCTGGATCATCGAAGTCGTATTCCTGTTCGATGTCGATTTCTGTGCGACGACCAATCGCAACAAATTGTTCAAGCCGCGAATCCGACATCAGTGTTTCCATCGCGCTGACGAAGCCGGCGGTGAGGATGACATCGCAATTGCAAAAACAATACACCGGCGACTGACTGAACCGGCGAACGGCAGAGAACGCTGAGTTGACCAGTGGTGTCCCGTGCTCATTCCGCTGGACCGCCGCAACATGATGAACGCCCGCGCTGGCCGCAGTTTCTGCAACACCGGGTTCGTCACCGACCAACACGATTTCGACGAACGGAGTTAGCTGAAGCCAGCTGTTGATCGCGTTCCGCTGAATGATTCCGGTATGGCCGGTGAACGGTTTCGGGATCGTGAAGAGCGTAAGGGGTGTGGAGTCCGGAATCCCGGCGCGCAGCCGATCCTGTGACGTTTTCGGCGCGGTGCTTTGTAAGTCACTGGATGTCATGGAGGAAGAATGCTCGGCAATAGCCAGGTATAAGTAAGAGTTGAGGTTTAAGTTCAGGTTAAAGGTGAGCGACAACGAGGGGACCGGCTACCGGAAAACAGACGCGACTTTTCGATATGAAATCGTTGCCCGCTTGATCACGCCGACGGCGAAGTTGCTCCACCAATCCTCGAAAGTAAACTCCGGTTTTTCAGGACGCCAGCCTTTCCATGCCGTGTTGTCCAGGTAATCGAGGAACTTGTCGCGCAGTGGATGGAAAGGGCGGAAGTGCCACGGTTTCCATTCAGTCGTGTAATGGATGATTGCCGGGTTGTCACGCATCTCCTGAAATGCGACCGGGTCGAGCGGATTGTACGACGCATCCGGATACTCAAACACATGCGCGCCTTGATTCCAGCGTAACGGCAGCGGTCGCCACTGTCCCGAAAACACGACATTCAGAGCATATTGATCCCAGCACCAGACGAATTGCTCGTTGTCACGAAGAACTTTCAGCAGCCGCTCGTGAATATTTTCAGCTCGCCAACGAGCGAGATTGATCACCATCACACCGCTGTTGAAATACGGAAGTGCGGGGTCGAGTCCAAGCTCTTCCCAGTTCTGAACCGGCGCTAGCGCGGCGAGGTAGGGACTCGACTTTTTGAAATTCGAATCGGCCTGTCGTGAATCAACAAACGGGCAGGCAATGTCAGGAACGGCCAGACAGTAACTTCCCTCAAGATCCTCCTCCCAGAGTGTGCAGAGGTCGTCCTGAACCAGGACATCGCTGTCGAGGTAAATTACTTTGTCAATATCATCAGGCAACAACTCGGCTGCAAGCAACCGGAAATAGGCTGTGTGCGTTATATGGTGTGACGTCACCAGGTCTTCAACCACGGAATGATCGGGGCGAAGCACGGTGATGTTGATCGGCAGTCCGTGCAACGATTCGCGAAGTCCAGCCCAGCTTTTGTCGCTGAGCCCGCCATCCATCATCAGGACATTTAGTTGTGCGCCGGCACGCAAATGCGTTGCGGCCGAGTGCAGTGTCACTGCCAGCGGTTTGGTGTAGTTGTCGTCGGCTGCGCACAACAGAACCGGATCGGTCGCGTTGACCGAGCTCAAGTAGGGTTCATGCTGTTGCAGTTGTTGAATCATTTCCGGTGCCGGGTGTTATCGGCGCTCATCAGGCCCGGCATCGCGCTGTTGTTTTATACGCGAGGCCCAGTCGATTAGTTTTTCGCGAGTCCGGATTACGGGTCCCGCGACAGGATGGTTGTGAATGTTATCAATGAAAGTTGTCGCATCGCCTAGCTGCGATTCAAGACTCGTAATCATCGATTCTAACCGGGCGATCTCCGACTGAAGATACGTAATCTGCCGGCGTGAATGAGCTTCGCGTGATTGAAGTTCGGTCGTATCGCTCGTATCGAAACCCGCATAACCGGTATAGATTTCATGATGGTTAAACGCGCCGCCGAACGGGGCAACTGGATCAAGTATCCGGGCAGGAAAGTCCAAAGCCTGTTTGGTTCGCAGCTGATCCGCTGCGGTTGCCAGCATTCTGCGAATCAGCTCCGACATACGTTCCGAAGCCGATTCCTGTTCGGCTATCATCAGGGTGTCGATCAGAATTGAGTTCTGATACTGGATCTTGCTGGCCGGCGGATCGATGAGCTGCTCAATAACGCCGGCGATATCCTGTTGCGACCCGATGTGCCACGCTGCCGGCACGTAATGCGGATTCCGGTTGTACTCAAGCATTGCAACGGGCCGTCTCATCAACATTGCTTCAACCATCGCGGTTGAAGGCGTCGAGATGACGGCATCGACAGAATCCAGAACCGCCGCCAGTTCGTTCCCGGAAAGATCGTGTAGCTGGTTTTGAACTCCGACCCGCTCATGCATCGATCGAGTCAGCCGCCAGACGACTTCGATCGGACGACGGTTGATTTCGATCGCACGATTTTCGTCCTGCCCGTGTTTCGGATCCGACTCAAAGAACGCCTTCAAATCGGCAAGCCCGCAGCGGGCATTTTCTGTTTGCCGGGAAGTAAAACCGGGAAACTTGGCCGTCATGATGAGAATGCGAAACGTATCGACCGGTTGAGCATCGGTACCGCGATCCGCTGTCCATCGATTCACCAGGGTGTCGAATCGGGGAACGCCGGTGACTTCAATTTTCGACTCGTTGCCCCATGCGGCGAGGACGCGCGCTTGAGAGGTTCCGATACAGGCAACTTTGTGAGCAAGAACGGGGCGCATGGTCCATTGGCAGGCCGGTTCGTCCGCGCGGTTTTCCCAGGCGTTCCGCCATTCGAGAATTCCATCGATCATGTACAGCGTGGCAACATTCCGGTTTTTCAATTGCTGACAGGCATCGCGAAACCGCTCGAAATGTTCGCTGAAGAAAACAACGAGATCCCCCGCAACAGCGCGGCGAAGTATTGCATCGGGCTCAGCAACTTCAACATTCAGCGGCGCTATGTTCAACGGCGCAATATGCCGCCCGGCTTCGTCCCCGGTCGCAGCGAAATAGACAGACTGTGGCATGCTGAATTATCCGGTTGAGGTCCGGTCGCCGGCGATCGCGCAGGTCAGACGATTCGCCGATTCAACAGCGAGATACGCACCGAAACTGGCAATCGCGGCCGATTCAACGAGCGGCAAACCGGAATCGTTTTCGATTCGATCGATCGCGTTAACAATCAGCGCGACACCGCATCCGAAACTGGAAAATGCTTCTGTTCGAGCCGCACTTCGGTCGATGAAGACGGGATCACGCATCAACGAACGGGCCAATTGACCGGCTGGTTCGTCCAGCAGTTCAAGCAATAAATCCAGCGCATCGGCAAGACGCTCAAACACAACCGCGCAGCGGTCCCATCCGGACAAACGCGTACCGATGTCAGCAACCGTCTTTTCCTGCAGCCCTGATCGTCGCATCTGTTCGCATTCGGCGGCGCAGAAAGCCACTGCTACATCGTTGCTGTTGCGAATCCCGACGCCCTGCTCCAGGTAGACAACATAAAGGTGCTCGTACTTGAGTTTCAGTTCTGTCGCATCGATCCGCTCAAGAAACTGTTTGAGTCCCGCCATCGCGTCGCGCACCATTTCCTTTGCTGCAACCGGATCGCTGGTCCCTCCGACATAGCGCATACTCAGAGAGACCTTGTTCGCTATCCTGGAGGCGTTCTGATTCGTTGCGGACATGCAGTTTCGTCTTTTCCATCGTCAGTGAAGATTATTCGACAAGGAAGATTATTCGACAAGGCTGACGGTCTCACCGTCGTTCCGTGCACATAGCCGGCGAAGCGTCTCGTCATCAATGCTGCTCTTAATCGAATGAACCGAGGCATCACACATTGCGAAATTGCAGACCTGCCGGTGTGCGCTGCCGTAGACCGGAATTGCCCCGGGACCGGGTGCACCGAAACGCTCGTTCTTTGCGATCGATAATGCGTACCCGCCCAGCCGCGCGAGGGTCCCCGGCTCGTTGCCGTTGTACATGCTTCCGTCGCCCCAACCGCCGGGATGGCGAAGGTTCCGAAGGTTGACCGCTTTCTCGCCCAGCAAAAACGTGTTGGTCGTTCCGTCTGTGATTCCCGCATGACCGAATCTCCCTTTGACTGACCGGACTAAGCGATTACCGGCAACCGGGTTTTCCGATGCGAGTCCCGATACCAACACACCGTCATTGGGCGTCGAAAAATCTGCCCAGATATCGTAGGGGAAAAACTCTGACGTGCCGCCGTTGCCTGCGTAGTCTCCGCAGCCGCCAACCGGATAGCCGTTGGTCTCAAAGTTGCTGATTTCGGGGCTTCTGCGAGACGGACAAAACATGACCTCCATCGGCGTCGCAACAACGGCTGGATCCTGATCCGCGTACAAACGGTCAACCTGCATTTGATCGTAGAGATTGTTTTGCTCGATGTAGGGCATCGCGAAAACAGGCCAGGCCAGAAATCCGTCAGCCGGACGCGTGGGCGGATAAGCGTTCGACGTGTCCTCGAACATTTGTATTGCGAGACCGAGCTGCTTCATCTGGTTCAGGCAAGTCGTTCGACGGGCAGATTCGCGCACGTTTTGAACTGCGGGCAGCAGCATTCCGACCAGCACGCCGATGATCGCAATCACGACCAGTACTTCAACGAGCGTAAAGCCGCGATTGAATAGAGAATCACTCCCGCTGTTTCTAGTGCGCACGACTATGCTTGTTCCGGAAATATTCTGATTCAAGATTGAGATTTGGATGATTTTCGAAGAGGTGGTTCCGGCTGACATCAAACGTCGATTCTGACGATTGAATTCAGCGAGCCGTGTCAAATCGAATACCGGCAAGCGTCACAGCCGAAGAGCAGGAGGAAGCACAACGTCAAGCGTTTATGTCTCAAGTCAATCTAGCTCTCGGTTGACCATGCTTCAAGTATTAGCCCTTGTTTTCGCGAACAGAGTCACAATTCAGACCGAAAAACCGCGTATAACTGTTCTTTCAGGTGGCGATAGGCTGTCTTGTCCGAAAACAGTGTTCTCGCGATTCGCGCTGCATTCGCTTTTAGATGAGGCAACTGACGCGGATTCCCGATCAGTTGATCGAGCGGTTGCTGCATCGAACGAATATCATCGCTTGTAAACACGACGTCATCGATCCCGTCCGGCATGAATTCGCTTCCGGCGATTGTCGTGACCAGCGGCTTACCGAATGCGAGGGCTTCGCAATTCTTGATTTTTAAACCCGTGCCGAATTCGACGGGGTTGATTGCGATGTCAATACGATCGTAAAAATCCTCGACATCGTCGACGAAGCCAAGTCTTTCGATTCGCGACGGCTGGTTGCCGGGCAACGTAATAATCTCCCCGGGCGGGTGGGGGTCTTCCGGCATTTGATCGGTCGTGGGGCAATTGCACACCGATCCGCCAATGACCAGCCTGAGATGTTGATGCTTCGCGTGCAACTCCGGCCAAACCAGTCTTAAAAACCGGTACATTCCCGAGCAGTTGGAGTAGTTGGCGGAACCAAAATACCCGATGACAATTTCCGCATCGTCAACAAAGGCTTCATCCTCTTCGTTCGCGGGCAGCGAGTCTGTTTGAGGGGACTCCTGCTTCACTCTTGAAAAAACAGACTCCAGCGAATGGCTGACCACAATCGCGCGAACGTCCGGAGCCATCTCGCGGAACACTGAAGCTTCTCCAGGCTGAATTGCCAGAATCGTGTCGAACATTTTCAGAACTTCTGCTTCCTCAGCCCGGCTGATGTTGATCCAGTGCGCGAAACCGCGTTCGTTGAATTGCTGCGCACGGCTGTGGAGCACATCATGGGTATCGATCATCGCGTGAACCGATGGCCGCAATTCGTCGGAAATACCGTCCAGCAGATAGGCCATTTTGACGTACTCGATCAAAACGACGTTCGGTTGAAAACGATCGACAACCTCACCAAATTGTTCGATTGCCCACGGCCAGCGAAAATCGGCGAGCGTCAGTGGCTGCACGTCGGCATGAGCTTCGGCGCTCCTAGGGTCAACGACTCGAAATGAATCCGTTATCCAGTTGATCGCCCAGCTGGCAACCCAAAAGATGTTCTGGATAATTCCGCGCGGCGGCGACGAATCGACAGCGGCCAGAATATCAACACCGGTGGCATCCATTTGAGCACGATCGGTCCGGTTGAAACCGGCGCCCAGATAGAAAACCTTGACTTCGATCCCTTCAGAAACAAAAAAACTGACCAGCGAGTTGATTCGATTCAATGCTCCGTCAGTACTTCGCCAGAACGGCGCGTCGGTAGCCAGAAGCAGTCGTTTATCCTGCTGATGGACGGCGGACGTTTTCTTTTTAGGACTAGTTTTCACTGGCGAGTAGGAGGTTTTTGCAAACATTTGCGGTGGCGGCGTAAACTGAACGAAGTGATTCCTTCTACAATTCGAACGGCCAGGCATCACCGACTGCACCTGCCTGTTTCCGGGTCAACTCGGCAATCCCGGTTCGACCGAGAGCGATCAGCTGAGTCAGTTCCTGTTCGCTGAACGTCGCTTCCTCGCCAGTCCCCTGGACTTCGACGAATCGTCCGCCTCCCGTCATCACGACGTTCATGTCAACATCAGCGGCAAAGTCCATCGGGTAATCAAGATCGGCAACCGCAACTCCATCGACCATCCCGACACTGATTGCTGCGACACTGTCACGCAGCGGAAACCTGGCGGGGTCCGGCAAGCCGTCCCGAACGGAATTGATCGCATCGACAAGCGCGATGAACCCGCCCGTGATGCTGGAGGTTCGCGTACCGCCATCGGCTTCAAGCACATCGCAATCGACCGTGATCTGCCGCGCCCCCAGCGCTTCGAGGTCGGCCACTGCCCGCATTGAGCGTCCGATCAGCCGCTGAATTTCCGTCGTTCGTCCATCGACCTTCTTGCGGTCGCGGGTCTTTCGCGGACTCGTGCTTCCGGGCAGCATGTTGTATTCGGCGGTGATCCAGCCTTTACCGCTGTCGGCCATCCAGGGCGGCACGTTTTCATCGACTCCGGCAGTGCAGAGTACAACCGTTCCGCCGCATTTGTACAGAACGCTACCGGGAGTTTTTGAAGTAAAGTTGCGAACGATTTCAACATCGCGAATCTGATCGGGTTGACGGGTCATCGTTTGTTTCGAACGGGTGCCGGATTTTTGTTTCGGGACAGCTAATACCTGTTGGAGATCAAATCCCTGCAACGAAGTGAAACACGAGGGCTAACGGAACAGTCCAGGCAAGGAAGCGGGACATTAGAACGACAATCTCGATGCTCTGAAACCAGGACCGGAGGTTTCAACAGCCATACAATCCGGACGACCGGCAACTCTGTCAGCACCGGGGACGAATAGGTCTTATCAAAAGACGAAGACGGATCGACCGGTGCCGGGTTGAGCTACGTTTTCAGGCAATTACCAATCCAGGCGAATCAACCGGAACAGTACGATGAGCGAAAAGAAAAAATACGTCGACTACTACGAAGTACTCGAAGTCAGCCCGAATGCGACTCAGCCGACGATCGAACGGGTGTTTCGCTTTCTTGCAAAAGTCTATCACCCTGACGCAGCTGGTTCGGGCGATGCCAAACGATTTTCGCTGTTGGTGGAAGCCTGTGAAACACTGACAGATCCGGATCGCCGCGCTTCGTTTGACAAGCTGTATGCCAAAAAGCAACAGGAAAACGTCGGACTCGTTGAAGAAACGGGGAACGAGGAATCCGACTGTGCGGACCGCCACCGGATGCTCTCTTTGTTCTATGCTCAACGCCGAAAAGACATGAAGAATCCGGGGATCGGCGTTTCGCAGCTCGAACACATCATGGGAATTCCGACTGAAGTGCTGGAGTTTCACCTCTGGTATTTCCGTGAAAAAGGCTGGATCAAACGTGAGGAAGCCGGGCCGTTATCAATTACCTGTTTAGGTGTTGATAAGATCGAAGACGATGCAAAAATGGCAGAAATTAACCGGCTCAAACGAATTACCGAAGCAGCCAACCGCGTCGGATTCGCCCCCGGTGCCGATGCAGGTGTCGTGAGCAGTCCGGTTCAGGTTTGATCCACCCGATTCATCAAACTTCTGTCTTGCTACAATGACTTGATGGATCGAAAATCAAAGGAAAAAATCAGGCGACTGACCGGCTCGAACCGGGTTCATCGGCTGTTCGCCCGGGTTCTCAGTTTCAAATCGCGACCCTGCTGGCGGCCACATTTATTCTGGCCGTCGTCATTACTTTTCTACAAAACACGGCTTCGTATGACGCACTGAACGGCGCGTGGATTCTGATCGTGCATGGAGTTGTGTTTATCGGCAGCCTGTTCGGGCGATGAATCTCCACGCGGAAAGAAAGGTTGCCAGTCTTCGGGACATCCGCGACAATTGCAGGGCAGACCATTCCCCGACTTTCTAATGCCCTGGAGCAAACACGTGAGACGACCCCTGATTGCCGGCAACTGGAAAATGAACATGGACCTCGCATCCAGCAAACAGCTTGCCTCGGATATCGCGGCAACGGACGCCGGTGACACCGATGTGCTCATTTGCCCACCCTGCGTTTACCTCGACGCGGTGACTCGAGCGGTCGCCGGATCCGCAGTCAGCGTTGGATCGCAGGATGTCTACTTTGAAAAAAAGGGCGCATTTACCGGGGAAATCAACACGGCAATGCTGGCTGATGTAGGTTGCCAGTTCGTGATTCTCGGGCACAGCGAACGGCGGCACGTGATCGGCGAAACGGACAGGCTGATCAACCGCAAACTCGGCGCAGTCCTGGCTGCCGGTTTGACTCCCGTCGTTTGCGTCGGCGAAACTCTTGAACAGCGGGAAGCAGGCAAAACCGGCGAGGCTGTCCAGACCCAAATCGACGGCTCGCTGGCCGGCCTCGATGCGGCGTCCATCGAACGGACGGTGATCGCCTATGAACCCGTTTGGGCGATTGGGACCGGAAAAACAGCGACTCCCGAACAGGCTCAGGATGTCCACGCTGACCTTCGCAAACTGATCGCTGACCGCTATAATCCTGAGGTCGCTGAAAAGGTCCGGATTCTTTATGGCGGAAGCGTGAAACCGGACAATGCCGCAGACCTGATGTCCCGCAAGGACATCGACGGCGCACTGGTGGGCGGGGCTTCGTTGAAAGCCGACAGTTTCATTGCGATCATTCGCGCGGCCCGGACTAGTACGGCCAATTAACAAGTACGGCCAATTAACAAGTACGGCCAACAGCAAGAATCGAATCAAACAGAGCGGCCGGGCTGGATAGCCTGACCGCTCATTTTTAACTTCCGGCAGTCGTTGAGCAATCGAGTTCATCACACGCCGCAATTTGCAGGTATTGAAATGGGTAATCTTGGCGTAATGTTTTTCGGCGTCATGTTGTCAATCGTGTCAGCCTTTCTGATCTTGTTGATCCTGGTGCAAAAAGGAAAAGGCGGTGGCCTGACCGGAGCACTCGGCGGAATGGGCGGCCAAAGCGCGTTTGGTGCAAAAGCCGGTGATGCGTTTACAAAAATCACAACAGTGACTGCAATTATCTGGATCTTTCTTTCGATGTTGACGATCGCGTTGTTTAACCGTCCGCCCGATCGCAACGACGTTGCCGAAGAAGAGGAAAGTCGCTCAGGCATTTCTGCTCCTGCGGATCCGGATGGCGACGATGCGGATGCTGACGACGCTAACACCGATTCAGATAGCGCATCAGCCCTGGACGGTTCTGCGGATTCAACAGAAGACGGAACGTCGGTCAATGATTTGCTGGAAGGACTAACCGGTGATTCGACTGACGGATTGCCTGAGATCAGCCCGCCCGAATCCGGCGCCGAAACAGATGACAGCCCGGACGGAAACGGGACCGAGGACAACGACCCTGACGCGCATGCCGACGGCAGCTAATCACAAGTCGCAACAAACTGAATAGTACAGCCAGACGAAAGTTCCGGGCCTGTCGGGATTTCAGAAACGCGGAAGTCGGAGGAGGAACAGTTTGTTACTCAGCATGACCGGTCATGGCCAGGCTCTGGTGGAAAACCAGCAGATCCAGGCGCTGACCGAAGTCCGGACAGTGAACAACCGGTTTCTGAAACTGAACATCAACGGTGACCTGAACCCGTCGCAGATGTCCGAACTTGAGACACTTGTCAAACGACACGTCGCGCGCGGGTCGGTCAACCTGAAACTGGAAACGAAACAGCTCGCAACCAGCAATGCCAACCGGATCGACGAAGAAGTGCTCAACGGCTACGCCGAACAACTTCGCGCGATGGCACCGGGTGAAACGATCGATCTGGCCTCGCTGCTCGTTCTGCCCGGTATCATCGGCAGTTCCGGCAATCAGGAATCCAACGCCGAACACTGGGATGTCGTCCTGCAGTCGGTCAGCGGGGCTCTGGAAAACCTGACTGAAATGCGACGGCGGGAAGGAAGCGAAATGGCCAGCGATCTGGCGGGCAACTGCGACATCATCGAAACCAATCTCGGAGAAATCGAAAAACTTGCACCACGGGTCATCGATGGCTATTCAAAAAAGATTACTGACCGGATTAACGGCATGCTGGAACAGCTCGGTGCTTCGATTACTCCCGCAGAGGTCGTCCGGGAAGTAGGAATTTTTGCCGAGCGGGTTGATATCTCGGAGGAAACCGTACGGCTGGCCAGCCACATCAAACAGTTCCGCCGAATCCTGACTGAGAAAGCGTCCAGTGGCAAAAAACTGGACTTCCTGACACAGGAAATGCTCCGGGAAACGAACACAATCGGCTCAAAAGCCAACGATGCCGGGATCGCTGCCCATGTCGTGGAAATAAAAACCGTGATTGAACGCATCCGGGAAATGGTCCAGAACGTAGAATAGACTATGAACAACGAACTTCGGGTCACCTGGCCGGTTCCGAAGCGAACGCTCACGTCAACAGCAAAATCATGAACCACGCCAACCCCAGACTCCTCATTATCTCCGGCCCGTCGGGCGTGGGAAAATCGACCGTTGTTCGTGAGCTAATCGAAACCTGTCCGCTGCCCCTGGAGCTAAGCGTCTCTGCAACAACACGTACGATTCGAGACGGTGAAATCGAGGGTGTTCACTACGTCTACCTGACCGACAAACAGTTTCAGATGCATCGCGACGCAGACGAGTTTCTCGAATGTATTGAAGTGTTCGGTCGTGGTCACTGGTATGGCACGCTTCGCAAGACTGTTGACGAAGGACTGGCTTCGGGGAAATGGATGATTCTCGAAATCGATGTCGATGGAACGGCGAAAGTCATGGAACATTACCCGGACGCAACTACAATTTTTATTCACCCCGGCAGCCTCGAAGAACTTGAACGCCGGCTGCGGGGGCGAGGAACGGAATCCGAGGAATCGATCCGGCGGCGGCTGGAAGTAGCCGCTCACGAACTTGAAGCCGCAACCATCTACCTGCACAACATCACAAACCATTCCGTCCCTCAGACGGTCAACGACATCTGCAAACTGCTTGAAAGTGGAGAACATTCCGAATGTACGACGAACTAAAAGAAGAAGCGATCGTGAACAAGATCGGCGGCCGGTTCAAATTATCGACGCTGATCCAGAAGCGCATGGTTCAACTGAATCAGGGTGCGCGTCCGCTGATCGATACGCATCAGAAAGACAAGATGGCGATCGTTCTGCAGGAGATCCTGCAGGACAAGATCTATCTCGACGGATCGCAGGAAGTCGGAGTCAACAGCGGCTCGCCTGACTTTACCGACACACCGGAACTGAATCTCGACGACCTCTAAACCGAAACCGGGGAACAAAAAGCAGAGGACGGCTTGCGCCCTCAATCGCAGACTTGTCGATGACGATCAGTTTTCGCGGCGGCAATGGAAGCCGCCGTTTTTTGTATTCACTTTCTTTGTGAGGTGGGGTCTACGATGCCGCTCGGTCGGTTTGTATCTTGTCACAATGGAAGTCTTTGCGTTTCGCAAGAAAAATCTTGAAATTGTCTTCCCCAGCTGATTACGAACAGGTTTTGTTTTTTAGAAATCGGCTCGTAGCGGTTTCCCTCGCGGTATGAGCAAAAATCAACCCGGGTACCGGGGAAGGAAAATAAACTTGCAATGGTGATTCCTGACGATACAATCAGCCCCGTTCGTTGAGCGTGTCGAGTTTGCTCAATGATTTTCTTTTGAAACGGAGCAGCACCTTGAGTTCATCGCCGAAGAAATTATCATCGAAGAAATCATCATCGAAGAAATTATCATCGAAGAGCCCGTCCGGTTCTGACAACCCCGGTGGCGGTCCGGATTCAAAAGTCAGATCAGGCGGCCTGTTTTTCCCCGGTCTGATTGCGGCTGTGATTCTCTGTGGCGGGCTGTTGTTCGCAGCCGGTAACGGCTGGTTCAGCGACGAAGACCAGCCGGTTGCCGGGATTAATAACGTTTTGGACCCTGTAGATAGAGAATCGCAGGTCGAACCGGTCGTTGATGGTCCTTCGGCATCCGCAGCACTCGGCGTTGCCGACGAAGACATGGTCGACGTCGGCGGCGTTGCGAGGCCGAAACGGGATATTGAATTCGGTGACGCGATTACCCGAACCGAAGGGGAGATCGCTTCAACGCTACCGTTTCCCGGTCGTTCACCCCGTCTCAACGGTGATGAAAATGCAGAGGTAGCTGGACTGGTCGAAGAGATCTCCGGTCTGAACCCTGAAAAAACGGCGATCTCGTCGTTCTTTCAGCCTCAGGAATTCGATCGCGAACAATATGCCGAAAACCCGAAGTCCTATCTTGAAAAAATACGTCCCGGACGGGTCTTCCACCCCGCACAACCCGGACCGGATGTGAATCCGATTGCCTCGAAGTCCAAACCGTTTGTGGACGTACTTCAAGGTGAGAGCGTTGTGCTCGAAGTTCAAGCCGAACCGGAATCTCCTGTCACGTTCTACACCGGAGCGGTCGGTGAGTTTCCAAACAAGCTGACAACATACACGGTTGAGTCGGATGAAAACGGCATCGCCACCGCGAACTATACCGCGACAGCTGGAACTGCCGGGCTGCTTGAAATCCTGGCGGCTTCGCCCGTCAACTCGGGTCAGCTGCGGTTCCGCGTGAATGTGGAACTGCCCGACAACCGTTAGGTACCGGCGAATTATGCGATTTAGCGATCGCAGCAAGCACACCAAAACATCCACGACAGAAACACAACGACAGAAACACAACGACAGAAACACAACGACAGAAACACAACGACAGAAACACAACACACCCGGAGAGCATGATGGACCAACACAAGCATCAACGAAGTTTTTCGGCATCGCGTTTCGTTTCGATTCTGTTGAGCGGTCTGCTTGCAATCTGTTCGATCAACCTCCTGCCGGATGCAGCCGACGCGCAGAATCAGGGTGCCTGCGAGAACTGCGATGAAAGCCGTGTGAGTTTCCGGGACATAATCGTCGACAGACTCTGGAGAGACAGGACGACAGAATATTCACTTCCCGGATTCCCGGTTGATGTCACTGAAACCAAATATGCAGGTACCCGGTGTGTGCTTACCTGCGATTGTCCCGATCCGCTAAAAAACGGCGACAGCGTTACAGTAACGGCTACCTGGACGGCTATTAAGCCGACCGAGGGGTGGTGGGGGTGGTATTCGGCGTACGATCGGGTCTGCCTGCGCGGTACATCGGACATGGTTTTCAATCCTCCTGAACACCATGCATACGGTTGGTACGGCCCGGATCCCGGCCAGTCATTGACCGTGACCGGCACCGGGACCTTTGTTTTTGCAAAGGATACCAGAGTGAATTCCTCCGGCGGCCGGGACTTCAAGGTGGCGGCTTATTCATCCGGATACAATGGCCTGGGAATTGAAGCGACCTGGCACTGCCAGGTTCCGGATGCCAACGGGCCGGGGCCGGCCGATGTTCCCGATCTACCGGTGACCGAACCGGGCGGGACCGGCCAGTGCGGAAGCGGTGGCGGAAGCGGCGGCGGCGGCGGTGGCGGAAGCGGCGGCGGTGGCGGAAGCGGCGGCGGTGGCGGAAGCGGTGGCGGTGGCGGCGGCGGTGGCGGAGAATACGAGCCGACCGGGACAACGAAAATACCCGTCGTCGATGACGTTAGGACTGTCGGGTGGCACACGGACTACATCGTCGAGACGTCCCGTCCGTCGGGTTGCAGTTCGTGTGCGGGCGGCGCGTCGGATTCAGGTTCGCGCCCGGTTCTGTCGTTCAAGCGTCAGCTGGTTCCTTCCAATCAAATATCGCTCGGAAACAGCAGTCCGGGGATGTACTACGATTTTGACTACCGGTTGACTCTGATTGAAGATTCGGCCGGAGACAACATCGGCGTGTTGTTTGACCCCTACACGGGCAAACGGTTTTTGTTCAAGGACACCGGCAGCACCGGAACCTACGATCCGGACCTCGGAACGTACTACAAATCATTCACGCTCGTTGACGGGAGCGGAAACACGGTCGCCAGTCCTTCGGCCACTGCGGGCGGCGACGTGTTTGCGGTTGCCGAACGGCAGAGCGGCTGGAAATGCAGATTCGAAATCTGCACAACCGAGCTCTCGACCGGTGAATACGGGGGTCGTCTGCTTTCGGTCACGAGCCCTGAAGGCTTTGAAAAGACCTTCACGTACAAAAACTTTATGCAGCCCGAAATCGATTCGTCGCCGGCGCGGCAGCTGCAGATCGATACGATCACTGACGCGTACAACAACACCGCAACGCTGAAGTACCACGCCGCCCAGCAGGCGAGCCGCTGGGTTGTGGATTCGGTGGACATCAACAGCGGAGACACGACGCTCGACTATGCGTACAACATCGACGGTCATCTTGAGGAAGTCAAACGCAACGGGACGGTTATTACAACCTACACCTACGGACATGACATGACCTGGGACGCGTCGACGATCAAATGGTCAACGCGGACGGGCCCCGAATCGAAGCAGAACGAGACCGTGTTCCTTGCCCGGGACTACATCCTCTGGAAAGGCCTGCTGCTCAATCAATACACCAACCGGCTGCTCGGCCGCGCCGACGGGACAGGCTACCGCTATCTTTCGATCGCCCAGTCGCCGAATGCCAGCGGACTCTTCCGCGTGAACTATCGCGGGAAGCTGATCGAATGGCAGCGAAACGGATTCTGGCGCTACTTTGAAAACTTTTCTGTCAGCGGTCCGGGCTATGAGGGTTACAGCGGCACGAAGGAACCGGTTTTTGCGCAGCACCCGGGAGCGACCTCGGAACAGATGATCAAAGCGCGCCCGGCAACGCTGGTCAGTTCAACCGGTTATACGGTCACGCAGACGTATGACGCGAACGGGAACCCCGAACAGACCACCTACCCGGATAGCTCAACCGAATTCTATCAGTACGATTCAAACGGACGGGTCACGTACTACCGCGACCGTGCCGGATTCGTGACGCTGACCGAACGGGATGCGGACAACAACGTGATCCGGATCGCTTCGGGTTTGAAAGATGTTTCCGGCCCGGGCAGTGAACAGCCCGAACCGGAAGCGGTTCAGCAGATCTCCGGATACTATCCGTCCGGTCATGCGAACGAGCGGATGCTGAAATGGACGAAAACCAATGCCTACGCCGCAGGCGCGGTCGTCGAGCCTCCGGCAAACGGGCGGACCGACTATCTCTACGATGCGAAAAACCGTTTAGTGGAGGTCCACAAACCGGTTCCCGAAGGCCAGTCAGCCCGACCGGTTGTCACGAACGTCCGGGGCACATCGAACGACCCCGTTGGTGCGAGAGACAAAATCGTGGCCACAATCAACGAAAAAAATGACACGACCACCTACACGTATGACACACTCGGTCGATCAATCCAGACAACGTATGCGGACGGTTCACAGGAACAGGTGTGGCGTGACGATGCGAACAACCGGATCTATCGCAAAGACCGCAACGATATCGTTTCGCGCACTGACATGGACGCCGCCGGGCGGACGGTGAAAACGGTTTCACCCTACGGTTCCGACTCCGACATCCTTGACGGACAGATCGCCCGGCTGGCAACAGCACAGGAACAGTCGGTCGTCACAACCATATTTTTTGCCGGGAAAACGGTACCGTTCCAGGTCATCCGCAACGGTACGGCGACCCGGTATCTGTACGACTACCGCAACCGGCAAATCGTGTCGGGACAGAGCGTCAACACGGATGGTCGGTTTCAAATACGGCGGACCCTCTACGTTGACAACCTGGTGTTCTGCACCACGAGAGTCAATAGCAGGTACAGCCAGCGCAGGTACACGGGTCGCAACGCGGATCAGCGACACGTCCGGACAATCGAGTGCCGCACTCCTTCAATTACGTTCGCGGACAATCAGGCGGTCCTGGATGCGTTGCGAATCCCGACCGCCGATCCCGACTATGTTATCCGTGACGCGGTCCGCGACATCCGCGGCAACCTGACTCAGATCTTTGACGAATACAACAATGAAACCCGGAGCGAGTTCGATGCGCTCGGGCGTCAGACGAAAACGACCGCCGGCTTCGGTACCGCCCTGGCAATGGTATCGGAGACCGGATACGACGCGGAGAACAGAGTCACACGGCAGACCGATGCTGCCGGCACCGTGACAGAGATGGTGTATGACGCGGCTGGCAATGTGAAAACAAGGACGATGGCGAAGGGTGTGTCCGGCGTCGAAATGACCCGTTCGTATCAATACGACATCGCCGGCCGCCAGAACAAGGAAATACTGCCGGGCGGCGGTGTCAGGGAAAGTTTCAGTTCGGACTGTTGCGGTCGTTCGCGCGGATCGAGAGACCCGTTCGGCAACGGAACGATCACAAACCTCGACCCCGGCGGACGACAGGTTCACACAGCCACGGTATCCAGCTACGACGATCACAGCGATCTGAAAAACCCGGTCGATGAAAAAACGCTTGGTGAAAGTACTACCCGATACGGCGTCAACGGCCGTGTCAAATACCGGACTCTCTGGAAAAGTGCTCGCGGTCTGATCGATCCGGAGAATCCGCCGATCGCGGGAATCGACGGCGTTTCGGCAGCGGACGGTGTTACCACCCAGTACGTCTACTTCAAACAAATTAGCACTCCGGTTCCCGGTCAGACAGCCGTCATCAAGCAAACGGTCAGCACGCTCGGTGGCGGAACGGCTGACGTCGATATCGGACCGGCAGTCACCAAAGCCGGCGAAGCTGAATCGGCAGGCGGTGCGGGGATCCGGTGGACCGTTACAAACTTCGCCATCTACCATCCCGTCTTCCGCAACTTCTTCCGCACTTTCGGCAGTGCCACAGTCGTGATCAGCCCCGACGAAAAAACAATGTCGGTTTCACTCAGTGACAACTTAGGCCGTTCTGTGATGACCGCGACGATGTCGGGGCCCGCAGCCGCGACACCCAACGAACTGCTCGACTGGACCTGCACGCGGCATGACGTGGTCGAAACGTTGACGGGATTCGGGACCGTACTCGCCACCAGACAGATCGATCGGGACGGGAATACCGTACGCGGAGCGGTTGACGGAATGGGGAACGGGGTTACCTCATTCGATCAGGACGACAACCTGACCCGGACGACGTTTGACGAATCGGGCAATCCGCTCGTAATGACCAACGCTCTGGCGAAAACAACGACCTATGGCTATGACGCCCTCGGTCGCCGGACGACCGTTACCGACCACGCCGGGAATGAAACCGGAACGATCTACGATCCGGCAACCGGGCGTGTCGTGTCCCGCATCGACGCGAAGGGCAACCCGACCGGCTACACGTACGACGCCCTGGGGCGGGTGAAGGTCACGACCGACCGCCTGGGTAAAACGACGGTTCAGGACCATGACGGCGAAGGGAACCTTGAACTGCTGACCGATGCCGAAGGCAGTGTGACTTACTACGATCACGACTCTGTTGGTCGCCGGGTTGAAATGATGTTCAACCCGATCAACGGCGCGGCGCAGTCCGTTTTCTACACCTATGATGCGGCAGGCCGTCCGGAAACGACCCGGCTGCATTCCGGTATCCTCCGCAAAAACGTCTACGAATTCTCGGGCGTGCTGGACAAGATCGAGTACTACGATTCTCAGGGAACCGCCGATCCAGTGGACGACGTTCTGACCGGAACCGACGACTTCAGCTACGACGCGCAGCTTCGGAAAACCGGCTCGGTCAGTATGGACGGCGTCGAAAAAGTGTTGACCTATACGGAACGCGGACAGCTCGATATCGAAACAACGAAGGTCAACGGCCAACAGCTGGACGTTGACTACGATTACGAAGAACGCGGACGTGTTTCGAAGATCACGTATCCGTCCGGCACGGCAACGGAGTATACGTACACCAACCGGAGCGAGCTCGACACCGTCAAATGGGACGGAGGTCAGATCGAAGACCGTCTGTATGACGAACTCGGACGCCTTGAGCAGGTGGACCGTCCGTTTGTGGATGAAGACCGCGACTACGACGACATCAACCGGCTTTCTTCTATCGATAATCCCGGTGTCGGCAAAGCGACGTACGGTTATGACGGGAACCACAACAAGCTCTCGGAAACCTGGACCGGCGTGATGTCGGCCTGGAGTTTTACCACCGAAAAGCCCGGAGCGTCAACATTCGAGGAAGGCTACGACGACGAGGACCGCTTCCGCCGCTTCATCCGGGGCGGCCAGAGCGAGGATGTCTATCTCGGTCGAACCGGTACCGGCAACATCGACGACCTGAACACGAACGGATCAAGTCTGTCACGCGCGTTCAACGAGGTTCACCAGCTCGACAGGGTCGGTGCAGCCTCGCAGACGTTCGACGATGACGGCAACCTGACCGCGAGTTTTGCAGGTCTTACAAGCAGCTGGAACGATGCGGGCCGGATGAAGCAGTCCGTTACTCCGGCTTCCGCACCGGTCGGAATCGAGGGAACGTGCGACTACGGTTACGATGCCGAAGGCAAGCGGGTCTGGAAGAAAAACACGTCTGATATCGGCGCGACCCGCAATGGAATCCTGGGGAAGAACAATGCGTCGGGAACCGGGTTTGTGATGTACAGTCAGCAGAACGTCCATACCCGGTTTAGGATGTGGCCCGCTCTGGCCGATCATCTGGCCGATCATCTGGTCACCGTTCGCCACAATGGAACGAGCTGGCAGTGTTGCAAATTTTGGCGCTGGAACAATTTCAGTCCGGTCGCCGGCGACCGGTTGTTAGCCGAGGTTGATTTCGGAGTCGCCGGTGAAGGGATCGACAGTCTTACTCCGATCACGACCCCGGGAGTTCATCCGGAAGGGATTCGCCAGGGGTTTACCAGTGGCAATCTGGTATTTTCAGCCAACGTCTGGGCGGGAGGAATCGGAGTGACGGGCACCTGGTTTGAATCGAATCACAGCATGTTCATTTACGCCGGTCCGAACTGCGTGGCCGGGTACGAGATGACTCCGGCTCCGGTACTGAATCAGGAATACGTCTACGCAAACGGGATCGATGCATTGCTGATGATCGATGACGGAACGACGAAGCTGACAGTCACCCGCAATCAGCAGTGGAGCGTGACCGCTCTGGCCGACAACGCGGACGGAAGTGTCCTCGAACGCTACACTTACGATCACTTCGGTAAAAGAACCATTCTCGCTCCCGACGGGACAACCGTCCGCACGTCGAGCAGCTATAATAATCCCTACGGATACACCTCAAGAAGACACGATGAAGAATCGGGCCTCATCTACTTCCGCGCCAGGTATTACGATCCAACCACAGGCGAGTTTACCAGCAGGGATCCGCTCGAATATGTCGATGGAATGTCACTCTATCGGGCATACTTCGTCCCGGGCGGAGTGGATCCGACTGGACAAGACACTCTGCTGGATGCAGCTGATAGTCTCTTTTGGAGAGGAGTTCACAATGCATCCTATCAGCAAATTTACAATGAATGGCTTGCGTTGGAGGCAGCAAAAGGCGCGTGGTGGACCACACTGCCCAAATGTCCCGCAAAAATTGGAATGTGCAGGTCTTCAAAAGAATGGAAGAGGTTTGTAAATGGAGCCTGGCAACCCCTAGCGCCCCTTTGGGAAAAGCCAACGAGACCGTCAGCGCCTGAAAAAGCACTTCACCCAGATGCAAATAGCGAGGTGTTCATATGGTCGATGCGTAGTGTGTCGTTGTTCGGTCATCGAAATCAATGCACTTACGATAAAGCGGGCATTCTAAACGTAACACCACCAACTGCAGGCACGGCCGATTATAAATCTTCCTTGCTTTCTGGGCACATTGGTCATGACGTGAATCCCATCATAGAAGCGAACCGCCTTGATGGTGGATGGGGAGGCCAAAAACTCGGTCTCAACAGTATCAGAGTACCAATTGGTGCGAACGTTAAAGCTTACATGGCCGTGAGGCCAGTATGGTAAAAAAAATAATTTCACACCCAGCGTTAATGTTAGTATGCAGTTTGCTTTTTTTCCTTTGGCAACAACTGTTTCCTGACGTTAGCGCACTTCATTTCTTCGCTAGCCCATGGATTTGGTTTGCCGGATTTTTGGTTTACCCACTCTATGCTGTTCAACTAATGAATCATCGAGATGTTGATTTTTTGACGGTCAGCGTTAGTGTGCTACATTGTTTGATCTACCTGTACATCTTGTACAGGATTTTCAAAGCGAAAGAAAAGCGATTTATTGTTGCACAGACATGCTATCTGATATCGCTTTGTATTAACCTGGCGAACTGGGTGTTTTGTTGTTTACTCAGCGTATAGTCAGGGCAAGAGAAGCAAACAAATGTGTCAAGCAAATGGATGGAACGTCGGCGGACAGACTTGAATGCCATTAACATCTCTATAAGTTCTTGCCTACAAGTGATTAGGAACGTCGGCGGAAGGAACGTCGGCGGACAGACTTAGGAATTCTCTGCTAGCTGTGATTTCGCCGGACGTTCGGGCTTTTTTGTTGGATTCTGCAACACAACCGCCGCGCATTAACCGTTGCCGAAGCCATTCAGTGTTCAACGCGGCGGAATACCGGGCAGATTTTCCAGCGTGCCGTGCCGGTTGGCGCTTCGCGGACTCTGCACTGTAGGTGACTGGCAACTCAGGCTGCCGAAGGGAGTCGAAAACAGGATGTTTTCGAAACTTGCGGCACGATGCCGCCCCAAAGGTACGCGCGGGTTTCGCAGCGGTCAGCCCTTCGAGCTGGTCGGCCATTGCCTTTTCGGTTTGATGTTCGCTTGCGGTCAGTCGGGTCCGGTTTGAATGCCGCAGGCAAGGCGGAACAGGACGTTCCGTCAAAGAAAGGCCGCAGGCGCCCGGATGGCGTCCGCAGCGAGCGGACACGAAGCGGAGCCGCCCTTGAATCTGTGTTCGCGCTTTGGTTCGGAGAGTTCAGCATCTGTTTCAGCGCATCAATGTCTTGAGTTCAAGGCGGTGGAGCGGCGTCCGCGAGCAAGGATTCGCGTTAGCGAACCTGCGGCCCGCAAGGCCCCGCCAGCGGAGGCCTTGGAAGGGCGCCTGCCAAAATGGGAGGATGGAGTTGGAGTCGGAGGAAAAATCAGTGAAAGTTCTCCAGTGTCGGCAGCCCGATGGCCGGAAGCGGAGGGCGGATTGACGGCTGGTGCGTTGCCTGACCAGAACAGCTAAAGAAAAAAATTGCGCCCTGCCTGACGTTCAGCCCGCCCTGCGGGGCCGAGCGGCGAACACTAGGTTCGCAACCGGAAGTACGAAGCCACTGGAAGGCGCAGTTCCGCTTTCTGAGCGGGAGAGCGACCGCGAACACGAGCCTCAGCGAGTGTAAGCCGGGAGCGGAACTGACAAGCGCGATTGCAAGGCGGCGGCGCAGGGCAGTGAATGCGATCAGGCGCCGCGCGGTGAGGGACGAACAAGCAAGTCCGCATGAACAACCGGAGTCCGTTCCGCAGTTTAAGCTTTGAATCTCGCGGCAGCGGTCAGAGTGGTCCAGTCCGAAGATCTCAAGCCCTCCTTCAATGCTTTGCCTGAACCTGACAAGTGAAGCCGGTGCGTCGAAGGACAAAGCGGAGGAGGAACGACGGAGCGACTCCGCACGCGCGCCCGGCGTAACGCCCCGACAGTCTGTCCTGTCTGCCCGGGGTTTTGGATTTAGCCTGACCTGAAGATGTCATCTTCGCCGGAGCCGTCCGTGGTTCGCCCGCGCAGTCGGATGGCGATCACGGAAGGCGCAGGTGGAGTGACATCGCGTCATCTTTGCTGGTGGGTTCTGCGGGGCCCGTGAGTCTGCAGTGCGCAAAGTCCCGGCGACCGGTACAGCTTCACAAAACGAGCCCTGTCGCCGGGCGCGGCTTCAAAAAAAGAGTTCGATTCCCGTAGACAGCGGAGGGAATTTGCTGCGTCCTTGTGTTTATAGAAAACGCATCACTGTCAGAACATCATCAATCTACAAAACGATGAACCTGACGTGAAGCAAAGGACACGCAAAGACCGGAGCGTTCCGGTCACTCATTCCCTCTGATTTCAGAAAAGACGCACCGGCAGTTTGCGCTGCCGGCGCGTCCGACTGCAGTCAGGCTCACCTTCTTTACGAAAGCAAACCATGACCAAGTCAGCTACCCTCGTTCCGAAATCCGATGATTCACCGTCACTGGAAATGATCGACAGCGACCGCGCGGTTTTTACCTCGGGCAACCGTGTCTACCGGATCAGCAACCTTTCCAACAACCATCTGATCGGCAAGCTGATCATCCTGATCAAAGCCTACACGACCAACGAGAAGTTCGGCCATACCGACCGGATCAATTTCTTTCACATCCGGTCTCGCAACAACTTCGCCAAACTGGCAGCCGAACGCTGGCGGATCAATCAGGCAGTTGCAAAGTCAGACATGGCGAACCTGTGCGAGATGCTTCTGGAACTCGGTTACGGCGGCGGTTCGACGGCAAACAGGGCCGAGTTTGGCAAGCGTGGCAACCCGCGTCGAGCTTAACGACAAACCGCGAGGCAAAACGGTCGAACCGTTAGGCAGACGTTACCCATCTGCGGGCCGGTCGTGATTTCAGATTTCTTTTCACAAACCTTGCTGTTGCAACAGTTTGTAACGAAAAACCGATCGAACCGTGAGGCAAACCGGTTTAGGAACAAGGGGCCCCAATTTTGGAAGTTGTCAAACTGGTTAAACCGATCACTTGAAACGTCAAAACGATCGGCTCCGATCACACAAAGATCGGTCACCGATCACTTGAGTGCAAACGCGGAACGGTTGTGACACACGTGACTTGCGACAAAAACCGCTTCAAAACGATCACCCGGGGCGATTAGAGACAAGGGGCCCCGATTCAAATTCAAAACACTGAACCGGGTTATGCGGGTAGCCCGGTCGGTTGGACGGCTTGGAGGACTCTGTCCTTCGGGCCGTTTTTTTATGCGCCAACCTTCTCTGATCCGCGTTCCCGTCCACTTTCTGCTCCGCCCGATCAACTACAATGAACATTGTTCAAACTGCCTTACGCGCGCGGGAAAGAAATCTCAAAAAGTGGTCAAGCTGTGTGAAAATGCCGATCGGGCTTTCGAGCAGGTTCAGCGTGCGCGTTTCGTGCGGCGCAGGCCGTATGGAAAGCAAACGGTTGCACCGAATGTTGCACTGTTGTTGATACGCGCCAGATACTACGATCCACAAACAGGCGAGTTCACCAGCAGGGATCCGCTCGAATATGTCGACGGGATGTCACTCTATCGGGCATACTTCGTGCCGGGGAGCGTTGATCCAAGTGGATTGCAAATTGCTACTTACACTTCCTATGGAGGAATCTGGTTCTGGTATCCAGACAAACTCACGTGGAAACTTGATGACAGCGAGCTCGCTAAAATTGCCGATCTTGAGGCGATTAAGCACAATGCCGTACGAATGATCGAGTTGCTTGAAAATCAGCTGTATTCAGGTTCAGATTGCGGATGTAGCAACCAAGAAATAGAAAATGCAATTTCGGATTTAAAAGACCTTGTTTGGCACTCAATCGAATATCAGTTTGCCATTAGAGAATGGCAACCTGTCGGAAAATTCACAGGTTTGCCCGCCCCGAGACCCGCTTCAGGTGCTGTGATCCCTTTCCCTTTTGATGAATACGAAAACGGGACTCCAGCGCTTCTCCGGTATACGCGAATTTTTAGTCGAGGAGCCGAAACAGGGGCTCACGTAGCAATTTTCAACGAACTCGGTTTTGAGACTGCGAGCTGCATCGGAAAAATCTTATCCTCAAGGGGATTAGCGGCGGCAGGTGAGTCTGCCAAGCGGTTTCTTGGCAAGGATTACCGAGTTGTTACTAACAAGGCAGGCGACAGAATATTTATGTCCAAAGATGGTTTGAGGAAGATTCGATTCGACTTCAATGCCACTCAAGGTGACCTTCCTCACGCTCACCTTGAAATTCTCAAGAATGGGCGTTGGCGTGACGCGATTCCCGGAACTCATCGAATTTATCCAAAGTAGGCGGGTTGCCATGATGAAAGCACAGCATAATGATTTGCAGTTTGTGATTGAGGAAGATCATCCTGACGTAGGCGTATATCTGTACGTTTATCAGGATAAAAAATGTGTCCGCGACTTTCTCCAAAACGATAAGGCAACTTGTATCGACATCGCGTTTGAGGAATACGGAGTGCCAAAAAAACTTTGGTCTGAACGCGGGCAAAACAACGAGCAAAAGTAATGGCCGTATGGTCAAAAAACTCATCCGAACATTTTCGCCGGTAAAATCCGGTTCAAAGTGTTCTTTCGGAGCTCGGATTCGGGTCGAATCGAGCCGGTCGCTTGCAGATTTTTTCCGGATATGGTTTCGGTGCAGTTCGATGCGCAGCATCGAACGGTAAGAGGCTCATGGTTTCATCGGTTGCTCAACGTGGTTTTCAGGCAGCGCGTCGATAGGATCTTAGAATTCCGCCCAGCCGTTCGGTGGTTTCGATCGTTGCGGAAGTGTCGGGTGGCGTTTCCAGGGGAATGATCAGACGGTTATCGAGTCCCTGATGGTTTCGTTCCTCGTGATAGTGAATCAGATACTGTTTCACGGCGTTTCGGAGGGACTTCTCGCCAAAAAAGATCATCCGGTTAAGAGCTTCCTCCCGTAAGGTCAAAAAAACCAGCCGAACATTTTTTTCGGTAAAAACCGGAGTCAAATCGCTCCGCTGGAATCCTGATTTCGGTCGAGGCTCGCTCCGGATCTGGCGGTTTGGGCGGACTGCGTCCTTTCGCGAACCATTCGAAAACAGGATGTTTTCGAAACTTGCGGCACGATGCCGCCCCAAAGGTACGCGCGGGTTACGCAGCGGTTAGCCTTTCGAGCTGCCCGGCCATTGCCGTTCCGGTTTGGCCAACGCTTGCGGTCAGTCGGGTTCGGTTTGAATGGCGCAGGCAAGGCGGATCATGGACGATCCGTCAAAGACAGGCCGTGGCGCCCGGATGGCGTCCCGTAAGGTCAAAAAACTCAGCCGAACATTTTGTCCGGTAAAAACCGGAGTCAAAGTGCTCCACTGGAATCCGGATTTCGGTCGAAGCCTGCCCTGACAATGGCGGTTCGGGCTGCCTGCGATCTTTTGGGGGTCCATCGAAAACAGGATGTTTTCGAAACTTGCGGCGGGATGCCGCCCCAAAGGTCCGCGCGGGTTTCGCAGCGGTCAGCCCTGCGAACTGGCCGGCCATTGCCTTTTGGTTTGCTGTTCGCTTGCGGTCAGTCGGGTTCGGTTTGAGTGCCGCAGGCAAGGCGGATCATGGACGATCCGTCAAAGTAAGGCCGTGGCGCCCGGATGGCGTCCGCAGCGAGCGGACACGAAGTGGAGCCGCCCTTGAATCCGGGTGCGTGTTTTGGTTGGCTGGCTTTTGCATCTGGTTCGGACACAACAACGGTTTAAGTTCAAGGCGGTGGAACGGCGTCCGCGAGCCAGGACGAGCGCAGCGAGCCCAACGGCCCGGGAGGTCCCGCCAGCGGAGGCCACTGGAAGGGCGCTTGTCCGAGTGCAGAACTCAACCACAGAATTCGCAATTGCCTGACGTGAAGACTCTCCATCATCGGCAGCCCGATGGCCGGAAGCGGAGGGCGGATTGAGGGGGTTCGTGTTGACTGACCAAAGCAGCTAAAAGAAAAAACAGCGGCTTGCCTGACGAACAGCCCGCCCTGCGGGGCCGAGCGGCGATCTTGGAGGATCGCAACGAGAAGTACGAAGCCACTGGAAGGCGCAGTTCCTTTTTCTGAGCGGGAGAGCGACCGCGAACACGAGCCTCAGCGAGTGTAAGCCGGGAGCGGAACTGACAAGCGCGATTGCAAGGCGGCGGCGCAGGGCAGTGAATGCGATCAGACGCCGCGCGGTGAGGGACGAACAAGCAAGTCCGCATGAACAACCGGAGTCCGTTCCGCAGTTTAAGCTTTGAATCTCGCGGCAGCGGTCAGAGTGGTCCAGTCCGAAGATCTCAAGCCCTCCTTCAATGCTTTGCCTGAACCTGACAAGTGGAGCCGGTGCGTCGAAGGACAAAGCGGAGGAGGAACGACGGAGCGACTCCGCACGCGCGCCCGGCGGAACGCCCCGACAGCCTGTCCTGTCTGCCCGGGTTTTTGGATTTAGCCTGACCTGAAGATGTCATCTTCGCCGGAGCCGTCCGTGGTTCGCCCGCGCAGCGGTTGGGCGGATCACGGATGGCGCAGGTGGAGTGACATCGCGTCATCTTTGCTGGTGGGTTCTGCGGGGCTCGTACGTCTACAGTGCGCAAAGTCCCGGCGACCGGCACAGCTTGACAAAGGGCGCGGAGCGGCCCGGCTTCGCGACAAAGAAAGTCTGCTTTCATCCTTGACAGCGGAGGGAAGTTGTCGCGTATTGGTATTTATCGAAAACGGTGTCACGACTTGCGGTTCTCCATCGCAAAACAGTGCGCCTGACGATCGGCAAATACGCGCAACGACCGGAGCGGCCCGGTTGGTAATTCACGCCCGATAACTTCAAGGATTCAAAGATGATCAAAACAACTGCGCTACCCGTACGCGCTCAAAACGGTGCAAAGAAAGTCACAACCACGAAAGATACGAAAAACACGAAACCGAAAAACACAAAACCGGTTTCCGATGTGACGGTCGAAACGAAGGGTGACGAAGTCCACCTTTCGATCGGCACCCGTCACTACCGCGTTCGCGGGCTGGAGAAGAACCATTCCTCGCAGCAGCTCAAAGTCAACGTCCTCGCGACACGCGATGAACTCGTTCACCTCGACACGTTTGATCTCTGCAAAGCACGGTCAAGAGTCTCGTTCATCAAAGCAACCGCGACGGAACTGTTTGTTGACACCGACCTGATCAAACAGGATATCGGGCGGATGCTGTTGTCGCTCGAAGAGCTGCAACAGCAGCGGATCGAAGCGGCCACCCAATCTCAAAAACAGGTCGAGGTTTCGGTGGCTGACCAGCGCGCCGCGATGAAGTTTCTCAAAGACCCGAAACTGATCGAAAACATTCTCGAAGATTTCGACGTCTGCGGCCTCGCAGGCGAAGAGACGAACAAGCTCGTCTGTTATCTGGCCTGCGTTTCACGCAGGCTCAAAAGCCCGCTGGCGATCCTGATTCAAAGCGGCTCGGCCGCAGGTAAAACAACGCTGATGGATGCGGCGCTGGCGTTCGTTCCCGACGAGGATCAGATCCGTTACTCGGCGATGACCGGCCAGTCGCTTTACTACATGGGCGGGACAAATATGAAACACAAAATCCTCGCGATCAGTGAAGAAGAGGGAGTTTCGCAGGCGTCGTACGCGCTCAAGCTCTTGCAATCCGACGGCAGGCTGACAATCGCCGCTGTTGGCAGGAACAACGGCAGCGGACGTCAGTCAACCGACACGTTCGAAGTCGAAGGACCGGTGATGATGTTTCTGACCACGACGGCGGAACGGCCCGATCCGGAACTGCAAAACCGTGGCATCACACTGCGCGTCAACGAATCGCCCGACCAGACGGCGGAGATTCACGCACGCCAGAGGATCGGCTACCTGCGCGCGGGCAAAGGGCGGAGCCGTGATGAAATCAAGACGTTGCATCGAAACGCGCAGCGTTTAATTGCTCCGCTCCGGGTGATCATGCCGTGGGCCGATCAGCTGACGTTCCGTCACGACCAGACACGGATGCGGCGCGACAACGCGAAGTATCTTTCGCTGATCGCCTCGATCACGCTGCTGCATCAGCACCAGCGGAAGCTGGTTGAGATCGGAAACGGCGACCTCGCCGTTGAATCAACAGTCGATGACGTCGAACTGGCCAACCGGCTGATCAGCGAAGTGATGGGTGGATCGCTCGACGATCTGCTCCCGCAGACGCGGCAGCTGCTGATCCTGATTGACAACCTGGTCAACCGGGAATCACGGCAGTCGAAAGTTCACCGCAACCTGATCCGTTTCACGCAGCGTCAGCTGCGGGAAACGTTCGGCTGGGGTGACTTTCAACTTCGCCGACAGCTCAAACGGTTGATCGAACTGGAGTATGTGTTGCCGTACAACACGGGAACACGCAACCAGCGTGAGTACGAACTGCTTTACGACGGCGAGGGCCGCGACGGTGAATCGTTTCTGCCGGGGCTCGTCGATCCAGCGAAGCTGCAGCGACCGGCAGAACGCAAACGACCCACCTCAAAGAAGTAAAACGATCACTTGAAAGCTCAAAACGATCGACCCCGATCACACAAAGATCGGGCACCGATCGTTTGTGACGAAGTTGCTAACTGTAGATTCATCAATGCGTTGCGTTGATTTCAGCTGCAAAACGATCACTTGTTCCGTTTAGGAACAAGGCCCCCCAATTCAAAACGTGTTTATCGAACACGTTTCTTCTGACTGATGAACAGCCTGTCGCGCCAGCGACAGGCTGTTCCTTTACCCGCGTTTCTGTTCGCGCTCAATGTGCGCGCGAATCCAACTTTATCGTCGTCGCGCGGGTAACTCCTCCGGAGTCCTGCGCGCTGACTCAGCCAAAGGATTTTACGATGAAGATGAAAGAACTACCGGAGACAAAGATTCTGGTTCACCGGTTTCTCCAGACGATGCGGATGCGGAACTGCAGCGAGCGGACGATTAACTGCTGGCGGTTCAAACTCCACCGGTTTACAACCTGGTGCGACGAGCGGGCCCTCGGCTGCATGTCGGAGGTTTCCTCCGAACATGTCGGCGCGTATCGTCGCAGTCTGTTCCATTACCGCAACCCGAAGACCGGCGCGCCGCTGAAGTTCGACACGCAGGCGAGTTACCTGATTCCGGTCCGCCGCTGGTTCGTGTGGATGAAGGCGCAGGCCTTTATCGACCACGATCCGGCCCGCGACATCGAGCTTCCCAAAAGCGAGGACCGGCTGCCGACCTCGACGCTGACGGCGGGGGAAATGGAAACACTTCTCAACCAGCCGGACGTGACAACACGTCTCGGTCTTCGCGACCGGACGATCATGGAGACGTTCTATTCAACCGGCATCCGCTGCGGCGAACTGATCGCGCTCGATGTCTACGACATCAACTACGAACGCGGGATCGTCACGATCCGGCTCGGCAAAGGCGGGAAGGATCGCGTCGTTCCCGTCGGAACGCGGGCTCTCTCGTGGATCGAGAAGTGGACGCTCGATATCCGCCCCGATCTTGTTACAAAGTCGAGCGACAACGCGCTGTTCGTGTCAAAGAACGGCAACCGTCTGGGGTCGAATCACATGTCGAAAATTGTCAAGGATTACATGACGTCGATCGGGATCACGTATCGCGGCTCGTGTCATCTGCTCCGTCACACAGCGGCGACGCTGATGATGGAGAACGGCGCCGATCTGCGTTCGCTGCAGATGTTCCTCGGCCACGCTCGTCTGAACACGACGCAGATCTACACGCATGTGAGCATCAAACGGTTGCAGGAAGTGCATCGCAAGACGCATCCCGCGAAGCCGAACGGAAAGCCGGCAGCGGATGATTCGCCGTCAGGCGATCCGTCAAACGACTGATTCTTCTGCAATCTCTTTGAGCGGTGTGCGGTCAGCTTCGCTGACCGCACACCGCTTTCTTTCATGCGCCGCGTCGGGTTCTTCTGTAGCCCCGCCGTTTCTGTTGCTTTACAATAGACGATGTTTAAAACGTCCTACGCGCGCGGGAAAGAATTCTCAAAAAGTGGTCAAGCTGTGTGAAAATTCAGAACCGGCTTTCGAGCAGGTTCAGCGTGCGCGTTTCGTGCGGCGCAGGCCGTCTGGAAAGCAAAGAGTTGCACCGAATGTTGCACTGTTGTTGATACGCGCCAGGTATTACGATCCCCTCACAGGCGAGTTTACCAGCAGAGATCCGCTGGAATACGTCGATGGGATGTCACTCTATCGGGGGTATTTTGTACCTGGTGCGGTGGATCCAAGTGGCATGGCACTTGTAAATACCGGAATACAGCTTTGCAAAGGTACTGCTTTTGGCGGCTTTGGCGGCTTTGGCGATCACTCATTCGTAAAGATATCCAATGGGAAGGGTTACGGCCTTTATCACAAATCCCAGCTAGACGGGGCTCACTGGACGGAGTCTTACGGCGCGTTGGGTTATGGCGGAGGAGTAGTAAAGGACAACGACCACCTGACTTACCCAGAGGCAGAATGCAAGACCATTTTGCTCGACGACTGTTGCTATGACGTTGAACTTTATAAGCAAGTGATCGAGTCTGACATTATCGCCACTCACGGTCTAACGACCACAGGCCATATGATTGGCTACAATATTGTTTGTTACAACTGTCACAATTGGGCGAATCTTTCAACTTTTGCGAACAAAGAATTCTTAAAGGAGGACGCCCCGTGGTGGTGCCGGTTTGAAGGTGACGGACGTCGATTTGCCACTGAGGACGACAAAGATGGTGACGGAAAATGAAACAATCGCGACAAGTGGCGCAAAAAAATGCTCAGCACAAAACCAAGTCTTGGCATTTGATGGACCGCTTCCTAATTATTGCGATGTTGTTAGGGGGTGGAGTGCTAGTCTACCTCGTAGTCCTTCCTCCGCTGCTGCAACAAAGTTATCTTCATCACCGATTTATTGCTATGCAGCAAAATATCATTGAGTCCGGCGGAGTGTTGGCAGGAATTGATCAAAATCGTTTTGAAATAGGAGAAGTAAACTTTGAAAGCTCCGACGTTTCGCTAGACAAAGCAATAGAAATCTTCGGCATTGCGGAACATGCAGAAATTGCACTCTTGCGAATTCCCAAGAATGCAAAAGGCAATTGGGAACTGATCAAGCAAACTAACGGCATATGTACCGTTGGTCAGATCAACGCGACGGTGGAATAAACTGGTGCATGTACAGAATGTAGAGGCGAAAAAGTCACGCGGACATGTTTAGGAATTCGTCAGCAGTTCAACCAGCAACCACACGCCCGCTTCTTCGGATGCGATTTCGAACTCGGCGATGAAACGAAACTCAAGTTACGTGAACTGAATTCAGGAATCAAACCTACGCGATGTTGAAACGTGCCGGACCAAAATTGCTTTCGCCATTGTTGATGCTTCGGTTACCCAAACTGATGAATCTGCGAACGGCAACTAAATCGTGTATGCTGCTCAATGTTCGGGCGGAAACCTGAAATAGGCATGTTAACAAAACGATGCGGAATGACCATAAGCCGGACTTGTGTGTGGTTTAGGTTGATCTATCGTTCCGGTTCGGTGATCGTGGCCATTATCACGCTTGAGAACTTTGTATGAAACGAATGAACCAGGTCATATTGATTGCCTCGTTCATTCCGTTTTGCTGGCTGGCATTCATGGCGTTACACGAACTGGGACACGTGATCGCTGGACTAACTTCAGGTGGAACCGTCACGAAGGTCGTCCTTCATCCATTTGCGATATCTCGGACTGATGTCTCTCCAAATCCGAACCCGCTCGCCGTTGTCTGGGCTGGGCCGATTATTGGTGTCGTTCTTCCAATCATGATTTGGAGCTTGTTCTGGAAACTAAAAATATCAGGTGATTATCTTGCGCGATTTTTCGCTGGGTTTTGCCTAATCGCAAACGGCGTGTACATCGGCTTTGGATCATTTGAGAATATTGGTGATGCCGGCGATATGATTAAAAACGGATCGCCAATATGGCTGCTTTGGCTATTTGGGATGATCACCGTGCCAATCGGATTCTTAATTTGGAACGGAATTGGCCCTAAGTTTGGACTAGGTGATTCCAACGGCCGCGTCGATGAATTGGCCGCGTACGTTTCACTTGGATTATTTACCGTTTTGTTTCTTGCGACGTTTTTGGTGAGTCCACGTTACTAACCGACGCCCATGTGCATACCGGTATGGTGTACTGGTCCAGGGAGACTGAGCGCCGTCGATTTGGGCACAAATCGGCGTGAAATCCGATGCTTTTCCGTGACCGTTTTGAACCGGATTGTTCCAACGAAGCCGTTCATTGAAAATTCATCCGGAATTGGTCTGAAATTTGAATTTCAGCGCGCATTTTGAGCGCAGTTGATCGTTATTGACTGAATTTTCGAAGCGTGTTACGCGGCGCGGTTGAGGGTGACGACGGGCAGATGTTTCCGGTTCTGATCGAAGCGGATGTCGAGTCTGAATCTGTCGCCCGGTTGTCCAGCCACGAGAGTTTGCGGCATCGCGCAAGGCGAACCACGCGGCCAGTCTTCTCGCGGTTCAATTCGCGGCCTGCGGGAAACGTCGGCGGACAGACTTAGGAACTGGGTGCCAGCATTCATTGCACCTTGATTCACCGGCAAAAATCGACGCGCATTCCCCTTTGCCGAAGCGGGAAAGTGTTATTCGCGGCGGAACACTGGGTGGATTCTCCAGTGGACCTGACGGTGTGCGCTTCGCAAAGCTTTTCACTTCCGCAGCTGACTGCGCTTGCGGGGACACACCTTCGAAAACAGGATGTTTTCGAAACTTGCGGCACGATGCCGCCCCAAAGGTACGCGCGGGTTCAGCAGTGGTCAGCCTTTCGAGCTGGCTGGCCATTGCGTGCGGTTTTGACCAACGCTTGCGGTCAGTCGGGTTCGGTTTGAATGCCGCAGGCAAGGCGGATCATGGACGATCCGTCAAAGACAGGCCGCAGGCGCCCGGATGGCGTCCGCAGCAAGCGGACACGAAGCGGAGCCGCCCTTGAATCAGGGAAGGCGCTTTGGTGCGGTAGAGCTCAGCAGTTGTTCAGGCGTTGCAACGGATTCAGTTCAAGGCGGTGGAGCGGCGTCCGCGAGCCAGGATTCGCGTTAGCGAACCTGCGGCCCGAGAGGTCCCGCCAGCGGAGGCCGGGGAAGGGCGCTTGTCAAACGGGGAACTTGAAAACACGTTGCGGATAAAACAACCAGAAAGCGTTCCATCATCGCCAGCCCGATGGCCGGAAGCGTTGGGCGGATTGATTCGGATGGTTGTGACTACCGGAGCAGCTAAAAGAAACAACAGCGGCTTGCCTGACGTTCAGCCCGCCCTGCGGGGCCGAGCGGCGATCGTGGAGGATCGCAACCAAATAGCATGAGGCCACTGGAAGGCCGAATTCCTTTTTCTGAGCGGGAGAGCGACCGCGAACGCGAGCCTCAGCGAGTGTAAGCCGGGAGCGGAACTGACAAGCGCGATTGCAAGGCGGCGGCGCAGGGCAGTGAATGCGCGTCGGCGCTGCGGAGGAGGAACGACGGAGCAGAGCCCGCATGAACAACCGGAGTCCGTTCCGCAGTTCAAGCTTTGAATCTCGCGGCAGCGGTCAGCATGGCCTGGCACCCTCCAGCTCAAGCCCTCCTTCAATGCTTTGCCTGAACCTGACAAGTGGAGCCGGTGCGTCGAAGGACAAAGCGGAGGAGGAACGACGGAGCGACTCCGCACGCGCGCCCGGCGAAACGCCCCGACAGTCTCTCTGCCCGGGTTTTTGGATTTAGCCTGACCTGAAGATGTCATCTTCGCCGGAGCCGTCCGTGGTTCGCCCGCGCAGCGGTTGGGCGGATCACGGATGGCGCAGGTGGAGTGACATCGCGTCATCTTTGCTGGTGGGTTCTGCGGGGCCCGTGAGTCTGCAGTGCGCAAAGTCCCGGCGACCGGTACAGCTTCACAAAACGAGCCCTGTCGCCGGGCGCGGCTTCAAAAAAAGAGTTCGATTCCCGTAGACAGCGGAGGGAATTTGCTGCGTCCTTGTGTTTATAGAAAACGCATCACTGTCAGAACATCATCAATCTACAAAACGATGAACCTGACGTGAAGCAAAGGACACGCAAAGACCGGAGCGTTCCGGTCACTCATTCCCTCTGATTTCAGAAAAGACGCACCGGCAGTTTGCGCTGCCGGCGCGTCCGACTGCAGTCAGGCTCATCTTCTTTACGAAAGCAAACCATGACCAAGTCAGCTACCCTCGTTCCGAAATCCGATGATTCACCGTCACTGGAAATGATCGACAGCGACCGTGCGGTTTTTACCTCGGGCAACCGTGTCTACCGGATCAGCAACCTTTCCAACAACCATCTGATCGGCAAGCTGATCATCCTGATCAAAGCCTACACGACCAACGAGAAGTTCGGCCATACCGACCGGATCAATTTCTTTCACATCCGGTCTCGCAACAACTTCGCCAAACTGGCAGCCGAACGCTGGCGGATCAATCAGGCAGTTGCAAAGTCAGACATGGCGAACCTTTGCGAAATGCTTCTGGAGCTCGGTTACGGCGGCGGTTCCACTGAAAACCGGGCTGAGTTTGGTAAACGCGGCAATCCGCGTCGAGGTTAACGACAAACCGCACGGCAGAATGAGCGAACCGCACAGCACCGCACACCTTTCGGACCCCGACCGCACGTTTAAGTCCGGTGTTGCAAGTCATGGTGAAAACATGACTTGCGTCTAATCACGGGTCGAACCGCACGCTTTGCTCGTTTTGGAACAAGGGGCCCCAATTTTTGGAAGTTGTCAAACTGGTTAAACCGATCGCTTGAAACGGCAAAACGATCGGCTCCGATCACACAAAGATCGGTCACCGATCACTTGAGTGCAAACGCGGAACGGTTGTGACACACGTGACTTGCGACAAAAACCGCTTCAAAACGATCACCCGGGGCGATTAGAGACAAGGGGCCCCGATTCAAATTCAAAACACTGAACCGGGTTATGCGGGTAGCCCGGTCGGTTGGACGGCTTGGAGGACTCTGTCCTTCGGGCCGTTTTTTTATGCGCCAACCTTCTCCGATCCGCGTTCCCGAACACTTTCTGCTCCGCCCGATCAACTACAATGAACGATGTTCAAACTGCCTTACGCGCGCGGGAAAGAAATCTCAAAAAGTGGTCAAGCTGTGTGAAAATGCCGATCGGGCTTTCGAGCAGGTTCAGCGTGCGCGTTTCGTTCGGCGCAGGCCGCCTGAAACGCAAAGAGTTGCACCGAATGTTGCACTGTTGTTGATACGCGCCAGATACTACGATCCGCTCACAGGCGAGTTCACGAGCAGGGATCCGCTCGAATATGTGGACGGGATGTCACTCTATCGGGGGTATTTCGGGATTGGCGGAGTGGACCCGTTTGGCTTAGATTGGCACCACCTGTTGCCTCAAAGTTCCCGACAGTTTTTCTGGGGAAACGGCATAGACATTGATGCACCGTCGTGGGGATGGGAAATCGACAGCAAGCTACATAGTCAGTTACATCCGACATGGGAGCAAGAATGGAAAGATTTTTTTGATGGATACGATAATCCTTACGATGTTCCACGAGAAGATATCAATCGGAAATTTAATCAACTATGGAGTGATTGGGATCATGTATTGCAAGAGGGTGAAGCTACGCCTGGCAGGTTTCGAGGCACAAAAACTAATACCGGCATACCAGTAGATGTAGACAACCGCAGCGCAGCGGGCAAAAGAATTAGATTTCTTTCGGTATTGGCGGCACTCGGTGCAGCTGCCGCAGTATGTGACCAATGCGTAAAGACGCAAGGAATCGCCGACGTATTGGCCAATGGGCCCGCGATACGACGAGCTCGAGAAACGGCACTCAAGGGGCACAATCCCTACTTAGATTTGATTGGCAAGGGATATTCCAAAGAATCCGTTTTTGAAGAGTTAACCCATGTCGATATGGCTTTCGCACTTTGTTTCAATGGGATAGCCAGTCAATACTTCGATTCGGATGGCGAAATAAAATGAGTCGTCGATATTTAAACGAATATAGAGTCCTCATTAGGCCAGCACATACGATCCCTATCCCGGAATATCCAAATGACCTAGGTATGAAAACGAAATTCGGAGGTCGACCAGATTGGATTCAAGAACCTGACGTACCGACTTGTAATTTATGTGGCGATGAGATGTATTTTGTTGCGCAAATAGACTCATTTGAAGATCCCAACATCTGCGATTCAAAATTTAGCACCGTACCAAAGACAGTACCGAAAATCATTGATTTTATGTTTGGCGATGTCGGAATGATTTACCTATTCCATTGCTTTGACTGTTTTGAATCAAGATGCATTCAACAAACACACTAGTGGTTTGTCAGCATTGGATATTAGGGTAAACGGATTTGAGTTTGTAGCGAGCGTCGTCAATTTTCATTTGCCACTCGACACCCGTAGGGTCAAAAAACTCAGCCGCGCGTTTTCTCCGTGAAAAACCGAGTGAAAGTGTTCTGCTGGAAACCGGATTTCGGTCGAAGCTTGCCCTGACAATGGCGACTTGGTCTACCTGCGACCTTTTGCGAATCCATCGCAAACAGGATGTTTTCGAAACTTGCGGCACGATGCCGCCACAAACGCATGCGCGGGTTACGTAGCGGTCAGCCCTTCGAGCAGATTGTCCACTGCGTTGCTGTTTGATGTTCGCTTGCGGTCAGTCAGGCTCGGTTTGAGTGGCGCAGCCCAGACGTATCATGGACGATGCGTCAAAGACAGGCCGTGGTGACACGATGTCATCCGCAGCGAGCGGACACGAAGTGGAGGCGCCCTTGAATCCGGGTGCGTGTTTTGATTCGTAGTGTTTCGCATCTGGTTCGGACACAACAACGGTTTAAGTTTAAGGCGGTGGAACGGCGTCCGCGAGCAAGGACGAGCCCAACGGCCCGAGAGGTCCCGCCAGCGGAGGCCGTGGAAGGGCGCTGGCCGGGTGTACTGGTCCAGGGAACCTGAGCACCCCTCCAGTGAGCGGGTTTTATTCGAAAAACGGCAGTTTTCCGCGGCCAGTTTGGAGGTGATAAAACCGCCGCGCATTAAGCTTTGCCGAAGCGACTAAGTGTTGTTCGCGGCGGAACACCGGGCAGATTCTCCAGCGGACGTGACGGTCAGCGTTTCGCAAAGCTTTCCACTGCCGCAGCTGACTAGCCTTCCGGGCAGCCATTCGAAAACAGGATGTTTTCGAAACTTGCGGCACGATGCCGCCCCACAGGTCCGCGCGGGTTTCACAGCAGACAGCCTTTTGAGCTGATTGTCCATTGCCGTGTTGCTTTGATGTTCGCTTGCGGTCAGTCGGGTCCGGTTTGAGTGCCGCAGGCAAGGCGGATCATGGACGATCCGTCAAAGACAGGCCGCAGGCGCCCGGATGGCGTCCGCAGCGAGCGGACACGAAGCGGAGCCGCCCTTGAATCAGGGAAGGCGCTTGGGTGCGGTAGAGTTCAGCAGTGGTTCAGGCGTTGCAACGGATTCAGTTCAAGGCGGTGGAGCGGCGTCCGCGAGCAAGGATTCGCGTTAGCGAACCTGCGGCCCGCAAGGCCCCGCCAGCGGAGGCCAGGGAAGGGCGCTTGTCCGGGCGAAGAACTCAACCACAGAATTAGTAATTGCCTGACGTGAAGACTTTCCAGCGTCGGCAGCCCGATGGCCGGAGCGGAGGGCGGATTGATTCGGATGGATGTGACTGACCAGCGCGGCTAAAGAAAAAAGTAGCGGCTTGCCTGACGTTCAGCCCGCCCTGCGGGGCCGAGCGGCGAACACGAGGTTCGCAACCGGAAGTACGGAGCCATGGATGGCGCAGTTCCTTTTTCTGAGCGGGAGAGCGACCGCGAACGCGAGCCTCAGCGAGTGTAAGCCGGGAGCGGAACTGACAAGCGCGATTGCAAGGCGGCGGCGCAGGGCAGTGAATGCGCGTCGGCGCCGCGCGGTGAGGGACGAACAAGCAAGTCCGCATGAACAACCGGAGTCCGTTCCGCAGTTTAAGCTTTGAATCTCGCGGCAGCGGTCAGAGTGGTCCAGTTCCCTCAGCTCAAGCCCTCCTTCAATGCTTTGCCTGAACCTGACAAGTGGAGCCGGTGCGTCGAAGGACAAAGCGGAGGAGGAACGACGGAGCGACTCCGCACGCGCGCCCGGCGTAACGCCCCGACAGCCTGTCCTGTCTGCCCGGGTTTTTGGATTTAGCCTGACCTGAAGATGTCATCTTCGCCGGAGCCGTCCGTGGTTCGCCCGCGCAGCGGTTGGGCGGATCACGGAAGGCGCAGGTGGAGTGACATCGCGTCATCTTTGCTGGTGGGTCCGGCGGGGCTCGTGCGTCTACAGTGCGCAAAGTCCCGGCGACCGGCACAGCTTCACAAAGAGCGCGGAGCGGCCCGGCTTCGCGACAAAGAAAATCCGCTTTCATCCTTGACAGCGGAGGGAAGTTGTCGCGTATTGGTATTTATCGAAAACGGTGTCACGACTTGCGGTTCTCCATCGCAAAACAGTGCGCCTGACGATCAGCAAATACGCGCAACGACCGGAGCGGCCCGGTTGGTAATTCACGCCCGATAACTTCAAGGATTCAAAGATGATCAAAACAACTGCGCTACCCGTACGCGCTCAAAACGGTGCAAAGAAAACAACCACGAAAGATACGAAAAACACGAAACCGAAAACCGCAAAGAATATTACCCCGAAAAAGAAACCGGTTTCCGATGTGACGGTCGAAACGAAGGGTGACGAAGTCCACCTTTCGATCGGCACCCGTCACTACCGCGTTCGCGGGCTGGAGAAGAACCATTCCTCGCAGCAGCTCAAAGTCAACGTCCTCGCGACACGCGATGAACTCGTTCACCTCGACACGTTTGATCTCTGCAAAGCACGGTCAAGAGTCTCGTTCATCAAAGCAACCGCGACGGAACTGTTTGTTGACACCGACCTGATCAAACAGGATATCGGGCGGATGCTGTTGTCGCTCGAAGAGCTGCAGCAGCAGCGGATCGAAGCGGCCACGCAGTCACAGAAACCGGTCGAGGTTTCAGTCGCTGACCAGCGGACCGCGATGAAGTTTCTCAAAGACCCGAAACTGATCGAAAACATTCTCGAAGATTTCGACGTCTGCGGCCTCGCAGGCGAAGAGACGAACAAGCTCGTCTGTTATCTGGCCTGCGTTTCACGCCGGCTCAAAAGCCCGCTGGCGATCCTGATTCAAAGCGGCTCGGCCGCAGGTAAAACAACGCTGATGGATGCGGCGCTGGCGTTCGTTCCCGACGAGGATCAGATCCGTTACTCGGCGATGACCGGCCAGTCGCTTTACTACATGGGCGGGACAAATATGAAACACAAAATCCTCGCGATCAGCGAGGAGGAAGGTGTTTCGCAGGCATCGTACGCGCTCAAGCTGTTACAAAGCGACGGCAGGCTGACGATCGCCGCCGTCGGCAGGAACAACGGCAGCGGACGTCAGTCAACCGACACGTTCGAAGTCGAAGGACCGGTGATGATGTTTCTGACCACGACGGCGGAACGGCCCGATCCGGAACTGCAAAACCGTGGCATCACACTGCGCGTCAACGAATCGCCCGACCAGACGGCGGAGATTCACGCACGCCAGAGGATCGGCTACCTGCGCGCGGGCAAAGGGCGGAGCCGTGATGAAATCAAGACGTTGCATCGAAACGCGCAGCGTTTAATTGCTCCGCTCCGGGTGGTCATGCCGTGGGCGGATCAGCTGACGTTCCGTCACGACCAGACACGGATGCGGCGCGACAACGCGAAGTATCTGTCACTGATCGCCTCGATCACGCTGCTGCATCAGCATCAGCGAAAGCTGGTTGAGATCGGAAACGGCGACCTCGTAGTCGAGTCAACAATCGAGGACGTCGAACTGGCCAACCGGCTGATCAGCGAAGTGATGGGTGGATCGCTCGACGATCTGCTCCCGCAGACGCGGCAGCTGCTGATCCTGATTGACAATCTTGTTAATCAGGAATCACGGTCGCAGAAACTTCCGCGAAAACTTGTCCGTTTCACGCAGCGTCAGCTGCGGGAAACGTTCGGCTGGAGTGACAATCAAATCCGTCATCACCTGAAACGGTTGATCGAACTCGAATACGTTCTCGCTCACCGGACCGGTCACGGTAACGGCAAAGAGTACGAACTGCTTTACGACGGCGAAGGACGCGACGGTGAATCGTTTCTACCCGGGCTGATCGATCCGTCAAAGCTGAAAACCAGACGCATCAACAACCGCGCAACATCAAAACAGCGAAAGCAGGTTGTCTCTAACGACAAACCGTGAGGCAAACGGGACAAACCGTGAAGCAGGCGCGAGTCATCCGCAAGCCGCTCGTGATTCCGGACAGATTTATGTAAATCACAACGCAGCAACCGGTTGCGTCAATTCACGATGCGAACCGTGAGCCCGGGCCGTTTTGGAGCAAGGCCCCCCAATTAATCACGTGTTCATCGAACACGTTTCTCTGACTGACGAACCGCCTGCCGCGTCAGCGGCAGGCTGTTCCTTTACCCGCGTTTCTGTTCGCGCTTTGTGATGCGCGAACTCATCTTTATCGTCGTCGCGCGGGTAACCCTTGTGGAGTCCTGCGCGCTGACTCAGCCAAAGGATTTTCAAATGATCATGTCAAGTCTTCCCGAACCGAAACTTCTGGTTCACCGGTTTCTCCAGACAATGAGAATGCGGAACTGCAGCGAGCGGACAATCAGCTGCTGGCGGTTCAAACTCGAACGGTTCACAACCTGGTGCGACGAACGGGCCCTCGGCTGCATGTCGGAGGTTTCCTCCGAACATGTCGGCGCGTACCGCCGTTCTCTGTTTCACTACCGCAATCCGAAAACCGGCGCGCCGCTGAAGTTCGACACGCAGGCGAGTTACCTGATTCCGGTCCGCCGCTGGTTCGTGTGGATGAAGGCGCAGGCCTTTATCGACCACGATCCGGCGCGTGACATCGAGCTTCCCAAAAGCGAGGACCGGCTGCCGACCTCGACGCTGACGGCGGGGGAAATGGAAACACTTCTCAACCAGCCGGACGTGACAACACGTCTCGGTCTTCGCGACCGGACGATCATGGAGACGTTCTATTCAACCGGCATCCGCTGCGGCGAACTGATCTCGCTCGATGTCTACGACATCAACTACGAACGCGGGATCGTCACGATCCGGCTCGGCAAAGGCGGGAAGGATCGCGTCGTTCCCGTCGGAACGCGGGCTCTCTCGTGGATCGAGAAGTGGACGCTCGATATCCGCCCCGATCTTGTTACAAAGTCGAGCGACAACGCGCTGTTCGTGTCAAAGAACGGCAACCGTCTGGGGTCGAATCACATGTCGAAAATTGTCAAGGATTACATGACGTCGATCGGGATCACGTATCGCGGCTCGTGTCATCTGCTCCGTCACACAGCGGCGACGCTGATGATGGAGAACGGCGCCGATCTGCGTTCGCTGCAGATGTTCCTCGGCCACGCCCGTCTGAACACGACGCAGATCTACACGCATGTGAGCATCAAACGGTTGCAGGAAGTGCATCGCAAGACGCATCCCGCGAAGCCGAACGGAAAGCCGGCAGCGGATGATTCGCCGTCAGGCGATCCGTCAAACGACTGATTCTTCTGCAATCTCTTTGAGCGGTGTGCGGTCAGCTTCGCTGACCGCACACCGCTTTCTTTCATGCGCCGCGTCGGGTTCTTCTGTAGCCCCGCCGTTTCTGTTGCTTTACAATAGACGATGTTTAAAACGTCCTACGCGCGCGGGAAAGAATTCTCAAAAAGTGGTCAAGCTGTGTGAAAATTCAGAACCGGCTTTCGAGCAGGTTCGGCGTGCGCGTTTCGTGCGGCGCAGGCCGTATGAAACGCAAAGAGTTGCACCGAATGTTGCACTGTTGTTGATACGCGCCAGGTACTACGACCCGCTTACAGGCGAGTTCACGAGCAGAGATCCGCTGGAATATGTCGATGGGATGTCACTCTATCGAGGATATATGGGGACGAGCGGGGTGGATCCGTGGGGACTATATCAAGAGCCGGTTGTCCCTCAAGATCCAATTGCCCCCCCTCTTGGTTTGGTGGGTCCCGTTTCAGGTCCAGTCGTAGTTGCAGGCACGACGGCAACTGCAGGCGCGGCTTGTGCGGCAGCCGGAGCGGCAACTGGGACACCTGTTATTGTCGTTGTGGGTTCTGGTGCTGCAGTGGGAACTGCAGGAGTCGGTGTGGGCTACTGCATTGGGAGGTGCACTACTGGGCCGGTAACAAAATGGGTATGCGATTGGTGGGTCCCCAATAAATGGCCTCCACTACCAAGACCAAGACCAGAACCTCGGCCAAGACCAAGACCGGAAGATCCTCAACGACCACCTATTGATGACGGCGATGATTGTGATCGTGGATGCTTGCCTTGCAATCCGCCAGTAGGAACCGTTGGGTGGACGCGTGTTGATTTGACAGGCAAGGAACATTTCAACAAGAGTCCTCCTAGGGGCTACATACCTACACCTCATATACACGTCAGCATCGTAAATCAGTCACCGTATCCTGGTTGCAAATGCTTCTGGAACAAAGTCGGCGATGTCGTATCGGGCCAAGATGTAACCGGAATGCCCGATGCCAATCAACCGGTAACCGGAGGAGGGCCTAGGTAAATGAACTCTGATTTTGGCAGACTGATTGATTGGTATTTGTCTCAATGCAACGGAGACTGGGAACACCAACATGGATTTACAGTTAGCAGTCTCGACAATCCAGCACTGCGACTAAAAGTTGATCTCAATGGAACATATTTAGAAAATGTGGATTTCGATTCGTTGGAAAAGAACATTGAAACAGAAAGCGAATGGTTGTTTTGCAAGAAATCTACCAACAATGTTTTTGACGGGTGTTGTGCACCGAAGCTTTTTGGAAATTTGATTGACGTTTTCTTGGATTGGGCAGACCTCAACAAAGAAGAAACGTAATCGTTCATTGCGCCAAGAAGCCCGTAGGGTCAAAAAAGTCATCCGAAGGTTTGCGACGCTGAAATCCGGGTCGAAGTGTTCTTCCGGAGTCCGGATTTCGGTCGCATCGAGTCCCGGGATTGGAGATTTGGACCGGATGTCTGCCCGGTCCGGTTCAGATGCGCAGCATCGAACGGGGAAGCATCGTGGTTTCAGCGGTTGATCGACGTGTCTGTCAGGCAGCGCGTCGATAGGGGAAAAGTAATGGGACGCAGCTCGAATGGCACTGTCGCGTCAAATCAATGGTTTTTTAGTCTTGCGATGTGTTGTTGTCTTGGCATTTTCATGTGCTTGTATTGCTTGGGCCTCTTTTTGACCAACCTCGGTTCGATCCTGCCCGGTCTTTGTGCGACACGGCAACCGGCAATTTTTTCATACAGCAACTTGGCGTGGTTCTGTAGTTCGTCCAGAGTCAGCCAGCCTTTGGCGAGCGTTGCCCATTCGGCCAGCACAAACTGAACCGTCGAGGTGAAGCTGATCTGTCTCGGTTGAATGTCGAGCATTTTCGCTGCACCGGCTGCAATGCTGCGTATTAGATTGTAGCCCAACATCGTTGTCCATAATTCTCGCAAGACCATTGCCGGTGACTTGCAACGAACGTGCCCCAGATTCAAATTGCACTTGATCGATCTGATATCCAATTCCACGTTCCAGCGATAGCCATAAATATCTGCAATGTCTTCTTTGGAAAATTCTTCAGGGTCAAGCAACGTCGTGATGACGGTGATGCACTTGGTGCGAAACCCTGGCTCGGTAATCGAGTATTTGATCTCCCGCAATGTAATCGTCGGAGGTATTTGTTGATAAGTTTCCTCATCCATCCAGACAGGGCGTTGCGGGCGATGCCAGACAATGAGATGGTCATATTTTCCGAGACGCTTGCCTGTCCGAAAATCTGATTTGCGCATGTGATGCTTGCGGCAACAAACATCCGTTCCTTGAGCGATCATCGCGGCAAGCATCATGAACGAACATCCTGTCCCAATAGCTGACGGTGCCCAATGATGGCAGCTACGGCGGCTTGGCAAGCCGCTTGTTTGCCATCTCGAAGGACTTGCCCAAGAAATGCCCAGAGGATGGTCGCCGTACAGTAGATCGCTCCGATTCCGAACAAGCCACCGTGTTTCTCAAAAACCGATTCGATCAACTCGGAATCGAGGACATCTGAAAACGGCAGCCCCGGCTGTTTGAGAAAACCATCGAGGATTTTTTGAAAATTGTCACTGCTACGACGGGGCGATTTTGGTATGCGTCCACTCATGAAAAAACCCTCCTTGGCTTTTCACTAGACTGTGAACCAAGGAGGGCCTTATTTATCTCGCCAAGCGAGGGCAGAAACTTAAATCATTCGCAAGGCAACGCAAGATTTTCAAAATCTTTCTCGCGTGTCAATAGACAACCTGCGCGATCAACTAATCATCTAGCCGCGACAGTGCCATTCGGCTTGCGGCCCTTTATTATTGGCAAAAGAAGATGACGACACGTTTGTAATCGTCAGTTTGGAAGATGCAATTTTGGCACCATGCGTTGAGATCCGCCGCGCAGTCGTTGACGAATTGCATCGCCTAGCCAAGAATTGCCAACCGTTTTGGGATAGCGAGACGCATAAAAAACTTGAACTGAATCGAGCCGATGTATTGTCTGAAGACATCAACAGGTTTGCCGATGCAGCAATCGCGATCGCTGACAATTTGAGCAATGATTTCTTTTTCCAGAACAAAAGTCTGGAACAAGGAATCGAACTGAGCAACGAGAAAACGACTGAATCAGGTCTGAGATTTCTGTTGTCTCCGCGCTTGCGGACTTTCGTTTTCTTGGACGACATTCCCTTTCGACGACCGTCGTTTCGTTCAGGTGACTTTCTTCGGTTTATTGAGAGCTTGGCGTCCACCTCGGTTTCGATCGAGGATCTATGCGACAAATTCTTTCGTTACTGCGGTTACTTGCCACTTTCGCGCGAGTTCGGACTCGCGGCAGCCGTAACAAAATATATCGAGTCGAATCACGCAGATGATCTTTGGAGCAAGCTAGATCAATGGGTAACCGTTCACGGGTCGTGGAAGCGGCAAAAACCGAGGTTAAATGGCCGCTTGAAAAACGCGAATGTGATTTTGGATGGTAGAAAGTGGTAAGTGACTACAAATCAAGAAAAACAAAATCTGAAAGACATCTAAACGTCGGAAGAATTGCTCTGGCCGGGTTCAGGCAAAATCAGTAACTGCGCCCCGTGAACGGTTACGATCAATGGAGGAGGCAGAAAAACTCTCCTTGCGTTGACTATCACTTTTGCCAAGTTTTCTTGGTTCACAACAATCTAATTCCAGAAGACTGCCGGGACTCCTTCTGGAATATCATCGAATCAATCTTACTGCCGAAGAATGACAAGACGTGGGCGACGCGAACAAGGCTCATTCGATACTACTGCAAATTTCTCGAAAGTCAGGCAGGCGGATCAGACGGAGACGTTTGCGCCCAATACGCCAACTGGTTCTGCGAATTTCTTTCGTTTGAGCGAAGGTTGGCCAACGATTTGGATCATGACAAACTGACCGATGTGCTATCGGAACTTGAATCAGTTGCCGAATATTCAAGCTGTTTCGGGCGACCCTACGTAACTCGGTCATCATTCTATTGCGCAACGACTTACTGTGAATCGGCATGGGCAGCAGGAACTCTTGCCCAAATCGACTTTGCAATTCAGCGATACGGTCTGAAGATCCCGGATGACAAAATTGGCTCTCTTTCTCAGAGTTTGATCGCCAACTCATCCTGCATACTATCGTCGCATATCGACGGCAACTTGTTTTCTGGCTTTGATCTATCCACCTTGATCATTACGCTTCAGTTCAAAGCCAAGGTGGGCGAAAACGATCAATTGTTATCGAATCTGGCAAAGACAAAGTTGATAAACCAAGATGCCGTTGGCGAGGTACTGAAAGAAATGGGGGCCGATCAAACCATCGCTCGCACACTCTTACAGGGAATCTCGGCGAACGACGAAGTAGGAGGTTCACTTCACGACGCCTTGGTGACTTTTGCAAAAAACGACGAGTTGATTCGGGCCTTCGTTTCCGAGGCAGAGGTGGAAACACTGAACTGCTTTATCAAATGCCTCCAAGTGCCAGTTGATGAAGAAATCGACCCAAACTATTGGTGGCAACTTCCCCATATTCTTTTTTCGATTGCAAACAGATTGGGTATAGACAAGTCCAACGCTCAAGCACTACTAAATGGAGCGCTGAATACCGCGTTGCAGACGGACGCTTTGAGCGTTCTAGATCGTGCGAAATGTTCCGACAACGAAATTATCGGTGGGTGTATACGTTCTTTTCGAGATAGCTTGATAAAGTTCAGAACAGCGACGCAGGCGCCAAGCTGGATCAAATCCAAGCTCAACGCTTTTATCAACCGATCGGGATAGCGACATGAAGAATAATGAATAAAGACTTGCCGTCGTTGTTTGAATCTGGTGTGGCTGACTACTTCAAAGAGTTCAGGCATCGCCGGTCGCGCGAAGTGCCGCACCAGTCATGGTTAATGACTTCTGTGTCAAGATTTATTGATCCGCAGCTGGTTGTTGCTGAGTTGCAGTTGCCGAACCAGGATCTAGCTGCCTTTGGAGGAATAAAACCCACACTCGGAGCATTGAATTTTGATTTCGCAGTTACACGGTCGGAGATCGACATGCGGACGTGGAAGTCGCGCACGCCAGGTTGGAATCGCGGCGTTCCAACGCTACCTCAAACACTACAAACGCTTGGTGAGGTGGCTGTTTTAGCAGAATTCAAAGTTGCTCAATCAACCTCCTCCAAAACTCAGTCGTTGGTTGATGACTTGAAAAAGCTCACGAGTGCAATTCGATTTTTGGAGCATCATGGTAGCCATTCGTATCCGGCGACGTACCTCATTGTGCTCGACCCGGATCGCATTCTGGATATCAATCTTGCGATACAAACGGCCAGCGCAAACTGGCCTGCTTGCGCGCCATTGCCAAGAATTCTCTCTGGACGCAATTCATTGCAATAGTTGTTGATCACAGTAATGGCAGACGTAGCGCAATGAACTTACTTGGCACTCGTCATTGCAGCTCGCCATCACTAGCCGCGCCAAACTCACCAAATCCGAGCCTCGCGATTTTGGCATCGTTTTTCATAGCTTCAAATCGAAAAAACTCTTGTCCAAAAAGACTCCTGACACAGCACCGGGATTGTCTGATTCTGCTTTGGCGATCTTCTTTTCGATCTTCTTCATGTGCGCTTTATTCTTGGATGTCGCAATCGAGGAAGCGCAGTTAAACCACAATTTGAACGGGTTTCCAACTTCAGCGTTCTTACTTCGTTTTGCTGCTGAACCCAAACGAGATTCGAGGACTGCATCAACAACTCGCAGGTCAGGATTCTTGTGGGCTCCGTTGCCACAAAAAACGTAGTTGTCGGCCGTTATCCGCTGCCCGAACTCATGTTTCCAGTTGTGTTCACTTCCATGATGCTGGACTTTAAGGGCGCTGACATGAAGACCTCCGCCTTCTGGCATTCGACCAGTGTTTTCGAGCCCAGCGATGATGTCTTCCCAATGCCCGTCGCCGGTTAGAAGAACAGTTGACCCATCCTCTTCAAGGAAGAACATTAGTGAGGCAAGGTTTGGCAGCGTTACCTTGTTTCTGTCGCCGATTTCGGCAGCTTGAGCGAATATCGAGCCAAGTGCCTCTTTCAATTCCGATGCGACCAAACCGTCTTCATCCTCTTCATTCTTGCGACGGATTCTCGCGAGCTGATCCTTCGCTTTCTGGGTTCGTAGCCAGTCATTCCAGTCGTTGCGAAGTTTTCTCAGATCCTGCGCAAATGGTCCGATAATCGTGAATTTTAATGTGCCAACGTCAATTATCTCCGCAGGATCTGTAACGAACATGAGTCCGTTGTCGAATTCTGGATTGACAGGAACGTTGAGCTGTTTTGAACCCAAGCGGCGAGACAAGCGAATGGCTTCAGCTTTCGACTGTGCAAGTTCGGCGTAGTGTTCTGCCGCCTCTATCGCGAATTCTTTTGGGATCAATGACAACGCCTGTGCGCGTGCCGCCAGCATCTCTTCGATCCTTCCTGAGTTCTTTCCTATTTGATCGTGGAAGGCATTGTTCCATACCTTGGAAAACGCTGGTGGACGAACGACCTGAGGCTTCCTCGCGTGAGTGTTTCCATTGCTTGTTTGAAAATCAAAAATTTTCCAAGCTACGAAATCATCCGTCATTTTGAGAATGCCAGCGATATGGTCCTGGTCGATGTGCGATACATATACGACGTCGATTTCCTTGCTGTCCTCCCGCAATTTTTTTAGTGTCGGAGCAACATGTGCCTTGTACGAGGATGACATTCCTCCATCAACTAATACTCGCTTGTCGTCGTTGCTGGTTATTAAAAGGCAGTCACCCTTGTCGGATTGGAAGATGCGGATTTTCATGTCACGTCCTCCACCTTGCTCAAGTTTCTAACTTCCGCAAGGCACGCTTCTGGATCTAGCACTCCAAATCCGGCGTCGTCTCGCCAGTTAAAATTAGCATTGGGAAGCGGGCGACTTGTTCGTTGAAGAATACCCCGAATTTGAGACGCGGTTAATTTCGGATTCTCGGCCAGCATAAGCCCGACGACTCCGCAAGCAAACGGGCTTGCCATGCTCGTTCCTGTCATCCCGATCCACTCTTCATCGTCCTCGAAATTGAATCCAAGTGCGGCAACGATATCAGTTCCCGGAGCTGCTAAGTCCGGCTTCAACCGACCGTCGCGCGTCGGACCCTGGCTACTGGAAACGTTAATACTCTGATTTGTGTCGTCGAGGTTGGCGATCGAAAGAACCTGTTCTCCACATCCCAGTGAACTTACCGAAGAATTATCGACATTTGATGTTTCGGCAAAGAACGATGGAAACCGCCATCCAGTCGCGTTACCAATCGGTCCGATTTTCACCGGATCATCACGCTCAATCCATCCGTGATATCTTCCGTCGCGGACATCAATGCCATGCAATCGAATTTTCCACAGTCCCGGTGTGACTCCAACGATCTGTGAATCTGAAAAGAATGGAGTCAGGTAAACGCCAAGATAGTTTGCCCCATTCGCAGGGTGGTAGATTTCGTTGTAAACACTGATAAAGCTTTTGTCGTCAAGTTGTCTATTCTCGATAAATTGTCCTGGCTGAATCGGTCCGATCCACTCCTCACCTGGCGGCTTTATCGAGATCGCAAATCTGTCTGATGGACCGTACCAGATTTCCATCTCATTTTCTGACACATCAATCGCTCCGTTTCCAACGACGACCCAGTCAATGTCGTTCACTAGTCCTTTTGCAGCGATTTGGCCACTGGTGTGAATCCGGCCCATTATGAAACCAACGTCGTCCGCATGTTGCGGACTTTCCTGCCCCGCGTTCCCGGCAGCAACGGTTAGTGATCGCCCCGGGGTGTTCAGGGTATGTTTCAACCAGCGGCAAACCGCGCTACTTCCGTCATGAGCATGTCCGTTCGTTCCGAGGCTTATGTTTATCGAAACAGGGAGCGTTTCGAGATTCATGTCTTCTCTTAGTTGCTCTGCATAGTCGAAAATGTATTCCACGGCGTGTGCGATGCGGGTCGAGTCGTAAAACGACTTTCGACGATCAGAATCTTCGATGGGCAGATCAATCAGTACGCCAACCAGGAATGCGTTCCGGCAAACGCCTCGATTGCCCGCTGCGATACTGGCCACGTGGGTTCCGTGTGATCCAAATTCTGCTTGCGACTGTGGCTCAAGAATCTGAGGAGCCAAACCTTCAGTTGGACTTGCCTTGATTGCTGCGTCCATGTGTTCCTTCTTGATTTCAGCGCCGAAACTAAAACCAGTCGGCTGGGCTCGGTTGGTTCCGCCCTGATCCCAAATGCGAAGGAATCTAGTTTCACCGTTCGTGTCGAGGAAGTCAGAATGGGCAAAGTCAAATCCTTCGACATCAACAATCCCTACGAGAACCTGCTTTCCTCCGTTGGCACCAAATCGACGCAACGACTTTGTGGGTGCCGAGCTGGCAGAGTTGGCAATTGCTGGACGAGGATGCTTTAGCGTTTCTCCCATCTCGATGCGTACAACATCTGGTTGTTCAGCGATCGTCGGCAGCTCGGCAAGGGAAACTTCCAGGGTCGCCAGTCGGCCTCTTTCAGCAGTCACTTCTTTCTTGGTCACTCCCTTGATTTGTGCCGCCATTGTTTGGCGAGTTGAAGAACTGTCACGTTCGACAAACACGCTAACTCGAACGTCATTCGGTAGCTGTTTCAACTTGCCGCGTTTGGGCGCTTTCTTAAGTTCGCTCGCCGCAAACGAAACCTCAGCAATCATCTGGTTCGGTGGTTGCAAGGACGTAAGCGAAAACGTCGGCGCCATCTGGACGGCCGGATTGAAGTCGGCTCTGACTTCGTTGACTGCGGAGCTGCCGTTGGCAATCATGCGAAGTTTGGGCTGAATCTTGCGAAACCCTGATCCGAGCAGCGGTACCTTTTTGGTCATGCCTGATTCCACTTTCTGTGAAGGCTTAGTCGATGCCAGAATTCATTACACAGTAGTGAAGGGAAGTTGTCAAAATTTGCGTGAATGTCTTCCCCATCGCTTTTTGTTATGATTGAAGTGGACCCCAATATTTGGACCACGTGCTAAGATGGAAACGAGTGGTTTTGCTTGGTAAAACACGACTGAGATGATCAGTACATTTACCAAGGAATCAACATGACCAGGAAGCGTCGCAAGTTCACACCGTCTTTCAAAGCCAAGATAGCGTTAGAGTCAATCAAAGGCGTCAAGACGATCTCCGAGATCGCTCAGAAGCACAAGATTCATCCAACACAAATTACCCTTTGGAAAAAACAACTTCAGGAAGGAGCCGAAGATATCTTCCTTGATGGCAAGCCGAAACAACAGAATAAGCCTTCCGATGAACCTCAGTCGCCAGAACTGTATGAACAAATTGGCCGTTTGAAGGTTCAGCTTGAATGGCTTAAAAAAAGCCTCCCTAGAAGAATCTGTGGGTGAATTCCGGTTCAGGCAGATTCCCCAGGTTGTGATATAGCGCGGTTTCGTAAGCTTCTTGGGTGCGAAATCCGTAGGATTTTCTGGTGATCAGTTTTAATTTGTTGTTGAATCCCTCGACGACTCCCGACGAAAGACTCCCGCCAGCGCGAAACCAGTTGAGCAATAGCTCCCGTTTGCTGCGGAGCGTCTTGGCCATCGCTTTCATCGGTTCGATCTTGCTTCGCATCGCGCGGGTACACCAAGCATCCAAAAACTTTCCCGCCCAGGCAGGATACGTGTACTTCCAAAATTGTTGAAAGTCTTCTTTCATCAAATGGCTGCGGACGCTTTGCAAATTGTATTGCAGCAACTCCTTCAGCCTCACCGTTTGTTTCTCGCTCATATTGGCGGGTCGTTTCAGTAGCAACCACCGGCAGCCTTTGAGCGCCGGTTCGTAGCCGTCGGCCTTGAGCCGCTTGACTTCGCCGGCCCGCACCTTGTCGATCGCCCGGCTCATTTTCTGCATCACATGAAAGCGATCCAGGACATGAATCGCCTGAGGAACCTTCTTGGCAATCACTTTCAAGTACGCTTGCCACATGTCGCTGCACACAAACTGCACCAACAAACAACGCTCCTTGCCCGGGAAACGAAAAAATCGCAACAGCGTTTTGGCCGTGCGGTCGGGTCCAATCCACAACAAGCGTTTGCGGCCTTCATCAATTTGATAAACCAGCGTTTGATACTTGTGGCCCTTCTTCCATTGCACTTCATCGACACCAATGGATTCAATGCTGCTTAAGTCCCGCCGCTGCAGGCCCCACGAAACCGCGTGTTTTACCGAATTGTAAACGTGATCCCAGCTCACCGCAAAACAGCCCGCGACTTCACCCGATTGAAGATAGTCTTGAAGTGCATCTTGAATGGCTCCGGTCAGGGGATAGTTGTGGTAAACCATTCCTAACCGATTGACGTTCAAGATGCATTAGCCCTCATCGGTTGAAAAACCGTTTATACTAATCTCGCTTGTTGAAACGGAGCTTGTTGAAACGGAGTTGGGCTCTGCTGAGGAGCAACCCAACAAGGGATCAGCAAGTGAGGGTGGAAGTATTCCACGACGGTCGAAGTCATGCGATTGCATGGCTTCGACTTCTTCAAAATACTTTTATCCTCCCGTGCCTTAAAAAACCTCCGGCCGGAATTGTTCACCCACAGATTCTTCTAGGGAGCCTGATATTAAGGCCAGCGGATTCAAACACAGATGGAAACTGATCGAATGCGTTTGGTCCAACAACCTCAATAAAAAACCTACATTTCGATTCCGAGATTCTTAGAGCCAGAGAGCCAACATCATGATTCAAGCACATCTTCTCGACGTCGGAAAACAGCAGTACGGCGATTGCATCCTGCTCAAACTTGGCAGTCACACTGTTCTAATCGACGGTGGGAACCCTAGTTCTTTGCGTGGTTCGCAGTCGCACGACTCAATACCCGAACAGTTGGAACAGCTTCTCGGAACTGATCCAATGCACGTAGACTTGTTGATTGTGACTCATTGCCACAATGACCATATCGGTTGCCTGCCAGAGATGATCGATGGCGGAATACTGACGGCAGACTGGGCGCTGGTTGCCGACCCGGACCTGGGATGGGGTAACCAGATTGGTGAAAACCCAATTGATTCCGGCAAGACTATCGAAATGCAAACTTTGTTCGCCGCCCTCCGCGAAGAACCAATGTCGGTTCATGCCTCGGATGATGAACTCTCTGAATTCCTGCTTGATTCGCAAACTCTGCGCAGCAGGTACGCCGACATGTTGAGTAGCCTTGAAGACGCTGGCACTGAAGTTGTGCGGTATATCGGAGGAGATGAGACCGGTGACTTGCTGGCCGAGTTTGATGGTACCGGGATGCAAATACTTGGACCAAACCAGCAGATGTTGTTCACATGTGCAAATCGCATCAATCAGCTCGGTCGGGATTTTTTTGATTTTGCTATCAACAATCTGGAAACGGATGGCTCACGACATGAAATTGATCTCTATCGCCAAACACTTCAAGCCACCGATTTCAATGGCATGGATTCAGGTGGCGTTGGAGCCGCACTAAACTGCATGAGTCTTGTGCTGCTGTTTGAAGTCGACGACGTGAAGTTGTTGATGACGGGGGACATGCAATTTACGGCGCCCGGTATTCCAGCCCCCAATAGCATCGACTCTCCGATGACCGCTTTGCGTCAACGTGTCAGTGCAGAGGCTCCGTTCGACCTTTATAAGATCGGTCACCATGGAAGTGACAACTCATTCGATGAAAGCCTGTTCAATGAGTTGAATGGAACCGTCAATTACGTGATCTCAACAGGACGCAAGAGCCGTAGTCATCCAGATGCTGGCGTCCTAAACGTGCTGAAAGAGAACATCGACGACATTGTCTGGGTCAGAACGGATCGCAACGGCAAATGCAGCTTTGACTTCGCAGACGATTCGCCGTCGATTGAAATCGACCGTGGAATCATGACAGACTGGCGGGTAAACCATTTTGATTCGGCTCCTCAAATTCCACAAGTCGGAACTGCCACTGCACCGGTTCCTGCAACTCCACTGAACACGGGCCTGCCGGCACGCTCAGCATCACATGCGGTGGCTAAACCGCGACAGCCCGCTCAAAGCGGCAGGGATGACGTTGAAGTAATCACTCGAGTTCCACATCGAAAGACGAAGGTCACTATTACAATTGATGTTGATCCCGGTGATGAAGGGGTTGGCGAGGCCGAGCGTGAAAGAGACCAACCGCCCCTGCCACTAGACCAGGTTGTTAAAGCGTTAAACACAAAGCCGCAATTACTTTTCGTGACTAATCAGCAAGCTTTGAGTGACAACATTGGTCAGGCGGAAGCAGCGCAAGTATTGGATAGAGTCCAAGAGAGCAGTCACTCGTTAGTCGACGTGGGGCAAGCAGGCAACGACCCAAAAGTCGCAGCCCAAACCGTTCGCAACACAATTGCTCAGTCTGGTGCGCCGGAAGGCGTTGTGTTGCTCGGTGGCTATGATGTTGTACCAAGTGCGATCATTGACGTTTTGCCCGCAGCGATGAGGCAGCAATTGGGTGCCAACTCCGGTGACCCGGACAACTTTGTTGTTTGGAGCGACGATGCCTATGGTTGTATAGATGGAGATGGCGTAGCCGAGCTTCCAGTTTCTCGAATCCCGGATGGACATTCGGTGGACCTGTTGCTGCGCGTGTTGCAATCTCCACCGCCCACCCCCGGAGCAACGAGACACGGAGTCCGCAATGTTAAACGGCCCTTTGCAGATGGTGTCTTCGACATTTTATCAGGGGACGGTACGATGCAACCTTCGCGGCCAGCGGTCTACACGCAGGTTCCATCACTGTCACAGGATTTTGTCTACCTGATGTTGCACGGGAGCTATTCCGATGCGACGGAATTCCATGGCGAGCAAACGGTTGGTGGACAGGCCGCCGTTCGGGTGGACAACGTTCCCAATACCGGGTCTTCAATTGTATTTTGCGGATGCTGTTGGGGAGCGTTGATCGTAGACAAGCCAGCAGTTCGGGCCGCCAATGGCGAAGTGACGACATCGCGTACAGATGCCGATTCAATTCCGATGAAGTTTTTAGCTGCGGGAGCCAACGCTTTCGTGGGTTGCACCGGAGTACACTATTCGCCCGTTCAATCACCCTACAAGTTCTTCGGCGGACCGATGCACGAATCATTCTGGCGTCATGTCGTCGCTGGACAGCCACCGGCACGCGCTTTGTTTGCTGCCAAACAGGAGTACATTTCGAATATGTTTCATGGGCGCGACGATGTGATCGAACACGCCATTGAATACAAGATTCTCCGACAGTTCACATGTTTAGGGCTTGGCTGGTAATGCTTGGCAACCTTTTCTTATCGCAAGTGTCGCAGCGTGCTATAATTGAGTCAACGGGAGGAAATTGAATGTCAGACGAACTAACAAAAGAAGAAATCCGAGCAATCGTTGCATCGGAGAAGCCAGGATTTGAAATTGAAAATGAAGATGACAACGTACCGGAGACAAGTGCTATGGCCGACAATGCGAACATTCAAGGCGATGCTCCGGATCTAGAATTTCTGCTAAAGAAATTCCTGCCGGAAGGGTCAATTGAAAGCAGCTCCAATTCTGCGGCTCGGCCAGCAACTCAGGATTCTTCCATGGCAACGAAAAAAAGCCGGATCGTGAAAGTTCGCCCCGCAGGAACACACGCTGCGGACGCGGAAGGCACGGGGTCAAGAAAAGTTATTGTTGTCTCCGCCAAGTCAAAGAAAATTGTGGCTGAACAGGGGTAGCGCATACATTTGACAAACTAACTACCCTGCTCTGCGAGTTCTTCGGCCGAGATTAATTGGACAGCGCCAGTTTTGTCATTTCCCTTTGTAAAAATCGACCTTCCGTTGTTTTGCGAAAGCGACGACCCTCCGTGTGAAATATCAGTCACATGGACTCACGGAGGATCGTCATGTTATCGCCAAGGAAGATTGCAAGCATCGGCGCGTTGCTGTATCAGTTTTTGCGAATGTTTTGGGATTGTTTCGAACGTGGAGCGGGTCGGCGGTTGTTGAAGATTTATGTCCAGGGGCAACTCTCTGACATTCAGCGGAAGAATTGCGAAGCAATTGCACTCACGTTCAAAACTCCTCCTCGAACATTACAACGGTTTCTGGAGTCCATCAAGTGGGATGAAGAAAAGCTTCGTGATCGCTGCCAGCAGATCATCGCTCGCGACCACGCCGCCCCCAATGCCATCGGCTTGATTGACGAATCAGGCACGCACAAAAGCGGTCGGGATACCGTTGGCGTTGGCCGGCAATATAACGGCAACCGTGGCAAGATCGAGAACTGCGTCGTAGGAGTCCACTTGGGTTATTCGGCTCCTGGATTTCAGTGTTTGCTCGACAGTCGAATGTACCTGCAGGAGAGCGACACGCGCGATCTGGTGCGTCGAAAAAAAACTATGTGCCTGATGAAATCGAGTTTCAAACCAAGCCGCAAATTGCTCTCGCCCAAGTCAAGCACGCTCTGACCAACGGGATCAAAGTCAAAGCCTGGACATTCGATGAACTTTACGGTCGAGACACCGCATTCCTGGATGGGCTGGACGACCTTGGTGAAGCGTTTGTTGGCGAAATCCCCGGAAATTTCCACGGTTGGCTACAACGTCCGAAAGTCATACGCAAGAATCCGAAATCCACGAAGAAGAAAGGTCGCCACCCCAAAGTTCCTCGAACTCGCAAAGCCGATGTCAGTCGGCGCGTTGACAATTTGGCAACTTACTCGCCCGTCTTTCGAGAGAAAGCATGGCAGCGCTACCGCATCAAAGACACCGATCGCGGGCCGGAAGTCTGGGAAGTGAAGTGGACTCCGTTCTGGCGAAAAACCAAAGACAAACTTCCAGCCAAACAGCACACCTTGATCGTCGCCCGCAACGTTCGTACCGGAGAGGTGAAATATTTTCTATCCAATCAGGTGATTGGACGTGACGGAGTCAAATTGCGAGGATTGTTGCAGGTTGCCTTTGGCCGCTGGGCGATTGAAGCATGTTTCCGAACTGCAAAGCAGGAAATCGGTCCGGATCATTTTGAAGTGCGTGGCTGGCGTTGCGTTCATCGCCATTGGTTCGTGACGCAGTTAAGTTTTCTCTTCAGCAGTCGACTGCGACAACAGTGGGACGATCTGGAGATCGATGATCCGTTTGAAAAGCTAACTGTCGAACAAGTTCGAAGCGTTATCAACGTCTATCTTCAAAATCGAGACTTGCCACAGCCCCAACGAGACGAACGATTTGAACAAGAGCTCAATCGGCAAGCGTATCATCGGAAACGAAATGCCCAGGCAACCAAGTCGCACACGAACACCAGACGCAAACTCTACGAGGAGCTCGGAATTGACGTCGACAAAATCAAGTCGTGTGATCCAAAGGAGGAAAGCACGTGATTTACCGTATACAATCGGGAAACTGGCGCTGTCCAACTAATTCCTTTCGTGTTTCGTCTGAATTGTTACGATCTGCCCGCATCCGGTTCAAAACTCGCAGTCGTCCCACGTACTGTTTGGGTGCAGATTTGTTAAATGACGCAGAACCGCGCCGCAAGACTCCAGGAATCTTGCAACCCCTTGCACGGAGTACCCTGCAACACGTGGCCGTATTCGAGAAAAGGAAAACCGCGATGCGGCTCGATGAAGGTGATTCAACCGGATGTTGTCTTGATCGGCGAACCCATTGAATGTGAGAGAGTAAATCGAATGCAAGAAGAACTGGCGAATAGTCTTGATGTCGTGTTCACTTAGAATCACCAGTGTCTTTCTCTAGGTCCAAAGCGCCGGTACATTTTCGTAAGCCGCGGCGACCGCCAGAGACTGGATGAAAATTGACGGCGATATCAGTTAAAATTGTTGAATCGGTATTTGGTCCTGTTCAAGTAACTCGCCGAACCACGAGCAAGTGAGCATTGAAATGTTGGGACATAAATGAGAAAACAAGAATTCGATTCCTGGCTTGCGTTCGTATACGTTTCGGCGTCCGGATCGCAGCTGAATCAAACCACCTGCCGAAGCAGGGTTTCGAATTGTCAGACGGTCGAGAATCATGAAGGAGACCTCGACAGTCATTTCCAAGCGGACAAATTGGACTCGTTGCTAGAGCGACTGGTCTATTCCAAAGACGATCAGCGACGCAATTCGCCGCCCCGTCATTCAGTGCCGATCGAGGGCAACATTTACAACGGAACTGCAACGCTTCGTACGGCGATAGGGCTTTACTTGCAATTTTCTGTGGCATGGCCGATTGGTTCACCTGCTCCCAAGCATGTACATAGTGCGTCAGCACATAAGCTCGTCCGGAAACCAGCCATTCGCAAATCTCCTTGGCCCGACTGGCATCTTCCGGACGATGAAGTCGTGCTTGAATTGGCAAAGATGACAACCAAGTTCATTCGGTTTCTTCATCCTGATATTGTTCAAGCCATCGTTGAAGACAACGCAACGCACAGTGCTAAATGGACGGGCGGACTGATTGAAAACGGAATCAATCCGGACGCATACCTTTGGCCTGGATCGGCTTGCGCTTTTCCGGGAATCCGTCGCTATGCAGGCAGCAAAGAAATTGCTGAATATCGCGGACACGGAAATGATGCGTCGACGAAATCATTTGAAGCCATTCGCTTGGATGACAACGATTTTCCGAAACAAATTTGGTCGATCATCTTCACGGGTAAGAAATTCGCCAAACGTGGCCCCAGCGGATACGCACTTGCCCATTTGGCTGATCACAAACAGCATAAAAATCGTTTCGAAAAAGATTTCAGGGTTAACCAGATTGCTGGCCAATCATCGGACCTGCTATTTGGTTTGTATACGAGTCCGGCGAACACCGTTTTCGTTCCGAACAATTTGATCAAGCCGACTGATTTCGCAGGAGCATTTCGAAACTTGTTGATGCGAAAAGCGGAATCGCTTTACGGACAACATTGCAATCTGCTGCCGCCATGGCTTTCGATACCGGCGGAAACCGGTGCATCAACTTGGTCGCTCGGTGAGTTTGAATGGTCAAAACCAGTTGGAACGAAAACTAACTTGCCCAAATTTCTCGAATTCCGCCTTCAAACGATGACTCAGCTACTGAAACCTGAACATTAGAATTTTGCCCCGATGCGGCGATGTCTTTCTCGTAGCTAAGGCAACTAAACCTGCAGTCTTTTCTAAACCAACTCACATCGTTGTTCCCTTATGCCATTTAGAATTTAGTCCCATCTTCAGCGATTTCAGTTTTCCGTCCGGTTAATTGCCTGGCATCATCAGGAGCAAGAAAATGGGAAAACGTTCTGTGCATGTTCCGGCAATCCCGAATTTCGAGTAACTCATCCAGACATTTCAAATACTGAACTGGTCTACTGCGGATTTGAGAACATCGTCATATCGTCCCGTAGCCGGCTCAAGAACCTTCGCAACATATCCGTGTCACCAACCGTGATTTGACGACGGAAATGGAAGACTACGTTGCGGAGTAGGTTTATTTTCTTGAAGTCGATTTCCACGAGCTCTCGCATACGGTCGAATTCGTTGGTAGTAGATTGATTCATTCGAACGTTCTTTGATACGGGTGATTGATGCGGAGTTAAGCTTCGACAAGCTCTTCCGAGGGCATATCAGTCAGAATCTCTTCCTTCACGTACATTTGAAACGCTTTGGGAGAAGAGAAGCACCGATAGCCGGCCAAGTTTGCCGCATCCTCGACATCTTCTCCCTCGTCGATCAAAACACAAACGGGCGAAGTTAATCCCGGCTGCAATCCGTCCGGCCAGGCTAGATCCAGAAAAGCCAGTTGCGCACCAGTTTCAGCATGGACCAATTCGTAGGCCAACTCACCTTCTGGCAAACCGTGCTTTTGACACCAACTGTTGCAACGCAGTAGCTTTGCCTCTTCCGCATCAGAGTCGATGCTCCCGGGAACATATTCGACTGCTTGCTGCACATAATCAGTTGTGTCCAAGTCAACCGGATCAGGAACGTTGCCACCAACCAACTTATCCAGGAACTCATTGGCTGCAGACGCCAACCGTTTTCGGCGGTCGGCCAGGAACCCAGGATAATTGTCCAGCTTCAGCAACTCAGCTTCAGTTGACAGCCAATGCGTTTCGATAGCCCCTGGAGTTCGCTCATTAAAGTGCGGCACATATTCTGCCGGATCGCGTTTTGAAACTTCGAGATTCGTTTCCTGAGTTAGGAAAGTGAAATTGGCAATCGCATTGACTTCGCGTTTCTTGTAGCCGTGTTTGTAAAGCAACGCCTTGGGAAAGAAGTGATGGATCTCGAGCCTGGACAGATGACCCAGTAGATGATTCGTTAACTCGTCCCCGGTTCCCCAATCGCGAGCGTGGCAAGCCCGCGTCATCATATAGAGCAGCGGATAGAATCGGTTGCCTTTGCTTGAGCCGGAAAAATCACTTTCATTTAGACGAAGGTCACCGCGATTGTCTCGGAGGTTTGCCATCAAGTTATCGAGTGCATCGTATTCGCCCCTGGGTGTTGCTGATTCGATCGCCTCTAGGTCCTTGTTTAGAACGCTTTCTGTGGAAGCGGAGTAACGGCCCCAAAGTAGCGTGTGAACATACCAGTAGAGCAACCGATCCCGCTCAGCCTGACTTTTCAGTTTCCCGCCTCGTTGGACAACATAGCGGCACATCAACGGAATAGCGAAACGACTTCCGAGCACCCGGTCATGGTCAAGGCCGAGTCGATTAGCAATCAAGTTCAGAATTCGGTCAATGACTTTTTCCGTTTCTGCCAAGCCAGCCTTGAATTCTTCTGGAGTAATATTTCTCATCGCAGTGAACAACGCTTCGCCGGTCGTTACTGCGTTGATACAACGCAAAAGCCAATCAAGCTTGAATTTGTAGCCTGCTTTTTTCCACTTTGCCAATCGAGCCTTCATCTCATCGCGAGCTTCCGGCCACTGGGCGCAGATCTTGGCAAGCGTCAAATCGCCCTTGGATAGTTTTGTGCCACCGCTGTTAACACGATTAAAGATATCGACAACGACGTCAACGGTTTTGTCCTCGCCGGCAACTTCCTCGATATGCAGGTCAATTGACTTGATGTTCTCAATGGCATTGATGCGATTGAGATGTTCCGCAACTTGATCTTGAAGTTCAGGGACTTGCAAGAGTTTCTGCATCGTCTTGCCGGCGCCATCACGCATGACTTCTGTGACATTTAGCCAACACGGGTCGTCCTTCATCTTGGTTGGCATGTAGAACTCAAAGACTTGATCTTTGATATTGAAGTACAGACCTGTGAATGATCGTTTATCGCCATCAAAAAACTTTGGCGGCTTGCCTCGCACAAGGCCGTAGAGCGACGTGATTCGCTGCTGCCCGTCTAAAAGCAATTTTACCGAACCAGCTTGTAGTTCCTGGTCGCCACGAGCATCGGCATTGTCCGTCTGAGTCACCCAAACCAGCAAGCTACCTACCGGGTGCTTGCGATAAAGTGAGTACATCAAGCCGCGTACTTGTTCACGATTCCAGACGTAACCGCGTTGGAATTCAGGAAGGGCCATCGCACCCAGGTCAATCTGATCGAGTATGGTTTGAATTTGCATGAGTCAGAAACAAAAAGAGAGATGATTCGCAAAGCTGCTTTTTCAGCAGGATCTAGGCAACTTGATGGCATACAAGCGTGATCTTGAATTTGTCGGATAACCGTTCATCGTGCGTTGGAAACTCTATCGTGCTCCGAGGAAACTTCATACAGGCAACCAAGGAGTTTGCTATTTGTTCTGGGGAAGCAACTGCATTTGGGTGGAGTTCATTCAACATAAAACGAGCAAGTTGATATTTATTGATAAAAGTTCGAATCGCCCGCGGCCCCAAGCGTGAAACACGGCAATTGTATAGCGACAATTAGAACTCCCTTGTTGCGACAATTAGAATTCCCTTGTCCGTGTTGATTGCTAGCGTTTTTGGTAGGCGATTTTCCGAGTCAGCGACAATTAGAATTCCCGTGTTGGCGAATCCTCTTTTTGCCACGTAACTCCTGTTTTCTAGGGAGTTTCGATGGTCAGCGACGGACAAGTCAAAGAACTGCGTCGAATGATTGCCCAGGGCAAGTCGTTGGCCGCATCATCAAGGATGGCAGAAATGAGTGAGAAAACAGCGCGCGATTATCGGGATGACGATCGTCTCCCTTCGAATCGAAAACAGCCCCGAACTTATCGCACTCGCACCGATCCGTTCGCCGACGTCTGGCCGGAAATTCAGCAACGACTCGAGCAGGAACCACGCCTCAAAGCATACACACTTTTTGGCTGGTTACAGGCCACTCGCCCGGGCGAGTTTGCGGACTCGACTCGGCGCACTTTCGAGCGCCGAGTCTCCCAGTGGCAAGCGCTTCACGGCCCCGGCAAACCCGTCTTCTTCAGCCAGGAGCATCATCCCGGCGCGCTCGCGGCCAGCGACTTCACGGTCTGCAACGAGCTGAGTGTCACGATCGCCGGCCGAAAATTCGAACACTCGTTTTATCATTGCGTACTGACTTATAGCAACGTTGAATCGGTCAGCTTGTGTTTCTCAGAATCGTTCGAAGCCTTGAGCGAAGGCATCCAGAAAGCCTTCTGGGAATTCGGCGGCGTACCTTTGCGGCATCGTACCGACTCGCTCAGTGCGGCGGTCAAAAACCACTCCAGTCGCAAGTCGCACACAGATCGTTACACGGCGTTGATGGCTCACTACCAGTGCCAGCCCCAACGCACCAACGCCCGCTGTGCCAATGAGAACGGCGATGTCGAGTCGTCCAATCGACACTTCAAAGCGCGTATCGATCAAGCGTTATTGCTTCGCGGCAGTCGTGACTTCGCCAGCCGAGAAGAGTACGTTGCCTTGGTCGAGCGGCTCGTCGCCACCGCCAATTCGAATCGTCAACAACGCCTGTCTGAAGAGTTGGCGGAGCTCCAACGGCTTCCCGATCAGCGGCTTGATACGGCTGACTTGTTGCTGGGAATTCGTGTCGGTAAGGGAAGTACGATTCGGGTTCGGACCAACATTTATTCCGTTCCCAGTCGCTTGATCAACAAGCAAGTCGATGTTCGAATCGAAGCCGAGCACATCAAAGTGACTTACCAGGGGCACTCGATTCAGACGATGCCCCGCTTGTTGGGCAAGCAAGGCGTTTCGATCAACTATCGTCATGTGATTGACAGTTTGGTTCGCAAGCCCGGTGCGTTTGCCCAGTACAAATACCAGCACGAGATGTTTCCCACGAGCCAGTTTCGGATGGCTTATGACATTCTCAGTCGCGCCCACGCCTCCAAAGTCGCCGACAAACAGTACGTGAAAATTCTGGAACTGGCCGCCAAGGAAAGCCAGGACGCCGTCGATCATGCGTTGCGAGTGCTGATCGGCGCGGGAGTCGCTGTCGATTTCGAGGTGATCGAGTTGATGGTTCACGACGCAGCCAGTTTGCCGCTGGCGACGCAAGTCAATATCGAGGCGCCTGACCTGAATGAGTTCGATTGTTTGTATTCTACATTTGACAAGGAAAGTCTATCTGATGAGCAAGTTGAAAAACCGATCCCCGAAACGGGCAGCCCCAACCACGGCAGCCTCGAAAGCGACGCCCGGCAAACGGCGATCGACTCGAGCACCCGGCAGGGCAGCGAGCCGAGTGGAACCCGGTCGCGACCAGGAGCTGACTCTGCAGTTTCGCGAATTACGGATGCCGAGCTTTCGGGATCACTTCGCCGAAACAGCAACGCGGGCGGCGACCGAAGGCTTGAGCCACTTGGATTATTTATCGGAGCTGACGACGTTGGAATGCGAAACGCGGCGGGAGGGTCGGATCAAACGGTTGCTGACTCGATCGAAGTTGCCGCTTGGCAAGACGTGGGAGTCATTCGACTTCAGCCGCTTACCGCTGGCCATGACTCGGCAGATGGAAACACTCAAGGACGGTTCGTTCTTGGCACGGCGAGAGAACGTGTTGTTGTTCGGCAAGCCCGGTTCGGGGAAGAGTCATGCCTTGTGTGCGTTGGCCCAGCAGCTGATCTTGCGGGGCCACAGCTTGTTGTTCACGACTTGCGGGATGCTGGTTCAGCAGTTGCTGATTGCCAAACGGGACTTGCGGTTGCCCAAACTGTTCAAGAAACTATCGAGCTTCGAGGGCCTAATCATCGACGACTTGGGCTATGTCCAGCAAAGCCGCGAGGAGATGGAGGTCCTGTTCATGTTGTTGGCCGAACGATACGAGCGAGGCAGTGTGATGTTGACCAGCAACTTGGCGTTCAGCAAGTGGGGTCAGATCTTCAAGGACACCATGACCACCGCGGCCGCGATCGATCGGCTGGTACACCACAGCGTGATCATCGAGATGAATGTCCCAAGTTACCGTATCGAAACCGCAAAGAAGGCCAAACAAAAGAACTCTTCCCGCCAATGACGAAAGAAATAATCAACTTCTTCATCGGGAATTATCGCGGTAGGAACCGCCGTTACCGGCGGCCCCCCGCACAGATCCGTACGTGAGGAGTTACACTCATACGGCTCCTGCCTTTAGTCGGGCGTGAAATCGCTGATGTGGGTACGGATGTTGGATGCGTAAACGTGGCATATAGATGTCCCGCAATGCAGCCATTCGTTTCCAAGTCCACCGATGTCGCTGACTACGTCGCCGAAGCTGACGAAGCCAGATCTTGGTGACACATCGGACGAATTGCTGAAGGCGAACCATATTGCCAGGAATGGCATGATAGTTCAACCAACCTTGCACGACCCGCGATAGCCAGCGACCCATTTCGCCAACGGAGTCATTCCAACGCTGTCGCAGCTGCTGTTTAATTTCAGCAAGCTTGGCGCTCAGCCGTTTGGCAATGCTCACCCGGCGAATGGTAAACCGACCATGTGTACGAGTCGTGCTGCATTGATGGGCGAATCCCAGAAAGTCAAACGTTTCGGTACGCCCGTCGCCTCGACGCCGTCGGCGCTGAGACACATGACGCCCGAACTCGATCAATCGAGTCTTCTGGTCGTTCAGCTTGAGGCCAAACTTAGCAAAGCGCTCCTGGAGTTCATCCAGGCAGGCGATTGCGTCCGCTTGATGCTCAAAACCAACCACGAAATCATCCGCAAAGCGCACGACGACAATGTTGCCGCGTCCGTTTTGCTGACGCCACCATACGATCCATAGATCCAGGACGTAATGAAGAAACACGTTCGAAAGGATCGGTGAAATCACTGACCCTTGCGGCGATCCTTCTTCGCCCGGAATCCGCTCGCCTTCTTCGATAACACCGGCATGAAGCCATTTACGTATTAGCCGAAGAATGCGGTTGTCACCGATTCGGTGCTCCAGAAATTTGATTAACCACGAGTGATCAATCGAATCGAAAAAGCCTTCCAAATCGGCGTCGAGTACCCAACTCACCTTCTTGTCGGTCAATGCCACGCTTAGCGCATCAAGCGCCATGTGTTGGCTGCGACCGGGGCGGAACCCATAGCTGAAACCGAGAAAGTCTTGTTCGTAGATCGACTGAATCACCCATAGCACCGCCTGTTGGACAATCTTGTCCTCCAAGGACGCTACCGCCAGTGGCCGCTTTCGACCATCAGCTTTGGGAATCCAGACTCTACGAGAAGGCTTGGCTCGATAGGCTCCTCGGTGAATGCGACCGTGGAGATCCTTCACATTGGACTCCACGTCGTTTTCGTAATCATGCCATGTCATCCCGTCGATTCCAGCCGCTGCTGATTTCTTCAAGTTCATGAAGCTCTCAAACAACATCTGTTCATTGATGTGATGAAGCAAAGCAGTAAAACGAAGTGTGCTGCTGTTTTGAGCAGCTTCACGCACGCCATGCAATCCGCGTGACTCACGTTTATCCCGGCTCGGTGTCCGGAGTGAGGCAGGCTGCATCGCGTTTCTATTGGCTGAGTCCCTTTCCTCGATCGGCTCCGCGGATGCTTCAGTTGCACCCTTGTTCGTCGATGTCGAAGGTACTATGGACTCATCTGACTCCCCAGTGACGTACATGTCGGAAGTACCGCCTGAGGCGTTTTCCGGCCGATCCCAAAGATCAAAGAATGATCCCTGGGATGTCACTGGGGTCTCCCGGTTCTCGCGTTTGAAGTTTTCAATCATGCTGAGGTTCTCAGACTCCGCCGTGTCGACCAACGACTCGCCATGACGTTGTTGGACGTGTTGCCTTCCCCACAATTAGACAAGGTCGGCACTCGGATTTAGCTGATTTCGGAGCTCAATAGCTCGCCTGACTGTACCTCTTACCGATGCTACACCCATGCTGTTACCAGTATCAGCGTACGGATCAAGGCCGGAGTGATTGGCTAAATCTTCCCCGTAGGACTCTTTCATTCCCGACTTCAAACCGGTTTATCCCGGCGCTTTCATCGCGGTAGGAACCGCCGTTACCGGCGGCCCCCCGCACAGATCCGTACGTGAGGAGTTACACTCATACGGCTCCTGCCTTTAGTCGGGCGTGAAATCGCTGATGTGGGTACGGATGTTGGATGCGTAAACGTGGCATATAGATGTCCCGCAATGCAGCCATTCGTTTCCAAGTCCACCGATGTCGCTGACTACGTCGCCGAAGCTGACGAAGCCAGATCTTGGTGACACATCGGACGAATTGCTGAAGGCGAACCATATTGCCAGGAATGGCATGATAGTTCAACCAACCTTGCACGACCCGCGATAGCCAGCGACCCATTTCGCCAACGGAGTCATTCCAACGCTGTCGCAGCTGCTGTTTAATTTCAGCAAGCTTGGCGCTCAGCCGTTTGGCAATGCTCACCCGGCGAATGGTAAACCGACCATGTGTACGAGTCGTGCTGCATTGATGGGCGAATCCCAGAAAGTCAAACGTTTCGGTACGCCCGTCGCCTCGACGCCGTCGGCGCTGAGACACATGACGCCCGAACTCGATCAATCGAGTCTTCTGGTCGTTCAGCTTGAGGCCAAACTTAGCAAAGCGCTCCTGGAGTTCATCCAGGCAGGCGATTGCGTCCGCTTGATGCTCAAAACCAACCACGAAATCATCCGCAAAGCGCACGACGACAATGTTGCCGCGTCCGTTTTGCTGACGCCACCATACGATCCATAGATCCAGGACGTAATGAAGAAACACGTTCGAAAGGATCGGTGAAATCACTGACCCTTGCGGCGATCCTTCTTCGCCCGGAATCCGCTCGCCTTCTTCGATAACACCGGCATGAAGCCATTTACGTATTAGCCGAAGAATGCGGTTGTCACCGATTCGGTGCTCCAGAAATTTGATTAACCACGAGTGATCAATCGAATCGAAAAAGCCTTCCAAATCGGCGTCGAGTACCCAACTCACCTTCTTGTCGGTCAATGCCACGCTTAGCGCATCAAGCGCCATGTGTTGGCTGCGACCGGGGCGGAACCCATAGCTGAAACCGAGAAAGTCTTGTTCGTAGATCGACTGAATCACCCATAGCACCGCCTGTTGGACAATCTTGTCCTCCAAGGACGCTACCGCCAGTGGCCGCTTTCGACCATCAGCTTTGGGAATCCAGACTCTACGAGAAGGCTTGGCTCGATAGGCTCCTCGGTGAATGCGACCGTGGAGATCCTTCACATTGGACTCCACGTCGTTTTCGTAATCATGCCATGTCATCCCGTCGATTCCAGCCGCTGCTGATTTCTTCAAGTTCATGAAGCTCTCAAACAACATCTGTTCATTGATGTGATGAAGCAAAGCAGTAAAACGAAGTGTGCTGCTGTTTTGAGCAGCTTCACGCACGCCATGCAATCCGCGTGACTCACGTTTATCCCGGCTCGGTGTCCGGAGTGAGGCAGGCTGCATCGCGTTTCTATTGGCTGAGTCCCTTTCCTCGATCGGCTCCGCGGATGCTTCAGTTGCACCCTTGTTCGTCGATGTCGAAGGTACTATGGACTCATCTGACTCCCCAGTGACGTACATGTCGGAAGTACCGCCTGAGGCGTTTTCCGGCCGATCCCAAAGATCAAAGAATGATCCCTGGGATGTCACTGGGGTCTCCCGGTTCTCGCGTTTGAAGTTTTCAATCATGCTGAGGTTCTCAGACTCCGCCGTGTCGACCAACGACTCGCCATGACGTTGTTGGACGTGTTGCCTTCCCCACAATTAGACAAGGTCGGCACTCGGATTTAGCTGATTTCGGAGCTCAATAGCTCGCCTGACTGTACCTCTTACCGATGCTACACCCATGCTGTTACCAGTATCAGCGTACGGATCAAGGCCGGAGTGATTGGCTAAATCTTCCCCGTAGGACTCTTTCATTCCCGACTTCAAACCGGTTTATCCCGGCGCTTTCATCGCGGTAGGAACCGCCGTTACCGGCGGCCCCCCGCACAGATCCGTACGTGAGGAGTTACACTCATACGGCTCCTGCCTTTAGTCGGGCGTGAAATCGCTGATGTGGGTACGGATGTTGGATGCGTAAACGTGGCATATAGATGTCCCGCAATGCAGCCATTCGTTTCCAAGTCCACCGATGTCGCTGACTACGTCGCCGAAGCTGACGAAGCCAGATCTTGGTGACACATCGGACGAATTGCTGAAGGCGAACCATATTGCCAGGAATGGCATGATAGTTCAACCAACCTTGCACGACCCGCGATAGCCAGCGACCCATTTCGCCAACGGAGTCATTCCAACGCTGTCGCAGCTGCTGTTTAATTTCAGCAAGCTTGGCGCTCAGCCGTTTGGCAATGCTCACCCGGCGAATGGTAAACCGACCATGTGTACGAGTCGTGCTGCATTGATGGGCGAATCCCAGAAAGTCAAACGTTTCGGTACGCCCGTCGCCTCGACGCCGTCGGCGCTGAGACACATGACGCCCGAACTCGATCAATCGAGTCTTCTGGTCGTTCAGCTTGAGGCCAAACTTAGCAAAGCGCTCCTGGAGTTCATCCAGGCAGGCGATTGCGTCCGCTTGATGCTCAAAACCAACCACGAAATCATCCGCAAAGCGCACGACGACAATGTTGCCGCGTCCGTTTTGCTGACGCCACCATACGATCCATAGATCCAGGACGTAATGAAGAAACACGTTCGAAAGGATCGGTGAAATCACTGACCCTTGCGGCGATCCTTCTTCGCCCGGAATCCGCTCGCCTTCTTCGATAACACCGGCATGAAGCCATTTACGTATTAGCCGAAGAATGCGGTTGTCACCGATTCGGTGCTCCAGAAATTTGATTAACCACGAGTGATCAATCGAATCGAAAAAGCCTTCCAAATCGGCGTCGAGTACCCAACTCACCTTCTTGTCGGTCAATGCCACGCTTAGCGCATCAAGCGCCATGTGTTGGCTGCGACCGGGGCGGAACCCATAGCTGAAACCGAGAAAGTCTTGTTCGTAGATCGACTGAATCACCCATAGCACCGCCTGTTGGACAATCTTGTCCTCCAAGGACGCTACCGCCAGTGGCCGCTTTCGACCATCAGCTTTGGGAATCCAGACTCTACGAGAAGGCTTGGCTCGATAGGCTCCTCGGTGAATGCGACCGTGGAGATCCTTCACATTGGACTCCACGTCGTTTTCGTAATCATGCCATGTCATCCCGTCGATTCCAGCCGCTGCTGATTTCTTCAAGTTCATGAAGCTCTCAAACAACATCTGTTCATTGATGTGATGAAGCAAAGCAGTAAAACGAAGTGTGCTGCTGTTTTGAGCAGCTTCACGCACGCCATGCAATCCGCGTGACTCACGTTTATCCCGGCTCGGTGTCCGGAGTGAGGCAGGCTGCATCGCGTTTCTATTGGCTGAGTCCCTTTCCTCGATCGGCTCCGCGGATGCTTCAGTTGCACCCTTGTTCGTCGATGTCGAAGGTACTATGGACTCATCTGACTCCCCAGTGACGTACATGTCGGAAGTACCGCCTGAGGCGTTTTCCGGCCGATCCCAAAGATCAAAGAATGATCCCTGGGATGTCACTGGGGTCTCCCGGTTCTCGCGTTTGAAGTTTTCAATCATGCTGAGGTTCTCAGACTCCGCCGTGTCGACCAACGACTCGCCATGACGTTGTTGGACGTGTTGCCTTCCCCACAATTAGACAAGGTCGGCACTCGGATTTAGCTGATTTCGGAGCTCAATAGCTCGCCTGACTGTACCTCTTACCGATGCTACACCCATGCTGTTACCAGTATCAGCGTACGGATCAAGGCCGGAGTGATTGGCTAAATCTTCCCCGTAGGACTCTTTCATTCCCGACTTCAAACCGGTTTATCCCGGCGCTTTCATCGCGGTAGGAACCGCCGTTACCGGCGGCCCCCCGCACAGATCCGTACGTGAGGAGTTACACTCATACGGCTCCTGCCTTTAGTCGGGCGTGAAATCGCTGATGTGGGTACGGATGTTGGATGCGTAAACGTGGCATATAGATGTCCCGCAATGCAGCCATTCGTTTCCAAGTCCACCGATGTCGCTGACTACGTCGCCGAAGCTGACGAAGCCAGATCTTGGTGACACATCGGACGAATTGCTGAAGGCGAACCATATTGCCAGGAATGGCATGATAGTTCAACCAACCTTGCACGACCCGCGATAGCCAGCGACCCATTTCGCCAACGGAGTCATTCCAACGCTGTCGCAGCTGCTGTTTAATTTCAGCAAGCTTGGCGCTCAGCCGTTTGGCAATGCTCACCCGGCGAATGGTAAACCGACCATGTGTACGAGTCGTGCTGCATTGATGGGCGAATCCCAGAAAGTCAAACGTTTCGGTACGCCCGTCGCCTCGACGCCGTCGGCGCTGAGACACATGACGCCCGAACTCGATCAATCGAGTCTTCTGGTCGTTCAGCTTGAGGCCAAACTTAGCAAAGCGCTCCTGGAGTTCATCCAGGCAGGCGATTGCGTCCGCTTGATGCTCAAAACCAACCACGAAATCATCCGCAAAGCGCACGACGACAATGTTGCCGCGTCCGTTTTGCTGACGCCACCATACGATCCATAGATCCAGGACGTAATGAAGAAACACGTTCGAAAGGATCGGTGAAATCACTGACCCTTGCGGCGATCCTTCTTCGCCCGGAATCCGCTCGCCTTCTTCGATAACACCGGCATGAAGCCATTTACGTATTAGCCGAAGAATGCGGTTGTCACCGATTCGGTGCTCCAGAAATTTGATTAACCACGAGTGATCAATCGAATCGAAAAAGCCTTCCAAATCGGCGTCGAGTACCCAACTCACCTTCTTGTCGGTCAATGCCACGCTTAGCGCATCAAGCGCCATGTGTTGGCTGCGACCGGGGCGGAACCCATAGCTGAAACCGAGAAAGTCTTGTTCGTAGATCGACTGAATCACCCATAGCACCGCCTGTTGGACAATCTTGTCCTCCAAGGACGCTACCGCCAGTGGCCGCTTTCGACCATCAGCTTTGGGAATCCAGACTCTACGAGAAGGCTTGGCTCGATAGGCTCCTCGGTGAATGCGACCGTGGAGATCCTTCACATTGGACTCCACGTCGTTTTCGTAATCATGCCATGTCATCCCGTCGATTCCAGCCGCTGCTGATTTCTTCAAGTTCATGAAGCTCTCAAACAACATCTGTTCATTGATGTGATGAAGCAAAGCAGTAAAACGAAGTGTGCTGCTGTTTTGAGCAGCTTCACGCACGCCATGCAATCCGCGTGACTCACGTTTATCCCGGCTCGGTGTCCGGAGTGAGGCAGGCTGCATCGCGTTTCTATTGGCTGAGTCCCTTTCCTCGATCGGCTCCGCGGATGCTTCAGTTGCACCCTTGTTCGTCGATGTCGAAGGTACTATGGACTCATCTGACTCCCCAGTGACGTACATGTCGGAAGTACCGCCTGAGGCGTTTTCCGGCCGATCCCAAAGATCAAAGAATGATCCCTGGGATGTCACTGGGGTCTCCCGGTTCTCGCGTTTGAAGTTTTCAATCATGCTGAGGTTCTCAGACTCCGCCGTGTCGACCAACGACTCGCCATGACGTTGTTGGACGTGTTGCCTTCCCCACAATTAGACAAGGTCGGCACTCGGATTTAGCTGATTTCGGAGCTCAATAGCTCGCCTGACTGTACCTCTTACCGATGCTACACCCATGCTGTTACCAGTATCAGCGTACGGATCAAGGCCGGAGTGATTGGCTAAATCTTCCCCGTAGGACTCTTTCATTCCCGACTTCAAACCGGTTTATCCCGGCGCTTTCCTAATTGTCGCCGAACAGCAATCTCCGGGCCCGGAGTCGAGCGCATCAATTGCCTTTTGAATGGCGCTAACTTCTATCGCAGTTAATGGTGAATCAACAAGGAATGGCTGAGATCTTCGGTCAGCGATGGGGGAAACTGCCTGATAATTAGTATCAATGCCCTGACTTACTTGGCCATTCGTGTTTGGAGCAGCTGGCGATTCACTAGGCACTGTCGCAGTGAGTCGGTTGCAATACGCTTGTACGATTGTATCACGTTCTATTTTGCTAATACTCCGCAAGCGAATATGTGCCAGAAATAGCTTTTGCATATTTGACTCGACGAGCGAGTGCAATTCACCTGGACAGGTGTCAGCAAGCTCGCAGTCATTTGAAGTTTTGCTCTTTTTTAGAGCACGAAATTCCTGAAGATGAGAGTACTTCTCTACTATCGCTACTCCAACGATATCTTCCTCAACAAGCATCGCGATTTGGAGACGCTCTTTTACTTTTTTGTCATCGAGCATAAGCATGAGTGACTCAATGATCGACAACATCTCGGCAGGAGGAACGCGATCAAGATCATCAACCAACAGTAGTGTCTTTTTTCTTTTTTGGGGCAATAAGATTGCTACAGCGGGCAATATACCCAAAAGGACCACACAAAGGAAAACGGCGACCACCGGGGCCTGAACCGGCTTGCCGAAAATAGAGTGTTCGGAGACAGCCCAAACCAATTGCCAGCAGAGCAACATCAGCACAGCGCAATAGGAAATCAACTTAGCCCAATTCCAATTGCGCTTCAAAGAAGCGGGCCAGTCGGCAACACTTTTTCCGGAGTCGTCCGAAGGGTGTCGCTGAATCCAGTTTTCATTGGGCAGCCAGCCTACCGGCATCCTGAGCCTTCATTCGTCCTGAAGTTCGGCTCAGTACATCAGGCGCACTCCAGTTCTTTCGTCCCACTGCAACCTGCTTCATCAACTGCTCGGTCTCGTTGTTGTCGATCGGTAACTCCGCGTCGTCAACGTAACGAGTTAGCTCTGCCCGGTGATTGCGAAGATAATTCAAAGCCTTTCGCAAGTCGCTCCTGGGCAACACCACTTGCTCCGTCCGATCGTCAACCGATTCAAGCTCAGCCCGCATCAACGCCCACACCACCTGCGCCTTGGAACGCCGAAACGAAAGCAACGCCTCACCGACAAGCGAACTCTCCTTCGCTTCGGATTCGAGATCGTACAACTCCTGGAACCAGTCCATCCACTTCGTGCGATCTGCCGGATAATCGCCAGCGTTTTCAAACTTGCGACGAGCGTGAGCATTACAAGCGGCGCGCACAATCGCTCCGTCGGACTCCGCTGAGATCGCGCCGAACCCGTGCCAACAGTCTCCCGGAATCGTGCCGCAATAGTTCTCGTAAAACAAATCCGGCCCGTCGCGATGGCGGCTGACCGTAAAGTCGAACACGTTCAACTTCACGTTGACTCCGCGGTAAGCCCGCATTTTGGCGTTGATGCCCGGTTTGTTTTTTTCGAGTGCTTTGGCGTAAACTTCTGCAGCTCGTTTCTGTTTCGCGTCCCTCAGATCAAACTCAGGTAGCACTTTCGGATACAGCAACGTCAAACCGGTGTCGTCGCAGGCGATGATTCGATCACTCAGCAACGTTTGCTTCAAGTAAGCCAACAGCGGCTCGATCATGAATGCGAACCTGAACTTCGAACTTCGCTGGAACCATGACCAGCTTTTCGCGGACGTCCCACATCGATTCAGGAAGCAACTGTTTCTCGCCGTGATCGGGGCAAGTCTTTTCGGCTTCGTCAACGTCGATAACCTCGATGGTGCGAGGGAAATGAGCCGGAAACGAGTGATCTTTTTTCTTTGGCTTGCGGCGTTTGCGGGACGCGATCAAGTCGGCGTCTTCGGCCGCGTCTGCAAGTCCGTCGGCGGCGTCGGACGATTCGGGGGTGTCGCCAGTCGATTCGCAGCTGGTCCGGATCGGCGATGTAACGCTCGCTCCTGGCCGCGAAACGTTCTTTCCAGAGCTTCAGGTAGTCTTTCTGTTGCTGACCGAATTCGCTTCGAGTTGACGAACGATGTCTTTGCTTTGGGCCAACTCTTTGGACTGATTTTGAATCAAATCAAGCAGTTGTTGTTTCGAAAGTGTGCCCGGATCAGTCATGCGAGTAACATAAAAAAGTCCGACGAGGCTAGCAAGCCTGATCGAACTCAAAAACAAAAATTGAGCAAGTTTTTTTCTTCCTCAAGCAGCGTATCGTTTTCGCCTGCATGTCGAAGCGGCCAGCGAAACACCTGAGAGCAACATGGACAATTCGGTGGCATCGATTAGAAGCTTTGCTGCATCGCCGGTTGCCTTGAACGTTTCAAAGGTACCGGCTTCGAGTAACCGATAGTACAGCCGGAAACCTCCGTCGGCAAAGTGCAGTAGCTTCATCCGATCGCGACGTCGGTTGATGAAGATAAACAGGTTGCCATCGGTCGGGTCTCGAACGATTGCGGACAGGCCAGCGAATCCTTTTCGCATGTCGGTCGCACTGGTACACACGAAGATCTTCGAGCCGACAGGGAGATTCAGCATGGCTTTGACTTTCCTGTTGCGGTTGGCTTTGACTTCCCTGTTGCGGTTGGCTTTGACTTCCCTGTTGCGGTTGCCAGCCCATCGGTCGGGCAGGCGTGTTGCAGTACGCGATCGACGATGGTCGCCGCGATGCCGGGGTCGGTTCCCAGTTGGACATGAATTCCGCCGGGGAGCGAAACCGATGCTGGCGAAGCCTGACCAAGGATCTGAACTTCCGAAAAACAAGGCTGCTGTGGTCTCGCAAGATCGGTTCGAGTTTCCTGATTCTCAGCGAGCGTTACGGCAAGGCGTCGCTTCCACTGATAAAATGACGGAGCCGAAACACTTTCGGCGGCACAGAATTGAGCGATCGATTGCCCGGATTGCGAATGGCGCTGCAAACGGTCGAGCCAAAGCTCAACTCGCTCTGATTTTGAAATACGTGGCATAGTGACCTCCAGAGGAAATCACCCAAAATACGGCACGCGTCAATAACCGTGCTCAGAGACGCTTACCCCGAGACAATGGTCCGGGCAGCCAACTGGGGCGCGCCACTCGTTCTGTTGATGATTTGGCGCTGGGAGGATGTTCGGCGAAGATGGAAGAAACCGGGCCGGTCCGGGTGTTGATCCTTCAGTTGCCGAAGTCACCGTACTTGAAAGTGCACCGCTCGAGGGGACCAAGCCGGTTCATTTTCGTGGCACCTGGACAGACAACCCGTCCGAAAATGCGACCGTTTCATGGAGTACCGCCAAACCCGCTGAAAAATACTTGATCAAATACCGGGTCCAGGAGAATGTCGCCGTTCCGAACTCATGCGCGAGTTCAAATACGACTCGCAAAGTTCCGAGCTCGACTCGCAGAGTTCTTAATCGAGGAATCCAACCAGTTCCTGGCTGCGGCTTGGTTGCTGGAGTTTGCGGACCGCTTTGGCTTCGATCTGACGGATCCGTTCACGAGTCACTTTGAAAATGTGACCGACTTCCTCCAGTGTGTAGCTGTAGCCGTCGCCAAGTCCGTAACGGAGCTTGATGATTTCGCGTTCACGGTAGCTGAGCGTCTTCAGGACTTTCTGAATCCGGCCCCGTAACATCTCCTGCGACGCGCCGATCGACGGACTTTCCGCTTCGCCATCAGGCAGCAGATCTCCGAAATGCGAATCCTCGCTGTTACCCACAGGTCGATCGAGCGATATCGGATAACGGCTCATCGCCAAAACACGGCGGGCTTCATCGACAGTCGTCTCCGACCGGCGTGCAACTTCTTCCAGAGTCGGCTCGCGGCCAAGTTCCTGAAGTAGTTGCCGCGAAACCGTTCGCACCCTCGACATTGTTTCCACCATGTGAACCGGAATCCGGATCGTCCGGCTCTGGTCAGCAACGGCACGCGTGATTGCCTGGCGAATCCACCATGTTGCATACGTACAGAATTTGAAACCGCGACGATATTCAAATTTGTCGACCGCACGCATCAGACCGGCGTTCCCTTCCTGGATCAGGTCCAGAAAACTGAGTCCGCGATTACGGTATTTCTTGGCGATCGAAACGACCAGTCGCAGGTTACCTTCGGACAATTCACGTTTGGCTTGCTGATATCGCGAATAGACATCGCCCAGGAACAATACCCGATTCCGCAAGCTGGCCGGCGATTCCTGGCAGTGCATCAGAATCGTCCGCAACTGGCTGATCCACTCACGCCGTTCCGATGCAGGTTTTTTCGCTTTTTTGTGTTTCTTGATTTGAGCAGCCAGTTCATCAATCTTGTTGCTGAAGTCCTCGACGTCCCGAAGCTTGTTTTCGATCCGCTGGGTACGCAATCCCAGTTCCTCGATCAGGCGAACGGCACGGCGACGGCGGCGCGCCAGGTTAGCCCATGCAGTTCGTCGTTCCGTTTTCGAACGCGACTTGGAAAACGCAACCAGAAAATCACGGCGGTTGCGCTTGAGGAGCACATCCAGAGTATTCAGGTTGTGTGGAATCCGTCCGAGGATCTGCTCTTTTTCGAGCCGGTCAGTCACCGAAACCTGAACCGTTCTGTCGAACGGAAGTTCACCGCGATGAACACGGCGCAACGTCTGGTAGGCAACCTGAATTACAAAATTGCATTCAAGCAGCTTTGTCCGGAATTCCCGGCGGGTATCCTCGATCCGTTTGGCAAGCGTGATTTCCTCGGTACGGGTCAGCAACGGGATCTCACCCATCTGGGTCAGGTACATTCGAACCGGATCATCCGACCACGATTCGGAATCGCCAACTCCAGGCTGTATTTCCGTCGTGCGCTTCGCTTCTTCAGCAGGAGCGGCTTCGGCCGGAGCACCGCCACCCTGACTGGTAACAACTTCACTAAACGACTCGTTGGAACCGCGTCGTCGTGTTGTGTCTTCTAAATCGGCCGCGAGTAGTGCGTCGTACAATTTTCGTACTCCTGGTTCACCGGCATGCCGGTGTCTGGGTTACTGGTTGTCTGGATCAATATAGCTGGGTTGGTTTTGGTGAATCGTTCGAGCTGTTGCCTGCTGCGTATCCAGTCGTCAAACGCCGGGCGAGTTGACCGCCCTGTCGTCCTGACTGGAATAACCGCACTCATTGTAACTCCGTTGAAATTCACGAGGAATCAAGGTAAGTCTACCACCTAAAAAACAGTTGTCCTGAAGTGACTGACATTTGGAAAGAGATACCAGTTAGCAAACAACTAACCTCCATTTACATTCGCTGGCTCGTGTTACGATTTCACAACGATTCATGTTCGCGCCAACGGATTAATGTTTGCGTTGCATTGCTGCAATTTGTTGTTTCGGAATTGCGAATCGGAACCGGTCAGACCGGCACGGACCAGGAGGCGCGTATCATCGTTCCATAATCTCTGCCACATCCAGGCGATCTGAATTACTCAGATCGAACTCGACAGGCAGCTCTTACTTCTGCAACAAACGTCACCAACCGCAGTACGTCGAATTCGCAACAGCCCTGTTTGGAATCTAGTTCCAATCACCCGCTCAAATCCAATCGTGGAATGGTGCGGGAATCGACTCAAAGGTCATAGTTTGAAATCAAAAATGCCTCAAGAAAGAGGAGCCTGAATCAGCCGGACTGGTCCATGGCACCGGTGGGGCTGTTGATACAGCAAGAGGTTTGATTTCTGTTGCCCAATTCTAGCCAGAGGATGAATAAGGTCCAGCTAAAAAGCCCGCACAAATTGCGTTCCAAACCGGCTAATCGCGGCAAAATATCCGGTCTCAAACCTGATTCCAAATTTCAGCGTATTGGGCTACCGACAATCCGGGTTGGCTTCGAAATCGAATGCCGGTCGTCTCTGACCGATGTCCCAGCGGGGCAACTGGCCTGAATCGCGAGCGAACTGTAACATTGTGAGACCTGCCACCTGAAATTGTGCCTTTTGGGGAATTCAAATACCGGTATCGCGGCTTCGTTTCCGGCCTCCGGGATCACAGTCTGCAATCCGGCCCGTGATCATCGACTCATGCCGTGTTTGGGTCACGGCTACAGATTACGTTGGCGAACAGTGCTTGCATATTCCTTCACTCCACTAAACGAATCGACTGAAAACAGTTCGATTGATCGAGAACTATGGCGGACACCTACCTACTACCCTGCCCTGAATGCAACGCCACGATTCCCGTAACCGTCCGCATGGCGGGACAGGATATCTCATGTAGCCAATGTGGCGTATCGACTGAAGTGCCCCGTCTCGGCACGATGAAACAACTTGCCCGGGAAACCAATGACACTGATGGAAAGAGTTCGTCAGGATCTTCCAGCCGTTTTGCCAGCGCTCTGTTCTCGCTGGGACTACTCGCTCTAGCGGTGGGTGCGATTGGCGGATTTTTCCTGCATCGATATGCGGGAAACATGATCAGCCCTGTCGATGTACAAACGGAAGTGATTCGTACACAAGAACAACTGGATGAATTTCCGTCCTACATGATCTGGGATTTGTGGGACAGTTTTGAGAAACAGGAACTTGGCGAATACCGCGAAACAGGTTTCGTACAGTCCAACGCGCAGGGCCGGATTCTAATGAACGTTGCCTACGGATTATTCGCGCTGTCGGGATTGGGGTTGTTGGCGATGATTGTCTCGCTCGCAATACGCCGAAAAAAAGCGGACGCTCAATAACGGGCGTTGAGCAATTCGCGGATGGCAACCGAATGAAAACTCGCGATGACTCAATGTCGCTTATTTTCGTTTAAGAACCAGTACGACGTCTTCAACGGAATCATCGAGACAGATTTCCTCGTCGTAACCGAAATCGTAGATCGCATCGATCTGAAGCGAATCGACCTTGGCGACCAGAGACTCGATTTGACGAGCGGAATAGGTCCGGAAACGAACCTCGTCGCGAATTTGAAACTGGTCGCCGGGCGTATAGACGTCAAAAGTCATCCCGAATTTTTCGTAGCGTCGTTTCAGATTTCGTTCGACCAGCCACATCGAGGAATTCACGGTCAGATGCCCGCGCGAAGCTGACCACCGCTCCGAGTCGCAGGTGTCGCCGATCAACGGCGAAAGATGCAGACCAAGTACGTAGACGCCGCCCGGTTTGACCGCACGGGCCATGCAATCCAGATGCGCGACCGCCTGTCGCTCGTCTTTCAAATGGCGGAAACTATTGATCGTGTTAAACGCAGAGCAGGACGGACGTTTGAGTTCAAAGTCTGTCATGTCCTGAACGGACGCGGTGTCATTCGAACCGGTCCGCTTCAACCGCGCGTTGCAGTAATCGATCGCTTTCGGATTCAAGTCGTTACCGCCAACACGATAGCCTGCCCTGGCAAATCGATCGATCAACCTTCCGGTCCCGCATGCCGGTTCGAACAGCCGCCGGACTTTGAAACCCACATGCCGTTTGAAAACGCGCTGGAGAAAATCGAATTCCGCTTTCCAGTCCGATCCGTAGACAAGATCGTAGTACTTCGGAAAGTCGTAGATGTCGCGATCAAGCGTTTTCATTGCCTATTCATCGCCCGATGCATCATCGACCTGGATATTGAGCAGTTCCCGCAGTTTGTTGCGGAGGTTCCGCCATTTGACCGGCAAACCAAGATGAGCTCTCATTTCACCAAACTCAATTTTCGCGAGATGTTTTTGCAGATTTTCAGTCACCATCAATATCGAGGGAACGTTGACCGCCGACTCGAACGTTGAAAATTTCACAAACGCTTTGATACCCTCGACTCCGGTTCCCGCGCAACCAAAAATCAGGCAGTCTGCGGGCAGGTCTTCGGCCGGGTCCAAGTCCTCAAACCTTTCAAGCGCACGGTTCGGATCACCGACGATCAATACGCGATAGCCGAGGTTCTTAAGCCGTTCCCGGAGTGAGTCCTGAACTTTGGGCTTGGATTCGACCACCATCACAGTCTTACCTTCACCTTCAGTTTCCTTGCTGACCAGTTTCTCGTATTCCTCGTTCATCTGGTCCGCTTTTTCCTGGTCGAACGCACCGACGTCTCCCCGAGCCAGCGCAGCGATAACGCTCTCGGTTTCCTTAAGCGCCTGAGTCGGCGTCTGAATTCGCTTGTCCGGACGCAGATCCATCAGCCGGGTACAGAGAATGACGACGCGATGAGGGAGCGAGCCGTCATGCAGCGTGAGCGGTTTTATTTCGCGATAGCGAGTCGGCGAGAGGCGCTTAATCCGTTCGCGTGTCTCCTCCATTGCGGGTTGGCCTGTGATCATGTGATAGAACATGCTGCCCAGAAAAAATATGTCACTGCGCGGATCGTTTTTTGGCGCATTGGTGACTTTCTCCAGTCCCGCGTAATCGATAGATCTCGGATTGAAAAGATCGTCCGGATCATCCGCGAAGTCGTTGCTAACCGTCGCCAGCCCGAAATCCACCAGCCGCGCGATGCCTGTGGCGGAAAGCAGCACGTTGGAGAGTTTCATATCGCGGTGTGTAATTCCGCGATCTGCACCGTAGGCAAGTCCGGCGGCAAGGTCGCGAAGAATCTTCATGGCGATGTTGAGATCAAGTTTCTGATGCGCTTTGACGTATTCGCGGAGATTCTGGCCTTCCACAAAATCCATCACCATATAGCTCCGGCCGCGTTCCACATCGACTTCATGAATCGGCACGATGTTCGGATGCCGGAGTTTCATCACCATCCGGGCTTCGCGCGTAAACCTCTCGCGCGTGTCTTCGTCGTTGCTGTACCGGCTGCGCAGAACCTTGACCGCTTTCGATTCGCCCGTCTCCCGGTTGATCGCGCGATAGACTCGTGCGAATGTTCCGTAGCCGACGATATAGAGTACTTTCCAGTTCCCGTAGAAGTATCCCCGGACGAGCCCCTGAACCAACCGGTCAAGCTGCCAGTTGGTAAGCAGTTCCTTTCTGAGCAGCACACTTACGAATTCCTCGAACGAGCACATGCCGCGGCCGCCGGCATCCGCCAAAGCGCGCTCGATCTCTCCCGTTTCGAGCAGACGGCATTCGAAGATCCGCTGGGCAAGTTGTTCCGCTGTAATCTCGGCCATGTGCTGAAAAGTCCGGAACAATCAATGATGGAATGCGGTTGACGATTGAAGGGGTCTGGTCCGAGTCGATCTGCATTGGAGGCCGGAAGGACGATGCAGAAAGCGGTACGTGGGTTCTATGATATTCAAATCATGTTTTCCGGGCAACTTCGGCCCTGGACCAGTTGCGCTAAATCTGGGAAATCACGATGCCTGGAAACCGTAGAGGGACAAAAACAGCCGATTCAGCGAAGTCGCTGAATCGGCTCGGCAGGGAGACAACATCGGTATTCGGGATCCCGTCCGGATTATTTCCGGACAGACAGGCCTACTGGCTGTCATCGAGAGCACTCTTGTAGTGGTCCCGTTCCCGTCGTGTGGCTTCGAGGTCAAACATCAGATACTTCATGTCCATCCGCAGCTGGCTGAGTGCTTCCTGAATCAAATTAAGAATCCGGCGGCGACGGCGGGTGTATTCGACGACGCGGTTGAGAGGCTGGTTCAAACGTTCGCGATGCTCTTCGGGGAGTTTGTTGATCTCGTTCATCAGATCCGTCAGGTCAAGTGGAAGCTGGTCTTTTGTTGAAGGTGCCATGCGATTGCTCATCGTGAATCCTGTATTGTTGAGTCCCGGTTTTTGAATCCCTTGTTTCGAATCCAATGTTTGGTCAGTTGCGCGGGTCAAGTCGCCGGAGGGGACTTGTTTGCGGTGACGGAGGAATTGAAATGCACACTCGATGCCAATGCCCCGGCCGCAATCGGAAGAATTCGCGTTTCGCTCGGCAAAACGCGGGAATCGTTGAACTGCTTTCATTCCCGGGTGGTAATTTGCATGTTGCCAACACGCAACATGCTGATCTGGTGATGGTCCCGAGATCCTGTTAAAAGCCTGAGTTGGAATTCAGTTCTCGTTTTTGCATCATCTGCATTAGCCGTTGAATTCCAGCAACGCGATCGCGATCAACATGTTGCCAAAAAGCAACGACATTTCATTTCTCCTGCCAGCCGATATTCCGCACTGGTCATTCCAATGGATGTTTGCAATCAAACGGGTGTTTTGCTCAGCAAAAACTCAGCTCGCTCTCAGAGATCGTTGAAGGCTTGTTCTGCCACTCTGGCCGCCGTTTTTTTTCTGCTCGGATACTGCGATGCTGCGTTCGCGCAGTTTCATGACGGGTTTGATTCTGCCAGACCAGCATTCGAGTTGTTCAAGACTGATTGTGACGGTCCGGAAAAGACCTGGGTCCAAATGCGCGCCAATGAGGCCAATGCACAAAACCGCTTTGAGCAAATTCACTTTGAAACCGGAAGTGGGACGACGATTCTCGCGGCAGCCGACCTGCCCCCGGCGTTCGTCATCGATGAACTAAAGATCTCCGCTAGAATCAAAGCGAATCGTCCGGGCATCCGGATGATGGCCAGGGTAGTTCTGCCGGGGACACGGTCTCCTGACGGTGACGGTCCCTTGAAGATCACGATTCCGGGACCGGTCTGTCGGGATGTTGATCGCTGGGTGACGCTGGATCTGACCGTGGACTCCAGCGGCGAACCTGAAAACGTCACGGCCAAGCTTCGCGAACGGGTCTGGACACTTCGCCAAAATCACAACATGACCGTCGATACAAACAATGCCTACATCGACAAAGTCGTTTTCGACTTGTACACTTCCCCGGGCGAATTGACGGTTTGCCTGGATGATTTACGCGTTAATGGAATCGCGCACGCTGATCGCATGGCCCGCGCTGTTCGCCTTGATTCGCCGACAGACGTTGCCTCCATGCAAGCTCAAATTCGCGAATCCCGTAATCTGGCGAACGAATCACTATCAATTCCCCCTGAATCGCTTAGCCTGACAAATCAAAATACGCCTGATGAAAACGGTGCTGATCCGTCCGATCCGATTGTCGATCGAATGATTCGTCCTGCATCTTTTGACGAACCTGTCGCAGGAAGTCGAAAGCCACAACAACCCGTTGCCGGATCTCAGCAAAAACAACCGTCGCTGGTTTCGCGGGTGGGAACGGTGCTTACGGTCCGCAACGCACCGTTTTTTCCGCGCATAGTCCAATACAATGATGAACCGTTTGTTTTCCTGAAGTCGCTCGGGTTCAACACGATCGAACTGTCTGCGACAGCGACACTTTCTCAACTGCAACAGGCCGAAGATCTCGACCTTTGGATTGTCTGCCCCGCTCCGCCGTCAGCCGGACTGGAGCCGATCGGATTTACCTACGATCGCGTACTGGCCTGGTCACCGGGTCACCGGCTAACTGGAAAAGAGCTACAGAATGTCCAGCAACGCATTCGTGAAATCCGCCAGAGCGACATGCGGAGCGGACGCCCGATTGTCGGCGGTGTCGATGCCGAGTGGCGAATGTATTCACGCGAACTCGATATTCTGGCAACCGGAATCGAACCTCTGGGAACCAGTTTTATCGCCAGCACCTACAGCGACTGGTTGCGAGCCAAAGTTGAATCAACATCGAACTCGCGGCCGCTTTGGGCGATGGTTCAGACGGAACTATCGAACGAAATCAGCCGACAGATTTCAGCGGTAACTCAGCCTGTTCCTCCACTGCCGGTCGAGCCGCAGCAGATGAAGTTTCTGGCTTATGAAGCGATTGCCGGAGGTGCACGCGGTTTGCGATTCACATCTCGCAACCGGCTGGATTTGCCGGATCCTGTGACTCGATTGCGAGTTCTGACAATTCAGTGGACGTTGCGCCATATCGATCAGATCGAGCCGTGGGCGGTGGGCGGCGCGGTCACCGGCACTCTTCCGCTGAATAACAATCACCTCGAGGTTACTGCGATCAATACAAACCGGTCGCGTTTGTTGCTGATCCAGAGACCGACCCATCACGAACAATACTGGGCCGGCGATACACCGCTGGAGTCTGTGAACTTCCGCGACAACGCGTCAACGTTTTCCGGGCAGGCGTACATGCTCAGCGATGAATCGCTGGTTCCGCTGCCCGGATTGCGAAATTACGGCGGCGCGGAAGTTACGATTGAAAGCTGTCCATTCTGCACCGCCGTGGTTCTTACCGACGATCCGCTGGTCATCAACCGGCTGCGCCAAAGCTATCAACAACAGGCCGGAAGTGAAACGTTGTTGCAGATGCGTGCAGAGCTGACGCGTCAGTGGCTGGCAATTATGCAACTGGTTGACGGCCAGATGGGCCGGATGGGCCGCGGGCAGGTCGCCGCCAGCAGCGCACTCAATGAAGCCGTCAATGCGTGGCGAAAGGCGAGCGAACTGATATCGAGTAACAGTCCGGCAACTTGCGTATCGTTTCTCAATCGGGCAGACGAACGGCTGGCCTTGGCGCGCCGCGAACTGCTGACCGGCCCGCTTGGACGCTTCAAATCAAAAACCTCGACACCGTTTCTGTCACACGTCAGTCTGGTTCCGCTGCACTGGCAGTTGTCAGACCGTTTGGGAGAATCGAGCTGGAATCCGAACGGCCTCGCCGGCGGCGATTTCGAAAACCTGAATCACATGACAGAAAACGGCTGGCAGAATCACCGGTTGGCATCGGACGAACTGAATACGAAAGTCGAATTGTCGGAAACCGCAACGATCGACGGAAATTACGGCTTGAAGCTGACCGTGACACCCACTGATTCATTTCAAGGAGTCGTGCAATCGACTCCGGTCTGGATTACGTCGGGCAAAGTTGCAGTAAGAACCGGACAGTTGATTCGAATTCACGGCTGGGTCAATGTTCCGGAGACGATTCGCGGGTCGCACCACGGACTCATGATTACCGAATCGATCGGAGGCCGCCAGCTTGCTGAGCGAATACCGATGACACACGGCTGGCAGGAGTTAACGCTTTACCGGACCGCGCCCAGCGACGGCGATATGGATGTGACGCTTTCTTTAACTGGCGTCGGTACTGCAATGGTAGATGAGCTGACGATTCGCACGATTGATCTTGGCCCTGCCGGTCCCTCCGCCCGCGAAGCAAGGAACTGATCGTGACTACCGTACGTCTCTTCTGCCGGAAGGTACGTGGAGTGCGAATAACTCGTTGCCCTGTTTCGTTCAAATCAATGAATAGTCAAATCCGGCTCAACGTCCCGGGCGGCAAGCGGGACGTACGCGATCACTTTTTCGAGTATTGCGGTTTTGGCGGCGCGATCTCTCCAAGCGAATTTCCACCCTTGCGAGCGAATCGCTCTTTCGATCCGTCGTCGAGGTAACGGTAGCCGACGCGAGTCGGCTGACCCGTTTTCGGATCGACAACCATCGCCTTGCAGGCATGAATCGGCATCTCTTTGTGCAGTCGTCCGCCCTGTGGATTCCGCTGGCTTGGACGCACGTGCTTATAAACCATATTGACACCTTCAACGAGGATCTTGCCCGTTTCGTTGTCAACTGACATTACTTTTCCGGAAACTCCACGGTCCTTGCCACTGATGATGCGAACCGTATCGCCGTTCTTGATTTTCATTATTTTCTCCAAATTCGAATCGGGAATCATCGGGAATCAGGCTCGAAATGTCAACCCAAAATCCCAATTGCATGTGGAACACCTCTATTCAGCCGTTTCGAAAATGCTCCGCCAGCCGTCCTAGTTCCGCCACGACAATTTCGGGTGGTAACCCGGTTTCTGTCCCGGCGGCGGTCAAACGAGAGAAACTGCCGTGAATTTGATCGCAGCCTGTTTCGGATATGACCAATTCGGCGTTCAAGGCTGTGATTCCGCAGGCCGGCAGAATTTCGATTCCGCCCTGATCCACCATCCACCGCAAGACCCCCGTTCCTTCCACAGCCGTTGCCGCCGTGCCGCTGGTCAGAATCCGGTCGACGCTACAGTCAATGAGAGTCTCGAAGGCAGACCGCCAGTCGGTCGTCACATCAAACGCCCGGTGAAAAACCAGTTCGCGATCGCCACACATTTCGCGCAGATGCATGACGCGGTGCTCATCCGGATTTCCGCCTTTGGCTAAAGGTCCGGCTGCAATTCCGGCAACTCCCAGATCCAGCATCCTCTGAGCATCTTCAGTCAGCCGCTGCCAGTCGGAATCAGAGTAGATAAAGCCGGCGGTTTCAAAGCCGTTGTTTCCCGAATCAGGCCGCGCCATTGCAATGACAGGGATATCGAATTCCGCAACGCAAAGGCGAACCAGTTCGTCGCACGGTGTGAGCCCGTCAACGTCCAGCCGCGAATTGAGCTCCAGCCGGTCCGCTCCGGCCGCGACTGCAGCGCGAGCAAACTCTATGTCGGCAACACAAACTTCAACGAGCGGACTGGCGCGCAACTTGTCTCGCCTTATTTTACTTGTCTTTATCGGGCGAACAATATTCCAACCCCAGGAGTGCATACGAAGTCACGAGATTCGGGTCACCTTCGTACCAGCGATCCGCTTCGTTCACCCATGAGCCGTCGTCAAGCTGTTTTGCATGCAATTCGAGTACAAGATCTGCACGCCAGTTGTGAGCCACTCCGTCTGAATCGACGATCAGGCGTTCACCGTTCGCATCAAGCGTTTTGCCGAAAACGTGGTAGTAGTAATAAAGTCCCTGCTGGCCCATACCCGGATTCGATTGCAAATCGTAGTGCCGGGAGATCCAGTCACGAGCTGCCTGGACACGCAGGTCGTCTTTCTCAAGTCCTGCATAGAGAAGACTCTTGAGTCCCGCGTAAGTCATTGAAGCATAACTGCGAAGACCGCCAACATCTTTTTGCTGATCCGGCTGTGCACCAAGATCTTCACCGTCGACGTTACCAGGTTCACCGTCGACTCCTTCAACAGCGCCTCCCTCAACAGCGCCACCTTCGTTTTCTTCGTCCCATGTCGCCTTTGACTCGGGACCTACCGGGGTGTAGATCATTCCACCCTCGTCATCCGGTTTGATATCCTGAGTAAATTCTTCTGCATTGTCAGGGGTTTGAAGGTTCTGGCACCTGGACAAGAACGCTTTCATGTTTTGCATCGCTTTGCTGTCGGGATCTTCGCCGGCCGCTTCCAATGCATCTGCAGCGAATGACGTGTTGGACAGATCCGGACGCGCGTGTTTTCCGTAGCCAAACCCGCCATAGAATGGACTATCCAGGCCCTTCCCTTCTCCTTCATCCCATTGCAGGCCTTTGATAAATCCAACCGCTCGTTCAATCTTCTGGTCGTACATTCCATCGGCGTTTGCCTGGACAAAACACATGATTGCAACGCTGGTTTCATAGTTGCGAAGCGTTCCGCCGGGATTGTAAACACCGCCATCTTCCTGAACGAATTGCTCAAGATAGGCCAGCCCCCTGGTAACCGGCACGCTTTCAACTGGCAAACCGTGCTTCATCAGAGCCATGACGCACATGCCCGTAACCGCCGGACCGTGATCTTTGGTAAAGCTGCCGTCTTCTGCTTGCCCCTTGTGAATCAGGTAGTCGATTCCAGCTGCAACTGTCTGCTGATAGATCGCAGCATCGACTTCCGCGACATCCTGATCAGCAGCGATCGCCGGATCAACAACATCGTCAATCAGCGAGTTGTCCTCCTGAATCGCCGGGACGACCTGCGGTAACTCCGTTGTTCGATCCTGAATCGCGGGATCTTGAATTGGCCTGTCTTGAAAGCCAGTCGCGGATTGAAAGAGAAGACCGGAACAGGCGACACATGAGCATAAACATGCCAGGCTCAATTTACAGATTCGTCGCATGGTTTGTTCCTTGGTTTGGGATTAATGTCAGTCTTCCTGCGGATCGAGCCACGACAGATGCGTTGGTAATTCTAGAACCAAAGCTGCTCGGGGCAAACTCGAATTCGGCGTTGCTCCAATGCTCGCGGTGAGGCGATTTCCCGCGTCCTTGCTAACGCAACGGGTTTCTGTTTTCTTGCCGAAGCTTTGACGTTCGCATTGCGATTCTGTTTTGCTGTCTCGCAAAAGTGGTAAATTTCCGCCTGCGCCTAAATTACCGCAAGAATGTCCGACTCGTTCATGATCAGAATCGGGCCGTCTTCCATCTCGATTTCGGTACCTGCATAACTGGTAAAAAGGACCCGGTCACCTTCGCTGATTTGCGGCTTCGATCGATCTCCATTGTTCAACATTTTGCCTCGTCCGACCGACAGTACCCGGCCCTCCTGAGGTTTTTCGCGAGCGCTGTCGGGCAGAACGATTCCGCCTGAGGTCTTGTCTTCGGCTTGCATTCGCTTGACGACCACTTTGTCATCAAGGGGTTCAATTCTCATTACGGTCTTCCATTAATTTGAACAGCCGCGCCGACCAACACAAAAAAGCGCAGGCACAACACGCAGCGGGGAGGCCTATTGTTTCATGCCGAATTGGCACATTCAAGGTCTGAGCCTCAACGCCATCTATTCCCACAGTCCGCTCTCGGGACAAACCGGCAATTCCGCACAAATTAACAGACCTCGACGGAATTGCGACACGTTCCTTCCGCCTAACCCGTAAAGACCGGCTGTCAGGTCCCGACATTGGCTGGTCAGAATCACAACTGATAATCGTCGTCCTCCAACAACATTCAATCCGCAGCAATAAAACCGCCGATCATCTGAACACGCACCCGTCAATTTATCAGCGAGTTTCCAGTGATGAGTCAGGTTAATTCTGCAGGCAACTCAGTTCGTACTGCCAACCTTGCCGACGCCGTCAAACACCTCGATGGACAGACATTCCGGTTCGATCGACAAAAGTGCATCTCAGATCCCGGCTCGCCCGGTGAAAGTAAATTCGACGTTGGAGATAGAACCGGCGCTACGAGTTTCGAGAATGTAATGTTCGACGACGCTGCCATTCTCTCCGTCAAACTTCACTCCGAAAGATCTCCGCAGGTCGCACCGACCGAAACAGTTTCGAATCCGGAACTGCCTGCGGCGCGGAACAATCTGACCGACAGGATCGAAATCGAGCAACTGACCGGACGAACCATCACACACAAAGCGTTTCTGGAACAGAGCCGGCAACTTGTCGAACTTCTACAGCTCAAGGAAAAAGAGTTGGTCGAACGTGAGGCCGGTCATCATGTGCGCGTCTGGAACTTCGAACGCCACGTTCAACAGCAACAAAAAATGATCACCGCCGGTCAGCAGGACCTTGCCGATCGCGAGTCACATTTGCAGGCGTTTCAGTTTGATCTGATTGAACTCCAGAATGAACTGATTGATTCTCAGCTGGCCACGCGCTCGATCGTGACTGAACTTGATCTTGCCGCTGCGGACAACGACAAAACAGAGGCGCTTGAGGGGCTGCGCGATGAAGTCGTTCATCGGTACGACGGCCTGCTGCGAACGTGGAAGCGACTCTACGACCAAATGTGCGATACGTCGCAAGACGTCCGCCAACAACGCGACGTCGCGTAGGTCATGCGTAAGCGTAGCGTTGGCTTCTAGCTAACGTTCACCAATTTTCCGGTTCCCATCGCAAGATGCCGGACCGGCTCGGTCGCTTTGATTCCCCGCTGTCGCGTTGGCTTCCAACCGACGGCCGCGTTGGAGCCGCCGGGAAACTGCCCTGCGGGTCAGCGAATCACAGCTGCAAATGCCTGTCTTCCGAACAGATCGCGTTTGCTAGCACCGGCCATTACGCACTAGTAGAAAATCCGCCACCTGCCATATACTCCATGCAGCCATTCAGACGCGTATGCAGTCTCCCGAACGGAAAATGGAGTTTCCCGATGCGTAGAATCGCGATCATCAATCAGAAGGGCGGAGTTGGGAAAACGACGACCGCCGTCAACGTCAGCGCTGCTCTTGCCGAAGCCGGAAAAAAAGTCTGGCTGATCGATCTCGACCCGCAGGCCCATGCATCGTTGCATCTTGGTTTCGCGCTGGAAGAGGGGGTGCCATCGATGTACGAGGTACTGACCGAGGAAGTCCACCTGGACGAGGTCAGGCATCAAGTCGATGACAACCTCTGGGTATCGCCATCGCATATCGATTTAGCAGCTGCTGAAATGGAACTGGCTGGGGAAGTTGGACGCGAGATTATTCTCCGCGACCGAATCGAAGAAGTCTCCGAGGAATTCGACTACATCATTTTCGACTGCCCGCCGTCATTGGGCGTTCTTACGCTCAACGCTTTAACGACTGCGAATGAAGTCTTCCTGCCGCTACAGCCGCATTTTCTTGCACTCCACGGGCTCAGCAAACTTCTGCGTACGATCGATCTGGTCGCTCGACGGCTGAATCCGGGACTGCGACTGAGCAATTTGATTTATTGCATGTTTGATAGCGGGACACGGCTGGCCAACGAAATCGTCAACGACGTCGATCAATTCTTCCTCGACCAGCAGGAACGGGAATCACCATGGTCCGAGGCGTTCAGTTTCGACACGCGAATTCGCCGTAACATCCGGCTCGCGGAGGCACCGAGCCACGGACGTTCGATTTTCCAGTACGCTCCATCCAGCAACGGAGCGCAGGATTATCGTTCACTCGCACAGGAAATCATGCAGTGCGAGCAGCCGTTGAAGCGCGTTTCGAGACGGAAAGTGGCAGCCGACCAGCGCTAGTATTTCAATGCCGATAAATGTGGATCGGCAACTTAGCCGTCGGGCGATCGCCAGGAAGAAGTGTCGGCTATCGGCTGGGTAGTAATTTCGCGCATATTCCGCGTTTCGACTGCCCATTTGCAGCGTTTTTACTACGATTGAACTTTGTAACTGCGGGCTGTGTTCCGCGCGCATGAGACTATCGATATCCGCTGTGCAACCGATGCCGAAATTTCCACCGACAACCGACGAATTAATCGAAGAGTTCCAGGAGCTTGAAGACTGGGACGAACGCTACGATCTTTTGATTGATCTCGGCCGCGAGTTGCCTGAATTTCCAGTGGAGTTACAAACGGAGGACAACGTCGTCCACGGCTGTATGAGCAAAGTCTGGCTGTCCACGCGAGCCGGGCCGGACGCATCCGGCGAAGTTAGAATTCACATACGGGCCGACAGCGATTCGATCATTGTCAAAGGCCTGATCGTTACGCTGCTTTCCTGTTTTGACGGCCAGCCAGCTGAAGCAATCGTACAAAACGATGCGCAGAGTTTCTTTGAGCAACTCGGCCTCAACCAGCATCTCAGTCCCCAGCGCCGCAACGGTCTGTTCGCGATGGTCAAACGCCTCAAAGCGCTGGCCGTTGAGCATCTTTCGACATAGTTGCCTGCGATCAGGCGGCTCGCAGGTAGGAAGCCGGAGCAACTCCGCGAATCTTCTGGTTAATCACGCTCTCGGAAAGATCGATTAATTTATCACCGTAGTCCTCGAAACGATATCGAGTGGCGACGCGTTCACGCGACCGCTCGCGAATGCCCTCAGCCACTTCCGGCTGCGTGGCGAGCATCCGGATGATGTTCGCGGTTTGATCGTAGTCGGCAAACGGAACCACAAATCCGGCTCCTTTATCTACTGCTTCCTGAGCACCGCCACTGCCTGCAAAAGTAATTACCGGCAAACCGGTTGCCATCGCTTCGTGAATGACGCATGGAAACGGATCGACACGGGATGACATCAGAAACGTATCCGCGCCGACAAAATAAGGTTCCACGTTTTCGCGTTCACCGATGAAGTGAACGTAGTTCCGGGCATTGGTTTTGTCGACGTCCAGTTGCACGTAGTGAAATGGAGAATGCGTCCAGCGCGGGCCTTCGCCCACCCAGACGAAGTGAATAGGCCGTTCGCCGTGAGCGTTGATCTCTACGACTTTCCGTGCGACAGCAGCGTAATGGTCGATCCCCTTGCGAAGGTCAAGCGTCCCGCAGCCGAGCACAATGAAAGTGTTTTCAGGCAGATTCAATTCATTGCGAATTTGAGCGTGAGCTTTCTGGCGTGTGATCCCCGTGCCGAAGTCCGGCTTTAACAAGCCCTGCGGTAGCACCACGCCCATGCCCGCAGGGACCGGTGTCTTAGCGTCAGCCGCATCACGAACCGCGTGTACTGGAAACACAACGCGGCTCGAGCTGCCATACATGTTTTGATAGTCCTCTTCGGCGTACGAGGACGGGAGTTCGTGGACAAGCGAGACGACAGGAATATTCAGCTCCGCAAGTTCTTTGGAAATGAACCGCGACTCCATGCTGTTGCAGACAGCCAGCATGGGATGGTTGTTCTTTTCCCGGCCAACGATCTTGCGAATTTTCTTTTGCAGATCATCGCTCGATTTCCTGGCAACATTCAAACAATCGACCGTCGAGTATCGTCCGAACTCCGCAGCAAGGTGTCCACCGTTGTGCAGAATCGTCTCGCACTGAATGTCACAACGTTCACTAAAATGACGCAGGACGTTCAGGATGATCATGGGCGCACCGGTCCGCGTCGCTTCGTGCGAAACGAACAGCACACGTCGCTGCAAAGGGCGCTGCGGCTCCTTTTGACGGGAGCCCCTGAAAATCTTCAGACCACCTCGCGACATTTTTGAGAGAACCCCCACGTTAGTAACTCCGTTTTTGCTCTTACGGCATATTCTGCTGACAAAGGAATCCGGATCGTCTTTTCCTTGCAAATTTGATTGCAAGGTCCGCCCGATCGTTAATCTTTGACAAACCCGCACACTCACTTATCGGATGCGGCATGGGATCAGATTCGAACCAATCCCGTGATAGTCAAAATATTCCCTGATTAATCGAAACAGCTTCGCCAATCGTTACGGCTTGCCAGCAGAGTTTCCATGCCGCGATCCGAACCGATTTGTCGGCGGGAAAGTAGCAAGTTCGGCGGGGAATTTGAAGGGCGAAGAGGATCACACGAGCAGTGCTAGCGTCAATTGTGATACCAGAGCCGGTAGCCGATTTTACGATTCCTGAATTGAAACGCGGAGTCGCGGAGGGCACTGAGATGTTGAGTTCGGCTGAACAGGCAACTCCAACTTCTTCTCCGCGAATTCGGCGCCTTTTCGTTTCCTAACTCTACCTTGTCCCAGTCGCCAAGTTCGCCCAGGTGCGCTTTCGCAATCAAAAGTAGTTGCCATTGAACGTGACCTCAGCCTCGGTAACGAATTCAGCAATCAACGCTATGCAGAGCGTCGCTTCGGCTTGACCGCAAATAGATTCTGAAACGCTGCCGACGACTGCCTGGCTTGCTCCACCGAACTGTCACTGACAATTTTTCCGGCCCGCATCACGACCACTCGATCAGCCAGTTCCAGCGAACTTGCCCGATGCGTGATGATAAAAGTCGTTCGATTTTTCAGAAATTCACTCAACGCTTCGTGGACTTCGGATTCCGTTCGACCGTCCATCTGGCTGGTCGCTTCATCCAGAATCAAAATTCGCGGATTGGCCAGAACTGCTCGCGCAAGCGCAACCCGCTGACGTTGACCGGCCGACAATTGACAACCGTCGTCGCCCACCTCCGTGTCGTAACCGTCTTTGAGTGTTTCAACAAAATTTGAGACGCTGGCAATCCGACCTGCTTCAAGAATATCCGCCTCAGTCGCGTCCGGATCGGCATAGGCGATGTTGTCGCGAATGGTTCCATCAAACAAAACCGCATCCTGAGTCACCCACGAAATCTGCCGTCTTAGTTTCTTAGGACTCATATCTTTCAGATCGATGCCATCAAGATAAATGCTGCCTCGTTTCGGATCGTAAAATCTCGTCATCAAATTGACCAAGGTCGACTTGCCGCTGCCATTTCCACCGACGATTGCGATTGCCTGACCGAACGGAATCTCAAGATTGATTCGATTAAGAACCGGCTCGCCCTGCTTGTATTGAAACGTCACTTTCTCAAACAGGATGTTTTTTGAGTGCACCGGTACCGCGACCGGATTTTCAGGAGTGCAGACTTTGCCGTCTACGTCGTATGCCCGAAACAGGTTTTCGCAAGCCGTTCCTCCACGCACAATCACGTTGACGACCTCGCTCATTTTTCGAGCCGGATCGCTCGCACCGCCCAGCATCGTGTAAAACCAGACAAATGTACTCGCGTCGATCGGTCGCTGGCTGACCTGAATGCCGAACAGGTGCGTCTCGTGGTTGAGAACCAGATAAGCTCCGGCCAGCAACGACAAGGCGATTGAGACGATTCCGAGCAGTTCGCTGATCGGTCGCAACAGCGAATCATAAAACGAAATTTTCAGCGACATCCGGTACAATGTTCCAGCGTTGCTCTTGAATCTGCGGCGCTCGGTCGTTTCACGGTTGAAAATTCGTACGGTTTTGATCGCTTTGAACGTCTCAATCAGCGTTTGAAAGACATCAGCCATCCCCTGAATTTCTGACTGCGTCGCTTTTTTCATCCGTCGTGACAGTCCTCGAATCACCAGCGCACCGGCCGGGACGACAATCAACGACATCAGCAGCAACGGCAAAGAAATGTAGGCCGCAATCGAAAGACAGACGATCAACTTCAGCGGTTCACGAATGCACTTGCCGTAAAATATTTTTAATCCCGCGCTGACCATCTGCATGTTGTGAGACAAATGTGTCATCATGCGGGACGTGCCCATCCGGTCCAGTCGGGACTGGTCCAGCTCAAGCGCTTTGCGGTAGTAAATCCGGCGCAGATCCATCACGGTTTTGTTTGCAACCCGCGCATCAAGCACGGAGCTTATCACCAGCAGGATCCCTTTGAGCGTTGACGTAATCAGCAGGAAGATCATCGCATAAACCAGCGTTTGAAAGCCGGTGCGGGGCGCGTACTTGTCGACCCACGGTTTGAAATCCTGAAACTTCCTGATCGCGTTCTGCTCGCCCGCAATCCGCTTTTCTTTCAAATCGATCTTGTTCCGAAACGCGACGGCAGCCTCCTTGTCGATCGCGCCAGCAAGCTGTTGCTCAAGGTCGGCAACATCCTGCTTTGCAGCTTCACACTGGACTTCCGCATTCTCGATTTCCGAAGCGACCCATGTGTGCGCCGTTTCGCCTTCCAGGACAATCTTGACGACGGGAAAGACCGTAGAGATGCCCGCACTCCAAAGCAGCGCAATCAACAGCGAACAGGTAAACGCTGCGATGATGGTCCATTTATAGCGCAGCGATAACAGGATCGCGCGAGAGAAAGCTTTCATCCGTGAAATACTTCCCGGCATGAGGAGTTGCGAGGCAATGTGATTTTGCGGCGGCATATTGCCGAGATCGTCGCGAACCGTCAATAACAACCCGAAAGCCGGATCAGATGTAAGATGGAGAAACAGCTTGTCTCTCGCAGAAACAAAACAGGAAACGACAGCAAATGTCAGCTAGCATCGTCGCGCGGATCGCTTCAAAATAGAGCGTGCATTCAGGCCTTCAAAACGAATGCTGATACTCATCTGTTGAACAATAACTTTGGGGACGAGTCCATTGCTAAGAATCAATTGCATTTTCCTGATCGTCCTTGTTACCGGTTTTTGTTCGCACGCTTGTGCGCAACAGCCTGAGCACCCGCCAACTCTGTTTATTGCGGGCGGTGGCGGCGAGATCAGCTCTGGCCCTGCATACTCGATGTTTCTCGAATGCGTCGATTCGAATGAAGGCGAACCTGGCTGTGTGGTTATTCTGCCGACCGCGTCCGGTATTCCGGACGAATCCGGTCCGGGTACAGCGGAAGCATTTCAGGAAGTTGCGACGCGGCACACGTTTGATGTTGTCAGGCTTGTTGAGGACGATCCGAATCGTGCCGACGATCCCGAAGTTGCGAAACGTTCGGAAGATTCGCTGCTCAATGGAGTCTATGAAGAAGGTGTCAACGAAGCGGGTGTTGAAATCAAAACCGGAATGGGGCTGTTTCCGTATGGTTTGATTGATCAGCATTTTCTCGAACGCGGTCGAATGGGCCGTTTGATTGTTGCGATAGAAACGACGGATACTTTGTTTGGATTTGGCGTCGAAGAAGATGCAGCCGTAATCGTTACACTCGGCATCGGGAATCCCATTCTCAACGCGATCGGGCCGGATAGCGTCTTGATCATCGACCGTCGGGAAGTCGTTCGGCATGATGCACAAGAAGCGAACGAAGATGAGACTGCGGCGCGCCAGAACCTTCGATTGACTCTGCTGGGAACGGGAGACCGCTGGAACTTGAAACAACATCACGCAATCGAAAACGACGAAAAACTGGATCGTGCTTTGATGAATCTGCCGTCCCTTGAAGCAGCTGCGCCGGCTCCGAATTCAATCGATCTGGATCCGGACGATATGAAACCAACGGAGGCATTGACTGCGTGGGAGTCGGACGCGATTCCCGCTGCCATTCATGCTCTAGCGGCTGATCCGCGTACGCCGCAGGAACTTGAAAGCGAACACTTCGTACTCACCTTCAGCGCAGACGAACAATCACAATTCCACATCCAGCCCGACGACCGCCGAGATCTTTGCGCTGTCAACGTTCGGCTGGATATCACACGGAGGCCGGAGCGTTAAAAGCCCGGAGACAACGATTCCGGCTGGAGCAGGAACGACGAACAAAACCGTGAAAATGATCTAACGGGTTGGTCTGAAATCGCGACCAACCGTGGTTGTCATCATCACTCTTCGTCTGCCTTGGCCAATTGTTTCAAAGCGTCCAGCAGACCGAGGCAATCGGCACGGGGAAATTCATCCCATTCGCCGGCGCGATGACGGATGATTGCGACTTTGAATGCATCGGAAGCCGCAGCAACGTCTTCAGGCAGATCTGTGAACGATTCGAAAAGCCGTACGCCGGGCTTGTTTGCCCCGGGCGGATCGGCATCCTCGTATTCATCATCACCGTTGCCTGACTTGCCCGATGAACGCTCTTCATCGCCGAAATCCGGACCTTCGTGACGCGGCCCTTCAATGTACTCGCGATCGTTATCACGAGCCTTGTCCGACAACGCCAGCGACTGGGTTTCTTCCGCTGTTTCGGTTTCAACGATGTCGGAATCCGATGGAGCATCCCCCTGTTTGCCGAGTGCCTCCCAGCGCTGATGGCGCATTCCGGAAATCGACCAGGCATTTTGAACCGCACCTTCGAGCCACATTTCCGCATCGTCCCAGTCGAGTGCTGCGTAAAAATGACTCCAGAAAAGTCCTTTGTAATCGTGGAACGTCTGACCGAACCGTTCGTGAGTCCGCCGTAACCGCCCAACGTGCTGAGATGTGACGCCACCGACCAGCTGGCTCCAGGCTTCATCACTCCAACTAGATGCGGGTTCGCCGGAATCACGCAAGGCCGATCGCCATTGCGAAATGACTTCGCCTTTATCCCAGTTGGTTGTGCTAATCAGTTTGTTCCAGCGACCGATAAACGGCTGGGAACAATCGATCGCTTCTGCGTCCAGCGAAAATGTTGAATTTTCCTTTGCCATCGTGTCTGTTGCGGCTTCCTTTTTTTCCGGCATCCGTTGCGTTTCTCCGCTTCGAGTTTCGAGTTGTTTAATGGGCCGGACTTCGATCGCGGTTAAGTCTGCGTGGTCCAGCGGGCTTAAAGGTAACGCCTGATCGGGAACAGAAAAGCAGATTCTCGATTCGATTCCGGGCTGAATTCGAAGCCCGAACATGGATCACAACAATAGCCCAGAATCACCGGACGAAACACGAATGTTGCCGGAGGTTGAAGTTTTCCCGGTCCGAAAAATCCGATTCCCAGTTCGATACGATGTGCGGATCAGCCTGGTGGAAAACCTGTTCAACGTTGGTCGAATCAGGCGAGAAGCCGTAAATGGATGCCTCAATTGGAGCCGGGTTTCAGAAGTTTTCCGATTCAAGCGGGCACGCGTAGGCTAGACATTGATTGGGAGCTTCGGTCGCTTCGCTTCCCGGCCTTGCTAGCGCGGCGGGTTCCGATCAGTCGTTTCGCTTCTCCGACTGAAAACGCGGCGGGATCTCGCGAAAAATAGAGATGGTCTACCGGTCCGCCGGCTCCGCGACATTGTCAGAATCGAACGAATCATTGAACATTTCGATTGGAACAGCTCTGCCAGCTTCCCCGCTCGTCCCCTCATCAGTGATTTGAAAGACCAGAAAAAACGATTGTGGCCGGTCGTCCTGATCGCTCATTTCTTCATCAATCATTTCCTGGCTCATCTTCACTTCGTCGGTCATTCCGTCGGCACCACGCCGCAGGATCGGAGCGTCAACGCTCTCTTCGGCTTCTTGCTGAACATTTTCCGCGCGCAGGCTTCCTTCAAAGCCGTCTACTTTGTCAATGTTTTCTTCGTTGTTAACGCTTTCTTCCTGACCGCCTTTTTTCTCGGCCAATGTTGCCGGCCTTTGCAATAGACTGCCGAGCCCCAGTTTTGACGCCTCTTTTTGGCGATCGGCGGCGGTGCTTCCGCGAGGCAGCACAAGGTTGCTCGGAACAGAATGGCCATACGCTTGATGCTCAAGCACACGTCGACCGCCTCCACCAGCACCCATTCCGCCGGAAGACATGTCGTTGACCGAGGGAGCCATGCCCTTGGACTGATGGTGCGCCGATTCATTTCCGGTCAAGGGATCGGCATTGGTTTGCATCCCTTGATCCCGGTTTGCCCGCGCCGACTGCATTTCCAGTTGCATTCCCGATTCCGAAGGAACCCGAAAAGTTACAATGTCTGCAGGTAACATGGCCAAAACATTTTGCATCTGGCGGCTGGTCGCCTTCACGTAAACCGCTTCAAAACTGTCACGTAGCAGATCAAGTCCTGAATCATCAGACTGTGCCGGTTGTCCCCGATAGCCAGATCCGGCATTTGCCGTCTGACCCAGAATCAATAAGATATTGTTTTGATTGAACACGTTCTGAATTTCAAGCAGCTGTCTACGGTTTGAAACACTAACAAACAGCACTTCGTCGACATTCCGCCCTTCAATTTCCTGAGCAATGGCAATCTGCTCGGCCCGCTGCGCATTGGCGTCTGACTGGATAGATCCCGCGACTGCTTGATTCCCAGGCGGAACCAACTTTTCCAAGTTTGCATCCGCACCGCCTTGGACAACGTCTTGTAACGCTGCATCCAGTTGCGGAGCCGGATTCATCGCGGAAGGACCGTTACCGCTTGCCCGGATGTTATCCGCAAAACTGTCGGCCAGAATTTGGTCGCGATCGACGCGCTGCGAATCGGATTCGAGCGATCCAATTGCATCCGGGACTCCTGCCTCGAACCCAGTATCGTCGAGCCCGATTTCGCTGCCAGCAGCCATCGCTTCATCGAAAGATTCACCTGGACGATCGTCCATCACGCCACTTTTTGAAGCGAGATTTCCGATCTCATTTGTTCGGTCCATCCCATTTGCGACACCCGCGCCCGGTGCCCAATCAAAGTCATCGTCAAATTCATGGTCCTTATTGTCAGAACCACCAGCCGGCGCACCGTCGACCGATCCCGGATCACCCTTAAACGACATTGAGCCGTCATGTATTTCCGCAGGTGAATCAACTGGAACGTCAGAGGTTGGCGCTGACTCTGCCAACCCGCCTGCAGAATCTCCTTCATCGGATAGTGCCGCTTCCGAAGCAGATCGGCCCGAGAGTTCGGCAACGTTTTCGGGATGTGACAAGGTCAGGGTTAGCAGCAACATAGCGGCGAGCGAACCGATCGCGGCGATCGCGAATCGACTCGAATTCCGACGGCTGGAATTCTGTTTGTGCGTTTGATGTTTCGCTGATTGCGATCCGTTGTCGCCCAGGGTTTCGCGGTAGTCCAATCTGGATGTTGAATCGGAAAACGCTGAGTCTCGCAATTCCGATTCTCGCCGATCGCGGCCACTTTCATTCACGCCTGACGACGCATTTTCAATTGTCGCCTGATTCAAAACGCGTCGTGCGAACCCGGACGGAAGCGTGTGAGACTCGAGTTGACGAAACTGTGCCCGTTGGGATTTCAGTTCGTTAACGTAGTCGGCATGTTTGCGATCGGAGGCAATCAGCTGCAACGCTTTTTCGCGATCGCGACCGGACAGCTGGCCGTCGACCAGTGCATTGAGCAGTAATTCGTGTTGCGAGGCGTTAGGCATTGATCTGTCAAAGACCGGAACCCGTGTGCGTATTGTTGCAATACAACATTCCTGCGCTGCAAACAATGCGATTGGCAGTGGTACGGATTCGGTCAGTTTTTCCTTGGTATCGAGACGATAAAAATCGGGATGGTTCCGGTTGGCTTGAGCCGGCTACCAGGGGCCGGTTTTTCGTTCGGCCATGATTGTTTCGAGTGTTTGTTTGAGCTGGTTTCGAGCCCGGTGCAGGCGGCTTCTTACAGTCCCGACAGGCAGGTCGAGGATTTCTGAAATTGCCTCGTAATCGAGTTCGTCCATTTCCCGCAAGATCAGAATCCGGCGATGTTCCTCCGACAGCTTACCGAGCGCCATCTTCAGTTCGCTGGCAGATTCCTCGCGGACTATTCTGTCATCGGGTGCCGGCCCGTCTCCGGGCAGGTCAAATCGGGTTGCGTTTTCGGTTGCTTCCAGCGACACCGTTGGCTTGCGTCGCCGGATTCGCGAAATCGCGACGTTGTGAGCGATGCGGTAGAGCCACGTGTAAAACTGGCTGTTCCCCTTGAACGAGCTGAGCTTGGTCATTGCCAGAATGAAAGCATCCTGAACAACGTCTTCGGCTTCGGATTCGCTGCGCAGAACGTAGACCATGCTGCTGTACAACCGGTCCTGATATCGAGTGATCAGGTTGCCGAATGCATCGAGCTGACCGTCCAGAGTCTGGCGGATCAGGTGGTCGTCATCCTGTTTGGCGGATCTGTTCATATTTCCGACGTTAGGTTTCATGGAAAGTTCCATCTTCCGGTGTACTGCATGCCCGATGCAGCAATTTCCGGTTCTTTCCGCCTCTCGAACTTCTGATTGTACTCGCAACCTGCGGCGATTGACCGCACCCCGGCAGAAAACCTGCTGTCATCATTGTAGCCGCCAATACCGGCAAAACCACGGTAGGAAAGAATGGGCCGTTGTTGGTTGCTTCGTTGAGTGCCGGGGCCGGTGACACGGGAAACGGGGTTGCCCGATGAGAAGATGACGGGGTGAATAATTAATAAGGAATAACAAGTTGTGAATAATTAACGGACGCGCAAGCGCGTTTATCCGTTAGTTGATACACCAATCCTGAACACTGAACCCTTTTTTCTACCTCCTATTCCTTGATCTTCTTGCCTGACGTTCGCAGCCTGGCGAACCAGCAGACGCCAATCGCAAACAGACCGATACTTACCAACTGCGAAATCGTGAAGGCCGTCCCGAATGCACCTGCTTCATCGATCCGAATCATCTCAAGAAGGAAACGGGCGACAGGATAAAGAATTAGCATCAACGCGAAAACTTCTCCGTCAGCGTGTCGAAACGGGTAGTAAAACCAAAGCACGAGACACAGAAACAGTGCATTGATCGAGCTGTAGACCTGAGTCGGATGTGTTCCCAGCGAACGATCAGGCAAACTGCCAACCGGAATTTGTATACCGCCCGGAGTCCCTTTTGTTTCGATATACGTGTCCGCAATCAAGTCAAGCGAATCCTGTTTTACCGCACGCAGGAATTTGGCTGGCGGAGGAAAAATACCAACCTGGTCGCCGGTCTTGATTCCGGCATCTGCTGCGAGGCTGTCCGGTTCAACACTTTTGACAACGATCGGATAGGCATCTCCACTCAACCGCGAACCCGCCTCAATTCCCAGCAAGTCACCATCGACCAATTGCTCCGAGTACGACGCGGAGCCGGGCGGAAAACTGATCGCAGGCAAGTTCTGTTCGCACACGCCCCCATAGCAACAGCCGTTCATCAGACAGCCGAGCCGGCCGATGCAAAGTCCCAGCACCATTCCGGGGACGATGATGTCGGCAATCCGCGCGTGTGGCAAACCGGCTCGCCACAAGTAAACCACCGCTCCCAAAAACCCGCCAATCAGACTGCCGTAGACCACCAGCCCCCCGTTGGTCATATCGAACAGCTGAGGAAGAACTTGTGTGATCGAATCAAACGTGAACTGATCCCGCTTTTGAACGATATAGAAAATTCTTGCGCCGAGGATGCCGGTGACAATCATCCAGAACGCTAGTGAAAGGAGACGGTCGGTGTTCAGCCCGACCTGCCGGCACCGGATCATGACCAGACCGACTCCAAATACAATGCCCGTCAACAGAAAAAACCCGTATCCTTGAATCGCCAGGCCAAGCGGAATTTCGGGGCCGGTCGGGTTCGCCGCATCAAACCCCGTCACCTGTAGACTCGGCAGCACAAAGTGAATGACAAGCCCGACGATGATCAGGAACGGCAGCAAGGCGATCGCTTCATTCCGACCGCCCTTCCCTTTCGCCAACGTCAATCCAAGCAGCACCAGGGCAATAACAAACCATCCGGCCAGCAGGTAGCCATCGAACAGGAACGACGGGGTTACGAATAGAGTTTGATGCATTTTGCTTCCGCGCTAGTCCGTCAAGTTCGATCGGACAATCTTGTCTCCGACCCATTCGTATTTGTTAGTGGTCGGTGATCAAACAGTTGTCAATCAACCGGGTTTTTCCTACACTCGCGGCAACCAGAGCCACGACCGGTAACTCGACCTCGTCATAGATCTGCAGCGTTTCCGGATTGGCGAGTACCGCATAGTCGATACTTTCAACGCCGCCCGTTCCGCCAAACCCATCGATCAACGACTGTCGCATCTCCGACATCAGTGCATGCGCATCGCGGTCGCCGGCTTCAATCTGTTCACGAACCTGAGCGATCGTCCTGTTCAACGTAACCGCCCGCGCGCGTTCGTCGTCTGAGAGGTACCGGTTTCGTGAACTGAGCGCCAGACCGTCCGATTCGCGCACAATCGGACAAATCACAATTTCCGTTTGCACATTCAGATCGGCGACCATCCTGCGGACCACCTGTACCTGTTGAAAGTCTTTCTGCCCGAAAAACGCTTTATCGGCCTGAGCAAGGTTCAGCAGCTTCAGCACGACCGTCGCCACGCCTCGAAAATGAGTCTGGCGGAATTCACCTTCCAGCAGCAGCGAAACATCCGGTGGCTGAACCAGGGTGGAAAACCCGGCGGGATACATTTCATCAGCCGGCGGCGCGAATACTGTTTCGACTCCCAGGTCCGCAAGTTTCGCAAGGTCTTCATCCAGCAAACGCGGATAGTTTTTCCAGTCTTCGCCGGGCGCAAACTGCGTCGGGTTTACAAAAATGGTGACCACGGTCACGTCGGATTGCTCGATCGATTGCCGGACAAGACTCAGATGCCCATCATGCAGCGCGCCCATCGTCGGCACGATTCCGACCGATCTTCCCGCCGTTTTTTCAGCCCGGCAGAATCCGGCAATTTCGATGCATCCGGGCAGTACTTGAATGGTTGGAGTCAACTTGGTTTTCCGCCTTCAGGTTTTGTTTGTTCGCACAATATCCGCTTCTTTTTCGCGCTACAACAGTCTCAAATTGCGCCCTGCTTTAGAGGCAATCATTTCGTTTCAGCGTTTGATGGCAAGATAAAAAATCGCGAGACGTCATACGGGCCATGCAGGCACCGAAACGACAATAAACGAGGCGACCCCAAACACCGGCAAAATGTAGCAGAAACGTCACTTTCAAAGCTAGGCTTCGTGATTTTCAGCTACACAACCAGATAGCAACCGCTTACAATCCAATGCTGCGACAGTCGAACAGGCCACCCTCCCTCAAAAGCCGGATACGACCACTCATGAGCAAGAATCCGTCCAACCCGAGTCCTAACCCGCGTCAACCGAATTCTGCCCCAAGGCCCGGCCAGGGGCAGCGCCCACCGCAGGACCCCCGAATGAAAAATCCGGGCGGACCGATGGCAGCCGAAGGCGAAGAGGAAGAATTCGAAGAAGAATCCACCCGCAAGTTTCTGTTCTTCAACGTCGTCCCGAGCTGGATGGTCAGCTTCATCGCTCATATCGCACTGATCGTACTACTTGCACTCTGGTTCATGCCGTCACCAAAAGAGCGCACCGTTGCTTTGGAAGCTGGTGAGGACAATTCCGAACAGGTCGATGAATTCGAACTAGATCTGACAGAAATGGACTTAGAAGAGACGCTTGAAGAAGAAGTCGAACCGATGGAGTCTCAGGAAATTGTCACCGAACCGGTCAGTATCGAAGTCGAAGAACTTGCCGACATCGGGACCGTGTTTGCACCAGAGACATTCGAAATGGAGTCAATGGAGTTCAGCCCGTCTGATGTCAGCAATGAAACGAGTGGCCGAACCGGATCAGGCCGCGATGAGGGGCTCGCAAAAAATGGCGGTTCATCTGGTAGTGAGGATGCGGTTTCGCTGGCCCTGAAATGGATTGCCGATCACCAGCTCGAAGACGGCGGCTGGAACTTCGACCACCGGATCGGACCGGGAAGTCACCGGACCAGCCCCAATGCAGGCGAATTAAAAGAAGCCCGGATGGGCGCAACCGCGATGGCTTTGTTGCCGTTTCTCGGACGCGGTGAAACGCACATGCAGGGTGAATACCAGGAAAACGTTGAACGGGGTTTAAAATTCCTGATTGAAAATGCCAAGGCCCGCGGCGACGGATTTTCGTACAACGAAGGTGGCGGGAGCATGTACTCGCACGGTCTCGTTGCAATCGTGTTCGGCGAAGCGTATGCGATGACCAAAGACCCGGCTTTGAAAATCTATGCCCGGGGAACTCTCAACTATATTCAGATCGCACAGGATCCCGTGGGTGGCGGCTGGAGATATTCGGAACGCCAGGCAGGAGACACATCCGCAGTTGGCTGGCAGATCATGGCACTCAAAAGCGGCAAGATGGGTGGACTGACGGTCAACAAGCGGACCTATCAACTCGCCGAAAAGTTCCTTGAGAGTGTTTCAACTGAATACGGTGCCTACTACGGATATTTGACAGCGCCCCCACGTGGCGAGCGGGGAAACCGGTCGCTGAATTCAGTCGGTCTACTGTGCAGGATGTATATGGGTTGGGACAAAAACCATCCCGGGCTGACCACCGGAATCAAGTACTTGAGCGAAAAGGGGCCCGACGCTAATTCCGGTCAGGGCGTCAACATGTACTACAACTACTACGCCACCCAGGCGATGAAACATTACGGGGGCGACGAGTGGAAAAAATGGAACGGCGTGATGAGAGAATTTCTCGTTGAGAGCCAGTCCAAAGAAGGTCCCACCGCCGGCAGCTGGTACTTTGAGGGTGGCGGTCACGGCACAACTCAGGGCGGTCGTTTGTATGCAACATCACTGGCATGCATGACACTGGAAGTTTACTACCGATACCTTCCGCTCTACAGCAAAGACGTCGCCAAGGACGAATTCCCGCTGGACTAGAACATTAATTCGTTGACGAACGCCAACGTACGTCCCGCTTGCCGAGCGGGACGTTGTCTGCGAAAGCAGTTCCTGGCACTACGCAATTTCCCGTGCTTTGGCGAGTGCCTCTTCCCGCGAGTTGACGCGACCGTCCAGTTGCTCCCTGCGCACCTGGTCAAGCACGCGTTTGAAGTCCGGGCCGGGCGTGACGCCGATGTCGAACAGGTCGGTGCCGTTCAATAGCGGATCCGGATTCAGTTGCTCTTCAGGCCAAGCGAGCCGCTCGCGACAGAACGCTGTTCCCTCGCAATCCTTGCCGGCAATCGCGTCAACTGCCGCCAGCGCACCACGAACATCGGCGTGAATCAGCAACGGCTGAACGTCAGGCCATGGTAGCGCATGCGCCGCCTGCAACGGTGCAACATTGGCGATCATCCACTTGATCGAACCGGCTTCCGAATTTGTCAGCCGCCATCTTTCCTTGAGCTGGTCGACCCGCGAGTCAGCGGCGCGTTCGCCACCCGCAGCTCTTTCGTCTACCCTGCCCGCATCTATCCTTCCCTCATCTTCGATCATCAGAATTGCCGCGACTGCGGATTCGAACCGGACCGGGTCGAGCCCGCGCAGTACATCGATGGCACGGAACCGGTTGACCGCGTTATCCGGAAAAAGTTCGGACCACAGGCCTGAGTCAAACAACAGCCCGAGCGCAACACTGCTGCCGGGCGATCCGAGCATTCGGCGCAGCTCTTTGCCAATGCGTTCGGGACTTACCACATGAATTTCGCCCGCCCGCAATTGCACGGCGGCCAGCGTTTCAGATTCGAGTTCAAATTCGTAGGTTGCCGCGAAGCGTACCGCCCGCAGCATCCGCAGTTTGTCTTCCCCGATCCGTTCGTGCGGATCGCCGATCGCGCGAATTCGCTGCCGTTTCAGATCCTCCTGCCCGCCGACGTAGTCGATCACTTCGTCAGTCACGGGATCGAAGAACATTCCGTTGATTGTAAAATCCCGCCGCATTGCATCTTCGCGAGCGTCTGTGAACTCAATGCTGTCCGGATGGCGTCCATCCGCGTATCCCCCGTCGCGCCGGAATGTTGCGATTTCGATTTGACCGGCCGACTTCGGGCCGATCACCGTGATGACTCCGAACGCTGCCCCGATGGCGATCGTGCGTTTGTGTCCGAACAAATCGCGAACCTGATCCGGCAGCGCGCTGGTGGCGACATCGTAGTCTTTCGGCTCGCGCCCCAGCAGCGCGTCGCGCACACATCCCCCCGCAAACAGCGCCTGATATCCGGCAGCCTGCAGTTTCTTTGTGGCTTCGATGGCGAACTGTTCAGGGGTCATTGGGTCCGGAGCCATTGTTGTTTTACGAAATGTCCAGTCGCCGGTCGTTTTGCGATGTCCGATATTGAACACATCCTAACAAGAGAGCCGTTGCCACGAACCGGTTCGGACGGGCAGTCAAAATGTTGGCCGGAGCGTTGCAAATCGAGCAAGCCGGACGAGAGTGCGTGGAGTCAGGCGAATCCGCGAACTTGCACTTGAAGATGCGTGTCCGGTTTTCGTATAACATTGTGCTGCCGCAGCAGGCTCGAAACGGTTTGCTGTAATATTCGCGGACGTGGCGGAATTGGCAGACGCGCTAGATTCAGGTTCTAGTGGGGGCAACCCCGTGGAGGTTCAAGTCCTCTCGTCCGCACCTTACTGCTAAAGGACTTACGACGATCGGTCGCAAGTCCTTTTTTCAATGTCACTGTGGACAAGTGACACAACAAGTGACATTGTTGGGTTTCCATTGAATTTGCATCGCTGGTCACGACCAGGCGTTGGGCATAGGTTTGACCGTACAAATCCTATCAGCGGAAACTTGAAAATGGCATCACTTCAACAAGAACCAACTGGAGTTTTTCACGTCGTCTTTCGGATTGACGGGAAGCGATATTAACGGTCTGTCGGAACAAAGAGCGAAACGAAAGCTGCCGCGCGACGCGACGAAATCACCGAGACAATCCAGCTGATCAAGCGAAACAATATCAGCGTCCCTGACCATATGTCGCTGGTCGAATTCGTATTGAACCACGGTGTTCGGAATCACTTCCAGCAATCAACGCGAAGCAGTTCTACGTTACGGTTTCACGCGGTTCTGATGACGTTGCGATATATATCGACAACAAATCGATGGTTCGCCGCGCCATTCAAGATGCAGGGCAACAGCGTTCAGCGACCGCACTTGTCAAGGAAATGCCAACACGCAAACAGACCGCGTCGCGCAAACAAGCCCGGGAACGCCGAGCATTTCTTGCCCGAATCCGGGACTGGTAGTCTGCGCCCAAGAAGTGGTCGCTCAATCCGTCATCGCGCCAAAGCAAGGGGTTTGCCAATCTCCTCTCCGGCCATCGAGGTAACCAATGAAAAGAATGCCCTTTCCGTCTAACGACGACGTACAACCGGGTTTTCTCAAAACCGAAGCACAGGTGTCCTGGTTCAGCGGTAAATGGAATTTCAATCTGAGCCGGTGAAGTAAAAAAGTCTCCTGCTGACGAAGATCTCCGCATCCTGCGGAGAAGGTTTTTCGCATTGGGGCTAAAATCGGAAGTGAAGTGAGCGACACCGAAGCATCGCTCGACTTCCGTTTTCAGCGATTGTTGGGCGCTCGGGTTGCTCCTCAGCAGAGCCCTGTCCTCCAAACAACTTTCTTTAACGTATCGCTAACCCGCCAGGGTTGCAACTTCGCTGCGACGAGCAGCCAGTCGCTTCGCGCGACGATTCTCTCCGGCCTCTTCAAGCTTTCGATCGCGAGCATCTACGATCTTTCCGGCTCGACCGGCAAGCTTGTCGGCCGGCGTCACGTAGTCGATCGCACTGTGAAGCCGAACGTTATTGTAATGCTCAACATCATCAGTGACTCGTTTCATCGCTTCTTCGATCGTGCGCGGGCACGATGGAACGACTGAAGCCGTCGAGCACCGGAATCAGGAAGTAAAACGTCCCCGTTCGGCAGCAGCCCGCGCCGCCCGTCGTTGAACATCATCCCCTGGCCGTCAGCGCCCATTTCGCATTCGCCGTTGTCAGGAACTTCGTTGACGTAATAAATCACGAGCGCCCCATTGTCGGCGGTCGTGTATCCGAGGCCAATTGTCCCGGCGATCATCTTGCCGCGTGGCGGCCACTGGTAGAGGAAAGCGCCAGCCGGATCAAATCCCGTCGTGCCGTTGAGCTTGACCGAACAGGTCAATGAGGAGGCGGCCGGCGCGGGTGAAGTACTCGCTGCACCCGGGTGACTGCATTCAAGAACAAGGGTTTCTATCAACGTGATAGAAACCCTTTTGGTCTCCGTATTGGTCGTCTGAAAAACGCGTTTGCGTTTGCTCTAAGTCAATTCGTACTCACCGGGAACCGGAACGGGGCGAACCGGATTCGTGGTGGCCGAAAGATCGTCGGGCGCAAGTTTCATCGTCGACCCGGTTCCCCAGTCAAACTTGACTTCCTGACCGGAGTAGGCTGACTCGCGACCGATAATCGCGGTCATTGACGAATCGGCAACTTCCTGGATTTCCATGATCGGTTCGCCGGCGCGAATTGAGTCGACCAAATCAATATGTTCCTGCTCGTATGGCGAATTGTTATCCGTCCTGCCGTCATTCTTCCAAATCACTTCCCCCTTAAGGTCGCGAACAACAGCGGCTGTGCTGCCGGGATTCGGTCGGATATCCATCGTCCCCTTCGTACCACAGAATCGGTTGCTCACGCGGCCTTGCGCACCAGCAATCTGGCGGCATTTGAAAGCAACCCGCACTTGCCCGGGATAGTCGTAGTCGACAGAAAAGTGATCATAGATATCTCCATACTCAGCCTCGGTTCGCCTGAGCCGTCCGCCACTGGCATAGGCGTTTTCAGGATTGGCCTGTAAGCCCCAGTTGATTGCATCCAGGTTGTGCACCGCCTGCTCAGCAATGTGATCACCGGAGAGCCAGCAATAATACAGCCAGTTACGCATTTGATTTTCCATTCCGGCCGGACCGCCCCAGGATGCACGCTGCTCTTCGTTTCCGCGAAGCCACAATGTCCCGGTGCAGTAGTAGGCAAACGCCGATGTGATGTCTCCGATAAGTCCGTCGTGCAGTTGCTGGATCGCGTCTTTGTAGGAATTTTCGCGACGGTACTGGGTTCCGGAAACGATCGCCAGTTTCTTTTCGACGGCCATGCTGCCACTCTCGATCACATGCGAATACGCAAACGGATCGACGCAAACCGGTTTTTCTACAAATGAGTGTTTGCCGTTTTCCACGGCGCAACGAAGTGTGAGATGGCGAAGGCCGGGAGGGGTCGTGTGAATGACATAGTCGACATCAGGATGCTCGCAGAGCTGCTGGTACGATTCCGGCCCCACAAAACATGACGCATCGTCAATGATCGCCTTCCCTTTTTCGCCCCAGGTTCCCATCAACCCCTGACGCGCACTTTCGAGCCGGTCCTGAGCAACGTCCGCCATTGCGATCACTTTGACATCAGAGTTGCCGCTGAGTGAATTGCCAACGGCACCTGTTCCGCGCCCGCCGGAACCAATCAAACCGATGTTGATTGTGTCCTGCTTGACCGGTTCTGAAGAGTGAACCATTTTGGGCACGGTGAATGGAATCGTTGCGGCGACGGCAGCAGCCGAGGACTTTTTGAGGAATTCCCGACGTGAATCGGAACCTGCGGGGCGAGACTTGTTGCTCATATGGTTTTGCCTTTTAGACTTTGGTGATGAACCAACCCTAATATAGTTGCACAAACTGCGAGACTATTCCAGTGTTGACCAGCCTCTCGAATCATCGAAATGGCCAAGCAAATCCTGATATTCAGCTTCGCTCAATAAACACCCTGTGGTCGCGAGCGCATCGCTTCGCATTCCGGTTGGAGCGATCGCAAACGCGGTTCGGCCGGTTGTCACACCGACTCCCGTTCGCGGGTCGACGACATGTGAATATCGCTTGCCATCAATTTCAACGAACTGATGCAGGTCACCGGACGTCGATACTCCACAATTGTTCCTTTCAATTTTCGCGACAGTCCCGTCCTCATTCTGGCCGACATCGATCATCCAGCCATTCAGGCCGGGCGGCGCGTCTCCAACCACGATGTCTCCGCCTGCCTCGTAGCATGCGATCGTGATCCCGTTGCGGCGAAGAACCTCAATGACCTGATCGCCGATGAGGCCTTTGGCGATTCCACCAAAATCAAAACTCGCACCGTCTGCAAGCAAGGTTACCGTTTTGTTATCAGCATCGATCCGGATCTTGTCAAAACCGGCACAGCTTCGTCCGTCATCGAGAGCCTGCTGATCAGGAAGCTGACCGGTTTTTCGCGCGTCGCGCCAAAGCTGGATCACAGCCGCTGAAGTCGGGTCAAAGGCTCCGTCCGATTTTTCATTGAGTTGTTTTGCAAAAATCAGAACGTGCAACAAAGGATCGCTGACCTTCGTTGGCTGGCCGGTTTCACTTCGAGCAAGCCGGCTGATTTCGCTTTCCGGATCGTAGTCGCTAAACACATCCACCAGTTCGGCTGCTCGTTGGAAGGCGAGCTTGCATGCTCGTTGCGCGTGGTTTTCAGAATCACACCAGACCGTGATTCGCAAAGGCATCGCCATCTGCAATCGAGTATACGAGAACTCCGTCAAAGGCACGCTCCCCCTGTTGTTGTGAGTTTCGCGGTTGCGCAACGCATTGTCGATCACCAACAAGTTCGTTTGCTCCCGGCTCGCTGCAGATCGGCTTTGATAAACCATCCATCCGGCAACCGGCATTCCGACCGCCAACAGGACAGCGCCGAGCAGTGCACCGGCGACGAGCGGGCTGGTTGTGTGTGGTTTTTTCATGGCTCTGGTTGTGGGCGGTCTCTGGTTGCGATCGGTTCGGAATCTAGCGGTTCTCAAAACGTGCGCAGATTATTCGAGTTCGCAAACGATGCGGAAACCGACGTAGTCCGCGTTGACATACCACCATTTGCTGTCGCCCCCCTGGGGATAGTCTTTGTTCCAGACTTTTTGATCTTCGGCCTCGTGATGGCTACCAGTCAGTTCTTCAGCGGAAAGTTTGAAATGCCCGCCTCGGACAACGGGTTGATCATCTGCAACCCATTCTGCTGCATTGCCAAGCATGTCGTTAATCCCCATCTCGTTCGGCTCGAGTGTGCCGACGGGCATAGCGCGCCGGTGATCAAATCCCTCGTCATCCGTAGAAACGCCGTTTTTCTCAAACCATGCCCTCTTCAGCAGCTCTTCTGACTCAAGGACTTCGTCGAGTGCACCACCACCACGCTCATACGTGTATTCCCACTCTTCGGTCGTTGGCAGACGGTAAGTCCTACCCGTTTGTGTACTCAGCCAATCACAATAGAGTTCGGCGGCCAGTCGGGAGACACCAACCACCGGCTGATTATCACGGCCCCAGTCACGATAGATCGCTTCAATGTCGTGTGGCGAACTTGGCCGAAGCTGTTTTTCTATTTCAACAAAAGCTTCCTTGGTTGACATATCCTGGCAAAGAGCCCAGTAATCAAACTCATTCCATGTGACTTCGTTCTTACCGATAAAGAACGGCTTGATCCCTTTCGATTCATCTCCTGGCACCGCAATCATGTCGAATTCGACGAGCGTCTCCTTGATCGTATCGGTGTAGTTCTCGTGCGGCTGATTTGTCACTCGAGCCGCAATCGTTTTTTCAATATTGCTGACCTTCGATTTGATCGAAATTTCGATGAGAACGTCATCGCGAATCAATGCGTCGCCAACGGTGTTTGAATAAGCGACCCCGTAGTCTTTTCGATTAATCTTGAATTCACTCGTCAGCTGCATCGTGTTTTCGCCAGCCTCCAGTGTCATGGGTATCGTGATTGACCGGGTCACATCTCTCAATTGAAAATTCCCTTCGACGACGAAGCTGGTTCCCGAAGGATCGCCCTCGCGCATTTCATCGGTAATGGAAGTCGCAACAAACTTTGCTTCAGGAAACTTATCCACTTCGAAAAAACCCTTGTGCTTCAGCTTTTTTGTCAACGATTCAGCCGTGGACTTTACGCTGTCCATTTCGATTGTGATTTCAATGTGCTTGAGTTTGCTCTCGCCATCAACAACAACGTCGCCCGACAATTCGTAGAAATACCCCGACGGTGTGTCACCCTTCAAGTTCGAGCCGGTCCATTTGATGCCGGTGTTTTGACCGTCCAGCTGCAATTCAACATCGTCGTCCGCAATTTCGACGCCTGACGTGGCTTTGGCATCTCCACCTCCAGCATCCACTGTGTCGGCCGTCGGATCGGCGCACCCGCCGGTTGCAATTAACCAGGCAACGATTCCGACACAGGCGGCCGGCAAGATGAATAATAAAGGTCGCAAGATCGCACCTTTTCGCAAAGTGTTTCCGTTCATATAAGTTGTTTCGCCTGTTCCTGAAGATTCGCGAATAGGACTTTTTAACTACCAGCGGTTTGATACTGCACAATTTAACTGATGCATCACAGTCCCACCCATCAGATAGGCACTTTGCCGTGGTCCTTCGTTGTCAGATAGGCACTTTGCCGTGGTCCTTCGTTGAATGATCCAGCATGGATCGAATGTCCGGCAAGAACGGCGTCAAGCGTTTGCTCAAGGTCCGAGGTTGCACTCACATCGATTGTGTCTTCCTGCGCCCGCACCGATAACGGAATCACCGTAAACACAAAAGCGACAACGAGGAAGAAAAATCGAATCCGATTCATTTATTGACCTGAAACAAGAAACGTGTCTCGAAACATGCTGGCACAATCTGCACCGATTTCAACTGTTTCCCGTTCGATCTCGAAGAAAGTCCGGTGCCGGCGTACGCTGCACTCTGAGAATTAGTGAGCTTCGAGCCAGTTTTTCCCGGTGCCCATTTCAACCACGATCGGCACCTTCAACTCCAGAGCTGATTGCATCGCGTTCTGAATCAGCGGCATGACAGCCTCTTTCTCCTGCTTGTACAGATCAAAGACCAGTTCGTCATGGACCGTCAGCAGCATTTTCGTTTTGAATCCGCGAATCGCCGTATGAACTTTGATCATCGCGAGCTTCAACATGTCGGCGGCTGTTCCCTGGATCGGGCTGTTCATGGCCAGTCGTTCTGCGGCCTTGCGGGCGACGGTACTGCGGGAGTTGATATCGCGCAGGTAGCGTCTCCGACCGGTTAGAGTGCGAACGTAGCCATGTTCCTTTCCAAACTCGATCGTTTGGTCAATGTAATCCTGAACGCCCGGGTATTCAGCGAAGTAGTTTTCGATCAGAGCGGTCGCCTCCTTGCGCGGAATATTCAATCGCTGTTGGAGACCGAAAGACGAAATGCCGTAGATGATGCCGAAGTTTACCGTTTTGGCTTTGTCCCGCATCTCACGTGTAACTTCTTCGGGCGCGACTTTGAAGACTTTGGATGCCGTCACCTGATGAATGTCAGTTTCTGAAACGAACGCCTCCAGCATCCCTTGATCGCCGCTCAGCTCGGCCATGATCCGCAATTCGATTTGCGAATAATCCGCAGCAAGAATCAAATGGTCTTTATCACGCGGCACAAACGCAGCCCGGATTTCGCGCCCGCGCTCTTTTCGAATCGGGATCGTCTGCAGGTTCGGATTGTTCGACTGCATTCGCCCGGTCGCTGTCCAGGTCTGGCTGTAGTGCGTGTGCAGCCGTCCTGTTTCTTCATTCACGGCCGCAGGCAGTTGATCGGCGTAAACCGACTTGAGTTTGGCCGCGTTGCGATATTCAAGTACGTCCCGGACGATTTCATGTCGACCAGCCAGCCGTAACAGTTCCGCCTCGCGCGTTGTGTATTGTCCGGTTTTGGTTTTTTTCGGCTTCTCCTCGATCTTCATCTCATCGAACAGAATTACACCCAACTGCTTCGGCGAATCGATATTGAATTCGCGGCCAGCCGATTTGTAAATCTTGTCCCGCAGCTGGACAATTTCCACGGCCAGCTTTTCCGAAAACGTCGCCAGCGCGTCCGAGTCCAGCCGAATCCCTTCGTACTCCATCTCGACCAGCACGGGAATCAGCGGGCATTCAACTTCGTAACAAACTTTGTCAACGTCGCGTTGTTTGATGTCGGGCCGGATAACGCTCGCCACCTGCAGCGTAATGTCAGCATCCTCGCAGGCGTATTCTGCCAGTTGTGCCAATGGCACATCGCTCATGTTTTTCTGATCCGGCCCGCGTGGCCCGATCAGCGCGGACGTTGGAATCGTTTTGTATCCCAGGTAAAGACTGGCCAGGTAATCCAGGCCGTGATTCATTTCCGGTTCTTTCATCGAGTGAGCAAGCATCGTGTCCATCAGAGTTCCGCGCACTTCCATACCATGCCACTTGAGCAACGTCATATCGTATTTCAGGTTGTGTCCGACCTTGGCAATCGCATCGTTTTCCAGCACATCGCGAAATTCCTCGAGTACGGCGACCGCCTGCTCACGGCCCGACGGCACGACAACGTAGTACGCTTTTCCGGCCTCGAAAGAAAACGCAACGCCCAGTGGCAATGCGCGGCGCGCATCGAGCCCGGTAGTCTCGGTGTCAAAGCAGAATTCGGTTTGCAGTTGAAGCTTGCCAATCAGGGCCGCGCGGCCTTCAGCCGTTTGGACGACTTGATAGTCGTGTTTCGCAGTGTTGATATTTTTCTCGACCACCGGCTCGTCGTCGCTGAACAACTGCGCCTGAATTTCTTTTTCCCGCTTTTCACGGATGACCGCTGCGCGGGCCGGTGCCGCGGTAAAAGACCTGCCGAATACCCGTTTGCCGATTCCGTCAAACTCCAGCTCCACAAACAACTTCCGAAGCGCTTCGTCGTTGGCCGGTACAACTTTCAACGATTCGAGATCGATGTCGTGTTCGACGTCCGTCTTGATTGTGACCAGCATCCGCGAGAGCCGCGCCTGATCCGCATTTTCAATGACGCGTTCTTTCTGTCTGCCTCTGAGCTTGTCGGTATTCTTCAGCAGTTCGTCGATCGTACCGTATGCGTCGATCAATTTCTGAGCCGTCTTCGGCCCGATCCCGGGAATGCCCGGAACGTTGTCGGACGAATCACCCATCAGGCCGAGAATGTCGATCACCTGGTCAACCCGCTCGATGCCCCAGTGTTCGAGAACTTCTGGAATGCCGAGAATTTCACGCGACCCGCCCTGTCGCCCCGGCTTGTAGATTTTCGCTGTCTCGCTGACCAGCTGGTGAAAGTCCTTGTCGGGCGTGACCATGTGCGTCAGAAATTCACCGTCCGCATCGGCGTCGCGGGAGAGCGTGCCGATAATGTCGTCTGCCTCGAAACCGTCGATGCGGATTAACGGCACGTTCATCGCTTCGACCAGCTTAAAGACCCAGGGAATCTGTTCGCTCAGATCTTCGGGCATCGCGTCACGGTTGGCTTTGTATTCTTTGTAAACCTCGTGGCGGAATGTGGGAGCGGACGTGTCAAAGACCGCTGCAAGATGAGTCGGATTTTCTTTGCTGGCGATATCCATCATCGTGTTGCAGAATCCGAATACCGCTGACGTACAAAGGTCGCCCGACGTAAACCTCGGGCTGCGAATCAGTGCGAAATGTGCGCGGTAAATCAACGCCATTCCATCGAGCAGAAACAGGCGTTTCGGCTCCGGAGTCGCGATCAGTTTCTTTTGTTTTTTCTTCGCCATCGCTTTTTTCTTGGACGTCGCTTTAATTGTTCGATCTCTTTTGTGATCAGATTCGCAGTTTTCGGTTGTCGCCATGCCGATGATGACGGCACCAATGATAGATACGGCACCAATGATAGATACGGCGTCAATGATAGATACGGCGTCAATGATAGCGGTGCCGCCGGGAATCGGAACCGACCGGACAGGTAGAGTGTATAATTGAGTTCCAGGCCCTGTCGCTGCGGGGCGTCATTATTTCGGATTCGATTCGAACATGAAAAAACAACCCGACTTTATTCTCTGGTTTCTCGCCGGCTGCTTCTCGTGGTCGCTCCTGAGCCTCTGCTTTTTCCCCCAGCAATCCACGCCGGCTACATGATTGTCGATTGAGTGCCAGTCGGGTCCGACTGACGAGTTTATCAACCACGAAAACGACGAAAGACACAAAAAGGCTGATTCGGACTGAGTGAATTCAAAGTTTCCGAGCGGCCCTTTTTTCTTTCGTCTATTTCCCGACTTTCGTGGTCGCTTCTCCGTCAGCAACAATAATTTGTGGTTTGCCAATTTGTGCTTTAGAATTGCGGTAACAAAAGGCCATTCCGGATAGTGCAGTTGGACGCGGATTCGGAATTCTACCTGGACGGAAGACACTTTAAGTTTCATGGAAGAACGGCACAAACGGATGGACGGCTCAACCCGGTGAACGTGATGCGTTGATGACTATTGCTTCCCGGTTTTGACGGGCCACTCTCCGATTCAGGCGGCCATCTTTTTCATGTTTTTTTTGGAGTGGTAACATGCCGCAGGGGACAATCAAGAAGCTAACTGACAAAGGATTCGGATTCATTCAAGGAGAAGGAGGAGATATCTTTTTTCATCATTCCGCGCTCATGGATTTCGACTATGACAACCTTCAGGAAGGCCAGAAGGTTGAATACGATGAAGGAGACGGCCCCAAAGGACCGCGTGCTGAAAACGTAAAAGTGATCGATTGATTCAACGGAAAATCGATCGGAAAAACTGAGACCCGCGTACTTTGGCTTGGTCGTTTGGCTTGGTCGACTGCGTCGCCGAAGCTGGAGCAGATCAACTGACGCAGTTTGTCCATCGCGGGACGGAGAACCGCGTTTTTCGATATGTGAAGGGCGACGCCCCGTCGCCCCCCAATGGAATGCGACACGGCCTAACACAAACTCATCCCATCTTTTCTCGAACGATCGCCACCGAACTCACCACCGCCGTTTCGGTACGCAGGACCCGTTCGCCGAGCCCCACCAATACGTAGCCGTTTTCAGTAAGCAGAATCCGCTCCTGACCCGTCCAACCCCGCTCCGCTCCGATCGCCAATGCGGTCGCGAGCTCCCCGCCTTTAAATTCGATGCTTCCCAATCGCTGACTCGATTCATAATTATCCAACGCCAGGCAAGTCCTGCACCCTGTTCCAATGGCTTCAATCGCCTCCCCCAAGGACATCCCAAAGCTCACCTGCGGCAGACCGGTTGCAAAGGCCTGAGCCACGCCTTCGAGAACGTGACGGCGCCACTCTCCCGTCGACCAAAGCTTCGACTTGGCGTAAGAGGGCTCCCCCCGTTCCGTAGTGACGAAACGCATACTCCGCACTCCTAAGGCGGCCGCCTCCTGCAAGATTTTTCGATTCGTCTGCGGACGGGACAAACCCACGATCAGATCGATCGGGTAAAGCGGAGGACTTTCTTCCCCCCAAACAAAGGAAAGTTCGAGCGATGCCGAATGGATCTCCACTACCGTCGCTTTGCCTTTCGGTCCATCGATCAAACCCACATCCAGGTCGTCGCCGACCGCGCGCCTCAGCACTTTCAAAATATGATTCGCTCTGGCATCCGTCCGCAGCAACGGACACTTGATCTCATCAGCTTCGAACAAAACGATATTCATTCCGCCCCTTATGACCCAAATTGACCGGGCCCACGTCGTCCTATTTGACACGGGCTAATTCTCACGCGCCTGGAAATAGCCTGTCCTGGATAGTGCATGACGCTATTCCGTCAAGCCTCGACCGCGCGCCTGCTCATCCAGAAATTCGGCGGGGTGGACCGGATCGGGACTGGCCCAGAGCCCCAGCTTTTTCTCACGGGCTTCTTCTTCTGCCAGACGATACTGTTCCGATCCTTCGAATTCGTTTCCGTCGTACCAGGCCAGACCTTCGCGGATAATCCTGAGTCCAAGGTTTTCGCCGTCCAAAAAAACGTCACCGACCTCTCGTTTTGATTCGTCATGCCTGTAGACAACGATATCCAGGTTTTTCCTGCGGCTCAAACTCCGGACGCGGTCGCGTGATTGAGTTGCAAATGGTTGTCCCGTTCTCGGGGGAATCAGACCTCTGACAACAATGTAATGAACAACATCCCCAACTTTGACATCAAAGTTGTCGCCGTCCCACCAGCGAATACGATTGGCTTCGTCGATGGAGTAAGGAAAGTCATATCGCAACGGCGCAGGAAGCATCTTGCCTGCATTCAAGATGTCGCCATTGCAGCCGCAATATGTTAGACCCAATATCAGGCCCATGGCGGTGCAGACCGCCAGCCGGCTGAATCCGGATCGCGTTCGACGATTCAATCGAGCCGTGCGGCGTTCGGACGCACCGTGGACTTGATCGTATGAAACAATCCGAAGCATGTAGGTGAGGCAAACCATCCGATAATTCTGCAATGGGCGTTTGAAGTTGCACACGATTGGAAGGAAACCCGCCGCGTCGGGCAAGGATGTCAGACATGAATATAGTGATCTTTGTCCATGCTATCACACAATTGTCCAACCTCGCATCGAATCGTAAACGGATTAATTCGCGCCAAATACCGACGTTCCGGACCTTCTTTCAACTCCTCTTTCTTTCAACTCCTCTTTAGCGGCAGTTGCCGTTGCGACGATAATAGTGCTATGAATATCCAAATGACAAACCGCAAACTCCGGCATGTTCACTTCCCGGCCAATTCGGAAATAGCAGTCGCGATCCTGTTTTTGGTTCCGGGCCTCTTCATGTTGAGACCCGAACTCGTGGTCGCTCAGGAAATGCACTCGATACTTGAACAGCCCGTTGCCGACTCAAACGAAACGAATGTCGATGGCGGGACCGCCGACTCATTCGTCCCGTCGATCAATCCGCCCGCAATTAATTTGCAAAATCCACCGGGGATCAACCCGCCTGCATCGATCGGTGAATTTCAAATGCCAGCGATCAACGATGCGCCGGTTCAGCAGTCTCAGCAAATGCTTCATGACCAGATGCCGCGCGATCCATCACCCGACGGAACCGAAAACCCGAACGAGCAACCGGACGAATCTCAAGTCGATGAGTCACAAATCAATATCGATCGGATTCTGACCAGGCTTGTGCTTAACTCGATGCCTCACACATTTGAAGAAGACAAGAACTGGGGGCGACAGGCCGAGCGATTCGACGGACTGGAAATTGAACGGGACGGACTTCGAATTGAAACGCGGCGAAAGAAAAAACTGGTCAACCACGGAACCTGGAAAAAGTACTCTGCTCAACTGGTCAATCCGGAACAGGAGTTCACCGTTCAGCTGACCAATCTGCATCGAACTCGATCCGGAAAGACCGGATTCGACGTCCACTTTTCAGCCAACCTCGATCTACAGGCACGGCAGTCGAAATGGGTCAAAGGCGTTCAGATGTATAGCCTCAGCGCCGAAGGACACGCACAGATCCGGTTAGTCGTCGGTTGTGAAATGGGTGTGGAAACGTCGTTCAAAACTTTTCCACCCGACCTGATTTTTTCTCCAGAGGCGAAATCAGCCGAAATCATCGTCGACGAATTCCGCATCGACCGGATTAGCAAACTCGGCGGTGAATTCGCACAACAAGTTTCCCGTCGGGCACGGCGCGAACTAGACAAGAAGATCAATGATCAGGAACATCGACTCGTCAAGAAGATCAATAGCGAGCTCGAAGAAAATCAGGACAAACTTCGTCTCTCGACTGCAGATGCGGTGAAATCACGCTGGGCCGAACCTGCAAAAGCGTTTCTTCCTGAATCTGTTCAGCATGCTCTCGACGCCGTCCGTGACTGAACAGACCACAACGGTCCAAATGTCCGGCCGATCATGCGATCCCGTCCAGGTCAGATCCGTAGATCCCGCGCAAGTTTCCAGCAGCTGGGATTCTAGTTCGTCTGTATTCAATTCTGGTTCAGATCCGGCCCCCTGGCTCCGCTGTTTGTCCCAATTTGCAAGCACCGCTCGGAACAAATTCCTGCTCGCCACTGTTTCAATTCCGCAATGAATGACGGGCGATTAATCAAAACCCCCTCCAATGAGGGTGTCTTTTTGGTATCAATGCGGTAGATTATCGGCGAACGTGGATTTAACCGTTTCACACCTGTTCTTTGGAAAAGTGAATCAACATGAGCCTATTGGCAGTTGTCTATCATCTGGTGCCGGAAGCACCCATTCTCGTTGCTCATAACCGAGACGAATCGTACTCGCAAATATGCCCTACCCCGTCTATTCAGTCCGGGAAACCCCGTGTGTTGGCCAGCATTGACCAGCAGACCAGCGGGACGAATCTCGGAATCAACCAGAACGGTTTGTTTGCAGGCAAGATCAGCCGCCGCAAACCGGGCGCTCCGCCAAACGCTCGCTCAGCCGGCCAGCTATGCCGTGAAGTGCTCCGTTGCAGCTCTGCAAGGGAAGCGATGGATATGGCACTTGAGGAACTGCACAGCGGACAATATGAGGGCGCGAACATTGTGATCGCCGATTCAGAATGCGGCTGGGTCATTCACGCGACCAACGAAATCGAAGTCTGCGAACTACAGCCGGGCCTTAACATCATCGGCGACCGTGATATCGATGATCCCCGGGACAAACGTGCAGCGTTGGCGAAGCGTCTGTTGACGCTGCAAACGCTCGATTCACCCGTCAAATTCCTCGCTGTGGCCAGCAAAGTTTTCGCCCGCGCACCGCTGGCTGAAGGACGTCCGAGCATGGTCATTCGCGAGAAGGACTACGGGACGGTCAGTTCGACGTTAATTTCGCTAGGCCAGAAACCGCGTGATGCGATCTACCAGTATTCCAATGGTGCTCCTAATGAAGCGAAGTTCGAGGACTACTCGCCCTTGCTGCGTGACATTCTCAGCCGGGGTCTCCGCGAGGCACGTCCGAAAGCAAGCACGCAATCTTAGTGCAACAAGTAGATTCTCTTAGTCGCAATCGATGAATGGCGTCCCCGGTTTTTCGCCTGGGACGCTTTTCTTTTGCGGCTGCCCTAAGACCGGGAAGCTAAATCGATTAGTCAATGGTGAACAACAACAGTTGGCTGTTATGAAGAGGATTCACCCTCCCATCGGGAGGGTCGGACGTAGTAGCGGCCGGGGAGGGGTCGAAGCTTTGTCACGCTGCCCGTTTGCTCAGAGCTCTTTCTTGCGGCGATCTCTTGACCGTAGTTTTCCTGTTCGCCGATTTTCTGGTCGGCTTTTTCTTCACTGACTTTGCAACAGCCGTCTTCTTTTTGGAAGCGTTCTTTTTGTCCTGTTTTTTCTTCACCCTCTTTTTCTTCGCTGGTTTATTCTTCTCCGGGTTGTTCATGTCCGGCTTCTTCTTAACCGGTTTTTTCCCGGATGTTTCTTTCTCCACCTTCCCGCGCTTCGAATCGAGCGAATCGTCAGTCAGTCGATATAGAAACGCATTTCCTTTTTTTCCAATTCGTTCCGCGCAGCCGGATTTATGCATCACCCACGCGATCCGCTGAGCTTCGTGACGGCGGATGGACAGCCCGCTCGCCAAGTGCGATGTATCGAATGTTTCAGGAAGCTCGGGCAACAGTCGGTGAAGACAGCTCCCGTTGTGAAAGACTTCCATTCCCGTCGTCTTAATCAGACGCCGGTCCTCAACCACAAAATCGTTCCGCCGCCAGCGCCGACGTCGACCGTGCCCGGGATAGCGCAGTTCTTCAATTTCAACCAGTGGAACAATCAGCCGGAGATTCGGATGCGGAAAAACACGAGTGAAATACATCAACTCTTCAAACAGATCCAGGATCGACCCGGTTTTCGGACTCCAGCGGCGACTCGTTTCACGACCGTTTTTACGCGCGAGCTTAATCAGACGTTTGCGCACGACCAGCGGTTTGACGACGTCCACCTGATGGTCGCGAACCAGCTTGCCCACCTTGTCGCGAATCGCTGAAAGGGAACTCTGTTGAATTTCGACCAGCCGGGTTCCGTTAACGACATCGATCCGGTACGGCCCGAGCTTGACCTCGATCTGCGAACCCGGTTCGCGAAACTGTTCTTTCAATTGCCGGTGTAGCGACGTTTCCATTGCATCCAGTTCATTGAGCCCGATCGATCCGCGGTCCCCGGTGGTCTCCCAAAGGGGGCGCGTTGAATCGAAGGTAGCGGCAATCATACTCACGCGGCAACAGAGATAATGCCAAAGAGATCGCAACAGCCGGACATACCCGTGTTTACCGCCCATCGGACCGGCCATAAAATGGCGGGAACAATAGATCAACCTTCAATTCATCAGGAAACAGCTATGTCCGCCGCCGCAACAACCGGAATTCATGACGAAATCACTCAATGCATCGGCAACACTCCGCTGGTTCGACTCAATCGCGTCTCGGACGGGTGCGTCGCAACGGTCGTCGCCAAAGTTGAAAGCATGAACCCGCTATGGAGCGTCAAGGACCGGATCGGCCGGGCGATGATCGACGCTGCAGAGCGGGACGGCAAAATCAATTCCGACACGATCATTGTCGAACCAACCAGCGGAAACACCGGGATCGCACTGGCATACGTTTGTGCGGCGCGCGGATACAAGATCAAAGTCGTGATGCCTGAAAGCATGTCGATCGAGCGACGGCGCCTTGTCAAAGCACTCGGCGCGGAGGTGATTCTGACGCCCGGCAGCGAAGGCATGCCCGGCGCGATTCGCGCGGCCACCGAGATGTGCGAATCCGGCGAAAACTATTTCATGCCTCAGCAGTTTAACAATCCGGCCAACCCGGAAATCCACCGTCAGACAACTGCGGAAGAGATCTGGCGCGACACGGCGGGACAGGTGGATATCCTGGTCTGCGGTGTTGGAACCGGCGGCACGATCACCGGCTGTTCTGAAGCGTTGAAGCAGAAAAAGCCCGGCATGATTTCCGTTGCTGTGGAACCTGAGAACAGTCCCGTGATCGCTCAGCGGAAAAACGGAAAGCCCTTGCAGCCCGGCAAACACTCGATTCAGGGAATCGGCGCGGGCTTCATTCCCGATGTCCTGAATGTTGACATCATTGACGAAGTCTTCCCGGTCAACGATGAGGACTGCATAACGATGGCGCGAAACCTTGCCACGCAGGAAGGCTTGTTCTGCGGAATCAGCTGCGGCGCTGCGGCTCATGCAGCGATCGAAATCGGCAAGCGGCCGGAAAACGCGGGCAAGATGATTGTCGTCGTATTGCCCGATCTCGGTGAGCGATATCTTTCGACGAACCTGTATCCGAGCGGTGAGTAGTCATTGCCAGGCTCGCTCAGAGTTGCGGCAGCCCGGTCGAACTCACTTATAGATTGTTGCCGTGTGCTCCCTTGGGCGTCCGGCAATACAAACCCTCCCCGGCGCCTAGGCGCCGCCCCTCCCAAGGGGCCCGGAGGGAGGGTGCAGGAGGAAACGAATATCAAGCAAATGCGCAATCGGCTAAGCCCAATCTTGCTTTGCAAGCCACTGAACTGAAGCTGGAACAATGCGACTTCGGATACCGGCATTTACGCCGCGACACGCGCCTACAGTGCTCTGCGGTACCGAGACTTGAGCTTCTTCGGCTCTCTGGGCGTGCGATCGACGCCGCTGATCTCGTCGATCTTGTCCTGCAACGGATCCTTTTTGAGCTGACAGTTAATTGTCTGTTCGATACCCGTCAATTCGCTGCCCTGGTCCGGCGTGACCAGCGTATAGGCAACACCCTGACGACCCATCCTTCCGGTTCGCCCGACACGGTGAACGTAGTCTTCGCTCAATTGAGGAATATCGTAGTTGATGATGTGCGAGATATTGGTGACGTCAATTCCGCGACCAACCACATCGGTGGCAACCAGAACCTTGACCTTACCTTCGCGGAAATCCTTCATCATCCGGTCGCGGGCGCCCTGCCCCATGTCACCGTGAATCGTGCCAACAGCCGTGAACCGTGTGTTCTTCAGCAATTTGCGATAGAGCTTTTCTGTGCCGAGTTTCGTTCGACAGAAAACAATCGACTGCTCCGGGTTTTCGCGCTCCAGCAACATCACCAGCGCATCGTACTTCATCTGCCCGGGAACGGTGACGTAAAACTGTTCGATTGATTCTGCTGACAGATTCTTGTTTGAGAAGTTCACCAGCTTCGGCCGGTTCATGTATCGCTTGGACAGTTCGCGAATCGGTGGCGGCAGTGTCGCGCTGAGGAGAAGTGTTTGTCGTTCTTTTGGACAGCGACGCAGAATTCTCTCGATGTCAGGGCGGAATCCGATGTCCAGCATCCGGTCCGCTTCGTCGAGAACGACACACCACAGCTCGGATACATTCAGTGTTCCGCGCTGAAGGTGATCGATGACCCTTCCCGGTGTTCCAACAACAACGTGACAGCCGCGTTCAAGTTTGCTGATCTGAGTCTTGATCGGTCGCCCGCCATACAGGCAAACGCAGCTGACATTCTGTCGACCGGCCAGTCGCTGCGTTTCGCGTTCGACTTGAACGGCCAGCTCACGAGTCGGCGCAAGGATCAATGCCTGCGGCCGGGGTTTGCCGCTGAGGTCAAGCATCTCCAGAATCGGAATCGCAAACGCAGCCGTCTTGCCGGTTCCTGTTCGAGCCTGCCCGATGACATCGTGCTCTTCCAGCGCCAGGGGAATCAGCCCGGCCTGCACCGGGGTTGGTTTGTCGTATCCGATCTCCGCAAGATTCTTCACCATCGGCGGCGATAGATTCATGTGATCGAATGATAAAATCTGTTTTCGTTTTTCGACTCGCCTTGCCACAATTATTGACTATCTAACTTTTCTGAACTGAATTTGAATGGAAGAAACATGCATTGGACGGGACGAATAATGCAACGCGGGCTATGCAAAGATTGAAACCGCAAACTCCGGTCAACATAGGATAAGTGCGGGAAAAATAATGGTCAACGTGAATTAGCAGTCGGATTTCGTTTTGCAAACGGCAATGTGACAATGTTCCTGCGACATTGCGGATTTTTCGATCACACCCCGTTTCAAAGACAGGAAGCTGGCTATCCTGTTCATTTTGGTTATTCTTCTGATCACGCGAATTGCATCTGATTGAGCTAAACACGGCTTTTGAACCAACCCGGCGAATTCGCCGGATCCACAAATATGATCAACCAAATCATCGAGTCCATCGACTCCGTTACCGCAAATCTTGACCGGTTGCCCGAGTTGGTTTCGTTGTCGCGTCGTCTTGACGACGCCAACGCAGAGGAAATCAACGAGCTGTTGGACCTGCTGATCGAACGGTCTGAAAGTGTCGACCAAAATTCGATCGACGAATTTTTCCATGCCGTCAATCCTGTCATGCTCGCAATGGCCCGACGTGACTCGATGCTCGCCACAAGCGAACACGCCAGCGGATGGCCCCCCGATCGACTGCAAAAACTGCTTTCGCTCTACCATCGCTCACCCCAAACGGCCCAGGCCCGGAATGCGGTTCTGTTCTGGCTTGCCTCCAGTACTCGCGAGTCGTGGAATCACGATCGAATGAACGCATGGGCCGGGCTGCTCAGCAACGACCCGCCCGGGCATCGTTCCACTTTACCGCTCGCATTCGCACCGGCCATGGATGCGAAACTGAAGCCGGACCGGCAGTTATTGGAACGGCTGCTCAACGAGGGCCTCCAGCATCTACAAGTTGCGCCTGCGGTCCTGGACCTGCTGAATTTCTATGTCAGACATGATCAGCTTGATTCACACCCTGCTGCACCCAGGGCTCCAGCGCTGGCGGAATTGCTGGGGCAACTGGCCGGACAGCTGGGAAAAATTGAGGAAGGGCAGATTGAGCCGGACGCCGATCCACAGCAAATCGGGCAGCAGGTTTCCGATGCCGTTGCGCTGATCGTTTCGATTTGCGATACGCTTGCACAGACGGGATTTGACAAAGGAATTCCAAAACTCAATCAGGCCGCTGCACTTCGCCATCGCAGAGTTCAAACCGAAGCGGCCGCAGCGATGACCAGGCTGGGTGACGAACAGGGTCGCAGTCTGCTGATCGGACTGGCAGCCGAACCGGTCGCGCGGCTGCGTGTGTTGAGCTATGCCGAAGAGCTGGGGTTGATTGAGGATATTTCGCTCGAAAACCGGGGCGAGATTGCGATCGCAGAAAGCCACCTTGCGATCTGGCTGTCCGGCCCCGAGCAAATGGGAATCGCTCCCAGCCGAATTGCCCTGGTCGATAACCGCGAGATGTACTGGCCGGGCTACGAACATCCCGTTCAGTGCTTCCTGTTCAAATACGGTTACGGCCTCGAAGAACGCCCCTACGAGAACATTGCGATCTGCGGACCGATGACCCACGCTTTTCCCGCCGACCTGACGCATCTCTCGCACGAAGATATCTACGCGCTGTTCGCCGGATGGCAAACGGTTCACGAAGAGATTTTCCAGATGCCCCCCGAGCGCGCTGCGGATGCGTTCCCCGGCAAGTGGAGTACGCTGACGGCAGGCTTGCGTCGTCAGGAAGAGGATCCGGCGGAACGCGTCAGCGAAGCCAACATCGAATTTGCCGGCCGGTTTTTCGGTCGTCTTGCCCTCGCCGCTTCCTGCAAACATTCGATCGAGGGTCGTGGGACGATGATTGTCGATGAAGATCAGCACTGGTTTTTTCCGGCCGGTTCGCCAACCTCGCCGATCGATGCTCGGCTGGCGTTTGCGATCTGGCAGGGCCGGCAGTTGCTCAGCACGTTCAATCCGGCAAGTTGAGAAATAGGGTGCAGAAAGAAGGTTGGGTGCGGAAAGAAGGTAGGGTTCAGGAAGAAGATCGGGTTCAGGGTTCAGAAAAACGCAAGCCTGAACTCTTCGTCTCCGACATCGACGCTTGTCAACTACGCGCGTATAATCCGGCTATCAACTAGCGATCCATTCCTCTGCAGACGGAACCAGCTGTGAACGCGACCGAAACCCACCGCATTCTGATCGTCGATGACAATCCGGCAAACCGCGAATTGCTGGAGGTCTATCTTGGCGACATCGATTGCGATATCGAATTTGCAGAAGACGGGCAGGAAGCGATGGACAAAGCCCGTTCGTTCGCGCCTGATCTGATTCTGCTCGACGTGATGATGCCGAAGCTGAGTGGCTTTGAGGTTTGCAAACAGATCAAAGAAGATGACGACTTGAAACGAATCATGATTCTGATGGTGACCGCGCTCAATGAGCTGGGTGATATCGAACGGGCAATTCAGGCGGGAACCAATGACTTTCTGTCCAAGCCGGTGAAACGGGTCGAACTGCTCAAACGGGTTGAAAACATGTTGCAGCTCAAAGGGATGACCGACGAAAACGAACGGCTCCGACAATACATTCAGCGGATTGAAGACGACGCGACACCGAAAGTCTCGTAGGTTCTTCCGGGAATTGGGTGGCTGTTCTGTGAGCGGTTCTGCGCTAGCCGCCGGTTTTGCGGCAATACGTCCATCGCCAACCCGACCGGCGGCTGGCACCATTCCGCTCACAAGTTCGCTCAGCCACTCACTTCCACGAAGAACCGTCTTCCTACCAGCTTGCCGCTAGCGTTATCTCTCTTGCCTGCTCTCTGCGGCAGGTCTAACGTCCCCCAAACGACCACCCTTCATTCTGGAGGCAGCGACTTTGGTATGGATACCTCCTCACGCCACACGCCCGGCAAGTGTTCAGACGTCCGTTTGAAATCGCCGCGCGCGAATCCACACAGGATCCGCGTGATTCTGATCGTAGTCAATCTGCTCACGGTCTCCATTCTCTTAATTCTCAACAGCCCCGCTGAGTCGATTGCCGTTACGGTGCAAGACGACGACAAATTCGTGAGACTCTGTCAGCAACTTGCCGACGCTCATCAAGCTGTCCGCGAGTACTCTTTTGCAGAGTTGGAAGATTCCGGTATCGAAGCGTTCGAAACACTTTATCGTCTGCGTGATTCCAGCGATCTTGAACAGCGAATGGCGGCGCAGCGCCTATTGCGTCTCGCTCGAATTGAATGGCCTGAGGATCTTCCGCTCGACCTGCGGCAAACGATTGAGCGGTACGAAACCTACGCTTACGAATCGCAGTCGAACGAATCGGCAAATTCACAATCGTCATCACGCAAAAGAGATAACGAGTCAGGGTATGTCCTGGTGTTTCGAACACCCCATCCACGTTTTGGTCCAGAACGCCGCGCGATCCTGGAAATGATTTCGCGACGCGGAACGACTCATGCTGCTCATGTCCTCGCGCTTGTTGCCCGCTATGAGCTGGATCCTGCACTTTCGCGGTTTGCGGCTCTGAAACTTGTTCAGTTGCTGGATCGCAGGGGAGACTCGGTGATCGACGGTCCAATGCCCGGAGATCCGATTTCCCCGGTTGTTACGATCGCGATCGGCAGATCAGAACGAACAGCAACCTCGTGGATCGCACAGCGACTGGCGGACCACGACGACTCACAACAGTTTTCTCACAACTGGTCAAACCTGGTCGTTGCGGAACTCAATCGATGCAATCAAGTTCCGGCGGCGGATCACTTTGAGCGAAACGAGATCGCCATTCGGCTGGCGGCCTGGGTGGCAGGCGAACTCGTCCAGCGCAATCAGTTGACGGCTGCCAACGATGTCGCCTTCCGGATTGTTGCCAGCGCACAGCACGGAACGCTTGACGAAGTAGTCGTTCTGCTCGGACGTTACGGATTTATTGATCAGGCGAGACGTCTGGCGCGACGGTTTCCAGATGAGTTCCTGAATGATCCGCCGCTTTTGTACCGGCTGGCAGCGATCGAACTGGCGTTCGGTGATGTGAATGCAGCAAAAGCAACCGTACTTCAGGCCCACGCCCGGGCAGGCGAAAATTCGAGAGCCTGCATTGAATACGCGGTCCAACTCCGGCAGTTCGGCTATACCGACTGGTCCGAGCATTTGTTCCGGACCGCCATCGAGGAACTTGATACCTCTCCGATTGCGGCCGCCCGGGCCAGACTGCTGCTGGCCGAGCAGCAGTTCGAATCGGGTCGCCACGATGCGGCAGCAAAGACGCTGCAGATTCTTGTCGCAACGATCGAAGAGGACAAAAACCTTGAAAACAGTATCGGGAAATATATCGGTTGTTCACGGTCATTGATTAAAGGCCGGCTTTGCCTCTTTCAAGCTCACGCAGCACGCGCTTCGGGGGATGACCGGACCTGTCGCGCGCGGATCATTGAGGGACTGGCACATGACTCGCGGCAAACGGACTTGTTGATCGCCGCATTCCACTGCTCGTCGTTCGATACGCAAACCCGTCGACAGATTGATGCGCTGGTTCAATCGCGACTGGTCGAGTTGAAGCGGGAGATCGAATCACTTGAGTCGCATCGCACCGGACCGGGTTCCGTCAAATCGCACAAGAACCAGAACCGGCAGATCGCGGCGTTTGCCAACAGTTACGCATGGCTGGTCGTCAACACGCGCGGCGATTTAGACTTAGCTCTGGAGTATTCAAAACGGGCGAATCGGCTTGCGGGCGACATCGCTGCCTATCTCGATACCGAGGCGAGACTCCGGTTTGCGTGCGGCGACCAGTCCGGTGCGATTCGCTGTCAGCAACTTGCCTGCGAAATTCAACCTGCATCCCAACTTCATAAACAACAGTTGGCAATGTTCCGTCGGTATCGCGCTGCGACGCTGGAGTTTCCGCTCGCTGGAACAGAGAAACGGTAGGGATAATCAATCTCGAATAGGAAATAATTGACAACTAATGAAACGCAAGCGTTTGCGGATCGCGAAATGGATACCCGGTGCCGACAGCCGAACCTGAACTCTGAACTCTGAACTCTGGTTTCTTCCTTCTTCTTTTTCCATGGAATTGTTTAAGTAACAGGCACAAATCTTCCGAGCGATAAGACTGATACATTCGGTTTTTCTTAACAGTCTGCTAGCAGTTCCGGAGATTTCGTTTTCGCTTGTTGAACCCGACGTTGAACAACAGCGATGAACCAACGCAATCACGGACACGGAATACGTCATGCCCGAAACACTCATGCCATTGTTAACCGGTCTCTTTCTGGTCTTCGCCGGAATGTTGATCGGATATTTTCTCTGGTTCCGCGACCGCACTCAGGATGAAGTGCTCCGTCGACGGCTGGAAAAGCAGAACGACGATTTAAATCGGGATCTCAAGCATCAGACTTCTGAAGCAACCGGACTGGCGGATCAGCTTCAGGGTCAGCACGGCAAGCTCCACATTCTTCAAGAGCTGTGTGACGATCTGGTTTCCGGTCGTGAACAGTTTCAGCTGGACCGCGTCGCGCTGGAGGCGGACATTTGCTCGCAGCGTAAACAGCTGGACGAAATGAATCTGCAAATGGACGACGAGAAACAACGCCGAATGATGCTGGAGGAACAGCTGCATCAAGAACAGCAGGAATCCGTTCGTTCAAACGGTTCGATGGAAAAGAAATGGCGGGACAAGATTTCCCGGCTCCAGTCCCAGTTGACGGGCAAATCGAGCGAAATGTTGCAGCTTTCAGGCAACACCGATCGAATTGGCGACAAACTGCACACTGCCGAAGCTCGAATTGCGGAACTGCAAAGTCAGTTGGAAAGTCAACGGACACTGGTGGAAACGGCCCGCAGAAATGAATCAGGACTCGAGAAGGAATATGTTTCGCTGGAGTCGTCGCTGGCGAGTCAGGCGGAACTGCTGAACGAGGCGCGCGGGCAAACGGCGGCCGCTATCTCAGCGAAACGGGTTGCCGAGGAATCGCTGATCGATCTCCGCAACCAGCTGAAAGAACAACAGCAGCGGCTGATGAAGATGGAAGAACTCTCCAGCTCCGCTGAAACGACAAAAATGCGCTGCCTCTCGTTGGAGCAGTCGCTGGAAAACAGTAATGACCGGCTTGAGCAACTGACAGCCGAACGTGACCGTGCAATTGCCGGCGAGAAACAAACACGTGAAGCCATCTCCGGATTGCAGACACGGCTGGAAAATCAGGAGTCGACGATTCGCCAGTTGCGTGGGAACTCCGATGAACTGCTGCTTACGATCCGTGACGAGAAAGAGCTTCGCCTCGAAACTCAGGCCGAATCGAAGCAGCTTCAAACCCGGCTGCGCATAGAAGTGGCGGCTGCGACTCACGAATTCGAACAGCAGCGTGATCGAAGCACGGAACTAACATCCCGGCTCGATTCGATGCGTGAAGAATTGATGCAGTCAAAGGTCAGTTTTGGTAACGAGTCCCATGCTCTCAAAGAACGGGGCGAGCAACTGGCATCGCTGAACTCAAACCGCGACGAGATGACGGGGCAGATTGCCGCGCTGCGGCGTGACTTGAAACATCAGTCGGATTCTGCGGCAAGCCGGCAGAACGAAATCAAGTCGCTGATGCGTCAGCGCGAAGAACTTGCCCGTCAGCTGGCAACCATGGAACAAAAACACATTCGCGGCAGTGCCCGGCTTCAGGAGCAGACGCGAGAATTGCAGTCATTGAAACAGAAAAACGACCCGGTCCGGTCAACACACGAACGGAACAGGGAAACCGGCTCGATGTCGTTGTCGCTGGATCAACAGGACCAGATTCACGACCGGATCACAATGTTGATTACACAACGTGATCAGGCATTCACCGATGTCGCATCGTTACGAATTGAAATCGAACGTTTGCGATCGGAAACCGGAGCATTGCGCAGCACACTTGAAAACCATGAACCAACCATTTTGTCTGCTCCATTCGGCCAGCAAACCGAACTCGATCACGAGTATGGCGGACGTGTGCGGCGGGATTCTGTGCGGGGTGTGGTTTACACTTCGGCACCGGATTACGTTGATGATCTAAAGTTGATTTCGGGCGTCGCTGATGTGCTGGAATCAAAGTTAAACGACCACGGCGTCTATACGTTCAAGCAGATCATGGAGTGGGATGACCGCGCCGTGCAGGAATTCTCCGCGCTGCTGGAAACGTTCAAAGACCGAATCTACCGGGATGATTGGCGCGGCCAGGCGAAAATCCTGTACCGCAACAAGCAACAGAACCGGGCAGCGTAAAGGAAACCGGGCTATCCTGGCGGCATCTGCCAACGATCAATGTTGCCAGAAAGCAACAACTTTGAAAATCATGAGCCGCGACGTCGCGTATTTACAACGCGAGTTCGCGGCTTTTTCTTGATCGATGACGCGCGGATTCATATTCGCTTCCATCGCTTCACAATTCCGCCCTGATAAACCTCGCAAGCGCCATGATGCGACGGCGGTGCAACGTGAGCCGGCTGCGGCATGACGTGTTAGCTGCGGATCGTATTGTGCGGACTGCGAGTTGCATTTTCTTTATCAGTCCCAGGCAGCACCGCCGGTCAACGATTCGATAGCTGCCGCACAACGCGATCACCGGCTTCCTCTTGATACCTGCCTTCTATTGTGATTTTCACTATGAACCGAACCTCGAAGAACCGAACCTCGAACCTCTCCTCACTGACGAATGACGCTTTTTCCGGTCATGGCTTGCTCCCGCACATCCGCCCTGTCCTGTTGGCGGGACTGGTGATGGTTTGTCTCATGCAAACCTGGTCCGGTTCGGTCGACGCTCAGATGGCAAACACGCGGCGACCGCAACGTTATGCTCCGTGGGTTTCGTATGACGATGCGATGGAGCAGACTGTCAACAACTCGCGGCCGGTGATGCTGATGTTCAATGGCAGCGACTGGTCGCCCGAATCAAGAGCGTTCATGATGGACGTACTTACGACTCATGAATTCGCGGGATGGTCTTCGCAACAGGTGGTCAAGGTCGAAATCGACTTTCCCCTGCACCGCGAGATGCAGGCTGCACAGCGTGCCCGGAACGAGATATTGCGGATCGAATATCAGGAATTCATCACCGAACTGCCGACGATTTTATTTATTGATTCAACGGGAAGCGTGATTGGCCGTCTCGAATACCACGGCGGCGAAACAGCAGATCAATGGCTGGATCGGGCTCGAAGAATCATCGGCAGCCGGCCGATTCCGGATCTCGTGGCGTAGCTTGAACACTGAGGACTGAATGCTGACCACTGAACTGATTAGATCAGGTCGTCCAGCGAAGACCATTCGACATCATTGCGGGTGTGAATCCGTTTCGTCAGTTGCGCAGCGTCGGGGCGTTCTTCGAGCAGCCGGAATGCAACGCCGGCCAGCGGAATCTGCTCGCCCTCGAAACAGAAAACAATGTCGCCAGTCGTGCCGGAAATCTGCGCGGGTTTTAGATTGAACTGGTTGGTCACCAGCGTTGCGATGCAGGACTCATTGGCCTGCATCGGAAGTCCGAGCAGCAAACGGTTTCCGCCGCCACATTGAGAGACTTCCGGCCGCGCATTGTTGAGCCGTTCATTCAGCCATTTGAAAAGCGCTTCGGTGGTCAGACCGCTTGCGGCCACAACCTCATCAAAAGAGATCTTGCGGTACTCGTCGGAAAGAACCTGCTGGCTGGAATCGCGAATCGCCTGAGGAAGATATTTGCGCATGCATGTCGAATCATTGAGTACTTCCGCGAATCCACCACGGGGATCCAAAAATGACCTGCGAATTTGTTGCTCAATCTTGGCCAGCATTTCGTTGCGCCGGTCATGAACGCTGTCAATTAACAGCTGCTCGATATCGGATTCGTCCCCAATGTTTTGAAAATCGTCTTCAACCGGGAACCAGTTTGACGATATCGTTTTTAGTTCATCACGCTGGGCTCCGATCATTCGGGCGGTTTTCCCGAGGCCGCTGCGGATTGCACGACAGTAGTTTTTTGCGTTCCCAAGTATGCATTCGTTCATCCGGAACTGTAGAATCGACTGAAGCGACTCGGCAAACAGTGCGATTGCATCCGGCTTGGATCCGTAATGCCTGGAAGGCGTTGAGTTCAGAATCCCGGCAATCGCATTGATTTGATCGGAGCAGGCTCGCGATGCTGAATCGATCCGGTCTTCAATCTCTTCGATCTGCTTAACACAGTACTTCAGCATCGCGGAAGGTCGCGCGATGTCCAGAGTTTCGGCCTGTAGCTGTTCCAGCACGTTTGCGGAAATGCTTGTGGCGACTTCTTCTGCTTCGGCTAGACACTCACGTTCCAGACTTGCGACAATATCCGGTTCGTCATATCCGACATCGCGACGACCGGGCGGACGGCCAAAAGCCTGGTCAAATGCAGACTGCATGTCGCCGATTCTGTCGCCTGAGCTGTTCATGAACGCGTGTTTTGCCTGTTCCAGAACCCTTGAAAGCTGCTCTTCGTCGATTTGATTCTGAATCTTGAGCGAGTGTTCGTTTGAGATGCCGTCCGGATGCAGGTCTAATTCCTCGAACCAGCCATCGACCAGCCGCTCGTCTTTTTCAATCACAACGGCGTCGCCTTTGAGCCATTTCGAGATCAAACTGCGTCCCATTTGCTTAACTGTTTTGGCTCCGGTTGCGCCATTGCCCGGGCCACAGATGTCGAGCCCGAATGTCCGGAGGTGAAAGTGTTCATCCTGTTCGTCGGATATTTTGCGGCATTCATCAAAGAACACTTTGCATTTCGATGCGGTGTTCATGTAGACATATTCGGCCAGTTCGTCAAGTTTGCCTTCGTAGTCCGTTTGCCGCAGGTCGGTTCCAAAATCCAGAAAGTAGACATAGTCCAGAGGCGGTTCGTCATTCATCTCCGGCATCCCAAGTGCTTCGTCGCCGGGGAATCCGAAGTCGTTAAAGTGACGCAGCTCTGTCAGAAAACTGAACGCATTGGCACCGGCGAGTCCAGCGTCGCGTGAGCGCTGATTGACGGCGTGGACTAGAATTCCCGTCACCGAATCGTATTTGAGTCCCTTTTCCGCAAGCAGCAGTTTCGCGGTGTAGGCAAGGTCAAGCGTCATTCCGCTGCCAATTCCGCCGCTGATTGAAGTGATAATGATGACGTGCGGAGCGAGCTCTTTGTCGGCCGGCGCGATGTCCAGAGTGTCGGCCGTCTTTGCAATGTGCTCCTCACGAGTCATGTCCTCGATCGCCGATTGAAGGCTGGAGCAAATAGTGTCGAAATGATCGGCAAACGCAAGCCGGCCCAGCGGACGGAGTCCTTCCGTTTGCTGCGTGCGCGGAATATTATAAATCCAGCGGCGTGATAGCCACGCGAACCGGTTGGACTCTTTTTGACGGTACTCAGCGGAAGTTTGCAGCGGAAGCGAAACCGCTTCGGTGTTTGTTAGCTTGAGCGACGAATCCTCCATCGTCATTCTCGCCAGCGATGTCCGATCCGAATCAAAGCAGCGGAGTCGGATCGAAGGCAGCTTGCCCATCGTCTGGTGCCGGTCAATCAGCCGCTGTTTCAGTCGCTGTGCAGCACGGTTTGCAGTCTCGCCAATGGTCAGAATCAAAGTCGGTCTCAGGCCGGCGTCCTCCACTTGAAATTCCGGCGGCTCGATCGTCTTCATTTCCACCGCTTGAAACGGCAGCGCAGCCTTGGGCAGAATCGCCGTCACATCGCAACCCCCATCCAGCACGATCGTGTTGTGTTCCGAGTCTGTGGATTCGCGATTTCGTTTTTCGATCGAGCCGACGCGTTTGATCTTCCGCTGCTGCAGCTTGCGGTTGATCAGTTCCTCCACCATCGCGCGACAGCTGGGAAAACGAACCTGCGGATTCTTGGAAAGCGCTTTGGCGATCACTGACTGGTCACCGGTCGGCAGCGAACGCAGGTTGGGACTGCCGTGCATGTGCTGGGCGGCAAGTTGGGCAGGCGTGATCCCGGGAAACGGTCGTTTGCAGGTCAACATTTCCTGATACACGATCGCCAGTGAATACTGGTCGCTGAACCGGCCCGGTTTTCCGTCGAACAGCTCCGGTGCCGCATACGCAGGAGTCATTCCGCTCATCAGCGATTGCGACACCTCATGCAACTCCTTGACCAGACCAAAGTCGGCAACCTTGACATGGTTTCCGATGATCAAGAGGTTTTCCGGTTTGATATCAAGATGTTGCAACGAGTGAGTATCGCTCAGGTAGTCCAGACCTTCAGCGGCGTCTCGAATGTATTGTAGCAATTCGTCGCGCGGAATTCCCGATTCACCTTTTTCGATGTATTCATTAAAGGCATCCGCTAGACTCTTGTCGGCCAGTTCAGTGACGACGACAAGTTGTCCGTCGAAAACTTCAATCCGTTCGAGCGACAAAAGAAACGGGTGCCGGACTTCCTTAATCAGATCAAGCGCTTGGAGTTCCGTTTGCGCGCATTTCTCGTCGTGAAAACCGTAAACCAGTTTGACGGCTTTGGCCATTCCACCCGGAGCTTCGGCAGACCAGACCTCGCCATAAGCGCCGGAACCGATGCGTTCACGGAGTTTGTACCCCAGCAGCTCTTTGGGCGGATTGGTTGAATTCGTCACGCCAGGAAACTCCGGTTCACTTGAATGAACGGTCAGCTGGACAGAGTCGAACAGCTGAACAAACAGATATGAGTATCGTTCTTTTCGGCATTTATCCGCGGTCCAATGGCATTGGAGTTGCCGGAACGCAGTTTGGTGATAAGCGGAATGACACTAACTGACAGCCGCGCAACCCCGACGACTGTTGCTTTTCGCTTCCGGTTAGGGATAGCATTGTTTGCTCAATCGGCCTGATCGGTCGCCGGAATCCTACGACTGGTCAATCGCGGGGGACTGGGCAAGTTCCGGCTGCCCGCAGAAAAAATATTTCTGTGCACATTCCGGTCACGGTCTCACGCTGACGGAACTAGTTTTCAGTCAGCGGAATTGTAACGTCACGGTTGAGCGCAGGAATCGTTTGGCCTCCAGACGTTTGACCGGGAAGTCCAGTCGTTTGATCGTTTGCCGGCCTCGGTTGCGGGAGGTCGGCCTGGACTAGTGTCTGATTCGTACTGACTTCAGGAGTATCCAGCTGAATGATTGTCTGACCGGATTCCGATTGCCGCAGATTTGACGCTGAAGTATCTGGATCAGGTTGAACGACCGTCTGATTGCGGATCGGCGGCTGTACCATGGTCTGATTCGGTTGCACCATGGTCTGATTCGGTTGCACCATGGTCTGATTCGGTTGCACCATGGTCTGATTCGGTTGCACCATGGTCTGATTCGGTTGCACCATGGTCTGATTCGGTTGCACCATGGTCTGATTCGGTTCTGAACCTGGCTGGACCATGGTTTGATTTGTCGGAAGTTGAGACGAATTCTCAACCGGACGGTCTGTGCCACCCGTCGTTGCTCCGGCCGCCCTGGTGGGCGAACGGTCGCCCTGATTCAGCACCACCGTGAAATAACTGCGTACAACACGATCGAAATGTTCTTTTCGCATCTCCATCGGTAGTTCGTTGTAGGTGCAAAAATTCCTGATTTGCGAAAGCAAGTCGCGAGGGTGACACCGACGCAGCCTGCGATTGGCTCCGAGGAAGTGGGTGTTCAACAGATAATCGACAACATCTTCGTGGTATTCACACTTGAACCGCTCACAGTAAATCTCAAACAGTTTGTGAAACTCTTCCGGAGACGGATCGCTGATTTCGATTTTGTAGGGAATCCTCCTAAGAAACGCATCATCGACGAGATCAGACGGCTCAAGGTTGGTGGAAAAGATGATCAGCTGTTCGAACGGAACCTGAATTTTCTTTCCCGATGCGAGTGTGAGAAAGTCAATTCGACTTTCCAGCGGCACAATCCAGCGGTTAAGTAACTCGGTTGGCTCGATCCGCTGACGCCCGAAGTCGTCGATCAGCAGGCAACCGCAGTTGCTCTTCATTTGCAGCGAGGCTTCACTGACGTTGCTTGACGGGTCGTGCCGGATCTCTAGAGCATCCATCGTCAGCTCTCCGCCGACAACAACGGTCGGGCGTCGAACCTTAACCCATCGTTTGTCGTACGATGCCGCACTGAGCAGCGTATCGGTATCATCATTGGATCGCTGGTGATACGCGGCATCGAAGAACTTAATGATCTGGCCGTCTTCAAAAATTGCACTGGGAACCCAGACTTCATGCCCGAAACACTGGGTGATTCTGGCGGCCAGAGTTGATTTCCCGTTACCGGGCTTTCCGTAGAGAAACAGTCCCGCCCCCGAGTTGATCGCAGGTCCGAGACTTTCAAATAGAGCTTCGTCGATGGAGATATCCTGGAACGCCTGACGCAGCTGGTTGCGTTTAGGCGATTCAGCGCGGATCGTCTGGGCCTCGGCACTGAGAACGTAATCGATTAGCGGGACCGGTGCCGGCCCGACATAGGAACACGCCTGCGACGCAATCGCGGCCCGCTCGCGACCGGTTTCGGTCAGCGTGTAGTTGTAGTCGTTTAACGGTGCGGAGCTCTTGTGAACGATCAACTGTCGTGATCGCAACTGTAGAAAAAGATCCCCCAGCGCGTTGAACGGCAGGCAGAGGTCGTTCGCAAGCTGACGCCCGCTACAAATTCCCACCACGGCAAGACGTTTGATCATCAACGATTCGATCAGCGAAATCGGCAGTCCGGTTTCGGTCAACGAACCCGGTTCAGACGGGCGGAACGACTCATCCGCCATGATCGTTGCAAGCAGACTGCTGCCGAGAGATTGGTTTGAAATGTCTGCCATGTTTGGGTCTCGTCGATTGAGAGAAGTTGCAGATTGACCGCGACAGACCTGAATGCCGGCTCAATCGCGAGACTTTCTTGTGAGCAACATCCAGTAACGGCGCGCAATTGCCCGTTTATCTAAACGAACTTTGAGGGGGAAAACCCCACTGTTTCTGCATCAAATGTTGCAACCGTCACGCCTGATACAACCGGGCGGACGTAAATCGGCGAATTCAGTGGTTTTTTCGGGTCACCCCCAAAACGAAAGCTAAATCTCTTAGGACGCTTTTGCATCTGAATAACTACCCATGAATTCGCGGTACGATGAACGACTCGAACCTACACAATTCTCCCGACAGCATTTCCGGAATGTACACGTCGCCTGTTTCAAGCGAACAGGCGCAATGGTCACTGTCAGGACAGATTGACGAAACACAACCTAACCGGACCTACGCTGTCCACACTTCGCCATTCACCATCGGACGCAGTCCGGACTCTTCACTGCCGATTCAAGCTGGTTGTATTTCAAAGTCCCATGCAACATTGACAATAGCGGATGGTGGCCGGCTGGTTCTTCGTGATCTGGGAAGTACGAACGGTACTTTTCTCAACGGCGAAGCACTGACCGGCGAAATTGAAGTCTACGACGGCGATCTGATTCAATTCGCAACCATTGTGTTTCGAGTCGGAAGCCAGCGGGTTCAAACCCAGTGCAATACAGTGCAGGAAAACGTTGGCGATCACGCGCTGGCCATAATGCAGTTCGATCGCCTGGTTAATGACGGCGGATTATTTCCTCACTTCCAGCCAATTGTGACTTTGGAAGATCAGAAAACGATCGGCTACGAGGTTCTCGGGCGCAGTCGTTTGTTTGGTTTGCAGTCACCGATGGAGATGTTCCTCGCGGCATCGCGTCTGGATCTGGAAGCCGAATTGAGCGAAGCATTCCGTTATCGGGGCATTGAGATCGGTTCCGCGCTCGGCCAGGATTGCAATCTTTTTCTCAATACGCATCCAAAAGAACTTGATCGCCCGGAGCTCTACGACTCGCTTCGCGCTCTGAGGGACCTGGATCCGAATCAGGAAATCACGCTGGAAATACACGAAGCGGCTGTGACCAATCTAACCATGATGAAACAGCTCTGTTCGGTTCTTGAAGAACTCAATATCAAACTCGCCTTTGATGACTTCGGTGTCGGTCAGGCTCGTTTGATGGAACTCGGCGAAGTTCGTCCCGACTATTTGAAATTCGACATGGGGCTGACTAAGAATATCGACCTTGCTCCGGCCAAGCGCCAGGAAGTCGTTGCTTTGTTCGCCAAGATGGTGAACAGCCTCGGCATCCAGACGGCTGCCGAGGGCGTCGAAACGATCGAGTGCCATGAAACGTTGCTCCAAATGGGTTTCCAACTGGGACAAGGTTTCTTCTACGGTCGTCCCGCTCCGATCAACAAATACGCCGAAAATGTTCGGGCAGACGGAACGCGTACCGACACTGACGCCCGCTGAAACCAAATCCGAAACACCCGGCAACGGATAAGAAGAAAACGAATCCATCCAGATCTTGTGCGGTTCGCCGGCTGCACAGGGAATCGGCTGCGTTTAACTCAGCCTGGAGCCTCGTTTTTTCGGGGCTTTTTCTATGTGATACCGCCGGAATCAAGTCTTACTGGCGGCAACCGAAACTGCTATAATCCGTGACTCAATTCAGCTGACGAAACCGGCTCGGACGAATCCGCACCGGGCCGCAACATAATGAGGTTTGGCAATGGCCAAAAGCAAATCAAAAAAGAAACTGGAAATCGTACACCTGGTCTGCGAAGAAACTGGCGACTACAACTATACGATTCGCAAAAAATCCGGTGGCGAAAAACTCAAGGTGAAAAAGTATTCTCCCCGTTTGCGCAAGCACACGGTCCACAATGAGAAGAAAAAATAGCGGGATGTAGAAGCGGAAATAGCCGGCATATTACAATAACGCACAGACTTGCTCTGTGCGTTATTCATGCGCTGAGGTTGTCTGCATCTCGACCGTTCCGCCAAAGTGCCGGCTCTCACCGACACAACCGTAGCGATCGGCGTTGCATCCGTGCGCATCTCCACAGTAGCCATTATCGGTGCGCGTGTAGTTGACCAGCTTGAAATTTCTCAAACGATCGAAACCGTCATGAGCGCGCGGGCGGCGAGAGTCACCGCTAAGGCCCGGATGACGCTCGTTTTGCCCCACCGAAAATGGTCGCGGCCAGTGAAGGCTGCGACACGGACGGTCACAACTACATTGCTTGCTGCCACACTCACATCCACCGGGTTCGCGCTCTTGATACGGTCGACCATGCAGTCCGGGCAGGCAGCTGTGACATCCGGCTCCCGACGTGCAAGGCTGGCACGGTTTGCGCGGGTCGACGGGATAAACAACGTGGTCGCGGTACTCGCCATAGTCCACGGCGTAGCCGGACTGTTTCGCCCCTGAATTATTTGCAGATGCGTTTGCCTCACTACGGCCGGTGCCGGAATTGTCTGCTTCGGTATCTCCTTGCACCGCTCTGGTTGCGGGCGTCGAAAGTCCCAGTCTCGTCGGACCGGTCGCACGAGCGGTTCTGGCCGCCGGTTCATGCTCATGAATCGGGTAGGTGCGCTGAGCTGACGGCGATTGCGCGTAGGCTGATTGAACAAGAAAAGAATGAGAAAAAGCCAGCGTTGAAACCCAAACGAGCAGCAGCGTTGATATCCGAAACATGAATTCCTCTTCGCGTTTGTCCACAATATCCATTTTTATAGAAAATCGGATACAACTACATCAAGGCCTACGATCGAACCTCAATTTCCCTTTGTGAATGTCGTGTTAATTATTCCGGTTGGGCAACACCGATGTACATCCGGTTTAAGATAGACAGATTGTGGCGGTTGTGACGCAATCCGAATTGCAAATCGCTCGCCATTTACTACGTTAGATTCAACGAACGGTCGAATGGCCATCGTTTCTCACGGAACTCGATCTGAATTTTTCGTGGGATAGCACTCAAGCCTCCAATTCTCCAATGAACACGATGATCAACACCCGTCCGCCCATTGCTTTCAATCAGGCCCCCGGAATTGCGTTTGTCGCAGCGATCCTAGTCTCCGTGATTCTGGTCCTGACAGGTTGCGAAACGACAAATTACGAACCTCTGAACTTCAAAGAGACTCTTCAGGGGAAAGAGACTCTTCAGGGGATGGAGCAACGAGTCGCTAGACTGGAAAACGAAATCGAGCAACTCAAATCCAACGTCGGCGAATCGCCAAACGAAGTCGATGCAACGGCGGATGGTAACGATGCTAATCCTGAAATGAATGGCGACGTTGTAGGCAGCGACGGGGCACAGTCTAACAACGAACCGGCAGCTGTCGCAGAAAAGTGGACGGGCGATCAGTGGACTCAACGGGCCGCAGATCTCGAAAAAGTCGGCGCGTATGTTGAAGTCGACGATGCCGGCCGGATCATCGAACTCGACATGACCGAAGCCCGGCCAAACAACGATCGGCTGCGAGACCTGGCCGTCATACCGGGGCTAAAGCGGCTCTCATTGACGGGCGCGTCATCGATGAACGACGAGACGTTTGAGATCATCGGCCAGATCGCTTCACTGGAACGGCTCGATTTCGAGCGGGCCCCGGCCACTCCGGAAGCACTGGAACATTTTAAGGGACTGGAGAATCTCAAATTCCTGTATTTCTTTCGCGCTACGTTGAGCGATGAAAGTATGCGAACAATTTCAGAATTTCCCGCGCTTGAGCAGTTGCGGGTTGGGCAAACGCGAGTCGATGACGGCGGAATCGAACATCTGAGTTCGTTGAAAACACTGCGTGCGATTGATCTCAGTGACTGTCCGGGAGTTTCTGATCGCGGGCTGGAAGTTCTATCGACGCTGCCTGACGTCAAGTTCGTCAAGGTTTGGGGCAAGCAGATTACAGACGCCGGTTTGAAACATGTTGCCAATATGAGCTCACTTGAGGTCCTTGGCCTTAACGATACTGCCGTTGGAGACGCGGGGGTTGCGGAGCTGGCTGGACTACAAAACCTCAAGGAACTGCATCTGTTCCGGACGTCGGTTGGAGACGATGGAATGAAAGTCCTCTCCGGAATCAAATCTCTGAAAAAGCTCAATTTACGTGATACAAAAATCTCGGACGCCGGTGTTGGCTATCTTGCCGATTGACCGAACCTGGAAGACCTTGATCTCAGCGAAACCAACGCGCCCGGGACAACGGATGCGTCGGCCGCACATTTTGCAAAGATGACCGCGTTGAAGAAACTGAATCTCTGGACGACACAAGTTTCCGATGCGAGCGTCGAGGCGATATCCGGTTTGCCGAATATCATTTCGTTGAACCTGGACAAAACCGCCGTCACCGATGCTGGAATCAAACATCTGGAAAAACTTCCAGGTCTTCAATGGCTGCACATCGGATCGAATGATTCCGTAACCAACGAATCTGTTCCGACGTTATGTACGTTGACGAATCTAGAACATCTGGAATTCACGTTTACCGGGATCGATGACGACGGGTACGACCAGCTCGATGATGCGCTCTACGATCTTGGTTGCCGGCTGGTGAAGTAGCCGCGCGTGGCTGTGGCATCCCTGCCGCAGCTTGCGGGCGCAACCCGCATGAGTGATTGACAAGAAGCCAACTTCAGCGAGTCGGTCTTCTCGGTGGTTGTGTTCTGCGAGCTGCGGCAAGGATGCCACAGCCACTAACAAAACCGATTGAGCACGATATCACGGATGTCAAAGTCCTTGATCGTACCGCCTGAAAGCAGATCACCTGCTGACGAGACAATGACGCCATGGTCCGATTCGTTTTCGGCCGGCGCACCGTGGGAGCCTTTGATGAGTGTCGCGTCCAGCGGCACGCTGCGGGTCGCCATGTCGAAATGCAATTCAACCGGATCGTAGCCGGGCTTCCGGTGGATATCGACGGTCCGGGCAAAATCAGGCGCGTTTGCATCGTCCAGCCACCAGTAGTACGCCTGCCAACTGTCGGGCGTCGAGACCAGAATGACTTCTCCGCTGCGCGGATGATCGATGCCGATGCCGCCCTGCCCTTTGTTCGGTGAAATGCTCTCTATTTCGGTTCCGGCTTTTTCATTTCTTTCTTCCGCGCGATCGTAGACAGCGGCGATTCCCTCGGCGCCGTCAAACAACTGCTTCACTTCCGCAATCACGCCGGCATCAGCATCTTTAACGAACACGTGCGAGAACTGATGATCGACCAGCGCCCACGCTTTTGAATTCTCCAGATCAAGCTCTTCTTTTTCATCGATCGTTTTCACCGACAGCAAGCCTCGCTCTCGCAACACTCGATTGGGATAGCTGACGTGGCTGACCGGTTTGATGATGTATTCGCTGGCGATGGTCCACTCGATTGAGGCTTCATTCTGAGCTTGCAATTGTTCGGCAAACCGACCGATCAATTCATCCAGTTCGGCGACTGCCAAAAGAGCTTGTTCGCTATCCGGTCCGTTTTTCTGAGCCGCGTAATCAAGGTGCGGCAGATAGACGTAGAAGAAGTCGGGCGAGAATTTCCGGTCGGCGAGCACAGCGGAATCCGCAATCCATTTCGACGAGAGGATATTGGCGAGCGGCCCCCAGAAGTGTTTGAGCGGAAAATGGTCGAGCTGTTCGAGTAGTTCGCCGTAGAATTCCTGCGGCTTCGTGTAGCACCAGAGATCCTCGCTCCCGTCCGGCTGGTGGATCGGTGCAGGCATGCAAACGTAATCGGCTCCGCATCCTTTGCTAAGCATTGGAAACCACGCAGCGGATGTTTTCCCCTGATCACGGAGCAGGTCCCAGATCTGCGGCCGTTCGATCACTTCATTCCATGCGGTCCACATTTCAACGTGTTGTTTGTCGCGCCAGTAAAAACCATTTGCAACGACGCCGTGTTCACTCGGCGGGCAACCGGTCAGCATATTCGCCTGTGACGGCCAGGTGACACAGGGAAACGAATGCTCAAGCCGTGATTGCGAACCGCCTGCAATCAGTTTTTGAACGCTTTGCATTCGCTGCAAATCGGAGTGCCGAAGCCCTGGCACTGTCAGAAAAACGAGTTTGTTTGTCATGATTCGGTTGGGGCGTTAATGGCCTTGAGTTTCGGGGTTGGTCGGTTTTGAGTATGTTGTTTCCGATAGGTGATGACAAGCACACGAAGCCAATGCACCACTGATGAACGATGGCCCGGATAAACCGCAGCCAGTATGAACAGCAGCCAGAATGAACAGCAGCAAACCGGAACATGAACTAACAAGACGGATTCGGATACAGGAAACCGGTCCCGACGGCGAAGTTGATTTTGCAACCTATGTTCGCCTGATGGAAGAGACCGAGTATGCTTTTCTCCGAGGTCGTGGATTGAGTGTTGTACTCTCAGACGACCGTGGCACGATCGGATTCCCGAGATTGAGTGCTGCGGTAGAAATAGAAAACCCGGCTCCTTTTGATCGGGCGGTCACCACGGTTTTGAAACTGGCTGACTCTGACGGCAAACAGATCGTCTATAAATTCAGTCTCACTTCTGCAGATCAACCGGTGGCGACCGGTCGGTTCGTGGTGGCCTGCTGCCGGTTTCCTTCTGGTGAATTGCCGTACGCGATTCTGACGCCCGAGTTCGTTCTGGAATCGCTCTACTCTCAACCTCGAACTAAACAACGCGCGAAAGAAAAATCCTGATTTTTGTTCAGAGCCAAATCGGGAATCTAATTCGGGACTATTGACTTGAAAAAAACAATGAGCGACGCAGCCTCTAAAGAAGTAGCCTCCAACAAATATGACGCGTTAATCGTCGTCTCCTTCGGCGGACCGGAAGGCCCGGACGATGTGCTGCCTTTCCTCGAAAATGTTCTACGCGGGAAAAATGTGCCGCACGAACGGATGCTGGAAGTTGCCGAACACTATTCACACTTTGACGGCGTCAGCCCGATCAATGCACAGAACCGCGAATTGATCGAGTGCATTCGCGCCGACTTTACGGAAAACGATCTGAACCTGCCGGTTTATTTCGGTAACCGGAATTGGAATCCGTTACTACCCGATACGCTTCAGCAGATGAAAAACGACGGCGTCCAACGGGCGCTGGCGTTCTTTACGTCGATCTACAGTTGTTATTCGGGTTGCCGCCAGTATCGTGAAAACATTGCCGACGCGCAGGCACATGTCGGCGAAGCAGCGCCGGAGATACACAAACTCCGGATGGGTTTTAATCATCCGTCCTACATTGAAGCATCCGCTGACCGTGTTCTGGATTCGTTACGTTCATTGCCGGATGATCGAGCGGATTCAACAAGAGTAATTTTCACCGCGCACAGTATCCCGATGTCGATGGCAGACCATTGCGATTACGAAAAACAGCTGCGGGAATCGTGCCGGCTGATCATGCAGCGCATTGGAAATCAGCAGTGGGACCTGGTCTTCCAAAGTCGCAGTGGCCCGCCGTCGCAACCCTGGCTGGAACCGGATGTCTGCGATTTTCTTGAAGCAGAGTTTTCGACTGAAGATGCACGAGGCTCAGACGTTGTGATCATGCCGGTCGGATTCGTGTCCGACCACATGGAAGTTATGTTCGATCTGGATACCGAGGCAAAAGAGGTCTGCGACAAACTGGGCGTCAACATGCTGCGTGCCGGTAGCCTGGGAACTCATCCAAAATTCATTTCAATGATCCGCGAACTTGTGATTGAGCGGTCGACCGGATCATCGAAACTGGCGATCGGAGACCTTCCTGCCTGGCACGACGTCTGCCCGAGTGACTGTTGCACCTACACACCGCGCCGACCAGTGAAGTGAACTCGCCATAGACCATAACGAGCCTTTACAAGCCGATCGTTTGCTACGAGATCACCGGGATGTGTCGTCTTTGACACTTTTTTCCGGTCTCAGCGGGATTGAAAGGAAGCCTGGTTCTTCATGAAACAGATTTCCAGCTCGATTGCGAATCTTAGTATCCGCTCCAAGTCCTATTAGTAATTCTTCGATCTTCGGGAATCCCCGGCTTCGGGAATAATGCAAAGCAGTGTTCTCCAAATCGTCCATTGCGTCAACATTAACTCCTTGATTCAACAACCAGGTCAACATCTCTGCTCGATTACTTCTCGTGTGCCCTTTGGCAACCAAATGAACCAGTGTTGAGCCGTCAGCCGCTCGCCAGTGGATATCGGCCCCCTTACTTATAAGCAACGCCGCGGAGTCCAGTTCTCCTGCGACTACGGCACTACATAAAGGGGTCTGCCGTCCGATCCCAATTGAATCAACTTCCGCCCCGGTTTCTATTAGCTGAGCCGCGACCTCCGTGAGTCCCTGGCGGGCACAGTGGTGTAAGAGAGTGTCGCCTTGCACCCCTCTCGAATTGGGATCAAGCAACCTCAGTAGCTCCCAATCCACATCGCGCTCCCTGATTTGTTGAATAGCTTTTACGAGATCATTTGAAATTGGAGATCGAATTTTGCCAAACCAAAATGAGAGCTTGTATTGGTTTTTACCAATGACTTTGGAAATGATCATATCGATCATCGGGTAGTTAATCCTTCGACACGCCATGATCGACTCGGAGGTTCCACTTTGTTCCCACTGCAAAAGGCGAGTCGTGTCGCCCCGATCATCTTCCAGGATTCCAAGATTGAGCCGCTCTTGCCAGGTTGTTGCGAGCTTAACGATTTCACCCCGACTCCCTGATGCGAATTCAACATAGACCGTCCGTACGTTTTCTCCTTCCTTCAAGAATATCAAGCGTTGGAACGGACCTTCCAATTCAATATCAGCGGGAAGGATGAGTTTGGTATTTCCTAAATTAGTAAGAGTAAATTCCTCCTGGCCTAAATCCTCTTCCGGCCAACCGACCTTTTCGACGGAGCGATCCATAGACAAATCAAACAAACGAGGCTCCTGTTGCGATTGATCTGTGGAATTCCCTAAGCCAACGTACAACAGACAAATTATTCCGACTGGAAAGCACTGTAAAACGAACATTCGATAGTTCATTATTTTCTCCCGAAAAACACATCGTCGATCAATCCGTTGATGATTGCTCTTTTGTCAGCGTCATTGAGCGATGCGAAATATTCGGTGTAGAAAACATTTTCGAGAAAGCTCCATCGTTGATTTGCATCAGTGTAGTTTGGCGTTACCCCCGGATGCTCAGCAGTAATGTAATCGCGGAAGGTTGGTAACGGCCTCAAATAAATATCCCCCGGAGCAGCAACCGGAGGAACCAGTAGAGGGAATCCGTTGGTTGCCGCTGCCGCTGCCGTTGGGTACTGGTCAAACACCGGCTGAAGAATAGTTATCTGTTCATATCTAAATATCTTTTTGTTGCCATCAACAATACGTCCATTGTGAATATCTAGAATTCCTTCAAATAATTCGTTAGAAATAACATTCTGACTATGAAGCGATGTTATCCTGCCGATTCCCTCTGCCTCATAAGCAAGAAGAACCCAACCAACATCCCAAAAAATTTCGAGGTTACCTTCGGATAATGCAAGTGCGCCATTTAGACCTCGGAAATACGCGACTCCTGCCAGCCCACCACTTGGATCGGAATCTTCAACAATTTGCTTTGCTATACAAAAATTATCCTTGATTGTTGTACCAGCAATGGCGGCTTGCCCTGCCCAGATCTGCGTGTCCGGATTGATTTTATTCAATGCTGCGTAAAACTGAAATACTTGTGTCATCAAAACTTGACGCTTCGCAAGCGAGTCGGCCGCGCCCTGAAGTTGCGCAAGAGTAGACGACTCAGAAAGGTTCGCGTTTGCTGCAATGACAGCTTCTATTTCCTCGTAAGTGACTCCACCGGCTTCTGCAAAACGTGCTGCAATATCTCTTCGGTATTGTTCACGTGTTTGCTCCCCAGTTAACCCTGAAGTATCGTCTTGCCAAACAAGGGCTCCCAATGGATCCGTCCCGGAGTGCCCGCCACAGAAGTGTTCAGTGCGCACATGCACCGTGTCAGTCAGTGTTCCAGACCAGACATCTCCGACGATGTCTGTCACGACTTTAATGGAATCGAACAAACTGATTCGGTTGGATTCCTCAACGCCCTCCACGTAAAATGTAATTTCCTCGCCGACGCCTTCTGAAACATCGATAGTTTGGCCGGAGGCAAGGAAATCGCCGACCGAGCGGACTTCATCGGCATCCTTCATCCAGATTCTCATTAACCCATCCTGCCCGTTCAACGACGCGTCGTCATAAATAAAACGCATCGTCACGATCAGACCTGAACTGCTTGTCGCTGCATTGATGACGTTCTGCGACAGTTGGAATGTTAGCGGTACAAAACTTCGTCCGGCGATACCGTTGAAGTCAAGGTAATCATCAATCCCGTCCTGATCGATATCACCGTCGTTGACATCGATAAATTTTCCATAGTGATTGTCATTCTCGTAGAAGTCCTCTAACAAACTGTCGAACGGAACTGCGTTTCCGCTGTCGTTGAGCGTGTCAACATCGAGATCAACTGCAGGGAAGTGGATCGTTGCAGTTTTGCCAACCGTCGCGTCAGTTTCGCTGCCAAAATGCCTCTTTTGAAACAACTGACTGCCGTCGGTTACAAAAAACTCACTGCCCGAGGGTGTCTGATTGCCCGACGTCCACTTTGGCCTCGCTTTGCGATCAACCCAGGCACGGTAATCGTAGTCTTCTTCACCTTCATCGTACGTTGATGCAACATGTTCGACGGTTGCCCGATATGACTCGCCCGTTTGGAAATTGCGACGGTCACGAGTCACGAGTCACGAGTCACGAGTCACGACTCCAAAACCTTCGGCCTGATGAACATACCCGAGCGAACTACCCTCGATCCCGAGCTGAAGATTCCATTTTTCAGAATTGCTGAAACTGTGGTCGCCAATAAACACGTATGCACCGGCAATCATGTCCGCCGGCAGATCTTCTGTGGTTGGACCCGCGTCGGGACTGGAAAATCCGGCGAGCAATTTTCGCGGTTCCAGTTTTTGAAACGACAGCGAATTCTGGGTGTGTTAACGCCTTGCTTTTCTGCGACCGCAGGGAGCGCGACCGGTTGTCGAGCCAAATGTGGGAGACGAGATTGATTCCGATGCAAGATCGAAAAGTGTGCGAAAGAAATCCATAGCGGGCCATTCCGTTACCGTGTGGCAAGAGTTAAACAACAATCAACCTGAAGCATTCGGGAGATGCTATTTACTGACGAGTCGGTCATTTTATCAGTTCGATTGAGGGGGTGCAACTTTTGTTACGACGAATTTTTTCTTTTACCTGCACCAAAAACACAAACAGCATTCTAGTGCAAGAGCTTAGCCAAGAGCTACGTGCGGGGAAGGAAAACGCGAGTTCGGCGATCTAAACCGCCACCATGCCAAGTCAGGGAGACGGGATGTGTAGACAGACCACAGAGTGTTCGGCGACTTTACTCGAGAGGAGGGAGACGAGAGATCCGGGAAATTGAGATGCTGGAGCGACTCGCCTGCCCTCAGTCTACTGGTACCAGCCAAATGTGACCTGCTGTGTTGGACCCGGATTGTCGGATGTCTCAATCGGAGTTGGCAACGTCACAATGTTGTCCTGCAGGGCGGGCTGGGCAGCAACGCCTCGCATCATCTCGGTCATTTCGTACTGGCGGATCAATCGTGGAATCAGATCAGCGACTGACTGCAGTCCGGTTCGTGGCTTGGCGCTTGAAAGCTGTGGTGTGTTGAGTGGACGAATCATGTCGGGCCCTTTGCTGAAAAACGTGTGATCAGTTGCTTGATCAACTCTGCTTTCATCATTGGCCGGGGCGCGGACACGTTAGGTCAGCGCGAAATCAATTGTCTCGAAATTCTTTTCCAGCGCTCAAAATGCCAGCACTCATATTGCTGCCGAATGCGATTGGTAGACATCCGCGACGTCTTATTGGTCCGCAGCAAGCGGAAAAGGAGCTCGATTCCCTGCAAAAACAGACTGCATGACCAAACGTGTCACTCGCGAACAAAAACACGATCAAACATAATGGTGCAATGAATGCTCCAAAAAAGATTCAGCTGAAAACGGCTTGCAATCGTGATTGCCCGGACGCTTGCGGGATTGTGGCAACGATCGAAGACGGTCGCGTGATCAAATTACAAGGTGACAAAGAGCATCCGGTCACGCGCGGATTTCTCTGCAAACGGACCAGCCGGTTCCTGGACCGGCAATACGATCCATCGCGAATCACCAAGCCGATGATCCGTGTCGGCGACAAGACGGCGGACAACTGGCGCGAAGCAACGCTCACCGAAGCGCTTGATTTGATTGCGGAAAAAATGCTGGCGATTCGCGAGAGGTCAGGCCCCGCCGCGATCATGAATTATCGCTGTGGCGGGTCGATGGGAATGATGAAGTACTTGACTGACTACTTCTTTCAATTGTTCGGGCCGGTCACGATTAAGTCAGGAGACGTTTGTGCGGGAGCGGGCGACTTTGCTCAACAAACGGATTTCGGGCACGTCGAAAGCAGCGACATTTTCGACCTCTACAATGCGAAGACGATATTTCTGTGGGGCAAGAATGTCTACGTCAGCCATGTTCACCTGCTGCCGGTTTTGAAAGAGTGCCGTGCCCGAGGCGCGAGGCTGGTACTCATCGATCCGGTCAGGCATCGAGCCGCTGATCTCTGTGATGACTACGTGCAGGTTGCTCCGGGAGGCGACGGTGCACTGGCAACGGGAATAGCACGAATGATGCTCGATGCCGGAACGCTCGATGCGGAAGCAGAATCATACTGCGACAATTTCGATGACTATAAAAAACTGTTGCGATCGAAGACCGCTGTGGAATGGGCCTCGCTTGCTGGAGTAACCGGTGACGAACTCCAATTGCTGACGACCGCTTACTCCAACGGCCCATCGACCCTGCTGGTCGGCTGGGGTATGCAGCGGCGCAGCAACGGTGCCAACATCATCCGCGCGATCGACGCTCTGGCGGCGACCAGCGGAAACATCGGGATCGCAGGCGGCGGAGTCTCGTTCTACTTTGCCCGTCGCGGCGCCTATGATATTTCGTTTCTTGATGACTCGCTGGCGCCTCGGGCGATTCCGGAACCCTTGCTTGGGTGCGGGATTGAGGAAGCAAACGATCCGCCGATCGAAATGGTCTTCGTTTCAGCTGCGAACCCGGTCGCAAACATTCCCGATTCCAATCGAGTTGCCCGCGCTCTTCGAGATCGATTTACTGTGGTCATCGATTATGTAATGACGGACACGGCGCGATGTGCGGACGTGATTCTCCCTACCGTTACGATGCTCGAAGACAATGATTTGATCGGAGCCTACGGCCATCATTTTCTGAACGAGGTCCGTCCAGTTGTCGAACCTCCTGATGGAGTATTGACCGATTATGAAATCATGCAGCGACTGGCAAGGCGTGTCGGCCTGGACGAATACTTTGCGGGTGATGCAGAATCGTGGAAGCAAAAAATGGTCGCAGGGCTCGCGCGGTCTGGAATCACTCTGGACACCATCCGCAGCGAAACCGTTCGCAACCCGTCGGCAGCAAAGATCCTGTTCGAAGGTCGTGAATTTCCGACAGCTTCGGGCAACGTAAATTTGCTCACCGGGTTTGTCGAAGCAACCGCACGACCGGACAACGGACTTCAACTGATGGCGGTTTCGACGGATTGTGCGCAGGCATCCCAGTGGCAAAGTTCGCAACAGGAAGGCCCCGCAACGCTGAAGGTTCACCCGGACGCGGCTGCCGGATTTTCCGACGGAGACCTTGCAGTGGTCCGTTCGGATCTCGATCAATTGACGGTTAGGCTAAAATTCGATTCCGAACAACGAACAGATCTCGCGCTCATGGACAAAGGCGGGTGGCTGTCTCGCGGGCGATGTGCCAACGAATTGACGTCGGGCAAAGTTTCAGATCAGGGCGAGTGTGCGGTTTACTACGAGACAAAGGTTACGCTCGCCCGTGCCGCAAATCAGGCAACTGTCGCGAATGAGTCGCTGCCGCGGCTGGACCGGGGGTTTGCGGCAGAATCAGAAGAAGATGGTGCACCGGGATCAGAATGAACGTGAAGACCGGAGAGAGAAGTCGGCGGGTCAACATTGACCTGAAATTTTGCCCCATCTAGAATTTCACCACGGGCAAGATTATCTAACACGTCGGACTTGATGAGCGAACTCTCTAACACGCAGAATTCACGTTCCGATGCTCCGGCTCGCCAGCCCGCTGTCAGTTCAGGCCCCGGCTTTGGCGCGTCGCCGGGACCCCGTCGAGGATTGCCTGCGTGGTTGCTGTCGCTGTCGCTACACACAGTTTTGTTCATTGCCCTGATTCTCGGAATCACCGGAGCGCGACGTGGCACCGGCAACACGAACGACCGGACGGCCGGGATTGTGCTGGTAAACGCCGAAGCGCAGAAGACCGAATATCTTGACGAAGGTGACGTGACCGAAGCTTCTGCCGATTCGGCGGAATCACTCAACCCCGCCCCGCAAACGGCCGACGCTCAGTTACCGCCCGAGTTGCCCGGGTTCGAAATCAATACAACGCAGTTGGATGGAACCGGCGAAGACCTGGCGATGTCACTGCCCGGAGCGGACTCGCTGATCGACGGTGCGCCAACCAGCGCGAATCTTGGCGGAAAAGTTACGACCGAAGTGTTCGGCGTCAAAGGAACCGGCTCGCGATTCGTCTACGTTTTTGATCGCTCCGCCAGCATGGAGGGCTACGAGGCGAGACCGTTGCTGGCTGCAAAAGAACAGTTGCTGGCGAGTCTCATGTCGCTCGGGGATACGCAACAGTTTCAAATTATTTTCTACAACGACGGCACGCGAATTTTCAATCCGGGCGGTGGTCAGCCTGAGATCATGTTTGCTGAAGACGATGTCAAAGAAAAGGCGGAACGATTTGTGAATTCGATTCGCGGCGATCGCGGGACCGACCACATGAATGCGTTGAAGCTGGCGCTGCAGATGTCGCCGGACGTCATTTTCCTACTAACCGATGCCGAAGGAGGCTTGACTCGCGCCGAGCTTGCCGAAGTCGCGAGACGCAACCGGTCAGGCGCGATCATTAACGCGATTGAATTCGGTGTTGGTTCAAGTTCCGGAAATGACCATTCGCTGGAGAAGCTGGCCATCGAAAGTGGTGGTCAACATGTCTATAAGAACATTCTCACGCTGAGGGTCGAAAAGTAATGCGACTCTTTTATCTCCACGTTCGATCGAATCGCGCCGTGATTTGCCACGGCCAACATTTCGGTTTGGCGATTTCTACGCTCTTGACGACTCTGAAACAAAAAACCGTAGCTATCGCCATACGGCTGATACCAATGCTGGTTCTATTTTCGGTGATGTTCCTGTCAACCGAAACGACGAGTTACGCGCAGGAACCAACTGATCCTGTCGAAGACGTCGTCGTCATTCGCGGCAACGATCCCAACAAAACGCAAAAGCTGAAAGGGACGATCGTCGAATGGATCGGCAACCGGCTGACGATCCAGCAACGCGGGCGGGAGCGGGACGTTACGGCCGACGAAATCCTGAGTGTACAGACGATCTGGGGAAACGATGTCGATTCGGCGCGGTTGCTCGCTGGACAGGGTCAATTTGCGTCCGCAATCGAACGATACAAGAACGCGGCGAGTCAGGAGACGCGTCCCTGGGCACGGACGATCATCAATTCGGAACTTGTTCAAGCCTGCACAGCAATCGATAACCATGGCGAAGCCATTGCGACGTTTGGATCGATTCTAGGCAGAGATCCGGAAACAAGGTTTATGTACCTGACGCCACTGCCGTGGACCGGGACCGCCAATGCGGCAGCAATGCAGCCTCAGGCTGAGATTTGGATCGAAGCATCCCAGCCGGTGGTCCAGTTGATTGGTGCGAGCTGGTTGTTAACCGGTCCTCGCTCCGCTGACGCAACGTCGAGATTGGAGCAGATCGCCGCCGGCGACAACGCTAACCTTGCCGCGCTGGCGACAGCACAGCTATGGCGCACAGTCATCAACAGGGCGGATGAATCGCGAGTTGCACGTTGGGAGCAACAGATCGCCAGGATGCCACGAGCCATGCGTGCAGGTCCGCTGTACCTGCTTGGTTCCGCGCGCGGGCAGATCAATCAAACTGATGAAGCAGTGCTGGACCTGATGAGGGTCCGAATCCTTCATCGTGAACAACACTCCCTCGCTGCAGCGGCGTTATACAAATCGGCGACTTTGTTGCAGAATGCGGGTCAGGACGAACAGGCAAATACGCTTCGGCGCGAGCTGGTTACGGAATATCCCGATAGCGTCTGGGCTGGGCAGGTGAAGAATAATTAACAAGGAACAACCAATTGTGAATAATTAACGGAAGCGCGACCTCTTGCGTGTCCTGAGTCTGACCCGGTCATGACGCTTACGTTCGATCCTGAAATCTAAATCCCGGCCTGCCCCCAAAAAAACCCCTGTGAACGAATCTATGGAATACTTATCAGCCTTTCGCGTTCTGATCGCAGCTCAGGAAACCACGGAACCGGAAGCACCGGCTGGAATTTTCAGCATCATCTTTTCCGGCGGCATCGTCGGCGCGATCATGATCGTGATCCTGATACTCCTTTCGCTAACCGCAGCGTATTTGATTTTCGATCACCTGATGACGATTCGGCGTCGTGATCTAATGCCCGAAGGACTCAGCGAATCGGTTCGTAATTCGCTGATGAACGGAGATGTGACCTCAGCTCGCGAAGCCTGCAACGCAAAACCAAGCTTCCTGAGTTTTGTGCTGATGCATGGAATCTCAGAGCTGGAGTTCGGCTGGAACTCGGTCGAAAAAGCGATTGAGGATGCTCTCGCAGAACAATCGGCGCGGCTGTTCCGGAAAATCGAGTACCTTTCGGTGATCGGCAACATCGCTCCGATGGTCGGACTGCTTGGAACCGTGATCGGAATGATCGTCGCGTTTCAGTCAGTCGCTGCGACTCAGGGAACCGCCAGTGCACCTCAGTTGGCAACAGGAATTTATCAAGCGCTGGTAACCACCGTTGGCGGATTGATCGTGGCGATTCCTTCGATCGCGGCATTCGCCATTTTTCGAAACCGTGTCGATCAGTTTGTCGCTGAAGCCGCCTATATGGCTCAGCACGTTTTCGCGCCGTTGCGCCGAAAGGCAAAACGGGGCCAATAAGAGCTATGGGGTTTGCTTTCCGGCGGCCATCAGTTTTTGGCGTGGCAAATCGTTGTGGAGATGCATTGTGAACAATTAATAGAGAACAACAAATACGGAATAATTAAGGACGCGCAAGCGATGTTCTTAGCTGAGCCTCCTTTTTCTGAACTCTGAACCCTCCTTTCGTCTGAACCCTTTTTAGTATGCACATTCCCCAGTACAAAACCGACCGGCGATTCGGATTCAATATGACTCCGATGATCGATGTTGTGTTTTTGCTGATCATCTTTTTCCTTGTCAGCAGCCATTTGGCCCGGCAGGAAACGCAGATGGAGTTGAATTTGTCCGTCGCGGAAAGCGGCGAGGAAGACATCGACTTCGAAGCGCCGCGGGTCACGATCAACCTGAAAGCGGACGGCTCATTGTGGCTGGCGGGCCGTGTCATCGGCGTTGACCGGTTGCCTGAACGGCTCACTGCCATCCGCGCTGAGGAAGGTGATCAGCTGGAAGTTCGAATTCGCGGAAGCCGTGACGCACCCTACTCCAGCGCTGAACCGATCATGCTGGCCTGCGTCAAATCGGGAATCTGGAATGTCAAGTACGCCGTTTTTTCCCAGGAGCAGCAACCGTGAAAACGCCTCGTGCAATCCTTCGCCGTCGGGGCGATACAGACATGAACTCGACGATGACGCCGATGATCGACGTCGTGTTTCTGTTGCTGGTGTTTTTTGTCTGGACGGCCAGCTTTCAAATCATTGAGAGAATCTTGCCCACCGAAATGCAGGCTCAGACTGGAACTGATCCGGTTGAAGAAGCAACGCCCGAGCCGGAAGAAGATTTTGACAACGTTGTCGTCCGAATCACGTGGGACGGTATCGCGCCCGGCTGGTCGGTCAATGATCTGGTTGCTGAATCGTTGGACGAGGTTCAATCGCGACTAGCGGCTGTTGCTGAAATCAAAACCGATGCTCCGGTCGTCGTTCATCCCGACCCTGAAGTTCCGCTTGGCCACGTAATCGAAGTCTATGATGTGAGCAAGCGAACAGGGTTTCAAACGGTTTCGTTCGCAGTCAATCCGTAGTTATCTATCGAGGTGGAGGTTGTTGGATTTGAAGATCGCCCGATTGATATTCGAAACCGGAAAAGCATCGGCGACGTTGTTGACGACGATGTCCGGCCTCTGCGCGGCTTCGATCACAGGTCTGCTTCTGCTCGCGTTCTGTCTGAATGCGCAAGCTCAGGAGTTGAGCTGGCAATCCACCGGGTCACGGGCGGCGGACGATTCGCTGATGGTTGATGGTCTGCGCAAACGACGATTGTTTGATCTGGCAGAAAAATACTGCGCAGAAAAACTGGCCAATCCGGAACTTGATCCAACGGAACGAACACGTCTTGTGCTGGATCTGATGCGAACACAAACCGCTCGCGCCGCCGTTGCCGGACAGACAGAAAGCGAACAGCGTTGGGTGGCGGCGACAAAGACCGCGAACGACTTTATTGATGCGTATCGGAATCAGCCGCGAATCCTGCTGATCGAAGTCCAGCGTGCGTTGATTCATCTGACACACGGCCGGCTGATTCAACAACAGATCGAAGCGGACATCGTTCCACCTGAATCGCGCGAGCGGGCCCTTGAGGAACTCAATACGTGCAACAAGCTGCTTGCCGATATTACACGAGCGGTCGCTTTGATCACCCCGGAACGCCGTGCACAAGGTCCGGCCGAACATGAGCTGACGCTTGAGGAACTTGCCGCGCTGGAGAGTAATGTTCAGTTTCAATCGGCGATGTGTACGCTCAATCGAGCCGCACTTTATCCGGCGGACGATCAGCTGAACCGGATCAATGCGCTTGGGATCGCGATCGAGGGTTTCGAAAAAGTCAGACGCAAGACCGCCCGGAATCAATCCGTCTGGTGGCAGAACGAATTGGCGACCGTCGAATGTTACCGGCTGCTGGGTGATTTGCGAACATCGACAAATGTGCTCAGTGGAATGGCCGCCCACATCGATTCGCCCGACAGCTCAAATGGCCAGGCCGTCCTGCGCGAGCGAATCCTGAACTCAATCTCCGCGCGGGATGCGTCCGGACAGCGTGGTCTCGTGGATGAATACTCCAAAATTGTGGAACCGGATGCAGAGCTGTCGCTGGCCGGGATGAAACTGTTAATGAGCCTGGCAAAGCTGGACGAACGGAATTCGCGCGAGTGGCAATCGCTGGCGGCCGCGCAGGTTCGAAAAATCGAAAATGCGCACGGTGCCTACCGGGGTCGACTGGCGGAACTGCAACTGATCGGCCGCGCGGCCGGTTCAACAACGGATCATTCCACAACCGGCAATTCAGCGACCAACGATCCAGCGCCGGGCACTGCGGACATTTCGGGGACGACCGATATCGACGTACTGCTTCGGCTTGGTGACACGGCATTGCGTCGCGGTAATACGGACGATGCATTGAAAGCGTATACGAAAGCGGTCGCTGGAGCTGATGCGGTGGGCGATTCGCTCACGGTTTTTTCAACGACGGTGCGGATCAGTAACATTCTGGAAAAAAGTGCGGCTCATAACGACGCGGCCGCACAACTGCTTTGGGTTGCCGGACGATTCCCGGACCACGAGCGATCGGCTGCGGTTCATTTGCGGGGCTGCTGGAATGTAGCTCGGGTCTTGAACACGACGAATGAAGAGAGTGTCAAAGCGGAAATTGAGACGCAGTTTGTCACCGCTCTAAAAGAGAATATTTCGCGCTGGCCGGAATCAGAAGCCGTCGATCAGGCACGCGTCTGGCTGGCCGGGCATTTGCAGAACCGGAAACGATGGGAACCGGCAGCGCGTGTCTGGATGCAAGTCGCGCCGACCAGTCGCCGGGCAGTCGAGGCGATTCGACAGGCGAACGTATGTCTGGTTAATCGCATGACGGCGATGCAACGCGATCATCAGACGGTCGCCGCAATCGCAGATTCGGAAGTCGAGTTGCTACAGCAGAGACTGGGCGAAATCGGTTCAGCTGAATCAGATACATGGACGGAACAACACACATCGATTGCAAATTCAATCGTAAAACTGCAAACCGGATTCGGTTCCCGGCGATTCACGCTGGTTCCGCTGATGCAGCGAACGGTAGCCGAATGTTCGGCTGACAACCGCGACGAAGCGACCAGTTGGCTGGTGGTCGCAATGGCTGACGAACTGACGGCGTCGGGCGGCGAAGGACTTTCGTCTTTGAACGAGCAGGTGTTAAATATTTCGCGGTCGTTTCCGGCGTTGATGCGTTGCGACACCGGGCTGGCTCGATTGATTGCACGGTATCCGGACAACACGACGCTCCACGAAGCGCGACTGGCCGTGGTCTCGGCGGCGATGTCCCGAGCACCCGACGATGCGACGACCGCAACATGGCGAGCGCGATATGCATCGACGCTGGTATCAGCCGGCCGGCATTCCGAGGCAGTTTCCATGCTGCAGGAACTGGCGGATGCGAATCCTGATTCGGCAACCGCACAAATGCAACTCGCACGTTGTTTGAGCGAAATCGATGGAAACGAAGCGCAACAAAAAGCGCTCTCACAATGGCGAATCGTTGCGAAAAAACTCAAGCCGCGATCGGACAACTGGTTCGAAGCGAAGTATCATATCGCGCTGGTGATGGAACAGTCAGGTGATAAGGCTGGCGCACTGAAACTACTTCAATACATCCGGGCAACGGGTGCTGACTGGAGCGAGTCGGAGTTTGCAGCGCCATACGAAGAACTGCTGCGACGGTGCGGTTCGTAGCGCGAAAAAGAAATCGGGCCTGTAAGAAATCTTGTGTCAGTAGCAGAATTTTGATAGCTGATATCAGTTTTTTACCCACAGGAGAAGAAAAGCATGGACGCGAAATTACGAAAGCAAGCGGAAACTCTGGCCACAGAAATTGCTGGTCAGGCAACCACAGTTGAAGAGCTCAATGGACTGATGCGAACGATGATGAAATCGGCAAGCTGGCCCTGGACATACCGCGCGATCGCAATGGAACGTTTGAGCCACAACTGATCGAGAAGCATCAACGTCGTCTGGTCGGTTTTGACGAGAAGATTCCGGCGCTCGATGCCAAAGGGATGACCACGCGTGACATTCAGGACATCGTCAAGGAACTCTACGGAGTGGATGTTTCGGCCGCTTTGGTTTCGGAGATGACAGCCGACCTGAATGAAGAAGTCAAACTGTGGCAAACCAGGCGGCCAGCGTGATCGAAGCGGAACAGGAATTGGAAAATTTCTCTCAGAAACGGGACGAGAAATATCCGACGATAAGTAAACAGTGGCGACTGAAATGGGAGTACATCATATCGATGTTCGAGTTTCCAGCTTCGATTCGTAAAGCGATCTACACGACCAACGCGATCGAGTCGGTCAACAGCCAGATTCGCACGTTCACACGCAATCGCAAGCAGTACCCGAATCGCGACTCTGCATTGAAGTTAATTTACATGGCAATCAATGAAGCATCAAAGAAGTGGACGATGCCGATCCCCCACTGGAAAGCCGCCTTGAATCACTTCGCCATCATGTTCGAAGAACGAATGCCTCAAGATTAGTCAATAGATACCATGACACTAAATTATTGACAGGCCCGCTAACGCACCTTGACATACGCACTTTTGGAAACCTGCCACCTCATTCTTTCCTGCTCGCGTCCTCGCTCACGCGTCGGGTTTCCTTTCCTGCTCGCGTCCTCGCTCACGCGTCGGGTTTTCTTTTCCTGCTCGGGTCCTCGCTCACGCGTCGGGTTTCCTTTCCTGCTCGCGTCCTCGCTCACGCGTCGGGTTTTCTTTCCTGCTCGCGTCCTCGCTCACGCGTCGGGTTTCCTTTCCTGCTCGCGTCCTCGCTCACGCGTCGGGTTTTCTTTCCTGCTCGCGTCCTCGCTCACGCGTCGGGTTTCCTTTCCTGCTCGCGTCCTCGCTCACGCGTCGGGTTTCTTTTCCTGCTCGCGTCCTCGCTCACGCGTCGGGTTTTCTTTCCTGCTCGCGTCCTCGCTCACGCGTCGGGTTTCTTTTCCTGCTCGCGTCCTCGCTCACGCGTCGGGTTTTCTTTCCTGCTCGCGTCCTCGCTCACGCGTCGGGTTTCTTTTCCTGCTCGCGTCCTCGCTCACGCGTCGGGTTTCCTTTCCTGCTCGGGTCCTCGCTCACGCGTCGGGTTTTCTTTCCTGCTCGCGTCCTCGCTCACGCGTCGGGTTTTCTTTCCTGCTCGCGTCCTCGCTCACGCGTCGGGTTTCCTTTCCTGCTCGGGTCCTCGCTCACGCGTCGGGTTTTCTTTCCTGCTCGCGTCCTCGCTCACGCGTCGGTTTCCTTTCCTGCTCGCGTCCTCGCTCACGCGTCGGGTTTCTTTTCCTGCTCGCGTCCTCGCTCACGCGTCGGGTTTCTTTTCCTGCTCGCGTCCTCGCTCACGCGTCGGGTTTCCTTTCCTGCTCGCGTCCTCGCTCACGCGTCGGGTTTTCTTTCCTGCTCGCGTCCTCGCTCACGCGTCGGGTTTCCTTTCCTGCTCGGGTCCTCGCTCACGCGTCGGGTTTCTTTTCTGCTCGCTGGCGCTCATGTCTGACTAACCTACAATGAACTCGCTTTGATTGTTGCAATTACACCATCCTCGGCAAAACGTAAATGGATACCTCTCGATTGATCGCCGCGCGGGAGCGAATCGTCGGCCGACTGCTTGCCGAACGGGAGCCGGGCGGTTGGTGGACCGGCGAGCTGTCCGGTTCCGCTCTTTCCACCGCAACGGCTCTCAGTACGTTTTCGTTCTATCTGGCGACCGACGTACCGGTTGCGGCCGATCGCGATGAGATACAAGGACTGATCGATGCGGGAATCGCCTGGCTGGCGCGTGCCCGGAATCAAGATGGTGGTTGGGGCGATACCGAGCAGAGCTACTCGAATATCTCGACAACAATGCTTGTCAATGCAGCATTGCATGCGACCGGACGCGAATCAGAGTTTGCGCTGCAGATTTCAGCTGCCGAAGCTTACATTGAATCCTGCGGCTCCATCGCCGGACTCCGCGCACGCTACGGACGTGACAAAACATTCGCAGTCCCCATCCTGGCGAACTGTGCGATGGCGGGGCTCGTTGAGTGGCAGGAAGTCGCAGCGCTGCCTTTCGAAGCGGCCTGTGTGCCCCAACGGTTTTACAATTTGCTGAAACTGCCTGTCGTCAGCTACGCGATTCCTGCGCTGGTTGCCATCGGGCTGGTTAAGTTCGAGATGGATCCACCGTGGGATCCGCTAAGAAAAATGATCCGGCGAATGGGCATCAAGCCGAGCCTGCGCGTGCTGGAAAAGATGCAGCCGGCGAGTGGCGGATTTCTGGAGGCGGTACCGCTGACCTCGTTTGTTTCGATGGCGTTGATCAAGTCGGGCCGGCCTGCGCATCCGGTTGTTCAAAACGGCATTCGGTTTCTGATCGATTCATTCCGCGAGCTGAAACCGGCTAGCGTTGAAGGCCGAACATCCGCTCCGAAGGAAAACGCGGAAAGACGATTGCAAGGCACCTGGCCGATCGATACCAACCTTGCGACATGGGTGACGACGCTTTCGATCAATGCGCTGGCGGGGGATCCAGACCAGTTCGACCGTCGTCCCGGTCAATGGCAGGGTTGTCTGGACTGGTTGCTGGATTGCCGCAATACAAAACGGCATCCATTTACAGGGGCTGCTTCGGGCGGCTGGGGCTGGAGCAACTTGAGTGGCGCCGTTCCGGATGCGGACGATACGCCTGGCGCACTGTTGGCACTGGACCGTTTGAGAAAACTGGTTAAGTTTGACGATCAGCAACAACAGAGAATCAAAACGGCGGCTCACGATGGCGCACGCTGGCTGCTGGATTTACAGAACCGGGATTCCGGCTGGCCGACATTTTGCAAGGGCTGGGGGCGACTACCATTCGACCGGAGCGGCAGTGACGTTACGGCTCACGCCATTCGAGCGCTGATTGCCTGGCGCGATGACCTGGTTCACGATGATATCCCAAACGATAAAATACAGAAATCGTTCAATCGGTCGATCGAACGGGGATTTCGTTATCTGACAAAAAACCAGCTGAATGACGGCAGCTGGTTGCCGCTCTGGTTTGGAAACCAGGATTGCCCTGACGAAATAAATCCCTGCTATGGCACAGCAAAAGTCCTGGCGGCCTACCGCGATTCAAATCGTTTCGATACCCGCGAGGCGAAAATTGGTTTAAGATGGCTGATTGACCACCAGAACTGCGACGGTGGCTGGGGCGGAGGCGAATCAGTTACCTGGTTAACTACTGCTCTCGGTCACAGTAGTGTTGAAGAGACGGGCCTGGTGACGGAACTGTTGATCGATTTCGCGTGTTGGAATTCAATCAATCCGGTCGGAGATTCATCGGACGGAAATGGACTCGGCCAGCAAGCGCAACGGGCGGCTGACTGCGGAATCGAGTGGCTGGTCATGGCAGCTGAGTCCGGTGAATTTGTTCAACCGCGACCCATTGGATTTTACTTTGCGAAACTCTGGTACTTCGAGCGGATGTATCCGCTGGTGTTCGCCGCAGCCGCGATGGGTAAAGCAGCACACAACCGGCCGGCATTTTCTGCGACCGGCGAACACGGATTGGAGTCGCGGCCCGATAATGTCCGGCTGTGAAACTGCAGCAAACCGGTCGCAGTATTGGAGGAATTGGTCACCACAGATTGACACGGATTCCATGCGGTCACAAATCTGTGGCTTAAACACTCGGAGAACGAACCAGGATCACCGGACATCGCAACGGAATTGCTATAACAAAGCGGCGGAAATCAAACAGGAACTTATCTTGGCATCACTCGATACCGAATCAGCCGCAACCGAAACGTCGTCCACTCAAGCATTCGGTGCGGATGAATCGAGGACGGCGGTTGCAAAAAAGCCGCGACGGTCGCGTCATCGCAAGACAGCGCATTTGAAAATCGTGCCGTCCGAAAAATCGTTGCGTGAAAGTCTCCGTGTGACGTGCCGCGAGGTTGCCGCCACGCTCGATCGCAATGTGCCGCCCGACAAAGACGGCCTTGAAGCATTGTCGCGAAAAATTCTTGACGATGCCGAACAACCCGAAGGCTACCTGGGCTGGATCATGGTGGTGCTCTCCAGCGAATTCTGGAGCGATCAGATTCAGTCGATTCCTCATTCGCGGCGTCTGTTTCTGATGCCGCATTGTTTGAAACACGCCGAGGGATGCCCGGCGGACTATGACGAGTTCGGACTGGCCTGCAAAACATGCGGCGCGTGCAGCATTGCTGACTTTCGTGCATCGGCGGAGGAACTGGGTTACAAGGTTCTGGTCGCGGAAGGTTCGCCGATCGTTCTAAAAATTATTGTCAGCGGTCATGTGGATGCGATTGTCGGGGTCGCGTGTTTGAACGTGCTTGAAAAAGCAATCGATAAAATCATGCTGGCGGGGATTCCCTGCATGGCCGTGCCGCTACTTTCGAGCGACTGTCGGAATACGTCAGTCGATGAGGACTGGGTCGAACAGATGGTTCGCGTGCCATACAACGAGTCGGTACAGAAAACTCGCAGCTATATACATCTCCTCCGCAAAGCATCAAATCTGTTTGAGCCGGACACGCTTGAACGACTCGTGCCTCCGGTCCGCAAAAGCACTTCGGGCGACGAAATTGATGATCTCGATCCGATCGCTGCAACGGAGCGCATTGCGTACGACTTTCTTTCGGCTGGAGGAAAGCACTCGCGACCGTTTATTACGCTGGCTGTATACGATGCGATTTCGGGTGGCGAGGCAACATTGTCAGGCGGTGCGGAAGTCGTAAAAGAATACTCTGATGCGATCTTGCGAACCGCGATGGCGATTGAGACGTTTCACAAAGCGTCACTGGTTCACGATGACATTGAGGACGCGGACCGGTTTCGTTACGGCGATGAAACGCTGCACACCAAATATGGAATCGCGACGGCGATCAATGTCGGCGACTATCTGGTTGGGATGGGATACCGCCTGGCAAGCCGCGACCGGAAAGAACTGGGGACGGAGATCGCGGCGGACATTCTGGATTACCTGGCGGATGCGCATCAACGGCTGGCCGAGGGACAGGGTGCAGAGTTGATCTGGCGTGATTCAACCGACAAGTGTCTCAAGCCGATCGACGCTCTGAAGATCTATGCGTTAAAGACTGCGCCGGCGTTTGAGGCGGCTTTCTACAGCGGACTGCGACTGGCCGGAACTGCCGACGAACTGGTCCCATCGATCAAGGCGTTTGCCAGAAACCTGGGCGTCGCGTTTCAAATCCTGAACGATCTCAAGGACTGGCAACATGACTCTGACAACAAAAAAACGATCGGGGCCGATCTGCCAGGCGGGCGGCCGACCGTGTTGTGGGCGTTGGCGCTGGAGGAGTTGAGCGGAGAGTTGAGCGGAGAGTTGAGCGGAGAGTTGAGCGGAGAGTTGAGCGACGAGCTGTTGACGCTGGTTGACGACTCAACAATGCCGCCGGATCGGCGCGTTTTGCGGGCACGACAATTGTTCTTGGAAGCGGGCGTTTTTGAAACCGCTTACCGGCTGATCGACAAGCATCAGCAGAAAGCCGAAGACGTTGCGGACGGAATGGAATCGGATGAACTCCGCCGCCTGATGTACTACCTGGTCGATACCGTGTTGGACCGCACCAACGAGGTCAAACCAACGATCGAAATTAACGATTTGACGTACGAACAGGTGCTGCCGATCATCTCCGGCAACTAAACTAATCTGACCGAAAAACCCACTGCTTCCGAAACCGAAACTGAACTCAGACTGATTTGCAAATGTTGAAGTCAACCGAAGAGCATTCCGGGACCGAAAAGGCGAGATCAAAAGACGACGCGATGGCGCTGATTCTTCAATAAGCAGGCAAGTCAGCCGCCGAGGTTGCCGCGCTGTCGACGCTGGATGATGCCGACCGGTCCGCAGAAAATCAGTTTTCCGGTGAAGCTCCGACGATTGCGTCCCTGTTTGGAACCGGCAAGGCACGCGAATTTCACGCGGGAACGTTTGCTCCGTCCGCAACCGTCGCGAAAGTGATGGGCGATGGTCTCGATTTTCTGATGAAGCGGAAGAAAGAAGACACGCTCTGCAACAATGAACGGATGTTGTTCCAGCCCGACATCATTACGGGGCTGGCAGAGCGAGGTTTTTTTGGGCTGGCGATTCCTGAGCAGTATGGCGGCAGCGGCGCGAAACTCGGCGACCTTGGCCCCCTGCTCCGCGCGCTGACGTTTGTACATCCGGATTTGGCGGTCATGTTCGAGGTGCATAACTTTCCCGGACCGGTCACGCCGATTCTCGATTTTGGAACCGACGAGCAAAAACAGAATTTTCTGCCGCGCATGGCGCGGGGCGAGCTGCTTGGTTCATTTGCCCGGACGGAACCGGGCGTGGGTGCGGTTCCGGGCAAGCTGTCGATGACCGCGCGGCTCGATGGCGAACAGTATTTTGTCAACGGAGTTAAGTGGCCGATTACGAACGTGATTTACGGCGGCATTTGCGTGTTGATCGTAAAACTCGAAGGCCATGATCTGAAACCCGGCCGTGATTCGGGCATGATTATCTACGAGGTGCCGTCGGCTGAAAACGAACATTTCAAGATGAGATGCAACGACCTGGCTGCGTTTGACTATCTCTGGAACGCTCGATTCCGGCTGACCGATTGCCCGGTTCCGAAAAACTGTTTGCTCGGCCCGCCCGGAAAAGGACTGGCGCAGGCATTCAGTTCGCCGGCAAAAGGTCGTGGCGGGATCGGCGTCAACAGTGCAGCGAAGACATTCAGGCTATTGGCGCACATAATTCTCGATCCGGAAAACAATCTGGTCACAGTCGGCATCAACAGAGCCGGCAGATGTTCCCAACGGTGGCGGCTGGACTTCGTTCCGCAGCACGTTCGGCAAACCGATCGGCAACGCGCCGCGAATTCAAACCTGGGTTGGCCGAGCCGCAGCTCACGGCCTGGCTGGTAGAGTGCTGGGTGATTTGTGCTTCCGCCTGGCAGCCAAAGGCGTGCGCGACGAAACCCGGGGAATGATCGCCAAGGTTTACGCAACCAAGGCGTTGCTCCAGACGGCGATCAACTGTTACCAGATTCAAGGCGGTCGAAGCGTTCAAACGGAATCGAGTGCTTGGACGGCGGATTCTGATGATTATCGCGAAGTACCAGAAGTCGTTTATGGATGAGTCATTTCTGATGGGTGATGAAGGCGGAGTCTTTGACCAGCTCTGTCATTCGCTGGCTTCACTTTGTTTTGCGTTGTCGCTGGACAAGGCCGATCCCGAGTATCTGAAAGTTGCAGCGGCTCTGGATCTTGAGGCGACTTTGAAGATGAGGGGATTCGAAAGCACTCCGGAACTCCAGCGAGCCCGGGCTGAGATCGGTCGGTTGATGATGCGGCGTGATTCGAAGCTGCATCAGGACTTGATCGCGGATATCGCAGTCAACGATATTCCGCTTGATCCGAGGTTTATCGACCGATTTATATAGTCGTTCAATGTCTTTGATTGCGCCGCAATCAAAGACTAGCGATGCTCTTCTGTCTTGATGCAACAAACAAGCAGAAATGACCTGCGACCTTCCTCCGCATCGCCGGGGCCGAACGGGTTGTCAACAGAACCTTCACCGTCAAAGGGATTTTCGCCCTGCGGTTCTTTAGCGAAAGGATCGTCGGAACCAGGTTCAAACGGGTTTGCACTATCACTTTCAGAAGGCGCTGCATCCTGAATATTGAAGATGCCGCCCGCTGCCGGCAAGACGCTGCCTGGTGCATCATGGCCTCTTGATTTTTCATAGCCGTACCTCAATACCTGCGTCGCAAATTCGGGGCCATCGTATCGTAGACTTTTCGACCAATGCCTGGATCGCGCGAACCCGCCCGCTTCGTCGGGACAATGTGCAAAGAACAGATAGCTGCCGGAGGCCAATGCAAACCCGGCCCGGAACACACGCGTCGAGCGTGTCAAATTTGTTCGGCGTTTGCTGCTATAATTCCGTTTCGACGACACGCGGCCCCATTCAATTGTTCAGTTTCGACAGCCCGATGCAAAAAACAAATCCCATTCTCTTGATGCTGTTTTGGATTTCATTGTCAGCTTATTGCATTGCTCAAACAGCGACGCAAGCCGAACCGGAATCGTTTACGGAAATTCCTCAAGCAGAGGACTCCGATGAATTCAGCCGGCAGGATCGTTTACGCGGATCAATCACTCCGGAACGCGCGTGGTGGGATCTACAGCACTATCATCTGTCGATCGAGGTCTTTCCGGACACCAAAACAATTAAAGGTACGAACGAGATTACGTTCGCCGTTCTGGAACCGGCGGAACGAATGCAGATTGATCTGCAATTGCCATTAGTAATAACCGGGATCAAGTTCGGCGAACAACATCTCGACTTTGAATGCGAGGAAAACGTCTATTGGATTTCGTTTGCTCAACCGCTTAAGCCAGGAAGTGAGTACAAGATCGCGATCGACTACGAGGGTACGCCGGTCGAAAGCAGGAACCCTCCGTGGGAAGGTGGATTCACATGGACCAAAGACGACCATGACTTTCCTTTTATCGCAACCTCCTGTCAGGGGATCGGCGCGAGCATTTGGTGGCCGTGCAAAGACCATGGCTACGACGAACCGGATCGCGGCATGGAGATTTCGGTCACCGTGCCTGAAGATCTTGTCGCAGTTTCCAACGGACGACTGCGGGAACAAGCCACTGACGTGGAGTCCGGAACTGCGACATTCCACTGGATTGTGACTCAGCCGATTAACAACTATTGCATCAACGTCAACATCGGCAACTACGTGAATTTCTCCGAGACGTACGATGGTGAAGCCGGGCCGCTCGACCTCGACTACTGGGTACTTGATCATCAGCGTGAAACGGCCGAGGCTCATTTCAAAGAAGCACCGCGAACCATCGCCGCTTTTGAATACTGGTTTGGCCCCTACCCTTTTTACGAGGACAGCTACAAACTTGTCGTCGTTCCCTATCTCGGTATGGAACATCAAAGCAGCGTCACGTACGGCAACGGTTTCAGGAACGGCTATCGTGGAACCGACCTGAGCGGCACCGGCGTCGGCATGAAATTTGACTTCATCATTGTCCACGAGTCCGGACATGAGTGGTTCGGAAACAATGTCTCGATGAAAGATGTCGCCGATATGTGGATTCACGAGAGCTTTACCAACTACTCCGAGAGTTTGTTTGTCGAACACCACTTCACGAGGGAAGAAGCCGCAGACTATGTCATTGGCTGTCGGAAGTTAGTTGCCAACAACGCCCCGATTATCGGAACCTACGGTGTACACAACGAAGGTTCGGGCGACATGTATTATAAAGGCGGCAATATGCTGCATACGATCCGTCATATCATCAATGACGACGAAAAATGGCGAACGATTCTGCGCGGAATTAACTCTGACTTCTACCATCAAACTGTCGACTCCGCTCAGATCGAAAATTACATCAGCGAAAATTCCGGAATCGATCTTACTGAATTTTTCGATCAGTATCTCAGGACCACAAAAATTCCGGTTCTAAGATACTCTGTTGGCGAGAACACGGTGACGTATCGGTGGGACAATGTTGTGGAGGGGTTTCACTTCCCTGTCAAAATCCGCCTCAACGGAGTCGAAATCTGGATCACGCCAACTCAGGACGATCAGAGTTTGACCGCTGAGGAAGCAATTACGTCGTTCGAATTGGACCGCAATTTTTACATGAACGTGGTCGCGGAAAACAGAACAGAGCGATAACTTGAACGACCGCATTCCAATCAATGCACTAAGGCGAGTCATGACCAAAATAATACCAGCCGGATTCAATTCAACTGTTCGACCAGCCGTTTCACTTTTCATTTTCCGTTCGTTGATCGCGTTCGCGCTGTTGGTGCCGGCTGAAATTGCGATTGCCCTGGAAACTCCGGATCCACAAGCGCAGCCTGAGAAAGCGATGCCCGTCCAACCGGAGCGGCAGGGCGAGCCGGTTCGGCCTGAATCTGTAGAGCAGTCAGACGTTGTCGGTCCGGTTGAGATCAATATCCTTCAAATTGAGACTGGAAACGGCGAGACACTTTCGGTTTCAACGCGGACAGCCTCCTGGTATCTGGCGAAGAATCTCGGACTGGTAGTGAATCTTAAGGTCTGCGGTGCAGAGCCGGAACTGTATCAGTCCGCTTCGGATAAAGCGAATCTTCTGGCGGGAGCTCTCGGGTTTGAGTTGCCCCCGATGCCGGAACTATCCGGATTCGGTGATGCGTTTGTCGGACACCAGTATTTGTGTGACGTCAACGCCGCCGAGTCAGTCAGGAATTTCGTCTTGAACCGGCATGGTGATGACTGCGCGTGCGTGTTTGACCTTGGTGCCAACACCATGATGAGCGGTTTGCTGTACAGTTCAGAAGTTAATGATCAGGATAGCGGCGATACGCAACTGGCAATCAACAATATGTTGGTTCAAAACATCAAGCTTGCTGCGATGGGCTCAGGGTTTCAGACTGTCGAGGATGGAGTAGGTGCCACGATCGGGTTCGTTCAATGGATGGAAGAACTCAAGCCTGAGGGTGAGGAGTTTGGTGGCGTATTAAGTTCAACTTGTTCGTCTATCGAACAGCTCCTGGCACAGGAAACGACGGAGCCGGAATCCGCAGCCGAAACGAAACCGGCAGAATTGACGGATTGGTAAACATCGGCGGGCAGTGGTATCTGTTCCCGAAAGTCTGGCGCGTGCTCGATGATCAGCCCTTCGGATACGAGATCGAATAGTTCTGCATGATCGAACTCAATGGCAGCGGATTTATCTGCCCGAAACTGCTTCGGCATAAAGAATCTGCAAATCGTTGTAGCTGATCCCGAATGCATCTTTGAGGGCTTCTTCGGAATCCTTGCCTCGTTTGAGGTCGTCAAAATACTGCTTGAACTGCCCGCCTTCGTCTTCACGTAGAAGAATTTCGACCAGCGTCGATGCCGCTCCGTACATTTCACCGTTGATCCGTTCGGTGGTGAGAAGGTTGCCCCACGAATTGCGTCGCTGAATCAACTTCGCCGACGCGATCCTTCGTTGCGGAATTCGATCGCCTTTGACGATTTCATGGGCCAGCCAGTCCGCCATTCCCTCATTCAGCCAGGACGGGGCACGAGCCGTAGAAAAGTAACGATGGACGAAGCCATGTGAAGTCTCATGGACCAGCACGTGGCCGAATCCTCCATCTCCTTTGAAGCCTGCGAAGACAACTTTGCCGTCGGAAAACGAATGGCACATCCCCTGACTTCCGGTTCCGTCAACCTCCATAATCGTCTTTTCAAATCGCAGGTAGTGTTCCTGATCACGGAACGCGATGACGACACACTTCCCGCACCAGATATTTCGCGTCGGCGGAATTCCAAACGCCGTGCAAAGTTCCTCGTACATCGCGTCAAGGTAGACGATATAGCCGTCGACTTCTTCCGGAGCGAGGTCGGTGAAGAAGAGGTAGTACTCGGTTTCGACGAGCCGGAATTCGAGGTCCGGCATTGTTGTTTCCACGTGCTTTAGAAATTCGCAATGTGCCGAGATAAATTCCTCGTGTTGTTCAGGCGTCAAGGGAACCCACACACGGTCCCTGTTGACCGCCAGCCGCTGAGAGATCTCATCGAGTTCCGCCATGCGCGCGGCCCGCTTTTCGGCATCGTGAAACATCGAGCGGTCTTTGCGTTGGTAAGTCACATCCAGCGGGTACTCGTTGATGTAAATTTCCTCGATCCGTGAAGCAGATATCCGGTGTTGTTTCGTGGTCCCTTCTTCGCGAACCTTCAACGACATGATGCTTTCAGGCAAATTTCCCGGCTTGGCTTCCGTAACGATCAGGTTTCCTTCGAAATCGCCGTTTGATTTCCGTACATCAATTTCCTGCCCCACCAGCTGCGTCAGGTCCGTGAGATGAATATTGATCACGACCGATTCATCTTGCTCCGGCTCTTCGTCATCCGGTTGCTTGTCAGCGTGTTCGTCGGTGACCTGTTCATCTGCAACTTCTGCGTTGTCTGAATCAGCCTGCGCTTCGGGCGTTGGCGTTCCATTGTTTTCCTGAACCGTTGCCGCCTCTACAAAGTGTCCTGCAACACAGAGCATTAACGCGATCAGAAATGCCAATCCGGCAACGGGTAGAGACTTTCCGATCGCAACTCCGAAAGGTCTTTTCACCTGCGTCATAAAATCCATTCCTTTATTGCTGTCAAGCAAGATTACTACTCACTGTCCGTCAGCTTCATTAGCTTCAACACATTATCGCAGTCTTCAGCCGACGGTGAAGTGTTAATGCCCTGCAACCGGAAGCTCTCCTTGACACTTCGCGATTGAAAGGACTCCTGCAGAACTTCGAAATGGTCGGGCGAAATCAGTGCTGGATGTTCGACTCCGCAGGCATGACAGAGTGCAAGTACTTCTTTTCTTAGCGTGACAAGAAAATTTGCCAGTCGCGCTCCTTTGTCGGTCGGATCGAGCCCGCGCATCAGCCATTTGTTCTGAGTCGCAACGCCGGTCGGACATTTTCCGGTATGGCAAATTTGAGCCTGAATGCAGCCGACCGCCATCATTGCCTCCCGGGCAATCGCAATCATATCGCAGCCCATCGACATCGCAAGCAGCGCCTGGGGTGGGAAACCGAGTTTGCCCGATCCGACAAACACAATTTTTTCGTGCAAACCGCACTCAGCAAACTCGCGATAGACACGGCTCATTCCCATCTTGAACGGCATCGAAACATGATCCGCAAATGCTAGAGGTGCAGCTCCGGTTCCGCCTTCGCCCCCGTCGATCGCAATGTAATCGACACCGCGGTTTCCGGGCTCCATCATCCGGACCAGATCCCGCCAAAAATCCATTTCTCCAACCGCCGACTTGATGCCAATCGGCAAACCGGAAAGATCCGCCAGCCGTTCGACAAAATCCAGCATCTCGTCAACGTTGCTGAATTCGTAATGCCCGGCAGGTGAAAGGCATGATTTGCCGACGGGGATGCCGCGAATTTTTGCAATCTCTGCGGTGACTTTTGCTCCGGGCAAGACACCGCCATGGCCGGGTTTGGCACCCTGGGAGATCTTGATCTCGACGGCTTTGATGCGGAATTCTTGAATGAGGTCAACGAATCTTTTTTCGTCAAACCGGCCGTTGGGTAATCGAGCGCCGTAGTAGCCGGTTCCCAACTGGTAGATCAGGTCGCCGCCATGATCGTGGTGCGGCGCGATCCCGCCCTCTCCTGTGTTTTGAAGTCCTCCGGCAATACTGACTCCGCGATTGATCGCTTCGACCGCCGCTGCGCTAAGGCTGCCGAAACTCATCGCGGAAATCGTAACGATCGAATCCGGCCGAAATGCGCCTTTACGGCTTCGCGCAGCTCCGAGTACCTTGGCACATGGAATTCGGTGCATTGCATCGTACTTCGGATCATCTTCTTGAGGAGAAAAAACAGGGAACGTTGACTGTTTGATAATCAGATAGCCGGGCGTCTGTTCAAGGTCATTGTCGGTTCCGAATCCGAAATAGTTGTTTTCCTTATCAGCAGATCGATACACCCAATGTCGCTGATCGCGGGTGAATGGCCGCTCTTCGTCGTTGCCGGCGACGATGTACTGCCTGAGTTTCGGACCCAGTTCCTCGAGCAGATATCGTGCGTGCCCGACGATTGGAAAGTTTCTCAGAATCGGGTGCTTTTTCTGGAAGAGGTCGTGAATTCCGATGCACGCCAGTAGAAACAGGACCAAGCCAATTGCAATCAACCAGAACACGATGTCAGACCCCCGCTGTCGCGAATTGCACCGTTTGCCCGGCGCAAGAACAAATACAGGCCGGATTATTGCACTATATTCCGGACCCGTCATCAGCGTCCGGTGCTTTTTCCAAAAACGTCAACCAATGGCCAGACTTTCGCTCAAAGTTTCGTTACGTTCAAACGAATAAAGTATTCTGTCGCAACATTCAAGGCAGCATCAGACGGCGATTACACAATCTCCGGCACGGTCGCCGATGGCGATTTGACTGGCTATTCGTTCGAGGTTTGTGACAATATTGGTCTAGAAAACATTGGTCTAGAAAACATGGAGGAATTCGGCGAAAGCGCAACTCAGACATTCGGCGGATTCCTCAAGATGATTGGCGGATTCCTCGCAGCCGGGTTGATCATGACGATCGTTTACCTGGCCAGTGGTAAGTAGATTGACTATCCGGAGATCTTTCGCAACAGGTTTTCGATCGCCGACATCTGCTTCAACCAGCAGTTGATAATCTCATCCGTCTCGAACAAGCCGGCTTCACTCGTTCCGAAGCCGGTTTCGCAGACGTGGATCTTTAACCCGAGCTGCTCCGCCAGTCGCTCGACTTCAAGCCGATCGATCATCTGCAAATGTCCAGTGATTTTCTGGTGCGAAATCACGGCAGAGCCCAGCGTCTTCTGCACCAGCTGCAATGCTGCGACTCCGGGCGATGTCGCCAGCAACGTCCAGCAAACGTCTCCTGATTGAACGTAGAACTTGAGTTTTGGACGGGTTTGCGAAACGTGTTGGGAAGCCTGGATCATTGCAGCCTTTGTTCGGCGTGTTCGAAACCGGACTGTTCCATCCGGACAACCGCGTGCAAACGACTTGCGACGCAAACAAAGGTACCACGCCCGGAATGTGCTGCCTCGCAAAAATAGAATCTTTAACAAGTTTCAGATCCTGACGGTCATTCCGAACAGCGAAGAGAATTCGTCTGTCAATTGACTGCTTCTTCGGATGAAGAATCGACCGCACCCGGTTCCGGTGCAGGCGTTCCCGGCGGTCGCGGGGGATAGAAATTGTGGTGACGCCGTGAGCAACGATCCTGAAAGTTGGCGAGCGAACTTTCACGATCATCGTCCGAAGTAAACGCTTTCTCCAGCATCATCTGTAGGTGACCGTGCGCGAGATCCATCACCGGAAGATCAGCCGTCAGATAACGCCGGGCAAACGCGCGGTCTTCATCTGAAATCTCCGCATCCCGTTTCGACACGTTTGCCCTGACATACGACAGGTCTGAAAAGAACTCGGGATACAAGCGTTCGAGACAGATACACGATTCATCAAACCGCTCAATCGGGAACAGATGTGCCAGCTCGGTCGCCAGCGCTTCGCGAATCACGGCCATGTCGTTGAAATCGACGCCGCCGTTGAGAAAATAAATCTGGCTGTTGGTTTGAGGATGCACATGCTGCTCTACCAGTTCCGCGTTGGCGAATTCCCGGAAGCTCATCCGCTGGGCGATACAGTTGACCTCTTCAAAGTGCCGGTGAAAGAAATACCGGGAGATAAAACGTTCGACAGGATCGCGGACGTATGACAAAGCCCGGACTTCGGAGTGCTCGTGATTGTAGGGCAGATCGAGTGACAGTTTATGATCGCTAAAACAGTTGACCCACGGGTGGCAGCGAACGATTTCACTGACATCATCGAGTGTGTACTGTTTGGTCTCCAACAGCGAATTGGAGTTGTAAAACCCGTCGCCGAAGTTCCGCTTCATCAACTGACGAAGCGTGGAACCTCCCGCCTTCGGAACGTGGACATGAATCCAGACTGAGTTCATCGTTTTGCCGTTGTCTTTCTTGGTTCTTCCGGGATCCTGGTGGACTTCATTAAGCGGTTCGGCGCTGGCCGTTATGGTCGAAAAAAGTTCAAATTCAACGCAGCCGGTGGCGCGCCATTCCGCTCAACCGGTGGCTGCGCCATTCACTCAGCCGGTGGCGGCTAGCGCCATTCCGCTCACAAGTTCGCAGTTCTAGATTTGAAAATCGAGCAGCGGCTCAAAATCAGAATCATTGCCGCTACGGAGTCGCAGTTTCGGTCGCTCCATCATCACCGTCGTCATCGGATCAACGCTGTGGGTCAGCCAGACGCTCGATCCGATCACTGAATCGCGACCGACAACGGTCTTGCCTCCCAGCACCGTCGAATTCGCGTAGATCACGACGTTGTCCGCGATCGTCGGGTGACGTTTCGCATTGCGTACCAGTTGACCCCGTTCGTCCGTCGGAAAACTCAGCGCGCCCAGGGTGACGCCCTGATACACTTTCACGTGCTCGCCGATGATACAGGTCTCTCCGATTACAACTCCGGTTCCGTGGTCGATAAAAAAGTGATTGCCAATCGTTGCGCCCGGATGAATATCGATTCCCGTTTCGCTGTGTGCCCACTCGGTCATCATACGCGGAATCAGCGGAACGTCCATTTGATACAGCTCGTGAGCGGCGCGATAGACGGTGATCGCGAGGATGCCGGGATAACAGAGAATGACTTCATCGTTGCTCTTGCATGCCGGGTCACCGTCGTAGGCAGCCTGCACGTCGGTCTTCAACGATCGCTGGATTCCCGGAAGCAGATCGAAAAACTTTGCCGCAACACCTGCAGCCGACATGTCCCGCGTATCCTCCCGGGACGCCATTGCAATCTGCATCACATTCGTTAACAGCGAACTCGCTTCCTCGAGCAAACTGCTAACCACCGCTGGAGTCGCGATCTCGTTTCCTGACGCATCCGTTCGCGCCGGCAGCATCTGAGGATACATCGTTTGACGAAACAGCCCGATCAACCTTTCGATCGATTCCGGTTTGACATTCCGGCAGTGCTGCTCGACCGGAATCGCGGGAGCATCCAGGTTCGACGCCGGGCAACCTGACTGGCTGACCAACAGCGCAGCAACTCGGGCGATTCCCGATTCATTCAACGGGGCCGTCTCTTCCGCTGGAGGCGTATGTGTACTCATTATTTCCTGCTGCGTTCAATCAAGAAGCTGTTACGTCAAGTCGCTATTCATCCAGAGCCAGATCGCCAGTCAATCCAGAATTAGTCATTCCAGAGCTAATTAGTCCAGTGCTGTTCAATCAAGAGTCCATACACTCCTGCACCTGTAAATCGAGGATTGCAATGGTCGGCGTTCCTGCCCTGATTTACAATTCTACGCACTCGCCGCAATTGAACGAAGTCCGGTTTCTATGTCGAAGATCTTTATCATTTTGAGTACCAGCTGGGAAATCCTCTGTCAGCTCTCCCCGTGGATGCTGCTGGGCATGATTCTGTCGGGCATGATGCACGTGTTGCTACCACGCGATTTCATACGCCGAAAATTTCAGGGAACCACAGGTGTACTGAACGCGGTATTACTGGGCGTTCCGCTGCCCTTGTGTTCCTGTGGCGTCGTTCCGGCCGGGATCGGATTAAAAAACGATGGGGCGAGCGACGGAGCAAGTGTCGGTTTTCTGATCAGCACACCCCAAACCGGCATCGATTCCATTCTTGTTGCCGCAGCGTTTTTTGGCTGGCCGTTCGCGATTTTCAAAATGCTGGCTGCTGCGGTGACAGGTTTCGTGGGCGGCGTCCTGGCGGGCACGGGATCTGGTGCTGATGAATCGGTCTCGACGGAAAAACCGACGCGGCCCGCCGGTGAACCAGCCATCGAAACCAACATTCTCGTTCGCGCGTGGAATCACGGAATCGAAATTGTCCGTTCGATCTGGCTGTGGCTGTTGATTGGAGTTGTCGTTTCGGCGGTCATTCAGATCCTGGTTCCACATACCGTTTTCGAGTCTATTTCCGGCTTCGGGTTATTGCCCGCAATGCTGCTGGTTCTGCTGATTTCCGTACCACTCTATGTTTGCGCGACTGCATCCGTTCCGATCGCGGCCGTGCTGGTCGCGTCCGGACTTTCGCCAGCCGTCGCTCTGGTGTTTCTGATGGCGGGACCGGCCACCAACATTACGACAATCGCTGCCGTGTACGGACGCTTCGGAATGAGAACACTCATCGTTTATCTGTCGACCATCATCGCTGGCAGCATGTTGTTCGCGTGGGTCTTCGACCGGGTACTGCAAGCTGAAGTCGCTCGCGATACGGGCGCCCACGATCACGATCACAGCGGCTGGTTTTCAGCCGCGTGCGCCGTCGCGTTGCTGGTGTTGATCGCATCTTTTGCCTGGAGTGATATAGCCAGGCAATCCGCGCGTAGGAATCGGCAGTCATCATCTGACCGGCCCGAAACCCGGATCAATGTTTCCGGAATGCACTGTGGTAGCTGTGTCAGCCGTATCGAAAACGGACTCAGGCAAATAGATGGCATTGTATCCGTCGACGTACTGCTCAAACCGGGCCTGGTGACTTTGACCGGCGATTTCGATTCCGACACTGTCGAACGAGTCGTCTCGGAACTCGGCTTCAAGGTCGCAACTAATTCAACGGGAAACAACTAATGAGCGATGACAATGTCAACGAAGATCTCGATCGGCGGATCACGGAACTCGAATCACTGATTATGCATCAGCAGCAGGACTTCGAAGCGTTGAATGAAACGGTGTTGATGAACGTCAACCGTCTGGACCGGATCATGGGACTGTTGACCGAACTGAGCGGCAAACTTGACGATGTCAGCAAAAACGAACCACCGCGCACATTGGAAGACGACAAACCGCCACATTATTGAAAACCGGCATCGATCGAAAACCCCGATGAATCAATCTGCCGGATTCGGCTGAAAGAGCGCCAGGATAGTCGGATTTTCGTTGAAAACTGCGGTCGCGATCGAGCCGGTTGATTCCTCGTCTCCACCTTCAAAGTGCCACGAATCACACGGACGATTCGTGCAGCAATGCCGTCCACATAGTCGATCGTTTCCCGAACATGTCCGGCTTCAACTTCAAACGCTTTGGCCAGTTGATTCGCTCGCGCTTCGGGCGGGACTCCGGCAATCGCTGCTTCGACCAGAAAATCGAATGCCGGAAATCCGCGCTGATATTTCCTGCCGAGTCTGCACCACAGTTCCAGCAAGCGTCGAAACCTTCCTCAAGTTCTTCTTTGCAGCGGATACAGTTCATCCGATCTCCCGCAAACGTCTGAAACGGAAAGCGGTTCTACTCGTCGTCGTCATCCTTGTGCGCTGATTTCGTGATTACATCGTGCTGAACGTTGGACGGCATCGAATCGTAATGGCTGAACTCCATCGTGTAACTGCCGAGGCCTCCGGTCATGCTGGAAAGTTGTCTGGCGTAGGTCGTCACTTCCCGCAGCGGACATTCGCTATGAACCGTGATGTAACCTCCGCCCGCCGGATCGCTTCCTTGAATTCGCCCGCCGCGCGACGACATGTCGCTGTAAATGTCGCCGACATTGTCCTCTGGGACCGTGACATCCAGATGGACGACGGGTTCCAGCAAACACGGCTTCGCTTTTTCAAACACTTCCTTGAACGCATGCTTGGCCGCCGTCTTAAACGCGGCTTCGCTTGAATCGACATCGTGGTATTTTCCAAAGTGAACTTCGACGCAGACATCCTGAACCGGGTAGCCTGCAATGACGCCGTTTGAAATACGCTCGACGAATCCCTTACCGATCGCCGGCATGAAGTTGGTCGGAATCGTTCCGCCCACAATCGAATCGATCCAGAGGAAATTCGATTTTTCATCGTAATGGCTGTGGCGCATCGAGTTAAAATTCGATTTCGTGGCAAACTCCTCGATGTCTGTGTCACGCGGCAATGGACGCATGCGGATGTGAACCTCGCCGAACTGACCCCGACCACCCGACTGTTTCTTGTGGCGATAGCTTCCTTCGGCCGGCGACTGAATCGTCTCGCGGAAAGCGATTCGCGGTTCACGGGTTTCGACTTCCAGCTTGTCACGCCGGATCAGCCGTTCCTGAATTACGTTCAAATGCAGTTCGCTCATTCCGGTCATGACCAGTTCTTTGGTCTGCGCGTCCCGGTCAAGCACAAATGTCGGATCTTCTTCGACGACCTTGTGCAGTGCTCCCGATAGCTTTGTTTCATCGCCCCGGCTTTTTGGAAGTACTGCCAGCGAGACCATCGGCGTCGGGAACTGGATCTTGGGCATCGACAAATCGCCCAGCACTGTACCGGTATGCAGGTCGTCCATTTTCGCGACGGCCACAATATCGCCCGGCCCCGCTGAATCAATCGCCTCTGTACTTTCGCCCTGAACCTTCAACAGGCTGCCCATCTTGATCGCTTTTCTTGCGGACGACGCGGTGATCGAGTCATCACGTTTGAGCGTACCCGAATAGACGCGGATAAAATTCAGTTTCTGCACGTAGGGATCGATGCGAGTTCGAAAGGCCATTGCTACCAGCGGCCCGGATTCGTCGGCGACAAGTTGTACGTCGCCCGATCCGTTGGTCGCGGTTCTCGCAACGTCGGCCGGAGATAGTCCGCACATCGCAATCGCATCGAGTGCTTCTTTTACGCCGACGCCTGTTTTGGCACTGCAGCAGACGATCGGAATCAGCGAACCGGAGCTAACCGCTTTGACAATCAATCTCGCAATTTCCTCCTGAGTGGGCGGCGTCCCTTCAAAGTAGCGCTCCATCACGCCGTCATCGACTTCGATGATTGATTCAACCAACGGTTCGCTGATCAGTTTCGGATCAACAATGGCCGTGCTGGTGTCGTCGGGTAGTTGAAGCGTACTGATTACACCGGAGAACCCGGGGCCTTTACCGGCAGGTACATTCAACAGAATGCACTGGCTGCCCCACATCTCACGGATGGTGTTGACCAACCCGCCGAAGTCAATGTTTTCCTCGTCCATCTTATTGATGATGACCATCCGACCGAGCCCGGCTTTGGTCGCTTCTTTAAACACGCGACGAGTGTTGACCTCGATTCCGGAATGCGCATTGACGACAATGCAGGCGTTGTCCACCGCCTGCATTGGCCCGATCACCTGTCCGATGAAGTCCGGATAGCCGGGCGTATCGATGACGTTGAACTTCTTGCCGTTGTGTTCGAAGTGAATTGCGGAAGCCTCGATCGAGTACTTGTGTTTCTTTTCCTCGGGATCGAAATCGCAGATACTGGTTCCGTCGTCGACACTCGGTGTTCCGTCAACCGTTCCCGTTTCGGTCAGGAATGCGTCAGCAAGGGTTGTCTTTCCGGATGAACCATGGCCGCAAAGTACGATGTTTCGGATGGAACTGACGTCTGCCATATTACTGCCCTCGCTGGGTTGAAAATCGTTACGTTTATTGTCCTGCTATTTCATCGCGCGCGACAAGTTCGCGCGCGATGACTCTTGTTTTCAGTTCGCCTTGATTCAGATCGTTGAGACTCCGGCTGCGGCATCAATTGCCTGTTTAATTGTTAAACGCCCTTCATAAAGGGCGCGTCCAACAATGCATCCTGCGAGTTTTCGTTTTGCCAGATCGGCAACATCACCGGCGGTTGTGACCCCGCCCGAGGCAATGACCGGCACATTGACCGCGTCTTTCATTTCAGCCATCGCAGCGAGATTCGGCCCCTCCAGCATCCCGTCTTTGCTGATGTCAGTGTAGATAATTCCTGCGATGGGATGTTCCGCCATCGACCGGGCAAATTCGATCGCGGGCATCGACGAGGTTTCCGTCCAGCCGTCGGTCGCAACCATTCCGTCCCGCGCGTCGATTCCGACCAGCAGCGATTCGGGGTATTTGTTCGCAATATCGATCGCCCAGGACGGGTCTTTGGCTGCGCGCGTTCCGGCAATCAGCCGCTTGATGCCGTGTTCAAGAAAGGTCGAAATTGTCCGTTCGTCCCTGATGCCACCTCCGACCTGGACAGGAACATCGACCGCCTCAGCCATCGCGACAATCACATCAAGATTCCCGGAGCGACCATCATCGCTGACTCCGTCACGGGCGGCGTTTAAATCGACTATATGCAGGCACTGAGCGCCGGCTTCAATCCACTCCCGCGCGTTTTCAACGGGGTCTTCGCCATAGACGGTCTCGCGGTCGTAGTCACCCTGTACCAGCCTGACACATTTTCCATTCAGGATGTCAATGGCTGGCCAGATTCGCATCATCCACTCGCCGGTTAAGATTGCTGATTCATCCGGGAATTTAGCGGCTGTCCTGTGAGCGGTTCGGCGAAGCCGCCGGTCTTACGGCAATCCGTCCATCGCAACCCGACCGCTGGCTAGCGCCATTCCGCTCACAAGTTCTCTCAGCCACTAACTTCCACGAAAAACCAGATTGTTTGGTTCGCGTTCGCTATCAGTGATGTCTTGAGTGTTTATCAGAGTCGTGAGTCGGAACCAATCGCTCATTTTGTCCCGAAAATCCACTTGCTAACGCAATTTAATATGCCATAGCGGGACTGCGGTTGCAAGTAGTTTTGAATCGGGCAAAATGCACGGACTCTGCGGATTGCCGCTTTTCGGCTAGAGGAAAACGGGCGCCGTTGAAGTCAAAATACCCGATACAATGTGCGTTAATCAAAGGCTGAAGTCAAAGATGTTTCAAACCTACCGACCGTCCGGTCGATTCGGAATCATGGCCCTCCCTTTGACGCTTGTCGGGATGGTCGTCTGCGTCGGCATTGCGTACCTGTATCAACTGCTGCTTGAGCTCATTCCATTTATCTATCTGAATTTTCTGATGACCGCAGGGGTTGGAATTGCGATCGCGTTTGTTGGTGGTTTCATTGTTCACATGGGACATGTGCGAAATCCTGTACTTGGACTGTTGATTGGCCTGGCTCTCATGTTGTCGTTGCTTGGCGGCAAATTCCGGTTCCAGTACTGTCGAACATTTGAAGAGGTCGTGACCGCAACAATGGAGGAAAACGGATTTCCAGAAGGAGCCCGGCAAGAAACGCGCAAGATTCTTGCGCCGCAGTACACATTTACGGATCATCTTCGCGATCGGGTCGATGTGGGCTGGGCCATCGGTCGTGGAAACAACGGCGCACCTGTGGGCGGATTTCTTGTCTATCTGGTCTGGTTGATCGAGGCCGGAGTGCTTTTCTATCTGGGAAGTCTTCGAGTTGCCGATGTTGCGCGCGAACCGTACAGCGAAAAAACCGGACAATGGGCGGACAAGGAAGAATACGTGATGACGCTTCCGGTTACCGGTCAGGATATGGTCGCGAGGATTTCGTCTGCGACGTCGGTCGACGAATTGCTCGAGCTCCCGATTCCGGAAACCGATTTATCAATGGCCAATGCAATCTATCGTGTCAACAGTATCCGGGGCCAGGAGTTGGAGGACGCCTATCTGTCTGTCGATCTAATCACGATCACAGAAAAAAAGGGTGGCGAAAAGGACCAGAAAATCGAACATCTTGTCCGACACGCGATTCTGACATCCGAACAGCGCAAGCGACTGCTCGAAAACGCCGGGCTCCTGCAGGAAGCGATGATCGATTACCGCAAGGCGTTGATGGAAGAACAAGGAATCGGGGAGATCGCGGCCGACGATGACGGCGACAATAATGGCCAGGAATGAGGGGCCGTTACGGCGCAATCTGTGGTGTCCCCGTTTCGTGTCTCCCCGTTTGTTCCCTTCTCGGGTCGTAAAGTGATACTCCTGCCGCTCAGGCGTGTCGTGGCTTGAACATTCGATGCGTGTTTCTGTTTGCATTTCCGCTACTTATCGGCCCAGTGCCTCATTGAAGTGAAGCCAGAACACAAAAACTCCGTCTCCAATGCTCATCCCTGGCGCCAGATCTGTATCGAAGTCATATCGAATGGTAGTCACGTTAAATGCTCTCGACCAGGTACTGCCGTTTGCCCAACTGGATCCCGCCATTGGAACCTCCGAGTTATTGGCACCCATGAAAGAACCGTAGAAACGAAAATTTCTGCAGAGCCGCACGTTGAAAACTAAACAACCAGAAAAACGGTGAACAAATCGTATAGGCAAATCCTCATTTTGTAACACTTCAGCGGAATGAAACAGAAAAAAATGTAACCGCCAATTGACGCGAATACCGAAGCATCAGCGAGAAAACGGAAACTTGGCGTCTTGGAACCACGCCATTCGCCCGGTTCTGGTTTCTTCCCGGCCCGGAGCGCCGGCATACGGCGAAACTTGCGGATCCGTTTCCTGCGCAATCGAGAGTTGAGAGAGAGCCAACAGCAAAAGCGTGGCCACAAGCCCGGTTATTGTTTTTTTCATTGACAACTATCTTGTTTGCGACTCGAAGGTCAAAACGTGCGCGACCAATACGTAGCTGGAGCAATGCGCTGGTGCTGGTAACGATGAAATTTCGGTTCTGCAACCAGAGCTCAGCTGTTCATCGCGATTTCGCAACAAGCTTGACGGCCAGCTATTGACGGAAGACTGGGTGGAGTTCGCGAGTCTCTAGAAGACCAGACAACGGGCGGAACTTCGATGGGTATCGCCGGCTCGGTCGTCGATCATGCGTTTTGGGAAAAGTGGCTGGGCATGCGCGTCGAAGCGATAGACATGACCGAGTTCATCGGGCGAATGAACAAAGACCAGTTCGATACAGAGGAGTTCGAAACAGCTTTGACCTGGGTTAGGAAAAATTGTCCCGAGGGCGACGATTGCAACGCCGATGATCAAACTCGCAGCCGCGAACAGCTGGATTCCGAATGGTCAGACGGTGTCAAGATGGCTTTGATTGCCCGCGACGGTATCCCGATAATGAAACCGTTCTGGGAAATCACTGACGACGAAGTCAAAAAATGTCTCGAAGCAACGACGTGGCATCCGTCGATCACCGAGTACTTTCCAGGCGGCGGCATGAGCACGCGTTACTGTACGCGCGGCGGAATGCCATCGACGATGACGCGAATCAACCTTGTCGCCGGTCTTGGACCTGCTTTGCAAATTGCAGAGGGCGTGACGGTTGAGCTTCCTGAGAAGGTGCATGATGTTCTGGATCAGCGAACCAATCCGATGTGGCCAACCACATGGTTTGCGCCCGAACTGAACGGAGCGGCGCATTCACGTCGACGTACGAAGTGATGAATCACTGGGGAGCCAACCACTGTGTTCTGACCGCCGGCCACGTCGGTCACTTGTTCATCACGCTCGCCTCGATATTGAGAATTCCGGTTTACATGCACAACGTAGCGGACGATCGGATTTTCAGACCAAGCGCATGGAACGGTTTTGGAACCGCGAAGGCGCGGATTTTCGGGCGTGTGAAAATTTCGGCCCGTTGTATGGCAGGAAGTAGAAATTCAGCAGGAAGTAGAGATTCATGAACAAATCCGAAAAACTCTCTGCGTTGCTTACCCTCTCTCACGAGTTGGGGGACGAGCACAATCGACAACGGGCTTTGAAACTGTGAAAGCACTTCGTGGCTTGCGATTTGGGTTCGAAAGCACTCGCGTGACTTGAAGGCAAACTTCAGAACAGAGTCTGATTCGACCTGACAAGCTGCCAGCGTTCGCTTTGCAAACTGAATCGCTGTACCAGGAAAATGGCGCGCTAAGCTTTCTGCATTGTGACGGCATCCAGCCAGCCGTACTTGTCCCCGGTCGTTCCGTCAAACAACCCGAAAAACGCCGTTTGGATCTTCTCGGTGATTGGCCCGCGAGTTCCCGACCCGACCTCCATTCGGTCGACGCTGCGAACAGGAGTTACCTCTGCTGCCGTTCCAGTGAGAAAAATCTCATCGGCCAGATAGAGCAGGTCACGCGGCATTGTTTCCTGACGGACTTCGAACCCGAGATCGTCCGCCAGCGTCATGACCGCGTCGCGCGTGATTCCACCAAGGATCGCTGCCGATAGAGGCGGTGTAAAAATGATCCCGTCGCGGATCACGAAAATATTCTCTGCCGAGCCTTCACTGATCATTCCGCCTGCTGTTACGGCAAGCCCTTCGACGTAGTCGTTCCGTCTTGCTTCGCCGCCAATCAACTGCGAATTCAGATAGTGACCGCCGGCCTTGGACAAGACCGGATTCGAGGCGCTGGTGGTGCGGTGCCACGATGAGACGCAGACATCGATTCCGTTCTTGAGTCCTTCGTCGCCGAGGTAGGTTCCGAATTCCATCGCGGCAATCATCACTTCGACCGGGACATCATCGCCCGGCACGACGCCCAGCGGACCGGCGCCGCGGAATATCAGCGGGCGAATGTAGGCCGCCTTCAGTTCGTTTTCGCTGATTGCATCACGGCAGGCCTGAGCGAGCTGTTCCTCTGAATACGGAACCGGCATCCGATAAATTTTGGCCGAATCGAACAGACGTTTGATGTGAGCATCGAGCCGGAAAATAACCTGGCCCTTCGGCGTGTCGTAGCAGCGAATTCCTTCAAACACGCTTGAACCATAGTGTAATGCGTGTGCCATCACATGAACGGTTGCGTCTGCCCACGGCACCATCCTGCCATTCATCCAGATGTACTTGCTAATGTTCATGTTCGTTTCTGCTTTTTGGTTCAGGATTTCACTGATTTTGGAACGGTTCAGCCAGGTGAGGGTTTCAGGACGTGGCCCGAAGCCGGCTTGTTCCCTGCGAACACAGCCGGCAACAGAATTTCTCCGGTCCCGGCAGCTATCTTATCCCAACCGTTTTCAATTGGCGACAGGAACGCGACTCGCTTCGGAAGAAGTATCGAGACAATTCAGGAACAGACTGTATTGAGACCCGACCATTTTCAGATTTTCCGCCTGTCCACGCCACCTGGCGATTCCTGTTCGCCGATTCCCGAATCGCCCCGGGCGCATGGCTAAACCTTGCGGGGCGTTTCAGATTCAATTTGATGTTTTTATGAAACAGCAGTTTGCAACCGCCTCCGCGAGCGAGGAAAATCCATCCTCCGATTTCCTGCGGCAAAAATCGGGATCCGGCAACACATCAGCCGGCATCCAACATATTGGCACCGTGTTTGCTTTGTCTAGGTGTTGCGATACGACAACAGTTAAAACTCACCACCCGCAAAATACAAAACACGTTCAATCATCTGTCCGGCAACCGTTGTTGCCGGCCGTGGTCGGACACTAACGAACAAGACGTCGAACAATATGAACGCTACGGTACTCGCAGAAATCGGCAGCTGGATCGCTGTCCATTCGTCTCCCTTTGTTTTTGGAAACCGGTCTCAGGTTCCGCAAGTCGCAAACTGTTACTGGACGGCATCGAGATGCCGGCTCGGTCGCTGGGCAACGGCGCTAAAGATGTTTGACAAGGATATTGAACTTGATAGTCCCGACCACGACCCGTGGCCGGCGATTGAGATTGTCGTTCAGGAAATTCTGGTATCGGAGTTGTTAACCCGCGTTTTTTCCGCCGCGATGGTGACTCATGACTGGAACAAAGAAAGCGATGAATTGCATGGACTGGCCCACAGCATCCACGTCGGTCAAATCGAAGCCCGCAATCGGGCCCTGCGAATCATGCTCAAGGGACAGGCAAAAAACGAAACAGCATTTGACCGCTTGAATGCTCTGCGTCGTCGAATCGAACGCTGGACCGATCTGTTTCTCGCTCAGTTGCCGGTTTGTAAGAATGCTCGATCGTTTGCCTTTGATGCCGAACGCGTCAGTGATTTTAGACTGGAAAACAGGCAGTCAGCGGACGGTGCAACGGCAAAACGCCAACAGATATTTGCCGCCTCCCTGGCAGCGGACCTGCAAAACCTGAGTGCTCGCTATCCAGCCAACCCGGCTCTCAACCGCGACATTGCGAGCGGAGTTCTCGCTTGTTTTCCAGCCGATCGGTTCGATTCTCACGGATTGCCGAAATCCATCCGCCTGATCTGGATGGAGCAGTCACAGGAAGAGACGGGCATCCTGATCCAGCAGCTTGCCGAACTGGAAGCCAAAGGGAGCGGATGGCGGGAGCGTTAGTCCATAGCGTTAGTCCATAGCGTTAGTCCATAGCGTGGGCATCCGACGCTGATTGCTCACGTTCCACGTCGGCAGGATGCCAACGCTACGTCCAATGATGCCAACGCTCGCCACTCACCCGTCAAACCGTGATGCGATCAGCGTAATATTCTGACCCCCGAAACCGAAGCTGTTGTTGAGCGCGTAGTTGCATTCTGCCTGACGTGCTTCGTTGGGGATGTAGTCGAGATCACAAAGCGGATCGGGATTCTCGTAGTTAATCGTCGGCGGCAACACGTTGTCCCGGATCGCCATCAGACACGTGATCAGTTCGGTCGCGCCGGCTGCAGCGATCAGATGCCCCATCATGCTCTTGGTGCTCGAGACCGGCACTTTCATCGCATGCTCTCCGAACACTTCGCGGCAGGCTTTACTTTCCACTTTGTCATTGACCGTTGTGCTGGTCCCGTGAGCGTTGACATAGTCGATCTGTTCCGGGTTCAGCCCGGCATTTTTCAAGGCCATGTTCATGCACCCGATCGCGCCGCGACCTTCGGGGTGAATGTCGGTGATCCGGTAGGCATCGGCAGTCGACCCATAGCCAACGATCTCGCCAAGAATTTGAGCGTCCCGTTTCTTTGCATGTTCGAGTTCCTCCAGCACAACCATGGCTGCGCCTTCGCCAAGGACAAATCCGTCGCGCAACCGGTCGAATGGCCGTGACGCTTTTTCCGGATGCTCGTTGTTCGTCGACAGCGCGGTCAGCAGATTGAACCCGGTCACACCGAACGGATGGATCATGCTGTGCGTCCCACCCGAGAGCATCGCATCCGCTTCGCCGCGACGAATGATCTCACTCGCTTCTCCGACCGCCTGGCTGCTGGCGGCACAGGCAGTCAAACAGTTTGAATTCGGCCCCTGGGCGTTGAACATGCTGGCGACATGGCCAACCGGCATACTCGGTTCCTGTTCCAGTTCGGTAACCGGGTTGAGCGTTTCGAGTCCCTTTCGCGTAAATTTCACCAGATCGAGATTGCCTTCATCATCAAGCGCGGCAGCCATCATGGTTGCGAACGACTGGAAATCCTGATTGCCTTCGCCGCTACCCATGTAGACACCAAGGCGGCGCGGGTCGGAAATCGCATCGGCAATTCCCGACGCACTCACGGCCTGTTTGGCGGCACCGGCGGCGAAGCGGGTATGTCGGCCGCGAAACTTCCAGATTTCGGGATCTTCGCCGCAATCGGTGATGTCCCAGTTCTTGACCTCTGCCGAAATTCGCGTTGGAAATTTTGAGGCGTCAAAAATCGACGTCAGCCCGACGCCCGATTTCCCTTCCTGCAGAGCGGCCCAGACGGTTTCCACATCGTTGCCCAGCGGATTGATGACTCCGACTCCGGTCACAACAACACGTCGGCGATTACTGGAAGCGATCATTTTCAATCAATCAATTTGAACAAAACGGCTTTTAGATTTGAAACGCGCAGGTTTCTGAGGCTGTCGAATTGAACGAAGCAGCGATTCAGGACTGGAGAAGCAACGCTTTTTCTGCGGCGACCATATGCGGCGGGACTTCGACGTGTGAGCCGTCCGGATGGACGCCGACTTCAAACAAACGTAACAGCCTGCACATCCTACAGAGTGCCGCCGGTTCAAACAGTTCGACATTCTGAAAACGGTCGTCATCTTTCAAAATCACGAACATCAATTTGATTTCGGCCTGAAGACGGTCACCACAATGCGATGTGCCCGACACAAACCACCCTTCGCCGTCGTTCCGCTCGATCTCAATGTGATAGGTCAGCGTGTCGCCGGGGTAGGCATCGAAGTGAAATTTGCTGGATTGAATTTTTGCCAGCACCACGCGGTCCAGAAACCCGCTTGGCTGACCGATCAACAAACCGGCAGTTTGCGCAAGCCCTTCGATGACCAGCGAATTCGGCATGTACGTCCGCCCGGGAGCATACTCGTCAACGGCGTCTTCGCTGAGCGTTACGCTCTTGACTGCCGTGGCATGCTGCCCGGTGACAAACGTGGTAAACCGATCAATTAAGAACCAGCGCATGAATTTTGTGCCCGGATGTTTTCCGGAATGGGTTGAATTCGTCGGAAAAAGGTGATTAAACAAAGGTGATTAAACAAAGGTGCCGGACTTATCCGTTTCGGGATAGCCCGGCGGTTCCTTCACCCTCCCTCCGGGAGGGTCGGAGCCCAAGCGACGGGGAGGGACTAAATCGCAAGTCTCGCCAAAGTATGCGAAACCTTCTCAATGCATGCGCCGCAGGCGATTGCAAAAATGGCTGAGATCGCCAACTCGCATCCAGCCTGGAAAAACCTCTAGCTGGATTTACTGTCCACGTAGTTGCAAAGATCTTTGACGGTAAGCAGATTGCCGAAATCCTGAACCTTCGGGTTCTCCTCGAACTTCGTAAGATCCGCGAACGGCATTCGCTCTTTCAACCTGGCAATTCCGTCGGCCGTGACCTTGCCATCGACCACGTATTCCGCGCTGGTCAGGAGATCGTCCGGGAACAGCTCTTCACGGTTGATCTGGATGTCAAATGTCTTTTCAAGCTTGAACACGATGTCAAGAAAGTCGATCGATTCGGCACCGAGATCACCCACCATCGTGGCCTCTTCTATGACTTCATCATCATCAACTCCAAGAGCATCCACGAGGGTTTCCTGTACCTTTGCAAATACGTCTGAATTAACTGGCATTTCGTTACTCTCTCCGTTTTGAATCGTTGGAATCGTCAGCGATGACTGACGCAGCATATCAAAAAGTAAAATGATTCCGTTATTTATTTCCTGCTGCCTGTTGGATCAGGAGGCAACCGGTTTGTTATTCGATCTGGATTTGCCCGGGAGTCCCGCAATTTCCAGCAACTCGCGGTTCTCAAGTTGATTGCAAAGTTGACGAAACGTCAAGCGAAACTTGCGAATCATATAACTGTCGATCGCAGAGTCAACGTCTTCGCGATCGGCAAGATTGTAGCAATCGACCACCAGTCGTCCGGACGATACTGTTTCGCCGTTGACAGTGCCTTTGACTCGCAATCTTGACACGGAGTCCGATGTTGATTTTAGTTCAGCAGTCAAAACCAGCTGGTCGCCCGGTTCAACGAATCCCTGGAACTTGAAACTGTTCGCCTCGCGCAACACAACGGTCGAGTGCCGAAACCCCGTCGTTGCGCGGATCAGAAACATGCTCGTTTGAAACATGCTTTCGAGCATGATGACGCCCGGCATTACAGGAAACCTCGGAAAGTGGTCCTGAAGGTATTCCTCGGCAAGCGACAGGCATTTTACTGCCGTTAACGACTTGCCGATTTCCAGAGCTGTAATTCTGTCGAGCTGAGAGAAACGCATACCTTGCCAGTGCCAAATTTTCGTCGGGATGTGTCGTGGGAAAAAGTGTATTCGCGAACAGGACTTGTTCGTCTGCCTGGCAGGACGTTTGGGCAAGCTCCCGATTCAGAAGACTGAATCACCTGGAAAAAGAGCAATGGGAGAGTTTGCCAAAGCGCCCAAATATAACCAAATCTCCGTTTTGCCTCAATAACACAACGTCCGTTTCGGCGACGCGGAAACCGGATTTGGCACGTATTTTATCGAGTCCAGGTACGTTTTGACGCGCCCGTTTGTCAGTCGATCTAGTGGCTGGTAAAGTCTCATGTATGCCAAAAGGAATCGCAGTTTCACCGGGAGTCGCCATTGGAACGGCGTACGTCATTCACCGGATTTTTGTGAATCCCGACACCAAATTGCTGGAGGACACTGAGATCACCGCCGAGCTGGCCAGCTACGAAACGGCCCGCGACAAAGCTGCTCTCGATCTTCAGGCCCTTGAGAAAAAAGTCGAAACCCAGGTCGGCCACGACGAAGCCGCCATCTTCACTGTCCATCAGACGATCCTCCGCGAGGGCCCGTTCACAAGCAAGATCCGCAGCTGGATTGTTGACGAGCGAATGACCGCCGATGCTTCGCTACACCGCCTGCTTGGCGAATACACCGCGATGTTTTCCAAACTGGACGACGCCTTCAAAGCGCGACTCGATGACGTTCGCGATGTCATCATTCGGATCGCCAGCCATCTATCCGGTTCGGCGAAACCGGATAGTCAGTCGCTTGATGGCCCGGTAATCGTCATTGCTGACGAACTGCTTCCATCCCAGGTCGTTGCACTCGGGGACCGTGACGTCCGCGGGATTGTGACTCAGGCGGGAAGCCAGACTTCACACGCGGCGATCATCGCGCGCAGCCGCGGGATTCCTGCCGTCTCGGGCCTCCAGGGGATTCTGAGGAAAGTAAAAACCGGCGACACGATTGTGATCGACGGTCGCGACGGTCACGTTGAGATTAATCCTCCGTCGGAGACCTTTACCGCGTTCCGCAAACTGGAACGCGAGTTCTTCGATCTCAAGGATCAACTGGCTGAAAACCGTGACCTCGAAGCTGTCTCTGCCGATGACATCCCGATCCGGTTACAGGCAAATATCAACCTGCTCCCCGACGCAAACGCGGCAGTCGCGATGGGGGCTTCGGGCGTCGGACTCTACCGGACCGAATATCTTTATCTAACGCATCCCGACGTTCCGGATGAGGAAGAACAGTACGAAACGTATCGCGATGTCATTGCTGCGAGCCCGAATCACACGGTTACGATCCGGACGCTTGATATCGGCGGGGACAAAACCGTCGCCTATCTTGGCCACCAGCATCAGGAAGCCAACCCGTTCATGGGCTGGAGGAGTATCCGGCTGTCGTTTGAACACCCGGAATTTTTCAACACACAAATCCGCGCAATCGTCCGGGCGGCCAGCGAATTTCCGGCTGGAACGGTACGGATGATGTTTCCGATGGTGACTACGATCGAGGAAATTCGGAAACTTCGCGGGATGGTCCGGCGGGCCTACAAAACGTTGAACCAGCGGAAAATCAAGACACGTGAAATGCCGATCGGAATGATGCTGGAGGTCCCCGCTGCGGCAGTATCGATTGACTCAATGCTGGACGTTGTCGATTTTGTTTCGATCGGCTCCAACGACCTTGTGCAGTATTTAATGGCGGCCGATCGAGACAACCCGAAGGTCTCCCACCTCTGCCAGCCGCTTGCTCCTCCGGTGTTGATCATTTTGAACAAAGTGATCAAGGCCTGCAACAATGCAAACATTCCCGTGACCGTTTGTGGTGAGATGGCCGGAACTCCAAAGGCCTTTGTGCTGTTGTTGGGAATGGGCCTGCGACGATTCTCGATGAGCCCCGCGTTCATTCCATCGATCAAACAGCTCGCCAGCCAGATCACGGTCAGTGAAGCCGAACAGATCGTCAAGTCTGTCATGAATCTGAAGACCACATCGCAGGTCAAGAAATTCATGGCCCGACAACTGGAACAAATCGCACCGAATCTCGCACTGTTGGATTCTGTCTAGGCAGGAATTCCCCGGACAGCCGAAGTCCGCCGATGACGGAACGCGATCATTCCGATCATTGCGGCGATCAACAATACGCCCGGTTGAAACGAGATTATCCGGGCTACGGTGGCAAATGTTCCGGCCAGCAAAAGAAACGCGATCGCTGCCCCCAACAGCATTTGGCTGTTGAATTCATGCGACTCAACAACCCCGCCAGGTGAATTCGCACGAACTAAGCTGGCAGCAGGCAGCGTTGCGACAGCTGACGGCACAATCAGAAAAACCGCGAGTAGAACAATCGTTAAGTCGTAGTAGTAAAAATGCGGACTTAGCAGAACCGTTCCCAGTACCAGCGCCGCAAACTGGAGCGGAAACCGCCCGGATTCCGTCTCAAGTTTCCCCTTCAACGCGTACGCCAACATCCCGGTCACTGCTGCGGAAAGGATCATTGTCACCGCTTTCACAAACCCGGGAGAACTCCCGGGCATCATCATCTGCACAACTCCCCACAGGCTGTACGCACTCTCCAGCTGATATCCGCCGGCTTGAACATAGTTGCCCATGCCAAGACAGATCTGTAAATAGTCAGCGCACAATGCCGGGCCAATGACCAGCGAAACCGAACAGAGCGTCGCGACCGTGATTGTCGAACCGGCCACGAAACGCCACTTGCACTTAAGCAACATCGCCAGCCCGATCACAAGGGCCAAATGCGGCTTAAACGCCAGCAGCCCGAACACAATTCCGGCCGTCAACGGACGCTCGCGGTGCAGCAGGACAAACGTGGCGGTCAGTATCAGCAGCAGCAACATCGACTTGTGCCCGATGTTAAAGCTGTAGATCGTCGGTCCGAAAACCAGCGCACCGATCCAGAGCCATTTGAATTGTTTTCTGAACGGTTCATAGTTTGAGCGAAGCAACTGACCGGCAGCGACCATCGCACATGCGCTGAGGAGCCCCCACATCAACATCGCATATCGATATTCCAATGATGCGAGCGGCGAAACGGCCAGATAGAAAAACGGCGGATAGACCGGCGGATAGAACTTTCCTTCAGGCCACGTAAATCCGAGTGTCGCAACATCGTGCTGCTCAGCGCGAAAGTACGCGACGTCATACAGTTGTGATTGCGCCGGTCCGGCAATGATCGAGCCGCCCACCCAGTCTTGCAAAAAGTCACCACCCAGCGCATCCTGTCGCGCGTCGCCGTGGCTGTGATAATTCGGCGAACAGGTTAGCACGACCGACACCAGAACCAGAGGCAGCAGGATGATCAGCCGGTCAAATAGACTCGACCGGGAACCGCGCGGGAACTGGCCGGGCAAGTCAGCTGTTGAGGCTGAGTCGAGTGAACCCGTTTGTGATGCCGCCGAACTCATTGCGCTGCGTCCCCCGATAGATCATCTTTCACTCATCGACCAGAACGAGTTGCGAGCCTGAAACGGTCGCCAACATTAGCGGTTGTCCGGCCTGTGCCGTGGTGGCTCTTGGCAGCCATCGCTTAGCAACTCGTTCGGGGCGGGCGGACATCGCTGGCTGGGGAGACCCACACCTGGAAAAAACGCGACGGCAAAGCCAACGAGCACAACGGAAAAATCCCGCGTGATTACTGGATCGAAGACCGGGAAAGGTACAGGCTTCAAACAGCCGGAAAAACCGCACCAACAGTTCATTGCCAAAGACTTCAAAGTGTTCATGCGAATCTTCGGTCTGACACACGTCAGAACCAGTCCGTACTATCCTCAAAGCAACGGCAAACTGGAACGATGGCACGGGACGTTGAAGGACGAGTGCATTCGCCCTTCGTGCCCGCGCACGATCGAAGAAGCGATGAAACGAGTCACTGATGATGTTGAGCATTACAATAACGTTCGGCTTCACAGTGCGATCGACTACGTGACGCCGGCCGACAAGCTTGCCGGTCGAGCCGGAAAGATCGTAGATGCTCGCGATTGAAAGCTTGAAGAGGCCGGAGAGAATCGTCGCGCGAAGCGACTGGCTGCTCGTCGCAGCGAAGTTGCAACCCTGGCGGGTTAGCGATACGTTAAAGAAAGTTGTTTGGAGGACAGGGCTCTGCCGAGGAGCAACCCGAGCGCCAAACAATCGCTGAAAACGGAAGTCGAGCGATGCTTCGGTGTCGCTCACTTCACTTCCGATTTTAGCCCCAATGCGAAAAACCTTCTCCCCGGGATGCGGAGATCTTCGTCAGCAGGAGACTTTTTTACTTCACTGGCTCAGATTGAAATTCCATTTACCGCTGAACCAGGACAGTGGAGCTATCATCCGGGCGGCGCAAGTTTCGCGCTCGCGGACGGCAGTGTCCGGTTTTTCGCCTACCGTCAAAATGAAGTTCTGGATGCACTGGCAACGCGGGCCAGTGGTGAAGTGAACCAGTTGGAGCATTAATGAAAACGAAACGATCTCCTCTTTCTCTGATTCTTCTTTTCGTGTTACTGCCGGCTGTGGCCCTGGCAACCATTTTCTGTGGCCTGGAAGTCCAGCCGGTGAGCTTGTAGGAATCTCACCGCACTACTCCTGAAGCGGTTACTCCCGGCGAACCGTGGCAAATTGATCTGCTGGTCGAAAACGGCAACTCGGGTCCGGTTCGCATTGTCGGCATGGACGCGATCAGCTGATGAGGGGTTAACTTTCTCATCCGGTCGGATGAGAATCAATTCCCGCTAACCGTCCCGGCTCACGGCAAATCGACGATCGAATTTGCTGCCGTCTGCCCCGACACAGGCCCGTTTGAAAAAGAATTCCGGTTCTGGCTGGATATCGGAAACGTACTGAGCAAACGGTCCGTTGTTGTGAACGGTTCAGCCGGGCCCGATCCGGAAGCTGCGGAGAAGGAACCTCGCATCGAGTAACTGGCTGACGGGAAGTGCCGACGAACCTAACCTAATTGTTCCTGGTGATCCACATCCGGAAGTCAAGCTTTGATTTGAAAGGCGTCGTTCACTGCAAGTTGCCAGTTTCCGCAGACTTCTCCGGCAAAGAATGTTTCTCCTTGTTGAAGAGTTCGAATATCGCTGTCTTTGGTGTAGACCTTCAAGATAAGATTTGCGGGATCGGCAACCAGGACAATTTCCGTTCCAGCGTGTAACCAGTCTGTTGCTTTCGCTTCTACGTCCGAAAAGCGATCATTGGGCGAGACGACTTCGACGAGCAAATCGGGAGCCAACGGGAGATAGCCGCGTGTCGGCTCAACACTGGCCAAACGATCGTGACTGACAAACGCTGCGTCCGGCGCGCGGACTGTGTCGGGTGAAGTCGCAATGCGAAACCCCGTTTCGGCTGCATAAGTCTCTCCCAATTCATGCTGTTCTACGTGAACCACGAGCCTCGCAGCAATTCGAGCGGCAATTTTTCCGTGTTCACTTCCCACAGGCGACATCATGTTCAAAACTCCCTTAACGAGCTCATACCGATTCCCGTCGTCGGGAATGTTGAGAAGTTGCTCGACCGTCGAAATATCCTGATGCGTTTTGGGAATCACCTGCCAACCCTTTTTGTTAACCGTCGCAGCCTTGTCATTGAACAGAACTGACAAAGTCCGAACAGCGGCGTTGTTATCAGGCAGTTGCCTTGTGCGTATCCAGTATTTGCTGAAGCTTGCTCTTCGGTTGCACTCCGGCAATCCGTTCCACGATTTCACCGTCTTTGAACAGCAGCAGCGCGGGGATGCTTGAGATTCCGTATTTTACGGCGATCTCCTGATTCGCATCCACGTCGAGTTTGCCGACCTTGGCATCGTCGTTTTCGTTGGCAAGCTCATCGATTACAGGTGCGATCTGGCGGCATGGTCCGCACCACGTCGCCCAGAAATCTACAAGTACGGGCTTGTCCGATTTCAGGACTTCAGCTTCAAAATTGTCAGTGTTAAACTCTTGTGCCATCGTGATCTCCAAATGATTCGCGGCTATTCGGACGTGCAATGCTTGTCTGGTTTGTTATTAACTACAGAATTCCGCCGGAATTAACCGTCGGACGATGTATGGATTTTAGCCGTGCTGCGCTTTGCTTCAAGGTCGGCACGTATCGGAATGCCCAATCGTGATAAATCACAACACCAGGCGTAGCTGGACGCTCCCGGTTGCGGCCGGTTGCGTGTAGACAGTCGAGAAAGACAGGTCGGACTCGACCAAGCTGCGGTCCCCATGGGCTGATTGATGACAATGCCAGCCGGGCTACATCGCAAACCCGTCGGCGATTTCATCGGGAGCGGGCGAGTATTCCAGCGGCTCCATGGTCGTCTCTGCGAGACCCTGGGATAGCGAACGCATGGCGCTCGAATAACCGAACAGTTCCGCCAGCGGTGCATGGGCTACGATATAGGTTCTCCCACCCCTGGCGTCGGTACTCACAATTTGAGCTCGCCGCTGCGACAGGTCGCTGACGAAATCGCCGTAGTATTTCTCAGGCGTATTGATGGTCAGTTTCATGATCGGCTCGAGCAGTTGCGGCCCGGACGCGTGCAGGGCGGCTTCAAATGCCTCTCCGGCGGCAATACTGAATGCCATCGGATTTGATTCCTCGGTCACCTCAACATCGACCAGGCTGATTTTGATTTTGGCCAGCGGGAAACTGCCGATCACGCCGCCACCCTCTCCGCGAGCCTGGAGCTCCTCGCGCACCGCTTCCATCAGCTCGGCTGGCAGTTTTCCGGCAACTGCGCCGGCAAGAATTTTGACTCCTGATTCGACGGTCGCGTCCGGCTCCATCTTCAAGCTGAGTTTCGCAAACAGCTGCTGACCGCTCACCAGTCGATGACACTCACCCGTAACGATTGCCGGCTTGCTGATCGTTTCCCGGTACGAGACGCGTGGCTTGTGAACTTTCACATTCAGTTTGAAATCGCGGAGCAAACGATTCTTGATCACTTCAAGATGCAACTCGCCCATACCCGAGATCAGCGTCTGCCCGGTGTCGGCACTTTCCCGGGCCTTGAACGTCGGGTCCTGACGCTTGAGCATCTCCAGCGTATCGGCCAGTTTGCCGCGCTCGGCGGTCGTTTCGGGCTCGATCGCCATTTCGATCACGGTTTCGGGAAAGTCAATCGACTCCAGCAAAACCTGCGACTTCTGATCGCACAACGTGTCGCCCGTAACCGCGAATCGCGGTCCGATGATTCCGACGATTTCGCCGCAGCCAACCTGATCAACCTGTCCGTCGCGTTCTTTTTTCGTCGCGTGAATCTGCCACAGCTGGGCGACATTTTCTTTCTTGTTCTGGCCGGGGCAAAAGACGCGCGAGTTGGATTTTAGCTCGCCTGAGTAAATTCTGATCCAGTACAGATCGCCCGTTTTGGCAGGAAGAATCTTGAACACCAGAGCGGAAAACGGTTCCTTCGGATCCGGCTTTCTAGTAGCGATCTTGTCATCTTTGCCGGGCACAGTCCCTTCGACCGGCGGTCGCTCAAGCGGGCTGGGCAAATAGTACTCAACCGCATCGAGCACGCCCTGTACACCGATGCCGTGCAGCGCCGAACCACAGACAACGGGCTGAATCTCCCGTGCGATCGTAGCTTCGCGAATCACTTTGCGAATCATCTCGTTGGGGATGTCCGTTTCCGATATTGCCATTTGCACCAGTTCATCACTGTGCGAATAAAGTTCTTCGAGCAGTTTCTCGCGCCAGATTCCCGCATCATCAACATGTTCGTCCGGCAGCGGCTCTTCTTTCATCTTCCGGCCTTCGTCCGAGTACGTCACCATTCGCATCCTGATCAAGTCGATCACTGCGCGAAACGGATTGTTGACGTGCGCGGGGCCTTCACCGACCGGAATCTGAAGTGCGACGGGGTTGGCCGACAACCGATCCTTGATCTCATTGAATACGCGTTCGAATTCAGCGCCTTCGCGGTCGAGTTTGTTGATGAAAGCGATGCGGGGAACGTTGTAACGATCGGCCTGTCGCCACACTGTTTCACTCTGCGCTTCGACGCCTTCACGCGCGCTGAAGACAACGACGGCTCCGTCGAGAACGCGCAGTGAACGCTCGACCTCAGCCGTGAAGTCAACGTGGCCGGGCGTATCGAGCAGGTTGACGTAAACGTCTTTCCAATCGAACGTCACGCAGGCCGCGTAGATCGTGATCCCGCGGTTCTGCTCCTCTTCATCATCATCGGTCGTTGTGTTGCCGCTATCGACTTTGCCGACCCGATGCTTTGCCCCGGTCAGGAACAACATGCGCTCCGTGACGGTGGTCTTGCCTGCATCGATGTGCGCAATGACACCGATGTTTCGAATTTTCTCCAGTTTTCTGGCCATGATTACTGCCGATCGCCTCGTCCAAAGAGCGCATAAAAAAACGCTTCGTTTCAGGACAAAGCGGTTTCTAAATGGTTCACATCGATGTCCGGCGGCCATGAGACAAAGACTACCAGGCAAAGTGGGCGAACGCCTTGTTTGCCTCGGCCATTTTATGTGTGTTCTCGCGTTTGGTCACCGCCGAGCCCTCACGGTTGTAGGCGGCAAACAACTCATCAGCCAGTTTCATATGGGTTGCCCTGCCCTTTTTGTCACGGACAGCGTTCAAGATCCAGCGAATCGCCAACGATTGTTGACGCATGCGACTGACCTGCATCGGTACCTGATAGGAGGCACCGCCAACACGCTTGGAGCGGACTTCAATATGCGGTTTGACGTTTTCAACAGCGGTCGTGAAGACCTCAATCGATTCGACATCCGGAAGCCGTTTCTTCAGTTCGGCCAGGGCATTGTAGAACACCTTTTCGGCAGTTGTCTTCTTGCCATCATTCATCAGGCAGTTGATGAACTTGCTGGCAAGAATCGAATCGAATTTCGGATCCGGCCGGAGGTGAGTTCGACTGGCTGTAATATTTCCCATTGTGTTTCTGCTGCAATGATTTGTTTGTTATTCTGATTTCGACGACAGGCTGGCGGCCAATGCGCACTATTGCTTTTTCGCACCATAGCGGCTGCGGGATTGCTTACGGCCTTCAACGCCGAGAGTATCCTGAGCACCACGGACTACCTGGTAACGCACGCCCGGCAGATCGCGAACACGACCGCCGCGAACAAGCACGATCGAGTGTTCCTGCAGGTTGTGGCCTTCGCCCGGAATATAGACCGTCACTTCTTTGCCGTTAGACAAGCGAACACGTGTAATCTTCCGCAAAGCCGAGTTCGGCTTCTTCGGCGTCATGGTACGCACTTGCAAACACACGCCCTGTTTCTGCGGACAACGGTCCAGCACAGGAGACTTTGTGAATTTGCGTTTTGATCTTCGTCGCTTGCGAACAAGCTGGTTAATGGTTGGCATACTTTTTCGCTATTTGTTGGTTGCTTCGCGACTCTGTTTTTGCTGTTTTTGCTGTTTTTGCTGTTTTTGCTTCGCTATTCTGTTTTTGCTTCGCTATTTCGCAGTTTTCGGAACCCATAAGGCTACCGAAACCACCGAAAGTGTCAACTGCAAATCCTGACGGTCCGAGCCGTCCCTAAACCTTGCCGCCGTCGAGTTCGTCCTGCCAGGCCTTGAGTTTATCCCATTCGCCGACCGCAGCCAGTTTTGACTGGTCCGGCCAGGTATTCGGATCGTGACTGGCCATCATTCCGCCCGCCTCGGTAAGGGTTTCCTGAATCTGAGCCACCGTGGTCGAAGCGAGCGTGGCATAGCTGGTAATACCGGAAGCATACAACAGCTCCTGAATCTTAGGGCCGATCCCTTCGATCACGGTCAAATCCTCTTCCGGTTGGGCTGCCATCGCTGATTCGGCCGGACGACCGCCATCGAGCTGATCCTGCCAGGCCCTGAGTTTGTCCCATTCTCCCACCGCTGCCAGAGCCGACTGGTCCGCCCAGGTCGATGGGTCATGGCTGGAAAACTGGCCACCCGCAGCTGTCAGAATCGCGCGAATCCGGTCAGGCGATGTCTGCGACAGCCCTGCGTAGGTCGTGATACGCTGAGCGTACAGCAGTTCCTGAATCTTCGGACCGACACCTTCAATCAGAGTCAGATCTTCGTGATCAACCTGTTGTGTTTCGACTGCCGATTCCGCAGTCGAACCACCCGACCGACCGCCATCGAGCTGATCCTGCCAGGCTTTCAGTTTGTCCCATTCGCCCACTGCCGCAAGAGCCGACTGATCCGGCCAGGTGGATGGATCGTGAGCCGCAAAGTTACCGCCGGCCGTTGTCAGAATTTCGCGGATCTGATCCGGTGAGGTACGAGACAAGTCGGCGTAGGTTATGATCCCATTGCTTCCCAGCAACCCGGCAATCGCAGGTCCGATCCCTTCGATCTGAGTAAAGTCCTCCATGTCGATTGTCGTTTCGACGGGCGCGGTTGAGAGAGATGAAACCGACGCGTCACCTCCGACCAGCCCCAACGCATCCGGTGCGCCACCGATTGTACCTGCGACAGCATCGGCGTTGTTGGCAAGTTCCTCCAGCGAAGCTGTACTTCCGGTGTCACCCAGCAACGCGGCAAGCGGATCGACCGTTGGCGCGTCCGTTGGCAAATCCTGAGCAGTAGTTGCTGAAGGTGTATTGAGCAACGGGAAGGTTTCGTCCAGCGTCTGTGTTGGTCTGGCCGCAAGTTCCTTCATTGCTTCGAGGTTGTATTGAACTTCCGATTCCTGGAAGGTCCGGAATCCAGTACCCGCCGGAATCAAGTGTCCGAGAATAACGTTTTCTTTCAAACCGACCAGGTTATCGATCTTACCCGCAAGCGCGGCTTCGGTCAGAACCTTCGTGGTTTCCTGGAAACTAGCGGCCGAGATAAAGCTACTGCTCTGTACCGACGCTTTGGTGATTCCAAGCAACTGGGTGCTGTAGGTTGCCGGTTTCGGCTTCGTGCCTTTGATCGGCTTGCCGCCTTCAGCCTCGATCTGCAGGTTGGTTTCTTCGAGCATCGGCTTGGGAATAATCTGCCCTTTGCGAAGATCGCTGTCACCTTTGTCTTTGACTCGAATCTGCTGACTGAGTTTTTCGTTTTCAGTCAGGAATTCGAACCGGTCAAGGATCATGCCGGGCAGCAACGCTGTGTCGCCCGCATCTTCAACCCGAACCTTACGCAACATCCGCGCGATGATGATCTCGATATGTTTGTCGTTGATCTCCACCCGCTGGCTGCGGTAAACCGATTGAACTTCGTGGACCAGATACTGCTGAACCGCCTCTTCACCGGAAACATCCAGGATGTCGTGGGGCACGAGTGGACCATCAACCAGTTGCTGTCCGGCTTTTACGTGATCGCCGGTATGAACGCGGAATCGTTTTCCCGGCGGTACGAGGTGTTCGTATTCTTCGTCGCTTTCGCTTCGAACGATGATTGTCCGTTTTCCGCGTTTCTTTTCCGCGAGAATTTCGACGACACCGTCAACCTGCGCAAGGACTGCGGGGTCTTTCGGTTTTCGAGCTTCAAAAATTTCCGTAACACGGGGAAGACCACCGGTGATGTCCGAAATACCGGACGCTTCACGCGGCACTTCCGCCAATGCGGTACCGGCGGAGATCCTGGCTCCCTCGGCAACCAGAATGTGAGCACGAACCTGCAGATAAACCACATCAACCACAGCACCCTTGTCGTCTTCGATCACGATCTGCGGGTGAGTGTCACCTTTGAAGTCAATGATCGAGCGTCGGACGGTACCACTGGCATCCGTTTCTTCCTGCATCGTTTCGCCGTCAATAATGTCCTCATAGCGAATGATTCCGGAAACTTCCGAAAGCACCGGAATCGCAAACGGGTTCCACTGGCAGAGAATTGCGTTGATCTTGATTTCTTCATCGTCTTTGACCTTCAGGATCGCACCGGCCGGAACCTTGTGGACTTCCAGCTCGCGCCCCCGCGGATCGAGAATCGCGATTTCACCATTCCGGTTCAATACAACAACGTCGCCCGCTTCATTGGCGACGTATCGCATCCGGGTTAGCTTGACGATACCCGCTTTCTTCGATCGCTTTTCGCTCTCTTCGGTTACCGTACCCGCGACACCACCGATGTGGAACGTACGCATCGTCAACTGGGTTCCCGGTTCACCGATACTTTGAGCGGCGATGATTCCAACAGCCATGCCTTCTTCGACCTGAGCACCGGTCGACATGTCCATTCCGTAGCAGCAGCGACAAACACCCAGTGACGCATCACAGGTCATCGGGCTGCGAACCTGGATCTTGCCCAGTCCCATGTCTTCGATCTTGCGCGCGATTTCCGGCGTGATCATTTCATTTTCACGAACGATCACTTCGTCGGTCACCGGGTTGACGATATTCTGACGCGAGACGCGACCATTGATTGCGGTCGCCAGTCGAACTTCAACCTGTTCACCGCGGAAGATCACACCTTTGGTAATCCCGCGAGTCGTCCCGCAGTCGTCCATCGTGACCACAACATTCTGAGCAACGTCCGCGAGCTTACGAGTCAGGTAACCGGAGTCAGCCGTTTTCAGAGCTGTATCCGCCAGACCTTTACGTGCACCGTGTGTTGATGAGAAATACTCAAGAACAGTCAGGCCTTCACGGAAGTTCGCCTTGATCGGCGTTTCAATAATTTCACCGGTTGGCTTGGCCATCAGGCCGCGCATACCGGCCAGCTGTCGAATCTGTTCGACACCACCACGAGCACCCGAGTCCGACATCAGGAACACAGGATTCACATAGCCTGTTCCGCCACGAACGTCCGCCGCCATCGCGGCCATCATTTCCTTCGTGATCTGCTCACGGGCGTGCGTCCAGGTATCGAGCACTTTGTTGTATCGTTCCTGCTCGGTGATCACACCACGCTCGTAGTGCTTACGGAATTTCAGAACTTCTTTTTCCGCTTCGGCAACAATCGTCTCCTTGGAATCGGGAGTCACCAGATCGTCGGTCGCAAATGACAAACCGGAACGGGTACTCTCGCGGAAACCGAGCTGGTTCATATCGTCGAGCAGCTTGATCGTCGCGCGCCGTCCGAGTTTTTGATAACAATCGGAAATCACAACGGCCAGATCGCCGCTCTTTTGCGGATAGTTGTAGTAGTCCAGGCCTTCGGGCAGCATCATGTTGAACATGACCCGGCCATAACTGGTCTCGATGATCCGGTCGTTCCTGCGATCCTCTTCATTGAGTCGAACGTAACGGTTGACCGGTAAGCGAACCTTGATCTTCGCGTGAACACTGATCACGCTCTGCCCGAACGCATTGTCCGCTTCGTCCAGCGACGAAAAGATCATCCCTTCGCCAGGCTGGTTGGGCAGCATCAACGTGATGTAGTAACAACCCATCACCGTGTCCTGCGACGGGCTCATGATCGGGCGGCCGTTGGAAGGAGCAAAAATGTTGTTGGTCGACAACATCAGCGTATGCGCTTCGACCTGGGCTTCGATTGAAAGCGGCAGGTGGACCGCCATCTGATCGCCGTCGAAGTCGGCGTTGAAGCCTTTGCAGACCAGCGGATGAAGATGGATCGCGTTGCCTTCAACAAGTACCGGCTCGAACGCCTGGATACCCATCCGGTGCAACGTCGGGGCACGGTTGAGCATGACCGGATGATTCTGAATCACGAACTCGAGAATATCCCAAACCTCTTCATCTTTGCGCTCGAGCATTTTCTTCGCGCTTTTGATGGTATCGGCATGACCGAGTTCCTTGAGCTTGCGGATAATGAAAGGCTGGTAAAGCTCCAACGCAATCTTTTTCGGCAAACCGCACTGGTGCAACTTAAGTCGCGGCCCAACAACGATCACGCTTCGTGCCGAGTAATCAACACGTTTACCAAGCAGGTTTTCGCGGAAACGACCCTGCTTGCCTTTGATCATGTCCGTCAGCGATTTCAGCGGACGGTTGCTGCTACCAAGCACCGGACGCTTGCAGCGATTGTTATCAAACAACGCATCGACCGACTGCTGCAACATCCGCTTTTCGTTGCGAATGATGACTTCAGGTGCATTGAGGTCAACCAGTTTGCGGAGACGGTTGTTGCGATTGATGATCCGGCGATAAAGATCGTTCAGATCACTGGTCGCAAAGTTACCCGAATCAAGTAAAACCAGCGGACGCAGATCCGGCGGAATGACGGGAATCACATCCAGCACCATCCATTCCGGTTTGTTGTCACTGTCACGAATCGCTTCCACGATCTTCAGACGGTTGGTCAGATCTTTCCGTTTCTGTTTCGATCCGGTTTCAGCCAGTTCAACCCGCAGGTCATCAGACAGTTTTACGAGATCGAGTTTCTGGAGCAGATCGCGAACCGCGTCGGCACCCATGTTTGCTTTGAAAGCGCTATCACCGAACTGAGCTTTGGCAGCCCGGAACTCCTCCTCAGTCAGCAATTGCTGAGGCTCCAGATCGGTCGTTCCTGGATCGGTAACAACGTAGTCCTGAAAATAGATGACCTTTTCCAGGCTGGACGTCTTCATACTGAGCAGATTCCCCAACCGGCTGGGCATCGCTTTGAAGAACCAGATGTGAACCACCGGCGCAGCGAGTTCGATATGGCCCATCCGCTTGCGGCGAACGCGGGAGTGAGTCACTTTCACGCCGCAACGATCGCAGATCATCCCTTTGTATTTCATCCCGCGATATTTACCGCAGGCGCATTCCCAGTCCTTTTCCGGACCGAAAATCCGCTCGCAGAACAAACCATCTTTTTCAGGACGATAGGTCCGGTAGTTGATCGTCTCGGGCTTCTTCACTTCGCCCATCGACCAACTGCGAATATCGTGCGGTCGAGCGAGGCTGATTTTTACCGAAGCGTAATCGTTAATGCGATCGTAAGCGGTGTCAGTAGTTGCCATATTGACTGGCTCCTTATGATTTCTTAAACGCTACCGGAAATTGTTGCGTTTGAAGTGTTGCGTTGTGCGTCGTTTTTTCTGTGTCTCGTGAGAGTCTTTGTCTTGAGTCTCTCGTCCTGAGCCTTGCCTTAATCACCGCGATTCACCGGCACCCAAACGCCAGTGAACCGTTGTTGACCGGCTATTAGCCGCGGCGTTTTTCCAGCTGCATGTTGAGCGCCAGACCGCGAATCTCATTGGTCAGAACATCGAAGCTGGCAGGCGTACCGGCTTCGAGCGTGTTTTCACCTTTGACCATCGACTCGTAAATCTTGGTTCGTCCCTCGACATCGTCACTCTTGACGGTGAGCAGTTCCTGAAGAATATAGGCAGCTCCATAGGCTTCCAGAGCCCAGACTTCCATCTCGCCGAAACGCTGACCACCGAACCGGGCTTTTCCACCCAGTGGTTGTTGCGTGATGAGCGAGTAGGGGCCGGTGCTTCGAGCGTGGACCTTGTCGTCGACCAGGTGATGCAGCTTCAACATATAGATGTAGCCTACTGTGGTTTCCTGACCGCATTCTTTTCCGGTTCGACCGTCAAACAGTTTGTGCTTTCCGTGACGCGGCAAACCGGCTTCTTCCAGGCAGTTGTTGATGTCCTCTTCCGACGCACCATCGAAGACGGGCGTGATCGCCTGAAATCCGAGTTTGGATCCAGCCCAGCCGAGATGCGTTTCGAGAATCTGCCCGACATTCATACGACTCGGCACACCCAGCGGGTTGAGCAGAATCTGAACCGGCGTTCCGTCCTCAAGATACGGCATGTCCTCGACCGGCAGAATCTTGGAGATCACACCCTTGTTTCCGTGACGGCCGGCCATCTTGTCGCCGACCGAAATCGTCCGCTTGGTTGCGATATAGACTTTGACCATCTGCAGAACGCCGCTGCGAAGTTCATCGCCGCGTTTCATGCTGTTGACGGTCCGGTCACGCTGGTCAATGGCCAGCTCAACGGACGGCCACATTTCCGTATACAGCTGTTTCAGCTGTTTGATACGATCTTCACTGCGCATCCCTTCGACGATCGGGTTGATCCGGAAATAAGCAGCCTTTTCAGCAACAAACTTCGGATCCTGACCCTTCGCGAGCGGAGTTTCGTCATCATCGGTCAGCGTTTTGCCAATGACCTTTTCCATCTCCTCAACCAACTCGGTGAACACGTTCGCGACGCGCTCATCGCCATCAGTTTCGGCAGCTTTGAGATCTTTCTCGAAGACTTTTCTTTCTTCTTCGGAAAGGCTCATTCGTCGTGAGAACCGCTGGGTGTCAATGACAATCCCTTCAATGCCCGACGAAACTTCCAGCGAGTCGTTCTTCACGTCTTCACCGGCACGACCGAAAATCGCATGAAGCAGCTTCTCTTCCGGCGTCAGTTCTGTTTTCGATTTCGGCGACACTTTGCCCACCAGGATATCGCCCGGCCGGACGTAGGTTCCGACCTGAATCACGCCGTTGTCATCCAGGTTGCGAAGGGCTTTTTCGGAGACGTTGGGAATGTCACGGGTAAATTCCTCGCGACCCAGTTTCGTTTCGCGAATCTCAACATCAAACTCTTCGATGTGAATCGAAGTGTAGGTGTCGTTTTTCACCAGTTCTTCGCTGATGATGATCGCATCTTCGTAGTTGTATCCGTCGAACGACATAAACCCGACCAGAACATTACGCCCCAAAGCGAGCTGCCCTTTGTAGGTCGCCGCACCGTCGGCCAGCACTTCGTCGCGGACGACTTTCTGTCCGGGAACGACGATCGGCTTTTGATTCAGACACGTTCGCTCATTCAATCCGACGTATTTCTTCAACGGGTAAACGTCGTTACCGATTTCGATCCGCGTTGAATCGACATAGGAAACTTTGCCCGCGCGTTCGGCCTTGATCACCATGCTGGAGTTGGTGGCAACAGGAACTTCGAGCCCGGTTCCCACGATCGGAGGCTCGGCCACCAGCAGCGGAACAGCCTGTCGCTGCATGTTCGAGCCCATCAAAGCACGGTTCGCATCATCGTGCTCAAGGAACGGAATCAGCCCGGCTGAAACACCGACCATTTGAGAGGGCGCAATGTCGATGTAGCTGACATCTTCAGGACGAACGAGTTCAAAGTCCGCTTTGTATCGGGCGATGATATTCCCACCGAGCGACTTGAGCCCGACGATCTTGTTGCCTTCGACAAGAGTATCCGCCGGAGCCACAAAGACTTCGGATTCCTCGTCGGCACGAAGCCACGCGACGTTGTCGGTGATCTTGCCGTTTTTGACTTCTGCATAAGGCGAAACGAGGAAGCCGTAATCGTCCACGCTCGCATACAACGCGAGACTGGAGATCAAACCGATGTTCGTACCTTCAGGAGTTTCAATCGGACAGATGCGGCCGTAGTGAGAAATGTGAACGTCACGAACTTCGAAGCCCGCACGTTTCCGGTTCAGACCACCGGGGCCGAGTGCCGACAAACGACGTTCGTGAGTCAGCTGTGACAACGGGTTGGTTTGGTCCACAACCTGGGAAAGCTCGCCGCGTCCAAAAAAGTACTCGATCGCTGCCGAAATGCTCTTCGGATTGACCAGCGTTCGGGGCGTCATGTCATCGACTTCTTTCAGGCTCATCCGCTCCTGAACGGTTCGACGCAGCTTGAGGAAACCCTTGCGGAGTTCGTCAGCAGCCAGTTCGTCAATCGTCCGCAGACGCCGGTTTCCAAGGTGATCGATATCGTCGATATGGGCTTTGCCGCCCGGCGTACTGAGTTCAAGAATGTACGTGATGCAAGCCAGGATATCGTCGGCCCGCAGTGTCATCTCTTTCTCCGACACACCAAGGTTCAGCTTCCGGTTGATCCGGAATCGACCAACCTTGCCGAGCCGGTAGCGATTTTCGTCAAAGAACTTTTCGCGGAACAATGTTCTCGCTTTTTCGAGTGCGGGCGGGTTGCCCGGACGCAGCCGCTGATAGATGCGCAGGAGAGCTTCTTCGTGCGAAGACGTATTGTCTTCCCCGATCGAATTGAAGATCAACGGCGAACGTGGAGCTTTAATGATCTCAACGATTTTCACACCGGCAGCGATAATCACTTCGGCCATTTCCTTGGTGATTTTCTTCGCGGCATCAACGATGATCTCGCCCGCACGTTCACTGGTCGTAGGATAGACAATGTCATCGACCGCGATTTTGTCAACGAGTTTCGCAGCACTTCGACGGTCGACAACCTTGACTTTGGTTGGCTCGTAGAATGAGCGGATGATGTCGCTGTCTTCGCTGAACTTCGGATCCATTGCGCGAAGGAGTGTGATTGCCGAGAATTTCCCGCTCTGGTCAATCCGAACGGTCAACGCGTCTTTTTTCGTTGCCGTGACTTCGATCCAGCTACCCCGCTCGGGAATGACCCGGCAGCTGGGCAGTTTCCGGTCGCTGGTCGTGTCTGATTCGAGTACGAAGTCAATTCCGGGGCTCCGGTGCAACTGGCTGACCACGACCCGCTCGGCACCGTTGATGATGAACTCACCGCCACCCATCATGATCGGAATGTCGCCGAGGAAAACTTCCTCTTCGACCGGCTGTTCTTTATCCAGCCGCAGCCAGACACGGAACGGACGACCGTAAGTCATGCGCAACTGGCGGCATTCCTCCGGCGTATAGCGCGGCTTGCCCAGTTCGTAACGGACATACTCGAGCTTGAGTTTCTTGTCGTAGCTTTCGATCGGAAAGATCTCGCGCAGGACACCTTCGATGCCCATATTTTCTTTGCGCTTGTCGCTATCGACATCGTGCTGGGTAAAGCGTTTGAAACTGTGGGTCTGGATCTTTGTCAGATCCGGCGGAACCTGGTAATCGCGTCCGCTGCCGAATCGTCGAATCGTTTCAGGTGTTAAGCGTCGCTCAATCGGGGTTGCCATAGAGCTGAATCTCCGGTTCAAAATACAAGTAACAACAGTCGCCGGGCCGCTTTGTGTTTTAAACAACGGGACAACGGCTGCCACAATGAACGTCAACGCACCCGACGCGGAACCCGCACGGGTACAAAATGATCAATCAAAAACAGGTGAGCAAAGGTCCGGGCAAATCTGCGATTCTGCCGTGACAAAATCATCAATGCTTCGGAACGAAAAATACCGGCGCAGGTTCAGAGTGCGCCTCATCGGCAGCGCATCAATCAAACGGGTGCGCCGCGCATCAACGAAATTCGCAGCCGCGAAAACGTCGAAAACAAAATCAAAGAAAACCGTGTCAACAAACGGAACTGAAAAACGCTCAAGAACCACCGACAACCCCGCCAAGCGCGTACCTTTTCCACGGAATGGTCCAACCGAAAAAACTGGACCGCTTCTCAGGCTGGCATGCCGGAGGTGTTGCACGCGTACCACGACGGAAAAAAGGTGTACAGGCTTGAACGGGTGTTGCGACCGGAACGACGGACACGCTTGCTGACGACCAGCAAAGGCCCTGCGTTCCGGCTATTTTGCAGTTCAACCAGCCTCCGACTCAACCCTGATTCAAGCCGGAAGCTGCGTTTATTGAAAAAGTCCGGTAAAACGGGCTTACTTCACCTCAACTGAACCGCCAGCGCCTTCAACGTCGGCCTTGATCTTGTCGGCATCGTCTTTCGAAACGCCTTCCTTGAGGTTCGCAGGACAGCTTTCGACCATCTTCTTGGCCTCCATCAACGAAGCACCGGTGATGGTCTTGACGATCTTTACCACGTCCAGCTTCTTGTCACCGAAACCGGTCAGAACGACGTCGAATTCAGTTTGAGCTTCGGCTTCTTCGCCACCGCCACCTCCGCCACCAGCCATGACGACTCCGCCAGCTGCTGCTTCGATACCGTGAACATCCTTGAGGTAATCACCGAGTTCTTTGGCGTCTTTGAGTGTAAGTCCTGCGATCTTGTCGCCAAGATCTTTGGCGTTAGCCGAAAATTCCACGGTTGCTGTTTCTTCTGACATCTTACGTCACCTTTCGATTATCAGGTTATCCGGGCGGGACCGGATGAAACCCTGTAAGTTTGAATCAACTGATCAATTTGTTTTACGTTAACTTCTATCTTGAAGGCAAGTCTTTTTCCGGAGCGCGAAGTTACCAATCTCCGAGCCCCAACCATTACTCGCCTTTTTCCTCAATCTGCTTAATCTGGCCGGCAAGCATCGAACCGGGACCATTGATCTGGGCCACAAGCTGGCTACCAGGACCAAGAATCTGTCCAACCAGCATACTGAGCTGTTCGGCGCGACTCGGCCATTTCGAAATCTCGGCGACTTTTTCCGGCGACAACTGCTCGCCATCCATCACGCCGCCACGAGCAGCGAACCGCTCGAAATCCTCTTCGTCCTTGTGAAGTGTTTGAACTTCCTTGACCAGCGAGACGAAATCCTCAGCGCCCCACATGACGGCAGCCGTTCCGTCGAGCCCTTCAAACGCCGGTTCCAGCGAGGTGCCTGCCATGGCACGCTGAGCCAGCGAATTCTTGATCACCAGAAGGTGAATTTCTTTTTCACGCAAACGTTTTCGCAACATTGATGTTGAACTCGAGTTGAGCCCGATTACGTTTGCGATGACACAGTTCTCGACTCCATCGAGCCGGTTACTAATGTCTTTTGTCATTAGTTCTTTTACAAATTTACTCATGGCATCTGCTTTACGTACTGTTTTCTATTTCAGTTTTCAGCGTGGCACGTCCGATTCAGGCGGCGATGTAAACGGCCGGACTCATGGTTGCGGCGACCACAACGGTCTTTACGTATACCCCTTTTGCGGCATGAGGCCTCAGCGATTCGATGTAATTCAGGAACGCGGCGATATTTTCTTCAAGCTTCTCAGGTTCGAAACTGATTCGGCCTACGACCGCGTGAATGTTGCCGCCATCATCGTTGCGGAATTCGACCTTACCTGCTTTGTATTGACGAACCGCTTCGGCAACTTCCGGTGTCACTGTTCCGGCACGCGGCGAAGGCATCAAACCGCGAGGGCCGAGTGCTTTTCCGAGCGGGCCGACGATTCCCATCATGTCAGGCGATGCGATACAGACGTCGAAGTCGAACCAGCCACCGGTAATCTTGCTGGCCAGATCCGCTTCGCCGACTTCGTCAGCACCCGCCTCACGGGCAGCTTCGGCAGCAGGGCCGCGAGCAAACACGATCACTTTCTGCGAACGACCGATACCGTGGGGAAGAACAATCGACCCGCGAACCAGCTGATCAGCCTGCTTCGGATCGATACCCAGCCGCATGTGAACTTCGACCGTTTGATCGAACTTAGTCGTGTCAAAGCCTTTGAGGATTTCGACCGCTTTTGAAAGCTCGACGGGATCCTTGTCAACTTTTTCTTCGTGACCCCGATAGCGTTTGGATGGTTTTCTCATGGTTACAGCGCGTTAATAGTTCTGTTGATTCTAAAATGTCGATCGCGGCTCAATCGACGCGTTTACTCTTCGCGTCCTGCGAGTTACCCAGCCCAGCCATCCTAGCCTTCAACGGTAATACCCATACTGCGGGCCGTTCCTTCGATCATTCGGCAGGCATTGTCGAGATCACTTGCGTTCAGGTCTTTGATTTTCTTTTCAACGATTTCCTCGACCTGTTTGCGAGTTACCGTGCCGACCTTGTCGCGATTCGGCACTCCCGATCCACTGGCGATTCCGGCTGCTATTTTCAGCAGTGCTGCAGCAGGAGGGCTCTTCGTTTCAAATTCGAACGAGCGGTCGCTGTAAACCGTGACGACAACGGGAATCGGAATTCCATTGAACTCTTTGGTCCGGTCGTTGAACTGCTGAACGAACTGCCCGAGGTTGATACCGAATTTACCGAGCGACGTACCGACAGGTGGTGCCGGTGTTGCTGAACCACCGGGAACCTGAAACTTCGCCTGACCTGTTACTTGCTTTGCCATTTCCGAATTCCGCTATTTCTGGTTTCTGTATTTTATTTTCTATTGTCTTTTTTTCAACGTGTTTCGTGTTGCGACCGGCTTGCGACAAACCGCTCAGCGACTGCTACACGTCTTCCACATGCCAGTGATCAAGCTCGACCGGGTTATTCCGCCCGAAGATATTGATCATGACTTCGATCCGGCCGTTGCGCTCGTCAACCGCTGAAACTTCGCCTTCATGGTTCTGGAAATAACCTTCCTTGACCCGCACCCGATCACCAACCTTGAACTTGATCGCGGTTTTGATTTCCTCATCCTCTTCTTCCGGCGGACGAGTTGTCGCGATGATCCGCGAGATCTCCTCTTCCGAAAGCGGAGCAGGTTTGCCAACCGCCCCGGTAAAGTCACCAATTCCGGGAGTCTCACGAACCAGGAACCAGCTGTCGTCATCAATCTCCATGTTGACGACGATATAGCCCGGATACAGTTTGCGCTTTACGACTCGCTGCTTCCCGGCCTTATTGAATTCACGGACATCTTCGGTTGGCACAAGCACATCGCCGAAAAATGACTCCAGGCCGGCGACTTTGACTCGCCGCAACAAAGCATCACAAATCGAATTCTCGCGGTTCACCTGAACCTTAAGGATGTACCAGCGTTTCTCACCGGTGGAAGCTTCCTCGACCGGCTCTTCGACAAACTCGTCGATCGGCGAAGCATCCTCGTCCTCTTCCTCTTCTTCAAGATCTTCATCGGTGACAAGCTCGTCTTCCGAAAACTCAAGATCTTCGCCGGTCAGCTCCATCAACCCTTCCGGCTCTTCGTCTGATTCTTCTTCGTCTGATTCTTCTTCGCCTGATTCTTCTTCGCCTGATTCTTCATCACTCGCCTCGCCCGACTCCAACTCCGATGCTTCGCCTTCTCCGACTTCAACCTCTTCTTCCGAAGGCACTTCCTCACCCGCCTCGTCAGCAGCTCCCGCGTTTTCAGCAACAGCCTCCACGGCGTCCGCTTCTGCAACCGGTACATCATCGGCCGATTCCGATACAGCTACTTCGAGCTCTGCGGCATCATCAGTGATTGCGTCATCTTCTATCATGCAAACACACCGGAAAAGGGTTACGAAAAGGGGTAAACAATGAATCAGAAAAGCAACGGCGGCTAATACCGAATATGGATCGCCCGGAACACGAACGACCAGATCACATCGAACAGGAACAGCAATGCAGCCATCGCGAAAATCACGAACATGACAACAACACTGGCATTCCAGAGCTCCTGACGGGTCGGCCAGGAAACCTTGTTCATTTCAGCCTGAACTGCGATCAGGAAATCAGCGAACTTCGGATAGTTCACAATTCGAAACGAGAACCAGAAACCGAGCGCTGAAAGCACGATCAACAAAATATATTTCATTCCCGCAAACGGCCGTTCAGCCCCCAGCGGATTTGACAACCAACCGGTTCGATACAGCTCGTACGCCGACAGAAACGCAATGAGCGCTGCCGCCAGAAACGTCAACTGCCGGACGACTCGCCCCTGCTCAGGCTTATGAAGGCCGAACTGAAAAAGCGAAGCCAGCAAACCGGGACTACTGCCCTGCCCGCCTTTTCCTCCACCTTTTTGCTTCGCCATCGAACTCATCAAACACCACCTGTCCACAGCCGCCGAAGCTGGCCGTGCAATAAACAAAAGACCGGCTCATCCCGAACCGCTAAACCGACGCAACTCAACCAGCAATCCCGACCAGCGTGCCGACTTCAAAAAAGCAGGGGCGGAGGGACTTGAACCCGCAACCGCTGGTTTTGGAAACCAGTGCTCTGCCGATTGAGCTACACCCCTGTACGCTTCACACGACGGGATTCAACCGATGCAAATTCGTCCGTCACGAACAAGCGGGCGATCCCGGTCAAACGAAACAAAGGGAGCCCGCCTGACAAAGCAGGACCCCCTGATATTTCACCTCAGCCGATCCTACGAAACGACTTTTGTAACAACTCCCGATCCGACCGTTCGACCACCTTCGCGAATCGCAAACCGGACACCGTCATCAATCGCAACCGGCTTAAGCAACTCGACTTCGATTTTGACATTGTCACCGGGCATGCACATTTCAGCACCGAGCAGGTTTGCAGTTCCAGTTACGTCCGTGGTACGAAAGTAGAACTGCGGGCGATAGCCACTGAAGAATGGTGTATGACGACCCCCTTCATCTTTGCTGAGACAATAAATCTCGGCTTCGAATTTCGTGTGCGGAGTAATCGAGCCCGGCTTTGCCAGAACCTGGCCACGTTGAATTTCTTCACGCTTAACACCACGAAGCAGACAACCGACATTGTCACCGGCACGACCCTCATCAAGGATCTTGCGGAACATCTCAACACCCGTGCAGGTTGTCTTACGAGGTTCGACATCAAGTCCGATGATTTCGATCTCTTCGCCGGTGCGGACGATACCACGCTCGATACGTCCGGTTGCCACAGTTCCACGACCTTCGATCGAGAACACGTCTTCAATCGCCATCAGGAACGGCTTGTCTTCCTGCCGCTCCGGCTCGGGAACGTGCTCGTCGATGGCATCCATCAGCTCCGAGATGCATTTGCTTGCTTCAGGATCATCAGGCTTCTGGTATGCGGGCAAGGCGCTTCCGCGGACGATTGGAACATTGTCCCCGTCAAAGTCGTACTTGCTGAGCAGTTCGCGAACTTCCATCTCAACAAGCTCAAGCAGCTCTTCGTCGTCAACCAGGTCGCACTTATTCAAGAACACAACCAGAGCAGGCACATCAACCTGACGAGCGAGAAGCACGTGCTCTTTGGTTTGAGGCATTGGACCGTCCGCAGCCGAAACGACCAGGATCGCACCGTCCATCTGGGCGGCACCGGTGATCATGTTTTTAATAAAGTCCGCGTGACCGGGACAATCGATGTGAGCGTAGTGACGCTTTTCAGTTTCATACTCAACGTGAGCAACCGCGATCGTAACCGTCTTGGTTGCGTCACGAACGGTACCACCCTTGGCAATCTCCGAATAATCTTTCGCCTGAGCAAGACCCTTGGCAGCTTGAACTGCAAGAATCGCACCAGTCGTTGTGGTTTTGCCGTGGTCAATGTGACCGATCGTGCCAACGTTAACGTGAGGTTTATTCCTCTCAAATGTTTCCTTGGCCATAGTCTTTTAACACCTACCTATATACTTCTAATTTTCAACCAATTTAAATCGACCAACGGTCGAAAACCAATCAGAGCTGCTGATGGGATTTGAACCCATGACCTCGTCCTTACCAAGGACGCGCTCTACCACTGAGCTACAGCAGCCAAAACAACTACTCCACCAGCCCAATACCCTCAACAGCCACAACAACAACAAAGTCATAAACAATGTGATGAGCGGGTGAAGGGAATCGAACCCTCACGACCAGCTTGGAAGGCTGGGGCTCTGCCATTGAGCTACACCCGCTGAATATCAATCCACCACTCACGAGCGCGAATCGCCACTCGATCCAAGACCGACTGGCTCATTCATTGCGCACCCCGAAACTGGCTAACCGGCCAATGTAACAAAACATGGACCGACTCCATAAGGTCTTTATTTCATTAATTCCGGCGAACGAGCCAAATATTTTCACCGGTCCGAGCCGCTATTCCGCCGCCGATTCCAACAATAACGGTTCTTCCGGGAATCTAGCGGCTACTCTGTGAGCGGTTCGGAGCTAGCCGCTGGTCCTGCGGTAATACGTCGATCGCAACCCGATCGGTGGCTAGCGTCATTCCGCTCACAAGTTCGCTCAGCCAATAACTTCCACGAAGAACCACAATAACCAATCGAAGAACCGTGAGTGGCTGGGCAAACAAGTGGCACCGGTCAGGAAAAGTGGGGGGTGCAGGATTCGAACCTGCGAAGGCTGAGCCAACAGATTTACAGTCTGTCCCGTTTGACCGCTTCGGTAACCCCCCGTCCCAAAACCGTTCAAAACCGGAATGTTCGCCAGGGTCATTGCCTGGCGAACATCCCTGATATCTTCACGCAAGAGCCAGCGGAGGGGTTCGAACCCACGACCTGCGGTTTACAAAACCGCTGCTCTGCCAACTGAGCTACGCTGGCGTGAATTGAGGCAGTATCGGGAAGGACATAAATATATCGAATTCCGAATGCCCCGCAATACGAATTGACACGAAATCAGACCTCGGGTTCGCATCGATGCACGAATGGAAACCCGCAACATAAGCAAGGGACGCGTCGTCAAAGAAAGACCACGGCGTCAGCCACCCACCGGCGTCGCCATTTGCATCATCCGCGCACAAACGATCGCTCCGTAGGTACCGAGGGCATAGCCCAACACGGCGAGCAAAACCCCCACTGGCGCCAGCGATGGATGGAATGCCGCCGCCACGACTGGAGCACTTGCGGCCCCGCCAATATTGGCTTTGCTCCCCACCGCCAGAAAGAAATAGGGTGCCTTGATCAGCCAACTCATGAAGATCATCAAGCCGACATGAAACGCCATCCAGATCGCACCGACCAGAAACATTCCCGGATGTTTCAGGACGGCTGAGATATCCATTTGCATGCCGATCACTGCGACAAGAATGAAAATGAACACGGTCCCGATCTTGGATGCACCTGCACCTTCGAAACGTTTCATCGGGCTAAAGGAAAGCAGAATCCCGATCGTTGTCGAAATCACAATCAGCCAGAAAAAGGAACTTGCCAGTCCAAGCTCCTTCAGGAACAACAACGAACCCTTTGAATTCTCGTCGCCCGTTGCGGCCACAGCATCAGCTTTGGACCGGTCGACAACATCGCTAACATAACCAGCTAGGTCTGCTCCGAAATAGTGCGCGACGGCGGTGCCGCCGAATCCGATTGCGGCAAGCACCATAAATTCGGTTGCCGTTGGAATTCTCGCCACGCTCTGGCTGAACTTTTCCATCTTTTCCTTCAACCGGTCGATACTGGACGAGTCGGCCTTGAGGAACCGGTCGATCTTATCTGAGTGGTCAACTCCCAGCAGCAAGAACAACATCCAGACTTCGGCCACAATCACATCAACCGCCACCATGGTGCTGAATATCGTTCGATAACTTTTCGCGACCTCAGGGGAAACGGAATCCCAGTCAAGATAAATCCCCTGCATCGCAGCCTGATTCGCACCGCCACCGATCCAGCTTCCGGCCACCGTGCTCAGCCCGCGCCAAACCGCTTCCGGACCATCGACGCCGATGATGTCCGGAGCAACCAATGCGACAATCAAAACCGCGATTGGACCACCCAGAATCACACCAATCGTGCCTGTCAGGAACATGATCACTGCCTTGGGCCCGAGCCTGAAAATTTCCTTGAGGTCAATGCTGAGCGTCAAAAGAACGAGCGTTGCAGGCAGCAGATATCGAGTTGCGACATGGTAGAGCTTTGACGAATCATGATCTACGACGCCAAAAAACGTCAACAATGATGGCAGGAAGTAGCAGACCAGAAGCATCGGAACGGCTTTGTAGAAAATTTTCCAGAAGCCTGTCTTGATGCTGCTCGTCCAGAAGATGAGCCCCAACATCACAATCAGGATCCCGATCACGACCGCATCATTCTTGATCAGTGCCGGCGACTTCTCTTTCTTAATGACTTTTTCGATCTCTTTGACCATTCCTTTTTCATCGGGGAACAGTTCCTTGACCTTTTCGATCATCAGCTCGGCCTCGGTCGGCTCATGCTCATCAGTCGATTCAGTTTCATCAGCCGATTCAGAACCACCAACAATCGCTCCTAAGAAACTCGTACCCGGAGCTTCCGCGGCTACGCCGTAGCTTGCCAGACAACCCTGGAACAATGCCAGTGCAAACAACGCGATCACGATTGAGTAGATGCCGGTTGAGTTTCGCATGCCTGGCTTTCGTTAAGTACAATTCAACACGGCAATCTTAATTGATTGGTTAGATAATTGAACCGTGTCCGATCTGCCCCCGACATATTCGTTTCGTGCAGCATTGCAGACTATCAACGATACCGGCTCAATGTGCAGGTTCAGACTGGCCCTGACGAGCCGAATTGAACCCGGACGAGTCGAATTGAAATAGAGAGTGTGAACCCCGGCAACGTCCCGCCAGGCAAGCGGTACATACGTACCTTCTGCCGGAAGGTACGCCGGATCTGTTGGCGGATGGACTGATCGGATCTGCGTAAACGATCAATGGCAGAAAACGAGGATTCGATTTGTCTGAACAGCAAAAAAGAAACGCCGTCCTACACTTACAGTGAAGAACGGCGATTGAGTCGCTGATCGGCAGCCGGCTCGCAGCTGCAATCCGAAAGTCAATTCGTTTCGAGCATCCCTTCGGGCAATTCGATGTTCTCTTCCTTCGCTGCGATTCGCAGCTTGTTAAGAGCCCGTGCTTCGATCTGCCGGATCCGCTCTTTCGTTACTCCCAACTGAGCTCCGACTTCTTTCAACGTCTGCGGCTCGTGCTCGTAGTTCAGGCCGAATCGGCTGATTATGATCTTCTGTTCGCGGTCGTCCAGGCTCGACAGGATCTGACTGACCTGTTCCGTCCGTTTTTTCTGCTGGCTTTCCAGCAGATACCGGTCGCTTCGCTGATCTGCTCTCGCAAGAAAAACTTCTTCGGACGTCGGGCGGAAACGGTCGCGCTGTTTGAACTCGCCTGGGATTGTCCGGGCAAAGTTTTTCATGATCGCCCAGCTGGCGTACGTGCTGAACTTGTTCCCACGAGCGTAGTCGAACTTCTCGGCGGCACGAATCAGCGACATGTTGCCGTCGCTGACCAGCTGGAAGAAATCGTCGGTCGAAGATACGTGTCGTTTGGCAATCGAAACCACCAGACGCAGGTTTGACTGAACCATCCGGTTTTTGACTTTGACCGCTTCGTTGTACAGACGTTCGATCTCGTCCATTTCCGACGACTTCGGTCGTTCCGGATCCATTGCCTCACGCAACTTGCTCGCGCGGCATTTGAGGAAGTTAAACTTCCGGAACAAATACTGCTCCTGCTCACGGGTCAACAAAGAGACCTCATAAAGCGACGCGAGATATCGTGGCAGCCCGGCGGGCGGCCGCGTTTTGCGCGTCGCCTTTTCAGGAACCGGCATCTCCGATTCGACAATCTTTTTGTAGGCACTCTTACGGTGAAATTCCTCGTTGTCCATGAAGTCCAGAGGCAATGCAAGAATCATCGCCGCACGCATTTCGTTGACAACACGATAAACGGTTGTCTTTGTACGGCAGTATCGCCGAGCGATCGATTCGGCTGATCTTCCGGAGTTGAAGTCCGCGAAAATGCGTTCCTTCATTTCCAGATTGAGCGGTCCGGTCTGGTCCGGGAACACGGCGATCGACGGATTCCGCTGGTCAAACTGTTTAATGGTGTAACGAATCGTCTCGACACTGCGGCCCATGTGTCCCGCAATCCGGCGAGTCACATCTGCAAGGCAGCCGCCGGCCCGCGCCAGCCGGCGGGCACGTTCGATAATGTCCTCTTTGTCGCTCAGGGTCAGTTGGCTGAATCGCTCGCCCCGTTTGACTTTCTCGCGATTGTTTTTCACGAACTGGTCCACGCTGGAATGCAGGAACCCTACCCGTTTGCGACCGCCGTCAAAAATGAACTTGCGGCTGACGAGCCCCTGCTGACGCCAGCGGGAAATCGTCTTGGTCGAAACGCTGAACATCTTGCTCAAATCGTCGACCGTATGGACGGGCTGTCCGTATTCGGCGGCGGTAACGTCCGCTGATTCGGACAGGTCTTCAATAAATCCATGCAGGTCGTGACGCAGGTCACTCCCTTTTATTTTTACGATTGGTCCGCTATCCGGTCGGAACCCGGTGATGCGGAAGCAAACAAATTCGAAATTAAAGTTACGGTCTTCTATGATTTCTCGCAGGAGTTTTTCGGCATTGTCGATCTGCTCAAGTTTCTTTTCTCTTGGCGCAAACCGAACCTGCTGATCTCGCAGCTGGCGGATAGATTCACATTTGTAGTCGGTATGCATCTGGTCATCCTCTTTCTCTGTTGAACTCGTCCGGTTGGACACTGTCTTGGACAGCCGCTGCGCGGATAAGTTCCCTGGTGTGGTCATCCTGACCCGTCGTAAAATCCGGCGAACCTCATGTTCACCTGATTTGTTACGCTCCGCCCGACCCAACTGTTCATCTGAACAGTTCCGTGGGGACGCTGCGTTTTCCAGTGAGTGAACCGAATTACAAAAAGCAAATTTCGGTTGGCAAACACTAGACGAAAAGTCTGCGTCGTTAAACACAAGCCTTCGTTTTCGTCACTTCGTTTTCGTCACTTCGTTTTCGTCACTTCGTTTTCGTCACTTCGTTTTCGTCACTTCGTTTTCGTCACTTCGTTTTTGTCACTTCGTTTTCGTCACGATGTCGTCCTTCGACTTCTACAAAGGAAGCTTCACCACGCAGGGAGTATCCTCTGGAATCAAACCAGGCGATCAATCGTAGAGTCCTGCCCATCGAGACTTAATCGTCGGATGTGTCAGGCCGCGACTCTGTAAGTAATAGTCTGCAAAACGCATTCCATGTTCGCGCCACGGACTTCAAATAAGGCCGCATCTGTGAAAACAACCGCAAATTGCGGCAAAATTCAACAGTTACGCGCATGCTGGCACTTCAATGGAACAAGGCAAACCATACGGCTGGGGGCGAGAATGTTCGATTTGAGACAAGAATCTGACGATCTTGAGGCAGATTGAAGGGAATATCTTGAACGGATTCGCACCCAGTAGTTCGCCCCTGATTCGCTGGAACAGTCCAAATATTGGAAGAAAAATGCCCAAAACACCAAAAAAAACCGGATATATTTCCCGCCGCTTGTTCTCTGCGTTATTGCCGTCGCTCTTGTTGCCCATGACTGTCCCGTTGCTGCTGCCAACATTCGCACAATCGCAAACACATGACATCGTCGTCGAATATGTCCGCAACGACTTGCACCAAATTGAAGCCCGGCTTGAGTACAAGGGCATCATCCAGGTTATGTCCGATCTGGACAATGACGGCGAACGGCAGGCACCCGAACAGTTGGCCCTTGAGGTTACGGCTGACATTCCCTACCTCCAGCGCTTCAGCGGTGACGCTGAAAATCTGCAGGCGATTCGTAAATATACCGGCGCTACGGCGGACTTTCGAATTGATCGGAGAACGAAGGCTGTCGAGTTAGCTAACGACGACAGTCTGATTCTTGCCAGAATCAAACCTGACTCAGGGCAACGCCTGCAACTTGCCTGCATCACCGACCACCTGACTCAATCCGAACTTGATCTGATTCGCAACCCGTGCGACGCGCTAAGTTTTCCGGCGCTGCTTTCGAAACCGGATGCCCCGATCGGTGAGGCGTGGAGTCCAACCAACGAATCGCTGGCCGACTTTTTGGCGATCGATCGGGTCTATCAAAACGACGCACAGCTCGCGCTGAAATCGGTTGAAAACGGGATCGCGAAAATTCATTTGACTGGTTCTGTCAAAGGTGAAGTCGATGACGTGCGAACCGAAATCGAAATCAGTGCCGCCGTTCTCGTTGACATCGCCGCAAACCACGTAACCTCGATCCAAACGACAATCCGCGAACAGCGTGAAACCGGTCAAATCGCTGCAGGATTTGACGGCGAAATCAAAATAGAACTTCACATGAACCGTCAGACTTCGATCGACGAACTTTCCAATGAAACGCTTTCCGCGGTCGCTGCAAAACAGGTCGACCGGAATCTCAAATGGGAATCGAATCGAGGGCGTTTCGCAGTCGTCTACGACACGCGCTGGCGGATGATTGTTGCCGAAGACGATGCCGCGATTATGCGGTTCGTTGAAAACGGAAACCTGTTGGCACAATGTAACATCGTACAACTCCCCTCCCGACCGGCAGGCAGGCCACTTTCGCTGGATTTGTTCAAAGACGAAGTCACCAAAATGATTGGCAAAGATGATTCCGCCAAGGTCGTCAACGCCGAAGCGAAACGAACCGCCAACGATTTGTCTGCCCTGCGAATCACCGTCGAGGGGATTGAAGGCGAAGTGCCCGTGCAGTGGATCTACTACCACCTTGAAGCAGAAGACGGTCGCCGGATGACATTCGTGTTCACAATGGAACAGGAAATCGCAGCCGAATTCGTGCCCGCCGACAAGCTACTGGTCAATCAGCTGGTGTTTAGAGAAAAACTGACAAAAGCCGCCGACTCCGACGCTCAACCTGCCCGGACCGGAAACCAGCAAAACTCGTCCAGCACACGAAGCAACCGTTGATCATACGGTTGACTGACACGATCGTGTTCGGATGCTGAGATACAAACTGCGGCCGCCTTCAAAACTCTGAGGGCGGCTTTTTCTTATTCGATCCAAATTCATGCTGCGGCAATCGACGTGGCGGTGGGCCCGTCCACTTGAGTTTTCATTCGCTCATCGGTTAACCTTGGATCGCGATATTCTCCCCAATCCGACCCTGCACCTGGCTTCCAAACCCTGCACCCGGTATCCAACCCTGCACCTACAATACTGGCGAAAGCCTGGTGAAAGAGAAAAATGCTCGACCTCTACGACAAGATCAACGAAGCCGTTACCGCGATCAAAAGCAAGTGGGACGTGATGCCCAAAGCGGGGATCATTCTCGGCACAGGACTCGGACCGCTGGTCGACAAAATCGACATCGCAGTTTCGCTTGACTACGGCGACATTCCGAACTTTCCGAAATCAACCGCCTTGTCTCACAAGGGCCGGTTGGTTTGCGGGACCCTGGGCGGCCTGCCCGTGGTCGCGATGGAAGGCCGGCTGCACATGTATGAAGGCTATCCTCTCAAAGACATCACCCTGCCCGTCCGCGTCATGAAAGCGCTGGGTGCCGACGTCCTGGTTTGTAGCAACGCGGTTGGCGGACTCAATCCGTACTACAAAAAAGGGGACATCATGTTGATCGACGACCAGATCAACCTGATGGGTGACAACCCTCTGATCGGGATCAACGATGAACGGCTCGGGCCGAGGTTTCCCGACATGTGCGAACCGTATTCAAATGAGTTGATTAATCGCGCGATGCGAATCGCGCGGGCCGAGGACATAGTCACTCATAAAGGTGTGCTGGTCGCTGTCGCCGGACCGAACCTGGAAACACGCGCCGAGTATCGTTTTCTGCGCACGATCGGCGCTGATGTCGTCGGGATGTCCACGATTCCCGAAGTGATTGTTGCTGTCCATGCCGGAATGCGGGTCGTCGGATTCTCGGTGGTTACCGACCTCTGTTTCCCGGACGCGCTGGAGCCGGCTGACGCAAATGAAATTGTCAAAGTCGCAAACGAAGCCGAACCGAAACTGACGAAGCTGGTGATGGGGCTGCTGGCTGAGGAACCGGTGTAGCGATGTTACCCGAACAACTCAACGCTTCGGTCAAAAATTCCGCCTCTTTCCTACGCAGCGAATTCGTACCCGAAGTCCGCTTTGGGATCATTCTGGGAACCGGTGCCGGAAAACTCGCAGATGAGATCGAGATCGAAAAGTCGATTCCGTACGCTGAGATCCCGGATTTTCCGGTCAGCACCGCCTTGGGGCATGCCGGCGAAATGGTTTGCGGTTCACTTGCCGGCCAGAATGTGCTCGCGATGAAAGGCCGGTTTCATCTGTACGAAGGCTACGACGTTGATCTGGCCACGTTGCCGATTCACACCATGCATGCGATGGGTGTGCAGATCCTTTTTGTGAGCAACGCCTCGGGTGGAATCAACCCGAATTTTGCCAGCGGCGAGATCATGCTGATCGACAGCCATATCGATTTGATGTTCCGCTCCACTCAGAACATGACCATCGGTGTGACTCGCGACCGACCGACGTTGCTCAGCGACAGTTACGACAGCGAACTAATCCAACAGGCGCACGCCTGCGCTCGGGCGGCTGGATTCCCGCTGTACCAGGGTGTCTACGGAGCAATGCTTGGCCCGACCTACGAAACGAGGGCCGAATATCGAATGCTCAAAAAAATCGGTGCGGACGTGGCCGGAATGTCAACTGTTCCTGAAGTCACGGTAGCCGCTTGCTACGGAATTCGTGTGCTGGGACTTTCGGTAATCACCAACATTGCCAATCCGGATGTGCTTGAAGCGACCTCCGGCCAGGAGGTGATCGACGCCGCTGAACTCGCCGCGCCGAAAATGAAGACTCTCGTCGTCAACGCGATCGAGCATGCCAGCTAAGCATCGACTGGAAGCCAACGCAACGCAGACCGCTAGCACTTCGCAAATCAATCTTTGGACATTTTGATCCGGCTGATACGTTGGTGCGCTGAACGAATCACGACGATTCTCATTGCTGGTCTCGATTAGTCAAGGAAGACGAAATGCGCGCTGGAAACAAGCCAACCTCAAGCCGGATTCTGCGGGTCATCTCCGTTTGGCGCAAAGACAAACAATCGGCCAACCGGTGCAAAAAACGAATTCGAATGCATCGTTTTTCTTCCACGCGAATCTCAGCCCGAATCCGCGGTTCGGTGCCCGCTGCCTCTCGCGTCTCCGCCGCAGTGGCAAGAATTGTGCTGATCGCGGTCACGGTTTTCAGTGCATGGAATATTTCTTCAGCTACTACCAGTGCCCAGCAGCCAGGGACTCAGCAGCCAGGGACTCAGCAGCCAGGGACTCAGCCGCAGCAACAAGCAACTCAACAGCCTGCAACCGCCATGCAGCAGCAATATTCTGCTCAGCAGGATCAGCCCGTCGCGCCGAATACACGGCCGATGACAGAACAGGAACGCGTTGCGATGGATCAAGCGCGCGGTCAACAACAGCCCGGGGCTGCACCCGATCTCAATTATCAGCCGCAAGTTCCGGAAGGATTCCCGCTTTCACCGGACGATCAAACGAACATCGAAAACCTGCTTGACTATTGGCAGCAAAGCAGTGAACAGGTCAAACGATCGACGTGGGACTTCCAGCTTTGGGACTACGATCCGACTTACTGCCAATACACCGATCCGGAAACGGGAAACTTGCTCGCGTTTGCCATTTCCAAGGGTCAGATTCGATTCGCCGCTCCGGAAAAGGGACGTTATGACGTGACTGAGTCGTACGAATTTTTCATCAAAGACCAGAACACGCCGAACACCACTTACGACTACCGTGCCCGCGACGAAGAACAGAGCCGCGAACGCTGGATCTGCGACGGCACAGCGATTTATCAATACAACTTCGAACAAAAGCGTGTTTACAAAACGGACATCCCCGCCGAGTTGCAAGGCCAGGGACTCGTCAACAGCCCCCTGCCTTTTTTCCTGTTCGGAGCCAACCGCCAGATGATCCTCGATCGCTACTGGGTTGAATACGTTAATCCGCCAGGTGTCGAAGGTGAATACTGGCTGGAGATTCACCCCAAGCGCGCGTCTGACGCAAGAAACTACAAGAAGATCGTTGTGATAATTTCAGCCGAGGACTTTCTGCCAAGCTCGCTGGAGATCTTTCATGCCAACTTCGACCCGGCACAGAATCGGCTGGAGCGACGTGTGTTTGCGTTCAGCAACCGTAAGGTCAACGACCTCGGTGGCGGCCTAAAAGACTTTTTCAATCTCTTCGTTCGACCACCGTTGAAACTCGGTTGGAAGCAGGTCAACAGCGCGGACATGGCTGCCGAACAGCAGCAAGTTGACCAGCAACGGTCGGCACAAAACCCGTCCGTCGATCAGGAAATGCGGAAGTGATCGGACTTTCTATCCGTTCGCGCCAACAGAATTCCGGGTAGGACCGCAGGGACCGGAATGAATTCCGCTCTACTTTCCCATTATCTTCGGCGCGTAACCTGCGACCATTCCGACGATCAGCCCCACGGCGTGAGCCCAGTTTCCAATCGAGCCCATCACACCGGTCATGCACAGCACCAGCCAACCCAGCATAATGAAAATTGTGATCTCGCTGAGTCGGAATCCAGAGGATTGATCGTATACAGATTTCATCCAGACGAATCCGAACAAAGCGTAAACAACACCCGACATCCCCCCGCTTATTCCGAGCAGTAGCTGTCCATCAAATCCGGGGACGGACCCGTCCATCCAGCCCGGCACCATGGACTGAGCGCAATTTGAAATTACAGCCGACGCCAGAATCAGAATCCCCAGCCACAGAGTTCCGTAGCGGTTTTCAATCATGTTGCCCAGGTAATAGAGCCACATCATGTTGAAGATGATATGCATCGGGTCAAAGTGAATGAAAATCGGCGTGACCAGTCGCCAGACTTCACCTTTCATTACACTTGCAAGCCGCACTCCCAAGGCGTCGAAGTTGTTTCCGTTTTTATCCAGGATTCGCGTCGCGTCCGGCTGTTCGACTGCCGTGAATGACAAAGCCTGATACGCCGATCCTTTTTCTTTACCAAAACCCGTGAGCAAAAACGTAGTCGCACAGGCGATAATCAGCAGCATCGTTAACGGCCCACGTCGCAGACCGACTCGCTTCTTTACATCGACAAGGTTTTTTTGAAACTGTTGGCGTTTGATCTCCTGGTTGCGGATGATCTGGTCCGCTCTATCAAACACGTCTGAATACTGAGCCCCATTCGGATCCGTCTGGAATTTTTCAAGCTCTGCCATAGCCAGATCCAGCTGGTCCTCGTCCTTAACCCAGACCTCCCAAACGCCGGCTTCTTCCTCGGTCTTGGAAGCAATTGATTCGGTCAGCAAAAACGCTGCGAATTTCCGTGCGAGTTCCGAATCGTTGAGTTCGCCAATCAGTCTCATATTGCCGCCAATTCTCGTCAGTTCATCAGGTACTCCGGCAACGTGCAATCTTCAACAACGCAACGCGTCAGGACATGTCGATTCACTATTTGCCAGCATTGTTGTACCGGTCAGCTTCGATACACGCAACGAACACCTGGTATGGTTTGGCGTGTATTGCCCTGTGCCAACTGCCTCATCATCGCTGAATTGCCGGAATGCCAGCGTCGCTATTTACCCGATTCGGCTTGCAGCAGATCCCGGATTTCGCCAAAGTCCCGCCGCCAATTCTGCGCTTTGGGAAGGTCATGAGTACACAAGATTCACCATCCAATCTGCCCGATTCAACTGCGTTTCAGCCGATCGTTCCGCCGGTTCGCCCGGGCATTTCGCGAAAAGACGGGGGAATTCGTACCTCCCGGAACAGTCAGGGAAAAACGAAAAATGGCCAGGAGGAGTTCCGCACTGACGGAAGTCACCCACAGAACCCTCGCTCCGATGATGACGCAAATCTGACTTGCGCAACAAAGTCGGATATTGCAACGTCAGATAGTGCAATGTCGGGAATGGCAGGAGCAAAGGACACGCGAAGGAAAACGGGAAGAGAAAAAACCGGCTCGTCACAAGACGGACCGATTGATCAACAACTTGTCGATCAAACCAAGGACCAGATTCGTTCTCTGGTCAACGAGATTTCGGAACTCGCTGAATCAGACATCAGCCGTGACGACTTTTTCGAAGGCTTCCTCAACCGGACCGTCAGTGCGCTCGCATCTCCCGGCGGTGCAATCTGGCTGCGCGATTCTGAAGACGGTCCGATTCAATTGAACTACCAGATCAACTTGCAAAACACCGGCCTGGCCGACAACCCCGACGCGCAGACCCGCCACAGCCAACTGCTCAACAAACTGGTCGCCGCCGGAGAACCTGCGCTGATTGCGCCCTGGTCCGGATCGAATGACCCGACAAAGCCCGGAAACCCGACCGAATCACTGCTGGTCATCGCTCCGTTGACGATTGACCGTACTCCGGTCGGAGCGGTCGAAATCTTCCAGCGCCCCGGTGCAGGCCCCACCATCCAGCGCGGGTATCTGCGATTCCTGTCGCGGATGTGTGAGATCGCAAGTTCGTTTTTGCGCGACCAGCAGATGCGATCATTCGCCGACCAGCAGAACATGTGGCAACAGCTGGAAACATTTATTCGGAATGTCCATCAAGGCCTCGATCCGGAACAGACCGTGTTCACGATCGCCAATGAGGGTCGGCGGCTGATCGGTTGCGACCGGGTCAGTGTTGCGATGACTCAGGGTCGTCGCTGCCGGATCAAAGCCGTCAGCGGTCTCGATTCGATCGAACGCCGCGCTGACCAGGTGAAACGCCTTGGACAGCTCGCGAAGAAAGTGATCGCCACAGGCAAACCACTCTGGTACACGGGCGATGACAGCGATTTGCCGCCACAGATAGAGAAAAAGCTGCACGAGTACGTCGATACATCGCACACTCGAATGCTGGGCATCATTCCGATCGAAACAGCCGACCACGCCGATGACTCTGAATCGAGTTCGTCAACATCTGACTCGCGGACCTCGTCCACTCATGCCCGAAGCCGGGGTTCGGGTACTCCCGGTCGCCGTTCCAGGATACTCGGCGCGCTGGTGGTTGAGCAGCTCAGAGATTCGCGGCTGACGGAATCGACTCGCAAACGAATTGATGTCGTTGTTGATCACAGCCGTACTGCGTTGACCAATGCCAACGAATACAACAGCATCTTCCTGCTTCCGCTATGGCGTCTGCTCGGGAAACTGACGGGCGCATTTCGAGGTGGCAACCTGATAAAAACAGCCGTCGTACTCGGCGCAGCTGGAACGCTGGGCGCGTTCATGTGTTTATTCCCGTGGCAGTTCTCGTTGTCAGCAAAGGGTCATCTGATTCCGGAAAAACAACACGAGGTCTTCGTGCAGGTGAATGGAGTGCTCGAGGAAATTAATGTCCCTGAAGATCCGGATGCAATCGTTGAACGGGAGCAGGTACTGGCGAGGATGCTAAACAACGACCTCCAGGCCGAGATTGAATATCTAAACGGTGAACTGAGGCGGCTGGATCAGGAGATGTTAAACCTCGATCGTTCGCGGAATCACCCGAATCTGGAACCGCTTGATCTACTTGTCATTGATGGACAATATCGGGAAGCGGACGCCGAATTCGACATCGCAACAGAGCGGCTCGCCTTAAAAATGAAGGATCAGAAAAACCTCTTGATTCGCAGTCCGATTCGCGGCCAGGTCGCAAACTGGCAGCTGCGCCAAAATTTGCTTCGACGCCCGGTCACCAAAGGTCAGAACATCATGACGGTATTCGATCCGGATTCCGACTGGATTCTGGAAATCGAGATGCCGGAAAAACGGGTCTCGCATCTGGTCCGCGCTCAACGTCAGTCGGACGAACCGCTGACCGTTTCATTTACGCTCGCTTCGCACCCGGGTCGGGAATTTTCGGGAACGGTCATGGCGCTTGATAACCGGCTGGATGTTCATTCCGAAGAAGGAAACTCTGTTCGGGTTCGCGTCGCGTTCGACAACGCTGATATTCCGGCTGACCTGCTCCGGTCAGGGACACGTGTGACAGCAAACGTCAACTGTGGCACCGAATCGATTGGCTACGTCTACTTTCACGAATTGATTGAGACGGTTCATTCGAGTTTTATTCTCTGGTTTTGAGAAATGCACGGACAGGAAAAACGTCCGGGGTTCCTACCCCGCCGTCATAAAGCGAAGTCGTAATCGGGCCAGAGTCCGCCGAAGACGACCATTTACGCTTTCTGCTAGCCAGCCTGCGATTGATTCCGATAGGATATCGACGTCCAAACAACTCGTATTCCGGCACGTACAGCTTCCATCGCGGCGACATTGTCCTGGGCAACGTTGTGTGTCCTGCAATAGTTAGGCTTTGGCGCGACGGAGTGCCGATTAACCAATATGCCGCCGAACCGGCATGCAGGTTATGATGGCCGACCGTCGAATCGTCCCGCACTTGATCAGGGCCCCATCCCCATTCCGCGCAGTTCCTCAACCGACCGGCGCCTCAGGATCGACTCATGAATAAAGAATCAAAAACGCATAACTTCTCCGACGTTCAAAGTCGCTTTTGCCTTGTTGCGATCAGTGCCGCTATTGCCGGTACGGCCTGGTTGGGCAATACGCAAACAGCAACCGCTCAAGACCCGTTCGCGGTACCTTCCCGGACCGAGCAAACGCCGTCGAAAACCGCACCGGCAATTCCATTCACGTCTCCTCCTGCAAGAAACACAGACGATTCTGTTCCTGCAGATTCGGCTCCTGCAATCAGTGGCCCTCCGGCGTTGTCGGTCGATGCGTTTCAAGGCAACGGTATTCAAGGCAACAGGATTCAACAGGAAAGCACAACAAACCCGGGACCGGATGCCAATCAACCGGAAGATAATTTGAACGCAGACATGGCTGCGTCAAAGGTTGAAGCGACCAGCGAACTTCCGCAGCAGAGTCAAAATATCGATTCCAGTGCCGTCGTAGATAAATCGGCTCAGGATTTGTCGCCAATGGAGAAGGCGATGGAGCCATATTACGACCGGCCTCCCTTTGTCACCAACCCGCGTCCTGTTGCCAGGGTCAGCAACGATCCCGGCACAACCAGCGCCCTGAAGCCAAATACGACTCCGGTAACCAACCTTTCCGCGCAGCCCGCCGGAGCCAGTCAGGAATTCCAGCCTCAGGGAAACTATCAACGTGAATCATCGCCTCCGCCCACGTTCGGCCAGCGCAACGCCAATCCGACGGTTTCGCCCGTCCCGGAAATGAACAACTTTAACAATGCGAACGAGATTCCGTTCGAAAACGCCCGTGCGGAATTGATTGACGACATCGAAGTTCCGGCAACTTCGATGGGCCCGATCTCGGAGTTGAAAATTTCCGACAACGATCTGGTCGATAAGGGGCAAACGATTGCATTGATCGACGATCAGGAGGCGACCCGAATCCTGCAACAGGCAAAAATCAAATACGAAATGGCACTGGCACGGTCGCAGAACACAACATCGATTGAGATGGCAGCCACGAAAGTCAAACTGGCAACCAGCGAATTTGAGACGACAAAACGGTTGTACAGCAAAGGGGCCAAAACAAAACAGGAGGCCGAGCGTGCACGCTACTCAAAAGAGATCGCCGAATACGAACTTATCGAAGCCAGGAAGGCAATCTCAGTTGCCCGCCTTGAAGCACAGGCCGAACTAGTCAACTATCATGCTGCACGGGAGTCGCTTGAGCGGCACAAGATCAAGTCGCCCATATCAGGGATCGTTTATGAAACGCTTCGTGACGGCGGTGAGTGGGCGAACCGTGGCGACATTGTCGTTCGTGTTGCAAGCCTGGACAAACTCTATGTCCACACGACTCTTTCAACCGAGCGTTATGCTCCGCATGCCGTCCAGAACAAACGCGTGATCGTAACGACAACGCTTGGCGGACAGCCGTTCCAATTCAGCGGTGCCGTTGCCCGAACGGGAATTGAACAGGAAGGCGTCAACTCGTTTCGCGTTATCATCGAGGTGGATAACGAAAAAGAAAACGGCAACTGGGTATTGAAACCGGGAATGTACGTCCAGGGCCGGATTCAATTGAACAACTCGGTAATCCCGTCGTTGCCCGCCGCGTCTTCGGGAGCCCTGACCCCGCCACCGACGCGGGACTTTTCCGGTCAGTAAACACAGCCGACTGTTGAAGTGAACCGGCTCTCCAGTCGCTGTTCCTACCGGAAGGTCGAAATCCAAACAAATGGCCGGCCGTTTTCGTCGATCCGCACTTCCTGCTTCAACGGCGGATCACTTTGCCGGAGCAGTTTTCGCATTGCAGAAATGTGGGCGATGCTTTCTTCCACCAGCGTAACCTGGATTGCATCCGGTTCGACGCCCGCCCGAGCCAGCCCGTTGTGATCATAGAGAAACGGGACACCGATCCGCTGCTCAAGCGCACCAAGCGTGCTGCTAAGCGGAACATTGAGAATTTCAACGTCCTTGATCACCTCGCCCATTTTGGGAACAACAATACTGACCGGGTCGGATAAGGGCCAGCCAACAGGCCAGTTCTCCGTCGATGTTTGTGAGTCGACAATCCAGTACTCCGTTTCTCCTCCCTGTTCCCGGTGCGGAACGAGTGAGAGACCAAGCGGGCGAATGGCTGCCGCGAGTGCCGTTCCGGACGACATCCCCTGCATCTGTTCCGCGACCGGTGATTCTCCGGTCAGAGCGGCTCGAGCCGACTCGTCGAATTGAAACTGCGAATTCATCGCGGGCATGATTCCCCGAACCACTTCGCCGACCGACACGCCCGAAGTTGAAAACTGAACCGGTTGTTTCAGATCGTCATTCACAGCAACCAACTGCTCAGACGTCAGACCGAACGCCAACTTCTCCGCCAATGCGACCGTGGCACCGTCGTCCTTGAGCTGCTGGATGTATTCCGCAATCCGCGCCTTGTCACCGCGGTTGAACATTGCTCCGGGCAGCTGAAGCTGCCGGTCGTTTACCAGTCCGGTGACGCTAATACTGATGACATCGCCAATCCGGGTTTCTTCAACTCCCGGCTCAACCGAACCACCCGTGCTGCGAATCCGAACATTTGACGCACCGATTTCAGACAAGTCTTCAGCCCATTGCTGAAGCGCGACGGGTGACGCTCGCGATGTCCCGACAATTTCCAGGCTGACCACTCGCGTAAGATTTGCGTCGTCACGTTGTCGATTGGCGACCAACGGGTCTGCTCCGAAGCGATTTGTACCGGGCCGGCCGTTTCCCGTTTGATTTCCGGGTTGAGTGTTACCGAGCGGACCATTGACGGATGGATCGGTTCCCGGCGGATTGCGATCTTGAAAGAACGAACCCCTCATCGTCCCGTTTGTATCCGGCTGAGGAAATTCCTGCGTCCGGTTAGACGGAGCTTGATTTCGTCCGGCAAATTGAGGCATCGCCGCCAGACAGATCATGGCACCGTTGATCAACGCGACGCATACCAACTGAACACAAGCCAGCTTCATCGTACGGACGAACTGCGTAGTAGCACGCGCAGGCGACGTATTCACGTTCGAGCCTCGAACAAAGTTTCTGAGAATGACTGATCAACCGCTAATCGCTAATTCCGTAGCGGCCAATGCAGAATATCGCGTTGAACAGATCTTTGATGCCGATTTTCTTGCCCTCTGCGTAAGTCCTGCTCTGGTAGCTGATTGGAACTTCGACAAACGTGTAGCCCCGGCGAGCCAGTTTTGCCGTCAGCTCGGGCTCAATGCCGAACCGATCCTGCTCGATCGTCAGATCCTTCAGCACTTTGCGGTTGAACGCTTTGTAGCAGGTTTCCATGTCAGTCAACGACAAACCGCTGAACATGTTTGATGCTCCAGTCAGAACCGCGTTCCCCACCCGGTGAACCCATGACTCGTCCTGAACTTCTTCGCCAATGAATCGCGAGCCATAAACGATGTCGGCTTCGTTTCGAATCAGCGGCACCAGCAGACGTGGAATATCCAGCGGGTTGTATTCGAGATCAGCATCCTGAATGACAACGTAGTCGCCGTCAACGTGCTCAAACCCTGTTCTCAGCGCAGCCCCTTTGCCTTCATTCTTTTCCTTGAGAATGACTTTGATCCCGTCAACTCCGCTGATCTGGCCGAGTATTTTCCGTGTTCCGTCGGTGCTGAAATCGTCCACCAGAACGATCTCCGAATTCAATGGCAGCGCTGCAACGCGGCTGACCACGCGCGCAACGGTATTCTCCTCGTTGAAGACCGGAATCACGATTGAGACTTTAAAGGCCAGGTTATCGTCTCCAAAAACTTCAGATTGGCGGTAGGCATCCAGTTCCTGCTCGATCAGATCACTGGTCGATTCCAACCGCTTGAGAATGTCTTCCAGTTTGGTGTCCGGTTGCGCAGGCACAGGCGGTGCCGGTTGCACCGACTCAACGACTTGCGTAGATTCAGCGGCAGGCAGGATCGGTGTGACGGCGTTAACCTGTCCGCCGGCAGACTGCGACCTGTTCAAATTTTCGTTCATTGAATTTCCGTCTATTGTAGCCGGCCTAGCGCAATCTGTTGCGCGGCGAACCGTATTCGAATTCGGGCTTGCGACCTTCGCGATTATCGGGCGATGTCAAGGTTGCACGGGCCTGCGTTTCGGGGTGTTTTCCGGAAGTCCCGTTATGGTCATTGTTCGGCAACGCCGGCCAGCTGGCGTAACCCGGAGGAATGTCATTGCTGATTATCCGGTCGGCGGGAGGAACAAAATCGGCACTGTCACGGTTATCATATTTGTTGCGCCGTCCCCATAACTGCGCCAGACCGTCCTGATATAGCAGCACCCACTGATCCTGGCAGGTGTTCATTACACGTTCGGTTTTGTCACCGCCGCGCCTAATCAGTACCAGATCGGGGTCGCCGAATCGGAGGACACGAGTAGGATCGCAAGGGGGCGAATCCGGACTTCGAAATCGTTCAATGCCCTGCCCTTCGCCGAACAGAAAATCAAAGTGCATGTCGATAATCTGTTGCGGATAGCATGTCCGGAACCGGCCATCAAAAGCCAGCGTGCTTTGCGGCTGGCCCTGAGCCAGATTTTGCTCAAGGCAGGCTGCTGCGATTGCGTACTGGGCCCAGTTGTAGGTCACCACCATTCGACCGCCGATTTTCTGATCGCTCATGTATTGAAACGCGTCGACCGGAAATACGCTGCGTTCAACTTTCAATGCGCTTAGGCGGTCTGCGAGTCGGTAACCGATCAGGCCGGTTGTTAAGATCATGACCGCGGCAATTACGACCGTGGCAAATCGGGACGGCTCCTGTTCGCCCGGCTTCGTCGCTTCTCGACTTTTCAAACTTCCCACCCGCTCCAGCGCACTATGAAGGTGTGGCCCGATCCAGAATCCGGCGAGGATCGCGAAAAACGGAACGTGACGGAAATGACTGACGGCTTGCCAGAGCGTAATCGACAGCAATACGGTTTGAGTAAAGTCGAGTGACTTACGCGACACCACGATCGCAAACAGGACCAGCGCTACCAGGCCCCAGAATTTCGCGCCGATCAGGCTCAGCAACTGATTCGATGACCAGTCCATGATCTCGGGGCGAGGAATTCCCAGTGATTCAACCAGCCAGAGTGGCAACCTGTATGAATATGGATTTAGCAATGTTGCCAGGCACGCAACTGCTATCATCAGCCAGAGCCTGCGAACGTAGCCCCAGCCGTTGGGCCAGTAGGTTGAAAGTGCTTCGATGCTGCGGCAAAACAGATACAGACCGAAGACGCAGATCCCTGCAACAAATCCGCCGTGCGAATTGGTCCAGAGGACGATCAGTAGAGGCGCCAGCCACAATAGCCGCGCGTGTTTCCAGCTGTAGTTGATTCCCTCCGAATATTCGTCCGAGCCACCAACAGCCGATGCCTGCTGCGTTGTCCTATGCTCGTCCCGAGTCAGAAAACCAGGTCGAAACCACTTCAGGTGCCAATGGTCGCGCCAGTGGATGAAACTGAATTGCAGCAGAATCACCATGAGCGTGAAGAAAAAGAACGACGACAGTTGCGGACGAAAACTCCAGTGATATCCAAGGTTCCACGCGACAAAAATCGTCAGCATACAGGACGGGATCAGTCCGACTCCCCGGCGCAGGTTGAACCAGAGTAGTGCGCCGATCACAAACAAACTGAGCATGAATTTACCAAGCACCAGGCCCGTCGCACCGTAGTGATCCGCAGTCCAGGCCATCACGATCTCCGAGAGGTTTTCGTGATTGATCCATCGATATCCTTCTGCCGTGAATGAAAACGAAGTAGTCGGAGCAATTCGGCCCGTTTCGATCACCTCGCGTCCAAACTGAACGTGTCCCCAAATATCCGGATCAGCCACACTCGGCGACATCGCCAGTGCAGAAACAAGAACCGTGACGACAAGAATACCGGCTGGGAGTATTTTCCCGATCAGAACTGGTTTTGATTGGTCGGACATTGATAGAGAATGATGAACCGGACATTGATTGAGAATGATGAAAAGGTCGGGAGCCTTTCTCATATTCGGCGGGGCCCTGTACGTTCCTTCGAACCTGGTCGCGTATTTCCGAAATTGCAACCTTCGATCCCCTTTGTCAGCTCTCGAGTTAGCAAACGGATTGGCAGTACTTTGCCTAACCGGTTTTGACAGATCATTCGGCAACCGCGGGATGTGTTTTCAACTTCTTGACGTCACGGGCCATTCTGTTCGACTGAGTTCTGTTCAAGTTTCGACTGAGTTCTGTTCAAGTAAAGCCGGGAACACATCAGTCCCACTCAAGCGTGCCACCGGTTTGGTATTCCGTGACTCGTGTCTCGAAGAAGTTCTTCTCTTTGGCAAGGTCCATCGTTTCGCTCATCCACGGGAACGGGTTCTTGCTACCGTATTGCGGCTCGAGCCCGATTCGCTCAAGACGTCGGTCGGCGATGAACTGCACGTAGTCGCGGAACAGTTCGGCATTCAAACCGAGCACTCCGTTTGGCAGGCAGTCGTGTGCGTAGGCGATTTCCAGTTCGACTGACTCACGGACGCGGTCGATCATCTGCTGCTGAAATTCGGGAGTCCACAAATGTGGATTCTCGGCCTTGATACCGTTGATCAAATCGATTCCGAAATTCAGATGAATCGACTCGTCACGCAGAATGTACTGGAATTGCTCACCGATTCCCTTCATCAGGTTTCGGCGATGGAAGGACAGGATCATTACGAAACCTGTATAGAAGAAGATTCCCTCCATGATCAGATAGAAACCGATCAGGTTCTTCAAAAGCGCCTGAGCACCTTCAAACGTGTCGGTTGAGAATTCCGGGGCAAGCACTTCCTTGGTCAGTTCCATTTCGAACGCATCTTTACGTGTGATTGAAGGAACCTCGTTGTACATGTTGAAGACTTCGCCTTCGTCCAGTCCAAGGCTCTCAACAACGTACAGGAACGTGTGCCCGTGAACCGCTTCTTCAAACGCTTGACGCAACAGATACTGGCGGCATTCGGCATTCGTGATGTGCTTGAACACTGCGAGAACCAGGTTGTTGCCGACCAGGCTTTCGGCAGTAGAAAAGAAACCGAGGTTCCGCATGATCACATGCCGTTCGTCCGCCGTCAAAATATCCGACCGCCAGATCTCGATGTCTTTGTTCATCGGAACTTCGGTCGGCATCCAGTGGTTTGCACAACCGTTGATGTAATGCTCCCATGCCCATTTGTATTTGAGCGGCATCAACTGATTGACATCCACCTGATGGCAGTTGATCAGTCTTTTTTCGGTCGCGTCGACTCGTTTGTCAGCACCAGCCAGGGAATCGGATGCAGTTGCCATAAGCTAACTCCTTGCGTTCTCCGGCACTGTGACCGGTGAATGAATGACGGATATGAAAGAAAAATTCGGGGAGTAATCCGGCCAGCCAGCGCCGACCGGATACTTGATTGCAGTTCAAACTTTGACGATTCGAATCTAAATGCCGAGCTACTGACAGGATTCGCAGCCGGGGTTATCGACGCTGCAGGTTTTCTCGGCATCTTCCTGTCTTTTCAGCGCGACTTCGCCGGTCGCGCTTGAGTTCTTCATCCAGCGCGGCTGCAGACCGAACTTGTTGATGTCAACCGTTGATTTCTCGACGGTCGTAGCGCCCAGCGTTCGCAGATAGTAGGTTGTTTTCAAGCCGTACTCCCAGGCCATGTGGTACATATCGTCCAGTCGTTTGCCGTTCGGTTTGTCGAGATACAGATTCAACGACTGGCCCATATCGAGCCACTTCTGGCGACGGCTTGCACACCGGATTAACCAGCTGGAATCCATCTCAAATGCGGTAACGTATCGGGCTTTGATGTCCTCAGGCAGCCCGGGAACCTCTCCGAGTGCACCGTCGAAATACTTGATCGCCTCAAGCAGATCATCGCACCAGAGTTCGCGTTCCTTCAACTCGTTGATCAGGTTGATATTTACCTGAACAAACTCGCCGGACAAATTGCTCTTCACAAACAGATGCTTGTACGTCGGCTCGATCGACTGGGTGACACCGATGATCGTTGAGATCGTGGCTGTCGGAGCGATCGCCATCACGTTGCTGTTTCGCATTCCGTGTTCAGCAACCTGAGCTCGAACTGCGTCCCAGTTCATCGTGCTGGAGCGATCCATCTTGACGGGCATGCCGCGCTCGTTTTCGAGCAGTTCGATCGTGTCAACGGGCAACAGGCCGCGATCCCATTTTGAACCGTCGTAGGACGAATAGCGACCGCGTTCCGCCGCAAGACGGCTGGAGGCAGTGATCGCAAAATACGAGATTGCCTCCATGCTAGTGTCCGCGAATTCAACCGCTTCGTCACTCGCATAGCTGATTCCGCAAGCTGCCAGAGCGTCTTGAAAACCCATCAGGCCCAGGCCGACCGGTCGATGACGCTGGTTGGCGTTTTTCGCCTCCGACGTTGGATAGAAGTTGATGTCGATCACGTTGTCCAGCATCCGGACCGCCGTGTTGATTGTCTCTTCCAGTTTCTCATGGTCCAGTTTGCCGTCGGTGATGTGATTCAACATGTTGATTGAACCGAGATTGCAAACCGCCGTTTCTTCTTCCGAAGTGTTGAGCAGAATTTCGGTGCAGAGGTTGCTGCTGTGAACTACACCGCAATGATCCTGCGGCGAGCGAATGTTAGATGGATCCTTGAACGTGATCCATGGATGGCCCGTTTCGAAAACGCGGGTCAGCATTTTCCGCCAGAGATCGCGCGCAGGAATCGTTCGACTGAGTTTGATCCGGCCCTCTGCCGCTTCGTTTTCGTAGTGCTCGTAACGTTCCTGAAACGCGACGCCATACAAATCGTGCAAATCGGGAACATTGTCCGGACTGAACAGGGTCCAGTCCCTTCCTTCGACGACCCGTTTCATAAACAAGTCGGGAATCCAGTTTGCGGTATGCATGTCGTGAGTACGTCGACGCTCGTCTCCGGTGTTCTTGCGGAGGTCCAGAAACTCCTCGACATCCAGGTGCCAGGTTTCCAGGTACGAACAAACCGCGCCTTTGCGTTTGCCGCCCTGATTGACTGCGACCGCAGTGTCGCTAACCACCTTCAGGAATGGGATCACACCCTGGCTCTGACCATTGGTGCCGTGTATATGAGAATTCGTTGCGCGGATGTTCGTCCAGTCATTTCCAAGTCCGCCTGCCCATTTTGAAAGTTTGGCGTTGTCGGCGATCGATTTGAATATGTGATCCAGATCGTCTGACACGGTGCTCAGATAACACGAACTCAATTGCGGGTGCAACGTTCCTGCATTGAACAAAGTCGGAGTTGCTGAAGTGAATCGAAATGCTGACAGAATATTGTAGAACTCAATTGCGCGATCGTTCTTCTGATCGCCCTCACCAATCGCCAAGCCCATCGCGACCCGCATCCAAAAATACTGCGGTGCTTCGATCCGGCGCCCTTCAATGTGCAACAGATAACGATCGTAAATCGTCTGCAGTCCGAGATAAGGAAACAGCTCGTCACGTTTCGGGTCGAGCGCTGCGGCCAACCGTTCGAGATCAAACGTAGCCAGTCCCGGGGAAATTCGTCTTGCTTCGATTCCGATTTGAATGAAGTTGTCAAACTTGTCCCGATACAGGGCTGCAAGATCGCCGTTGGTTGCAGACTTGCCCAGCGACTCGCGATAGATGATGTTCAGAACCAGACGACCCGCAACCGTATCGTAGGCAGGATCGTTTTCGATCCTGGCCCGCGCTGCGAGCACCATCGAACGGCCGATCTCTTTTGGCGTGATGCCATTGTAGAATTGCTTTTGAACTTCCTCGACAAGATCTCCGGTTGAGCACAGATCCTGAATCCCTTCACAGGCCTCGGCGACCTGATCCTGGAGTTTGCTGAAGTCCATGTCCTCAAGTTGTCCGTCACGATCCACCATCGTGGAAGGAAACGGTTGCGGATTTTCCATCGTCTCTTCAGCGCGCAGCTGGCGGATCTTTGCATGCTCAGCGCGGTAAAGAATGTATCGCCGTGCGACTTGAAAGAACTCATTTCTCATGAGTTCTTTTTCGACCAGGTCCTGAATGTGCTCGACTGCCACCCCTTCGTCAGTCATCGCGACCGTTTCGACCTGTCCAACGACCGCTGCGGTCATCGCGTCAATTTGCTTGAACAGTCCCGCGTCGAGCTGATCGGCGGTAGATACGTCTTGATCGGCGCAAAACGCTTTTTGAATCGCGCGAAGAATCATTTCGCTGTCAAACGAAAGGACCCGACCATCACGCTTGCGGACGTTCATGTCCGTCTGAGTTGCTTCTAACATTCCATCGAACTCCATGCTGGTTCTCCCTGAGGTGAGTTCAGGTGAACTTGTTGCTCCGGTAAACGCGAAATTCAGCAATTCTCGCCCAGCTGAACCCGCAGAATAAAATCTGCGATTAACGTCAATCGAATAAATAGCGCACCAACGGACACATCGGGTCACGAATGGGGACCTCCATGCAGCAAAGACACTGCTTCCTTGCCGAACTGCCCTGGAACGCGTAATCGACGGTAATCCACCATTCGGTCACGCTCGCCACGCTTTTGACGATAGCCGCACTCACCACTTCAGAATTCGCTAATCCGACGCCCAGCCAATCCTCGTGCCGGCTCATCAAATCATGTTCAAATCCTCCTTGAAAACCGCTCTTCAAATGGCTTCCAAAAGTGGTGAGGCCCAATATATCGCCCCTGGGCAGCCTGTCAACACAAAATATTGTGCTTGCACTAAGATCGTGTGAACAGGGTCAAACCTTGAATTTTTACCTGAAAGCGACCGAGAACGAGTAAGTCGCTAGCGAAAAACGAGTTGTGGAAAAATCGTGAAGAGCCTGGATTCGTGGACACTTGGAAATAGCAAGCGATGAAAACTCGGCCGATCCGAGATTAAGTTCCTAGTGCGGGAAAGCGCCAAAATTGACCAATCCGCCTCAGACCCAGCTAATGCCAAACTCGCATTGCAGGACGAACGTGGCCGATCGTGGATATTGAATCCAGCATCAATCTTGGCCAGGCGCAATTTATTCATCACAATGAGTTGAACGTTCGTTGCTGGATTTCGAACGATCGTACGTGTTGATGGAATAAAGCCATAAGCATGAGCAAGACGCAGCTCAAAAAATCACTATCCGCTGTCGATCTTCAGCCTGAGCAAAGGCAGGAGAAGCTGCGCGCGGTCCACGAGTTCATGTTGCTCAATGCGGACACGATCGATGGACCAAATTTCAAGAGGATCAGCAACTCCGATCTTGGTCTATTGTTTCATGTGACGGACGAACAGTTCTTTTCGGGAGCTGTCTCATCTGCGTGTGAATCCCATGCGAGCCGGCCATTGTCGTTCCGGATCTCAAGACGAATGACTACTTCCGGTGGTATGACGACGATGACCAGCGATCGAAAAAGCCGCGAATTCGAAATCGCGATCGCGTCGACGCCGCTATTCCAGTCCTTTCGCAACGACCATGCGATTAGAGTTGGCGGGCTGATTTGTGACGACCGGCTTGAGGCTCTCCAGCGGATCATGGAACACGAGATGATCCATCTCGCCGAGATGATTGTCTGGGATGATTCCAACTGCTCGCAAAGACGTTTCCGCTCAATCGCGCACAGCGTTTTCGGGCACACCGAATCGAATCATCAGTTGTTGACGCCAAAAGACATCGCGAGAAAACAATTCCGCATACGCCCGGGCGATGCTGTTGAATTCAGTGCCCATGGTCGCGCCAAGACGGGTTTCGTCAATCGAATCACAAAACGGGCAACCGTGCTGGTCGCGGATCCGTCAGGAACGCTTTACACTGACGGACTGAAATACGTCAAGTTCTATGTGCCGATCGAGCGTCTCAGCAAGACAAGACCCGCTGCGTGACGTGCATCTCTCTGCTGTCGGTCGGTCTTTGCTGTCGGTCGGTCTTTGCTGTCAGTCGGTCTTTGGCGCACGACGATCTTCTGGTGGACTTGATTGGTCCTTGTTGTGCGGGTGAAAGCCGACGGTAGCGGCGACATTACTCCACCAGCAGATACTGCTTGCAAACCATCAAACCTGCCGGCTTGGGCCAGTCCAACGCGGCCACGCGATCGATAAGCAGTTCGCTGATCACGCCATCAATCGTGATACGAACAACCGGCTCATCGATGACCTGGCTGTACTGAACTTTGATCAAATGCTTGTTCTGGTCCAACTCGATATCAGCCAGAATCGTTTCCATATTGTCCGGGAGAGAAAACAACGCCATTGGATCTTCCGATTCGCTGCGCACAATCATTTGCCCTGCGATCAGTTTTCTCGGCTGGCCGTTAATCACAACATTGTCAACCTTCTGATGCAAATCGTTCGGATTGATAAACGCCTTATACAAAACTCCCAGCGTGGAACTGGAAAAGTTAACCAGAGCGTTCTCGATCGCCAGTTCGAACGTCTTCCCGTATCCATTAAAAATTTCGGTCAACTCCCTGCCATCCCCGAACACAAATACGAACTGAGTATCGACAGTAAAATCGTCACGTGGAGACGGCGGCAATGTATAGTACTCCAGCGAATAACGAAGCCGAAACGGATTACCAGTGATACCCAGCCCCTCGTCATCCAGGACCATTCCAGATTCGCCCCGGGCCCGGAGCCAGTCCTTGAGATAGCTGTTTGCCTTCTCGGAAAACAACTGCTTGGGCTTTTGAGGAGCATTAACGGACTGATTGATTTCGTCGCTGGCTTTGATCATCGCCTCGGGAGACAGGACCGACGACGCCGAATCTTCGTCGCGTTTGCAGCCCAGGCAAACCACGACCAGCAAGACCAGAAGAATTCGTGAAATGACTTCCCGCTTCATGATATTTGTGCCCGATCAAGTTGGATGGGTAGTCTCGTGCGAACAACGGTACGCCAATTAAAACAGCATAACAGTTTTCTGGTTCGTGAGAAATCCACTGTCCAATCGAGGTACGTCAAAAAAAAACCGCCACCGCAGAATTGCGGTGGCGGCCAAGTTAAGGTCTTACTTGATCTCTTTGATTACGGGTTAATCGGTGATGGCGTATTAGGAATACCATTGTTATCGTCATCAGCGATCGCGGCGATCGCCGTGCCCAACAGCCCAAGCGAGACCAGACGTCCAAGTCCGCCGCCTCCGCCTCCGCCTCCGCCAAACAGCCGTCCACCGCCACCGAATCCGCGAGCACCGCCGCCGCAACAGTTGCAAGAGTTGAACGAACCGAAGTTCGATGCTCCGCCACAGGCTCCACCGGCTGCACAACCGCAACCAACAGACTGTCCTGCGTACTCGGCTGGCGATGAGATGTATCCATCAGATACAGGTGCTCCACCGCAAGTATCACAAGCGTATCCAACTGAATCGCCGAGGATGTGTCCATCATTCGGGGCAGTCATTGCGACATCCAGTGACATGGCAGGATCGTAGTAACCGGCGTCAAATCCGCCATCCATTGGGACATTAGCCGGGATGAACTCCTGAGCAGCACCGGCATCGGCGAACGAAGCGTCAACGTTAACAACTGATTCAGGAATCGCTGTCTCGATGATCTCTGAGTCTACCGCACCAACAACTTCGTCCTGAACAGCTTCAAAGCCGACTGCTGCGAATCCGGAAGGACCAGCAGCGACAAAGTCGTAAACGCCCGGATCGAGATCCTGAATGCGGAAGCTACCATTGTTATCAACTTCTACCGAAGCAATTTCTTCATCGTTGCGAACGATGTGAACAAATGTTCCAGCGGCAGTTTCACGGGTACCGACAATCGAAACGACGTTTCCATGCAGATCCCCATCAACCAGCTGAACCCGGTTGGCACCGGCAATTGAACTTGCTTCCACGTTGACCGTCTGAACGATCTCGTTAGCAACTCTTGCTGGTACATGCGAATTCAGAATGTTCTGAACCGCAGAGAATGTAGGCGACACTGCGGCCGCTTCCATTACGTTCGGGAACTCGCCCGAACCGGCTTCAACTATGTTGACACCGTATGCTGCAAATCCGGTTTCTCCGGCAGCGATAAACGAGTAAACGCCAGGCGCCAAATTCTCGGCAACGAAACTTCCATCCGCCTCAGTGAAGATTTCGTAAGCGACCGTACCGTTTTGAGCAAAATAGACTTTCAAACTTCCGAGACCGGCCGCGTGTTTTGTGCTTGCGTCAATATTGACGATGCGTCCGCGGACTGCGCCATCTTCGTCGATCGCAAGAGTGTGGCTTCGAAGCGTGCCGATGTTATCAACATCGATCATCGCTGTTGCATCCGGAACAAGCGTCTCAATCGGCTTGCTGTCGGAGATGAGTTGGTGAGCTGATGCAGCTGTGATTGCCACTAACGGCAACGCAAATACATAAACCCCCAACCTGACTGTTTTCCATAAATCTTTCATAGATTTCACCATTCTAAATCAAGGCTGCCTTTAACTTTGTAATCGGACCACTCCCAGGGGGTGGGTTCAGGGATCCACTAACTCTCTTTTGTAGTCTGAATAGACATAAGCGTCAAGTTTTCCGAACATAATCTAAGAGGAATATGCAAGATAGACCGTTCTTGTCCCGCAACTTCCTCCCCCCAAACAGTTAGTGGTCGAGTTTCACGTTGGTCATACCGATTTTGACGAAAAAACCCCCACATCAGGGGAACTTGCTGTGGCGAATCGCGATCTCGGGATTCGCTTGGAAAAATACGCCAGACGCCCGGATTGGACCGCGAACTTCATCGCCTCTGCCATCTTCTTCGGATTCCCCGCCTTGGCAACTGCGGTATTAAGCAGCACGCCATCAAATCCCAATTCCATTGCTCTTGCCGCATCACTGGCAGTTCCGATCCCAGCGTCAATAATAACCGGATAATTGGAATCGCTGCTCTTGAGATCCTCCAGAATCAAACGCAGGTTGTTTTCGTTGGCAATTCCCAGTCCGGAACCGATCGGGCTTCCGGCTGGCATCACGCTAGTGGCACCTGCATCCTTCAATCTTCTGGCTATCACCGGATCATCGCTGGTATAGCAAAGCACGTCAAAACCATCGTCAACCAGCAGCTCAGTCGCCCGAAGTGTTTCAATTGGATCAGGAAGCAAAGTCCGGCTGTCTCCAAGTACTTCAAGCTTGACCCAGTTGGCCCCGCCGTTTTCCAACTGCCTGAGAATTTCGCGCCCCATACGCGCACATCGGACTGCGGTTTCCGCGTCATAGGATCCAGCGGTATTGGGTAGCAGAACCTGTCGAGCCGGATCGAAGAAATCGAGGATGTTTCGTCCGTCGCTGTCATGTTGCCGTTCGCGGCGAACAGCAACAGTAGCACACTCGGCAGCCGACGCGGCCAGACAATCACGCATGATTTCGAACGACTCATACCGCCCACTGCCCATGATCAGCCGGCTGGTGAAAACGTGTTTTCCAATTCGAAACAGATCAGAATCCTGATCAGACCCCTGCACCGAATCCGGACTTTTTGGCTCAACAATGCTCACTATGCTCTCCAAAGGCGTTAGTAGGGAAGTGCCGGGGCGGGGCTGGATAGCGAATCAAATCATGCAACTGGTTCTAACCGCCTCCTACCAGTTTTACAATTTCCACGCGGTCGCCCTCAGCCAGTTCGGTCGCGAATTGTTCGCGCGGAACAAGAATCCGGTTGACTTCCACTGCAACCGCCGGCGTCCGGATTTCCATCAGTTCCAGCAATCTTGACAGGTGGCACCCGTGCGGCACGTTCAACGGACGGTCGTTCACTCGAATTTCGATCGTGGGATTGCTCATCACCAACCCTATCTACGAAAAAAGCCCCGAGTGCAAACGACTCGGAGCTCGTTGTGTTGCAACGAACCAGCCTTGAAGTTCAGCTTGAACAATCAGCGGAATTATTCATGTTCGTCGCCGTCTTCGTCATGCCCCTCACCTTCGCCGTCATGCTCGTCGTCTCCATCATGATCGTGACCGTGCTCTTCGTCATGGTCATTCAGTTTGACGCAGCACATGTCCGAGCCTGTTGCCAAACCGCACTTGCTGCACTTCTCGTTGCCTTCGGCACAACACTTTTCGCTGCCCTTTGCAAAACCGCATTTCTTGCAGTATACAACGCCTTCGGCACGTGCCGGTGCACCTTCGACACAGCACAACTCGCTGCCCTTTTGGTACCCGCACTTGTCGCAGGTCTCGCCCTTGCAACAGTCATCGCAGCCCGCACAGCAACCACAACTGCCGCAAATATCGGACTCGAGTCCAGCCGGTGTTGCTGCTGTTCCTGACGCACCCGCATCCGGATCCGCAGGCGTGTCGCCCTTGTTACAACCGATCGCGACACACATAAGCGCCGCTACCATCAGTGCTAAATATTTCTTCATCTTGAACTCCTGCCTGAATTGAATATTGCCGCGGCCCGGGAGTACATGTACTCCACCGCTCACTGGATACAAGGTTAACAATCCACATCGCGAATTCAACCGGGAACAGGCAAATCCGCCGATTTCCTCGGCGATGCAGCCTTTTTCAGAAATATGACAAACCGAAGTACTCGGCACGTGATTCATTCTGCCGGCTCTGGATTACGACCTGGCCTGAACGTTCCTGCGAAGATTACGCTTCCGCCATGTCCCGGGCATGATAAGAACTCCGAACGAATGGTCCGGAAGCCACTTTCTTGAATCCCATTTCGCGGGCAACATTTCCAAGCATGTCGAACTCTTCGGGCGGCACGTAACGGACAACCGGCAGATAGCGATCCTGAGCCGGCTGGAGATACTGACCTAGCGTGAGAAAGTCGCAGTTAGCATCCAGCAAGTCCGCCAGAACTTCAAACAGCTCCTCATGTGTTTCGCCCAGCCCAAGCATCAGCCCGCTCTTGGTTTTGACTTCCGGGTTCAGCTCTTTCACCCGTTCCAGCAAACGCAGGGTCCAGCGGTAATCGGATTTCGGACCGCGGACACGCCGATAAAGTCGCGGAACGGTTTCGGTGTTGTGGTTGAAGACGTCGGGAGCCGACTCAACTACCCGCTCCAGTCCAGCCGGACTTTGAATGAAATCCGGCGTCAGGACCTCGACTGTTGCGCCCGTCCGTTCACGCACCGCTTTGACGCAACGATAAAAGTGCTCGCCGCCGCCATCGGGCAGATCATCGCGCGTCACCGACGTGATCACTACGTGCTTCAATCCAAGCCGGACTGCTGCTTCGGCAACACGTGCCGGTTCGTCATCCTCCAGAGCTTCGGGGCGACCGCGGCTGACCGCGCAGAAACTGCACGGGCGCGTACAGACGTTGCCGAGAATCATGAACGTCGCCGTCTGCTGCGAGTAACATTCCATCCGGTTGGGGCAGCGGGCATTGTCACAAACCGTTTCCAGGCGCAGCTCACACAGCAATTCCGCTGTCCGGTTGACCACGTTGCCTTTGGGGATATTCCGCTTCAGCCACGAAGGCAAACGACCCCTCCCCTGCCTGGTAGATTTGCCGGACGACTGTCCGGTTGGAGCAGGAATGCAGCCGCTGCCTGATTCGCCTCCGCACGCACCTGACGCGGCACTACCGGGCACCGAATTGACGATAGGCAATTCTGACATGAGATCTACCTGAGACCGATCGGATGTAAATGAACCCATGGTGGCAGCGAACTTACCGGCCGATGCCACCTCATAGTATTGCCATGACCGCCCCGACGGCAAACGTTCGAGAATGTTTCGTGGGCGAAAATCCATGGGCTCGAAATCTGCAACCGAAAGCAAAATAGCATAAAACGGCCGGCTCTGCGCCCATCGAGAATTCAAGACGCAGCCGTTCTCGTCGGGCCATTCTTATTTGTCTATAGTAAATCTGACTCTGTCCAGTTTTTCAGACTTGACCATTCATGTCAGCCAAAAAAAACAACTCCAAAAAGTCGACCGCGAAAAAAAAGGAGGACGCTGCGCCTGACCAGTCGAAAACGATCTCGGATAATCGCAAAGCAAAACACAAATACGAAATCCTCGACACACTGGAATGCGGAATTGTCCTGATCGGCAGCGAAGTCAAAAGCCTGCGCAACAGCCACGTCTCGCTCGACGAAGCCTACGTTCGATTGCGGGGGCAGGAACTCTGGCTGATCGGAGCGGACATCGGCGAATACCGACAAGCCAGTGTCTGGAACCATGATCGCACGCGCCCGCGAAAACTGCTTGTTCACGCCCGCCAGCTCCGGTCACTCGCCACCAGCGCTAACGAAAAAGGGATGACGCTGGTTCCGATGAAAATGTACTTTACCGCTCGCGGGATCGTAAAAATCGTGGTCGGTGTCTGTCGGGGTAAGAAGATTCACGACAAACGGGAGGCACTCAAGAAAGCGGACGTCCGTCGCGACATCGACCGGGAAATGCGATTTCGAAACCGGTAGCCGCGAACCGGAATCCAATTTGAACCGTATTTGACTGATACCATTGTTCTTGAGCTGCGCAAGCATCGTTCTGGCGGGTGCAGACGGTAGCTTTGGTGTCCTCCGGAAGTACAAAAACAAAGTCGTGCAAAAAACGACAGGATGACAAACTGTGCCTGGCTACACGGCTAATTCCACTGGCTTTGCCAGATCGCGCCGTCCAGTTACGCTACTGACATTCTGTAAACGCACCCATCACAATCATCGTGCTGCTCGAACCCTGAAACGTCGCACCACCTGAAAAAACATTCGAAAAAGCACCAACCATTACCCGTCCATGCTTCAACTCACAAACATCAGCAAGAGCTATCGCCAACCGGACGGCAAACAGGTGCGGATTCTGGATGTTCCCTCGTTCGCGATCGCGGCCGGTGAAGCATCTGTCCTGATCGGCCCCAGCGGTTGCGGCAAATCCACGTTGCTTCATGTGATTTCAGGAATCACACGCCCTGACACTGGCTCGGTGATGGTCGATGGCGTCGAGATGACACGGTTCTCAGAGGCCGGTCGCGATCGAATTCGTGCGGACAAAATCGGATACGTCTTTCAAACATTCAACCTGCTGCCGGGGTTTTCGGCGTTGGAGAACGTGGAACTTGGCATGACGTTCGCTCGAACCAGAAAAGTCTCCCGCGACCGAGCCCGTGACTTGCTCGAACGCGTCGGTCTTGGACACCGGTTGAGAAACAAGCCACGCGCTTTGTCTGTCGGCGAACAACAACGCGTTGCCGTCGCGAGGGCGCTGGCAAACAAGCCGAAACTGTTGCTGGCGGACGAGCCGACTGCGAATGTTGATCCGCGCAATCAGGAGCAAATTGTTGCTTTGATTCGCAAAAGCTGTGAGGCTGAAAACATCGCACTGCTACTGGTGACCCACTCAATGAAAGTTGCCGGGCAGTTCAAACGCGTTGATAAGCTCGAAGAAATCAACCGCGTTGTCGGCAGCATTGACAAAAAACTCGCTGCCGGTCCGGACTGGGAATACCGCTCGGAGACGCCCGCATGAGTATTTTCAAAATCGCCTGGCGCAGCATCCAGCACCGGGGTTTCGGTTCGTTTCTGACGATGCTCTCGATGGCTCTTGGGGTGATGATGGTCGTAACCGTGCTTTCGGTTCACGGCATCGTTTCCAAGTCGTTCAAGAACAACAACAGTTTCGGCTACAACATCATCGTCGGCGCTCGCGGCGGGTCGATGCAGCTGACCATGAACACGGTTTACTACCTATCCAAGCCGGTGGAGAACATTCCTTACGAGTACTACCTGGCGTTCTGCGACAAAGAGACCCGCCGGCGCGAAATGCAAAACTCGATCGCAATGAAGGCGCTCAAACATGAGATGGATTCGCTCAGTTCGTTTCCCGGAATCGCTCCGGCAGGAATCGGCTCGGGCCTGTTGAATGAACTGACGCTCGCCAGCTTCGAGGAAACCGGAGAATCCATTATGCGAACGCGGCGCGAAGGGCATTTCAAACCCTACGCGCACATTGCGATTCCAATCTGTCTGGGAGACTACTGGGAGGTTCCCGACTCCGACTTGAATTTTCGTTGTGTTGGAACCAAGCCCGAGTTCTTTAGCGAGTTGCTGCTCGATCTCGACACAGAGGAAACATTCGAGTTCTCCGAAGGTCGCTGTTTTCAGGACTGGAACCTTGACGATCCCGTCATCGGGCCGCACGAATGCGTGGTCGGAGCTGCAGTTGCCAAACGCGGCGGCGTGAAACTCGGCGACCACATCTATCCCACCCATGGTGACCCGAACTCCTCGGGCGCACACATTCACAACACGCCTTTCACGGTGGTTGGAATCGTTGCCGCCACAGGGACGCCGCACGATCGCGTTGTGTTTCTGAATATGGAAGGCTTCTTTTTGATGGAAGGCCATGTCAATCCGGTCGAAGACGACGGAATACTCAAGGATGCCGGTGATGACGAACCAGACCTGTCCCGGCGCGACTCCGGTGATGAAGACTCAGACGAAGTCGGCGATGAAGACTGGGGCGGTGACCCGGACGCGCCGATCGAGGAACTGGACATCGATGACAATCATCCCGATGACGGGATTGAAGAGCTGGAAATTGAGGACGAGCCTGAGTCACAACCGGAGTCGGATGACAAACACGAAATCAGTGACGAAGCTCTCAGCGCGCTCAATCATGTTCCGCTCAGTATCGAACGCCGCGAAGTAACTGCGATTCTTGTCCGGACATCACTGAAGGATAAGAAAGGTGTGCTGCCGATCTTTCTGCCGAACGAAATCAACCGTGACAATCTCAATCAGACGCTCAACTGGTCGTCGTATCGACCGATGAAAGCCCAGACCGCTGCTCAGGGTGTCAATCCAATTGAAGAAGTGAGTCGTTTGTTTTCCGTGTTTGTCGATCCAACGCGATGGGCATTGCTCGGTCTCACCATCATGATCTGCATCGTGTCGGCACTCAGCATTCTGGTCGGCATCTACAACTCGATGAGCCAGCGACAACACGAGATCGCAGTCATGCGGGCTCTCGGAGCAAGCCGCGGCAGGGTTATGTCAATCATGTTTGTCGAGTCGGTACTGCTAGCGTGTTTCGGCGGGGTCGCCGGCTGGATCACCGGGCACGGATTGAACGCGGCTCTGGGCCCAACTGTCGAAAGCCGCACGGGTGTCTCGATCGGGTTTCTTGACTTTGCCCCTGCTCATCCGCTGGCGTCTTATTTTGGCTCAATCAACCTTGGACTGCCGGAATTCCTTGCTAAACTTCCTGTGTCTCCGGAAATGCTGCTGATTCCAGGGTTGATCATTCTGGCGGTGGTTGTCGGCATCTATCCAGCCATTTCAGCCTACAAAACCGACGTCGCTGATTCGCTGGGTGCCTGACCATTTGCGATCTGGCCTTTCCAGCCGCCATTCGCGTAGTACCCTTTACAATAGCGAGTGACGTAACACTCCAAAGATGACTCCTGAGCCAGAGACGCCATTTACATTTTGGCAACACACTTCCACGGCCTGCCAAGCCGACGATCACGCGTCTACGAAACACATTCGATCCAACACACGACATTCCAGATGTCAGCCATGACACCAGCATCCGTAAATCCTGTATCAACCGCCCGAGCGCAATCACCGCTCATACCGCGCTCCTTCGGTGCGCTGATAGCGATGTTGATATTAATATGCGCGATCACCCTTTCGTCAGCTTCCCACTTAAGCGCGGCGGTCTGCCCGTTTTGCAATGCGCTGAGTTTGACGATGACCGAGCAGATTCGCGCAGAGGATATCGCTGTGTTTGCGAGGCTGAAAAGGATGCCGGAACCGGTCGAGGACCCCGGCACTGACCAGCTCCCCAAAGCAATGTTTGAAGTCGTGTCCGTGATCAAAGGAAAAGACTGGGTCGAGCCCGGTATGGAATTTCGCGCACTGATTGTCGGCGCGTATGACATCGGACAGAACTTCATGGTCCTTGGCAGCAATCCTCCGACCGTGAAATGGTCGATGCCGATGAAGTCAACGCCCCGCGTGATCGAATACGTTTCCACGCTCGGTTCGCTTCCGGATGTAGGGGCAGACCGGCTTGCTTTTTTCCAGCAGTATTTTGAAGACGAAGAATCCGTACTCGCATTTGATGCCTACGACGAATTTGCTTCTGCTTCGTATGAGGACATGATCGCGCTGAAGGACCGGATGGACCGTGAACAGCTTGTCGAGTGGATTCGTGATCGCGAAACATTGATCAACCGTCGCCGGCTCTATCTGATCATGCTGGGAATCTGTGGTTCCGAGGCCGATATCCCGATGCTGGAAACCTTCATCTGTTCTGAAGACAGGCTGGACCGCGCTGGATTTGATGCACTTTCGACCTGCTATCTGACACTCGCCGGCGAACCCGGCGTTGATCTGCTTGAGGAGCGGTTCCTGATCAACAAAGATGCGGACTACGGCGACACATCAGCCGTCATCAGCGCACTGCAATTCATCAACGACGATACGGACCTGATTCCGAAAGAGCGGATCGTTGTCGCGTTCCGGCATTTGCTCGACCGTCCGAAAATTGCTGACTCTGTGATCCGCGATCTCGGTCGTATGGAAGACTGGACCGTCATGGAAAAGCTGGTCCAGATGTTCAAAGACGCGGACGACAATTCCAACTGGCTTCGGACTCCTGTGATTAACTATCTGCGTGCCTGTCCGAGGCCCGAGGCTGCGGGCTATATCGAAGAGTTGAGAAAGATCGATCCTGACGCAGTCCGCCGCGCCGATTTCTTTCAGGAATACGGAGCGGCAGAGTTTTCCGAATTTGGCGGCGACGAGATTGAAGAACTCGATGACATTGAAGATGTCGACGACATAGAAGAATCGAATGATGCGGAACCTCAATCCTTGCCAGCAGCCGGTGGCGAAGGATCGGCAGACAATGAAACACCTTCTGAAACATTTACCGCATTGATTCAAAAGACTGCGGTCGCCGGGGACACGTCGCATGTCGTCCGCAAGGTTCCGGTCACGCCAACACCCGGTCCTGAAATTGACGAAGCTAGAAACGGTCAGGCGAACCCAATCGATGCTGTTTCCGTACGGGAAACGGCGACGAGCCTGGCGGCCGGAAGCACCAACCCTTCCAGTTCGACTAGATCGAGTTCTAGCCCGATCGCTCCGACAACCGTTGCTGAAAACGGCCCGGTTGTGGCGCCGATCGCCGCAGTCACACCGGCCAACCTGCTGGCCAAAGTGATCCTGCTCCCGATGGTGATCTCGATTCTGTTGTTTCTGTTGTTGTGGTCGGTTCTGAGCGGCTGGTTCGAACGCCTGATTTTCTGAGCCGGCATTGCGCAGCGTTGGCATTCTGACGACGATTGAATGCTGCATCCTGCCGACGGTTGGGAACCGTTGATGCGATCGCTGATTCCGTTGAAACAACCGCTACGCCGCAAAACTGTAAACCGGCAAAACTGTAAACCAGCTGTTTCTGCTTGCTAAGATTAGATCATGAATAAACCGGCGTTCGACTCATCCAGCGATATCAGCACTGACAATGACTACCGCGCTGTGAGCAAAGCGGCTGTGGCAAGTTTCGTATTTGCAATTCTCGGGCTGACCGCATTTGTTTCGCCAATCTTCGTGCTACTGCCGCTGCTGGGAATCATCTTCGGGATCGCAACGCTGTTGAGTTTTCGCCGGTTCGGCGATGAACTGGTGGGCAAGAAGATTGGAATGATTGGATTCGGACTTTCTCTGCTCCTGTTGATTGGGAGCATTGGTGGCCACGTTTATGAATATCAAACCGAAGTTCCCGACGGCTACATGCGAATGTCGTTCGCCGATTTACAACCGGGAAAAAGAACCAGCACGCCGTTTTCCGAGCGAGCCGCCGAACTGGATGGCCAAAAAGTGTTCCTGAAGGGCTACACTCGCCCGGGGGACCGCCAGACAGGACTTAAAAACTTTATTCTTGTCGGCGACTTCGGCGAATGTTGCTTCGGTGGCAGTCCAAAAATTACAGATATCGTTGCCGTTGAAATTATCGGTGACGGAACGGTCGATTACGGTTACTGGACCCGGAAGGTAATCGGGACATTTCAGCTGAACAAAAATGCCAGACGCAGCAACGAAAAAGATATCCCCGGAGTGTTCTACGAAATTATTGCCGACGAAGTCCGCTGATCGAGCAAACAAAACGCGTCTCAACATCCGCCGCATGAGCAACCAGCATCCAGTTTTCGCCGCCAGCCTTTTGACCGCCGCAACACTTGTTTGCGCTGCGTTTGGCATTCTGTCCGGATGCAACGAATCTGCCCCCGGGCAAACCGGCAGGGCCAGTCCGAACGGCGCTGCAGATGACGCTGCCCCGAACGGAAACGCAACTTCGCTGATACCCGGGTCCCCGGAAGATATCGCCGCTACCAATGCGGCTGCGACGGCTGCTACCGAACACAACAACGCGCCGGAACTTGATGGATCGACCGACAGCACCGCCGATGAAACTCAGCTGGTCATTCCCGAAGACAGAACCGTCACGGTGGTTTTGACATTTGACAACATCAAATTCGAGATGGAAAAAGGCGAAGAGTTCAAACGGACCATGCTGACTCAGGATATTCGAAAATTGCACAAGCACATGATCCGGATCAAGGGCTTTATCAAGCCCGGGGACCGGACAACCGGCCTGACCAGTTTCGTATTTGTCCGGGATGACCGGGAATGCTGCTTCGGCCCGGGCGCCGCTTTGTTTGACTGCATTCTTGTTTCGCTTGAAAAAGGCGAAACGACTGACTTCAGCACCCGGCCTGTTTTCGTCGAAGGCATCTTCTACGTTCGCGAATACAAGGGCCCGAACGGTCAGATCTGGGCGGTCTTCAATATGAAAGACGGCAAAGTCAACTGAATCGCCGGGACATGGTTACGCCAACGTATCTGTTGAGCATGCGGACCGACTGTTACAATTCCGAATCACGATTCGCGAACTCTGAACTGAGCGAATCGATCAACTGGAAACCGATTCGGCGCTCAAACGGCGTTCTTTTTCATGGCAATCTTTGACTGGGTCAGCCGGCGCGTATTCAGCGCTGTTCACCGCAACAATCTCGTCTACAACACCTGCTGGGAGGATCCGCGACTTGACCGCGTCGCGCTGGAGTTTGCTCCGGATGACAATGTGCTGGTCATCACATCGGCAGGCTGCAATGCGCTGGATTATTCGCTGACAAGCCCCCGCCATGTCTACGCAGTCGACATGAATCCGCGGCAAAATGCGCTGTTGGATCTGAAAAAATCGGCGATCAGAAATCTCGACTACGACACGTTCTTCAAGCTGTTCGGCGAAGGCCACCTGCCCGAAGCCGCTTCCGTTTACAAAGACAAACTCCGCGCCAGCCTCGATCCATGGGCGCAGAATTTCTGGGACCGGAAAATCAAATGGTTCTCCAACAACCGCCGCACGTTTTACTTTCGCGGTACCTCGGGAACATTCGCCCGGATGCTGAAGATTTACACCGACAAGATGATCAACGTCCGACCGCAGCTCGACGGGTTGATGCTGGCGGACACGATTGAGGAACAGCGCGCGATCTATGACGAACACCTGCGCGAGAAATTCTGGTCGGGGCTGATGAAGTTCACCATGAACCGCGACACCACGATGAGCATGCTGGGTGTTCCGAAAGCTCAACGAAAACAGATTGAGAACCAGTACCCCGGCGGGCTCGTCAAATTCGTCGAGAATTGCATGGAAAGTGTGTTTGCCGAACTGCCGATGAAGGACAATTATTTCTGGCAGGTCTACATGAACGGAAAGTACAGTCGCGAATGCTGCCCCGAGTACCTTCGCGAATCCAATTTTGAGGCGATGCAAACGGCGGTTGACCGCGTCAGTACCCATACAAATTCCGTTCAGGGCTTTCTGGAAAAACACGACGGTACCATCTCGAAGTACATTCTGCTCGATCACATGGACTGGCTCAGCGACCACTTTTTTCCGCTGCTCGAATCTGAGTGGCAGGCAATCGTTGATCGCGCTGCACCAAACACGCGGCTGATCTGGCGAAGCGGCGGACTCCGGACCGACTTCATCAATCAGGTTCAGGTTCAGCATGACGGAGAGCCGAAAAATGTCTCGGAGATGTTAAAGCTGAACGAGGAACTTGCATCTGAACTGCATCCTCGGGATCGCGTTCACACCTACGGCAGTTTCTACATCGCGCAGCTCGTGCATTAGACGAATCAAGGTTGGAACGACGATGGCTTTTTTCGCTGACATGAAGATCCTCTACCACATGCTGGTCAAGCCGGTGCGTGGTGACGATCATGCCGAGCGGATGGAGAGCTTCTACGGCGGGCAGGCAGGAGCGTATGACGATTTTCGCAAGCGGTTGCTTCGCGGACGTCAGGAACTGTGGGATCAGATTTCTGTTCCGGACGGCGGCGTCTGGGTCGACATGGGAGGCGGCACCGGGTCGAATGTTGAAAACTTTGGAGACAACGTCGGTCGCCCCGCAAAAATCTATGTCGTTGATCTGTCGTCGTCGCTGTTGAAAATTGCTGCTGACCGGTTTGAGAACAAGGGCTGGTCCAACGTCGAAGCCGTTGAAGCGGATGCAACAAAGTTCCGTCCGTCCGAAGGGTCCGCAGACGTCGTAACTTTTTCGTATTCGCTGACGATGATTCCCGACTGGTTTGCCGCGATCGAAAATGCACTCGCGATTCTGAAGCCCGGCGGCCTGATCGGCGTGGTCGATTTTTATGTCGGACGCAAGTACGCGCCCGACGACATGAAGAAACATCGCTGGCTAGCGCGTTCGATGTGGCCGCCCTGGTTCGCAACGGACAACGTATTCCCTTCGCCCGATCACATTCCGTTTTTGCGGCATCATTTCGAGCAGGTCTATCTGAACGAGGACCGGTTTCGAATGCCCTACGTTCCGTTTTTCAAGACGCCTTACTATCAGTTTGTCGGATGGAAACGAAGCGAAGCGCAATTGGACATTATTTCCCGTCCATGACGACCGCCGCGAAGTTTCTTTATTCGATGGAATTCCAACGCAGCTTTTTGATCACGTTTTGCAGCGCCACTGAAAATGCCGTGACTTCATCCAGCGTGTTGTACAGATAGAAACTTGCCCGGCAGCTGTTGTCGATCCCGAAAAACTCATGCAGCGGCATTGCACAATGATGCCCCGCGCGAATCGCAAAACCCTGCCGGTCCAGAAAAATCGCCATGTCCTGTGTCGAAAGTCCCTCGACCACAAAGCTGACGATGCCCGCCTTGCGGTCCGGTTCCGGTCCGAGAATGGTGAGCCCGTCGATCTCTTTCAACTGCTCATGCATCGCGACCGTCAGATCATGTTCGTAAGCGGCAATCGAGTTGACTCCGACCTCGTCCAAATATTCAATCGCGGCACCGAGTCCGATCGCTTCGACAATCGGTGGCGTTCCCGCTTCGAACTTCGCGGGAAGCTCGCCCGGTGTAAATCCTTCCTTGGTAACTCCTGAAATCATACTCCCGCCGCCAAGAAAGGCTGGCATCGATTCAAGTCGATCACGCTGCCCGTAGAGTATTCCGATGCCCGACGGGCCGAGCATCTTGTGCCCGCTGAACGCAACAAAGTCGGCCCCCCAATCCTGAACTTGCGTTGGTTCGTGCGGAACATGTTGAGCGGCATCAACCGTCACTGCTGCCCCGACTGCTTTGGCGAGGCTGACCAGCTCGGCAACGGGCAGCTTCAACCCGGTCACATTCGAAACAGCGGGAAAAGCAAACATTCGAGTGCGCCCGGTCAGCTTTCGATTGAGGTCATCGCGATCGAGGTGACCGTCCGGTGTGAGCGAAACGAACTGCACCTTTGCTCCGGTCCGCTCGGCCAACTGCTGCCACGGGACAATGTTCGAATGGTGGTCGAGAATCGTAAGCAGAATCTCGTCGCCCGGTTTCAATTCAATGCCCGGAGTTTCGAAGAACGATCGGGCCACTGTATTGATCGCGGCGGTCGTTCCAGACGTGAAGATCACCTCGCTCGTATGTCCCGCTCCGATAAACTGCTGTACCGAGCTGCGCGCATTTTCGTAGAGATCGCTCGCCCGTTCACTGAGGTAGTGAATTCCGCGGTGCACGTTTGCGTAGGATTCACTGTAACAGCGGCTCATCGCATCGATGACCGTTTGAGGGTGCTGGGTCGATGCTCCGTTGTCGAAATAAACAAGCTGACGGTCGCGATGGATCGTCTGATCGAGGATCGGAAAATCCTGCCGCAGAACCAGCGGATCGAGTTTCGTTTCGATTGTATTCATGCCCTCTACCTAATTCCTCAATCAACTTCCACGAAGAACCTCTTTGATAATGTGCTCGAAAAAACCCCGGCATCGAAATTGTTATCTATGACTCGCGGGGCAAGGCAATGTCGGCGAAGCGAACGCTTTGATCGCGGAGCGGACAGCATCTATTCATCGAAGTCGGGCCGCTTCATGATTTCGGCGATAATGATCGCCTGTTTCATGCTCTTGGGAGACTGGAACAACGCGATCAAATCCTGGGTCGCTCCCGAATACGATTCGCCAGTAACGATCGCGGCACCGGCATCCTGCATCGAGGGCCGGTCATCGAGCCGGCTGATATCCCGGTCACCGAACCTCTTTTTCAACCTTGTGGCGACGCGATCGTCGGTTTGCGATAATCGGTCACCGATGTGCTCGGCATGGTCAGCGATCTTCGATGAATCAACGTATGACTCGACGTGGTCGGAGAGTACATGCCGGCCGCCAATTCCCTGCCGGACAACTTCCGCCTGGTCGTAAACGCTGTCGTCTTTAATCTCCAGCCGGCGGGGCTTTTCCCTCTCCGGTTGCTGCGGACGCGGTCGCAGAAGTGGTTGTTCGCGCAGAGGTGGTTGTTCGCGCAGAAGTGGTTGTTCGCGCAGAGGTGGTTGTTCGCGCAGAGGTGGTTGTTCGCGCAGAGGTGGTTGTTCGCGCAGAGGTGGTTGTTGAGCGCCGCCACCGGCCTGCTGCTTTCGCCGTTCGGCTGCGCGACGCAGAAATTCTTCGATGTCTTTGGCCATAAATACTCTTCACCGTTTCAACCGGCGCAACCTGATTTGTCTGCCTCCTGTGACCTGATCTCTGTGACCTGATCTCTGTGACCTGATCTCTGTGACCTGATCTCTGTGACCTGATCTCTGTGACCTGATCTCTGTGACCTGATCTCTGTGACCTGATCTCTGTGACCTGGATCAATGGGGACTCATCGGCGTTTTCGGCGAGTGATCCACACCGGCACTCGCGATCGACGTACGCATATCAGTGTCAGCCTGAACGTTTTTTAATTTGTAATAGTCAAGAATCCCGAGCCCGCCTGAACGGAAGCTGTCCGCCATCGCTTTGGGAACTTCTGCTTCGGATTCAACGAGTTTCGCACGACTCTCTTCAATCAGGGCCTGGTTTTCCTGTTCCAGAGCAACCGCCATCGCACGTCGACCTTCCGCATGGGCCCGCGCGACGCGTGTGTCAGCCTCGGCCTGATCTGCTCTCAGCCGGGCACCGATGTTTTCACCTACGTCAATATCGGCGATATCGATCGAGACAATTTCAAACGCGGTTTGTGAATCGAGCCGGCGCGCGAGCACCGCCTTGGAGATCAAGTCCGGGTTCTCAAGTACAACTTTGTGGGTTTCAGCGGAACCGATCGCACTGACGATACCTTCACCGACACGGGCAATGATAGTTTCTTCGGTCGCACCACCAATCAACTGTTGCAGGTTCGACCGGACCGTCACACGGGCCCGAACCTTCAACTGAATCCCGTCCTTGGCATACGCATCCAGCGAACGACGCGCATTTCCTTTTGCCGGACAGTCGATCACGCGCGGATAAACGCTGGTCTGAACCGCTTCGAGAACGTTACGACCGGCAAGGTCGATCGCGGTAGCTTCACGGAAACTGAGCTTGATCGTTTTCGCTTTATTGGCCGCAATCAGCGAACGCACAACCAGCGGCACGTTACCGCCAGCCAGATAGTGAGCTTCAAGCGCCTTAGTGGTCATGTCCGGTTCATTCAACCCGGCCTGAACGGCCATGATCTTGCTCGGCACGATGATGCCTGCTTTAACTTTTCTAAAGCTCATTCCGATCAGATCGAAAAATGTAACTTTCGCCCCGGTGAAAAACGCTTGAATCCACCAGCGGAAATAGGCGAGAAAAATCATGCCGACAATCAACATGAGGAACACGAGAACCAGAACAACCACAAGGATGATGATCGTTTTGGGATCGGGACCATCCTGAGCGAGTAGCCCCTGAACAGCGAGCGCGGCTTGCATGTTTGTGATTCCAAATGATTTGAGTACTTAGCCCGGCGCCCGATGTGGGCCCCGTTTCATGTCTTGTATCGTAAGGTATTTTTCCCGGCAAATGTAGTGTTGCCACGGGGTATACGACACCCCCTGAGGCTAATCACAAGTCGCCGCAGTTTTTCATGATTTGCCTGACTCCGAATAGGTTGCAAATCGAGGGATGAATTGCCCGTCATTTTGGCCTGTCCTGTTACGTGAACGCGGGATGACTCACCACTTCGTGACCGCTTCGGCAATCAATGAAGCATCAAAGAAGTGGACGATGCCGATCCCCCACTGGAAAGCCGCCTTGAATCACTTCGCCATCATGTTCGAAGAACGAATGCCTCAAGATTAGTCAATAGACACCATGACACTAAATTATTGACAGGCCCGTAGATGATCGCTGTGAAAACCGTGATCCGAGCAGATGATCACGGTCGTATCCTCGCCTGCGAGTTCAATCAAACGCTTCAGCATCGCGTCGTGGTAGCGACAGGCGTTGTTGATCACGTCTCCGTAAATATGAAATCCATATCCGAAACCGTCTGCATCTGCGGTGGATGGTAGTACATGAATCCGTGGCAAAAATGATCAATGCAGCCGTAATAGACGGCCAGAAAATCCCATTCTTCATGCTCAAGAATGTGAGTCGTTGCGGCATGAATCGTCGCGGCCTCGGCAACCAGGTTGGCCAGCATCATCACCCGTTTGTCGTTTTTCTGGTCGGCCTCGGCGATGTTCGGTGCAAACATTTGCAAATCAGCACCGGTTAACTCGTGCGGATGGATCCGGAACGGTTCGAACGTGTCCCTCGCAGACCGGGGATGAATGACATCGCTGCCAGGTTTCCACGGATCCGAATTGCTTACCGGCATTTTGGAAAACAGTTCGGAAATGCAGATGCCGTTGATTTCCTCAGGCGGATGCGAAACGAACCAGTTGACGACGTGCGATTTGTAACCTTCCTGCGAGAGGATATTCCAGATCGCTTTGACCTTGCGCGATGTACTCAGCGAAGGGCTGACCGTGTTGGTGTGCGGGTTGATTTCCGTAAATCCGTGAACGCCGTGCTTGAATGGACGCATTCCCGTCGCGATTGAATTCCAGAGCATCGGTGAGAGGACCGGCTGAAGCGTGGCAAGGTTTCCCATCACACCGTGATCAATAAACTGCTCCGTCGCAGGAGCCTGGCCGGCGCCGATGAGCGGATTGAATATTTTCCAGTCGGCTGCATCCCAGCCAATCAACAGCACCTTCGGCTTTTTTGACATCACTGGTTCCTGCGTCCATGTTGCTATCTGATGCTTGAGAAGGACCGATCGACGCGCAAAAATCCGCACTGCCTGCGCTGTGGCGAAGAAAGGCCAGGGAGATAGGATTGAATAAAAAAAAACCGGCACAACCGGGGGTTTATTTCTTTGACTCAAGTCATTGAATTGAGTCTGTTTTCAACTGGCAAACAAGATTCGATGAGCATTTTCAAACGGCTGTCCTGTTTCGCCGGCGCATGGCGGTCACGCCGGCTGCCCCCAAACATAACAATGCCATGGAGGAGGGCTCCGGAACTGCGGCAGTTCCGGTCTCAATGTGAATCGCAGTAATTGCCGCCTGGTAATTCCCTTGTTGATCTGTCGACGTTTCGACGCCGGCCCAGGCGTCATGCATTTCGCCGGTCTGTGAATTGGTGAATTGGAAATAGACTGTCCCCAAATCACCTTCAATATCCCAGTCGCCCTTGTCAGGCGCGTACGTACCCCAGTTCAAAAACGCGTTACTCGCGCCGTTGTTTCAAGCCCCGAGTTCAAATGTGCCGGACGTCATGGTGGGGCGTTCAAAGGGCGTGACCGCATCCATTGCAAAGGGAAAACTCAGGTCCGTGTGCGGCGCGGACAGATTCGTCGAAAACGCTGCGAGCATTGCACCCTGCTGCGCCCGGATCTGACCGTCTCCCGGTCCGCCGGTTCCGTTGATTCCCGGTCCACCGAATCCCCGTAGCATGATCTCCGAATTCGGAAACGGGTTGTATTGACTGAATACGTTAGTCGTATATTGAATATCGAACTCGTTGGCTCCAGTGGCAAAGCCGAGGATGTCGACAAACATCCCGTTGTTGCCGGAGTGTGCAACGGCATCTGCGAGGTATCCAGCGTGACCTGCTCAGCCATCGCATCCGAAGTGCTCATTCCGCCCGCGACCGCCGCCAGCGCGGCGGCACTATATCTTGACAGCCGTCCGGTATGGTCGCGCCGCCCGGTTTTGTTATCCATAACTACGCCGTTCTTTTCTGATTTGATTTGCATGATGCCTGCGTTGAAAATGCATCAACAAGCTATGCCAGATCAAAAAAAATGTAAATTGACATTTGCCGGGGCGTTCTGCGACGCAAGCATCCGGATGGCTTCCGCGATTTCGATCCAGCCTGTAGACGGAATTCCGCCCAACAGGTCAATATGAAAAAACAGAGAGCCAACGTTTTGCAGACAAACTAGAATGCTGCAAAGCGTCGAAAACAAAAGACCAGGCGATTGCGATGAAGACAAAGAAGCCGATCGATACCGGGTTCTTCGTCGCTGGGCTGTAAGCCGACTAACAGTCGGACTGCTCGATAAACACGCCCATTTTCCGGAACTTATCGTAGCGTTGTGCTAGCAGTGTATCGATATCAGTTTTGCAAAGCACACGCAGTTTCTTCTTGAGATACGACTTTAGCGCGGCGGCCATGTGGTGGTGATCTCGATGAGCACCACCAAGGGGTTCGGGAATCACATCATCCACGATTCCGAATTCGAGCAGATGTTCGGAAGTGAATTTCAAAGCGGTCGCGGCTTTCTCAGCATGCTCGGCACTCTTCCAGAGAATGCCGGCACAGCCTTCAGGGCTGATCACGCTGTAGTAGGAATGCTGGAGCATCGCAACGCGGTCTCCGACACCCAACCCGAGCGCTCCGCCGCTGCCGCCTTCGCCGATCACGACACAAATCACCGGGGTTGGCAGGCGTGACATCTCGTACATGTTTTCAGCGATCACCTGTGCCTGGCCCCGCTCTTCGGCACCGATCCCGGGATACGCGCCCGGTGTATCGATCATGCAAACCACCGGCAGGCCGTACTTGGCCGCAATTCGCATTTTCGACATTGCCTTGCGATAACCTTCCGGGTGAGCGCATCCGAAAAAATTCTCGGTGCGGTCCTGGAATGTACGCCCCTTCTGATGTCCGATGACGAGGATTTTGGTGTTGTCCAGATTGGCGAATCCGGCGCGGATCGCGCGGTCGTCTCCAAACAACTTATCGCCGTGCAATTCAACAAACTCGTCGAACACCAGCGCCAGATAGTCGATCGTGTGCGGCCGGTTTTTGTGCCGGGCGACCTGAACGGTTTGCCATGGCGTGAGGTTGTCATAAGTTGACCGGGTTACGTCAGCAAGCTGACGTCGCAACGTGCGCATGCGTTCGATTGCATCCGGCGTTTGATCTTTGCGCGCATCGAGCTCGCGTATCTCCGTTTCCAGATCAGCGATCGGCTGTTCAAAGGCGAGGTATCCCAGGTCGGTATCCAATTTAGCGGTCTCTCAGTTTTCGTCGTTGTTTCAAGTCAGAATTCAGCAGGTCGCGAATTGGAACTGCTGCTCGTCGGCTTACAAATTTCAGGCAAGTCGCTATTTCGTCAGCAAGTCGCTATTTCGTCAGCAAGTCGCTATTTCGTCAGCAAGTCGCTATTTCGTCAGCAAGTCGCTATTTCGTCAGCAAGTCTCTATCTCGGTTGTTCTTTCCCTTTAGGAGCTTTGCCAGCGCGGAAGATGCGAATCTTGTCCAGGTAACTGACAACTTCATCCATATTTGCCGGCCGGTCTTCCGGTTTCTTAGCGAGCATTCGCATCACCAGCCCGGAAAACTCTTTGGTTGATCCGGAACTCGCCTCCAACGACGGAATCGATGCCTTGAGGTGTTTATTCAACAATTCGTCCGAATTCGGAGCGGTAAACGGCACACGTCCGGAAGCAATTTCAAACAACATACAACCGAACCCGTAGATATCCGACACAGGTGAGAGCTGCTTTTTCCGGATCTGCTCGGGGGACATGTAACTGCGTGTTCCGCGAATATGTTTGGATCCGCCGAACAGCGAGAACCCTTTCTTCTTTTCCTTTTCCGCAATCGAAAAGTCAATCAGTTTCACCGTGCAATCGATATCACAGAGATAGTTGTCCGGCTTTACATCACAGTGCAGCCAACCCTTGGAATGCATATGTTTGAGGCCCAATGCCGCGCGCTTGATGATTTTTTTCGCATTGGCACCGATGAACTCATGACGTTCGCGGAGTACGATTTTCAGGTTGCGGGCGTTGAACAGCTCCATCGAAATCATGGGAGGACCGGAGTCGTCGTGATAATCGAAAATACTGATGACATGCTCATTCTTCATCTCTTTGCCAACCGTCGCTTCGTGCTTGAGTTCCTCGATATGCTGCTTGCTTTTGAGGTACTTGGAAACCAGGATCTTCAACGCGACACGTTTGTTTTCACCCTGGTGCCGCGCTTCCCAGACGATGGTCGAGTTCCCCGAGCGGATCATTCTGATCAGCTGAAAGGGTCCGATAAAGTCTCGTCCTGAACTCACAACATCGCCTGAAATAGCAGAATCTGATTGAGAATTGGCCTGCCCGACTTGCGCACAGTCCACAGCCGGAACCTCTGGCAGCCTTGATTTTAGACCACTCCGCGATAACTCAACACCCATTAACGAATCGGAGACGGTTGGGGGGGTTGATTTTCCGGCTCAGCCGCCGTTTCGAGCGCCGCTGGATTGTACGGCGGATACACGACTTCAACCATGAACAATCCGCACGCCGGCGCCGTTTGACCGGCAACATTCCGATCGCGGGCCTCCAAAACCGATGCAACCCAGTCGGGAGACTTTCGCCCGATTCCAACCTGAACCAGCGTGCCAACGATGTTCCGAACCATGTTGTATAGAAACCCATTGGAAGTGATCCGGAAATCAAAGTAATCGAATTCATGACTCTCGTCGCGGCGGTGGACAATCTGCAATTCGGAAACGTTTCTCACGGTGGCAACTCGTTCGGCACCCCTGGCTTCGAAGCTCTTGAAGTCGTGCTCGCCGCGCAGATATTCCGCTGCGTCGTTCATTGCCGCAAGATCCAGACGCTGCGGAACGTGCCAGCGAAACTGGCGACCGTGAACATCGAGAATTGATCCGGCCTGGACCGTATAGAGATAGGTCTTTCGCAACGCATGGCGGATCGGGTCGAAATCGTCAGGCGCCGGTTCGATTTTCAGAACCGAGATATCTTCGGGTGTTTTCGCTGTCAGCGCAAACGCGAGGCGATCGCAGGCAATCTCGCTGTTCGTTTTCAGCCCGCATACCTGTGCAATCGAATGGACTCCCGAATCGGTTCGACCACTGGCGGTGATCCGGATTTTCTCCTGCGTGATTTCCAACCAGGCTTCCTCAAGCCGTTGCTGCACCGACACGCCGTTTTTCTGAACCTGCCAGCCGACATAGTTCGTTCCGTCGTAGGCGACAGTAAGTTTTAGAGACCGCATTCGCGCTCCGATGGCGGTGGACTGGAATCAGGATTGGGACAGGCCAAAATCAGCTTCTTAAGTTTCGTGTAACCGTTCACGCGATCTTGCAGTTCCGAATTAATAACCACAGATGGATACGGATTTATTCCAGTGCCTTATCCGTGTTCATCCGTGGTTGTTTTCAGATAGCCTGCTCTGAGGGGTGAACGGTTGCATTTTCGTTAGCGTGGAATCTAACCCGAATTCGTCATCGAGTAATCTTGCGTTTTCGAGCAATGCCCTTGCTGACGCAGCGGGTTTCCAACGGTTCTCAACGCAAAAAAACACGTCTAGGCCGACGTACTGTCCGAGGATTTATCTTGAATTGAATTCTCATCGTTTGCTGCATTCCTAATCAACAGCTCAGCGATTTGTACGGCATTCGTTGCTGCGCCTTTTCTCAAATTGTCACTGACACACCAGAACGCCAGTCCGTTCGGCGAACTGATGTCAGTTCGAATTCTCCCGACCAGGACGTCGTCGCGATTGTCGGAGTTCGAAGGCATCGGGTAAACGCCGGCTTGCAGATCATCCATCACCGTGATTCCCGGCGTGTCTTCGAACAACCGCCGTGCTTCTTCAGGAGCAACCGGCCGTTCGGTTTCGACCAGCATCGATTCACTGTGACAGTTAGACACCGGTACACGAACGCAGGTCGGACAAACCTGGATTTCGTGATCGCCCAGAATTTTCTGTGTTTCGTACACCATCTTCATCTCTTCGGATGTGTAACCTTCATGTTTTGAAGAACCGATTTGAGGAATCACATTGAATGCGATCGGGTGAGCAAACGCCTGGTAGTCGTATTTCGTTCCGGCAAGACTGGAGCGGGTTCCTTCGGTCAAATCCTGCTGTCCGGCAGTCCCTGCCCCGCTGGTTGCCTGATACGTTGACACGACAACCCGGCGAACCCGGGCGAAGTCATGCAGCGGTTTCAAGCAGACGACCATCTGCGTCGTACTGCAATTCGGGCTGGCGATAATTCCTTTGTGGTCAAGAACTGCTTCGGGGTTTACCTCGGGAATGACCAGCGGAACGTTCTGCAGCATCCGGTGGTATCCACTTTCATCGATAACGACAGCACCTCGCTCGACGGCCCAGGGCACAAATTCCGCTGCGACATCGTCAGGCGTACTGCCGATCACCATGTCGATATTGTCGAACGCATCCGGCTGGAGAAGTTGCACAGTGTGCGATTGCCTTTTGAATTCGATTTGCTTTCCGACCGAACGACTGGAGGCAAGAAACGTGATCGACTCATGCGGGAAACTGCGTTGTTCGAGAAGCTCACGCAGCAGCGTTCCGACGGCTCCTGTGGCGCCCGCGATTGCAATTCGTTTTAGTGGCTGGCTCATATTTGTGAATGGCTCGTTATTGTTGCTGGCTCAACTCGTTCCGGGTGAGAACAAGATTTTGATCGGTCGATGGCAACAGGACAACGGATGTACTGATCTTGTCGTCATCAATCTTAGCCATAAACCGGATCGAGATTAAGAAGCACTTCGTGAATCCAGCGTTTTAGGAAATCCGACGTTTCGGACTAACTGCTCCGGCCGGGAAGCCAACTGCGAACGGACTGCGGATCGATGAACGCAATATTGGCGTAAATCATGAGCAGCCCGAAAGTCATCATTCCCATCGCTATGCCAATGCCCAGGTGAATCGCCAATGCGAGAGCGAGAAAGACCGGACGGGTCAAACGGGGCCAGATCAGAAACGGATAAAACACTTCCCAGGTAACCGCAACCAGAGTCATCAGATTGACCAGCCACATGTGTCCAGCCAGCCAGGTCATGTCCAGCGTCTGATATTCGTAGCTGGCAAGCGCACCCCAGATCGCTTCCCCGTTCCACCAGGTGTTTCCCAGGAGCTTTCCAAAGCCGGCGAACATATAGACGATACAAAGATGCACCTGAATCAATCGCGTCGCGATATGGGTCAGAACATCGCCATCGTTCTTGTTTATCGCGAATGCACTGCCGGACTGTTTTCGATTTTTCAGCAGCCGGTCAATTGAAAACGATCCGCCACTGTTCCCGATCGCAAGATAGAGCGTCAGAAACGCGTTGATCTGGTCCAAGCCGAACAAACTGCCCGTGGCACGGTTGGCGTAGGAGACCACCAACAACCAGGCGATGACCGAAGTGATTCGGGTCCAGACTCCCAGCGTGAACAACACGAAAATCAGAATCGCAAGCCAGTGGCAGACCGTCACCATTCCTGACGAACTGAGCCAGTCGAAATGGCTCCATGCCGTCGTGCTGCCGCCGTACGACAGGCTGCGAAACGAGTCGGGAAGCATGCCGTCATCGCTGAGAAATGAGCTTAAACCGGATGTCCAGACGAGATGCGTATAGACCAGCATCGACCCGACCAGAATCCGCATCAATCCGAGTGTTTCAGTCGGCGAACGACGAAACCAAAATCCGTTCCAGGCGTCTGCGACCGACCGCAACCAGGAACCAAAGTTGTTTGAACGATCCACTAGTCCCCTCCCGTGAGAGGAATTTCGACCAATGGAGGCGGTGCTTCATTGTCGCGGGCCGGTTGAGGCAATTCGGGGATTGGCCAGACACGCGTTGGCTCGGTCAAATAGCCGGGATCGTCGAGTTTGATTCCGCCAACAACATCCAGCGGTGGCGCAATCGCCCGCTCCAGGATGAACAGCTCGATCGACTGGCCGTCGTGCTCCAGTCGGAGGAACTCCGCGACTGAACCGACCAACTGCTCAAACCGCGCTTTGGAAATCTCGAATTGGCGGCGGGCCACGATTCGTTCAACGGCCAGGCGGCGGGCCACCACGGGTTGGCCGGCTGCCTTCAGCGCGAGTTCAGCTTCAGAAAATTCGGCTTCGACATCCTCGATTGCCACCAGATACAGTTTTATATATTCCTGGTATATCGTTTCGCTGAGCATGAACCAACGATGGTACATCAGCCGCGGCCGGTTGCTCTTCCGATCCGGAAACCGGCCTTCAATCACTTCACCGTCGGACCGTTTGATTTTGTAGACCACGATATGCGACTCGCCTGGATTGGGTCCGAAAAAACGGTATCCGTGACCCAGAAACGTTGCCTGATGAACGGGCGTTACAGCACGGGCAATCGGTGCGGCCAGGTTTTGAGAAGCGATCGGATTGGACAACGGGCCGATCATCACCAGGAACAAGTAGGCCAACAGCGCCGGTGTCACGCAGATCCGCGTGACGGATGACCACTCAACCGTCCGATCGAGGCCCTCACTGGAATCCAGAGTTTCAATATGCATCAGACCCGGAGCGAGTGTTCAAGGACGAGAAAAAGGGTTCTTCCGAGAATTTAGCGGCTGTTCTGTAAGCGGTTCGGCGCTAGCCGCCGGTTTTGGCAATGCGTCCAGCGCAACCCGACCGGTGGCTAGCGCCATTCCGCTCGCAAGTACTCTCAGCTACTAACTTCCACGAAGAACCTGAAAAAGCAATCTTTCATTCTAATCGGTGTATTTGAAATCAAAGAAACCCCGCCGCATTTCTGCGACGGGGTTCGAATCTCAGTTACGGATCGCGGGGTCGGCCCGATTATCAGGGCCACCGAGCGGTACGCCTAGGCGTTCTGTACTGCATTTGGTGTAACACCTTCGGCGTAAACCGATTCCTGCAATGCCACCCCGGGTGCGCTGCGCAACCCGGGGCTGTGGAGTAAAACATCTACGGCGTAAAAAGTCTGCCCCTTCAATAGTGCAAACTAGCCCGCACTATTTTTTGGCGACCCGCGTTTCCATCGAATCCAGATCGAAGGCCAGGACACGGGTTTCGCCGGACTTCATGTCGATCAGTTTTTCACTTGTGATTGTCCGGCCATCGCGAACCACTGAAACAACAATCTTGTAGTCTTCCCAGGTTTCGCCATCGCCAAGTGACGTCGTCTTGTAGAAACGGGTATCACCCGTTGCCGGCGTTTCTTTGCCGCACAGTGTGACTTTGGCGTCTTCGGGAACACGAACGGCCAACACGGTCACAGGTGGCTGTGCAAAATTGACCGCCAGCGATTGGCTTGTGCCGCCGGTGAGACGAACCGTTTTTGTGCGGACGACTTCACGACCATCGCGATTCGCTTCTGCACGAATTGTGTATTCATACGTTTTACCAGCGCGAAGGTCGCGCGTTGCATACCGTCGCAATTCACCCCCGGTCGATGTTTCAAGACCATTAATGAATATCGTCGCATCTTCGTCGGTTCGAATGCTCAAGATTGCCTCTGTGGCATCCAGACCATGCTGAGGATTGACGCGAGTGTCTTCCCGATCGGTCGTATCGCCGCCGTCTCCACCCGGGCCCGGCAATGGGGGCTGTTCGAATCCGCCGCCCCCTGGATTGTCCTGGTAAATTCCGCGTGGCGCAATTTCGCCATGAATCATGTTTTCCATTCCATCCGACTGGAATCCTGATCCGGAATCAAAAGGGATATTCGAATCGAAAGGCATCATGTTATTGCCAGCCGGGACACCGGTCGCGCCAATGACGCCGCCGTTCACTACGCCGCCGATCATAGCACCATCCATTGGAATGCCCGGGACTGCGACCGCCGAGTTCATGACTCCGCCCATGATATTGCTGCCCGTTGACGGATCAAGGTAGGAAGTTTCGTCTGGAATACCCATGCCGAAGCTCACCACTGGATTGTTCGCAAACGGGATATCTGTGGAGTAGGACTTGGAACCTGCGTCGGCATAGCCGCCGTAGATTGTTCCTGCGCCGAGGACGCCCAGTGAAGATGGGGCATAGCTGCCGCCCGTTGATCCGTAACTGATTCCCGTTGAGCCATATCCGCCCGTTGAAGCGAAACTCATGCCCGCCGAACCGTAGCCCCCGGTTGAGGAATAGCCAAGCGAACCTGAGGAAGCCCAACCGCCACCTGAATTCCAGCCACCGCCTGATCCGGTTGACGCAAAACCGCCACCTGAGTTCCAGCCTGTCGATCCGCCGTTACGTCCGCCAGCCATTCGGTTGCGGAACCGGCTTAGCAGCCCGCCGCCACCCAGCAATCCGCCTCGCGAACCTCCAACTGATCCACCGACCGACCCTGCGGAACCACCAACTGAACCTGCGGAACCGCCGCCAACTCGGTCGAGCAAATTACGGATCGGACGTCGACCGCCAAGCAATCCGCCTCCGCTACCCCAACTCCCCCCGCCAATTCCGGTCGGCGCTGCCGCTGCCATGTCGCCATGGATAAACAGACATGCAATCAGGGCCAGGGTGCCGGCCAACCGGCCAAGCAAAGAACGACTCATAGATAGATCTCCTTAGGTGCTGCTCACGCAATCTCTTGATCCAAACCGGTTGCCAACGTAACCGTGTTCTGAGTGCGGAACCGTGGATTCTGATGCGGTTAGAGCAGATTTATTATTCGTACTTTCGATTCAGGATAGCAGGCAAGATCGGCAATTCAAGGGACTGAGGCGTTTTTGGGTGAGTTTGCGGTAAAGCAGTATTTTGTTCGTCAAATATCATATTGCAAGTGAGAATTCGCCAGATGTCGACCCATATTCAATCTGCCGGTTCAGTGATGGTAATTAAGACCAGACTGAGATCATTCTCTTGCGTTACAACGATGTCCATTGAGGAAACGATGGTCTTTGCTGAATGCGTGTCTGTACTTAACTGATCGTTTAGCGCGCCTAGTAAAATTGAGATGATCGCCTTTCGATCTTCGTCGTTCGTACGCAGCAAGATTCTGGCCCCCCCGATTCGACCAGCAGTTCGATCGTCGATTCAGAAAACGGCTGTGGTGCCAGGGTCGGGCAGGCAAGCAGTGTTCGATCAGAGCGATCGAGAACTGGAATTCCCGAGACAGGGAACAACAGGTATTCCTGAAAGGCCGGATCCTGACAATCGTTCGCATCAATGTCTTCCAACACGTTGCCTAGAACCAGTACCGGCAGTCGGGTGTGTTCTGAATCTTCGTTGATTTGATTCACCACGCTCGTCCAGTTTTCGAAACGCATTTGCGGAACCTCTGCGGTGAAGTACCAGCGGGTCAACAAAGGGTTGCCGGTGACCGAGACCAGGATCAACACGATCGCAACGAACAACTGGTTCCAGTGTGAATAGCGAGAACGTCCAACGACTGCTACGGCGACACCGGCAAGGACCGCGAATCCGGCTGACCCGACCACCGTGTACCGAACCGGAGCCAGTGGAACTTGCATTCGCTCCATCGCGACGACACAGATCACCGGAATGATCGCCCAGAAAAAACAGAGCAGCACGATTCCGGTATTTGCGGCAGAACGAAGTTGGTTTGAACTCGAATCACGACCGGGCGTACGGCGGACAAATACGCTGTACGCGGCGGCGGACAACGTGGCACCCAGTGCCACAACCGTAAGAGTCAACTGAGCCTGGAGGTCGAGACACAAATCATGCACCGATGAAAGCCCCGTCCAATTTTTCGTTCGTTCTGTAAGCAAACGCAAATGCCAAACCCAGGGCAGGCAAAACAGCCCCGTCATTGCCGCTGCATAGATGACCCGCTTCCACTCAATTCGATTCGACGCGAGACCGAATTTTCCGGCGAGCGTGCAACTCAGCAGCCATATCAGTTGTGCGACGCCCACCCAGATCGCCGTACAGTGTACTCCGAATAACAGCGCCGAAAGAAACGCGAAGGTCCAGTACCAAACCAGGAGTCCCGCGCAGAAGATCAGCCACGTTCCGCTGATCATCGAAACGATCCGAAGCAATGAAGTCTGACGAACAGGGTCCCCGGAATCGGGCACGATCTGTCGAGCGAAATAAACGATTTGAAAATAGAAAGGGCTCTGATTGCTGATTGCAGCCCGGGGCGTCACGTCTTCCCAACTTCCGCCGGTGACCCATGCCGTGTGTTGTTCGTCCAACCAGAGCGGATCGCGGGCGACGGTTGTGCGCTGAAACCAGGCAAGCAGGCAAACAACCAGACAGGCGATGGCGACCCAGACATTCCAGTGTCCTGGAATCCGGCCGACCGGCTGGCGCGCCGATCGATCGGGCAGCGTCGATTGTTCGTTGTTCTAAGACACGATTCAATTGCGATGAGTGACGGACGGGAGCGTCCATCCTACGCGGACAACGCGTGCAATGCGATTATCGCTCTGACCGGACAGGGACAATATTCTCGGCGAACGCAATCTTTTCGATACCCAGATTGGTCATCGAATTTCGAATCAGGTCCATGCCTCCCAGTTCCGGTCGGCTCAAATTGTTTACAACCAGAACGGCATCGATAAGGCGATCGGCCGAGCTTAGCTCTGTTTGAAACTGATCGATCGGCCCGACATCGACCAGCACGACATCAAAATCCGGCCGAAGTCTCTCAATAAGTGGACTGAGTGTGTCCAGGAAAAATCTCGGCCACGTGACTCGAGTGAGGACTCGAACCAGTGGCATGATGCAAATTCCGGTCTTCGTCGACTGAACCACCGCATCGCCCGGATCACGATTCGCATTGACGACGTTCAGCCAGGAGTGATTGACCGGTAGTCCCAGTTGCCGGCTCAAATCCGGTTTGGTGAAATCAGCGTCCACTAACAGTACTTTCCTGCCCGCCTGTGCCAGCCTTCTAGCTGTGACAGCGGCGATCGTTGTCGCGCCCGATTGTCTCGCTGGACTGGTGACAATTAAACGGTTGTTCGCCGGCGACAACATTTTCAGTGTACTTTTTCCGAGCCCGATCGAACTGTCGCTTCGAACCATATTTTCGACGACTTGTGGCCAGCTAAAATCATTGACCTCCCAGGCCGCAACGGAAACCAACAGGTCTTTCGAAGCCAAATCCTCCCGGCGTGTGCCAGTCGATTCGGAGGTCTCTTTGGCCTGCCCCGGTGTTTCCCCACCTCTGAGCGCGTCGTCAACGCGGGCAATCGTTTCGTGGCGCGGCGGTCCGGCAATCGAATAGTCCCACAAGTCGCGAATCGACGCGCCGCCTGCAGAAAAGTCACCGGGTTGGGAATGGTCGGTTGAACCTGATGCATCCCGTGCTTTGCTTTCAACCGTCGTTGAATTCCGGACAAGTGATTCATAGGCGGGAGATGAGAACCGCCCCGATGACGTTGTGGTTCCGGAATTCGAAGTTCCCGCACTTGCAGTCGGAGTTCCGGCACTATTCGACATGTCCGACTCACCTTGATCTGATTCGATTTGCCCAGCGGGTCCGGCTGATTCGAGTTGAGAGTGGTTTGTAGATTCGACGGAAACAGGATTTGCCACGGAAGCCAATGCCTGTGATGTTCCCGCTCCAACAGGCACAACACCGGCGACTCCAGTTTTCGGATGATCATTGAAATGCGGTCCGCGTACGACTGGCAGACTATCAACTCGTTGTAAACCGTCCAGCTCGATTTTTCTTTCGATCGGCATAGCAAAGTTGCTGCCAACGGATGGCTCGGCGTCCTGCTCCCCTACAGCCCGCCGGTTGATATTGGCAATCTGCGATTTGATTCCGCTTGATCGGGCATCAATCCGAATATTCGGCTTCGACTTCGGTCTTGCCGTCGCCGGAACCTGATCGTGGTTCGTCTGACCTCGCTGGTCAGGAGAACTCCCTTGAGCGACCGGGCCAACTGGGATCAGGGCAGATCGGCCCGGCTTCGAAGCGGGGCGATGCACAGGGCGCAGACTCGAGGGACTGACCGACGTTATCTGATCTCTGTCCTCGAGATTGGAAATGGCCGCCTGCCAGTTCGTTGTGTAGTGAACGTGTGCGTCATCCGGTTCGATTTGATTCGCGCGCCCTGAATCTGTTTGCGGGTTCGCTACAACAAAACTCGCTGCCTCCCGGCTATCCGGCGTTACCGGCAATTGAGGTTTTCGTGCTTCGTTTTCCTCGTTCTGTCCGCCCAGCCAGCGAGTGTATTTCTCGAGCCGCGCGGCAACCGTTTGCGACTCGTTTGGAACTTGAGTTCGCAAAGCAGGACCACCTTTGGCTGAAGGAGCCACATTAATCCGCAGTCGGGTCATTCCAAGCGGGTCAGAGATCTTGAACGACCGGCGGGAATTCGCGGCCCCTGGATCGGAGCCCACTTGTCCCGGAGGCTGGCTGGCATTCTTTTTCTGCATGATTCGAACCGCGCAAAAGTGTGGAGTTCATAGCTATCTCTAGCATCGGTTCGCATTGTGATCATCTTGAGCGACCGATAGATTGGTTCAGATGAAAAGACGGGAATATCCGCGCAACCGGCACAGCTTATCATCGAGCAGCGGCACACCTTTCGGGCACCCTTGATCAGGTCGGTGAATCCGGCGGAACCGGGCCGTCTGAACAATGGTTCCACTGTGCGTTCGGTTGTCAGACTCGCCGGTTCTGATTGCTCGACCGAATCTGACTGCTCATTCCTTTTGAATTTTTCTGAGACCCAACAACGTGGCAACTGTAAACGAAACCAACCGGACCGAACTCTTTCTTTCGCGACTTGATCAGGAGATCTTGATTCTTGACGGTGCGATGGGTTCCATGATCTATGGGCTTGGACTCAGCGAAGAGGAAGTCCGGGGCGAGCGATTTGCGGACTGGACCAAAGACGTTAAGAACTGCACGGACGTATTCGGCCTGACAAATCCCGATGCGATCGTCGGGCTGCACCGACAATATCTGGAAGCCGGCGCGGACATCATCGAAACCAACACGTTCAACGCCAGCCCGGTTGGACTGTCAGATTTTGGTTTCCCGGATGACATCGTTCGCGAAATCAACCTTGCCGCAGTCGCTAATGCGCGTGCCGCAGCTGATGAATTCACTGCGTTGACGCCGGACCAGCCGCGTTTTGTTGCGGGTTCGATCGGGCCAACGTCACAGCAAACCGCGATTTCGACCAAAGTCGATGACCCCGCCTTTCGCGGAGTTACGTTCGAGGAAATGGAAGCCTCGTACTATGTCCAGGCGAAGGCGCTGGTTGAAGGAGGCGTTGATATTCTGTTTCCCGAAACGGTGATCGATACGCTCAATCTCAAAGCCTGCCTGTTTGCGATCGCACGCTACTTTGAAGAGAGCGGCGATTCGGTGCCGGTCATGGTCTCGGGAACGTTCGCTGAGTCAGGTTCAACTTTCGTATCCGGACAGGTCGTCGAAGCGTTCTGGAACTCTGTCTCGCACTTTCCGATGATCAGCGTCGGAATGAATTGCGCGCTGGGGCCGGACATCATGCGGTCACACATCGAAGAGCTGTCCAGAATCGCGACGCCCTTCATCAGCTGCCACCCGAATGCCGGAACGCCGAACGAGATGGGTGAATTCGATCTCAAACCGGAACCGATGGCTGCCACGATCAAAGAGTGGGCTGAGGAAGGCTGGCTCAACATTGTCGGCGGCTGTTGTGGAACGACGCCGGCTCATATTGCCGCGATTGCCAAAGCGGTTCGAAGCTGCGCGCCGCACAAACGCAACCGGATCACGCCGTTAACCCGTCTGTCCGGATCCCGTCCGCTAACAATGCGAGAAAACGCTAACTTTCTGATGGTCGGCGAGCGAACGAACGTGACGGGCTCGCGAAAGTTCGCCCGGCTGATCCGCGAAGGTCATTTCGAAGAAGCCGTTGATGTTGCCCGCGATCAGGTCGAAGGCGGAGCTTCAGTGATCGACATCAACATGGATGACGCCTTGCTCGATGGCGCAGAAGCAATGACGACTTTCCTCCGTTTGATCGCCGGGGAATCGGATATCAGCAGCGTGCCGGTGATGGTCGACAGTTCAAAGTGGTCGGTGATCGAAGCCGGACTGCGGGCGATTCAGGGCAAAGGCATCGTCAACTCGATCAGCCTGAAAGAGGGCGAAGAGGAATTCCTCGAAAAAGCACAGCTTGTCCGGCGTTACGGAGCAGCCGCTGTCGTGATGGCGTTTGATGAAAAAGGCCAGGCCGTTGAAACCGATGACAAGGTCCGGATCTGTAGGCGGGCGTATGACTTGCTGACCGAAAGAGTTGGATTCCCTCCTGAAGACATCATCTTCGACCCGAACATTCTGACAATCGCGACCGGAATGGAAGAACACGACGACTACGCCGTGAACTTTTTCGAAGCGACAAAAAAGATCAAGGAAGTTTGCCCCGGAGCAAAAATTTCCGGCGGTGTTTCGAATGTGAGCTTCTCCTTCCGAGGCAACAATGTCGTCCGCGAAGCGATCAACGCGGCGTTCCTGTATCACGCGATTCAGGCCGGCCTCGACATGGGAATCGTCAACGCGGGCCAGCTGGAAATCTACGACGAGATTCCGAAGGACCTTCTCGAACGCGTCGAGGATGTGTTGCTGAACCGCCGTCCGGACGCAACGGACCGGTTGCTTGAGTTTTCCGAAACTGTCAAAGGCACAAAGAAAAAAGGCCGTACGGAAAATCTGGAATGGCGTGAAACTTCGGTCGAGGAGCGACTCTCTCACGCGCTGGTGAAAGGGATCGACAAGTACGTCGTAGCTGATACTGAAGAAGCCAGGCAAAAATACGATCGCTGTCTTTCGATTATCGAAGGCCCGATGATGGACGGCATGTCCGTCGTCGGCGATCTGTTCGGCAGCGGAAAGATGTTCCTTCCGCAGGTCGTCAAATCAGCGCGCGTCATGAAAAAAGCAGTCGCACATCTGCTGCCGTTCATGGAGCAGGAAAAAATCGATGCCGGTGTGGAATCGCAAAGTTATCGCGGCAAGATCCTGATGGCGACCGTCAAAGGGGACGTGCATGACATCGGAAAGAACATCGTCGGTGTCGTACTCGGATGTAACAACTACGAAGTCATCGATCTCGGGGTCATGGTCGAGTGCGACAAGATCCTTGAAGAAGCGGTCAAGCATGGAGTCGATCTAATCGGGCTTTCGGGTCTGATCACGCCCAGCCTCGATGAGATGACTCATGTCGCCAAGGAAATGAAACGAACCGGAATGACAATTCCGCTGCTGATCGGCGGCGCAACCACCAGCGACAAACATACCGCCGTGCGAATCGCGCCACAGTATGAACATGGAGTCGTGCACGTGCTCGACGCGTCGAGAAGTGTCGGTGTCGTCGATAAGTTGATCAATTCGGAGCTCAAGCCGCAGTATATGACCGAGAACGCTGCGTTACAGGAGAAACTGGTTGCCAGTTACGAGGAACGGCAGTTGAAACTGGTGCCGTACGAACAAGCTTTTGCCAAACGGTTCCCAACCGACTGGGCGGCCATCGATATCCCAACACCAACATTTACGGGCACCCGGACGATCGGTACCGCTGAAACTTCCGGCGACATTCCGAGCCCGGAAAAAACGATCACACTCCGGGAAATCGCAGACTATATCGATTGGACGCCGTTCTTTCAAACCTGGGAACTGCACGGAAAATATCCAAAGATTCTCAAGGATGATGTCGTTGGCGAAGCTGCGCGGAAGGTATTCGAAGAAGGTCAGGAATTGTTGAACAAGATCATCGACGAGAACTTGCTGACCGCGCGGGGCATCTACGGTTTCTGGCCGGCAGCAAGCGACGGCGACTCAATCATTCTCTACACCGACGACACGCGAACGAGCGAACTGACACGATTCCACATGCTTCGGCAACAATGGGAGCGAAAGGGAATCGAGCATTTCCGCTCGCTGGCCGATTACATCGCTCCGGTCGATTCCGGGCGAGCAGACTATATCGGCGGGTTTGCCGTGACGACGGGGCATGGTTGTGATGAACTTGCGGCCGCCTATCGTGCGGACCACGACGACTACAACGCAATCATGGTTTCGGCTCTGGCGGATCGACTGGCCGAAGCGTTCGCAGAAATGCTGCACGCACGGGCGAGAAACGACTGGGGATTCGGCGCGAGCGAAAATCTCAGCCCCGAGGAACTGATCAAAGAAAAATATCGCGGAATCCGTCCGGCAGCGGGATATCCTGCCTGCCCGGATCATACAGAGAAGCAGACGCTCTGGAATCTGATGGACGTTGAATCGGCGACCGGCATCAAGCTGACCGAATCGTTCGCGATGTGGCCGGGCTCCGCAGTCAGCGGTTTGTATTTCGCTCATCCCGAGTCCCGTTATTTTGCCGTACACAAAATCACGCGTGACCAGTTGGAACATTATGCGGAGCAAAAAGGCGAGATGGTTGACGAAATGGAACGCTGGCTCGCGCCGAACTTGCAATAGATCGCCGGTTCGAATCAGGATCTCGACAAGTTGCGAGTGAAAGAAAAAGCGTGCGGCACACTCCTTTTGGGAGGGCCGGAGCCTAGCGACGGGGAGGGTTTGAAAGCGCGAGGTTTCTTTACCTGGCCTCGTTAATCGTTGTCAATGTTAATCGTTGTCAATGTTAATCGTTGTCAATGAACAGCTCGAAGTAACCGACCTTGAGGCCTGCCCCTTCTTCGACCATCACACACTTCAGAATCAACCATGGTCGATAATTGTCGTGAAACTCATCGCCCGTCGCGTCCGGATATTCCTTACGCAGTTCTGCCAAATCCGTTTCCGTCAAACGGCCTCCGATGTGGCCGCGAACGGCCGATGTACGAATATTTGCCGGCGTACTATCGGGCATACTGCCGATGGACATCATCCGGTCAAACGCATCTCCGCCGCCGGCTAAGATTTCTTCGTCCATCGTCTCGACATACATCTCGTCGACGGAATCGGGGATCGCTGATCTCTGTTCGAAGAGTCGCATTAGCTGGACAAATTTTTCCCGCGTCAACTCAATCGGGTCTTCCAAGTCCATTGACTCGTTGCCAATGATCCCGATCTGTCCGGGCATGAATTCTTTTCTTGCCCACTCGGAGAGCTGGTCAAACGCATCGTCATATTTCCGCCCGGTGATCGCCACAAAAAACGGTTTGGCTGCAAGCAGTTGAGTTTTCTCGACATCATTCCCGGATTCAAGGCGGATGCCTTCAGGGGCAGGATCAATGGCAATGTCGGATTGCCCTGAAGGACATCCGGACAATAACACCAGACAAACTGCCATATAAATCAACCGGCAGCCGGGCATTCGCATCACGGAAATTCGCATTGGCGTGTTCATCATCACCTCGATCAGTTCCTCACTGTTGAAGAACGTCAGGGACTAACTCATTTACGGATCAATCCGGATCAGCGCTTTCTCCAGTGCAGCCCGTCCGCCAACGACCGGCAGCTCAAGCGATGTCGCGTCGAGATCAACGGTTAACTTCGTCCCCGGGTCAGGCCACATCGTGAAGTCGCGGTCACTGGAAAAAATCATCAGGCCGATTTTCTGTCCGGCTGGAATGATCTGATCATCCGGTTGCAGATCAAACATCAGCTCGTAAAATTCGCCCGGCTCGAGCGGCTGTCCATCAGTCAGCGAACTGTGGTTCTGCGGATCGGCCCAGCCTCGCGTAATGATGTTGGCGTTGATCGGCGATTGCTTTTCCCACGGCAGCGAGACCATCCATACCGAGAGGTTGGCGGCGTCCTGATCGCAGGCCAGTTTGATATTGATTCTTGCAGTTCCAGAAATGTGAACCGGTTCGACTAGTTCCGGTGTTACAAACAGCAGCCGGTTTTCCGATTCCTGTTTGGCAGCCAGTTTGTCTGCGCCGGTCGATACATCATCGATCAACGTTTCTGTTCCCTGATTTTCCGGCTGGACCCAGGATAGTTCGCCCGAGGTCAGTCCGCCCGCTCCGGGAAACAGCGTCACTGGCTCGGCATCCGGGTTTGGATATTCGGCGTACATGGTCGGTTTACTGCGACGCTCTCCTTCACGAACAATCGAGGCCTTCGGTTCGTCCTCGATGCCGTTTTCAATTCCGTACAGATATCGGGAGAACCAGCGATTCATCTGGCTGCGCGGTGGCGGCCCGCCGTGTCCCCCCTGGTGCAGGTAGATCCCGAGCGGCACGTCTTTCTCTTTCAATGCTTCATAAATCCGGATCGTGTGCTCGGGCATCACATTCCAGTCGTTGAAACCATGCGACATCAAAGTCGCGGCTTTGTAATTGTCAAGGTGTTTGCCGTAGTCCCGACCTTCCCACCATTCGCTGTAGTCGCCGCTTTCGCGATCAATATTCCCGACAATATGCTTGTCCCTGATTTCACAATCGCACCATTCGCGCCGCTCTTCGGAACCGCTGTCGATAAAGTCGTACAGCACATCGACATCTTCACCCATGTACCCGCCCGGATGCCGGACCAGGCCGTTGGATCGGTAGTAGTGGTAGTACGAAGTGTTCGGTGCGTCAGGGATGACCACTTCCAGCCCATCGACTCCGGTCGTGGCCGCAGCGATCGGGAGCGTCCCGTTGTACGACGTACCGGTCATCCCGACCTTGCCCGTACACCACGGTGTTGCTTCGACTCGTTCGTCGCCATCGGGAGTCGTAAAACCGGGCGCGCGACCGTTTAGCCAATCGATGACCGCTTTAGGTGCCAGCGATTCGTTGCTTCCGCCCACAGTCGGACAGCCCTGAGACAAACCGGTTCCGGGAGAACAGGAATGCACGACGGCAAAACCGCGCGGCACCCAGAACTTGCAACCCTGATTCGAAATCGAAGGGCGAAGTTTATCTTCTTCCCACTGCTCGATCGGCGGAGGTGTCTCGTGAATTTCCTGTTCGTCGCCAAGTTCCTGTTCCGGATCCCAGAAAAACTGCTTTCCGTTACTCCCGGTTCCGGCAAAGTACGGACTGGTGATATAGACGACAGGTACCTTCAGCCCTTCGGTTTCCGTTTGCTGCTGGCGCGTCACCGAAACATGCATCCGGTCTATCGCGCCGTCACCATCAGAGTCGAATTCAGTTTCCACCCAGAGGTCATGCCGGATCCAGTTCCGTGAACTCTTGAATCCGTCCACAACCTGGGCTTCGCCGTCTTCAAAGACTGGAACGACCGGATCTGCGGTTGGAGCTTCAGCTGATTTCTCTTGAGCCGCATCCTCCTGTGGAGCCTCATCCTGAACGGCGTTGTCTTGAGCGATCGCGGCCAGCGGTGTCAACAACGCGATTGAAAAAGCCGCCGAAAAAGATCTAAAGAACCGGGCGGCCAATCGAAAACAGCCGGAATGTGTGGAACGAGTCGTTTTGCATTCAATTGGGGTGGCCCTGATCATCGTGGTTCCTGTCGGGGTGGATCGAAGTCGATTGGCAATCTACGAATTTGCTTTACCAGGACTTCACTTTACCAGCGCGACCGGGCCGACTCAATGAATTGTGTTTTCCGTGATCAGGCTTGTCCCGGATTTCCGACGTTTGGCAGCGAAGCCGTTGATTGTTCGCCGGACTTTTCATCTACTGGCCATTGAACATACGGACAGAACCAGAAACCACGCGGAGCAGAGATGAACGGACAGGAAATATTTGCCCTACTTTCAAGATGGCTGCATATCGTCCCGGCAATCATGCTGGTCGGAGGCACACTGATGATGAGGTTCTCAATTGTTCCTGCATTTCAGACAACTTCCGAATCCGGAAAAAGCAGCGACTTGCGTGAAGCAGTCCGGCGCCGGTGGGCGAGGCTTGTCATGTTCTCGATCTTGTGTCTGCTAATCAGCGGACTCTACAACGGCTATCTAACGACCAAAGGAACGAAACCGGGCGGGCTGTATGTTTCGCTGCTTGGCATCAAGATGCTGCTGGCATTGATCGTGTTCTATTTTTCCAGCGTTCTGTCGGGACGCAGCAAAACGGCACAGCGTTTTCGCGAAAATGAAATCCGCTGGCTGAACATCAACATTGCTTTGATGCTGCTGATCGTTCTGATCGCAGGATTCATGAAAATGAGTCCCGATTCATTAAGGTACAAACAACTCGACGATATCTCGGCTCTGTCAAACAAAGGCGTGGGAGACGCTTCCAGCTTGTCTTTCGACACAGTCGACAAGCTGGATTCCTTTCCCACGAAAAAGGCCCGCCAGTAAAAGCGGGCCAGGTCGTTATTCATGAGTCGACATCGACTTACTTGTCTTCATCTTCATCTTCATCTTCATCTTCTTCGTCTTCGTCTTCGTCTTCGTCTTCATCTTCGTCTTCTTCGTCTTCGTCTTCGTCCATCTCTTCCTTCTCGGCATAGAGTTCGTCCAGGTAGTCCTGAAGATCTTCACCGAATTCACCGCCATCAAACTCAACCGACTTGGTTTGCATTTCGATCGCGCCGTCCAGGTCGCCCTGCATATGCAACAGGTGAGCCAGTGTGTCGAGGATCGCTGCGTTTTCAGGATCTCTGTCAACCGCAACCTGAGCAGCGTCAACTGCAGCGTTAAGCAAGTCCTCTTCAACGTCTTCGCCTGCCTGATGTTGTTCAACAACGTCCCAGGCAATTTGATTCAAAGCGTGCGGGCGATCCTTGAAGGTCTCCGCTACTTTCTTGAATTCTTCAGCGTTTCGCCGGCCGCCGGTTTGCATCATGATCCCCATCCGGATGGTTTCCATGAACTCTTTGGCTTTGTCGTTTTCGACAGTCGCTAGTTCTTCATCGAGATATTCCAGAGCTTCTTCGAATTCGCCGGCTTGCATCATCGGTTGAATTTCTTCGATCAGATCCTGCTGGAGCTGTTCGAGCTCAGCCAGCTTGGCAGCCCATTCTTCGCGATCGAATGCGTCAGAGACAATCAGTTCAATCGGCTCGTCCATTCCTGTCGGATGTCCAATCCATTCGATCTGCCCGGTTTTGCCGACGATGAATGCAGTGGGAATACCATCCTGCCCGGCAGCTTCCATATAGTCTTCGAACACCGAGTTGTCCGGATCGGTCGTCAGGCAATAACCGTTGGTCAATTCGCTGAACGTCATTTCAGTTTCGTCTTTGTCACTAATCAGGCTCTTGGGAACTTCTCCTTCAAGAAACTCCTCAACTGTGTCCATGTCCTCATCGCTGACGCTGATGATTTGCAAACCCGACTCCGCGTATTTGTCCTGAAGCTCCGCAACGTGCGGCATCGACGCGATGCATGGTCCACACCAGGTCGCCCAGAATTCAACGACATAGACTTTGCCCTCTTCAAATTCTGTAATGTGCTCGAACTCGCCGCCACGGTCACTGACCCAGTGCTCGACGTCGATGCCGGGGGCCTTGTCGCCCACGGTCAGGTCCTGACCGCTACAAACGGCAGTCGCACTACAGACAGTGATCAACAATGCTGATCTAAAAATGTTCTTTAACATAGACACGGTCATCTCCGGATTAAGAATGTTTTGTGTTATTTGCGATTCGGTCCACACCAGCAGATCGTCTGTTCGCTACTCGAATCTGCCGGACAAGCTACTCGAACCTGCGGACGTGGTCAAACATGATAGTCGCTGCAACAATCGGGGTGCAACTGTCAGCCAGCGCTTCGCAATATCAGACAGCAGAGGACCTCTTAACGGTAATTTGTCTGACAATGGGTAGGCCGGCACCGCAAAGTAAGCGTCAACCGGGCCCTGAATCCATCACGAAGTCGCTATTTCCGAGCCTCAATAAAGTTAGCATCGACTTCGGGCCCCCAACTTTCGTGGCTTGACGTGCGGTGTGTACAAGGCTCAGGAACACATTCACCGCAGAATGCTAACCGCGATTACTAGCGATTCCGGCTTCATGCAGGCGAATTTCAGTCTGCAATCCGACTGGGCACTACCTTTATGCGGTCTTTATGCGGTTTGCGTACTCTCGCGAGTTAGCATCGCGTTGGTTCGTTGGCCTTCATCCTTCGCTATACCTTCGGGGTCTAGCGGGGTCCAAAACAGCTTCCGGCCGGGACCGTGCTGGAGTGCGTTGCCCATTTTGACAACTCCGAAAACAATATCGCTAACCCGGACCCGACCAAAGCGGTTCGCTGGGGCGATCAAACGTATGACGAGATGATGATCGGTTATTTTGATGCGGCGCTGGCGGACCAGGATTTGATGGAGGAGAAGTAGACGGCGGATACTTATTGCTCACGAAGAAATTGCCGCTTTAGTCATGCGGGCCAAGGAATTTGTCACCATTGAAATGAATCAGATGGTCAGGAGCGTCTGCTAGCCAGACTTCGGTTTCCCAACTGACATCCATGACTCAGTTTCTAAACGTGCGCCGGCCATCAAACGCGCTAACGTAGACGCGAGGTGCTTTGCATTTGGCTGTCATTCTTTCCAGCATTAGATGCCGGAGTTGATCGATCGGATTGGAGGTGTGTACCGCTTCAATAAGGATCAGCCAGCTTTTTTTCGGAAAGTAGGCAACGACATCAGGAAGCGCATCGCGGGCAAGTTCAAAAAAACCGAGTTCTTGAAGCCTGGTTTCATTGAGAACAACTTTCTTTTTCGTCGAATCGCCAACATATAGAAGTTCTGACCCTGGAACAAATCGAGGAAGAAACTCTTCGACGATCTGTTTTTGAAGGGTGTTGTGAGGTCCCGGGCTGAGTTTGAATTTTTTGCCGCCGGGCAATTTCACGTCAATCTTCTTGAAAGTTCTTTCCCGATTGATTTTGTCAATCAAGACACCTTGCTGTTTTCGAAATTGCTCGACGTGAGTTTTCCACGTTCGTTTTCCGAAAGACGTCAGTACATGTTCCGCTTCACCGTTGATTGCGTATCCGCGTGTCGGGTTGTTGGTGTTCGAATTCGACTTGCCTGCGCTTTTGATGACAACGGCCGCTTCGACGAGGTAGACAAGGTCTTTGCGCCGCACGTCATCATAGGAACCTGATGATATATTCTCGCCGTAGTTAGCGTTCCAGAATTCGATGATCTGGCGAGTCGTAAGATTGTGAGCACAGCGAGGCCACGAGTTTGCGTCTGACCATTTGCATGACGGCGTTAGGTTTGCACACGCGAGAAGTGCCATAGCGACTCGCCTTTGGCGTCTGGTTGTCATTTGTTGGACAGGAATTCCGATCGCTTCCAGGATTCCAATCGCTTCATTGATTCGATTCTCAGTTTTTTCCACGAAATTCATCTATCCAAAGAGCGCTGTTTGTTTTGGTTTGTTAGCTTCGGCCGTTTGGTCAGGAGTTAGCACACAGGCATTTTCCATATATTTGAAAACGCTGGTTGCGAGTTCCCGTGCCAACAAAGGCGGGACTGCATTGCCGATTTGGTTGAACTGGCTGCCTGAAGTTCCATGGAACTGAAACCAGTCAGGGAAGGACTGGAGTCGCGCACCTTCGCGAACGGTTATTCGTTTTCGCCTTCCGTCAGGCAATTTCACTCGCAACATATCGCCAGTTGCCCCGTTGAGGTTTCTGCACGTTACCGTGCGACACGGTTCGTCCATATGAATGTCCCGTGGACGGGCACAGGATGATTTCTTCTCGTATCTCGCGACATACTCATCCATGCTTTTGGTGAGAAACCGGCTGTCTGGAAATACTTGATATGCGAGGTCGCCAATCGCATTTTCCGCAGTGACATAGTGATCCATTGAAACTGGCTTAGGAAAACTCCACTCCCCGCGGTGAGCTATGACAAACAACCTTTCACGTTTCTGAGGGACACCAAAGTCAACCGCTCGCAACAATTTGTGTTCAACGACGTAATCCAGCTGTTGAAGATGGTCGACGATTGATTCAAAATATGTTCTGTTGCGAAAGAGCATTCCCCGAACATTTTCAAACATCGCAAGACGCGGCTGGTATCGGGAGACTGCGGACAAAAACGCCGGAAACCCGTCGCGATCGTCCTTCTTTCCTTTCTGATTTCCACCCACGCTAAATGGTTGGCAAGGAGGTCCGCCGATAATGACATCTGCGTCATCGCCGAGGTCCATGTCAGGCTCAAGAAAAACTTCGTGACACTCGCCGGCAAGATTTGAGGAATAGGTTTGACAAGCATCAGATTGCATTTCGAAGCCGGTTGTATGAAAACCGACAGCCTCAAATCCAAGAGCCATTCCACCGCAACCGGCAAATAAATCGAGAACTTTGTATTTTTGCTTACGACTCTTCGATGGTCGGCGAAGTTTGTTTGTAAGTTGTTCGACGTAATCCAAGATTCCATCCCGTGACTGAATGACTCATGCAACGCGCTGTGATAACATTTGCCGATTCTATTCGATTCAGTTTGTTCTGCCAAACGAATGTTGCCATTATGACCTCCTGGCAAAATACTGACCGACTCAACGAGGACTAGCATGACTCTGGACAATCGTGAATTCTCCTCTTCATCCGACGAGAGGCTGAACGTCTCCGGCGAAATCGACTCAGACAATCCACGCGGTTTGCCCACGCGCCTGATCGTTCTCGGCATTGCCGTGCTGATTTTCGCTGCGCTGTTTTTTCTGTTCCGCCGGTTCATGAACCTTGAGTTTCTGGTCGAGCAGGAACTGTCGCTCAAAGAACTCTACGCGGCGCATCCTGTCCTTTTCCTTGGCGCGGCGTTTGCGATCTATGCGCTGGTGACAGGGTTGTCGATTCCCGGAGCGACGTTCATGTCGCTGCTTTATGCATGGTTTTTCGGATTCTGGACAGCGCTCGTGCTCGTCAGCTTCGCATCGACGACCGGAGCAACGATAGCGTTCCTGCTTTCGCGTTATCTCGCTCGCGACTGGGTCCAGAACAGTTTTGAGACACGGCTTTCGAGTTTCAATGAAGCACTCGAAAAGGAAGGCCCGTTCTATTTGTTCACGTTGCGGCTGATCCCCGCGGTTCCGTTCTTCGTAATCAATGCGGTATCAGGTTTGACCAAAATGAGCGTCGCGACATTCTGGTTGGTCAGCCAGATTGGAATGCTTGCCGGAACGGCTGTTTACGTTTACGCCGGCTCAAGGATTCCCGACTTGCAAACGCTCAGCGAAAAAGGGCTCAGCGCAGTTTTTACCGCGTCGCAAATCACACAGCTGTTTGTTGCGTTTGCGCTGATCGGAGTTTTTCCGATCGTTGTCCGCAAATTGCTCCAACGTTTCAAAGCGGCGTAGCCCGCGATCACTTCTTCAATCGTTCGCCGACTGCATGGGCGCGCCAACACCTTATCTTGGGTGCTTGGAATCGCATGCCCTTGGAGTCACGATGAGGTACGCCCGGATCAAAGAACACAGTGACGATTATTCAGTGGCTCATTTGTGCCGCACGATGCATGTGAGTAAGAGTGGTTTCTACCGCTGGCTCAGTTCAGAACCGAGCCCTCGCAACGTGCGCACGGCCTCGATTCGAGCTGCGGTGATGGAGGTCTATCAGCAATCCAACGGCATCTATGGTAGTCACAAGATAGCGGAAAAGCTCAAGTCTGATGAAAATTTAGAGACCGCATGTCGTAACACGGTCGCCAAAGCCATGAAGGATTTAGACATTAAAAGTCGTGTTTCGCGGAAGTTAAACCCACCACGACGGTCAATGATCCAAGCAAGAAACCCGCGCCAAACATTCTGGCTCAAGACTTCAAAGCCTGAAATGAAGATCAGAAAAATCGTTGAGAGAGTGGCGACAGATGCACCTGCATATCGAGTGATTTGTATGTTCATGATTTATCGAATCATTCCTTGCGGTACGAACACGGATTCAACGTCGAATTGATTTATTCCGTGCCAAAAGAAACCGAAGGATCGTGGGTCTCAATTGCACGACTGCGGGACGGACGACTGGTCGTATCCGATCAGCAAAGGTTTGTTTGTTGTGGATGTCAATCCGGTGCGGGGCGGACCTGAAGTTCTCGTTCAGAAGATACCGGTCGATCTTTCCGGGGCACAGGGGATGATTGATACCGATGACGGGTTGTATGTAAACCTGCACAATCGCGGAATGTTTCTCGTTGCTGACAGCGATGGCGACGGAATGTTCGATAAAACGGAAACGCCTACTCCGATGCGTGGTGGAGGTGAGCATGGCGATCTATTCACGTTCGACGCGGATATGGAATGGGACATGGGCATGCCGTGGTACCGGCCGACGCTGTGGTCGGTGCTGACGGTGCTCTCTATCTTGCATCCGGCGGGCGTGGAATCGAATCGCAACCGGTCGATCAGTGGAAGGACAGAGTGTTTGGGGAAACCGATCCGCAGACGTTGATCACGTCGGCGGTTGCCTTGGCGCCGCGTGTACCTGGAGTTTCTCGGCGAAGCAGCGACTGCGGCCGGCGGTGAGAGTTACACAGGTTTCCTCGCCAATCTTCGTTCCGACTTTCCAGGCAACTGCAGCAATGCCGTGCGGAACAAGTTCGACGCGAACTATGTGCTTGAAGCGATGATCACACCAAGTACTGTAATTTCAGATCAATATGCTGCAACGAAGGTTCTGCTTGAGGACGGTACCTTGCTGATCGGGATCGTAGCTGACGGTGACGAAGGAAAGCTGGTGATTTTTCTTCAACTCGCGAAGCAAAGATCGAACCTGTCATCGTTGGTGCGGACGAAGTCGAGGAGATGGCTCCGGCTGAAATTTCCCAGATGCCGGATGGCCTGTTGGATAATTTGAACGACGAAGAGGTCCGGGATCTGGTTGCGTACCTGATATCGGCTGGCGATCAGGATGCAGATGTCTACGGAAAGTGATGCCATACAAAGTGTTTTCTTGCGAATCCACGTGAAACTGAAAGACTTGCGCGACACCGAACGATTGGAATCGTGGGTGTTTCAGATTGCCCGCAATGCCGTCACCGATCATTTGATCTCGGAATAGAACTGGTGCTCCGATTTTGCCGACGCTCAAAATCCACGGCTGGGACAACGGTGCTACTCTTCAACTCTGCGTTGCCGCGATGGAAGCGAAGCCCGCGCTGCCAAACCTGTTTGGCTTTTTCGATTCGCCCGGTTGCTCAAGTAGCTTTCCGTATTCACGATACGCTTTCGATGACCGAGTCTTACTGGTTGCGTGAATTCCGGCTAAAGCCGGTACTACGAACGAACATATAGGCTTCAAAGAACATCCCACTTGTCTCCGTAGTTTAGGACTGGATATTCTTGCCACAATTCCAATAGCCAATCGCGGCCTTTGTTTTTGAGGTACCAATCGAGACTGGAATACGCCCAGTCGCCCCATTTTTCGACGTAGCCGTGCTTCACAGGGTTGTTGTGGATGTAATTCAACGTCGCGATGTAGTGACGCTCGCTGCGCATCACCCGGTCGGAACAGCGATACCAGACTTGCCGGCCTTGCTCATCGTCTTGCTTGTTGAACTCGAACGATGTGCGGCCATGAAGCTGGCCAAGGGATTTCGTAAAGGCTTTGATCTCAGGGATTTTCACGAGTATGTGGTAGTGATTTGGCAGCACGACCCAGGCCGCCGTTTCGAGTGACCGGCATTGAAGGTGTTCGAGGAGTTGTTGCTCAAACCACCTCAAGCGATCGGGATTTTGCAGGATTGGTTTGTGGTCGAAGCAAGCGCCGGTGATAAGGCGGTAGGCATTGGGTTCAGGTACGTGCGGGGGACTATGCAAAGGAAAACCGTGCGCGACACGCTCTTTAAGCGCGGCGGCTCGTTGTTCGGAAGTCCATTTGCGGTAGTCGTACATGCGTGTTTTTTCGAAGGAAAGACATTTGCTGAGCGAATATTCTAGTGGTTCGACGAACCTGAATTAACCAGGTGGTGCTGGTGCTTTTCGGCCGTTATTACGCTAAAGCTTGTGCTCCTAACCAGCAGGCATTTTAGAAATTGGTTTGGTAAGTTTGTAGTACCGCCTTTAGGCGGAATCTCGCGGGGTTCCGGCTAAAGCCGGTACTACGAACGGGGAAACGAAAAACATCCGGCATGACAGGCATGCCGGGTGCGATTCGATTGTTTATGAGTTGGCCGCCGCGTTCCCTGGCGTCCAAATTTTTCTTGGCGTCCGATCATTCCCATGCTTTCTGCACGGCTTGGTGCTACCGAGGTCGGGCCATCGCCGGGAGTTTGAACGCCCTGAGCCGCAGCATCGTTGAGGACTCCTTGCAATCCCGTTCCGCCGGCACTGCCGCCTCCCCAGACTTGATCGAGTAAGTCACTTGAAGCTTGCGGCTGAACAAAGGGTTGTGAAGACGGTGCGGGCGTGAGTCCGGCAGATTCGAGGCGCGCGAGTACAAAGTTGTCGACTTCATTGGCGACAAATGACTCGTCCTTGATTTGAGGAACCTCAGGCCGCTGAACTTTTTGAAACGAGTCCGCCGACGACCAGCGAGGCGAGGACGCGGTGGCTGCGGCAAGAGATTGCCATCGGTTGGAAAATCGGTTCACGACGTTTGGCAACCTGTGCCAGGAGAAGTCAGAATAAAGAGAAGTCTGAAAAATGATTGTGAGGTCTGACATGGACTGTCTGGCACCGATTCTAATCGCCCTGCCTGGTTCAGCAAGTCAGTTGGCCTCATCCGGTTGCGAGGAAATACAGACCTGTACAGGTTTGTGAACGATGACGCTACAATTACGATTGTTTGAACGTCGATTTTTTCCTGCGCCAATGAACGGTTAATGAAGTGACTCGAAAATTACGCATCAACGGTCACTCGCACCTGTTGCCCTATCCGGAGGAAATTCCGCAACTGCTCAAGGACCGCGAAATTTTCTGGGTGGATGATGACCGAAAATTCATGCTGCAAAAAGGCTGGAAGCGACCGGTTACCGACTCCAGTTTTTTCCTCAATGAGAAACTGGAGTGGATGGCGCAGTTCAAGATCGATCATGCGGTCGTACTGAATCTGTCCCAGCTTTATGGAAACGGTTTGCGGCTGGAGGAAATGAAACAGGCGCTGAGGTTTCAGAATGATTTCAATGCGCGCGTGCAGGCGGATCATCCGTCAAAGTTTACTTGCGGATTTGTCGTTCATCCCGGAATAGTCCGCAGCGCTGTCTGGGAAATCGAGCGGTGTGTGAATGAGCTGGGCATGCGGCTGCTCTGTTTGCCAACGCACTACATGGATACTGTTGGAACGTGGCGGTGTATTTTCGATCAGGAGAACGAGCCGGTTTTTCAGGCAGCGAGCGATCTGAATCTTGCCGTCGAGATTCATCCGTACGATGGCGAGAAGTTCATCCTGCTGGAAAACACGTCATGGCGTTTTCATCTGATCTGGATGTTGGCTCAATGTGCCGACGCATACCATTTTCTGACGCTCAATGCGTATCAGGAAAAATTCCCGGGAATGCGAGTCTGTTTTGCTCACGGTGGACAGCTCGCGCAAATCAACCTCGGACGACGCATCCAGGGATTTGACGGCCGGCCTGATTTGTTTGAGGGGATGCATCATCCGCGGCATGCCGTCGGACATCGGAACATATTCTTCGACACACTGGTTCATGACACAGGTTCACTGAAACTGCTGGTTGAAAACCAGGGAGCCGATCAGGTTCTACTCGGACTCGACGATCCGTATCCGCTTGGGGAAATGGAATCCGCCCAGCAGTCGTCGTATCCCGGCAAGATTCTGGACCTGGCCATTGAACGCGAAATTATCAACGCCGAAGAGTACGATGCGATCTGGTCGGACAATGTGATCCGCTGGCTGTACGGAGATGACGAGGCGGGCAAGAAAGAGTTTATGGAACGGATTCTGGCTGATGAAACGAAACAGTCGGTCTAGCAAGCTGGGTTTGCGCGGCTCAGTCGTCTTAACCCGAATGGACATGAATTTTTGATCGGAATGGATTCGTGTTTATCTGTGTTCATCCGTGGTTAAATTCAAGACTTCACAACTGGACGGCAGATGACGATCAAGGGATTTCTGGGAATTGATGCGGGCACTCAAGGCCTGTCGGTCGTTTTTTGCGATGAGACACTGAATGTGATTGCAACTGGCGAAGGTGGCTACGACATGTTGCCCGATCTGGCCGAAGGTTGCTACCTACAGAATCCGGGTGACTGGGAATCCGCGTTGAGCAATGCGATGGAGGACCTGCGCGAAACGATGCGGGGAACGAACCACGCTGAGTTTGAAGTGCTTGCGATCGGAATCTCGGGTCAGATGCACGGCGAGGTCCTGGCTGATGAATCCGGCAACTCGCTTGGTCCGGCTCGGCTTTGGTGCGATGCGCGAAATGAGGCCCAGGGCGCCGAACTGACTGAGCGATTCGGGGTGAAAATGCCAAAGCGAATCACAGCAGCCCGCTGGCTCTGGACGATTCGCAATCACAAGGTGCTGGCGGCGAAAACCGCGCGCATCACGACGCCCGCCGGTTGGATTGCGTTGCGATTATCGGGTCAGTGGAATCTCGGAATTGGTGACGCGGCAGGAATGTTTCCGATCGATCAGCAGACGCTGGAATTTGATGCGCGGCTGTTGCGGTCATTCAACGATCTGACGAAATCCGAAAACGTAAAACCGATCGGCGAGTTGCTGCCCGATGTTCAGCGTGCCGGACAGGACGGAGGCGTGTTAAATGCCGAAGGAGCAAAGTTACTTGGACTCGACCGGGGAATACCGGTCGCTCCGGCTGAAGGGGATCAGCCTGCAGCCCTTGCCGGTTCGCTGATCGGCCGCGCGGGGACGGTGTCGTGCAGTTTTGGAACTTCGGTTTGTGCGAACTCGGTCGGCGACCGCACATTCAATGGAGTGAGCAATTCAGTCGATCACTTTTGCGCTCCCGACGGAATGCCGATCAACATGGTCTGGCTGCGAAACGGGACGACGTTCATGAACAGCGTCGTGAAAATGTTTGTCGATGCGAACAAGGGAAGTTTCGCCGATGTAATTTCAAAAGCGCTGGATGCCGATGCGGATTGCGGCGGGTTGATCGCGCTGCCGTTTATGGACGACGAACCGGGGCTGAGCGTCATGCGCGGCGGAACTGCGATGCTGGTCGGTTTGAATTCCGAAAATGCGACGGCGGGCAATGCCGTCAAAACCGCGTTATTGGCGACGATATTCAATCTTCGAATCGGCAGCGAGGTACTCGATGCACAGGGTTTTCCGCGAACCGAAATCGTCTTGTCGGGCGGGCTGACAAGAACCCCGGAATTGGCCAGGATTCTTGCCGACGTATTTCGCACTCCCGTGACGTTACCGGCAGGTGCTGAGGAAGGGACTGCAGTGGGCGCGGCGATCCTTGCACGTTTTCGGTACGATTGGATTGCCGGAAAACGACGTGATTGGCCTGACTTTCTCGACAGCCTTGGTGGAGACGCGGGCATGAGATTTGAGCCGGAAGAAGAAAACGCAGTTCATTACGACACACTTTTCGTCAAGTACAAACGATTGATGGCGATCCATGGGGAATTGGACGCAGCCCTGTCCGAGTGAGGACTCTCACACCAACATCTGTCGATTCGTGCGTAGATCGTGTTGTTACTTTTCCAAATGCTGACTATTGTAATCCGGTTGCATGTTTCTCAATTGGAAACCCGATGCGTTAGCGAAGACGTGGTCGAAGCCGATGCGGTCCTTGCAAACGCTGCGGGTTCCAGGAACGTACTCAATAAACTCATACCGGACGAATCATGTCGATAGCTCAGCAATTTGCTCCTTCTGAAAAACAGCAGGCGTTTTTGAAAACCGTTGAAAAAGGAAAATACGATCGCCAGATCACAGCGGGAATCGGCAAATTCGTCGATGGCAAAGTGCCCGAAGACATGCAAGGCTTCTATTCAGCCGACGAACTTCAGGCGCTTGTTTCTCTTGAGGGGACTGATCGCGAAGTCGAAACACGGATGCCGGTCAAAATTACCCGACACTATTTCGAACAGGCGAAAAACAGCCTGCCGATGCAACAACTGATCAAGGCCAGTCCAGCCGAAACCAACGACCTTGCCGGTTCTCAGGATCCCGGAAAACAGATGAGCTATTCACCCGTCGAGGGCCTGATTCACAAATACGAACTGGGACTAATCTATGTCGCGTCAACTTGTTCCGCCCATTGCCGGTTCTGTTATCGCGAAGAGCTGATTGCTCGTAAAGAGATTGAGCGTGCCGACGGCGCGATGGCTCCGAAAGGGCTGGCCAGGGTCGACGAGATTTGTGATTACGTGATCCAGCACAATCTGGCGGTCGACGCGAACGGCGGAAGGCATCCGGAATCGAATCGTGAACGGCTGCGCGAAATTCTAATGTCGGGCGGTGACCCGATGGTGTTGAGCAACCGGATGATCGCCAACTGGTGGTCGTCGCTGGCCGAAGCGGGTATCGAATCAATCCGGCTGGGTACCAAGGAGCTGGCATTTTTTCCGGATCGCTTCGACGATGCGTTCTTTGAAATGCTCGACAACTTCCACGCCGGTTATCCGCGTATCAACTTGCGAATCGTTGTTCACTTTAACCATCCCGACGAGTTTCTACAGAAAGATGTCGACGGGAACTACATTGTCGATCCGCGCGGTGGTTTGCTCTGGCTGGAAAACACGCATCGGAGTGTCGAGCGGCTGGCGAGCCGGGCGTTTGTCAATATCGACAACCAGTCACCGATCATCAAAGGGATCAACGACGATCCTGACGCGCTGCGGATTCAACAGCGTGAGCTGAAGCGAAACGGAGTCGAGAATCACTATTATTTTTGCGGGCGTGATATTGTCGGGCACCGGGCATTCAACGTGCCGATCGAAGAAGCCTGGCGAATCCTCAATGAATCCCAGCAGGGGCTTTCCGGCGTCGAAGCACACGCGCGGCTTTCGATTACACATTTCAAGGGTAAGGCGGAAGTCGTCGCCGTGACCAGCGATCCAATGTCAGTGCCGGGTGGTGAAAACGGTGTCGTGATTTTCAAACTGATGCGCGGCGTAGCTAATGCGAAGAACAAAGGTCAGATTGCAATTGCCGGTCGCAATCCGGAGGCGATCTGGTTTAATGACTACGAGGACCGTGTAATTTTTGACGAAGCCGGCTTGTTTCCGAAGTCAGCTGATGAAGCGAAGCCCGGATTTTACTAGAACGCATGTCAAACCCCGATCTGGCGATTGGGTACTGAACGAGGTCACGAGTCCTTGCCGGTTTGCCGTGCAACAGGACTCGTAGCCTCGTCCACTGCGCATCAGAAGTAGCCTCGTCCACTGCGCATCAGAAGTAGCGTTGGCATCCTGCCGACGTTACTCGTCCGTAACTACGCCCGAAGAACTAGATCTCTCGTCGGCAGGATGCCAACGCTACTCTTTCTCCGCGAATTCATGACGAACCTATGACCCCTGCAAAAACAACATCACGCAGTCACGCACTTTACCAGCAGGCATGTCAGGTTCTCCCCGGCGGAATCAGCCGCAACACGATCTATCGCAAGCCGCATCCCGATTACGTTTCGCACGGGGCGGGTTGTCGTGTCACTGACATCGACGGAGTTGAGCGGATCGATTTCGCAAACAACATGGCGTCGTTGATTCATGGCCATGCTCATCCACAAATTGTCGAAGCCGTCGCCAAACAGCTCGAACGCGGCACGGCGTTCACCTTGGCGACCGAAGCTGAACTCCGGTTCGCCCAGCATCTATGTTCCCGAAATCCGGGCTTTGACAAGATCCGGTTTATGAACTCGGGCACCGAAGCCGTCATGGCGGCGATCAAGGCTGCGCGGGCAATCACCGGCCGGCCGAAGATCGCGAAATCCGAAGGCGCCTATCACGGGACGTACGATTACGCCGAGGTCAGCCAGAAGTCAGCGCCGGAGAACTGGGGCAGCGATTCTGCACCGTCGAGTGTCCCGGTCGCCGAAGGAACCCCGCGCAGCGCTCTGGATGACGTGGTGGTGATTCCGTTCAATGATACTGAACGTTCGCAAGTGATTCTCGATCAACACGTTGAGACATTGTCCTGTGTGCTGATCGATCCGCTGCCTCACCGGGTCGGGTTGATTCGGGCCAGCGAAGAGTTCATACGATGGCTGAGAGAGTGGACGACGAAAAACAATGTGCTGCTGGTCTATGACGAAGTGATCACGTTCCGGATGGGATTTGGCGGAGCGCAGGAATGGTATGACATTCGTCCCGATCTGACTTCGATGGGAAAGATCATCGGCGGTGGTTTTCCTGTCGGCGCGCTGGCGGGAAGTGATGAGCTGATGAGCGTGCTTGATCCGTCGCGGCCGGATCTGCCGTTTCCTCATTCCGGAACGTTTTCTGCAAATCCGATTACGATGACTGCCGGAATGGTGGCAATGGAGTTGTTTGATCATCAGGCTGTCACCAAGTTGAACGAGCTTGGTGATTACGCGCGATCGACTGTCAAGACGGCGATTGCGGCTTCAGGCGCAACCGCGTGTGTGACGGGTGCGGGTTCGATGTTCCGACTTCATCTGAAATCATCGCACGGGGCGGAATACCGCTCGAATTACCAGACCAGGGATGAAGCGGCGAGGGTCGGACGGCTGGTCAACTACATGTACGACCACGGCTGCATGATGATCAACACATGTTCAGCTGCACTCTCGACGGTAACGACGCGGGCCGAGATCGACCGGCTATGCGAGACCCTGGAAGCCGGGCTGAAGTCGCTGGCGTCGAGCGGAATTTAAGCCCGACGGCCAGCCAATCGTCAGGTTGCGGCGTGCTGCCGTGATTTCTCAATCGCACTCATCCGGCGATCGCATTTATCGCTCCCAATGACCTGCTTCTCGAGTTGCGCCGGCGAGTTTTTGGCCAACGCGAAGCGAGTCCTCCGGCAGCTCTTTTCGCCGGTTATTCCGGATGTCGGAGCTGCGCCGGTTACGGCCTGCATTCCGGGTGTTGTGAATCTAAAATTTTCCAGTGCAAGGTGCTTAAGTGAAACCTAGGCTTCCGGTGATTGCCGGAATTGTGGGCAGATTGCCGCAAAAAACCGGCTGTAGCAGATCGGGCAATAGGCCAACCCTAACCAAAAAAAGCGCACGATGATGAATCAAAACCACGAATACGACAGCAACTTGAATGATGTGGCAAACGCAATATTGGCCGACAACCGCGAATTGGCTCGAGAACAAATCAATATTGCACTTCCAGAAACTAATCACCGCGTCGACGCCTGGCTGATGGAAGCCTGGACTTGTGATTCGTTGCAGGAAGCTGAAGTTTCGATGCGACAAGCGCTGAAAATTGATCCCTGCAATCGGACTGCCGTCGCAGGACTAACCTGGATTCACGGCATCAACGAAATGGCCCGCAACCAAATCGAAGCCAAACAACATGCTGAAGTGCAGCAGCGGCTGGCTGAAGAGCCAGCCCGTCTCGCCGAAGTGCAGGCGCGTGAGGCGGAAGAGACACGCCTGGCCGAAGAGGCCCGACTTGAAGAGGAAGCTCGTTTGGCCGAAGAGGCGCGACTTGAAGAAGAAACTCGGATTGAAGCAGAACAGAAACAACATGAATTGGAAGCTCGTCGCGAAGAGGAACGGCTGGAAGCGGTACGCCTCGTAGAAGAAGTTCGCCTCGCGGAGGCACAACGACTCGAAGAACAAGCTGCAAAGGCAGAAGAAGCCGCTAGCAAAGAGGAGACCGTTGGCAAAGAAGAAGCCGCGAGCGAAGAGGAGACCGTTGGCAAAGAAGAAGCCTTCGGCAACGAACTGGAACCCGATGCCGGCGAAATCAAATCCGAACAGGATGAAGAAGACAACGCACGTCTCGCCGCAGAAGAGGAGATGGACCGACTGGCCAAAAAATTAGAGTTGCTGGCTGAAGATGTTCAGAAAGTCGACTCCGTTGAAAACAATGCCGGCGAAGACTGTTTTGATCTTTGCGATCCACCTGTTGAAATCAATGCTCAAGTTGAATCGGGCGACAACGACGAATGCCTGGAGTTCTTTTGTCATGACATCGTCGCCGACGATAAGGAAGTCTTCATCGTCGAAGAACTTTCGGCTGAATTAGAAACCGTTGATCTGGTTGACTTCGAAACACCGGTGGAACTCGGGGCACAACACGAAACCGGACTTTCGACGGAAGCCGCCCACCAACTTGCCAACGAGACGACACCTGTTGCATCCAATGACAACGACGAGCTGTTTGAAACAGAAGTCAAAGAAAATGTCGAAACGCTTGCGGAAGAAATCAGATCGGAACTGGAAGCCAAGTTTTCTGAGTCGACCGAAACGACAACTCCCTCGTCAGTGAATGACGCGGAACCCGACCCAAGACCGATTGTACTTTGTGTCGACGACAGTCCTGCGGTCCGGAAACTCGTTTCTCTGACCCTTCGACGCGAAGGCTACGAAGTGATCACTGCCGAGGATGGGCTGGAAGCAGTCAACATACTTGCGGAGACGTTGCCGGACCTCATCCTGACCGATATCAACATGCCGAAGCGTAACGGTTATCAACTGTGTGCTCACATCAAGAAGCATGAGCGGACAAGTTCGATTCCGGTCGTCATGCTCTCGGGTAAGAACATGTTCGACAAGCTTCGCGGCAAGATGAACGGGTGCGACGACTTTATCTCAAAGCCGTTTGAGTCCGCGGATTTGATTGCCAAAGTGAAAGAATATCTCACATTTGTACTCGGTTAAGCCAGCCGCGATCCCGTTCGAGCAGCGAATGAACCGTGCCTGTTTGCAGGCAAAACAGAATCACGCGTCAATGCATCAACTGGATTTTAGCAAGACACCGGATCCAGTCAGCACAACCAAGTCCCGTTACAACACCAGAGCCTTGTTATGAACAACACTTCATCTTTAAGCAATAATGTTTCCGGCGCTGAATCGCAACGGCAGCAAGAGCAAACTCCCGAGCTTGATCGGGATGAACTTGAACTCTCATGCATTGATCTGATCCGTAAGCTGGAAAACCTGTTTGCATCAGCCAAAGAAAAGGCGAGCGATGATTTCATCGACGACTCCGCTGATACCGGGCGGAAGATGCTCCGAAAACTTGCTGAATTCAATCAGACCTATCTGACCGGATCGGCTGCTGAACAGGCAAACGAGGAAGTTCAACGGGCAATGGCCTACAGTCATGCCTATGACGAAGTCTTGAAGTCGCGTCCGTTGACGAAGTCGATCGTTCGAGCGTTCTGGAATGTTAAGGAATCCGACGATATTCTCGCATCACACCAAAAACTGGGTGAAGCATTGACTCGCGGTTGCGCTGCGACGTTCTATCACGCGGTACTTCTTGCCGGGCTTGATACAGAACTCGGCAAGCAAATCGATCAGAGTACGGCTGTTTTCGTGAACGAACTTCAGCAAACCTGGAGCTAGGCTGATGTCGGACGCGAATTAAGCGTCGCAGAATTCCCCGCTCGATGATGAATTGCGTCAAGCGATTTCGGCGGCGTTCGGCGAAGACGCATTGAGTCTTCTCGAAAGCGAGAATGGCGGTCTGTCACCGGAACAGACATCTGAAATGATGGCAATGCTCTCTGAGTGTCCGGCTGATTCTGATTCGACTCCTGCTGTCAACGAAAATTGCGATTCCAGTGGCGAACGAGAGCAGGATGACGTCGAACTTCCGCAACGCGGGAATTTCAGAGATGACATCGAACTGCTTTGTGACAGACATTCAGAATGTCTGGGGCAAGTCTGGTCAAGATGCCAGCTGACAACATTCGCCCGGTCGTCAATGACGATTTCGGATCGACCGCCGTCATGTTGCTGGCCCTCAAAGGCGGAAGCGCCGAGTACGTCTACAGCCTCCGGTCACGCTTTCGACAACACTGCTTGTCAGCTGGCTGTTTGCGATGACGATCTGTGTCATTCTGGCCGCGCTGCTTATTCGTGCTCCAAAAATCCAAATGTACCGTCGGCACCTTTGCCCTGGCTGAGCTTTGCAGCAGGCAATGCGTTCACCTCGCTCAAAGGACGGGTACTACGCAAGAAACCGAACGCCGGAAACCTTCCCGAAGCCAGCGACGAGCCGGATGAAAACCTGATCTTGCGGATGTATGGCGTAGCGGCTCGCGTGGCCGTTAAATTCAAGTGGCTGGTCGTGGCGGGCGCGATCGGACTTCTCTATCTCGCAATGCAGCTGCCGGTGAGTAGTGAGTTTTTTCCGCAGGATCGCCGCGATCAGTTTTTTGTTGATGTCATTCTTCCCGAAACGTCCACGATCGAACAAACGAACGATGTCGTTAAACAACTCGAAGTCGCGATTCGAAAACTGAGTCTGTCCACCGACGGCGAAGGAAATGAGATCGAGCGTCTGCGCGTCATGCGATCGATGGTTGGAGGAGGAGGAGGACCGCGATGGGCGCTTGCGGTCAGTCCACCGTCGCCTGCATCGAATGTTGCAACCATTTTGATTCGGACCACCGGCGGCAATGTGACGCCCGACTTTATTCGCGACATCAGACGCGTTACCAACGAAGGCGATCCGGATCTGGGCATCATGCCGATCACGGGTGCTCGAGTTGTTCCGAAAGCTCTTTCGCTTGGACCGCCCGCCGAACCGGTTGTCCTTCGCATATCGGGTGACGGCTTTGCAAATATCAAACAACTGAGGCGAGTTGCCCGGAAGGTGAAGAGCCTTGTTCAGGAACAGGAAGGTACCCGGGACATCAGTGACTCCTGGGGCGTCGAAGGATTCCAGATTTCGCTGGATATCGACGAAGAGAAGGCCAACCTCGCAGGCGTGTCCAACTCGAACGTCGCGGATACCTTAAACGCCTACTACAGCGGCTTGCGACTTTCGACGTTTCGCGAGGGCGATCACACGATTCCGGTTTACTTTCGGTTGGCGGCTGACCAACGCAAAGACCTGTCGGGAATTGATACGGCATATGTTGAAGGTCAAAACGGAAAACTTCCGCTGAACTCGATCGCCAAGGCAATTCCCAGCTGGCAACCCGTAAAGATCGAACGTCGAGACATGAATCGCACGATCGAGGTTAAGGCAGAAGTCGAAGACGGAGTCTCCGGAAACGATGTTGTTAATGCGATCATGAACTCTGAGGAAATGAAGGAAATTGAGGCGGGCCTGCCAACTGGATTCAGGATTGAGGTCGGTGGCTCGCTTGAAGAAAGCCAAAGTGCCTCGACACAGATGTTAACGTCGTTTGCAGTTTCGTTTCTGGCAATCGTTTTGATTCTGGTCATCATGTACAACGGCTGGTCAAAGACACTGATGATTCTGGCGACGTTGCCGATGGCGATGACGGGAGCGTGGCTTGGACTGTGGTTGACTGACAATCCGCTCGGTTTCATGCCGCAGCTTGGCCTGCTTTCCTTGTTCGGAATCGTGTTGAATACGGGGATTATTTTCATCGAGTTTGCTGATATTCTGATCAAGCGGCAAGCTGGTAAGGGCGATGGAAGCGGGCCGATTTCAGGAATCACAAAAGCAGAATTCAGACAATGTCTGATCGACGCCGGCAAGCAAAGAATGCTGCCGATTTTCCTGACGACGGCAACGACCGTTGGAGGTCTTATACCCTTGGCGCTTTCTGGTGGTCCGCTATGGGAAGGTCTAGCCTGGCTGATGATCTATGGCTTGCTCGTCGCTACGGTCCTAACGCTGTTTGTTGTTCCAGCCCTCTATGCAATTTTGGTTGAGACGTTCCGCATCAAGCCGGGTTACTTTTTTGTCGCTTCGCGAGACAGGAGCTAGCAATGGCCCTGAGCTAGCATCTTCTTTCGCGCATCGTGAGGGCAACCTTCGAGTTGCTCTCGATTCCAGCGACACCTAGAATCCGAGCCTGGATTTTTGTCTTGGCTCTACTATTACACCAGGAACTAGAACTTATTACACCAGGAACTAGAACTTATTACACCAGGAACTAGAACTCCGAATCTGGATGCAGCTTCGAATCAATAAACACATCTTCGAACCTCAATCGCGGGCGTACGTATGAAGCTGGACAAGAGAATGCAGGCAATCGAGCTGATTCTCACCGATGTGGACGGCGTACTGACGGATGGCGGAATTACCTACGACAACCAGGGAATTGAAACCAAAAAATTCCACGTTCGTGATGGACTTGGGATCAAGCTCTGGCAAAAAGCAGGACATCGGTTCGGGATCGTCACTGCCCGCAGTTCTCATATCGTCAAACTTCGTGCGGCGGAGCTGGGTGTCGAAATCGTGCGTCAGGGATCCGAGGACAAACTTCCCGTCGGATCGCGAATCATTGACGATTTGGGACTGGCACCAGCGCAGGTTTGCTATGTCGGCGATGATCTGTCTGACTTGCGGCTTTTGAATCATGTTGGGATGGCAGCCACGGTTTCAGACGGCGCGACCGAGGTGAGAGAAGCTGCGCACATGATCACCAAATGTGCGGGCGGTCAAGGCGCGATTCGGGAGCTGATTGAGACAATCCTAAAGAGTCAAAAGCGGTGGGATGATCTGCTGCGAAATTACATCTGAAAAACTCTGTCAACATGCACCAGATTGCAAAACAGCGGAAAGGAATTCGAGTTTTGTCGGGACGAATCAATCCAATTGCCCTTTATCTGTTGAGCCTGGGAGCGACGATCGCCGCCTATGCCTGCTACTCGCAATATGCCGTTCCGAAAATCGAAGGCCCTCCCAACCTGATCAAACGGGAAGTAGTCGACCAGGCTCCCCGCGAAGATCCAACGTCCGCGATGATCGAGCAGTTCGCGTGGCTGTTTCCAGATGATGCGTGGGAGATTCAGGAATGCAAAGTCCTGAAGTCGCCGCAGGGCAAGATTCTTTTTCAGGACTACCAGCGACTCGATAACGGGATGATCGACGTGTTTCCGTTTACGATGATCCTCGCATCACAAGAGGACGCTGCCGGTCCGCCTACGGTCCTTCGCGCGGTAAAAGGTGCGCGACTGAAACTGGACGGCGCACCGGGAATAGGCAGTGAAGGAGGTGGGCGACTCGAACAGGCTCAGCTGGCCGGACAGGTTGCGATCTATCGCCCGCCTTCGTCTGCGGAAAAAGACGATTCACTGAATATCCTGACCAGCAACGTGCAAATCGATCAGCAAAAAGTGTTCACGCTGGAGGAAGTTGATTTTCAGTTCGGGCGCAATCGCGGTCGAGGCCGCAACCTGCTGATCGATCTCGTCAACGGCGCGGAAGGGCCCGGAGCGGGCGACCTTTCAAATATTTCCGGTGTTCGCAAAATCGAACTGGTGCAGCTGAACTATTTACGACTTGAGCCGGATGAAGGCCCGCTGCGACAATTCCAGCCGAATGTCAGTGAACTGGAACCGAATAAACGTTCGGTAGGCCAGTTACTTTCCGGAACCAACCAGGATGGCGATCGCGCGCCGATCGACGTCAGCTGCGACGGATCATTTGTATTCGACTTTGACTCCAACACTGCAGTTTTGAATGACAACGTCCATGTTCGACAGGACGACCAGAATGGAGACAACCTTCGATGTGAGCGGCTGACGTTGTTGTTTGATACTCAGAAGGACGACCTTTCAGAGCAGAACGCATCCGCGAATCCGGACAGGTCGAAAGGGCCAGGTGGATTGAATCTAAAACGGATGATCGCGGTCGGATCACCTGCCAGGCTCAATGCACTTTCTCGCAAATCGGCGCTTGAAGGTGAACGTGTGGACTACAATCTCGCGACGGGAGTTGTCAACGTTGAAGGACAAAACGGCGTTCTGCTTTCCAGCCCCGAATTTCGATTCGCTGCCCGAAGTTTCAAATACGTGATGCCGAAAGACGGATCGCTCGGCCCGCTTGATGCGACCGGTCCGGGGCAGATGACGCAGATGCAAACAGCTGAAAAACAGCAAAAGAGCTTTCAGGCGCACTGGCAGACAAGTCTGACGGTCAGATCGACGGACGAGGGACAACAGCTGATTCAAATGGACGGCGGCACGCAGGTCCAGCTAGACCCGGTCACACGGATCGCGGCTGACCATCTCAAGTTCTGGCTGTGGCAAATCGCAAAGCGCGATCCAGCGACCGGTCAGGAATCTACCGATAGAGACTACATTCCGTCGAGGTTGTTCACCGAAGGGAATGTGGAGATCGAATCGCCACAGGTTTCCGGAACTGCCCGGCAGCTGGTTGCAAACTGGCCCGCCCTTGGGACTTTTCCGCCCGGAACTTTTCCGCCCGGAACTTTTCCGCCCGGAACTTTTCCGCCCGGAATTACACCGGCAACTCCTGCGGTTACACCGACAACGCCGTCCAATCAGTTTGAACTGCCGGCCGAAGAGCCGAACGAAGCTCCAAATTTTGAACAGCAACAATTCGAACAGCAATCGAATTCGTTGTCCCGCGATTCGTACGAATCAAACCAAAGAGTTTCCTCGAATCGAGTTTCAACTCGCGGCCCTCCGCTCACCCGGTTTGAAACGACTGCCGGTGTTCACGAAGCAAATCCCATGATTACTGGTTCAGGCCAGATGAACCCGGGCCAGAAGAACGCGGGCTGGTCAACGGTCGAACCGGCTCACGCCCGTTCGGAAACCGAAACTTCGGAACCAAACTATCTTCCTCATGAGTCTTTGGCGGCAGGAACGTACACGATGCGTCCGGTCAATACGACGATGCGGCCGTTCGCCCAACAGAACCAGGTAGCGAGCGAAAACACTAACCGGCGGTTCCGGTTTGATGGCGATCATGTCGATATTTCTCTGGGCGCATTCGATCTTGGCTCGCCCGTCGTGGAACTAAGAATCGACGGCAATGTTCTGGTCAACGAAGTGCGAGTTGCCGGTGCAGGGGCACCGTTGAAAATTTCCGGCGCTAGCCTTCACATGTTGCCTCAAACCGGTGAAATGTTCTGGTTGGCGGTAACGGGTTCGGCCGGTCAAAACGCGGTTGTTGACGCGGGTGACCTTAAACTGGCCGGTCCATCGATTAACCTCGACCAGCAAGCCAATCGGTTGTGGGTCGATGGCGCTGGCGAAATGTCATTGCTTGGTCTGAATTCGATTGATGTGTCGTGGCTGGGCTCAATGGCGTTCGACGGTAGCAAGATACGGATCGAACGCGACGTCGTGATGGCTTCGCGGGAGCCAACGGACGACGGAGGGGAACGGAGAACCGGATCGCGAGGCCAGTATCTGGACGTTACGCTCAAACGCCCGATAGACTTTAGTGATCCACAAAACGGCAATGGTGCCGGTGCAGTTGACAGTAATGGTCAGGCGACGGAAATCGAACAGCTGGTTCTTACAAACCGGTTGCCGGGGAACAACGGAACGAGACTTGCCAGCCATGGAGACGCGAACACGGAACCAGTCGTTATCGACAACCGCACGTTCGACGGGCAGGGCCGGCAAACCGAGCATCTGCAATTCATTGTCCCGAACGCAAATGTTGTGTCCGGAGGAAAAAACCTCACGGCTCATGGACCGGGTACCATTATCAACCGGTCCAAAGGCTCGTCTTCGATGACGATTGCAGCTCCGGGAGTTTCGCAGCAGCGGAAGACCGAAAACGAAATCACGTACGTCCAAATCAACTTTGACGGGCCGTTTTCCGGCAACATCGCGGACAACCGGTTCCGGATCGAACGGAATGTCAGAACCGTTCACGGGACCGTACACGACTGGGAAACCTCGATCGATCCGGATCGCGTGACTGCGCTTCCGGCGGGCGCGGTCAAGCTGACGTGCGACCGGATTGATGTTGATCGCTGGCAGAAACGTGACCTTGCCGAACCGAGCAACGAACTGGTTGCGATCGGAAACGCGCACATCGTCTCCGACACGTTTGAAGCGACTGCCGAGAGTGTCCGCTATACCGAAGCCAACGACATGATGGTCATCGAGGGAACTCCGCGAACAGACGCCAACCTCTGGTACAGCCCGGTTCCCGGTGGCAATCGTCAGCATATCGTTGCCGGAAAGATTCAGTATCGCCCCTCCGACCAGTGGACTCACGTTCAGGGAATCAGGAGTGGATCGTTTACAACGGATGGAAAATAAGTGTTGATTCGTTTTACAAAACAACCGGGAATGCGCTGTTTGTTTGTTCTGGCAATCCTGGTGATCGCCAGTCAGTCGGGCTGCAAGCCTTTGCAGATCAACCCGCCGCGCGACCGGATTCTGCCGTCCAACCATCGGCAATGGTCTCCCGAGCTGGCGAAAATGCCCGTTTCGAGAGTGCTGGAAAACGGTCGCGTCGAAATCAAAAATATCCGCAACTGTGAATATGTTTCTACGAGCGATTTCGTCACAGACTACTACGATCGCGAGATTTCAATGGACGAGATTCAGTCGGTTGACTTTATCGTGGTTCCGTTCAACGCTACGCCCTCGCTTGCCCACACGATGTTGAGTTTCGAGTTGAGCGACGGGACGTACATCGCGGCTTCGATCGAGACCCGTCGCGAGCAGGGTGAAAAGTTTAACGCGGCGCTTGGGACGAGTCGCCAGTTCGAGCTGATCTACGTTCTGGCCGACGAGCGTGACGTGATCCGGCTGAGAACACGGCACCGAAAATCGGACGTCTACGTATATCCGACCGTCGCTTCACCCGAAGCTGCAAGAAAACTCTTCGTAGACGTGCTCGATCGCGCAAACAAACTCGCAAAAGAGCCTGAGTTTTATCACTCGTTCACCAACAACTGCACAACCAACCTGGCAGGTCACGTGAACCAGGTTGCGGACGACCGAATCCTGAACAATTGGCGCGTGCTGCTGCCCGGGTTTTCCGATCGTTACGCGTACGAACTGGAACTGTTGCCTCAGTCAGTCCCGTTTGAGGATTTGCGCGCAATCGCAAGAGTCAACGAACTGGCCGAACAATACTATGACGAACCCGATTTCTCCCGCAGGATTCGCACAGGTCGCGGTCGGTTGGAGCGGCTTGTCCAGCGCGAACGGGATCGCCGGCCATTGCCTGAGGGGACTGTAAGCGAGCAACGATTGCGTCGCTAGGGTTGTTTCACTCGCCCCGCAGTACCGCATCCAGAATCTCTTCAAAGCGGTTGCTCGTGAAATCCATCTTGGCGGACGCTTCGGCACAAAGCCGTTTTTCCATATCGGCCAGTTCGCCGTCAACGGCCATCAGCTTCAACATTTCTTTCATCAGCTGAACACGATCCTCATCCGATTCCGGAATGTTCAGTTCGAGATTCCCCTCGCTCAAGCCTGCCAGAGCCGATTCGAATTCGTCGTCCGCGATGTTCCATTGTTCAGCGCGGGCAGCAAGAAAACGAATTTCCTCCGACGCAAATTTTCCGTCAGCTGCTGCAAGGTTGATCAGGTTGTGAAACAACTCGAGATTGTCCATCGTTATCATCTCCTATCAGTTTTAAAGAGATCCGTGCGGAGATTCCGTGCGGAGATTCCGTGCGGAGATTCCGTGCGGAGTTGCCGTTAAGACCGCCGAATGAAGTCCGCAGCATAACTGCGCACCTGTTTTCCGTTAAGTACATGTACCATGCGCAATTGTTGAACCGTTTCGTCACTGAATCGTGAAAGCGGCAGATGGATCCATGTTTTCTTGAACCGGCGCGCGAGATACTTCCATGCGGGGCCGGGAACGCCGGGGCTTACCAGCGCCACATGCGGACAGTCGCTGTGCAGACAAGCGGCGGCGAGCAGCCGCTCTTCCAGCGTTGTTGTGAAATTCAAACGCGGGTCGTGCCAGATGTCCGGAATTGCGATTGGCGGAAATCGAAACAGCGCCCCTCCGTAGTTCGCCAGACAGATCCCGGGTCCGACTGGCTGATCCGAAAAATTCGTTGCGAAGAAGGCGAGCGTTGACTCGTTTTCGTGTTCAGCAAACCAGGTCGTCCGCCATGGATAATTGCGTGGGTCGGCCGGAGAATCGAACAACATCACAGCGCAATCCAGACGTCCGCGCGCTGGAGGGAGAACTTTGACGTAGATCTCTTTGTCATACCAATGGCGGACGGTGTCACGAATATCGATGCCGTCTTTCACACTGGTCGTGAATTTTTCCGTCTTCGCCAGATCTTCACCCATGACCTCGCGCGCCCGATCGAAGACAGCGCGGCGGAAATTTTCAATCAGTTCGTCTTCCGGCGGCCAGCTGCATTGAGAGTGGGGATTCCATTTCTGTTTCCATTCCTTCTGCCGGTCGTGGTCCGGTTTCGGGATCAGTTCCAGTTGCGTCCAGATCACCGGCGGTCCGGGCAAACGGTTTGCCGATTTCAAATTGTCTCCATCTGCGAAACCGATCCGGTCGATTCCCATCCGAACTTCCGGCAGTTCCAGATCGCGAAGATGCGAATACTCCTTGGCCTTTTCCAGCACACTGAGTGCGTATCCGTCACCGGCAACCTGCTGAGCGCCCGTGATGATTGTCGCCAACTGCGGCGTTATGCCGTGTTCGATCAGTGTCAGGTTGCGAATGTACTTCAAACACTGAACGAGAATCTTCGGCGTGATCCGGCGAGCCCGGTTCTTGTACTCTGCCTGATACGAATCACGCGAAGAAAGCAGCAGTTCTTTTACGCCATCGATCGAAAGATTCGCATCGTCTCCCAGTTCCGATCGAGCCGTTTCATAAAGATCGGTGATAAACGGCAACTCACCCAGCAGGAAATACAGCGTCTCCGGTTTGACCTCGTGACGAGCCGGATCGTTTGACGGCTGCTCTTCGGGACGCTTGAGGTCCGGATCGAGAAACGCCTGCCGGACCCACGGCCAGTCGAGCACGCTGGTCACGAATAGAATTTTGTTGAAGTCAACGGACAACTCTCTCAGCCGCGACGCCATGAACCGGATCCGCTGCTGCCACTGGGCGTTGCCGCGAGGAGCCGACAGACTCGGAAGGACTGCCGCTGCGTATTGCTGAATCGATACTTTCTTTAGCGCATAACCATCGGGATAGACGCGCGTCGCAGGGCGATACTGCGACGTTTCCAGATCGACAAAACGGCGCGGGATCCGCTCTCCAATCGCGACACGCAACGCTGCGATTACGCTCTGGCACGGATCGATCGGTACGAAGCTGACTCCGGGATTATCGTCGTCGTTGTTTGATTCAAGTTCATCAAAATCACCCCGTGAATCCGATTCCGTCTCTGCCGGTTTCCAATCTTTGGCCATCGAGCCACCTGGCAGATCGTGCTGGATTACGATACCAGGAACCGGCAATTGCAGAATCGCGTCCTCGACCGGGTCCTGAAACGATCGCGGCAGCGGAACGGCCACACAGTCAAACTGATGCTCCTGCATCAACCGCCGCACCTCCCACGCAAAATCACCGTTGCCGTAAACAACCGGCAAAGCGGTGACGTGAGGTCCGATTTCGAGAACGGGGTCGATCATAAGAAGTGTTCAGGGTTCAGGGTTTTCGCTTGCGCTTTTCTGAACCCTTCTGTTTCTGAACCCTTTTCTAGTACGGGATGTCATCGTCATCATCAGCGTCAGGATGAAGCGGATCGTCGCTGGTAAAAAAGAAATCGCCGAAGCCCATCGGCATCGCCTGTCCACCAAGCGTCCGGCTGCGCTCTTCGGACAGTCGTTCCAGATCCAGCGCTTCGTCGCCGAGGCATTTTACCAGAGCCTCCTGCCATGCGGAGTCGGCCGAAAGCGGATGATCCGGATCCTGAGCGATACGTTTCATTGCGTAGCGCAACAGATTGATTCCGTCACGAATCGAAAAATCGAGCTTCAACTCATGTGACTTCTGCAAAAAATCGACCGTCATCTGTAGCATCTGCGCTTTGCAGAACGGCAGATGGTATTGCAGGATCGCCATTTCATCTTCGCGTTTCGGGAACTTCAGAGCCAATGTCGGTTGCAACCGGCTGAGAATATAGTCGGGAATCTCAAACGTTGATTCATCCTGATTCATCGTCACCGCACAGCGAAAATCACGTTCGGCAGGAATCGAGATGCCCGCCACAATCGATTCGACATAGCGACGATGGTCGAGCAGCGGCGCAAGCGACGCCCACGATTTCTCGTTCATGCGATTGCCTTCGTCGAGAATGCAAACGCCTCCGCGAATCATTGCCGTAACCAGCGGCGATGCGTGATAGGCGATCTTTCCGCTTTCCGCGAGCACGGGCGTAATCAGCAGGTCTTCGGGGCGCGTGTCGGCGGTGCATTGGAAAATGTAGAGTTCCTGCTCTCGAAATTGCGCTGCCGCCATCGCAAGCGCGGTCTTGCCAATCCCCGGTGCGCCGACCAGTCGCGGGGTCAACGGCATGTCTTTGTCATCGACGACCAGCCAGCAGGCGAGCACCTGCTTGAGCACTTCGCCCTGCCCGATCCATTCGGACGTGCCGATGTACGGATCGCTGAGGTGCAGATTGACCGAGCTGACTTCTTTCGTTTCCGCCATTTGTTTTCTTGAATCTGATGGTGTGACTGCTGATGAGCGCCATTCTCATTGTCCGTGACCGAAAATGGAATGGGAGGCTGGACGGCAGAGGAATCCACACCAACTGGGTCCGCACCAAAGAAGACGGCGGTGGCCCAAACAACAAAACCAGATTTTGACCACGAATGAACACTGATAGACACGAATTTCATACTGTCAAGATATTCGTGTTCATTCGTGGTTTTTCTTTGATCGCATCATGATCGTTTCGTCCTGGAAGGTAAATCCCGGTGACCCACACCTGGTGACGGAACGATTTTCGACCTCCGTCAATCCTTACGCTGATTCACGAAGGCTCACGGCACTGGTTCGACCGAGCACGATGTGGTCGAGCACGTCGATACCCAGAGTCTTGCCGGATTCCTCCAGACGCCTGGTGACGGCGCGGTCTTCGGGACTGGGTGTCGGATCCCCTGAGGGATGGTTGTGAACAAGAATGATCGATGAAGCCGCATCTTTGATTGCCGCACGGAAAACTTCGCGCGGATGAACGAGACTTGCATCGAGCGTGCCGACTGTGATTTGATGAGTGTCGATGACCTGGTTCTTGGTGTCGAGCGACACAATATGGAATTCCTCCTGCTTCGCATCCAGGGCCATCCTCGAAAAATGCTGGCGGCAAAACGTAATCGCTTCGCCACTGGAGCTGATCTTGACCGTCACTTTGTCATCGGACAGAGCAGCAACTCGGCGACCGAGTTCGACGCCCGCCATAATCTGGCAATACGCGGTTTTCTCAATCGCATGGCTGATCGATTTCAACTCGCCCCGACCGGCAGCGGGAAGATCGTCCAGCCTGCCGTCGAATGCGCGGGCGGTTTTCTGCCCGGCCATCACCGCAGATTCGCCCGGCCGACCGCTGCGGACAAGGATTGCGATCAGTTCCGATGTCCGCAGGTTTTCTGCACCGCAAGAGAGTAACCTCTCGCGCGGCCGTTCCTGTTCGGGCGAGACTTTGATCTGCGTGCCAAAGAGTTTCTCGTCCAGCCATTTATTGGCAATGAATTTTCCACGGGTATTGTTCCAGCGGAATGCGTCGTTTGCCTCACGGATGATCCAGCCCTTTTCCGCCAGCTCGTTGACGATTCGGGTGACGAATCCGGGTTTTTCCTCAGCGCAGCACGACTTCACTTCGTCCAGCTCGAATACTTCCTTTTCGACCACGCAATCGATAACCGTTTTGTAACGGCGGTATCGTTCATCGTAGGCAGGAGAAGCGGCAGTTTTCGTCTTTGTTTTGATTCCATCCATGCCGCAATTGTATCGCGGTTAATAGCACGGTGGGAGTAGCGTTGCCATTATTAATGGGAGTAGCGTTGCCATTATTAAGAAGTGACCATGGCACCCCTGCCGCAGTTCTTAAAGACGCCGATCAGAACAAGATCTTGATCGCGGTCAGTGCTTGATTGACCGCCGCAAACATGTGCCGATTTCTTATTTCTGAGCAATATTCCAGCGATGGGCGAGCCAGCGGTACATGACGAAACAAATGGTACGGATCATCTTTTCTTTTTTTCTTTGGTCATGTCCGAAAAGAAGTCATCATCTACCATGAATCTCCCAGTCATTAGCTGAACACCATCTTTATCCAGAAGCCTCACGGATATTTGAAACCTGTGGCGGGTAACGGGTTCGATATCTCCGGTGATTGTATGGGTAGCAGATTCAGGGGCATTCCCCGGCTGTAATCGCAGTACATTCAACCCTGTCTCGGACATGGTGCTGTGAAGATCAATTGCAAAAGTATCAATGATGTTTCGACCATGACTATTGAATTCCCGCAACCTTCTCTCTGAGCCAAGGGACAAATCGTCGAACACTTTCGGTGGTGGAGGGAGCAATTCAAATTGGCTCACAAAGAGTTTGAGGTCTTCAAACTGATTGGGAGGACAAACAATGTCACCGGGGAGCAACTCCTCTGAATCAGACCACAGAGTCCGAATGTTCGATACTTGCGTATTTATATCACAGCCGTTTTCCTGTACTTGCAAGACAGTTGCGTCTATCGGCAATCGACTGACAATGTCTGAATCGTATGTCGAGTTAGGTTCGGGTGTGACGCGAAAAATAAACATTCGATCGCCTCTTGTCAGGCGATCTTTTGCATCAGAATTCGAAACGAAAGCCCCGTTGCTTCCACCAACTGTTGTCACCAAACCCGCTATCGGCATCGTCTTCTGGTGCACGCGCCAGCTGAAGTACTGCAACAGGCAAGGTGTTGGGACATCTTTTGCACTTTCGATGAATTTCTTTGTTTCAACAAGTTCTCGCGGAATCAAATGACTTTGCATTGAAAAAGGATCACGCACATCGATTTGATAGCTGCTGGGATAGCTTGAGTCTTCATCAGTCAACGCTTGACTGCTGTTATTGTCCAATGAATCTACTATTAAGAGTCGGTTCGTGAGTTCTCTTGCCGGCTCCTCCAGCGAAATTTCGCGATGAGGTCGCCATGTCGTTGCTTCGGCCTCGTTAATCACAAACAAATTCCCTGAGGAAAGGTTGTATTTCTTGTTTTCCGTCAAGATAGTAGCAGGGGTCGTTCACCTTCAATCGCATTACCGGACAAACGACGGGCAATTTCACATGTGCAACAATCTACAAACTTAAACTGCGGCTCGATTCTGCAGAGGTTTTCCGCTGTGCCAACATGCGCGGTCCCAGGAACAGTTCGTATCCGACGGATGTTTTCTTCTTTCGCATCTGGAGTAGAAACGGTGAATGATTCGTTGTCATGGCCAAGGTAGTATCCAAGGCGGTACTCGTTGCTATCCAGATCTACGAAGCTTGCTTTGTCGCCCTCAATGGTTGGAAAAGCAACATGGTGTTTCCAAAGATTCTGAACCTCGCTCGTTAAGTCGGCAGAAAGTTGTTGGCCGAGTAGTAGTTCAGAAAGTTCAAGCGTGAGGTTTACTTCAGTGGTGATGCACGGTTTCTTCCATTCATGGAGTTTTTCAATCAACTTGTTTGCGCTTGCCCCTTCCAATGTTGCGACAACTTGGAATCCAGAGTCGTTTTCTTTCAGGCCAATCGCAAATTGATCAGAATTGAGAAAGACAAATTCTGCTTTCTTGAATTCTGTCACTTCTGAATCAAACCTTCCTTTGGCTTCAACCGCATTCTTGATCTGTGAAATCTTGTCTCGAACTTCCCCAAGCTTTGCGGTCTTTTCCTGACAGCTCTTTTCCCAATCCCATTTTTGTTTTTGAAGGTTGGAAAGTTCTTTTTTCAATGATTCCAGGTGTCTTTCGATCGCACTCTCACCGGATGTTCGGCGACAATTAGAATTCCCCTTTAGCGACAATTAGAATTCCCGATGAAGAAGTTGATTATTTCTTTCGTCATTGGCGGGAAGAGTTCTTTTGTTTGGCCTTCTTTGCGGTTTCGATACGGTAACTTGGGACATTCATCTCGATGATCACGCTGTGGTGTACCAGCCGATCGATCGCGGCCGCGGTGGTCATGGTGTCCTTGAAGATCTGACCCCACTTGCTGAACGCCAAGTTGCTGGTCAACATCACACTGCCTCGCTCGTATCGTTCGGCCAACAACATGAACAGGACCTCCATCTCCTCGCGGCTTTGCTGGACATAGCCCAAGTCGTCGATGATTAGGCCCTCGAAGCTCGATAGTTTCTTGAACAGTTTGGGCAACCGCAAGTCCCGTTTGGCAATCAGCAACTGCTGAACCAGCATCCCGCAAGTCGTGAACAACAAGCTGTGGCCCCGCAAGATCAGCTGCTGGGCCAACGCACACAAGGCATGACTCTTCCCCGAACCGGGCTTGCCGAACAACAACACGTTCTCTCGCCGTGCCAAGAACGAACCGTCCTTGAGTGTTTCCATCTGCCGAGTCATGGCCAGCGGTAAGCGGCTGAAGTCGAATGACTCCCACGTCTTGCCAAGCGGCAACTTCGATCGAGTCAGCAACCGTTTGATCCGACCCTCCCGCCGCGTTTCGCATTCCAACGTCGTCAGCTCCGATAAATAATCCAAGTGGCTCAAGCCTTCGGTCGCCGCCCGCGTTGCTGTTTCGGCGAAGTGATCCCGAAAGCTCGGCATCCGTAATTCGCGAAACTGCAGAGTCAGCTCCTGGTCGCGACCGGGTTCCACTCGGCTCGCTGCCCTGCCGGGTGCTCGAGTCGATCGCCGTTTGCCGGGCGTCGCTTTCGAGGCTGCCGTGGTTGGGGCTGCCCGTTTCGGGGATCGGTTTTTCAACTTGCTCATCAGATAGACTTTCCTTGTCAAATGTAGAATACAAACAATCGAACTCATTCAGGTCAGGCGCCTCGATATTGACTTGCGTCGCCAGCGGCAAACTGGCTGCGTCGTGAACCATCAACTCGATCACCTCGAAATCGACAGCGACTCCCGCGCCGATCAGCACTCGCAACGCATGATCGACGGCGTCCTGGCTTTCCTTGGCGGCCAGTTCCAGAATTTTCACGTACTGTTTGTCGGCGACTTTGGAGGCGTGGGCGCGACTGAGAATGTCATAAGCCATCCGAAACTGGCTCGTGGGAAACATCTCGTGCTGGTATTTGTACTGGGCAAACGCACCGGGCTTGCGAACCAAACTGTCAATCACATGACGATAGTTGATCGAAACGCCTTGCTTGCCCAACAAGCGGGGCATCGTCTGAATCGAGTGCCCCTGGTAAGTCACTTTGATGTGCTCGGCTTCGATTCGAACATCGACTTGCTTGTTGATCAAGCGACTGGGAACGGAATAAATGTTGGTCCGAACCCGAATCGTACTTCCCTTACCGACACGAATTCCCAGCAACAAGTCAGCCGTATCAAGCCGCTGATCGGGAAGCCGTTGGAGCTCCGCCAACTCTTCAGACAGGCGTTGTTGACGATTCGAATTGGCGGTGGCGACGAGCCGCTCGACCAAGGCAACGTACTCTTCTCGGCTGGCGAAGTCACGACTGCCGCGAAGCAATAACGCTTGATCGATACGCGCTTTGAAGTGTCGATTGGACGACTCGACATCGCCGTTCTCATTGGCACAGCGGGCGTTGGTGCGTTGGGGCTGGCACTGGTAGTGAGCCATCAACGCCGTGTAACGATCTGTGTGCGACTTGCGACTGGAGTGGTTTTTGACCGCCGCACTGAGCGAGTCGGTACGATGCCGCAAAGGTACGCCGCCGAATTCCCAGAAGGCTTTCTGGATGCCTTCGCTCAAGGCTTCGAACGATTCTGAGAAACACAAGCTGACCGATTCAACGTTGCTATAAGTCAGTACGCAATGATAAAACGAGTGTTCGAATTTTCGGCCGGCGATCGTGACACTCAGCTCGTTGCAGACCGTGAAGTCGCTGGCCGCGAGCGCGCCGGGATGATGCTCCTGGCTGAAGAAGACGGGTTTGCCGGGGCCGTGAAGCGCTTGCCACTGGGAGACTCGGCGCTCGAAAGTGCGCCGAGTCGAGTCCGCAAACTCGCCCGGGCGAGTGGCCTGTAACCAGCCAAAAAGTGTGTATGCTTTGAGGCGTGGTTCCTGCTCGAGTCGTTGCTGAATTTCCGGCCAGACGTCGGCGAACGGATCGGTGCGAGTGCGATAAGTTCGGGGCTGTTTTCGATTCGAAGGGAGACGATCGTCATCCCGATAATCGCGCGCTGTTTTCTCACTCATTTCTGCCATCCTTGATGATGCGGCCAACGACTTGCCCTGGGCAATCATTCGACGCAGTTCTTTGACTTGTCCGTCGCTGACCATCGAAACTCCCTAGAAAACAGGAGTTACGTGGCAAAAAGAGGATTCGCCAACACGGGAATTATCGCGGTAGGAACCGCCGTTACCGGCGGCCCCCCGCACAGATCCGTACGTGAGGAGTTACACTCATACGGCTCCTGCCTTTAGTCGGGCGTGAAATCGCTGATGTGGGTACGGATGTTGGATGCGTAAACGTGGCATATAGATGTCCCGCAATGCAGCCATTCGTTTCCAAGTCCACCGATGTCGCTGACTACGTCGCCGAAGCTGACGAAGCCAGATCTTGGTGACACATCGGACGAATTGCTGAAGGCGAACCATATTGCCAGGAATGGCATGATAGTTCAACCAACCTTGCACGACCCGCGATAGCCAGCGACCCATTTCGCCAACGGAGTCATTCCAACGCTGTCGCAGCTGCTGTTTAATTTCAGCAAGCTTGGCGCTCAGCCGTTTGGCAATGCTCACCCGGCGAATGGTAAACCGACCATGTGTACGAGTCGTGCTGCATTGATGGGCGAATCCCAGAAAGTCAAACGTTTCGGTACGCCCGTCGCCTCGACGCCGTCGGCGCTGAGACACATGACGCCCGAACTCGATCAATCGAGTCTTCTGGTCGTTCAGCTTGAGGCCAAACTTAGCAAAGCGCTCCTGGAGTTCATCCAGGCAGGCGATTGCGTCCGCTTGATGCTCAAAACCAACCACGAAATCATCCGCAAAGCGCACGACGACAATGTTGCCGCGTCCGTTTTGCTGACGCCACCATACGATCCATAGATCCAGGACGTAATGAAGAAACACGTTCGAAAGGATCGGTGAAATCACTGACCCTTGCGGCGATCCTTCTTCGCCCGGAATCCGCTCGCCTTCTTCGATAACACCGGCATGAAGCCATTTACGTATTAGCCGAAGAATGCGGTTGTCACCGATTCGGTGCTCCAGAAATTTGATTAACCACGAGTGATCAATCGAATCGAAAAAGCCTTCCAAATCGGCGTCGAGTACCCAACTCACCTTCTTGTCGGTCAATGCCACGCTTAGCGCATCAAGCGCCATGTGTTGGCTGCGACCGGGGCGGAACCCATAGCTGAAACCGAGAAAGTCTTGTTCGTAGATCGACTGAATCACCCATAGCACCGCCTGTTGGACAATCTTGTCCTCCAAGGACGCTACCGCCAGTGGCCGCTTTCGACCATCAGCTTTGGGAATCCAGACTCTACGAGAAGGCTTGGCTCGATAGGCTCCTCGGTGAATGCGACCGTGGAGATCCTTCACATTGGACTCCACGTCGTTTTCGTAATCATGCCATGTCATCCCGTCGATTCCAGCCGCTGCTGATTTCTTCAAGTTCATGAAGCTCTCAAACAACATCTGTTCATTGATGTGATGAAGCAAAGCAGTAAAACGAAGTGTGCTGCTGTTTTGAGCAGCTTCACGCACGCCATGCAATCCGCGTGACTCACGTTTATCCCGGCTCGGTGTCCGGAGTGAGGCAGGCTGCATCGCGTTTCTATTGGCTGAGTCCCTTTCCTCGATCGGCTCCGCGGATGCTTCAGTTGCACCCTTGTTCGTCGATGTCGAAGGTACTATGGACTCATCTGACTCCCCAGTGACGTACATGTCGGAAGTACCGCCTGAGGCGTTTTCCGGCCGATCCCAAAGATCAAAGAATGATCCCTGGGATGTCACTGGGGTCTCCCGGTTCTCGCGTTTGAAGTTTTCAATCATGCTGAGGTTCTCAGACTCCGCCGTGTCGACCAACGACTCGCCATGACGTTGTTGGACGTGTTGCCTTCCCCACAATTAGACAAGGTCGGCACTCGGATTTAGCTGATTTCGGAGCTCAATAGCTCGCCTGACTGTACCTCTTACCGATGCTACACCCATGCTGTTACCAGTATCAGCGTACGGATCAAGGCCGGAGTGATTGGCTAAATCTTCCCCGTAGGACTCTTTCATTCCCGACTTCAAACCGGTTTATCCCGGCGCTTTCCTAATTGTCGCTGACTCGGAAAATCGCCTACCAAAAACGCTAGCAATCAACACGGACAAGGGAATTATCGCGGTAGGAACCGCCGTTACCGGCGGCCCCCCGCACAGATCCGTACGTGAGGAGTTACACTCATACGGCTCCTGCCTTTAGTCGGGCGTGAAATCGCTGATGTGGGTACGGATGTTGGATGCGTAAACGTGGCATATAGATGTCCCGCAATGCAGCCATTCGTTTCCAAGTCCACCGATGTCGCTGACTACGTCGCCGAAGCTGACGAAGCCAGATCTTGGTGACACATCGGACGAATTGCTGAAGGCGAACCATATTGCCAGGAATGGCATGATAGTTCAACCAACCTTGCACGACCCGCGATAGCCAGCGACCCATTTCGCCAACGGAGTCATTCCAACGCTGTCGCAGCTGCTGTTTAATTTCAGCAAGCTTGGCGCTCAGCCGTTTGGCAATGCTCACCCGGCGAATGGTAAACCGACCATGTGTACGAGTCGTGCTGCATTGATGGGCGAATCCCAGAAAGTCAAACGTTTCGGTACGCCCGTCGCCTCGACGCCGTCGGCGCTGAGACACATGACGCCCGAACTCGATCAATCGAGTCTTCTGGTCGTTCAGCTTGAGGCCAAACTTAGCAAAGCGCTCCTGGAGTTCATCCAGGCAGGCGATTGCGTCCGCTTGATGCTCAAAACCAACCACGAAATCATCCGCAAAGCGCACGACGACAATGTTGCCGCGTCCGTTTTGCTGACGCCACCATACGATCCATAGATCCAGGACGTAATGAAGAAACACGTTCGAAAGGATCGGTGAAATCACTGACCCTTGCGGCGATCCTTCTTCGCCCGGAATCCGCTCGCCTTCTTCGATAACACCGGCATGAAGCCATTTACGTATTAGCCGAAGAATGCGGTTGTCACCGATTCGGTGCTCCAGAAATTTGATTAACCACGAGTGATCAATCGAATCGAAAAAGCCTTCCAAATCGGCGTCGAGTACCCAACTCACCTTCTTGTCGGTCAATGCCACGCTTAGCGCATCAAGCGCCATGTGTTGGCTGCGACCGGGGCGGAACCCATAGCTGAAACCGAGAAAGTCTTGTTCGTAGATCGACTGAATCACCCATAGCACCGCCTGTTGGACAATCTTGTCCTCCAAGGACGCTACCGCCAGTGGCCGCTTTCGACCATCAGCTTTGGGAATCCAGACTCTACGAGAAGGCTTGGCTCGATAGGCTCCTCGGTGAATGCGACCGTGGAGATCCTTCACATTGGACTCCACGTCGTTTTCGTAATCATGCCATGTCATCCCGTCGATTCCAGCCGCTGCTGATTTCTTCAAGTTCATGAAGCTCTCAAACAACATCTGTTCATTGATGTGATGAAGCAAAGCAGTAAAACGAAGTGTGCTGCTGTTTTGAGCAGCTTCACGCACGCCATGCAATCCGCGTGACTCACGTTTATCCCGGCTCGGTGTCCGGAGTGAGGCAGGCTGCATCGCGTTTCTATTGGCTGAGTCCCTTTCCTCGATCGGCTCCGCGGATGCTTCAGTTGCACCCTTGTTCGTCGATGTCGAAGGTACTATGGACTCATCTGACTCCCCAGTGACGTACATGTCGGAAGTACCGCCTGAGGCGTTTTCCGGCCGATCCCAAAGATCAAAGAATGATCCCTGGGATGTCACTGGGGTCTCCCGGTTCTCGCGTTTGAAGTTTTCAATCATGCTGAGGTTCTCAGACTCCGCCGTGTCGACCAACGACTCGCCATGACGTTGTTGGACGTGTTGCCTTCCCCACAATTAGACAAGGTCGGCACTCGGATTTAGCTGATTTCGGAGCTCAATAGCTCGCCTGACTGTACCTCTTACCGATGCTACACCCATGCTGTTACCAGTATCAGCGTACGGATCAAGGCCGGAGTGATTGGCTAAATCTTCCCCGTAGGACTCTTTCATTCCCGACTTCAAACCGGTTTATCCCGGCGCTTTCCTAATTGTCGCAACAAGGGAGTTATCGCGGTAGGAACCGCCGTTACCGGCGGCCCCCCGCACAGATCCGTACGTGAGGAGTTACACTCATACGGCTCCTGCCTTTAGTCGGGCGTGAAATCGCTGATGTGGGTACGGATGTTGGATGCGTAAACGTGGCATATAGATGTCCCGCAATGCAGCCATTCGTTTCCAAGTCCACCGATGTCGCTGACTACGTCGCCGAAGCTGACGAAGCCAGATCTTGGTGACACATCGGACGAATTGCTGAAGGCGAACCATATTGCCAGGAATGGCATGATAGTTCAACCAACCTTGCACGACCCGCGATAGCCAGCGACCCATTTCGCCAACGGAGTCATTCCAACGCTGTCGCAGCTGCTGTTTAATTTCAGCAAGCTTGGCGCTCAGCCGTTTGGCAATGCTCACCCGGCGAATGGTAAACCGACCATGTGTACGAGTCGTGCTGCATTGATGGGCGAATCCCAGAAAGTCAAACGTTTCGGTACGCCCGTCGCCTCGACGCCGTCGGCGCTGAGACACATGACGCCCGAACTCGATCAATCGAGTCTTCTGGTCGTTCAGCTTGAGGCCAAACTTAGCAAAGCGCTCCTGGAGTTCATCCAGGCAGGCGATTGCGTCCGCTTGATGCTCAAAACCAACCACGAAATCATCCGCAAAGCGCACGACGACAATGTTGCCGCGTCCGTTTTGCTGACGCCACCATACGATCCATAGATCCAGGACGTAATGAAGAAACACGTTCGAAAGGATCGGTGAAATCACTGACCCTTGCGGCGATCCTTCTTCGCCCGGAATCCGCTCGCCTTCTTCGATAACACCGGCATGAAGCCATTTACGTATTAGCCGAAGAATGCGGTTGTCACCGATTCGGTGCTCCAGAAATTTGATTAACCACGAGTGATCAATCGAATCGAAAAAGCCTTCCAAATCGGCGTCGAGTACCCAACTCACCTTCTTGTCGGTCAATGCCACGCTTAGCGCATCAAGCGCCATGTGTTGGCTGCGACCGGGGCGGAACCCATAGCTGAAACCGAGAAAGTCTTGTTCGTAGATCGACTGAATCACCCATAGCACCGCCTGTTGGACAATCTTGTCCTCCAAGGACGCTACCGCCAGTGGCCGCTTTCGACCATCAGCTTTGGGAATCCAGACTCTACGAGAAGGCTTGGCTCGATAGGCTCCTCGGTGAATGCGACCGTGGAGATCCTTCACATTGGACTCCACGTCGTTTTCGTAATCATGCCATGTCATCCCGTCGATTCCAGCCGCTGCTGATTTCTTCAAGTTCATGAAGCTCTCAAACAACATCTGTTCATTGATGTGATGAAGCAAAGCAGTAAAACGAAGTGTGCTGCTGTTTTGAGCAGCTTCACGCACGCCATGCAATCCGCGTGACTCACGTTTATCCCGGCTCGGTGTCCGGAGTGAGGCAGGCTGCATCGCGTTTCTATTGGCTGAGTCCCTTTCCTCGATCGGCTCCGCGGATGCTTCAGTTGCACCCTTGTTCGTCGATGTCGAAGGTACTATGGACTCATCTGACTCCCCAGTGACGTACATGTCGGAAGTACCGCCTGAGGCGTTTTCCGGCCGATCCCAAAGATCAAAGAATGATCCCTGGGATGTCACTGGGGTCTCCCGGTTCTCGCGTTTGAAGTTTTCAATCATGCTGAGGTTCTCAGACTCCGCCGTGTCGACCAACGACTCGCCATGACGTTGTTGGACGTGTTGCCTTCCCCACAATTAGACAAGGTCGGCACTCGGATTTAGCTGATTTCGGAGCTCAATAGCTCGCCTGACTGTACCTCTTACCGATGCTACACCCATGCTGTTACCAGTATCAGCGTACGGATCAAGGCCGGAGTGATTGGCTAAATCTTCCCCGTAGGACTCTTTCATTCCCGACTTCAAACCGGTTTATCCCGGCGCTTTCCTAATTGTCGCTATACACCGGAAACTGTTTCGTTCGAACCAAGCTGGGATTGAGTGTTTGTGACTTCCGCTTGGTTATCCGATGCCTGAAAATACAGCAGGCTACAAGAACTCGGGAAATGAGTGGGCAAGATATGGGCAAGCATCATCGTGCTTTTGGAAATATGCAACAGAGGACTTTCAGCCCCCCTTTTTCCAATTTTGTTTTCGATATCGGTCAGCTCCTCTGAAGCTCGTATCAACTCTGTATCTGCTTCCCGGATTTGGGAATCAAGTTCACGCTCATGGCCTTTGAGAGATTCAATCTCGTTTTGAACAGTTTCGATTTGTTGCTTGTAGTCCCCGATCTCCCCCTTCAGAAATTCCTGTTGTTGTTTCTCGGGATTATTTTTGAGCATTGCAACGACAAAGTACGATGCTGTACCCATGGCCGTAATCAATAGAACCGCTAGGACAATCGCGGGGATCATGGACCGCCCTTGATGTGGTGTCGGAGGATTTGCGTTTTCAGGTTCACGTCTGCCAGTTTGAATATTGACTGTATTGGGATCATTCATGAGTACGTCAGCAAAAAGTATGGAATAGAGAAACGCTGTGGTGGCTTTTTTCAATGGGTCCACTTCAAAAAACACCTAACGGTATGTAAACAAGCTGCGGCATTTTTTCGACGCACCAAAACCTACCCGATAACTTGAATTGTCAAAAACGCGGCGCGCCGGCGCGCGCTGGTTTGACGCTTGCTACAGGTGCCGGTCTAATTCGAAGATGATGGAAACACTTCGGACGAAGCTACTGAAATTGCTGAGTACCAATCAGCCCGTTTCGAAGCAGGGGCTGTACGATCAGTTAGAGTTCACAATCGAAGTAAACCTGGAGCTAAACGAGCTTGAGAACGAAAGGGCGTGCCGTATTCAAGGAAACCTATCGCAATATGCTGCGGCGAATCGGGTTGCTGATGAACGGCACACTTCGCAAAACTGAAACCGGACAGGTCGTCAGTGTAGGAAGCCCATCCTTTGAGCGTGATCTGAAGGTGAGCGTTGCTAAGTGGGATGTGGCGAAAATGATCGGTGGGCATGTCGGGTGGCGGGCCAGATGTAATTTGCCCGAGACATCCGAAAACGACTATTCCGATATCTGGAATTCGTATCAGCAGCTGATAACTATTTCGCATCCTGCCCTGAAATTAATCGTTCCGTACGCAACCGCAGTTCATATAGAGCCAGCCATTGGAGACGATTCGCTGGAGGATTTTGCTTGTGCATGGTTGACTGTCAGATTTCCTCCCACAGTCCGTTATTTCCTTGCGGGAATGGATGATTGATGGGAATGACTCTAGCCTCAGAGCAAGATCATGAATGAGAAAAAAACAAACGATTTCGATCGTGCATCCGAGTCACTGAAAGAAGCTAAACGGGCGATGCTGGGAGCGGATCGAGATTCGGCCCAAACCTCGTTGGACGAATCAATTGCCCAATACCCGACTCGTGACGCGCTGATCTTGCGGTTGGCAAATTTTCTTCTGGCGGGTCAAGCGGACAACGCATGGAGGGATTATCAGCGATTGATGGATTTCCAGCGGAAGGATGAAGATCCTCCGGTCGAAGTATCGTCGAAAACGTTTATTGGACGACCGTCGCGTTCATGGAGTAGCCGCCTACTTCCTATTCTCGCTGCGGCAGCGTTGTTGGCAGGGACAATCGTTTTTCTTGCAGCTCGATATTCCAACGCATCGAAGCAGTTAGCCATGAGCCAGGAAGAAAACATCGAAGTTCAGAACGAACTTGAAGAAAGCCTCAGTCGATACCGCTTGGCGACAGGCGTTGATGTTGTCAACAACGATCCGGAAGCCGGACTCATTGATGATGAAAACTCTGAAATGCCGGCGTGGGGCATGCTGACGGCTGCAGTGTTTATCTCCAAGCTCGATCCGCGCGCTCCGGAATTTTTTCAACCGACGGGTATGGCCAGTGTGAAAATTGAGAATTTGTATTTGCGATCGACCTCAAGTGGCAGCTGGATGAAGATGTTTATGAATTGGATCATTTGGGAGGCAGTGAACGCTCGGAGCATGAATTACCAACTGGAAACGCGGTCAATCTTTCTGTGCGTGCCCGTATCACCAATAACTGGTCTCAGCCCTATAGTGTGACATTAACGCGCGAGGGCGAAACACGGTATTTGGGTTCAACCGTGGGGGACACGATGTTGACGTTGCAGGATGGCGACGAAGTTTTGATCCAAATGCAGATTCCCACTCCGCCCTGGAATGGAACGATGTTGCTGCTGAGAGGCCGCTGGGCGCTGCTTACGCTGGAACGTCCGGATCCGATGATGGAACTGGAGCTTTTTGAATCGGGTGAGCCGAATCAAAATGGGCACTTGTTTCCAAACACAATGGTGGCTTGGGCGGCAGTCGGAACGAAAGGAATGGCGCAAGAGCTGGTGCAACATATTCTTGATGATTTTTCAGTCCGAGCGAAGTGGCCGAGTTGGCGGGGTCGATTCAATATGTCATTGGCATTGCCTTCGGACGGCGATGCGTTGCCAGCAGAATTAGCGAACATTACCCGGAGTGAACTGGAACAGGAAATTCAATACGCGCTCGAACGAACCAAAAGGCAACGGGATCGTTCGGGAAATTCGATTGGCGACAGGCTTTCACATGCGGAAAATTTATTGAAAGAGCGACCAGAGCTTCGAAAACGAATCGAAGAAGTTTTGGAACAGCAATCGGCAACGACTCACGCAAAAAGTGGAAATTGGAATTTGACGGAATCGTACTGTCCGTGCCAATTATCGCAGGAACAATCCCCGTTTGCTACAGGCGTACAACGGGCCTCCGAGCCCGTTGTGGTAAACATCGATGGCTTCGGAGAGCCATCGTACCAACATTCGCGAAACTCACATCGACGAATGCGATGACGAATGAACCGCGAGCACGTTATTTTCAATTGATTTGCGGAAGTCTTTTTGGAAAATTCTAATTCGACTGCGCCTTAAGATAATCAACCAGAAATCCGATTTCCTCATCGCTCAGATTCAGCGGTTTGAGCTTTGGATCGAGCAATTCGTCGTCGGGTGATCCGCCGCGGTTGTAGAACTCGACGACGTCACGAAGTGTTTCGATGCTGCCGTCATGCATGTACGGAGCCGAATGTTCGACGCCGCGCAGAGTCGGAGTCTTGAATTTGAATTTGTCTTCTTCCATTTCCGTATGGTCCATCCGTCCGGTGTCGCGGTCTTCGATTCCGAATGTCACCCCGGTGTTGTGAAACGATTCGTCGGTCAGGTTGCGACCCGAATGACACTTCCAGCAACCACCTTTGCTTTCGAAAATCCAGAGCCCCTGGCGGGCCTCGCGCGAAAGTGCGGCATGATCGGAATTGCGAAAACGATCGACCAGCGAATTGCCAGCAGCAGTGAACGTTCGAACGAGGCAATTGCCCGAACAAGATTTTCCGGCGTGATCAGTTCCGGATCTGCTGCTTGTTTGCTGTCGCCAACGTGTTCGCTGAACACGGACGTGAATTCCTGAACATAGTCAGCGTCCTGTCTCAAATTCGCGATCAGTACATCGATGTCAGAGCCAAGTTCGTCAGGGTTGGTTATCGGCAGAAGCGCCTGCTTTTCAAGCGACGCCGCACGACCGTCCCAGAACAGGAATTTGCCGTACCCGCTGTTGAAAATAGACGGCGCATTTCGTTTTCCCGTCCGACCGCCGACACCGATGGCTATCGGTTCCGGTGAAGCAAAATGATGCTCGGGCTGATGGCAGGTTGCACAGGCAACCGTTCCGTCCATCGAAAGCGCCGGATCAAAAAACAACGACGTCCGAGCCGAACTTTTTCGGGTGTCAGCGGATTGTCTTCGGGAACATCAGGCAGAAACTCAAGTCCAACCGGAATCGCTTCGAGATCGAACTCTTCGGGAAGCGTGTCTTCCGGTACCGGTCCGGGTTTCTGCTGTTCTTGAACAGCGATTCCTGTCAACGCAATTTCGTTTGAATGTTCACATCCTGAATACACCAGACAAGTCGTTACGATGCCCGCCGCCAGTGTGCAAACGACCGGCAATTTTTTCCAAACGATCAACATCGTGCGAGATCTCCAGCGCTGCCAGGTTCGGTGACCGGAACAACCGGACGAGCGACTATCCTGGCCGAAGCGATCGCAGACTGCGATTCGTTGACGAAGGAAACCCGCCGCGTTCGCAAGGACGAGCGGTCATCGACCGCTCCTTCGCTTTGTAGTTGTGCACCCTGGAAACCTGCGGCGTAGGCAAGGAATTCGTGGTCTTCGACCAGGCCCACGCTAACGTATCGGGTTTCAATTCCAAGGAAAAACCGTGGCAACGCAATTTAAGAACTTGCGCGTCGGGTTTGCAAAAGCGTACAACTTCAAGACTCACGTGCCGAGCGGGTTTCCACCGGCATGGTGAGCCAGCAGTTAGCGGGATCTACCCGCGTTTTCACGCTCCTCGACTTCCACTAGATCGCCGGTTGAGTTTTCGGAAAAATCACCAACCCGGACAATTGCGAATTTTTCAAAGTCAATGTGCTTTCGAATCGCCGCATTGACTTCTTCCAGCGTCACTGTCCCGTATCGGTCCATCGTCGCAGTATTGAGTTCCGCGTTGCGGCAATGGTAAGTTCTGCGGAATCGTCAAATGCCTCCGCAGACAACGATGAATTGATCGGATCGTCACGTTTGAGGTTGTCGGGTCGGGCAACAGAAGAATCGTCAGACCGTTCTCCAGACGGTATTCCGAAATGCCGTTGATCGTTGTGAGCGGATCGGGCGCTGAAAATTCGCTGGTGTCAGCTTGTTCTGAATTCTCAACTTGTGTTGCGGTCGGCTGGACAAAGCCGCATTCGCTTGTCGCAAAGCCATCTGCGATCGCAAACAACTGGTCGTTTCGACCGTCTATTTTCCTGAATCTTTTTGCGGCCTTGCATCTGGTCGGCGCGGCAAAAATGCAAATCGTAAAGAGAATAGAAAATGCAGTCAGATACAGTAGAAGTTCGGTTGGCAATTTCATGCCAATATTCCAAGGACGTTGTTAGTACGCTGGCTCCCATTGATTCGGGAGATGTAACGCACATACGCTTCGGGGTTCACTGCGTTACAGATAGTTCGGAATATTTTTCGTGTCGATTATTGCACTTTTGGAAGACCACGATCTAGATTCGAGCCAGTCAAAGTTCGCTTGAAAAAAAGCCGCGCGCAGAATCGCAGAGGAAAAGAGTTGATGTTTTCCGACTTCTTCGCGCTCTGGATCACGATTTTCCTATCTCGCGTTGGTTATCAGGAATTATCTCCGGGTACACAACGAGCCATCGCATGACTCATTGCGCATTTTCGGGCTAGAGCTTTTCAAGGCTCCACGCGACAACATCGGTTCGATCGGAAAAGTGCAAAAGTGGAGAATCGTCGGGTAACTCAAGTCCGATTCCATCCGTCATCGAGTTGAGATTGGTAATTGCTTGAGCGTCGCGCAGTTGCCAGGGCGCGTGATCGATGTCGCCACGAAAGACATCGCCGCTCGAATTCGCTGCGTACAGGCAATAGCGGCTCGTCAACCAGTGTTCGATTGTTCCGGCCTCAGCAATATAGGGAAGGCCGATCGGGCGGTATTCAACATCCAGTTCCGCTTCCGCTTCGCCTCGATGCGTGCGACGACATTTGTAGTGAATCCATTCATCGCGCCGACTGAATTCGATTCGGGCGTCCATGTATTTCAGATGAAACAGCCATCGGGCACCCCGAACAGCAACCGGATTGGTCGCTTCGAGACTGAAAAACCAGACTCCCGGTTTGCCGTCGTGAACCACGTAGGTCCGTACATTTAGTTCCGGAAACCGGCTCATCCACGGAATCCCGGGAACAAATCCCGGTGCGACATCGGTCATCCGAAACGGAACGATTCCGATCCACGGCTTGCCGTCAAACGTGTCAATTTCCAATTGCTCGGGAATCAGTGACCGAAGCGTTACGAAATCGACCGGCCAGTGCATGAACAACAAATCGTGCCAGCTCATTCGCATCAGCCAGCTCCGATCGGGGGTCGGCCAGGTCCGGTCGTGACATTCCAGGCTGTTTTTTCCGGTGTTGGGCATTTTTTCGAGGCGTTTGTAACATTTCGGTTCGGAATTCGCTTGTGAGTGTAACCGCAAGACGGACCGCAGAATCAACTACGAAAATAAACGGGAGCGACTTGAGCCACGAATCCTGCGGTTCGTATAGACCTTTCCACCAAACTAAATTTGGACAGGACGGATATTTGTCGCACGAAGTCACAAAGACACGAAGAAAACGGTACGGCTTGCAGATTTACGTTCTTTGTGCCTTCGTGACTTTGTGCGCGCATTGTGTGGACAATGAGCCCCGGATCATTGACCGGGCTCCAGGTTCGACACTTGGAGTCTCAATTTGTACTTCGGCCTTGCATCCAGGTCTTCTCTGACGAAATTTTCAGCATTAACTCGAAACCGGGACAGCAGAAATTCTGTAAGCCTAGTGTTAGACTTAATAGATCGTCGCTATTTTCAGGGAGCGGCTATTTTCAGGCGTCGCAGCTCGAAAGTGGAGTTGCCGAACACCTCGAACACCTCGGGCAACCCGGATCGATTGTCTCACGGCAGATTGCAGGTCGGATCGTGAAGCTTCCGGGCTGAACGACAATCTGCAACAATGTCTCTTTAATCTGTAACAATGTCTCATTCTCAACATTGCCACTGAATTCCGGCAAGTTGGACTTTCATTGACAATTGACGGGCCATCGATAGGATGCAAGCCGTTTCCCCCGAAATTACGGGGACAGTAACATGCGCTACCTGTAACGGCGCATGGCACTGGTGCGAGGCTGACTCAAAATACTTTCGGAGTAGATTTTCCAGATGACAACTCAAATTATCAAAGCACGCGCCGGTGAAATCACACCCGAAATGGAATTCGTCGCACAGCGTGAAAATCTCAAACCGGAACTGGTTCGCGATGAAGTTGCTGCCGGGCGGATGGTAATCCCGGCCAACACCGTGCACCTTGCCGGACGACTCGAACCGATGTGCATCGGCGTTGCCTCAAAATGCAAAATCAACGCCAACATCGGTAACAGCGCAGTGACCAGCGACGTCGGGGGCGAAATGGAGAAACTTCACACGTCAGTGCATCACGGTGCCGATACGGTGATGGATCTGTCGACCGGTAAAGACATCGACAACATCCGCAAGGCGATCATTGAAGCATCCCCGGTTCCGATCGGTACCGTTCCCATCTACCAGATGCTTGAGGAACTTGGCGGCAACATCGAGGACATGCGGGCTCAACATTTTCTCGACATGGTCGAACACCAGGCCAAACAAGGTGTCGATTACATGACGATTCATTGCGGAGTCATGCTTGAGCATTTGCACCTGACGACGAAACGGGTCACGGGAATCGTTTCGCGCGGAGGCTCACTGATCGCCAAGTGGATGATGGTCCACCGCAAACAAAATCCGCTATACGAAGCGTTCGACGACCTTTGCGACATCATGAAACAAAATGACGTCACCTGGAGCCTCGGTGATGGACTTCGCCCGGGAAGTATCGCTGACGCGAGCGACGAAGCGCAGTTTGCCGAACTCGATGTACTTGGCGAATTGACCCGTCGCGGCCAGGAAAACGGCACGCAGGTGATGGTCGAAGGGCCGGGGCATATCCCGATGCACGAGATCGAGATGAATATCAAACGTCAAATCGAAGTCTGCAACGGAGCTCCATTTTATGTGCTCGGTCCGCTTGTGACGGATGTTGCGCCGGGCTACGACCACATCACCAGCGCGATCGGAGCAGCCATGGCGGGCTGGCACGGGGCCGCTATGTTGTGCTATGTGACGCCGAAAGAACACCTCGGGTTGCCGAACAACGAGGATGTAAAACAAGGCGTAATCGCCTACAGGATTTCGGCACACGCTGCCGATGTCGCCCGTGGTCGAACCGGCGCACAGGATCGCGATGACGCACTGTCACGGGCACGGTTTGCATTCGACTGGAACGAACAGTTCCGCCTGTCGCTCGACCCGCAAACCGCACAGGCCTATCACGACGAAACGTTGCCGCAGGACACCTTTAAAAGCGCCCACTTCTGCAGCATGTGCGGGCCGAAATATTGCTCGATGAGGATCACCGAGAATATTCGCAAGATGGCTGACGAGGCTGGCGGGCCGCTGGTCGAACTCGAAACTGCCACCACTGCCGGAAACAGCGACAAAGAATCACAATGACTCCTTACAGATGATGAATGTTGCGAGCCGAACAACCAGGATGCGGCTGACGGGAAACAGGCCAGCAACAACGTGATCTACAAGATCGTTGATTGCGACCTCTGGCAGAGCGCCAAAAAGGCCGAGATGTTTGTAGGTGCCGGAATCGATATCGCCGACGGCTACATTCACTTTTCCGCGCCGGACCAGGTCGTTGAAACCGCTGCGAAGCACTTTGTCGGGATCGACAATCTGTTGCTTGTCGCGATCGATGCCAATCTACTTGGCGATCAGTTAAAGTGGGAACTTTCACGTGGCGGCGCGTTGTTTCCGCATCTCTATGAGCCGTTGCCGATGACCGCCGTACTCTGGAGTCGCCCGATCGTTGACGGGAGACTGCCTCTTTGAATTGGCATGCAATCGAGAGCAATTGCAGCTACAAAATCTCTCATGACTCCTCTACGTCAGCTTATGATTCGTGAACTCGAATTGCAACGCAAGTCTCCTCATACGATTCGTGCCTACGTCAATGCCGTGGCCAAGTCAAGATCCTGATCGAAGCAACGACCAGCCCCAAACATCGAATGATGTTGATGACGACCTGCAGTGGGGGCTTGAGGTTGGCCGAGGTGGTGCGCTTGAAGATCGGGGACATTCACTCCCAGCGGATGATGATTCACGCGCGGCATGGCAGGGGCGACAGGGATCGCTACACGTTGTTGTCGCTGCGGCTCTTAAGTGAGCTTCGCCAGGATTGGAAAGTCTACCGGCCTGAAGGCTGGTTGTTTCCCGGACGCAGTGCCAACGATTCCATCTGCGACCGAACGCTGCAACGCATCTTCTATCGCAGTAAAGAGAAAGCCGGAATCCATAGAATTCAGTTTATACAAATTCCAAGGAGTCCAGTCGCCTCCTGCTAAGCGGCTCAGTTCAACAACGTTTTTTGTCTCTGAGTTTGTTCTCTTTGATTGAACAGATGCCTGGGCGGGCCCTAGGCATGCGCAACTGTTTCGCAATCCGCGTCGGACGATTCAAACCGGGAGGGCAGTCTGGTCAATTTGGTTAGCCACGTTACTGCCCAATAGACCGTCAGTCGTCGAGCAAATGCGCCTTGCACTTCTTGGCTAACAGGGAACTTGTTTCTATTTGAGTTTTTTCGGATTGGCATTTGTTTTCTTGTCTGGTCCTCCAAACAGTGCCAGAACATTAGTTCGCCCACGATGATGTCAAACAAAATTTGCGGCCCAGTTCACATTGATCAAAATGCTCATCTCGACCGCGCTGGACGATGATTACAACCCGCATAACACGACCAGGTGTGGCGCGTTACCAGGATGCAAATCAACGCCTGGCCAATGAAGATTGAAGCGGCCATCAATGAAGATCAACGCGGCAAGACCAGCCCGGATATTTGCCGTTTGCTGATCCTGCATCTAGCCGTTTTTCATTCGTTCCACGAATTCGGGCAGCGGAAACTCCAGAATCGATACTTCACCCAACGAGGGAATTTCTTTCAACCGTTGCCAGCCGCGCGTGACCAGGCGCCCCCGCTGGCAAACGTAATCCGGATCAAGATGCTGCTTTCCAAACTCATCATCAACGACAACCGGTTCAAAATCGTCGGCCACGATAAACTGAGCCAGATCGGGATTGCAGCGAATGTGTTTCTCGGGCGTTGCATGCAGCAACTCGGGGTCAATCAGCCCGATCACGAATCTCAAATACAATTCGCTGTCTGTCACTTTCTCGACGTCACCGCCGCACACGCTACACAGATATCCTTCGTCGCATTTCGCCATTTACCCGTTTGCCATTTGACGGTTTTTGATCGCTCCCGCGCACCCGACGAAACGCTATTGGTTCCGCAAGAAACTTCGGGTGTTTTTCTTGATAGATATTTAGAGCGTAACATTCCGCCCGTTCATCCGAGAACTCGGTCCATGGTCCTTTCAATATTGTCCTGAATAACCGCCAAAAAAATAACTCAAAACGCGACAGCCACGCGAAATTGCGACGACATGATGCCGATTTCGCATGGTGTCCCCATTGAATAAGTTTATTTGCATCGCGTAAAGTGCTAAATAGTATGAGTTTACGATCCTGTCTGTTGCAGGATTGAACATAATGTTTGACTGTGTAAATGGCCGTCGATAGAATGCCACGCTCAATTCGCTAAGCGGGCGTACTTGACAGAACGAGTTGCCGCTGTAAGCGAATTACAAAGGAGAATGAGAAATGGCGAAGATGAAAAAAGCTGAGGTCAAACCGTTCAAAGAGATGTTGCTCGTTCTAAGAGCCCGTTTGCGCGGCGACGTTTCCACACTTGCAGACGCAGCGCTCACCCGCAGCGGCGGAGTCGGGGCTTCATCCGTGCCCAGCCACATTGCCGATCTTGGAAGCGACACCTATGAGCAGGACAACACTATTCTGCTGATGAATAACGAAGGTGAGACGCTCGTTCAGATCGAGGGTGCTCTTGAAAGAGTCGAAGAAGGCGTCTATGGTTCCTGCATCGAATGCTCGGGAAAGATTCCAAAAACACGACTCAAAGCGATTCCCCACACTCCATACTGTGTCAAATGTGCCTCCGATATCGAAGCCGGTAACTACTAGGCCGGAATCCGGAAATCCGGGAACCGGAGCCTCTGCGGGTTCGAACCAGCAATCACCGCTATCCACATCGGGTGATCGACCTCCTTTGAGTCGATACGCCCTGTTTTTTTTATTGCTTGGCGTCGGACTTGCCACCGACCTCTGGACAAAGTCATACGTGTTCGCGAACTGTTTTGACGCGGCAAGTTATGGACATTATCAACAGGAAGTTCACTGGTGGATCGACGGAATCTTTGGCATCCAAACCTCAACCAATCCGGGAGCACTCTTCGGAATGGGCAAGGGGCTCAGTTGGCTATTCGCGATCCTATCGATCGTCGCACTGTCCGGGATAATGGCGTGGCTGTTCATTTGGCGTGCTGCACGTGATCGCTGGGTTACCTTCGCATTGGGGCTGATCAGTGGCGGGATACTCGGCAACCTCAACGACCGGCTCGGGTTCGGCTATGACTCATCGTTTCCCGAATCTATTCGGACACATGTTCGGGACTGGATCTACTTCCGCCTGGATGGAGTCCCCGGTTTCGATCCGTGGCCGAACTTCAACATCGCTGATTCGCTGCTGGTCATCGGCGCAATCATGCTCGTCCTTCATGCTTTTTTTGCTCCGGTTGAAAACGATACGGATGCGGGGAATGTTTAAAGCTGTCGTCAAAAAAGCCAACCCGGTTTGTTGCGGTGAACCATGCCAGACGTAACTCAGCCGGTCGATCATACTCTACGCGACCGACTTGCCTTCGCGCGAGACATCGCGGTCAAAGCCGGCAAATCGACGCTTGAATATTTTCAAACGGACCGGTTTGAAATTGAAAAGAAAGGCGATGGTTCTCCCTTGACGATCGCTGACAAGAATGCCGAGACACTGTTGCGCGACGAAATCGGCATTCGTTTTCCTGATGATGCAATCGTTGGCGAAGAGTTCGATGACAAGCCGGGTACTTCCGACTTTCGCTGGATTCTCGATCCGATCGATGGAACCAAGTCGTTCATCAGCGGGGTGCCGCTGTATGGCACGATGGTTGGTGTTGAATGCGCGGACAAGCCGGCGATTGGAGTGATTTATTTCCCCGGATTGGACGAAGGCGCGTTTGCTGCAACAGGTTCAGGAGCATGGTCATTTCGGGGCGACCAGCCACCCATTCAGGCTCATGTTTCGAAAAACAGCACGCTTGCCGACGCGGTTCTAGTGACTTCGGAATCCGAAACATTCGATGATCGCGCATCCGGTGAAACATGGCAACAACTCGCGGGCGCCGTCTACTTTACGCGCACCTGGGGTGATGCATACGGTTATTACCTGGTCGCAACCGGCCGGGTCGATGTAATGATCGATCCGAAACTAAACATCTGGGACGCCGCCGCCGTCGCGCCGATCATCGAAGAAGCCGGCGGAAAATTTACTGACTGGGCCGGGTCATCACGAATCGATGCCGGCGAATCGATTGGCTCCAACGGCCACGTGCACGATGCGATTCTCAAGATCACGTCGCCGCGCGCTGGCAAATTCAGGTAGCGGCGGAAAATTCAAGTAGCACTGTCTAACTGAGTAGCACTATCTAACTGAGTAGCACTATCTAACTGAGTAGCATTGTCCAGGTAGCGGTCTGATGACAAACCAGCGAGTGAAAGGCTCACGCGCCTGAATGTTTGCATGGTCGATTCGCGTTCTGCGATTTTCTTTGACGTCCTAACCTTTCCGGCGTCTCACGCAGGCAGCACCAAACGCCAGTGCCAAAAACGAAACAGATGATGGCTCGGGTACTCCGGTGAACTGGAGTGTGTATGAACCTCCGCCAGCAGAAATTGCTGATGTACCTACTGGAACGGAAAAACTAGTGAACCACCCGCAGTTCCCCCTTCGATTTGCTGACCAACGGCAAAACACATAAGCGTATCGCGCGTCGAAAGGGGCTCAGGTAATATCCAGGAAAGACCGGGAATGTCAGAAACAGGCACCGATTTCTTTCGTTTCACTGCGTTCGGTCCGCTTCAAGTTGTCTGAGATATTGCAACAGGAGGCGACAATTCGCCAATCGAACTGCAAAATGTTAGAATCCGTGACTGCTTTTCACGAGACAGATTTGAAAGGACGCCCATGGCCCGGCGATGGACTTTGCGCGCTCACGACACTCAGGTTGTTCAATCGATCGAGCGGTCAGCCGGAGTTTCTCCGGTCGTTGCCCAGATTCTTGCCTTGCGAGGCATCACGCATCCAGCGGAAGTCACATCGTTTCTCGATCTGAAGATGAGCGGCCTGCGACCACCCGAGGAACTCCCCGGTCTAGTCGACGCTGTGTCGGTCATCATGCGGGCGGTTGCTGATAAAAAGAAGATCGTCATCTACGGCGACTACGATTGCGACGGAATGACTTCGACGGCGATCATGTACCTGGTCCTGAAGAAAGTCGGCGCGAGTGTTTCCTACCACGTCCCCAACCGGCTGGACGATGGTTACGGCGTCAGTAAACCGGCCCTCGATAAAATCGCCGCGCGCGGCGCGCAGCTGGTGATCACTGTCGATTGTGGTATCTGCAGTGTCGACGGGGTCAAACACGCCCGGTCGATCGGCCTGGAACTGGTGATCACGGACCATCACCAGTTCGGCAGCGAAATTCCTGATGCGGCGGCGGTCGTGCACCCGGCCCTGCCCGGCCATGACTATCCGTTTCACGGTTTATGCGGTGCGGGCGTCGCTTTCAAACTTGCCTGGGCATTATGTAAGCACCATGTTGGCAGCGAGAAACTCCCCGGACCATTTGTCGAATTTCTATTCACCATTGTTTCGTTGGCCGCGATCGGAACAGTTGCCGATGTCGTGCCGTTGCTCGACGAAAACCGGTTGATTGTACATCACGGCCTGGGTTGCATGCGGCGGTTCGCGAACCCGGGGCTGGCCTATTTGCTGGGCCTCGCAAAGCTGGACGAAAAGGACGTCATTGAAGCCGACCATATCGGTTTTCAAATCGGCCCCAGGTTGAACGCGGCTGGTCGACTCGGCCAGGCCCAGCTCGGCGTTGAGATCCTGACCTGCACCGATCCAGCCCGGGCCGCAACGCTTGGTGATTACCTGGACAAACTCAACGGCAACCGGAAAAGCATCGAACGAAAGATCCTGCTGGCGGCCAACAAGCAGGTGAAAGCAAATTTTGATCCGGAACACGAACCGGCGATCGTCCTTGCGGATCATGACTGGCATCTGGGCGTGATCGGAATCGTCGCCGGAAAAATTGCTGAAACATATCGCCGGCCAACCGTCCTGATTTCAACCGATTCGCTGGGAGCCCGCTCCGGGACTGGTTCCTGTCGTTCGGCTGGAGGTGTTGACCTTCATGCCGCGCTGGCAGGATGTAGCGAACACCTGCTCCGTTACGGCGGTCACAAAGGGGCGGCGGGCGTGACGATCGCCGCAGAAAATGTTGATGAATTTCGTGAAGCGTTCTGCCAGCAGGTGATCGACCAGACCGGAACCGGCGATCTCGGTTCCGATCTCGACATCGACGCCGAAGCACTGATCAGCCAGATGACACTTCCGACGATGCACGACCTCGAGAAACTCGCACCGTTTGGTCAAGCCAACCCGCGTCCACTGCTCTGCGCCACGAATGTCAAACTTGCAGAACCACCTCGGGCGATGGGAGACGGCAGCCATATCGATCTACGTCTTAAGCAGGACAACGCCAAAATCCGTGCTGTCGGTTTCGGCAAAGGTGACTGGCTGAAAGAACTCAACGCCAATGGCGGTGTCTACGATTTCGCCTTCAAGCCCAAGATCAACAATTTCCGGGGGTTCAAAAAGGTTGAGTTGGAATTGGTCGATTTCCGCGTGAGTCAGGACAACGAAACCGGCCAGTCGGTTACCGCACCGAATTCCAGGAGTGCTGCCACAAACAAACAGGCGGTTTGATGTCCGAGTTCCTTTTTGATATCGATGACAATTCGAATGCCGACAACATTGATTCGGAAGCGGGCGCGACGCCTGCTCTGCCCGAAAACTGGCCTGCCGAAAGTGACTGGACGCCGCATCTTCGCGAACAAATGTTGAGTGACGGGTTCCGGAAAATGCAACAGTTTGTCTCTCTTGAGCGGGAACAGCATGAGGTCTACCCCGAACATGCAAACGTGTTCCGCGCGTTCGAATTGACTTCGTTCGCCAATACGTGCGTCGTGATTCTCGGACAGGATCCCTATCACGGCCCGGGTCAGGCTCACGGTTTAAGCTTTTCCGTTCCCCAAGGCGTCACAGCGCCTCCGTCGCTCAAGAACATATTCAAGGAGCTTTACTCCGAAGGCGAACGCGTGCTTCCGGATTTGAAAACCGTATCCGGCAATCTTGAATCGTGGGCAGCGCAGGGTGTTCTGTTACTCAACACTGTTTTGACCGTCCGCCAATCCGACGCCGGCTCGCATCAGAAAAAGGGATGGGAGCAATTCACCAATGCGGTTATCACATCGCTGAACGAACACCCCGATCGGGTCGTGTTTATCCTCTGGGGCAAACAGGCGGAAAAGAAAAAAACTCTGATCGACGATCGCCACACGCTGATTGTCTCTGTTCATCCCAGCCCTTTGTCGGCATCGCGAGGATTTTTCGGCAGTCGCCCCTTTTCTCTGGCCAATGCCGCGCTGATCGAATCCGGACGCCTGCCGGTCGAGTGGATTTCGGACTGACAGTGCTGGCACTTCACGAAACGGCAGCGTGTCGCAAATATGATGCCGGGAACAAAGCTTCCGCCCTTACGGTTTGTCGGACAAAACCGGGAAACAATCAACATTGGTTCGATTTTGCAAAACGGCTACGATCTGCGACTGTTTTGCTAAATCCCCGGGCATCATTTAAATCCATGCGACGACAAGCTCCTCGGCGGTCAACGAATCGACGCCAGGTCAATGTTGGAATCGGCACCACCTCCGATTCTCCAGCCGATAAAACCAAATCGACGCAGAGTGCTGACGCATTACCCGATGCCGAACGGACCAAACTGCCTCCGTGCATCAGCACGCCGCGGCGAGCTTCGGTTCATGAATTTCTGTTTCCGGTCAAAAACAAATCGAAGCCGGAAAAGCACACCGGCGATTCGTCAATTGAAGGCGCAGCAAACAGATCCATTCCTGCGCTTTCCAGGTCATCGCATTCCCGATCTGACAACGACGATTCCGAATTCACCGAGAACTACCATTCGCAAACCCGACGTCCGATCCTCTCACTCGCCTTTGTCCTGCCGCTAATCCTCGCCTACGAAGTTGGAGCAATGTTTCTGGGCAGCGATGCATTGCGAAGTGGTATCGACCTCTGGCTCGACAGAATTCTGGTAACCGTCGGTGCCGGGCACTTGGTTATTCTTCCGATGGCAACCACCGCGGCACTCCTGGTGCTGCATCATTACAAAGAAGACCAATGGCGTTTTCAGGGGACGACGCTCTGGGGCATGCTGGTTGAATCGACAGGGCTTGGCTTGATTCTGTTCTGGGTCGCCAGTGCTTATTATCAAGTGGCCAGCCAGTGCGAAGTCGACTCGTCACTGGTACTTCCGATGATGGTCGACAATCCCCGCTGGTCGGCGGCAACGATCGTTTCACTGGGCAGCGGAATCTACGAGGAACTTGTGTTCCGGTTGTTGCTTCTGGTCCCGGCAATTTACGTGTTGAAAACCTGGCTCAGCGATAAGAGAGTCGCAACCGCTGCCGCCATGATCGGTGTCAGCCTGCTGTTTACGGCATTGCACTACACCTTTTTCAATCCGGCCGGTCACCAGCTCGATGTCAGCAGTTTCCTGTTTCGATTTGCTGTCAGCATGATTTTTTGCATTTTATTTATTCTTCGCGGGTTCGGTATCGCGGTTGGAACCCATGTCACTTACGACGTGTTGACCCAGATGTAGAAAAAACAAACGAAATTCAGCCCGGTTTTACAGATCAAGAAAACACCGCTTGTCAACCGAAAATATAAACAGAGCAATCGAAAACAAATCACCTTCTTGATGACCCTGCGCAGCGTATAATTGATGGACGAGCGAACAAGAGAACAATCAACCACAGACCAAAGAAACCAGTTAGATGCGGAACCCGTTGTGATTTCAGTACGACCAAAAATACAGAATCTGAACTTCCACCTCTTTGCGCGGTCGGTTCATCCTGAATTATTCTACGGCTGCAACCAGCGCGAATTCGAGCGGGACAACTACCGTCTGAAAATCAGCATCACTTCGACCGGTCATCTGATCACATTCCAGAACCACCAGCATGTCCTGACAGAAATCAATGCAGCCGCCAATCATCCGCTGCCCAAGCTGAATGTTCTGCTCACTCATCCGCTTGACTCGGCCCGTCGGGAAAAACTGACCTACGGCGAGGCGATCGAATACTCATGCCACTCTCAAATGGAAGGCGTGAATCCCAAAATCTTCGCTACGATTGCTGCCCAGCTTGATCAACAGGCGAATTGCGAAGGACTGCTACACCGGTTCGATGCCGGTAGCCGCTGCGGGATCGGGGCTGTCAGCTATATCAACGTCCAATCCTTTCACGCTCACGTGAAAATCCGCACGTTCCATACGTTTCCGGACACGTGCGCCGTGTTCAAAAGCGAAACAAAATTCGTCGTGCTCAATCCCGTTCCGATCGAACGCTCCTAACGCGTGGTCGTGAGTTCACCATGATGAATGCGTTCAACCGGCAATCGGAAATGCCAATCGCATTTGACCGGAGCGAAGCGACCGCAGGAAACCCGCCGCGTTAGCAAGGCCGGGAAGCGAAGCGACCGTAGGAAACCCGCCGCGTTAGCAAGGCCGGGGAGCGAAGCGACCGCAGGAAACCCGCCGCGTTAGCAAGGCCGGGGAGCGAAGCGACCGCAGGAAACCCGCCGCGTTAGCAAGGCCGGGGAGCGAAGCGACACACTACAAACACTCGGCCAGGAACTTTTTCACGACCGTATTGAATCGTTCAGGACATTCCAGCGGCGCCATATGTCCTGCGTCTTCAAGAACCACAAATCGCGCGTCGGAAATAGCGTCTGCAATCCCTCGCATCTCCTCGACAGTTGAAATCGTATCCTGCTCGCCAACGACAATCAGCGCGGGCAAATCAAGTTGTGGCAACAGTCCGGTTGAATCGGCCCGCCTGGCCATCGCGTAACTCGCCGCTGCAACTGCCTCCCGTTTTGCTGAGCCGATTACATTCTGCATTTCAACAATTCGCTCAGGTGCAATCTCCCGGGATCGTACACCAAACAGCTTTCCAATCAGCCCCTCTGCAATCTCCTGCGAACCCTTTCGCAGCACGGTCTCAGCAACAATCCGCCGCCCTCGCGCTACCTCGGGTGTGTCAGCCGCGGCGCGAGTATCACATGCGATCAACCCGCGAAGCCGAATGCGATGTCGTTTGAAAAATTCCCAGCCGACATAGCCTCCCATCGACAGTCCGCAAAAAACTACCGGCTCATCGATGTTCAGCGAATCCAGCATCGCCGCCAGCTCGTCAGCCATCATCGCCATTGACCCGGCTTTCAAATCATCTCGTTGCTGAATTGAATTGAGTTCGCTTTTTCCGAACCCCGCAAGATCCGGAGCGATCACTCTGTATTGATCTGACAACCCGGCGATTTGAAACCGCCACATACTATGATCGAGCGGGTAGCCATGAACGAGCAAGATGACCGGACCACTCCCGGAGTCAACTACGTGCCAGTTCGTTCCGGCAACGTCTACGGATTTCGCATTCATTCAATTCACGAGCCATTGAGGAAAAAGGGATGCTGTTCGCCATTGGGAGACAGCCCAACGCAACTCTGCTGAACCGTGGCTATCACCTAAACGGCTAATATTGCCAACCACTTTGTTGCTTTGGCAAACCGCTGAACTGCAAACATTTTTTATCGGAGCAACATTTTCTCGAGCCACTGGGCAAACATGCATCCGTAGACAACTGCTGGAATCAGGTACAGCCAGATCGAATGGACCGCAGGGACTCCCCGCCACATGCGCGCAATTTGAAACAGCCGCCATGGAATCTGCCCGATCACGAACCCGTAGACAGCGAAACTGGCCGGGTTAAACGCCCATGCATTCAGCCAGTTGCCGTGGCTGATTGAGATGAAGGCCCGTGTCAGGCCGCAACCGGGGCAATCGACACCAAACAAGATACGGGCCGTACACGATTCAGGCATCGGGAACGACGAACCCGGCATGAACACCATCATCGGTCCAACGCTCCGCATCACGAACGACATCACAATGATTGTGGTCGCGAAGACAAACATGAAGCCGTGATAGATGTACTCGGGACGCGAGCTTGTTCGTTGCAGCAAATCACGCTCCCCGGCCAAACCATCCGTCTCCAGTTGCTCGATCGCCTGACGCCGGCGACTGCTCTGATTTTCGCGATCCGATGAGTTCATCTCTGCAATGTACCTGCGGTCAGTGGTCACGCCAGAATCCAGGGGCGAAAATGACCAGAATCGGAAAAATCTCCAGGCGGCCCAGCATCATCAGCCAGATAAAAACAGATTTGTTGAGAAAACTGTAGTTCGAATAGTTCTGCGTCGCGCCGACATTCCCTAGTCCGGGGCCGATGTTGTTCAGCGTTGAAATCACAGCACTCGAAGAGTCGATCAATTTGTTTGAAGAATCAACGCCCCACGTCGCATCGGGTTCAGTCATTAAGACAAACAACCAGCCCGTAATAAATAAAGTCGCAATCAACCCGACATAGACCAGAATCGAATGCCGGAGTGTCTGGTCGTCCAGCGGTTTTCCGCCCAGCCTGATCAGCCCAACGACCTTCGGCCGAAACACCTGTTCAATTTCAAGCCCGAGGATTTTTGTGAGCAGCAGAACCCGGATCACCTTCATTCCGCCTCCGGTGCTTCCCGCACAGCCACCCACAAACATCAGAACAAGCAACAGCCCCCGTCCGAAATGATTCCAGGCATCGAAATCACAGGTTCCGTATCCGGTCGTTGTGATGACAGAAACGACTTGAAACAAACCGTTACGAAACGCCGGCTCTGCACTCGAAAAATCAGCATCGCCCGATGTTACGCCGAAGACGATCACCAATAGCGAAATCACCGCAATGATCCCGATGTAAAAACGCCATTCGGGATCACGGAACAGACCCAGCGGTTTCCCAATCACGCACAGCATCAACAATGCGAAATTAGTTCCCGCCAGGATCATGAACAGAATCGTAACGTACTCGATCGCCATGCTGGTTGAACCGGGCAGGTTGCCGACAAAGTGTCCGAGGCTGGAGTTGTACGTACTGAAGCCTCCCGTCGCCATCGTCGCGAACGAGTGGCAGACAGAATCAAAAAACGACATCCCCAGTAGTTTGTAAATCGTCGCCAGTACCAAATTCAGCCCGACATACATTCCCGCAAACAGCCAGGCAGAATGCTGCATCCGGACATTCGAGTTGTCATGCGTCGGCCCGGGCATTTCAGCGCGCATCAGCGCCTTGCCGGCCGAACCGTGACCGATCAGGACGACGAACAGAACGATGATCCCCAGGCCGCCCAGAAAATGTGTGCTCGAGCGCCAGAACAAAATGCAATGCGGAACCAGCATCGGGTCCTCAAGGTCGCACAGTACCGTCGCGCCGGTCGTACTGAATCCCGACTGTGCCTCGAACATGGAATCGATCAACCCCATCGAAAACCAGCGCAAACGATAATTCGATGTCCGGTCCGCCGGGGCGCCGCGAACCTGTCCCGGCATGATCAACCAGCTGCCGATTTGCGGTTGCGCCTTTAACGATTCGAAAATCGCCCGAGCGTCCTGCTGACCGGACAGTTTCCTCAGCTGAAGTGACGACAATCCTCGCGCGTCGGCTTCGACGACTGCCTTGAGAACGGATCGCTGCTCTTCCGTGAGTCCCGCGACCGGCTCCCACGATTCCCAGAACCGCATTCGCGGCGCTACGACCAGAACCTCACCTGACTCGAATGTTCGCACCGAGGGTCCCCGCTCTGTGCCGCTTAGCACGTAGGGCAGCGCGCCAAGCACGGTCGCCAGAATCCAGCTCAACCCGACGACCGCGATTGCTTCCTTGCGAAACAGCCGTCCGTCGGATTTCCGTCCGTAAAAAAACAATGCGGCTCCGACCAGTCCCGAAATCAAAGCGCTGATCAACAGCGCTTGAAAACCGCGGTACTCGAATGCCGGATCGAACTGAGCGAGAGACGGATCGGTATGAGCACCGAATCGGTGGTCCGCCCACGGCAGGCTGAGCAACATGAATCCGCCCAGCAGGAGCGACAGGATGCCGAGAAGTTTGGAAAGCAGGCGGACGTTCATAAAACAGGAGTGACGGCGGTAGTGAAAAAAAGACCGGACGGTTAACACAGTTCTCAAGGTCTCACTGTGCGTTCAAAAAAAGCGTTTCCATGATGAGTTGTTCAGGCCTGCCGGTCCGATGCAATTCGACCGCCCCAGAGAATCGCTCCGGGCAACACGATCATCATCAACAACATCGTCCAGCGAGCAGGATCGGGTGATTCGATCAGTTGTTGCAGCCACGTAACACCGACCAACACGGCTAGAAAAAATGCGTGTGGCATTTTTGCAAATGGAGCGAGCGCGGAAATCAGCCAGCCGATCACGAATGCAACCGTTGCGTTGATCGCAAGAATGATGAAAAACAGCGGCCTGGGAATGATCGCTTCGGGATTGTTTTGATAAACGGCATGCAAGCTGTCCTGATCGCGCACCAGCGCGTCCACCTCGGGATAGAAGTTGCGGACAAGCAGTACAAAAGACAGGAAAAGTACCGCAATGCTGACAATGTACGCGCCGGCAACGAGCAGAAAACTGAACATCAGCTTTCCGGGTGGCAGGCGATGGCTGCCTGTCGGTTGGTCACCTTGAAATTCGTGTTGCGGGAATTCGTCGCGGTCGTTCCCGGGGTCGGTCGTTTCGGTCATGGAGACACTTTACCATGACCGGGCGTGGTCCAGGACAAGTTCCAGGGATCCGATCTATTTCTGCAACGTACCGGTTTGCGCGTCAGCGACATTCTCAGCCGCTCCACCGGGCCCGTTTTCACCGGCTGTGTAGATAACCCGCTCAAAAATGATGACTGGATTGCACTCGCCCAAAATTCCCGTCAACGGGACATGCATCGCAAAACTGTCACCGTTTTCATAAAATTTATAGACGCGTTGCGATGGCGTCAGCGCACCGTCGTCCGCCTGCTCGAGGGTTTCGACAACGACGCCTTCGGACTGTTCACGAAGTACTTTCCAGGTTCCATTTCCAACCAGTGGCGGCCCGGGAATTCCTCCATCGGGCAACACGTCAACAACGCTCTCCATGTCGCCGTTCTTATCAAAGACGAAAGCCATGATCGTTGCTCCGAAAAATTTCGCCTGATTGAGAACCTGTTCCCGCTCGCCCTCTGACAACTTTGCCAGCTTCTCAGCCAATATCGATTCGTCGAGCCATGCGGCGCCATGCCATTCGCCGACCAGCAACTGGTCGGCTGGCCCGTTTCCCGTCGTAGCATTCTGCGCATCGTTCAGCGACAGGTTCTGCGCCCCGTTTTGAAGTTGCGCCTCGGTATCTGAATTGCTTTCGGTCCCGGCATCACCGGAACAACCAACCGCCACACTGAAACCGATACTGAAGACCAACATCGCCGACCATAGCGTCAACTTGATGATTCCCGTCGAGGTTCGCATGCGTATTCCATCGGATTGCCTCGCCGCCATGTCTCCGCCCCTATTACTCTCTCGTTGCCTGTAACTGCTCTCTCGTTCCCAAACCGGAACAACCGTCATTATCTAATCGGCTTAACAAGGCTCGGGCTTGTCAAATCTCGCTCGTTCAATTGACTTTCTTTAATAGTTTCTTTCCCCGCCGATTACCTTGTCGAGCTACCGTCGGTCAACGGGTACGGGCTAGCACGTCGAAACGATTCCGGTTTGCGTATGCCGCGCGACGGGCAGGCCGGAAACAGTGGCGATCGCCAACGCGCGCTGATGTCAAAACAAATAAAGTTTGCCAATTGCAAGGATTGTTTGGATTGACGAAGTGATGCGGGTCGATATTCCCAGCGTAGGAAATCGATACGTTCGCTCAAAGAACGCCCGCAAACCAAACTCGGGAGTTCAATATTCAGGTGCGGACAGGAATCATTACAGGGGAAGTTCGATGTATCGGAATCAGAGAATTCCAGCGCTAAAGTCTGGCTATCCAATCGCAACCAGCGGAGCATTGTCTTCGCTTTGCCTCGCGCTTACTACAGTCGTGATCATGCTCGCAAGCGGATGTTGCGGGCCGATGGGCTGCGGGCCGGGTTGTGACGTGGGCGGTTGCTACGATTGCGATGGCTGCCGATCGGGGCCGTTCATTGCGAACACTCCGATCGATGCACTTCGCCAGATGAAGCGTCAGATGATTTGCGGATCGGGATGCGGCGAAACGTATGTTGGCGAATGGACCAGCACACCTCCGGATTGCTATGATCCGTGCTGCGGCGACCAGTTCGTTGGTGGAGCGGTTAAAGCGCAACCATTTTGCTGGGCACCCGGAACGATTCGAAACGGATTTCGAGGCATCTTCGGCTCGTTGTACGGTGTTCGATTCTGCGACGGATGCGGCGCTGGCGTCGATGACTGCGCGTGCGGCGGCTACATTGACAACGGGTATGTCGACGATGGCTACATTGACGGCGGAGTGATTGGAAACGGCGCCGGTTGTTCGACCTGCCAGGCTCAATCTCAAGGCAACGTCAGAATGGCGCAGCAAATCCGGCAACCTCGTGGATCCGCTTATCGTGCTGCAGCATTGCGGCAGGCAGAACGAGTTCGCGCTCCGGCAGGCAATCATGCATTGGCTGAAACACCATCAATCAACGCGCCGCAACGATCGACAGCGCGATCAGCTTCGGCAAGATCAGCACCGACTCGAACTTCATCGGGGCGATCTGCGATTCGACGTTAGCCCGGAGGCCACTTTAGGGCGCGACCACCGAGCACATGAAAGTGCAGATGGTCGACCGACTGGCCTCCGTCCGAACCGCAATTGGCAACCACCCGATAGCCGTCTTCCAGACCGAGTTGAGCTGCCACTTCCCTGATCTTCAACAGCAGATGCCCGGCGAGTGCGCTGTCGTTCTCCCCGAGCGCCGCAACGTTTTCGATTTCCTTTTTCGGGATCATCAGAAAATGCACCGGAGCCTGCGGTGCAACGTCGTGAAATGCAATGCACTGGTCGTCTTCATAGACAATGCTTGCGGGAATCTCTTTGTCGATAATTTTCTTAAAGACCGTTTTTTCGCTCATCGTTTTCCCCCGTTGATTTCAATCGCCCGATCGGAAACGAGCGTGAAGATTCCGCCGCGAACAGGGAACAGCAAACTCCCGTTCTCGTTGATCAATCCCGATTTGAGCGTCGCGTCTACTTTCTCTCCGCCACGGTTTATGACGTTGCCCGCTGCAATTCCGACGTTCATCTTTTCGATGTCCCGGGAATCAGCGAATTGCAAATTCGAACGGGTGGCCGGGCGCCGGACGAAATTTAGAATCGCGGAGTCAGTTATTTCCGGCATTTGATTTCGAAGTGAAGATGCGAAATTCCGAGCCGTAGAGACATGATAGCACTTTGAAGTTCGAGCGTAACTGCCTGCGCGGCTGTTCGTCAGGTCACTCGTTTCAAGCTGCTTCCATGCTGCAATTGTTGTTTGACTTCCGTTCGAGGCTTAATCCTGCATTGTCCCGATCCTGCCAAATCTCTATTGATAGCTGCGAAAAAGCGGTTCGCTGATTCAGCCCTGCAATGTTTCTCTGTCAGAAACTTCTCCTGGACCAGCAGTCGCACCCAATCAATCAAGGAAATCAAAATGGCAACGAACGTTTGTTTCAGGTACGGCTTCGTCCTACTGTTTTCTCTGCTCGTCTGTTCAGCAGTTGAGGCTCAGGTCGATGAGGCGACGCCATCATCACCACCTCCACCATCCAGTACGCTCGTCTACCGCCCTGCTGCGGCCGCAAAATTCGATGGCCACCACACTCGTTTTCTAACGTCGGTTTCCGGCGACGAGTGTGTAAATAGCGAATGCTTTGACGACGAATGCCAAAGCGCTGAATGCTGTGATTCTGATGACCGGTGTTGTGACGCCGAAGACCGTTGCTGTGGCTCAGGATGTTGCGACACCGCAGGATCGAGTTGTGATTCCTGCAGCGAAGCTCCTGTGGGCTTCACTTCGCAAATGGCGTCGCTACTTGAATCATCGCTCAGTGGCAAAGACATTGATGATCCGACGTCTCAGGCCGCGATTCGGCAGGCGATGCAGATGGTTCAGGAACGAACGCAACTGGAAGCCGCCGTTGAAATGGCGCTGCTTGATCAGGACCACCGGCGTCAGATGGCTGAGCTATCCGGTCGTCTCATGCAAGCCAACATGAAATTGAATATGCTGGCCGAAGTTAAATATTGGCTCGAACCGGTATATACAAGTCAGAATCAAAACAACACGCAGTTGAGTCAACTGGTTCAGGACCACGAAAAAGTCAAGGTCGGAATCAATCAGCTGCGGAACGAACTGGTCGCGGAACGAGTCATCCATTCCAACCGTGGCCCGGATCAATCGGCGTGCACGGACCGCAGCCCTGGGGGCATACAGCTGTCCAATCCGAGTTCACGGTTTGAATTGACAGAACTACCGTCTCAACGGTCCTATCGAACGGGTCACCGGATTGCCAACACGTTTCATCGCGAACAGGAATTGCAGGAACTAAGGCGGAAGATCGAAGTGGAGCTAAGCCAGCTTCAGCGGGAAAACCATGGAATTGTCTACCCGGAATCCAGCCTTTCACCGGTTCGACCAGTCCAGCACCTCCAGCCGCTGTTCGATACCAACCATCAAGATACCAACCATCAAGATACCAACCATCAAGATACCAACCATCAAGATACCAACCATCAAGATACCAACCATCAAGATACCAACCATCAACTGGAGCCTATCCGCGAAGCACCGAACCGCCGATAAAATGCCGATTCGTCAAAGCCACACAAGCGTGACATTGTCCCGCCAGGCGGTAAAATGGGATTGGGTTCTCACGAAGAGGAGAGCCAGTGGGTCGGCATTGTCGGCTCGCTGGCTTTTTCATGCGCGTCGCAAGCGCCTTGTTCCGGCTAAGTATCCGACCCGACTATTAGCTGGATTAACGCACTAGATGGCAACCAGTGTCGTCTGTCAGTTGTCAATTACCTGGCGATGTCCAGCCAATGCGCCCCAGTCGATCTCGTCGTCAAACCGCGCGGCTTCATAACCAAGTCGGCTCAAAACCGGCACCTGGGCGCGTCGGGCAATTTCAAAGCGATTGCTCTCAATGCTCTGATCGCCTTCAAAAATCTGCGAGTCATTCAGAACCACGCCCGCAACTTCCAGCCCGTCACGGAAACAGTTGGCAACGACCAGAGTTTGCAAAGTCTGATTGATTGCTCCCAGCATGTTTGGCACGACGACGATCAGCGGATAGCCCAGGTCGTAGGCTATATCGGCAACGTATTCATCGTCGCTGACCGGCGTCATCAACCCGCCGGCTCCCTCGACGATCACAACATCGCACTCGTCAGCCCACGCCGAGATTCCCGAGCGAAGTAATTCAGGATCGAGTTCGCGGCCCTCGCTGCGAGCGGAAAGATGGGGCGAAATCGGTGCCTTGAACCGCTGTGGACAGACACAATCCAGGCTCAATGGTCGCCCCGCAGCTTCCCACAACGCTACGGCATCTTCGGAAACCAGCTGCCGGCCGTCAAACACACAGTCGGTTGCGGTCGGCTTGTAAACGCCAACACGGTATCCTGACGCGACCAGTGATTTCACGATCAGGGATGTGACGTACGTCTTGCCGACTTCGGTGTCGGACGCCGTCACAAACAGCCCGCGAGGAGGTTTTCTAAACATTCGATTGAGTTACCATAATGCCAAAGGTAGGTGGGCAAACACGATTGACTACGTCGCTGTTTTACTGATTACGTCGCTGTTCTACTGATTACGTCGCTGTTCTACTGATTACGTCGCTGTTCTACTGATTACGCCGCTGTTCTACTGATTACGCCGCTTGTTCTACTGATTACGCCGCTTGTTCCACGCCGTTAAATACGTCGCGCAATCGTGTTTCCAGTCGTTGATCATAACCGGATGTAGGCCTTACTCCGATACGGGTTCATCCCGCAATTCCGTTTTTTGAAATCCGTTTTTATTGATTCTCCGTCACGAATCCAGGATGACCATTGATCAGCTCCAACCGCTCAATATCTGAAACCGATTCGACAAAAAATCCGGTCCTGCCAGTCGCCGTTGTGCAGCAAACCTGCTCGGTCAATATCGCGGACAATGTCCAGCAAGCGATTGCAGCAATTAAAAACGCAGCCGACTGCGGCGCGAAACTCATATGCCTGCAGGAGTTGTTTGCAAGTCTATACTTCTGCCAGTCGGAAGACCACGAACATTTCAAAATTGCAGAACCGATTCCCGGCCCAACGACGGAAATACTCTGTGCTGTGGCAGCAGAAAATAAGATCGTGATTGTCGTCGGACTTTTTGAACGGCGTGCTCCGGGGTTGTTTCATAATTCGGCAGTCGTGATTGAGGCCGACGGATCGATTGCCGGAACGTACCGGAAAATGCACATCCCCGATGACCCGTATTTCTACGAAAAATTTTATTTCACGCCGGGCGATCTCGGATTTCAGTCCTTTGCCACTTCCGTCGGCAACGTGGGCGTCTGTATTTGCTGGGACCAGTGGTTTCCCGAAGCTGCCAGAATCACGGCATTGAAAGGCGCGGACGTCCTTGTCTTTCCCACCGCCATCGGCTGGCAGACAGCAGAAAAAGAACAGTTCGGCGAAAGCCAGCGAAACGCCTGGCAGACGATGATGAGGTCACATGCGATCGCAAATGGAGTCTTTCTGGTCGCTCCGAACCGGGTCGGCACCGAAGACAACATTCAGTTCTGGGGATCGTCGTTTGTTTCGGACCCGTATGGAAATATTCTGCAAACCGCCGCCGACGATTTGCCGGAAACCATGATCGTTGAGTGTGACTTGAGCTTGATTGAAACCGCGCGAACGCACTGGCCGTTTCTGCGCGACCGCCGCATCGACGCCTACGACGAAATTACCAGACGCTGGATCAACTAGACGTTGTGCAACAGGACGCTGGAACAACTAGACGCCGGTCAATTAGACATTGGATCAACAAGACATTGGACGAACCAACCAGGTATCGAATGCCTGCCGAGTGGGAACCGCAGGCCGCAGTCTGGCTCGCTTGGCCACATAACGGCGATACGTGGCCGCGTCGATTGAGCGAGGCACAGCAGGAGTTCATTCAGTTCACTGAATCAATTGCCTCCGCAACACCGGTGAAAATTCTCAGCGGCCAAAATGCAGGCAGTCGCAACCCGAAACCAGATGCGGCTCTAAATGCGCTTGGCGGTTTGTCCAACATCGAGATCATCGACATCCCGACCAACGACGCCTGGATTCGCGATTACGGCCCGACGTTTGTCATCGAAAACGAACAAAGAACCCGAAATGAGCAAAGACTGGCGGCAATCGACTGGCACTACAACGCGTGGGGCGCAAAATACCGTCCCTTTGAGGACGACCAGAATGTTGCCCGTCGAATTGCAGACAACCTGGGCATCTGCGCGGTGGACCCGGGGCTTTGTTTCGAGGGCGGTGCGATCGAAATCAATAACGACGGTCTGCTGTTGACAACACGATCCTGTGCCCTGGACAAAAACCGAAATCCGAAGACAGACACCGCCGCAGTCGAAACGATTCTCGCCCGACATCCAGGTGCAGCCCGAACGGTCTGGTTGACTGGCGGCGGTGTGGACGGCGATGACACCGACGGACACATCGATCAACTTGCCCGGTTTACCGACAACCGGACGATTCTGTACGCGTGGACCGAAGACGAATCGGATCCACAGCGAATCGAGCTGGCAAACAACCTCGAAGACCTTCGCACCGGACTGGCGACAATCGATCAATGTGCACTTGATAATTTCAACCTGATCCCCCTGCCCCTACCCGCGAATCCGGTCGTCGTTGACGGAGTACGGTTGCCGGCCAGCTACTGCAACTTTCTGATTACGAACAACCTGGTGATTGTGCCCCAGTTCAGCGAAGGTGGCGACGGCAACCGGAGGAGCGACGCGCAGGCTCTTGAACTGATCGCGTCATTGATTCCGGGTAAGCGTATAGTCGGGCTCCAGTCGAGGTATCTGGTCGCGGGACTCGGCTCCTTCCATTGCCTCACACAGCAACAACCGGCACTGCCCAACCGCTAAAGACGAACGTGTCTGTGTCCTCCCGACATTTTCCCTCAACGAAGCAGCAGCGGCCCTGCATCTGAATACGGCAGCTCGATCCGGTACGCACCTTCGACCGGTTCAATCGAAGCTTGCAAACTGACTGGCTGTTTGTGTTGCGAAATATACAGCCCGCAGGTTCGCAACACACGAGCGACTTCCTGAAAGACAGGTCGCACATCGGGGACGTAGCACGTGCTGACCGGATGGATCACGACATCGAATTCACTATCAACAAATGCACCTAAATCGGCCCCTGTCGTCCGCCCCCCGCCGCCGGGCATAAAACCGATCGGCCACGAATGTCGGAACCCGGCCATCCGCACCCATCCACCGTTTTCAGCGGATTCACAAAGTCCTCGTCCCGCGCCGGTCGCGCCAGACGATCCTGCTTTTTCGCAAGGCTGTCCCATGCTGATCGATTGTGGGAATGAGTTGCCGGCTTCATCGTTGTCCTCTTTACTACCAAGGCGCTGTTACTACCGGGTCGCTGAGTTGCAAGCAGAAACGGCTAGCCTTTATCCGATCGGCTCATCGCCAAACCCGAGCGAGGAGCGAGCGTCCTCAATAATCGGATTGAGAAACTGATACGACTCATGCACGATCTGTGCCGCATTGTGACTGTGACGGCTGAGTTCGATATTGACCGGCCCCTCATAGCCAACTGTAAACAGCGTCTCGACCACCGGCGGAAAATGAATCTGCCCTTCTCCGAACATCAGATGCTCATGAACTCCGGCACGCATGTCCTCGATGTGCACATTGATCAGCCGGTCCTGCCAGCGTTCGATAAACTCGCCGATCGGGACTTCGCTCAGACAAAACAGATGCCCGATATCGAGCGTGATCTTTAGACGGGGCGAATCAACCAGATGCAAAAGCCGCTGAAACCGGCCCGTCGTATCGATCAACATCCCGGGTTCCGGCTCGAATCCGATATCCATCTTCCGCTCTTCGGCATAATCCAGCACCTGAGACAGGTTCCTCACCAGAGCATCCATTGCTTCCTGAAACGACAGCCCTTCCGGTTTCGCACCCGACCAGATCGAAACACAACGGCTGCCAAGATCAACCGCCAGATCGATGCAGTATTTCAAATAGTCAATTCGCTTTTCCGAATCGGCATCAGCATGCATCAGCGTGGGCCAGTGTTTCCGATGCGGATCCAGCAGAAAACGCGCGCCCGTTTCAATCACACTGACCATTTCGCTATGCTCAAGAAATTGTTTGATCCGCCCCATCTGCTCGAATCGGTTTTCATCTTTCGGGCTCAACCAGTGATGATCAACCGTGATCGCGACACCCTTAAACCCGGTATCGGCCAGCAACTGCAGCGCTTCGAGAGGCTGGTGGTGAGCGAGTCCGTTGGTGTTGTAGCCAAGGATCATGATTAACGAGGGGGGACGAGGCAGGACTGGAAACTGATACGGTGGAGGGATGACTCCATCATCGGCTGAACCGTTCGAAAATCAATCTCTCTGACCTGCAACGTAAGGTTTTGACGCGAAATTCACGTCGAACGAATGCGGCGAGAGAGAATCAGTGACGGTATCAACAGACACAATACGCCCGTGGCATACGGTATCGCTCCTGGAACAAGCAGACAAATCGCTGCGTCAAGAATGATCAGGCTGCGCAATACAGCAACGACGGCCTGCTGCACATCGCGCGGCGCGCCGGACGCCAGAGCTGTAAACGTCCGCCGGACGATGGTGATCGAAAGCAGTAGAATCAGCCACGGAAACGCTGACTCGAAACGTGCCGAAAATTCATTCGATCCGATACGCGGTATCAGCGCGTAGGCCACCAGCCCCAGCCCGATTGCAATTGCCGGGAACAGCAACGGCAACATCCCCGACTGCTCAGACTCATTGCGGGCAAACCAGGTCACGCCGGACACCAGAACAAAAATTGACGCTGCAATCCACCAGACGAAAACGGGAAAACCGAACAAGTACTCAATTTTGGTTGAACTTGCCGCCACACAAGTACTCGCTCCAAGCAGCACGTTCAATCCGCGACACGCTCCCATGAAAGGGCAGGCAAACAGAGTTTTCTTCAGCACCCCGTTGTACAAAACGATTGCTGCGGCCAACAACAACGCTACTAGCAACGGTTGAAAGTTCCTTTGATCCAGATCAAATGGACCCGCGAAACCAACCAGGCTCTGTTGATTCAAATCCCGGTAGCCGGCAACTGCTGCAAAGGCGACTCCGGCAGCCAGCAAACCGAACCCGGCGTTTCGCGCCGCAGCAACGCTGATCACTCCTGAAGGAAGCGGACGTTCGGGTCGCTGCTCGGCATCGATGTCCCGATCGAAGTAGTCATTCAGAATCATCCCCGCCGGATATAAACAGGACGACGAAAAAACCAGCAGTAATAACAGGTCTGCTTTCTCCCACGAACCTCCAGCGACCAGAAACGCCATCAGAATGTTCGCCATCGCCGATGGAAGCAACGTGATTCGGGAAAGACGCAGCCATGCTAGCAGTGTTGAGCAGGACGCCGCTTCCTCGGACGAATTATTGGGAGTCATCATTGGGATGATCCTAACCCGAATGCCGGTCAGGGTCCAAACCTACGCTTTGGCGTCCCTTGCTCACGCTGCGGGTTTCATCTTATGGTCGTCTGCCGACTAAGTTCTGCGCATGAAAAAACCCGGACAACTGCATGACGCATTTTGTCCGGGTTACCCCCCCTGGGATATACGCGATTGGGATGGCGTCTTGAAGCAGATCCCAAAGTTGTCTTGTTTCCGGTTCGTATGGCGGCTTCCCGGATAAAGCGATGTATCGGCACGGAATTCGATTTTCCTTTGGCAAAAAACGGCATCTTTTCCGATCCGGTAGCGGTGGTAACAAATTTCGCGTTTCTCGCTTGCGCCGGTCACAAAAGCTGTTCCGGGTAGCCAGGTAATTCCGATTGACCAACTAATGATTGTTCCTGCGCCCGAAATGCCGCGCTGAAAATATGGCTGAGAATGCCAATCGTGCGCAGTCTGAACCTAGCGCGAAATCACAGCAACTTATCCGTTGGAAACTCGAACCGGTGAATCGTTCCTCTAGCTGGATTGCCGTCCTTCCGTCACTGGTCATCCCGGTTTGTCTCGGACTGACGATGTACCTCGGAATGTCGGTGATGCTCGAGCGGGAAGTCATTACCAACGAGACGGTAGTTCGATACGTCGCCGGGCACCCTGTTTCCAAGCTGACGGTCGCGATGTTCTTTATCGGGCTCGGATCACTTGCCTTGATTTCGCTGAACGTGTTCACCCAGTTCCGCTGGACGAAACGGATCACAATCAAACCACCCGCCGATACGAACAACAACACAGCCAACCACGCGACGGTTGAAGAATTCAAGACAACCGACGTACAGCAAGACGCTGACAAAGAAACCACTGACGGCCCGATCACACCGGACCTTGAACAGGCCGCAACGTTCGCCGGGCGTCTACTGAAATATCCGAAACATCTGCGCGAGCACTACCTCTGGGGCCGTCTCCACGAAGCGTTGCATTTTATTCATCGCACCGGTTCGTCATCGGGCATTGAAGACGAACTAAAATATCTCGGCGATCTGGATAACGATCACCAGCAACAACGCTATTCGCTGGTTCGTATTTTAATCTGGGCCACTCCGATGCTGGGCTTTCTGGGCACGGTTCTTGGAATCAGCCAGGCGCTGGGAGGGATCAATGTCGGTGCGGACAACGACTTCCAACAGATGCTCGGTTCGCTTCGCGGCAGCCTGTACATTGCGTTTGATACCACAGCGCTCGCGCTGATTTTATCGATGGTTCTGATGTTCGGTCAGTTTTTTGTGGACCGGTTTGAGTCACAACTGTTGCGACTGGTCGACTATTGTACGCGGCGGGAGCTATCGACTCATTTCGTAATGTCGTCAACCGGCGATCAAACGCTCGAATCCGTTCGGGAGCTCGGTCGAACCGTGCTTGCAGCGAATCATGATCTCGTTCGCAAGCAAACCGATATCTGGCGGCAGAGTATTTCTTCGGCTGAAAAAGCGTGGGTCGAATCGTTAACCGGTGCCAATGACCACGTCAGCGACAACCTCACATCTGCACTCGACAACTCCGTTGAAAATCTGGCCAGCTATCTCGGTCAGGCTATTCAGCGCGCTGACGATTCGATGGTCGGACGTCTGGAGCAGTGGCAGGTTTCACTTTCGGAGAACGCGCGGAACATGCGCGATCATCAGGGTGAATTGACTCGCCACACGACTTTGATCAGCTCTCTGCTGGACAAGATGGGAACGGTCGGCGATTTTCATTCGGCGCTTGCGACCAATAAAGATGCGTTGGCAGCAACCGGATATCTCCAGGAAACGCTTGAACAGCTGGTTGAAACCGTAAAAACCGCGAGCGTCAAAGAACCGTTCATTCGGATCATCAGCAACACAATCGATCCGGAAACGCACACGATCGAACTCCGCGAACGTGATGTAGAGTCCGTTCAAACAAACCTCAGCGAATCGCCTGCGCCCGACCCTGCGGAATCGGCTGACGAACAGATTGACGATGACACGGTCGTCAGTATTCCGTTCGATCAAGCAACGATTGCCGATACGGATTACGAACTTGAGTCGATGGAGGAAGCTGAATTTGAACCGGAGCCGGTCGATATCCTCGAAAGCATTTTCGCCATTGCGGGCGAACTCGGACCGGAGCCGACCGATTCGAAGCCGGAAACTGTATCGCCCGAAATTCATGGCCCCGAAATTCATAGTCCCTCCATCCCGTTTCCGACCGCGCGTTATCTTGCAGCCGAACGCGAATCGGGTGCACGGCCTTCGCTGAGTTTTCCGGTCCTGATCAATGAATACTCGAGCGATGAGAATTCGAGCATTATCTCCATGGAAGAAAAACGCAACGAAGTCGCAGCCTCTGAAAAATCCGCCGCCGCGAAAAAGAAAGCAGCATGAGACGGTTCAGAAAACAGCGCAGCCCGCTTGAGGTGTCGCTGTTCCCTTTTCTCGCAGTCCTGATCTGCACGCTGGGCGTATTGATCGTCCTGCTGGTGCTGGCCGTCAAAGCCGCCGACAACAACGCTTCGGAAATCGCTGACCAGCAACAGCTCGAACATCAACAGCGGCTGGAGGTGCTTCAATCCGAACTGGCAATGGAGGAATTGCGAGTCAAGGGACTCCAATCGATTCGCCCTGATTCCACCGGTCGGCTGTCGGAAATGCGCACGCTACGCGGGCACCTCGAAGACGAAATCCGTAAACTCGATCAGAAGTCGCGGCGCATGACGGCTCAAATGGACGAGCTGGTTCGCCAGAAGATTGATCGCGAAAACGGCCGGGTGCGTCGCGAGCAGGAGGCGCAAGACGCGGAACTGGAAATCGCAGATGTCCGCGCACAAATCGAGCGGACACAAAGCAGCCTGGATCAAGAGCTTGCCGACGCGCGAAAAACGGGTCCGGTTCGCTATTCGATCGTGCCACATTCAGGGCATGGAGGAACGAACCGGCGACCGATTTATATCGAATGCTCCGGTAGGGGTCTGGAGATTCAGCCGTACGGCATCGTGCTCGATGGTGACGATCTGGTTGAGCCGTTTCCGCCTGGCAACCCGTTGGACGCTGCCCTGCTGGCGGTCCGCGAATATTGGCAGCGCTATGAACTGGACGGGATGAGCGAAGGAAGTGAGGGCAAACCGTATCCGTTGCTGGTTGTCCGACCAGACGGAGCGCATTCCTACACAGCCGCGCGGCTCGCGATGCGTAGCTGGGACGAAGAATTCGGTTACGAACTGATCGAAGCCGGCAGGTTTCTGGACTTCGGGCCAACAGACGACAACCTCAGCGCGGAAATCCGGACCGCGATTGAACAAGCGAAGGTCCGGCAGGAATTTGCGGTCGCTTCAGCACGCAATGGATCAAGCGGACGTTTTTTTGGCGATCGAAGGAACGGTCGCATCTCCAGCGGCGACACTGGCTCGGGCGGCTACGGTTCCGGTGGACGATCCGGTTTGATTGTCAACAGCTCGGGCGGATTCGTAACCACCGACGGCTCCGCACCTGCTTCCCCAACAAACAACTCATCTCCACGTAGCTCCTTCGCAAATCGGGCCGCCAACGCGACCTCGACCGGCAATCGCGATCAGCAAGTGATGACAGCCGGCTTTCCAACCAACTCAAACGGACCTCAATCAAGCGAACTGGCAAGCGCAGAATCCGGATCACTCTCTGGATCGCCCGGTGTGGATGGAAACATGTCGGGCCAACTTCCGAAATTCAGCGATGAGGAACCGCCGCACAACGCTTACCCGTCTTCCGCGCCGGATGCGGATGCTCCAGCTTCCAACGCACCCGTTTCTGATGCTGCGTGCATTGCCGACAGCCGCGGCGAACAATGGGCGCTGCCGTCGCGAACTCCGGGTGCAACGGCCTATCTTCGACCGGTTCGTGTTTCCTGCGATGCAAACACGTTGACGATCCGGTCAGTCGGACACGACGACATCGTAATTCCGTTCAATGGAGAAACATCCACCGCCATCAATCCGCTGGTCGAATCGGTCTGGCAGATGATTGACTCCTGGGGGCCGGCTGGCAACCGGGCGTATTGGAAACCGGAAATTCGCGTCAGCGTTCTGAGCGGCGGCCGTCAGCGGGTTGCCGATTTGACACAACTGCTCAATCGCAGCGGCATGGTTTTGAAACAGGAACAACGATGAGCATCAAAGAGATCACAACCGGGCAGGACTCCTTTCTGGATATCGTCGCGAATCTGGTCGGCGTCCTGATCATTCTTGTCGTTGTCGTCGGTGCCAGCGCCACAGAAAGTTTCGTCTCCGACGCGCCTGTATCGGACGCATCCGAACTGGAACAGCTGGAGGATCGAATCCGGCAGACGTCACTGACGGCAACCAAACTGGAGGCGGACAACCGGTTGCTTGACCAGCAGCTGATTGATGAAGTCAATACCGGCGAACAGCTACAACAGCAGCGGCATGCGATTCTGGTTCAACAGGAACTGTTTCGTCAAAAAATTGAAGAAGTCAAATCGACGCTGGGCACCGAAGACCTGAACGAGTTTCAGTTGTCGGCAGATCTTTCAGTCCTGAAATCCGAGCTGGAGCAAATCGCAAACCGGCGGTCGGCAATTGAAGCCAACACAGGTCCGCAAATTGAAACGATCGAGCACTTTCCGACGCCGATTGCCAGGACCGTCTTCTCCGACGAGATCCACTTCCGGCTTTCGGGAAACCGGATTTCCTACGTGCCGATGGATGAACTGGTTGATGTGATGAAGTCCGGAATTCAGGTGGCTGCTGAGAAACTAAAAGACGCGCCTGAGACGACCGAGACGGTCGGACCGATTGAAGGATTCCGTTTGCAGTACACGTTGAGATCAGGTGTCGTCCGCGAATCGACGGATTTCGGTCCGGTTGAAAAACGGGTCGCCCAGTTCGATCGCTTCACGATGATTCCGCTCGATGAAAACGGCGGCGAAACGATCGGAGCCGCGATCGAAACAGGCTCCGTCTTTCGCCAGTTTGTTGATCGACGCGAACCGAAGAAAACCACGATTTCAATCTGGGTCTATCCGGATAGTTTTGAGGGATTCAACGAGGTAAAGACGTGGCTGCGGACGCGCGGATTTCAGACCGCGAGCTGGCCCTTGTCCGGGGGCCGTTTGATTTCGGGTGGCCCAAAGGGCTTTCGAACGTCGGCGCAGTAGCGGATCGAAACGTACAGATCGGCCAATCGAACGGCGGAATTTTCATTTCCTCAAGCCAGAGATTGAAGTGGCCGCGCGGAGGAATTTCTTTGTCTCGCGGGTGGAAAACCCCCCGGGAAGCTGGTTGCAGCGATCGTAATCTGTTCACCCTGGAATTCACTGACAAATTCCGCGTCGATAAAGGTACCGCGAGGTTGTCCGCCCTGCCTCTTGCCGGCGCCGCTGGGATACTCGATCAACTGCTTTCCGTTGACGTAAATGGCGTAACCTTCACCGGCATTAACATGCGCACTGCCTCCGACAACAAACCGGTAACGGTGGCCTTCCTTGAACCTGGGGATTTCAAAAGTGCCGCGCATCAACAGAACTTCCTTTTCCCACAGCGATCGCGGCGTGATGCTGCAACCACAGAACGGAGACGTGCAGGTATCGTTCAGCGGAGCAGGCTCTCCTCCCAACTGACCAAAGGGCGGCAGTCCCTGTTGCCATCCGGAAGCGGCAACATCAAATTCAGGCTCAAACCAGTTCTCCATTCCGTCCGGACAGGTAACCTCCCGGTATCGGGGGCTGCCATCGTCTTTCGGCTGCTCTTCCGGCGGGTCGAAACTGTGGAAATCCCGCGTCGCGTCCTTGAGGTCGGGACCGAATACATGCCAGTCATATTCGTCGACACCAGCCTTGCGATAGAACTCAGTCAATACATACATGTTGTCGCGCAGAAAAGGTGTCACTCGCGCACTCTTTTCCGCGCTTGCTTCACGCAGCAACGACTCGCGGTTGGCGGCAACGAATTCAGGAATCATACCATCGAGGACAATCGGCTTGAGTGCAGCAACGGCCATCGCTTGCTGTTTTGCATCGTCAGGATCGACTTGCTGAGTAACTTGTTGCTGACTGACGGGTGGGGCAGCGGAAGCAGCTTCGAATTTCTTTCCTGTCAGCAAATCAACCATCGCCCGACCGAGGGCGTTGGCGACGGTCAGGCCGTCCCCGGGCAACTCCCAGCCGCCGAATCCGATCGTCGCGATCACGAATGGTGCATTCGGCGCTTTGAATTATTGATCAGGTGTACCAGGTTTCGTTCGTAATTGGCAGCGCTGACGGCGTCCTGGTCTTTGTGTCCTTGCCACCAGCCGAACCCGGCGATTTCGTATCCCCGACCGGCGAACTGAGGAAACTGATCGTCGAAGTTGTCCAATACTTCGTGCGCCGCGCCGAAACAATCGTCGTACTGCTTGCCCGCGTACCAATCGATCGGCTCAGGCTCCGAGCGTTGTTCCCAGCGCGACGGCGAATCCTTGTAGCCTGCGTAAGTCATTCCGTCGTACTCGAACCGCTCGGCTGCCCGGCGGCAGAAAGTCCCATGAGGGCGATCGGTTGCCCTGGGATGCCTTAAGGATCAATACGGGTTCGTCGTGATGATCGCCGATCAAATGGCCGAAACCGAATTCGGGACCGCCACTCCTTCGGTCAACTTGATGGACGTGTAAGTCGCGCCGGATCCGGCCTCGTTTCGGTAAACCTCCGTTCGGATCAAAATCCCCGGCGTACACGGAAACAACCGGATCAGTGAATTCGTCGCCCCACCGTACCGTTCCGCCAGTCACCTGTCCGATGCCGACCATGTTGGATTGCCCTGACAGTATGTATACCTTTACCGGCTGCTCTGAATCCTGCTCGTCTGCCACTCCTGTGGCACTGCCAAGCATGATCACAACCAGCGGAATAAAGAAAATTGCTGTAGTCAGTCGTCGAGGTTTTGTCGCAAGAGCTTTGGTCAATGGAATTTCCTGTGAGAGACTTGTTAGTAGAGACACCCGCTTTCAGCGATTAGCCTGCTGTACGCCCTGAGCCCGCGCCTCGCAGGCGAGGCGGTAGGCATCTTCGTCGCCGTAGGTGTGGCACGAGAATGATCTGGTTCTTCTCCGGCCGTGACCGTCCGTCCACTGAGCAATCCAGTACCAGTAATGATAGGCGTAATCGCCACGTTTGTCTTTTTGCTGATGCAAACGGACTCCGACGACGCCGGACTCGTTTCGTTGTGACGGAGATTCGGCCATTTCGGCTACCGAGTACGTTTCGAGCCGCTTTTCGATTCGATCACGAAACGCCTTGGCTTCGTTCAAAGCTGCCCGATTACCCCCGCAGGCATTGTCTGAGAAGAATTTCTCGGTCTTGTCGCCGCGACGCTGGATTCGAACTTCCCATCCACCGTAAACCTTGCCGCTGGTTCCGGTCGTTTCAATCCGCGAGATATTGCGACGTGGATTCCTGCGGGCCATTTGTGGTCTCGCGAGTAACGGTGTAACCCGGACGCTGACCGTTCATTCCCGTGTTGAACGGTGTCAGTCCGGAGAGGCTGACTTACGTACAGCATACCGGAAATCTTGACAGCGGTTCCAGCTTTGATACCCGGCATGTCGCTGAAACTGATCCCGACGCTTTCGATTTCGACACAACCGGAATCGCCAGAGTGGCGACAAGCGTTGATACCGGCTGATCGTGGCCGGATTCGTCCAAACCGACCGTTGAATGGTCGCCGAATTTCAGGACCAGCGATTCGTCGCGCGGAGCTTCCTTAACCTGATCGTCGTGGAAGTCCGTAACAAGATTGCCGCTGGAACCGATCGACGCGACGATGCCCAGGATGATTGCGGATAAAAGACGCCTAACTTTTCCCGGGCTATTTGTTCTCAACCGGAACGACAAAAGGCTTTTGCTTGACCGCTTTGCGAACGCGTCCGCTGCGAATGCACTGAGTGCAGACTTTGAGTGTTTTCGATCCACCGCCGGGCATGGCGGCGTGGACTTTTTTCAGGTTCGGACGGAATTGGCGACGCGTTTTGCCCGTGATCTTGGTTCCGACACCACCAAGATACTTGGCCTTACCACGAGTCTCGATCGCGTTTCCCTTTTGAGCTTTTTTACCGCAAATTTCACACTCACGTGCCATGACGAAACCCTGTTTTTTCCCGCTGAATCTTCTGTGTTTTGAACGATTATTTGAGCCGCGCAGTATACCAGTTCCCCAAGATCCCACAACGGCCTTTTTTTGTCGGGATCATTTGCTGGAAGGCTGGCTCAAGCAGGGTTTCGGTCGGTTGATCCGGACAAATTGGTTTCGGCACTGTCGTAATCCTCGACCCGACGAAGTATTGGGGCGAGCTCTTGATCAGCCGTCTGCGGTCGTCAGGGTATTTTCGCAGCCACGAGATCACAATCAGCTGGAGACTCATTTCGAGAATATTCTGCGGCGGTTCAAACGGCTGGCTCGCCCCCGCCGTCGTGCCGGAACTGGAATGACCCCGTTCAATATTGACTGCGCGCCTCGCAGACCCGCCATCCGCCGGTCGAGCCATTTCAAATCGTGCAGATAGTCCCGAATGATCGCCGCTGTTTCGAACGCAGACGAATTGGCCGCTTCGGTCATCGTCTGTTCCAGCGTGTTTAAGATTGAAACGTCGGTCCCTTCGAGAAACGAGGTCACTCGATCGGCATTATTGCTGTATGTCTTGCTATTGCACAAGGACGCGCACGGTCCGGGACAGGAACCAAGCTCAAACCGGATACAACCCGCTGCGCGCGGATCGTCAAACAGTTGCAACTGATTACTGAAGCCGAACCCGGTCTTGTCCGGACAATCACGCAGCTCGAATGCATGGTTGATGGCAACGATCGCTTCACGCAAACGGCCGGTACCGCTGATCGGACCAAACGACTGCGCCGCTTTTTGCGAAACCTGCCGAGCCAGAAAAGCGTTCGGAGCTGCGCCGCCGCTGATACAAAGATATGCCGGCTGTGTGCGTGTCGGCTGGCCCTGTTTGTTGAAATCCGGACGCCAGCGATGAATCAACTCCTGCTCGCGAATCAATGCCAGCAACTCATGCGATACGGGCTCCCGGACCAGGCGAACACTGCTTTGAACGATCCTTGCCATTTTCGGATCAGACGTCGTCCGGGCAAAGTATGACAACAATCGTCTGCGCAGCGACTTCGACTTGCCGACGTAAATCAACTGGCCAACGCTTCTTGATCAATCGAGGCTTGATGTTTGATCGACGCCTGTTGTTTTGTCGATATGGAATCCTTCCGTCGTCCGCCTGCCGGAAATCCGTGCGATGGCGAAGGCACAATGAGCCGTCCTGAGCTCGTTTCTTTTGCTGCTACGTTTGCTGTCGCGGAAATGAAACCCGATGGTTAGGCCGGGCCCAGTCGATTTAATCAGACGAGCTGGCATTAGCCACGGTTGGTGGCATCGAAACCGGGGCTATCGCCCAACGGCTGATAGAGACTCCGTTTTCGATTAAATCAACAAGCCTGTTAGCGAGGTATAGTCAAAGACCACGCCTCCCCTTGCTCACGCGGCAGGTTTCCAAAAGCATGCAAATCCAAAACGCATTGGCGAGGTGTCGTCGAGACTACAGCTCCTTTGCTCACGCTGTGGGTTTCCTAAAGTGTTCAACCGTTATTCTTTTAGGCAAATTCTTACCGGGCAAACAACCGATGCCAACTACCAATGGCTCCGAATCGTTCAAAACTGCCAGCTCGTCGCAACTGCTAGCCCAGAACAAATAACCCGCATGGCACATGTTAAGGACTGATGAGTATCCTGGCTGGAGCACCAACAAAATTCTGTTTTTCTAAGGTTTAGCGGTTTGACTTGTCGATAAATGTTGTACACCCCTAACCGGGAGGAGCGGGACATGGATTGTCCCGATCAGGATAGAAGTCATGGCATGGCGATGGAGCGACATGCCGTGACTTTTTTTTTCTGATTTAAGTTCCAGTTTCGCATCTTTTTTCCCAAACAGTCGGCCGGTGTTTTAGTTGCGCCACGTTCGATGTACTACAGACTAAGAGCCTATCCTGAAACTAGTCAAAGACAGGATCTCCGTGTCTGCAGGAAAGCGCGCACAAAGTCACGAAGATCGAAAATTTACGATCCAACCGTTTGTTCTTTGTGCCTTCGTGCGACAATTGTTCATCTGTCCAACAATGGGTCGAATGCCGGTTGTTCGGGTCGTAGCGAATCGCTAGTAGAATTTTCTTCCAGTGTCGCTCTCTTTTCTGTCATCGCTCGGAATTGCGACCTGGATTTCCCGGACGTTTGACTACGAAACTGTCTTTGCAGATCCGTTCAGTCACACACAGAAAAACTGTCACACACAGAAAAACTGTAACCGGGAGAGGAAAAGATGACTGGACTACTCCACAAAACAGGAATGACGCTGGTCATTCTTACCGTTTGCTGCCTTTCAGGCTGTAACGTTCAACAGGGCGCTTGGGTCGATGTTGACAACGGATCGAATGAAGCAATGAAAGTTTCGCTCGACGGTCAGATGATCGCCGTCGTCGCTCCGGGTGAATTTGAGCGGGTCGCGGCCACGATCGGTCCGCATCAGCTTACGATTACCTGCGGCGAGACAATTATCTTCGACGAAACGAAGACGATCGAAGCTCCTGAAACATGTTCAGCCCGAAACGATATATGCTCAATCCGGACGGCAATAACCGCTACTGGATGTACAAGATCTTCTACTTTGATGAGGAAGCGCTTGCTGCGTTACAACAGGAAGATGGCACGCTGGGCGAGTCGTATGAAGAACTTTGTGGCGACTATGAAGTTCTTCCTGCAGAGCAATGGTTCAGGATCCCGGGCAACCCCTACATGTTCCAGGACGGGCCTGATGAACTAACATCGACTGACGAATCAACTCATGTTGAAGCTGCCGACGTCGTGGCAAGAGTTTCAGAAGACAATTATCTGTTCCTGAAAGAAACTGAAGAATTGTCCAATCCGACTGATGAAGATCTGGTCAATCTGGAAATCATGTTCGACGATTCAGTGATCTACTTGAACTGAGGCTTGTCAAAGCTCACGATAGGACTAGCGGTTTGCACGCGCCGGCGTTGCCCGGCAAGAAACCGGAGCTATCATTCACGACTGATATCGCAACTCACAAAATAGAACGACAGGTGAAAAACCTGGCGTTCCATTTTTTTTTGGTTGTCCATCTTTCTTGTTAACGATCGCAAACGTCAACTGCCATTTCTGTCCCCTCGCCAACTGCCTGCATGATTGGCGAGCCCGACCGGTCGGGGTATCCTGATGCAATGGAATCGCGGCTACTCCCAATCGCGAATATCAGGAATCGCCAGCAGGCTCAGGAAGTTTAATGCCGCGCGAGTTGACGGATCACGAACTCGGAAATGCCGCCAGCGGCGTTTCTGCGCACGCCCCGGATCGAGCATCGACGCTATCGCCTGCCGGACCGAATCCGCGACTTCCGCTCTACCAGCCTGTCACGCTGATGCTGGTCGCATTCGCTACGGGGATCTTCATCGAACGGATGTCAGAGACTTCGTGGATCGTTTTCCTGAGCGTTGCCGCCCTTTCGCTTGCGGCCTTTTCCGGCCTTGCATTTTTCCGGCACAAACACGAACGTAAGTCAGGAATGACCGGCTCTCGACCGGCTGGCTTGCGACGCACTGAAATTGCGTGCAGTATTTTGCTAATGACGGCAGTCGCCTCAACCGGAGCGTTCTGGGGTCAGAGTCGCTGGCAATGGTACGGGCAACATGAGATCAGCCGGTTTGCGGCCGGAACGCCCTCCCCGGTCTGTGTCGATGCAGTAACGACTTCCGAGCCGCGATTGATGGCTGCCCGTGAAACAACCCCGATGAATGCGATGCCATCGTCGACACGGACCACGATCGCCGTACGCGTCATTCGAATACGAGCTGGAAGCGAATGGCAACCCTCATCGGGAATTGTCGATCTGGTCGTCGCCGGAGACTCGACTCACGTTCGTTCCGGCGACCGGATCCGAATTTACGGCACGCTTTCGCAGATTCGCCACGAGACGAATCCGGGCCAGTTCGATTTCTCCACGTTCTACCGTGCACGGGGGCGGCTTGCATTGTTGCGTGCCTATGCGTTCGATTCCGTTCAGGTTATCACGCCTGCAACCCGCTGGTCATCCGGCCGACTGCTTTCGAATTTGCGACGCCGGTTGAATGATACGGCGTGGACCTACATTTCACCGCGTCGAGCCGCGCTTGCGTCGACCATCTTACTGGGCAATCGGGAACAGCTGACCGGCGCGCGGCGCGATTCGTTTCTGCTGACCGGAACGGTTCATCTGTTGGCGATATCGGGGTTGCATGTCGGAATTCTCGCCGGGCTGTTTGTGATGTTGTATCGCTTGAATCTGATCAGCCGCCGCAAGTATCTGATTTGCACGATCGCGTTTGTTATTTTCTATGCGTGGCTGGTCGAGTTCCGGCCTCCGGTGACACGGGCGTCAATTCTCATTGTCCTTTTTTGCCTGGCACGGATGTCGGGTCAGTTGCGATCGAGTTTCAACTGGCTGGCGGTGGCAGGATTGATCGTGCTGATTTTGAATCCCGCAGACCTGTTTGAGGTCGGTCCGCAGTTGAGTTTTCTGGCCGTGGCCACGATTGCGATTGGCTATCGCTGGATCGCCTGTCGCGGCTCAAGCGATCCGCTTCATCAGTTGATTGCCCGGACTCGCCCGTTCCCCGTTCGCGTCCTCAACCATGCTGGAAGAAATATCCGCGCCGCATTTCTCATGAGCGCAATCATCTGGCTGGTCGCAATGCCGCTGGTTGCAATGCGATTCAATCTCTCCGCGCCGGTCGCGTTGCTGGCGAATCCAGTTTCGCTGGTCCCGATCGCGTGCGCTTTGTATGCAGGTCTTGGAACTCTCGTTTTCGGTTCCGTCTTTCCACCTGTCGCCGTTGTCTGCGGAAAAATGTGCGACTGGAATCTGGGATTGGTCGAATGGTTGATCGCGGTGGCGACTTCGGTACCCGGTGGACATGTCTGGACTTCGGGACCGGCACCGTCCTCCGTACTGTTCTTTTACACCGCGCTGCTACTGATGGCAGCCTGGCCGCCGGTTCGAGTATCGGGCAAACGGATCCTGATGTTCATTTTCTGGTGGATCATTCTCGGCTGGATGGTGCCGGCTCAGATTCAAGACGCCTACGAACCCGGGACAGCGGAAACGCGCCCGCTGGCCGCGACGTTTATCGATGTCGGGCATGGAACGAGCGTTCTGATTCAACTGCCTGACGGGCGAAACCTGTTGTACGATGCCGGCAGCCTTGGATCTGCAGACTACGGAATGCGAAACGTCTCCGCAGTGCTCTGGCATGAGCAAATTTCCCATCTGGATGCCGTGATTATTTCGCACGCAGACATCGATCATTTCAACGGCGTGCCGGGACTATGCGAGCGTTTTTCGATTGGCGAGGTTCTTGTTTCAGAACAAATGCTGATTGAGTCATCAGATTCGGTCGAGTTCCTCTTCTCCAAAATCGCGAGTCATCACATTCCGGTCCGCGCCGTTGCTGCGGGAGATCAATTGCTTACCGGCAAGTCGACCTCCATCAGGGTTCTCAGCCCGTCGGAATCTGGAACAGGTGGATCAGACAACTCGGACTCGATCGTGTTACAAATTGATCACGTCAAAAAAAGCATGCTGCTGGCGGGTGATCTGGAAGGTCCAGGGCTGTTTCGTTTGCTCGCCGGGGGTCCGCAACATTTTGACATTGTGATGGCTCCGCATCACGGCAGCTGCGGAAGTCTGCCCGAACAGGTCGCGCGCTGGGCCACTCCGGAATCTGTCGTCATCAGTTGTGCGGGCAAGAAATTCGCTTCGGACGTGGCTGATCTGTTCGTGGCAAACGGTGCGCGGGTTTTTGCAACGTGCCGCGACGGCGCCGTTCGAATCGAGCTAACTGCGAATGACAAAGATGATCCGGCGATTCGAGTCGATACGTGGTACAAAGCGCGCGAACAGGGCGAGTACTTTTCGCAGGGCTATGCCGACGGACGCTAGCTTTCATCTTTGGTAACGTACTCGCGGCTGACAATCATCACGGCTCCGGAAATCAGAAAGAACAGACCCATCGCCAGCAGGCAGGTCAGGTTAAACACGGGCTCGGGCGCGCCGTACATCGTGTTGTACCCCTCAATGAATCCCGGCGGCATGATGTCTATCCAGGCGATCCACAGCGACTGAAGATGGTAGCGCAGAGTCAACTTCCCGATCAAAGCGGGAAAACTCGCGGCAGCCAATTCCCAGATCAGCACGTAACCGACACCGATCACCATCGCCCGTCGGAAAAACACCGTTCCAATAAACGAGAAAATCGCGGCATAAACCATGCACGCAATCAAATACAACAGCGACAGCTTGCCCCAGAATATCAACGGATCCTGGAAAGACTGGACCCGACTGATCACAAGAATGCAAAGCGTCAACGCGGCGCACGAAACAGCAAACGAAGAAAAGACGGCGGCAATGTATTTCCCGAAATACGTGGAAATTCGCCCGCCAGGACGACTCGCAATGAATATCCAGCTCTTCCCCTCCAGTTCTGAATGAACATTTGGCGTCGCCCACAGCAACAGCGACAACAACGTCACCAGCCCGGCCAGCAGCACCATCAGAATATTTGCCACAATAACCGGTTCGGGCGTCTTGTTGATCGCCGTACTCACCAGCAGCACCATGGCTGGCGGGAACAAAGCCAGTACAATCGAAACCGCGATCCGCTGAATGGTCAGCGAACGTCGCAGTTCGAATCGACACGTTGCAATCGTTCCTTTGATCCAGCTCATGTGAGCGTCCCCCGGCGGGTTTCACCGCGATGAGCCTGCATCAATGTTGTGAACAACGTCTTCAGCGAATCGTCGCCCGATTTTAATTCATAGACTGTCATCCCGTGTTCATTCAACAGTCCCGGAAGTTTCAACTGCAGCTCTCCAATATTCGGGCTCATGATATCCAGATCTTCATCGCCTGACATTTCCACCCCGTCAGCAAGATTTTCTTCAACCAGCAACAATGCAAGTTTGCGCGGCTGGTCGCATCTTAAGCTGACTCGACCGGGAATTGCTCGCTCGGGAACCTGACCGGCAAGCTGACGGTTGTCACCCCTAATTCCGTTTGCACCGTCCACAGTTTCAGCCTGAATCATCAGTTCGTCTTCTGACACCGGCAATCCATCCGTGTTGGCGAGAATGTTGCTGACTTCCTCCTTTGATCCCGATGCGAGTAGCCGTCCCCCTGACATCAGCAGAAACCTGGGATTGATCGCTTCGACTTCGTGCAGGATGTGGCTCGCCAGGATGATACTCTTGTTCCTACCTGCCCATTCATGCAACAACGATGTCATTTCAAATCGACCAATCGGATCAAGCCCGTTGAACGGCTCGTCCAGAATCAACAGCTCCGGGTCATGCGCTATCGACTGTGCCAGTTTCGCTCGCTGTCGCATTCCCAGCGAATAGTCCCGCATCGGCCGGTCCATGTGCGGAGTCAGCCTTACCTGATCCATCGCCTTGACGGTCAAGGTATGAGAATCCGCATTGCTGTAGCCATGCAGTTTCACGAGGTACTTAACCCATTCGTAACCGGACATGCGCGGATAACTCACCTCCAGCGCCGGACATAAACCGACCCGGCCAAGCAGCCTCGACCTCGACCAGGGATTCATTCCGAACAGCCGGACCGAACCGATGGTGGGTCGCAACTGCCCCAAAATCAAGTTGATCAACGTCGTTTTCCCCGACCCGTTCGGGCCGAGCAAACCGTATGTACCCGGTTCCACCGAAAGACTGATATCGTTCACGCCAATCACGGCGCCGTAGAGTTTAGTAACGCCGTTGAGTTCAATCATCGGTTAGCGAAAGTTGAAAATGGAAATTGAAAAAACTGGCTCAACTCGCGGATCTAAATATTCACCGGAGCTGATATCTGCCGGTACAGTACCACGATCGAAACGAGCGACAGGACAATGAGTACTGTCGCCTCAGGCCAGATTTCGGAAAGTTCGCGGAATCCGAAAATCCAGCTCTGAACCTCGCCAAGATTGTTGTATAGCGACAAAACCGACCAGTCATTCACGAGGTCGCTGCTAAACACGCTCCCGTCTTCCCCCCGGGCCGCCATTCGAATCCACTGCGCTACAACGATCGACGCCCATGCACCGTGCCCCAGCGCCCAGATCGCGAACCAGGCGAAGCTGGCGAATCGACTCTCGTGAGTCAAAGACGATAACATCAAGGCCAACAAAGAAGTCGGAATGATCAAGCAGGCGGACGCTGCAACAATTCTCAGCGGCACGTCCCGGGTCGCAAACACGACGGTAAGGTTCGGCGACATTCCGATCGCGAACACATACAACACCAGGGCGGGAAGCGTCGTCACGAAAACGATAAATACCGCAGGAACAAACAGCTTGCCCAGCATATACTCAATCCGCCCGATCGGCTTGGAAAAATACAACAGAAATGCCCGCGAACGAAAGTCCCGCGAGATCAATCCGGGCGCGATGAACCCCAATAGAAGCAGTATCACCGTTGCCTGCGGATAGCGAAGAAAGCCCAGAAACAGACTGTTCCACACACGGTTGCGCAACACGTCGTCATCATCCGAAGAGAGCGCTTTGATGACTTCCCTCCTGCCCGGGAGAGGAAGCGGGAAGTTGTCGATAAATGTTCCCAGACTTTCCCTCCGAAGCGCGCGATTGGCGCGATTCTTGAACGACTGAGGTACCGGCGCAGCGCCGACCAATCGCGCAGGATCGTTTTTGGACGTGAAAGGTTTTTCCGCCGGGGAAAGATCGATGTATTGCCCGATCCCGAAGAAGAATACGCCCCAGTACAGCAGCGGAATCCATGCGAAAAACATGATTCGTTTAACCCATGCTGATTTGAAGGCGAGACTGATTCCGGTTTGGGAGATGATCCACCAGCGTTTCCACTGAGGAGTTTTTTTTCCTGCCCAGGGTCGATAGCCCACATTATGAACTGGCATGGTCCGCCTCATGAACCGTTGACATAAAAATCGCTTCGAGAGAATTTCTGGCCGGCGTCAGTGACTGGACCGGTGTATTGGACTGATGAGCGGCCTGCCAGAACGTTTCCACAATCCGTTTGATCCGGATCGTTATATCTCCCCGGTCGATTTCAACGCCGGCAGGATTCGATTCATGGTCCGAAATCACCAGAAAACCATCGTCATCCTTTTCGACAAAACACCCGTTCAACTTGAGGCGATCGACGAGCGAATCGGCATCGCCTTTGACGCGGACGGAAATTGACGCGGACGTCGGGCGATTCAACTCCTCCAGCGTCTGACTCAGCCGGACTTTCCCTCGCGAAAGAATCAGCACGTTGTCACAAATTTCCTGAACGTCGGGGAGGATATGAGTTGCAAGGAGCACGGATTTACCGGCGGTCGTACTCAGGATCCGGATCCGGTTCAGCAGCGATTCCCGTTCTTCCGGATCAAGTCCGGATGTCGGTTCATCAAAAATCAGAAACTCCGGGTCGTGGACAATGGCACTGGCAAACTTGATCTTCTGTCTCATTCCGGTCGAGAAAGTTTCGATCGTGCGATAGCGCTCCTGATGCATTCCGCAGAAATCCAGAATCTCATGCGCACGTCGCAACGCTTCGGTCGATGGCAATCCGGCCAGGCAGGCGGAAAACTGAACGACCTCAATTCCAGTCATGCCCGGGATATAGCAATCGTCTTCCGGCATGTAGCCGACTTTGTTTCGAACGGCGCGACCTTCGCTGCCCAGACGATGACCCAGCATCGTCCCCTGCCCTTTGCTGACACGTACCAGGCCAAGCAACACTTTGATCAGGGTTGATTTACCGGCACCGTTGGGTCCGAGCAGGCCCGTGATGCCCGGAGCGATTTCCAGATTAACGCCGTCCAGAGCCCGCATCGTGCGATAGTCTTTGACGATGTCTTCCAAAACGATCAGTGGCTTCATCTGCGTTCGCGTTTTCCAAAATCAAAGGAGGAGCTGTAGGTCGGTGAGAGCAATCATTCGAAAACGCGTGCGGATTCGGCCGGCGGCCGGCAAATTCGATTATCCGGCAATTCTGCGGCCACCCGGATTAGCGACAGGAAGAAGTCGGCAATCCAATGAAAAGCTGGTCAAATGGTGCCGGGACAACTCTGGACCGGGCGGACACCGCAACCTATTCTATACTCAGCGGGACATCCTGTTGATAGCGGTCGGAATCACATTTCATCTGAATAAACATATTCCGTTGACTGGAGAAATAATGAACATACATAACATTTTGCAAGCGTTGATTGCAGCAGCCATGCTGATTGGAGTCTCAACGACTTGTCAGGCGCAGTCCATGAATGGACAGTGGCGAGTGGAGTCAGGAATGATCTACGGCAAACAAGTGCCCCAACATATTCTCGACGCAATGCAACTCGACGTAACAAACAACGAGTTCAAAGCCGCCTCGGGCAACATGGATTCAGCTGGAACTCTGATCGCCAACCCACAGGCGTCTCCGTTTCAAGCGACGTTTGCAATCGATAACGGCGATGACACCGGCCGCGAACTGAAAGCGATTTATCAGTTCGAAGGGGGCAACCTGATCATCACGTTCGGAGAAGGCGAACATTTTCCAACCGGATTTGAATCAACCGAGGAAAACAAATACCTCACGCTCACCTACGCTGCCGGAACTCGTATGGCGGGAGCGCCACCGGCGGGACCACCACCCACTGCCGCAATTCAGGCCCCTCCCGCAGGACGCGATACCGGCAGAGGAAACATGCGCGATGGAGGTAGAGGCGGAATCGAAAAAGGTGGCACCGAGGAAAGTGACCGCAGACGAAGCCTCGGTGGCGGTCGACGCGGCGGCTAACCCCACGCTAAAATGAGTGCAGATAACGCAATGCAAAAAACAAGACGCTTCGGAATATCCGGAGCGTCTTTTTCTGTTCATTGATTTTCCGCACGCTTTTTTCCGCACGCTTTTTTCAGCGCCGCTGGCCTGAATTGTGCAAGCCTGATTGGACAAAGGCTCTGACCAATAAAAAAGGCCGGTCCTACCAGCCCATCAGCATGTTCGATTCGACTGCCTTGCGGGCTTGTTCGAGGTCGTTTCCGGTTTGCTGCATGTACAACCGGATCGCGTGAACTTTGTCACCCGCTGCCTTCGAAAGACACTCACGTGCAACCGTACAGGGGTCGGTTGTCTTCTCTCTGATACCGAGCAGGCCTTTGGAAATTACCCAGCTATCTCTCGGACGTTTAGTCAGTCGCAAGATACTCTCTGCAGGATACGACTCGTTAGCAACACCTGTCGCAGAGTCTTCACTCTCAGCCCAGGTGATGATTATGTGTGCGTCTGTCTCAACTTCAAACAATGGCATGATTCGCTCCTCATGTGGGTAAACCGGAATTTCCGGGGATCGTAATCGGCATCGCCACCGGACTGGTCGCTGCCACCGGATTAGTTTCCGGACGTCCGGCACCCTGTTGGCAAACAGCCATTAATCCCCGAATGGATTTTTGCATCATTCGCCCCGGTTTTCCAGTCGTTGCGCGAATGATTTTCCGAATTGTCTGGGCGGACGCTGCTTTTGACGGTTGGGTTCGCTCTGGCTTTCAATAATATCGAGCCGCCGCTCTCGACACACTCGTCCGATTGCCCGGTCAAACATGAATCACTCCGATGTCATGATCAACGATTGAGCTGGCAGACGATTCACTGCTCACTCCGTGTTCGGAAAAACCGCGCGGGGATTCCCTCCCGGTTCCATTGGTATTACCGGTCCGTTTAGTACTACCTGTCCGGACTGGAAACAAATCGGAGGGTCGGCCAGACTCGCCCCCGCCGGACGAATCAACAATCCTCCGGACGGGTCGAGACCGCAACAAAGCCCGTTCCGAAGCTTCGTCCGACCGGGCTCGGTAAACCCAACTCTCTGCCCGTTCGTTACCAGCAGCCGCTCTACATCCCCAAACAGCAGTTCGGGACACTTCCGTAATTTCACCAGTGCGGTTTCAAGTTGCGAAAGTACGGCCAACAAAACACCGGTCAAATCAACCGTCTCCTCCGTCAGTGGTATTTCAAGAATGTCAATCAAGGAACAAGCCTGCCCAACAATCGATTCGGGGACTTCATCGATTCGGTTGCAGACGTTGATTCCGATACCGATCACAATAAACTTCCGCCCGCTGTAAGCCACGGTCTCGACCAGGATTCCACCCAGCTTTTTCACACTGGAGTTTTTTACCGTCACCAGATCGTTCGGCCAACTAATTTGAACCGGCTCAGGCCGAACATCGTTCCGGTTCTTATCCAAAACTCCCTTCGCGAACCCGTTCAACGCGCGAGCGCAGGCCAGGCCGACTGCCAGAGGTATCAAGGTACGATAGCCAGATGCCGATTGCGTGGAGAATGGGTCAGCAACTTCAATGTCCGCAGCATCTACCATCAGTGAAAACGTCAAACTCCCCTGCCCCGCAAACCAGCGATTCGATCGCTGACCTCGGCCCGCTGTCTGGTTAGCAGTCAAAACCAGCAGCGGAAAATCCGCCGTTGCCTCAGTCGAACCGTCTGCCGAACAGCATCCATTGCGCGCGACCATAATGGCGGTATCGCTGGTGGATTCCAGCTGATCGTGATAGGCGACAGAGCGAACAAGTGGATGCCTTCGAATCGCAGAAAGGTCAAAGCGAACCGGCGCACGTATAGAATGCGGATCGTCAGATTGGGCGATTTCGTTTGAGTCCATGCAACCGATCATAGCCGGTTTGAATCGCGATGTCAGACAAGCCCCAAATGCAATCGATCGCCGCAGTCCGTTTGACGCGGTCCGTGACTCGATTGTCACTGACTGGGATCGCCTGCTGGCCGGGATCGTTTACTCATGCGGAATCGAGTGTCGTACACTGCCGGGAGCATACGGCGAAGCACCGAACGGCGGAGTCGAACTCTCGGTGCCAGAAACCGTTCGCACACCGCCCACACCCTGGTCGAATCCGGCGGCATTAGCCGGAGCATTGTTGCTGCCGTACGAATCGGCACGGGTCGCCGGATAAGAAAGCCCCGGACCAAAACTGCCGCCTCGCAATCCGTTTTGAGGCGGTTGTGGACTGGATGACCCACCGGGCGAAGCCGCAGGGTTCGAATCGATCAGGCTTCGATTTGCGGGACCAGCGATCGAGTTGTTTCTGTATTCCGGTACTCCAGTTGATTGATAACGTGAACCTGCCAAACGGCTGTTGGGCTGTAACTGGGCAAGCCGTTGTTGAGCACTGGCGGGTGATTCGTTGGCGGTGGAAACGTGGCCGAGGCTACCTGCGGGCTGCACCGGTCGTTCCGGTGCTCCGCCGAAAGTGTTATTCGAACTAACCGTTGTCGCCGGCGTATCAGCGGCTTGCTGCGTGTTCGCCGTTGAACTGCCCCGCTCAAATCCGTCACTCTGCTGTGCTCGTGATGCAACCGGCATTCGTTGGGGAGCTTGAATTGCGGTTGAGGTCGACTGGTTTTGTGCCGCCAGTTGACTTTGCAGCTGCGCGATCGTCTGCTGCATCTGATCCATTTTTGCTTCCAGCCCGGCGTCCGACCCCGTCGTTGACAGAACCACGTCTCCAGCACCGCTCGCTGCCGGGTTGATTCCGTTTTGAATGGTTGATCCGATCGCGTTCCCGGCCTCGACTGCTTTGGCACGTGCTTGCCCCAGTGAACGACTGGCACCGGAAACAGCCTCAGCGACTCCGCGGCCCGGGGTTCCGCCCGGGGAATTGCCAATGCCGAATGCACCACCGCTTCTAGCTGCGATGGCTTGTGGATTAACTTGTGCTGCGCCTCGATTCAATGACTCCCGTGCCGATGCAATGGTCTTCGCGAAATCGCCGCCGAATTCTGATTTAGGAAGTTGAATGTCGCCCCTCCAGACCGCCTTGTCAACGGTTTGTGTAACGGACTCGTTAGCACGATCAGCCGCTGCAGCGAACTGCCCCGCCAGACCTTTCGCTTGAGTTTGTCCCTCGATCGCTTCCGCCAGTTTCCTTGCCGACAACGAGTTCTCAGCAGTTTGAGCGACATCCTTGAGGTCTTCAACACCCGATTCGAAATCAGGCAGTTTCGTTTTAAGCTTGCCGGTCAGCGGATCAAAGTTAACCGACTCGGTCAGTTCATAGGTCGTCGTAGCCGGCGTACGCGAATTCGAGTTGCTTGAATACGGCGTTCGAATTGGCTGGTTGCCCACAGCATTCTTTTCGCGTTCTGCCTGAGCCAGAATCTGCTTCAAGTTTTCACGCACCTGCTCGTTACTTGCATCCGCAACTCCCGACGGTTCCGGATCGAAATGTCGAGCCGGGGAAACAGGCGTATCAGTACGCGCGATCGCCGAGCCGTCTTTTTTCCACCAGGCCAGATCACCGAATTTCGGCATCGTCGGCCCGCCGGTCCGGCAGCCTCCCGCACAGCACAACAGGCCGGCAATGACAACTGCACCCAAAAGATGAACTCTCGTCTGACAAATCAATCGCATCGACCCGCATCCTTGCTAGGTATTTTGCTTGAGAACCACGTCTACAATTTCGCCCGGCACCTGCCGCCGGAAATCTGTAAAGCGCGCAGCACCGCATTACACGGCACTCCGGCCACTCGTATATTCGGAATAATCGTCCAAGTTTCTTTTTGGAATCTGCTGAAAACTCTGATTCCCGAGTTTGGCTGGAGAAAATAATTGCGGAATGGTAGGCAGGGCAAAAACGGGCGTCAACATCGCATCGAAATGCTGGCAGCTAGCAAACTTCACCGAAGTTATCCAGAGTCGTAAACGGCCGGTTCGAGGCTCGCTCTGTGTATCCGATCACATATGCACGCTGCGGCAGCCTCAAGTAGATGTTCAAATTCCCGAGTCGGCCTGCTTAGGGGGTTGTGGCGTGCTTGCTTTGAGAACCAAAAATTGGTTCTCTCACGGAATGAGCGGTGGTGGAGGGCACAACCCGGGTGATTTGGGCAAAGACCTGATTCCGCTAGGCGGCACGAGAAACCCTAATCCTGGAAGTAACTCTGACGATGGCAGTTCTGGAAAATAGAAAGGTTGGAAATAATGTACAGAAAATCGATAATAGCGGTGCTGACAACGGTTGCAATCGTCGTTTCGTTCTATCTGACTGTTTCAGCGATGAATTTGAAGAATTCGGATGACTTGACTTCTGAGATTCGAACGGAGCTTGAAACCGTACTCGCGCAAAAGAATGACGAGGAGTTTGCTTTCGCGCTTAGTACAGTGGTGGAAAAGTACTTCAGATTTACGACTCTGATCAAACATGGCGACTGGTTTCCAATCGCCAATTCAGCAAGGTTTGCCATTGCACAAGACGGAGCCGTTGTACTGAAATCTTCAAACGACGAGCAAACCGAAGTCGAAAAGGCCGGGGTTTGGCTCGTTGACAATGATGGGAACTGGTGCCCCCAAGTCGAGGGCGCACCATTGGCTTCGGTAAACATCACAGAGAATTACGTTTTCGTTTTCTACTTTGAAAAAGAAACTTACGCGATGGTGAAACGATAAATCTTTTGGTTTAGTTTCCGGAGTTTCCATTTCACATGTGCCGCGCTTCGTGCCCATCTATCCGCAGAATGCAGCGGACGGATGGGCATAGTTCGTTACGACTATTTGCCCGATCCACTTACCCGGCTGCGGCAAGTCGCTCAGCCACGGCATCCCAGTTGATCACGTTGAAAAACGCCTGAACATAGTCAGGGCGGCGATTCTGATAGTTCAAATAGTAGGCGTGCTCCCAGACGTCGAGCCCAAGGATCGGGGTTCGTCCTTCCATCAGCGGATTGTCCTGGTTGGCTGTACTTTCGACCGATAGTTTTCCGCCGTCAACGACCAGCCATGCCCAACCGCTTCCGAATCGCGTTCCAGCGGCGGCGGCAAACTGGTCTTTGAACGCGTCGAAACCTCCGAACGCCGCATCGATCGCAGCAGCAAGATCACCGCCCGGGTTTCCTCCGCCACCCTGTTTCATCACCGACCAGAACAACGAGTGATTGGCGTGACCGCCACCGTTGTTGCGGACCGCGCCGCGTTTTCCTTCCGGCACCGCACCGAGGTCGGAGACCAGATCTTCAATCGACTTGTCGCCGAGACCGGTTCCCTCGAGAGCCGCGTTGACCTTCGTCACGTATCCGTTGTGGTGTTTGGAGTGATGAATCTCCATCGTTCTTGCATCGATATGCGGCTCGAGAGCATCATAGGCATAGGGGAGTTCCGGCAGACTGTAAGCCATCGTCGTACCTCAATATCTTCAGGGGTGGTTCATTTTTAGAGACAAAACCGTCGACCTGAGGATACAGGATCAACTCGGTGACGGCAAACGGCGGGATTGCATTCTGGAACAAGATACAAAGATGACGTACGGCAGAAAAATCAAAACCGGCCTCAGCGCTTGCCTGGCTTGGTTGCGGCCGGCAGAACCTTCACCGCACTGGCTTCGTCGCTGAGCATCATGTAGCGGCGAAGTTCCGACATCAAACCGGGAACCAGTTCTTTCGGCGGCTTGCTGGAGAACCAGCCGGTTTTTTTGCCCGGCACGACGGTCACCCGAATGTACGTGACATTCCGTTCGCCCCGTTTGCCGTCAACGTTTCCTTCGTTCTCTTCATGGGCTTCATGAAATTCAAACCCGACGTCGAATACCGCTTTCTTTCTGGGATTCGCGGGGTTGTCCACCGGCACACTGACGACCGCGTAACCGTCTTCAGCCTTGATAATCTCGGCATCGACTTCCTGCGTATAGCCGCGAACCTTTTCGACCAGAACCGACATCGGAGTCGTCGTCCTGAACTCATCACAAGCCAGATGTCCGTTGGGCACCTGTTTCCAGACGACACCGGAAGCCGACGTGGTTTCGGCTTCGGTCATTTTCATTTTGTCCGAATCGCCCATGATGTCCGCTGAGACCACGCGGTTACGACCGGTCTCCTTGGCATTCAACAGCGCTTGATCGGCTCGCACAAACAGCTCCGTCGAAGTATCGTCCAGTTTCAATTCCGATACGCCGAAGCTGGCTGTAATGCACTTTCCATTGAGCATCTGCTGCGGTGTGCGGTTCAAAGTCGCGCGGATTTCCTCGGCTCGCTCAACCCCTGATGCCCGATTGCAGTTGGCACACAGAATCACAAACTCCTCGCCGCCGTACCGCGCCACCACATCCTGTTGACGAACAAATTTCTTCAACAGCTGGGCAAACGAAATCAAAGCCTGATCGCCGATGTGATGGCCGTAGTTGTCATTGATCTGTTTGAAAAAGTCGATGTCGCAAATGATCAAACTGCACGGGAACCCGGTCAGTTTGTGAGCCTTGACATACTCTTCGAGCATCCGCTCAAACTCGGCCCGGTTGGCAACTTGAGTCAACGGATCGAGCATGCTGATCGCGTACAGGTCTTTCAACTGCCGCTGAAGATCGTTCTGAACGGAAAGATCCTGAATCAGTGCAACCGCCCCGAACACACTTCCCGATTTGTCTTTGACCGGCGCGACAATGAAGTAGGTTTTCACGCTTCGACCGCTGCGACCGACGATGTGAAATTCGTTCTTGACGTGTCGTCCGGTTCGAATGCACTCGCCAAAGGGACACTCGATTTGAGGCACCGGTTTGCCCAGCGTGTCATGCAGATTCAGCAGATCAGAATTGATCGTCTGCCCCTGAGCCTTCCCGTAGCTCGTTCCGCTCATTACCTCAATGCTCTGACTCCACTTGAGAATCCGGCAGCGACTATCGGTAAAGATGATCCCGTCACGAATGTTATCGAGTAGACAGTTTTCAAACAGAGCTTGAACGCGCAGATCCGGCTTTGGCTTGGACGTCTGCATTGCCCGGTGCGCCACAGCTTCATATCGGGCTGAACCGTCCGCTGACGGATTGCCCTGCTGGGAATCGAAACCTGATGTCGGCATTGTTTATCCGGAAACCGTGAGGACTCAATAAGTGGTACTGACAGGCGATGACCGCGACTGAAGGTCAAAACGCTATAATTCCTGACGCACACCACTCTCCTTAAATCGACGGCCTGCACGTTCAGGCTGGACAAAAAACCGGAACGATTGATCGGACGGCTTCTAATGAAAATAGTACTCGTAAGCAGTCGGGATTCTGCCCTTACACATTCAAAACAATGGGGTTGTATCGACAACGACCGTCTCTTTCTGTCCGATTCGTATTCAGCCGGGACAGCCATTTCCCCAACCGGAGACGAATCAACTGACCCGTCCGGACGTTCCGGTTTTGCCGGCCTGGTAAACCTGATCGAATCCGCCGAGGATTCGAGAGCAACATCAAACGACGTGAAGCACTCCTTGTTCCCCGTCGATGCACTGCTGGAGGATTATCAAATTCACGCGCCCGTTCCTGCGCCTGAGAAGATCATCTGCATCGGGAGGAACTATGCCGACCATGCAGCAGAACTTGGTTCGGACGCGCCGCAGATTCCGGTTGTCTTCAGTAAATTTTCATCGGCGCTCAACGACCCTGACGGCGAAATTGTGATCCCGACAATCAGCCAACAGGTGGACTACGAAGCGGAACTGGTCGTCGTGATCGGCCGCTCCGGCCGCAACATTCCTGCAAGTGAGGCCATGCATCACGTCTTCGGCTTTACGTGCGGAAACGACGTCACGGCAAGGGACTGGCAGAAGGGCCGCCCGGGCGGACAATGGCTGCCGGGCAAGTCGTTCGATACATTTGCGCCCCTGGGGCCCTGCATTGTCACCACCGATTCGATTCCCGACCCGCACAACCTGGACGTCATCCTGCGATTGAATGAAACCGAAATGCAGCATGGCAACACGAGTCATCTGATCTTCCCGATCGATCAACTGATCGCGCACGTTTCACAGTTTTTCACTCTCCGATCCGGGGATCTGATATTCACCGGAACGCCGGCCGGATCCGGTGCCGGAAGAACCCCGCCCGTCTTTCTAAAACCCGGTGACAGAGTCGAAGTCGAAATCCCCGGCATCGGAGTGCTGAAAAACGTCTGTCGCTAAATGATGCGGTGCGCTAATTTGAAATGAGCGAAGCGCGATCTTAAGCCGCCCGAATAGTGGCACCGGTGGTTGTCCAGTCAATTACGTCTGAATTGCAAGATTGCCGCAAAACGGTGTCCGGCCTTATTAGTTTTATCTCATCGTTGCCGTTTTGCCCGTACATCAGATCAACTGGATCCTACCCGTGCTGTTCACGGCTTATTCCATCATGTACTTTTACAGGCCCCCTTTTTCCCTTCCTGCGGAGCTGAAATTCGCAGAACATCTAACCTTTTTTTTGTGAGAGAGAAATGAAAAGAACTTTTCTACTGACCTCGATTTGCATCCTTACCAGCTTGTCAGCCACAATCGCTTTTGGCGACTTGATCATCACAGAAGCCGTCTATGACGTCTGCAATGCCTCCGCCACGCTTAACGACGGTTCGGGCGGCAACAACGGCGAGTATGTAATCATTACCAACAATGGTGATACCGCAGTTGACGTTGAGGGATTTGAACTCGACGACGATATGGATCTCACCGATGGCGACGGAATGATCATCATCACTGGAGGTACGTTCAACATCGCCGCAAACAGCTTTCTCGTTTTCGCCGGAACAGATCAGACACAGTGGGAAACAGAGTACGGTACACTTATCGCCGGAGCCCAGTTTTACAACATCAATGACGCCATGCTTTCCTGGCAGGCACTGAACAATAACTCGGGAGACGACATTTCATTTGGAAATGGTACGACCAACGCAACCAACACAGGGGTTGGCTATACCGACGTCGCTGCCGATGGCGAGACGATCATCTGGGACGCGAATACCGGCGCATTCGTCAATGGCGGGATCGTCTCGACAAATCCGGCCCATGGAGGGCAAACATACGTGCCTGGAACACTCAGTGCTGCGACTGCCAACATTCCCGAGCCGACTTCGTTTGCCATCCTTGGATTGGCCGGTCTCCTTGGTCTTGCGCGTCGACGGAAGTGGTGAGCCGAAGCTAAAACATAAACGCGTAAATCGCCGTTATTATCAACGGCGGTTAACGCGTTTTTTTGGGCAACAGGAAACACAGGCTCTGCCAGTTGTTTTTCTGATGCCCTCTGTTCTTACGGGAAAACAAGTTCGGATACTGCTTTAGGCAGCATCAGTTACCAGCCGCTCACAAATCCGGGCGATTCGTTTCGCAACGGCATCGGAATCCTCAAACTCCCGGCCTTCAATCAGGGTCCAGTTCAACCAGTTGACGCCGCCCAGCAGAATTCCGCTTTGGTCCAGCAACGGAATCAGTCCCAACTCGTCGTCGGTCAGCGGACGCAGTTTCGCGTAGGTCTCCAAGGCCAATTGCCAACCGGCGGCGTCATCTCCCGCCAGCGAACCAACCAGGCGAGAAAGGTCCAGCGCGACAGAATCCATTTCCATCGCACCGAAATCGACGATCCCGGAAACCGTGTCGCCGGAAAACAGCACGTGATCATGCCAGATATCCCGGATCACAGGTTGAACCGGCAGCGTCCCCTGAAACTGCTCCAATGCCGCAGCGTACCGGGACGCCAGCGCCGGGCCCTTTTCAGCAACCAGCCGTCGCAGTGAATCAAGCTGCGCGAAATTCGATGCGGCCGACTCGATGTCAGCATTCATGATGCCCGGCAGATTCCTGTCCAGCGACTTGAGTTCTTTGATTCGCGACGCAACATTGCGTGAGGGGCAAAAATCAAGATTCACCTGGGCTGCAGCCAGATGAAACCGCGCCAGATTTTCCACCGCACTGACGAGCTTTGCCTCGCTCGGATTCGATTCGTAATCGGCGTTGCCGGGCAGCCATTCAGACAGTTGCCACAGAAATCCGTCGTGTTTGAGTATCGTTTCGCTGCCACTGACCAATCGAGTCGGTTGCATTCGCTCGACCACGTCACAGCCATTGGCAGCAACATGCGTTAAGACGCGATGAATCCAGGCGAGTTGCTCGGCATCCGGATGCTCTTTCGGCCAGCGGCGCAGACAGAATGTTTCCTCGATCGTCTCGACCTGCCAGAACGTTGCGCCACTGAAACCGCCCGCCGATCCGAGCGGAATGATGTTTGCGGTGCGGGGAATATCAAACGAGGTGCGAATCTCGCTGGGAGGCATTGCCAGGTGGTTCATTCCGACCATCGTAACGAAAGTCAAAAAAAATGGGAGGAAGGAATGGGAGCGGGAGGAAAAAACCTGTTGATCGTTTCATCCTCCAACTCCATCCTCCCATATAAGTTTTCACGCTGCTTTACGAACCGCGTCCTGATTCAATTTGTTGTACAGCGTCTTCAGGCTGACGCCCAATTCGCCGGCCGCCGCCGTCTTGTTGCCGCTGTGCCGGTCCAGCGCGGCAAAAATCGCTTGTATTTCAATCTCCCGCAACGACTGACCGGACGCCATCATCGGAATCGTTGACGGCTCGGATGACGCTCCGAACTCCCGCGGCAGATCGGATGACTGAATGGGCAGCCCGTCACACAGGATCGACGCATGCTCGATCACGTTTGCCAGCTCGCGAATGTTGCCCGGCCATGAATGGGACTGCAACCGCTTGACCGCCATCGTATCAAACGGCTGCTGCATCGTGGCAGCTTCGGCCTTGTGCCGGCTCAACAAATGACGCGCGAGTTCGGGCACATCTTCCAGCCGGTCACGCAACGGCGGCAGTTGAATTTCAAACGTGTTGATTCTGTACATCAGGTCCTCACGGAACTCGCCTTCCTGAACCATCCTTGTCAGGTCGCGGTGCGTCGCACAGACAATTCGTACGTCGACTTCGAACGAGTCGTTGTCACCGACTCGCCGAATTTCGCCGCTCTCCAGAACCCGCAGCAGTTTTGATTGCGTCGCTTTGGGAAGCTCACCGATCTCATCCAGAAACAGTGTCCCGCCGCTGGCCACTTCGAACAAACCCTGCCGACCTTCATCGGCTCCGGTAAACGCGCCCTTGCGGTGGCCGAACAGCTCGCTTTCGATCAGATTTTCCGGCAGCGCTCCGCAGTTAAGCGCCACAAACGGTTTGTCTGCACGGTCGCTCTGCCGATGCACGGCCCGCGCGGCCAGTTCTTTGCCGGTTCCCGTTTCGCCCCGGATCAGAACGGTCGAAGCCGTCGGAGCAACTTTTTCAATTAACGCTTTGACCCGTTGCATGGAGCGGTCGTTGCCGATCATGTCCGGCTCGCCCTCGACGCGGACCAGTCGCCGCTCAAGCGCACAGATCCGGTTATTCAAGGCTCGACGGACCGAAACCCGTTCCAGCAACGATTGCAGCTCGACCAGTTTGCACGGCTTTTGCAGATAGTCAAACGCGCCCAGTCGAAGCGCCGCGATCGCGGTGTCGGTCGAGCCTTTCCCGGTCAGCACAATCGCCTCGGTGGTTGGTGACATCTGTTTGGTCTGTTCGATCACTCCAATCCCGCCGAGTCCCGGCATATCGAGATCCACGATCACGCAGTCGTACGTATTCCGCTGTAGCGCAGCGACCGCCGTCAATCCGTCCGGGCAGACGGTAACCGTGTGTCCCATCCGGGGGAGTTCCGCAGCAATCAACTCCTGCAAATACGGTTCATCATCGGCAAATAGAACCTTCAACGCGGTCGGGTTTTTTTTCGCGTTTGATTCGGTTTCTGACTCAGGCTGCTTTTGCGAGTTTTCGTTTTTCATTTTTCACCATCGGCAAACTTACGGTAAACGACGAACCACGGCCCGGCCCGTCACTGTGAGGAGTGATCCGGCCGTTGTGGTCTTCAATAATCTGATACGTGATCGAAAGTCCGAGCCCCGTACCCTGTCCGTCACGACGTCGCGTGAAGAACGGTTCAAAAAGATGTTTGATCGTGTCTTCGGTCATGCCGCAGCCGTTGTCCACGACTGACAACAGAGCGTTGTCACCGTCCTGCTCAAGGCCGATCGTCACAACGCCGCCCGGATCAACGCTCCCGAGTGCGTTTGTGATCAGATTCAGAGCAACCTGTTTCAACTCCTGAGCATTGGCGATAACCCGGATCGAACGATCACCTTCAAAATGAATGTTGCGATCGCGGTATTTTCCAAGGGGGCGAACCATCTCGATTACCGACTCGACCGTCTCGGAGATGTTGGTCGGCGTTTTCTGAACGTCACCCATCCGCGAGAAATCAAGCAGGCCTGACGTGATTCCTTTGCAACGGAACGCTTCGTCCTGAATCCGCTGAAGATACTTTTTCATATCCGCGATTTTGGTTTCTCGCTTCTCCGCCGGCATCTCAGTTGACGGGTTGAGAATCTCGTTGATTCGCATTTCCAGCGATTCCGCTGACCAGGCGATCGTTGCCAGCGGGTTGTTGATTTCATGAGCAACACCGGCGGCGAGAAATCCAACGCTGGCCATTTTCTCACTGCGAACAACTTCTTTGGTGCGCTGTTGAACCTGGCAATTCAGATCGTTGCTGATCGCCTGGAACCTGGATGTCATCGCGTTGAGGGCATCACCGAGTTCCGCTACCTCGTCGTTTGTGTCCAGTTCGATCCGGTAGTCAAAATCGCCCCGGGCAACGACCCGCGAGCCGGCTACGAGAGTATCGAGCGGTTTGAAAATGTGATTGTTGAATCGCCGATAAAGCAAAAAAATCAACAGCAACGCACCGGCAGTCAACACGGCTGAGATCGCCATCCATGAGTTGTAATCGCGTCGGGCCTGCCGCGCAAATTCATTCATCCGGTCGTTCATGAATCCGGGCAGCTGACTGGTTTCTTCCTGAAGCTGCTCAATCGCAATATTCAATTTCTCGCGGGGGACATTCGGGCGGAAGACCCACTCGCCGTGGCTGACGATGTGATCAATTTCGATCAACGAAGTTTCGAAACGAGAAACGAATTCGAGCTCCTTTCGATTATCGCTGATCACCGAATCCGAATGATCGACCGTCTCCAGCCGGCTGCGGTAATCCTTCAGCGCTTCTTTGACCGCCTCCATGCGGTTATTGAAACTGAGCTGCTGGAACGAGTTGCCGTGAATCGCGGGCTGAAACGCACCGCCTGTAGTTGACGGCGTATCCTGCCAGAATGCCGAACGCAAATCACTGACCTTCTGGCTGAGATTAGCGGCCAGAGGCAGTTCGTTAGCGCGGCTGCGAATCGTCTTGGTCAGGCTGCGGAATTTTAGCGAGCCTTGAAAACTGGCAAGCGACAGCACCGTGACAATGACCACTAACATGGCCACGCCAAAGTACATCTGCGATCGAATTCGTCGTCGAGCCAGCATTATTCGACCTCCATGTCGCTAAGCGGGGTACAAACGGCGGAGTAAAAAACGTCGGCAATTCGGTTTCGAACCGAGCCAATGAACAGACTGATATCAAAGGCGTGAAATATTTACAAACTCCGGGCAGACGCAGCAATGTCAGTTTCGCCGGACAGGAATATGCTTCCACCGTTTCCAGCTTGTCATCAAAGCACCGTGGATTTCGGACGACACCGGAAAAACACGCCAAAACACGAAAAGAAAAGTGGCGTTTGCCATGTGCCGTTCGTTCGATTCGTTTTTTCGAACGTGCAATAAACGAAGCAGCTGGAAAACGAACCCTCGCCACAAACTACCGGTTTGTTCGACGATGTGGCAGGCACAAGATCACCGCTGTCAGCAATGACAGCACAAGGACAATCAATTGTCGCGGTTCGGCAACGGCGAGCCCTTTCTTGATTAGGGCCTCATAGAAAAACCAGCCGCCTACAAATGCAATCGAAATCCAAGCCAGGATCAGCCCGGGAATGCGATGTGAATTCACCAGCAATGTCGCTGAAAGAACCGCGATGACTCCCATTGCCGCACCGAACGTTAGCCCGGTGTGCCCACCCTCAAAGAGGAAGAAACGCCACAGACCACTGGCGATGACGCACGTGCCAAATATGCCGACCGTGATTGCTTTGATCCTTCCGTTCATCAATTCCAGGAAAATAAAACAAACATAAACGTGAACTTGAACTTTTTGAAACCCGCCGTCGTTGGGCGATAGACCCGGTTCAGTCGTGCGCCAAAACCGTGGCTATCGCCAAAACGGCTGATTGGTCAGCCGCGCGTTTGCGAAAACCGAGTGGTCCTCGCTCAGGCAACGGGTTTCCATGTCGGTCGCTTCGCTTCCCCGGCCTTGCTAACGCTGCGGGTTTCTGTTTCGGTCGCTTCGCTTCCCCGGCCTTGCTAACGCTGCGGGTTTCTGTTTCGGTCGCTTCGCTTCCCCGGCCTTGCTAACGCTGCGGGTTTCTGTTTCGGTCGCTTCGCTTCCCCGGCCTTGCTAACGCTGCGGGTTTCTGTTTCGGTCGCTTCGCTTCCCCGGCCTTGCTAACGCTGCGGGTTTCTGTTTCGGTCGCTTCGCTTCCCCGGCCTTGCTAACGCTGCGGGTTTCTGTTTCGGTCGCTTCGCTTCCCCGGCCTTGCTAACGCTGCGGGTTTCTGTTTCGGTCGCTTCGCTTCCCCGGCCTTGCTCATGCGTCGGATTCCTTGCGTCGGCTGGATGTCAACGCGACCTAATACTCAATCGTCGAATCGCTGGCACCCTGATTCCTCAGCTGATCCATCAGAAAACTGACCGCTCGCCCGTAGCCACGAATCGACGCTGAAAAGTCGCCGCCCTGCTTCGCATTTTCAGCTTCCGCTACAAAAGCGTTGATCTTATCCCAGTCGATTTTCCATGACAGTTCTTTCGCCCCTTTGCGCAACTGCTGGATCACGTCGGCAAGGTTGGCCGTCATCTGATTTCCATCAGCACAATCGCTGCGAGTGTAAGGGCCACGACCGAATCGTTGATTGCCGCCCTGGCTCCCGCCTCCTCCCGTTGATTTGATCACGCAATATAGCATCCACCCCAGCGCCCCGAGCGCCAACGCTCCGGGAATCAGCGCGGCAACAATGTTCTTCGTCACCAGGTAAAAAATAACCGCCGCGAGAATGAAACCTACCAGCATCGCCCAGGCGACCGTCGGCACAACCGGTTTCGATGAAGCTGGCTTAACGACCGAAACAGCACCGGGCCGTGTCGCCATTTGTTGATGCGCGATCCGCGTGATGATCACCGTCGAGTTGTCAGGGCCACCGCGCAAGTTAGCCAGATCGACTAGAACACGCGCGGCTTCTTTCGGAGGAAGGTTTGCCAGGATCGCCCCGATTTCCGGATCGCTAACCATTCCGGTCAGCCCGTCACTGCATAGCAGAAACGTATCGCCAACCTCCATCGGAAACGGACCTTCCAGATCAACTTTGCATTCCGGATACGGACCGAGCGAACGCGTGATCACGTTTTTTGGAATCTTTCGCACCGCTTCTTCATCATCCGAAAGCTGGCCGGAAGCCTTCATTTCCCAAACGAGCGAATGGTCAAACGTCAGCTGTTCGAGTTTGTTCCGTCGCAACCGGTAAACTCGACTGTCGCCAATGTGTGCGACCACAGCCCCTTGCGGCAGCAAAGCCATCGTGCTGCAGGTCGTACCCATGTTGTGAAAATCTTCGTTCGCCTGGCCACGCCGGTTGATCTCGGTGTTGGCCGATGTGACAGCTTTCTGCAACGACTGCGGCGCAGGAAGATCGTTCAACCGCGCATAGATATGAGGAATGTGATCGACAGCAAGTTTGCTAGCCAGTTCGCCGGCAGCATGAGCACCCATCCCGTCGGCGACAATGAACAAATGCCCCTTCCGCTGCCATTGTTCAAGCGTGCTTGCAAGCGAAACGATCAAGTTGTCCTGATTGTTCGAGCGTCGCATCCCAATATCGCTCAAGGAAGCAACATTTAGATAGGCGTCCCAGTTAGGAAGACTCTCGCTCATATAATTTTTCGGTCGAATCCGCTGTCAAGAAATACGCTCACCCATCTTAACCAAACAAGCCATACTCAGACAGCCGGGAATTCCCGTCGACGCCGCATTCGGTTGCGAATCCGAATACCTGAAGTCGCTCAGCTTCAACTTACACCCCCCGTCATCTGGCCGCTCGAATCGCTCTGTTCGCCAAGGACACCGATTTGTATAGTCCGACCCGGAAGTTCGAGCGGATATCTGATCGAGTGTCCGAAACAACTTCAATTCCGAACCCCACCGGTCCGCGATGCCAACTCATTCCGCCAGAGTCATCTGCCTCGCCGCCGCGATCTGCGTGCTCGCGATGACGGGTTGTGTGGAGCGGCGGATGATCATTCGTTCGAATCCGGAGGGCGCATTTGTCTCCATCGATCGTCAGCCGATCGGCTACACGCCCGTCGTCGTGCCACATACGTATTACGGCACGCGCGAAATCCAGCTGGAAAAAGACGGCTACAAAGTCACGAAGGTGCAACAGCGGATTCGCCCCCCGCGATGGGACCGTTTTCCGATCTCGTTCTTCACCAACAATTTCGCCGGTCGCGAACTGCGCAACGAAACGTTGCTGGAGTTTCAGCTGGAGCCGCGCATTCAGCCCAACGAAAATCTGCTGCTTGACCGCGCCAATCAACTCCGCGACAACATCCAGCGCGGCACATTGGAAAAGCCGATACGCTAATCCAGAAAATCTTGCGGCTTCCACGATTCCTCACTTCCGCCGCCAAGCCGACGGTCACCGTTCTTAACCGCTAATGAACGATAATCAAGTTTCGTAGTCGACGGACGTTTTCAATGCTCGCTTTTGCTCTAGCCGTTTCAACAACGGGGTTGATGCGTGTCTGAATTCCGGTCTTTTTTCATGTCTTTCGTCTTTTTTCGTGATTGTATCCGGCAGCAACAAACGACAACACAAACGCCGCTATCTCAGAAACGAACCCCGCTCGCGTCCAGCGGTTCCCTTGTAACCAGTCCCCGGCGTCCGTCGATTAAGCGCACCGCGGACGCCCAGCTGTCCCGGGTCACGAGCCAGTGAATCGGCAAACACACGCAGATCATTTACAAGCGGTTCCAGTTTCGTGCTCAGCTGTTTGATTCGCTCCATCGTCTCTTTGGCATCATCGACGGTTTCTTTTGCACCGCCTGCGGTCGCCAACGCTGTGTCGTACAGCTCGGAATCGTTCAACAGTTTTCCGATCGTCCCTTCTGATTGAGCGATACTCTCGGCTGCTTCGCCCAGCGTATCTGCAAATGTACCGATCTTGTCGATCATTTCCTCGACGTTGGCCATGGACGTATTCACTTTTTCCAGAATCTCGGGGCCGTTGTCTTTGAGCGATGCTGTAAACGGTTCAAGGTTCTCAAGGTTTGTCCCCGCGCGTTCGCTGACTTCGCGGTAGGAATTGATCGTTTCGCGGGTGTCGGTAATCGTCAGCTGGATCTCTTCAAAGACCTCAGGCAGCGCATCGACCGCGTCGCGAATTTTGCCCTTGAGTTCCGGATCGCCGACAAAGTTGTTCACGTTTTCAAAAATCCGGTTGAAATTATCCAGGGCGACCTGTGCCTTCTGGCTCATTCGTTGGACGTCAGCAATCAGGATCTTAAAGTCGCTGTTCTCATCCTCCAGCGCACTTTGCACGGTCGTCGCCAGACCGTTGATCCCCTGCCCTGCATCGTTCACAGCGTCGCCTGCTTCGCGGACCGCTTCGAGCGTTCTTGTAATCTCACCTTCAAGATTGAGCGCCACGTCGACGATCTCCATCGGATTGCGTTTAACCGCCACGCGCGTCAGAACCGCATCATCAACCGCCAACTCGCCGCGCCGGTCTTTGGGCAGAGGCAGGATTTCAATCACAGCGTCACCCAGGAACCCGTCCGCACCGATCGACAGCGTTTCGTTGGCGTACACTCGTTCGTCCGAGTTGATGTGAACTCCTATAATCACATGATCATCCTCCGTTTGCACCAGAGCAACACGTCCGATCAGGATCCCGTTTTTGCGTACAGGAGTCCCCTCGGTCACGCCCGGAGCAGAACCGGGTTTGATGTAGATCGTGTACTTGTTCTGAAATCCTTCGCTATTGACAAAGATCAGAAAGCCGAGGATCACCAGAGCCAGCAGCACAAACATGCCGACGGTAAAGCGATATGCTGATTCGTTCATAGTTCTTGTTGGTGTTGAGTTCACGGTTGTCAACTACAACCGCTTCTTGTTTTCGGGAGGTTTGAGTCCGATCGATCCAAAATCGCTGCGATGGTCTTAGCGCTGGAAAAAGAACCACGGATGAACTCGAATAAACACGAATTTTAATTGTTTCAGATTCGTGTCCATTCGTGGTTTTTCAATCTGGTTTTTCATGTCCGTTTGCTATTGGTGCCCGTTTCCGCCAGCCCGCATTTCCATCAGCCGCTCACCTGCTTCTCCGTTGACGAACTGCCGCACACGACGGTCGCGGCTGGAATCGATTTCCGAAGGCGGACCGTCGTAGATGATCTGGTTTTCGTTCTGTTCAAGATGTTCGTAGGGCATCAACATCACGATCCGGTCGGCAACTTTTCCAGCCGTGGTCATGTCGTGCGTCACCACAATGCTGGTCACGGGGTTGCGGCGACGAGTCCGTATGATCAGCTCGTTGATCACGTCGGCCATGATCGGATCCAGCCCCGTGGTCGGTTCGTCATACATGATCAGTTCCGGGTTCATGATCAGCGCCCGCGCCAAACCGACACGTTTTTTTTCTCCGCCTGACAATTGCGACGGTTTCTTGTTCACAATTGTCGCAGGCAAGCCGACTTCGGCCAGCCGCGAAAGCACCATCTCGCGAACGTCCGCCGGCTTCAGTCGCCGGTCCAGCCGCAACGGAAACGCAACATTCCGCGCAACCGACATGCTGTCAAACAGGGCTGCGTTTTGAAACACAAACCCGAACCGCAACCGCATCTGTGTCAACTGTCTCTCAGTCAAGGTGTTGATATCGCGGTTGTCAAACTGCACCTCGCCACGAGTCGGCTTGACCAGCCCGATGATCGTATTCATCAACGATGTTTTACCGCAGCCGCTTTCTCCGAGAATGGCCAGCGTCTGCCCGGCCGGAACCGACAGATTGATATCGCGCAGCACGATGTCCCTGCCGAAGACCAGATCCAGATGACGGATCTGAACCAGCGGCTCAGGCGGTTCGAAAAATTCTTCGATCGTATTCACGGAAGACTGGCTCACAGCAAATTGGCTCCACCGGGATAAAGCGTAAAGTACAGCGAATCGAGCGAGATTCCGAGAAACAGATCCAGCACCAGAATCGCAACAAAAGAATACACAAACGCCGCCGTCGAAGCGCGCCCGACTCCTTCGGCACCCGCCGTACAGTTGAATCCCTGGTAACAACTAACCATCGCGATCGCCGAACCGAAGAAGATACTTTTGAACAGGCCGACAAACAGATCAAACGTCGAAACGAATTTGGCGCTGTTGTGCCAGTAGTGGTGGATGTCGATTTCGAGAATGTTGACACTGTAGAAATGTCCGCCCGCCACGCCCATGAAATCCGCCATGATCGTCAGCGAGGGAATCAAAAACAGGCAGGCCAGAAAACGCGGCACGACCAGGTAATGGATCGGGTTGGCTCCCATCGCCTCCAGCGCATCGATTTGATTCGTGACTCGCATGGTGCCCAGTTCCGCAGCCATTGCACTTCCGACCCGACCGGCCAGCATCGTCGCAGCCAACACCGGTCCAAGTTCGCGGAGCAGAGTCATGTTAATGACTCCGCCGAGACGTGTTTCGAGTCCGAGTTGCCGGAACTGGAAATAGCTCTGCACGGCCAGCACCATGCCGATGAAAGTTCCCGTCAACGCGACGACGGGCAGGCTGGAAACCCCGACGCGATAGAAGTTCGACCAGACTGTTCCGCGTTCCGGAAACCGGAAAAACATCCAGCCGAATACTCGCTTGACGAACAATGAAAAATCGCCGAGTGCAATCACGCTGTTGATCACCGCTTCGCCCCACGACGAAACCGAATTCACAAACCACGCTGTAAGTCCATGCACCATCCACGCGAGCAAACCTCGCGGCGGATCGACAGGTCGTTGTTCAAGCGGAGCAGATGACACGGTCAAAAGCGTCTGCGTTTGCGCAGGCGCATACCTTTTACGTTACAGGCCCCCCTGCATACGTATCATTGTTCATCGGTGCCCATCCTTCCCAACTTTAAGGTTTAACGATTAGGCAATAATTTCCGATGAAAGCACTCATCTGATAGCAGCCTTCGGCATCTGAAATAGGCTGTCTTTCCGCCTCTCGGTCAACATCCAACATCCCCTGCATCTCTGACCCTTTCAGTATTCACGACTCTGCTCAACTGTGGTCGTTTCACACAATTTCCTAGCTGGCTTTCGGGCGAAGTCGTCAACTCAACTCTGTACTCTCCCGACACAGCACCACCAGCCTTATACTCGGTGGTTTGCCAAAATTCTCCCGGACCGTTGCCTACCGTGAATGCCGTCGAGATCGAACAAGCTGTCTGCGAGCTGGTGGAGGCTCCTTTTGATTCGGAAAACTTTCCGTTCGCTTTTTTGGAAGCTTTCGGGAACAAAGCGGCGACGATCAAGCGACTACGGAAAGGGGACAGCAATCGAAGCGATGTTCCTGGCGGCGTGCTGCAACGGAACAACATCCACCTTGCGGTTTGCGAAGCAGGTAAGGCCACCGAGTCTTTGCAGGCGTTGGTCGGCAGCCCGCTGACGACGAAGCAAAAAGCCAAATACGCTTTGGCAACAGACGGCGAGACAATCGAAGCGGTGAATCTTGTCGAAGGCGAAACGCTGGCTTGCGCGTATGAGGACCTGGCGAATCACTTTGGGTTCTTCCTTCCGCTGGCCGGGATCACCACCGTCCGACAGATTCGCGAAAACGCCTTTGACATTAAAGCGACTTCGCGGCTGAACCGGCTGTATGTCGAACTACTGCGGCACAATCCCGATTGGGATACGGCTGAACGACGCGAGGATATGAACCACTTCTTCGCTCGTTTGATCTTCTGCTTCTTTGCAGAGGACACCGGCATCTTCAAGGGTGACAATCTGTTTACCACCACCGTGGAACAGATGAGCGAGCCGACGAATGCTCACGAAGTATTGAGCGAGTTGTTTCGAGCGATGAACACGTCGACGGACGTACGGAAATCAGCCGACCTTCGCCCTTACGCCGACAAATTTCCATACGTGAACGGCGGGTTGTTTTCGGGCTCACCCGAAGCTCCCAGGTTCAGCAAGATCGCTCGTTCGTACTTGCTGCACGTCGGTCACCTGGACTGGACGAAAATCAACCCGGACATTTTTGGCTCAATGATCCAGGCGGTGGCCGATGATGAAGAGCGTGGTGCATTAGGGATGCACTACACCAGCGTCCCCAACATTTTGAAAGTTCTCAATCCGCTGTTTTTGGACGACTTGCGAGTTGTTCACTGCAGCTGATTTGGATGATGACCCGGTTTTCATTGACGAACTTGAATCTGATGACGAAACGTCCGGTTTTCTTTATGTTTTGCGTAGCCTGTCAGAACATCCGTTTGTCGTCGAGCATCGAGAACTGCTACACAAGATCGGCTTTACCCGAGGCGAACTGGAAGACCGTTTTTCTTCTGCCGGTAGTGAACCAGCTTTCCTGATGGCCGATGTCGAAGTCGTCGCCAGCTACCGTGTCGCCAATGCAAGTGCGGGAAAGTTAGAAAACGTGCTTCACCGTTTTTTTGCGTCAGCTCGTATCGACGTGAAATTGCGCGATAGTATCGGCGGCCCGGTTGAGCCTCGAGAGTGTTCCTGGTTCCTTTGACTGCGATTCAAGAAGCGATCAAACTGATTCGATCGGGACGAATTGAAAACGCTCGGTATGACGTGTCGATCGCACAAATTCGTCGTTGAAATGTCCGGCAATTACTCACTCGCTTTCGAATCTGTCCCAAAAAGAAAACCCCGGTGACTATCCGGTCACCGGGGTTTCAATTTTATTAAATCAGCTCGAAATGACTACTCGTCCGAGTCTCCGTCGTCGCCGGAATCTTCAGCTTCACCGCTGCCGGATTCGGCTCCGACGCCAACCGGTTCTTCCGGTTCCTTCTCAGGTTCAGATGGAACGAGCGATGGATCGTGCGAAGCGTCAAACGTCAGTCGCTTCATCTTTCCGTCATCGTCACGGAACACATCGACAACCAGTTTGTTCTTCCCTTCGAAGTTGCCCTGAAGCAATTCCTCGGAAAGCGGATCTTCGACAAAGTTCTCCAGCGCGCGACGTAGCGGCCGGGCACCGTAATCCAGATTCGTACCCTTCTTGATCAGGAATTCCTTCGCGTCTTCGGTCAGACTGAGAAAATAGCCGCGTTCCTGCAGTCGATTGCGGATCTTCTTCAACTCGAAGTCGATCACAACACGTAGATCCTTCTTTTCAAGGTGACGGAAAATCACCGGCTCTTCCGACAAACGGTTGAGGAACTCCGGACGGAACGCTTTGTTGATTTCGTCAAACACGCGCTCTTTCATGCCTTCAAAACTGGCATCGTCGCCGGCACCGGGCAAGCCGAAGTTCGCTTCATTCTTGATCGCATGGGCACCGACGTTGGTGGTCATGATCAGAATCACGTTGCGGAAGTCGATGTTGCGTCCGAAGCTGTCCGTCAAACGGCCTTCCTCCATCACCTGCAACAACATGTTGAAGATGTCGGGGTGGGCCTTTTCGATCTCGTCGAGCAGCACAACCGCGTAAGGACGACGGCGGATTTTCTCGGTCAGCTGACCGCCCTCTTCGTAGCCGACGTATCCCGGAGGCGCTCCGATCAGACGGCTGAGGTTGTGCTTCTCCATGTACTCGGACATGTCAATCGTCACGAGCGCGTCTTCGTCTCCGAACATGAACTCAGCAAGCGCCTTGGCAAGCAGCGTCTTACCGACACCGGTCGGACCGGCAAACATGAAACAACCGATCGGGCGACGGGGATCCTTCAAACCGCTGCGACTTCGACGCACGGCTTTCGAGATCGATTTGACAGCCTGATCCTGGCTGACGACTTTCATGTGAAGTTCGTCCTCCATTTTCAGCAGACGCAGTGAATCCTCGGTCGATAGTCGCGTAATCGGAACGCCCGTCATCCGCGAGATCACTTCGGCGACGACTTCCTCATCGACAACCCCGTCGGTCATCTGGGACTTCTCGCGCCATTCGCGTTTGATCTGTTCCTTTTTCTTTTTGAGTTTATCGGCCTGATCGCGCAGGCTGGCGGCTTTCTCAAAATCCTGATTAGCAACCGCGTCTTCCTTTTCTTTGTTCAGACGCTCGATATCCCCGTCGATTTCTTTGAGATCCGGTGGACGACTCATGGTTCGCAACCGGACGCGGGCACCTGCTTCGTCGATCACATCGATCGCTTTATCGGGCAGACAACGTCCGGTGATATAGCGGCTCGAAAGATCAACCGCTGACGCCAGTGCATCGTCAGTGATTTGCACACGGTGGTGCTCTTCGTAACGTTTGCGAAGTCCTTTGAGGATCTCGACCGTTTCGGTCTGCGAAGTCGGATCGACCAGGATCTCCTGAAAACGTCGCGCGAGTGCGGCGTCTTTTTCGATGTACTTCCGGTATTCGTCCAGCGTCGTGGCCCCGATGCACTGAATCTCACCGCGAGCGAGCGCAGGTTTGAGCACGTTGGCCGCGTCAATCGCACCTTCGGCACCACCGGCTCCGACCAGCGTATGCAGTTCGTCGATAAACAGAATCGTGTTCTTGGCACGGCGAACTTCGTTCATGACCGCTTTGATACGCTCTTCGAACTGACCGCGATATTTTGTACCGGCAACCATCATCGCGAGGTCAAGCACTACGATTCGTTTGTCAGCCAGGATCTCCGGCACGTCACCCGATACAACCAGCTGAGCAAAACCTTCGACAATCGCTGTCTTACCGACACCTGCCTCACCAAGCAGGACCGGGTTGTTTTTCGTTCGGCGGCAGAGAACCTGAATCGCCCGCTCAATTTCGGCTGAGCGACCGATGACCGGATCAAGGGTACCGGATTTGGCGAGCTCGGTCAGGTCGCGACCAAAACTGTCGAGTGCCGGGGTTTTCGATTTGCCGCTGCGAGCCGACGATTCGCCGCCCGCACCTTCACGACCGCCGCGCTCGGAGCCTTCTCCGCCTTCGAGTCCGTTGCCGAGAAGGTTCAGAACCTCCTCACGGACTTCTTCCAGCTTAAGTCCGAGATTCATCAGCACCTGGGCTGCGACGCCTTCCTGTTCACGCAGCAGGCCGAGCAAAATGTGTTCGGTGCCGACAAAGCTGTGATTCAGATTCCGGGCTTCCTCCATCGAATACTCGATGACCTTTTTCGCGCGAGGCGTTTGAGGCAGTTTGCCCATCGTGATCATCTCGGGGCCGCTTTGAACAAGCTTCTCCACTTCGAGACGAATCTTGCGCAGATCGACATCCAGATTTTTCAGGACGTTCGCCGCGACGCCGGTACCCTCTTTAATAAGGCCGAGCAGCATGTGTTCGGTACCGATATATTCATGATTAAATCGCTGAGCCTCCTGGTTGGCCAGCTGCATGACTTTTCGAGCTCGGTCTGTGAACCGTTCGTACATTTTATTTCCCCGCTAGTGAGTATCCGATTCGCCAGTGCCTGAAAGCAACGCTTGTTGACTCTGCCATGGACCCGTTTGATCCCGGGATTGTTGTAAAGTAAAACCCGGTTGCTTGTGGCCAGGTAACTCTAGTTGACTATATGATTCTATCGTCTCAGCGATTTCTTTTTCAGGTGCCTAACCGAACACGCTTGACTCGTCCAGTTCATGCGACACTTTCGGAAGCACTGGCGCTGTTATTTTCTACGTCACTGTCATTTTCTACGTCACTGTCATTTTCTACGTCACTGTCATTTTCTACGTCACTGTCATTTTCTACGTGATTGTTCGAATCTTCAGCTACACGCCCGCTTTCATGCTCGCTTCTGTCGAGATGACCAATCCGGTGGCTGACATCTTCTGGATCCGTTTCAGCTTCGGCAATCAATTCGATCAATCCACGTTCGCGAGCGATCTCCGGTTGCCAGCGAACTGACTGGTCGATTCCCGAAAGCGCGTCGAGCTGTTCGGTTGCTTCGGCGAGCCGACGCGAATGCCGTAGTAGGGTTGCAAGCAAAAGCCGTGCCTCAATATCACGCGGCTGACGGTCGAGTCTCCGGTTCAACAGAGATTCGGCTTCTGACCAGTGCCCTTTTAAGTATTCGTTCTGAGCTTGATTAAACAAGGTGTCGGTGAGCGAAGCGTCGTTTCCATAGGGTTTTCTTACTGCCAGCAAGTCAGGAAGGCTGTGCAAAGAAACCCTAACCGATGCGATCCAGACAAGCAAAATCAACGGCCAGGCAATCCACGGAAAGTTTTCACCCAGCTTGTCCGGCCACAAAAACGTCGAAACAAGCGCGAGATTCAGCAGGATTGCAAACCCGATCGCGACAACCAGCGAACCCCAATGACCGCGATACCAAAGCCGTGCCAAACCAGGCCAGCCGCACATCATGATCGTGCCCCAATGGAGCGAATGACTGTGCAACGCCGGAGAATTGCCCTGTATCAATGCTGATTGAGTCGGAATTGCAGATGTCGACATCGGTTTCCGGTCCGTGTTCGTGATGTGCCTTGCGTTGGCCTCCTGCGCTACACCGTCATACGTCAGCAAATTTGCCAACACGAAGCCTCCGGGAGTATCAAGACGTATGGAAATTACGTCAATTGCAATCAGCCCGATGTCTTTGCAATATCGTGAGACTCAGCAAGCCAAGGCTCTGGAGTTTCGGGATTTTTTCAGACCGGTATCGTTTTGATCGGATTGTGATCAATATGAAGCTATCACTCTGACTTTATCGCACGTCAAGGGTCCTTCAACTGTCAATCTGACACGACCAAAATGAACGAAAATCAACCGGAAATTTCTGTCTATCGGATACTGGACGCTGCCATTAACCGCGCTGGTGAAGGCGTCCGCGTGGTCGAAGATTATTTGCGGATGGTCGTCGGCGACCGGTATTTGACGGGGACCCTGAAACAGCTGCGGCACGATTTAACGACCGCAACTTCAACGCTGGACCAAAACCAGCTGATCACAGCCCGTGACGCACGACTCGACGTTGGCCGCACAATAAAAACTGAAACCGAGTACCAGCGTTCATCCGGCTCGAGCCTCGTCCAGTCCAACCTTGCACGCGTCCAGCAGGCGCTCAGAACGATCGAGGAGTTTTCTAAAACCGTCTCTCCCGCTGTTGCTGTAGCGGTGGAACAACTGCGCTACGAGGCGTACACGATTGAGAAAGCGGTTCTAACCACGATGCTCAGCTTGGAAAGCCTGAGCGATTCAGCGCTGTACGTTTTGATGGAATGTCCGCTCAAACAAAGCCCGGTCAATCAAGAATCGCATCACGAAAATCCAGACGACTCGACCATGCCCGACTCGACCGTACCCGACCTGGATTTGCTTGCCAAAATCGCCGGCAGGTTGATCGCCGCAGGTGTTACGCTGATTCAGTTGCGCGACAAACGGCTCACTGATCGCGGACTGATCGACGCCGGAAAATGCCTCAGCCAACAGGTGAAGGGGACCCGGGCGCGCTGGATCATGAACGACCGGACCGATCTTGCTCTTGTTGCCGGTGCGGACGGCGTCCATCTCGGACAGGACGACCTGACCGTGGCCGGTGCGCGACGGATTCTCGGCGCGACCAAACTGATCGGCGTTTCTACTCATTCCATCGATCAGGCCAGACAGGCCGTGCTCGATGGAGCCAACTACATCGGTGTCGGCCCGATGTTTCCAACGACTACGAAATCGTTTTCTAAATTTGTCGGCACAAAACTCGCCCGCGAGGTCGCTGCCGAAATTCAGTTGCCCGCCTTCGCGATCGGCGGAATCGATGCGACCAACATTGAGCAAGTCGTTGAAGCCGGGCTCCGTCGTGTCGCCGTCAGCAGCGCGGTTCAAGGCACCGCCGATCCCACGAATGCCGTCTCTGAACTAAACCGGTTGCTTGTCGGATAAGCCGTTTTTTAACTCGTGCGTGTTCGAATTCGAGGGCTGAACCTTGATATTGAACCGGGGACAGAATGGCCCGAACTGGGGATCGCATTCCTGCGAATGACAGCGAGGGCACCAATGCAATCGGCGCAACCGTCAAAGACGGAATGCGTTTGTAAGTGTTATCTGTCTGACGCGTCCTGTTCCGATAATCCATCAGGACTCTCTCTACGGTTTAACGGCTCAATGACTGATTAACGGCTCAATGACTGAATCAGCGTTGGAGCCAACGTGTTTGAATTTCTGACGCAGTTCGTCTTCGGAAACAATGTGACAACGTCTTCGCCTCCGTTGGTTTTGTTTGGGTCGCCCCGGCTCGTATTTTTTCGCAGCATGTATTTGCTGCTATTGTGGTCCGTGCTTCCGGCAGCTCTCAATGCGGATGATTCTGAGCAACCTGTAAATCGCCCGAACATAATTCTCATCAACCTGGATGATGCTGATTCCAGTTTGCTGACTGACGACATGCTCGAGGCATGCTATCCGGCAATGAAGGAACTGGCAGCTCAGTCGATCCGGTTTACCAACATGCATGCCACAACGCCGTATTGCGCTCCGTCGCGAGCAGCCTTGATGCGGGGCCAGTACGCGTTCAGCACCGCGCTTAAGGTCAATTCGCCAGCCGGTTCGACTTCGAATAATTTCCCTGGCGGTTACGGCGAATTTACTCAGCTTGGTTATCAAGATCAGGAACTTGGTGTCTGGATGAAAGACGCCGGATATCGAACGATGCACGTCGGCAAATTCCATCACAGCGGATTCGACAAAATCGTGCCGCCCGGCTGGGACGACTTTATCCTTGACGCCGGCTGTGTTTATCATTCCACCAGCAGGTTCTCAACTCTTGAACATCCGGAAGGGCGGTGGAAAAAAACAGGACCGGAAGACTATATCATTGATGTTGACGCTGCTGATTCGGCGGAATTGATCAAGCGTCACACAGCAACCCGCCCGGACCAGCCGTTCTTTCTTTACCTTGCTCCGATCGCACCTCACTACCCGGCCGAAGGTGACGAAACGGGCATGGTCAGCCAACGTCACGAGAGTATCCCCGTCCCGCCGTTTACGCGCCGACCTGATTTCAACGAGCCGGACATGACCGGACAAGTCAGAACATCTCCAACAAATGCCGCCATTCAGCAAATCAGAGCAGGTCTGGCTGGCATCGGAATACAATAGCCGGGCGCGGGCAATCAGAGCGGTTGATGACATGGTTCGAGTGGTTGTCGATTCGTTGACACCACAACAGCTGGACAACACCCGGATTTTCCTGACCAGCGATAACGGCTATCAGCTGGGCGGACACCGGTTGCGGGCAAAAAAAGATCCGTACAATTCAACGACCAGCGTTCCGCTGCTGGTTCGTGGTCCTCAAACCGTTGCGAGTGAAGCGGGACATCTGCTGGCCCACATCGATTTGTGCCCCACAATTCTGGAACTGGCCGGAGCAACCATCCCGGGCAGCGTTCAGGCACGGTCGTTTGTCCCGCTGTTGCAGCATTCAACGGCTGTCAAAGAGGAAGACTGGCAGACCGAAATAATGATCGAAAACTGGAGTCAGAAAAACGCAGGCGGCGAGTACACTGATTTCGTTTACACCGGTTTGCGGTTCCATCATTCGATTTACATCAACTGGGCTGGTGGGGGTCACGAATACTACGACCTACGCACCGATCCCGACCAACTGGACAACGCCTACAAGTCACTGAGTATCGAAGACAAGCAGCGACTTTTCAGGCGACTTCGAAATTTCCGCCGCGAACCGGTCGAGCCGGTGACCACCATCGCAACACGTGAGTCCTCGAAGATCCAACCACGAGCGATCGCTTTGCGGGGATTCAGTGAAGACGATCGCGGCGTTGACGAAGTCCTGCTGACTATTGAAAGCGAAATGACCGGGCGATTCTGGACCGGCACTCAATGGCAGGACAATTCGATGGAAATCATGCTTCCGCCGCGCGCGCCGGGGCAGCTGATCAGCGAATGGACCTTTGACGGTTCACTGTTTGTCGAAACAAAAAGTGGACTCGACACGATCATTGTTGATGTGCGAACCATGGATATACTGGGAAACGCGCCTGATGGCAAACAGCGTTCGACTGTGATGATTGACGACCTGGACCCGTACGTCGAATATTCAAGACAACTGATGGATGGGATGCAGTTTGACTCAACTCCGGTGGCGTTGGGCGGAAGCGTTACCGACAATCTCGCCGTGGAACGCGTTGAGCTTGAAATTATTGACCTGATGAGTTCGGAATATTTCAACGGAATGTCATTTCAAATCGAACCGGTCGCAGTCGAGGCAGAAATAAATGGAACCGACTGGAACGCCAGCCTCGATTTGCCAGTCGGTTCCTACTCCCGCATCGAGTGACGCGCCCGAAGCCCCCCGGGGCAATCGCCAGTCCGATGATCCAGCCCGCAGCTCCGATTGTCGCTCCCGCCAGTGCCATCCATGATCCGTTGATCTGAGCGCCACGAGTTGCAGTTGTTGCATCCGTTTTTGTTGCCGCAGCCCGGCTTGAATTCGGCGCGGATTTGTGACTCGCGGACTCCGGCGTATCCGTCTCACGCAATCGGGCCGAAAGGAAACGGCTGTACCCTGCTTCATCGACCTGAGCTTTGGTTGCAAGATAACGATCACAGTTTTCGTCGGTCAGATAATCAGGATTATCGGGACGAATTTCACTCATGTTTCTAGTTTAACCGGATCGAACGAATTGAGCATTGCGTGTTTCAGCTCGGCGAATCAAGATCGCCATAATAGCGGACTTGGCCTATGATCGCTCCAAGTCCGTTCCGCTTGAAGTCCGTTCCGCTTGAAGTCCGTCCCGCTTGCCGAGCGGGGCGTCTGCCAACAAAACGACGTGTTGATCTGCCGCTCGAGTCTCATCAATTTAGTTTAGCTGTCTAGACCATGCATTTTTCCAGGCTCAAAAGACACTGCGACCATCCGCTCGCCGTTCTCGCCATCGCAATTCTACTTGCCTTGGTGGTCGGCGGCACCGCCTGGCGGATTCACTCAAACTACTCGGAAGTCACTGGCGAATTTGACTGGTCCAAGCGAGGACTAAGCGACTACCACAACGGGACCTATCTACCGACGCAGGCGTTCATTGAAGGCGAGAGTCCGTATTCACCGAACGTCGCCGGTCGATATCGGATGGCCCGTTCGACTCCGCCGTATTCGCCGGTCGTATTTCTGGTTCACATTCCGCTGACGTGGTTCGAGTTGCATGTCGCCGACGTTCTCGGATTCGGCCTGACGCTGTTGTTGCTGGCCGCACTTTCGTGGCTGGGACCGCGCATGTCGAGATGGTTCTATTCCCCTGAGGCAAGCACGATGCTCCGGACCTTGCCTCTGGAGCCGGAGCCCCGATTGCAACGAAGGTTTACTTTTCTTGGTTTGCTGACCCTGATTGTTGCCAGCCGACCGGGGCACATGACGTTGTTCACAGGATATTTTACGGCGGAACTGGTCCTCGGCACGATCGTCGCTCTACATTATGCACATTCGCGGCCGGTCGTTGCGGGGTTGGGAATGATGATGGCTTCAGGCAAGCCGACGTTTATCCTGCCACTGATTTTTCTGATGATTTGCCGGCGCAATTTCCGCGCTGTGATCCGGGGAATCGCGTTTTGCACGATTGCGGGCGTGGCTGGCCTGGCCTGGCTGTCGTCACATGCGCCGGGCGGGCTGACGGAGATTCTGGACGGAATCCGCGCCGGTCAGAATGCGCTGCACGGGGATGTGACCGAATATCCCGTCAATGTCTGGACGCGAACCGACCTGATCGGAATGTGGGCCAAGTTCGCAAACTCGGTGCCGGAAGATTGGGTGTATTTGACTGGCATGATTGCGATCATGCTCGTACCGGGATTTGCGGTCTGGCGAATTTCGCGGATCGAGACCAACGGCGGCGCGACCGGTTTGAGCAGCCTGATCATCACGCTGACGATCATGCTGGCGATCTACCACCACGCGTATGAATGCCTGTTGCTAGTGATACCCTGGATCGGAGTCTCGTTTTACGGTCAGCCGAAAGAAATCGGGCCGAAAATGCGAATGGTCGTCGCCGCGTTACTGGCTTTCCCGGCGCTTAATTATGCTTCAACCAAATCTGTTCGTGACAACCTCGGGTTCGAACAAACTGATTTCGTCTGGCAATTGATCACGGTCGCCAACGGAGCCTGTTTGCTGGTTGCGCTGGTGATCGCACTGGTCGCGGCGTTTCGACTGCCCGAAAAAATTTCTGTTTGACGCAAGAGTTTTCAACTCTTCCTCAGTCCTAGCGCGTTCGAGCAGGAACACGTTCTGATCTACTTCGCGTCACGGTCGTACTCGCCAGATCGTCGGCCAGCACACCGTCCATCGCTTCTTCGGCAATCGTGATCGTCTCGTTGACATTCAGGTTGCCCTTAAGAATGAAGGACGAATTGACAATGTACATCCCGTCCACCGTCGTCTTCATGTCGGGCAGTTTCTCACTGTAGCGGTGAACCGGAATCGCCATCACGTTGCGAGTCCGCGAGATCTTGAAGGCCACCACGTCGTTGCGGTCAAACGTCTCAGGATACATCCGCTCCAGGGCCGACAGAAAATCCTCCTGGATCTCTTCGTCCGATTTGTCGAATAGCTCGTGGCCAGCCGGGACGTACTTCGGCAGATAGACCAGCGAATGTCCGTCCAGCTCTTCTTTGTCAACAATGTTCGTCATCTCGATCACTGCTGTCATCGGTACCCAGGTGTCGGTGATGTTCGTAACGTAGTAGGGTGAGATCGGTTTCTTCATCAGCATCGACGCGCAGACGATACCCAGATAGTCGATCGACGCGAGTTTGCCCTTTTCGGTCTGGCTCAGATCGACGCACGTCTTATCGATCACCGGATTCGGCGTCGCCATGATCACTCGATCAACAATTTCCGAAGGCTGGCCATCGAACGAAATTTCGAAACGACCGTCGTCCAGTTTCTTGATCTGGCTGGTCCGGTGGTCAACTCTCGTATCAACGCCCTGTTCAACGAGTACCGTTGACAGTCGCTCCAGCACGGTTCGATAGCCACCGCGGACGTAGCCGAACATCTCCTTTTTCAGTCCGCTGCGACGCGCTTTGTACATCCGGCTGGTGTGGGCCCAGATGAAACTGGCTGCGGTTTTTTTATAACTCTCGCCCAGTTTCGCCCTCAGCAACGGCTCCCAGATTTTTTCAAATGTTCCCTTGCCTGACCAGCGACGAAGCCAGTCAGCAACTCCGATTTTCTCCAGCCGTTTCCAGTTGCGGATTTTCGATGCGTAAAAGATCGTTCCGCCCAGCCGGAGTTTCTCGATCAGTTTCAGCGGCGGAAATTTCAGGAACTCGGCCGTGTTTGACATCGAATAAAGCCTGCCGCCCGTAAAGAAACCTGTTTTGGTTTCGATCCAGTTCATCTGGTCTTTGAGTTCAATCTCTTCGAGAAGATTCAACAACCGCGAATCGGACAGCAGAATGACGTGATAGTACTTTTCCCATTCGACATCGTTGAGGCTCCAGACCGAAGTCAGTCCACCCGGCTTCGGTGCTGCCTCGAACAGGACAACGTCGTGGCCCTGACGCGACATCCGGTGTGCGAGCGTGAGTCCCAGCATGCCACCGCCGACAATGCCCCAGCGTTTTTTCGTTTCGATTTTTTCAGTCATAGGTGTTATTCAATACGCGGGAATATTGTGAGGCGGCGAAGATGAGCTGCGGAGGATCTCCTGCGCGGCACAAGTCAATCAAAGACGCGGCTTGTAATAATTTTCCGTTTGGCGATGGCCACGGTTCAGTCGCAAAAACCGTGGCTATTGCCAATCGGCTAATCGTCGAATTATCAGGTGCGAACTGTTTAGTTCCCGGCGTTCAATATCCGGCAAGACGTCGCTTGACGAGCAGTTTGATGGTCTTCGACGCGGTCCGGCTGACCTGCATCTTGCTCGATCCCTGCTTCTGGTCGTAACGGAGCAGCATCGGAACTTCGCCCATAACAAACTTGAACCGGCGAAGTTTCAGCAACACATCCACCATGCAGGAAAATCCCTGCTCGCTGACAAACTCGTCGCCGTAGTAGTCCATCCCGGTCTTGAGCACATTGAAACGGTACGCGCGATAGCCGCACGTGTAATCGCGAACGCCTTTTATCGGCATGATGAATTTGAACAGGTGCCGGGCGAACCAGGTCATCAGCAATCGCGACGGTGGAACCCCGACCACGCGCGAACCTACCTGGTAACGGGAAGCGATCACGACGTCATAGCCTTCTTCGATCATCAGCAACATCCGGTTGATCGTCGCTGGACCGTGCGTGTCGTCGGCGTCCATTGTGATAATCAGGTCGCCGGGCATCGCAACTTTCATCGCCGATCGAAAACCGGTTTCAAGAGCACCGCTTAGTCCGCAGTTCTTCGGATGTCGAACCAGTTCGACAGGCATCTCTTCGGCAGCAACGCGGGCGACGCCTGAGGTATCGTCGGTACTCGCATCATCTACAACAATGATTTGATACGGACGGTCCAGGGGCTCCAATGTTTCGCGCAGCTTACCCAGCAAGGATGAAAGGCCGCCTTCCTCGTTGTAGGCCGGAAGGACGACGTAAATCGATCCGGTATCGGGAGCTGCCGAACTTCGATGCGTTTCAAAGTTCTGGAGATCAGGACGATCGAGCGAAGTATTATTAAGGGTTTGATTTTGGATCACAGTCATAACCAAAAGTTCAAGGTGTTAATCCGGCCGCAAATGATGGTCTGGCAAAAAGTGCTGCTCTCTGTCAATTCGCCTGGGACCATTATGATTGAGACCGGAGAATTTGAGTGACAATTCATGAAAGATCGCCCGTTTCCAGTTCAAAAACGGTGCTGAATGGAAACAAAAGTCTATTCAAATCGCAGAGAATTAGGATTGGCTAAACCCTGAAAGCCACGATATTCCGTGTATTCGTACTGGTTCGGTGTTAATCCATTGCGATCAAAGAGCCGCGATCAGCGCCCGCAAGGGCTTCGCAGGCTGGAGTCCGGTATGCTCGGGGAATGAACGACCGACACTCTCCGGAGTTTCTCAATCCCGCAACAACCGAAACCAGCAACTCGCCGGCCTTATCTATGCCCTTGAAGTCCTCTCCGGGCATGGATCCGGAAAACTCTCCCGACCGCCACACGAATTTCGGCCTGATTTCGCTTTATCAAGTTCTTCTGAGGGTCGGCTGGATTTTCAAAACGGAGAGTATCATCATGCCCGCCGTGATCGATCTGATCGGCGGAGGCGGCTGGCTACGCGGGTTTCTGCCGATGTTCAACCGGCTCGGCCAGAGCATCCCTCCACTCTTTGCTTCGTCGTTTGTGCGTCGACAACAGCTCAAGAAACGCACACTGTTCGTATCGGCCGGAGTGATGGGCGCCTGCTTTCTGTTCCTGTCCTTCGTTTGGGCCACGGACTCGCTTCGAAGCAGTCGTTGGTTGCCCGTGATCTTTCTGACGGCCTACGCAATTTTCTTTTCCTGTGTGGGCATCAACCAGCTAACGCTCGGAACGTTGACGGGGAAACTGATTCCTGTCCGCCGGCGAGGGTTGCTGGTTTTGTTCGCAACGGTACTCGGTTCGACGATTGCGATATCGTGCGCGTGGTTTGTTCTGCGGCGATGGATCGGGGAAGAGAACGGAAATTTTGTCCGGATCTTCGGATTTACCGGGACCGCATTCGTGATCGCCGCTTTGCTCTCGCTATTCCTGCGCGAGCCTGCAGTCGCAGCAACTGACCCGAACCGCGAAAGTCCGGCGCAACTTCTGACCGGAGTCGGCAAAGCGCTGAAGGAAGACGGAAACTTCCGGCGACTGTGCTTTGCAGCCGGCCTGTTCGGAATGTCGATCACACTGTTTCCGCATTATCAGGCGCTTGCTCGAGGGCATCTCGATCTGCCGCTGACCGCGCTCGTACCATGGGTCATTGCTCAGAATGCCGGCGCGGGATTCTTCAGCATTCCTGCAGGCGGATTCGCGGATCGGCACGGAAACCGGATCGTCCTGCGCTGTTGTTTACTGGCCCTTTGTATGGCGCCCGTTCTGGCAATGTTGCTGGCGAGGTTCAGCACCGATGGTCAAAACAGTTTCTGGATCGTATTTGTGCTGGTTGGGCTGACACCGGTCACCATGCGAACGTTCAACAACTACACATTGGAAATTACCGACACTGACAATCACCCGCGCTATCTGAGTACGTTGAATCTCTGTATGGCAGGCCCGGCAATTTTTACGTCGATTCTGTTTGGCTGGTCAGTAGATCTATTCGGATATGTTCCGCTGTTCACCGCAGTCGCGTCGATGGTTCTTCTCGCCTGGTGGATCAGCGGCCGGCTGGACGAGCCGCGCAAAGCAAATGAAATGCGTATCCCGCGTGACAGGCGTATGAACGCTATGACCGGATCATTCCGTTTCGCTCAAAACGCCAAATCCCGTACATCCGGCCAATGGTAGCAACTTCTTGACGACCGGATTTCGATGGTCGATTGAGCGCGTTAGGAGACCAGTCTCCACCGACAAATTCCACGACCAGATTACGCGAGAATTCCATGCTCACCAAATCGCTTGTCCTTTTATTTGCAGTTGCCGCCGTCAGTTACCCCGGAAACGACATCCAGTTGGCCGGAATCAAGTGCATCATCAATGGCGAAAACAATGCCTCGGAAAAATGGACGGCTTCGCATCTGGACGGCGAGGTGTTTTTCTCGAACTACGGTGGCATCGCCACGTTCAATGCCGCGCCTGATGTTTATGCGATGAAGGCGAATCACCAACTCGTGCTCACCGGACAATATTCACAAACCGCGTGTCCATGCTGTGGAACGGCAATCTCTCAATGCGACTCTGGTGAAAATGAAGGCTCAATCGACAAAGTCGCTGCACCGGAACTTACGGTTGCGGGAGTCAGCATCGTTTTCTGTTCAGACGAGTGTCTCGAATCCGTCGAGCGGGAATCCGAAATCACAGCCAAAGCGGAGATTGTGTTTTCTGACGAGCCGTTTCAAAAAGCGTTTTCAAAACGAGTCGATTCCGAAGATGGCGAGACCGGCAAGTAGCCAAAAACCCTCGTCCGAGGCAAACGGCATTGGTTGACCGGACTGGTAGTTAAGCTGACCGGTGGCTTGGACAAAGAAGAACCGGATCTCGTCCACAAGAGTTTCCCCAATGTCAATCTCGAAAAAGTCATCATTTTTGAGGAAGTCGCAAACCAACGTCGTCACTCGCCTCCCCGGGTGCAACTGCGGGCGGCGCGCTGTTGTCGCTGCTCGGGCTTGGTTCATTCTTTATCGGCGGTGGACGCGGCAAGCAACCTATCGCTCAACACCAGCCTTACGGACAACCCGGGTAGGGCTCGACTGGATTCGCGGAAAATCTGACTGACAATTTCTGGAGTACGCTTTACAAGCTTCCTGCTACCTGCTACCATCCGTCGCGTTACGCCATCACTCGGTTTGCCGCCTCTTTGGCAAAGCAGATACAACTCAAAAAATGAATTACAACAACAAATACAAATCGATCAAAGTCAAGAAGGGCAAACCAACAGCCCTCCCGGATCGCTTTGCATCATGAGTCGATGAACCACCAATGATGACTCACAAAGCTGCCCGGAAAACCGGGCAGCTTTTTTTGTATCTATCCGAATCGCCTGCCCCTGGCAGGAACGATCAATTATTACCTGAAAATGAGGACTGCAATGAACCAACTGAATTGCTGCGAATGTGACGCTTCCATTGACGTACCCGCCGACACACTGGCGGGTGAGATTCTTGAATGTGCCGAATGCAGTGTCGAACTCGAAGTCGTCAGTCTCGATCCACTCTCCGCAACTCCCGCTCCTGAAGTGGAAGAGGATTGGGGCGAATAATGAAAATCGGTCTATTAACTTCGCGAATTCGGGTCGAAGAAAAACTCATCATCGCAGCGTTTGAGCAGCGCGGTGTCGATTTCGAAATCCGTGACATTCGCAAATCAACTTTTGATTTACAGCAACCGGAACGATGGCAGTCGTTTGACGTTATTCTCGAGCGCTGCGTGAGTCATTCCGGCGCGCTGACCGCGTTGCAAATCCTGGAACGCTGGGGAATCCCCTGCGTCAATCGCGCTGACATCGCTCAGGTCTGTGGCAGCAAACTGGAAACGTCACTCGCGTTGTTGGCGCATCAGGTTCCAACCCCGGAAACTCGCATCGCCTACACTCCTGAATCGGCACTTGAAGCGATCCGGGAAATGGGATTTCCGGTCGTGCTCAAACCGGTCGTTGGCTCATGGGGTCGCCTGTTGTCGAAAGTCAATGATGTTGAATCTGCTGAAGCGATCCTGGAACACAAATCGACACTCGGTTCGTATCAGCATTCCATCTTTTATATCCAGCAGTACATCGACAAGCCCGGCCGGGATCTGCGCACGTTCGTGATTGGTGACCAGACAGTCGCCGGGATTGCCCGGCACTCGTCGCACTGGATCACCAACACAGCTCGCAACGGGCGCGTCGAACATCTGCCGATCTCCGACGAGATCAACGACCTGTCGTTGCGCGCAGCCCGGGCGGTTGGCGGAGGCGTCGTAGCGGTGGATCTGCTGGAGACCCGCGATGGTGGACTGCTGGTCAATGAAGTGAACTACACGATGGAATTTCGCAACAGCATTGAGCGGGTGGATCTGCCGGGGAAGCTCGTGGATCATGTGCTCGAAGTTGCGGAAGGTCGCGATGTGAGAAACTCGAATAGGGAAAACCGGACCGCAGTCCCCCGACCTCTCGCCCCCGGACCATCGGTATGATCCGCGTTAGCATCGTCGGAGCTTCAGGCTACGCGGGGGGCGAACTATTGCGTTTGCTACTCGCTCACCCCGAGGTGGAAATTTCTCAAGTGACCTCGCAGCGAATGGCGGGCAAGTACATCCGTGGTGTGCATCCGAACCTTCGCGGCGCAACCATGCTGAAGTTCTCATCGATCGATCAGCTGGAACCTTGCGATCTCCTTTTCCTGGCTTTGCCGCATACCGAATCGGCAAGCAAGATCGAGACGTTTGCGAGCCTTGCTGACCGGATCATCGATCTATCGGCCGACTTTCGTTTGTCAGACGCGGACAACTATCAGACCTGGTACGGGCAGCCGCACCCTCACCCGGCCTGGCTGGAAAAGTTCGTTTACGGTCTCCCCGAGTTGTATCGGGACGAAATTTCGGCGGCTCGTTTTGTGAGTGGAGTCGGCTGCAACGCCACGGCGGTCAATCTCGCGTTGTACCCGCTGGCGCGCGAGAACCTGATCGAACAAGCCGTCATCGAAGTTAAGGTCGGCTCCTCCGAAAGCGGGAACCGGAACAGCCCGGCCAGCCATCATCCGGAACGGAGCGGTTGCGTGCGCTCGTTCGCTCCGGTCGGACATCGTCATCAAGCGGAAATCACACAAGTCCTTGGCGACTTCGAACTGCACTTTTCTGCGACTGCCATTGAACGAGTGCGTGGCATTCTGTGTACGGCTCACTTGTTTCTCAAAGAGGAACTCTCGGAGAAAGACGTCTGGGCAAAGTTCCGTCAGACCTACGGCGACGAGCGATTCGTTCGTCTGGTTCGTGAGCGTAAAGGGATTTATCGCTATCCGGAACCCAAGCTTGTTGCTGGAACCAATTTCTGTGACATCGGATTCGCCAAAGATCCCGGCAGCAATCGCCTGGTCGTGATCAGCGCGCTCGACAATTTGATGAAAGGCGCTTCGGGATCTGCCGTTCAAGCGATGAACCTGATGTTCGGCTGGCCCGAGGAGACCACGTTGACGTTTCAAGGACTGCACCCGTAACAAGTGGTCTTTGACCACGCCCGGGGAAACCCGCAGCGTTAGCAAGGACCGCGTGGTCTTTGACCACGCCCGGGGAAACCCGCAGCGTTAGCAAGGACCGCGTGGTCTTTGACCACGCCCGGGGAAACCCGCAGCGTTAGCAAGGACCGCGTGGTCTTTGACCACGCCCGGGGAAACCCGACACCACCCCAAATCTCCACAAAAAACATGAACGAAAATCACTCCGACATTCTGGTTGTCAAAGTTGGTGGAAGCGAAGGCATCGATCTCGATGCCATTTGCGACGATCTGGCAACGATCCATCCACAGCGCCCGGTCGTTCTGGTTCACGGCGGCTCGCACAGGACCAACCAGGTCGCCGAGGCGCTCGGCCATCAGCCCCGGTTCATCACGTCGCCATCGGGGTACACGAGCCGGCATACTGACCGGAAGACAATGGGGATATTTCAGATGGTCTATTGCGGCGAGGTCAACAAAGGGATCGTCGAACGCCTGCAAGCCCGCGGTGTCAACGCTCTGGGAATCTCGGGCATGGACGGAAAACTCTGGCAAGGCAAACGGAAGGCTGCGATCTATTCCGTGGAAGACGGACGCAAGCGCGTGATTCGCGACAGCTACACCGGCAAAGTCGAGCAGGTGAATGTCGCGCTGCTGCGATCGTTGATGGATCAGAGCTACCTGCCGGTGCTCACGCCGCCGGCGATTAGTTTTCAAGGCGAATCAATCAATGTCGACGGCGACCGGGCTGCTGCAAAGACGGCGGCTGCGCTGCAGGCAAGGCAACTTTTGATTCTGTCGAACGTTCCCGGGCTGTTGAAAGAATTCCCGGACGAAAGTTCGCTGCTGGAAGAATGCTCATTCAATGAAATTGATTCGATCGCTGAAACGTTCGCGCAAGGGCGGATGCGAATCAAGCTGCTCGGTGCCAAAGAAGCGATTGCTGAAGGTGTCGGGCAAGTGGTTCTGGGCGATGCTCGCGGCCGTTCGCCCATCCAACAAGCCATCGCTGGAAAGGGAACGGTGATTCGTCATGACGAAATCGTCAACTCAAACTGAAACAACGCAAAACGCATCGTCAAATGCTCAACGGCAATCGAACGGTCCGGAATTCGACGCAGCGGATCGGGAATTTGCGACTCAATTGATTCGCGATTTGGTCGCGACGCCCAGTGTCTCCCGTGCTGAGGGGGATGCTGTCGATTATCTTTGTGAAGCAATGGACGGGCTGGGATATACAACGTCGATCGATGCCGCTGGAAACGCGGTTGGCGTCCGGGAGTTTCCGGATCCGGCAGGCAGCATTACGCGCGACGTGGTTTTGCTGGGCCACATCGACACGGTTCCCGGCAACATTCCGGTGCGTATCGAAGACGGAAAAATGTATGGCCGGGGCGCTGTGGACGCCAAAGGTCCGTTAGCGACGTTTGTCCTCGCGGCGGCGCTGGCGAAGCCCTCACCGGGAACCCGCTTGATCGTGATCGGCGCCGTTGAGGAGGAGACGTCCGGGTCCAAAGGGGCGGCGTTTGTCGCTTCGCAGTATCAACCAGCGGCTTGTGTTATCGGCGAGCCCAGCAACTTTGATGCGATCACACTCGGCTACAAGGGACAGTTGTTACTCGGTTTCGACTGGCAACAACCGATGGCACACACCGCCGGTCCGGAGCGTTCGATTGCGGAATCTGCCGTCGATCTGTGGAACGCGATTGAGCGGTACGCGGATGAATTCAACGACACTCGTTCGCGATTGTTCGACCAGCTTCTGCCGACATTGCGACATTTCCAAACCAGCAGCGACGGGTTGGCGGATCGGGTAAAGGGACAAATCGGGCTTCGCCTGCCACCTGAATTTGATGTCGATGAGATGCTTGATCTGGTCCATCCGTGGGCAGGGAACCCGGTAAACATCATCTCATGTCAGCCAGCCTGTCAGTCGTCCCGAAGCAATCCTCTGGCGAAGGCTTTCGCCAGGTCGTTGCTCCGTTCCGGGCTCAAGCCGCGATTCAAACTGAAAACCGGAACTGCGGACATGAATGTTGTCGCACCGATCTGGCAGTGCCCGACGATCGCCTACGGTCCCGGAGACAGCCGACTCGATCACACGCCTGACGAACACCTTGAGCTCGACGAGTTCCATCGCGCCATTGAGATCCTGAGACAGGCACTAGAGATTTTTTGATGCGAGTGGCATAGGCCTCTGGCCTGTGTGTCACTGAGGAAAATCACAGGCTGGAAGCCTATGCCACCTTTGCCGTGTCGTCAAAACAACTTTTTGAACCATTCACTCTTGTTGCGAGGTTTACGTTTGAAATGAGTATCGGTCCGTTTTCGATTATTGAATCAACATTGCGTGAAGGCGAACAATTCGTCAATGCGTTTTTTAGCACAGATCAGAAAGTGCAGATTGCAAAACTGCTCGACGAATTTGGCGTCGAGTATCTGGAGCTGACATCGCCATGCGCTTCTGAGCAAAGTGAAAAAGACTGCAGGACTATTGCCGGGCTGCCTTTGAAACTAAAAACACTCACTCATATCCGCTGCCACATCGACGACGCGAAACGAGCGGTGGATACCGGCGTTGACGGTGTCGATGTCGTAATCGGAACTTCGTCCTACCTGCGGAAATTCAGCCATGGTCTGACAACCGAAAAAATCATCGAAAAAGCGCAGCAGGTTGTCAGTTATTTGCAAACGCAGGACGTCGAGGTTCGATTTTCAACCGAGGACAGCCTGCGCAGCAACCTTAACGATCTGCACCGGGTGTATGAAGCCGTTGATCTGCTGGGTGTCGATCGCGTCGGAGTTGCAGACACGGTGGGCGTTGGCACGCCTCGTCAGATTTACGACCTGGTTTCCGGATTGCGGAGCCGCGTGCAAGCCGACATCGAGTTTCACGGCCACAATGATTCCGGCTGCGCGATCGCCAACGCCTTTGCCGCACTTGAGGCCGGTGCCACGCATATCGATACGACCGTCCTCGGAATTGGCGAGCGAAACGGGATCACTTCATTGGGCGGCCTGATCGCGCGGTTGTACGTCACTAACCAATCGCTCGTGGACAAATACCGGCTGCCTCTGCTGCAGACGATCGACCATCATGTCGCGAAACTGGTCAACGTCGACGTTCCGTTTAACAACTTCATCACCGGATTTTGCGCCTTCACTCACAAAGCCGGAATTCATGCCAAAGCTGTGCTCAATGACCCCTCAACCTACGAAGCGCTTCGACCTGAAGACTTTGGACTGACCCGTTACATTCACATCGCTCACCGGCTAACGGGATGGAATGCGATCAAACACCGTTCGGAACAGCTGGGCCTCGAATTTTCTGACGACCAGATCAAACGCGTCACGTCAAAGATCAAGATGTTGTCGGACGCGCAAGCGCTCACGCTGGACGATGTCGATTCGTTGTTGCGTAACGCAATCGCCAGGTCTAGTACGTCCTTTCTGCCGGAAGGGACGTGACAAATGGACAACTCAAACTCGCGAGCAACCTCAAACCAACAGGAAGTCGAATCTGACTCAACGTCCCGCCCGGCAAGCGGGACGTACAAAACGGCTGAACAATTACTGAAAATCAAATCACAAACCTGTCTCAGGACCACGATATGAGTCAAACATTTGCTGAACAAATTCTTTCCAACAAAGCGGGTCGGCAAGTACGATCTGGTGAGCTGGTGGTTGTCGAACCCGATCTGGTCATGGGCCACGATTCACTTTCGCCTGGCATCATCAAGATCATGAAAGAACAGCTGAAAGTGGAGCGTGTCCACGACGCCGATCGAATCGTCCTGGTGATGGATCACGTTGCGCCGGCTTCGACCGTCGGCACGGCCAACAGCCAGAATCTTGTGCGGGCATTTGCCAGGGAACAGGGGATACGCCTGTTCGATGTCGGCCGTGGAATCTGCCATCAAGTTCTGGTGGAAGAACAGCTGGCCCGGCCCGGAATGATCGTTCTCGGTTCCGATTCGCACTCCACAAGCTACGGAGCGGTCGGTGCCTTTGGTTCGGGGATGGGCTCGACCGATATCGCACTGGCATGGGCGACCGGCCAATGCTGGTTGCGCGTCCCCGAAACAATTCGACTCGATTTTGAAGGCCGGTTTCCCGAGGGAGTCGACGCCAAAGATCTTGCCCTGAAGCTCTGTCGCGAGTTAAGCATTGACGGTGCAACTTACGCATCGATCGAGTATCACGGCCTCGACTGGATGCCGCTTGCGGGCCGTCAAACGATCGCGAGCATGGCGATTGAACTGGGTGCCAAAACCGGCATCTTTCCACCCTATGGCAGTTCAATTTCAGCGGGACCGATCCCCGAGTGGTTGAACATCGACCCTGAGGCGGAGTATTCCCGGCGACATACGTTTGATCTGGGCACACTCGAACCGCAAGTCGCTGTTCCGCATCGCGTCGATGATGTGGTCGATGTTTCCAACGTGTCGGGGACGGATGTCGATGTTGTCTTTCTGGGTACCTGTACGAACGGACGCTACGAAGACATGCGTGCCGCTGCGGATATTCTCATTAACCGGCAGATCGCTGCCGGCCTGCGGTTGCTGGTCACTCCAGCGTCAAATCAGGAACTTCAAAAAGCGATGGCTGACGACACGCTGTCCATTTTGCTGACCGCAGGGGCAACACTCACGACGCCCGGTTGCGGCGCTTGCATGGGTCGCCATCAAGGCACGCTCGGGGATGACGATGTCTGCCTTTCAACGGGCAATCGGAATTTCCGCGGCCGAATGGGAGCCCCCTCTTCGAAAATCTTCCTTTCTTCTCCAGCCGTCGCTGCCGCCACTTCGATCACCGGGAAAATTTCAGACCCGCGAGAATTATAGCGTGGCTGGGGCTTCCAGCCGCAGCACAGTCAGGTGACGTGCGCTGTTTTATTACCTTGGGAACCTGCCAACTGACCATCCGAATACACCAACTGAAGAAAGAAAAACGATGAGCAAGATCTGGAAACTTGGATCCGATGTCGATACCGATCAGATCGTCCCCGGACGCTACGCGCCCTATATGCGACCGCACGACGAACTTGGCGACGCCGCTTTCATCGAAGCGCGACCGGACTTCAACCAGCATGCCCGACCGGGAGATCTGCTGGTCGCGGAAAACAACTTCGGCTGTGGATCATCCCGCGAGTACGCGCCACTGGCGCTGAAACGGCGCGAGATCGGCGCGATCATCGCGAACAGCTTTGCAAGGATCTTTTTTCGCAATGCAGTCAATCTCGGCATTCCGGTTTTTGTTGCGCCGGATATTGTTTCGGCCGTGAAAGACGGAGACGAAGTTGATTTCAGCTTGACCGACGAAACCGTTGTGGTCGGTGAGCAGACGTTTCAGCTGCCGCCGTTGCCTGATTTCGCGCGCTCAATCATCGATGCAGGAGGTGTTGTTTCGTATGTCCGCGAACATGGTTCCTTTCCCGGTGAAACGGCAACGGGCCATTAACAAACTGGAAACGCGGAGTCGCGGAGAGAAAAGATAAAGGAGTCGTATGTCTCAACTTTGTGTCATTAACGGAGACGGGATCGGCCATGAAGTGATCCCGGTTGCCGTTGAAGTCTTGCACCGCGTCATTCCGGACCTTGATGTCAAACATGCGGAAGCGGGCTGGGAGTGCTTTCAGCAACAGGGTGCATCCGTCCCGGAAAAAACGCTGCGCCTGATTCAGGAATGTGGTGCCGGGCTGTTCGGCGCCGTGTCATCGCCTTCCAAAAAAGTGGACGGCTACCACAGCGCGATACTCACCATTCGTCAATCGTTGAAGCTGTACGCCAACTTGCGACCGGTCAGCAGCCTGCCGAATTTCTCTACCCGTGAGGACGTCGATCTCGTCGTAGTGAGGGAAAACTCGGAAGGCCTGTACTGTGGCCGTGAACGATCAGATGGTGAGACAGCCATCGCAGAACGGGTGATCACTAAAACCGCATCGGAGCGAATCGCCCGCAAGGCATGCGAAATCGCCCGGCGACTTCAACGTGAGACTCTGACCATCGTTCACAAGGCAAACGTACTGCCGTTGAGTGACGGCCTGTTCCGCGACACGGTTCGGAATGTCGTTGCCGAACACAATTCACTGGGATCGAATCTGGAAGTGAATGAACTGCTGGTCGATGTGGCGGCACTCAAGTTGCTTGCTGAACCCGACCGGATTGACATGATCGTTACCAGCAACCTGTTTGGCGATATCCTTTCAGACGCGGCTTCTCACTGGGCGGGCGGACTCGGGATGGCGCCGTCATTGAACTGGGGCGACAGCATCGGAGTCGCTGAGCCCGTACACGGTTCGGCACCCGACATTGCCGGACAGGGGATCGCCAACCCGATCGCCGCCATCCTAAGTGCCGAGTTGCTTGTCCGTCACGTGTGGCTTCGGCCCGATTCCGCGGATCAGATTCTCAGTGCCGTCAACAAGACATGCAGAAACTGGAACCGGTTTGTTGATGGTCCGCCGCGGACCGAAACGATCAAAAAGACGGTTCTCGGTTACCTCGACTAAAATGGCAACTTTAGACTGCCGGAACCTGCTGCGTGATGCAGTGGATTCCGCCACCGCCTTCGCTGAGCACTTCGCCGCCGATTCCAATCACGTCGCGATCATCAAACAGCTCGCGAATGATCGACATCGGTTCGTCGTCCTGATCCGGATCTTCGGTCGTTGGAACCAGCACACAGCCGTTGGCGATGTAGAAATTCATGTGGCCACCGTCAGGCGTCGCAGGCAGGTCGATGATTTCGATCTCGCGGTCCTTCGCGTCCGTTGTCTCCTGCAGACGACATTTTGCGTCAGCGCAAATATCGAAGTTCGGATCATCTTCGTCATCGCACGAAGAGAGAAGCACGGTTCCCGAATCGACATACGCGAGCATGCCGTCGACATGTCCGTCGGTGATCGGATCGGGCTCGAGTCCCTTGCCTGGCCAGATGACTTTTTCGCAACCGAACGCTTCGCAAAGCCGCTGATCGATCTGGTCGCGGCTGAGGTTCGGATTCAGCAGACACTGTTCGGTCGTAATCAGAGTCCCGTCTCCATCCAGTGCCACGCCGCCACCTTTGAGACAGACATCGACCGGATACATCGGCACGCCCAGATGCGAGCAGAGATTTGCTTTGACAATTTCGTCCTTGCGGAACATTCCTTCCATCTTTTCGCCCCAGCCGTTGAAGGTCGGGCCAATCGCCCGGCGTTCGCCGTTTCCATTGACGACAAATATCGGCCCGGAGTCACGAGACCAGCCGTCGTTTAACGGAAATTCAACGAGCTCGATTTCGCCGCTCAGCAGTTTGACCGCGTGCTTTCTGTCCTCAGGGGTCACCGCCATCAAAACAGGTTCATACTTCGCAAGCGCATTGGCAACGTCGGCCCATTGCCGGCGAGCATCGACCGCCCTGAATCCGAATCCTTCCCAGTTCTGCGGGGGCGGCATGATCATGATGGCGAAAAAATCATGGACGGCCAAATCAATATAGATGCCACGCAAAATGTGTTTTCAACGCACGCAGGTCTGATCGGGTTCAATGATCCACAGTTGTCGGCAGCTGACTTTGCAGAATCGGTTCAATGGACAGGTCGCGACAATCTGTTCAGCGGATAACGCGTATTGCTGTACGATAAAACGAATGAGCAAAATCCCGAGTGGGCTGCGATCGGAAAACCCTGGCGATCCATCACCGACGATTCCGGCGGCCTGGATATTGACCAACCGTTTCAGACCGGCAATCGATCACTGGAACAACTGCACAGGCGCGGCCATGATCTCCCCGACAGCGCGCTGGAACTATCGGAATCGGTTCGCAGCAGGTTTGACGGGCCGATTGGCGCGGGAGTCGACTAAGGTCCGGCGAGAGAACGGACGGCATATTTAACGGCGGTCGCTCCACACTTGCCGTCATGCAGATTATTGACGAATTGTGAGAATTTGCTTTTCATCGTGGTCTCCCAATTGTGAACAGTTGCACAGAAATACGCCGCGCATACCGTGCCAAACCTGTTCCGGGCGAGTGCTGATAAGGGAAGCGTTTGCAACAATACGGTGGTTCCCGGCTTTCCTGCGACCCGCCAGGGGCCACACCTCCCGGATTAGGGGATCGCATGATTCGAAATATCAACAAAGTTCGACTTACGCACCGGATTCCGTTGCACGGAGGAAACGCCGTTTTGCCTGGAAATCAGCGAAATCGGGAAAATCCCCGTTTGCAGAAAAGACTGGTAGCGGTAAACTTGTCCGCTTGAGAAAAACGTGAAAAAAGTAAGTTAGCAAGAGTCTCTGAAACAAACTTTGACTCGGAAATTCAGAAGTTTACCGGTATGACGATAACGACAGAAAAGAAGAACGAACTGATCGAACAGTTCAAACAGAACGACAGCGACACAGGGTCTCCCGAAGTTCAGATCGCGATTCTCACTTCGCGAATCAACTCGTTGACCGAGCATATGCGTTCGAACAAAAAGGACTACTCGACTCGTCGCGGTCTCCTGGGAATGGTTTCCCGCCGGCGCCGGTTGCTCGATTATCTCCGCAAGATCAATCCGGATAGATATCTGGACATCATCGGAAAATTGAATATCCGTAAGTAACACAAATTGGATTTGGACAGCCGGTCAGCAATGAACCGGCTGTTTGCTTTGTTACCCGGATTGTTTGTTTTGAAGTTTTATCGCGAAGTTTTTCGACGGTTCGTTCTGGACATGTTTTCTCTTTGGCGGCACCTGCCGTTAGTTCCATCAGCGAGATGGATTCAAGTGCCGGATGCACGGTTGCCGGATTTGCCATTGTGCTGGCTTCCAGGTTGACGTTGCTTTTGGGTCACGCCGTCACAGGCATACCAAACCCGGGACAAAATGGTCTCACGTCCTCAAGACGTAAAAGACATGTAATAGTAGTAGGTAATAAACAACAATTGACGTTTGAATTTTTTAGGAATGTACTGTGAAAGTAAAAGTAGAAAGAAAAATCGGGGACGGAACCCTCTCGTTTGAAACCGGTTACTTCGCCAAACAGGCGGCAGCATCGGTCTTCGTCCGTTACAATGACACCACTGTCTTGTGTACTGCAACGACCGGCTCACCCCGTCCGGGAATCGACTTTTTCCCGCTGATGTGTGATTACCGCGAGCGAACGTGTGCCGCCGGCAAGTTTCCCGGTGGATTCATGAAGCGTGAAGGCCGCCCGACGCTCAAGGAAACTCTGACCGCGCGACTGATGGATCGTCCAATCCGTCCGATGTTCGTCGATGGATTCAAAGACGAAGTTCAGTGTCAGGCATTTGTACTTTCCAGTGACCGGATCACCGACGGTGACGTGCTGGCGATGAACGGCGTTTCCACAGCGTGTTTTATTTCGCCGATGCCGTTTGCAGATCCGGTCGCTTCGACTCGCGTCGGACGCATTGGCGGACGCTTTGTTGCGTTCCCGACAACGGAACAGCTCGAAGAAAGCGACATGGACGTGATCGTTTCCGGAACTGATTCCGCCGTCACGATGATCGAAGGATTTGCCCGCGAGGTTGCCGAAGACGACATGCTGGCCGCGATTGAGTTTGCTCATGAAGCGATCAAGCAGGTTATCTCTCTGCAACGTGAACTGGCCGAAAAGTTCCCGGTCGAAAAGAACCTTTTCACAGTTCCCGAAGACAACGGCCTGCTGGGACAACTGAAACAGAAATACTACGACGCCTACAAAGACGCCGTCATCGTCAAAGGTAAAATCGATCGCGGAGCGGCGAAGAAAGAAGTCAAAAACCGCATCAAATCGGAAATGTGTCCCGACCCGGATGCATCGGGCGCCGTCTGCCCGCGGGCTCTTTCAACTGCGATATACGATCTCGAAGAAGCCGTCATTCGCGATTCGATTCTGTCCGGGGTCCGGACCGATGGTCGCGATGGCAAGACGCTTCGAAATATCGAGTGCCAGGTTGATCTGCTCCCTCGCGTTCACGGTTCAGCACTTTTCCAGCGCGGTGAAACTCAGGCGTTCATCACTGTGACGCTGGGAACCGGTCGCGACGAACAGCGTGTTGACGGACTGCAGGACGAGTACTCGAAAAAGTTCATGCTCGACTACAACTTCCCCCCGTTCAGCGTCGGCGAGTGTCGTCCGATTCGCGGACCGGGTCGTCGTGAGTTCGGACACGGTGCTCTCGCTGAGCGCAGCATCAAGCCGGTTCTGCCCGATCCAGATGAGTTCCCGTACACCATCCGTATCGTTTCGGACATTCTGGAATCGAATGGTTCGTCCTCGATGGCCACTGTTTGTGGAACGACTCTCGCCCTGATGGCTGCGGGCGTGAAAATCAAAAACCCTGTCGCCGGTATTTCCGTCGGTATGGTTAAAGAAGGCGATCAGTTTGTCCTGTTGACCGACATCCTCGGAAGCGAAGATCACTTCGGCGACATGGATTTCAAAATCGCCGGTACTCAGGTCGGTATTACAGCGATTCAGCTGGACCTCAAAATTCGCGGCGTCAGCAGCGAGATCATCCGCGAGACTCTGACTCAGTCACGTGAAGCGCGGATTGAAATCCTCAAGAAGATGCTGACTACAATTTCACGCCCGAACACGGAGCTATCGCCGAACGCGCCGCGTTTGCTGGTTACGAAAATCGATCCGGAAAAAATCGGTGCCCTGATCGGACCGGGCGGAAAGAACATCCGTGCGATCCAGGAAGAAACCGAAACTGTGATCGAAGTTCAGGAAGATGGACGCGTCACCGTTGCCGGAACCAACGGCGAACTGGCCGAAGTTGCATTGCGTCGCATCGAAGCCTGCACAGCAACCGTTCAAATCGGCAAGATTTACGACGGTACAGTCAGCAGCATCAAGGACTTCGGAGCGTTTGTTGAAATTCTGCCGGGTCGTGACGGGCTGTGTCACATCAGTGAGTTGTCGGGCGGATTCATCAATGACGTCAGCGATGTCTGCCAGATCGGTGACGAGATGAAGGTGCTCGTGATCGACGTTGATGATCATGATCGAGTCAAGCTGAGCCGACGTCGGGCCCTTGAGGAACTCGGAATCGAAGACGATGTCGTTCCTGCAACGGCGGATGTCGGAGCTGATGACGGCGGATTCGACTCGGAGGGAGGCGGTGATCGCGGCGGAGACCGTGGTCGAAGCGGTGGAGGCCGAAGCGGTGGAGGCGGTGGTCGCGGGCGCAGCGGCGGAGGCGGTGGTCGCGGACGCAGCGGTGGAGGCGGAGGACGCAGCGGTGGAGGCGGCGGCCGCCGCTAGACGGATCCGCAGACCGATCGATAATATTAAAACTCGAAGCCCGGCAGAATCTGCCGGGCTTTTTTGTTTGCCTCTTCCAGGGTTCACGCCAACCTGTCTCCGTCTAAAATTACCGTTGTCACCCAATCGCACCTGACCAATTTGCGAATTGTTGATCCACTGTCATTCACTTCATTGCATACGCTGAACTAGACACCCCAACCGAATCCGGAATTCCCTTGGACCAGCCCGCCGACAATTCGTCTGAGTCAACGCTTCGGGCTCACTACGAGGAACTGGCTGCACTTGCAGGTTCGCTGGCACACGAAATCAAGAACCCGCTTTCCGTCATCCGCATGAATACGGAGCTGCTGGCCGAGGATTTCGAACACATGGCTTCGCCCGAAGCCCGCCGTGCGCTGGAACGAATTCAGACCGTCAACCGGCACTGCGTCCGCCTCGAAAATTTGCTCAACGATTTCCTGCGATTTACGCGACTGGACAACCTCGAAATGAAGTCGGGCAATCTGAACGATCAGGTCCTGCAAATCCTGGACTTTTTCGAGACACAGGCCGTCCAGCAGGATGTGGATCTCAAGCGCTACCTCGAAGCCGATTTGCCCAGCATCAAAATGGAATCGCAAACTCTTCAGGCCGCGCTGGTGAATCTGGTGAAAAACGCACTGGAGGCAATGCCCGACGGCGGGCAGCTTGTTGCGCGAACGCGAACCACCCGCGACGGAGTCGTGCTGGACCTGATCGACACCGGCTGCGGGATGAACACCGAAACGCTGCTGAATATGTTCAATACTTTTTACACCAGCAAAGATGGCGGATCGGGACTCGGGCTGCCGACAGCCAAAAAAATCATCGAAGCGCACGGCGGAATCATCAACGTGCAAAGCAACCCCGGTCTCGGCACCCAGTTTTCGATCGAGTTCCCTGCTCCGCGCCGGCTGATCGACTAGAATCAAATTCAAGAGTCTTCATTCTTTATTTGTGTTCCCTATTAATTATTCTTCATTAATTGTTCTTCGAACCTGCCTTGAAACTCTTTCGAAAACTCGATGACCTGCCCGAACATTTCCGCGGCGGCGCAGTTACGATCGGTAACTTCGACGGAGTGCATCGCGGTCACGCGACGCTGGTTGATCGTTTGAAGCAACTCGCTTCCAAATTTGACGGCGCAGCGATCGTGTTTACTTTCGATCCGCATCCGGTCCGCATCCTGCGTCCCGATCAAGCGCCCCCTCCCCTGACCTGGACCAACCGCAAGGCAGACCTGCTTGCAGAACTTGGCGTCGATGCCGTCGTCGCGTATCCAACAACGCGTGAACTTCTGGAACTGGAATACGACGAATTTTTCACGCGACTGATGGTGGACAAACTTGCCGCGCGGGCGATGGTGGAAGGTCCAAACTTTTTCTTCGGGCGCGGCCGGAAAGGGACGATCGATTCGCTTGGCCAGCTCTGTAACATTCACGAAATCGATCTGCACATCCTCGACCCGTTGAAAGATGCCGACGAATATATCTCCAGCAGCCGGATTCGTGGCCTGATCCGGGTGGGCGACGTAGATCTCGCACGGCAGTTTCTGACGCATCCCTACCGGATTCGCGGTATGGTAACCCACGGTGCCGCAAGAGGAGCAAGTCTCGGTTTTCCGACGGCCAATCTGGACGCGATCGATACTCTGATTCCCGCACCGGGCGTATACGCGGGCCGGACTTACATCGATTCCCGGCCGCACTGGTCAGCAGTTCATATCGGTCCTAATCCAACGTTTGCGGAAACCGTGCCAAAGGTCGAATCCCACGTTCTCGATTTCGACGGATCGATTTACGGGCACCCGGTTGAGCTTGATTTTATCAGTCGGCTGCGGGATATTCGACCGTTCGAATCGGTGACAGAATTGACCGCCCGCCTCGAAAAAGATGTCGCCGCAACCCGTAGAACTGCCCGCAATTTTTCCGCGTAGGCATCGAAGAAAAAACCTGCTCCTGAAACCCCCGGCTTCTGAATACCCTTGCTTCTGAATACCCTTGCTCCTGAATACCCTTGCCCAAGCGAACGGCGACGTACGGCAACTCGCCGCATTGGCAGGAAGATCTCCGCTCAATAACATTCTCAAAATTTCCTGCGCTACGCGCCCTTTGAATCGAAGACAATCCATGCAAGTTGACTGGCCCCGCTTTGTTGAAGTGATCAAAGCTGCTAATAACATTATTCTCACCAGTCACATCCGCCCGGATTGCGACGCCCTCGGCAGCGCGCTTGGGATGGCTGGCATCTTGCGCGCGCTTGGGAAAAAAGTCCGGATCGTGATGGGGCAGAAGACGCCGCCGAATCTCGCTTTCATCGATCCCGATAACGAGCTGATGTGTATTGGCGAGGACGTCCCGGCAAAGGAACTGGCCGACGCCGATCTGCACATGATCCTTGACACCAGCGCCTGGATTCAGCTCGGCCCGATGGCAGATGTAATCCGTGAATCAACGTACAAGAAGATTATCTTTGATCATCATGTCGGCGAGGACGATATCGATGCCGAACTGTTCAAGAACACGACGGCGGAAGCAGCAGGGCGCATGGTGGTCGAAGCGGCTGAACATCTCGGCGTCACCCTGACCCCGGATATTTCGCGGCCTCTGTTCGCGGCAATTGCGACCGACACCGGCTGGTTCCGTTTTCCGTCGGTCAAAGAGCTGACTTATCAAACAGCCGCCAAACTGGTCCACGGCGGCGCGGTCCCCTCAGAAATTTACGGTCATTTGTACGAGCGCGAAACCGTTGGCCGCGTTCGGTTGCGCGGAACCGTGCTGGCCCGAATCGAAACCGAACTCGATGGTCGACTGGCCCACACGTATCTTCTCAATGAAGACTATGAAAACACCGGCGCGCTGCCGACCGATACAGAGGACCTGATCAATCTCACGCTCGAAATTGACGGGACGGTATTCGCGGTCATCATGATTGAGCAGCCGACGGGCGGGTTTAAGATGAGTTTCCGCAGTCGCTGTAAATCTGCTGCAAACGAAATTGCCGGCCACTTCAACGGCGGCGGGCACAAAGCGGCTGCCGGCGCGTTTGTTGATGACAAATTTGAAAAGGTGCGCAGCGATGTACTGGAACACGTACGTGAGGTTTTGTCGGCCGAGTTTGCAGCCTAAGTGTAAATTCGACGTCGGAGTACGAGCCTGCGTGTTCGTCCTGACGCTACACTGCATATTCAGGTTGCCGCCGTTCGTTGAGTTTACTGCCGTTCCCAGTCGATTGTTTTGTAAGGAGTGAAAAATCATGAGGTTGCTAACGCTGGTGCTTTTCGTAAGTTTGTCGGGGTTGCTCGTCGGTTGTGGTTCGAACGAAGACGAATCCGCTTCGGAAAACGGGGCGGAGTTGCAGGCTGGCGCGAATGACCCGGCAAACAAACCCGAGACGAAGCCGGAGGTAACACCTCAGCCGGAAGGCGATCCGCCCGTAGTCGTCGACCGGATTCTGGACGCGTTCAACGACACGGCACAGGTTCACGTCAAAAGCGAGTGAATGCCACTCACCGGTTTCCTCGGATGCAACAAGAAACCACCGTTTGTTGAACCGTTAGATTGAGTGCCGGAAAACGCTCCATGTCCGCCATCGTCTGTAACAATTTGATCAAGACCTATCGCGGCAGGCCGCCGGTGGAGGCGGTGCGCGGTATCGATTTGAATGTCGAAGTTGGCGAGTGCTTTGGTGTGCTCGGCCCGAACGGTGCAGGCAAAACGACGACGATCGAAATTCTCGAAGGGCTCCTCCCTGCCACTTCCGGCAGCGCTGAGATCCTTGGTATGAGCTGGGGTCGTGACGACGCAAACATTCGTCAGCGGATCGGCGTCTCGCTTCAGGAAACCGAGCTGAGCGACCGGCTGACCGTTGGCGAAACGCTGAATCTCTTTCGCAGCTTCTACAACTCCGGGATCTCACCGCGCGAAGCGATGCAGCGTGTTTCGCTCCAGGAAAAAGAAAAGGCCTGGATCAAGACGCTTTCCGGCGGACAGAAACAACGACTTGCTGTGGCGACCGCGCTTGTGGGTGATCCGGAGTTAATCTTCCTGGATGAGCCAACCACCGGGCTCGACCCGACCAGCCGCCGCGAACTGTGGGACATCATCCGAACGTTTCGCGAACAGGGACGAACCGTCATGCTGACAACCCACTACATGGAGGAAGCAGAACAGCTGTGCAATCGAGTCGCAATTTTTGACCAGGGAAAGATCATCGCCGAAGATACGCCGGCCGGTTTGATTCGCTCGGTCGGAGCGGAACATGTGATCGAGTTTTCCGTCGACGGAAAACCTGAAAGTGTGGACCGGACCATGTTGTCGGAACTGCCGACGGTTGACCGCGTGAAGTACGATGGCGATCACGTGATTTTGACTGTCGGCAAACCCCATGTGGTGTTGCCCAGGTTGATTGAATCACTGGCTCGTTCAGGTCAGCCTCTGACCGGTTTGACAACGCGACAAGCGAGTCTAGAAGATGTGTTTTTGCAGCTGACCGGACGTCATCTTGGTGATGATGAAGCGGCTGAAGCACCGTAACACTGGCATCCTGCCGACGTGTTTTGTAGCGTTGGCTTCCAGCCGACGTACGTTATTGGAGATTGATCCTCGTCGGCAGGATGCCAACGCTACCCACAGGAACCAGCATCTTTTCATGACTTCAAGCCGCACCAATCCGATACTCGCACTCACGATTGCCCGCTTGCGCGAATTCACACGCCAGCCGGAAGCGGTTTTCTGGGTCTACTTCTTTCCAATCCTGATGGTCGTGATTCTGGGGATCGCGTTTCGCAATCAGAAGATCGAGACGTTTGACATCGATGTCGTTGGCCCGTACGCAGAAGCGGTGCAACAAAAACTGGCGGACGAACCGCGATTGATTGTCAGCATTGTCGATGAACTGGAGGCTCGACGCCGGCTTCGTACCAGCAAGTCGTCGCTGATGATCACCGCCGACGACAGCTCAATGGTGAGCATTGAATACCAGTTCGACGAAGCCCGTCCCGGTTCGCTGGCCGCGCGGAATCTGGCTGACCGGAAGCTGCAAACCGCGATGGGGCGAACCGATGTGATTCAAGCCAGCGATGTCCAGTTTGATGAACCGGGCGGACGCTATGTCGACTTCCTTGTGCCGGGCTTGCTGGCGATGGGCCTGATGGGAGGCGGATTGTGGGGTGTCGGATTTGCGATTGTCGATATGAGAATACGAAAGCTGTTAAAGCGGTTCATGGCAACTCCGATGAAGCGCTCGCACTTTCTAATCGGGATGGCGGCCAGCCGGCTGGCTTACATGGTGCCGCAAATCGCGATCCTGCTCTGTTTTTCCTATTTCGTTTTTGGCGTCCCGGTTTACGGCAGCTCCGCTGCGCTGGCAGTGATCATCCTGCTGGGAGCGATGGAGTTCTCGGCGATTGGCTTGCTCGTGGCGTCGCGAGCAAAGACGCTGGAGACCGTTTCCGGCTTGATGAACCTGGTGATGCTGCCGATGTACACGCTCTGTGGAATCTTCTTCTCGTATGAGCGGTTTCCGGAAGTCGTCCATCCGTGGATTAAGTTGTTGCCATTGACGCCGGTGATCGATGCGCTCAGAGCGGTGATGTTGGACGGCAAAACACTCTGGAGCCAATGGCCCGAATTGGCTGTGATGACGTTCTGGACGATCGGCCCGCTTCTGGTCGCTCTGGTGATCTTCCGCTGGCGGGACTAACTGCCACGGCCGCACCATTGCTCAATTGTTCTGCATGTCACATATCAGGCAAGTCTCCGGATTAGCGCGCCGACTTCAAAACATCGTCAGAGCCATCTAGAATGCGTGAGCGCGGTTCGAACCCTCTTTTCAAGACTCAATCTGGAGCATCGGAACATGTTACGTCGATCCAATTTTTCGATTTGGCAAACGCTCGCTAACGCCCTGCTCTTTCCGCTAATAGCGTCCGTCTTATTGGTAGGCATGGTTTTCTGTGGTCCGGTGTCCGCACAGGAAGGCGTCAAACAACCGGTGCTTGATGCTGAACAACGTCTCGCGTGGCACGAGCAACACATGAACATGCGCGAAGATTCGGCCTACGACGATTTGAAATGGAATCATATCGGACCGATGATCATGAGCGGTCGGGTCACTGACATTGCCAAACCGATCGATCGGCCGTTCACCTTCTATGTCTCCACTGCATCCGGAGGCGTCTGGCGGACTCGAAACGAAGGGACAGATTGGGAACCCGTTTTCGACGAAGCGCCATCCGGCTCAACCGGAACCGTTGCCGTTGATCCGTCGGATTCAAAAAACCTCTGGGTCGGACTGGGCGAGTCCAACATTTTCCGCAGTTCGATGGCCGGACTGGGCGTTTACAAGTCCATTGATGAAGGGGAAACCTGGAACTACTCGGGCCTTGGTGAAACGCAACATATGGCAAGGATTATTGTTCATCCCGATGACTCGAACACGGTATTCGTAGCTGCCTGCGGCCATGAGTACACGGCGAACAAGGAACGCGGCGTCTACAAAACGACGGACGGCGGCGAAACCTGGGACAAAGTGTTGTACGAAAGCGACATGTCCGGCGCGATCGATCTGGTAATGGATCCTGCGGACCCGAATACGCTGTATGCTTCGATGTGGCATCGAATTCGCCACGCCTGGAACGACCCCGTGCCCGGCCCCGGCGGAGGCATCTACAAATCGATTGATGGGGGCGAAACGTGGACCCGGCTGTCCGACGGGCTTCCGCCCCGCAACGATAGCGGGCGGATGGGAATCGCTATTTCGACAACCAACCCCGACGTTCTGTACGTGCTGGTCGACAGCCATGTCGTCCAGCGCAAAGCGCGCGAAGGCGAAACCGACAACTATGGGCGGCCGAAGCAGGACGTTCTGGTCGGTGCAGAAGTCTATCGATCAGCCGACGCGGGAACGACGTGGACGAAAGTCAGCAAAGACAACCGCACGATGAAAGGACTGTTCTCGACTTATGGCTGGGTTTTCGGTCAGATCCGCGTCGATCCGTCGGACGAGGACACGGTCTACATCATGGGCATACCTCTGCTCAAATCGACCGACGCCGGCAGGGAATTCGAATCACTGCGCTATCCGGGTCTGCACGGAGATCACCACGCGATGTGGATCGATCCTGAAAACCCGGATTACATCATCAACGGCAATGATGGCGGTGTGAATCTCTCCTATGACGGTGGCGAGACCTGGAAGAACATCGAAAATCTTCCGATCGTACAGTTCTACAATGTCGCGATCGACAATGCTGATCCGTTTAATGTCTACGGCTCGATTCAAGACAACAACAGTTGGCGCGGTCCGTCCAACCACCGGGCAGGGCGCGACAATCCTCACCAATGGAAGATGATTCCCGGAGGAGAGGCAAGCGATATGGCTGTCGATCCGGACGATCCGGACACGTTTTACTCGGAGTCGTTTTACGGCTCGATCATGCGCAGCAACCTGGCTACAGGAAAAACGATCAGCATCATGCCGGAATCGGACACTGGAAAAACCTTGCGGGGTCAGTGGCTCGCACCGTTTACGTTGTCGCCTCACAACTCCCGGGTCGTTTATCACGGGATGCAATACGTATTCCGGAGCATGAATCGGGGAGATTCGTGGGAGCGGATCAGCGACGATCTGACTCACAACGATCCGGAAAAACGAGGCAACATTTCTTTCGCCACGATCAGCACACTCTGCGAATCTCCGCTGAAGTTCGGTTTGCTTTATGCCGGAACCGATGACGGTCGTCTGCATGTCACGCGCGATGGCGGATCGAACTGGAAAGAGATTCTTGACGGGCTTCCCGAAAACAAATGGGTCTCGCGGGTCGAAGCATCGGCGTTCGATGAAGGAACTGTCTACGTGACCACGAACGGAAAACGGGACAACGACTTTCAGGTCTACGTTTATCGCAGCACGGATTTTGGCGATACGTGGACCGATATCTCCAACGGCATTCCCGGTGGACCGGTAAATGTGATCCGCGAAGACCCGTTTTCTGCGCTCGTTCTCTACGTTGGAACGGACGTGGGCGTCTATGTCAGCACAGACAGCGGAAAGACCTGGGAGACTCTGGGAAGCGAAATGCCGATCACGTTTGTTCATGATCTGGCGATTCAAAAACGCGACAAAGTCATGGTTGCCGCCACGCACGGTCGCGGAATGTTCACCATCGATATCAGTAAAATCGAACGCAAACGGCCCGGCAGAAAAGAAAGAGGCGGTGCCGATTCCAACGATGGCGATTCAAACGAGGAGGAGGGCTTGTGAAGTAGCGAAAAAGCTGGTCCGTACTTACAACGAAGTGTACCGGTTGTGGGAAGCTCTCTCAGAAGTGGTCGATCCAGAGTGTTTGGGGCTTCTTATTTGATCAAATAATGAACGCTGACTCCAAAGAAACCGCTTTCCAGCAGGACATGATCGATCAGATGGTTGCTGGCGGTTGGAAGCTGGGCGATCCGGCAAAGTGCGACCGCAAACAGGCTCTCTACACAGAAGACTGCCTCGCTTACGTCAAAACAACTCAGCCCAAGGCTTGGAGTACCAGCAGCTCTACCCCGCCAATGCCGAGCAAGCGTTTGTCGAAAAGCTCTCATCCATGCTTTCCAAAGCCGATCCGCAGGCCAGCGACAAATCACTTTGCACGTTCGGCACACTCGGCGTGCTGAGACACGAACTGGTTTACAGCCCGTGGACGATCACAGAACCCGACTCCGACACTCTAGACCCGGACACCAACACTCTCCCGCCGGGAGAGTCGGCCTCTCAGGGCCGGAGAGGGGAAGAGCGCGAACCCTCCCCGGCCGCTACTACGTCCGCCCCTCCCGCAAGCGGGAGGGTGTTGTCTGCTGTCGCCAAGGCATGGAGAATCGACCTGGTGCTGTTCGTCAACGGCATCCCCGTGGTCACGATGGAGCTATAGAGCGAATTCAAGCAGGCGGTCGAAAACGCCAAGTATCCGGTCCAGCACAGCGCAGGATCGGGCAAGTCCAACAGCATCGCCTGGCCGGCTCACCAGTTGTCGTCACTTTACGATGACGCGGGCGAGAAAATTTTCCATAGCGTGATCGTCGTTACCGACCGCACCGTGCTGGACGACCAGTTGCAGGACACGATCTACCAGTTGGAGTACGCCGATGGTGTCGTCGGACGTATCAACCGTGAAACAGGCCAGGGCAGCAAGTCCGAAAAACTCGCCGCCGCCCTCGAGGGCAGCCAGCCCATTATCATCGTGGCGATCCAGACGTTCCCCCACGTCCTGAAAGCGATCGAGAACAGCGTCAGCTGAAGGAACGCAACTACGCGATCATCGCCGACGAAGCCCACAGCTCGCAGTCCGGTCGCACCTCAGTCAAGCTGAAAGAGGTGTTCAACAAGGAAGAAACCTTCGATGAGGCGGAGCAGCCTACCGCCGAAGATGCCTTGGCCGCCAGCGTCGAAGCTCGCCAAGGTCCATCTAACCTCAGCTACTACGCTTTCACTGCGACCCCCAAAAGCAAAACGCTGGAGTTGTTCGGTCGTCTTCCCAAACCCGATGAGCCACCCAGCAAACCAGCCGCCTTTCACGTCAATAGCATGCGTCAGGCGATCGAAGAAAACTACATCCTCGATGTATTGAAGAACTACACAAATTACAAAGTCGCGCATCAACTCGCGCTGAAAGTTGCCAAGCCTGACTACGAGGTCGATGCCAAAAAAGCCAAAGCCCGCGTCGGCCTATGGGTTCGATTGCATGATCACAACATTGCTCAAAAAGTAAAAGCAATCGTCGGGGCTTTCTTCAAGCGACGCAGACGGGACTCGAACCCGCAACCTCCGGATCGACAGTCCGGGACTCTAACCAATTGAGCTACTGCGCCTGATGTCTATACCTGTCCTGTCTGATCCTCGTTCTCGGTACATTCGGGCGTTTTCTTGCCATTGGCCTGCTCGCAAACAAGGACGCCCGGAGTCAGCGGCCGGTTCGGCAGCGCCCAGGCGAACTAAGAAATTATCTGGAATTTCTATCGGCCGCAAGCCGTAAACCGCATTTCACAATAATCCACCCGAAGCACTGGGACATGAGGATTTCATGCTGCGTTTGCCGCATGCGGCCTCGATCCGCAAACGCTGGCCTCCAGCCGCTGCCGACCGCCCGATTTGCCGGTCGGTCGATTCCCGACAACCCGCACGGACTCCCTAATCGGAACGCCAGAGCCACATCGTCACAGATTGACTGCAAAATGTTCCGGCACGAATCGGCTGTATCGTACATTCTTCAAGTAGAGAATTCTCTTCTCGATTTTGACTCGACTTGCCTTTCAATAAAGGCGGAAAAAACAATGCAAAAACTAAAGCACTTCATCGACGAGTTCTTCCAATTCATGAGTTCATGGGCCGGCAGCATGGATGAAACCAGCTGGGGCATCATAGCGATCATCTCCGTGGTCCTGGGATTCATGATCTTAAAGGGACAAGAGATCCAAAGGGTTTAACTAGTGACCGGAGGCTCGACGGTTTTTACGGTTAACAAAAAACTGAACTCCTGTCATTCACCGATCCTGCCACCAACTGCAAGCGCCGGAAACGTATCCATCTGATTGGTGGACGTAAACCGAGGTGGCACCCAAACGGCCGACTTTCTCAATCAGCTGTTCGTCAAAACCTCGGCACTGCTGCATCGAATCCCAGCTCTTCGATCCGCTGGACATCGGCGTCGGCATTCGAATTGGCACCGTGCGATCGGTAAAGCATCATCCGGTGATAGTACAGTACGCTCAAGTTATGCGTTTGAACGTTCCGGAATCGTTCCCGATCTTCGTCCGTCGCTGCAATCCGCGTACTTAACGTGACCGAATTTAACAGCGGACTATCGATCGCTTTAACAACAGTTTCCGCAGCCAGGATGGCAAGGTTCAGATCTCTCAACGCCGCGCCCGGTTGCTTCTTCTTGAACAACACAAACCCGCGGGTGTCCAGGTAGATACTCGCATCAAGCAACGTATTCAGGCACATTACTGTATCCGGCTGCGAATCTGCGAGTCGCTGCGAATCGTTTCCCAGTTCGGCGACACGAATCCGGTCACGGGTCATTGCTGAGTCGTCTCCGGTGTCACGATAAATCAATCCGCGCAGAGTCAGTAAAACGGCTAGCGCATCGGTCAACCTTTCGATTTCATGACGCTCGCGGCGTGATACCGCTTTTTCGACATCCGGCGTGAATGGAAACCCGAATGTCGCTCCGTTGTAAACCAGGTCGATCATTCGCGAGTCGGACCGATGAGCGCTTTGCTCATACTGTTCGATAATCTCGTCAAGCTCCGGAATCAGTGTTTCGCGCTCACCAAGCGCACGCAATACGATCGTTGCCGCGATCACCGTTTTTGCCTGGAACGGCAACGGCCGGTTCAACGGCCACTCGCCAGGCTGCGACAATTGTTCAAGAACCCGATCCATATCAGCCTTGGCGGCATCGAGTTCCGTGTCCGCCAGTGCCCTGAAATAGGAAAGATTGTTGCCGTGGTTCATGTCCGAAGAACTCAATACTTCCCGAGGCGTCTGTTTTAACGTTGCCAGTGCTTCGGGCCATTGCCCCAATGCCTGTAGGCAGATTGACTTGGCACCGAGAACCTCGGCAATTTCATGGTTCGAATCGGAATCCCGCGCCAGCCAGGTATCGCAGAGGTTCAGCCCGTCCTGTGCCCGTCCACTTGCCGCCAGCCTCTGAGCAAGCCCGGACGTTTGCTGCGCGTCCTCCGGGATCCGGGCAACCGCCGCTTCCATCACTTTGAGCGCCGCATCTCTTACGGTCTGGTCCTCTGCCCCCTCGAATTTCAAAATTGCATTGGCAATTTTCCAGCGTTCAATTTCGCCGCGACATCCGTAGGTGAGCAACGGCACTAGAAACAGCGCCCCGAAAGCGAGCAGAACGAATGTCTGGATGATTCGCGAACGCCAGGTCATGGCATCGGTTCGAATTTCAGGCGGGTGGTTCGGATGCTGGTTCATGAGCGGTCGGTCTTGTTGCTGTCCGTGGCTTCGTGCGAGTCATCTTGAGGTGCGTGCGTACTTTCGGTTGAACGCGAGTCGTCAGATCGCGGCACTGAATTTTCCTCAGCGTCGGCGGTTGGTTCTGTTTCAAGATAATCCTTCACTGTTTTGAGAATCTCTTTCTTGATCGAACGGATCAGCTGTTTGTCCCGAAGTTTGTTGCCGTGCTCGTCGGTCACATAGAACACATCGATCACCTGGTGTGCGTACGTGGCGACTTTGGCGAAGCTGACATCGAGACCGATCTCATAGATCTTTTTCGCAATCGTATACAACAGCCCGGTCTTGTTATAGGCAAACACATCGATAATCGTCGCGGTATCCACCGTCTGATTATTGATCTGAACGCTGATTTCCGGACGGGACAACTGCAATGCCCGGCTTTCGGTGTCCTTCCAGTTCCGACGGAAGACCGGCTGTTCGTGGTAGTCGCCGTTGAGGAGGTCGCTGACCTTCCTGCTGATCTCGTCCAGCCGGCTCTGCGGCGGTTCTTTGAATTCATTGTCAACAAGCCGGTACCAGAGCCAGATTATTTCATCGTCGATTGACTTAATGTCGCAGCTGACAATCTGTAGCCCCAGCGAGGCCAGCATCCCGGCAAGCTTGTAAAAATTCCCGCTCCTGGGACGTTTGTGTTTCCCGATGCACAAGTCGATCAATGCGGTATCGGGCACCCGGCGAACCCAGCAGACAATCTCATCAATCGGAAGTTGTTTCAACACCTTCAACTCGTCGGCAATCGCTTCGGGCTCGCGAACGTCGCAATAGTTGTTCGGCAAACTCGCCGCACGTTCGCGCATCCATTCCTGTTCGTCCGGCGTTTCACCATATTGTGCAATCGCATCGTAGAGATTCTGATACCGCCGCGCACCGGGCGAGCCCTCGCTGGTTCCTGTGAGAATTTTTCGCGCGTGAAGATATAGCTCAGTCAACAAACCGAGTTTCCAGTTATTCATCACGCCCGGACCGACCGCAGCGATATCGGCGTAGGTCAGCACATACAACATCTCCAGCAGATCAACCGAACCGACCATCGATACAAACCCGGCCACCATGGTGGAATCATTGATGTCACGCCGGAACGCAAGATCAGACATGACCAGATGTTTATGCACCAGAAACATCACATCGGCGCTGTCCTCGGGTGAAAGCTCAAGCCGGTAAGCCGTTTCCTGTGCAATTCGTCGTCCGACTTCCGAATGATCCTCGGCAAATCCCTTCCCGAGGTCATGCAGCAGCAACGCCAGATGCAGGATGTTTTTTCGGCGCAACGACTGATAAGTCTGGCCGAGTACCGTGTTTTCATTCTCCAGCTGAATTGCCTCCCAAACCGCTTTCAATGAATGCTCGTCGACGGTGTAGCTGTGGTATTCGTTAAACTGCAGGAGTCCGCGGGCGTGTTTGAACGCCGGAATGATCTGTTGAAGCACCTGCATTTCGTGCAACCGTCGCAGCAACTGCGGCAGCCCGGTCGTGTTCGACAGCAGCGCCATGAACCGCCGCGCAGATTTGTGATCGAAGTTCCGATCTCCGGAATCGAGCATCGTCTGACGGATGGCTGCCCACGTATCATGCTCGATGTTCTTGCCATGCAAACCGCACAACTGCATCAGCCTGAGTACTTCATGCAGGTCGCCTTTAACGTCTTCCAGAACTCCACGTGCGATTCCGATCGATTCAGGACCGATGCGAAAATGATCGTCCAGCTGACGCGTTACCAGCGGCGCGAGCACCTGCGAGGAAATCGTCCGGCGGTTAGTGCTGGTGCTCGAAAAGTGGTCGCACACGTATCGAAGCCGGCTGGTGTAGCGAAAATAGTCCTGCATAAACGCTTCGACCGCCAGCATTGCATCGGAGCCTTCGTAGCCGAAGTTCTCAGCAACGCGAACCTGCTCGTTACGGCCCAGCCCGTCGTTCGCGCGACCTGCGTGAAAGTGCATTTCGTTGCGAAGTCGCAGCAGAAACTCATTGGAGTCAAACAGCTGCCGTTCATCTGCGGCGGTTAGTTGACTGCGCGCGCAGATTTCCTCCAACTCGCTGACTCCGTATCGCACAAAACCGAGCCAGCGAATCAGGTGAACATCTCGCAGCCCGCCGCGGGATTTCTTGACATTCGGCCGCAGAAGGTAGACGGTCTCGCCGAACTTTCTGCGTTCCTTGTCGCGCGCGTTGATGATTCCTCGAATGACGTGCGGGCTGCGCCGCGTTGCCAGCCGTTTGAAACGGCTTTCGTAGTTTTCATACAACTGCCGGTTGCCGACCAGAAAACGGGATGCGGTCAGCGACGTAAATATTTCCGGGTCCTTGGTCGCCATGCCGCACGCATCGCGCGGGTTTCGGAGACTGTATCCGAGTTGCACTCCGGCGTCGGTGATGTTCTGGCTGATTCGTCGCGAGAATTCTGCGACGTCGTCAGTGAGGCTGCCCTGGTAAAGAACCATCATATCGACATCGGAAAACGGAGCGACCTCGTTGCGCCCGTTGCCACCATGCAGAACGACTGCAACTCTCGAATCCAGCTCGGAAGAAATCGCGCCGACCGCGCTTTGGAACAGTCTGACCAGGATTGAGTCCAACAGCGCCGAAAGTCCTGTAACGACTTCTTTTCCTGAAGCTCCGGCGTCATGTTTTTCCCGAAACCCGGCTTTGCCGTCCGCCCAGGACCTACGCGCGGACAACACATATTCGTGGATTCCGACGCGGGTGTCCGGCATTGTAACTTTCAAGAACCTTGGATTGATAACGGAGCCGGATCTTTTCATATCCGGAGAAGGGCACGTACGGGCAGAGTTCCGCCCGGAGTTCGCCGCATCAAATCGCAGCTGCGCCCGTTTCGCCGGTGCGGATGCGTACTACCTCTTCCAAATTGGTTACGAAAATCTTGCCGTCACCCATCTGGCCGGTTTGCGCTTTGTCCATGATCGTGTCGATCATCGCGCGGACTTTCTCATCAGGAACCACAACTTCAACTTTTACCTTGGGAACAAAGTCGATTGCGTACTCGTTGCCTCGATACATTTCGGTGTGCCCCTTCTGTCGACCGAATCCCCGGACTTCCGTGATGGTCATCCCCTCGACTCCGGCTTCCGAGAGCGACGATTTGATGTCTTCAAGTTTAAAAGTCCGGATGATGGCTTCAATTTTTTTCATAACGAGTGTCCGCAGGTAGCTGGTTTTTTTTGCCGTCGAAAATCAGGACATCCTGTTTCGTGCAGCCGGCTGTCTCGCGTTTATTGTACGGCTATCGTCCGTTTATTGGAAACCCGCAGCTTGAGCAATAGGTCTCGAAGTGGGCCATGAAATACGATTTGAAACACAGAGGCACGGAGCTCACGGAGGAAAGAAAGCTACTCCGAGTCATCTATGTTTTGATTTTTCCAGCCATACAGAGTATTTGTCAAAGAATCAAAACTCAGGATTACTTTTTTGCGGGAGTCCAAAGCGTTTCAGTCCGCCCCAAATGCTGATTTACGAGCCTCGCAGCGACAAACAACAGATCGCTCAATCGGTTCAAGAAGACCTGCTCAATGTCCAGCATCTGAATCCCGGACTCGTGGGTAGCCGGGTCGGCCTCACCCGTGTTTTCGCCGGACAGTTCGTTTCCGGATAGCAGAGACTGCAGTGAAACCAGTTGTCGTTCGGCTCGCCTGCAAATGGCGCGCCCCAGATGGACCCGGCAGCCATCGACTCCGCCATCCGGAAGGATGAACATTGTCAGCGGCGGAAGCTGCTCCTGCCAGCGGTCGATCGCGCGTTCCATGATCGCGATCCGTTCGGTCAACAATTCAGGCAACTTTGGCTTGACCGCTCCTGATTCAGGAGCCAGACACATCGCGACACGACCGCACAGATCAAACAGATCGGTCTGAATTCCGGCCAGCACCTCTCCGACGTCTTCGGGGATATCGCCAGCTCGTACCAGACCGAGCATTGAATTCAGTTCGTCAACCGTTCCGCAAACTTCAACGACCTGATGATCTTTGGAAACCCGCAATCCACCGGGTAGCCCTGTCTGGCCTTCGTCACCGGTCTTCGTGTAAATTTTCATGAGTCGTTTCAAACTTATCAATGCCGGATTGAAAAATGGCCGAAGTCAAATCGTGCGGGTTCCTGATTTATCGCAATCACTACAGCGCGCAAAATTCGAATGCGGGACCTGAATCCGATCCTAGCCCGATGTTTCTGCTGATGCGACACTCCGATCGTTGGGATCTTCCCAAAGGGCATGTTGATTCCGGTGAGAACGATATGCAATGTGCGCTTCGTGAACTGGAAGAGGAAACCGGAATTCGCGAAGCCGATATCGAAATCGACGAACATTTCCGGTTCGTGACCGAGTATCCGGTGTTCAAGAAAAAGAAACGGCGTACGGTGACCAAGCAGCTGGTCATTTTTCTCGCACGCCTGACCGGGGACGTCGAGATCATCGTGACCGAACACCCGGGATTCGAGTGGTTTGAGTGGAATCCGCCTCACGAAATTCAACCCAACACGATCGATGGTTTGCTTGGCGAGCTGGAAATTTACTGGCAATAGTTTGTCATCTGGTCGTTCGTCATGCTGCAGCTAGCAGTTGCTTTACACCTGTTCCCCTCCCGGAGGGAGGGTCGAGCCTAAGCGACAGGAGGGTTTGAAAACGCAAACGTAGGTCGTGTATGGCTCACACTTCTGCCGTTGACCCGTTTTTACTCGAACCGCTATACATCGTTCGCGAATCTTTGCCTTCTCCCTCCCATATTTCTTGCTTTGACAAAGTCGTTGTACCCGAAAATCATAACCCGTTATGTCATCCGCGAACTGGCGAAGATCTTCCTGATCTCGTCGTTTGGATTTGTCGTGTTGATGATTCTGGTCGGTTTGATTGAAGAAGCAACGAAAAAGGGCCTCGGGCCGGACGTGATTTTTCAACTGGTTCCCTACATCATTCCGAAGGCGTTGATGTTTGCGATGCCGGCGACCTGCTTGTTCAGTGTCACGTGCGTGTTCGGACGAATGGCCGCTGACAACGAACTGATCGCGGTTCAATCAATGGGTCTCTCCAAGTCGGTGCTGGTCTGGCCGGCGATTGGCTTGTCGGTAGTTCTCTCTTTGGGCGCGGTCTGGTTGAATGATATCTCGTTTGCCTGGAGCTACCGGGGCATCGAGCGCGTTGTCCTTGAGAGCAGCGACAAGATTGTCTACGGCGTTCTAAAAAACGAGGGCAGCTTCCAAACGGACCGGTTTTCCATTGACGTTCAAGCAGTGGACGGGCACAGGCTGATTGAACCTCGAATTACGATCAACACAGGCGAAGACAATATTGTCACGATTGCCGCTCGCGAGGCGATATTGCACGGCATCCCGGAACGCCACAGTCTGAGCCTGATCATGCGAAACGGGTCGCTCGATATTCCCGGCAAGGCATCGTATGTGTTTACCGGAACCGAGGAACAGGAATTTCAGCTGAAGTCGCCGGAGGAAGTCGCACGGGCTTCAGGCAACCCGTCGCACCTGTATCTAAGCCAGATTCCGGGCGAGATCGAAACTCAATCAGCTGAACTTCAACAGCTGGAAGTCAACAACGGCGTCCGCGCCACCGGGCAACTGTTCGGTGGCGACTTTCTAGCGCTCACGCATTCGGACTGGACAGGCCGATCCAAGGAGTTGACCGATGCGCGGCAGCGACTGCGTCGTTTGTACGTCGTTCCATTCCGCCGCTGGGCAAACGGGTTCAGCTGTCTGGCATTTGCGATCATCGGGATTCCCGTTGCGATGCGATTGAAGAACGCCAACTACGCGACAACATTCGGTATCTGTTTTCTGCCAATTCTGTTGATCTACTACCCGTTATTCATTTTCGGTCTGGACGGAGCGAAGTACGGTTCGTTGCCGCCCTATGCCGCCTGGCTAGGCAACGCGGCCTGCATTGCGATCGGCCTCGTGCTTCTGGTCCGTGAACTCCGCAGCTAGTGGTTGTTCCAGCCAGGTCTCAGGCCCAGCCGCTTTGGCGATAGTCACGGTTGCCCGAAAAAACCGGGGCTGAAACCGACGGTGCCGGGCCACATGAAGCCTTGCACTGGCGAATGGCGCTGCGGGGGTCAGCAATGCGCAAGGGCGACTGGAAGCTGATTCAAACGCCCCACCACCGCACAATGTTGTTCAATCTGGCCGACGACATTTCCGGGCAGAACAATCTGGCCGACCAGTTGCCGGACAAGGTTGACGAGCTAACGGCCTTGAACGCTAAAACGACATCTTCTAAACTGGTTCGCTTGACCAATATTCCCCTGTAGCTCAGTTGGTAGAGCAGCGGACTGTTAATCCGCGTGTCGCTGGTTCGAGCCCAGCCGGGGGAGCTTTGTTTACCGCGTTTTGAAAGCTTCCTTGCCTCCGCGGCTTCTGCCCATTTGCTAACGGCACCCGGATCGGCACCCGGAGACGTTTTTTCAGACTGAAAGTGCGACCATTGTTAGCCCTGTAGTGGTGAGCGGCTACACGGATGCGTTAATGCCAACAATTTCCTGAATCGCCGCAAGCAATCGATCAATCTCTGCCGGCGTGTTGTAGTGAACCGCGCCGATGCGAACCATTCCTTCCGGCTCCAGTCCGAGATCAGTCGTGAACTGTAGCGCGTAATAATTACCTGACCAGACGTAAATGCCACGCTCGGCAAGTTCCGCCGCCAGCTTCGACGCCGGAAAGTCTCTGTGTGTAATTGAAAAAGTCGGAAATCGCTCGTCGATCCGTTCGACTGAATCGATCCCGTAAATTGTGATTCCGTCGATTAACTGGAGTCCTTCAATCAACATTCGGGAAAGCGTTTTCTCGTAGTCACAAATCCCTAAAAACGCTCCGGCCAGTGCGGCGCGCCGCTCCAGCGTTTCCTCACCCGTCAACGCACGGCCGATGTCCGCGATGTAATTGACGCATTCCAGCGCGCCTGCAATCGACTCGTGCGACTGCGTGCCGGTCATCCAGCGATCAGGAATCTCGTTCGACGAAGGACGGACCTTGTAAGGAGTCAGCTCGCGCAGCAATTCCGACCTGCCCCACATCACGCCCAGATGCGGACCGAAAAACTTATAGGTTGAGCAGGCCAGAAAATCACAACCCCAATCCTCGACATCGATGAGATCGTGCGGACCGTAGTGAACCGCATCCAGAAAAACATGCGCCCCGTCTGCACGGGCAAGCGAACAGATTTCTTTGACGGGATTGATTCCGCCGCTCGCATTGGACGCGCAACTGACGGCGACCAGTTTCGTTTTTGCGTTCAGTTTGTTTTTGAAGTCATTCATATCCAGCGTGAAATCATCGCGGCGAAACCCGACCCGTTTGACGGTGACTCCGGATTCTTCCGCAGCGAGCATCCACGGCGCAATGTTCGCGTCATGATCCAGCGCGGTGACAATGATCTCGTCACCCGCCGCCCACGTCTTCGCCAGCGCCCGGGAAAACGCGAAGGTCAGCGATGTCATGTTCTGACCGAAAACGATCTCGTGCTGGTTTTCACAGCCGACAAAATCCGCCATCGCTGCGGCCGCTTCCTCCAGCATTGCATCGACATCGTTGCTGCTACCAAACCCGCCGTGCGTGTTTGCGTTGGCGTGCAGCAGACAATAGCTCATCGCCTCCGCAACCCGTAACGGCACCTGCGTTCCAGCCGGCCCGTCGAAAAACACAACTTCGCGGTCGTCACGCTTTCGCAACAGCCCGGGAAACTGCTTCCGGTATTCGAGTGCGTGCTGTTCGGTGAAAATGTTCATACTTGCCATCTCAAAGGAACCTGACTTCAACCTGACTTCAACCTGACTTCAACCCAACTTCAACCCAACTTCAACCCAACTTCAACCCAACTTCAACCCAACTTCAACTCAGACTCAATCCGGGCCCGGTCGCTTGCGCATCAAAAATGGCACCGTCGTCAAACTCACTCCATCCGATTATCAATAAACCGCTTCCCCTTTGCCTCAAACCTCGGCAGTGAACCGATCTCAACCGTTTTAACATCGACGCGCAAGCCGAGCCGCAACTGCAACTCAGCCGCAACGCGCTCGGGCTGATTTAAGCGATCCTCGATTTCGATCCGCAACTGATCCATGGCCGCTTCTTTGTACGCCGTCATCCGGTATTCGATAATCTCCGGGAATGATCGGAGAATCTGCTCGACCGAAGTTGGAAAAATATTGACGCCGCGAATGATCATCATATCGTCGGTTCGTCCCGGCACGCCGCCATCAAGCAATACGAAACGACAGGGCTGATCATCGTTCCAGGTCGGGCGGACCAGATCGCCCGTCCGATATCGAATCACGGGGCTGCCCGTGCGGCCAAGGCAGGTTAACACCAGCTCCGACAACTCGCCTTCGCCAGCTGCAGTACCATCGGCAATCGAAATGAACTCGGCAATGAACTCGCTTTCGTTAACATAGATGCCGCGACCCAGAGAGTCAGCATATCCCCACGGACCGACCTCGCTTGCTCCGCTGTGGTCTACGACTCGCGCGCCCCAGAACGATTCGATCTGATCGCGAATCGCCGGGATCGAACCGCCGGGTTCTCCGGCGACAACAATCGCCCGGACATGCAGCGATGCGACATCGATTTGATTTTCCCGCGCAACTTCTGCCATATGCAGCGCGTAGCTGGGCGTGCAGAACACGACAGTCGCACCGATGGTTCGCATCAGTTCGAGGCGGGCAAGCGTTTGCATTCCGCCACCGGGCACCACCAGCGCGCCGCGACGAACAACTGCATCAAACGCGCTCCAGAATCCGATGAACGGTCCGAAGCCGAACGCCATCAGAACGCGATCCGCTTTTGTGATCCCGGCAGAATCCAGCACATACTGCCAGGCGTCCATCCACCAGTCCCAATCGTCGGGTGTGTCGAGCACGACCATCGGGCGGCCGCGGGTCCCGCTTGTTCGGTGCATCCGTGTATATTGATCGATCGGCCAGGTCAGGTTGGCCGCGAAACCTTTCGACTGCTCATTACCGATCAGTTCGTCCTTGAATGTGAACGGGAATTCGCCGAGCTGATCGAGTAAGGAATCAGCTGGAGCAGAATCGTTCAGCGGCGTTTTGATCTGCGAGAGCTTGGTCTCGTAGAACTTGTTGTGCGGAAGAATTGCGGCAAGCAGTTCGTTGAGTCGCTTGAGCTGCCACGACGCGACTTGAGCCGGATCCATCGCTTCAAGCTCGCGACGCCGGTCATGCGTGGAAAGTGGTCGGGTTGAGCGTTCGTTGTTCATGCCGTCATGATAGAATCCGGACGGAAGCTCGTAAACGCGCCATGTTGCCGCACAATGTTGACTGCATCTGCGCGGGAACGGGCAATCCGGGATATGGTTGCCATGATTCGTGGACCGAAACCTGCAATAACGATGATCTCTACGAATGGATGCTGACGAATTCGCGCAAGTGAATTTCCCCTTCTGGAATTCCGTTGGGAACAAACCGATATGCCCATCTCAGCTCAACACATCAAAGCGGCCCGTCTACATTTGCAGAAAAACGATCCCGTGATGAAACGCGTGATCAAAGCGGTCGGGCCGTGCACGATCAAGACTCGCCGCGACCGGTTTCACACGCTGGTCAACTCGATTGTCTCGCAACAGATATCCGGCGCGGCAGCGAGAACGATTCTTGGTCGCGTTGTGGATGCATGTGGCGATGATGGTATTACGCCGCCTGCGCTGGCGGCACACAGCGTCGAGTCGCTTCGGGAAGCCGGGGTGTCACGGCAGAAGGCAACCTACATTCTCGACCTTGCAACCGGGGTTGACGCAGGCGACATCGAATTGAGAAACCTGGGCCGAAAGAACAACGAGGACGTCATCACCGAATTAACCAAAGTTAAGGGCATCGGTCGCTGGACTGCCCAGATGTTTCTGATGTTCAGCCTCGGTCGGCTGGACGTTTTCCCAGTCGACGATCTGGGAATTCAGAACGGCATCCGTAAAGCGTACGGGTTCGAAGGTGACCTGAAAAAGCCTGCGATGGAATTGCTCGCCGAGAAGTGGAACCCGTATGAAACGGTTGCTTCCTGGTATCTGTGGCGATGCCTGGATCAGTGACTCAGATTGCTAAAAGGGAATGAAGCAGGGTGGCGCAGTTTGACGCCTGAGGAATTCGCGAAACCGAGGGAGCCCGGGTTATTCTCTGGACTCGATCCAGGCCTGATCTTCAGCGCAGAGCATCTTAATTTCGACATCCGTTTCTGAACCAGTGGATGCTCTCAACCTGACATGCGTCGCGGTCTTGCTGACATACCCGGCTGTCATCGCGTGAACTCCGTCCGCGCTGGTGAAGGTGCGAGTCTTCGGGGCCTCCTCAATGACTTTTGTTTTGGTATGCGAGATTGCGTACAAACCAATCGTAACCACTTCCGAACCGGTTGCACCAGCGTAAAACCCGATGATCAGTTTGCCCCGGCCATCGATCAGGTCTTCGTCCATTTGTGAAGCGTTTGCCCGTGAAGGACCAACCCGCTCGCTGACCTCGATTTGCCGACAATTAATCCTGCCATGATGCCGTTTTCCGGCGGCACGTCAAACTCCGGTTCGACTCCATGCTTTCGCCCAATGGGATTACTCTCGATCGCCGCCTTCGTGTTGAAGCTGAGAAGCGGCAGTGTGATGCCCGGCGTTCCCGGATCGATTACTTCAGGTTCTTCGGCCGACTCGCTTTCGCTAGTGGCTGGACTGAGAGCAGAATTCCCCGACCTTGCGAAATTCGATGCGCTGCCTCCCAAACCGGCAGATCTGACTCCCGGATTCGCCGCTACCGCGTTGCTACCTGAACTTGACGCATTGCTTCGGCTGACATTCGCTGGCGAGCATCAGAGAAGGTAATTGACAAACCACTAGAACTTCCGTCGCAGCTCCATCCTCATGCCGTGCACATCGTTCTCGTTTCCCATCCAGCCGAACATGCCGTCGGTCCGGAAGATCAGAGAATTCGACAACGGCAGCTGGTAACGGAATCCAGTTCCCAGTTGAGTCCCTCTGGCGATGCGGTCCGCGCCGTCCCCCATCGTTCCCAGGCCAGCAACCTCAACCACCAGTTGCTGTGAAAAGTCGTCCGGCAAAATGTTGATACCGAACGCAGCTCCATACGTATCGTTCGCCGAAGCATCAAGCGTCGGATAGTCCGTCAGGTTGTCTGACTCAAACAGAATCCCGGTATTGCGCAATACGCCACCCGCAGCACCGGCACGCGATGCCGACTGCGGACGATCAAATCCAGCGAAAAAGTTCAGGTACGGCACAATCGACGACGGAGCGCCGGTAATCAACGAGTTCTCGCTGAGCAACAAAATTCCGTCCGCCGTGTTCGGCCCGAATTCGGTTGACTGGCCCGCGTTGACAATCACGCGGGTCGAGTTCGAAATAAATCGCCCGTAACGTCGCGTGAATGCGATCCCGATGTTGTGATAACTACGGTCGCGGAGCGAGCGGTCTTCGAGAAATGCATAGTCAACTTCCCAGTAGCCGCCGGTCGCTTCGATAAATCCAAGCATTCCCCACATCTTGGCAACGTCATCATCACCTTCAAACGCTGGTGAATCGATCTCGTCAAACCCGCCGAAGAACGTGAAATCCATGTTCGAGATATCAAGCTGCGGACTGTTGCGAGCCGGAATGGTTGCGGCAACACCGACAAACGCGTCCTCCATCCAGACACCGTTTTGAACCAGAAGCGGCATGAACCCGATGGCAAACGGCAAATCGAACGGCAATGTCTCGCCGGTCCAGCCGCCGATCATCGCGCCCAGGTCGCCCTCGAAATATCCAAAGTCAAAATCGGCGTCGAACTCGGTTGCAAACTGATCGTGATCAAAAATGTAACGTGTGTTTTTCCCCTGGCCCAGCGGAGTCATCGAGGCCACAAATCGCTCTGTTGCCGTCAGCTGCAAGTTCATAAAAAGATTCAACTGCCATGCGATCTGAGTTGTGTCGTTCCCTTTGTTGTCATTCGAAGCGAACGCCGTCCGGTAATCGCCGAACACGACAAATTGGCTCGACACCGGATTGTGTGCACCGAAAATCGTGGACGGTTCGGGCAGCTGCCCCAGCTGATACCAGGGTCGGCCGAACTCCAGTAACGGTCGCTGATTCGCGTTGTGCGTTTTGCCCTGGTAGACATTCATTTGCTGATAGGGATCGTAGGGCGTATAAGAATCGAATGGATCCGGAGCAAAATCGTCTTTGGTGTACTCAACTTCCCATGCACGGCTGTCGGTGACCGGCGTATCGTTGTAGTAATGATCACCGATCTCCGGCTGGGATGCGGGGCGAGAATCACGCGCGTTGAGCGCAGCGGTCGGTCCGCCGCCTCCAACCGGTTTCTTCGGCGCAATTGTTTTTGGCGCTGGCGTCTTCACCGCTGTTGTTTTCGGCACTGGCGTTTTTGGCGCTGTTGTTGGCAATTTTGCGGTGACAGAAAGTGCTGACGGCGAACCGGTCCGGGCCGAAGGCAGAAAAATGCTGGCGCTGCCCGACTTTTCTTCTGGCCGATCCAATGACCCCTGGTCCATGACCGGGATTTCAACCGGTGCGTCGGAAGCCTGATCGGCATCAACAGAATCGGGCTCCGCCAATTGACGAAACGGACTGCTCTCGAAAATGTCGGACTGGAAATTCACGTTCGCAGCCGATCCCGAACCGACCTGTCCTCCGGCGTTGACGTGAGGATCAACGACTGGCAGGCAGGTATCACACCGGATATCCGGCAAAGCCGCAAAGACGAACGCATCGGAGTCGCTGACCTTCCGAGGCAACGTCACCGGCTCATCGAGTCCATTAAGAGCCCGGTTCCCGTTCTCATCGCGTCGAGAAACTGATGCGGATGAACCCGGCGGCCCGGCATCGATCGGAGGCCGCCATTTCCAGCTCTGCGCCAGCGTCTCGCCGGAGTTCGTCGCGCGCATCATCAGCGTGGCAGCCAGTAACACCAGGCAGCCTGCACCGATCATCAGTTGTGTGCGATTCTGTTTCATCTGCGACGTGAAAGCGACAAACCGGAGAACGATCGGTCAGAACATATTTAGTGAACTTCGAAGGTATTAGTGAATTTCGACGGTAACGGTGCGGGTGTGAATATCGACGATCCCCTCGTTCATCATCCGCTCCATTTCGGCAGTGGAATTGCAAAACCGCATGAAGTAAATCGGTTCCGCACGGCTGCGCATCCGAACACTCAGACGATACGTACCGGGCTGCGACAACAAATGCGCAGGGACGACATACTTCGCCTTGCGTGAACCCAGTGGCGGAAGCGAATGACTCTCCATCCTGATAAACGGTGGATGATTGAGAACGGAAACCGGTTGGGCGGCTGGACGGATAAACGGCAGCTGGTCAAAGTCGATGTTGATCGGCAGGTACATTTCCCGATCCGTTCCTTTGACGTTCGTCGTTAAAAACTTCGTCTGCAAATTGAACAGCTGTTCATCCAGCGGCACGGTTCGCGCAAGCACCTCCAGCGAATGGTTGTCGGCCAGGTCCCCGTTGGAATCCAGATAACCCGACTCCCACAAACGCATTCCGTCAGGTCCGGTCAGCACCACGTTCAACCAGAGCTGGGGCTGGGCACCGAGCGATCCCGACGGCATATTGTGGCCCGGATTGATATTGGTCACGCAATAGTGCATTGCCAGTTTTTGACCCAGCGTGGGCGGATCCGCGAAAAACGGTCCGTCCAGCTTGGAACCGTTTTCCATCACCTGCCGGCGAAGATCTTTCTTGTATTCCAGCTTTTTCAAATTCACATCAATGATCTCTCGAGCATCGTATCGATCGTCGACCTCCTGCCACGCTGCCGGGAAATTCGCAAACGCACGGCCATCATCCAGAGCGTCTTCAAACTCGTCGGTTCCCCAGCCGGCACGCCAGTCGAATTCCAGCCAGTCATTGAATGACCAGCGATCATCGTCTTTGTTTTGAGGAAAGACACCGGGATGAGCAATCGAATAGCTCGGGCCGTAGAACGCGTGGTTCGAATGCCGGCGTTCCGGGTTAACGACCTTCTCGTTCACAACCGCTGCCGGTCCGATACTGTATCCCGCACTCACGCCGGGAACTTTTCCCATGTGGCAGTCCTGGCAGGTCACGCCCGCACGATAGGCCGGAGAAGCACGGTACTGGTCCCAAACCACTTCGAGCTTGATGCCCGGCTGCACGGCGACCTGATGACAGGAAACACAGAATGTACTTTTTGATAATTCTTCGAATTCAATTGCCTGACGGTGAATCGCCTGCCCGGTCGATTTGTCGGCCTCGTTGGTTTTTACTTTGAAATGCTGCTTGTACTTAATCGCCAGTTCCGCACCCAGCCCGTCGCCGGAACCAAAAACGGGATCGTGAATATCTCCCGGCTCCATCCGTCGTTCCCCGTTCACTTTTCCGTACGGAGTTTTTACCCGGTGACAGGCGACACAGGTAACCCCTTCGCGAAATACGCGCGGCCCGTCCCAGATCGCCTGATCTCGTCGCAGCCCCATTGTCGTCGCAACCGGAGCATGACAACGCATACAGAAATATCCGATCGTGCCCTGAGCCAACTCGTTGATCTTGTTCTCAAACGAATGAAACATCGGCGAGATCGCAGCGTACGCGTGTGATGATGACGACCACTCTTCAAAAATCTGTTCGTGGCAGCTCGCACATTCGGTCGCGGATGGAAACGCGCCGCGCGAAAAAATTTCCAGGTGCGGATCGACGTCACCCTCGACGCCCGGGCTAGCCGGTTTGTTTTTTGCAGTTGCGTTTGCGTGCGGGTTGTAGGCTGCCAGATGAGCGACAGGACCGTCGCCGTTGAGCCTGTCTTCGCCTGATCCTGCTTCCACCTCGTCGGGCGCCGCGCTCGCGGCGCCGGCCAGTTCCACATGCCCGTTCGGATTCTGCCAGCCGGCAGCTGGAACCATGGCCGAGTGATCGGGAAGCGATTCAGGATGCGCGGCAACGTGAACCTCGAATCCGGGTAGTCCGCTCGTGCAACCGGGCGGGAGTCCTTCGAGCGTTTGAAAGTCTTCGATCGTGAGTTCCGCAAGCGCGTCATGTAGCTGATCGTTGTCCGGTCCGTCCGTTAAGCCATACCGGTTCGCGGTCGTCAAACGCCCACGTTGCATTTCATCCGCAAGTTCGGCTGCGGCCGAAGAAAAGGCTGCGGCTGGAATTGGTTGATCACCGTACGACGGATTGGTTGACGGCGGCGACCCGTTGACTGTTGAATTGTCAGCGTTGCCTGTTGAAATGCCGGAATGCTCCAGCGGACCAAACGCTGTTTCAGATTCGTGAACTTGCGCTGTCCCATGTACCAGCGCCGCCTGCTGATGAACCGAGTTTCGCCAGTCGTGCCCAAAGGTTTCACTTTCGCGCAGCAAGAACCAGCCCGTTGCCGCAGCGACAGCCAACGCTAATGCAAACCCAAATACTGCAATCTTCCTGTGCGGATTCATCGTAATAACGCGCAAAGTTCTGATAATCGCCAAAGTTTCGCTAGACAGAGTTCATATCGGCCAGTGGAAGGTAGGGAATATTGCTCGAAAACGCATTTCAGCAAAAACGAACCAACCGACCGGAATATTGCTAGCGAATCAGCCTACTCGCGTGCCTTTGCCGGAATGCACGTGGAATGCAGTCGTCGCTTCTGTTGTTTGCTATCAATCGCACGAATCGGCTCGAATACTGAGGGTCTTTATTCGTGCAGATTCGTGTGATTCGTGGCCGAAAAATCGCTGCAATATACGATTCGTTCGGATCGTCAGCGAATCCAATCGACAACTTCCGCGTCGTTCGGTCCCGTGGCATTTCTTCGACATTTCCCCTGAAATTGGCCCTTGTTGAGACTGGGCAAAACCGCAATACTGGTGGGCTTTAACCAACATACTGAGAGTGAATAGCGATGAAGGTACGCGCTAGCGTTAAACGCATCTGTGAGAACTGCAAAGTCGTGCGCAGAAAGGGCCGCGTCTACGTCATCTGCACCAATCCGCGCCACAAGCAACGCCAAGGTTGAGGGCGGCCCAGCCGACCAATTGCAGAGACGTACATATGGATGCATCACGAAGAGACATTCCGGATTCGCGGAGCGATCCGAATTCCGCCGCAGGATCTTAGCGGCAACGGCCATCACGGTTGCGTTCAAATCTTGAACGATCACGCGGCCTTTTATCGGGAACATAATTCACCGTTCGCAGATTGCGTCCGGACTTACTGTTGGAGAGATTTTCATGCCACGTTTGCTGGGTGTTGATATTCCAAACGACCGCAAAGCGGTTGTTTCATTGACCTACCTCTACGGAGTCGGACCGAAGACTGCGCGAGAACTGTGCTTGAAGGCCGGCGTCGATGTCGACAAAAAAGCACGCGACATGTCGGAAGACGAAATCGCGATGATCTCAAAGATCCTCGAGCGCGATTACGTTGTTGAAGGTCCGCTGCGTCGTCAGGTTCAGCAGAACATCAACCGGCTGCGTGACATCAAATGTTATCGCGGAATTCGCCACCGCGTTGGACTGCCCGTTCGCGGTCAGCGCACCAAGACGAATGCACGTACACGAAAAGGCCCGAAGAAAACCGTCGCCGGTAAGAAGGGTGTTAAGGATCTTCGCTAGGTTGACCCGGCAGGAATCTGTTCACTCCCTTCTTCTATTGAATTCAAACGAAAATTAACGAGTGGTCGATCGCTGACCGCAACACAGGAGCTTTGTAAGCAGTGGCAAAATCGAAAAAACGCAGAGTGCGTAAAAACGTGACCTACGGAGTGGCTCATATCCACGCTTCGTTTAACAATACGACCGTCACGATTACGGACACCAAAGGTGAGACGCTTTGCTGGGCCAGCGCTGGAACGTGCGGTTTCAAAGGTTCACGTAAAAGCACACCTTTCGCCGGCCAGATGGCAGCTCAACAAGCTGCTGAAAAAGCCGTCAAGTTCGGTGTCAAAGAAGTCGACGTTCGCGTTAAAGGCCCCGGCAGCGGTCGCGAAAGTGCGATCACCGCATTGCAGGGTGCCGGTTTGAACGTGAAGACGATCGAAGATTGCACGCCGATTCCTCACAACGGATGCCGCCCCCGCAAAAAGCGCCGCGTCTAATCCGTTACAACTCAGCTTTGATCAATCGCGATTTGCTTGATCATTCACGTAGACCCGATTTCAATCTGCAGACTGACCTGACTGCGGAGCGTCGTTACCCGGAACACGGCGACACCACTAAAAACACTGGCGGAGAATCTTATGCATATTCGATGGCGCGGACTCGAACTTCCAAGCGTTGTAGATGTTGAGCGCGGAACCCTTTCGAACACCTACGGCAAATTCACCGCCGAACCCTTCGAGCGCGGTTTCGGAACGACTGTCGGCAACAGCATTCGGCGCGTTCTGCTTTCCAGTCTTGAAGGAAGTGCCGTTACCCAGATCAAAATCCGCGGAGCGAACCACGAGTTCTCGTCGATCACGGGTCTGCTGGAAGACGTAACGGAAATTGTTCTGAACGTGAAATCGCTGGTCGTCAAGAATCACACCGACCAGATGAAAGTGATCACGATTGAGAAAGATACCGCCGGACCGATCACCGGCGAAGACGTGCAAACCGGCGGCGAAGTTGAAATTATCAACAAGCACCATGTGCTCGCAACGCTGACTGACGATGTGCCGTTCATGATGGAAATGGTTGTCGAGAACGGTCGCGGATACATTCCTGCGACCGAGCACAGCGGTCGCGACCACGAAATCGGTATCGTTCCGATCGACGCCGTTTACAGCCCGGTCACTCGCGTTCGATACGACGTTGAGGAAACACGGGTTGGTCAGAAAACCAACTACGACCGATTGAACCTCGAAGTCTGGACCAACGGTTCGATCTCCCCTGAAATGGCGATGGTGGAATCGGCCAAGATTCTCCGCAAACACCTCAATCCGTTCGTTCAGTATTCTGAACTCGGCGCTCAGGTGCATTCGCAACCTCGCAGCACCGGCGGTATTGACGCCGCGCTGGAGCAGAAACTGAACACGCCGATTTCTGAAATGCGATTCTCGGTCCGTGCCATGAACTGCCTCGAAAGTGACGGGATCATGACCGTTCGTGACCTGGTCGGCAAGAACGAGGACATGCTGCTTGAGATCCGGAATTTCGGCGAAACCACACTCGTTGAAGTCCGGCAGCTACTCGGCGAACTCGGCCTGCACCTGGGAATGAAAGTGCCGCAAGCACCGGTCATCAACTAGCTCAAAATACAACTACACAATCGAAATAACCTTTAGCAATTTTCCGGTGACAAGATGAGACACAGACAAAAAGGCCGTCACCTCGGTCGTACCCCCAGCCATCGTCGCGCGCTGATGCGAAACCTCGCCAGCGCACTGATTCTCACCGAGCGGGATCCGGACTTCTACGACGGTCTGCTTCAAGCCGACGGCAAGACACCGGTCAAACCACCCCGCTTCAAGGGCCGGATTGTGACCACGATCCAGAAGGCGAAAAGCGTTCGCCCGCTGGTTGAAAAATGTGTCACGATTGCAAAAAAAGCACTCCCGCATCGCACGGCTGCCGAGGGATTCGAAACCAGCGAAGATCGCAACACCTCGGGCTGGAAAGCCTGGCGTGAAGGCGGGCAATGGCAGAAATGGAACGCCGCGATGGCTCCCTATATCAACGCCCGCCGACGCTGTTTTTCGTTGCTTGGTGACAAAGAAGCTGTCGCGATCCTTTTTGATGACGTCGCACCGCGATTCACCGACCGCAACGGCGGATACACGCGGATCATGCGAATGGCTCAACCACGCCTTGGTGACGCTGGAACCCGGGCGATCCTCGAATTCGTCGGTCAGCACGACCGGGTCAAGCAGAAATCAGAACGACCTTCGTTTGTTTCGGCTGAAGACAGTAACGCTCCGGCCAAATCGGAAGTCGCTCAGAACGATCCGGAACCTGATCACCACACCGCAGACGATGCTGATGCTGGAGACGATCCAGTAGCTGACAACACGCCTGAAGGTGACACAGACGCCGACGCGTGAGTTCTTGCTTGATTTCGATTCACAAAAACGCCGGCATCTGCCGGCGTTTTTTTGTGCCCGTGGTCGACTGGAAATCTCAGCAAGGAAAGTTGTTGGTGCTGGCATGCGAAACCGAAAATTCGTTTTTTCTTTGCCGTGATCCCGGAATAGTGTTCAAATAAACACTTTCGCATCTTCCCAGAGTAATGGCATGGAAGATTTACCCTTCGACCAAATTGGATATTGGTCCGAAATCAAACTGGACATAGTCAGAAAATACGCTTCCGCCTATACAGCGATCCTTAGCAGTCAGCGGCAAATTCGACGTTATCTGTATATTGACGCGTTCGCGGGCTGGGGTGACCACGTTTCCAAAACAACAGGAGAATTTGTTGCTGGAAGCCCAACCAACGCATTAAACACTTTACCGCCATTCACTGAATACCACTTTATCGATCGCGACAATCGTCGAGTCGAGCGTCTTCAAAAGATTTCAGCCGAACGCAACGACGTGACTATTCATCATGGCGACTGCAATCAAATACTGTTGGACCATGTTTTTCGAAAATGTCGATACGAGGATTTCTCTCGAGCCCTTTGCTTGCTTGATCCATATGCGATCAACGTCGATTGGCGTGTTTTGCAAACAGCAGGCGAAATGAAATCCGTTGAGATTTTCTTCAACTTCATGATCATGGACGCGAACATGAACGTTTTCAGGAAGAATCCCGATAAAATACTTCCCAGTCAGATCAAACGGATGAACTCTGCTTGGGGGGACGAATCATGGAGATCGGCGGCCTATCGAAAACAACAAGGGCTTTTTGGTGAAATCGAGGAGAAAACCACCAACGAACAAGTGATAGCTGCCTTTAGAAAACGCCTTAAGAACGTTGCCGGATTCCAGTATGTTCCAGAACCAATTCCGATGCGAAACACCAGTGGTGCCACCGTTTACTACTTGTTCTTTGCATCGCCAAATCAAACGGGCAGCAAGATAGTGACGGAAATTTTCGACAGATATAGGTCGAGGTAGAGATGTCCGATAATTCTTCAATTGAGTGGACGGAAGCAACCTGGAACCCGGTAACCGGATGTACCAAAATTGGTCCAGGTTGCAAAAACTGTTACGCCGAGCGAATGTCTCGACGCTTGCATGCAATGGGTAATCACAATTACCGAAACGGTTTCGAACTAACTCTGCAACCGCAAATGCTCGACCGACCATTGAGTTGGGCAAAATCAAAATTTGTATTTGTCAACTCCATGAGCGACCTGTTCCATCGTGATGTTCCGACCGACTACATTCAAAGAGTTTTTGAGGTAATGAGGCGGGCATATTGGCACCAATTCCAGGTTCTTACAAAACGATCTTCTCGCGTGGCAAGGATTTCCGGATTGTTGGACTGGCCACCAAATGTTTGGATGGGCGTTAGCGTTGAGGACGAGGAACGTTCATTTAGAATTGATGGATTGAGATCGTCTGGCGCAGAAATAAAGTTCTTATCACTCGAACCACTTCTTGGGCCTTTACCAAATCTCAATCTTCAGGGAATTGATTGGGTGATAGTAGGTGGCGAGTCAGGACCTGGATCGCGCTCAATGAACGAGGAATGGGTGCTTGAGATCAAGCGGCAATGCCGTGACGTGAAAGTTGCGTTCTTTTTCAAACAGTGGGGCGGATTCAACAAGAAAAAGGCAGGGCGGAAGCTCAGAGGGCGAACATATGACGAAATGCCGAAATATGAGCCAACGCCCAAACTTGCCGGAAAAGCAGGATAACAATTCATGGAACCGGCATCGCCGGCTTGCCAGGGACGAACAACCTCCGCTCCACCTCACCGGTTTGAGAACAGTCCGCGTAGCTTCTTCGGCACTTTCTTCAACTGCTTATCGCTGATCTGAACGGCGCGTTGTTTGAAGAAATTGAAACCATCGCGAAACCACGGCCGGCTGTAGACGATATATAGAATCGGTCGATCGAATTCGCTGCGATTTGCCGTACCGCCGTGAATCACTCGATAGTCCATCAAATAAGCGTCACCCCGACGCGGCATCGGCAAAGTGGCTGAAGCGTAATCAGGCTTGGTCATCAATTGCTCCAGTTGTGTCTTGCGGTCCGCCGATTTGTGAGTCCCCTCCCAGATCGCGGTCGATCCGGTTTGCGGTGTGAGATCGACCAGCGGAATTACAACCGTGATCGCATACGGCGGCAGCGATCGGTAATCGACCCCCAAGTCAGATCGCTTCGTTTCAAACGACTGTGATTCGAACAAGGGCGGATGGTCGAGATGGATGTCCTGATCCGCCGCTCCGGGCCGCGCGACGACCGAACCGAAACTTGCGATCCGACAATGTGAGGTCAGCAACCGGTCGAGCACCGGCATTAACATCTCGCTGGCATACAGCGCAGAATCGTTGAACGGCCCTTTGATCTTGATGCTGATCATGAACCGGTCGTCACCCACACACGCGTCCCGTTGATGCAACTGGCGGGGAGAAAGCGTGCTGTATTTTCGCGTGAACTCCGCGAGTAGTCCGTCGATCAGTGTTTTCGAAAAGACATTCTCGATCCAGATCGCGCCATGTTCGTTGAACCGTTCAGCCGCTGCATCAACAGTTTCCGAAGAGATCCGTCCTGCTTCCTGTTCCTCGGACGAGATGGCTAGTCGAGATTGCATGAGCGAAAATCCTCTTTCCTACTGTTCAATGCCTGTCTGGAACCTGGTCAAAACCATGACCTTCATTTACGTGACGCTAATGAAGGATTTGTTTTCGGGTTGAGCAGGCGAACCGTTTTCCTAGTAACTTTTTGACTTCGTGCGACGATTGTCCGTCCGGCCCAAACCTGAGTTTGGACATGCAAACCCGGCAACGACGACGCTCACATCATTCTTCGGCAACCCACTGGCCGTCACGATAGCGATTTCTGGCCGGGTCAAACTCGGTGACCGTCGCCGCAGTAGGCAGCATTGCCGGGAACAGCGCCGGCTCCTGCGCAAGTGTAGCCCAGTCCGTTGCCGGCCGGATCGGATTCGGATCACCACGCTCAAAAGCAATCAACTGTTGCTCGATCGTTAGCAGCTTCAACAACTCGGAGCTCGACAATTCGTTCGCGGTCGCAAGCCGGTCGAGTTCTTTCAATGACGTATCCAGCGCTGCAAGTGATCCGCCTGCCCCGCCAATTCCCGGTTGTTGAATGCCTCGATCGATTCCGCTCAACAGTTCGTTCGATCGCGACGAACGTTTTCTACTGATTGACTGAACCAGCTCCAGCAGCCAGCCGGCGGTTTCGCGGTCGATCGCAGGATCGGTGGCCATAATCGAATCGAGCGTCGCGCCCCCGGCAACAAACCGTAGCATCTCGAACGCGGCCAGCTCATCCACGTCCCGTGAAAGCGGCGTTAACCCGGACAGCGCGCTGCGCTGCATCGCATCGTCACCGGAAACCAGTACAATCAGATACAGACGAATGGCCAGCTCGCGTGCTTCGGGATCGGCCTTCTGGGCGGCAAGCTCTTCAGCGTAATCCCGATAGCCTTCCGGATTCGCCGGATCAAGCTGTTCGAGACGTCCGGTTTCAATATTGACGACGAGAGCAACGACTTCATTCGACGCTACTTCCAGCCTTCGGCCCCCGGTTGGATCAGACGAGTGAACTTGAAACACAATCCCGCCACCAGCGTCCTGCTCGACCAGCCGCCCGTACAACGGCTCGGGCTGCGTTGTGACAATCAGCATATCGGCATCGGCAACTCCTGCGTACCAAATACAAAGCAGCAGGAAGCTCAAAAGACGGCGGCAAGTCGTGTCGTATTTGCGAATCATCATAGCCTGTACTTCCAGAACGCTGTCTCAGCGATTCCTTCGATCCTCCATCGTTTGTTCGCGATGAAGGTCCAACAATTTCAGAATAGCAAATTCGACCAGATACAATCGCTGACCGACGAGCTGACGGGTGCGGCAATCCAGTTCAAACCGGGAAACAATCTGTTGTATTTCCCATTTCCTGTCCGGAAAATCAGAGGTCAGCTTTTCCGCCAGAACACTGACGATAATCTGATTGATCTGGACGGTCCGCACCAGTTCATTGTCGGACGTCAGCCCGGCCAGCTCGATCGGCCTGGTAACATCGCCCGACGAAGCCGGGATGCCGCCGGTCACGATATCACCGCTTATGCGGTCACTGGTCATTCCCCGTACGATCTGCCGCGCAATCAGTGCTGCCAGATCCGCAGCCAAACGGTCGCCGGGAACGTCGCTACCTGCATCACTCCCCCCAAACATGACCAGTCGGCGTCGATAGGCTTGATTGAGAAATGGCTCAAGTCGGTTCCAGGCCATCCGGTCCGGACCAGGACGTTCCGACACTAACTCGCGCAACTGCGCCGTTGCAGCACTCAAGAAAAAAGCTGCCAGCTCGTCCTGCCAGGCTTTGTGGCCGGCAATGAATCTCGCATCATCGACTAGCATCGTTGAAATAGTTAGAGCCTGATCGAGACTGATTTCCGATTCCTGTAATCGCGTCGCGAGCGCAAGTTTCAAAGTCGGCAGATGCTTGTATTTTGTGAGCAGTTTTTCGACGTTCAGCCACTCTTCGATGCCCATCTCTTGTAGAAAGTAGCCCGCCAGTCGATCGGCATCTTCAAAACCGAGATCATCAAACCTGGGAATCACCCGCGTCAATTGTTCCAGCGCCGTCATTCGTTTGATTTCGCCAGGTTCCGAATCCTGAAGTTTCGTCAGTAGATCGTTCTTTTTCCTCTGGTCCGACGCAGTCGGTCCGGGCGGCAACCCGTCTCCGAGCTCCTGGAATTCCCCTTCGAATCCGGTCAGCCCCAGATCGGCAGGCAGCAAGTCGGTCATCGAATCAAACCCGGTGAAATCATTTCCTCTCGATTCAAAGGAGACAACAAACGCCAGCGCTGCATTGGATGCTTCCACAATCGCAGCAATCCGCTCGGGAGTAATTTCCAAATGCGTATTGCCAACAGAAGCGAAAATCGCGTTTGCTTTGTCAGCTGCGATCAGATTCCGGGCGAGAATCGGTCCGAGCAGCCGGTTTTGATATTCATTGCGGTACTGGATCAGCGAACGCTCGATGTCCATCGGTCCGCCGGGCAAATCACATTTTTCTACTAGCAGTCGCCCGAGAAATTTCCGGAAACCCGGGTCACCGGATGCAAACCAGGTGCGAATCCACTCCTGGATTTCGACGTCATCCGCTGCCAGAATCGATTCGCTGATCGCGTCCTGTAAATCGCGAAACCGCGACTCATCGGCGGCCAGCGTTGACTCGATCGTGCGTCGCAGAAACTGATGCAGTACCGGGCTTTCAAGATAGTTTTTTGTCAGCTCAAACAACGGTTGCACCCGAAGAGCGGAACGTGCCGGATTGGTCCACGCCGTCTGCACAAGATGATTCCACGTATCGACCGCCAGAATCCGTGCAGACTGTTTGAGATACGCTTCGTAATCCAGCGCTTCGGGGTCAAGCCCGGGAGCAAGTCGAACGCTGGCGGACAACAATGACTTGCGCTCTGCAAACGTGGATTCCCGACCGGGATCGTCCTGCGTCCAGTACAAGAGCCTTGCAAGCAACCGGTTGGCACGAAACGAAGCAAGCACCTGCTCATGGTTCGCCGGTTCCCCGGATTGCGGCGGGCGGAGTACGAGTTCCAGCCTGGCTGCCCATTCCGCCGCAAGGAGGTCGTCAGGTTCGCAGAAGTAAAGTTGACAAAATACGGATTCGAGCAAATCGAGTTTTTTGAACTCGCCGGCAACCAGCATGGAGATCAGAATCCGGTGTCCGTCGCGCCGACTGACGATATCGTCAGAGGCCAGTTGCGCAATCGGTTCGCCGAGCGACTGGTTCGATGTCGCCAGTTCAGTGATTTGATCGCACGCCGGATCAGGCCACCAGTCAGGCCAGCCGGAACCGTTGGGATCAGTCGGATCAAAAGTGGAAACCCCGGCCGGTAATCCGGTGACCGAATCTGCCAAATCGGGTTGCCGAACCAGCGTTCCGGAAGGGTCAGGACCGGCTGGCGAAAGCCAGCCGAGCAACCAGGCCACAACAAACAAAATGGCGACTCCGGACAACATCATCGCAACGGCGCGCAGGAAGCCTCCGGTTGATGACGATCCGGCGCGGTTCTTCTGCAGGCATTCGAGAATGATCTCATCAACGGTTTCGCCGGGCACTCCCCAGGATTTTGCAGCCTTGTGCAGATTTTCCCGTGTTGTTTCGTCGATCGACTCCCGACTGGCCAGTTTTTCGGTAATCACTGTCTTCATGTAGACTTCCGCCTCGTCAATCAACACGCGGCTGATTCCGAACAAAGCGGAACGATGGTCGAGAATTTGCAAGGCGCGGACGTCGGATACTTGAAACTTCTCCCTGGCCTGGGCGAGCACTTTTTCCTCGACTTCAACCGGAAGAATATTGACCGTCAATTCGCTCAACTGGGCGTCGAGATATTCCGCGAACGCTTTTTCGTATCGCTCAAGAGTCAGCGGCGCGCCTTCAGCCTGCTGCAACCAGGTCATCGCCTGCTGATACAGGTCCGCGGGCAACTGCATCTGCTCTGCCAGCGATTGAAGTGTTAGCTGGCTTCGTGTGTTGACTCCGCGCTCGGTCGCAATAATCGCGCGAGCCTGACGCAGAAACTGTTTGAGCCTCGGATCCGTTCGGCCCGAAATCTCTACCGGCGACGATTCAGACAGATCGTTCGATTGATTCTGGCAGGTTCGGTCTGAGTTGGGATCGGGCACGGTGTTCCGGGTGCTGGTTTGTGTCTGGCGGTCCCTTGCTCACGCAGCGGGTTTCTTTTTCGTTCCTTGCTCACGCAGCGGGTTTCTTTTTCGTTCCTTGCTCACGCAGCGGGTTTCTTTTTCGTTCCTTGCTCACGCAGCGGGTTTCTTTTTCGTTCCTTGCTCACGCAGCGGGTTTCTTTTTCGCTCCTTGCTCACGCAGCGGGTTTCTTTTTCGCTCCTTGCTCACGCAGCGGGTTTCTTTTTCGCTCCTTGCTCACGCAGCGGGTTTCTTTTTCGTTCCTTGCTCACGCAGCGGGTTTCTTTTTCGTTCCTTGCTCACGCAGCGGGTTTCTTTTTCGTTCCTTGCTCACGCAGCGGGTTGCCGGTTCCTCGCTGACGCGGCGGTGATCGTATTCCTGTTCGTGCGGCGTGATTCCATCGCCCGCCGGTGCGGCGAAGTTCTGAGTCCTTGCTAACGCGGCGGGTTTCCAAACTCGCTTGCGAGCCGAAAAAAGGAAACCCGACGCGTGAGCGAGGGACGAATAACGGATCCTGCCTCATAAGGCCACAACATCATTGTTCCAGTGCCACGCCAAGTTTGTCAAACCGGTCGCGCCACGCGTCGGGCATCTCCGGGCTCAAGCCTCTTGTCTGTCGATAGACGCCCGGAGCGAATTCGGTGTTGATCTCCTGCAAACAAACAATCAGTTGAAATTTCGCCTCGAACCATACGTCCGTCCCCGGTTCGACCGCCGTTGCAATTCGCCGCCATAACTCGCGAGCTGTTTCGAAATCGTTCAGCTTCATTCGCAATCTCGCTGCCTGTAGAACGTACTTCTGTTGACCCGGCCATTGCTCAATCAACTTACGATTAAAGTCATCTGCCAGACTCCACTGGCCGTTGAAAAAGTACAGCTCGGAAAGCCGCGACGTAATAAACCTCGAATTTGGAGAACGCTTCAAATCTTCTGCTGCGATTCCAGAAATCTCCGCCAGCCGGTTATACAGGTCGATTCCGGTTTGCACTTCCACCGATTCGACCACAAGCCCGTCGATCAGTGACGACACCATTGCCCGCTCATTAATCAGCAGATCATTTCGTCTGACCAGAAAAACAAGCGCTGCGTTTTCGAACGCGGTGTCACGCCCGTTGTCAGCCAGCCACTTCGCATCATTTGCAAGTGAGTCCGTTTCCGTGTCAGTTGTTGCACGGCTGGCATGCAAAAACCGGTAGTAGCGAAACTCGGTGTACGGTCCCGCTTGAAGTGGCTGATCGCCCATCGGTTCAGCGATCTGAGCGGCGATTTTCAGCAGCGTGCCTGCCTGATCAAGCCTGACATCCCCGGCGCGCCGGGCGGATTTAAGCTTCGCGTCCACGACCAGCAACAGAGCCTTGAGCCGATGTTCTTCCGAGGTACTGCCTTTTCCATCAGCGGGACCATCTCGGTATTCCCGCTCCAGTTCTTCCAGCCGCCTCAACAACGCATCGCTTGTCGGCGCGCTTTGCCTGAACGCAGCCAGCCACATCTCGTACTGGATTCCTGTCATTTCGTAGACAGCTCGAAAATAGTTTTCGCTGTCCGGCGGCACCGACTGCAGCCGTTTCATCGCATCGCCCGGCGGAAGCGAGGCCGATTCGAGCCGCAGCTTTTCAAACTCAACTCGCTGCGAATAACGCGTGCCCGGAAACCAGTGCAGCATACGGTCCATTGCCAGAAATGCCTGCGGAGCGTGTTGCGGCGCACGTCGCGCAAGTTGGGTCAGCGACTGAATCTCGAACCAGAGCGACTCGGCAGCCAGTCCGGAATCGACAGCCCGCAATTGCGCCGATGCCGACTGAAACAGCGCGGCAGATTTTTCAAACTCCCGCTGACGATAGCAAATCCGGCCCAGAGAATACTGACAACGTGCGACATCATTGCGATCCGATTCCTCATTCGCCTGCCCAAGCGCGCGTTCGAGATTTCGTCTGGCGCCGTTAAGTCTTTCAGAGTCACTCGTGTTCCCGGCGTCGCTCGATTCGAGAATCCCGAGCAGCCAGTTCAACTCGAAGTCACCGGTTCCCGACAGCATTTGCGAATCGACTTTTTCCAGAAGTTCGCTGATCAACCGAGTGTTACCCAGACGCGTCAACGCAACCAGCCCGTTGTCAAACAATTGCTCAGCCGCCGCAGTTTCACGGTTTCGAATGGCGTTGCCGATCCGCACACACAGAATCCGGAAAGCAAAATCGGCTGCCTCACCCCGTACCGGTCGATACTCTTCAAGCACCAGCAGCGCGCGAGGATAGTCATCGATATAGGCAGCACTGGAAAGTTTCCAGGCGTCGAGCGTCGCGGCAAACTTCGGGTCACCGGAAGCAAGTGAGAGGTTAAACAGATGTGCGGCCAGGTCATGGTTGTCCTGAGCCTGCGAACAAAGCGCCAGCCCGACGACGCCGCGCGATGTCCATGGCGAATTGAAGTCCAGCCAGTCAGGCGTAAGTTCGGCCAGCGGTTTGTCCGGATTGACCTGCAGGAACATCCGGAAGTGTTTTTCCGCCATCGTCGTCCACTGCCCGCGATGCCCGGTGTCCGCGATCGAACGAAAATAGCAGGCCCAGCCCAGCAGATAGTTCGTTTGCAGGTAGACGTTTTCATTTTCGATGATCTGCTGCGCGACCGGGTCGTCTTCATCCGGCGCGGTTCCATCGATGGTCACCAGGCGGTTCCGCGTTCGCTCGGTCGCATTGTGTAACTGCAACAAGTCACGAATCAGCACCCGCCAGGAAGAAACAACGTCGGCCCGTTTTTCAGGTGCAGCTCCGGCCAGCCACCACTCCTGAAACTCGTGATTGACTTCCTGATATGAGGCGTGCGACATCGCCACCCGCAACGTCGGTGCGTTTAGATCAGGCGCGCGTTCCAGCAGCGATTCTGCTCGTTCGCGCCACATCGCAGGTTCCTGAACGCCGGAACCTGATTGCATCAGACGCTTCTGGTACAGGGCGGCCAGTTTCTGTGAAGCCCGTTTTCTCGCTCGCTCGTCCGGGGTGCCCCCAAACTGTTGCTCGAGATGTGCAATCAGCTGATCCTCGAGTCCAAGCCGCCCGAGATAGTCTTCGATCTTTTCCGCGTCCGTTTTTTCGATCACAAAAGTTTGAGCGAAGACCGCCTTCAACCGCGCACTCGAAGCGAGGCAACCCTGCATGACAAACAAAAACACGCAAATGTGAATGGTACTCCGGAATTCCATCAGTTATCGACCGGAATATAGGAAACGGACGGAAACCCAACCGCGCGGCAGACACCGATCAACTGCGCGGCGCTTTCGAACGGGACGTCGCCCGAGACGCGGACAAACGCTCCATCGGATTTGTTCTCGAAACCCCTCAGCGCTTCGGCAATTTCGTCGAGATCGTTGGTTCTAATCGCGCCCAGCTTGAACATTACACCGCGCTCCTGCCGGACGATATCGACAATCGCCGGTTCGAGATCGCTGCTCGCCTGATCCGGACTCTTTTCCTCGACCTTGATCGATGGCTGCAATTGTCGTTCGGGTCGAACGAAGGTGGTCGTAACGAGGAAGAAAATCAGCAACAGGAACACAACATCGATCATGCTGGTCATCGAAAGCTCAGGGCAGCGGTGGGCTCGATAACGGTTGCTGAGTTTCATCTATCGTCCTGCGACTGCGGTATCGATATGCCTGAACCCCATGCCGGAGAGCCGTTTGATCAACGCGTTGACATGTCGAGCAGGGCAGGCGCGATCACATCGTAACTGGATCTTGATCCTGTCGTGATCATTTTTTTGTTTCTCCAATTCGTTTTGAATCGCGTTCAGTGCAACATCGGCTGAAACCGTTTTGCCGCCAACGATGATCAGCCCGTTCTTGTTCAGGTTCAGTGTCACCGTAGCCGGTCGCGAAAGCACACCGCCTTCATCGACCGGAGCCAGATCGATTGGATAGTCGACTGTGCGGGTGATTTGTGAAACTGTCATAAAGAAGATGATCAGCAGGAATACGATATCGATCATCGGCGTCATGTTGAACGCGATCTCGCTTTCTCGTCGTGATTTGGTGAGTCTCATGGGCCGGGTTTCTACTCGTTCCTCTGGTTACTTGTTTTTCTTCTTGATCGCTTCGACGTTGCGCTTTCGGCCCAGCGGCATCATCACCCGCTCAATCCGCTTACCTGCTTCAGCGACCAGCGAATCGATCTTGTTCCGGAAAAAGCTGAATGCAACCATCGCCGGAATCGCGACGACCAGTCCGAGCAATGTTGTAATCAAGGCCTGTCCGATACCGCCCGCCAGTTCCTGCGGCCTGGCCATTCCCTCCAGTCGCGCGATCGTAGTAAAGGCCTCGATCATTCCCAGAACAGTTCCTGTCAGCCCGAGCATCGGCGCGATCGCTCCAATGACGTTCAACACCTCGGTTCGCCGGTAGAGTTTGCCCGTCTGATCCTCGCCCGCTTCTTCGACCGCTGAGCGGTACTCGGCAAATCCGAACTCACTGCTCTTATAACGATTCAGCCCGGCCAGAATAATCTCGGTTGACATTGAGTAGTTGTCCGGTTGGCCGCACAAATCGATCGCTTTGTTGACTTCCCCGTGCGCAATCAACTCTTCGATTTCCTGCAGCACTCCATCGGGCATCAGTCGATGACGCGTAATCGTCATGAAGTGGTCGAAGATGAAATACGCAGTTACCACCGACAACGTCAGAATCAGCCCGACAATCACAACGCCGAACATGTTGCCGCCGAACAGCATTCTCAGGATCGACATCCGGCCTGAGCCCTCATCCGCAGCTGCGACCGGAACATCACCGGTTGTCTGAGCGTACAGCGCCGCAGCGGTTGCCGGGCTTGTTCCGTTGACGAGGGACTCGATTGACAGTTCAGGCGTGGCAAAGATCGCAAACGCCAAACATCCGAGCGCTGCGATTGTGAGCCACGCGGTTCGCTGTTTGATTCGGCGTCGTAAACGGCAAGGTTGCCGTGTGGTCGCCGGTAGATCCAGAGTTGGGTGTTTCAATTTCGTTCCTTGCTAACGCGGCGGGTTTCCCGTTCTCGCTGGCGCTTCGGTGTTTGTGTTGTGCGGCGATGGTTCGCTGCTCGACTGTGTGGCGAGGTTCCGCGTCCTTGCTAACGCGGCGGGTTTCCCGTTCTCGCTGGCGCTTCGGTGTTTGTGTTGTGCGGCGATGGTTCGCTACTCGACCGTGTGGCGAGGTTCCGCGTCCTTGCTAACGCGGCGGGTTTCCCGTTCTCGCTGGCGCTTCGGTGTTTGTGTTGTGCGGCGATGGTTCCATTCTTCCGGATTCCAGTTGTCAGTCTTCTTCGGTTGTCCGGCGTCCATGATACGTCCCGGGATACCGAGCCAACAACTCGTTAATCAGGTTCTGCCGTCCTTTTGCGTCACCGTTCTTTTTCGCGAGTTCTGCAGCCCGATAAAGTGCCGCCGCAGAAAGGTCTTTGTAGGTGTCGCCAAACAATGCGGGTATCGCAAGCAGGGAGAGCATGGCAGTGTGGGACGATTCTGTTGCAACCGTTTGGGTGCCTGCCAGATAGAGTGCGACCGCGCGGCAAGGTGCTGCGAACGAGTCACGCTCGCGAATCAACCGGCTGCCCTGCTCTACTTGCGAGTCGGCCATCAATCGCGCGGCTTGCACTACTTGAACCCAGCACTGCATTTTGGAATCGAGACCGGGCACATTGAGTTCGGGCGATTCCAGAATCGCAACCGCGCCGGCTGAGTCACCGGCTGCGACCGCCAGCGATGCCACGTAAATCAAGACGCCGTCGCGACGTGGAATTCGCTCCGAGTTGATTGCTTCCGACAACGACACATACGCCGTCTCCGTAGCATCCGCGTCAAACCAGACGGGCAAAATCCGGTGGCAAATCAACTGGTCAAGCTCGTCCTGCGTCAGCGCGATTTCAGGATATTGACTTGCGACCTGCGCGGAAGGCTGCAACGCGGCGGCGAACAGAAACGGCTCGATCGCGTCAGCGCGGCGGTCATGCTCGATACGACCGTACATGGTGGCCAGGCAGATGAGATATTGAATGTCCGGACCAAACTCAAACCCGGCAGCGTCTTGGTCCGGAGAAAAAACAGCTGCGTACATCGGCTCGGCAATTTCACTGATGCTTGCCCAGTCGCTGTTCGCCAGTCGCGATCGAATACGAAACAGCGGCAATCCGATTTGCGACAAACGACGCTGAAACTGGTCCTGTAGATCGCCCGGCACTTCGGCTTGAAACACCTGGTCCCAGGATAGAAGTGTGCCGTCGGATAGCTGCACAACATTATCGTCAAACGCAACAACGCTCTGGTCAGGGATGACCGTTAGATCACGAAGAATGACCGGGCGAACGCTCCCTCCGGGTTGAGTCTCCTGCGCAGAAATATCATTTCCCGATTGCAGAAGGACAAGCAGGAGAACACCCAGCCACAGCGTCTGGAATTCGTTGGCCTTCAAATTCGTTGGCCTTTCTGTCATCGATTCAAGGTGCTTGACGGTTCATATTGACGGGAAATTGGCAAACTAATTTGAGGCAAACCAAGTGAGCATCCGGTTGTTACGCGCCGTGGATTCAGCGACTGGAATCCGACAACGAATCGTTTGCCCTAAATCAGCTCGCCTTTTTCAACGATTCAGGCATTCCGGCTAATAAAATGGTGACTTGACCGTTAACTACTTTAACGAATCGAGGAACATTTCGCACATGCCCCGCGTCAGACAATCCGCTCCCCAATCCGGAGCTGACAAATACCACTTTTCGAGCCGAAAAATGAAAACCATCTTCCACCTGCTTCGTCACATTTTCATTCCCGCACTGGCCGCCGTGTCGTTTACAGCATCTTTTCTCGGGAGCGGTTTTGTTGTGCCTGCATCGCAAGCAGTCGCACAACAGGAAATCGGTTTCGTGGAAGAGTTTGCGCTGAGTGAGGATCGTGCGAGGACGCTCGAAAAGCTGGTGCCGGGCTCCGACGACTATTACTACTACCACTGCCTGCACAACTTGAATCTGGGACAGCTCGAACGTGTTTCCGAACTGCTCGATCAGTCGCTGATCAATCGCTCGAAGTTGATCGCAAACGCGCTGCGGCAGGATCGCGGGATCAGCAAGATCGAAGACAGTCTACTGGAGGCACTTGCAGGTGTGAAACTTTCGGACGAGCAGTTGAGCTTGCTGGTCGGTCGTATTCAGCATCCGGATTTGAAGCCTGCTTGCCGATCGCCTCCGTATGTTATCTACCATTTTGCCAGCCCGTTCATGATCATGATCAGAGTAGAAAAACACAAACCAGAATTTGAGGAGTCTGTCTGCGATTGTGATTAGCAGCGACATCGACGGCGACAGCTCTGTGCCAAATTCCTCTGTCATCTTCTTGAACTCAGGTACGATGCGAATCATCACGAAGGTGAGTATCTGAATGAGAAAAAACGCCGTCATCAACAACCGCCCTGTTCCTGACAAAAGGAATCCTCCGTGGGGCTTCGCTTCAATCTCCCGATCCGAATTCGAACCCAATCTCGCCTGATACAAATTCGGAAGTGTGCCCTCCTCGCGAGCAAGGCGAAGTGCCAGCCCGGACGTTGGCGTCAACAACCCGTCGGCGACCTCGAGCGCATCGATGACATCGTCTCCTTCAACTACCCGGGCCAGGACCATCTCTGCATGATTGGCATATCTGGCCGGCAATTCATCCGAGTAACACGAAATCAGCAGCGAGAGGTCGATTCGATGCCGATCGGCCGTCGCCAGCAATCGCAGGAACGCCCGTTGATGAGGTGAAGATTGAATCAGTAACTCGTTCGCCGTCCGCTCGACCGCAAGCCGGAGATTCCATCGGGAGGGTGTAGAGTTTTCGGTGAGTTTGGGAATCATGATTACAGTCCGCCCCCGCTCAGGCCGCCAATGAGCGACAGCATAGGCGCGAACAGTGACACGATTACGAGGGCCATCGACAGTCCGACAGGGAAAAGAATGAACGCGACAAACCAGCCAACCCACCAGTCATTGACGCTGCGATTTCGATCCTGATAGAAAGTGGCTGCTCCGCGAAAAACAGCAATTTTCGCATCGGACACCGGCAGACCAAGCGCACAGTTAAGAAGCTGATATTGTTGACTGAGAAACAAATCGGTTTCCCGGTTCGCAGGAGGCAGGCGGTCGTTTCCGGCCCATCGTTTCGTGAATTTCCTAAGCCAGGATTGCCCGGTTGCGGATCCGGCCGTTTCCACCGCGTCGGCCCGTGGAACTCCCGCCTCGAGCAACAGTGCGACGTGCCACGCCCAGGCTGCCAGGGCACCTCGTTTGCTCATTAACAGCAAATCAATCCGCCCCAAACCTCCCGGACGCCTGTCGTTTCCCCAATAACCAACGATAAACAACGTCAGAGTGAATGCTCCGACGATCAGCGCCACGGTTCGCCACCACGTTCGCAGCCATCGAGCGAACGCAAAAACCAGCAGCGTCGCATGTGGTAGCTGAATACCAAAATCGGAATACATTGATTCGAATTCAGGAATCACATAAACACTGAACGCGACCATCAATGCCAAACAGCCAAGCAGGATCATCAGCGGGTAAAACAGGGACCAAATCAGGTGACGGATGACCGACCGGTAGCGACCTGCCGGAAAGAATCCTTTTCGAATCGCACCTGCGACATCGTCGCCCGGAGCCTGCCGGCGGCCCGCAACGGGTTCTGCGCCATCATCGGAACCTGCCCCGGCTACGAGGGTCGCCGGCGCAGACAGTTTCATGCTCACCAGACGCTGGCACGCCAACTCGGAATAATAGTTGGCTTGTGTTAGCAGACTTGCCCCATCACTGGCGTCCGACACAGTCGCTTCCATACGACGTCGCCCTCTCGCATCGACGCCGGCAAGATTACAACTGACTGAAACGGCTTCTTCGATCGGCAGTCCACGGCTGGCAAGCAGTCGAAGGTTTGCAGGGCTGTTTGGGATGTCCGACAGCGAACGTAATGACGCCCTCCTGCCCACATTGCTACTTTTTTCGCACCTCCAAAAATCAGCAGCAGCAATATAACCAGCCCTGCGATCAGGATTGAGGCAGGAACGGGCACCCACGGTTCGACATCAAATCGATCGGGCGCGTTGATGGCAGCAGGAAGCAGAAGATCCCCTCGAAATCTGCTGAATGCCGGCATGATTTTCATCGAGAACAGCAGCAACCCCGGAAGAGCGATTGCAAACAACACAAAAAGATAAACTAACGTCCCTCGCAAGATCTTTTCCACGCGCCGGGTTGCGAGGTAACGAGTCGTCAACCCGTCCAGAACCGGTGACATCGAATCGACCAGACTAAACGTCCTCAAAGCAGCCGCGTATCGCACTGGAAGAGCGTCGTCATGCTCGCCTGGCTGAATTGTTCCTTGCGCGACAGTCTCCAGTTGTTTCAGCCGGGACAGTGTCAAACGCTGATCCGCCGCCCGGGAACTGGCGTTGTTCACCTCAATGGGCACTCTTGCCAGAACGGCCGCTTTGAGATCGTTGTGGAACCGTTGGAATTCTGTCGGCTTCATCAGTTACTGCCGATTGAACCGGCGGTTGGTTATTTCGGTTGAGGCGATTCAGCTGGGGCGGGCGACAATGGGCTAACGTTCGACGATTCGCAAAACGATTCGTGGACGGGATGGTTGTCGCATTGTAGCAAACATTTTTCCCGGCTTGTTTCGCCTCATCAGGCCGCCGCATTCGTCTGATCCATCAGTTCGCATAGCAACTGGGCGGCAGCACCGCTGTCGATCGCGGCACTGCATCGTTCGGCAGCTGATTTCAAGCTGTCTGCGACGCCCGAAACCCAGACTGCGGCGGCCGCGTTGATCACGGTGATGTCCCGAGCAGGTCCCGCCTGGGCGTCCAGAACCCCGCGTATGATTGCTGCACTTTCGGAGGGGCTGGAGGCTTTGATTGAACCGATCGTGATCAGGGGTGACCCGGCTCCGGTCTCGCCCGGCCCGAAATCGGCCGGGACCAGTGTCCGTTCGCTCACCAGGCCACCGCGAACCTCGCTGACATCGGTCGCCGCCGTGTTCGAAATCTCGCCCAGCCCGTCGCGCGAATGGAGCACCAGTGAACGAGTCGTCCCCAGCAACGCCAGGGCCTGTGCAATTTTTTCTCTCGTCTCACCACGACCTGCACCCAGGACCTGAAACGGGGCTTCAGCCGGATTGCAGAGTGGACCGAGCAGGTTGAAGATCGTCGGGTGTGGCAGCGATCGACGGACGTTCATCACATGCCGGACCGAAGGATGAAACAGCGGCGCGAAACAAAAACAGATGCCCAGCTGGTTCAAACAGCTCTCGACAACCTCAGGCGAACATTCGATGTTCACTCCCAGTTCCTGAAGCACGTCGGCCGAGCCTGTTTGGCTGGTCGATTTCCGGTTTCCATGTTTGGCAACCGCAGCTCCTGCCGCAGCTGCGACGATGGCGGCGGCGGTACTGATATTGAATGTTCCCGCATTTCCGCCTCCGGTTCCGCAGGTATCGACCAGATTCTCGCGGCTCGACTTAATCGGATTCATGTGCCATCGCATCGCGCGGGCTGCTCCGGCAAGCTCCTCCACCGACTCGCCTTTTTCGTGGAGGGCGGTCAGCAGCACGGCAATCGTTTCGTCGGCAGCATTGCCTTTCATCATGCAGTCAATGACTTCGGCCATCTGCTCCGATGCTAACGAATGGCCGTCACGAATGCTGGCGATGGATTGCTCAAACAACAGATTCTCCTGGTCAGCTAAAAACAGTCTGGTTGTCCCCGATGATAAAATTTAGCACGTTCGGAAGCCGGAATACGCGCTGCGGCCCGGATTTTTCTCTTGTGACTCGACTTTTACGGCCTTAGAATCCGGGAATCGGATTGGCACGCTGTTTCGCGGATCCGGCCCTGTCCAAGCTATCCCGTCCCTGCATTGTTGTTCATGTGCACCATCAACGTGCTGGTTTCGTGCTCAATTTTTGCGTGTTTAGTCAACGAAGATACTAACTAGTCAACGAAGACACTTTAGTCAAAGAAGACAACGCTTATGCCACGGAAAGTCATCATCGATTGCGATATGGGAACGGATGATGCCGTCGCCCTTTGTATGTGTTTATTTGACAACCGCCTGGACGTTCTCGCGGTGACAGCCGGTGAAGGTTGTGTCGAAGCGGAACAGGCGAACAATAATCTTCAGGCGATCGTTGCGGAACTCGATCCGGACCGTCATCCGCGCCTCGGGATGGCCTGTACGACCGAGGACGCTCCGGCTGTCGATACAAGGTTTTTGTACGGCGAAGACGGGCTGGGAAATGCCGGCTTCGAGGCTCCCGATCTTCAGCGTTTGCATCCGTCGGAAAAGATGATCATCGAGTGTGTTCGAGCCAATCCGGATGAAGTTACCATCATTTGTCTTGGTCCGTTGACCAACATTGCCCGGGCTTTTCAGCGTGATCCGGCACTGCCCGGAATGATCGATCGACTGGTGATTACCGGCGGAAGTATCTCGGGGCAGGGCAATATCACGCCTGCTGCGGAATTCAATTTCTATTTTGATCCGCTTGCCGCCCGAACCGTCCTCAAATCCCGAACGACCAAAACGCTGATACCTTTGGATGTCACCCGCCAGGTGACCTTCGGTCTGGACATGCTGGACGATATTCCGACTGTCGATTCACGCTGCGGATTTTTTCTCCGCCAGGTGCTGCCGTTTGCGTTCCGGTCCTATCGGCAACAGTTGGGACAGGAATCGATCACGCTTAACGATGCAGTCGGCGCGCTGGCGGTGGTCGAGCCGGAATTGTTCTCGTTTGAGATGATGGCCGGTGACGTCGAAACCGAAGGCGAGTTGACTCGCGGAGCGACCGTCTTTGATCAACGACAGCCATCCGAATGGCGACCGAACATGGAAGTCGCTACGGCGATCAACAGCGATTCAGCCCGCCAGTATATTATCGATCGTTTGACCATGGCCGGGAATCTGACTTAAGAAGGGTTCAGATCGCAATTCTGGAACCCGCCGCAGGAGCAAGGGCCGAGCGCAAACGAGAAAGTGAAACCCGCCGCGTGAGCAAAGGCCGAGCGCAAACGAGAAAGTGAAACCCGCCGCGTGAGCAAGGGCCGAGCGCAAACGAGAAAGTGAAACCCGCCGCGTGAGCAAGGGCCGAGCGCAAACGAGAAAGTGAAACCCGCCGCGTGAGCAAGGGCCGAGCGCAAACGAGACGCAAATCGGAATCCCCCGCGCCTCGCTAACGGAGCGGGTTTCCTTAAAAACCGTACGTCGGTTAGTTATTCACTATTAATTATTCACTATTACCAGCCGCATCCTCTTTCACTTCTCGCACAAACCGGTATCCCGCATCGCGAATCGTCAGGAAATACACGGGCTTGGATGGTTTGGGTTCAAACGTTTTCCGCAGCAATCGAATGATTTGATCCGGCGCGCGTGTGTTGACCGTGGCCGGCATACCCCAGACATCTTCCAGCAATCTCGCTCGTGAAATGACCAAACCTTCGTTATCGACAAAGTACCGCAGGACTTTGATCTGGAATTTTGTCAGTCTGACCGGTTTGCCTCGAACGATGATTTCGAACGTATCGAAATTGATCTCCGCGTCACCGAACTGGTATTCCGCAGAACCGGCCGCAGCTTTGTTTCCGTTTTGACGCTGGCTGGAGCTGATCAGATTCTTGACCCGGCTGATCAGTTCGTCCAGCTCAAACGGCTTCGTCAGGTACTGGTTCGCTCCGACATCGAATCCACGCGTCCGGTCTTCAGTCAAAGTTCGCGCGCTGAGGATCAGGACCGGCATGTCAAAGCCTGTATCACGAATTCGCTGACAGACGTCGTAGCCGCTCATCCCCGGGAGCATCAGGTCGAGAATCACAAGTGAGACATCGTCGATATTCTGCTGAAGGAACCCGAGCGCATCGGGACCGTTGTCGACTGCAGTCACGCGGAATCCCTCCGCCTGAAGATTGAACTTGATGCCGATGGCCAGATGTTCCTCGTCGTCGACCACCAGAATGTGCGGATTGGAATTCATCGCTTATGTGTTTCAGAAAGTGGCATGTCCGGTCGTCGGCTTATCAATCTTCTCGCTTTTTGCGGACAACGGCGGTGTGGTCGTACGATTGGAAGACAATGATCCGGGCTGCATTGTTTTCGCCGCTGGCTCTGAGATATCGCCGGTTGTTTCGCTGATTGGTTTTTCAACGATCGGCAACCGGACCTCAAAAATCGTACCGTCATGCGAGTGGTTTTCGAGCACAGCGACTTTTCCCTTCAATCGCCGGGTGAGCGTGCGAACGATGTAGAGCCCCAATCCAGTCCCGGGTTTCTTGCGTTCGAGTTCTTTGCCGAGGCGGACAAATCTGCCGAAAACTTTGCGACGCAGCTTTCTGGGAATTCCCGGTCCGTTATCCGCGATCGTCACGACGGCTTGCGCGGTGTCTGTGATTTGCATTCCGATTTTCACATCGGGCGGCGCGCCCGCGTATTTGACCGCGTTGTCGATCAGGTTCCGGAAGATCATGATCACATCGCTGCGCGAAGCGCGGACGCGGCAGCTCATCAGCCGTGTCGTGATCGTCTTACGGGGCACGCGGTATCGCGAACAAACCGTGTCTGCGCATTCCGAAACAGCTGTAGCCAGATCAAATTGTTCGACATCGTCGTCCGTCTTTTTCTTGTCCGTCTGCCCGGCATCCAGCATGTGCGTAATCAGCTGGTCCAGCCGTTCAACGTCCGCCATCATGTACTGGCGAAACGTTTCCTGTTCTGATTCAGTCAACTCCCTCCGACCCATTGTCTGGAGATAGAGCTTCAGCGACGCGATTGGCGATTTGAGTTCATGGGTGACGCTGTCAATGAAGTTGGACTGCCGCCGGTTGAGATTGATCGCTTTGACCGACAGCGTCAGATAGATCACGACGCCGGCCAGGACCATCGTCAGCAACGTCGTCCCGACCGTTAGCAGGGTCCAGTAAAGCGCCGAATGCCCTTGAGTCGGTTCCGGTGATTGACCCAATGCGCCGAAGACCGTCAGCAGTACCCAGCCCACGATCAGCGCAACGATCGAACAGATCATTGTCACGCCCAGGGTGATCGGCAGTTTCAGGCTTCGTCGTTCAAACATCAGTTTTCCGAGCAGTAAAGAGATACCTCATTGTACAACGAGGCTGCGGAAAGCGGTTTCCGTTAATGATTCAGAATTCATTGTTCATTGCCTGTTATTCGGTAGTGGACGAGGCTACGAGTCCTTTCCGGACTGCCGTGCAAAATGAGACTCGTAACCTTGTCCGTTACGCTGCAATGTAGTTTGAATCGCCATCTATTTTTCCGTTGGGTCGCCACCACCCTGTTTCTTCTGGTCGCCAACTTTCTTCTTCTGCTGGCCACCCCCTTTTTTCTTTTGCTGCCCGCCTCCTCCGCCTTTCTTTTTGGCCCACGGATCTTTCAAGGTCACAGTGCGATTGAAAACCGGATTACCGGGCGATGAATCTTTCACATCGACGCAGAAATATCCGTTCCGCTCGAATTGGAATCGTTCACCCGGTTTTGCATCGGCCAGCGACGGTTCCATCTTGCAGCCGGTCAAAGTCTTGAGCGAATCGGGATTGATCAGTTCCTTCCAGTCTTTGCCATCGGGAACGTCGTCCGGATTCTCCTGAGCGAACAACACGTCATACAACCGGACCTCGGCATCAACCGCATGTTCGACCGAGACCCAGTGAATGGTCGCTTTGACCTTTCGCCCGTCCGGAGCCTTGCCGCCGGATGTTTCCGGATCGCAGGTGCAGCGCAGTTCGACGATCTTGCCGTTTTCATCTTTGATGACGTCGTTGCATTTCAGAAAGAAAGCGTACTTCAGTCGCACTTCACGCCCGGGTGAGAGCCTGAAGAACTTCTTCGGTGCGTTCTCCATAAAGTCATCGCGTTCGATGTAGATTTCCCGGCCGAAAGGCATCTCACGTGTCCCAGCCGAATCATCTCCCGGATTGTTGACCGCCGTCCGCATTTCCGTTTGGCCCTCGGGATAGTTGTCGATCACAACTTTCAGCGGATTGAGAACGACCATTGCGCGCGGAGCAATCCTGTTCAGATGGTCTCTGATACTGAGATTCAGCTGGGCAAGATCAGTCATGCTGTTGGTTTTGGTGATGCCGATCCGTTTGCAGAAATCACGTAATGCGTCAGGAGTTACACCGCGACGCCGCATTCCGGCAATCGTCGGCATCCTTGGGTCGTCCCAGCCCGATACGTAGTTGCCGTCGACTAATTCGAGCAGTTTCCGTTTGCTCATCACGGTGTAGGTCAGGTTGAGCCGCGCGAATTCAATCTGCTGCGGATGGTGAATGTCCAGCGAACTGACATACCAGTCGTAAAGCGGACGGTGCTGTTCGAATTCGAGCGTGCAAACCGAATGAGTAATGCCTTCGAACGAATCGCTCTGCCCGTGAGTCCAGTCGTAGGTCGGATAGATGCACCATGTGTCGCCGGTGCGATGATGTGTCTGGTGCCGGATTCGATACATGGCCGGGTCGCGGAGGTTCATGTTCGAGTTGTTCATGTCGATCTTGGCGCGCAAAGATTTTTCGCCGTCTTTGAATTCGCCCGCTTTCATCCGTGCGAACAGATCGATATTTTCTTCGACGCTTCGATCGCGATTCGGGCTGTCCTTTCCCGGCTTGTTGTAGCCGCCACGATGTTCTTTGACTTCATCTACAGACAAATCACAAACGTAAGCATGGCCGTCTTTGATCATCTGCACGGCCAGTTCATACAGCCGGTCAAAATAATCCGATGCGTAAAACTCGCGATCGCCCCAGTCAAACCCCAGCCAGCGGACATCTTCGCGAATCGCGTTCACATATTCGGTGTCTTCTTTTTCCGGGTTTGTATCATCGAACCGCAGGTTGCACAGTCCGCCAAACTGTTCCGCGATTCCGAAATTCAAACAGATCGATTTCGCGTGGCCAATATGCAGGTAGCCGTTCGGCTCCGGCGGAAACCGGGTATGAACACGGGCGTCGTTTTTCTTGTTTTCAATATCTTCAGCAACAAGCTGCCTGACGAAGTCGAGCCGCTCTTCGGGTGCGTTGGCGGAATCGGATTCCGGGTCGTTGGCCATTGTGTTCATGCTTGTTCGTGGCTGGTGTATGATATGTGAAGTACGTCCCTTCTGCCGGAAGCGACGTAACGACGAAAAGGTGTCGTGCTTTGTCAAAGCTAAAAATGCGGTTGGCGATCTTAGCCGTTTTGGCGACAGCCACAGTTGTTCGATGAATGTTAGCGAAAACGCCGGACTCGGACTAGCGCAGGCGGGATTTCAACACGGAACTTGAATGCGGAATGCTGATATAGGTCGACACTCCAACAATATCTAAACCAATGAGAAATCTGCTACTAATCTCCAGTTCGCGGGTCCACGGGTCCGGGTTCCTCGAACACTGCCTGGAGGACATTCGCACCCACCTTGATGGTGTGTCAAAGCTGTTGTTCGTGCCGTACGCTTTGGCGGACCGCGACCGGTACCAGGCGATTGTCGCCGATTCCCTGAAGCCGCTATCGATTGCCGTCGATTCAATCCACCGATCGGACAATCCGGTTGAGGCAGTTCAAAGTGCCGGAGCGGTCTTCATCGGGGGCGGCAACTCGTTCCGTCTGCTGAAGACACTTTATGATTTGAGTTTGCTCGATCCGATTCGCGCGACGGTCGGACGCGGCGTTCCCTACCTGGGCAGCAGTGCCGGGACGAACATGGCGTGTCCAACGATTCGAACTTCGAACGATATGCCGATCGTCGAGCCGCCTTCATTCAACGCACTTGGGTTGATTCCGTTTCAAATCAACCCGCATTACCTCGATCCCGATCCGGGTTCGACGCACAAAGGCGAAACGCGCGAGCAACGGTTGAACGAGTTTCACGAGGAGAATTCGATTCCAGTTGCAGGCCTGCGCGAGGGTTGTCTGCTGAAAGTGACCGACGAAACCTGCACGCTGCACGGCGCGCGACCGCTCAGATTGTTTCGTCAGGGTGTTGAGCCGGAGGAAATCGAAGCCACACCGGAAGGAACCGATCTCAGCTTCTTACTGGCCGCCGAGGCGTAGCGTTGGCATCCTGCCGACGCTTCAGAAACGAACGCTATCGTTTCAACGTCTGCTCGATCCTGGCCATACAGCGATCGCGTCCGAGAATCGAAAGCGTATCAAACATCCCGAACCCTTTCGCTTTTCCCGTTGTTGCCACCCGCAACGCGTGAGTGATCTGCCCGATTTTGATTCCCTTCTCCTCGCAGAATTCTTTGACGGATTTTTCAAGAGCTTCGGGAGATTCGTCAGTTTCGGACGCGAGCCGGTTTTTGTATTCGCTCAAAATGTCGACAGCACCTTCTGCATTGGCAATCCGTTTCCTGAACGCTTTTTCGTTGTATTCCAATGCATCGTCGGCCGCGAAAAAGTCATCGAATTGCAAAATGTCGCCTGCCATCACCAGCCGGTCACCCGCAGCTTCGACAATTCGTGTCAGGTAAAGGTTGATTTCGCAGTCAAGCGGATCGCCGACAATTCCCGCCTTTTGCAGAAACGGCAGACATTTGGCAACCTTTTGCTTCGCCGGCAGCGCGTCAAAATAACGCTGCTGAAACACAACCAGTTTTTGCGGGTCGAAACTCGCGGTCGATTTGACGACGCGTTCGAGCGAAAAGTCACGCAACATTTCCTCGCGCGTAAAGCCCTCGGTCTTGTCATCGAGCGACCATCCAACCAGCAGCAGGTAGTTCACAATTGCATCGGGCAGAAATCCAATCTCTTTGTAAAAATCGACAAGCACCGGATTGAACGTCGCCGGATCAGTTTTCAGGCCGATTCGTGACGCGACGGCGGCACCACCGTCATACAACGATTTGAAGTCGCGGTTCCTTAAATATTGCTCGATCTTGCGTTTGCTCAGTTTGTTTTTGCTGCCCGGTTCCGCGACGAAGGGGAGGTGAGCATAGGTCGGCAGTTCGTAGCCGAGCGACTGAGCAATAAAAATCTGTCGGGGAGTATTGGAAAGGTGCTCGACTGCCCGGACGACATGCGTAATTTCGAAATCGTGATCGTCCACGACGTTGGCCAGGTGATAGAGGCAAGTGCCGTCGTTGCGCTGGATTACATGGTCCTGCTCCAGCGCCCAGTCAAATGAGACATCACCGCGAACGAGGTCGTGGAACTCACATTTGCCTTCGCGCGCCATTTTCAAACGGACTACAAACTTGCGGCCTTCGGCTTCGAATCGCGCAGCGTCCTCATCGGTCTCAGCCATCCATTTTCGGCTGTAGATGAAGTCCCGTTTTTCTTTTTCGGCCGATTCCCGCTCGGCGGCGGTTTCTTCAGGCCGAGCGTAGTCGCGATACGCCAGTCCGGCATCAAGCAGATGCTTGGCCGCCGCCTGATATTTCTCCAGGCGGCCGGATTGGAAATACGGAGCGTGGGGTCCGTCGACTTCCGGCCCTTCATCCCAGTCGATTCCCAACCAGCGAAACCCATCCAGGATCGGCGCGAGCGCTTCTTCGACATTCCGGTTGGCATCCGTGTCGTCGATTCGCAAAATGAACTGCCCGCCCGCCTGCCGTGCGAGCAGCCAGTTAAACAGCGCCGTCCGGACGCCGCCGATGTGAAGGTAACCTGTCGGGCTGGGGGCAAATCGAGTTCGAACGGTCATTGGATTCTGGCGGATGTTGAATGTCACGCGGGCGTTGATTGAAGGCACGATTCTATTCGAGCGCCGGGCACGTGGGATAGTGCTTCCAGCTTGTCTGACGAATGCGGGCTCATGAATTGACCGCCGCAGTTGTCGAAACACCGACAAGATGAGGGGGGAATAATTAAATGTGAATAATTATCCGGACCCTGCCCGCCCGTTACCGCGTGTTGGACAAAACGCGAGATCAATGTAGCAGCCTCCCACGGAGACCTCAGCTAGCTCATCAAGTCATCTACCTGAGAATGCCGATGAACCCTTGGGAATGCACTTTAGTTTCAGGGAAGAATCGAGTGGGTATGCGTAACACCGGCCAACAGCGTCGCCGGCGAGTTGTCAATCATGAGGTCGCACAACTTCATGGTCAGAGTGAACTTGCGTCAACTGGTTCGGGCAAAACCGGGCGTTCCCGCTCTGTTTCCAGCGACGTGTCCGGAGCTTTGCAACCCGAAGGCCGGACCTACACCCAAAGCGCAAACCGCCGCCACCAGAAGAAGACCACCGACCTGATTCCGAAACGGTTTCTCTCCTGTGCTCTGGTCATGCTGGCGCTTCTTTCAGCAATTGCCGGTTTGAATTTTCTGGCAGCGAATGCAGGAAACTGGAGCCGGGTGATCGGTGATGCAGGTGTTCAAGCTGCATCGATCGGCGGATCGGGAACTTTGTCGAACTGGTTCAAGTCGTTTCTGCTGATCATCACCGGGCTGGCGAGTTTGCAGATTTTTGCATTGCGTCAACACCGCTGCGATGACTACAGCGGCAGCTATCGGCTGTGGTTGTGGATGTCGGCGCTGTTGTTTGTGGCCAGCATGAACTGCGTTGTCGACTTGCGGCAGATCGCGATCAATATTTCCGGCGCGTTTGTTAGTTCATCCATCGGTACCGGCGTCTGGACGATCGCAATTGTGAAACTGGTAGCCCTCGCAGCGCTGGTGATCCGGGGCCTGGTGGAAGTACGGCAGTCAAAAAGTGCAGTCGGGCTGATTCTTCTGGTCTGGGTCGCGTGGTCGGCGGCCGCGTTGATGCAAATACCCGCAGTCCATGAATCGACGGTGTTGGACCAGAGTGTCACGCGCGGAAACCTTGTTCTGTTTGGCACGGTCGCATTGTTTCTCGGCCATTTATTCTATGCTCGCTTCGTGTACCTGACGGCTCAGGGGCTGGTCGCTTCGGCCGTCCACAAAAAGAATGTGAAAGTAAAGAAGAAAACGAAAGCAGCGCAGAAAACAAAAACACCGAAATCAGCGACCAGAAAGAGTAAGCCGGCTACACCCGAACTAATGGCAGATGAAACGGACGAAGTGTCCGAATCCGGAAAGTCAACTTCCGGAAAATCCTCGACAAAAAATTCCAGCAAGCCGGTTTCAAAGTCAAAGCGGGCAAAGAAAAAGACAAAGGTTGCGGACGAGATCGATCTTGTTCCGGACAAATCCAAGCCGTCAGCTGGTTCGCGCCGCGCTGTGCCCAAGCCGTCCCGGCCACCGGTTCCCAAGCCGACACAGAACATTCCAATGAAACCGCGAGCAGAGATTCGCGACGATGCGAACGAACAGACGGATAGCGATTCGCAAATTCTCTCGATGTCGTCAACCGAGCCGCGCAAGTTGACTCGCGCCGAACGGAAGCGACTTCAAAAGGCAGCTCGCAAGAATCGTCGCGCTGCCTAGACGATGATACTGAGCTGAAGAGTTATTGGTTTTGCGCGGGCGCCCTCCCCGACCGCTACTACGTCCGACCCTTCCGAGGGGAGGGTGCAGAAGTTGCGCGTCAACGGTCTCCGCGCTCACACTATCGTCTTTTCTAGCGCAGCTGCCGGATGACGCCGATCACGACGCCGGTCACTTTGGCGTCCCGCGAATAGATTGGTTTGAGCCGCTTGTTGGCAGGTTGCAAACGGATGCGGTTCTTTTCCGGGAACCAGTATTTGAGAGTCGCTTCTCCATCAGGAGTCCGGGCAACAACGATTTCGCCCTTGCCGGCGGTTCGCGCGCGTTTAACGACAACCAGATCGCCGGACGCAATCTGCGCGTCGATCATTGAGTCCCCTTCAACGCGCAAGACAAAATCGCCTCGCCCGCCGAAGACATCGCCGACATCAATGCGTTCAACATCTTCGACCGCTTCCATTAATGCACCCGCAGAAACGATTCCTGAGAGCGGCAAACCGGACGTTTCATACGACGCTTCCTCGGTCAACGTGATCGAGCGGGATTTGTGGCTGGCGCGGTTGATCAGCCCTTTCTTTTCCAGCGCTTTGAGGTGGCAGACGACGCCGTTGGGCGAGCTGTAGCCCATGACTTCGGCGATTTCGCGAATGGTCGGCCCGTAGCCTTCTTCGATGATTTTTTCGCGGATTAAATCGAAAATAGTCTGTTGACGCGTGGTGAGTTTGTCCTGCAACATGGTCGATGCTTCTTTTGTCTGGCTCGAGTTTCGGCTCTGTTTTCAGACACCGCAATCTGAATTTCGGTGCTCGTCGGCTCATCCCTGGGCGTCGCTATTTATATGTTTATTATATACAGATGTACACATCCCGCCAAGTGGCTATGCAATTGGTTGTTCGTGGACGTTAGTGGCTGAGCGAACTGGTGAGCGGAATGGCCGCTAGCCACCGGTCGGGTTGCGATGGACGTATTGCCGCAAAACCGGCGGCTAGCACCGAACCGCTCACACCCAGGGAGGTTGCTGCGTGGTTGTAAGCCGTCGATGCCAGCACTAAATTGAATTTACCCGGTTGAACTGCATCCGGTCCATTTCGACACCGCTTTTCCGGAAATGAACGGATATGAACAAACTAGTTGACTCGGCCGCCGCCGCAATTGAAGGCCTGGCTGACAATATGGCGCTAATGATTGGCGGCTTCGGGCTTTGCGGCATTCCGGAAAACTGTATTGCAGCGATGGTCGAATCGGGAGTTTCGGGTCTGACCTGTATTTCCAACAACGCTGGCGTCGATGAGTTCGGGCTCGGTTTGCTGCTCCAGAATAAGCAGATCAAGAAAATGATCTCGTCGTATGTCGGCGAAAACGACGAATTCGAGCGACAGATGCTCAGCGGCGAACTTGAAGTCGATTTGATTCCGCAGGGCTCTCTTGCCGCACGCTGTTATGCCGGAGGCGCGGGCATCCCGGCATTTTACACGCCGGCCGGGTTCGGCACTGAAGTGGCGGAAGGAAAAGAGGTCAAGGATTTTGACGGCAAACCCCACATCCTGGAAAGCGCACTGGTAGCGGATTTCGCTCTGGTGAAAGCGTGGAAGGGTGACCGGTTCGGAAACCTGCTGTTCAAAGGAACCGCACGCAACTTCAATCCAGCGATGGCGATGGCCGGGAAAATCACGGTTGCCGAGGTTGAGGAGATTGTCGAACCGGGTGGGCTGGATCCGAATACAATTCACACGCCCGGAATTTTCGTGCAGCGAATTTTTCAGGGAGCAATCTTCGAAAAACGAATCGAGCAGCGAACGGTTCGACAACGTTGACAAGCCACAGGTTGAGAAAAAGCGCAACGCAATATTTCAAGCGGACAAAACATGCTGGACAAAATTGGAATCGCAAAACGAATTTCGCAGGAACTGCGAGATGGCTGGTATGTGAATCTCGGAATCGGTATCCCGACGCTGGTCGCGAACTACGTGCCCGAAGAGATCAACGTCGTGTTTCAATCGGAGAACGGGATTCTCGGCATGGGACCGTTTCCGTTCGAGGGCGAAGAGGACGCTGACTATATCAACGCCGGTAAGCAGACGGTCACGCTGCTGCCCGGAGGTTCGATCTTTGATTCCGTCACCAGTTTTGCGATGATTCGCGGCAAGCACGTTCAGCTGACCGTACTCGGCGCGATGGAAGTCTCGGACAGTGGCGACATTGCCAACTGGAAAATTCCCGGCAAGATGGTCAAAGGAATGGGCGGAGCGATGGATCTGGTTGCTTCGGCGGAAAACATTATCGTGGCAATGATGCATACGAACAAACGCGGCGAATCGAAACTGCTTCGAAAGTGTTCGTTGCCGCTGACAGGAGTCGGCTGCGTCAGCCGGATCGTCACCAACCTTGCTGTGCTCGACGTGACCGACGGAGGCTTCAAGCTTGTCGAGCGTGCACCGGGTGTGTCAGTCGGGGAAATTCAAGCCGCGACTGACGGGCGGTTGGCAGTCGAGGGTGATGTGCCCGAAATCGAACCGGGATAAAATGTGGGATCGCGTCGATCGAGTTATTGCTTTGCGAAACGTAATCGAACCGGCCTCGCAAATCGGTGTACCCGTCTTTGTGGAACCGGACGGTACCGCCCGCATCCTTTGCGTAGACTTTCACATACGCGCCCGCAACCGATGCTCCGCTCGAGTCGTCGGTGAGTCGCAGCTGGCCATACTTCTCGATCATTTGAATTGTCAACGAGTTTTCAAAGTACGAACTCGGCAGGAATCGCAAACTCGCGTGTTCCCTTTGCCAACCGGTCTTCATCTCCTTCACCTTCATCCGGTTGGTCCAGTGCAATCGTCTGCGTCATGTTCGGGCGAATCATTGAGAAACCGTCCGGTCGGTCACCGTCGCCATTCCCGTTTCGATCTCATTCGCCTGCGCGATGATATTCCGGAACCGGTTTCGCCAGTGTAATACGGGGTAGTCCTTCCACTTCTCCGCTTTGGTCATCGCTGATCCGGGTTGCTCCAGATAGAAATTGATGTAGGCGTCGCAATAATCGAACTGTAGTTTGCATTCGGTCCGGTTCAAATCGGTTCGCTGGATGTTGTTCGTATTCAGATAACGAATCACTTCGTCGTCGGTCCCGTTCTGCGAAATGTATGCCCATGACGACTCGTCCACGTCAAGCGGTCGGTCGACGACATTGAATTCCACCGGTCCGGCGACGGCTAGAACTTTCTCCCCGGTTGAAACGTGAGCTGGGAAGTGAGTAAATTCGCCAGCAGTCGGAAAGTAGAAAAAATATTCGTACGTTTGTGTGCTGAACGCGGCCAGATCCAGGGGCATTGAATCAGTTTCCTGTGAACCGCTCGCAATCACTGCTCCTTCGGGAATCTGAACCAGCAGATCGATCGGGCGCGGAGTCGAGGTCGGATTTGTGATCACAACCTGGCCGCCATACAGCGTGTGCGCGTAGAACTCGCCCGATACAAACTTGTCCATCTTCAAACCGTCTTCGTGTTTGTAGCGGTCGTTTTTCTGGAAGAAGTTTTCGCTGACCAGAATCGTTGTGTTTTCCTGATCAAACAGAGTTGGACGCACCTGTTGGTGAAGGACCACAACCGGACCGGCGGGCTCGAGTGTCATCTCCGCATCGGCGTACTGGAATTTGTGTTCGTCGCCTTCAAACGGAAGGTCAAGAACGGCAAGCTGCGTGTTCGTGTTTCCAGCCGCATACCCTGTCCCTGTTGACCTGGAACGTACTTGAACTCACCGCGCCCTCCGAAGCCTCCTCCAACCCCTCCGCCAACAACCGCTCCACCAGCAACGTCGCCCAACTGGCTGTTTTTGTTTGCTCGTTCGAGGCCAAGTGACTCGGCATCGAGGCTCTCTTCCATCGCTTCAATTGCGCGGACGGGTTTCCCTGCGTCCTTTTCAAATTGTTCATCCATCGAAAGTGCACCCATTACAACAGGAGGCGATGCAGGCGAATCTTGTGGGGCCCGTCCGGCAATCCGCCCATTTGTCGACAACGCTCTTTTCCAGATCGGGCATGCTGTCGTCATCTCCGTCGCCACGCTCGCGACGAAGCATGTCGCGCTTATGGTCCCAGCCACCTTCATTGCGGTCCATCGAGGAGAATCGCAATGACGTATCAAAGTAAGATCCAAACATCGCCCCTGGTGTCGGGTTCAACTGGTAAAGCTTCTTCGATGTTTCGCGAAATGTTCTGTGTCTGCTCTTCAATTCGCTGAGCCAGAAGAATCCTCTCAACGGTGTTCAGCCGCGAATACGACCATGGTTCAAGGAACTCGGCGAGGTTGTCTCCAAGCAGGTAGTGATCCATGAACGTCTGGTCACGTTTGTTTCGGATGTGCGTGACCACCACGGCTCGGAAGAACTCGGGGTCTTTTTTCATCAGGAAAAAATTCAGTTCGTGGCAGGCGTGTTTCGTGTACAGCTCCAGCCGTTTTTCGTCATCAAATTCCGGCCAGTCGGGCACAAACTTGAATTCACCGGCCGCATCACCGCTCAACGAACCGAGCAAACGCCAGACGCCCGCGAGGTCGTCAAAGTACTGAAACTCGGACGGTACGTTCGATTCCCTTGGCTTTCAGTTTCAAGCGAACGGCCTGAGCAGGTCGAACCTCTCCTGATTTTCCAAGTACTTCCAGCGAGTAGCCGCCGGCGTGCGGGATCAAATGCAGATCTTGAATCACATCCGTTTTGTCGATCTCATTAATCGTCCGGCTGCGTGCAACGGCGAGTTCGTCAGTCCGGTTTCCGCTGATGTTATTCACTTTTGCCGTCAGCCGCATCGACACATGATTCAAACGGGGCGGCACGATAAATCGGCACGTCGTTTCCGAAGCAGTTGACAATTTCAGATCGGCGTACGATCGAGTGGAACGGTGGCCTTCCAGATCGGTCGAAGTGATTTCCAGCCGGATGTCTTCCAGCAATTCAGCCCCGCCGGGATTCCCGCGACGGACAATTGAGGCCGGATCAGAACTTCCGCTTCATTTGATCGCAACAAAGATTCGCGATCGACCATCAGGGCCGCATCGAAAGTGTAATTTTCCGCTCGATGTCGAAACGGCTGCAGGCAGCTGAATTCGCCTGAACTGATGATGGCTCGCTGCTTCCGCCAGAAAATGTTGCAGGTGCTTTGAAATCAGCGGTGTGTCATCGTAAACCGGGACCAGCAGGATTTGAGATTCGAAACTCTGTCCCATTTGCACGTAATGTTCGGGGTGACGGATGCTTTCGAGGAAGTCATCGTTGACGCAGGGTCTATCCCTTAATCCCGGTTGATGATCATTCTGGCGATTGCGATGTGAACCATTGCGAGGTAATTGTCGATGCGGCTTCCAGGGGCGGCCAGCACGACCGTTTCGTTCCGCCGGCAAAAAAACCGGATTGATTTCCATTCTCGATCTGTCAAATTGTGACGTGACATTTGGCTTCCTCCTTGAGTACTGTGAGAAGTAACTCAGAGAGGTAGCCATTTGTCGCTTTTTGCTCAAATACCAATTAAGGGACAGCATTTGAGTTTTCTGGTTCAGTTGCTGCCCTATGTCGAGCAGTTCGGGATCGCCAATCATTTTGACAACGAGGCCGGGGCCTACGCAGCGAAAAATGCTCCGGCTCGGGAAAAGGTGATTCCAACGTACGTTTGTCCTTCAAGTTTCCTCACCACCAATAACGACGGGACTGCGGGACTTTCGAATTACGCCGGTTGCCACCATGGAAGCGAAACACCGATCGACAAAGACAATAACGGCGTCTTGTTTTTGAACAGCGAGATTCGGTATGGCGAGATCACTGACGGCGGCTGCAATACGATTCTTGTCGGTGAATTCCTGCCTCTGGATACCAGCCTCGGCTGGGCATCGGGCACGCGGGCGACGTTGAGAAACACCGGCGAGTTGGTCGATGTTTCATATCTCTGGAAACAAGAACGCAACGACGGCCTGCATGAAGAGCCCGAGGTCGAGATCGTCGGAGGCTTTGGAAGTTACCACCCGGGGGGCGCTCAATTTGTTCTTGCCGGTGGCGGCGTTACTTTCTTGCGACAATCGATCGATCCGAAGTTGTTCAACAACCTCGGCAACCGGAAAGACGGGGAAATGATGGGAGATTTTTAGATCGTGGCATGTCGTTTCGTTTGCCATGTTCGATTTTACCTGACTTTTCACGGTTTCCGGCGATTATCTGCATAAGACCTTTTGTCAAATCGGCCCGGTTGCTAATCTGAGCGGGTCCAAAAACCGATAACATAAGAACTCGATCACACGAATCATTCCGGAATACCGGAACAGGAGAATCAAGATGGCCAAGCCAAGTCACAAAGTAAAAAAAGCAAACCACGGAAAACGTCCCGCCAACAACCGCGGGCGCAAAGCAAAAAACAAGAAGATCAAAACTCCGTAGTTTGTTATGCAGATCATCTGCACTACCTGAAAACAGAGCCCGAGAGCGTTTGATCGCCATCGGGCTTTTTTCGTTGCCAGCCTGGCCAACAGGGCGGGGCTGGCAAACTAATTGAAGGCAATCTAATTCTCGCCAGGGCCGAAGTCCGGTCGGCATAGTGTTGGATTGGATTGCAATTTCTCCGCCACCAATTTTGGAAAACTCCCGGCTGATTTGGCCGAAGCATCATGGGCCGCCGACTCCTCCCGAAAATGAATCCCGAAATAGACTATTCCAGCCTGATTGGTGAAGTCGACGATCTTGCTGCGCCGTTTGACCCGCAATCGCTGTTCGATGTGCCGCGTCCATTGGAGATCGAAGTCGGCAGCGGCAAAGGGCTGTTCATCGTTCGTGAGTCCGGCAACGATCCCGGTCGCAACTACATCGGAAACGAGATTTCGAATAAATACTGTCGGTTTGCCGCATACCGATTGGCGCGTGAAGGTCGCAACAACGCATTCATGTTCCGGGGCGACGGGCTGAAACTGTTCCACGAGTTTTTCCCGGACGGATGTGCCGAAGCCGTGCACGTTTACTTTCCCGACCCGTGGTGGAAGGCCCGCCATCGCCGCCGCCGCGTGATGCAGCCTGGCTTTATCCGTGACATCGAACGCGTGCTTTCCCCAGGCGGCGTATTCCATTTCTGGACCGACGTCGAAGAATATTTTGAAGAGACGTACGGCCTGATGGCCGGGCATTCAACATTGAACGGCCCGCAGGAAGTTCCTGTTCGACAACCCGAACATGATCTCGACTACCGGACTCATTTCGAACGGCGAATGCGAAAAAATGATCATCCCGTTTTTCGGGCGCAGTTCTTGAAGTGAACGTGTAGCGCTGGCATCCTGCCGACGCGTGCATAAGTCAATATCGTCAGCAGGATGCCAGCGCTACACGTTCGTCGTTTTGAGATCATAAGCGCGATCCGACTCCGGCTTTTTTCCGGCAAGGTATCCCTCCCGATCAATCTGATACAGCTTCTGCCCGGATGGCGTCGGGTAGTTGCCTGTGATACAGGCCTGACAAAGTTCGTCAGTGCCGACCCCGATCGCGCGGGCCACGGACTCAACCGGCAGATAACGGAGCGAATCGCATTTCAGTTTCTCAGCCATCTGAACTTCGATCTCCGGCGTCATCCCCTCGCCCGGTGGAAAAAAGTTCGGCGCAAATAACTGGCTGATCGTCGACATATCGATGCCGTAGTAACACGGCGCGACGATCGGAGGACACGCGACGCGAACGTGAATCTCTTTCGCTCCGCCTTCTTCCTTGATCCGCTCCAGCAGCGCTTTCATGGTGGTGCTGCGAACGATTGAATCTTCTACAAGGATCACCCGTTTGCCGTCGAGCACTTCACGCAGAGGCGTATATTTCCGCCGCGCTGCGAGAGCCCGTTTGGCCTGACCGGCTTCGATAAACGTGCGTCCGCTGTAACGATTGCGAATCAAGCCTTCGCGGGAGGGGACGCCGAGGTGGTACGCCATCGAGTCGGCGGCTGCTTTACTCGTGTCCGGGACTGGAACGACAATCGTATCGTCATCAATCTCGAAGACCGGATTGCGTTTTTCCAGTTCGGCAAGTTCGGCTCCGAGTGCTGTACGAGCCAGATAAACACTGCGATCATCAAGCGTACTGGCAACATTGGCAAAATAAACCCACTCGAAAAAACAATGCGCGCGACCGGTCTTGTCCGCGAACTGTTGAATATTGATTTCGTTGTCAATGATTGTGATCGCATGCCCCGGCTGAAGCGATTCGATTTCCGATCGCTCGAATCCGAGATTGACCAGCGCAACGCTTTCACTTGCCGCAGCGAACAAGGGTCTCCTGACGGCGTAACACATCGGTTTGATTCCCAGCGGGTCGCGCGCAATCAACAACTCGCCTTTGGCATTCATCAGCGCCAGCGAATACGCTCCATCCAGCCGGCGATCGATCCGCCGCATCATATCCACCAGTGACAAGTCCACGCTGCCCTCCAGCTCGCGGACAAATTCGTGCAGCAGAACTTCGGTGTCGGTGTTGCGGACCATGTGATGGTCGGGCGACGAGAGCATCTGGCCGGCAAGTTCCTTGAAATTCGCCAGCTGCCCGTTGAACGCAAAACTGAACCAATGTTTGCGATTGAAGTGATGGCTCTCAAACGGCTGAGCGTAACTGCGGTCCGTCTTTCCGCAAGTCGCGTAGCGAACGTGACCGATTCCTGCATGGCCCGAATACTGACGCATCAGGCTTTCTGCTTTCGCACTGTGGGAGAGCCTGAAAATTTCGTGGACCGATCCGAGTTCGCGATAGGTGTCCAGCAGCTGGCCGTTTTCCGCATCGGGCGAATAACGTGTCATTCCTGCCGACAACTGGCCTCGATTCTGCATGTCCAGCAGCATCCGGGGGATCAGCCCCGACGCTGCGCTGGTGTCGTCGCCGGGACAAAGATCACTGACGCCCCGGCCCTGCAAATGGTAAATTGCGGCCACGCCGCACTCGTGATGGAGTTCGCTCATTCAGGATGTTCCGGCGGGGTAAAAGCGATTTTGTGCGTACGGTTGAGAACGATTGTTAGCGCATTGTTAATCTTAAGTTCACGCCCCGAATCGTACAACCTTTCGCCCGTTCCCTCGATCAATAAACTCAAATCCGGCCAGGTCAGTCAGCAATCATCCATCGCGGGATTGCGACATGGCGGATCGGCAATTCCGACATCGATCAATAAACCAGTACCCGTGTCATCAACCCGCACACGTCGCCAATACATACAGGAACCAACTCATGCCCGTACTCGAACAGTGGATCGCCGATCGCACAAAAAATTTCAGCTCAAGCGGCATTCGCAAGATGTTCGATCTTGCGGCAAAACTCAAAGACCCGATCAATCTTTCGATCGGTCAGCCTGATTTCGATGTGCCTCAGCCCGTGAAAGATGAACTGATCGCAGCGATTCAAGACGGCAAAAACGGTTACGCGATGACTCAGGGTATGCCCGTTGTCCGCGAAAAACTCCAAGCCGAAATCGATGCTCAGTTCGGTCACGCCGACCGCAAGGCATTCATTTGCAGCGGAACCAGCGGCGGATTGCTACTTTCGACCCTTTCGCTGGTTAACCCCGGCGATGAAGTGATTTTTTTCGATCCGTTCTTTGTGATGTATCCCGCGCTGGTGGAACTCGCTGGCGGAAAAGCGGTCAGAATCGGCACCTATCCCGACTTCAAGATCGACCTGAATCAGCTTGAGGACGCCATCAACAACCGCACGAAGATGATCATTCTCAACAGCCCGTCCAATCCGACCGGTGTCTGCTACAGCGACGAACAGATCGCAGCCGTCGCGAAGATGGCGGAGGACAAAGGAATCTGCCTGGTCTCGGATGAAATCTACAGCAAGTTTACCTACGACCAGACACACACCTCGGCTGCAAATTTCAACGAACGAACCGTTGTGATTGATGGATTTTCAAAGTCGTACGCAATGACCGGGCTGCGCATCGGCTGGGTCCATGGTCCAGCCGACATCATTGACACGATGATCAAGGTCCAGCAGTTCACATTTGTCTGCGCTCCGCAGCCGGTTCAGTGGGCGGCGGCCGTTGCGATGGAGACTGACATTTCGCACCACGTTGATGAATACCGCAAAAAGCGTGACCGGATGATCAACGGGCTCAAGGACGACTACGAAATCGTGACTCCCGGCGGCGCGTTTTATTTGTTCCCGAAAGTCCCCGTCGATATGTCAGCCAGCGATTTTTGCTCGAAGGCGATCGAAAACAACCTGATGATTATACCCGGCGGCATCTTCAGTGATCGGGACACGCACTTTCGAATTTCATACGCCGCGTCCGACGAGAAACTCGACGCGGGAATCGAAGTGCTCAAGAAGCTGGCGAATCAGTAACCACCGGCAGAGCCGGCGGGCTGAGGAAGGACCCTGAAATGGGCCGATGAACTGAGCGGTTCGGCGCTAGCCGCCGGCATTGCCGCAAAAGGCTTAAACCGATCTCAACCGGTGGCTAGCGGCCATTCAGCTCACTTTTGAACGACTCCCGTCCTGGGCAGTTACGTTTTGCAAGAGCATGGGATAAATCGCAATCAGAAGTAACAAACAGAATGCGCAGACCGAGGGTACTCACCAGCGCTTGGACGTTGCAATTCATGGGACTCGCCCATAAGCAAGGGACACGTGGTCAGAGACCAAGCCCTCGCTAACGTGTCGGGTTTCCAAAAAAAGAGGAGTTCGCGGCAAACCAGGTTTCAATATCCCGGATAGCCCTGACCGGGAATCGGCTGGCCTTGATATCCCGGTCCGTAACTCTGCAGATGATATTGCTGGAGTCTCTGAAGAAAGCCCGGTTTGTTGCGGTGGTACCCGGATGACGGAGCGATCTGCGAGTTGACAGCTTCGCCCGGCGGCAGGTCGAAACCCAGGGGACGACCACCGACGATTGGAGGACCGAGGTCATCGCGTGGATACGGATCGTTGAGCACGAACCGGCTACGCTGAGCGCCGATCGATCCCGGTGGTCCAGGGTCCGGCCGCAGATGGCAACCCGTTGCTCCCAACATCAGCGCAACAACCAACAGTGTGAAGGACCGGGTTGCTACTGAATGGACAGCGACCGTTTGAGGAGCCGCAGTTTGAGGAGCCATGAGTTGAGCCCTGCTGGAGTTGCCATATTATCGAAGCGGACGATACAGGGCGGGTGCCGGGGTCTCAAGGCGGAAAGTGCTAGCTCAATAACAAGGAACAACAAATAAAGAGTAGTTAACAAGGTGACTCACGGATCCTGTTCCGACCTCGCTAGAACATCTCCGTCAACACCTCGCCGTCGCGGATGATCGTGATCGGGCGTCCAACGCTCGTGTCGTATTCTTTAGTGTGATCGATCCAAGTGTATGCAAAAACGTGGCGGCTGTATCTTCCGGATTGATCAACCGATCGGCGGGTCCGGCTGCAGTGGCGTCACTTTCGCCGATCACCTGACCGCCGCGAATTCCTCCGCCCGCCATCAACATGCACATACATCGCGGGTAGTGATTGCGTCCGCCGCCCGCGCCGGCACGCTCCTGAATCTTCGGGGTCCGGCCAAATTCGCCGGTCGCATAAACTGCTGTGGTTTCGAGCAAGCCCTTTGCATCCAGCGCCGCCAGCAGACCCGAAACCCCGGCGTCCAGCCTGGGCAACAGCGTTTCTTTGAGTTTCGTAAAGTTCTCGTTATGCGTGTCCCAACCGCCAAGCGAAACCGTTACAAACCTGACGCCCGATTCGACCAGGCGGCCGGCCAGTAGACAGCTCTGGCTGAACGGATCATCGCCATACATTCCTCTGATTGTATCCGACTCCTGGATTTCCCGGAACCGTTGATCGAGATCGTTCAGCAATCCGCGCCGGCGTTCAATCTCCTGAATTTCTAAACCACCCGCCAGTGAAATTCCGCGCACGTTGAACGGTCTGTCTGCGCGGGGAATTGCGTTGGTCGCAAGCGGAGCGTACTGCACGCCCAGGTAGCCCGGACCACGACTCGCTTTGGGGATCGCGACGTAAGCCGGCAGGTCCCCGCCGGCTCCAAGTTCACGTGCGGCAATGCTCCCGAACCCGGGGTATTCGACCGAAGGCGTCGGCCTGTTCCCGGAAAACACAAACTTCTGTCCCAGCGGATGTGCGCCAAGCGAGTGGGAAACACCTCGCAGAATCGCAAACTTATCGGCTTGTCCAGCCAGTTTCGGCAGGTGTTCGCAGATCTGCATTCCCGGCACATTGGTTGCGATCGGGGAAAACTCGCCCCGAAACTCCGCAGGTGCATCCGGTTTCAGATCAAACGTATCGATATGTGATGGTCCGCCCGGGAGTTCGATAAAGATCGCCGACCTGGCCGTCGCGCCCGGGTTGATCATGCCAGCGCCGGCCATTCGGAGAAAACCGCCTGTGGTCAACCCGGCAGCCGTAGCCCCGGATCGTCGCTGAGAAACGCCAGACATCGTTCGAGTTCGGCTTCCGTCGGATACCGGGACAACGTGCGTAGATAGGCTTCGACGACAACGCCCTGCGGATTCAGTTTGACTGCATCGGGATCGGTTTGCCGTGCACGGCGCTGCTTGAGTTCGCGCAGCTTCTTATCGAGTTTGAAAATCTGGTCGCGTAGTTTTTCTGATTTCGCTTTCTTGTCAGTTCCGGCAAGCTCTTTTTGCCTCCGGTCCAGTTTGGCAATTTTCGACTCCAGCTGGACAATCTCCCGCCGTTCTTTAATGTTGATGTTGGACTCAAAGTGAATTGCCCGGAGCTCCTGAACCCAGCGGTCTTCACGCTCGATGAGCTGGTGAATGTCGCGATCGTTCTGGAGATAGATCGTCTGGCTCAGACTTGTTTCGTCCGATCGGTCACAGTCGCAACTGGTTGTTCTTGTCGAACGTCCGAAAACCTGCAGTGCAAATCCGCGTCTCGCATTTTTGCCGAGTTCAGCGTCCGGTTCGACACCTGCGATCGCGATCGAACGACCGGCAAGCTCTTCTTTAAACCTGCTGTTCAGGTCACCGTTGGCCAGCGCCTGCCGAACGGCATCGAGTGCGATTTCAGCGGACAACCGGCGCGGGATGGCATGCGAGAAATTTCGCCGGTCAGCGCGGTTGCTCTCATTCGGTTCCCAGCTGAGCTGATAGGTGGTGCTGTTGGCGATTTCGCGGTGCAGCCATTTCAGGTCGTGTCCGCTGCGAACAAAACCGTCCGCAAGGTAATCGAGCAACGGTCCGTTGGAAGGCGGATTGGCCAGGCTCAGGTCCTCGATTGTCGTCAGATCAACATCATCGCTGCCAAGCAGAATCGCATCGGTGTAATATTTCTGCTTTTTGTTCTTCTGCTTCTTGCGTTCCTTGCGATCCACAAGGGGCGGATGGATTTTCAACTCGGGAAACGGAACGGTCTGTCCGCCGTTCATCGCCGTGACAAGCTGTTTTCGAAAATCTCCGCCTCGCAAATTCTTCAACGGGATTCCTGCGGCGGTCAGTAAATCGTTAACCTCTTTTCCTTTTTCACCTCTCTGGTTCTGGACCCTCGTCATCGTCGCGCCGGTGAAGAAACGCGAGAACTGGATGAAATCGTTTTGTGTCCATTGATCGAACGGGTGTTTGTGACACTGAGCACACTGGATCCGGATGCCCATGAATGAGTGGGCAAAACTGATTGCGCGACTGGTTCCGTCACGGTAACTTTGCCGCATCCAGTAGTACGGCATCGTGGTCCGATCCGCGAAAGGCGCAGTTCCTTCGCCGAATCGCCTCTCGGTTTTTCCGCGATACGATTCGCACATCGCTTCACAGTATTCCACGTACGACTCGTCCTGCTCTCGACTGGATGACAGGACGATGCCTTCGACAATCCGGTCATAAGGGACATTTTCATCAACTCGTTTGTAGATCCAGTCATACCATTTCTGCGAGGACCGCGACCGGCTGTTCGAACCCGGTTGAGCTCGATCGAATTGTTTCCGGTCATGTCGCACAGAAACGTGGTCCGCGTCGCTGCGTAGGCAGGAGTTCGCAGTAGACGATTAATTTTATTCGATCGCTTGTCAGGGTCCCCGTCAGCCAGAAACTGGCGCACCTCGTCCGCTGTTGGCAGCGTCCCGGTAATATCCAGGGTTATCCGGCGCAGAAACGTCGCGTCGTCAGCAACCGGTGAACGTGTGATTCCCGGTTTGTTCAGTTTCTCGATTACCAGCCGGTCGATTTCGGTATGCGTTGCGTTGAGCGTATTGGCCGGATACCGGGATTGTGATTCAGGCAGTGGATGAAGTACCGAAACCGGCGCAACGGCGTTGTCGTAAAACACGACGACAAATGTGTCGCCGGTTGTCGAAGAACTGACCATGCCCTGATGTTGACCGAAGCCACAGCCGGATCGTTGGACTGGAACCGGCACAGATCGGTGACATCCTCGCTGACACCGTCCGCCCATCGCGCGATCACCTGCAAGGCAACCGGTTCGGCACCCGCCTTCGCAGTGATTTCATCCGGCACCACATCAATTCGCTCCAGCCGTTTCTCATCGCCGGCCGTCAGCGCGCCCGTTGCAGCCCAGACGACCAAGCAGCGGAACGACATGCCGCTGAAAGTCCGGCGTTTCTTCCGATGGCAGATTTGCACTGTCAAACAGATCGCCCGAGTAACGCATCGCAACTCGATCAACCAGAGAATCACCGTTGTCGCCATCGTCATCAAGATGTGCAGCGTTGACCGGACGATTTTCGGATGCTGGAGTATCGTTGTTGCCCGGGATCCAGCCAGCGAGCAAACCGGCAGCGATTGAGACGGCTGTAGCAACCAGTGAAATCAGTTTGAGTTGTCTTGCCACGAATGCTTCTCCGAACGTACACGAAGGTCAAAACGGATCGACGGCAGCACCATTCCGGGTGCCGCCTGGACATGATTATTGTACGTCATCAAAACGAAAAACGGGCTCGGAGATAACACGATGGTGTTGTTTTTCCGACGAAACACCGTATTGCGAATTGCCGCCGCTGCACGCTTCAGCGAATTATTGAGCAAGATCTTTCAGCGAATATTGAGCAACATCATGCCGATTACCCTATAGATGATCGCGGGATACGCTTCCAGCTTGTCATCCGGACCAGACTGACTGAAGACAAGCTGGAAGCGTATTCCACGTGACTTGCCAGCAGCGAACGATACGATCATCATGCTTTATTCGCCGCCAACACCGCACTCAAACGAACCAGGGAACACAGTCTTGCTAGTCGGACCCGTCTTCACACGAGAAGCCGTCGTTGCGCCGCGGCGAATGCGGCACTACTTGATGCGCACGGTTTACGGTGTCGCATTGTTGCTGCTGATCTGCACCGCGTGGCTTGTACTCGTCAATACACAGCGGATCCGAAACGTCGGAGACATGGCCCGATTCGGATCGATCCTGTTTCAAATTCTCGCGCCGTTGCAGCTTTCTCTGCTGATGTTTCTGGCTGCGATTCAAGCCGCCAGCAGCATCGCAATCGAGAAGGACCGCGAGACGATCATCCTGCTGTTAATGAGCCGGTTGTCGAATAGCGAACTGGTCCTCGGGAAACTATTTTCCAGTCTGCTCGGTGTCGGCGTGATGATGGTGACCGCGATGCCGATCTTCATGCTGATCGTTTTGTTTGGCGGGACTTCGTTCGAGCAGGTTGGCTGGACGTTTGCTGTTACCGGTGTCACGGTTCTGGCGGCCGGCAGCCTTGGCGCAACCGTTGCGTTGTGGCGGGAGAAAACATTTCAAACGCTCGCTCTGGTTGCGATCACGATCGTGTTCTGGATCGGGGCATGGGAAGCGGTTGGTATGACCGGCGGCAGGATCGCCGGACTGGATGCTGCGGCAATTGCCGGAGCGACAAGCCCGATTCGTGCGATTCTCGCAGCCAGCCATCCGACCGTAACCACCACCTGGCCGGCACACGTTCTGCCCTATCTTTGTGTCGCACTGGCAGTGTCGGCAGCGCTTTGCGGGATTGCGATCCTGCGGGTGCGGCGGTGGAATCCAAGTCGTGACGTTCGTCCCGGACAACAGGAAAGCATCACCAACGACTTCGACGCGATCACCGGCAAACTGAACGAGCAGGACGCCGAGGATCGCGACGAACAACTGCGCGGCGGACACGTCGATGACCGTTCGCGAACGGCCAGCCGGAAAAGCCGCAAGGTCTGGGACAACCCCGTTCTTTGGCGCGAGATGTGTACGTGGGCCTACGGGCGCAAGATTCTGTTTATCCGCGCAATGTACTGGATTCTCGGAGCCTTCGTGGCGTTTGCGTTGTACACCATGGTCACGTCCGGCGCGGCAACACGAACAACCGCCGAAGCCGGCGTTTCGATTCCGGCCGTTGCCAGGCCGCTCGCTCCGTTCATGCTGGTCAGCCTGGTGATGGTCAACGCACTGGCCGTCACCTCAATCACAACCGAGCGCGACGGACGCGCACTCGATTTGCTGATGGTGACTGATATCTCGCCGAAAGAATTTCTGTTCGGGAAGCTTGGCGGGATTCTGTTTGTCACGCTCGACATGATTCTGCTGCCGGTCGCGATGTGCATCTACCTCTGGTTGAATCACGCGCTCACAGGAGAAAACCTGACCTACCTGGTCGCTGGCTGGGCGGTCTTGAATCTATTCGTCGCGGTGCTCGGAATCCACAGCGGTATGTCGTATGGTTTCAGCCGGCAGGCAATCGGAGTCAGCCTGGGAACGGTGTTTTTTCTGTTCCTTGGCGTCGGCACGAGTATGGTGATGATGGTTTCATTCACAGGCGATATTCAGGCGCAGTTGACTCCGTTTCTGGCTTGCATCGTGGGCGGAGCAATCGGATTATATGTCGCCCTCGCCTGGAACCACCCCTCATCAGCGCTTGCGCTGGCGGCCGGTCTGCTGCCGTTTGCAATGTTCTTTTCGATTACCAGTTTGATGCTGCGAAACTACTTGACGGTGATGCTGGTCGTCGTTGCAATCTACTCGTTTACTACGCTGGCAATTATGATTCCGCGGCTGACCGAATTCCTGATCACGACAGGGCACGTCAAGACAATCGACGAATGACGTAACATTGGCTTACGCCCGATGCAACAATGTTGCTTCGTTTTTCACGATCAGCTCCATTTGTGCGCTGCGAATCGAAAACGGATCGTGAAAATCCCGCAACCCGCTTTGGCCTGACATCAGGTGTTGGATGGTGATTGATTGTTTGTCGACTGGCACATTGTTGAAGTAATTTGTGATCGGGTCGTCAAACGACAGCTTGCCTTCATCTCTCAGTACTAGCAGTGCCGCATGAGTGAAATCGATGGGTGCAGAACCAATGGCAAACACAGTGTTGTCAGAAATTTCGATTTCTCTTCCCCAGCAAAAGCACGGCCGACATGCCGAGCTTTTCTTGTTGTTGCAAAGTGAGTCGATTGCGCGCACCGATCAGGTAATCAGAAAGCAATCTCTGTCAGGTCGGTCGGTCAGGCTCGACTCTACCGGGCGAGCAAAGACCAGTTATTCGCTTCGTTCGACCAGAGCATCGTCACCGCTATTTGCTGTAGCCAAGCTCGGTGATGATACCGAGCATTTCCTCGCACGAGACATAGCGTCTACGATTGACGAGTTTGTACTGATCGATGGCGGCACCAAGTTCAGCGGCATCGGGAGATAAATCGTCGCGTCCGTCGGAGAATTGACGACGTTCCAGACCCGGAGGACCCGGCAGCGCAGTTGTGTCGCGCCGGTCGATAAACGAATGCGTTTCCTGTCCTTGTAACATGTTTTTTCCAATCGCAAGATGATTGCTGTCGCGTGATATGGCGCGCCAAATGGTATTGAACAACTGTAAAGTGAGTCCCTTTTGGCGATAGCCACGGTGTTCTGCGGATAACCGTGGCTATGGCCAAACGACTAATCAAAGCATGGATCAAGAACAGAAACCCCGCAGTAGATTTGTCGGCAGTTTGCAGCCACCAGGGTTCGTCGTTAACGAATATGACGGTTTATCGGGGAAATTCTGGATTGGCCGATGACATCGCAACATCCGTCCGCTCCGGTTGCAGCAAATCGCCAACCGAATCCAGGCCCGGATCGGCTGGAATGTTGGCGTCCGGAAAGCGTGCCTGAGTTCGCGCAAGCGTCGTTCGCGCCTGAGACGTTTCACCGACCAGCGACTGGGCACGACTAAGAAACACAAACGCATTTGCTGTTGCTTCCGGGAGTTGCGTTGCAGCCTGCAATACGTCAACGGCCGCCGGATACTGTCGCAATTCCATCAGCGCAACACCCTTTGCAATCACTGCCCGTTCAGGAATCCGGTCTTCCGGAAATTCGCTCATGTATTGTTCGATAGTCGACAACGCGCGCATCGGCTGGTCAAGCTGATGATAAATAGCCGCGATCTCGAGTTGCATTTCCCGCATCCCGGGGTCGAGACTCAGCGCGCGCTGATAATCGGAAAGTGCTTCGGCGAGATTGCCTTTGGCTGCTTCGGTGCGTCCCTTCAGCACCCACGCAGGCGCGAGCTGACGACCGGAGCTAATTGCGGTTTGCGCGGCTTGTCGCGCCGGCAGCCACTGTCCGTTAGCGAGGTGCGTTTCGCCTAGCCGAACCTGTAACATTGGATCATTCTGGATCGAAACAGCTCGTTGCATGATGCTAACCGCTCGATTCAAATCGCCCTGCCCGGCCAGCGATTCGGCCAGCCCGACCATCACGCGGGCATCGTTCGGATTCTCCAACATCGCTCGCTCGAAACATTCCTGGGCTTTGTCATAATTCCGCTTATCCAGCGCGTCCTGACCTCCACGATTCCACTGGCGGTGACCTGCAATTTCCCGGCTCGCGGCAGGAGTTAGCCTGTTGAGACTGGCGCACCCGCCGGTCGAGATCACAACAAGGATCAGCAGCGACAGCATCGCTTGCCTTTTTTGGCGACCGATGGCGGAGGTAATCGCGGCAATTAGAATCAAAAGAATCAAGAATAGCTGCGGCAGGTATGAGATTATTGCGGCATAAACGGGCAACAAACCAGTTCACTCGGTGGAATTCGCCGGGTTCAGTAGTTGCATAAGAGTCCACAAAAGGTGAAACGAAACCGGCGCGCAGGACTTTATCAACGTCCTCCGCTCGTTACCATATCGGTAATTCCAACGCACACGGATTATTCCTTTCGACAGTTAATTGCGTATCAGCAGGAATTGTTGCTCGCTTGCGATAGCAAATACATGCAAGCAATCCGTTTGGAATATCGCAATCATCACGCTGCTTGAATAAGCAACTTCCCGGAAAAACATGACCGCTACCTACGACAATCACGGACTGCAACTGATGTACCCCGGGAACTGGAAGCTGACCGACCAGTCAGGAGCCTCGCCGCCGTGGCACATCACAATCGAAACTCCCGAAGGCGGGTTGTGGTCGTTGACGGTGTTCTCGCAGGACGCTGATCCGGAAACACTGCTGGCCGATGCGCTCGATGCGATAAAGCAGACCTATGACGAGGTCGAGATGACGAAGGCAGATCCGGATTTCGCGCCGTTCGAATCAGTTGGAGTCAACGCTGACTTTTACTGCCTGGACTTTGTCGTGTCGGCACAGATTCGCGTGATTTCGACGAACGATTCTCAACTGGTGCTGCTGTACCAAGCCGAGACGCGCGAGTTTGAACAAAAGCTCGATGTCTTTCGTGCGGTGACGCAGAGCGTGTTGCAGAACAGTGATGTCGCGTAGTAATCTAACGCAGCTCAATTCTAGATTAGCCGTTTTGGCGATAGCCACGGTTGCCCCTTCAACAACCGTGGCTATCGCGGTACCAGCTGATTGTACTGGCTGAAAACCAAACTGCGGCAGGATACTACTTCATGTCGTCACGCTCAAACTCAGCGGGCGGCACAGTTTCCGGGTTGAGTACGTCAATCAGCTCCATCATTGCGACTTCCCGTTCGGGTTTTTGCCAGTCAAAACTGCCGCGAACGTTTCCCCATTTGTCGACGACGAACAGCAGCGATGAATGATGACCGTCGCTCGCATGAGCACCGAAGTATTCTCCGCTCGTACGGCGAATGGTCAGGTCGTCTCCGGTTAGAAAGGTCCAATCCCGCGCATCCGCGTCAAACCTGCGCGCGTACGCAGCGAGTACGTCGGGCGTATCGGTTGACGGGTCGGTCGTGATGCTGACGATTTTTGCCGGATGATCGGTTAGCCGCGAAGTCAATGCAGACAGATACTCGTTCTGCTGCTGACAGATTCCCGGACAGGTGCTGAAGAAAAAGTTGGCGATCCAAACCTCGCCGGTCAGATCACGGGAGTAAAACGGGTTGTCTTCGCTGTCCGTCAAATGGAATTCGCGGATCCAGGGCACGTCGGTGATGTTGGATGGTTCATGTCCGGCCATCACATTTCGCGTTCTAAATGTTTGATCCAACGGCGGCTCGGTTTCTTCAGCCAGTTGCTTTGCGACTTTGACAAACCGTGCCATGTCATACGGGTCATTCCATTTGAATCTGTCCCGCCAGCGCCCCCATTTGTCCACCAGCAGGATATTGTCAGTGTGAAACTCTTTGGTGAGATTGACGCGAAATACGTGATCGCCGAGTTCCTCAATTTCGTGTTTCGGGCCGGTCAACATTGCCCAGCGATCTGGTGTCGCTTCAAAATCCCGGGCGTATCGCGCGAGAACTTCCGGCGTGTCCGTCTCGGGATCGACACTGATACTGAGGAAAGTCATGTCGGTATTTTCCAGCTGTTCATTCACGCTGGCAATTCGTTTGTTCAGATCGCGACAGATGGTCGAGCATTCGGCAAAGAAGAAACTGACCGCGTAGGGTTGTCCAGCGAGCTTTTTCGTGTCGAACGTTTCGCCTGTTTGACCGGTCAGCGAAAATCGAGGCACGGACTGCAAATGTTTCCAGGGGACAATCTGGTACGCGACGCCGGGGTGGTCCGGATCATCCGCCGGACTTCCGGACGAACCGGCACCTGACATGCCCGGAGCAAGCGCCTTCAATGAGTAGATGGCTGCAACCGCAAGGCTGGCGGCGAGTCCCAGCATCAAAAAGAAAAAGAGTGGTTTCTTCACAGTATCTTGCGTTCCGGTTTATTCATGATGGTGTCCTGTACGTCCCTTCCGGCAGAAGGGACGTACATTGATTCTACTCTTCAGAACTGTAAAAGCCGACTGACGATAATTCGTTTCCGTGATTCGAAACTGCAGCCGCGTTGGTTCGGTCCTGAGAGTAACGCTCAGTCCGATTAACCGGCATCGGGAATGATAAGTAACACCAGAATAACACCCATCACGATCGGGGGAATCGTCAACACGTATTTCCAGGCACGCTCCCACCAGAAGTGCATGAAAAAAGCAGCGACCAGCGGGATTTGGCCAGCGACACAGCGATCATCGCCGCCCAGCCGGTGCGCAAATCATCCATCAACGGCGAATGGCTGATCCAGAACGACATCGCGGTCAGCCCGCACAGCATCAGAAAGACGACAACGAAAACCCGGCCCCGCGAAGGCGATTGGTGATCGTTTCGAACATTGTTGTTCATGTGACCGGGATTATTGGATTAATGATGTGTAGTGTTGCCTACCCGATTCGCATCACGCAAACCGTATCCTGAATTCCGGCGAGCAAATTGGTATCCAGCACGATCACAATTGGATCGCCTGGAACTGCGCCGCCCTGATCTTTGGCCCAGTCATCGAGGTAACTTCTTAGCTGGTCCGCACCGGGCATTGTCGGAACCAGGACGGCATTCACACCCCAGTATAAGCTCATCCGCCGGTACGACTGCTCGTGATCGGTCAGACATACGGTCGGTACATAGTCGCGCTGTTTGGATTTTCTCAACGCCATTTCGCTGGATACACTGCAAAACACGACCATCTTCGCTTCGATCCGGCGCGCGATCTGAGCCGAACCGAAAATCATGGCATCTGATATTCTCCAGCCCGTCGCACGATCGTGGGCTGTCATCTTCGACGAGCGTTCAGCGAACATCTGTTCCGTTTCAACTTTAATTTTCTGCATCATGGTTGCCGCGTCGAGCGGATACTCTCCGATTGCTGTTTCACCGGACAGCATACACGCGTCCGCCCCGTCAAGGATCGCGTTGGCTACGTCAGAGACTTCAGCACGCGTCGGTTGCTTTGACGTATGCATGCTTTCGAGCATTTGCGTTGCGACAATCACCGGCTTGCGATGCTGGAGACAAGTTCGAATGATCCGCTTTTGGGCCAACGGAGTTTTCTCAATCGCAATCTCGACACCGAGGTCGCCCCTCGCAACCATGATTCCGTCCGACTCGCTAACGATCTCTTCCAGTTGATCCAGTGCCTCGGCCTTTTCAATTTTTGAAATCGCCTGAGCCGATCCGCCCGCGCCGGCGATGATCTGTTTGAGTTGCTTCACCTCACCGGCGTTACGAACAAAACTGAGACTGATGTAATCGACATTCTGTCCGACGGCCCAGACGGCATTTTTCTCGTCGATCTCTCCGATGGCAGGTACGCTGAGGTTCGTCCCGGGTAGATTGACGCCTTGACGTGAGCGGACCGTACCACCATCGATCACGGTGCAAATCGCGCACTCACCGGATTTCCCGGTTGATTTTTCAGTCACTTCCAGACGCGCAATCCCATCAGCCAACACAATTGAATCGCCAACGCTAACTTCCTGGATTAACGGTTCGTAGAGACACACCAATTCATCCGTTTTGTCGGTTGCTTCCCCAGGCACAATTGAAACGGTTTGCCCGTTCTCAAGAATCAGCGGATTGGCTGCGAGTTGCCCGAGCCGGATTTTCGGACCGGCAAGATCGACCAGAATCCCTACAGACTGATTGAGCTGGTCTGCGGCACTACGAATATTGGAGATCGCCGTTTCGTGATCTGCTCGTTTTCCGTGTGCCATGTTCAGCCGGAAAACATTGACCCCACGACAAATCAGAGCCGATAGCATTTCTGGCGAGGAACATGCCGGGCCTACCGTAGCCACCGTTTTAGTGCGGGATCGTTGAGGAAGAGGGGGAATCTGTCCGTCCATGATTGGTGATCCTAAGTCGTTGTTTCGGCTGGTGTTACTGGTGTTAATCGAGAATTGACAGTGACAAGCCGATTATGGCTCATTTGGGCTGATTGCTGAATGCTGTACCAATTTTTGTGAAAATATTACAAAAGTCGCTGTTTTTCGCCTCGAATAAGTTGCAGCCTAGGATAGGCCTGCGTAGGATAAAGGGGTTAGACGAGTCCTCAATGCCGTAAACAGCCTAACTTCCGTTTTTCCAACAAGAGATATTCCCATGAAAAACACCTTCCTGGCCGTCGCAATCGCGGCTGTCCTAGCCATGGGCTCTTTAGCCCAGGCAGATTTAGTAATCAACGAGCTTGATGCCGATACTGTGAGCACAGACATGCTCGAATTCGTCGAATTGCTGGGCGATCCCAATATGTCACTCGACGGTTTTTCAATTGTTGGGGTCAATGGTAGCGATGATTTGACCTACGATACTTTTGCGTTCGACCTTGATGGGTTCAGCACGGATAGCGACGGATTCTTTCTTTTGGGGAATACGCTCATCGCCGGTGCAGACATCAATTTCGGCAACAACGGGCTACAGAACGGTGCTGATGCAGTTGTCTTGTTCATGGGCGACATATCCGCTTTCCCAAATGACACAGCGCCGCCTACCGGTGCGTCAGTTGTTGATGTAGTTCACTACGGAACAAATGATTCGGCAGATGCCGGCATTTCCGGCCTGTATCCAACAGCCGTCTACGTTGACGAGGGTGCGTTGGGTGACAAGGATACTGATTCCGTTGGCCGGTCGCCTGACGGAACAGGTGCCTTTATCACATTTGACACTCCGACACCGGGTTCAGCCAATGTTTCGGCGGCCATTCCTGAGCCGGGTTCGCTTGCTGTTCTCGCTTTGATCGGCGGACTCGGACTGGTTCGCCGTCGTCGTTAATTCGACTGGCTAGGCCTACACAAATAAATCAAAAGCTCCGGCAAATTCTGCCGGAGCTTTTTTTTATGCGCTGGATGATAGATTGAGGTTCATGAAGTACATCATCATCGATGGTTACAACCTGATTTTTCAATGTGGTCTCGAAGGCCGTAGCGCCGATGGTCGGGCGTTGCAGCGAGCCAGAGAACGGTTGTTTCGCGAACTCGCTGCGGCACTGAGGCCAAATGTGCGCGAGCGGACCACGATCGTGTTTGACTCCGCGAAACGCCCCGCAGGTGTTGATTCTGATCAGTTCACGCATGAGAAAATGAAGGTCGTGTTCGCGGTCGATCATGATGATGCAGATACGTTGATTGGTGAGCTGATCCGCAAACATCCGGTTCCAGCATCGCTAACCGTTGTCTCCAGCGATCATCAAATCCAGCGACGTGCCAAAGCCCGGCGGGCAACTGCGGTAGATAGCGACGTCTGGTTCGACCGGGTGCTCGAGATTGCTCAACGTCGCGATTCGAAAATTCCGCCGGATGTACAAACCGAAAAAAATGCGTCCGGTCTGCTAACCGATGCGGAGACACAGGCTCTGATTGAGGAATTCGAGTCAATACCGGCCAGCAGATCGGACGCATCGGATACGGAACAGTCTGAATCGCCGGACAAACCCTCATCAAGAGATGACGCGGCTGAACGAAATCCGGACAAGGCGCAAAAAGAAAGCCCGTTTGAAAATGAATTCAATCCGTTTCCTCCGGGCTGGTTTGATGATCTGAACTTGTAAAAAAGGAAACCCGATGCGTTGGCGAGGACGCGAGCTCCAGCGAGCAGAAAAAAGGAAACCCGATGCGTTAGCGAGGACGCGAACTCCAGCGAGCAGAAAAAAGGAAACCCGATGCGTTAGCGAGGACGCGAGCTCCAGCGAGCAGAAAAAAGGAAACCCGATGCGTTAGCGAGGACGCGAGCTCCAGCGAGCAGAAAAAAGGAAACCCGAGCGTAGGTAACGCTTCGGGTTTCGAGTTGTTCGGGCTTGTTTGATTACCACGCGCCCCTTGCTAACGCTGCGGGTTTCCAAATAATCGTCACCAGGTTCATCATGTTGCTCCGAACTCCTACCGCCGCTCGCCGTCCTTCCGTAGCTCCTCGATTTCGCGACGCAACATTTCGATCTGGTCCCGCAACGCATCGATCTCTGATTCTCGCTCTTCCATCTGCGTGCGCTGTTGCATTTCCTGATCCAGCCGGCGGCTTTCGCGTTCCTGATTGCGATCTGCCTCGTGTAGGGCCCGCTGCGCCGCGAGTTGTGCCTCTTCCATAGCACAGCGCTCGTTTTCACCGGCCCGATCACAGAGTTCGCCGTTAAAGCGATCAAGCTCGGCGTTACCGGCGTCCTGTTCCTGCGCCTCAGCATCCATCAACGGCCTGCGGTGTGTCGCCGGTCGGGGAAAAGTGCTCGATACATTTCAGCTCAAACTGCAACGTTCGCAAATCCAACGCATGCGTCTGCAGCATCATTTCGTTCGTACGCCGGCTTTGTTCGTTAAGGATTTGCAAATCCGCGATTGGCCTCGCTACTTTTTCGGCTGCAATATTGGCGGACGCGGTTCCGGGCGTACGAACAACGGACACAAAAATGCCAATCAAAACCGTTGCTGCGATTGCCAGTGGCAACAGCCGCCAGAGTATTGAACGAACCGCCACCAATGCGTTCTCGTTTTCATCCTCGGTCTTTCCGACTGAACCGGACTGAACAACGAAGGACGGATTTAATCCAGCGGGCTGATGCCATTGGCTCGACTCCGGCGACTCAACGGCCTCTTCACAAAAATCTGCCGCCTCACAAACCAGTTCGTCAATCCCGGACAATGCTACTTTGTTGACCCGTAGCTTTCCGGATTCGACCGCCGTCCACCAAATTCACGCGGCCTTCGCTTTTTTGGCGGGTCGCGAATCGCGCCGGCCCTCGCGCTTGGGGGCGATCCCCGTCGTTTTTTCAACCAGCCATTCGAGTCGTCGCCAGAAGTTGACCCGTTCCGGAACCGCATTCACCTGGGACGTCATCACAGAATAGTAGCCGTCATGTGGCGGTTTGTGATGCATCGAATGCTGTTTGTGTGCCTGGATGATTCCGAAGTCTTTCAAGAATGTGACGAAAGGGCCTGTTCTGTGCATGTGATTCCAGCGATGTATCTCATTGCCAAATGACGCTAGTAACAAAATACTGAACGTAAACACATTGCAAATCCAATCAAAAACAACAGCCCGAAAATTCCACCGCAGATGCTCCATTGCAGGATATTGCGGGAAAGGAATGTCCCTGTCCGGACCATCAGTTGCGGATCGATATGATGTTCGATATTCGGTTCGCAGATGAAACGTCCGATCAACGGATAGTTCTCAGGACAATACGTGTCTTCCATCCAATGAGCAAACCGTTCGGGAGAATTGAACGGGTACGTTCAACGTACACAACGGGACATTGACTGTACAAAGCTGAAATCGGGTCGGCTATCAAAGCCGTTTTGGCGACGGCCACGGTTTTTCGCAGGTATCCGTGGCTATCGCCAAACGGCTGGGCTTTGGACAAACCACTAAACTAAATATTCATCGTGATCGCTTTATCAGCGATATCCTTCCGACACCATGCGCCGGTCCAGCGAATGCACTTCACCGCTTTGTAAGCGCTGAGTTTTGCGTTAGCTACATTTTCACCCATCGCCGTCACGCCCAGCACCCGACCACCGGCTGTGACGGTTTTTTTTCCGGTTGGATCAGCGGGATCAACTTTCGTTCCGGCGTGGAAGACTTTGACATCGGGAACCTTCGCCGCTTCTTCCAGCCCGCGAATTTCATGACCTTTGTCATAGGCATCAGGATATCCTTCGCTGGCCATCACCACGCAGATCGCCGGACGCGGATCCCACTCCAGCGGCCCGATCTCTCCCAATCGCCGGTCAACGGTTGCCTCAATCAGATCGATCAGGTCGGTTTTCAATCGCATGATCAGCGGCTGACACTCCGGATCGCCGAAGCGGACGTTGTACTCGAGGACTTTGGGTCCCTGTGGCGTGAGCATCATTCCGGCGTACAAAATTCCCCGGAACGGATTGCGCGATCTTTTCATATGGTGAATCGTCGGGACGAGAACACTCGATTCGACCCAGCGGAGCATCTCATCGTCGATCGAAGGCGTAGGACAGTACGCACCCATGCCTCCAGTATTCGGACCGGCGTCACCGTCATGGGCGCGTTTGTGATCCTGGGCAGGGGGCAGAGTCAAAATTGTTTTGCCATCGGTGATCGCCAGGATACTGGCCTCTTCGCCCTGCATTCGATCCTCGATAATCATGCGCGGCGAGCCGAAACGTTTTTCCCTGGCGATGATATCGATCGCTTCCATGACTTCGGTTTTGTTGGAGCAGACGATTGCGCCCTTGCCGGCCGCCAGTCCATCCGCTTTGACAACCAGCGGCACATCCTCAGGTGTTTCGACGTATCGTTCGTTAACAAACCGCTCCGCGCTGGCGGCATCGTGGAATTCATGAAACTCGGCGGTCGGAACGTCTGAGGCGCGAAGCATGTTTTTGCAGAAGACCTTGCTTCCTTCGAGCATTGCTGCACCGCGGTCCGGACCAAACGCGCGCAAACCCGAATCCTGAAACGCGTCGACAATTCCTGCGCACAACGGCGCTTCGGGGCCGACGACGGTGATGCTGACGTTGTTCTGTTTCGCAAACTCAAGCAGACCGGGAATATCGTCAGCCGGAATGTCAACGTTCTCGGCGTCGATTGCTGTCCCGGCGTTTCCCGGAGCAACAAAGACTCGATCCACGCGCGAGCTCTTCGCGATTTTCCACGCCAGCGCATGCTCGCGTCCGCCGCTACCAACCACCAGCACATTCATCTGCAACCGCCGTCCATTTTTCAAAAAGAATTGATGTCGTCTTATTCAACCTTATGCGATTCTAAAGCAGAATAGTCCGCTGTGGCAGGCCCGAAGCGACATGAACCGCGACGACGAAACGGTCACGGTGAGGATTTCGATTCCGGCACAATGCTGACGATGGTACGATAGTTGTCACGTACGAAAACGCGTATCTCCCTGACGAGACGACCAGTTGTATTAACCGTTTGGCGATAGCCTCGGTTCTGCGATTTAACATGAGAAATTGAGGCCCCAAATGAACTCGGACAATAAACGTATATTTGGTTGCACGGCATACTTCACGTCTTTCACGGCGTTCGTTGCAACGCTCGCTGTGCTCCTGGTAACCGGCCTTACTGTTGGTTCGGCAGTTGTCTTTGCTGACGGGCGGATCACCAACGGACTGGAATCAGATTCGGTTCAGGAGCAGGAACCGGATGCCGGAAGCCCAACCGATGAGCCTCAGAAAACTGAACCAGGCACGGATGAAAATCCGAAGCCTGACACTCGCGAGGAAGAGCAATCCAACCAGGAAGACGAGGCTGAGGAACCAGCGGAAGAGTTTGAGGAATGGGGGCATCTAACGGGCAAGCTAATTCTGACAGGCGACATTCCTGAAATTGCAGACGAAGCGGTCGACAAAGATCAGGCGACATGCATCACCGACGGAACCGTTCCCAAGGACGACAATCTGATCGTTGGAGAGAACGGCGGGTTGAAAGACGTTTTCGTGACGTTGTACAAAGCAGAGTCACCGGAGATTCATCCTTCCTGCGCTGCATTCAAAGAAACCCCGGTCGTGCTGGACAATAAAAACTGCCGCTTTGCACCTCACGCTGCTGTCGTGCTGACCGGGCAGGACCTGATCCTCAAGAACAGCGACGACGTCGGGCACAATTGTCACGGGGTCGGATTTAACAATGAGTTCAACATCAATCTCGCTACCGGATCAGAGTTGACAATGGTGCTGGACCAGGCTGAGTCGTCACCGATGAACATTACCTGCGACATCCACGGCTGGATGGACAGCGTGTTGATGGTCCGCGACGATCCGTACTTTGCGATCTCGGCTGAAGACGGAACGTTCACGCTTGCAAATCTTCCCGAGGGTACCTGGGAGATTCAGTTCTGGCACAAACGGACCGCGAACATGAAGAAGCTGACTGTCGAAGGTTATGAAGTCGGGCGCAAGGGCCAGATCGAAGTCACGATCATCAAAGGCGCGACTGTCGATCTCGGCGAGATGACATTTGATGCTGCCGATTTGAAGGACCGATAACGTGCTGTCGGCTGAACAACCTCCAAGATGCTGGTCCGCGCTGTTTGTTGCAGGCGTTTGCATCGCCGCCGCGCCTGGTTGCTACGAACGGAACCTAGCGCCGCCTCTGGAGTACTCTCAAGACGACGTCGATCACCTTAACGAGCAGATCGAGCAAATTGACTGGGACGAATAAGCGGCACGCACCGCCAAAGCACGCGGGCCGGCACTATTTTTCCGTGATGTCGACGATCATCGTGACGTCTGAAGCGTGAAGAAACAGATGGTTGCCGTCGCGGGAGACATGAACTTTTTTGACCAGGCCGCCAAACGGCAGACTGAAATTCCGCAGCAGTTCTCCGGAGCCCACATCCCGGACTACGATCTCTTTTCCAAACGGCTGGACCAGCAGGACATTGTCAGTTCCCGAAATTGCCGCGAAGTAGTTGACTGGCGAACACTTCTCCTCTGTCTTGTCTTGTATAGACGTGTCGTTTCCACACCGGTCGATACATCGTAGCGAAGAAAAGCCGGAATTTGACACGAGTTCAGCTGCGTCGAGGGCCATTACACGGACCGTCGTACCGGTTGCGACGCAGAGCAGATTTTTTTCGACGCTAAAGTCGAATGCCCGGCATCCGATGTCGGCGAGGAATGGATCCGCAAGAATCGAACCGTCTATTCTGCTCCGAACAACGAAATGGCCGGCGGCCACAAGCAGCCGGTCACCGTCAAAACGAATCTTTGCTGGCACGTGCCGGAACGTACCTTCGGCTCCAGTTCCAAGTTCCTGATACCAAACCGGTTCGGTTTCACCGATATTCCACAGCCCGACGGTTCCTTTTGACGAAACGACCGCGATTTGTTGTCCGTCGCTGGAGATATCGATACCGGTCGCCGCTTCTCTACCTCGCATTTCGATCGATGGGAACTCTTTGTCACCTTCGGTGCTCAGAAAATCGACGCGCCCGCAATATCGACCAGCCGCAACGATTTCAGAATCCGGCAGCCAGCGAACAGCAAGCGTTGTGTCTTTTTTTCCCAGATCCGCAAACACCCGCTTTCCGTAATTTGATTTCCGTATCAACAGCCCGCCCTCCGAAACAACTTTCGGGTTATCAACGCCTCCGCCGGGCAGAAGCTTCGGAATCGACCAGGTCCAGCGGCGCATTCCGATCGCGATCCGGTTGCCATTGTCGGATATGTCAGCATCGCAAATGAATCTGTCGGTGAGCCATTTTTCTTTGCTGATCGAGTTGCGAGCCTGTCCCGTTTCCGAGTCGATTATCACGGCTGCGCCTTTGTCCGTGGCATAAAGCAGCCGTTCGGGATCGTTCGTTCTGATCAGCGGGGCAAAATGTTCGGCGTCGATCGACTGAGTTCGAAGCTCTTCACCTGTGTCCGCATTCCACCAGGAGAGCTTGTCATTGGTTGTGGTGAGCAAGGTGGAGCCGTCATCGGTCAGAGCCAGGCTGTGAATCGTTTGATGATGGTTGAACGATGAGATTCCGAAAACGCGATGAACCCGTGACAAGTCCGGATACTTTTCCATCGCATGTTGCAAAGGACCTGGCAATTGAAAAGGCGAATCCGCCGATTCCTGCTCAGCTGTTTCCTGCCCGGCTAATTCATTCCCGGCTAGTTCATTCCCGGCTAGTTCATTCCCGGCTAGTTCATTCCCGGCTAGTTCATTCCCGGCTGGTTCATTCCCGGCTGGTTCATTCCCGGCTGGTTCATTCCTTGATGACTCCTCAGCGGATTGACCCCCGTCGGACTCCTGTGGTGCGGTTTCATTTTGTGCATGGCACGATGAGGCAAAAAACCAGCCAAGGCCGGCCACCAGCGCGATTGACAACCATGCAGATCGCGGTTGCCGGTTTACTAAATCACGAAAACTCATTCAGAATCCTGCGGGCCTGTATTTGTGCTTGGCAGTCGAATTCACCGGCCATCCAGTGCCGGTCGCATCGTTCACCGGTCACCTCGACATGACCAGTTCACCTTAAGGCTGTTCGCCCTCTGCATTCGATGTACGTGTACCGTCATTCAGCAACGCCATGAATTCATCACGTTCCAGAATATCAAGCTTATTTTCTCTGACGACGACGTAAACAAAATGATCTTCTGCACCCTCCGTTGAGTCAATGATCTGACCCGCAGCGGAGAACGAAAACACACTTTTTTCATCAAGAGAAATTTGTCTCCATAAAGGCTTGAGCGTGTCCGCATCAAACACGTCAATCCGGCCACCGGTCCCGGTTGCGAGCATTTCACCGTCGGGCGACAGGACATACTGGGTATTCGGCCAGAATTCGCAGCGTCGGCTCTCTCGTAATTCACCAGACTCCTTATCAATCGTGATTAGTCAATTTCCGGCGACTGTATTGATATGGCCGGAAGCGAACCAGACGCCACGTGTACCAAATTTTGTATCGTGTTGATACAACTCTTTTGACTCTCCCGTCGCAGTGTCTACCAGAACGATCGTTTGATCGCCTTGAACCGCAATTCGATTGTTCAAGCTGTATGCCCACGCCAATGCAGGCGCAACAGTCAACTGGTTCGCATCTCTTTTCCACGAGAGTTTTTGGCTGATTACGTCAAAGCAATACAATCCATCGGTCACACAGCAGAATAGAAAATTCCTATTCGGACTCCCATGTAGCGATCTATAATTCCAGTCGGGTTGGCCGATCTCCCCGTGACGAATGTCCGTTCCGAGCTATTCGTCTCCTCTATTACTATTCGGAATTTTTTCTCCACCTTTTGAATGCAGGCAAGGCGACCATCAGGCCCCCATGCCGAATCGTAAACATCATCAGCGACATGTTTGAATTCAGTCTTGTCGCTTTCGACCGACAATCGTTTCCGATGAGATCCATCCGGTGTAATGAGAGCGACGTCCTTTTCATTCCATGAGATGGCTATTTTACCGCCTAAACTAGCAGCTAAATCTCGGTGCTTATCTTTCAAACTCCGGTTGTCCATCGTAAGCGTCTCTGAGCACGGTTTGGCGGACGCGTCTTGAGGAAGCGCCAGCAAGCAACCGCTGTAGCACATCATTCACGTAAGCCCAGACGTCCAAGTCGTTCCGGTGAGCACTGCGCGAAGATAATTCACAGCCTTCCGCAAGTCGCTTTTGGGCAACACCACTTGCTCCGTCCGATCGTCAACCGAATCAAGCTCAGCCCGCATCAACGCCAAAATGTGGGCTTATCGAGGAGTCAACGTGAAGTTGAACGTGTTCGACTTCACGGTCAGCCGCCATCGCGACGGGCCGGATTTGTTTTACGAGAACTATTGCGGCACGATTCCGGGAAACTGTTGGCACGGGTTCGGCGCGATCTCAGCTGAGTCCGATGGAGCGATTCTGCGCGCCGCCTGCAATGCTCACGCTCGTCGCCAGTTTGAAAACGCAACGGACTATCCGGCGGATCGCACGAAGTTGCCAAACAACTCATCAAGACTGCCTGGGCTTATCAGGTCGAAAATGGCAGACTGATCGACATCATCAAAATCGAGAGGCAACTGTTACCCCTGTATCGCCGTTTGGGCTATGTCCACCTGGATGAATTTGATTTCATCCATCCAACGTTGGGCTACGACTCATGTGTGCTTTACCTTTCAGTAGATCCATCGCGGCGTTCCGTTGTTCAAGAAACCTCGCAATCTTCGTCGGTTGTTATCAAAAACAGTGATGTCCTAAATGTTATGGGGGATCAACCCGTCCCATCTTTAGCGGATCGCATCGCCGGCTTCATTTTGGATACAGGACAGCGCCTACCCGCGTCGGGTGCAGAATTCCTAACCGCTTGATTCCAAATAGCTGTTTTCAATTAACAATTCAAATGGACTAGCTCGTCGAGAAAAAACTCCGAGTCACACTGAACCGGTACAAGTAATCACCGGTTACTTCGTCTTCTCCTAACGAACAAGTTCGTTTGAATTTTTATTGATTAGTCGCCACTCCCGTTTGTTGATCCAACTATTGCACCTGGTTGTAATATCTTCGGTAAGCGGTTTTGCCTTATCCGGATCCGAACAGGAAAACAACAATTCCTGTTTATTTCGCGCAGCGATGTTGCCGCACGGGTTATTCAGCTGGTGGAATTCCGGTACTTTCAGGTCCGGCTCAACCACGAGCGCTGAAATTCGCCGATTTTGTGCGACAATATGTCCCTTCGTGTATTTGCCGACGGGATGGAAAATATCGGGATGCTGAAACCAACAAACGAATTCAGATGCGCCACAACACGTAATTCAAATCCCATTGTGGAAAAGACACGGGCTGGGGAATCCGGGTTTTCCGCATCGCAACAGCGTCTCCGGTCGCTCCTGTTGATGACCCTGATCGGCTTCTCGCTGGTAGTTCCAGGCGGATGCAAACAGGCTGCTCCTCCTGAGTTCCGGTTCAATGAAGTTGAGTGGATCAAACAGGAACGGATGCGGCTGGAAAAGGATGAGCGCCTGCCGGATGAGTACCGGGGGCAGATTGGCACCGCGTTGACCGCGCTGTTCGGGACCCCGGATAAACCGAAGTTTCCGATCGTTCACGGTGAGGACGATGTCGGACACGAAATACTCAGTCTCGACAATCTCCGCATGGCAGCCGGGGCTGTGAAAAGCAACGAGTCCGGCGAACCTGCCGGTTTGTATCGCGAACACTGCGCTCACTGTCACGGAATTACGGGTGACGGCGCCGGTCCGACGGCCGCGTTTCTTAACCCGTATCCTCGCGATTTCCGGCTGGGCAAATTCAAATTCAAATCGACTCCGTTGCTCAAGCCTCCTACCGATGAAGACTTGACCGAGATCCTCCGCCACGGAATTCCCGGGACCGCAATGCCCGCCTTTACAACTCTCGAACCGGACCAGATGGCCGCGCTGATTGACTACGTCAAGTACCTCAGCATGCGCGGTTCATTCGAACGCCGGCTGATCGCGAGAGTGGCCGAGGACCCGGATGAACCGTTGATCGATCTGAACGTGCTGGACATGAGCGAGGACGATCCGGAATACGAGGACAAGTACGACGAGTTCCTCGATCAGATGTTTGTGCTGGTTGAGGACATTCTTCACGATGAAGAACGCATTATCGATCGCTGGGAGAACCCCGACGCAGCGATATCAAAGGTGCCCGGCGCGCCGAACGAATTCGCACTTGATGCGGACGGGCATGACGACCTTGTTGCTCAAGGCAAAAAAGTCTTCTTCGGACCGGGAAACTGTATTCAGTGCCACGGCGAAACCGGTGTCGGCGACGGGCAGACAGAAAACTATGACGACTGGGCAAATGACTGGATCAAGAACATCCGGTTTGATCCCGGGGACCGTGAAACGTATCGCGAGTTTGTTGAAGCCGGCGCGATGCCGCCTCGTGCGATTCGGCCTCGCAATTTGCGGATGCCGGTATTTCGCGGCGGCGGACACCCTGACGACATCTACCGGCGGATCGCCAACGGAATCGAAGGTACGCCGATGCCTTCGGCTCCTGCGTTATCCGCTGATGATGTTTGGGCGCTGGTGGCGTATGTCAAATCTCTACCCTATGAAGATCAGCGAACTCAATCCGAACCGGCAGTGAACGATCAGGCAATTCGATAGTGGCACAACACAGGAGACGCGCCCTCCCCGTCGCATAGGCTCCGACCCTCCCACAGGGCCCGCAGGGAGGGTGCGGTTGTGGGACGCTCACGGCCGTCGCCGGAACTTCAACTTCAACTTCAACTTCAACTTCAACTTCAACTTCAAAACAAACATCAACTTGAATCGTTTCTGGAGCATCCTTTTTTTCGCTGTACCGATCCTGGCGATCGCCGTGTACGTGATTGCTGCGCTCGGGGCGTCGCCGTTTGCGGGTGCCTGGATGCCGGTTTCTTATAGCGAAGCGGGCGACACCATCGATCATCTGTTCAACTTGATCCACCTGATCGCAGCCGGAATCCTGGTCATCACGGGCCTGGCAATCGGCTGGATTCTCTGGCGGTTTTCGGACCAAGGCGATTCGCGACCTGCACTGCACGTGCATCACAACACACGGCTGGAGCTGTTTTGGAGCATCATCCCCGCGTTCATCCTGATCTTTATCGCGCTGTATCAGATGCAATCGTGGGCCGACAACAAATTGAATCGACCGGTGATCGAATCGCCCGCCGGACCGGTCGACAAACCACCGATGGTGCTGGTTCGAGCCAAGCAATTCGGCTGGGAGTTCCACTACGCAGGGACCGACGGAAAAATCCAGACCGCGGACGATCTCTACATTGAAAATGTTCTGGCCGTACCTGCGAACGAGGACGTGGTTCTCCAACTTGAAAGCAACGATGTGATCCACAGTTTTTTTGTTCCCGAGTTGAGGCTGAAGCAGGACATTGTTCCGGGAATGGTTCAGTTTGCATGGTTCAACGCACGGGAAACGGGCACGATGGAAATCCTTTGCGCCGAACTTTGCGGCTGGGGCCATTACAAAATGAAGGGCGAGTTGAAAATCATGCCTCGCCCGGAATACGATGCCTGGATTGAATCGCTGAAGGAAGAATACGCCGCTCCGGAAAAAAAGGTCGAGTGAAACAGCTGGAGTGATTTTTGGGTTTGGTAGACCCGCTGAGAAGATGCAGGATGAACAATTAACAATGAATAATTAATGAAAACGCAGGCGTCGGGAAGGCCGTAGAAGTTGAGAGGCTGAACTCTGAACTCTGAACTCTGAACCATTGTCGTCCACTGAACCTAATTCGACTGAACCACAAGCCGCAAATATCGGTGCGCGCGAAAAGACGCAGCGTGGAAACCCGCTGGTTCGGTTCTTCAGACGCTATATCTTTGCGACCGACCACAAGATCATTGGACTACAGTTTCTGTTTTCGTCACTGATCTGGTTGTGTATTGGCGGACTGCTTGCTTTGGCCGTGCGCTGGCAACTGGCGTGGCCTTGGACGTCGGTTCCGCTGATCGGTCCGGCGTTGTTTCCGGAATCGGGCGGACAGATGTCACCTGAGTTCTACACAATGCTGTTCACGATGCACGCCACGATCATGATCTTCTTCGTGGTGATCCCGATTCTTTCGGGCGCGTTCGGCAACTATTTGATTCCGCTGATGATCGGCGCCGAAGACATGGCGTTTCCCCGGCTGAACATGCTCAGCTACTGGTTCATGTGGCCTGCTTTCGGTTGCATCATTCTCAGTTTCTTCATGCCCGGCTACGGAGCGTCATCCGGCTGGACTTCGTACCCGCCGCTCAGCATTCTTTTTGACTCCGCTCCGGGCAGCGGCAATGCGCAGACTTTGTGGGTGCTTAGCCTGATCTTCGTCGGCATCTCCTCGATGTTGGGCGCGATCAATTACATGACGACGATCATCCAGATGCGTGCTCCGGGCATGTCGATGATGCGATTGCCGATGACGGTCTGGGGGCTGTTTATCACCGCAATCATGCAGGCGCTCGCGCTTCCGGTGCTGACAGCGGCGCTGTTGATGATGCTGTCGGATCGAGTGCTGCAAACCGGTTTTTTTCTGCCGGAAAATCTTGCGGTAAACAATGCCGAAGCGGTCAGTGGTGGCGGCCAGGTGCTGCTCTGGCAACATCTGTTCTGGTTCTACTCCCATCCGGCGGTCTACATCATGATCCTGCCTGCGATGGGAATGGTCTCGGACATGCTCGCCTGTTTTTCGCGCAAACCGCTGTTCGGATACCGCCCGATGGTCTATTCGATTTCCGCGATTGCGGCGATGGGCTTTATCGTCTGGGGCCATCACATGTTTATCTCGGGTATGGATCAGATCATCGCCGTTTCGTTTATGGTCTCGACGATGCTGATTGCGTTGCCGAGCGGCATCAAAGTGTTCAACTGGATCGGGACGCTTTACGGCGGGCGGTTGCAACTGACGACGCCGATGCTGTTCAGCATCGGGTTCGTTTCCATGTTCATCATCGGCGGGCTTTCCGGAATTGTGATGGCGGCGCCGCCGGTCGACATCATGGTGCATGACACCTACTACATTGTTGCTCACCTGCACTACGTTCTGTTCGGTAGCAGCGTGCTGGGCGTGATGGGAGCGATCTACTTCTGGTTTCCGAAAATGTTCGGACGGAAGATGAACGAGTCGCTGGGCAAGCTGCATTTTCTGCTGACGTTTATTTTTCTCAACGGCACATTCTACCCGATGCATCTGCTCGGAGCCTGCGGGTTTCTGCGACGAACCGCGTTTCCCTACGATGGAGAGATGGCGGAACTGCTTCCGCTGAACCGGTTCATGACGTGGTGCGCGTTTGCGATGGCGGCGGCTCAGTTGATATTCATTCTCAATTTTTTCGGAAGCATGTTTTTCGGTCGCCGGGTCGGACGCAATCCGTGGCACGCAAATACACTGGAGTGGACCGCGCCCAGCCCGCCACCGCACGGAAATTTTGAGCATCAGCCTGTGGTGTATCGCGGGCCGTATGAGTATTCGCACCCCGATGTCGTGGCGATCGACACAGATTATTTTCCGCAGACAATCGAGTCGGCACACGACTTCAAGAGAAGAACAAATAGCAAGAACAGTACATAGCGGCATGCCGCCGTCGCGTCCGAACGCCGCTAATTCGCAACCAACAATGAACTCAAAAAATCAACATCTTGAATCACGCTGGCCGCACCGAATCGGGGTGCTGCTTGTGTGTGTCGTGTTTCCGTTGATCTGGGTCGGCGGGCTGGTCACAACCTACGATGCCGGAATGGCCGTGCCCGACTGGCCGAACACCTACGGTTACAACATGTTGCTCTATCCGGTTTCGACCTGGATCAGCGGACCGTTTGATCTGTTCGTCGAACACGGGCACCGGCAGCTGGGAATGCTTGCCGGGCTGGTCTCGATCGCGCTGGTGACCGTGACGTGGAGAGTGGAGCGACGATCGTTTGTGCGCTGGATGTCGGTCGGACTGTTACTGCTGGTCATCGTTCAGGGCTTACTTGGTGGAAACCGCGTCTTGCTCGACGCGAGGTGGCTGGCGAAAATTCACGGCTGTGTCGGGCCGGCGTATTTCGCTTTTGTCGTAGCGTTCTGCGTGCTGACTTCGCGGTGGTGGAAAAATAACCACCGCAGTTCGATGCTGGTCCGGGCAGAAGCTGCCGGCGTGCTGAAAAACCGATCTGCTCCCGCCAGCGTACCGTCCGGAATCTCAACCTGGTTGTTCCAGTTTCCGGTGATCATGCTGCTGGTCAGCTTTGCCCAGCTGGTGATCGGGGCATTCCTGCGACATATCGACCTTTTGGCACCCCCAGCCGTTTACAAATGGCTGATTGTTGGTCACATTTGCACGGCGGTTTTGATCGTTTTGGGCGCCTTGATTCAGTGGCTGATCGTTCGCACCGGGCTGTTACGATATGCCAACGGATTGCGGTCAGTCAGCAACCTGCTCGTCCTTTTCGTGATCGTACAGTTCGGGCTCGGCCTGGCGACCTGGGTATTGAAATACGGATGGCCTGCCTGGTTTGAAAACATGCCGTTTGCGGCGACTTTCGTGGTTCCGGAAAAGACGTTCCGGCAGATGAACATCATTACCGCTCACGTCGCAACCGGCTCGCTGATCGTTGCAATCTGGTCCGTTTTCGCTCTGAGGTATAATCGCGTGCGATTCGGCCACGCTGAATCAGCAGGCGTAGCCGGCAAGCCCGAAAAAGATACCGGTTCGAGTGAATCGAAGCTGCAACTTCCTGATTAAGATCGGATCGTAACTCCACTCCATTTGATAGTCATGTCGATCATTCAAGAAAATCCTGCAACCGGCAATCCTGCCGCAGTTCGAGGCGTCCGCAAAGCCCGGATCGCTGCCTATGTGGAGCTGACCAAATTGCGCATCTCCGTGATGGTGCTGGTCACGTTTCTGATCACTGTAATTCTGACAGCGGCAACGACTGTGACACTGCCCGGAGCTGCGACTGGAATTCCGGTGTCGGTGTTATTGTGTGCCATGATCGGAATGCTCGCCATCGCAGCCAGTGGCAACGCAATGAACATGTACGTCGAGCGATATTCCGATTTCCTGATGGACCGGACGCGAACCCGCCCGTTGCCTGACCAGCGATTGTCTGGTTCGGAAGTCGCGATGTTCGGGGCGATCAGCTTCGGGATCGGAGTCGGGTTTCTAATCACAGCAGTCAACTGGCAAACCGCCGCCGTCGGAATCGCAAACTGGATTCTATACGTACTGATCTATACACCGCTGAAACGCAAGACACATTTGAACACAGAAATCGGCGCGATCGCCGGCGCGATGCCGGTCATCATGGGCTGCCTCGCGACCGGAAAACCGGTCGGCGTCGTCGGCTGGTCGTTGTTCGGGGTTCTGGTCCTCTGGCAGTTTCCGCACTTTATGGCGATCGCCTGGAAGTACCGTCACGACTATGCAGCCGGCGGATTGAAAATGCTGACTGTCACCGAACCGACCGGTCGCGCTGCGGGCCGCAAAGCAATTGTGACCACCGTGCTCTTAATTGCGGTCAGTCTGATTCCTCTGGTCATCATGCGAACCGGTGTTCATGCCTGGTCGTTTGGAATGATTGCGATAGCCTTGGGAGCCTGGTATTTGTGGCACTCGATCCGATTCGCCCGAATCCTGAATGACGTTGTTGCCCGCAAATTACTGCGGGTTTCACTGGTCTATCTACCAGCCTACATGCTCGTGCTGACGGTCACCTGTTTGACGTAGGGATTACCCGGCTGCCCGCATTTGAAAGACTCGTGACCGAATCAAACCACGCCCCGCTTGAGTATCAGACTGCCGTCCCGGTCTCGCGCGGCAAACTGGCGGTCTGGTTGTTTCTTTCAACCGAAATCATGTTCTTTACGGCGTTGATCGGCACCTGCATTGTGCTTCGTTTCGGCGCGCCTGCGGGCAGCTGGCCAGCGCCCTCCACCGTACACATCGTCGAATGGCTGGGCGCGATCAATACGTTTGTGCTGATCTGCTCCAGCGTTGCGATCGTGTTCTGTTTTGAAAATGCGAAAGCTGACCGGCCGGGCAAAGCCAAAAAATGGCTGTTCGTTTCGTTTCTGCTGGGCAGCGTTTTTCTCGGTGTCAAAGCCCGGGAATACAATTCGAAGTTTGCTCATGGCCTCCACCCCGCAGCTCCCCGCAGTCTGATGTACGATCACGCGGACGAAACCTATTTGTCCGGACTGAAAGCAAATTTGAAGCAACAGATTTTGCGGCTCGAAAAAGAATCCGACTCGGAATCCGTAACGGGGAAACTTGACTTGCTCTATTTGATCCGGTCCGGAATGGTAAATTGGACCGAGCGCAAAGTCGGTCGGACCGATGATCCCGATATGCGTCGCCTGGCAATCGATTCATTGACTGAGATGATTTATCCGATCCGTACCGGCACCGATGACCATGACGACATCAAGCGGTATTTGAAGAATGAACGATCAGAAGTTGAAACGCTGATCCAAAAACGGGAAACGGACATCAATCGCCTGAATTCGGAATTAAGCGAACAACAGAAGATCATCGACGGCCAGGCGGGTGATGAATCCGGAAACACGCCCGAATTATCTGAATCGACCGACCTGGCCGTTGAACTGACGCTGGACGTGACCCGAACTCAAACCGAACTCGTTCAACTGCGGTCACGAATCCAGGCACTGGAAAAATTCGATTCGTCGGCAACGGCCGGAGAATTTGAACACGGAATCAACGAACGCTTTGGCCTACGACTACCGATGGTGATTCCCGGCGGCAACACGTGGGCGGGAACGTATTTTTTGCTAACGGGGTTCCATGCGTTGCATGTGCTTGGCGGGCTGGTCGCATTCCTGGTATTGATGCCGATGAGGCTGGGTGTCAAACGAAGCAGTATCGTTGAAAACCTCGGACTCTACTGGCACTTTGTTGACATTGTCTGGATCTTTTTGTTCCCGCTGTTGTATCTGTTCTAAACCATGTTGCCGGTGGAGGACCAAAGGTCGAGTCGAAGCTGAAATTCGAGGATTGGGAAATGGCAACTATTCACGATCGGATCAGTTCTTTGGAACCAGCCGCGTTAGAAAGGAATTCCAGCGCGTCCTTGCTGACGCGGCGGGTTACCACCTATTCGCTTCGCGATAACCTAACCGAGCGATTATCCAGCCGCGCATGAAAAAGCCTGCCCTGATCCGGGCAGGCGATGATTCGCGAAAAGCTGGTCGCTACGTTTGAGATTAGCGATTTCGGGTTCCCGTCCTATTTCGGACGCCGGTGCCTAAGATCCGCGTTTGAGTCCGTTCAATCATTCCAGATTCCTTTCTTCATCCTGTGACAATCTGTGCCTGTTGATCTCGGCTTGTCTGATGAGGACTATATGCAGTTGCCATGCCATTGGTTCGACTTGTTTAGTGAAGAGTTCGAAACAACTTCGATCCCGACAAACAAAGCAGTTATTAATGCCTTCAATTGCTAGCAATCGAATCAAAGTCGCTTTTTGCCCCAATCAGGATTGAAGCTTTTACACGGTCGGAATTTGATTCCAGAATGTAGCGTTGAAATCCTGCCGACGGGAATCAACTGATCACAACGTCGACCAACGCTACGCAGACGCTTCATATCGCATTCAACTATTCACGCCTGGTAATAAATGAACAAGTCATCGCTCCAGCCACAACCGGATATGGCCCTCGCGCGCCGGTTGAAAATCGTTGCCTGGGTGGCGACGGCCATCGTGTTCGTGCTGGTCGCCAGCATGCGCCAAATTCACTTTGAACTTCCTGAGGGAGTCAGTCTGAAATTTCTGCCTGCCGTCCATGCCGTACTTAATACGATCGTTGCACTGCTGCTGATCATTGCTCTGCTGATGATCAAAAGAGGCAATCTCGTCGCCCATAAACGGGCGGTCAGCGGAGCGATGTTGTGTTCGATCCTGTTTCTTGTCTGCTACGTTGCCTATCACACAACCACCGAATCGACAAAATTCGGCGGAGACGGAATCGTCAAAGTGATCTATCGCGTGTTGTTGATCAGCCATATCGTGCTTGCTGCGGTCAGCCTTCCGTTTATTCTGTTTACATGGATCCACGGGTTCACGAATCACATTGCTGAACACCGGAAGATGGCACGTCGGGTTTTCCCGATGTGGCTGTACGTGGCGATCACTGGACCCGTTTGTTATCTGATGCTCCGACCCTATTATGAGTAACTTCGCATTCGCACATTGTGCGAATGCCCGACCCGTCCTGCCAATGACTGATACCGGCACCATGAACTATCGAATTCCGTCGCTGGTAATCGCCGCATTGATCATGTTCTCGACCCGGTTTGCAACTGCATGTCCAACATGTAAAGACGGTCTGCATCAAAACGGAGCGGCGGTCGGCTACGCGATCAGCATTCTGTTCATGATGGGAATGCCGATGCTGATTGCCGTATTCTGGGCTGTCACTATCCGGCGCCTGCGGACAAAGATGAAAACGGAACAACCTGCCTGAGGCAAGTTCAACCTTGATTCTTCATTGTGAAAACTGGTTCAACCAGCGCTCAACGGCATTCCACATCGCGTCGTATCGCAGCGAATAATAATGATCGGCACCTTCGATAATTCCGGAGTGAAAATTCGGCTGTACGGCCGTTAGCTCTTTCAAGTCGTCTTCCATTCCGGAAAACGCGGCTTTCTTTTTCAGCTCCAGTTCACCGAACAACAACAGCGCGGGCAGATCGACCCGTTCAGCAAATCCGAACCAGTCGTAACGGCTCGCCGGTCCGTACTTTTCCAGATAGGCCGCAGCTGTCATCCACGTCGCGAACGGAAAATCGACCTTCATCAAATCCTTGCCACGATCCGACTCGAGCATGTCGTGAGCCGTATCGATCATTCGCTGAAATTTCTCACGCCCCGATGATTTAATCAACCGGTCGTAATTCAATCGCGTCGCAGAAAGTCCGAGAACGGCCTGAGCTGTAGCCGGTTTCTGATACGCCGCTGAGTAGAGTGTTTTGATCGCACCCAGCGAATGACCGGCCAGCAGAATCCGCTCGAATCCCTGGCCGGACAAAAACTTTGCCCACGCATCGATGTCGTAAACGCATTCGCCCACGTTTTCGTACGCAGCTCCAAGATTCCCCATTTGAGCGCTTCGGGAGGTCCAGTTGACCAGATCGTGTCCGCGATTGTTGGCCAGAACGCAACTGATTCCACGATTGAGCAACGCCCGTGCAAGGTACTTCAGCAGTCGGGCTCCATAGAAATTTCCGCCGAGACCGTGGCTGATGACCGCAGCATCGAACGGTGCATTGCCGTGTGAAGCCGCGTCGTTTACGGACGGGTTGTCCTCTGCAAGAAACAGCATTCCGTCCAGCCGGACGCGGTCCGTTGTCAGCACCGTAACCAGTTCGCCCTTCATCGTTTAGCCTTTCAATCGATTCCAGCCTGGCATATGAGATACGCCTCCAGCCTCTATGAATAGTTTCAGACCGACTAGCTGAAGCGTATCCCACGAAAAAACCCTCTCCATCATACGATAGAAAGGGCTGTGTGTTTTCGGGGAGTAACGAGTACCGCCAGGACTAGGAACTACTTACCGGATGCTGGACACTCAGCTGCGACAACAGCTGGAGTACGCCGTTAAGATGCGCGAGTCGCGGGCCGTAGCGGTCAACGAATTCGTTCAACACAAATTCGCCGTCCAACATGTTTTCAAAGTTGTCATTGACGTCCACAGTCAGGTTATGCAGAAACTCAGTCTGTACCTGAGACAACGCTTCGGCCGCAGCACGACATCGTCGTGCGAGTACCGGGTTAGCTTCTTTCCACTGTCCCAGCTCCGCCGAACGTTGACGTTGCGAAGCGTTCATTTGCTCAACCATTTCTTCGAGCAGTTCGTTCTGACGGTCCTGACCAATCACCAGCTGTTGCAAAAGCGCGGTCAATTCTGTGTTCGTCTGAGCCTGTGTCGGCTGCGGAATGTTCGCCGGATCGCTAGCATTCTGGCTGACATCGATACGAAAAACTGGGGAGAGATCCTGGGGATCGTGATTCATAGCTGGCTCCGAATGACTCGTTGAGATGACTTTTTGATGAGTACCCGCCTAGTATAAACACGCCCCGGAAGAGTGTCGAGGATTCATTAGCAAATCCGTTTGAAACGTGAATGAAATTGTTGCGCTGCATTGAACATTTGAATTCATCGCTAAACTTTCGCGTTTTCACGACGTATCGCGACACCTGTGCAGGTGAGTTTGATTGCGGGGAACGCTCTCCGAATTCGGGCCAACTTAAAGTCACTTTTCGTAGGCTTCCGATTGTGAAAGCACGGGTTGAATTCTCTTTGAAAAAACCCGGCTTTTTTGGTTGACAAATCTTCCAGCCCGAATCCACACAAATGTACGAAGGCGCGTTCGATCCAGTTCGCGCGGAACGTTCGGAATGTTGACGGTTTGGGCGAAAGCGTGAGCGAATTGATCGTTCGAACAACAATCCTTGTATCAAAATACCATTCCCTTGCCTGCAACACCCGACAATGACGAACCGGTGATTGGATTCATCACCATCGTTCACGTGCCTGACCTCGGGCATTGTGGCGGGCTGCTATTTTTGAACCTGCTTGGCCGGCCTGTCGAGTTCCATTGCACTGCTCCCGTTCCGGAAAATCGGGCTCAGCGAATTCTATACGGCAGGACGTATCAGACGTTTTTGTATTGCGACCAGATTTCACTTGCTCTGACCGGAAAGGCAAAACTGGTTCCTTCACTTCTGGTGACGGACCGGACAGAGATTTTGCCTCTAGGTCGTTTGTCAGCTGTACCGGTGCTGGGCATCACAGACCCTCAATCACAAACCGACGCTCCCGTCGATCCGGATGTCAGGAAGGCAGGCGAATTCTGGTCGGTCGAATCAGATTCTTCCGCAATTGAAGAAAGCGCGCGATTGTGTCGCCGGTTTGCAAAGACGGTTGCGATTGATGAACCGTTCCAGCGAATCCTGGGCGCAATCGAAGAAGCTCAGGCAGTTCGCAGATAGTTAAACGGAACTCACTCCGTTTTCTTTCGCCGCCTGGCAGTGAGCAAACATATTCGTAAACGGAATCATTCCGTTCTACACAAAGGGTATCAAGTGATTCCGATTCGAGACGATCTCGACTGGCAGACGCATATCGAAAAGCCGCTCAGCAGCGAACTGGTATCGTTCCGCTCATGGATCCCCGATTCGACAACGGATTCGACAACGGTTGTTTCAGCTGCATTTCGACGACGGTCGACCCGCGTGCGCAGCTTTTTCTTTTCGCCTGACACTCTCGACCAGAACGGCCGGACATTTCCTGATCTGGATCCCACGCCTGAAAACGAGCGTTCCCTCAACTCGGAAATTGCATCAAACGCTGGCGAGCCGGCTACGGATTCTAACGTCGAACCGGACCGCCCGGCGACCCGGTTTCAGCCACCCGACGATGTTGTCAAACTCGACGACCGCTTGTTTTATCTGCTGCAACCGCCACTGGAGAGTCTGCTGTCAGGCAACACAATCGAGTTTCCGTTCAAACCATTCAGCTTTCAGTTTGCCGGCGTCGGCTTTTTGTTTCCGCGGCATCGGGCGATTCTGGCCGACGAAATGGGACTCGGTAAGACGATGCAGGCGATCACGACGATCCGGATGCTGCTGAGAACGGGTCAGGCACAACGCATCCTCCTGATCTGCCCCAAGCCACTGGTCACCAACTGGATCAAGGAATTCGCGATTTGGGCGCCTGAAATTCCGGTCGGGACGATTACCGGAAATCAAGCCAGTCGCCGTTGGCACTGGACGTCGAACGACGCGCCGGTCAAAGTCGCGAACTACGAATTGATGATCCGCGACGAACCGGTAATCGAGCACGCCGGGCTGCACTACGATCTCGTTGTTCTCGATGAAGCCCAGCGGATCAAGAACAAAAACAACTCGACGAGTAAAGCCATCCGCAACATTTCCCGTACCCGAAGCTGGGCACTCACCGGAACGCCGATCGAAAACAGCCTCGAAGACATGGTCGGTATTTGCGAGTTCGTTTCACCAGGCACGGTCCACGGCGAAATGTCTCCGCGACAGATGCGCGGCGAACTCAAGAACATGATCCTCCGGCGGACGAAGGATGTTGTCATGAAAGACATGCCTCCGTGCCTGATCCACGATGCCGAACTGGAGCTCACTACCGACCAGGCCGAATCGTATGAGCAGGCGGAATCAGCAGGAGTTCTGCGGCTCAACTCGATGGGTGATGAAGTCACGATCAAACATGTATTCGAATTGGTGTTGCGGCTGAAACAGATTTGCAACTTCGATCCGGCAACGGGGGAAAGCTGCAAAACCGAGCGGCTGAAAGCGGACCTTGGCGAAATCGCGGCCAGTGGCCAGAAAGCAATCGTGTTCAGCCAGTTCGTTGATACGATCAAGGAAATCTCTCCGCACATAGCCGATCATCGACCGCTGGAATTTCATGGTCGGATTCCGTCAGGCAAACGGGACGCCGTTCTGGACGAGTTTAAGAACGATCCCACGCGAACCGTGCTACTCATGAGTTACGGTGCGGGAAGTGTCGGACTCAATCTTCAATTCTGCCGCTACGTTTTTCTATTCGATCGCTGGTGGAATCCGGCCGTCGAGGACCAGGCGATCAATCGGGCTCATCGAATCGGCGCGGCCGGTAGTGTGACCGTCACACGGATGATCATAGCCGATACGATCGAGCAGCGGATTCACGAAATTCTCGAAGCCAAACGGGGGCTGTTCCGCGAGGTACTTTCGGACAGTGACAAACCGTCCAAACGCGGACTTTGCCGCGACGAAATATTCGGGCTGTTCAAACTGACGACTCCGCAGGGTACGATTAAACGCGCAGCGCGAAAAACCGCGTAGCAGGTAGCTGATTGAATATGGAACCCGTTGCGCGATCGAAAAACAGGATCGACGACGACACTTCCTTTTCCGCCAACGCTGCGGGTCTTCAAATATTGAGTGCCGACAATAAGTACTTGTTGTTTGTTATTCTCTATTAATTATTCACGTCCGCGCCGGCTTTCTGTTCATATTCAAATCAGCCTAACACCAATCCTTCATGTCGGAACCCAACTCCTATCCGCCCTGGGCACCGAGATTCTGGAACGGGATGTCCGTCCCCGGCTACTTCTCACTCCTGGCGGAGAACCGGTTCCGCATTCATCCAACGCGCTGGCCGATGACCGGACTGGCCGGTTTCTGTGCATTGTTCAATTCCGTTTTCGCCGGAGCACAGTCCGTTATTCATGGGCGCAGGATCGCGAAAACCGAACTCAACGGCCCGCCGATTTTTATCATCGGACACTGGCGCAGCGGAACGACGCTCATGCACGAGCTGCTTTCGCTCGATTCGCGGCTGGCGTTCCCGGGGAATTTTGATGCCTTTTCGCCACAGCACATGCTCGTCACGCGACCGGTCTTTTTGCCTGTGATGAATCTGTTGATGCCCTCACGGCGACCGATGGACAACATGTCGCTCGATGCCCGGTCCCCGCAAGAAGATGATTTTGCACTGCTCTCCCTCGGAGCGCCAACTCCCTACAGACGAATTGCGTTCCCGAACAACGGAGGCTTTGACCATGACCTGCTGGACGGCAGAAATCTCAGTTCAAAGCAGGCAGATGAACTGAAAAAATCACTGGACTATTTCCTGCGCGTGCTCACCATTCAGCATGAGAAGCGGCTCGTTCTGAAATCGCCTCCGCATACCGGTCGACTTGCTCAGCTGGCTGAATGGTATCCAGATGCGAAGTTCGTTCACATGTCGCGCAACCCGGAAAAACTGGTTCCATCGACGATTCGACTATGGAAATTGCTGGACAAGTTCCAGGCGTTTCAGGTTGCGCGGTACGACGATGAACAGCTGCGGAATTATGTGTTCGATTGCGAGCGATTAATGTACGACGCCTATTTCGCCGCGCGGGAGGCTTTACCGAAAGAACGACTGGTCGAGGTTAAGTGCGAACAGCTGGTGGCCCAACCTGTCGCCGAGGTTGAAAAAATTTACGATGCGCTGCGGTTAGGCGATTCCTCCGACGTCCGGCCAGCGGTCGAATCCTATTTCGGTGATCGCGAATACCGTCCGAACCAACATTCAGTCGATGGTTCCGACTCAGCTGCGATTCGAGAACACTGGGCGCGGTACAATGAGGCGTTTGGGTATTGAAAGCCGCTGATCGATCCGCAGGGAAACGTGATGCGCTTCTGCCGACATTGCTCTGAGTCTTTTCCCGAAAACGTTCTGATCGCGGAGCGATCAGCGACTACCCGCCAGCTCCCGTTGTGTCTGTCGTCGCCGTGAGCGGAATTGCGGGTCGCCATTTTGCATTCGCAGCTCGTCGCGCAGCTGCTGATCGGTCATCTGCATTCGTCGCGCGTAGCTCCAGCGCTGGATCGCGTAGTCGGTCAGTGACAGCATGAGCAACACCAGCGCGACCTGAAGTCCAATCGATAGAACGAGCCCTGAGATCTCTGTCGTTAACTGTTCGACCGGCAGACCGCCCAGCGAAAAAATGCGTTCCCGCGCAAACCAGCACCCCGTTCCGGCAACCGTAAACGCGACTGCGGACTTTGGCAGACTCAAAAAAGGAATCGCGATCGCGCGCGCTGAAAAGACGTGCTTCCACCAGCGAACAGGGCCGGAGATGTTTTCGCCCGGCGACAGATTCTTCGGACGGAAGATCATTCCCGTTTGTCCCCAGTGACCCAGCAGACTTACCGCTAGCATCAGAATCAGCGCGGGAGCAAGCAGCCCGGCGAACGAAAAAATGGCAGACTGCATCTGTGCAATGATCGCATCCGGTTCAATGTTGACACTGCTGACATTCACGCTGCCAACCAGGGAACTTGACTCCTCGCCTGGAGTCCACTGGCTGCGAGTCCAATCACCAATCGCTCTCGCGATACCGCCTGCGAACAACAACGCAACCACAAATGTGCCGACCATGTGAATCGCCCCGGCCAGTTCCCGGCTGCGCGGGACGTCACCCGATTGCCGTGCCTGGTCCAGCCGAACCGGAGTGGCTTCGTGGACTTGATCGGCCTGGTGAGTTTCTGACATGTATTTTCTTGTTGAATCGTTAGTAGCTGAAACATTCTCTTGCGTTTGTCAAAACTCGCGTTCTGGACTAGCCGTTTTGACCAGGAACTGTCGTTGTCTTGTTTGGAGTTGAAATTGCGGAACGGATAAACTCAATCGCCTGCGGAAAGTCATCGACAAACAGCCAGACGCAACCGCCGAGCGTCAAGAATATTGCCAGGAACATGACGATCATGTTCGAGCTCAACCCGACGGCCAGCATGTTGATCTGTGGATACGAACGACCGATCAACCCGATGACCAGTGTGGAAATCAACATCGCAACGACGGCTGGCCCGACACCGCGAAGCGTCAGGACAAAACTCTGTTGAAGTAATCCGGTCAGCATTCCTATCAATCCGGAAGTTTCAATTCCTGATCCCGGCGGTACCGAGGCAAACGTGTCCAGGACCGACGTGACCAGCAACTCGGGCCCGCCGATCATCGCGAAGACCGCCAGCGACATGATCCCGAACAGGCTGCTGACAGGCGATGATGGGCCTGACGAACCGGGACTGATCTGGCCGGTAATCTGAATGCCCGCCATTTGCCCGATGACGCCTCCCGCCATTTCAGCAGCGGAAAAAATGATCATCACTCCCAGACCCAGCAACGCCCCGGTCATGATTTCAGCCGGCAGCGCGGCTGCCAGATTGACTGCAGACGCGGTTGAAACTTCCTGTGGCTTTTGCGCGGCTGTTACCGATTCGATATCTGTCAAAGGAGACTGCGCTCCAGTCACCGCTAGAGCCAGCAGCGAGACGGCCAGTGCGATTGCGATTCGCGGCATCAGCCCGACGGTCCGACTGCCGAAAATCGGCGCGGTCACCATCAGAGCGAGGATCCTCGCAAAAATCAAAATGAACGTCGTCGCAAAGGTCATCGTCTCAGCTTTAGTTGAACTACGATCGGTTCACAGCCGTCGATTTCGACGGAATGACTTTATCGACGCAGCACCGGCATTGAGTTCTCAAAACGAGAACTCATCACAGGCATCGATTCGGCAACGTTATCTGCATGAAGAACGGGCATCGATTCATCGCGCTCGTCCGGCCCCGAGTCATCCTGAAATTCAGCTGGACGCAAAAACGAAATGCGTGTCGCAACAGCGTCACCCGGCGAATTCGCCGCCGGTTCGGAAATCCGTCTCACGGGAGCAAATCCGTTTTGCGAATTGCAGGTCGGTTGATCCATGTTGACGTTGATCACTGGATTTTCCAGCGACTGCCGTGTGTAATCGATCATCCGCTCAGCCAGCCACGGCAACGCCAACGCAATCAGCACACACATCCCCAACACTTTGGGAACGAACGCGACCGTTTGATCGTGGACCTGAGTCATCGCCTGCAACATGCCGATGATCAGCCCGATGACAAGACCGGCGATCAGAATCGGGCTGCCGATCATCAGGCATTCCGTCATCGCTTCACGGCCAAGATCAACTGCGTCTTGCGGATTCAATTTCAACTCCGGTTCATGTGTTAAAAACTCCCTTTGGGAGGGTCGGAGCCTAAGCGACGGGGACGGTTCAATCGTTAGGCGGCAAGGCAAGCGACAGCAAACTTGTAGTGAGTGCCACTGAGCTAGCGCTGTGCCATGCATGCAATTCCGATCAGGTATACGGCGCAAAACTCTGTAACAACATTCCAACCACCAGCGCCCAACCATCGACCATTACAAACAGAATCAGCTTCATCGGGAAACTGACCATCGTCGGTGGCAGCATCAACATTCCCATTGAAACAGTCACCGATGAAACGACGAGGTCGACAATCAGGAACGGCAGGTAAATCTGAAAACCCAGCAGAAACGCAATCTTCAACTCGCTGATCATGAATGAAGGAAGCAACACATTCAGCGGAACGTCGTCATAGTCTTGCGGGATCCGGCCATCCGCCGACGGAGCGTATTTGTACAACATGGCAATCGTGTCGCCGTTGCCAGCCGCTTCGATCTGCCGGCTCATAAAGCTCCGGACAGGGACAATTCCCCGGTCCCAGGCTTCCTGCCAGTCGATCTCCTGAGAGTTGGCGTACGGATCGATCGCTTCTTTCTTGATTTCATTCCAGACCGGAGCCATCACCAAAATCGTGATAAACAGCGACAGCGCAGTCAGCACCTGAGTCGGAGGCAGCTGCCGGGCTCCGAAAGCCTGGCGAAGCAACGAAAGCACAACGACGACGCGAACGTAGCATGTCGTCATCAGGACAACCGCAGGAGCAAGCGACAACGCGGTCAGCAGCAATGCGATCTTGATCGACGATCCGGTCCCTTCACGCTCAGTCAGTTTGCCGGCCTGATCGGCGAGAAAATCGACCAGCGGTTCACCAGCCGCCGAAGCGCTGGGGTGCTGTTGAGAGCTGTCGAATTGAGAATCCGTGTTTTGAAGGGCCGTTGCCCGGTCTGAACCAGGATGATTTGTCTGAACCGCTGATTGCGTCAAAGGCTGATTTTGAAATGCGGGCGGTACAATCAAAGTCAGTACTGCGGGATCTCCAGTCGCCTCGTTTCTAGTCGTCCTGTTTCTGATTGCTTCGTTGTAGGAAGCACGTTCGACGTAACTTGAATCCACTGCTGCAGGAGTGTTCGTAGCGGGAGCATTGGAGGTACCTCCCGTTTGCAGGAAAGCCGGCGCGTAGCTACCCTGCCCTCCCGGAGCAGCTGATTCAACCGGTTCGAAGTTCCTGTACGGCTGTTGAGCCTGTAAAACCGGAATGAAAATCAGGCTCAACCAGATCACCGCGAGAACTCGCACGGAGAACCACGGCGGCAAAAAAAGCAATCTTATTTTCATGACGGGTGTTATCGTTCTGAGCATTAAACTGTAATGAACAGGTGGCAACTGTTGTCGCGCCGGACTATGCCTCGTAGACGCTGCCCTGCTCACGTATCGCCTGTGAGAGGCTTTGAACCAGGCGGTCAAGATCCGCTCCCTGGTTCAAACCGTTGTTGACGTTTGCGTTGTTCAAGTTCGCATGATTCACGTTCGCATTGCCGGAATTCGTATTGCCGGGATTCGTGTTGCCGGGATTCGTGTTGCCGGTTGTCACGTTGTTGTGAACGACGTCCCCGCTGGTTGCTCCCGCAAGTCCGGCGATAATCTGCCGTGCTGCATTGCCGGCAGGTTCCGCCGACTGAAAACGCCCCATCAAATTGCGAAATGTTCCACTCTCAGTTTCCTGAGATTCGGGTCGCTGTTCAGATCTTGACCTGCGAGTTGATGTGCGCCTGGAATTTCTGCGATTGTTCCGCGAACGGGAGCCGCTATCGCATAGCGACGCGAGATAGTCGACCTCGGCCGGGTCCGTGATTTCACCAAGAGGCGACAGACCGGCGGGTCCGTTGTTCAGCAGTACCAGTTTGCTGCCGAGCCGAACCAGCTGTAATATTTCGCCCTGACCAAACGGGATCTGCCCGACGACGTCAACAACTTCAGCCGGTAAACCGCGTGGTCTTCCGGGATTAAACATCCGCATCAGCCAGACGAATCCAAAGTATCCGCCGAGCACAACGGCCAGCGATCCGAAAATCCTGCTGACATCTGCTCCGCCGAATTTTTCTTTCATGCCGCCGGTCGCCGAATCGCCACTGACCCATCCGCCGACAGTCGATTTCGCTTTTTCAAACCAGCGGCTTGCGCGTTCCATCGTCGTTGCCGCCGGTGACGCCGTGTCGTCAATCGATGTTCCGTCGATCAATGACTGACCGCCGCCAATGGTCATGCCGACGTTGCTGTTCGGAGCAGTGAATGTATCAAGCGGAGGCATTCCGTTTTGCGGAGTCGAATGAACCCGCGCCGGTGCATTGGAAGAAAATGTACCTGGCGACTGGTTGCTGACGAGTCGGGGCGGTGGAAGTGTCGTTCCGGTTCGCGGCAGTTCGATTTCTACCGAAGCTGGTTGGACCGAGCGATCGATATGAACCGGCGGATCGACGGGAGTTGGTCCAGCAGGTGATTCAGACTGGGGCCAGCCGGTGAATTCTGTTTTTGGAAACTCTCGTTCGGGCATCGACGGAGGTTGCCAGCCTGGCGGGGCTTCGGTTTGCGCGTGCGACGGATTCTGAAAACCGTTGGGCGCGGTATCTTGAATCGGTCGTTGCGGCGGGCTCTGGGCCACGCCTTGAACTGGATCAATCGGAACCAGCCGGGTTGAATAGGGGCGGGCCTGGCCGTGCTCTGTTTGGATGTCCGGCGCAGAATTGACCGGCTGGAATGATCCGCCAACCTGACAAGCCAGCGCGTTGCCCGTAAACATCGCAATCCCGATCGCGCAGGCAACCGCCAGGCACACTCGCCACAAACTGGCCGGAGCCGAGTTTTTCGACTGAGCAATTTTTAACAATTGGCTCATCTTTGACGCCTTCCCTGACGATATTGATGATAGGTCGCTGCGTCACCTTCCTGGCGACGTTTTGAGCGATAGGCTTGTCGCGTAATCCGATCGTCTGCTCAAGACCAAACAAGGTTGCTAGCTGGCATATGCGGGTCCCGGAAATGGATTCTTCGTGGAAGTTAGTGGCTGAGCGAACTTGTGACCGGAATGGCACCAGCCACCGAACGGATTGCGATGGACATATTGCCCCAAAACCGGCGGCTAGCGCCGAACCGCTCACAGAACAGCCACTCAATTCCCGGAGGATCGAGGACACCAGTAGAACTTTTTCTCACCGGAATCGAGGCTTGGAACCCTGGGATTGTTGCAGCGATTGCTGGGTTTTTCTGCGAACAAGGCTTCAATCACCAGTAACGCAAAGATTTCTGAGTGGGACTCATTTTGTCGGCTTAACTGCCATCCAGATTGAGGGGTTTGTTTTTATGCGGAACAAGGAAGCCAGCTCTTTGACGAAGACTTCCCTATCCAGCGGCTTCCGCCAGCCGATTATCTTTCAGTAGGCCAATCAGTTCTTCGGTAGTCAGTTTGCCGGAAGAACTGCTGCCATCGAGAAGACGGTCGGCGAGGTCTCGTTTGGCGTGGTGCAGATCGACGATTTTTTCCTCGATCGTGTCCTTGGTGATCAAGCGGTACACGTTCACCGGGCGTTGCTGGCCAATGCGGTGAGCCCGGTCGGTCGCCTGATCTTCGACTGCGGGATTCCACCAAGGATCCATATGGATCACGTAGTCGGCTGCCGTCAGGTTCAGGCCCGTTCCGCCCGCTTTCAGGCTGATCAGAAACACGTCGCCTTCGCCTGACTGAAACGCTTCGACCGCCCGCTTCCGTTTTTTGACCGGCGTCGAACCGTCAAGGTACTGGTAAGACACACCCATCTCGTCAAGTGCTTTCCGCAAGATCTTGAGGTGTTTGACGAACTGGCTGAAGACCAGCACCTTGTGTTGACCTTCAACAATTTCGCCAATCTTCTGCTTGAACAAATCCAGCTTCGTGCTTTCAATTCCGTCGCCACCCACCAGTTCCGGATGGCAGCAGGCCAGTCGCAGCCGAGTCAGTTCTGCCAGTACCTGAAGATGCTGTTCTCCCCGCGATTTTGAATCAGCGGTCGCTGCGGTAATTTTTTCGAGCGCCTTCTGCCGCAATGCTTCGTACAGCGCCGCTTCGGCGGGCGAGAGATCGACTTCCAGAACGGATTCGGATCTGGCCGGCAATTCGGTGAGCACTTCTGATTTGGTGCGCCGCAGCAGGTACGGCTGGATGAGTTTCTTGAGTCGATTGCGGGTCGGTCGGCAGTTGTCTCGTTCGATCGGAACGGCGAAGCGTTTGCGAAAGTCTTCCTGAGAACCCAGTAGGCCCGGCACGATGAAACGGAACAGGTTCCATAATTCGCCCAGATGATTCTCCATCGGCGTGCCAGTGAGGATGACTCGAAAGTTAGCCTGAAGCTGCATCACGGCCTGCGAACGTTTGGTCGCCATGTTTTTGATGGCCTGAGCTTCGTCGAGCAGAACGGTGTGCCACTGAACGGCTTCAAAACGTTCGATTTCCGATTGCAAAAGGCCGTAGCTGGTGATGACTAGGTCGCCGGGCTGTATGTCGTCAAAGAATCGATCGCGATCGCAGTCGCGAAACAGTTTGGGTGTCAGCGTGGGCGCGAAACGGCGCGATTCGCTCTCCCAATTGAAGCCGACTGAGGCCGGAGCAACAACAAGCTGCGGCCCGTCGAAGGCTCGATCGACCAGCAGCGCCAAAGCCTGAATGGTTTTTCCCAAACCCATGTCATCGGCCAGACAGGCGCCGGAGATCCAGTGTGCCAGACGTTTCAGCCAGACATAACCTTCAAGCTGATAATCGCGCAGGTCGGCCTGCAGAGTCGACGGAACATCGACGGAAATCGACCCGGATTCTTTAATGCGAGACAAATGCGACTTCCAGTGTTTGTCGGTTTTGAAGCTGGCACCGTCAAACAGTTCGTCGACCACCATCGCGCGAACCGGCGCAAAGCGAAGCTTGTTCTTCATCGGCGTACCGAATGCAGCGATGTCGGCGATCCGTTGCCGCAGTTCCTGGCTGAGTGCAAGAAAACGTCCGTCATCCAGTCGCACGAAACGCGACGGACTGGCCGAAGCGAGGTCCAGCAGTTTGATCAGATCGACAGTTAAGTCGTTGTCGACTTTCAGCTTGCCCGACGCCGCGAACCAGTCATGATCGCGCCGGACAGACACCTGAAAGCCGGAGACCGAAGGACTTCCCGCGACGTCATGAGTCCTGCCGCGCGGCCACAGCACGACAACCATGTTCTGATCCGCCAGTGCCTGCAGTTCGACGACGAATTCGAGCGCCTCATCGGATTCGGTGAATAGCCATTCAGTCTGATCGTTGTTGACGGTCCTTGATTCGAGCGAATGACAGGCGCGTAGTAACTGCTGTAGAGTCTTTTGTTCCGCCTTCAAGTCGCGGGTCGTTGTGAGGGCTTTGCCTTCGACATTCGCCAGCATGGCCTGAGCGCCCGCTCCTGGCCGGCAGAAGGGGCCTTTTTCCCCAAAAGGTCGCACAAACAATTCGGCTCGCAAACCGTCTTGGTAAGGAGTCAACTGGGCGACGATCAGAGAGGACGCGTCAACTTCTTCGCCGGTCGACGGAGCTCCTTCGATGTCTGACTGCACGTCGATCACTGACGCCAACGATTGAGCAACCTTGAAAACTCGGTCCTGCTGGTCGGCCGGTACAGGTGGCAGTCCGGCCACCAAGTCGGCGACTTCCCGCTGCCGCTTGGAAAACGGCACGATGCTATAACGATGCGAACCTTCTTTTGTCACGTTCACCACGTCATCTTCGCACCCGGCTTTTGGTTTGACGACAAGCTTGATCTGTTTTCCTGATCGCTTGATCGCTATGTACGGTCGGCCTTCGGAAATCTGAATCGGTTCATCACGCTTCCCAGGCAGGTAGAGATGCGGATGCCCGACAAGACCGCCAATGAGTTTTTCCTGATTCCATTCGTGATGGGTCTCATTGTAACCGTAGTAGTTTCGCTCGGTGTATTGCCGGAGAGCTTTGCAGATCTTCTGGTCCTGGTCGGTCACGAATTCGAACGTCGACGTCTGCCACTGGTCGTAAAGTCGCCCGAGTGCCACTTTGCGGCCTTTGCTCCAGCCTTTGGTATTGTATTTTTGAATGAACGGAGCCACCGAAACCCACACTTTCCCGAACTCCGCCTCCCAGATCAACCGCTCATTGGCGACTGGAGCGGTCAGAGCTGCGGCGCCTGCAGTCTTCGCTGGCAGGCAGAGATTTTCCAAAGCGTTCAGGCCGGCTTCCCACAACGGTGCAGGTTGAATCAGCGTGACGATGGAGGCGGTACCAAGTTGCGAATGAGTTTTTTCGGCCTGAGACGCCAGTTTCTTCGGCTTGGTCTTTCCAGTGGCCATGCGCGCCGCGATTGCTGAAAACTCGGCAGCCATCCAGTCGATATTGCTGTCGCGGTATCTCTGAGACAGTTCCTCGATTGTTTTCAGATTAAACGGCGGAGCCTGATCCGCGAAGTGCCAACTCCAGATCCAGCCGCCGATCAGGAAACTCAGCGGCGACATTCTTTCCGGATCAAAAAAAGCCAGAGTCGTTTGCTTCAACGGATTCGTCTGATGGGCTAACGCTTTTTCAAACGGGATGCCGGCAATGTGCCACACGCTTTCCCATTTATCCATTGTCCTGACAATTTGTTTGACGTGCATCTGCGACTGCGCGGAGTTTTCTTTGAGCAGCAGAATCGCATACAGCACCATCGGGAAACCGGCCAAATTTGTGGTGCGTTTTTTGGTGCCTTTGCGCTGCTGCTGATCGGCGGCTTCGAACTGTTTTCGCGCGGTCGTAAAGTCGCCTCGCAAGAACGCGGCGCAGCCTTCAATTTCTGGATGCTTTCCGACGCGGGCCGCCAGTTTCTCCAGTCCGTCAATGTCCCCCTGAGCTGTCAGCAAATCTGTCGCAGCAACGATCGCGTCGTCGGACAGTTTCTGCATGCCGCCGACCAGGTCGCCCACACACGCCGCAAATTCGCTGCGACGCGTGTCTGCCATATTCACAAGCTGCAACACGCTGCGGGTTAAGAATTCAGCCCGAAAATTCGACGACAGAGCCTCGAACGTTTTCTGACAGAACGGATCGAGCAGATACGGTCGGAATGAATAGCGGCGGACCAGCCCCTGCCACTCTTTCCAGTTATCACCATAAAACGCGAAACGCATGTTCCGTACGGCCTCGCTTTCGTTCACGCCATAGCTATATCTGCGCTTTTGCTGACCTTCGATCTGTTGTTTCACTCGTTCGGCCAGCCCGCTTGCGAACGCCTGGCGAAACAGGTGATCGTCGAGCAGGACGGCAGGTTGGACCGGACCGGTTTTCGACTTTGAAGCGTATTCCAGAATGCCCGATTTAATCGCCGCATTGATCGCATCGCGATCGTTCTTGTACTTCGGCTCGCTACCGTCATGGTGTGTCACTCCGGCTTTGACAGCCAGATCAAATAAATTCGTTCTCGCCAGTGGATCGGAGACCGCCGCCACCTGAATGATCTCTTGGATCGTGGGGGCGAGTTTTTCGTAGAACCTGATTAGTCGCTGTTGTTCTTTGCTGTTTTGCGTCATGTGATTCTGCATCATGCTTCCTTGTTGTCCGTTGCCGAATCTGAGTTGATCCGGTGAGATTCGGGCGTTCTCGCGTCTTCCAACAGAAACGATTGTATCCAATCCGGACAGATTGAAAAACACGATGAATTGATCCGAACGAAGGCTGCGTTGGTCTGAATCGGATGGACTGGTAAACTGTGGCCCATTGATCGTCCGCTAAGACACCCGGCATCGACTCAGTCTGGAACGTCGATTCACCAAATGAACCGGAGATGGTCGCGCCGTTTTGATCTCCAGGAATAAGCTGAACCGAGAGTTTGCTCGCCATCGCCAATCCCTGACTGCATTGAGCCTACAAAGAAACTCCACAACAGTCTGGGCTACCTTAATCAACCTTCTCAGACAAACAGGTGGTGGCATGTTTCGACCGTCCGATACCCTACGCCGCACGCATTGTGTGACACCTTGCCGAACAGTTTGGGTCGAGAGCAAAGAAAATAGCCGTCGAAAACATGGCTAAACCCGAAGATAAAAGAAATTCCACTTTCCAGCTGGGCCAGTAAAACTCGTCAATTATCTTCCGCAGTCAGTCATTTCCGTGACTTCTTCGACTTTCGCTTTTTTGCCCGTTGTTTTCGATTCCTATCGCGTTGACGCTTCAATGACTCGCGTTCCAAAACAGCAACTCGATGAAACATCCACTCGACGAAACCCTCAGATTCAGTCCATGACTCAAACTGTTCTTCGATCACGATGGCGGCTTCTTCTGGACTGCCCAAAGCATAATGCTCTGGCAGCATTGGTGGGTGATCTGCCGTCAAAAGCTCGAGAACGTGAGGGTTAGCCTTGAACGCCGCAGCGATCGCTTTTTGAGCCGATCGACCCGTTGGGCCTTCGCGACGAAATTCCACTTGAGCCTTAAGGTAAAGCCAGTTTCCTGTCTCCTCCGAATAACGATTGAGAATTTCTACGGCTTCCTGTTCTCGATTTTGACTGAGCAACAAAGGAATGATTTCATAGCGGACTCCCAAGTTGTCGCCCGTATTGAGTCGTAATATGTCAAGCATTTGCGTGATTGCTTCGTTGGCTTGTCCATCTGTTGCGAGCGTGGATGCGAGTCCATACTTTGCCCGCATCATCGGTCGCGTTTCAGATATCCCCCAAAAATGCCCGACCTCGGTTTCCAGCAGTTTGGCGAATTGACTTTCCCCAAGTCTAACCGCTTCTCTAAACAGTTCGATCTTTCGATTCGTTTCATGAATTGATTCAGCAAGCAGTACATTAGCTTCAATATGATTTGGGTCTTCTTGCAATGCTTGTCGAGCGAGTTGAATTCTGCGTCGACCGTAAGCGTCAATCGCGGCATAGCAAAGGTTTTCCGCACGATCAAATGGCGTTTCCGTCGGGTAATCAAAATCGTCGATGGAACCTGTGAGCCGGCTGTTGATCAACTCATTGAGTTGGTCCAACTCCATTCCTTCATTTTGGTTGATCAGGGCTTGAACCAAACCGAAGTGCCGTTCATTGCCTCGCCTTTCCGGGATCATGCCGCGATCAAGCCACACGCTTCTGTCTGGAGGGTCGAGCAGGTCAGGGATCAAGATCTTGCACCGTTTGTTTTTGCCTTGCACCGATACTTGCTTTGACCACTGGCCCGAGTCAATTTCCTCTTCGGTTGTTTCTGCCAATGCCGCCAGAACAATCGTGACGTACTCAAGTTCTTTGGGCTTTGGAGCTCGAGTATTGTCACGAGAGTAAAACAGGAACTGCGGAAACGCATCGCCAGTCTCCAATGGCAAGTCGTTCTCCTTCCACAATGCAACATCTTTTTCAATTGCTTCGCTAATCGGATTGAAGGTCAAGCTGAACACTTCAAGTGAGTCCATGTCCAGGCGTTGGGCGCGCATATCCCAGTGCGTATCGGCTGAATCATAAAAACCAAGTCCGAACTCACGACGCCCGGCTCCCAGAATGGTTGCATGTTTCAAGTACTTGAGCGGCTTGGGCGTTTGGGTCTGAAGCAAGTCGGTGTCGTCGAGGTATTTCCACGGACGCGCACGATAAAATGCTGCGGCAGCTTCGGCGAACGCCCGGATTTGCGGCAGCGAGCATTTCGTATCTGCCAGCGAAGGGGCTGTAACAACGGCGCCAAGCCTATGGTCGGCCATATTTGCTTTGACTTCACACCAGAATTCTGGTTCCGTATTCCACGAAACGGTAGTGCCAGAACCTGTGAACAACTCATTCAATTGGTCCGCCAAGGTCTTGTCTGTCACACAGATTAACGCGGGCCGATAGTCAATGTCCTGCGATTCTACGAATTCAAGTAGCTCCGAAATCAACAGTTCCAATGGTGTCCCATTCACATCCGGCTTTCCATGGACGAGTTGCGTCTCACTGGAAACCCACAGCACCATTTTCGCTTCTGCCATTGGCGAATCCGCCAAAGCCCCACCCGCTAAATCGCCAAAATCGAATACTCCGCCTTGCCATTGCGCATTTGTTTCGATCGGAAGTTTAAGAAATTGCTCGATTCCGGCGCTCATGTCTTTTGCTTTTCGAATTATGAAAGGGCTGATTCAACTCGCATTGTATTCCTTGGGAAGTGAATGGAAAACGGTCGATCGTGTCCAAGAGAACGATCCCGACCAGTCGTAGCAACGATACACTTGGGTGAGAAAGCGCCGAGGCTGGAAACCGGCTACTGAGAAAGGCCAAACGCCGCTGCTCGCGTGAAAAAGAATCCGGAATCACCGCGTCTGATTTTGCTTACGGTGTGTTCTGGCTCTGGGCTGCCAGTAGGGGGCGGCATTGGCGAACCAGGAGTCTTCCTCGGGAGGAGATGTCATCGTTAGTTAACCCAGTTGAACGAATCCGGTTCAACCGTCCAAGATCGTCTGCCGAACACCTTGAGTATTACCTTGTCGCGCACCCTGTGTAGCTTCTTCCCCAAAAAGATGCACAGATCCCTGTAAAAACAAAAATTCCACTCTTCGATTGGATCAAAGAATGGAACTTGTACTGGCACCAATAGCGGAACTATTGATGAGTAGTGGAAGAACCCGGAAATGAAACCTGTCCAGAATCAGCTTTACGCTGCGTCGCGAATCCAGGACTTGATGACCTGAGCGGCTCGATCAGGATCTTCTTCAATCAACTGACTCAGCTGCTGTTTCGCTTCTTCCTTTTTTCCCTGATCGCTCCTTGTCCCCTGATCGCTCCTTGTCCCCTGATCGCTCCTTGTCCCCTGATCATTGTCCCCTGCTGATCGGGCAATATCCGAGTGGACTGAGAGTGAATCCGGTGGCGAACCATCCTGCTGGCGACGAGGCTGACGGCAGACGACGGAAAGCAACAACAGGCCAACCAGCAGCGTGATCAAGGTCGGCCAGTTCGAACCAACCGCTTTTTGCAGCTGGACAAGCGTGGTCGCAGAGTGTGCGACGGGTGTCCGATCGAGTGAAACTGCCACAGGGTAACTGGCAGCGTTGGCAAATGAAGCCGGGGGGAGCAGCGGGCGAATCTTGCCGATAATTTCCGCTTTGATTATTTCAAAGTTGGCTTCGATCGTTTCAGGTGTTGGATGGACTGATTGAAATCCAAGCCAGCCCGATGAGGATGATCCGGAAAATCGGGCTTCAATCAGCTTCTGAGGAACGGTAACCGAGACAGACACCCGTTCGCGGCCCTGGACGTCCAGGCCGCGCGCCATTTCAATCTGCGTCCGTCCCGCAGTCGGAACCGCATCTTCAATCGTCGCTTGTCCATTGGTTCCGTATTGCATCGTCGGCATCGATGATCTTTCTGGCGACGAATCCGGGCCTCCCGGAGCAAGCGACACAGGGAGCGTCGCATAGCGGGCTTCCACAGGCATATCACGCGGAAACTGAATCTCGACTTCAATCCCTTCATACGATTCCAAAGCGCGGCGAATGGCACTTTCGAAATAGGCCTGACGATCGAATGAGCAGGACGATGTCGAGTAGGCAGCGCTGTGGATGCCCTGCTGGCAGTACCCGTCTGGTTGATTCGCGATTTGTTCCGGCGAGATCTTATACGCGCGGCCGGCATTCAGATCCGTGATCACGATTTCGTCACCGTCAAATCCAGCCAATGCACCGCTGACAAGGTTGCGAATCGTATCGACCTGTTGACCGTTCAAGCATTGACCTCGACGCATTTCAACGGACACGACGGCCGAGTTGGTTGCTGCTTCAAACGCGGATTCTCCCGGAGCGGAGTCCATTTCGAACCACGCCTGTTCAACAAACGGCAATCTCATCACCATCTCGCGAACCGTCCGTTTCTTTTCTTTTTCGCGCGCGATCTCCTGCTGTGTCCGCGACAGAAACGGGTTAATGGTGCCGGTCGATTCAGATTCCGGCTTCAGCTGATCCGGGAGCAGATCCTGTTCGTTGATGATCCGCAGATAGGTCGATCGCTGTTTGGCAGGAACGCGAACTGTCCCGTTTTCAACTCGATATTCGTCCAATCCGGCCGTATCAAATGCCAGACGAATCCGCTGGACGTCCGTTCTTCGAAGAGAATCACCGGGAAGCAACTCCGCCATACGGAACTCGGTACCGAATCCACCGCTGTTGATCAGCACCAGGGCAACCAGTGTCAGAATCACGACGACAGCAATCCGGCTGCTTCGAGAGACGTTGCCGTAGTGGCTGCCAAGCCAGTTTTTTGTATTGTTGAGTAAATCCATTTTGGCAACTCCGGATCATTCCTTGATCGACGGTTGGAAACGGTATGATGCTTTGTTTTTTGCCGGCTGCTTATGCCGTGTTGCGTCGACGGTCCCGATTGGGAATCACCAACACAAACGCTTTTCCTCCCGGCGGACACGGCCACGATTGCAGCTGACCACCATGATGAGCAGCGATTTCCATCGCTTTACCGAGATGGGCATTGGTGGGAAACGGCAGCAACACAGGCAGACCCCCGGAGGAGGCGGGTGTCGTATCGGACAGCGAATCATCTTGAATTCGTTTGGCTTTTCCGCCGAAATCATCAGGCCCGATCACAGGCAGTTTGATCGTTGCAACGAATTCGTCACCGTGGAGCCCGGAGTCCTCTTCATCCGTCAAGCCGTCGCTCACCACATCGGTCGTATCGCAGTTCGATTGTCGTTGCGATGATTCACTGACTTGCCGAGGCGAATCAGCTACTTCCAGTTCCCACTGGTGACCGCCATCGATCAACGTCACCGAGAGCTCACCGCCATCGGCCATCCGCTCCAGTGCATTTGAGACGAGTGCTTCGATTCCGTTTTCGAGCAACTCCGGATAGGCAATGACTTCCAGAAGTTCGCAATCCGATTCGATCGAAACGTTCTTCGCGTCGATTCGCTGTTGATTTCGAAGCAGTACTTCTTGAACCAGGTCATCAACCTGAACTCGTTTTGCAAACAGCGAATGACGCAGCGGCTTACGCACTTTCATGAACGGATGATTTTGATTCGGCTGCATGGAAGTTCCTTAGGGACCGTTTTTCGAGGACGGACTTTTAGCGGAGCTTCGTGCCGGGTGTCAATTGCAGATGCCGGGTTTGGGCTGTCAATCGTCAAGGAGCTGTGTATCTTGCTCGGAGACAAGATTGAACTGGACAGCCAGATTGGAAAAAGAAGTACATTCACGTCATGATTTCATGGAACCTGAACGTGGTTTCCAAGGTCAATTCGGAAATTTCGCAGACGATTGACGAGATTACCAATAGCTAACGGGTTGATTTTGCACGCACCGAATTGGCTCCTCAACTACCAGGCACTGATGGCGAAGAACCAGAGTCTGGCGGAACAAGCGAAGACTCGGAAAACCCTGTAGACAGTGGAGCGGTAGATTCAGCAAGGACCTAATGAGAGCTGTTTCTGCAAAGTCGCCTGCGTTTTCAGGAGCGCCCTTGGTTTTGTTTGTGGAGTTCACCTGGGGACAAAAATCAGGAGGTGGTCGTTCCATGACAGGCGTTTTTGACTTGGCTGACTGTCCAACTAGACTGAGTGCAAAATTGGCTTGCCAAATCAGTTCTTGTCACTTCCGGTGCGATCAATAATGCAAGTAAACTCAATTAGTTCTCGGCAGCTTTCGGATCTCATCGCAGAAAACGCTTTTTCAGGGCACGGGTTTGTTCCACTTGTTGGCAGTGGAATTTCGGCAGCGTCCGGAATTCTAATGGGACAGGATTTTGGGAATTTTCTCGCATACAGTGTCTATCGGGTTGTCGCGGGCGAACCTCGCCACAATATCGCGCGGGACGGCTGGCCAAAGTACCCTCGCGACGAAGAAGTCGATACAGTCAAGAAATGGGCGCACAACGAGTTTAAGAATCTTTGCAGTGATCACGAGTGCAAACCAATCCTCGACTCAGAAAATCTTGTGCGGACCATTGAGTTCAAGGATGCGAACAATTCGACCAAACGGCAACTTTGGTCAACCCACCGTCCATTGATTCCGGACATCATCCGTTCGAGAGATCGAACAACATGGCAAGCGGAAACACAGACAAGAAAGTTTCAGGAACGATTTCGTAAACGTCCGGATTGGGGCGAGGACGCTGAGACGGGCGCGTTTTCGAGAACATCGAATCAGTTCTTTATCGACCGAGCTGTTCGATCGATGCACGATTGGCGATCAATGCTTCAGTTTCTTTCTCAGGTACAAGTGAATACCGATGAGAAGGTTTCACTTGTTGGTAAAGTCGATAGCTCAATCATTGACAGCTTCAACGTATACATCACACAGGATCGACAAATCAACCTTGGTCACAAAATGTTGGCGCATTTGGCCGGTCCACTGCGTATTCGGACGGTTTTGACAACCAATTTTGACAACCTGATAGAAACTGCATTTCATAAGCTTCTGCGTCCGCTGAGTGTCGTTTCGGTCAGCAGTCATGGAGCATTGCCAAACCCTAAATCCGTTCGGTCGAAAGATACGATCGTCAAACTTCACGGGGAACTCACCGACACACGCGCAGATTTTTCATTGGATAATGAACCGTCTTCTGGAGACAAGAAGACGTTCGCCCAATACGTTCGTGGTGACTTTGATACTTCTACAGCAACAGAACCGATTCCCAATCACCTGTTGGTTCTGGGGTTTTCCGGCCGAGATGTTCGAATCATTCAAATGTTGAAATACACACTCGATACGCGCCCTCACGCAAAGGTTTACTGGATTTGCCACGGTAAGAATGAACCTCGAACGATTCGAGAGCTGTTCGGTCCCGAATACAAAGATCGTGTGATTCTTCATCAAACCGAGCGCCCCGATCTGCTGTTATACGAGATCTATCAACATGTGACGCTTAACCTTCCAAGTGGTGGATTCTCCTATGAATTCACACACAAAGTTCCACCGGAGAAAGTTTGGAACGCAGAAGATGCTGAACATATCGTGTCCCGGGATCTCGAATTGGGCCGGGCGGGACAAGATGATCCGGGCTATGGGATGCCTGCTGCAATTGCATTGCGCAAATCCAAAAGGAGAAAAATCTCTGAAAATGTCGGCGCGGAAATCCTTAAGTCAGTAACGAACCCGCCTGAGGACGACGTAGTCCGTGTCTTTGCGCACCCAAAAGTCAAGCCGGTTGCGGAAGTTCATTCGAAATGGATTGAAGACAAAACGACTCGGCGCGCAATCAAATTGGCTCAGGTTGAGCTTTATACCTCCAGTGAAAGTGCTAGTGCCATGCGCTATGCGTTTAACGGGTTGATTTCAAGGAAAACGCATTGTCTCTGGCTGGAACTACAGGACTACACTTCGCCCGAAGCACTTTTGCAGGACGTATTGAGAATTATTGCTCTCCGAGTCGGAAGTTACCAGCTGGAGCACGTTGTGCTTTTCCCTGGTCGTCCAAATGACAAGGGTAAGCGGAAAACGGATGAAGAGACAATTCGACCGGACAACGAAGCCGAGCTTTTTGAGCACTTAAAGCGATTGCTTGAATTTCTTGACATCAGCTTAGGAAAATGGGCTTTGTTTTTTTACGGCAGAAGCATCCCGGGCGCTGCTTCAGGCTGGCAAAATCTTCCATGGGGCAAAGAACAGATTTCCAATTTCCAGTCGTATCTCGCGCTGCTTGGGCGATTGGGATTTCACACCGTCTACACACCAATGACCAAGGAACGTTCGGAAACGGAAGCCAAAAAAGTGGCGGTGAATGCAGCGGATTTTCTGGATCATCTTGGATTGACTGAAGACCCAAAAACATTCGATTCGTTTACGAAAAGTATCCAACGTGCCGGGGAAAAACGGGGGGAATTTACCCGATTGCAGGCTAAGTGTATCCAAGATCAATTGAGCGAAGAAACGACCGTCGATCTTTCAAAAGCCCCGCAACTTGAACTCTACGATAATCTTCAGGAAGCCGTCGTGGAAAACTGGATTCGCCCACGCCCTGGAGGAATGGAGGTTAAAGAAGCAAGAAGATTTGCAGATCGCTACTACAAGAAACTCCGGTTTCTTTATGCTTCAACTCTTTTCCGGCAATCTCGCCACACTTCTGCATTTTTTTCCGATGCCGTATTTCCATGCCCCAATAAATTCAATACCGCTGGCCTGGACAATGACTGGGAACGATCGTTGAACGTCAATCGATGGGTTGCCCAGTTGGGGTCCGTGGACCTGTTCTTTTACAAGCCGGGAGGATACAGCTGGAAGTATCGTGATATGCGAATCGGGCTGCAAAACAAAATAGAGGCGATTCCGTTTGCGAATATCAACCGTTCGATTCTAGGAAAACTCTACGAACGAGTTGCAGGATTTGATGATTCAAAAAAAGGCAAGGCGAAGCTGGATGAGCAGTTCAAACAAATCAAGCCTCTCAGTTTCGCTGTTCAGATTCGGGCCAGGGCGCACTATGAAATCGCGACTTGGTATTGGAAAGCGTTTAATGCCACCGGTCACTATCTACCTTTCATTGAATCGTTGTATCACAACTTTGAATGCCTGAACTACATTGAGTATGCACGTCCGATTTCTATTCCCTTTGACGAAGCGCCGATGCCGCCAGTCGAAGTGGTAAACTATCGCACGACGCTGGCTCGCGCCTGTATGCTGGGCATGATCAAGTCATTGAAAACGGCGAAACCATGGATTAAGTTTTGGCTTGCGGGTGTTGCTGGACATAGCATTTTTGAATCCAAAGACCATGAGAAGTGGTTTCGAAAAAGAATTGAATGTCTAAAAAAAGATTCGCGTGTTCTTGACTGGATCCCGGAACTGGAATCGGCAATTCGCATGCTGCGAAGCGAAATGGATGCAGTACAGTCTTCGCTTAAGTCCGAGGCAGGCAACTATGTTCCCAAACCTTACGATCTTGAATTTGTTCCGGATGTTCGTTCGGATAGATTTTCGCAAAAGTACGCAGAAATAAAGAAAACTCGTCTTCCGGATCTAGTTATCAGTTCAGACGACAAGGTGTGGAAAGTTTCGTTTGACAAAGGATTTAGGAACTGGCTTTGTTCGAAAAGGTATGCCGGTCTTTTTCAGCGACGTGTGAACGTCAATCGCGGGGGCGAGCTAGTCAATAACGATTCAACAGAAAAGACCTCGGATGTGTATCCGCTCGGTGAGATCTTCAAGGCGGTCAATCAATTTTATAAAAGTAAACTTAACACGCGTGATTGCGCCAAAAAACTGAGTCGCATGAAGACAGCTTGGGTCAATGGAAATCTTCAAGCTATCGAATTCGAATGTGAAACCTGCAGTACGTCGCAAATTGTCGAAGGGAAAGCCTGTGAACAGGAACCCTGCAAAGGAAAATTCAAATACAGTTTTGACAATTCGGCGGCGTTATTTGCCGTTGAGCTCCTGTCCGACTTCGCATACCTGCTAATGAAACGCGCCAAAATGGAGCGGTCGGCAAACAGCGACGCTATAAATCTCCGGCGAAGATGGGTTCAGGCAACAATGATTTGTTCCGTTGCTCTCGATCTTTGCAAACATCTTCATCCCAATTACCTTTCCCGGGAACGCAAACAGCAAATTAAGCTGCAAACACTTTATGGTCTAGCACTTGCCTACCTCGGCCGCCCGATGGAGGCAAATCGGAGATTCAATGAAGCATCCGCAATTCTATCCAAAGAAACTCGAACTCCTGATGAAGTGGAAACGGCCATCATTCGGCTTCGCCGTGCCGAAGCGACAATGCTTCGATCAGCACTAATTGCCGACATCATTGACTGCCTGCCAGCCGTAACCGGGGATTTTGATACCAGGAATTTGATCAAGTCGCTGGCGGACAAGCCTGACGTGATCTCAACAACATTGAAAAATGGCCTTACAACATGGGATAGCAAATCGGCCAAAATCAATGTTGGAGACTATTTGCAAAAGCTCGAGGAAAACCTCTTTGAAAAACGGGGCTACACCATCCGACTTCAAGAGCGAGATCAGGACATGGAAAAGGATGTCGTTTATGCTGACCCAATCGTACGGCAAATGATTTCTAATTGGAAAGATGAAAACTCGGAAAAGAATGCACAGAAAGCCTACGAGAGTCTTTTTGTCTTACTTGGCCGGATGCACTCGGCATTTCTTGATGATGCATGGGTTTACATTGAGTCGGCGGAGCGACTGTTGGCTGGTCACAGCCAATCATCGCTTTGGTGGGGACGCGTTGCTGCATTGAAACTGCATGCGTACTCTTTGATTCGCGCCGACGCGAAATACGAAAGTTTAGTGTTTAGACGGCGCTTGCAACATGACACCGCAATTTTGGACCTTCGAAACCGCATCCAGTTGATTGCGCCTACCAGCGACTATTCGAAAATACAATGCGTTCAGCTGACAGCCAAAGCCATGCGAGCTATCTCGGAACAGAACTTCATTACCAAAACGCCTTACATGATATCGCAGTGGAAAACCCTGGTAACACTATTACATAAGTCGCTGTTTGGCATTTTGGAAAACTTTGCAGAGTCAAGAAGCGGGGAACTTCCGCTCTTGTTGGTGTGCGCGTGGCGCCATTCGTTCAGTACGTTCAGGACTTGTCTGGAAGCCGTCGAATCAAAAGAGATTAAATCATTGGACGACTGGAATGAGTTTGATCTAATTTCGTCGGAGCCAGTCGATTTGGTTCTCGACAAGAAAACACATAACGATCCGGCAATGGAAAAACGAATCAATACCATGCTTGATTCAATCCATCCGGGCTTCGCAAATAAACTGAAGGCGAACAAGGAACGCGAAGAGGTCTGTGAAGCACTTGCAGCGCTGGCGTTAATTGAGCAGAAATTCGAAAAATGGATACGACCGTAGATCATGCCGGAGCAGGCTGATAATGCTCAATGAAATGAATGAAACCGGGGCTAACGGCTGATGTCGGACGCAACACGCTCTAGCCAACCGTCGATTCGAACTGCTCCATGATCCAGTAGTTGGCATCGCCCAGAATATTCGGCAACAACCGGTCGCCGCACGGATACTGACGAACCGTAACCGAAAAACCGCCAACGTGAAGCAATTTCAACTGTTCGCACAGATCCTCCTGATCGAATCCAGCCGACCCGCGGCAATGTGCCCAGAACACAGGAAGATTCCGGCAAGCCGCCAAACGCGACAACGGATTGCGACCTTGGGGCAGGCTTCCGTTTAGCGAGACAACTCCCCCGAACAATTCGGGACGTTGAAACGCAACTCGAAACGCCATGGTTCCGCCCGTGCCGTATCCCGCCAGAAAAATGCGGCTGGAATCAATGTTGAATTTGTACGAGGCGTGATCGATCGCAGCCATGACCGAATCATGCGCGGAGTCAACCGACTGACGGTCCTGCGCCCAGTAGTAACCCTTGCTCCGGTTGCCGCTGGTCGATTGCGGAGCGATACCAACGTAGTTGCGCAGGCTGACATCGGGCATGATTCGCTGGAGTTGAACACAATCGTCGCCATCGGAATGCAGCCAGACGATCAACGGGTAGGCATAATTCGATTCGTAGTGCAGCGGGACACAAACCGAAATTTCGTTATCCGGCAAAACGCCGGGCAACTGGAATGGATCCGGAATTAACGTGTTCGACGGACTGGTTTTTGATTCGACAGGAGTGGAGGCGAGCGGACTGATCTTGATTCTATTCACTGCACCCTCGTTGATTCGTGGTGGAAGGTTGGTTTTGTAAATTAGAAAACTCAGTGCGTCAACCGCGCTTCGGAAACGCTTCGGCGCGATGAAAGCAAACCGCATCTGTTCATTCTACTGGGTGGTGCGTTCTCGCGATTAGCATGCTAGCAATCAAAACAGCAGGTCGGCTGCGGCACATATCGTTGGCATCCTGCCGACGCAAGTTGAGACGTAACGTCGGCAGGGATGCCAACGCTACTATTGTGGCTACAGCAACTCGGAAACGGCCTCACGCTCTTCATTCAGCTCTTTCATCGTGGCGTCCATCCGTTCCCGGCTGAACTCATCGATCTCAAGACCCTGCACGACCGAGTAGTCACCACCCGAACAGGTGACAGGGAATGAGTAGATCAGTCCTTCGTCGATTCCGTAGCTTCCATCGCTGGGCACAGCCATGCTGACCCAGTCTCCCTCGCCCGTTCCATGCATCCATGTGCGAAAGTGGTCAATCGCCGCGTTTGCAGCTGACGCCGCACTGGACGCACCACGGGCTTCGATAATTGCGGCACCGCGTTGCTGAACGGTCGGAACAAAATCGTCGACGTACCACGAACGGTCGACCGCTTCGGATGCGCTCTTTCCGTCGATTTGCGTGTTTGTAATGTCAGGATATTGAGTGGCTGAATGATTGCCCCAGATTGTCATTCGATTAATCGCACTCGATTGAGCGCCGGTTTTTTCTGCCAGCTGGCTGATCGCCCGGTTGTGATCAAGCCGTGTCATCGCGGTAATGTTCCGCGGATTGATATTCGGCGCATTTGCCAGCGTGATCAGGGCGTTGGTGTTGGCAGGGTTGCCGACGACGAGAATCCGAATGTCCTTGCTCGCATGGTCGTTGATCGCGCGGCCCTGGTGCGAGAAGATTTTCGAGTTGGCTTCGAGCAAATCTTTGCGAAGCATACCTTTCTTACGTGGCATCGCGCCGACAAGCATCGCAAAGTCCGCTTCTTTGAAACCGACATTGGCGTCATCGGTTGCAACGATATCATGCAGCAGCGGAAACGCGCAATCGTTTAGCTCCATTACAACGCCCCGTAGAGCGTCCATGGCCGGCGTGATTTCCAGCAGCTGAAGAATAACGGGCTGGTCCGGGCCAAGCATATTGCCGGCAGCGATTCGAAAAAGCAGGCCGTAACTGATCTGGCCAGCGGCTCCAGTGACGGTGACGCGTACCGGTGACTTCATCTCATATCCTCGTTGTATTTGCGTTTGCGTTGTAGCTTTGCCGTTTGGCGATTGCCACGGTTATCCCGCAGGAATCACGCGCATGCAAGTGGGGCGGGTCGCTGAAGCCGCGCAGGCTTCAGCCTCACGCAGGCCCGCGAAACGAATCAAACGAAATTCGGATCGTTATCAGGGGCCGAACCATTTTCGCCTCGATCTTTCCCGTCGTCTCCGCCCGAAACATCAATTTCGATTCGAAGTTCAGACTCTCTGTCTTCGCCGGATATCAAATTTCCGATCATTGGATCACCGGGTTCAATTTCCTGAAGATCGACGCTGCCTGATTCGACCGCGTCCAGATCAATGCTATTAAGCTCGATCTTTTCGGGCAGCTCTTCGCGAGGAACTGCCAGACCTGGAATTCGAACATCGTTGTTCCGGTCAACTCTACGGTAATACCAGACCATCCAGATTGCTCCGCCCAACATCGTCAGCAAACCGTACTTGAAAATATTGTCGAACAATTGAGTCGTTTGCGGAACGATGGCCGGTGACAAACCAATCACCAGCGGGCTGACCTGCGACGAACCGGAGGCAGCAGCAAACTCGTTCTGGTATCGCCAGAACCGGAAGAAGAACGCGGACACGTCAATCTGTTCGTTACTGATCGTTTCCGGAGTCACGCCCTTCGGCAGCTGCATTACACAAACCGTCACAGGAAACCGGTTTTCGTAAATCAGTTTTTCCCCGGATTCCGTGTCGATCGAGATTTTCGCGTCGATCGGAACAAACATATCCAACTCGTAATAGCGATCGACACCCAGGCGTTTTCGCACATCGCTATTATTAATTTCAATCGGCACGCAACGGCGCACGCGACCGGACACACTGACTAGCCGGCCCGGATCGCCGCGCGGATTACTAACCAGATCCAGAAACTCCGCCGGCGGTGACGCGAGTCCGGCCTTTGCGTAGTCGTCAGGATCGATTTTGTTCATTGCGGCGAGCATCTGATAAAAGCACTCGGCGTCCGCACCTTGAAGGCGGCTGTTGTGCTGCCGTTTAACATCGTCGAACCGGCCGACGTCCACTCCAGCGAGCCCCAGTAACTTCTGTCCCTGCGACACACCGAACTCAGAATCGGCCCGGTTTGGAAACCAGTTCAGCCGATCCCCGATAAAGACCGCCGTTTGTGTTTTGTCCTCAGCAGCCGCTGCTTCCGTTTCGAGTTCTACCCGTCGTTCGAGATTTACCAGCCGATAGAAAAAGAACATCCCGCCCGACGGCTGGTTGAGCATCACCGTTTCTCCATCGCGAAGTTTCTGTTTGCCAACCGCATTCACCCAGGCTTCCGGAACCGTTCGCGTCACGATCGTCATCAGGCCGGTGTTTCCGGTTGGCCGAACCGAACCATCCGGTTTCAATGTCGCGATATAGACGCCTTTAACCGGAGTCTCCGCGTCTGCTGATTCAAAACGGTGCCAGCGCAGCGACTTGACGTGACCTGAAAGGCGAAAAGTCCACATCCGGTACGGTTGCGGATCGGCCATCAAAGTCGGATAGGAAACGGCTGCTGAATATTCCGCGTATCGATCGAAGTTTTCCAGAGACGACTTTCCGGCACGGTAAAGCACTTTCACCATCACCGGTTCTTCTTCACCGAGCGGGCCGCCATCGGCAATGTCATACGTCTGGCTGACAGAAATGCCGGATAGCGCGGTTGGTGGCACATCCCGATCCTGCGCTGCAGCGGGGGCCGGACATTCGCCGTTCAAAACCGCACTGAAAAAAGCAAGCAGGACTCGCGCCCAACAGCCGCGGCTCATGTAGAACCGCGCCGCCTTCTGATTCATGTTCACGTTCGTGGCCGGTTCATTCATGTTCGACTCACGAATTGAGTTGATCGTTTTGGTACAGAGACTGAACCCGTTCAAGATCGCTCATGATTTCCGGATCTCGCTGAAGTTCTTCCAGCTGGTTGTTAATTTGCTGCCTCGCAATTTTTGCCGGAGGTCGTCGGATCATCTTTGTGACGGTGTACGCGCGCCATGCGACATAGCCGGCCATCAACGGCATCAGCAACATACCGGCGATTGCCATCGGCCAGCCCGGCCACCAACCCGCCGTCGCCAGCGCTGCAACGGTTTTTGATTCGGGCTTCCAGTTGAATGACGGTGCCAGAATCAGCGGGCATTCCTGAATCGACTCGTCCGCCGATTGATAGGTTCTGATCTTGAAAAACACACCGTCGACTCCGGCAGGTTCGTCAAGTAACATCGGTTCACCGGTAACATGGGGAAATCCTTCGGGAAGTTCCAGCGAATATACGCAAAAGGGCGAAACTTCCGTACTCGACGGCTTGAGCCATAGGATGTAATAGCGATCTATTCCCAGCTCGTTCTTTTTCATGTGAACCAGCCGGGCCATTTGAATTCGCCCTTCAATTGCAACGTGCCGACCGCGAAATGTCGGCGCCTGACCGCTGAGTTGAATGTGCCGCGCCGGCGTGAACTCCGTCCTGCCGGGGTTGATCGCCAGTTCCCACGCACGCAACCACGCGAGCCCTTCATCGGGCTGCCGCATGGACGTTCGATCGTTGACGCGAGCCATCGCAAACCGGTCAAGCGTTAACTGGAGCGAGTGCATGGTCTGCAGCTGCGACATCGTCACCTCGCCCCCGTCCAGCGTGTTCCGCAGCGCTGGCAGGATGTCCTGTTCCCAAAGCTCCTTTGATTCAAAGTACTGCCGGTTCAAATCAGGTTTTTCGATCGCCGCATCCGAAAGCGCAGAAACACAGTCGAGCAGCGTGAGATGATACGCAGCACGTTTTTCTTCCAGCGAGTCAACCAGCAGCTTCAGCGAAACTGTCCGGGCTGGCGAAAGCGGCTGACGATTTCTTGCGTGACGAATCAGCAGAAACAGATCACGTCGCCATTCGCGGGACTGATCGTTGAATTCACTCAGCCAGAAATCATGAGCTGCTTTTTTTGCAAGCGGCTCAAGGCCTTCTTCGAATTGACCTGCAAACTGAAACAACCCGTCAGCTTCGTCTTCAGATTCAGCGTCGTTTTCGTCTTCAGATTCAGCGTCGCCTTGCTCAACGCCCACTTCCTCATCATCGTTCAGCCGGGCACCACCCGAATCATCGCCCGTCGCATTTGGTTCAGCATCGCCAGACCTGGTTTCAGCATCGCCAGACCTGGTTTCAGGAGCATCGCCAGACCTTCGGTTCGCAGAATCCGATGACGATTCCTGCCCCGTAGTCGATGCGGAAAATCTGACTTCGCCGGGTTCTACAGTCGCATTCGGCTCGCCGGACTGGAATTCGCCCGCCGGATCAGGCTGCACTTTTCCAAATCCCATCCAGGCCCAGTTCTCCGGCTTTCGCGCCTCAACCATCAAGACAACGACCAGCAACAACAAACCGGCCAGCGACATCAGTTTCAGTTTGACCGTGCGCGAGAAATAGTCGGGAGGCGAAGTTTTCTTTCGCGGCTGTTCATCTTCAATTTCAAGTTTCATGGTTCGTGTTGCCCTGTTCCGGCATTGTTACGGTCGTCACCCGGGGTCTTTGTTTCAGTACTTCCGGGCAGTTCTAATCAGTACAAATGTCCGGCCGATCCGGGTTTCGAAGCAGGGTCCGACCGAGAAGGCCCTTGAATCGACCGGAAGTGATGCAGATTGAAGTTTATTCCGACAACGATGATCTGAAACGAGTTTTGCCAGTTGCCGAACGCCTGTTCAATTATTACCCTGAATATATCTCAATTCGAGGCGAAAAGGCAGCTTCCATGTTCACTTCTCGCCTGGTTACGAATAGCGATGTTCAATTCGCAATGTCCTCCCTTGTGTGTTGACCATCGCCTGATTCAGCCGGACTCTTCCATCTGGTGACCGCGCGGGGATCACTCCTCACGGAATCTCGCCGCTGAAAACCGCCGGCGCGATATTTGAGATCTGCCTTGTTTGAATGCTAGTCGTTGTTTCGGTCTGAAATTGCGTTCCGACCGGGATTGACGGTGCGAAATATTGTTCGAATCGATGACAGGAACGGGAACTGTGAAATCAACGTCCGCATTGTTTTTGCTTGTAATATTTCTGTCATCGTTGCTGGTCACTTGTGATTCGGCGCGGGCACAGGAGCCAGCCGAGGACTTTCTAAACGCGCTTCGGGGTGCGGGATATTACGACGAAGCGCTCGAATACCTTGATGACATGGCGGCGGACGATCTGATTACAGAAGAGTTCCGCCGGATCCTCCCGTTCGAAAAAGCCGAAACACTGATCGCCAGCGCGGCAAAATCCACCGACCTCGATGTGCTCGAAGACCGGTTGAATCAAGCTGAAGGACTGCTCACCGAGTACGCCTCTCAAGCCACCGAAGCGCAGGAAATCGCAACCACAATGCGGTATCGCGGTAGCCTGTGCGAAGGCCGCGCGAAACTTTTTCGCAGTCGATCCGAATCCGACCGGCTGACCGCTGCGGAAAAAGAAACGCTGGTCGCGAAGGTTCGCAGCTCGCTTGAAAACGCGGGGCAGGCATACGCTGACGCCCGTGCCTCGATGCGAACGGCAATTGAAAACTACATCATTGACCCGGCCGATCCGTCCACGATTCAGGGACGCAAACGCCTGCACGCCTACTACACCACCATTCGATTGCGACAGCCGGTTGTCAGGGAGCAGCTTGCCGACACCTATCCCGAAGGAGATGCGAAAAGAAAAGAACTGCTCGAATCTTCAGCAGCGGAGTATATCGATCTCTATGACGATTATGGCAGGGACTTTCTGGCCGGTCTCAAGTCCAAGCTTTATGCCGCACGCTGTTTTTACAAACTCGGAAAAACAGACGATGCCATCTTGCACGTCAAACCGCTCCTTTCGCTTGGTGACAATGCGGCGATCAAGGACATCAAAAAGGATGCTCTGGTTCTGGCCTGCGATTGCTGGAAAGCCAAAGACCCCTACCCGTTTGATGAAATCGTCGACACTGCCGGTCCCGTGGTCAAGACGCTCACCAGGATAGAGAAACGCAAACCCGACTGGTTGAAAGTGCAGCTGGAACTGGCCAAAGCTTCGCAGGCAAAAGCGATGCAGCTCAAAGAGGACGATGCTCCCGCCAAGGAAGTCAGCGAGATGAAGGTTCAGGCGAACAAACTGATCCGCAACGTGGCCCGCTCCAAAACGCTTCGCGATGAGGCAAACGGACTGATGGAGTCCTGGAATCTGAATCCCGAAGATATCGTAGACACCATAGTTGAACAACCGAGAACCTTCGCCGATGCCGTCATCGTCTGTCAGGACCAGATCGCGGACATCGAAACCGTCATCCGTTCGCGAAGCAACGCGAAACGCGGCATATTGCAGGCCACCGGTGATGCTGACCGGCAGGCGGTCATGGCCGAACTCGAGGACCTTCAGTCGCAAATCGATGAAAAGACAACCAATGCACTCGGAACCCTCGACCTGGCTTTGAGTTTTTCGGATAGCGAAACCGAGCGTGTTGATCTGAACAAAGTTCGCTACTTTCAAACTTTCTGCCACTTCGCCTCCAACCGGTTCCTCGAATCGGCTGTGATCGGCCAGTTCATGGTCAACCGCTATCCGCAGGTGAACTTCAGCCGGCAGGCGGGCGCGCTGGCGGTTCAAAGTTACGAGGCAATTCTGCGCGAGACGCCGGAAGCAGATCGCGCATTTGACCTCGAACAGCTTGGTGAGCTTTGCACCATGATGCTTGATCGCTGGCCCGGAAGTGACGAAGCAGGCAAGGCCGCCAGCACGATGTGCCGCAACTCGCTGGTCAGCGGCAACATCCGGGACGCCGAAAAATACTACGCGTTGATTCCCGCCAGCTACTCCGCCCGCGGATCGCTCGCTCTAAATCTGGGCCAGCATTCATGGGCACGTTACTCCAAAGAAAAAGACACGTTGTCCGCCGAAGAATCCGCCACCGTGCTTCAAAATGCGAAACAGTTTCTGCAAGCCGGAATCAGCTCGGTCGATCCGTCCGGCGTCACCTACCCGCAAGCGGTTTCGGCACGGTTTCTTGTCGGCGCGTTGCTTGCATCCGGTGAAACTGACACGGCAATCAAACAGCTGGAGGAAGGTCCAGCCGCGCCGCTGCGACTGGTCACCGGGAAAAACCCGATCGTCATGAACAACCCGGGCAAAGACGTTTTCATCCGCGAAACGTACAAATCCGCGATCAACGCCTACCTGGAAAAACTGCGCGAAGGAGGCGATCAGAAAACCTGGATCGACAAGGCCAACGGTGTGATCGCAGCGATGCGGGAACAGGCCGCCACCAGCCCCGAAGGTGCCGCTCACCTGGCCACGACCTATCGAATTATCGGCAGAGAACTGAAACAACAATTCGACGCATTGCCGACCCCTGACGAGAAAATAAAATTCGCCAAAGTACTGTCGGCGTTCCTGAGTGCAATTGCTCGGGATGCAACCGAAGCAAAAACCGTACTCTGGTCGGGACGATCAATGCTCGACGTTGCCCGCTCGCTCAGCAACGCCGGACTTGATGCCGGTGCCGGCCCGATGTTTGAACAGGCCGTCGAGGCACTCAATCGCGCAGAAAGTCTCGGACTCACTAACGATCCGCAGCTGAAATGGCAGAAAGCACTTTCGCTCCAGGGCAGCGGCCAGTACGAACTGGCCGTCGAACAGCTGGTCGAAGTTCTCACCACTGCGAATTCGCTGGACGTGCAATTCGATGCAGCAGAAACGCTGCACAAATGGGCAGCCAGCAGCTCGCAGGCACGCAAATATGCAGAAGCCTGGGGTGGCTCACATCAGTTTGAAGACCCCGGAACCAGGCGTAAACAGAACCGGATCTGGGGCTGGAAAAGAATCGCCGGCTACACCAGCGACAAACCGGATCACCTCGATATGTACATCAAGGCAACGTACTTCACGATCGAAGCAAGACTCGAATACGGGCTCCTCGAAAACAACGCCAAAGCGATCGCATCCGCCTCGCGAGACTTCGACAAATTCAGAGCACGGCAACCTGCCGTCTCTGAGGGAAAATACAAAGAACGATGGGACGCACTGGGCAGCCGGATTCAGGCCGCCACAAACTAGAACGCATGTTAAAGGTGATTGGGTAGTGGACGAGGTCACGAGTCCTTGTCGATTCCCGCAAACTGGACTCATAGCCTCGTCCACTACGCAGTAGTTTTGAAATGCCTCTCGTTAGAAACAAACACCGGAACAAATGAATCAGAACGGGAAATTAATGTTGAAGACAATCAGTATGCAGAATTTTACTTTGGTTTTTCTGGTCATTGTCGCCGGTTTGATTTCGGCGGACAATGTTGCTGCACAGGACGAGGTCTTTCTGATTGAAGGACAAGCTCAGAAAAAACTGATTGGCAAAATCCAGGAAGTCACCCCGGTCAAGGTGGTCGTCGTGAGCGGCGGCGGTGCCGAGGAGGTTTCGCCCGCAGTGATCGACCGAATCGAATTCGAAGGCGAGCCAAGACAGGTCTCTCGCGCCCGATCGCACATTCGAGACGGACGTTATCCGGATTGCCTGGAAGAGCTTCAAAAGATCACGGGGTCGCCCGGTTCGGACCTGATCCGTCAGGAGATCGACTTTCTTAAGGCATACGCAACAGCCCGTAACGCGCTCAGTGGCGGAGGTACAACTGCCGAAGATGCCGGAAGAGTGCTGGCCGGATTTCTCGGCAACAACTCGAACACCTATCACTATGTCCCCGCCACCGAGGCGCTCGGGCAGTTGCTGCTGGCGGTCAACCGGCTGGATCTGGCCGAAGCGGAATTTACGAAACTGACTCAATCGGGCTGGCCGGCATACGTTGCCCGGGGTCACCTGCAGCTTGGCCGAACACAACTGCTTCAGAACAAACTGGAGCCGGCAAAAGCGAATTTCCGGGCGATCGATGCGGCTGCGGGAACCGATGAGGCCGGACGCTCGATGAAACTGGTCGCCGTTACGCAAATCGCGGCTATTGATGCGCAAAGCGGAAACACCGATGCCGCCATTACTGCCATCAAGGACATTATCCGCACCGAAAGCGCTGACGATCATCTGCTCTTCGGCAAAGCCTACAACTCATTGGGATTGGCTTATGATGCAGCTGGCGAACCAAAACGCGCTGCCCTCGCCTACCTCCATACGCAATTACTGTTCACCAGCGACGCTGACACACACGCCGAAGCGCTGTTTCGCCTGGCTCAACTCTGGCCGACACTCAGCAAGCCGGATCGCGCCAACAACGCTCGATCCATCCTGCTGGGCCGGTATCCGAATTCCTACTGGGCAAAACAACTCTAGGCGGACCGATATTCCGGCCGATTTGTTGCGACCGGAAAACGCCTCTATTACAATTCGCTTTCCTCTGTAATTGCGACCCGACAAAGAACACTGGACGAGTCAACTCAACCGAACCGGCGGAACCGGTCATCATTAACAAGGTCAACTATGCAATCCACAAACGTCCCCTTCCGCGACTCACTCCGATTCCCGCGTTCGCGTTTTCTGCTCCTGCCACTGATTGCATTTGCACTCGTATTCAGCACGGTCTCGCTTTTCCCGGATTCGTTTGATGCTGACCGCTCTACAGCGGTCGCTCAGGAGGACGGCGCAGCGGCACCTGCTGCCGGAGGCAATGCGGCACCCGCCAGGAAACGGACAACCGCCCTTGGCTGGTTGATGAACGCTCTCGGGATTCTGTACATCACTGTCTTCCTGCTGCTCTCGTTCGTGCTGGTTGCGTTCTTTATCATGAACGTCATTTCCGCCCGTCGCGAAGCCCTCTGTCCCCGGGGATTGATCGACGGCTTCGAAGCGCGGCTGGACGAAAAACAGTATCAGGAAGCGTACGAACTGGCGAAGGCCGACGAGACGTTCCTGGGCAACGTACTCTCGCAGGGCCTGGCAAAACTATCGACCAGTTATCCGCACGCCGTTGCAGCGATGGAGGAAGTCGCCGACGAAGAGAACATGAAACTCGATCACCGGCTCAGCTATCTTGCTCTGATCGGAACATTGTCGCCGATGATCGGACTGTTCGGAACGGTTCACGGGATGATCAACGCGTTCTACGCCATCGCCACCGGCGGCGGAACACCTGACCCGAACAAACTGGCCGACGGTATTTCCAAAGCTCTGATTACAACGCTGATCGGATTGCTGATCGCGATTCCCGCGATCGCGGCCTACAACATTCTGCGGAACCGGATCCAGCGACTGGTCCTTGAAGTCGGAACAACCAGCGAAAACCTGATGGGCCGTTTCGAAAAGGTCGGCAAGAAAGACTGATCGGCAAAAAGCTGATCGCCGCTGACGTGTCACGTCCACGGCATTCCGGTTTCGTCCGCACAGAATAATTTGGCAACTTATGAGACGCAGAAAAAAAAAGAAATACAAAGCGCACAAGATGATGGAGGCGGACCTGACCCCCATGATCGATGTGACGTTTCAGTTGATCGCATTCTTCATGTTCCTGATCAACTTCTCCGAGATCGATCGGGCCGAAGAGATCCTGCTGCCGTCGAGTGTGCTTGCAAAGCCGCCTGAAGAGCCGCCTGAATACACGATTCTGATGAACCTCGATCCCAAAGGCGAAGTGACTTTCGAGGGGCAGAAAATCGAGAGCATCGACCAGATGTCGCCGATTTTCAACCTCGAAGTTTCAGCCGCAGCCCGTGAAAAGGTTCCGGTCGAGGACATTTCGGTCGTCATCCGCTCGCACGAGGCAACGCCAACCGGGCTGGTGCAAAAACTGATTGGCAAATGCCAGGAATCCGAACTCCAGAGTTTTTCGCTGCGGGTCAAAGAAGAACTCTATCGCTAGCGCACGACTCGACCAGAACTGGAAAGGCCGACGATGAAATTTCGTTCAAAAAACGACGAGGAAATCAAGATCGACATGACACCCATGATCGATATCGTTTTCCAGTTGCTCGTCTTCTTCATCATGACGTTCAAGATCGTTCCGATGGAAGGTGACTTTAACATCCGCATGCCGCTGATGACCGACAAGCCCCGGAACATGGAAGATTTCACGCCGACCGTGATCAAGGTCGTCCTGTCTTCCAACGCGGATGGAGGACTGACTTCGATCGATGTCGACAACGAGGCCGAAGTAAAAACGTTTGACGAAGAGGACAAATTCGATCAGCTCACCAAATTCGTTCAGGAGTCGCTTGCCAGCGAAGGTGATCCGTCAACGGCCGATGATATGGAAGTCGAATTCGACATTAAATACTCGCTGCACTACAAGCATACCGTTCGAGCAATCGAAGCGGTTTCCGGAACGATCAACGCTGACAAGACGATCAACAAACTGATCAAGAAGATCAAGTTCAAGGACAACTCGGGCGGCGGATAACCCGGGATACGCTTCCAGCCTGCCATGTTCCGCTTTCACCTTACGCGCGCGGATGAAACCGGTTGTGAACTTTCTTCAGCCGCGACTGATCGACATGCGTGTAAATCTGAGTCGTAGCGATGCTCGCATGACCCAGCATCTCTTGAACCTGTCGCAAATCCGCGCCACCGGCCAGCAGATGAGTCGCGAAACTGTGTCGCATCGTATGCGGGCTGATCTTCACCGGAACCCCGGCAATCAACGCATACTTCTTCACCAGCTCCCAGATCGCCTCGCGCCGCAGTCGCCGCCCGCTGCGGGAAAGAAACAGCCAGTCGATTTCATCGGGCCGTCCTGATTCCAGCTGTGGTCGCTGACGTTTCAGGTATTGAGTGACCGCCACAATCGCGGCATCACCCAGCGGAGCCATCCTCTGCTTGTTCCCTTTTCCATGGCATTTGAAATAGCGTTCTTTCAAACGCAGATCGCGCAGCCGCAGATTCGACAACTCCGATGCCCTGCAACCGGTTGCGTAGAGCATCTCCAGCAACGCGCGGTCGCGAAAGTAGTACAGCTCGATTCGTTTGGGCGCATTGAGAAACCGGTCGACTTCGCGAGGCGAAAGCACCGAGGGAATTCGCTGCCACAGTTTCTGGCTGCCGAGCAATTCGACTTTGTTGTCGGTCAGCACGCCCTCAAGCTGGAGGTAGCGGAAGAACATTTTGACTGCAACGATATGCCGCGCGACCGATGACGGCGCGAGATTGAACTTGCCCAGCCAGGCCACGAAGTCAGACAGTTGCGACACGGTCAAACCGGGAATCTGCTTATCACCCAGCCATTGAAGAAACCGGTTCACATCGCGGTCGTAGGCCATCACGGTATTGTCGGCGAGGTGAGCTTCGCTGCGCAGGTATTCAACATACGACTCCGCCCAGCGCCGGCTTGACTGGCCCCCGCCGGTCTTCGGCAGCGCGCCTGATTTCTTTGCCCGGGTAAACTTGCTGAGCCGTGATTTCGCCATGCCTGTTTATTCGACATGAAACCGGCAAAGCAAATGCTGGCTGGATATTTTGAGTGATGTACTGCCTGCCGGATTGGGGCAGCTGTTATATCCGGCAAAGTTTGAGCTAGTTCGGTCGCCGGCGAAATGCCCGGCCCTAAAGCAGAACGTAATCATCACGCCGGTTTCGGTACTCATCCGTCTCGATTTCCAGCCCGATGATCTCTGCGATTGTAAACGTTGTTTCGGCAAACTCACCGTATCCAACTGTCTCGAGACTGGGCAGTGAAGGGGTCGGGCATCCTATGACTTCTTCGCCACAACCACGCGGCGATGACCGCCAGGGTCTTTGATCGATTCCACAAACTCAAGCGATCCGCTGGCATTGATCAACTCGACACAGCGATCGACGATGAACGGGCTTGTTTCGAAAATCAGAAAACCGCCGGGCTCGAGTTTTCCGCCGGACTGTTCGATCAGCCGCGACGTTGCGGCCAGTCCGTCTGAACCGGAAAACAGTGCGACTTCCGGTTCGTACTGCCGCACGTGTTCATCAACCGTGCCCTGCTCTTCGGTGCCGATATACGGCGGATTGCTGACAATGATATGAACCGGTTGATCAAACCCCTCAAGCAAATCGCCGCTGAGAAATTCGATCCGGCCCTGCACGTCATTCAAGGCCGCGTTTTCGCGCGCGACATTCAGCGCATCGTCCGAAATATCGATCGCGACAAACTCTGCTGAATCGACATGCCGCGCCAGCGCGATCACGACACAACCGCTGCCGGTTCCCACATCGACGATCCGGACGGGCGAGGCATCAATTTTTTTCGCGCACTCAATTGCTGCGACGACCACATGCTCGGTTTCCGGTCGCGGGATCAGTACGTTCTGATTAACGTTGAACTGCAACGAGTAGAACTCTTTGTGCCCGACCAGATACGCAACCGGTTCGCCTGCCGCGTGCCGTTGTAACCAGCAGCGAAACGCTGCAACCGGCTCGTCCTCAGGTACCTCGTTAAAGCGTGTGTACAGTTCAATACGCTGGCAGCCAACCGCTTTGGCCAGCAGAATTTCTGCAGCCAGTCGCGGCGCATCCGGATTGTGCTGCTCAAAGTAACCGGTCGTCCACTCCAGCAGCCGTTTGATCGTCCACGCATCTGCAGCGGTGACTTCTGTATCGGTTGAGTCAGATTCCGGCTGAGCGGTTGAATCCTGAGACATCGATAAACCCGGAAATGGTGGAGTTGCGAAACCAACATACAACTTGCCGGCCAATCTTCGACCGGTCAATGCGGTTAATCATCAGACGAACCGCGAATTAGTCAATAGAGCCCGGGAACTAGCCGGCAAAGCCCGCGTTTAATCCAGTGAACCCATCGAACTACGCAGCGTTTGCCGGTCATGGTCAATCAGGGCGTCAGTCAACATCTGGACACTGCCGGCAATGATCTGATCGAGTTTGTACAGCGTGAGTCCGATGCGGTGATCCGTCACACGATTGTCCGGAAAATTATAGGTCCGAATCCGCTGACTGCGGTCGCCTGAACCGACCAGCGTCTTGCGTTCGTCAGCACGCTGCTGGTCTTCCATTTCGCGAAAGTGGGAATAGAGCCGCGACTTCAGAATTCGAATCGCCTTGGCTAGGTTCTTATGTTGAGATCGTTCCTCAAAACACTTGATCACGATCCCGGTTTCCTTGTGAGTCAGCCGGATTGCCGATGACGTCTTGTTGACATGCTGACCACCGGGCCCGCTGCTTGCGGCATAGCGTTCGGTTTCGAAATCGTCCGGTTTCAGATCAATCTCGACATCCTCCGGTTCGGGCAACACGGCAACCGTCGCAGCGGACGTGTGAATCCGGCCCTTGGTTTCCGTTTCCGGCACACGTTGAACGCGATGCCCGCCGCTTTCGTATTGCAGTTCGCGATAACAGCCTTCACCTTCGACGGATATCGTGATCTCTTTGAATCCACCCAGTTCGGACGGACTCGATTCGAGTACGCCGAACTTCCACTTTTTGGTTTCCGCAAACCGTTTGTACATTTCGTACAGATCGCGGGCAAACAGCGCAGCCTCATCACCGCCCGCCCCGGCACGAATCTCCATCACACAACGGATCCGGTTTGCATCGTCGCCGCCGATGGTCATGTCGAGCAGTTCATTCCAGATTTGCTCGCGTTCTCCGAGAAGCGTCTCCAGTTCCATTCCGGCCAGCTCGCGCTCTTCGGGATCGCTCGATTCCGCCATCTCACGCACGCCGGTAATTTCATCCAGCACCCTTTTGAATCGGCGGTATTTCGTGGCGAGTTTGGCCAGCGAACCGTGCTCGCGCGCAACCGAAGCCATCTTCTTGCTGTCGCTAAGCACTTCCGGAATGGTCATGCTGTTTTCCAGAAACTCGAACCGGTCGAGTTTTTTCTCCAACATCTCACGCATTGTTTCTCTCGTTCGCTTTGTCTTGATATTCCGTCAGCTGATTTTCAACTGCACGGCGTGAGCCAGAGTTCGTTTTTTGCGCGCAGACGGTTCGTGGTCCAGTCGCGCGGACGCCGTGGCGTAGTTAGGTATCAATAAGCGAAAAAAGGAACATGCGAAGTCGGATGCTGGTTGAATTAGAAACTGGATCGCATTTGAATAACGGAGCGTTATTTGCTTTGTTCGGCGTCATGCCCAGCCGTGAAACTATATCAATCCGTGTTTTTTCGAACAAGACGCCGTGCACCGGCGAAGTGAACTGAGCGTCTCAGGCCGTTTTGATTTGCTGCTTTTTTCGCAGTTTCTTCCGCTGGGCAATGATCGCAATGCGCTTATTTGAAAACCGCGTCAGGATTACTGTCAACCGTTTGCTGCCGTCAAGAATAATTCGTTTGACCTGATCCGCGGAGACCTGTTCGACGCCTCGATGCTTGACTTCGATTTCCCGCGCATCAAGCTCCTTCAATCGCACCGCAATTTTCCGGACGTTGGTTTGCATCACATCCAGAATCCTGAACATGCTCAGCAAACCAACATCGTCAGGCCGGGACCCGGTCAAGTACGGAATGCGCGGTTCGAGCCTGCGCAGATTTCGAGAGTGAGCGATCGCGTCGGTCAAATGCGCGGCGCGAACGGCGGCGTGCGGTTCGAAAATGTACTTGCCGAGGACTTCGGCCAGCGGTACCTGCTTGGCAAGCAACTCGTTGTTGGCAGCAAACTCTTCAAATGTTCCATCGGCAAACACACGCGTCGCGACTCGTGAATCGGGATATCGGACCAGTGAACCGGTCCACAACACCTGCTGTTTGCATTCACGGCGGTCACCGATCCAGTGCCGCTCGATCCCCGGCCCGCACAGCACGTCCGCTGCGTCGTCGTCAAACTCGGTTGCCGGCGCGAGTTTGACTGCCAGACTTTTCCGATCCGAGTACTTTTCTAGAATCGAGTTCAGGGGCGGCTCGATCAAATCGGGCTTTACGCTGCGACCGTCCACTCGCCGATCCGGATCGATGTGAATCGCATCAAACATGCTCGCGTCAAACTCATCGAATGTCGTTTCAACCAGGCTGACCCGACAGTCGTAGGCCTCCGCATTTGTCGCCGCCATCATCAGACAGAGCGGATCGCAATCGATTCCGAACGTCTTTTCCGCGCCCTCACGATCTGCAATCGCAATCAGGTCGCCGCCGATCCCACAGCAGACGTCGGCGACGGATCCGATGCCGGCGAATCGCTGCGCTTTGAATCGGGCGACCGGTTCGCTGGTTGACTGTTCGTAACCGCGTCGAGTGAACCCCATCGTGTTGGCACGCGAGAATTTCTTTTCCGCGCGGATCCGCAACCGGGTTAGCTCCATGATCAGCGCCGCCCGCGCCGGTGTCGTCTGTTTTCGCAGCGATTTCGCGATGCTGACCACATTCACCGAATCGCTCGATTGTTGCCGGCAAAGGTCGAGTAGCGGCAGAGTCCGGTCGGAGTACAACCAGTAATAGTCGTCGCGAATTTCTGATTTCATTTGATGCGGCCTCGATTTGATAAAGGCCGCGATTTATTGCAGGCCGCGACTTGAAACTGCGCTGTTCCCGGGAGACGATGAACCTATGCCCGATCCCATGCTGGAAATGATTCTTTTCTTAAGACTTGCACAAGCTTTCAAAAACCGACTGCAAATGTCCGACCGTGATCGTGCGCTGGTACTCGCTGGAACCTACGCGGCGATGATGCAACTGACGCCTGTCGCCGAATTCTGCAGGAAACTGATTTTGCAGAATAACCAGGGGCACATGCTGAGGAAATGGCCGGCTTTTGCAGACGCAATTCAGGAAGACGATTTTATCACGTTTTTGCGTCAGGTTCGCCGCCGTCTGCCCACCGAACGGGCGGAGGTTCTGCTTGAGGAACTCGACTATCAGTGCGATGTTCGCCGTGAAGACTACGATGCCGATCTGAGTTTCGCCGCTGCGGTTGCCGGTGTCGATGGCCAATGGCTGAAAGAAAACTTCGGTTAGGGGCGCGTTTCGCGAAGTCATCGTTTGAGAAATCAGGAGGCTCCGCAGGGAATGACACGCGCCGCTTGCCAAGATCCACGCTGTCCCACCCTCTCTCTAGCTCCAAGCCCTCGCACCCTGAGGCACACGCATGCGGGCCTGTCAAACCGACGTCTAAAATTTTCCCCCGGTATCTCAAGAAAGCTCACGGAACCACTGGTTCTGATGGTCCTGACTCAGTCCCGACGTTTTTCAAAGTGAACGCTATGGTGCGCCGATTCAACGAGTACGGCCCGATGTTTCGCGGCCAATTGATCATTCTCGTTCCTGGTTCAATCGTTAGCTGGTGCACTATGCGTGGGCTATTACCTTTATTACTTGTCGCGGCTGTAGGCATTCCTATCTGGCTCGTTTCGCAGTCCAGGCCCGGTCCGCAAAACAGCGCGTACCCGAACTCTTCTGCGCAGCCATCCTGTTCCGGATACTCTGCGCGTCCAACCGGCGAGTTGACAACCTGGTCAGGGTCCGCAAATTCAGTTTATTCACAGTCGTCGTTGCCCAGCCCAGCGCCGCCGTTTTCCAACTCGAGTTCGTTCCCCGCGCAAGCCCATACAGTTCCTGGTCCCGCAATGATTCCAGCAGGATCCATAAACCCTGGAGGAATGCCGGTTGGACAAGCTCCCACATTTGCGACAGTCTCTCACGGGTCCCCCGGCGGGCAGCCTGGCCTGCCAACGATGGTCGTTCCATCTCAGCTGATTTCCGGTCATTCCGTTGGCAATCAGACTATTGTGTTTCGAGGCGACGCTTCAGGGCCGAATCTGGCGACCGTTCCAATGGAATTCGTGCCAACACAAAACCTTGCTGAAATTTTTCGTTTTGACATCAACCAGAAATGGGTTCGCGATCGCTGGGACCGGGTCTCTTCAAGCCCCGGCGAAACGGGACTGCATGGACTGCGGGTCCCACTTGTCACTGGAACTAATCGCACCGACCTGCATGGTTCGCTAACCTATTACTTCGATTCCAGCCAACGGCCTCAACGAATCACGTTTCGCGGCTGGACTGGAGACTCAAAACCGCTCGTCGATTTGCTGACCGGAAAGTACGGCTTCAAAGAAAAGCCGACAAACCACGCAGGCCTTTACGTTGCCGACGACGGAAATTCCCCGGTGGGCGCGCTTCTGTTGCAGCTGCCAACCGTGATCCGAGCGAAAAACTCCGCTGAACAGGAGAGCATCGACCTGGAACTGAACAACCCGCAAGGCCGTTTCCCCCTAAGTGACCAGTTTCGCTCGGTTCTCTGGTCACAATAACGCGAGTGCACCGGCAACGTAGAGCCTTGGGGAACAGGGGAATCTTGAGTCTGCAACAAGTTTTGCCCGGTTTGATCGGGGCTATAACAATCGTTGACGATTCGACTGAGTCCGCCGTCAAACTCCCGTGCGAGTAAGCGACGCTTATTTTAGCCATGAGCAATACCCTGGTTTGCCTATCGTTAACATCCGGCGCGATATCTTTTCCGCTCCGTTTTTTCTGCGCTTGGTGTTTGACATCTTATCCACTGTCAGCAAAGTTCGTGGGGTAACCGCCGACGTTCACAAACGACTGACTTTTTGATCTCGTCACGCGAAAACCGGACGAAAAAATTTTGTTGTTCCTTTTTTCAAGAACACGTTTGACAGGGCTGCTAGCAGTCATAGAATCTGTTTCCCCGCCGGGAATTTCCAGCCAGTTTTCGATCTGCAACGCACATCATCGCTCGCGAAAAACGCGTCGAATGTGTATTGAGCAGAACGAGACTTTTTACTGGAATATTCGCGCGGAAAGGATCTCGCAAGTTCGAATCTCTCTTCAGTCTGACGCATCTGAAGAACATGGCCTCCCGCCGAAACTCGAACCCGGACTCGCCCCCTCAAACGCAACGATGGACACCGCCGGGTACGTTTCCCGCAGCCAACGACTGGCTGGCGGACGGAGTTCCCAGCGAGTGTAAGGATAGAAGTCAGGAGCGACTTAGTTGAAAACTGTCTTGAATGATTCGACGCCGCAAACAACCGGAACCCCGAATGATTTGGGGAACCTGGTTTCGTCACGGTTGATTGCCCGGGTCGGCCGTCCGTTATTCGAACTCTGGTTTGATCATCCGGATTCGATCCTCCAGTCTGCGCGATCGATCGTAATTACCGCATCCAACGACTTTGCTCTTCAGCGAATGCAGACGACTTTCTCCAAAGACATTCGCGAGATCGTTCACGCCGTGTGCGGTCCCGATTTCAGCGTCGTTTTCAAGACGGCTGAAGAAACTGCTTCAGAAACAACTGGCTCCAATCCGAATGAGCAGGAATCCCTGCTGCATGTACGATTTGATGACGAACAAGTCGATGGTGGACAAAATCACCACGACCGTTCCGCACCTCTGCTGATCAACAGCTCGCACAACAACATCGACGCAGCTACGACCCCAAAGGCGCGGAAACGCCGCACGCTTTCACTCGGCACATTCTGCTTCGGCAAAGAAAATTCGCTCGCTCGGGCAAGCACCGATCAGATTCTGCAACAGCCCGGAAGGTTTTCCCCGCTTTACGTCTACGGCCCTACCGGCTGCGGTAAGTCGCATCTGCTCGAGGGGCTGGTCGGTGACTTTCGCCGTGTGACCCGCCGCAATCGCTGCGTCTATCTTTCTGCAGAACAGTTTACGGCTTCGTTTATCGCGTCGTTGCGAGGTGCGGGTTTGCCGATGTTCCGCCGCAAACACCGTGATGTCGATCTACTGGCGATTGATGATGTGCAGTTCTTTGAAGGAAAACGGGCAACGATCGGCGAGTTTCAATCGACGATCGATCATCTGCTACGACTGGGCAGGCAGGTGATCGTTTCCAGCGACCGACCACCGGCCGAGATCACCGGCATTGCTCCGGATCTGGCCGCACGTTTGTCAGCAGGTTTGATCTGCCCGCTGAATTACGCGGAGTTTCCGCAGCGGGTGGAGATCGTTCGATCGCTGTGTGAAGAGCGCGGATATCGTTTTTCACGTTCTGTGATCGATCTGGTTTGCGAGCGGATTGCGGGAGACATCCGGCAGATGTCGGGTGCACTCAACCGGTTGCACGCTTCATCGATCGTCACGTCTGCACCCGTAACCGTCTCCAGCGCTACCGAAGTACTGGTTGATCTGTTCGCGTTGTCCGGCGCTACGACGTCGATGGTTCGGATCGAAAAAGCCGTTTGCGATTTGTGTCAGGTGCAGCCGTCGGAACTGAAATCGAACAGTCGCAAGAAACGTATCTGCACCGCTCGAATGCTGGCGATGTATCTGGCCCGTGAACACACGAACAACGCGTTTTCCGAAATCGGTGACTACTTCGGCGGCCGGAGTCACAGCACGGTGATCGCCGCCCGGAAAAAAGTCTCCGGCTGGATTCAGGATGACCACCGGATCGATCTGCCTCACGCCGCGTATGAAGCGAAAGAAATCGTAAAGCGAATCAAGTCCAGCCTGCGAGTCGGCTGAGCATCAAACGTAGCACTGGCTTCCTGCCGATGCTACATTCCTTCGGCAACGTGTACCGGAGGCGGCACATCGAATCGCTGTAGAAATTCGGCCCGGCGTTCATCATAGGTCCAGTTCGTCGACTCTTCGGGGTTGACCAGAAAACCGGCAAGGCCCGTCAGCGGCGTGGGCGCTGCGACGTTCGAAGAAATCAAGGGCGTACTGTGGTTGTGTGTGTCGCTGCCCGCGAATGCAATCACTCCGTCCGGCGGTGAGTGGACGCTCAGCTGGCCACCACCATACTCGCAGCGAAACTTCATCGAATTGAATTCCGGCTCCGGTTCGATGGCCCGGGTTACTTGAAATCCAAGATGCTTTTGCGCGGCGGCGAGCATCCCCTGCCCGATCGTTCCTCTCACACAGGTAACTTCCGCGAGCATTGAATGAAATTTATTGTCGGCGATCTCGAACTGTGCGACGTGGACATCACAAATCCCTGTTAGCGACTGGCCGAATGGCGACACCAGTTGATCAAGATCGACGTTGCGAAAGAACCCGGTCAGTTGTCCGTTGTAGTTGATACCGTTTCCGTTTTCGTCCGGTGTCGGATTCATCACGACTTCGCCGGTGAACTCGCAATCTCTGCCCAGACTGCGGGTATCGGGGACGAGGTCGTTCACCAGCCAGACCGGCAGAAAGTTGGCACTCGTAACCAGGCGGATTTCCTGAAAATCAATCATCTCACCCGCGCCGCGCAACAGGTCCAGACGAACAGGTGTTCGCGTCGGGTCGCCTTCAAGCAACAACTGCACCGTGGCTCTTGTTCCCTCCGGCATTGACTCGATTTCGATCAGTGCGCTGGTGGCGACCAGGGACGGTGCGTATTGATTTAAACTTGCCTGATCAGATGCGGTTGTCTGTCCGGTTTCCGGATTCTGTCCGACGATCGTTGTCTTGCCGAGCACGATCTGCCAGGGGCGTTCTGCAGCGTGCGCGCGAATTAATGACTCATGAATCCGATCCACCAACCGTGTCAACGCGGAGCTGGAAATCGAAACCGGGCTTTCCACGATCACCTGATTCGTCTGACCGCGAATCACCCGTACCTGGGTCGCCTCGAGCAGCGTTCCCAGTTCCGGATCTGTAAATCGCACGCCGCGCAGAATCGTCTCGTACGGACCCTTACACTCGACCGAAGCAACAGAAGTTTCGACCGCAAGACGGGCTTGAATCGCCAGTTGCCAGCCGCCCGCCGTTTGCGGATGAAAGATCCAGTAGGCCGTCGTCATCGTCGGCAGCGCGCACAGCAGCAGAAATGCCAGCCGGCAAATCGTTCGCCGTCGGTTGTCGCTGATCCGCGTGTCGTGCATCCATGCAGACGGAACGTATTCCGCTTCCTTATATTTCGATCCAAACGACTCGTGCGGACTATATTGGCATTCGCCTAATGCCGTGAAGCCAAATCGTGAAAAAGTTTCACACGTGCTTGCATCTCGGCAACGCTATCACCGCCGAATTTCTCGACAAACGCCGCGGCCACCTCGAATGCGACCACACTTTCGATGATAACGCTAGCAGCCGAAACCGCGCAGATATCGCTCCGCTCGTAGCTGGCCTCGCTCGGTTTCCGCGTTTGCATGTCGATCGACTCGAGCGGCTTTTGCAGCGTGCTGATCGGTTTCATCGCAGCGCGAATCACGAGCGGCTGGCCATTGGTCATCCCTGCTTCCAGACCTCCGGCATTGTTGGTCGAACGTTTGAATCCAAGGGTCGGGTTCGCGGATTCCGATTTATCAAAACTGATCGGGTCGTGAACTTTACTTCCCGGCAACTTCGCGCATTCGAAACCCATGCCGATTTCCACACCCTTGATCGCTTGAACCGCCATCACGGCGGCGGCAAGCCGTCCGTCCAGTTTGCGATCCCACTGCGCATGTGTTCCAAGCCCGAACGGCAACCCTTCGACACGGACTTCGACGATTCCACCCAGCGTGTCGCCGTCCGCTTTCGTCTGATCGATCAGCGCTTTGATCTCGGCGTCCTTTGACGGATCGAGCGAGTAAATTTCGCTTTGGTCCCGCGCGGCGTATTGCTGCTTGTACGTCGCTTCCGGATCGAGTGAACTTTCGGGAACCGGAATTGCGACCGGGCCAAGTTGTACGACGTAGCCGATCGAGCGAACACCGAACACGGCGAGCAGTTGCTGCGCCAATGCGCCGGCGGCGACGCGAACGCAGGTTTCTCTCGCGCTGGCGCGTTCGAGGATGCCGCGAATCGAGCTGAGATATTTAATACTGCCGCTCAGATCGCCGTGTCCCGGCCGCGGGCGGGGGAGTTCTTTCAGCCGTTCAATTTTGTAATCGCGGTTGATCACCTGCATCGCGATCGGGCCGCCAAGCGTTTTTCCCTGCCACGTACCGGACAGAAACTCCACCTCGTCGGTCTCCAGCCGTTGTCGCTGACCGCGTCCGTAGCCACCCTGTCGGCGGCCGAGTTCCTTGTTGATCAGGCCTTCGTCGATCTCGAGGCCGGCGGGAAATCCGTCAACCAGGGCAAGCATTGTTTTTCCGTGTGACTCTCCGGCGGTCCAGTAACGCAGCATGTTGTTTCAGTCTCTTGACTCAAGGCAGAATGTTGTGCCGACTCCGTCCGGTCGGAACTACTATTGTAGTTTATTTGTTCGTAGGTTGGACATTCCTGTCCGACGTCAAGAAACAAGTAGCAAAGTGCGGACGGACAGGAATGTCCATCCTACACGCACAGCAACGAAACACCCTGCGATGAAATTTCTGAACCGGAACGCGTTCATTCTGCTTCTGCTGCTGACGATGCTGGCCGCTGGCACGGTTTGCCGGACCGTTTCTCGGCCCTGGCCTGGTCATGATCGCCGCAGTTCCCGTCACGCTCGCCAGCGCCACCGTCTGGACCCGCCGCGCCGGAGGTGACGACAGCATTGCGATGCTGATAACGATCATTACAAACGCCGCCTGTTTTCTGCTGACGCCATTGTGGATGTACTGGATCAGTTCGCTGCAAATTGAGCGCGAGTTGCTTTACGGCACGATCATTCGATTGCTGCTGTTCGTCGTCCTGCCAATGGCGGCGGCGCAGGCCGTGCGCGGGTTGAGCAAACCGGTCGGACGCTGGTCCATTCGCCGCAAACCGCTCCTGAGCGCGCTTGCGCAAGCGGGCGTGTTGATGATGGTTCTGATCGGCGCGATCAAAACCGGGTTGCAGTTCAGCGAAGGGAAAGTCGCAATTTCTTTCACCGACGTACTGATCACGATCGGCATTTGCGCGATTGTGCATTTGGCGGCGATGGCGGTTGCAATTTTGATTTCGCGAGCGTGCCGGCTACCTCCGGAGCAGCAGATTGCCGTCGGGATTTCCGGCAGCCAGAAGACATTAATGGTCGGATTATCAGCGGCGACATCGCCGGGCGTGACCATTATTCCGTTGGTCGTTTACCAGGTTTTTCAATTGACCGTAGACACGATGATCGCGGATTGGTGGCGCAGCCGGAACTCCTGAACAAACCCGAGCGTTAGCGAGGGACGTTTGAAAGGAAACCCGACGCGTTAGCGAGGGACGCGTGGTCAAAGACCAGTGCCTCGCTAACGCGTCGGGTTTCCCAATCGCTGCGCGTTCCGATCCAGAATCGCTTCCTCAACATTGTGAGTTGTCCGTTCTTCCAGTGCACACCAATTCATCGCGGCCCGTTTTCCGACTTCGATACTACCCAGCCGCGACTCAATCCCCAGCGCTTTCGCGCCAGCGATCGTTCCCAGCGACAACACGTCTCGCGCGCTCAAATCAGGAAACTCGTCGCGGACAAAACGGAGTTCGGCCATCAAATTCAAATCCGGATTAGATGCCCGCGAGTCGGTTCCGATCGCCACGTTGATGCCCTGCTCTGTCAGCTCGTTCAACGGATACCGGTCGTGGCCAAAAAACACATGCGTCCTTGGACAATAAACGACGCTCATCGATTCCTGTCGATCGGCAATAAATTTCTGTTCCTCTTCGCTCAGATAATTGCCGTGAATCACCAGCGATCGGGGCGCACGGGCAAGCTGTTGCAAGTAGTCCAGAATCCGGCTGCCACGGCGATGGGTCTCAGGAAACCAGACACCGAAATCTTTTAGCAGCTGAACGAACGGACCGTCAAGTTCGTGCAACAATTGAAGCTCGTCACGCGTTTCAGCCAGATGCATGGCAACCGGCGCCGAGTGTTTGGAAGCCAGATCGATCACGCCCGAAAGCAGATCATCATGGATTGAATACGGTGCATGTGGACTGATCGCCGCACAAATGGAATCGCCATGGTTCCGTTCCAGCCATTCGCCGGCCAGCCCGGTTCTCGCCGGGACTGCTGCCGGATCGCGGCCGAGCATTTCCAAAAACAGAGTCAACTCGATGGGACCGTGATCGCGTTCCATGTTGTATGGCTCGAGATCAAATGCCGGGGCTGATTCCTGCCCGAGCGCAATCGTCGCGATTTCTCCGATCGCGACAACTCCAGCCTCCTGCGACTCCGCAATACCGCTGCGAATGGCGGCCGCTTTTGATTCCGTTGATCCGCCTGACATCCGATGCACGACAACTTTGCGAACCCAGTCAGTGAATCCAATTCCCGTTTGGCCAAGCGGACGGTCCAGGTCGCTGAACTCGAGATGCGTATGGGCATTGATCAACCCCGGGATCAGCGCGACATCGCCAAACCGGTCAGCCAGATCGACGACTTCGCAATCGATCGGGCGCGTATTTGAAACCGATGTGATCACCCCGCTGTTGATGCCAACGAACCCGCCTTCGATTGGCGGCGACGCAACGGGAACAACCCATTTGGCGCGATACACAACGGACGGGTCTAACGGCATGAGCCTTGAATCGGTTAATGCAAATGACCATTGAAAATGGCCGCTTACCGGGGACGACTTAGTAGACGGCAATCGGCAGCAACCGGGGAATAGCCAATGGTAAATTGTCAATCGTCAATAATCAATGAACCACGCGGACACAACGAAACACCGGCCGCCGCTTCATTAGCTATTCCGTATTTGTTATTTACTATTATTTATCATCTACTCTTTCGCTTTCACATGTAGCCAGCCATCGACCATCGCGCCAAAATCGAAAAATCCGGGTTGCTCCTGCTGTAGTTTTTTCTGCTCCAGAAAACGTGGACCGCCAATCCGGACGATCCAGTACAACAGCCCGAATCCGATCAGGCACATCGCGATCCCAGGCACCACTGAATATTGATACACGCCGGATGCGGACGGCTCAAAGATCCAGCCAAGCCATGGTCCTCGCTCGATTTCGGATGGCGTGATAAACGACATCGCGACCGTCAACGCATTGTGCGTGACATGATATAGAATGCACGGCAGCAGGCTGCCGGTTCGAATTGCGATCCAGCCCAGAATCATCCCGACAAAAAACGTAATGATCGACTGTTGAAAAATCCCATGGGCAAGACCGAACAGCAGACTCGTTAGAATCACTGCCGTCCATTTGTTTTTGATCGCCTCGGCACCGGAGAGTATAAACCCGCGATAGGCCAGTTCCTCCAGCACCGCAGGAGCAAGCGCAAACACCGCGAGGATCATCCAGATGTTCGGCGCGTCATTCATGATCGTACCGATCATCTGCTGCATCATGATTAAATCACCGGCCGGCGGATAAATGTGCATCACCAGAGTCATGATCCACATGATGAACGGATGCAAACAGATCGCCGCGAGGACTGCGGCGCAGGCTACTGGAATGGAACATCGATGCAGCCGCAAACTCTTTCGAGGATTCCGCGTCAGCACCAGTGCCATCAGAATCGCGGGAACCGCAACGGTCGCGACCAAAACCACAAGCGTCTGTTTCGTAAACATGAACCACGAATCGGGCGCGCCGAGGGCAAATCCGACGAAGAACTTCAACACCAGAATCAGTATTCCGCAAATCACAGCTGTACCCAGCGACGGCAACGCGCTTCGTTCGCGGAGCACGTGTTTCAGCCATGCGCCGACGCCGAACCGTTCGCTTGCCCGGAATAGAACCGTTTCACTGTTGAATTGAATAACGACCCAGCGAATGGCCAGCCAGCAACATGCGATCGTGACTGCACATACCGGCCCGGCAAACCGAAGCGTTTCCGCGTACTGTCCTTCAATCAGCCCGCGCAACATCAGCATCAATCCGGTCACCGGAATCAGGGCCGTGCCGATATCCAGTTTCGCTGCCGGCAACATTGGCAGCGTCATCAGCGGCATGCTGATCATCATCAACGGGATCAGATAGTATTGACCTTCTTTGCTGCTGCGCGCGAATGCCGCTGCCGCCAGAGCCATCGCGCTGAACAGTGCGGAAATCGGAATCAGCGCCAATAACAGCCAGCCAATCGCAGCGAGTGGAGGCGGGCCCATGCTCGCTGCAAGTCCGCCGCCGCCAATACCCATTGCGCTGATGCGTGAAAACACGAACAGCCCGGTGAACGCCATGCTGACCAGATTCAGGATCGAGGTCAGGATGCTGAAAGTCATCACAGTGAGCAGTTTGCCGATCGCAATATCCGAGCGGGAAGCCGGACTGCTGAGCAATGTCTCGAATGTACCGCGTTCTTTCTCTCCGGCACACAAATCGACTGCCGGATAGAACGCACCGGTCAAACACCAGATCATGATGATAAACGGAAGAACTTTTGACCAGGCAGCAGCTTTCTTTTCACTCGCGCCGGCAACGTCGGCATTGGCAACGCGAAACGGATCGATGACTTCCATCGAAATATTGCTTTCGGCCAGTTTGTCCTCGATCATCGCCTTCTGCCAGCGCGAAAGCGACTGGTTAAAACGACCCGCAGCTATGTTCGATTTGTCGCTGGCGGAATTAACGAAAACATAAACCGCCGGCTTTCGGGTAGCAGCAATTTCATCGGCACCCGGGACCTCGTCGCCACCTCCGGTCTCTCCCGATTCGCCTGCGGTTGCTCCCGATCGATTTCCCGCGGCAACCTCCAGTGGTGCAGGAATAATCACGGCCAGGTCGATCTCGCGACGCTGCATTTCCTGCTGGATCAACTGATCAAACAGTTTGCCGCCATCCTCGTTGCCGGGATGCTCACTCCCGGGGTGCTCTTTGAACTGGGCGATCAGATCCAGAAAGTAACTGTCTTCTTCCGGCGCAAGATGCAGTTGTTGCAAGTCCTGCTTGCCCGGATCGGTCCAGCGTTCGTGAATTTGACCGTCATCGAGAAACGGCTGACGGGACGGGAGATGCTCTGAACCGACAATCCAGACATGCGTCGGGTACTCGCGCATGAACTGGGCGACCTGCAGCATCGCCATGCCCATCAACGGGTAAAGCAACAACGGCAGGATCGCGACAGTGAACAGCGTACGGCGATCGCGTAGCTGGTCACGAAGTTCACGGAAGAATATTAGTTTTGCTGTCGGCCAGTTCATGCTGGTTGGTTCTTAGGTATCAGTGGGTTGGTTCCGAGCAAACGAAACGCGGGTGCGTTTACTATTGAACAGGAGGCAACGGAGCAGGCAGAGGCGACCAAATGTAGCAGGCCAAATGCAAATTGCATTTCTCCGCTCTGCTGCTTCCTCCTGTTCAAATTTTCTGTCGCCTTTTTTTGTTTTTCTTTTCTCGTCGTGTCTCGTTTGTTCTTTCTCTCACGCCCATCCTACGCCCATGCCTTTTCCGGTTGAGGCGTAGCGGCAGCAATCAACTGATAGAAAAGTTCTTCAAGGTCGTCCTGCCCGTGTTCTTCGCTCAATTCTTCCACGGTTCCTTCGGCCAGAATCCTACCGCGATGCAGTACGGCAATCCGATCGCAAAGTCGTTTGACCTCGGACATGATGTGCGACGAGAAAACGACACACTTGCCTTGATCACGCAACTGCTCGACCGTCTCAAGCACCTGTCGCGCGACGAGAATATCGAGCCCGGAAGTCGCTTCGTCAAACACCAGCACCGGCGGGTCATGAATCAGCGCCCGCGCGATCGAGACCTTCTGCTTCATGCCCGTCGACATCTTGCTGCCCAGCAGGTTACGGATTTCGTTCATCTTGAACCGTTCGAACAACGACTCGATTTGCATCGATAAATGATCCTGCTCCATCCCGAACAGCCGTCCGAAGTAGTGAACCATCTCATAAGCAGTCATGCGGTCGTAGATTGCCGTGTTCATCGAAACGAAACCGATCTGCCGCCGGACATGTTCCGGATGAGTGGTCACTTCGAATCCGTTGACGGTTGCAGTTCCGGCCGTTGGCTTAAGCACGGTGCTGAGAATCCTCAGCGCGGTCGTCTTGCCTGCCCCGTTCGGACCGAGCAGGCCGTAAATCTGGCCCGGCATCGCGTCAAAGCTAATACTGTCAAGCGCGACAAAGTCTCCGGAACCAATATCGTTGTATGTCTTCGTCAGTTGTCGTACATGAATCATAAACGGTTCCGTGCAGCTGATCTTGCGGCGATTCCAGGTGTCCAGAGCAGACCTCGGGCGCAGAGTTTTGTTCGTGGCCAACTGTACAACACAAATCGCAGCCGCGCCTCAGGGCTGCACCGGTTGTCCGGCTGGTTCCGGATATAACGCAGAATTCAGTTGCGAATCGGCGGAATAGTAAGCCGTTGCCGACCGGGTGAATGGTCGATGAGAAAACGGATGGCCGTGGCGCGAGCTTGCTGCTGTCAACGCGACAAACAATACACACGAAAACTCAGATCACGATTACGAAGCTCAGATACCGCAACCCATCTGAATGCCATCAAAAGGAAACGAAGGAATGAACAACCCGATTCCAAACTCACCGAGCCACGACCCGAATATCCAGAGGGAACCAGCGATGACGCTGCCTCCGGGCGTGCAACCGGGAATGCCGGCTCAGATGGACGAGTTCATTCCGCAGAAACCGAAGTCACTTCAGGAATCCGGCCTGCACGAAAACGATCTGTTTCCACTGATTCTCAAGTTTCTTTTTCTACATGGCTCGAACTCCGGCAGCCGGATTGCGAATCAGATCAGGCTGCCTTTCGAACTGGTCGAGCCGGTCCTCGCGCGACTCAAAGCTGACTTACTGGTCGGACACAAATCCGCATCGGGCGTCGGCGACTACGAATTCGAGTTGTCGCCCAAAGGAGTTGAACAGGCGAAGCTCGCGCTGGCCCGGAGCACGTATTGCGGTGCAGCACCCGTTGGACTACAGGTCTACAGCGATGCCGTAATCAAACAGTCGGTCAGGAACCTGCGTCCGACCGTTGAAGATGTCACCGCCGCGCTTGGTGATCTGGTTGTCTCGCGGCTGATGATTAACCAGCTCGGTCAGGCAATCAACTCGGGACGGAGCATGTTTCTGTTCGGCGCGCCGGGTAACGGAAAAACGAGTATCGCTCAACGCGCGATTCGCAGTGTCGGTGCGATCATCTGGATTCCTCGCTCACTGACGGTCGGCGGCGAAGTCATCCGGCTGTACGATCCGGGCCTGCATGAAGCAGCACCGTTGCCGCCGGCGTCGGGCATCACGCGCGACAACGACGTCGATGAGCGCTGGGTACGGATCAAGCGGCCGACGATTGTCGTTGGCGGTGAATTGACGCTCAAGCATCTCGAAGCGACATTGAATCCGGTAACCGGCGTCATCGAGGCACCGATCCATGTGAAGTCAAACTGTGGATGCCTGGTCGTCGATGACTTCGGTCGTCAGCAGATCAGCACAACCGAGTTGCTCAACCGCTGGATCGTCCCCATGGAATCGGGCAATGACTTTCTCGTCCTGCCATCGGGCCGTCAAATCAGTCTGCCCTTTGAGCAGTTGTTGATTTTCTCAACCAACCTTGAACCGAAGACCTTGTGTGACGAAGCGTTTCTGCGACGGATTCCGTACAAGGTGGAGGTCTTTGATCCGACCGAGCAACAGTTCCGCGACCTGTTCGACAAGCTGGTGCAGCAGGCGGGTTTCGATGTGACGCCTGGTGTCGTCGATGATCTGATCGAGTACCACTACCAGCGGGCCGGTCGCCCGTTCCGTTTTTGCCATGTGCTCGATCTGTTGACTCAGGCAAAAGACTTCTGCGAATTTCATCGCCGGCCATTGACCCTGAACCGTGACATTCTTGAGCTTGCTTGCTTAAATTACTTCTCGGGAATGGATGAGTTCGGACACGTTCAAAGACCGGCGTAGCGGAACGCGTCAGCCACAAACAAACACGCACATAGACGGGCGAGCCCCCCGGGTTCGCCTGTTTTTTCATCAGCAGCAGTTGCTAGTCTTCCTTCGTCTTCATTTTTCCAGCCACGCCTGTAACGGCTTTCGGTTTCGTTCGTACCAGTCATTGCACAGCAGGTAGTTGTCATTCAGGAAATCGGCGTAGTACTCGGCATCACAGAGCCTTTCAATTTCGTCACTGGAGAGAAGGCCGTTGCCGAATAGCTCATTGAAGGCCGCTCGAGCAACTTTGCCGATGCCTGTTGCAATACTTGCGAAAGGAAGCGGTTCTTTTTGAACAAGTCAAGATTCAGTTCATCCTGAAAGAAGTCGCGACTTTGCTGGAACAGATTTTCTATTTGAGCCGTGTGTTCACGCGACCATCGTGGCGACGGTTTCCAGTTGAGCTGGACAAGCCTGCATCCCCGTACGTGCCGCAACCAGGAACGGAACAAAGACCCGGCGATTTCGATCTTCATACTTCCCGACCCTCGTTCACTTCAAGTTCCTGAGTACCGGGGCTTCGCTCAAGTCCCTACTCGTCGTCGTCTTTCTTGAGCAAGCCCGCACTCGAGTTGAAGTATTTCTTCCGGCGGGTTTCTGACGTTTCGCCTTCGCTGTACTGCTGCGATTCGAGGTCCTTGTGCATCGCCAGCGTGAACGGGCATTTGAGCATCTCCATCCGGTAGCGAATGTAGTCGTACTCTTCGTCCGAGCAGATGCCCAGCAAAAAGTTGCTCATTTGCTCCACCGTCGGAACGCCGACCTGGTTCCGTCGCCAGATTTCTCCCAGCGTATGGATCCCGGCGTCGCGACGCCCGTTGATATGCGACAACCGACCGAGCAACTGTTTGTCCTCCTTGGCTGCGGATTCCAGTTCCGCCGAGCGCACCGAATCCAGCGCTTCGTCGAGATAGGCTTCTAGTTCGGCATCAGTGAATTCGCTGGACAACGCTCGCTCCGTTAAATCGTTTTGAACCGTTTGGTCTCTTTCCAGTGGTTCGTCAAAGCTATATTCTGGCATTAGCTCAATGAAGGTATTTACTTCGGGTTTGTGCCACGCACATTGGGCGATTGCCGCAGTTTGCCGCGCCAACAATCCGCTCAATAAATCAAAGGGCCTCAAAATCATCCTCTCGAAGTTTCGCCGATCCATCCGGTTGAAGAACCCATAGCTCTTTGTGGATCACTCCGCCCGCTTTGTTCATTTTCCATTTCGATTTCAGAATCGCACTTCGTTCATCCACCGGACTGATCTCCGGCTCAATATAGTCAACATCCGAGTACCCGTCGTCGATCAGGTTCTGCCAGAAACCAACAATCGCTTCGCGACCCGTGAATGTTCCAAACGGCCGGGCGTGCATCACCGCATCCACTTCATATTCCGCAGCACATCCGGCTGCATCGCCTGAATTGAACGAGTTCTTCCATCGGCCGCTGGCTGCGACAATTGCAGCCAGCAATTCCTTCTCGATTGTTTCATTGTTCATTGTTTTTAGTTCTATTTCGCCTGCTGCCCACGATGGCATCCTGCCGACGTTTGCCCGTCCTGCGCCGGCAGGATGCCGACGTACACCGTGACCGTTTCGAACATTGTGACCGGTTTTTGAGTCCGGATAAAGCCTTGCGCCCGTGATTCGATACGATTTTTGACTCCGGTTGGACTCGTCTGGAGCTGAATGAAGAGCTTGACCTTGCAAACAGACCGCAGCGCTGAAACTATAGAACAGTTGCTAATCAAAGAAATTATTCCGGACTAAACGTGAACAAGCCCAATTCAGAATTCCAGGTTGACCACGAGGCGATCAAAGGCGCCGTCAAAATCATTCTCAAGGCCGTCGGTGAAGATCCTGACCGTCCGGGCCTCGTCGAAACGCCCCGTCGGGTTGCGAGCATGTACGCCGAAATGTTCGTCGGCTTGCATCTCGATCCGGAGCGTCATCTGGCCGTGATTTTTCCCGAACAGTATGACGAAATGGTACTCGTTCGAAACATCCGGTTCACGTCTATGTGCGAACATCACCTGTTACCGTTTTACGGGGTCGCGCATGTGGCTTACGTTCCCAACGGACAGGTTACGGGTTTAAGCAAAATTGCCCGGGTCGTCGATGAGGTTTCGCGGCGACCGCAGGTTCAGGAGCGAATGACTCAGACCGTTGCCGAACTGATTGACAAACATCTGAAAACCAGCGGCGTCGCGGTCGTCATCAACGCCGAGCATTCGTGCATGTCGATTCGCGGCGTGCGCAAACCCGGCAGCTCGACCATCACAAGTGCCCTGCGCGGAATTTTCAAAACGGATCAGGCGACGCGGGCTGAGTTCATGTCGTTGATCTCAACGGGATAGCCGCTGCTTTCATTCACCGTTAATTATTTTCAATTCACTATTAATTACTGGCTTCTTCTTCATCCCGGAATCACACGTCAATCAGCGCTTTCATCTCCCGCACCGCCTGGTCCATCCCGACAAAGATCGAGCGTGAGACAATACTGTGGCCGATGTTCAACTCACCCATCCCGGAAATTTTCGCAACCGGAATGACGTTTTCGTACGTCAGCCCGTGACCGGAATGCAATTCCAGCCCGTGAGAAAGAACTTGTGCAGATGCCCGGGCCAACACAGCAAGCTCTTCGTCCCGCTCCGAACCGGCGCGGGCATTGGCGTAGGTCCCGGTGTGCAATTCAACCGCATCAGCACCCAGCTCCTTCGACAGATCGATTTGCTCCAGATTCGGATCGATAAACAAGCTGACATTGATTGAGTGCTCGTGCATCATTCGAATCGCGACGGCAATTTTTTCCCGCGATGAAATCACATCCAGGCCGCCTTCGGTCGTGACTTCCTCCCTTGTTTCCGGAACAACGCAAATCTGGTGCGGTTTGATCTCGACTGCCAACTGCAACATTTCGTCGACGCAGGCACATTCAAAATTGAGCCGCACGTTCACGGCATCGCCCATCCGCCGTACATCGTGATCTTGAACGTGTCGCCGGTCCTGTCGCAAATGGATCGTGATCTGATCGGCGCCTGCCGCCTCGGCCATCACTGCAGCCTCAACTGGATCCGGCTCGTCGGTCATTCGAGCCTGACGGACGGTAGCGACATGATCGATGTTAACTCCCAGCGTTGGCATTGGTTCGATTCCTGTGCTGTCGGGCGTGTAGATGATGAAATCAGCGAACCCCGGCATTTCGAGACCCGCAGCATGAGGGCCTGTTGATCTAAAAAAGCCGTTGGGCGATAAATCCGGTTAAGTGGTGTCGACACCGGGGCTATCGTTCAACGGCTGATATAGACTTTCAATTGCCCTTTGGTTTTTACTTTGATGATCTCATTCCCGTGTTGTCGGCTCGCGTGACAAACACGTCACAATCATCAAACCGTTTCTCAATCGCGGCAGATAACTCTTCAGCAACATGTTCGTCGTCTACCACTGCGAATACCGCAGGCCCCCACGAGCTTTGTCCTGTTGCCTGAATTCCCGTTTCGCGAATGAACTCAACCAGACTTTCGATCTCAGGTCCATTGTACAGCCCGCCCTGAACTTCCTGAAAGCACATCCCGCTACGAAAACCGAGTTCATAAATCGCCGGAGCGAACCGCTGGTAGTCCGCACTGACGACGGCGGGAACAATCTCCTTGTTGACCAGATCGATCGACTCCTGCTGCGTGGAGCAGGTCGTCGGTGAAATCCGGCTGAACGCGGCCCGTTCCTTCCAACCCGAAAGTCCGATTGCATTCCCGGGAGTCGCGATCACGATCGGCCAGTGGCCGGGAAAATCGACGTGAAAATCGAGCGGCGCCAACGGCTCTTCCGCAGTGTTGCCCCGATCAACCAGCAGTCCACCCTCGTAAAATCCAAAGGTGCCAATCGCCGAGCGCATTCCACGATGCAGCACAGGAGCAAGCTCGGCCGGCCCGGGCATGGGAAGACCAAACATTCGAAACAGCGCCGCAGCCGTGGCAAACGCCAGTTGCGTTCCCGATCCGAATCCCGAATGTCGCGCGGGAACACGATCGATACGAATCTCAATGTTCAACTCATTCGCCGTAGCCGCATGGACATTCCGTTCCGAACTCAGTTGAGATCGATACTGCCCCAGCCAGTGATCGACAGTTTGCCCAACCGCCCGTTCGACGCCCGGGCCGTTTTCCCGATCCATGCCTGAACCCGTTGCAATGATCTGCAAACCGCTCGACGGTCGAATAGAAATTTCAGTACGCGGTTCCCGGACCATGATCCCCAGCCCGCCAAATCTGCGCGCAGTTTGATCGCCGACCGCAAACAAACCGCAGTGCAATCTTCCGGGGGCGGAAACGGTGGCCGAAATATCATTCTTGCACGGGGCCTGACTGTTGACTCTGTCGTTCACGATTTGCGGCTCGAGCTTCTTGAATGATCGACAAAATCCTCGAGCTGTTTCCATGCGCGACGTTCGCGCGGTCCGCCCGTCTTTTCCACCACGACTCGCAAACGCTCAAACTGTTCAGCAATTTCTTTGTGAGGAAGGAATGAAACCCGCGTTGCCAGAATCGCACCTTCCACCACCGCATGCATCGCGCGGTTGAATCCGAAAAAGTCGCGGGCCCGCCCGCTCGCCACCGTCCGGCACTTGAACAAACCGCGAGATGATGTCTGATCTGCAAACTCCACTTCGAATTCATACCAGCGACACGCGCCTGCTATAATCCGGCCCTCGATCTTTTTCGCAGGAACTGTCTGCACGGCTTGCGATTCCAGAACGCCGGTCGCAGCAGCCGCGATCATCTCGACGTCGTCGGTCACGTGCAGCACACCGCGCGGCGAGTGAGCCAGATTCGCAGCAGTCGTTGATGTTTCGAACGGCTTCAAATCAAATCGATCCAAATTGCTGACGCCGTTGTCGGTATCCGGAATCACCGGTCCCATCGGAGCGATGTTCAACGACCCGTTAACGCCAATCGTTGTCACTAATCCTTCTAGAATCACGGGCGGTCACCCGAAAGAAAGACACGTGACGCATCTCTTGAACTCGAAACTTCCTCCCGCGCGGCAGATTGCACCGTCCTCGACGCGCTGGTTTTCTCAACGCCCGGAACGTCATGCTCAATCCCGGCGAGACAAAGAAAATTCGAGATCAGCCGGTATCCCGAATTCGTCAAGACCGACTCAGGATGAAACTGAACTCCGACAACCGGGAATGAGTTGTGCTCAACAGCCATCACAATTTCTCCGCACCGCGCGGAAACCGTCAGGGAATCGGGAATCGAGTTCTGGTCAGCGATCAGCGAGTGATAACGACCAACCGATATTGGCGACTCCAGGCCTTCGAATACGCCGCTCGAGTTGTGTTCGATTTCGCTGGACCTTCCGTGCATTGGCTCCGCTCTCACGATCGATCCCCCAAGCGCCTGAACGATCGCCTGGTGTCCGAGACAAACTCCAAAAACAGGAGTCCGTCCTGCAAGTTCGGTAACAACATCCAGCGAAATGCCTGCTTCATCCGGAGTGCAGGGACCGGGCGAAATCACAATCGCCTGCGGCGCCATCGATTCGATTTCCGCGATCGTCAACTGATCGTTGCGCAGGGTTCGCGTCCCCACGCCCAACTGCCGGAAGTACCGTGCCAGGTTGTGAACAAAGCTGTCGTAGTTGTCGATGACGAGAATCAAAGTTGTTGTTGGTTGTTGGTTGTCGGTAGCTCAAGGCCGCGCGTTCATTAATTATTTCATTTTGTTGTTCCTTATTAATTATTACCAACTGCCTCAAGCATTCCAGCCGCTTTGGTCCACGTCTCTTCGTACTCACCAACCGGTGAACTTTGCGAGACGATCCCGCCCCCGACCGGAATCTGCCACCAGCCTCCAGCCACCGTGATCGTGCGGATCAAGATGTTAAAATCCGCTGTGTCATCGGGACCAATGTAGCCCAGCGATCCGCAATACGCACCTCTTGCCGACCGCTCCAGTTCGCAAATGATCTCCATTGCACGAAACTTCGGCGCGCCTGTAATCGATCCGCCGGGAAAGACTGCTTCCAGCAGGTCGATTGTATCAACGCCCGGTTTCAACTCGCCCTGCACTGCCGACACGAGATGCAGCACGCTTTCGTACTGCTCCAGCTGACACAATTGCGAAACTTCGACCGACGCATCGGTGCAGACCCGTGCGAGGTCGTTCCGCATCAAATCGACAATCATCAAATTTTCAGCCCGGTCTTTTTCGCTGGCCAGCAAGTCCTCTCCGGCCAGCAAATCGACCTCCGGGATCCGTGACCGTCGTCGTGTCCCTTTGATCGGCCGGGTTTCAACCTTCGAATCATTGACCGACACCAGTCGTTCCGGCGAAGCGCTGACAATCTGCTGTGGGCCGAGATCGAAATAGGCCGCGAAAGGAGCGGGATTGCAATCCCTCAGGCGTTCATACAATGAAACCGCGTGGTCCGTCGCGGGCATTAACAATTGCTGAGCCAGGTTGATTTGAAAAACGTCACCGGCACGAATGTACTCGATCGCAGTCTCGACGGTCCGAACGTAGGCGTCCCGTTCAAAGTTGCTTAACAAACCCGGCGGCCCGTCGATATTAACCGCTCGCTCCGGGGTGATTCGGTTTTCCGTATCAGGCAAACAAAGCGAGGGTAGTTTGTCGAGCGGCGTCTGAAGCACACCTTCGAACCAGGCCAGCCGCTGATCTGCGGCCCAGCGCCGCGCTGTCGGTTTACTTTCGGGCCATCCTTGTGAAATGATCCAGGCAGCCGGCAGCTCGTGATCGATCGCGAGCACGACGTCATAAAGCCCCATGGAAATCGCCGGGATCTCAAACAAATCGGTTTCCGGTTTCGGCAGATTTTCGAAACTCCGGCCAAGTTCGTACGACAACAACCCGGCCAGTCCGCCTTGAAACGGTGGCAAATCCGGCTGTCGCGTTGCCGGAATTTTTGAAAGCAAACCTCGAACTTGTGCAAACGGATCGGAATCGTCGACAACAACACTGATCCACTGAACCGGGTCGGCAGCCAGAAACGAATAACGTCCCAGTGGCTGCCCCGACGCTGCGACGGTCGGCCGCGCGCTGTCCAGAAAAATTGCATGCGGCAATCCTGCGCACCGACGCAGGGCTTCGGTGACGTCGGGGATCTGCGCCAGTCGCTTGACTGACGGCACAAACGTATCGTTGGTCGGAGGTGTGATTTTCAATACTATTCCGGTCGCGCTCTTTGAGCGCTTCGTTCGTTTCGATCGCAGTCACTGCGAGTCCTGCTATTTTCCGCGTTGCCAATCTTATTCACCGCGAGTTTGTTTCGAGCGATTCAAACGGTGCCGGTCTTTTTCGCCGACCGTCAAATAGCCCCAGTCCAGCGCTTCGTCCTGGGTGTATTGTTTGCCGAGCGTCAACGCTGTCATCGCTTTGCACATTTCGTATCCTAAATAAAACGCATGTGATGCATCGAGATTTCCCGGACCGCTCGCCGCCAGTGCGTCAAAAACCTCAAACGGATCCGCATCGTGCAGATGCAGGCCCGCTCCCAGCAAATGGACTTCTCCCGATTCAGCAAACAAACGGTAATTGTTGTCCCGGATCATACCGGACAGTTCGCCAAGCTGCTTCAGTCCGTACTCCAGCAACCCCGGATCACGCAGCGAAACAAGGTCCGCCGACAAATGTTTGGGCGGGACACTCTGACTGACAGAGTGATACGCCAGTCGCCGCGCGATGTCACATTCGCGAACGCTGGTTCGAGCCCAGTTGATCACGGTGGTCGTCAACACGCTGCGAATTCCGAGTTCCTGGCAGATTGCGATCAGCAGCATGTTCACGCCCGCCGAGTCGACGTCGGTCAGTTCAGTCAGGTTGCCGATCCCCATCATGATTTCCGCATCCGGCCAGCGACGGCGTGCTCGCAGGTAACGGCCCAACGAACGGGCAAACCGGAACCCGATCGGCTCAAGAATCGGATCGATACGAAACGGAACATTCCTGCTCGCAAGAAACTCCATCGTCGATTCCATCGAGCTGATATCGGCAATGTCGTCCGGAATCACGACGACTTCACAACCCCAGTCGGCAGCCGCGTGTCGGTTGGAAGCATTGACGGAAAGCACAAGTTCGGCACCTGCGCGAACAGCCGGCGCAATTTCGTCCGGGTTCAGGCTATCGATCGACACGCGATGCTCCGAATCCTTCAATGCACTGACACAATCGCCGACTTTGCGCCATGTGGATTCGGGGTGACAGCCGACGTCGATCAGATCCGCGCCCTGCTCATTCAATTCCTTTGCGGCATCCAGCACGGCGCTCAATGTCATTCGTGGCGCGTGATTGATCTCGGCTATGATTTGAATATCGAATTCACTCAGATCGGCTGTGGCACTCTGTTGTCCGAAATGTTCGGGGAGACGACGGAGATCTTTCGGTCCAAATTCCACCGGCACGTCGACCACCGCCTCGACAGGACCGAGGTCGCCCTCGCAATAACCGGGCAGGATCATCCGCGTTGTCCCGTCGGGGACTTCTATCCGCGGCGCAATCCAACCGGGCGTCAACAGCGCGGCGACCGTGATCGGCATCACTTGAACCGTGAACTCGAACCCGACGCTGGCCGCCGTATCAGCCGCCACTTTGCGCAGCGCCGATTCCGCCAGTTTTCCGGTCACAAAGTGAATTTTTTCGCGGGACATTGTTGAATCAGAGTTTTCCAGATTGTTCGGCAGGAGATCTGTGTTCAATTCTAGCCTGCGTGCGTCTTGAATATCAGACATTGCAACGACTGTCGTTTCGGCACGTGCCTCATGTTCTGTCTATAATTGAGGTCTTGTCTTCACGGTCTTTTCCGTTTCCGTCTCTTTCCGTCCTCGCCTCTTCATCCATCTCTGCGACGCCACACATGAAAGCGCTCAGGTATACCAAACGTCTGATCGGTTTCGATTCGACCAGCAAACGGTCCAACGAGATGATCAGCAAATACCTCGAAATGAAATTGACCAAGCACGGTTTTGTTATCGAGCGCGTGATCTATCGCGATCGGAAGCGCGTTCGCAAAGTGAACTTGATCGCCAAAAAGGGCGGCGGCTACAGCGGGCTGGCGTACTTCTCGCATTCAGACGTTGTTCCTGCGCGGCGCTGGTTTACGAAAAAACGTGGTCCGTTCGAACCGGCTGTTGCGCGCGAGCGGCTATATGGTCGCGGCAGCTGTGATATGAAAGGCTCGATCGGATGTATGCTCGCAGCGGCCCGGCGATATTCATGGGACGACCTCAAACAGCCGCTCTACTTTGTAATCACCGCAGATGAGGAAATCGGATTTGCGGGCGCGAAACATGTCGTGGCGGAGAGCAAATACTATCGCGAAATGGTTGAACATCAGAGCAAGGCGGTTATCGGGGAACCGACCGGACTCGACGTCGTTCACGCTCATAAAGGCTCCTGCCAGGTGACCGCGATTGCGCGCGGCGTGTCTGCACATTCCGGCACGACTCATGGAAAAAATGCCAACCTGGCGATGATTCCGTTCCTTGCTGACATCAAAGCGATTCATGACGAGAGCCAGGTCAACACGAGCTGGCAGCATCAGGCATTTGATCCGCCGACGATCAGCATGAACATCGGAGTTCGCGACACCATGGAAGCTCGCAATATCACGCCCGCGCGCAGCACGTGCAAACTGTATATGCGGCCGATGCCGGGAATCGATATCGAACCGGTGCTCCAACGTATTCGCGACTCAGCGAAAACTCACGGGCTGAAATTGAAGGTCAAACAACTGCCCGGTTTCTGGAACGCACCGGATTCGCAGTTTGTGCTGGAAACGTTGAAGCTGGTTCACCGCCGCGTTCCGAAGACAGTTTCGTACGGGACCGACGGCAGCATGCTGGGGGAACTGGAAGACAAGATCGTTTTCGGCCCGGGAAGTATCGCTCAGGCCCACACGAGCGACGAGTGGATTGCGCTGGAGCAACTTGAACGCGGAACCGAAATGTTCGCCAAAATGATCCGCCACTGGTGCTGTTGAGTTCGCTGCGTTGGCCCAGTACTGGTGGACACCGGCGGAAGAATTGATAATCCGCTTGGGAGGAAGCCATGTCAACCAATGGAAAGCGTCAACGGCGCACGTTTTGCGAAGAGTTTAAGCGAGATGCAGTAAATCTGGTGGTCATTGAAGGCTACACGATTGCAGCAGCGGCCAAGGCAGTGAATGTTCTTGATGGCAGCCTTCGAGAGTGGCATCGCAAGTACGCTTGGATCAAAGAACACCGTGACGATTATTCAGTTGTTCACCTGTGCCGCACGATGCATGTGAGCAAGAGTGGTTTCTATCGCTGGCTCGGTTCAGAACCGAGCCCTCGTAACATACGCACGAGTTCGATTCGAGCTGCGGTGCTGGAAGTCTATCAGCAATCCAACGGTATTTATGGCAGTCACAGGATCACTGAAAAACCTAAGTCCGATGAACGTTTGGAGACGGCTTGTCGTAATACGGTCGCCAAAGCCATGAAGGACTAGGCATACAAAGTCGTGTTTCGAGAAGATTCAAACCGACCACGACTGTGAGTGACCCGAGCAAGAAACCCGCGCCCAGCATTCTGGCTCAAGACTCGATGCTTCAGTCTGATGAACTACCGCTTTCGGAATTCATCAACGATCAGCTGTGGCAATCCGTGTTTGAGCAACACTTGATCGACTTTGGCAGCGATGAAGACTCGGTCTACACCCCGGCCATCACGCTTTGGGCGTTGATTTCGCAGGTCTTTTTCAAAGGAGAGAATCGAAGCTGTAAAGCGGCCGTGATTCGTATCGCATCGCTTTGGGCGATGCCCGGCAAAACGATCTGCAACACCAACACCGGAGCCTGCTGCCGGGCGAGACTGAAGGTTTCATTCGAAGCGGTGCGCGACATCTCACGACAACTGGCTTTGTTCACCGAAGCCGTTTACCACAAGCAGGCTGCTGACACACCGGAAAATCAGGAGGTGTTTCCGCAAAAACCGGTGTCCACCGGTACCGGGCCAACGCACAGGATGGGATGTCGTACCAGAAGACAAGAGATCTCTCTCGACTAGCCATCTGTTGGCGCTGGCAATTCACTGCCTGCCTGCGATTCGAGATCTTTGAGCAACCGTTTGGCACGGGCGCGATAAAGATAGAGCCCTTTCGATTCGACCGCCTGAGTCAAGATCCTGACAGCCTCATCGATCTGTCCCTTTTCCTGCATCATCTCGGCGGCGAAGTAGGCAACCTCCGGCGCGATTTGTGAACCGCTTGTCGCCCGTCCAAGCAATGCCGCCGCATTTTCTTTGTCATCCAACTGGTACAGAATCCAGCCGAACGCAGCCTGAGCGACAGGGTTATCCGGCATCGCACGAAAGTTATTCTCTGCGATCTGCGCTGCAAGCTTTCTTTTTTCCTCTTCTTCGCTTTCAATCAGACAAAGCGCATACATATTCGCGGCATCGAATGCTTTGGCCTGAGTCCGTACAAGTTTTTCGTAGTAGCTTGCAGCAAGACCATAGGATTCACTTGCAAACGCGACCTTGGCTTTGAGCAATATCGTGACCGGAGCTTCCCCGTTCGCATCTTCAACGGTTTTGATCGCCGAGCTGGCTTCCGGAAACCTCTCGAGGTTGACGGCGTAATTGGCGAACTCCAGTTGGACGTCGCCAATGTCCGGATATCGCTCGGCGGCTTTTTCAACCCACGCACCGACTTCGTCATTCCGTCCGTCTCTCAGCAGCCACCCGGCGATGATCAATTCGGGCGTTCTCGAACCTGAGTTGGCTGTGACATAGCGTTCGAGCACGGTCATCGATTGATCGATTTTTCCGTCCAGAAACTCAATTTCCGCCAACAGCGGATCAATCTTTTTGTTTTCCGGTTGCACTTCCTTCAGGCGTCCGACGTAGCGTCTCGCGTCCGCCATTCGATTCTGTCTCATCGCAAGTTCGGCTGACATGTCATAGTACAGACCCTTGTAGTGCTGGTCTTCGATCGGATTCAGATTCCCGTTTTGAATCAACGTAACCGACTTGTCCAGCAGCGCCAGCGAATCGGTATAACGCCTTTGATTGACGGCCAGTCGCGCAAACGCGAGAAATACTCCGGGGTAGTCCGGGTTAGCGATTGCGGATTCTTCCAGTTTGGCGCTTCCGCCCTGACCATCATTGACTGCGAACAACATCGACGCCCATAACAGACCGGCGGGTGGAAGTGCTTTGTCGTCCGCTCTCGCCGCGTCGAGCGTCTCTTCCATCGTTTTGAAATCGCGGTTGGCAAACGCCGTTGCTGCATCGGTGAGCGCTTTTTCCTGAGGCGAGCCGGGGACGATTTCGCCCGGGACGAGCGAACCCATCTCTTTAACAAGCCGTTCAATAGCCTGTTGTCGCTGAGCCTGAGTACGTGCTTCCTGAGCTGCCTGTTGTGGATCCGCATCGGGCACGGTTCCCGCAGGCGGTTGAATCTGCTGAGTTCCCGGTGTCGTTTCCGGCTCAAGTCGCCCGCCGCTGAGAACATCAGGGACCTGATTGTCTTGATTCTGACTACTCTGTGGTTCAGTCTGCCGTAGCGGCGTTGACGGCGAACCGACGTCCGGCAGTTCTGATGTCTCCCGAGCTGTCAGCAGACCGGAAGAAAGCAGACCAAACGTACTGAATACGAAAACGAGTTCCAATAACATTGTCGTCGGAATCTTCACAGTCATAACTTCCCCGGGTTTAGCAGCCACCCCGGAATAATTACATTTCGCCCGGTGATGTCCGCTTCCGTTTTAACAAAAGCCCACGGTCTGCGAAAGTTGAGAAACACGCGTTGGTCTTGACGGCGGCCGGCGGCCGCCAAAACGGCTTGTCCGAATCAGGCTGCGACTACGCCTTGCGCAATTCAAGTGCCTCGAGGATGCGGGACGTGGCTTTGGACTTATTGAGAACGTAGTAATGCAGTCCGTCGATACCATGCTCGATCAGATTGCGGGTCTGTTCAATTGCCTGTTCGACTCCAACTTCAAACTGCCACACGGGATCGTCTTTCTCACCCAGGCGATCGATAAATGTCTGAGGTAGTTTCGCCCCGCACAACGAAGCAATCCTCTGGATCTGCCCGAGATTGGTGACGGGCAGAAGTCCGGGAACGATCGGCACACCGATCCCCGCCGCGCGACAGCGATCGATGAACCGGTAGAAGTCCTCGTTGTTGTAGAACAACTGCGTGACGACAACGTCCGCTCCGCAATCAACTTTGCGTTTGAGGTTGTCCAGATCCGCGTCGGCGCTGGGAGCCTCGCGGTGAGTTTCCGGGTAACCGGCAACCGCGATTCCGAAATCAGGGAATTCGCTGCGAATCAGATCGACCAGTTCATTGGCATACGAGAACCCGCCTCCGGTTTTTCTGAACACGGATTCGCCTTCCGGAGGATCTCCCCGCAGCGCCACGATGTAGTCGATTCCCCGGCTCGATGCTTCTCGCAGATAATCTCGCAGGCCGTCAGCCGTACTGCCAACCAGAGTCAGATGCGAGGCCACGGGAACGTTGAACCGTTGCTTGACCTCACTAACAATCCTCAGTGTCCGGTTCTGCGTCGATCCACCCGCACCGTAGGTACACGTGATGAAGTCGGGTGAGAACGCCATCAGCTTCTCGACGTGCGAATAAAGACTGGCTTCCCCTTTTTCCGTCTTCGGTGGAAACAGCTCACAGGAGATTACAAAATCGCGTGATTCGTAGATGGACGGCAGACTCATTGTCGGTGGCTCGAAAAAAAGTTGGGCCCGATGGCTGGCAAACGATTGCTTAGGGAGAATTTACGGTCCGGAACCGGCAATCTCCCGTCGCGCTGGCTCCGGCTTCCCCGAGGGCTCATGGGAGGGCAAAGTCGAAATTCGCAACGAACGTTCTATGATAGTAAATAACGGAAAAGAAAGTAGATCAGCGGCAACCAACAAGTTTGCCGTCCGGTGCGTTCGACCGAAGCAATCGAAGGTCAGAAGGATGGGAGCTCGTCGGACAGGCCTTCGCGGCCGGCGACTGTCCGCTGGAACACATCGTTGATCAGCTGGATATCGGCTGGCCGCTGCGGTACGTTCCGCCGGACAAACATTCGCTCCTGAGTCTTGATCATGACCTCTGCGGACATCACGGTCGATTGCCCCAGCGACCTCGCATAGTTGACGAATGCCGGAACATTCGTTGAGACATAGCCATACAACATGCTGCAAACGCCGATCAGCTTTCCGGTAAAAACACTCGTGTTGATCGCACTTTTCGAATAGTCACCGATCGCACACCCGACAAACTGCATCCCGGTTGCAACTCGCTCCGTCTGACCGGTTTCCGGGTTTACGTATTGCATGTTCACCTTGCCGTAGGTGTTTTTCAGGTCGCTGTTACAAGTCCCTGCTCCGAGGTTGACCCAGCTGCCGATGTAGCTGTGACCGAGAAACCCGTGATGTTGCTTGTTGGAATAGGGTTCAACGATCACCGCTTCAGCTTCTCCGCCAAATCGACACGTATGTCCGAGCGAAACAAAATCCTTGATTGAAGCGTGCTCGCTGATTCGTGAACCGGCTCCGACGTACACCGGCCCGCGCATGAAGCAATATGGCCCGATTGTCACGTTGTCTTCAAGCACAATTGGCCCCGGCCCTGTCCGCGTAATGGCATACTCACCCAGTTGCGTTGTTCCGGCAACAAACACGTTATCGCTGATCTCACGGTATTCGCCGGTATCGATCCGGTGCGCAATATTGCCTTCAAAGCAATCCATGTTCTGGCGAATCACATCATGCGGCCAGTTAAACAGGTCCAGCCCTTCCGCAACTTCCTGTGCCAATCCGCGCTCGACCAGTTTTGCTGCTTCGCCCGGCCAGTCCTCAACGGGAACATTCTGCAATAGCCCGGTTTCAACACGAGCGACGCTGAGCGTTCCATTGCCGGTGGCCACCAGCGAAGGAACTCCAGGGTCTGCGGGGTCGCCAATCAACTCAATCAACCGTGCAATATTGGCAACCGAAGGAACCGCACGGGCGTTGATGAAAATAGTCCAGTGAGTTTCAGGATCAGGCGAGTCGCCCAGCGCCGGAAAATCCAGCGACTGAATCGCACGGAGATGCGGCCGGATGATTCCCGTTTTGTTCCCCTCAAACTCGCAGATCCAGTCGTACAAACGGTACGTCGCGCATGTTACCGCATAACTGGGCCGGCAGGTATTAGCCGGTGCGAGTCGCGAGCAGGCGGAATCTTCAAAGACAACAACATTCATTCCACGGTTTTAGCATCAATCTGCCGCAACCGGAACGAGCGATGAATAATTAATAAGGAACAACAAACAAAAACAACCGATGAAAGCGCAAGCGATCTCAGATCGACCGGTTCCGGCAACCAGTCAAAAAACCCGACTCTCAATTGAAAGCCGCGCCCGGAGATTTTTCGATGTTGCGATTCGGTTGCAATCCGAATAGCGCGATGTTGTTACTTCTGCATTGTATCGCCGCCGGCGTTGGCTGATGCCGGATTCATCCCGGCGATAACCATGTCGGTTAGATCCAGATCACGGTGGAAAACAATCGAGCGGTTGACGCCCTTGATGACTTCGCCGCGATTATTCGGATCGATGTCTTCACTGTCGTACCGCAAAACCAGTGAGATATTGTGTTCGGCAGCAAGTGATGCGACGACTCTCTGCATCTCGGTGTAGGTCGCGAAGTAGGCCTGGGCTTCACGATTGAGCAAGTCGGTTTCCGACTGGCGGGCCTGAGTTCGCAATGCAGCCTGCTCCTGCTCGAGTTGAGCTTCCATCTGGTTTCGCTCGGTCGTATTGGCTTCCATTTCCGAAACCTGTTGAGCCCGTTCCTGGATCGACTGTTGCTGACCCTGAACTTTGACTTGCAGTGCATTGGCTTCCGTTTTGATTTGCTCCATCTGAGTGTCGAAGCTCGTATTGGCTTTGAACACCTTGGCTACATCCAGAACGACGACCACTCCGCCCGTTTCCTGAGCCATCAGTGATGTTGAAATAAGTGGTATGGCCAGCGTTGCAACCAGTGCCACAACAAACGACTTAACAATGTTGATATTCACAGACTCGTCCTCCCTGACTGACGAATTGATTCGTTATGAGATTTTTGTCGTGCCGGAACTCCCGACATCGGACACGCCCGATCCGCTTCCTGCGAATCTTGCCTAAGCAATTTTTTCATGAGATGCTCATCGCATCTTCTGCGCCACGGCTGAATTCAGGCGAAAAAATCCCGCTTGGTTGAAAACTCCTGCGCTTTGCCGATCGTCGTTGATCAGCAATCTTTTTCGTAGCCAATCATTTCATTTTGCAAGGCGGTTTGTAAGGATTACCGCCGGTTCGGGCAATGCAGGTTTTTAGAAACAGCTTGAACAGGTTAGATACGCTAGCGGATCGGGCACAGCCTGCTGCAGTTTCAGTTCAATTATCGGGGAGTGGCGAGGCGACGAGTCCTCAACCCGGTTTCTTGCATCGGACTCGTAGCCTTGTCCACTACGAGCGATCTCCGTTTTCTCTGCGGCCTCCTGTGCAATTCCCGACGCCGGTTTCCTAGCTTGCAGGCTGGTTGGCGCGGAATTCGTTCAGTTCCGTCACATCGTCGGGACGGAAGCTGCAATCGTGAATCGCAGACGCAACCATGACGTGCCGGCAACCGGCTGCGAGCAATGCCTCGGCATCCTGCGCATTGCGAATTCCGCCACCGGAAATCAGATCAACCCGTTCGAATTCGCTGCGCAATTGAGTAATCAACTCCAAATGGCTCGCGCCGTCGCCGGAGCCGACGGATTGCAGGTTGAGCACAATGACTGACCGGGCACCCTGCTCGACCGCAGCAGAAACCAGCTCGCGCGCGGCAATTGAACGAACCGCTTCCGATTTTCCCAACACATTTTCGCCATCCAGATCGAGGCTGAAAATGGGATCCCAGTTATCGCTGACGAGATCAGCAATCACAGATAACTGACGAACGTCGTCGAGTGTTTCGGAAGAAAAGACCGGACGCAGCGTCGTCGAACCGAACTCCGTCTGCAACGTTTCCAGATGGGCTTCGTTACTCAACCAGTCCGCGTCGATCCACAAACGGAATCCGGTCGTCAACAGCTCGCGATAGACATCCCAACCCGGACTCGCGCCTTCGAAGCTGTCCAGATCAGCAAGGTACAGACACTCGCAACCGGTCTGGCCAAACAACGCGCGAGCCACGGCAACCGGACTGGCGTCCGAAACCAGTTTCGAATGGACAGGTCGGTACGATTCGCGATCACCGCAACGGGCGAGTACAATCTGTCCGATCATCAGGTCCATGACTGGAATAATGGTTGAAGTTTCCTGGATCATTTTATGAAACTCAAACAGATTTAGTTGAATCGGATTCTTTGAATGTCAACGCTCACGATCAGGCGATGGCGATGACAATGTGATTGGGGCGGCCCAATCAAGGAAGGTGAATGTCCAGGCAGCAACCCTCTAGTTCAACGAATCTGAATCGTACAACGGAAGATAGCGATAGTAAACTTCCAGAGTCATGATACACATGGCGGTCGTATACAGTCGCCCGCCGACACTGCCATGAGGATCTTCAAAGAACCAGCTGCCGTTTTCGTGTCCCCGGATTGCCTGAGTCCTGATCAGGTAATCCCGTATACGCAGATTCCAATCCGGCCAGCGGTCATGCCGAACGTGAAAAAGAACCTGCGTCGCATAGTAGTTAAAGTACACATCGTGATCTGAAGGTGCGAACCCCGCCAGATATTCCGGACCCGTTTCCAGTTGGTCGGCATCGCGTGGCCAACCCAGATACATTCGTGATAGCAGACCGACGGCGGTGGGCGTCGGCTTCGTCTGCGAATCCTGATAACCGTAGTACGTGCCGTTACTTTCGCTCAGCGATTCAAGAAACTCTTCCGCTTTGTTCAGTGTTTTCGCAGGTGGCTCCAGCCCCGCCATCTGGCAGCTTTTCAGAGCCATCAACTGCCAGCCGGTAACAGTCATATCACCCGGTTCGCCGGGAATGTACCGCCATCCACCGGCACCATGTTGCGCGGAAACGATGTATTGCATCGCATCTTCCACAACCGGTTTGAGCGACTCGTCACTCGACATGATCATCGCTTCGGACAATGCAAGCGTGGCGATTGCGTGATCGTACATCGAACCTTCGGCAAGCGATCCACCGTGCGGAGAGTCCTTTGTTTTTCCGGCAAGATACAACAATCCCGTACGCACCTCATCCTGATACTGTCCGGTTTGATGCGTGTAACCGGCTCCTAACAGCGCCAGCAACGAAAGCCCGGTCGCAGCGGTTGTTGACTCCCGGCTTCCGGGGTTGCCGCATCGACCGTCACAGGTTCCGGCGTCATGCATCAACCGCCAGCTGCCGTCGGGTTGCTGGTGATTCACAATCCAGCGCAAACCGTTTTCAACCGCTGACTCGCTTGCTTCTGATCCTCCCATTCTTGCCGCGAGTCCGGCACGCGATTCCGCTGTACGTCCCTGCAGACCTCCGCCGACTGGAAAGCTGGTTGCCGGAATCCGGGCATTCGGATCATTTACCAGCGCAGGCGAATTGGACTCGCCTGGCATCTGAATTGACGTCGCTTCGTTTTCGTTTGCAAGTAATTCGACTTCGTTCGCCAGTTCCGTGTTTTCCATTTCGAGTGGCGATTCGGCCTCTTCCGGAGCTTCGATTTCGATCGTTGCAGTCGATTCGTCCGGCTGTTCAACCGGGTTGATGACCTCGCTGAACGCGGCCGAGATATCGATCACACCGACATCGCGATTCGAAAACACAAACAATGCGAGCGCGACCAGAAGAATGGTATGCGCGATCATACTGAGAAACAAACCTGAAAGCGGATTGCGGTGACGATGCAAACGATCGACCACCGTCTGTGGAAATAACTCTGTTTCGAGATCGATTTCCGGGTGAACTTCCAGCGCGCGAGCCTCCTCTGATTCCAGCGGGCCGACCGTTGCAAGCCGCTGTTTTTCAGGAGGTTGAGGCCACTCGCCGTGACTGTTCATTGATTCTTCCTTCAAAGATTAGAGGGCATTCTATACCGTTCTTCATCTTAGTCCCGGCCGATCGACAACATTTCGAATTCGGCCGCCCGGCTTTCAATCGTTGACAACGGCCATGTTTTCCCGTCGTTTTTCCCGTTCAAAGCTGGTTCGTTTTCGGACCAAACATCGATTCCGCTCGCGTTCTGTCTCGCAATTTCGATCGCCCAGAGCTGTTCACCGGATGTGCGTTGTGCGTTTGTGTGAATTGGATTGCCTGCCGAATCAATCGTTGGCGCAATAATTTTGTCCAGTGGAATCGCAAATTCGGCAGACCACGAAACATCGTCCCGCGCGGTCGCAACGTACCAATCCTGTTCGACGCCTGCCCAACCGCTCCACCCATCCGTTGTCTGTCCGGATGCCTCGACGCTGAAGTCGGCCGTCGTTTTATAATCGCGATCGGAATCAATCCGCAGCACAAACCGGTCGGAGCCTTCACCAGCGGAATTCAAATTGCTGCACCTAACGAACAGGTACAGAAACCCGGCGTCATGAGCAAACACGATCAGATCATCAGGTTGATCGTTTGAACCCGTATGGCGGGTCATCACTGCGCCCCGTTCGATCGCTGTTTGCCAGAACGCATCGTCCGGGTTGCCATCCAGAACCGGTCGCTGGTTCGTACGCTGTGCCACAACCGGAGGCGCCAATGAACCGGCAGGGTTTTGATTCTGGCGGTCGCCGGCCAATTCGCGCCGGGCTGCGATCTCAACGGATTCCGGTGTCGACCGGCTGCGAGCCAGTTTCCCGCAGATTTGCTGCGAGGAAAGTCCGCCTCCAAGCTGCCTTGCCAGTTTAGATTCGAGGAATTCAACTTCGGCAGACTGACCGAGATCCGGATCGCGTTGTTTCAACATGCTCAACCATTGGCTCGCTCGCGCAAGACGTGCACGAAAGTACTGCTGATAAAGCACTGTGTTCCTCGCGGCATCATTCTCAGCCGCCTTGTTCCGTGCAGCAATTTCTGCCGGATCGACGAATGATGGTTCGGCAACGGGCAGCTCCGCCGATGCAGGCTGAACCGCCCCAATCGCTGGCGGACGATTTGTTTGTGTGGCTTTCGAATCGTCGTTGGTAGCGAAATCAGGAACAGCAGTCGCTGATAGTCCCGACGGCCCGGTTTCAGATGAAGTGCGGCGATCTTCGCTGGCAGGTTCGTTTTCCGACCGGCCGCCCTGCTCTGTTGTCCGGCTATCGTCTCCAGGTTGCGGATTCTCCGGTTGCTCTCCGGCCTGTTCCGATTCCGGATGGCTGCGATCGCGCCTCAACAGGCGGTCAAAGATACCTGGCGAATCAACTTCCGGAACTACTTCCATTCTCTGTTCGTCATAGCTGTAATGCCGGGCAGCTTCTACAGGCAGAATCGACTCGTCGACTTCGTAACTGATCTGAGTAACGCCACCAACATTCCGGCGCCTCGGAACCGCTGCCACGACAGCTCTGGACGCACTCGTGGCCCGATCCGTAATTGAAGATTTCGTTTTTGCAAACATCGCCGCCGCAACTTCTTCGCTGGCGTAATACTCGGTCAGCCATAACAGCGCCGACGGCGCAAGCGCATGTTCCGCATACCGGACAGCAAACAACTCCACCGTTTCCGCAGCGAAATCAAAATCGCCCCGCTCCGCATGCGCGGCCGCCAGTTCCAGCACCCACATCCCTGCATCGGAATAGTCGAGCGGTCCTGCCATTGTTTGCACATTGTTGCGCCGAATATCCGGACTAGGATCCGGAGCACCCGAGATGACTGTGACAAAGTTCTGTTTCTGAGACAGATGCCGGACCATCGCCATCGTTCCCCGAACGCCCGTGCTCTGTTTGCGAACAGGCAACGGATGACCGGCGTGATCGAGTCCGGCCAGCAGGCCGCCGCCCGATCGATTTCCGGAACCGATCGCAGCGTGAGATATATCTTCGACACTGTAGCGAGCCGTTTCCAGTTGCCGTGCAGGGTGCCCGGCCAGCGCGCGGCTGATTGCGATTCGATCTTCAACCAGACAACCGCTGCGAGGCAACAACTGTTTCAAGTCCACCGTCTCCGCGCCTGCCGGATCCTCCCGGGCAAATCGATCGACCTGCCAGGCCTCCAGCCCGCCAACATCAATCTGCGCCACAAAACGTGACGGATCAGCGGCTGCGGAAATCGCATTGCGAATCACGGAGTTAAGTTGCGGATCACGACCGGTGAGTACAACCCGCGGACGGACAGAGCGGATCCGCCGGACCAGTCGTTCGGTCAACAACAGCGGATCGACTGTTTCGAGCGAATCAAAACAATCGTCAACCAGAAAGCTGCACCCCAGCCTTGCCGTCGCCTGTCGCAGCGCGGCAACATCGGCTAACGACGTTTCAGCTACACCACCGATTCGGCCTGTGCTGCGGGTTTCCTTGATCGCATTGGCTAGCAGCAAACCCGGTTGGGAATCTGCATCAGGTTTCGGATCGTCATGCAACAATAGAGTCGCGGTCAGGTGGTTTTCCTCCGCTGCAAAACGCGCGAACGCCTGCCACGCAGGCGCACTATTTTGCGATGTATCAGACCCCTGGACCGCAATGCTCAACAACGCTGTTTCGCGGTTGCCCGATCGCTGCGAATGCCATGATTCTCCACCGTTGTTCGTCGCGAGAATCACGCCGGATGCTCCAACCGCCCAGCCGTTTTGTTCGTCAACGAACTCAATCTCGTTCAGCGGTGTCAAAACTCCAGTTGAGTGCCGCAGTATTGCACCGGTCGCCCGATCAATCGAAAGGATGCTGCCCGGATCTGCGGCAATCCACAGCTTCGAACTGGTCAGCGTAATGGCGTTAAAGTCGAACTGGCGAACCAGATCGATATTCGCTTGAACCTGTTCATGATTTGTTCCTGCGTGATTTGCTTCCAGCTGCAAATTCGTCGGCGTATTCCAGGTCCGGCCGCCGTTCGAGGTGGCTCGCACTGCTCCGCCTGATCCAACCGACCAGCCACGCTGACCGTCGATCATTTCGACGTCCGTCATGCGAACCCGGTGGCCGCGATCGTCATCCTGCACGAGTGACTCGTTGACACCTGATTCGTTGACCACAAACAGTTGCCCGCGCCGGTCGATCGTCACGAATCCCGACGGCGTCCGCGCTGCGCGAATCCAGTCATGCTCTGAATCCGACGACTCGCTTGACCAGGTTCCGCCTCCATCGCTGGAGTAAAAGACACCGGACGGAGACAAACTGCTGCGATCACCAACCGCCCATCCCCGTCGCGCATCATCAAAATGCACCTGAGCGATTTTTGGCAGTACCAGCCCCTGAACCACATTCCAGGTCTTTCCTCCGTCCGTCGTCTTCAACACGAACGCTCTTGAACGCGCAACGTAGGGAACCGAGTAACCGCCAGCGATCCAGCCGTTGGATGGGTCGGCAAAGAAAACCGACTCAAAATGACATCGCACCGGTCGCGAAACATCCGACTCGGTGGTCATCGTCGGATTGCGAAACTTTTCCATCAACGTCAGGTCGTTCATCCGATCCTGCGGCGCAGTTGAAATCGCGCGCCAGCTTGCTCCTCCATTGGCCGTTTGCAGCACCGTTCCCTGGCCGCCGACGGCCCAGCCGGTATTCGGATCGAGGAAAAACACATCGCATAGTGATGCATCTTCCTGCCAGGCGTCGGGCGCATCGAATCGCGCAAGGTCGTCCTGAGCGCAGGCCGCCGTCGTACCGGCAACGACGCCCAGCACAATCGACATCGCGGAAAACCGGGCGGCGCGCACCAACACGGCATTGAATTGAGCGCACGGATTCTCCGTGCATATTTTTCGAGCGCAGCTAATCATGGTTCTGTCCTTCGAATTTCGAGGGCAGAACATTAGCAGGACAGCTCGGCCCGACCTAGAGATTTTGGCTGCTAGCAGGCATCGGCGGGGAATTGTCGCTACATTACCCGGCGGCCGCGAGTTTTTGGACCAGCGTGGCAGCGAGTTGTGGATCGTCCTGGTTGATGAGATGGTCGATCGTCTGCTGTTTGACTTCCAACTTTTGCAGATGCGACTCGAGTCTCTTCCAGTTCTTCTCGCGTTTCTTGCCTTCGGAGAGATAGAGTTCGGTGACGAGTTCCTGAACTCTCTGTAGCGAGATGCTCTCACGGTTCTCGTAATAGCTCTTGATGATGTTCTTTTGATAGTTGGATCGTTCAGCCACCGTAAATTCCGTTTTGCTGAGTTTGTTATCAGGTTTCAGATCAAGTCGTTGCCGACCGATCAGGCGAATTTGTTGTACTCAATGCTGTGTTGCATAAGTGGCGCATTCGTAATCAGTCTAGACAACCGCCGTTCAAAAGGAACCGTGTTCCGGAAACGAACGGGCAATTACCGAACTGACAAACCGGCATAAAATGTGTAGCCGGTTATGTTTTCATTTCGACTTAAACTGTAGTTGGCCGTCAGCGATTATTGCTCTGGGCCGGATATGCGGATGCGAAAGTCCGTTTGGAACGAAAGTCCGCATAAAACAAAAGTACCGGCACTACGGGGGCGAGTGCGTTTTCCAAGAGTTCTTACTCGCCAAAAAGACTTGCCCGCGCATTTGAACCGGCATTGCGCCTACCTGACCAACCTTGCCTGCGCCATCAGAATCACAACGCAGGTTGGAGCGTGCGTAATATCGCCGGTTTCGACGAGACGAACGGCTTCTTCGAGCGTCATTGTCACGCGCTCGATTTGTTCGGTACCCTCAGGATCACGGGCGACCTCAGACAGGCCGGTCGCAAAATAGATTTGTGTTGGCGAAACGACTACGGTCGTAAACGGGTCAACGGTCGTCACGGCCTGCCATTGTCCGGCCGCAAGACCGAGTTCTTCCCGGAGTTCGCGCCGCGCGGAATCGACGGGATCTTCGCCCGGTTTGATTCCGGGTCCGGACAACTGGTGTGTTTCTGCAAATCAGCGGGGCAAACGCGAATCGCTGCCATATCTCGCAACAAAATATTGGACTCGCCTGACCGGGACGTTTAGCATTAAGATAGGTCCAGCAATACTGAAACCGGACAATAACAGCGAGACGTACCACGACAGAGTATCGCGAGGACGCTTCGAATCGTTTTACAAAACGTCAAACACGGAGTATACGATGACGACCTGGATTACAGAAACGGAATACCGTCGCAGCGGCGGAGCCTACGGAACCGGACTGGCGATCAACGTCGCATTTCTCCAGGAAATCAAAGAGGATAATGTCGAATTCCGCAGCGTGCTGGACCGGACCGGCAAATTGCTGGCCTCCGTTGAACTTCCCGATGCCCCGGTGGTGTCGCAACAACTGGGCCGGCTGCGTGACGCGCTTGAGACGTATTTTGCAGTGGAAACTTTCTATGGCTATTTCGACAACGCCGAGGTCAACAACCAGGCGGTCAGTCATCACGCCGGTACACTGCTCAAGCAACATGAAGTTCTGTTTGTGCAGCTGAACGACATCGTCGAAAAATGCGAACAGATCGTCTATCACGAATGCGCGGACGATGTCACGGTACGCACGATCTCGGACGAATATCTTCGTTTCGCCAAATCACTGCAGGATCATGAACGGGAAGAGATGGGCCTGATCATGCGATATTACAACGAGGATATCGGCGTCGGGGACTGAGCCGCTTCAGCGATCAGCATCCCGTCAAAGAACGGGCTAACGTCAAATCAGCAAACGGGTTTGTCATTATCCAACGAAAATTTTTGCGTCTATCCATTGCCTTTGGCTTCCATTCAGGGCAAATGCTCTTTTTCTGAAATTTTATACGCCGGTTTTCGACTTCATTTCGCTTCTTGTGAATAGAGCCTTGCACTTTGTTCCGCAGAGAGATGTAGTATGAATCCCTATGGCCATCGGCCAAACCCCAAAGCTCCTTCCGGCAACATTTGTCCGAAGTGTGAGCGTGAGATCAATGTTTTTATTGATCGACAACGAAACTTGAACGCCGGAATCGTCTCCGGATTGCTCTTCTGCTGTTATCTCTGTACGAGCTGCAAAGTTTCATTCCGGAAAGTCTTTCGGCCGTTCCGGCAAGTGCCCGAAGCGCCACAGATGCCGTCAGGAATGTCTTATGAAAGATGTCCGTCGGCCTCTACGGTGTCCGACGCTCCCGGAGAGAGGGTGTAGTATTCGATTCGGGATTCGCCCGATGATGAAAGACTAATTCAGTTTGTCGAACAAGCGGTCGGCAGCTCGCATCAGCTGTCGCCATTGAAGAAAGATCGAGTCGGTCTCAAGCGTGCCGGCATCTTCGCGCCCGAACCCAATCTGACTGCATTTAATTTCCTCACCGAATTTCGCGAGGCCCTCTAGCATCGGCGCGAAGTTTTCAAGTTCAAACTCGATGTTTTCTGTTTCCGGTTGGTTGCCGATTTCTGCATCAGAACCGGTTGCCGGTTCTGTGTAGTCAGGTTCCAGCATTCTTGATACCTGCTGCTGTTCGTGCTCGCGGATCGTCTTGTCAATCACGCGGTGCATGGCCCATAGAGCTGCGCCTTCGACATCGGCGGCGATGACGCAAAACGAAACTTGCCCCGATTGAATATAGTATTTAGCCATTGTTTTACTCCGAAAAAGTGCGTCGGTTGTTTCTGCACTTCTTGTATCGCAGGGTCGTTGACACGTTGGGTCCACTCGAATCAACCGGGTCTCAATTTTTCAATAAAAGCTTCCAATGCCTGCATTGAAGGCATCGTCTGCGGGCAAACGTAGCACCTGGTCGCATCAAGGCTGCTGATTTCCCAAAATGCGGCGGTTATTCCCGGCTTCGATTCCCGTCGAGTCCGCTTGTAAGCCGTGCGGAAACCCGACGGGCCAAACAGACCGCTTTGATACGCACCGGGTTGAGTTTGGTTCGCTCCAGACAGGTGACTACGGATCGGATTCCGGTTTCACTCCGGTCAGGTCAACTTCGCGGTTGTATTTTGCATCCGCCGTGCTCGATCGATGTAACCGTCCCGCGACGATAGATGGCCAGCTTCACCTCGAAGGTTCAACAAGTTGAAACCGAGCCGACAAAAAACGGGTATGAATGCAGACAACCACGGCGCGGTTTTGTTGTCAAAACGCTGCAGGCAGGAAGGGAGGGTTGAGTTGACGTTGTGAACGGTCGGGCCTAGTATCGCAATTTGGTTTTGAGTCGTCTTTTTTCGGAATATCAATAATGAGTGAAGTTGCTTCGCCTCAATCGGCGGCGATTCAAGCCGTCGGGCTTCAGAAAACGTACAAAAGCGGCCTGTTCAGAAAAAAGACTTTCGAAGCTTTAAAGGGCGTTTCGTTTTCCGTCAATAAGGGCGAGATCTTCGGATTGCTGGGTCCCAACGGCGCTGGAAAAACCACCTTCATCAAAGTCTTGCTGGGAATCATTCGTTCGTCGGGGGGTTCGGCGGACATGTTGGGATTGCGTGCAGGAACCCGGGAATCGCGTCGCCGCGTGGGCTACCTTCCCGAACATCTTCGGATTCGGCCTCACCATACAGGATTGACCGCCATGGAATTCTACGGCCGGCTGAGCAGCCTGCCAATGTCCACCATCAAGACGAAACGTGATGAGTTATTGGAGCTGGTTGGCCTGGCGGCCCGCAAAAAAGATTGCGTGAAAGAATATTCAAAAGGAATGCTGCAACGACTCGGCTTGGCCCAGGCACTTTTACACGACCCGGAATTGATCATTTTGGACGAACCGGCCGATGGTTTGGATCCGGGAGCACGGGCAGATGTCCGAAGCCTGTTGTCGCGGCTCAAAGGTGAAGGAAAAACCATTTTCCTGAACAGTCACCTTCTACAGGAGGTCGAGTTGATTTGTGATCGCGTTGCGATCCTGGATCGTGGCAATCTGCGATTTTGTGGCGCGGTAAAAGAAATTGGTCAAAAACTTACTGCCAGTCAGGGCCCGTCTCGAATGGCGATCAACCTGAAACTGGAAGGTGAGCCGGGAGTTATCGACGCCGGTTTGAAAAATATGAATCTTGTCAAATCGACATCGACGCCCGACGGCATCCGCGAAATCAAAATCGAATTGTCCAATCAGCAGGAAATCGACGAAACGATCGATAACCTTCGTCGAAGTGGCGTCAGTATCACTGGTTTGGCTCGTCATCGTGTCTCACTGGAAGACGCCTTCCTGGAGCTGATCAAAGAAGACCACAGCGACAAATACAAGCTGGATTAACTCTGAATCTTGAAAGTGAATTGAATGAGACCTTATCTCGCAATTATCAAAGACTCATTTCGTGAAGCATTTGCCTCGCGGGTGTTATGGATCATCCTGATTCTGATTGTCCTGTTTTTGGGTCTGATGGCGCCGATAGGATTCAGCGAAAAATTAACAACCGGAATTTCAACGACGGAAGTAAAGAACTGGAGCCGGTTTATCAACCAGCTGGAGCGACAAAACCGATCGTCCAGGCCTTCACCGGGAAAACACATTTTGTCGATGGTGGATCCCGATTTACGCGACCAGATTCTTGGCAATGACAAGGATGAGGAAGAACCCGCTGAGGATGAAGAATCCAAACTGGATGATCGGAATCGCGGGCAGATGCCCGAGCAATTCACGGTACCGATGGAACTGACTGCCGCACTCAATGACGATTTGTTAAGAAAAGCTGAATTCTATGATCAAGACAGCTGGTCGGGAAAACGATTGCGTGGCGAAGCCGAAGATCTTGTTGCCCGCGAGCTAAGTTCTTTAACGCCGGAGGAGTTGGAACACCGAAATCGTCTATTGCTTGATTCAGCTTTTCCAACCGTCATCAATCCGGCACCGACGCGGAGCGTGACGTTTCGATATTTGCTCTGGGACATCACCGAATTTCGTGTGGAGAAAAAGACATTTCAGGAGTCCATTCAAATGATCGTACTGTGGGCCTTGTTATTGATTTTCGGCACCACCGGAATTTTTATATCGATTCTGGTTACGGCTTCGATCATTCCACAGACTTTTGACCCCGGCTCACTGAATGTTTTGCTCAGCAAGCCGATTTCCAGATCACTGATGTTCGTCTCGCAATATTTAGGCGGATGTGTTTTTGTGGGGATTTGCGCCTCGATTCTTTTTGCTGGAATTTTCCTGATCCTTGGCTTCCGGCTTGATTATTGGAACATCAAGCTTTTGTATTATGTCCCCAGTTTCGTATTCGTTTTTGCAATTTATTATTCCGTGTCGGCGCTGGTTGGATTGATTTGGCGAAGTCCGATCATGTCAACAGTTGTAACGTTTGCTTTTTGGGCTGCCTGCGCTGTTGTCGGGTGGGTCGACTTTTTTGCCGAGACATTTATTTTAAGCGAACTGCGAACCGATTCGGTGATTGTGGCGTCCGACCGGCTTTATCCTGTCAGTGGCGAAGGAAACCTGCTGACCCTGAGCGGCGACAACAACTGGAAACAACTTGGCAATAACCCTGACCTGGATGCGAACGTCGCGATGGCATCCCTTGGCCCCATTTACGACCCGAAAAGAGAACGAGTCATCAGTCGGCAAATGACGATTCAGGAAGGGTCGCCGATGCCGTTTTCGATGAGTTCAGAATTTTCTTATGCCGGTGAAGCTGACGGGTTCATGCGGCATGCGGGCGAGGGATTGCCATACAACACTGTGGATTTGATTCCACACCCCGTTTTCGGTTTCCTGGTTGTTACGCCGGATTCCTTTTTTCACTACAAGGGTGAAATGCCGCTCGAAACGGAAGAGGTAGAGGAAAACGAGGGGAAAAAGAAAAGTGCGCTTTCCAGTGTGTTAAGCGCTTTGGGCGGAGGCGATAGCGTTGGAGAAAGTTTTGTTGAGTTGGGTCCGGGAAACGGCGAGTTGGTTTTGGCGCCTCCCTGTTCGCTGTCGGTTAATATGAAAACCGGCGACATTGCCGCCTTTAGCCGCGGAAAATTGTCGTTGCTGGAAGTCAACGGTGCAGACGAATTGAGCGTGAAAAAATGTATCGATGTCGATATGGATGACCGCGTCAAAACCCACCTTGCCTACGTCGATCACACGATTGCGCTTGCTCCGGCAAATAAACCTGTTCAGTTTTATGACGACGAGTCATTGGAAATGGTTGGCGAAAGTTCGCCTGAAATAAACACGGCAATTCGCTCAGTGGAGGTTTCTCCGGATGGATCATGTGCCGTTTTCGTCTATCAAAACAAGCATTTGCGGTTGCTTGAAGGTGAAACGAATAAATTTGTTCGCCCCTCCATTGCATCCGGGAATTATGTCGACGCGGCTTCGTTCGACGCCAGGGGCAACCTCGTGTACGTCGATAATTATCGAAAAGTCAGGCGGTATTCGCTGGGTCAGGAATCCGAACTGGAAGCAATCCAATGCGAGTATACCGTTCCCCAGAATGTGTGCCGATATGTGATCAAGCCATTGAATTCGACTTTTCCCCAGCCCGGCCGATTGAGTAATACGATGCAGTATTTCGTGACTGGCGATGATACTCGCGAAGACTATACGGTTACCTTTATGCGACTCGTATCGTTCGCCAATCCATTTTTACCGATGGAGCAGTTGGTGGAAGGCACTCCCCGCGTCAATCTGTATCCATGGCCTCCGGTTTGGAATGGTTTGATTTTTACGGGTATCATGTTGTTGATCGGGTGCGTCTTTATTGAACGACAACAGTATTAGTCGTCTTCAGGATCGGTAAACGGATCTCGTTTGTCCGTCGACGAAGGACCGCCGGCTGCACCGGTCTTTCCCAGCGCATCGACTTCCAAATCAATCAGGACCACTCCGCGAGTGAATGAAACCGTATCAGATCAGGCTCAGCCGGGCAAAACGCAGACGTTGCTGTTTCATACGTCGCCCTACGGAAATCTCGATGCAATCGTTGAACACGATGGTCGCGTGGTTTATTTCTACTTAAACGGCAGCGCGACCGAAAGCCAATCCGGCGATCAACGTTTCGGGACACGCGCGTGCTGGGTGCGAAACCTTGTGTCCGGCCCGTACGTGATGAACAATGAACAGATGCAACAGGGACTTCCGCCGCTGTTGCCGCGGACCCATTGCAAGTATTCGGACGGTCGCCCCCTGCTCGATCCCGACCGGCTGGAAGTTATCTGGCTTGAGGAAGGCAATGGAGCGGCGCTGATTGAGCGGGCGGAAACGGCGGACGACGCGCCGGAAGTTCTGGCAGTGATTCCACCCTGGAGCGGACTGGACGGATTTCAAGGGTACGCGCGGGATTGTGCAACCGGGAGTCCGCTTTGCTGGCCGCTACCCGACAACCCGCGATTGTTGCAGCGGCTCGCACGTTCGGCGGAATTCTGGAGCGAGTTCGCGGAGCCATTGCAAACAACTGATTCGTCGCGTGAACCAACGCCGAATCTGTTTGCCGGATTGCAGCAGAACATACTCGCCGCGTATGAGAAACATTTCCCGACGCACGAATCTGCGAATGATGGTCGGAAATACGAGGGGCGGTATTTTGCAATCGACGGCGGGCGGTTTCCTCCGCGCGGGATGATTGTCTTTGAACGAGATGACTCGTTGACCGCGATGACCGTTGGAATGTCTCTCTGTCCCCAACCTGCCGTCGAATTGTTCAGCGATCAGCCGTCCGGGCTGCGGCGGATCGAGCTGGGAATTCACCTGGACCGTGCAAGCGGGCTTGGCTTGTCGGCGGCTTCTTCATCGTCGGATTCATCAACGTCGGCCGCGATGGAAGCGGTACTAGGTCAACTGAGTTCGCTAGCCGCAATGCCGTGGAAGTTGTGGATCTGGCTGGGGCCCGGGCATACGACTTCGTTCGATTCTTTTAGCGCATTGAAATCCAACCGAACTGAGGCGGCTGGCAATATGGAATCGGCACCGGAATTCGGTTTGCTGATTCGTGGGGGACAAATGCCCGGTTCCGGAATTCCCGAGGCCGTCAAATCGCGAATCGACCAGTTGCTTTCAGCAGCGCCACCGGTCGAACTGCCCTCGTTTCGCGACGATCCGGTAAATTTGTTGTGGATCGTTCCGCTTAGTTCCGGCGAACGGGATTCTCTGGCTGGCTCCGATTGACGGTCGTCTTGACGAAATTCCGAGCATTGCGATACCGTCCGAAAATTCTCAGCGGATTCTTCTTGACGTCAACATATCGCACCGCTATACATAATATATCGGCACACGACCTATCGACTAACGATACGGTGTCAATGCCACGATCTGTTGTCTTTATCTCTTTATTCATAGGGACACAGGGTCCAGAAATTTCACGGACGGTAAATCATGTCTGAACGATTTGAAAGTGACCTGCTTCGGGGTAGCCTGGATCTGATGGTGCTATCCGTCGTGGCCGGTGAACCGATGTACGGATATCTGATTCAAAAAAACATCGACGAAGCATCGGGAGGAAAAGTCAAGCTGCCGGCGGGGACACTTTATCCTCTGCTTCACCGCCTGGAATCCGCCAAGCTGATTCGCAGCCGGTGGGATTCATCGAGCGGACGGAAACGAAAATGGTACGAAATTACCGCCAAAGGAAAAAAGCGACTGACCAGTCAGGCCAACCAGTGGCACCTGTACGCCCGCTGTGTTTCCAGTCTGCTCGATCAATTCACGACGATGCCGAAGATCAAAGCAACATGAAAACAGAAACTCCCCGAGGCGACGACTTGGTTTCGAAATAAAACACTTCCCGTCGCATCGATGTCACCAACACGCCGGGCCGTCCAGCCGAATTGATCGCCCGCAACTTCACCGAACCACTGATGGACGATTCGAGTTGATTCGATAAACAGGTTCTCGTCTTCGGTTTTTCCCTGGATTGAGTGGATACACGCGATGTTATCGAGGCTGGTTGCTTTAACGGCCGGTCACGTTTGCCATCCTCCGCAATAATCAAAGTATCTTGGAGTTTCTTCCCCGACAAACGGGTGGTTGGGCCTATACTGATCTGAATGCGATGGAGAAGAACATACATACAGAAAAATCGGGAGCAGGAATAACCCAGGGATCGCCCAATAGAAGTACGAACGGAGCATTCTGGGACATCGTCCTATTCAAAGTGAACTGGCGCGAATCGAGCAGGCAAAATGAACAATACAATCCAGGCAGATCCCGACAGCTGGTCAGGCAGCGTTTTCGAAAAATCGGAAAAACTGCGACGTCTGTCCAAGGTGCGCGACCCCGACGAGTGGAAAAAATTTGTTGATCTCTATACCCCGTTAATTGGCCACTGGATTAGCCGCTGGCGGCTTCAGGCTTCGGATGTTGACAATTTGAGACAGGAAGTGTTTCAAAGGCTCACCACAACGCTTGCTCAGTTTTCCGGCCAGACGGGCACCGGTTCGTTCCGTGCGTGGCTGCGAACGATTACCGAAAATATCGTGCGGGACCATTTTCGGCGGCTGGGACTTAAGGAACGTTTTAACGATCCAACCGGTGGCTCGAAGTTTCTGGCACGGTTGAATCAAATTCCAGGACAAGAGCCTTCGCTGGGCGGGATCTTCGACTCGGTATCAAACGAAGACCGTGGCGAAAATATTCTGCTGTTCAATCGCATCATGGCCTGGGTCAAAGTCAATCTGCCTGAAGAAAAAGCCGGTGTTTTCTGTAGCCTGACGATGCACGGCGCTGACGCTGCTGAAGTGGCAAGGCAATTTTCAATCTCCCGCGGACAAGCGTATCAAATCAAATCGCGGATTTTAGCGAAGATTCGTGAAGAATTCAGCGATTTGATTTAGCCAACCGAATACCCCCGCCAATTCCACGCAACGGGCAACCATGCCATGTCCCTCGCGCCGGGCAAACACACCATGCAACCCGAATCACAAACTGAAAACTTGATCTGTACCACCTGTCCCGATTTTCAACAGTTGATTCGATTCAACGACGGGCAACTGAGCGGGGACCAGATCGACCAAATTGCGGATCATCTTGATCATTGCGACGCCTGTCTGTCCGTACTGGCCGAACAGAAGCCCGGTCCACTCGAACGCTGTTGCCGCGACGCAATCGAGATCGCTCCCCCGGAATTCGATGATGATTGCACAACCTCCGAAATGATCCGGCGAGCCGAAGGGTTCCGCACCGCCCACCCGGAATTGGGCAGCGAACTGTTCGAAATAACAGGTCAATCAGGGCAGACCGGATTCTTCGACATTTACGATGCGTTCGAACGAAAGACCGGCGATCCCGTAATGGTCAAAATCCCCAGGCTCGGTCTGCTCACGTCAAACCACCACCTTTCCAGATTCATCGAAGACGCAACAGCAGCAACCACGTTGGCCCACGAGAGCATTGTTCCCGTCCTTGCGACCGGATCATGGGACAGCGAATGTGTCTATGTCGCCAGTCCGGCTTACGACTGCGCCACACTTCGGCAGGTCATCGAGTCCGGACAACCATTGAGCCGTGATTCTGTTTCGCTGGTTTGCCGGCAAATCCTCTCAGCGCTTCGGTTCGCGCATCAGTGCAGGATTCTCCATCGCCACCTGTCACCCGATTGTGTCCTGCTAAAAAAAGATCGTAACGCCCAGGTCGCCGATTTTGGACTGGTTCATGACGGACGGTACCAGTTTGAACTTCGCGAACCGGTTGCCGAGCCGACGGAATATCTTTCGCCCGAAGCAGTGCGCAACGACCCGCGGTTGGTCGACGTTCGTGCCGATATTTTTTCTTTCGGTGCAATTCTGGAAACGCTGGTGAGGCAGACACGGAACCTGAGTTCGCGCGACCGAAACGCGCTGCAGATGGTCGCAAAAAAATGCTGTCTCCAATCAAGGTCGCACCGATATCAAAGTACAGGCGAACTGTCAGATTCAATCGATTCGATTTTCGATATCGAACAATGATGCAACGCGAAGCAAGCAGCTCGAGTTAAATCCGCTGCTGTGGGTAGCAACGATTGCTATTCGTTCAGTCATCGAAAAGACCACACCGGCTGTCAATTTGATCGCTGAAATCGACCGAAATCGTGACAATGCACCTGAACTCAATCGGTGGGCGAGAACTGTTCCTTTCAATACTATTTCTGAAACTCCAGACGGCGATGTCGAAATCAATGTCGAGCAATACACCATCAACGAGGAAATCGACGACACCGTGTTTGCGCTTCCAGAAGAGGTGCAAAAACTGGTTGACCAGGCCGCAGCAGAGACTGACGACGTTGACGGCGAAGCTGCTGATGGCGACATCCCTGCAGCCGGCGACGGTGGCTGGTGGAGTCGGATCAACAAAATACGGTCCCGCCGTTTTGTCAAACTGTTTTACTGGCAAACTAACAACCAAAATACGAACCGTTGAAGTTCCGGCAATGTATACCAATAGGCAACACCACCACGTCCATCATCACTCGCACCTGTTAAGGTGACGGTCGTGGCAGGTTGTTTAATAACGTAAGTTAAGAAACGCTGACCACTTCGGTCAGCGTTTTTTCGTTCGGCAAACCTGCCGGCGCGTTGACTGAAAAAACCACAAAGGGTTCTATCATGTCCGCTGCAAAAGCTTTTTCCACAAAACCTGATCCGGAAAACATCCGGATGGCGATTCCCAAAGGCCGGATGTACGACCAGGTCGTCTCGCTGCTAAAAGAAGCCGGCATCTCGATCCGCAAATCGTCTCGGGGTTATCGGCCTGAAATTTCGCTTCCGAATTTCTCGGCGAAGCTTCTTAAGCCGCGCAACGTCATCAGTATGCTCGCTGCCGGGTCGCGTGATATCGGCTTCGCGGGCGATGACTGGATTCGCGAAACCGGAACTGACCTCGTCAAACTGCTCGACACAAAACTCAATCCGGTCAAACTGGTCGTTGCAGTTCCCACACAATACCTGGTCAACGGCGGTCTCCCCGACCGGCACCTGATCGTCGCGACCGAGTATCCAGCTATTGCGCAGCAGTGGATCGACGAAAACCAGCTCGACGCGAGTATCCTCCGCACCTACGGAGCCACCGAAGTCTTTCCACCGGAAGATGCCGACTGCATTCTCGACAACACGGCGACCGGAAGTACACTCCGCGCCAACGGGCTGGAAATCGTTCACGAAGTGATGACCTCATCAACGCAGTTGTATGCATCACGCGCCTCTGTTGAAAATCCGGAAATCAAGCAGCAGCTCGATGATCTGGCCATGCTGCTTTCATCAGTGTTGCTCGCCCGCAGCCGCGTCATGATGGACCTGAACGTCGCCCGCGACAATCTCGCTGCCGTTTGCGACCTGCTACCATCGATGCGTGAGCCAACCGTCTCTCCGCTCAGCGACAGCGGTTGGGTTGCGGTTCGATCAGCCGTTTCAAGAGAACTGCTGGCTGAATTGATTCCCAAACTGAAATCGGCTGGCGCGCACGACATCGTCACATCGTCAGCCGAACAGATTATCCCCTAGCGAAACATTTACACTCAGATGAACAATGCCGAACTGTAGAAACTCCAAACCGAAATCGAAACGATGAACTCGCAACAGAAAAATCCGCCGGACGACGATTCGCAATCGGGATACCGCCCGCCTGCGTTTGCAAATGAAGTCTATTTGCAGCTCAGCCGCAACGAATCTGTTCCTGCAATCCGTGACCTTGCGGCCAGCGCACCCGGCTTGATAGACGCTGAAACCGTCTGTCGCTACCCGGATCGTTCGCGGCTACGTGAGCTGATCGGCCGGCAGGTCGGAGTCGATTCCAACCGTATCGTTGTAACGGCCGGAGGAGATGATGCAATTGATCGCGTGATGAAGGTTCTGCTTCAACCGACATCCGGTGCCGATCCGGATCGCAACAAAGTCGTTGCGCACAGTCCTTCGTTTGAGATGATCGATATCTATTCTTCACAGTACGGAGCGGACTTGCAGAAGACTCCCTGGCTGGAAGGTGAATTCCCAACCGCCGGTTTTTCCGCAGCGATCGATGCCCAAACGGCGGTTGCCGTCGTGGTTTCGCCCAACAATCCGACAGGCGGAGTCCTTGCGGTGGAGGACATTCTGAGCATCGCCGCTACCGCGCGAGATGCAGGTGCAAAACTGCTCGTCGATTTCGCCTACATCGAATTCGCCGATGACGACCCGACAGATGAATTGCTGACCGATCCGGACATCATGATCGTGCGCACGTTTTCCAAAGCGTGGGGCCTGGCCGGGCTTCGGGTCGGCTACCTGATCGCACCGGATCCCGCGTTTGCTGAACGGGTTCGCAGTCGACCGGGTCCCTACCCCGTCAGTGGACTTTCGATTGCCACCGCGTCGGAGGCAGCCGAAAACCACGGTTCAGCGATGCAGGCAAACGTCGAAACGATCCGGGCAATTCGTGACCTGGTGATCGGATTGGTTGAATCAACCGGCGGCCGACCACTTCCATCAGGCGGCAATTTCGTTTTGGCGCGATTCGATGATGCCGAAACGACCTGGTCCGCACTCGCTGCCGATGGCATCGGAGTCAGAAAATTCCCCGGCAATGCTGAGCTCGCCGGCATGTTGCGAATCACCTGCCCGACTAACGCTGCCGGGTTTCTTGAACTCGCCGCGAGTCTATGCCGGATCGGTGACGCTGATTTCGAGTCGCAAAAAATCGCGGTCGGACGCGCTTTGAAAGCAGAACTCGATGGGAAAACCGAAACGATTCCATTCGCGGCCGGTAAAGCAGAATCGGATTCGTGCAACGTGGCAGCACCAAGGACTTCGGCAACGACGCGCGAAACAAAAGAAACCGGAATCGAAATCGAGTTGAATCTGGACGGTACCGGCAAAACGCAAATCGAAACGGGAATCGGCTTCCTTGACCACATGCTTACGGCTTTGGCGTTTCACAGCCGGATTGATCTCCGCCTGACTTGCGGCGGAGACCTGCACGTTGACGATCACCACACCGCTGAAGACTGCGCGCTTGCGCTGGGGGCGGCGATTGATAGCGCGCTCGGGCGGCGGACGGGAATCAAGCGGTTCGGGTATGCCTACGCTCCGCTTGACGAAGCACTCGCGCGAACCGTGATCGATCTCAGCGGCAGACCCTGGCCGGAAATCGACTTAAAGCTTCAACGGGAAATGATCGGAACCTGGGCCTGTGAAAATATCACGCACTTTTTCCAGTCGTTCGCAATGGCGCTGAAATGTTCATTGCATGTCGATGTCATTCGCGGCAAAAACGATCACCACCGCGCCGAAGCCGCGTTCAAGTCTCTCGCCAAAGCACTTCGCGAAGCGTTGACACGAACCAGTGACGGTGACGTACCGAGTACAAAAGGAGTGCTCTGATGATCAGCATTATCAATACGGGCGTCGCCAATATCCGCTCACTTCAGGCGACGTTCAACCGGCTGAATCAGCCATGGCAGCTGACCGAAGATGCCGCCACAATCCGCAGTGCTCCGCACGTTGTCCTGCCGGGAGTCGGCGCATTTGCTGCGGCGATTGAGCGGATCGACGCGCTGGGAATCCGTGACGCAATCGTTCAGCGGATTGCTGACGATCGACCAACACTTTGTATCTGCCTCGGAATGCAACTGCTCTGCGATTCGTCACTGGAAAGCCCCGGCGTTGTCGGGCTGGGTATCGTCCCGTCAGAGATTCGCCGGTTCAGTGATAACGTCAAAGTTCCGCAACTCGGCTGGAACCGTGTTGCGCCGCGCGATGCCTGTCCCTACTACGAAACCGGAGAAGCATACTTTGCCAATTCGTTCCGGCTGGACGAATTTCCTGCCGGATGGAACAGCGCTCAAACAGAATACGACGGACCGTTCACCAGCAGTCTCTGGCGCGGACGTGTGCTCGCCTGCCAGTTTCATCCTGAACTCAGCGGCGAATGGGGTCAGGCACTGCTCGAATCGTGGATCAAGCACGCAGGATGATGTTTTCAGTCAATAACAAACACCAACAACACTGCACCAGTAATCCAATGTTAAAATCACGAATCATTCCCTGTCTGGACGTCAACGACGGCCGCGTGGTCAAAGGCGTGAAGTTTCAGAACCTCCGCGACGCCGGTTGTCCCGTTGAATTATCACGGCACTATCAGCAGCAAGGCGCTGACGAACTGGTCGTGCTTGACGTTTCTGCAACGCGGCAGGCACGGCTGGCGATGCTGGACACGATCGAAAAAATCCGGATGCAGATTTCGATTCCGCTGACTGTCGGCGGTGGAGTCGGCTCGGTCGAAGACGCCGGCCGCCTGCTTGGCGCCGGCGCGGACAAAGTCAGCGTCAACTCGGCGGCCGTCCGCGATCCGGAATTGATCAGACGTTTGTCGTCACGGTTCGGAGCCCAGTGTACGGTGATCGCAATTGACGCGAAACAAAACCCGCAGGTCAGCGAAACCGACGCAAAAACGTGGCGCGTGCTGACCCGCAGCGGAACTCAATCCGAAACCCTCGACGCCGTTCGCTGGGCCCGACAGGCGCAGGAACTGGGAGCAGGCGAAATCCTGCTGACCAGTTTTGATCGTGACGGGACGCGAAGCGGATATGATCTCGATCTTTTGCGAGTCGTCACAGCCGCCTCGTCGCTTCCGGTGATCGCATCGGGCGGCGCCAACTCTGTTGCGCACATGGTCGAAGCATTCGAAAACGACGCTCATGCTGTTCTGGCAGCATCGATCTTTCACGAAGGCGACACAACGGTCGAGAAGGTTAAGAAACAACTCGCGGCCGCCGGAGTCAATGTTCGTATCGGAGTCACATCATGATTATTCCTGAATTGAAACTTTCGAACGGCGATACAGCCGAACAGCGAGTCGCACAAATTCGCCGCTGGAGTCTGTTTGGAAAACTCGCCATCACCGGAGCCGGTCCGGATTCGATTGAGCCACTGGAACAGGTATTGAAACTGGCTGGTGGTCTCGTCGATATCCGAATCGAACTGACCAACCCGAATGAAGATGACGCGATCAAACTGCTCAACGCGGGTGCCGTTGGTATCGTCAGCAATGATCCAAAGCGTTTTTCGAACGTTCCGGGCGAGCACGTTGTCAGCATTGCCGCAATTAACCCGGCAGACAAAACGGGATTCTCGCCGGGCGACTACGTGCAGCTTCACAACCCGAACGCCACATCGATCGCAGAGCTCGAAATGAATCGCGCTGACGCGGGGATCGCGTGTGGCATTCTTGAAGAGAGTCCCGAACTGATCGCGGATTTTTTCCAGCTCGTACTCAAAAGCGATCGACCCGACGGCTTGTGGGCGACGGTGATTGTTGATCCGCTCGGCACAGCGCTCGGATTGGCCTATTCGAATTACGAAAGCCTGCTCAATTCGGTCGCGACTCGCGCGGGAACGTACTGGTCCCGATCGAGAAACGGTTTGTGGATCAAAGGAAAATCGAGCGGTGCGACACAGTTGCTGACCGGCGTGCGCATGGATTGCGATCGCGACTGTTTGCGTTTTTCAGTCGTTCAACAAATGCCCGGGTTCTGCCATCGCGATACGTACACCTGTTTCGGCGAAGAGCGAACCATTCAATCGGTCATGTACCGGTTGAAGCAGCGAATCGATTCTGCCGATGCGAAAAGTTTTACAAAACGGCTGGCCTCCGATCCGAAAATGCTCGAAGCCAAGCTGCTCGAAGAGGCACAGGAACTGGCCGAAGCTGCCACGCCACATGAAACCGCATGGGAAGCAGCAGACGTTTTGTATTTCTCGCTGGTGGCGATGCTCGACCGGGGTGTTGCTTTGGAAGATGTTTATCACGAACTCGCACGGAGGATGACACGGGTCGTGCGCCGGAAAAACAAACTCGCTCCGTAAATGGAAACCCGCCGCGTGAGCAAGGGAGCAATGGAAACCCGCCGCGTGAGCAAGGGACCGCGAGCGAAAGCGAGCAATGGAAACCCGCTGCGTGAGCAAGGGACCGCGAGCGAAAGCGAGCAATGGAAACCCGCTGCGTGAGCAAGGGAGCAATGGAAACCCGCCGCGTGAGCAAGGGAGCAATGGAAACCCGCCGCGTGAGCAAGGGAGCAATGGAAACCCGCCGCGTGAGCAAGGGACCGCGAGCAAGCAAGAAAATTAAATCACGAAAACGGATTGAAACCCGTTCTACAACCATGAAGCCTATCAAAACAATTAACGCCGAAGACTTCTTTCCGGGCGAATCTGCGCACTCGCTGGATGCGGCGACGCTGGCCGCTGCGGGAGAAATCGTGACTGCGGTGAAAAAACGTGGCGAGCCCGGCATTCGCGAATACGCCAGGCGGTTTAACGAACGGACTGACGACCAGCCGCTGCTGGTTGAAGCGCCGGAACTGGCAGCCGCAGCCGAACGTATTTCCGTTGCCGACCGCGAACTCCTCCATCGCGTTGCTGCCCGGATCAAGACCTTCGCCGATGCCCAGCGCGCGAGCCTTCAATCACTCGAAACCAGCGTAGACGGCGGCATGGCAGGCCACTCGATCGTTCCGATTGAACGCGCCGGCTGTTACGCGCCGGCCGGACGCTTCGCGTTGCCGTCTACGGTTTTGATGACTGTCGTCACTGCTCGCGCGGCCGGTTGCCGCGAAGTAATCCTGGCCACGCCCGGCACGACGGACATCATGCTGGCCGCCGCACACATTGGCGGAGCCGATTCCGTACTCGCCGTCGGCGGAGCGCACGCGATTGCCGCAATGGCCTACGGGTTCGACGGTTTCCAGCGTTGTGATGTGATCGCCGGACCTGGCAACCGCTGGGTCACTGCGGCGAAAAAAACTGTGTCGGGAGACTGCGGCATCGACATGTTGGCCGGGCCGTCGGAGTTGGTGCTGATCGCCGACGATTCGGCCGATGCAGAAACCGTGGCGGCAGATCTGCTCGGGCAGGCGGAACATGACGTGGACGCGCGGCCGTTTCTGATCACAACTGATCGTTTGCTGGCCGACCAGGTTTGTTTGCAACTCGACACGCAGCTTGCAGCTCTGTCGACGGCAGAAATCGCGCGACAGTCACTGGCGAACAACGGCGCGGTTGTTGTCTGCGAAAACATTGATTCGGCGATCGATATTTGCAACTCCCTCGCGCCGGAGCATCTGGAGCTGCATTGTCGCGATGCCGATGCAGTTGCCGCGCAGATCAAACACGCGGGCTGCATTTTTATCGGACACTCGTCTGCCGAGGTTTTCGGCGACTACGGAGTCGGCCCGAACCACACGCTGCCCACGGCCGGAACGGCCAGATTCAGCGCAGGATTAAACGTGTTTACGTTTTTGAGAGTGCGCACCTGGTTGAAACTGGATGCTGCCCCGCAGGCATTGATCGAAGACACGGCGCGGCTGGCGGAAATTGAAGGGCTCGCCGGGCATCGTGCTTCGGCTTTGCGACGGAAGTAATGGATCCGCAACTGTGGCCATATTTTTTTACAGCAGATCATCAATCGAATCGATGCCGAGATCCTCAAACGGCTGAGCAAGAATGTCGGTGTCGGCAGCAGGAACCGTGCCGTCTTTTTCCACCGGTCCGTCGTATGGCTCAACCAGAATCCGCGTTCCTTTGATCGCGACGACTTTCACCGGCTGACCTTTATCGACCGCGAAACCGTTGGTCAGCGCATCGTATTTTTTTTGATCGATCAGAATAATTCCGCTCGGCAACATCTTCGTTTTCGCAACCCCGATCCGCCCGATCAGCGCCTTGCGACCGGTGTAGGCTTCGGTTTGCGGCATCACTTCATCTTCGGTCATCGTTCCGATCAATACACGTTTACCGATCGGAGTATGCGGCCAGATCTGCACCATCACGATTAGGAGCAACGGAATGGTAACGGCGGTAATCCCGAGCACGATCGCTCCGGTTTGCAGACCGTCAAAAAACGCCACAACGACACCCGAAATCAACAGGATCGCTGCGACGATGCCCAGCACGCCGGCAGAAGGCACGAACAGCTCGAGAAAAATAACGCACAGTCCGGCGGCAAGCAGGATCAGTGAAATGTAAAGCGGTTCCACGAACGTTTCCGTTAGGGTCGGAAGTTGATTGATGCACCGTTATTGTCTGATGCACGGGTATTGTAGGCTGCTGCGACCATTGCGGACAGGTTCCGTTGTCGTGGCTGTGGCATCCTTGCGCAGTAGCCGGGGCAAACCGCGACCGATTCACAAGACAGATACCGGCGAGTCTGTTATCTCTCAAGGCCGGTAAAGTGCTGCGTCAAGGATGCCACAGCCCCATTGACCAACCTACCCATCAACCGGTCGTACTTCGACCCGGTTACCAAGCACACGAACAACCTCAACCGGCTCACCTTTTCCGATCATCAGTCCCTGCGTGATCACATCAAACACCTCGCCATTGATTCTGGCTTTACCGCCGGGGTTGCACCGCGAAATCGTTTCGCCGGTACGTCCTTCCAGATGCGACCAGTCAACCATCGCCTCGGAATCACCTCCGGTCAGACCGGTTTCGTCGCCCTTCTTCGGTGGATTGAGCATCAGTCGTTTCAGGTACGGAGTATTCGGCAGCACCCTGCGCAGCACCACCGCCGCAGCGATGAAACCCATCCCCGCCGCGAGCACCATCGAAAGGCTGACCGGCAAACGCTCGATCTGTTCCGCAGTTTTAGGAATGATGAATGTCTGGGATGCGAGGACGATGGCGACGATCACCATGATCACGCCACCGATTCCAAAAATACCGACGCCGGGCAAAAGAAATATCTCCATCAGCACAAACGCGACCCCGACAATGAACAGCAGGATCTCCAGCACGTGGGCATTGCCTTCCAGAAACTGGCTCCAGAAAAAGAGAACCAGACAGAGCGTGCCGAGGAATCCGGGAACACCGATACCGGGAGCAGACATTTCGGTCGAGAGAAAAAACACGGCTCCGAACAGCAACCACGGCGCTACAAACGGCGATGCTAGAAACGCAGCAGCATCTTCCAGCCAGCGATCGGCCAGCGTTGGTTCGAGCGAAACCGGCTCTGACTCCAGCTGATAAAACGACTGCAGCGCGTCCGTATTGTCCGCCAGCGCGCGGGCGATAAACAGTTGCTCAGCTTTGTTCGCAGTGATCCCTTCATCCATCCCCAGTTGATCGAGCTCGTCCCAGACGGCCGGATCGTCCAGTTGCTCGAGTTCTTCTTCGGACAATACTCGCGATTGCCCGGTCTCGCGGTTGCTGTAAGGTCTAACCACAATCGACGGATCCATCGCTGCAGCAAACATTGACCAGTCACGACCCTTTGCTTCTGCCAGATTCAGGATCGTCGGCATCGCCGCACTGATCGTTTCCGGTTCCAGCGGCGGATCGGACGGACCGCCCAACACAGAATCCGGCGTCATCACCAGGTGGTCGCAGAACAAAGCGAGCACAGCGACCGGCCCGCGCGCCTGCCCTTCGACGAACGCGACGGTGCGAATTTCGCCCGGATCATAATTGGCAATGCGCGAGGCAAGTTTCAGGCAGGCATCCGTGTTTCCGCCTGCCGAATCGATTCGAAACACGATCAGGTTCGGCGATCCGGCATCAAGAGCGCGCATGATCCACTGGGCGTCGCGATCCTCCAGATACGGAGGAATATTGATCTGAACCGCTTTCCATGATTTTCCGAGTGTTGGATCGCCGTCCAGAGAATGAACCGGCACATTCAGTTTGCGTTCCAGTTCAGTGCGTGATTCTGCCTGAAGATCAATCAGCCGGAATTCCTTTAGCTGGTCACTGGTCAGCAGAACTGACTGCCCCGGTGTGGAAAGCGTCGCCGACGAAATCTCGTCTCCTGCTTCTGCAATTTCCTGTTTCATTGCAGCGTCGGTGAACACGTAGCCGTCGTCCGTTAGCACCCGGCTTAGCTCCGCATTCGCATCGACCATGCTCATCGCCATCGGCAATGGCAAACTGATCCGCTGCTTGGCAACGATTCCGAATAACTCAACCATCATCTGGTTGCCCGGTTCATCGATGTCGGCTCGACCGATTGCGGTGTCGGGGTGCATTGCGATTTCATCCGCAGCCAGCGCGATCAACACGGCAGCTCCGTTTAGCTGACCCACCATGCCGTTGTTGATTCCTCCGGCGTCGGGATCGACATATCCGCGCGGAGCCGGAATGTAGGCAATCACGTTCAGCCGCGTCATTTCGGCGCTGATGAGTTGTCTCGCGATTTTCTGACAGGCTTCGAAGTCGCTCCCCTGTCCGGTCTTTCCGTTGGAGATGTCGAATTCAAGGACGACGACGGGCCGGTTTTCCGGGCGAAAAGCATCCGGCGTTTTTTCGAGCGCGCGGGCGAGCGCCTGTTCAACGAACCTCGCACTGGCGGACGTAACGGGCAACGCGACTTCGATCAGGCTGGCCGGTCGCTGGACCTCCGGCACTGCGGGGGCTTCGTCCTGCGCAAGAGTTGCTGCAACGTTCGTTAACAGCAGAAACGCACAAACAACCAAACCGGCAATCGTCCGAAGTTTGAATTTCGAGAGTTTGAAAGTTGATGCGCCGCTGAATTCGTTCAATGGATGCCCTGAGTTAACCCGGATTGATAACACCGCTGAAACATCACTTTCTCTTGATTGCGTGATTCAGTTTCCTGCAAGTGAATTGCAAGTCCGGATGAATTATAGGACGTAGCGCGAACGAGCCAACATGAAACCACCAATTAACCGGCTTCGGTAAAATCACAATAGAAAAGACAAGCCGTTTTGGCGAAAGCCACGGTTCGGTCACATGGCTGAGTCTGAAGTTCATGGTCCATTCCGGGCGACGAAAGTCCAGCAGACGTCGGGGAACGCCGCCTATTTCAGAAGAGGATCAATCCAGCCTGAATCGACGAAGATCCCCTTCAAGATGAAGTAGTAAATCACAGCCAGCGACGCACCTGCAGGAATCGTAATGATCCAGCCCGCCACGATGTCGCGCATCGTTTTCAAATTCAAGGCATTGATTCCGCGGGCGAGACCGACACCCAGCACGGCTCCGACCAGTGTGTGTGTCGTCGAAACCGGCAAACCGATCGGAAGCACCGACGCCAGCAGGATCGTGATCGCCGCCGCAAACTCGGCGCAGAAACCGCGGCTCGGAGTCAGTTCGGTAATCTTTTCACCAACTGTCTTGATCACGCGCCAGCCCCAGGTTGCCAGCCCGATCACAATCCCGGTTCCGCCCAGCAACAAAGCCCACAACGGCGTGACGGCTTTGGGTTTGATCTCCATTTCCTGAACGGCTTGGAACGCGGCGGACAACGGGCCGATTGCGTTGGCAACATCGTTGGCTCCATGAGCAAACGCAACCAGGCAGGCTGTTAGAATCTGCAGCACGACAAATATCCGCTCGACTTTTTTAAGCTCAGTCGAATCCGTATTCGCGACAACCTGCTCTGCCGACTTCTGTTGAAGTTCGCTGACCTGCCGCGAAAGTTCAGCTGCCTGCGACTGTAGTTCGGGCGAGGCCGAATTTTCGACGCGACGCAGGTGCATCGTTGCTTTCGCCAGCGAGCGGGAAACATCCGCGTCGAGAACAGGATTGCGAACCGAATCGTCAGGCGACTCCTGAATGTTTCGAACAAGATAGTGCGTGATGACGTATGTAATCGCACCGAGCAGGACCGCAACAGCGGTGACGGAAAGGATAAACATCGGATCTTGAGACGCTTTCCAATCGGGCTGCTCAGGCGGCGCTTTCCAGACAGATTTCAAGCCTTTGAAAGCCGTCATTCCGGTCATCACAAAAATAGTAATTCCGGCAAGCAGTGGCGATACGCGTTTCGCAGCGCGCACCGGGTTCCGCTTGAAGAACACCGATTTCAGAATTATCCCGAACAGCAAATAGGCAATCGTTCCGGAAATCAGCGGTGAGACGATCCAGCCTGCACTGATTAGCGTGACCTGGCTCCAGGCAATTTTACTGAACCCAAGCGCCATGCACCCGAATCCGACAACGGCTCCGACAATCGAATGCGTTGTTGAAACGGGCCACGACATATACGTCGCAATCATCAGCCAGGTTCCTGCCGCCAGGAGCGCGGCGATCATCCCGCAGGCAAGGATATAGGGCGCTTGCGGACCGTACATTGTCGTAAAGATTTCCGGGTCGAACAGCTTCTTGCGAACGGTTTCCGACACATTCGAGCCGACAATAGCCGCTCCGGCAAACTCGAAGATCGCCGCCAGAATCACGGCTGCCGTCAACGTCAGTGCACCGGAACCGACGGACGTTCCCATCGCGTTGGCGACATCATTCGCTCCGATGTTCCAGGCCACGAAAAAGCCGACGATGAGAATCAGGGCGATCAGAACAAAGTAGGCGCTCATCCTGTTTTACTTCTTCTTACAAAAAGGGTCTGTATTGCACAAATGTTTGCCCAGGCGAGTGAACCCTCACTCACGGGTCTATTTCAAACTGAGCGTTTTCAGAATCCGGTTGGCCAGGTTTTCGGAGATGTCCGAGATGTGTCCGATGACTCGCGTGACCCGCATCCACAGGTGAAATTCGCCGGGGCTCATCGCGGTGTCGAGTGCGTACAGTTTCTTGAGCAGATCAAGCTGCACAACATCAACCCGATGTTCCGCCAGCGCTGTATCGTGGGCCAGCGAACGGATCTTTTCCGCTTCCGGACCACCAAACCCGGATTCGATCAACTCATCGAGTTCGGTAATGATCGAAGCGACGATCTTGAACGCATCGGCGTTCATCTTTGCGAACTGAATAAAGTCTTCACGAATCGAGTCGGGCGTCGGTATATTTTTCAGCGTCAGCACTTTGCAGACGTCCTCCGCCGTATCAGCCAGCGAATCCTGGAGCGACAGAATTTCCAGCACTTCGGCACGGTCGATCGGCATAAAGAAACGCCGCCGCAGACGGTTTCGGATATCCGTCTTGATCTGATCTGCTTTGTGTTCGAGTTCGCTGACTTCGATCGCGATCGAATCGAGTTCATCAAAGCGACCTTCGACCATCGCCATGATCGCTTCGTTCATTTTTTCGATGCACCGTTCGACCTGATCCATGTGCAGTTGAATCTGGCTGAACGGCGACCGGCCAAACAGCTTTCCGATTGTACTCACAATTTATTTCCTGCTTTTAGCCTGCCAAGTGGATGCGTCCGACGTCGTGCCGTCGAACGACTTATCCGCGAACCGTTACCGGGTTTCGGCACAAACAAAAACTGTGCTCCTGGTAATCGCGCCCTGCGGGAACGACCATTGTGCAAATCTCCGGTGCCAAGCACAAGCATGCAAAGACGTTGCGTCGAGCCGTTTTTTCAAGTAGCCGCAATCATCGATACGCCCGTGTCTTAGCCTACCGGGGGCGATTGACGCCTAAATTCAGAACTCAAAATTCCCTATTCCGGTTCAATCACGTTTAAGGAACCCGTTGCTGAACCTGGAACCTATCCCGTATGCTCAGTTGAGTCGCGTCACCGGACGCGCAATCGCAAAACGACACAGTCAAACTCCGCGGAATCTCATGGCTTTCTTCAGATCCGAACCGAACGTGCCCGACGGCGAAAAGGCGCGAATCGAATTTCACTTGCAACAGATTGCTGATGCTATCGGCGCGCAACGGCTCCAACTGCCGTTCGTGAGCCTGGCCAAATTGAACGGTCTCTGCGAGTCAGACAAGTCACTTTCACAAATCGCGGAATTTGCCGGCGATCACCTTTCTTATGATATTGGCGGGTTGGCAATCGAAGTCGTGCCGGAACAGCTGGAAAAATGCGGTGGAGGAGGCTGAGGAGGAGGCTCGTGTGAAGGACTCGGCGGTCTGCCGGGCAAATACGATTCTGCAAAACGCCTGATTACATTGAACACGAAATTCGATCGCGATCCGCACCTGACCGTTGCGACTCTGATCAACCGTGTTGTCTGCGACATGTTGCACCGAAACGAATTTGCCTATTCCCATTTTCCTGAACTTGTGGATCTCGCGGTTGTCGGCACCGGACTCGGGTTGCTGCAAAGCAACTTCGGGTTTGTCAGCAAGTCCGGTTCTTTCTGGGATTCGACACGCTGGGAGTTTGTCCCGCGCCCGTTCCTGGACACGCCTGCTCTCGCCTACACCAGCGCGTTGGCCGCGTGGGCTCGCGACGAAAAAGATCCTGAATGGGTGGACGATCTGCCGGGAGAAGCGAAACGACCGATGCGCAAGTCGCTGAAGTTTCTGCAAAAAACGGGCGACTCGTTTTTTCAAACGCAAACAGGTGCAGCGAAGCTGAACGGGTCTCAGCACGATTGGGCGCAGGCGGCATCCGGATCAACGTCGTCTCAAATCATTTCGCTTCGCCATTTGAAGTTTGGCAAAGGGCATGAAACAAACCTGAAGATATTGCTCGAACAACTTCGCTCCGGAAATCCTGCCGTTCTGCTGCATGCGATAACGGCTGCCGAACGAATGAAGTCAGGCCATGACGAGGTCAACGAAGAGCTTCGTGTTCTGGCCGTTCACCGTGACGATCAGATTCGCGCCAAAGCAATGATTGCGTTGACGCGAGTAGGTGCTGTGGATGAGCCGACAGTGGATGTTGCCGTAAGCATGCTGGATTCAAACGCAAGGTTTGTCGTGTTCGCCGGAATGTCGGCACTGGCTTCGCTTGATTCGGTTCCCGAACATGTGATGCCGCCGGTTGATCGCGGATTCGGTCGATCGTTGCAGACCTGTAACTATGAACTGGCCGGCGTTTACGTGACCGCCTACAACCGCTGGCTGGACGACCCTGCAGGCCATTTCGAAAACCTGCTTCGAAACGACAGTCCGGAGTTCGCAGAGATCGCTCAGGAGTTGCTCCGGAATTGTCGCGAGCAAACGGTCGCGCTGGGTTAAACAGACCTCTTACTGACTGTCAATAAAAGCGAGTACAAAGACACAAAGAAACCCTGACCGTTGTTTTTCTTCGTGACTTCGTGCGAGAACCGACTGCATCACAAAATGAACATCACCGAATTCGCCGAGCAAATTGTGTTCGGCAAAACACTCGAAGACAAACTGCTGATACCCGGCCGATTGTCCCTGGACTCGCGGGCTGCGCGCCCGGAATTCGGCTCATTGATTTCGCCCGGGCGGCCGAAGGGAATGGAGATGGCGGAAATCCCCGGAAGCTCCGGCAGGAATGTGCAGCCACCACGCGACGATAACCTCGAAAATGAATCCGAACGGGGAAAACTGCTGCACTTTCTGGCCAACCATGAATTACTCGCAACCGAATTGATGGCGCTGGTGCTGCTCAAGTTCCCCGACGCTCCGCATGCGTTCCGGCAGGGCGTACTCGTGACACTGCAGGAGGAGCAGGAACATACACGAATGTATCTTCGGCGGATGAAAGAGTGCGGTGTCGAGTTCGGCAGTTTTCCATTGAGCGGCCAGTTCTGGCGGGTGGTCGAACCGATGCAGGATCCGATAGATTTCGTATCCAGACTGAGCCTGACGTTTGAACAGGCGAACCTCGATTTCAGTTTACACTTCGCGGGTGTGTTCCGGAAAATCGGCGACACAACAACAGCGGACCTGCTGCAAAAAATCTACGAGGACGAAATCGGTCACGTTCAACACGGGCTGCACTGGTTCCGGCAGTGGAAGAACCCTGAACTCAGTGACTGGGAAGCGTATCAGCAGTCGCTTGAGTTTCCGATGTCCCCCGCACGCGGACGCGGCCTGCGCGGCGCATTCAATCGCGAAGGTCGCTTGCGTGCAGGTTTGAATACCGAATTCATCGATGCGATTGAAGTCTTCCGGCAGTCACGTGGTCGCGCTCCAACCGTTCGCTGGTTCGATCCGGGCGCCGAAGCGGAACTGGCGGGCGAACTGGCAGAGGCAACATCCGACGTTCGTGAAAAATCACAATCCGTCCGGTCGACGCAATTGACTGACCAGCTAGGTAAGGACCTTGAACTCGTCATGGCGGCAATGGCAAAACGGGACGATGTGGTTCTCGTCCGGAATCTTCCGTCGCGTGAATTCAAGAAACAACTGATTGAGGCCGGATTTGATTTGCCCGAGTTCGCACTGATCGATGATCGCACAAGTTTGAGAAATCGTAAGCTGCACGATTTTTCGCCTTGGGCCTGGACTCCGAACAACCACGACATCGCCCTGCCCTTACACGAGTTCACACGCCATCCACCCCGGCCATGGAACGACCACACGACGGAGTTGTTTCGAAAGTCGTGGTCGGCGCAGCAATTAAAAAACTGGCTGCAAGAGCCGGACGAAGAAACTCCGGACTGGTTTTCGCCGGCTGACACAGCGGGCACGGCCGTCTTTGCGATCGAAGACGTTGCGGCGACGCAAAGCGAGATTGCTGCGCGAGGTTACACGACTGTGATCTTCAAAACGGACCTGGGAGCATCGGGGCGCGGACAGCGACGGTTGCCCGTTTGCGGACCGTTGAGCCCGGAAGATGAAGCGTGGCTCGGGTCCATGTTTCCGGCGCGTTGTTCTCAGGAAGATACTCCCGTCGCGATCATTGAGCCGCAGCTTAATCGTGTTGTCGATTTGTCGTTTCTCTGGCACATGCCTCGCGACGAGGCAACGCCGAATTTCGTTGGCTGGACACGGTCGGTCGTCACCGCCGGTCGGCGCTATGCGGGGACCCGGCTTGGCAACTCGTTGACGGGATGCGACACGGAGATGATACGATTCCTGATGGAAGATCGCGGCAACCGGATACAAACCGTGATCCGCTGGCTACAGCCTCGTCTCGCCCGCGAGCTGGCAGCAAAGAACTTTACCGGTTACTACGGTGTTGATGCGTTCGCTTACCGGGACGGTTCCGATCTGCTCCGAATAAAGCCGTTGGTTGAGCTGAACCCGCGGACGACGATGGGGCACGTTGCTTTTGCGCTGGAGAAGCGATTGGCTCCGGGGATCAACGCGGAGTTTCGGATTCTCACGAAAATTGAGTGGCGACAGTTGTATCCTCTGCTCGATCAGATTCCATTGACGATGTCGCGAGACGGACGCTTGAAGTCGGGAGCAATCTGGCTAGGAGAGGTAGACGACGATACACGGCTGGTTCCAGTTTTGGTGGTCGGCGGAGAGGCGATGGCGGTAGTTGGTGAGGGAACCCAATAGCTGTCGGCGCTACGTTGATTTCAATCTGGAATGTTGGACCAAGGCCAAACAAAACAACTAATCTACGATGAGAAATGCGAAACGGTTGTCAACACGATCAGCAGAGACGGCAAAACGGCGTAACAAACCGGTCGCATCGATGGCTTGAACCGCAATGGACTTTTCCTCGCCGTTATGCATCACTTTGACTTCTGATCGATCAGCCATTTCATTGGGCAGCCAGATTCTCATCCTGGAAACATGATGTGAACGAATATCGATGTTGTCGGCAGTGACTCGAACGTCAGCGAATGCAGCTTGCTGATCGCGACGATAAACAGGCTCGGGAGAAAATGCCGGGAATTCGCCGGGAATTTCCAATTCGTCATCACCTCTCAAAATCGTAGCCACAAAACTATCCCCCTCGCTTTTCTGCCGAAGCATGCGACGGAGTTCAGCGGCACTGACGGTTGCGACATTGTCAAATTTCAGCAGCACATCGCCTGCCTTGACACCGGCAGATTCGGCGGCCGAACCGGCGACCACTTCATCGATGCCAATTCCACTTTGTTCCGCAGGTCCCGGCTGAACGCCAAATAGAACCCGGCCGGGAGCCGTCATCAATTGAATGTCGTCAGGTGCTCCGGTGTCGGAATCGTATGCGCCAAGTTCCAGGATCTCAAGCCATCGCACCGTTCCGCTGGAGTCCTTGTCGGAAGTCATCCATCGACAGCGTTCATTGGTCCCTCATTTGGTTGTGTTGATGAAGTTAACAAAGGTCGTTGTCTGGTCTTTGAAGTAGAGCGGTTGGTGATTGAGGTCCGGGTACGAAATCACATGGACCGGTGCGCCGGAAGCGATAGCTGCGGTGATGTGCGGCAGAACTTTTCGTGAAGGATCGAGCGAATCCTCCTGAGTCATCGCAGCGATCAAAGGCGTGTTGATCAGGTTGCTCAAATAGACCTGCCTGTCTGATGCTCCGGATGCGACTGCCGGATGTCCGTTCATCGCAATGAATCCTGCAAACGGTCCCGGGGCAATCGTGGCAAAATAATAACAACCTGATGCACCATCCGAGAATCCTGCCCCGAATACTGACTCGTCCGGCACGTCGATCGATCGCCTGCATCCCGCAGCACGGCATCGACGTGAGCGACGCCGTTATCTGTCCACCAGGCGCATTCGGTCCGGCCCTGAGGACAAACGATTACGAATGATTCGCTTTCCGCAATGTCAGCCCAAAGCATTGAGCCATAGCCGACTGCACCCGGAGTGCCCGCGCCTCGGCCAAATGTCTCACGCCCGACCGCTCCATGCATATGAACTACCACCGCTGTCGGGGCGGCGCCATCGACAACAGTTTGGGGGACATAAACCTGATCGGGACGCGTTGCATCGGAGTCGTCCGTCGCTTCCCATTCGGACCAGCCAGCAATCAATCGGGTTTTGCGTTGTTCGTTGATTTTGACTTTGACGGAAGCAATCCCGGAAGACAGTTCCGCGACTGACTCGGTTTGACTGACAATGGCAGTGATGATCGAGTCATCTTCATTCGGTTCAGCCGCGATCAACTGGCCAGGCTGTTCCTCAACAGAGCCGCCCTGCTCCGTTTCAGATTCGGATTCTTCGGAACCGGCTGCGCCCGGGTCTTCAGATCTACGTTCGCCGTCAGTTTCAGTTGCATTTTCCGAAAGTAGTTCGCTGATATGGTTTTTGAATTCGTCACCGTCCGGTTCGGTGGCGGAACCGAATCGGGCGGAGAGATTGCCGCTGCGATCGATCACAAATTTTTCGAAGTTCCATCGAACGTCACCGCTTCCAGGTGGAGAGGTCTCTTGAGAAGTCAGGTACTCGTACAGCGGATCGCGATTTTCGCCGTTGACTTCGATTTTGGAAAACAAGTCAAACTTCACTCCGTAGTTTGCATTGCAGAATTCCTTGATCGCTTCTTCATTTCCGGGTTCCTGACCACCGAACTGATTGCACGGGAAACCTGGAATCACGAGACCCGCGTCTTTGTGCTCTTCATACAATTGTTGGAGTGTTTCGTACTGTCGTGTATAGCCGCATTCGCTGGCCACGTTCACGACGATCACAACTTTGCCGGCGTAGTCGGATAGCGCAACATCAGCACCGGAAATATCTTTTACCAGAAAGTTCAGAGCCGCCGGCGTTTCCCTTTCGGTCGTTTGGGCAGTCTCTTTAACAGCCGTCCATGCTTCGACCAGTTGTTCAACATTGTGACGCGTGCGAACGGTTCCGGGAATTTTCCCGCGAACGACGCCGGTCGCGTCGACCGGCATGGTCATGGGATGTGCAATCGGTACTCTCGCTTCTTCGTTGAGCAAACCGAACCGGGCGATGACCGTGCTTTCCGGGTCGGCCAGCAAAGGAAATCCGATTTCATTCTGATCCGCAAATTGTTTGAGGATTTCCTGCGAGTCGTAGCTGACGGCGACGACATTGATACCCGATTCTTTGATTGCTTCGATTCCCGTGTTCAACTGAACCAGTTGATTCTTGCAGTACGGTCACCAATCGGCGGAACGATGAAATGGGTCCATCTTCCGGCAACTCGTCAAAGGACCGACTGGTACCGGTTTGATCCGCCAGTTCAAAGTTTCCGACGTTGGATCCAACCGCCACACCTGTTTCCTCCTGTGCGATTGTTGTCGTCACAAAAGAAAGCACGCCGATCAGAATCGCAAATTTGATAATCGCGTTTTTCACTGTTGATTCCCTATATTGTTATAGCCGGATTTTGTTTCGAGGAGTTTTTATCGTAGAACGGTCAGTGCGACGTTTGTACACAATTATGAAAGTAACTCCGTTCTGCGGACAGACTCAAGGCTGGCCACGTATCCTTCCTCGTATCGTCTACAGGCAATTTGAAAAAATAGATGCAAGAACGGAATTCTAGAACAGAATGAAGAGCAATGCTATTTGAACTTCGAGACCATACACCCGATGTCACCGCTCCGTGGACAGAAGTTCGCGACCTGTTCCTTGACGGGAAAACCCGTGACGCAGCGGCAATCGCGAATGCGGGAAAAGGCAAAGTCGCGCTATCGACGGCGAATGACTATCTGTTGAACATTGAGCTTGCCCGGGCCTTATCTTGCGCTGGTGCGGATCGCGAGGAAACGGTTCCCGGACCAACCCTGCGTACAGTATACTACTCGCGAATGCTACAGACCCGGCGACGTCATCTGACGGCGGACAGTCCTGCGTTCGGACCATGAAAACAGTAGAGCAACATCGGATTTTGATTCGGCGCTTTCGCTGTATGCGCGATCATGTTCGCAGGGCGGCATGCGAAACTGGGACATACTTGCCATGCTGCACTGCGCCCTCGGAGAATTCGATTCGTCTGCTAACGAGCTTGAAAGGAGCATTGAGTTCTGGCCGGACTCATTCTACGTTCCCTCGGCGAAGCGAATGCTGTATACGCTGCACGTCGAAAACGGCAGGTTTGACGATGCGATTCGGATCGCCGAGGATCTAAAGGCAATGTTGCGCAAACGGTTTGCCCGTGAGGCCCGGCAAGCAAAAGTTGCTGACCAGATCGAAGCATTCGGGAGAATCGAAGAAGCAGATCGCGGCAAACCACACCGCTTTATTCCCGTTCCCCTGGTCGCCCAGAACCAGAGTCAGTGCGTTCCGACCACAGTTGCGATGGCGACGTATCCCGAAGGCCGCCGGCTCGATCCGGACATTCTTTACGAAGAAATGCATGGTCGCGATGGAACACCGCTTTGGAGAATGCGCCAGTGGTGTCTCAACAACGGCTTGCAGGTAATTCCCGTTCGTTTCGACCGGAAGCCGTGGTTGGCGCGATCGATCGCAACATCCCGCTGACCGGTTCTCTCATTGGGCCCTTTAGCAGCCACGTGGATGTAGTTTGCGGTTATAACGCCGGGCCAAAAGTGTTTTACGTTCGCGATGCAACGGGTGCTGGCGTGACCGTTACCCAATCCGTTTTCTCCGAGAGAACGGAAAAAATTGCACTTGATCCGGACGCCGACGCCACATCACGATTCCGTTCGCTCCTGTCGCTCGATCCGGACCGTGCAGAGCCGGTGTTCGAACAACTTTTCGAAAAGGAAGGTGATGAATTCGGCAACTTCGCGCGATTGCACGTCGAGATGATTCGCGAACAATTTCGGGGCAACAGGCGCTCGCGAAGGTTGAGCGGCTGTTGATTAAAGGATGTGGAATTTCCGATCTGTGGTCAACTCGAAGCGATCTGCTCAGCGAACCAGGCCGTCCACGACGCTGCCAAACGATCGCTCAAACAGCCGAAGCGAAGAAACTTCTTCCGGTGCCGCCGCAGGGTCCAGTCTATCATTTTGCAGCGCGGTGATTGAATCCGTTACGCAACAAGACCTGAATACGGCGTGCGCAAAAGCAGTCGTCGAATGGCTGGACCAGGTTGCCCCGAAGTACCGCAACTACGCCAATCTTTGGTTCAACCGGATTGTCTTGATCGAGATGACGGGCGAGAGAGAACCGGCGCTGCACGAGTTGGAGGAACTGCTCATCGCGTGGCCGGCATTTTCTTCGGCGCTGTACCGGATGGGAATGGTCAAATACACGCAGGGTGATCTTGCCTCGAGGGACGCCTGCACAAAGTCGCCTGTGACTCCTGGAAGCACGCGGATGCGAAACGACTGGCGAAGCGGATGGCAAAGTACGACAACGAGATACTGACGTTTCTTTGGTACGATGACGGAGCTTCGGACAACAACGCCGCCGAGCGGGCGATTCGTCCGGCAGTCGTGATTCGAAGAACAGCTACGCGAACCAGAGCGACCAGGGGGCGACAACGATGGCGGTGTTGATGACCGTGTTTCGAACGCTCAGGCTGAGAAAACTACAGCCGATCGAAACGGTCATGAACGCCCTGAAACAGTACAATCAAACCGGAACGGTGACGAAGATGCCGGAACGAGTTCAGAACCCTGAATGGTTACACTGATCCGAGGAGACTAATGCAATCGCAACTTTGAATTCGTTTCTCACCCCGGCTGGATCGAGGCCGGGCTAAGCAAAGACAAGATTTAGATTTCTCAGCCGAAATGCCAGCCATTCCACACCGTAGTATTGTGCAGACCTGCGGCTACACTCGATGGACCCTGGACTCGTGCTGCAACGATTCCAGTTTCGCTTCCAGTTGCTCCCGAATCGCAACCATCAGCGGATCGGTTTGGGCCGACTTGTCCCGTTTGGTTGAAACCTCGATCGCTTCGCCCATGTCGATGATCGCTTTCATCTGTCCATGCTTGCGGCAGGTATCGGTCAGGTCTTCTTCAAACTTCTCGATCGTCTCCAGAATTCGATCGACGCTCTGAAGCTGAACGACGTAGTTTTCCGGGTAGCACTCGACTTGCTGAGCCAGATAGGTATCTTCAAGCTGCACCCAACGCCGATGCCGCTCTTCGGTTGTGACTTCATTGCGGGAAAGCTCCGGGAAAATCTTCATCCGCAAACTCTTGATCCGGATTTGAATGCCTGTGTTCTGCTCGCTCCCCAGCCATTCTCGCTCCAGCGGATGGAGCAGATGATCGACCAGTCGCGACTGTCGCTGCTTTAGCGTTAGACCATCCGTTGCTTCGATGCCCGCCTGGATTTCCTTCAGTGTCAGCATCGCATTGCCCACGCGGACGATTCGATCGATTACGGAAATCCCGGCTTCGGGCTTCCATGTCAGCCGGTGTTCGATGTCCGAAAGGACTTCATCGCATGCGCGGTCGATGTCGCCCTGATACAAATATTTGATCCCGACCGGATGCACGACGACTTTTCCGCCGTTGTCTTTTTCGCGTTTCTTTGCTGCGGTCCGAGCGATGAACGCGGGGCCTTCCATCAGCGGCATGACCAGATCGTTGGTCCGGCTGGTCGTCCCTTCCGGAAAAATGATCAGCGGCCGTGATCCTGTTCGCAGAATTTCGACCGCGTAATCGATTGCTTTTCGATCGAGCCCTTCGCGATTGACGCTGAACGCTCCCATTAACCGGATCGACAGGGTCGTCAAATAGCTACTGTTAAACAGATGCCAGCTGGCCATGATGAAAAACGGCGTCGGCGTTTCCCGGGCGAGATGACACATGATCATCGGGTCCGTCGTCCGCGGATGGTTGGGAGTGAGCATGATCCCGTGCCCGGCGTCAATCGAAGCTCTGAGCAGATCCAGGTTCCGGCACTCGTGATCGATCACGCCGTAGCGTTTACTCAGCGTTGGTTTGTACATTCCGGTTCGCGTGTACAGCCGCTGAAAAAACGACGACTCGATCGCTGGAACGAATTCGTAGGGCTTTTCGATCAGAACATTCTGCATGGGGAGTCCGGCGGATGCGGCAGGAATTCGAGTACGGTGACAGTTAATATTTTAGCTTCAATCGAAAAAATAGTCAGGGACGACGTGGCGGCTGCTTCCTGCACCGCATCCTTTGAATCGCAATGTCTCGACGGCGATAATTAACTATACTGCCCCCAGTTTCTCCACAGCCGAATCTAGAATGCGAACCTGCAATGACCAGCGAAGACAATCCCAAAAACCCCGATAACGAATCTCTCGACGACCTGCGTACGCAAATCGATGCGTTTGACCGGGTACTGGTTGAAGCGATCAACGGCCGTGCCAAGTGCGTCGTAAAGGTTGGCGACCTGAAACGTGCGGAAGGGATTCCGATCTACGCGCCACATCGTGAAGCCGCCGTCCTTCAGAAAATCCGATCGCTCAACACCGGCCCGATACACGACTCGACTCTCGAAGCAGTCTACCGTGAGTTGATGAGCGGGAGTTTCGCGCTGGAGCAGCCGATTCGGATCGGCTATCTCGGGCCGGTCGGAACGTACAGCCATCTGGCTGCTGTCAAACATTTCGGTTCGAGTGTGGCTTTTGAAAACCTCCGCGCGATCAGCGGAGTCTTCGAGGAGGTCGCGCGCGGACATGTCGACTACGGACTCGTGCCGATCGAAAACAGCACCGGTGGCGGCATCACCGAAACGCTCGACGCGTTTCAAGGTTACAGCAACCGCTTGAACATCTACGGCGAAGTGCAGCTGGCCGTCCATTTCAGCCTGCTCGCCAACTGCGGCCCGGAGAAAGTTAAACGGATCTACTCGAAGCACGAGGCCTTCGCACAGTGTCGCAACTGGCTGATCACACAATACCCGCAAGCCGAACTGATCCCGGCCGAAAGTACCGCCGTCGCAGTACAGCGGGCCAAAGACGAATACGACGGTGATCCGTCCGTGGGCGCAGCTGCAATCGGGTCTTCGCTGGCTGGAGAAATTTACGGACTGCATCCGCTGTTTGAAATGATCGAGGACAAACAGACCAACATCACGCGGTTCCTGATTCTTTCCAAAAATGAAACCGAGATTTCCGGCAAGGACAAAACGTCGATCATGTTCACGACCGAGGACCGTCCCGGTTCACTCGTCGATGTGTTAAACGTATTCAAAACCAACGGTGTCAATCTGACTCATATCGACAAACGGCCCAGCCGCGAAGTGAACTGGGACTACACGTTTTTCGTCGACGCGCTGGGGCACCGGAAAGAGTCCGGGTTTGCCGAAGTGATCGGTGAAGCGCGGGCTCACTGCAAAAATCTGACCATTCTCGGCAGTTTTCCCTGCTGCCAGCGAACGCTGTAAGTCGCTGTTACTCTGCAATCGAAGCGTGTGCCGGTCGTCTGGAAAATTGAGCGGATCAACAGCAATGCACATTCGTGTTTACCGGTTTTTTCAGCTCTGTTAGTCTCACAGTTCTGACTGAGCCGCAAATACAAACGGGTTCCGCGATGATGAAGTCCCTTTTCCGCCGACGCAGTTCTTCCTCGGGTGCGAACCGGGCGGCCGCCTCGCTTGCTGATCAGTTTGGCGCTGCCCTGCCCGGTGCGACTGCTCGCGAGATCGAGTTGATCTGTGGCGCGGAAGAACTTTCTATGACATCGCCCGAGCGGATGCTGGCGCTGATTCGCGCGACTCGCTATGTGGCTGAGCATTCAATCAAAGGTGACATTGTCGAATGCGGAGTTTGGCGTGGTGGCAGCATGGCAGTCGCGGCACGCACGTTGATCGATTGTGATTCCAACCAAAGAACATTGTGGATGTACGATACGTTTGAAGGGATGAGCCCGCCGACCGAAGACGATGTCGATTATCTCGGCCGGTCCGCAGACGAGCTGTTAAAGACAGAAGATCCGGCAGACGAGCAGTCGGTCTGGTGTCGCGCTCCGCTCGATGGGGTCCGCACCGTCATGGCTGAAACCGGATACGATTCCGGGCTGATCCGTTTCGAAAAAGGCAAGGTCGAAGAGACGCTGCCTCAAACCCGCCCCAAGCGCATCGCACTGCTCAGGTTGGACACGGACTGGTATGAATCAACGCGGTGTGAAATGGAATATCTGTTTCCGCTTCTGGTTCCCGGCGGTGTTCTGATCATTGACGACTACGGCCACTGGGAAGGCTGCCGCCGCGCAGTCGACGAGTACCTGGCCTCGCACGGGATCACAATGCTACTGAACCGTATCGACTACACCGGTCGGATCGGCGTTTATTACCCGGCAGGTTAGCTCGTTGTCGCCAGCAAGAGTTCCGCATCCAACTCTTCCGTAGCCGCTTCTCTCTTTGCGCAAAACACCTGTTTTCAGTATTAATTTCAAAGAACAACAGAAAATTTGCTTATTTCTTTTGTGATCCGTTCGTTGACTGCGACTATTAGTGGCTGAGAACAATGAAGTCGCCAAACAAATACTGCACCGCACCGAATGAGTTCGACTCCGACAGACTGGCAAGACGTACTCGACCAGAATCGTCCCTGGCTGCGCAAAGTCATGCGCTGTCGGGTGGCGGACCGGCATGCAGTTGACGATCTGATGCAGGAACTTGCGTTGACGGTTTTTCGACAGGTTCAGCAAAAACCGGACTCGGTTCCCGCGATCGTTGAACGGATCGCACCCTGGCTGTACCGGATTGCAGTTCGACTGACGATCAACCACTTCCGGCGGCTTGGCAGAAAAACACTGGCTCGACCGATGGAGGACGTTGACCGTTTTGACGACGCTGCCAGCCCGCTCGACTGGCTGGTCGCGCGCGAATTACATCAGTCGGTCCGGGAGTCGCTGGAGCAATTGAGTGCAAAGGACCGCGAGCTTCTGGTCTTGAAATACACTGAAAACTGGAGCTATCGCGAGCTTGCCGGACACCTCGGTGTTCGACCACGCACGATCGAATACCGCCTGGTCAAAGCTCGGGCAAAAATGCGCATCCTGCTCGCCGCAACTGGATCGACGACCTGAATCAACTATGAATCGAACAGCTAACAACACATCACTAAGAACGTATTATGAGTCCCGGTAAATTTAACTCTATCGATCCGGATTCGATCGACCCGTTACTGCTGCAACGCCTGATCGATGGTCAGTTGAATAGTGCGTCCATTAGTGAACTGGTTGACCGCGCTGAACAGAACCCGGGCCTGTGGCGCGACATCGGCAGCTCGTTTATTGAGGATCGGATTTTTCGAGATGCGTTTTGCGATTACGCAGACGAACCCGATTCAAAAACCGCTCAGCCAGAGACCGGCATCACGCCGGCGCTGCTCTCTGCTGACACGGACCAACCAACCGGATCGCGTGACACAGTCGACTCAAACCGCCGGAATCGATCCGGTGCGGGCTGGCCCGTGCTGGCCGCAACAATGCTGATCGCGCTGACAGGCGGATTGCTCGGCGGACGATACTGGCAGTCGCAATCCGGTTCGTCACTGGGAGAGGTCAGTCACGCCGGTACCGGCCATTCACAAACATCCGACGGTTCTGTACAGCCCGAGGTTGATTCGGATCTCGATCAGGAACCTGCGACGGGAACTGCGGATGAGAACTACTCGCCGGAACAGCCCGGTTTTACGCTGGTCAACAATCCGGACTACCGGCTGGACCTGGTCGATGCTTCGGGCCAGCCAATGCTTGGCGGCGAAGTCCCTTTGTACACGGTGCAAAACGCCCGACAAATGAACTACCGGGTCGATGACAATCAGATTCCGGATCAGCTGCTCGCGCGAGCTGCTGATCGGGGGTACCAATGCGACCAGCAGATTCACTATGTCTCCGGAACACTCGCCGATGGTCGGGAATTCATCGTCCCGATTCGGACGCTAAATATTTCTTCGGGCCGGTAACCCAACGGCCTGGTCACGCTGATAACCAAACCCAAATGCCTGAAACAGGCAGATATTTACAAGGAGCTTCCAATGAACAAAACACTTAACAGGAAAAATTTCAAAATGAAACGATTCGCATATGCCATTTCCGGAGCGATTGCCGTTGCAGCGCTCGGTTGTCTGGCCGCGTCTTCGGTTGCTCTGGCGCAGCAGGAAGGAATCGTCATCCTCAATCAGGAGGGCGAAGAACTGGCTGCCGAAGAGATTCAGGAACTGGTTGAAGATGCCCGTGCTGCAAACATGGACGAACCGGCTGAACGCGGCGCGATTGCTGACATCGAAGAAGGGAGTTCCATCCAGATCGACAACGACCGGATTATCATTACCGGTCCGGACGGCGAAGAACGTGAAATCGACATTTCCGGAGCGAGAAGTGTTTCGGTCAGCCAGTCGATCAAGTCCGTTGACAATAACGGCCAGCAGGACACCGTTCGCTCGGGCAAGGCAATTATCATTGACCCCGATGGCGAACGACACGTGATTCCACTTGGCGATGTCGAAGGTGGTGCTGCGAATGTCGGCGCGCTGGATGAATTGATGCTCCAGGGGATGCCGGAAGATCTGGGCATCATTATCGGCGAAGGGCTTGGAGACAACGGCTTGCACATGCTGGGAAATCTTCCAGCCGTTTGGCAATCTTCGGGCGAAGGCGGGGGTTACATTATCGGAGTCGGTTGTGAAAAAGTGAACGACCAGCTGCGTGCTCATCTCGATCTGGGCGAAGGCGTCGGAGTCGTTGTGCATTCCGTTTCCGCCGGGTCACCTTCAGCCGAAGCCGGCGTCGAAATACATGACGTCCTGATGTACGCCGACGATACGGAATTGAGCACGCTGGAAGATCTGACCGGCGTCGTCAATATTGCCGGAGAAGAAAGCCAGTCGATTTCGATCACCGCGCTGCGAAACGGTAGCGAGATCAGCTTTGAAATCACTCCGGTAGAAAATGCGGGCGACGCAGCGGCCCGCGGCTTTATGCTCGAAGGTGCACGTCGCGATTTCATGCTGCAACGAATCGGCCCCGGAATTATTGTCGATGGAGAATTTCGCGGGAAAGGAATCGGCAGGGAATTCGGAGAGCGCGTCGAAAAAGAAATGGAGCAAATGCGTGAACAACATCGTGAGTTGATGGATCAACATCTCAAAATGATGGAAGATCTAAAACAACGCGGCAATTTTGGTCGCGGCATTCTCGATTTTCAACGCGAATTGAAAGAGGATTTTCAGAGAAACCGCAACAAGGCTCAGGATCACGACGAGCAACATAGTGAACAACATAGCGAAGACCGCGATGGCGATGTGGATATCGATATCGATTGATCGCACCGGTTCCAGCAATTGACTATCCGAAAATCAGATTAACAACGAGGCCGATGATGAACTATTTTCTATGTGCGCTTGCGGTTGGAGTCCTGACCATGACGCCTCTGACAGCGATGGCTCAGGATGACAGCGGCACGACGTCCAGCAGCCACAGTATCGAAGTGATGTCATTTGACGATCAGGACGGCTTCGGCGGGCCGATGATCATTGCCACCGAAACAGATGGCGGAAACGGCGTGATGTCGTCGATGCGAGTCATGTCTTCCGATGGAACCGGAATGATGTTCTCCGAAGACCCCGGTTTTTTCATGGGCGGCGACGACGACTTTTCCATGCTGCAAAATCCGGGCGTCCAAAAAGACCTCGAGATGATGGATGATCAGGTCGGGCAAATTCTCAAATGGCAGCAAACGCACGCGTCGCAGTTGCAGGAAGCGATCGGCGATATCAGCAACGGAATGACGCCTGAGGGAATCGAACGACTCAAGGAAACGCTGACCGGCTTGAAGACCAAACAGAAAACGGAACTGGATTCACTGCTTCTTCCTCATCAGAAGGAGAGGCTCAAACAGGTCGCACTTCAGATGCGGATGCAACAAATGGGAACTGCCAGCGCGCTGGCTGGTGAGAGGATTGCCGAAGAGCTGGGCATTTCGGACGAGCAGAAAGAGCGGTTGCAAAACCGCGCAGCGGAGCTGAGTTCGGAACTTCAGGAAAAAATTGCCGAGCTCCGGGAAAGCATGAAAGAAGAACTGCTCAACGAACTCACGCCTGATCAGCAGGAAAAACTGAAAGCGCTGACCGGCAGCGAGTTCAAGCAGGAAGCCAACGACTGGACCGAACGATTCGAGCGATCCGGACCGGCACCTCGTCGCCCGCGCGGTGGTTCGGGAATTGGCGGCGAAAACGCAGCCGACGGCGATTAGACTGACGTTTTCGCATAACGTGGGATACGCTTCCAGCTTGTCGCCGAGCAAGCCAGGAAGAATGTCCGCCCGGCGCAAGTACGTCCCTTCTGCCGGAAGGGACGTCCCGCTCGGCAAGCGGGACGTACTTACGTCGGCTGCGTTAGAACCTTCCAGATCTCGCGGATCCCCGGTTTCTTGCCCTGCATCAGCGTACCGGCGCGGAACAACCTGGCTGAAAACTTGATCGCCAGATAGATGCTGACCAGCAGAATCAAGAACGAGACGATGACCTCCCACCACGGCACCTTCGTCACCCCCAACCGCATCATCATCGCGACGGGCGAGAACAGCGGCACCATCGAAAGCACGCGGGCCACCATTCCGTTCGGACTGGTAACAAAAATCATCGGAGCCATCATCGGCACACAGGCGAACAGGATCACGACCACCGACAACTGCTGACAGTCTTTATAGCTGGAACCCAGCGAACCCATTCCGGCGAGCAGGCAACCATAAAAAACAAACCCGAGCAGAATAAATACAACGCCGATCCCCAGCTGGAACAAATTCAATTCGTATTCAAACGGTTGCTGAACAAGCATCATCGACATCGCGGGAACCACGGCAATCATCGCCATCCAGACCGCAATCTGCAAAAGTCCGGCGAGCACAATCCCGAGCACCTTGCCGAACAGCAGGTGATCCGCCGACACCGACGAAACAATGACCTCCATCACTTTGTTTTCTTTTTCCTCCGCGATCGAGGCCAGCAACAGACTGCTGTTCATCATCAGCGCGATGATCAGCAGCCCGGCAATCGCGAGCGGCAGACCAAGCGAAAAACCTTTGGACAGTTTGTCCACTTTGACGAACTCGCCCGATTCGCCGATTTCGTACTCCGTCGAACCGGACATATGCTGGACGCGGTCAAGCTGATCGGCATCCAGATCCGTTTTAGCAAGCAACTGATCGGCGAGCAGTTCGGAAACCCATGACAGGTCCATGGTCGATCCGAGCAAATCGCTCCTGTCTACATAAACATCGAAGCGACCTTCAGTGATATAGTCAACGGGAATCACGGTGACCTGCCGGACGGTCTCATTTTTCAGCGCGAGTTTCGCCGATTCGATATCGGAATACGGAATGATCGAGCGTTTTGAAAGAAACTCCAATTGCTCCATCGGAACCGGAATGTCCTCCAGCTCCGCAATTTCCGCCGGCACTCCACCTTCGATTTCGACTATTTCACCCTGAGCTACGTTGTGCAAGGGTCCTCCCTCGTTACCGAGCAACCCTGACAAATCGATCATGCCAATCGGTTTCTGCATTTCGCTGATCTGCGACGGAACACTGGCGAGTACGATCAGCGTGATCAAACTGAAATAGGCCAGCAGAATCAGCGGCATTCCGAACGTGACCAGGTAATACGATTTGCGCTTAATTGTGAATAGAAATTCATAGAATGCGATCGTGCGAATCATGCGGAGGTCTCCGGGCTGTCTGCGTTGTCGTTTCCGCCGCTCATGTCGCCGGGAGCGCCGATTAAACTGGAAACCGTTTCTTCTTTTCCGTGCAGGCCGTTTTGCAACACACCGCCCTGCTCTTTTACGACCGCGACGAAAATATCCTCGATCGGAGTGCTGGCTTCTTCAAATCGCTTGAATGCACGCTGTCCTGCTGCCATCTCGGCCATCAAATCATGAGTCGTACTGCCGGGTGAAAGGAACACGCATTTCCCCTGAGCGGATCGAGCCACTTTCTCGACGCAGGAAAGCCCCTCCGGCTCCGCGTCAGAATCCATCAACACTTCATAGGACGTGTACGATTTCCGGATCTCGTCCAGCGGTCCGTACAGCACCTGCCGCCCGTCGTTGATCATGAAGATTCGATCACACAGCGCTTCGACCTCCGACATCATGTGCGTCGAAAGAAACACCAGCTTGCCGGCCGATTTGAGATCCTGAATCGATTGACGTACTAGCCGCACGTTGACCGGATCGAGTCCGGAAAACGGTTCGTCCAGCACAACGATGTCCGGATCGTGCAGCACGCAGGACGCAATCTGAATCTTCTGGCTCATCCCCTTCGAGAGGTCTTCGATTTTCTTGTTCGCCCAGGCCGACATCTCAAACAGTTCGAGCATTTCATCAGCGCGGTGGGCGGCAGCACGGCGGTCCATTCCTTTGAGGACCGCAAAGTAGACAAGAACGTCCTTCACCTTGCGCTTCTTGTAGAGCCCGCGCTCTTCGGGGAGGTAGCCGATGTTCTGCTTGAATTCGATCGAGCGGTTTCCGTAAGGCAGTCCTTCGAGGAATACCCGCCCTGTGTCGGGCCGGATAATATCGAGCATCATGCGAATCATCGTCGTCTTGCCCGCGCCGTTGGGCCCGAGCAGTCCGAAAATTTCGCCGCCTTTGGCCGACCACGAAACGTTATCGACCGCCACTTTTTGATTTGGCAGGCGACCAAACGTTTTGCTCACATTTTTGAGTTCGATTTTCATCCGGTTGTTGTTCGGGTTTTCCGTTGGCAGTTGTCGGTATCGGTGGTTCTGTACGGGAGTGGCATAGGCCTCTGTCGCCTCTGGCCTGTGTGGTTGTTGTGGAAAATCACAGGCTGGAAGCCTATATGCCACTTACAATCGATCAACTCGCAAACATAGTTGTCTCCACCTGAGTCCCGGTTGCCTGCTGGTCGCTTCGCTTCCCCGGCCTTGCTCACGCAGCGGGTTTCCTCTTCTCGCTTGCTCTCGCGTCCTTGCTATCACGGCGGCTTACCGGCAGCCGTTGTTACATTTCGCACCATCGTACACCATCGGGCCATCGGCTTCTGCTTGGCCAGCGTTCTCCGTTTCTACCGTTTTTCCGGCTTCTTGCTGTGCAATTCACACGACTTGTCTTGTCCCGCAAAACGCAAATGACTGATCGCGGCGATTGAGTTATGATCAAGTAGAGCTGCGAATCACAATCGAGCTACATTCTCGAAACGAAACACGCTTTGCTAATCTCCGCGAGGAAACGAAAGATGGCCCGCTCCGATCATTCTGCAAAGACACCCTTGCACTCCGGCACAACTTCCGGAGATCTGCATCCCGGCCTCAAAGGGATGGCCTGGAACACCGCCTTCATGATCGCGCTGGCAATGCTGGTGCTGCTCGTTGCCCCAATGTTCGCGTCTGCGTCAACGGTGACCTGCGGGTCGTTCCAGGAAATGTTTGAAGACGACGACACAGAAGCCGCTGACGAGCAGGATTCGGAAGAAGCGGCAGATGACGAAAACGATGATGATGAAAAAGGTAGCTGCGACGAAAAAGACGAAGGCGAAAAAGAGGAGGAAGTGAAAAAACCACGGGCCAAATACGAATTTACAATCGAATATGAAGCCGCCAGCACCGACGTCAAGTCTCAGGGGCAGACCGGAACCTGCTGGTGCTTCGCGACGGCTTCGTTTCTTGAAAGCGAAATGCTGCGACGCGGAAAAGGTCAATTCGATCTATCCGAGATCTTTATCGTCAAAGGCGTCTACGAAGACAAAGCGCAGAACTATGTCCTGCGGCACGGCAAAGCGAATTTCGGCGAAGGCGCTTTAGCGCACGACTTTATTCGCGGAGTCGAACGGCATGGCCTCGTTCCCGAAGATGTCTATTCCGGACTGGATGATGGCGTTTCGACTCACAATCACAGCGAAATGGAACCGATTCTGCTGGGCATGATTGAAGCTGTGGTGAAACGGCCGAAGCCGTCCGACAAATGGCCGGTCGCGTATCGCCGGGTACTCGATACCTACCTTGGCGAATCTCCCGAGTCGTTCAAGTACGACGACCAGAGCGTGACGCCATTGGAGTTTGCGAAAAGTCTGGACTTCCGCGCTGACGACTACGCCAGCATTACCTCGTTCAACCACCACCCTTTCTATGAAGACTTTGTGCTGGAGATTCCAGACAACTATTCCAACGGATCGTTTTACAACATGCCGATCGACGATGTTGTCAGCGTGATCGATCATGCGATTGAAAACGGATTCACCGTTGTCTGGGACGGCGACGTCAGCGAATCCGGATTCTCTGCCGGTCGAGGGCTCGCCGTTCTGCCCGCTGATCCGGACACTCGCGCATTCTCGAAACCGGTTGAACAGATGGAAGTGACCCAGGAAATGCGGCAGGACACTTTCAACGACTACACAACAACCGACGACCACTTGATGCACCTGACCGGTATTGCCCGCGACACAGCCGGCAACAAATACTACATCATCAAGAATTCATGGGGCGAAATGGGACCGCATGACGGCCGTTTGTACATGACCGAAGCGTACGTTCGGCTAAAGACGATCGCGATTCTCGTTCACCGCGACGGCCTGCCTGCTCAACACCGGACAGCTGGCCGGTAGAGCCTCGTCGTCCTACCACCTTTGTTGCAAGCCACAAGCAGCTTCACTGGCCAGTCTACATAGGACCTGATTGTGAATACAAGTCGGTTTGGTACGACGGACTGGCAGCATGGGCAAATTCCCCTGGTCGAGTCATAGAACGAATCACTTTAGCAGGTGGTAACTCAGAGATTTATGCCACAGAAATACATGAACTGAATAACAAAATTTGCGGCCAAAGATGGGTTACACACCTGGTCTCCGGGTTTCAGCAACCAGCATTCCCCGTCTACAACCTTTGTATTTTTGATGGCAAAGAGCTGTCAATTACGTACTACAACGCCTATGAAGCAAGAGGCAACAATTTGTGGATTCAGAATCGTGAAATTGCATCTTTCTACCTCCGACTCTGGACAACAATAAAAGCTGATCAATCGTGCACAACGTACGACCCAACATCGAGTCAAGGCTGAATTGTCATGCCATGACGCAATCCGATGCCCCATTGCCGTTCGCCTCAACGGCTCATTCTCCCTCTTCAGCCAGCAGCTTCTGCGTCGCAATCAGCGCACGCGCTGCTGTCAGCGGATACTGGTCAATCAGCGGCGCAACCGAAAGAACGGTTTTTCTTGCTCGATCCCGCAGGGCATCTGCCGTTGCCGGATCGTCCGTGTGGCGTGCAAGATAGACCAGGTTATTAGCCGATACGCTGTTACCAGACGGAAGCGCGCCGTCATGAGGTTTGCGTCCGCGTACCAGCAGTTTTTCGTGGTCGCTGGACGTGAAAAAGTAACCGCCCTTTGTTTCGTCAACAAACAACTCGTCCTGTTTGGCCTGTAGTGTGACGGCGCGCTCGAGCCACTTGTTGTCGTTCGTCGCGCGATGCAGAGCAAGATACCCGTCAATCAAGTTCGCATAGTCATCCAGATACGCGTTCAGTTTGGATTCGCCTCCGGTTGATGTTCGCCACAACCGGCCGTCGGGAGCGAGCAGGTTCTGATGTGCGAAATCCGCTGCCCTGGCAGCGGTCGCAATGTAAGCTTCGTTTTCAAGACTCCGCCCGGCATCCGCATATCCGCGAATCATCATCCCGTTCCAGGATGTCAGAATTTTGGTGTCCAGCAACGGGCGTTCACGCATCGACCGGATGTCAAACAGTTTCTGCCGGATCGGAGCGAGTTGCGATTGCAGTTCCGCCAGCGTCCTCGATTCAGATGCCGCGTGCGCTGAAAGCAACTGATCCAGTTGCGGCGCGTAGAACTCACCTTCGAAATTCGGGGCCGCGTTGAGCCCATAGTGTCGAGCGAAGAGTTCGTACTCTTCATCATTCAATGTTGCCTGTACCTTTTCGCGTGTCCAGCGATAGAATTTTCCTTCTACGCCTTCGGATTCCGCATCCAGCGCGGCATAGAACCCGCCTTCGGGAGAGGTCAACTCGCGATCGACAAAAGATAGAATCCCCTGGACTGTTTCGCGATACTCCTCTTTCCCGGTCAGCGAGAACAGTTCAGCATAAACCGAAGCCAGCTGACCGTTGTCGTAAAGCATTTTTTCGAAGTGAGGAATTCTCCAGAACCGGTCGACGCTATAGCGGTGAAACCCGCCGCCGAGATGATCGTAGATTCCGCCCATCATCATCCGCTGGCAACTTTTCTCAAGGTGCGAAATGGCCTGCTCATTTTCCGGATCGGCCCGCACGACGGAGGCAAGAAACAGCAGGCTCGACGGCTGGGGAAATTTCGGAATGTCGGCCCGGCTCGGAGAAAACGGATAGCCGCCGTACTCGGGGTCGAAGCGGTTGTTGATGGCAAACAATGCCTGACCAATCCAGTCGGCATTGAGCGTTGTCAGCGTGCTCGCGGGTGCACCCTCAAGATGAGCACGGGTGTCAGCGGTGATCGCGTCCGCGTCCTTTTCGACTCGCGCCCGGTTGTTGGTCCACGCCTGGTTGACCGCCTGAACGATCTGGAGAAACCCGGCAGAAGCTCCACGATCACCGGTTCTCGCGGGGAAATACGTTCCGCCCAGAAACGGTCGCCCGTCCGGCGTCAAAAACATGCTCAGCGGCCACCCGCCTCCGCCAGCGCGTCCGGACAACCTGTGAAAACTGTGCAGAGACTCCATGTAGATCGAATCGACATCCGGGCGTTCTTCGCGATCGACTTTGATGCAGATGAAATTTTTGTTTAGAAATGCAGCGATCTCGGGATCCAGGAATGACTCGCGCTCCATCACATGGCACCAGTGACAACTGGAATAGCCGACCGATAGAAAGATCGGCTTGTTCTCGGCAACCGATTTGGCCAGCGATTCCTCGTTCCACGCATACCAGTTGACCGGGTTGCGGGCGTGCATCAGCAAATACGGACTGGTCTCGTTGATCAGCGCGTTGGTGTTCTGCTCATCCTGTTCGCCCGGGTCCTGAGCTTCAGTTTCCTGAACTGCCTGAATCTGCTGACGATTTCCGGACTGCAAATCCGAACCGGAAACCAGGATCAACCAGAATATAGAAGAGAAAACTACTTGGATTTTTTGGCGGATCGACATCGTTTGTGTCCTGTTTAAGTTTGGATGCCGGCATTGTAGTCGAATCGTTCAGGGTGGCAAAACTGCACGCATTTCCAGCGCGCATTCCGGATTGGCAACTGCATTTCACCAGACGAAAGGAATCAAGCGAAACCGCGTTGCTGTCATGTACTGCTGATAGACGGGCATCTGTAAGCAAAGACGCTCTTCTGTAATGATCCTGAGGACAAACATGGCGCAAGCGACGGGGAGCAACAGCCAGCAGAGATGTTGGTTTGCAGCAAGGCACACCCCTGCCAGCATGGACAGTTCGAAGAAGTAGGCCGGGTGGCGGATAAACTTGTACGGTCCGTTTGACCCCGGTTTTCGGATCGCCGGAAAAATTGCAAAGCTGTTTCCCAACGTCCAGAGACTGAAGACCGTGCCTGCTGCACCGGCAACAAAAACGACCTGCGCGGTGACCGGCCACTCTGAGGGCGGCGGTGACATGCCGACCATGAACCCGCCAACCATAAACGAAGGCAAGGCGGCGGCAACATCGAACGGACTTCCCTCACGACGAGCAGAAGTTCGGGTGATGAACAGCCATGCGACGAGGAAATGTAAAACAGCCGGCGCCAATTGAGCGATTGTCCACCGATCAACAGGCGAACCGGCGGAGATTATTCGCAACACCCCCCAGCTGAAAAACATCAGCGCGAAGACCAGATTCCGGACTCGCATTGAATCGAGTTGCATACGAATGTCCGTCGCTTTGCCAGGTAGCCCGGGGCCCGGTCAACGGGGTGCTATATTTGTCGGCCTAATAAAAATACCAGCCCCGGTTAAACAGGTAGCTCAGTCCATTGAGGCCAAGAACGACGACCAGGAATCCGACCCAGCCGATCCAGCCATTGCTTGACTCTGACATTATTCCTCCCGTTCATAGTACAAATTACATGGCACAATAATACGTCCAAAAAAATTTCCCGCTATGCCTCTGAATTCCAGATTAATCTTTGATAATCTGCCGGTCAATGAATATCTACTCACAGCTTGTTCAGCCGAATTGATCGCGCAGTCGCGAATCAAAGTCGTTCGGGATTGCTGAGCGAGAATGTGTCGTCGACGGCTCCGTGATCTCATAGAATGCATGGTTCGCACTTACTGATCGAACAGCGCCGGACCCCGCTTCACCGCTAAGGCGTCCCCGGGCATTTGCAAGCAGGAGTGCGAGTAGTGCCCCGAAAGATAACTGTGCCCCCGAAATATGACTATTCCGATGTCGTAAATTCAGAACTTAAAGGCACGATTCTTGCCCGTACAATTCCATTTTGAGCCTCTTGAGAATCTGCGCCGTTTGATTGAACGTCGGAATCAATTTGAATAGTCTGACGACTGGCGGGTTGATGATTTTCTAAATATTGATGGCATCAGTAAGGAGCGACCTATGAAAATAGCGATGCGGGACAATCGAGGTAGAGCCAGCGAATGTTGATACTCAATTAGTCGCCGGTGATCTGGCGGTCAAACGAAAGTTCGATGTCGCAGGTGTTTTCGACCGACTCACAAAGATGTTGTAGTGACGGGTTGGATTCAACTGATCGAACCTTGCCGTTGAATTCAACTTCAACGGGAATTGAACTGTCGATTAGCCGGTGGTCCACCTGAATTGCAATCCCGTCGAATCCGCCCCCGATCTCCCCGGACGTTTTAGCATTGACCACGATCCGGTTGCCGTTGATTTGCGCATCGATCACTTTGCCCGGCACCGGATTCTCATCCGTCAACCAGAAATGCCGGTTGACCACGGTATCGGTTTGCTCCCATGTCAGATGCAGCGGAGTGGTGTTGCGATTGTAGTCGTAGAGTTCGGGGATGATATCGCGATCCGGCAGCCCGCCGTGCCCGTAGCCGGGCTTGAACAGGAACTCGACCGGGTATTCAGTGCCGTTGCTTGCAGCCGATTGAAGTTCGGCGATTTGTTCAGCAAACTTGTCGCACCGCTCGCGTCGTCCGAATGCCGTGTCGTTCTCGCCAACCATAAATGTAAACCGCGTATTTCGCAAGGTGCGCGCTGATATCTGGCCATCGGTGGGCGCGGCGGCGCTGGAGTGGATTGCGGCGAACCGATACGGGATTTTCGGGCCGATCGCAAACGCACCGTAACCTCCATGCGAATATCCCATGATGAAAACACGGTTCGGATCGACATCACCGTGAACCGTCATTTGAGAGATCAGATTTTCGATCAGCGGGTAAACATAGTCGTCGTAGAATCCGTTCCAGGAATCGTTCGGTGCCCGCAGCGCAAGATATTTGTATCCACCGATTTCCGCATGATCTTTGTAGTAGATCTGCATGTGTTCCCACTGGCTGTCATTGACTTCTTTAGGAGCCCCGCCGCCGCCGTGCATCGCAATCACCAGGGGCCAGCCTCCATCAGGGCGAGCGCCGACTTCTTTTAAGGTGTACGGACTCGTGTGTTCATCGAATGTAACCTGATTCCTGTCGAAATCGTCTTTACGAATTGCGGCTGCTGGTGACGCCAGCCACTGCTCCCAAACGAGTTGTCGCGCTGCGCCCGGATGGCTCGCGAGCAACTGGTCCAGCTCGGGCGCGAATCCGTCGTGTTTTCGCTCGTCCGCCAGCACGGAAAAGTACTGATCGACGGCCGTTCGCAATTTTTCCGCGTCTTCGTCTGATAGCGGTTCGCCCGACGGAGCAGGAAGTTCGATCTCGATCAGCTGCGTTTCTTCACCGTCAACTAAATTCGTGCGAACGGGATAGACCATAATCCCGCCGGCAGTTTCAACTTTCAGCCGATAGTGGGACAAGGGGTTCAAGTCGAATGAAAGCAGGTTGTTCATGTCGGCTTCGTTGCCGGTCGATCTGCCTGACTGCGTATTGTCCCTGGCATCATCTTCGGCAAACGCCGGAACGATCGTGACGCCGGTTTCGATCCGCTGGCTGCGACCACGATTCCAGATGCGGATTCGGGTTTGGATCGCATCCGCAGTTTGCGTTGCGTCCTGCTCACCTTCGGCAGGCGGTGCATACCTGTCGGTCACGTTAACGGCATAAATCTTGGCACCGCTTCGATCCGACCAGACTGCCGGGAATTCGGTGTCGGTTGGCTTAAAGCTGATCGCATAGATCGCGTTCATTTCCGAGTCCTTGACCGCCAGCCCTGCGTCCGCCTGGAACCACGTATGGTTCAGGCCTTGATCGCTGGGCTCTGCCGCACCGGTAAAGTGCCATTCGCCGTCCCAGACTTCGACCCACGTGTGGTTACCCCGTTTGTTGGGCCAGCTGGGAATTCCCGTCAGCCGCGCAGGCACACAAACGCTGCGGCAGGCATCGGCCAATAGGATCGACAATCCGGTACACGATGCGAGCCCCTGTTCGATGCTCTCGCCGGGCGACTGGTTGGCACGACGTCGCGCGGTCGAATACTTGACCTCCAGTCGGGCGAACAACTGCTCATTCAAACGCTGCGCGGCTTCGGCAGGGGTCGTGCAACCATCAACAATTTCGCGAGCGTGCTCGTACAGCACCGGTCGCCAGTGTTCACGCGGTTCATCAACGTGGAATCCGGGAAGGACATCGTTGAGGAATATCTCGTCGGGAATCTCACTTCCCCATGGCATGTCACGCCGAGCCTGACACGCCAGCGCAACGTCCTCAACGAAATCCGTTGCATCGATCCTCGAAAATTCCTCCGGCTGCATGTTCTCAATTAGAAACCTGACCGAGCGCCTTTGATCTGTATCGGAGATTGCGTCGAGTAGAGTCGTGATTGCTTCGCCATTTTCTCCTGCTGCTGACAATTTTTCACGCATCGCCGCTGTGATCCAGTCGGCGGAAGCTGTGCCTGAAGTCACCGGGCCGGCCTCCAGCGAGTCGACCTGATCCTGTTTCATTGTGCATTCAATCCGGCACGTGGTTCCCATGGCATCAAGCGACAGAAATCCGGATAGGCAGAGAGTCGCCACAAGCACGGTGGTCACCATTTTGATCCGCGAGCCCGGCGTCTGCTGCTGACAAGGGCTTTGAGTCGTCGGGTAGGGTTGAAATATCACAGTTAATTTCCAAAAAGCAATTTGTCAGGTCGAACAATTGTTTGTTCCGGGCCTGTTATGTTAATAGAATGCACGCTTGGCAACGTCGGAATTCGGTAGCGTAATTGGCTTCCATTCGCGTTCTGTTATCCGCTGTACCAATGTCGCTTTGCATCCGTTGCTTCCCTGTCGCCGCTTTCCTGCTTCCGTTTGATCATGACTCAATTTGATCCGTATTTGAAATGGCTGGGCATTCGTGATCCGCTTCGACCGCCCCACCACTACCGCCTGCTCGGGATTGATCCGTTTGAGTCTGATCCGGATGTGATCAAAAGCGCAGCAAATCGACAGATTAACTTCGTGTCGTCGTTCGTCGGAGGCGAACATTCCGCTCAAGCGACTGAGCTGGTCGAGCGTCTGAAGTACGTTGCCAATGTATTGCTCAATGCGCAAAAGAAACAGCTATATGACGACGCGTTGCGACCGTTTATTGCCCAGCTAAATCAAGCGGCTTCGCAATCCGGAATCGCAGGGACGCCGCAGCAAACCAACCCTGATCAGCAACATCCCGGCCAGGCGGCACACCCTCAACCCGTTCACCAGCAAACCGCATCTCCTGTTGTTACAGCAAACAAACCGCACAGTCCGGGAATCCAATCCCGGCCAACTCAAAAGAAAAAGGACCGTGGCCTGATGACTGCCATCGGCGTCATCACAGGAGGCATTGCTGCGGTGGCCACGGCGGCTTTGATCATCAAGTCCGGGTGGCTGGCAAATATAGACGGCAATGGCGATCCCGCAGAAACTGTTGCCCGTAACGACGAAAATGGCAGTCCGGGCACCGGTGAATCGCGCGGCAGTACCGCGTTACCGGATGAAAACAAAATTGCCGAGGCGAACGACCATGTGAACCGGTTCGATGGCGCGAGTGACTCTGACCATGGGAACGGACATGCAAATGACGACCCCGGTGACAACCTGCTCAACCCTGCGGGTCATGCAAATTCTGGAAATTCAAACTCCGGAAATGCAGAATCCGAACCGGATGGTGAAAGTGGAAACTCTTCCGGCGGATTTTTCGAAAGCGGATCCAATACCGGTGAATTTACTCTCGATCAACCCGCACCGGATGGTCAGCTCACATTTGGCGACGGAACGGGGCCGGATGCAACAACCGGTAACGACCCGAACCAGCCTGAAATTGAACCGGTTCGAAAACCGGTGCCGACTGACGCAGAACTCACCCTGGCACGTGAACTGGTTAGCGATCTTTTTTCAGAAGTGTACGACCGGGCAACTCCTGAAGACCGTCGAACCACTTTGCTGCGAAAAATGCTCAAGGATGTTGAAAATTCGACCGAAGTGGCCAACGTCTTCACGCTGCTCAGCGAAACCGCAACCATTGCCAGTGAATCCGGCCAGCCCGAGCTTTGCCACAACGCGATGGAGGAACTCAATCTTCGTTTTGAAATCGACTACTTTGAGCTGACTGAATCACTGTTCATCGGAATGCAAAAACGTATCAACGCGCCGGAACAACTGCTCGAACTCTCTTCAGCGCTGACGACGATGTCACTCAAGGGCCTAACCGACGGCCAATACGAGTATGCTAAAACGATGAGCGATGCCGGAGTCACGATTGCAAAAAAGATCAACCCGGCCACGCTGCGGTTTACTGAACAGCTGAAAGACGAAATTGCCGAGGCAAGAAAAATTGCCGACAAAGGGCTCAAGGCGGCGAGTGGGCTTGAGGCTTCGCCCGATGACAAAAAGTCAAACGAATCTCTAGGCGATTTTCTTTGTTTGATCAAAAACGACCACAAAGCAGGTTGCGAGCATTGGCTGAAGTCGGGCGACAAGGAACTCGTCTTGATCGCTCGCGCAGAATTGGAAGCTGAATCCGGCCTGCACGACAAACTAAAGATCGCCGCCGATGCCTGGTATGCGGCTGCAGAAATAACCAAAGATGAGTTCCGTCGCAACCGGATGCTGGCCCGCGCATCCACTTTATACTCAGATGCGTTGTCCGGGCTGCCGGGTTTGACGAAAGAATTCGCTCAAAATCGAGTAGACGAAATCGAGACCTTTCTGATGGATGCGCCCACCGCCAGCGCATTTGCGAATACGCCATCCAATCTGACCACAAAAAATGCTCTAACGTTTCTGTGGGTAATTCAGGTTGATGGAGGAGGGTCATTTGACGTTCGATTCAACGCCGGCAAGGCCCTCATTAGACGTAGTGGAAAAACCGCGAACCTTGATTATTCCGAGAATAATCAGATGTTTCTGGTTTCGCTCGCGCCACGGGAAGACTCGACATTGATGTTCCGAATTCGAGCTGTCAACAAAATCGACTATAAAAAGGTCGATCATACGACAGGTGCAACAAGCGAATGGGGGGGCGGAGGTAGACGTGGTCGCTGAACTGCCTCGATTTTTTCGCGGCCATATCTATTCCGTCTGAACGTGGAGGCAAAAAATTCCGGCCACTTGCTTGCAAAACGATGGCAGCCGAATTCAAATGATCCCTGAGAGGCATCTCAAAGCAATCGGGAGCTTGATATTAAGCTCAACGTTATCCGGTCCGGTCTGGAACCCTTTTATTGAATCCAGGCCGGGCTTTTTTGCGCGCACGTGTTCTTTGAATGCGTGCCTTGCTAACGAAGCTGGTTTCCGAAGTGAGGCTCGAAAAGCCGTGTTGTCGATGAGAGTGCGCTTCGTCGGGGTCGTTCGATAAAATGGCCATACGATTCGAACTCCAAACTTACACTCGCTGATCAACATGAAAAAAATCAATCGACGCAATTTCATCGGCACAACAGCAATCGGAGTCACGATGGCAACCGGAGCAAATTCGCGTGCCGAGTCGGCGCTACCGTCTCCTGCCGGCAACGCGATCCGCAAAGAAGGACGCCCGCTGTTCGTTGCCACATGGCCGTTCGGAAAACCCGCCTGCGAAAAAGCGGTTCCGGCAGCGACCGCCGGATCAATGCTCGACGGAATTGAGCAGGGGATTCATGTCACTGAATCCGACATTGCCAACGCGTCCGTCGGGATCGGCGGAATTCCCTGTGCGGACGGTCAGGTTGAACTCGATGCCTGCATCATGTCCGGACCGGATCACAATGCCGGTGCGGTGGCCGGGATCCGCGACATCCTGCACCCGGTTTCTGTTGCCCGAAAAGTAATGGAAACCACTCCGCATGTGATGCTGGTCGGCGACGGAGCGAGGACGTTTGCGCTGGAGAACGGTTTCGAAGCGACGGATCTGCTAACAGAAAACCAGAAATGGAAATGGAAGGACTGGAAAAAAGAACGCGATGCTGCCGGGGCCGAAGGCAACCCGCCTCCGCAGCTGACCCTCACCGAACACCATCACGACACCATCGCGATGCTCGGGATCGATGCAACGGGAGATCTGTTCGGCGGATGTTCGACAAGCGGCTGGGGCTACAAGATTCCCGGACGTGTTGGTGACTCACCGATCATCGGCAGCGGGCTTTACGTTGACAATACCGTGGGCGCAGCAGGGGCTACGGGGCTGGGTGAAAACGTGATGAGATATTGCGGATCGTTTCTGGTGGTCGAGATGATGCGCGCCGGCGCGTCACCGGTTGATGCGGTTCGGCAAGCGATCGAACGGATCGTCGAACTTGACCCGAAAGGAATCGAAGAGCTGTCGATCAACTTCATCGCGCTGAACAAGAACGGCGAGTTCGGGGCAGCGGGAACGGACAAGGGTTTTCAATACGCCTGGGCCTCCTCTGACGGAAGCGGCATTCTCGAAGCCCGTTCGCTGACTGAAAATGCGATCGGCCCCGAAGGTGGAAATACTGATCGGTGACGGTTTTCGACCAGAAAGCGCATGTCCTCAAGACAATGATGGTTCTGACTGAGACCGAATCGTCTGAAATCGGGCCTAAGTGCCGTAGATCAACTCAAACCATTTTTTTTCTTCCTCATCGGACAAACCGTCAAAAATCGCGTCCTGGGTTTTGGACTTGTTGCCTTCACCTGCGGCGTCGACCACGGCTTTGAAATAGAGCTTATGACTATCCAGCTGCTTTTTTAGCTCCTCATTGTCAGGATCGTCGGCCAATTGAGCCGTAGCTTTTTTGATATTCTCAAAATGTGTCTTGCCGCTGTTCACAAGATCCTGATCGAGTCCGCTGAGTGGGACATGAGGCTTCGCCGAAAACCTGCGCGCGGCATTACTTTCCGATTCTTCCATTATTATTCCACAGGCGTTGCTCGCAACGGACTACGAGGCCCGTTTCGGAATCCGCTTCAGTGTCGCCAGCAGGAGCTTCCAGAACTTCTGCATGCTGCTGATCTGAGCCCGCTCGTCCGGTGAATGGGCTCCCCTGATATTCGGACCGAAACTGATCATTTGCATGTGCGGATAGTTCGTGCCGATGATTCCGCATTCGAGTCCCGCATGGCAGGCTTCGACACTGGCTGGCTCACCGAACAGTTCCTCATACAGACCCGACATCAACGAGACGATTTCGCTGCCGGGAACAGGCCTCCAACCGGGATAACTCCCTGCTATTTCAACCTCCGCCCCGGTCAATTGCATGACGGCTGTAATTGCCGCAGCCAGATCGTCGCGTTCCGAGTTGACGCCGCTGCGAGTCAAATTGCCGATCAGAAATTTACCGCCGCCAACTTCGACTCGCGCCAGATTATTGGATGTCTGAACAAGTCCTTCAATCTCGGGACTCATCCTGTGAATCCCGTTCGGGCTCGCGTAAAGTGCGCCCAACAAGCTGGCCTGCAACGTAGCAGGAATTACATCGGCAGGAGTACCAGTTGTTTTGCTGACAACCTCGGCGTCCGGGTCCGTCGATTCGTACTCAGCCATGATCGCCGCTGATTCTGTTTTCAACCACGTTTCGAATTCACCCGCATTGTCGTCCGGAATTGCCACCTCCGCCGTTGATTCGCGGGGAATCGCGTTTCGCAAACCGCCGCCGTCGATACTGTGGACCCGTAATCCAAATCGTCGGGCTCCGTGCCAGAGAATCCGATTCATGATTTTATTGGCGTTGCCGAGCCCGAGGTGAATCTCCATTCCTGAATGGCCGCCCTGCAAACCGCGAACCGTGAGCCTCCGGCCTGCCATGCCCCCCTCGAGTTTTTCCGCTTCGTAGGTTCCGGTTGCCGTAACATCAACACCTCCGGCGCAACCAATCGTCAGTGCATCATCCTCTTCGGTATCGAGGTTTAACAGAATCGAACCCGAAAGCATGCCGCCCTGCAATCCCTTCGCACCGGTCATTCCCGTTTCCTCATCGATCGTAAACAGGGCTTCGAGGGGAGGATGCGGGATGTCGTTTGAGGCAAGCAGAGTCATAATGCTCGCAACGCCCAGTCCATTGTCTGCTCCCAGCGTCGTGCCCGCAGCGCGGACCCAGTCGCCTTCGACAACCATTTCGATTCCCTGCGTTTCGAAATCAAATCCGGTTCCCGAATTCTGCTGGTGAACCATATCCAGATGCGACTGGAGTACGACGGTCTGCCGGTCCTCCATCCCCGCGCTGGCCGGTTTCCTGATGATCACGTTTCCTGCCGCGTCGACGATCGTTTCAAGGCCAAGTGATTCGCCAAACGCTTTTGCAAACTCGATCACCCGCTCTTCTTTCTTTGATGCTCGTGGAACCGTGTTCAAGTCGGCGAAATGATTCCAGACTTTGCGAGGCTGGAGGGCGCGGACATCCGGATTGGTTTGCGAAGCGGCGTCGGTGGCAGACATGGTCCGGTTCCAATTGCAAAAAGCGGTTTGTGTTGACTCATTCTGTTTAGTTGAAATCCGTCCGCTTCGCAACTCGCGCCGGTACGTCTCTGCTGGAAAGGGGCGTGACATAGCCAGGACGATCGCAAACCCTGACGATCTGGCTGTCAACAGCCACGCAACGTCCCGCTCGGCAAGCGGGACGTACCACCCGGACTCCAATACTTCAGCCTTACCGTCCCGCCGGGAGTCGGATACGCTGGAAGATCCAAGTTGCCAATCCAGCTATAAAGGCCCGCCAGGCGAACCACACCGTGATCTACCTGCTGCTCCAAACCGTCTTCTCGTCCGCATTCAGAAAACATCGGCAAGGAAACCGACTTCGCTATGCCAGGCACACAGAATGAAAAAGCACAAATCGTCACCGAATCGAATTCGAATGCCTGGATCGGACCGGTCGTGTTGTTTGTTTTCTTTCTACTGTGCCGACTCAGCCGGCTTGCGCAGGAAGCGTTCAAGCATGTTAGCGATGCTGAGCAGCGTCCGGTGTTTGTGCTGGCCGGATTCACCGTCGCTGCAATTCCATCATTGATGCTCTGATCTACAACGGGCGACTGCCGACGCGAAAGGAATGGTTTTTCGGTTTGCTGATGGGGCTATCGAATGTGCTTCAGATGCATTTCATTCTACTGGCCCTCGGAGTCATTCCGGGCTATATCGTCTTCCCCGTTGGCAGTGCAGGTGCGATTTTGCTGACGACATTAATCGCCGTCGGATTGCTGGGCGAAAGGCTGAGCGGTCGTTCGATGATCGGGATCGCAATTTCCGTCGTAGCACTGTTCATGCTCAAAGCCGGGTAGTGGCTAATCGCTTTTTAGAAATCCGACGAGGTAGCGAGGCGTGGTCTTTGACCGCGCGTCCCTTGCTCGCGCTGCGGGTTTCCCTTTTTAGGCGCAAACAAGTTTGCAGGAACAGAATGAACTTCTACACGTCGAGGTTTTTCACTTCCAGCGCGTGTTTCTCAATGAACTGGCGGCGCGGTTCCACTTTGTCACCCATCAAGACGCGGAACATTTCGTCCGCTTCGGCTGCGTTGGTCATTTTGACCTGAATCAACGTGCGATTGTCCGGGTCAAGCGTTGTCTCGCGAAGTTCTTCCGCGTTCATCTCACCAAGACCTTTGAATCGCGTGACCTGAATTCCTTTTTCGCCTGCGGCTCGAACTGCGCCGACCAGCGATCGCAAATCCTCCAGGCCGGTTACATTGTCGTCGCGAAGCAACATGTATCGCGGTTCCTCGATTCCTGTTCGCTCCTGCGGGAACAGTGAATCAACGGTGAAGCCCATCGCGACAAGTTCCTGCAAACCTGAATTGATCGTACGGACTTCATGAAACTCGTTGATTCGCAAGGTTGGCCCGGAGTCAACTTCATCCGCCGGTGCACCATTACCGGATTCGCCATTCGATGTTTCGCCCGGACGTTCTTCGGCGTTGACTCCCAGGCTTGAATCTTCAAGATCACCATTGGTGTCTTCGGTTTCAACAGTCACCTCGTCACCCGAGATCTCTTCCTGTTTCTTGACGAACTGGTCAAGTTCCTGACGCGACGAGAACCAGTGGTCCTCGACGCCGTAGGTGACTTTGAAAATCGGCAGCCGGTTGGTTTCCGGATTCATTCGCTCCGCGTGCGTCCGGACGTTAATGCCGCGGCGCTCGAGTTGCAGAATCGCTTCTTCCATTCCGCTGAGCGTCTGACAAAGCCGGTGCATTTCATCACCTTCGATTACCAGGCCCTGCCCGTCTTCGAACCGTGTGTCTCCGAGTCCGCGAGCCAGCAACCGGGATTTCATTTCCTCTTCGCTGTGAACGTAAAATGTATTCTTGCGATCCTTCACGCGGAACAGCGGCGGCTGCGCCACATAAACGTGTCCATGTTCCAGCAACTGGTACATCTGCCGGTAGAAGAAGCAGAGCAACAACGTACGGATATGTGAACCGTCAACGTCCGCATCGGTCATGATGATGATTTTGTTGTAGCGGCGGTTAGACAAATCCTGATCCTCGCCGATGCCAACCTTGATTGCGCTGATCATCGACTGAACTTCCTCGTTAGCCAGAACTTTGTCGTCGCGGGCTTTGTAGGCATTGATAATTTTTCCGCGCAGAGGCAGGATCGCCTGAAATTCTTTCAACCGGCCACCCTCGGCACTTCCACCCGCCGAGTCACCTTCGACGAGATAGAGTTCGCACTTTTCGACGTCGGTGCTGAGGCAATCGCGGAGTTTTCCGGGGAGGCCACCGCTGGAGAGTACACTACTGCGACGAACGTTTTCGCGCGCCTTGCGAGCCGCTTCTCTGGCCTCGGCCGCCTGGATTCCTTTGCGGACCATGATCTTCGCTTCAGCCGGATTCTCTTCAAGGAACGTCTTCAGGAACTCGCCAAAGTTTGAACTGATAATTCCTTCGATCTCACTGTTACCGAGCTTCGTTTTGGTCTGACCTTCAAACTGCGGCTGCGGAACTTTGACCGAAATCACGGCGGTCAGTCCTTCGCGGAAGTCTTCGCCACTGACGGTCAGATCTTTAGGAAACAGATTCGCTTTTTTGGCATACGTATTCATTGATCGAGTCAGCGCGGTTCGGTATCCGGAAATGTGAGTTCCGCCTTCGTGTGTCCCGATGTTGTTCGCGTAGGAATGGACGTTTTCCGTATGATCGGTTGTGTACTGCATCGCGATTTCGAACGTCACTTCGTCCTGCTCGCCTTGCATGTAGACGACCTCTTTGTTCAGCGGATCGCCGGCGCGGTTCATGTACTCAACGTATTCGATGATCCCGCGCTCGTAGTAGAATTCGTCTCCCTCACCGTTACGTTTGTCTTTAAAAACGATCCGTACGCCGCTATTGAGAAACGCCAGTTCCTGCAAACGCTTGAGCAGAACCGAATATTCAAATTTCGTATTCGGAAAAATCTGCGGGTCCGGTTTGAAGGTGGTTTTCGTGCCGACTTTATCCGTTTTTCCGACTCGATTGACGGGTCCGGTCGGGACTCCGCGCTCATAGCCCTGCTGGTAGATATGGTCGTCGCGGTAGACCTCGACTTCGCACCATTCCGATAGAAAGTTCACGACCGTTACTCCGACACCGTGCAGGCCTCCTGATGTACGATAGGCACCTTCGTCCGCCTCACCGAACTTACCGCCGAATTTCAAAACCGTCATCACGCCTTCGAGCGTCGAGACTTCGCGGTCCATTTCCGCTGACAATTGTTCATGTTTGCCGACCGGGATTCCACGACCGTCGTCGATCACCGTCAGTGATCCGTCGGTGTTGATGATGACCTGCACTTTGGACGCGAAGCTGGCCATTGCTTCATCGATCGAGTTGTCAACGACTTCGTAGACAAGGTGATGTAAACCCCGGGCCGTCGTGTCACCGATGTACATAGCGGGTCGTTTGCGCACGTGTTCTATATCCGAAAGGTGCTGCAGATCCTCGGTGGTGTATTCTTTTTTGGGCAGCTTGCCGTTCTGTTTTTTCGGCTCCGGCTGGTTGTCTTTATTTTCCGGTGGGCTTGCTTCTACAGGATTCTCGTCGTTCGAATTTTTGTCGTCTTTGGCCATGATATTTCTAAGCGATTTTATGCGTTGATTTCAGATAGAGTTTGAAAAGACCACCCGGATAGAGTCACTTCTCAAATGTTTTTGGTCGGTTGAAGTCTTAAATTTTTCCGACTCTAAACCGGATGTCATTGATATTGTTCTGCGGCAGTTTGTCTTTCAGTTCGGCTAACAGTTTCTTCTTGTTCATACTCAGATGGTGACTGATTACTGAACTCGCGACCGTAACTTCGAACACGCCGCGGTTAACGTTGCCGGGTTGTGTTTTGTCTTTCCAGCGTTCGCCGACCATGGTCTGCCAGACCGATTCAAGCTCACTGATTGACTGTGTTTGTGCGTATCCTTTGCGGGCCAGCAATTTGTTGATTACGTTGACCGCTTGAGTCGCGCCGCGCCGGTATCGCTGACGTTGCTGCACCAGTCGCGCGGCATCATCAAAATCCTCTTCAGCGTACGGATTGTGATTCGGGTCGGTCAAGGTTTTATCGCCGGTCTTTTGAAAGCGGCATGATGACGTAGCCGTAGTTATCGTCCGTACTGCAGTACGCGGCCGCTTCCCCGTTTTCGACGTCGAGTGTAAACGTCTTATCCTGCTGTAACACTTTCAGAAAATCCGCGACGTAACGGTGGTCCAATGTGATCGTCAGTTCACCCGCATCGTATGGTACCGGCATTTCGATTCGTGACTGACCTACTTCAGCTGTGCTGTTGCTTAACACCAGCGACCCCTCTTTGAACGTGAAATCGATTCCACGGCTCTCTTCGCTGGCAACAATTGCCGCCTGCCGCAGCGCGGAATACATCGGGCCAACCGGGATCGAAATTTTGTTCGAATTCTGGCGGTCGGGCAGCACATCGCGCCACTTCGGGAACCGGCCTTCAACCAGCCGCGTGTAGAACATGCCGTTCGGATCACGCATCACCAGATCGTTCGCTCGGGCCGCTATCTGAATCATCGTTTCCGGATCGGCGGGAAGAATACGGTCCATCAACTGCATCGCCCGTGCAGGAACGATCGTCGCTTCTGCCGTCTTAGGTGAACCGACTTTCTTGATCTGTCCCTGCATTTTTGCCAGACGCCGTCCATCAGTTCCGACGGCTGTGATTGTTTCGTCATCCATTTCCAACAGCACCCCACCGAGCGCAAACCGGCTGCTCTCGGCATCGGTTGCAAACAGAGTTCGCTTGATCAGTTCGTGCAGCACACCGGCAGAGATTTCAAAATAGTCCTTTTCCTCGAACTCGGCTACTTCCGGAAACTCATCCGGATTATGAACTGACAATTCGAAACGGCTGTTCGCGCCTGTGATCAGTGCCTTATCGGAATCAGCCTCAATCGAAAGCACCTCGTCAGATGATTCCCGCAGGATCATACTCAATCGCTGCACAGGGATTACTGCACACCCCGGCGTTTCCACTTCCACATCCGGTACGGTTAACCGAACTCCAACTTCCATATCGGTCGCGGTTAGCCGGGTCAGTTTTTTGGTAACATCGATTTTGACATTTTGCAGAATTGTCTTCGGGCTGCGAGCCGGAGCAACGGCAGCAGCTATCTGGAACACTTTAAGGAACGACTCACGCTGGATTTTGATTTTCACTGGATTCCTTCTGGCGAATCTCGATTCGCATTAAACAACTTATATATATTCTTAATAGTATTAGTAATACCGGGCAAATTAATGTTGGCAACTCATCCGGTTCAGTTTTAAATCCTTACCCGACTTAGGGTAACGCGTTGAGGTTAAACATGGATAACACCTTCAAAACGTATTTATGGATCAGTCGGTATTCAGGTTGTAACTATGTCGGCAAGCCATGTTTTGATAATAACTGTTGGTTTCGTTCACCGATGAGTAGCATCGCTGACTCGGGTCAAACCGGTTTTCCTCATACTGATACTGGCCGGGTTTCTGCGCCCGATCAGGTGTTTAACAACTCCGTAAACTGTGCTGACAATCGTTGGTTCAGGTGTTCGATCATTTTGACCGTTGCCGGTTTCTGACTTGTATCAGCCGCATTTTGAATCATGGTTTCGATCTTGCGACAGGCGTGCATGACCGTTGAATGGTCCCTGTTACCGAACTGGCTGCCGATTTTTTCATAGCTGGCGTTCAACAACGTCCGGCACAGATGAATTGCAATACTTCTGGCAAGCACGACCGTCTGTTTTCGAGAGCTGCTTCTGATGTCAACCGGTTTCAGGTCCATTTCCCGAGCGACCGCTTTAATAATGGTTTGAGTGTTCTTTTTGAGCCGGTCGTTGTTTTCCTGGCCCGGGCCACCTGCCTGCCTGAAAACCTGATTGAAATAGCCGGCATTCAGGCGATCACTTTTAACGTCCTGATTTCGTGTTACCAACTGCGAAAAAAACTGGTTAATTTTCGGAACAGAAACATTCAGTTTGTCTGCCAGCCAATCGGATCCATCAGCGGTAATACTCAAACCGTGTATAGCCGCCAGTTCGTTAATAATTTCGAGTCGCGCTTCTTTTCCGGGCAGATGGACGGCCAGGCAAAGACCTGACGCGAGCCGGGACAACAACTGCGGCATCAACTGGTCGCTCGATAACGGTGAATGCGAACAAGTGATTACCACGGGCAATCCGGTTTCGGGAGTCCGATCAAGCAGATAAACCAGTTCCTTTTGAACGGCGGATTTACCGGAAAGGACTTGAATTCCATCAATTAAGATTCCACCTGACGAGAGAATTCTCTCCCGGAATTCGGTCACGGAATTGGTTTCAATGGCGGAGTTAAACTTGCGGCTGAAATCGCTCGCCTCGAAAATAGCCGGGTTGTTCGACGAGGCCGGAATTCCTGAACAACCGGTATTCGGGTCAATTCTCAAACAGTGATCCGAAGCGGCATTAACCGACGCAATCAGGTTCATTGCCAGCGATGTCTTTCCGGTACCTGTGGGCCCGAAGAGGACGACCGGCCAGTCATTGGTTTGCGGCAGATTTCCGTCGCTGAAATAACGTAACAACTCGTTCTGTTTGTCTCCCACATAGCGCAGCAATCCCGCGACAGGACTAGCTGTTCGAGCCAGTTCCCCGCCCTGAAAAACGCCCGATAAATGGCGCAGGGGGACCGAGAAAACCGTATTTGCTGTGGACATGAACCGAGTGCGCCCGGAGCCGAAACTGACCGGGATTGAGATCAAAAAACAGAGAAATACGAGCTCATTTCCGTGCCCGTTTTTGATGCCCGAATTGTACCATTTTCGGCCACGTTTGACGACCGCAAAGACCTCAATAATGAAGCGATTTCATGCGTTGTAAGTCGTTGTGTATCCGTACAATACGGCGACCGGATTCCACGGTTTCTTCGGTAGTTGTTCCGGCTCCCAACGAGATCCGAACCGAGCCTTCAATCACTTGTTTGTCAGATGTCATCGCCGAGATCACATGGGATGGCTCACTCGATCCGCTCGCGCAGGCAGACCCGGTTGAAACTGCCAGTCCGGCCAGGTCGGCGGCCAACAAGAACGCCTGACGATTGATATTCGGAAATGAAATATTCAGCGTGTGGGGAACGCGATCTGCACTGGCTCCGAGTACAACCGCAGATTCGATCGTTCCAGCAATTGTCTGCTGTAACTGATCGCGAAGTTCTTTCATCCTCGCAGCCGTTTCCCCGCCGCGCTCTTCAAACAGTTCGAGAGCACAGTTCATGCCTGCCGCCAGGGCGACATCCTCGGTTCCGGGCCGGACCGCCATCTGTTGAAAGCCGCCGAACAAGATCGGATTGACGGTTACGCCGCGCCTGACCAGCAAGCCGCCGATGCCGCGCGGGCCGTGGAATTTGTGTGCTGAGAATGTCATCGTATCAACGCCCAGTTCGCGGAAGTTCACGCCTATCTTCGCAACGCCCTGGACAGCGTCACAGTGAACAGGAATAGACCGCTCCCGACAAATTGCTGCGATTTCCGAAACCGGCTGAATTACGCCCGTTTCATTGTTGGCCAGCATGACGCAAACGAGACGAATATCGGCGTGTCGAGAGAGTTGCTTCTCAAACTCGACCACTTGAATCACGCAGTCCTGATCAACCGGAATCTGGCAGACGTCGATACCGCCGGACTTCAACGCCGCCGCCGCTCCCATCACGCTGGGATGTTCGATCGCCGAAATCAACACGACGGGCCGGTTGGAAGCCCCCTGCTCCGCCGCCGCGATTTTGGGTTCAGTCATCGCAAGTCCGCGAATGGCGAGGTTATTGCTCTCCGTTCCGCCGCTTGTCAGCACCAGCGTGTCGGTTGCCATACCCTGAGTTATTCCGCCCAATAACGCCGTCATCCGTTGTCGAATTTGTTCCAGCCGCGCCCGGGCTTTTTGACCGGGACGATGCTGGCTGGCCGGGTTCACATATCCGTCGCGGTAGCAATCGGCGATCACCTGTGCAACTTCGGGAGCGATCGGCGTTGTCGAATTGTGGTCCAGATAAATATGCATGCGATTTACTATAGGCGATTTACCATAAGAATGTGGGACGATGGAACGTTGGACGATCGTGGATAGGCGGACGAAGAAAGCGAGCTTGTCTTGCCTCATTGATCGAAATTCTGTTCTACTTATTCTGAATCAGCCACGGAGATAAAATGGCATGTCGCCATCCAAAAACAATTTGCCGGACCAAACCGAACCCGAACAATCAGCTGCCGTAGATGCGACGACTAGCGATCGACCGGACGAGACGGTGCAGGTCGAAGTGGAACTGACGCAAAGCGGTGAACCGGAATGGGATCCGGATCCTGCCGCCTGCCGCCGTCGCGTAGAGGCGGTGCTGTTTCTCGCGCGAGCCCCGCTCGCCAGCCGCAAAATCAGCCAGCTTGCCGGAGTCGAGGATGGGACACGGGCGCGTACGTTGATCGGGGAACTGAACCGACATTATGATTCGATCGGTCGTGCATTCCACATCAAACGAGTCGCTGGCGGATACCGGATGCTGACCCGTCCTCAATTTGCCAGATGGATCAGGCGGCAGGAACACATTCCGCGATATCGCAGGCTGACCGGTCCGAATATCGAAGCGCTCTCGGTTGTCGCTTACCGGCAGCCAATCATCAAAGCGGAAATTGAAGCGATTCGCGGCGTCAGTTGTGGCGAGATTCTGCGTCAGTTGCTGGAAAAGGGTCTGATCAAAATCGCCGGCCGCAGCCCAGAACTCGGGCGGCCGTTCCTCTACGCGACAACACGCCAGTTTCTCGCGGATTTCGGATTGAATACGCTCGATGAATTGCCTCGGGCAAATCAACTTGGAGGTACAGGCTTGCCTCAGTGGGCAGTTCCTGTCAACAATTTGCAGTCATCAGCCGATCAATCGCATAATGACGACGATCTCGAATTCGATGAGGACGTTCCGGGCGACGATTCAGCATTAGAACCGGAAGATCCGGAGCCGGATGAAGAATAAACGGGAGTCCGGGAACGGGCCGTTTTTCGACAGATCATCCGCAAATTGAATTAGAGTGTATACCCGCCGCTGGCTTGCAAAATCACCGCTGGGCATTCAAATTATCCGGTCGGACAAATTCGCAATTGTCCGGCCAGACACAATGCCTATTTGTACGGACACAGACCGTTCTATTCAGAACAAAAGCACAACGATATCGTCGACGAAGATCCGACCCCAAGACCCTCACGCGCACAGGAGTGAATACAAGTGACTCAGATTGCCTACGCAAAAAGCGGTCAGCTTGACTTCATCGATTCGGCTGAACTTCATCTCAACCCGGCACACGTTATTGACGTCGTCGAGATTGATATCGTCGAGCAAGCTGCACTCGATCGATTCACTGACGAAATGCCAGTCGACTTGTTGGATTGGAACTCCCGGCCGGCTGACAGTCTCGCATTTACAAACGGTCGTTTTCCGGACAACGTGCAGGAAACCGAACTCGCTGCGGGCGATGATGACTCGGAAGAGGAGTACGAATTCGACGACGATGAAGCAGACAGTGATGAATCAGACGAAGACGAATCAGACGATGACGAAGCAGAGTATGAAGATGAAGATGAAGATGAAGATGACGACGACGGCGACGGCGAATACGAAGACGACAGCGAAGACGACAGCGAGGACGAACCAGACGAAGAAGATGACTCAGACGAAGAAGAGTACGAGGACGGCGATGAAGACGAAGAGGAGTATGAAGAGGTAGACGCTGAAGATGACGAAGATGAATATGAGTACATCGATGAAGAGGGCGACGCTGAAGAAGGCGACGCTGAAGAAGGCGACGACTCAGACGAATACGAGTACGACGATGAAGCCGATGTCGATGATGATGACGAAACCGACGACGAAACCGACGACGAAACCGACGATGAACTGGAAGACGACTGGGAAGAAGTCGATGACGACGACGATCTCCTCGACGATGAATTCGACGACGACGACGATGACTGGGGAGACGACGACGATGATGACGACGATGATGACGACGATGATGACGATGACGAGGATGATGACGAGGATGATTGGGACTAAGCCATTTCGGCCGTGACCCAGTTCGTCAGTTACGGTGTCTGCCGGACGGAGCAAGACCTGCTACTCAGCAATCGTTTGAGCGTTCAACAGCGGGTTAAACGGATTCTACCGGGATTCAGTCGCAGGCTCGAAGTTGCGACCGCAACTCCAGCAGGCGGCGAATCCCTCATCGATTTTTTCTCCGCACTTGCAATCCCATGCAGGCATCTTTTCCGGCTGTTCGCTGTTCTGATACGCGTCGACGATTGGAGTAGCAGCTTCCACGTCGATCTGCCGAACAAGAACTTCGGTCGGGAGGACAGCACTGAGCCCGGTCAAAGCAGATTGCTCACTGCTCACATAGGCGGGCACACCGGCGTCGTTCAGCAAACCGCGAACAAGATGCGCTTCGGCGTCGGATCCGCATACCGCGATGCGAACCAGTACAAAGTCAGAGTCCATGATTCGTCCCTTCTTGAAAGCTCTACGGGATAAGACCGGATGGGAGTTTGTATTCGCCATGGGCAGCCGAATATTGGATGCAAAACGGACCGACTATCGTTTGATCCTGCAGCCGTGTCAGTCGCCCAGTTGAAACAGACGCTTCAATGCGTCCAGCAGGCCACGGGAATGTTCTTCATCGTTGGAATTCTCATTCAACGAGACCATGGGTGGATGCAGTATCTTATTCACTACGCGGTTGAAAGAGTACTCAATTTCTTTTCGTTGTTGGTCTGTCAGCCCGTCCACGCGGTTCATCAGCCGATCCAGTTCAGCAACTTTGACCGCGTCGGCCTGTTGTTTTAGTTGAGCGATGGTTGCACCCCCCTTACGCCGGTGCATTTGGCGAATGAAATCATCCGTCTCCTGCTGGAGAATCTTTTCGGCCTTCGGCCATTCGCTTTCCCGGGCTTTGCGGTTGCGATCACATTCCGATTTCAAATCGTCGATCGAATAGAGATAGACATTCAGCCGGTCGCCAATTTCCGGTTCGAAGTCGCGTGGAATAGCCAGGTCCAAAATGAACAAAGGCCGCTGGTGCCGGTGTGGCTCAACCCGTTCGAACATGGACATGGAGACCACCGGATCACTCGCGCCCGTCGTGCTGACGATCATGTCAGCCAGCGTGAGTTCGTGTTCGAGGTCCTCCCAGCGTGCGACCGTTCCGTCAAACGCATCGGCCAGTTCCTGAGCTCTTGATTCGGTCCGGTTGACCAGTACGATGTCACGGCCGCCCTGTTCGCGAAGATAACGCAGGGTTTCCTCTGCCATCTTGCCTGCGCCGATCAAGAGCATACGCTTGTTGTCCAGTCGTTCAAAAATTCGCCGTGCGAGCGAACCGACGGCGATGCTGGGAATGCTGACCCTTTTGGCATGAATGTCGGTTTCGCGCGCGACGCGACGCGCGGCCCGAATCGCAGCCTGAAACACGTGATGCGTTTGCGAAATCGACTCACGCGCGTCGACGGCGATCCGGTACGCCTGTTTAACCTGCGAGAGAATCTGCGCTTCGCCGACGACCATGCTGTCGACTGACGCTGCCACGGAAAACAAATGATGGATTGCCTGCCGGTCGCAGTGACAGAACATCGAATCCTGAAATCCCTGCTCGCGGATTTCGCGATGTTCGGCCAGCAGTCCGATCATTTCATCCGGCCTTGGCAGGAATTCGATTTCCCGGCCGGTTACGTACAACTCGGTCCGGTTGCAGGTCGATAAGAGAACCGCTTCGGAGGCGGGAAACCGCTCGTAAAACAGATCCAGAAATGGCGGCACCTGGTCAGCACGAAAGGCAAGCTGTTCGCGGAGACGGAGGTTTGATTGATGATGGCTGCATCCGACCAGTTGGAGATTCATACAGACCTCCGGTCGAATTTTCGTGCTGACCAGGTGCAGCAACAAGATGGGTCCGCCGCCCGAGACGGTTGGAGTCCGCTCGTCAGGGAGTACACGGTTCGGCTTTTATCGCGCGCAAGAGCATTCCCGTTGTGCGCTTGGCCTTGTTCGGGCACCCGTGCATGACCGGCCCAGAGCACGATACCGAGTTCCAGAACCAGAAACAAAAAACTCGCCACGACAAGGTAGGCGACTTTGCGACCCTGACGCGCAGGTCGGTAGAGCAGATTAAATAACAGCGCGGCCAGCAGCCATAAAAACAGAATTCCCGACGACCAGACGACGGGATCATTCCAGGGAACGACATGCGCCGCAACCGCGCCGGCATCTTCCGCAGTACGGTTGTTGATCAGATTCACGACCAACCCGCTGACCAGTCCCGCCCCCAGCAGAATCGCCGAGACAACCAGCGATCGTTCGCTCGATATTTGCAGCCACTCCAGCGACGGCAGCCGGAGCGTGCCCGACGGCATCTGCTTTTTCTTCAGCCGCCTCGCTTGCAATAGATACATTACGCCCAGTGCAAACCCGAGCGCAACAACGGCTGTGCCCAGCAACAACGACAATCCGTGAAGGCCGCCCCAGACCGATTTCGCGCCGGAAGTCGAGAACGAACCTCCGACTCCCTGTGTCGCCGTCCCCAGCGCGACGATTGCCAGAATGACCGGAAGCAGGAAGACACCGCCGATCGATTCTGCTCTGCGAATCATGATCCACAAACAGGCAACGGCCAGCACCCACGCCGCAGCGAGGCTCCACGTTGACCAGCTGCCCGTCCAGATTCCCGTTTCGCTGAAGACGAGTCCGGTTTGCAACACCAGAAAAACCGAGTGCGCAAACAGCCCTGCAATCATCAGCCCAGGCACCAGCCACCTTCGTAGCGGAGCGTTAAAGAAAATCCGCGACAGCTCCAGCCCGAACACGACCAGATAGCTGGCAGCAAAACAGGTGATCGAGATGCCGTTGAGCCAGTCCATATCGAAACAAAATTAAACTTTGAATTGAACCTGAAAACTTGACCGGGAAACCGCGGAGCCGTTCGGTTGAAACGTCAGCGCTAGTCCCGGTTCTTTCTGTCCTGAGCACACTTCCCTCGGGCGAGCTGGCGCCGAATCGACGGGGAGCGCGCGATGTTGCTGACTACTCTTTTTGCGACTCCGATTCTGTGGTCGCCTTATCCAGCCCGAACGCTTTCATCTTCTTAAACACCGTGTTCCGGTTCAAACCCAGTTTGGCTGCCGCCTTGGTCTGGGTTTGATTCACGCTTTCGAGGACCTGAACCAGCAGCTCTTTCTCAACCGGATCGACAATTTGTTTGTGCAGATCATTCGTATCCGCCGGAGCCTTTGCAATCCGGCTGTAGACAAATTCGCGAATCAAAGACGCCTCATCGGTCGGTCGGAAGACGGCATCCTGGGCTGCGGCAACATCACCCATCACGGTTTTCGGCAACAGGTCCGTGATCAGTTCATCACCGTCAGCAAGCGCGACTGCACGGTGGATATAGTTCTGCATTTCAGTAATATTTCCCGGCCAGTGATACGCCTCCAGCGCACGCATCGCATCGGGATGAATTCGATCGATTGCCTTTCCTGTTTGCGAACTGTATTCGTTGAGAAAGTGCCGGACCAGTAGCGCAACATCTGCGGGCCGTCGACGTAATGGCGGCATCGCAACCGGAATCACATTCAAACGCCAGAGCAGATCCTCACGGAACGCGCCGTCGCTGACCGCCGCACCCAGATCCATGTTTGACGCCGTGATGAACCGCACATCGATCTCAACGTAACGGCTGTCATCGTTGTTTCCGGTTTCGCCATGACTGTTTTCGCCATGACCGCTTTCAAAGCCGTGCTGTTCAATCGCATGCAGCAGCCGGACCTGCAACCGCACCGGCAGCGCATCGATCTCGTCAATGAAAACCGAGCCGCCACTCGCCGCCAGCAGGCAACGGAACAGTTCCGCTTCCAGTTCCGCTTCGGTTTTCGCCGCGCAATTGACGGTTAGCAGCGGTGCCGATGCCCGCCTGCTCAACCGGTGAAGAGCAACGGCAATCAGGTTCTTTCCGGTTCCCGTTTCACCCGAGATCAGAACGGGAGCGATTGCATCTGCAGCTTTGTGGACCAGTTGGCAGAGATGTTTGATCGGATCCGACGAGCCAACAACGCCATCGATGGAGCTGATTGACTTTGAGCCCATGCTGATGTGCGGACCACGTCGACCATTTTGCGAGTGGCCGCGGTCGGAAGCGACGGATTCGGATTGGCCGGCGTAGTCGAGCGTCCCGCCAGTAGAAACGACGGCGTCAGCAGCAGGCTGAACATTGGAATCAGTTTCGTGTTGCCCGTCGTGCTTTGGTTCGCGCAGTTTTTCGCGTTGCATCGTGGACTCCGCATTCACCGCAAATTGATTGCGGGGTTAATTCGCGGGATTGTGCCAATCAGTATGTGCCAACCAGCATGCTGCCGTCAGGTTTAACGACGCAAACTGGAAGGATCAGGCAATCGATTCAATTTTGACCTGAGTGTACTTCTGGCGGTGGCCTGTTCGACGTTTGCTGTTTTTTCGTCGACGGAATTTCTGGACGTAGATCTTATCGCCTTTGGTCTGGCCGACAATTCTGGCTTTGACCGAAGCACCGGAAACCGTTGGCGAACCAAGTTGGAAACCGGAATCACCCGACAACGCGAGGACGCGATCAAAAGTAAACTCAGCGCCTTCTTCGGCACCTTCGCGGTAGTCGATTTCGAGCAATTGACCTGGCTGAACCTTGTACTGGCGTCCACCGTCAGCAATTATCGCGTACATCTCGTTAACCATCATTACATGTTTCAAGGGTTCGCCCGTGCACCGATGAGCGAAACGGCCGGTATAACTGAGCCAGCCAGGCAAGCAGAATGACTCAGGGGAATCGCGGATTTTATCCAATTTTGGCAAATCCGTCGAGGCCCAAAATCAACGGTTTTGACCGCATTACTCCGGCCCATCCAGATGATCACCGCTGTCATCATCGCTGACCATCTCCAGCTGGCGCATCTTGCGGTACAGGTTGCTGCGATGCAGCCCCATCCGCCTCGCTGCGTCCGTCATATTGCCGCCTGTCCGGTCGATTTGCTTCTGAATAAATCCGCATTGAAACTGTTTAGTAGCATCCGAGAGCGTCAAGCTCAGATCCAACTCCGCCCCGGCGACCGGTTTTTTCGGCGAGATAATGAACTCCAGATCGTCACTATCCACCTTGTCGCCCTGGAACAGATACGACAACCGCTCGATCATGTTCCGCAGCTCGCGAACGTTGCCCGGCCACTGATGCGCAATCAACCGTTTGCGTGCTGCCGCGGAAAGTGCCAACGGCTTGCGTCGCGCCTTGGTACAGAACTCCTCGATGAAGTGTTCGGCCAGCAACACAATGTCCTCGCCCCGGTCACGCAACGGCGGCAGTTCGATGGTGACTACGTTCAGGCGGAAATAAAGATCCTCACGGAATTGTTTGTCGGTGATCAGCTGAGCCAAATCCTGATTGGTTGCTGCGACGACACGAGCGTTGGTCGTGATTGGAGTCGAGCCGCCAACACGCGTGATCACTTTTTCCTGAAGCACGCGAAGAAGTTTCGCCTGACCCCCCGGGCTCATGTCACCGATCTCATCCAGAAACAACGATCCCTCATCGGCCAGTTCAAACTTGCCTTCGCGCATTTGATGCGCATCGGTAAACGCGCCTTTCTCGTGTCCGAACAATTCACTTTCGAGCAGCGTTTCAGTGATGGCCGCGCAGTTCACAGCGACCAGCACCTGATCGCGCCGCTGGCTGTGATAGTGAATCATCTGCGCGACGACTTCTTTACCGGTTCCGTTTTCACCCAGCACCAGGATCGGCAGTTCGGTTGCCGCCACCCGCACGATCGTCGATTTCAGCGCTTCGATCTGGGGACATTTGCCGATCAGATTGACCTGCCCCGCTGCCTGCTCAGCAACGTTGCGCCGCGTATTAACCAGATGTTCGACGTGTTTTGTGTTCTCGATCGCGACGGCAGCGTGAGCGGCAAGTTCGCTCAGTTCGACCGTATCGATGTCGGTGAAGTTGCCGTTGCGGGAGTTGATCAATTCAAACGCACCGATCGTGTTGCCTGACTGGCCGGTCATCGGGACGCACAACAATGTTCGCGTTTCGAAATTCAGGGACTTGTCCACTTCACGGTTGATCAGAGCCTGCTCGCCTGCAATGTCATCATCGACGCGATGCGGTTCGCCCGATTCAATCACCTGGCCGACAACTCCGGTGCCGGGCGCGATGCGGATCTCACCCGATTCCACACCCAGAGCAGGACGTCCGACCAGCTGACCGGTTGCGGGGTCGGGAAGAAAAATGGTCGCGCGTTCGGCATCAAGCAAACGAGTTGCTGCTTCGGCGATATCGACCAGCAGTTGATCGATCTCGCGCGACTGGTTCCAGTGCGCGGTTGCTTCAAGAATCGCTTCCAACCGTCGGGCTCGTCGCGTCTGAGTTGCAGACGCTATCCGCGTCGTCATCGCCAGATCAAGCGCGGCCGCGATCGAGTCAAAGTGAGTGTCAATTTGTTCGGCAGCGTTTTTTTGCAGCAGCAGAACGCCCGTCCGGACGGGCTTTTCGACCGGACAGGCGACCCATTCGCCGTCGCGACGGGTCGATTCGGAATCAAGGACTTCGGCAAGCAACTCGCGAGGCAGTTTGATCCGGTCCGCCGATTCAGCGCCGGCAGCTCGCAGAATTCGCCATGTTCCTTTGACTCCGCGAACGATGGCCGTCGTCGTGGCACCGGTTTTCTGGTTCAACAGCTCCGTTGCTACTTCCAGAAACTCCAACCCACCCGGATGTTCCAGCGTCAGATCAATCAGGCGTGGCAGCATGCAAACACCTTTGATTTCCCGGCCGTCTCCCCGATTGAGTTCGGATTCACCCGCCACGATTCGCAGAGATTTTTCCGAGGATGCCATATTTCCAGTGCTGCCAGGTTGAGCAGGAATTGTTTCCGAGGCCTAAAACTGTTATCAAATCGGTTGCCCGACATGGGGCAAATTCGACCACACGCAACTTCAAGCGTAGTCATTTTGAATCGGGCCAACAACCAGCGCGCCTCGTCTTGAAGTCGGGCAATTAAGTAGTCCGCCGGTCGGTCACAGGTTAATTAACTAACAACTCGATTTATGGAACATAAAGACATGGGTTTGTTCGAAGGCAAAAAAGGTTTGATTCTCGGTGTCGCAAACGAGCGTTCGATTGCCTGGGCAGTTGCTCAGGAAATTTTCGCTGGCGGCGGCCGGATCGGTTTCAGCCATTTACCGGACAAACCGGATGATGAGAAAAAGAAAAACCGGCGGCGCGTTGCAAAGTGTCTCGAAAAATCAGAATTTGAAGCCGCGTTCCTCGAACCACTTGACGTTCGTAACGACGATCAGATCACGGCGTTGATGGAGAAAGCAAGATCAACGTTCGGGACCATCGATTTCCTCCTGCATTCGATTGCGTTTGCCGATCGGGAAGATTTGAAGAAAGATACGATTGAAACCAGCCGCAACGGTTTCGGCATGGCGATGGACATCAGCTGTTTCAGCTTCATCGCGGTTGCCAATGCTGCCCGTCCGATTCTGTCGGAGCGTGCTGCGATGGCTTGCATGACGTACTTTGGCGGTGAAAAGTGCGTTCCGGGTTACAACGTCATGGGCATTTGCAAAGCGGCGCTGGATGCGGCGACCCGGTATCTGGCCTACGACCTCGGGCCATCCGGATGTCGCGTCAATGCGATTAGTGCGGGACCGATAAAGACGCTCGCCAGCAGCGCTGCCGGCGCCGGCTCGATGATGGATATGTACGAACACGTTGCGCCGATGGGGCGGAACATTAATGTGCAGGAAGTCGGTAAGACCGGAGCATTTCTACTTTCAGATATGTCCGATGGAATTACCGCCGAGATTCTGCATGTCGATGGCGGCTACAACGCGATGGGTTCGCCCGGCCGGATGGTGAATCTGCTGGCGTCCTAACGGGATCCCATGCCCGGCTGTTCAGGGTTCGGGTCACGAGGTATTTCCGGATCGATGTTCCGCACGGTCCGGACGTGCCAGTGAACATTTAATGGCGGATTATCTTTTTGCCGCTGCATCGTAATATCGAACGTCCGGTCGCCTCCTCCGATACCGGGTTCGTGCTGATGGCGGGTCATCTTGAACCGGATAACAAAACATTCTGTCTGGTGTGGGGATGGCTCGTAAATTTGGCAGCCCACGCATTCAAAGTCGACTGCTGAGGGTCCGAGCCTGCGAATCGTCGCTTCCGGTTCCAGTTCCGCATAGTCGCTCAACATTTTTGCGGCCTCGGAAGAGTTCTTAAACACAGCGGCCAGGTCAGTGCCTTCCGGTTCGCGCATACGAGCCCAGGTGGACAACTGAAACGAATCGTGGAGATTGCCATCAGCAACCAGATTGATCCACTCAATTGCGAATTTTTCCGCTTCGACTTTCAGATAGCCCAGCCGGACGGTGCGGTAGGTCATCGCAGCGCTGGCGGCGAATAATGAAATCACGATCGCAGCGACGATCATTCGTCGACCCGATTCATTCTTATCAAGATGAACTTTGACCAGGAACAGAATGATCCCGATCGCGGCAAGCAACGGGATCATCGCCAGGTTCGGATTGATCAGACCCAGGATTGCGGCTGAGATTCCGATCAGCAACATTATCAGGCCAACAACCGAAAGCGGTTGGTAGTCATCAACCATCGTGGTGTCATCACGAGTTTCTTTTTCGCTCATACCTGATCGTGTTTGTTTTGTGAACTAATCCGCAGGAAAGTCAAACGCTACTTCGGGTTCGACTGTAGAACCTTGTTCCTGGAGATGCGGGTCCGCCGGTCAAGATTGAAAATGATGAATTCGGAAAACGGATCGAAGATGCGCAGATTTTTCCCTTTGTCATCAGGATGTTCGCCAAATTGATACTCCGGCAGCATATTCGAGTCCGCAGCCTCACATAGCGCACCACGTGAACGGCTTTGGATAAAGGCCATCCACTGCCTGTCCGGTCCTACGCCCAGCGTGTGATCGGCCGCGGCGGATTGAAATGCATCCGGGGGCAGTGGCGCAAGATGCAGCGTAAATAATGCAAAGCAGACGAATGCGCCGGCGACCCAGACGCTCAGCACACTACGCCCGATCATCTCTGTAACCGGTTCAAATTTTGCCCGCATTGACGAAAGCGTATCCGTCAGAGCCCGGAGAATGATGAATGTCAGCACAAACAGAGCCCAGATCGCGATGAAGTCGGACATCAGATGATAGTTCGGTGCATTGCTCTCAATGAGCCCGGCGAGGTTTTCGTAAAAACTACTCGCTACCAGCGCGGCTAGAAAAAAGTTGATCAGCAGAATCAAATTGCTCCACAGGCCGAACCACCAGACACTGGCGACGATGATAATGAACATCAATATTGCAAAAAGAGCGATCATTGGATGGTTGTTCTTTTGTGACTGTTTTTGTACAGACGATTCTGTTTATTTATTCAAGACCCGCTGAATTTCCTCGACGGATGTTGTTCCTTTGGCAACGAGCACGACCGCCTCGTTGCGCATGGACACATGTCGCATTTTCTGAAGTATGGCGTTCAGTTTGTTCAGCTGCGGCGTCGCCAGCAAAGCACCGCGAAGCGGGTCGGTGATCTGGAGCAGTTCGAACAAGCCGGTTCTTCCGAGATAGCCGATTCCGTTGCACTCAGGACAAACTGGGATTTCCTGACCTTGTTCATCCACCATTCCTGCGCGGTGTTCAAACGCTTTGTATAGGTGATGAACACGACCGGCAGGGATCCCCAGCTTTTGCAGGAAGATCGGATTCGGCCGGAACGGAATTCGGCAGTTTTCACACAACTTTCGAATCAGACGCATACTGACCACGGCCGTCATCATCTCAGCCAGTACCGACATGTTCGGCTCCATCGCGATCAACCGCATCAACGAATCGGGGCAGTTTTTCCCTGAATTGCGAACGATCATCGGCAGGTTTTCTTTTTGCGAAAGCTCACAAATCTGATCCAGCATCTCCCCGTTCAGGACTTCCGGAAACACCAGCACGTTCGGCTGTTTGAGCAACAACTGCGGGATCGGAGTAAATGCGTCTTCGCCCTGCGACTCGTCAAACGAAATACCGGTAATGTTAATGACTTCCGGTTCAACACGGGACTTCTCCTCGATAACGTAGTAGTCGCGGGTAAACCGGTCCGCAGCGCCCAGCACACCGCGCCAGAAAGTGGTGGTGCCTTCGCCGGGCAGACCGGACGTCAGTACCATTGATGCCTCCGTGTTGGCGAGCAGACCTTCCAGTTGCTCGATCATTCGGGGTCGCATCCCCATCTGCTCAAGCGTTTCCAGAGGCTCTTTCTTTTTTGCGTCGAAATAGATCGCAGCTCGTTCACCGGTCCGGATTCCCTGAGTCACCATCCGCGCGTCGAAGCGTTTTCGCATCAGGCTGAAACTGAAATTTCCTTCCTGACGATTGCGGCGGTCGCGGTAATTTAATCCGGCGAGCTGCTTGAGCGTTGCCAGCATGTAGTCGCCGGTCTGCCGGTCCATCGGTGGCATGGTGTGCCAGATTCCGTCAATTTGAAAACGGATCGTCACCTGTGCAGAACTAAAGTCAAGTACGGTGAGGTCCGCGCGTCGCGCAACGGCGCCGGCCACCAGCTGAACGCTGGTGGGATAGCCCGGCGAAGGCATCACCATCTCCAAGCTTGCCGCCTGCTGCTTCGGGTCCTTGCCGGCAGCGACAAACGTGATCGGTGGTAATTCTGGTTCTGGTTCGGCCATTCTCGTTTGGTTCTTAGTTCAGTGTTCAGTGTTCAGTGTTCAGTGTTCAGTGTTCAGTGTTCAGTGTTCAGTGTTCAGTGTTCAGTGTTCAGTGTTCAGTGTTCAGTGTTCAGTGTTCAGTGTTCAGTGTTCAGTGTTCAGTTCGCTTGCGCTTTTGTTAATTGTCAACTATTAATTGTTCCTTGTTAATTATTAACCCGATCGTCTTCTCAGCGTTCGCCATTCCTCCGGGCGTCCTTTCCCACCGCATTCACCATTTCTATTTCAAAACCCGCTGCACCTCACCCGGGGTCGTCAGGCCCATCAGCACTAGCCGGTACGCTTCGGCTGCGATCGTTTTCTTGCCAGCTTTTCTCGCTGCGTTTTCGATTGCTTCGACAGTCGGTTTTCCGCTGGAGAGAACCGCCCGAACACCGTCGCCGACTTCCAGCATTTCAAACGCTGCGATCCGGCCGATAAAGCTCAATCCGTTACAGACTTCGCAAGGAGGAATTTCGATCGGTCGTCCTTTTGCGTCAACGCGCTGCTCGGGCGGAGGCAGTTTGTAATGTTTGTAGAGCGTATTCTGCTGTTTCGGGTCTCCGCCAAGATCGGCAATCATTTTGGGTGCGACCTGCACGGGTACCTTGCAGTTGTCGCACAACCGGCGCAGCAAGCGCTGGTTGGTCACGGCGGTGACGTTTTCGGCAAATGCCTCCCGGTCGCCCGCGAACGTATAGACTCGCAACAGTGCTTCGGCGGCTGAGCGAGCTTGAATCCGCGTGATCACCGACCGCCCTTCGTCAACTTCCCCGATCACCATGTCCATCGAACCCCGATCCGACAGGTCCGGAACGACCAGGCAGTCAGGTTGTGTTAGCAGGATCGGTTTGAGAATGGATGCCGGTGTGCCACCCGTTTCCGGGTCATATTGGTGAATGGTAATATTTTCTACGCCGGTTTCCAGATCGGTCGGCGGGATGATCCCGACAGCATCACGGGTAATCCGGTCACTTGCGTCCAGCATCGATTGCCAGGTGGTTGTCATTCCGTCGCCGGGCATGGTTGAAATGATCGTCATGCCCTGGCCGTTCATGTGCGCGATAAATTTTTCCGCCATGTCCGGAAACATACCAAGCCGAATAATTGACAACCTGACTTTTTTGTCACGAACCAGTTTCAACTGGATTCGCTCGCCGGTCGCCACACCCTGGGATCGCATGTTGATGCCACATTTTTCACCACAGGTTTTCAGCTGGAACTGACCCGTCTGTTTTGCCCGCCTTTCAGCCGGATTCAGACCGGCGAGGTACTTGAAAGTCGAGAGCATCGCATCCCCTTGCGGCCGTTCCAGTGCCGGATACGGTTGCCATGCTCCATCGATCTTCAGCCGGACCGACGCGCGATCGCGGGAATAGTCCAGCATGATCTCCTCGGCTCGCGACTTGATCGCTTCATCGATCAGCGTTTTCGCCGTCGTGAATCCCTCTTCGGGAGTCTGCCGCGCACGAATCAGGTTCATTTGCTGTTCTTTGCCGGAGCCGGCTGCTGTGAATTTTACTTCAGGCCCGAGGTCCTGTTGAAGAAGAGGCTCCGGTACCGGTTCGCCAGCCTTGTTGACCGTCGCCCGTGCCTTCAGTGCCGGGCTCTTTTTTACCTCCGAACGCCGCATGAAAAAATAGATGACCGGCGGAGCAAATGCAGCCAGCAGGTAGATCGGAAAACCGGCTAGAAAAACCGGTAGTGAAATCGCAACGAAAAACCCGATCAGGAACGAGCCAGTCGTAATCGCATTCCAGATTTCCGGTTTCATTCCGGTGTCGTCTCCGATCGCCATCGAGTCGCAATTGAGCCGGTCCGCCAGTTTGACCCAGACGAGAAACACGATTGTGATCAGCAGAAGTTTGAGCCATGACAGGTATCCGCCGCCACCGTCCCAGGGAAGACTGGGCTGCGCAAGCGGAGCGTCAAAGACGGCTGTACCGGATGTGCCGGGTAGAACCTGGCCGGAATGCAGGATCTCGCCGGAATGTGCTTGAACATCCGCCGGAAAGCTCGCGGTCAATAGCAGCACGAATGCGAGGACGGCGACCCAGCGGGTGAAAGCGGGCGGGCAAATTAAACAGCGACGACGCATCAGGGCGCGGTTCCGAACTAGGGGTGACGAAGTTTCCGACAAAGGAATGAGTGAGTTTCAAAACAACGGGTGAGTTCAAAACGGCTCTCCGTAGTGGACGAGGCTACAAGTCACGTTTTTCACCGTAACTCGGGGACGGACTCGTCGCCTCGTCCACTACCGTACCATCAAAAGAGCCGGTCCTAAATAATTCCCGGTTGCGAAACGTTGATGCCCTTCAAACGCATCTTCAATTCCTCTTTGTTTGGCGCAACCTGGAACGCGGTCGGGCGATCGATCAGTTCATCATCGATCAGCTGTTTCAGGCTCCTGGTGAAATCCTGCATTCCGTCCTCTTCTCCAATTCTAATTGCATCCGTCAGGTCGTGGTCGCGTTCTTCAAGAACAAGCTTCTTAACGGTCGGCTCAAACGTCATGATTTCGCAGGTCGGCACCCGTCCAACGCCCGGTTTGATCGATTTGAGCAGCTTTTGAGCGACAATTGCCTTCATGTTCATGGCAATCGCGCTGCGGATTGCACTGTGCAGGTCTTCCGGAAACAGGTCCAAAATACGACCGATCGTTGACGGCGCGGTCGAAGCGTGAATTGTTCCGAAAACGAGGTGTCCCGTTTCCGCCGCGTTGATCGCCGTCATAAACGTCTCTTCGTCGCGAAGCTCACCAACGAGAATGATGTCCGGATCTTCTCGAACCGCATGTTTCATTCCGATCGAGAAATCGACAACATCGATTCCGACTTCGCGCTGGTTGATCAGACACTTTTCATCCTTGAATACGAATTCGATCGGGTCTTCGAGCGTCAGAATATGTTTGATGTAGTTCCGGTTGATGAAGTTCAACATCGACGCGATGGTCGTACTCTTGCCGCTACCCGTGACTCCGGCGAGCAGGATCATGCCCTGTTCGTGATGGCAGAGCGTTTCCATGATGGGAGGCAGATGCAAACCCTCGAAGTCGGGAATGAAGTTACTAACGCGGCGCGCGACCAGCCCCATCTTTCCCAGCTGTTGCAGCATGTTCACACGAAAACGCCATTCGACGCCGTCCACTTCAATGGTGTAGGCAAAGTCACAACCACCTTCTTTGTCAAAAATCTGGCGCGACCTGCGGGTCATCATCGGGACCAGCAGTCGCGTCATTTCCTCGGATGTGACCGGACCGCGGTTGAGCGGCTTGAGCGTACCGTGGACGCGTACAATCGGCGGCTGGCCGACCTTCATGTGCAGGTCGCTTCCTTCGAGTTTCACCAGTGCGCGAAAGTACTTATCAACATCCTTGTCTTCCGCTTTCTTGTTAAACTTGGCCACCATCTCTTCGGTGGTCATATCCGCCGTGGCCTTTTCCTGTTTCGTTGCGCCGTTTTCGTTGGCACTGTTCGCGCTGGAAGTGTCCACGCGGGCTTCAGGCGTCGTTTCTTTCTTTTTCGGTTTCATCGTGTTTTTTCCCAGCCTTGTACCGTGATCTGTTCCGTTTCCTGCATCCGTTTCGTCGGCTGTTTGTGCATGAGCTTTGTCCGCTTCTCCAACATTCAGACGACGCGCTTTTTGTCCGGATGACGCATTACTTTGATTGTATCCGTCGCGCTCCCCAAGCGCACTTTCGAATCCGGAACTTCAGACACAAACCGGTGCCGGCAGGGTTCCGGAGTCCGGTTGTTCGGATCATCCACGCGAAATACGGCGAAAAGTGCTTGAGAAGAGTCGATGCACGTTGCAAGAAGCCGAACATTTACTTTAAACGGGCGGCATTTTGCGGTCAACCAATTCGGCGACGGACATTCCGTATCGTCCGGAGATCGGCAGCGATTCGCAGCAGGGAACCCGCCCGGCACCGCAGTTCAAGCGGAAATTGATTCCAGCTGCGCCTGCCGATGAATCACTCGACAAAGATCCCAAAAAATCGTTTCAACAGATTGACGACCGCCCCCCGGAGAGCCAGCCGGACACGAACCCTGGCACCATTGATCGAGCATATCCAGCCATTCACTCTCCGCTACTCCGCTCAAATTTTCGGCTAGCGGAATGATCTTTTGAAGCAAATCGTCGTTGAGATTGTCGAACCGGCACACTCCTTCCGGTTCCTTACTCCCGGTCGACCCCGACCATCGGCCACCTCGCGACCGCAACCCGTTTTTGTTAATGTTGCGAGGTAACTCACCCGAATGCTGTGGAGAAAAAATGGACTCGGAACTTATCGATCGGTCAGTCGAAATTCGTAATCGCATCACACAGCTGCGGGACTCTCTTTGACTACGACGGAAAGCTCGAAAAGATCTCAGCCATCGAAGTGCAGATGGGCGCGCCCGGGTTCTGGGATAACCAGGAAGCCGCGCAGGAGGTCGTCGGGCAGCTGAAAAGTGTCAAATCCGTGGTGAGCCCGATGACCGGGGTGCTGGAGTCCGGTTCCGACCTCGAAGCACTACTCGAAATGGCTCAGGAAGACGATTCGATCGAACCGGACCTGGTGACGGAAATTGAGTCGCTGGAAAAATCGCTTGACGATCTTGAACTCAAGGCGTTGCTCAACGGGCCGCATGACGGCAGCGGTGCGATCATGACGATCTACGCGCGCGACGGTGGAACTGACGCCAACGACTGGGCCGAAATGCTGCTGCGAATGTACACACAATGGGCGGCCAAAAACGACTATGAAGTCGTGCTGTTCGACCGGCAGGACAACGACGAAGCCGGAATCAATAATGCCTCGATTGCGATTCGCGGTCCGATGGCATTCGGATATCTCAAAGGGGAATCGGGCTTACATCGTCTGGTTCGAATCAGCCCGTTTAACTCGGAGGGAAAACGCCAGACCAGTTTTGCCGCGATCGATGTCACGCCGGAAGTCTCCGACTCAATCGAAATCGACATCGATGAAAAAGATGTTCGTGTTGACACGTATCGCGCCAGCGGCGCAGGCGGGCAGCACGTGAACAAAACCGACAGTGCGGTCCGGCTGACGCATGTCCCGACCGGGGTTGTCGCCCAGTGTCAGACCCAGCGCTCGCAGCACAAAAACCGCGCCCAGGCGTGGAAGCTGTTGCGGGCCGCGATGGCCGGAGCGATGGAGGAAGAGCGAGAAGCCGAACAGGCGGACAAGTATCAGAATAAGGCAAGAAAAGGGTTTGGCTCGCAAATCCGTAACTATTTTCAGCACCCGGACCAGCGAGTAAAAGACGCGCGAACCGGATACAGCATGGGCGACTTTCAAAAAGTTATCGACGGCGAGATCCAGGGCTTTCTTGATGCCTATCTGAACTGGCGTGTGAAGACGGAAGACTGAGTCAGGCGAAGCGTCGATTGTCGGGAAAGTCGAGCAAATAAATGACCATTGACGATTTACCATTGACGATTACAAACAACCATGTCCCGGCTCGAAATAGCCAACGGTAAATTGTCAATCGCCAATCGTCATTGTTTTCTCCGCGAGCCGTCTGCTTTATTTTCTTTTTTTCTGTTCCATTGCGGATTCTTTATGTCGGAGCCCCTCAGCATTGAGACGATCGCCGAATGTCCGCTTGAACTGCTGTTTAAACGGGAGGGTGACCGCTGGTCCCACGAGTTTCAATTGCGAGTGCCGGATGCTACGCAAGCCGGCGGCCATACGATGGCCGTGATCGCCCGCAGCATCGAAGGTTCTTCCGATCAGCCGTGGCCCGCCTCTTCCCCCATTCAGGAAGTCAACAAACACGGCGACTATATTCTGCTCGGTGTCGGTATGGCCGGTAACAGCCATTGGTCGGCCTCCTGCAGCGTGGAATCAGGCAGTCGCGAATCAACGGGTTCTAATGAAGACAATTCCGGCGCGGGTTCAACCGCTTTGTTACTGGATCTCGCATGCTTGAGGAAAGACGCGGGAGAATCGACAACGGACGAACCCCGGATTGGCTCCACTTATCTGCTCGGGCCGGACGTCACAGCTGCCACGACAGCGGTCGGAGCGATCAAACTTTCAATTGCCGGCCCTCAAGGAAAATCCTGTTGCGTAAAGCTCACCAGCTCCGCGTCGGCTCGGGCGGAAATGACGCTTGATGGCTCCCATATTCGAATTGTTCCCGCCGAGTTTTCGGAAAGTCCAGTCGTCGCAACCCGCTGGGCGTTTCGACTCGAAACCGGGTGAGAGGCCGCCTTTTACCGGTGATCGATCGTTGATTCCATTCCAGTTGAACTTGCCTCAAAAGCAAATAATTGCAACCATTGGTTTCGGTCAAGCCAGCTAAGGTTTGCTCCGCCAATCCGAAACTCAGAATTCCGCCGGCCTTTCAGACGCCTTGAGTCCCGCCCCACGCGACACACAAGATTTGGAGAGACAATTATGTTTTTGGAGAGACAATTATGTTGATGTACGCCCTGTTGGTTCTGATCCCGAGCGCACTGCTCTCCGGCGGCGCGGCGATGCTGGTGAAATCCCGGTTTGCCAGATATTCAAAGGTTCCATCGACCCGTGGCTACACCGGACAGATGGCCGCACAGAAACTTCTGGACTATGCCGGGATTAATGACGTACAAGTCGTCCGTGTCGATGGCATGCTGACCGACCACTACAATCCAACAACGAAACAACTTGCGCTTTCGTCGCAGGTGTTTGACCGGACGTCGGTCGCGGCGATCGGGGTGGCAACCCACGAGGCCGGCCACGCGATCCAGCACGCCAAAGGATACTACCCGCTCAAATGGCGCAGCGCACTCGTGCCGGTTGCAAACATTGGCACACGGTTCGGACAGTACGCGATGTTCGGCGGCGTGGCGGTAATGGCGGCCAGTCAAGTGATTGGCCAGTGGGTTTTTCTTGCCGGAGCGATCGCGTACGGAATGTTCCTGCTTTTCCAGCTGGTCACACTGCCCGTTGAATTCAATGCCAGCAGCCGCGCGAAACAGCTGGTGGTAGAAGCCGGAATTGTCGGCGCTCAGGAGCGTGAGGGGATCGATAAAGTTCTCAACGCCGCCGCGATGACCTACGTTGCCGCGTTTGTGACATCGTTGTTGACGCTGCTCTATTTTCTTTACCGATCCGGTTTGCTCGGTGGCCGCCGATAGTCGCTGATCGCAAATCGATCAGACACATTGGATCAGCGACACTGGATGGATCAGCGACATTGGATGGATCAGCGACATTGAATCAGCGAACTCAAACCAGCGGCTGATCTTTCATCGACCTCAGCGCGGAAAGATACAGCAATGTACTCTCACGATTCGGCGAGCTCTTCATGACTTTCGATGCGGCTTTCATCACGTCGCGTCGGCTGACCTGGCCGATCAGCTTTTTCCCTTTGAGAACCGGCAACCGGCGTGTTTTCTTGTTCAGGAAAACCTGGGCCATCGACAACAGCGACGTGTGTTCCTCGATCGTATCGGCTGGATCGCTCATGAACGCGCCGACTTGATTCGTAGGCAGCCCTTCGTAGGCCGCATCCATCAGGACTTCCAGGCAGGATTTCTCGGTGAACATGCCGAGTAAAGCACCGTTTTCGTCGACGACCGGTGCTCCGGAAATTTTGTGTTTGACCAGCATGTCGATCGCTTGAAAAACGTCATTGTCCGGGTGCAGCGTGATCAAACGCCGCGTCATGATGTCCTTCGCCGAAAAGTTCCGGATTGAATTAGCCATCGTAGAGTGCCTCCATAAAAACCTCGAATCTTGGAAATGGCCTTAAATTCCAACGGTCGTGAGGGGCAATCACGTCGCGCTGAAAAAACGAAGCCGACATTTCAGTCTACCAGCGGAACGCGATGAGTCTAGAAATTTCCGGCATTCAGAACGGACAAAACGAGTTCGTGAAAATCGTAACGAAGTTTATCCGGCGATTAATACCGGTCAGGCAAAAAAATAAGCTTGCAACTTCAAACGCGCGCAAATGAAGACGTGGTCACCGACCACTTAGCATCTGTTAGCGCTTGCGGGTTTCCCGGTTCAAACGATCACGGAAATTACTGTTTGAAAACCGGGGTCGCTGCGAATGGCATCGAAGTCGGATTCGCCGGCAACGTGCGAGCGAAAGTCGCTGTCCAGTTCAATCGCGATGGCCAGATGTTTGGTCGCATTGCAGACTTCGTGCGCGAGCGCCCAGTAACAGGCAAGGTTGTAATGCGCAAGCGCATTGTCATCTTCAATCATCACTGCGGTTTCCATCGCCTCAATTGCCAGGTCCGTCTGGTCCGTCCGTTTGTAGCACCATGCCAGCGCGAGATAGGTGTGGATGCTCTCCGGGTCCAGTTGCGCGGATTGTTGAAGAGCGTTGATCGCGTCCTTGTGGCGGCCGCAAACGCGATGAGCCTGGCCTTTGAGAAATAGAATGTACGGTTTGTGTCCCAACGGATTCTTAATCTTGTTCAGGCATTCAATCGCGCGTCCGGAAATGGTCTGACGAAGAGGCATTTCGAGCGACCAGCCATCGTCAAATACCATAATCAGATCGAGATACCCCTCAGCGGCCCGCATCAACTGTTTGCGCTGGGCGCGGTCAATTGTTACTTCGTCGATTATTGCCATGATTCCGACCCGTTGTTCCGACCCGTTGTCTGTTCCGAACGATATCCGATGTCCTGGTGTCGCCGCAATGAATGCGGCTCTTGCTTCCTGTTGCGGCTCCCACGTCCAACTGCGATCTACTTGTTTCAGCTTTTGCCTGTCTCAGGTTTCTACTTCTATTTTAGCTGCGCGAGTTCAGCGGCAATGAAACTATTGCTACAGTCGCGTCTCAGCGAACCTCGCCCGCTTGTTTTCACCGGCGCATACGGTTGTTGTCGAATATCCCGATTGTACGGGCAGCCGGGTCGTTGCCCGAACGCGACACCTGTTTCCCTTTATCGACGCGTGCCCGGGCGCGTTGCAATTTATCTCCATTCCGGAGGTCAGTTGGTTTGGCCGATGCGCAGATTTTCGGGTCGGAACTGTTGTTTCGAGTTGCCGCTGAAACGACAGCCCGATTGTGCAAGCATCCGGTACGGAGTTTGCACGTTGTCAGTTGGGCTTCTCGCTCAAAGACTAAGCATGAAACAAACTCACAACCCGACATCCCGGCTTTCACCCCGCAATCAACCTCGGACGCGTCGCAGTTCGAACCGGTTGGCAGGCCTTGCCCGACCGGTGTCTGCTGTCATCCGGAGTAGTTTGTTGCCGGCACTGATGCTGGTCGCAGTCCATCCGCATCCGAACGATGCGAACGCGGCTCGATCCGCGCGATCGTCCGCTGTGCTAGTTCAGCAGTTGGAAACAAGCGAACGCCCGGACAACGTTGAGTCCGATTCGCAGGCCGAATGGTCCAGCGAAAATTTGCGATACACACGATTCGGATGGCGTGATCCATCGGACTGGCAAAGGGCTGAGTCATACAAGATCGAGTACGGAATCAACCGCGTGCATCCGCTGTTGATCGGCGTCGAGATGCTGCTGTTGGTTGCCGGGGCGATGATCTGGGCCTCGGATGAGTGGGAGTTGAGCCGCGCATTTGGCGAACGCGAGTGAAGCTCACGTACGTCCCGTTTGCCCAGCGGGACGTTGCGCAACCGCTGGACAGACTCGTGCCCGAAATTTGATCCACCTGCAAAATCAGCCTGACGTTCCTTCCGGCAGAAGGAACGTACTACACCGTTTGTGCCGCAGCCGGAACCGGAAAGTTCCGGCAAAGTTCCGAGACTTTACCTCGAATGGAACCGGTTACCGATTCGTCTTCCGGATTCTTCAGCGATTCGACAATCCAGCCGCCGATTTCCTTCATCTGAGCGATCTCCATTCCGCGCGTCGTCAGTGCCGGCGTTCCGATACGAATGCCGCTCGGGTCCATCGGTTTGCGTTCGTCGTAGGGAATCATGTTTTTGTTCACAGTGATTCCGCTCTTTCCAAGCGCGTCTTCGGCGATGCTGCCCCCGATACCGAATCCGGTCACATCGACGAGCATCAGATGGTTTTCAGTACCCCCGCTGACCAGCGTTAATCCGCCCGCCATCAGCACATCAGCAAGAGCGGCTGCGTTGTCGATCACCTGCTGAGCGTAGACTTTGAATTCGGGTTTCATCGCTTCAGCAAAGCAGACCGCTTTGCCGGCGATTACGTGCATCAGCGGTCCGCCCTGCATCCCGGGAAAGACGCTGCTATTGACCTTTTTCGCGTACTTCTTCTTGCACAGAACCAGCCCTCCGCGCGGGCCCCGCAGCGTCTTGTGGACCGTGGTCGTCACGAAATCTGCTACGGGAACCGGGTTGTCATGGAGTCCGGCTGCGACCAATCCGGCGTAATGAGCCATATCGACGAACAGTTTTGCGCCGACATCGTCAGCGATCTGTTTAAATTTGCCGTGAGGAATCTCGCGAGGGTACGCGCTGGCTCCGGCCACGATCATTTTCGGCTTGTGTTCTTTCGCCAGCGCAGCGATCTGGTCGAAGTCGATCCGGTGCGTATCGGGCGTGACGCCGTAATGGACGAAGTTGTAAAGTTTGCCCGACAGATTCAGGTGCATGCCGTGCGTGAGGTGCCCGCCATGCGCGAGGCTGAGTCCGAGAATGGTGTCGCCTGTCTCCAGCGCGGATAGATAAACGGACTGGTTCGACTGGGAGCCCGAATGCGGTTGGACATTGGCGAACTCGGCGCCAAACAGTTCTTTCGCGCGGTCGCGGGCAATGTTTTCCACGATGTCAGCAAACTCACAGCCGCCGTAATAGCGCCGTCCGGGGTAGCCTTCGGCGTATTTGTTTGTCAGGACGCTGCCGGTCGCTTCCATCACGGCGGGACTGGTGTAGTTTTCGCTGGCGATCATTTCCAGCCCGTCCTGCTGACGATGGGCTTCGTTGCTGATCTGCTCCCAGATTTCCGGGTCCTGCGATTGGAGAAAGTTCATATCGGTTTCCAGCTGGGTTGGGCGTTGCGTTCGGAGATGTTTCTCAACGAAGGTCAATTTCTGCGAGCATCCAATCTAACAATCGCACGCCACACAGGATAGGCTTCCAGCGTATCCCACGTTCTATCTGTCAGCCGGCGCAACACGCACGCTCAACTCGCCCTCGTTGTCGTCCATGCGGGCAGGCGAATCGTTGATTCGAAAACAAAGCCGGCCCGACTTCGCCGGTGTGAACCCGGCTGACAGGCCGATCGCATGGCCGATCGCATTGCCCTGTATCAAGTCATCGACTGAGCCCTCGTCATCCAGTACTCCAGCCACCAGCATTCCCAGGGGCCGCTCGCGATAGTACTCAATCGTGACCCCGCCCGACTCGCAGATCCAGGCGCGAACTTCTTCAACATCACTATCTCCGTTAACCGGGTCTACCTGCCCGTGAACCGGCTCAAGTGCGACCTGAAATTCGCCTTCCCCCGAAATTCGATACGATTGTCCCTCATCGACATGTAAGTCAGTCAGCTGCCAACCATGATCGGCGCGGATTTTGAAAACGCTGGATCCGTCCGTGCCGACGTCGCCGGGAGCGGACTCGACCATGATGCCCCGCTCGATTTCAAAACCGTAATCCTGTTCGGCCAGATAAAGCTGCCAGTCACGATCGATCGTCGCACGACTGGCGGCAATCGCGAGTTCCAGTTTGGCCACGAATTCAACCGGCGACGCCGTGTACTCGTTTTGCATGTTCGCGAACGCGTCTCTCGAAAGCGGATGATGACTGAGAAACCGGCAGGCTGCCCAACCCCAGGCGTAGTCTTCAACATCGCCGAACATAATCGGTCCGGTCGCGAAAACATCAGCAAGCGAGCGCAGCGTCCCGTCATTGCGGCTGTCACGGATCACCTTCGGTCGCCCCCACCACTCAGCATCTTCGGGGTTGCGAAGACGGGTTTCGAGTTCGAGCTGGCCGTCCTCCCAGCGATGAACGGCCAGCAGTTCCGCCATTCCTTCGCTGTACCATGGCGCACCGGTGCCCCTAAGAAACCACTGCATGAACGCATGGGTTCCTTCGTGAATCCAGAGATGCCGCGTGTAGTAGTCGCCTCGCTGGAGGAGGATCCACATTTCGTGTCCGCGATTGAGCCCGGTAGGAAAATCTCCAAGATCGTCAGGAATCAAACCAGCCGTGTCGAATCGCGTTCTGTCCTGGATGATGAACCCGGAAATGCGCCAGCCTTCAGTTCGTTCAGGCGGCACATCAAAGTAGCGACACCAATGCTCAATGGCGGCATCAAATACCAGGGGCAGTTCGTCGATTGACGGATCGTCACGAATGTCGGTGTAGAGCGTGATGTGTTTGCCTTCGATCCGACGGATACCGCTCGCTTCGACGCGCGCCTGATCGATGGGCATGGCAGGTTGCATGTGCGGGTTGATTCGCTGCATCGCGTCATCCTGCGCAACAGTCGGACGTGTCGCGGAAAGCACGAGCAGAAGTGTCAACATTGCGATCGGAAGACAGCGGGCGAGTCTTGAGGCGTCAGGCATTTTGAATCGAATGTGCTAAAAAGAAAACGTTTCCCGGGAGGTCTACTGAAATCGAATGAAACAAGACTATCTTACAGAATGGCCTGAAAAAAGACCTCACGCAAAGACGCGAAGACGCAAAGGAAAAAAGTTGATATTCTTTGCGCCTTCGCGTGAGACTTTCCCGTGACATGTTGATCCTTGATTGTCGTATTGCAATAGCTGAGACTGATCGGGCGGAACTCAGACGTTTAAGAAGACAGATTCTCGGGGCAGTACCCAATGAAATTTCGACTTTCAACATTGCTTTGGTGCTTGGTTGTCGCTTGCGTCGTGATGGGAAGCTATGTCTTTGTCCGGCAGGAGCGAGCTAAAAATCAGGAAACATTGACGGAAACGAAGGCTGAATATCAGGCCGGGATCGACGAGACAAACGCATTCAAAGATGGCCTCGAAGAATGGGAACAGGTGACCCGGTAGAGTTGGATGGCAACTCGCCTCTGGCAGTGCTGGTTTACTTTCGAATTGACGCTGACGAAGACGGAGGCAAGGTGTTCGTGAACTATGAGGTTGGCGAACCGGGAAAAGGGACTTCAGTTTATCGTGGCAGCATCCATAAAATCGAAGCAGAAGACGCTGAATGCGTGACTTTGTGCGCGCCTGATTGAAGACGAGGAAAAGACATTGCGTGTAGAATAGTCAGATACGATTTTAGCCAGACCTTCGAGTCCGAATTTGATGAATCAGACAACACAAATTTTCAGTCGCCGTGCGCTTACTGCGGTTCGGGTGATCATCGTGTCATGCTACCTGCTTCAGATCGGCTGCATTCGCAACTCCGAAAATGAGGTTGTTGTCTACACCGCGCTGGATAAAGAGTTTTCGGATACGATCCTCGACGAATTTGCGGTGGAGACCGGTGTGACCGTGCTACCGAAGTACGATCTGGAATCGAACAAGACGGTCGGGCTCGCCGAAGAGATCATCAACCAGCGCGACCGTCAGCGAGCCGACGTATTTTGGAACAACGAGATCCTGCACACGTTGCGATTGAAGCGGATGGGGCTGCTGGATGTTTATCTTTCTCCTGCGGCGGCCAACTACCCCGCGCAGTTTGTTTCGCCTGATCAGGACTGGCACGGGTTCGCGGCCCGCGCGCGGGTGCTGCTTGTGAACACCGACCAGCTTCCCGACGAATCGGACTGGCCGAAATCGGTCTCGGAACTTGGAGACAGGAAATGGAAAGACCGGTGTGCCATGGCGCGGCCGTTGTTTGGAACGAGCTCAACTCATGCGGCGGTCCTGTTTTCGACGCTCGGTGACGAAACTGCCAAAGCGTTCTTTCGCGCAGCGGCTGACAATGCATCCGTCGAAAGCGGCAACAAGCAGGTGGCCCTCAAGGTAGCGAGAGGACAGTTTGCATTCGGGCTGACCGACACCGACGACGCGATCATTGAGCTGGAAAAAGGGAGGCCGGTCGCGATCGTGTTTCCCGATCAAGCGGACGGCGCGGCGGGCGCGCTTTTGATTCCCAACACTCTGGCGATCATCAAAGATGCGCCGAACGCGGCAGCCGCGCGGCTGCTGGTCGACTACCTGTTGCGGGCCGAAACCGAACGGCAGCTCGCTGCCTGCCCGAGCGCACAGATTCCTCTCAACGAAGAGGTCAAGGAGGCATCCCGTGTCGCTCCTGATGACTTGAAGATGATGGAAGTTGACTTCGAAGCCGCAGCCCTGAAATGGGAAACCGCTAAGAAACTGCTGGTTGAAATATTTCCTTAGACTTCAATTTCAGCCTTAACATTCGCTGATCGGTCACAAGCATTGCGTTTTCGACTAGAATTCCGGCATCGATTCAGCCAGTGGTAACCCGCAGCGTGAGCAAGGCGCGTGGTCAAAGATCACGCCCTCGCTAACGCGTCGGGTTTCCAAAAGCGAGTAACTCGCTGATTTCATCACTTCGCTACATGGCTGCGAGTTTTGGTTGAATCAAAACGCCGCAACCGGTCTTTTTCAGGGAGACGTCATGTCAGGGTCTTTTTCAGTCTTGTCACCAGCAGTGATTGGCGGAATTGTGGGCGCAGTGATTGGCGTGATAGTTGTAGTCATGCTCATGGCCGATAAGAAAAACAAACAGTGAGTTCCGCAGAGATGCTCATAAAATTTGGCGAGAAATTTGGCGAGATGTCGGCCGTGGGACTGGGGGTCGTTTTGTTTCTTACTGCTCAAGTCGTCGCCGACGATCTCGATTTCAGCCGCGACATCCGGCCAATCCTCTCGAATAAGTGCTTTACCTGCCATGGTCCGGATGAAGGAACGCGCGAAGCGGAGCTGCGGCTCGATTTGCGCAACGGGTTTTTCGAAGAAGCGGACAGCGGCGACGTCCCGGTTGTGCCCGGCGATCCGGAGGAAAGTCAGATCGCCCAGCGGATCCAGTCGGACGACGGACATTTTCAAATGCCGCCGCCCGATGCCGATCATCAGTTGACCGAAGGTGAAAAGAAAAAATTGCTGGACTGGATTGAGCAGGGCGCGGAGTGGAGCGGGCACTGGGCGTTTGAAACTCCGGTGAGGCCTCCACTGCCCGATGTTGATCTGCCGGATGACTTTACTGACTGGGCGCAAAATCCGATCGATCGGTTTGTGTTTGCGCGACTGGTCGAGGAAGAGCTGCAGCCGTCGCCTGCAGCCGATCGCGAAACGTTGTTGCGGCGGATTTATCTGGACCTGACCGGACTGCCGCCGAAACCCGAAGACCGTGCGGCGTTTCTGGCGGATGATTCGCCGGACGCTTACGAAAACGTAGTCGACCGGTTGTTTGCGTCGCCCGCCTATGGAGTCCAGATGGCGTCGTCGTGGCTGGACGCAGCACGGTATGCGGACTCCAACGGATACCAGAATGATTTCGGGCGCACGATGTGGCCGTGGCGGGACTGGGTCGTCGACGCCTTGAATCAGAATAAAACGTATGACGAGTTCCTGATCGAACAGATTGCCGGCGACCTGCTGCCCGAACCCACGCTCGCGCAAAAAATCGCAACCGGATTTAACCGCAACAACCGGACGGTGACCGAAGGCGGATCGATCGATGAGGAATGGCTGGTCGAGAATGTGATCGACCGGGTTGAGACGACATCGGCAGTATTTCTCGGGCTGACCACCGGTTGTGCCCGCTGTCACGATCACAAGTTTGACCCGGTTTCGCAAGAGGAATTTTACGGGCTGTTTGCCTTCTTCAACAACGTCAATGAACAGGGCGTCTACAACGAACATCGCGGCAACGCCGGACCGATAGTTACAACTCCTTCTTCTGACCAGGCCGCGGAATTGAAAGAGATCGATGCCGAAATTGTTCGACTGTCGAAAAAAATCGAGTTGATCGATGCCGGTCTGGAAGCCGAGCGCGAGAAATGGGAATCAGGCCTCGCGAGCGCATCGTCGATCGAGCTTCCCGACGCCGCTTGTGCTTTTTGGCCGCTCGATGAAGATAGCCTCGATGAAGAGAGCGTTGCGGAAGACGGCTCCGCGGTGTCCGATGGCATCGAGCTCGACGATTCGCGCGTTGTTGAAACCGTGATCGGTATGGCGGTTAAGTTTGAAAATCAGGAATCTCAAACCGTTGATGCAGGCGACGCGTTTCAGTTTCATCACGACAGAAAGTTCTCAATCAGTGCCTGGGTCAAGCCGGATGGTGGCGGTGCGATCGTGTCGCGGATGGACAAGGACAACCACTATCGCGGCTTTGACGTGCTGATCATGGACGACGCTCGCGTGAACGTGCATCTGATTCATCGCTGGACCGATAACGCGATCAAAATTACGACCCGATCAAAATTGCGATTCGGCGAGTGGAATCAAGTGACGGTGACGTATGACGGATCGCAGAAGGCTGCCGGGGTCCAGGTCCTCTTTGACACGACTGCGGTGGCGGCCGAGGTCAACAACGATTCGCTGTCCGCCGAAACAACGACCGATCACCCGCTTTGGCTTGGCCAGCGCGGAGCGACTCCGCCGCTCAGTGGATTGCTGGCTGACGTGCGGTTGTTTGATTCACAGCTGGGCGCGGATGCGATTCGCAACGTTTACGGGCTTGCAACGATTAAGCTGGCGCGGACCGCGCGGATTGACTGGAACGACGAACAGAAATTGCTGGCGCAGGAATTGTTTCGCAACGGGTTTTCGGGTGAGTTTGCGGCAACAAGAAACAAACTGGCGGAGTCGCAGGCTTCACGCGACCGGCTGAAACAGCAGTTTGCGACCACGATGGTGATGGAAGAACGCGCCGAACGGCGGCCGACCTATATCCTGAACCGGGGCCTTTATGATCAGCCGAAAAAAGACGAGGAGATACTGCCGGGTGTTCCATTGTTTCTGCCGGGCCTGAAGCCGGAACATTTCGGTGAGACTGCAAAGGACAGCGACCAAAAAACTGCTCAAGGAACGCCCGATCGGATGACACTTGCACGCTGGCTGGTCGATCCCGCTAATCCGTTGACGGGACGAGTGACAGTCAATCGAGTCTGGCAACATCATTTCGGTTCGGGACTGCACAAGACTCCGGAGGACTTTGGAATTCAAAGCCCCCTGCCCTCGCACCCGGAGTTGCTGGATTGGCTGGCCGTCGAGTTTGTGACGCCGAAATCGGACGGCGGACTTGGCTGGGATTTGAAGCGGCTGCACAAGTTGATTGTGATGAGCGCGACGTATCGTCAGAGCTCCCATGGTTCGGCCGACGGTTTTCGAACGGACCCCGCGAACGACCTGATTTCGCGCGGGCCACGTTTTCGTCTGTCAGCCGAAGAGATCCGTGACAACGCGCTGGCGGTCTCAGGGCTGTTGAACGAGCGGATGGGGGGTCCGCCGGTGAAGCCGTATCAGCCGGACGGTTTGTGGAAAGAGCTGGCAGGCGGCGCGAGCCAGGGCGACTACAAACGGGATACCGACGATGACCTTTATCGCAGATCACTGTACATCATCCGCAAGCGAACCGTTCCTCCGCCATCGATGACGACCTTCGACGCGGGCAGTCGGGAGATGTGTCAGGTTGCCCGTCAGCGCACCAACACGCCGCTCCAGGCGTTGGCGTTATTGAACGACGAGACGTATGTCGAAGCAGCGCGGCATCTGGCTGTGCACGGACTCAAGTCGGCGGACAACGACACAGAGCGAATTAAGAACGCGTTCCTCCGGGCAACGCTTCGCGAGCCGAACGTGCGCGAGTTGGCCGTACTAGAACGCGCATTGAAAAATTACCGCAAACAGTTTGCAGAGGATCCGGAAGCGGCCCTCAAGTTGATTTCGGTTGGTCAGTCTCCCGTGAATGACGAGATTGACGCGGTTGAATTGGCTGCATTTACGTCGGTCGCGAGTTTGCTATTGAATTTAGATGAGACGATTACGCGTGAGTGAAATCCAAATTCCTGCTCGGAGAGTACCATAAAAAGTGTAACGATTCGGGAAACCGGCAGCGTAAGCAAGGGACGCGTGGTCAAAGACCGCGCCCTTGCTAGGCCTCGGGTTGCCAGACAAAGAATCGTTGATCCCGCTGAGTAGTTACTAGTAAGAGAAAGGCAAGCGGAATGAATTTCGGTCTACGTGATGTTCAACGCTTTAACCGCCGGCAGTTTCTCAAGAACTCGCAGGTTGGACTCGGCGCGGTTGCGCTAGGGATGCTGGGTGGTGGATTGTCGGCTGACGATGAATCTCCGGGGCTCGATGAATTGCCGGGACTCGATGAATTACCTGGACTTAAGGGCCTGCCGCATTTTGCTCCGCGCGCAAGACGTGTCATCTACATGTTTCAATCCGGTGCACCGTCACAATTTGAAACTTTTGACCCGAAACCTGAACTCGAAAAACTGCATGAGACCGAATTGCCTGACTCGATTCGGGACGGACAACGACTGACCGGAATGACCAGCGGACAGGATAAGTTCCCGATTGCGAAATCGATCTTTAACTTTGCTCAACACGGCGAGTCGGGAAACTGGATTAGCGAACTGCTGCCGCAGACGGCCAAAATCGCTGACGACATCTGCATCATCAAATCGATGAAGACCGAAGCGATCAACCATGACCCGGCGATTACGTTCTGTCAGTCCGGGTTTCAAATTTCCGGCCGGCCGAGCATTGGATCCTGGGTCGCATACGGGCTGGGAACAGTCAACGAGAATCTGCCCGCATACACGGTGCTGGTTTCGCGCGGGACCGGTCGCGCGGCGGGTCAGCCGTTGTACGACCGGCTATGGGGGAGCGGATTTCTGCCGGCTCAGCATCAAGGTGTGAAACTTCGCAGCGGCAATGAACCGGTGCTTTATCTCGATAACCCGCCGGGTTGTACTTCGCAATTGCGACGTGACATGCTGGATGATCTTGGCGAGCTCAACCGAATCCGGCATGAGTCGCTTCCCGATCCGGAAATCCTCGCGCGGGTTTCCCAGTACGAACTCGCCTATCGAATGCAAACCAGCGTTCCCGATTTGACTGATATCTCCGACGAAACCGAAGAGACGCTGGCGATGTACGGCCCGGATGTCCACAAGCCGGGAACGTACGCGCGGAACTGTCTGCTCGCCCGACGGATGGCTGAGCAAGGCGTGCGGTTTATCCAGCTGTTTCACATGGGTTGGGATCAGCACAACGATTTGCCGGATCACATGGGCAAGCAATGCATGGATACCGACCAGGCTTCGGCTGCATTGGTGATGGACCTGAAGCAGCGAGGTTTGCTGGACGATACGATCGTGGTTTGGGGCGGCGAGTTCGGGCGCACCGTTTATTGTCAGGGCGAACTGACGGCAGACAATTACGGTCGCGACCATCACCCGCGAAACTACTCGATCTGGATGGCGGGCGGCGGGATCAAACCCGGAATCACGTACGGCGAGACCGATGACTTTTCGTACAACGTGACCGAGAATCCAGTCGAAGTGTTTGACCTGAACGCGACGATCCTGCATCAGCTGGGCGTCGATCACAAACGGCTGACGTATCGTTTTCAGGGTCGCGATTACCGGCTGACCGATGTGCATGGAAACGTGGTGACGGATATCCTGGCGTGAACACGCATGTTGCAGCCATCAAGTATGTTGCAACCCATGTCGTGAAGGGTGCAATGACGGGGGACAGTTCTGACTAAATCCGTTTTCTTCCGCGCCTTAGCATGAACAACGTGACGGCACTCAGAAGCACCGTTAGATGTGCCGGTTCAGGAACAGTGATAAATGACAAAGTTACATTCGCGGATGTAAATGCGCTGGGATCAATATCGCCGTGACTTTCTGAGAGGACTTCAAGAACATACGTACTAGGTTCAAGAAACCCTGAGACGTCGAAAACCGTAGTTTCGGCCGTTCCCACAATTTGGCTTCCGTCAAAGACAATTTCACCATCTTGAAAAGACGAGGCAAACATCAGATTTGTCCCGGGTCCCGTCAAAGAAGCCATGGAGCCGCCTCCATCCGTGCCCAAAAACGATTCTATAAAATCGATTTCAGAAAACATCCCGGCGAATTGGAATGCGGCGGGTTCTTCAAGGTTGAATATGAGGCTCGTAAATGAATCGGAATCTCTTAATCTGAAATCGGGGATCGTGAACCCATCAACTTCTGCGAACGTTTGAATGTTGACCAAATCAGACGTGAAGGAGGAGTGCTGTGTTGCGATAATATCGGCGGCGTTCGGATTGCCAATAGATGCGGTTTCGTCGAATAGGCCAAAGCCAGTCGTTTCAAAGATTTCCTCTAAGTCTGTCGGGGGTTCTATGTCAGGACAGAGGTCATTGCAACTGAAATAGGAGGCTCGAACCCGGCTTAACCGTTCAACAGGAGTCATTTGAGCCGATGCTGTTGTGACCGAGCAAAGTAGTACGGCAAGAGCAAAGAAAACGGTTTTCATGTTGTTTTTGAGGCGAATCAAAGAAGCCGGGGGAGACTGCAACAGGCAATTCTAAGCAGTAGGCGAATGTCACGAGGGCTACGCCGTCAGCTCAACCACATCGCCCGTCACCTGCCCGGTAACAACAGTGCCGATTAGCGTGAACCCGGTGCAATCGTAGATTCCGACGGGAATCGTCTGACCGATCAGACGCGGCTGTCCTTCAAAGACAACGATCCGGTCATCGTGAGTGCGACCGGTCAACTGTAGCGGCTGGCCCGGTTCGAGATCCGCTGCGTGAACCCCTTCGCCGAGGTTTGCTTTCTTGCTCGGTCCTTCCACCAGTACATCGACGCTCTGGCCGAGGAACCGCTGGTTGTCCTCTTCGCTGATCCGGTTCTGCACTGCGAGCAGGTCGTTGTTACGCCGCTTTTTGACCGGGAACGGAACGTCATCCGGCAATCCCGAATGTGCTTTGGTGCCGGGGCGTTCGCTGTATTTGAAGATGAAGCTGTTTTTGAAACGGCATTCTTCAACGAGACTAACGGTCTCCCGAAACTCTTCGTCCGTTTCGCCGCAGAAGCCGACGATGAAGTCGCTGGAGATCGCAGCGGCATCGCCGAGGATTTCGTTGATCCGTGCCAGCATGTCGCGATAGTCGCCGACGGTATAGCCGCGCTTCATGCGTTTGAGGACAGCGTCGCTGCCGCTTTGTAATGGCACGTGCAGGTAGGGTGATACTTTTTTCAGATCGCGGATCGTAGTCAGCAGATCGTAGTTCATGTCCTTCGGATAGTTCGTGACGAATTTGATTCGCTCGATCCCGTTGATCCCGTGCAGCCGGACGAGCAGATCGGCAAGCCGCGTGGTTGTGCCGTCTCCCGATACGTGTTTGTAACTGTTGACGGTTTGACCGAGCAGCGTGATTTCTTTGCAACCCTGATCGGCGAGGATCACTGCTTCATCGAAAACCTGTGCGGGGTCGCGCCCTTGCTCCGGCCCTCGCGTCATCGGGACGATGCAGTAGGTGCAGAATTTGTCACAACCGATTTGAATTCGCAGAAAAGCCTGGAACGGAGTCGGTCGCATCGTCGGATCACGCAGCGGGTCGAAAGTTTCGTGGCTCCGTTTGATTTCCCTGACAGCGCCGTCGGTCCGGCCAAGGCTGATCGCAGTGTGTTGTCCGCCTTCCAGGCGACATTTTTCGATCAGGTCGGGAATTTGAGCGAGCTGGCCGGGGCCGACGACCAGATCAACGTACGGAGCGCGATTGAAAATCAGCTCCTGGTCTTTCTGCGCCATACAGCCCATCACGCCGATGATTTTATTCGGGTTGTTTTTCTTTTCGCCACGGAGTCTTCCCAGAGCGCTGTAGGTTTTGTTTTCAGCTTGTTCCCGGACAGCGCAGGTGTTGAACAGCAGCGTGTCGGCGGCGGCGATGCTGTTGGTGACTTCGTAACCGCGCTGGCGAAGCGACGCGACAACCATTTCGCTGTCGAGCATGTTCATCTGACAGCCGACGGTTTCAATATAGAGTTTGTGCATGGGCTTGCGGGATGGCGTTGGAATTGTCGAACTCGGATTAAAGATCCGCGAGACCGGATGTCGCCCGGCTGCGTTGATGCAGGCAGCGTCATCACGAAATCGTCACGACCGGGTTGCTCAGTTTACCACGCGGCTGCGTCGGGCTGCCAGACCTGGAAACGCAAGCAAGATGCGATGCTGGCAGACACAAGAAATTGCGAACGACTCCTTGCAATCGTGCATCAGTCATATACATTTAGTCAGTAGCGCAATTGTGAGCGCTAGATTGAAAACTCAGGATCGGTTTTCTTTGTTCGTCTGCGGCGTTAGCGCCCCAAACAAAGGAGAAGAGATGAGTATTCAAACTGCGTCAATAATACCGGCATCAAAAACGTCGCCTCGCAGTAAGCCGGTAGCCGAGACCCCGATCGACCTGCCCATTCAAGAAAACAGCGGGCAGAAATCAGAGATGCGGGACGCGGCTGCGACTCGCAACAGCAACGTTGAGTCGCAGCTTGCTGCGGCACTAAAAAATATCTGGGGCTACGATTCATTCCGGCCGCTCCAGCTTCAAGCGATGCAGGCGGTGGTGTCGGGCCGCGACTCGCTGGTTGTGTTTCCGACCGGTGGCGGCAAGTCGCTTTGCTACCAGGCCCCGGCGGTCTGTTTGCATGAGCCGGGTCACGCACAGGGAAAAGAACCGTTGAAGACCGGCCCGGTGGTCGTTGTCTCGCCTCTGATTTCTCTGATGAAAGATCAGGTTGATGCGTTGCAAAAGTGCGGAGTCCGTGCCGCCTGTTTGAACAGTGCGATTTCGCGCGACGCGGAACGACGAGTCGTCAACCGGATCCGTGCGGACGAACTGGATCTGTTGTACCTCGCTCCGGAACGATTGCTGACCGACGCGACTCACCGGATGTTGCAGAGCGTCGGCGTTTCTTTCTTCGCGATCGATGAAGCGCATTGTGTTAGTCAGTGGGGGCACGATTTTCGGCCCGAGTATCGCGGGTTGTCGATCCTCAAACAGAAATATCCCGAGACTGCGATTCATGCCTACACTGCTACGGCTACAGAAAAAGTCCGGGCAGATATCATCGGCCAGCTGGGCCTCGCCGAACCGGAAATCCTGATCGGATCGATGGATCGTCCGAATTTGAACTACCAGTTGCGACCGCGAAGTGGAGGATTCGACCAGATTCCCGGTGTGATCCGTCAGCATGAACACGAATCGGGAATCATCTACTGCATCAGTCGCAAAGAAGTTGAATCCACGGCGGCCGCGCTGGTCGGGTTGGGGTTTTCGGCTCGGCCCTATCACGCAGGAATGACGGCCGATGATCGGCGGCGAAACCAGGAGATGTTTCTTTGCGAAGAAGCGAAGATCATTGTCGCGACGGTTGCGTTTGGAATGGGGATCGACAAATCGAATGTTCGCTATGTGATTCACGCCTCGATGCCGAAATCGATGGAAGCCTATCAGCAGGAGAGCGGACGTGCAGGTCGCGACGGACTGCCGGCTGATTGCTGGATGTTTCATTCGCGTGGAGATGTTGTTGCCTGGAAACGAATGATCGAAAAGTCTGTGCACACCAATGCGCAAGCGTCTGAACTTGAATCTCTCCATGCGATCAGTAATTTCTGCAACGGCGTGACCTGCCGGCATCACAGCCTGGCCGCGCATTTCGGGGAAAGCCTGGAATTCAAGAACGGAGTCTACGAATGTAGTGCGTGTGACGTCTGCCTGGACCAACTGCCAACGGTCGATGATCCGTTGACCCTTGGCCAGAAAATCGTTTCGTGTGTGCATCGTGTTCAGGAACGCTTTGGTGCGGGCTACGTTGCGCAGGTGCTTTGCGGTTCGCGCGACGACCGGATTGTCCGCAACCGGCACGATGCGATCAGTACGCATGGTCTACTTGCAGACAGCACCCGGCGCGTGATTCGCGACTGGATTGAGCAACTGGTGGGACAGGATTTTCTCGCCAAAGAAGGCGAGTACAACGTTTTGAAGATCACGAAGAGCGGGCTGCAACTGCTTGACGGCAAGCTGACACCGCGTTTGACCCGCCCGCCTTCCCGCAAGGATCCGGACGCCAGGGAAAAGACGTGCAAGACTTCGAGCGGCAAAGACGGTTGCAGCGAGACGAGTACGACTCCCTCGAAATCCGCATGTGCAGCAATGCCGTTCTTTGATCAAGGACTGTCCATCGCTGAGGTTGGACAGAAAATGGGCCGCGCCGAATCGACGACGTTCGGTTATTTGTCGGAGTACATTCGTTTCAAGGGGATCACCGATCCGACGCCATGGGTGGATGTCGATACGATTGCCCGTGTTTCAGCGGCAGTCGAGAACGTCGGCAGGGACGTTCCGCTCAAAGAAATTTTTGTAGAGCTAAATGAAGAAATCGACTACGGGCAAATCAGAATCGTGGTCGAGTGTTTGAATACCGAGGCAGGCTGATCAGAAATATGAATCAGTGACGAACACGGATTATGAATTGTCGAATCCGTCCGTGTTCGACAGGAAAATTGCGATTGGAGCGGAGTGCTTTTTCTGGAAACGGGGCGCCGTACAACTTGCCGTCCTCGAAATCCTGGCGACTCGACGGTAAACTCGCAATGAAACGATCTTGACATACCCTGGCAGGATGCCCATGAAGCTCATAGACAATGTATCAACCGACAAACTACGCGGTGGCTACTACACTCCAGACGGTCTGGTTGACTGGACACTGCGGCGAGTTCTAAGCCTGGGGGGCGAGTCGCTTTGTTCCTGGCTTGAGCCATCCGCAGGCAATGGTGCTTTCATCCGAGGTCTGGATCGAATTCGCGACGCAAATCGAATTGAAAACTGTCGTGTCAAGGCGATCGAGCTCCTGGAAGAAGAGGCTGGAAAATGTTCGCAGGCGTTATTGGCTGCAAAGATCAAAGGAACCGTTGTCAATCGAAGTTTCCTGGATTGGGCAATTGATTCGAGCGAGCAGTTTGATGCGTTGGTCGGTAATCCGCCGTACGTAAGATATCAATTCGTAAATACGGATGACCGCGCCCATGCCGAAGTCCTGATGCGTCGATTGGGATTCGAATTGAAAGGGGTCTCGAATCTGTGGATCCCGTTTGCTATCTCAGGCATGTACATGCTGAAGCCTTCGGCTCCGTTCGCTCTTGTTTTGCCAAACGAGTTGTTCTCAACAGTATCCGGCGGGCAATTCCGTGAAAGACTTGTCCGCGATTTTGCTTCGCTACGGCTTGACCTTTTTCCGCGTGAATCCTTTCCAGATATTCTTCAGGACGTGGTTGTTGTAAGTGGCGTCAGGGCCAGGCAGGCGAGAGACAGAAGGTCAGTCAAGTTTTGCGAACATCTCGTGTCCGGTGATATCAGGTGGAAACACGTCGTTGAAGCCTCACCGCAATCATGGCTGCGTCATCTGCTTACTGAGGATGAGATCGGCGCGTATCATGAAGCTTGCAAACTCAAAGAGGTTTTCCGCCTCGCCGACATCGCAAAAATCGAAGTTTCGATTGTTACTGGAGCGAATCCGTTTTTTACGATCGATGATGCGACCGTTGAGGAATTTGAATTGCGACCCTGGGCGAGACCATTGCTTGCCAGAACTTCTGATTGCCCCGGGTTGATTTTTACCCAACAAGACCATGCTTCTGCCAGAGGAGACGGAAGCCGGGCATGGATACTTGACTTTTCAGCCGAACGCCCGGATCCGACAAAACACAAAAAAGCTCTTTTGTATTTGGATTCTGGTAGAGAACGAAGTTTGCATACTCGTTTCAAATGCCGAATCCGTGAACCGTGGTATCGAGTTCCGCAGATTAGATCGGGCAGACTGTTGTTGACGAAGCGCGCACACCTGTACCATCGACTGATACTGAATGATGCGGACGTTTTTACAACGGACACGATTTACAGAGGCGAAATGCTCCCACTGTTTGCGCACCGGACTAACGACCTGGTGGCAGGATTCCAGAATTCACTGACACTCCTCTCGTCTGAAATCGAAGGGCGAACCTATGGCGGAGGCGTCCTTGAGCTGGTTCCGTCCGAAGTCGCACGACTCAGGATCCCCCTGGTGCCAATGGCCAGGCTGCTTCCGAAGCTCGATATGGAGAGTCGAGACATCGGGGGGCAGAGAGATTCCACGGGGCAAGTTCTCCATGCAGCAGATACTGAGATCGCCGAACAAATTGAGGGCTATCGCGAGCTGCTTCCCTTGCTGCGGTCTGCCCGGCAACGACTAAATGACCGGCGAATGAATATCCCTCGAATTCCAGTCAAGTAGACCCGGCATGCAATCCGATGCCGCGTGGATTGGGCGCACTTCGTGCAATGGTAGGAGTTATCAATTCCAGGTTGTTCTTTTCCAGAACGGCCCAATAGCCCGAACAGCCGTCCTGGTTAGCATTTCTAAATAATCTCGCAAGCCGCGAATTCCATCTAATGCAAGTGTGATAGTTGGCCTGACCGGATTCCCGGTGCGGCGCGTGCACGACTTCGAGTTCTTCGAATGTAGGTTCATGACCGTCGATACAACAAAGAACATTGATTACTACCGATTCGGCAGGTTCATCTTTTACACGTATTTGATCCCAATCCGAATTGACCAGCATTAGACTTCGAATATTGTCCAAATCATCCATCACCTGGTTTTGTCCACGAGGCCCCTTAACCAGGGACATTAAGTTGCGCTCATTTCTTGCATTCTTGTTGACATCGCTCTTTGATAGTCGTTTGCACCAACGAAACAAAACGACTGGGGCGTCATCAACGTATTCGTCCTCAAGTGAGTCTATGGCTGGGTCATCAGTGCCAGGCGGATACTCGACGGTTTCGATTTGTAACTCGTCGTCAGCCGGCGGCATACCGGACGTCATTGGTGCATTCCAACGATTTATTCGTGTTGCCAAACTGCTGGATTCGAATGCAGACTCGCTTCGAGATTTCGCAATCGCTGCTCGCTTCGATTTGCTTGTAACAATGACTTTTTGGGCAAGGAGCGATTCCGCATCCCGAATCGTCTTTACCTGGAAAGCGCCTTCCTCCTTCGCAGATACGCGCCATGCATTGGTCGATTTGACAATTCCTTGCAGGGATTCGCCTGTCTGCTCTGTCTGCGAAATCTCCAACCAGGACTCAACGTTTGAACCGAAACCGGCCGCAGTGAGATTCGGCGATCCAACAAGTGCGGATGTGCGACCGTTGATATCAGTTACATGAGCAACTTTCGAGTGAAACAGGGCATTTCCGAACGCGACGATTGTCAGACTTGATTTGTCGCCAACGCAGACGATTTTCAGTAGTGATGCGATGTCTTCAATGGTCAGCCTATCAACAGGATTCGATCCGAGAACGAAACGAACAGGCAAATTCCTAGCCGATACTTCGTGCAATATATTCTCATATTTTTCGAGTGCCTTGTACCGAAAGAAACCAAACTGGCAATGAAAAGCCTGCAAGCCTGTTACCAGGTTTCGGTCGAACCAATCGCCGGGGCAAGCGTCATTGTTGTTTGGTCCAGTGTCTCGATAAATCAACATGTTCCAAAGACTAGCCAATCCAAAATGAGTTGCCTATGGATCAAAGCCCAAAGCACTTGGAGGAGTTTGAAATATTCAATTTGACTGCTGAAATGACCGAAACGTCCGTTGGAGTTCGAAAGGAAAAGGTTATCCGGTGAATGAGTCGCCGACGCCCGGTTGTTTTCCACGGAGAAAATCTGCTATGGGCATCGGGTTTTTGTCGGCGGGTTGAATCAACTCGATTGACAGAAACCCGTCGCCTGTCTTAATAGCCAGCGCACCTGCATTTGATATCGCGACTTGCCCCGGGCTCAAGCCTTCCGGAACCAGTTTGCCGCCCGTGTTTGTATCCATCCCTGCCGTGTTTTCTGATACGAATTTGTCTCCAGCAAGCTGGTTTCCCGAGTGGTCAGCTTCGTCAATCACCGTTGCGGCATGAATAATCAGCCGCGTTTGTTTTTGTTTTCCTCGAACCATCGACACCCATATTGCGAACGAACCGGGCCAGGGCTGATAGGCACGAATCTGATTGCGAATTCGTATTGCGCTTTGGGTCCAATCGATTCGGCCGTCCGATTTCTTCAGTCGCGGCGCTTTGGTGGCAAGCGAGCGATCCTGGATTTCGCCGATCGGTGACTCGCCGTCCCATTCGGCAAGCACGCTGATCGCGTCGATGACCGGTCCGACTCCGAGCCTGGCAAGTTGCGGTTCGAGAGTTTCGGTCGTGTCATCGGGGCCGATCGGCATTTCAGCTTTGCTCAGACACGGACCTGCGTCCAGTCGCGGCGACATGTGAATCACGGTGACGCCCGTTGTTTCGTCGCCGTTGAGAATTGCGTGGTTGATCGGCGCCGCACCGCGATACTTCGGTAACAGCGAACCGTGCAGGTTGATCCCGCCCAACCGCGCTGCGGACAGGCATGCCTTCGACATGATCTGTCCGTAGTCGCAAACGACAAACAGATCGGCGTCAAAAGCAAGAAGTGCGGCGACAGAGTCGGCAATGTTGACGTCCTCAGGATTGAGAATGTTGATTCCCGCTGCTTCGCCTGCGTCACGAGTCGGGTTGGCGGCGGATTTGCGGCGTTTTCCGGCGTCGGCGATCGGACGCGTCACCAGCGCAGGAACGTCATGATCGGATTCGAGAAGAGATTGAAAAGTCGGCACGGCGAACGGGCCGGTTCCGAACATGATGATTCGCATAGATTGTCAGTGCTGTTGAAGTGTTTGGTTTGTTGCAGCGTTTTCCTGCTATCGGCGCTCTGCGGTTTCGAGCACTGCGCTTGATCGGTTGCCGGTCGCGGCTATGTGCTGTCGGAGCTTCGCGGCATTGGTTGTGCTTCGCTTACGGATCCATAGATGCGTCGAATAACCTTTGGCTACTTTGTTCTTATTGTCGTTTTTGGATTTTTCCCTCGTGCATGGTGACAGCTGAGAATTCGGGTGGTGGGTAGGCGACGAGTCGTCCAACACCTGATTTTCTGCAATGGACTCGTAGCCTCGTCCACTCCGTGCGACCCCAAGTCCAAGCTGTAACGCGTCATTAACAATAACATTGTTCGAATTCGTCGCGGTTTTTGCGGATCGTATCATCGTCGGGGATCTTGCCGGATTCGCGAAAGCTGTCGAACTCGATTTCGAACGCCTCAACTTCGTCTGAAAGCTGTTTCATTGATGATTTGCTGACGCGGTCGATGAACAGCACGCCCTGAAGGTGGTCGTATTCATGCTGAATCGCTCGAGCGAGCAGGCCATCGACCGTCATCTCGATTTCGTTGCCGCTGAGGTCAAATGCCGAGATGTGAATCTGCGCAGGTCGGGCAACGTTGGCGTTTATGCCGACGAGACTTAGGCAGCCTTCTTCTGCTTCGGCGGTTCCTTTTGGAGAACTGAGGACGGGGTTGATGAAGACCATTTCCTCGTCTTTTTCCGCCGCATCGGCGGTGAGGTTGATGATAAACAACTGGAAAGGAAGATCGACCTGGTTGGCGGCGAGTCCGATTCCACGGGCTTCGTACATCAGCTCGAACATCTCAGAAACAGTTTTTTGCAAATCGGAATCGACGCGTTTGAGGACTTTTGACTTATACCGCAAAGTGGGGTGTGGATAAGAAATAATTTTCAATGCTGTCATGACTCTGCAAATTTTTTCAGTAAATGATCATAAAATTCGGTTATGCAATGGACAGCCGAAAAAGAAATTGACCTATCGAATTGGCGACAAAAAAAAAACGGTTCGACGCTTGACAGATGTTTCTGAAAATGCGTCCGGCGATTTTTTCAGGGCAAAACTACTGTCAAGTCGGAAACAGAAAATTTTACGATTGAAAGCAGTCCGATGGCGATGTGCATGGAAACGGCTGGTCCGAAATTGGATTCAGATGTTTTTTGTTATCGTGTTGCTTGACAAGGCAACGTTCATTCGCAAAATGGGCCGAACCAGCAACGAACGGCTTCGATGTTTAGAACTCGATGTTGTTCATGTTGCAAGCCAGCCGGGATTCCCGCCGACCCGTTCATCTCCTATCAAAAAACTTTGCAGGCGACGAAAGATTCTGTGAACGAATTTTCTCGCGATGCTTGATTTTGCTTCGACAGATGAACTTCCGCAGATTCTACACGGATCGACTCGGAAATAGAAACCGCGAGAAGATACGGGTGAATCGATCATTGGCTGACGCAGCAGATACGGTTTGAAGAAACACTTGAAACTGGGCGACGAGACTAAGGATCGAATTCGGGCTCGGGTGCATACCCGGTCGGAGATGGAACCTCGCCCTTGTTTCTTGCCGATGCGAACAAGGCAGGCTTCGCGCAGCCGCATGTCGTAAGGAAACACGGATTGCTATGCCGGCAATGGAGTTGTCGACAGGCGAACAATTTGAGGGAATATCGCGATTACAGCTTCCGTAACAGGATGTAGGGTCAACGGAGGACCGGTGTGATCGTTTTGCGGTAATTGCCGCATCAACGAAGGAAGTGGATTGACTCTACGGCCATTGGACGGCGAGAGTGCTTTGTGTGAAAGGCGGGTTGCCTCGGCAACTGCCCCGCAAAAACGAATTGAACGGGCGGACCGGAAGCCGCCCGTTTTTTATGCGCTGGTTCGGGCGCGACATCATCCCCCCGAACCTGCTTTGCTTATCCCCCCGAACCTTCGACACAACGCTGCGAGCAGACTGGGGATTGATTTCGGGACCGAATTGCGATTCGTTTGCGGCATCACAGGATTGTCACGTAGCGTTGGCATCCTGCTGACGAATCACGTTGCGTCGGCTGGAAGCCAACGCGACTGCTGGATTAGAGCCGTCCCTTCAGGACTATTTTGCGATCGTGTAGCGGAGCGGTGCATGAGCGCGGAACCTGGTTATCCACGGATGCTTGTTCACAGCTGTGCTTGCAGTCGCTCGTTTCGCGCGGCGACTTTGTCGACCAGTTTCGTTTTGAACTCAGCCAGTGCAGCTTTCAGTTCCGGGTCTGCAGTGGCAAGAATCTGAATGGCAAACAGTCCGGCGTTCCGCGGACCGCCCATGCCGACTGCCATCGTCGCGACCGGAACATCGCCCGGCATTTGCGCGATTGACAACAGTGAGTCGAGACCGCCTAGCTCAGCAGTAGGAACGGGCAATCCGATTACAGGCAGTGATGTGTGCGCCGCGACGACACCGGCCAGGTGAGCCGCCCCGCCTGCGGCTGCGATGATGACCTTCAAACCACGGTGGTCAGCACTGGTAGCGTATTCTGAAACCAGGTGCGGCGTGCGGTGGGCCGACATGACGGCGACTTCGTAGCTGACGCCGAACTCGTCAAGAGCTTTGGCAACCGCCTTGATTTTCGGCCAGTCAGAATCGCTGCCCATGATGATGCCGACGACAGGGTTGCTCATTTTGTACTCCGTTTTTGCAGTAAATTTGAGGGTTGGTTCAGATTCTTGCGTCGTGATTGGGGCGGAACCATTTTTAACGTCGAATTACGGATTCGTCTGCGCCCCGTGGTGATGCGATCCGGGCCGATTTTGCGTGACGGGCCGGCCCCAATCCGTGGACGCATTGTGCCGTAGTCGTTGCCCTGAGGAACTACGTTGTGATCGCGGAGCGATCGACGACTCTCGATGAGCTATAATGCCCGCGCGTCAGGATTCCGCGTTCGCTTCAGAATCGAATTAATCAGGTGACGAATGAGTTTTATTACTTTCAGTTCTGCCCGGGGTATTGTTCAGAAGATCCGTTTGGTCCTGGGCTGCATCCTGGCGATTACTGTTTTGTCTTGCTGCGACTGGCAGTCGAGAGTTTTCGCTCAGAATTCAACTGGCGATCGAGACAACGCGGTTGACCGGTTGTTACCACAATCGTGTTGGATTTTCGGGTGCGATCGGGCCGAGGTCGCGAATGGGGCTGAGCGAATCCGAAATGACGCTTGGCGAACTTTGCAAACAAAAAGATTACGCGACGGCCTGTTTCGGCAAGTGGCATCTCGGAACCGCGTTACCGGAATTTCTGCCACCCGGCCAGGGGTTTGATCATTACTACGGCCTGCCCTGTTCCAACGACATGTGGCCGCTGCATCCGGCGTATGCTGATCTGCCAGCCGACCCGGTTAAGCGAAAAGAGGGGTATCCGGAGCTGCCGATTTATTACGGAATCAAAATCGTGGATGATTCGGTGAGCGGCGAAGACCAGGAGCAGTTGACGACGGAATACACGCGGCGGTCGGTTGAGATCGATGTCGAAGTCGACGAAGACTGAGCGGCTGCGCGATTTGTGCGCAGAAGTCATTGCATCGGAATGCGGATTGAACGGCTGGTTCTCGTTTTCCAGCAGCTTCATTAATTCGCTCACGAGCAAGAACGTTGTCTTGCGCATGTAACGCGGATTGGGATTGATATACAACGCGAGTGTTTCGTCGGAAACTTCGGCTCCTTTGACAAGGTAGTTCCCGAGGGGGAACTCGAGCTGACGGATTTTGTAGATCAACATGTCCTTGTCAGTCAGGAATCGTCACATGCTGGATTTTTGCGAGCCCTTGATGGCCGGATCGTACTTGCACCTTGCGAACAGCGACACGTAGAATTTTTCATGCGGCCCGGGATCGGGCAGCCATTCGAGAAGACAGGAGCAAAAACGGGCTAAGCAGGTTCTCTATGCCTACCGTGTCTTGCTGACCGGAACTCATTTGATGCGAACCGGAGAGGTCGAAGCGAACCTGCCGGCGCTAAATGACCCTTGCAGCTCCTCCCCTCGCTCAGGCCCGGCCCTCCCGAAGGGGGGGTGCAGTCAGTCGGCAAAAACCGAGGCGAACGCGTTGTGTCACCCCCCCAAAGTATGCGACCAATTACCCTCTCGACGATAGTGTGGATTTGACTTAGATTTTGCGGTTCTAAAGGTGGCGAATTGCCGTGTTTTCGCGGTTTTCGCAAAGTGACAGGCAAGGATTCCGGAGACAGCCCTTTCGGGTGGTTTTCAGTTCCCGAAGTTGCCGGCAGCGGATTCAGTCAATTTTGATGCTGTTGTTCTTTTGTTGCTTATACTCATCCATTGCAAATAACTGCTCCGGCGAATTTAAATGCAAGAATTCTATTTCCCGAACTGGGTCAACCGGTTTGTGCTTCTGGCGACCGGAGGTGCGCTTGCGGTTGGCGGCTATCTGGCTACGGTCGGGTTTTTTGCCTCGCACCCTCTTGTTGTTAATGTTGGACATCAGCCGACTCAGCCTGTTGCGTTCAGTCACAAGCTGCATGCCGGGCAACTGAAGATGGACTGCCGGTATTGTCACAACACTGTCGAAAGAGCCGGTCACGCTGCGATTCCTCCTTCCGCGACCTGCGGCAACTGTCACGGTTCAGATCGCGTCAAGCCGGGTGAGACCCTGGCGGTCGTGCATCCTGAAAGTGATTTGCTGAAGCCGATCCGGGTGTCGCTGGAATCGGGTGAGCCGATGGAGTGGGAGCGTGTGCATGACGTGCCCGATTTTGTTTACTTCAATCACAGCGTACATATCAACCGTGGTGTCAGTTGTGTTTCCTGTCACGGTCGAGTTGACAAGATGGACATCGTAAGGCAGGTCGAGCCGCTTTCGATGAAGTGGTGTCTGGATTGTCATCGTAATCCGACAAAGAACATTCGCGATCCGGAACTTGTGACTCAGCTCGATTTTGTCGCGCCCGAGGGCGAGGACGGCAAGCCCGACTGGGAAGCGTATGGTGCGGAATGGGAAGAGGCACTGGATATTAATACGAACATCAACTGTTCGACATGCCATCGGTAGAGGCTGTAAAAGCAGAGTCCGTGCGAAGTTGTTAGTCAGCGCGAAATAGAAGCCAAGATGAATAAACCAAATTCAAAAACGTTTGATTTCTCCCGTCCGGAAACTGTCGAGAACGATTCGCTGTTGAGCGATGCCGTTGATCGCGATTTCGGTTCGGCGACCGATGTGCTGGCCGATGGCGTGTCACGACGTCGCTGGTTGCAGTTGATGGGTGCGTCGCTTGCTCTGGGAGGCGCGGTTGGCTGTCGCTATCAGGAGGAAACGATCGCGCCGTTTGCGTTCCGACCTCAAAATCGTGTGCCGGGCAAGACGGAAAAATTCGCGACGATGCTGGACTTCGGCGGCGTTGCCCAGCCGGTTCTGGCGACTTGCTTTGACGGGCGTCCGGTCAAGCTGGATGGCAACCCGGATCACGAATACACGGGTGCCGCGTCAACGTCGTTTACTCAGGCGCGGATTCTGGAGTTGTACGATCCGGATCGTCTGCGCGGCCCGAAGAAAAACGAAGGCGGTCAGCTTGTTGATGCGACTCGTGCCGACGTTGCGGGTGCACTGGGTGTGCTGAATGCCGGTTCGCTGAAGGGAGTCGCGATTCTATCGGGTCCGTTGAGTTCGCCGACGGTCATGCGGCTGAAGAAAAATCTGGAATCAAAAGGTGCTTCGTGGTTTACGTTTGCTTCGATCAGCGACGACAACGCGCGGGCGGGCGCGAAAGCTGCGTTCGGCAAAGTTTTGCGTCCGCACTACCAGCTGGATAAGGCGAAGGTCATTGTTTCGATCGATGCGGACCCGTTGATGATGGATGCCAATGTGATTGCGAACAACCGGAAGTTTGCTGCAGGTCGCGACGTTGATCACTCGGAAAACATGTGTCGGATGTATGTTGTCGAAAGTCAGTACTCAACGACCGGCGGTGCGGCGGATCACCGGATTTCGATGCGAAGTTCGGACATGCCGAAGTTTGTTGCGGCACTGTCAGCTGCGGTTGCTGCGGGCGGCAAGCCGGTGGATACCTCCCTGCCCTATCGCGAGCAGGTGCTGGCCGCGATGGCTGAGGATTTGAAAAAAGCAGAAGGGGCCGGCGTCGTCATCTGTGGCGAACGTCAGGCGCCGGAAGTTCACGCTGCGGTTCACGCGCTTAATGGAGTGCTGAAGAACAACGGAGCGGCGGTCAGGTTTACCGAGCCGGCTGATGCAGATCGTCCTCCGATGCTCGAGTCGATTGCTGACTTCGTAAAGCAGGCGGATGGCGGTGCGTTTCAATCGCTGGTTATTCTCGAAGGCAATCCGGTTTATGGCGCGCCACGCGAGTTGAATATTGCCGAAGCGATCGGGAAGTGTGGTAACACGGTACACCTGACGCAGGCAAAGAACGAAACGTCGCTGGTTTGCAAAACCGTTTCCGATATCGCTCACGGTCTTGAGGCGTGGGGGGATGGACTTGCTTACGATGGATCGGTTTGTGTTTCGCAGCCGCTGATCAGCCCGCTGTTCGGTTCGCCGTCGATCGCGGAATTGCTGGCCGGAGTTGCCGGTCAGAAAGTCGAGTTGAGCGAAATAGAGGTCAAGCGAGGTGAGATTCCTGTGCCGGGCATGGAGCTGGTTCAGGAGACGCTTGGCTTGCGCGGTGACAGCTGGAACAACGCGGTTCGAAACGGTTTTGTCCCCGATAGCGCGGCGGTAGTCGTCGATGCAAGTTGCGGCGATGTGGCTGAGCTTGAGGGTGCGGGCGACTGGAATGCGGTCGCAGATGACTGGGACGCGGGTTCACTGGAAGTCGTGTTTACTCCGAGCAGTTCGGTTTATGATGGACGATTCGCGAACAATGCCTGGCTTCAGGAGTTGCCGGACTTCTTCACAAAGATCACCTGGGACAACGCTGCGCTGATGAGCCCGGCAACGGCTGAGAAGCTGGGCGTTCGCGGCGAAACTCTCGCGTCGATCGAGGTCGGGGATCGCGTTCTGAAGGAGATGCCGGTTTGTATTATTCCGGGAACAGCGGACGGTTCGATCGGAGTCGCACTCGGATACGGGCGAACTGAGGCGGGTCGCGTGGGCGGAAATACTGAAGGTGCCGACAACATTGGTGTCGATGCCGGAGTGATTCGTTCCGCAGCAGACTGGTATGTCGCGTCGTCGGCAACCGTGAGATCATCGGGTACGAGATACCGGCTGGCAACGATTCAGGAGCCATGGGATTTTGACGCAGTCGGGACGGATGAAATTGAAAACCGGATGTTCCGGAATCCGAATAAGAGCGAGTCGGATCGTAGTTCGATGATCCGCGAAGGTTCGTTTGAAAGTTATCGCGAGTTTCTGACAAAAAACAGCAGTCACGACCATGGCGACCACGATCACAGCGATCACGACCACAGCGATCACGACCACAGCGATCACGACCACAGCGATCACAGCGATCACGACCACAGCGATCACGACCACAGCGATCACGACGAAGAGTACGCCGATATCGACGCTCTTTCGTCAAACTCGAATTCAAAACTGGAATCGCTGAAGCGGCGCGGCTTTGATTCGGCTGACGGTTCGCTGCCTGTCTTGAACAATGTTGCTCCGGCCACACCTTTGGCGGCTGGTGCAGTCGCTGCTGTAGAGGGCGATCATCCGGACGATCATGGTCACAAGCATCAGTGGCCTGAAGCGTTTCATATGCATCACGAACTGTTCGATATTACTCCGGGGGCACGTGAGATCTACCGGCAGGACCGGACGACGGGCCATGCGTGGGGGATGTCGATTGACCTCAATAAATGCACCGGTTGCAACGCGTGCGTGATTGCCTGTCAGGCGGAGAACAATATTCCTGTCGTTGGAAAATCGCAGGTGATGGTCGGTCGCGAAATGCACTGGATGCGAATCGATCGCTACTTCGGCAAAAACCTCTACAACAAGAATGCAGCTGAAAACAGCGATCAGCAGGTGGCGATCCAGCCGGTGACCTGCCATCACTGCGAGAATGCTCCTTGTGAAGAGGTGTGCCCGGTTGCGGCGACGGTTCATAGCAGCGAAGGCTTGAACGACATGGTTTACAACCGTTGTATCGGGACACGGTATTGCGGCAACAACTGTCCGTACAAAGTTCGTCGGTTTAACTTCTTTAACTATTCAGATGCGGTCACGTTGATCAAATATCCGGGCGCGGACAAGCTGCCCAAAGGAGATCGGGCGCTGCAGAATCTGATGATGAATCCGGAGGTTACGATTCGTAGTCGCGGAGTGATGGAGAAATGTACGTACTGTGTGCAGAGAATTCAGAACGCCAAAATCGACGCGAAGGTCGATGGCAATCGCGATGTTGGTGCGAATGAAATCACAACCGCGTGTCAGGACGTTTGTCCAGCTCAGGCGATTGGCTTCGGTGATTTGAACAACCCGAAGAGTTCGGCTGCGATCGGTCACGCCAGCCCCCGTGCGTACACGATGCTGGAAGAACTGAACAATCATCCCCGGACACAGTATCTGGCCCGGGTTCGCAACCCGCATCCTTCGCTGGTTGATCATGACGATCGGGACAGCGTTCGGGGCGGTCGCAAGAGCAGAAGAACACAACAACAAACGAACAGACTCATACGAGACTGAAATCAATGGCAACGACGATTGATCCGGATCTGGACAACTTTACAACCGAGGACGCGGGCGAACGCGCTCCGCTGGTTCTGGGTGGTCTCGATTACAACGGTGTTACAGAAACAGTTACCGCGATCTGGGAAGCGGAAAGGCCCCCTCGCATCTGGTACCTGGTTCTGGGTGCAGCGATTGGTTTGTTGCTGATGCTGGGCGGCTGTATCGGCCACCTGCTGATGAAAGGAACGGGGATCTGGGGAAACAACAACCCGGCCTATTGGGGCTGGCCGATTGTGAATTTCGTGTTCTGGGTCGGTATCGGTCATGCCGGAACGCTGATTTCGGCGATTCTGTTTCTGTTCCGTCAGAACTGGCGGACGAGTATCAATCGTGCGGCGGAAGCGATGACAATTTTCGCGGTTGTTTGCGCGGGGTTGTTCCCGGGGATTCACATTGGTCGCGTCTGGGCGTTTTACTGGCTGTTCCCGATCCCGACGGAGCACCTTGCGATGTGGCCGAATTTCCGCAGTCCTTTGTTGTGGGACGTATTTGCGGTTTCGACCTACGCGACGGTTTCGCTGCTGTTCTGGTATATGGGAATGGTTCCTGATATCGCGACATTCCGTGATCGCTCCAAAGGTAGGATTCAAAAATGTATTTACAGCCTGCTGTCGCTGGGCTGGACCGGCTCGGCCCGACACTGGCATCGATACGAGATGGCCTACACGATTCTGGCCGCACTGGCGACGCCGCTGGTCTTGAGTGTGCATACGATTGTTAGTTTCGACTTTGCGGTTTCGCAGCTTCCCGGCTGGCATACGACGATCTTCCCGCCCTACTTTGTGGCCGGTGCGATCTTCAGTGGTTTTGCGATGGTGGTTACGTTGCTCGTTCCGGCGCGGAAAATGTTCAAGCTGGAAAATCTGATCACGATTCGCCACCTGGAAAACATGAATAAGATCATCATGGCCACCGGTCTGATGGTCGGTACAGCCTACGGCGTCGAGTTCTTTATCGCCTGGTATTCAGGTGTGTCGTATGAGCAGTTTGCGTTTGTAAACCGGGCATTCGGCAAGTACGCGTGGGCCTACTGGATCATGGTCAGTTGCAACGTAATGATTCCTCAGTTGTTCTGGTTTAAGAAGATCCGGACGACACCGTGGATGATGGTGGTGGTTTGTATTTTCGTGAACATCGGAATGTGGTTCGAGCGTTTTGTGATCACGGTCACGTCGCTGTGTGCTGACTTCCTGCCATCAAGCTGGGCGTATTTCCGCCCGACGGCATTCGACATCATGATGCTGATTGGAAGCTTCGGTTTGTTTACGACGCTGTTCCTGTTGTTCTGCCGTTTCCTCCCGTTGATTGCGATTTCGGAGGTCAAGAACGTGATACCCGAGACTCATCACGAGCATGGTGACGGGCATGATCATGAGGATGGAGAAATCGCTGCGGCTCACTAGAGGTTGGTCGCTGTGAAGATGCGAGATGAATAATTAATAGTGAATAAAAATTGTGAACAACTAATGACGGTGTGCCCGAGGGGCTCGCTGGCGCGGCGGCGGATACGACCCAAGGCTGACGAATCATAAAGAGATAAAAGATGGTTGAAGAAAACACGAACGCAGAAAACGATGTGAAACTCGTTGGCATGCTTGCGCAGTTCGATGATCCGCATACGCTGGTCGCAGCCTGTGACAACGCCCGCGAGTTCGGCTACAAAAAGATGGATGCCTACTCGCCGTTTCCGGTTCACGGAATCGATCCGGCAATCGGAATCAAGCGGACGTTCCTGCCGTTCATCGTGCTGGCCGTGGGCCTGAGCGCAGTCGTGATCGGTCTCGGGATGCAGTACTACGCGAACGCGGGTGACTGGTCGCCGATATTTCCGGGCTACAACTTCAATATCAGCGGCAAGCCCTGGTTCAGTTTGCCGGCCAACATTCCGGTGGCGTTTGAAGTGATCGTGCTTTCGAGTGCATTCGCAACATTCTTCGGGATGTGGATCATGAACAAGCTGCCGAAGTTTGCGAATCCGCTGCATCGGGTGTCGCGATTCAAACGGGCAACGAACGACCGCTTTTTCCTGATGGTTGAAGCAAAAGACAAACAGTTTGACCGGGGCCAGTTGGAAACGCAGTTTAACGACTGGGGCGCGACAGCGATTGAAGAAGTCAACGAAGACCTGACCGATCATAAGATGCCGTCCTGGGTCCGGGTCGCAGGTCTTGTCGGCCTGTTTTTGCTGTTCCTTCCGCCGACACTGATTTTCCGAGCGGTTGGAATGACCAACGACGCACCACGCCTGCACTTCATGCCTGACATGGACTGGCAGGAAAAATTCAAACCTCAGCAGATCGGCCCGAACCTTGCCAGCGACAAGGGTGATGTGGACTATCTGTTTGAAGACCTGCGGGCGATGCGTCCGCGAATTCCAGGGACGATTTCGCGAAATGATGCGAACGTCAACAGTGAGTACGCAACCGGTATTCGCAAAGGCGGCGAATTGAGTTCAATCAGCCTGCGCGATGTTGGGGTTCTCAATGAGGTGCGAACCGGCTTGCAGGACGATGAAGAGATCAATGACGAAGAGAATAACGACGATGACGCTGCACAGGAGCCGGAAGTTGAAGAGCCCGAATGGATGTCAGCGTTTCCTGAAGGCGTCGAAGTGAATGCGGAACTTCTGGCACGGGGCAAAATACGGTTCGATATTTACTGCTCGGTTTGTCACGGCTACTCGGGCAACGGCGACGGGCTGGTGAACGCACGTGCGATGGCTCTGAACGCGACGGGCAACGCGGCCTGGACGACAGCGAAGTCGCTGCACGATCCGGAGGTCAAAGAGAATCATGTTGGCCGGATTTTTGACACGATCACTAACGGACGCGGAACGATGGGCCCGTATCGGGATCAGATTCCCGCTGCCGACCGCTGGGCAATTGTTGCCTACGTTAAGGCGTTGCAGGAAACGGGCATCGAACCTCCTCCTCCGCTGGTTCCAGTTGAAGAAGCGGACGCTGAAGCAGATGACACGCAGCCGTAGCGTTTGCTGAACAGAACAAACACCAATACAGACAGACGGTCACTGAAACCAGACAGTCGCAGATATGCATAACATTCGACCAGCAAAAATTACTTCCCCGATCATCACGCTCAGCGACAGCTATAGCCGGACGATGGTGATCGGATTGATCCTCGGCGCGATCGGGCTCGGAGTTACCGCAGCAATGACGTTGTTTGATTCCGGTCTGGAGTTCGAGAAGGGGTTCAAACAGTTTTCGTTCGCCTATCTGGTGAATTTCTGCTTCCTGCTGACGATCACACTCGGTTGTTTGTTCTTCGTGCTGATCATGCATCTGACGCGGGCCGGTTGGAGCGTAACGCTTCGACGGCTGGCGGAAATTTTTGCGATGTGCATCATCCCGATGTTCCTGTTGGCCTTGCCGATCGTGTTGCCGGTTTTGCTGACGGGTAGCGATGTTCTTTATCCCTGGACGCAGGACGGTTATTCAGTCATGCCGTCGGATCACTCGGCAGCCGAAGTCGCTGAAATTCAGGAGTCCGGTCTGATTCCACCAATCGAATCAGCCAAAAACAAATACTTGAACCCCGCGTTTTTCACGATTCGCGTCGTGGGCTACTTTGTGATCTGGTCGCTGATGGCATTTTTCTTCTGGAAGAATTCATTGCAGCAGGACGAGACGGGCGACAAGCGACTATCGTTGAAGATGCAAAGCAGCAGCACCTGGATGATGATCCTGTTTGCCGCGACGCTGGTTTTCTCTTCGATCGATTTCGAAATGTCGCTCGCGCCGCTCTGGTTCAGCACGATGTGGCCGGTCTACATTTTTGCCGGGTCATTCCTGAGTGCACTGGCGGTAATCACGCTTACGGGATTGATATTGCAGGGTGGCGGTCGCGTGACAGACGAAATCACAATTGAACATTATCACGATCTGGCCAAGCTGATGTTTTCGTTCGTGTTTTTCTGGGGTTACATCGCGTTCAGCCAGTTTATGCTGATTTGGTACGCGAATATTCCAGAAGAAACATTCTGGTACGCGTGGCGGATTAATCCCATCGACGGTGCGTGGACAGGCTGGCAAACGCTGTCGATCGTGTTGCTGGTCGGGCACCTGTTCATTCCGTTCCTGGGCCTGATGGCTCGGACGGTGCGTCGCAACAGGACATTCCTGTTTGGAGCCGCGATCTACATTCTGGCAATTCACTGGATCGATCACTACTGGATCATCATGCCGCAGTTGTTCGACAGTCACACCTATGATTTCAATCCGCTTGTCGATGTGCCGTGTGCGGTCGGCATGATCGGTTTATATATCACGATGTTCTGCCTGGTGGCCGGTCGGCGTCCGCTGGTTCCGTTGCAGGATCCCCGGCTGGGTGAAGCATTGAATTTCAAGAATCTTTAAGAACGTTCATTGAGACGCTTTGAAAATTGAAATGGCTTCAAGGCAATTAGTGAGCTAACACGAATTTAAGCGGCCTGCGAAGGCACAAACAAATATGGCTGATCACAACTCCAAACACGGCGCTTCCGCCAACGGTGGCAAACCTCATTACGATGATATCAATACGCCGGTTATTGTTCTGGTCGGGGTGCTAAGTACGATCGTGACCATCGCGACGATCGCGCTGGTGCAGGGTTTGTGTTACCAGTGGGAAAAATGGGAACTCAACAGCGAACGGAAACAGGTTGTCAACTATCCGGCAACCGTTGAGGTAACGAAACAGAAGGCGGAGCTAGACGGATCGGACAAAACGATTTCGATCGACGACGCAATGAAACAGGTTGTCGCGGAGTTCGGTGGTAACTCAAGCCAATCGGATCATTGATCAACGGACAGTTGGCAGAACACAGCAGATAGAAATTTCACCGGGAAAAATGAGCAAGACTTATACATACGTCCGAAACGCGACCAGTTGCATGGCGATTCTCGCCGTTGTGGCTGGATTGTGTTGCGCGAACCGTGTGAACGCACAGGAGACTCCGGAAGATGCGCGGCCGGCAGAGGAGCTCACTACGAGCGATCTGGACGAGATCAACTCGTTGCCTGAACGGGACAATGAGAACCTGCCCCGCGCCGCGCAGGACGTGGAAATCACGCAGCGGACCGGCTACACGATCGACCTCGACACGTACTTTCATGACGAGCAAAACAACCACGTGCAGTTGAAGCGATATTTCAGCAAGGGCCAGCCCGTGATGCTGTCGTTCAACTACTCGGACTGCCCGAAGCTTTGCAGTGTTCAGTTGGAGAATATGATTCTGGCGTTGCGGGAAGTGGACTTCAAAGTCGGTGAAGACTTTCAGCTGGTTTCAATTTCGATCGATCCGCTGGAACAAAGCTCGCGAGCCCGACAGACCAAAGAGAAATATACGAAGCTGTACAACAAAAGGGGTACCGACGACGGCTTTCATTTCATGACGGGTGACCTCAATGAGATTGAATACATGGCCGACGAATGCGGGTTCGGATACAGGTACATCCGGTCGCAGAAGCTGTACTCTCATTTGCCGGTTTTTATTCTGTTGTCGCCTGACGGAAAAATCGTCCGGTACATTCACGGCCTCGACTATGAACCGGTCACGATTGAGCGGGCGTTGGTGGAGTCGGCTGAAGGGAAAATCGGTTCGCCGATCAATCGCTTGAGCTACGGCATCGGCTGTTTCGTGTTTGACGAATCGTCAGGCAAATATACGTTTCAGGCGATGGCGATGATGCGGATTGGGGGCGGAATTACGGTTCTTTGTCTCCTGAGCGCTTTGGTTCCGTACTGGTTTTTCCGCAGAGGACGGCGGCAGAAATCCGGCGATGGCTCTTCGCCAGCGGTTCCGGGTGCGGCTTAAACCGACTTGATTTTAGCGACCGCACGATGGCGAGATTCAAATTGAACAGATTCAGAGTTAAGACTGAAAAGTCCAACTGATTTAGAACGACCGAGTTAAAGACTGATTCAATGATCAACTACCTGACCATGCTGACGGCACAATCTCTCGAACAGAAACGGGAGATTGTTCGCGCCCAGACTCACGATAACCCGGTTCCCGAGCATGCTCTGGAGCGCACGAGCAATACCTGGTTCGGGCAGTCGGAGTACTGGTTCCCGGAGCAGGCATCCGCGTTCGCGCCGCAGGTTGATAGCCTGTACATGGCGATCTTCTGGATTTGCGTGGTCTTTTTTGCGGCGATCGTCGCGGTCATGATCTACTTTTGCATCCGTTACCGGCGGATCGGAAACGAAATCAATCCGCAGCCCAGCTCGTCACACAATACGCTGATCGAAATTGTCTGGTCGGTTTTGCCGAGTTTGTTGCTGGTTTATATCTTCTGGGAAGGTGCATCGGGCTTTTTCAATAGCCGTGTCGCCCGTGAGGATTCCGAAGAGATCCAGGTGACCGCTTCAAAATGGAACTGGAAATTCACGTACCCAAACGGTGATATTTCCGGTGAACTGCATCTTGTGATGGACCAGCCCGTAAAACTGGTCATGCGTTCCGATGATGTTCTCCACAGCATGTATGTGCCGGCGTTCCGGCAGAAGGTCGACGTTGTTCCGGGCCGTTACACCTATGCCTATATCATGCCGACCAAGCTCGGAGAATATCGAGTCGCATGTGCGGAGTATTGCGGCGACGAACACTCCAACATGCGAACGGTCTGCGAAGTCCACGTGAACGAAGAGCTTCGGGATGCGAAAACACTCTGGGATGAGGGGAAGTATCTGCCGTGGAAAAACGGTGAGCGAGTCTACAAAATTAACTGTTCTGGCTGTCATAAGATTGACAGTGTTGCCGCGACCGGTCCCGCACTGAACGCGATTTGGGGCACGCTGGAAAACTTGACCGACGGTTCAACGGTCACGGTTGATGAGAATTATGTGCTTAAGTCAATCATGGATCCGAACACACAGATCGTGGAAGGCTATGAGCCGAAGATGAACTCGTTTGAAGGCAAACTGACTCCCGAGGATGTCGATAATGTGATTGCCTTCCTGAAGTATCTCAAAGAGGGCGGAGACCCGAAGGCCAAAGGAGAACGCGAAGGTGCTCCGGCGGATGAATCGGGCGACGAAGAGAATGAAGAAGCGGTCGAAGTCGATGAGGGCGCAGAAGAGACGAATGAAGCGGATGAGAATGAGACGGCTGAAGGCGAAGAGGCGGAATCAGACGACGGCTAGGCAGGCCGGTTTGTCCTGGAGATTTACCAGTCTTAGAGACTCAACATTAGTAGAGAATCAACAGCAGAGTCAGGTCCGACCGCAACCGCGGTCAAAAAAGGTTGAAACCATGGTTAGCGTAGAACAAAGACAACAGCTTTTCGGCAATGCGGAAGCAAATAATTTCCTTAACTGCAGCAGCGGCTGGAAATCGTGGGCCTTCACGCTGGATCATAAACGAATCGGGATCATGTACCTGATCGGTGTGACCATAGCGCTGATGCTTGCCGGAATTTTCGCACTGGTGCTGCGAATGCATCTGTGGACGTTCGATGGCAAAATGCTATCCAACAAGATGTACAACCAGATGTTCACCCTGCACGGTGCCGTCATGGTTTTCTCATTCATCATTCCAAGTGTCCCTGCTGCGCTCGGAAACTTTGTGTTACCGATGATGCTTGGCGCAAAAGATGTTGCGTTTCCGCGTTTGAATCTGGCGAGTTTCTATCTGTGGTTGCTCGGAACCGGCATGCTGATCCTTGCGATCCTGACCGGATACGGTCTCGATACGGGCTGGACGTTCTACACACCGTACAGCATCGAGACTGAAACCGGTGTTCTGTTTGCGACCTGCGGCGCATTTGTACTCGGATTCAGTTCGATTTTTACCGGGTTGAACTTTCTGGTTACGATCAATACGATGCGTGCGCCCGGACAGACCTGGTTCAAGCTGCCGCTGTTTCTCTGGTCACTTTATGCAACGTCGATCATTCAGATTCTGGCAACACCCGTGCTTGGCATCACGCTGCTGCTTCTGCTTTCCGAGTACACAATGCACATCGGAATTTTTGATCCGAAGTACGGTGGCGACCCGGTTCTGTTCCAGCACTTTTTCTGGTTCTATTCGCACCCGGCGGTCTACATCATGATTCTGCCCGCGATGGGTATAATCAGCGAACTGATTGCGGTCTACAGTCAGAAACGTGTGTTCGGTTATTCGTTCATTGCTTTTTCCAGCGTCGCGATCGCCCTGCTCGGTTTCCTGGTTTGGGGCCACCACATGTTTACAGCCGGCCAGTCGATGGTTGTCTCGCTGATCTTCAGTGCGATCACGTTCTCGGTTGCCATTCCGTCAGCGGTGAAAGTCTTCAACTGGCTGGCGACGATGTACAAGGGTTCGATTTCGCTGGCGACGCCAATGTGCTACGCCATGTCGTTCATCTTTCTGTTCGGTATCGGTGGACTGACCGGCTTGTTCCTTGGATGCCTTTCTACCGATATTCACCTGCACGATACATACTTTGTTGTCGCTCACTTTCACTTTGTGATGGTGGGTGGAACCCTGACGGCGCTGCTGGGAGGTTTGTTCCACTGGTGGCCGAAGATGTTCGGTCGGATGTACAACGATTTCCTCGGACGTGTCGGATGTCTACTGGTCTTTTGCGGTTTTAACCTGACTTTTTTTCCTCAGTTTGTAATGGGTGCTCGCGGGATGCCCCGACGATATGCATCTTACGATCCTGAATTTCAAATTTTCCACCAGTGGTCGACGATTGGAGCGTTTGTGCTTGGTATAGGAATCGTTTTGTCGTTTGCCGTTCTTTTGTACGCAGCTCTTCGCGGCCCGCGCGTCGGCGGCAACCCGTTCAAAGCCGCCTCGCTGGAATGGCAGTCGAGTTCGCCACCTGACTTCCACAACTTTGTTCACACTCCGGTGATGACCGATCCGTATGATTTCGATGCGATGGTCTATGACGCGGAACTTGATACCTACGTGCATCGTGAATTCGCAGATCCGAAAACGGTTCCGCCTCGCAAAGAGCCGGTTCATCACTAGGAACTTGTTTGAAACCGAGGGCGTGGGATACGCTTCCAGCTTGTCGCCCGGAAATATCTCAACAACACAAAATACAAAGACACCCGGAGCCAGTCATGGCCGCTGCTGAACCACATTCAAACGAACATCACGATGATCATGGCGATCACCACGATCACGGCGAATTCATTGCGCACCACTTTGATTCGCCGCGGCAACAGTTCGATTCGGGCAAGCTCGGAATCTGGCTGTTCCTGGTCACCGAGATTCTTTTCTTCGGGGGGCTGTTTGTGGCCTACACGTTGTACCGCAGTTTGAACCCGGAGATTTTCGAACAAGCGCACGTCTTCCTTGATAAGTGGCTCGGCGGCGTCAACACAGTGGTTCTGCTGTTCAGCAGCCTGACGATGGCGTGGGCTGTCCGTTGTGCTCAGCTGGGAAAGAACAAAGGTGCTGCATTTTTCATTCTGATCACGATGATTTGCGCGGCGGTTTTCCTGGGCGTCAAAGCGGTTGAGTACTCGCACAAATGGGATCAGGGAATTCTGGTCCGCAGTGCGTTCGACTATCAGGAGAGTCATCCCGACCCGAAGACCGCAATCGGACAAGCACTGCACATTTCCGACTATCTTGTTTACATGAGTGTGATTCCGGCCATGCTTTTGATCGGTTTTGGCGCGGTGTCAGCAATTTTCAAGACGAAAAACAACAAGCACCAGTTTCAGTTCTGGGCAGCGATGGCGCTGACAGCAGGAGGCTACTTCCTGGGAGCAATCGGTGCTGACGTTTATATGAAAGTAAAGGCCTCCGGCGGTCACGTTAACGCGCCGCCCATTGTGCTGATGGCACAGGAGACCGCAGATGCCGAACAAGAGGAGCCAGCAACTGCGCCCGATGGAACCTTGCCGCATGAGTCGTCGATCGTCCCGGATACCGATGAAGATGACCACGACGAATCGTCACATGAAGAAACTGAAACTGGTCACGATGAATCGGATGGTCACTCGCACTCCGATGGAGCCGGTCACACTGACGATGGTCATGCGAGCGATGGCCACTCTGATGAGGATCACGATGATCATGCCTCGAATCATCACGGTCCTGACCCATCCAAATTCAGCCGCGACATCGGATTCTTCTTCAGTATTTACTACTGCATGACCGGACTGCACGCGATCCACATCGTCTTCGGGATTATTTTTCTCGCATGGCTGTTGTGGCGATCGCTGGCTGGGCACTGGCGCAGCGATTACTTCGGGCCGGTTGATTACGTCGGACTCTACTGGCACCTGGTCGATCTGATCTGGATCTTCCTGTTTCCGATGCTGTACCTGATTGACTAAAGAAGATAACCCGCCGCGTGAGCAAGGGACCGAGCAAGGACGGTGAGCGCAGCGAAAGAAGATAACCCGTCGCGTGAGCAAGGGACCGAGCAAGGACGGTGAGCGCAGCGAAAGAAGATAACCCGCTGCGTGAGCAAGGGACCGAGCAAGGACGGTGAGCGCAGCGAAAGAAGATAACCCGCCGCGTGAGCAAGGGACCGAGCAAGGACGGTGAGCGCAGCGAAAGAAGATAACCCGCCGCGTGAGCAAGGGACCGAGCAAGGACGGTGAGCGCAGCGAAAGAAGATAACCCGCCGCGTGAGCAAGGGACCGAGCAAGGACGGTGAGCGCAGCGAAAGAAGATAACCCGCCGCGTGAGCAAGGGACCGAGCAAGGACGGTGAGCGCAGCGAAAGAAGATAACCCGTCGCGTGAGCAAGGGACCGAGCAAGGACGGTGAGCGCAGCGAAAGAAGATAACCCGTCGCGTGAGCAAGGGACCGAGCAAGGACGGTGAGCGCAGCGAAAGAAGATAACCCGCCGCGTGAGCAAGGGACCAGTCGTCGCCAACGACGCTTTCATTGACGGCAAAGAACTACTTCAAACTAAACTCGAACAACAAACAACGACATGGCTGACAATCACGACAATGCTCACGATCATGACCCGCATGGACATGGCAGCGCTCATTTTGCTCATCCGGCACCCGTCAAGCTTCTGCTAGGTGTCTTTGCGGTGTTGATTTTTCTGACGATTCTGACGGTCGTCACAGCGGGCCAGCTGCCTAAACCGTTCGGGTTGTGGGTTGCGATGGGAATTGCCACGTTGAAGGCTTCCCTGGTCATGTTGTTTTTCATGCACATGTTCTGGGAAAAGCCGTTTAATATCCTCGCGTTCTTATCCAGCCTGTTTTTCGTTTTCCTGTTTATCGGGATAACATTGACCGACAAGTCGCATTACAAACCGGATCAGGACGCTTTTCCCCGGGCAGAAGAGATATCGCCGGCTGCAACGGCGACGGCTGAACCGGGCAGTTAGAATTCGTGGGATAGTGCTTCCAGCCTGTCAGGCACTTCCTCACAATCCCGGTGGCGACAGGCTGGAAGCGCTATCCCACGTGTTAAAACAATCCATCTCACTGATCCCCGCACGTCGGGATCTCTATCAGGCGAAGCTGGTGTTTTATCTTTTCATCGGCTCGCTGGCGATGTTCTTCGTCGCCTCGCTAGCGACCTATGTCATTGTCCGGACTCAGGCGTTCCGTCCGATCGTTCCAGAAGGCTACGACCAACCGGAACTGGTAATTGAACATGGCTCCGGTGGTTCGGCCATTCCGGGATTGATCGAGTACATTCCGCTGAAAGTTCCCTTCTCGTTCTGGGTCAGCACCGGGTTGATGCAGTTGACCAGCATTTTTCTGCAGCGTTCGTGCTGGCTTGTCCATCGCGAGCGACAACGGGAATTCCGCCGCTGGCTGATGTACGCCTGGGTTTCGGCGATTGTTTTTGTTGCGGTGCAGGCAATTGGAATGGATGAACTCCTGACCGGGCACTTTCAGCGCAATGACGGCTCGACCAAAGCCTACGGAATGTCGTTTACCCTGGCGTTCCTGCACGCGCTGCATGTCGTGGGCGGGCTGATCTTTCTCGGCTTCATTATCTTTCAGGCGTTCCGCAACCGTTACGATCACGAGCGGCACTGGGCGGTCGATCACTGCGCGGCCTACTGGCACTTTCTCGATGTCGTCTGGATTTCGATGCTGATGGTTTTCGTGCTGGCGCGGTAAGTGGCTGTGGCTTCCAGCGGCAGCACACAGCACGTCACTGACTTAAGAAGCAGGTAAGCTCGCCGGAATCTGACTGCTGATTATTCATGCGGTTTGCCTCCGCGACTTCGGGTGGAAGCCACAGCCACGCAACAACTGATATATTGACCCGGTCAATCTCCTGTTGAAACGGTGCCCAATGTCGTTGTTTGAAAAAGCGGAAGCCGAAAATCTCAAACGTGCTCAACCACTGGCTGCACGGATGCGCCCGGAGACGCTTGACGAATTTGGAGGACAGACGCACTTGCTTGGCCCTGGAAAACTACTCAGGCGTCTGGTCGATTCCGACCGGCTGGGCAGCGTGTTGTTTTTCGGCCCGCCAGGAACCGGTAAGACAACGCTCGCCCGGATCCTCGCTCGCGAAACCAGTCGCGAATTCGAACAACTCAGCGCGATCATGCACGGGGTCAAGGATCTCCGGGCTGTGCTGACACGTGCGCGGGATACGCTGGCCTCGGGAGGGCCGCAAACGCTGCTGTTCATTGACGAGATCCATCGATTCAATCGGGCTCAGCAGGATGCGCTGCTGGCTGATGTTGAAGAAGGCGTCGTGACGCTGATTGGGGCGACCACCTCGAATCCGTTTTTCGCGGTCAACGGCGCGCTGGTCAGCCGCAGCCAGATCTTCCAGTTCGAGCCGCTCACGCCCGACGAGGTCACTGCCCTGCTCCATCGCGCAATCGAAGATCCGGAACGCGGGTTCGGCGAGCGTAAAATCAAGGTCGATGACGACGCGATGGATTTTCTAGCACAGGTTTGCGACGGTGACGCGAGGCAGGCGCTGTCGGTGCTGGAGGTTGCGGTACTTTCGACGCCGGATAGCGGCGGCGCGATTCACCTGACGGCGAATGTGATACGAGAGTCGATTTCGAGGCGCGCGGTTCAATACGACGCAACCGGCGACGAACACTACGACTGCGCGAGCGCGCTGATCAAGAGCATTCGGGGCAGTGACGTTGATGCGGGGATGTACTGGCTGGCGCGGATGCTCGAAGGAGGCGAGGACATTCGTTTTATCTGCCGTCGCCTGGTGATTCTGGCCAGCGAAGATGTTGGCAATGCCGATCCGAATGCGCTGCCTCTGGCAGTGGCATGCTTCCAGGCGTGCGAGCAGATCGGGTTGCCCGAGTGCCAGTTGACGCTTTCGCAAACGGTTGCGTACCTGTCGCTCGCGCCGAAATCGAATGCCGCCACCAGCGCGATCTCGGCGGCTCGCAAAGACATTCGTGAAGGCCGGATTCTTCCCGTACCGCGTCATCTGCGGGATTCGCATTACGCCGGATCAGCCGAACTGGAACACGGCGAGGGATACAAATATTCGCACAGCGAATCCGACGGAATCGCAGCGCAGGATTATCTGGGCGTGGACGTCGAGTATTATCAGCCCGTTGATCGTGGCTACGAATCCGAACTTTGCGAGCGGCTGAAAACAATTCGCAAGCGACTTAGGGGTTAGCTGCTTGGCCAGTCCAATGGCCTCACTTATGATTGCCGTCACAGTCTTTTGCATTGCGATTCTCCCCGTCGCTTAGGCCCCGACGCTCCCCTCGGCCCAGAGGGAGGGTGAATCGCCGCGCGCAGCTAGCACCCTGCCTGCTTCGAATGGTCTGGAACTCTTGCCCGGTTTCAATTACTGTCCCACGAAAATAGTACGTTCAATTGGCGCGCAGACACGAATCACCATGGCGCAAACGAACCGAGCGCAAACAACGCGATAATGATAACGGCTATCACGATAAACAACCAGCTTCGTTGTCCGCTCACCGTCGTTCCGACCAGATAGTCACCGCATTCCGGACAGCGCGGCGAGTCTTCGTAGACGCTCGCTCCGCAGTTCGAACAATTTACCGTCGCCGTTTCATAGTCATCGTCATCAAATCCGCTTTCGTACATTAGTTAGTTCCGGCGTGGTTTGTCATAGCTCAAGATTTGTTAAACGCTCAAGATAAAGTTTAGCCGTTTGGCGATCGCCACGGTTGCTCGGCAAGAAAACGGTAGCAATCGTCAACGGAATATCGCAAACTCTTGACATGACAAACCGTGGTTGTAGCCTGGTCAAGGAGGACCGTCGTGCATTCATTAAAAAACACCGTCGTTGCTGTTCTGTTGCTGGGAGTTTCCTATGGCGTCTACAACGTGTTGACGACACCGGACCCGGCTCTTGAAAATGAAGCCGGAATGATCGGGCCGCTCAACATCGATGAGGGCGGCGGGTTCGTTTCAAGCATGAACGCTCCGAATCCAAACGCAACGACAGCGAACATGAACAGCGCGCATACTCACCATGCCAGTGAATCACCCGGTTCCGGCACCAGCGCTGCGAATTCGATGGCGAGTGGCAGTGGAGGATTTCGCGCAACGCCTCCGCCGGCAAACTCGATGCCGGCCGTAGCGTCTCGCAACACGGCTCCCAGTGCTATGAATATGGAATTACCTGTGATCGCCGATACAGCGATCGATTCCAGCATCAGCGTACCTGACGGAGGGGCTCACTTCATTCCCGGCGTTGCCCGTCGCCAGCCGCAGTTCAATTTCGCTTCCGATGCAGGCCCACAAACCGCCAGCGGTGAGTTGCCTTTAGACACAAACAACGCGAGTCCGGAAGATCAGGTTTTGATCGATGCGATTAAGGAAGAACTACAGCCTGATCGCAACATGAATATTTTTACGCCTTCCGCAAAGCCTGATAAGAGCTTCGTCTCCGCACCCGAATCCCGCGATGCCCAGCTCACGATTGAACTTCCCGAAGCAACAACTGTCGAACCGGAAGAGGGTTCCAATAACGAAAAGCCGTTGTCGGCGATGTGGCATCCCGTTGACAAGATGATCGTGGACGGGAATTTTCGCGGCGCGCTAGCGACCCTTTCTCGCTACTACACCGATACGACGTTGACGGCGATCGATCAGGAGAAACTGATGACCTGGCTCGATTCGCTCGCGGGCAAAGTCATTTACTCGCCGGAGCACAATCTCTATAGGAACTCGTACACGGTTCGCGATGGAGACACGCTTCAGGATCTCGCGCGGCGTTGGAATGTAACTTCCCAGTTGATCTTTAATGTTAACCGCCCGAATATCGAAAATCCGTCAGAACTACCTGCCGGAGCGGAACTGAAAATGATCACCGGTCCGTTTCATGCAGAACTTGATCCGGCTGGCGGTGTGATGACGTTGTTCGTAAAGAATCTCTATGCCGGTCGATTCAATATCCGAGTGAGCGACGCAGGCAACTTTCAGCCCGGCAGTTTTGCAATTCAGGAAAAATCGCGAGATCTGGGCGGAAACACCTGGACCATTACGCTTGACGGCGGCCTGTGCATTAAGACCGTCGGCGAAAACGAACCGGTTCCAGCCGGCTGCATCGGCCTGGACCCGAAAGACTCAAGCGACGTGTTCGGAATTCTGACCGAAAGCTCGCGCGTGTTTGTGAAATAACAAACGATGCCTGCCTGAATGCGTCTGCACTTCACATGCCCTCCCGCCTGTTCGTGGCCCTCGAAGGTACGCGGATTCTGTTCTAAGATACCGGTTCGACAAAAACCGGTATGTAGACAGGATTCCGATGATCAATTCGAAAATGGCGATCGTTTTCGTAGTGTTCTTGTTTGTTGCCGTGAGCACGTCGCAGTCCGCTCGTGCACAAGCTGCAAGATATGAGGTGCGGTACAGCAAGCAGGAGTTTCGCGTGCCCATGCGCGATGGGAAATCGCTGCACACCGTCGTGTTTGCGCCGCGTGATCAGTCGCAAGCGTTTCCGATCATGATCAATCGGACGCCATACAACTGTAAACCGTATGGCCCCGGTTTGTATCCCGGACGGCTCGGACCTTCGCCTGCTCTTGAACAGGAAGGCTTTATCTTCGTTCATCAGGACGTTCGTGGTCGCTGGATGTCGGACGGGCAGTACGACAACATGCGCCCGCATCGCGACGGGGATCTGCCGATCGATGAAAGTTCGGACACCTATGATACGATCGAATGGCTGCTGAAAAACATCCCGAATCACAACGGCAAGGTAGGCATGTGGGGGATCTCGTATCCGGGTTTCTACGCGGCGGCAGCACTTCCGGAGCAACATCCGGCATTGGTGGCCGCGTCGCCTCAGGCGCCGATTGCGGATTTCTACTACGACGATTTTCATCATGGAGGCGCGTTTACGCTGGCCTATTTTCTAGCAACCAATACGTTCGGCTACCAGAAACAGCGACCAACGACTCAGCAGTGGTATCCCGAAATTCAGCCCGCGCCTGCGAGCGCCGGCCAGGCTGGCATCCCGCCAGGGCAGCAGACAACCGCTGCGTGGAATTTCTACAAGACGCTCGGTCCGCTTTCCAATGCCGACGCCTACTACGGTGAGAACAACTTTTTCTGGAAACAGCTGACCGAACATCCCGACTATGATGAGTTCTGGCAGGAGCGTGCGATCGTTCCGCATCTCGAAAACGTGACGGCCAACGTGATGACCGTTGGCGGCTGGTTCGACGCTGAAGATCTTTACGGTCCGCTGAAGATCTACCGCAGCATTGAAGACCAAAACCCCGACGCGTTCAACATTCTGGTAATGGGCCCGTGGAGTCACGGTGACTGGGCGCGAACGCAGGACAACTATCAGGTCGTCGGCGGAATTTCATTCGGTCGCGGTCTGTCCAGTTTTTATCAGAATGAAATCGAAGCTCCGTTCTTCCGCCACTTTCTCAAAGGAACGGGTGAAGCCCCGAAGTTCGAAGCGTTTGTCTACGACACGGGTACAAAAAGCTGGGCTGCGCACACGGCCTGGCCACCTGCCGAATCCAAAGAAGCACAGTTTTATTTTCGCGCTGGAGGAACGCTGGCTACAGTTGCGCCCGTGGCCGGCGAGGATCCGTTCTCGCAGTTTGTCAGCGATCCTGAAAACCCGGTTCCCTATCAATCGATGGAGAAGATCGATTTTGGTTTTACGCCCCGGCAGTACATGGCCGAAGACCAGCGGTTTGCAACCGCGCGACCTGACGTTCTGGTTTTTCAGACACCTGTTCTGGCAGAGGACTTGACCTTCACGGGAGAAGTTCTGGCAAAGCTGAAAGTGACGACGACAGGTACGGATGCGGATTGGGTAGTCAAGTTAATCGATGTCTATCCGGACGATCATCCGCAGGTTGAAGGGACGCCGCAGGGGGTCCAGCTTGCCGGTTACCAGCAGATGGTTCGTAGCGACGTGCTTCGGGGGCGTTATCGTAGCGGGTTTGATAATCCGCAACCGTTCGTTCCAGGCGAAACGACCGAGGTAAATGTCGCGTTGCAGGATGTAAATCACACGTTCAAAAAGGGTCATCGCGTGATGGTGCAGATACAAAGCACCTGGTTTCCATTGATTGATCGCAATCCGCAGACGTATGTCGAAAACATATACGAAGCGACCGCAGCCGACTTCAAGCCGGCGACCCATCAATTGCTACACGACCCTGACAACAGCAGCTCGATTCAATTCCGCGCGATCGAAAACAGGTGACGTGCGGCAATGTCGTGTCAGGAACCATCGACAACAGCCCAGACTTCCACGAATTTCTGCCGTTCCTGATTGGGTTCGCCGGATTCGGGACCGATGTAGGTCAGCGTGCAAATCAACTCTGCTGAATTGACGGATTCGTCAACCGAATGAGAGCGATTCCAGCGATAGATGACGTGTTCCAGCAGTCGCTGGCGAAGTTCAACGATGGTTTCCGACGGCGTTGCATCGTCAGAAAGCAGATTCGAGTGAATTCTTCTCCAGTGTTGATCGGCCAGGTATCGATAGGGTCCGGCATTGTCCCTTCGTTTCGGATTGGCGGCGGCAAAGATATCGACCTCGGTTCCGTCCTTCAACTTTGCGAGGTATTCGAAATCGGGGCTGAACGAGGGCGGCAGTCCGAATAGTTTGTACTCCTGAGTCGCCATCGATGTGCGGCCGATCTGGTTGATCCAGCTTGAATTCCAGGTATCCGCACTCGCACCCGAAAGCAACAGGTGATTGACGGTGACATAAAGCAACGCTGCGCCGCAGATCAGTTTCGGAATCAGGTCCAGAACCGACCACGAACGTTTGGGGCGCGGGTCGTCCCCGGTTTTCATGTGCAGCGACTCCCAGACGTTGGACGGCACGAACACCAGCCAGCCAATCGCAGCCACAAACGGAAATACTCCGGCGTCCATCGTCAACCAGATGGTCAGATGCATCCATAGCAACATTGCCATCATTGCGCCGCGTGCAAACTGATGAATTCCAGGAGTAAACATCAGAATTGGCCCGATTGTTTCTACCGCCAGAATGATCCAGGTGGTGATCCTTAACAACAGCGGGTACTGCCGGATCCACTGACCCATCGGTTTGATGTACATATCCAGATGCATGATCTGTTCAACCGCTGTTCCAGCGGTCCAGTGTTCGTTGCACTTGGCGATTCCGGAAAAGAAATACATGAACCCCATTTGCAGCATGATCGCGGCCGATGCAACGTTGCGAATCCGCCAGCGATCAGGTTCTGAATAGGACTCAAGCCAGGCATCTACCGACCACACTGCTCCGAGCGGCAGGAACAGTGACCAGAACAACAACATTCTGATCAGCACGTGACCGCCATTAAGCACAAATGGATCACGAACCTGAAGTGACCATAGCAGGATCAAGCAGACGAATGTCATCGTGCGCGTACGGAATCCGACCAGCAGCCCGAATGCAGCTATGAGCGTCAACACCATCAGGATCGCGGCGCCGGCCGGGGAATCGGTTAGAAAGTAGAGCGACCAGAACCCGTCGCCGAGAAAATTTCGGGCAATTTGTGAACTGACGACACCATTGTCCGCAAAAAACGAATCGAGATGACGAAAATGACTGACCACGTCGAACAGGATAACGACGCTCAGCAGAATCCTCATCAAACTGAGAGACCGAACATCGATATCAAAGTAGTCGTTAAACCAGTCCTTTTTTTCGACGACTGGTTCGAGATCCACCGGTTCGGAATCGTTCATTAATTTATGCCGGAGTGTCCGCCACCGAAACAGAGTCCGGGATCGTAAGGGCGGCTATGCTGTTAAAAGACGTTGATAAGTTGAGGAGGATGAGCGGCCAGCAAACCCGTTGAAGCCAGTGCAGACTTCTCAGGAAAGATCTCGTAGTGGAAGACAGGAAAAGAAAGAGACAAGAGAACGAAATCTCGCTTCACGTACAACCTGGACACGCATTGTATGATCAGGTTCTGACCGAATCATGATCGTGTGCATCAATTGACCTGTGAACTCTGCTGTTTAGGAAGTCGCGATTGCGCGGTGTTCCTGAATACTATTATCGTTGTTGGCGACCGACAAAGAAAGTCGTATTCTGGTAGACCAGCGGCCGTTATTGTCGCCCCTGATTATCCAATAAGGTTGCACACAAACTGCCTGATGTACCAATTCGAAACCGCTTTCACTCTGGCTGACCGAGCCGACGGGGAACGCCCGTATTCCGCCTTTCTGGTCGAGTTCAACGGCAATTTTCAGCCCGAGCCAGCCGTCTTCTAGACCGAGAAAATCGGTCTCTTTCCGGTCAAGCGTTACACCCAGTTGCCCCAGCTGATTTCCCTGAGTGTCGCTAAAGAACCGATCGGCCTGACCATCGGGGAGCCCGGCGAAATTGAATTCACAGCCGAAATGAAAACTCCGCTCCGGCGGAAGCCCCTCAATCATGTAGGCAATTTCAAGCTGGCCGCTGCCATGTGCGAGAGCAATACCCTTGGTGATCGTCAGCGGAATTCCCCACGCGTTTCCGTCACGTTTTAGCACGATCTGGATTCGATCCGGATTGCGCCGGATCCGTGCGCTGTATTGGCCGTCGGCGAAGTCGCCTCGTTCCGGTGTTTCATTGGCAGCGATCGCGGCGACCGTTGCATCGTCGTCCCAGAAGTGATCAATCAGGCTGGTTCGGAGCCGCTGGTCATATTGCAGCCGTTGATCAAGATCCGCTTGTTTGAAAACGACACGGTCGTGAATACTCGTGGCACTGTCATCGCCCTGGTTTTCTCCAGCAACAACTTTGTCGTGATAAACTTCCGGACGGCGCATCATGGTGGCACCGAGATTGTGTCCGATCCTGTGTAGATCCAGTTCGTAAATCTGCCCGCCCCGGTGAGGTGAAATCCAGGCGGAAATACTTTCATTTGCCAGCCGAATTTCAGACCTTCCGTCAAAATCGTAATCGGCGGCGGTCGCTTCAACGCGTAGTGCCGGTTTGTCAGCAGCGCGATTGAGAATATTTTCGGCCCGAATCAGATGATGATAGACGGCATTGCGAAGGTGTGGCAAATAGATGCCCCCAAATGCTCCGTGCCAGTACGGGCAGTTACATTGCCCGCGATACAGCTGGTCACGCGATTCAGTGATGGCGTTGCTGTCGAGGTTTTCGGCAACGGCCTGCTCCAGCAATCCGCTGACGTACATCATCCGCGAATACATGTGATTCGTTTCAGGATACTTGACTTTGAAGTTCCGCCAGAAACCGCCGCCAATGAATGACTGGATTTGAGGCCAGCGCGAATCGTGACGCAGATCGTGGCTGAGCGAATCAAATTCCCGCTGGCGCGCGACCGGTTGAGCCCACTCGGTCATTTCGCGATAGCTGGCGTCGGGCAGATAGATCTTGCCGCGCGGCGGAGTTGTCTGGACCGCCTCGGCCAGCGTTGACGTTTTCAACCAGTCGCGGTTGGCGGTCAGTTCTTCAAAAAACCGTTGCAGCCAGCCGTTTTCATAGACGTGGGTATTTGTTTCGGGCCAGGTTCCGAATTTTTCTCCGTCGTCGCCAAACACAACGACTGATCCCGGGCTTTGTTCTGCCAGGAACCGGCAGTGATTGATCGTTTCGGATGGCTCAGCGAACGGAATCAGGTAGCGAAGTTGTTCGCTACCGGGAAATACCCGCAGCAGTCGACCTTCATCTTCGACCACATAGGAGCTGTCCAGTTCGTTATCGCTCAGACCTGCGCGGCGAAAATGGTAATCGTCCAGGACTGTGTATCGTATCCCGGCAGTCGCAATGTCCGCAGTCAGACTCGACTCCCAGACTCGTTCGGGAATCCACATTCCTGCGATGTTCGCCTGTAAACGTGTCGACAGCCATTCGGTAAACCGCTCGATCTGACCGATCCGGTCGCGACGTGGAATCATCGTCAGGATCGGCTCGTAAAACGCGCCGCCGATAATTTCGATCCGCCCTGTTGAAACGAGATGAGCAATCCGGTCCAGATATTCGGGATGTCGCTTGTTCAGCCACTGCATCAATGGTCCACTGGTGTGCAGCGAAATATTGAGTTCTTCGAAGGGTTCAAACACATCGAGAAATGGCAGATAGCTGTCCTGGTACGCCGCTTCGAACACGTTGTCAAAGTTGCCAACGGGCTGGTGATTATGGAGGACAAGACAAAGCTGGATTTGCGGTGAACTCATGATTTTCTGCGTCTGCGGTTCTCGTGCGGGACACGCAGCTTGCAAATCCGGCGATTGAGGAATATTCCACACAACCTGGAAGAGATGCTACGCGAACGGTGGATCGTATTGTCCTGACCGGTGTCTCGGGCCGGTATGTTTTACACTATTTGTACCGAAGATAGTGTTGAACTTTCATCCGGATGCACAAATACGATCTTCCCCGGAAACAACCCGACCCGCGAAATCACAAGAGTTTAACACGTGCTTATGTTGCCAGTGGTCATTTGACTGACGCAGGCGACAGCTATTGGGAAACCCGCCGCGTTAGCAAGGCCGGGGAGCGAAGCGACCAGGAAAGGAAACCCGCCGCGTTAGCAAGGCCGGGAAGCGAGGCGACCAGGAAAGGAAACCCGCCGCGATAACAAGGCCGGGGAGCGAAGCGACCAGGAAAGGAAACCCGCCGCGATAACAAGGCCGGGGAGCGAAGCGACCAGGAAAGGAAACCCGCCGCGTTAGCAAGGCCGGGAAGCGAAGCGACCAGGAAAGGAAACCCGCCGCGTTAGCAAGGCCGGGAAGCGAAGCGACCAGGAAAGGAAACCCGCGGCGTTAGCAAGGCCGGGAAGCGAAGCGACCAGGAAAGGAAACCCGCCGCGTTAGCAAGGCCGGGAAGCGAAGCGACCAGGAAAGGAAACCCGCCGCGTTAGCAAGGCCGGGAAGCGAAGCGACCGGAAGGGTTTGACAAAAACCACTACCGCAATCGACGCGCAGCAGCTTCGGGAGGAACCGGATTGACCCACATGTCGGTGCCCAGCTCGAATCCGGCCGCGCTGGTAATTCGCGGAAGCAGCTCGATATACCAGTAGTCCGCACGCTCAATTGACGATTCGCAAAACGGCGGCTGGTGCAGGAGCCAGTTGTACGAAGGATGATCCAGAGTCGTTTCAAACCGTTCGATAACGTGACGGCACAAACCGGCCAGTTCATTTCGCTGATCGTCGGGGCAGCCAGCGAAACCACTCGACATGTTGTCAGGCACGATCCAGACTTGAAACGCAAACCGGCTGGCAAAGGGGCAGAATGCGGTAAAGTTGTCGCTGCGAACTACGATTCGCGTTTCCTGTTCGCGTTCCCACTGAGCCAGTCTTTCCAGCAATCCGCGACCATGCTCCTCCATGCTCTTGCGGTTCGCATCCACCCGCCGTTGCAGCGCGTCGCTGCTAACGGGTGACCCGATCAGTTGCAAATGAATATGCCCCAGCGAAGCGCCGGCCGCCGCGCCGCAATTCATGAACAACATTGCATGCTCGATACTGTCATCACGTTCCATCGCGGCGATCCGTTCGCGCGCGGCGAAAAACGCGACATGTAATTCGGCATCGCTGAGCTGGCTGAGACTGCTCAAGTGCCGTGACGAGGGCACGATGATCTCCTGCGATCCGCCTGCTGAACTGATTTGCCACGGACCCGACTCATTGTGGCGGACCGTTGAGTCAGTGAATGACGGATACTTGTTGGGAATCACGCGAACCGTCCACTGCGAAGGGTCGTCGGAAGGAGCAAGCGGGCTTCCGTCTTCTCGCCATGCTGCAATGGTCGCCGGAGTTTCCTCTTCGTTGCCGCAGCAGAAGGGACAGATCAACTGTTGACGAACCTGATCGATCGGTACGAACTCTGAAGGACGATCCAGCCGGTTGCGCGCAATCGTTACCCACGCGCCGGAAACAGGATCAAAACGAAGGTCGGACATCAGCTTAAGAATCTTATTTGTTGCGAGAATGCACGACTAGCGGTTGAGCGTACACTAAATCAGAGGAGAATAGTATTGTATCTGCGCCATGCGTTGTCGTCCCGGACCAACGGCAGAAATTCACTTGATCTACACTCAAACGTAGCTGCGCTTCAGAGATTTCAGGCGATGCGTTCCAGATCAGTTGAACGAGCAAAAACACAGGCACAGACGTCATGGCTGTATTGAGAAGAATCGCTGCCCTTTTTATGCGGATGTTGTTGTGGATTCGTTACGACATCGTTGTGGTCGGAGGCGAGAAACTCAAGAACCGCAACGGAGTACTGATCCTGCCCAACCATCCGGGTGAACTTGACCCGGCAATCGTTATGTCGCATTTGTGGAACGAGCTGCAACCGCGCGCGGTGGCGGTGGAAGATTTCTACTACATGCCCGGGCTGAATTACCTGATGCGGTTGATCCGCGCGATTCCAATGCCGAATATGCACGGCGGAATCGGCAGCTACAAGAAATACCGTGTCCGCAAAGCACTGGATCGGGCTGCGAACTATCTTGATCAGGGCCGGAACATCCTGATCTACCCGGCCGGACGTTTGATGCGCAGCACTCGTGAGGAAACGCGCGCGGCTTCAGGCGTTTACGATATCCTCAGCCGAGTGCAGGAAAAGAAGATTCTGCTGGTGAGAATGCGCGGGCTGCTTGGCAGTTCCTTTGCCTGGATCGGCTGGCAGCAACGTCCTCCACTGCTCCGTTGTTTGCTGATCGGACTCAAGCACACGTTGCTGAACCTGATTCTCTTTTCGCCCCGTCGAAAGGTAGTCATCGAACTAACCGAGGCTCCGGATGACTTTCCGTACGAGGGAGAAAAGATGGAAATGAACCGCTACCTTGATGATTGGTTCAACAAAGGTGGCGAGGAGGAAATCGTTCCTGTTCCACAGACGTTTTGGAGCAAGCAGGCGTTTCAAATGTGCGAACCGGAAAAGGCAGTGGTGGCTGCCGCGAACATTGACCCGGGGGTACGCGATAAGGTCATTCAGGAAATCGCCAAACGTCGGGAGATTGAGCCGTCATGCATCGAGGATTCGTGGTCGCTTGCGGGCGAGGCAGGCTTCGATTCGCTTGATCTTGCCGGGATGGTCGCATGGCTTGAAGAAGAGTTTCACGCGTACGACTGTCATCCGGAAGAGTTGCGTACTGTTCTCGACATTCAGATCGCAGCTGCCGGTGGAGTGCTGGCGCACGAAGGGGAAGTGGAAGTTCAAGCCCCCAAAAACTGGGTAGAATCCGCTCGCTCGGTAGCCGTCCTTGCACCTGATCCGGCTCTGTCAGTTCACTTGAATTTCCTCAGAGTATGCGACCGTGGCGGAAGTGCGGTCGCGATGGCGGATGAAGTCAGTGGCGTACTCAGCTATAAGCGCGTAAAAATCGGAACCCTCGTACTCGCTGAAATTATTCGCAAACTTCCGGGCGATAACATCGGCATCATGCTTCCCGCGACGGCCGGTGCCGGGCTGGTGATCATGGCAACGCTGGTGGCCGGGAAAGTTCCGTTGATGATCAACTGGACCGTCGGAGACGGGAACATCGAACACGTGTTGAAAGTTGGCGATGTCACGACGATCCTGACATCCGCGAAGTTTCTTGACCGGCTGGACTCGATCGACTTCGACCGGATTTCCGACCATGTGATAACGCTTGAATCGCTTCGCAAAAATGAAATTACGTTTGCCAGTAAACTTCGAGCTGCGTGGCGTGCGCGAAGTAAAGCAGAGCCGGTCTGCCGCATTTTCGGATCGGACGAAACCAACGTTGATTCGCCGGCTGTGATTCTGTTTACAAGCGGTTCCGAGTCAACTCCCAAGGGTGTGCCGCTTTCGCACCGAAATATCCTCGGCAACATTGGCGGCAGTCTGGATGTCGTTTTGCCGGAGTCCGAAGACACGCTCTACGGATTCCTTCCGCCCTTTCACTCATTCGGCTTTACCGTCACGACATTGTTGCCTCTAACCAGCGGACTAAAGGTCGCGTTCTATCCCAACCCGACGGATGCACGTGCACTTGCTCGGGGGATCGCGATGTGGAAACCAACGATCGTTTGCGGAACGCCAACCTTTATCTCAGGAATCTTCCGCTCGGCATCCGATGCACAGCTCCAAAGTCTCCGCTTGATCATGACGGCGGGAGAAAAGACTCCGCCCGAGTTAATCGCGACGGCCAAACAGAGATTCGACGCCGATCTGCTGGAAGGTTACGGGATTACCGAGTGTTCACCTGTGCTGACAATTTGCCGGCCTGATCGGGAGCGAGTGGGTGTCGGTCAGGCGATCAGAGACGTAGATTTACAAATGGTGCATCCTGAAACGCGCGAACCTGTTGCCAACGGACAGCAGGGGTTGATCCTCGCCGCCGGTCCTGGCATTTTCAATGGCTATCTGGACCGCGATTCGACAGACGCATTCACGGAGTTCGATGGGAGGAACTATTACATCACCGGCGATCTCGGATTTCTTAGCGACGATGGATCGCTGACGCTGACCGGACGGCTGAAACGATTTGTAAAGATCGGTGGAGAGATGATCAGTCTGCCGGCAATGGAGATGGTGATTCGCGGAAAGCTGCCAACCAACGAAGGCGAAGTTACTTCCGCGCTAACCTATATCGAAGAGGCTGGTGAGCGACCCGTCATTTGTTTATTCGTAACTGAGGAAGTTGAGACAGACGTCGAAACTGTAAACGGGTTTCTGCGGGATGCAGGGATGTCCAACCTCACTCGTGTCAAAACAGTGATGCGTGTTGACGAGATGCCACTTCTCGGTACCGGCAAGACGAACTACCGAGAATTGACGGAACGTTTGAGAGCGGCAGTCCGATAGTGTCCTTTTCAGGAGCTGGTCGGATCCAGGTCTCGGAAATTCGACGTGCTGCCTGTTCACCCGCTTGCTTTCTGTCGAAGCTGGCGATGAGGGTTGGGTCTACGCTGTCGAGATTGTCCCGAGGTTTATCGAGCACATCAACGCGGACGCAATTCGATTCGAGTTGAACAACATCACGGGCGTGCTGTGTGCCAAAAACAGCGTGAACCTGCCGTCCGATTCAGTCGATGTCGTTTTCGTTTGCGATACCTATCACCATTTCGAGTACCCGAAATCGACGCTCGCCTCGATTCACCGTGCATTGAAACCAGACGGCCATCTGGTCGTTGTTGACTCCGAGCGTATCGAAGGCACCAGTCGCGAATGGACAATGGGTCACGTCCGTGCAGGCAAAGAAGTCTTCAGCGCAGAAATTCTGGACGCTGGTTTTGTGCTGGATGAAGAAAAAATGATCGACGGTTTCGAGGAGAACTACTTCTTAAGGTTTAGCAAAGAACAGGAATGGGGTTTTTTGGCAGCCAATACATTTATCGGCCTTCGACATCGCGAAGCAGGCGTTCACATTCGGCGTTCAATATTGCCTGTTCAAACATACACAGACTCATTTGAATGTTGAAAATGGAAAGGTACTCTGTCAATGCAGCATCAGAGTCCTGGCCGAACTTCTTTGACTCGAGTTCGATAATTTTCTTTCGTTTCAGAATTGCTTCCGAAAGCCGACTTTCGATTTCAAGGGCGGCTGGAAAGGCGGATCGGATTCGTCGTTCAATTACCGGATTTGACCTCAGCGCATGTGAATGCACATTCACATGCGGTTGTTGTGTGCATCAGTATTCACGCCGTCTGCTGTGATTCGCGGTTCTTCCGATGCCGTTCGATCGTTGATGCATACAGCTGCTCGTAGCGTCGCGCGCCGGCCGACCATGACCAGTCGTGTGTCATCCCGTTCTTGACCAGTCCGTTCCAGGTTTCGCGGTCCTCAACATACATTGCCCGCGCCCGAGCGAGAGTCAGCTCCAGCGATTGCGCGCTAAATGATGAGAAACTGAAACCGTTGGCGCTGCCCGATGCGATTGCTTCGGGCGTCGCATCAACCACCGTGTCGGCCAGGCCGCCCGTTTCGCGCACCACAGGCACCGTTCCGTACGCCATGCTGTACATCTGGTTCAGCCCGCATGGCTCGTATTCGCTGGGCATCAGGAAAATGTCGGCGCCCGATTCGATCTGATGAGCGAGCTCGTTTGAAAATCCAAGCGTCAATCCAATTCGCCCCGGAAACGATCGCTGCAACGCCCGCAATGATGCCTCGTAAGACGGATCGCCTGTACCCAGCACCACCCACTGAGTGTTCGCATGCGATCTCATATCCGGTTGTGAACTGGATGCGGGCCCTGACTCCAGCCAGCGCTTCATGGTGCTCAAGATCAGCGACCAGCCCTTCTGTTCCGCCAGTCGCCCGACAATTCCGATCAGCGGAATGTTCTCGTCCGGTTTGAGTCCCGACACCAGTTGCAGCGCCTGTTTGCAAACCGCTTTGCCCTTTTCAAAATTGGACGCATCGTATTTCCGCACGATCAGCCGGTCCGTTGACGGGTTCCAGGTTTGTGTGTCAATGCCGTTGAGGATCCCGCTCAGCACATCACTGCGATGCTCCAAAACGCCTTCCAGCCCGCAACCCTGCTCCGGCGTTTGAATCTCGCGAGCGTACGTCGGGCTGACCGTATTGATCGCATCGGCAAACACCAAGCCCGTTTTCAACAGATTCAGCCGCCCGTGATGCTCCATCTCCTGCCACGTAAAATGTTTCCAGTCGATCCCGGTGAGCAGCATGTCCCAATGCCAGAAGCTGCCCTGGTACGCCAGATTGTGAACGGTCATCAGAGTCGCAATATTGGCGTACTGTTCATTCTGCTCACACTCCAGTTTCAGCAGTGCGGGAAGCAGTCCGGCTTGCCAGTCATTGCAGTGCAACAGGTCGGGAGAAAGTTCCAGCAAGCGGATCGACTCAATGACAGCCCGGCAGAAAAAGACAAAACGCTGGCTGTTGTCGGCGTAGTCGCTGCCATCCTCGCCGTACAATTTGTCGCGCCCAAAAAAGTTATCATTACCGACAAAGTAAATCGTAACGGTGCTGCCAGGGATCGTGCTCATGAAAAACTCGCCGTCGACCAGCTTCGTGCCCAGCGGAACAGAAAACGTGATGTCCGGTTTTTCGATCTCGATTTCCGGATGCTCTGATTCAGCCTGGAAACACTGCCTAAATCCCGGCATGAATACAGTGACATCATGGCCAAGATTTTCCAGCTCTTGCGGCAGTGCACCGCAGACGTCAGCCAGCCCGCCCGTTTTGGCGAACGGCACAACTTCGCTGCTGACAAGAATGATGTTCATTGGACGCAAACATTGAAAGGCGACGAATCGACTCGATTGAGCGGCGCAAGCGAGCCCGGGATGTTATTTTTCGGGGCGACACGGCTATTAGAAACGGTTGGTCGTTCAATTCAAGATGACACTGAGCGGGCTCGTGATTAGACTGATCCGGGTTTTCCGCCACGCGACGCGACTACCGCCGCCATTAACTCGGTTTGCAGGTCTTCGCATTTTTTGATCCGCAGCGTTGGCCCGGCGAATCGATAGGCTGATTCAAGCAGTGCATCTTCCGCCTTCCCCTCTTTCCATTCGGCAATGACAACCAGTTTGCTTTCCGGGCTAAGTTGATCAAAGCGTTTCACGGTCGTGACAACCCGAATGGATTTCGTATCGTCGTCTTCCGGCGTCCGATCACGCATCGCCTTGTACAGAGTCGAATTGCCCGGGCTGTTTTCGAACGACTCGATATCTGAACAGACGATCAACGCGAGGTCTGATTTCGAATCCAGATGCTCAAGCAGTTTCTGTATACTCAACCCGGATGGTTCGTGAATCATCTCGCCGGCAATTTCAGCCGCAGGCTCAAGCACAAAACGGCGAAACGACATGCGCGGATGCGGCACGATCAACGCCTCCGTTTCAATCTGCTCGCGGCCATACAGCAACAGGTCGAGATCGGCACGACGGGCTCCCCAGCGAACAATCCGTTCACGGCCGAGCGATTGTTCAACGCCTTGAAGGACTTCCAGAAGTTTTTCCGCCGACAGAGCTGTGTGTATTCGAATTGCTCCGTTGATGAACGGAGATTGTCCATCAGGTCCACCGACGGAAACGGTGACGCGTGGTTTACTTACGGCAACGAGCGACGATGCACCAGCTCCTTTGATTTCTTCCCGAACAAGTCGTCGCAGCAGGTTGATCACGGCTTGTTTATATTGCTCGTTCGGGTCACCGAGGTTGGAGCCGAATGAGATGAGAGCGTCATGTTGTTCAGGTTCAGTCATCGTCTCTTTTTCAAGGTGCGTTCTTTTTGAGTTTGCGTTGCAATGTGCGGCGGGGAATGTCCAGGCGGCGAGCCGCCTCGGAGATGTTGCCGCCGCTGTCCGACAACACTCGCTGGATGTGTTCCCACTGGGCCTCGGCGAGCGACGGCGGTGCTTCGGGGGTCGCGCTCGGGCCGGGCGTGAATGCGGCGAGCACCTGATCGGCATCGGCGGGCTTGGTGACATAGTTGATTGCACCCGATTTTACCGCCTCGACCGCATTGGTGATGCTACCATAACCGGTCAACATTACCGCGCGCGTATCAGGAGAAATCTTAAGTAGTTCGTTCAACAGTTCCAGCCCCGTTTTGCCCGGCATTTTCTGATCGAGCACCGCACGGTCAGGTTTGTGCAAAGCCGCAGCCGCCAGTGCGGAATCGAAATCATGAGCAACGAAAACGGTCAGCCCGCGTCGCGTGAAGGCCTTCTCAAGACGATGCCGGAGAATCTCATCGTCATCAACGACCAGAATGGAAATGTTTTCGTTCACGTCTCATGCTCCAAAGTTTGTACGCTCTCTCTCCAACGCCAGGAGGAGAGCAAGTTAACTATATCGGTCCGGCCAGTGCATTCGTATATGGTTCGTATCGCGTCGCTTCAATCTGTTTTCTTTAGGTCTTTGTGCGACAATTGTTCGTCCTGTCCAACAACGGGTTCGCGATACGTTTTAAGTCTAAAACCCGGCTTGAACTTGCACTGGCAATCAGTCTAACAAATGGATGCTTGTTCTCTTACCGCAGCGGCAGCTCAACTGTAACGATCGTTCCGTGTCCAGCTCTGGAAGCAAATTCTATTTTACCATCAAGCCGTTTGATAACGTTTTTCGCCAGAAACACGCCCAGCCCCATCCCTTGGCCCGGCTGCTTGGTTGTGAAAAACGGCTCGCTCACTCGCTGCAAGACTTCGTCCGGCATCCCCTCTCCGTAATCCCGCACCTGCCATTGCCAGACGTTTTCTCCGCTGCGTACAACCAGCCGGGCTCTTTCGCCGGACGGATCAGCGTCGATCGCGTTTTGAACCAGCCCCCGAAGCGCCTGGCTGAGTCCGATCAGTGGAATCCGGATCGCGCGGCCTCCAATGTCATCGGCAATGTCGGTCTCAACCCGTTCTCGATCAGCTGCGGAAAGATCCCGGAGCACAGTTGCCACCAGCATGTTCAACGTTACGGACTGTTCAGTTTCGCCAACCGACTGACCTGCGTGGCTGGCCATTCGATCGAGGATCGTACGACAACGGTCGAGCTGGCTGCGAATCAGGTGAATGTCCTCGACGACTTCTTCCGCCCCGGGAAATTCGGGTGGATGCTCGTCGAATGCATTTTCCACATCGCGGGCAACGATCGCAATCGTACTCAGCGGCGTCGCTAGTTCGTGCGCTGTTCCCGCGGCCAGAGTCCCGAGCGCTTCGAGCTTTTCGCTTCGAGCCTGGCGTACGTCGGCCGCAATGACTTCCAGCTGCTGTTTGCGAATCTCACCCGTCAGCCGCGTGATGAAATAGACAATCACGCCGGAGCAGGCTGCAAAAGACGAGAGCAAACCGAGTTGAGCCAGCGACGGAATTTGGCGCACACGAACCGGCATCATTTCAATGCCGAGATTCAGCTGCTCCAGTTGATGATGGTCGTACATCAGAAAAGCAAAACATCCGACCGAAACCAGGTTAAGACTCCACGCCCAGTTGCGGTTCAACACCAGAGCGCTGAGGGAAAGGTTGACAAAATAGAAAAGTGTGAACGGATTGTTCGGTCCGCCTGTCGCGTATAGCAACGTGGTCAGTGAGAGCATGTCCATCAGCATGACCAGTCCGAGGATCTTGTCCCACGGCAGCGGGGATCGTGGTCCCGAGTTCCATCTTGAAAACCAGAGATTCAGAATCAGGTTCGAGATCGTCGTCAGCGAAATAATGATCACCAGCGCCCAGATCGTCGGCAGAGGGATGCGAAACAGAAACCGGACAGCTCCGATCGTTAAAAGTTGTCCGATGATTGCGACCCAGCGGAGCTTGATCAGCCACTGGGCGTTAACAACAAATCGATCGGTGGGCGAGGGCATAAGAGAGGTTCAGAAAAAGATGGGTTCAGAAAAAAAGTGTTCAGGGTTGAGACAGGAAATGCTGTCGGGCGACGGGTCCGATAGTCTATGATAACCGCTGGCGAACAAACCGTTTCTCTTATACGATCGCAGTTTTTCGGGTACATCTTTTGCCCGGTAATCAATCATGAACACAAGACAGCTGGAAATGAACGAACAACGGGTGGACTGGAGTTCCGGACCGGAACCGGGTCGTGACGGTCAAGAAAGTAGAGACGATCGACAAAGCGATGCGCTCAAGGTGACTCCGCGACTCAGTCATCGCGGGCTGACATTGATGCTGCTGGGTATGTGTGTGATTCCCGTCGTTACCATTTTCGCTTTGCAATCGATGATGCCACCGGTCTTTGAAGGGGAACTCGAAGCTGCGGTCTATGCGGTTGGTCTGCCTGATCCAGAAATCTATGAGTTGCCCTATCGTGAGCGTCCGCAGGTGACAGACTCCGGTGATTTGATTGTGTCGAATCAAAGTGACCAGGACTGGACGCATCTGAACATCCAGATTAACCGGCATTACCAAATTCATGATGTGGAGCCGATTCCGGCTCATTCCCAGCGCACTTTCAAACTCGACCGTTTTCTCAGCCGGACCGGAGCCCGCTTCCAAACGCGGTTCAACCCTCTAAGAAGCGTGCGAATCTACGCCCGGCGGCCAACAAAAGATCGCGCCACGTTCAACTATGAGTTTGATGAGAATGGAAAGTAGGGTCCGAAGCGGATTTTTTCGTTGAAAAATCAGTTGCCCGGCCAGATTCCACGGTAAACAATTGTCTTATCGACTTCGGGGATTCGACGCATTGGGGATTCGACGCATCGGGGATTCGACGCATTCATGTCCTGGCAGACTCCATCGTTCATCACATTTCTGTGCAAGTGTCTGTTACGCGACCTGTTGCGATGATTCTTCGGTTTGTTGAAATCGCCTCTTTGCCCCTCGAGCGATCCGTCGTCCATCCCGCCCACTAACAATTCGTACCTGGCCCTGCGGAATTAGTTGTGCTGAGAATTCTGCTTGTTGAAGACGACTCATCCGTTCGCGACCGGGTTGCGCAGTCGCTTGGGCGGCCGGAGTGGGAACTGGAATTTGCTGTGACCAACACGCAGGCCGTCGAGTGGATTGCATTGTCGGCTCCGGATGTCGTGATCACCGGATTGAACCCGCCGGATGTGAACGGGCTGGAACTGGTCCGCCAGATTCGCAGCCACAGTTTTACGACGCCGATTATTCTAATGACGTCCGGGGGGAGCGAACCGATGGCGGTCGAGGCGCTCAAGGAGGGCGCGACCAGTTTTTCGCCGGTTGAGTCGATTGAAACCGATCTGGCTTCGACCGTGCAAAAGGTCCTCGACGTTGCCCGCAGGATGCGCTACACTCATGACGTGCGATTGCTACCCCGTCCCGGGCAGGTCGCGTTTGTGCTGGAAAACGAGATCTCGCTGATCGGTCCGCTGATCGAGCATCTGCAAAGCCGTTTACCGGGCTGGTCCGACCGTGACCGTCTGCAAATCGGCATGGCGATGGACGAAGCGCTGATCAACGCGATGCATCACGGGAATCTCGAAGTCAGTTCGGAACTGCGCGAGGCGGGCGAAGGAGATGGCTCGGAGTACTACAACCTCGCTCGTGAGCGAAAGGACAAGGAACCGTTCTGTGACCGGCGCGTCAGGCTGGAGGCCGAGTTTTCTGATCAGCATATTTGCGTGCAAATTTCAGATGACGGTCCGGGTTTCAATCCGAAAACGGTCGCCGACCCGACTTCGGAAGAAAACGTGCGCAAAGTTTGCGGTCGCGGTTTGTTTCTGATTCGCAGCTTCATGGACCAGGTCGTTCATAACATGACCGGCAACCAGATCACGATGGTGAAGCTACGGCGTGAGGCTTAGTGATTCGTTTTCAGCCGGGGTTTTTGCCTTAGCCGTTAGGCGATCGCCACGGTCTTCATATTGAAGCTTCTTTTCGCTGTTCAACTCAGGCTATGATCCCAGCTGACTCAGTCCACGTAATCGCACTTGTTGAGGGGTCGTGATGCATCGTGATGCAAAGAAAAGTCCGAATTCAGCCTGGAAGAAGAGCCGCCGCAAGTTTCTAAAGGCGTCCGCAGCCCTGGGCGCCGGAGTCCTGATTTCCGGCACTCGAGCTTCGGGAAATATCCTCGGCGCGAACGAGCGGGTGCGGATTGCATGAGGCCCTGGAGCGAGGAGATTTGCCGCGACTGAAAATTGCCTATGGCTACTGCTGCAAGCCGCGTAACGGAATCGGGTTCGAACAGTCGGGCGATCCACCTGCGACACTCGACTGGGATCTTTGGAAAGGTCCGGCAGTGATCGATCAGTATCACGCCAACCGGGGAAGTTTTATCAGTGCAGTTCGAGCCGGAGATCCGGAGATGGCAAACGGCAACGCGCTGGATGCTCACTACGGTTGCGTGATGGGGCACCTCATGAACAACTCGTATCGTCTTGGTGAAAAAGTCCCATTCAATGAACGGGCCGCTTCGTTCGGAGACAGCCCGGACGCCGCCGGGCATTTCCTGAAGCTGCATGCCGTGATGCAGGACGGCGTTGGAATTCCGTATTCGCGCCAGCCGAAAAGTATTCCAACCAGTGCGACAAGAACAATCGTTCCATTGAGCCATTTCCGGCCGCCCCTATCGAGATGAGTGTCGCAGCGGCGCGGTTGGAGAAATCGCACCGCAAACATCTTCGGCGGTGCGATGCGCGGTGACTTCGTTGGCTGACAGATTGCCTAACCAGCCGGCGACAACGGCATCGGCATTTGCCAGTTCGGTGGCCAACATTGACGACGTGGCGTTGACAACATTGGTAAAGCCCTGATTGGTGAGTCAGTCAGCGTTCGCTTGATCGCTGTACGTCACCAATTTGATGCTTTGGCTGGCCGAGTCGGCGAGCCAGGCGATGCTGTTTTGATAGAGCGCGGACATGCTGACGTCGCCGCCGTAACTGCCCATATTCAGCCGGTGATCGTAAGCGTGTCGCCGTCGATATCGGTGTCGTTGAGCAGCGCGTAGTCAACGGCTGGGGTCGTGCCCTGGGTCAGTTGGCCCGGATCATTGTTGGCGATCGGAGCCGCGTTGAGCATCTGCCGCAGCTCAAGTGTTTCAAATTGCAATCTCTGATCATTCCGGTTTCGACGCCGGCGCGTCGAAACCGTTCGGCTCCAGGCATTCCACTCAGGCAAGAAACGAATCGACATATTGCTCTTTCTGCATGAGGTCGACATTGTACCCGGCAAGGCCACCGGCTAGCGCCGAACCGCTCCGTTCTCCGGCCTCTTTTCGGATCCTTCCTCATACCACCGGCTCTGCCGGTGATTCTGACTGGCTAACCGCTTTTTCCTGCGCCGTCTTTGACCCCCAACGCCTTGCCAAGCATGATCGCAAGGATCGCGATCCCGCCGGAGAACAACGCTCCCATCTTCGACGCGCCCTGGTCGTTACCGGAAAACGCCTGGCCGGCAACAAACAACGCCACGGTCAATCCGAGTCCGGCGACAACACCGGCGACCACCAGGTGCCGCAGGTTCATGCCTTCCGGAAGTTTGAATCCGACCAGCGTTCCGACCCAGGAGAACAGTGTGATGCCGACCGTTTTGCCGACCAGCAGTGCCAGGAAGACGATCCAGGTCAGGTTGTTCATGTTCGAGAACGCGACGCCTGCATTGGCGAACGCAAAAAAGAACAGTCCGAAATCGACGAACAGTTTCAAATCATGCTCGAACCGGTCAAGCGGGTTGGCTTCGTGAACTCCGGCGACTTCGCGGAAAAACCCTTCGTCACGTTCCGGTCCGGGCAGAAACGGAACGATCGGAACCAGAGCCAGAGCGGGATGCAGATGAGCGGAGAAGAGTCCCCACCACGCAAACGCACCACCGATCAGGATGTAGGGAATCCAGTTCCGGACTTTCATCTTTCTCAGACCGAATGCGATCAGCATCCCCGGAATAATCCAGAGTGCGTTGAGCCAGACTGGATCCTGGGTCGGATAGAAAAACGCGATGATCAACAGGCCGATGCCGTCATCGGCTACCGCAAGTAGCAAAAGAAAGCTGATCGCGGGATGGCCTTCACCAAACACCATGCGCGCAATCAACCATGCCAGCGCAATATCGGTTGCAGTCGGAATACCCCAGCCCTTTCCCCAGCCGCTTTCGTCCCACGGCCACGTCCCGTCACCCATCAGGATGTTTAACAATATGTAAACAACCGCCGGACCGACGACACCGCCGATTGTTCCGAGCAACGGATTGATCGCTTTGGAGGGCGGATTCAGCGCACCGCCGGGCAGACATGATTCCGTGATCTCTTTGGCTGCGATTCCGAAGAAGATGACCATGAACAGGTCGTTGATAATAAAGTGCATCGTGGCGAAATGTCGCCAGTCGTTGTTGTGCCCACCGTGATCCTCGCCGGCGTGTTCATCGTCTTCATGTTCTTCAGCCGGGTTTTCGCCGCTGTCAACATCATGATCGTGGTCGCCCGAGTGTTCTGCAGATTGCTCCTCGCCAGCGTGCCCCGCGTCATCAAGAGCCGTATGACTTTCGAATTCCTCTCCGGTGAAGAACGTGTAGGTTCCGTGAACAAGTTTTTCGTAAAGCTGTGGCTGGGTGTTGGCAACGATCAGAGCGGCGACAACGCCGGCGAGCAGTGGCAGCGAAAATTGCTGGAGGAGATAAATGTATTTCTGGCCGGCGGATTTCGGCTGGTCGCTGCGAGTGTTCATTGAATGTCTGGAATCGTTGAAGCAGAGTGAAGTGGAGTCGAAAAACTGTAAGTGGCACGAGCAAAGTGACCAGTCGATCGCGGGGGCGGTATCGGTTCCCTCCCCGGACGTAAGACGTGCCACCGAAGATACGGCAGCCCGAATGCCAATGGCGTCTGCCTGGAAACGCACAATCTTAAACACAACCGCACTCAGGTCGAATACCGTCTGGCGGCAAAAATGGGATCAATTCCAGTCGAGTCCGTTTTGTCGTACTAGAATCGATTGCCTCCGCAGCGGCTCCGGGTCACAATAATCCCTGCCAGACATGACTCCGACAAACCGGTTGTATGAACGATCAATTTCCATTCGGGTACGAGCGAATTGCCGCCACGAGCTGGGCCTACGTCTCGAGCCTGGCGATGCTGTGCGTGTTTTTCAAGTTCAACCGGTTCTGGAGTGTCCGCAACTTTGATTTGCTGCTGATCATTCTGCTGGCTCCCGGAATTCTACTGATCGAAAGCGGGCGGCAATGGTCGGCCCGCGACGCCGATCGTCAGGCCGAGGTTGTAAACGTCGAAGCGGCGAATCAAGAGGCGGGGGAGAAAGCAGGCGACGGGCAGCCCGGCAATACGCGGCCAGATGACGCAACCGGTGAAACTCCGGGAGAATCACGTGACACGGAGCCTTCGCCGGCCGGCCCGCAACCGGCCGACTCTTCAGAAACTGAGCCAGGTCGTTCGCAGGACGGCGCACCGGCCACGGACGGGAAATTACTGGACGATTCAAATGCCGCTGACGCGGAATCCCCGGCAACGCTTTCAACACCGGGCAACCCGCTCAATGACGGCCAGCGATTACAACGGTCGGGATACTACTGGCTGTTTGCCGTCGCGGCACTATTCCTGATCCGGATGCTATTCGACCCGTTGCTGGTGCGTCGTCCGTTGCTGGAGCCGAATCTGTCGATCGGCGGCCTGGTTTTTATGGCCTGCAGTCTGATGATTTTTCTGTTTGCCAATATTATCACTGCGAAACCAAATACGTCCGACCTCCGTATTGCGCAGGATTCAGTTCGAATGCTCCAGCGGGAAAACGCGGGCGAGGAAGGCACGCAACAACTCCGCCAGTCCGGGCCGGGCTATCGTTTGCTCTATCTGTTCCCGATCATTCCGTCGTTCAGCGATTCTCAGCAGATCATGGAAACGGATTCCGATCCCGAGCTGAACATGGATCGTTATGTGATCGCGTCCAGGAGTCTGGCGATCGTTTCGCAGAATTTGATCGTGCTCGGCCTGGTGCTGTTCGGATTCATGCACTTCAAAAGTTTCCGTACGGGCGTCGGGATGGCCACCATCTATCTGATGCTGCCCTACACGGCGATGTACACCGGGCATGTCATGCATGCGCTGCCTGCGTCGCTGCTGATTTGGGCCCTCGTATTGTTTCGTCGCCCGGTGGTCGCCGGCATTTTTATCGGGCTTGCGACCGGTGTTTCGTACTATGCGCTGTTTCTGTTGCCGTTGTGGATGAGTTTTTACTGGGAGAAAGGCCGGACCCGGTTCTTGATCGGGTTCTTGTGTTCGCTATCGATCTGTGTGTTTGGACTGATTTTTACATCGTCCGATGTGGGCGATTTTTTCACGCAGCTCCAGGCGATGTTTGGATTCTGGCTTCCATTGCGCGACGGCCTGGACGGTATCTGGGCGCTCGGGTGGAATCAGTGGTATCGCGTGCCGCTTCTGGTTGCGTTCATGGCACTGAGCATTTCGTTTGCGTTCTGGCCAGGGCAAAAAAATCTCGGAACGCTAATCAGCTACTCGTGCGTTGTGATGGCTGCCGTCCAGTTCTGGCATGGATTCGGCGGCGGGCAGTTGATGGCGTGGTATGTTCCGCTGGCGTTGTTAGCTTTCTTCCGCCCGAACACGTCCGGGCGGATTGCGAAAGTCGAACTGTCGGTTGCCGAAGAAAAACGGCGACTCCGCAGCAGCAACGAATTGAGCGAGGAACTGTTGTCCGTCGAATAGTTGCAGCCGGCGTCAAACTGCGGGCCGAAAAAAACGAGCGTTCGACTCAGCGGTCGAACGCTCGTTTTGGATTCGTCAATGAACACGCGTAAGCGATCAGCTGCTGCGGTTACTCGTCCGGAGCGCCTTCAACCGGAAGTCCGATCGCCGGATTGTCACCGTCAGCGATTTCGTTGGCGTCGCCGTGTATGTCCACGTCACCATCGGCACCGCGCATCTCGTCACGCGACGCCCCCGGAAACATTGCTTGAATGTATAGCGAAGATGTGAGGCCCGGCGGAAGATCGGTTCCAGCAGGACTTTCGAAGTTGCCGTCTTCATCTTCAAGAATTCGGCTGTCCCAGAATGCACTCTTCCAGAGTTCCGAACCGCGATCAAAAATCTCGGGTGCGTTACGGGGAATGAACTGGCGGTCCGACCCCTTGATCCGGTCGATCCCCAATGCTCCTGGATTTTGCGGAGCCGTACCGACCGGCAATGCCAGCCCGTCGCTGCTGGAAAGAGACGGGTGATGGCAGGTCGCGCAGGATGTATCTCGGTTGCCACTGAGTTCGCGGTCAAAGAACAAAGCCCTTCCCAGAGCGATGCGCTCCGGCGTATGTCCAATCCCGCCAGGATCCAGTGGACCGACATCGTTACTGAGAACGCAAGCAGCCTGATCCTTCAGCTCCGGTGTGGGCTTCTATCCTGCCCTTGACCAGATAGGTGGCGGTCCGAGCCAATCGCCGGAATTCGCTTTTCTGAGGCTAGAGGATCACCTTGCCGGCCTCTATTTCAGTAAACGTCTTCTTGTCAAGACGACCGCTTCCACTTGCCTAGACGTAAAATCCGGGCGTACAAACCGAACTAGGGGAAGCCGATTCCGGGCTGACGGTCTCTGCGACCGATGAACTGAGATGCGGGTCATTGATTTTTCTATGAGACAGACCGCTTCGGAATTTGAATTGGAGAATGCGGATTTGCGACGTTTCATCACCACGATCTTGCTGATCCTGGTCGTATTCGCATGCGGCTGGTTGTTGTACCACCGCGATCAAATTCGATATCCGGGCGATATTGTTGCGCTGGTTAAGGAAAAGCTTGCCTCAATTTCGGCGGGTGGTTTCGATTTCGCGAACCAGACCAAACCAACGGCCCGCGATCCGTCAACGATTCGAATTGCCTCATTCAAGTTGAATGCAACCAGCGGACGAGCAGAACAACCGGCAGCGATGCATTTGATGACCGAGATTTGTCGACAGTTCGATCTGATCGCGCTGCAGGAAGTAAGCCTCAACGATCGATCCGGCAACAAGGACCGTTGGCTTTCGCAGCTGGCCGAATCGTTGAGTCGCCAAACGGGATCGACCTGGCAATTCATCACCGGCGGAAAGACAAACGAAAAACAGTTCGCCCTGTTGTTTGATAATTCAGCGCTGGAGCTGGATCATCTACAAGCCTATACAGTGAACGATCCGGACAGCTTGCTTACCCGCAGTCCACTGGTTGGCTGGTTCCGCACGCGGAGGGCGCCGCCGGAATCGGCGTTTACGTTTACCGTTGCCAATGTCCAGCTGGATTCGAAACGACCGGATCTGGAACTGGATTATCTGGACGAGTTGTTTCGCGCGATCCGCAATGACGGGCGCGGAGAAGACGACGTGATCATTGCCGGCGATTTCAACGCGGGCGATCGCGGACTGGGGCTGGTTCGCGAGCGGTCGTCGTTGACGTGGGTCGTGTCAGGAAAGACTACTGACACGTTGCGAAAAGGTCAGTATGACAATCTCGTATTCAGCGAGCTGGCGACGGTTGAATTCACAGGTTACGCGGAAGTATTCGACTTTCTAAAGTTCTACAACCTTGAACTTGAGGATGCGATCGGGATTTCGGAGCATCTTCCTGTATGGGCCGAGTTCTCGGTTTTCGAGAGCGGGACTCCGGGACGGGTAGCTGATGCGGCAAAGCAAAATCGCCGCTAGACCGGTGTTGAAAGTCCCTCGGACAAACAGTTGATGACCTGCTGGCTCAGTCGAGTTCCTTTTTCCGAGGTGGCGCCGGGTTCTTTCAGTACTTTAACGGCCACCGTTTCTTCGCCGACCGTGCCTCCCGGTTGGCGAGTTTCATCACCTTTTGCGAGCGTTCGGAAAAATGCTCGTACATGGCAGGAGTCGACTGCGGTTGGGGCGTTGAGACGGGTGACAATCAGGGATTTTATGGCAATCGATTTGGCTGGCAGGAAAAGGCTCGGTTTGCAGGGTTTTGTTCGTTTGACAGTCGCGCTTGATGGCCGACAATTAGATGTATGAACGTGACTTGTATTCATTGCGGCGACAAATTTTCGATCACAGCGGATCAGCTGGGAAAGAAAGGGAAATGTCCTCACTGTCGCGAGCAGGTTAAACTTCCCTCTCGTCATCGCAGTCTTGCATTTCTCGAAGACCGGATCGAACCGCCGAGCCGGTTTCTGGAAAACATGATGTGCGGCGTGACCGCAATGATTCTGCATCTGCTGGTGCTGATCGTGTTTGCTCTGATACCGTGGGGCGATTTCTCTGACGGCTACGAGGGGGACGGCGAGCAGATTCTGATCGGGCAGCTCGCCAAAGAGCAGTTGGTCGAAACCCCGACCGAGGAACTGACGCGGATGGAGATCGAGAATCCGAATGAGTTCCAGCCGCTGGACATTCTCCAGACGGAACTTTTCTCCAGTGCGACCGAAAACCCGCTCGCCGAAAACCCGCTCGACATTTCGATTCCGGCAATGTCCGGCGGGTCGCAGAAGTCGTTTGAAGTCCAGTCGCTGGAACAGGGCAACCCGCTGGCTGGCGGCAGTGAAAATTTCGGCAAGATGATCAGCCGCCTGAAGCATGACGGGCTGGACATCGTCATTACATTCGACAGCTCCGGGAGTATGGGTGGCGAAATCGAACAGGTCAAAGGCCGGATCGAGCGGATTGGCAGTGTCTTGCTGGAGTTGATTCCCAAGGCGCGAATCAGTATCTGCACCTATCGCGATCACGGAGATGTGTATCTGGTTAAAGGATTACCGCTGACCAACGACCTGAACAAGATCGTCGATTACCTTGAGGGAATTGACGCCAGCGGTGGAGGTGACAAGCCGGAAGCAGTGCATCAGGGCCTGCAGTGGGCGATTACAAAAAATGACTTCAGCCTGCGGGCAAGGAAGGTGATTCTGCTGTTCGGGGACGCACCGCCACATGTTGACAAAGCGATCATGTGCCAGCGACTCGCTTCAGATTTTCGCAAGGGCGGCGGAATTGTCAGCACGGTCACCTGCCGTTCTGATGAGATTCTTGCCGATTTCGATTCGATCGCCCGGATTGGGGCCGGCGAGGCGTTTCTAACCACCAACGAACGCGAGATCATGGCCCAGTTGATGGTTCTGGTTTTCGGCAGCCAGCATCGTACCAAGGTGCTTGAGGCGTTTGATCTGCTGGAGAGATAGCAAGTATCGGCTGGAGTCGCAGCATGTCCTTGAATCCTCCACCAGGAGCCTGCCTATCGTGCGCCCCTGTCGCCCTCAAGGCACGCCCAACGGCAGGTAATCGAGCGCCACGACATCGTCGGGCTGCCCATTGCATCAAGATTGGATTGTAGGGATTGACGTTGAAACCCCCTCCTTTTCCACCTAGAGTGCTTGCTTGGTTTTTGAACTTTTTTTGCCCATTCTCGCGCAGGTCCGCGACCCCGCCGATCAAGCTTATTGATTGACAACACGCCGCGTCGCCGAATGTTTGTACTCGGTCGGAAGTCAAATAACCTGCACCTAAACAGCGCGCCGGCGCACAAACCTCGCCGGACGGCACCCAACCTGTTGAACCAATCTTATGTCGAAACCCAATCCGACGAACCCGAGTTCGGCCGATCCAAAGTCATCCGATTCGTCCTATCAATTGACGCACCTCAAGCAGCTTGAGGCTGAGAGCATTCACATCATTCGCGAGGTGGCTGCCGAATTCAACAATCCGGTCATGTTGTATTCGATCGGTAAGGACTCGTCAGTAATGGTGCATCTGGCGATGAAAGCATTTTACCCGGCCAAGCCGCCCTTCCCTTTGATGCATGTTGATACGACCTGGAAATTTCAGGACATGTACAAATTCCGCGAAGAGTACACGGAAAAGGAACTTGGCCTCGAAGTCATCGCCTACGTTAACGAAGAAGGACGAGCGATGAATCTGGACCCGCTTGTCGACAAAGCGCACACCGATGTCATGAAAACCGAGGGGCTCAAGCAGGCGCTTAATAAGTACGAGTTTGACGCGGCGTTCGGTGGTGCGCGGCGCGATGAGGAAAAATCGCGGGCGAAAGAACGAATCTACTCATTCCGCGATCAATTCCATGGCTGGGATCCGAAAACTCAACGACCCGAGCTCTGGAATCTTTACAACGCCAAAGTCAACAAGGGCGAGAGCATCCGTGTGTTCCCGATCTCCAACTGGACCGAGTTGGATGTCTGGCAATACATCCATCTGGAGAACATCCCGATCGTGCCGTTGTACAAGTCGGCGATGCGTCCGGTTGTGATGCGAAACGGCGTGATGATTATGGTCGATGATGACCGCTTGAAACTGGAAAAAGGCGAAAAGCCGGAAATGAAAATGGTGCGTTTCCGGACGCTCGGCTGCTATCCGCTAACGGGAGCTGTTGAATCGGACGCGACTACAATGCCGCAGATCATTCAGGAGATGTTGCTGGCCACAACCTCTGAACGCCAGGGTCGCGTGATTGACAGCGACGAGGAAGGTTCGATGCAGAAGAAAAAAGAAGAAGGCTACTTCTAAACACACGACTTCCAGACGCTTGACTTTTAGAAACTCGACAAACCGTCAGTTCTTATTCCGCATTCCGAAATCTGCACTAGTCCAAAACATGTCACATCAATCTGAACTTATCGCCCGGGACATCGACGCCTATCTCGCCCAACACGAGCGGAAGGAGCTGTTGCGGTTCCTGACCTGTGGTAGCGTCGATGACGGAAAGAGCACGCTGATCGGACGCCTGCTTTATGACGCGAAAATGATCTACGAGGATCAGCTTGCCAGGATCGAAAAGGACTCGGTAACGCATGGCACGACGGGCGGTGGATTCGATCCGGCTCTGCTGACCGACGGATTGCGGGAAGAGCGTGAACAGGGCATCACGATTGATGTCGCGTATCGGTACTTCTCTACAGCCAAACGAAAATTCATCATCGCTGACACACCGGGCCATGAGCAGTACACGCGGAATATGGCGACGGGAGCATCGACGGCCGACCTTGCAGTCATTCTTGTCGATGCCCGCCCGGGACACGGCGTGATGGAGCAGACTAAACGGCACAGCTTCATCGCTTCACTGCTTGGTATCCAGCATGTGCTGGTCGCGGTCAACAAAATGGACCTCGTTGATTTTTCGGAAGACGTATTCAACCAGATTCAGTCGGACTACCGCGAGTTCGCGGCGCGACTGGACTTTCCCGATCTGCACTTCATTCCGATCTCGGCTCTGAACGGGGACAACGTTGTTGATCGGAGCGAACACACGCCGTGGTACAACGGGCACACGTTGATGAATTTTCTGGAGACGGTTTATATCGGCTCCGACCGCAACCTTCGCGATTTCCGTTTTCCGGTTCAGACCGTGTTGCGACCGAACCTGGATTTCCGCGGGTTTGCCGGAACGATCGCCTCTGGAATCGTTCGCGTCGGTGACGAGATCATGTCGCTGCCGTCACGCAAGACCAGCAAGGTCAAAGAAATTGTGACCTTCGACGGCAACCTTCAGGAGGCAGCCGCACCGATGGCGATCACGCTGACCCTGGAGGACGAGATCGATTCGAGTCGTGGCGATATGATCGTCCGCCCCGGAAACGTTCCCAATGTCGACCAGAAATTTGACGCCATGATCGTCTGGATGGCAGAAGACGCGATGGTGCCGGGCAAACAGTATCTGTTCAAGCACACAACTCGAACCGTTCCGGGCAAGATCGGGACGCTGCGTTATCAAGTCGATGTAAATACGATGCACAGCAATCCAGCACCGACACTGGAGCTGAATCAGATTGGCCGGGTCAGCATCTTGCTTTCCCGACCGCTGGCATTTGATTCGTATCGCCGTAACCGGGACACAGGCGCCTTCATCGTGATCGACCGGATTACCAACGCCACAGTTGCCGCAGGAATGATTCTTGCGCGGAAAACCAGCGAACGGGATGATCACTGGGCGGATAAGGGAAGTGAAAACCTGACGACCGAGATCAGTAACGTGACCGCGGAGGAACGATCGGCCCGATTCGGACAGCAGCCTGTCACGGTACTGTTAACCGGATTGCCGGGAGCTGGAAAGTCTACGACCGCCTACGGTGTCGAGCGGAGATTGTTTGATATGGGGCGCTCCGCAGCAGTGCTTGACGGTCAGAATCTGCGAATTGGAATCAATCGCGACCTGGGTTTTTCCGGTTCGGACCGTTCAGAAAATCTTCGTCGCGCAGCAGAGGTTGCCCGTCTGATGAACAAGGCCGGCATGATCTGTCTGATGTCGCTGGTTGCACCGAATGTTGACTCGCGCAGGAAAGCGGCGGAAGTTGTGGGCGACGACAACTTCATTCTCGTTCACCTGAATGCACCGGCGGAAGTCTGTGCTGCACGCAACCTTTCCGGCAACAAGGAAGATGCGATCGAGGAAGTTCCGGCTAACTACCAGCCGCCGACCGATGCCGATCTGGTGCTTGATGCAGAAAAAACTTCCGCCGCCGATTGTGTTGCGAAAGTAATTGCGCTGCTGGAGGAACGGAAGTTTGTCGAGTGAGTTTGTACGGCGGCTTTCCGAAGACGTCGCTAGTGATTTACACGACGGGCCCGGAGGCTCGTCGTACGTGATGGTGATCGGTTAGTTCGTTGTTCTCTATTTGTTATCCCTTATTAATTATTCTCGCCCGTGTTAACCGCCGAGCATCCACCGTTCCGGCCCCTGGCATTTTGTCGCGGGCCGCACCAACAAACACTGGGTTCGTTTTTCGTTCGCGGTCGGCCGCCAGAATATCGCGCAGAGAAACACATCGTCGATCTCGAAGACGGCGACCGGATTGTGGTTCACGATGACCGGCCCCGCACATGGATCACCGGTGACCGGGTCGCGGTGTTGTTTCATGGACTCTGCGGCAGTTACGCTTCGCCCTACATGGCCCGGACAGTAAAAAAGCTCCGCCGTGCCGGCATTCGCACGATTCGCGTTGATATGCGAGGCTTCGGCGACAGTGCATTGATTTCGCTGTCGCACATTCATGCCGGATGCAGCCAGGATGTCCGTTCCCTGGTCAAGTTCATCGACCGGATTAGTCCGCTTTCGAAAATAACACTCGTTGGTTTTTCACTGGGTGCCAACGTGGTGCTTAAGGCGGTCGGCGAATGGGGTTTCAATCATCCAGTCAGTGTTGATTCCGCGATCGCAGTTTCTCCCCCGGCAGACCTGCTGGCCACATCGCTGAATTTGCGTTACGGAGCGAACCGTGTATACGAGCGTTTTTTTACGCAGCGGTTGCGAAACCGGTTGCTGTTGCGGCGGCGAAAAGTTCGAGATTTGATCGACAACCGGATTTCTCCGGTGCCCGACCGGCTGATTCACTTTGACGACCAGTTTACGGCACCGATTTGGGGATTCCGTGGAGCCCGAGAATACTACGCGGACTCGAGTTCGGCACCGCTACTCAAAGATATCGGAATGCCGACCATTATCGTTGCGTCGCAGGATGATCCGATTGTCCCGTTCGGAATTTTTCAGCAGTATGAGCTGTCTGATTCGATCGATCTTGTTACGACGAAACATGGAGGCCACCTCGGATTCATGGGCCGTGGCGGCAACGATCCCGACCGATACTGGCTGGACTGGCGGATCGTCAAGTGGATCTCGCAGATCGATGAAATCCAGGCGCTGATTAGCTGATGGAACTTCCGTTTTCAGCAATCGTTTGGCGCTCGGGTTGCTCCTCAGCAGAGCCCTGTCCCCCAAACGATCTTCTTTAACCTGCCGCTAACTTGCCAGCGATGCAACTTCTTCGTGACGTGCGGCCAACCGCTTGGCGCGACGCTGCTCCCGGGCTGCTTCCGGTTTGCGATCACGCGCTTCGACAATCTCTCCGGCTCGACCGGCAAGCTTGTCGGTCGGCGTCACGTAGTCGATGGCACGGACTGGTTCTGACACGGGCCGGACCAAAGATTCGCATGAAGATTTTGAAGTCTTTGGCGATGAACTGCGAACCGTTGTCGCTGATGATTCGCGGCCTGGCTCCAGGCGTTTTTTCAAGCGCCTTTTGCAAAACCATTTCCACATCTTTCTCTTCCATCTTCTCGCGAATATCCCGGTACACGATGGAACGACTCTAACCGTCGAGCACCGAAATCAGGAAGTAAAACGTCCCGCCGGGATTCAGGTATGAGAACTCGATACGCCGTCGATGGCTGATGGCGACAACATCCGCATCGAGCATCATGAATGTAAGTCGCCGGCAGCCTTCGAGCGGATTGCGAAGATGAAAATCGATGAAGGCTTTCTTTTCCCCGTCTTCGATCCACCAGCAACCCGGAAATGACTTCGTTTTTGAGAGCCGGTTTCTCTTCGAGTCTGTGGATCTTCTGATCCTTGAGCTGCTCAAGTTTCCCGGCTGAGCGCCTGGGTTTCCTGCCCGGTTTTTCAAAGGCTCGCTCAAGCTGCGTCAGGCCGGGTTCAATCCACTGATGGATCCGGCCGGGTTGAAGGTTGTGTTCGGTGGCCAACTCACTGACCGGAACCTGGTCTTTGAGATGGCGGCGGACAATTTCGGCTTTTTGGGATGGTGTAAACAGTCTGCGTGTTCGCGACATGGATTTCTTTCGTAGAATCAAAGTATACCAACTCAGACTCCACAAATTCCATTTCCATCAGAGGCAAGACAACAGTGATCGGGGCTCTCAATACACCAGTGATGCGTTCCAGCAGATCATGCGAATCATGAATATTACATGTTCAATGAGTCGCACAGGATGTTGCTACGACAACGCAGTCGCTGAACGGTTCTTCTGGTCGTTGAAACACGAATGGACGAACTTTGAAGAGTTTGAAAACCTCGCCGAAGCGCGCTTATGATTAACTGTACGTAATGCATAAAAAAAGCCTCCGTGAAAACCGGAGGCTGACGGAAAGCCGCAAATTCTCACGGCCTTGTGCCTTCAGGTGGTTGCGGCGAATCAGCAGAGTTGTCGTCAGGGCTGTTGTTAGCCGGCGAGTCCGACTCATCGATGTCGCGTTTTTCCATAAATTTCCTGCGCATTTGCTCGCGGAGGAGCAAGAAGTTTTCCTTGAGATCCTCTTTCGCTTGTTCGTCATATTCCCGGAACGAACTGCTGAATACCTGGCACTGGTAAGCTTCACCGGTAAAAAGCTGCGATCGAATTCGCCCGTTCAGGCGGTTGCGAGCACGATAGAAAAACGAATTGATCGTATTCCATTCAACAGGTGCGTCGAGCGGTTCACCGTAGGCGTCAAAGAACGAAAACAATAAAAAGCCGTTCTCGCCTGTATCTTTAACAAATGACGCCTCGATATAGGGCCAGTCCATAGATCCGGTTTTTTCAGTGCGTCGAATTCGTTTTCCTGCCGGAAGCTCCCATCCTTGATTCCGGTAGCAGATCGTTAATTCATGCCAGCCGGGAAAGGTCTGGTCAAACGACGCACTGGCTGTCAGTCCGGAAAACTTCGAACGATAAAGCCAGGAGTCTGTTCGCAGTCCAAGATCGCTTCCTTTTTTCCGGTCCTCGGGATTGTAGGAATCTGGAACAATTTCCCATTCGCTTGTGTCCGCAAGATCGTTTTTTGAAAACGGAACGGTTACGTCGCCCGAGAAAAATCCGGGTGGTAACTTGCGAAGTCCGAATGACTGGAAGGTTCCGGTAAGTTGTACGAGTCCGCCTAGCGCCAGGATCCCGGCTGCGATCCAGACCATCGATTTCCCGAACGCAGACATGGGCTTCCTTCTCCTTCTCCGCTTTCGTTTGGATTCTTCCTCGGCGGTTTCAGCTGATCCGGAGACCATCCCGTTCCATATTTTCGTCAGGAAATTTCCAAAAGGTCCGGCTCGACCAGTTGTTTCTTCGACAGGCCCGAAAAGAAACATCAGGAACTGGTCTGTTGAAAGTAGCAACAGGATGCCGATGACCAGCACGATCCAACCGAGCAGATGATGAGCAAATCCATTAGCAAGATCAATTCCCGCCGTCCAGTCCGCGAACGGAATCATGAAAATTCTGACGGTATTCATGAACATCGCCCAGAACACCGCCGACAAGATCAACAGTGAGGCGCGAAACCATGGACGCCGGTTCCAAACGATGAACACCATGGCCACGAACAGAAGCGTGAAAAACGACATGACGCCACTGCACGCTTCTTCGATCCCGTATGCTTCTTTGCCCGGAATTTGAATTACGGTACCGGGCATGTGGTGGCCCATTCCTATCAGGTCAAGCATCTGGCTTGTAAATATTGCGCTGTAGCGCTGGAGCAAGGTGATGAGGCCCATGTCCCAGTTGTTGGGAAGCATCAAAGCAACGAACAAAGGAAGCGAAACGACCCACATCCCTCTGCCGGTTTCCGGATCGACGGTTCGGGCGAGCAAGCTTGCAACTACAAACATGGTGCACGCCGCAGCAAACCACGGTTCGAGAAAAATAGCCGCGAGAATTCCGGCAAGCAACCCGAGGATCAACAGGCAGTCGCTCCACGAGCTCCGGTGGAACGGCATTTTTTCCTCGCGTGGCCAGCGAATCCATGCGATTGCAACAACCGCAAGAATGGCAAGCGGGAAAAAGTGATAGTGAGGACCCCGATCCCAAAGATGGAAAAAGTAAAATATTAGCAATGGAATCTGGGAGCCGATTGCGATTGCATACGGTAGCCAGACCTTGCCTCCGCCCGACGCTGGTTCCGGTTGGGGTTTTGCAGGCGGTTTTTGAGTCGTGGAAGCGGTTGCCATAATTTTGATTTACAAATGTTGAGGTTTTCGCTGACCGGATGTCAGCGAGTGATTTCAGGTGCGATCTTCCGGCACCCATCCGACGACGAGACAAACAAGGTTGAGACAGACCTTATAGGATATCGAACCTTCCTGATCCGGGCAAACGTCTCAACACGACCGGTTGTCCTTCGCTCAATCGTCCAGTCCTAGATTCATTGAAGTACGGGAAGGTTTCAATGCGGGAGGCAGCAATTGCTGCCGTTTTCTCGAACGAAAAGTGCAATGACGAACAGTGTTACCGATCGTCTTATTTATTCAGCCGTGCCGGGGGCGGAGCATCAGAACCCGATCGGATCACTTTTTGACGATTTCCGGAGGAGGCCGCCGATTTGGGGCCGTCGCCTGCTTTCCGGCTTCCAGGTACCACTCGACCATCTCCCGGATTCCGGATTGGACAGATCGCGTTTCGATTTCGATCAGATCATGAATCCGGGACGCGTCAAACTGAGTATTGGCTTTGGCCAGTTTCCGGATTCGAGCCGAAGAGACCGGAAGGTTCTTGCCGGTCAGTTTTATGATCAGGTCAAAAGGAACGACCAGAAGCCTGGCAATCAGGTATGGAACAAAAAAAGCCGGTGGCTTGCGCCCCAGCCCGGAATAGATTGCCTCGACGATTTGCCGGCTGGTCAGATCCGGTTGATCGACATAGTTGAAGATCTCAAACCCATCTAGTTTTTCGGGTTTGTCCAGCCAGAGACTCAGCGTTGCTGCCACAATGTTATCGACATAGGCCAGGCTCTTGATGTTTTCCATCGCACCGACGCGCAGAAATTTCCCGCTTTCGACCTGTCGGATCAGCGAGTACATATTGGCAAAGTTGCCGGGTCCAAAAATAACTGTGGGACGGAGAATCAGGCAGTGGTTCTGCTGGTTGCTCTCAGACCACTTGCGGCATTCGGCTTCGGCACCGAGTTTGGTTCGACCGTAGTCGGATTCCGGGGCCGGTGCCGATGACTCGGTCGCGATTCCCGCCTTGCTTCCATAGAGTGCGACTGTCGAATAGAAGACGAGTTTCTTAACTCCACACTCACACATCGCGGTGCAGACATTTTGCGTCCCTTCGATGTTGACTGCTTCAAACGTTTCCCGGCTAATTCCGAAATCATGATGCGCGGCGGCCAGGTGAATGACGGCATCGACATTTTTCATCGCGGCGGTCAGTGCCGGTGGATCACGAACATCGCCGCGAATATATTCGCCGGCAGGCTGGTCAGGCGGATGCAGATCAAAGCTGACGAACGAGTGTCCGCGTTTTGCGAGGGCGGTGCGGAATGCGGTACCGACAAACCCGGTTCCGCCGGTAATGAGTATGTTCAAGAGTCAAACATCGCTTGTTTAAGGGCTAGTTGTTCGTAAAAAGATCGAATCTTCGGAAACACTCGATCCCGAGCGCAGCGCTTTTCAACCAATTCCCGATTCTCCTTCATCGCTCGATCATGCATTTCCGCTGATTGAAGGCACCGGGAAATACACGCGGCCAGTTCACTTACAGACTCGGGTTCAAATAGCAATCCGTTTGATCCATGCGAAATCCACTCCCGGATCGATTCAATATTTCCCATGATCGGGAGTGCACCGCAAGCCATCGCCTCAAGCATTCCGTTTGGCGTTCCATCACTCACCGAAGGAGAAACATACGCCAGCGAATTCCTTAGGATGTTGGCCCAGTCGTTTGAGGTCTGAAACCGTTTGATCTCAACGTTTTCATCTGGAATCTTGTGAGTCCGCAATCGTTCTTTGAAGACTCCAATTTGAGAGTCAGGGGCGATTACAATCAACTTGAGATACGGAGCGCTCGATTCAATGAGTTTGCGGACACTGGCAAACAACACTTCAGGGCGTAGGTACGGACCATAGCCACGCGCGTATACAATCGTTTTGTTTCGCCGCTCGAATGGTTCGCCCGTGAAATATATCTTGCTATCGACTCCGCCGTTGGTTGGGAAATACTCTGATACGCCTTTGAAACCGTATTCCCTTGCCAGTCGGATGTCCCTGGAACAGTCTGCCGTCAGAGCGTCCAATTGTGGAAGGCATCGACGTGCCAAAAAGCGTTGAATTCCGTAATGTTTGCAATTGTAAAACAGGTCCTGGCCCCAAACCGATGCGATTTTGGGTGTGTCATTGATTCGCGAAAGTGCGAACGCCTCGTTGGTAATGCGCAGAGCATGTACCAGGTCAGGTTCGAATTCTGCGAGAATCGTTTTGACTGCGATTGATTGCCGAAGCACATCGACTGTTGAAAACCGATGCCAGATGGGTCTAACCATCGAATCAATTCCGTAACGGAGTAACAAATCCACGGTTTTACTTTTGAGGGATTTTTTGTCACTCGCGTTCGTTGGTTGTGAGGACTTGACGAAAACGTTTCCGGGTCGGAATACGCCGGGTAGTATTTCCAAACGAACATTGTTCAGCGGTTCGCACGGGTAGGTGCTGAGCAACAACACCGTGTCACCGGTCGTGCTGAAATATTCGACCCACTGCCTGGCATGCTCGGCACGCCCGTCTGCAACAAAAGCGATTCTTAACCGGCTATCGCTCATGTCTGTCAGTAATTTGAGTTAGGATCGTGTCGTCCGTCGAGTTATTCACTAGCTTGTCTGTCCTGGTTGCGAGGATTGGAATTCCGGTTTGCGAGCTAGCGGTGATCATTCTCGCGCCCTAATCGATGGATCCGAAAAAACGAATTGAAGTCCTGCAGTTTGTTTCGAAGCCAAATGAGTCACAGCGAACGATCGATCTGTGGTCATGCTTTGAATATTTTTTCGCGACCTTCAGTCACGTCTTTTGTAGCATTTCGGGTATCGATGACCAGCCTGGCGTGTTTGACAACCTCGTCCCAGTCGAAAAGCGTGTGGTCGGTCGAAATCAAAACGCAATCCAGCGAACTCCAGTACTCAGGACCGGGTTGTTCAGTGGTCATTCCTTCAATGTCGTAATGACGCATCTTTGGAACCGTCGGAACGTGAGGGTCGCAATAACTTACGTCCGCTCCGCGAGCCAGTAATAGTTCAATCAGCTTGAACGAAGGGCTTTCCCGGTGATCGTCGATGTCTTTTTTGTAGGCCAGCCCCAGAATTCCAATCTTGCTTCCTTTAATTGGCTTGCCCGCATCGTTGAGTGCTTCTGCCAGTCGGTGAATGACAAACTGGGGCATGCTGGTGTTGATCTCTCCAGCGAGTTCGATGAACTTCGTCGGCATTTCGTGCTTCCTGGCAACCCAGCTCAGATAAAACGGATCGATCGGAATGCAATGGCCGCCCAGGCCGGGGCCGGGATAAAAAGCCTGGAAGCCAAAGGGTTTTGTTTTTGCAGCATCGATAACCTCCCAGACGTCGATTCCAATCTTATGGAAAAGAACCTTCAACTCATTAACCATCGCGATGTTGACGCTGCGATAGGTGTTTTCAAGGATCTTACACGCTTCAGCAATCTCGCAGCTGGAAACCGGAACGGTCGCTGCAACTGCGCTGCTGTAGAGTTCGTTGGCGAGTTCCAGGCTGTTGGGTTCGAATCCGCCCACCACTTTAGGAATGGTACTTGCGCTGTAATGCGAGTTGCCGGGGTCTTCGCGTTCCGGGCTGTATCCGAGGAAGAAATCGTCGCCGACGGTGAGTCCCGATTCGTTCAATATCGGAAGAATGACATCACGCGTTGTGCCCGGGTAGGTGGTGCTTTCGAGGACGACCAGTTGTCCCGGGCGAAGTGTTTTCGTGATCGCGCGAGCAGTTGCCTCGACATACTTGAGATCCGGGTCACGACTGGAAGAGAGTGGCGTCGGAACACAAATCAACACAACATCCGCGTCAGCCAATCTGCCAAAGTCCGTCGTCGCGTCGAATTTGCCGGATTCCACCCAGGTCGAAATCGTCTCTGACGGGATATGAGCGATGTAGCTTTCGCCCGATTTGAGTTGGTCGACTTTGGCAGGATCGGTGTCGAAACCAACGGCAGAAAACCCGGCCCGATGAAAGGCATCGATCAACGGAAGCCCGACATACCCCAGACCCATCACGCCAACTACGGCGGAGCGATCCTGAATCTTCTGAAGTAACGTGAGATGGTTGGTTTGTGTCGTGGACAATGGCTGGCCTGTAAATTGTATGAATGTGAAGGGTCTATTTTGATTGAAAGAACCCGGATTCCAACGGGCTGATTTCTGAAAAATCGGGCACTCGTGGTTTGCCAAAGCACAAGATCGGGACCAGCCGTTTGGCGATTGCCATGGCCATCCGTGACAACCGTAACCAGCGCCAAAACGGTTAAAATCGCTAAGCTGCTTTATTAGGACAAACTAGTTGAGAAATTCGGTTGATTGGAATGCGGCTCATACCTGCACGTTGCCGGCAATAACTTCCACGATCCGTTTAGCAGCATTGCCGTCCCACAATTCAGGACACCGTCCTTGCTTGTAGCGGCCGCTGACGACTTGATCGAGGTACTCTCTGAGTTCATTTGCCGAGCTTCCGATCAGTGTGCTCGTCCCCTCATCTACTGTAGCCGGTCGTTCAGTATTAGGGCGCATCGTCAAACAGGGAACGCCCAGCGCGGTTGATTCCTCTTGAAGCCCGCCGGAATCGGTCACGATAACTTTGGCCTGGGAGGTCAAACATAGAAAATCAAGATATCCCAATGGACTGAGACAGTGGATTTCGGGCTTGTCTTCAAGTCGTTGCAAAAGGTCGAACTCTTTTAGACGGGCTAATGTCCTTGGATGAACAGGAAACGCCAATGGCAATCGGTCCGACGTATCCACGAGAACATCTACCAGCCCGGACAGAACTTCCGGAGTATCCACATTTGCAGGTCGATGCAAAGTCACAACACCGAAAGTTCCCGGTGACAGGCCGAGACGTTCGAGCGTGTCCATTTTTTTCGCGCGTTCGAGCTGGGTCAACAGAGTATCAATCATCACGTTGCCGACCAAATGAACGTTCGTTTCAGGGTGGCCTTCATTCAACAGATTTTCCACGCCGGACGGTTCCGAGACCAGGAGCATGTCACAAATTGAATCGGTCAGCAAACGATTGATTTCTTCGGGCATCGTGCGGTCGAAACTTCGCAGTCCTGCCTCGACGTGAGCTACTGGAATGTGGAGTTTGACTGCGGCAATTGCAGCAGCAGCCGTTGAATTGACATCACCCACGACGATCATCCGATCAAACGGTTTCCCGGATGCAGCAGCTTCGACCAGGACGTTTTCCACGGCAACCAGGATGTCCGCGGTTTGATTGGCATGGGAGCCGGAGCCGACGTCCAGGCGAATATCGGGGGGACTGATTCCCAACTCCTCAAAAAAGACTCCCGACAGTTTTGTGTCGTAATGTTGTCCGGTGTGAATGAGCGTGGCTTCATGAGATGTATGTTTTTCAATCGCCCGCAAAATGGGAGCGATCTTCATGAAATTCGGCCGCGCCCCGACGATACAAGCTAAACGCATTTTCCATTTTTCCTGTCAATGTAATAAGTGTCGCAATCAAAACGACAAGATAGAGTGTTGGTCCGCGACTTCTGTTGGCTGCTTTTTCGATGATCCGCATGGACAACCAGAGGAGTTACCCGATTCACTTGCGACGGATGCCCATGGTGACAATTGCGTCGACTGCATTGATGAACCGGTCAGCCATCAATTCAAGGTTGATCTCTTCTTTGACAATCCGGAAGGACTCGCGTCCCATTTTTCGAAGCCGGGCAGGATTAAGAACTGCGCGTTCAATTCCCGCCGCAAGCGCATTTACATTTTCTTTTTCGATGATCCAGCCGTTCTCTTTGACCAGATCGATTTCCGTTCCATCCGCTTCGGTCACGATCACCGGTAATCCGAACGTCATTGCCTCCTGAATCGAAAGGCCTCCCAGGCCGGGAAGCACAAACAGATCCGCATTGTGACCGATTCGTCGAAGCCGGTCGCCTGACTGGTAGCCCAAAAATTCCGTCGAAAAATCGTGCTGCTCAGCAATCCCTTTCAATCGTTCCAGGTCAGGCCCGTCACCGACAATTTGCAGCTGAAGTTTGTGGCCTTTTCCCGCGACGATGGCGGCTGCTTCGATCAATCGGTCAAATCCTTTTGACTCGATCAGTCTTCCAATCGCAAGGATTTTTGGCGGGTGTGAGAAATGGTCAGGACGGTTTGGCGGGTCACCGTCAGGACGTGACATCGTGGCATTGTAAATTGGAAAAATTCGCGACTCGGGAAATCCAAGTTCGGCATACTGCGACGCGGCCTTTGAACCGTAACAGACGAATCCATCGAACCGGTTCACCATTCGTTTTCGAAAATGGTGTCGCAACTTCTTGAATGGCCTGTTCCAAAAATCAGTTGTGCCGATTCCCCAGCCGATCGACGGAATTCCATTGCCTCTCAGAAATCGAATGGTCTTATTAATATCAACCAAACGCGGATTCGAGACCGTTATGAATACCGTCGGATCGATTTTCTGCAAATGAGATATCAGTCCTTCCTGTCGGTAGTTTTCGAATACGCCACTGAGTCTTTTGACGTTTTTTACAGGAATGAACTTCGTTTTTTTCAGCTTTGAGTTGATTGCAACAGCCTCATCGCTGCCGGACTGACCCGCGATCACCGTGCAGCCATCGCAGCGTTCGGCAATGAGTTCGAAGAACTTGACACGGTATTCGGCCAGAATCCTCTGTCTAATACAAATAGAACCGTTAAAGCTATGAGGCATCGGTTGACACCGTCGTGGCGATCCGTATGAAACAAAACTCGTTGCCATTGTCGGAAACAAAAAAGGTCCTGTACCCGGCTTTTTTCAAGGCAGCATATGCCTTTTGCGTAACCGGCAGTCCCATGTCAAGCACTTTATGGTGAAACTCGACAAGCAGTTGGACCGGCAGGATATCGGATTTCAATATGTCTTCAAGAACATCATACTCGCAGCCCTCGATATCCATTTTGAGAATATCGACTCGAGTATGATTCAATTCGTTCATGATTGTTGATAGCCGCTGAACAGGAACACTGATACTCCGCTGGCCTTCATGCTGCTCGACGAGCGAATGGGAAACGAAGCCCTCCCGTGCTGGTTCGAATAGATCGATTGAGCCATTGGAACCAGCAATGCCAAGCTCGTGGAAAACAAAACTCGAAGGAAAGTCCTGCGTTCGAATCCAATCGGCTGACATCGGCGTCGGATCAAATCCATGTACGGTTAGCCCGAAATTTTTGATCATTCCAAGGTCGAAGGAAACGTCCTTGCCGAGGCCGAACGAATAGACAATCGATTCTGAGTGAATGAGGTCCGGTATGACTTTCCAGCCGCCGTAGTCCGATCCAACCATGACCGGATTCGCGAACCGGTTGAGCGTGGAAACCTCCGGACGGAAACCGGATTTCCGGAATTCCATGTTGCGGCGGAGTTTTCGATAGATTTTACGTAGCATGACCAGCGGGGTTAATTCGGGAGATTCTGTTTGAACCGGTACTGCCAGAATTTTGACAGCCAACCCAGTAGGATCCAATAGCCGCGTGACTTGAAGAGTCCGTCGCTACGAATACGTTCGGGGTCAAGATAGACATCTTTGCGATTTTGCAGGACGCGGTTGCCCATGAATCCCAGACTCTCAGCGGGGCGCAGGGGTTCGAGTCCTTTTAGTGCATTTTGACAATCCGCCAACGGTTCACCGATAAATTCTTCCAGGGTTCTGAGAAACGTGTCCGGGTTCAACATCATGTCTTCATATTTTATTCGCAGATAGTTCTTTGCCCGCCGTCGCACAAACAGGCTTGTTGCAGCGTTCTTTGCAAACCAGATCAAAGTCGGTTTCAGATAGTTTCGGGACATGCCGTTTTCGGCGCGACGTTTGTTGTGAGATTCGACATAGCCGCGTACGTCCCGTGTCAAATGGACGACCCGCAAATCGTATTTTGATTCAGTGAGCCCGATACAACGTGAGACATTTTTGGATGAGTCGACCAGAATTGCCTCACCGGTTTTTTCAACCAGGGCGTCCACAAGATGCTCGTTCGCGATGGCATATCGGCGTCGGTTGTTCTTTGAAAATGCAAAACGCAATAGTTGTTTTTCCTTAAGCACTCCGCGATTCTCGGACTCAAGCGATTCCTTTTGCTGCTCAGTCAGGTCTGCGATGACGCTGTCCCAGAACCGGACACGGGAGTCCTGCGGATTTGTCTGTGTTCGCGGATCATATGTCACCAGCAAATCGTTTAGCTGGCTGGTGCCCGTAATTCCCGGAGCGAGATCCAGCAACAAGTCCAGCGAAGTGGATCCGTTGTGTCCCATGCCGCAAATGTATATGAGCTTGATTTTTTTCTTAGTAGTCACTGCGTCTAATCAAGATTTTGAATTCAAACATTGTCATTGGTGACGGAGCCGGATCAGTTTACGCAAAGAACGGGTTCCGCAAAAAATGTCGCTTTGTTTTTACCCGGGTCGTCCCGGAACATTGTGCATATGGACTGGCAATTGCATTCTCGCCAATCGGCTGCGGGATGAAGAACCCTTGTTCTTTTTCAACCAGGAAAATGTCCAGCCAAGGGTAATAAACACGGAAAACATGAGCGACGATCCCCAAAACGACCCCTGTTTTAAAGAGATGATAACCAGGAATGTTGCGATAGCCATCAAGATCCCGAGTTGGACGCGCATGTCCGTTGACAGCGAGTCTGACCTCATCACTCCGATCCCCTTGAGAAATGTCAAACCAATGATCGATGACAGGATCGCAAAACCGACGAGTCCTTCTTCGCAAAGTACTTCGACCGGTACGTTGTGCGGATAGACGGAGAGAATAGTGTAGGAACTTGAATTGCCCAGTCCAAACAGCAGGGTTGTGCCCCCCGCTTCCCAGTAGTGTTCCAGCATGATGTTGACAGATGCAAATCGACCATTGCCGGCACGGTTAAACTGCTCCCAGTTCCAGCGACCCGACCACTGCGATTCGTCGATCATTAGAATTGTTCCAACGATTACGACAAATCCGACAGCGATCGAAATGATGGTCGATCGTTTAGCCGCCAGTTTTGCTGTGATCGGAAACCAGATCAAGCAGGTCGCCATAACGGCCAGCAACTGGCCTCGCGAACCGCTTTTGACGATGGCATACAACCCCAGCGCGGCCACGAATGCTTTCAAGCCAAACACCAGTGCCCCGGATTTATGTCGATAGATTGAAAACAATGCGCAGATAGTCACGATTGCTGCATACGAAGCATTTGCCAGCGGGTTTGACTCAATCACCTTTCCGCCAATGGTTGTCAAATAGATACCTCGCCGCTGGCGTTCGCTGATGATAATTGCGACGAGCAGTAACCCGCCGAAGCACATCGTAACGTTAATTGCGTGTTTGAGTTGTTTTTCGTCAAAGGCGCACAGGGGGGCGATAAAGCAAAATACTGCTATGTACGGCAGCGTTTTTCGGATGTCGCCGTGAGCTGAATCAGGCGACTGGCTCCACAGAAGCGAGCAGCCCGCAAAAGCCATGAGCCCAACGTAAAACAACAAGTTGGTCGGAATCTTCACTGACCGCAACCTGCCGTTCAGTACTGCCCAGGTTGCAGAAAGCCCTGCAAGCCCGGCAATCGCGATGTTAATAAATGATGAATGCTGTAGCAGAAACGCGTTTCCCTGTTGAAGGGTGGATTCCAGGGTGAGCATTGACCAGCAAATTGCCAGAGCGAAACCGGGTTTCTTGAAAATCTGCGTACTCAAAAAGCAGAGCGAGATCAGGATTAGAATAGTTAATATCTGGAGCATTTTTTCTGCCTGTATGCCCTTACGAAGGGCTCGCCATGTTTCTAATGATGTGGATCACAATCCTTGTTCCGGCCGGCACACCCGGATCGTATTCAACAATTTTTGAACGCTTCTTTTCAAATACGCGCTGGCTTTCCCGCAATAACCCGCTCAAAAAGACTGCGGTACATTTTTGAGACTGCGGCCAGACTAAAATTCTCTACGATGAAATCGCGTCGAATGTGGCTGGCCTGCAATGCGGATTTTTCTTGCAGGAGCTCCGAAACCGCGTCAGCTATTTCTTCAGGGTTTGAATCAGCCGTGAGTATTTTCCCGAGTTCCGGATTTCTGACCAGGTCATTCGCGCTTGAAAAGGGCGAAACGACAGCGGGAAGCCCGCATGCCATTGCCTCGACCAGTGCTCCGGGCATTCCCTCATTGCGGGACGGCAGGCAGAAGATATCAGATGCCTGCAGCCATTGCTCTACTTTGTTGGTGAATCCGGCAAAAACCAGCCGATCCATGACTCCCTCCGCTTTGGAAATCATTTCCTTGAAATAGGGCTCATTTTCTGAATAAGGCCCGACAAAAACAGCCTGAACTTCTTTGCCTTGAGAAGCAAGCAATGAGATTGCTTCAACGATTAGATGAGGCCGTTTTCGTTCACAAAGTCGGCCTACGAATACGATTGTCGGCAGGTCAGCCAGCCCGAGTTCCCGGCGAAGTTCTTTTTTTCGGGCATCGTCGACGGTCGTGTATTTTCCAGTGTCTGCGAAATTTGGAATAGAAACAATTCGTTGTTCTTCGATTCCATAGGAAAGGAGTTCAGTTTCGATTTCAGAACTCATCGCGATGATGGCATCAAACTCACGGGCCATGCGCTGGCGTTTCCGGTAGATTCCCGCAAGCGCCCTGATACCGCCTTTCGATGCCAGGCCTCCCTGTTCGTTGGAAACAAACAAAACGACCGGGACCTGCATTTTCCTTGCAAGATGGGCAGCAGGAACCGTGACCTCGTATCCGGCAACGGCGTGCAAAAGGTCAAACTGATCGGCGTTGTTTCTGATCCACGAAAGCCCGCTTCGAACGAATTGATACTTGGACCACTTTCCTCCCTTGATCTTGCGCACCAGATGTTGCTCGTCAAACAGTTCGGACAGGTCTTCCTGGGCGGTTGACCCGTGCGCCAAAGTGAATCGGAACCGCGCGCGGTCAAGCATCGAATACACGCGATACGTGTATTTAGCAGGTCCATTGTAGTGTTCACCACAACCATTGGGCGACCACAGCAAGATGTTGTGTTTTTTGTTCGCGTTCATATCAGGATTCTGGACCAGAGACCTAACCTGAGCAAATGACGATGAAGCCATCTCCGTGCCCGGGATCGGATGAGCTTACTTGCAATTCGATCTCCCAATAGAGATCTCAGAAATCTGAAATAGGCACTGCCGGACCGATACTGTTTGGGATCGAGTTGCTTCGCATTATCAATAAATGAACTTGCGAACGGTATGCCGAGTGCCAGGGCTTTCATTCCCCACAAGTCGTAGGAACGGGCTAATTCGACCGAGTATTCATCGAGTCGGTCCTGTGAGCGGAGAATCTCGCAAAAGTTGTCCAGTGCCGTGAGCTGTCCCTTAAACTTCTCGATTCCTTTGGATGAAAGATTGGAAACACGCCCCGTTGACGGGTGCTGGCGATAGATGAAGTAGGAACCGGCAAATTGAACATCCGGGTTCGTGGCTAGTACTCGACGAAAAAAATCAAGATCCTGTCCGGCTGTCAGATCTTCATCCCAGCGATCTGCGGATTCAACCAGCTTTCGGGGAAGCAGGCATCCGCCGTGCATAAAGGTTGCTTTGCGAAGATAGGAACGAAGCGGATCCGTTTTGAGTTTGTCGTCAAGCGGAATAACGAACGAAGTCAGATCAGTCAGCAACATTTTTGTGGGGGAAACAACAAGGTCGTTCTCGTTTCGACTTGCGACTTCGAACTGCTCACGAAGCAACTCGGGACCAAGCGTATCATCAGCGTCAACAAATTTTACAAAACGACCTTTCGATTCGTCGAATCCCCGATTCCGGCAATAGTTGCCGCCTTTCCTGCCAGCAAGAATGACGTGTGCGGAAATGTCCTGCCTGCGTTCAATCACTTTCAGAATGCTGAGGGTTTCTTCGGCTGATCCATCGTCAACGATGTACCAGTCAAAATCCTTAAACGTCTGATCGGCAAGAGAGTCGGCAAGTTCGCCGACCAGCGGTCCGGCGTTATAGCAGGGAGTTATGATGCTTATTTCAGGCATGGTCGCTGGCTACTGTCTGCCTCGTGTTCGAGGTTTAAGTTGCGAAGTCTTATTCCGGTGCGGAAAGCTCGACTGATCGGTTTGTTTACCTAGAAAGTCGGCAAGCTTTTTGAAGCCGTTTTCGTCCTTGATGTTCAGAACGATAAAATGTTCAGAGGATCGGTCTTTAAAATAATTCATTACGAAGTCCCGATGGCGACGAAATTTCGCGGTCGCTTCATCCAGGTCCGGGACCGTATCAAAACGTTTTTCCCGCCAGTTCTTAAACGAGTTTCGCCATGACTCTTCGTCACGTTCCAGATAGATGAACTTGCTGTTTGGAAACGTGCTGTCCATGACAGGAATCATGTCTTCGAGCAGCCAGGGAAGGTCATCAAGCGAATCAAACTTGGCCGTGTACCGGATGATTTTTTCGGTTTTTCCATTATCGTAAAAATCCCGCCACACGCGTTTGTTGAAGCTGGAGTGGCGATATCCGAGTAGTCTCAATGCCTGCCCTAGCGATGTCGTGCCGGTCTTGTTGTATCCAATACAAAAGACTTTTGCATCGTATCTGGCTTTCCTGAAAATCGTATGAACATGAAAGCGGTGAGTAACCTTGCTCCATATCGCATTTAAAACCTGCATTCCGGACCTACCCTGATTCCCTGTTCATGAGAACCTGAATCGACGTGCCGGTTACAGCTTGGCGGCGGCAAGCGGCCATATAATTGATCGATGGTGGACCGGAACGGAACAAGGATGGACTCAACGATTTGGAATCCGTTTGCACAGTGAGTGGAGATCTATCGCCGACGATATTCCATTGAAGATCCTCGAATGGCTGAGTTGCAAATGACTGCGCAAGATTACTGATTGACCTTCCAACGATATTGCAAAGAGTAGTAGTTCTAGTTGAAGGCATGCTCGTTTCGGATTTCCCCGGGGGTTTCAACGATTTTCCAGTAGTGTCCGGCAAGCTTCGTGCCCTGTGTTGCCAAATCAAATTCGCGCTCAATACGTTCTCGACCCGATCGTAACACGTTGTACCATTCATTGTGGGCAGACAATGCATCTTCGATACACTGTATGATTGACGGGACGTTTCTTTCTTCGGCAAGCCATCCTGTCTGGCGATCAATTATTACGTTGGGGATGTCGCAATGAAATGAACTGATAATCGGCATGCCCGTTGCCGCCATCTCTATCAGCGTTACGGGTGCACCGCCTTCGTTGTCGCCATCTTGTGCCTGCACGCTCGTAGAAACAAAAATATGATGATCGTATGCAAATTCGGTCAATTTCTGATGGGTTTGGTAGCCCTGCAAATCAACACGAGACTCAAGGTTGTGCTCTTTGATTGCCGTGAGTATACGTTCTTTCTCTGCGAGCGATGAACTTGACTGGTCGCTATCGCCGACAATCGTAACACTCAAATCAATCTGTTTAGAGAGTTCCCCGATTGCCCGAATAGCGAACGGAATCCCTTTTTTCTCTCTAAATGATCCAGACAACAGGATTTTCAAGGGGGTCCCCGGACGCCATCGCCGGGGTCTGTAGTCAAATAGCGACAAATCCACTCCTAGATGCTGAACCTGGACTTTTTCCGAAGGACAGCCAAGTTCAACAGCTTTTCCAGCCATGAACGGGCCTTCACAAAACACCATATCCGCATGTTGGAACAGTCGTTTGTATTTACTTTTAATCCCCGTGCGCGTGTATGGCAATTTCGAAATATCGTAGCCGTAGAATGTTATGACATGCTTTGCATTGGTCTTCTTCACGACTTCGAGATTTGAAACGCCTACGTTTCCGAAATGGGAGTGAACGATATCTGCCTCAAGCTGTTCAATTTTTTGTCTTAGATCTCTGCATCGGTACCGGATCACCCTCGATTTCGCGAATATGCGATTTAGAAAAAACTTCATCGGGCTCTGGCTTGCGAGTTCATGAATGCTGGGAAATTCAAACCGGCTCGCATTGTGCCTCTTGTCGCATACGATATGAGATTGCACGAGATGCCGGGGTATGCTCTCGACCAGCGAGTGCATCCAGTTCTGGGTTAGCGGCAGCCAGGTGAAATTCGAGTGAATTACAGAGAGTTTCTGTTTTACATTTTTCATGAATCGTACCCGGTTTCCGAATATCGTTAAGCTGTTTTCATCATGAATTTATTGATAAGCGGAATCCGTACACCGCGCTCCTCCGCAATTCTCAAAAGTTCAGTCAGCGCCTGCATGCGGAAAAACAGAACGATTGCGGAATAGACTCCTATCCCGACAACGATTTCTGACACCGCCGCCAGCCGGACTCCGACCCTGCCATCGATGAGCCGGGCAAACCCGAACAACACGGCATACATCGTCACTGACGCGCCAAGAGTCGGCGCAATACTACGAAAGTATGTGGAAAACTTTAAACCGATCAGCCCGCCGGAATAATAGAAGTTCGGGACCTGTGCGACAGCAACTGCGATTAGGTATCCAGTTGCAACGCCGACGATCCCCCAGTTCAGGCCAATGACAATTCCGGCGACCATGATGCCCCTCAAAAGGCAAGTTACTCTGAATTGCAGATCCGTGCGTCCCTGTGAGAGGTAAAGGTTACTCATAAGTCGAGAAATGGACTGTATCGCGCCGATGAGGCAAAGGACTTTCAAAACAGGTATCATGTCGACCCACTTTGCACCAATCGCGGCCGGGATCAGATGGTCTGCCGTGGCGCACACGCCGAACATTACAGGAAACGTCACAAGGCTGATCACTCTGCATGAACGCAGATAGATTGACCGAATGCGATCATGCTGTTCCTGAATGGACGAGAAGGACGGAAACAGCACCCGTGACATGGAGGATGAAACATTGCTGACGGGCAACATCATCAATTTGTACGCGCTGCTGTAGAGCCCCAGCATGGCATCGCCCAGGAATTTCGCGATCAGGATCTTGTCGAGATTGCGTACCCAGTAGTCGAGTGATTTGGTCGCAAGGAGGTTAATGCTGAATCCGAACAGCTCCCTGATTGCTGCGACATCAAAAATAAATTTCGGTCGCCAGCTCGATCGGCACCAGAACCAGGCCGATAAAACCGCTGCAACGAGGATCGTTTGAGTGGCAATGCTCCATACACCGAAGCCCGAGTATGCCATGGCGACGGCGATCAATCCTGCGATCAAAACCGCAAGGGTCTCTCCCATCATGATTGTCTTAAGGTCGAGCTTGCGTGTGATCTGAGCCCTTTGAACCATCGTCAATGCAGAAATAACGAAAATCAAAGAAAGGTAGATGGTTAGCGGAATCAGTGCCTGATTGCCGTTAAAAAACCATGCAATCAGCGGCGAGCAAGCCGCAAATACGCAAGCCATTCCAACACCCATGATCAGATTTAACCAGAAAACAGAGGAGAAATGTCGCTCCTCAACGCCCTTTTTCTGAATCAAAGCCGCGGTAAATCCTGCTTCCAAAAACACCAGAGCAAATCTCGCTACCACGAGAACCATCCCGACAGTTCCGTAGAGTTCGGGGCCGATTGGATAGGCTAGGATCGTAAAAAAAACGAACGTCATTCCGGCCTTCGCTGCGACGCCGCTGAAACTCCACAGACCGGCTGCGATCGTTCGTTTTCGGAACGCCTGCCTGCCATCCGGGTTTTTCGTTGTTTCCGGCACGTCAGGCGATGAATCCGAGTTGCTGTAGCCCGTCCACAATGATGGCGGAGTATTCGGCGTGATCGCAATGATGGTCAAGCGGATTCTCATTCAGAAATTTGCTTGAGATAACGCCGCCATCACCGAGCAGTTTTTGATCGAGGTCCAGGAACAACAGGCCATTCGATTCACAGAATTCCCGGATTTTGGAATTGTACCGCAACGTCAATCCCGTCCGCTCGGCCAGAGAGACGTTGACTTCGTTGCGAAGATTGGCAATCTCGCCGAACTCGGCTCGATTGTCCTGGATGGTAGGAAGGGGAGCCGACATCAGACAGATTCTCGTGCGATTCTGACCGACCAACTCGCGGACAAACGAAAAATAGTTTTCCAGGGAACGCTCAAACTGACTTTCGACAGACAGCCCTTTTTTCCGGGCCCGATACCAGATTACAAAACCGGTATCGACTTCCCCGAGCAGAATGATAACGGGATGATTTTTCCGGAACCGCTCCAGATGTACGCGAAATTTTTTGAGACAGTCGGTTTTCGAATTCGGATTGACCATCCCCATCGCGGTGGCACCAAAGACCACCATCGGGTCAAAGTACTGCCTGAACTTTCGCGTCGCGTTTATGTGTCGGAAGACTTTTGCATGGCTGTCACCAAGAACTATGATGCGTTCGCGGGACAGACTGATCCAGAATTCAGCCAGCATATCACCGATCTTTGCGGGAACTCGAAAAAGTTTTTTAGTCAGTCGGAACATCGTTTTTGAAATTCAGGTCGTATCCCAGTTTACTGAGCATTGGTCCGGCCACGGCTTTTATTTTTCCGGCATCCTCATCGGGCAATGCCTCAAACGATTTATGATTCATGTTTTGAATCACGCTATGTTGCTCATGGATGGCCCACTTCCCGTCCCTGGAAACGAGTTCGTCATCGGATAGACCAAGGAATTCGAGAAGCTCGTTGATCACCGCTGCCGGATTGGCCGTGAGATCCTCGTAGCGGATCAATTTGTGTCGTTCTGTTTCCGCGATATCACGCAACAGAATTTCGTTTGATTTTGCCCATTGCTCTGCACATTTTTCAATCGAGTGTTTCGCTTTGCGTTGAATCCCCTCCGCGACCGCATAGCCGTTTCGAATGATGCCGATGAAGTGAGCATTTCGAAAGTTCTCCTCGAGCCACAGGACCCTGGCCGCATTCGTAGGCGATTTTTCGATGATCACTGGTCGGGAAAGGTCGTTAACCACTGCGCCCCATTGCCGGAGCAACTTTTTCTTGTTCAGCTGCCTGCCCTCGCCTCGGCGCAATGTGAATAGCGCCGGCTTCAAGGCCCACAGTCTGGGCAATCCAAGTTCCATCGGCAGTGGCAAAACATCGGAATAAAACTGGCCTTCATTCGGTAAGCTTCCGATGCTCGGGTGGCTGGCCAGAATTCGGTGTAACAGCGTCGTACCGGAGTTGTAACATCCGACAAGGAAACACCAGCGATCCGGATCAGGAATCGGACCGGTGAGCCCGTTGTACCAGATTCGTAACTTCTTCCGAAACGATCTCATTTTATCCTCCTGAAAACCTTGCGGCTGAGTTTAATGAAACGCCGGGCGTAGCCGGATACGGTGCTTTGCATCAGTCGGAGATGTGCCCTCAAGGGTATTTGATATCCGGAAAGCGGGTATCCGAATCGCTTGAGCGTTTTGGCGGCGACCAGTTCAAACTCTGCGATCTCCGTTTCGCTAAGCTCCCGTCGCCAGCGCCCCACCTGACTATTGGTAACCGGCTCAGTCGTTTTCGATTTCCACTGTAGAAAACCAGCCGGTTCAAGATCTTGTTGTGTATTCATTTTTCCAAAATGAACCATGTCTTCAACGAACGGTTCCTTCAGAAACTCACAAAGCCCCGCAAGTGTCCCGGAAGGATCGTCGACGAGATCCTCGTAGCGAACGGAGCAGCATTTTTGCTTTCCGATACGCGTCAATGTGGAATCAATCGCATTGACACGCCGGCCCCATTGAAGACCCGCTTCAACCGGAGTGGTGGGCAGGTTGGGTGCGTAGACATGATCGATTCCGTTTGCCCCGCGATAGGAACACAAGACGTCTCTTCCATCTCGCACGATATGGATCAATTGACATTCTTCAAGCTGTTCGCAAACGCCCTGTAATTTGGACAGCGAAACCGTGCCGCTTTTATCGCCCCAACGAGTTGCAGTTGCATCACGGGTTTGCCTGAAGATGTTATAGACGCTTGCAACGACGTGACCGAAATTCTTGTAATCCGATTCCATGAATTCGCGGCGGGCCGCGTCGGTATTCAGCCCCCAGTTTTCCATCTTGGGTACTTTGAGCATGGAATCAAAAAATGCAGACCTGGTTGCACTGTCCCAACGGGTCTCGTTGCCATACTGAGGGTAAAGAACGGTCGCAAACGGTCCTTCAGGCGGTATGCAGATATCGGGATGGCACGTCAGCATCAATCTCAGCATCGTCGTACCGGACCGGGAATTGCCGACGATAAATATTGGAGGTCTCCTGCCTGTTTTCAAAGATTCAGTTTGCATTAAGCGAGAATTGTGGGCAGGTTGATACAACGTTTGACGGCTTCGTCGGCACGGGGGCAGTCCGTAACGGTTGTTTCGGCAGGGTGTACGTTGGACACGAACCACACGCCCGGCCGGACACCAAGTTCTTTGTCTGCCCAGGTCAAGTTGCCTTTCCGGGCCGGTTCCACCAGAACAGGATACCTGAGGTAAACCGGCTCGGAGTCTTCTATGACCACAGGTTTGTTGTACCCTGAACCATCACACCAGTCGTTCCACCGAACGGCATTTTTTCGTCTGATTTGATTGAACCTGTCTATTTTCGAAAGCTGGTTCAGTGCGAGGCTCGCAATGGCGCCCGGCATTTTCCTGCCATAGTAATCCGGCATGTTTCCGTCAATTTCCGTACGGGTCGTCGAGATGATCCGGTATTTCTTCAATCGATAGTTGTGCCAGTCTGCAGACAGCCACCGGCACCGGTTCTTGAAGATGAGATAATTCAGTAGATGGGTTTTCAGCTGTCTCTCGATGTCTTCGGCAGATGGAAACGGCGCGGCCTGATAGTAGTCTTGAATTCTCGCCGCAATCGCAGGGTCTTTCGTCGTGGCAATGCCGCCCTGTACAACATTGAATACTTTCGATTGTTCACAACTGAAGAATGCCGCGTCTCCCAGGTTTCCGATTTTCCGGCCTTTGTAGCTGGCACCGGTAGATTGTGCGCAGTCTTCGATCACGCGAATGTTGTTTCGCGCGGCCCAGCTCAAAAGACCGTCAATGTCTTTACTAACCAGACCGAACAAGTGTTGTACGACAATCGCCCGTGTTCTCCCGGTCGTTTTCTTTTTTACGTCCTCAATGTCCAGTCCGTATGTTTCCAGTTCAATATCTGCAAAAACCGGATTAAGACCGGCAAAGCGTATTGCATTGGGGACCACAACGCAGGTGTAGCCGGGGAGAATAACTTCATCGCCGGGTTGAAGATCCAGACCGAACAGGCAGGCGCTCAGTGCAACTCGCCCACCCATAAATGAAAAGACATGTTCAGAGCCGTTCCATCGCCCGAACTCCCGATGCAGTTTCTCCGCAATGCCGGCATCGAACCAGTTGTCGGAATTTGCCAAAAGTTGTTTCGCCAGACCTGCGTCGTCCGCCTCCAGAGTCATTGATCCCATGGAGGGAAGCAGCAGCTTCCGGCCGCGCATGAGCCTTCCGGCGTTTCCGATCTGACGACGGACGAAACGCCGGATTACCTTCAGGAGTTCGATCATTTCTGAACCAGATCAATCACCGCATTGATGATGCGGGACACATCCTCATCGCTGAGTTTTGCGGAAATCGGCAGACTTACCGTCTGGCGACCGGCGTCGCGAGCCACCGGATAGTCGTCCGGTGACCAGCCGTATCGATCCTGATAGACCGGATGTTCGGGAACGCTCATATAGTGAACCCCGACGCCGACATTCCGGCCCGTCATTTCGACAAGAAATTCATCTCGGGAAATGCCGCCACTGTCGCCGTTAATCAGTAGCGTATAGAGATGGCGGGCATGGCGGGTATCCGGTTCCGGATCAGCAGGTAGCACGCAGGGTAGATCCGCAAAAGCGTCATTGTACCGGTTCCAGATTTCCTCGCGCCTAACGAGATAGGAATCGATCCTCTTCAATTGATGAATTCCGATTGCCGCCTGGATATCCATCATGTTGTATTTGAATCCGCTTTCAATGACCTGATAGTGTTGATAGCCCGAATCGCTGAATCGTTTCCAGGCATCATTGCTCATTCCGTGCAAAGCAAGAGTCTTCAGGTGACTTGCCAGCTCTTCGGTCTTCGCGAGGATCAATCCGCCTTCGCCAGTCACCATGTTTTTGGTGACGTAGAAGCTAAAGCAACCGAAATCACCAAAAGTGCCGGCATGTCTTCCTTTGTAAATCGTCTCAATCGAATGCGCGCAGTCTTCGATCAACTGCAAACTCCTGTCATCCGCGATTTTCATGATCGCTTCCATGTCGCATGGGCGACCGGCATAATGGACAGGTAGAATCACCTTGGTCCTATCGGAAACGGCTTCTTCGATCTTTGTCGGGTCAATGTTCAAGGTGACGGGGTCAATATCGGCGAGGACGGGTGTGCCGCCCGCATGAATGATCGCGTTGACGGTGGCGCAGAATGTCAATGGCGTTGTAATTACTTCATCGCCCGGCCCGACGCCTGCACCAATCAACGACAAGTGCAGGGCTGCTGTGCATGAGTTGACGGCAACAGGGTATCCCCACCCGGATTTATAAACCCGAAAGTCCTTTTCAAACTGCGCAACTTTCGGACCGGTACCCAGCCAGCCGGACGTCATCGACTGAACAACTTCGTCGATTTCCGCCTGTTCTATTTTCGGAGCCCCAAAGACAATAAATTCTTCTTTCATTTCGTTCAGCATTTTCATGTTCGGGAAATGGAATCGCCACCGTCATTCCGGTTGGCAGCGAGCCCACTGAGAAACGCGTCTAAGATACTCGCCATAACCGCTTTTAGAATATTTTTCGGCCATGACCAATAGCTGCGGCTTATTTATGAAGCCCATATAGTAGGCGACTTCCTCGATACATCCGATCTTGGTTCCCTGTCTTTCTTCAATCACCCGGACGAAGGTCGACGCTTCGTCCAGCGACCGAAAAGTTCCAGTATCCAGCCATGCAATTCCCCGATTAAATACACCCACCTGCAGCCGGCCGCGCTTCAGGTACTCGTTGTTTACCGACGTTATCTCGAGTTCCCCGCGGGCTGACGGAACGACGTTCTTTGCGATTTCTATTACGTCGTTGTCATAGAAATACAGGCCCGGCACAGCATAATTTGACTTCGGTTTCTCAGGTTTTTCTTCAATTGATTTGACCCGTCCGGCATCATCAAAGTCAACAACTCCATAACGTTGCGGATCGTTCACATAGGAGGCAAAAACAACTGCCCCGGTCGGATCGATATGGTTCCGGATGAGTTCGCCGAATCCCGAGCCGTAGAAGATATTATCGCCGAGAATCAATGCAACTTTGTCGTCACCAATAAACTTTTCGCCGATCGTAAATGCCTGGGCCAGACCTTTCGGTTCAGGTTGAACTGCATAGCTGAATGTGCACCCGATGTCTGATCCGTCGCCGAACAAACGTTCAAAGTTCGGCAAGTCCACTTCAGTTGAAATCACAAGAATTTCTTTGATGCCCGCAAGCATCAATACGGAAAGCGGGTAGTAGATCATCGGTTTGTCATAAACCGGAATCACCTGTTTTGAAATTGCCTGAGTGATCGGATGCAGGCGGGTGCCTGAGCCTCCGGCAAGAATAATGCCCTTCATGATTCAAGTCCCTGACGTTGCAACTGGTACTGGCCGGAGAGGATCTGCTCCCACCACGTACGGTTATTCAGATACCAGGCTACTGTTTTCCGGAATCCGCTTTCAAAGTCCTCTTCCGGTTTCCAGCCGAGTTCGGATTCAATTTTGTCCGCGTTGATTGCGTAACGCAGATCATGACCCGGTCGGTCCGTGACGAACGTGATCAGATCAGCGTATCCGTTCAGCTTGGCCCGCGTTTCATCATCGAGTTCTGGGTTTGTCGCGATGGGATGCATGTCATCCAACAGTCCGCAAATCATGCGCACCAGTTCGATATTTTGTCGCTCGTTATTCCCGCCGACGTTGTACGTTTGCCCAGTGGCTCCTTTTGTCAGGACTGCGTATAGTGCACGTGCGTGATCGGTCACGTACAGCCAGTCTCGTATGTTCTCGCCTTTTCCGTACACGGGAATCGGATTGCCGCAAATCGCTTTTAGGATGACAACCGGAACCAGTTTTTCAGGAAACTGATAAGGTCCGTAGTTGTTGGAGCAATTGGACAGGACGACTGGAAAAGAATATGTGTCGTGCCAGGTCCTTACCAAATGATCCGATGCGGCTTTGCTTGCAGAGTAGGGGGAGTGTGGATCATAGGGAGTCGTCTCTGAGAATCCCGTCTCGCCAAGCGACAGCGATCCGTAGACTTCATCTGTGGAAATATGGTGAAATCGAAATCTCTCTTTTGATTCCGGCTCCAGTCCTTCGTAGTATGTCCTCGCGCTATGCAACAGATTGAAGGTGCCGACGATATTCGTCTGGATAAACGCGTCAGGTCCGTCGATGGAACGGTCCACGTGCGACTCTGCAGCAAGATGCATGATTGCATCCGGTTGATAGGAGGCGATGGCGGAATCGAGAAACGACGAATTGCAGATGTCTCCATGCACGAATTCGTATCGTTCCGACTCGCAGATGTCGGCGAGAGAGTTCAAGTTGCCTGCATAGGTGAGCTTGTCAAGGTTTAGAACATGATGTTCGGTCTCGTCAATCAGGAACCGAACGAGATTGGAACCAATAAAGCCGGCACCACCGGTGATCAGAATTCTCATAGACTGTTTTTTAGATTCGAGTTTGGAAAGCTACGGACGGACCGCTGAAATCTGTCTTGCGTTGAGTCAATATCTTGTTCGCGAACCAGACACCGGGACTACGTTGAGACGGGCGGCTTTTCACAGCAGTGTCTGTGCCGGAATTCTCGCTCAACGCATACATGCTCAGCTCGGGCACCTTTGCGTTGCTTCGTGTTTGGCCAGTTCAAGGTCGTGATCGACCATCAGTTCGGCAAGCTGGCGGCAGCTGGTTTTCGCTTCCCAGCCCAGGGTCTCTTTTGCTTTGGAGCAGTCACCGAGCAGCAAATTGACTTCCGTTGGCCGGAAATATCGCGGATCGATCTCGACATATTTATTCCAGTCCAGATCCAGGTGTTCAAACGCGAAGTTGAGGAATTGTTTGATGGTCCGGGTTTCGCCGGTCGCCAGTACAAAGTCATCCGGTTTGTCGTGCTGTAGCATCAGCCACATCCCTTCAACGTAGTCCCTGGCGTAACCCCAGTCGCGTTTTGCATCGAGGTTGCCGAGATACAACTTTTCCTGAAGACCCAGTTTGATTCTTGTAGCTGCACGTGTGATCTTGCGGGTTACAAACGTCTCACCTCGCCGCGGTGATTCGTGGTTAAACAGAATGCCGTTGGACGCGAACAGGTCATAGGCTTTTCTGTAGTTGACGGTCTGATGAAACGCGTAGACCTTTGCACATGCGTAAGGACTTTGCGGGCAAAACGAGGTCTTTTCTGTCTGGGGTGTCTCGGCGACATCGCCGAACATTTCCGATGACGATGCCTGATACACACGCGTTGGTTTCGACTTGTTCAGCTGCCGTGCCGCTTCCAATACGTTCAGTGCACCAATCCCGACGGTCTGCACGGTGTAGGCGGGTGCATCGAAGGATACCCGGACGTGACTCTGTGCGCCGAGGTTGTAAATTTCATCCGGTTGAACATCCAGGACCAGGTTGGTCAGATTCTGGCCGTCCGTCAGGTCGCCGTAGTGCAGGAATAGTCGAGCGTCGGCCTCATGAGGATCTTTGTAAATGTGTTCGATCCGGTCCGTATTGAACGTGCTGCTGCGACGTACGACGCCATGGACGTCGTAGCCTTTTTCAAGCAGGAGTTCAGCAAGATAGGAACCGTCCTGGCCGGTGATGCCGGTAATCAGTGCTTTCTTGGTCATCGTAGTGGTTTTCTAATTTCCTGAATTACTATTCTGATTTGTGTAATCAATACGGTTCAATATGAGCATCGAGTGGTGTGCTAGACGCTTCTAAGCGAGCTGTTTTCAAGTTCGGAAAGGAAATCGGCATACGTTTGCCTGATTCCATCTGCTAAACCGATTGTCGGCTCCCACCCGGTCCCGTTGATGAGCGAGGTGTCGGTTCGCTTTACAGGAGTGCCGTCCGGTTTTGACGTGTCCTGAACAATTTCGCCTTCAAAGCCAACGGTTTGCGCCACCAGTCTTGCCAGTTCGGCGATGGTTAGATCGGTTCCGGTTCCGATATTTACCAGATCAGGCGGATTTTCGAGTGCAACCAGATGCAATAAGGCTTCGGCCAGATCATCGACATGCAGGAATTCCCGGCGAGGCGTGCCACTGCCCCAGATGACAACTTCTCGATCGCCGTTTATTTTGGCTTCATGAAAACGCCGGATCAGCGCGGGCAGAACATGCGAGTGCTCTGGATGGTAGTTGTCGCCGGGGCCGTACAAGTTGGTTGGCATTGCGCTGTGGAATGCGACACCGTATTGATGACGATAGTGTTCGCACATCTTTAATCCGGCGATCTTTGCCAGAGCGTACGCTTCGTTGGTTTGCTCGAGCGGGCCACTCAACAGACAGGACTCCGGCATTGGCTGCGGTGCCATACGAGGATAGATGCACGTGCTACCGAGAAACAAAAACCGTTTGGTTCCGTTTTGCCATGCGGCATGTATACAGTTCGCCGCCATCATCAGGTTCTGGTAAAGGAACTCGGCAGGAAAACTGTTGTTGGCATGAATGCCGCCGACCTTCGCTGCCGCAAAGATGACGACTTCCGGCTTGGACGTGGCAAAAAACCGGCCGACAGATTCCTGGTTGCAAAGATCGAGTTCTTCCCGGGTTTTCCGGATGATCTTCCCGGCTCCGCGCGCCTCAAGTGCGCGAACAACCGCTGCTCCGACCATTCCGCGATGGCCGGCAACATAAAGCGACTGATTGAGAATTTCGCACACTTCTATTCGACTTTGTCTTCGTTTTTTCCCGATTTCATTTTTCTGATCCCGTGTTCTCCGAACCGCCTGGCTTGGTCAGCGCGCACTCCGTTCCCGTCGGTGACACACCAACACAAAATACGCGCAAATTTCGATCGTTATTTCGTCCCAGCCGAACAGAAGCAAAGCACCGAAATCAGGCCTGGCCTCCGGGGAAAATCCTCAGGATGCTCCACAAAGTCGGAATTTTCCAACCAGATTAACATTGGCAGCACTTATGCGACATGGCATCGGCCTGCGGGAACGGGGCAATTACCGAAAATTAGCGTCAATCGGAACAATTATCCGGTTATTGCCGGACACTGAAAGCCATTCCGAAAAAGACGATGCAGAACGCATCGTTTCAGTGAATCCTATATCGGCAAGTCAGGTGCATTCATACGCTGAAATAACTTCCGGTGACTGCAAATTCGCCGTCATTGAAACCGCCATTCCAGACATCGGCGGCAAATCCGAGGTCGCCGTTGGCCGGTCAGAAACTTGTCCAACCGTTGGCCTCTGTGTTGGTGAATTGCCACTGGTTCCCAACGTATCGAACTGCAAGTATGTGATTCCCGGTTGGTGAATTGCCATCGGTTTCCGCTGAGGCGTACGGCGAGGACGCGATTGGCATTGTTCGTGTTTATCCGGGCCGCGCCGAAACGCGAATGCACATTTTGTGCAGAGTACATCAGATAGCCGCTTCCAGTCGCATTGTCCCCGCTACATTCCAGGTAATGGTCTGGTTTTGATTCTCGGTCCAGGATGTCGCGCTGCTCTGGCTGGTGACATTGAATCCGCTACCCGAGTTGACGATCCGGACGAACCGTTGCCGATGGTGTGTCGATTCCCTGTCCGCGATACGTTCGAATATGAGAAAACTCGGCAGCTAGTGCGGATCAAAACGTGCCGACCTGTATCGACGGGGAGCATGAGACGCGGATGTTTGAGCTAACCGTGATCTGCCGCGCTAAATCGGTTCAAGTAGTCCCTCGTCCAACTCCATCGAAACACCCTGTTCGAGGAACTGGATGGAAAGCAACAGCCGGGTTTTTCCCTCACGACGAATGACCACGCCTTCGTAGCCCGCGAACGGCCCGGAGCGAACGCGCGTCCGGTTTCCCGGTTCCAGTTTCGCTTCCGGCGTCAAGGCAACGCCCCCGGCAACCACATTGTAAATCTGCCTGAGATCGGAAATCAACTGCTGAGTTTCAGTGACTTCATCGCATTTAGAGATGCAGTTGGTCGTCATCGCCGCGTACCGGCCGTCCTCGTCGGAAAACATAAAGACGTAATTCGGAAACAGCGGCACATATGATGTTCGCAGACGTCCGTTCGGTGACCTGTACCGCTTTGGAATCACCGGACCGTAATGCGGAATCTTCAGCGCCCGTAACCGTCGCATCAGATCCTTCTCCCGCCGTGACATCGTATAGACACACCACCACATCGAACCGGAATCTGCCAGCAGCGATTCGTCGTCGAGCAGATTGGCAGGAAAAATATCGTCTTCGCGTTTCAGAATCGGCATCAAATCAACAGCAGATAAATCGAGATCGGGTAGAATTCAGACCGGGTAGAATTCAGACCGGCTGCGTCTGATCAACAATCTATCAGATGCCCCGGATCTTCTTAAGACCATTGAACCGCGACTCAGGCTGCCAATGTGGAAAAAATGCCAAGGTGGAAAAAATGCCAAGGTGGAAAAAATGCCAGCCAGCCCGGCCCCTGACTCATCGGTGCGCGCTCCCGCATCCCACGCACTTCCGGATCCCGGACAAACCCCCAGCGTCCGACGGTGTTGTCATTCAAGTCGACAAAGTACATGTTGCCGTCCGGGCCCCGGGTCATTTGAACAACGATGTTGGCACCTGTCGCAAACATTCGTACCTGTCCCGTGCTGCCGTCCGGGTTCAGCGAAGCCGCGCGCACGATTCCCTGTCCGAGATCATTAACAAACAGGCTGCCTTGATACTCGGCGGGGTAATTCGTGCCTCGATAGACATCACCGGCGTAGAGTTTTCCAGTCGAAGCATCCACGGTCATGCGGAACGGATTCCTCAGACCAGGATGAAGGGTTGTCAGAAATACCGCGTCCGTTGATCGGGTTGATCCGCAGTTCTTTCAGCCGCAGCATTGCGACCGCTGCAAAAAACTCGAAGAAAAAAACTCGAAGACGATTGCGAATGCCCGCGCCAAAACAAATCGTTGCGCCTGAAAAACAAACGGCATGCGTCAACGTCGAAAAACGTAAGAAGGGCAAATTGGTGACGGTTATCCGCAGGCTCGCAGCAGGCGACAACGATCTGCCGGAATTGCTCACCCGGTTGAAGAATGATTGTGATCAATGCGCTGGATTCGAGCGTGCCACAGAAATGCCTCCGTAAGGGCGCGAAGCAACAAAGGAAAACAGTTCTTCTTTCCGCCCTTGCGCAAAATTGTGCGCCCGACGCGGAGTGCGATTCTTTTGTCGGAGTTAATTCTTGACCGCAGTTATTTTTCGATAGTGGCGTCCGGTTCGGTAACGACACGATTTCGATAAAGTGATTTGTCAATTGCAGAAATCATTTTTTCAGGGGTGCTCAGGAACTCGTCACCCAGGAATTCGACAATTTCCGGTATAACGTCGTCTGGCCGGGTGACCAACTGCGGATACCGGACCGCCAGAAATTCCATGTGTTTGGCCGCCTTCAACATTTGCAGGGTTCTGTCCCGGTGGTCGCGTAGTCCGCGGATCAAGTCATATTCGTCCAGTTTCGCTCCACCAGTACCAAGCCGGTCAATCATTTTTGCTTGAGAATCGGCGATTTCTTTAACCGGCCGCAACATGAAGATAACTTTGTAATCATGTTCTTTGGGCATTTTCGATATCAGCATTGAAATGGTCTTCAGGGCTTTTCCATCGTATTCATCCTTGTCCAGAAGTTCCGGCTGCTCGGCGATTTTCTTGATATCTTCCCATTCGAAGTAGCCCTTCGGGTTATCTTCATCGGCAACCCGTTGTCCATCGCTGATTGCTTCCATACCCCCTGCGACCAACATCTGCATCATCAAGGAGGTCCCTGATCGAGGTAGTCCGGAAACGAGAACAAAAGTCTTACCGGATTTCTCTATCGGGTCGGATGCTTGGGGGCGTTCCTTAAGCAGCCTTTGGCGCCGGGCATCTTCGGACTCAAGCTCTGGAATCGGAAACAAGATGTCCTTGCGACTTGTCAGTTCCTGTTTCTCGATATTGATCGATTGACTTGATAACAGGTACTCGTGACGATAGTGATCCACCAAAGATTTTTCCCCAAGCAAATCATATATCTTCGTCAGCCAGCGGTAAGCCTTTGCATTCCCGGGCGAAAACCGGGCCGCAGTTTGAAAGGCCAGAGCTGCCCGTTCATAATCTCTGGATCGAGCCATGGCCACGCCAAGGCTAAAGTGGGAATCCGGTAGCCGGTGAAGCAGGCCAACTGCTGTCAGGGCGGCATCAGCCGCCTTCTGGTTTTTGCCGGTTCGGATGTAGACCTTTGATAAACCCTCATGAGCCGTGGCCAGCTCCGGATCCAGCTTGATCGCGTTCTGATAGGACCTTTCCGCATCATCCCAGAGTCGGAGTTTGAAGAAAACGTCACCAATTTGAGCGTGGAGTGAAGGGAATCGCGGCGAACGACGCGAAGCCATCTCGAGAAACTTCATTCCTTCATCATGCTCGCCCAGCCTCAGTTTGACTTTTGCATAGATAATGACGGCCTGATTAACCCTGGTTTTTTCCAGGTCAAAGCCTTTTTCGAGCAACAACGCGGCTTGTTTCAAGTATCCCGCACGAAAATAGCAGTCGGCGAGTACCACAATGAATCGAGTTTCCCATGCAGCCCGGACCAAGATGTCTTCAAGTAACCGCATTGCTTTATCGTTCTTGCTCTGCCACATCAAACAACGTGCAAGATTGTATTTGTTTTCGACATCAGCGGATTCGGACTGCTTTTCTTTGTTGTCACCCTGATCGTCAATATAGCCCAACGCAACGAACTGTTTGAGCAGCTCCTCGGATTGTTCACCCCCCATATCCGCGTCTCCGTCGTGCATGCCTGAGTCGCCATCAACGGCGTCCCAGGACGGAATGGTCTCGATTTCCGGAGTTTCGTCGAACGCTTCCACCAGGGGTCGACCGTCCATGTCTTCGCCAATCGGAAGCCCGTACAGGTGGAGGATGGTCGGCCCGATGTCGATCAGGCTGGCCCCGTAAATCCGTTCATCCTTCTTGATACCCTTGCCCTTCATGACAAGAATTCCATATTGCCGGTGCCAGACAGCCGGTCCCGCCGGTTCGCGCGGTGTTCCACTTGGCCGAAATGCGCCCGATTGAAAACCGTGATCCGAGCAAAGAATGACGGTTGTGTCTTCGCCGGCAAGTTGAAGCATTCGCTCCAGCATCATGTCGTGAAATCGATAGGCGCCTTTTAAGACACCGCGATACATTTCAAAGTCCTTTTCCGGCGTGGTTTCCATCCTGGGAGGATGATACGGCATAAATCCGTGAGCAAAATGGTCGATGCCCGTGTAATAAACGGCCATAAAATCCCATGGCTCTTGTTCCATAACCGCAGTTGCAATGGAGTGAGTCGTGGCCATTTCCGCAAATGTCCTGGAAAACCCGGATAGCCGTTTGTCAGTTTCCTGATCGATTTCTGATGCATTCGGGATAAATGGCAGAATATGCTCTTCTGTCATCTCATTTGGGAAAAATTTACAGGGAGCATAATGCTTCTCTTTTTCAGCAGGGTGAATCGTCCCGGGCGTAATGAGCCACCCTTTTTCCGGATCCTGGTTAACTCCGTTGAACAAGTTGCTTACAACGCAACCGTTGATTTTTTCGGCAGGGTGGCTTGCCCACCAGTTGATCACGTTTGAACGAATGTTGTTCTGCGAAAATATGTTCCACAACGCTTTGGTTTTTCGAGAAACACTGGAAAAAGGCTGGGCACCGCCGTCCTTAGTGTTGGGCTCAATGAATCCGTGAATCCCGTGTTTGTTGGCAAATTTGCACGTCGCCACAGAATTCCACAGCATTGGCGAGAGAACCGGCTGAAGTGTGGCCAGATTTCCCATCGTTCCCTGTTCGACCAGGCTATTGAGCGTTGGTAGCAACCCTTCATCCAGCAGAGGATTAATGTGCTCCCAGTCGGCTCCATCCCAACCAATCAGCAATACCTTTGGTTTTTTCTCTGTCATACCAACGCCGCATCCTACGCCATGTGAAAGTAAAAATGTGAAAGTAAAAAAAGCCACTCAACGGCCAGCTGAGTGGCTTAAACATCAGTTTAATCAAGCAATTGATTGATTGGTACTAGGCAACCAGTTCGCGTCGGCGACGATTGGCAACAACGCCAAAGGCGCCAAGAGCAAGCAGACCCAGCGAAGTCGGCTCAGGAATCGCGGACACAGTTTGGCCAGTTAGAACAGCTTCGTCAGCCATACCATAGGCGTACTCTTCGATGACGAAATTGTTCGTCCCGGCATCAGCGTCGAACGTTACGCGTACCCAACCATATCGAGTTCCAGCGCCACCCATGCCGTCACCGCTGAACCGGAAAGCAAGAATTCCACCACCCATCATATCACCATTGCTAGCAGCCATGCCTGCGCCGGCGAAAAAGCTCTCGGGCCGACCATCGGGATAATAGACATAGAAGGGGGCGCCTGCCGAAAGGGGGTTCACCATGTAACCATTTGCGCCCGCCGGCAGAAAATTTTGCGTGGCAATATTGACGTCATCTACGAAATTGCCTGCGTAAACGAAAGGAACTCCAGCAACACTTCCACTATTCACGTTAAAGACAGCGCCATCATTAACCGCTATATTGTTAAAGTTCAACGATGCACTGCCCGGCAACGACAAAGTCACGTTATTGCCAGCAGAGAAAGGAGAGCCGACAACCTCATGAACAATGTCCGCATCAGCAGACTGTGTACCGGCAAGAGTCGCGGCAACGCCAGCGGCTGCATATGCAGCCCAACGTGCTTTGTCCACCCTTGCATTTTGTGTTTTTTGCTTCACCATCAACGTCTCCTAATGTTAAAACCTGTGATGTGTATCTAAACGAACAGTCGGGCACCCATTATTAGTCGCTCTTCGAGATTGTCAAGAGCCCGATACTTACATTCCTGAAAAAAGCAGGGAATCAGGACATTGCCAATAGTGTTCGGCACGAGAAATGCGAAACAAATTACGATCAAAATTTGCCACGTTAGCACCCGCAGCTCTTGGTACGGCTTTTGTCTAGCGACAATTAGTTTTCCCCTTCGTGTTGCCTCATCCAGAAAGGTTACCGAAAACGAACGATGAAAAAATGCTATCATTCACGGGCGAAGCTCGTGAATGATAGCATTTTTTCAGGGGTGTTCAGGAACTCGTCACCCAGGAATTCGACAATTTCCGGTATAACGTCGTCTGGCCGGGTGACCAACTGCGGATACCGGACCGCCAGAAATTCCATGTGTTTGGCCGCCTTCAACATTCGCAGGGTTCTGTCCCGGTGGTCGCGTAGTCCGCGGATCAAGTCATATTCGTCCAGTTTCGCTCCACCGAATCCGTGAATCCGTGTTTGTTGGCAAATTTGCACGTCGCCACAGAATTCCACAGCATTGGCGAGAGAACCGGCTGAAGTGTGGCCAGATTTCCCATCGTTCCCTGTTCGACCAGGCTATTGAGCGTTGGTAGCAACCCTTCATCCAGCAGAGGATTAATGTGCTCCCGGTCGGCTCCATCCCAACCAATCAGCAATGCCTTTGGTTTTTTCTCTGTCATACCAACGCCGCATCCTGCGCCATGTGAAAGTAAAAATGTGAAAGTAAAAAAAAAGCCACTCAACGGCCAGCTGAGTGGCTTAAACATCAGTTTAATCAAGCAATTGATTGATTGGTACTAGGCAACCAGTTTGCGTCGGCGACGATTGGCAACAACGCCAAAGGCGCCAAGAGCAAGCAGACCCAGCGAAGTCGGCTCAGGAATCGCGGACACAGTTTGGCCAGTTAGAACAGCTTCGTCAGCCATACCATAGGCGTACTCTTCGATGACGAAATTGTTCGTCCCGGCATCAGCGTCGAACGTTACGCGTACCCAACCATATCGAGTTCCAGCGCCACCCATGCCGTCACCGCTGAACCGGAAAGCAAGAATTCCACCACCCATCGTATCACCATTGCTAGCAGCCATGTCTGCGACGGCGAACTGGCTATTGGGAAGAGCGGGATCACCGAAAGCGGGATACACCATGTAACCCCTTGCGGCTGGGTCACCTGAGAGTGAACGCAGAAAATATTGCGTGGCAATATTGACGCCAGGCACGTGATTGGCTGCGTAAACGGAAGGAGCCGCTGTATCAACAGGAACTCCAACAACATCTCCATAAGCACTATTCACGGCAAAGACAGCGGAATCACGTCCGCCAGCCGCATTGAGAAAGTTCAACGATGCTCCGCCCGGCAACGACAAATTCACCTCCATGCCACCAGAGAAAGGAGAGTCGACAACCATATGAAAAATGTCCGCATCAGCAGACTGTGTACCGGCAAGAGTCGCGGCAACGCCAGCGGCTGCATATGCAGCCCAACGTGCTTTGTCCACCCTTGCATTTTGTGTTTTTTGCTTCACCATCAACGTCCCCTGAGGTTAAAACCTGTGATGTGTATCTAAACGAACAGTCGGGCACCCATTATTAGTCGCTCTTCGAGATTGTCAAGAGCCCGATACTTACATTCCTGAAAAAGGGTGCATTCTGCGGTTTGCAAGAATCTTTAAATATTGAGAATGGGAAGCTGGTAATTGGGCGGCTGGGAGAGCCGAAAGCATGACACTGGGAGAGATAGCTATGGATAGCGAACTAACAACAAATATTTCTGACGTGGTTTTGCAGTTGGCATCCGCAGAAAAACAACGTTTGGAGGCGGCGGGGACGTTTGTCGAGCTGGAGGAACTGGCGACCGGGATTGGTGACGAAGTCACCCGCCAGCTGATGAACCAGCAGCTGGTCGATCGGAGCAACCAGGTCGCCGAATCGGACACCGACGCCTGCTGTCCGGATTGTGGGTCTTCGGGGTCGCCGAGCGATCCGCTCCACCGCGAGCTTCAAAGCACGCGAGGGGAATTGAGCTACCACGAACCTTCCTTCGACTGCCCCTCCTGTCGGCGGTCTTTTTTTCCCTCTGGCCGGTCAAATGGGCTTACCGGCCCGAGCGACCGTGACCCCCAGGACGATTGAATTGATGGTCTGGGCAGGAGCTAACCTGGGAAGCTATGGCATGGCCACCGATGCGATTAAGCGGTTGGCCGGACTCGAAATTTCTGATCGACGGATTCGCTTGCAAATTGAAAGAATCGGCAGCAGCCGAATTGCCGAACGAGAGGCTGCGGTCGAAGAACTCAAACAAATGACGCTTGCCCGGCGGCGTGCTGGAAACGTGTTGGTCGATACGCCGGAGTTGGCGGTCGTGATGATGGACGGTGGGCGCTACCAACGCCGTGATCACTTTGGCGAAGCCGAATCTTCTGATGCCACTCACTGGCGCGAGTCGAAAGTGGGTTGCTTGTTAACGATGCAAAGCGAAGTGCATGAAGCAGATCCGGTGCCCCTGATTCCAGACTGTTTCGCCCACGCATCGGTGGTTCGTGAATTGGCGAAAGCCCCGGTAAAACAAGGGGCAAACGAGAGTGGAGCGTTGTCCGACGAGGCCTCGGCTGCTTCCTCACAGGAGCCCGCCAATTACGATTGGAAGCAGCCCGGGTTGTTAACTCGCGACGTCGTTGCCAGCGGCAAAGACTCTCAGGCGTTTGGCTTTCACCTGGAATCGCGGGCGTGGCGATTGAACTTTCCTTCAGCCAAGCGGAAAGCGTTTATCGCCGATGGAGCGAAAACAAATTGGCGAATCCAGCGCGAACATTTTCCCCGGTCGATCCCGATCGCGGATTTGATTCATGCGTTGTCCTATCTCTGGAGCGCGGCGATGGCGGCAGGCACCAAGGCGACTTATCGAACCTGGGCGCAGCTCATTTGGCAAGGCGATGCTGCGGGGGTGATCTCGCAACTTGAGCAGCATCAATCGGAACTCGGAGTTGCTCCCAAAGATGCCGCCGACACCGATCCGGCTGCCTGCGTTGACCGCTGCCTGACCTACTTGCGCAACAACGCCGACCACATGAATTATTCGGAGTACCGAAAGCAGGGGCTGCCGCTGACCAGCAGCCACATCGAGTCGACGATCAAGACCATCAATCGGCGAATCAAAGGCACCGAAAAGTTCTGGCTCAAGTACACCAGTGAGTGTATCCTCCAGTTGAGAGCCGACTACACGAGCCAAAGTCAGCCGATGGATGACTTCTGGAAACGCTGGCAAGCCGAGCAGACCGGATCAAACAGCTACAATACTGCTTGCTAAATTAACAATCCGACGAATGCACCCCCTGAAAAAAGCAGGGAATCAGGACATTGCCAATAGTGTTCGGCACGAGAAATTCGCGACAAATTACGATCAAAATTTGCCACGTTAGCACCCGCAGCTCTTGGTACGGCTTTTGTCTAGCGACAATTCGAGCGTGCCACAGAAATGCCTCCGTAGGGCGCGAAGCAACAAAGGAAAACAGTTCTTCTTTCCGCCCTTGCGCAAAATTGTGCGCCCGACGCGGAGTGCGATTCTTTTGTCGGAGTTAATTCTTGACCGCAGTTATTTTTCGATAGTGGCGTCCGGTTCGGTAACGACACGATTTCGATAAAGTGATTTGTCAATTGCAGAAATCATTTTTTCAGGGGTGCTCAGGAACTCGTCACCCAGGAATTCGACAATTTCCGGTATAACGTCGTCTGGCCGGGTGACCAACTGCGGATACCGGACCGCCAGAAATTCCATGTGTTTGGCCGCCTTCAACATTTGCAGGGTTCTGTCCCGGTGGTCGCGTAGTCCGCGGATCAAGTCATATTCGTCCAGTTTCGCTCCACCAGTACCAAGCCGGTCAATCATTTTTGCTTGAGAATCGGCGATTTCTTTAACCGGCCGCAACATGAAGATAACTTTGTAATCATGTTCTTTGGGCATTTTCGATATCAGCATTGAAATGGTCTTCAGGGCTTTTCCATCGTATTCATCCTTGTCCAGAAGTTCCGGCTGCTCGGCGATTTTCTTGATATCTTCCCATTCGAAGTAGCCCTTCGGGTTATCTTCATCGGCAACCCGTTGTCCATCGCTGATTGCTTCCATACCCCCTGCGACCAACATCTGCATCATCAAGGAGGTCCCTGATCGAGGTAGTCCGGAAACGAGAACAAAAGTCTTACCGGATTTCTCTATCGGGTCGGATGCTTGGGGGCGTTCCTTAAGCAGCCTTTGGCGCCGGGCATCTTCGGACTCAAGCTCTGGAATCGGAAACAAGATGTCCTTGCGACTTGTCAGTTCCTGTTTCTCGATATTGATCGATTGACTTGATAACAGGTACTCGTGACGATAGTGATCCACCAAAGATTTTTCCCCAAGCAAATCATATATCTTCGTCAGCCAGCGGTAAGCCTTTGCATTCCCGGGCGAAAACCGGGCCGCAGTTTGAAAGGCCAGAGCTGCCCGTTCATAATCTCTGGATCGAGCCATGGCCACGCCAAGGCTAAAGTGGGAATCCGGTAGCCGGTGAAGCAGGCCAACTGCTGTCAGGGCGGCATCAGCCGCCTTCTGGTTTTTGCCGGTTCGGATGTAGACCTTTGATAAACCCTCATGAGCCGTGGCCAGCTCCGGATCCAGCTTGATCGCGTTCTGATAGGACCTTTCCGCATCATCCCAGAGTCGGAGTTTGAAGAAAACGTCACCAATTTGAGCGTGGAGTGAAGGGAATCGCGGCGAACGACGCGAAGCCATCTCGAGAAACTTCATTCCTTCATCATGCTCGCCCAGCCTCAGTTTGACTTTTGCATAGATAATGACGGCCTGATTAACCCTGGTTTTTTCCAGGTCAAAGCCTTTTTCGAGCAACAACGCGGCTTGTTTCAAGTATCCCGCACGAAAATAGCAGTCGGCGAGTACCACAATGAATCGAGTTTCCCATGCAGCCCGGACCAAGATGTCTTCAAGTAACCGCATTGCTTTATCGTTCTTGCTCTGCCACATCAAACAACGTGCAAGATTGTATTTGTTTTCGACATCAGCGGATTCGGACTGCTTTTCTTTGTTGTCACCCTGATCGTCAATATAGCCCAACGCAACGAACTGTTTGAGCAGCTCCTCGGATTGTTCACCCCCCATATCCGCGTCTCCGTCGTGCATGCCTGAGTCGCCATCAACGGCGTCCCAGGACGGAATGGTCTCGATTTCCGGAGTTTCGTCGAACGCTTCCACCAGGGGTCGACCGTCCATGTCTTCGCCAATCGGAAGCCCGTACAGGTGGAGGATGGTCGGCCCGATGTCGATCAGGCTGGCCCCGTAAATCCGTTCATCCTTCTTGATACCCTTGCCCTTCATGACAAGAATTCCATATTGCCGGTGCCAGACAGCCGGTCCCGCCGGTTCGCGCGGTGTTCCACTTGGCCGAAATGCGCCCGATTGAAAACCGTGATCCGAGCAAAGAATGACGGTTGTGTCTTCGCCGGCAAGTTGAAGCATTCGCTCCAGCATCATGTCGTGAAATCGATAGGCGCCTTTTAAGACACCGCGATACATTTCAAAGTCCTTTTCCGGCGTGGTTTCCATCCTGGGAGGATGATACGGCATAAATCCGTGAGCAAAATGGTCGATGCCCGTGTAATAAACGGCCATAAAATCCCATGGCTCTTGTTCCATAACCGCAGTTGCAATGGAGTGAGTCGTGGCCATTTCCGCAAATGTCCTGGAAAACCCGGATAGCCGTTTGTCAGTTTCCTGATCGATTTCTGATGCATTCGGGATAAATGGCAGAATATGCTCTTCTGTCATCTCATTTGGGAAAAATTTACAGGGAGCATAATGCTTCTCTTTTTCAGCAGGGTGAATCGTCCCGGGCGTAATGAGCCACCCTTTTTCCGGATCCTGGTTAACTCCGTTGAACAAGTTGCTTACAACGCAACCGTTGATTTTTTCGGCAGGGTGGCTTGCCCACCAGTTGATCACGTTTGAACGAATGTTGTTCTGCGAAAATATGTTCCACAACGCTTTGGTTTTTCGAGAAACACTGGAAAAAGGCTGGGCACCGCCGTCCTTAGTGTTGGGCTCAATGAATCCGTGAATCCCGTGTTTGTTGGCAAATTTGCACGTCGCCACAGAATTCCACAGCATTGGCGAGAGAACCGGCTGAAGTGTGGCCAGATTTCCCATCGTTCCCTGTTCGACCAGGCTATTGAGCGTTGGTAGCAACCCTTCATCCAGCAGAGGATTAATGTGCTCCCAGTCGGCTCCATCCCAACCAATCAGCAATACCTTTGGTTTTTTCTCTGTCATACCAACGCCGCATCCTACGCCATGTGAAAGTAAAAATGTGAAAGTAAAAATGTGAAAGTAAAAATGTGAAAGTAAAAAAAGCCACTCAACGGCCAGCTGAGTGGCTTAAACATCAGTTTAATCAAGCAATTGATTGATTGGTACTAGGCAACCAGTTCGCGTCGGCGACGATTGGCAACAACGCCAAAGGCGCCAAGAGCAAGCAGACCCAGCGAAGTCGGCTCAGGAATCGCGGACACAGTTTGGCCAGTTAGAACAGCTTCGTCAGCCATACCATAGGCGTACTCTTCGATGACGAAATTGTTCGTCCCGGCAGGGGCAGCGTTGTCGTACGTTACGCGTGCCCAACCATATCGAGTTCCAGGGCCACCCATGCCGTCACCGCTGAACCGGAAAGCAAGAATTCCACCACCCATCATATCACCATTGCTAGCAGCCATGCCTGCGCCGGCGAAAAAGCTCTCGGGCCGACCATCGGGATAATAGACATAGAAGGGGGCGCCTGCCGAAAGGGGGTTCACCATGTAACCATTTGCGATCGCCGGCAGAAAATTTTGCGTGGCAATATTGACGTCATCTACGTAATTGCCTGCGTAGCCGAAAGGAACTCCAGCAACACTTCCACTATTCACGGCAAAGACAGCGCCATCATTAACCGCTATATGGTTAAAGTTCAACGATGCACTGCCCGGCAACGACAAATTCACGCTATTGCCTCCCATGAGATTGCCATCTGGAGAGGCGACAACGAAATGAACAATGCTCGCTTCAGCAGACTGTGTACCGGCAAGAGTCGCGGCAACGCCAGCGGCTGCATATGCAGCCCAACGTGCTTTGTCCACCCTTGCATTTTGTGTTTTTTGCTTCACCATCAACGTCCCCTGAGGTTAAAACCTGTGATGTGTATCTAAACGAACAGTCGGACACGCATTATTAGTCGCTCTTCGAGATTGTCAAGAGCCCGATACTTACATTCCTGAAAAAAGCAGGGAATCAGGACATTGCCAATAGTGTTCGGCACGAGAAATTCGCGACAAATTACGATCAAAATTTGCCACGTTAGCACCCGCAGCTCTTGGTACGGCTTTTGTCTAGCGACAATTAGTTTTCCCCTTCGTGTTGCCTCATCCAGAAAGGTTACCGAAAACGAACGATGAAAAAATGCTATCATTCACGGGCGAAGCTCGTGAATGATAGCATTTTTTCAGGGGTGTTCAGGAACTCGTCACCCAGGAATTCGACAATTTCCGGTATAACGTCGTCTGGCCGGGTGACCAACTGCGGATACCGGACCGCCAGAAATTCCATGTGTTTGGCCGCCTTCAACATTCGCAGGGTTCTGTCCCGGTGGTCGCGTAGTCCGCGGATCAAGTCATATTCGTCCAGTTTCGCTCCACCGAATCCGTGAATCCGTGTTTGTTGGCAAATTTGCACGTCGCCACAGAATTCCACAGCATTGGCGAGAGAACCGGCTGAAGTGTGGCCAGATTTCCCATCGTTCCCTGTTCGACCAGGCTATTGAGCGTTGGTAGCAACCCTTCATCCAGCAGAGGATTAATGTGCTCCCGGTCGGCTCCATCCCAACCAATCAGCAATGCCTTTGGTTTTTTCTCTGTCATACCAACGCCGCATCCTACGCCATGTGAAAGTAAAAATGTGAAAGTAAAAATGTGAAAGTAAAAATGTGAAAGTAAAAATGTGAAAGTAAAAATGTGAAAGTAAAAATGTGAAAGTAAAAATGTGAAAGTAAAAATGTGAAAGTAAAAATGTGAAAGTAAAAAAAAAGCCACTCAACGGCCAGCTGAGTGGCTTAAACATCAGTTTAATCAAGCAATTGATTGATTGGTACTAGGCAACCAGTTTGCGTCGGCGACGATTGGCAACAACGCCAAAGGCGCCAAGAGCAAGCAGACCCAGCGAAGTCGGCTCAGGAATCGCGGACACAGTTTGGCCAGTTAGAACAGCTTCGTCAGCCATACCATAGGCGTACTCTTCGATGACGAAATTGTTCGTCCCGGCAGCAGCGTCGAATGTTAGGCGTACCCAACCATATTGAGTTCCAGCGCCACCCATCCCATCACCGCCGAACCGGAAAGAAACAATTCCACCACCCATCGTATCACCAAGCCTAGTAGCCTGAAATGCGCCGCCGAACTGGCTATTGAAACGAGCAGCGACCGTAGAGCTGTAGGAGGCGCCAGGGTTGGGGTTCACCATGGAACCATTTTGCGTTGCCGGCAGAAAACGTTTCGTGGAAATATTGACGCCATCCATGTCATTGACTGCGTAAATACTAAATCCAGCAACACTTCCACCATTCACGCTCAAGGCAGCGGCATCCTCTCCGCCAGCCGGATTGAGAAAGTTCAAGGATAAACTGCCCGGCAACGACAAATTCACGCTATTGCCATCAGAGAAATCGCCACCTGGAGAGCCGACAACCTCATGAATAATGCTCGCTTCAGCAGACTGTGTACCGGCAAGAGTCGCGGCAACGCCAGCGGCTGCATATGCAGCCCAACGTGCTTTGTCCACCCTTGCATTTTGTGTTTTTTGCTTCACCATCAACGTCCCCTGAGGTTAAAACCTGTGATGTGTATCTAAACGAACAGTCGGACACGCATTATTAGTCGCTCTTCGAGATTGTCAAGAGCCCGATACTTACATTCCTGAAAAAAGCAGGGAATCAGGACATTGCCAATAGTGTTCGGCACGAGAAATTCGCGACAAATTACGATCAAAATTTGCCACGTTAGCACCCGCAGCTCTTGGTACGGCTTTTGTCTAGCGACAATTCGAGCGTGCCACAGAAATGCCTCCGTAAGGGCGCGAAGCAACAAAGGAAAACAGTTCTTCTTTCCGCCCTTGCGCAAAATTGTGCGCCCGACGCGGAGTGCGATTCTTTTGTCGGAGTTAATTCTTGACCGCAGTTATTTTTCGATAGTGGCGTCCGGTTCGGTAACGACACGATTTCGATAAAGTGATTTGTCAATTGCAGAAATCATTTTTTCAGGGGTGCTCAGGAACTCGTCACCCAGGAATTCGACAATTTCCGGTATAACGTCGTCTGGCCGGGTGACCAACTGCGGATACCGGACCGCCAGAAATTCCATGTGTTTGGCCGCCTTCAACATTTGCAGGGTTCTGTCCCGGTGGTCGCGTAGTCCGCGGATCAAGTCATATTCGTCCAGTTTCGCTCCACCGAATCCGTGAATCCGTGAATCCCGTGTTTGTTGGCAAATTTGCACGTCGCCACAGAATTCCACAGCATTGGCGAGAGAACCGGCTGAATTCCCATCGTTCCCTGTTCGACCAGGCTATTGAGCGTTGGTAGCAACCCTTCATCCAGCAGAGGATTAATGTACTCCCGGTCGGCTCCATCCCAACCAATCAGCAATGCCTTTGGTTTTTTCTCTGTCATACCAACGCCGCATCCTGCGCCATGTGAAAGTAAAAATGTGAAAGTAAAAAAAAGCCACTCAACGGCCAGCTGAGTGGCTTAAACATCAGTTTAATCAAGCAATTGATTGATTGGTACTAGGCAACCAGTTTGCGTCGGCGACGATTGGCAACAACGCCAAAGGCGCCAAGAGCAAGCAGACCCAGCGAAGTCGGCTCAGGAATCGCAGACACAGTTTGGCCAGTTAGAACAGCTTCGTCAGCCATACCATAGGCGTACTCTTCGATGACGAAATTGTTCGTCCCGGCAGCAGCGTCGAATGTTAGGCGTACCCAACCATATTGAGTTCCAGCGCCACCCGTGCCATCACCGCCGAACCGGAAAGCAAGAATTCCACCACCCATCGTATCACCATTGCTATCAGCCTGAAATGCGCCGCCGAACTGGCTATTGAAACGAGCAGCGTACGTAGAGCCGTAGGTGGCAGTAGTGCCGGGGTTCACCATGGAACCATTTTGCGTTGTCAGCAGAAAACTTTGATCGGAAATATTGACGCCATCTACGTGATTGGCTGCGTAAGAACCATATCTTCCAGCAACACTTCCACCAGCCACGGAAAAGGCAGCGGCATCCTCTCCGCCAGCCGGATTGAGAAAGTTCAACGATGCTCCCGGCAACAACAAATTCACGCTATTGCCATCAGAGAAATTGCCATCTGGAGAGGCGACAGTCACATGAAAAATGTCCGCTTCAGCAGACTGTGTACCGGCAAGAGTCGCGGCAACGCCAGCGGCTGCATATGCAGCCCAACGTGCTTTGTCCACCCTTGCATTTTGTGTTTTTTGCTTCACCATCAACGTCCCCTGAGGTTAAAACCTGTGATGTGTATCTAAACGAATAGTCGGACACCCATTATTAGTCGCTCTTCGAGATTGTCAAGAGCCCGATACTTACATTCCTGAAAAAAGCAGGGAATCAGGACATTGCCAATAGTGTTCGGCACGAGAAATTCGCGACAAATTACGATCAAAATTTGCCACGTTAGCACCCGCAGCTCTTGGTACGGCTTTTGTCTAGCGACAATTCGAGCGTGCCACAGAAATGCCTCCGTAGGGCGCGAAGCAACAAAGGAAAACAGTTCTTCTTTCCGCCCTTGCGCAAAATTGTGCGCCCGACGCGGAGTGCGATTCTTTTGTCGGAGTTAATTCTTGACCGCAGTTATTTTTCGATAGTGGCGTCCGGTTCGGTAACGACACGATTTCGATAAAGTGATTTGTCAATTGCAGAAATCATTTTTTCAGGGGTGCTCAGGAACTCGTCACCCAGGAATTCGACAATTTCCGGTATAACGTCGTCTGGCCGGGTGACCAACTGCGGATACCGGACCGCCAGAAATTCCATGTGTTTGGCCGCCTTCAACATTTGCAGGGTTCTGTCCCGGTGGTCGCGTAGTCCGCGGATCAAGTCATATTCGTCCAGTTTCGCTCCACCAGTACCAAGCCGGTCAATCATTTTTGCTTGAGAATCGGCGATTTCTTTAACCGGCCGCAACATGAAGATAACTTTGTAATCATGTTCTTTGGGCATTTTCGATATCAGCATTGAAATGGTCTTCAGGGCTTTTCCATCGTATTCATCCTTGTCCAGAAGTTCCGGCTGCTCGGCGATTTTCTTGATATCTTCCCATTCGAAGTAGCCCTTCGGGTTATCTTCATCGGCAACCCGTTGTCCATCGCTGATTGCTTCCATACCCCCTGCGACCAACATCTGCATCATCAAGGAGGTCCCTGATCGAGGTAGTCCGGAAACGAGAACAAAAGTCTTACCGGATTTCTCTATCGGGTCGGATGCTTGGGGGCGTTCCTTAAGCAGCCTTTGGCGCCGGGCATCTTCGGACTCAAGCTCTGGAATCGGAAACAAGATGTCCTTGCGACTTGTCAGTTCCTGTTTCTCGATATTGATCGATTGACTTGATAACAGGTACTCGTGACGATAGTGATCCACCAAAGATTTTTCCCCAAGCAAATCATATATCTTCGTCAGCCAGCGGTAAGCCTTTGCATTCCCGGGCGAAAACCGGGCCGCAGTTTGAAAGGCCAGAGCTGCCCGTTCATAATCTCTGGATCGAGCCATGGCCACGCCAAGGCTAAAGTGGGAATCCGGTAGCCGGTGAAGCAGGCCAACTGCTGTCAGGGCGGCATCAGCCGCCTTCTGGTTTTTGCCGGTTCGGATGTAGACCTTTGATAAACCCTCATGAGCCGTGGCCAGCTCCGGATCCAGCTTGATCGCGTTCTGATAGGACCTTTCCGCATCATCCCAGAGTCGGAGTTTGAAGAAAACGTCACCAATTTGAGCGTGGAGTGAAGGGAATCGCGGCGAACGACGCGAAGCCATCTCGAGAAACTTCATTCCTTCATCATGCTCGCCCAGCCTCAGTTTGACTTTTGCATAGATAATGACGGCCTGATTAACCCTGGTTTTTTCCAGGTCAAAGCCTTTTTCGAGCAACAACGCGGCTTGTTTCAAGTATCCCGCACGAAAATAGCAGTCGGCGAGTACCACAATGAATCGAGTTTCCCATGCAGCCCGGACCAAGATGTCTTCAAGTAACCGCATTGCTTTATCGTTCTTGCTCTGCCACATCAAACAACGTGCAAGATTGTATTTGTTTTCGACATCAGCGGATTCGGACTGCTTTTCTTTGTTGTCACCCTGATCGTCAATATAGCCCAACGCAACGAACTGTTTGAGCAGCTCCTCGGATTGTTCACCCCCCATATCCGCGTCTCCGTCGTGCATGCCTGAGTCGCCATCAACGGCGTCCCAGGACGGAATGGTCTCGATTTCCGGAGTTTCGTCGAACGCTTCCACCAGGGGTCGACCGTCCATGTCTTCGCCAATCGGAAGCCCGTACAGGTGGAGGATGGTCGGCCCGATGTCGATCAGGCTGGCCCCGTAAATCCGTTCATCCTTCTTGATACCCTTGCCCTTCATGACAAGAATTCCATATTGCCGGTGCCAGACAGCCGGTCCCGCCGGTTCGCGCGGTGTTCCACTTGGCCGAAATGCGCCCGATTGAAAACCGTGATCCGAGCAAAGAATGACGGTTGTGTCTTCGCCGGCAAGTTGAAGCATTCGCTCCAGCATCATGTCGTGAAATCGATAGGCGCCTTTTAAGACACCGCGATACATTTCAAAGTCCTTTTCCGGCGTGGTTTCCATCCTGGGAGGATGATACGGCATAAATCCGTGAGCAAAATGGTCGATGCCCGTGTAATAAACGGCCATAAAATCCCATGGCTCTTGTTCCATAACCGCAGTTGCAATGGAGTGAGTCGTGGCCATTTCCGCAAATGTCCTGGAAAACCCGGATAGCCGTTTGTCAGTTTCCTGATCGATTTCTGATGCATTCGGGATAAATGGCAGAATATGCTCTTCTGTCATCTCATTTGGGAAAAATTTACAGGGAGCATAATGCTTCTCTTTTTCAGCAGGGTGAATCGTCCCGGGCGTAATGAGCCACCCTTTTTCCGGATCCTGGTTAACTCCGTTGAACAAGTTGCTTACAACGCAACCGTTGATTTTTTCGGCAGGGTGGCTTGCCCACCAGTTGATCACGTTTGAACGAATGTTGTTCTGCGAAAATATGTTCCACAACGCTTTGGTTTTTCGAGAAACACTGGAAAAAGGCTGGGCACCGCCGTCCTTAGTGTTGGGCTCAATGAATCCGTGAATCCCGTGTTTGTTGGCAAATTTGCACGTCGCCACAGAATTCCACAGCATTGGCGAGAGAACCGGCTGAAGTGTGGCCAGATTTCCCATCGTTCCCTGTTCGACCAGGCTATTGAGCGTTGGTAGCAACCCTTCATCCAGCAGAGGATTAATGTGCTCCCAGTCGGCTCCATCCCAACCAATCAGCAATACCTTTGGTTTTTTCTCTGTCATACCAACGCCGCATCCTACGCCATGTGAAAGTAAAAATGTGAAAGTAAAAATGTGAAAGTAAAAATGTGAAAGTAAAAAAAGCCACTCAACGGCCAGCTGAGTGGCTTAAACATCAGTTTAATCAAGCAATTGATTGATTGGTACTAGGCAACCAGTTCGCGTCGGCGACGATTGGCAACAACGCCAAAGGCGCCAAGAGCAAGCAGACCCAGCGAAGTCGGCTCAGGAATCGCGGACACAGTTTGGCCAGTTAGAACAGCTTCGTCAGCCATACCATAGGCGTACTCTTCGATGACGAAATTGTTCGTCCCGGGAGGGGCAGCGTTGTCGTACGTTACGCGTGCCCAACCATATCGAGTTCCAGCGCCACCCATGCCGTCACCGGCGAACCGGAAAGCAAGAATTCCACCACCCATCATATCACCATTGCTAGCAGCCATGCCTCCGCCGGCGAACTGGCTCTGGGGCCGACCATCGGGATAATAGATATAGAAGGGGGCGCCTACCGAAGCGGGGTTCACCATGTAACCATTTGCGAGTGAATTCAGAAAATCTTGATCGGAAATATTGACGCCATCTACGTGATTGACTGCGTAAGCGAAAGAAGCTCCAGCAACACTTCCACCATTCACGCCAAAGGCAGCGCCATCATTACCCGCTATATGGTTAAAGTTCAACGATGCACTGCCCGGCAACGACAAATTCACGCTATTGCCTCCCGTGAGATCGCCACCTGGAGGGACGACAGTCACATGAGTAATGTCCGCTTCAGCAGACTGTGTACCGGCAAGAGTCGCGGCAACGCCAGCGGCTGCATATGCAGCCCAACGTGCTTTGTCCACCCTTGCATTTTGTGTTTTTTGCTTCATCATCAACGTCTCCTAATGTTAAAACCTGTGATGTGTATCTAAACGAACAGTCGGACACCCATTATTAGCCGCTCTTCGAGATTGTCAAGAGCCCGATACTTACATTCCTGAAAAAAGCAGGGAATCAGGACATTGCCAATAGTGTTCGGCACGAGAAATGCGAAACAAATTACGATCAAAATTTGCCACGTTAGCACCCGCAGCTCTTGGTACGGCTTTTGTCTAGCGACAATTAGTTTTCCCCTTCGTGTTGCCTCATCCAGAAAGGTTACCGAAAACGAACGATGAAAAAATGCTATCATTCACGGGCGAAGCTCGTGAATGATAGCATTTTTTCAGGGGTGTTCAGGAACTCGTCACCCAGGAATTCGACAATTTCCGGTATAATTCGACAATTTCCGGTATAACGTCGTCTGGCCGAGTGACCAACTGCGGATACCGGACCGCCAGAAATTCCATGTGTTTGGCCGCCTTCAACATTCGCAGGGTTCTGTCCCGGTGGTCGCGTAGTCCGCGGATCAAGTCATATTCGTCCAGTTTCGCTCCACCGAATCCGTGAATCCGTGAATCCCGTGTTTGTTGGCAAATTTGCACGTCGCCACAGAATTCCACAGCATTGGCGAGAGAACCGGCTGAAGTGTGGCCAGATTTCCCATCGTTCCCTGTTCGACCAGGCTATTGAGCGTTGGTAGCAACCCTTCATCCAGCAGAGGATTAATGTACTCCCGGTCGGCTCCATCCCAACCAATCAGCAATGCCTTTGGTTTTTTCTCTGTCATACCAACGCCGCATCCTGCGCCATGTGAAAGTAAAAATGTGAAAGTAAAAAAAAGCCACTCAACGGCCAGCTGAGTGGCTTAAACATCAGTTTAATCAAGCAATTGATTGATTGGTACTAGGCAACCAGTTTGCGTCGGCGACGATTGGCAACAACGCCAAAGGCGCCAAGAGCAAGCAGACCCAGCGAAGTCGGCTCAGGAATCGCGGACACAGTTTGGCCAGTTAGAACATCTTCGTCAGCCATACCATAGGCGTACTCTTCGATGACGAAATTGTTCGTCCCGGCATCAGCGTCGAACGTTACGCGTACCCAACCATATCGAGTTCCAGCGCCACCCAAGCCGTCACCGCTGAACCGGAAAGCAAGAATTCCACCACCCATCATATCACCATTGCTAGCAGCCCCGGGTGCGTTGGCGAACTGGCTATTGTCAAGACCGGGAGCACCGAAAAAGGGATACACCATGTAACCCCTTGCGGCTGGGTCACCTGCGAGTGGAATCAGAAAATTTTGCGTGGCAATATTGACGCCAGGCACGTGATTGGCTGCGTAAAGGGAAGGAGCACCACCTGGAGGAAGATAAACTCCAACAACATCTCCATAAGCACTATTCACGGCAAAGACAGCGGAATCACGTCCGCCAGCCGCATTGAGAAAGTTCAACGATGCTCCGCCCGGCAACGACAAATTCACCTCCATGCCACCAGAGAAAGGAGAGTCGACAACCATATGAAAAATGTCCGCATCAGCAGACTGTGTACCGGCAAGAGTCGCGGCAACGCCAGCGGCTGCATATGCAGCCCAACGTGCTTTGTCCACCCTTGCATTTTGTGTTTTTTGCTTCACCATCAACGTCCCCTGAGGTTAAAAACTGTGATGTGTATCTAAACGAACAGTCGGACACGCATTATTAGTCGCTCTTCTGAGATTGTCAAGAGCCCGATACTTATATTCCTGAAAAAAGCAGGGAATCAGGACATTGCCAATAGTGTTCGGCACGAGAAACGCGAGACCGGGCAACGGCGTGACTTTCCGGGCTGAAACTGCCGCCGAACAGCTGAAACTGCCGCCGGTGCTGTTCCAATCCAGAGCAGCAATACGAACGAGATCATTGAGTGCCGGACAAAGCGCTCACAGGGACAAAGCGTTCACAGAACAGCCACTAAATTCCGGGAGGAACCGAAAAATAGTAGCTCCCCGGGAACGGAATGAAATCCGTTCTACAACGCGTCTCTCAGGATCTGAGCAGGATGTAGAGCAACACGCTCCGTTCCGTCAAGAATCTGATGTCGGCAACTCGTTCCGGGAGCTGCGATGATTTCCTCGTCATCCATTTCGCGGATCGTCGGGAACAGAACCAGCTCTCCGATCTCCATCGATAGATCGAAGTGTTCGCGCGAGTAGCCGAACGAACCGGCCATGCCGCAACAACCGGACGGAATCTGTCTAACAAAAAAGTTCTCTGGTAGCTGCAGCATGCGCACAGTTGCCCCCGGCGATGAGAGTGCCTTCTGGTGACAGTGCCCGTGCAGCCGGATTATTCGCCGTCGGCCGGTAAACAGCGAACGATCAATCGAATCGAAATGTTTCATCAGAAACTCTTCCAGCAGGTACGAGTGACCGGCCAGCCGTTTTGCGTCTTCCCGAAGCGGCGCGTTGACCAGATCGGGAATCTCGTCGCGGAATGTCAGCAGCGCCGACGGTTCGACACCGACCAGCGGCATCTCGTCCGTTACGGCTTTTGAAAGAGCCTTGACGTTGTGGACTGCTATTTGTTTCGCGCGACGCAGCATACCGGCCGAAATCGCCGCTCGTCCGCTTTCAATATGATCCGGAAGACTGACTGACCAGCCGAGCCTTTCCAGCAACTCGATTGCCGCGATTCCGACATCGACGTCAAAGTGGTTTGTAAATTCGTCGCAGAAAAAGTTGACGCTCCCCTGCCCTTTCGTTCCGGTTGAATTCTCATCCGGCGTGTGAGACGCAAACCATTTTCGCAGCGTGGTCGGGGCAAGTTCGGGAAGCGAGCGATCGGGATGAAAGCCCATCACGCGTTTTAAAAGCCCGCCGCCTTTTCCAAGCCGGTTTGCGAGTCGAGGTACACGACGCGCGATCCGGCTCAAACGATCGATCGACGCAACGATCCTGGTCCGCCACGGTACGCCGTACAGATCGTGCTGGCCGTTGATGAATTCAGCTTTCAGTTTTGCCATGTCCACATTTGAAGGACACTCGGATTTGCAGGCCTTGCAGGACAAACAGAGATCGAGAATCTCCCGTACCTCCGGGGCATCAAATGGACGCAGCGAATTTCGCGGGTCGGTTAGCGATTGTCGGAGCAGGTTGGCCCGGGCGCGAGTCGTGTCGGCTTCGTTGTGAGTTGCCATATAGCCGGGGCACATCGTCCCGCCGCTCAGACGGGTTTTGCGACAGACGCCGGCACCGTTGCAGAGTTCAGTCGCACGCACGATTCCCTGTGATTCATCAAAGCTGAGCACGGTTTCGATTTCCGGCGTTGTTTCCGCGAAGCGCAGGTCCGAACTCATCGGCGGCGTATCGATAATTTTTCCGGGATTGAAAATGCCGGTCGGGTCAAAGGCGTGCTTGATCGCGCGGAACATTTCAAAGACTTCGGCGCCGACCATGCATTCGAGAAACTCACCTCGCAACCGCCCGTCTCCATGTTCACCGCTGAGGCTGCCGCGAAACCGCCGAACGACTTCTGCAACATCGGCCGCAATGTTCTTAAAGATCGCGACACCCGCACGGTTTTTCAAACTAAAGACCGGGCGAAAGTGAATCTCACCTGCGCCTGCGTGACCGTAGTTCACGCACTCGAGTCCGTACTTTATCTTCAAGAGTTCATTGACCGCAGCAACATATTCGGGGAGATCGTCGATTGCGACGGCGGTGTCTTCAATCACAGTCACCGGCTTCTCATCGCCCGGCACACTGTTGATCACACCAAGCCCCGACTTGCGAACCGCGTTGAACTTTGTCACATCGCTGCTTGAGAGTACGGGAAAGGCGTAACCTAATCCTGCCGACCTGAGTTGATTGACAAACGCTTCCGGCTTATCGGCTTGATCTTCATCGGAAAAACCGACCGTCAGAATCGCACGCGGGCTGCCGTCAACAAACGAACAGTTTTCACGCTGCTCCAGGTTCCGCATCGCACCCTCAAGAATATGGTGATCAATCAACTCACAGGTCTGCGGTTCGTATTGAAGCGCAATCTTCGTCGAACGCATCGCCTGATCGACCGAATCAAAATGCGCGCAAACCAGGGTAGTATCACCGTGTGGCAGCGGATCACATTGCAATTTAAGCTCCGTTGCAAAAACGAGAGTCCCTTCACTGCCGGCAATCAACTGACAAAAGTTGAACGGCTTGTCCGACTCATTGAACAGGCTTGAGTCCAGCAACCGATCGAGCGCATAACCCGTGTTCCGCCGGTGAATCTCCGGCCTGGGAAATGCGGTCCGAATTTTCTCCCGGTTTTCTTCGGAGTCCAGCAATTCGCGCACGTGCCGGTAGACATGACCTTCGACCCCGGCGGCGCGGCAGCGCTGTTCGAATTGATCGCGGTTCACCGGTCCGAATGTCACATCGCTGCCATCAGTAAGAAACCCCGTGACCCCGATCACTTTCTCGCGTGTGGTTCCATAGGTGATTGAGTTTGCACCGCAACTGTTATTGCCCAGCATGCCCCCGATCATTGCGCGGTTGGAGGTCGATGTTTCCGGCGCGAAAAACATGTGGTGATCAGCAAGAGCTAGATTCAACTCGTCGCGAATCAGACCGGGCTGAACGACAGCCGTACCTGCATCCGGATCGATTTCGAGAATCCGGTTCAGCTGCGAGACATCCACAATGATTCCGGAGCCGACAACCTGGCCGGCGAGCGACGTGCCCGCCGCGCGCGGAATCAATCCGGTTTTGTGTCGGGCCGCGAACCGGATCAGCCTCGCGATATCAGCATTCGATCCCGGAATTGCCACGAGTGCGGGAGTTTGCTGATAAACCGACGCATCGGTGGCGTAGATTTTCCGCGTCGCGATATCACTATGAATTTCGCCGTCAATGGAATCGCGAAGAGCGGCGACAGAATTTTCGTAGGGACGGGACATGAATGGATTGTATTCGATCGTCAGATGTTCGCCTGGACAAAACGGCTGGCATTTCAACGTTGATCGTCCTGGTTGGATTCGAAGACTTGATCGGAGGCGCAGCCGGAGTGGAGATCATTCGAAGCTTCCTCATCCGAAGCGATCAATTTCTTCACAAACCTTGCCTGCGCCAAATTCGAATTCGAGCGAGCGGCCGATCCCGACCTTGTCTTTGATGAGATGTATAAACTCTTGCTAACGGGGGCAGATCAAATCCGGCATAAGATTGGCAAAGACAACGTACTATCCTTGATTGGTCGAGCACTCTTTTTTCGGTTTCTCTGCGATCGCAAAATTGTCACAGAAGATGAGGTGTCAGATATCTGCGAGACTGCTGCCGAAACCAGCGTGCACGACACGCCGCGCAATATTGCAAAGACGTTTGTCGACGAAGCTTTCGACGGCCTGACAGACGCTTGCAAAGCAAAAGTTTTGGACCCTGCATGCGGAGCCGGCGTTTTTCTTGTGCTTGCTTTTCGTCGTCTGTACGCTGAGAACCGGAAGAAGACTGGAGAGCGACCCGACACGAATGCCATTCGGCGAATTTTGGAGAATCAGATTCGTGGACTCGACCAATTTTGGACGAAGCTCAATTTGATAAGTCGTCGAGGCTACACCGTTGGTAACGACCCGGATAAGGATGCAACGCCAATGAAGGAATTACCAGACTTGGCGACACCCGTATCGACAGGAAAAAAATTCACGGTTGCCAAAAATGCCTACGCTAAGTTTGACCGCAACTTTCTAACTCGCACGCGGATGCTCAAGAGTGGTGACCGATTACGAGTGTATCGTTCGCCGCTTCTACTGTTGCGGAAATCATTGCCAGTCGATCGTCGAAGCGGAAATGCGCTCTGTAGTTACGTCGATATCGCTCTTAATCAGGATGTTTACGGCTATAGCGCTAACGGCCACTTCGATTCCAGGTTGCTTGTTCAATATTTGAACTTGTTTGCGCATGGCAATTCATGGACATAGTCGGGGTCGTTGATGTGATCAGGACGGGGCCCCATTGTTGGAATCCTGCCTTCGGGTCCGCGTTTTCCGTTGCTGTGTTTTCGCTATACGAGTTAACATCATGCGTGTAGATCGCAAACGCGACGACTTCGTTTCGCGGAATGTTCAGGTCCAGCTGATACCGTTCGTTTGTTTCGACCTCCCGCCAGCATCGCGGGCACGTGAGTCGAGTCCGTTGAACTTGTCGCCGAACGGCCAGGCGTCATCCCGGGCAAAGGCAGGAGCGGCCAGGAACGTTGAAAGAACCGGAGCTGGAATTGTGTATAGATTGTTGAGCATGCGTTTTCGATGTGATGTTTGTGGAATGGACATTCCTGCCCGTTCGATTATACGTGCAGGAAAGGAATATCCAGCATACATACATGATTACGCCTGAAATCCGGCGGCTTCCAGTTGACGCATGATTTCGCCCATCGGTACACCAGCGCAAACACCGAACTTTGCGTGTCGAGATAATTTCGCACTTGTCAGCGCGGGCGAAGTGATCCCGCAAAGAAATCGCGAGGTTGAACGAACATCCGACATTGTATCCGGATGAGCTGACGAAAGCTCCATCGCCAGCTGCATGATTTCCGGATCCATCGTTTCCGTGTCGGGCTCGGGAATGACAAACGGTCCTTCGCCTGAACATGCTGAACAAACTCCGCAAACTGACTCCAGAGGCTGGCCGAAATGTTCCGACAGTTGCGCAGCCTGACACGATTGGGCCCGGGCAAGCTCGAACACCTGGTCGATTCTTCCGATTTGCGATGCCTCACGGGTTTCACATCGTTCAGCCAGCCGGTCCACCATCTCGCGCGGATAGTCCAGCGGCTTTAGTTTGCGGTAGCCGTGAACCAGCCCCGAAACTCTCAGCTCCATCCACCCTTTTTCCGAAAAGTACTCCAGCGCGGAAACAATGCGCTGGCGGTCGCAACCGAGTTTCTCCATTGTTGCGGGGATGTCGATGTCGAGCCAGACTTTCTTTTTGACGCTGCAAGCGAGCAGGCCGGTCACGAACTGTTTTCGTTCGCCTTCGAATGTCGCCACAATGTCGCGCGACGGGACGAGCGGTTTGAAAGAGTATGAGTCGTAGCGCGGTGATGTTCCTTCGAGAAAACCTTCCAGTTCAAGGCCCGTCATCAGCGTTCGCAGCACGATCGATTTTATGTCGCAGCGACGACCAACCGAATAGTGGCTGATGAAAAAGTTGTCGGGCTGCAATGTCAGTTCACCGATAAACAGACTCAGCGCTTTGCGGGTGGGTGTGTCGCCGTAGACAAAGTTTTCCAGCGTGATCCGGTCGCCCGGCTGAAGTAGAATTTCGCAGCGGGATTCTCCACCGTCCCGTCCCGCGCGGCCGATCTCCTGCGCGTAATTCTCCAGCGACTTGGGCGGGTTGTAGTGATAAACGTAACGGATGTCGGATTTGTCGATACCCATTCCGAACGCAATCGTTGCGCAGACAATTGCGTTCGGTTCGGACATGAACCACTCCTGAATCCCGTTCCGTTTTTCGGCGTCCATCCCCGCGTGATACGCGCGCGCCTTCAAACCGGCCTTTGCGCAGGCGTCGGCAACCCGTTCGGCTGTTTTTTGCAGCGTCACATAAACGAGAGCCGGTCCGGGCGGATGCGTTTTGATCCGATCGATCAGTGCGGCGGTCTGTTCCGACGCGCTGACAACGCATGATCGCAGCTGCAAATTGGGGCGAAAGAACTCCGTGCGGATTGCGTCGTCGGGTTCGATCTGAAACGCTTCGCAGATGTCCGCTTGAACCTCCGGCGTTGCGGTTGCCGTCAATGCGAGCACGCGCGGATGATTCAGCCGCTCGACCAGCGGCGCGAGTTTCAAATAGTCGGGACGGAAATTATGACCCCACTGGCTGATGCAATGGGCTTCGTCGATGGCGAACAGGGAGACGTTGAGTTGTGCGAGCTGACTGCGAAACCGTTCGTTGAACATCCGTTCGGGCGCGACGTAGAGGATCCGGGTCGCACCGGATTTCAGCTGGTTGATTGCATCGTGATATTCCTCTTTGCTCAAACTGGAATCGAGCCGAACCGCCGGAATGCCCCGTTCCCGCAGCGCGTCAATCTGGTCCTTCATCAATGCGATCAGTGGCGACACCACCACCGTGATCCCCTCCATCGCAAGTGCAGGCAGCTGGTAGCAGAGCGACTTTCCGCCACCGGTCGGGAACACCGCCAGACACGATTTGCCCGCCAGCAGGCGAACGATGATATCGAGCTGGCCTTCGCGAAACTCGTCCCAGCCAAAATGTTTTTTCAGCAGATCGTGCGACTGTGATTTCAATTCGTCCGCAGCAGGTGGAGTGACGGCGGCAGAGGGTTGAGTGGAGTTCATTGCTGATCATCCGTTACGGCGAGCGGTGGTTGAAAACATACCGAAAAAACTGCGGGCTGATCATATCAGCCGCCACACGTTAGCGTCCGGTTCTCCGTTGGTAAATTCTGATCTGCCGTGCGCCTAGAAGCGATCGGAATCAATGTCAGACGACCAAGTCTAACGCGCGGCACCGACGTAAAAAGCGAATCCCACGCAATTGTCTTCTAATCACAAAGACCTACACGATCCGGAATATCACGGATGCCGATCTCTCATTCGATCTGGTCCTCGATCAAGCATGTCTTAGTTGAACAGTTCATAAAAAAACTCGAAACCATCCCGCGTTTTTGCGGTTTTTGAATTCATCACAAACCAAACATCGCAACACACAAAGGTGGATTTCGAGTGAACACCAAAATACGCAAACAGCTTCGCCAACGCAAGCGCCGACTTGCCAAGCGTATCGATAAGACGACTGGCTTGAGCGAATCACGTATCCTCGGCGGCAAAGTTAAATACCAGCTCTCCGAAAAACAGCAAGCGGTCGCTTGCGGTGGAATTGGCATGGTCCTTCAGATGGTCAAAGAGTTGAAACTGCGGAAAGCAATCAACGACGCGGCTCCCGTCTTCAAACTCTATGCTCCGGTACCGAACAAACGCCCAGCCAAGAAAGTATTCATCACATGAAGCAGAAACAACTGAAATATCACAACGGCGTTCGCCGCTCGTTCGTTCATGCGCTGAAACAGGTGACGAAAATACGCTATTCCATCGCTGGCACCGGGCGAGACGGCTTCGCTCACATTGTTGTTGACGCCACCGGAGAACCTTGCGTTAACAGCATACATCGGAAACCTGATCGTTCGTGGCGAAATCGAGGATCGGGCGCAAATCACGATTGACGCGATTTTCGAAACCAATGTGCCGGCCCCCGTGGTGACAATTGACGGACAACTCGACCTGGCAGACCTCACGGTAGTTGGTCAAACCGGGCAGTTTAGTTTCGCGATCATCGCCGATCGCGGTATACAATGTCGATGGTGCAGGACCTGCTGATCCGATAACTACAGTCGGCCACTCGTTTTCGATCGAATTCGCGCCCACAGGCGGAGATTCAAACGATTTGTTGACCGGATTTTTCGACCTCTCCGGCTGGTTTTTCCAGTTCGTCAGGCATTGTGACGATTGGGATACCGGAACCGGGCAGCTTTTTTCTGATTCCTGTTTGCGTCTTCGCACTCATGTCGCGGCGGAAACGGAATGACAGCAAGATCCAGTTTTGAGTAACGTGGAATGCTGCTTCTGCCTGCTCCTTCTGTGTGATTACTCGAAGTATTCAGGCAGGAAACTCACACCGATCAGGTAGAGAGGGTATTCCGAACCGATCGACGAACAGTGCCTGACTTCGACGATCGCCATCGGACCCTCGTTGCCGAGTCCGACGTTAAGGTACTGATGCCGAATCGGTTCGGGCATGATGAATCCCAGTCCGCGAGTGCTGATGTCTCTTGAGACGGTCCAGAACCGCTCGCCATCGGGCAGGAAATCCTCGTCCAGCGGCTGGATTCTCAGAGAGAGACTGCGCGGGTTTCTTTGTTCACTGCGCTGGTTGTTGGCCGGGTCGGCCAGCTGCTGTGCGAGCAGGACAAAGCTGATTGCATTCAGCGTAAGCGTATTGTTGGAGGCTGGTGTTTTGTTCGGTATGCGGGTCATGGCTGCTCCGGATCGGCGTAACAGGAACGGGTCTTCCGTCGGGAAGACTGCAGGAAGTCAAAGCCGACGAAGTAAGTCGAAATTGACGAGCGTACGGACGCGAACGTTAGTGTCCCCGTCCAATAGAAAACGTAGGTCATGGATCAAAGTGACGCGCGACAATTCAATAAAGCAAGTGGGAATTTCCTCGAAACGGTGTTGATTTTTCGCAACACCCGGCAGTCGATTCGTGCTAACAAGACAATGCACGGATAAAACAACGGCTAGCTGAAAAGGAACGGCGATCGCGGGAGGGGCGAGGCTCCCGCCGAGCCGCGTGGGCTTCGGTCGTGGAGTTTCCTGCGCAGTCTTCGGACTGAGATCCGCCTACGACTCCGTCGCGTTTATGCTTTCGAGCAGTTCCGTGCAAACCAGCTGCATGCGCGGAATGTGAAACGGGCCTTTGAATAGATTGCCTTTGGACGGATTGCTAACAGCACCGTCGCGGCGGAGATAGCCGAACCATTCGCCCTGTTCCGAGTCGGGAAAATGTTTGTGCGTCCAGTCATGAACAAGTTGATGCCAGCGTTTGTACTTGCTGTCGCCAGTCAGCGAGAACGCCATCAGCGTTGCGATCACCAATTCGTTATGAGGCCACCAGAACTTCATGTCATGCCAGTACTCCTGCACCGGTCGACCATCGACGCCGACAAAATAGAGTAGCCCGCCATGTTCGTCGTCCCAGCCGCGTTTCCACATCCAGTCCAGCATCGTGTAGCCGGTTTTGATCAGTGAATCGTCATGGCGATGCCGGCCCTCGTTCATGATGAACCACGCGCCTTCGATCGCATGCCCGGGATTCAGCGTTCGTCCGTCGAAGTGATCCGGCAGTTCGCCATTAATCCCGACGGTTTCCATCACGCATTCGGCGTCAGGCTTGATCAAGAAAGTGCGGATCTCGCCGATGGCGTCGTCGATTAGTTTATCCGCAGTTTCCAAACCGATCGAATCGCGCAGTTGCGCTGCTGTGTTGATCGCGATCATCGGGAAACCGATTCCCCGCGCAGGCCGGGCATCGGTGTATTTGGCAAGATTCGCGGGAGGATTCAAATTGTACTCGATGAACCTGTCAAAACCGGCTCTCGCACGGACGGCATAGTCCTGATCGCCGGTCGCTTTGAACAACTCGCCCAACGCAATCGCGGCAAAACTTTCTGAAAACGCATATCGCCGTTTGCGAATCGGACTTCCCTCGCGCGTGACATGAAATCACATCCTTCCATCAGCGGGATCGAAACAATGGCTTGAAATGAACGCGGCAATGTTCTTCGCAACATTCAACCAGGAGTCACGCTGCGGCTCGTTTGCAAACAGCGGGTGGTTGTACATGTCGCCGAGCAGCCAGCAGAACCGGCCCTGTTGCCGGACACCCCATGGCCGGTTTTTCTGTTCTCTGAGTCTGGTTTGTTCCCTGCCATGGCTGATCTGTGGGTTAACGGATGGGGCGACTTTGTCCGGCGACTTTGACAGGAATGTTGAATGAGTTGCCGGCTCGAGATATGATTCTGTGAGAACAACTCGAATTCTGTTGTTTGTCTGCTGGTTCGACATTCCAGCTAGCTTTGCATTCCGGTAATTTTGCGATGTGTGTTCCTCAAGAACAAGATTCCGGTAAGTATGATACGCCTGAGCAGATTGCTGAAAATTTTCAACGCTGGCGAGCGGCGATGGAAATTTCACATGCAATGCTGATGGCCGGGTTGCGCGACCGGGTTGCGCGACCGGGTTGCGCGACCGGGTGGGCGAAGATGGCGATCTTGACGGGCTTTCACGCGACGTAGCTGTTCTCTCCCGCGAAGACATCATTCTGCATAAAGTATTCGCAGAGCGTTTGATCGATCAGGCCGATGTCATGCAAATGATGGAGACGCACTGGTCAGAGTTGGATCAGGACTATCTTCAGGAGTGGGCCCGGAACCTCGAAGCGACTGAGATGCTCGAAGATGCGATCAAGCGTTACCGGGATTCGCACCGGTAGCTCGCACAAAGTCAATTCAACGGCTGGACTTTGTTTTTGGTCCTTCAGGAATTTTAATAGCGGAGCGAACTTGTGAGCGGAATGGCCGCTAGCCACCGGCCAAAGTAAGTTTGGACTTTTTCGGCAATGCCGGCGGCTACCGCCGAACATTGATATGCTGGCAGACGAAGGCTGGAGGATGACGCGGTTCTATGCCGCTGCGCCAATGTGTTCGCCGTCGCGTGCGGGATTGCTAACCGGGCGTTCACCGAACCGCACCGGCGTCTATGACTGGATCGGCCACGACAACACGTCGCTGATGCACCTGCCCGAATCGGAAATCACAATCGCGAAACTGCTTCAGGGAGCAGGCTATCAAACGGCGCTGCACGGGAAATGGCATCTGAATTCGGAGTTCAATTCGCCGGATCAGGCGCAGCCCGATGATCACGGATTTGACTACTGGTTCGCGACCCAGTTCAGTCCACCGCACCTGAACCCGCCCGGCTTTGTTCGAAATGGAACAACACTGCCGCCGCAGGAAGGGTACACCTGCCAGGTGGTTGTTGATGACGCGATCAACTGGCTGCAAACGACTGCTCCCAGACGGGTATCCGGCTCTCATCGAGAATTTCGTGTACCTCCGATTTGAATGCAGCGAAATCGTCGTCCGCACCTTCGTTGACCGGGCCGCCCCCAGGTTGAACGACTCCGTTGAAAAATTGATCGATCCCTTGTTGACCATTTGCGGTTCCGTTTCGGAGTAGTTGATCGCCGAACTGCTTGTCGATGGTCTCTGTCAGCCGTTGTCGTTGATCCGCAGAAAGACATAATTCACGATCGACGCCCATCACGAATGAGTTGACCAGCGTTTGTCGTTGAAACAGTTCCCTGCCGGCCAGGTGTTCTTTTCTGAGAAGGTGTTGATCGTCAGTCAGTGTTTTTTCCACAGCCGATTCCCGGATCCCCGTCGTCTCAGGACTGGCACCTGAGATTGGGTGCGAGCCGAAACCGGACATGATCATTTCCATGGCAGGCATCATTTGTGCCATTTCAATTTCGTCTGCCTGTTCGCCATCTGCTTCTTCAGGCTCTTCATCTGCTTCGTTTGCATCAGCTTCACCACCCAGTTCAAGCTCAAAGGCCTGACCAGCCACATCGACATTTACCGCGATTTGAGGAATGCCAAATCCACCCATTCGCTGTTGCATTTTATCACGGGCTTCGTTTTCGAGTTCCAGCGTCCCGGCCACCGCACCTTTGCCTGCGATTTGAAGTTTGGTAGCTGGCTTTCGGAAAGGTCGCAAATGCGGTGCAACTCACTGATACGTGTTTCGATCCTCTGGTTGAAATTTTCTTCCAGTGTTTCCGCCATTGCTTCAGCATCCGTCAGGACAGCGAGTGCCAGGAAGAACAAGAGGAACGAATTTGTAATTGCTCGCGGTTTAGAAAGTCCTGGCCGGTTGTTCATGGATTTTTCTTTTCGGAAATGTGTTCAGTTTTGTCGAGTTCAGAACGTGTCGGACACGTTTGCACATTATTGCATTAAGGGATAGTCGCGCTCGAGCAGGAAATTCCCAACCAAAAAATCAAAAAATTTGGCTTTCGCCACGGTTTCGCGCGGGAAACGGTGGCTATCGCCAATGCAGCTTCAAATTGTCAACGTGGCCGGGTCAACGTCGTGAATATTTTCAGAAACCTGTGAGTGTTAGTGCTGCCCGACCTGCTCAACAACCTCAACGGTACCGGAAAATTTCTGCTCGTTGGCGAAGTGTATTTCGAATGTGTGTTTGCCTTGTTTCGTTTCCGGGCTTGTCGCGATTGTCATCACGATCTGTCCCGATAGTGGCGATTCGGGATCGTTACAGAGATTCCAGTCCTCAGGCAGATGAGACCGCTTGATCGTAGTCTCGTCATCCAGTGAAACACGAATTTGAATCGGATCACCGGCAGCGATCATCGGGTTAAGCACCGTGCCGTCCGGACTGAGCGTTTGCTTCGCATCGGGGCACCGTTCCTGGATGATCCGGTCCAGTATCGTTGCAGTGTCGATCTGTTGAGGATCGTAAAACACGTTGACCCATTCGCCGAACGGTTCCCGGCGAACCATCCTCGTCGTATCAGCAACTCCCGGTTTGCCGCGAACTGCAGCTGCCCCGAGATCGTATCACCACATTTCAAACGTCGCGATCCGATACCGCTCCGGATCGATTTCGACTCCCGAAGCCGTCGCTGGTTTATTTGCTATTGGCACCGCCCCGGTTGGCTGAGAGTCCGCCAGGTCAGGCCCGGAAGACACTTCATCGAAGGAACTTTCAACCGGGGATAAGCCAGCTGTGGAAGAAGGCGGGTGCTCGGCGTTCCGGTAAACGAAATAGCAGGCCGTCCCCATGATCAGCAGAATGGTAAAGGTGATGATCGCTTTCATGAGCAGCTCCTTTGTCAGATTGAGTCGTATGGCCTCAGTATATCCGGGAATCAACGGTGCAGGGTCTGTTGAGAGTTTTGCGTTGATGAGACCGGCCCGTATAATGGAGCCGGTCCTTTTCAACAGGCGAATCATGATTGTCAAATCCAACCTGAACACAACTGCAGAGCAATTGCTGGCGATGCCGGGCGACGGAAACCGGTACGAACTTCTGAACGGAGTCCTGATCATGATGTCACCCGCCGGAAGTGAACATGGCTGGATAGCTGAGCGAATGAGCCGTCGACTCGGCGATCACGTAGAAAAGCAACAACCTGGTCGCACCTACGCCGCCGAAACCGGTTTTCGAATTTCAATTAATCCTGACACGGTTCGCGCTCCGGACGCCGCCTTCGTCAGCGATGCCAGGCTAAAGAGGGTCGAACCAACGAGCGGTTATCTTCCTCTCGCCCCGGACCTGCTGGTTGAAGTCGTTTCGCCCAACGACACTTCTTCCGAAGTCGAAGCCAAAGCTCAGCACTGGATAAGCGCAGGCACCGCGATTGTCCTTGTTGCAGATCCGGCAAATCAAACGATTAGAGTCTACAAAAACGAATCGGACATTCATGTACTTCGCCGCGGCGACACGTTTGATTCCGGCGATGTTTGTGGAAACTGGAAATTGTCCGTCGATGACGCATTCGGGATCAACGATACGGGCGAGCAGACGCAAATCGCGTAACCGCGATTATTTTCGGCGCTCTTCTTTTTCCGCGTCTTTGCCGAAGCGATCTCCCTTTGCACTTTCGAAGTTAAATGTCTGCCCGAAGATGGTGTCAACTTTTTCGCGTTGTTCGGGGTCGAGTGCCTCGAGCAGTCGTTCTTTGGCCTGTTCGCGAAGTTCGGCAATCTGTCGTTGAAGGTCATCTTCAACCTGCTGTTCAGCGGCTCTGAGCTGCTCGGCCTGTTCATCGCTGATCACCAGGCGGGTCTTGACTGGCTCGCTGGTAATAATGTCGATGAGGCTGCGGTTGCGGAGCCGCGATTGAGCCTGAATCTGTTCAAGTCTCTCAACCTGGTGCGGCAGCAGCCCTTCACGCATCTGTTTCAGCGTCTGTTCGCGAATTTTCTGAACCTCTTCGGCAACTTTTGCCATGTCGGATAGATCGAGGTTGCGAATCTGTTGCGCCGCCTGCTTTTGAAGTTCGGCGTTACGCTCCATCATTTCTTCATACTGGTAATCCATCATTTCCAGATCGTTACGTACTTTTTCATTGCCGAGCAGTCCCAGCGCATTGCTTCCCATACCGTATTTGTCGGCCGTCCAGCCGATCTCGCGCTCAAGAACGATGTCGTTGATCATCGGCACGAGTTTACGCATTTCCGGATCGCTTTTGACCTGGCCCATGAAGTCGGAGTACTGTTCCTGAGTGTCGAAGATGCCGTAGGACTCGCCGGCATCAGCGTCCTTTTGTGCGTGGGCAATTGCCGGTGACAAAACGATGAGTACGGCCAGAAAGAAAAGTTGTTTTCGCATGGTTGTTCCTGCTCTAAATGTTTTGGTGCAGTATATCACCCTCCCTGCGGGAGGGTCGGACACAGGATCGACCGCAGAGCGCAATTCGCCGTATCAACGGCGCTGAATCAATCGCCGGTCCGCAGGTTCCGGCTAGCGATTCCGTTCCGAATTCTCTTTTTGCCCGTTATCCCGCCGGGCGTTTTCCATCCGTTCTTCGTCACGGTTTTCTCCACGTTCTTTTTCCCATCGTTCGTCATCCCGGCCACCCTTCATGTGGTCGCCCTCGTACTCATGCTCGTGCCATTCAGGCATTTCCTCATGCTCTTCGGACATCTCGTGAAGGGTTTCCATCATCATTGCAGCTTGCAGCAGGTCGATTTCGCCGTGCCGTACCGCTTTGGCCAGTCGTTGTTCAACGGCTTCAAAATCCTGAGCGTCGGCGGATGCCGGTAGCAATGTCGTTGACAGTATCGCAACTGCGAAAACTGCCATCGACAGGAATCGAAAACGGGTGCAAATCAAGTCGGTTGCGATCGTCATTTCTGGCTCCTGCAATTCCGCCGCTGAAATTGATCACCGTTGCCGGGCGACGGATTTCCGGCGCATGCTTTTTCGGGCAGGTAGTTTCGACCGGGTCGATACCCTGTTCCGGTTCCGCGAGCGAAGCATGCACATGAGCCATTTTCAAATACAACATTCGCGCGGCCGGATCGTCTTCCAGCAACGCGGCCGTTTCTTCACGGGTTGCCTGCCCGTTAAGGTGTTTTCCAATCAGCGTATCGGGTTCACGCGGATTCATGCACCGGCCCCCTGGATCTTATGCTCAATGCAGTCGTGAAGTAACCGCCGAATTCGCTGAAGGCTTTTGTCGATTGCATCGACCGTCCGACCGCTCAACTCGGAGATTCTGCCGACGGAATACTCTTTCGTGATAATAGCAGTGTAATAATAGCAGTCCAGCAAATCGCGTTGCCCGGATGTAAGCTGATCCATGCAATGCCTCAAAAATTGCTCGCGTTCTTCCAGTGCGTCCGCGTGTCCCTGTTGATCGACCATCAGCATTTCCGCAGCCCGTTCGGTCAGTTGTGCGTTGCGACCGGACCTTCGCAGGAAGCGGCGAATCTCAATCCGTACAAACCCCAGAGCCCACCCGACAAACGGTCGCCCATCATCGTAGTCATCAAATCGCCTCCACAGCGCGGTGGAGCAGTCCTGCAGGATGTCCCGTGCATCAGCAGTCGTGTAAATCGATCATGTTTGTCATCAAACGTCATACCTGATATCCACCGCTCAATCCGGGTTTGGACATAAGATCAGGTTTCCCGCGAAATTTCGCCGGAAATAAACTCGCGATCCGGGGTTAGTCAGCCCGCGATTTGACGGCGATGGCTTTCTACAAATAATGAATGTTACGCTCAGATGTAATTCCGATCGTCTTGAGCCCGGTATCATCTAAAACGAATGGTTATGATCAACGACTTGCAACAACCGTCTGCCATCTCTCGGTCACGTCATCTTCACAGCAACACAATCAGGAAGTGCGGCGACGATTCGTTTCGTGAGTAGCGTTGGCATCCTGCCGACGTTGACTACGTTTGCTGCTACGATGCATCTGGCATCCCCGAACTGAATCACACCGCTGCGAAACTGCGGCACGGAAGCAACCGCCACATTGAAAACTATTTCACTCACTTCCGGCTCGATTCCCGGACAGGTTCGCGATCTTGCGTTGCCGTCGAGCATCGGTCTGTTCTTTCAGACGATGTACGACGTTGTTGATTCGTTCTACGCCGGTCAGATTTCCACTCAGGCGCTTGCGGCACTTGGGCTGAGTTTTCCTGTGTTTCTACTGATTATCGCAACGGGTGGTGGTTTGCCGCGCGGGGCATCGGCGCTGATTGCCAATGCGATCGGAAGCAACGAACCCGAAAAACAACGCCGCTATATTGCGCAGACAATTTCGATCGGCATGCTGGTTTCGATCGGACTGACGGTTGCCGGAGTTTTTGCCGCCCGCCCGCTGTTTCAGTTGCTCGGTGCGTCCGGAGATTATCTTGGCGATGCACTCAGCTACATGATTCCGGTTTTTCCAGGTTCGGTGTTTTTTATCCTCAGCAACCTCTGCAATGCGATCCTGATTGCCAGTGGTGACAGCAAGACGTTCAGCAGAATTCTCGTCGCCGGTTTCCTCTTGAATCTGATTCTCGATCCGTGGTTTCTGTAAGGGGGGTTTGGGTCTGCCTGCCATGGGTATCGCGGGGATTGCGTGGGCGACGGTGGTGATTCAGGCGGCAGGAAGCATGTTGATGTTGGCAACCGTAATCTCGCGCGGGCTGCTGAACGTTCGTGAGTGGCGTGAGATGATTCCCGATTTGAAAACGTATTTTGAAATTGCCCGGCAGGCGCTGCCGGCAAGTTTCAATATCATGTCCGTCGCGCTCGGGTTTTTCGTCGTCACCTACTTCCTGAAGTTCTACGGCGAGCCGTCGGTTGCGGCGTTCGGAGTCGGAACACGCATTGAGCAGATCGGGTTGATGCCGGCGTTCGGGCTCTACGCCGCGATCATGGTGCTGGTCGGACAAAACAATGGAGCAAAAAATTACGATCGGATTCACAACTCATCTGGCGATGTTGCAAGCCACGAAAAGGCCGATGTACGGGTTCTTTGAATCGGTCTTGCGCAAAGTTCTGCTGCCGCTACCATTGAGGTTTCTATTTGTGCTGAAGTAACGGTTGAACCTGGCTCAAGGACAGGATTTGTCCATCGACATAAAACTTTCGCACAGCCGCACAAGTTGCCAATAATTTGATTGGAACAGTGACCAAACGTGTCATGTCAGTCACCAACGATTGTAGTATCCGCCCGATGGCGCTAAAATTTCGCTAAGTATTCTTCAAGGGAAATATTGTGGCATTATCAAAAAACCGCGTTCACCAGGGCGACTGTGTCAAACTTCTTTCAAAGGTGGCTGAAGGGTCAGTCGATCTCGTGTTCGCCGATCCGCCGTTCAACATCGGCTACGAATACGATGTCTATGATGACAAGAGGCAGGCTGATGACTACCTCGACTGGTGCCGGCAATGGATCACAGGTGTCCATCGCGCGCTCAAGCCGGACGGAACATTCTGGCTGGCGATCGGCGATGAGTACGCTGCCGAACTAAAAATCGAAGCGCAGAAAACCGGGCTCCATTGCCGCAGCTGGGTGATCTGGTACTACACGTTCGGCGTGAATTGTGTGAACGGGTTCAGCCGATCACACACTCATATTTTTCATTTCGTCAAAGACAAAAAGAACTTCACTTTCAACCGCATCAATCCACAGATCAGGGTCAAGTCAGCCCGCCAGTTGGTTTACGCCGACAATCGCGCCAATCCCAACGGCCGGCTTCCCGACAACACCTGGATCACCCGGCCGCAGGACGCGCCGCTCAGTTTCAGCCCGGCTCATGATACCTGGTACATTCCTCGCGTCGCCGGAACATTCAAAGAACGTGAAGGCTTTCACGGTTGTCAGATGCCGGAGCAGTTGCTTGCACGAATTATTCGTTCTACGAGCAAACCGCAGGATCTCGTTTTGGATCCGTTTGGCGGAAGCGGAACAACGTTGTGCGTTGCAAAAAAGCTTGCGAGGCAGTGGATGGGATTTGAGCTGTCAGACGACTATGTCAAGTACATCAGCGAGCGGCTCGGGCGAACCAATCTCGGTGATGAGATCGATGGTCCCGAAGATCCGATCGAAAGTGCTCCCAGTACTGCCAGGGGAAAGCGGCGCAAAAAGCCGTTCGACGAGAAAACGGAAAAAGTAGTTGTTGAGGCCTACAAAAAGGCTGGTCGCGGATTTCCCGCCGCCTACCTTTTGTGCGACAAAGACCTGAACAAAGAGTTCATTGACGAATGCCTCAGTCATGGAATCGGCGGTAGCGCGGCGATCTGGAACCGTTACCTTCTGCAATTGAGAAAAACGAAGAAGCTGCCGCGATCAAAAAAACGCGGCGCACGAATAACGTCTGAGCAGATGGATCGCTTTGGTTTTGCCAGTGAGGTTGCCTGGCGACTTCTCGCGATAGATTACAGAAAGACTCTGGACGAGATTCTGTGCTCGCCCGATTTTGCCGCCGAATTTGATCGGCTGGCAACCGAGTTCGGGCCTATGGACAAAAGCGTCACTTCGATTGAATTTCGCCGGGCTGCGCTTTCGATTCGCAAGCGTTCGCATGATGCTCGTGATTCTGCAGCGGAAAAGTTCAGCCAGTGGATGCGACGAAGTAAAAGACTGAAACGAATCGATTCGGACGGTCCCCTTGATTCCCTTGAAGCTCCCGGCGTGTTTATGCTGTGCGCCGGCGATGTGGGCTTCTATGCCGGTGAAACGGCAAACATGCGAGTTCGAATTGAGGAGGCACTAAGCAATCCTAACTGGAAAGGCCTGGAGCCTGATACGGTTGCTTTCGTTCCAAACGACGGAAACCTCTTTACTAAATACGCTCTTAAGTCCGCGTTGGTGATGCGCGAGAGCCCTCTACTAAACTGCCGGCTTTTGAACTATTCCTCGGAGTTGCCTCGAAAGCCCAGATGATCGAAGGCGCGAAAGGCCAGCTGACGGTGCAAAGATGGCAGCATCCGTTTGCAGACAACGAGTGGCATCGCAACGGATTTTTTGGAGTCGGCAACCGAGATGTTACTAACTGCCGCTGACGAATCGTGTTCAGAAGCTCTTATTTCAGGTCCTTCAGCCAATCAAAAAAACTCGTTGCAGCGTCTTCGTCAATTGAACGAGGGAACAATTTTACGAAGTTGCAACGTCGAGAAAACGGGCAAATTCGATTGGCAGTCGTTCCCGCAGTTCTACCGGCGACATGCTGTAAAGGTCCCATGTTGTGTCCAGCTGATTTAAGAACGAAGTCAGTCGAAATACCGTACCCGGTTTCCCGCGCGTTTGCGCTCCTCTTTTCTGTCGTTGCGAATCGGCGTCAAAGTAGAGATCGGTAGCCAGTTGAACAATCGCTTTGTTAGTGATGTATTCTTGACGTGAAACCAACTGGTAGTAGAAGTGGCCAACGATTCCCGCCGGGCCAAACAGGAATATCATCGCGCGTTGCGGATTGTCTCTGTTGGCGTTGTAAATGCGATACGGGCCAGCAAGTAGGTGGCGGTAGTATCGGAAATGCTCAGTTGTTGCGGGAATCCACCGCGCTCGTTCGCCCGGCACAAAATTGCCGTTCTTCCCTGGACATATCTGTTCAAAATAAAACAACGATAGCCACGACCAAAGTCCTGCGTCGCGACTGATATCGTGCTCCAAGGCGCCGAAAATCTTATTGAAATATTTCGCACAGTCGAACCTGGTTGGAAACGCGGTTGGCTCGGCTACTATGTCATGCTCAAAGTTCGAAGATGCCTCATCATCGGAAAGTAAGCTACGTGGAATCGGATGTGGCGAATCCGTTCCTAGCGAAGCCAGGAATTCGTCGAATCGATTCATACCGTGTTGTGTAAGCCGTCGAATTCTCACGTCAAGCCTCCTGCCCAGGCGTCTCTGAAGAGATTCAGTGTTTCGTGATGCCGGGTAAACGCATCGATTGCGGAGTCGATCCATTCTCGTACTTCGATTTCATTGTTGAGATCTGGTTTCGTACCAACATTTGGAAGGCACAGCGCGAAGTTCAGCCACTGGCTTCGCCAGTCTTCAGAATCATCTACGTCGTCATGTTTATCCTGCAACAACACTCGCTCAAGAATTTGACGCATGCTCGCTGGATACACGAGCGCAATGAAAACAGGACTCCTTGATACAGCCTTCCAGTCGCCAACCGCCAAATTGATTTGCAAAAGTGGCGCATCCGAATAGTCGATGCGAAAAACATCCTGTCCAAGTTCCGATGACGGACGCACCGGAAGCAATGGATTTTTCGCACCGTTTTCGTCTGATCTTTTAGGAGCAATCTTGTCGGCTTCGGCAAGAATGTGCTTATTGCCTTCAGTTCGTTGAACGATTTTCACTCGAAACTTCAGGGCATCCACACTGTCGAAGCCGGAAAGATGTAGCACGTCCGGCGGCGAATAGTTTCCGATACTTCCAAAGGAAAATCTCTGGCAAACGGAAAGGGCATAAGCCCAGCCTTTTGTAGCTGTTGTTTTCTGTGCAAGCATTTTGGATTCTAGATACGCTGGATGTAGAATGCGACACGTATTGTAATTTGTGTAGGCCTCGATATTGAAGGATGGATTCAATGAAGTTTCCGGATCAGGCTTTTGACAGGTTTGCCAAAAAGAAACCGGTCAGCGTTATGGCTCGTGCGGCGATCGAGAACGTACTCTCGTCGCGACGACTCGATGAGATATTTGAAAAGCATGCCTCGGTGCAGTATTCGAGCGAACTGATGTTTTCGACGGTTGCCGACCTGATGGGGCAGGTGGTGCTGCGAATTCACCCCGGCATCAACGCCGCCTTTGTTGATCGGCGGGAAGAGATTGCGGTCACAGTCAAATCTGTATACGACAAACTTAAAGGGGTCGAACCGGACGTTTCGCGAGAACTGGTGCGGCAAACGGCCGACCGCATGCAGGCCATCATCAGGCAGTCCGGTGGTCAGCGGGAACCGGTGCTGGCGGGCTATCGCACGAAAATCGTCGATGGCAATCATCTGCGACGAACCGACCGGCGGATCGGCGAACTGCGTGACATGAACATCGCACCGCTGCCGGGCAAGTCCCTGGTGATTTATGATCCGCAGTACGATCTGGCGATTGACGTGCTGCCGTGCGAGGACGGCCATGCCCAGGAACGATCGCTGCTGCCGGAACTTCTGCAGACCATTGAGCGACGTGACTTGCTGATCGCCGACAGGAACTTCTGCACCGTTGATTTTCTTGCGGGCATTGGTGGCCGTGGCGGTTTCTTCGTGATTCGCCAGCATGGCGGGCTGCCTTTCGAACTCAAAGGCCGTCGCAAGCTCGTGGGAAACAGCGACACCGGCAAGGTCTATGAGCAGGCAATGCAGGTGACTGACCGGACCGGACAAACGAGGAACGATCGACGTATCACGGTGGTACTCAATAAACCGACTCGCGATGGCGATGCGGAAATTCATGTGGTTACCAATTTGCCCGTACGAGTGGGAGCCATTCACATTGCGGAGATTTATGCGGGACGCTGGACGATCGAAACCGCTTTCCAAAAGATGGCGGAAAGTCTGGAAGGCGAAATCAAAAGTCCGGGTTATCCAAAAGCCGCGTTGTTCGGCTTTTGCATGGCGCTGGTTTCTTACAACGTGTTGTCAGTGGTTCGCGGCGTGGTGGCGGGAGTTCACGGTCGTGAAGCAGCCGATCAGCTTTCGACGTATTATCTTTGTCACGAAGTCGCATCGACTGCCGAAGGGATGTCTGTAATTCTGGAAGCTGACTACCGGGAAACCAGGTACGGTTCACTGACTCCCAGCCAACTTGCCGCCGAACTGCGTCGGCTGAGTCAGCAGATCGATCTCAAAAGGTATCAAAAAGGGAAGTGGAAACCCAAACCGAAGCCGATGAACAAAAAGAATCGCGGTCACCAGTCCACGTTTCGCATCCTCGAAAAAGCAAAACAAAAAGCACTCTGCAACTCATAAATGAAAGCTACAAAAGGCTGGCCTTTAGCCCTATTGCAACCCTGGCGGCAAACCATTGGGAAATTTGTCTTTGATGATTTCCTCAATATGAAGTTTCCGGTTTGCAGGGCGCGGGTGCGTGCTCATGAACTCAGGTGTACCACTCCCTCCTGAAGTTTCTTCGAGCACATCCATCACGGTCAGCATATGTTGCGGATCGTATCCGGAGAGTACCATCAGCGCGATGCCCCAGCGATCAGATTCGAGTTCGTCTTCGCGCCCGTAGCTCATCTGCAAAAAATTGCCGACATACGATGCCATGTTGGCGCTGCTGATGTCGCCACCGGCAACTCCTGCCGCGCCCACGATCCCCTTAATCAATCCGCCTTTGGCCATTCGCTCCGACCCATGACGCTCAAGCACGTGCCCGATTTCGTGACCGATGACGCCGGCGAGTTGTCCGGGTTCATCGAGGCGATAATAGAGTGCCTCGGTGATAAAGACCTGTCCGCCAGGCAAAGCGAATGCGTTGACCGATCTTTCATCATTAAGCAGATGGAACTCGAACTGAAACGGAATTTGTTTTCCTTCCTGAGAAAGATGCTGCCGTAGCGTGCTTACCAGTCGGGTTCCCACCAGTTTGACGTTGTTGCTGGCCGTACGATCATCGGACCAACCATTGTGCTGAGCCGCCATTTGCGGAGCCGCTGCCAGGCCCATCTGAATTTCGTCGCTAATTGACATCTTGCCGACACGCTGGGTTTCGCCGGTGACCGGATTCACTTCGCCGCTCAAATAAAAGCTGACGACTGAAAACAGCACAATCGCGCCGGCGATCAACAAGCGGATCTTGATTGCGGAGAATCCGCCGTTTCGACGGCGGCGAGGCTGGTTCGGGTAGTAACTCATGCTTAGTTCTTGGGCGATTGGGTTGGGGGTCAGAATTCGAGCGAGACGCCGTTCTTCGTTATATGACAAACGAGCAACCGAAACCCGCTGCGTTGGCATGGTCTTTGACCCGGTCCCTTGCTAACGCGGCGGGTTTCCGATCTCTTGCTAACGCGGCGGGTTTCCGATCTCTTGCTAACGCGGCGGGTTTCCGATCTCTTGCTAACGCGGCGGGTTTCCGATCTCTTGCTAACGCGGCGGGTTTCCGATCTCTTGCTAACGCGGCGGGTTTCCGATCTCTTGCTAACGCGGCGGGTTTCCGGTCCCTTGCTAACGCGGCGGGTTTCCGGTCCCTTGCTAACGCGGCGGGTTTCCGATCTCTTGCTAACGCGGCGGGTTTCCGGTCCCTTGCTAACGCGGCGGGTTTCCGGTCCCTTGCTAACGCGGCGGGTTTCCGATCTCTTGCTAACGCGGCGGGTTTCCGATCTCCCGCTGACACTTCGGCCTTCGTGTGCTGTCAGAGCGACGAGATTCCGTGGCTCGCTGTGAGGCGAAGTTCCGCGTCCTTGCTAACGCGGCGGGTTTCCAGTGTCGCGGTCTTCGACTCATCATATCCAAAATCAAATGGAAAAGAAAACCAGGCTCCCCCGCCGGAGGTGAAGAGCCTGGACATTTGTTCCGCAGTTACTCACCTGACTCCGATCGCAGCCCGTTCACAATCGTCAGCACGTTTTCGCGCATCATGCCGATGTAGGTTTCTCCGGCTGATCCCGCCGTGCCCATGGCGTCTGAATAAAGGGTGCCGCCGATTTGCACTCCGGCATCTTTGGCAATCTCGTCCAGTGTTTTGCTGGCCGCTGTCGTTTCGATAAACAGGCTCTTGACGCCGTGATCACGAATTGAATCAATGATTTTCTTCCGCTGGTCAGGCGTGAGATTTGCAAAATCCGCAGTGCTCCAGCCCACGGGACTTTCAGATTGGAAATTGTAGGCGCGACAGAAATAACCGAACGCGTCATGATGTGTTATGAGAACTCTGGTTTCGACCTCGTTCAACGTTCTGTTGACCCAGCCGTCGAGTTCACGCAACTGAACTTTATAAAGATCGGCGCGAGCCGTGTATTCCGACGCGTTTTCCGGATCCAGTTCAATTACGGCGTCGCGGATGTTCTTCGTGTAGATCCATGCGTTTGGGGGATCGAACCACGCATGCGGGTCATTGATCGTCTCGCCTTCATCGGCACCATCTTCTGCTTCCAGATCGATCGGCTCGACTCCCTCAATACAGGAGACAATCGGTTTCCCGTTTTCTTCAGCCAGCGTTTTCATCCATTCGTTACCTTCAAGATGCCAGCCGTTTTCAAGGCACAAATCGGCTCGGGCGACATCTGCCGTGTCTTGCGGTGTCGGTGTGTAGCTGTGCGGGTCTTCCGCAGGGCCGAGTACGCAAATGACCTCCCAACGATCGCCCACGATCTGCCGTGCAAAATCGGCGACCTGGGTTGAAGAGCAGACGATGACTCTCCGTTCAGCCGCATCTTCATCCTGAGCAAAGACGGATCCGTTCGGGAAAACGGCGGCTACGCAAAAAACGAAGGCGAACAGAAGGCCAGGTCGTTGTGGAATAGTCAGCAGTTTGTTTCTCATGGTTTTTATTTATTTGTATTGATCTTAAGTTCTGTTTGGTAGACGCAGCACAGGTATGCGGAAGTGCCGGCTCGGTTCATTGAGTCCATTGGATGTTTTGCGATAGAATAAGGCAACACAAGACAGCAAACTTCGCATACGAATTCCATCGCTGAATTTGGTTCCTCAAACAAAGTAATTCAATTGACGGTCAAGACATGACAACCGCTGCCATTGCCCGCCCTGAATCACATGAATATGGTGATTACTATCAAGGCTATATTGATCAAATCACGGAAACGGACATTATCGATACGCTGGAACAGCAGGTGGCCAGCGTCCGCAAGGTTCTGGGCAGTTGCACTGACCAGCAGGCATCTATCCTGCACGAACCCTATACATGGACGCTCAAGCAGGCGGTTGGACACTGTATCGATGTCGAGCGCGTATTCGGTTACCGCGCCTTGCGGTTCGCCTCAAATGACAGCACTCCATTACCGGGCTTTGACCAGGACGCTTTTGTTGCCGTGAGTCGATACAATGAAATTGCGATGCCCGATCTGCTGGGTGAACTGGAGCAGCTTAGAAACAGCAACGTATCAATGCTCAAGCGACTTGATGAATCGATGCTGACATCGATCGGGACAGCAAGCGACACGCCAATGTCAGTTCGCGCAATTGCGTTTATCCTCGCGGGACACGTCCGCCATCACTTGAAGATAGCAGAGCAACGTTTGGCAGTGAAGTAAAAACGCACCGGACGCCGAGGGTCTTCACTCGCTCGCAGTTTCATTAATTATTTGTTATTAGTTATTCACAGCCAATCTTCTCGACGATTCGCCACGTGCATCGTTCTCCCGCTGTTTCAACTTCACCTTTCGCGGCGGACGCCTTCGTTCCGGTCGTGCATTCTGAATCAGATGCTCAGTTGCGATACTATCTGCCAGCAGGACGTGCAGTTCCGGTTGTTGCGCAAATGCGATTGGAATTTCGAATTGTCTTGTACCAAACGGTAACTTGGTAACGCGGCCCGCTATGCCCGTCCGATATCACCCATGGCAGGCGATTGAGTGCAGACAGAAACATTTCCGTCTATTGCATTTGATTGTGGTGCTGGTTCGCTTTTTCTAATGAGCGCGAAAATCCAGCATGCAGGGACGGCAATGATTTAAGGGGTGATACTTTGTCAGAAGACATCAATGTTCTCGCTTTAGTTAAAGGTGAAGAACGCTATCTGTTTCTCTACAACGACGACAACCGGAGCGAGACGCTGCGGACGCTCGGTCGGTACGCCTCGAATGCGGAACTCAGTTTTTCCTGGTATGACGCGGCTGTGCTCAGTCAGAAAATCCGGAATAACAGTAAAGCCGCAGCCAATGCGACGCCTGCCGCCCCGGTTGACAACCGGTTTCAATTTCCGCAGGTTGGCGATCTGCTGTCAGATGAGGAATCGTCGTTCTAGATGGAAAAAACTGTCGAGCGATTTCTTCGCTATCTGAAAGTGGAGCGGAACAGTTCCGATCTAACGATTAAATCGTACCGCGAGGATCTTACGATTCTCTGCGAGTATCTTCAGGAAACGGCCGGGCGAATTCCACGTCCGGCCGATATCACGCCTCAGGACTTGCGGACCTACGTCGCAGCTCTTCATGAGGCGGGCTATGCGAAAAGCTCGGTCTCACGACGTCTGGCTTCGCTGCGAAGTTTCTTCCGGTTCGCTCAGCGTGAAGGAGTGTGCGAGAACAATCCGGCCAAACCGCTTCGCAACCCGCGTCGCGACCGCAAGCTGCCACATTTTCTCACTGGCAAAGAGATCGGCAAGCTGCTGAAGGCACCACCTGCAAGTGAACCCATGGGATTGCGAGATCGGGCAATTTTCGAAACGCTCTATTCCGCCGGGCTGCGTGTGAGTGAACTGGTTGGCATCAATGTTGACGACATCGATTTCGTTGACGGTCTGGTACGGGTTCGCGGAAAGGGAAAGCGTGAACGGCTCGCTCCGCTGGGCCGGTTTTCTGTCACAGCACTAAAACGCTGGCTGAAGAAACGGGTGCTGGCAAAGTCGGAGCCGAAGAAAACGGGTTCGCCTGTGTTCACGAACAAGTTCGGAAAGCGGCTGACGACCCGCAGTGTCGGGCGGATGCTGGAAAAATACCTGAAGATCACCGGACTCGATCTGCGGACCAGCCCGCACACCTTGCGACACAGTTTCGCAACTCATTTGCTGGACGGAGGCGCGGACATTCGCAGCGTCCAGGAACTGCTCGGGCACAAGTCGCTGGTAACGACTCAGATCTATACCCACGTCAGCACGGCCGGATTGCGCAAGGCATACGATGCGGCTCATCCGCGAGCCAGGAATAGCGGCTAGAAAAAACTCGGGCAACGGCTGGTTCGGGCGTCATCAATCCGCTAGCTCGTCCATTCCGGAAGAATCGTGCGACTGAGGCAGGTCTTCGATTCCGTCGAGCCCGAATAGATTGAGGAACCTGTCGGTGGTCCGGAATTGCTCCTGTTTTCCGTCTGCTTCCGCTTGGACGAGCCCACGGCGAACCATCTGCCGGATGATTCCACCGCTCGATTTTGCCCTGATCTCGTCCACTTGTTGCCGGGTCACGGGCTGGTTGTAGGCAACGATCGCCAGCACATCGATCGCCTGTTGCGAAAGCCGGACAGCCCGATATCGACCGAGCATATAGTTCTGGACCTGGACCAGGTCGGGATGCAGTTCCATCCGCATCGTGCCCTGACTGGAGGAAACACGATAGGCCGATGACTCAGCTTCGTACTTTGCGTTCAGCTTTTTCGAAAGAGCAGTAACTTCTTTGGCGCTGACGTCGCGCATCAGAGAGGCAATGTTCCGACTGGTCAGCTTGACATCTTTGGGCGCTCCGACAAATAAAATGGATTCGAGTATCGACTCGGGAGAAACCGGGCAGGCCACATCATCGTCGCTCTCATCCTCATCAGCTTTTTCGTTTTCTGCCTGTTCGGAAACGCCCGGCTTGTTCTCTTTCCCCGAGGAGAATGCAAAGCCCTCGGAGAATTCCGGCTCAACTTCGGCTACGTTTCCGCCGCGTTCCCCGATGACCTTGGCATACGCTTCGCTCAGCTGTTCAAGTGAAAATTCATCATCGTCATAGTCGCCCGTTTCATCCGCTTCTTCGTCCAGTTCCTCTTCGTCCAGTTCCTGCTCGTCGATTGCCTCATCATTCGGCGACGAATCATTCACCGGGTACTCGCGGTTTCCGTTTTTCTTTGAATTGTCCATCGTGTCAGCATAATTCAGCTCAACGTCTTTTCGCAAGGTGCTTTTTTCGCCCGGAACATCGGGTTGACCCGGACAAAGTGAGCGGATCACGATTACAATCAACCGAAAACTTTCTATTCAGCGACAATCTGAACACGACAAACGACTACTCAAAACAACAGATCGGCCGAACAAAACGGTTGATTCCAGAGGCACATCTCCATGGCAAGAAAACTCTTTCCGCACGACACAATTGTTGCAATGCTGCTCGTTGCATCGTTGTTGCTCGTCTCATTCACGAATCCGCTTCACGCTCAGGAGCACCCCGAACATACGGCGACTTCGCAATTGAACATGGTCGCTTCGGTGCATCCGCTTGCGACCGAAGCCGGCGTTCGTGCGTTCGAAAACGGCGGCAACGCTTATGAGCCGGGTGAAATTCTTCGTCAGCCTGATCTTGCCAACACGTATCGCAAGATCGGCGACGGCGGCATTTCATGGTTCTACAACGGCGAGCTTGCACAAACGACTGCTGACTGGATGTCTGCCAACAACGGCATCATTACAACTGACGACTTCAGAGAATATCGCACTGTCACCCGCAGTCCCATCGTGACGACCTATGGCGAGTTTACGATTCTCGGTTTTCCGCCGCCAAGTTCAGGAGGAGTCCACGTCGCGCAGATCTTGAACATCCTGGAGACGTTTGACCTGAAGGCGATTAGCGCGCGGTCGGAGTCGGAACTAGCGCACGTCGTAGCAGAAGCGATGAAACTGGCGTTTGCGGATCGGGCGTATTGGCTTGGCGATCCGGACTTTGCAAAAGTTCCGACCGGGCTGATCTCGAAAAAATACGCACAGGAGCAGGCGGCGAAAATAGACCCGTCGCGGGCGGCAGTTGTTGAATCGCACGGAACGCCACCGAATGCGAACTCAAAATTCTATGAACGCCACACGACTCATTTGTGTACCGCCGATGACGCCGGAAACCGTGTTTCGATTACGTCGACGGTCAACACAACGTACGGCTCGAAAGTGATCATCCCCGGTCTGGGCGTCGTGATGAACAACCAGATGGATGACTTTTCGATTTCGCCCGGAGTCCCGAATGCGTTTGGACTCATCGGCGGCGAAAACAATGCGATCCAACCAGGCAAGCGGCCATTGTCCAGCATGAGTCCGACAATCGTGTTGAAAGACGGCGTGCCCGTTCTGGTCATCGGCGCCGCAGGCGGTCCGAAAATTATCACCCGGGTCGTATGGGCAATCATCAGCCATCTCGATCTGGAGATGCCCATCGGTCCCACCATTGCACAGCCGAGAATTCATCATCAGTGGTCACCTGACCGGATTCATGCTGAGACAACTATTGATCAGACGCTCATCGACGATTTGAGAAACCTCGGGCATGAGGTCACGCAATCGAGAAACGCCGGAATCAGTCAGGCAATCAGCTACGACCCGGAAACCGGCGTGTTCACAGGCGCTTTCGATCCGCGAACGCCGGGACGGGCAGCCGGACAGGATAATAGCCATGAAAAGAAGTCGCGGCGGAACCGTCGTAATATGAGTCATTCAAGCAGCGCTTTGAGTCATTCAAGCCGCGCTTTGAGTCATTCAAGCCGCGCTTTGGCTATGTTGTATTGAGCCCTACGACCGACAGAATCGTGAGTTGAATTAGCACCGTTTTCAAGAGAAAATTGAATGAGTTCTTTCCGTTTTAGGTTTGCCCTGGCAGCGTTCGCTGCGACCGCTTTTTTCGCAATTCACAGCAGCCCCTTCGTACTCGGGAATGCCTTCGCGCAAAATGAAGCCGTGCAGGATGAAGCTTCTCTGGAAATTCCTGAAGGATTCACTTCACTGTTTGATGGCACCGATTTAGACGGGTGGCATGCGATCGAAACCAAAGATCCCCGCGAAATGCTGGCGCTGGATGACGAGGAACGGAACCTGGTAATCGAATCGGCGCGGCTTGCAATGCCGGAATTCTGGAGAGTTGAAAACGGCGAAATCGTCAATGATGGAAACGGCCCGTTCCTGACGACTGACAATGCGTACCGCGACTTTGAGCTGGTCCTTGAATACAAGACCGTTGCCGGCGCCGACAGTGGAATTTATTTGAAAGCGACTCCGCAAGTTCAAATCTGGGACACGACGAAAGAAGGCGGCAAAGAAGCACATGGTGCTCTGCCCGGTTCGGGCGGACTCTGGAATAACAGCGCGGACAATCCCGGCAAGGATCCGCTGGTTCACGCCGACAAACCGTTCGGCGAGTGGAATCATGTTCGCGTTCGCCAGATCGGCGCCCGGACCAGCGTCTGGCTCAACGGGCAACTCGTGGTTGATAACGCGATCATGGAAAACTACTGGGACCGATCGCTGCCGCTGGTCGTCGACGGCCCGATTCAGCTGCAAACACACGGAGGCGAAATTCGCTGGCGCAACATCGGCGTTCGCGAGATTCCGGGCGACGAGGCAAATTCGTTGCTGGCTGAAGCGGGGGCCGATGAGTTCGAGCAGATTTTCAATGGCACGGACTTCACGGGCTGGGCCGGGCCCGTTGACAAATACGAAGTCAACGACGGTATATTGAAATGCAAGCCCGGCAGTGGTGGAACGATTTATTTCGACCGCGAATATTCCGACTTTGTCGCGCGGTTCGAATTCAAGCTGCCGCCCGGCGGAAACAACGGGCTCGCCATTCGCTATCCCGGTGGCGATGTTAATACTGCGTACGAGGGGATGTGTGAATTGCAGGTGCTCGACACAGAACATGAAAAATACAAGGACCTCAAACCGCGTCAGGTTCACGGTTCAGTTTACGGCATGATCGGTGCGCATCGCGGTTACCATCGCCCGACGGGTGAATGGAATTACCAACAGGTGACTGTGCATGGTTCCAGGATTGTCGTCGAACTGAACGGTAGCATTATTCTCAACGGGGACGTGTCAGAGGTGACCGAGTTCATGGATGATCGACTTCACCCTGGAAAAGACCGGACGAGCGGATACTTCGGATTCGCGGGCCACAACGATCCCGTCGAATTCCGCAACATATTCGTCAAACCGATCACAGAATAGCAAAGACTTGCCCGGAGCTGGAATTTGAAATCGATATTCGTACGTGTCGTTGGCGCGTTTCTGTTGATCGTCGCGATTGTGTCGGGCATCGGTTTTCTACTGCCGCGCGACTACAACATTCGTTCAAGCGTGACGATCGATGCCGGTCCCGACAACGTCTTTCCTCATATCAATACGCTGTCGAACTGGCAGCAGTGGTCGCCATGGAACTCGGATGATATCACGGGACTGGGAATCAAATACGACGGCCCTGATTCGGGCGCCGGAGCAACTCAGACGTGGCGCGATCCGCGCGGCCGGGGAAAATTGTGGATCACCGATAGCGACCCTGCTGGAACTGTCGACTACATGATGGAGTTTCCGCGGTTCGGCGACATGGATGGCCGGTTCCTGCTGACTCCGGAAGAAGCCGGCGCTTCGGGACAACTGCGGACAACCGTTACCTGGTCGAGCGACGGAACACTTCCGAGCGGACCGTTTTTCGGATACTTCGCAGGGATGTTCCGGACGGGGATGCAAACTGAATATGACAAGGGTTTAGCGAATCTGAAAAAAGCAGTTGAATCGGCGAGGGCCGAGTCAGTTTCCGAACCTGCTGCAGAACCGGCAATTCCAAAGTGAAGGTCAGCGGACGGTGGCTAGGAAAATGAAACCGCGAATGGACGCCAATTAACGCCAATATCCGTTTTTCATTCGCGTTTATTCGCAGTAAAAATCTCGTTCCGAATTCATCACGCTCGGTTGACTGACGACAAGCTGGAAGCGTATCCCGCGGGTTTGCCCCGATCATGGTAATTCGCTAGACTGCACGCTTTGATCAGTCAACCAGAACCGGAGTAACGAAGATGGCAGGCAGTGAAAGACGGCGCGAGCTACGGCGTCGTCGCAAGCGAAAAGTCCAGGTCACAAAAATCAAGCGGCGTGCGCCCAAGGCCACCGCTTCCGAGCGGGAAGTTCTGATAAATAAGCTGCGTCGCATGACTCCAGGCGCAAAAGAAATCATTGCCGCGCTGGAACTCTGATCCGGTCGAGTCATCGACGCGCAGGCCCGGTTGGATTTCAGGGCTCTGCCACTAATTTTCACGAAGAACCGATTCTGGAACAACTGCCGCTTGACGGTTCCGCAAGGCGGTTCGTTGAAGCGGTTTTTTTGTAGCCAGCGGGACGGTTCACGTTTCCGTTTGGCAGGCAGGCAAGAACTCAACACGTTTGCGCACGGAGCGACGGATGTCTCAGATTCCTCCAAACCCCTACGACGAAAATCCGCCTCAGCAGCGGGGAACTTCCGCCAATCCTCCAGGGCAGTTCCTGATTTTCGCGGTGTTGGTTGGTGCGATCGTTTTTGCGGTTTCGCAATTGCCCGAGTCAGCAGCGGACGGCACTCGACCTGCTCCAGGATTATCGTCTCAGGATAACGACGAACCAGAAACAGAAAAATTCGAAAAAGCAGCTGCAGCGTTTTCAGGAAGTCCGCTCACGGAGCATCCGGATCTCGATTCCATTTCCGTCTTTCTATCGGAACTCGCAGTCGTCGCGGACCAGACCGGCTCCGATGAAATCAAACAACTGATCGATATCGACGAAATCAAACAACTGATCGATATCGACGAAATCAAACAACTGATCGATATCGACAAATACACTCGTGAGATGCGCAACAGCTCGTTCATCAACGGTGCCGTCGCGTTCACATCCGATCGCGAATTTGCGGAGATTTGCGAAAACCGGATTTTGGGGCCGGTCCCGTTTGATGAATTTTCAATTTACAAAATTGAGGAAACAGGATACGCGAACGAATACGTCATTTACGCGATCACCGATGGCGTCGACTTTGCCTGCAACCCTCAGCGATTCTGGCTGACGAAACACAACGGAACGTGGAAACTCTATGACTGGGAACCGCTCGACTACGGGATTCGTGACAGTTATGAAACCGCGGTACCCGTCGGGAATGCCTACGGTGATGCGGCGTACGATGCGTACGTTGACTACACGAACATCTGCGAGGCGTTCGACGAAGACATGAGATTTGACGCCGAGCAACCGCTGGACTACGGCCGGAACAAACGTCGACTGACAAGAATGACGCGGCTTCCTCTTCCGGACTACTTGAAAGGGGAGTTGATTCTCGAAATTGCCTATCGCTGGGAAGACCTCGGGGATTTCGATGGCGAACAAAACTGCCTGCAAATGGCCGGCAACCCGGACCGTACGCCCGGAATCCTGTTCGAACTCTCGGACAATGAATACTCGGCTGGCAACTACGGGAAGTCTCTCGCATGGATCGAGCGATACGAAAATGCGGTCGGCAGTCTTGAGAAATCCCGACAGGTCGTCATCAACTGTTACACGTTGATGCACGAAACGGAAAATGAAATCGCTTCACGGATTGAAATGCTACAGCGGTTTCCCGACGGTGCCAATACAACGATTCATCTCAGCCGGATCATCGTAGACGGGGACGAATCACAAATTGAGGCCGCGTTGAATTTTGCCGACAACCATGAGGACTCCGTCGCACGGTACAAACAACTGGTCAACAACCTGGAAAACACCTGCGGAATCACAACGCACATCCAACGACTCGCCGATTCGCCAACCGAATTCGACGGCCGAATCGCTTATGAAACCCGGGTCGCGTTCGAAACCGGTGAAATCGAGGATGCTGCCCGGCGCATCCGGAACCTTACAAATACCGACGAATTCGATCCGGAAGAATACACGTTTGCGAATTTCGCTTTTCGAACACTGGCTCTGGAAATCGCGGACGAACAGGGTGATCTGACCCGGGCGATGGATTTGTATCCGCACAATTCCGTTGCCGAACTCGGGCCTGCCCGTTTTTACCGGCGAGGTCGTTGAGGATTCAAGACTTTTTCCGGCAACGGTCGAAGGACTTCCAGTCGAAGTCCAGTTGCACAGCGTTCGCCGTTTTATATATCGCGACGGCGAAAAATCCGAGTCTGACGAATTTATTGGTGCTGGCAGCTAGATGCAAGGAAGGACGTTCCATCATGGCCGTTGAAATCGAACGCAAGTTTCTGGTCGTCAACGACCAATGGCGGGATGCGTCGCCGGTGACTTACCGGCAGGGCTACCTGAATCCAGGTAAAGACCGTGTTGTTCGTGTTCGGATCGCAGGCGACGACGCGTGGCTGACGGTCAAAGGAATTACCAACATGATGTCACGTCAGGAATTCGAATACTCGATTCCGGTTGATGACGCTCAGCAAATGATGAAAATGTGCGAGGGTCCGCTGATCGAAAAGTATCGTCGCAACATTCCTCACGGCGACCATATTTGGGAGGTCGATGAGTTTCTTGGCGACAACGCACCTCTGGTCGTGGCTGAGGTCGAACTGTCCAGCGAAGACGAAGTGTTCGAACGACCGTCCTGGGTTGGCGAAGAGGTGACCGAAGATCCGCGATATTTTAACGCGAATCTTTCGGTGCACCCGTTTTCACAATGGTAGTTTCACAATGGTAGTCACAATCGGGAAGTCGCGCTGGCGTCCTGCCGACCGCGTGCGCGATTGTGCCTACGATACCTTCGGCGCTGCGGCTTTGACTTCGTCGTTGGCCAGATCGAGATAGTCGGCAAAGTTGTCAACAAACTTGTTCGCCAGCGTATTTGCCTTGGTATCAAAGGCTGCCTGATCGCCCCAGGTTTTTCGCGGCATGAGAATCTCAGTGGGGACGCCTCGAACCTCATTCGGCACGGCCAGTCCGAACACCGGATCATCGGTGTAGTCCGACTTCTTGAGTGTCCCGTTGTGAATCGCATCGATGATCGCGCGTGTATGCCTCAAACTAATTCGCTGGCCCACGCCGTAGGGCCCGCCGCTCCAGCCCGTATTGACCAGCCACGCCGATGCGTTGTGTTCCTTCATCTTTTCAGCCAGCAATTCCGCATACTTCGTCGGATGCCAAACCAGAAACGCTGCGCCGAAACAGGCAGAAAACGTTGCCTCCGGTTCAGTTACGCCCACCTCGGTTCCCGCAACCTTCGCCGTATAGCCACTGATGAAATGGTACATGGCCTGGCCCGGAGTCAACTTGCTGACGGGCGGAAGAACGCCGAACGCATCGCAGGTCAGCAGGATAATGTTCTTCGGATGACCCGCGACGCACGGAATCGAAGCATTGTCGATGTACTCGATCGGATAGGCACAACGCGTATTTTGAGTGATCGAGACATCTGTAAAGTCAACCTTGCGAGTTCGCGGATCCTGCACGGTATTTTCCAGAATCGAACCGAACCGAATCGCATTGTAAATCTGCGGCTCGCTGGCCGCCGAGAGATTGATACACTTCGCGTAGCAGCCGCCTTCGATGTTAAACACGCCATCGTCGTTCCAGCAATGTTCGTCGTCTCCAATCAGCGAACGGTGCGGGTCGGCCGACAATGTCGTCTTGCCTGTTCCTGAGAGCCCGAAAAACAGGCTGACATCCTTGTTCGAACCCTGATTGGCGGAACAGTGCATGGATAACACGCCGCGTTTGGGCATCAGGTAATTCATGATCGTGAACACGCCCTTTTTCATTTCTCCCGCGTACTCCGTTCCAAGAATTACCATTTCACCACCGTCAAAATTCAATGACACGCAGGTCGGCGATCCGACTCCTTCGATCGACGGATCGGCACTTCGCTGACCCGCGTTGTAAATCGTGTAGTCCGGTTCACCGAAGCCCTTCAGCTCCGCCTTTGTTGGGCGAATTAACATGTTATGCATGAACAACGCGTGATAGGCACGCGAGCAAACGATCCGGATCTTCAGCCTGCTGCCTTTGTCCCACCCCGCAAACGCATCGACTACATAAAGGTGCGGACAATCATCAAGATAGTTTTTCGCCGTCTCACGGACTTTTTCAAACGATTCTTCCGGCATCGGAATATTGATGTTGCCCCACCAGACATCGTTGTCAATGCTCTCCTGCTGCACGACTCGTTTGTCTTTGGGCGAGCGACCTGTCTTTTTACCTGATAAAGCTGCGATTCCGCCGCTGTTGGTGATCGTGGATCCGTCATAGCGAATCGCTTCTTCGTACAACTGTGCGGGCGACGCGTTGCGGATCACGCCGTCAGAGAACTGGCCGTTGGAAATATCTTCAAGTCTGGATTTGGCTGTTGTTGACATAGTTATGTAGTGTGCTTCGCTATATTCTTGTCTTGTAGTTATTTAGTGATCGGTAGTTCTGAAATCCATCATGTACCGAATCGACCGCAGGAAAATGCTCAAGCGGCGTTCGGGTAACCCACCGAGAGCAACCTTTGTTTCATGGTTGTGTCGTCTTGGATACCGTCAGACTAACTTCCAAACCGGACTCGTGTAAGCCGCTTTCACGGTCTTTTGAGATACTCGATTTGACAATAATCGCGGCGGATTGGGTGGCCCTCTGTTCTTGAACCTGTCCAAATGTGAGTAGATCCACTTCTGACTTGATCAATGGGGAGGGTGACTTGATCGACGGGCACATCGACTTCTGCCTGGAAATCGGCTTATTGCCGTAGCCCGGCACGTTTTCGGCATCTGGAATTTGTCGCCCAAGTCAGCATAATGGCGGCATCGAACCCGAATTTGATTCGAACGGAATTAACTGGAACGGGAACCAATGCGAGCCGAGTCACAGAATCACTCGCCGCAGCGCCTACAACGGACACGAAACAATCGGGAAACCATGGGCGAACGAAGCAACGGTGCCTCAGCGGCCAAAAGTCAGCCGGCCGGGGCGAGGTTCCGCTCGGCAATGTCAGCAGAAAATCCGCTCCAGATCGTCGGGACGGTGAACGCGTATTGTGCGCTGTTGGCCGAGCGGGCCGGATACCGGGCGATCTATCTTTCCGGAGCAGGTGTCGCCAACGCATCGCACGGCCTTCCCGATCTCGGTATGACCTCGTTGACCGAAGTCTGCGAAGACATCCGCCGGATTACATCCATCTGCGATGTTCCGCTGCTGGTCGATGCCGACACGGGCTGGGGGCACGCACTATCGATTGCCAGAACCGTTCGCAGTTTTATTACTGCCGGCGCTGGCGCGATGCACATCGAAGACCAACAGGCAGCCAAACGTTGTGGACACCGGCAGAACAAAGCGATGGTCTCCACCGCAGAAATGGTTGACCGGATTCACGCCTCAGTTGATGCTCGAACCGACGAATCATTTGTGATCATGGCCCGGACAGACGCGCTCGCGGGTGAAGGGCTACAGTCTGCAATCGATCGCTGCGGAGAGTACGTCGATGCGGGTGCCGACATCATCTTCGCAGAAGCTCTGACCGATGCCGATCAATACCGCACGTTCACCCGAGCACTTCCGGTTCCCGTACTCGCGAACATGACCGAGTTCGGAAAAAGTCCGCTTCTGAGCATCGAGCGTTTGAAAAGCGTGGGTGTCCAGTTAGTTCTTTATCCGCTTTCCGCCTTCCGGGCGATGAGTTTGGCAGCCGACAACGTATATCATTCAATTCGCAATAACGGTACGCAGGAAAAAGTCGTCGACCAGATGCAAACTCGTGAAGACCTGTACGCGGTTTTGAATTATCACCAATACGAACAACAGATGGACGCGGTGATCAAGAAGAGTACGGAATCGGACTAAAGACTGTTGACGTACTCGATATCTTCGTCGCACAACTCATCCAAGTTGACCAAATTTTTTCGCCCGTTCTTTTGAAGGAGCGATACGACCCGCCCGCTCCTGCTCAAGAATGCGGCGGTGATTTCGTAAACCCCGGATTTGTCGTTCCAAGTCCTGAACTCATGTTTTTTTCGCCACAATTTTTCCTCGTCGAACTCAGCCGGGGCAACCTCCCGCACCCAGACAGCGCACTTTTCAACGACGAATTCGCTATGGGCCCACGACACTCCGGATCTTGGCATGCCGTTTAGATATATTCGTGTCGTTTGAGTTTCAGCGTTTGCATTTTTCAACAACTGAATTAGCTGGCTCGCATCCGGGTGCTTGCCCAGTTCGTTGCTAGTTTCATCGCTTTCCGGGTATACAACAACAAAACGAAGAATTCCGTTCGACTCGATTTCACTTCGAGGAGTCACTTCGACCAAAGAAAATTCCGTCAATTCCGGAAGTTCTCTCATCTCGGAGACAGGACTTTCAAAATACTCGACATTCTTGAACGAGGGGCGGGTGTTTGCCCGAATTCTCGCAGTTGAGCGCGAACTTGATCGGTGCCTCGTCCTTGAACTAGACCTCGCCTCCGTTCGATACGTTGTTCTTGGCTCAGGCCTCGGCTCGGGCATTACATGGAATGAGGGGTTTCGATGATAATGGTACCCACCATGCACGCGGTCATGATGACCGCCACTTGAATCTAGTCCACCGCCGTGAGCTAATGCGAAATTGGCAAACACTCCCATAATAATCAGCAAATTAATCAGTGAACTGGTAACTAGTTTGGAATTCACGGGTGCACCACCGATCCGACAACATATCCCAATGCCAATATTAGGGCGGCAAAAATAATTCCCATCGGAATGTTCCCGTCTTTGATCAATTGCCACTCATCGACATCACGAGTCGACCAATCAAACATTTTTAGTGCAATAATAATCCCAAGTCCCATCGAAACAGAACCGACAATTGCCCAACCGAAAGTAATCAAATATGCAATGAATATGTCAGTCATTTTATCTCTTGATTGAGGCATTCTCGTACTAGTGGAAGGGCCGCAAGCATAAACTGGTGCATTAGACCTGTCAAATTTTGTTCCCCTTCGTCGTCTGAGGGGACTGAACGTCCAGTGAACATTCATTCAAGGCGCAGGAATCCAACAACTAACTTCTCAAGGCAACATAAATGACATCAGCAACCAAAAAGAAAACCGGCGGACTCGCCGGCGTATCGGCTGGCAAAACTTCAATCGCAACCGTTGGCAAAGCCGGCAAGGGTCTGTCCTATCGGGGCTATTCGATTCATGACCTCGCCGAACATGCTCAATTTGAAGAAGTCGCCTATCTGCTTCTGTTCGGTCACCTGCCCAACATGAAGGAACTTGACAGCTTCAACGCACGAGTCCGCAGCAAACGCGACCTGCCCGAGGCCTTGCTTTCAACACTCCGTTCGATTCCGAAAACAGCGCACCCGATGGATGTTCTTCGAACCGGAACCAGTATGCTCGGCGTGCTCGAACCGGAAACTTCGTTTGACCAGCAAATTGAGAAAACTGAACGGATGCTCGGAGCATTGCCGGGAATTCTCGTTTACTGGTATCGCTTCGCACAGGATGGAACGGAAATCGATTTCGAGAGCAATGAAACGACGATCGCCGGCTACTTCCTTGAACTGCTGCATGATCGCGAGCCTTCCGAGATGCACCGCCGCGCCATGGACGTTTCTCTGATCCTGTACGCCGAACACGAATTTAACGCTTCGACATTTACCGCCCGCGTCTGCACCGCGACATTGTCCGACATCTTCTCTGCAGTTACCGGTGCGATCGGCACGTTGCGTGGACCGTTGCACGGCGGAGCGAACGAAGCAGCAATGGCGCTGATCGAGCGTTATGAAACTCCGGAAGAAGCCGATGCCGGAGTCATGAAGTTGCTGGACGAAAAAGCGAAGATCATGGGATTCGGACATCGCGTCTACACGGTCTCGGATCCGCGCAGCGATGTCATCAAAGAATGGGCCAGGAAACTCGGCGAGGAATCAGACGACAAAACCCTGTATCCGGTCAGCGAGCGAATTGAAGAAGTGATGTGGCGCGAAAAGAAACTCTTCCCGAACCTCGATTTCTTCAGCGCATCAGCGTATCACTTCCTCGGCATTCCAACCGCAATGTTTACGCCGATCTTTGTCCTGTCTCGCGTGACCGGCTGGGCCGCGCACATTTTCGAACAGCGAGCCAACAACCGCTTGATCCGCCCGGGCGCGGACTATGTCGGTCCGGACGATCAGGAGTTTACTCCCATCGCCCAGCGTTAATTTGAACCGCGTCTTTTTCGCGGCCTTCGGATCGGTCGGATTTGAAACGCGGAGGCGCTGAGATAAAAAGAGGTATCGCGAAGAGCGATTCACTTCCATTAAGGTCTCTATGTTCATTGATCATTCGTGGCTTTGCATCGCCTTCTTCACGCGCGGTATAATGAAGCGTGTTCGAAAGAACGAAATGGCGTTCGTTCCTGCTGAATCGACCGGTCCTGCTGTAACGACTGGCGCGGTTCTGCGAGCATGTTATGGATTCGTGCGACTGTCCGGAGTGCCGGGATCGCGATTTGAGAAAAATGCGGCCTCCGGGCATCAACAAAAAACTAGAATTCAACACGTCAGACTACACGACTCACAGGACCAGAAAAATCAACTCATCAAAAGGCGTAGACGTTTCTTTGTTCTCGTCAATCAGCGCCTTACAGGACTGGTAGAATTTCGCTATGAAAATATCATTTGGTCAACAGCTCGCGCAAAAGCAGACGCAAACGGTTACACCGAAGATGATCCAGTCGATGGAGATTCTCCAAATGGCCGGTGTTGCCCTGGAGGAGCGGATCGAATCCGAATTGAGCGACAATCCCGTCCTCGAACGCGTACAGGACAGTGAGGAGGATTCGCCGGCCGACGATAGCAGGTCCGAACGTTCCGACGGTCCCGCTGAAAAAGAGCCGGTTGAAAAACCCGAGGCTCATTCGGAAATGAAAATCGAGGAGGGCAATGCCGAGGACTTTGAGCGGCTGCTTTCTCTTCCTCCGGATCACTTCGACGACGGCCCGCGGACTTCCGCCAACCGGATCAGCGAAATCGGCGACCGGCAACATGACCTGATGGCAAACATCGTCGACAACTCCGAGACGCTTCAGGATTATCTGACGCTTCAGCTGCATGAAAAAGATCTCGAACCGGAGTTGCTGAAAATCTGCGAGCGAATTGTCTCGTCACTTTCGCCCGAGGATGGCGGACGATTCAACGGCAGTCTGCGTGACCTGCTTCCACCGGACGCCGACGAAGAACAAATGGAGCAGGCCGAAAACGCGCTGGCAACGGTCCAGTTGCTCGACCCGGCGGGAATTGCAGCACGGGATCTGGGTGAGTGTCTGCAAATGCAACTGAACTCGAAAATCCCCAACTTGAAACTGGTTCGACAGCTGATCGAAAACCATCTTAAGGAATTAAGTACAAATAAACTGCCGCAGATTCAAAAGGCGACCGGTGCGACCATCGAAGAAATCACGGAAGCCTGGAATGAACTTCGAAAGCTTGACCCGTTGCCTGCCAGCCGGTTTGCCGAGCGAATCGTTCCACGCGTGACTCCCGATGTCTTTGTCACGAAGAACGAGGATGGCTCATTCACCGTCAAGATGGAAGAAGGACAGGTTCGATCATTGAACATCAGCCGCTACTATTTGCAGCGATTAAGCAACGGACAGGCAACTGCGGATGAGAAGGAGTTCATCAAGAAGAAAATTACGTCTGCGCAATGGCTGATCGAATCCATTGAACAGCGTCGTAATACGTTGACGCGAATTGCTCAGGCGATCGTCAACTATCAACACAAATATCTGGCTGAAGGTCGCGAGGAATTGCTCGAGCCGTTAAAGATGCAGCAGATAGCGGACGAAGTCGGCGTTCATGTAACGACCGTTTCGCGAGCGGTTGATGACAAGTGGATCGAAACGCCTCGAGGGATTCTTGCGCTGCGACTGTTCTTCGTCGGCGGCACAACGACCGACAGCGGTGAAGACATCGCGTGGAACAAGATTCGAGTCGAACTGCAAAAACTGATCGACTCAGAAGACAAGTCGCATCCGCTCAGCGACGACGAACTGGTCAAGCGGCTCAAGTCACTCGGATTTCCACTCGCTCGCCGCACGGTTGCAAAGTACCGTAAGAAGATGGACATCCCCAGCTCACGCCAGCGCAAAGACTGGACGCTGAAAAAAGACTGAGACCAGCCTTCGTTTTCCGAAAACCAGCACGGATCTTCAGGATTTCGAATTTTGAGTCGAGCCAATTTGGGAACCGGCACCAATGAACTCATTGAGCCAGTTCAGTTTGACACACCGATTCTTCCGGAAAGTAATCCGGTTCCTCTTCGATAATTTTCTGTCACTGATTCGCCGTTCTACGGCAATATACAGACAGAAACCGATAGCAAAGGGATTTCGGCCGTTTGTCTGTTCCCGATCTACCGGTGACCGAACCGGGCGGGACCGGCGGTAGCGGCAGTGGAGGTGGCGGCGGAGAATGCAAGTCGACCGGGACAACGAAAATACCCGTCGTCGATGGCGTTAAGACTGTCGGGTGGCACACGGACTACATCGTCGATACGTCCCGTCCGTCGGGTTGCAGTTCGTGTGCGGGCGAGCCCTAGTCACTAATAACGGCGGCCCTATGCTGGACACCACTGCGTGATACCAAACTGGAGATCTTACCTGTAAAAACAGTGGAAAACATGGACAACAAGTACCCCCAGCAGGACTCGAACCTGCAACATCCGCTTTAGAAGAGCGGTGCTCTATCCAGTTGAGCTATGGGGGCTTAGTTTAATTTCGACGTCCATATTTCCTTTGAATTGACTCCCTTGTGCAATTCCTTAGAAGTCAGTTGCTCTATCCAGTTGAGCTACGGGGGAATGCGGGCCGACAATATAACCTTTGCAATCCCGCGCCGGAAGTTCACCGCAACTTTGGCCCCCAGCATAGCGTCATGTTGTACATGACACCGGTTGTGCCTGAGGGTTCGTTGATATCGCTTCGTTGATATCGCACGCGACAGAAGAGTAAGGCCCTTGCCGCGTTTCTCCCGCCTGATTCTCCGCTTCTTCCGCCACTATCAGTCTCGATCCTGAAATACGTATACGTGTTAAATTGACACGTCAGTTCTTGACGCCTATGGTGTGCAGTCTGAGCTGGTAACTTGAGCAGGATTCGACCCAATATCCGGTTCAGCGACGAAATATCCGCAATCAGATGTTAGAAATTGCTAACACGTTCAATCAATAACGGAGTACGAAATGACATTCGTCTCGAATTGTTCGGCGACAATTAGGAAAGCGCCGGGATAAACCGGTTTGAAGTCGGGAATGAAAGAGTCCTACGGGGAAGATTTAGCCAATCACTCCGGCCTTGATCCGTACGCTGATACTGGTAACAGCATGGGTGTAGCATCGGTAAGAGGTACAGTCAGGCGAGCTATTGAGCTCCGAAATCAGCTAAATCCGAGTGCCGACCTTGTCTAATTGTGGGGAAGGCAACACGTCCAACAACGTCATGGCGAGTCGTTGGTCGACACGGCGGAGTCTGAGAACCTCAGCATGATTGAAAACTTCAAACGCGAGAACCGGGAGACCCCAGTGACATCCCAGGGATCATTCTTTGATCTTTGGGATCGGCCGGAAAACGCCTCAGGCGGTACTTCCGACATGTACGTCACTGGGGAGTCAGATGAGTCCATAGTACCTTCGACATCGACGAACAAGGGTGCAACTGAAGCATCCGCGGAGCCGATCGAGGAAAGGGACTCAGCCAATAGAAACGCGATGCAGCCTGCCTCACTCCGGACACCGAGCCGGGATAAACGTGAGTCACGCGGATTGCATGGCGTGCGTGAAGCTGCTCAAAACAGCAGCACACTTCGTTTTACTGCTTTGCTTCATCACATCAATGAACAGATGTTGTTTGAGAGCTTCATGAACTTGAAGAAATCAGCAGCGGCTGGAATCGACGGGATGACATGGCATGATTACGAAAACGACGTGGAGTCCAATGTGAAGGATCTCCACGGTCGCATTCACCGAGGAGCCTATCGAGCCAAGCCTTCTCGTAGAGTCTGGATTCCCAAAGCTGATGGTCGAAAGCGGCCACTGGCGGTAGCGTCCTTGGAGGACAAGATTGTCCAACAGGCGGTGCTATGGGTGATTCAGTCGATCTACGAACAAGACTTTCTCGGTTTCAGCTATGGGTTCCGCCCCGGTCGCAGCCAACACATGGCGCTTGATGCGCTAAGCGTGGCATTGACCGACAAGAAGGTGAGTTGGGTACTCGACGCCGATTTGGAAGGCTTTTTCGATTCGATTGATCACTCGTGGTTAATCAAATTTCTGGAGCACCGAATCGGTGACAACCGCATTCTTCGGCTAATACGTAAATGGCTTCATGCCGGTGTTATCGAAGAAGGCGAGCGGATTCCGGGCGAAGAAGGATCGCCGCAAGGGTCAGTGATTTCACCGATCCTTTCGAACGTGTTTCTTCATTACGTCCTGGATCTATGGATCGTATGGTGGCGTCAGCAAAACGGACGCGGCAACATTGTCGTCGTGCGCTTTGCGGATGATTTCGTGGTTGGTTTTGAGCATCAAGCGGACGCAATCGCCTGCCTGGATGAACTCCAGGAGCGCTTTGCTAAGTTTGGCCTCAAGCTGAACGACCAGAAGACTCGATTGATCGAGTTCGGGCGTCATGTGTCTCAGCGCCGACGGCGTCGAGGCGACGGGCGTACCGAAACGTTTGACTTTCTGGGATTCGCCCATCAATGCAGCACGACTCGTACACATGGTCGGTTTACCATTCGCCGGGTGAGCATTGCCAAACGGCTGAGCGCCAAGCTTGCTGAAATTAAACAGCAGCTGCGACAGCGTTGGAATGACTCCGTTGGCGAAATGGGTCGCTGGCTATCGCGGGTCGTGCAAGGTTGGTTGAACTATCATGCCATTCCTGGCAATATGGTTCGCCTTCAGCAATTCGTCCGATGTGTCACCAAGATCTGGCTTCGTCAGCTTCGGCGACGTAGTCAGCGACATCGGTGGACTTGGAAACGAATGGCTGCATTGCGGGACATCTATATGCCACGTTTACGCATCCAACATCCGTACCCACATCAGCGATTTCACGCCCGACTAAAGGCAGGAGCCGTATGAGTGTAACTCCTCACGTACGGATCTGTGCGGGGGGCCGCCGGTAACGGCGGTTCCTACCGCGATGAAAGCGCCGGGATAAACCGGTTTGAAGTCGGGAATGAAAGAGTCCTACGGGGAAGATTTAGCCAATCACTCCGGCCTTGATCCGTACGCTGATACTGGTAACAGCATGGGTGTAGCATCGGTAAGAGGTACAGTCAGGCGAGCTATTGAGCTCCGAAATCAGCTAAATCCGAGTGCCGACCTTGTCTAATTGTGGGGAAGGCAACACGTCCAACAACGTCATGGCGAGTCGTTGGTCGACACGGCGGAGTCTGAGAACCTCAGCATGATTGAAAACTTCAAACGCGAGAACCGGGAGACCCCAGTGACATCCCAGGGATCATTCTTTGATCTTTGGGATCGGCCGGAAAACGCCTCAGGCGGTACTTCCGACATGTACGTCACTGGGGAGTCAGATGAGTCCATAGTACCTTCGACATCGACGAACAAGGGTGCAACTGAAGCATCCGCGGAGCCGATCGAGGAAAGGGACTCAGCCAATAGAAACGCGATGCAGCCTGCCTCACTCCGGACACCGAGCCGGGATAAACGTGAGTCACGCGGATTGCATGGCGTGCGTGAAGCTGCTCAAAACAGCAGCACACTTCGTTTTACTGCTTTGCTTCATCACATCAATGAACAGATGTTGTTTGAGAGCTTCATGAACTTGAAGAAATCAGCAGCGGCTGGAATCGACGGGATGACATGGCATGATTACGAAAACGACGTGGAGTCCAATGTGAAGGATCTCCACGGTCGCATTCACCGAGGAGCCTATCGAGCCAAGCCTTCTCGTAGAGTCTGGATTCCCAAAGCTGATGGTCGAAAGCGGCCACTGGCGGTAGCGTCCTTGGAGGACAAGATTGTCCAACAGGCGGTGCTATGGGTGATTCAGTCGATCTACGAACAAGACTTTCTCGGTTTCAGCTATGGGTTCCGCCCCGGTCGCAGCCAACACATGGCGCTTGATGCGCTAAGCGTGGCATTGACCGACAAGAAGGTGAGTTGGGTACTCGACGCCGATTTGGAAGGCTTTTTCGATTCGATTGATCACTCGTGGTTAATCAAATTTCTGGAGCACCGAATCGGTGACAACCGCATTCTTCGGCTAATACGTAAATGGCTTCATGCCGGTGTTATCGAAGAAGGCGAGCGGATTCCGGGCGAAGAAGGATCGCCGCAAGGGTCAGTGATTTCACCGATCCTTTCGAACGTGTTTCTTCATTACGTCCTGGATCTATGGATCGTATGGTGGCGTCAGCAAAACGGACGCGGCAACATTGTCGTCGTGCGCTTTGCGGATGATTTCGTGGTTGGTTTTGAGCATCAAGCGGACGCAATCGCCTGCCTGGATGAACTCCAGGAGCGCTTTGCTAAGTTTGGCCTCAAGCTGAACGACCAGAAGACTCGATTGATCGAGTTCGGGCGTCATGTGTCTCAGCGCCGACGGCGTCGAGGCGACGGGCGTACCGAAACGTTTGACTTTCTGGGATTCGCCCATCAATGCAGCACGACTCGTACACATGGTCGGTTTACCATTCGCCGGGTGAGCATTGCCAAACGGCTGAGCGCCAAGCTTGCTGAAATTAAACAGCAGCTGCGACAGCGTTGGAATGACTCCGTTGGCGAAATGGGTCGCTGGCTATCGCGGGTCGTGCAAGGTTGGTTGAACTATCATGCCATTCCTGGCAATATGGTTCGCCTTCAGCAATTCGTCCGATGTGTCACCAAGATCTGGCTTCGTCAGCTTCGGCGACGTAGTCAGCGACATCGGTGGACTTGGAAACGAATGGCTGCATTGCGGGACATCTATATGCCACGTTTACGCATCCAACATCCGTACCCACATCAGCGATTTCACGCCCGACTAAAGGCAGGAGCCGTATGAGTGTAACTCCTCACGTACGGATCTGTGCGGGGGGCCGCCGGTAACGGCGGTTCCTACCGCGATAATTCCCCTTTAGCGACAATTAGGAAAGCGCCGGGATAAACCGGTTTGAAGTCGGGAATGAAAGAGTCCTACGGGGAAGATTTAGCCAATCACTCCGGCCTTGATCCGTACGCTGATACTGGTAACAGCATGGGTGTAGCATCGGTAAGAGGTACAGTCAGGCGAGCTATTGAGCTCCGAAATCAGCTAAATCCGAGTGCCGACCTTGTCTAATTGTGGGGAAGGCAACACGTCCAACAACGTCATGGCGAGTCGTTGGTCGACACGGCGGAGTCTGAGAACCTCAGCATGATTGAAAACTTCAAACGCGAGAACCGGGAGACCCCAGTGACATCCCAGGGATCATTCTTTGATCTTTGGGATCGGCCGGAAAACGCCTCAGGCGGTACTTCCGACATGTACGTCACTGGGGAGTCAGATGAGTCCATAGTACCTTCGACATCGACGAACAAGGGTGCAACTGAAGCATCCGCGGAGCCGATCGAGGAAAGGGACTCAGCCAATAGAAACGCGATGCAGCCTGCCTCACTCCGGACACCGAGCCGGGATAAACGTGAGTCACGCGGATTGCATGGCGTGCGTGAAGCTGCTCAAAACAGCAGCACACTTCGTTTTACTGCTTTGCTTCATCACATCAATGAACAGATGTTGTTTGAGAGCTTCATGAACTTGAAGAAATCAGCAGCGGCTGGAATCGACGGGATGACATGGCATGATTACGAAAACGACGTGGAGTCCAATGTGAAGGATCTCCACGGTCGCATTCACCGAGGAGCCTATCGAGCCAAGCCTTCTCGTAGAGTCTGGATTCCCAAAGCTGATGGTCGAAAGCGGCCACTGGCGGTAGCGTCCTTGGAGGACAAGATTGTCCAACAGGCGGTGCTATGGGTGATTCAGTCGATCTACGAACAAGACTTTCTCGGTTTCAGCTATGGGTTCCGCCCCGGTCGCAGCCAACACATGGCGCTTGATGCGCTAAGCGTGGCATTGACCGACAAGAAGGTGAGTTGGGTACTCGACGCCGATTTGGAAGGCTTTTTCGATTCGATTGATCACTCGTGGTTAATCAAATTTCTGGAGCACCGAATCGGTGACAACCGCATTCTTCGGCTAATACGTAAATGGCTTCATGCCGGTGTTATCGAAGAAGGCGAGCGGATTCCGGGCGAAGAAGGATCGCCGCAAGGGTCAGTGATTTCACCGATCCTTTCGAACGTGTTTCTTCATTACGTCCTGGATCTATGGATCGTATGGTGGCGTCAGCAAAACGGACGCGGCAACATTGTCGTCGTGCGCTTTGCGGATGATTTCGTGGTTGGTTTTGAGCATCAAGCGGACGCAATCGCCTGCCTGGATGAACTCCAGGAGCGCTTTGCTAAGTTTGGCCTCAAGCTGAACGACCAGAAGACTCGATTGATCGAGTTCGGGCGTCATGTGTCTCAGCGCCGACGGCGTCGAGGCGACGGGCGTACCGAAACGTTTGACTTTCTGGGATTCGCCCATCAATGCAGCACGACTCGTACACATGGTCGGTTTACCATTCGCCGGGTGAGCATTGCCAAACGGCTGAGCGCCAAGCTTGCTGAAATTAAACAGCAGCTGCGACAGCGTTGGAATGACTCCGTTGGCGAAATGGGTCGCTGGCTATCGCGGGTCGTGCAAGGTTGGTTGAACTATCATGCCATTCCTGGCAATATGGTTCGCCTTCAGCAATTCGTCCGATGTGTCACCAAGATCTGGCTTCGTCAGCTTCGGCGACGTAGTCAGCGACATCGGTGGACTTGGAAACGAATGGCTGCATTGCGGGACATCTATATGCCACGTTTACGCATCCAACATCCGTACCCACATCAGCGATTTCACGCCCGACTAAAGGCAGGAGCCGTATGAGTGTAACTCCTCACGTACGGATCTGTGCGGGGGGCCGCCGGTAACGGCGGTTCCTACCGCGATAATTCCCGATGAAGAAGTTGATTATTTCTTTCGTCATTGGCGGGAAGAGTTCTTTTGTTTGGCCTTCTTTGCGGTTTCGATACGGTAACTTGGGACATTCATCTCGATGATCACGCTGTGGTGTACCAGCCGATCGATCGCGGCCGCGGTGGTCATGGTGTCCTTGAAGATCTGACCCCACTTGCTGAACGCCAAGTTGCTGGTCAACATCACACTGCCTCGCTCGTATCGTTCGGCCAACAACATGAACAGGACCTCCATCTCCTCGCGGCTTTGCTGGACATAGCCCAAGTCGTCGATGATTAGGCCCTCGAAGCTCGATAGTTTCTTGAACAGTTTGGGCAACCGCAAGTCCCGTTTGGCAATCAGCAACTGCTGAACCAGCATCCCGCAAGTCGTGAACAACAAGCTGTGGTCCCGCAAGATCAGCTGCTGGGCCAACGCACACAAGGCATGACTCTTCCCCGAACCGGGCTTGCCGAACAACAACACGTTCTCTCGCCGTGCCAAGAACGAACCGTCCTTGAGTGTTTCCATCTGCCGAGTCATGGCCAGCGGTAAGCGGCTGAAGTCGAATGACTCCCACGTCTTGCCAAGCGGCAACTTCGATCGAGTCAGCAACCGTTTGATCCGACCCTCCCGCCGCGTTTCGCATTCCAACGTCGTCAGCTCCGATAAATAATCCAAGTGGCTCAAGCCTTCGGTCGCCGCCCGCGTTGCTGTTTCGGCGAAGTGATCCCGAAAGCTCGGCATCCGTAATTCGCGAAACTGCAGAGTCAGCTCCTGGTCGCGACCGGGTTCCACTCGGCTCGCTGCCCTGCCGGGTGCTCGAGTCGATCGCCGTTTGCCGGGCGTCGCTTTCGAGGCTGCCGTGGTTGGGGCTGCCCGTTTCGGGGATCGGTTTTTCAACTTGCTCATCAGATAGACTTTCCTTGTCAAATGTAGAATACAAACAATCGAACTCATTCAGGTCAGGCGCCTCGATATTGACTTGCGTCGCCAGCGGCAAACTGGCTGCGTCGTGAACCATCAACTCGATCACCTCGAAATCGACAGCGACTCCCGCGCCGATCAGCACTCGCAACGCATGATCGACGGCGTCCTGGCTTTCCTTGGCGGCCAGTTCCAGAATTTTCACGTACTGTTTGTCGGCGACTTTGGAGGCGTGGGCGCGACTGAGAATGTCATAAGCCATCCGAAACTGGCTCGTGGGAAACATCTCGTGCTGGTATTTGTACTGGGCAAACGCACCGGGCTTGCGAACCAAACTGTCAATCACATGACGATAGTTGATCGAAACGCCTTGCTTGCCCAACAAGCGGGGCATCGTCTGAATCGAGTGCCCCTGGTAAGTCACTTTGATGTGCTCGGCTTCGATTCGAACATCGACTTGCTTGTTGATCAAGCGACTGGGAACGGAATAAATGTTGGTCCGAACCCGAATCGTACTTCCCTTACCGACACGAATTCCCAGCAACAAGTCAGCCGTATCAAGCCGCTGATCGGGAAGCCGTTGGAGCTCCGCCAACTCTTCAGACAGGCGTTGTTGACGATTCGAATTGGCGGTGGCGACGAGCCGCTCGACCAAGGCAACGTACTCTTCTCGGCTGGCGAAGTCACGACTGCCGCGAAGCAATAACGCTTGATCGATACGCGCTTTGAAGTGTCGATTGGACGACTCGACATCGCCGTTCTCATTGGCACAGCGGGCGTTGGTGCGTTGGGGCTGGCACTGGTAGTGAGCCATCAACGCCGTGTAACGATCTGTGTGCGACTTGCGACTGGAGTGGTTTTTGACCGCCGCACTGAGCGAGTCGGTACGATGCCGCAAAGGTACGCCGCCGAATTCCCAGAAGGCTTTCTGGATGCCTTCGCTCAAGGCTTCGAACGATTCTGAGAAACACAAGCTGACCGATTCAACGTTGCTATAAGTCAGTACGCAATGATAAAACGAGTGTTCGAATTTTCGGCCGGCGATCGTGACACTCAGCTCGTTGCAGACCGTGAAGTCGCTGGCCGCGAGCGCGCCGGGATGATGCTCCTGGCTGAAGAAGACGGGTTTGCCGGGGCCGTGAAGCGCTTGCCACTGGGAGACTCGGCGCTCGAAAGTGCGCCGAGTCGAGTCCGCAAACTCGCCCGGGCGAGTGGCCTGTAACCAGCCAAAAAGTGTGTATGCTTTGAGGCGTGGTTCCTGCTCGAGTCGTTGCTGAATTTCCGGCCAGACGTCGGCGAACGGATCGGTGCGAGTGCGATAAGTTCGGGGCTGTTTTCGATTCGAAGGGAGACGATCGTCATCCCGATAATCGCGCGCTGTTTTCTCACTCATTTCTGCCATCCTTGATGATGCGGCCAACGACTTGCCCTGGGCAATCATTCGACGCAGTTCTTTGACTTGTCCGTCGCTGACCATCGAAACTCCCTAGAAAACAGGAGTTACGTGGCAAAAAGAGGATTCGCCAACACGGGAATTCTAATTGTCGCTGACTCGGAAAATCGCCTACCAAAAACGCTAGCAATCAACACGGACAAGGGAATTCTAATTGTCGCAACAAGGGAGTTCTAATTGTCGCAACAAGGGAGTTCTAATTGTCGCTATACACGAATGATGAATGGGTATCGCGCCTGCAAACTGCAGGCCCCCCGCAGGATGCTGCGATTGAAGAGTTGCGGAAAAGACAGATAGCAATCGAAACGCAGTCTACAAACTTGTTCACGACGCCAGGGCGAAGTTGAGGGAAAGTCTCGAACAAGCCGGGATCATGGCTGAAGATATCAACCCGGTCTTTGCATAATAGGAACCATCAAATGTCAATTACAATTGAACAGCTTAAGACGTTGGTGGGTTTGATCGGAACGACCGGGCCCGACAGCATTGATTGCGATGAGTGTTTCGGTCGGATTGGTGAATTTGCGGAATACTCGCTTGAAAACCGTGAACTATCCGAAGGCATGAAAGTCATCGAAGTCCACTTGCGACAATGCCCCTGCTGCAATGACGAATACCTGGCTCTGATCGAAGCGCTGCGGGAATTTCAAGTTGCTGAGGAAGCGTGAGAGGCTTGTCGTCAGTCCAACAATCTCTCCGCAGATCAAGAGTTCGAATTGAAAAAGAAGTCGATCAAATCGCGCAAGACGATCCGCAATGAGATTCGCCGCATTCGGCGCAACGTGCCTGAAAACTATCGCCGCCACGCGAGTTTCAAGGTCTCGACGCTGTTTTCAGAACTGCCCGAATACCAGGTAGCGGAAAAAATCGCCGGGTTTCTTCCCTTCGATGGAGAAGCGGATCCGGTGCCATTGATGGAACGTGCGATGCAGGAAGGTAAACAGATTTACCTTCCGGTATTGACCGCCAAAGGCCAGCCGATGAAGTTTGCTTCGTATGAAACTCGAAGCGACCATCCGACCGCGATGAAGAAAAACTGGCTGGGCATTGAAGAGCCCGATGTTCCAGAGGCTGATTGGGTTGAATGCAGCGAGCCGGATCTTGTGATCACGCCGCTCGTCGCGTTTGATGAGCAGTGTAATCGAATCGGAGTTGGTGGCGGATTTTATGATCGGACGTTCGAGTTTTTACGGTCAGAGAATTCGCGCACGACGCATCTGTTCGGGCTCGCGTTTGACCTGCAAAAGATCGAGTCCATAAAGACAGAGGCGTGGGATGTGCGTTTGGACGGCGTCGTGACCGAAGTTGGCGTTTATCGTCCGTAGTAATCGTGCCGCGAGTAGGAAACCGGGGCTATCGCCTATCGGCTGAGATCAGCCGCATGGCGCTAGCAGCGGTTTCATTGAAGCGCTACAAGCGCCCGTCGCGGATACGGAATGTCAATTGGCCAACTTCGTGGCCAACCGCACCGCTGCAATCAGACTTGAAGCATCCGCCTTGCCCTGCCAGGCGATGTCGAGCGCCGTGCCGTGATCAACGCTTGTTCGAATCACCGGTAGCCCTAGCGTAATGTTGACGCCCGTGTCGAACGCCAGAGCCTTGAACGGAATCAATCCCTGGTCGTGGTACATGCAAATGAACCCGTCCGTTTGTTCCCGTCGCCACGGTAGAAACGCCGTGTCGGGAGGCAAGGGTCCTTCGATTTCCATCCCCGCCTCGCGCGCCGCCTCAATCGCCGGAACAAGGATTCGCTCTTCCTCGCCCCGACCAAACAAACCGCGCTCGCCAGCATGCGGGTTCAATCCGAGTACCGCCAGTCGCGGATTCCGACCAAGAATCCTCTGCAGCGATTCATGAGTTAGCTCGATGACTTCCGTAATCCGCTCCGTCGTCAACAACGCGGGAACTTCGTGATAGCCGACATGCGTTGTGACCAGAGAACAGCTGAACGCCGGCGACGTCATCATCATGCAGAATTTTTCCGAAGCAGCGCGTTCGGCAAACAGTTCGGTATGTCCGGGGTAAGTGATGCCCGCCGCCTGCCACGCTTCTTTGTTGATCGGCCCCGTCACGACCGCATCAACATGCCCCGCCAGAGCGGCATCGATCGCGGCAGTCACGTAGTTGAAAGATGCCTGCCCGGTTGCAGCATCAACGGTTCCGGGATTGTGCCAGTCAGCGACCAAAGCTGGAACGTCCACGTATTCGAAGTCAGCGAAACCGGATCCCGTTTCCAGATCGCGAACGGTAAGCGGCTTTGGGGTTAGCAGTTCGCCCTGCCCTCCAGCTGCCAGAGAAATGACTCGCGTGTCGCCGAAAATGAACGGTGTGCAGATATCCTTGACCGCCGCGATTCCGGCTAGAGGTGCGCATAGCTCCGGGCCGATCCCGGCAGGGTCGCCCATCGTGATCGCAATTCGGGGCAGTGGTTTGATTTGATTCAGTGGTTGGCCGTGTTGTGTAAGGGAGATACGCCTTCAGCTTGCCACTTTAGTTTCAAAAGTGCAATTGCAAACTGGCCGCGAGACAGGCCTGAGATGAAAATGGGCGTGACAAGCTGGAAGCGTATCCCGCGCCGTTTCACTTCGCGGTTTCATCATAGATTGGAAGTTTCCGATTGTGGACTTCCAGCGACAACAGATTCATCGCCGTTACATAGAGCCGGCCTGCGTGAACGCCCCAGCGATCGGGAACCGGCTCGTAAGGATGCCAGCTTCCGGCCATGTCGCTTTCGGTCACCTGCGAATCAACGAGCAACGGATGAAGCGCGTCATGCCATTGCTCCCGCGGTTCGCCGCCAACGTGAAGCAGAACCTGAGTTGCGTAATACCAGTAGTACGTGTCTCGCATTAGAACGGTTGTGTCACCGGGCAACTGGTCCTGCACCAGCGAATTTACTCCGGCTGCAAGTTTCGGATCGGTACGATCCCAGCCATTGTAAATCTGCATCAGCAAGCCGACCGATGTCATTGGCGGAGTTGACTGCCTGCCTTTCTCGCGCGATTTCGTAGCCGAATCCTGAGCGTAAGGATTGTAGCTGAACCGGGAAGCGTTGCCCGGATCGGCTGCCGTTTCCAGCCATTCGCTGATTCCGTCAAACGTTTCTTCACGTGTCTCCAACCCGGCCAGCTGCCCGCTCTTAAGCGCCATCATCATCCAGCCGGTCACGCTCGTATCGGTCTGGCGAAGTTCCTGCCGGCTGTAGTAGCGCCAGCCACCATGCTCCGGATCCTGTGTATCCATGATAAAGTCGAGCGCGCGTTGTGCCGGTTCGCGCAAATCCGGGTCCTGCGTCATTCCGTACGCTTCGGTCAGCGCCAGTGCCGCGATGCCGTGCGAATAGAGCCGACAGGATTTGTCCGCAGGCGTTCCCGTTTCCACAAACAGACTGCCGTTCCCGCTCTGATTCCGGACCAGCCAGTCGATTGCGTGTTTCATCTGCCGGGCATATTTGAATTCGCGATGGTTGTAGCCCGCACCTTGAAACGCCAGCAGCGCCAAACCGGTCGCCGCCGTGTCACAGTCCAGCTGATTCTGATAGTTCGGATGCTCCTGATCAAACCCCGTCAGCGCCCATTTGCCATCGGTTGCCTGGTGCCGCGCGAGGAATTCCAGACCAAGTTGAATCGCACGTTCGTTCGTCGGCTCTCCACTGCTCTGCCCTGCCGGTTGACGATCCATAAAAGCGCGTTTGGCAATGACCGCGTCCGGATTGACTGCAAGGTTACCGCCAAACCGATCGGTTCGGAAACGCGATTCAGAATCGGGCTGGATCATTGTGCTGTCGCCGGTCGCCGGCCGTTCCCGAATTCCAAGGTTCGCCGTGGTGACTTCTCCTAATCCAGCAGGTCCGAGTTCAGCATCGATTTCCAACGCCGCCCCCTGAGTGGATGTGCGGGAGCCGGCCCGGTCAACAGAGACTTGCGAGGCTTCAAGTGCGTCAGGCGAAGTCCCTTCACCGTCCACCGTGGCGAACGCTTCCAGGTTAACTTGTCTGATTTCAGGAGCGCGGTTGTTCGCCGGTGAAACTGTCTCCAACGCTTCGCCGTTGACCGCGTTGGAGCTGCCTGTATCGTCAAGGTCCCGTCGTTTGCGTTCCGAATTTGAAGGTCCGAAATCGACCAGAGGCATCGCGGCCGCCGCGCCGATCAACTGGCTGCTGGTCGCTCGCGAGAGCGTTCCGGCCAGTGATCCGGCTGATCGTTCGACCACCGTTGAGGCGATTGCGTCACCGGTTGAGTCCTCTTCGTTGTCGCGAACTCCGCCGCTGAACATCTCGTTTCCGATCTGGTCAGACTGGCGAATCAGAGGCGCTTTTGAGAGACGTGTGTCCATGTTGCCCTGATGCTGGTCGCGGCTTTCCTCTTCAAACCGGCCGGAGTCAACTCGTGAATCTGATTCAGCCCGCTGACGGCTGCCGGCCAGTTGATCAGTCAGCCGCGCGTCGCCCTGGTCAGAACGAGATCCCGGGTCGACGGTTGCCGATCGTTCCAGAGTTACCGCTGACGTCCCGCCTTCGCGTGCAAGTGCAACGGGAGTCGCTTCCGGTTGTGATTCAGATGCCGACTGCGGCGCACTGGTTGCGGACGACGGCGCGCCGGTAACCTGAACCACGTCGGCAGCAAGCGTCGGTTTCCGGTCGCTGGAGTCGACATTGGAACGTTGCGTCGATTCAGGATTCAGCTGTGTCAATTCCGGCTGCCCGCCTCCTGATTGACGCCTTGATGTTGGTCCGGCAACGATCCTGGTCGCTCCAATATCAGCACTCGACTGGCCGCGCTCGGCAGAGACTTGCGAACGATGGGCGGCAGAGGCTGAATCGACTGTCGCGGCGGATGATTCAAGCGATTCGTTAACGGGCGTGGATGAGCCTGAAAGCTTGGCCGGCGCGGTGGTGTCGGCACGAAACGCTGATTTTGGCCGGAGCGCCTCTGCGACGGAGCGGCGGGTCTCTGACCGCTGGGTTGCCGTCAGCATGGGAGTCTGTGCTTCGCGGCTTTCGCTCTGTCGACGAACCGCTGAATCCGAAGCTTGAACCGCAGGGCTGGGCGCGCCGCCGAGATCGCGGTCGAGATTGCTGGAACTGCCGGCGCCGGAAACCCCTGCCTCACCGCGTTCGACCGACAGCGTTTTTGCGTGCAGTTCGTTGGTTTGAGCGGTTGACTCGGGCGCACGCGACGGTGCTTCGACGGCAATCGTGGTCGTCGGAGCCGGCTGGTTGTTCGATGATCGGCGCGGTTGAACGGCTGTGGCGTCCGTGTGCGAAATCGCTGGTTGGGTCTGTTGCGTCGGTTCTGCGGAGGCGCGTGAAATCTGAGTGGTCGGACTCGTTTCCGTTTTCGGATGTTCGAATTCCGAGGGGCGGCCGGTTTGCGAGACCGCCGCCCGCCGCGTCATCTGCTTAGCTGCCTTGGAAGGCCGGGAGTCAGCTTCGACCTGCTCTGCAGGAGTCGAGACGATTTCAGGAAGAGTCCTGGTCGGGCGAGCCATTGGAATTTCGACGTTCCGATCTCTGCGAGTCGCCTGGGATTGCAGTGACGGATCGGGGTCGCGAGAATTTGTTTCGGGAGTCGCCGATGCGTTGCGGCGGGCAATCCGGGAGTCGTTGGCCTGTACCGGTGTCTGTTCCAGCGGCTTCCGTTCGGAACCGGCGCGGTCGGCTCGGGATTCCGATGCGGAGCGGGCAACGGAAACCTGCTCACCCGGTTGTGAATCGCGCGGGCGGGTTTCCTGTTCACGGGCAGCCGGTGCGGCCTGAGCCTGCAATGATGACTTGGGTGTGAGATTGCGTTCCTGTCGATGCATCTGAGAAAGGTCGCGATCCATGTGCGGTACCGATTGCGAAACCTGCTCCTCACGACGAACGAGCTGCGGATTAACGCGCGGCTCCGTTTGTTCGACCGGCACCGGTTGCGGCTGAACCTCGCTGGTCGTTGTTTCCCGTTCTACTTCAACTGTCGGGTCAGGCATCTGCTGCTGCCTCGATTCCTCGAACACCATCGGTGTGCGGTGGTTGTTGATCTGAACAACTTTGTTACGACGGCTGGCAACGCGCGGTTTGTCGAAATGATATTCGTTGTTAAAGATACTGATTACCGATGCCCAGATCAGAATCAGCAGATGCGCGGCAAGTGAAATAATCAAACCGAGTTGCAATGATCGGCGCAGTTTCGTGTTATCCAGCCGGTGCAAAAGATAGACGGCTCCCGCAGTTGAAAACGCTGTTAGAAGCAGCGTCCACCAGAGCCATGGCCCGCGCATCAGAGTCAAAGCGGCGCCAAAAGCGATCCCGCACAGAACGCACAACGCGATCACCACCGGCCAGAATTGCTGGTCGAAGGACTGCGCCCCGTGAGGCTCGATTCGGTTGACGATGCGGCGGTTCATTTATTTCCTGTGTCTGGTTTTTACGTTTGCTCGATTGAAAATTCAACCCGCATTTTACTCGTCGCCATCGGTTATCGCAGTGAACTCTGCGATCCCGACTTTCTTACATATATTCATCGCGATCGCGACGCGTTCCCAGTCCGCCTGCTTGTCGCCGCGAATCACAACTGTTTGGCTCAGCGGATTGCTGGCTTGTGCTCGCCTGAGTATTTGCTCAACCTGTTCCTCGCGATGAAATCCCCCATCGATGAAAAACCGGCCTTCGGCATTCACGTTGATTACAAGTTCGTCCGGTTGCGCGGTTGCCGGAAGCGCCTCGGAGACGCTGGGCAGGTTCAGTTCAAGTTCGCGCTCTTCTTCGGCGAACCGTGATGAAACAAGAAAGAAAATCAGCAGCAGGAACACAACATCAATCAACGGCGTGATGCTGAGCGAACTGACTGCGGAGGATCGAGATTTTCGGTTGGCGGCCATAATGACGGGTCAGACGGAATTCAGTTTGTGGTTCAGGTTTTCGTTACAAGTTGGAATCGTATCCAAACTATTTAGCACGGCGCGGGTCGGAAACAGAGCGTGAATCGGAACCAGAGAGTGAATCGGAACCAGAGCGTGAATCGGAACCAGAGAGTGAATCGGAACCAGAGCGTGAATCGGAACCAGAGCGTGGATCGGAACCGGAGTTCGGGTGAATGTTACGCGGATCGATCGTGCTGCGTGATTCGTTTGAAACTGAAGTCTCCCCGCTGGCTCCGTTTTCCTGGCCGCCGAAGTCCGCAGTCGTGAAACGCAGGCGTCCTTCGTAACGTTCGAATTGAGGGAGCAGGTTGTAGATCATCTCCTCGACCCGATTGATCATCGTGATGATCCGGTTTTCAAAGTAGTGAGCCAGGACTGCCGCCGGAATTGCGATCATCAATCCGCACATCGTCGTCACCAGTGCGGTGTAAATTCCCTGAGCGAGCGCTTCGGCGCGGTTTTGTCCGGCGACCAGTTGAGTTGTGTCGTAAAACGCCTGCGTGATTCCCCAGACAGTTCCAAGCAGTCCGATCAGCGGTGCAATTGCGGCAGCCAGAGTTAGCCACGATCCGAGATTCGAAAGCCGCGCGGTTTCGCGCTGGGAGGCTTCACTGACGGCGTTTTCGATTTCCAATTGCGGACGACCGACGCGGGTTAGCATCGAACGGATAATGTACGAGGCCGAGGACGGATGCCGTTGGCAGACTTCATAAGCCTGGCGTGGATCGATGCCTCCTTCGCGCTGGCTGAGTACGGCGAGCTGGTGTACCAGGTCCTCCGGAAAAATCCTGTCACGGCGCAAAGCTAGAAAACGTTCGAACCCGATCGCAACGACCAGAATACTAAGCAGGCCGAGCGGGATCATGAACCAGCCGCCGCGTGTGAGCAGTTCCAGAAAACTCAGTCCGCTCCGTTTGATTGGAGAGGGAAGATTGTCGTCCGGATTGGCGGAATCACTGCTGCGAATTTCGTCCATTCCCGGGAGGTCTTCACCAGCTTGAACGGATCCGCTGTCAGAATCCTGGGCAAACAAAGATGCCGGGCCAGCTCCGATCAGAGCAACGAACAGGGCCAGCAAGATCCATCCTCGCGGGCAAATGTTGTAAGGAAGTCGAGCCGTTGAATTCATAGGTGGTCCGTTTTGAGTTGCTGCGTACGTCCCGCTTGCCGAGCGGGACGTTGAGTTAGTGTTAACTTCCGCTTTTCAAGGCCGTCAATCGCTCGACCTGGTTCTGTGCCTGTTCGATCAAACGCGCGTCCTGGTCGGCGTAGTTGTCGAGCAGGTAGTTAAACAAACGGAGCGATTCGTCGACCAGTCCGGGTTTCGCATTTGGATCTGCTTTTTCAATTTGCACGAACGTGCATTGGCCGGCTTCAAAGACCGCAAACGCCTGCCACTTTTTGACTTCTGCCGACGACTGAAGTCCGCCGTATCCGTAAAACACATTTTTATAGGCAGTGACTGCTTCGTCGTAACGCTTTTCAGCGAACAGTGCCTCGCCGATCATGCAATGTGCTTCGGCACCGGTTTCGCCCCGATTTTCACCCGCCTGCCCCCACGCATGAAAGGCAGCATCGATGTCCGCCGCGCCGGTTTTGACGAGCCCGTTGTTGGCGTGGCCGATCTCCAGCCATGCCTGCTGTTTTAATTCCGCGGACGTTGCAGTCGAATCCACAATCGGCTGGGCGAATTCAACTGCTTCGGTGTAGTGTTTTGCTTTGTTAGCGCTCTGGCTGCCGTGGAGCAGCGTCTGCCAGCGGACTCCGGCGTCAACGGTTTGCGACGCTTCGACGGCGGGCCGGGCGTTGTTGTAGGCTTCGAACGCGCCCTCAAAATCATCGAGTTGATAAAGCGATTCGGCAACCATGACTTTGGCGTCAGCCAGCAACTCACCTTCGGGGAACGCGGTCGTCTGGTCGGTAAAGTGTTTTTTGGCCGTTTCGTAATCCGATTTCTTATAGTGGCACCAGCCGAGTTTGTACGCCGATTTTTCTCTTAGCGAATTGCCAGCGTTTGAATTGACGCACAGCGTGTAGGCAGCCGCAGCATCATCGAATTTTCCTGCTTCATAGAGCGCGTTGCCTTTGTGGAAATTCGCTTCGGCGGCGTGCGGGCTTTCGGCGTATTTGTCTGCAATACTATTGAAGTGTGCGATCGCCGCCGGTTCGTCTTCGAGGCTGCGCGCGGCCCAGGCAATCTCGTAATGATAGTGGTCGGCCAGCGGTGAATTTTCGTTTTGTTCCAGCAGTTGCTCGAACGTGGCTTTGGCTTCCGCCCATTGTTTGAGATCGACTTGAGCGAGACCTTTTTCGTACATCGCTTCCTGACGGTCCTGATCGGTGACCTCTCCACTCAGGAACGCGTCAAAGTCCTTGATCGCTCCTTCGGCATCGCCCGTCGCCCGGAGTGCGGCACCCCGTCCGATTTTCGCGCGGCTGGCGAGTTTGTGTTTCGGAAACTGCTCAATCAGCTGGCCGAACATCCTGGTTGCGTCATCATGGTTTTTTAGTTTGAGGTTCGACCATGCCGAATCGTACATTGCCAGCGGAACAAATTTTGAACCCCGGTGGTTGTCGATGACTGTCTGGAAATCGCCCAGCGCGACAGCGAAGTCGTTCGCCGAATAGGCCCGCTCGCCAGCGCGATAGACGGCTTCGGCGATGTTGGTCGATTGCGGGAATTTTGTCAGCAGGGTCTGCTTGATCTTTTCAGCTTCGTCCGCTCGTCCGTCGGCCACAAGAGCCCGGGAAAGAGTGAGCAGCGTTTCATCGGCGCGAGACCAGTTGTCACTCGCTTCAACCGATTTTTGCAAGGCTTCGATCGCAGGTTTGTTGTGTTTCAGATTGAATTGTGACGAACCGATCCAGTGCATCGCTTCGGCGACCTGCGCGGGGTCCGTCATTTTGAGTACTGCGGGTTCCAGCCAGTTGATCGTCGGTTCGTATTGGCCGTTGATGTACTCGCATAAACCGACTCGCAGTGCCCAGGCGTTTGATTTGGGATTTTCCGTGTGCGCGGCAACCAGTCCGCGGAAAGCAGTCGCAGCGGTTTTTGCATCGCCGGACGCGAGCTTTGCTTCGGCTTCGATCTCGATGGCATCGGGAAAAAACGGATGCTCTGCGTAGGTCTTCTTGAATCGCCCGGCCAGCTCGATCGCCGAAGCGTGTTCTTTCGATTCAAGTCGCGAGAAGGCTGCGTTGTAAAGCGCGGTCGGTGCGAGTTTGTGATCATCGAAGCCGTCCGCAATCTTGAGGTAGAGTTCTGCGGATTCGGCTTTCTTGTCTGCGATCTGATAAGCCGCATCCGCCTGGTCCATCATCAGATCGACTTGAAGCGGATTGTCAGCGGCCAGCGGAATCCAGAGAGTTGCGGTGTCGTACGCTTTTTGATGCTCGGCCCGGTCGGTGTAGATTCGAGCGAGTTGATGAGCGGCGTTGATTCCGGCGGGTGTCGGGTTGTCGGCGTTGGCGGTCGTGACGAGCAGACGTTCGGCGTTTTCTCCACTGCCGGCGTTGAAATATTCGCGACCGGCCTGGACAGCGGCAAGTTCAGCGACTGAGGAGCTTTCGATTTTTGAGACCTGTTCATAAAGTGCTGCAGCGTCGGCGTGATTACCCAGTCGGCTCTGGCAGAACGCCTGTTGATAGCGGGCACGGTCGGCGAGGCTGAAACCGGAATCGGCAGCCGACTGAAAAAGACCAGACGCGGATTGAAAATGCCCGGTCGCGGTTTCATTGTCGCCAGTCTTTTCCGCGGCGGTTGCCAGTTGCAGATGCGTGACTCCAGTGCGGAAATTGACTTCATTTAGCAGACCGTGCCCGCCGTTTTTCTCTGCTTCAGCGACGAAATCGTTGTAGGTGGCGAGAGCCCGGTCGAAACCCAGTTGTTGCTCGTAGACATTGCCCAGCGCAAACAATCCGTCGAACTTGAACGCATGGTTGGACGGGCAGGCAGGCATTTTTGCGTATGACTCTGCCGCTTTGTCGAGTCGGCCGAGCAGTTCGTAGGCTTCGCCTTGAAAGAAACAAGCCTGATCGGCATCAGCAAACTCGGGGTAGTTCTTGAGCAGCCGGTCGAACGTGTTAGTGGCGGTAGTTAGCAGGATATTCGACTGCTCGGCAAGCTGAGGGTCTTTGTCTTCAGCGTTGTCCAGCTGGATTTGCTTTCCAAGGCGGGCCTGGGAAAAACCGAGATACAAATGTGCCAGCGTGATCTTTTCTGTTTCGGCAGGAGGCAGGTTTGCAATCGCTGATTTGAGCCGTTCAATCGCTGTTGGATAGTCGTTCTGCTGAAAGTAGCAAACGCCGGCGTTGTAGAAGGCTGTCGGAGCAAGCGAACATTCCGGCCACGAATCAACCAGCGCGTCCCACTGAGTTGCAGCAAACGGGAACTCGCCGGCGTTTTGAGCTGTCGCAGCCTTTTCGCCGACCGCGAGAGCCGCATCGGGAACCTGAGGAGTGGCTTCTTGATTCGTCGCCTCCTCCTGCAGTCGTGCATGCGCGGTTGAGGGATTCGAGACGACCGCAGCTACAAACACGACTGCAAGGAGTGGGATTGAGACGACCGAGACTGCGAGGCTTGATTGAATTGCGAGCTGTGATGCTATCCGTACAGCGCCAGCGCGCAAGCCGTCATTGTAAGCGTTGGGCATTTCTGTTCCTGATCTTCCAGGGCTATTGAAGTTGTCACGTTCAAGCGGATTTCGATTCCGGTTGAGTTGAGCTTCTTTGTTCGAGCAACTGAGGGTTCTGTGCATCGAGCGGGCTTCGTGCCCCGAAAAGGTCGTCACTGCCTTGCGGACGAACCTGCCGTTATGAAAACTCTGGTCGAAACTTTGAGTTTCGAGCCCGAAACGTCTGTGGACTATTCCGGTCCAGTTCATTTCCGGTCCAGTTCATTCGAGAATCCGGTTATTATACACCCAGGGAATTGTCGGAAGGGGTTTTTCGTAGCGCCGAAAATCGAAAGGATTTGCCGAGTGGTGAATCTGGGTAATGCTTGCGGGACCTCATGTTTTTACGGTCGAAAAGCCAGCGCATGATTGCCGGCAATGGAATCCCGGCTTTTTGGACGATGCCCTGCGCATCATTGCCATCGCTGTAAGACTCCCGGGCTGTAAGACTCCCGGAAGGATAGCCAATCGCGGACTCAACCTGTCTCGCTCGCGGTGGACAAAACGGGCTGACTGGGGGGTCATTTACGGAGGCCGTTTGCTGCAGGTTCGATGAAATCAGCGGGATTCCGACTGGTTTGCCAGCCGATACAACTCAAACGTCGCTTTTTAGCGTGTACAATTGAGGTGTGATCGCCAATAATACAGCTTGAGCGTTCGCTCGCGATTCTAATTACGCCTAATCCTCTTCTCAACAACTATTACGACACCCGAAGTAATACGAAGACAAACGTAATACACAACGCAGAGTCCAACCCCCATTAGTCTGCCATTCGGTTCGTCGATCTTCACGGGTCACGTCTTATCTCGACCGCGTGTGACGACTGTCCTTGACCGTTTCGGTGCCAGCCGGGACGCCCAATCTCAAAGGAGAACTTGTGACAACTTGCAACCCGTCCCGCAACTCATCCCGACGATGTTTTTGCAAACGGCCTGTTTCATTTCAACGAACTGGTTTTGCCAGCCGATCAGGTTTGACCCTGATCGAAATTCTAGTTGCCCTGACCATGACCTTGATAGTGCTTGGTTCGATGATGGCGGCGTTCCGTTTTGCGAGCAGCGAAATGGCAACCGGCCGGGCGATGATCGAGCTGACCAATCAGTTGCAGCGTGTCGAGAAGGTTCTGAACAACGATCTGGACCGGTTGACTGTTGAACTTCGACCGTACACCGAGCGTACGTTTCCGATGGGAAATTTCGAATACATCGAAGGTCCAATGGTCGATGCGACGGTCGCGACCAATACGAATGCCTCAATCAACAAGAACAACTACATTGGCGATCTTGACGACGTGCTGCACTTTACAGCTCGCAGCAAAGACGTTCCGTTTAAGGGACGGTATGTGACACTCAATGCCATGGGGGACCTCGTAACCGAAATGGTCGAATCTTCTCAGGCCGAGATTATCTATTTTGCAATCCATAACGACCGCAATCCGCCTCCCGTACCGACCAAGCCATTCTTTGACGACCTAACAAACACCTTGCTCGTTGACTACGACGAAAACGTCAGTTTGTACCGCCGCGTTTTGCTGATTCGGCCTGACCTTGCTATCGACTATACAATCAATCCGGGACCGATGGTCGACGAACAGGTCGATCAGTTTTTTCAAACGAACGATATCTCAACCCGCATGATTTTTGACGGTAACGGAACCGCTGTTCTGATCGCGAACAGCCTCGAAGATCTTTCGATCCGCCGAAACCGTTTCTGTCACAGCGGCACCCCAAGCGTACCGAGTCTGCGTTTTCCGGATCATCTTGACAAGTCGATACTGAATAATCGTCGAATGAAAACGGATCCGGATCCGGCCGCCGATTTTTCCGGAGAAGATATTTTGCTGACGAACGTGGCAGCATTCGATGTTCGTGTCTTCTCACCGAATGCCCAGGTCGACAATACAACATTGACCAATGGTATCATCTCGCCCGGAGATGTCGGGTTTGTTGCTGCGACAGCGGCCGCCGGACCCCGGATCGGTGCCTACGTTGATCTCGGATATGCTGCGGCGTTCCCGCCGCTGATTCGGATGGAATACAACGGTGTCTGGTTCGCCGATGTTCCGAACACGAAGTCAATGCTTTTTAGCCACCCGATCAACGGGCATGTCTACGATACGTGGTCGCCATGGTATGAGAACAACGGTGAAAACGAAGACGGGATTCACGGGGACGACCAGGCCGTCAATGGTTTTGACGACGACGGGATTAACGGGGTGGACGACAACGTGGAACGGGAAACGATGCCGCCTTACGGTAATCCAATTCGCGGCTTGCAAGTGACGTTGCGGATCGTTGAGAAGATCAACAACCGTGTCGAGCAGTCTTCGATTACTCAAAGCTTCGTTCCGGAGTAGGCCGGTTCGGTATGTCGATCAGGATTTTCCTTCAGACAAATAGTTTGGTTAGGAATCGGTTCGCTGTTTTTTCGCCCAGGTTGTTCTCTTAGACGATCAGATTGTTCTCTTAGACTACGAGTGTCGCGCTGACTCACAAAATCCGGTTGCATGGTCCGTGGACTGCATCGATCAAACACGGTCCCCAGGACGGGTCTCAGACGGAGAAGTCTGCGCTTGATGCGGGGCAAGGCGTAAAGTTCAAACTTCCCGAGACGTTTCCAGAGTGGCCTTCGGATCAGAACGGAACGTCAACACTGGTGCTGACGCGAAAGTTCAATCAGCCAGCGGGGCTGAGCGAAGATCAATCAGTTCAGCTGGTGGTCGAGTTTGCTGCTGGCGATTGTGATCCGGGATGCGACGGTCGAGCTGATTTCGAAATTCAGTTTTCGCTGAACGGGTCGCAACCTGCGAGGTTGTCGTTTCCTGACATTTCGCGGTTGGACATTCGCGAATTGTTGAAGCCTCATAATCAGCTCACGATTTCCTGTGAGTCGTCGTCTTTCTGCCAGCCAACTTCGCACGCATCATCCGGAGCTGACCGGAAACTTCTAATCACGTCGGTTTTTCTGGAAATCGAATAGCAACGGCTCCGTTCCAGTCTTTCAGACTTTCAATTTCCGCCAACCGCCAGTCTTCCGCAAATCGCGACTTTGCCGATGTTCATCGTCCACAGTCGTAATCTGTAGCGATTAGCGAACTAAACATGCAGCCGCCGCAGCGGAATCTCGAAATCAGAGAATGGATCGTTTTGCGCGCTTTCAGAGTGCGATGATGCCCGCATTCCCGGTATTCAGCTGCTCAACCAATCATGAACGATACGAATTCCTCCACCAGTCTGTTGAACTATGCAATCGGAACGCTGTGGAATAACCGCTGGTTTCTGGTAGTGCCGGCGATTATCTGCACCCTGCTGGCGTTCGGATACGCGATTGCGCAACCGTCATCGTGGACGGCCAGCCAATCGCTGATTATTCGCGATGACCTGCTCGGCGACCCGTCCAAACCCGGACGTTTCGAATCGATGGAATCATTGAAGTCGGCTCAGGAAACCGTTCAGCAGATCGCGCGGAAGCCGGTCGTGCTGCGCGCGGCTCTGGAGCAACTCGGTCAAGAGAAATCGCTGTTGTCGGGCAACCGTGACAACTGGCCCGACCAGCGGACGATCGAACTAGCTCAGAATGCAGTCAACGTTACGGCGCCAGGCGGAACCGAATTCGGAAAATCAGAGGTCATTGTTCTAACGGCGAAGTCGTCATCTCCGGAGCGAGCCAAAGAATTTGCGAGGCTGATTATTGAGCAGTTGGAAACTCGTGTGCTCGAAGTTCGCAAAGCCCGGATTCAGAGTATGACCAGCGAACGCAAGCAGACGTTTGAGTTTGCAAGAAAGTCGTTTGAGGAATCCGCTTCCAGGCTGCAACAAATGGAGCAGTCGTTCGGGGCAAATCTCAGTACCGTGCGCAGCATGAACGATCAAAACGGGGGAGATGGTCCGCTGCAACGTTCGTTGACCGAGATTCAATCTGAAAAACGGGAAGCCGAATCGACTCTGGATGCTGTTGAGGTTCAGCGTGAATTGCTGATTAATGCGATGGAACGGCCCGAACGACTGACGGCGACTTCCAGCGAGCTGTTACAGATGCAACCGCGATTGCAACAGCTGGTGGCGGGATTGAACGCAGCGGAAATCAAGTTGGCGGAACTGGTCGGAAAATTCCGCGAACGGCATCCGGATCTGGTCAACGGTCGGGAAGCGGTTGTTGACATCAAAATGCAGATCCAGACGGAAATCAAAGCAGCGATCGAAAGTATCGGAACTCAAATCGACATCGCTCGTCGCCAGTACGAGCGGAAGGCCAGCAAAGAACAAGAGCTTGAGAGTCAGTTAAGCAGCATTGCTGCGGTTCGGGTTGATTATTCGCGGCTGGAACAGGAAGTTCAGAAGAAAAGCCAGATTTTCGCGGACGCGCGGGAAAGGCTGGCCGGGCTGCAGTCGTTTTCGTCGTCGTCGGAAGGTGTCGGCTTGTTGACGATGGTTGGAAACACTCAGGTTCCGATTCGTGCTGACGGAGCGAGCTGGAAGATGATCACAGCACTCGGTGGCCTTTGCGGTTTGCTCTGCGGGCTCGGAATGATCATCTTGTTTGCACCGTCGTACAAGCCGGACGTCCAGTATCCGACGCCACCGATTGCAACGGAGATCGCATCGGTAGCTACGACCGTTGCGAGCAACGCGGTTGCGGCTGCCGGTGCAAAGGCGGCTGCCATTCGAAAGTCGAGAACAGGCGCGAGCGCGGAAGACGTTGCGATGCCGGGGGCACCGCAATTTGTTCAGCCAACCGCGCCGGCGGTTGTAACGACACCGGTGGCTACCCCGCAATTGACTTCGCCAGAAGTGGCTGCACCGCAATTGCCTACGGCGCAATTGCCTGCATCGCAAATTCCGGCACCGCAGATCCCATTGCCGCAAGTGACCGGTCCAAATGTGACGGCACCTCCTGTAACTCCTCCGAAGGCAACACTCGATGACGCGTTCGCATCAACGCCATCGGGGACACCGTTCTCAGGTGTGCAAAAGTCGAATCCGTTTATTAAATCGAAACCAGTGACTGCTGCCGTCACACCGACTCCTCAACCAATCTCATCTCCGGCACCACAACCGGTCGGACCTGCTGGAGTTGTCTCCAACCCGCCGACAGTGTCCGCCGTTTCCGCTACACGTCCAGCCCCTGCGCCTGTAACGACATCCCCTCCGTCTCGACCGATGATGCCGACTGTAAACATTCGGGACTCCGTGCAGACAGCCCAGGTTCCGGGAGTCACAGGCGAGGCCTCTGCGAGTAAACCAGCGCTGACCCCCGGGCAGGTGTTGAGCCAGCGGCTTGATGCGTCGATCAAGCCGTCAGCGGAAGATATTGTTCGTGAGATTCGACGTCGGAAACAAAGCGACACGAATGTGCCGGCCTCGGTGCCGGTAACCGGGAAACCGCAAGCGGTCGTGCCGGTTCGTCGGGAGAAAGTGAAATCGAATCCGGTTCAAGGAAGCTTGAATGTTAAGGTGCGGCAGAGCAATTCACCGGACGTCGTTCTGCAAGGAACGTCCAGCGAGAATCAACCGGCTGACTCAGCAGAACCTGAGTTGCCTCCGAACCCGCAACCAATCGCAATTCCGATTCCGGACCAGATCAAATCGTTGTCGGAATCGATCGCTTCATTCTGCGAGCTGTTGAATACGAACAACGTGACGCCGCGATCCACGGATAATTTCTAGTAGGCGTTTTCACGCTTGAGTACGACCAGTACGGTCTGCAACATGATCTTCAGGTCCAGCCAGAACGACCATTCGCGAATGTACTGATGGTCATAGGTGATGCGGTTCTGCATCTTGTCGATCGTTTCCGTTTCGCCGCGACAACCGTTGACTTGAGCCAGCCCGGTGATTCCCGGTTTGACTTTGTGGCGCAGCATGTAGCCATCGATCTGTTTACGGTAGTATTCGTTGTGAGCATTCGCATGCGGGCGCGGGCCAACCAGTGACATTCGCCCGGTGAAAACATTGAACAACTGCGGAAGTTCGTCGAGCGAAGTCTTTCGCAGGATCGCGCCGATCGGGGTGATCCGAGCGTCACCTTTCTTCGCCTGAACGACGGTGTCCCCGTTTTCAACAACAGTCATGCTGCGGAATTTCCAGACCGAGATCTCTTTTCCGTCCAGGCCGTAACGTTTCTGACAGAAAAAAACCGGTCCGCGCGACGTGAGTTTGATCAGCAACGCAATGATCGCCATCGGAATTGCGGCAACCACAATCGCAGTCGTTGAAAGGAATATGTCACAGGTACGCTTCACCGTGCCGTCCACACCGTTGAACGGGTTTTCCGAAACGCTGACGACCGGCAGGCCCTGAATATCAGTCCATCGTGAATTGAGCATCTGGAAAACGAAAAGATCAGGAACGATGTAGACCGAGGCGGTCGAATCCGCCAGAGCGGAAATCACACTGCGAATTCGCGACTCTGCTTTCATCGGTAGTGTGATAAAAATCACTTCGACCGAACCGTCACGAGCAGCCTTTACGAGGTCGTCAAACCGGCCGAGTTTTCCTTTGGCTTCCGCCGGCAATTCGACATGACGATCTGTAGGACGGTCGTCAAAAAATCCGAGCAGGTTCAAACCAAGATCCGGCGTTGCATTGACGTTCTTAATCAGCTGAAGCCCAAGCTCATTCGCACCGACGACCGCAAAGGACCGCGTGTTGATGCCGCGTTCGTTCAGCCACCGGAATGCTCCTCGAAACAACATCCGCATCGCCAGCGACATAACGGGCGAATATCCGAACCAGATCAGCAATCCGCGGGGGGATAGCTCAGACGAATAGGCGCTGAATTGCCCGAGTGCCGCCAATGCTCCGAACGTCAGAATCCAGGCGATGAATGCGCAGGTCGCTTCACGTTCAAATGCGATTCCACGCCAGTCGCGATACAGCCCGGCAAACTCGGCGATGACCGAGAATACACCGACGGCAATCAAACAGATCACGATCGTCGATTTACTGTTGAGATCCGGAATCCAGCAGATCAACATCGCGAGCCCGAAAGCAATCGCCAGCGAGTCGAGAATTTTCAGGGCAAGTCGCGGCCATGTGTCGTGGCGACGAATCGGTTGACGGGTTGATTCAGGCATAACAGTTCGGAAAGGCAACGGTTTGTGGCGGATCGCGTTCGAGTGATTTCAGCTTCGAACAACTATAGGTTTCCCCGAACGGGTGATACGATTTCAGCGACCGAATCCTGAAACAAAGGCGTGCGGAAAACTAATACAACCGGACTGAGCGAGATAACCTGCATGTAGCGTTGGCTTCCAACCGACGTGATTTCGGGTAGGCCGACGTCGACAGGATGCCAACGCTGCGTCACGACACGTTGTCTTTCCCTCATTCCGGTTTTCGAGCGAACTCGGTACACTTCTGACTGTCTCAATGACACACAAATCAATCGAAATTTGCTTTGGACCCACTACCAATGAACTCTCAAGCAGCTGACTCGAAAGCTCCAATCGTGAACTCAACCGTCAACATGGAACAGATCGTTTCGCTTTGTAAGCGGCGCGGTTTTCTGTTCCAGTCCAGCGAAATCTACGGTGGCCTGCAGGGATTCTGGGACTACGGTCCGCTCGGTGTCGAATTGAAACGGAACATCAAAGAAGCGTGGTGGCAGGACATGGTTCTTGCTCACGACGACATGAGTACTCTGGCCGGAGCACCATCGCCCTACGCGATGGAAGGTCTCGACTGCACGATCATCATGCACCCGCAGGTCTGGAAGTGTTCGGGCCACTACGATCTTTTTCACGACCACATGGTTGATTGCCGTGAATCGAAAAAGCGGTATCGCTACGACCAGCTGAACGGCCGCTGGGTCGAGGCCAAGGGCAAGCGGATCTTCGTGACTGCTCCGGCTGGCGACGAACAGCAGGCCCGCATGCAGCAAAAGGCGCAGAAGTTTTTCAAGCTGCGTGCCAAGAACATCGACGAGCTGAAATGGGATGGCGATGCGGTCTGTCTGACGGAGATGGACGGCTTTGAGGAGGTGCTTGGTCCTGACGCGAAGTTGCCGGGCACGCTGACTGAACCACGCGAGTTCAATCTGATGTTCAAGACGATTGTCGGTGCGCTGGCAGGTGATGAGGGTACTGCTTTTCTGCGGCCGGAAACTGCACAGGGCATTTTCGTGAACTTCAGGAATGTGCTCGACAGTACGCGACATCGTCTACCGCTGGGTATCGCTCAGATCGGCAAGAGTTTTCGCAACGAGATCACGCCACGCAATTTTACGTTTCGCTCGCGTGAATTCGAACAGATGGAAATCGAGTTCTTCTGCCATCCCGAACAGTCACATAAGTGGTACAGCTTCTGGCGCGACCGGCGGATGAAGTGGTATCACGATATGGGTATCTCAGGCGACCGGCTGATCATGCGGGAACACCACAAAGAGGAACTGGCTCATTACTCGGTTGGCACGGCTGACATTGAATATGCGTTTCCGTTTATGGCAGACGGTGAATATGGCGAGCTGGAAGGTGTGGCTCATCGTGGCGACTTCGATCTGCGCAGCCACATGGAAGGCAAGCTCGACGAAAAGACCTGCCCCATGGAGTTGCAACTGGGTGAAGACGGCAAACCGAAATGGAAGGGCAGCGGCAAGGATCTCTCATATCGCGACGATCTGACGGGCGAGAAGTACACACCGCATGTGATTGAGCCGTCAGCAGGTGCCGACCGTGCGACGCTGGCATTTATCTGTGAAGCTTACACCGAGGATCAGGTGCCGGATGACAAAGGCAACATGCAGACGCGGACGGTGATGAAATTCCATCCTCGACTGGCTCCGATAAAAGCGGCTGTATTGCCGCTGGTCAAGAAGGACGGCATGCCCGAGGCCGCGAAAGAGATTTATCTGAATCTCAAAAAGCACTTCAACGTATTCTATGACGAGAAGGGCGCCGTTGGTCGTCGCTATCGCCGTCAGGACGAAGCGGGCACACCGTATTGCGTTACGGTGGACGGACAAACGTTGACTGATCAGACCGTCACCATCCGCGACCGCGACACGCTGGAGCAGATCCGGATCAAGATCGACGTGTGCGAGCAGGTCATTCGCGAGCGAATCAACGGGTAGCCAAAGGATCGGACTTCAACGGTTATCGGATCGGCGTCAGTGCCGAGATAGTAGTGCCCTTCAACGAACATTGCATTGACGGCATTGCCTCCCATGCAATAGTTGATGCAGGAAGAAGCGGTACACAACATCAGCATGATCGCAACTGCCCAGAGACAGCTGTCCTGCGGATTATGCAGGTTGACAGGCTGCTCTATCCTGACCGAATACATGGAAAGCAAGACCGGCTGCGAACAGAGAGATCGCATAGAACAGCTGCGGTAGTCCGAATCGAAACCCGTTGCCTGCAGCGGATTTCGAAAGCGGATTATTCATGGCGCATCAACGTCACTTCAGGACTAACGCGGTTTTTTCTTCGACAACCGTTTCGCGGGCGACTTCTTCTTTTTCGACGATTTCTTGACGACCGGCTTTTTTCTGCTGCTTGAGGAAGCCCGTTTGGCCGAGGCCTTCTTTCTTGTTGCCTTCTTCCTTGACGCCTTCTTCCTTGACGCTGCCTGTTTCTTCGCCGCCGCTTTTTTCTTGTCCGCTTCCTTCTTGGCGGCAGCTTTTTTCTTCGCCGCCTTTTCCTTTCGAGCAGCAGCCTTCTTGGCGGCAGCTTCTTTGATCGCTTCCTGTTCTTTTAGCACAGCTTCTTTTTCCGCAGCGATTTCGGCAAGCCTCGCCTCTTCGGCTGCCTTGGCGGCAGCAGCTTCAGCCCGTTTTTTCGCTCCCCGTTTCGGGAACCGGTCTTTGGCGTCCGGAGCGAGCGTTGAAATTGTTTCGCGAACGTCCTTCTTAAACGGGTGGGCAAAATACGCGACCGCCAGATGGTGAGTGACGGTGCTGAACTCGATTCCCTTATTCTTGGGGATCGTCCGCTCCAGCCCCGGGACCTTCGCCTTTTTCTCTTCGTCTTCGGTAATCGCGCCGATTGCGTGCATCAACATCAACAAAGACTCATCGAGTGGAATCGAATGCCCGCCAAGACCGTGTTGAGCAACGTAGGAAATCAAAAAATTCGAAACGCCTTTGAATTTTCCAAGTGTCTGAGTCGTCTTGCCGAGATTGTCCTTACGGAGGAAATCGAGATCCCACTGATACCAGGTTTCGAAAACAGCGTGCAGAGCTTTCTTGATCCGATGCGCTGCGGCATCGGGATCGGTCAGGTTTTTGCAGTTCTGTGCAATTTCCACGGTGGTCGTAACACGCACCTCGTTCCAGTCGAAGTACTCCGATTGCAACCTGGCCAGTGATTCATCGGCAGCTTCGAACGTTGAATTCTCAAGACAACATGCATAGATCATGTGTTCGAGGATCGTACGGTCTGACGGCGGCTGCACAAATTCGTACTGTTTCTTGCAGAACTTGTGGAGCTTGTTGATGATGGCGGCGCGGTCTTTTGCTGACATATTGTTTTCTTGAGATCAGTTGTTTTTGCTGTGCGTTTTCCGGGTCGTTGCTCAATGTCGTTTTCAGCCGGTTTCCGTCGAGCGATCGTCCGGAACGTCAGATTCGCAGGATTCCATGTCGCGGGATTCTGTCGCTGAATCGGACTGGCTGTCGTAATTGGGCGAATCCATTTCCGCCACTTCTTGCTCACCCTTGTCGTCCGCGCTTTCCTCGACCGCATTCTCAACAATGCGACCGACCCCTGCGTACTCTTCGGCAACTTGTGCTTCCCCTGGTTGCTCCGCCGCAACCGGCTCTTCTGCCGGCAGCACGTCTTCCAGAATTTTTGTCACGACCATCGAATGTTCGAGCCCGCGATCGAGTGCGAATTTCAAACGCGGTACGTAGCGGGTTTCAATACGGTTGCCGACCTTCTTTTGCAGATATCCAGCCGCACTTTGGAGGCCCTTGAGGCAGAGCTGTTTCTTGCTTTCCTCGGTTTCCATAATCGAAACATGGACTTTGGCATGTCGCAGATCACCGGAAACTTCGACGAATGTCACCGTTACGTTTTTGACCCGGGGGTCTTTGATGTCGCGGAGGATCGCCATCGAGACGACTTCACGAATGGCTTCGGCGGCTTTTAAGACTCGACGTGAACTCATTGGATAACCCGGATGCGGGCAGCGGAATTGAACTGGAAAACGGAACTCGACTAGCGAACGGTTTGTTACGGATTAGTTAAGTGTCCGGGCGACTTCCTCGATCTTGTAGGCTTCGAGAGTGTCGCCTTCCTTGATGTCATTGAAGTTCTGCAATTTGATACCGCACTCCATTCCGCGCTGGACTTCTTTCGCGTCATCCTTCACGCGTTTGAGCGAATCAATGGCGTAGTCGCCGATCACACGCGAATCGCGAATCACACGAATACGGCACTCACGCTGAATGTTGCCCCGCATCACGCGGCAGCCGGCAATCGTTCCGGTTTTGCTGATGCTGAACACCTGCATGACCATCGCCATGCCCTGCTCCACAACCTGCTCTTCCGGTTTCAGCCGTCCTTCGAGTACCGCTTTCAGGTCGTCGGTCACTTTGTAGATTACTTCGTAGCGGCGAATTTCCACTTGAACGTCGTCAGCCAGTGAACGAGCTGCTTCGTCGGGAACCACATTGAATCCGATAATCACAGCCTGTGATGCTTGCGCGAGTCGAACATCGGCAACCGTGACGCCACCGACCAGCGCCTGAAGAATCTTGATCCGGACTTCCGGATGCCGGATCTTGCCCAGTTCTTTCTGTATCGCTTCAATCGAACCGCGAACGTCGGCGCGAATGATCAGATTCAGTGTGACCAGGTCCTCTGTCTTGTCGGAAAGATCGCCAGCTTCAAGCCGTCGCATCATCTCTTCCAGAGAAACCCTGGTCGTGATTCCGGAGAGCGAACTTTGACGTGAACGGAATTCGCGGGACGATGCGATTTCTCTCGCCTTGGCCACGTCATCCATCACGTAGAATTTGTCGCCGGCTTCGGGTGCAATATCGAGCCCGGTCAAATTGACCGGCGTCGATGGTTCGGCTGACTTGAGTTTCACTCGCGGTCGCAGCGTATCGTACATTGCTTTGACTTTGCCATGAGCTGCACCGCAAACGATCACGTCACCAACATTCAGCGTTCCATCCTGAACCATCAGTTTGGCGACGACACCCTTGTCGGATTGCTGTTCGGCTTCGAGGCACGTACCGGTTGCATCGCGGGCAAAATCCGCTTTGAGTTCGTGCAGTTCCGCGGTCAGTAGAATCGTCTCGAGCAGTTCATCGAGTCCGGTTCCCTGTATCGCGCTCGTGCGGATGACCTCGACTTCGCCGCCCCATTCACTGGGCAGCAATTCGTGTGTCGCCAGATCCTGCAGCGATTTTTCCGGATCGGCACCCGGGAGGTCGATCTTGTTCAATGCAACAATGATCGGAACGCCGGCAGCCTTCGCATGCGAGATCGCTTCTTCGGTTTGCGGCATCACGCCGTCGTCAGCGGCAACGACGAGAACTGCGATATCCGTGACGTTGGCTCCGCGAGCTCGCATTTCGGTAAACGCTTCGTGGCCCGGCGTGTCAACAAACGCAATCTTGTTGTCGCCTTTCTTGATTTCGTAGGCTCGAATGTGCTGCGTAATTCCACCCGCTTCACCCGAGGCAACATCAATTCCGATGAGAGCATCGAGCAGCGACGTTTTTCCGTGATCGACGTGACCGAGGAACGTCACGATCGGCGGACGCGGTTCCAATGCCTCCGGATCTGATTCCTCGCCTTCGAAACATTCGAGCAAATCATCCTCGAGCGATTGATGCTGGCGGATCTCAATGTCAACTTCGAGGTGTTCGGCGAGCAGTTCGACGTATTCGTCTTCAATCGTCGAGTTAACATTTTTGTTCGACTCGTCGCCGAGATTTTGAAGTCCGGTCAGAATCTTGAGCCATTGAACACCGGCAACCTGCGAGAATTCCTTGACTGTGCAGGGAAGCTGCAGGACGGCGGCATCTTTTCGTGGAGCAGCGGTATTGACGACCGGTCCCTTGCGACCGCGCCCGGGGCGGCGATAATTGCCGTATTGGCGTCCGCCGCGCATGGGACGACGACCGCGGGTTTGCCGCGTTGCACCAATCGTCTTTTCCTGACCGGTAGCGGCGGCGGCACCTTCGGCACGCCGTTTTCCTGACCGGCGACCTGAGGAAGGCATTTCGCCAAGAATATCGCCGGGCTTCGTTTCGCGCGCCCCGCGACCTTTCTTCGGCTTCTTGTCTTTGTTTGCCTTGTCGGTGAACTGTTGCAAGGGAGCCACACCGCTCTGTACCTTTTTGATCGCATCCTTAGGCAGCGCGATCTCGGGGCGCTGGATTTTTTCTTTCGGACCCGAATCGGCCGTTGGCTGTTTGACGTTCGGCATCGAAGCAACGTTGAAAACGACCTCGCCTTTTTTGGCTCGCTCTTTTCTCTCACCCTTTTTCGGGTCAGTCGACTTCGGTCGCGAATCGAGATCCATGACCTTCTTGTTTGCGGACGGCAAAATGAAATCGCGGGTCGGGGATGAAGGCTGTGGAGTTCCAGGTTGCGGAACAGCCGGCCGTGGAATCGGCGCATCAGTTGACGGCGCAGGTCCGTCAGTGGTGATCGCAGTATTCGAATTCGCAGTATCCGAATTCGTAGTTCCCGAAGAAGAGCCGTTCGTGGAACCGCCGGACATGTATGACTTGATCTGTGTGACCTCGTCGTCGTCCAGACTTGCTAGCGCAGAACCCTTGCCCTTGATACCTGCTTTGTCGCAGATATCAAGCAATTGCTTGTTATCAAGCCCCAGATCTTTTGCAAACGCGTAAATGCGTACGGGCACGTGTGTCTTTCTCTTTGCGGCCCGACGCAGAGAATCCTTAACAACAGATTCAACTGCCCTATCGGTGCCATTTTCCAGATTTTGTTACATAAACCGTCCTCTTTGTCAGTCGAAACAAACGACTGGAATCCAGTCGTGTAACGTCGTCCGAAAGACATAGACACGTTGTTCATATTAAAAGATCCTCAGTCCGCTGTCGCAGGCATGTGAGTGGATCATACGTTTCAAATCGCTTTCCGGTTTCAAATGGAACCGGTGGTGAAGAATGAAGGAGCTGCGATTACTCGTCAGCCGTCGTTGTTTCCTCGGGTGTTTCTTCGGGTGTTTCTTCGGGTGTTTCTTCGGGTGTTTCTTCGGGTGTTTCTTTTGCAGCACGATCTTCTGCAGCACCGTTTTCTTTTTCAGTCGCGCCGTCGGTTATGGCTCCGTCGGCTGCAGTTTCTCCGCCGGCTGCTTCCGCTGCCGCCTTATCAAGTGCTTCTTTTTCTGCCGCCGCTTTTTTCTCCAGAGCCTGTTGTTGCTCCAGAACTTTCTGCGCGGCTTCTTCCTGCCGTTTTTGTTCGCGACGCAGTTTCTTTTCCTCAGCAGCTCGTTTTTCCGCTTCCTCGGCCCGCGCTTCGGCGACCTCGACGATGGCGTCCACCTGCTCCGCAGTCAGCTCACCCATTGACATCAGGTCATCGGGCTCGATCACGGATAAATCATCGTAGGATAAATAGCCTTCTCCTACCAGATGATTTGCGAGATCTTCGTTAACTCCATCGATTGAGCTGAAACCCTGAACCGCCCGCTCGATTTGAGCTTCGAGTTCGGTTTGAGTCATGATTTCGATGTCCCAGCCACATAATTTGCTGGCCAGCCGAACATTTTGGCCTCTTTTCCCGATCGCCAGCGAAAGTTGGTCCTCGCGAACGAGTACAATCGCCCGGCCCATCATCCGGCACAGAATGACCTCATCGACCTCGGCCGGCTGGAGTGAATTCGGGATCATCACCCGGGGTTCCTCGTCAAAGCGAACGATATCGATCCGCTCGCCGGACAATTCGTCAATGACCATCTTAATTCGATTGCCGCGAACTCCGACACACGCACCCACACAATCAACTTTGCTGTCGATGCTGCTGACGGCGACTTTGCTGCGGTAGCCCGGTTCGCGCGAGATCGCGTTGATCGAGATCACGCCGTCGGCGATTTCCGGTATTTCCTGTTCGAAGAGCCGCTGGACCAGACGCGGGCGGGTCCGGCTAAGCACCACCTTGACGCGGCTGCCTTGCGGTTTGACCTCGGTCACCAGAGCTCGGACACGTTCATTCGGCTGATGCGATTCGCCCGGAATCTGTTCGCTGCGGGGAAGGATCGCTTCGACCGGGCCGAGCGTAACTGTCGTGACCCTGCCTTCGTTGCGGTGGACGGTGCCGCTGATCATTTCGTCGATGATCTCGGTGAATTCATCAATCAGGGCATCGCGTTCGGCTTCCCTGACTTTCTGGATGATCACCTGCTTGGCGGTCTGGGCGCCGATCCGGCCGACGACTTCCTCGTAGTCGAGCGCCTCCTGCCCGCAACGTCCGGCAATCTCTCCGGACTCACGGTCAATGATAAATTCGATATCGGCCTCTTCGCCAAAGTGCTTGCGCGCAGCCGAAACCAGAGCCGATTCAATCGCCGTAAAGACGATTTCCTTCTCAATGTTTTTTTCGCGGTGGAGTGAGTCCACAAGTCTTAGTACTTCGCCTGCGTTCATTTCTTATCTTTCAATAAATTTCGACCCGTTGCCGGATCAAACCACATTACGTTTTTTGCATCAATTTCGATCTGCACCCGGTCACCCGGTTTCAGCACCGTGTTCGCTTCGACCCTGGCAGTGATCGGTGCTGACAGGGCCCGTTTCGAAATGACGTTGTTCTTCTGCTCTTTGTTTCTCTGTTCTTCTTTACTTCGCTCTTCGTTTCTCTGTTCCGATTGACTCTCTGTTGATTCGCCGTATTTCATTTCACTCAGGTAAACCAGAGCATTTTCTCCGAGTCGATCGATCGCTGTAACTGTCAGCGCCAATTCGTTGTCAGCTCCGGCTTCGTCAATTACCTTCACGTTTTCACAGCGAAATCCAGCAATCAATTCGCTGTTTGTATCGCCGATAAATTCCGTCAGCTGTTGTGTCGCGATTCCGGATCCATCGAGTCTCAATTTAAGCGGCCCGCAATCGACCGTTTCGTTTTTCAAGTTGACTGTTCCCTGTCGCAAGTTAACCGGAACGGATCCGATAAACTGTGCGACAAACAGGTTTTCAGGTTCGCCGTAAACCTGCAGCGGGCTGCCGACCTGCTGAATTTTTCCTTCGTTCATCACCGCCACACGGTCGCCGAGCGTCATTGCTTCGATCTGGTCGTGCGTCACGTAAATCACGGTTGCGCCCAGCTCTTTGTGCAGTCGTTTGAGTTCGACCCGCATCTGCCCTCGCAGTTTTGCGTCCAGGTTGGACAACGGTTCATCAAACAAAAACGCCGCCGGATTCCGCACGATCGCGCGCCCGAGAGCAACACGCTGGCGTTCACCGCCGGACAACTGGTGTGGCTTGCGATTGAGCAGTTTTTCAATGCCCAGCCGCGCTGCCGTCAATCGTACCTGCTGATCAATTCCACTCCGCAAACCGGCAAGACGTGCCGCTTCGCGAGGCCGGAAAATCCTTCTCAGAACTCTCGCAACATATCCTCCTCCGTATCTCAGGGTTAGGCCGAACGACAAATTGTTGCACACCGACATGTGCGGATAAAGCGCATAGTTCTGGAAAACCATGGCGATGTCCCGGTCTTTCGGTGCAACGTTTGTTAATTCGCTCCTTTTTGTTCTTTGATTGCTGCCGGACACACGGTGAACTTCCCGACCGTCAATCCGGATGGTTCCGCTTGTCCCCGTTTCAAGCCCCGCAATCAAACGGAGCGTTGTGCTTTTTCCACAACCACTCGGTCCGACCAGAACCAGAAACTCGCGATCGGCAACCACCAGACTGACTTCATCAACGGCAACGGTTCCATCCGGAAAACGTTTTGACAGTTGTTCCAGATCAACCTGCGCCATGAGTCTGATTCAGCCTGCGACTAAACAATCGTTCAATTCGAGTCGTCAATTCCTCCGTCGTATCCGTTTATTTCGTCAGGCCGTTTCCGGGGGCCTCGATTCAAACGGGATTCAGCCAGCTTCACTGCCCGCCAATCCAACCGGACTCACGAGCGCGAATCAGTCTGCAAATACATCGCGAACCTGCGCGAATACCGCACGTTGCTGAATGGAAGAAGCGACTCCATGTTTGAAGCCGTTTGATTCCCGCAATCGCTTAACCGGTCGAACACGGCGCGGGAAATGAAGATGTACAGGATCGCTCCTGCCAAAAACTCGCGGTTGCGGCACCGGATGGATTCCCACATTTGTATGGACATCACCGGACAGCAGCCAAAATCGAAAAAACCCTAACCAAAACTCGACCCATCGATTTAGTAAAGATACCGCGTCGGACATAACGGGTCAACGGTCACAGGGGCGGCAGCTCAATCGTTGAAGATCCGGATTTTTGCGTTGTGAAGACCGAATTTGCTTTGTGAAGACCGAATTTGCTTTGCGAAGGTCCGATTTTGCATTGCATGGCCAGTTTGGCCTTCGTTTAATAGAGTCATCAGTTCTAAACGGGACCGAACCCACAGACGACAGGCAGTCAATCAAACTCATGTCCGGTTCGAAAAAGCCAATGATCACCGTTTTTGCTATCTTGCTCGTGGTTTCCGCTGCACTATTGCTGAACCAGCGCAAATCAGAGGAATTGCTCAGAAACTGGACTGCACCTTTGTCGATAGAAGCGAGGGGAACAATTGACGGTTGGCAATTTACCTACGCCGGGCCGGATGGAATTCCTGGGACCGATGACGATGTCCATTCCTTCCGGACGCTGCCGTTACCGGTCGGTGTAGACACAAGAATAGAACTGTACACTCAGGATTATGTGTACGTTTTCTCTTGCCCGGAATTGCAAGTAAAGGAAATCGCGGTACCAGACCTCGATTCCAGTGTTGAATTCGCTGTCGGCGAATCCGGGCTCAAAGATCTGGAAATGGACCCGATGTGCGGATTTCTTCTTCCCCCGGGCGAGACAATGGGGCAAATTGAGGGGATGAGCGAACGGGAGTTTGATCGGTGGTTCAATTCCCGGATCAACAAGCAGGAATCGAATACCCGGGAATTCAATGCCCATAGAGACCGGGCCGACAGGAAACCGGCGGACAAATAGCGAGTAATCAACTCAGGTGTCATTATGAAATATCCAACCTGCAAGTTCCATTTTTCCGTAACCGTTCTGCTGGCATTCAGCCTGATGACGTTGCAGGCATGCACCAGGACCGGGAATGAGCCGGTCAGCGAAACATCTACTGAAGATGTCATCAGTGACGATCCAAAGTCCGACGACGGGGAACCATCCGGCGACACGGAGGCTGCGGTCGTTAACCATCTGCGGATCCTCGGACACGCTCCGGGATTCGTTTTGACAGATCAGTCGGGAGAAGAGTTCTCGTCGAATCAGCTGCACGGCAAGCCCTGGACTGCGAACTGGAAGTTCTTGACGGGTTCGTAGCAGGCGATTCGCGAACGATCAGTCGCCAGTCTGATGGCCGGATTGAAACAGCTGGACGATGAGATCGTCTATAGCAGAGTCGGGCGAGTCGTTTGACGTCACTCATCCACGTAATCCATGCTCAGCACAAGGACTACGGCAGCCCCCGGGTGCATCGAGAGCTGGCTGCTCATGGCGAAACTTGCAACGTCAAAACCGTGGCCCGCTTGATGCGTCTGGCTCAAGTTCGCGCCAGACGTAAACGCAAATTCGTTTCCACGACGGATTCCAAGCACAACTTGCCGATTGCTGAAAACATCCTCGATCGCCAGTTCACTGTTGAGAAACCGAATCAGAAGTGGGTGGCCGACACGACTTACATCGACACCCGCGTTGGCTGGATCTACCTCACGACGATTCCGGATTTATTCTCCAGGCGTATTGTTGGATGGAAGATTAGCGAGCGTATTGATGCTCAACTTGCGACCGACGCGCTTCAGATGGCGCTAACGTTGCGTCAGCCATCGCCCGGTTTGATTGTTCACACCGATCGCGGCAGTCAGTTTTGCAGCGAGGCATTTCAAAATCTGATTAGCGAACACGACGGCAAGCCCGGTATGAGTCGCAAGGGCAATTGCTGGGACAATGCGGTGATGGAAAGCTTTTACCGATCGTTAAAAGCTGAATGTGTGTACCGGGGAAACTACATTTGTGCATTGGATGTTCAGCGTAGTTTGAATCATTACATTGAACAGTATTATAATCGAGTTCGGTTGCATTCAACTTCGGGCTATGTCAGTCCCTGCAATTTTGAGCTGGCCGTATGAAATTTAAAAGAAAAATCAGAAGTTACCTTTGTGGGTGAGGTCAGAGAGCGCAGTGAGTTGAACGCTGCATTGAGTTTACCTGCTTAACCGATTGTCCATTTGGGATGGGGAAGACCAGTTGCCTGATAACCGCATTCTGTGAATACCGACCATCAGTACCTCTACCAGTTGTCGACGCGTTTGAAGGTGCCGGCATTCTGTTCAGCGATCGTTTTCATGGTCGGCCCGCCGTCACCGTCGCCAAGGAAGACGGTGTGAACCGGAATCTCCTTGTCCTTTTTCTCCAGTTTGTTATTTGCAATCCGTAGCCGCCGAACCGTTTCGTCACGGAGCTCTCCGTCGGACATCAGGAAAATTGCATCCGGCTCCAGCTTCAGCCCTGCTCTGACTGCTTCCCAAGGTCGGGTGTCACCGTCCGGACCCATTTCGCTCAGCCACTCAAACAATTCCTGTTTATGTGATTCACTTGCCGGGCGAAGTTTCGCTTTGCCTTTGTTGCAAGTGTGAGTAAACGAATTGTAAAGAAAGACGACATAACGCTGGTCTGATGTCAGATTGTTGATCGCAAGCCGCAATTCGGAAACCGCAATCTCCCAGCGGTACTGGCTGCTCATGCTGCTCGATGCGTCAACGATGAAGACAAAGTCGCGCCCTCGCGCATCGGAGCCGAAAAACCTCGCGCCTTCGCCGGGTGCAAACGTCCGGGCCGGCTGCAGACCGTCCGATCCGACAGGCGAAAACGGCGCGATATCGGTTAGCTGTTCATCAATTCCGCCGTCGAGCTCAGGATTCTCCTGCTCCATTTCGGCAGGCTCAACTTCCGGCGCTTCGCTTTCCAAGTCCGCGATGTTGACGTCCATGGCCGATTCGAATTCGAACATCTCGACCGGGTCTTCCCGGCCACCAAGTTCCAGGTCAACCAGCGCCTTGCCCGAGTTCGGATTCAGCGTGAACCAGGCAAGCACCAGCAGTAACGCCGTATGCAGAATAAAACTCACCATCCATCCGGGAAGCAGCGCTAGTGCGCGATGCAGACCCGACATCAATCCGGATTCCGGTTCCCGCTCATTGTCGATCGCAACCAGGTCCGGGCTTTGCACTTCGGTCGCGAAAACGGTTGCTGCCGGAGGCGCTACGGGCAGAATGACAGGAAGTTGTGGCGGTATGGCAACCGGTAACCGCCCGGGCGTTCTTGATTGCCGAGTCTGATTGGCGGGCGATGCTGGAGCACTCCGGGCGACAGGAAATGGAGCCTGTACAATCGGCGCAGCAACGGGCGGTAATGGCCGAGCTGCGATTGGCGGCGTGACAGCTTTGGCAACAACAGGGGGTTTGCCAGCCACGCGTTTGGCGACAGGGATTTTCCCCGTTAGTGAGCTGCCAGTGGCTTGCGCTATTTCAATTCCTGCTGAGCCACTTTTTGCCGGGTCGCTACTCGTTAGATCACTACTCGACATGCCACCTCGCGCTTCAGGTGCATGCACTGACGGCACCTGGTTGGTGCGCGCACGCCCGACCGGTAGATTGCCGCTGCGATGTTCCCGCGAACTTTGGTTTTCCAATGAGAATGCCCCTTTCGCCCCTGTTCCATTCCCTATTATCCACTATTGAACTCGTGAAGACAACTTTTCTCGACCTGCAGGGACGATCGCAGCCGTATTTCGCACGGTTTTTCCGATCAGTTCGATGCGACACGCGCGGATAGGACTTCTCGAACGTCGTAGGAAGCTTCGTCAAAATGCCCCAAAGGCATGCGGCTCGCCGGGGCAGCTAGCGGAAAACGACTCGATCCGTATTGTCTCGTCAGCCATGCCGTCCATATACTCCGCCACGCAATAAGTACCCAGTACATTGTTCCAGCCAATTTTCTGATCCGAACTTTTTGCTGGAACATTGCAGTAGCAGTTTGTCAACGCTCAAGACCCGGACAAAAACACTATGCATACTTCGCAACCAGCGTTTGGCAGCCGCATTTCTCCAGCCGACCAGCCCGCATACAGGTTTACCGCGCTGAAATTCCATCTGGTCGTGTTGGTCGGACTGTCATGCGTCGGACCCGTTTTCGCTCAAACCGTTCCGGACCCGCGCCTCCAGCCCGCACCGTGGCGACCAGCGTTCGCGCCTGCCGTCCAGTCACCGGACGGTGATCAAGGGACTTTGATTCTCTCACAGCAGAATCAGCTCAATCAAAACACGGGCGGCCAGAACTCTAACGATCGAAACACAGGCAGCTGGAATCAGACGCCGCGCTCAAACTCAGGTACCCGCCAACAGAGAACAACAGACAACGGCCTCGCGTCGACGGTCCCGGCGCTTCAGACGCCTCCCATCGGCAACGGCAACTCGCCGGAAACCGGAACGCGTCCCGGCATGCCTGCTGCCCGAGTCGCATCCAACAACCCGTTCAACGAACGGACTTCCGTCGACATATCCCGCGACAGAAATATGCTGCCCAACTCCGCCGGGCAGATCTGGCGTGAGTATGATATTTCGCCCTACACGTCGCGGATTCAAAACGTCGATCATCCACAGCAGGCGATTGTCGAATGGATCCTGCTGGAAACAGGCACCGAGATGTGGTTCAACCAGCCGCTTGGAATTCTCAATGCCGAGAAAGACCGGTTGTACGTTTATCACACCCCTGAAATTCATGACGTTGTGCGCCCGATCGTCGACCGATTTGTCCGGACTCGCGGACAGGCTCAAAACCTGGACGTCAGTCTATGCACGGTCGATAATCCGAATTGGCGCAGCCAGGCTTACAACATGCTGCAACCGGTCGAAGTCCAGTCACCCGGTGTCGAGGCATGGATGATTTCAAAAGAGAACGCTGCGATTCTGTACGGTCAGCTAGCGCGGCGCGGCGACTTCAAGCAGCACAGCGGAGGACGTGTGACGGTCAACGAGGGACAGCACGTTGTCATTGAGAAGACGACGCCCGTTCAATTTGTTCAGAGCATTCGCTGGACCCCGACAGCGACATCCCCGTATCAGCCCTTGTTGAGTACGATTGATTCGGGTTATCGGTTGTCGGTCAGCCTGCTTTCAGCGGGTGACGGCAACAACATCGAAGCGACAATCAAATGTGATGTCGATCAGGTTGAGAAACTGACTCCCGTCAATGTTCAGGTGCCGGACTACGCAACCGGGCAGGCCGGCCAAATGACGCTGAATATTCCTCAGCTGGTCAGCTGGAAACTTCACGAGCGTTTTCGCTGGCCGGACGATCAGGTGCTTCTACTCAGCTGCGGCGTGGTCGCGCGGCCCGACGAAGCTGTCCAGTTTGGCAATCGTCCTGCCCTGTTTGGAAAGAGACCCGGACGTGCCGACGCGCTGTTGTTCATCGAGTATCGAGGTCCGGCCGACGAAGCAGGGAGAACCTCTGCTCAAGTTCCGGCATTGGTTCCGGTCCAGCGTTAGGTCAGCCGATTAAACAGCTAATTCAGCCCCGACAGCCTCGACGTAAGCGTTTCTGAGCGTAAAATTGAGACCCCTGAACGTTGCCAAAGCTGTGCGCTGGCACGTGTATCGAAATAGATCTTGCGCATCACAAACAACGCGCATCACAAACAACGCGCATCACAAAACAACGCGCATCACAAAACAACGCGCATCACAAAACAACTTTGTCACAGGATTTCACGCCGTCATTTGTCACCGCCTGCTATACCGTCACCCGTAAACGTACATGGCCTTGAATAACCGTCGCGTCGTCATCACAGGCATCGGCCTGATTTCTCCGCTGGGCAATTCCGTTGATTCGCTTAACAGCGCACTGCGCGACGGCCGCAGCGGCGTAGACCTGATCCAGCGAGTCCCGACCGAAGATCTGCCTTCCGATATCGGCGGCGAAGCTCGCGAGTTTTCCGGCGACGTCAAAGAGTTCGGTCCGCTCGAAAAAATGACGAAGCGGAATATCAAAAAAGGCCTGAAGCTGATGTGCCGCGAAATCCAGATGGGGGTCGCCGCCGCACAACTGGCACTTAATCATGCCGGTTTGATTGACGAAAACACAACCAGTGAAAATCGAAGCTATGACCCCGAACGAACCGGAACGATGTTCGGGAGCGACTACATCATTACCGAGCCGTTTGAATATGCGTCCGGTGTTCGTCACTGTATGGACGACAATGGCACATTCGATTTTAACGACTGGGCTGAAGAAGGACTGACACGGGTCGAGCCTCTGTGGTTGCTCAAGTACCTGCCAAACATGCCTGCCAGTCATGTTGCGATATTCAATGATCTGCGCGGTCCGAGCAACTCGATGACAGTGCGCGAGGCGTCGGCCAATCTTGCGGTCGCCGAAGCCGTCACGACGATCCGTCGCGGCGTTGCAGATGTCATGGTCGCCGGTTCAACAGGTTCAAGGATTCAAAGTCTGCGCACGATTCATGTTTCACTGCAGGAACAGCTTGCCGATCGCCATCAGGAACCTGCCGCAGGCGATCCGACGCGCGCGAGTCGCCCGTTTGACCGTGATCGTACCGGAATGGTACTGGCTGAAGGCGCGGGAGTGTTGATTCTCGAAGACTACGACTACGCAGTTGCTCGCGGCGCTAATCTGCTGGGTGAGATTATCGGCTACGGTTCTTCGTCGGTCGCTTCGCCCCGGGGAGTTGCCGATTATCAGAAAGCACTTGAAAATGTGATCGACGGAGCATTGGAAACGGCGGGATTGACACCAGGCGGTATCGGTCACGTTCATGCACACGGCCTGGGTGCACCGCGTTGCGATAAAGAAGAAGCGGCAGCGATCGCAGGCCGGTTCGGTGCCGATATGCCGGTGGTTGCAGCAAAAAGTTATACGGGCAACATGGGCGGCGGCAGCGGAATGCTGGAAATCGCCGCCAGCGTTTCGGCATTGCAAAGCGGAACGCTGTTTTCGACGTTGAACTATGACACTCCCGATCCGGAATGTCCGGTCAACATTGTGACCGACGACACGACTCCTTCTGGAACCACTTTCTTGAATCTGAATATCACGCCGCAAGGACAGGCGAGTGCAGTGATCGTTTGCGCGATCGCCTAGAGCATTTCGACAACCCGGTTTCCGTCTTCCGTTTCAAAAGGAATCATGATGAAAGCTATTCAGCGATTCGGACTACTCTGTTTTTGCATTTTGCCGATCTTGATCCCCGAAACCGTCTCGGCGCAGGACAAGACTGCGCCTGGGAACAACCGTCCGGATGGGCGCCAATCGAGACTCATGCGCAGGACGCCACATTGCTGTCCGAAGTCGTGATCGGGCCGCAGGTGCCTCATGCGGGGAAACCCGGACTGCCGTTTGGCACCGCTTGTCGTGTCGGCTGCACACTTGTTGCCAATCATGAGAACAACAGGATGAGTGATTCCGATGATGAATATCGACTCTCAGTAACCGCAGTCAACGGAATCTCTTTAGCGGACCCGGTCATCATAGATTTTACGGCCGACTACTACAGTGATCGCGACATTCAGATCAGTTCTCGAATCGAAGAAACCAACGCGTGGATGATGAGACCGCGTTCGTGGGCCGCGAGTTCCAGTTTCTCGTTTATGAAACAGGTGGTTTTCTCGGCGCTCCGGTGTATCCGGAGAGTGACGATCCCGCGATCCCGGCGATCATCGAGTGATTCCGCTGCGCGTAAACATGATGTCGTCGACAGCCACGGTTTGGAATCGTATTCGGGAGGATTGAAGTTCGGATTTGACTTGTCTGAAAACCCGGATTCGACATCAACTGTTGTTAAACAATCCGGATGGTCCAGGATTCCAGATCCAGTTCGGGTACAACATCAAAGACGTTCAACTCGGCCGCGAGTTCAACATCGGCGTCGTGTCCGATCCGAACCAGATTGATCCCGCCATGTGCGGTGCGGAAAAAATCGGCCAGTGATTTCAGGTTCGTCCTCAATTCGCGAAAACAGAGCACTGAGATTTACGAATGCTCCGGTCAGTACCGTTTTCGCCTCGCGACAGCATTCCATTGCAACCGTTCCGTTGGTGGTTGCGAGGATCAGTGTGCGGCCTGCAATCAACTCCGGAGTGTATTCGCCGGGCGAGTTGCCGCAATGAAAGCCATCGACCTTTCGTCCTCCCCGCTCGCCACCGATCCTTGATTCCGGACCGAGTCTCCGGTGTGTTTCTCTGGCTGATTCGATGTCCGGCTGAGGAGCAATACAATCCGCGCCTGCCGCGAGCGCACTGGCAATGGTCGAGGTTGCCCGAAGCACGTCGACCACAATCACGGTCCTTCCCGTAAGCCACTCGGGTCGGATAGCCGCAGGAATCAGAGCAACGTGAAATGAGTGGGAGTTCATGAGAAACCGGCAGGTGGCACGTGTTACCGGGTGGCTCGTTAATGTATCGTTGTTGCTGCGGTTTTGAATAGCAGAGAAGGAAATCGCCAGGTTTCCAGTTTGCCGAACCGAGTACCGAACCCCGAACCCTGAAAAAATTGGCTGTCGATAAATCCAATCAGAAGATCCGCGACATGTTCGGCGAAATCGCTCCGAACTACGATCGCATGAATCATTTGCTGTCGATGAACGTCGACCGGTATTGGCGGTGGAAAACGGTGCGCCGACTCAAGCCGAACCGCACGGATCCAATACTGGACGTTTGCAGCGGGACAGGCGATCTCGCTTTTTCGTTTCACAAATATACCGATGGTTGTGTTCCGGTGATCGGATCGGACTTCTGTTTTGAGATGCTCGAAGTCGGCCGTCGGAAAGCTGTGAAGTCCGGTCGCGATGTGACGTTCGTTGAAGGCGACGCCCAGAATCTGCCTTTTGAAAGCGATCAGTTTCAGGTTGTGTCAGCTGCGTTCGGGCTTCGAAATGTCGCGGACACGGACCTTGGGCTGAGAGAAATGGCCCGCGTCTGTAAGCCGGGCGGAAAGGTAGCGATCCTCGAGTTTTCGATTCCGCGTCGGCAACCGGTCAAAGCTGCCTACGGTTGGTACTTCAAGAATGTGTTGCCGCGAATCGGTCAGGCGCTCGCGCGGAATGATTCGAGTGCGTACAAGTATCTACCGGATAGCGTCGGCGAATTTCCGTGCTACGGAGCTCTGACAGAAAAGATGATCGCGGCCGGCATGAGTTCGGCAAAGTTTTATCCGCTGACGTTCGGCATCGCGACACTTTATGTTGGAGTGAAGTAGGGTTCAAGGTTCAGGTGCGGTGACGTTCCACTTGCGCGTTCACTAATTATTCACAATTGATTATTCGTTGTTAATTATTTCCCCCGCTCCATCTAACATGACCAGCCACTCCGAAAATCTGCCAGTCGTCCTTGCCATTACCGGCGCGAGCGGCGCGATCTATGGCTGTAGTTTACTCGAAGCGTTGCTTGACGCAGAGATCGACGTGCATTTGACGATCAGCGAATCGGGGCGGACAGTGATCGAGCATGAACTCGGTCGTGCAATTGATCTCGACAAGTTTCAACTCAAGCATCTCATACCGGACTACGCCGGCGGGCGCGGCGTTACCTGCCATCAATACAAGGATTTCATGGCGCCGGTCGCAAGCGGTTCACACCGGACCCGGGCGATGGTCGTTTGTCCGTGTAGCGGGAGTACGCTCAGCGGAATTGCCTCGGCAGCGGGGCGGAATCTGATCGAGCGCGCTGCAGATGTGCATTTGAAAGAGCGCCGTCCGTTGATTCTGGTCACGCGCGAAACGCCGTTGTCGCTGATCCAGATCGATAACATGCGAACCGTCTGTGCGGCTGGAGCAACGGTCATGCCTGCATCGCCTGGTTTTTATCACGGCTATGACTCGGTCGATGATCTGGTTAATTTTTTAGTGGCGAGGATGCTGGACCATTTAGGAATTGAACATCGGTTGATGCGGCGATGGGGCGGGTAAACGTAGCTCCGGTCAGTGTGTTTGCGATGTGGGACGGATCGCTGAGTAATTCGAAGTGAATAGTTAATAATGAACTGCAAATAGTTAACGATTAATGAACGCGCAAGCGGAAGTTTACTGAACCCTGAACTCTTCTTAACAAAATGCAAACCGTTCGCAAAATGCTCGAGATGATACGGTTCAGCCACACCGTCTTTGCGCTGCCGTTTGTTTTATTGGCGGCGGTGATGGCCTGGGTTGCGGCAACGCCGGAGAGCTTGGAAGTCGGATTCAAATCAGTTCATCTGTTGGGCATTATTGTCTGTATGGTTGGAGCCCGCAGCGCGGCGATGGCGTTTAACCGCCTGGTCGATCGCAAGATTGACGCGGACAATCCGCGCACCGCCGAACGGCACCTGCCTGCGGGGAAACTCTCAGTCAGCTCGGTCGTCTCATTTACCGTCATCAGTACGCTTGTTTACCTGGTTGGAACGCTTTTCTTCCTGCCGAACATTCTTCCGCTGGTTGTCGCGCTACCGGTATTGGCGATTCTGTTTGCCTACAGCTACACGAAACGGTTTACATCGCTTGCCCATTTCTGGCTCGGACTGGCTTTGATGCTCGCGCCGTTGTGCGCGTGGATTGCAGTGCGCGGCGAAATCGTGATGGCTGACCCTTCGGACATGGTTCCTGCAATAGTCCTCGGGCTGGCGGTCATGTTCTGGGTAGCAGGATTCGATATGATCTATGCATGTCAGGATCATGAATACGATGTGCAGACGCGGCTGAAGAGTATTCCCGTTGCGCTTGGGGTTTCCGGAGCATTGAATCTGGCGACGGTTTGTCACGCTGTGATGATCGGACTGCTTTTTCTCCTGCCGGGTTTGCATTCGCGGATCGGGCCGGAAACGGGGTTGGGACCGGTCTACATCGTCGGCGTGATGGCGGTCATGTTGTTGCTGGTCTATGAGCATCGTCTGGTGCGACCCGACGATCTGACTCGGGTAAACGCGGCGTTTTTCAACGTCAACGCGGTGGTCAGCATTGGGTTGTTCGTGGTCGCAGCCGTTGATTTGCTGGTTATCTGAGACGGATCGTTGCGGTTCTGCTTTGCGTGGGATACGCTTCCAGCTTGTCAACGTGTCCCGCGTTCAGTCAATTATTCCTTGTTGTTATTCACTATTAATTACTGCCATGATTTTCTCCGTGCACCCCCGCCTCAAACCGATTCAGGAAAAAGTTGAAGCCGGCGACCGTTTGTCGCTCGATGACGGCACCCTGATGTACGACCCTGAAATTCCGGTCAACGATCTCGGTCAGCTGGCGAATCTGGTTCGCGAGAGGATCAACGGCAACGCGGCCTATTACAACATCAACACGCATCTCAACGCGACCAACATCTGCGTCTATCGATGTATCTTCTGTGCGTTTCGCAGCGACCTGCGCAGCGACAAAGGCTACATCATGTCCGACGAACAGATTCTCCAGCGCGGTCAGGAGGCCATTGAGAACGGTTGCACCGAAATGCATGTCGTCGGCGGGCTGCACCACCAGCGTAAATTCGAATGGTATCTGGATCTGGTAAGACTGTTGCACGATGCCTATCCGAAACTGCATCTCAAGGCGTGGACGGCAGTCGAGATCAACTGGTTCGAATTTCTGACCAAACTACCGGCCTCGGAAATTCTGACTCAACTGCGTGACGCCGGACTCGGCAGTATGCCCGGCGGCGGTGCGGAGATCTTTCATCCGGAAGTTCGCGATCAGATTTGCGAACACAAAGCGGACTCAAGCAACTGGATTCACATTCATCGCACGGCTCATCAGCTGGGAATCAAGACGAACTGCACGATGTTGTATGGTCATGTGGAAAAACCGTTTCACCGGATCGATCACTTGATTCGGCTCCGGGACCTGCAGGACGAAACCGGCGGATTCCAGACGTTTATCCCGCTTGCCTTTCATCCCGAAAATACCGGGCTGTCACATATCAAGAAGCCAACGGCCCTGGATGACTTGCGAACCATGGCGATCAGCCGGCTGATGCTCGACAACGTACCGCACATGAAGGCGTACTGGATCATGCTTGGCATCGGCACCGCGCAGACCGCACTTTCATACGGCGCGGATGATCTGGACGGCACGGTGCGCCATGAGCTGATTTATCATGATGCCGGAGCGGTGACACCGGAATTTTTATCGGTCGAACGGCTTGAGCATCTGATTCGCGAAGCGGGCCGCGACCCGATCGAACGCGACACAATCTATCGTAAAGTCATCCGCAACAGCGACGACCCGAAAGACTGGTCAGTCGGTGAAGAGGTTGGGGTTGCTGTTTAAGCGCCGTGAACGATCGGGTTGTTGCCGTCACGAATTCAACCGTTTTCTTCGTGGCCAGGTGCAGCCATTGTTCGTTCCGTCCAAGCTTGAGCTCCCGCCTAGGCGCAAAAAAGCTTGATTAATGCTGTACTGGGAGTCGTTCAATTATCCGGCATGTCATGAGTCCGGAAAGACAATGATTTGCGGTCATACGTCGCAAAAGTCAGGATTGCCACTGGTTACCGGGCATGCGGTTTGTATCGATACGCGGGCGTATGGCGACGGCTGGCTCTCATGTCTGCAAGTCGAAACCGGTGTGTTGCGACAGGCGAACCGGCAGGGCCAAACGCGCGAGTTCTGGCTCGACGAACTGCCCGAACGCTAAGACACCAAATTCAATAACACAGATTCAGTTTGCCTCTTCATCGTCACAGGGTACTCCATGATCACTCGCCGTTGTCTCAACTCTGATTCCGACAGCTCGTCAGGTAATCCTGTCATCGTTGTTCATGGGTTCGCGGGCAAGCGGATCTGGATGTGGCCGCTCTGTGCGCGACTCAGATCCCGGGGTTTTCGTGTTCACAACTTCGGTTATTTAAGTGTTGCCGGGTCGATCGAAACGCATGCTGAGCGGCTGGCAGGGTTTCTGCGAACCTTCACCGGCGAGCAAAGAGTTCACATCGTCGCGCACAGCATGGGAACGGCACTTGTGCGAACGGCATTTGCCGGGCAGCAGATTGACAATGCGGGTAGAGCCGTCTTTATCGCGCCGCCGGGAACCGGATCGCCCGTTGTGAAATTCGCAGCCCCGGTACTCGGCAGTGTCTGTAAGCCGGTCGCCGAACTTTCCAGTGGCGAAAACAGTTTCGTCAATCGGCTTCCCGATGCGTCGGCCTACGAACTGGGTGTGCTCGCAGCGCGTTTCGATATTCTAATTCCGGTGGAGCGGACTCACATCGACGGAGAAGCTGATCATCGCGCGCTAAACGGAACGCACAACTCGTTGTTGCTCTCTTCAAAGGCGGCAGGATTTGTTGCCACTGACCTTTACGGCCTCCGCTGCCGCCTTAAACGAGTAGCCTTCGGTCACTGCAAGATTCACAGCTTCTCGCTTAAACTCTTCCTTGAATGTTTGACGGTTCTGTTTGATTTTCGTGTTCATGGCATCCTCCTAAACGGATTGTCAATATTCCGCCGGAGTCCACCAGTACTGGGCTAACGCACTAATTCATTGACCGATCCACCAAACTCGCAATCAACTCATCAAGTTCTTCGCCACCGGACACAAACTCCGTTTCAATCATCAGCGCGAAAAGAGGCAACAGCGCGATCCGGTTGACTCGCGCTTTGACGAGATCCTTGTACGTGCAGACGATAGCGGTCGCGTTTTGTTCGAGCGCGTCACGGGCAATCTGTTCAAACTCCGCCATCGTCAGGACATGGTGGTCCGGAAAGACAGTTAGCCCGGCAAGCCTGACTCCGGTCGCTTCGATCGAGTGGCGGAAGGCGTCCGGGTTTCCGATCGCGCAGAATGCGAACACGGTGTCGCCCGACCCCGGCCGACCGTCTTTCGAGCAAACGTCATCGAACTGCATCCAGCCGGACGAAACGGTGCGAGCGACTGCATGCACCGCGTTAGGCGCGATCGCTTTCAAATTCGCTGACAATCGTGAACGCACTTCGTCGCCGGCGGCATCGGCGCGGGTGACGATAATTGCATCGGCGCGTTGCAGACTGCTGACCGGTTCACGCAACAGGCCGCGCGGCAGCAGTCTTCCGAATCCAAACGGTTCAAGCGCATCGATCAGCACGATATCAAGATCGCGAGCCAGGCGACGGTGCTGAAACCCGTCATCCATCAGAATCACCCGCGCGTCAAATTCGTTGATCGCACGGGTTGCGATTCGAACCCGATCGGGCGATTGCAAATGCGGAACACCAGGCAAACGATGCTCAAGCTCCAGCGCTTCGTCATTGCGCAAAGCTACGTCGGTTTGTCCGGCTCTGGTGGTACTGTTGTTTTCGATTTGCCCATAGCCACGGCTGATGATGACGGTGCGCAACCCCCGCGAACGCAGAAATTTGGCGACGAAAATCACCATTGGTGTTTTGCCCGTTCCGCCGGTCGTGATGTTACCGATCGATATCACGGGTGCCTGAACACGAATCACTGAACTCGGGTCGCCGTCAAAGCGGCGGTTTCTCCACCACACGCCGAAACGGTAGAATGGCGTTGCCATGCCGAACACGATCCGGGCAGTGCTCGCAAGGACACCCCTCCGGCGTCCGGCGATGATATCGAGCAGAGTAGTCGTTCGCAGCGGTTTCATGGCGACGAAGCTAATCATTCAGTCAATCTCATGCAAGCGACAGAATCAATGAACTCACCTGACGACAAACTCCAGGATGAAAACGCTTCAAAAACCGACCGTCCGGAATCAACCGGTGAACTGCAGCTCGGAAAAGTGATCGATACGGAAGCCGGAAAGGAAGACGAAACTCCGAAATGGCAGCCGTTGAAATCGCTCCAGCGACGTGTGGCCGGTGTTCTGGTGGAGAAATCAAAGACGACGCCGGATTCGTATCCGATGACCGTCAATACATGTCAGAGTGGCTGGGCGTTGACGCAACGGAGATGGCAGTGATGGCCGAGCTGTTGCTGCGTGGCGAACAGACACTGGGAGATCTACGCGGACGAGCCTCCCGGATGAAAAAAATCGCAGGACTGAGCGATCTTAAACCGGTCTTGGCATCGTTGATCGGCAAGAACCTGGTCGTTGAGCTGACTCCTCCCGGTCGCGGGCAGATCGTGACGCACAACCTATATCTGGAGGATGAACTGGTCCGGATTCGCGGACAGTTCGAACGCGCTTCAACCAATGCGCCGCAACAATCGTCACAAAGAATATCTCCAGCTGCGGCGAATGCAGAAACGGCTGCCAATCAGAACACCCCGGTTTCGACAGCCAGGTCTGACAGCGACTTTGCCGATCGCATCGATTGTCTGGAACAGGAAATTTCCGGGCTGAAGGAAACCGTCGAACTGCTTGAGACCCGGTTGGACGATTTGACGGGTTGAATCGTCGGCACGTGATTGTGTCAACAAGTGCAACCTTGCTCGACCAGTTTATTTGACCAGCGCAGCCGGTTGATTGTGCACAACCGCCTGAATCCCTGCGGCAATTGATTCTGTTGCGAGCGACACCGCAAATGACAAATGAAGGGGACTTTCCGAATCGCAGCTTGCTAAAGGGGTAACGATTCTCCGATCTCTGAGATCAGTACGACTCCGGTCTGCGGCTACATACAGCGAATCGCAGCTGGTGCGTATCAGTCCATCAAAGATTCCTGTTAAGTACGAGAATAAAAACAGATGTTCAAGAAAACCTGTCAACTCTTGCTGGCGATCTTCACCGTGGCGGTGACCACAACAGGGCTTTTCGCACAGGATCCGTTTCGAACGCTACCTGAACAAACGCAGTCTTATCAGAGTTTTCCGGAAGTACCGGAGTTCAGAAATTCACCGTACATCCTGGCTTCAACCGGGCTTCAGGAACAGGAAGACGATCAACAGCAGCCGTTTGGCGACAGTGATTTGCAAACCCCGATGACGGTCGATGTTCCGGAAGACCAGACCACGACGCCTGGTTCTGATCAGGACATAGCCGGCCCGGGTTTTCTCGACCTGGATGCTCAGGCCGGTCAGAAGATCGAGGTCAACGAGGAATTTGCAGGCTGGAATGCTGCGACTGACAACGAGAACAACGACCGGTTGCCCAACGTCCTGCGAGCCAACTGGGTAATGACGGAAAAGCATGGCGAGCTGGGCGGCACGGTCTACGGAATCGACGGTGCTAACACGGCCGGCATGACTGTTTACTTGTTGAATCAAGGTCGTCTGGTTACGAACGCGAACACTGACGCAGAGGGCAATTTCCGTTTCACCAATGTTGTCCAGGGCGCTTATTCACTGGTTGGAATTAATGATAATGCATTTTTTGTTTTCGGTCTGAATGTACTCGGGCATCGCGACACCGCCAAAGCCTACATCGCGCGGCGGCTGGATGTGATGGCGTTTCAAAACCGTTCTACCATCAACAACGACTGGATCCGGCACTTCGCGCCGACAATCAAGTTTCGAGTTTTCGGGATCCACAGCGAAGGTGAGGAAGAAGACAATCCGGCGGATCAATACGGATTCGAAGGTCTTGGAACTCATCAGCCACCGGGCGCGCCGTCGACATCAATTAACAGTCACGATGTTGCCAAGACTGCGGATGATCGTTTGGTCGGTCGTGTTCACCAGCTTGATTCGCTCGATGGACGTCCTGTTGATTTGAAACAAACCCGGGTGATGTTGCTAAAGAACGATACCGTTATGGCAGCCACAACAACGAACAACTACGGTGTTTTCGAAATTAGCGGAGTGCCTGACGGCCAGTACGCTCTGGTCGCCGCCGGTAACGACGGCCTCGGGTGCATCGGAATCAATGTCGTTTCCAGCAGGGTCGAAGAGGACGCAAGCGCTGAATCGGAAGACGAAGAGGGAGGAGCTGTTGAACCACCTCCAATCACCGAGTTCTCCAGTGCCAACGTCTTTGATTTTACGATCGCATCAGCCGAAGCGGTTGGCTGGCTGAATAACATTGCAACGGAAATCGCTTACGACCGTGCGATTACTGCCCGGCGTCCTCCGGAACCACTCGTTGACCGATTCCAGAGAACACAGGGCAACGTCTGCCCGAACTGCAACAATCGCGGCTGCAACCAGTGCAACCGTCAGTCCTATCGCAACGGATACATGACCGCCCCTGACCGGCCGCCTCAAAGGGGAGGGAGTCGTGGTAACGACATCTCGTTTTCACAGCGGCTGAAAAACACGAATCAAAACGTCAAGCATCTGCTTGACAAGGCTATCCACCCTGAGGATTACGACGGGAGCAACTACAATCTGCCACAACTGATGAATTCGGTCGCGCAGGCTGAGCGTGCAGAAAACGCCATGAAGGCGCGATTACGACAACAGCCCGGCCCCAACTTCCAACCAGGCCCCAACTTCCAACCAGGTCCGAATTTTCAACAAGGTCCGAATTTTCAACAAGGTCCGGGATTCAACCAGGGTTTTCAAAACGGCCCTGGCTTCCAGGGGCCGCCAATTAACCCCGGCCCAGGAGGACCCGTTAATCAGTTCGGTCCCGGCAATCAACTCGGACCGGGCATACCGCGATTCAACGATGGAGTCTTCCGACGCGACATCGGGCCGGAACCGGGGTTTGGTCCCGGGATCCAACCAACACCCGCCGGCGGTGGCGCGGTGCCAACCCCCGCTGCTCCCGATCCGACATCGGCGGGCAACCAGACCGCTCCGGGCTATCAGCCAGCCAACCATGTGCAGGCCTACCCGCCGGTGCATGGACAAAGGTCTTATATCAGGCCGATTCCCCGTCAGGGGCAAGTGCCGTATCGCGCCGGATACCAGCCCTCTGAACAATATCCTTCAGCGAACCCCTCGCCGCAGCCGGCGTACCTACGAGCGGTTCCGGCGAACAATCTCCGCTCAAGCCAGTTGAACAATCGGGCGTTCCCAAATCGATAAACCGGAACTTCCGGCGAAGACGCTTCTCCTTTTATCAAATTCAAAAGCCGGACCATTTGGTTCCGGCTTTTTTCTACCACTAACTAATCTGCCCGATTCACTTTGTACGATCCAATTCTCCGCGCCGACAGGTCGGAGAAATCCGAATCACCTTGTTGATTGCAACCGGCTGAGTTGATTGCAACCGGCTGAGTTGATTGCAACCGGCTGAAAAAAGTTGCGCAGGTACGTGCAGCAAATGGAAAAAGGGGGGTTGCCTCAACAGCAACCACCCTTGTTTTTGATCCGATTCGACCTTGCAGCCGTGTCTTACCTCCCGGCAAAGCCAATGCCTACGGCTGTGGTTGAAAATCGTCATCGTCAGGCTGGAATCCACCGGCACCGAAATTCTCTGCGGCAACGCCGATAACTTTCAGCAAACCGTCCTGAATATCGAAACGCATTTTCATGCCGGTTTCAGTCGTATTCAGAACGATACTGATCCGGTCTTTCCCGACTTCAGCAAGCTTGTCTGCCATATCCTCGACCATCGGCTCGCCTTCCATGCTGGAGGCAAAACGGAGAATCTGCTCGACATATAAATTCCATTGCATCGGAATCGCTTTATCCATTGCAGCGGTTTCCGAATCATCCATTGCTTTTTTCAGCAACGGCAACGGGTTGTTTCCGCCAGCCAGGTAAATCTCTCCGGATCCGATTCCGACAATCACACTGACCGAATCGCCCAGCATGTCCCGTGCTTCTTCTTCATCATCAGGAACGGTGATGATCAATTCGTGAAGCTTGACTCCTTTGTATTCATCTGAATCAAGGTTCGCAGTCATCTGGTCCACCGTCAGTTCTTTTTCGAGTTCCGCAACGATATCGCGAACTGTTTCTTCAATTTTTCCGGGATCCGCAGCCAGCATTCCCATCGCAAAGTTAATATTCCCGGGCTCTGCAACGATCATCACTCCACCGTCAACCGTACCCTCGGAAATTGTATCTTTGACAACGGCAACAATATCCCGAAGCGATTTAACAGCCAGTTTCTGTTGCGAAACCGAAAGTTTTTCGCCTTCACCAAACTCTTTGATTCCCTGCTCAAGCACCTGATCCAGGGCATCGTTGTACTGGTCGATGTCCTGTTTCATCAGCTTGAAACACATGTTCATGTTGAACGCGGAATCAGGCGTAACAAATCCGCCGAACCTTGATGGATCGGCACTGGACGTTGCAGCACAGCGTTTCGCAAAATCGCTTCCTTCAAGCCCGAACATCTCCATATCGAAATAGAGGCTCTCCGATTCGTCGTCCGCCGCCATTCCGACGGTGAGCGATTCTGTTTCGTGAACCATTCCACGAATCTGCTCCATCTGAACTTCAAAGTTCTTCTCGCGCAGTTCGGCCTGCAATTCGTCTTCATCAGCATCCGCCAGCTGGTCGAGCTGTGCCTCGTAGCCATCGCGAATCAACCGGATCGCTTCTTCACGCAGCTCTTCAGGAATCCGCTGACCAAATACTTTGGCTGCAAGGTTGTACCGGTTCGGCAACTCCTCAAGCATCTGGGCCGGATCGGCCGGAATGTTATCAAACATGTCAGGATCGTCGCTTAGATAGGCATAACCTTCGATCTCCTTGATCATGATTTCCTGACCATCATCATTGACGATTGTCGTGTATTCGTCTCCTTCATCCACTTCGCCCATGTTCTGTGCGATCGTGTTCAACACATCGTCCATGTTGTCGACCGGCAGGAAGCCCAGCCATTTCGGTGTCGGGTCGTCATCTTCAAAGTAAAGCAACGCACCAGCCGCTGGTCGTTGTTGACACCTTTTAGATACGAATCTGTTTGAACGTTCAGCATGAATTCCATGCTACCCATTCCAGCGGATTTCAATATGTATTTGGCATCGCCGATCTGCTCCTGCATATTTGCGATCGAAATTACAATTGCCGGCTCGTCCGCCGACTGGCAAAACGCGCTGCCGGTTGAAGAAACCACCATGGCGCAAACGGCCACCGTGGTGAAAAAGAATCTGCTAGGCGTTTTCACTTTTGGTCTCCAGTTTCAGAGTTTCGGTTTAATTTTCCTTGAATGAGCCGGCAATCTGCATCGGCCCTTCCTTGATTTCAGCTGTCAAAACACGACGGATTCGCACCATGTGCTTATGGGTTCTTCCGAGAATTTATTGGCTGTTCTGTGAGCGGTTCGGGGCTAGACGCCGGTTTTGCGGCAATACGTCCGTCGCACCCGACCGGTGGCTAGCGCCATTCCGCTCACAACTTCGCTCAGCCACTAACTTCCAACGAAGAACCTCTATTCGTGTTTACAGTCAATCTAACGGGATCGACTTTCCAACGATAGGATGCAAATTTGCTGTAAAAAGCAACATTTGCGACGAGCCGAACGGGTTCCCGACAGACCTGCCCGAACCGCTTATACCCCATAGCGGCCGGACGGGTTTCAGAGGCCGCAAAGAAAACGCAACCTACGGTGGCCCAGCTTACGATGCTTATTCTGCCGATGTCCCGACTGACAAGACGCGCCAAAGAGTGCAAGCATTCACCAGTCTGACGGAAAGTGGCCTTTTCGCACCGGCTCCACCGCTCCAGGATGCAGCCTGGCACGAAGACAACAGTTCAACGGCTCGTCGATCAACGACCAGACACCGCACGAAACACCGCAAATCGTCATCGGCTTTACTGAAAACAACACATTGAAAACAGCCACGACGGCTAAGATCGCACCCGAGGCCAGGGCACCGCTCGGAGTCGTTTTCCACGCGCTGCACAAGAGCGCATCGATGTTCCTTTTCCAGCTGGTACATCGTTTGGCTCGGGAAAAACGAATCCCGCTCTATTCGCCCAACTACGTGCAGCCAAACGACCATCTGCTGACTCCAGACGTCAATCACGATTTCTGCTTAGGCCCGCAGCGAGATTTCAAACCTTGGCCGACCGATTTCGATTCACCGTTGCGGATCCGCCGGATTTACCAGTTGCGCGATCCTCGCGATATTCTCGTATCACAATACTACTCGTTCGGCTGGTCACACTCGGACAAGGAATTTTACGAAATCGAATTTGAAAAACGCGAACAAATTCGAAACGTGAGCGTGGACGAATATCTGCTGGACAAAACCGGCGACGTAACGCGACTGGAAAAGCAGCTGAGGTCTTTCAAAAAATGTCCACCACGCGAAACCGATTGTGTCGTTCGCTACGAACAGATGGTGACCGATTTTCGCGGCTGGCTTTCAGCGGTTGTCAAACCCTTTGAATTCGGCCGTTTTGGTTTCAAGAGCGAGGGGATGATCATCGCCAAGTACGCGTTCCGATACCGCAATGAATTCCGCCCGGGAAACAACCCCGGCGCGCACAAACGTAGCGTCAAACCGGGCGACCATGTTCGCCAACTCAAGCCGGAAACGATCCGGCAGGTCAACCGCAGGCTCGCTCCGTATCTCACTCGACTCGGCTACCTGGACTCCGCAGAGCAATCGAATACTGCGCAAGCTCAAACGGCCTGATCTGCTTTGTGGCCGTTCTGCCTCCAATTGCATCCGCGTGCTTCACGAATGACGAAAGCAGCTACGGAAATGGAACCAAATGCGATGAGCGATCTGCGCGAGGCTGTTGACACGTTAAGAACGGGTCCGGCAGAAATTTCTAACGCTCTCGAAAGACGATCCGACCCTTGGTCAAATCGTAGGGAGAAAGTTCAACTCGAACTTTGTCGCCGGGAACAATACGGATAAAGTGTTTGCGCATTCGCCCGGCAACGTGGGCCAGCACTTCGTTTCCAGTTTCCAGCTCGACGCGAAAACGCGTATTCGCCAGCGCCTGGGTTACCGTACCTTCAACTTCAATAGACTCTTCTTTGGCCATTAGGCCTCCTGTATAAAAAGTAAGCAGCGGATCGCTCGCGACCGCCTGCAAGCACTCTATCTTACAACGCTCCACCTTCAAGTCCAGACCAGCCGGATCAGGCAATTCACTTCGGAGCGTGAAGGCCAACATTGGGCTGCAGGTTCCCATTTGGCGAAACCCGATTTTTCCACGCCAACCCCGGGGCCAAAATTTGCTGTCTGAACCCCGTTCCCGGATGTCAAAATAACTTCGGGCCGGTTTACGGTTATACGACTGAATTCCAGCAGCGCGAACAACCTGATACCTGGCACTCGAGTCACGTATTGAGCGAAGGGCGTTTCCTGAAACGAAACACCTCGGCGATTTCGGCAATTGAATTCTTTCGCTAAACGACGCATAACGTTGCTTCTGCAAGCGATTCTGGAGAATTCATATGATCATTTTCGGCTGGCGCGGCGTCACATACACCAAAGACCGGGGTGAGTTTTTCTGCCCGGGTTGCACCGCTCAGACGGCGTACAAAATGAAACGGGTGCGAAACTTCTTCACGCTCTATTTCATCCCGCTGATCCCACTGAACAAGATGGGGGATTTCGTCGAATGTACGCGATGCCGCAACCAGTTTAAGGCCGAAGTTCTGGACATGGACACCGAGAAGATGCTGGCCGAAGCTCAGGCTTCTTCTGTGGATGTCGAATCGGAGTACTTTGTTGCGCTGCGGCGAATCATGATCGAGACGATGGTCGCCAAGGGCCACGCTCTCGATTCGGAACGCAGCGAGGTCATCGCTGCCTACACCGAACTCAGCGGACAGCAACTGACCCACGACATGTTGAATCAGGAGGTTGGCCAGGCCCAGCGTGAACCGGCTGGACTTTCTGCCTTGCGAGCACTTGCACCGAACCTGAATGAACGCGGAAAAGAGACGGTTCTTTTTGCGGCGTACAGAATCGCCATGGCCGATGGCGTGATTGCCGATGAAGAGTGGTCATTGATCGCTGAAATCGGCGAAGCCCTCGCGATGACGCCGTCGCATATCAACGGAGCGATCGCCGAGGCCGAATCTAAATACGGTCGTCCGACGTTTGATTAATTCCGGCTGACTCATTTCTTCTTGATTCAGCTCAATCAACCGCGAATCGCCGATCAATGAAAAACAGGGACCTCGAATCGTTGGATAGACGGCCGATTGCAAGTTTGTTCCGTGCGACCGCCGGCGGTGCTACGCGGTTTTGCGTGGACCGGAACATCCATCCTGACCCGGTTTCGTACGCATCGGTGGTCGCCGCGCTCGGTGCTGCCGTTTGCTTTGTCTTCTCCGGCTCGGCCCACTGGCTGCTGCCACCGGCTACAGCGCTGTGTGTATTGCGGCTGTGGTGCAACATGCTGGACGGAATGGTTGCGATCGCGGCCGGCCGGACATCCCGTCGCGGGGAAATCATCAACGAGCTGCCAGACCGCATCTCCGACGTACAGCAGCAGTTTTTTGACCGGCTGTCGTCAACAGACAAAACGATCAAGCAATATCCCGGCATGTATCACGACGTGTTGCACGAAAAAGATCGTGACCAACCGTTACCGATTTATCATCCCAAACAGCTGAATTTTTCAGCAACCCGAACGGTCATAGGATCGCTTGGGAAACTGAGCGACGGAATGCGACTTGGCTGGTCCGATGGTTTCAAATCCGGTCGCATGCTCGATTACGTTTACGAAAACCGGCCGCAGGGGATAACGCCGCTCGGAAAACTGGCGGACAAAATCTATCTGAACTCTCCCGGCTGGACCGGCATTCGCGTTCGCCGCAACTATCTGGACGAATTGCTTGATACTGCGATCGAGTCAACCACTCCCGCGCCCGACATTACAATCGTTTCGGGGTTGTTTGAGCTGTTCCCGGAAAACGATGTCGTGCTGAATACGCTGCGCGGCATTGCCCGTGCACTTGGGACGGGCGGTCAGCTGATTTACACGAACCAGCCGTGGCATCCGCAGCAGGAACTGATCGCCCGGTCGCTGCACGGATTCGACGGAAAACTCTGGGCGATGCGATGCCGAAGCACGGCTGAGATGGATCAGCTTGTTTCGCTGGCCGGTTTTCAAAAACGTCAAATGCGAATTGACGACAATGGGATTTTCACCGTTTCGCTGGCAACCCGGATCGAAAGCAGTGACGACTAGTGTCAGACGATCCCCCAATTCTCGAAACCTGCTTTCGGCTGATGAACACCAACGGCGTCGCCCGCGTTTATCACACAGCACTGGAGTCGGGAATTATCGGCGCGATCGCGCGGGGTGCCGTTTCCGTGGCCGACGTTTGTGAAAAATGCGGCACTCAAGCCAGAGGAACCCGATTGGTCCTCGATGCGCTGGTGGCGATTGGTGTTGCTGAAAATGTCGACGGAAGTTTTCGAGCGACGACGGTAGCCCAGATGTTGCTGATGAGCGACTATCGAAATCTCGGCAACGGCTATTGGTCTCATCTGATTCATTCTTGAAAGACGGCATCCCGATCGCGAGTATGGACGATCCGGCCGCAAGTGAAACGCACTATCAAAAACAAGCCGGGCTGCTTGGATGGATGCTGACTCCGGCCGCACAGGCTGCTACGAAGCATCTTATGCAGAACGGTGCACGCAAAAACATTTCCGTGCTTGATGTCGGCGCCGGTTCCGGCATCTGGAGCCTTTCACTGGCGGCCGCCGATTCTCAAACACGGTTACCGCGGTGGACTGGCCCGGTGTGCTGGAGGTTGCGAACGAGACAGCTGACGCGATGGGGCTATCAGACCGGCTGACGTGTATCGCCGGCAGCTATCACAAAATCGAATTCGCCGAAGACGCCTACGACCTGGTGATCATCGCGAACGTGACACAGAAAAAACCACGGCATTGACCGTCAGGAATCCACGGTGACAGAGTCAATCGTACATTAGCTAAATTCGAAAAGGTTGCACGTGAATACGAATCCAGGAAAACGCCCCGGGCTTTCGACGGTCATGCTGCTACTGTTTTGCCTGGCTGTATTACTGCCCGGCCCACAAATGCTCTAACGGCAGATAAACGACAAACGGCGGAAACCGGTCAGCCACCTGCAGAAAAGAAAACGGCGAATGGAAACTGGTCCGCGCCCACAGTTCGATCGATCCGTTTTCGAATCCCGTGCTTAACGCCAACATCAGGAAGTACATGTGGATCGTCGGATTTGCTGCGGCGATGGTGGGCCTTTTGCTTGGCCAGTGGATCGGCAGATACCGTCAATCAGGAAATCTGCCGGACCAGGGCGACGAAACCAAACTAGCTGCTTGTCAGAACGTCACGGTCCAGCAGGGTAGCGGACTGCCTTTTTTCGGGAACTTGCAGCGAGCGACCGATAGTTGCAGCACAGCCTGACGGTTCCTATCATGGCTCGTTTGTGGAACGAATGAGCCGGGGTGATTGATGCGAATAGCGATGTGGTCCGGTCCGCGCAATGTCTCAACTGCACTGATGCGCGCGTGGGAAAATCGTGACGACTGCTTTGTCTGTGACGAACCGCTGTACGCGCACTATCTGTTGCAAACCGGACTCGAACATCCGGGTCGCGAGGAAACCATTGCGTCTCAACCGCACGACTGGCAGTCGGTAGCTGGCTGGCTGACCGGTCCGATACCTGAAGGACGAACGATCTGGTACCAGAAACAGATGGCACATCATCTGCTTCCCGAAGTCGATCGGCAATGGACGCGTTCGTTGACGAATTGTTTCTTGATTCGTGATCCTCGCGAAATGCTAACGTCGCTGATCGAGTTCATTCCCTCGCCTGCGGTTGAAGATACGGGACTGCCGCAACAAGTTGAGCTGTTCGATCAGGTCCGTTCGGAAACCGGATCGACGCCGCCTGTGATTGACGGGCGCGACGTGCTTGAAAATCCCGATGGGATTTTGATGAAGTTGTGTTCGGTGGTTGGCGTGGACTTCAATCGAAAAATGCTCAACTGGCCGCCCGGCATTCGTGACACCGATGGCGCATGGGCCGCATATTGGTACAACAAGGTGAAAGTCACGACCGAATTCGGTTCGTACCGGGCGAAAGACGACGAGGTACCTGATCATCTTCGCGAAGTCTACAACGCGTGCTGCGAACTCTACGAACAACTGGTTCCGCACCGGTTGCGTGTGGCATAGCTCGACCAGTCATTAGTAGCAAGCAGTTAACAATGGATGGTTGATGAATGCACGATCGCTACGCGAACTCGTTCTGAACCTTGATACCAAAACACAAACAAGCCAGAGACATGCTGCAAAAATTTGATCCACTTAACGAACGAATACCAGCTTCTTCAGCGAACTAGTTTGGCAATGCCTGCTTGTTGAAAGAACCGTTGCGTCACACGATGTCAAAACGTATTGCAATTATCGGCGCGGGAATCTCGGGCTTGTCCACTGCGCTGCGGTTGCGGGAACTCGATCCGAAGTCGGAAATTACAATCTTTGATTCACGGGAACGCGCCGGCGGGGTACTGGCGACCGAACAAGCTGGCGACTATCTGATCGAAACGTCGGCCGACATGTTCGCGACGACGCCCGATGACGCGCTGCGGCTGTTCAAAAAAGTCGGCCTGGGCGGTGAACTCGTTGCGACACGTGACATACAACAACGCGCGTTTATTGCGTTTGAAGAAAAACTGCACGCCGTGCCTGACGGGTTTTCCCTGATGAAACCCGGGCAACTCTGGCCCGTACTCCAGTCGTCATTGCTAACCTGGTCGGGCAAACAACGTTTGCTGGAAGAGTTGTCCGTGCCTCGAGGATGTCTTGAGTCCGATGAATCACTGGAAAGTTTCGTCACACGGCGACTCGGACGTGAAACGTATGAGCGACTTGTGCAGCCCCTGACGAGCGGAATCTACACGGCGGATCCCGCGAGATTGAGTATGCGGGCAACGATGGCGCGGTTTCTGGAGATGGAGCAAACGTATGGCAGCCTTGTTCGTGCCGGTCTCGACTCACCCGCCACCGACCGCACAGCCAGCGGTGCTCGTTACAATCTGTTTCGCGGACCGGCTCGAGGGTTTGGCTCACTGGTCGATACTCTGGTTGATCGGCTGAAACAGTTCAGCGTCAATATTGAGCTGAACTGCCAGGTGACCGGGCTGGGAAAAGACGATTCAAACTGGTCGTTATCAACCGGTTCATCACACGAGTCCAGCTGTTTTGACGGCGTTGTGCTGTCGACTGCCGCCAGAGTTTCATCGCCGTTGTGCCAATCGTTCGCGCCCGAGCTGGCAACGGAACTTGCCCGCATCGAAACGGCTTCGGTCGCAATCGTTGCCATCGGCGCGGACAGGTCGCAGTTCAAAAACGACTTTGGCGGTTTTGGCATTTTGTATCCGTCATGCGAAGAGAAAGATCTGATCGCCATCAGTTTTTCAAGTAACAAATTTCCCGGCCGCGCACCGGACAGCAAGTTGCTCATCCGCTGTTTCATTGGCGGAGCGTTACAGGCAGGTTTGCTAGAACGAAACGATCAACAACTGATTGAATCAGCGATTGCTCATCTAAGCCAGGCGGTTGGTTTTGAGGGCGATTCGGAACTTGTCAGGGTCTACCGCTGGAACAACGCGATGCCCCAGTATCATCTCGGGCATCTCGAGCGCGTTTCGAAAATCGAAAATTACGTTGACGCGATTCCCGGTCTTGCGCTGGCAGGCAACAGCTATCGCGGCGTCGGAATTGCTGCTTGCGTTGCTTCTGGCAAACATGCCGCTGAAAAACTTTTGCGATGACAATCAGTACGTCCCGCTTGCCGAGCGGGACATTCGCGCTATGAACTCGCGGTCATCGCGTTCGATTCGTGCTGTTGCCGTGCAGCTTCGAGCGTATTGGCAAGCAGCATCGTCACGGTTAGTCGTCCGACACCGCCGGGTACGGGCGTGATGTGCGAGGCGACTTCCGATGCCGGCCGGAAATCCACGTCGCCTGCCAGACCATCATCCGTCCGGTTGATGCCGACATCGATCACGATCGCTCCGGGGCGAATCATGTCGGCGGTGATGAAGTTCGCCCGACCGATTGCAGCGACCAGAATGTCGGCCTGAAGCGTGAACGATTTCAGATCCGACGTCCGGCTGTGACAAAGCGTGACGGTTGCATTGCAAAGCTCCGGACCCAATGCGCTGTTTTTCTGAGCAAGCATCAGGGCCATCGGTTTTCCGACAATATCCGAACGACCGACGATTACGACATGCTTGCCGGATGTAGACAGCCCCGACTTGGCGAGCATCTGAACAATCCCGTGCGGAGTGCAGGGAAGAAACCGCGGCCGCCCCTGTGAAATCAAGCCGACGTTCTGCGGATGAAACGCATCAACGTCTTTTTCCGGCAGAATCGCATCCAGCGCGAGTTGTGAGTCGATGGCGTCGGGTAACGGTAACTGGACCAGAATTCCGCTGATCGCCGGATCATGGTTGAGCTGATCGATCAGTTCGAGCAGCGTCGCGGTGTCCGTCGATGCGGGGAGACGATGCAGCTTGCTGGTGATGCCTGCCCGTTCGCAGGCGCGCTCTTTGTTGCGAACGTAAACGGCGCTGGGGGGGTCTTCACCGACAAGCACTGCCGCCAGGACAGGAGTGACGCCGCTTGAAGAAGTAAAATCGGCAACTTCCTTTTTTATCTCACGTTGAATTTCTTTTGAAATCGCTTTGCCATCAATAATCTGCGCTGTCATGTTGGTCCTTGCGCTGGTTCTGCCTTGTTCCTGATTGATTTATCTGCACCGACGCTCAACCGCCGACCGCTGGTTCCGGTGATGCCATACGGAGGTTTTCGGGCATCAACGCGGCGTCTTCCGAACTGCTCCTAATTGGTCCGGAATCGTTTCCATTTTTCTGCTCTATCAGCTCTTTCAATTTACGCGCATCGTTTTCGATTTTTTCCTGAAGGTCTTCAGATCTAAATACCGACATTAATTTGCCGATTCCCAGGTTGTTCGAGCGAATACGGTACGTTACATACGAACGTTCGTTGTCCTTGGAATCGATTGTGAAAACAGACACACGGACTTGACGGCTGTTCCTGGATTTCACAGAAAAGAAAAGAACCTGGGAATCCGGAAACGGATCGGGTGGCATGGCAAAGTCCTGCCCTTCTTCGATTCTCTGCTCTGTAGCTCTCAGTGCCTCGTCAGCAAACCGGCTCATCCCTTCAGGTTGTTGCTCATTCAGATTATCCTCCGATTGACGAGCAGCCGTCGGCTCGCCGAAGAATGACGGTTCAGCCTCTTCTTCGTCAAGCGAGTTGCGCAAAACCCGGTTTTCGAACTCGATTTCCTGCCCGTCGATGTCGAAAATGACTCGCGAACGCGAGTCACGGGCGCTGATGTCGTCATCAATCGGATGGAACTCAGTGAGCCCCGATACCCACTGCTTTTGCAATTCGGGTTCTGTGATCCACTTGAACACCGTTTCGGGCGGTGCGTTGATTACCAGGCTGGTTTCGCAAACACTTCGCCGCGAGCCGGCAAGCCACAAACCGTAGCCCACGACCCCGGCAAGAATTGCAACGGCAACCAGAAATTTACCAGTGGCGCTCATGAGGAAATTGATGATTCTTGAAGGAAGGAGAGTGAGCTAACGATCGTACCCGAATCACGCCCGGATTCAACTCTCGGTCACCCGCAAGCGCGGAGTTACCTGCTTTTCCCGCTGAAACACCGCGACACTGTGTTAAATGAGGCGACGCTCCGGGCTTTTTTCCTGCCTTGGTTTTCGCTCTGGAATTGAGATTGGATTTTTTTCCGGCAATTGCAACTGAACAGGAACCCGGTATGACCCGTCGAAATAAATGCCGCAACTCGACTCAATTCGAGGTTGTGGTGTAACGGCAACACAGCATATTTTTTCCCTGCACGCTGAGGGTTCGAATCCCTCCGGCCTCACTCCGAGAAACATTGTTCTTTGAAATCCGAAACCAGCCAGCGCCCGAGATGTAGCGGTAGCCTACTGCCTTGCCATGGCGGAAGTGAGGGTTCGACTCCTCCGGGCGCTCTTTTTAGAAAAAACAGGACGGATTTTCACGGGTCGGTAGCTCAGTGGCAGAGCGGGCGCTTGTTAAGCGCCTACGCGCGGGTTCGAGTCCCGCCCGGCCCTCTTTTTCCAGATGGCAGAAAACAGAAAGCAATGCGAACGCGCGCGTGCATTCTGCCTGCGGTCAACAGATGCCTTGTGGGTGTGATGGATGCATGACTGACTTCGAATCAGTCGTCCGGTTCGATTCCGGGGTTTGCAACTTTCAAACGGAACACTTCTCGCGACGTGGCTCGTCTTCAATCGCCAATCCGGATGAGTAACGAATCGCGATTGTTGAATGTTGAAGTGACAGCCTGGAAGCCGGACACTTAGTACCGCCAACCGAACCTGATTTCGCGCAACGCGTCATTCAGTTGAGATCGCAAAAACGCAAAGACCTGGCGCTCAAAACAGAGTCTTTGGTTTTAAATCGCAGCTCACTCAATTTAATGATCGCGGAATTATCCCGCGATTTTTCGATTCAAACTCATTTTCAAACACGAATTGCACCGGAACACGAATTGGATTTATCCGGGATTCATACATAATGGATGGTGATCGTAGCTTAATGGTAAAGCGCCCGGTTGTGAGCCGGGTTCATACCGGTTCGAATCCGGTCGGTTACCCTGGAAAGGAATGATTGATGATTGCAGAGGTTCTACAGCGACCAACGCTTGTGCTAAACCGCAGTTGGCAGCCGGTTAATGTCGCGCCCGTTCACCGCGCGATGACGTTGCTGTGGAACGACACTGCCCGCGTGGTCGACCCGGACGATTACCAGTTGTACGACTGGTCGGACTGGTCGGCTCTCGATCCGCATGATGACCAGCCTTTTATTCAGGCCGTGACACAAAGAATTCGCGTTCCTGAAGTCATTACGCTGACCCGGTTCAATCGCGTTCCGACATCGAGTGTAACATTCAACCGCCGTAACCTTTTTCGACGGGACCGTTTCACCTGTCAGTACTGTGGTTGCCAGCCAGCCAATGACGAACTGACGATCGACCACATTGTGCCCCGTTCGCGCGGCGGAACATCGACGTGGCAGAACTGTGTGCTGGCGTGTGTTAAATGCAACCACGTCAAAGCCGACCGGACTCCGGAACAGGCGCACATGGCGCTGCGGCGTAAACCGGTTCGCCCGTTGTGGAACCCGGTCTACTCACAGCACTCGGTCCGTTACGACAGCTGGTCGAAATTCATCAGCGCGGCTTACTGGGACGCCAAGCTTAAGGGCTAGGCATTCGGTTGGGCTGGATCTATCAAGACGTTCACGTCAGGTTTGTCGAGGGCTTCTGCGCGCAAAAGCAAGAAACTGCCTGACGACGTTTTGATTGGATTTAGTTGCAACAGCCGCGACAACCTTTCAACTTAAACTTCCACGAACCAGAACGCGAACATCGCAGCTTCAGCGTGAAAAAAGAAACCCGTCGCGTTAGCAAGGACGCAGACCTTGCCACCACTCGTCCTTGCCAACGCGGCGGGTTTCCTGTTGCCTAAAGATATTTCTGATACGCGGCGACGGCCAGTTCATCTACACGATCGTTTTCCGGATGTCCGCTGTGTCCGGCGACGCGCGTGTATTTGACTTTGTGTTTTTGCACCAGCACGTCCAGCTGACGCCAGTACTCTTCATTCTTGACGGGCACGAGTTTGTTTTTCTCTTTGCGCTTCCAGCCGTTTTTCTTCCACTTGATCATCCATTCGGTCATCCCTTTGCCGACGTACGTACTGTCAGTGAACAGTTCGACATGGCAGGAACGCTTGAGTGCTGCCAGGCCTTCAACAACCGCCTGGAGCTCCATTTGATTGTTGGTTGTTTGCGGTTTTCCACCGGAGCATTCGGTTTCTTTGCCTGATGGGAGGTGCCGCAGAATGTACGCCCAGCCGCCCGGGCCCGGATTCCCGCTGCAGCCACCGTCGGTATAGAGATACACTTCGATACTGTCAGCGATACTGTCAGCGATACTGTCAGCGATACTGTCAGCGATACTGTCAGCGATACTGTCAGCGCGGATATTATTCCCGGAGTTGTCTGCCATACTTATTATGTCGTTAAGAGTGCTGGATGATCGACAATGTCTGCCAATCGATGTTCAAGTTATCGGGGGTCGTCCGATTCTGCCAGGTCATTCGCCGCGACGATTTCCTTTTATTCAAGTTCACCGGGTTCAGGTGGCGTTGGTGTTTCCGTTGTCCTCGCGAAGTCGACTTTCTGCTGTTTGGTAATTTCGTCGATCGTCTTCGCCAGTTCGGAATCGATTCGGGGAACCAGCTTCATATTCCATGGCAGTGTTACGGTAAACGTGCTGCCTTTGCCGACTTCGCTTTCCAGCATGATTGTTCCGCTCAGCAGCATACAGATTTCGCGAACAATCGAAAGCCCCAGACCCGTTCCCGAAACTTCCCGGGTCAACGAGTCCTTTCCTGTCGCTGAAAGGCCCTGCCTGAACTTCTCAAAAATAATCTCTCGATCCGATTCCGCAATTCCGACCCCTGTATCACGAACTTCCAGTACAAGATTTTCATCTGCATTCCGTGTTGCCGAAACGTTGATCCGTCCGCCCTCCGGTGTGAACTTGATCGCATTGGACAGCAAGTTCGTCAAAATTTGCCGGACCTTGACCTGATCCTGAAACAGATCCGGCAGATTGTCATCGACACTCAAGACCATCTGAATGTCTTTGCTTTCCGCCAGCGGCCGGACCATGTCGCAAAGCTGATTCGTCAACGACACGATCGTAAAGTCCGTCGGGTTGACTTCCATTTTTCCTGATTCGAGCTTTGCGAGATCAAGAATGTCATTGAGCAAGTCGAGCAGCAGACGTCCCGATTTACGAATATTCCCCGCATAGCGGACGTGCTTTGCATCCAGTCCCTTGCCGGCCTCAAGGACTTCGGAAAACCCGATGATGCTGTTCAATGGCGTTCGCAGCTCGTGGCCCATGTTTGCCAGAAATTCGCTCTTCACCTGGTTCATTTCGTAAAGTTTGAGATTCAGCTGCGCCTGCTCATCAACTTTCTTGTCCAGATCATCGTTGGCATCCTGCAATTTGTCCTGAGTATCCAGCAGGTGGCGCAACATCCGGTTCAACGACCTGGCAAGGTCTTCAAATTCATCGTTCGTTTTATCGACGTCAGCCCGCACGTCCAGTTTACCGTGGCTGACCTGTTCGGTTACGTCACGAATATGCTCGAGCGGTTTGACGATCATGTAACGAACGATCCAGTACAGCGCCGCGACCGATAGTACGGCGGTTGAAATCGCGACCGCCATCAGAATCGCACGACTCTGATTGATCGCACTTTTCGGGCTGACGACGTCGTCCCGCCCCTCTGCCAGTGCCTTAGCGCGATCGTAGGGCAACGTCAATCGCAGAACATAAACCGGTGCCTCGAACTCACTCCGGTGCCCTTCGTTGTCGACCGGATAGTGGCAGTGAATACAATCCGCGCGGAACACAACCGGCGAATAGTAAACATAGTTCGTGCCGACAAAGCGGTCTTCGAATTCGTGCTTTTCCAGTTCGTCAAGCTCTTCATTGGTCATCCCGTTTTCAAGCTGCGATTCAGCGAGTTTTTGAAACGCACGGACCCTTTCGGACAAATCGGTGACGATTTCCAGTTCCTCCGGACCTTCAACGTGGATCGGATTCGTTTCCAGCCGGCTCGTTCCTGAATTGAGGATCAACGATTCGGCCTGGAATTCGGTTCCGGTCAGATCCCATTCCTCCGGATTGAATAGTTCCGCGTCGGCCACTCCGGGAACGTCGTCGCGGATCGCGACTTTCATCAGGTGTTCCTTGAGTAGAAACGTTGATGAAAGTTCGCGGGCTTTGTCGCGGGTATATTTGATGATCAGGTTTTCGGTAATCCGGTTGACCCAGAGAAACGAGCCCGCAATCAGGATCAACAGGCAGACCAGAAAACGGAGCCGAATCTTCTGTTCCAGATTGGATTCGCCGAGCACGCGTTTAAAGGAGCGGTAGGACATGCAAACTCTTGCGGGGCGGACAACAAAACCGGACGAGCTGATCCGGTCGGAATCGAAACTCGCCTCGATTCCATTCTAGAACCGTCACGCTGCTCGAACCAGAGCGGTTGCTGAATAGTGGTTCGGACAAGTGAACAATTAATAAAGAACAACAAACAGGAAACAACCAGGGAACGCGCAAGCGGAGGCCTTTCGAACCCTGAACCCTTTTTCAAAGCATATCCTGCGGATCGATATCGACGATCCATTGCACGTTATCCTGCTCTCGAATGGTCGTCATCGCGCGGCGGATTACGGTCTGCAGCGATCCGGCTTCGGGCGAAAGAAGCTGCAAATGAAAACGGTACTTGCCGCGCAGTTTTTCTACTGGAGCCGGAGCCGGGCCGAGAATATCAACGGACAGGTTCAGAACGTCTCCACTCAGCCCGATCTGCTCACCGATGTGTTCACTCATCTGATCCGCAGCCGTTTGTGAGTCACTACGGACAACAATCCGTGCCATGAATCCGAACGGCGGGTAATGCAGGTCCTGTCGCTCGGGCAGATCGACTGCCGCAAACGCGATGTAGTCATGACGCGTCGCAGCAACAATCGGCGGCGCATCCGGGCTAAACGTCTGAACCAGCACGCGACCGCCTTTCTCCCCGCGTCCCGATCGTCCGGCAACCTGGGTAACCAGCCCGAACGTGCGCTCGGCTGCGCGAAAGTCGGGAAAGTGCAGCGTCGTGTCAGCGTTGATGACTCCGACCAGTGTGACGTTAGGAAAGTCCAGTCCCTTGGCGATCATCTGCGTCCCGAGCAGGATCTGAACTTCTCCCTCACGGAATTTCGCCAGAGCTTTTTCGTGGCTGCCCGGTTTTCGCATCGTGTCGGTGTCCATCCGCAATATTGACGCGTCGGGAAACGCCGCCTGAACCTCCTGCTCAAGCTTCTGTGTTCCAATTCCCGAAAAACGAATGGCCGGTTCATTGCAATCGCTGCAACGTTCGGGGACCGGCCGTTGAAAGTCGCAGTAATGGCATACGACTTTGTTATCGTCACGATGATGGGTGAGCGGAATTGAACAGTCGGGACAATATTCGACGTTGCCACAAGCCGGGCATTGAATCCGCGTGGAAAATCCGCGACGGTTCAACAGCAGAATGACCTGACCGCCATCAGCAATCGCCAGCTGAATTTCCTGACGCAGTTTCCGGCTGATCGGACCAAACCGCCGTCGCCCGCCGAAGTCAACTCGCAGATCGATTGTGCTGACGTCCGGCAGCGGGTAATCAAGTACGCGTTTGGGTAGACTCAACAAAGCGAATTCGCCGGTGCCTGCCCGATGCCAACTCTCGAGCGAAGGCGTTGCCGACCCGAGCACTAACGGGATGCTCTCCTCGACCGCCCGTTCCCGCGCCACGTCGCGTGCATTGTATCGCGGCGCTTTGTCCTGCTTGAACGATCCGTCGTGTTCCTCGTCGAGCACAATCAGCCCGAGATTCGGTGCCGGCGCGAAAATCGCGCTGCGGGCTCCGACGATAACCTGCACGGAGCCCTCGGCGATCTGCTGCCAGTGCCACGCGCGCTGGCCGTCAGTCAGATGGCTGTGCAGCACCGCGACACGATCAAACCGCGCGCGAAACCGCTGGCGGGTCTGCGGCGTGAGGCTGATTTCAGGAACCAGCACAATCGCCTGCCGGCCTTGTTCAACAACTTTTTGAATCGCGCGGATGTAGACTTCGGTTTTTCCGCTACCGGTGATTCCGTGCATTAGAAATGTGCGATGTTCGCCTGATTCGATCTTCGCTTCAATTTCCTCCAGCGCCGTTTGCTGTTCCGGATTCAGCGCATGGTCTTCGATGCGCGCTTCTGACGGGATCTCGTGAGTCGAAGTTTGAATCCGGCGTTTGGAACTTACAATGACACCCTTGCGCCGTAGCGTTGAGATCGGTGCCTGAGTGCAGCCGACGGTTTCGGCCAGTTCGCGTGGAGTCCAGTCTTCACCGCCGGCCGCCAGTTGCTGGACCACAAGTTTTTGTTTCGGCGTAATCTTTAGCGAACCTTCGTCGATCCGCTGTAGCATTCCCTCAGCCAACCCGATGAATATCATCTCCCGCGTTCCGGAATTCTCCCGGACGCCGCGCGGAACGATCGCATCGATGACCGTTCCGAGATGGCAGAGGTAGTAGTCAGCAATCCAGTGTGCGAGCCGGATCAATTTTTTGCTGACCAGCGGCCTCGCGTCCAGGACGGAGGTGACTGGCTTCAGCCTGCCGGGGTTAACGGTCGGAGCAAGTTTGTGGGCAGGCCCGATCACATCGACGCAGTAACCCTTCATCTTCCGGTTGCCGCGACCGAGCGGAACTTCGACACGCACGCCGGGCTGGACACGTTTTTCAATCTCGTTCGGAATACTGTAGTCATACGGTCCGAACGGTGCGTCGGAAAATGCAATCCGCGCAGCAAGCCAGTCGTCCTGGTCGTCGAGGTTCCAGGGCCCGGGGTCGGTATTGAAGAGGCTTTTCTGTTCGTCGGAACGTGGCATACGCTTCCAGCTTGTGGCCAGTACGTTGCCCGGCTGCAAAGGCTGGCCGGGCAGTGACAGGGATATTATCGACGGCGGTCTCGTCATAAGATATCACAACGCGTGACACATCGGGGCACTGCGGGATACGCTTCCAGCTTGTCGAGATTGCGGGCAGTGCCGTAGACAAGCTGAAAGCGTATCCCGCGTGAAATCTCACTCTGCTCTTTTTCGATCTCACTCTGTTCTACGTCATCAATATGTACATTGGAATTTTCGGCGGATCGTTTGATCCGATTCACTATGGACACCTGATTCTTGCGGAGCAATGCCTGCGGCAGATTCCGCTGGACGAAGTCTGGTTTGTTCCGGCTGCCACAGCGCCGCACAAAGAAAAAGGTGCGACGATGACCGACCGCCAGCGGAGCGATACGATCAAGCTGGCGATCAGCGGTCATCCGCAATTCGTGTTTTGCGATCTTGAAGTGGAGCGCGGCGGTGTCAGCTACACCGTTGATACGCTCGAACAGATCCGCGTTGAACGACCTGACGACGAACTGTTTTTGCTGATGGGTGAAGACTCGTTAAAGAATTTTTCGACGTGGCGCGATCCGAAACGAATTTGTGAACTGGCGGTTCCGGTCGTCGTTGGCAGACCGGCTGCGGAAGATTGCGATGAACCTGATTTAAGTTTGCTTGAATCACAGATGACGCCGGATCGATACGCGGAGGCATGTAGCTACGGGGTCAAATCTCCGCTCATTGAAATCAGCAGCAACGACATCCGGCGCCGGTTCGCAACCGGCCGAAGCGCTCGATACCTGTTGCCGCGCGGCGTTGAAAAACTGATCGAGACCGCAGGCATTTACAAAACCAAATCCGGTTGAACTCATGTTGAAATACAAAGACTTCGTTCCCGACCAGATCAAAGCGCCGGGTGTTTTCGACAAAGGCAAGCACCAGACGTTCGACGACGCCGTTGAGGCAGCCAACGGCTGGCTGAAAGAAAACCAGCAAGTCAACCTGGTCAATCTGGAGACCGTCGTGCTTCCCAATATCTGGAGTCGCTGGGAGGAAGGTTCCGCTGACGCGTCGATCGGCACCGGCGAAGCGCCCAGTCGCTGGCACCAGTTTTTACGTTGCTGGTATCACGAGTAAGCGAATTGACTCAATGGCCGTTTATTCACCGTGTCGTTTGGCGCGGCGCAACGATTCAAGCTCTTTTTTTAGCGGTCGCCAGTATTGTTCATCCGCCACCTTTTCTTCCGCTTGCTCAATCGCCAGTGCCTTTCCTAACGCATTGACGCTCGCGCCCAATGACTCTTCCAGCAATGGTCGCACCAGGAGCAAAGGCCTAAGAAGGTCAGGGTGCGCAGCGGCGACTTGAATGAGCGTTTCGGGGCTTCGAGATTCACGAAGCCAGAACCGGACGCGATCATCCGTTGGTTCATCGCTATTTTGATCGTAGTGAGCATCGACAAGCCGACGGATCATAGGCCAGTCTTTGTCTCGCTGAGTTTTCTTTGCCTTGACCAGGTCCTCGATGCCCAGCAATTCGTAAACATTCCCTTCGTCATCCGCAAGTGTTGTTCTTCTTTCCCAGAGCAGATCGAATGAATCACAACCTCGCATCCTGGTCATTATGTCCAGCCGGATATTGTGGGCTTCAGGATGTTTACACCGGAAATGAACTGCGTGTCCTCGTTCCAGGTATTGAGTTTCAAAAGGAGGAACCGCGATACAACCTGCATTTAAGTCATCGAGAGCAGAATCAAGACGTTTGAGGTTCTCGTCATCTGCAAGGATCACGATATCGCAATCGCGGCTAAACTCGGCCGCGCCGTAGAACACGCAGGCCTGACCGCCCATAAGCAGGTGCCGAACCCCGTTCGATGAAAGCGTCGAAAGGACTTTGTGGATCGGGTTCGGGATCAAGTGAGCCTCCAATTTGAAGATAGAACTGCCAGATCTTCATCGACTCGTTCCACCGTTCAAGAGGCGAAAGCCGATACCATTCCAGCCACGAGTCTTCGTGATCGCAGGCTTCTAGATAATTTTGCAGTTTCCGATTCGCGTTCATACGTGGATTGTACCTCGCACGTCGTCCAGCAGGCAAATCTCCTTTTGGCTCACTCGCACATCTGCCTGTTCGCGAACCACGAAAAATCAGGCTGCACGTTTGAGCGTTTCAACGGGCAGCAATCGATCGTTCTCCAGAGCAACCGTTAATTGTTCCAGCCTGTCCTCGGTCGATAGTGCGAGATCGACAAACAGCCATCGCGCCCCGCCGAACTGGCAAACGCCGCCGCCAGTCCCTCCAAAGTTGTCATAACGGATTCGGTAACCAGCGTTCGTGGCTGTAGCGATAAGTTCGTCGAATTGCTCAACCGCATTCATCGTAATAAGCTTCCTTGCTTGACTAGTTTTGGTAGTCGCCTCTGCGGCAGACTCGGATCCTTTTCCGGGACGATTTCCTTGTCGTTGCCCGGCTCGCGCGCCGATTATAACCGTAGGGAATGTTTCGACCCAGATCGAATCAAATTGGCAAATCAACCGAGTTTCCACATGGCTCGGTCTTGCCGGACTTGGTCTGCATTGACCCGGTAGCTGAAATTCGAAAACATCCCGCCCGATCGACTGCTTTACAAACCGTGCTGTCAACGCTGTGCTATCACCGTTGCCCAGACATTCGTCCCGTCAGTTCTCCATTAGCACTATTACTATGAATCAACCAATGCCCGAATCCTCTGACCAGACATCCGCCAACCAACCGGCTAAGCTCACTCGCCTGACTGCCGAAAACGCTCAGCTTCGCCAACAGCTCAATCAGGCACAGCGTTCAAGTGCGCTCGGGGAGCTGGTCAGCACGACAACACACGAATTCAATAATGTACTGATGACCGTATTGAATTACGCGAAGATGGGATTGCGCCACGAAGATCCTGCAACCCGGGTCAAGGCGTTCGAAAAAATTCTCAAAGCGGGTGAACGTGCCGCGAAGATAACGAACTCGGTTCTCGGCATGGCCCGCAACCGGAGCGAACAATTCGATGCGACGAATGTTGAAAACCTTGTCGACGAGACGATGGTCTTGATGGAACGAGAGCTGATGAAGTACCGGATCAGCTGTGAAATTGTGGCCGAGCCGAATCTGCCGGAAATCCATGCGATTGGAAACCAGATCCAACAGGTCTTTCTGAATTTGCTGATCAACTCACGCCAGGCGATGCCCGACGGTGGCCAGGTCGTCATCCGGTTGAAGCATGATTCAGCAATGGGCTGTGTCGATTTGAGCGTTCGGGACTACGGGACCGGAATCGCCCCGGACAAGCTTCGCAAGATCTTCGACCCCTACTTCACGACCAAGTCGGGTCCGGATGAATCGGGCAAGGGTGGCACCGGCCTGGGACTCGCCGCCTGCCGCAGTATCATTGAAGCTCATGGCGGCAAGATCCGCGTTGAGAGTACCGTCGGCAAAGGCACGTGTTTTACTCTGAAGCTGCCGGTGAGCAAGGCCGCAATTCCAACGATGTACGCTGCCGGTGCAACGACGACGACACCGGCTCAACGCTAGAGCGCATAGAGCAAAGAAACCGCACGTTCGCGAAGAACGGATATCGCGCGGCTATTTTCGATCGGTTTTTGTCTGGCACTTCGCACAGAAAAACGTCGCTCTCTGTGCCTGGACGATTCGTTTGATGGTTCCGCGTTTGCAATTTGGACATGGCTCACCCGCGCGATCGTAGACCCGGTGTTCGTTCTGATAACCTCCTGACTCATTGAGCGCGTTGCGATAGGTTCCGTCTGACAGCGTTGAACCCTCGTACTTGATCGCTTCGAGCAACACCGAATACATGTTGTCGTAGATTCGTTTCCATTGCCTGCGGGTCAGCCGGTCGCAACGCGCAGCAGGATGAATGTGCGACAAATGCAGAATCTCGGAGGCGTACAGATTACCGATCCCTGCGACGGTTGATTGATCGAGCATCGCGACTTTGATCGCGCGGCGGGAATTCTTGAAACGACCGGGAAACTCGTCGAAAGAAACTGCGATCGCATCGGGGCCCAGTTTTCCGCTGAGCATTTTCTGTTGATACTCAGCGTCGGATAGCAGTATGATTTTTCCGAGCCCGCGCCGGTCCCAGAAAAGCAGCTCCTTGAATTTGCACTTCTTCAGCCGCAATTGAAAACGCAAATGTTCTCCGCCGGGCGGTTCGGTAATCAGCACCAGCCCCGTCATTCGCGGCTCGAAGATCAGCCGGTCACCTGAGTCGATTCGCAGAACGACGCGTTTGCCAAGCCGCTCGACAGCTGCGATCTTCCTTCCCGCGATCCGTTTGTTCAGTCGGTCGATTCGCGGCGAGATGTCAATCGGTTTCTTTTTGCACGGCGAACGAATCGCACTCACGATCGTCGCGCCTGTCACAGGCTCAATGCCGCGCCGCATCGTTTCGACTTCAGGAAGTTCAGGCATCGCTGGTTGTTAGCTCCCGGTTGTTAGTTCCCGGATCGATTGCCTCCGGATTCTTCGCAGGTTTACTATGTCAATCGATTGCAGTCTACTAGGATTGTGCATTGAGCGATCGCCGCGCATTCTCGCCGCGCATTCTATCAGTCCCGGGAACCCATCATGACAAAGTCCGAATCCGTTCCCGACTCGCGCGGGCGTTTCGGCGAATTTGGCGGACGCTACGTACCCGAAACGTTAATCGCCGCGCTTGATCAACTGGAGGCCGGTTATCGCGAGGCTGTCGCCGATCCGGAGTTTCAATCAGAGCTGGACGAACTGCTGCGTGATTTTGTGGGCCGGCCGTCTCCACTGTATCACGCACGCAGGCTGAGCGAGCATTGCCGCGGCGCTCAAATCTGGTTCAAGCGTGAGGATCTGAACCATACCGGCGCTCACAAGATCAACAACACGATCGGTCAGGCGCTGTTGACGATGCGAACGGGGAAAAAACGTGTCATCGCAGAGACCGGAGCAGGTCAACATGGAGTGGCGACGGCAACAGCATGTGCTCATTTCGGAATCCCCTGCGTCGTGTACATGGGCGAAGAGGATGTCCGTCGCCAGCAACCGAATGTTCGCAGCATGAAACTTCTCGGCGCTGAAGTCGTCCCGGTCACGACGGGCTCGCGGACGCTGCGCGATGCGGTGAACGAAGCGATGCGTCAGTGGATGTCGTCCGTTGACGATACGCATTACATTCTCGGTAGCGTTGTCGGGCCGCACCCGTTTCCGTTGATCGTCCGGGATTTTCAGGCCGTCATCGGCCGGGAATCGATTCAACAGTCCGATCAACGCTTCGGTCGAATGCCGGATGTCGTCGTTGCCTGTGTCGGTGGCGGGAGCAACGCAGCTGGAATGTTCTATCCGTTTGTTGAAACCAATGTACCGCTGATCGGAGTCGAGGCAGGCGGGCGAGGCGCACAGGCTGGCGGGCACGCATCGCCGCTAACCTACGGTATGCCCGGCGTGCTACATGGTAGCTACAGCTATGTGCTTCAGGACAACGACGGGCAAACTCAGGATGTCCATTCCGTTTCGGCAGGGCTCGATTATCCCGGTGTCGGGCCCGAGCATTCTCACTGGAAAGAAACGGGCCGCGTCGAATACCGCATTTGCGATGACGCCGAGGCTCTGGCGACGTTTGATCTGATCGCGAAAACCGAAGGGATCATTCCCGCGCTTGAGTCGGCACATGCGGTCGCTGAAGCGATGAAAATTGCGAGTGGAATGTCGAAAAACCGGATCGTCCTGGTTTGCCTGTCAGGTCGCGGGGAGAAAGACGCAGCGGAAGTGGAACGATTGAATAACCATTATTAATAGCAAATAATTAACAATTAATGAAAAGGTGCAGGCGAGGCTGATTGCGATTGCGCCCGAAGCACAACAAACCATGTCCAGTATCGATCAACTATTCTCAAGGCTGAAGTCTCAGAACAAGCGCGCGTTCATGCCCTTTGTCACGGCAGGCGATCCTGATCTGGAATTCACTGCGGAGATCCTAAAACGGCTGGATACGGCCGGTTGTCATCTGGCCGAAGTGGGAATTCCATACAGCGATCCGATTGCAGATGGCCCTGTGATTCAAGCGTCCTACACCCGCGCTCTTTCCGGCGGCGTGCAGCTGGATACGATCTTCGAGATGTTGACTCGCGTGACAAAGAAAATTTCGATGCCGGTTGTCACGATGGTCAGCTACTCGATCATTCATCGCATCGGAACTGACGAGTACCTGCGCCGTTCGATCGAGTCCGGAGTTGCCGGCGCGATCGTTCCCGATCTACCGGTCGATGAATCGGGGCCGCTGGAGAAACAATGCCGGGACGTGGATTTCAGTTTGATCCAGTTGATTACTCCTACCACATCAAAATCCCGTGCTGCAGAAATTTCCGGGCGCTCAACCGGTTTTATCTACTACGTTTCCGTCACAGGAATCACGGGCGCGCGATCAGAGCTTCCGGCAGGAATCGCCAACTCGTTGCAACAGCTTCGCCAACTGACCCGCACTCCGGTTTGTGTCGGTTTTGGAATCAGCGCGCCGGAACACGTGCAGCAGTTGAAACCTGTCGCCGACGGCATGATTGTCGGTTCGGCAATCGTCCAACAAATCGGTGCAATCGGGAACGGAAAATCCCGCAAAGACGTTTCGGACGAGGTAACCGAGTTTGCCCGGAAAATGATCGCTGCTGCAAATTGACCCCTTACGCTTATTGCCGGGAGCGAAAATGCAAATGTCATTGAACGGTATCGGGTCTGATTTTGCGGGTTGCCACTGATTTGGCGGCATTCTGCTACCACTTCGGAGAAAACAGACTTGACCCCGTTCGAAACCCCGACCTAAAGTTGAATAGCAGGAGTCCACTTACGGAGAAAGTAGCTGGAGGGTGTGCGATGTCTGACGCTGAACAATCACCGATTCAACGGTACTTTGCCGGGATCGCCGAGAATACGTTTCAAACTCAACTTGGAGTCGTCGATCCACCGCTGGTCGATTACGTCAGCGGCTTGTTGATCCGTTTTATCCGCAGCGATGTCGTGCACCGGATGCGGAGCGTGACCGGGCGTCCGCTGATTAGCATTCCCGAGATGATCTCCGAGGCTTCGGCCCGGCTGGGCGGCGCTCAGCGCGAAATGCACCAGCACATCGGCGACTTCACTCTATTCTGGGCCGGCGTCTACCCCGAAGCGCTCCGGCGCGAATCGGCTGGATTCGAAAACTATTGCTCGCATGGCAAACGTTCCTACCGGATCGCAGGTTCGATTGAGCCGACTCGCGAAGATGCGCCGTCAGCCAGCGTGTTGCATCGACTGAGCGAACAGTTTGATCTGTGCTGTTACGGTCTGCGTGAAGTGCGCCGTCAATGGGAGGACGGCGGCGAGGAAAACTCGATCCTGTTGAACTGAGTTTTTCGAGCAGCTTGACTCGAACGGAACCCGGACCGTTCACAAGCTGGTCAAGCGCACTTTTTTCCTGACGAGAATAAACAGACCCCGGATTGTGAGTGCGACGGAAATCATGATTAGCCTGGTAGTGTCCGGAAACGGTTCTTCAACTTCAACGCGACTCGAACTTACATTCAAGGAAGAGACCTTTGCCAGCTGGTGTGGCGAAGTTCTGCGTCCTTGCTAACGCGGCGGGTTTCCTTTTCTACGCTGTTCGTGTTCTGGTTTGTTCAAGTTCAGGTTGAGTTCGAGATCGGGTTTTCATGAGACGAGGCCTTTAGTGACCATCATGAATACATCCTCAAGATTCGGCTCTTTTTGAGCGTAGGTAATCACCTGAACGTCACTAATGATCAACGACTTCAGCAGTGCTGCGGAGTCGTGTTCGGGTGTCGAAAATTCGATCTTCACCCGGTCGCCCACCACTTGTACGTCGCGAACGTCGGGGTTACTGCGAATGATCGAAAGGCCTTTGTCCAATCCGTCGCCGATACGGGCTTCGATGACCTGGTTGCCGCGAATACGCTGATAGACTTCATCGATCGGCCCGTGCATCAACAGTTTGCCGCGTTCGATGATGCCAATCGACGTACAACAGTCGGCCAATTCGGTCAGGATATGACTGGAAATCAAAATCGTCTTGCCCATTCGGCGCAGCTCTTTGAGAAGCGCTTTGACTTCGACACGTGCACGGGGGTCGAGTCCGCTTGCCGGTTCGTCGAGAATCAATACCGGCGGATCGTGGACCAGCGTCTTTGCCAGACAGAGTCGCTGCTTCATCCCTCGGGACAGGCCGTTGACGAAATCGTCACGTTTGTAGGTCAGGTCGAGTAGTTCCAAAACGTCGCGGATGACTTTCTTGCGCTGGGTGCGGCCGATTTTGTAGGCGACCGCGAAGAAGTCCAGAAACTCCCAGACCTTCATTCCGTCATAGACTCCGAACGAGTCGGGCATGTAGCCGACGCTGCGGCGAACATTCATCGGATCGGCGGAAACGCTATACCCGTTCACTTCGCCGTCACCGCGAGTCGCCCGCAGCAACGTGGCAAGAAATCTGATGCTTGTACTCTTACCGGCACCGTTGGGACCGATAAACCCGAACATTTCGCCTTCTTCGATTTTCAGATTCAGCAGTTCGACGGCCGTAAATTCGCCATAGTCTTTTCCAAAGTCTTTAAGTTCGATCATGAATGTCGTCTTATTCAGTTTCCGGAAGTTGATTCTTCGTAGTCGTCGAGATTGCGCGAACGTTTCTTTGCGTCAGCGATCGTATTCTGGTCCCGTCTCGCAGCCGGAAGTTCGCCCTTTTTCAAGTGCACAACGACCAGCGTCTGCTGTACAACCCGCGTTGATTCCGGATCGTATCTCGTTTCGCCCAGCGGTTTTCCGGTGGAACCGATCATCCGCATTTCGCCTTTTTCCAGTTCCAGATGATCGTTCACGGCGTCAAACATTGCTCCGAGATTAGTTTCTTCACGCGTGTTGGATTTTTGATAGAGGTTGAAAAACTGATCGAAAGTAAGCGACTGCTCGTCGTTGTTCATATCGAGGTCCGGCAACTCGCGGATGGCCATCGTCTTAAAAAGGCTCCAGACCGGTTCGATTGCCTTATGAGAGCGAATCTTGAGAATTTCCAGATAGGGCGCCCGCGAATTCGGGTCAGTTCCGTCGACGTTGCTGTCGTCACCGTCCATCTCGTTCCAGATCTGCTGGACGATCCGTCGGTCGCTGCGATAGAGATCATGCTCACGCCAGAGACTTCCCCGTTCTGCCGACGCAACCGGAGCGAACTCAAGAGGCGCTGAAACGGTTCCTGCCGGTACTATTCCGAGCCAGGCAGACTGGTAAGTGCCGTCCGGCTTGCGATAAACAACTCCCGCCTCCTGCACGTCGAATTGCGTGGCGTTTTGAACCGAAAATTTTCCGCTGGCCGAATCGTCAACGACCAGCGAAAACGGACCGCCCAGATCGATCATCGATTCAGTATGCAGCATGCCGGTCGAGTTCGACTGGATTTGAAAACCTTCCAGCCGGTTGGCCCGGGTCCGGTTCAACGTGACCCGCTGGCTGGCTTTGTCTGAACTTGATTCGGCCAGCGATGAGGCGAACGGCAACGACTGGGCCGAAAGGTTTTCGAGTTCCACGTTGTAGCGAGTTGAGAGCGAAGTATACAGGGCTGAGTAGTCGGACAGATGAGCGCGTGGATAGTCGGCATGCACTTCGAGCAAACTGATTTGCGTATTGGAGCGAACAAAACCGATATCGAGTGACGCAAGTTTGACGACCATCAGCGCGCCTGTGATCGCGATTAGCGGCGCGGCAATCCACGCCCATTCAACTCGCCCCATCAGCCTGAAGACCACCCAGTTCAACGGAACCAGAACCAGCAGATAGGCGGCCAGCATCTTGAGTACGAACGAGGCGGGAGGCGGTGAGATCCCGGCGGCTTGTTTCAGTGTTGCTCGTGCGGCGTTGGAAATCCCGCTCGAATCACTCCAGCCCCCGACTCCCGAACCAGCCGTATCGGTGTAACCGCCGTAGTGCCAGACATCATCCTGATTCCGTTGCATCGAGGACGACTGGGTTAAGCGAAACTGTTCGGGCAGCGACATGTCCACGTAGGAGCTATAGCCCCACCCGCCATTCCAGCCTGTGTTTTCCTGCTCAACACGATCAAAATGCAGTTCCCTGGGTGTACCTGAATTGGAAAGGTCGCGACTGAGATAGCGGACCGTTGATCCGATCAGCGGATCAAACAGGCTCGACTGGTCATCGACCCAACCGTGCGTCAACGTGGTGTCACGTGTCGTTCCAAACCTCCGCGCCGGCCGTCGCATCAACGCGCCGTTGAAAAAACTTTCGTAGGACGGCCAGCCAATCACCTGCTTGGCTTCCAGTGAAAACGCCGTCACTACGACCCGGCCCCGGCCGATTCGACGTTCGAGAACGAGACCGCCGGTGCCATCCACTTCAACGGCGTCCGGATGCGGATTGAATTCGATTCCGAGTAGCGGCTTGTCAGCAGTAATCAACAGGCGGCCCGTGCCCTCGCCCGTCTCCTTTACTGACCAGTTCTCATTCAGCGTTTCAAAATCCTGTTTGGTAATTTTTCCGGCTGCACCGTAGGTGGCCGGCAGGTGGTCGGCAAGAAAACTGTTTTGAATTTTGTCGAGCGAGTCAGGTCCGCTGACGATTATCTGTCCGCCGGAATGCAGCCAGTCGATCATAGCAGTCTGCTGATCAGTCTCGATTTCGTTTCCGGCGTAGTCATCCCAGAGGATGTACGCAATCGTCGACCAGTTCAACGCATGGCGGGGCAGAGGGACCGGATCACCGTCGCGACTGGGTACAACATAGTAGAACGGGGGAAACGCGTCCCCGAAACTGTCTTCGTCGTTAATCGTTACCACCTGCATCAGATTGATGTACTGGTAGAAGTCAGGCCGATGTGTGAGGACGACAAAGTGATACTGATGCGGTTTCATGATCGATGTCCCCTGGTTCGTCGAAGTCATCGTCAGTCCGCTTTTGGCCTGGAGGTCATAGCGAATCGTTACACTTGAAGTTTGCATGTCGCGACGGGGCAGATAGACCGACGTCTCCAGATTCCGCCACTGGCCTTTGGGCATCGATGCGGGACGCGTCGAAATCACGAAGTACCTGGTTTGCTCGACATCGACGGGCGCGCCGACCGAGTTCACGCTTCCGGTTTCAATCTCACCCTGCGCGTCAAAATTGTTCGCGATCACCTGAAAGTAGGATGTGGCCCAGTGGCCGGGTTTCACCCGGTTTCGCTTCCGGGCTTCCCGGATCGCCTGTTCGATCCGGTTTTTATTCTCTTCGTCGGTCTCGTCCGGATTGATTTTCTCGTCGGTTGCCACAGGGAATACGGCTGGCATGACGACCGGTTGCCGGTTTTGAAAGTCGGGCTTCTTCTTTTTCTTCTCTTTTTCCTCTTCCTCTTTTTTCTTTTCCGCTGCGGTCTTCGCCGGCTTTGAACCACAACCGCTGCATCCGGTGATTGCGAGCATCGAAATGGCCAGAAGAATGGCCATAACCAACCGGATCGCCGGGCTGGAAAAACGTGAACACGCAGCCGGGTTTGAAAAGAACGAAGTTGGCGATGGCATTCGGGTGAAAAGCTGGGGCATGTTCTCTGCGCCGGTGTGTTTCAACTGAAGTAATAGAAAATCAAACTGCTTATTCTACTGCATCGGTAGTCCCGGTTGTCGGCGTTCCAGATCCGGGCCCTGGAGAATTGTGATCCAGCCACATTGCGCACGAGGGTCGGGCTCGTTTTCAAGGCATCGGCGATCAGTTGGGGTTTCATTCCATGGAAGTGGTTGTTTCCGTTGACAACATGCTCCGTCATCAATTGAGTCGGATTTGCGCCTGACTTCGCAATCTCCGGCAATGCATCCGACGACGTGACGTCAGTAACCAGAACTGCGTTGCCTCCAGTGCGGACCAGGCCCAGCAACAGCTCAAGATGGCTGGTGCGAACGAGCGGCGCGATGGTCGCAATGATCGCTTCGTCATGTCCCACGCTTTTACAAGCATACAACATCAACTGGGAGAGCAAACAAGTTGACAGAACCACATCATAGCTGCCTGGTGCGATCCGGATATTCGAAACCGTAGTTTCGTTTTGATGCCAACGACCGAAAATTTCACCTGTCGTTTGCGCCAGCTTCGAAGCTATCTTGTCCAACCCTTCGCGGGATGGCGACGACCGGTAATTTTCGAATGCCGTTATGGCTCCGGTAACCTCCGCCTCGATCACTCTACAACGTGAACGGACAGTCTCATCCAGAGCGCCGACTGCTTGAGCCGTTAGCCCGATATCCAGGTCCAACAGGTCAACTGTTCTAAACCGTTTTGCCAAACCCGGAAGATCTAGATCCCGGCAACCGCCTGATCCGAGAACGCACACCGGCTGGCCCGGCTGCGAAGGCAATCCTCCAGGCAGTCCCGCAATCGTCTCGCGATGCAGGCGATAATGATCTCCGCTCGCATCGGGCCTTGAGCCGTTGGAAAAGTCCCCACCAACGAATTCGTAGCCGTTTCGTGACACACAATCCCCCGGCATCAAAAGCCTGAAACAATTGATGGCTGCTAGACGTCGATGACCGTTTTGTCATTTGGAATCTCGACGTTGGGAAAAATTTCGCGAATCAAATCGAGATCGAGAAGTGAGTCGGACGGATCAAGCGGATTGATGTGGACCAGAAACAATCGACCGGCTTCCGCAGCCGCCGCGACCTTCGCAACCGGCGTCAAACAACTGTGGCCCGTCATTGCCGCGCGTTCCTCCCAGCCGTCCGGAAAATAACACTCGTGAATCAGCGTGTCCACTCCTCGAATTGCATCGATGTAGCTTGCGTCCTCACCCGCAGTCGTATCAGTGACATAGGCCAGCGATCGGTCGGGCCAATCGATTCGGAACCCGTGACATCCGCCCGGATGCTCAACCGGAAACATCGTCACACGGGCACCACACTCAAGTTCCAGTGCGCTCCGGCCGTTCGGTTTTTCCGTGATCGGACTGAATTCGAAGTTTGGCTTAACCGGAAAGAGCAACTGGTTGTAAAGGTGTGACTGGATCGTTTCGATTTTGTTTTCCGCAACATGCACGGTAACCCGCACATCAGGTTTGCCGTACAGAATATCGTAAAGAAACGTCAGCCCGATTGAATGGTCGAGATGAACATGCGAAAGCAGGATGTCGAGCTTGCGTGTTTGAATCAGATCGCGAATCCGGAACATGCCCGTACCGGCATCAAGCACAATTCCCGCCTCGGGAAGCATCATGCAGGCTGTCTGCCGATGATCGTTCGGATGATACCCGGTGGTTCCCAGGAAATGAAACTTCACAGTCGGTCGGTTCGGAAAAAGTTCGTTGAAGTGAATGCGAAACCGCAGGGCGACCGCGCGTTTTGGTTCAAGCGGTCAATGATAACGCAGTTTTCGACACGGGACAAATTTGCTAACGGGGTCAACAACCGGGAGCACGATTGTTGTTTCGACTGAGAAAGCACCGGTTCCGTTTCGAGCTGGACACGTGTTTTAGTCGGGTTGAGCTTATTCACGGTCGAAGTTAAACAGATTGTCGAGTCCGCTTTTCAAACCATCTTCCAGCCGGTCTCCGATCTGCTGACCCGCTCCGCCAGTTGCTTCTCCAATGCTGTTGGCTGGAGCCACAGGAATCAGGCCGCCTCCAAGCCCATCGAGCAGCGCACCGCCGATCTCCTCTTGAAATTTATTCTGGAGATCATTTAGCTCGCCGCTGACCCGGTCGTTGACCTTATTCTGAAACCCGGTGACTTCGGGTGCGAGCTTTTCTTCAACCAGTCCGTTGATCGCGCTGTCTGCCGCTAGCCGGGCGATATCGGTCGTCAGTTTTTTGAGCGCACTACGGTCAAGTTGCGGCCGACTGACCGTGCCGCCAACCGGAATCGAAATCGATTGACCTTTTAGTCCCGCCAGATAACGGTTGTCGCCAATCCACGAATCGTGAATCGGAATTTCCGCCATCATGCTCAACGTCTGATCGAACCCGACGCTTCCTCTGGTTTGAATGGTAACGTCCCGATGCTTCAGTCGCATGCCGTCGTGATAGACTCGTCCATCCTGAACTGCGAACGGCACATCCTGCTGTTGCAGTTTCAACCAGGTCAAATGCTCGCTTGCATCATTGCCCGCCCCGGGTTTTAACAGCGAACGAATCTGCATCGCGACGCCTAACAACTGTTCGGTTGCGGGTCCGGCTCCAATGCTGACATCCTCCAGGCGGACGGAACCTCGAGCGTGCATCTTCGTCGGATCCATCACCGGAATACTGACGCCGTCGGTCATCACCGTGAATTTCCCCCGGGCCGCCGTTGCATCGGCCGCAAACGGAGTCACGTATTTCAACCAACGGCGGCAGGTTTCTTCAGTCAGTGCAATTTGTGTCGCAACGGTTGATTGTTCGAGCGTCATCACGGGATGTTCCGTCCGCAAATCAATCTTCGGCGACATTCCTATCTGTCCGTCGGCGAAAGCGATCGGATTCGTTTTGACTTCCGCGATGCCGCTGACAAGATCGAGATCGACCTGCCCGGAACCGAGCGGCAATCCGATCACGGTTCCGCTATCCCAGGTGAAAGACGTTTGCGCGGAGAGGCTTGACGGGACCCAACCTGTTTCAGGCGAGCCGGTCGCTGCCCATAGCGGGCCTTGAATCGCCAACGGATAGGGTCCCTGTCCCGCCAGTTGAACGGTTTGATACGTGTAGGAATCGAGCAGTCCATTGATCTGCTGCCAGTCCGGATTCCACGTCCCATCCAAATTGGCATTCATCGAGCCGGAGAAATCCTCGATTCCCCCTCGCATATCGACCTTGATTCCCCTGGAGTCAACTTGCAGAGAATCAAATTCGATCGAATCGAAATCCCCAGCCAGTTTCCATGTCGAACCAATGTTAACCGTTTCTTCGCGCCAGAGTTCCGTCAGCCGGGTCGCGTTGCCTGTCAGCTGCATCGGGTTGTTGCTCGCGTCGCCGTCAATTCCTGCCATTCCGATTTGCCCGTTCGCCGGCGGACCAGCTGCAACGAAGTCTTTAACCAGCGCCTGCACCTGTCCGCCGATTCCCTGAGCGTCCGAAATCAGCTGCACCTGACCTTCTGCGGCACCATACCAGCGGATTGCATCTGCACTCTCCTGCAACTGCCACCAGTCGGCCACGCGGTTCATGTCGGCTCGAAACGCAATCAGCCCATCGATCAACATCGTTTCGCCGGCAAGGATTGAGACTTCGCTTCCTGAAGCGGCGAGCGAGCTACCTGAAAGTGTGAATTCCTGTAGCAGCAGCCTGCCCGTTTGAAAGTCGAAATGGGCATGAGTCGTACCATCGATGCGAGGTTCGCGAATGTTCATTGAGTAACCGTCGAACTCCAGTTGCTCGACCGCGTAGCTGATATTTGAAAGCTGAACTCCGCCGTTTTTCACGACCGCACCGCATTCGAGTCCCATATTTCCTGCCGCTCGGAATTCGCCTAGATCGACAAAGTTTTGTGCGTGAGCCAACCAGTTTTCGAGGCTGCCCGTCATCTGACAGTCCAACGGCCACGGCCACGGCCCTGCCTGGCCAAGACTTTCAACCGGCGCGGCGAGCATTGCAACGACCTGCTCAGATCCGATATCAATTCGCGTGCCACCGGTGGCGATTTGAACTCCGCCGTTTAACAATGAACGGCCCGAAGCCTGAACGACGCCGTTAATTCTTCCCGGCTGCCAGGCCTGCATTTCCGGCCAGCGAATAAGCGGTTGCTCGATTGAAAAGTCGCCACTGAACTCAATCGGCGCGTTCTGAATCGCTTCCAGTGAACCCGCCTTTACACTCTGGCCATCCGGCCCGATCACCGTCCAGCCAAATTCACCGTCAAGAACTCCGGCCATTTCCAAACCGCCCAGGTCGGTAAACTGCCCAAGTTTTTCAGCGAGTTTCGCGAGGTCACCGTTCGCAGTAAACGCACCTGAACCGAGCGAGCCATTGCCGGTTACATTCAGAAATTCCGATTCGCAACTGAGGTTCTCAACCGCCATCTGTCCGCTTGATTCGTAGACCGTCGCTGCCAGCCGCATCGGCCGGGACCAGGCGATCTGCTGACCGCCGCGACTCGCTTTGATGTTTGTCGCTTCAACACTAATGACCATTCGTCCTGCGACGAGCCCGCCGGCAGCGATCCCGTTCGTTGTTCCGCTTGCTGCGTGAAATGTCACCTCACCTGAGGCAATGTTCAGATCGTGGTAAAGGCCCAGAGTTTCAGGCAACATGTTGATCACGCGCGCCAGATCAATTCGCCCGTCCAGTTCAAGAGGAGTTGTTACCAGCTGGCCTTCAGAAACCAGCCCGGAAATCTGATTCAAATCAAACGTTCCATTTGCAGTGACGTTTCCGAGCTCGCTGCCAACGACAAAGTTGCTGCTTGAAATTTGCTTCGGAGAAACGTCCAGCTTTCCGGATGCTGAAACATTTGCCGCCATGATTTGATCGTTGCCTGTCAACCGGCTCGCACGAACCTGTAGATCCGTCGCCCTCAACTGTGCAATGTCTGCGGACAACGTTCCTGTTCGCGCATCGATAAAGATCAGTGCATCTCCGGTCATCAATCCGTCCATACTGACCGGCCCGAGAAATCTCGCTGCAACCGGCGCTCCGAGCGCCAACGGAAGATTTTGCGAGTTGAATTTGAATTGAATATTGCCGCCCGTCAGGAACTTGTCGCCCGGATCGACGCTGACTCCCAGTCCGAGCGTACCATAGACGGCACCGTTTTCAACGAACGAACAAGCCGTTGACAATTCAAGAGGTCCTTTCCCGCTGCCGATTTCAGCGACTCCACCGAGTCCTTCGACATTCCATGTTTCCCTCGAAACGGTTGACGCCACGACAGCGCGGCCGTCAACGATATTTACGGTCATGCGCGGCAGCGCGGACGGCGGCTGATTCGGTTCCGCATTCGTTCCACCGGGCGAAGCCGTAATTTCGGCGATCGCGTCTTCCAGATTGCTGCCATCAGGCCGCAGTGAAACATACGCCACAGGGCTGTTGATATTGAATTCGCCGTAGTTGTTGTCAAACAGAAAACGAAACAGCCTTTTCGAAGTCGTTACGCTGGCGACTTCCAGCAGCGGCTGCCCGGACGAATCCAGCGCTTTCATGTTTTCAATTCTGATCGGAGAAAACCAGCCAAGGCTCATCGATTGAATCTCAACCGTGCCGCTGAAGTTGCCCAGTGACTGTTTGACGATAGAATTTTTCAGCGACGTTGCGCCGACGATTGCAGGCAGAAAATACAGGATGACCAGAGTTAAACCCAGGCCCCAGAGAATCCACCGCTGCTTCCTTGTTTTTTTACGCTTACGAGAACGAAGACGCTGACGGTAATCCGGCTCAGAATCTTTCGGCGCGTTATTGATCGTTTCGAATTTTTTTTGATTCGACATCGGTATCCTCGAATCCTGATACAAAAAGGTTGCGGATTCTAGGAGTTCGCGATGGGAACGCAAAGATGAATTGAAACGTGCTAGCTTCCTCGCATTTTGGCTGAGCCGACTGCTGTTGGTACGTCCCGCTTGCCGAGCAGGACGTCGAGGCGGACTATAAAGGCGACCGCTATTCCGCCCAGCGTTTCACGATTTCGACACCGACTTCACAGGCGGCCAGCATTTCGTCCAGACAGGCCCACTCGAGTGGCGAATGAATGTTGTGCTGACCCGATGAGAGATTCGGTGTTGGCAATCCTAGCTCGGTCAGCCGCGAACCGTCCGTTCCGCCGCGCACGATCGTCATGTTCGGCTTCCTACCCAGACGTTGATGTGCTTCCATGGCATACTGAACCGCGCGAGGTTCGTTAACCAGCCCGTCACCCATATTCCGGTACTGCGGTTTGATCTCGACGTCGACGGTGGTGTTGAGAAAGCGTTTGCGGACATCATCGGCAACGCCATGCAGGACGCGGGCGTGATCTTCCAGTTTCGGCGTCGAAAAATCGCGCAACAGAACTTTGACCGTCACACTCGAAACACCACCCTCAATCGTATACGGATGCAGGAATCCGTCCCGGCCATCGGTTCGTTCGGGAGAAAGATCGGCCGGCAACAGCGCCAGAAAATGACCTGCCGCGCGCATCGCGTTGACCATTTTGTCTTTAGCGATTGCCGGATGAATGTTGATGCCGGTAAAAGTAACGACCGCTCCGTCAGCCGAAAACGTCTCGGCATCGACATCATCCTGTCCGCCACCATCAAAGTTGTAACAAACCGTTGCGTCCAGTTGTTTGAGATCCACATGATTGACTCCGCGCCCGATTTCCTCGTCGCAGGTGAACAGCAAGCGAATATCGCCGCGTTTGACCTCCGGATTTTCAAGCAGATGAGCCGCGAGTTCCATGATGATCGCTACGCCCGCCTTGTCGTCACCGCCCAGCAACGTGGTGCCGTCGGTCGTAACGATCGTCTTACCGGCAGCACCTGGAAGTTCGGTACAGGTATTTGCCGTGATGATCTTTGAAGTGTCTCCGCTGAGGACGATATCCTCTCCGTCGAAGTTCTCGATCACGTTCGGCTTGACGTCTTTTCCGGTCGTTTCCGGTGACGTGTCAACATGTGAGTTAAAGGCCACAACCGGCGCACCATCAACGTTCCCTGGAACGGTTCCCATTACGATTCCGTATTTGTTCTGTGCGGCATCGGCAATCCCCATCTCCAGCATCTGTTCGACGAGCAGTTTGCCGATCACCATCTGTCCCGGGCTGCTGGGATAGTTATCCGTGTCGTCCACTGCTGTCGTATCAATCTTGACGTATTGCAGAAAGCGTTCGAGTAGTCGTTGTTTATTCATTGGTCGATTTAATTTTGCGTATCGTTTTAAGATCAACTCGTGTGGTGTAAGTTATCCGGACAGGGCAAGACAATTCCATCCTTCCATTTCCCACTCGCGAATATTCTATGTCATCCGCCAACGTCCGCTACCTGCTATTTGACATTGAAAGCGTTGCCGACGGGGAGCTGATCGGCAAAGTCCGCTATCCCGACGAGGAACTCACTCCGGCGGAAGCAGTCAAGCGATATCAAGGCGAACTGATGGAACGGTTCGGGCGCGAGTTTATTCCGTACACGTTTCAAATTCCTGTCGCGATCGTCATCATCAAGATCAATGAAGATCTGACGATCAACGATATCGTGACCCTGGATGCCCCGGAGTTCCGTCCGCACAAGATCGTTGAACTTTTCTGGCGCGGCTGGCGGGCCTACGAGATGCCGACGCTGGTCAGCTTCAACGGCCGCACATTTGACATTCCGATCATGGAACTGGCAGCCTACCGTTACGGCATCAGCATCCCCGACTGGTTCAATTTCCAGGAGCGAACCTACGATCAAAAACGCAACCGTTACAACCAGGACGCGCACTTCGACCTCCAGGAAATCCTGACAAACTATGGGGCAACGCGTCTCAACGGAGGCTTGAACCTTGTCGCTACCATGCTCGGCCGCCCCGGCAAGATGGAAGTCGCCGGGCACATGGTTCAGGAGATGTACGACAACGGCGAACTGGCTCAGATCAACGACTACTGCCGTTGCGATGTACTGGATACCTATTTCGTTTTTCTGCGAACTGCGGTTCTAACTGGCACGATCACTCTGGAACAGGAAACGAAACTGGTTGAAACCGCCAACGACTGGCTTGAGGAAAAGTCGGATGAGTTTCCGATCTACGCCGAGTACTTGAAAAAGTGCGAGCCTTGGAAGAATCCCTTTTCAATAATTAATAAGGAATAACAAATAAGGAACAATTAATGAACGGTGACCACGCAGACCGAATTGGGAGCGGGGATCCGATTGGCACTGAGTGGAGCGCAACCCGGTTGTTAGCTATTTTTTATTTGTTATTCCCTACTAGTTATTCCTTCTCCTTCTCGAGTACCGCACGATCAATCCGGTCAGGATCAGCCCGCCACCAATCATTGTCGCCAACGCGGGCGGCTGGTAATCAGGCGCACCGCGCCATGCGATGAACACCCAGGCGGGAACCAGCAGAGGCTCGATCAGCGTCAGTCCCGATGCCTCGTGGCTGGAAACCGTTTTCATTGCCCGCGTGAACAACACGTACGGGATTCCTATCTGCACCAGTTTCCATGACCAGTCAATGCGCCGCACGAACAGCGGCGGCGAACACGGCCCACCAGATCGGACGGATGGAACCCGGACTGATCGGGTTCTGGTTGACAGGGCCTTCGTCAACTGAGTTTTCGTTGGCGGAACTCTCGTTCACTGAGTTGTGCCCGCCACAAAAAATTGAGCTTGCCCGTCACATAGAATTGAGCGCGAAACAAATAATCAAGCGCGAATCCCGGCGGGGATTCATCATATCAGCGGCAACCGGCTAGCGCTGCAAAATGCCGCGCGTCCGCAGAGTTGGTGCTGTAGAAAGATGCAACGCTGTTGGAAAACAGAATTCACGGCTGGACGAAAGCGACCCGGCCGGATGAAACAGCGTGCGTAAACGCCTCATCACTACTTCTTGCGATGGCGGATTTTGGCTCGCATACGACGCTTCTTACGACCGACTTTTCTACGGCCCTTACCTGTTTTCTTGGTTCCCACGCTTGTTAACTCCGGGTTCTGATGATTTGACTGGCGACTTGCAAGTCCCGCAGTTTAACCCGGAGCGGTTCGGCAGAGCAAGCCGAAATCAAGGGGGATGTTGGCGAATCGAATCCCTGCAGTGCCCCACGAGGCCCGGCAAATGCTCGCTTCTCGCTCAACCGCGTTTACCGCGCTTTTTTTTTGGCTTGGTCTGTTTTCTTGGCTTGGTCTGAAGCTCGAATCGAAAGACCTCTTCCAGTGGCAAGCCAAATACTCCGGAGATGCGGAACGCCAGTTCAAGCGACGGATAGTATTTGCCTTTTTCCAATGCGATCACGGTTTGGCGGATGATGCCGACCGATTCCGCCAGGTCCAGCTGAGTCATCTCGCCATTCTTATAACGCATCTCCTGCATAAAGTTATGAATGATTGCCTTTTCCATTACGCTGCCTTCCGATACTGAACGATGAGCGAAACGTAATAGGCGACATTGGCCAGGACGAAGCCGGCGAACAACAACTGGACGCCGCAAAGGGCTGGGTCGCGGTAATCGAAATTTGTGCTGCGGCCTCTTCGAGCGTTGGCGAATTTGTGCTGTAGCCACGTCAGGAAACTGACTGGTCGCGCTGATCGTCACAAGATAAAACGCCCCAATGCACCAGAACTCCACGACCGCGGCCAGAACGATTGCGGCAATCTTTGTCGCTGTATTGACGAAACCCCGTTCCATTTCATCCTGTGGAGGTACGTCACCCGTGGTCAATACTTTCGCACTCGATACCGCGAGGATCAAATGGCTGACGGCAAGCAATACAATCAGTCCAATGACAGCGACCATGAATGCAGGGAAGGCAACAAACGTGTGGAACATTCGTTGCCGGAGCCAACGGATGCAAGTTTGACAAAGCATCCGATCAGCTTGACCAGAAACATGATGGCAACAAGGTACACGGCGGGGTTCAAAAGTTCACACTCCTAATTTAGTCGTCCGTTCGAAATCGTTTGCTTCCCAGAATGAAACCGGCAATCACACCTGCCACCATCAAACCCAGCACAAGCAACGCGGCATTCGAATAGCCCTGCCTGATCGCATGCGCGATACTGGCCCAGACCATTGCAAAGCAGGCTGCCGCAAACAACAACACGGGAATCGGAAACAGCGGCACGCGGAAAATCTCAACCTGCAATGCGGATTTCGCAATGGAATCCTGCTCAGCCCCCTCTGCCTTCTCGCGCTGTCGAAAAACCAGTAAGGTCATCACAGTCAGCCCGAGAAGACCCCAGAAGTACGGCGCGGTCACATGGATGATCGCCTCCAGCGCGTTTTCGTAGAGCAAACAAAGCAGTGTCAATGCGATAGTAATCACTGCCTGAACTACAACCGACTGCCAGGGCGAATCGCGTTGCTGATTAAGCTTCGCAAGAAACCCGAGAGGTTTGATGTCCCTGCCGAGCGAATAGTAAATCCGCGGACTTGTAAGAATCATGCCGTTCATCGCGCCGAGACAGGAAATGCAAATCAGCGCAGCGACCAACTGGCTGCTGCGTGCTCCAATCGCCGTTCCGGGTCCGAACGCTGTCAGCATAAAATCCGTCGCAACGCCTTTGCTACCGCTCACACCTGCAATTCCAAGTACATGCAAAAACGCCCACGTCACCGCCAGATAGACTGCGGTCACGGCAACCACACCAATTACGATACTGCGAAGCAAGTTCTTTTTCGGTTCGCGAACTTCACCCGAAACAAACGCGATGTCGTTCCAGCCGCCGTATGCAAACATGATGATCACCATCGCGATCCAGAATCGTCCCAGCTTTTCCGTCCACTTCGATTCCTTGACAACCGCCTCTTTTTCAATTTGGTCTCCTGCAACTGTGCCTTCAGGAGAATCAACGACGCTCGTTTCGGTGCCGCTCGCTGCGGCATCTACATCTGCAACCGTCGCCTGAACGGATACGGCATCCACTCGCACCGGGGTTGCCGGGCCGGGATTTTTAACAAGAGCGACAGCGACGATCGAACCAATGCCGACTACTTTTGCGATCGTCAGGACATTTTGGACACGTTTGCCAGCGCGGAGGCCCAGTAGATTGATGACACTCAACCCCAGTATGGCCAGCACAGCAAACAGAACGCCAAAATCGTCGCCACTCCCCGTCAGTTTTACAAAGTACTGCGCAAAAATCATTGCCATCGCGCCGATATTGCCCGGACGAACGATCCAGAACGCAGCCCACGCGAACAGAAACCCGACTCGCAGACCGAACGCACGTTTTAGATAAACGTAATCGCCACCGATCGCGAGCGGGAAGCGCGTCATCAATTCGGCAAAACAAAGCGCGCCGGTCATTGCGATGGTTCCACCGAACAGCCAGAGCAACAGCAGGCTGACGTGGCCGCCTGCCGTTCCGGCGACGTCTGGCGTCGCGCCGAAAATCCCGGCACCAATAATCGTGCCGACAATGATGCAAACGCTATCGAGCAGCGTAAGCGAACGGACCGGTGAATCGCCCGAATCGGGTTTTTGCGAATTGATCATGCCGCAAGTTTAACCGATGCGGCCGGGGACCGGTGGGTCGCACATTTTGACTGGAGGAAATTTCGCGGAGCCGAAAACGCCGGGACGAATCAGGGTGAATCACTAATAAGGAACAACAAATAAGAAATAATTAAGTTGAAAACGAAACTCGTAGCGAGCTGTCTCCTTCGTCAGGCAATCCCGCAAAGCCCCGTCAAGATAAACAACCGCATCGAGTCCAGTCGCGTCGGTGAAGCAACGTAGACTCTCTGCTCGTCTCCGCGAAACCGTCGTTTGTAGTTCGCATGCCCGACGAGGTTGTAACACCGGCGATTGATGAGTTTGGACTGGTAGGTTCGGCTGAGAATCTGGCGAGTCAACCAGCTATTGCGAAACCGGTTATCATCCATCCATGCCATCGGCGACAGCCCGAGTTTCAGCTGTAATACGTTTTCGTTTTTCAATGTTTCGATCAAGTGCTTCATGATCGCGTGTTCGGCATACTGCGGCGCATCGGGATGGCGGCGTTTGATCGATGTGACATAGCCCCTGATCCCGCCATCGCGATAGAGCGGATCGAGAAAAATATAGGCCAGCAGCTGATCGTCCGGATCAAATAGATAGAACTTGCGCACATCCGGTTCGTCTTCCAGCACAATCGGCCGGTTGAGAAAACGGACCTCTTTGTTTTTTACGGTACGCGTCTGCCGCCAGGCTTCGGAAACTTCGATGACGTGCCGCGCCGGCAATTGCAGGGAATTGCATTCGCGAATTTGATAACCGCGCCGGGCGGTCCAGTTCGCCGCATAACGCAACCACTCTTTTTCTTTGCCTGAAAAATCGTAGCGGTCCAGATGCAATGTCGTATCGACTCCGGCCTGATTAATGAAATAGCCCTGATCGTGTAATCGTTCTGCTGTCGATTCTGAAATCTGGCAAAACGTTGGGCCGAACCGGGTCAGCCCGCGCTGGTCCCTGATGAACCGCGCAAGCAAATCATCACACTCCGCATCGTCGGCGACCGGATCCCCGAGTGCAAACGTGACGCCCCAGCGACTTCGATGAGCGATGTAACCTTCGTCGCCGCCGAAGTGATTCAGACGTGGCTGGACCATTGTCGAATACGCCAGTGAAAAATCACCGTGCAGTTTCAGCAATCGTTGACGTACGACGGCATTAATTCCGGTGTCGCCCGATTCCTGTTCGCTGGCCCACTGGGTTTGTGTCAGCTCACGGCGGCGCCGTTTCTTTTTCGAGTGATACCAGCGAACCGGTTTGTGCGAACGGACTGGCGTTTTGGGATGAGCTGTGGCCACGACGGTTTCTTGTGACTGGGTTCATTGACACGATGGCCGAGTCTAAAGAAGTGAACGCATGACGCCTACTTCGTTTCGCCGTTGCTAGCAAGCACTGATCGCCGCCGGAATTCAAAAACCGTTTGCAACTCATCAACGAAAACAGCCCGCCGGAATCCGACGGGCTGAATCTTTTTTTTGCTGAAGTGTCTGTTTTCAATTCAATGTAACGACCACTTCAGAAACGAACATGCGGGCTTAGTAGCCGTAGCAACCGCAGTTGGTTGAGCTAACAGGACCGCGATTATCACGGTTCAGAACACGGACATTTCGTACGCGTGAAAGAACACGACCCGATGTGAAAGTACCGCGAACTGGACCCGAAACAACAGGTGTTCCGTAGTTAGCAGTTGTAGCGTAGGTGTTAACCGGAGCCGGTGAGTACGAAGCGCCTGAGCAACTGCTGCATCCACCACAGTTACTGCAACCGGTGCTAACAGGGCTGGAGTAGTTTCCGTACGAACCAGCGTACGAAGGTGCGGCGTACGATTGTACATTGCCGGTGTTGTAGCTAACCGGTGAATAGTTTTGCATCGGTGTGTAGCTCTGGGCGTAACCCTGGCTGTAGGCCGGTGCGTACGAAGCGGAACCGCATTGAGCGTTGGCTGACATCGCCATGCAACTGACTGCGACAAGAACGGCACCGGCAAGAAATTGAACTCGAACCATAATATTTTCTCCAAACAAAAATGTAACGAAGTAGTTAACGGCGACTGATGCCGTTAACGTGAAAGTCTCGATTTGCCGGCTCGATGCAAATCACCAAACGATGACGACTACAAAGATGCCGGCCATGAATGCGGACATGCTCTGTTTGCCGATCGGAACTGTCAACCGCCGCGATCTTTTGACGCGCATTGACGAACAAATCTCGAATCTTCTCGCAGAAGAGAGTGAACATGGGGGATCCGGGAGGTTTCTCGATTTGTCGGATTAGGCTTGCTTATGCGGTGTATCGAATCGACTGACAGGGACAAGGGCTATGCAAGCTGGAAGGAGTGGTTACCAACAAATCCACGAGTTCCATCCAGGTATTTATTGCAACTGAGATTGTCATCGTGTTTGGCGCGGTTCCAACACACGAGACCGTGGCGATCACCAAAACGGCTGATACGTGCCTGCGCAAAGCGTCACCTTCACTCAGCTGTAGTGTCCAATTGATAGCTGTTAAAAAAAAGGCGTGATTGATTTGCGGCTATAGCCGCATGTTTCTTCGATGAGCTTCGTTGCATCCCCCCCGGTTGTAGGATTCCGCGCTCGAATGCGATAAACTTGGCGTGATTGTGGAGAGTCCTCTCCATCCAATTCCGGAGACTCCTCTCTCCACAATATTCTCATTCAAAAGGGTTCAACTATGGACGCAATGAAACTTCTCGGCGGCCTGATGGGCAACAAATCTCTTTCTTCCGGACTTGGCGGCAAGCTCCTGGGCGGGTTGCTCGGCGGCGGCGGACAGAAACAACAATCGGGCGGCGGTGGAATCGCGGGACTGCTTGGCGGTCTGATGGGCGGCGGCGGTGGTGGCGGCCAGCAGCAGGGAAGCGGCATTCTCAGCGGTTTGCTCGGCAGTGTCATGGGCGGCGGCAAACAAGAGCAATCGAGTGGCGGCGGCATCGGCGGAATGCTTGGCGGTTTGCTCGGAGGCGGCGGTGCCAAACAGTCAGCTCCGGCAGCTGTTGCACCGGCGGCACCTCCACAGGTGAGTCAGAATGATCAGGCAGTTCTGATGATTCGCGCCATGATCAATGCTGCTAAATCTGATGGTCGCATTGACGAAACGGAACAGAAAAACATCATCGGCAAACTGGGCGATGAAGTTTCCGAAGCCGAGATCAATTTCCTCAAACAGGAATTTGCGGCTCCACTGAACGTCGCGGAATTCGCCCGCAGCATTCCGCGCGGAATGGAACCGGACATTTACGTTTTGTCGCTGACATCGATCGACCTCGATACACAAAACGAAGCGAAATACCTCGGCGAGCTGGCTCAAGGAATGAATCTTGATCCGAAGCTATGCAATCAGATCCATGAAAAACTCGGCGCGCCGACGATCTTCAACTAGGCGACAGATTCGACTTGGTTTCAACGTTGAGTAATCAAAGCTAACCAAAAAGGGCAGGACTCTCGAATTGAGTCCTGCCTTTTTTCGTAACCTCTTCCTGTCCCTCCAGATTTTTCTCGTTCACCAACGTTTTCCTTTGCGTCTTTGCGTGAGCCTCTTTTTCAGGCTCTATAGAAGAATCTGTGGGTGAACAATTCAGGCCGGAGGTTTTTTAAGGCACGGGAGGATAAAAGTATTTTGAAGAAGTCGAAGCCATGCAATCGCATGACTTCGACCGTCGTGGAATACTTCCACCCTCACTTGCTGATCCCTTGTTGATCCCTTGTTGGGTTGCTCCTCAGCAGAGCCCAACTCCGTTTCAACAAGCTCCGTTTCAACAAGCGAGATTAGTATAAACGGTTTTTCAACCGATGAGGGCTAATGCATCTTGAACGTCAATCGGTTAGGAATGGTTTACCACAACTATCCCCTGACCGGAGCCATTCAAGATGCACTTCAAGACTATCTTCAATCGGGTAACGAACTTCAAGCCCTTTGTTGTCGAGCATACCGAATGGGTGGAGAAAGAGTTGGGAATGATCCTTGAAGTGACGATGCGAGCCCGCGAAAATGGCCAGCCAGCTTGTTCGGGTTGTGGTCAGCGCGGTAGCCAATATGACACGCAACCCACACCGGGCTGGACCGATCTCGATCGAACATTCGAATCCGTTCTGGAGAAATCCAAAGACAAAACTCAAATCGTGTATGTCGGAGACGGGCTGGTTGCGACCTGCGTCTCAGACGGTGTTCCATTCGTCAGACGTCTGAAACAAAAATTCGCGGACATGAACTGCACTTTGCACGCGATCAGTACCGGCAGCAGTTACGAAACCACCGTACTCAAAGGGATGGGTTCGATCGGCGCTGGCAGCATGCGACACGTTTCCGGAACGCTCACTCCCGACCGGGTCGCGGCAAACCTGCTCAGCGAACTTGCGCGTCCCGCGATTCGAGATTTGAAAATCGAATTTGAAGGCGTTCGTGTTGCCCGGGTCTATCCGGACTCGCTACCGAATTTGAGCGAAGGCCGGCTAAAACGGAAAATTGATTTGGCAAATTGCCCGATCGTTCCGGTAATTATTAGTAGACGCATTTAACGGACGCATTCATCTTGTTTTGGGGAAACGATGAAAAGTTATCTACTGGCAATTCTGTTCTGTGTGTATCCCTCGGGTTTAATGAACATGTTTTCGCTCGACAGCAACCAGTTCGAGGCCGTCTCCAGTTCGTCGATCAGCATGTGGCCGGGGCTCCGGGCGATCATCCAGGCGATCAAGAAAAAAATGGGGATCAAGCCGGACCGGGTATATCGTCCTGCGAACAATGGAAATGGAAATTTTTGAGAACCCTGGCGTCACTAGAGTCTGTTTCGATTTCGCCGTCGCATTCTGTTTTGAAGATGGAAGTGAAATGCGAATTGAATCCGATTTCAGACTGGTCGAAGGCGACGACACAGAGATCGAAATTTCGGTCAGCCAGCCAGCGCAGACTTCCGCCCGGGTACCGGGACGCTTCAACCGCGCCGTCGAATCGGCCACGGTCAACGATTCCGGCGGACTTGAATTACGTTTCGATGACAGCGCGTCTCTTGTTGTGGATGCAGACGATTCTTATGAAGCCTGGAATTTCAACAGGCCCGGGGGTCGGAAGCTTATTTGCATGCCGGGTGGAGAAATCGCCGGCTGGAACAACAGCTAGTGGTTTAGACCGTGGCTATCCGGTCATCGAAACTGGAAACTGAAACGCGGCGTGAAATTCACTCCGCGTTTTTTTTGGCTCGCGGTCGTAACTTTGTTTATCGCCGCGACGGTCGGCATCTTTGTCGTTTTCGGAGTCATCAATGCCTATCGAAAACGGAAGATGAAACAAGTTGCCGCCGCGCTCGGGCTGGAACTTCAGCCTGAAATAAAGCTGACCGATGAACTGGTAACGTATCGGTCGTTTCCCCGGCTCACGCAATTTTCGAATTACCGCAATTGTTTCAGCGGAGACGCCGAGGGAATCGCGTTCAAGGTTTTTGATTTTCGCGATACGAATTACAGCGACAGACATGAGACGATGATTCTGGTGACTATCCATCTGATCCGCAAACACCGCTGGACGGTCGAGTGCTGCGGCAGGCAGATTTTGATCTTCAGCGCGAACCGCAAAGTGGACTACGACCAGCTAAAGCCGCTTCTATCTGAATCGCTGAACATGGTCATGGAAATGCGGACAGCCGGCGACACGGGATACGCTTCCAGCATGTCGTCAGTAGGCGCCGGAACTTGACAAGCTGGAAGCGTATCCCACGTGACAATCTGGACGCACTATCCCGTATGAAAATCGTGCCCTAAAATTCAGGCATGTCGGACGCCAGCTCAACTGCTAATGAAACTTCGCGCGACCCTGCACCTGAAACAACACCGGTCCAGCAACTAACGCAGCGCGTGCAGTATCTGCGCGGCGTGGGACCGCACCGTGCCGGGCTGTTGGAAAAACTCTCACTACGTACTGCCGCCGATATCCTCTTCTTCTTCCCTCGGCGCTATCAGGACTTTACGGAGCAGGGTTCGATCTCCGAACTCGTGGAAGGCGAAACGGTCAGCATTGTCGGTACCGTTGACGATGTCGATCACAACACCGCGTCGAGCGGCCGCCACGTTCTGTACGTTCTGCTCAAACAGGGTGATCGGAATTACCTGCGCGCGGTCTGGTTTAACCAGGCATTTCTCGTTCACAAATTCCGTATTGGTCAGAACGTGATGCTACAGGGCAAAGTCAAACTTGTCGGCGGCAGATTCCAGATGAGTCACCCGCGCACGACCTGGATCGACGACGATACAGTTGCAGAAAAAGGGAGACTGCTGCCGATTTACAAACTGACCGATGGAATCAATCAGCGGCAGATGCGCGAACTCGTGGCGAAGACCGTTGAAGACTACGCTCAACTGGTCGAGGAGGCGTTTCCCGACGAGCTGAGAAACCGTGCCGAAGTTTGCGACATCGAACTCGCCATTCGCGACATCCACAATCCGGAATCGCAGGAGGCTGCAGACAACGCGCGCAACCGTCTCGTTTATCAGGAGCTGTTGATTCTGCAACTTGCGCTGGCAATTCGGAGGCATCGTGTCACGGCGACATCGATCGCGCCGTCGCTGGAACTGACGCCGAAAATCCGTGCGCGAATCATCTCGCGGCTGCCGTTTGACCTTTCGCCGACGCAGCTGGAATCATTCAACGAAATTGCTGCCGACATGCAGCAGCCGTTTCCGATGAACCGCCTGCTGCACGGTGATGTAGGCAGCGGAAAGACAGCCGTCGCGCTCTGTGCAATGTTGCTGGCGGTTGCGCACGGAAAGCAGGCTGCGATGATGGCTCCGACCGAGATTCTGGCCAGCCAGCATTTTCGCTCGATTGGGAAACTGCTCGAGGGTAGTCGTGTGCGGATGTCACTGCTGACCGGCAACCTGAAATCGGCTGAGCGAAAACAGATTGAGGCTGAAATCGAATCGGGTGAAATCGATCTGATCATTGGCACGCAGGCAATCGCGAGTTCGCGAATCAAATTCCATTCGCTGGCACTGGCGATCATTGACGAGCAACACAAATTCGGAGTCCGCCGTCGTGCGTCGCTGAAACAATCCGGGCACGATCCTCACTATCTGGTGATGACCGCAACTCCGATTCCGCGAACCGTTTCGATGACTCTGTTTGGCGATCTGGAGGTCAGTGTCCTCGATCGCCCCGAAGGCGTCGGCGCGGGCGTCTACACGTATCTGCAAACGGAGAAGTCGCGAAGCGAGTGGTGGGAGTTCGTGCGGAAAAAAATCCGCGAGGGTCGGCAGGCCTATGTCGTCGCGCCGCTGGTCGATTCCGACGACGAATCCGAGCTGAGCAGTGCCGAGCGAATGTTCGAATCGCTCAGCAATGGTCCGCTTAACGAGTTCCGTCTCGACGTTTTGCATGGACGCCAGACGACCGAGCGTAAAGACGAGGCTCTGCGTGCGTTCGAGGATGGCAAGACACAGGTGATTGTGGCGACCGGCGTTGTCGAAGTCGGCATCAACGTGCCTAACGCGACGATCATGACGATCGAATCGACCGAGCGATTCGGCCTGGCTCAACTTCATCAGCTGCGTGGTCGCGTCAGCCGCGGCGTGCACCCGGGTTTTGTGTGCGCATTCGGTTCGAAGGACGATTCGGTAGACAGCGAGCGACTTCAAGCATTTGCTGAAATTGACGACGGATTTGAGCTGGCCGAGATCGATTTGCGTCTACGCGGTCCGGGCAATTTGTTCAGCACGCGCCAAACCGGTTTCCCGCCCCTGTTTATTGCCGACCTCTTTCGCGACGCGGACGTACTTGCTCGAGCACAAGCCGACGCGCGGTTGATGGTCGCAGGCGACCCTGAGCTAAACCACGAAAAATTCAAACGACTTAGACAGCTCGTCTTCGCCCGCTACGGCAAAGCCCTGGATTTGAGCGACGTCGGGTAGTCGATGGTCGTTGATTGCTCCTTAATTCGTTTCACAAACCGGTAGCCCTGTTTGCGCAACGTGAACATGATTGCAACCAGATACAGCTGGCTGATCAAACAGATCAGTGAAAATTCATTTGGATCGACCGCTTGAAAGAGCGGGCCAGATCGGTTTCTTTTTGAAGTGCTTAAACATCAAAAAGGAAACCTCACATGACCCACCAGAATCAATCTAGCGAACTTAATCATGCTGTCCAGTTGTTGCCGAACATGGTTTCGAAGGAATGGCAAACGCGTGACAGTGGGTTCTATCCGTCGGCGTTGGAACGTGGTGACGGGCCTTGAAGCTGGCGGTTGCCGAGATGTACGTCCAAGGCGTTTCGACTCGCAAGGTCGCCAAAATCACGGCAGAACTTTGTGGACTTGATGTCACCAGCATGCAAGTCAGCCGAGCCGCCAAACTGCTCGATGAAGAACTCGAAATCTGGCGGAATCGTCCGCTCTCGCAGGTCGAATATCTGATCCTCGACGCTCGCTACGAAAAGGTTCGAGTCGATGGAAGCGTTCGAGATTGTGCCGTTTTAATCGCGATCGGCGTCCTTCCAAGCGGCAACCGAAGTGTGCTTGGGGTGAGCGTTTCACTTTCCGAAGCCGAAGTCCATTGGCGCAAATTCCTCAGCTCACTCAAGAAGCGTGGCATGCACGGAATGAAGTTCGTCGTCAGCGACGCCCACGAAGGACTCAAGGCCGCACGAAAAGCGATCATGCCAAGCGTTCCATGGCAGCCTGCCAGTTTCACTTGATGCAAAACGCAATGCACCACGTCACCAAAGTCGATATGCGAAAACAAATCGCTCAGGACCTGCGAAACGTTTTCAACGCCAAGGATCTTGCGGGCGCCAACGAAGAACGCAAGCGTTTCGTCGAACTCTACGAGGACTCGGCGCCAAAGATCGCGACCTGGGCCGAGAACAACATCCCTGAAGGACTGGGCGTCTTTCAGTTGCCTGAAGAACATCGCAAGAGAATGAGAACGACGAACATGCTTGAGCGGCAAAACAAAGAAATCAAACGCCGCGCTCGCGTCGCGACTTTGTTCCCAAACGAAGCATCATTGCTTCGCCTCGTCACCGCCGTTCTCGTAGAACTCAGTGACGAATGGGAAACTGGAAAAATGAGATACCTCGTTTTCCAAAACTAAACCGAAGAAACCGAAGGCCAGAAAATTTACAGAACTATTGTTGCTTTATCGGTTTGTAGTGGGCGACCAGTTTTCTTTTTCTCTTTGACTTCCCATACGACTTGGGTCACTCCAGTCTCAGAAATAAAGAAATTCGGTTTGGCATTCGCATGATCCGGGTAGACCATGGTGTGGTTAGCGATGTACCGCTGCTTCAACTGATGAACCAGCTCACCTACGCTTTCTTCGTTTAGAGAATCAATATGAAAAGCTGGTTCACCCGGTATGCTGGATGCAAATTCGCAAAAATCTTTTTCATTTTCAGGCTTTGCAAACTTATCCGGGGCTCGCAGATAAAAGCGAAAACGAATTGCTCTAAGATAGGTCAATTCTCTGCTTTTCCACAGATGCAGGATCCGGCATGCCACGTCCTTCAAGGGTAGACACAAACCCCGCCATCGGTATTTACAGTGCTGAAAAACGCTGTTGAGAACTGCTAGGCGGAGTGAGTTTAAGGGGAAAATTCCTGGAAGCGATTAGACGGGCAATCGTTTATGGCCGCGATCGTCTTGAACGAATTACTTGGTGAATGTAACGACTTGGGTGTTATCACAACACCCGAGGACAGCTTATATGCGTACAAAGCGGACTGCAAGCATTCAAATCGAATTCGATCTCAGGTTTCCCCAGGGAGCCATTTTCATTCCCCACTGGCCCCAATCCTCACATTGTTCCTAACAATCTATTACCACTATGCAACGGTCGACCAGCGAATAATCTCCATTTTTTCTCGGGACATCCGAATGGGTAGGAAATATCGCAGAATTCGTGGACAATTGCGGATCATTAAGGAGTTGTGTGGATCTATTGGGACAGCACCCTTGAGCGATAGTCGTTGATTGCTCCGCAATCAAAAACGCGCTTTACTCTCGAACTGTCCGATTGCTCATTAGTCAGAGACGCAACCAAATCCATTGCTTTGCGTTCGGCTCGGCATGTTCGCGGAGCGATCAACGACATTACCGCCCCTTCAGCCCCAGCCGCTTAAACAAATTCACATCCGCTTCGGGCACCGGATTATCCGCCGTCAAAAGTTTCTCGCCGTAGAAAATCGAATTTGCTCCTGCAAAGAAACAGAGCGCCTGAAGTTCGTCGCTCATCGATTCCCGCCCGGCGGAAAGTCGAACAGCGGACAACGGCATCAGAATCCTGGCCACGGCGATCGTGCGCACGAAATCGAACGAGTCGACTCCGCCTGAATCCGCCAGCGGCGTTCCGGGGATCGCGATCAGCTTGTTAATCGGAACCGACAACGGCGGCTTGGGGCGATTCGCCAGAACCATCAGCATCTCAGCACGGTCGCGAACGGTTTCTCCCATCCCGAGGATTCCGCCACAGCAAACATTGATCCCTGCCGCATCAACTGCATCGAGCGTTTTGACGCGGTCCTCGAATTTTCGAGTCGTTATGATTTTCTCGTAGTGCCCGGGCGACGTGTCGATGTTGTGATTGTAGTAATCGAGTCCCGCCTCTTTCAGCTTTTCTGCCTGATGCGGTTCGAGCAAACCAAGTGTCACACATGTTTCCATGCCCAGCGATTTGACTTCGCGAACCATGTCGATCACTTTGTCCAGCTGCTCATCGGACGGACCGCGCCAGGCTGCCCCCATACAGAACCGGCTCGCCCCGGCCTCGCGCGCTGTTTTGGCGGCTGCGACAACTTCGTCCGTACACATCAGCGGCTCTTTTTTCACGCTGGTTTCGAAGTGAGCCGATTGAGGGCAGTACGAACAGTTTTCCGGACACGCGCCCGTTTTGATGCTCAGCAGGGTACTGATCTGAACTTCATTCCGGTTATGATGCTGTGCGTGGACCGCGTGCGCTCGATCGAGCAATTCCATAAAGGGCAACTCAAACAGTTCCATGACACCGTCGGTCGTCCGGGGTTTTTCGGATGTCGTTGTTGAAGGCGTGGCAGGGACTGCTGTGTGTGGTTGATTCATTTTTTGATTCGGATTCTTTCAGCTTTTCAATATGTCTCTGCCACAACGATACGAGAAAGTGCTCGCCGACCGCAAGCAGTCGGGGTTGTGGCGTGCGCTGCCGGAGGGCCGGACAACGAAGCTGGATTCGACGGGGCAGAACGGGGCGGTTGATTTTACACACAATGACTATCTGGGGCTAAGCCGTCATCGGCAAGTTATCGCCGCCGCGCAAAAAGCGGCTGAAATGCACGGAACGGGTGGTCGTGCATCGCGTTTGCTCGGTGCCAACGCTGAGCTCGCGGTTGAGCTCGAAACGGAAATCGCCCGTTGCAAGTCTGCGGGAGACACGTCTGCCGCCCTGGTTTTTCCGAGCGGGTTTCAGCTAAACGCGGGCGTCGTGGCGACATTGCTGGATCCAAAATTGCTGGGCGAAGAGCCGCTGGTGTTTGCCGACCGGTTGATCCACGCCAGCCTGCACCGAGGCATCGCATTCGCCGGTGCGCGACAAATCCGTTTCGCTCACAACGATCTGGCACACCTCGAACAGTTGCTCGTTAGGCACGCCGATTCGGATCGCCCGAAGTTCGTGTTTGTCGAGAGCATCTACGGCATGGACGGGGATGCGGCTCCGATTCAACAACTCTCCGAACTGAAATCACGGTTCGGTTTCTATTTGTATATCGATGAAGCTCATTCAACCGGAGTTGCGGGCGAAAACGGATACGGGATTGCGCGGCAGGGCACGGATCACGCGGACATCGTCATCGGCACATTCTCAAAAGCCCTTGGCGGGGCAGGGGGCTATCTGGTTTGCGATTCAGCGATTCGAGATTTGATAATCAATCATTGCGCTCCGTTTATTTATTCAACCGCGCCCGGGCCGCCTGCAATGGCTGCGGCTCTGGCGGCGTGGCGGTTGCTCCCGGAAATGAGCGAGCAACGCGAACATCTAATTGCGATGTCGGCAAAACTGCGAGAGCGGTTGAACGATGCGGGGCTGGACACGGGCGCGTCGCAGTCGAATATTGTTCCGGTCTTGATCGGTGACACGGATCGAGCGGCAGAGTTGCAGGAACGACTTGGGAAATCAAATATTCGAGTCAGCCTGATTCGTCCTCCGACTGTACCGCCGGGGACCGCACGTTTGCGAATCGGTATCAGCGCGGAACACTCTGAATCAGACATCGACCAACTGGCGGACGAGTTATGCCGGAACTAGAGTCAAGTTTCGATTACGTTTTTGCCCATGGCTGGGCGATGCATGATTCGTTTTTCAAGCCGTTGATTGAACAGCTGAAAATCGAATCACCGCACTTTTGTTCGCGGGACTATTTCGGTGCCTCCGTTCAATCACCGGCTTGCAAATGCGACTTTACCAAACCCTGGGTCGGTATCGGCCACTCGTTCGGATTTGCGCGCCTGCTCAAAGAGGATTTGAGCAACTGCCGCAGGCTGATCAGCATTTGCGGGTTTTTCGATTTTTGTGGCGAAGGTGGAGCAGATCCGCGCGTTGTACAACGGATGATTCGCAAGTTCGAGCGAAATCCCGAAACGGTGGTGATGAGTTTTCTCACGCGGTGCGGGATGGGCGAGTTTGATCAGGCACCTGTCGAGTCCTGGAGTGTCGAGCGACTTAAGCACGATCTTGAGTTGATGGCCATGCTGTCCGAGTCCCCTTTGGAACCGGTTCGTTCGATCCACGGTGTTCCGATTTTTGCATTGGCGGCAGAGGGCGATCCGATTGTCCCCTTGCAGCTGAGTCTCAATCAGTTTTCCAACCTGCATGTTTGTCCTGAAGGCGGGCATTTGCTTGGTCTTGATTTTCCAGAATTGTGCGCCGCGACCATTGCCGGATAGGCATCCACTGGCCTCGTTGGCTCAAAACGTGCCCGCAGGCTAACATAGCCGCATGGCCACCGTTGATCCTGATCTCGAAAACGCGACCCGCAAAACCGCCGATCCTGTCGCGCGGTTTGACGCGGCTGCGGCTACGTATCACGAAGCTTCTACCATCCAGCAATCCGTTGCCTTTCGTTTGGCCTCGATTGTGGGAGAAGTCCATAACGCACCCGGAGCCGTGCTCGAAATCGGCTGTGGTACCGGGCATCTCACTCGCGAGCTATTGAATCGACTTCCCAACGCAATGATCGATGCGACCGACGCCAGCCCTGAAATGCTCCGCATCGCAAGCGAACGTCTAGTCGCCGATTCCGATCGAGTTGATTTCCGGACTCTTACCGCCGGCACCGAGCGACTCGAAGGGCACTTTGATTTGATCGTCTCCAGCATGACGCTCCAGTGGATTGATACACTGCCGGCATTGCTGACGGATCTGACAACACATGCTTCTCAAGTCGCATTCTCGGTTCCGATCATTGGCTCCTTTTACGAATGGACTGAAGCGCATCGTCGCGCAGGATTCGCCTCCGGAACGCGAATGTTGCTCACGGAATCACATTTGAAAGCAGCGATCAGTGTTTGCGCTGCCGGACTGGAGCTGTTTGAAATCCACGACCACCATGTTGACTTTCCCAACGCGATTGACTTTGTGCGGTCGCTGCGTGCCACCGGGACGACAACTCCTCGTGACGGGCATCGGCCCGTCAACTTGCGACGCGTACTGGCTGAACTGCCCGAAGGAATCACGGCAAATTATCGAGTCGCCTATGTCGTCCTTGATTCCACTGCCAATACGGCGAACAGATGACCATGCACGATCCAATCTGGCGGCCCTACACGCAGCACAAAACAATGACTGATGTGATCGAAATCGTTTCGGGACGCGGCGAGTTTCTCTACACAGCGGACGGCCGGGAACTGCTCGATCTGATTTCGTCCTGGTGGGTCAATATCCACGGACATTGCCACGTCGCGATCGCAGGTGCCATCGCGGATCAGGCGCACAAGCTGGAGCATGTGATCTTTGCCGGGATGAATCATCGTCCTGCGAGCGAACTGGCGACCGGATTGATCAACTCGATGGGCCGGCCGTTCGAGCGTGTTTTCTTTTCCGACAACGGCAGCACTGCCGTCGAAGCCGCACTGAAAATGACACTCCACGAAGCGCAGAATCGCGGCGAACCGGATCGAACCAGGATCATCGCGTTCGAGGGCGGATATCACGGCGACACCTGGGCAGCGATGGCAGCCGGAAAAACTTCGGGCTACTTCGACGCCTATCAGAAAATTCCCGCACCGCACATTTTGCATACTCCTTTCCCGGCAACGTGGGACAGCGATCCGGACGTCAACCAAAAAGAAACCACCGCTCTGGCGGAACTCGAGAAGACCCTTGACGACAACGCCGGTCAGATCGCTTCGTTGATCATCGAGCCGCTGGTTCAGGGCGCGAGTGGAATGCGGATGTGCAGCGCGAGCTGGCTGGCGGACGTTGTCCGCATCACAAAACGGCGCGGCGTGCGCGTGATTTTCGACGAAGTGATGACCGGGTTTGGTCGGACCGGGACGATGTTTGCATTCGAGCAACTGCCGGAATCCGTACGCCCCGATCTGGTTTGCCTTTCCAAAGGAATCACGGGCGGCTTTCTACCTTTGGCGGTCACCGTGACCACCGGCGAAATTTTTGATGCGTTTCTGGGCGACTCATTCGAGACCGCGTTTGCCCACGGGCATTCGTACACCGCCAATCCGATCGCGTGCGCAGCAGCGGTTGCCGGCCTAAAGCTGTTTGAAACCGAAAGTACGCTCGAGCGATTCGCGAAGCTGAAAAAGGTTCACTGTGAGAAAATCCGGCAACTGCCCGGCATGACTTCGCATCGCGTTACCGGTGGAATCTCAGCCTGCGAATTTTCGGGGATCGCATGCGGCTATGGAAGAGGCCGCTCAGTTGCATTGCGGAAAGCGTTTATTGATGCCGGGCTATTATTGCGACCACTGGCGGACACGCTCTATTTCATGCCGCCAGCTTGTATCGATCCGGAATCATTGGCGACTGCGTACGATCGGGCTGCCGACGTCCTTGGGGATTAGCCACGTAATGATCCCTGTCGCATCCTCTTCAATCGGGTGCAATTCTTCACCAACGGATCCGTCGATAATTGACAGTACATCTCACTTCAGTTCTTCCGGGAATCTAGTGGGCGGTTCGGTGCTAGCCGCCGGTTTTGCGGCAACACGTCCATCGCAACCCGACCGGGCCAGGGCTAACACAAACTCGTTGACCGTCCAATCTAATCTGACTTTGCCGTGACGCCACATCGAAAGAATCTCGATGTATTCTTTATCGAGGTACTCGCTGGCTGGCCGGTCTTTGGTTTTCTCGTCTCGACTGTCGTCGCGAAGATTCAACAGCGTAATCGCGGTAACGGAAGTCAACGCGATGGCGGGGTCAAGCCGGTCAGTGTCGGTGAACCGGTAGTCCTCGATACGCATCCCCGTCTTGAGGCACTTGTGATATACTTCAATCACCCAGCGAGCCTCGTACCAACCGACAACTTGATAGGCGTCGTCGGAAGTATTCACCGGGTGGTTGGTGATCAGGAACCATTCAAGACGTTCCTGACCAGCCGGAGGATCGACTTCCCTGACGCGCAACACCCACAGGTCAATCGTCCTGGCGGCTTTGGCTCTTGAGGTTTTGAGGGACACCGGAGCGGCACTGACGGCCATGGTCGCGGTTCGTTTTTTGCGAACGACCTTGCGTTTCCTGCCTTTCCTTTTCTTGCTTTTGAATTCCGATTTGCGTGCGACCTCAAGTTCCCATGTGCCCGCGCCCCGGAGATTCGCGTTTGGTGTATTCCAGTTCAGACGCATCACTGATCAGCAACGTGAAGCCGCTCTGCGAAGGCAAAACCGTTTCAAACCGGTGTCGTTGGTGCGATTCAAGGATCGCTTCATGCGTCACCGACGGAGCATCCAGTAGTCGGTACATCGCTTTCAATTCCATGGGCGAATTAAGTTTTTCTGGAAGCGAACCGCCTGGACGGTGAACCATCTGGTCAGCAATTTTTACCAACCTTTTAGTCCGTCGCTTGTCGCCAGGCTCCGCTTTACCAAAATTGCGTTCTCCAAATGTCATCTCTTCCGCAGCCATTTTGCACCCTCCGTGTTATTTCGAACACCGCTATAACGGAGCAAAAAACACGATGGTTCAATCAGACAACTTTTTTGAAAATGCTATCGCAAACAAAACACAATCAATTACCGTATGAATCAACAGAATCTAAGGACTAGCGGACTAGCGTCGACGCTCGCCGGGAAATCCGTTTCGCAATCCACGTCGTGCCGGACGGTTCCGGATATCCATTTCGGGTAATCGTTCACCTGCCTGGTCTTCGGAAATAGGATCGGTAAAGACGGATTCGGGGATCGCAACCGGAGGTGCCGTTTCGTTAGCCGGATGGCCCGCGCGCTCATTAGGTTCCCAATCATGTAGTTCTCGATTACTTAGTTCAAAGTGTTCGTCAAGAAAACGCGGCCAGTAACTTTCCAGGATCCTCCGGCCACTGTCCTGCGTTTCTGTCCGTGTAAGAAGTTGCCCCGCGCTCGCGAGCAACTGGGTCAAAGTTCGTGAATCGTATTCATCCAGCCAGCGGTCGTAGACTCGGACCGAGTCAATCTGCACGTTACCGGCGCCCATCAGATCGAATCCAATGCGCAACCGGGTCAGACCTTCCACTGGCAGATCATCGAAATGAACCGCAAACCGCTGCCATGTTCTTTCTATTCGACGCGAATCTCCACGCTCCGTGCCTGCGTCGACCAATCCGAAACGATAGTAATCGCCGGTTGTCGACCGGCCTTCGACCGCGATTCGCAGCGGTGGTTGGACGTCCGGATTTTCGGTGCGGATCCAAACGGAAACCGAAATTCGTCCAGTTGACGGCACCGGAAACTCATTGCTCCGAATCCAGACCGTCTGGCCTTCGCTCGCCATCCGCAGTGAGCCGTTTCCGCTGTATCCATCGGTGTTTTCAAGCCGGACTCTGGCCGTGGCCTGATCTCCCAACTGCCAGCCGTCAAGCGTCGGTTTGTCGAATGTTTCGAAATCCGCGTTAACTAACACGTCGACCGGTTGCGTTTTCCCGGCCAGCACCAGTTTCTCCTGCACTTGTCTGAGGTGTTCGTTCATCGGCCCGATCGCGCTGTCGGAGAAGACGAATTCGAATTCTCTGGCCGGTCCGGCGGCGCCCGATTGCCCCGCACCTATTCGTCCACCGAAGAGACCAAACGGTTCGAGCTGAACCAGTGCCAGATTTCCGTCGCCGTTCACTTCGGCAGCCGACGATGAAAGGGACTCAATTCTTTTCGCTTCGGCCGCATCAAAACGGATCGTTGTCAAAACCGGCCACGGCGAATTGTTTACCGCGTAAAAATACCAGTCGTCTCCCGCGCGAACCTGACGAACCATCACGGGCGAACCCGATGTGCGACTTCCGGTCATCTCCACATCATCAAATGGAACTGCCGGGAGCTGGTTGAAAATATGGGTCACCTCTGCAATGGCTGCGTCCTGACCGGATGGCAGAAGAATCCCGCCATCGATCAGCGTTTGCGAATCATTGCTCCGAAGAGACTGAATCAGACGCTGCCGGTTGTACATGCCCGACGGAGTCAGTTGCTGCAATCGCGTCAGCGGCGAACGTTGCTGATGGAACGGGTGATGTTGCTGGAGTTCGGCAAAGTGAGCCCAGGTCATGCGGTGTGTGAAAAGGCTGCCGTGCGGTGAATTTGCACGAAAAAATTGCCGGGCGTTGTTTGAGTTTTCGACTTGCACTTCAACCCGTTCCGAAGCGAGGGCCTGGTTCGGTGCCATCCTGCGGGGCTCAAGCAGAACAATCCCTGGATGTTTCTCCTCGATCCCGCTTTCAAAACCCATCCGCAGCATGACATCCTGAAAGTCAGTTGAAAAATGAATCCGCGGACTCAGCGCCGATGAAATTTCCTCACCCCGATTCAGATCGACCGGAGCAAGAAACAGCTGCCCGCCCGGTTTCTCTTTTTGAACCGCCCCCAGCATCGCGGCATACCAGGCCGTCATCCGTTCTGCGCGCCAGGAAATCCACGCGTCCTGTTCCGCGCCCAGTAAATCCCCGGTCGCAGCTTCGATCCCGGTGTCGCTGCGGAATCTGGCGACGGTTGATGGATCGTAGCCCCATTGTTGTCCGGGTAATCCCGTGTAAGTGTCGCCGCGACAAATAACAGCCACTGATTCAAACGCAGAGTGATGCGAATACCTCTGAGCCAGTTCGGAAATCACATCGGTCACAGCCGACTGAACATCCGGATCGAGCGGGTTGTAGAAAGGGATCGTGGATTGTTCGCGGGTTCGTTTGTTGTTGCGGAAATCGACGAGGTCGAAATTGTTGACTCCGCTGTTGATTCGCGTCGCTTCAATTTCCGGCAGCGGGCCTGCCATGGCGACGGTCGGAACCAGTGTCAATCCTTCGCGATCGAACATTTGCATCAGCATTTCGAGGACGTCTTTGCGGACTGGATCGCAGCCGTTGGAAAAGAAAACACCGCTGTCGTACTTCGGCGTTGCATCCAGTGATTCGCAAGGGAAAATCGAACTACCTTCACTGGCAACGGTAATGTACGCGCCACGATATGAGTTCGCTTTCAGGTATTGAACCAGCCGGTCTGCACCATCATAAAAAGTAACCCAGTCATCCAGAGGCTGCTCGATTTCCGGATCTTTGTATTCGTGCGAGTCAAAATTTTCAGGGAACAACGGCGCTTCGTAGAAGGCCATTAATTTCCGTTTGGGGAAGGACGTTGCGTTCCGGGCATCGGACTCGGAATTAGCACCGAGTGTGTCTCCCGCTGACAGCCGCGCAGGCCCGGAGTACACGCGGATCTTCCCGAATGTCGCAACCTCTGTTTCGTCACGATTAGCGATCAGCAAATAAGGCGAACTGGCCCCGGGCCAGAAAACGACACGATGGAATCGCATTGAAGGGTTCGCGTCCGGGTTATTCGATTCATAGTAGACTGGCCTTGGAACCGTGACGCCGGAGTCGCATCCGATCAACGGAATCTGACCGGTCGGATCCGCCTGTAAGACGCTTAGACCCATCGCCATCGGACGGTCTGCGCGATATTCGATTTCGATGACGTGCGGAGTGCCGGGCTTCGTCGTTTTGAGCTCAACTGCACGCCAGCCGCCGGGTTCCAGCTGAATCAGCTTTTGATCTCCATGTGGAACAAGTGTGCCGTAGTCGGTGCCCAGGGACCGGTTGGCCATCCTGATTAGCTGGCCGAGTCCGTTGCCCGCAATCTGCTCCGGCTTGATCTCCTCGGTCATCCGCCAGGCAACGTCAGCCGGCGATCGGGGCGCTTGATCATCAAGCACCACAAACTGAACACGGCGGCTGGCGACCGTCCTACGGCCACCGATCGGGACACGATACCCGTCAGGTTCAAGATCGATCACCAGATCGTAAACACCCTCCGTCGTGGGCACCGGTATCTCCAGCTGTTTTCGCTCCGAGCTACCTGATTGATCGAGTTCAAAATCAAATGACCGGCTCCACAGCACAGGCGAATTGCCGCGTGCGGGAACGATTTGAAAACGGCATCTTGCTGATTTGGTCGATTCGCCGGTCAGGTTTGGCTGAACAAACAGCGACATCAAATCGTTCGGCTGAAACACCAGCGAACGTTGATTGACGGAAACGCGAATTCGGTCTCCAGGCGCGCGGGAAACCGAAAACTGATTCAACTGGCTGTCCATCGTCGCTGAAAAATTTCCATCAATCAACTGAGTGACTGAAACCGTTGTCTGATAATGTCGATCGGGACTCACGACCGAATGAAGTTCGACCTCAAGCTTGGAATCCGGTGCCGCAGTGAGTGTAAAATCAGCGCCACCGAAGTTAGTCGGCGACAATTGATTCACGGACAGCGTCGGGCCCGAACAGCGAATGCTCCCGGGCGAGTCATTGGCCAGGCTGATCGTTCGTGCTGCCGAAATCGTTCCCGGCTGGTTGGCAGACGGATTGGTCACGCGAACCGTTCCTTGCCACTGGTCGCTATTGCCTCCGCCCCACGTCATTCGCAACCGCATTTCAACCTGCCGCGAATCAGATTGCTGCCCGGGGTCAAATGTGTGCGAGCCGGGAGTACCAGTGTTCGTCGTGCGAAGTGGATCGGCTGGACTTTCGACAACCGGACCAAACGGGCGGGCCTGTTGAAAGGCCTGGCAGAGCGGACAGGTTCCAATCAGCGCAGCGACGAACGTAAAGAAGAACGAGTCGATGACCGGATTGACCAGCCAGCGCACCGAACTTATATGGTGAAGTTTTGAATTCGGACTTCCTTGTCCGCGCATTCAACTTTCCAACGAACTAGATATCGAGACGATTCCTCAAAAAGAACCGTATTTGTCGGGCGAAACTTAGCAATCACGGCAGCCATCTGCCATGCCAAAGCGCTGATCCGTGTGCGACCCGACGGATCGATCAGGGATGCTATCACTCGTCGACGACTAGACGCGCACATCGAGCTCCTCGGGAATTTCAACCTCAGCGATCGAATGACCGCTGGCAAGCAACTGCAAGCACTCGTCAAGCACGTCCTCTAAAGCAGCGGCAATATGTCGGCAACGCGTGAATACATCATTCACTTCCCAGCGGTCATCCGGTTTGACGTACAACTTGCACTGTCTGTCCGCATCTCGAATTAGTTTCCACTTCGGAGTCTGAATCGATCGCAAGTCCTCGTAAATCGAAACTGCGATACGGTCGGTCGTTGGATCTGATTCCGGGGGTCCAATGAGTGCCGTCGTCTCTTTTTCGCAGAAACAGTTGTTTAGTATCTTGTTCACGCAAGCCGGCTGTACGAGTTGAAGAGAGCGAGACGACTCAATCGTTGCAATCGGATCATAGACCAGCAATGGAACATGCAGCGATTCGTTGTGAAGGTCGTGAGGCGTGCCGATCCGGCCGTGCTCACCATTTGCGGTTGAACGTGTGGACGTGATTAGCAACAGACTGGATTTCAAATTGTCGAGAGATTGAATTTGATCGAAAAGCAGTCCGAGAAACTGATCGAGGATGAAAATCTGAGCGGCGCAGGTTTGTTGATACCCGAGCAGCAAGTCGGGCGAATCGACAGTCGGGTCGAATTTCAGATCAGGCGAATCGAAAAGACCGGGCGGATCCGGATCATCTTCGTCGACCCATTGCTGCCGCAGATCCATCGGTGCATCCCAGGGGCCGGCGAGCCCGCTTGAATGCAGCCAGAGCAGATCACCTGACGCGACGCGCGCGAGTTCCGGAATCGTCTGCGCAAAGAAGTCACTCAACCGGGTTTCGGTTGCGTCCCTGGCGGGTGCTGTAGCGGGCCGTATTTGCAACTCAACAGTTCTGTCAAAATGAGCTGCCGAATCCATTGCAGCAACTCGTGACTCGTCTGTGATCAACGTCGAACTTCCTCCGCCATCGGCAACCGTTTGCGCAAGATGACTGTGAGAATCCGGAGACGGGCTGGCAGCGTGTCGGCCAGTCCAGAGTGAGCGGACTCCGGCTTCGAGATCCGGCGTGTCGCTGATGGCAAAATCAAAGAGCATGCTTTGGGCTGCCACGCGGCAGAGGTTTTCAGTTTGAAACCACGTGTTGCCGTACGCTGACAATAATGAAGCGCCGAGTTGATCGATGACGAGGACGATTGCACTGCGATTGGAATTCATGCACCCGAGAATAGCGGGCGGGGCGAGGTTGCGTAACTCCCTTACGGCTCCGTGCAATTCGGATGGCCGGATGGAGGTAGAGTTCTCAGTGCAATTTAGACGTCAGCTGCATTTTGAAACAATACTCCGGACGGCCGCAAACACAACGTCGTTACTCATTCTCAAAACAAAACAGGTTTCTCTCGCCTCGAATGATGATCTGGTTGTCAACGATCGCCGGTGTGGCATCGACAGCTTCACCCGGTTCGTTCGTTGCGGAAACGACCATTTCATCGCCGTGTAGCAGGACGACTGTCGTACCGTTGCGACCCGTAATGAAAACGTATCCGTTGGCCGCAACGAGGGAAGCATAAATTGAGTCGATACCGTCCAGCCGCGTTTCATAAAAAACGGTTTCGCCTGACTCCGCTGAAATCGATGACACGCGGCAGGGGCGGTCTTTGGTCGAGTAAATGCTGCCTTGATACAAGACGCCCGTCGCAACATAGGGGCCGATGTCATTGCGGTGCCAGACGATCTGGTTTTCCTGACCGGTGATATCTCCGGTCGAATCCAAAGGGATGGCGAACGCGGCGTTGGAGCGGAATCCGGTCATCACAATCGCGGTTTCGTCCAGCAGCATCGGTGTCGGGATCGGGTTGCCCGTTTGGCCGCCGCATTCCCAGATGATCTCACCGGATTCGAGATCGTAACTTCGGACTCGTGTTGCGCCGTTGGTGACGACTTGAACGCGGTCACCGTGTTTGACGATCAGAGGCGTCGCCCACGAAGTCAGTTCATCCCGTTCCATGTTCCAGATCTTTTCGCCTGTCGCCGCATCCATGGTTTCGATGAACGACTGACCTTCGTGATCCCACGGCACGACCAGCCGGTTTTCATAAAGCGCTGGTGACGCACCTTCACCGAACTGCCGGCGAGTTGACATGTCACCCAGATCGCGTTGCCAGACAATGTCGCCGCTCATGGTTAAGCAGTGAATCCCGAACGAGCCGAACGACGCATAGATGTGTTCGCCGTTGGTGACGGCGGAACTGGAGGCAAACGTGTTGGTCGAGTGTCCGGATTCGTGCGGTACTGCTTCGTTGACTTTCGTTTGCCAGTCAATGTTCCCTGTTTCGCGATCGATGCAGACGACATGAAACTCGTGAACGGTCGAAGGAGGAGCCTGTCTGCCGCGTCCACCTCGCCCTCCCCTGCCTCCACGCTCAGCGTTGCCGCCTGAACGGTCGCGTCCTTCCGGTTCGGCTCCATCACGCCCGGTGCCACGCCCCTCCCCTTTTTCCGGAGCACGGTCTGTCGGAACTGAGGTGAGCAAGTAGATTTTGTCGTCCCAGACGATCGGGCTGCTACTTCCGCGTCCGGGGATTTCAGTTTTCCATTTCAGGTTTTCGCTGTCGTTGCTCCAGCTGATTGGCGGAGCGGCAGAATCTGCTGCGACGCCGTTGCCTCCGGGGCCGCGAAAATTGTTCCACTGGTTCAAATCGTCGCCCGACGCGGGCGCGGAAAAACCGAGTAAGCAGATGATGGAAGAAAAGAAAAACGTTGTCAGCGTCGTCGCAACGAACCGGCGTGGTTTGTGTGAACAGAATGATCGTGGCAAAAGAGACATCATCGCAGCTCCGAATAGAGTACATTTCAACCGTTCAGATCTGTATTGTATCGCGTCGTTGTGCAAACTGTACCCGTTTGTTCTTGACCAGAAACCGATAAATTTCAACTTGGGGCGATCGACAACCACAATCACGCATTGAGAACATCGCATCCGATTGAACTCCAATGGATCGCCGGAGCGCAGCTCGCGGGCACCGTTCCCCGGGTTTCTGATGCGCCGTTCGAAACACCGTGGCTGACGACCGTTGCGATTGCCGGCAGTGTCCTGCTGTTGGTGACCGCGCTGGTGCTGATTGGAATTCGCCGGACAAGTTTCGCCAACATTGCGATTGTCGGCGTCACGTTGTTCTCGCTGATTGTATTTGTGGTAACCGGAATTGGCACCGCCGTGGCGTGTGCACCGGAAAACCTGAGCGGACTCTTCGAAATCGGCTCGGGTGACGGCAGCTTGAGAAGTTTGCTGGAAGCATCCGCACTGATGTTCGTCGCTTATACCGGATACGGCCGGATTGCAACGCTGGGCGAGGAAGTTGCAAAACCACGGTTGACGATTCCGCAGGCGATGTTACTGACGCTGGGCATGACGATGGTGCTTTACCTTGCGGTCGGGTTTGTCGCGATCGCGGTTGCCGGCGCGCAGTCGCTTGGTAGCGCTGCATCGGGCTCCACTGCGCCTCTGTTGGTGACAGCAGCTCAACTGGAGATGCCGGGCGTCACGCGTCTGTTGTCGATTGGCGCTGTCACCGCAATGACCGGCGTATTGTTGAATCTTGTACTCGGGCTGTCCCGGGTCCTGCTCGCAATGGCACGCCGTCGCGATATGCCGGGGTCGCTGGCGTTGATCAGCCCGCGTGGAACGCCGGTGCGCGCGACGATCGTCGTATCTCTGATCATCGGCGGACTGATCTTGATCGGCGACGTTCGCCTTTCCTGGTCCTTCAGCGCGTTTACAGTATTGGTTTACTACGCGTTGACGAATCTCTGCGCGACTAGAATCGAAAAGTCCGAACGACGATACCCGGCCTGGATTTCGTGGTGCGGGCTGGCCAGCTGTCTGCTACTGGCGCTGTTTATCGAGTGGCAGGTTCTGCTGTCGGGTATCGGAGTGATTGTCGCCGGCCTGTTCTGGCACCACCTGATCTCAACGCACAGTGCGACCGTCTAAGAATAAGTCAATTCGGAAAAGAGTTTTTTCCGTGAAATTGTTTTTGCATATCAGCGGCTCTGCCCAACACCGTGAAGAGTTTTAGGCGGCTATTTCGAATTGAATTTGCTCGAGTTTTTCAAGTTCATCGAGATCAATTTTCCTGACTTCCGGCGGCTTAATTTTCTTTTTTCGCTTACCTTGGGGCGAAACCGGGCCTTTTTGGATGACTTCCTTTGATAGTTGTCTGTTACCGCTGATGCCAGACGAGAAAACAAATTGTTGCTTTCCAGGACACTTTCGTGAAGTAGGTCCAGACATTCATGAATAGCTCGCATCGTATTGGCGAGACTACAGTCCTTAGGCGCGTAATCGGATTTGGAATCACAACTTGCAATCTGTTGCCTGACAGCCAGCAGCTCTGCGACGGCCATGCCCAGCAGCGACCAGTGTAGCTCGGTGTAAACACGATCGGCGTTGCGACATCTCAGCTTCTGGCCGTTGAGCGTCTGTTTGAGACCGCGAAATTCGATTTCAACTCCCCATCTTTTTTTGTAAGCTCTACCATGATTGAATCATCGTACCGGATCAGTTTTACATTGCTGCCCACGCGGATCAAAAAGTGATAACCGCGATCCATGATTGCTTTCCAGAATTCATAGCCGACGAATCCGGCATCCCCGCAAAAAATCGTGTTTTCAGGGAAGTTTCCGTCCTCAAGCATCTCCTGGACGTGCTGGCGTTCACTTGAATCCGAGGGGCCCAAACGCCAGTCCCACGGTAACCGGAGTCCCATGTGCCACATCATCGTGATCCATGCCTGAGGCTTGGGGTCGGTGACTGTCGATGGAGACTCGGCTGCTTTTCGTTTGCCAGCAGCCGAGCAGAACTGTTGCTCATTGGAGACCGTTCGCGACGCACTGTTACGCGATCCATCAAAGGCGATCGGAACAAAACCACCAATTTCCCAGAAACGTCCGCCGATGCTCTGCATCTGACGCTGTAGTTGTAAGATCATCAACGGAACAAAAATATGCCCGTAGTTGGTCAATGCTCCCATGAAGCCTTGATAAGTGGTATGAACCGTTTCCAATGAACGTTGCCGGCAGCGTCTGAGAGTTTCAGAAAACCCGTCGGTAATATTTACTTTCTCAGACCAACAAAGCAAAAGGGCCATCTTCGCCAGCACGGTCGCGGCCCACTTGATGTTGCCATGAAACTGATAATCGGAAAAGATATCAGTCTCTGATTCAAAGAACGCATTCAACGCCTGGTTGGCGATTTGTCTATTAGAACGCTTCTGCTTGCCAATCGCTTGACGTTTTTTTTCTGGTTCGGCGTTGTGTCTTTGATGAACGCTTGGATTGGCCGCTGTGTTGGCGTCGTGACATGGTCAGATTCCTTTCCGACGGAATCGTTTTCAGTTAGGTTTCATGGGGAATCCGACCTTTTTTCATAATTCAACAATCGTGAAAAGACCGGTTTTTGATGGGTGAAAACTCTTCACGGCGTTGGGTTCAACCCCGAACCCCCGAGATTTTTGAGGCATTGCAATGGTGTTCAATGATCGTTGATTCGTAAACAGCGCAGCATTAAAATCATCGCGCCCGGCGAAACGGAAAGAGGCTCTGTGGAGACACAACTTCTCGAGGGATAGCCGGACCAATGGTGCGTCAATGACTCATCAGTTGCGAACGCCTGCCACCGGCAGGCGTTCGCATTTTTTGATTATGCGATCTCGGGATCTGCCCAAAGTTCGTTGCGTTTGACCAGGGTGTTGAGAATCGTGACCAGCTTTCGCATCGCTGCCACCAACGCAAGCTTTTTCGGCTTGCCCGCTGCCAGGAGGCGTTGATAGAACGATTTGATGCGCGGATTGTGGCGTGTTGCGACGAGCGCAGACATGTAAAGCACGCGCCGGACCGAACTGCGTCCGGCTCCCGTTTGCGTTTACCCTGGTGCTGTCCGGAATCATGGTTGATCGGTGCGACGCCGACAAGCTTTGCAATCTGACCGCGATTGAGTTCGCCAGGCTCCGGGAGCTCGGCAACAAGCGTACTCGTAGCCACCGGGCCGATCCCTTTGACCGACTGCATAATCTCCTCTTTGCTTGTTCCTTCTTGTTTGGCTTCAAATTGTGTGGGCGTGAAATCCAACATGTTCCCCGACACGACGGGATAGCCGAAAAGTTCCGAAACTTGACCCACGCCGACACCGATCGATGAGGATGACTCGCTCACACTGACGAAACTAACATCTGACCCACTGTAGTTGCCGTAGTTTACAACATCGCGGGTTTTTTTCGACGGTGACTTGTGGTATTCTGCGTTTATTGAGATTCAATCTCAAGTCAATTTTGATTGCCCAGATCGCAGCAAGCCTCCTGATTCCACTCTTGGAATCCCGCCAGCCACGCACCGGTAATCCGCCGATCTTCAAAGTGAATTTTTCGGCGTCGAATGTGCCAATTCTGTTGCGTCGGTCGCGACCGACGCAACTCATTCAGTGCGAGGCGATTCATGAAGACTCTTTGCAAACAAAAATGCAAAAGGAAAAAGTGCAAAAAGCGGAACCGGAAACGATTCGAGGTGATTGCAACTCATCAATGCAGGAAGTGCGATCGACTGGCCTGTTCAGGAAAAGCACTGTGCAAACCAACTGAACACGACTCAATGAAAACTAAACGAACCTTAAGCCTTCTCGTTCTGTTCGCTGCTTCCATCTTGCCCGGTTGCGATTCTTCACCGAATTCCGAAACCTGCAACTCTGCGGGCTGTGGTTTGCAACTGGTTGCGACGACTGGCCAGATCAATGCGGCGCTGGAAAAAATAACTCATGGAACCGGCGCTTCGGTGAGTCATTTTTGCGGGCCCGGCGTCGATCCACATTCCTTTAGCGCCAGCACTCAGGATGTTCAGGCAATGCTGGATGCCGACTTGATTGTCTACAACGGTTTTCATCTGGAAGCGAAACTGAGCGAACATCTTCATGGAAAGTTTGAAGGCAAAGCCTGGTCGATGGCATCGGCTTTTCCGGACTCGTCACGTCTGAGTTGGGTCGAAGACGGCGAGGTCGATTCTGACGCACCTTTCGATCCTCACATCTGGAACCATCTCCCTGCGTGGTCGGAATGCGTTACGGCGCTGGCGGTTCGATTAGGCGAGGCCGATGAAGACAACGCTGAAACCTACAAAACGAATGCTGAAGCCTATGTTGCGGAGATCAACGAAGCACACGAATGGGCTGCGGAACAACTCGCTGCGTTGCCTGCCGACAGCCGCACGATCGTCAGCGCTCACGATGCGTTCAACTACTTCGCCGAAGTTTACGGAATGGAAACACTGGCTGTCCTTGGAATCGGAAACGATCCTGAAGCGGACATCAAAACGATGCGGGAAGTTGCGGAAACGATTTGCAAAAAGAAAATTCCGGCAATCTTTATGGAGTCGATTACCAATCCCAAGGTCACACAGGCATTGCAGGAAGCCTGCGAGGCCCGCGACTGGAATGTCGAACTCGTTTCCAGGCCGTTGTACTCCGACGACATTGGAGAAACAGCTCCACAGAACACGTTTTTAGGTGCCTTTCGATCGAACGTTGAGATTATCGTTGAGTCATTAAATTAATAAGTAAATCGGGATGGATCGATGGCTCAAATGACAAATGCAACCCCGGCGATCGCCGTCAAAAATTTGACCGTGGCCTACGACACGACGCCCGTGTTGTGGGATGTCGATTTAACGATTGCGCAGCGCGTTGTCATGGGTTTGATCGGGCCGAACGGTGCAGGTAAAAGCACTTTGTTGAAATCGATTCTTGATCTGACGCCCCGGCTCGCAGGGCAGATCTCGGTGCTGGGAAAACCGTTTGCGACCGACCGGAAACAGATCGGCTATGTGCCTCAACGGAACACCATCGATTGGGACTTTCCAACGACCGTACTCGACCTGGTGATGATGGGAACCTATGGGCGGCTGGGCTGGTTCCGTCGCCCGGGCCGGCAGGAAAAGTCCGATTCGATGGCCGCGCTGGAGAAACTCGGGATGCAGGATTTCGCCGACCGTCAGATCAGTGAACTTTCCGGAGGTCAGCAACAACGGGCATTTCTGGCGCGTGCTTTTGTTCAGGACGCGCCGATCTACTTTCTGGACGAGCCGTTCGTCGGTGTTGATGTGACAACCGAGCAGGCGATTGTCGAGCTGTTGCATGAACTTCGCGACCAGGGAAAAACGGTTGTCGTCGTACAGCATGACTTGAGTACTGTAGGCAGGTATCTCGATCAGATTACGTTGATCAACCAGCGAATCGTGGCCAGCGGCAATGTTGCCGAAGTATTTACCAGGGAGCTGATCGAGAAAACTTACAACGGGACAAGACGTTTTGCCTGCCTGGATGATTGCGCGACCGCGAGGGATTGCCCGGAACCGTGCGGTGGACTGAAGGTATGAACTGGCTGGAGTTACTCAGCGATCATACGTTCCGAACGGTGCTGGTTGGAACGATGTCGATCGGCGCGGTTAGCGGCGCGATCGGATGTTTCGCCTATCTGCGACGCCAGAGCTTAATTGGCGATGTCGTGTCCCATTCATCGCTGTTCGGGATCATGCTGTTTTTTCTTGCCAGTTACTGGTTGACCGGCGAAGGGAGCAAGTCGCTGTTCGTGCTGATTCCCGGGGCGATCGTTTCCGGCATCGCGGCTCTTTGTTTGACTCGATTGATTGTCAACAGAACCCGGGTGCGCGAAGACAGCGGACTGGGTGTGATGTTAGCGATCTTCTTCGGGACCGGGATTCTTCTGTTTCGCTGGGTGCAAAAGTTGTCACCGCCGATTCCGGGGCGGCGCGGACTACAGGATTATCTGTTCGGCATGGCGGCTTCGATGACGCAAAGTGACTTGCTGATGATTGCGATCCTCGGGTTATCGTCGATCACCGTGATGTTGCTGTTCTGGAAACAGTTGAAGGTGTTTACGTTTGACCCGGTATTTACCCAGAGTCTTGGCTACCGCACGAAATGGCTGGACGTCCTGCTGATCGCTATTCTGGTCAACGGAATTGTGATCGGGATTCAGTGTATCGGCGTCGTCTTGATGATTGCGATGCTGGTTACACCCGCCGCCGCAGCGCGGCAATGGACGCGAACGCTCGGCCCGATGGTCGGACTTGCCGCGACGATCGGAGCATTGTGTGCGGGAATCGGCACTCTGGTTAGTGCAGAAATTTCAAACATGCCAACCGGCCCGTTGATTGTGCTGGCCGGAGTTCTGGCATTCGCGATCTCCATTGTTTTTTCACCCTCGCGAGGCGTCGTAGTTCGCAAGATGAAACACCGCAATGCCGGGCGGATGGCAGCCTCAAGAAAAGAAGGAGCAACGAAATGAGTCTGTTGTTCTGGACTTTTGCGATCGCGATTCTGACGGCCGTTGCCTGTTCGCTGGCTGGCGTACTGCTGGTTGCGAAACGGGAGTCGTTTATTTCTGAAGGCCTGAGCCACGCCGTTCTGCCGGGAATCATCCTTGCGTTTCTGGTTTTTCGGGATCGGAGTTCGCCGCTGTTGATTATTTCAGCGGGAGTCAGCGGGCTGGTGATGGTCTGGCTGGTGCAGGCGATTGTTCGAACCGGGAGGATTCATCAGGACGCTGCGTTGGGAATTGTGTTTTCCGGGATGTTCAGTGTCGGCATCATCGCCAGTAGTTTGAAATTGAAGAATGTGCATTTTCATGCGCACTGCATCATCGACGGCAACCTGGCGTTTGCCGCGCTTGAATCCTGCGACGTCGGCGGCGTTTATCTCGGGCCCAAGGCTTTCGTTTCCATGCTGGTCTGTTTGATTCTGCTGGTGGTGTTCATTTGTGTATTCTTCAAAGAACTCAAACTGATGGCGTTTGATGAAACTTCGTCACGCATGTTTGGCTTTCGGCCGGGCCTGCTACACACGGTCTGGCTGGCGATCGTTTCAATTGTTGCTGTCGCGGCTTTTGAAACGGCCGGAACGATTCTGGTCGTCGCGCTGATGATTGCCCCGCCTGCCGCAGCCAATTTAATGACCAACCGGCTGTCAACGATGTTCGTGGTCAGCGGCATTATCGGCGCGGTTGCGGCTGGATGCGGGGTTGCGTTGAGTTGGCCGATGGCGATTGCGCCTGCAGGGCCGATCGCATCGATGGCAGGATTGGTTTTTCTGCTGGTCGTGTTTTTCGCACCTTCACACGGACTGGTTTCTCAATGGAGAACCCGAAGGCATCTGCGAGCAAGACTTCTGGAATTTCTCAAGCTCGAAAATGAGTAGGTGACTTTCTACACGCCTGATTGTTTGGAAGCCCGCCGCGCGCCAGAAAGTCCGGTGTCGCCGATCACCTTTGATGAAGCAGGCGACAGCCCTTAGGAAACCCGCCGCGTGAGCAAGGCCGGGGAAGCGAAGCGACCGGAGAGGGGGAGACCGGAGAGGGGGAAACAAATCGTTCAGATTGAAGAAAGTCGCCGAACACTCCGTGGTCGGTTTTTCCTGGCGGAGCCTGGAGCTTCCCGGCAGTTCAGCAGACCGACCACGGAGTGTTCGGCGACTGTCGCATCGACCAGCATCAAATCAAAAGTCGCCGCCAATAACTTCACCGCCCGCGATGGTCCCCAGCGATCGCCAAACGCTCAAGTCGATACGGCCGGAGACGGACCTCGTCGAGCCATCCATGAGCCCGGCATTGACGGTGTTGCCGGCGTGATAGCTGCGCGACGTGATTGCCGCATAGGTCGCCTTGCTTGTGCTGTTTCCTTCCTTTTCGGAATTCACATCGATGTCATAGATTTTTCCGTCATGTTCATACGGCACGACGGTGTTCGGAGTGAAGACAGTTGTAAATCCGGCGTGATGAACACGGCCATCGCACCACTCGGTGTGCCCGGTGTTTCTGTGCAGGTCTGTGCCGAGTTTGAGTTGCCCGGTGTATCCCGAAAACGCGTTCGGATCGGCAGGCGCATCCGGTCCGGGATCCTGAGTGTTGCGAATGTACGGAGTAAACGCTTTGACCTCGGCAACGCACAACGTGTTGCTTTGCCCGTCGCTGATTGATCCGAAACGAACTTTGCCGTTGACGTAAAAAAGCCCGTCGCCGGGTTCGTCAGTTGCCGGATCGTAAACCAGCCACGAACCGAAATTGAATCCGTAGTTATGCGGATGGACTTTGGGCAGGCCGGTGGATGTGTCGAGTCGAACGGTGTCGTTAATCTCGCTGGCACACATGTACATCGGGACCCGCATCGTCGGGACGCCGGTCGCCTTGTTTTCAGCATCGCTCCAGGCGAGTCCAAAGTTGATCATGTCGTGAGCGTTGGCCTGTTCGCAATACGGCAACAGCTGTGCATGGATCGACCAGGAACCGTTGCCGGTCGCAGTGCCGCCCTGGCTGAGTTCATAACCGGGAGGCAGATGCTGCATTGTCGACTCGTAGTTCTGCACCGACAGCACCATCTGCCGAACGTTGTTCATGCAGGCTGTTCGTCGTGCTGATTTACGAACCACTTGAACCGCTGGAAGGAGCATTCCGATCAGGGTGCCGATAATTGCAATCACCACCAGCAGTTCGACCAGCGTGAATCCGCGCGGCTGCGAGCGGGGTTGCGAGCGGGGTTGCGAGCGGGGTTGTTTCTTCCGTCTGTGTCCGACTGTCACGTTGATTGAACTCGCAGTTGCTGATTGCCGCGCCTCGGTGCCAGCCCGGGGCGCTATTTGACCTGATCATCCAGAATGGTCGTTATCAATTGAAAAAACAATTCTGTATTGGAAAATTCTGTAGTTCACGTGGCTGTTTTCACAAAAAAAGCACGGAATCAGAAGGGACATGATGGGTGAGGGCGCCCCGCAAAGTTACGCGAGTGAGGGGCTCCGGCATTTGCCCGCGTAAACGGCTCACGAGGTTGCGTCCGGTGAGTTGCTAGTTGTCAATCCGGACGGGAATCGGAATCGATTCAAACTGCCCAAGATCGGTGAATGTGTCAGGAGTTTTCTGAAAGATCGCTTGAGCGTCTTCAAAAAATTTGTCGATGACGGTTGATATTTGCGACAGTGAATATCTCGTTTGATCTGCCGGTGCCAGTCCGGTACGGTTTGCCAGTTCAGGGCTCACCGGCAGAAACCGGATCTTCAAGTCAGGCGAGTGAATGTAGAGCGACTGATTCTATCTCAATGCGACCTTCCGGAAAACGAAAAAGCGATTTGAAGTCGTTGGGACGGCAGACAATTCCGACGCCGTCGATACCCGTGACGCCAAATCCGCGTACACGGACGAGCAAGAACCCGACAAAAAAAGTACGCGGGAGAATCAAAGATCCCTGCAGTGCGTTCCAGTGGACGATATTGGACTTGAACCAACGACCTCCTCGATGTCAACTCAGGTTGCAGGCTTGAAAAACGCTTGTTTCCAAGCGTTTTCTTTATTTTTCATTCCAATGTTTCGCTTGAATGGCACTGATTTGCAACCATTTCGTGCATTCAATCGTGCATAGTTTCGTGCACGAATTTTTGTCAGACAGTTTGTTTTTAATCGTCAATCCGTCACTTCAAATACTCCTTGGCTGTTTCCCGCCAGAGCTCGATAGATTCCGCAAGGCCAAGAGGCTGTTTGCTGAACAATGCCGCTTCGTCCCGAGCATGCCTTCCTTCCACTCCAGACACCTGATACTTGTTTGCTGAAAACTTAAATCGCTCTTTCTGCGTGCAGCCTTTCTCGAACACCTTTAGCTCCAAGCCCTTCTTCCTTGCATTTGTTCTGTACTCGTGTTCTAGCGCTTCATAAATCTTGTATAGCGAAGTCCAGCTGAATTCGTAATCAAAATATTTCAGCAAGTCGTACGTTGTGTCGTTGGAAACGCAATCCAAAATCAACCGAGTCTGCCATTGCAGTCCTTTTTGAGCCTCGACATCAACATACGTCGAAGCCTGTGACCTCAATATCTCGCGAATTCTAGCTGGTTCGAAACTCAAGGCTGACTCAACTGCCTTCACCGGCTCCGTACTCGCGGAGTCACCAAATATCTCAGCCAAATCCATTTCCTCTTTTGGTTCTAAGTGCTTTGGGCGAAAATGAAATTTTCCGATTTTCTTGCCATCACCATACAGATTAAGAACTGTCAGCACTTCTGGCTCAGCTGATGCGATTATTGACGCCCCATTGAAAAGCGAGGCCAACTCGGTACCGATGACCCATACGAATTCTTTATCCTCTACGTCGTTACAGAGTGCCGATCGAAAATAGAAATCAAATGTTTCGAAGTCCAAGCAATCGTGTTCGTAAATTTCCAGAAATACGTTTTGGTGCTGGAACGCCTGATAACGCATATTGTTTGGAAGCTGGAACTCCCAAGAATTTTCGATTGCTGTACTACGATTCATGTCGCTATTTGCAACTCAGGAAGTGACCTATTCCGACCCGTCGAGCTCTAGTACGCTCAAACTTGGGGCACCACTCGCGAAATTTTTCTGAGACGTTCAGATGACATATACGCAAACTGTTGTGGAGGATGGAAACCGGGCCACTTGCATCTCAGATCATCCAAGGGAATAGCGTTCGCGAGCCTCATTGGCTTGCTCAAACGAATGACAATTGCCCGGTCACATTCTTCGTAGTAAGCGTTGAATTGTTCATGATCAATCCCGCCAACCGCTTGGTATTCGTCCCAAACTTCTTCTGGTGATGCCTCGATGACCTCAACCACGATCGCAGTGCCAATCAGAGCTCGCACTGGCGAACTCGCGTAAATCAGCATTCTCGTTCCAAGCTCTATTTGCCGAGGATGCCGACGACGGAACTCGACCTTCTTACTTCCATCCAAGATTCGGTCAGCAAAGTTTGGCCTGATAGAAAGAAGTAACATTTAGGCTGTACCCCCGCGGTAAATTTCAAGGAACTTTGACTCGTCGATTTTGGTTGGCCACTGAAACGCTTCGTTTGGAGACTCTAAAATCTCACGGACGACCGGCAAAGTCATCGCATCCGAAAACAGTTCGGTGTCGCCAAACTCTATAGCCATAACATCGGATCGATTAGGCTTGCTTAGCTTCTCAATGTCCGCGAACTGATACACTCCGAAATGTCGGAACTCTCGGAACGATTGTAGGGGTGGGGCAATGACACGTCTGGTCATCTGGGAGCACGCACGAATTCGTTTTGTGCCAGAAAAACTATCACTGTGGCTGACGTACCAGAGAATACGCCCTTGTTCCTGTGCGGGCCTCGCACCGGTGTAGTACGCATTGATCGGGTTTAACAGGAGATTCGCATCCTCGTCCCAAAACTCAGCTTGCCCCAAGTTGGGATCGAATAGTGCTCGTGCCCACTTTGGCCGAATAGGTACAGCAAGGCAAAGCACGCATCCATTCGAATTTAGCTTGGCTGGCCACAGTCGATGTTCGAGCCGCAAATACGTCACCGGATCAGATGCCGAACCAATTTGCTCTCCAGTAACCAACAACTCAGTCGGCCCGCCATTCTGAGCAATCAATTTATTTGCCGCGTCGAGTGCATCCTGCAATTCCCAAACGCCCTTCAAGCCGACTTTGTACGCATTGCCATCATGGAAAGAAAAGCCGAGTTCGCTCAACGCTTCCGAAGCCTCAGCGACGCCAACTTTGTCAGCAACTTCAATAAACCCTGAATTTGAAAAACGAGATCGTAATTGAGCAACGAGACAACGAAGAATTGTCCGGCCTTGCCTTCTGCCTCTCAACTTAACAGACACGCGTAGCAGATGAACGACATGCTTGGAGCCAATTGTTTCGATCGCCGCCATCGCATGCGTAGAGTTATCTGCATCAAGGATCGACAACACTTTGAATCGGTCGGGGTTAGCCCGCCATCCTCTCAGCTTTGCCAAGAGACTTGAAGCCTTTTCATCAGCACGACAAAGATGGGCAAGCTTGCTTGCGTCTAGATCATCCTGCACAGTGCCGGAGATCGACAGTCGAACCGAAGACAAGTCTTTGCGATCGAACCTCAGCTGACTCGATGCGGTATCTGCATTGACGACAAAGTCGACAGGACGAAGCACAGAGGTTCCAAATTGGTCATAGATCTTGTCGGAGTGATCCAGCAGACCTCCATCGCGAGTAATAAAAGCGTGCACATTCTCTGCAATCGCGTGCGACATGTGATTGCGGTCCGAAATATCTTGGGGCGTTTCGCCTAAGCCAATTAAGGAAACAAGCTGCTGCAAAATACAATCAAACGCCTCCTTATCCGCCTTCACGACTGGCCAGTCGTGATTGGCAGCCGCATGCTGATCGTCATCCTCACCGCGAGCAACATCTTCATTGAGTGCCGCTGTTACACAGAGGTCAAACTCGGCCTCGATCCAATCCGCCAAAAGCCCTGAAGACTCCGTGAAGTGCGGACGTTGATCATCGCGAAGATCGAAAAACACATTGGCGTCGATTGCAACCTTTGGCCTTTCGTCATCATTGTGAAGTTCCGGGAATAACGGAAGTGGCGACAGTTCAAAAACGAAATCAGTGACTTCCGATCCTGTCTTAGCTCTGCCACGCCGATTTCGCAGGGCATGAAACCCGACTCCCTTCCAAAACTTCCAACCGGGGTAGTCTGTGCGGCAGCTCAACTGAATTCTATAAGCGTCTTCGTTACGCCGCTTCAACTCATCTACGAGTTTGCGGCCGATTCCTTTTCGCGATTGATCGCGATGCACGGCAAGATACCGCACTCGCACTGTACCGTCTTTGCAAGTTGACCAGAGATACGCAACCAGTTTTGACCCTTCAAACGCTCCCAGCAGAAGTCCGTTCTCAACAGCGAGCCGAAAGGCAGGTTCAGGTACAAAAAAGAACTTCTTGTTCTGTTCTTGGATTTCGAAAGCTGCGTTTTCGTGAGCCGTCCCTTTGTCAACAATCTTGAATTCTATTTCGTCGCTCATCTTTCCTTCTTGCACTAAACGGTTTCCTGCCGGGTGATTCATCCTCGCTTGAGTCATCTAATACTAACAGATTCATTATCTCGCCTCACGGCATCGAAGCAATTCTCACTGGAACCACGAACGGCAATTATTGCCAAGTTCGTCTGCACGCCGAGACGCCGAGTCTCTATAATCGGCGGTTTTCCTTGTTCGTGACGGATCGACTTAAAACGTGAATGCAGTTGAGATTGAGCAAGCTGTCTCCGATTTAGTGGGGGCTCCTTTTGACCGAGAGGAATTTGCGTTCGCGTTTCTGGAAGCGTTTGGCAATAAGGCCACCACGATCAAGATGCTGCGGAAAGACCGCACGAAAAAAGGCAGCACCAACAAAAGCCCGTTTGAGGGCGGCGTGTTGCAGCGAAGTAATATCCACTTGCATGTCTGTGACGAAGGAACGGCCACGCAGTCATTGCAAGCGTTGGTCGATTGCCCGCTGACAACCAAGCAGAAGGCAAAGTACGCGTTGGCGACTGATGGCAAGACGATCGAGGCCGTCAATCTGGTCGAAGGCGAAAACCTCGTTTGCGACTTTGTTGATCTGGACAACCACTTTGGATTCTTCTTGACGTTGGCTGGCATCACGACGGTGCGGCAGATCCGCGAGAATGCCTTCGACATCAAGGCAACTTCGCGACTGAACAAACTGTACGTGGAATTGCAGAAGCAAAATCCTGACTGGGACACTGCTGAACGTCGCGAAGATCTGAACCACTTTTTTGCTCGGCTGATCTTTTGTTTCTTTGCCGAAGACACGGGAATTTTCACCGGCGACAACTTGTTCACAAAAACAGTTGAGAGGATGAGCCAGCCTGAGAACGCTCATGAGATTCTGGGTGAGTTGTTTCGGGCGATGAACACGTCGCAGGATGCCAGAGAAACCGCCAAACTGCGTCCCTATGCATCTGACTTCCCCTACGTCAACGGTGGCTTGTTTTCGGGATCGCCCGAAGCACCTATGTTCAGCAAGATCGCTCGATCATATTTGCTGCATGTTGGTCATCTGGACTGGCGGCAGATCAATCCGGACATTTTTGGTTCGATGATTCAAGCGGTTGCAGACGACGAAGAACGTGGTGCGTTGGGAATGCACTACACGAGTGTTCCTAACATTTTGAAAGTCCTGAATCCGCTGTTCTTGGATGACCTTCGAACGAAGCTTGAAGAGTCGGGTGACAACAAACGCAAACTACTGAACCTGCGAAATAGGATGGCTCGGATTCGCGTGTTCGATCCCGCCTGTGGTAGCGGCAACTTTTTGGTGATCGCTTACAAAGAGATGCGAGCGATTGAAGCAGAGATCAACCGGATTCGCGGTGAGGAGGACCGTCGTACCGAACTTCCGCTAACTAACTTCCGTGGAATCGAACTACGTCACTTTTCTGCCGAGGTTGCCCGTTTGGCTTTGATCATTGCCGAGTATCAATGCGATGTTTTGCATCGCGGTCAAACCTTGGCATTGCTGGAGTTCTTACCGCTCGATTCCGAAAACTGGATCACATGTGCCAACGCAACTCAATTGAACTGGGCAAGTGTCTGTCCGCCAACTGGGTCTGGGGTAAAGCATAAGGCAGATGATTTATTTGGAACTCCTTTAGATCAAACTGAAATGGATTTCGAAAACGAAGGAGGAGAAACATACATTTGCGGAAATCCCCCTTATGTTGGTCGTCGAAATCAAACAAAAGAACAGAAATCCGAAATCAAAAAACTGTTATCGTCAAAAATTAAATCCAGTGCTTCGCTTGACTACGTTTTTTGCTGGATTGAAAAAGCTGCGGACTATGTTTCGGACAATGATGGTGAATTCGCATTTGTTAGCACGAATTCTGTCTCACAAGGATCTCAGATCCCGATCTATTGGCCTCACCTTTTCCGAAAGGGGCTGGTAATAAATTTTGCTCATCGGTCGTTTAGCTGGAGCAATAACGCGGCTCACAACGCTGGCGTGACATGCGTCATACTCGGAATTGGTAAACCTAGGCTGAACCGGCAAATCATGGACGGTGACCATGTTCAGCATGTAGACCGCATAAACCCATATCTTCTGGCGTCAGACGTCGAAGTAGTAAAGCCCCAGAACAAGTCGATTTGCGGATTACCGACGATGCGGTACGGCAACCTGCCCGGCGACGGCAATCATTTGACTTTAACACGACCGCAAAAAGAGCAGCTGTTGGCGGATTGTCCGAACTTGAAACGCATGATCATTCCATTGTATGGAGCCCAAGAGTTCATTCGGGGCCTGCAGAGATTTTGTCTATGGATTGACGATTCAGATCTTGAGGAAGCAATGGAGAACTCGATATCCGATCGATCAAGTCAACCATGCAAATGGACATCCTGCGTTGCAAGACGCCGGACATGGTTCACAAAGAGATTTGGACTCACCTATTGGCGTACAACTTACTCCGTACGGTCATGGCCGTTGCTGCGGAGGAGAACGAGATCGAACCTCGCAAGGTGAGTTTCAAAGGAACCAAGCAAGCATTGACGGCCTTCGCCCCAAAGATTGAAGCCGCCCGGCCAGAGGATCGTGCGCAGTTGATTGACGCAATGCTCGCTACGATTGCCTACCACCGCGTAGGCGATCGTCCCGGACGCTGGGAACCAAGAGCGCGCAAGCGACGACCGAAACCAGGCGCCCGGCTAACACAACCTCGAAACACAGCCAAACTGCCACACAACCGATCGAAATGGTTTTAAGGCATCAACCAAAGAACCATCAGTACAATCGGTGACTCTCTTTGTTTCAACAAAGTGGGAAGTGTTGGTATGCGCCATATGCAGGTCTCATGATCCGCGCTCGGATCTCCTTTCGCAACCAAAGACACCACGGCTTGCCAAGCGAACAAAACCGCCATGAGGATCGAGTGTCGGCGACTGCTTTCGCTCAGCAATGAGACGTGTCCATGAGGCTTAAGTTAGTGCCATTCGGCTCGGTCACCGAAGCAGGTAACGCAAAGTCACCGAGAGCAAACTGGCGTGATCGACACAAATTGAGGGTCAAGAATTCAACCCGATTGTTTGGCTTAGAAGCAACTCCACTTTTCTTGGCCTTGAAGGCTGGTTCTTCGTCGACAGCAAATATGCATGCCTCTTTGCCCGAAAATCGCGTTTCGCTTCCCGCTAAGGTTGCTGAATCACTTGGGTTGAAATTAGTTGATTGCTCTCCGCCTCAACGCAATGCTTGATTGAATCGTTCAGATGAAAAAAAGGCACGCACGTAGCGAATCAGCTTTTGATTTCGGGAATTAAAGCAATAAAAAACGGATTCAGTGATTTTGTTGATATCGACCACGTGATTCATTTCGTTACAGCTGTGGGGTAATCTGAACATTCGTTTTTCTAACAGTATTAGTTTCCCTAATGGATTCGATGTCGCCGCGCTCCTTTGAAGGTATTTATGTTTTTCACCTTGCCTTGCAGAGGGGATTGAATATATTTCTGCGGCTTCCTTATTGATGAGACTTTCATCCTATTTGTGACTACCGCTTTACCGCACTTGGAGTATTGGCAATGTTTAGCATATCGGCATCAAAAAAGATCGCGACGACGACTTTCATCCAGGAGGAACTGTTTAAATATTCAGCCCTTGGAACCTCGTCGTTTGTTGGCGGGCTTGGATGGGTCGGAAGTCATCGGTTTGCCTGATGACATGATTTCAACTGCCTATGTATTCATTGGTGATCACAGTGGCAGCAACTCAGAAAAATGGAATATGGCCGTCGGTGGAAGGACTCATTCGGCGTCAGACTTTGGCGACGTTCAACGTGATAAGCGGGATTTCAAGAAGGGAGAATCGTACCCTGTTTCCGTCACGCATGCCGGCACGAACCGCGATCCAGACGACGGCCCCGATTTTGACTACCGTGCATGGGTCGACCGATATGCAAATCCATCGTGGAGTTCTGGTTCTGCAGTGCCAAATGGATCGGAATTCTTTGCAACCGACGCTCAGTCCCTTTTTCAGCGTAGACACTTCGGCTCTGATACTGATGCAACAATTGGTAAAACAGCGACACTTCACTTTCCCGCAATTGATTTGGATATCGACTCCGATGGGTCGGGAGCAATCAATGGAAGTGTGTCCGAAGACAACTTGGAAACGGATTCCAAAAAGGGTCTTTTCTTCCCAGTCCACTCTGGTGACGCCGACGCTGACGGTGTAGCAGACAACTATGATTTCAACGGCATAGCTGGACTTTCGTTCACCCCAATCAAATTGGAGCTAAGCTCAAACCTTTCTCATGTTGGGGGTCAAGTCAATCTCACATTTGACTATGACGGCGCCGGGATGAGCGCAAGTGACAATGGACTGTTTCGAATTTGGAAGAAGGATGCCAGTCAGTCGCGAACAGCGTCAGATCTGCTTTCAGATGGATCGTCTGTGTCGGCCAGTTCAATTGGCCTGACACCTGGTTCAACAGTGACTCTCTATCTGGAAGCGGTCAATCCGACGCGACGCACTGTGAACTTGGATCCGATTTCAGTAGAAGCGGTTATTTCGGGATCTTCTGTTTGGAATGGCAGTCTTGATGATAAAGTGCATGCAAGCGGAATCGAAATTGACATTGATGCAATGAAAGTAAGCCACAACGCTGCCAGTGGGGAGCTGGATGACAACTTGGAAGAAACTGACGGAGCTTTTCTTCCTGTCAACTCTGATGACGATGACTACGATGCCTCAAATACACCAGACAAAGATCAGACAGGGGCCATTCAAGGAGAAAATGATTTGCTTCCAGTGGTACTTCGAAAGGTCCGACGAGGAGGGAGTTTTACACTTGAAATTCCATCTCATGTAAAGGTGTATAGCGACAATTAGGAAAGCGCCGGGATAAACCGGTTTGAAGTCGGGAATGAAAGAGTCCTACGGGGAAGATTTAGCCAATCACTCCGGCCTTGATCCGTACGCTGATACTGGTAACAGCATGGGTGTAGCATCGGTAAGAGGTACAGTCAGGCGAGCTATTGAGCTCCGAAATCAGCTAAATCCGAGTGCCGACCTTGTCTAATTGTGGGGAAGGCAACACGTCCAACAACGTCATGGCGAGTCGTTGGTCGACACGGCGGAGTCTGAGAACCTCAGCATGATTGAAAACTTCAAACGCGAGAACCGGGAGACCCCAGTGACATCCCAGGGATCATTCTTTGATCTTTGGGATCGGCCGGAAAACGCCTCAGGCGGTACTTCCGACATGTACGTCACTGGGGAGTCAGATGAGTCCATAGTACCTTCGACATCGACGAACAAGGGTGCAACTGAAGCATCCGCGGAGCCGATCGAGGAAAGGGACTCAGCCAATAGAAACGCGATGCAGCCTGCCTCACTCCGGACACCGAGCCGGGATAAACGTGAGTCACGCGGATTGCATGGCGTGCGTGAAGCTGCTCAAAACAGCAGCACACTTCGTTTTACTGCTTTGCTTCATCACATCAATGAACAGATGTTGTTTGAGAGCTTCATGAACTTGAAGAAATCAGCAGCGGCTGGAATCGACGGGATGACATGGCATGATTACGAAAACGACGTGGAGTCCAATGTGAAGGATCTCCACGGTCGCATTCACCGAGGAGCCTATCGAGCCAAGCCTTCTCGTAGAGTCTGGATTCCCAAAGCTGATGGTCGAAAGCGGCCACTGGCGGTAGCGTCCTTGGAGGACAAGATTGTCCAACAGGCGGTGCTATGGGTGATTCAGTCGATCTACGAACAAGACTTTCTCGGTTTCAGCTATGGGTTCCGCCCCGGTCGCAGCCAACACATGGCGCTTGATGCGCTAAGCGTGGCATTGACCGACAAGAAGGTGAGTTGGGTACTCGACGCCGATTTGGAAGGCTTTTTCGATTCGATTGATCACTCGTGGTTAATCAAATTTCTGGAGCACCGAATCGGTGACAACCGCATTCTTCGGCTAATACGTAAATGGCTTCATGCCGGTGTTATCGAAGAAGGCGAGCGGATTCCGGGCGAAGAAGGATCGCCGCAAGGGTCAGTGATTTCACCGATCCTTTCGAACGTGTTTCTTCATTACGTCCTGGATCTATGGATCGTATGGTGGCGTCAGCAAAACGGACGCGGCAACATTGTCGTCGTGCGCTTTGCGGATGATTTCGTGGTTGGTTTTGAGCATCAAGCGGACGCAATCGCCTGCCTGGATGAACTCCAGGAGCGCTTTGCTAAGTTTGGCCTCAAGCTGAACGACCAGAAGACTCGATTGATCGAGTTCGGGCGTCATGTGTCTCAGCGCCGACGGCGTCGAGGCGACGGGCGTACCGAAACGTTTGACTTTCTGGGATTCGCCCATCAATGCAGCACGACTCGTACACATGGTCGGTTTACCATTCGCCGGGTGAGCATTGCCAAACGGCTGAGCGCCAAGCTTGCTGAAATTAAACAGCAGCTGCGACAGCGTTGGAATGACTCCGTTGGCGAAATGGGTCGCTGGCTATCGCGGGTCGTGCAAGGTTGGTTGAACTATCATGCCATTCCTGGCAATATGGTTCGCCTTCAGCAATTCGTCCGATGTGTCACCAAGATCTGGCTTCGTCAGCTTCGGCGACGTAGTCAGCGACATCGGTGGACTTGGAAACGAATGGCTGCATTGCGGGACATCTATATGCCACGTTTACGCATCCAACATCCGTACCCACATCAGCGATTTCACGCCCGACTAAAGGCAGGAGCCGTATGAGTGTAACTCCTCACGTACGGATCTGTGCGGGGGGCCGCCGGTAACGGCGGTTCCTACCGCGATGAAAGCGCCGGGATAAACCGGTTTGAAGTCGGGAATGAAAGAGTCCTACGGGGAAGATTTAGCCAATCACTCCGGCCTTGATCCGTACGCTGATACTGGTAACAGCATGGGTGTAGCATCGGTAAGAGGTACAGTCAGGCGAGCTATTGAGCTCCGAAATCAGCTAAATCCGAGTGCCGACCTTGTCTAATTGTGGGGAAGGCAACACGTCCAACAACGTCATGGCGAGTCGTTGGTCGACACGGCGGAGTCTGAGAACCTCAGCATGATTGAAAACTTCAAACGCGAGAACCGGGAGACCCCAGTGACATCCCAGGGATCATTCTTTGATCTTTGGGATCGGCCGGAAAACGCCTCAGGCGGTACTTCCGACATGTACGTCACTGGGGAGTCAGATGAGTCCATAGTACCTTCGACATCGACGAACAAGGGTGCAACTGAAGCATCCGCGGAGCCGATCGAGGAAAGGGACTCAGCCAATAGAAACGCGATGCAGCCTGCCTCACTCCGGACACCGAGCCGGGATAAACGTGAGTCACGCGGATTGCATGGCGTGCGTGAAGCTGCTCAAAACAGCAGCACACTTCGTTTTACTGCTTTGCTTCATCACATCAATGAACAGATGTTGTTTGAGAGCTTCATGAACTTGAAGAAATCAGCAGCGGCTGGAATCGACGGGATGACATGGCATGATTACGAAAACGACGTGGAGTCCAATGTGAAGGATCTCCACGGTCGCATTCACCGAGGAGCCTATCGAGCCAAGCCTTCTCGTAGAGTCTGGATTCCCAAAGCTGATGGTCGAAAGCGGCCACTGGCGGTAGCGTCCTTGGAGGACAAGATTGTCCAACAGGCGGTGCTATGGGTGATTCAGTCGATCTACGAACAAGACTTTCTCGGTTTCAGCTATGGGTTCCGCCCCGGTCGCAGCCAACACATGGCGCTTGATGCGCTAAGCGTGGCATTGACCGACAAGAAGGTGAGTTGGGTACTCGACGCCGATTTGGAAGGCTTTTTCGATTCGATTGATCACTCGTGGTTAATCAAATTTCTGGAGCACCGAATCGGTGACAACCGCATTCTTCGGCTAATACGTAAATGGCTTCATGCCGGTGTTATCGAAGAAGGCGAGCGGATTCCGGGCGAAGAAGGATCGCCGCAAGGGTCAGTGATTTCACCGATCCTTTCGAACGTGTTTCTTCATTACGTCCTGGATCTATGGATCGTATGGTGGCGTCAGCAAAACGGACGCGGCAACATTGTCGTCGTGCGCTTTGCGGATGATTTCGTGGTTGGTTTTGAGCATCAAGCGGACGCAATCGCCTGCCTGGATGAACTCCAGGAGCGCTTTGCTAAGTTTGGCCTCAAGCTGAACGACCAGAAGACTCGATTGATCGAGTTCGGGCGTCATGTGTCTCAGCGCCGACGGCGTCGAGGCGACGGGCGTACCGAAACGTTTGACTTTCTGGGATTCGCCCATCAATGCAGCACGACTCGTACACATGGTCGGTTTACCATTCGCCGGGTGAGCATTGCCAAACGGCTGAGCGCCAAGCTTGCTGAAATTAAACAGCAGCTGCGACAGCGTTGGAATGACTCCGTTGGCGAAATGGGTCGCTGGCTATCGCGGGTCGTGCAAGGTTGGTTGAACTATCATGCCATTCCTGGCAATATGGTTCGCCTTCAGCAATTCGTCCGATGTGTCACCAAGATCTGGCTTCGTCAGCTTCGGCGACGTAGTCAGCGACATCGGTGGACTTGGAAACGAATGGCTGCATTGCGGGACATCTATATGCCACGTTTACGCATCCAACATCCGTACCCACATCAGCGATTTCACGCCCGACTAAAGGCAGGAGCCGTATGAGTGTAACTCCTCACGTACGGATCTGTGCGGGGGGCCGCCGGTAACGGCGGTTCCTACCGCGATAACTCCCTTGTTGCGACAATTAGGAAAGCGCCGGGATAAACCGGTTTGAAGTCGGGAATGAAAGAGTCCTACGGGGAAGATTTAGCCAATCACTCCGGCCTTGATCCGTACGCTGATACTGGTAACAGCATGGGTGTAGCATCGGTAAGAGGTACAGTCAGGCGAGCTATTGAGCTCCGAAATCAGCTAAATCCGAGTGCCGACCTTGTCTAATTGTGGGGAAGGCAACACGTCCAACAACGTCATGGCGAGTCGTTGGTCGACACGGCGGAGTCTGAGAACCTCAGCATGATTGAAAACTTCAAACGCGAGAACCGGGAGACCCCAGTGACATCCCAGGGATCATTCTTTGATCTTTGGGATCGGCCGGAAAACGCCTCAGGCGGTACTTCCGACATGTACGTCACTGGGGAGTCAGATGAGTCCATAGTACCTTCGACATCGACGAACAAGGGTGCAACTGAAGCATCCGCGGAGCCGATCGAGGAAAGGGACTCAGCCAATAGAAACGCGATGCAGCCTGCCTCACTCCGGACACCGAGCCGGGATAAACGTGAGTCACGCGGATTGCATGGCGTGCGTGAAGCTGCTCAAAACAGCAGCACACTTCGTTTTACTGCTTTGCTTCATCACATCAATGAACAGATGTTGTTTGAGAGCTTCATGAACTTGAAGAAATCAGCAGCGGCTGGAATCGACGGGATGACATGGCATGATTACGAAAACGACGTGGAGTCCAATGTGAAGGATCTCCACGGTCGCATTCACCGAGGAGCCTATCGAGCCAAGCCTTCTCGTAGAGTCTGGATTCCCAAAGCTGATGGTCGAAAGCGGCCACTGGCGGTAGCGTCCTTGGAGGACAAGATTGTCCAACAGGCGGTGCTATGGGTGATTCAGTCGATCTACGAACAAGACTTTCTCGGTTTCAGCTATGGGTTCCGCCCCGGTCGCAGCCAACACATGGCGCTTGATGCGCTAAGCGTGGCATTGACCGACAAGAAGGTGAGTTGGGTACTCGACGCCGATTTGGAAGGCTTTTTCGATTCGATTGATCACTCGTGGTTAATCAAATTTCTGGAGCACCGAATCGGTGACAACCGCATTCTTCGGCTAATACGTAAATGGCTTCATGCCGGTGTTATCGAAGAAGGCGAGCGGATTCCGGGCGAAGAAGGATCGCCGCAAGGGTCAGTGATTTCACCGATCCTTTCGAACGTGTTTCTTCATTACGTCCTGGATCTATGGATCGTATGGTGGCGTCAGCAAAACGGACGCGGCAACATTGTCGTCGTGCGCTTTGCGGATGATTTCGTGGTTGGTTTTGAGCATCAAGCGGACGCAATCGCCTGCCTGGATGAACTCCAGGAGCGCTTTGCTAAGTTTGGCCTCAAGCTGAACGACCAGAAGACTCGATTGATCGAGTTCGGGCGTCATGTGTCTCAGCGCCGACGGCGTCGAGGCGACGGGCGTACCGAAACGTTTGACTTTCTGGGATTCGCCCATCAATGCAGCACGACTCGTACACATGGTCGGTTTACCATTCGCCGGGTGAGCATTGCCAAACGGCTGAGCGCCAAGCTTGCTGAAATTAAACAGCAGCTGCGACAGCGTTGGAATGACTCCGTTGGCGAAATGGGTCGCTGGCTATCGCGGGTCGTGCAAGGTTGGTTGAACTATCATGCCATTCCTGGCAATATGGTTCGCCTTCAGCAATTCGTCCGATGTGTCACCAAGATCTGGCTTCGTCAGCTTCGGCGACGTAGTCAGCGACATCGGTGGACTTGGAAACGAATGGCTGCATTGCGGGACATCTATATGCCACGTTTACGCATCCAACATCCGTACCCACATCAGCGATTTCACGCCCGACTAAAGGCAGGAGCCGTATGAGTGTAACTCCTCACGTACGGATCTGTGCGGGGGGCCGCCGGTAACGGCGGTTCCTACCGCGATAATTCCCTTGTCCGTGTTGATTGCTAGCGTTTTTGGTAGGCGATTTTCCGAGTCAGCGACAATTAGAATTCCCGTGTTGGCGAATCCTCTTTTTGCCACGTAACTCCTGTTTTCTAGGGAGTTTCGATGGTCAGCGACGGACAAGTCAAAGAACTGCGTCGAATGATTGCCCAGGGCAAGTCGTTGGCCGCATCATCAAGGATGGCAGAAATGAGTGAGAAAACAGCGCGCGATTATCGGGATGACGATCGTCTCCCTTCGAATCGAAAACAGCCCCGAACTTATCGCACTCGCACCGATCCGTTCGCCGACGTCTGGCCGGAAATTCAGCAACGACTCGAGCAGGAACCACGCCTCAAAGCATACACACTTTTTGGCTGGTTACAGGCCACTCGCCCGGGCGAGTTTGCGGACTCGACTCGGCGCACTTTCGAGCGCCGAGTCTCCCAGTGGCAAGCGCTTCACGGCCCCGGCAAACCCGTCTTCTTCAGCCAGGAGCATCATCCCGGCGCGCTCGCGGCCAGCGACTTCACGGTCTGCAACGAGCTGAGTGTCACGATCGCCGGCCGAAAATTCGAACACTCGTTTTATCATTGCGTACTGACTTATAGCAACGTTGAATCGGTCAGCTTGTGTTTCTCAGAATCGTTCGAAGCCTTGAGCGAAGGCATCCAGAAAGCCTTCTGGGAATTCGGCGGCGTACCTTTGCGGCATCGTACCGACTCGCTCAGTGCGGCGGTCAAAAACCACTCCAGTCGCAAGTCGCACACAGATCGTTACACGGCGTTGATGGCTCACTACCAGTGCCAGCCCCAACGCACCAACGCCCGCTGTGCCAATGAGAACGGCGATGTCGAGTCGTCCAATCGACACTTCAAAGCGCGTATCGATCAAGCGTTATTGCTTCGCGGCAGTCGTGACTTCGCCAGCCGAGAAGAGTACGTTGCCTTGGTCGAGCGGCTCGTCGCCACCGCCAATTCGAATCGTCAACAACGCCTGTCTGAAGAGTTGGCGGAGCTCCAACGGCTTCCCGATCAGCGGCTTGATACGGCTGACTTGTTGCTGGGAATTCGTGTCGGTAAGGGAAGTACGATTCGGGTTCGGACCAACATTTATTCCGTTCCCAGTCGCTTGATCAACAAGCAAGTCGATGTTCGAATCGAAGCCGAGCACATCAAAGTGACTTACCAGGGGCACTCGATTCAGACGATGCCCCGCTTGTTGGGCAAGCAAGGCGTTTCGATCAACTATCGTCATGTGATTGACAGTTTGGTTCGCAAGCCCGGTGCGTTTGCCCAGTACAAATACCAGCACGAGATGTTTCCCACGAGCCAGTTTCGGATGGCTTATGACATTCTCAGTCGCGCCCACGCCTCCAAAGTCGCCGACAAACAGTACGTGAAAATTCTGGAACTGGCCGCCAAGGAAAGCCAGGACGCCGTCGATCATGCGTTGCGAGTGCTGATCGGCGCGGGAGTCGCTGTCGATTTCGAGGTGATCGAGTTGATGGTTCACGACGCAGCCAGTTTGCCGCTGGCGACGCAAGTCAATATCGAGGCGCCTGACCTGAATGAGTTCGATTGTTTGTATTCTACATTTGACAAGGAAAGTCTATCTGATGAGCAAGTTGAAAAACCGATCCCCGAAACGGGCAGCCCCAACCACGGCAGCCTCGAAAGCGACGCCCGGCAAACGGCGATCGACTCGAGCACCCGGCAGGGCAGCGAGCCGAGTGGAACCCGGTCGCGACCAGGAGCTGACTCTGCAGTTTCGCGAATTACGGATGCCGAGCTTTCGGGATCACTTCGCCGAAACAGCAACGCGGGCGGCGACCGAAGGCTTGAGCCACTTGGATTATTTATCGGAGCTGACGACGTTGGAATGCGAAACGCGGCGGGAGGGTCGGATCAAACGGTTGCTGACTCGATCGAAGTTGCCGCTTGGCAAGACGTGGGAGTCATTCGACTTCAGCCGCTTACCGCTGGCCATGACTCGGCAGATGGAAACACTCAAGGACGGTTCGTTCTTGGCACGGCGAGAGAACGTGTTGTTGTTCGGCAAGCCCGGTTCGGGGAAGAGTCATGCCTTGTGTGCGTTGGCCCAGCAGCTGATCTTGCGGGGCCACAGCTTGTTGTTCACGACTTGCGGGATGCTGGTTCAGCAGTTGCTGATTGCCAAACGGGACTTGCGGTTGCCCAAACTGTTCAAGAAACTATCGAGCTTCGAGGGCCTAATCATCGACGACTTGGGCTATGTCCAGCAAAGCCGCGAGGAGATGGAGGTCCTGTTCATGTTGTTGGCCGAACGATACGAGCGAGGCAGTGTGATGTTGACCAGCAACTTGGCGTTCAGCAAGTGGGGTCAGATCTTCAAGGACACCATGACCACCGCGGCCGCGATCGATCGGCTGGTACACCACAGCGTGATCATCGAGATGAATGTCCCAAGTTACCGTATCGAAACCGCAAAGAAGGCCAAACAAAAGAACTCTTCCCGCCAATGACGAAAGAAATAATCAACTTCTTCATCGGGAATTCTAATTGTCGCTAAAGGGGAATTCTAATTGTCGCCGAACAAAAGGTCTGGAAAGGATCAGATCGTACTGACGAGGTTACCGCGACGACATCAATTGCCGCAAACATCGAGACCACTTTGTATGTTGAAGGATTGTCAAAAGATTCGGGCGAGCTCAAAGTCAACTGGGAACTTGGAGGGGAATCAATTCAGAATGGCGATCGCCTCAAGGTGACTGCGTTTGAATGGTCTGGGCCTCAAAATGTTCCTGGATACTCCATTCACAATTACAAGGCTGACGGCGCTCTTGCCGCCAGCAAGTGGGTCACACCATCAGATGGTACGATAAAAACTGGGGCCAACACCAGTGATGCGACAATTCTCTGGGGTAAAGGACAAGTTGTTGGAAAGGCGGTGTACGAAGTGAATGACAAGTACACTTGGGATTTGGGTGTCAATGTTGTTGAGGTTGAATTGGACTTTGGTACGCCCAACAGCATTACCTACGTTAACCCTCCCATTCAAAGTGGAGGTGCTTTGATTAGGTCTTGTGCAGTGGGTTCAGGGGCGGTCAACGCACAAATTGAAGTTAAAAACATCAAGGGGCCAGTCGTCGCAGGTTCCATGAGGGGTGTTAAGTTCATGGAGGTTGGAATGCTTCAAAATGCCCAGCATGTCGCAAAGCAAGGATACTTTGACCACCTACCGAAAGCCGCTGGTGCTGGAATGGGGCGGCAACGGGTTTCAAGCTTGGTGGATGGCGTCTACCACCTTGATACGATCACTGGAAGCACGTCGCCTTGGTACGATTCAGCAAACGTTTCAGGTGGGGCTGCCGATGGAGTACTTACCGGTCTAACGGACGCAGCAGTGACCTCGACCATGATCGACATGTCTGACACACCGCTCCTACTTGGGTCTGACACCATGTCATTGACTGAAGGAGCCAATACGGATGCGATTGACAGAATTGCGATCAATTTTGCCTTAAATCTTTACCTTGGCGTCCGTACAATCGAAGCGGTAAATGGTTCCGATGATGTTTACACGCAACGCGCATCCTCAAGCTGGACCTTTAACGGCAGCGGGACGTTCGATGCCGCAGGCAGTTGGACGGCTGGTGCTGCTGCAGGGAATTCAGGGGATGCCAAGTTCTCTGAAGTTAAGACCGGCACTGTAATCCCAGTAACGACGGGCACTACTATCAACGACGATTTCGCTACAGAAACCTGGAGTACTGGAGATCAGCCGTGATTCAAAATTTCTTGTTGTTAGCTTTAGGGCTCTGGGGATGCACATTGAATAATTGCCTGGTTCAAGATCCTTCGGAAAGTTTAGATCGAGCAATGAACTACGAAAAAGCAATTGCAACATGGGACTGGCGGTGGGACAGCTCAAAAGTCGGACCGCTTGCCTCGTGGCTGCCTTCCAAACAGTTCGGGCTGAGGATTGAGAGTATAGACGGATCGAGCAATTTGAGATTTACCGTTACTAAAGGGAAAGAATGTGTCTATTCGTGGCAAGGCCACCGATTTTCCGCGTTTCGGATTGTTGGCAGCAAACTTATTTTCGTCGACTCGAGCCCTAGCTCCAGTGGAGGCAAAGTGTGTGTTGTCGACTTGTTAGAGGGCAAGGAACTGTGGCGTGAAGATTTGCACGCAATCGGACCTGTTCAACATTCAGCTTATTCAAACTTGATAATTCTTGAGGTTCGCGATGATGTTGTAACGGTCTGGGGAAAGGAATCCATGGGGCGATACATCGAAGTTAAGGATCTTAAGACAGGAAAGACAGTTGGACACAAGGTTTTCCCGCCCGAATAGATTCGATTTCTTGGAGTCGCATTGCTGTGAAAATGGATGCCGACAAGAATGGTGAGGTCGCTAGAATCTTGCGAACCTCAGCATCGATAGGTTTGACGTGTTGTTGCTCGGAAGGAGCATGATCGCGACTTCAGCGCAGCGAAACGGGGGCGGGTCCAATTGATTGGCTATAGCTTCTGCGGTCCAACAAATTCGAATATGCGAAACCAAGGCCCTCGATCGCTTCGGTGATTTACACCGATGCAGCGAGTGGAGACCACACAAATGCTTCGGCTTCATCGTCCGAACGCATTTTCGACCATGACAAGGGTCACGTAGTTCTCAAAGAATTGAACATCTGATTCACGCAAAACCTACGAAAGAATTGAGATTAATTGTTGAATATTTTGAGCATCCCAAACTGCCACGCCTTGGGAGAAAAGTTCTACTGGTGTCCAAGACCCTCCACTACTCATTACTGGTTCCTGTATTGGTGCCATTGCACATTCCACTTTCCGGATGAACCGAAGAGTGGAATTTCATTTTTAAGTATGGGATTCGCGAGTTCTTGGAAGGTCGTAGTTCTTAGCTCGGACTTCAAGGTGTTTTGCAGGGTGTCACACAAGGTGTTCGGCGTAGCAATAGGCGATCCAGTTGGCGATTGAATAAGTCTGCTGTCACGAAATACTCGCTGCATCTCAACTACCGATTGATTTTGATCTCCTAACCAAGACCGCTTCTTTCCCCAAGAAATTTTGAATTCCACGCGTAGCCGCTGCTCCCGCTTCTGATGTCGGACACACCAAATTGCTTGGCTCTTGGCTTTCTTACTGACAACGGCGCCAATGTGCTGGACGATTGGGGCGGGACACCCTGAGCGGCTCTCGGCTCATCCGATAATGAAGCCTTCTCCAGCGAGTCGAATGGCAATTAATTGTCACGGGGCGCCCAAAACCAGCCAGTGATGGGCGCTTGAAACCCAGCCACTTTGAGAGCCGTTTCGTTAGATTTTCTTTCTTTTGTAAGAAAGGAAATCGAACGGAATGGCCAACGAACTCAAAGAGGCTAAAGTGCTGTCGATTAAGACTTTACATGAACAAGGCTGGTCTCAGCGGCGGATCGCAAGTGAACTTGGCATTAACCGAGAAACGGTGTCCCGGTATCTGAGCCAGGACTCAAAACCAGCCAAAGCGCCCACCGGGTCGGCCGATTCAAAACCAGCCACACCGTCAAAAGCGCCCACCGGGTCTGGCTCGGAAAACGACGATTCAAAACCAGCCATTTTTGGCAAAGCGCCCACCGGGTCGGAGACATCTCCTCCGACGTCTAAACAAACGCCGGCGCAGGCAGTTCAAGAGCCTGCCGGCGCGGCGGCCCAGCCCTCTCGCAGCCTTTGCGAACCCTTTCGGGAGACGATTCTCAGTTGGCTGGAACAAGGACTTTCTGCCCAACGAATGTATCAAGATCTGGTGACAGACCATGAATTTGTCGGCAGCTACCCAAGCGTCCGTCGGTATGTCGCCAAACTCAATAACAAAACACCGCTTCCATTTCGCCGCATCGAAGTCGGCCCGGGAGAGGAAGCCCAAATTGACTTTGGAACGGGAATTCCGATCATCGGTGAAAACGGAAAACGACGTCGCACTCACGTTTTGCGGGTGGTGCTAAGCCATTCCCGGAAAGCCTACGCCGAAGCTGTCTTTCGGCAAACGACCGACAACTTGATCACCATTTTGGAAAATGCCTTTGAGCACTTTGGCGGCGTCCCGAAAATACTCGTCCCCGACAACCTCAAAGCAGCGGTGATCAATGCGGACTGGTACGACCCCGATCTCAACCCCAAGCTCCAGAGCTTCTGTGAGCATTATGGAACGGTGCTTATGCCAACCAAACCACGGACACCTCGCCACAAAGGAAAAGTCGAACGGGGTGTCGATTATGTCCAGGAGAACGCACTCAAAGGACGATCCTTTGAAAGCCTTGCCGACCAGAATGAATACTTGCTCAAGTGGGAAAAAACGGTAGCCGATACTCGGATCCACGGAACGACTCAAAAGCAAGTCAAAAAGCTCTTTGAAGAAAATGAAAAGTCCAACCTGATCCCGCTGCCGGTCGACCGTTTCCCCAACTTCAAAGAAGCCCAACGCAAGGTCAGTCGGGATGGTCACTTCGCGGTCGACAAGTCTTACTACAGCGTGCCGCCAGAGCACCTTGGCCGAACACTGTGGATTCGCTGGGATTCAAGGCTCGTCCGGGTTTACGATAACCGGATGCAGTTGATCTGCACGCACGCCAAACAAACCGAAGGCAGATTCAGTACCCATCGCGAACACATTGCCTCAGCTAAAATCAGCCCTGTCGAACGCGGAACCGACTGGTTACTACGAAAAACCTCGGCAATTGGGCCAAAAACAGAAGCCTGGACGTTGGGACTGGTCGCCAACCGTGGCGTCCAGTCCGTTCGCGTTCTGCACGGCTTGTTGAACTTGAGCCATAAACACTCCAGCAAAAAAATCGAACAAGCTTGCGAAACGGCTCACGCCAACGGCTGTTATCGCCTCAAAGCCATTCGGCAGTTGATCAAGCACGGAGCTGATCAACAACAGTCGTTTGAGTTTCTCGACAAGCATCCACTCATCCGAAACCTTTCGGAGTACGGAAGTCTCGTCAAAGTTGATTTTAGAAAGGAAGCACTAACCCATGAATGAATCGTTATCGTTTACCCTGAAGAAGTTACGGCTCTCGGGCCTGGCGGAAACACTCGACGTCCGCCTGCAAGAAGCCAGTGGAAATCACCTGACGCACATCGAATTCCTGGAACTGATCCTGCAGGACGAGATGCTCATTCGCAAGCAACGCCAAATTGCCAGGCGAGTGAAGTCGGCGGCGTTTCGGGAGCTCAAGAGCCTTGAGGAGTTTAACTGGAGCTTCAATCCGGCAATCAAGAAAAGCGAAATTTACGACTTGGCGACAGGGCGGTTCGTAGAGCAACGTCGCGATGTCTTGTTCTGCTCGCCACCGGGAACGGGGAAGAGTCATCTGGTTCAAGGAATCGGGTATCAACTGATCAAGCAAGGATATCACGTCCACTACCGGAGCATCTTCGATGTGGTTCGTGACTTTCTCCATGATGAAGCGATGGATGGTCATGAGCGCGTGATGAATCGGTACTTGAAACCTGACTTGCTGATCATCGATGACTTTGGAATGAAGCAGTTGCCCAAACGCAGTGGCGAGTTCCTGTTTGAGATCGTGATGCGACGGTACGAAACCCGCAGCACAATCATGACGTCCAATCGTCCATTGGAGGATTGGGGCAAATTGCTTGGCGACGTACCAACGGCGACTGCGATTCTCGATCGCTTCCTGCATCACGCAGATATCTACAGCTTTGGCGGGAAGTCCTACCGTCTCCAGAATCGAAGAACCGATCTTGAAAAGGCAGACTCCAAGGTCGCCGATTCAAGCCAAACTGCGCCAGACGACAATAATTCAAAACCAGCCACTTCCTCCAAAGCGCCCACCGGGTCGGGCAATCGGAAAAAGAAATCAAAACCAGCCACTTCAGGCTAAAGCGCCCACCGGGTCGATGACCGAAGAAAACCTGTAAACCAACTCATTTCATACACAATCACGAAAAGTGGCTGGTTTTGAAGCGCCCATTAGTGGCTGGTTTTAAAGCGCCCGATGACATGCTACGATCACTGCGACACCTTCAAGCCAACGAAACCAAATCGGCACAGGTTTTTCAATAGGCGGAGTGTTTTCAGGCATTTTTACTCAAGTTGTTAGTTGTCAGTGGTTCGACGAGTTTAATCTGGGAAAGCTCAACCAATTCCGAGATGTTGACGTTCCGCCAAATTATAATCAAAATCAAACTTGCATCTAAGGTTTCCGGACAAGTTTGGGATCGACAAACTGATCCATCTCGCAAAACAGCACGAATTTGTTTTCCCATAACAAAAGTTATCACACGCTATCCTTATCAATCCGCATCACCCAGCTCGGCCTCGATCTGCTCAATTGTTGGAAGTGATGAGCGGAGTTCATCTGGCAGATTCTCAGTGATTTGATATTCGCTGACGCCAATCGGCTTTTTCAAGTCTCGTAGCGAGTATTCTACCTTGATGTCACTTTTCGATTTACAGATCAAAATACCAATAGATGGGGCATCTGGATCGGCTCGGACTTGTGCGTCGACGGCGGACACGTAGAAATTGAGTTTACCTGCGTACTCTGGTTTGAACTTATCGACCTTGAGCTCGATGACCACGTAGCAGTGGAGCTTCAGGTGATAGAACAGCAAGTCGACGCATCGCGAGTTCTTTGAGCTAATGTTGCAGGATGAACTCAACGTTCGCGGAGATCGACAGATCGCGCGTCGAACCAAAAAGGCGAACTTCCGTGAACTGCGTCGGCTTGAGGACTTTGACTTCCACTTCAACACGTCGGTCAACAAGAGTCAGATCTTCGAGATGGCGACAGGAAAGTTCATTCGCGCCGCGCGTGACGTGCTGTGGCTGGGACCCCCGGGAACAGGAAAGAGTCATCTCTGCCAGGGAATTGGCGTGGCGCTAATCCGCATGGGGATGACGGTCTACTACCGTAGCATCTTCGATGTCGTTCGCGACTTCATGCTCGATGAGTCCATGGATGGAACCGAACGAATCCTCGATCGCTATCTCAAGCCGGACCTGTTAATCATCGACGACATGGGGATGAAGCAGTTGCCCAAACGCAGCGGCGAGTACTTGTTCGAAGTGATCATGCGGCGACATGGCCTGCGCAGCACGATGATGACGAGCAATCGACCGTTGGAGGAGTGGGGCAAGTTGCTGGGCGACGTACCCAGCGCGACCGCGATCCTAGACCGATTCCTCGCCGACAGCGAAGTGATTCAGCTGAACGGGCGAAGCTATCGCTTGGATAAATCCCAGAAAAATTCAAACAGTACCAAAGCGCAAACCGGGTCACCTTCCGAAGACTAGTAATGCAAACAGTACCAATTCTTAAAACCATGTTAAGTTAGGAGGAAGTGGTACCGTTTGGGGCGCAAACAGGTGGTACTGTTTCAGGCGCAAAGTGACACTTCCGCAGGGCGGCGATTTTCATCGACTTGCCAATCGATTCGATGAAGGTCTTGAGATACCGTTTGTGATTGTCGTAAGTGCTCTTTTTCCGATGCTTCTCAACCCAGTCAAGATAGACCTGCGAAAGGTCGTAAATGGTTGACAGCTCCGACGAAACGGTCTGTGGCTTGAGCATCAGCTGGTGATACTTGGCCATCGCTTCGTCTTTCGTTTTGCCGAGAGTTATCCGGTTGCCATTGATTGTACAGACCCAACGCTTCTGGGTCTTTCGAAAGTATGGCTTAGGCTGGCGTGGCATAGAGTTCTCCTGATAAAGGGTACGCGAAAAGGGTACACCAAGAGAATTTTTGGCTGGCCGCCTCGAAAGGCAACGAAAAAAGCCCGCAAACATTGCTGTTAGCGGGCTTTTTGGAGTGGACGATATTGGACTTGAACCAACGACCTCCTCGATGTCAACGAGGCGCTCTAGCCAACTGAGCTAATCGTCCTGGTAAGGGTTTGGGCTGCCGAACATGTCCGGCAGGTGTCGCTTCGCGAACAGGCTGGTTCGCAAGCTGCACTTCTTGTTTTCATAACAACCTTCCGTGCCATCAACTGACCAGCATTCTAGCTTTTTCCGTCTGTTTGAATATCGGCCTTTTGGCTGCGGAACTTTATTTGTTCGAAATACGCGGCTATTTACCATAGTGAAGGAATCGCCGAATTCCCCGATTTTGAAACCTGACGAGTTATCGCATTAACGAGGGCGTGGTCTTTGACCACGCGTCCCTTGCTTACGCTGCGGGTTTCCCCTTCATTTCCTCAAGCCATTTTCCCACACCCGGGAGCCGGACGTCACCTTGAAAGACCGGAAACGGTGGCTGTCGGTTCGCTAGGACCGCTCAAACAGGGCCGAATTTTCTGAACAAATTGAAGCATGGTTTTGCTCATACCATTTATGACGGATGATCAATCAAGACGTGGACCAAACAAGACATGGACCAATCCAACCAACGCAGCGAGGTGGTTTCAAATGGCTTTCATTCAGATCGTCGACCCGGACAAAGCGACCGGGCTCATCAAGCTTATCTACGATGCAGCGATCAAGCGGGTCGGGTACGTCGCACACATCATCAAGATCATGGGCCAGCACCCCGAAAGTTGCCAGGCCTCGATGGGGCTGTATGCCAGCCTGATGAAATCCGACAACGGCCTTAGCGGTGAACAGCGTGAAATGCTCGCGACCGTCGTTAGTAACGTGAACGACTGCTACTACTGAACGATGTCTCACGCACGCGACTTCGGTCTGGAGTCGGGCAACAAATCGCAGGCAACGCAGCTGATCCTGGACTATCGGAAATGCGGATTCAACAGCGTCGACAATGCGCTGTGTGAGTTCGCGATCAAGCTTACGCTCGACCCCGACCGCATGGATGCTGAGGACATCGAAAAGTTGAAAAGTCTGGGGCTGGACGATCATCAGATCACCGTTGCTGTCCAGGTCATCTCGTACTTCAACTATATCAATCGAATCGCGGACTCACTGGGAATCGAACCGGAGGACTTCATGAAAGAAGCTCCGCAAGAAACCTGGCATGCAGAAAAAGCGAATTTTCGCAACGATCCAGCCACGTGAAATTCGTCATTTCAAGATGAGGCGTCCGTCGATTGGCACTAAAGACGGTTTCTGTGCGCGACGGTGGTGCGCGACGGTGGTAATGCCCATTAGCGTTTACTTTTATTTTGGCGCACCAGGCGATTTCAAACCCTCCCCGGCCGCTACTGCGTCCGACCCTCCCAGAGGGAGGGTGTAAGGGTGCAGGCCGCGCGAACCGCCGTTCCGGTCGGCTGTCATACTTTCTATACTGGCGAAATCGAGGACGAATTAGGACTGGATCTGTACCCCCAGGCGTTCGTCCCCGACAACTTGCCGCAGAAAGCAAACCATGACCAGCGTTACACTCCCCGATGGATCCGTTAAAGAATTTGACTCAGCCGTCTCCGTAAAAGAGGTCGCCAAAAGTATCGGCTCCGGCCTCGCCAAGGCAGCGATGTGGGGCGAGATCGATCTGCAACCCGTCAAGCTAGACCACGAAATCGCCGAAGGTGACTCGGTCGAACTAAAGATCATTACAAAGACGTCGCCGATTGCTTTGGCGACAATGCGGCACAGCTGCGCGCATGTGATGGCCCGCGCAGTGATGCGAATCAAAAAAGGAGTCCAGCTGGCATTCGGTCCGACCATCGACAATGGTTTCTACTATGACTTTGAACTCGACGATCCGCTCACAGAAGATGACTTTCCGGCAATCGAAGCCGAAATGAAAAAGATCATCGAGCTGGACGAGCCGTTCGAACGCGTCGTTCAGCCGCGCGACAAGGCGATCGAAATCTGCCGCGACATGAAACAGGAATTCAAAGTCGAGCATATCCAAACCGGACTCGCCGATGACGACACACTTTCGTTTTACCAGCAGGGTGAGTTCCTTGACCTCTGTCGCGGTCCGCACGCACCGTCAGCCGGTTCAATCGGCGCCTACAAACTGCTCTCGATCGCAGGCGCATACTGGAAAGGCGATCAGGAACGCGAGCAATTGCAACGTCTCTACGCCACTGCGTTCTTTACCCGGAAAGAACTCGACGGGCATCTCGAAATGCTCGAGGAGGCCAAAAAACGCGACCACCGTGTGCTGGGAAAAAAACTGGGACTGTTTCACATCGATGAAATGGTCGGTCAGGGTCTGATTCTCTGGACTCCCAAAGGCGCATTCGTCCGTCAACAGTTGCAGGATTTTATCTCCGAGCATCTGCGGCGACAGGGTTACGACCAGGTGTTTACTCCGCACATCGGCAAACTGGAACTCTACAAAACCAGTGGCCACTTCCCGTATTACCAGGACAGCCAGTACCCTGCCCTCGTACAGCGTGAACAGCTGTCGGCACTGGCGGAAGAAGGTTGCACTTGCGGCGAACTTGCCAACAAGATGAAGGCCGGTGAGATCGAAGGCTATCTGCTCAAACCGATGAACTGCCCGCATCACATCAAGATCTACGATTCGCAGCAACGATCGTATCGCGATCTGCCGATCAGGCTGGCCGAGTTCGGAACAGTTTATCGCTGGGAGCAGTCAGGCGAAATCGGCGGGCTGACACGCGTGCGCGGGTTTACGCAGGATGATGCACACCTGTTTGTTACAGAAGATCAATTGCAGGACGAGCTGATCGGATGTCTGGAGCTTGTCAAAATCATCTTCGGCGCGATGGGGATGGAGGATTACAGCGTGCGAGTCGGTTTGCGCGATCCGGACAGCAGCAAGTACGTCGGCGATCCTCAGAACTGGGACGCGGCCGAGGAAGCGTGTCGCAAGGCGGCAGCATCACTCGGCAAACCGATTAGCGAAGATCCGGGCGAAGCCGCGTTCTACGGTCCGAAGATCGACTTCGTGGTCAACGACTGCATCGGTCGCAAGTGGCAGCTCGGAACGGTTCAGGTCGATTACAACCTGCCCGAACGTTTTGGTTTGCAGTACGTTGGTGCTGACAACTCTAACCACCGTCCAATCATGATTCACCGCGCGCCGTTCGGATCGATGGAGCGCTTTATCGGTGTCTTGATCGAGCATTTTGCAGGTGCATTCCCGTTGTGGCTGGCGCCCGAACAGGCACGGATTCTGACTGTGAGCGACAAGTCCGAAGAGTACGGACGGAAGGTGAAACACATGCTGGCGGCAGCCGGCCTGCGCGTCACAGGTGATTTCCGCAGCGAAAAACTCGGTGCAAAAATCCGCGACGGGCGACACGAGATGATTCCGTATCTGATCGTGGTCGGACCGCGTGATGAGGAAGCAGGCACCGTCTCAATTCGCGACCGTGTGGATGGCGAACAGACAACGATGAGTATCGACGATGCGATCAAGCAGTTTCAGGTCGAGGTCGAAGAGAAAACGGTTCGTCAGGTATTCCGGAACACGGCCGGTGGCGATGGGGCTGAGATCGGTGAATATTAACTCGCGACTGAAAGTTTAAGAGCGATCCGCGACAAGCTGGAAGCGTATCGCACTTGCGGGTTTAGGTTCAAGTTTGCCTTTTCCCGACGTTTCTCAGTTGACTCTATCCCCTGTTACTGCGGATAATCCTCTGACTTGCGTATTTCAGCGCAGTCAACTCATCGGCGTGATCCGTCTCCGGCTGAACAACCGGAAACGCGACGGCGAACGCCAACACTTATTTAAAAGGAGAATGCACAATCGCACACGATCGAAAAGGGAGTCGTCGAAACGACAACCAGAATCCAATCAACGAACAGATTAGAGAAACACCGATTCGCGTTATCGACGCGGATGGGACTCAGCTCGGAATCATTCCGACAAAAGGCGCACTGGAAAAAGCCCGGGAACAGGGACTTGATCTGGTCGTTGTCGCCGGAGACGCGGATCCGAAAGTTTGCCGGATCATGGACTTCGGGAAATTCAAATACGACAAGAGCAAGCGTATTCACAAGAACAAGGCTCATCAAACCAAGCTGAAAGAAATCCGTGTTCGCCCGAAAACGGGTCAGCACGATATTGACTTCAAAGTCAAAAAGGCAATCGGCTTTCTACAGCATCATGACAAAGTGCAGGTCACTGTCCTGTTTCGCGGTCGCGAGATGGCTCATATCGAAGAGGGCCGCAAAGTCATGAACGGCATCATCGAACAGTTGTCGGAGTTCGGCAAAGTCGAAAGCATGCCTTCACAACAGTCGCGCCGGATGCTTTGCACGATTACACCGCTGAAGACGAGTTAAGTACGTCCCGCTTGTGTCCCTTCCCGCAAAAGGGAAGTGCAAAAAAGAAACGTGCCGTTCACAACACGGCTCACCCTGTCGCGATCGGTTCATCAATTCAAACCCGTGAACGGTTACAAAAAAAGCCGCATCCCGATCAGGATGCGGCTTTGTTTCTCATGACTCGAAGCAACTCGACTTAGTACGCGAATTCAAGTCCTGCGTATCCACCGTGCAGCATCAGGTCGCCGTTGCTGTTGGCCGACCGAAGCGCTGTCGAGTCCGGGAAGGCGTGAGGAATCTGGTCTGTTGCCAGACCAACTCCGCTAACTCCCAAAGCACGGTAACCGATCCGTGCCCGTGAATTCTGCGACAGGCAGAAGATCAGGCTCGCGTCCAGTTCACCCAGGAAGGCAACATCGTTCTTCCGGTCGCCGTAGTTGAAATCGCGGCCACTGGAGACGCCCTGGTTGATTGTGGCAAACGTTCCGTTACCGTCAACAATCGACTGGTTGTTGCAAATCCGGTTGTTGAAGATACCGACCTTCGTTCCCAGGGCGACGCTTAGCCGGTCCGACATGTTGACTTCACGGCGTCCACCGAGCTGAAAACCGAACAACTGGTTTTCGACTTCACTTGTATAGATCACCGTCTCAGGATCCGGTGCCGGAATCGCAGGATAGTCAGTCCGGTAAACAAACTCTTCGTCAAAGTTCAGGTAGCGGAAACCACCAAGGAACTCGTAGGTGCCTTTGCGTCCGCTACGACCGCAATAGCGACCGGCGTTTCGAAGCATGTTGAGTTCGAAGTTGTTGATTTCGCTCGAACGAGCGATTGTGTGGACATCACCAAGATTGTAGATGTCGTAAACCGTCGATGCTCCGAAAGAGACCTGGTCGAATCCACGAATCTGAGTCGTGATTGGCTTTGGAAGTCCAACGGATGCCGAAGTGTCGTCTGAAGGAAGACCCCAGTACAGCATCTGCCAGCCCGAGCCGTTTGCACCGCGACTGGTGATCGAGGCTTCGTAGCCTGTCAGATTGCCGTGATCGGCATCGTTGGTAAACAACTGATCGCCGTTAGCATTGACTGACAAAAGACGGTTGTCTTCATAGTCACGGGTCAGAAACAGAACACCGAGTCCGACAACGTAGTTGTTTCCGCCACCACAGTTGTTTCCGCCGCCGCCACCAAGACGACCGCCAAGCCGGCCACCAGCGCCGCCATTAAAAAAGCGACCGGCTGTTCCGACAGAAGGACCGCCGCCGTAGACAGGAGCATCATAGCCAGCGTAACCGCCACCGGAATATCCGCCGCCATAACCTGTTCCGCCACAGTCACCACAGTCACCACCGTAGCCACCGTAGCCACCGTAGCCACCGTAGCCACCGTAGCCACCGTAGCCGCCACCGATGACAGCTCCGTCACCGCAACCACTGTCGCAGGCACTGCCCATCTGGACACGGCCATTGACCATGCCACCGTTCATCGATCCGCCATTCATCGCGCCGCCGTCCATTACGACGCCACCATTCATCTGGCCGGTCATTTGAACGTCGCCCATCTGGCCGGGCATTGCAGGATGTGCCATTTGAGCCGAGCCGTTTACTGCTCCGCCGTTGACAGCTCCGTTGACCGAAGCGGCAGCTCCGCCATTTTGTTGATATCCGGCTCGCGAAAGGATCGATTGATAGGATCCGATCTCTGACATCCCGTTCATGTCAGTCTGCGCTACGGCCGGGCTGATCATGACAACAGCGGCAATAACCACCAGCCACGAATGCCAAAAACGTTTCATCACAAACTCCTTTTTGTGTGCGTTACACTGCCACAAACGAACGTGAATGCGTACGGTGCAATTAAGCGTGGGTCTAAAAGCAGGCGAGACGATTCGAAACATCGGTCGGACCGTGACAAGCGTTGATGCCAGCAGTACGCAACGATTCCTCATTACGTCTGCCACTGTTATCGTCACGACAACTGGATTAAGCAAAGAAACCGCGCTTCAAAAACGCAAAAACAAGAACCACACACGCTGCAATCTTCATGTCTGGCGTGTGTTCGCTGACCCGCAAAGTTTCGCAGGCTTGCCTTGACGGGGCATTTTGCCGGTGCCTGGCGCGAGCGGGCGTTGAGTTTACCGGTTGGCAAAGATAGGCAATGGCCAGTGGTACATCCGATCGCCATATAGGAGCTGACTGCCCGGATGGTGTGGCCATTGCACACAATCCAACAAGCGGAGCAATATTTTCGGCCACGAATAACAACATCCAGCATTCGTGCCGATTCGTGGCAAACTACAAAAACGGGCTACTCGTTCAGCTGCCCCTTGATCGTCCGTTGAGTCTTTCCCCAGACTTCGCCGAGAAGTTCGACATACGCGTCGGCAGAAATCAACTCGCCGTTTCCCCCGTTCATCTCGAATAGCCAGCCATCGCCATATTTGTCCGTGTTGATTGCTGACGGATCATCCATCAACACATCATTGAAAACCGTCAGTTGCCCGGCGAGCGGCGCGTAGAGCGAACTCTCCGCTTTCTTGCTCTCGATGCTGCCGATCTCCTGACCGGTCGTTAGATCCTTCGGTGCATCCAACGACCAGTCCAGAAAGTAGACATCCTGCAACAGCCGAACGGCGTAGGCAGTGAAGCCGAATCGAATCAGCGATGCAATCCCGTCCGTTCCGCATTGCGCATTCCGCAATCCGCATTGGACTCCCCACATGTGGTTGGGCGCGTACATCCGGTCGGTTGGGAACTCAGCTTCAAATTCGCCCATCATGAACTTCAGCGTCGGGATCATGTGTAGCGGATCCCCTGATGTTCGGCTTCAAAGAACACCGGCAACAACGCATCTGCGTGCAAAAATCCTTTTCGGGTCAGCTCGATCCGGTCGGCGCCAACCGTCAACATCCCGTCGTCAGCGTGCTGTTGGAATTCTTCGTTCCATTGATTCGCAATGTCGATGTCGAACTTGTTGCGAAAATAGGTCCGATCCAGATATCCGTGTTTCAGTTGCAGAATCATCTCGCGAATCAACGACTGATGTGACGTCGGCACAAACGCGCGACCGAGCGGCAGTTCGCCCTTTTCCAGAAGATCACTGAGATACTCTTTCATCTCCGCTTTGTTCTGATAGTGAACCCCCGAGACGTGACCGAAGCTTGCGATCCCGGTCGCCAGCAAGTCCGAGCCCTGCCAGAGATTGTCACGGTATGAAAAGTTGACCTTGTTGTTGTCCTTCACGACCGTGTAGGCACTGCTGATCTTGTAGCCGACTTTAAGAAACTCATCGTAGGCGTAATCCAGCCACGCTCGTTTGGTCGGCCAGTCGGCGACCGGAGTTTCAATCTTCTCGCCGAGAATGTCCTTTGAGTAAACCGTGTTGTACGGCAGCTCCATTTGATAAATCGTTACGCTTTCCGGCGACAGCTCGATCGTCTTTTCAATATTGTATTTCCAGCTGTCCCACGTCTCGCCGACCATTCCGGAGATCAGGTCGATGTTCACGTTTGGAAAATCGGCCGTCTTGATCCAGTCCCATGCCTTGTAGACTTCTTTTGAGAGATGTGCCCGACCGTTTTCTTCAAGGACTGAGTCCGTGAAATTCTCAACGCCCAGGCTCAATCGTGTGATCCCCAGTTCCTTCAGAGTTCTGATTTTGTTTTCCTGCAGCGTTCCCGGTTCACACTCGAACGTAACTTCTTCGGCATTGTCCCAGTTGATGTTAGCTCGAAGACGATCGACCAGCGAAGTCAATTGACGGCTGCTCAGATAGGACGGCGTGCCTCCGCCGAAATACACGAACCGAAACGGCCGCTCGCCCATGACCGGCAGTTTGCTGACCAGTTCAATCTCGCGACAAATCGCGGAGACATATTCTTCGATTGCTGCGGCGTTCTGGTTGGTGAAGACCTTGAAGTAGCAGAACTTACAACGCTTCCGGCAGAATGGAATGTGCAGGTAGAGTCCGAGCGGCGTATCGGCGACCGGCGGCGCGCCCATCGCTGATTCGACGTCGCCGAGATATTCCGGTTTCCATTGTGAGAACGGCGGATAGTTGGAGATAAAGTAACTGCCAACTTCGGTTTTGGTTGAATCGCTTGCCATAGTATCAATGTTTGGTTGGAGCGAAGGCGACGTTTTCGCTTCGTGCAGATTGTGTGCAATGATCTATTTCGTCGGGCCTGTTTTCGTCGGGCTTGTTTCGTGCGATCGGTTTCGAAAGGCGGTTTTCGGGAGGGCGAGGCTCCCGCCGAACCGCGAGCGTTCACGCGAGACGACTCGCCCTGAAGACACACGGTGAATAATTAACGGTTGATGAAATGCGGACGACGCGATGCTGTCGTTCCGAAAGAGCTACTTGCGTTTTTCCGCTGCGCCTATTCCCTACCTAGACAATAGACAACGCCCCGGTCCGTCGCAATGACAAGCCGTTCGAATGCGACCGCCGGCGAACCGGTAAAGCCCCCTTCAAACCCGGTTTCAGTCAAAATCATCCCGTCGGAAATGTCCAGCGAGTACAACCGGCCGTCCAGGCCTCCAACGAAAACCCGGTCGCCGACTATCACCGGCGACGAATCGACTTTGCTGGTGACCGAGGTCTCCCAGATTTTTTCTCCGGTCGCCGGTTCAAGCGCGTAAACCATCTGATTCTGAGCGCCGAAGATGACGTGCTCTTCGTTCACCGCTGCCGAACTGCGAATGCCAACTCCGGGAGCCGGTTCGAAAAACCACGCCTCTTTTTGTTCCGTAAGGTTGATCGCAAAGAATCCGGCGCCCTCGGAACCAACGTACAGCAGATCACCAGCCACTGCCGGAGTTGAGCCGGTGGGTGCGTCAATCGACACCGAGCCGGTTTCTTCGCCGCAGTTCAAATCGATAATGTGTAACGCGCCATCACAACCGGCAACGAAAGCGTTATCACCGGCCACCGTGATGCTGCAGCGAATCTGGTCGCCTGTTGACAGTTCCCACACGGTCTCGCCGCTATCCGCGTTGAGCGCATAGAGTTTTGAGTCCTGCGACCCGAAGATTACATTGTCGCCGTGAAAGTTGGCGCTTGAATTGATCGGTGCTAGAGTCTCGAACGTCCAGAGTTCGTCCCCGGTTTCCGCATTCAGGCAAATGAATTTTCCGTCCACGTCGCCAAGATAAAGTCTCTCGTTGCGATAGACCGGAGCAGTGTCAAATGAAAACGCGCATTTCGTTTGCCAGTCGATTTCACCGGCTCGCAAGTCGATCGCGTAAACCGTTCCGTCAGCGTCCGCAATGAAAACGGTTTGAGTTGCGACATCGTCAATGATTCGCTGGACGAGGGTGGGTGTCCCGAAAAAAGCACCTTTGTCGACAGGGATCTCCCAGAGAATTTCCAGATCGTCAGGCAGCGTTGTGGATGCGATTCCGGTTGAAAGCGGGTTGCCTCGAAAGAACGGCCAGCCTGTAGCGGATTCAGCATTCGAATCGTCATCGGCTGTTTCGGGCTCCGTTCGTGTATCCGGATGAGAGGGCTCAATCGTATCGCCGGCAGCGGGTTCGCTGGTTGCCTGACGACTGTTTTCCGGCATTTCGTGTTCCTGCGCGCTCGTTAGGGTTGCCTGTTCGCAACCGCAACCTGGCAGCATTGCCAGGGCAACAAGCAATTGAATTGGAAAGCGGTTCATCGAGCACTCCACGTCGCAGACACGTTTAGGACGCCTCATTGTCTTATCGCTCTATTATACAGCGCTTCGATACAAGGCTTCCAATCCGGCAACGTCGATCGAAACGGGGTTGAAACCAAGCGTCCACTGCTTCGAAGCTCCCTCTGCCATCCCCGGAATCCTGTTCGTCGCGACTCCGATTTCTTTCAGTTCCGTTTTTAGTCCGGACGCTGCAACGAGCCCGCTGACAAAATCTGACAGCCCGTTTGCTCCAGATTCGACCGAAGGAGCATCATCCTGATCCTGGATCTCGACCAGCAATTCACAATAGTCGGATTCCATCATCGCGGCGTTGGCACGAATCACGTGGGGCATCATCGCGCCGACGGCCTGGCCGTGCGGCGTGCCGAAGATTGCGGTCAGCGGATTCGCCAGCGCGTGAGCCGCGCCGAGCATACTGTTTTCAATCGCGACCCCGGCGTAGGCGGCACCGAGTTGAACTTTGCCACGCCTGACTTCGCACTTCGGGTTTTCAATAACGGCCCGAATATTTCCCGCCAGCAACCGCCACGCGTGCAAACTGAAGAACCTCGAAATCGGATTCCGCTTTTTCGTCACATACGTTTCCAGCGCGTGCGTCAGCGCGTCAACTGCCGTCAATGCAGTGACGTTTTCCGGTTGGGTCAGGGTGAGCATCGGATCGAGAATCGCAACTCGGCAGCTCGCCTTTTTATCACCGCACGCCATCTTCACATGTGTGTCCGGATCCGAAATCAGCGCGAACGACTGCATCTCGCTGCCCGTTCCAGCGGTCGTCGGCACGGCAATCATCGGCAGCATTTCTCTGCTCGCCTTGCCGACGCCCCAATAGTCTTTCATCTCACCACCGTTGGTATAGAGAAAGTTGCAGCCTTTCGCGCAGTCCATGCTGCTGCCGCCACCGAGGCCGATCAGGAGTTCCGGTTTGAACTTGTTGGCAGCCTCGAGTGCTTCGCGGACGTTATGAGTGGTCGGGTTTTCCTGTACTCCGTCGAAGACATCGGTTCCGATCCCGGCCTGTCGCAGCGACTTGAGTCCTCGATCGACATGGCCTGCTGCAACGATTCCGGGGTCGGTTACCACCAGCGTCCGGCGAACCCCTGTCTCCTCCGCCAGCGCGCCGAGCAGATCGATCGAGTTGCGACCGAATACCATTCGGGTGCGAAGTTGGAAGTCAAATGTGTCCATGCCGGGAATACAGTCTAGATAAATGGCAATGATTGATGTGTTGTTCGTCAAAGGTGTTTCAGTATCCCGCGTATTAGCTCACAGGGTTTGAAACGCACGTGACCGGAATAGAAAATCGATCAGGTTGCCCTCATGCGGCTGTAGCCAGTTCAAACGGTTGGTCGGGATCGCGCCGATATTCAAACGATCTATCGAGGTGGCGGTTGCGAGTTCGTCGATCCACGCCTCGTCGGATGTCAACGCGGTGCCGACCAGAGTCTGCCCTGCCTCCTTGATCATTTTTTCCTGCGGGCATTCGACGACGCTGACAAACGGGAACATGTACTCCCTGGACGCAACTCCGGCCGCCGGGCTCGATGCGTGAACGACAACCGGCCGAAGATATGAACACCGCTCCTGCTCGATCAGTCTCGAACCGAATTCTTCCGTCATGTCCGTCACGCCTGCTTCTTTCAGATCCTGTTCGATCATACTCCAGACCGAGCTGCCGACTTCTTTGACGGTAAACGCTGCCAGCGATGAATCCGGATTTTCAGGTGGTAGTACTTCGACAGGTCCGAGTCTCGCTGCAATTGCCCGGGCAATTTCTTTCGTGTGGCGCGAGGCCCAGATTCCGCTGGCGTTAATGCAGCTGCGACCGCCGTTTACGAACACACTTTCGACCATCATGTCGACGTGCTGCTCCCAGTCATCTACAACGTCGTCGCCGAGAAAGATCTTGGAGAATCCGGGTCCGTGAGCTTGAACACCGGGATTACCTGAATATTGATCGATCGTTTTTTGCGAACCGAAGATCATGCTTCGGCGGCTGGAGTTCAGGATCGCGGCACCAACATCATGACCGCCCGGATAAAGCGAAATCACTTCGGGCGGAATCCCGGCTTTGGAAAACGCGGATGCAATTCGATACGCGGTCCAGGGTTCCTGTGAACCGGGCTTGAGGACGAGTCCCATTTGCAGCGGTATTACCGGCATCCAGAGTGTGTGGACTCCGGGCGAATTCGAGGGGAGAACCGCGCCGAGAACGCTAGCCTGAGCCTGAAAGCTGACAGTCACGTCACGCGACTCGCGACCGTGTCCGCGCGTCAGGATATCGAGGTCGAGTCCACGAGTCAGGCAGTCGAGAATCCCGGTCATGTTTCGCAGCACAAAGCAGTTCTTCTGCATGTTCGAACGACACATGTGTTCAGGAAGGCCAGTCGAGGCGGACTGGTGATGCACGAATTCGTCGGGCGTCTGAGTTCCGTTTCCCAGCGGGAGCGTCTCGTTTTCAAAGAGGTCAGCCGCACGCCCGACTTTCTCAATCAGATCGGCGCAGGTGAATTCACGAAGCGTATTGCGGGCTCCGGCTGCCGTTCGCATGTCACGTGCGACCATGCCGCCGACCGCCTGGCTGACGCGCGCAATCGGCTCGCCTGTGTTGAAGTGGACAACGTCCGACAGTTCAAGCGATTCGTACGGTTTGCCCCAGCGGATGACAGGAATTTCCAGCATATTGTTAGTTGTTGGTAGGAAGTGGGTCGAACGCGCAGCGCGTTCATTAATGATTCACAACATATCTTCGCAGAGCAGATCATCCGTCTGAGACTCGCCAGTCTTACCGCGAACCGCATCCAATCGCCAATCTGCATTCTTTTAATAAACGCCAACCGTCGTGCTCGAAGCGATCTCATGGAACGGTCTGACGCCGCTGACCCCGTCCCAGGGAAACTTGTCGAACGGTTTTTCGCGTTCGCCCTCGTCACGTTCGAGAAAACCGGGAACGAAAAACTCGGGCGTCAACGTAGTCAACTTCACACGCCCTGTTCCGCCGTAATCTACAAGCGTGTTGTGATCGTCAAAGCTGACGACTTCGGTCACGGCCCGGGGTTGCGGCGCGTAGTAGCTGATTTTGTATTTGTCTTCCGCTGTAACCGGCTTGCTTCCGGCCAGTCCCATCAACGTGTTTCCATAGGTTGGCGTCATGAAAATACCGCTCTCTTCCGCCGGTCCGCCGAACAGTTCCTCGACACAATAGCGGGTCCATTGCGGTGTGAATTCAGTGCCGCCCGAGAAGATTCCGGTCACTCCGGTTTCGGCCAGCGTTGTCCCCCGATCCTCAAGTGCCAGGCAGAGCGACTCCAGCAGTTTCGGTGTTGCAAACATGCATTTGATATTGTGACCGGCCGTGAGAATGGTCACCGCCTGATCGATGCAGTGTTTCTTGTATTCCTCAAGATGCTCCATCCACCCTTTCTTGATCAGCTTCACCACCCAGCGCGGATCAAGATCGATACAGAAACAGATCCCGCCTCGAACCTGGCAAAGATGCTCAACGGCCAGTCGCAAACGGCGCGGACCTGAGGGGCCGAGCATCAACCAGTTGCCGCCATGCGGAAAGTACTCGTCGGGCAGCGTCGGAGAAAACAGTTCGTAGTCGTCGCGAAAATCGTTGACCACGACACGGCTCCTGGGCAATCCCGTTGTTCCGCCGGTTTCGAACACATAGGTCGGCATCTCCGACATGTCATTCATCCGCCAGCGCTCGACCGGTCCGCCGCGCAGCCATGCGTCTTCGAATAAAGGAAACTTCTTCAGGTCGTCGCAGGTTTTGACTTCGGTTAGCGGATTGAATGAGAAGTCTTTTTTCTTTTCCAGCCAGAACGGGCATCCGGTGGAATCGTGAAAGTGGCGTTGCACGATGTTGTACGTGTGTTCGTCCAGTTTTTCACGAGCCTGAACGACAGAGTTTTCGAGATCAGTCGGCATGTGGAATCCAAGGTCGGTTGAATAAAGAGCGCCAAAAGACAAAACGTAGCGAATTGGCTGATCGATCGTAGCTGCAATTGTCTTCAATTGCGACCATCGAGACGTCGAGGATGAGAAACGTTCAACCAGCGGCAGGGTAGAGTGGGAAACGTCCAACGATTGCAGCAGCTCGAAACCCCCGCGCGTCTTTCAGAACAGTCGGCAACCACCGTATCAACAATTGTCGCAGTTTAGGTCCACGCTCAGTTTTGTTCAGCTGCCGGGCCGCTTTCGTCGTCGTCCAGTTTCAGATGGTTGTGCAGATAGTTCGCCCGCTCGATGTCTCCCTCTTTGGTATCGAGTTCGGTTCGCAGCAGCTTTTGCAGATGCGCGGACTGCGTGTCGATAAAGAGCTTGTTGATCTTCGGAATTTCCAGATCGCCAATCATGCCGAGGTTGATTCCCATCCGGACTTTCGAAAGCAGATCCATCGTTTCTTCGCTGGAGATCTTCTGCGCTGTTTTCAACGTCCCGATCGCCCGCGACACACGATCAAGAAGTTCATGCTGGCTTTCGCGAACCATAAAGTCACGTGCTTTGCGCTCGTAGTTGATCAGTACGGGAACGACGTCGCCCACCTGTTTGATCAAGTCGTCTTCGCCGCGTCCGAGCGTAATCTGGTTGGAGACTTGAAAGAAATCGCCCATCGCCTGCGTGCCCTCGCCGTACAACCCGCGCACGACCAGATTGATTTTCTGCAACGAGCGGAACACTTTTTCGATCTGGTTCGTAATCACGAGCGCGGGCAGATGAACCAGCACGCTGACCCGCATTCCCGTTCCGACGTTGGTCGGACAGGCGGTCAGGTATCCGAGTTGAGGATGAAACGCATAGCTCAGATGGCTTTCGATCAGATCATCGACCTCATTGATCTGTTTCCACGCACCGGTCAGGTCGAGTCCGCTTTTCATCACCTGTATCCGCAAGTGATCTTCCTCGTTGACCATCAGACTGAGGTTTTCCTGCGAATCGATTGCGACGGCGCGGGCACCGTCGGAGTTTGCGTGTTCGCGGCTGATCAACTGCCGTTCGACCAGAAACTGCCGATCGATGTTTTCAAGATCAGCAACATCGATAAACGTCAGCTGCTCAAGCCGTTGGTCGGCCGTCAGTCGTTCGCGGACCGTGGACTCGATGTTCATGCGATCGATGTCGTTACAGCGACGGATGAACGGGAAAGCCGCGAGGTTCCGCGCCAGACGAATCCGGCTGCTCATCACAATATCGGATTCCGGCCCGCTGCCGCGCAACCATTCACCACACCGGCCTGCAAGATCGTCAATGATCATGTCCGGCCTCCTTTTCAATTTCGCGAATACTGTCGCGTAGACGGGATGCTTCTTCGTAGTCCTCCGACTCGATGGCGTCCTTCATTTCGCGTCGCATCCGGATCAGTTCAGTTTGCGATTCCGTGTTCGTCGATCCGCGTTTCGGCTTTTTGCCGATGTGCTGGTTTGCACCATGAACATTGACGAGCAGCGGTTCCAGCTCGTCGCCAAAGAAAACATAGTCGTGAGGGCAACCGAGTCTTCCCTCCTGACGAAATTCGTAAAACGAAATGCCGCATACGGGACACTGCCGCGAGTCAAGCTCTTTGAGATCTTCAGCGGTCTGTTCGAGTTTGAGTTGTTGCTCCAGCACGCCGGTTAGAGTCGGCGCAGCAAGTGATTCGGTTTCATCTTCGGGCTGAAGATATTCCCTGGCACATTCCGGGCAAAGATGCAGCGCGAGTAGCTCATCACCGGTCAGATCGGTAATGTGAAACGTCGCCGCTCTTTCACACTTCTGGCATTTCATGATGGATTCGCTTATCAGGTCCGAAATTGACCGAGCCCTCTGAGGTCGATCGTAGCCGGATGGAAGTTGGAGGAAGCAGGCCGGTCGTCCCTGCGTTCAAATTTTATCCGCGTCAACACTCCGGTACAAGATTGTTCGGGTGTGAACCGGGGTGGTTGAGCAAAGCATTTGGTAGCACGACAGTTGGTTTTTGGCCTTTGCGAGTTAATTGGCATTGTATTCCATGCAAGCGCGCCTCGTTTGATGGGAACTGCTTTGATGGAAATGGCTGGCGAACTCCCACCTGATTGCTCCTGCTCGTCATTCAATCTCTCAACCAACGGTCTCAGGCCTCCTACGCCGTCAACTATTCCGCAACCGCCGACACTGCTCTACGATGTATCGCATGCCCGTTCTTCCCGACCTGAATACGTTTGAGCAACTCGCTGCCGACCACGACGCCGTTCCCGTCTATCGCGTTCTGCTTTGCGACGGATTGACTCCTGTTTCCGCGTTTAAACGAATCGACAAGGGATTAACGGCCTGTCTGTTTGAAAGTGTTGTCGGCGGAGAGCGGGTCGGACGGTACAGCTTTCTGGCTGTTGAACCGTCCCGGAGCATTTCCGCGACCGGCAACACGGTCACGTTGTCGGAAGCCGGGGCGACCGAATCGGAAACTTATCACTGCGACAATCCGCTGGAGGAAATTCGCAGACGATTGCAAAGCGTCCGCGTCGCGCAGCTGCCCGACATGCCGCCCTTCACGGGCGGCGCGGTTGGTTACGCCGGCTACGATGTGGTTCGCTACGTCGAGCACTTGCCGGATGCGCCTGTCGATGACCGTGACCTCTCCGACATGATGTTCGCGTTCTATGACGCAATGCTCGTCTTTGATCACATCAACAAAACCGTGACAGTCGTTGCGCTGGCGTGGGTGAAAGAGGCTTCGTCCCCCCGGGCTGCTTATGAAGAGGCCGGCGGACGGCTCAAGGCAATCGTCGACAAACTCAACCAGCCCGGTCCGGCTGGTTCAACCGAGTGCCGGGATGTTGTCCGGCCACGGGACGACACGGCCGACTATCAATCTAATTTTACGCAGGCCGAATTCGAATCGGCGGTCGAGAGCTGCAAGGAGTACATTCGCGCGGGCGACATCTTTCAGGTGGTGCTCAGCCAGCGTTTGGAAATGAAGATCAAATGCGATCCATTCGAAATCTATCGTTCTCTGCGTGTGCTGAATCCGAGTCCGTTTATGTTCTTTCTCCGCACGCCCGAATGCACACTTGTCGGTAGTTCTCCCGAGATCATGTGCCGTGTCGTCGATGGAAAAATGACGGTTCGTCCGCTGGCCGGAACGAGAAAACGGGGTCCGACTCCGGAAGAGGATAAGCAACTTGAAGTCGAATTACTGGCCGACGAGAAGGAACGGGCAGAGCATGTGATGCTGGTCGATCTCGGTCGTAACGATGTCGGGCGAGTGGCAAAGTTCGGTTCAATCGAGTTGCCTGATTTGATGGTTGTCGAACGTTACAGCCACGTCATGCACATTTCATCAACCGTAACCGGACAGCTTCGTGACGATGTTGATTCGTTTGACGCGCTGATGGCGAGCCTTCCCGCAGGGACGGTTTCCGGAGCGCCGAAAGTCCGCGCGATGGAGATCATTGACGAATTCGAAAAACACCGGCGCGGTCCGTATGCCGGTGCGGTCGGGTACATCGACTACTCTGACAATATGGATACTTGCATCGCGCTGAGAACGATTGTGATCAAGAGCGACACGGCGTTCATACAGGCCGGCGCGGGCATCGTCGCGGACAGCGATCCGGCCAGCGAGTACGAAGAAACGCTGAACAAAGCGCGCGGTTTATTACACGCCATACAGATGACGCATGCCCGGCTAGAAACGGATTAGGTCTCTTTGGCGTAGACGCCTGCGGAAATTCGTTTTCGCATCCCGCTTGATATCTCGTAGTTTTGCGACGAAATTTCTGCGGATTCCCGGACGAAACACATCGGTGGGCGGGGTGACCAGCTTCGTTGAATGGACACCGGCATCTGCGTTTCCATCATCAACCAAACATGAAGGCTGGCACGCCGCTGTTTTGGATGTGAACGGAGACGACAAGCAGGCTATTCTCATTGGCGGAATGGTAAATGATTTCCTGTTCAGGCGAGTCGCGCCTCCGACGGTTGACGCAAAACGGTTGTCGAACTCATCCAGGAATCACCCGGTCAGCGCACCCAGACGTACATGATGGAATTCCTCAGCCGTACAAACTAATTGTAGAGCGTGCCTAATGGCCGAGCGCGCGATAATCGTGCTCTCGTGGTTTTGCAAACTCTCCGCCCGGTGACAGTTCATTCTCTCACCGGGTTTTTTTCGTGATCAACTCACTCCCTGTGCGTTCGTGCGCTTCCAGGTTTTGAGGCATGCAACTACAATGGGCGTTCGCCTCATATCCGCCCGGCTCGTAACGAACGAACATAGAACGAAATTAGATCGAACGTGAAAACTCTCCTTAACGAAATCGAGCTCAATGAAGGTGTTGAGCGGCTCGCCAGTGAAATCAACGAACACTACGGGAACCGTCCGCTGACCATTATCGGCGTTCTCACGGGCAGTATCGTAATGCTGGCCGATGTGATCCGGAAACTGCAAATGCCGTTGCGCGTGGGCGTTGTTCAAACCAGCAGCTACCAGGGGACCGAGCGGGGCGCATTGACGATCAACGCGGAAATGATGCTCGACATTACCGGTCGCGATGTGCTGCTGATTGACGACATCTTCGATACCGGCCACACGTTAACCGAAGTTACCGAACTCATGAATGACCTTGGCCCGACCTCGCTCAAGTCTGCGGTTCTTCTTTTGAAAACCGGACGTCAGGAAGTTGACTGGAAACCGGATTTCGTTGCCTTCGATATCCCCGATGAATTCGTTGTCGGTTACGGGCTCGACTACAACGACGAATACCGGAACCTCCCGTTTCTTGCCTGTCTTGGGCCTGCTGATATCGGCGCTCCGTCATAGCCGGTTTAGCTCCGCCGTTCGTGAACGCGGGTCGCCGTGGTCGAAATCGCCAACACAATTGTCGCGCAATATGTTGCCGTACCGTACCCGTTGGAGATTGGAGCCGGAGACGTTCGCAATGCGTGGATGATTCGGGACGGGTCATGCATGGTTCTGATGTCGCCTATGTTACTACGTCGATATCGGCAAGTACGTTGACCTGAAACTGGCCGCGTTTTCAGCATACGAAAATGAAGCCAAAGAACATCCTCATGCATTTTCAACGGAAGGAATCGAACCGCTCGCAAAGTACCACGGGTTTCATTCCGGCTATGAAATGGCAGAAGCGTTCGTTGTGATGCGCGGCTATCCGGGTTCGCTGCCGTAGAAAAAACGGAAGTCGTATACCGATCCGGCTTCAAAAACCCGCCGCGTGAGCAAGGACGAATCAGGAAGGAAGCCCGCCGCGTGAGCAAGGACGAATCAGGAAGGAAGCCCGCCGCGTGAGCAAGGACGAATCAGGAAGGAAGCCCGCCGCGTGAGCAAGGACGAATCAGGAAACAGTTGTCGATTCAGCTGTTACAATAACAGCGCCGTTCTCTCAGGCATCGGTTCTCTCGCCCAGCGTTCGTTTAACCAAGCAGCACAAGAAAAATGCAGCCCCAACGTCTGGTTATCGTCACTCGTAAGTTCTGGCCCATCTCGGGTCCGACTGAACTGGCGGTTGCGGATCTTGGTTGTGCGTTGAAGGCGGCGGGGTCCCGGGTTGAGATTATTACCTCCCGCTGGGAGAAAAACTGGCCTGCCGAATTCGCAATGCGGGACATCCGTGTTACCCGTCTGGCGCGACCGGGCAATGGACCGTGGGGCAACTATCGATTCCAGCGCGCACTTGCGCGACATCTGGAAACGGAACATGATTCCGGCGATCCGGTCGGCGGTGCGATCGTTTTCGGCATCGGACTGGAAACGGAAACTGTCTGCCGCCAGTTAGGCCAATCAGTGCCCGTTGTCACGCGCATTGACTCTCGCGCATTGGCAGGAGTGGATTGTTCGGGAGCGGTTTTTAAACGCGCGATCAATGCTCTGCAGCCGGCGACCGCGATTTCGGTCGATGCAGAATTCGTCACGCAGCGGATTGCGCCGTTTCTGGAATCAGACCCGGTTCAATTGATACCCGACATCGTATCCGCTGCCTGCGCCGAGCCGGTTCGACGCTCGGCGGCAACCAGGAATGCAGCTCGTCGAGCGATCTCCGATGCCCATCCGATTCTTTCGCTCGAAGAAGATCACCCGCTGGTCGTTTGCGGGATGCCGATGGATGGCGATGCCGGCCTGCTGGATATCGTTGCCGCCTGGCCGACCGTCTTGCAAGCCTGCCCCCGTGCAAAGCTCTGGTTGTGCGGTGATGGAAAATTCGGACGACGGGTCTGGGAGGCAATCACAAAGCGAGAACTGGTTCATGACGTCATTCTACCGGGCTATTTCGATGATCTAACCGAGTTATTTCAATCGGCGGATCTGTACGTGCATCCAGCGCGAACTCCGGCAGCCTGCAATATGTTGACTCGCGCGATGGCAAACGGGATGGGCGTGGTTTCGACACAGACAGACTTCACTGCGGGTCTGGTCCGGAATTCGAAGGGCGACAATAAGGCAACGGGCCTGCTTGTTTCAAGTGAACAGCCCGGTGCGCTGGCGGAGGCGGTGATTCACGGACTACAGAACAGCGAGCTGCGCGACCGGATTGGCTTGCACGCACAGCAACGTGTCCGGCAAACGATGTCGTCCGAAACAACGGCACGGGAATATCTGGAACTCCTGCGACCGCGATATGCGGAAAAACGGACGCGTTGAAACAACTCGCAAATCGGCCTGGCCCGAATACCGGGCGAATCTTCTCACGGAATGACTGGATTGAGCGTGCAATCAACCACTGAACCCCAACGATCGCCCTGCAAAGCATCTTCGTTTAAAATCATGGCTTGGAGCAATCTAGTGGTCCTGATTGGCATCGCGATGGCGGTTGCGTTCCGCCTTTCTGAAAGTCTGTTTCGGCTCATGCCATTCTGGGTTGTTTTTGCGCTGATCGAGTTGTTGTTTCTTTGCTATCCGATCTCTACGCGGATTCGGCGGCGTCCCGCGATTCGAATTCGAATGCCTTCGTTCAAGCGCGTGATTATCGAATCACTGTGGGCGGCCTTGTTGATTGTCGTTTATCTGTGTCTGTCAGCAGCGGTGCGCTGGCTGGTTACAAGCCTGGGATATGATCCGGGGTATCCCAGGGAGCTGGAGGAACTCACGAAAACCACGGACTATGGCTTTTTTGCACTGTACGCGATTTCGGGCGTTCTGTTGGCACCGCTTTCTGAAGAGGTTTTCTTTCGCGGGTTCCTGTTCAATGCGATCAGCAAACGCAAAGGAGTCTTCGTTGGCATTATCGTCTCTTCGATGTTGTTCGGATTCGGACACAGTTACAGCAATCTCTATATGATCGTCGAAATCTGCTTCGTAGGAGTTTTCTTGTGCCTGATTTACAACTGGCGGAAAACTTTGTTGACCCCGGTCCTGTTTCATACCGGGTTCAACTTGATTGCGATGCTGGGCTTGCTGGCCGCCCTGCTGGGCAACATGAATGCTCCCATGATTGGCGTAACGTTTCCCGAACCACCTGAACCCTGTGTGGTTCAATCGGTCCTTCCGGGTTCGCCTGCCGATGACGCTGGAATTATCGCCGGTGACAAGATTACAGGTCTCAACGAATATCAAATCCGTCATGGCGAAGACCTGTAGAATGGACTCTACTGGGTGAACGGCGGTGATGAAGCAACGCTGATCATCGAGCGCGGCACGGAAGTGATTGAGATCCGCATTTGTCCAGTTCCGGCGAGCGAACTTTCACAGGTGAACCAGCGACATTCCGAATTTTGACCGGTCCAGCCGAACCCGGCTCGATTCAGTATTCTGCAAACTTCAAGACTTCATGATTTCCACACATTGATCCCATGAGGCCAGCGTCGCCATTCCGCGACGTCCAAACGTGAGCCGCCGCATCCTGTTTGTTATCGAATCGCTTTTCCCGCTTGGCCCTGCTCAGCAGCTGAATCTGCTTGCGCGTCAGCTGATATTTCAAGAGTTCGATATTCACATCGTGACGTTGGACGATACCAGCACACAAACGTCCGCATTGGTTCGATCAGGATTCACGGTCCATTCGCTTTCGAAATTCACCGGTGCGATCACTTCAGAATTGAGTCAGGCTGGAGCATTGAAGGCGTTGATCGACCAGCTCGATCCGGCCATCGTTCATTCGTGGTGCGGAGCGGCTAATCCGGTGACCGGTCTGGCGTTGAGAGGCACCGAAAGCCCGCGGCTGGTCGCAACCGAATTGAGTCAGCCGCCGAATTCCGGATTCGCCCGTTCGCTGGCACTGAGAAAATTCTTTCGCCGTTCGGAAAAACTGGTCGTTCCGCACGAATCGTTGAAACAAACACTCATCGAGCGCGGAACGCGGGAACACCGGATCGCGGTTGTCCCGAATGCAGCAAGTTTTGCCGTTACCGATCGCGACCGTGCGCGGCGGCGGCTGCGCAGCGATCTCAGTCTGCCCGAGTCCGCCGTGGTCGCCATGGCCGTTGCACCGCTTGTTCCCCGATTTCGATTGAAGGACCTAATCTGGGCCACCGATTTGCTGGCGTGTATTCGTGACGATTTCCATTTTGTGCTGGTTGGCACCGGCCCGCACGAATGGCGACTGCGGACATTTGCTGCACAGACCGAAGGTGCTGCTCACGTTCATTTCGCAGGGCATCACGAGTTCGCCTATCAGCATATTGCCGGAGCAGATTTCTACTGGCATTCTCATTTGCTCGAGCCGCTGCCCGGCAACATGTTGGCGGCAATGACGATCGGAATTCCCTGCGTGAGCGTTTTCGGCGACGGCACGCGCGAGCTGATCATTCCGCAGGAGACGGGACTGGCTGTCAGCTACGGCGCGCGGGACGAATTTGCGAGGTGGACGAAATATCTGATCGAACAAACCGGTTCAGCGAGTCAGCTAACAATGCAGGCGAAGGATTATGTGGACCGCGAATTCAGGGTCAAGCCGATGGCAGATGGTTATATGGCCGTTTACAACTGGTGCGAGTAGGAAACGATCCGGCAAGTTCGGAATCTGATACGTTCGACTTCGCTTGTTACGCCAGTCCGATTTTCTCTTTGTATTGCCGGGTTGTCCAGATTTTCGTGTCTCTGAAGTCTTCAACAAATCTGGCGGCGCGCGTCTGCAGGATTTCGTCAACTTCCCGGATGTACTCCGGGTCCGCCGTCCACGCCGCGCCCCCAATAGCGACCGCAGCATATAGCACAGCCGTCTCACGCAATGCTGCGAGCAGAACCGGATCGCGAGCCAGAGCCGCGAGGTCAACCAGTGAGTAATCGTCCGACACCGTCGTACATGATAGGCGGCATTCGTAATCGTCTCGATATTCCAGTTTGGAAACGTTTGTTCGAGTGCCACCGTCAGCGGATCAGCACCGGACGGGAGGAGAGAGTTTCCCGTGACAGACGGTCCAAAATCCGCGATTCGGTATGGCATCCTTCGATCGGAACATCGGCCGGTCCAACATCAAGAACCGCCGCCGTCGATCGAGCACAGCCGAGCAGTTCGTCGCTCTCATGCCGTTTCATCGCGTACCGGTAGAGATCATCGAGGCCGATCAGGAAAACGCGATTGGTTACAACTTTCCGTTCAGTTTTCATGTGCTTGAAGTGACTTTTCTTGCGGTATCAATGAGTGACCGAAAACGGCAGGCTGTATTTTTGCAGGACTTCAGTTGATGGCCGATACCAGGGTTCGTTGGGCTTCTCCTGATGAGCCATCCGGGCAGTAGAGTCCCCAGCCGCTGTCAATCACAGCCAGGCCACCGAAGCCTTCGAGGTCAAGTTCTTCGATTATTTCGTTCTCGGCGCGGTACGCCGCGTAGGTCGATGAGTACCAGGCGATTGCCGCACCGAATATTGCCATCCAAAGAAGAATCGTCCGAATACGGAACTTTAGGAATCGTTTCATTGGTCATCGATCGGAGATATTCGATTGATGCTCCCATTCGGCAATCCCGAATAGCGCTGGCCGTTGTGAACGAAAACGTTTGCGACGCCGGAAGAACGCGATTCTTTCTGCGCGCGACGGACTGCGCGCCGAAAGACTTTCATCAATTTGTCGGAACGACGATAAAGGTCAATATCTTTTGCTTCATCCATTCTTAGTTTCCACAAAGGATTCAAAAATTGCAAAAAGCTCCGGGCTGCGAACAATCGTCTTATTGCCAGTTCCGATGGCAACGCTTCGCGGTAGTTCACCCGAAGTATATACAACCATTGAGCGTTTATTGTCCAAGGCGTCATAGATCCGTGCAAGAAACACGCGGGATGCTTCGATTCTCGCAGAAAATGGATTGTCAGGTGTTAACTCTGCTGCGATCGCGTCGGCACCATAATAGGGAATGTTATGAGTCATGACATATTCCAGTGCAAACGTCGTCTTGCCCGCACCGTTCGGGCCGCCGACCACAATTAGTTCAGGTGTTTTCATTGCCGGCCCTAAGCCTTGACCATCGTCCGTGCCAGTCGCTTACGGTCCGAAGCTTTCAGCAGACACTTCCTCAGCCGGATCGTGGTCGGCGTGATTTCAACCAGTTCGTCATCCTCAACGTATTCCAATGCGGCTTCGAGACTGAAGTCGCGTGGTGGTTTGAGCAGAATGTTCTCGTCGCTGCCTGAGGCCCGCATATTGGTCAACTGTTTCTCGCGACATGGATTAACCGGCAGATCGTTAGACCGAGCGTTCTCACCGACGATCATTCCCTCATAAACCTGATCGCCGGGTGCCACAAACATTTCGGCTCGCGCCTGCAAACCGAACAGACCGAAGCCGACCGCTTTGCCGGCCGCCATCGAAATCATCACGCCGTTGGTTCGCCGTGGAATCTCGCCTTCGACCGCACGGAACTCCTTGAAGCGATGATTGATGATCGCCGTTCCCTGTGTCGAGTTAAGCAATCTCGTTCGCAGCCCGATCAGACCTCGTGAAGGAATCTCAAATCGAGCCAGCGTGAATTCGCCGCGCGTGTTCATCTCCTGTATCTCGCCGCGCCGGTTTCCAACCAGTTCCATGACCGGTCCGAATTTTTCAGTCGGAACTTCAACCATCAGAGTCTCAAACGGTTCGGACTGGACACCATCGATTTTCTTGATCACGACATGCGGCTTGCTGACCGAAAGCTCAAAACCTTCGCGCCGCATCGTTTCGATTAGCACAGCCAGATGCAGGACGCCCCGACCGGCAACGGCAAACGCGTCGCCGGAGTCCATCGGCCGAACTTGCAGCGCCACGTTTCGTTCGAGTTCTTTTGTCAGACGTTCGCGCAACTGACGGCTGGTCACGTATTTACCTTCTTTTCCAGCCAGCGGCGAATTGTTGATTGAAAAGACCATTTCCAGCGTTGGCTCATCGACAGCAATTCTCGGCAGTGCTTCCGTGTCGCCGGGCAGGCAGATTGTGTCGCCGATTTCAATCTCAAGTCCGGTCAAGGCAACCACATCGCCCGCATCGGCATGTTCGACTTCGACTCGTCCGAGTTTGTCAAACACGTTGACCGTCGCGACTTTTGCGTTGACCGGCACGCCATCGGGACCGATCACAGAAACAGTTTGCCCTTTCTTGACTGAGCTGCTGAGGATGCGTCCGACTGCGATCCGGCCGACGTATTCCGACCAGTCCATCGTTGTGACCAGCATTTTGAAGTCGCCTGCTTCAACCACGGGCGGCGGTACCTGTTTGATAACCAGATCCAACAGCGGTTCCATCGAATCGGACGGAGTGTCGAGATCGGTTGTCGCAAAACCGTCTTTCGCCGACGCATAGATATAGTGAAAGTTGTCGAGATACTGCTCGCCGCCCATTTCGCAGATCAGCTCCATTGCCTCGTCAACAACTTCGGCGACACGCGCATCAGGCCGGTCAACTTTGTTGACGACGACGATTGGGCGAAGTCCGGCTTCAAGAGCTTTGCCGAGCACGAATCGCGTTTGCGGCATCGGGCCTTCCGCAGCATCGACCAGCAACAACGCTCCATTGGCCATTTTCAGAACGCGTTCCACTTCGCCGCCGAAGTCCGCGTGACCAGGCGTGTCGATGATATTGATCTTCGTATCTTTGTACGGCAGCGCAATGTTCTTTGCGAGGATCGTGATCCCGCGCTCTTTTTCGATGTCGCCGGAATCGAGGATGCAATCGCCCTGCAATTGAGCGTCGCGGAACTGGCCGCTTTGACGGAGCAGACAATCGACGAGCGTTGTTTTGCCATGATCGACGTGAGCGATGATGACAATGTTTCGGATATCGTTGCGGGTTTTCATTGTTCGTTTCTGAGTAGTTTTTTGGATAGTCGGCAATTGGGATACGCGTCCAGCTTATCGTGCGTTCCAGGTTGCAGGCGACAAGCTGGAAGCGTATCCCACGGCAGGCAGGAAGCCTCCGCAGAAGGCGCTATTCCGCGTCAGGAGGTTTCAGCGACTGGCTGATGAAGACGATCCGGTCGACCAGCCCTTTAATTCGATTCTCAAGATCGGAGTCCGAGACCGTATCGCCCTGAAACTGATCGCCGGTTGCGAAAACAAATCGCGGCAGAATCAGCGAACGAAAGTCGAGCATCAAACTGCTGGCGATTTGCATCGGAGCCATGTAGCTGACGTTACTACCGGCGGCACACATGATGCCGACGATTTTGTCTGCCCACGCCTGTCCCGTTAACTCGATCAGGTTCTTTGCGTTGGAACCGAAGTCGTAGTTGTAAACGGGACCGGCAAGCAAAATTCCATCGGCCGTTTTGATTGCATCGGAAATTTCGTTGACCGCAGGATCTTTGTAGCACTCATGCCCGTCACACGGCGGCAGCGGCGTTTCAGCAAGGTCGATTAATCGACATGATTCCGCTCCGCCATTCCGGGATTGCATATAATCACCAGCAGCGCGAGCCATCAATCGACTCCGGCTGTCCGGGTGCAAACTGGTTGAGATGACGAGGATCATTGGGCGGCGAACCGGGAGCGGAAAAGTGTGTCTTTTTGAACGAGGTAAGAATGACGTACGACGGCTTTGAGAAGCCCTCGTCATATTGTGGAAGACTGCGCTGGACTCAGGCGGCGAATCGTCAGAAATTGCCGCAGGAATATGACCGCCGTTGATTTCAGAATGGCAGGGTTTATAGTGTGTAAGCTGTATTCTGTCTGAAAACTGCTCAGCAACAAGGCCGGTTTTTGCAAAGTACGCCGGAATTCGTTCCGTTCACGAATGTGGCGGGGACTGTGACAGGAACGGACTGCCAATCCACCCGCAGATCTAAAAGGCTAACAGTGGCGAGAGTTGTGCTGGCAATGTCGGGGGGCGTTGATTCCAGCGTTGCTGCGCATTTACTGATCGAACAGGGACACGAAGTCATCGGCGTCTTCATGCGTCACGGTGAAGCAGCGGTAACGGCTTGCTCGATCGACGGCAGCGTGGACACTTCGCCGCTGCTGCCGGTTCTCAACAACCGGCTCGACCACAAACAGGGCTGTTGCAGTGCGTCCGATGCCGAAGACGGTCGCCGCGTGGCCGAGCGACTGGGCATCCCTTTCTACGCTCTGAATCTGGAGGAAGAGTTCAAAGGGATCATTGATTACTTTGTCGATGAGTATTCGGTTGGTCGCACTCCGAATCCGTGCGTGATGTGCAACAACAAAATCAAGTTCGGTAAACTGTTTGATTATGCCAACAGTGTCGGCGCCGAGTTTCTCGCGACCGGACACTACGCCCGTTTGGCAAGAGGCGACGGAGATCATGGCGGCGAATCAAGCCCCGATCTGCGACTGCATCGCGGCGTCGATAAGTCGAAGGACCAGTCGTACGTGCTGTTCGGGATCAAGCAAAAATATCTTGAGCGAATGTTGCTGCCGGTCGGCGGATACGAAAAACCGTTGATCCGCGAAATTGCCGGACAGCTCGGATTGAATGTCGCAGAGAAAACGGATTCGCAGGAAATTTGCTTTGTCACGTCGGGCAAACACGATCAATTCGTTCGCGATCGCCGCGCGTCTGGAACCGGAGTCGTGGAATCAACTGCGGGCGAGATTGTCACGACTGAAGGAAAAGTGGTCGGCGAGCATCCGGGCATCGAAGGGTTTACGATCGGCCAGCGCAAGGGGCTGGGCGTTGCCATGGGCGAGCCGTACTTTGTAATTCGTATTGAACCGGCAAATCGCCGCGTTGTCATCGGCAGCCTGGACAAACTCGGGCGCGAACATCTGACGGCCGGCGAAACGAACTGGCTGGTCGATCCGCCGTCAGGCGGGTTCAAGTGCATGGCTCAGATCCGCTACAACAGTCGTGCTCAGGCGGCGACGGCGACCGTTCTGCAAGGTGCGCGGCTGGATGTGCAGTTCAACGAGCCGCAAAACGGTGTTGCTCCGGGCCAGGCAGTGGTGATCTACGAAGGCGACCGTGTGCTCGGCGGGGGCTGGATCGACTGAGCCCGCAGGATACGCTTCCAGCGGTCGGCAATGATTGGAAACCGGGACTAGTTGGAAGCGTATCCCGCGGCTGGAACCGCATTCCACGCATTTTTATCCGACTGCCAATCGGTTATGATAAACGCGAACGGAGTCCGCGTCCGACTGAAACGCCGAGCAAAACAACACGCGAAACATAAGGCCCGAAGATGAACCTGAATTTTTTTGAACTCGCCGCGACCGTTCAAATCAATCCGTTGTTTGGCGAGATCATGGACGAGGTCTGGAGATACGGCATTCTGGCCGGAATCGTTTTTGCAGTCGGACTTTTGCTGGTCGTCGGGATCGCATTCATCGCCTACGGCAACCTCTGGCTCCAGGCTTACATGTCGAGTGCCGATGTCAAAATGGTCAGCTTGATCGGAATGGGTTTTCGAAAAGTCCGCCCCAGCGTCATCGTCCCGGCGAAAATCATGGCGGCCCAGGCCGGACTCGATATCAACCGCCGGACCGGAATCAGTACGGAGCGACTCGAAGCTCACTACCTTGCCGGCGGTGATGTGCTGCGAGTCATCAACGCGATCATCGCGGCGCAACGAGCCGGGATCGATCTGGACTTCGACCGCGCTTCTGCGATTGACCTTGCCGGTCGTGATGTGCTCGATGCGGTGAAAACGAGCGTCTATCCGAAAGTCATCGATTGCCCCGACCCGCAGCGCAGCGGCAAGAATTTTCTCAGTGCGATTTCGAAAGAGGGTGTTGAGCTGAAAATTCGTGCTCGCGTGACGGTGCGGACCAACCTCGAACAGTTGATCGGTGGTGCGACGGAGGAAACGATCATCGCCCGCGTCGGCGAGAGTATCATTTCGTCGATCGGTTCGTCGGACAATCACCAGCACGTGCTCGAAAACCCGGACATGATTTCCAAAGCGGTTCTCGAACGCGGCCTCGACGCTCATACGGCTTTCGAAATCGTCTCGATCGATATCGCGGACATCGACGTTGGCCAGAATATCGGTGCCCGATTGCAGGCCGATCAGGCGGAAGCCGACACACGCGTCGCCCGTGCAAAAGCCGAAAAGCGCCGGGCCGAAGCGATTGCGACGGAGCAGGAAAACAAAGCCAGCGTTGCCAGGAACCGGGCGTTGGTGCTGCTGTCTGAATCCGAGGTTCCGATGGCGATGGCCGAAGCGTTTCGCAAAGGCAATCTGTCCGTCAACAAGAAGTAACGATGGCTGAACCTCTCAAATACTGGCTCATGAAGACCGAGCCCGGCGCGTACTCGATCGACGATCTGGCCAGCGAAAAAAATAAGACCACATGCTGGGACGGTGTGCGCAACTATCAGGCGCGCAATTTCATGCGTGACCAGATGAAGAAGGGCCACAAAGTCCTTTTCTACCATTCCAATGCGAAACCGCCGGGTGTCGTCGGTGCCGCTAAAATCGTCAAAGAATCCTACGTCGATCACACCGCGTTTGACAAAAAGAACAAGCACTACGACGAAAAATCGACCACCGACAATCCGCGCTGGTTCATGGTGGACATCAAACTCGAAAGGAAATTCAAGCGTCTGATTTCGCTCGATGAACTCCGGACCGTGAAGGGCCTGGAGAAAATGGAACTGCTTCGCAGGGGATCGCGGCTTTCGGTCCAGCCGGTTTCGAAAAAAGAGTTTGAGACGATTCTGAAAGTAGCGAATTCGTAGAAGAATTTGGTCCGGGTTCTGCGGACGTAGCGGGAGGATCCGGTTGCGCCATGGATGTCCACACCGTTTCAAAGCCGTAGACAAATCGCCCTGGAGTCGCATTGGTACGTTCAGACAGAATGCAGAAACCGAGTTACACATTTAACCGGTTGGAGTTCAGCTTTTATGGGCAAAGCCGCCTCGCCCTCCCGAGACGCCCTTCCGGCATTGCGTGTCTACGAATCGAGTTTCACATTCCCGATACTGCTGACAAACAGCGTCCGCGGAATCCCTTTGGCCAGCCGTTCCATTTGCTGAAAGAAGACCGCTTCGTCCCCCTCATCAGGCAGTTCGAAACCAAGGACTGCAATCGACGACTCTTTTGACTCACGATGAATCACCTCGATCGGGTTGTTTGAAACGAACACGCGCGGCTCGGCGACAATCCGCGACGACGCGGCCAGTTCGCTCAGATGCCGTGTGACTTCTTCAACCGCTGCCTCATCCGGAACGATCCGCATGATTCGCAACCGATGTGTGTTCCAGCTGCGATTGAGTTTCAGTAGATGGGCGAGTAACAACATCAACTCGCCGTTTTCGCGACCGCGCCACCAGACGTCAATTGGTCCGGACGGAGCCTGACGCGGGTCTTTTTCCTCGTCTTCGAACCTTGCGATAATCACGTTCCGGTTCAGTCCCTTGATCACGCGCAGCGATGCCACGAGCGGCTCGGCCTTTGCTTCCCTGGATGGCCACCCCAGCAACAGTGTGTTCGGCCGCAGCGCACCCAGGCCGCTGCACTGGATCAGGTACTCGATTCCTTCAGTCAGAGTCGGCGCTGCGACGACGTTGGGAAACGCTTCGAGTTCCTGCTCGACGATGTAGCTCTCCAGCAGCGATTCCTGATTCTCGATCCTGTCGAGCCGGTCTTCGACGTTGCCGTGAATCACCTGGCCCAAGCTGAGAATCCCGTGGCCGCTGGTTAGCCAGTGCCCGAGCGTGACAAGATGAGTCCGGTTTCCGCCGCCGCCGCTCATCACCAGGATAATTGGCCGCCAGTTTTTTGGATGGTAAAGCGTCCGTTCAAGTTTCAACAGATTGCTGCGCGCGCGTTCGAAAAGCAGACCGCTGTTGAGATCACCCCACCGCGAGACCACCTGTTTGCGATAGATGTAGTAGTAAATCGCGCCCATCATGAACGACGCGATCAGTGCCCACCGCCAGTCGATCAGAATCATCACCGCCGCACAGCCAATCGCTCCGATCAATGAAGTAATCCAGTGGCTGTATCTGAATGTCGGCCGATAACTGGGGTTTCTGGTGATCGATTCGTAAAACGTCGCCAGGTTGATCGTTCCGTACGTGATCATGAATGCCATCGTGATCAGCGGCGCGATCGAGTTCAGGTCGGCGGCAACGATGCAGATTTCGGCAATAATGAACGTGACGATAATCGCACGACGCGGCTCCGACGCCGGACCGCTGCCAAGGCCGAACATTTTCAGCGAGGGGAAGATCGTGTCTTTTGCCAGCGCCTGGAGAATTCGCGGTGCGCCCATCATGCTCCCAAGTGCACTTGATAACGTCGCAGTAAAAACGCCCGCAGTTACAAGGATGCCCCATTGCGAAACGTCACGGACGATCATGCTGCCGTCTTCAGCAGTCAGCTGCGCCCGGGTAGCGCTTCCGGCGAGCACGACTGCCATCAACGCGTAGATGACTCCGGTTACCAGAATCGACCAGAGCGTACCCGACGGAATACTCTTGCTCGGGTTTTTCAGATCGCCGGACATGTTTGCACCCGCCATGATTCCGGTCACGGCCGGAAAAAACAGCGCGAACATCGTGAACAGGCTTTCTTTGTTGACATACCCCGAGACGAGGTTTTCACTGAGCACGCTGGAATCGAACGACATCAGCCCGCCAGCGAAAAACGAAATCAGCGAAAGAACCAGCGTGCCGAGAATGAAATATTGAATCTTGATTGTCCAGCCAGCGCCGATATACACACAGATGAATACGACCAGGTTGACCAGCGTGGCAATAACCTTGAACGATAATCCCGTTTCGACTGACCCTTGAAACGCCTCGGTGAATCCAAGCACGTACATTGCGACCGAAATAGCTTGAGCGAGAAAGAACACGACACCGATCGCGCCGCCGAACTCAGGACCGAGCGAACGGCTGATCAGAAAATACGCGCCGCCACCTTCGACCCGCGTATTGGTTGCGACGGCTGAAAGTGAAAACGTCGTTAACATTGTTATCAACTTTGAGACCGCAAGAATCACCAGCGCCCAGATCAGCCCGGAGTTGCCGACCACATTTCCGAATCGCAGGAACATGATCACGCCGAGAATCGTCAGCGTGCATGGCGTAAAAACTCCGCCGAACGTGCCGAACCCTGTGGCGGGATCCTGAGTCTGTTTTCCGGGCCGCAGTTGATGCGCGCCGGATTCCGAGGATTTTGACTGGCTCATCAAGTGAGGTTCATCCGTGGCAGTTCGGTCTGATAAACGAAAGCAAGGTAAGAATTGAAGAGCGACGGGCCGTCGTTATGAACGGGACGCCGGGCGCAAGTTTCGGCTGACTAGAATACTCGTAGATGTGGGAACAAACCATGCCGGTTAATGGTCGCGAAGTCCGGCGAACACGGCATTTGACGATTGGAGTTTTACGCTCTGTCTTGAAGCGGCATATAATCTGAAAAAAAGCGAAACAAACAATGGGCTGAACAACCGGGGACGAATCAAAACGGCTGGGTTGGTTTCGGTTCGATCTACGGAAAATGTGTGCGGGTTGAACCGTAGTGATATCCGGTGGTTCCAGAATCCCTGCGCCTTAGCGCCCTTGCTCCTTTGCGTTAATATTTCTCACACCCGCGAAGCGACTCGACGTTTTCTTTTCGACCAACTCAGTTTTATTTCGACCAACTCAGCCACGAAAAGCCCCGGCTATGAATACCGACGCGATAACCTACGACCGCACTCAACTGATCAAACTGGTTCACGAGAAGGCTCTCGAATTCGGCGAGTTCACTCTGGCATCCGGAGAGAAAGCGTCGTTCTATCTCGATTGCCGCCGACTGACGCTCGACGGAGAAGGCGCAAATGTCATTGCCGCAGGGATTCTTGATCTGCTCAAAGATGACATGCCTGATGCGGTTGGCGGGATGGCGATCGGAGCCGACCCGATTTCGGCGGCTGTGATCACACTCGCATGGCAGAACGGAAGTTCGCTGCGCGGCTTCATCGTGCGGAAGGAAGCAAAAGGACACGGGACCGGACGGCAGGTTGAAGGGCCGGTCGCAGCAGGTGATTGCGTCGTGATGGTTGAAGATGTTGTGACCACCGGCGGCAGCTCACTGAGGGCAATCGAAGCCGCGCGGGCGTTCGGGTTGAAGGTCGACCGGTTGATTGCAATCGTGGATCGTGGCTGCGACTCTGCTCGTGTTTTCGGTGACGTCGATGTCAGGTTTGAGTCGCTACTGCATGTCGATCAGCTCGAACTGGACAACAGTGCCAGCTGAACGTTTTGCTGTTACTGGCCGGCGATCAGGCACCGCCATAGACGTCGGTGGCGTTCGCGATCTTCCCTTCACCCTCCCGCCGGGAGGGTCGGACGTAGTAGCGGCCGGGGAGGGCACGGAGTGAATTGCGTTCTCGCTGCAGGTTTTTGCTAGAATAAAGCGATCGCGAACCTCATCACCAAATCGCAGCAATCGAATCGCAATGGCCAAACGACTTTCAGTTGTCATCTCGCAAAGCCCGAGCAAGAACCCGGCAAAGCGAAAGCTCGAGGAAGATATCCTTGCCGGCTTGCTGTTGGAAAGCGGAATCGATGTCACTATCGTCCCGAACCTCTATGACATTGCACCGGACAGCACGGGGATGCTTGCGTTTCGCGGTGTGGGAGGCAACATGGTCGTGGTCAGCTGGCTGTTCGAACGTGCAGCGCATTGGATCCTGGATCGGAATTCTATTCACGGCCACGTCGGTACAACACTGCTGGTCAATGAAGACGAAGAAGAAGAGGACGAAGAGCCGGACGCGGCAGAGGAGACTTCAAATGACAAACAGCGAGTGATCGATTCGCGGCAGATCCCCAACCGCAAGATCTATTGCCTCGATCTAAAAACGACCAACAAGGCCGCCGAGTTTGTTACCGAAGTCAAACGGATCCACGCCGAGAACAGCGTGCAGGTCGTCGGGCTGGGCGACATCATCAACGCTTCTCCAATGAGAAGCCCTGCCAACGGTTCAACGGCTCAAGCAAACGGCGAATCGAAAACATTCACAAGTGCCGCCGAGCGGATGCTTAACCCGACCAACAATACAGCGCTCGGGCTGGATCAGCCGGCGATTGTGAACCGGATCGAATCAACGTGCGGACGTCGCTGGTATCCGGTAATCGACTTCAGCCGCTGTACGAACTGCATGGAGTGTATCGATTTCTGTCTTTTCGGAGTTTACGGAATCGACAACATCGATACGATTCTAGTCGAGCAACCGGATAATTGTCGTAAGGGCTGCCCGGCGTGCAGTCGCGTCTGTCCGGAAAACGCGATCATGTTTCCTCAGCACAAGACGCCGGCGATCGCGGGTTCGATGGATGTAGCGTCGAGTTTGAAGATCGATCTGTCACAACTGTTCGGTGCTCCGGCGGAAGGAAAAACCGCAGAAGAAATCGCTGCGATAGAGCGCGACGAGCAGTTGATCGCCGCCGGTCGAGAAGCGGTCGGCGTTGTTCCCCGTCGTGGCAGCAATCGCAATGCCGAGCCAAAGGACGAACTCGATTCACTGGTTGATCAGCTGAATGACCTGGATATGTGAGGTTAGTCCTGAAGGGACGGCCCTGGCCCTGCCCCAAAACATTGCTTCAACATGCCACGGACGCTCCAAAAAGAAAACGGAATTCACTACACGCCTCCGGCGTTAGCTCGTTTTCTCGCTGAGCAAATACTGCTGGAAGCTGAACACCATCAGCCTATCGCGGTACTCGACCCTGCCTGTGGCGACGGCACGCTACTATCCGCTTTCGCAGATTGCCATCGTGCTTCCGGTCGGGACAACCTTGTGTCGTACTTCGCTTGCGACACCGATCAAACGGCCACAATGCTCGCGCAGCGCCGACTGGACGCGGCCGGAGTCGCAGATGTTCAGATTCAAAACGAAGATTTTTTTGAAACGATGCGCCGCCAACCGTCCCCGCAGTTCGATTGCGTGATCAGCAATCCGCCTTACGTTCGCACACAGGTGATGGGCGGAACCAGGGCCAGACATCTCGCCAGTGAATTCGGTCTCGACGGTCGTGTTGATTTGTACCAGGCATTTACCGTCGCGATCAGCCGCGTGCTGCGACCCGGCGGCGTGCTGCGACCCGGCGGCGTGCTTGGGCTGTTAACCTCGAATCGTTTTCTGACGGTGAAAAGCGGTGCGGCAATGCGCGGGCTGCTCGATGAACACTTTGAACTAAAACACGTTTTCGATCTGGGCGATACGCGGATGTTTGAAGCCGCTGTCCTGCCCGTGATCGTGATTGCGATAAAGCGAGACTCGAAGCAGGACACGAGGCGTTCGCAAGCCGCCTGGAAAAACAATGGCCGGTTCATTCGGGTCTATCGATCGGTAAATCCTGCCAGCCTCGCAACGCCGGAAGAAAAAACGCAGCATGATCGCCTTACCCCTGATCAAAGCAGGACTGACAATCAACCGAATCGCGATCATCAATTGATTCTCAGCGCCATCGCCGACAAGCGTCAACGATCTGTAACCACAGGAAATGCTTCGTATGATATCGAGCGAGGAAGACTGGTCACCGGCGGCACGTCTGTCTGGACGCTGTCCACTCCAGCCCGTGCAAAGTGGCTCACCCGGATCCGCCCGGCAAAGAACCTTACGATCGGCGATATCGGACTCGTAAAAGTCGGCATCAAGACGACGGCCAATCGCGTCTTCATTCGCAAGGACTGGACACAGGTTGAACCAGCAATGCGCCCGGAGCCCGCTTTGCTGCAACCTCTGCTTACGCATCATGTAGCGCGGCGCTGGTCGTTGGACGGGATTGCCGATCGCAGCGTGTTGTAGCCTTACGACATGACCGCCACGAAGCGAACACTGGTTGCGCTCGACAATTTTCCCGCAGCCGCCGCGTATTTCTTCAAACATCGCAAGCAACTGGAATCGCGCAAGTACCTGATTGAATCCGGTCGCAAATGGTATGAAATCCGGGTGCCGCAAAACCCGGCCGAGTGGGCTGCACCGAAAACTGTCTGGCCCGACATTTCCAAAGAGCCCCGTTTTTTCCTCGATACCAGCGGCGCGATTGTCGGCGGCGACGGTTACTGGGTCGACCTTTGGATTGCGGAAATTGATCCCGATGATCAACGCAGTCCCTTTCGCCGTGATCCGCTGATTCAAATCGCTCTCCGAAGCGTTGAGCCGGAAGTGCAGGGAACGGCAATTCATTTCCTTGCATTGATGAAAGACGTCGAAGCGCTCAAGCGAATTATTGTCTTGCTCGACAGGCGGGGTTTGAATCCGGGAGTGCGCGCGGCAGTAATAGATTGCCTTAGCATCACCCGAAACGCGACGTTTGACACGGTGACCTTTACATTCGATTACAACACCAGCCATGCCGGCTTTGATTCCGTATTCGCCCACATAAGAAATGGAGCTGGATCGGGCGCCTTCGCTGGTATAGGCACGGAGGTTGTAGCCGACGGCAACTGGCACACCTTTTCTCAAACATTCACCGACGATGATTTTGCCAATGCTACGCTTTGTTGTCACCCGTCATGGCTCCGAACACTTCGTAGGCCTGACCCAGCAGGTCGCGGAACTCGTCAGCCTTCAATCGCTTGTTGGGCCGGAAAAAGATCAGCCGACCGTGATCCGCTTCGACGGAGATTCCTTTGCGCTGTTCGAAAAATTCCAGCACCGCAGGAGTAAAGCACTGCCGGACCGCTTCCTCGTTGTTCCCCTTGAGCACGAACATTTTCGAGAACGTCGGATGGGTGTCGAAGTTAACGTCCTGAAAACCGATCATGCCGCCGATCCTGTCGAACATGCCTTCGGGACGCATTGAAAAATCCGGAATCACCAGCGAAGCAGACTGTAGCGACGCCACCGTTTGCCGTGGCGTACTCCGGTGCTTTCCGCTGCCGACAGTGTAACGGTAGTCAAACAACGCGATTCGAACTTCATCCGTTTCGCCAACAATCAAATTGTCCAGCTTCCTCGACCTGCCGTTGCTGAACAGCTTGAATCCGTCCAGCTGATCTTGCAGACTGACGTCGCCGTCTTTCTTGTATTCGAGCCCCATTTCGGTCGCGACTGCTTCAAGTGCTTCTCGGCGTTTCTTTTCATGTAGCCAGGAAAAGTATATGATCGCGCCGATAAACAGAACGACGCCAAGAACGATCAGGATCGGAACGAGTGCTTCCATTTTTTCCGCAGGGTTGAGTTGGGGTTCGTGGGATACGCTTCCAGCTTGTCGTCATGTGGGAATCGTACAAGTCACCTGGAAGAACTGTTACTTCGACAGCTGAACCAGATCCGGTCCTTCGGTGCTCTTTTCCAAGCTCTTATTCGCTGCGAGATTACCTGTCCCGGGATCAATCCAGTTCTTCGCATCGAAATGTTTCGTGTACGCACCATAGTCATGGAACGCAATCTTTTTGGCAATCCGGTACGCCCAGCTCTTTTCCGGAACCGGCTTCATATCCGGTGCGTATTGTGACGGATGAGTCGCTGCGGCTTGCAGTTCCGCCATTGCCGTTTTCCGCGCGGTTGAGTCGTGTGCCGTATGCCGATCGACGAGATCCTCGATCAGGTCCGGACGCTCCAGCGCGATGCAGCCGCGCGTGTGCGTTGCGGCCGTCTGCCGGAAGTCCGTCAGAAACTCCGACTCGTTGAATACCTGATCCAGAGGCCGCTCATCATGGATCGACTCTTTGGCAAACTGAATGATCGGGCACGGTTCAATATCGCCCCACGGATTGATGTGATGCGTGAACCCGGTCGCCGCCGGACAGAGCGCATTGCCATCAGCATCATAGTATGCATCGATAATGATGATCGGTTTTTTGCATCGCATGTTGACAACAAACTCGCGCGCCTTGCGCTGCTGATCCGGAGTGAGCGCGAGTTCCGGTGTCGCTTCGGCTCCAACCGGCCGGTAGATATGAAACCACGTGTACATCACGCCCATCTCGATCAGCCGGTCGACCCATTCTTCACACAACAGGTCGTCAAAGTTGGTCTGGCACAGGCTCGTGCAAACGCCTGTCATCACTTTGTGGTTCAAGCAGTTTTGGATTCCGCGCATCGAGTCCGAATAAACATCCGCCCTGCCCCGTCGCTGGTCGCTGATGATTTCGCTGCCTTCGATGCTGATCAGGGGTGTGATGTTCCCGCATTTGCGAATACGCGCGGCGACTTCATCCGTAATAAAGTGGCCGTTGGTGAAGACCTGAAAGTAAACGTCGGGATGAGCTTCCAGAACGTCGAACATCTCTTTGTGCATGAACGGTTCGCCACCGAGCAGCCCGAAGAAACTGTTGCCCATGTTCTTCGCAGTGTCAATCATCCGGTTCAGCGCATCGACTTCGATTTTGTGTTGTTTGTGCGCGACATCGACCCAGCAACCCTGACAGCGAAGATTGCAACTGTTGATAATCGAGATGTAAAGATACGGCGGAAAGAACTCGCCGCGCTTGAGGCGGCGTTTGTGTTTCCCGACAGACCGAAGTCCCTTGTAGCCCATATTCCAGGCCAGTTTCCAGAGCAGACGTTTGTCCGTCTCCAGCAACATCCGCTTGGCCATACGTAGATACATTTTGCGTTCCGATGAATCGAGTGCGCGAGCTGTCGATCCCAGTATAACGCAATTTTTCGTTGAACGGACTTCCGTCAGTTCCGCAGTTGCGGGCGGAGCCGGAGGCGACGCTAATTTCGACGTAGTGGACGAGGCCCTTGTCGGGGTCTACAAGCTTGTATGGTGTCCACTACCGAAGTTCTTGTTGCTCATCCTAGGCAGCACGGCGGCCGCGTCGGGAGGTCCTTGTGCCGGGCTTGATCTGTCCGGCAACTGTCGGCAAGACGCCCTCGGACAGGGTTTCCAGTTTCCGGCGATCGATAATCCGCTCGATCCGGCGCGAGAATAGCGAGTCGATGTCTTTCAGCTTGCCGGCACTCATTCGCTGCATCGCATGAGAGAACATCCACGGCCGGGCGATCCCAAGAACAAGATCGCCTGCGAAACTCAGCACGGAATCCCCGAGCGATCCGTCTGTTCGGTGCCTCCGCAGAGCGCGACCGGCCGACATCCCGTGAGGGAGTGTGGCCTCACGGAGAATCGGAAACGCGCGATCAATCGACGCCCGGCAGTGGTGCTGCAGCACACACTTGTATCCCAGTGCCTTCAATCCCAGCGCGAGGTCGAGATCCAGGTAGTGATCGTCGAGTTGCTCATCCAGCGAACCAAATTCCGCCAGAGCGTTGCGTCTATAAAACGCTGCCCAGGATGTCGGTCCCAGAGGCTTGATTCGTTTGAGTGTCCGGTTGGCAATCCGTTCATCTTGTCCGAGCAGCCTCCGGTTGCAGCCGCGACCGGTCGTTACACCCGCCGTTACCATCTTTCGTGGTTCGCCCGCGTTCACAATCAACGGAGAAACTGAAGCGATTGAATCATTTTCAAAAACCGGCTGTATCGTTGTCTGCCACTGATCCGGCAGCTCTACTCCGGGCCGGATCACAGCGACAATTTCGTCTTCGGTTGCACGCAGCCCGCAGTTAATCAGTCCAGCGAGTCCGGTGTCGCGCCCCGCCGAAACAAATTCGACTTCGGACTTCAGGCTGTACGGATCTTTGTATTTTCCATCATGCGCAACAATCACCCGGGTATCGTCGTCGCAAGTGCGGAGCGTCGAGGCAAGAGAATTATCGAAGAGATAGCTGTCGTCCGTCAGCGGGACGATCACAGAAAATCGGGGCATAGTTGTGCCTCAGGTGTCGGTTCGACAAGTGACGGTGACCACTGTGAGGGAGTTTGGTAACGCGGCTGGTTTCCAAAACATGCAACTTCAAGCGCGTAAGCACGTTGAACTCATTCAGCTTTTTCGGATCGCGGGGAAGCTATATTCATCAAAACCGGGGCAGGTCAGGTTGTGCTGCCAGCACTCGGCGACTTCTTTCGTTCTGCAAATGTTCAGTTAAAGTCCTGACCGGATTCTGCCACGAATCACACGAAACGAACCAGTCTCGAGCATCTATTCGTAAAAATTCGTGACGGTGAACCGGACCGCTTGAATTTTCTTGATTCCAGTTCTAAAACTTGGTCATGCAAAATTATCTCGATCTGCTCAAGCAAATTCTTGAAACTGGCACAGACAAAACCGATCGCACGGGAACAGGCACGCGCAGTCTGTTCGGACACCAGATGCGTTTTGATCTGGCCGGCGCGTTTCCGATGTTGACGACCAAGAAACTGCACCTTCGCAGCATCATTCACGAACTTCTCTGGTTTCTTACGGGCGATACGAACATTCGCTATCTTCAGGAAAATGGAGTCAAGATCTGGGATGAATGGGCGGACGAAAATGGTGAACTCGGTCCGGTATACGGTTCCCAGTGGCGGTCATGGCGCGGCGCGGGAGGCGAAACGATCGATCAGATTTCAACGGTTGTTGATCGGATCAAGACGGAACCCGATTCGCGGCGGCTGATCGTCAGCGCCTGGAACGTTGCCGAGATCCCGAAAATGAAGCTGCCGCCCTGCCACGCGCTGTTTCAATTTAATGTGGCTGACGGGCATTTGTCATGCCAGTTGTACCAGCGCAGTGCCGATGTCTTCCTCGGCGTGCCGTTTAACATGGCGTCGTATGCGTTGTTGACGCTGATGATGGCTCAGGTGACGGGCTACAAGCCGGGCGAGTTTGTGCATTCGTTCGGAGACGTGCATTTGTACAGTAACCACTTTGATCAGGCGCGACTGCAACTCGAACGAACTCCGGTCACGCCGCCGCGCATGGAACTCAATCCCGGAGTCGACTCGATCTTCGACTTCACGTTCAACGATTTCACTCTGCACGACTACCAGCCGCAGCCACACATCAAAGCGCCGGTTGCGGTCTGACGTGGCATACGCTTCCAGCTAATTTTCATCCGAAATTACTGGATTGATGTGCCGCGCCGTCCAGCGCGTCCTTGCTAACGCGGCGGGTTCCCTTTTTTCGCTTCGCTTTGGTACAGGCTTGGCCAAACACTTCTGATTGCGTTTAATACATCAATGGAAATTGCCCTCATAGTAGCGATGTCGGAAAACGGCGTGATCGGGCGCGGCGGCAATCTGCCGTGGCACCTGAGCGCTGATTTGCGCCGGTTCAAGCGATTGACGATGGGCCATCACATCATCATGGGCCGAAAAACCTGGGACTCAATCGGTCGCCTGCTTCCCGGGCGGACGACCGTCATTGTCACCCGTCAGGAAGATTTTGAAGTCGAAAGCGCGAAAATCGCACGCTCCATTGACGAAGCGTTCGAGCTGTGCGGCGACGACAAGATTCCGTTTGTCACCGGCGGCGGCGCGATCTACGAGCTGGCATTGCCGCGAGTGACAACCATGCACCTGACGCGCGTTCACGCCCTGATGGACGGCGACACGTTCTTTACCGGAGTTGATTGGAACGGCTGGGAACTGGTCGATTCAGAACGACATGGCCCCGCAGACGATTCGAAGCTGGAATGGAGTTTCGAAACGTGGTGTAGAAAATAGAGTTCAGAGTTCACGCTTGCGTTTTACTGAACCCTGAACCCCTCTTATCCCCGCCGGCTCATCGCGATGATCGGGCATTTCGTTTTCGCTGCCAGTTGTCGCGTGAAGTCGCCGAACAATTTCTTTCGCCGGCCGATTCTTTGAATCCCGAGAATTAACAAATCGCTCGCGTTCGCCTGCTCGACAATCGTTCCGAGCGCATCATCGCTTTGCACGATTTCAATGTTACTGAGAGAGCGTACGGAATCATCCGCCAACAGCTTGAGCTTCCGTCGCGCGACGCGGGTCTTATCCGGTTTCGCACTTTGCGGAAGCACTTGCAAGAACGTCACTTCACGTTCAGTCGTTCGCAAAAGACGGCCGAGCAACAGCGCCATCAGATGCTCGTGTCCTCCGCGACCTCCTACCGGAATCAGAATTTTTTTCGCGTCGGCGAGTCTCCATTCACGAATCGCACGGAGCAAGACGACATTGCAGTCGAGCGTCCCAAGCAGTGATTCAAGCTGCTTGCCCTGCTCGCCCGATTCAGAAAACCCGGTTAGCCCGAGCAGGACCGTCTCGCAGCGATGAAGTTCTGCGACCCTCGCGATTTCCGGCATCGGTTCCGGCGCGACCGTTGTGATGGTCTCAACCGCGACGCCGGTGTTGGCCGACGTGTGCACCAGCTTGCCGATCATTGCCTGTAGTCGTTCGACCGGCTCCGGAGCTTCGTCCGGATTCCAGTCGTCGGGCGCGACGACAACATGTTGCACCAGCACGCGACCCATTCCGCCCGGCACCAGCGCGTCGGCCAGTTCGATCATCGCTTGAGCATTTTCCGGATTGACGATCGGAACGAGAACCAGCGGTGTACGTCCGCGTAACGTGGCAAGTTCCGGGTTGAACCCGCGGCTCGAAACGTCGCTCATTCTTGCCCTTCGCGCGAAGAGCACGATAAACAGAAGTCCGCCGAACCCCAGCCATGAAACTGTAATCAGTCCGGCCGACGGAACCGCAATCCCTTGAAAGATCGCCAGTGCGATACAGGCAAACCCGCCGACGACAGGAACGAGCGGAAACCACGGCGTGCGAAACGGCGGCGGCAGACGTTTGCTGCGGTGGCGAACCAGAAACGCGATTCCGTGCGCCAGTGCAAACGTGATCAGAAAAATCAGACTCGATGCTGCCCCGGCTGCTCCGACATCGGGAAGTACCAGCAGGATCAGCGATACGAGGGCCGCCGTTGCGACAATCGCGACGTAGGGTGTGCCGCGTTTGGTGTGAATCGCGGCCAACGACGACGGCAGGTTCCGGTCGCGGGCCATCGCCATTGAAATTCGGGACGCCGCATACAAATTCGCCTGCAGCGCGGAAAACATTGACAGCACGGCGGCGACAATCACCAGCCAGTATCCGAACGTGCCGAGATAATTGCTGACGGCAACGGCCACGATTCCTTCAGGGTCTTTGGCTGCTGCGCCCGTAATTGACTCTCCGTCCGGCGCGCCGACCGCAGAAAGCACAAACAGAAACGGAATGTAGATCGCTAACGCTATCAGCAGCGACAAGACCATCGCACGCGGCAGATTTTTTTCGGGGTCGCGCACTTCGCCGCCCACTGCCGCGATCAAGTCAAAACCCTGGAGCGCGACAAACGTATATCCCATCGCGGCAACCAGTCCAGCAATTCCTCCCGGGAAAAAAGGCTTCAGTGCAGCGCTGGTATCAATTCCCGGCTGCTTGATCGTCGCCCACATTCCTGCCGCAACGAGAATGGCAAACACGATCAACTTGCCAACATTGACAAAATTGCCGCCCGCCGATCTTGTGCGAATCAGATTGGCGCCCAGCAATACGGTCGTTGCCACGGCAAGTCCCGTCACCATCCACGGCGCGGACAACCAGGCGGGTGCCGCGCCGGCTTTTTCACCAAACGCATTCCAGAGATCCGTTGTCATCACGAGCGCGAACCACGCAAACCCGACGGCATACAGCACTGCGGCGACAATTGAGGCAAACCAGACGACCCAGCCGACAGCAAACGCGGCTTCGACCGAGAGCACTTTCTTGGAGAACGTGTACGTCCCGCCTGATTCCGGAAACTTCGACGCCATCTCCGCAAAACTAAGCGCCGTCAATAACGCGATCACTCCGTTAATCGCAAACGCAACGATCGCTGCCGGACCGGTGGTCGCAAACGCGACGCCCGCCAGCGCAAGAATACCGCCGCCGACGATCGCGCCGACGCCGACGCTGGTTGCGCCGAACAGCCCAATCGTTCGTTCATGATTTTGGTTCGAGGTCACGCGATAATCGGTTCCGTTGTTTTCAGTTCAGTAAATACGACGAATCGCGGAGGAACACAGCTTGCCGGGGAACGAAACGATCGGGTTTATTTGAGCATTTTCTTGACCTCGCGTTATTTTTTTTACAAAGGCTGTGACGAGCCATTTTATCCAACCCGTGAGAGGGGATTTGATGCTGCACCACAATATCACGAGGCTTGGTCTTCTATTATTCATCGCCGTCCTGTTTGCGTTTGTCTGCAATTCGGCTTTAGGCCAATCTGCCGATACACTGATTCAACAGGAAGTAAATGGACTACCTGGCGATACGTATACCAACGACACAGATGTTTTGCGTGCAATACCAACTATTGTCCTAACCAAACCCGATGGCAGAAGCAGTAGAATTCATGGTCATTTATTTTTTTGACGGTGAACCAGCCGATTGTCTTCCCGTAACTGTTGACCCTTTTGACGAGGAAGAAGTTGCGTTTACTGACTCGGTCGTTGCGGGTCAGGGAGGAGACCCGGATATTAAGGCGGACTTACGACTCTGGAACCTTGAGGTCAGGTGGACGAATGCAGACGGTACAAACGACTTGGTAGGCGACGGATGCGTGTTTCAAGGTGACGGAAAGGGAGGCGGGCGTGGACCATGGAAATCAAACAGTGAAGTTGGTGGTTTATTGGCTGAGCGCAGGATTCCTGTTCAGTTTTGTGATAGGCGTATTTGGTTTTCAAGCCCGGGTTGTGGCGGCACAGGAAGCGAGACCAAACAATTCCAATGACTACTTTCGCGTAATTTCAGCGTTCCCTCAAGATGAATTTCTCGACGAGATCGAGGCCACCGAAGAACAGCGAAGTATCATCGAAACGGCGATGGAGCGAAAACGCAATTTGTCCAAAAAAATGGCTGAATTACGCGAACGGGACGATACAGAGATTGATTGGAAAAAAGCGATACAGCTGTAGAAAGAAACTGCTGAAGCGATAATCGAGACGTTCAATTCTCAGTAGATAAAGAGCAGACGCTTGCAAATTTTGTTGCGGAAAAGCTCGAAGATGCGCAGTCACCAACCGATGTCGACGTTGCCAATAGAGTGCTTTTTCAAATCGCTAAACAGGACGGTGTGCGAGGGGATCTTGAACCGTCGGCGGAACAGAGATCGGCATCGATTCTCTTTTCTTAGACCGTTATCGGCGTAACTCGGACCCCGAGTACAAGGATCCGTGACGCAGCCCGCGAACAACTTGAAGGAGAAGCACGCCTGTTTCAATCGCGGGTTGCGGAAGTCCTTAGGTCCGAAAAAGACGAGGTGTTTGCGGAACTCGACGAAGAGCAGAAGGAGCTTGTTCAAACAGAGCTTGGCGACGCCTACAAGAATGAGAACTTCAATCAGGCATCGATGAAAGCAATCGCGGATTACCTGGCTGGACGGGTTGAGCAGTAAGCCGACGCCGGTTGTAAAACTCCAGAACAAGAGCCGGGTTGGCATTCAGCCTTGAGGAGATGCTACCTCCATAACGAAGCTCAAATTGGATTCGCTATTTTTGCGATAGCCACGCTTTCGAGCCGCTCAACCGGAGCGATCGCCTTCGCGCTCGTTGATGGTGATCACATTCTCATTGTCAGGCGACTCGACGACGCTCTGTTTTCCGCTTGGCCACCGGATGTCAAGGCGAACCACTTCATCGCCATCCGGAATGCCGATCGATCGGACTGCCGAATTCTGGCTGGCAAAACCTTCACCGGCCTGCTTCTGAACAAGCACCTTGTTACCGGAGCTGTAGGTGACCAGGACACGAGTTCCGACTCCGTCCCGACTGCTGTACTCGGTCGACGGTTCACCATCTCTTTGACCACCCACCAGACGAAACCGGAACGGTTTGTTGTTCGGAAACAGTTCGCTCATCTCATTCCGATAAAGCTGAAATCGCGGCGCGTTGAGCGACATTAATGCGATGTCCTGCCAGCCGTCTTGATCGAAATCAAGCTTGGCAAACGATCGGCCATCTGCCAGATGATCCGCTCCACTGATCAACGACACGTCTGAGAAATTCTCGCCGAACCGCAGCAACAAACGATTCCGCTCGTGACCGCTGAGCAAAATCGTTGCAAACGTAAAGGTCATCGTCGCCGTCCTGATCAATGTCCGACCAAACGGATTGATAAGACTGTCGCCATTGAGAAAGCGTGTCGTCATATGGCACTCTTTCCAGCCTGCCGCTGCCGCGGTTCATCAGCAATACATTCGCCGAGCCAACAATATCGAGCCATCTGGTTTGCTGTTCCCGCTTCTTTTGGAGATACAACGCGGATTCATCCGCCGAAAGGAACTCTTTTTCGAATCCCTGCTCCGGAGGATAGTTGCTTAGATAGACGTCAAGCAATCCGTCGCGATTGACATCTGATGCCGAGATGCCGCAGGTAAAATAGAGTCGATGGGTTCCAAGGTTGGAATGCGTGTCGGTGACATCGACGTACTTGCCTCCATCGTTGCGGAAATAGATTGCCGGCTCCATCGACCCATAATCAGGTCCTGATCACCATCGTTGTCCGTGTCCAGGAACAAAGTGCAGTTGACCAGATACTCGACCTGCAGCCCGATCTCCTTCGCAACATCGATGAAGGTGCCGTCACCCTGGTTTTCCAGCATTTGAGTTGGACCCCATCGCGCGGTCAAAACAGATCGTCATTTCCATCATCGTTGTAGTCAACGACTGATACCGACGGAAACATGTGGTTGGCAGTCGCTGTCGACCACTTCAAGTACTTCCCGGGTACCTGACGTTCTGCCACGCGGGACGTCTCGACCATGATTTCGTTGTGAAACGATCGTCGTGCATTTTCCAGGTCCTCAGGTTTCCTGACAGATTTATCAAGGACTTCACGAAAGAGCAATTGCGACGCGCGTTCCAGGTGAAAATACTTCTGGTCCCAGCCAATCAAAACCCACTGATCGACTTGAATCCGGAACGTAAGGATCTGAAACGCACGCAGGCCAAGGTGCTTACCTGTTTTCGTTTTCCCGCGACCCTCGATTTTGGTCTGCAGTTTGAACTCGGTGTTCGTCTTGTTTGTGAAATCCGCCTGCAAATGCCAGATTTCATCGTCTCCCATTGAGTACCGATTGAGGCGGCGGCCGCCCAGGGGTTAGCGGGTTTTTCAGATATTGCAGCCGACCCAATGGGCCAGTCGGCAAACTGGATGAACGGGGGTTCGTCTTCGCTCGATTGAAAAAATGTTTTCGTATCAGCTACAGCAAGCCCTTTCATTACCTTGCAAGTACTCAATTGGCGGGCAACGCCTCCGTCGGTTCCGCCCAATTCCGCTTGCAGGCCTTTCGCAAGCTTGGCCAGTCCCGGCGACAAGTCAAGAACCAGGTCCTCTGATTTGATCAAGTCGACGATCACCGCATCGGCCGCAACGGGTTGTTGCGTAACCGGTGCTTCATTTTTTGGCGTTGTCTCTGTTGCCTCATCGCTCTTTGAGTACCCCGGGGAAAAACAGAGATGCGAAACCACCCAGAGCGATAAACAGAACGATGGAACGAACAGATGCAATCAAGAGGATTCCTTGAATTAGCTGAGGGGAATTGCATGCGGGTAGGAGAGAACACCGCATTTGAATGATAACACGCGAGACATTTTGCGTACATGGTTTTCATGCTTTTACCGCAGGATCTTCGCACGTCGTCAGTCGTGTATCCGTTGAAACCGAAGTCTTCAACCGGTAGCTTGATCTTCCCGGCAAGGACTTCCGGATAACCGTAATCGGTCAAGCTGTCGCCAAGGCAAACAACCGGGCGTTCCGGATCGACGATGACCGGACGGCTGATCATCGCTTCGCTGAGATGAAAAAACACATAGGCTCCCCAAAGCAGCCAGACGATGGCGAGCGTTGCAGAAATCGGAACCGCCGGATGCCTTCGGCTGACCAGTACCAGAATCAGCAATCCGGCAACACCGCTGCAGAACAGGATCAATCCCGAACTCGGCCTCGGCCACTTGATCAGCACCAGAGCCAGGATCAGAACAAGAATGATTGCAGGCCCGGTCCGGACTCGGGGAAATTCCGAGCGGGGCTGCGTCGCCAACTTTATCGAAAAAAGAAGCAGCCAAAAGCCAGGAACCAGGGGAAGGACGTTCGGGAATGCCAGTAGAGATGCGTTCAGGGCCGTCATCCAGGCAACCAGTCGTCCGATTCGGAAGATGTAGTTCAGGGCGGTCGGCGTGTTGGTGCCGTCTTTACTTACGGCGTTGATCGGTGCCGGTTGCATTATGTGGTTCCTTCGCCCCCTCAATTACAGTAAATTTGACGGTTAGCCGACTGACGGGTTCGCCAGTTCAGCAGCCAGTGAAAAGAGCCCGATAGAATTCCGAACAGAGCTTTCGAATGGACTTGATCAGCTGTCGGTTAGAACTCCCGCTATTTTCGGGCTTCCTTCGACTTTTTTCGATCCAGCCGCAGGTAAACGGAAAGCAGGCCGAATTGCGTTTGTCCGTGCCAATCCGGCACACTAAAATCCAGGAGCGACCGGAAAATTCATCGAGGGATTTTTCGAGTTGATTTACATCTGCGAAATCAGCACCCGGGGTAAATGAGTGGAAATAAAAGTTACAGCCAAACACGGTGAAATCAGCAAGGAAGTCCAGGACAAGATCACGAGAAAGGCTTCGAAGCTGAATCGTATTTTTGACAGGACAACAGGAATCAATGTCGTTTGTGACATGGGAAGGTCGGAACCGAGAGTCGAGATGATCGTTTCGGCGGAAGAGACCAACGATTTTTTCGCATCCAGCAACGGCTCCAATGTTATTGTAGCCACAGATCTGGTCATCGGCAAAATTGAGCAGCAACTGCGAAAGCACAAAGAGAAACTAACCGAACACCATCGCGGCAAAAATCCACCGATTGATCACCCGGCAGACGAACTGGTGGATGAAGAACTTTTTGATGACTAGCAGTTCGAATCCGTTGTTCGTGTAAATCGAACACGAGCCAGCTGATTGCTGCTGATCAACCAACTCGTTGCAAACAAAGATCAACCAACTCGTTGCAAACAAAATCGATCACGCTGGAAGACAAGCCGGGCGAACTTCTCGTCGCGTTTTTTGATCACTCAATACACAACCGAACGAACACTAACCGCTTGATTGCGGAACGAAACCAAGAGGAACCCTATGAAGTTTTCCGATTTCGTAAAAACGGACGCCATCAAGGCGGAACTGAATGCTTCGGACAAAGAAGGCGTTGTCCGCGAGCTGGTTCAAAGTCTGATTCAGTCGAAACAACTTTCGGCTGATGAAGAAGATAATGTCGTCCAGGAAATTATGAAACGCGAGGAACTGGGATCCACCGGCATCGGCCGGGGAATCGCTGTCCCTCACACCAAGTATCCCGGAGTGGAACAGCCGGTTGGGACCGTCGGCGTTAGCGTTGACGGAATTGACTTTCAATCTCTGGACGGCGAACCCGTTCAGTTGTTCTTTATGCTGGTCTCTCCACCCGACCGACCAAGTGACCACCTGCGTGCGCTGGAAAATATTTCCAAGCAACTGCAGGACCCGACTTTCTGCAGGTTTTTGAAGCAGTCTAAGACCGCCAAAGATATCCAGCAGATTCTGGAAGAAGCCGATAATAACCAGTTCGCTACCTAAGCCCGGTTACCTATCCGGTTTTTGTTCATTGATGTCCGAACACCCTACACTTTCAACAACGGTCGTAATCAGCAATCCGCAGGGACTGCACATGCGACCGGCGTACCTGTTTGCCGAAACCGCATCGAAATTTGACAGCACAATTGAAGTTGTCAAAGGCGAAATGCGAATCGATGGCAAAAGCGTACTCTCGATTCTGACACTGGGCGCGGCCCAGGGCGTAGAAGTCAAAGTCGAGGCAACCGGCCCGGATGCCGAAAACGCCGTTCAGGCGCTCGGCGAGTTGATTTCGTCAGGCTTTCCAACAACGACGGAGACTGACGCTTGATCAAACAGGCCTGTACTGTCCGCGAAACCGGGCACGTTGCCAAACCAGCTTGAGCAGAAAAAAACAGACAACGCTCGGGCCAACCGCCATGACCTTTAAAGACGACATCACCGAAAACCGTTAGACACAACCGGGTTTGCGATCTGCTTCACTTGAACGCAGTGTACAACGCCCTGCGAAACCAGCCACGGCCATCCGCCGTTGCCGCCATCGCAGAGCAGAACGCAAACCATTGATTTCGAATCCTAAAAACCCGTTCGGTGAATTCAATCTCACCCTTCAAAAACGCTCGTTCCATACGATGCGTCGCGGGTTTGCGCCGCTTTTGGCGAACACGCTGCGGGCAGTCATACAGTTGGCAGTCCGGAAACGTGCCAAAGCGCAGCGGATTTTTCTCTTTCGCAGCCTGAATCACTGCACCCGTCTCATTTGGCAGTCTTGTTCGCGGTTTAGCGGATGGGCTTCCACCGGTCAAAGCGTCACGGGCCTGTCTCGAACGATTGACCTAAATGCGCATCGTTGTCATGGCGGTAGGAATCATCCCGCGCTGGAAGTCCAGCAGGCACGATGTCACCAAATCAACTTTGCCGGTCGGCCGACGGCTGACCGGATATGTCCCGACAACGGTCGGCGACGCGGACTCCCGCGTTCGTCCCGGGGATTCAAGAACATAATCTCGCGCTCGATTTTCGGACGCGACGAACCAGGAAAAAAACACGATGAAAAAAGAAATGCTGATCAACGCATCGCAGTCGGAAGAGGTCCGGATTGCGATCATGGAAAGCGGCAAGCTCGAAGAACTTTATGTCGAACGGGCCAGCCAGGATAACTACGTCGGAAACATCTACAAGGGCAAGGTCGTCAATCTCGAACCGAGCATCCAGGCGGTGTTCGTCGATTTCGGAGTCGGTCGGAACGGCTTTTTGCACATCTCGGACGTTGAACCGAAATATTTCAAACAGGGTGGCTACGATCCTGACGAGATGCGTCGCGCCGAGGAAAAGGCAAACCGGGAAGCGATTGCTGCCGGTCACCGCCGCAAACCCTCCTATGGCGGATTCCGACCACGCGTCAAACCACCGATCCAGGAGATCTTCAAACGGGGCGATGAAGTTCTCGTTCAGGTCATCAAAGAGGGAATCGGTAACAAAGGGCCAACGCTGTCGACCTACATCAGCATCCCCGGGCGATTTCTGGTTCTGATGCCGGCGCTCGGTCGGGTCGGTGTGTCACGGAAGATCGAAAATGAAGACGAGCGGCGACGGCTGAAAGAAATTCTGCTCGAACTGAAACCGCCGAAGGGACTGGGCTTCATCGTTCGGACCGCCGGCGCGGGACGCAGTCATAAGGAACTTTCGCGCGACCTCGCCTATCTGCTGCGACTTTGGAAAGCCCTCGTCAAACGGGTGCAGAACATTCCTGCACCGGTTGATATCTATGAGGAAAGCGACATGATCATCCGCACGATCCGGGACATCGTTACCTCGGATATCGATGCGATTATCATGGACAATGAGAAATCCCACGCGCGGGCCAGTGAGTTTCTCAAACAGGTCATGCCTCGACAAGCCGCGAAACTCCAGCTGTACTCCGGCAAAGATCCCTTGTTCCACCACTACAAGCTGGAAGAGGAGATCGCCATGATTCACAAACGCGAGGTCCCCTTACCCGACGGCGGATCGATCGTGATCGATCAGACCGAAGCACTGGTGGCGATCGATGTGAACAGCGGAAGTTTCCGGACAAACGACTCGGCCGAGGAGTCTGCCTACCGGTTGAATCTGGCTGCCGCGCGTGAGATCTCGCGTCAACTGCGCCTGCGTGATCTGGGCGGCGTGATCGTCAATGACTTCATTGACATGCGTCGCGAGAAACACCGTCGCGGCCTGGAACGCGCGTTAAGCGATGCGATGAAACGTGACCGTGCACGGACAAAGATTCTCCGCATCAGCCCGTTCGGCCTGATCGAGATGACCCGCCAGCGGATCAAACCCGGACTCAAACGGAGTGTCTACACGGAATGCCCGTGTTGTGTCGGACGCGGCAACGTGAAGACCGCCGAGAGCATGGCACTCGATGTGATCCGGATGTTGTTGCTCGCCTCGAAGCAGCCGAAGTGTGTCAAGGCAACTGTGCGTGTCAACGATCAGGTCGCTTCGTTTCTTAACAACCAGAAACGTCGCGAACTGGCCGGGATTGAAAGTGAAGGTGGGCTCGAAGTTCAGATTCACGGCAGCGAAAACGTGTTTCCCGAGCATCTCGAACTTGATTGCCGCGATGACAGCGGCGGCCAGGTGCGTTTGCCGGTCGCGAAATCTTAGTCAGCGACCCAATGCACATGCGACGATCGCTTGTCCGCGAGCCGTTTTAGCTTTTCCAGATCCGAAATGTCTGGTTTGACGGGCGCGCCCGTTTCGATTGACGCAGGGTATTGCGCGTTTTGCGAATCAAGCATTGCGATCATCTGCTGTGCTAGTTCCAGGGCCCCGGCTGGCTTTCTTCGGACGAGATTCGTTGCTTCGCCCGGATCGTCGATCAAGTTGTAAAACTCCCAGGTCCCGCCATCGTAGTCGTAGATCACTTTCCAGTCACCGTTGCGGTACGTGGTAAACAAATTGTTGTTGTGCCGCCCGTGCGGAAAGTGAGCCAAAAAAACGGGCGGACGGGCAAGGCTTGGAGGTTCTGTCTCCGAATCTTCGACCGTCCGTTCAGTTGGTTCAACGTCTGATTCTGAAACATCGATGCCACGCAAATACGTGCTGACATCGAATCCATCCAACACGGTATTCTCCGGAATCTCAGCGCCTGCGATTACTGCAATCGTCGGGAACATATCCGTGCATGTCACGATTCGGTTATCGATTGTGCTACACGGAATCGAATACTCCTGCTGGAATCGATTGTCTGCGTTCGGAGCCGCCCATGCCGCGATCAGGGGCACGCGCAAACCGCCCTCGAAACGGGTTCCCTTCTTGCCCCGCAGCACTTTTTAGAGGGCTGTCGCTGCCAATGGAGAGCACACCGAAATGAGTGAATATGCCAGCATGATCAGGATAGGATTTTGCATTATTTTTGATTTGAGTCGTTGTGGAGTAAGGCATTCGGAACGGTGATGTACCTTCCGGCAGAAGGTGCGTACTTTATTCAATGTAACTGCTAGCGAAGCGGAAAAATCAGGATTATCGGCAAACTTTGCCAAACTCCCCGACTCGAACAGGCCGATTCAACACCAAGGTCCACTAGCGCGCAAGGTGCCTGCTCAACGTCAAGAATTTTCAACGTCGAGACTTGCTGTGTCGTTGCGGACCTGTAAATTTGATTCAACCATTCGTGATCAAGGACGATCGCATGACGGAAACATTAATTGCACAAACCTGGAAACGCCGCGCTCTCGTGATGTTGGCGGCATTGATGCTGATTCCAACCTCGCTGACTTTGTCTGCGTCAAACGCCCGCGCTCAACAGTCGCAGTGGATCTGGTCACCGACTCCGCCCGCAGCGAACGAGGCTGGAACGCAGACCACATACTTCCGGAAAAAATTTACCCTGATCCATCCCGCTGAATCGGAACTGACGATCGCTGCCGGAGACCGGTATCAACTGTACGTCAACGGTCGGCTCGCAAGTGAGGGTGAATCGTTCGGAACACCGTTTAAGCTGGACGTTGCCGGCCAGCTGGTGCCCGGCGTCAACTTGATCAGCTGTAAAGTTGAACGTGATCAGATCAACAGCAATCGGAGTGACAAACTCGGACTCGCGTTTCGTTTGCGAGTCAGAGAAAAAGACGAAACGCGCTGGCGGAGTCTCGTTAGCGACAACTCGTGGAAAACCCGCAGTGAATTCCGCGAAGACTGGTACACGACTTCACACGCTGACATGGGCTGGCTCGGTGCAGATGAGCTGCAAGTTGCCGCGATCGTGGAAAAGAACAAGCCGGCATCCAACGGAACTCCGGTAAGCACCGCTTCGCATTCGTCCGGAATTTCACAGCCGATGGAGAAGACGGCGGACGAACGGTTCGAAATTAATCCTGAATTCGATGTTCAGCAGGTGATGCTCGACAGCGAAACCGGCTCACTGATTGCACTTGAATTCAATGAGTTTGGCAAGTTGATCTTGTCCCGTGAGCGCGGACCATTGCTGATTGCCGATCCGTTCGTAAATCTCGAACAACCGGGCCGAATTCGTGTATTGTGCGATGAGGTCTCATCATGTCAGGGGCTCCTGCCGTTAAACGGTGATTTGTTTGTGACGGGAATGGGCCCTGCTGGATCAGCACTCTACCGACTTGCCGACCGCAATCAGGACGGCAGGATGGAAGTCATCGCAACACTGATGAAATTCACCGGCGAACCGGGCGAACACGGTGCGCACGGATTGAAACTGGGCCCCGACGGGATGATCTATGTCACGATCGGAAACGGCAGTAGCGTCGAAGGTGGCGTGGTCGATACAAGCCCCGCGAAAAACGTTTATGAAGGTGATTTGATCCCGCGTTTTGAAGATCCCGGCGGTCACGCCGCCGGCGTCAAAGCACCCGGAGGAACGATCGTCCGCTGTACGGTTGAAGGAACTCGCATCGAGCAGGTTGCGACCGGGCTGCGAAATACATACGACGTGGTTTTTGATCACGAAGGCGAATTGTTCACCCATGACAGCGACATGGAATCCGACATGGGTATGTCGTGGTATCGTCCGACGATGGTTTTTCATGTCCCCGACGGAGCGGAATTCGGTTGGCGCAGCGGGTGGTCGAAATTCCCGATGTACTTCATGGACCAGACGCCGGCGGTTTGCGAAACCGGACGGGGTTCACCAACCGGATCGGTTTGTTATCGCCACCTGCAGTTTCCATCACGCTATCACAACACCATGTTTTTTGCGGACTGGTCCGAGGGGCGCATCCTGGCGATGCACACCCGCAGTGTCGGCGCGAGCTATACTGCAACGACCGAGGAATTTCTCAAAGGCAAACCGTTGAACGTCTGCGACATCACGGTCGGAGAAGACGGCGCACTGTATTTTTGTACCGGCGGTCGCGGAACAGAGGGCGGTGTCTACCGTGTCATCTGGAAAGGAACCGTGCCTGCGGAGATACTGGAGTTTGAAGATGATCTGGCCCGTGTGCTCCGGCATCCTCAGCCGGACGCCGCATGGGCACGGCAGAATATCGCACGACTCAAGCAGCAGATCGGTGCCGCGAAGTGGAATGAAGCAATTACAGGTGTTGCAACGGAACAGCGGAATTCGGCGGGATTGCGACTCAAGGCTCTCGATCGGATGGTGTTGTACGGGCCGAATCCAACAGTCGAATTGTTGCAACAGCTTTCACAGGATGTCGATGCAGACATCCGGAAACGAGTCGCTCTTTTGTGTGGGCTCAGCAGCAACACCGACCACGTCAAACTGCTCGCAACGCTGGTTCGTGATCCGTCGCAACGGGTTCGCGTGATGGCATGCCGATCGTTGATGCGGTTGGACGAAGTTCCTGCATTCGCCGATCTGGTTCCGATGTTGAAATCCACTGATGCAGTTGAGTGCATGACTGCACGACGCGTTCTGGAGCGGATCCCGGCGATTCAATGGAAAGACAATGTTCTGACGACGGAAGACACGCGGCTGTTCATTGCCGGTTCACTGGCGCTGGTCACGGCGGAACCGTCACTGGAGAGTTCCTACGCGATTCTGGCAAAGTGTAGCGAAAGGATGGACGGCTTTGTGAGCGATGCGGACTTCCTCGACATGCTCCGGCTCATGCAACTGGCGCTTTGTCAGGGCGAAGTTGATGCAGCAAAGATTCCCGCGTTTGCAGATCGCGTTGCCAACGAGTTTCCTTCCGGCAACGGGCTGATCAATCGCGAGCTTGCTCGGGTCATGGCGTTTATGAAAGCGGGAGATCTTGGAGACAGAATACCGGGCTATCTGAATTCGGAATCGGATTCAGAGGTCGATCGACTACACGTGGCGATGTACCTTCAACACATCGGTACGGAGCTTGCGCCAGCCGAACGACTGGCGATCCTCGATTACCTCGAACGATCGACCGCACACTCCGGCGGTGGCAGCTACAACCATTACATCAAAACAGCGCTGCAGCAGCTTGGTCAAACCTTGACGGCAGATCAAGTGAGCGAGGTGCTTCGGAACGGTTACCTCTGGCCGACATCGATGGTATCAGCTTTTTACAAACTGCCGCAGAATCTGAATCAGGAGACAGTTTCAGTTATCGTTGAATCCGACAAGCAGTTGGCTGCAAACGATGACTCGGAGTCTGCTCAGGCTCGACTGGGCGTTGTTGCGGTGCTCGCGCAAAGCGGCGATGCGTCTGCGATGGAATATCTCCGACAGTTATGGCGCGACGAGCCGGAACGACGAGCGGACATTTCAATCGGGCTGGCTCAGGAGCCAGCCGGCGAAAACTGGGCCTATTTAATCAGCAGCCTGCCAGTGCTCGACGACATGACCGGCGCAGAGGTGCTGGACAAACTTGCCGCAGTGAACCGGCGTCCGCGTGATGCGGCACATTTCCGCGAGGTGATCAATCTCGGGTTCCGGTTACGTGGTGAAGGTTCGATGCGCGCGGCAAATCTTCTGGAGCACTGGACCGGGCAAACACCGGGGCCGACGGGTGGCGAATGGTCTGTGGTCATGAAGGGATGGAAGGACTGGTTCGAGCAAACCTGGCCGAACGAGCCTGAAATCGCGCCGAACCAGCTGCAAAGGGGTCTGCAACACTCAGTCGAAGCTCTGCTGGGCCATCTCGATTCGGGAAGCGGCGATCCCGTTCGCGGGCGGATGGTGTTCGCGAGTGCACAATGCGGAGCCTGTCACCGCTGCGGGGCGGAGGGAACGGCTACCGGCCCGGATCTAACTGCAATCGCCCGGCGTTTTTCGAACCGCGAAATTCTGGAGTCAATTGTTGATCCAACAAAAATTGTGCCGGATCAATACCGGGCAAAGACGATATTGACTGAAGACGGACAAACAGTGACGGGAATGGCGATTAAGGACAACGATGGATCGTGGCTGGTGACTCAAGCGAATGGACAGCGTGTCCGTGTTGCTCCTGACGATGTCGAAGCGATTAAAGATTCGGAAGTCTCGTCGATGCCCGAGAATCTGCTTGAGGGTTTGACGGTTTCCGAAATTGCAGACTTATTCGCATTCTTGCGAGGAGAGAAATACGAGCAGGCCCGTTCATCTGGTGGCGCCGCTTTGAAGTAACATCGAATCGGATCTCATGATTCGGAATCGGAAAGGGAGATCGTGGATTCTTGTTTCGGGAGGCGATGCTCCTGCAGACTCGGGAGGGCGAGGCTCCTGCCGAGCCGAGTGGGCTTTAGCCACGTAGTCCCGGCCCGCGACCATTAGGAATTTGGCCATCAAGAAAATCGACGCTTGAAAATTCAAAAGCCACGCGGCTGGTATGAAAATACCGGGGGGACCGTGTGGCTTTTTGTTTTTCAGCTTATGCGAACCACGGATGAACACGAATCTGGTTTCAGAACCGGGAATTCTTGTTTCGGTTGCTGTCAGTCCGAATTCAGTGAGGACTACGCGGCTGAAGCCCACGCGGCTCGGCAGGAGCCTCGCCCTTCCGAATCCAGGAACTCGATCGAAAAAACAAAGAACGAACCACAGATGGACACGGATGAACACAAATCCGGTCTGTTTGATATTCGTGCGATTCGTGTCCATTCGTGGTTTTCCAGTTCAATTAGTCGCAAGCGCAGTAAACACTGCAATCGGGTTGCTCTGCTTGCGGACTCCGCGCCGGATCGCTTTCCTGCAACAATCGGATATTCTTAAGCGACTTCAACATGCAACTTCGGTCACAACGATGAACGACTCTTCAACAACGTTAAACGAACTCAAACAATTGATGGCGGAATTCGTATCCGAGCGGGACTGGGGCCAGTTTCACTCGCCGAAAAATCTCAGCATGTCGCTTGCGATCGAATCGGCTGAGGTGATGGAGCATTTTCAATGGCTCACGATCAACGAATCGCGGAACCTGGACGAGTCACAGAAATCAGAAGTTGCCGACGAACTGGCTGACGTGTTTTGTTATCTGCTGGCGATCTCGAAATCGATGCAGATCGATCTGTCGTCCGCCGTGAAATCAAAAATGGAGAAGAACCGGAGAAAGTATCCAGCAGAGGAATTTCGCGGGCGGTTATGACAGTCACAACGGCTGAATAGTCGGGAGATCTGATTTCGGATCAAACCTCTGCTTCACGCCGGAACACATCCTCGTCCAGTTCGCCTTCCCATTTGGCAACCGTACACGCAACTGCGAGATCGCCGGTGACATTGGTGACCGTGCGCATCATGTCCAGCAACCGGTCAAACGGAAAGATAAACGCGATCACAATCAGCGCCTGCTCGCCCGGAATCCCAACGACTTCCAGAACGGTTGCCGCGAGCAGCAGGCCGGCCGACGGAATGCCTGCTGCGCCGATCGAAACCAGAGTCGCCGTCAGTGCGACCATGACGTAATTTGTCATCGTCAGTTCGAGCCCGCTCGCCTGGGCGGCAAACAGAGCAACAATGCCCAGGTAAATCGCGGTTCCGTCCATGTTGATCGTGGCCCCGAGCGGCAGCACCGATCCCGCCACCGATTTGTCCACGCCAAGATTCGTTTCAGCGCATGAAATGGTTACCGGCAACGTCGCATTGGACGAAGCGGTTGAAAACGCGATTCCCTGCGCATCCACGATCCCGCGAAAAAACTGAACCAGCGGCAGACGGAGAACACACTTCACAATCAGAATGCCGTAGACGAAAACGATTTGAATAATACATGCTGAATAGAGAGCAACGGCCAGCCAGAGCAGATTGACCAGAACTTCAATGCCATGTTTCGCCATCACCCACGCCATCAGCGCAAGGACGCCCAGAGGCGCAAGTTCCATGATCAGGATCGTCAATCGCATCATCACTTCCGACGCGGATTCGAAAAAATCCTGCACGGGCTTCGCAGCCTTGCCAGCGAACAGGATGCCGATGCCGAGCAGGATCGAGAAAAAAATAGTCGGCAGCACGTTGCCCTCCGACATGGCGCGCACGGGATTGGTCGGGATGATGTTCAGGATCCGCTCGCCGACACTGCCCGCTTCGTCTGCCTTTTTCAATTTCCTGCTGACGGAGCTGAGAGCGTCCGCGCTGGCGGATTCGCGGCTCACGGTGACGCCCTTGCCCGGCTGAAAAATAGTCCCGGCTGCCAGTCCCAGCGACACGGCAAAAAATGTCGTCAGCAGGTAGAGCACAATCGTCCGCGCGCCGAGCGATCCAAGTTTTTTCGGATCGCCCATCGCTGTTACGCCGGCGACCAGCGTGGTCGCAATCAGCGGAACAATCAGCATGTATATGAGATTGTAAAACGCCTGCCCCCAAGGCTGAATCCAGTCGTCCGCCAGCCATGCGGCATGTTCCGGCCCCGACAGAGGCTCAGTGATTACCAGCAAGTTTTGTCCGCTGGTCACGCTGCCACCCGCCGCACCGCTCAGCTTTGAAACGGTTCCACTTGTCGAAGCAAGCAGCACTACCGAAGTCTCCTCGACGGTTAGGGTTCCAAGTTTGTCGTTCGCTTTGACCTCGTCGCCAACACTGACATCCCATCCGGCAATTTCGGCACTGGTAATTCCGGATTCGAGATTTTGCGTGTGTGTTTTTTCAGTTGTCGGCACCGTGTATCGCATCGTCAGTCCGATAACGAGCCCGATGACGAGTCCGATAAGTACACGTTTCCAGAGAGTGATCGATTGCCAGGCTTTGAGCATACAGTTGCCGAATCTGATAGAAATGGGTACAGAAAAAAACGAATGTTGCACCAGAATACCAGACTATCGGGCGCGGTTCCACTTTGTCGTTGGGGCCGTCCGGTTGTCACGACTACTCGGCGGCGATGATTCTTATCAGGTCCACAGTCTGAGACTCGAGTCTTGCGTCCTTGAACATGAAGTTCTTTCGCACGGGTTCGTCGTGCAGTTTCACCGTGATTATCCAGTTCGATCCGGAGACGCCGACGGGCAATTCGTCTGAATAGGGTATGTAAACCGCAAGATCGTGACCGGTGATCCGCATCGCCTGAGTTTCGTCTCCGGATTCCATTCGATAGCTGTCCATTGCGATCAGAGCAATGGAAGAATGAGCGATCACATATCTTGAAAATGCCTCGGGTTCGTTCATTTCCAGAGCAGCTGCTGCATTTCGATTGATTGCCTCAATAGCCTCGTCCGACAGGTTCGTTGCATCATCGAATGCAGCCTCAAATTCGGCACGCCCTTCTTCAAGTCGCGTTCGGATTTTCTCAGCCTCGGCATCACCGGCCCCCGGACCCTGAAGTGCCTCACGCAGGTCGTCGGATTCAAAAAGGAACACTTGCAACGTCCGGTATTGATCGTCATCCGCCGGCAGCCAGCTGAACTCTCTGCAATCCGACATGATCTGATTCAGCTTCGACGCGGATTCGTGAAGTGGATGATCAACATCAACAGTTCGCTCATCGGTTAGCACCTGCATTCCGACAGTTACCAGGTCCTGACTGAGTACATCCAGAGGCTGTGCTGTCGGGCTTGCTTCGACAATCAAATCGGCAACGTATTTGGCCGGGTAGGCGAGATAGGTTCCGTCCGTTGCATCGAGCTCAACGCCGGAAACGAACGCTTGAAAGACTCCATCCATGTCAATGACCGGCGCACCGGGCGTGCCCGGCTCCTCGGCGACGAACTCAATCCATTCCATGTCTCCGTTTTTCAGGCCTTGCGAACGGAGCGAAGCCTGATCGGTTTCCGAAAAGCTGCTCAGCGACTTTCTTCCAGTGACGATCCGTTCGCTGGCGGTGAGCGGGCTTCGTTCATGCTCCTGCGATCCGTTGCCATGAAAATAGAATTGCGCGAAAGCTTCCGAGCCAACCACGTTGTCTTCGGATGCGAGTTTGGTCGACGACAGATTCTGCACAAACCGCGGATTGATGGACAGCACCACGATGTCCCTTTCACGATCCACCGCGATGACGCCCCGAACCTGATCGGTCAGCGGGTTGTTCTCATTGAACTCTTCGATATCGGATGCAGTTTCCACGACGTCAATTCCTTTTGCACCGGCCACCGCGCGAAAGCTGGTCACGACCCAGCCCCGGGTATCGACAATCGTTCCGATCGCATGCTTTCGCCCGAGCGCGGTTTTGACAACCAGTCGCACGATCCGTCCCTGCTGTTTGCGCCACACATCATCAAATTCAGCGCGGTTCAAGATAGTCAACTCCGCAACGGGCGGCGCGTCTGCTGTTCGTCGATTCGAATCGGTCGCAGCTTCTACGTTATCCGACATGCCACCAAGGCCGGCCTCGACGAATTCGCCCGCAATCGAGTCAGGAGACGGATCAATCAGCGTGGAAACAGTGTCGGTTCGGTTGTCGAGCCCTTCGTTCGTGCTGATGGTTCCGGTTTGACTTTCTGCTTCACGAATCGCATCCTGAATCGCCTGCTGTCGCGGGTCTACTTCGGGTTCAAAATCAAATGCTCCATTAAGCGCAAACGGCAGCGCAATTGCGCTTGCCAGAGCCAGAGCCAGCAGGCCAGGCAGTGTCAGAACAACGACGGGCGTAGACTTTTTTCGCCGCTGGTGGAGTTTTGATTTGACACGTTTGTTAGCATTGCCAACGTCCCAGTCAACGTGGTTGGCCGGTTCCGGTGAAGGAAGAGGTGGTGCGACGGGCTGCGCGGACGGAACTGCGCTAACGTCCGGCGGGCCGGCGCGAGTGGTAGCTGGTCTTGCAACCGGAACTGTACTAGGCCTCGACTTTTTCTTGACAACGCATGACTCGGTGATTTCAAACGTCTTTCTGCAATGCGGACATCTTGTAGATTCCCCGACTGTCTTGTCCGATTTGAATCGCGACTCGCAGATCGCGCACTCCACTGCCCTGCCCATTGGCATGCCTTTTTTCTGCCTGATGTTCTCTGTTGGTTCCAGACATATTCTATATCGTCGCGTACCAAAAAGCGCGGGTTCCGGCAGTGGCAATCGAATTCCGGGTTACGCTTTTTTTGTCAGTTTGGCCTTTTTTCGTGACGGGTAGCAGGCTCGGCAAAGCCCGCAAACGGTTCCATCGCAACCCCGGGCGGTACAGAATTCCCGGCCATAGAAAATAATCTGTAAGTGAAGTTTGTTCCACAACGACTTGGGAAACAGCTTTTTCAGGTCTGCTTCGGTTTGCCTGACATTCTTTCCGTTGGTTAGGCCCCACCTCTGTGCAAGCCGGTGAATATGGGTGTCGACCGGAAACGCCGGGATGCCGAACGCCTGAGCCATGACGACGCTGGCTGTCTTGTGGCCGACACCGGGCAGTGATTCGAGATCCTCGAATGTTTGCGGAACACAGCCCCCAAATTGTCTAATGAGAATTCTCGACAGCCCGGAAATCGCCCTCGACTTCTGCGGCGCCAATCCGCACGATTTGATCAGTTTGAGAATCCTGCTGACCGGAACACGCGCCATCTTCTCCGGCGTGTCAGCCGCCTTAAAAAGCGCGGGCGTCACCATATTGACACGCTCGTCCGTGCATTGAGCTGACAGGAGTACGGCAATCAACAGAGTGAATGGTGACGTGTGATCGAGCGGCACCGGTGGATTCGGGTAGAGTCTCGTCAGTCGTTTACAAATCAGATTTGCGCGTTCGAACTTTTTCATCCTGTTCCGGGCGTGTTGCCGTCATTGCCAATGTCGTCAGCACCTCCTTCATCGCCAAATTCATCGACCGCATCATCAACGACCGGCGTTTCCACGGATGGAAGCGGGTCACCGCCAATCGTCGCGGGAACGTATTCGTGGTCGCGTCGGCGAATGACAGTGGCAGAGATAATTCTGTCGGCGACCGCGTCGGGAATCAACTCACCCCCCGGGCTGTAGGGTGAAGGCACATAGGTTCGCGTAATCTGATCAAGTACTTCCTGACCCTCGATCACTCGTCCGAACACGGTGTGTTGTCCGTCCAGATGGGATGTCTGCATGAACGTAAGAAAAAACTGTGAACCGCCCGTATCCCGACCCTCGGGACTTTTGCCCATGCTCAATGAACCGGTGAAGTGGCGACGGTGATCGGGTTCATAACATTCACACGCGATGGAGTAGCCCGGTCCGCCGCCACCGGTTCCATCGGGGCAGCCGCCCTGGGCCATGAAGTTTTCCATAACGCGGTGGAATGTCAATCCGTCGTAGAATTCGGCATCGATCAGGCTGATGAAATTTGCGACCGTGTTCGGTGCTTCGTTTTCAAATAGCTCGATCAGGATGTCGCCTTGAGAAGTTTCCAGTTTCACCTGCGGCAGGTCGTCAGATCTGGCTTCGGAATCACGGATGAACAACTCGTCAAAAACGTGTCGACTGTCGATCGGAAGTCGATCGGCTGACCGGGCCAGTTGGTAGACCCGGGGATTGACTCCAGCTGCGATCAGCTTGTCGCCCACACGCAGGACTTCGGCATCACGACCGAAGGCTGCATCATTGACCATGATTCCAATGACGGTTCGCAAGACCTCGATGTCATCAGGATTTTCCAGCAACGCTTCTCCGGACTTCTCTTTCATTTCGCCGATCAGAGTATTCGCCTGTTCAACGAGGTCACGGTACTCTTCGGTGACTTCCGGATTTGGCTCCGCGTCGAGAATCGCAGCTTTGGTTGCAAGTTCCGCTTCCAGGTCCTTCCACTTCGCGATCAGCGTGTGAATGTCCGTGTTCGCCTCCTCCTGAACGGACGCTGTTTGCGCATTGAAATGCAAAATCGTCAGAGCGAGTATCGCGAGCAGGCAAAAGGAGATGGATCGGCCTACTTTCATTACAAACCGTTGCGTTGAAAAATTCTGTTTCTCCATTGTTTCCGTTCCGATTTTGTTGCGCATTAGTCTTTTTGAGTCCGGTTGGATTTTTCGTTGAGGCATCGAGGCATTTTTTCGATGCGATTACTCACCGCCTGAATTGAGGCCGCCCGTTCCGTCACTGCCTGGTTCGTTGCTTTCTAAATCGTTGTTGCCTGGTTCGCCACCACCTGAACCGGGGCTGTCGGAGTCAAACGGGGTGCCGCCCCCGTCGCCGAATTCCTCTCTGGTTGGTTCTACAGAGGTTGCCGGTGGTTCAACATTGTCTTCCTGGCCCGCTGGTGTGACGACTGGCGGATCGGGACTCGAATACAGCTCAATTCGCGGGTCGACTCTTGGCGGCAGCGACGGAGCCACACGGGGAACGATTCGCCCGTTGACCATTGGGCGCGGATCAACCGGCAATTCTTCTTTGACCTTGATGGGCAGGTAGAGATGATCACGTTTGCGGATGACCGTGACACGAGTGATGGTTTCCGGTCGGCCTGCATCCGGAATCACCGATGATTTGTCCATGGCAGGAAAGTCATAGAGTACTTCCTCGTTTTCAACGATTCTGCCGAACACTGTGTATTTCCCGTCCAGCCCGGGGTTTGGCTGTTGGGCAAAAAAGATCTGCCCGCCTCCTGTGTTCCGGCCATGATTCGCCATGCTGAGCGAGCCGGCGAAGTGATGACGAATTTCATCGCGGTCACATTCGCAGGCGATCCGATAGCCCGGATGTCCGTTGCCATTTCCGAGCGGGCAGCCGCCTTTGACCATCGTGCCCGGTCGCACGAGATGAAACGTCAGCCCGTCGTAGTATCCGATTTCAACCAGGTGCACGAAGTTGTTAATTGTGTCCGGAGCGTGATTCTCAAACAGCTCCACAGTAAACTCGCCAACCGACGTTTCGAACCTGACCAGCGGCAGGTCACCGGTTTCCGATTCCATTCGCCGGATTTCCAGCTCGCGAGCCCAGTTTTCACGAGCAGCGGCAAGGTTTTCCGCAACGCGCGGACTTGTACTGCTCCCATTTTCCTGGAGGCGGTCGAGCATCCTCTGCGCGTCATCGAAATTCTGGGTCGCGAACGCGGCACGAAAGGCCGCAAAGAGTACCTGAGGCTGGTCGATTCCATTGTCTGCCATCAGCGATGCAAGTTCATAGGCCAGGGCAGGATTGAATTTCGCTTGCGCGACCGGCTTCGGATTGAGGCTCGCGTTCAAACTTGCAATGACCGCCATGAATACCGCGCGGTCTGTGTTGGGCGCTTCTTTGTAGGCTTCGATTGCGAGTGGTCCGAGTGCTGCCTCCAACGCAGCGACTTCCACTCTCAGCCGTTCGATTTCCTCCCGGCTCTTTTTTTGTTTTTCCGGAAAACCGAGAGGGATGTTGCCGATCAGCTGATTGATTCGAAGTTTCCTGTCCCGCATCGCCAGGACAGTTTGCCGGAATTCTTTGACCTTCTCGCTGGCCTCGGATGTCGGAACCGATGCGATCTCAATCGCGGATCCGTTGTCCGCGTTCCGATTTGCAGGATTCCGGTTGGCAGGAGGCTGCGCTGGAGGATTCGCCGGGCGATCGGGAGCCGGAGCCGGTCTTGTCGCCCCGACCGTTGCCGGACGAGGCGCAGTCGCCGATTCCCCGATCGCACGGTTGATCTCGCCTATTTCTTCTTCGGTTTGAGCAAATAGCGAAGCGGATTGAAAAACGACACTGGTCAGGGCAACAGCCGCGAACAGAATCAGTGGTTTACACATTATGGTTTTCGGAATCATTGATCGACCGGGTCGGATTCGTTTTCAAGTGAAGAGGTTATTCGCTTCAGCCATTGAGCGGAGCAGAAGCTACTTTGTTTGATACGGTTCTGTATCGTATTCGTGTTCCCGTTTACGTAGAACCGTCGCATTGATGATCTTGTCCGGATCGGCACCGGTAACGGGAGCATAAGTCATCTTTCCTTCCGCATCCCCGGTCCGCGCAACCGTTCGTTCAAGCTGATCAAGCGCATCCCATCCGGCGATCACTCGTCCGAACACGGTGTAGTTATTGTCGAGTCCGGGCCCGGGGGCAAACGTGATGTAAAATTCTGCCGCAGCACTGTTTGGCTGGTTGGAACGCGCCATACACAAACTTCCGCGAAAATGGTGGCGGGCCGTTTCCTGTTGATGTTCGTCGGCGATCGTATACGGTACTTCCGCTGGCTCGCCGAATTCGTTCGTGCCACCGCCCTGCGCCATGAAGTGGTTGATGACACGGTGAAACACTTTGCCGTCATAGAATTCGTCTTCGACTAAATTGACAAAGTTATTCACCGCAATAGGCGCTTCGTTCTCAAACAACTCAACGGTGATTGTTCCTTTGCTCGTCTTGATCTGGACCCGAGGCAGGTCGCCGGCCTCGGTTTCTTTTTTTCGAAACTCCAGTTCACGTTCCCATTTGGCGGCAATTTCAGGCAGCCGTTTAAAGTTGACGGCGGCGTCCAACTGGAATTCCTCCATCGCCTCCAGAGCTTTTCCGGCTTGTTCTTCCTCACTGTTTTTTAGAAACTCGACAAACTCTTCCGAGCGGTTGAGCATCGAAAATGCGCATGCGCGCTGAAACCAGATTCGATCGGTGGGCTGAAACTGGATCAGTCGATCATTCAATTCCAGGCATTGCTCATATAAGCCCAGATCGAATTGCATTTGGTTGACTCGAACGACGGTTTCCATCAAATCGAAAGAAGGCTTCGGGGTCACCTGAAACAACTTCGTCGCGGCCTCAGCCAGTTTCAGCCTGGACAGCTTTCCTTTTTCAATCGTCTCCTCGTACGACTGCTTCCACGGTGCTGCTTCGTCCCGGGGGAGCGTGTAAAACATCTGAGACGCCAGCCGCGCCTGTTTGAGATGTTCTCTCAGCTCAATGACAATGTCGTCATAGTCTTGCTGAAAAGCGGCGAGTTCAGATGGTTCAACTTCTTCCGTTTCGACGTCCGGTAATGCCGCAAGATAGGCTTCTTCGTCAATCGTTTCCTGTGCGGTTGAACCATCGTGACTGTGGCCGTGTTCTTCCTGATCTGCCGCCTGAGTTGGATGTGCAAAAGCCGGTGAGACAGAAAGTACTGCAATCAAAGTCCCGACTGAAACCGGAAGTGCCGAAATCGAAAGCAAGATAGCTGCCGCAATTGCCAGTCGGAGACGGAACCGCTTTACGATCGAATTGCTGGTATTCATCTATATTTTCGTTCTGTCTGTTATTCGCTTCAGTCGTTTTCTTCAGTTCATGCCCGGATCGGAAAACGCATTCCAATCAGCGGTTCCCCATAACCAGTCAGCCCTTCCCATAATCATAATTCAGCCCTTCCCATAATCATAATATAGCGGTCGAGTCATGTTTTTAGTAATGTGCTGAGGTGAGATCGGGTTCAAATTTATTGCATCGTGCCCGATTGAGGCCCCCTCATTGCTCAACGCCTTTCCTCAACCGCGCTTGTTTACCAATTCAACTCCCATTTATGCGACATGCCAAGATCTGAACGCGGAAGAAAACTGAGTAACTGGAAATCGAACCGGGCCCCCGCAGATGGTGGAAAGCTACGTATTATCGGTGGACATTTCCGCGGCCGGCAGATTGCCTACTCGGGGGACTCCGTCACGCGGCCGATGAAGGACAATATCCGCGAAGCTCTGTTCAATTTGATCGGCGGCTGGGTTGAGGGCAAAGCGGCCATCGATCTGTTCGCAGGAACCGGAGCGATGGGACTTGAAGCGATCAGTCGCGGCGCGAGCAGAGCCTATTTGATTGAGCGGCATTTTCCCACAGTCAAAGTGATCCGCGAGAACGTGCAAATGCTCAGTCCGGATCAACCAGTCGAAGTAAACGCGTCGGACAGTTTTTTCTGGGCCCGCGAATTTCTGTCCAAACCCGACGTACAACCTGAAGAACCATGGGCGATTTTCTGCTGTCCGCCTTATTCGCTGTTTCAGTCCCGACAGGATGATCTGCTGGAAATGGTCGGCTCGCTGCTGGATGCGGCACCCGAACATTCGGTTGCCGTCGTCGAATCAGATGAAAAATTCGATCCGGCCTGTTTGCCTCGCGCCGGTCAATGGCGTTCCAGGCAATACGCGCCCGCACTGATTTCTGTTTTTCGGACGGACCCGTTTGACGATGAAGATGCCTGAACAGTCCTGCGCGACGACGAGCAAAGGCAGACGGGCAACGTGGTTCAACAACGTCGTCTGCGTCAGGCTTTGTCTCGGCGAAGGCAAGTGGACAAGGTCTCGGCGAAGGCAAGTGGACAAGGTCTCGGCGAAGGCAAGTGGACAAGGTCTCGGCGAAGGCAAGTGGACAAGGTCATAGGAAGAACCTTGTCAGAAATCGTGAATTCCAGTTTCGCTAGAATCTCTCGAAGGTTATTGCCCATTGCTGGAAAAACGTATCTAGCTGCCGGCGTCTCCCGTGTTTTTGGAACGCAAACGCGTTTGCCAAGCCAACACGGAACTTTGACAGGACGAACATGATGGACTACTCAACCGATTTCGAGAACTCTTGCCGACCGAAAACGCGCTCAAGGCTGAAAAAGTATCATTGAATGCAAAGGTGTTGCTCGCGGGGGAACACCAGACAGATTTTCCAACGGACGTTACGGTTTGCGTTTCGCCAATCTCTCCGCTACCGGTGACACGTTCGAGCGGCCTGATGATCCGCACGATCAGAATCACTTCACAGACATTGGGTCCATCTAGCATTTTCCTGGTTCCGATTGGAGTTTCAGGTTCGATTCGCGTTGCCGGGTGTTCCGATGTTTATCCAGTAGATCCGCCATCTTTACATCCTCGCGTCAGGTATCGCCGTTCCTCGGCAGGAGACTGTAGTTAATGCGTTCGCGTTCCGCTTGGTCGCCCTTCTTTGGCGCAACACTCGTTTGCATCCTGGCCATTTGGTCGATTCGCACGTATCAGAACGGAAATTACCGCACAGGTTGCGGCCGGCTGGCGAGCTCCGACGTATCGGCTTTTGAATTCGGTCCTTCAGTTAGCAGCAATTCAACTGTGAGCAACGAACCGGGAACGCTTTCCCCCCTCGTTCCTTGTTTGAATGATCTGGATGCGCGGCACTTGACGTCGCGCGAAAAACGTTCGCAAAGCTCATCGGTGAATCCAGCTGAATCGCGATTGTCTTCGGAAAGATCGCTTGTGGTTTCACTTCGATCAGGGTTTGCACAGTCTGGCTCCGTACAACACGGCACTGCACAAGCCGCTGCAATCGACACGAGTCAGACTTCGTTCTTTGACTCAGAACCGCAGGCGAGAACGTCTGGAACTTCACCGTCGGAATTTCCGAACGAAAAGCCTGCCGACATCTGTCGGCAACCGGTCGGTTCACACGTAATTGGAAGCGGAGTTGTTGATCCGGAGCTTTCAGCGGACGTTGATCTGCCCCCTGCCCCGCCCATCGAAATTGACTTGACGTTTGACGAAGAAAACCAGTTCACGGGATTTGATACCTTCGCCAATGATTCGGTTGACTACGAAGCCGTTTCTGCTCCCATCGACCAACACCAGCGTGACGTCAGCGACTGGACGTTGGAAGAGGTCGAGTTAACCGATCGTGACATCTCAATTCAAAGTCCGGGCGGACTTGTTTCATTCGATCGCGGGTCTCCTTTCGAATTTGCATCGAGTCGCTCGTCGGTCAAACAGACTCAGTCAACAACAACTGAAACGACTGAGCCGGAGATAACGCAAGCACAGCCTGAAAACAACGAATCAATCGCGGCTGACGCTGAGCCTTTGAATGAACACTCAACAGAACGAAGCACTGCGGAACGAAGCACGAATGAACCGGCGGCGAACCTGCCGGCTCGAACATGGCCGGTTCCCGCGTCCATCGTTGCAGAACTTGAAAAACTGGAACAGCAACCGTTGACGCGAGGTTGGGCGGAACAGATGCACCAGCTGGTCTTTTTTCTGACTCAAGTTGAAACGCATGAGGACTCTCAGGCTGGTTTGATCTTCCAGCAAATGAATGGTCAGCTTGATCAAGCCGATCAGTACATCCGAGACGCCGAAAAACGTGCGGACCTCAACGCGGAACAAACGGCAGTGATGGCCCGGTTGAAAAGGCTGACCTATTCGTTTGATCGGCGCCTGGCAATTTGGCGTCATGTCAACGGTTTGGCGGGGGCAGGCTACGCGGACATTTACGGGGTTGCATCAAAATCTAAAAGCAACGTACCTATCATCAGTGCTTCGGCGACACGGATTTCATTTGAAGGAATCGACCCGTCGTGGCACGAATATCTTTACCTCGACGAAGCGTCCCGTGAGTTTTCAAGTCTCAATCCGAGCACATACCGTCAGCGGACGGCTGCGCGGAAAGTTCTAGCACGGATTTCAGCTCCGTCGCTAACGCCTGAGCAGCGTAGGTTTGTTGAGCAGAGTATGGATCCGCTGGTTATCGACCAGCTAAAAAACCTGGCCTCGGAGCCACCGACACTCGACGAGATTCTTACAGTCGTTGAATACCTCGAGAGTACACCCGACGGTCGAATCAGTCATGCGATGAACGATGTCTGGCAGAACCTGATGTGGAGTGATGAACCGGCGTTGAACAGACTGGCCTCCGAAATCAATACCCACTACCGGAACGCCAACGTTCGCGTTTCTGTTGACGCCCGTTTGATGAACCGGCTGATTCCTCAGATGCCTGCGATGACGGAGCCCATTTCTGAAACCATGATGGGAACGCAGATTTCCGGTCGGAGTTTCATCGAAAACAAGTTGCGGGTTCAGCTGATTCCGGATCCGGAAAATGTTCATGTGAACATTGAGACCGACGGCAGTGTTCATTCGGATACGACGGCTTCCACCAGCGGATTCAGAATCCAGAATCAGGGTCTGGCACGTTTCCGCGTTTTCAAACGACTGATGTACGGTCGCCAGGGCATCAGCAGTGAGCAGTCCGTCGCCAGCGTGTCGTCCGACCAGCAGGTTGTCGGGATGCAATCGGACTATGACAACATTCCTCTGGTGAACCGGATCGCGCGGCGAATTGCACGGGACAAGATTGCCCGGCAGGCTCCCGCCGCTGAAGAGCAGGTCAAACAGAAAATCGCATCGGCCGCACAACAAAAACTCGAATCGGAAGTTTCTGACGGGCTCGCCAAAGCACGGCAGTTCATGAACGCCAATGTGCTTCAGCCGCTTGTTGCGCTCGATCTGGAACCGGCTCCCGTCGGGATGTCCACCACGGCTGACAAAATCATGGCACGGTATCGGGTGGCCGGCCGTGATCAGATGGCATCCTACACCTCACGGCCCGCCGACCTGCCGGGCGCATTGTTGAACATCCAGCTGCATCAGTCCGCCGTCAACAATCTAATGTCACGGTCGGAACTAGGCGGAAACACGTTCACCGTTGAAGAACTGTCGGTTCAACTTGGCAACATCGTTGGCGGCACTCAGCTGAACGTTGACCAGGAAGCGAGAGAAGCCCGGTTTACTTTTGCAACGCACGATCCAATTCGTGTTGATTTCGTGGACGACAGCTTTCTAATCTCGATGAACCTGAAAAGTTTCCAGGTCGGTGACGGAAAAACGTGGCGGCAGATTCAAGTCAAATCGACCTACATTCCGCAAGTCAATGGAACGTCCCTTGTGCTTGTCCAAAAGAAACCGGGAATCAGCTTGAAGGGAAGGCGCCTGAAACTTCGCGACCAAATCGCATTGCGCACAATTTTCGGTGCGGTATTTAAAGATGAGTATGTGGTCGGGACGCTGCCGGAAAACATGCTGGCCCGGCTCAAGAGTCCGGACCTTGGAATCGCAGCGTTGAGTCTACAGAGCGGGTGGCTGGGAGTAGCGTTTGCCGATCTGCCCCGCCGGTCGCCTCAATCTGAAGCTGCCAACCAGTGGCAGTCGATTGGATCGAGGCCTGTCTATCAGGGAACCGGGCGTTAACGTTCGCGTCAGCCGCAAACAATCAGCGAACGGGACGCCATTCCGGTTTCGGCGTATTTGATTGCGAAGGGTTCCCGTCCGGACCGCCACGCCGACGGGCGACAAGATCCGAAGGACTTTCATCATCATTGGTGTCATCGTCCCAGCGAGAATCGCTTTGCGACCACTCCTGGATGTCAGGATCATCGGGCGAGTAGTTATCTGCCGGCGGGTCAATTAACAGCTCCGACGATGATTCCAGCCGTCGCCCGTCGCTGGTCAGATAGCGGACAAACAAAACGAGTCTGCCGTTCTTTGGCAGGTTGCCATCCCATGGCAGGCGGAACAGGTATCCCTTTTCGCTTGATCCAATGCCGGTTTCGAACAGGCGCATCTCGGACGCCTGAAAACGCCAGAGCCCGACTCGTTGCACGAGCGTATTGGCTGCGGGATCAATCACGCTAATGGTCATCGCACCGGCGGCTTTGAGAATTTCCTGATCCGCAGCTCTGGGCTGGACCAGCAGCACCAACCCTTCATCGCCTGGATTGCCGTCGACGTCCTGTCCGTACGTCGATTCCGGAACGATGTAGATTTCGGTCACGGCGGCATCCGGTGATTCGAGCGGAGCGAACGATGGCAGGAATGTTTCAGGCTGCGACCGCGGAAAATAAGTAGCTTCCAAATCCTGCCCGTGTCGATATTCGCGAGCGGCCGGATTGCGGTATCCCGGTTCGTTAGCTGGAATAGAGTAGTTCCCTGGGTCAATAAAGACATCATGCACGTCGGGTGAATTGCTACGCCGGCCAGTTCGAAACCGATCGATCGTCGCGCCAAATCCACTCCCGTCGTTTGCTCCACCGCCGGATGCCGGAGGGGCCGGCGTCGGTTCGACACTGCTTCCCCGCGGAATTTCCTCCATAAAGGGGTCATTCGCACCCGGTACAATCTGGCCTGCCGGAGTCGGGGTCGTTTGACCGTGTGGTTCAATGAGCGGCGAACTTGATTCGATCGGATAAGAATCGCTCGGGTGTGCATCCAGCGGGAACAGATTTGCCTGAACATCGCCGAAAATCCCGGGGTCGTCACTGTAAACCGGTCCGCCATCGACCTGCCCGTCTGATATCTGATCGGCGCAGGGTTGATCGTCGTAAATCGGGCCTTCGTAGTAGCCGTCATCTATGAACTGGTCGCCAAAGTAGATGTCGCCCTGAACCATGTCCGACTCATAAATTACATCGTCAAATCCAGGGTCGTAGCAGGCGTCTACGGGTAGCTCGCCGCCGGTCATCACGACGCGTGAGTTTGACGGTCGGGACGTTGCTTTGAACGCGTAGAGCTGGTCTTCGAGATCCAGAATCTCGGCGCGAAGCAGCGCAGTTTCGCGCTGGCACTGCTGGTTTGTCGTGCGACAACCGCAGGCGAACGTCAGGAGGATCGCCATCACGGTCATTGCAAAACGTTGCGCGAATCGTTCGCAGGAAGGATGAGCGTTCGCAGGTTGAGTTTTGGTTGGGGATGAGTCGTTCATCGTCCGGCCCGTTTCAAAATTTGAAGGGGGTGATCCGCAACGGTAGACATTGGCAGGCAATCGCGCCCGCACGCTCCGCGCCGGAGTTTTCAAGCGGACGTTTACGCGATTTTGAGAACTCGCGGAATGCCAGTTGCGTTTGGTAGCTGAAGGCACGCAGTTTTCAGGCTGTCAATCGCTGGCATTTGAGCCTGGCTCTAGATTCATCGTGCCGTGCAATGTTGTTCATTACCGGCAGGGGTTGAGCCGAAGCTTGCTAGCAGGCTTCAATGGTTTGTCACATGTACCTGCTGACGCTGCACGGTTTCATTTCACAGAAGAAAACGAAATCCTATGCCGTTTCGATTGTCGCTTCGAGATGCGGATCGGCCTTGAGTGAGTTGGTGATGAAGCAAGTTTGCTCCGCCTTCTCCAGCAGACGATTCGCACGGGCTTCATCTGCTCCGGCTGGAAGAACGAGCCGCGCATTAACAGTCAGAGCCGTGAACTGGATCGCGCGATCAACTTTGTCCAGCGTACCGGTAACCTCGCAATCGAGCGAAGTCCATTCGAACTTCGACATGCCTGCAATCGCCCGGAAAGACAGCGCGAAACAGTCGGCAACTGCCGCGACCAGCAGGTCTTCGGGCGACCATTGCTCACCCGACCCGCCGAATTCCTTCGGAGCATCGGATTGAATGTCGTTCAGTCCATCACTGCTGAGCCGGATGTTACCCGTAGGAACGGCGGCGGCTTTGGCGGAATAGTCGTGTGGGAGATTCATGGGCCTGTTTTCAGCGTTCATGGTTCAGTCAACGACCGCCTGCGCATTCTTCATTGTTGACCATTGTTGTTTAATATGAGGCGTCTCATTGAATGCCGCCCCGCATAATCCCGGGAAGCCGGATTCTCGAACATCTCACAGGAAATCGCGTTCAAAAGGTGCGAGGAACATCAGTTGTTTTTCCTTTGCGTCTTCGCGCCTTTGCGTGAGGTCTTTTTTCAGGCGATTCTGCGATTGGTAGTTTGTCCGAATCCAGCTAGTGGACTTTGCCGGGAAGTCTCACGAAGGTTAGCCGATTTCGGAAACCGCTTCGACAACCCGATCGATCAAGCCGTATTCCAGCGCTTCATTGGCCGTCATGAAGTTGTCCCGGTCAGTGTCTTTCTCGATCAGATCAACGGTCTTGCCGGTGTGTTTGACCAGAATATCATTCAGCCGGCTTTTGACTCGCCGGAGTTCGGTGCGGTGAATCATGATCTCTTCCGCCGTGCCCTGCATTCCGGCCAGCGGCTGGTGAATCATGATACTCGCATTCGGCAGCGCGTATCGTTTTCCCTTAGTTCCCGCAGTCAGCAACAAAGCGCCCATTGAGGCCGCCTGCCCAAGACAATACGTCGCCACATCACAGCTGACGAACTGCATGGTGTCGTAGATCGCCAGTCCGGCAGTGACGCTTCCACCGGGCGAGTTGATGTAAAGGTGGATTTCTTTTTTCGGGTCATCGGACTGAAGAAACAGCATCTGTGCAACCAGCGAATTCGCCAGTTCGGCGGAGACCTGCGTGCCCAGAAAAATGATCCGGTCCTTAAGCAGACGGCTGTAGATATCGTAAACGCGTTCTTCACGGCCGGTGTTGTCGACCACATAAGGAACGTATGGCATGGATTTCAGCTCCGTTGTTCGCGCGGCGACTTGTATGCCGGGCAGTGAATTGAATTAGGTTTGAGATCATGATCGGGATGAAGGCATCATCGGCCGATGTCGCGGCGAATGATCCCGTCCGCGGTGGTTCGTTCGACGGTCAGAGTTAGTCGTCGTCATCTGCTTCCCGGGCGTCCGGCTTTTCAGTGATCTCATCGACCAGCCCGTACGCTTTGGCAGCTTCGGCTGTCATGAAGAAGTCACGATCCATGTCCTTTTGAATCGTGTCCGCGTCTTTGCCGCAATGGTGCGCCAGAATTTCGTTGAGCACCTGCCGGTTCCGCATGATTTCATCTGCTTGAATTTCGATGTCGCTGACCTGTCCGCCGACGCCGCCATGCGGCTGGTGAATCATGACCCTCGAGTGAGGCAGGCAGAACCGTTTGCCCTTGGAGCCACCGGCGAGCAAAACTGCGGCACCGCTGGCTGCCTGACCGACGCAATAGGTTGCAACCGGACAGCTCATGATCTGCATGACGTCGTAGATCGCCAGCGTTGCGATCACGTCGCCGCCTGGTGAATTCAGATAAAAATTAATCGGCTTCTTTTTGTTTTCGCTCTGCAGGTACAGCAGCTTCATGACCAGTTCGTTGGCGTTGCCGGTGTGGATCTCGCCTTGAAGAAACACGATCCGGTTTTCCAGCAACAGATCGCCGAGTGTCATTTGCCGCTGGCGTTGATAGGCTTGTGCATATGAGTTTTGAATCTGCGAAAGCGGATCGAGTCCGGGTGAATCCGGCTTTGACGGGAAGTCGCCAAAACCAAAGTTGCCGGACGGCCGCGAGTTTGCAGACTGAGTGGATGATTTGTCGTTCAAGGCAAAGGTTCCTCTGACGATACGGTTATTTATGAGTCATTCGTACGGGCCCGAAAAAGACGCCCGAATTTCAATTTTCGATTACTCAAACCGTAACGCGATTGCACTTGAGAGACAAGACGGGTTCATTTTCCCGAGTGATTCACGGGAACGAAGTGTCCAGGACAGGTGCGGTTGCAGAGTAGGCTTTCGACTTGAAACGGGAGGTCACGAACAACACACCACAACAAAACGGGCTCCATACGGATGGTCGTATGGAGCCCGTTGAATCAGCTCTGCGAATCCGGATTTTCCAGCCAAAGGCCGGGTCTGTTCAATCAGCTAGTCAACTTCTTTTGTTGTTGGCAGCGGCGGAACACCACTCTCATTGTCCTCGTACTTCGCCTGGGGAATCTGTGCGATTCCACCGGCAACAAAAAACTCAACAGCAGAAGTCGTCTCTTCGCCTTCAACTTCATATTCCGTCGCTTTGAATTTCGCATTCTCGGTGATCAGATCGATCACCTTCCGCTCCAGGATCATGTTCCGCAGTGCATCCATCTGACCCGTTCGTTCCAGGCGGGCACGAACGCGTCGCGGCGAGTCATTACGCTGCATTGCAATCCGGGCGATTTCCAGATCGTAATCCTCCGGTGCGTCCTGCACATCTTCCTGTTCGGCAATTCGCTCCAGAATAAAGTGTTCCTTAAGCGCGACTTCCGTGCGTTCAAGGATATTCTTGCGAAGGCCGTTTTCACGCTGGACGATTTCCTGCTCTGAGAAGCCGCTCGATCGCAGCTCGATCTTGGCGCGGTCCATTTCACGAACGCTCTGGCGACGGAGCAGATCCTGTGGCAGTTCCCAGTCAGCTGACTCGGTCAACAGGGTGCTGATCTGTTCACGGATTTTTTCACGTTGTGAGTAGTGCAGTCGCTGTTCCATTGAATCGGCGATCATTTTTCTCAACTCTTCGGGTGAATCGATACCGGCAAGTTCCGCGACTTTGCCCGCGTCCATCGCTTCGATACGCTTCACATCCAGAACTTCGAATTCGACCTCGACGTCCTTGCCCTGGAGTTCCTCGTTCTCTGCAAATTCGCTGACCGGAACCGTAATCGTCTTTGTTTCTTCAGCCGCCGCTCCGATCAGAAGTTTGTCAAAGCCTTCGATCGTGGCATCGGCAAAGCTGAGAGTCGGCAAAACCTGAATCGTAACTTCCGCATCCGAGGCCACGACTTTGCCCTCGTGACGGCTGGTGATATTGCTGACAATGTAATCACCTGTAGCAACCGGATCATCGACAGGAGCCAGTTCCGAAAACCGCAGCGCCAGTTTACTGACATGGCTATCAATGTCGGCGTCGGTAAATTCGTGTTCCGGGCGTTCCAGTGAAAGACCTTTCCAGTCAGGCAGATCAAATTCGGGACGCACTTCGATGGTGAACGAATAGGTTAGATCGCCCTCTTCGGGAATCTTTACCGTTTCATAATCAAGTTCCGGTTCACTGATTGCGGAAAAGTCCTGACTCTCGCTTACCTGCGACAGCGAATCCATCAGGATCGAACCTTTGACCTGATCGGAGACCTGCGCCCGGAATTTTTTCTCAACCAGTTCGCGCGGCGCGCGACCTGCCCGAAACCCGGGCACTTCCGCCTTGGGAACAAGATCGTCAAACTGTTTTTGAAAGTACCTTTCGATCTCGTCGCGCGGAACGGTCACAGTTACGTGCCGTTCACAAGCGCTGGTGGATTCGACTTCAACGTTGAGATTCATTTCAGGCGACTTTTCTTCAGTCGCCAGTTCAGGTGTCTCGGTATTCACTTGTTAATCCTGCAAAATTTTACTTTGCCTGGTCTGTATTTCGGCTGGTCTGTATTTCGGCTGGTCTGTATTTCGGCTGGTCTGTATTTCGGCTGGTCGGTATTTCGGCTGGTCGGTATCGGGTCACACGCCGAACCTGCACGGGTCGGTGTGTGTTATCGGAATGTGTTCGAAAAGACCCGTTATCCTACGATGATGCAGTCTGTTTTGCCATCACACTTTTTGGATTCCGGGCATGAATATCGGGTCCTTTTCGATCGCGCAGAAACTCAATCGAGCGCCAAAGAAAATGGCCCGGGAGTTCGCAAGGGTAAGAACCGCTCGCGGTTGTCTACAGCACACCAAACGAACTCATCACAGAGTAAGAGCGAGTTCAGCGCATAAAAAAAGAGCGGGTGAACGGATTCGAACCGTCGACATTCACGTTGGCAACGTGACGCTCTAGCCACTGAGCTACACCCGCATTTCTTGTCGTAACGGCAGTCTGACGAGTCGTACCGTACTATTTCATTCGTCGGAATGCGACCGGTTTGATTCCATATCGAAGGATAACGTCTGCGCAAAATCAAGTACAGTGCCAGCACAACCGGTATCGCCGATACCTTCGGATTATAGAACCCCTTGAGGGGTGTGCAATAGCCGTTGTGATTGGCTTAACGGTGCCAGATTGCCAGTTGTTAGTTTGATTTTGATCCGCAATTTCACTAGACTGGGCATCATCACTGCTAACATTTGCGATACTGCTAACATTTGCGATCCAAACGGGGCGAGCGGAGACGATTCCATCTTTTGCAGAATCTACGTCTCTGAGCGCGCGGGATGGCGAATGCACAATGAATCCAGTTCGCTTGATGAATATCGACAACTGATCGCGTTCGCTGCAATTCAATTTTCGCGAACTTGATTATTCACAGCTCATCGGCTGGCGAGATGAGCGGGCAAGATAAACAGGTGGCCTGTCCGTCCGGCGAGCCATTTCACAGTGATTCGCAGGAATTCAATCAAATAGGAGCGTATATGCTGAAAGCGAAACTGGTTGTTGTTGGTGGCGACGCGAAAAGCACGGAAGTCAAGCTCAAGACGCTGCCCTGTATCATCGGTCGTGGTAAAGAAGCCACGCTCACACTTCCGCACCCCCTTGTCAGCCGGCAACACACCGAGCTTTTCGAGCGGGATGGCCGGTTGTGGGTGCGCGATATGGGTTCGCTCAACGGTACTTTCCTCAACAACAAACGGCTTGAATCCGAACAGCCGCTTGATCCTAACCAGTTGCTAACGCTCGGCAACGTCACGTTCCGTGCCGTCTACGAACCGCTCGACGATCAGGAAACCGATTTGACGCCCCTCAATGTTGGAACGCTTCGCGAGACGGGTAAGCAAACGGAATCGTCCGGCGGTTCGGAAAGCGAACTGGATTTGCCCGACATTATGGAAGGGGAAACCGAAGCGGAATCGGCGATCGAGGACTCCATCGTCTCCAGCGCAGCCGATTCGGGATTATCCGGACTGTCGATGCTGGACGAACCTATGGAAAGGCCAGCGGTGACAAAAGTCCCGGCAAAGAAGGTGGTTGTTAAGAAGGTCGCAGAAAAGAAGGTCACCAATAAGAAGGACAAGCAAGTTGCGAATCCCCGCACGCTTCAGCAGGCTGAGACCGTTTCGGCAGAAGACTATCCGGCCAAAAAGTCCGTGTCCAGGAAAACTCGCAAGCCGAAAGCTGGCGTACCGGGGGCCGACAAAAAGACCGGCAACGAAAAGACCGGCAACGAAAAGACCAGCGACAAAATATCCAGCAACAAGAAGACCAGCGATTCGGGGGACAGCTTCGTCGATCTGGACGCAGGAAAAAAGGCATCCTCCACGTCCGACACAAGCAAGAGCAACGTCGGATCCAGTCAGGTATTTGTCGAGCTTGACGACGCTCCGGCGGCTAACAAATCCGTTTCGCTCAGTTCACTCGACGGACTTCCGGTAACTCCGGCCGCAATGAGCTTCACTGGAATGCCGGCAATTGAAGACGATGATGCCGTGGTCAGAAAAACCGTGGATGCCGTTGACATCGATCTTGGCGAAGAGAACAAATCTTCGTCGCAGGCCGATGACGCGGGTCTGGACTCGTTCATCAACAAACTGCCCAGGTAATTTGCATCAGGAAATGTTGTCCACGAAAACACCGTCCTTGCCGCCCGGATTTCTGGCTGGAAAACTTGATGAAACGATCCTCTGAAATTGATCGCAACCTGATCAAGCGGATTCGCGGTGGCGACAGTGACGCGTGGAGCGATCTGATCAAACGCTACGAAGGCCGGCTGCTGGCGTTTGTTGACAGCCGGCTTTCCAACCGCAGTGCCAGTGAGGACATCGTTCAGGAAGCCTTTGTCGGATTTCTGAATTCGCTTCCGAATTACGACGGGCGGCGTTCATTGGAAAGCTATCTGTTTTCGATCTGTGCCTACAAGCTGACCGACCATCTTCGTCGCGAAGGTCGCCGCCCTGCGATTCCGCTTTCGGCCGGACGCGACAGCAGCGGCGACTGGCAGTTGACCGGCAACGCCCGTGCAGCCAGCAGCATCGCCCGCAGCGTTGAACGCCGGGGCATTGAGGAGGACGCGATCATCGAAGCCCTCGAATCGCAGGTGCAGAAGTGGCAGGCTGGCGGCGACTGGACCAAGCTTAAGTGCATCGAGTTGTTAATCGTTCGTGGCCTGGCCAATAAACAAGTTGCCGAAATGCTCGGGATCAGCGAACAGCAAACCGCCAATTTCAAATTTGATTTTCTTGCCCGGCTTCGCACCCTGATCAAACGCCAGGGATTGTCGCACGACGTGTTTCCCGAGCTCTACGAAGAAGAGTAGTTTAGCTCGTGCTAAAGTACGTCCCGCTTGCCGAGCGGGACGTCCCTTCGGGCAGAAGGGACGTACTGATCGGGTCACCATGAATCCGGGGAGTTTTTTCCGTTCAGAGGGCTATGGATGTCAGCAAGACTGCAAAATACTATTCCTGTCGTCATTCTTGCGGCATGTTTCTTGTTGCCGGCGAGCGGATGTTCGTGGCTCGGCCAATTGGTTCCCGGATCAGCAGAAAACGTGATCGACCGCTCAATTCATAGAAAAGAACGCAAAAACGAAACGCCGGATCAGAAGTCAGCCAGAGAGGCGCAGGATTTCGAAGACGATTTTTATAACGACTTCCATCGCGAAGAACGCCGCGAAGAAATCAAACGCCGTTATCCCCCGGCGGAACCCGGGGACCTTCTTTTCGAGCGTACGTTTTAGCCCCGGAGATTTTTGCACAACAGTTATTCACATGGCATAAAACCGCGATCCGGTTCTGCTCATCTCAATCAACCGCTCAGTTGGAGACAGCCGCGGTTCGGTTGCTGCAATCTCTTCAAGTGTCTCGACGATGTTGGCCGCGCCCTGCCGGTCGGCCCAAAACAAAATCCCTCCTTCGTGTTTCGGGAACGAAAACCCGTTGATAATTGCGAGATCAATGTCGCGGTGGTCAGCCACGATTTCGTCATCGAGAATTCGCGACGCCTCCAGTGCCGTTGCTGCCAGAACGGATTCGATGATCCACCGTGTACGTGCCTCTGGTTCACCACTCTGTAGTTCTGAATTGGGCGACAAGGAACCGGAGACATACGGTTCAAGAATCGGAAGCACATCCGGATCAAGCGTTGGAAGTGATCCCGGCGTTTCGTATTTGTAAAAACCTGCGCCGGATTTGCGTCCAGTCCGGCCAAGTTTTACCAGTCGAGGAAGAACCAGTGACTTCGAAACGCATTTGAGTCCTGCGGTCCACATCGACTGCCCCGCATGCAAGCAGGTATCCGCGCCGATAATGTCCACCATTTCAAACGGCCCCGATTCAAAACCGAACTGCCGCATTGCGCCATCGATCGACATCAGCGAATGACCCTCCCCGAACAAACGCAACGACTGGTCCAGCAACGCGGAAAGCAAACGGTTCACAACAAACCCTGCTCTGTCGGCAACCGCAACCGGCATTTTTCGAATCGAGCGATTGTAGGCGACGGCATCAGCCACCGTCTCATCGGCAGTCTGCTCGCCGCGAATGACTTCGACCAGCATCATCAACGTCGGGTGGCAGAAATGAACGCCGCAGAATCGATCGGGGTGTTTCATCCCTTCGGCGAGTTCCGTTACGGGGATCGCGGACGTGTTGGTGGCGATGAGTGTTGTCCCGGGAACTGCCGCTTCGATCTTAGCCAGAATCGTCTTTTTGATTTCGGAATTTTCGACTGCCGTTTCGATGACCAGATTACAGGTTGAGAACGCCTGGAAGGTGTCGGCCGTTTCGATCTTCGTTTTGTCGTTTTCAAGTTCCCCGGCCACCGCCTGCGCCCGCGAATTATCCGAATCGAGCAGGACAACTTCGATGCCGGCGTTCAAGTTGGACATTGCGATCAAACGCCCCATCAAACCAGCACCCACAATTCCGACGCGTTCGATTTTTCGACTGGTGAGCGACAGATCCACCAGCCCCGGATGTTTACGGTTGTGATCGCCAAGGAAAAAATTGTTGATCAGGCCGTAGCTGGCCGGACTTCCGTAAACCTGAGCCATCGCCCGCGATTCGCTATCGGCCGCATCCTTGAGAGACAGGCTCGAAGCACGGATCATGTGCTCCAGCGCAACCGTCGGCGCGAACGCATAGATCTCTCTGCGGTTTACAATTTCAGGAGCAAATTTCCGCGCCAAGGCTTCGGCGTCCGGCGCGGGATCAAATCCCCGTTCGATTTGCTTGCGACGCCCTTTGTATTCATCCGAGTTCCATTCGTCGTCGATCAACGCGCGGGCCGCGTCGAGCAGCGAATTCTCATCCGGTGCATTCCCGTGTGCAGAAACCACCAGATCAATCAATCCGGCTTGCTCTGCCTCAGCGGACGACAGGAGACCGCCTCCTAGAACCATTTCAAGTTGTTGCTCCATCGCCGCGTCAGCACCGTTCTTAATCGCGCCGATTCTCGCAACATGAAACGTGCCGCCCCAACCGGGCACGAGTCCCAGTTTCGATTCCGGCAGCCCGATCACCGTCCGGCGGTCGTCGGTGGCAACGCGGCGGTCGCACCAGAGAGTCAACTCGAATCCGCCACCCACGCACGCGCCGTGGATTGCGGCAACCGTCATCATCGAAGCGCGTCGCAGCAGGCTCATTACGTCCCGGCCTCGATCGCACCAGGCGATCATTTCCTCGTCAGGCAGGTCAAGCGACTCATTGATCGCAACCAGGTTGGCACCGGCAACAAAGATTTTGGGTTTGCCGGAAATCAGGATCAGTCCTCGCAGATCCGTGCGATCGATCCATGGAGTGATCGCCGCTTCCAACTGGTCGAACATTTCGTCGCTCAGAATGTTCGCGCTTGATCCGGGCTGGTCAAGCGTTACAACGACGATACCCCCGGATTCGACAGAGGAAATGAATGACGTTTCCACGTTTGTATTGGTCATGGCTTGTTTGAAGTCGAGTTAGCTTCAGAAAGGGCATTGGTCTTTGAAAAGAACTTCTGTACATGGATGAACTTTGGCCGTTGAAGTCGCGTTGACTTCAGACGGTGCAGCCGGTCGAAAACAGTTTAACCTACTGACGACTCCGGATAGCACCCGTCCGATTGAGCTCGCCCGGGCTTGCTGGAAACCGGAAAAGACAGAACAATGTCAGATCATCATACGCAGCCTTTGGCCTCCGGATGAAAACATGCTCAACCAGATTTTGACCCGTCGCCTGATGTTGACATCCGCGCTGGTCATTGCCTCGCTTTTCGTTTTCGGATGCGACCAGTCACCCGCGACGGGCGGATCGGGCAGTTCAACGGCCGCCGCCCCCGATCCAGTAACCGATGTAGCACCGCTTGCCACAAACATTCCAGCCGAAGATAACTTCGATAGCGAGGCGACGGGGGTGTCGGTCACGGTCGATTTGACGATCGACTTCAATGGTCAGGCCGGGAACAAAACGGTTGCCGTCCCGTGTAGCGGAGATTCGACGGTGTTTTCGACGCTGGAGCGAGCCATGAATATGGGCGACCTCGAATTCGAATCATCAGGCAGGGGAGAAAGCGCGTTTGTTATCAGTATCGATGACGTTGAAAATCAGCGGGCGGCAGGCGACAATTGGACGTATCGCGTGAACGGGGAACTTGCCGATCGCGGCTGCGGAGTTTACGACATCCAGCCGGGCGATCAGATTATGTGGCACTTTGGCGAATACGAAGAGTAGAACGGAAATCAGCTTTCAAGAGATCGACGTCGCCAAAACATAAAACTAACGCACTGAACAGCCAAGAGGAAACCCGCAGCGTTAGCAAGGGACTCCTGGTCAAAGACTACGCCCTCGCTAACGCATCGGGTTTCCAAAAGCGGGCAATTCGTTGATTTCTCAATCGGTTGAATTGCTACGGACTAATTAACAAACCGGAGGAACGGATTTCCGTTCTACTCATGCTGAACAAGATCTACAAACATCGCCTGGAGCTAACTTTATTCGTCCTCATCATCGCGATGGGAGTTGGCAGTCGGATCTGGCTGGCAGATTTCCCGAACTTCAAACCGGTTGCAGCGCTGGCGTTGTTTGCGGGTTTCTTTTTCCGCCGACCGTGGGTGGCAGTCGCAGCGATCGGCAGCATGATGTTGATCTCGGATATGAAACTTGGATTCTACGAGTGTCAACTCGCTTTGGCGGTTTACGGATCGATGGGAGTCTCAATTGCATTGGGGTTGTTGATCAAGCAACGACTGCCGCAGATCGGCGCAGGTCAGCTTGGCGGTTTTGTTGCGGCATCGCTGGTCATGTCGACCGTCTTTTTTGTGGTGACCAATTTTGCCGTCTGGGCGATGGGCATGTGGTATCCGCCGACGACCGGCGGCCTGGCATCGTGCTTTACTGCCGCTCTGCCTTTCTATCGCTGGACATTGTGCGGCGACTTGATTTTCACAGTCGGCATCGCGGGCGCGTATCAAATGTGCGTTATGCTTGCCGCGCAGCGCGAGTCGGAATTGCAATCCCGCTTGCGCGTCCGTTAATTATTCCTGTTAACTATTCACCAGCGCATCTCCAAAGCGACCAACCCAGCCCCATCTCTTCATCCAGCCAATAAGCGTGCAATTACCAAATGTTCGGCTGGTTAAAAAAACGTCGCCGAAAAAAGATCCTCGCTGCGCCCTGGCCGGAAGCATGGTCGTTGCATCTGAACCGCAACGTCCGGCTGACCTGGGAGCTGTCGTCATCGGAGACGCGAAAGCTGCGATCTTTGATCAAAGTCTTTGTCGCCGAAAAGAACTGGGAGTCGGTTGAAGGGGTTCAGCTAACCGAGGAAATGCGCGTGACCGTCGCCGGCAACGCCTGTCTGATGTTGCTGGGCGTTGACGATTTCTATTTTGACAACGTGAAGACGATTCTGATCCGGCCGCACTATTTCGAGGGTAAATCGCGTCAGGGGTTTATTGTCGAAGAAGGTGTTGCGCGGTCAGGCGAAGCATGGCAGGGCGGACCGATCATACTTTCCTGGCCCGACACGCTAGAGGCCGGACGAAACGAGGATGATGGACAGAACCTCGTAATCCACGAGTTCGCACACGCACTCGACGGGCTGGATGGAGCGATGGTCGGTACGCTGCAGTTTGACGATGAAGCGACTTCCGAACAGTGGCAGCGCGTCGTCAATCGCGAGTACGAGGAACTGGCCGAAGCTCAAATTGAAAGACGCCGCACCGTTCTTGACCATTACGGCGCAACCAACCCTGCCGAGTTTTTTGCCGTATCCAGCGAAACGTTTTTCGAACAGCCGCGATTATTGAAACAGTATCATCCCGAGCTGAGCGGGCTCCTGGAGAAATACTACAAAGTTGATCCGTCACGCTGGCAACGGAACTAGCGGAAGAAAGCCTGGCATGTACCGGTTGAATTGAGATTGGCGGCTGGCTTGTCGCTGCGGTGATTCGCTGTGAATAACAAATTGTGAATAATTAACGGAAGCGACAGCGCGATTTGTCATGAAGGACGTCCTAACCGCGCCGTTTCTTTCGGGCTAACGCAATCAGACCGAACCCCGCCAGCCCTAGCCAGGACAGCGCGCTGATCCACGCACCAATTCGGAATTCGATCGGATCATAGGTGAGCGTGATTGCGTATCGGCCCGGGCGGTCGAGCGGGGCCGTTGAAACAAGTGAATTGCCACAACAGGAGTATCGGAATTTCTCAAATTTCGAAAAATCGACCAACTCACCTGACAGTTTTTCTTTGAGCTCGACCTTCCATCCAGGATCATTCAGCAGGAAATAAAACAGCCGTGCAGGCTTCTTGTTTTCCGCTTCGATCCTAATTCGGTGGTGGCTGAACTCGACTACACGGCAGGCGGTGCGACTCCCCTCGTTCCGTGTGGTTTGGACACCCTGATCGACTACGTCTTCTTCCAGCCAGATGTTGGGAATTGGCGGGCCGAATTCAGTTTTCGGCATGGCAAAACCAGTGTCGGCATTCATCTCGGCATCCAGCGGAGTTATGTAATCCCAACCGAGCTGGCGAACCAGCGTTTCATAATCATTTGGCCAGATCGACGTGAAACTCCCCAGCAAGCGAACGCCATGCTCGAGATGCGTTTTCGGCATCAGCGACTCCCGTTGCCAAGTGGCAATTTCACTGATTCGCCCGGACGAAGATGTTTCAGCGAAGTTTTTTGGAAACGGATAGTTGTCCCGTGAACGGAGAATCGTGAGCGGCCCTTGATCAGTTGATGCAAGCTGAGAATCGAGCTGTTCGATTTGCGCGGCGATATTGGTCTCTCTGGTCAAAACACCACTGTCAATCTCCAGCGTCATCCAGCGATTGGCAATTAACACATCGGCGCACGAAACCAGAACCAGGGCGACGGCAAAAACGGAATGAAACGGGCGACGCGTACCAAACTCGTTTGCATCGCGTTTCTCTCTTGCCATTTTCTGCCATTGAGCAACCAACAACAGAGCAACGGCAATGATCAGCGAATGTACAAACGTGAGTGTTAGACCGCGCTGGGCGGAGTCGATGTCTAGCGGACCGAACAGTTCGTTTGCGCTAATCTCCGAAAGCCGGTTCATGGCCCAGCCCGAAAACAGCACGACCGGTCCCAGCACGCATCCGGCAATCGTGATTCCGGCCAGCCACTGCGGAAGGCGGATCCGGTTACCGCGCAGCGAGACGCCCGCCAGCACCGACAAACAAAGCGAGGCAACGATGAATAGTTTGGCGGGATAGCGAAATGCAAAATACTTCGGCAGCAGCAACGTCATCGCCCAGTAAACACCGCCTACTTGAGGACCTGCGGTTTGTCCCACCGAATACAGGAAGCAGTTCGTTCACCAGCCAGACCACGCCGAACCAGCCGAACGCCGCGAAGCAAAAGAACAGTCCGGCTCGGGTAAGCCAGACCTGTCTTCGCCGCCGTCCCCACAGCCTTGCCGCGCCGACGCCAAGTAGCAGCGTTGCCAAACCGGCATAGAGCGACGGAGCCCAGATTCGTTCTGCGCCCGGTAACCGGCTCAGATTCTGACAACAGGTAGTCAGCCGCTCCGTAAACATTTTGAGGCAGCTGAGGATTAAGGCGTTCGCTCCGCTGGGACCAGCAATAGGTCGGGAGTAACTGAACGGCAGACAGTCCGACTGTAACGGAAACCATTGCCGCGATTCGGAGATTGGCGGCCAACCACCAGCGGTAGGCTCCCGTGCGAGCTGACGATCGCTTTCTGTTTTTCCATTGTCGACGTCTTCGGCGTGCCAACGTCGCACCGGCTTTTGCAACCGCGATCAGTCCAACGTGGTAAACCATTTGCGGATCGCCGCCCAGAATCATCAGCGCGCAGAAGAACCCCGCGCCGACAGCCCATTTGTATTCCACCGTCGTGTTCATTTTCCAGACACAACCAATTGCAAACGGCAGCCAGGCTCCGCTAACCAGATAGATGACGTTGCAAAGTTGAAAGAAAAAACTGCCGCCAAACGCATAGCTGATGGCCGCCAGTGTTGCTCCCGCCGGGGACGCCTTCAACGTACGGGCCAGCCAGTATGTACCGGCGGCCGCGATCAGAACGTGAATCGCGAGGTAGATTCCGTAGCGTGCCGGGTATTCGAGAACCCGGCGGAAAAAAATCAGCTTTCCCGGATACATCACGCTGCTTGTTCCGTCGGCCAACAAGGGTGCGCCGAAATTGTCGTAGGGATTCCAGAGCGGGATCTCTCCGGACGCCCGGACCGAGTCGATGAACTCAAACAACGGGTAATACAACTGAGTCGAATCGCGGAACCCGGCAACGGTTTGCCCGGTCATCATCGGCAGGAACACGAACAGCCAGATCGCAATGATCAATGCGGCAGGCCAGAGTCGTGTGATTCGTATGCGATCCATGAAAAGGTAGCCTAGCCTCGTTCCACCGGACTTTCGGGAGCTTGCGGAGGTTGAACCACGAATGGACACGAATAAACACGAATTTCAATACAGTCGTGATTCGTGTGCATTGGTGTTCGTACGTAGAAGACACATCGCATTTTTTCGCACAGCAGACGTCCATGCAGGACGCTTTTACCGAATCATGGTATTTGAAAGTGAATGGTCGCTACAAATCCCGCCCTTCAAATTTCTCAAACATTTCACGAACCGTTCCGGCGATCGGAACCGTGACTTGATCTTTGTAGTTGAACAGCACAACAACAGACGTGCCGATCGCCGAGACAGCTGTGTTTTCGTAAGAGTAGATATAGTGTTCAAGTGTAACGCTGGCGTTACCCATCTTTGCAACGCGGGCACCGGTTTCGACCCGATCCGGGAACTTGATCTGGCTTTTGTAGTCGCAACCGGTATGAGCCAGAATCGGTCCAAGATGTTGCGGCTCCATCATGTCTCGCAATCCGGAATCTACCCAGTAGGCGACGCGAGCGGATTCGATCCAGCGGAAATAGACCGTGTTGTTGACGTGTCCGAAGAGATCCTGATCGCCCCACTGGACTGGCTGGATGAAGGTAGCGGGAAAGTCCGGAAGACGGGTCTCGTTACCTGGCTGGTCTGGCATCGTAGTACTTGCAGTCAAAGGTCAAAGTAGCGCACCCGCTTTGGCAGCCACATTTTGGACAAGCAGTTAGCCGCCGAATTCATCGCCATCGAATTCGTCAACTGCTTCGGAGTCAACGGCATCTGCGCGTCCACCGGCAAGCCAGCGAATCTCTGCCGCTGCTTTTTCAAATACGACAGCCATCTTCAGAGCGGTGCTGTTGTATTGCGGGGCTTCCTCACCGTCGTCGAAACTGTCCGGCTCGTCAAATTCCACGACAGAGGGCATCTCATTCTTCATTCCGATATCGGATTCCGTGATTAGTTTGTCCAGTTCGTTGATGAGACCGGTCATCGTTTGGGTTGCGGTCGGATCATTCACTGTTTTGGGAAAGCCGTTTGACCGTGTAATCTCCAGCGTACTTTTGACAGTCTGCGCGATCACCTTCATGCGGTGCCGCGAAGTCGACAGATGGTAGTTGGCGATTTCAACGTGGGGGACTTTTTTTGCATCGTCTTGTTGGAATCCGCTGCCGCCACTCGGGCCGCGGTCACCCATCATGCTGCCATGTCCGCCACCGCCTGTCCGGCCACCACCCGCAGTTTCGCGGTCAAGCAAATCGATATCGCCGAAGAGAATATTGTCTTCGATATGAGTGGTGAGTTTTTTCCGCAGCAGTTGTGCCTCGGCGTCAGCGGAATCGGCGACAAACTTTGCGAGCAATGCCGGGATTGCATTTGCTTCTGCAGCGACGGGAATGAAATTGATTTTCCCGAGTGCTTCAACTGCATCCAGTTGGAGCATCATCCGGCGATTGTTGTCGGCAATAATTCCCGACAGAGCGTCAATGACCGCGCCGTCATTCCCGGCCTCTCCCCAATCCCCTAATGCCTGGACGGCCAGTCGCGTCATCCAGTAGCGTCCATCTTCAGGCCATTCATCCAGTGCGGTCCCGCCGCCGGCAATCGCGAGGGCCTCGGTGTAGATAATCCCTTTTTCAGCGTCCGGCAATCGAGATGTGGCTGCAAAACTGTCTGCGTTCACGTGACGGCAAATTCCGGTCATCGCACCGATGCGGAGTTCCGGCGGAAATGCGCCGTTGTTGAAAACGCTGAGCATGAATGTCAGCGACTTGGCTGTCGGTACGGGTGGCCGTTTATTTTGCCGGTCGGCCGCGGTCGTATCGAACCGCCCGATCATCAGCATGGCATTCATTCGCACGGCGGGGTGATACCGCTGACCATCGTTACTCACGATCTTGATTAGCGTCGGAAGTGTTGTTTCAATGACCGCCCGGCGACCGTTCGCTGTGACCCTGGTGGCGAAATAGTCTTTGAAAAATTCGTTGCGTAATTCACCGAGCCGGGAAACCGTCTCGTCATCTGTTTGTGTCATCTGCGCGATTTCGAATCGCTCGAACCAGCCCGGAAAAATATCCTGGACATCCGGATATTGTGCCCGCCCTTCCAGAAATTCCATGATCCTTTTGCGAAACTTTGCAATCTGGTATCTGACTCTTTTGACTTCGTCGCGTCCTTCAGACGAGTCAGGATCAATGTTCGGATTGACTTTGATTGCAATATCAATGCTCTCGTAGCCTTGCGGTACCGCGGCGGCTGCCGGTTCTGTTGTGGCAGCAGGCGCAGCGGGGGTGGCAGCAGGCGCAGCGGGGGTGGCAGCAGGCGCAGCGGGATCGTCCTGCGCGATGGCAGAGCTGCAAAACGTCATGCCATTGTTCGGAATCAACGCAGGCAGGAGTACAACTGCACACGCAAGCGGCGCGATTGCGATCCGGGTCAGATGCGAACGATGGATGACTGAGCGATATTTAAGATTCATGTTTGTCTCGATTCCGAAGTCAGGCGCGATGCCAGCCGGCCCATTATGATTGCAAGAGTCGGCTATTATTCAGGATAGTCATTTACCTGACGTAGTGGGCTGTTTTTGCGATTCAAATCAGGTTTTGAATCATATTCGTTTCCAATGCGACCGGATAGCTTTGCCTCGACCGGTCGCTTTGCCAGCAGCCTGATTGAGCTTCCGGTCTTACCGGCATATTCCGTATATTTGTCCGTGCAGCGCTGGGTGTGATTTGGCCGGGAACTGGTTTGACTCGGGACCGACCACGGAGTGTTCGGCGAGTTGTTCAACGCTGCGAAGATTATTGTACGAATTCCGGAGTGTTCAAATGGCAACGCGATCCAATATCACAACGACTGCCAAAGGCAGATCTGATTTTTTTCCGCTGATCAGGCTGGTCGCTTTTGGTTTTGCGATCACACCGTTCATGTTTCTTTTTAATGGATTTCCAGCCGAGGCAGTCGCTTGGACGCAGGAAATCGAAGAAAGTTCCAACGATGCGGGCGCAGAGTCCCCGCAGCGATTGGCCGGACAATCCGGGTTGGCGGAAGCAGGGCCACAGAAATTTAAATCGCAAGAATCCAGAGCTTTGCGAGTCGAGCCGCAAAAAGTGGATCCCGAAATCCTGCGTGAAATCAACGAGATTCGTCAGCGGCTTGGCGGAGGCGTTGCAGAACAGTTCAAGGATATGCAGGGGCCGCTATTGGCACCGGGTGTCTTAAGCGAAAACAGCGAGTTGCCTTCGGTCGATCCCCTCGTTCCGCCAATAGTTGGAGAACAGGTTCAGGCAGAAAATGACCGCATGAGAGACGCCGGGCGAGGGCTGTTTGGTCAACTGTTGAGCGGGGCTTCCAGTCCGCATTCTGAGTTTTTGCAAACTGCTTTTGAGCAGCAGTTGATTGACCTGGCGACAGGTAGCCGATTGGCCAATGAGGTTGAACTGGCCAATGAGGTTGAACTGGCCAATGAGGTCACAACGATTCGAAGGGCGGCCCGTCAGCTCGATTCCACAGCGGCTGACCTTGAAGACTTCGGATGGTACGAAGCGGCCGATCAGATTCGAGCTCAGGCAGATGTGCTGCGACGCGGAGTCCGCCAGTAGGAAGGCCTGCTGACTGGCGCAGAAACAACGGATCAGGAATTTTGTCGCAATCTGCGCAGGGAATGTTAGAATGAAAGAGAAGCCATTTCCGGGGATTCTTTCTCGATCCAAAATGTCGATCACTGAAGTCGGTGCCTGAAACAACGGCAATTGTCTGATCCCGCTGTTCATTGGCACATCAATCACGATGTTTCATTGACAAACCGTGTCAGCGTGGATCAAGATAAGACTCGCAAACATCCAGATACCGCAGATTCGCCTCTTTCGCGGTAAAACGCCCGGTTCGAAAGTACAAAAATGGCTGCTTTTATTGACGGTTTCGTCAAAATTCTGATCAAAAACGGCGTGGTCACCAAGGAGCAGGTTGTTGATGCCAACAATCTCGCCCAGCAGACCAAAACCAGCCTCGCCGAATCGCTGGTCAAGCTCGGCTATGCGACCGACAAAGAAGTCACCAAAGCAAGGGCGGCTCACTCCAGAATGGAGTATGTCGATTTAACGTCGGTCGATATTCCTGAATCAATCATCGAGTTGATGCCCGAATCGGTGGCTCGGGAAAACGCTGTTCTGCCGATTGCCGAAGTCGATAACCGGCTGAAAGTGATCATTAGTGACCCCGACGATGTCGATACGCTGGAAAAGCTCCGATTCATTCTCAACCGGGATATTCTTCCCGTTCTTGCTCCGCGCGGTCACATTTTAGAAGCGATCAACCGGTTGTACGGGCAGATGGAAGGTGAATCGGCTGACTCGATTCTTCAGGAATTTACCGATACAGCGATCGACTTTACCGAGACCGTCGATGACGGCGGTGGCGGAGGAGGCGACGACAGCAATGACGAAAATAGCGCGCCGATCGTGCGACTTGTGCAAATGATGATTACCGAGGCGGTTCAATTGCGAGCCTCGGATATTCATATTGAGCCGTTCGAGGACCGTGTGCGGATTCGCTACCGGATCGACGGTGTACTCCACGAACGCGATACACTGCCCAAACGACAGCTGGGTGCAATCATGTCTCGGGTCAAGATTCTTTCCAACATTGATATCGCTGAACGTCGCCGCCCGCAGGATGGCCGGATCAAGGTCTCAGTGGGTGAGAAAGAGCTGGACTTGCGGGTCAGCATCATTCCAACAAATCACGGTCAATCTGCCGTTTTGCGTCTTCTGGACAAAGACAACATTCGAGTGGGTGTCAGGCAGCTAGGATTTTCCGAGTCTGACTACAAGAAACTTCAGAATTTGATCCGTCGTCCGAACGGAATCATTTTGGTGACAGGTCCAACCGGATCGGGAAAAACGACGACACTCTACGCCGCGATGAACCAGCTGAATCGGCCTGACCGCAAGATCATTACGGCTGAAGATCCGGTGGAATACTATCTGCCCGGGATCAATCAGGTCGAAGTTAGGCACAATATTGGACTCGATTTCGCTCGGATTATTCGCTCGATGTTGCGTCAGGCACCCAATATCATCCTCGTGGGAGAGATGCGGGATGCGGAGACAGTATCGATGGGTATCCAAGCCAGTTTGACTGGACACTTGGTTTTCAGTACTCTGCATACGAACGATGCGCCCAGTGCTGTTACAAGAATGGTGGATATGGGCGTTCCCGGATACTTGGTTGCCAGCAGCGTTGTGGCTATAATGGCACAACGACTTGTGAGGACGATTTGCCAGAAGTGTCGGGCGAAGTACTCACCACCTGAAAGCGTGCTGAAGGATGTCGGATTGACGAAGGAGCAGCTTGAGTCGGCTACGTTCATGCATGGCAAAGGTTGCGGCAGCTGTCAGAAGTCAGGCTTTCGAGGTCGCGTGGGTATTTACGAGATGATGCTGGTTGATAGCAAGATTCGGGAGTTGATCTTCAAGAACGCTTCGACCATGGAAATACGCAAGGCAGCGATCGCTCGAGGGATGACCACATTGTATCAGGATGGCGTTTCCAAAGTGCTTCAGGGAATCACGACATTCGAGGAGGTCTATCGAGTTGCTAAGGAAACTGAACAGGATTCGGCCTAAGCGTCCGACTGGTTTTCGCAGGTCAAAAATGGACCGAAACATTGCATGGCCCGATAATGGGTCAACCTGGCCGACTTGGCCGACTTGTTGGGCCGAGTTGTTGGGCCGATTTATTCATATTTCAATCAGCTAACAAACCAGCCTCTCTTCGCTTGAGCTTCCTGACTTTCGAACCCTGACTTTGATTCATACAACATTTTTAGTCTGCCTCGTTATTAGTCCTGATTTCAGGCGAATCTCTTCCAAACAAACTTATCTTATTGACGAGTCGCCTCAGCGGGCGGTTCTGATCTTCATATCCGACATTACTGCCCCTTCATCTTTCTGCTTTGACTGAATTTTTCTGTTCGCCGTATCGGCGGGCTGCTGCACATCTTGAAAGATGCGGCTCGTTCGGAAAAGCAAAAGAAAAACAGGTCCTGTAATCAGGTTGGAAGAGCAGGTTCATGAGTGCTGGATCAAAGCAACCGAAGCGAGATGTTTGAAAAATGGCAACCGTACTAATCGACAAACTGCTTGAGGCCTGTGTAAAGCAGGGCGCGAGTGATATTCATATCACGACCGGGCAGCCTCCTGTGTTCCGGCTTCACGGTCGTCTGCGCAAGCTGGAAACCAAGACGCTTGAGCCTGACGACACGGTCGCGTTGATGAAGTCCGTCGCTCCCGAACGCTGTCAGCGCGAGTTGCAGGAGGTCGGAAGCTCCGACTTTGGTTTTGCCTACGGTGATAAGGCACGTTTCCGTGTCTCGATCTTCAAGCAGCGCGGCAATATTGCGATGGTGTTGCGACAAATTCCAACCGAGATGATGACGCCCGAGTTTCTCGGCGTGCCGGAAGTGTTTACCAAGCTGGTGATGCGTCCGCGGGGCCTGATTCTGGTGACCGGCCCGACCGGTTCCGGAAAAAGTACGACGCTGGCTGCGCTGGTGAACTACATCAACGAGCGGGTTGATCATCACATCATCACGATCGAAGACCCGATCGAATTTTATCACTATCACAAGAAATCAACGATCAACCAGCGGGAAGTCGGCGTGGACGTGCCGAGTTTTTCCGAAGCGATTCGTCGCGCGTTGCGTCAGGATCCCGACGTGATTCTGGTCGGCGAGATGCGTGACCTGGAAACGATCGAAGCAGCGATTACGGCTGCGGAAACGGGCCACATTGTTTTCGGAACGCTGCACACCAACAGTGCTCAAGGTACGGTCAACCGTTTGATCGATGCATTTCCGGGCAACCTGCAGGATCAGATCCGGACCCAGTTGTCGACGTCGCTGATCGGCGTGCTTGCTCAGACGCTGCTGCCCCGGATCGGTGGCGGGCGGGTTGCCGCGTTCGAGTCGCTGGTCGTGACGCCCGGTGTTTCCAACCTGATTCGTGAAAACAAAACGTTCCGGATCAACTCGATGATTCAAACCGGAGCGAAGTTCGGAATGATGCTGACGGATGACAGCCTGTTCAATCACTGGCTCGATGAAAAAGTCGAGATGGAGGATTGCCTGGCGAAGGCACAGGACCCTGATTCGCTGGCCAAGCGGATCGCTACTGTTCGCCGCCAGATCGAGGACGGCAGTTACGAAGACGGGCTCGAAGAGGATTATGACGACGATGAATGAAATCACGCCGTCATCGGCAGTTGAGTTTCCGATGACGGATGATGTGGGGCCGGAACGGGAACTCCACAGCTTCCAGGGCGGACCACTTCCATTTTCTTGTTCACATAACAATCACGCTCCCGGCCTTTAGTTTTTACTCACTTCCACCAAAAACGCCACTTCCACTTCACATCAACTTCATTGCTAAGAAGCAGGTAACGCACATGGCTGGCAGAAGAATCGGGCAGATTTTTGTCGACCTTGGTTTCATTAATGATGACCAGCTTGAAATGCTTGTGGAAGAGCAGAGTCAGAGCGGCGGTCAGCGGATCGGCAAGATCGCTGAAGACATGGGGCTGATCTCCGACGACCAGTTGATCCAGGCGCTGGCGGAGCAATTCGGGTTACAGACCGCCGACATCGAAGGCGTCATTCCCACTTCCGAAGCCCGTGAAGTGATCACGGATTCGATGGCGCAGTTGTACCGCGTGATTCCACTCCAGGTGAATGATGGTGTGGTAACGCTGGCGACCTGTGCCCCGCAGAATATTTCGATGCAGGACGAGCTTCGCCGTTTTCTGGGCTATGAGATTCGTCTACTTGTCGCCACCGAAGCTCAGATCCTCCGCGCGATCGATAAGTACTTCAATGCGGACACTGAGAGCATCGAAAAAATTATCGAGGAACTGCGCAATGATGAGGAACTGAAACAGGCGTCAGCGAAGGTCGGCACCGAAGGCCCGATCAACATCGGTGATGTAACGGAACTGATCGACAGTGCGCCGGTTCGCAAGTTGCTCAATATGGTGTTGCTGCTGGCAATCAAAGATCATGCCAGCGATATTCATTTCGAGCCGTTCGAAGATGAATTCCGGATTCGGATCAAAGCGGACGGCGTACTGTATGAAATGGTTCCGCCGCCGCGACACCTGGCGTTCGCGATCACCAGCCGGATCAAAGTGATGGCCAACCTGGACATTGCCGAACGACGACTGCCTCAGGACGGGCGGATTGAGCTGGTGGTCGGTGGCCACCCTGTCGATCTCCGGGTGAGTGTGTTGCCAACGATGTTCGGGGAAAGTGTGGTTTGCCGGGTACTGGACCGGAGTGTGGTCTCGCTGGACCTGAACAATGTTGGAATGGACCAGGCGCTGATCGCTGAATTCCGCAAAATCATGGCGAAGCCGAACGGGATCATTCTGGTGACCGGACCGACCGGAAGCGGCAAAACGACCACGCTGTATTCAGCCTTGAGTGAGCTGAATCAGATCGAAGATAAACTAATCACTACCGAGGATCCGGTCGAGTATGACATCGACGGGATTATTCAGATTCCGATCGATCACGATATCGATGTGACGTTTGCCAAAGCGTTGCGTGCAATTCTTCGTCAGGACCCGGATAAGATTCTGGTTGGCGAGATTCGTGATCTGGAAACAGCGGAGATCGCGATTCAGGCATCCCTGACCGGGCACACCGTGTTCAGCACGCTGCATACCAACGATGCGCCCAGCACGATTACTCGTCTGAAGGACATGGGCGTTGCCTCGTTTATGGTGACCGCAACGGTCGAAGCGATTCTGGCTCAGCGGCTCGTTCGCCGCATCTGTCCCGAATGCCGTGAAGAGATTCAGCCGGGTGAGGATATGTTGCTCGAACTGCAGTTGTCCAGGGAACAGGTCGAGGGGAAAAAGTTCTATCGAGGTGCCGGTTGTAACAGCTGCAATAACACCGGGTACAAAGGGCGCGTCGGGTTGTTCGAGCTGATGATTCTTGATGACGAACTGCGTGAACTGATTATGCAAAACGCCCAGACTGATGTGATGCGGGACACCGCGCAGAAAAAAGGAATGCGGCTGCTGCGTGATACGGGAATCGACTTCATCTTTGACGGCACGACAACCGCCGAGGAAGTGGTGCGCGAAACGATCCTGGATGCTTGACGAAGACTTCGCGACAGAGACTTTTGTGACGATGACTTGCCAACAGAATTACTGACATATTCAAACCATCTTTTCTGCCTACTGATTTACGGAACAAGCTATGCCAACCTATCAATTCGAAGCGATGGACCCTCAGGGGCAGGAAATTCGCGACGTTATCGAAGCCGCAACTCAGGATGACGCCCAGCAGACCATCCGGGCGATGGGCTATTTTGTCACCCGCATTTCGGTTCAAAAATCAGACAAGAAGGGTCAGGACCGCACAGGCAAAAAAGCCAAGACGTTTGCTCTCGGTGGAGCAGGCGGCAAAAAAATGGTGACGTTCACCCGTCAGCTTTCGATTCTGCAGGACGCGGGTTTGCCGATTCTGCGGAGCCTGAAAATTCTTGAGGATCAGTCCAAGCCCGGTGCATTGAAGAACGCTCTGATCGATGTCTGTGATGAGATCGAAGGCGGTGCTTCGCTGTCCGAAGCGTTGTCGCGGAGCCCGAAAGTTTTTGATCGACTGTACGTTAACATGATCAAAGCGGGTGAAGCGGGCGGTTCGCTCGAAGTCATTCTTCGACGTCTGGCAGAATTCAAAGAGCGGACCCAGTCGCTGAAAAACAAAGTCATCGGTGCGATGGTTTATCCGGTCGTGGTGATCTTTTTCACCATCGGTATCCTGACGTTCATCATGATCAAGATCATTCCCGAGTTCAAAAAGATGTTCGAGGAGTTCGGGATCGAACTGCCGGCCGCCACCCAGTTGTTGATCAGTATCTCCGACCGGGTGTTGAAGCTGTGGTTCCTGTTCCCGCTGATTCCGATTTTCCTGATCCTGTTCGTGGCGTTGATCTGCAAGTTCCGCGCAGGCCGGATGGGCTGGCACTTGTTCCTGCTGAAAATTCCGGTGATCGGAAAGCTGGTTGAGAAAAGCAATCTGGCCCGGACGACACGGACCCTCGGTGCCCTGGTTGCGTCCGGTGTTCCGATCATCGAGGGACTGACGATTACCCGCGAGACATCCGGCAACGCGATGTTTGAAAAAGTCTACAGCAAGGTGACAGACTCGATTCGCGAAGGTGACACGATTGCCCGACCGATGAAAGCAAATGCGGTTCCCGGTTTTCATCCGGTGACGGCGTTCTTCTTCATGGCCACGATTTCGCTGCCGCCACTTTCGATTCTGATTTTCAAATTCGATCTCTGGCCGCTGGTCTTGTACGGCTGTACCGCGTTCAGCCTGATCTCGGTGCTGTATTACTTCCTGTTTCACAAAAAACCGGTGGTCGAGGATCTGGTGGTCAACATGGTCGATGTCGGTGAAGAAACCGGCGAACTGGACGTCATGTTGTACAAAGTCGCTGACTACTACGAAGAGGAAGTAGAAACGCTCACCGAAGGAATGATGAAGCTAATCGAGCCGGTCATGATTATTTTCCTCGGTCTGGTCGTGTTGTTTATTGTCGCCTCGCTGTTCATGCCTCTGATTGCGATCATCGGCGGTCTGTCCGGGTAACCAGGGCAAGTAATGAAACCCAGCTACAAACCAAACCAGCTAACAAACCAAAGCTCAGTTCTTGAGCAGAACTTATCGGAGACAAAAATGAAACGCTCCCACATTTCAAATCAAACCCGGCCTGATTATGACCGCCCCGTTCGTTTCGGACTGCGAAAGTCAGGTTTTACACTGGTCGAACTGCTGGTCGTGATCACCGTGATCGGAATCCTGATCGGGATGCTGGTCGTTACGATCGGGCCTTTACTGGGTCGCACGTCCGAGTTTGCGATTTACAATGAATCAACGCAGTTGGGTCTTTCGGTAGAGAAGTTCAAGAATGAATACGGGATCTACCCGCCGAGTTTTCTGGGAATCAATGATGCGCCGGACATGTTGCCATACCTGAACAGAATTGCCCCGAATCATCAGGAAGGTGACGGCTCAGCAGGAACGAACCTCCGACTCTGGTGGGATGAAGTTGCAGATCGAACAGACGGCATGGGCATCAAGAATGTTGCCGGTGCGGATCTGGTTTTCTGGCTTTCGGGCGTGTTTAAGGACAAGCAGTTTCCATTGACAGGTGGAGCGATGACAGGTGGAGCGCCCCAGTTGCCCGTCGCCTACAATCTGGAATTCGATACCAGTGGCAACCCGCTGGTCGATTTGAACGGCCCGGTCGGTGATCGGCAGGTACTCTACGATTTTCAGCTGGGTCGAATGATTCCTGACGCTTCAGGTGCCGTGCTGCCGGTGAGTGCCGGGTACAACCAGCCGCAAGGAAAAGACTCCGTGTTCCAATACCGCGACAGCCGCAACTACTGGTTCGATGCCAACACCAATAGCATGTTTGATCCGTTCGAAGCGAATGCTTACTACGACGGTGATGTACTTAGATCAGGTAGTGGTCTAAATCCTTTTGAAAACCCGGAAACGTTTCAGATCGCAACCTACGGTGTTGATGGGATCCCGTCTGATCCGGCTAATGCGGAAGATCCGCTGGACTGGACAAAAATGGACAAAGAGTCGCGTGATAATATCACTAACTTTTCCGAGGGAATTCTGGAAAAGATGAACATTCAATAGTCAGGATGTACGGCCCTCCGCTGCATCAGGCTTGCCCCCATTCCAACTCTCTTCTCTGTCTGAATTCACAAAATGAAAACTACAACTTTCACCAGCCGGCTCGGTCGTCACGGGTTTACTCTGATTGAGTTGCTGCTGGTAATTTCGATTATCACCGTCATGTCATCAATGGTTTTGCTCGGCGTTCGCGGTGTTCGCGATGATGCCAGTGCTGCTGCGACGCAGATGCGTGTGAGTCAGGCGAAAGCTCTGTTGCAACAGCGGATGGAGAACTACGAGTACTTGAAGGTGCCGGTGGATCTTTCGGGTGAAACCCGCGCCAACGCGCGGAGGATTCGCAATCGGATTATCGCTGATTTGATCAATGTGGAAGTGCCGTCGAACCTGTCAGCTCCGCTGACAGTCGGCGCCCCGGTCTTCCCGAGTCAAGAGCTGCGGGACTGGCTGAACAATGCTGTCGATATCAATGGAAATTCGTTTTCCAATCGCGCATCTATTATTCAGAAACTTGAGCAACGCCGTTCGTCGCTGGCTTACAAACTTGAGGCTCAATTAGCGAATGGTCAGCCAGTCACTCCGGAAGAATCGCTGGGCTGGGTCTTAAGCAATATCGAAGTTGCGGGCGTGCCGGGTTCCGAGTCGATGGGAAGCCGGCCGTTTGTTGACTCGCAGGCGACACCCGGCCGAAAAATATTCGTTGATGGCTGGAGCGATCCGTTTGTTTTTCAGGTGGTCTACGTCCTGCCCGATGACCCCGGCCCCGACGGAACATTTGGAACCGGTGACGATGTCCCCAGGCCCGAAATACCGATTGCTGACGCGATTGCTGACACCACGATTGTCGATATCGAGTTTTCCAACATCCGCCTGGATATTCTGTCGCAGAAACTTCCATAGAAATACTGAAAAGTCAGGCACATGCCCGATCCTCAACCGCTCGTTCGAGCACAGGTTTGTTATGAAAATCAAAACCAATAATTCAACCCGCTCCGGTTTCACCCTGGTCGAAGTTCTGGTCGTCATTGCGATCATGTCGATCCTGGTCGCGCTGACGATTCCTCAACTGAGAGTGATCAGCAAGGAACGCGGTATCCGGGAATCCGCCCGTGTCGTCGGTTCATTGTTTGCAACCGCCAGCCAGCGGGCCGTCGCTGATGGAACCTCCGGTGTGGTGATCGTCCGCAATAACAATATGGTGGATGATGTGAACGGGTTTAGAGATGCCGCAACCACCATGTATCGTCTCCGCGCGATTCCGGATTACTCCGGCAATCAACTGGGCGACGGTGTCCAGGATGCGGTGGATCGGACAACGGCTATGCCGACACGTGTTCCTCACAAAATTGCAGTTCCGGTTCCGCTGTTCAATGTCACCATCCGTCCGGGTGACTACATTTTTATCGGCGACAGAAACACAGGCTACCGGATCACCACGGTTGAGGATGGCGCAACCGAAGGAAATGACACGGGCAAACTATGGCTGAAGATTAAATGGAGAGGCAATTCGATCGTTTCACCTTTGCCCTTTCCGAGATTCGTTGCAGGTGCGGTCCCGTTTCGGATTCAACTCCGTCCTGCTGTCGTTCAGAGCAGTCGCGTTGATATGCCGGCCGGATATCGTGTCTCTTTGAACTATTCGGGCATCGGCGCGATCAGCACATTTGTCGGCGCGAACGCGGGGCCGTTTGATCTCTCAAATCAGGAAAATATCGCCATCGTCTTTAACAAGAGCGGTGCGATCGATTATTACCAGGTCGGAAACGGATTGCCGGTTATGCCTGTGTCAGATCTGCATCTGCTGGTCACCGAAGATGGTTTGGAACTTGACGTGAACGAGGACGTGCTGGTGAAGGATGACAATCTCTGGGTTAACGTGAACAAAGGAAGCGGATCGACCTCGGTTACTTCTTCCCTTGGCCAGCCTAACGACGGAACACCATTGCTCCAGCGGCTAACTCGTTCGCGACAGATCGCCCGAACCCGCCAAAGTGCGACTCAATAACAAGTGCGACTCAATAACAAGTGCGACTCAATAACAAGTGCGTATCAATAACAAGTGCGTATCAAACAAGGCGAAAATCGCCCGACCCTCCAATCTTCTACTCGCGAACAAAAGTCATGAACATTAACTCAATTCATTTCAACACGGCTCGACTGCATACCGGGCGTTCCGGAATCACGATCATTGAGGTGCTGACTGCGATGGTAGTGGCGTTGATTGGAGTGACCGGTGTCATGATTCTGATTCCGTTTGCGGTGCGGCAAACCGAAACCGGTCTTGAGCTGGATCGTGCCAGCCGCCTTGCAGCAACGGCGATGGCGGAATTTGAAATGAAAGGTATGCAGAATCCGGACCGTTGGGCGGATTTCAACGGGATCATCGGTAGTGACACGGATGGCGATGGCGTTGCTGATAGCGTCAGCAGAACGGAAGCCAACAGAAAACTCTGGATGATCGATCCGCTCACCGCCAGCAACATCGGTTTGAATTTCAATTTTGGCGAGAACAATCCGGCGGGAGTTACGTTTAATATTCCACTGGCAACGCTCAGTTACCCGGACAGCGTGACCGGCGCGCCGATTGGATATGACATTGGAATGTCACGACAGATGTTCCAGTTGTCCGATGGCCTGCAGTTTGACGAGCCCACAGCTGACCTGGAACCGCCTACTCAGGTGTTCGATGTGGATGCAGCGGGTGAACCAGTGCGCCGACAAACCGGCGACAATCTCTCCTGGTGTGCGATCGTTGCACCGGTTGCCCGGTTTGCGTTTCTGGACTCGGGTAGAACGCTTCCCAACGTCTCGGATGAGTTCCGGATGTTCAACCTGGTCTACAAAAACCGTGTACTCGATCCGACTCAGGTTGAAATGGATGTCCGGACGGTGCATCTCCCCACAGCAACGGATATTGTTGGGTATGGGGGTGGAACATTGCAGTTTGACGGAGATCCGTTTGCCGACGCACGTCGAGGCGACTGGGTGATGCTGTACGCAGTGGGTGCAGTTGATGGCGCGAACGATAAGACAGACGAAATTCAAATCGGTTTCTATCGCGTTAGTTCAACGCCCAGTTCAACGCCCAGTTCAACGCCCAGTTCAACGCCCAGCGGAGACCACTACATCACGCTTGATGGCGCCGACTTCAACTTCAACACCAACTTGTACCCGGATGTCCGGGCAGCACTTCTGGTTGGCTTCGAGCCGAGGTCAATCAATTCGGTAAGTCCGAAACGCCTGGACCACGTTGTCAACGTCTTTGAACGCACTTTCAATACTGAACGCTACTAAGTAACGCATCACTCTTAGGTAACACATCGCATTATGCGAAAGTCTTTGCCACATTGAACGAAATCTCTTCCTAAACAATTCAACAGCCATTCCATCCGTTTCTCATCTAACTACAAAACGGAATCTGCCCGGGAGGCAGTCATGAAAACGATGAACCCTCAATCATTTATTCAGCAGACATCATTTCGCCGGACTGCAGATCGGTCCGGTCGTCGCGGGATCACGCTGCTATTTGTGGTCAGTATGATTGTTCTGTTCCTGCTGATGGGAACCGCATTTGTTCTGGTTGCCAATGACTACAAAAGGGAGTCCGCTCGTCGCAGTGGGATTGAGCGAATTCTCGACGATGCAACACCGATTATCGAGACCGCACTCTATGAAGCCTTAGTCGGGCCAAGTCTGCGGAACGCAAATTCGCCATTACGCGGACATTCGCTGTTCGGTGACATGTACGGGTATGGTTACAAGACAAAGGTCCGTGGAAGTCTGACGGTGGCGCCCGATAGCGGAGGTCAGCTTTGGAATCTGAATGTCCATGTACAAGGAACACCAGACGCAGCACTTAATTTACGCGATGGAGGGCTGATCAACTTCGCCGACACAGGTCGTCCCGAACGGAATCCCGGAGCATTTAATGGAGCAGTTCTGACATTTACATCAGGTTCAGCACGGAATATTTCGGCTCGTATTGTTGATTATGGCGGGGCGCAGAATGGCTATACATTTACGATCGTTCCTGAATGGGGCAATCATGGCAGCAACCCGTTGCTAGTTGACGGAGATGACATTGTGATTAACGGCTTCCCGTTCAGTGGGTACGGAGCCGGTGGATACGATCCAATGTTGGACCAGGCAGGCGATCCGTGTCTCGGTTCGATGGCTTTATACCCGAATCAAATGGGCGAAACACTCGCTAATTTGTTCGGTATGAACGGATATCTTTCCGACAACGCAGGCATCAACGAGCCCTACGATGCAGTCGATTTTCAGAACATGTTCCTTGCCGGTCCTCTTGCCGATGGAGGATATGTTTCTAGCTTTCACCGCAAGGCACTGGTTGATTACCATGATGAAGTTGCGATAGCTGCTGGTACGATACCCGATTTGAGGCCGTATACGTTTGCGCAGGATATCGACGGTGACGGAATGCTTGAGGTCAATCCAAATGGTACCAGCGATGATATGATCGATTCCGACGGCGACGGCGTTAAAGACGCTGTGTTCATTGATATCGGGCTTCCGATTCAGAGCGACAAGAGCGGTCGGTTGTTCAAACCACTTGTTGCCTACCGCATTGAAGACTTTGACGGAAAAATCAACATCAACGCGCACGGCTCGCTGACCCATGTTTCTGTGGATGGCCAGATTGCCAGTGAGCTTAGTCCTTATGACGTTGCTGATGCGTTCGGTCAAAACGGCCGGCCTCCGCTAGGCCAAGGGTTGGGGCCGGCGGAAATCAACCCGGTTGCTGATCCTTCGAACCCAAGTGATTTTCGGTTCGACGCAGCAACGTTCGATCAGTTGTTGAGGGGAAATAAGAAATGGGAAGGAAGATATGGCGCGGACGGTCAGCCTGGAATTGACGGTCTCGACTACTGGTCAAGACACAAGCTGTTTGGACATCCACGCGGACCATCCAATGTTGAAAATGGAGATTTTGGTACCGTCGGATATAGATTCTCGACGGCAATGGATATTCATTCCAGGTTCAGGGTGTTTGTGCCGAATCCAAGGGGACCGACAAGTTATCCTGACCCCAATATTCCGACTTTTCCGAGCGGTCAACCGGGAATCAATATGCTTGTTTCCTCGCGTACGGACGAGTTTGCTGACCATCCGTACGAGACCGACTTTTCGCCGCGAGTCAGGGGGGGCGCGGGGGACAGGCTGTTTTCCGCGCAGGAACTTGAAAGGGTCTTGCGCCCGAATGATCGCGATTCATATCTTCTTCCGCAGCGCCTGACAGAGCTTTTAGGTTCAGGGGGATGGGCGAACTCGATTACCACCGATAGCTGGGAAACAAAAGGGAGTGAGTCACTGTTTCTGTTGACGTCCATTGCCGGGCATATGAAAAATTCGTCCAATGCCGCGTACAACGGAATGACAATTGATCAATTGATTCCGCTTGCCAGCCAGCTGGTAGGTCCGGAAATTTACAACGGCCTGCCGTTGAATTTGAATCGGGAATGGGGTAACGGGTTCGACGATAACGTGAACGGAACTGTCGATGAAATGGCTGCACCGACGCCTGAAGTTGAAGGGACTACAAACGATCAGGGGCGGTTTGTTTCTGTCCAGATGAATCCGGAAGATTCGAATCCGCGTTTGACCTTTGCCAGGAACTTGTATGTACTTACCTTGGCCGCCACTACGATAGAGGTTGATTTCAATCGTGACCAAGCTGTTTCGCAGCTGGAACGGGAAACCTACCGGAAGCAGATCGCTCAATGGGCAATCAATGTCGTTGATTTTCGCGACGCTGATTCTATTAACACACCGTTTGAGTTCGATCTGGATCCTTTCAATGGCTGGGACGTGGATGGCAATATCGCGACTGATACTGAACCCGATCGCGAAGTTGTTTGGGGAATTGAACGACCGGAATTGCTGATTACTGAAACGATTGCAGGACATGACGTTCGCACAGAAGACGACGGTTCCGGAAATGACGAAAGTCGGTTGCGTCCCAATGCATTCGCGTTCGTTGAACTTTATAATCCCTGGACACAGAGCAATATGAGCCAGTCGTTGCCGGCTGAATTGTACGGGACCGATCTGAATGTTGGACCGGGAGTTGACGTGTCCAGAGAGACACGGAGCGGCCATTCTGTCTGGCGGTTGGTTTCGGCCGACACGACCGTTGATGAAGATATTCACCGGGTCTTTTATCTGGGTGCCAGTCCCGCACCAGATACAATTCCAATTGTTTACACGGCACCTGTGTCTCACAACCAGTCACCTTCAATTGTTCCTCCCGGCTGGACCTGTGTTGTTGGCCCTCGCGGATTCTCTGATGGGAACGGGGGCTTTTTGACACCGCTAGGCAGGCTGAACACAAAACTCCAGGCGGATGAAGCCAACGATCTGGACCTGAATCGGACGAAACATATTTTTATCGATCCAGGCAGCTACACGGCCGGTTTTTCACAGAGTGGTATTGCGGCTCGAGAAAATTCAAAGTCCGTCGGAGTCATCGTGGAATCTGCCAGCGGTCGAGGGATGGCAATCTCCGATCCGGCATTAGGCTACGAACTGAATGATGCGATGGGTATCCCCGCAGTCACCATTGAGGACGGCTTTGCCTACACTGATCCACATCCGCCACTCGATGAAGGCAGGACAGGCGAACCCGAATTTGCTCAGGCCATTCTTGATCAGCTTGAAGAAGGTGACTCATCGCTTCCAAATTTCCGGATTATCAAACTTCAACGCCTCGCAAATCCGCTCGTAGACTTCGATCCGGTCTCCAACCCGTATCGGACGGTCGATGCGATGTCAGTCAATCTGTTGTCGTACAATGGACTCAAAGACGATTCGTTATCGCCATTAGTTGATGCTTCGTCTTTTGAACGAGGCGAGAACGAAATTAGTAATCCATTGCTCGAAAAACGGGTTCTTTGGAAGAATCCGGGAAATAAGTCGCCTGGCAATTCGGTTGTAGAAATTCCTCAAACACATTTCTTCAGCCGAGTACTTGATGTGTCACTGGGCAGAATCAACAACAGCTATCAAAATGGCTTCACCGGCGCGCCGGGCGAACCTGCATTTGCAACGCTAACGTGGAATAATCGCCCTTTTGCTAATCGAATGGAATTACTAAATGTTCCGTTTGTCTCTCAGGAGATGCTAACACAAGAATATTCTATTGCTCGCAATCAAATTGCCTACAGGGATCTGTATCAGCTCGATCCGCAAATTGATGCGAATAACGACCTGGACGATTTCGGCGGTCGTTTTGCACATTTGCCAAACTTCTATGCCAGCGAAAATTCCAACAGCATGAACCCTTCCCGGCAAGCAAATCTTTTCAAGCTCTTTGATTATGTTGAGGTACCATCAAGGTTTGTCGGCACGGAAATGTTCCTGAGTGCCTCGCAGTATACGAGTAACTCCTATAATTACTTGTCGCCATTTAACTTCATTTCTAGATATCGCCAACCCGGAAAGATCAACCTCAATACGATCTCTAACGAGATCGTCTGGAAGTCACTGCTTGGTCAGTATGGCGGAGGCTTGATTTCATTCTTCGACCTTGGCGACTCAAGAGATTCGAAGGCGGCAGCTATGCTCCCTACCGACATCGATCGCCCGTTTCGTCCGGCAGACGCCGGGAACTGGGTGCCCGCATTACAGTCTCCGCTGGCACCAGACGCTTTGGTTCAAAACGAAGTTGACTGCGGCCTGTTTCGCGAAAAGCGAGGAACAGGTGAACCGTTTTTTGAGTATGCCCCTGGACTGAACATTGCGTATGCTCCCGAACGGGATTCGTACACCCGGCACCACCTGCTTCAGAAACTGGGCAATACAACGACCAACCGTTCCAGCGTGTTCTCCATCTGGATTACGGTTGCCTATTTCGAAGTTAATCCGGGTGAACTGGTTCACACGGTGGCGACGACAAGCACCCTGGTAGGCTTCCAGAAGTTCCAAGGCGAGATTGGTGCAGCGGACGGGACTCAAAAAAGGCATCGTGGTTTCTTCATCGTTGACCGCTCGATTCCGGTCGCGTTCGAACCGGGGAAACGGCACAACGTCGAAAAAGCGATCCTCGTGCAAAGTATTATTGAGGAGTAGATTTCCGGTAGTAGATTGCCGGAGAGCAGTAGGATTGCGGCGGCGTGCTGCCGTAGTCGGTTTGAACAGGAGGAAACAGAGACATCTTCTCTGTTATCTCTGCGGCCTCCTTCTATTTTTTCGTTTGCACTTCGGTTGAGTTCGCGTGTACGGGACAATTCAATAGATGGCCCGTAATCTCGACAACGAATTCGAATCAACCGCCAATTTCTGGTCGCTCAACGATCGCCAGCTCCAGTTCGACCGGCTGCCGGCGCTGATGGGGATCGTCAACGTCACGCCCGACAGCTTCTCGGATGGTGGCAGGTTTGCGGATCCGGAGGCTGCTGTCCAACACGCGCTCGGTATGGTTGCTGGAGGCGCATCGATCCTTGACGTGGGCGGCGAAAGCACCAGGCCCTACAGCGAACCGGTGGAAACTGCTGAGGAGATCCGCCGGGTCATTCCCGTTATCCGGGAGATTCGCAAACAGACCGATACCGCGATTTCTATCGATACATCGAAGGCGGACGTTGCTCGCGCAGCGATCAATTCAGGAGCCAACATCATCAATGACGTTACCGGGTTTCGTGACCCGGCGATGATTGAAGTGGCAGCCGACTCAGGCGCCGGCGTCTGCGTGATGCACATGCAGGGAACGCCGCAAACGATGCAGGATGATCCGCAGTACGATGACGTGGTCGAAGACGTGTTCCAGTACCTGGCTGTTCGTCGTGATGCATTGATCGAATCCGGAATCACCAGAGAAAAGATCTGTCTCGATCCGGGAGTCGGGTTCGGCAAGACCCACGCCCACAATTTGCAGCTGGTTGCAGGCTGTGAGCGATTTCATGCGCTTGGATGTCCGGTGTTGGTCGGGCATTCGCGGAAAGGCTTCATCGGAAAAATCATCGGTGACAAAACAGCCGACCGCGATCCGGCAACCCTTGCGATCACGCTTGCACTTGCAGCCCGGGCGATTCACGTGATTCGGGTTCACGAGATCACACAAACCAGTCGGGCGCTGCTCGCATTCGACGCCTGCGGTGGAATTGACGGAACAGTAAACGGGTAGCTGCAATCGCATAGACTTCAGACGCTCGATAAGCTCAGCAGGGTTGGGTAAACCAATCTGAACCCTGAACCCTTTTCCTACCCCAGCTCGATCGTCCGGAACAGCGGCAGATGGCGGTAGTAGACCTCCAGTGTGCAGACGCTCATCGCCGTCGTGTAGATCCGCCCGCCCTGATCGCCCCACTCGAAATCGCCGGGATCCCAGCTGCCGGGGTGGCGGCCGCGCTTTTTCTGGGAAATTAGGAGCAGTTGTTTAACATTCTTGTTCCACGCTTTCCACTCACGGCCGCCGTAGTTGTGCAACAGCTGCGAACCGTAGTACCAGTAGTAGATATTCATGTCGCTGCGTTCCGGTGGATGATTCTCTGCCAGCCAGCGAACGCCCGCCTCGACACGCGGATCGTCTTTCTCCCAGCCCAGATACATCCGGCACAGCAACGCTTCGGCGGTCATCGCGGGAGTGGCATTGCGGTCGGGCATGTACGCGTAAAGCGAACCGTTGGGGACATTCGCATCGCGTCCTGCCCGGCTCCGGCGGTTCCGGGTCACGATCACGGAATCGAGAAAATAGTCAGCCAGCTTCAACGTCGCCGGATCAACCTCCAGCCCGACATCCGGTGAACGCGCGCTTTGCAGTGCCATCAGCTGCCAGCCCAGTACGCTCGTGTCGCCGACTTCACCGGGCTGATAACGCCAGCCGCCCTGCCGGTGCTGGCCCTGCTCGATAAACCGGATCGCCATTTGCGCCGGCTCGCGGAACTGTTCGTCGCCCGTCATCGCCAGTGCTTCGCAGAGTACGATCGATGCCTGGCCATGCGCATACATCCCGGCGTTACCGTTGTAGCCCGCCCGCAGATCGCCGTCGTCTTTCTGGTTCTGAATCAGCCACGCCAGCCCGCTGGAAACGGTCTGCTTGTAGATGCCGAACTCGTGCGTCTGCCCTGCACCCAGAAACGGCAACAGCGCGAGCGCGGTCGCCATCGCATCGCCCCGGTTTTTCGGCCGGTCGTGCCGGTCAAATTCGCTCAGGCTCCAGCTGCCGTCCTGATTCTGCACCGACGCCAGCCAGCGTAGACCGCGAGCGACGGCCGCTTCTGTCATCAAAGTGCCCCCTTCGCGACGAACGATCTCGGAACGGACGCGCGGATCGCGAGCGACGAACGACATCATCCGGTTTGGAGAGGTCGTTACATTGCGACGGAGAACATCGACATCCATCTGCGGAGCCGTCGGCTGTGGATCGACCAGCAGTTCTGCGGCGCTTTTCTGAGCCTGTTCGATGACGTCACGTATTTCCTGATCGTCTTCCGGAAGGTCGCTGGCCAGCGGGATGTCATCCTGCAACAGGTCGAGTCGGTTTTCGATGCGAATCTGTCCGCCCGGCTCGCGATCACTCGACAATGACGCCGACAGTGAAATCGTCGGCAGATCATCCAGCGAGCCGCCGAATACGATCACGGCCAGAATCAGGATCAGAACGAGGTGCAGAACAAAACTGGCAACCCACGCCGGGGTCAGTTGAAATCCGCGCCGGACAAAACGAGCCAGTACAGAACCCTCGGTTAGCCGGTGAAGTTCCTGGTGCTGGTGATCGGGCGCGGTACCCGGCAAAGCCGCACCTGCCATGGCCGGAACAGGAACTGGCTGTCGTTGTGGTTGCGGTCGAGCAGGACGCGGGCGGTGAACTTCCTTTTCGGTCGCCACCTCAAGCGCCGGTGTCGGTGCATTGTTTTGCAAAGCAGCGATCTGCTCTTCACTCAGCGCGATACTCGTATCGCAGCGCCAGCAATCGGCCAGATTCAGCCAGGCCCGGACTGTCATCGGAGCCCTGCATTCCGGGCAGGCACAAACCAGGCAGTTCCCTTCCGCTCGAACCTCGCCCTGCCTTGTCTTGACGGTGTGGGTGGCAGTCAGACCGACGTCAAATTCGCTTGCATCGTCTTCCGTGTTCGTGCCGCTACCGGGATTGCCGGGCTGGATGTCGCCTGGCCGGGACTGGTTGGTTCCGGCGCGACCTGGACGATTGAGACTTACATACACCGGGCTTTGCGATTCGTTGTTCGCTAGTCCTTCGTTGCCCGTTCGGGCCTTCAGTTTCCCGGCTGGGATCGAGTCAGTGTTTTGCGGGTCATGGCCCCGGGAAGTCACGCTCTCGAATTTCGTTTGATCGAAGAATGCCCGGGCCATGCGATCGATGGCATTCGAATCGATTCGGGATTTTTTCGATTCGTCTGCCATGCGGCCAACTTTGTAATAGAGAGTTTCTCAAGCGATGCCATCAATTGTTGGTGATATACCCCGCCAGTCAAGTTTTATGTCCGGCTTCATTTGTACACTTTCGTTTAACGAGCACAAATAAGTGAAATCGGACCGGCAGTCGCGGCCCGCGCAATTGCTGGAATCACAACCGTTCATCGTTTTTAATGTTCGGTGATAGCAATTGAGCCGGGTGCGATGACAACGACACTCACGAGATTTCAATTTGCCTTGTGGTCCGATGAATTATTCTCGATTCTACTTTGCGTCCATTTTATATGCGCTGGCCCTGGACCGGTAGTGGCTTAGAGCAAGACACAACGAGCAAGTTCAATGAAGGCGCAAGCTCATTGAATAGAAACAAGACTCTCTTCATGTTCGGTGCTTTGGGCATCGTTCCTGTGTCGATGTTCGCTTTTGTTTTAATATCCATGTCGGAAGAAGCCTGGATACATTTGCAAATCATGTATTTTCTTGGCGTGGCGATCACAGTTGCCTTTTTACCGCTCTCGGCAATATTTGGAACCATGGTTCTGTTCAAGATCGATTTTCGGTCCCGCCTTGCAATGGCTTGCTGTTCTGCTGTCGCCTTCTTGTTGGCATCGTTGGCGCTAACAGAGTTAGTTCTGGAACTGTCGAAATATCCCAAATTGCCGCCGGGAGTGATTAACCGAATTTCGTATTTCGTCGTCGCATCGTTCATTCACATTCTTGCCCGGGCTGCGATGGCCATTGCGGCAGCGACGTTGCATCGAATGGGAGTTCTAAGACCAGCCGCAACCGCGAACATTCCCGCTTAGGCAAGACCCTGCGACCACCGCACAGGTCGCTAATGAAAGCCAACCCTTTTTGGCAAGTGCCACAGCTCAATTGTGAGTGTTTTCCGTCCACTTTTATTCTCCAGAAACAGCCTGCAAAACAGGTCGCCTCGAGTTGTGAAAATGGAGCGATTTTGCTACAACTTAAGGACTCGAAAGGCCGCCGAACCCCCTTGTTTTTTCGCGGTTTTCGCAGCTTTATTCAGCTATAGATCGAGCCCGTTTTCGTGCAGAAATATGTTTCTTGATGATGGCTCGCACATCACGGTGGCTGATGCTCTGATCGTGGTGTTTTTGTGGCTTGGATCTGCCCTCGGATGGGACACCCGCTCATAATGGCGGAAAATCTTCTGTCGCATCTGCAAATCGAAAGAAAACTGGCAGCCGGTGTGAGCTTATCGCAGATCGTAAACGTGCTTCGGCAGACACGATCGTGCAATCAAATGCGGTCAGCCGGGAATAGAACTAAAGCGGTCAGCACGGGGATTGAGCGTTTAACAGACACAACGATGGGTCGATTGGCCCGGTTTGAAATTTTGAAAGGCAATTCAATTGTCAACTGATTTACCAGAAGAAGACGATCCGACAACAGGCTCCAATGGCGATGGAGGCGGCGGCAGCAGCGGTGTCGATACCAATGCCGGGCAGTTCGAGGAAAGACCGATCGAAGAGGAACTGAAGGACAGTTACCTCACATACGCCATGAGTGTGATCGTTTCCCGTGCGCTGCCGGATGTGCGCGACGGATTGAAGCCTTCCCAGCGACGGATTCTGGTCGCGATGAACGACTTGAATCTTGGCTCAGGCGCAGGTCGCGTCAAATGCGCAAAAATTTCCGGCGACACCAGCGGTAACTACCATCCGCACGGCGAGAGTATCGTCTACCCGACGCTTGTCCGGATGGCGCAGGAATGGAATATGCGTCATGTGCTGATCGACAAACAGGGCAACTTCGGATCGATCGCCGGTCTTCCACCTGCCGCGATGCGATACACCGAAGCCCGGTTGTCCCCCGTCGCAGCGTTGATGCTGGACGACTTGAAACTCGATACCGTCGACTTTGTCCCGACCTATGACGAACGACGGTTGGAGCCGAGCGTCCTGCCATCCAAGTTTCCGAACTTGCTGGTTAACGGTGCCAGTGGAATTGCCGTCAGCATGGCGACGTCGATCCCGCCGCACAATCTGGGTGAAGTTTGCGACGCGCTGATGATGCTGATCGATAACCCGGCTTGCACGATTGCTGACATCATGACCGTGCTGCCGGGTCCGGACTTTCCCGGTGGAGCGACGATCTGCGGTCGCGCGGGAATTTACCGCGCCTATCACACCGGTCGCAGCACGATTGCCGTTCGCGCGAAATGTGAAATCGAACGGCCCGCAAAAGGGGCTGCAAAGATTATCGTCTCCGAAATTCCGTATCAGCAGGTGCGGGACAACGTGGTTGAAAAAATTGCGACGCTGGTCAAAACCAAAAAAGTCGCCGGCATCAGCGCGATCAAGGACCTCAGCGATCTCAAAGAACCGGTTCGTCTTGTGATTCAGCTGACGCGCGACGCCGATCCGGATATCGTGCTCAACCAGCTGTATCAGTTCTCACCACTGCAAACATCATTCTCAATGATTTTGTTGGCGCTGGTTGACGGGAAACCGCGCGAGCTGAATATCAAGCAGATGCTCCGGGAATTTGTCCGGCATCGCGTCAATGTGATCCGCCGCCGAACCCGGTTCCTGCTCGCCCGGGCACGACGTCAAAAGCACACAGTCGAAGGTCTCTTGCTCGCCCTCGCCGACATCGATCAGATCATCGCAATCATCCGGAAATCGAAAACGCAGGCTGAAGCGAAACAAGGTCTGATGGGAATCGAATGCCCTGCCGCGATGATGCAGCGGGCCTTGGGCGACGATGGTTTCGCGGTATTTCAGGAGGAACGCGGCGCATCGGATGTCTATCACCTGACCGCCGTCCAGGTCGATGCAATCCTGAAAATGACCCTCGGCCAGCTGGTCAATCTCGAACAGGACCGGCTCAGCGACCAGCATGCGAAACTGCTGGGCGAGATTAAGGAACATCTGCGAATTCTGTCGGACGAGCAGAATATTCTCGCGATCATCCGTGAAGACCTGGAAGAAATCCGCCGCAAGTATGCCAACGCGCGGCGCACCGTTCTGTCCACCGAGGAAATCGGCAACGTCGATCTCGAAGACCTGATCGAAGAAGAGAACATGGTCGTCTCGATCAGCACACGCGGCTATATCAAACGGACGCCGGTCAGCACGTATCGCGCTCAGAAGCGGGGCGGCAAGGGAATCAAAGGCGCGAAGATAGAGGATGAGGATCCGATCGAACACGTCTTTGCTGCCAGTACCCACGACTACCTGATGTTCTTCACCAGTGCAGGTCGCGTGATGTGGCGCAAAGTTCACCAGTTGCCGCAATTGAGTCGCGAGAGTCGTGGCCGCGCGATTGCGAATCTGTTGTCGCTGGAAGAAAAAGAGAAAATTGCCGATTGCCGCGCCGTTCGCGATTTTGACCGTGACGATCACTTCCTGATCATGGCCACTCGCAAGGGGCTGATCAAAAAAACTCCTCTGGCTGCCTACGGTCGCCCGCGCCGGGGCGGAATTATTGCGATCAAACTGCGCGATGACGATGAGCTGATCGATGTGAACGTTGCCAAAGTCGGTGATGACATCATGCTTTCGACCGCGAAAGGGATGGCGATTCGGTTTGCTGAATCCGACGCGCGCCCGATGGGACGAAACACCAGCGGTGTCAAAGGAATCAATCTGACCGACGGCGATGCCGTGGTCGGAATGGTGATCGCCGATCCGGAAGCAACATTGCTGACGGCCTGTGAATTCGGCTATGGAAAACGGACGAACTTCGGACCGAATTCCTTGGACGATGTTGGACCGGACGACGAATCCAGCAGCGCACGTTACCGGTCTCAGAAACGGGGTGGAAAAGGCGTTCGCGACATCAAGACAACAAAACGGAACGGCCCTGTGGTTGATATTGTTCCGGTCACCAACGACGACGAAATTCTGATGATGACCTCGCGCGGAAAGATCCAGCGGATTGCGTGTAGCGATATCAAACCGATCGGTCGGAACACTCAGGGCGTGCGGATCATGAGTCTGGACGATGGTGACACGCTGGCCGTTGTGGTTCGGGTCCCGCGTGACGAAGGGGACGAAGAAATGGACGGTTCAACCACACCTGTGACCGACGATCCCGATACCGGGCAGGCTGCCCCGCCAACGGATCAATCGGAAACGGGTGATGAATCGCCGTCTGACATTTCTTCGGAAGTAGATTCGCCAGCTGAGATCGCAACAGACGAAAGCGATCATGACCTCGATGAGTGACTTTGCGGTCGATGCGCAAATGGGAAATTAGCCCCGTTGTCCAGGAATGGCGGGGCAAATCCTGAGCGGCACGTGAAGCTTCTGAGGTATAGTTCCGTTGACCCAATCCGATCGACTGGCTGAGATGCTGGCTGAGATGATTGCAACAAAGTTCCCGATTTGGCCTCACGACTTCGGCGGGTATTACTTAGACTTTCCCTTCAATCATTGACTATTTCACGACTTGGAGTAGCCTCGAATCTGATTCCGACTGACCATTGTTGCGGGCCAGATAGTTCGTTAGTGCGACAACTGCCAGCACACTGGTTCGTCCGATCCTCCCCCGAATTCTCCCTCAAACCTCCTATCCCTTCAAACATCTGCAAAGTCGTCTTTCATTTAAGCACCCAACTCTGCCAAACTGGATGCGGCAGTTATCAAACAAAGGCCTGTTGGAGCCGGGCCGCTCATCGCCGCTTCGTCGGGATTTCTGCAAATGATTCTGTAGATTCCTGAACAACGGCGAACAACCTGAAGCGCGATCCGTGTCACGATCGGTTGCAGGTCACAATCAGTTTTGCCCGGAGTTACCCGGGTTCAACATTGCGGCAGGCTCCCATCGGTCACCGATGGCCGGATATTTTTGTTACACCTCGAACCAATAATTAAAAGTAGAAGACTGGAAACGCTATGGAAATTGCAATGATCGGTACCGGGTACGTTGGACTCGTGACCGGAACATGTTTCGCTGAGAGTGGAAATCAGGTCACCTGTGTCGATATCGATCAGAAGAAAATCGACGGACTTAAAGAAGGCGTGATTCCGATTTACGAACCGGGCCTGAAAGAGCTGGTCCTGCGAAACACCAAAGAAGGTCGTCTGGTTTTCACAACGGATACAAAGTCAGCTGTACAAAACGCGCCTGTGATTTACCTCGCCGTCGGAACGCCACAGGGTGACGATGGTTCAGCAAACCTGTCAGCGCTCTGGAGCGTTGTGGATTCGATCGCCGAATTTATCAAAGACGACGTGATCATCGTGACCAAGAGTACGGTTCCGGTCGGCACGAACAAAGGAATTTACGACCGCCTGTTTGCAAAAAACAAAAAGCATTATCGCGTCGCGAGCAATCCGGAGTTCCTTAAAGAAGGCGCTGCGATCAATGACTTCATGTACCCGGACCGGGTTGTGGTTGGAACACGTGAAGCTGAAACGTGTGATGCCCTGAAGGAACTCTACTCGCCGTTTTTGCGGACCGACAAGCCGTTTCTTAACATGTCGCCGGAAAGTGCGGAACTGACCAAGTATGTTGCCAACGCATTGTTGGCCACAAAAATCAGCTTTATCAACGAGATGGCCAATCTCTGTGAAGCGATGAACGGCGATATCAACGATGTCCGCCGCGGTATCGGCCACGATCAGCGGATCGGATTCGCGTTTCTGTTCCCGGGCGTTGGTTACGGCGGCAGTTGTTTCCCGAAAGACGTGCGGGCTCTCGCGTCAATGGCGAGAAACAATGATCTTCAACCGACCATTCTTGAAGCGGTCGATGAAGTCAACAATCGCCAGAAAAATGTGTTGATGCAGAAAATCGAGCGTCACTATGGCGGCTCACTGGCTGGCGTCCGCATCGCGGTCTGGGGCCTGGCATTCAAGCCGAAGACCGACGACATCCGCGAAGCTCCGGCAATCGTCTTAATTAAGCAACTGCTTCAGTTAGGCGCAAGTGTTTGTGTTTACGATCCGGAGGCGATGGATAACGTACGCAACGAGGAACTGGGCGATACCGTTGATTATGCCGAGAACCCGCTGGACACGCTGAAGGACGCCAATGCGCTGGCGATCAACACCGAGTGGGACATGTTCCGTCATCCGGACTTTGAGGACATGAAGGGTCTGATGAAGACACCGGTCGTTTTTGACGGTCGTAACCTTTACGATCCGGGAACGATGCGTTCCCACGGATACACGTACTATTCAATTGGTCGTCCGCCGGTTGTGAACGAGTCGATGGTTGAAGCGTAAACCCTAAAACGAAATTGAATCAAGCAAATGCCCCGGAAACCGGGGCCTTTTTTCGAGGGAAACGCTTCCAGCTTTTTGTCGATTCCCGGATTCGTAAGACAAGCTGGAAGCGTATCCCACGCTTCATCAGCCAAGCTCACCCGAGATCCAGCCAAGATATTCCTTCGATCCTTGTTTGATTTCAATCGCCACGATTTCAGGAAGGTCATAGTTGTGTGCCGAATTGATTTGTTCCTCAACAAGGTCGTAGACCCGCGAGGTCGTTTTGACGGACAAGGTCCATTCTTCGGACGATTCGATTTTCTCTTTCCAGCGATAGATGCTGGTCAACTTCTGCGAAATCCGGCAACATGCCGCCAGCCGGTGCTTGACGAGCGAACTTGCGATTTGTTCCAGTATTTTGCGATCGTCGCTGCTTGTCAGGACCAGCAAAAAATCGGTTGGCATTTCGGCTCCGGGGTTTTTTGGGCTGCAGGGATGTCGTTCAAGGCAACTAGTTGGCGGCAGACTAGCTAATGATGCATGCAGGTCAATGATAGCAGCTGCTACACGTCGAAATCTTCGCTCAAACGATGCCGACGTCGTATTTCGGGATGCATCACAATCGACAAAGAATGCACTCCGGAAATTGCCGGCCGCGTGATTTGCCTTGTGACCAATGCAAGCGACTTCTATACTCCGCCGCCCTAAATCCAGGCATTTCCTGATTTTTCCTAAAGCCTGCTGTGATGAGCGGCATCGGTGAGCAAACTAATCGAACAAAAGATCATGCGAAGTCTATCCTGAATCGTCAGCAAACGAAAATGATCCTTCGATCGACACCGGCCAAACCCGGGCGATGGAGGATGCGCGCGATCATCCGGTTGTTTTTTGTGGCAGCAGCCCTGATCGCATCCGTGCTTCCTGCCTTTGAAGCTCCAGCGCAGGACATTTCCTTCGCGCGACCGGACCTCGGCAATCCAATCTCTGTTTCGGCAACGAATGTGACCCGATGGCGGAGCGGCAATTACGAAGTCCTGCACCTGGCCGGCAATGTTGAAATCGGGCAGCAGAATTTTTCCGCTTCGGCCGTTGAAGGAATCGTCTGGGTGGAAATTCCAGATGCGTTTGCAAGTGATTCTTCATCGACCGCATCGTACAAGGTCATCGCCTACATCGAGGATCGTGAAAATTCGGTCGTTGTTAACATCGGTCGCGACGGACCGGTCAATCCGAATACGGGATCGACTTCAGACAGGATCGTCGATCAGCAGTGGTTCGGACGTCTGTTTACCCGCAACACCGTCGACGTTCAGGTCGCTGTTCAAGACCTGGCCGATCGAGCGAAGCCGGAAATATTTTCAAGGGCAACCGCAGCGATGGCGGCGGGAGGATGTTCATCCGTTGCTCAGGCTCAGTACACCGAGCCGGGCTCACCGCAGATTCTGGTCTCACCTCAGACCGGCCAGATCACAACGGTTGCTCCAACAGCCCCGGTTCCAGCCTACGGCGCGCAGGGTGGTTCGCAACCACATGATCCGTTTAGCGGACCGGGAACCGGTCAAACAGTCGTTCAGAATGTCGCCGCACCGATGCAACAACCAGGTTTTCAGCAGCCCGGCCCGCCGTTTTCAACAGCCCCCGTTCAAAACCAGAACACGCAAAACCCGAATGGCCGCACCCGTCAGAGAACGCAAATCGATTTCTCGGCACGCGATGCTGCAGTCGATCTGAACGCGACCTATCAAACCAATCCCAACAATCCGAACGAGCGGGTCTTTGTCGGCACCGGCGGCGTCCGCGTGCTCGTCACCAGCCCTGATCTCCAGCAGATGGAGCAATTTCGTCGCGACAATCAGCGAGAAGTTGTGATCCTCGCGGACAATGTTGTTGCGTGGCAGTCGGAATATCCCGATGGCACATCCCGCGCCGAAATCTACCTCGATGGCAACGTGATTTTTGCAAAGGGTTCGCGAGTCATCTACGCAGAACAGATGTACTACGACGCTGACAATCAGTCCGGGACGATCCTCGACGCCGAAATCCTGACGCCGGCACAGCAGTACGACGGGCTGATCCGTTTGAAGGCGGATGTGATTCAGCAGGTCGATGAAAACAACTTGCAGGCGTACGGCGCCGCGTTTACGACCAGTCGCATCGGCGTGCCGCGCTACTGGTTACAGACGGACGGGCTCGGACTCAACCGGCGTGAGGTGCCCGCGTTTGACCCTGATACCGGCCAGCCATTGTTTGACCGACAGACAGGATTGCAGCAAACGGAAGACGAATACCGGGTCGAAGCGAATCAAAATCAGGTCTACGTCGCCGGTGTGCCAGTGTTTTCCTGGCCGCGATTTCGTTCCAGTCTGAGCGATCCGTCGCTTTACCTGAACCGATTCAAAATCGGCAATGACAGTATTTTCGGAACGCAGATTCTGACCGGATTCAACATGTTTCAAGTGCTGGGCGTTCGCAATCCGCCTCGCGGCACCGGGTGGACGGGTATCGTCGACTACCTCAGCGAACGCGGCCTGGCGTTCGGCAGCGATGTTGACTACCGCCGGAATTCATTTCTGGGAAGGCCGGGGCTGGTCAATGGCCGCTACAAGAGCTGGTTCATCAACGACAACGGGTTGGATAATCTCGGTCGAGGCCGTTTTGGCATACCACCGGAAAAAGATTTTCGCGGCCGAATCCTCCTGAACCACAAACATCAATTCGGGCCGGGCTATTCGCTGCGCGCGGAGCTCGGCTACATCAGTGACCGCAATTTCCTCGAACAGTTCTACGAGCGCGAATGGGATACGTACAAAGACCAGACGACCGGGTTCTGGCTGGAGCGGAACATCGGCACGCAGTCGTTCAATCTGACGGCCGACGTTCGCGTCAACGACTTTTTCACGCAGACAAACTGGCTGCCAAGATTCGATCATTTCGTGATTGGCCAGCCACTGGCTCAGGACCGGTTTGTTTACCATGCCCATTCACACATCGGCTACGCACAGCTGAAGACAGCCGACGCTCCGCTCGATGCGACTCAGGCGCTTAAGTTTGATCCGTTGGCTTGGGAGGCAGATGTTGAAGGCGTGCGCGCCGGAACGCGGCATGAAATCGATCTGCCGATGCAAGTTGGTCCAGTCAAAGTTGTTCCGTATCTTCTGGGCGACGCAACTTTCTGGGGCGAAGACCGGACGGGTAGCAGCCTGTTTCGCGGTTATGGTCAAACAGGAATCAAAGCGAGTCTGCCGTTCTGGCGAGTCGATCCGACGATTCAAAGTACGCTCTGGAACTTGAACGGACTCGCTCACAAAGTCACCGTCGATATGGAAGCATCGTATGCTGACGCATCGCAGGATATTGGTGACCTGCCGCTCTACGATCAGCTGGATGACGATTCGCAGGAGGATTTCCGGCGGCGATTTGCATTTGATACGTTCGGCATCATGGCGGGTATGGATACGCCGCTGAAATATGATGAACGGCTGTTTGCGTTGCGTTCCGGGATGCAGGGGAATGTGACCGCGCCCTCCGCTGAAATCGCCGATGACCTGGCTCTATTCAAATTCGGCGTTCGTCAGCGCTGGCAGACTAAACGCGGATTGCCCGGCCAGGAACGGATCATCGACTGGATCACACTTGATGCCGAGACAGTTTTGTTTCCCAAAGAGGAACGGGATAATTTCGGTTCGTCATGGGGCCTGTTCGACTACGACTTCCGCTGGCACGTGGGAGATCGGGTTTCGCTGGTTTCCGATGGCTACTTTGATTTCTTCGGTCAGGGACTGCGGACTGCGAGTTTTGGAATGCACGCGGGCCGGCCTGAAGTCGGTAACATCTATCTTGGTTACCGGATGATCGAAGGACCGATCAGCAGCAATGTGATCACCGCCGCGTTGACTTACAGGATGAGTGAAAAGTGGGGCGTACGGGCAACGTCGCAGTTTGATTTTGGCGAGACCGGCAGCATCGGTCAGGGAGTCAACTTTATCTACATCGGTGAGTCATTCCTGTGGCAGTTCGGTGTGAACGCGGACTTCGCTCGTGACAATGTCGGATTCCGGATCGGGTTTGAGCCGAGGTTCGTTCGTCGCAGCAAACTCTTTAATCCGGGGGGCGTTTCGGTCGGCCCGGCAGGTGCGCGGTATCTGGAGTAACGTGGGATACGCTTCAAGCTTGTCGGTGCCGGCGTCCTTGCTAACGCAGCGGGTTTCCGCTTTCTCGTGATGCTCCGGTATTCAGTTTATTGGCGTCCATTCGCGGTTTATGTTTTCCTGCTTCACTCCGCTGAAGTGTTACCGATGCTATTCCACGCATTGGTCTCCGACCGCGCATTAAAAAACCCGCCACCCGAAAAAAATCGGACTGGACGGGCTGCTGCGATGTGGATTGAAGCGAGTTTGCGTTTAACGCAATGTGTCAGCGCGGGCCGCTTTTAATGCGGCTGCTTCGCGTGATAGTTTGAATTCAAGCCCTTTCGGGAAATACTGAATGTCATCCTGCAGGTAGTAGGCGCTCGGCAGAGTCTGCCCCGCAATACTGGTCTGGCAGCCCGTCATTGAGAGGGCACCGCCGAGAAGCAGGCAGCTCAAGGCCAGATAGGTGATTCGTTTTTTGATTTGGCAATACATCGGATCAACACTCCAATTATGGTTTCCACGGCAAACCCACATCATGTTTCGGGATAACCGGCAAGGGTCTTATCGTCCAGCCAGTGGGTAGACTTTGACTCATTGGCCCGAAAATCGGCGCAATCGTTGCGGATTCCCGGTTCAAGGCGCGCCAAAGCCGTTTGCTGGCACTTCATTCCCGATTTGTATTGAAACTGACGAGTCTGGTAAAATTAGAGCGTCTTTCGGAATGCGGACAAAAATGGGGAACCGAGCTGGCAATATGCCATCGGAATGGTTGAAAAGTGATAGCTGGAGTTAGCGGGCAGACGATAGTTCTTATGCGGACTGAAGACAACGCGGGCAAGGCAATCTTTAGGAACAGGCGGAACGTTGATGAATGTTCGAAACTTTTTGCGAGTTTGTGCGCTGCTAGGTGTCAGCACTCTGTTAACTCTGGTCTACGGCGGCACGGATTCATCTCGAAGTCCGGGCTCCGCGATGTTTCAGGTCTTTCAGACGTCTTCTTGTCAGGCTCAGGTCCGACAGATTCCCGATGCGCGCTATTTCGGTTCGTTCTACGATTTCTATCAGGCGGATTACCGCAGTGCTGAAAAGCAATTCAGCCGCGCGACGGTGTTCAAGGCGGGTGGCGATCGGTTTCTCGATTCGATCTGTGTCTGGACAATGGCCGGCGAGTGCTACTACCACGTCGGCAACTATGACGCCGCGTTGGAGATGTATGACAATTCGTTGCGACTGTATCTTGAGATGGTCCGGCTCGACTGGCAGGCGCGTGTAACGATACCGCCGCTGATCAACGCCAGTAATACGGCAGTCCGGAAAGCGAACATCACCTGGGGCCAGTCAGCGCGCGGCGCGCAGATCGCTTCGCTGCCGGATTCATTTTCTTTTACGATGGGAAATCCGAGGGCCGGCAATGTATTGAACGAAGGCGGAGTTGCGGCCCCGCTCGAAGCTCGCCCTGTGAATCTGGCTGAAATAATGCGCTGCACCGGGCTCGCGCTGCACCGGCGGCGACAGATTCTCGGCATCACCTCGAAACTGGATCCGCTGACGACCGATATTGTCACCGGGCTTTCAAGATACGGTGCAGGAAACGGAACTTTGATGGGCGCCTGGAACGGCGTGTTGCTGGGAATCGCGTACGCTGGCGCTGAAGACTACAATCGCGCAGCCGCTACGCTCAAAGGCGCATTGCAATTCAACGGTCAGATGGATCATCAACTGACTCCGGTCGCGTTGTTGGAACTTGCGCAGATCGGATTAAAAACGGGCGACACCAAAGGCGCAGAAGTGCTGGCGCTCGAGGCGTCATATTCCGCTGCGGTGTTCTATCAGTACGATCTGGTCGAGGAAGCACTGACGCTCGGCAAGACGATTCATCTGCTTCAGGAAAAGTCGCTCTACCCGCCGCTGCCGCCTGCCGCCCGGTGGGCCGGACGTCACAAAGCGAGGTTGTTACAGACATCGATGATGGTCCAGGTAGCCGAGTGTCTGGCCGAAGCGGGTAACGCAGCCGATGCCGCCGTCGTTCTGGCCGAAGCTCACCGCGCGGCGGGCCGAAATTCGCTGCCTGATTGCGTGATCAATGCGCGGCGTTTGTACGTTTCAGCGGTCGTTCGATTTCTGCAGGGGAAAAGCGAACTCGGAATCGAAGAGCTAACCGAGGCGTTACAGCGGTTTCAGGGCGGGTCGCGCTGGCTCTATCAGTTGGCACGCGCTGATGCGCTGGTATTGTCCGGCAACGTCAGCGGACGTGAGGCTGATTTGCTGTACGGTACTTTGCTGCATGATCCGACGCCGACCGAATGGCTCACCGATCCGATCGAAGCAATTTCTTTTCTCAATTCGAACCACGTTCCCGTCATGGAGCGCTGGTTTGAAATCAAGATTGCCAACCGGCAATTTGATCAGGCGCTTGACGTGGCAGAGCTGACACGACGGCACCGGTTTTATTCCGCGTTGCCGTTCGCCGGAAGGCTGATGGCATTCCGCTGGGTACTTCATGGACCCGAAGGGAGCTTGACGGACACGGCGAAAAAACAGCGACGGGATTTCCTGACGTCCAACCCGGATTACAAACAGCTGGTCGATCGCGTTGACGGCTATCGCACCCGCTTGATGGCGATGGAGCTGTTACCGGTCAAAAGCGAACCCGAATACAAGACTCAGCTGGACCTGTTTGTGAATTTTTCCAACGATTCGAAACTGCAGGAGGCGTTTCTGGCCAGTTATGCGTTGAGGCGGCAGGTGGCCGAGCCAGTGTTTCCTCCGCAGCGCGATATTAGTGCCTATCGAAGCGAAATCAAAACTCATCAAGTCGCTTTGATTACCATGGCGACGGCGAGCGGATACCATCAGTTCGTGTACGGAACCGAGATCGAAGCCTATCTCGGTCTGGTCACACACCGCGATTTCAAGCGAGCACTGTCGGGGCTGTATAAGTCACTCGGGATCGACAGTCATTCAGGCAAACTGGATGTCGAAGATTTGTCGGATGAGTCGTGGAAGGCGGCGGCGGTTGAGATGTCGAAAGTGTTGTTGATCGATCAGGTGGAACCGGGGCATTACGAGCAGCTGGTCATTATTCCCGATGGCGAAATGTGGTACGTGCCGTTTGAGGTACTGCAAAAGGACACGACACCTGCAGCGCCCGATCCAGCCAAAGCAGGCGCGGCTCCGGCTGCAATTCCACCGCCAGGAGCAAATCCACAGGCGGGAGCGACTCCGCCGCCCGCCGGAGTTCCGCCGGCGCAACCTGCGGTGCCGGCCGGGCCGAATTATGCCTCATTACTGGGGTCGTTTGAAATTCGCTACTGCCCGTCGCTTTATCTTGCGTTTGGAGTTCAGCGACCGGAGCGGAGATTGACACGCGCGGCGGCGGTGGTCGCAAGGCTGCATAGTAAAGGCGATGCAGAATCTTCGAAGGCCGCGTTTCTGGAACTGGAAAAAGCGTTGTCGGGAACGGTTGCGATTGAGCAGAAGATGACAGTGCCGCTGAATTATTTTGGATCGATTCTGGATTTGCTGGTTGTCTGGGGCGATACGCGGCTCCCGAAGTCCGGTCCGTTTTCACTTTATCCAGCACTGGCGGACGAAGGAGTGGCTGGCGGAAATATCGCGGCCATAATGTCGCTGCCGTTCGAAGGACCGGAGCACGTGGTGTTGCCTGCGTACTGGACATCAGGGACAGGTTCTACCAAAGCGACCGGCGACGGTTCAGATTTGTTTTTTCTCAGCTGTGGAATGTTCGCATCAGGCACGCGTTCGATCATGATCAGCCGCTGGCGTCCGGGCGGTGACAATTCGTTGCAATTGTCCCGTCGTTATGCCGCGCGCCTGACTGATACGACTCCGGCCCGGGCACTTCGAAAAAGTGTTGAAGAGGCTCAGGCCCTGGAGGTACAGCCGGATCTCGAACCGCGAATCGAAAAACTTGCGGTACCCGTCAAAGCGACGCATCCGTTTTTCTGGGCGGGTAACATCGTGATTGAAGTACCCAATGCGCAGTCGAATGTTGCGGAAGTCAAAGCGGTTGCAGGAGACGTTGCCAATCCTGCGGGAGTTCCGGTTGTACCCGGAGCGGTTGCTCCCGCGATGCCGGGCGTCGTTCCGGGCGCTGCTGTACCAGGAAGTGTTCCAACGGAAGTTCCAGGTGACGTTCCAGCAACGCCGGCTGATTCAACCGATGTGGTTGAAGAACCAAAGCCGGACAATCCAGCTCCACTCCTGCCCGACGCCGTTGCGCCGAGTCTGCCGAGTGATATGCCTGACGGAACGACCGGCGACGGTGACACTCTTGACGATGAGATACTCGAAGAGGGTGGCATTGTTGATGCGCCGGATGGAACGGAGTCGGACGAGCCAGTTGCAGAAGACGACGGCACGTAGAACGGAATTCACTCCGTTTTCTCGTTGCACGTTCTTAACATAGTATCCAATCGGTAGACGCCGGGATTGTCCAACCCCTGCGTAGTTGCTGTCGTGCTATATTGGCGGCAATCGGCGAAAAAATTACGGCGAATAATAACAGTGTGGATTCGCCTTGCCCTGTTCGGATGAATTCTCCAAACTGCCGCGTAGCTCGCCAACACGAACCCTTTTCGTATGGACTGACATGACGCCGATTCTGCTTTCTTTTGTCTTTGCACTGTTTCCAGTCCAGGAAACAACGGTTCCAGTTCCACCGGCACAACCGGCTTCGCAAACCGGAAGGCTGCAGCCTGCATTGCCTCAGCCAACGTATTCGATCCTTGAACCGATCGAACAGCCGAAACAGGTTCCGGCCGGCGTGACGAAAAAGTTGACGGGGCAAACATTGGAAACACAGTCACCGCCCAGCCGGGCAATGCAAACTGCCGGGCAACAACAGCCGGTGCCGGTTCAGCCCCAACCAAACGCGCAACTTCAATCCGCTGCTCAGCCTCAATCCGCGCAATCTCAATCGGATCAGCCTGCCGCGCGTCAATTCGATACGCTGGTTGTCTGTCCGCAGGACTTCCTCGAATCGCTTCGGCCGTGGGTCGACTACCGTCAGCAACAGGGGCACCGGATTCTTGTTCACGCGCCGCCGGTTTCCTCGTACGAAATCAAGCAGCTGGTCAAACGTGTCGCTGCTGAAGGGACGTTGAAATCGGTTCTGCTGATCGGTGATTCGGGTGACGCGAACGGCAACGCGGCCCGAATGGTGCCCACGGACTTTATCAAATCAGAAGTGACCGTCGAGTTTGGTTCGGAAGCGGAAATCGCAACCGACAACACTTACGCCGATATCGACGAAGACGGTGTGCCGGACGTCGCTATTGGACGTTTGCCGGTCGATACGCCCGCTGAGTTATCCGCGATGATTCAGCGGATCATATTGTACGAAACGCCGGATCACGCTGGCGAATGGGAACGTCGTGTGAATCTGGTCGCTGGTGTTGGCGGATTCGGAGAACTGGTTGACCGGTTGATTGAACAGACGACACGACAGATTGTGACCGACTTGATTCCAGCTGAATACAACACGAGCATGACGTACGGGAGCTGGACAAGTCCTTACTGTCCCGACCCGCGCAGGTTTTCGGAAACCGCGATCGGCAGGTTCAATGAAGGCTGTATGTTCTGGGTTTACATCGGCCACGCAGCACGACATCGGCTGGACAAGATCTATATGCCGGATCAATGCCACGAAATTCTTGATCAACAAACGGTTACAAGTTTAAGATGTGAAGCCGGCAACCCGATCGCGATTTTTCTGGCTTGCTATACCGGCGCGACGGATGATCCGGAAGACTGCCTTGCAGAATTGATGCTACGTCAGGAGCAGGGTCCGATCGCGGTCATTGCCGGTACGCGAGTCACGATGCCGTACGCGATGAGCGTCCTGTCATTGGAACTGATAAGAGAATATTTTGCCGGGGATGTTGTTACGCTGGGTGAGCTGATGCTCGTTGGAAAACAGCGGCTTGTTCGTGGTCGCGAGGTTGAACCGGATTCTGTTGCGAACGATTCGGGCGAAAACAACGGAGGCGATGAATCACACGCGACCAGCGGTGACCTGTATCGGACGATGATCGAAGGGATGGGCAAAGCGATGAGCCCGATGCCGGAGTTGCTTGAAAAAGAGCGGCGCGAGCATGCCCATCTGATTCATTTGCTGGGTGATCCGCTGTTGAGGTTGCGTCGGCCCGGAATCCTGCCGTTAAGTGTTCCAGCCGAAGCGAAAGCTGGCGAGCTGGTTGAGATTTCGGGTGAGTTTCCAGCGGCTGGGACTTTGCGTCTGGACGTTTGTTATCGGCGAGACCGGTTCCGCCACCGGCCACCACGTCGAAAAGAATACGATTCGTCTGAAGAGAGTTTCTCAACGTATCAAACGGCCTACGACCGGGCGCACGAACTGGTTTGCCTGCAGGAGGATTTCACGACCACGCGCGGAACATTCACGCACCAGATCCGACTGCCCGAAGATGCCAGCGGCGAATGTCATGTTCGGGCGATGTTGATTACAGAAAACGGAACCGTGATGGGTTCCGCGCCAATCAAGATCAAAGCTCTATCGCGATCGGAAAGAACCGCGCGGAAACCGGACGAAAGCGTGCCGGCAATCGGGATAAACGAAGGCGGGTAATTCGGTCAACGCTGTCAGCCGTTTTGCCGATAGTGACGGTTATTGAGCGTGCAACCATGGCTATCGCAAAAACGGCTAATCCAAAGTTAAGCTCGGTAGAGCATTAGTCGTTCAACTCCAGGCTTATTCTTCGCGAGATTGCCTCGCTCCGCGTGTCGTCATCAAATCGAAGACCCAGAATTCGACAAAGATCATTGCGACTGGCACGACGAATTGAGCAGCCTGAGAAATTCGCAAATCGACGCCGGACAGATTGGCTGACATAAAGGCCTTAACCAGCAGGCCGTTGATCAACAACAACGAACAAACGAGCAGGCCGGTCATCAGCATGTAGTTGCATCCAGCGTTGCCCGCAGGGCCAGGTTTTCGTTTTCGCCAGCTCATTGTTTTCTTTGATGTTCGACCGGTCGCCGGGTTCGTTCAGCTGACGATAGATTAACGCGGCAGGCGGGTCAATTGGCAGCGATCAAACACAGGCGGCTCGTTACAATAGGAGTCGTAAAATCACCAACAATGAATTCGGCGCGATGACCAATGACAACAAAAATCTACTACAACGACGATGCAGATCCGCGTTTGCTGGACGGAAAGAAGATTGCGATTCTCGGCTATGGGGCACAGGGTGCGGCACATGCATGCAACCTTCGCGATTCCGGTTGCTCCGTCGTTGTTGGTCAGAGAACCGGCGGGCGCGGTCATGATCGTGCAGTCGCCGACGGATTCGAACCGGTTTCGATTGCGGATGCCACGTCGAATGCGGATATCGTGAATCTTTTGTTGCCCGACGAAACTCACGGTGAAGTTTTTGATGCCGAGGTCGCTCTGAATCTGCAACCGGGTGCGATTGTGATGACATGCCACGGGTTCAGTTTTCATTACGACTTGATTCGACGGAGCGAAAATTATCAGAGGTTGCTGGTCGCGCCCAAGGGGCAAGGCCACATGGTACGCGGTGAATACCTGCGCGGCGGCGGCGTACCCTGCTTAATCGCGATCGACGAAGACGGGGACGTTGACGGTAGTGCCAACAAACAAAGCAGCGGTGCTAACGAACAAGACAGCGGGACGGAAACGCTTGCCATCGGATTGGCCTATGCCGCGGCCCTGGGCGGGACGCGGGCGGGTGTCATCAGGACGACGATTGCCGCTGAAACGGAGACCGATCTGTTTGGAGAGCAAGCGGTTTTATGCGGCGGCGTGAGTGCACTGGTGCAGGCCGGGTTCGAAACGCTGGTCAACGCGGGCTATCAACCCGAACTGGCCTACTTTGAATGTTTGCATGAACTGAAGATCATTGTCGATCTGCTCAGCACCGGCGGCTTGACCGAAATGCGGGACGCGATTTCTACGACTGCGGAATATGGTGACTACGTTGCCGGGCCGCAGGTGATTGATTCACAGGTGAAGCAGAACATGCAGGACGTGCTGGAACGGATTCGCAGCGGTGAATTCGCACGTGACTTTATTGGTCAGTATCGCGATGGGCATCGGGATCTGAACCGGCATCGAGAACTCAATCGCGGCCTTCAGATCGAGGAGGTCGGCGCGCGGCTGAGGTCAATGATGCCGTGGCTTCAGAAGGACAACCAAACGGGACAGTCGAATGGTGAATGATCAGCCCGAACCTGGACGCCGATCAATCATGCGATGGATGACTGGAATCGGCATCGCGCTGACGATCTGGTGCGCGGTGATTATTGCAGGAATCATTCGCGGTCAGAACGAGTTTGACTATCGCAAACCGTTGCTGATGTTAGCGATGTTCGCAACGTTCGGTTTGACGTGGGTCATCCTGTTGCGGTTCCGATCAAAGGATGTTTAGGAGCCGTAGGCTGTTGCCAAACGGCCAATCCGAGTCTTTTGTTCAATAGACCAGTAAACTAGGACTTCTTAACGGCTTTCTTTTTCTTCTTCTTGGTTTTCTTCTTCTTGGTTTTCTTTTTCTTGACCTTCTTTTTCGGATTCAATTCTGATTTGCGCGGGCGCGGGATGCAGACCACTAACAGGCCGAGAAAGAGCATCGCAAACACCAAAGCGCAGGCGCGCCAGTATTCCTTTTGGGCGTACTCGGCGATAAGAATATTGTCGATGACTGATTGCATGCTGCCGGCCGTTTAAGATGTTCGTGTCGATCACTCTATCATATTTGAACTTGATGAAATCGCAAAATGAAACGTGGGATATGTAGAAAGTACTATCCCGCGTTTTCTTTGATGAACATACCGATCTCTTCGGCGGTTGCAGTTAGCGGTAATTCAGTCTGGGTACCATCGTCCATCTTCTTGACCTGAACTTTGCCGGCTGAAAACTCATCCTCGCCCGCAACGACCACAACATTGAACCCGCGACGGTCAGCGTATTTGAACTGGGCCTTCGGTTTTTTTGCCTCTGGATAGACCTCGACCCGCAGCCCCTGGCTCCGCAGGGCGGCGGCGAGCTTTAGATATTCGGGCAGTCGGTCGGCATCGAATTGGACAATCAGAACATCCGCTGTCGTGCGTGTCGGCGGAATCAGTTCCAGCGTTTGCATTGCGGCGAGCAGGCGATCGAGTCCCAGTGACGCGCCGATCCCGGGCAGCTGCTGTTTCGTATAAAGTTCAGCCAGATTGTCGTAGCGCCCGCCCGAGCAGACGCTGCCGATTTTTGGAAGATCGTCGAGGAACGTCTCGAAAATCGTTCCGGTGTAATAGTCCAGACCGCGCGCGATCGAAACATCGATGTTCAGCGCCTCGTCATTGACGCCAACGGCCGACGTTGCATCGATCAGCTGGCGCAACTGCGCACTCCCCTGCTCTGCCAGCTCGTTACCGGCGCAAAGTGACTCCAGTCGGGTGAGCGTTTCCTCGTTGTTGCCGTTGATCTCAACCAGCTGCATGATTTGTGCAATCTGTTGGGCACTTGCGCCCGAGGTTTCGGCCATTTCTTTCTCGCATGCTTCGCGACCGATCTTGGTAAACTTGTCCAGCGAACGGAGAACCTCGACGCTTTTCTCAGCGAGTCCGCATTTCTGGAGGAGTCCGTTGAGGACCTTGCGGTTGTTGACCCGGATCTTGAATTTGTTCTCGAATCCGATCGCGCGCATCAGATCGAAAATAACCAGAGCGGTTTCGATGTCGCTGGCGATGGATGTCGTTCCAATTGTGTCAAAGTCACATTGCATGAACTCACGGTAGCGGCCAACCTGCGGTTTTTCTCCGCGCCAGACGTTGGCGATGTGGTATCGCTTGAAGGGCATACCGAGATCGTTGCTGTGTTGAGCGACGAATCTGGCGAGTGGAACGGTCAGATCGAAACGCATAGCGACGTCGCGTTTGCCATGATCGAATCGGAACATCTGGCGGTCGGTTTCCTCGCTTCCTTTGCCGCAGAGAATTTCGGCGTACTCGAGGACCGGTGTTTCAATCGGAACGAATCCGTATGAGCGATAGACGTTGCGGGCGGTTTCGACGAGCCGTTCGCGCGGGATCATTGACTCGGGGAGAAAGTCGCGAAATCCTTTGAGAGTTCGCGGCTGGATGAGCTGACTGGACATGTCGGTTGGTTTCTTGTTTTGTATTACTTGTTTTGTATTGGCTGGCCGTTTCAATAATTCACCGGAAGGCTCGGTCGCGGCGTGCGGAAATTCGGATGGTCCGGTTCGCAAAATCTGGCCTGAGAATAATCCTCAATCTGCTCGGGAATTGCGAAATAGCCGTCGTAGGTATGGTCGTCTTCGAACTCACAATCGTCAGTGGTATAGTCGCGGCAAATCTGTGGACGGGTCTCGTAAATTCCGCACCGGTTGTCATCGCCCAGATGTTTGCATACCGTGTGAACGAGGACGTACCAGGTTTCTTCGTCGATAAACACCGACGCGAACCCGTGCAACAGGTACCACCGGATGTTATCGAGTTCGCCGGCAGTTTCAGGCGTCTCAACCGGCAGCGCGAAATAGCGGCAGCATTTTGCTGAACAGTAGTCGCAAAGTGTTTCGCCAGGTTTGATCTGGTTGCGGCGGATCTTAAGAGCTGGTTGCTTGTTCATGTTGTGTTAAGTTCCTGTTGAACGGACATTCTTGCCCGTTCGGTGCCGGACAGGAATGCCAGGCCAATTAGTCGGTGCCGGACAGGAATGTCCAGCTTACGCCGACGTGATCGACCGCCCATCTTCAAATTGACTAATCTAGCACGCATGAATCTGATTTTCGAGACACCGATCGCGGCCGTGGGTTCGCTACTGACGGATGCCGGTATTCTACTTGCCGTTGCCGCGATGCCGTTTGTGATATTCGCAGTGGTCGTGCATTTGCTGGAGCGGACCATCCAGATGCGGCTGGCGGGACGTTTTGGCTGGAAGTCGGTTTTGTGGACCGGATGGCTGGGTACGCCGATTCACGAATTGAGCCACGCGCTGTTGTGTGTCGTGTTCAAGCACCGGATCAAAGACATCGCGCTGTTTGAGCCGGATAAGAACTCGGGACGGCTGGGTTATGTCGAGCACACGTTTGTGAAGGGCAACTGGTTTCAAGAGCTGGGCAATGTGTTTATCGGGATCGCGCCGCTGGCCGGCGGATCGATTGCGCTGGCGGTGTTGTTGTGGATGTTCTATCCGGATGCAGCCCGCGCGGCGATCGAATCGAGTCGCAGCGATCTGGCGGCTGACGGTGAAGCGGCGGTCGGACCGGGTGGTGCCGTCGATATGTTGACCGGAAGTATCGTTGCGGTTTGCGGCGGGATTTTGCAATGGACCAATTTATTCACGATCCGTTTCTGGGCGTTTATCTACCTGGTTCTGTGCATTGGAAGTCACATGGCTCCGAGTGCGAGTGACTATCGGGGCGCGAGTCGCGGAGTATTTTTATTGTTGTCGATTGTCGCTGCGGCGGTGTTGCTGCCGGCGTTCTTCCTGTCTGACATTCCGCTGATGATCTCGCGATTGATTGCCGCGATGGCTCCGTTGTACGCGTTGTTCGGGTTGACGATTTTGCTGTGCTGTATCGCGACGGCGCTGGTTTTTCTGCTGACTTCGTTATTGCCGAAGCGGTATGTAGTGCGCTAACGCGGGATACGCTTCCAGCTTGACTCGTGTTCTTTTCCGACTGTCGACAAGCCGGAAGCGTATCCCACGTTGAAGAACTACCTGACGGCAAGTTCGCCAATGCGTGCCGCCACGCGATTCGCGCTGGTGACGCCGGTTTCGAGCAAGGGCACGCCATAGTCAGCCCACGATCCACAGAACCAGACGCGGCAATCCGCGTCGGTTTGTATTTGCTCAAGCAGTTCAAGCGCCGGTGCGGTCCGCTTGGTGACGACGGGTCGCTGAAGTTGAAGCCGCGCAAGCAAACAGGCCGGATCGATTTCGCGGACCGGGCCGATGGTCTGGAACACCTCCGAATCGATTGCCCAGTTTGAATGAAAACGATTGAGCCAGACTGTACACATGGCAGCAGTGTGTTCGGCGTTGTTGATCATGTTGAACGTTGACCGGTCTTTCCGCCTTTCCGGCATCAGAGACGGGTCCGTGTGCACGGCGATTTCAATGTTGCCATATTTGATTGAGGCGAGCATTGCGAGTTCCTGCTTTGTCGCATTGCTGAGAAGGTTTGCAGCTGTGTTAGCCTGCGTGGCGACGATGACGTGGTCGAAAAATTCGCTGCCCGCGTTCGTGGCGACTTGAACGTTTCCCATGTTGCGTTTGATTTGTGTGACCGTTTCGCCGGTTCGAATCGTGCCAACTCGTTCGAGAAGATGCTCGACAACGTCGCCGGTTCCATGCGTCGTCCGCATCAATTCGTGTTCGCTGTTGAGATCTGTCAGGCAGGAAAGCAGCACGTCCGCCGGATAATTGTCAAGCGCGTCGAACGAGCAGGTGCAGATGGTCGAGGAAAGCGTCGGGTAAAGATACTGGTAAATGAACTCGCGCCGGAAACTGCCTTGACGCAGGTATTCAGAAAACGAAACGAAGTTGTCCCTGTTACCCGCTTCTCCGTTCCGCAGCGCCGTACGCCCCCTTTTCTTTAACCGGGAGGCATCAACTTGAATCCGGCTGATTGTTGGCGATGACAGAATCTGCTTGAGCGCGGCCATCGGATGCTGGGCGACGGAGTATTTCAGAAACGTCTCGATGTTGCCGTCTTCGTGTCGGGTTGAAAACGACTGAGTCGGATCGACGGATTCTGTTTCGACGCCGAGTGTTCGGTACAGATTCGCCAGCGTCGGCCAGCCTGCCTGGTTAAACATCCTTGATGGGACGTCAGCGAAAACCGTTTGGCCATCCAGATCAATCGCAGTCCGATGGGCGTCCATTCCCGGGCGGTCGAGCCGTTCGATGACGGTGACATCGTGATTGGGCGCGAGCTGATAAGCAGCTGTCAGCCCCGCAATTCCACTTCCGATGATGGCGATCTTCATTGGTTTTTCAGCGTAACGGAATTTTGGAACTGAGAAAGACATCGTAACCGCATGGAGAAGATTTGTATAACGGAGTGAAGTGGCTGTGGCATCCTTGCCGCAGCACGCAGCGACCAGCCCAACGCGAGAACTGCCCGCTATTCCTGCAGCCCGCCCTTTCCGAAATTGAGTTGGTGCTTGCTCGGTCGCTGAGGCTGGAAGCCATAGCCACGATTTGCCGGCACTCAGCAGCAAATCCGCAACTAATTCTGAAAAACGTTCTAATGACGGCGGACTTCTTTCGTATTCACCTTCAGACGGCGACCTGAGCCGGAGAATTCATGAACAAGATTGCCGGTCAGCCGGACCTGCCAGCTTCGGCGGACATGGCTGATCCCGAACCGCCCAATCCCCAATCGGATGTGCTTGCGCATCGCGAATCGATACGAGGTGCTCTGGCCGAGCACGAAGGTGCGCTGGTGCGCTATGCGGATAGCATTGTTCATGATCTCGATCGGGCAAGAGATGTTGTGCAGGACACGTTTCTGAAATTGTGCCGCCAAAAACAACTGCCGGATAACGGCGGGCGAATGGCAGCGTGGTTGTTCCGCGTCTGCCGGAACCGGGCGATCGATGTTTGTCGGAAGGAATGCCGGATGAAAACTACAGCCGAGTCAACACTCGAACGCGAAAACGACTCTGGTGCTTTGCCGGACGAGATTGCTCTCAAAAAGGAATCGGCGATTGAGGTCGCAAGGCAGGTGGCTGAACTGCCCGAACGACAGCAGGAGATCTTAAGGCTGAAGTTCGAGGGTGGTTTGTCCTACGCCGAGATTGCCGAAGTGATGGACCTGACGAAAACGAATGTCGGTTTTATTCTGCACACGGCGATCGCGAAATTGAGATCGATGAGTGAGTCATAGTCGTTGGTGGTTCTGCGAGCGAAAATGGAAATCCGCCGCGTGAGCAACGGATGGTGAGCTTTAGCGAGCAGCAGGGAAACCCGCCGCGTAAGCAAGGGCCGCGTGGTCTTTGACTACGTCCCTTGCTCACGCGGCGGGTTACCAAAAGAACGTTCTACGAAGTTGCTCTGAAGCCGTTGCGACTTCAGCTACTGAAAAAATATGAGGTTAGATTGATGATTGATAAAAATGACCCGCGTTTGACCGCGTATGTGTTGGACGAACTCGATGCAGTCGAGCGCGCCGAAGTGCAGGCCGCGATCGACGCTTCGCCTGAACTGCAGAGTGTCGTCGAGCAGATTCGTGAAACAACGGCTGCGGTCGGCTCGCTGTTTGACTCGCGGGTAACTTCCGGGCGGAACAAGTTTGTACTCGCCGAAGCGCAGCGGACGGAACTCGAACAGGAGATTGCCGCAGTCAGTTCTGATGCTGACCAAAAGCAGGCATCTGCGGTCGAGCTCAAAACGAACGATCAGCCGTTCTATCGCAGGACAGGTTTCCTTGCGTCGATTGCGGCTTTGCTGCTGATCGGTTTGACCGTTGCAATGTGGTGGCCTTCGTTCGGCGGGGAGGACCGAGTGGCCAGTCAAGACTCCAATGTTGAGGTGGAGTCGGATTTGGCGGATTTGGATCTATTGGAACTCACCAGAAAGTATGACGAGAAAGGTATTTCCCAGGAAGAAAGAGATAGGATCGAAGAGCATTTGAACCGTCTCAGCGCAAGAAAACTGGAATACGATTTCGGCGACGAGGAGCCTGTTGACAGTCTTGTCGTGCCGCACCGTGCAGATACTGACGAACTAGATATCGAAGAAGCCACGTCGAGTGGGGATGATGCCGAGTCTGGATTCGACGTTGATCTTGGCGGTGGTATAAACCTCATCGAAGCCCTCGATTCGACTCGCTACAGTGAAAATTTAAACGGTGTCTTTGAGGCAAACAATCGGCGGCATCAAGGTGGAGCTCAGCCGGACCAACAAAGTGGCGATCAGTCCGGTGAACAAGGTGGCGAACCACGCAGTGGCCAGGCTGTCGGCGGATTAACCGGTGAAATGGGTTTCTCCTCTCAACAGAGTGGAGATTCACAGGGCCAGTCGGGCTCAGACAATTTTGGCGCGATCGTTGGTGGTGCGGTCGTTAACGGCGCGATAGATCACCGATTTGCAGGTGAGCGAGATCATTTTCTACGTCCGGGTGAGGCGAATGAAACAGGCAAGAACGACGAGACGGTAGGGTCAAGCGTAGTTGACGGTAGCAGCTCAACACGACTTGCAAGCGACGGCGAGCGGCTGGGAGCTCTGATCAACCTAGACGACATTCCAGCTGAACCGGCGCTGGGTTTTGAAATGCGTTCCCGTATGGAACCGGTGCAACGTTGGCGCACCGAATCACGAACACGAGACGAGGCAGGTACTAATGAGGAAACGGAGCCACAAACCGTTCAAGGTGACTTCGCCGTAGAGGTTCCCGACACTGAGTCGGTCCATGAAACGTACCGGGCCATCGTACTTCCTTCGTCGGAAACGAACGAGCTGATTCCACAACTGTTGAAGCGGGTGGACCCGTCGGGCTCACGAGAGATCATGATCCGTTCTCTTGGCGAAGACCAGATCGAATTTAAATACAAAGACTCCAGGGGATGGGCAGAAGTCGAAGGAGAAACAATGGACGGGCGTCGTTTGAGCGGCGAAGAGCTTGGGCTGGCTGTTGTTGAAGAAGCAACAGAAAGAGTCGGCAAGTTGCTCGCAGATAATGGCGTTGAAGGTGAAGTTACAAAGGAAGAAGTTGTCGATCTGCTGCAGCGTGAAATCGGAAAACGAAACGCATTGATTCGCAAACAGAAAACGTGGCGACGTTCGCAGGCTTCTCCCAACGCATCCCGGCTGATGGTCGGCGACCATGGTGAACTCGACTTGAACGGGATGCAGGTGCATGTGCAGGTTGAAGGGTTCCGCGCTCGGGTATTGATCGATTGCTTTTACTACAACGATCGTGCCCAAGAGCTGGAAGGCAATTTCAAGCTGCGGCTTCCTGATGATGCGTCGCTCTACTACTTCGCGTTCGGTCAGTCCGTGATCGACTACAGCGACCTGCAGCGGCAACTTGACGGTGAAGCTAACGGCGAAAACGATGACGGGCAGGACTTCGGCCGGAGAATTGCGGACGAGTTTCTTTCGTTCGGCCGGCAGTTTGTTTCGCTCGGACCTGAAACGATCTCGCAACAACGACAGGACACGTGGGAGAACGTTAAAGAATCGCGGATGGTGCAAAAAGAAAAAGCCGCACACGCGTATTCGCAAACGGTGCGTCGGCGAGTCGATCCGGCGCTGGTCGAGTGGACCGGTGCCGGGGTCTTTATCGCCCGGGTGTTTCCTTTGATGCCGCAGAAACAACATCGAATCGTGATCGGCTATGACGTCGACCTGAAACGTACGGCCGACGGATGGACGTACGAACTCGATCTGCCGAACGAGTTGCTCGAAAGTGCGGGAAAATGCCGCGTCAATATGGACGTGTTGCAAGTGCCCGGAGCAACGATGTCGGTGCTGCCGAACGTCAAGCCGGACGAATTGGAAGAGGATGAGGCAGGCAACGGACACTGGCACTACTCGTTCGATACGTTTGCAACTGGCGAACCCGAAGAAGAAAAAGAGGTCGTGATCGCTGACAATCCGAACTTCGTCCCGAATTCGGAGCGACGGTTTGTTCAGCTGAACGTGACTGACACCGGACCGGTTGTGCTCCGTTCCAGCGACGCGAGCCAGGGTGGGTTTTTTGCGACGCGGATCACACCGGATCTGCCCGAAGTCGTCGCGGATTCGAATTCGCATGCTTTGTTCCTGCTGGACACATCGCTCAGCAGTCAGCCGGACAAATTCAACGTCTGGTTGAACATGATGCGGACAACACTCGATTCCAACCGTGACTCGCTGAAACATTTTGGCGTGCTGATGTTCAATGTTGAGAATCATTTCTGGAAAGAAGAATACGTTGCCAATACACCTGATAATGTTGAGGACTTGATCGAGTATTGCGAGCAGCTTGCATTGGAAGGTGCGACCGATCTGTACGGGTCGATCGATGCGGTCGGTAAAGCGGACTGGGCTTCTGGAGACAAGGTGCGCCCCGATCTGTTTTTGCTCAGTGATGGTGCGGCCAACTGGGGCGAAACAAGCCTGCGTTTGATGCTGGCTCAGTTCGAACAGTTTGAACTCGGCAGTCTGTTTGCGTACCAGAGTGGACTGGATGGTACGGCGATCGCGAATCTCCGTTTTCTGGCCGGCGAAACGGGTGGTGCGGTTTTCAGTATCGTCAGTGAAGCCGAGATCGAAACGGCTGCCAAGGCGCATCGCAATCGTCCATGGTTGCTGGAGAGTATCGAAGTTGATGGCGGCGAAGATCTGATGACGGCAGGTCGGGTGAAGTGGGTTTATCCCGGACAGTCGCTGATGGTGGTCGGACGGGTTGCCGATGGCGATGCAACGACGCTTGGCGGCGTGCGATTGAATCTGACTCAGGGTTCAAAAGAAAAAGCGATCGACATCGGGTTTGAGAATGAACTCAAGTCTTCGCTGGCATCGAGGTTGTACGGTCAGGTTGCGGTCGGTCAGCTGGAATCGCTGGGCGAAACTGTGGTCGATGTCGCAACAGCTTATGCACGGCATTTCCGGATTACGGGCGCGACTTGTTCGCTGTTGATGCTCGAATCGGAAGCGGACTATCAGCGGTTCGACATCAAACCGGAAGAAGATCTGTTCGTGATCAAGTCGAAAGCGGCGGGTAAGTTGATTGCAAAAACGCTCGACGTGGATTCTGAAAAGTTGTCCGACCCGAAGGCTCAACTGATGGCCTGGATCAATCGGCTGGAATCGATGCCCGGAATTGAATTTGAGACTCCGACGGCATTGAAGCTGGCTCTAGATGAGATTGAAGTCGTGGCGATTTCAGAATCGCTGAACTGTGATCCGGTTTCCAAAGACGACCTGAGTGAAGCGTATGCGAAGATGCTGCTGAATGACCGACTTGATTATTCTCAGATTCGTCGCGAAGCGATTTCACGAAGCTGGCCGGATGCGAAACCTTCCGGCGCGGATTTGACCGGCAATCTGGAAGAGATCAGTATTGCGGGCGGCGACGCGGCGATGAAGGTCATGAGCAATTTGATCGAGCGGAATCCGGGCGATCTGGTTGTCACGCGCGACGTTGCCTTTACTGCGATGGAGTTGCATCAACCGGCTCAGGCGTATCATCTGCTTCGGCGGGTGGTGGTTGCCCGACCGTTTGATCCATCGGTCTATACGGCTCTGGGGCAGTGTCTGGCTCAGTTGAATCAGCACGATATGGCACTCGTGTACTACGAGATTGCGGTGAGCGCGCAGTTTCCGAATCGGGGCGATGACTACCGCCGGATTGCGGCAACCGAGTACGTGCATTTGCTGAACCGGATTGTCAGCGACGATGCGGATTCGACAATCAAAGACTACGCAACGGCGCGGTTGGAATCGCTGACTGAAAAACTCGGCATTGCTCCGGCGGATGTAGTTGTGACGATGATGTGGAACACCGATCAGACGGATGTCGATTTGCATATCATCGAGCCGTCAGGTGAAGAGTGCTTTTATCAGCACAAAGACACGCGGTCAGGCGGCAAATTGACGCGCGATATCACGGACGGTTTTGGGCCGGAGATGTACACGTTGCCGCAGGCTCCTGAGGGCGAGTACCGGTTGCTGGTGAATTATTTTGCCAACAACCAGAATCGAACCGACATGCGCAGCAAAGTCTACCTGACGATCTATCGCGAATTCGGAACGCCCGATGCGACCGTGAGGCGGAAGACGATCGAGTTGAACAAGGTGGGCGGGAAGATTCAGGTCGATACGCTTAGCGTGAAGTGACGGCGAAAACATGGCGCGACATCAGCCCTGAAGGGGCACCTCTAATCCAGCCCCTTCAGGGCTTCGTTTCGTTTCGCTCAATTGTGTTCCTGTCGCATTTGTATTCCCGGCATTCCCGGGGTTGGCCGTGATAACTGAAACTCTCTCCTCCCATTCGTTCCATCCGTCAAAACGCGAACATGAATTTCGTGTTTTTCACGTTGCAACTGATCGCTTGAAAATGACGATTGAATCGTTTTTTGTTGAAGTGATTGTGCCAGCGTTTTTAGTGCCGTTATCTGCAGCGGTGGCCGATAACTCTATTGAAGTTCAGTGCATCGAAGGAATCGAAGTCCCAACTGGAACCAGGGGTGCTGAACACCGTGCCGCGTTTTGACGCGGCTCGCGGATTTGCACTCAAGCCGTCAGCGTAACCGCTCGCGGCATTCCAACATGGGGCTAACAATGGCGGACAAGATATTTCGTATAGTCACGCGAGGCCCGGACGGAGAGGTCCGGACACGTGACTACGACTCGCTCAACGACTTTGAGCAACAACATGATCAGATTGGCATCGATGACTGTAGCACCGATCTAACATTGCGTGGCATGCCCGTTTTTCGCGGGCTGATTGGTCCGATTCCCGAAGGAAAAGACACGGTTCGCTACGAATCTCCCGAAGTATTCGAGGCACTGACGAAAGAGTGGAGCAACAAAAAGACAAAACGGCGGCGGCGGAAATCAGCCGTTCCCGCTCCACACGGTGCAACAACACAGGCGATTCAGTCTGCGACCTGCAATTCCTGAGCAGCACGTCTGAACAGGATGCACAAAGAGATTCTCTGACGAACAAACGTGTCGAACGGGAATGATGCGAACAATCGGAACAGTTTATCGCAATCCTGCTTTGACGCATGCGAAACAAAACAATCTGCACACACACTTTACTTTCCGGATCCGGGGCTATGGCTTACGGATGCCAACCCGGAGACGCCCTCATACGGGGCGTTTTTTTATGCGCTAAGATTGGGTCATGTTTCCCGGCGGTCCAACGTATCAAGACCGTCAACAAACCGCAGCTAGCGCCGTTCGGCTGATATCAGCCGACGGGCGATAGCCCCGGTTTCTTCTATCACGTCACGTTGCCTACCTGCTGTCAGGAGTTCGTACCCGTTTCTCATAGCGATCGACGAGAGAGCCATCAATCCCGTTCCAGCCTTGAGATCCGGCTTTTTACGGTGAATAAATGCCCGACCGAACCGTTGGCGTTCCGGATGCGTAAGCCTTTCTGCCAGGGATGCACCGTTCAACCCGATGCCGTTCAACTGGAACAAGCGGCTGAACTTACCGGCGCGCGTAACTTGAGAAAATGTTTTTTTATCCTGTCCGTTTAGCAGACAGGCACATGCGCACCGGCAATCCAGGAGTACACGGGTTGTGCGGATCACGCGGTCAGAAGTTGTTTAGATTTTTTTGACTACAGCAATAACGTGATCTATTTTTCAGCGGCTTTGTATACCTGTTTATCAGCGTGATGATTTCACGCGAGGCACAAAGCTGTTCCCTGATTCGACTGAACCGGGATATTGCTTCGCTCCCAAATTTCGTAGGCAATATCCGCTGGCGACGTCACCCTCTAAGGATGGCACTTTTATGGACATACACTCCCGGACCAAGACAACCCTCAGGAACTGGCTGCCCGCGTCGATTATCGCGCTGCTGGTCACTCTTTTTGTTACATCCAATGTCGCTGCGCAGGAATTGAACTCCGGGCAGTCAAACCATCCGCCCGACTACAGTCCCAGCGCGTTTGTTGATCCGGTTCCCAACCCGACAACCGATTCGGGCGCGACCCATTCTCCGAATTCCGCTTCACAAACTTCCGCGTGGCGAGCTGAAACTTCCGCAACACAGGGAGATGTGGTTTCGTCGCAGCTTTCTGTCGGAACGTTTCGTGAGCCGCGCGAAGTCGATGCGTCCCAGTGGCAGTCGCCATCGACGGGGCATTCGGAATCTGCTCGTTCAACGATTCCCGATTCGTCATTTCAGCTGACTTCGTATGACGGAGAAAACGGTAGCCCGAACGCTGCGAGTGATAGCCGGTCGCCTGAGAATAAGTCGATGCGGCCGCCGTCCAGCGGCCCGCCTGTGTCGATATACGAGGAACTACCCCGGACCGGCGTGCCGAACCGGTCGATGACTCCAGGCAACCCGGTCACGGTCGGAGCGGTCGCTGAAACCGTGTCTCCAACCGGTTATCAGGAACAGGGCCGCGAACTCGAACAGAGTGGACAATGGGGCGAAGCACTGGCTTTGTACCAACAAGCGCTGAAGGAGTTTCCGAAAAACGCGGCTCTGGTTCAGCGACGATCGATGGCCAGGCTTCACTTTGACCTCGACCGGCGATATTCGGATACAAGTTTTCTAAGCACCATTTCTGAAACGAGTGGAACAAAAGCGCTGAATGTTTATGCCGAAGTACTCCTGCGGGTTCAGTCATACTACGTTGATGAACCGCAATGGAATGAACTGGCAGGCTACGGACTAACGAGTCTGGAAGTTGCTCTCGAGACGCCTTCATTCCGCCAGCGGAATCTCCGCGGAGTAACTGACCAGCAGATTGCCCGGGCGGTTGATGTGACTCGTGCTGAATTGCGAAAGCTGTCAGCCGAAACGCGGAACGATGCCTATGTGATTGCCGGCACCGCTGCTCGAACGATGGAATCGGAAATCGGACTCGCGCCTCAGGCGACCGTCTACGAATTTGTGTGTGGAGCGATTTCTGCACTCGATCCTTACTCGGCGTTCATGTCAAGCAATCAGTACACCGAAACGATGTCGCAGATTGAAGGCAACTTTGTCGGGCTTGGCGTTGAGTTGCGGACTCACAAGGATCATCTGGAAATTGTCAGTGTGATCAACGGCGGTTCTGCTTCGCATGGCGGGATTACCCGTGGTGACAGAATTATCGCAGTCGACGATATGGCGGTGGCCAAAGTCGGCAGTGAACGTGCGGCGGACATGCTTCGCGGCGTCGAAGGTAGCTTCGTTCGAGTCGCTGTTGATCGCGGAGGAATTCCCAGGGACATTGATCTTGAGCGAAAACGTGTCGAGATCCCGAGTGTTGACGGCGTCCGGATGGTCGATCCCGGGCGTGGTGTCGGTTATATCCAGCTGACGAATTTCCAGAAGACGACGGCACGTGATTTTGATGCGGCTCTCTGGCAGTTGCAACGTCAGGGCATGCGATCGTTGATTGTGGATGTTCGCGGAAACCCCGGTGGATTGCTGTCGGCTTCGGTTGAAGTCGCCGACCGTTTCATTGGCTCGGGCGTGATTGTTTCGACACGTGGCCGAAATCCGCTCGAAGACTACACCCATCGTGCAGAGTCAGCGGGAACGTGGAATCTTCCCCTGGTTGTCCTGATTGATGAAAACAGTGCGAGTGCAAGTGAGATTTTTGCCGCTGCAATCCGCGATCATCAGGCAGGAAAAATTGTTGGCGAGAGGAGCTATGGCAAAGGAAGTGTGCAGGGGATTTTCCCGCTGAATATTTCCGGAGGCGGAGTTCGGTTGACGACGGCGAAGTTTTATTCGCCGACCGGCAAGGCGATCAGTGAGGTCGGCGTCGACGCGGACTATGCCGTCACCGAAGTCGCACGACCTACTGCGAGTGGCAGGCAGATTGACGCAGACTCCGGTTTGCGGATTGGAATTCAGATCGCCCGTCAATTGACCACCGCTCCGCCAGCGGAAATGCAAACAGCTGTGACCGGCAGGTAGCGTGAGATGAGATTATCGAAGCCCTGGTGGCCGCCAGGGGCTGAGAAAAGAAGCGACTTGAATTTTCGAGCCGCTTTTTTTGTGCGCGGTTGAAACGAGTTACGCCGAAGGTGTTAAACTCCATAGCCCCGCAGTCGCGCAGCGCACCGGGGAATGGCTATAGTTTTTCAAACGCGAACCAAAAAACACCTACGGAAACTTACATGCAGGAATTTGCCGGTTTTGAGCCACTGTTTGATCGAGATGTTGCCGACAAACTCAATGACTTCAAACGTCACGACCGTTTGAAGCACATGATCTTCGGATCACAGCTGACCCCGGAACTGCTTGAGCGGTTGTGCCGGACGGCGGATATGATCCGGCGAATGGCCAATGATCGTCACGGGAACGACCAACTGCGCAATCTGCTGGCTCACAAACGGGCGATGTTGTATTTCACTCAGCCCTCGACGCGTACATTTCTTTCGTTCATGGCTGCTTGTCAGATTCTTGGCGTGACCTGCAACGAGGTGCGGAACCCGGAAACGTCCTCGGAAGTGAAACGCGAATCGAAGATGGACTCGATCCGGATGTTCAGCAGTTATTTTGATGTGATCATTATGCGTTCGAAAATGGCACGACTGGCGGAAGGTTGCGCCTACATGATGAACCGGCTGGAGAACCAGGAGATGCGTTCAGTGCCGGTCGTCAACGCGGGTTCGGGCAGCGACGAACATCCGACTCAAGCGCTGTTGGATATGTATACGATCATCCGCACGTTTGACTTTGACGAGTCGTCGGCGTCGAAGGCTTCGCGGTTGTCACAGCTGAAAACGAAATACCCGGACATCATTCGTGGACCGGGCAGCAAGACGTATTTGTTTTGCGGCGATATCGGTCGCGGGAGGACGGTCAAGAGTCTTGCTGCGGTACTTTCGCAGTACGTAAACGTGCGGATGTTCTTTGTTTCGCCCGAGCACGACGTGTTGTGTTTAGGCAACGATTTGCGAAATCGCCTGGCAACGGCAGGCGTTGAAATTCACGAGTTTTCGACTCTGGACGCGACGCATGACGGTGAACCGGTGTTATCAGCAGCGGATTGTGTTTACATGACCCGCATCCAGCGAGAGCACAATGCGGGTGAGCACGGATCACAGATTGAACAACTGGACCTGTCCCCGTATTACCTGACGCAGCAACGTGTGGCGGTGATGAAAGACTTCGCGCCGATCATGCACCCGTTTCCCCGTGACAGCGTGGTTGGCGAAATTCCGACTGAGATCGATGCGGACCCCCGGGCGATGTATTTTCGACAGGCGCGAAACGGGATGTGGGCGCGGGCCGCATTGTTGGTGCATCTCTTTGACGCCTCGGAGAATTTGTACCGGGCCAGCGCAGAAGTCGGTCTCGGGTAACCAACTCTAAAAATGCTGAAAAAGCGGTAGTGGACGAGGCAACGAGCCATGCCGTTTTGCTTAATTCCGACAACGTAGCCTCGTCCACTACCGTTTACAGCGGCCTCGTCCACTACCGTTTACAGCGGCCTCGTCCACTACCGTTTACAGCGGCCTCGTCCGAATGTTCACATGCGGCTGTATTTGCCGAGCCCGCTTTCTCGCATTGCAACGGAACGTTGGCATCCTGACTTCATTCGGTTTCCGGGTTGTTTTTTCCGCCATCGATCGGCCCGAAGATCTCATCAAGCGACTCGCCCGGCGGAAGTGCACGAGCCGTTGCTTTTCCCGAATCGATCTCTTCCTGAACCCGATCCGGAACCACCGCGACCTTCTCTTTGAGTTCGCGGCCAGCGTACAGGAATGAGAGTAGACAGAGACACATCGTGCCTGCGGAAACGACGATGACGGAAACGCGGGCGAACGGATCATCTTCGACAAACTCGACTGCCGTGTAGATCCCGTTAAGAAAATGCGCCATCGAATAGTCGTTGAATCCGGGGTTGATCACGAGTTGAAGAAGCGGAAGGGCGAGCATGACCAGGGGCACAAACAGAATGACGACCAGCAAACCGAACATCGGACCGGTCTTTGCTCTGACTCGAGGCATCGCGTTGAGAAACAGATAAAGAACCGTCAGATAAAACGTAAAATAGATTGCGTTTATGAGTAGAAAAATAAGTGTATCTTCAAGCTGGGAGCCGGGAATGTTGACTGCAAAAAAGTCCGGCAACCAGTCTGTAGTTGCCAGGACCAACCCGATAAAAATAACTCCTGTCCAGAGATTGCCCAGGGCGAACAGGTAACCTCTGCCCGGGCCAGGTTGCAAAAGCGAGAAGAAGACTTTGCCAAACACGGTTTTCGGCAGCCCGCGGCGAACCTTTCGCGACAGACCGTCGGCAACGCAGCACATCATCGTTCCGATGATCAGCCAGTGGAAGAGCATGAAGATGATCGTCGTGTAAACAAATTCATCACCGATCCTGGAAATCGTGGTGGTCATCGAAAGGAACCAGCCTAGAAAAACCGTGTGCTGGATCAGCAATGCGACCCGAATCAGAGTCGAACGGTTTTCGGTCGGAAAGCTGATGTTGGCACATGCGGCTGTGAACATCACCAGTGCCCACGTGACGATGAATGCAACAAACGCATAGATCACGCATTGGATTTCCGGATTCTGGAGCCAGGAGGCGTCCAGTTCGTGAGTAATCCCGTACGACAACACGCACCACAGGCAGAAAAGCCAGATCAGCAGTGCCAGTAGAACCAGCGACGCAAAAATTCCGACTGCACGGTGGCGCGACGCGCTGGCGAGGAACAGGGCAATGACACACAAACAGATGGAACCTGCGACAGCTGCTCCGAGAGCGAGCATGATCTGAATAATATCGACGCCGCGCAGTAAATATGTGAACACAATGCACGGAGCAAGAATCGATAGATAGATCACAATCTGCAACAGCGCGCTGACGAGTTTTCCGCTGATGATCTGATACGGTTTGAGCGTGGTGATCGAAACCAGCTGTAGTGTGCCGTCCTCGAATTCGTGAACCAGCGACCGGAAGGCGGCGTAGGGAATGATGATGCACAATGGAAAGCCGAGGATATCAAAAAATCCGCACAGCAATACCGGTCCGACCTGATTCAGGTTGTTTTCGTAGGCTGAAATGCCGATCGCACCGAGTGCCCAGATGAGAACGACAACCAGCAATGAGAAAAACGGCCAGACGAAAAAGCGGCTCTTGAGCGACTGGCGCACTTCTTTAACAAGTATCGAACTGAACCATTCGCTGGCAGATTCGATCCAGCGATCAAGTCGTCCGGTTTTCCCGGCGATCGTAAACCTGTGAGCCTTCGGTCCACCCGCTGCCATCGACGACTGCAGCGCGACCGCACCGCCTGTGTTTTTGAAGTCGATCGGATCAGGAATCGTCTGCGCATCCACGATTTCATCGCCGTTTTCCGGAACGCGGTTTATCGGATCACCGTTGGCGGGGTCGGAGTTCCCGGAGTTGTCAAATTCACTCATTGAACCCTTCCTCGTGTAACGTGCAGAAATGCTTCTTCGAGCGAGACCTGTTTGCTGGTGAATCCGGCGATGCGGATGTCTGCGGCGATCATCGCTGCCAGCAGGTCGGCTTTTTGATCGGTATCGCTGAAATATTCGAACGTGATTTTCCGGCCGTTGCTGGAAACGGAATCGATGTCAGGCTGGTTCTGAATCCAGCTGACGGCAGTAGGAATGTCCGAGGCAATCGTCGATTCGATTTTGACTCGACCGGCCGCGATGACCGGCATGGACGAATGGCCGGCGAACGTTGCGGCGCCGGACTGAAGTTCATCGACCGTGCCGACGGCCAGTAACGACCCCTGTTCAATGATCGCCACGCGATCGCAAACTTCGCCGAGTTCGGTCAGAATGTGGCTGCTGATTAGAAGCGATTTTCCCTGAGCTGCGAGTTCGCGAATCATGTCCCGCAATTCGATTCTCGCGCGTGGATCGAGTCCCGCCGCCGGCTCGTCCAGAATCAACACGGATGGATTGTGGATCAGAGTTCGACCGAGACAGAGCCGCTGTTTCATCCCTTTTGAAAGTCCGTCGACCGGTTTTGTCGCGATCGCATCAAGTTGAGTAAAGCTCATGACGTTGCGTACGGCCATCCGCCGGTCGGAACCGCGCAGACCGTAGGCGCGAGCGAAGAAATCAAGGTACTCCTCGCAGTTAACATTCGGATACGTGCCGAACCCGTCGGGCATAAAGCCAAGTCGCTGTCGAACGAATTCGGGGTCGTCGATGACCGAGAACCCGTCGATCCAGGCTTCGCCTCCGTCTGGAACATCCAGCGTGGCAAGGATACGCATGCTGGTCGTTTTCCCGGCACCGTTGGGACCGATGAATCCGAACACTTCGCCGGGCATGACTTCGAAGGATACGTTGTTGACTGCCTGGGTGCTGCCATACCAGCGGTCAAGATTCTGTAGCTTGA